>OZ246013.1:2732500-8066417 GCA_965230575.1 Saprospiraceae bacterium
TCGTTAGAAAAAGAGGGAATTAGGGAAACGTGTTTAGTTGGAAGTCAAAAAGTTCATTGACAAGATTGGAGAAGTAGAAGAAAGAAAAGAAGAAGAAAGAAGTAGTAATAAAATAGAATCATAAAAAAATTCATTAGAGCAAAAGGTTAGGAAGTGAATAAGAGCGTATGGTGGATGCCTAGGCTCTCGGAGACGACGAAGGACGTGATAAGCTGCGAAAAGCTACGGGGAGGTGCAAATAACTTGTGATCCGTAGATGTCCGAATGGGGCAACCCGCATGGTTGAAGACCATGTACCAATTTATTGGGGAAAACCCAGGGAACTGAAACATCTAAGTACCTGGAGGAAAAGAGAACAATAGTTATTCCGTTAGTAGTGGCGAGCGAACACGGAGGAGCCCTAAAGTACATTATGAGTGAGTAGAATCATTTGGAAAGATGAATCGCAGAGGGTGACAATCCCGTATACGAAGCGAGTAGTGTATTAATCGAGTATGGCGAGGCCGGTGAAACCTTGTCTGAAGATGCCAGCACCATCTGGTAAGGCTAAATACTCCCGAGAGACCGATAGTGAACCAGTACTGTGAAGGAAAGGTGAAAAGAACCCTAAGAAAGGGAGTGAAAAGAACCTGAAACCATACGCTTACAAGCGGTCGGAGCGCATTTATGTGTGACGGCGTGCCTTTTGCATAATGAGCCTACGAGTTACTCCTCACTAGCGAGTTTAAGTTTTTCAGAAACGAATGCGCAGCGAAAGCGAGTCTGAATAGGGCGAATAGCTAGTGGGGGTAGACGCGAAACCTGGTGATCTACCCATGGGCAGGTTGAAGCTGAGATAGTATCTTAGTGGAGGACCGAACCGATATATGTTGAAAAATGTTCGGATGACCTGTGGGTAGGGGTGAAAGGCCAATCAAACCAGGAGATAGCTCGTACTCCCCGAAATGCATTTAGGTGCAGCGTTGAGTAGAGTGTCATGGAGGTAGAGCTACCAATAGGGCTAGGGGGCTTCACCGCCTACCAACCCCTGATGAACTCCGAATGCCATGACATTGCATCAGCAGTGAGGCTATGGGTGCTAAGGTCCATAGCCAAGAGGGAAACAACCCAGACCATCAGCTAAGGTCCCCAAATTTTAGTTAAGTTGAATGAACGAGGTGGGAATGCTAAGACAGCTAGGATGTTGGCTTGGAAGCAGCCATTCATTTAAAGAGTGCGTAACAGCTCACTAGTCGAGCGTTCCTGCGCGGAAAATAATCGGGCATCAAACTAAATACCGAAGCTATGGATTCATATCAAGAGATATGAGTGGTAGGGGAGCATTCTGTACAGCGTTGAAGTTTTGCTGTGAGGCATTATGGAGCGTATAGAAAAGAAAATGTAGGCATGAGTAACGATAAGAGGGGTGAGAGACCCCTCCGCCGTAAGACTAAGGGTTCCTCGATCTATGCTAATCAGATCAGGGTTAGTCGGGACCTAAGGAGTATCCGAAAGGAGAATTCGATGGAAAACGGGTTAATATTCCCGTACCGGTGTATACTGCGATGGGGTGACGAAGGCGTGTAAGGACTGCCAACAGACGGAATTGTTGGTTGAAGTATTAAGGTGATGATTGAGTAGGCAAATCCGCTCATGAACTGAAGTACGATAGTACTCGAAGACTTAGGTCGGAGAGATAATGTCCCCAAACAGACTTCCAAGAAAAACCTCTAAGCTCTAGGTATATACCGCCCGTACCGTAAACCGACACAGGTAGTCGAGGAGAGTATCCTCAGGCGCTCGAGTGATTCGTGGCTAAGGAACTAGGCAAAATGGCCTCGTAACTTCGGGAGAAGAGGCGCTCCGGTTAAAATTGGAGCCGCAGTGAAAAGGCCCAGGCGACTGTTTAGCAAAAACACAGGACTATGCGAACTCGAAAGATGAAGTATATGGTCTGACACCTGCCCGGTGCTGGAAGGTTAAGGAAGGGGCTTAGGAGCAATCCGAAGGTCTTAACTGAAGCCCCAGTAAACGGCGGCCGTAACTATAACGGTCCTAAGGTAGCGAAATTCCTTGTCGGGTAAGTTCCGACCTGCACGAATGGTGTAACGATCTGGGCACTGTCTCAGCCACGAGCTCGGTGAAATTGAAGTATCGGTGAAGATGCCGATTACCCGCAATGGGACGAAAAGACCCCGTGAACCTTTACTACAGCTTCACATTGTGCTTGGATATAAGATGTGTAGGATAGGTGGGAGACTACGAAGCGGCAGCGCCAGTTGTTGTGGAGTCGTCCTTGAAATACCACCCTTCTTATATTTAGGTTCTAATCCGTGGAAAGACGGAGACATTGTGTGGTGGGTAGTTTGACTGGGGTGGTCGCCTCCTAAAGAGTAACGGAGGCTCGCAAAGGTACCCTCAGCATGGATGGTAATCATGCGCAGAGCGTATTAGTACAAGGGTGCTTGACTGGGAGAGAGACATCTCGATCAGGTAGGAAACTAGGCTAAAGTGATCCGGTGGTTCCGTATGGAAGGGCCATCGCTCAAAGGATAAAAGGTACTCCGGGGATAACAGGCTGATCTCCCCCAAGAGCTCATATCGACGGGGAGGTTTGGCACCTCGATGTCGGCTCGTCACATCCTGGGGCTGGAGAAGGTCCCAAGGGTTGGGCTGTTCGCCCATTAAAGTGGCACGCGAGCTGGGTTCAGAACGTCGCAAGACAGTTCGGTCTCTATCTATTGTGGGCGTAGGAATATTGAGAAGATCTGACACTAGTACGAGAGGACCGTGTTGGACAAACCTCTAGTGTATCTGTTGTGGCGCCAGCTGCATTGCAGAGTAGCTATGTTTGGAATGGATAAGTGCTGAAAGCATCTAAGCACGAAGCCAACTTCAAGATGAGTATTCCATGAATTTTAATTCAGAAGGGTCGTAGAAGATGACTACGTTGATAGGCTATAGGTGGAAGTGTGGCGACACATGGAGCCGAGTAGTACTAATTACCCGACAGCTTCCTTTTTTTACTTTACTAAAATCCTTAAGGAATAATAAAAGAAGTAAAAGAATAAAAAATGTAAAAAAGCTCTAAGAATTTAGATTCTAAAACTACTACTGAAAACAGAAACTTGACTGGAATCTACACTCTCCAATTTTTTGTCATGATTTATCGAAGGATAAATCAGTAATAGATACGATACACACCAAAAGAAATAAGCCCGAAAGGGTTTAAAGATTAAATGGTGGCTATAGCACGGGTGTTCCACCTCTTCCCATTCCGAACAGAGAAGTTAAGCCCCGTAGCGCCGATGGTACTGCGTTTGTGGGAGAGTAGGTCGTTGCCAACTAATTAAATAAAGAGTCATGTATGAATAATGCATGGCTCTTTTTTGTTTTAGAGAACTTACAAGTGGTGCTCAATAATGAGCCACCCCTAGCTAAGGGCGTTACCTCGCTAAGAATCTAGCACTTATTCATAATAGAGAATAAATAGAATAGTCCTTCGTCTCTTCCCATTGCGAACGGAGAAGTTGAACCCCGAAGTGAGGCTGACCGATGCGCGGCAATCATGACAGCGTCATGATAGGGAAGGGAACCGCAAACCAACCTTGCGGAGTGCAGAGAAATAGATTTTAAAACGAGAACCAATTAATTAAATGAAGAGTCATGTATGAATAATGCATGGCTCTTTTTTGTTTTGGAGAACTTACAAGTGGTACTCAATAATGAGCCACCCATTGCTAGAGCGTTCCCTCGCTAAGAATTTGTCATTTATTTATTATAGAGAATAAAAAGAATAGTCAATAGTCTCATCGCATTACGAACAGTGAAGTTGAGAAGCGAAGTGAGACTGACCGATGCGCAAAAATCATGACAGCGTCATGATAGGGAAGGGAACCGCAAGCCAACCTTGCGGCGTGCAGAGAATAAGAATTTAAAACGAGAACCAAGTGATTAAGTAAAGAGTCTTATATGTAATAATGAATGGTTCTTTTTGTATTGAAAGCAAGCTGCCAACATAAGAATTCTAATAAAACCTTCTAACTCTAAAAGCAGAATGCTCAAAAACTAATAAGTACTAGCGATTAGATATGTGATAAACATAATCGTCAAAATTTGTGGTGTCAAACGAATTTGCATACAGATGAATTGGTTTATTGGTTTCAGTTTTAACTTTTAACATATAGATGAAAAAATAGAATGATGCCAAGAGCATAAAAAGTAGTAGTATAATTGAAAACCTTGAATTGAGGCTTGGAGGTTTGTTCTCATTATTACTGAAGCGATTATTAGGAGTATTGATATCATTCTTTGATGCTTCAATTAATGCTGTGATTTCTAAGAGGTTATATACAATTTTATTGGATAATTGGATGTACTCAGAATACGAAATTTGATTCATTCTATAGCTTCTTCTAATTTCGTAATAGAAAGAAGATTGAATAACAAGTTCGTTGAAATGATCTTTGTCTTTTGCCAAGAGGAACAGCAATTCAAGAGCTTTATCAATTTTGTTCTTACTGAGTAATATATATACTTCTTTCTTCATTTATATTCCCCCAAATATTATTTGTGAGATTAGTAATATAAATAAAAAAGATCAAACTCTAAAAATTGAAAAATCCCGTTTCAAGTAATTTTTAACATCAATTCTGGATCAACATGGTTAATTGAAAGATTATTAACAATTCATTATCAGTTCTTGATAATATATTAGATGCCATTCCCCAGCAAGTTTGGCATATCGTTTTTCTATGGTGAATAAGCCATTCCCAGCAGAAATTTTTTCTGAGACAATACCTGTCATATTTGTAAACGCACGTTGAAAGGTCCCATCGTGGTCATCGAAAGGTTTGTGAAGTACCCAATCTTCTTTTTGCCATAGGACTTCATCTGCAATCCTGGTGGAATCTACAGATTTAGCCAATCCTTTTAGTGGGAACACGGTTCTTTCAAGTTGAAATAGACTGTCTGAGTGATACTGGTCATAAAAGATATAAAAGTCCTCTGGTAAAGTAGTCTCATAAATAGTTTCGTCATTAGAAACTTTAATGTTACCATTTTCTGGGTTTTGGATCTTCCTGAAAAAGTAGAAAATGCATATTAATGCTAGAAATAGCACAATGAGTTTAATTATGTTCTTTTGCATATGCAATTATAAAATTTTCGAATATTTTGAAGGCCAACTTGAAGTCCTTTTCATAATCATCCTTAATTATACGTCCATGAAATTCTCCTTGATCGGAAGTTAGTTTCAAGTCATTGACATGAATATGTTTTTTAAAATCCAAGGCTCTTTTACCATATGCCTTATACAACGATTCCTTTGCGCCCCAGATTATGTGCAGGGCTTCTAAAGTCTTGTCTTCGGGTATATTGGTCATTTCATCTTCATTGACAAATTTGTGCCTAATTCGATGAATTTTGGAAACGAAATACTGAATGTCAACTCCTACAAGTTTCCTGGAAGCAACTGTGGCTACCAAATCTCTACTGTGACTAATGGATATGTGAAAATCAGAATCCACTAAATGTGGTTTGCCATGAATATCTTTAGTAAATATACCTCTCTGAGCCCTTCCAGACATTAAATGAAGGAGGTAACGAGAACTTAACCATTCATTTAATTTTCTTGCACTAAGCCCTTCCAGTATTGATTTTTCGGACTCTTGAATATTAAGTTTGTCAATGAAATAAGTTGATTCTTCCGTGGTCTTCCATATCGCTAATTCAATATCTTCGTCGCAGTCGATTTTTAATGATAAAGGCATATGATCAAAAGTATTAAATCTTTATACAAAGGAGATCTGATACACGAAATATCTTACTACTTTTGTTCAAAATTAAGGCAAAATTTAATTTCCAATAATTAGAATATGATACTTACGGATAAGAGGATTTTAGAAGAAATAGAAAAAGGAACTATTGTGATAGAACCTTTTAGAAGATCTTGTTTGGGCACGAATAGCTATGATGTGCATTTGGGCAAGCATTTGGCGGTATATTCTGACCCAATCCTTGATGCAAAAAAGCACAATAAAGTGAAACACATGGAAATTGGTGAAGAAGGTTTTGTATTGCAACCTGGAGTATTGTATTTGGGTGTAACGGAAGAATATACTGAAACACATTCTACTGTGCCCTTTCTGGAAGGAAAGTCGAGTATCGGGAGATTGGGAATAGATATACATGCAACGGCAGGTAAAGGTGATGTAGGTTTTTGTAATACTTGGACTTTGGAAATATCTTGCGTGCATCCAGTTCGTGTGTATGAAGGAATGCCAATTGGACAGCTGATTTATTTTAAAGTGGAAGGCGAAATCGTGAATTACTACAATAAAAAAGCCAATGCTAAGTATATCGAACGTACAATAAAACCAGTTGAGAGTATGATGTGGAAAAATAAATTTTAGAAAGCTCTATTATTTATTTGGGTATAACTCTATCCACCGCAAGACTCCTCCTAGAAGGTTTCTCACATTCTTATATCCCATTTGGGCGAGATAATTTTTAGCATTTGCGCTTCTAGCACCAGATCTGCAATGAACTACTATTTCTTTTTCTTTATAATTTTCAAGTTCGCTCAAAGATGAAGGAAGAGTTCCTAATGGTATTAATTTTGCGCCCAAATTAAATTGGTCATACTCGTTTTGTTCTCTCACATCAATAAAAACAAAGTCTTCATTGTTATCAAGTTTTTGTTTTAATTCTTCTGTAGTAATATCTATCATTTTCAATCCTATTTTTATTGACAATCTTGTGGTCTTTCTTGAGCAATAGTTACTGTGATTTCTGAATTGAAGGATAATTCTGTAGTGCCATCAGAAATTGGAGATTGAGCAATTACAAATGCGGTATTTCTATCTGCAATTTCACCTTCTTCAATTACTCGTCCAATTTGAAATTTGGATAATAATGCCATAGTCTCAGCAGCTGAATATTCTTGACAAATGAGGTCTGGTATCAAGCCCTTTCCTCCTTCTCTTTTGCTTATGACAAATTCCAAGGTTCCACCCTTGTCTATTTCAAAATTGGAATTCACAGGTTTATTATCGATAATCAATTCATTATTGTACCAAACTTCGAGAATATGATTTGGTTCACCTGGATCATATTTTTCCGATCTTATCTTTGATGTAATGTCGAGATACTTTAATTCTGTTCTCTTTTGATCAAAATCATTTCCATATAATATGGGTAAATCTCCTAGTCTTATTTTGTCAGGAGAGTATTTGGTAATGTTAACATAGATCTTTCTTTGTTCTTTAACCATTGACCCTGGCGTCGGGTTCTGATCAATGATAAGACCTCCTTCCTTTCCAACTTTGTGAATGGAATCCGTGACGATTATTTCAAAAGTTTTAGATTCGGCATCTTCTTGAGCCTCCTTATAGTTTTGGTTGATATAATTAGGCAGTTCCAACTTTTGACCATGATTGGTATAAAATCGCAGCCACATCAATACGAGAAACAAAACAAAAAGTAAGAAGATTATTATGTAGGCCAACTGTTTAAAAAAAGCCTTACTAATTAAAAATTTCAAAAATTCTTTCATTCTTTAACCTTATAGATTCAACGCCGCTCATTGAAACAGCTTCATAGCGCGAAAGTAATACATTTTAAATAGATGTCATACGTAATCCTATACTTCAAATATAGATCATCTTTGATATCATTGACCTTGAAATATATTTTTTGACACCAATCTATTATTAACTGTCGATATAAGTGTAATATTTGCAGCAATGATAAAAAAAATAAATAATGAAATATTAAGGTTGTCCATACCGAACATCATTAGCAATATATCGGTCCCACTTTTATCAACGGTAGATACCATCTTGATGGGAGGGCTGTCCAACGCACATCTGGCGGCTGTAGGTATAGGATCAATGTTATTTAATATCATTTATTGGAATTTTGGTTTCTTGCGAATGGGGACAACTGGAATCACAGCCCAATTTTTTGGATCAAATGATGAATCTAACATTTGGCTTTCGTTTTTGCGTGCGGGTATATTGGCAGTGATATTGGCGTTGATATTATTGCTGTTCCAAGGAATACTTTACGACGGATGTGCCTGGGCACTTAATATTAGTGATGGTATTGATCCATTAGTAGTAGAGTATTATAAGATAAGAATTTGGGCTGCGCCTGCTTCACTTCTATTAATGGTAGTTATGGGGTGGTTCTTTGGTATGCAGAATGCCATTTACCCACTGATATTAACAATAGTTATTAATGGAATCAACATTGTCCTAAGCTACTATTTAGTCAAATATAGTGGTATGGAAGTACGAGGAGTGGCACTAGGTACTACTATTGCACAGTACATTGGCCTATTGGTAGGATTGGTCTTGCTTGGATTCGAATATTCTTACTTGATCAAAAGGAATGTTTTGAATGAGCTGAAAAAATGGGCAGCTATAGCAAGATTTATGAAGGTTAATTTGGACTTGTTTCTACGTACGGTAGGACTTACATTTGCCTTTGGCTTCTTCTATAGTCAATCTTCAAAATTGGGTAATACTGTGCTTGCAGTAAATGTAGTATTGATGCAATTCGTCAATTGGATGAGTTATGGCATTGATGGTTTTGCTTATGCCAGTGAAAGCTTGGTGGGGAAATACAAGGGGGCTAAGGATGATAAGGCTCTTAAAATTGTGATTCGTCAGTCATTTGTTTGGGGAGGGGTTGTGAGTCTTTTATATGCCATTGTTTATTTCATTGGAGGTGTTGAACTGTTTCAGGTTTTTAGTACTGATTCTACATTACTTTCGGCATCTAAAGATTTACTTTTTTATATGGCCATATTTCCGATTATTTCATTTGCCAGCTATATATGGGATGGTATATTCGTAGGGCTGACGGCAACTACCAGTATGAGGAATGCAATGCTCCTGGCTCTATGTATTTTTATTGGAATATTTTATTTGTTGCCAAGCTCAGCAAATGGAAGTCATATATGGCAAGCCATGTGTGCATTTATGATTCTTAGGGCGATTTTCCAGCATGGATATTATATAAAATATGGGTTGGCCATGAAATAGAATTTGCTCTAATCAAATAGCAATAAAAAGGGGAATTCAGAAGTATCCTAAGTGCTTGGTTTAAAACATATTAAGCTTTATCTTAATGCAAAAGAAAACCCCGTTTTTTACGTTGGAAGCGGAAAAACGGGGTAATCCAAAAATAATTAAGATGAAAGTACGACGTTTTTCTCAATCTCAAGGTCTTTTGGTGTTTCCAAATTTCGATTCTAATTACGACCAACTCTATTCTTCATTTTTAAAAACTCGGTTAGGATGTTTGTATAAGGCGATTCCTTGGAGTAAACTAGTGAGTGATTTAGAGCTTTGTGAGTATAGGAAAGGCCCTCAATGTATATTTTCTCCTAGAGGTAAAATCGCCTTGATGTTTCTGAAGCATTATGTTGGATGTTCTGATTTTAAACTTATAGAACACATTAATGGTAATATTCACTATCAGATCTTTTGTGATATTGTCATTCCTACTAATTCACCAATCACTAATTACAAGATCGTCAGCGAGATCAGATGTGAATTAGCCAAGAAGTTAGATATTGACAAATTACAGCATACTCTTGCAAATCATTGGCGTCCACATATGACGAACTTAGACAGTATGGTATGCGATGCTACCTGTTATGAGAGTGATATTCGATACCCTACTGATATTAAGTTATTGTGGGAAGCAACCCATTGGAATCACAGGATGCTTTTGGCTTGTTCTCGGCAATTAGGAAGAAGAATGCTACGAACAAAGTATATCAAATGGAGTAAGAGATATACCAACTATAGCAAATCAAAACGACCTTCCCGAAAGGAAAAGAAGGCACTTCGAAGAGGATTGCTTAAGCTATTAGCCAAAATAAATGAATCCTTGAGCGATCTAGAGACAAAGGTAGGTTCAACTTTCACTGATGCATATTGGCAAAGGAGGAATGCGAGTAAAACTGTTCTTAGTCAGCAATGGCAATATTTTTTCAAACAAGTAAAACCCATTGATCGAATCGTAAGTATAGACAAACCTTACATACGCCCTATTGTAAGAGGAAAGGAAGTGAAGAAAGTTGAATTTGGAGCCAAGGTGCATAAAATCCAAATAGATGGGATAAGCTTTATAGAACACCTAAGTTTCGATGCCTTTAATGAAGGGATTAGATTAAAGAAGAGTATCTGGGCGTCTCAAAAACTATTCAGAACTAAAATCAAAATAGTAGGGGCCGATCGTATATATCACAACAATCCAAATCGTGTATATGTAAGTAAACACGGAATCAAAACGGACTTTACAAGAAAAGGAAGAGCCTCGAAACATAAAGATCATTTTGATCAACTAGCCATGATGATAACCAAAGAAAGGGCAACTCGATTAGAAGGAAGTTTCGGAACGGACAAAGAGTACTTTCTCCTGAAAAGGATAAAAGCAAGAACCAAGGAAACTGAAACTCTATGGATCTTTTTTGGAATTCATACCTCCAATGCCATCCGAATAGGACAAAGATTGAGCAATATCATAGTTCAAGCAGCGTAAAATATTATTAAAATCCATTTTGCCGAAAAATGGATGGGATTCCTATGCTATTACTTCTGAGTATCCCTAAAAATGCTCAGAGATAATTTATACCTCTGAGCAAGATTATATTTGAATTTTTCAATTACTATTTTAATTCACAATCATCTTTTTTGAAACCAATGTTTTATTTGATCTGAAGTTTATTATGTACAGACCAGTAGACAATTGCGTAATGTCTAAATTAACAATTTCTCCTTTGTTTAAATTGTTCTTTTGTATAACCTGTCCTTGAAGATTGATAATTTCATAGCTTGAATATTCTTGTGTTGATTTAGAAAAATCAATTGTGATTACATTTTGTGCTGGAACTGGATATAAGAATATTTCTTCCTTAAGTTGTTCTTCATCTGTTGAAGTAGTTCCGCCACTGACCTCAATTTCAAAATTGGTGATTCCAATAAAACCTCCTTCTCCGTCCACAACAGTAAAAGAGAAATGGGTTGAAGAGTTAATAAAAGAAGATGTATAACTTAATTTATTATCATCAATATCTTTTTGAGAAAATTGATCTCCCGACTTTACATTACTTCCATCAAAAGTGAGCACTCCTGTTTTTGGCAAATCAACAATAGTATAAATCAATTCATCATTTGAATTATTATTATCATCAACCTCAAGAAGGTCGGAAGATATAGTAACTGTGCTTTCAATCAATAATTGAATTTTTTCGTTATTTACAATAAATGGATTGTCCAGTACCTGATTACTACAGAATTCAACAATAACGCCTTCCAACTTTCCACCATTCCCCGGTTTTGTATCTTCAATTTGGAGAATCCAAGTACCACTCAACGCATCTCCATTAAAATCACTCAAATTTTGCACAGGTTTGTAAGTTGTTCCACTATTCAATGGACATTGCACATTGACAGTTGATGCGTCATCAAAGGCACAATTGAAATCCTGTTGAGAACATTTCTTACTGACCAAAATTACCTGCTTGTTCTCTGGAGAGAATAGAGACACAACCATATCCTTGTTATTCTCATGCTCACCATAAAATCGCTTTACATTGACATCGGCAACATTTCCAGCTATATTTACCTCAATCGGAGCTTGTATAGTCGGTAGGCCAGAGCCCGATATATTTATAGGCAGTACTCCATCAGCTGGTGAAACTTCGGTACAAAAGAGAGACTCGGTCGCGAATGCAAACGTCCGCGCTGAAGGATCATCACCACAATAATTACTAGCTGTTACTCTCCAATAGTAAACTGTGTTTTTTTCTAGGAATACATTTGGTTCGTAAGTCAAACCAGTAAGCCCTGATACTGTCTCAATGTTTGTGGAGCCAAACGCCGGACTATCGGACAATTCGAATTTGTAGAAATCAGCATTTGGAGAAGCTGACCAGCTAAACGGTGTACTCACTCCTATACCTGCGGCATCTTTCTCTGGTAATATCGCATCTACTTCACTATGATCATGGGATTTCAAATTCAAATAAATGAGTCTTGAATAAGTATCTCCTGATTCTGTTGTTGCACCTATTCGGATTTCATAATCCTGTCCAATAGGATCATACATCGGATCAATCGTAAGCATACTTGGTGTACCAATTTCTACTGTTTCTGGCTCGAATGTAGCATTTGCACCATCAGGTAATCCTTCTAGGATAGAATATGTGACATCTCCCTCAATTCCCAATAAAGCTTCGCTATTTATTTCATATGTGAAATCACCCGCTGGAACACATTCAAGGTAGGAGAGTGGAGCAGAATTTACAATTAACTTTGGAGATATGGCAGGTACAACGATAATATTCCGATCATTGATAGAGAAGAAATTGCTTTCTGATGCCTTTACAATTATTCTACCTCGTTCTGTTATTTCATTAGGCACTATGATCTTGCATGAACCCGAATTATAAACGTTTTTTGCCAAGACGGTTGTATTGTTCAAATCGAAATCCAAATGGGTCCCAGTGAACAACAAGATGTCAACAGTACTTGCATTAACCGGAGCTAAATCAGTTCCTGCTACATTCCAAGTGACATCGATTTCATCTCCGACATTATAAGTTGTTGGTTGGCTTTGACTGGTTATCCCAAATTTGACAGGAGTCTCAACTACATGGAACTGAACTTCCTGCCACACAGCTGTGCCTGCCTCTGCATTATTGTCACGGACTGTAAGCATAAAATTAACTGTCCTGTCACCTTTAAACGGAACTTCTGTTCTATCAAAATTACCAGCCAGAATGTTGTCTGGTGAAGGAAAGTATCTCAATGGTGATGGACCTGGAGGCATAGATCGGAAGTGTGGTGCGTCTCCTTGTGGGGCCCCTAATGGGCTGGTCCCATCTTGAGGATTTCCAACGTTGAATTGCTCCCAGGTATATGTCAATTCATCTTCAGGATTATCATCTTGACCGTTACCTTCCAAATAAAAATAAGTGTCTTCTGGAATATAAAAATCATTGTCATGAAAGATCTCCACAGTTGGTTCCAAATTAGAGGTTTCAATCACTTCTGCGCAACCATCTCCAGCCAGACCACTACCTCTTGTATGATTGTAAATTTGAATTAATGAAGCAACATGGTAATATTCATCACCTTGTCCTGGTGGGACAACATTGTTGCTATTACATGCTCCTGCATACGACATAAGCGTTGTTCCACTTCCTGGTTCGTAAGCATTGGTTAATTGCTCATTTCCACTGCAATTATTGAATGTATGTTGTGCAGACATTTGATGTCCCAACTCATGAGTAGTTACCTGAGCAGCCATATAATCTAGATTGGAAGTATAATGACAAGTAACTCCTCCAGCCTTATTTTGAAGTCTACACATTGAACTGAGGAAGGCTATCCCACCGACATCACATGAATTATGATATACATGCCCCACATCGTAGGCGTCTGATCCGACTCTAAGGTTGGTGATATTTGTGTTTACGCCAAGCATATCAGAACCTTCAGCCACTAAAAGATAAGGGTCAGTTTGTCCATTTAGGTTAATTAATAAATCATTGTCATCAATTAATACTAATCTTATAGCTAATTCATTTTCAAAAATCTGATTTACTCGGTTTACGGCCGTGTTCATATCAGCTAATGCATTTTCAACTGTTCCTCTTACTGCTCCCCATTCTCCTGTGCATGACAATGCAAATCTATAGACATTCAAAGAAATTGGCACTGAACTCCGCGTACTTGAAATCAATTCTTTTGAATCAGACACAACTTCGTCGTGATTGCCACATATAGGGCCTGTAATATCCATTTGACTCAATTGATCTTTTACATTATATGTCAAATATTCAGAGGTATTCCCTTTCGAATATGGATCAATATAATACACTTCAGATTTGCCATGGATAGCTGCGTGAAATCCATATGGACCAGTATCGAATCTTACATTCATACCTGGAGTGTCGATGCTTCGACCTTTGTATGACTTTATTGATGGATATTTGGCTGCCAATTTAGGGGCAAAGACTGGTGAGTCGTACATTTCAAAACTTTCAAAAGAGCCATCTGGCATGGGAAGGCTTATGATTGTGCCCGGTTTGCCATTTCTTTTGTCTTCTTCATTTGGAGCGTTTTCTAAAGAAGCTATTAGATCTACCATGGATAAATCATATGCAAGGTAGTGCTCAGGAAGAATAATTTTATCCTCATCAGGTGCAGACCTAAACTCCGATAAATTTGACTTTGTCCATACAGATTGAGCATCAATTGAAGCGGTGAATAGTAATGAACAGGCTATAATAATATAAGAAATCTTTTTATTCATATTTACATTTTTGCTTTTGAAAATGGCCTTGTCGATTGACCAGTCTTCTTTATAGAATATAAATATACGAAGGTAAAATTCCAGATCAAATCCTACCATGTATTTGTTACGACTATCAATTGTAAAAAGGTGTAATTAAGGCGGATTGTTGTCAAAAATGTGACATTTCTTTCTAGAATGTCGCTTTTATTTGTGCCCGCGCTATGTGTACAGTAGGGGCATCTCCCGTTTTACGACCTTCATAACTCAGATTGAGGTCAATGGAGTTGGACAACCTTTTAGTATATAAGGTATTCCAAATATAGTTTTTACCATCTTTCAATCCTTCTAAAAGATCAAATTCTATTGTACTATTTTGCTCTCCGTTGAATGTAACATTTACAAAACTTAAAGAGAAGTTCAGATTTGAAGATGAAGCTTTTCTGAAGGTAGTTGAAAATGTAAAATCATGACTTCTGGCAAACTCCATTTGCTCAATATTTTGATCTCTTTTGTCATAGGTGTAGAGCAAATTGAACCTAAGATTTGAAGTGGGTCTATAACTGATTTCTGGATTTATCGAATAATAGTCAATGTCCAGATTTCTAAAAGGATTGAGCGTCGAAGTATATCCTTTAACACCATTCTTTAAATTGAATAAAATATCGGTCGTCTTAAAAATTTTGACACGAGCCCTAGCGAAGTACTCATTCACATTTCTTTGTTCCAGTCCTGAGATCTGCGTAAAAATTATCTCAGTGACCTTATTGCCGATTTGGATGTCATAGGCAGGATTACCTCTATTGAAAAATAATGTGTTGCTGATCAACGAATTATAACTCACCAAATCATCTCCAGAAGAACTGAAATCAAGAAAATTGGAACCCGTATTGGTCTCATCCTCTTCTACTTTTTTGCTTATTCTGAATGTACTAATTGTGGAAAATCTGGAAATGAATATTGCACTTTTGCTTTTTTTCTTTGACAGCAGTCTTTTTGGTTCTAATCTTAGAGATTGGGAAAGACTTTGATTGTTGGTCGTGATAAATTCGTTGTTTATTAGAGTCAATCGGATGTAATTACCTGTACCCAGATTTGGAGCATATCGAAAATTAGCATTGATCAAAGTAGAATCCTGGTTACCAACATAAATATAATCTCCTTGTCCTTCTTCTACTTTTTCAAAATAATATTCCACTTTTGGTTCTTGACCAGAGTTGATTAGGTAGCTGGTGTTGGATATTATTAGCCCTTGAAGTGCCTGAAGGTTGTGTTCGAGTTGCCCAATTATTGTTTTTTTACTGCTTTGGGCAATTGGCAATAAATCTGGGTTTGTCACTTCAAAATTACGCCATCCAAAGTTGAAGCTCAAATTGTGGCTGGGAGAAATTGTCCATTTGGCAGAAGTGGAAATTTCATTTGTGGCAATGCTGTTTGCCAGTTGGTCCAGATTCGGATCGGCAAAGAGGTCTGCACGATTGTTGAATTGGACCTTATAATGTAAGGTGTTGCTTTCGCTGTTTTTTAAGTAGAATGAATAAAGATCAAATGCAAAACTGTTCAATAATAATGAATTGGTACTATTGGAATTAAATCTCTTATTTTCTTCTCCTTCGTATTTTACCCCGATTCGCAACGAATTATTAGAAGAAATCACTTGAGATACATCAATGAGCGGTCTCAAAAAAGATGTCTCTTCACCATACCCCTCACTTTTTAGAAAATCGATTTTAGAATCCACCTTCAATCCTCTATACAAGTAATTAAAAGATGCATTTTGATTTACACCCTTGTAGGTGTTTTCAATGTCAAAAAGATTGTAGGTGTAGCTCAATCTTAATGAATCTGATTTATTGATGGATACAGAAGATTTAAATACATTTTGCTTGCCTGTAGTGATCTGAGTAGGAAGGTTCCAATCCCGGGCAAATTCTGCAGATCGATAGGGATTCAAGGGAATAAAGTTTTTATCTACATATTCATAGATATTGTCAGCTTCTATGGCCCACCGCTTTTGCTTGCCAAATTTGAAAATGTGGTTGTACTTGAGCACACCTGCGATTCCAGTATTGTTGTTATTACCCAAGGTCGAAAATCTATTCAGGTCATTATTACTTAATGACACTTCGGTACCAATGGTTGCACCACCTCCTGGACGTAAGTTGGCACCTAAACTCATTATTTGTTTTTTTTCTGGAGGGATCAAAGATGTTATAGGTTCATAAGTGCCATTTCCTGGTCCCACATATTTGTAAACTCTCCCATTTACAGGATTTTCATCATCTATTACATATCTGCCGAGTCCATAGTCGACTTCCACAAAATTGGCTACATACAAATCTTGGCTGAAGTCTGTGCTATATTCTAAAAAAGCTGGATCAGGATCACCAAGCATCACATCAGGATTCAATCTATATCTAATTTGACCAACGAAAATGGTAGAATCATTGGCCAGTCGAATAGACGAGATATTGGCTTTTGATAAGTCATCACCTATCGAACCAAGCAGTTGAATATCCGCACTGTCCAATACGATGTCGCCTGTAGCAGTCTTGCTATCTTGTTCATTATAAAAATTGAAGTTGAGGTTGTACTTGGGAGAGTCGTAATAGACATTTGCCGCATAAACCGATCTTAAATAGTTTTGAACCCTATATTCATATTCCACAATTATTCGACTTTCACGCCCTATTAATCGGGAAGGCGTGAAGGTGACTTCGGCCCTATTGTAGTCTATGATGTAGTCATATTCCAATCCTCTTTCCAATAATTTACCATCCAGATAAATTTTCTCTGATCCCGACAGCACTATAAGGAATCTTTCTCCATTATTTCCAGTCAATTTGTATGGACCTTGATTTCCTTCACTTGTATTTAGGATTTGACGGGCAAATTTTCCCCGCGACACCGCAAAATTTGCATTTGTTGACAGTGTACGATTTTTACCCAGGCTAAATTCATTGCTTCCCGAAAGACCTTTTAATTTTTTAAAATAGTTTATAAAATAGCTTTTGGGTCTTACCAGATTATAATCACCTGCGATAATGCTGGTCTTATCTTTAGATACTTTAATGAAGACCTTGTCAAATTCCTGGATTAGCTGAGTGTTTCCTTCTGGCTGGATAGGGATGTTGTCATCTGAAATGGCCGCGACCACATTTATTCCATTTCCAAGATCTCCTGTAAGCTGAAGATTAAAGTTTGAGTTTAATACGAGACTTTGGCTATTTCCAACAGAAAATCCTCTCGAAAATGAACCGTTGTAATCCAATCCCTGAGCGTCAATTATTTCTTGCCCCTTGGGTTCAAAGCTATAATCACTGCCAATATAGATGGCTTTATTCTCACGCTTCATCATTGTGGAATCCAAATGAAAATATTTTTTTTCTATATTAAAAGGGAAGGTTCTGTAGGTGATTGTAATTGTCTGGTCTTGAAGCTGATTGCATGTAGATTCTTCAAAGATGATTTCATTGTTTTTCAAAGTGAAACCGCTTGAGAGTGTATCTTTTTGCGAGTGGATAATGACACTTTTGGGAGCAACAGTAAAGGAGTCAAGGAGAAATTCACACCTTTCAATTTTCACTTCTTTGGACTTCAATTTATTCGATTCCAAGGATTGACCGCTTAAATCTAATGATATTAGCAAAAGAACAATGAGTGATATGTAAGCAAAAGGATTTGTCATCTGGATCTACCCATAAAACAACGATTCTAATTGAATCTGAGTATGTACTTTATATTTATCCTGTGGGCAACGATAGGTTTTGTCATTTGCGATTAAGAATTAATTAATATCATCTGATTTTGCGACAAGATAAAAACAGATATTCATAGTACTTAAATCTTTAAAGTATACTGCTGTGAAAATAAGAACCATATACAATGTAAATATTCTATTTGATCCATTCAATTGCAATGATAATGTTTGAAAAGTAATATAACAATCTGAATTATAATAATATAAACATTATATTTAAATGTAATATGAATAATTCTTAAAACTTAAATTAATAATTAGAAATGTTAAAAAATTACTTCTCAAGATCATGATTTTTAGGTTTAATCTTATATATTTGTGTCTTGTAATGCGAAAGTAATCGCAAGACCATGAGCAAGTACCTATATTACCTTACATATAAACACCTCCTTGTGTTGATGATGCTTTGTGTGATTTCACAAGTGTCTAACGGTCAATCTGAACGATCTATCGATGGATTTGGCAACAACATAAATAATCCTCAATGGGGTGCTGTAGGGGATATTCAGCCAAGAATCAGTCCTGCTGACTATGCTGATGGAATAGGTCTACCAAAGCTAGATATTCAATTTGGCAAAGAGAATCCAAGAATTATAAGTAACGTTTTATTTGCACAAGATGGAATCATTGAATCCGATTTGTCCTTAAGTGATTTTACTTGGGTATTTGGCCAATTTGTGGATCATGATATAATTCTCTCAGAAAATAGTCATGAGATTTTGGATAATATTGTCGTGCCAAATGATGATCAGTTTTTTACTCCTGGTTCTATTATTAGAATGGCTCGAAATGAAGCTGCTGAAGGAACAGGAGTTTCAGTCGATAATCCCAGACAACACAAAAATAATATCACAGCATTTTTAGATTTGTCTCAAGTTTATGGTTCTGATGAAAATAGAGCCGATTGGTTGAGGTCGAAGGTAGATGGAAAACTGAAAGTGAGCACGGGAGACAAATTGCCTTGGAATACAATGGATGGCGAATTTAATTCAATTGTGGATGAATCGGCTCCTTTTATGGCAGATGATACGCGTTCATTGATTAAGATGTTCGTTGCTGGTGATGTGAGAGCAAATGAAAATCCGCTTTTAATATCATTCCATACACTTTTTGTTAGAGAGCACAATAGACTATGCGATGTCGTAAAAGACAAGCACCCAGGCTGGGATGATGAAAGACTTTATCAAGCGGCTAGGAATAAGTTGATCGCATATTATCAAAAAATAATTTATGAGGAGTGGTTGCCTGCACTAGGTGTAGAGCTTCCTTCTTATAATGGCTATAAATCGACCGTAAATCCGCAAATTTTCAATGAATTTTCGACGGCTGCTTTCAGAATGGGTCATACCTTGATCAATAGTACTATTCTCAGAATGGACAATAATGGCAAGGAAACCAAAGAAGGCAATATTAGCTTGAGAGATGCTTTTTTCAATCCATACGTTATTGAATTTGCTGGTGGAATCGATGCTTACTTCAAAGGAATGGCGGCTCAAGTACAGCAAGAATTTGACTGTAAGGTAATCGATGATGTGAGAAATTTTCTGTTTGGTATT
Organism: Saprospiraceae bacterium; assembly: GCA_965230575.1. Classification (GTDB taxonomy): domain Bacteria; phylum Bacteroidota; class Bacteroidia; order Chitinophagales; family Saprospiraceae; genus CAJXUU01. The sequence continues at coordinate 2,752,112 of OZ246013.1, forward strand.
CCAGGAGCTGGTGGACTTGATCTGGCTGCAATTAATATCAATAGAGGGCGAGAGCGAGGAATCGCGGATTATAATACAATAAGAGCAAGTCTTGGATTGCCAAGGCTCAGTTCGTTTGATGAGTTGACAGTCAGTGCCGAAGAAGCGGATTTGATGGAATCTGTTTTTGGCGATATTGATAATGTCGATGCATGGGTAGGGATGTTGGCAGAACCGCATCTAGATGGCGCTCTTTTTGGTAATTTGGTGACTACAATGATGGAACGCCAATTTCAGGTGCTAAGAGAAGGCGATCGTTTTTATTTCGAGAATATGGATTTTTCAACGGAGGAAATGGATGAAATATTCGCTATTTCTATGAGAGATATCTTAATGAGAAATACTTCTATCTCTATAATGCAAAAAGAAGTCTTCAAAGCTATTCCACATGAAAGTATTGAAGGAGGTCCTACTTTGATACCTTTCCCACTTGATGCTTCCATATATCCAAACCCTGTAATTGAGACACTTCAAATGAAGGTCTATGGTTCAAGAGAAGAAACGCTTACCGTTTCCGTTGTAGATTATATGGGTAGAATGGTGAGTAAGACATCACATCACATCTATGAAGGCAACAATACACTTAGAGTCGATCTGAATGATTGTCCAAGAGGGTATTACAATGTAGTTCTTGATACTGAGTACAGAAGAAATGTACTTAAAATGATTAAGAAGTAGATCTATTAAATTTCAATTTTTAAGTTTGGTTTTTCTTTGTATCCCCCATTACAAATCTTGTTTGGTTTAACTCTGTTTAGAAAAATTATTGCGATAGGTAGCTAAAATGCAGTGCTCGAGGTAGCATCTCCAACCAAAAAAGCCAATCAAGACTATGCTTCTTTTACCGCATTGGTTTATTCTCTACCTAGGCATATTCAGGAGTAGACTAACTTTATAAAATCAAAAGTTTGAGTGTCAAAACAGAAGTGAAAAGAAGCGTGGCCTGGCGCTTTCTAGTGGGTTGCGGGGGCAGCATTTAGCAGCATGGCCTTTTAAAGTGCCTAGATTTTTGGTAACTTTTTTATCAATAAGAATGAATGATCATCGAAGATGTGGTATCGATAGCTAACAAATGAATGAACGCGATAGCGGTGGGTGGCAGTAAGGCCCGTCTGACAAGACAAGGCTAGATTGAAAAACCATTACCCCATTTTTGCGTATAATATCAAGAAAACAGGGCTGTTATTCAGCAGTAAAATGAATACAATTCTAATATATAAAGGATATTCCTACTTATGAATGCCCTTACCTATCGTCTTTGAAAGTTGACCTACGCTTGAAAATGACTACTTAACTTACTTAATTGGATTCTGGCTGATACTTTCTTTTCCAGCGCTTGTGTGACCATAGCCAATATTGAGGAGCTTTTACGATCTGATTTTCTACTCTTTGGCTGTACCATTGAATAGGTTTTTTTGAATCCTCAGGACTGGGAAAATCGAAATCTATGGCGTATTCAAAATTATTTGGTCCTGGAGTTATATTCATGTAGGCAATCGAAAAATTGTACTTGTTTTGAAATTTGGTCAGACCATTGGAAAAAGCAGATAGTATGCCGAGAAATTCAATCCACACTACACTTTGAATTGATCTTGGGTTTTGATCGGCGATTAAGATGTAAATGGCGGGCTTTGATTGGTCGTGATTTTTGGCCATTGATCGAGCAATTGCATTCATGGGCACGAGGTGTAATCCAAATTTTGATCTCAATTCTATCAATTCCTTATCTAGTGTTTTATTTTTTAATGGTTTGTACACACCGTAACAAGGGAGTGAAGTGTGCAATGGAAGGTTGATACAGGCTAGTTCCCAGTTCCCATAATGAGAAGCCATTAAGACCAGGCCGTTTTTTTGCCTGCACTGATTTTCTAGCTTTTCAATATTGGTATAGGATAATAATTTAGATTTAGATCGATTGAACTTTAATGTTTCAACCATAATTTTTGCAATGTTTAATATGCATTGATTGTAAAAAGTGTCAAACTTATCTTCGCTTTCATTATGTCCAATTGTAGATTTATAGTTATTATTAATAACTTGCTTTCTATACTTTTTAATCGCTAATACCCTATGGACACTTGCGATAAGTATTTTTGCGGGTAATGTTCGAATAAAGGTGAGCGCGAATTTAATCAGTATATACATTAAATATTACGAGGCATAATTTAATAAGTTGAATACAAATCAAAATCTGATTAGGGACGTTGATTTTTAATTCAAATGATTACAATGATAAATAAACTATGAATAAATCCATAAAGAGAAGAAGCGTTCTTAAATTATTTCCGACTATGGCCATTTTTCCGGCTGTTTTGTCATCCAATTCGATGCTTTTCGGTTGTGCACCAAAGGAAGCTTCGAGCAATGATTCAATTTTTGTGAGTACCTGGAATAACGAAATGGCTAATGATCATGCTGCAAAATCAGCTGGTGATGGAAAAAATGTAATTGATTCAATTGTTGATGGTATATCTTATGTTGAATCCGATATTGAAGATATGTCTGTGGGTAAGGGCGGAAGGCCGGATAGAGATGGAGATGTGACATTGGACTCTTGCATAATGGATCATGATGGGGAGGCAGGTGGTGTCTGTTTTATGCAGGGGATCGAACATCCAATACAGGTGGCCAAAGAGGTGATGTATAATACACCCCATGTTTTATTGGCAGGAGAAGGTGCTACAAGGTTTGCCATGTCAAAAGGCCATAAAAAAACTGATTTGTTGACAGAAGAATCGATAGCGGAATACAAGGAATGGTTGAAGGAAAAGAAGTATAAGCCGATACCAAATATAGAGCAGCACGATACAATAGGAATGTTGGGCTTGCATGATGGAAAATTGGGTGGCGGATGCAGTACGAGCGGATTGGCATACAAATTAAAAGGTAGGGTAGGAGATTCTCCAATTATCGGTGCTGGCTTGTTTGTAGATGGAGAGGTTGGAGCATGTACTGCTACAGGTATGGGGGAGATTATGATGAAAAATCTTTCTTCATTTTTGGTAGTTGAATTTATGAGAGGTGGGGATTCTCCTCAGGAGGCATGTGAAAAGGCTATAAAACGGATAACTGATAAAATGAATGGCAAGTCGGATGATTTACAAGTTGGCCTGCTTGCAATTGATGTGAATGGTAATACTGGTGGATATAGTGTCTTGCCAGGATTTACCTATGCCAAAACGGTTAATGGCAAAACTTCAATTGTGGAATGTAAATCACATTTTAGTTAGGCATATTCAGAAGTAGACTATCTTTTCAAAAATCAAAGTCTGAGTATTAAAACGGGAGTAAAAAGAAGCGTGGTCGCGGCTGCGTTTTGGGATGTGGGAGCGGCTATGAGTGCTGCATTAGGCAGCCTTGATTTTTTTTGATTCTGTTTTTTGATCAAGCAAAAAATAGAATGCCCAGCCGGCGAGGCGAAACAAAGTTAAGTGTTCCAACTACCTCGTTTTCGTTGAAAATACACTGAAAAAGGTGCTATATTTAATATTTATTCAGTAGTAACGCTATATTTAATAAGCCTAACTTGTTAATTTATAACTAATTATAAAATCTATATAAAAGAAATATTTACTTAGGAATATCCCTAGTTAGAGAAAACAACACAGTAATAACAAAAAAAAAGTGTATTGCCAAAAGCAATACACTCATTGAGATTGAATATATATTTGTTTTTTTAACTATGCAAGTGCACTTACTTGTCTAGTCAACTTAGATTTTAAGTTTGAGGCTTTATTTTTGTGCCATGTATTTTTCTTTGCCAATCTATCTATCATAGATATAACTTTAGGCAAGAAAGAAGCTGCTTCTTTTGCATCAGTCATCTCTCTAAGCTTAGCTATCGCCGTTCTTGTAGATTTTTTATAATATCTATTTCTTAGACGAATTTTAGCGTCTTGTCTGATTCTTTTTAATGCTGATTTATGATGTGCCATAATTCTTATTTTAAATTGGAGTGCAAAAGTAATTTAATTTTGTGAATAAAGAAAGAAAGTGTGAATATTTATTTCTTACTTTTTTGTTTTAAAAAAATCAACCAATTCTTCTTAATTCTATTTATTTAAGAAGATAAATATCCCCTAAGATACTAGCACAAGAAGACTTTTATATTCATATTTGCGGTGCAAAATAATAAGCATAGTCTTTGCACTAAGAAGTTTTAAGAATTACAAAATTATGAAAGATTATTCCTACGTATATAATGCCCATCCAACCTTCATCGAAAAGATGTATCGTGAATATCACCAAAATCCAGATAGCGTGGATAGTGGATGGCGGACTTTTTTCGAGGGATTTGAATTTGCTGGTTCCGCCAAAGGAGATGATGCTGGTGGCGGAGAATATTTGAGTGGAAGTGTAGTAAAGGAATTTGGGGTATTGTCTCTTATCTATGGATTTAGGACCAGAGGTCATTTGTTGTCAGATACCAATCCAATTAGAAAACGAAAGGATAGGAATGCACATTTGAACCTGCAAGACCATGACTTGGATGAAAACGATATGGACCAAGTATTTCAAGCTGGAAAAGAAATTGGACTGGAAAATGGGACATTACGACAAATTTTGGACAAGCTGTACAAGCTATATGCGGGACCTATAGGTGTAGAATACGGACATATAGAAGATAGGGAAAAGCGAACATGGCTGAGATCCAAGATAGAATCTATGAATACGGATGGCGGATATGGATTGCCATTAAAAAAGAAAAAGAGAATTCTTGAGAAATTGAACGGTGCAGTGATGTTTGAAAAATTTCTGCATACCAAATTTGTGGGGCAAAAGAGATTTTCATTAGAGGGGGGAGAGACTACTATTGCTGCCCTTGATGCTGTGATTTCAGCTGCAGCTGGGGATCGAGTAGAGGAAGTTTTGATTGGAATGGCGCACCGGGGAAGATTGAATGTCTTGGCCAATATCATGGGAAAAACCTATGAAAACATTTTCAATGAATTTGAAGGGGCCGCGGTGCCAAATATGAGTTTTGGTGATGGGGATGTGAAATATCATCTTGGATATAGCTCTCAAGTACAGACGCTGGATGGAAAAACGGTGGATTTGAAGTTAGCACCGAACCCGTCACATCTGGAGTCTGTAGATCCAGTATTGGAAGGATTCGCAAGGGCAAAAGCAGATATTCTGTACAAAAGTGATTATGACAAGATTTTACCAATATTGATACATGGTGATGCTGCGGTAGCTGGACAAGGAGTGGTGTATGAGACTGTGCAGATGAGTCAGTTGGACGGATACTATACAGGCGGCACGCTTCATTATGTCATTAATAATCAAGTAGGCTTTACCACAGATTTTGAGGATGCCAGATCTTCGACTTATTGTACAGCAGCTGCAAGTCTGGTACAGGCGCCAGTCTTTCATGTGAATGGTGATGATCCTGAAGCTGTCGTTTGGGCGGTAGAATTGGCAATTGAATACAGACAAAAATTCAACAACGATGTCTTTGTGGACATGGTTTGTTATAGAAAACATGGTCATAATGAAGGCGATGACCCAAAATTTACTCAACCCAAGATGTATGAGTTGATCAATAAGCATAAGAATCCAAGAGAAATCTATCTAGAGAAATTAATATCTAGAGGAGATGTGGATTCAGCACTGGCAAAGGAAATGGAAGAATCATTCTGGAGTAATTTGCAAGAACGACTTGATCAGGTAAAACAAAAGTCTCTGCCTTATACCTATCAAGAACCAGAAAAGGCGTGGAAAAAGCTAAAAAAGAATGCAAAGGCAAAAGATCTTAAGGCTGTAAAAACGTCAATAACTAAAAAAACAGTAGATCAGGTTGTTGATAAACTGATCAATCTGCCAGATGGATTTAATCCGCTTTCTAAAGTGGGAAGATTGCAAAAAGGCTCTAAAAAGCTTATTGACAATAAAAAGATTGACTGGGCATTTGGTGAACTTATTGCTTATGGGTCTATACTGTTGGAAGGTAAGAATGTCAGAATGAGCGGGCAAGATGTCAAGAGGGGAACCTTCTCCCATAGACATGCAGTATTGAGGGACGCAAAGACATATGAAGAGTACAATAGATTGAGTGCATTGGCCGATTCTCAAGGGGAGTATATGATCTATAATTCCTTCTTGTCTGAATTTGCTGTGCTTGGTTTTGAATATGGTTATTCTTTGGCATCTCCGGATTCACTTGTTATTTGGGAAGCTCAATTTGGAGATTTTTATAATGGAGCCCAGACCATTGTGGATCAATATATTAGTGCAGCTGAAAGTAAATGGCAGCGTATGAGCGGCTTGGTCATGTTGCTTCCTCACGGATATGCTGGGCAAGGACCTGAGCACAGTAGTGCGAGGGTAGAACGATTTTTGCAGTCATGCGCAGATTTTAATATGATTGTAGCTAATGTATCGACACCAGCGAATTTTTTCCATTTATTGAGAAGACAATTGGCATTGCCATTTAGAAAACCGTTGGTAGTAATGTCGCCCAAATCGCTCCTAAGACATCCAAAGTGTATTTCTGATATCAATGAACTGACAGGCAAAAATACCTTCGTTGAGACTATTGATGATCCAATCGCAGTAGCCTCAAAGGTAAAGCGATTAATCTTATGCACGGGTAAGATTTATTATGATCTACTGGCAAAACAGGAAGCAGATAAGAGAACAGATGTAGCTATCGCCCGTATCGAACAACTGCATCCATTCCCGGAAGACCAGGTGAAAAAGTTGATCTCAAAATATAAAAAGGGTGATGTAATTTGGGTTCAGGAAGAACCAGCGAATATGGGGTATTGGGATTATGTATTGAGGTATTTGAGAAGGGAGCCGATCGAATTGATTTCGCGACCATCTAGTGCCTCACCAGCCACGGGCTTCAAAAAGATACATGACCAGCAGCAAGCCGATCTTATTGAAAAGGCGTTTGAATTTTAATAATTATTGTTTTGTTTGACATTTATACAAAATTAGGGTTTGAGCACATATTAGACCCAAAAGGCTATGATCATATCTTGTTTGTGGTTGCCCTATGTGCGGTTTATTTAGTGAAGGATTGGAAGAAAGTATTGATCCTTGTGACAGCTTTCACTATTGGGCATTCTCTTACCTTGGCCTTATCCGCGCTCAATGTTATTTCTATTTCTGCAACTTTGGTCGAGACTTTGATTCCCGTTACTATAATTCTGACCTGTATTTATAATATTGCAAAAGGTAAAGTAGAAGGTGAAAAAAACATAATTAATTATCTGCTTGCTTTGGGATTTGGATTTATCCATGGATTGGGGTTTTCAAACTTTTTCAAGGCCCTCCTTGGACAAGAAGAAAGCATTGTCGGACCCTTGTTCTATTTCAATATTGGGGTAGAATTAGGGCAAATCATAGTTGTGCTTCTTACTTTGTTGTTGAGCTATATCATTGTAGACCTCTTCAAATTAAAGCAAAAGTTTTATAATTATGCCTTATCTGGCATCATCCTTATTTGGGCTCTTAAAATGATGATAAGCTAATCTAAATCATTTAAAAAGATTGATTAGAGAATTAGAAAAGAATAAATTACTCGCAATTTCCTAGTCTATCAACTGATAGTTTCTATAGTATTGGTATCCTCCTTTTTACCAATAAATCCAAAAATACTACCACAGACTCCACCAATAATGTGCGCAAATTGAGAGACTTGATCCTCTTGAAGGCTGTGAATGACTTCTTTGCCGATGAATAAAAGAGCGACGAGAATAAATGTCAAGGGAATTTGTCCTCCTTTTACATTCGTGAATGAAACCAGGAGTATAAGCATAAAGACGATGCCCGAAGCTCCAAGAAGTCCTGTGTTGAAAAAACTAATGTTTAGAATTCCTGTGATAAAAGCGGTAAGAATAATCATCAAAAGTGTGAACTTTGATCCGTATTTCTCCTCAACGATTGGCCCGAGTAGAAGAATGAATGTCATGTTGCCAAGAAGATGTTCCATGCTCCCATGTCCGATTACATGTGAAAATAAGGTTGAAATTGAAAGTGGATTAGTCCAATTGACACTGGTGCCTACCGAAAAATAATTCATCAAATTTCCAAATAATAAACTATCTCCAAAGAATACGGCCGAACATATCAATGCGAAGGTTAGGATAACGGGGGAGTTGTATTTTATACTCACGACTAAAATTTGTGGTTGATATCAATTTTGATATGCTACTAATGTAATTGAAAATCTAGAAAGCCATAAGAATAAAGGATAAAGACTTTTAAATTTTAGAGGAATGCATCGAAATTTGAGTTCTAAATCGTTCAAGATTGCAGCTAAAATTTACTCACGTTTATCTAAATCTCATGATTTTACTAATACTGATTACAATAAGATTAAGGAATTCAGAATCCCGATTAATGAATTAGTTAGAATTCTGACCTCCAGTTTTTGATCTCTCTCCACTCAAATTATTTTATTCATTCCATTCTCAATAATGAAAAAAAAATGCGACTCAGCAAGAGTGTTTGTTGCTTTTGTTGTGCAATTGAGAAGCACTAATTTTTACTTTTTCAGGATAAAACTAATCCAGTTGTATTTATTTGAATACGAAGAAAGATCTATAACTGAAAATCAATTAATTACAAGGTCAAAGAAGCTTTCCGGAGTAGCACTTAGTCATAGAAAAATTGGATAGTGTGCTTACATTTTTTGTTTTGATGCTACTAATAGATGAGAGCCAATTTTTATCACTTTTTTCTTTGATGACCTAATTAATCCTTTTAAAATAAAACACTCTATTATGAAACTGAAAAAATATTTAATTTTATTCATGGCATATTTTGCCATTGTTACTATTCATTCTTGTACCAATGAAAGTGCGGATATTGCTGCTGAACCTACCCCTGAATCAACCCTTCGAAATGTAAATTCGACTGCCACATTTGATAATAATATGCTCAATTTTAGTACTCTAAAAGCGGCACAGGAGTATATTGTTGAGCTGGGAGCAATGATTGAAGCGGCGGAAGATAGAGATGCATTTTTGATTCAAGCGATGGATGAAAGTGCAGGAAATACTTTGATGGAAAGCAAGTGGGGTGCGGATCTTTCTCTAAGAGATAATATGACATTTGAAAATGGAGAAGAATGGAAAGCATATATGAAATCAGAATGGTTGCACGATGAAGCTTATATGCTGATGTTTAACTCTGATTATGAAGTTGGCATAAGTGATCAGATTTATGTTTGGTTCGGTGAAGATCAATATCACTTTGATAAGGCGAATGTGCCTCAAAGAAATGCTTGGTTGGCGGAGGAAAAAGTTGGAGAAAGACCTTCACACAATATGAAAATGTATAATCCTACATTGATCAGTTCTGAGAGACAGATTATTATTCCAGATGTAGATAATGATGACGATGATTGGTGGGATTGGCCTCCAACAGCAACTGAAAGAGCCCTTCCTGTTTTGGAAGTTACCAATAAGTTGGTGGATTGTACACTTGCAGTGCAAAATTTAAGAAGTGAATTTTTCCTAATTTACAATAAACCTGGAGAGGGAATTGGAACCTACCCAGCCAGAACTGATTGGTTTATTACTTTACCGGACGGAGGTACGGCCCAAATGGAAGATTCGGAAGTAATAGAATTTGAATATGACTTCGATTCACCTGGATTGCACGAAATAATATATGATCTTTCATTTTGGGACCCAGAACTATCCGCGCGTCGTGAAATACGAATTACTGAAACAATAAATGCTGGACAGGATTGTACGGCGTCGAGGTTAGAGACTAATGAATGGGACGAGATTGCTGGAAAGGTTGCTATGGGAAGTTGGCTTCTTTTTGGCCATGATGCTTTCGGTACTCGTGTCAAGGGTGGCACAAAATCTTTTGCCTGGAATATATTGGACAATGATTGGGAAAAAAGAGAAGCATACGTATTTGTTTCGGCTGGAGGACAATTGAGGTTAGAAGAAAATTGTACACCTTTTAAAGAGGTTGGAAGTGTTGACGAAGGGTATAAAAAATCAATAACCACTTCTGATCATTCCGATTATGGACTATGGACTGCTACAGGCGATATTACTTCAAGACATATCAATGAACATCCTATGAATTTGGGAGATTTGGAACGATTTCTTAGTTTATCAATTTGTGATTAAAAATTACAGTAGGAGGCTGGTTTTCAGCCTCCTATTGATTTTGTTGTTTCTCGGATATGATCTTATAAGTTTGATTTTCAACAAGTACTATCCCAAGAAGTACTCTTTTAAATTTTGGCAATGTTCATTCCCAGATTTTTTCTGCTTTACCTTTTTTGGCCCTGGTCTTTTTGGCAGCCTCGTTTTCCCTTTTTCACCTTGGTAGATTTAGGTTTTTACTAAAGCATTCTACAAGTGATTTTCAATCTTAATCAAATACGACGAAAAGAAGTATGGAATATTACTTAGAACGCAAAGTAAAATCGCAAGTGGTCAGAATATTAATTAATCATATAAAATTTTATAAATATGAATAAATTAAATTTAGGTTTTTTGATTGTTATGCTGTTTGTAGTCTTTATGGTTTCATGTAGCAATGAGCTAGTAGAGGCTGGTGAAATCAGCGAGGAAACAGAATTATTAATAGATAAATTTGAACTGGATGAATCTGATATTGTGGTTGATCCAGACTACATTAATACTTCTGCTGCCAAACCAAATGGAGGAGGCAATGACATCTGCCACAATGCACAAATCAGTTATGATTATAATTGTGACGGGCAATTTACAGCTACAGCGAATGTAGAAACTGGAAGCTGGACGTGTTGTTTTAACAAGGTTTTGGAATTAAAACTTTATGCTCAACAACAAGGATGGTGTTACAAGACTCCAAATAAAAATTGTTTGACTTACAATTGTGCCAGTGCCGAAGATTGTGATGAGGAGAACCCTGAAGGTTAGTATTGATCTTGGGTCAAGCATAGACTGAGTTTTTTAGAAATCTGACCATTTGCGTATAAAATGTAAACAGGAATTGACTACTTCGATTAATCAATTCCTGTTTTTACAAGTATCATATATTGTTAGTTCCCTGACTTCTTCCTCTTTACCTTCTTGGTTTTGGTTTTCTTCACAGTACCTTTTTTACCCTTCTTCACTTTAGTCTTCTTTTTGGTTTTGACACCTTTTACTGTGCCATTCTTATTTTTCTTGACTTTAGTAGTCTTGGTTTTACTTTTTACTACAGTATTGTCATTCCTATTTTTTCTAACAGTAACAGTCTTTGATCTTTTGACCACCACTTTTGAGCTCTTTCTCTTTGGTGTGTAAATTTTTCTGGCCTTTACTATCCTATGTGTTTTTACAGGTCGATAGTGGCGATGATAGTGAAATCTTCTGCCATGATATACATTCCATGAAAGAGGCCTCCAAGGTCTCCAGGCTCTTGGATACACAGCCCATCTGAAAGGAGATCTATATACTACATAGTTTGGTCGGTATACAAATCTGACCGAGGGCCAAAGCCAAACATTCACTATTACGCGAGATATTTTATATTCTGAGGAAGGTCCTCTTCCGGTAGAACTGGCTTCTTCTTCGAAAGCCTCTACATATACACCTTCGCCATATAAATATTCATCTCCGACTATTTGCAAAGTTGCCGATTCTTCCCCTGTTCTTTCGATTTCAATTACGGCAATATCTTGAGACTCATCTTCAGAGATCAAAGCTTGAAGTACTATCGCATGGACGTTGTCTTCCATATTGTCTTCTACTCTTATGTAGTCAATTTTACCGTCTTCGTTGAGGTCTAAATTGTTGATTGACTTATCTTCAGAATTGAGGAGATTTTCGAAATCTTCCATTGTTGATGCGTTTTTGAATGCATCGAGGGCACCTTCTAAGCTAAAATTATCACCTAAAAGACCTGTGGCATCGTCTTCAGATTGGGCAGAAAGGTGAATTGATCCAACCATGAAAAAAAGTGCAAGGCTAAAAATTTTAAATTGTTTCATGTTGATTATTTTTTTGATTACTTCTATGACTCACTTCAAGGTCGAGGGTTTAATGGAGTGGAAATATTAATTATTAAAAAAAGAAAATTTCTACAAGATAATATGAATCTGCTTAATATTTTGAAGAGCAGCTTGTTATTTTTAGGACTATCGAATTGTGAAATAACTCGTGTAATGCTTTTGGATCAAGATTAAAAGTTGGTGGGATTATAATAATTTAAGATCCAATAAATCAATTAGTTACTAATGTTAGCAGGGACAAGGTAATAGGTTTTGCAAGGTTAGATTTTGACTAATGCCTGATCAACGTCTAACCTTGCAAAACCTTAAACGCTAAAACTCGAAACATTCTTCATTCATACTACCCAAATATTATTCTACCCACCAGAAATTCAACTTGATCCATGCTATTTTATTCATTATAAAAGTATATAAAAAAAAGAGAGGCTAGAAACGGGCGTCTCTAACCTCTGCTATCACGATAAACCAATTACGTCTTTCGAAACTCTTATTTTGAAGAGAATCATTTTATTTTTTCGGTTTTAGGATTTCTTCTACCAAAACTAAAATAATTTAGCGAAGAAAAGTTCATTTAGGAATAATTTTTTTAATAATTTTTTGAATTGGCAATAATTGAATGGTAATTATTGAATTTAAGGATATTGGTCAAGGTATTTTTTGGAATGTGATATTTTCCAGTTTAAAAAGTGGCTTGCAACGATTAAAAGTCCTCCAATAACGTTGAGATAAAAATGTTCTCCATGAGTTTCTATCCCAATAAAAAGTGTTATGAATCCAACTGCCGCAATCGCTATAGGTAATATATTTCTGTGATTTGAAGCGAAATCCTTGATAAGGATGTATCCAGCAATAATAACTCCAATCGACATCAATACCCAGTCAAATATATGATTGTGTTGGGTGTTGGAGATGACTCCAAGTGAAAGTAAAATCGGGAATGTTGCGCAATGCACAGCACAAATTGTAGCTGTAGCCGCACCGGCAAAATCAAGATTGAGACTAAAAAATTTACGTATCATGACTAACTAAATGAAACACGGTTGCAAAAGTAGTGTAATTGAAACATAGTTGCAAATGGATTGTTTACTATTTTCATGGAAATTTTATCTAGCACCTCTGCGATAGTGACAGGTAAGGCTAACGTGGAGATGATCTCCTGTACCAGTATGCCTTAGTGTATTGAATCCTAGAATCCTAAAATAAAGCTGCATTATCATATTTCTGGTTTCATTTCGATTATTGGTCCTAAGATCAATGGCATAGGCATATCCATCCTGCTGTTTGTAATGCAGCGAATTCTTGGCAGTTTTCAATCCCATTTTTTTGTAATCTTCAGGTACTCGACTGGCGTCAGTGATGATCATATTTTTGTCCATAAGTATGAAGGTACTTACTCCCAAGCGTAGTAGGGGATGCAAATCAGAAATTTCCGACTTGAGTGCAGGATTTTTAAAATTGTCAGAAGAGATGAAAAACAAACCATATCCACAGTATAGGACTACCAATGCCAATGCGAAGAGACTCCTCCTTTTCAGATTGTCACTGTCGCCAAATTTTTTAGTGAATCTCCTATAAATGAATGTCATATAAATAAACAGGAGAAAAGCAGTAATCAAGGCTCCACCACCTAATGACATCCATGCTCCAAGGTCATGTCGATTATGAATAAATGCCGATCCCCTAATCAAAATAAAAAAGGGCAGTACTATAATAAGTACAACCCTTAATATTTTTAATAGAATTCCCACTCAATTTACATTCCTAAAACCTCAGGTGCCATTCCCATATTGCTGAATCCACCATCGTGAAATAGATTTTGCATGGTGACCATCTTGGTAAGGTCGGAGAACATCGCTACGCAATAGTCGGCACAGGCTTCAGCAGATGCATTGCCCAAAGGTGACATTTTAGCTGAATAGTCAAAGAATTCCTGAAATCCCTTTACCCCACTACCCGCTGTAGTCATGGTTGGCGATTGTGAAATGGTATTGACACGCACATTTGCCTTTTTGGCCCAGTGGTATCCAAAACTCCTTGCAAAACTCTCCAACAAAGATTTTGATTCTGCCATCTCATTATAGTCTGGAAAAACTCTTTGAGCGGCAATATATGTCAAAGCCAGAATTGAGCCCCAGTCATTCATCGAATCCAACTTCATCGCAGTTTGCATGAGTTTGTGAAACGAAATTGCCGAAATATCAAATGTTTTTTGCATCCAATCATAGTTGATATTGTCGTATTCTCTCTTTTTTCTGACATTGAGCGACATTCCAATGGAGTGTAACATGAAGTCCATTTTGCCTCCAAGTATATCTTGAGACTTGACCAAAAGATTTTCTAAATCCTCCAGGCTCGTTGCATCAGCAGGAATTACTTCTGCATCAATTTTTTCAGCCAATTGTTGAATTCCTCCAAATCTCAATGCTACAGGTGCATTGGTAAGGGTTATTTTTGCTCCTTGAGCAACACATTTTTCAGCTACTTGCCATGCGATTGATTTTTCATCAAGGGCACCAAAGATGATTCCTCTTTTTCCAGCTAATAATCCGTTTGACATGATTCGTTTTTTAGTTTGACACAAATGTAATAGAAATTAAAGATTGGAAAGATTTTAGAGATTGGAAAGATTGAGAAAGATTGGAGATGATTGATTATGAATAATTGTAGGAATACGGGGCAATCATTTCACATTAGAATCTTGATAGGCGATAGAGATTGAAGTAGTAAATTAGTTTAGGTTTGGAATTTCAAAATCTATTTTCGCGATTATGCGATTATGCGATTATGCGATTACAATAACCAATTAATAAAATCCTACCAACGAATTCTAATATTACACGAATGGGATATAAGGAATTTTCTATTTTTGATTTTGATAGGTTAAATAGCATTTCAAAACGATATGAAGAATCAGAAAATTAAAGTAGGGGTAGTATTTGGTGGCAGGTCGCCTGAGCACAATATTTCTCTTTTGTCCGCGAGCAATGTGATAGAAAACATGGATAAGGACAAATTCGAGGCGATCTTATTGCCCATTGATAAAGATGGAATTTGGCATTATAATAAAGGTGAATTATGGCTGAATAATCCAGGCAATGCCCAATTGGTTTCCCTACCTGAATATGATAATGTAGTCTACCTCAGCCAAAATGCTGGTGATCATTCTGTAATTGATAAATCTTCCGGGCAGGTAATCACAAAAATTGACGTGCTTTATCCAGTTTTGCATGGCGCATTTGGTGAAGATGGATCGATACAGGGACTGGCAAAAGTGGCTGGCCTACCTTGTGTTGGATGTGGGATATTAGGTTCTTCAGCTGGGATGGACAAAGATGTGACTAAACGATTGTTGAGGGATTCGGGTATAGGAATTGCTGATTTCGTCACTTTAAGAAAAGGATATAATGATGAGCTTACTTATTCTGATATCAAAGAAAAAATTGGGGGTGAATTGTTCATAAAACCAGCAAATTTGGGATCGTCGGTAGGAGTTTCCTTCGTAAATAATGAGGAGGATTTTGAAAAGGCGGTCAAGGAAGGATTTGAGTATGATCCAAAGGTGATCGTCGAAGAAAAAATAACTGGTCGAGAAATTGAATGTGCCGTTTTGGGAAATGAGTCTCCCGCTGCTAGTGTAATCGGTGAAATTTTGCCAAAGACGGAATGGTATACCTTTGAGAATAAATATGTAGATGATGATGGAGCGGGTTTAGAAATTCCGGCAATGCTTACAGAGGAAGAGGCGAATCGCGCACGATCCATAGCCCTGAACACATATATTCATTTGGAATGTTGTGGATTGACTCGTGTGGATATGTTTTTAAAAACCAATGGTGAGATTATTGTAAATGAGGTCAATACATTGCCAGGTTTTACTCAAATCAGTATGTTTCCGAAGTTGTGGGGACATTCGGGACTTGAATATCAAGACTTGATCACAAAATTGATCAATTTGGCAATTGAAAAGTTTGAAGCAGAAGATAGATTAAGACAATAAGCGACAATTCGTGTCTTGAGAAGTGCATTTTAGTAATGAAATGACTTTGACATTCGTTATGCATGCACTTAATACTCTCTGGATGTAAAATTTGAGTTTTAAGTTGATATATTAAAATTCTTTAATATATTGCAATAACCTAAGGCACTTTAAAGATAAGACGCGTATGAACAATCGACCCGCTTTAAAGACACAGTTAGATGCTGTCATTCATTTTATCACGAAGATGGATGCCGAGATGGTATCCACTTTATTGAGCGATAAATACACATTTCAGGATTATTCCAAGTCGTTATTCATCAGGAAGTTAGGAGATTTATTTTGGGAATTTTCACAATTGGGCGACTTTAATTTGCTCAAGGAAAGAGGGGAATGTTATGGTTGTAGTTGCGGTGTGAAAGGATATACATTCATCGGAAATAAGTCTCGATCCTTCATCGATTTGGTTTTTGTAGAAAGTGAGGATAAAGAAATTCTTGATATCTACGAGTGTGGTGAATTCTTCAATAAGCAATCCAGAATTAAGAAGAAAAACCGATTGTATCTTGACAAATATGTGGACTTTGAATTTGAAGATGAAGACGATGATTATTATGAAGATGGAGATGATCTTTTTCGAGGAGGCGACGATGATATGCCTTTTTAGTCCTGTATCAAATTACTTCACTATTCTGCCTGGTTTTTTTAGAACTCATTTAATGCGCAAATAGCATTATTGCAAATCTTATTATCGTTGAGAAAAACAAGTTTTACAAAATTTCTGGACTCATTGACTGAGGAGGAATTAAAAGAGGAGTTGGACAAGCTGTATTCCAAATATAAGTCCATAAAGGATTATTATACGATGGAATTGGGTGAAGTAGCAGATAGGAAAAAACTATTGGACCGAGCCAAAAAAGGGATAGAAAGGTTGTATGAAAGGAGAAAGACCCGATCAAGATTGTCCAAGGTCAATAATATCTTGAAGGAGATTTCTCTAATTTCAATTTTTGATCACGAACTTGCTGATGTTTATATCCACCATGTTGAATGTGCTACCAGTCATATCAATTACTTTGGACTAAGACGGGATGCAGATGCCAATCATTTAGCCACAAGCTTTAAGAAGGCTGTGGATTTAGTCACATCTTCTCAGACCAAGGATGACAATGGTCCAAGGCTGGAGAAAGTGATGGAACGATTGCATAGATTTTATGCCCTGGTCAATGAATTGGGGGAATATTATGATGAGAATTTGGTGTAGGGCTTGCTGATTTGGACTGATACAATTTTACTCATTCTCAAAGATCATTGGCATTTGTAATGTCCACAAGACAATACATTTTTTTAATAGGATAAAAAATCAACTATCACTAATTCTCAATTGATTGTCTTTCACTGGGTTGTTTTCTTCAAAAAACACTGGTTGCAAATCTTTCAGATTAATGTTATTTTTACTTAATAGAATGATTCATTTACAAACCAATTATTATTATGAAAAATCTAGTATATGCCTTATTCTTTATTTGTATATCTGTTACATTTTCTCTTGGTCAAGTTTCGACTCGCCTTGTTACCATAACTGAAGGAAGTCCGACAGTTCTCAGTGGTTTAGGCGTGTCTTTTTATGGTGTGGTTATGAATGATGGTAATCTTTATTTTCAAGCCTCGGGCAATGGACTCCAAGATGCAGTATGGAAAACAGATGGCACAATCTCTGGAACGTCAAAAGTTGTAGAAGAGGTAAATACTTTTGGAGAGAATTGGAACCAGTTGGTTTTGGTTAATGAAGGTGTTCTTATCAATGAGAATAATGATTGGAGCATACTTGCACCTGGCAGCAGTGAATTGAAGGCCCTTCCCAATATGCCAGAAGAGAGGATAAACCGACTTCAACTAGTCGAGGATACCTATTATTTTACAACTACGAGAGTAGATACATTAATTCTGCATACCTCTAATATAGGATTTACTGATGTGCAGGAAGTAGGTAGTTTGTATCCTTCCAACTTTTTTTTGTTACTATCTGCAGGTACCGAAGGAGCATTAATTTTCAGTAACAGCTCATTTCACGTAGACATTCCGAGTGTATATCTGAAGTCAACCAGTCAGATTATTCCGATAGCCGAGTATTTTGCATCATTGTCACTTTCATTTTCGCAATTTGGACATGGATACGTGATAAATAATTTTTTACTGGTATCCTATATGGATGAGGCGAATTTTTTCCAAAATAAGATTATTGATATGGCAGATGGGTCTGTTGCCGATTTTGCTTTTTTTGGAGACCCAATCACTCATTATTCTTATGGAGAAAACATTATATTGATAACCCAAAGGGAGGTCATAAGCTTCAATACCAATGATATGTCCAGCACAAAATTGTATGATAATGTATTCACTTTTACTACCAGTCTTTTAGAGGATGATAAGTTGTACATTCTTGGAATAAATGATAATTTTAATGAAGGCGTGGTTGAAATAGATTTGACCGATGGGACTTCCCGATTTTTGAACAATGCCACTACTGGAAATTCTTTTTACGGCTGTAAAATGGAGTATTTCAACAATGAGTTTTACTATATTGCCGAAGATGATTATCAATTACTGATGAAGTATGATTTTACCGCAGATGAGCCAGTAGTTGTGGATACATTGTCCATCAAAACAGGTACTACGGTATCACATGCGCTTCAAAAAGTGAAAGGACAATTGGTTCTTAGCAAGCGGATTGGATTCCAGCAACATGAATTGTATGCGCTGGGCAATGGAATTTCAAATACAGTTCAAAATATTGAACTTATTGAATTAAAAGCTAATCCAACTATTTCGGAGAACTCGGTAAGGATTAATACACTTGCTATTTCCTCAAAAAGAGAATTTGATGTGCTGATTTATGATATATCTGGTGGAATTGTAGATGTTCGTCAATTATCCAATGGAATTTTGAATATTCAAGATTTGCCCAAGTCTCAATATTTTGGAATTATCAAGGAAGGCGGTAAGGTATATAAAGTTCGATTTGTTAAGATGTAGATTTTCTTAATGTTTTCTAGGCTGGATGTTGGCTTTAACCGCAAAGGGCACAAAGAATTCGCAAAGAATACACAAAGATAACATCAATAATGTTCGTACGTATTTAAAAGCCTTTGATAATGTGTGACTTAAAGCACTACTTATCATTCATTTGTCGCTTTGATTTCAATTAGAAATTGCATCCTTGTATTCCCTAAGCATGGGATTTATAAGGAGTCACAGCTTATTTTTTCAAAAAAATGTACCTTGAGTAAAACTTTTCCATCCCAAACGTTCTCTATAATGTGAAAACCATCAAAACCATTGAAAGAAGAACGAGCATTACAAGCCCTAATTGAGAGAATACAAAAGGGAGATCAAAACGCATTAGAGGAGTTATCTAAGATTTGGTATCCAAATGTTTATCGCTATGCATTGCGTTTTACCGGTAAGGTAGAAATGGCAAAAGAGGTGAGTCAATTGACCTTTGTGTCCGTGACTAAGAATATTAAAGGTTTAAGAGAAATCTCTAGTTTTACACCTTGGATTTTTAGGATAGCAGCCAACGAGTGTAGGAATCTTCTTAGGAAACAAAAATTTCATGAACCTCTCGAAGTGATTTATTCGCAAAAGGCGATAGATAAGAATCCGCTTGAGATATTGGAAAGAAATGAGGCGATTGAACGTGTGAAAAAGGCACTTTTGCATATACCTGAAGAACAAAGAGAAGTAATAATATTAAAAGAATATGAAGGGTTGAAATTTAGAGAAATAGCCAAAATTTTGGACACCTCAGAGAATACTGTGAAGTCGAGGATGTACTATGGTCTAAATGCCCTAAAAAAAAATTTAATGCTCAATAGAGCTCAAATTGATATACACTATGAAGCACATTGAACCGTCGGAAATAAACATCATCAATTATCTTTCGGGAGAGATGAGTAAGGAAGATTTGAAGCAGTTTGAACTTCAATTACAAGAAAACCAATTGTTGCGAACACAGATAGAGGAAATGCGATTGACTCAGGAGCAAATAGGTGTTTGGGGCGATGATAATATCCAGATTCCTGCATTTGAACCTTTGAATACCGCTAATACTGCAAATGCTGTTTTGGATGAGAATAAGACAGGAAATCGAAGATTTCTATTGCCCAACTGGCTGAAATATGCAGCTGCCTTTATCGGCTTTGCACTCTTGATGCAGATTATGGGATTTAAAGTTAATCACAACGGAAATACCCTCATGCTAAGTTTTGGTGAACCCACCAGCAATGGCTTGAATGCTCAGGATGTAGATGACATTGTGGCTACAGCGATCAGTACTTATGCCAAAGATCAAAACAATCAATTGGCCATTTTGAAAAATCAATTGAATACAGATTTAGCCAATATTACAGCTGCTGTCGATAATATTTCTGTAAAACATGATGCAAATCTATCACAACTGGAAAATATGGTGGGTCGTAATATGGATGGGCAATATGTGAGATTGGAATCGATGATAAGAGGTATAGAGGACAATCAACGGCAAGAGTTGGAAGATTCTGTTACAGGTTTTATGGAATATATGGAAAGCAAGAGGATCAAAGATCAATATAAAATACAAAATGCATTTAGTGAAATAGCGACGGCTATTAACAATCAACATAATCAGACCAATGCTTTGTTGACATCTTTGTCAGATGAAGATCCAGGTCTCAAAAGTTATTAAATTTTGAAATGTGAAAGCGACTTCTTTATGGATTAGCCAACACATATATTAAACAAAAAAGAAATGAAACATATTTTAACACTAATATTTATATCAGCGATTGCGCTCACTACAACTGCTCAGTCTATAGACAATGAAAGAATGCATCGGGATTTAGAAGTTGCAGAAAATGCCCTAGGTACAATACTTACACCAAATTCTGAGGATTATCCTAGGTGGCGTATCGGAGACAATGACATTGAAGCCGATTTTGTCAAAAACTATGGTGTGGTCTTTTCCGTAAATAATAGAGGCATGAAGCATGTGAAATTGTATGGCAAGGTAAAATCGAAGGGCAAAGATTCTGAAGCAATTGCGGAATTGGAGCAGACTGCAAAAAAAGAGAAAGATCATTTTGTTGAAAACTGTAAAACATTTTTAGCGGATTACGCAGGTATTATTGGGCAATTGGATGACAATCAGCGCATCTCAATTCGAAGAGGTGGCTCGGATTCTCACTTCGGTCTTACGAATTTGGAGAGAGTATATGTGGCAAGCAGTTTGGCAGAAGCCAATACAAAAACGATATGGAGCACAAATGAAAAGGGAAATTCTGATAGCGAATTGATAGTTGAAGTAAGTGTGGGTAAAATAAATGCTTTACGAAAAGGGAATATTAGCAGAGACGCCTTCCTCAATGCAGTAAGTGTGGTTGAAAATGTAATGAGCTATGAAAAAGATCCAGATTTGGAAACTTTGAGTGCCATGTTTCATCGATTATACAAAAAAGACCTTTCTACTACATATTATTCAGAGCGTCAACCTAAATATAGCAAGTTGTCAAACTTTGGAGTCATTGTAAAAATGAAGTTTTATTCTTCATATGAAGATAACAATGTTTACTCCATGCCTACCATCGATAAGAAGAATCTCACTCTTGATCAAAGGAACAATCATGTGATGGAATTATTGCCTCAATTTGAAGCAGATTTTAAGGAGAATTTGGTCAACTATGGAAGGACAATTAAAAACCTGGATTCTGATGAGATATTGATGTTCGAAATCAATATGACTACTTGCAAGGGGTGTAAAGATTTTCCACGACACATGAAATTTTCAGTGAAGAAGTCAGTTTTGCATAAGTATAATAGAGGTGAATTGTCCATGAAGCAGGCCATTGATATGGTGAGTGTGGATCGAGTAATGGAGTGAGGGGATTAGAAAGAAATGAGAGATTGGAAAGATTGGAAAGATTTGAAAGATTTGAAAGGTTGGAGAGAATTGAGAGATTGGGGAGATTGAGAAATTTTTGAAAAATTTTATTGGGTTAGGATATTTGAGTTGGGGTATAATAAAGCAGATGGTAATGTCTTTTGATGGACATCGCTTGAAGTGAAAATATCAAAAGTTATACCCCAATTCATGTTATGACTTTCAACTGTGCTAATAAATTGTATTTTTAAGATTGTAACGCTTAGAAATATAGTAAATGAAACAAATAATTGCTGCCCTTGTCCTGGTGATGGGATTTGGAAACTTAGGAGGACAAAATCTTTCTCCATCTTCTCAAGATTCAAGAATTTATGAAATTATCAGCCAAGTCTCATCAGAAAGGCTTGAAAATGATATAACCAAGCTTGCAAATTTTGGTACTAGACATACGCTTTCAGATACCGTCTCCAATACCCGAGGAATAGGCGCGGCGAGGCGCTGGATCAAGTCGGAGTTTGATGTTATTTCCAGGGATTGTGGTGGATGCCTGGAGGTGAGTTTTCAGAGAGGTGAAGTGAAAAAAGGAGAATCCAGAAGAATTCCAGATGATACTTGGATCGTGAATGTGATGGCCATTAAAAGAGGCACTTTATATCCGAATAGATATATAATAATGTCTGGCGATATTGATTCAAGGATATCAGACCCTCTAAATGGAAAAGATGATAGTCCTGGTGCCAACGACAATGCATCTGGAATGGCAGGTGTCATGGAAGCAGCACGCATTTTGTCAAAATATGAATTTGAATCAAGCATCATATTCGTTGGATTGTCAGGTGAGGAGCAAGGTCTATTTGGTGGAAAAATTATGGCAGCTCATGCCAAAGAAGAAGGTTGGGATATTATTGGAATCCTCAATAATGATATGATCGGGAATATTCATGGAATCGATGGTATAATTGATAATCGAAGTTTTCGGATTTTCTCAGAGGCCAACAGTCCGGATGAAGATGAACAAAAGCGAATTTGGAAACGATTTTATGGAGGCGAAGTTGATGGTCCGAGCAGGCAGCTGGCCAGGTATGTACATCGCATGACTTCACAATATTTGCCTGAAATGAAGCCGAAAATGATTTATCGTCTGGATCGCTTCGGAAGGGGAGGCCATCATAGACCATTCAACGATGCAGGATATGCGGGGATTCGAATCATGGAAACTCATGAAAACTATAACCGCCAGCATCAGGATATCAGAACTGAAGATGGTATAGAATATGGTGATGTGTTGGAAGGAGTTGATTTTGATTTCTGCGCTAAATTGACCGCAGTCAACGCTATTAATTTGGCATCAATAGCTTGGGCGCCAAAACCGCCTTCAGGTTTGATGATTGGAGGTGCCGTAAAACCGTCCACTAAATTGAAATGGGATATTGATGAAGATGAAAACACCTTGGGATATATCGTACATTGGAGAGATACGACATCACCTTATTGGGAGCATAGCAAGTTTGTAGGGAAAGTATCGGAATATACCCTGGAGAATGTTGTGATTGATAATTACCTTTTTGGTGTTTCATCAGTTAGTAAAAGTGGAAATCAAAGTGTGATTGCTTACCCGACAACATTGATTCCTAGACGATAGCACAACCTTATTAAATACGCAACAATTTTATTCGTTTTTCCTTTACAGTAATATGAATAGAAAAATAGTTCTAGGAATCGGAGGATCAAGTGGGTCTATTTACGCCAAGTTATTGATGGATAAATTGAGTCGGATAAAAGATTTGACTGTTGGGGTTGTGATGTCAGATAATGCTATTGTCAATTGGGAGATTGAGATTGGTCCCTTTGATAAGAAAGCCTACCCGTTTACATTTTACGATAAAAATGATTTTATGGCACCTTTTGCTTCAGGGTCAGCAAGATATGACACCATGATCATCTGCCCTTCTTCGATGGGACTTCTTGCAAGAGTTGCCTCTGGACTGTCGAACGACCTCATGACCAGAGCCGCCGATGTTATATTGAAAGAAAGAAGGACTTTGATTATTGTTCCACGAGAAGCTCCTTATAATTTGATTCACTTGCAAAATATGACGGAGCTTACAAGAGCTGGTGCAATCATTTGTCCTGCAACACCTTCATTTTATAGTCAACCCAAATCTATCGATGATGCCTGTCTTACTGTGGTAGACCGCGTATTAGATCTTGCTAAAATTCCTGTAGAGACCTATCGATGGAATGATTGATGTCTGCTCTTTGAACTGCACAATTTTAAAAATGTCAATACCAGTAATTTAAAATTCATATCAATATAAAACTGATTTGAGTCTGAAATGGAATTGAATGCTTTTTCTTACACAGGTAATAATTCAAAATAATTCAAATCGATGAATTAATAATT
Organism: Saprospiraceae bacterium; assembly: GCA_965230575.1. Classification (GTDB taxonomy): domain Bacteria; phylum Bacteroidota; class Bacteroidia; order Chitinophagales; family Saprospiraceae; genus CAJXUU01. Next base: position 2,776,407 of record OZ246013.1, read on the forward strand.
CAAATGCGGCATTGAATCATTAAGCACATTAAAGGGGACGCCATGGATTTATTTTTGAAAGGATAGTTTAATGGGCAATTTTCAGCCTAATCTTTAACAATATTTCAAAAATAATTATGCGACAATTACAGTATCTTGCGTTAGCATGGATTTTGGTCCTTAGCGCTACACAACAATTACATGCACAAAAAAAGCAACCTTCCCCAAGATCATGGGAATCGTTTAAGGAGAAAGTACGATTCAATTCTCCCAAAAAAAAGGCTCGATATGAGATGTATTGGCAAGACAGACTCAATGAATCTGGTGAAATCGCTCAGATGATTCCCCAAATGATGCCCAATGCTCAAGCAAAGACAAATTATGATTATTGTGAAGGCAGTGACCCAAGTGATTGGAGACTTGTAGGTCCTAAGGTTCTTAGCTCACAGGATATGGGCTATATAGAAGAAGTCTATGTTGATTCTAATGAGACTTATATCATAGTTTCATCAGCTGGTGGAGGCCTATGGAAGAGGGACTTTGATGATTTGGAAGAGCGATGGCGTAATGTAACGGATGATTTGGGCTTTCCCATGTTTACTGCAACAGAGATTTTACCTAATCCCGATCCTAGTCCTGACCCACTTACCTCTCCCCACCTCTTTGCGAGTACAAGGGGAGGAAGCCATTATGATGCACTCGATGATTTTGGAGTGGGGGTACTGGAAACACGTGATCACGGAGAGACCTGGACCCAAAACACCGCATTCGCCGCGTTATACGCTCCTGGCGAGTGTGTCAAAGTGCAAAAGATTTCTTCAAACGCAGTGCAAATTCCGCATATTACTACAGATGTTGAGTTGTATGTTATCACTGAAACACAGATTTATAAATCTGATGATGTAGGCGCCAGCTGGAGCAATATTGCTTCGATTGCTGATTTCATCACCGCTCCACTTAATCCATTGCATCATATTTTTACTGATATTGAGATAGATGTTCTAGGAAACATACATCTTATCACAGCGGGAAAATGGGGAGGAAAATACAAGCTTTGGAGATATAACAATATGATTCCCACACCAATTTGGGAAAATCGTTCCAGTTATTTAGCAATGGGGGTAATAGATATAGACACTATTCACAGGATGAATATTTCGGAACCGAAACACCCATTTGGACAAGTGCTGGGGATCTCTCTCGATGCGAAAAAGTTGTCTGGAGGAGTAGATCGTTTTGTATACACGACAGACGACAGTGGTAATAATTGGAATATGATTAATCCAGCTGTTGATATGGGAGGTGTAGGACCGAAAAACCCCATCGCTTTTAATGCTACCACGCAACAATTTTATACGGGAGATGGAGGCAATTACGAATACATGTATGCATATCCTTACACTCTTTGGTCAGGATATCAAACAGCACAACATGTATATCAAGGGCATGTAGACATCCGGGATATGCATTTTGTCAGAGTAGATGATGAACACGTGCACATTTACACAGCCAATGATGGAGGAGTAAGTCGTTGCCTTACAGAGTATGATGATTCGACGGGTAATTGGTACAGTAATTCGGCGACACATGAAAACCTCAACGGAAAAAATCTCTCTGTAGGACAATTTATTGGTTTGGATGTTGCAGAACGCGCACCAAATTACATCGCTGGCGGATATACACACAGTGGTATTTTTTCGTACAAAGAAGGAATTTGGAAAAAAATGAAAACTGGTGATGGAAACGAGTTTGTATTTAGAAATGATGGGAGCCACATTGGATATGGAAATCGAAATACAAGGCTTGAAAAATATAATCTAGCCACTGGTGGTGTAGGTAATATCACAGGTGATGCCAGGGGCATAGATTTTATCATAGGTAGTGCTCTAGAGATTCATCCCATGAATCCTTACATTGTTTATTGGGGAGATACTGATACAATCAACATTTTTGATGATATAACGGATTCATGGTCTTCGTACACCTCCCCCGCCGCGCTCAAACGAATCGGAGCTCTTGGAATTAGCCATACCACACCTTGGACCGCCACCACAATCTATATGTCTAGTAATAAAACTTTTAGCGGAGCTGTTGCCAACGCAGACAAGAAACTATACAAATCCACAGATGGAGGTCAAACCTGGCCCATTGACCTTGGAACCTCAACGGTAACTCTTTCAAGTGGTGCCACTCAACCGCTATATCAAACTATGTCCTGGAAACGAATTAGTGATATTGTTGTAGATCCAGCGGACGAAAATCACCTTTGGATATCACTTACAGGAAAGTCAAATCCAGGAGAGAAAAAGGTTTTGGAATCTTCTGATGGAGGCAGTAATTGGATTGATTACTCAACTGGTCTACCCCCATTTCCTTGTCATTCCATTGAGATGGCGGACAATGGAAACGACTTGCTTTTTACAGGGACAGAGGTTGGTGTTTATTATCGAGACAATACCATGTCTGGATGGGAATGCTTCAACGATGGCCTGCCTAAAGTCTCTGTAACCGATCTGGAAATTAGTAATTGTGGTGGTGAGGTCGTTGCAGGTACTCACGGGAGAAGCTGTTGGAGGTCTCCTATCCCTGCTCATTTGATACACTCACAAGTATTGACTTCGCCTGTGTCGGGTGTGCAAGAGTCTTTAGTCAATATTACTGTGCCTTCTGGACAAACTTTGGTCATTACAGGTGAATTACAGATGGCTGGAGGGAAAAAGATTACCGTCGAACCTAATGCCAGATTGTTGATCGATGGTGGTAAAATTACCAATACCTGCGACCGCCTCTGGCAGGGTGTAGAATTGATCGGAGATCAGTCGGTTGTACAACTGAAGGAATCTCAGGACCTTGACCCCAATCACGGTACAATCAAAATCATTAATGGCGGTACTTTGGAACATGCAAAAAATGCTATCAGGGCACAAGGCTATGGCATCGCCAATACCCAAGGAGGCCGAATATTTGCAGATCAAGCTCAATTTCTCAATTGTAGATTTGCAGTTGAAATGCTCCCTTACCCATTTGATAATGTCTCCTATTTTAGGAAATGTAAGTTTTGGTGCAATGACCTACTGCCTGATCTCAATTATGATGGCACTTCAGGAATTTCGACATTTGTGCGTTTGTGGGATGTGCATGGAGTAGAATTTGAGGCATGCCAATTCCAGAATTCAGAACCAAGTTTTGCGATCGACAAAAGGGGTATTGGTATATATGCCGTAGATTCAGATTTTGAAGTGCGAGGCATATGTTTGAGCATGGGGCCTTCAGGATGCAATTCGGTATTTAGCAGTCGATTCTTGGATCTTACCAAAGGCATCGTTTTCAATAGCTCGAACCTGGATTCGTTGACTGTAAAGGAGTCCATTTTCGAAGATGTTCCACAGAGTATTTATGTAAATGGAGGTTCTAGTGTCTTGATTAGAGAAAATGAATTTAAAAATATTCTTGGCGTGGGCAATGGTCCGCCGTGTGATAACAAGATCGTAAAGCCCTGGGGAGTTTATCTCGAATCAACCGCTGGAGTGGAAGTTCAAGAAAATAGCTTTTTACCTGGCCACTCTTGTGAGGAGGATTCAGTGAGAGCAGTAGTGCTGAACAATACGGGAGCTCTTGGAGCGACTGTGGAGGATAATGTTTTTTTTAGTAATCGGATGATGGCCATCCATGCTTTTCATGATAACAGCCATGCTGAAATCCGTTGTAATGAGATCCGTTGTAGCAGGGGTATTTACGTCACTCCAGGTACACCAGGTAATCTTTCATTTTTTCCTTCTCAAGGTCAATTTTTTCCTACGCATATATCAGCAGCAAATTTATTCCTGCATACAGGTACGGGTGACATTTATAAACACATCAATTATCAAGGCTTTAACCCGAATGTTGTCTTTCCTGGAACGCCTACTACTTATGGAACAGCCATTCGATACCATACTCACCCAGTAGCAGTGCCAACTGATTTTGATCCTACACGTGTATTGTTCGGATTAGTTACCCATACAGGTGATTGCGTTATTAACAATCCTGCAAATACGGACGGCAATCATGATCGAACGGAGGAATTATTTATTCTGGAAGAGAACGAACTCGAGGTAATAGAGCAAAAAATGGCTTCTTTAGATCTGCAATTGTTTGATGATCCTGAATCAGCCTTACTTTCTGTTGGCTTACTTATAAAAACGTCCAAAGGTAATATTCAGATGAGCCCAGAACTGGAAAGTTATGAAAGACATATGGAGGCTCTGAGACGAATTAAACAAAAGGAAAGTAGCAATATTATTGAGCTTATTGAGGAAGGCAAATTCGATGAGGCCATGAAGCTTGTCCGTTCTAGTAAAGATCCTGAAACTGTATTCTTGGCATTCAGGAGTTTTGTAAAGATGGATAAATACAAAAACGCCTATAGTATTTTGGAAAATGGAAGTATGTTTTCCCAGCGTGAGAAAGAACTTTGTCGCTTACTCATAGAGATCAGTGAAGGAAAGATCAGTCTTAAAGAATTACCAGAATACTCAATTGACTTATTGTATTCATTTTCAGAAGATCACACCTGTTTTGGTTCTGTTTCACGTGGTATTTTGGATTATGCTGGAATTGCCCAAAATATTCCCTACCTGGATCCATGGCGCGCTAAAATAAAACAACCCATTGTGAGTCGAGGATCTTTGACTGAGGCGGATATAAATAATTCTACAGGAATCTCCGTCTATCCAAATCCTACCAATGGTTCTATCTGGGTAACAGTCAATGGTAAAGAGAAATTGGATGATACAGTTTTATTGTGGGACGTAAATGGAAGGATGGTCAAGAAATGGGCAGACTTGAAATTGGATGGCGATGAATTTCAATTGAATTTCAATGACCTGACCAAAGGCATCTACATTCTTCAGGTAAAACTTGGAGACGAGGTGCACAACAAGCGTATCGTATTCCATTGATACTATTATTGGAATATTCAAGGAACAGAGGTATGTGCAACCATCCTCATTGATTTCAGCCATGGCTAAGGAATCTTCAATTATATAGAAACTTATGTTTTTGAGATTTTTTAACCATGGCTGAATAATTTGTTCTACACACGTCCATGAGGCAATTTGATTTTATATCTATAATAGGCGTATATTTGTATTATGATTGTGACAATTGCTGTTATACTAATTACTCTTTTGCTTTCTGCTTTTTTTTCGGGTTCGGAGATAGCATTTATTTCTGCTAATAAGCTGGGGATTGAAGTGATTCGAAATAAAGGGAATCGTCGAGGTCAAATATTGTCCAATTTTTACGAAAAGCCAAAAGGGTTTTTGAGTACAATGTTGGTCGGGAACAATATTGCACTGGTTATTTTTACAATCTTCATGACCAAGCTGATCGAACCGTGGTTGAGTCAGTTTCTTGGATCAGAATCTACTCTTTTGCTGGTAGTGGTGACATTGATTATCACTGTTGTTATCCTCATTTTTGGTGAGTTTTTACCGAAAACACTGTTTAGACTATATGCGAATGAGATTCTTTATCGATTCAGTTACCTGCTCAGTTTTTTGAAGTGGATTTTGATATTGCCGGCGTCCATCATGACGGGCCTTTCAAATATCCTATTGAAATCAATATTTAAAATTCCCGTAGATGAGGTCGAAAATGTATTGACGAAGATTGATCTGGAGCATTTTATTCATGATTCTATTTCGGAAGAGGAGACTATTGACAAAGAAATATTGACCAATGCGCTTAATCTTAAGCAAGTAAAAGTAAGGGATTGCATGATTCCGAGAAATGAGATTATTCATATTGATAAAAAAGACACCATTGACGATCTGTTGGCCACTTTTATAGAAGCAAAATTATCAAGAATTATTGTCAAGGATGGAGATATAGAGAATGTCATTGGATACATACATCATCAACAATTATTGGACAATCCAAAAATTTTGAGAAAGCTAGTCATGCCGATTTCATATGTGCCTGAAGCCATGAATGTCCAGGATTTAATGATGAAATTTATCAAAGAAGGCACTTCGATTGCTTGTGTTGTGGATGAATTTGGTGGTACTGCCGGACTTATAACCTTGGAAGATATATTGGAAGAAATCTTTGGAGAAATCGAAGACGAACATGATGGAGAAGGCTATATTGAAGAAGTGATATCGGAAAATGAGTATAGGTTTTCAGGAAGATTGGAAACGGATCAATTGAATGAAAAATATGAGAATTTAAATTTTCCAGATGGAGAATTTCATACCCTTTCTGGATACATCGTCATGACCAATCAGACCATTCCCGAACAAGGAGATGAATTGATTTTGAATGGGTATAAATTTATTTTTGAAGTTGTTTCGGATACTAAGATTGAGACATTGAGGGTGATCGTTTTGGATGAGGAAGGAGAGTCTTAGTAAATTTTTTGTTTTTAATGGTATCTGTATATCTGATCAGATCTTAAGCTTGTCATAGATCTATTTATATTGAAGTCAGATTTTCTTACGAATTTTTGAAATGGAGGAGGGATATATTATTTATTCCTATATTTACTTCATATCAAAACTCGCGTTCCCTACATGTCCCAATGGTTTTCAAAAATTGGTCCTGGCACTTTGATTGCTGCTGCCTTTATTGGTCCTGGCACTGTTACTGCTTGTATGATTGCTGGAGTCGATCATGGCTTTGATTTATTATGGGCTATGGTTTTTTCAATTATTGCGACCATAGTGCTGCAAGAGATGTCGGCTAGAATCGGTTTGGTTACCAATAAGGGATTGGCAGAGATTATCAGACTAGAGACGCCAAATGAAATATTGAAAACATTAAGTGTAATTCTGGTATTGTCCGCAATTGTTATTGGAAATGCGGCATACGAGGCTGGTAATATATCTGGTGCTATCATGGGAGCAGAAGCAATGGAGGTACCATTCGCGGTTAATGATATTAATCTGATGGGAGTGGTTGTAGGAGGAGTCGCTTTTATCTTATTGTATATCGGAAATTATAAAATAATCGAACGTTGGCTCATTGGTTTGGTTTTGATTATGAGTATTTCATTTTTGATTGCTGCTCTTGCAACACAACCTTCAATTATTGATATTTTAAGAGGAATGTTTATTCCATCTATTCCAGATAAAGGTACGCTCAAAGTTATGATTATTGTAGGTACTACAGTGGTTCCTTACAATCTCTTTTTGCATGCTTCATTGGTCAAGGAAAAATGGGGAGGAAGTAATCATTTGTCTGATGTTCGAAATGATCTGTACATATCAATTGGTCTTGGCGGATTAGTGTCCATCATGATCATCATTGCCGCGGCAGCATTGCATGGTAAGGGATTGACGGTCGTAAACGCATTGGACATGGCAGCAAGTTTGGAAAATATTTTGGGCCCTGTTGCTCGCTATGTTATTGGATTGGGGCTATTTGCCGCGGGTATAACTTCTGCCATTACAGCTCCGTTGGCCGCGGCATATGTCTGTACTGAATTATTGGATTTGGACAGGGATATGAAGAGCAGGGCATTTAGAAGTGTCTGGATGTCGATCCTTGGAATAGGAGTATTGTTTTCCTGTCTTGGACGGAAGCCAATTGAAGTAATACAATATGCACAATTGACAAATGGAATTTTACTGCCTATAATAGCTGGATTTTTGTTGTGGATTGTCAATAAAAGATCGGTTATGACCCATCATAGAAATAACAATTGGCAGAATGCATTCGGTTTGCTTATTCTTGCTATTACCATAGCTTTGGGTCTAAAGAGCATACTAGAAGTGATAGCTATTATTTAGTGAGAGAAAGATGGATATTGCACTGGGTATTCCTATTCTTTAATAATTGTGATTAGGCTTGAGTATTGAAGTTAAATCACAGTTAAACCATAAGATCATTGTATACATTTAATACTATTGCTTAGTTTTATCACTTTAATGATAACTTCTCATGAAGAAAAGAGTAATGTGGTTGATTATTGGAGTTATGGCAATTTCCATGGTAGGAATAGGCATAATCCAAATGATATGGTTTGATACCGCCATAGATCAAGACAAGAAAAACTTTGATGATAAGGTAAGGATTGCTCTTGGAATAGTAAAAGAACGATTGCTAGACGATGCACAAAATGAAAAAAGTCTAACGCTCCGAAATTTGGACAAAAAGTTTTTTTCGAACAAAAAAAATCCATTCGATCAGCTTTATAAAGGGAATAAGACACAATTCGAGCTTAAGAAATTGGACCTGGATTTGATGGCTTTGAATATGGATATTTTTCCAGAAACTTTTTTACAAAGAATCGACAAAGATAAGCTTGATACTTACATCAAACATGAAATAGAACAGCAAGGTATCCTCTTGGATTTTGATTATGGGATCTACTCCAACGATGTGCAGAGTTTTATCATTATGAATGGAAACTACACAGCTCAAATTACTTCTTCTGGCAATTCTAGTAGTCCTGTGAAGACGGGGAATGAATTGTACAATAGTCCATATCAAATATCACTTTTCAATTCGCCAGCTGCTCCTTCTACAGGGGAGACGGACAAGGATTTTATTCCAGGTTATTTGAAAATATATTTCCCTACCAAGAATAAATTTTTGTGGAGTGCTGTCATTCCATCGTTGTTGATGAGTATATTATTTACAGGTTTAGTACTTTTTTGTTTTGGCTATGTGATTTACATTGTATTGCGACAAAAGCAAATTTCAGAGATGAAGACCGATTTCATCAATAATATGACTCATGAGTTCAAAACACCGATTGCTACGATCTCTCTAGCCGCTGATTCTATAGGCAGCCCCATGATTCTGGGAGATGAAAATAAGGTAATGCGATTTACAAACATCATCAAACAGGAAAACAAGAGGATGTTAAGTCAGGTCGAAAAAGTGTTACAAATGGCCATGTTGGATAAGAAGGATTTTCAGTTAAAACTCAGTTCTGTAGATGTTCACCAACTTATAGAGGTAGCTGCTGAGCACATGAATCTTCGAATTATAAAAAGAAATGGTATATTACGGACTGATTTGAAAGCAAATGAACATATTATTCAAGCCGACTCCACTCACATCAGCAATATTATTCACAATTTATTAGACAATGCAGAAAAGTATTCTTCTGATGAAGTTTCTATAAAAATTGGAACCGTCAATAAAAAGAATGGGATTGAGATCAATATTTCAGATAATGGAATAGGAATGAGTAAGGATCAAGTGAAAAATATTTTTGAAAAATTTTATCGTGCTCATACTGGCAACATTCATGATGTTAAAGGTTTTGGCTTAGGACTTAGTTATGTAAAAGCGATAGTCGATGCACATAACGGCACGATAAATGTAAAAAGTGAACTAGGAAAAGGAAGTACGTTTTCTGTTTATTTACCTCATAAAACCACGTGAAGATCATTAAAAAACAAACCTTTATTTTATAAAAATGGCATATAGAATATTACTAGTTGAGGACGACCAAAATTTCGGTGACGTATTGAGATCATATTTAGAAATGCATGAATATGATGTTACGCTCGCTACAGACGGCGAAGAGGGATTAAAAGCATTTAAAAAAGGGGAATATGATTTGTGTATAACTGATGTCATGATGCCCAAAAAGGATGGCTTTTCTTTAGCAAGAGACATAAGAGAAGAGAATACCGAAATGCCTATAATTTTCCTTACCGCAAAGACATTGAAAGAAGATGTTTTAGAAGGGTTCAAAATTGGGGCAGACGACTATATCACTAAACCGTTTAATTCTGAGGAGTTGCTCTACAGAGTTATGGCTGTATTGAAGAGAACTCAAAAAGCTCCAGATCCAAAAGAAGAAATCAAAGAATTCGAAATTGGTAATTATCATTTCAATTACCCTTTAAGGATACTTACCTATCATGGAGGTAGTGAAAAGACCAAAGAGAAATTATCACCCAAGGAAGCACACTTGTTGAGAATGTTTTGCATGAATAAAAACAATGTCTTACCTAGGTCAGAAGCACTTAAAAAGATTTGGGGTGAGGACAATTACTTCACAGCTCGTAGTATGGATGTTTTTGTTACCAAATTACGAAAGTACCTTGCGGAAGATACAGATATTGAAATTGTCAATATTCATGGAAATGGATTCCGATTATTGGTGAAAAGTGAGGTTGAGGACTAAGACTTCTATCAAGTAGTCTGAAATTTAATATTGAATTACCTTATTTATTTCTTTTCTAATGAACTCAGAAGTAGAAGAGTTAAAGAATGCCGTTGCACTTTCTCCTGAAAATGTATTTCTTAGATTGATGTTGATTAGAAAAATGCAGCATCTTCCCTATTATGTTCAAGAGTTTGAAGAACAAGTAAATCAATTGCTCAAAATTGATGCTTCTAATGTCGAAGGCAAAGTATTCTTGGCCAATATCTATTTAAAGAAAGGAAGGACTTCTACTGCAATTATTATTCTTGAAGAGCTTGATCACGTTGACGAACTATCAGTCACAGGGAAAATCATATTGGCGAAGGCGTACTTGAAAGAGGAAAATCTCACTCGTGCTAGAGAATTGTATCAGATGGTATTGCTGGTCAATCCAGAAGCCAATGATGAGGAATTGGATGCTGTTTTTAGAGTCAGTGAAACAAGAAATTCAGAGTCGGTCGAAGACGGTTTTTTGGAAAAGCCCAATGTGAAATTTGCCGATGTCGGAGGATTGGAGAATATCAAAAAGGAAATCGACTTAAAGATTATCAAGCCGCTCGAAAATCCTGATCTCTTTGCCGCCTATGGTAAGAAAATTGGAGGAGGAATATTACTTTACGGTCCTCCAGGTTGTGGCAAGACTTTTTTGGCCAAAGCTACGGCAGGTGAGATCAATGCTGGATTTATCAATGTAAGTCTGAATGATATTCTGGATATGTGGCATGGCAATAGTGAAAAAAATCTTCATAATATATTTTCCAAGGCAAGAGAAAATACACCATGTGTTGTATTTTTTGATGAGATCGATGCCCTGGCTGCCAAGCGATCGGATATGCTACAGTCTGCTGGCAAAAAGGTTATCAATCAATTTCTGAACGAGTTGGATGGAATACAACATGACAATGAAGGGCTATTGATCATTGGAGCGACGAATACTCCATGGCACTTGGACTCAGCCTTTCGCCGACCTGGAAGATTTGATCGTATTATTTTTGTGCCACCACCAGATTTGAAGAGCAAGGAAATCATTATTGAGCTAAAATTAAAGGGGAAGCCCAATGAGAATATTGATTATAAAAAAGTAGCCAAGAAAACCAAGAATTACTCTGGAGCCGACATCAATGCCTTGGTAGATATTGCAATTGAAGCCAAACTGGAAGAAGCACTAATCTCAGGAATCCCCAAACCGATCACTACAAAGGATTTGCTTCAGGCGGCAGAGAGACATCAGGCATCTACTGTCGATTGGTTTAATACTGCTAAGAATTATGCAACTTTTGCCAATCAATCGGGTTTGTATAATGATGTGCTTTCTTACATAAAGAAAATGTGAGAAGTCAATTAAAGATACGATCGAGTAATCACTATTTTAAGAAAGAATAATTATTTGAGAAATTTAATAGGCAGTTAAAATATGATTATTCCAGGCAAAGAAGGCAGATCTAGGCATTGGTTCTTTCCATTTTAATTAGTGAATTTACAAATATTCAAATAACAATAGAATTGACTAACTTTGATCATGAACAATCGGAACTAATTTAATGATTAAATGAGTAAATTAAAAATTAAAAATTTTGGACCAATTAAAATTGGTTTGGGAGAGAATTGGATTGTCATAAATAAGGTTACCATTTTTATTGGTAATCAAGGCAGTGGAAAGAGTACTATAGCCAAGGTGTATTCCACTCTTAGCTGGGTTGAAAAAGCTGTTAACCGAGGAGATTTTGGTGTAGATATGACGAATAAAGGTTTTAGAAGATTATTTGATTATCAAAATCTTATGGGGTATTTTAGGGATAATACCGAAATTGAATATGATGGCGATATACTAAAAATAAGCTATGATGCTAAAAATAAATATCTCAAAATTGATCAGAAGAATTCGAATAGTTTTGTGGTACCCAAAATAATGTACGTACCCGCAGAAAGAAATTTTTTGAGTGTAATAAAAAATGCCACAGGTGTTAGAGGATTGCCTGAACCTTTATTTGAATTTGCAGAAGAACTAAAGAGAGGGCAAAATGAATTTAAAAGTAATAAAGTTCCACTACCTATAAACGATGTTTATTACAAATATGACCATAAGTCGGATTCTTCATTTATTACTGGAAAAGATTTTAATGTAAATCTTTTAGCAGCATCGAGTGGATTTCAATCTATTGTCCCATTATATATTGTTTCTTTGAGCCTTTCTCAAATTATTAACTCTGGCTCTGAAATAAATCCTGACAATATTAGTGTAAAGCACAGCATAAGAATGAGTGAGGAGATAAGTAAAATATTGGAGAGAACTGATATTATGACTGATTCAAGGGTTGAAATGATCGATGAAATCATAAAGCGATTTCAAAATAGGGCATTTGTTAATATTGTTGAGGAACCAGAGCAAAATTTGTTTCCTGAATCACAATGGGAATTACTTAAAAAGCTATTCGAGTTTAATAATATGAATAATGGGAATAAACTTATATTGACTACTCATAGCCCTTATTTGATAAATTTCACAAGTATTGCTATTCAAGCGGGTTTTCTAAAAAATGAAATAAAGAATAAAAATAATTCTAATGAATTGATGGCTAGGCTAGAGAAGGTTATTTCTAGCAAATCCATTGTTTCGGGAATTGAAGTATTTGTTTATCAACTTAATGTAAATGACGGTTCTATAATAAAACTACCAATGAATGAAGGAATACCTTCTGATAATAATTATTTATATGAGTCATTACGACATGGTAATGAAATGTTTGATTGTTTATTGGAAATTGAACAGGAGTTGGAATTATGAGCTTGGATTTTTTTAATGAAGCCTGTAAATATCCTCCAACTTTAGAAGAAATATTTGGCTTATGTGATGATAATGATACTGTAAAGGCTTACCCAGATTTTGAAAATACCGCAAATTGGATAGCAGAAGTTAGAAATGGAAATCATCTAGAAATTACAGTGACTGCTATAGACAAATGTGTTTTACAAGATCATGAATATATAGGTAGAGGAAGATGTGATTGTATGCTAACTACTGAAACTCATTTGTACTTAGTTGAGCTAAAAGACAAATTGCCACCATGGCAAGAAGAAGCACTAAAACAATTAGAATCAACTATTCAGTTGCTAAATGAAAATCATGATTTAAGCAAATTCAAGAAGAAAAAAATTTTTGCATGTAATAAAAAAAGGCAGAGATTTGTAGAGATTGAAAATGAAGATAATTTGGCTTTCATGAGACGAACTGGTTTCAGAAAGGACATTCAAGCTAAAATTGTGGTTATCTGAAAGCAAATTTTAAAGTGTAAATTGTCCTAGCTTTCACATTTACTAATGAAGATACAATCTATTTTTACCTTTTAAATAAAATTCAAGATGAGCAAAGGATATTTTCAACCAGAAGACCTAAAGAAATTTCCAAATATTGTAGAATTTCAGGAGAAAATGGGATCCAAATTTTTTGATTGGTATGGTTCCGTTTTTGAAGAAGGAGCATTGACCAAAAGGGAGAAAAATCTCATTGCTCTTGCCGTGGCTCATGCGACCAATTGTCCTTATTGTATGGATGCATATACCAGTAGTTGCTTGTCTTCGGGAGCGGATGAAGAACAAATGATGGAAGCTGTACATGTCGCTGCGGCCATCAAAGGTGGTGCTACGCTAGCCAATAGTGTGATGATGATGAATCAGGTGAAGGAAAAATTAATGTAAATCCAGAATGGGAGTCAAACAAAAGACAAAATCTCTTAAGAGAACAAATCATGCACTTTCGGATACATTCATGCAATTGCAAGTATTGAATGGGAAGGAGCTTGTAGATCATAAATTCGAAAATTTCATGTCGAAGGTCGGAAATCCAATTCAACCCAAGGCAGTAGAAATATTCCAATTGAATATAGGCAAACTATGTAATCAGACTTGCGCCCACTGTCATGTGGATGCTGGACCGGATAGAAAGGAGGAGAATATGGATCGGGCTACTTTGGAAAAGTGTCTCGAAATCATTACAAAATATAAGATTCCAACTGTCGATATTACAGGTGGTGCACCTGAGATGAATCCACATTTTCGATGGTTTGTTGAGGCCTGTGTGGCTCAAGGAGCGCAGGTGATAGATCGATGCAATCTTACTATTGTAAAAGCCAATCCATCCTATGCAGATTTGCCACAGTTTCTTGCCAGGAATAAAGTGCACATTGTTTCTTCTCTACCTTATTTTACAAAGACCCGGACAGACAATCAAAGAGGAGATGGTGTATTTGAAGATAGCATCGCAGCCCTCCAAATGCTGAATGAGGTTGGATATGGTATTGAAGGAAGCGGTTTGCAATTGGACCTGGTGTTCAATCCGTCGGGTGCCTTCCTTCCAGGAGATCAAGCTTCACTCGAGGCTGAATTCAAACGACAATTGAAACGACGATATGGCATTGATTTCAATAACTTATTTGCAATTACAAATCTTCCGATTTCCAGATTTTTGGACTACCTGCTTGAATCAGGAAACTACGAATCTTACATGACCGAATTGGTCGAAGCATATAATTCAGACACTGTAGATGGACTTATGTGTCGAAATACGTTGAGTGTGTCATGGGATGGATATATCTACGATTGTGACTTCAATCAAATGTTGGACCTAAAGGTGGCTGCCAAATCACAGCATATCAATGATTTTGACATGGAGGCGCTAAGTGCTAGAGATATTGTACTGAATCAACATTGTTATGGCTGTACGGCAGGTGCAGGAAGTAGCTGCGGGGGAGAGATTGTTTAGGATTTATAATTTGAAATTTGCACCAATTCCAAAATAGTGACGTATGGATTTAGTGTCTTTCGGAAAATCATTGAACTCTTCAACTAAACCCATATAAAAGGCATGTTGAGGGTAAATGGCTACTCTTTTCGAAAGGGTGAAATCATATTTTAATCTGCCTTGTAGCCCAAAGTAATGTGGTGAATTAAATTTTCTTCCCTGGAGATCCAAGGAATTTCCAGTATTCATATTTGCATCAAAACTTGTTGTAATTCCTTTATAGGATTCTCGAATCAAGAATGAATAAACCGCTCCCAGGCTTATTTGAAATGAATTGAAAATTTTTTGGTTGTAAGGGTAAAAACCAAAGGAAAGTATAGATTTATCTGTAATTACATAAAAGTCTGATGACATATCAGCCGTTCCAACTCTACTATAAGCGCTGCCCTCAGTTAAATGGTAGTCTAAAGTAAATCGGATGTTTTGGCCTACAATTTTTACTTCTTCGATACCTATTCCCAAAAAGTGATTTGATTTTGATGAATATCTTGACCAGTTATAAGGGACAGTATTCTCTTGGGAATCATAATAATGCGTGATGTTTATGCCCCCAAAAACTTCAATTCTTTGTGAATGCAAGTTAATACTGAATACCATTAGCAGTAACACAAAACAGCTTCTCAATAACCACTTGATCCATTTAAAAGATATTGGATGAGGGTTGTAAATTGGATTAATGTTCATTTCTTAAAGACAATTATTGTTAGTCAAGCACTCTCTTAAGCCCAATACCTAGCTGATGCCTCATGGATTTTGTAGCTCTGGGAAAGTTTTTGAATTCTTCAAATAGACCAATATTATATGCATAGTGCGGAGAAATGTAAATGTTATCTGAAATTTTAAAATCATAGGATAATGCCCCTCTAAATCCAATTAGAAAAGAAGTACTAAAACTTCTATATTTTTTATTCAATTCTTCACTTGCAATTATGGGAGATGATGTCGGGGTGGATGATAATCTTTCGGTGCCACTAAACGATTCTCTAATGAGACTGGAAAAGTTTATTCCAATACTCAATTTTAATTTGCGGTAGATATATTTATTGAATGGAAGTACTCCCATCGTGAGGATTGATTTGTCTATACTTGCTGTTGTTATTGTACCTCCTCCTCGTCCGCCAGTTTCTGCCCACAAGTTGCCTCCATATTTTTCGTAACTGATGGTTATTCCAAAATCTATATCGCTTACTCTTATGTGATGTAGGCCAATTCCTATGTATTGATTGTTTCCAGAAGTATATCTTCCAGTAGAGTAAGTCCAATTCTCTTCTATGTCGTAGAATTTGTTTTTCGAAATACCACCGAACAATTCAAATGACTGTGCATCGATAGAAAAATAACAGAAGATGACAATGAGTAAATAAAAATACTTCATTTCAATAATTGATTTCATACTTAGAACTGCTATTTGAGAATAATATTTTAAAAAACTTTTAATTCCACAAGAATAATTTAGTAATTAGCACCTTCTACAAGCAAATATCCTATGGAAACAAGATTATTCGATTATATTGAAAGACAACAGAGCAAATATCCTCAAGAAAAGTCATTTGGAAGGAAGGAGGGAGATGGATGGAAATTCTATAGTACATCAGACCTTATTGAGCAAGCACAAAAATTGGCTTCAGGGCTTCTTTCCTTGGGTTTGCAGAAAGGGGACAAGGTATCTATGGTGACATACAAAAATAGGCCTGAATGGTACATCGTCGACTTGGCAACTCAATATCTCGGAATTGTAAATGTCCCGCTGTACCCAACCATTAGCGCCAACGAATATGTTTATATATTGAATGATTCTGGAGTCAAAGCTTGTTTTGTCGGTACGGACGATCTCTGGGATAAGGTTCAAGCCGCTAACAAAGAACTGCCAAATCTCGAACATGTTTTTACTTTCGATAAAGTAGAAGGCAGACCATATTTTGAGGATTTAATGAATGATGATCGTCTCGAGGAAGTCAAAATATCCAAGGGTTCGATTAAAGCCGAAGATTTGGCAACTATTATTTATACCTCAGGCACCACTGGCAATCCTAAAGGCGTAATGCTTACCCATCAAAATATATCTCATGTAGTTGATACCACATTGGAATCATTTCCATTAAGCCCTGGTGGGAGAGTGCTGAGTTTCTTGCCATTCTGCCATATATTCGAACGTGCCTGTATATATGGTTATTCGGATGCGGGGGTGTCGGTATATTGCACTGGTACAGACAATCTTGGAGGGGAAGAAGGAGACTTGAAGAATGTAGGGCCAGTGTTTTTTACAACGGTGCCAAGACTGCTAGAGAAGGTATATGAAAAAATCTACAACAAAGGATTGACACTTAAAGGCGTCAAAAAACGACTATTTTTCTGGGCATTATCATTGGCAGATTCGCATGAGCATGGTAAGAAATTTACCGGAATGGATGCGTTAAAGCGTAAAATTGCCGATAAGCTGATCTTTTCGAAGTGGAGAGAAGCGCTGGGTGGAAATATTAGAGGAATAGTTACAGGTGCCGCTCCGTGTCCTGTGAAAATTATAAAGGTATTCTCAACGGCGGGAATAGCAGTGCTAGAGGGATATGGACTTACAGAAACCTCACCTACAATATCGGTCAATCGATTCGATGGATTTGCTAAAGTTGGAAGTGTAGGGCCAATAATAGACGGAGTAGAATTGATGATTGATGATAGTGATGCTGCATATGGAGAAGGCGAAGGAGAGATTATTGTCAATGGACCAAATGTAATGTTGGGATATTATAATAAACCAGAAGCTACGGCTGAGGTTTTCAAAGAAATGGGCGGTAAGAAGTGGTTCAAGACTGGAGATATTGGAAAATTGGTAGATGGTCCTAATAACACGCAATACTTGAAAATTACCGATAGGAAGAAAGAATTGTTGAAGACATCTGGTGGAAAATATGTAGCACCCGCACCTATAGAAAGCAAGTTGAAAGAAGACTTTTTAATAGAGCAGGTAATGGTTGTAGGCGATGCTCAAAAATTTGTTTCTGCACTGATTGTGCCTGCAGAAGAAGCGCTCAAAGATTGGTGTTCGCACAATGATGTAGCATGGACAAGCTTGGAAGATGTTTGTAAACATGAGAAAGTAACGGAATGTTATCACAAATGCATAGAACATGTAAATCCAAACTTTAGCCATGTAGAACAGATCAAAAAATTCACAATTTTACCGACGACTTGGGAGGCCATAAGACCAAATGGAGAAGCAACAGAATTGACACCTACCATGAAATTAAAGCGTAGGGTAATACGAGAGAAATATTCGAAAGAGATAAATGGAATCTATAATTCCTAGATTCAACTCGCTAATACTTCTTTCAAGACCAAGTTCAATTTTTTTGAAGCCTTATTTGCTACTTCGATAACTCCTTCGATGGTGGTTTCAGTAATCTTTTCTGGTGGATAACATACATTAGAAATAATCGAAACTGCAGCTATTTTCAATCCTGCATGTTTGGCAACAATCACTTCTGGTACCGTAGACATGCCTACCATATCTCCTCCTACCTTGTGTATAAAATTATATTCTGCTGGAGTTTCGAGACTTGGTCCTTGCAAGGCAAAATATACGCCTTGATGAATTGGAATATTCAATTTCTGTCCTGCAGAATGTAATCGGGTTCTCAACTCAGCGTCATAGGTGTGAAGCATATCTGGGAATCTAGGTCCAAGTCGAAGATCATTTTGACCTCTTAGAGGATGATCTGGAAGAAAATTTATGTGATCTTTAATGACTACAAGATCTCCTGCGGCATACTCTTCATTTACACTGCCCGAAACATTTGTAAAATATATATTCTCAATTCCAATTTGCTTGATTACTCGAACAGGAAAAGTAAGCTCTTTGGTGCTATATCCTTCATAATAATGCCATCTCCCTGAGAGAATGATCACTTCCGTTCCATTCAAGGTGCCATAGACCAATTTACCCTTGTGACTCTTTA
Organism: Saprospiraceae bacterium; assembly: GCA_965230575.1. Taxonomy (GTDB): domain Bacteria; phylum Bacteroidota; class Bacteroidia; order Chitinophagales; family Saprospiraceae; genus CAJXUU01. Next base: position 2,795,287 of record OZ246013.1, read on the forward strand.
CTGTACTTTGTGGAAAATATGGAATGGTACTGTAATCAATAGAAATGGCATCCTCCAGGTCATCCACTATACTACTCAGCCCTGTACCCATCATTATAGCCGATTTAGGCTTTCTTCCTTCCCCTTGTTTTAATATAAAATTGGCTGCTAATTGTATTCTTTGATAGTATTTGTCTTTATCCATGATTATTAATTTCTATTTTTTTATTGCTGAATCGTTGCCCTGCTGGATCGCTCAAGCTCAATTCTTTTTGTTTATTAGTTCATCGCACTTCATTTGTTACGCACTTCGTTGCGTTGTTGCTTAAGTTTGTTTTTTAATGCAGATGCTCCCACTTTTCAACGCTCTATCTCGTCAACCAAGTCTTGTAATAATTTTTAATTTACTTTAGTTCCTTGAATAATTTATACATGTAACCAATAAACAAAAAGAAAATCAAAAAGATTGTAATTCCTGGAGTTTCATTTCCAAAATAGGCGTCTAATTTTTGACCACCATAAATACCAATAAAAAATATTGCTGCCATTTGAAAACCAAGACCAGCATACTTCATATAACTAGCTGCCTTTTTTTTAATTTTCCCAGGTTCTTCTGACATGCGCAAATGATTTATTTTTTAAGATTGGATTGTATGATGCTCAATACCTTTGAATATACTTCTGGGCTAGCTGCAAGAATTTCGCCGCCAAAAAGGTAGTCGCCAGTATTAGAATAGTCACTCACTTTACCTCCCGCTTCTTCAACAATCAAAGCACCTGCAGCTACATCCCATGCATTCAGGGTAGATTCATAATAGGCGCCGTATCTTCCACAAGCTACATAGCAAAGATCCAATGCTGCTGAACCGAAACGCCTGACTCCCCGAGTTTGTGTCAACCAATTCTTCAAAATATTAAAGTATACCTCGTAGTCGTGATCATTGGAATAGGGGAAACCAGTGGCAACCAAGATTTCATGAAATGGCTTTGTACTGACCTTGATTTTTTTATTATTCAAATACGACCCGTTTCCTGCCAATGCAGTCCATTCCTCTCCTGAATTTACTTCCTTCACGACTCCGAGAATGGTTTTATTGTTTTTTTGAAGCGCTACACTAACAGCAAAATGAGGGACTTGATTGAGAAAATTAGTTGTTCCATCAAGAGGATCTATAATCCAGGTATATTCTTTTCCTTGTTGATCCAATGTATCTTCCTCTGTTATAAATCCGCTATCGGGAAGTAGTAATCCAAGACCATGGACCAACTGATTTTCGGCTTCTTTATCAACATAAGAGACCAAAGAATTCAATTCTTTCTCTTCAATGTCATCTGAAGAGACTTGATCTACTTGAGACTTAATAAACTCTGATGTAGAGCGAATGACCTTGAGTGAATCTTTGAGGAGGATATCTAAGTCAATCATTACCTATACTCATCAATCAATTGATAAATATGTGGCAAGTTTCTGCCTGCACCATCAAAATCCAAACCATAACCTACTACAAACTTTGTAGGTATTCGGAAACAGCAATATTCTAAATCTATTTGGAAATCAGCCGCTTCAGGTTTTTGAAGCAATGCACAAACCTTGAGAGAGGCTGGCCCTTGTTCTTCTACTTTCGGAAGATATTGATGAAGGGTAAATCCGCTATCAACTATATCTTCTACGATTACAACATGCCTGTCTTTAAGGTTTTTTTCATTTGGAATTTTTACTTCCAGTTGACCAGTACTTGCCAGACCTTTATAAGATGAGACTTTGACGAAATCTACGTCACAGGTGATATCCATATTCCTAATCAAATCGGCCGCAAACATAAATGCACCATTCAGTACAATAAGGAATAGTGGGTTTTTATCGGCGTAGTCTCGTTCTATATTTTTTGCAACTTCTCTTATGGTATTTTGAATCTCTCTTGCGCTGAGATAAAGCACAAAATCGAGTGCTCCAATCGTAACTACATCTTTCTTTTCACTGAAATACATCATCTTAACCCGTATTTATCTATTAAATATATCAACGATGCCATAGCCGCAGCACCTAATTCTAATTCTCGCTTATTGACCGCTTCTATTTGATCTATTCTGGTGTGGTGATAATCAAAATATCGTTGCGAGTCAGGACGCAATCCTATGAGCAATCCTTTTTGACTTTTCAGCGGCCCGATATCAGCTCCTGACCCTCCATTCGTAAAATACAAGCCGTAACTTTCAAGCAAAGGTAACCATTCGCTGACTCTTGCATAAAATGGTTTTAGGACTTCAGGATCTCCATCAAAACTAAACCCTCTAGGTACAAATCCCCCAGCATCAGATTCTAAAGCTGCCAAATGGAATTCATTATTTTCATTTGAAATGCGGGCATATTCTAAACCTCCCGCAAGTCCATTTTCTTCATTCATGTACATTACACACCTTATGGTACGTTTTGGTCGATATCCTATCCCATTCAATGAATGTAGTACTTGAAGAGAATGCACACAACCTGCACCATCGTCATGCGCTCCTCCACCGACATCCCAGGCATCGAGGTGTCCGCCGACGACTATTATCTCATCTGGATACTCACTCCCTGTGATTTCTCCAATCACATTGTAAGATATGGATTCTTCACCTGGCGAACAATTGGTCCAAACAGTCATCATTACTTTTTGTTCTTTCAGGATTTTACTGAGCATATTGGCATCATTGGTACTGATGGCTACCCCAGGTATCTGAGGTATGTCTTCCTTGTATACCAAGGTGCCCGTATGAGGATTGTCATCCTGTCTCAAAGTCATCGATCGCACTATAGAGGCAATGCCACCATATTCTGCAGCCTTGGAAGCTCCCCAGACGCGTTGGTCTACTGCACCGCCGTATGCATTGAATGTTCTGAGTTGGGTAGGATCCATCGGTCGATTGTAAAAGACGATTTTACCTTCAATTCCTTCTCTCCCCAGGGCCTCTACTTCATCCAGACTCTTGACTTCGACTACCTCTGCCATGAGTCCTTCTTTCGGAGTGCCTATGGAATTGCCTAATGCCAGGGCATTTAATTGCACTTTCTTGCCGTCATATTTGATATGTACTTGTTCTGGATCGCCTCTATGCCATTTTTTTACCTTACAAGGCTGAAGCCATGTTTTTGTGAAACCAAGGGTGTCCATTATTCGCTTGGTGTATTCAACTGCTTTGGCCGCACTCTCACTGCCTGCAAGTCTTCCTTTGCATTCGGTAGTCAGGTATGTCAACCAGTCATAACATTGCGACTCAGTCAGGGTGAAGTCATGGATGTCCTTAATAAAGAGCGCATCTTCGTCTTCATTTTGACAATATCCTGTCGCTGAAAAGATCAGCACTAAAATTAGACTCCAAAAATATCGTTTCGTCATTCTAATAATATACATTCGTATTAAATAAGTTACCGCTAGTGAATCACTGCGGCAATATTTCTAAAGTAAAAGCAATATAGTGAAGTATCTGATATGCTCTAAGTATAAACAAAAGAACATAGTAGAAAAGTTTGTTTTTCTATTGTTCATGGGAATTTTGATTGGCTTTTGTAATGATATGAATGGTCAGAACAAACCACTGGACAATGGTGATTTGGAGGTGTTGAATAAGAAAGATTTACAAAATGAGACTTATTTTGATTTTACAAAGTATGGATCATTCAATTCTAATGGTGTGCGTACTTTGTTGAGATATGGAATTAAGAAGAATATAGAGCTTCAGGTCGATTGGCAAGGAACCCGGAGAGAAACTATATTAGGTAATTACGCCGTAAGTGCTGCCAGAGTTGGAGTAAAGGCATACCTGGTCGAAGATTCAAAATATTTGCCTGGTATTTCTTTGATAGGAAGTATCAATTTAACGGTAGATCCAAGTTATGACCCACTTTTGCCATCTTTAAATGTATTATTTCGAAAAGGCATTGCTAAGAACTTCACATTGACTGGAAATGTAAATTTTATTTTGGATGAGCAGAATAGCAAATTGTCCAATGATTTTGCCGCAAATCTTGATGTGGAATTGACCAATTGGCTGACTTCTTATGTTGGAGTTAAGGGCGTAAAAAGTTACCCTTCATCCCGGTCAGAGCGTGCACTTTATGACGAGTATGTAGAATTGGGGATGTTGTTTTGGATTGCAGATGGATTTCGTTTGTATCCATATTATGATATTGGACTTGGAGATGATTCTGATGATATAATTAATATAGGGGTTTTATATTTTTTCAAGTAGGGAATTTTTTTACCGCAAAGTGCGCCAAGCACGCCAAAAAAAAACTCCGTGAACCTCTGTGAAATAAAAATACCCAAGACCCCTCTACTATTCCCAAAGCCTCCTCTCTAACTAAACCCCCAACCTAGATGTTGACTTTTTTACCGCTAAGTCAAGGGAGGCACTAAGAACTCACAAAGAGAATAGATAATTGACTATTATTAATCCAAAAATTCTTCTGTGACTTTCCAAAGAGTATCAGTGGTATCTGGCATGACTTGATACATTTTTCTTTCTTTGGTTACGGGGTGGTCAAATGACAACTCATAGGCATGAAGGTAGATGCTTCTATCTTTATTTTTTCTTCTCGCACCATATTTGACATCTCCTTTGATCGCGCAGCCGATATGTGCCAATTGGCTTCTGATTTGGTGAAATCTGCCCGTTTTGAGTTCTACTTTGAGTACTGTATAGTTGTCTAGTTTGGTGACCGTAGAGTAAGTAAGAATTGACTTTTTACCATCCTTATGATCCTTATCCACAACTATGGACTTATTATTCCTTCCCTTCATTAAATAATGCACCAATTCCCCACTTTCCTCTGCTGGAAATTTTTCGACAATGGCCAGATATGATTTTGTAATCTTATTTTCCTTGATTTGATCACTTAGATCACGCGCAGCATTTTGACTTTTGGCAAAGAGTGAAAGACCGCTTACTGGCCTATCTGTCCGTGTAATAATATGAAGGTCATGCTTGCTATATGCTTCCAGCATGTTTTTCAAATTAGAATCCCCAGTTTGATCTGGAACGCTTGGCATTCCACCTGGTTTTGTAGCTACAATATATTGATTATTATGGTCAAGGATAAAATCGGAAATTTGATGTTTGTCTTTCATTTTAGTCTACTTCTTCATAATCTGTAAAACCCACATCATCATCTTCTTGATTCAGTTGATCATTTCTACGCATATTAAGAGCTTTTTGGGCTTGCGTAAATTTATAAATTCCATAAATGACAGCAATAAGAATTAAAAACTTCATTCTATTGTATTAGCTCTTTAACAAAAAACAAATTAATACCTAAAGCAAAAAATCTATTTATACAATCATTCGTATAGGATTCTCCAACATTCCTTTTAATGTCTGTAAAAATTGAGCTCCAGATGCTCCATCCACTACTCTATGATCACAACTCAATGTTACCTTCATCATATTACCTACTACGATGGCGCCATTTTTCACTATTGGTTTTTCAACAATAGACCCTACCGCAAGAATACATGAATCTGGAGAATTTATTATTGCCGTAAATTCTTCTATTCCAAACATTCCAAGATTTGAAATGGTAAATGTATTACCTGACATTTCTTGAGGTTGGAGCTTCTTGTCTTTTGCTTTTCCAGCAAGTGTGCGCACTTCCTGATTGATATAGGACATTGATTTTTGATCGGCATTGTTGATTACAGGTACCAATAATCCATCTGGCACTGCGACAGCTACACCAATATTGACATCGCTGTGCACCCTGATAGTGTCACCCATCCAGCTGCTATTGATCGATGGATGCTTTCTTAGTGCCATGGCACATGCTTTCACTACAAAATCATTGAATGATACTCTGATATCATTGGCCTTGAGGTCTTTTCTCGCATCTATGGCCCTGTCCATATTAATCTCCACAGTAAGGTAGAAATGCGGTGCCGTAAATTTACTTTCGCCCAATCTTCTTGCTATTACCTTACGCATCTGAGTTACGGGAACATCGCCATATTGCACTTCTGTATCCAAGGTCATCATAGGTGCTCCACCTGAAGCAGGTGCTTGGGCACCGCCACTGGCAATATACTGTTCAACGTCTTTTTTGACGATTCTTCCACCATCTCCAGTACCTGGAATGGAACCAATATTAATACCTGCATCAGCAGCTAATGATTTGGCTAATGGAGATGCTTTTACCCTGCTGCCATTGTCAGAAGGTGCACTCACTGCTGAGGCTGCTGGTGCAGCTATGGTTACGGCAGGAGGTGCTGCAGCAGTTTTAGATTCTGCTTTCGGTGCCTCTTTTGGAGCTTCCGTTTTTTCTGCTGGTGCTGCAGCGGATTTGGATTGTGCTTCTTTCAATTGAGCCTCGTAATCTTCTCCCTTCTCACCTATGATAGCTATAATGCCATCTACAGGCACAGCACCTGAGTCTTGACCTATGTAAAGGAGGGTTCCACTTTGGAAGCTTTCCAATTCCATAGTTGCTTTATCTGTTTCTACTTCTGCCAGGACATCGCCCGGTTCGACCTGATCGCCAACGGCTTTCAACCATCCTACGATATTCCCTTCCTCCATTGTGTCACTAAGACGAGGCATTCTAATTATTTCAGCCATAATATTCTCTTTCAGTTTTCTTTTGCAAAGAAGTGGTTTATAAAATTATTTTAATCATCAGTCATTAAATCACTTCAAAAGGCAAATTTAAGATTTAGAAATTAATCGACTAATTGAAAAGGTCTGATTTCGCAAATTGTTTCATTTTTATTCAAAATACTTTACATTTCACACTCAAACTGAGATGAATCGTGCAGATATTATATTGTTGTAGCAGGGATTCTTATTTTTACCCATCTTAAAAATTAGATATTAGATGAAGTTTTCTTCTAAAACCTTGGAAAATGCTGTAGAAGCCCTCGCCTCACTGCCAAGTGTTGGTCGAAAGTCCGCTTTACGTCTGGCTTTGCATTTAATAAAAGATACCACAGCAAAATCCACAAAATTGGCCGCCGCCTTAATGGACCTTGAAAATAACATCAACTATTGCCAAATATGTTTTAATATTTCGGATGAGAATACCTGCGAAATATGTAAAGAACCTCATCGAAATAGATCATTGGTTTGTGTGGTAGAATCGGTCCGAGATGTAATGGCGATAGAAGAGACCACACAATTCAACGGCCTATATCATGTACTCGGTGGCGTGATATCGCCAATGGACGGAGTCGGTCCTGGTGATTTGACGATTGCAGACTTAGAAGAAAGAGTGAAATTAGGCGATGTGAAAGAACTCATCATGGCCATCAGCCCGACCATCGAAGGGGATACGACCATCTATTATTTGTCCAAACAGATTGAAAAATATAAAATTGAAATTAGTACGATAGCCAGAGGGGTCTCTTTTGGAGGGGAATTGGAATATGCCGACGAACTCACCTTGGGAAGATCGATTATATCACGAGTTCCATATTCATCAGAGCACTAGTAGATCCTTCATGGGTAATGACATCAGTATCATAATCGTCAATTATAATGTTCGTCACTTCTTGAAGCGATGTATAGAGTCGATTTACAATTCGAAAACCGATGATCTCAAGATCGAAATCTTCGTTGTCGATAATGCCTCAATTGATGGGTCAAATGATATGATTCGATCCGATTTTGAAGATGTAAAGCTGATTGCCAATGCTGAAAACGTAGGCTTTGCTGTAGCGAATAATCAAGCCATCCGACAGGCTAAAGGAAAACACGTACTTATTTTGAATCCCGATACCGTGCTTGAAGAAGATACCCTCAAAATATGTTACGACTATATGGAGGGCAATCTTAAAGTTGGTGCCATCGGGGTGAAGATGATTGATGGAGCAGGGAATTTTCTACCTGAATCAAAAAGAGACTTGCCTACAGTGTGGAACTCATTTGCGAAACTTTCGGGATTGGCGACAATTTTTCCGTCTTCCAAGATCTTCAATGGATATGCTCTAGGTCATCTGGATCAGAATAAAAACCATTCGATTCAAGTTTTGTGCGGAGCCTTCATGTATGTGAGGAAGTCTACCATTGATGAGGTGGGTATGTTTGATGAGCGATTTTTCATGTATGGCGAAGACATTGATTGGAGCCGTCGGATTGTGGAAGGAGGTCATGAAATTCATTATTTGTCAGATACTACCATAATTCATTATAAAGGGGAATCGACCAAAAAGGCCAGTCTCAGCTATGTGAAGACTTTTTACAATGCCATGGGGCTTTATGTCGAAAAACATTATGCAGGTACGAGTGGAAAGTGGTTTGCTCAATTATTAAAATTGGGAATTTCTGTGAGGGCGGCTATTAGCGGGTTGAAAAGATTATTCTCACAAATGATTTGGCCGCTTATTGATGGTGTGTTGATTGGCGGAGCCTTGAAAGGTTTCTCTTTTTTATGGGCGAGTTATTATTTCAAAGATCCATCCTATTATTCAGAGAGTAGTTTGAATTGGAATATTGTCTTGTATGCCTTCATTTGGGCCTTTGTTTTTTGGTTTATAGGATATTATCAAAAATCATCATGGAGAAAACGATTTGCTGGTGTGATTTCCGGGTTGGTATGTATCCTATTTTTTTATGCATTGTTACCAGATCATTATAGGTCCAGCCGGGTGATAATATTGGCGGGAACTGTGATTAGTCTTATTCTGACAGGTATTACGGCTTTCTTTTTGAGGAAAAGCAATGGCCACGAAAAAACTAAAAATATTTTAATCGTTTCTGATATTAATGTGGCAAACAATATCAGGTCGTCTCTTGAAAAAGCAGAGATCAAATCAAATATTTTGGGAATAGTAAACCCTGAAATTGGTGGTACCAAGGATTTGAATTACCTAAATGATATTTCTCAATTAGGACCATTGAGCAAGGTGTTGAAGGCAGATGAGATCATTTTTAGTACTGAGAATATGGAGATGAAGGAGATCATGCAACAGATGATGATCCTGGATACGAAGTTGTCGATTAAAATAGCTGGCGATGATAGCCTCAGTATTATTGGGAGCAATTCAAAAAACACCTCAGGCGAGTTGTACAATGTCAATATTAAATACAATTTGGCAGAAGGTTACTACAAGCATGTGAAAAGAGTCTTTGATTTCACGATGAGCATTTTATTGTTGTTACTTTCTCCTATATTGCTGATTTTCAATAAGTTTAAGTTGCTCTCATTGTTGAAGCATATTTTTCAGTCTATGCTAGGACTGAAGACATTTGTGGGATATACGGGAAGTATAGAAGATTATCAAAATTTGCCAGAATTAAAGCCATCTGTCATTGCAGTGCCGATTGATAGCAAAGATGAGGCACAGGTGAAGAATATGTATTATGCGCGGGATTATTCGGTTTGGACAGATGTAGAGGTGCTGATTAAAAATATAAATAATTTGACCTAATGAAAGATATTTCAATCTCCATAAAAGAAAAAGCAAAGCAATACTTCGAGAAGATACAGGCTGTAAGACATCACCTGCATATGAATCCAGAGTTGTCATTTCAGGAAGTAGAAACTGGAAAATATATTGCCGGTGTACTTGATGAATTGGGTATTGAATATACCGATGGATGGTGTGAAAATGGGATTGTTGCCATGGTGAAAGGAGAACAAGCTTCGTCAAAAGTCATTATGCTGCGGGCGGATATTGATGCCCTACCAATTACTGAAAATAACAATAAGAGCTACAAATCGCAAAACGAAGGTGTGATGCATGCCTGTGGTCACGATGTGCATACTTCATGTCTCTTAGGAGCCATACACATTCTTAATGATCTTAAAAGTGAATTCAAGGGAACCATAAAATGCATTTTTCAACCTGGAGAAGAACAGCTTCCTGGTGGAGCAAGTGTAATGATAAATGAAGGTGTGCTTGAGAATCCGAAACCAGAATCTGTAATTGGCCAACATGTACATCCACCTTTGGAAGTGGGTAAAATAGGCATCAAGTCGGGCATATACATGGCATCTGCAGATGAGATCAGAATGGTGGTGCGCGGTAAGGGAGGACATGGTGCACTGCCTCATAAGTGCATTGATACCGTCCTGATGAGTAGCAGAATAATAGGTGCACTCCAGGATGTCGTCGCCCGAAATATGAATCCTAATATTCCAGCCGTCTTGAGTTTTGGAAAAATAAATAGCGTCGGAGGGGCAACCAATATTATTCCTGATGAAGTGAAAATAGAAGGTACTTTTCGGACCATGGATGAGGAATGGAGAAAAGAAGCCCATGTTTTGATTAAGAGAATAGCAGAAAAAACTGCTGAGAGCATGGGGGGAAGTTGTGAAGTAGAGATTTTAGTGGGTTATCCTTGTTTGATTAATGAACCATTGTTAACCGATCGGGTAAAATCAGCGATGATTAAGTATATGGGAGAATCGAATGTTGTCGAATTACCGATTCGAATGACTGCAGAAGACTTTTCCTATTATTCACAAAAGGCAAATGCCTGTTTTTATAGACTGGGTACGGGCAATCCTGCAAAGGGAATCACTTCTCAAGTCCATACACCGACATTCGATATTGATGAGGAAGCATTGGAGATTGGAATGGGATTGATGGCTTATCTGGCAGTTGAGGAATTAGGTGCTCTTGATGGGTGATCAATAACTACTCTTTAGAAACTTTATTTGTATTCTATCTAGTTTTTTTCAACTAAATTTGGGATATTCCTAAGTAAATATTTCTTTTATATAGATTTTATAATTAGTTATAAATTAATAAGTTAGGCTTATTAAATATAGCGTTACTACTGAATAAATATTAGAATATAGCACCTTTTTCAGTGTATTTTCAACGAAAACGAGGTAGTTGGAACACTTAACTTTGTTTCGCCTCGCCGGCTGGGCATTCTATTTTTTGCTTGATCAAAAAACAGAATCAAAAAAAATCCCCGTTTTACGGGGAAGGCAAAGGCTGCCTAATGCAGCACTCATAGCCGCTTTATAGCCACCCACCGCTTACGCGTTCCTTCACTTGTCGACTATCGTCGCCACTCTCCGAGGTCGTTCAGTCATCCCAAAACGCAGCCGTGGCCACGCTGCTTTTTACTCCCGTTTTAATACTCAGACTTCGATTTTTGAAAAGATAGTCTACTTCTGTATATGCTTAAATTTTAATTCAAATCCTCTAGAATTTGTTTCGCATCCTTGTAATGGTAATTGCCCACATCTTTGAGTATCGCATTCAAAACTTCTTTTGCTTTTTCTTCATCCTTCAGTTTTAAATGTATGAGGGCTGCATACCACAAGCCTTTCGAACTTTCTGCGAATTCATTCATTTGAGCCAATTGGTTGAATACTTGAAGTGCTTCCTGATCTTTATTGAGGTTGGCATATGAAGCACCCAAGTACATGAGCCCGTATGGATACAATTCATCTTCTGGATTGATGTCTTTTAATGCTTCGATGGTTTTGGAATAATTTTTTGCTTCGAAGAATTTTTCTGCACTTGCATAGTTGTTTTTAGAGTCTCCTTTTTCTGTAAATGAAATCAATTCAGCATGCCAATTTACATTGTCATAATAATATTGATCAATTGATTGGTTATTATTTACCAAGTATACAGTACTAATTACTACTACTAAAAAGATAGCAGCAATGGCAGGAGCGAGTCGCATGATTTTAGCGCCCATTGACTTTTTGGTAGAAGGGTTATTTTGGGTGAATTCAATTCCAGTTGCTCGGATTTTGTCAGATACAGATTGGTATTCAGGGTTTTTGCTCTTTTCCTGGATTTCTTTATCGGTCATATTCGGCACAAGATCCAATTCTGAACTATTGTGGCTAATGGCATCAAACAATCGCTTTTGAATAATCATCTCCTCACGAAGCGCTTCATTCGATTCCAATTCCTGCTCGAATGCTGAAAGCGTGTCACCTTCAAGCTCTCCTTTGATATATTGGTCAATTTTGTCCAGCAATTCTGGTGTTAGTTGAAATTCCATTCTTTCAGTTTTTGATATCTTTTATCACTTTTGATGAGCTTGATGAGCTTGGTGCGACATTTGAAAACACGCTGTCTTATTGTGTTGATACTTGAATAATTTAATTCTTTAGCCAATTCTTCATAAGACCATCCATTGAAATAATTGCCCAATATCTCTTTACAGTTTGGGGATAAAAGTTGAAATTTTTCTATGTAAAAATCCATGTAGTCTTGTTGATTTCGTTGGGTGTTTTGATTTACCAACTTATCTTCAAGTGTAGTCAAGTCGGAATTCATTACCTTACTTTTCAACTTTTTTTTCCATAAGTTTTTACAAATCACAAATACGTAAGCCTCAAAGCTTTTGATATTAAGTTTTTTTTCCTTGTGTGAAATGATAACGTACATCAGGGCATCATGAAATATGTCAAGTGCGTCAGACTTAAAGCCCTTGTTGGATAAAATATAAGACTGGACTTTAGGAAATATTTTAGTGTAAATCTCTTTGATTACTGCTTCATTGCCATTGACAAGGGCATCCAAATACCTTTCATTTTCAGTCATGAATTCAAAATATTTAGAAAAAGTGGGTAATGATTTGCAACTATTGACCCTAGACTAGTAAAGCACATTATCTTAATTTATAAAAAAGTAAAATTGGAATTTTAACAATTAATGTTTTGAGTATTGCCGTTTGATGATTTAGGGGACTCTAAATTTTAATATAAACAATGCTCATATTGTAATCAACGTTTAAAAATTAAATATATGAAAAGTATTCAAAAATTATTAGTCCTTATTTTATTTATTGTTGTTTGTTCATGCAGTAAAGATGGAAACAATTTTGATCACATTGAGGCGACCCATCCAATAGACGTGGAGACCCGAACCAATGGGTCATATAACATTCCTAATTATTCTCCAAATGAATTAATCGTTAGATTTGCTTCGACCTTGGATTCTATCGATAAGGCGGGATTACGAGCTATTAGTGGGGTTATTGCATATGAACCATGTCCACTTTGCCCCGATGGAGATATTGAAAAGTGGATGTTTCAACCCAATATTCAGATAGAACCGAAAAAATTTGCCATCAAGACCTTAATTGGTATAATAGAAGTAGACTATGAATTTACATGGGAAACTGTAGTGGATGGTATTACGGTGGGCTCCCCAGATGATTTGAGTTATGAGCCACTGGTTGCGACCTCAAATTCAGAAAATATCATTGCTATTTTAGATTCAGGTTTCGATCCTGACTTCCCTTTTTGGTATGACTCTGGAGAACCATTACCAGTTTTGTACAATTCATCGGATCCATCAGGAACAGGTCAAATATCGGGATGGGATTTTGTCAATTCTGATAATAATCCATATGATGACAATCCAGGAAAACATGGGTCTGCGATTGCTTATGAATACCATGAGATCCTAAAAAATGCTTCTGTGCCACATCAGATTCTACCAATTAAGGTGAGCAATGCTGATGGAAATATTAGTTATTTTAATCTAACCTGTGGCGCTAATCTAGGCCTTCAAGAGGCATCCATCTTGCATATGAGCTTAGGTTGGTATGGAGATACTTTTGGTGATTTTGAAAGTACAATATTAGAAGATTTGATAGAAGAGCATAATGATGTAATTGTTGTGACTTCTGCAGGAAACGATAATAATTTTAACGATGCTGATGCACATTATCCATCAAACTACGATGCAGATAACATCATTGCCGTAGCAGCCACCAATAGATGGGAGACAAATAAGGCGGATTTTTCTAACACAGGAACAAATAGTGTTGACTTTTTTGCCGCGGGCGAGAATGTTCCTTTTTACAATTATGATTATGATCCGATACCATATGGGATTACCGGGACTTCATTCGCGGCACCTCAAATAGGGGCGCAAGCGGCGATTCTTCAGGATGAAAGTGGTGGTACATTGAGCCCAGATGATGTGGTGGATTTATTAGAGGAAAATGGAATTCCTGTTCCTGCTTCAATGTATGGAATGGTCCAATCTGACAAATATTATTCGTTGATGTTGGACTGACATATTAAGTTTGATCACCTGGATTTTGAAATGCACATTCTTGAAAACTAATTTTGGGAATGTGCATTTTTGCTATGTTGCTAATTATTAAAAGTACTACAAGTTCAATATTTTAATGCCTTTCCTTTTATTCCCATTTGCGAACTCTTTGTGAAAGCGCAGTGAAAGTTGCAGTTGAATTCAATTGCTCGAAATAGAATCAAATTTTGTTTCAAATAGTGATTGAAATGTTAATAATATTCTGATGACTTGAAATAAAGAGCATTCTTTATACTTTTAGAAATGGATCAGCTTGTTGATTTGTTAATATACCTCGCACCATCTACTTCTCAGATATGAAACTCCAGTTGTCATTTATCCTTCTGATTTTCATTTTTCAAACTTCTAATTTGAACGGTCAAGAATCATTGATGGATACTATTGAATCTATTGCAGAACAAGATTCTGATTCAATTAAGATTCATTCATTTCAATCAATCTTGTCTAAGTATCAAGATGGGATGGATGAAAAAACCAAAGCAGTCGTTTATCATGGATTGGGACAGAGCTATGCCAATTTAAACAATTATGATAAGTCGATTTCGTTTTTTCAGAAGTCCATAAAGGTTAGGGAGGCGCTAGGCGCTAAACATGCCTCGGACCTGAATAAAAGCCGATATGAATTGTCTTCTATATATTTGGATCAGCAACGCATAGCAGAGCAAGACTCACTACTCACAGATATTATAAAAGAGAACCTTGATGATCTTACAACTTGTAGGGCCCATGCCGATAAAGGCGAAATTATTGCAAACGAGGGTGACTTTTATGCAGCTCTTCAATATTTGAATTCGGTACTGGCCAACTCTGAACTGATGGATGAAATTGATCATGAATTGACGATACGATTCAGGATTACCTATGTTTATAGTTTAAAGTACGAGACTATTTTTGAAGAGGAAAAAGACGGCAGGGACCTGGAGAGCTTTCGAAAACATCGAATAGAGATAGAACGTAAATTTGATCAGTCCAGTTTTGATAAATCGGCGCTGTATGGAATGCTCAATAATTTTGCTCTTGTAAGTGACTTGTTTGAAGATGGCTTAGAAGATGCACTAAAGGGCTATAGTGCGAGTTACGATTACTTCAAGGAACAAAATTTTGACTATTGGGCTTATTTGACTCTCGTTAATTTGGGTACGGTATACTCCAGGCTCGGTGATCATGACAAAGCAAAAAAGTGTTATTGGGAAGTGATTCGAAATGCTGGTGAGCCTGATTTGATTGCGGGAAGTTATGGGAATATGGGATACTATCTGAATGGATCATTCTCTCAAAAAATATCCTTTCTCCTTCAAGCACTTGACGCCTTGTCTGGTCAGACTAAAAAAGTAGATAGTAAATTTATTTTGCCTCAGATTGATGTTATTTATAGCTCTGAATATCGCAGCGACTATTTGACCTGGTTGATTGATTTGGCAGAAATATTGGTCGAGTCATTCAAAGAATCGAATGATATATTATTCTTGATACAGGCGAATGAGACACTTCATCTCATTGATAAAGTAGTGTCCTATATGCGCTATGAAAGTACAAGTGAGCAAGGAAAATTATTTTGGATAGAGGAAGGAGTGGATGTGTATGTTCTAGGATTAGAGGTATGCCATATGTTAGGAAATGAGGATGAGGCATTTTACTTTATGGAAAAGAACAAAGCGCTCTTATTACAGGAAAACATTAGAACACTTCAAGAAAAACTCAAACTTGATATTCCTAAGTCAATCCTGGAGCGAGAATACACCTTGCATTACAAGCGAATCACATCCTATGAAAAATTTCAGAAACAATCAGATGATATAAAGCTCAAAGAAGAATATGCGAAGCTGAACAATGAATATTTGGACTTTATGGATTCTCTGAAACAGGAATATCCTAATTATACAAAAACCAAAAATCAGGTTCAAATTATATCATTTCAAGAGGCCGTAAACAAATATGCCTCTGATGATAAATGCTTTATAGAGTATATTTTGAATGATAAAGAGGGTTATGGCATTTTTAGTTCATCCACGGAAAAAGTGTTTTATAAAATTTCTGATGTGCCCAAATTACAGGAGGAATTGACAAAATTGCAAAGTTATTGGACAAAACCTATTCTAAGTAAATCTGAAACTTCAAACTTTCAAAAAATAGCTCATTCAGTATATTCTACCTTATTCCCATTTGAAGATGCTCTTGCCAAATTGACTGGGAAGCAAGTAACCATTATTTCAGATCAAAACCTCCTTCATCTTCCTTTTGAAGCACTTCCTGTGAGTGAGAATATTGCCTTGGGCGAAAGCTATCTAATCAACTTTGCAGATATTTCCTATCTACAATCCATTTCGGTTTCTCAACAAATCAGTAAAAAAGAAAATAATCCAAAGTACTCTTTCCTGGGGCTTGCTCCTTCTACATTTCAGTACGACAACTTGCCGACACTCACAAGATCAAAGGAAGCAATTGAAGCATTTTCCACTTTGGAAGGTTCAAGAATTCTAATAGAAGAGGAAGCGACAAAGGAGAATTTCTTACAAGAGATTGATGAATATGAAGTTTTGCATTTGAATACCCATGCTGGCATAGATCCATCAAACCTCAAACCTTGGATCGCATTTAAAAATAAAAAAATGAGCCTGAGCGAACTCTATGGCAAGGAGAATCAAGCAGAACTTGTGGTCCTAGATGCTTGCAAAACCAATGATGGTGAATTGATGAATGGGGAGGGCATTTTGAGCTTGTCCAGGGGATTTTTTTACAATGGGACTCAAAGTGTATTGGCATCCAATTGGAATGTAAATGAAAAAACGGGAAACCAGATCATCGAAAAATTTTATGACCATCTTCAAAATGGCAATACCAAATCCAAGGCACTTCGATTGGCAAAAATAGACTATTTGAAAAGTCACCAATATTCTGAAATTCTCCCTTACTATTGGGCTGCGTATACACTGACTGGTGATGTCACTCCAATTAAACTGACTGAATCCAGCAATAATCTAATTTTTGGAGGATTGGCCTTGTTACTGACCTTCTTGCTCCTCTATTTTGGCATCCGCCGAACTGGAAAAAACAGTTAATATTTCTTCATATCAATTAGAATTTCTCGAGTCATTCATCAATACAAAATGACTGGATAATCTTATTCGTGAATTTTTTGGGTAATGAAATCATACTTACGACACCTGTAGGTATATCGATCGATTTTATGGTGAATCCTGAAAAACCAAATTATGAAGAGAGTAGGGGAATAAATTAATACAAATGAACAAAATTCTAGCATTTACGATCTTAATTGCCACATGTTTTATCTCCAGCAATTTGTGGAGCCAGCAACCTCAGTGGTTGATAAAAAACGCTTCTGAAGAGGAGTCGAAATTAATTGATTTTAGATCGATCTGGCCAACGGTATCGTCAAACCCCTTGGATGTGGATGATGATGACGAATGGGTATATAATTTTAAAGAAGGGCACAATTCGATTTTTGATGAAGACGGAGAATTGAAAGCTGTAATCACCAATAACATGTTGTTTGATGCATCTGGCAATTATTTGTATACCATTATGGCCTCTGATGGACCATTTAATGATAGTGGTAATAACTACACCATATATGACCATACTTTGTCGGTGGTGAAAGTTCCAGGGCATTGTAGCAGATATTATATTTTCAGATGCTCGCTCCAAGATGGTGGAAAATACAGGTTGCACGCATATATGTTTGATACCGAGACCAATAAGCTGATCGACATTGATACTGATTATGTTTATACCTATGATGAGGAATATGTGCCAGGTAAGTATTTGCATGGCTCATCAGTCGCCAAAAGTGCAACAATTTCTAATCTATCGGTCACGCGATTAAATGAAAATGGAGAGCGCTTTTTGTTCTTTGAGGATCGACATTTTGGGATATTTAATGATTACTTTAGAGTACATAGAGTGAAGATTACTTCGAGCACCGTGGAGTATGTGGACGAACCATTTCATCCTGACGAGCCTACATCATTCTATTGGGCACTTTCTGGAGGGAAGGTACATGAAACTGAAGTAATCACATTGCCTTCTGGAGATTTTCTATATGCGACCGCAGCCTATTACAGTTCTGGGTCCAAGCTCACAATGCTTTTGATCAATGATGAGGGCAATTTGATCAATTGGTACGTAGAATCTCTGGATAGTAGGATCAAAGGGATGGAGTTTTCTGCAAATGGTCAATACCTGTATTATACAATGACAGAGGCTCCCTATTTACAATATATAACCACTTCGAGTCCTACCATTTTTGATTTGTCACCCTCATTCGAGTCAGCTGCGGAAGAAAACTACTTTGCAACTCATCGCAACGATTATAAATTTTCTTCGATAGAAATTGCCAATAATGGTAAGATGTATTTTGCAGGTAAAAATGGCTTAAGCTCACTAGCCAATTCCAATGACCCTTCCTCTCTATGGATCAACAATGATATTGATGTGATCGTAGATGAAATAAGCAGAGGTGAAGTTTTAAATGAAATTTATCGCTTGATTCCATTACCTGAGCAAGTGGATGGTGAACCATTTTATAAAACGACGATCGATCTACCTAATGTGATTGAAGTTTGTGATTCGGAATTTGAAACTTTATGCGGTCCATTGAGTGGTATCCCAGGCCCATCCTATACATATGAGTGGTGGGGACCTGACCCAGAATTAATGGAAAGTGTTCTGCTGGCTACGACCCGATGTTTTACACCTGAAAATTATGGAAGCTTTATTTTGAATGTTACAGATGAGAATGGATGTACGATAAGCCACAAGATTATTATACTCCAGAAGTATCCTTATATACCTGAAATTGAAGATATTATCTGGTGTTCTGAATATGAGATGCCAGTCTTTGCTGGATGGTTGACTGGTGACCCTTTTGATGGTTATGAATGTGATTATGAACTGGTATGGACTTTTAATGGCGATGTCCTGGATTTTAATACGCACATCATTCCATTTCAGGGAGAAGGTGAATATTGTGTGACCATTACTTTTTCGGATGTTACAATAGTTCGATGTTTTGAAGCGATTGATTGCTGCAAGCCGAATCCTGAATTTAATCTTCAGTGGTATTTAGGCGCTAATCCATACACAATCGAAGTCAACAACTATCCTGAAAATATTGACGATGGGCAATACGATTCAGAGATTTTCTTCCTCTATAAAGATTGCAACAATGATGGAGAACCAGGCCCATGGGAATTTGTCGAGTCGATCACCAGAGATGATGAAGATTTTGGTGTCGATTATGGTGATCCAGTATTATTCGAAAATCTGAATCCAAATTGCCTGTACAGAGTTACCCATGCCGTAAATAAGATATGCCTTATGGAGTCATTTGTGCATACGGAATATGTTGGGGGCAGCACTGGATTCAAGCCCAAAGGCAAAACAGAAAATGCTTCGACTCGATTTGATGAAAGGTTGAACCCAAGTTTAAGCCCAAATCCAACAAGTGGAATCACGACACTTTCCATTCCAAACTTCGAAGGAGAATATGAGGTAGAAGTGTTCAATATCCAAGGACAAAGAATGAAGAGTTTTAAAATGATAAAATCTGTGCAGTCATTCAATATGGAGGACTTTACTAGTGGATTGTACCTTATTCGAGTTTCTAATGGAATAGATACTCACTCATTAAAACTAATAAGAGAATAGTTGTGGGGACGACTATTTGATTATGAATGGGGGCGCTTGGAGAAGTGCCCTCATTTTTTTGTTATTAAGCGGGAGTTTTTATAATAAAATCTTTTGACCTTGACCCTCAGGGCACAATTTGAAATTATATCTTGATAAAAAATATCGAATACAGTTTTGACTAGTTCAATTTCAATTTTTGCTTTCTGCCAATAGCCAAGTATAGGATGGCACCTATGATGGGAACAAAAATTACTACCAGAAGCCAAGAAATTTTGTCATTATTCTTAAATGAACTTTTTAGAATATCAATTATGGAATAAACCCAAAGTATAAGGGAAAGGTAGATGATAATCTGCCAAGTTATCAATCCAAAATCAGGCTTAATTGGTTCAAATTCCATAATAAATAATTTTGTTTTTACACGAATTCATTGTTTTGACAATATAAGGTATTTATTGAATATCGTCTCCTCTTAGAATCCTGAATCGTTTTCTGGACTCGACAGCAAATGTGCTTCCAGAAAAATCCAGGAACAATTTTTCGTAAAGGTCTTTTGCCTTTTCAGGTTTAACCAAAACTTTTTCATACAGTTCTGCCAATTCAAAAAGAGAGTTGTCTGCTCTAATCTCTTCAGGGTAATTGGTAATAATAGTATCGTATGCTGCTATTGCATCGTCATATTTTCTTTGCATTCGGTAGATATTCGCCTTATTGTACAAGATATCATCTTCCAAGCCATGCTCTGGAAACAAAATCAATATCGAATCCATTTTATCAAATGCCTCATCAAATCTGTTTTGAAAAATCAATTGATCAGATATGGCAAACATCTTCAGCGGCACATCGGTAGTATCCAAGCCCAAATTATCCATGATAAACACCGAACGATCAATGGCATCATTCGAAATCAATTTGGAAGTGGCGGTCTTGAGAATATCAAATTGCTCCTGTGCCCATTCGAAGTCACCTCGATAATAGGACAACATGGCATTTCTGAATCTGGCTTTTTCTCCCAGAACACCCTCCTTCATTTGTTTGTCTACCTGACTATACAATAAGGTCGATTCCCATACATCACCTTGCATGAGCATGTAATCCGCAAGATTGAGTTTGGCATTGGCCACTACATATTTGTCTACACCAGCAAATCCTATCATTTCTTGAAGAATGACAATCGCAGTATCCAAATCATTAAGATACAGTGCTTCAAAATCTGCCAGTTCTGACATCAAGAGAGCAGTCTGTCGATTTCTACCAAATTCATCTAAAAATGAATTGTATTCTGATTTCAAACTGACGAGGTCTTCAGTTGTATAATCAAAGTTTCCTGTGATTTTCTTTTTCTTGGCATTGAGGAGTCCCCTCTTAGCATCCAGATAGTAGCTCGAATTCTCACCTTTGGTATCGGATACATATTGATAAGCCTGAATAGCAACGTCATAGTCTTTATCGTTGTAGGCTATCTCCGCAACTTCAAATACTCTACCTCCGTTTTCCTCATTTTTGCGATCTACACTTCGAGCTTGACGGAATGCTTTCTTGTATTCTTTACGATAGACGAAGGTCCAGGCCAAAATATCGTTGTACAGAAGATTGGAATCATCTTCCTGGATTCTCTCATAGAGCTGTCTTTGCAATTCTACGAATCCATCAGAGTCCAGATATCGTTGGAGCGTATTGATAAGGTTGTTTATATTTTTTGAAAACCGCTCGACACTATTGAGATAGGCATTAATCATTTTCGGGCTATCCCCTTTCCTTCTGTACAAATCCGCCAAATTGTAGGAAAAGGTATTTGGTCGATCTATTAATTCTTCTCCTTTCTCATATACTTGAATCGCCAAATCGTATTTTGCAAGGCTGGCAAATGAGCTTCCAATCTTGCTGATGAGGCCGATATCAGCCGTCATATTTTCGATGGCCCTTTTATATTGCTTCTCCGCATTTTCGGAATCAAATTGCTTTTCGTATAGATTTCCGTAAGTCACATACAATTGAACATCATCAGGACGGTTTTTTATTTGCTCTTTGATACCTTTTTCTGCTTCCTCGTATTCTTCTATTGCTATGAGAGATTCTATGTACTTATTGAAGTAGTAGTCGTTCTTTTTAGTCTTATTGAATAACTTCAAGTACATGGTTGCGGCTTTTTCATATTCACCGGATTGGTAGTATTGATTGGCCAATCGAGAATCTTGAGCGGATAGACCAAGAGAAATAAATGATATGAGGAAGATTACTAATAATCGCATATAATTGCCTTGAGTTGTACTTTTAGAATTGCTCGAATTCATTTAAAAAGAATTTATAGTGCCGAAATTACTAAAATGAGTGGATTTCAATGCTCATAATAGACATTCGATTCCAAAACGTTATATATTGAAGGTTTGTTTCGCTAATTGTGACCTTTACAGTATGATAACGTTTTAATTTATAGATGAGGATATTCATTTACATATTGACCTTGGTAGTGACGCCCATTTTTCTCAATGGACAATACTTCCTTGAGTTGCATTCCGAATCCGATAATTCTTTTCGTGAATGGGAAATAATATTAGAAAATGACTCCACAGAAATAGAAGGGCATTTGGAATTGACCTGGGGTATTGAAAATGATTTCACCCAATGGCAATATCGGGTAGAAGATCGATATGGCGAAATAGCACAAAAGTTTAAAAACAATCCTGGATTTTGGGAGTTGACATCCGAAGACAAGGTAGTGACAATAAGACAAGTGTGGTCAGGCGATATTTCAGAATGGAGAATAAGCCACAAGGACCGATCTTTCACTTTCAGGGTTGTATATCCAAATCAACTGGATGAATGGTCAATTACCAATGATAAATATGGAGAATTGGTATTGTACACCGATAGAATCGGAGACCCAAGAGATTGGATTGTGGCAGATTATACCATAGAGGCCATAACATTCGAAGAACGAATGGCTGCTATTTTCATAGCCATGTTTTCAAGTATACCGAAGTATTAATTCTAATTCTCGGACTCCACAACCAGAAATATCAACTCAAACTCAACGCTTCGATTAGCTGTTGTCCATGTTCTTTGGTTTTTACCTTATCGATAATAGTATCGATTACACCTACTTCATTTACAACAACGGTGGTTCTATAGACACCTACTATCTCTCTGCCCATAAATTTTTTCGGCCCCCAGTACCCAAATGCATTGATCATTTCTTTTTCGGTATCTGCAAGTAAGGAAAACTGAAACTCATATTTATCAATAAATTTTTGGTGCTTTTTCTCCTTATCCGGGCTCACTCCAAATACTTCGTAGCCATTATTCTTGAAGTATTTGTAATTGTCCCTTATGCTGCACGCTTCTTTGGTACATCCTGGAGAATCATCTTTTGGATAAAAAAACAATACATACTTTTTTCCAAGCAATGATTCATTTGATATGATTTGCCCTTTTTCGTTGGGCAATGAAAAACTCGGTACTTTATCTCCTTCTTTTAACATTAACGTTTTGATTTGGTCTGAATAATAAAATAATACTGTTTAGGTGTTGTGTAAAAATAATTAAACAAATATAATGCGTTTTGGTTCTTGTTGTACTTCAAAATTGACTTCCGAATTGATTTTTCATTAAAAATATTTGTTTCAATAAATCTTATTATGTGATATTTTGGGTAATTATCAAATGGTAAAAAATAATACTATGATTCACATCACAAAAAATGTACATACAAAAATGACTCATAATTAAAGAGTAATACCTTATCGAATAATATACATATATACTACCCCAATTTTTAAGGTAGATAATGGTATAAATAACACATTATAAAAAAATCTGATGGCATCATATTGGCATTCTTCTGCATGTTGATTTGAAGGTCAAATTCAAAAATCAGCATTTGAATGAAAAAGTTGTCCCAATGAAATTTGACTTTCGAATCATCTTTTATAATATAATTTTAGGAAGAAGTGAACTCATACATTTCGATCTATTAAAACCAAAACTCAATGATTCGACACAAAGACGAGCACAGTCGACTAGATGCTAGGTTAATGTTGGCGTGCACAATGCTAGTGGCATTACTCTTTTTTATGTTTTCTTCCTTCAAAGGACTATGAGAAAGCAGAGATGAAAACAAAAATCCGGAAGCGATGCAAATTGCTTTCGGATTTTTTTTGGAGAATGGGAGGAATACTTTAAAATGTGGCGAGGAAGGAAGATGCCATGCTTTTTTCTACTATCATGAAAAATAAATTTCGATAATGCTTTATGCATTCATGGTAGGCTTCTTTTTAATTCGATTTTTTAATTATCCATTTTTAATTATCCATTATAAATTATCAATTGTACATTAGCCTTCCGTACCAACCACAACACATTTTATGGCAGAAAAGAAGCTTTTTTTACTAGATGGACACGCCCTTGTATATAGAGCGCATTTTGCTTTTATTACAAGACCTTTGATCAATTCTAAAGGGGTGAATACTTCAGCCATTACGGGATTTGTGCGAACACTTTGGGATTTGCTGGTCAATCAAAAACCAACTCATATCGCCGTTGCTTTCGATCCAAAAGGAGCTACATTTCGACATGAATATTTTCCAGAGTACAAGGCAAATAGAGACGAGACTCCTGAAGACATAACTATTGCATTTCCATACATCCGAAAAATAGTGGAAGCATTTAATATTCCTATCGTTGAAGTTCCTACCTACGAAGCGGATGATACGATTGGGACCTTGGCCAAACAAGCTGAAAAAGAGGGTTTTCAAGTCTATATGGTGACCCCTGATAAGGATTATGCTCAGTTGGTATCGAAAAATATTTTCATGTACAAACCTTCCCGACAAGGAAATGGAGTCGATATCCTGGGAGAAAAAGAGATATTGGAAAAATGGGATCTTGAGAATGTGCTTCAAGTGATAGATGTTCTGGGATTGCAAGGGGATAGTGTGGATAATATCCCAGGCGTGCCAGGAATAGGGCCAAAGACTGCAGTCAAATTATTGAAGCAATTCAAATCTGTCGAAGGAATTCTGGCAAATACAGACCAGCTGAAAGGAAAACAAAAAGAAAATTTGGAGACTTATGCCGAACAAGCAAGGCTTTCATATAGATTGGCGACAATAGACCTCAATGTTCCTATCCAATTCGATGCGGACAAATATATCACCGAACCTTTCAATAAATCAGAATTGGAAGAAATTTTTATGGACTTGGAATTTAGAACTTTAGCCCACCAGATCCTGGGTCAAGGAGAAAGCGCCAAACCCAAAAGCCAGCAGGGTGATCTATTTGCCACTTATACGAATGCAACTACCAAAGAAATTGCCGAAACCAAAAAATCTTATTCTGTTGCAAAATCAGATATTTCAACCCTCGAACATGATTATAAATTGGTAGACACAGCAGAAGGGAGGAAGAAATTGGTGGAATCACTTGGCAAACTTTCTTCTTTTTCTTTTGATACTGAAACTACTCATATTGATGCCAATCAGGCTGAACTGGTAGGCTTGGTCTTTTCATATGAAGAGGGGGTGGCATACTATGTTCCAATTCCTGAAGATCAATCCGTTGCGAAATCAATTTGTCTGGAATTCAAGGGAGTGCTTGAAGATCCGAAAATCGAAATCGTTGGACAGAATATAAAATATGATGCATTGGTCATGAGATGGTATGATGTCATTCTTGATGGTCCATTTTTTGATACGATGATTGCGCATTATTTGTGCGAACCAGACCTGAGACACAAGTTGGATTATCTTGCCGAGACATATCTTGATTATAAGATGGTACCTATCACCGATATAATTGGAAAGGCAGGAAAGAACCAATTGACCATGCGCGATGTAGATATTGAAAAAGCTAAAGAATATGCTGGCGAGGATGCCGACATGACTTTGCGATTGCAAGCTCCATTTGTCGAAATGCTCAAGGAGAATGAAATGTATGATTTGTACAATACGATAGAAGCTCCATTGATCAAAGTATTGACAGCTGTTGAAATTGAAGGGGTAAGAATCAACAAAGCCTTTCTGGATGAATACTCAGTGACGCTGGGCAACTTAATAGAAGAGACTAAAAAAGACATCTATGCCGATGCAGGAGTGGACTTTAATATTGCATCACCAAAGCAAGTTGGTCAAGTATTATTTGAAAGATTGGAAATTCCATATCGGTGGAGAAAAACAAGTTCTGGACAGTATTCTACCGATGTTGCAAAGTTGACGGAGCTGGCTGCGAATCACGAAATTGTCAATAAGATTTTGACTTATAGAAAATACAGCAAGCTCAAGTCTACTTATGTGGATGCTCTTCCGTTAATGATCAATCCAAAAACAAATCGAGTTCATAGTAACTTTAATCAGGCGAGGGCTGCAACGGGGAGATTGAGTTCGGATAATCCAAATTTGCAGAATATTCCGATTCGTGATGAAGCGGGAAGAGAAATCCGAAAGGCATTCGAGCCTAGGGATAAAGACCACATCTTGCTAGCTGCTGATTATTCTCAGATTGAGTTGAGGTTGATCGCAGAAATCAGTAAGGATGAGGCCATGATGGAAGCCTTCATCCAGGGAAATGATTTCCATAGGGCTACCGCAGCTAAAGTTTATAATGTTCCATATGAAGAAGTAACTGCCGATCAGAGAAGGAATGCAAAGACTGTGAATTTCTCAATTACATACGGAGCAGGAGCAACCAATCTTTCAAGACAGCTAAATATAAAACGTACTGAAGCTACCGAACTTATCGCCGAATATTTCAAGCAATTTCAAGGCCTGAAACAGTATATGGATGATACCGTAGAATTCGCCAGAGAAAATGGATATGTCATGACGATGCTTGGCAGACGGAGAAACTTGAGAGATATCAATAGCAAAAATGGCTTGTCAAGAAGTAATGCGGAGCGTATGGCAATCAATACTCCGATTCAAGGTACTGCTGCAGATATGATTAAGATTGCTATGATCAATATCCACAAGCAAATGGAAGAAGATCAATATAAGTCGAAGATGATACTACAGGTGCATGATGAATTGGTGTTTGATGTTTTCAAACCTGAATTGGAAAAATTGAAGGCGATGGTGGAAGAAAAGATGAAAAATGCTATTCCTGGATTAACAGTTCCAATACTTGTAGGTATGGATACAGGAGAAAATTGGTTGGAAGCACATTGATGAAATACCATTTGAGTTGAATTACCAAGATAAAATACATAACCTGATCAGTGGAAAGGAACATATTTCTCTACTGAAAAATAGATCCAAGAAAATTGTCTTTACCAATGGTTGTTTTGACCTCTTGCACTTGGGGCATGTCACCTATCTGGAAGAGGCAAGACGATTGGGGGATTTCCTGGTTGTTGGACTCAATTCAGATGCTTCCGTTCGCAGATTGAAAGGTGAGGGGAGACCAGTAAAGCAGATACAAAGCAGGGTTGCGGTACTGGCTGGTTTGGGTGCGGTGGATATGGTCATTGTCTTCGAGCAAGATACGCCGCTTATCTTAATTCAAAATTTGATGCCTGATATTTTGGTAAAGGGAGGGGACTACGAGATAGAGGATGTCGTCGGAGCAGATCTTGTACTTGCCAATGGAGGCTCAGTGAAGATTATTGACTTTGTATCCGGGTATTCCAGCAGTGCTATCATTGATAAAATGGAAAACGATTAATATATGGGGAATACAATTAAAGAAGTTTACGATTTTTTGCATTCAGTAGCTCCATTTCAATATCAAGAAAGCTATGATAATGCAGGTCTCATCGTTGGCAATCCAATGCAAGAATGTACGGGAGTCATTACTTGTCTGGACAGCACAGAATCAGTGATTGATGAGGCGATTGCTGAAGGAGCGAATTTGGTTGTGGCACATCACCCAATAGTTTTTCGAGGGCTGAAGCGATTCAATGGGTCAAATTATATTGAGAAAGCAGTAATAAAGGCTATAAAGAATGACATTGCCATAATAGCGATTCATACCAATCTGGATAATGTAATATCGAATGGGGTGAATGAAAGAATTGCAAAACAGATTGGTCTTCAAAATATCGCACCATTGGCTGTCAAAGCTGAAATTGATCAATCAAATGGGGCAGTAGGTTCTGGAGTAGTTGGTGAATTATCAACTCCAATAGATGAAATGGCATTTTTACTTGACTTGAAGGATAAAATGAAAGTCAATGTTATTAAGCATACGGCTTTGTTGGGTGTCAAGGTGGCCAAAGTAGCGGTATGCGGCGGTGTTGGTGGATTTTTATTGAAAGATGCGATGCGAAGCGGAGCGCAGGTATTTATTACTTCAGACTACAAATATCATGAATATTTTGATGCCAATAATAAGATTGTTATCGTTGATATTGGACATTATGAGAGTGAACAATTCACAATCAACCTGTTACAGGAACTAATAAGTAGAAAATTTAGTACCTTTGCAGCCCATTGCACAAAAATTAATACAAATCCTGTTAATTATTTATAATAACTAGTAGATATATGGCGACACAAGAACTGTCTGTAAAAGAGAAATTAGAAGGATTATATGCCTTACAACAAATCGATTCTAAGTTAGCAGAGATCGAAATTCTAAAAGGAGAATTACCAATAGAAGTAAGTGATTTGGAAGATGAGATCATTGGTTTGGAAACTAGAATAACTAAACTTCAAGAAAGTATTGGAGCGATAGAAACTGAAGTTAGCAATCACAAGGCCAATATGGCGGAATCTGAAGCACTAATTGAAAGATACAATTCGCAACTCGATAATGTAAAAAACAATAGAGAGTACGATGCTTTGACTAAAGAAATAGAATTGCAAAAACTTGAGATTCAGTTGTCAGAGAAGAAAATAAATGATACGAAGGGTGGAAAGGGAATCAAAGAAGATGCACTAGCTAAAGCAGAAGAAAGACTGGATGCCAAGCGGAAAGATCTTGAAACTAAAAAAGTTGAATTAGAGAAGATCATCAGCAAAACTGAGAAAGAAGAAGCCAAGTTGAAGAAAGCTTCTGACAAGGCAAAAAAGACGATAGAAGAGAGATTGCTAAAATCATACAACAAGATAAGTGGTAGCTATAGAAACGGACTTGGTGTCGTGACAGTAAATAGAGGCGCTTGTGGAGGATGTTTCAATAGAATACCACCTCAACAAATTATTGAGATAGGAGTAATGAAAAATATCATTGCGTGTGAGCACTGCGGAAGAGTTATCGTTGACGAATCTTTCGGAGAAGAAAGCTGATCGAACGTAAAGAATTAAACATTTATATAAGTCCCCTTTTCTTCATTGGAAAGGGGATTTTTTATTGGAATGAAAAAGTTTTTCCTGTTGTATTGATTATCAAATCCATCTGTCCACAACAAAAAAAGATATTTTTATAATAATTTTTTCATATTACGAATAATAATATGTGAATATTTTTGTACTTCAATTATATTACATATATTTGTAATTGTTAATATGTAAATGGTGTTAATTACAAAATCACTCTTATATTCTAATCATTTAGATTTTATATTTGATTAGCACTCTACAAACACACCTTTTTTTTATACCCCTTTACTATTTTTTGATGGATGTACTACATTAGGTTACATCCGCGACCAATTTATTGTTTTTAAGAAAATAGGAATATTGACTTAAAAACAACTTCTAATAAACACTCCAAGGATTTTTTTACCCTTTATTTTACCCTTTTATACATCTGGGGACGCTAGTCATATTTGCGGCATCCCAAAAAGCACCTTAGTACTATACGGCAGGAGTTTAGGCTCCTCTTTAAAAGAAAATGGCAATAGCCAAAGACTCTTGTTATGCCCTTAAAAAAATATACTCTGCCCAAACAGAGAAAATATACTCATGACCGATTTTGTCCAACCTAAGTATTGACGCTCGTCAGAATTCAATTCTGTGAGTGAGAACCAACAGCGTAAACAGTAATTAGTTTCTGCTATTGGATTTCATTTGTGGAATACATTTTATTCATTCCTCTTCATGATTCTCATAATGGAATTGGTTGCTGTATTGATTTAATCATAATCCAAAGCAGTAAAACAAAATTTTTAAGATCATGAGAGAAACGGGTTTTTACCAAAGTATTTTTAAAAAAAATATTCTAAAACTTAAAAGTAAAGCACTAGGCTTATGTGTTTTATTCGGCATTTCTATTTTAATTCCTTTCGCCTATTCCAAAGAAAAACTAGCAAATTCTAACCTTCTGTTTGCTACGAATAATAGCAGTGATGATCATCTTGAAAAAAATGATGATCTGATATTACACGATTTGGCTGGTACCTCAAGTTCAAGTGCCATGGTAGCTGCATGCACACCTCCTGATTACAATGGAGACTTGACACTCAAGTCGAGTATTACCATTTCGTCATCTTTTGGCCTTCAAGGAGGAAATTTTCCAGCTTCGTTGGATGGAAATGCAACTGCTAATGCATGGTGGGTTCAACGATTTCAAAACATAACTAATCAAACAGTTTTACAATTTCAGTTTCCAGAAGCTACAATTCTTACTGGAATCGAACATACAGGAGGAAATGGTTTTCTTAGAGATGGAGCTGAATATATCATTCAAGGTAGTAATGATGAATCTTCTTGGATCGATGTTACTGGTGTACAGGCTTTCAGTGGTTCATTAGCAGCTCCTCAATATGGAGCACCACAAAATACCATGCAATTTCCAATAGCAGGAAATACTACTGCATATGTTTATTATAGAATCTTTGGTGTTTCTTTCGAAACCTGGTGGGACTGGGTAGATGAATTTTATTTTGAGGTTCAACCTGGTAATAAATCAGATTTGTCCAATATGAATTGTGGCAACAATGGTACTCCGCTAGATCCATCTGATGATTTTATATCCTTTGATTTAGATCCATGTGGTGGTGGAGATGGCAACATGTATACCATAAGCGCATCGAGCGGAACAATAAATCCAAGTTCTGGAGTTTTTGGGACACCTTCTTCTTTTGCTTTGAGCAATGTGCCAGCAGGGGGAGGAAATATAAATTTGACCATCTCAGGATTTGATAATGGCAACGATGTAATAGAAATGATAGCATCTTCTCTATATATTGATTCCGATGGAGACGCTGTATGCAATATTTTTGATTTTGATGATGATAATGATGGGGTTTTAGATCATACTGAATCTCCTAATTGTTTTTACACACTTTCTGATTTCCCCTATGAATCTGGGGACAGAACTAGCTCCATAAATGTATCTACAGAATGGACAGTTAATAATGGAGACTTAACCAATATTCTAAATGGGAATACTGCTGATAATGCAGTTCGTAAATCAAATGGGGACTTCACATTTACAGGTGAGGAATTCTTGCATTTCACCTTGCCACAAGCCTTGACATTTGATGAGATCATCATTTATCATGAGGGAGCAGTATTCTTAGATGAGCAGTTGGTAGGAATAGTACAGGGATCCAATGACAATGCGAGTTGGACTGATTTGACAGTTTCGGGTACAGTTTTGCCTGATGGAGCCTCTCCACACACTATCACTCTAAACCAAAATTTAGCAGATTACCTATATTATAGAATCTATGTGACCAGTGGAAGGATAGATGATGATGAATATTTAAGAGAAGTAGAATTTTCAATGTTATTCAATCCTTCGAAGTATCCAAAACCAACTTGTGCAGATGACTTTGATGGAGATATGATTTTAAATCACCTTGATTTGGATAGTGATGGTGATCTGTGTAGTGATGCATTGGAAGCAGGGGCAACATTAGATTTGACAGCTGATTTTCAATTTCCTAGCGGAGGATCAGGGGCCAATGGAGTGCCGGATATGGTTGAAGATGGCGCGGAATCTGGTGTGATTAATTATATTTCTACTTATCCTGATGCAAATTCAACCATAGTAAAAAGCTGTTTTGATAGCGATGGAGATTCGGTCATTGATCTTTTCGATATGGATGACGATAATGATGGTATCCTCGATGCGACTGAGAAGAGCGCTCCTTGTCCAGGTGATGGAGTGCTAAACTGGACTAGCTATACATTTCCTTCTAATTTAGGAAATACTTCCCAATTGCCAGGCAATACAATATCTGGCTCGGGCACAAGTCCAACAATCGATCTGGTTGGAATGTCAGGGACCAGGTTCGGTCTAATCTTTACAGGGTATATCATTATTGCAGAAAATGGTTCACATGCATTCACATTAATCTCAGATGACGGAAGTAGTTTACATATTGATGGTGATGAGCTTATTAATATCACAGGAGGGTCAAGCAGTAGCAATGTTGTATTAACTGCTGGACCACACCTGATTGAGATAAGATATTATGAAAATACTGGTGGAGAAAACTTATCGCTTACTTATCAGCCCCCAAGTGAGGCATCGGCGATTAGTATTCCTTCACTGTTTCTATCTTCTACATACCCTTCTTGCGATGAGGACGGTATTCCCAATCATCTGGACTTGGATTCTGATGGTGATGGAATTCCCGACAACATAGAGGCTCAAGCTACGGCAGCTTATGTTCCTCCAAATCCTGACAGTCCTGGAACATATGCAGGCAATGATGGAGTGAATACAGCCTACATAGGAGGATTGCCGCTTCCAGATACTGATATCGATAATATAGCTGACTTTTTAGATATAGAATCTGATAATGACCAAATCTTGGATGTAGATGAAAGTGGTCTGTCGCTTACTGGAATGGTAGGAATGAATGGATTGGATTCTGGTGTAGAAACATCAGATGACTATCAGGATGTTAATGGAGTCGTAAACGATCCAAATACTGACTTGGCTAAAGTTACAACTACTACTGCTGAGGCAGATTATCGAGACAAAAATCCGCCTACAATTGTCAAAGTATGTTACAATAGTGATGCATATAGTATTTCAGGAAGTCAATTGACCTGGGCAGATGAAAAACTATTGAATACCAACAACTGGGGAGAGAATGGGGTAGATAAAAAATATCAATTTGATCTGTTTAGTTTTGGAACAGGTGCTATTACTGAAGCTGCTCTATTGGCAAATGGCTGTCAAATATTCTATGCTGGAGGAAATAATAGCGCTGCTGGGTCTTTTGATCCCAATAATACCAGCGCTCTATCCACTGCAGATAAAGAAGCATTGAAAAATTGGGGTGAGTCTCCCAATAATGTAATCATTACATTTCAGGGCCTTGCAGCATTTATGGGAGGTCCTGATTATGCAGGAGACAACAATAATTCGAACCCTAATGCCTTAACCGATTTAGGAGATGTCGTGATCAGTGGTTTATTTGGTCAACCTTCTTCGTTTAATCAAGGAGGTAGCTGGCAGGGTAGATTTACTGCATTTCCGTCTTCAGCTTGTGTTATTACAGTAGATAACAATGATAACCCTACAGGATTGCTAAATGGGGTTACAGGAGACTTTTATTTTGCTGATTATGATTTGTTGAGTGAGTTGGGTGGGCTGAGTAATAATGACGGTATTGTATCAAATACGGACATGTTTTTTGCCAATCTATTCAGCAGTGCGGCGATGGTGGCAATTGAAGGCCCCGAAAATGCTTGTAATGCTTTTCTTTGTCCTGCTGGAGATGATGCTCCATCTCTTACTTCAATGGATGTCAGTAGTGCAGGATTGCCAGTTGACTTGAATACCTTATTTGCGGGGATTCCTCCTGATGGGGCAATTTTAACATGGCACAACGCCACCCCTGTGGCAGATGAAAACTACATTGGCAATTCAGCCAGTTACACAGATTCAGGTATTGTTTATGCGGCGTTTAGGTCAGAAGACGGCAGTTGTTATAGCCCTTCTACACCTGTAATGGTAATGGTCAATTATCCAGATTTGGAAGTAACCGTTTCCCCTGGTACCGAAACTTCCGCATCTGGCGAGATTCAATCCTTTGTAGTTACTGTGATCAATAATGGAACCATCACTGCACCTGATGCTGTGGTCAAGGTGCCTATACCTATTGAACGTAAACTAATCCTTGCCAACCCCTCAGCGGGATCTTATAGTGGTAGTACTTATTTATGGAATGTTGGTGAGCTTGTCAATGGACAAAGTGAGACACTTGATATAACTATTAAACTTTAAAAAATCCCGTTCGCAAAAAGTTTTAAACATTTAAAAAATGAAAAATTTACAATTCAATCAAAATACCACAGTATATAATCATACGATACTTTCATTCGGGTTTAGTAAGCTAATAGAGAATATTATTACTACACTTTTCATATTATTATTTGTTGCATTTTCGACTCCAACTTTTGCACAACATTGTGGAGGAGCTCCTACAACATTAGCTAAATGGGATTTCAATAGTGAAAACATTGAATGCAATGGAGCAGAAAATCTAGGACCAACACCTATTACTAATCCTTCAATTACTCCTGGGGCTACGTATTGCCCAAACGTCAATAATGGCTGTGGCAGAACCGTATTGGGTTCAGTGGGTCACCAAAATACTCCTCAGTACCAAAATGCAGTCTGTCTTGCAAATTTTTATGCAGTCGAAGCTGTTCTGGCAAGTGGAAAGGGTGCTCCATATGATCCAGATGCCACTACTTTTGACCCAGAGGGAAAAGCAAATCTCTCTGTTTGGTATGACTTGGAAAAAAATACAGAAGGCTGTCTCTCAAGTTTTTCATTAAAAGTTCTCCAAAAGCAATATGATGGAAGTACCGTAAACTTTGAGACACAGGGCGTGGCTGTAAAAAGAAATGGAGTTATAGTTTACAACACTTCTGTTCCTATTTCGGCGGCAAATGTAAATGGGACCCCAATAGATTTTACTTTCAGTGGAGACGAATTCTGCTCAGATGGTTCAGAACTTGTAGAGTTTGAAATTATTTTTGGATTAGTCCATAGGCTGAATGGACCTGCCTTGCCTGGACAACCAGGTCAGACTGGATATGATGATATATGTTTGAATGGTTATTGCAAAACCAATGCATTTGGTGGTATTATTCCCGCTTCATGTGGAGCTGCTGGTCCTAATGATGATGCTGAAGTTCTTATTCAAAATTTTGAATTGGGCAATACATATGATTTTAATGAAGGAGATACATATACGGGATCAGCTACATTTGCCACAGGTACACCAATACCTGAGGATGGGTCGATTTCTGATTTTGCAAATCCTATTGATCCAATCGACTATACATTTAGAGTTTTTCAAGAAAATTGTTTTGCAGATTTTACGGTCACTCTTAATCCTCAATATTGCTGCATCGTTCCTGATGGGAATGTTGTGGCCATAGCTGCAACTTGTAATGGTTCTACAGCAAATGACGATGCCCAGATTACGGTAACTGACGTGGTGGGCGGCACTCGAACAGGAATTTCAATGGGGAATACATATAGTGGCCCTGCGTTTGCATCTGCTGATCTCCTTGTTGGCGGTGAATTTACATTTACTGCTCTGCCCAATCCCCTGGTTGCTCAAATTTATACCATAAGAGTATTTGAAAGTGCCACTTGTTTCATTGACTACAACACATCTGTTTACAACGAAAGTTGTGTGGTTCCTTGTACACCTCCGAATGGCGTAGAATTGGAATCTACAATGGCAACATGTAGCGGTGATACAAAGAATACAGATGCAACTATTTCAGTGACCAATGTGAATGGTGGTGACCGTGTAGGAATGTCACCAAGTATTACTTATTCTGGTCCAGACTATGCTGGTGCTTCTGATCTTGTAAATGGCAGTTATACTTTTACAGGCATTAATACTCCTGCAGGTGCTCAAATATATACGATCAGAGTGTATAATACCAGTGATGGTTGTTACATAGATCAAACAGTTGAAATTGAAGATCCGCAATGTGGAGATTGTGTGAATTTGGGAGCATTTGTAACGGAGACAGGGCCGAATACTTTGGAAAGTGATGGTTCTAATAATCAAAGTGCATTTGAAAGTTGTGACGATGGAGGATTTATTGACTTGGAGTTGACTAAAGATGTTGCTCCATCTACTGGATTAACTTGTGGCGCTACAGGAACACCATTTGTTTGGACATTAACCATCACAAATGAAGGAAACATGACAGCTACCAATGTAAATGTGATTGACCTTATTCCCGAAGGATTGAGTGTGACTGCTACAAACCCAAGTAAAGGAACATTCTTTGGCGGGTCTGGATGGGCAGTAGGAAGTTTGGATGCCAGTGAAACTGCCACTTTAGAAATTACAACTATTGCTTTACTTACTGGAACATATAATAACTGTGCTTATGTCAATAATGCAATGCCAGAAGCTGATTTGGATTCATCCATTGATAATACAGAGATTGCCAATGAAGATGATGATGATTGTGCATCTATTACTGTTACTGGAGATAATCCTCCAATTGTTGAAAAATTTATAAGTCCGAGATTTGTGTTGCCTAATGTACCATCCAGGTTAACATTTAAAATCACAAATAATAATGATGTCCCAATTACAATGACCAGCGATTTGGTAGATGACTTTCCAAGTATTCCTGAACAAATGGTAGTAGCTACTGTACCAAATTTATATGCTTCTAGTGGTGTTGTTCCTGGAGGGTCAGGAATAGTAGCAACTGCGGGTGGCACAAGTATTACAATTCCATCAGGTACAGTATTTCAATCTGGATTGAATCAGATAACGGTAGATATTACTGTGCCATTACTAGGAAACTATTGCAATACCATAGAGGCAGGTGAATTTATTACTGATCTAGGAACTAATTGTTTGGCGACAGAAACCTGTATCAAAGCGAATCCCGTTTTTGAAATGCCTCCAATTGTTACAAAAAGAATGGATCCCGAAAACATTGCGCCTGGTGAAATATCCAATTTGATCATAACCATTGAAAATATGAACGGTTCTCCAATGACATTGAATCAAGATTTTATCGATCCATTTCCAAGCGGGCTGGTGTTGGATGGTTCACTAAGTAGCACTTGTAATACTGCGACTCTTGAAAATGGGAATACTGAGGTTAAACTTGCCTCTGGTTCTGTCATTGCTGGCAACTCATCATGTGTCCTCACGATCCCGCTCAGAGCAGATGATGAAGGTACATATTGCAATGTGATTAATATGAATCAAGTGTTGACAGAAGTGGGTGACAATATAGAGAACGGGAATGATGAAGTGGCTGAATTTTGCCTGATAGTGGCCGAGCCTGAAGTTTTTGACCTAGCTTTGACCAAGACAATAAATACCTCAGCAACACCTGGTCCTTTTTCTCCTGATTCAATGGTCCAATTTACGATAACAGTTTTCAATCAAGGAAATATTGATGCCTATGATATTGATGTAGCGGACTATTTTAATGCAGCAGAATTGAGTACGCCAACTTTGGTAGCGCAGTCAGGTGTGGTAGATAATGGTGGCGGCACATTTACGATTGATCAAATTGCAGCTGGAAGTAATGTGAGTTTTGATATAATCTCTATTATAGATGCGGGATATCTGGGAACAAATATTATCAACAATGCCGAAATCACTGGTGGGTCCTCAGAGGATAATGGACCCGATGCTTTGGATGAAGATTCTACCCCAAATAATAATAGTGCGAGCGAACCAGAAACGGATAATGATGATGTCGTAACAGATAATGACTCTGGAGAAACTGTTGATGATGATGTTTTTGAAGATGATTTTGATCCAGCAGAAGTGCCAGTAGTTCAGCCTTGTACAGACCCTGAATTGACTCCACTCTCTGACGAAACTATATGTCTGGGTGGAAGTTTTACGCCTTCTAATGTAACTACAAGTGTCACTAATAGCATTAGTGTTAATTATCAATGGTACAACAATGATGGACCAAATAATCCAGGCTTGGATGCAATTGCAGGACAGACTTCAGCAGGATTAACAGACTTACCTATGACTGTAGGTTCATACTCATTCTTAGTTGAAGCGATAAGCACTGCAAATGGTAATTGTATTGCAACTGAAACAGTGAATTTGACAGTTGGTGCATTACCAACTACTACATTGAACAATCCAATTCTCTGTACAGGAGAAAGTGCTATGGTTGTTGCCACTGTATTGGATGGTCAGCCAACATATAGCTACGTCTGGTCAGTACCTGGAGGTGGAAGTGATCCTGGAAACGTGCCGAGCTTTGCAACGGATGTTGCGGGAATGTATAGTGTCACTGTGACAGATGGCAATGGGTGTGTATCAAGTACGAGTACCAATGTTATAGAAGATTCTTGTTTGTCAGATCCATGTGAACCTGGCGAACTGGGAGGTATGGTTTACAGAGATTTTGATGGCAATGGTATTAATAACTTGGAGCCAGGTGTTGAAGATGTAAGGGTTATGATTTATGGATCCGACGTAAATGGAAGTGATATTCTAATCGAAACAGTATTTACCGATTCCAATGGAGAATATTCGTTTTCAAGTACAGATATTACTTTTGATGCCGACGAAAAATACCGGATCGAATTTTCTGATTGGCCAGAATGTTATATGCCAAGTTTAAAAGGAAATTCGAACGGTGGTTCTACGATTGTGGCTTGTTCACTTTCTTGTGAAAATCATTTTGCATTGGTAGATACGGATACATATTGTCAGACCAATCCTTATCTTATTACATCATGTTATGTAGAAGGAGATCAGGGTGCTACCAGTGCTGAGGTGTTGGTAGGGTGGAGACATGATGTGGTCCCGGAAGCCAATGAAAATGATGACATCAATAACATTAACTACGAAGCGCTTTCAGGTCAGATTGGAACTACATTTGGACTTGCCTACCACAAGCGTTCCAATCGCATTTTTGCTGCTGCACACATGAAACGATTTGCTGGTTTTGCGCCAGGATCAAACCCATCAACCATATTTGTAGTGAATAACCCTTCTGATAATGTAGCTAATGGTTCTGCATTCCTTAGCCTGGATGAATATTTTGGATCGGGAACAGCAGGAACTGATATTCACGATTTTAGTTCAGTTGATGTAAATCCTTCGCCTGGAGTTACACAAATGGAGGTGTTGGATCCCGCTGCGTTTGATGCAGTAGGGAAGTATGCACTTGGTGATATCGATTTTAATACGAAGCAAGATACATTGTATGCTATCAATTTGTTTAATAGAAGTCTTTATGCAATTCCAATTGGAAGTGATCCTGAAAATCCTGTAAAACCTGCTAATGCTTCTGAAATAGAAGTGATTTCATTGGTAGGTACAAGTACTTTCAATCAAATTACAGCCACTGTTGGAAACGACGAATTACGACCTTTTGCACTTAAATATTATGAAGGAAAGCTTTATGTAGGAATGGTTGGTAGCGCTCAGTCAGGGGGAGATTTAGTAGCATTAGTCTTTGCTTTTAATCCTGCGGATGATAGTTTGACCAAGGTGTTGGAGACTTCATTGATTTATTCTAGGGGATGTGCATTTGGAATTAATAATGGAACAGTTAGTATTTGTGCTGGCCCTGCGGATTGGAATCCTTGGGTTGCTTCGTGGCCTCAAAATACTGGAGGAGGTATTCAAGATGCGGCTTCAGTAAATATTAATTTTATCAACCCCACCACAATCCTGGCTTTAGAAGAAGGACACCCTCAACCTATGTTGACGGATATCGAATTTGATTTGGAAGGAAATATGATTCTTGCATTGAGAGATAGAGTAGGAGATCAAGGAGGAACCAATGCTCCTTATCCAGGTGGAGAGCAGGTAAGGTTACCAAATGGCAACTATGTATTTACCAATAATGCTGGAAATTATCAGAATTCTCCTGATCCAACTCCACCACCTGGATTTGTAGGTCTCTACTTCACAAATCAGGATGCATTTGGTGATTTGCTGCTAGCTACAAAAACAGGTTCGACATACACTGTTAATTTGAGTGATTTTACAGATAATACTATGACGCTACCCAATTCTCAAATGACATTCGATAATTGTGTGCCAGGTGAAAGTGTATTCAATGGTGATTGTTATAATGATGGACTTTTTGTTCATGAAGAGACTTCAATGGGAGGATTGGCACTTCTTTATTATCAAGGAACACTTATTGCACCAGCAATGGATCCAAGAGCGAATGCTTTTTCCAATGGTATTGATTGGTTTGATATGAAAAATGGTACTAATAAGATAAAATCCACAACCATTTTGACTGGTGCTAATAGTAATAGCCCTTTTGGAAAGGCCTATGGTTTAGGTGAAATGGAATTGCTATGTGCACTTCCTCCAATCGAGGTTGGAGATTATGTATGGGCTGACGTGAATGCGGATGGTGTTCAGAATCCTAATGAAATTGGAATTGAAGGTGTAACTGTGAATATTTATGACGCAGATAAAAATATCGTAGGGACTACAACTACTGATTCTAGTGGATATTACCTATTTGATGATTCAAACACTAATCCAGACTTAGAGCCTGAAACCGACTATTTTATCACTTTTGGAGAGGGACAATTTGATTCAAGTTCAGGAATACTGAGCTTATCAGCAACAGAAATGTATGCATTGACAGTAGACTCTACCGGTGTAGGTAGTTCGCCAAATAATAATGATTCTGATGCAGAGCCTATGGCAGGAATGTTTGGAGGGGCGCCAGTTACTCCAATTACAAGCCCAGAATTTGGTGCGGATCATACATTTGATGCTGGATTTATACCAAAACCAATAGTAACAATAACCGATGTAGATGTTGCATGTGGATCTGTAGATGGAGGCTCAATAAGTGTTAGTGTAAGCGGCGGAGTAGAACCATATACTTACGATTGGGATGAAGACGCTTATGATGGAATGACAGATATAATTAATGTGCCGATAGGTGTTTATAATCTTACAGTAACAGATGGCATAGGTTGTGAAATTACTGCATCAACAGAAATTACTGAAGAACCATGTCCTCCAGATCCATGTGTAGATGGTGAGTTGGGTGGAACTGTATTTGATGATATTAATGCCAATGGTCAAGATGATGGAGATGTAGAAAATAGTGTTCAAGGAATTCAGGTGCAACTCTTCATATGTGATGCAGATGGAAATAATGTGTTGGTAGAAACTGTATCCACAGACTCAAATGGGGATTATCATTTCTCAGATCCATCAATAGATTTAGATAACAATGTATATCAGATTGTATTTTCTAATCTTCCTGATGGTTACATTTCTTCTAGTATTGGATCAGACAACAATTCAGATGTTCAATATACCACAGATTTGGGATGTGACTATGATTATGGAATCCTTCATCCTGATCAAGTATGTGCTTCTCCTAATTTAGAAGAATCAGTAGTTGTTGGGAATGAATTATTCTCAAACGGCAAGCTTCTTGGTCCTGGAATTGCGATGCTGACATGTGGAACCATAGTAGATTTAGCTGCCGAAGAGCAACATACAGTTGGGCTTATGGATATCAAAGGTATAACCACTGCAGCAGATCGACCAGAAGTTAATCCTAATGGTTGGTATCATCCTTCTTGGCATGTAGATACCATAGGTAATGTATTTGGAATTGACTATGATACCACAGGGAATATTTATGTAACGGCCTCCAGTCACTATTCACACGTATTTGGATATGTTCTTGGGCCAGATGCTTCAAATTATACTCAGGCCATAATAAAGTATGGTAATCTGGGAGGGGGAGACAATGACCTGAATGCTGCGGGGACAGTTTACAAGTTGGATGCTGTCACAGGCCAGGCTTCTGTCTTTGCTCAATTACCTCAACAAGCGTTTGCTTTTAATCATTATGCTTGTGAAGCGACTGATCCTCCACTTCCAAGAACAACAGGTCCAGGGCTTGGAAATGTAGTTTATGATCAGGTCAATAATCAATTTTTTGTATCCAATTTTGAAGATGGAATGATCTATAGGTTGGATGTAGATGGCAATACCTTAAGTACTTTTGATCCACAAACATTAGGAGTGTTTAGTGCTGATGATAATTCTGCTGGTTGGGCTCCAGATGCCAAACCTTATGGATTAGCAGTCAATGCAGATGGTTCTGAATTGTACTTTGGAACACACGAATTGAATACAGCTCCTGGATTATATTCTGTGAGTTTGGATACTGATGGAAATTTTGATGGATCAGAGACCTTCCATGCCATTTATCCTGCAGAAGGAGATATTGGATATTTATTTGCAGTAGAGCCAGGGTGGGTCGCTATTTCTGATCTGGAATTTTTGCCTAATGGTAATATTATGGTGGGATTGAGAACAGGATGCGCAGGTCAATATGCTACATCTCACAACCATGGTGCTACATTCTATATTGCAGATGCAGAAGGAGATGGTCTATTTGATAATATTGTAAGCAATCCAGATATCCAATACCCTAATGATGGTACAAATAATGATGATGGCTATGGCGGTATAGGTATCTGGGATAAAAAAGATGGAACTTATGACTTTTTGGTAACGAGTTCAGATACTCGTTTTGAAGAAGGTCCGCATGGAATGATATTATTCCCTCATAATTTTACCAATGGAAATGCAGGTTTCCCATTACAACCATCAGCAGCTATACCTTATTTACCTTCATTTAATGTGCAGGATTTTAAGGGTGTTGGTGGAGATGTAGAAATCTTTAGCCCATGTGGAGATGCTCCAATTCATGTAGGTAATTATGCCTGGATCGATGCGAATGGTAATGGTGTTCAGGATGCTTGTGA
The DNA here is from genome assembly GCA_965230575.1 of Saprospiraceae bacterium. Classification (GTDB taxonomy): domain Bacteria; phylum Bacteroidota; class Bacteroidia; order Chitinophagales; family Saprospiraceae; genus CAJXUU01. The sequence continues at coordinate 2,837,517 of OZ246013.1, forward strand.
AAGCCCAATGTCAAATTTAACAGTCAAGCTTTATACCAAGCCAGCTTCAGGTAATCCAGTCCTTGTCGCTACAACACAAACAGATGGTGATGGAGAGTACTATTTTACCGATAGTTCAAGTGTCACTGAGAATTGGGAAGCCAGTTTTGCTGCAATTGAAAAAGACTCTTCCTATTATATTGTATTCTGTGGTGATAGTTATAATCCAGATGGGGAAGTCATTAGTGTAGGAGGTATTTTGTTTTCTTCGACAATTGAAGATGTTGATACGACTGCAGGAGGTGATCTTACAGATTCAGATATAACGAATACAAGCTTGGATGGCATCGGAGAATTTCTAGCCATTTGCATAACAGCGTCAGAAACGAACTATTCATTTGATGCTGGATTTATACCAAAACCAGATGTTGCTTTGATACAGGTATTGGATCCAGATTATGATACAAGTGAATTGGCGTTTGGTGATTCAGTCAAATTTAAAATTGTAGTTTACAATCAATCTTTACTGGCAGTTGATTCATTGGAGGTCACAGATTTTATTCCAAATGGTTTTGCATTTGATCCAATGTTGACTGGCAATGAGGCCTGGTCTATAGATGGAGATAATGCCACTACAATACTTTCAGATGGTTTGGCTCCAGAAGCAAAAGATTCAATTTGTATTTATCTGACCCTCTTGCCTAATGAAAACCCTTATGAGTGGGTGAATATTGTAGAAATAAGCAATGCCTGGTCAAATGGAACTCCAATAGAAGATTGTGATTCAGAACTTAATGACAACCCTGATGACAATGGCGGAAGTGAAATTGATACAGAAGCTGACGATGAAATTTTTGGTAATGGTACTGCGACAGAACCAGGAGGAGATCCTGAAACTGATCAAGATAATGTAGATCCAGCAACCGTACCGATTTGCGATTTAGCTTTGATAAATAAGATTGCAGAAGCACCATCTACCTTAAAACTTGGAGATACTATTAAATATGAAATAATTATTGAAAATCAGGGGACTGAACCCGCAACCAACATAGAAATTGATTATACCATCCCAAATGGACTTACTTATTTGGATTTGAATAATGACTTGGTCCCGAATTGGAGTGAAGGTACAGGTGATGCGAATGCAACGGTTGTGGACGAATTGGGGATTGGAGAGAAAGATACACTATGTATTTACCTGGAATTGACAAATGCGCCAGCTGATCCAATGTCAAATGAGAACTGGACTACATTCGCTGAGATTGCATCATTTGAAGATCCAAGTGATCCAGGAACAGACAAATCAGATATAGATAGTACACCAAATGGTGATCCAACAGACGATTCTGGTGGAAATCCAGATGATGATACTGATGATGTGACAACGGGAGACGGTACTGGTGATGCTGATGACCCAGTTGAAGATACAGATCCTTTATTGGATGAAGATGATCATGATCCAGCGATAATTTATGTGTGTGATGCGGCGGCAATCATCTATACTGATAATAGCGAACCGATTCTTTATGGTGATACGATCAAATTTAATGTTGTTGTATTCAACCAGGGAAATGGTCCTATTACCAATGTCGATTTGAATGACTTTTTAGGAAGCGGATTAGAGTTTGTATCTACTGCTGTCAACGATGCAGAAGGATGGAGTGGAGATAATGATCTAGTTAGTGCTACTGTTACAGACGTGATCAATCCAGGAGAATCAGATACGACTTGTCTTGAATTGATTGTAGTAGATGTGATCCCATATGATGAGGACGCATACTTGCAAATTGTAGAAATAGCAGAGTTTGAAGATCCAGATGCCCCTGGAATTCCTAAAACAGACATTGATAGTTCACCAGATAGCAATCCTGAGGATGATAGTGGAGGAAATCCAGAAGATGCGACCGATGATGAGGTAGATGGAAATGGTACTGGTGATCCAGAAAATCCGTCCGAAGACTCAGATCCAGAGTTGGATGAAGATGACAATGATCCTGTCTTGATTTATATATTTGATTTAGCTCTTGACAAAGTAGTACAGGAAGACAAGGTTTACAGCCCAGGTGAGAAGCCAATATTCGAAATTACAGTGTACAATCAAGGGAATGTAACTGCCAATAATTTTAAGATTGTAGATTATTTGAGAGATGGTTTTACCTTCAGCACATTGAATAATACTGGATGGGACGAAGAAGGGGATAATCTTGTGTACACCAGTACAAGTCCACTTGAACCTGGAGAATTCGTAACTATTACTTTAGAATTAACAGTTGTTATTCCAATGACACCAATGGGAGTATCTGATTGGTGGAATTATGCAGAAATCCGTGAAGCGGATGATAATTCCAACGATTCGGATCCAGATCCTACAGATGCAGATAGCAATCCAAATGACACCGAAACAGATGACAATATGGTAGTGCCCGATAGCGAAGATGATGATGTCATTACTGAAAATGGACTAGATGGAGGTGATGAAGATGATCATGACCCTGCCAAAGTAATTGTAGGGTATGATTTGGCATTGAGAAAGACCGTTTCGCCAGAAGGCCCATATTCTTATGGAGATACCTTGGCCTATACCATTACTATATTTAATCAAGGTGGACTTTCGGTTTCAGATATTGCTATATATGACAGTATTCCATGTGGATTTTTATATCTGGAGGATTTGAATGATTGGGATTTGAATGGTGACATCGCATCTACAACACTTGAAGATGTCCTCGGTCCAGGAGCGATGACGACCAAGAACATTATGCTTTTGGTTCAGAGATGTGATGAGCCAGCTTATGATAATTATTTGAATATTGCTGAGATATCTGATTTTGCTGATGAAAATGGAGATGAACCAATGACCGATGATATTGACAGTACGCCTGATAGTAATCCAAATAATGACGAAGATCCTGTTGATGATGCCGTGGAAGATTCAATGGAAGAGGATGATCATGATATTGAGGATATTGAGATTTGCGACCTGGCATTGATTAATACAATTTTGGATGCAAACGATCCTCCTTTTGCTGGTGATACTATTAAATATGGAGTAATTGTAACCAATCAAGGAAATAATGATGCAAATTCGGTTTCTATAAATTATTTGATTCCAAATGGTTTCACGTATCTGGAAGTAAATGATTCATTGGATGAACCATGGGATTTGACAACACCTGTTCTGGCTGAGGTGACTACTGATGAAGTGTTGATGCCAGGTGAATCAGATACGGTATGTATCTACCTCGTGTTGGAAAATTTACCTACGGATGAAGTTACAATAGATAGTTGGACAACTTTGGCTGAAATATCAGAGTATACCAATCAAGATGACGAGACTAAGACCACAGATGCCGACAGTAAACCTGATGATGATTTCACCAATGATCCAGGTGGAAATCCTGACGATGATACAGACGATGAAGTAGATGGAGATGGATCAGGTGATCCTGATGATCCTGTAGAAGATGGAGATCCCGATTTAGATGAAGATGATCATGATCCAGTAAAAATTGATGTTTGTGACGCTGCTATTTTTGTGGAGAAAGATGACCTCGGGCCATTCAAATACAATGATGTCATTAAGTATTTGATTATTGTTCACAATCAAGGAAATGGAGATATTACGAACATTAATATTGAAAATGTATATCAAGAAGGTCTATCATATATAGATGCTCCGATCAATTCGAATTTGGGTTGGAACCTAATAAGTGAAGGTAACCTTAATCTGATGATGACGGATATAATCAAACCAGGAAGTCAGGACACGGTTTGTCTGTACTTGAATATAGTTCCAGATCACATAAGTGCCGAGGACAGTTGGTTGGATGCTGTAAAAGTGATGTCGTTTGAGTCGCCAGATAATATAGGAGTACCTCTTAAAGATGTGGATAATCCTCCTATGGCACCACCAATAGAAAATGACTTGGAAGACGATGAAGAAACCAAAGTATTCGATTTGGCACTTATCATGCAGATAGATTCAATGCCGCCCGTGCTTCCTGTGGTGCCAGGTGATATTCTTAAGTTTATCGTCGTAGTAACCAATCAAGGTAATACCAGTGCAAATGATGTCGATATTACAAATTATCTAATGGATGACAATCTTGCATTGGCAGATGTAAAAGAAAATGACGATTGGGAATTTATTGATAGCGAGAATAATCTATACACAATCGCAGAAGAGATTATGCCAGGTGAGAAAGACACTGTATGCATTTATCTTGAAGTCCAGGGAGGAGCGATGACAGATATTGTGACGTATTCCGAAATTTCAGGTTCTACCGAAACAGATGGAGATTGTTATGATATCGATTCTACTCCAGATGATTTATTGGAAGGAGATCCAGGTGGTACTCCAGAATCACCAGAAGATGATCATATTGAAGATGATGGAGTCGATGGAAATGAAGATGGTATTACAGATGAAGACGATCATGATCCAGCAAAACTTGATGCTCAGGATTTGGCTCTTATTATCTGGGCTGACCACAAAGAACCTGTTCAGGAAGGGGATGATGTGAAATTCATAATCAGAGTGACAAATCAAGGGAATATCACAAATGAAAATATTAGAATCGTCAACTATCTGCCAGAGGGATTTGAACTTAGTGAAAATGATGACAACGGATGGGAATATGATGAGGATGAAGAAGATCAGGTATTCCTAGTAATTGAGGGGCCGCTAGAAATGGATTCTATAATCGAAACGTGTATTTTATTGACCGTACAAGAAGGTGTTGATGCCGAGGATTTGATCAATTATGCAGAAATTGTTTCTTCTACAGGTCCCGATGATCTTGATTTGACAGAGTTCGACATTGATTCCTACCCGAATAATATTGACGATGATGACACTGGTGGACAATATGAAGATATGCCAGATTGCAGTACAGACCCAATAGTAATCAATGATGATAATTATGATGAAGGCGCTGGTGTCAATGGAGAAGATGAAGATGATCATGATCCGGCATGGGTACATGTATTCGATTTAGCTACCATTATTTATACAGATCATACTACGCCAATAATACCTGGTGATGAGATCAAATTTAATGTCGAAGTGCACAATCAAGGGAATATGTCCGCAACGGATATAGATCTGTTGATCTATATGCCTGATGGTTTTGCATTGAGTGAAAATGATGACAATGATTGGGATATTCAAGATGGAGTTTTGATGGGTACATATTATGATGATTTGATCCCGGAAGAAGTGGATACCGTATGTTTATTATTGGAAGTATTGCCAGACTTCATGTTGGATGATTTGATTCCTGTTGTGGAGATTATGGGTGCAATGGATACGCTAGGAAATATAAGAGATGAATCGGATTTGGATTCTGACCCAAATGATAGTGTCGAAGATGATGAAGGAGGTGAAATTTTTACAGAAGATGATGATTCAGTAGATGGAAATGGAGAAGTGGACGATGATGAAGATGATCATGATCCAGCAGTACCGCCAGTTTTGGATTTGGCTATAAAAATCATCACTGTAGATGAAGAGCCCAAAGTGCCAGGCGATATCGTGAAGTTTTCAATTATGGTTTATAATCAGGGAAGTATGATTCCGTCAGAGTTTACAATTGAAAATTATGTACCAGAAGGATTAATATTCTTAAACAATTCAGATAATGATGGATGGCAGCCAGCAGGAGCGACAAATGCTACCTATGTTTATGATGATGAATTGTTGCCTTTGACCTCGGATACGCTTTGTATATATCTGGAAGTGGCTCCAGATGCCAATCCTCAGAATGTTGTGGACATGGTAGAAATCATTCAAATCATTGATCAAATGGATAATGATGTCAGTCTTTTAGATATCGATTCAGAATCTGACAATAGCAATGAAAATGATTTAGGTAATGATCTATATTCATTAGAAGACAATAAAATTGAAGAGAATGGCCGAAGTGGAGAAGATGAAGATGATCATGATCAGGCTTTTGTAAATATGTGTCAGAGTATATCTTGCAATGGTCATATGAATATCAGTGTTGATGAGAATTGCGAGGCTGTGATTACACCAAGTGTTGTATTGACTGGAGATATTTTCCCAGATCATGTTTATGAAGTTGAGATTACAAATTCAGATGGAGAGATCGTTTCGAATATGTTTACAGGAGATGACATTGGGGAGTTGTTCACAGTTTCAGTATCAAATCCATTGTGCGATGATATCTCTTGTTGGATGACGGTATTGATTGAAGACAAATGGGCACCTCAGATTATTTGTCAGAATGATACATTGAGTTGTGCAGTAGCTTATGATGATAGTAGCAGTCCAACGTTGATTGATGACAATTGCTCTGGTGGAGAGCTAATACTTCTTGATGAAGTTGTAGAGCCGTTTTCATGCGATAGTACCTATACTTCTAAGATAACAAGAGTCTGGGTGGCTAAAGATGAAGCTGGGAATATGTCCGACGAATGTACACAGGAGATCCTCCTACTACGAACGAATTTGGATAGCATTATGCCAGTTATGAATTTCATGCTTGCTACGAATAATGCCATCAGTTGTAGCAGTGGCTATGAAACGGATGCCTATGGTCATCCAGCTCCAAGCCTCACTGGAGTTCCAAAATTGCGATTGGAGGATGGTAGCTTTATAGATTTGTATCCTTTTGATGATATGCTAATCTGTAATGGATTTGTGGAGTACAATGATGAAGTGCTGCCTGGTAGCTCGAGTTGTGTGACGAAGATACTTAGAACTTGGATTGTTGGAGAATGGTGGTGCAGTGAGACCATTGATAGGGAGTTTATCCAGGTGATTGAAATAGTCGATTTCGAAGGACCTGAGGTGACATGTCCTGCAGACTTCACCATCAGTACATCAAGCTTCAGTTGTGAAGGATATACGGCATTTGATCTTCCAGTTGTGAGTGATGCTTGCAATGGCAGCAATATCAGAATCGATCTTAGTGCGCCAACTTCATCAGAAGGATTTATCAAGGATTACAATGGAACTATCATAGACCTCCCAGTAGGAGTAAATGAGTTGACCTACCACGTATATGATGATTGTGATAATCGTACAGACTGTACTTTCAGAGTAACCGTAAGAGACGATGCAGACCCAATTGCCATATGTGATCAATTCACAGCAGTAGGATTTGGTTTGGAAGACCTCACTAAGGTATCAGCCGAAGATATTGACGATGGCTCATTCGATGAGTGTGGACCAGTAGAATTGGCAGTAGCAAGAATGGATGCCCCAGGCTTCGATGACTTGATTGGATTTGGACCAGATGTAGATATTACTTGTGAAGATGTTGGTACTGTCGTAATGGTTGGTCTTTTGGTGACTGATGCAGGAGGAAATACGAATATGTGTATGGTGTCGATAGAAGTACAAGATAAGATAGATGCACAAATGCTATGTCCAGGAAATATAGTAGTGGAATGTAATTTCCCATATGATCCAGACAATCTAGGTGCTTTCTTCGGAGAGGTAGAAGTATATGACAATTGTCCAGAATCAAATACAGTAGATGATAGATTGATAGGAGAGCTGAATTCTTGTGGATCAGGTGTATTGACGAGAGAAATAAGATTACTGAATGCACAAGGAGATCAAGTTGATTTCTGTACACAGCAGATCACCTTCGAAAGTGGCGATCCATTGACATATTCAGACATCACACCTCCACCTTCAGAACATACTGTAACAGGATGTGGAATAGAATCAATAGATCCATCGATTTTAGGAATGCCAATAGTACCAGACAGAGAGTGTCAACAAGCATCTATCGGGATCGAAAATGATACCTTCCCATTCACACAGAATGGTGCGTGCTTGAAGATCATCAGAACATTCAAAGTGATAGATTGGTGTATAGATGATGGCCCGGGATCAATATATGAGCCATTTGAATTTACCCAGACGATCAAGGTCAACAATACAGAAGGACCAGCGATAGAAGTATTTGCAGATACGGTATTCTGTAGTTTCGAAGTAGACTGTGGAGCGATCAATATCAACGACTACTTGTTGGCTACATCAGTAGATGATTGTACGGCGACAGATGATTTATTGAATAGCTTCGAAGTCAGAGACTCGGATGGGGATGTAGTGAATTCAGGATCAGGATTGGATGCAAGTGGATTGTATGGTGTGGATATCTATACAGTGAGATTCGTATCAGAAGATAAGTGTGGTAATCAAGAATTTGAAGAATCTACATTTGAGGTGAGAAGTTGCAAGTTGCCAACACCATATTGTCTACAAGGTTTGAGTACAACATTGACGGCTATGGATACGACTGGAGATGGCACAGCAGATGTAGAGATGGTGATGTTGCCAGCGAGTTTCTTTGATGCGGGCAGTTACCACCCATGTGGATATGATGTACAAGTGAGTTATTCAGAAGATGTGAATGATACCTTGAGATCATTCTTCTGTAGCGACACCTTGGATTTACAGCCGATAGAGTTGTGGGTAACAGATTCGAATGGAGGTCAGGATTATTGTTTGACTTTCGTAGATGTGCAAGACAATGATACGATCGATCTGTGCGGAGGCCTGAAACCTATGGATATCACAGGTAGAATCTATACCGAATCTGACGCAGAGGTTAAAGATGTTGCGGTCGAATTGAGGAGTTTGGAGATATTGAATACAATGACTGATGTCAATGGACAATACGAATTCCTGGATATGCCTGAAGGTGGCGATTATCAAGTGTTGCCGCACAAGGATAATGATCACTTGAACGGAGTGTCAACTTTAGATTTGGTGATGATTCAAAGGCATATTTTAGGATTGTCAACATTAGAGAGCGCATATAAGCTTGTGGCCGCGGATATCAACAATAATGAAAAAATATCCTCATCAGATTTGTTGGCATTGAGGAAGGTGATCCTGGGAATAGAAATAGGTTTCATCAACAATACCAGCTGGAGATTCATTGATTCAGAATATGAGTTTGCCAATCAGTCGAACCCATGGGAGAAAGAAATAGATGAAGTATATAATATCTCCGGATTATCTGAAGATATGCAAATCGATTTCATAGCTGTGAAGACAGGTGATGTGGATGGCAATGTAGATGTGAATGCAGGGATAATAAGCGAGACAAGAAGTGCCAAAGTATTGAATTTGGAGCTGCCAGATATTGAAGTTGAAAAAGGCAAGTTGTACGAATTGGAAGTGAGAGGAGATCAGACTCATAATGTATATGGAATGCAATTTTCATTAATGTCGGAAGGCATCGAATTGATTGATGTGAAGTCGGGCATGATGAAGATGGGAAGAGAGCATGCTGCTATGGTAGATGGACAGCTTCATGTAAGTTATGGAGCACCAAATGGGGATGAAGTGACCCAGGATGAAGTTTTGTTCATTATGATAGTTCAGGCATTGGAAGATGGAAGGTTGTCAGAAATGATTGAGATGAGTACTTCTGGACTGAATGCAGAATCATATCATGGAGAAGATTTGGCTATTGGTGACATTGGGCTTACCTGGAGAGAGGATCAAGCCAGTCTGGTGAATCATTTGATGCTGGAGGGGAATGACCCTAATCCTTGGACGAATAGCACAGATATTAAGTTCTATATGCCAGATGACGGAAAGGTCAGCATGAAAATAACAGATATGAGTGGAAGGTTGATATTTAGTAAAGATGAGAATTTCAAATCAGGTGAACAGCGCATTGCAGTGACACAGGATGACATTTCTCATAGCGGAGTGATGTTATACGAATTGAAATATCATGATCAAATAGTGAGAGGTAAAATGATTAGGATCAATTAGTAAGGTTATAATTAATATGGACTCAATAGTTGTTTCCTTGGCGGAAGATATCCGTTTCTTCCGCCTTTTTACTTATCTCAATTAGTGCAGAAAAAGAAAATATATCCATTCAAAGATTATTTCGAGTGCAGTATTGTATAGGGACTTCCATCTAAGTATGGCGGTCCCTATCTTTTAAATAAAAATGGTGCATTCTTCATCATTCACTTGGGAAAATAAAAAATGCACCACATTCAATTAGGTCGTATCGACTTTGAGCCATTAATGTTTTGATAATGAATAAATAGCCTTGGTTTTAAAACCAATTTACCATTAACAATACCAACCTACAAGTTTCCAGCACCCAACACATTGATTCCATTGATTTCTCCAACAACAGTTGTTCCATTCATATATTGGTGTGCAGCCACGAATTTGTATGTCAGGCATTGAATCAATCATTTCGGACTCCATAGTTTTTATTTGTGAAGTGGAGAGATGGTCACTCAAGTCCAATTCTGATAAATTTTCCCACTTTTCTAAGTTGTCCAATATTGACTCTGCTTTTCCAATATGAACTAAATATTGACCTACTATATAATTATTTCGATATGTGATTTTGAGTTCTTTACTTATGTCCGTCAAGTGTTTTTCTACAAATTCTTTTCCTTTACTAGAGATGTCAATTGGGAGCAAAAGTCCTTTTTCAATGAGAAGTTGATCGGTTGATTCGAGTTCAATTGATTCTTCAGAAGAGCAAGAAGTTATAAAAGCAGAAATGCTAAAAGCTAGTAAGATACAAGTAACAAAGACCTTTAATTTTGAAAATTTCATTTTATTATATTTTAAGTAATGAATAAATAAAGAATTGTCGACGATTCTTTTTGACTATTCTAAAATTAGAGTGGATCATCACAGGATTCAATAATTATAAGTCTACAAACAGACTACAACATGCACTACAAATTGTCTACATACCCATTTTTACCGCTATGAAATGCAAGTCCAGTACGTTTTAAATGCGAAAACATGGGTGTTAATCTCGAATACATATCGGGAAGAAAGATTATACCATATTATAGCATAGATCACTACTTCAAAATATTTTATGAAAATACTTCTTACTTCTATCTGTAAAGAGGCAAGTCTTATAGGAATGTTGTTGCTCTTTTCCATCCCCATTTTCTCTAATGGGCCAGGTTTTGATAAAAAAATGGTGTCCCATCAAGATTCTATAATATCACTTTTGGAAAAGGCAGAACTTGAAAAAGCTACAATATTGGCTTCTTCATATTTTGATTGGGTGAAAAGTAATTTTACAATGAAGGATTACCACATCTCGGTAGACCTTCGATATAGCTGCTATCGAAGGCAGAATCTATATTCTAAAGCATTCACTTTTTTGGACAATGAATTGAAATGGGCCATTGAAATAAATAACCCTTCAGTTGAATCAATAATTCGCTACTTTTTAGGATTACTTTTCTTAGAAATAAACGAAAATGAAAAAGCCATCGAGTATTTTTTGCAGGTAATGGACGCGTTGGAGAAAGTGAAATTTGACCACATGACAGAACAACAAGTCGCACGGTCAAAAATAAAAATTCGATTTCATCTTGGTGAAATTTTGTGCCCTGTTGACCCTTCAAAAACGCTCAAATATTTTGATGAAGCAAAATTAATAGCTCAAGCTGCTAATGATTCTGTGTTTTTGGCAGATAGTTATTTGAATATGGCTTGGGCATTATTGGAGATGCATAGGTTTGATGAAGGTGAAGAATTCCTTGATACGGCAATGACTATATTCGATAAAGTTGATAGTAAAAATGGCCAGGTTAGTGTCTTTTTGGAAAAAGGAATTTTGGCAGAGCATAAAAGTGATTACGACGAAGTTGAGTTGAATTATTTGAAGTCATTTGATATGTTATTTAAGGGCGAAATCGAAGGGTATCAGTCTTATTTTTTACAGAAGAAGGCGCTCAAACTACTCACAGAGATGTACATGAATCGAGAAGACAATGATGCTGCATTGGGATATGCTTTAGAATATTTTAATCTCACCTCGAACTATAAAGACCGAAAACAAATAGCTTATATCACAAATAAAATTGCGAAAATATTTGAGGCCAAAAACGACGAGGATCAAGCTTTGCAATTTTATAAGTTGAGCAATGAAAACTATGAGATTCTTAAATTTGAAGATGCAAGAATGGATGTTTTAAAGCAAGAGGTTGAGTCCAGCAACAATAGAAAAAAAGAAGAAGTACAAGGTTTGAAATCCACTTTGAAATCAAAGGAGCGCAACTTGATCTTCATTGTTTACATTGGTCTATCGCTTGGGCTCATATTGATTTATATTTTTAAGAAAATCAGGGAAAGAGAATTGGAAAATGAGGAACTGATAAAGGCAAGCGAGGTAAGGATTTATAAAAAAAATCTGTCAATGGCCCATTTGTCTTTAATCAATCAATCGAAGAATCAATTTATTGATTATATGAAGGAAAAATTACAATCTATTCATAACCAAGCAGATACTAAGTCTCCAGAACTTGAAAATTTAATATTTCAGATGAAAAAATCTTCTAATAAAGAGGAAGAGTGGCTGAGGATAAGACAATTTCATTCTGAATTAGAGCCTGATTTTTATAATGAATTGCAAAAACGATGGCCCAATCTTACCATTTTGGAAATACGTCATTGTACCCTTATTAAACTAAAAATGTCTAATAAGGAAGCTGCTGAGATATTAGGCGTAAGCCCCAAAAGTGTACAAATGGCAAGATATCGATTGAAGAAAAAACTAAACTATAGTTCACAAATACCCCTAAGGGAGTTCGTTGCCTCAATTTAAATATAGACAGCCTTAATCCTTAAAAACAATAATCACCTTTTTCAATCATCATCTTGGCAATCGACCTTCTGTGTGCTTTCACATTTTGAAGAGGATATTTTGTGAATTTTTTGAATCCAGCAATGTAATCACCTTGTTTTTCCTCATAAATGTACCCTGCTATTGCATCTAAAGCTGACTTATATATTTTGTGACTGCCTTCGTAAAATACAGTTTGAATCAAATTTTGATAAACTTCCTTATTCTTCAGATACTGAGTGGTCTCTTGAATTTTCAATATTCTTAAAAGCGCAGATTCAGTACTAAAAATATGAATCACAATATCTGCCATATTGATCAATAATTCTTGCTCCTTTTTGAGATCCAATTTGCCTTCCATTGCCAATTTTGCAGAACTTCCCAAGATCATAAGAAGTACTTTCTTAAAATTGTGAATCGTTGTTTTTTCCAATTCAAACGGCTCGTCAAATTTTACAGGATCGGAAGTTTGATTTTGAAGCTCACTCTGTACCGCCAATGCAGGTGATACAATATCCAATTGACCTTTCATCGCTTTTCGCAAGATAGTATTGATGATGACCATGCGATTGATCTCATTGGTGCCTTCAAAAATTCGATTTATCCGACTATCTCTATAGGCTCTGGCTATATCTCCTTCTTCTGAATACCCCATGCCGCCATGTATTTGCACACCTTCATCTACACAGTAATCCAGTACTTCAGACCCCAGGATTTTTACGATACTACATTCCATGGCATATTCCTCGGCGGCCTTAAGTTTTGAAGCACTATACGATTCTCCAGCCGATTTCAATTCTTTTATTTTCTCGTTGATAAGGTTGGAGGTTCTATACAATACGCTCTCAGAAAGGAAGTTTTGAATCCCCATCTCAGCTATTTTATGTTGGATTGCGCCAAAAGAGCTGATTGGCTGTTTGAACTGAATTCTTTCATTGGCATATTTAATACTTACCTGAGCTACCATTTTTGATCCTCCCAGTACAGAAGCTCCTAATTTTAGTCTGCCTGTATTGAGGGCGTTGAAAGCTATGAGATGACCTTTCCCTATTTCTCCAAGAAGATTGCTCACAGGAATTTTTACATCCTCAAGAAAGACCATTCTTGTAGAAGATCCTTTAATACCCATTTTCTTTTCTTCCGCCCCGAATGTCAACCCCTCGCTATCTCTCTCTACAATGAATCCAGTAAACTTGTCTCCGTCAACCTGAGCAAAAATTGTAAATATATCGGCAAAACCAGCGTTGGTAATCCACATTTTCTGCCCATTCAAAATATAATGCTTGCCATCATCTGATAATTTAGCACTCGTTTTGGCAGATAATGCATCGGACCCACTCGATGGTTCGGTAAGACAGTAAGAAGCCTTGTATTCACCTGTTACAAGTTTGGGCAAATATTTGTCTTTTTGCTCATCGGTGCCAAAGTATAGGATTGGAAGCATCCCAATTCCTGTATGGGCGTTATAAGCCACGGAAAATGACCCAGATGGCCCTACTGCTTCACCAATTATTGTATTGGTATTGAAGTCCATGTCCATGCCTCCGTATGCTTCAGGCATGTGCGTGCCAAGAAGCCCCAGTTCTCCAAATTTTTCGAGAAGGGTGGCAGCAATGTCATTTTCTTGTTTTTCAATCTTTTCCGTGTTTGGGTATACTTCAGAATTATTGAAATCAACTACCGTTTCCAAAATCATTTTCTGCTCTTCTGAAAAATCTTCGGGAAAGAAAGTGTCTTCAGGTTTAGAGGCTTTGATAATGAATTCGGCTCCATTAAGAATGTCTTTGTTATCGGTTATTATGGACATAGTAAGATGCTTTATTTTAAAAATTTAACTCAAAGTTAAATAAAATATGAATAATTAGCAAGAAGTATTTTCTGACTATGGTGTAAATACTTGAATAACAAATAAATAAAACACTAAATGAATAATTAACTAAAAGTAAATAATATTACATTTGGTTTAAGTGATTTTCCAACTTTTTATCATTATTTTCATAATGTTGTTAATTTCGAGTTCTAGAATTTGCCTTATATGTTGAGAGTAGTGATCGTGAAATTCTTGTTGATTTTTCTATCCTGGAGCGAAGTATCTGGTGCAAGCCCTATTTCGATAAATGAGGTGAGCAGAATAATTTACATCAGTGAGATGGATCAGTTTATAGATTCGACAGCCAGCCTCACCTATAATGATTTTCGATTCAATAGGAAGTCTTTTTATGAATCCAAAAATGATCTTCAGGGAACGAGGAACAAAGATCTCACCTATTGGATGAATTTTGACCTTGAAGGATCGCTGTTGGAAAAGAAAAACTACTACTTGCTTTGTACGGATAGTAGGATATCAGAAATGCAAGTTTGGATTGATGGGGTAGCACAAACCAGGAGCCCAGTTGGAACCAACTTTTTATTTAATAATAGAAATATCAATCATAGATACCTGGTGCATAGATTGCCACAAAAAAAGAATATTGAAATCGTAGTCAAAATCAATTCTAACCACTCGACCTTCTTTGCATTTGAGGTCAAATCACAAAATCAATTTCTAAGCGATTCGTATTTGGAGACTGGGATTTTCGGAGGTGCTTATGGTATCATTATCATGGGGCTTTTTTTTAGCTTGATTATGAGATTGAGGTTTAAGGACATTATTTACACGGCATTTGTAGTATTCGCCCTGGTAGCGTTATTGACATGTCTGTTTTTAGATGGGAGCGGATTTCAATTTTTGTGGAATGGTATACCATCTATGAACGTTGGGTTGCTCATTTTTCTTCCTATTGCCATTGTGTTTTCTTCTGCATTTTTAGTGCTTTCTTTTCTTGAAGCAGTGGACAGGAATAATCAATATTTCAAGATTGTCCTGCGAAGTTTGGTAATCAGTTTGTTGGGTTATGTGTTCGCATTTACTGTCCCTCAGTACTTTCTGCATACTTTCTTTTATATGATTCCATATGCTGCAATGATTTATGTATGCGTGGACAAATATAGAGCTGGACACAAGTCTACACTTTCATTTATAATTGGTTTTGTATTTGTGATTATTGCAAATTTACTTTTTATGATGCAGCCGTTTTTTTCGGTTGAATATTTTCATTCATTAATTAGATTCGCTCCGCATACTGGGGTAGTGGCCTTGACGCTTGCCTTGTCATATTCTCAATACAAGAAATTCTATTTCATTTCAGAGTCAAGAAAAGAAGAAAGAAAAAAATCCATGTTGCAATTGGAGCAATTGAGTATGATCAAGGATAGAATTAATAAAGAAATTGCAGAAAAAGTGTCGTTGCAAACGGAAGAGCTTGAACGGAAAAACTCCATTATACATCAGCAAAATGCTGAATTGCAAAAGGCGAATGACAAACTTAAAGAACAAACGGACGAGATTATTATTCTCAACCTAAAACTTGATCAGGAGAATCAAGAACTAAAAAGTGATGTTGAAAAAATAACAGAATCTAGAATTTTACAGAATACTATCCCATTTGAAGATTTTAAAAAGTTTTTTCATTCAGATGATTCTTGCTATGCTTTGTTGGAAGAATTGAAGTGGCAAAATGGATACAAATGTCTGAAATGTAAAAATGTAAAATTCGGAAAAGGGAAAGGGGAGAGAGCGAGAAGATGTACCAAGTGTGGAACGAATGAGTCGGTCACATCCAATACCATCTTTCACAGAATTCACTTTCCCATTCTCAAAGGATTCTATATACTATTCCTTGTCAATAAACACGGAGATAATCTGATTTCTAAAGATCTTTCAGAAGTTGTAGATCTGAGACTGGCCACATGCTGGAAGTTTAGCAAGAAAATAAAAACCAGAAAGCTGGAATTAGAACAATCGGGAGTGGTGATTGAAAGTTGGTTGGATCTTATCTGATTTTCTTAATTTAAAGGGCCCACTATTCTTTTTCCATGGTAATAATTGAGGTTCAATTTTTCATGCAATTGTGAGAGGTTGACATCAGTAATACTACCAGCCGCAATCAGATTGATCTGGGAATCTTTCAATAAATCATCCATTTTAGCCAATGTGTCTGCACCCAATAGAGCCGTTTTGTGGCCTCCAGAAGACAAGATGAATTTTATAATGTTTTGTTCACAGAGCATTTTAGTACATTTCTCAATATTGTTTGTCGCATCGATAGCCTTATGGAAGGTGATAGGGAAATTTGAAATTCCTGCAATTCTACGAATCAAATTCAAGTCTGGTTGACCCTTCTTATCAATTGGGCCAAAAACAATGCCTTCGATTGGAAGGATATTTAAGGCTTCAACATATGTTTCAATATTTTTGACATCTTGGGCCGAGTAGGTGTAATTAAAAGGATTTGGATTTACAATTACTTTTATCGGAATGTTTAGATTTTCGGTCACCAGTTTAATGGTCGAAATAGAGGGGCTCGTCCCATCTAAATCCAATCGATCGCATAATTCTATTTGATGTGCCCCTTGCTTTTCTGCCAATAAAGCTTCTTCGAGACTTCCAACACAGGCTTCCAAAATCATCTGTAATTATTTTTTTGTTAGATTGAAATTAGATTAAAATTGAAATAAAAAGAAATGGAAAAGCCCCAACATTCAATGCTGAGGCTTTATTGTGGTGCCTCCCAGATTTGAACTGGGGACACATGGATTTTCAGTCCATTGCTCTACCAACTGAGCTAAGGCACCTTCCATGCTTTTCGGAAGCGAGTGCAAATTTATACCCTTTTTTCATTTTCCCAAATAAAAATGCAAATTTTAGTAATTGTCTTTCATTTGAAAATAGCTTGAAATAACTTACCTTTGCCAATCTTTTGATAATAAAGAGAATTTTTAATTAAAAATATAAAACTAATTAGTTGATTTACAGTCAATTAAATTTTAAAGAAATAATCTAACTGATGGCGTTAATTGGAAAAATTAGAAATAACTTTTGGTTCGTTTTGCTTGTTTTAGGACTTGCATTGGCAGCTTTTGTTATTATGGACATGGTAAATGCAGGAAATCAAGGAGGAATTGGTCCCAAGCAAATAATTGGAGAAGTGGCAGGAAATGAAATCGATTACCAAGATTTCCAAAAAACTGAACAGGCCCTTTTTAGTGGAAGTGCGGATTCTTATGCTGGAAAAAGTGGAGCATGGAATTACCTGATGGAAAAAGGTATCATAGACAAGCAAGCAAATGACTTGGGTGTCAATGTAAGCGTAGATGAATTGAAAGATTTACAATTCGGAACAAACCTTAGCCCAGTTATCCAACAAGTATATAGAAATCCTCAAACAGGTCAAATGGATATGCAAAATCTTTTGGCAGTGAAGCAGGCATTGGACGCAGGAAATGATTTGCCACCAGATTTCGAAATGAAATGGGAATACTTGCAAAAACAAATTATAAAGACGGCTAAGCAAGATAAAATCAATGCCTTGGTTGCAAAGTCAATCTATACACCAAATTTCTTCGCAGAAAATACGGGTTTGAGAACATCTCAAAAAGCGAATTTTGATTTTGTAAAAATATCTTTTGATCATATAGATGATGGTGAAGTAGAGGTGACAGATGATGCAATCAATGCTTATATCAATGAGAATGCATTTAAGTATACCAATGACGAGGAGACAAGAGTAATGGAATATGTATCCTTTGAAGTAACGGCAACATCCGCTGATTCAACTAAAATTAGCCAGGATCTTGCTGGGCTGGCAGAAACTTTTAGAACTAAAGAAGATTCTACTCAAGATTCTTTGTTCACTATTAATAATGAAGGGTTCTATAGTCCATTTTATGCCAAAACTGATGACATCAGCGGAGACCTTAAAGATGCTGTGGTTGACATGGCAGAAGGAGATGTTTATGGACCATATTTGGACAATGGAGGATATTTTATTGCGAAACTAACGGGTAAAAAGGTTATTCCTGATTCTGTAGATGCTAGCCATATATTAAGAAGAGTGACAGTAGGAAATCCTGCAGAAACGGCTGAAATTGCATGGGCATATATCGATAGCTTGAGAAACTTGTTGGATACGGGAGCGGCTACATTTTCAGATTTGGCAACAAACAACAGCCAAGATCCAGGTTCTGCTGCAAGAGGTGGTGAATTGGATAGATTTACTCAAGGAAGAATGCTTATCGAATTCAATGATGCATGTTTTGTAGATAGTGAAGAAGGTGGTATATATGCTGTACAGACTACTGCTGGTGTACACCTTATTAAGGTGACAAAAAGAATATTTGATTCTAGAGATCCAAAATATAAATTGGCAATTATCAGATCTGCAATTGTTCCTTCAGAACAAACACAAAATGCGGTTTATGATCAGGCAGATGCTGTTATTTCTGCAAATGGATCTTTTGAAGAAGTTAGGAAGGCTGTAGAAGGTATGGATAATGTAACTATCGATAAGTCATCTCCTCTTAAAATTAATGACTATTTATTAGGCGCATTAGGAAGTGGAGAATCATCTAGAGAAGCGATTAAGTGGGCATTTGATTCTGATACAGAAGTGGGTGATGTGTCACCTGTGATTTATGAATATTCAGACGCAGTAAATTATTATGATAACAAATATGTACTTGCTGGATTAAAGAAAATCAATGCTGCAGGATTGGCTACGGCGGAAGATATAAGAGAGGATGTTGAGATTCTTGTTGCAAATAGATTGAAAGGAGATAAAATTGTATCACAAGTGTCAGGAACTGATCTTGGGTCAATCGCAAGTACATTTAATACCACAGTAGAATCTGCATCCGATATTGCATTCACAGCTTCATCAGTGACAGGTTTAGGAAATGAGCCAGAAGTGCTTTCAACAGTATTTGCACAGGCCGAGGGCGGTGTTTCGAAGCCAATAGTTGGCAATAATGGAGTATATATTGTGAAGACTACTTCAAAAGTGGAAGGTTCTGTTCCTTCAAATGTTATAGCTCAAAAGCGATCAATAAGTGATACAAATAGAGGAAGAGTAAATTTCAGTTTGATGAATGCCTTGAAAGAAATTTTCAAGCCTACTGATAACAGATATACTTATTTCTAAGAATAAAAAACACCAAGAGACTTTTCAAACCAGGTATAAGCTTGATCAATTTATTTTGATCAAGCTTTTTTTTATGCTTCCGTGATTCTAGCAAAGATTCCTGTGTAAAACCTATCTGCAAGGCATTTTTAGTCCTCTACATTCTCTCAATATCAACCATAAAAAATATTCAAATTCACCTCTATTGAGAAGTATTTCAAAAACATATTAAAAAAAATAAATATATCCCTTGATAAACTCTGATATATCTATACAATTCAATAATTTTAGCCTTTAAATTCCTCATACAGTTTTTACTCTAGATTGAATGAGACTAATAGCAAGTCTATTTTGTTAAGAAAATTTATTTGCTGAAGATGAGGAATAACTCTGCACAAAATATAGAAATGGCAGTAGATGTAATTTTAGGTCTCCAATGGGGCGATGAAGGCAAAGGAAAAATTGTAGATTACCTAGCCGATAAATACGATCTGGTATGTAGATTTCAAGGAGGCCCAAATGCGGGACATACCATTATTATTGGAGAAAACAAATATGTGCTCCATACCATCCCATCAGGAATCTTCAGACAGAATATCACGAATGTTATAGGCAACGGTGTTGTGATCGATCCCACTACAATGGTCAAAGAGTTGACTAATCTGGATCAGGAAGGAGTGGAGTATAGAAGTAGATTATTCGTTTCTAGGAAGGCCCACCTTATTTTACCTACACACCGATATATTGATGCTGCGTCTGAATCGGCCAAGGGTAAGCAAAAGATAGGTAGTACTCTCAAGGGAATCGGTCCTACTTACATGGACAAAACTGGACGAAATGGCCTTCGAATTGGTGATATTGATTCTCCAGATTTTAAAGCCAAGTACCAAGCCTTGAAGGCAAAACACATGGACTTCATAAAATTGTACCCAAGCATCGAATTTGACCTGGAAGGCGAAGAGAAAAGGTGGTTTGAGTCTATTGATGTGATAAAAGAACTGAATTTTGTCAATGGAGAATATTTGGTAAATAAGGCGATCAAAGAAGGCAAGAAGGTACTTGCTGAGGGCGCTCAAGGTTCTATGTTGGATGTAGATTTTGGTACATACCCATTTGTCACTTCTTCCAACACGATTTCTGCTGGTGTCTGCAATGGACTTGGAATAGCACCTTCTCAAATTGGAGAAGTAATTGGGATTGTGAAAGCATACTGTACCAGAGTTGGATCTGGTCCTTTTCCTACACAGCTGGATGATGAAAACGGTGAGAAACTAAGGGCAATAGGCCACGAATTTGGCGCTACAACTGGAAGACCTAGAAGATGTGGTTGGATTGACATTCCTCAATTATTATATACCATCATGCTGAGTGGGGTAACACAAATTGTAATTACCAAACTGGATGTCTTGGATGATTTTGAGGAGATTGGAGTTGGCCTGAATTACAATGTTAATGGAGAGACTACCAATGAATTGCCATTTGATATTAATGTAGAAGGTATAAAGCCAGAATATATCTCACATCCTGGATGGAAAGAAAGCTTGGATAATGTTACTTCCATCGAAGAATTGCCAAAGAATGCATCTGACTACCTCAATGCTTTGGAAAGATACTTGGGTGTTAAGATTTCAATGGTATCCACAGGCCCTGAAAGAAGAAAGCTATTACCCAGAAAATAAGTAAATGAAGGGATCACCGACCTTGGTAAGTTTCAGGGTCGGGACTTGAACTAATCCCGCTTAGGTACAGGATCATCACCATGTCCTCCCCATGGATGGCATCTACTTATACGTTTTAATCCTAACCATGTACCTTTGAAAATGCCCCACTCATATATAGCACCTATCATATAATGCGAGCAAGTAGGCTTATATCTGCACGTTGGTCCCAATAAAGGGGAGATAAACCATTGATAAAATCGTATCGGAAATATATATATCTTCTTTATCAGGTTACCCATGATTCATTGTTCTACTTTTTCGAAAGTCTTGTCTGTTGTAAAAAGAATATGTGCTATCCGCTCTTTGTCTATTTGGACCATGGTAATGTTTTTTTGGTCGTCAAATTGAGTGGTAAGAATGGTATTGGAAATTGAAATTTCTTTAAATGCGGGGACATCATATGCTTCCAAATAACACCAAACAGCCGCCAAATCATCCGATTGCTCTTTGCCAAGAAAGGTGAGGTCTAATTTTGCACCATCGACATCAATTGCCAAATGCTCTTTCAAATATTCATGAACAAGGGCTTCGGCATTCTCTTTTTCTTTTCTGGTACAAATCTTCAAAGAATCATGCCCCAGTTCCTTTAAAGACAATTCTAAATCATCAATAAAAATTGAGGTGGAAATTTGAATTGCCATTTCTTCTGAATCATAATTAATCGTAGTCTTGCTCATGTGAAATTCATGGACTTCCATAACAGATGTACTGCCAAAGAGCATGATGAAGCAAAATAATATTGATGACATAATCATTTTTCTGTTCTCTACGAATAAGCAAAAGATAGATCAAATAGTTCTCCAAGTATTATCTCTCACTCATATTTATGATAATCCTAACAACTTGTCGAGGTATGCCTCATCTGCATCCGCTCCTGCAAAATCATCAAATGCCTTTTCTGTTACCTCAATAATATGACTCGAAATAAAAGGTGCACCTTCTCGTGCTCCTTGTTCTGGAGACTTTATACAACACTCCCATTCCATAACCGCCCAGCCATCAAAACCATACTGTGATAATTTGCTGAAAATACTAGTGAAATCAACATGACCATCCCCAGGACTTCTAAACCTACCCGCTCTATTGGCCCAACTCTGATATCCTCCGTAGACACCACTTCGACCATTTGGATTGAATTCTGCATCCTTTACATGGAATGCTTTAATCCGCTCGTGATAGATATCGATATATTCCAGATAATCCAATTGCTGCAATACAAAATGACTCGGGTCATATAATAGACATGCTCTTGGATGATTGTCCACTTCTTTCAAAAACATTTCGTAACTGATACCATCATGAAGGTCTTCTCCAGGATGTACTTCATAACAAGCGTCCACTCCACACTCATCAAAATGATTTAAAATGGGTAGCCATCGATCTGCCAACTCTTTGAATCCTCGCTCTACCATTCCTTTGGGGCGTTGAGGCCAAGGATACATCGTATGCCACAATAAAGCACCGCTGAAAGTAGCATGACCTTTAAGACCTAGATGCATACTTGCACTGGCAGCATATTTTACTTGTTGTTTGGCCCATTCGGTTCTTTCCTTTGGTTTTCCATGCAATTCTTCGGGAGCAAACGCATCAAACATTAAGTCGTAAGCAGGATTCACTGCTACCAATTGACCTTGAAGGTGTGTGCTTAATTCTGTGATTTCAAGACCATGCTCTGCAATTTTGCCTTTAAGTTCATCGCAGTATGTTTTACTTTCTGCCGCTGTTTTTAGATCAATGCATCGATCATCCCAAGACGGAATTTGTATTCCCTTATACCCGAGATCAGCCACCCATTTACAGATAGAGTCCAGGTTGTTGTAAGGAGCTTCATCTCCCATGAATTGTGCTAAAAATATTGCTGGTCCTTTTATTGTCTTCATTAATTAAATTTTTTATCTATTTGTTATTCTGCCTCTTTTCCTGAGGACTTCATTCGTATTATGGGTAAAAAACATAAATAGACACCAAATAGTCCTAGTAAAACATCAATCCAAATGTGTTCCGTTAGAATCTGGCCAGTGCAGTGGTAGTATATATTCGAAGCCGAATATGACGCAATGCAGACTCCAATAAATATGTAAACACTTGAAATTGCTATAACGAGTATGACTGCCAGGTATTTATTCATTCGCCTTACATCTTAATCCATTTATCATCACTCTTCCCACTTTCAATCACCTTGTCTATAAAATGCATGCCTCGCACCCCATCCTCGACACTTGGATAATCATTATAAAGAGGATCGACATCTTTTCCCAAAATCCTGGCTTGTATACATTTAGCCACATTTCTATATATATTGGCAAAAGCTTCCAAATATCCTTCTGGATGACCAGCAGGAATTCTGGTATGCGCTTCTGATTCTGGATAGAGGGGAGCGACACCGGTTCTTCTTACCTCACTAGGCTTATCCAGCCATTTTACATTAAGGGAATTCGGCTCCATTTGAGACCATTGAAGCCCTCCTTTTTCTCCGTATACTCTAATGGTCAGTGCGTTTTCCTCTCCTGCACATATCTGACTGGCCATCAAAATGCCTCTTGCTCCATTATCAAATCTTAGCAAGACACTGCCGTCATCGTCTAGTTGTCTACCTTCTACCAATATACTGATATCGGCGCACAGTGATTCGATTTTCAAGCCAGTGATATATTCGGCAAGATTTTCGGCATGAGTTCCAATATCCCCCATGGCAC
Source organism: Saprospiraceae bacterium (assembly GCA_965230575.1). Lineage (GTDB taxonomy): Bacteria > Bacteroidota > Bacteroidia > Chitinophagales > Saprospiraceae > CAJXUU01. Next base: position 2,861,528 of record OZ246013.1, read on the forward strand.
CCGCTTTACCAGATTTTTTGGGGTCAGTTCTCCAAGTTGCTTGTTTTTGATCAGTACCTTCCAAGAAAGTTGAAAGCCATCCTTGTGGATATTCTACAATCACTTTTCTAATCTTCCCAAGTTCATCGTGTTTGATCATTTGTTTTGCCTGTTTGACCATGGGATATCCAGTGTAATTATGGGTCAAGGCAAAAATTAGTCCCGATTCATTTACGGTTTTTTGCAAATCCAATGCTTCCGCCATGTCAAAAGTCAACGGCTTGTCACATACTACATGAAATCCATTGTCCAGGGCCATTTTTGCCGGACCATAATGCATGTGATTAGGTGTCACAATACTTACAAAATCCATTCTTTGGTCTGAAGGTAGTCCTTTTTCTGTCTCTATCATTTCTTGATAAGAACCATAGACACGTTTTGGATCGATATAAAGATCTTGACCAGATAATCTGGATTTTTCTGGATTACTGCTGAATGCACCACAGACCAACTCGATTTGTCCGTCCAAGGCAGCAGCCATTCGGTGAACTGCACCTATGAAGGCTCCACGGCCTCCTCCTACCATTCCCATTCTTATTTTTCTCGGCATTTTATTGTCTTTTACTACGATTGCCGAAAATAGAAAATAGTATTGGAATATTGGATGGGCAGTTTCAATTTTTCATAAATAATCAATCTCAATACAATTGGATGCGCTTACAGCTTGAAGTTTTAATTATAGAATTGCTTTTTTAAAACTTAAAGTTCTAATGTTTCAATCTCCCAGCCTTAAACTGCGAAGGTGTCATTTGAAAATACATTTTAAATAATTTCGAAAAAGCACGATGGTCAGAAAAATTGATTTCATACGCTACTTCGCTCACGCTCATTCCACTACTGATTAGAAATTTGGCTTCTTCGAGTCGTAACATCAATATTTTTCGATATGGCGTGATATTGAATATTTTTTGATAACAGCGCAAAGCATGAAACTTGGAAAGCGAACATGTTTGAGATAAATCATCAAGGGTAATGTCATTTTTATAATTATCGTGTATGTAGTCATTCATCAAACAAATGCGCCTGTAGATCTCTTGCCTGCTGGATAATTTTATATGCGGAAGTCTTTCAATATCAGAATACGTTTTGATTTCTTTATTGATCAAGATTTCACCTAAAGAAATGTAAAAGTGTTCATCTTCATATTGCACTACCTTGTTTTTGGACAAATCCAATTTTATTTTGTTCAAGGTTCGACTCAATGCATCATTGTCAATTCTATTTTTCTTTGAAATAAAATTTATAGAATTACCAGTAACGAATGGATTGTCTATTCCTGCTTCCAATTTTTGGTCGATTGATACCGCCAAATTTGATAGATAATTTTTGGTAAAACCAATGCAGATACCAATGACTTCTTTGTCACTCTTTACATATGCTTCAATTTCTTCGCCAGCATTGGCAACAAAATAATTGTTGTTGTCAATTTTATATTTATGATTGTTGATAATGTAATTTTCTGTACCTCTAATTGGAAATTTTAAGGCATAGTGAGAATGGGAGAGTTTTCCAGCAAAGTCTTTTGTTTTTGATGAGAAGAAAACATTTGAACTCAAGCCCTTATTTGACTTTACCGTTTTAGAACCTTTGAATTCCTTAATGACTAACTGTTTCATAAATAAAAAATATCCTGTGTCCTCTTTATGCGATAACACGATTTGATTTATACGAAAGTCAAAAATTAGACTTTTAGAGAGGCATTTTATTATCCTATATACAAGCAAACTGGTATTTTAGACAAAATGACAATGCATTCCTTTTTAATTTTTGAATAGCATTATTTATTTCACCAAAACATTGGGTGATCTAATTTACAAGAGACAAAGTTCGGTAGGTAGTTTTTCCGAAATAATAAAATTCAAATGAAGGTTTGTAGGTTTGTGGAATTGAAAGATTTATGGTTCGCTTTACCTCAAAGATAGATTCAGGAAGACATATTTGTCTCATTCTACATCCTTTCCTAATAAAAAGCAATAAATGACACATTCAGCCAATGGGTATCATTTAATTTGAGTGGAAACTTTTGCAGAAATGAAATTTAAACCATTCAAAAAAGAAGAATAATGAAGAAATATATATTTACCTTATTCATTTATTTTCCATGTGCTTCCTTTGCACAACTGTACACAGATGCAAGTTTAGGGCTACCAGACTTTGGTGCTAAAGGTGCAAGCATGGATGTGCAAGGAGCCGACCTTGATAATGATGGAGATATGGATATAATTCTTGCTAATGAATTTCAAGCAAACACAATACTAATCAATAATGGAGAGGGAGTTTTTACAAATGGTACGTTGAATAACTTGCCTCAAGAAATCCATGATAGTGAAGATGTGGTTGTTGCAGATTTTAACAATGATGGCAATCTCGATTTGGTCTTTTGTAGTGAGGATGACGTTGTACTCGGCGGTAGCAATGTGCATGAATATTACCTTGGAGATGGTAGCGGAAAATTTACACCTTCTACCTTTCAATTGCAAGATTCTGAGGCAAATGCGGTGATCTCTTTGGATGTAAATGCCGACGGCTTTATGGATTTAATATTTGGAAATAACGGCGCGAATGGTCTTTTATTGAACGATGGAAATGGCTCTTTTACGAATTCGAATGATCGGATACCTATCAACAATAAAACTACCCAGGATTTGGCCTTGGCAGATATTGACGGAGATGGAGACATGGATATTTTCGAAGGAAATGAAAATGGCAATGTCTTACTGCTAAACGACGGGGATGGATTTTTTTCTGATGTGAGCGATAGCCATCTTCCTGTGGGATTGAATATCGAAACTCGAAAAGTAAGCTTTGGCGATGTCGATGCAGATGGGGATATGGACGTCTTCCTTTCAAATGTAGAATTCATTCCAGGCAAGGATCGACAAAATCGATTATTTCTCAATGACGGCGAAGGTACATTCTCAGACGCTACAAATACCAATTTGCCTATTGACAATGATTATACCCTTGATGCTATATTTGAAGACATAGATTTTGATATGGACCTTGATATCATCATTTGTAATTTTGGTGGTGCTCCAATTAAAATTTATGAAAATGACGGGCAAGGCGTTTTTACCGATAAGACAATTTCATTATTAGGGCAGTTATACACCAGAGATGCACTCGGTGTTTTTGTTAGTGATTATAATGGAGATGGTTTAAATGATATTTATATCTGTGATCGAAAAAGCCCAAACACCAATAATAAGGACTTATTGTTGATTCGAAATCCTGTTATAAATTCGAATAAGAATATGGGGTCGGAAAATCAGGAGATAACGGTAATGCCCAATCCAGGAAATAGCATTTTCACGGTTCAGATGAAAAATGAAATACCCGATAAGATTTTGATTACGGATATAAAAGGCGCTTTATTACAATCAATAAAATCCATACCAAATGATACCATGAGTATTGATCTTTCTATCCTTCCGAGAGGGACCTACTTGCTCGTGGCACATTACAGTGACAATCAACAACTGGTAAAGAAAATAGTTAAGGAATAAATTGTCTATGTTGAAATAATTTAGACGTATTTGTTTTTAAAATAGGCTATTTATGCAAGAGTATGTAGCGAGTTTCCTTTCTGATTCATAGTAGGATTTCAATTTAATGATCGCCTATGAAGACCAGAATTTTTGCAGCGCATGTGACTTGCAAAAGCAACGCACCAATCCAGTTCTAAGGTATATTTACCCAATGCCTCAAAGTAGAATTAATTCAAACTTTTATTACTTTTTTTATACGGTTCATATTATAAATTTCTTTTATGTATTTTTACCGCCAAATAACAAAGTAATAGAGAAAGATGGCGAAGGATGTTACGTTAGAAAATGAAGGGAGTTCAGAAGATCCAATGACAACATTGACAGGGATGTACAAGGAGTACTTTCTTGATTATGCGTCTTATGTGATTTTGGAAAGAGCCGTACCAGATATCGATGATGGATTGAAACCTGTACAGCGTAGAATTCTACATTCCATGAAAAAAATGGACGATGGTAGATTTCACAAAGTAGCTAATATTATTGGACAGACGATGGCTTTTCATCCTCATGGAGATGCCGCCATTGGAGCCGCTCTCGTGAATTTGGGACAGAAAGATTTGCTCATTGATTGTCAGGGAAACTGGGGCGATATTCGTACGGGAGATTCAGCAGCTGCAGCGAGATATATTGAGGCAAGGTTGACCAAATTTGCCTTAGAGGTCTTATTCAATCCGCAGACTACTGATTGGCAGTTGTCTTATGATGGTCGGAATAAAGAGCCGATTACTCTACCTGCTAAATTTCCTTTGGTATTGGCCCAGGGAGTTGAGGGTATTGCGGTAGGATTGTCTACCAAAATAATGCCGCACAATTTTATAGAAATCATCAAGGCATCTATCAAAATACTTGAAGGAAAGAAGGTGAAGATCTATCCAGATTTCCAAACAGGTGGATCTGTAGATGTATCCGAATATAATGACGGAAAACGAGGCGGTAAGATAAAAGTAAGGGCAAAGATTGAAGTTATCGATAAGAATACAATGGCCATTACCGAATTGCCTTATGGAGTGACTACCAATTCACTGATTGATAGTATTCTGAAAGCCAATGATAAGGGCCAGATCAAGATTAAAAAGGTAGTGGACAATACCGCCGCCGATGTAGAAGTAAGAATCGATCTCGCATCAGGAATATCACCCGACGTTACTACGGATGCTTTGTATGCATTTACGAATTGCGAAGTGAGTATTTCTCCAAATGCATGTGTAATTGTAGACAATAAGCCAAAGTTTTTAGCCGTAAGCGATATTCTTGAAATTTCTACTGAGCAGACAAAACAACTTCTCAAAATGGAGCTCGAAATCAAAAAGAGCGAGCTAGAAGAGAAGTGGCATATGGCCAGCCTTGAAAAAGTGTTTATTACCAATCGAATCTATCGAGATATAGAAGAGTGTGAGACATGGGAGGCAGTGATCGAGGCGATTGATGTTGGACTGAAAAAATATGTAGCTACTCCGTCCGACAAAAAACCAGGTGATAAAAGATTGATGATGATGCGCGATATCACTCAGGATGATATTGTCAAATTAACTGAAATTAAGATTAAGAGAATTTCAAAGTACAATTCTTTCAAAGCGGATGAATTGATTGCTGGGATTGAAGAGGAATTGAAGCAGGTGCAGCATGATTTGGACCATCTGACAGAATTTGCCATAGCATTTTTCGAAAATTTGTTGGCAAAGTATGGCAAGGGCAGGGAGAGAAGAACGGAGATTTCAAATTTTGAAACTATCAAAGTAAGGCAAGTAGTAGCTAATAATGCCAAGCTATATGTCAATTACAAGGAAGGATTCGTAGGCACGGGAATGAAGAAGGATGAATTTGTAATGGATTGTTCGGATATCTCCGATGTCATTGCATTTATGAAAGATGGATCATTCAAAGTGGTAAGGATTTCAGATAAGGTCTTTGTTGGCAAAAACATCATTCATGCAAGTGTATGGAAAAAGGGAGATGAACGGACGACTTATAATATGATCTATGTCGATGCAAAGACGGGAAGGTCCATGGCGAAGAGATTCAATGTGAAATCTATAACCAGAGACAAGACCTACGATCTTACAAAAGGGGCAAAAGGGTCAAAGCTGCACTACTTTACTGTGAATCCAAATGGAGAATCCGAAGTAGTAAGCATTCAACTATCACCCGGATGCTCCGCCAAAAAGAAGTTGTTTGATTTTGACTTCGAAGATATCGCAATAAAAGGGAGAGGATCAGGAGGAAATATTGTTACAAAATATCCTGTGCGTAAAATAACCCAGGTTTCTGTTGGGAAATCATCATTGGGGGCTATCCATGTGTGGATGGATGAGGTAAGTGGTAGATTGAATACAGAGGAAAGAGGACTGTATCTTGGAGGCTTTGATACGGGAGATAATATTGTTGCACTTTACAAAGACGGCTCCTACGTTGTCAATGAGTTGGATCTGAATAAGAAATATGATATAGACAAGATCATTGAAGTTTCCAGGTTGACAGATAATACTGTGGTGAGTGTTATTTATTTTGAAGGGGAGAAAGAGTGGACCATGGCGAAAAGATTCAGTATCGAAACTCAAAAATTTGACACCAAATATCCATTTATTTCAGAAGCATCAGGAAGCAAGTTGTATTTTGCCACAACAGCAGACAATCCGGAAGTGAAGTATTCGCACAAATCTGGAGGAAGCAAACAAGAAGAGACTTTGGCGCTCGAATCTTTTATTGATGTGAAAGGATGGAAAGCTCTGGGGAACAAGGTGGGTGAGTACAAAATATTGAAAGTCCAACACACCAACCGTCCAAAATTGGAACCAAAGGCAGAAGTCAAAGAGAAGGAAACGAAAAGTGAAAGCGGTGATTTATTTTCACAAGCAGATTCAAAAAAAGAAAATAATAAAGAGTCGAAAGAAGATTCTTCTAACAAAGATGAAGAAGGTTTCAAAACAGGAGATACAATAGATTTAGATTTTTAATTTGAATCCTTTGGCGGGTTGTTATCATTAATATTGTTTATTCTCTTATTTTTGATTCTTTAATTTTCATAGAGATTTACCTTGAAATGGATAACAAACTTTATACTAGTTTTCTTGAAGCTAAAAAATCCGGCAAGAAAAAATTTGCTGTCTTAATAGATCCAGACAACATTCGCTTGGGCAAATTAGACAAGGTACTCGAACTATCGAAAGAAGCCAATGTGGATTATTTCTTAATTGGAGGAAGTTTGGTAGTGAATGATATGTTGGACATGGTCCTGGCCAATATTAAAAAAGTGACAGATATTCCAATGATTTTGTTTCCTGGCAATTCATTTCAATTGAGTTACAAGGCAGATGGCTTGCTTTTCCTTTCTTTGATTAGTGGTAGAAATGCGGATTTATTGATTGGAAAACATGTGATCACAGCACCATTTCTTAAGATTAGTCCTCTGGAAATAATGAGTACTGGATACATGTTAATTGACGGAGGGATATCCACTACAGTCCAATACATGAGTAATACCACTCCAATACCTGCAAATAAGGACGATATAGCACTGTGTACAGCAATGGCTGGGGAAATGCTCGGATTGAAAATGATATACATGGATGCGGGCTCGGGAGCCAAAGAGCCTATTTCCGCTTCTATGATTAATGCGGTGAGTACAGCGATTGATATACCGTTAATCGTCGGTGGAGGAATCAAGACACCAGAAAAAGCATTGGAAAATGTAAAAGCTGGAGCCGATGTTATTGTTGTTGGTAATGCTATTGAAAAAGATCCACAATTGATTATAGAGATGGCAGCCGCTGTTCACGAAGCCGAATTTATTTCCGAACTCTCATAGCTCTATGAAAGTAGAAGGCATAGTAATAAAATCTACTGGAAGTTGGTACGATGTACGAATCGAAGGTGGAGAAGTGGTGGCATGCAGAATTCAAGGAAAATTCAGATTAGGAACTTTGAAGCTTACCAATCCTGTGGCTGTTGGGGACCGTGTTGTAATAAACATTGAAAGTGAGGAAGAAACGGTCGGAACCATACGAGAAATAATGCCAAGAAAGAATTATGTCCTTCGGCAATCTCCCAGGAAAAAGCACTTCGTTCATATAATTGCGAGCAATATTGATCAGGCAATCGTAATTGTCTCCATGCGCCAACCGAGTATCAAAGTAGGTTTTATAGACAGATTCTTGTTGATGACCGAGCCTTATAATATTCCTGTGACGATAGTTTTTAATAAAGCAGATCTGCATCTTGAAGATGATCTCGCATATTTAGAATATTTGAGAGCGGTATATGAAAACATTGGTTACAATACGATTATGGCTTCGAGTGTGTCTGGAGTTGGAATTGAAGAATTGAAATCTGAGTTGGCTGGGAAACTGAGTTTGGTGGCAGGACAATCTGGTGTGGGGAAATCGACGCTCATCAATAGCTTGGCTCCAGAGTTGGATTTGAAAACCCAGGAGATTTCCGAATATTCTGGAAAAGGACAACATACTACTACTTTTGCCGAAATTTTTGAATTGCCATTCGGAGGGCAAATAATAGATACACCTGGAATTAAAACTCTTGGCTTTAATTACCTGGAAGAAATGGATGTTGCTCACAATTTTAGAGAATTTTTTGAGTTGTCCAAGAAATGCAAATTTGGAGATTGCCTGCATAGAAATGAACCCAAATGTGCAGTGAAAGAAGCACTCGAAAATGAGGAAATTTCAGCGATAAGGTATGAGAACTATTTGACCATCCTGGATGAGATAGAAAATCAGAATTATTGGGAGATCCAAAAGGATTTGTAAATAAAAAAACACACATAGATTCATCTTATTGTTATTAACAGAATTAAGTGACCAATATGAGCTCAGAATTAAAAGTTAATATTTTCCAGTTTGATATTCGATGGCTGGATCCGAAAGAGAATATTTCATTGATTACAAATCATTTACAAAGTATTGATGATGAAGTAGATTTAGTTGTACTTCCTGAAATGTTTTTGTCTGGATTCTGCATGGAGGCGGGTAAATCAGCCGTCAGAGAAGATAGCACAGAGATTGACAAGTTGATAAGTTTGGCCGATGCCAATAATACGGCACTAATAGGATCTTTGGCGATTGAAGAAAACAGAAAATTTTTCAACAGGGTATTGTTGATTGATAAAAATGGAATCATTGGAAGGTATGACAAACAACGACTGTATAGTCCGAGTGGTGAGAATGAAACCTTTCAGTCAAAATATGGCATTAATTTGATGGAATACAAGGGTTGGAATATTCTTCCTCAAGTGTGTTATGATTTGAGATTTCCAGAAAATGTTCGCCCTCTTCCAGCACCGGATATTTTAGTTTACATGGCCAATTGGCCTTCTCCAAGAATTCGTCATTGGGATACCTTGATTAGAGCAAGAGCGATTGAAAATCAATGCTTTACAATTGGATGTAATAGGGTAGGGGGGGATGGAAACGATTGGGAATATCCAGGACATTCTGCTGTTATAAGACCTGATGGTACAATCCTGGATGCAGTTCAAACCACAACTTCTGAAGTCATACAATTATCTAAAAATGTTATTACTTCATATCGATCGAAATATATGTTTCTAGACGATAAATAGACTTGAAAATGAAGTAATCTGACATTATCTGTTATTTTTCATTGAATAATGGAATTTCTTTCACTTTGCTATTATGGTTTTTAATAACTTTGCTTCTCGAAATTTCTTTTCAGCGACATGTAAATGAATAAGAATGTCCAAAAGAATGGATGATAATAATATCAACAATGATGTTATTGCTAAAAAATAAACAATGGCCGAAAAAGTATTTGAGACAATAGATGAAATGTTAGCTGATATCAAATCAGCCGAACTTGCAGATGCGGAGGCGTTGGAGCAGTTTAGAATCAAGTATCTAGGATCCAAGAACCAAATCAAAGCGATTTTTGCTGAGATTAGAAATGTGCCGAATGAACGTAAAAAAGAATTTGGACAACTAGTCAATTCAGTAAAACAAGAGGCAGAATCCCGGTTTGAGACTGCAAAATCTCAAGTAGCAAGCCAGGAAGGCCAAAAAGCAGCAAGTGAATTGGACCTCACTGCACCACCTGCAAATAGTTTTAAAGGTAGCAGACATCCTGTATCTATCGTTATGAATAGGTTGATTGAAGTATTTGAGCGAATTGGCTTTACAGTGGCGGAAGAAAGAGAGATTGAAGATGATTGGCACAATTTTACTGCCATGAATACTCCTGAGGATCATCCAGCAAGGGATATGCAGGATACCTTTTATCTTAAAAATTCTGTTACTAGATTGCTTAGGACGCATACGTCTTCTGTACAGGCGAGAGTTATGACTTCTCAAAAGCCACCCATCAGGATTATAGCTCCTGGCAGGGTATATAGAAATGAGACAATTTCTGCACGTTCACATTGTCAATTTCATCAAGTAGAAGGGCTATATATTGACGAGAATGTATCTTTTGCTGATATGAAACAGACGCTCTTATATTTTGCTAAAGAAATGTACGGCCCTCAAACTGATATTCGTTTGAGACCAAGCTACTTTCCTTTTACAGAACCAAGTGCAGAGATGGATGTTTGGATGGGAACAGAAACTGAGACGGCAAGAAAATTGACCAAAGGTACTGGATGGTTGGAAGTATTGGGATGTGGAATGGTTGATCCGAATGTTTTGGACAACTGTGGAATAGATTCTGAGAAATATTCTGGATTTGCCTTTGGAATAGGAATAGAGCGATCGGCAATGCAGAAATATGATATTAGTGATATTAGATTGTTATTCGAAAATGACAATAGATTTTTAAAACAATTCAATAGTGTAATATAATTTAACCTTTAAATAACCAAATGATGCCCCATACCATTTTTCATGACGTCAATATTCATGCTGATGTCACTTCCGTTTTCGAAAGTATCTCCGAACCCAAACATTTAAACAATTGGTGGACTAAAAAATGTTCTGGTGTCGCAAAAAAAGGATCCAAGTATAATCTTTACTTCACTGATGAGTATGATTGGTATGGTGAAGTGACAGATTGTGTCGCTGATAAGTCCTTTGCAATCACCATGACAAAAAGTGATGCCGATTGGGATTTTACAACCTTTGGATTTGAGATTGAAAGTGTGAATGAATCTATCACTAGATTAAAGTTTTATCACAAGGATTGGAAGGATACCAATCATCATTATAGACGTACGAGTTACTGCTGGGCTCTACTTTTGAATAATCTTAGAGAATATCTTGAGGTAGGGACTATTGTACCTTTCGAGAATAGAAGTGATGACTAAGTCGTAATTGATTTCTCAATAAATAGCCTTTTCCCAAATTTCATCGAATTCTTCGCTTGCGCAAAGAACTATAGGTTCAAATGACCTTTGTTTCCTCTATTTTTAGCAAATTTGCGGCTCATAATAAAAACTAAATAGAATGTCAGCATTAAATAAGATCGACCCTCAAGAAATGATTAACTTGATTGGAGATGCTCATTATACTAAGGATGTAGAGATCACAATTAAAACGAGTAAAGGAGATATCAATTTGGATATGTTCGCAACCAAAACGCCACATACAGTAGCCAACTTTTTGGGTTTGGCAAAGGCTGGATACTATGATGGTCTTACTTTTCATAGAGTGATTCCTGACTTTATGATTCAAGGAGGATGTCCATTAGGAACAGGGACAGGAGGTCCAGGCTATCAATTTGGCGACGAATTTCATCCAGATCTTCGTCATGATACACCTGGAATTCTTTCAATGGCCAATGCTGGTCCTGGAACGAATGGAAGTCAATTTTTCATCACGCATACACCTACTTCATGGTTGGACGGGAAACATACCGTTTTTGGAAAGGTAAAAGGAGCAGCGGATCAAGCAGTAGTAGACAGCATTGTAATGGGGGATACAATTTCCTCAATCGAGATAAAAGAGTAAAAAAGATTTAATCTTTTAAGAACTTGAAAGGCGAGATGTTGAAGACCCAACATCTTGCCTTTTTAGTTTTAAATCAAGTTCTTTATTCCTTATTTTCTTCTAATATTGATCACCAAAGCCATATTAACAATTCATTTCGGAATCACTCATAATAATATCTTATCTTTGCAGACGTGAAAGGAATTGCATTCATACTAGCATTAGTTATTTTTTCTACTTCGGTAAAGGGGTCAGCTTTTACCCTTGGAGTAGTCGGTGCGGTAAATGGATCAACTTCTACCAGCTCTTGTTGCAAAAAATCTGATGATTCAGAAGTCAAAAAATGCGACGACTCAGAAGAAGAACAAGAAGAAAGTGGTTGCTGCGAAGGCGATAGCTGCAGTTGTACATGTTGCCTCCATATTGCTTATATCCAGCAATTTTCCATTAATTCTAATCAGCTTACAGATTTTTCTGAAGTGAAGTTCGGGTATTCTTTTTTATACCAAGCAAGCTATTTGACTTCAGTCTTTCACCCTCCAGCACTTTTATAGTACTTTTTTAATAGGATAGGTATGTCTACTCCCTACGAGAACATACTTTTTTTAAAATCACCTCTTGATGAAGTGGTGTAAAGTATTATAAAGAATTATGAAATATATTAATAAAGTATTTATTGCCGCATTGCTATTATTGAGTTTTTCGGCAAGTGGACAAGAACTGTCCATCAAAGTGTATGGCGCATGTGGTATGTGTCAAGAGCGCATAGAATCCAATGCCAAATCTGTGATTGGTGTAAATTCTGCCTCGTGGGATCAAGAAGAAAACATGTTAATGGTCACTTATTCCAATGGATTATTCCGAGAAGATGAACTCCATGAAAAACTGGCTTCTATAGGTCATGATACTGATAAGGTCAAAAGTACCGATGAAGTATATAACAATCTTCATGGCTGCTGCAAGTATAGGGTGGAAGAGAATACACCAGAAGAGAATCAAATTGTAGAAAAGTTCAAACTGGATTTTAAAGAAAAGGGAGGAAAAGTAGATGAAACTGGAGCTACTATTTCAGGAATGATTTATGAGCAAAATGCCTCTGGTAGGTTGGAACCATTGATAGGAGCAAATGTATACTTGGCCGAATCTTTAGAGGGGACAGCCACAGATTTGGAGGGTTATTTTACTTTTTTAAAGCCTGAAGATCTTAAATCTGAGTTATTGGTTATTAGCTATGCAGGATATGCGAATGATACTATTGATATGGCGGGGCAGTCTGTAGTATCAGTGGTTATGAAGACCAATTTTATAATGGATGAAGTTGAAATCGTTCATAAGAGAAAGACAACCGAAGTCTCTTTCATAAATCCGATAAAGGTACAGACAATCGGACAGAAGGAATTGTGCAAAGCAGCATGCTGTAATCTTTCGGAGAGTTTTGAGACCAATCCATCTGTGGATGCGGGAGCGACGGATGCAGTTACTGGAACAAAGAAGATTGAAATGCTTGGCCTGGCTGGCCCTTATGTTCAGGTAACCAGAGAAAATATGCCTTATATCAGAGGGTTAGCAGCCATCTATGGGTTTTCATATACGCCAGGTACGTGGATAGAAAGCATCCAATTGAATATGGGTACTGGTTCTGTCGTGAATGGCCCGGAAAGTATGACTGGGCAAATAAATGTAGAAATCAAAAAGCCAGAATTGAGTGAAAAGCTTAACCTCAACCTATTCGCAAATGTAGCTGGGAGGATAGAAGCAAATGCAAATCATTCATCACAAATAAATGACAAATGGTCTACAGGATTATTGCTTCATGGTGATTATTTGAATATGGTGCAGGATAGAAATAATGACAATTTTCAGGATATGCCGGACAATATGCAGCTAATAGCCATGAACAGATGGAAGTACAAATCTGAGGATGGAAAATTTGCGCAGTTTGGAGTAAAAGGTACCTATATTGACAAATCCTCTGGTCAAATCACACCGCTTGAAGATGGTCCATTTAAAGGAGAAAGGTGGCGAGCAGATGTAAAGACCCAACGCATTGAAGGCTGGTCAAAAATTGGCAAGATTTTTAAAGATAGACCATATGCAAGTATTGGTTTACAACTAAGTGCCAGTCATCATGACCAGGAGGCTATATTTGGAAGACGCATATATAATGGATTACAAACCTCCGCATATGCAAATCTCATTTATCAAACTATAATCAGCGATACTAAACATAATATTAAGTTTGGGAGCAGTTATCAATTGGATAAATTCGAAGAGACAGTGGGTGATAAGACTTACCTGAGAGATGAAGGTATGGTCGGGGCATTTACGGAGTATCAGTATGTTCCGAATGATAAGTGGACACTTGTCCTGGGTTTTAGAGGCGATTATCACAATTTATTTGGAGGATTTGTCACGCCCAGGATTCATATGAAATACAATCCTGCAGAAGCTACCTCTATCCGATTGATTGCAGGAAGAGGCCAAAGGACGGCTTCTATTTTTGCTGAAAATATTGGTTTGTTTGCCAGTAATAGGCGTATTGTAATAGCTGAAAATGACTCCGATACGCCTTATGGATTGAATAAAGAAACAGCTTGGAATATAGGGGCTAATTTTACGAAAGAGATTAAAATTAATGATAGGTCGACTGTTTTTGGGATAGATTATTATTACACAACCTTTAGCGATCAAGTAGTTGTGGATTATGATATTAATCCTCAAGAAGTTCATTTCTATAATCTGGAAGGAAAGTCATATTCTCATAGCATTCAGGCTCAGGCTGATATTGAGTTGGCAGGAGGTTTTGATTTTAGAGTGGCGTACAGATATAATAACCCAAAGACTGATTTTGTTGAGGGAAATGCTATCAGACCTTTGATTTCTAAGCAGCGAGCATTTTTCAATATTGGTTGGGAAATGGGACGTGGATGGGTTTATGACTTGACAGGAAATTGGCAAAGTGCAAAACGAATTCCTTTCACGGACCAAAATCCAGAAGAGTTTCGATTTGATACAGAAAGCCCATCATTTATGACTTTCAATTCGCAGATTAGTAAGACAATAAGAAAAGGGTTTGATATCTACCTTGGAGGAGAAAATTTGCTTGATTATCGCCAGGAGAACGCGATTCTTAATAATGATAACCCCTTCAATGATTATTTCGATAGTTCATTGATCTGGGGACCAGTCCAGGGGAGAGTTATTTATCTTGGAATACGGTATAAGTTTATATAATCTCAAATTTGGGCTGTGAAATTCATTACAGCCCAAATTTTGCTTTTTGATGTTCATTTAACGATTTCTAAATAGTATCTAGAAAAGGAAGTGATATCAGGTTTTGATCACGAGTAAGTAATTTAGCTTTCTCCGAAATAGCAGTAGCAGCAATGACTCTATCAGCGGGATCACCATTGATTAGGTGAGAATAGTCTGTAACTTTGCCCGCAATTTCAGGAGTCATATCAAAGGTTTTATAATTCCTAAATGCTAAAAGATCTTTACAGAATACTTCAACCGACTCATTGATGCTAATTCGTTTTTTACCGACAAGCATTGCTATTTCCCAATAGGAAATCGTGCAGAGGTAGAAGTCATTTTGTGCATTATTAAAAAGAGATTGAATTTTATAATTGAAGTTTGGATGCCCTTGCAAGTCCCAAATTAAATAATGTGTATCAACGATTATTTTGGTTTTAGGCATCTGGCTCTGCTGCTATTGATGAATCAAAAGATGAAGAATCATACAAATCATCGTCCACATAGTCAAATTCCTTGAGTGGAGCATCTACTATATCCCCAGTGATCTTAATGCCACCATTGCGATATCCTTCTATTCTTTTTAAATAATCTTCACTCTCACCTACATTGGCTTTTACCAATGTGACTATGATTTTGCCTCTTTGCGTAATATGGTATTCCTTTCCCTGCTTCACCTTTTCCAGAATCTCCTTTAAATTGCTTCTTAATTCACTGACTGTAATTGTATTCATAACACCTTCACCTCCAATTGTACAACACAAATGTACGTCTTTTTTATCGGTTTTTCAAGTCCCTCCACCAATTTAACCTTTTCATCAAAATCAATTTTCATTTTAGACATACCAAATTTGATATTTAACATTCATGATTGCATTCTCTTACTTCCTCGAATTCAATTATGCTTATTCACTTTTCCTTTTTTCCTCCATTCTTAACTATGTAATTTATCTTTCTAAGACCATGTTTTCGAAGCAATAATTTCACATCATAAACCAAATCCATTTTTACACCTTTATCTATTCTCAAATAAATAGGAACCTTCATTTTTTCAAAATCCAGAAGAGGAGTCGATATGTTTTTTAATATCTGATCCAATTGTTTCATAGATACTAAATATTCATTAATCTGAATCTTGTGCTTCTCGGTTTCCGCATCCTCACTCACATAGATATTGAATTCTGAAGCTTCATGATTTACTTTAGCAGCACTTTCACTTGCGGGTAATTCTATTGTCATTTGAGCTGATGCCGTACGCAATACAGTTACCGTCATGAAAAAGAACAAAAGCATAAAAATAATATCGGGAAGCGAAGCTGTGGAAACCTCGGGAGTTTCTCTTTTTTTCTTTCGAATTTTCATAAAATAAATTTAAAAATATAATGAAATAAGGACTCAATTATTAGACATTTCAACAGTTTGCTCATTCACTCATAATAAACGGATCTGCTTCAGACAATTTCAAAGGATACGTTTTAAGGATGTTATTTTTTTGCTGAATGGACAATTGGGCATAATCGGTTTGATAGTTTGTTTGTGCCATCGAGTTCCTCAAATATTTGTAAGCTTCATGAATATTGCCATAGATTTCGACATATGCCTCATATGAAGTGTTGACATCATTTTGAAGTGATATGACTGCTTTTTCTGAAGATAATGGTTTGTCAATTTCTTTTCTGGGATTGGTTACGAAATCAATGACAATATCTTTTATTTCATTCCTTGCTTTGGGCTTTGATTCGATCAAAACGTCATCCTCAGCATTGACTAGAATTTTCAATACATTTCTTTCTATAACCTTTCCAGGCTCTCCTTCATAGTATTCAGGCAGTATGACAGGGATACCTTTGTCCTCAGCAATAGTGGTAACAACCAAGAAAAAAATTAATAACAAGAATGCGATATCTGCCATCGAACCCGCATTGAGTTCTGGCATTTTTCTTCTATTTCTCATAATAGTCTTTTTTGATGAATTCAAAAAAGATTTACTGCAGCGCGTCTTTGAAATTTAGATGCAAGCAATCAGAATTTTGGTGGATAGAGACCTGTGCGAAATCACGGACGATATAAAGCACAGCATAATTGTAGATAATCACATTTCATTGATTGACAAGTTGCCGAAACAGATGTTATTGAGGTATTAGCTATATTTCAAGTACAAACTTAATAACATGCGTCTTCTTCAATCTTCAATCTTTATTCAAACATCCCAGTCTTTGCCAGTATCGTAAGTTGTGGTCCATAACACTTCGCCATATTCTCTTGGTTGAAAGTCGTCTCAATATCTCCATAGGCAATGAGTCGCTGATTCAACAAAATCACTTTGTCAAAATACTGCTCTACTGTGGAAAGATCGTGGTGGACGACCAAAAGAGTCTTTCCTTCCGTTGTCAGGCGTTTGAGAATTTGGATTATTTTTTCTTCAGTAAGAATATCAACGCCTACAAATGGTTCGTCCAGAAAGATTATATCAGCATCTTGACAAAGTGCTCTGGCAATGAAAACACGTTGTTGTTGTCCACCAGATAATTGGCCTATTTGCCTATTTGCCAAACTAGCAATACCGATTTCTTCCAAAGCTTGCATCGCAATTTCATGGTCTTCTTCACTTATCTTTTGAATCAAGTCCTTGTATGGATATCGTCCTTGTAGCACCACATCTAAAACAGTCGCAGGAAAGGACCAATCCACATCATCCTTTTGAGGTACATATGCCACCTTCCTCCGTACTTCATCCACTGGACGATTCATAATTTCCACTTCTCCTGAATTAATTTCGATAAGCCCCAATATAGATTTGAAGAGAGTAGATTTACCTGCACCATTTGGCCCAACAACGCCATAAAGTCCACCTTTTTCGATTTTCAAAAAGATATTGGTCAAAACTCTCTTCTTTTCATAGCTCACAGATACACCCTTGATATCAATGATAGTATCTCCAATTTTGATGGCATTATCGCTCTTAAAATCAACCTTAGGAGAATTGAATTTGGAAATCAAAATACCCAAACCACCCAACATTAGGAAGCCCATTAAAATATAGATCAAAAAGTCCAAAACAGAATTGTCATTGTCACCTTTTGTGTGGGCATAAACTTCTCTGCTCAGTGCATTTACAATTATGTCGGTGTTGTGCTTGAGCATAGTGGTATAGGTGGCACCCTCGCTATCTTCATCACCAAGGGAATCTGCAAATAGCTCTCCTCCCACTTCTATATTATTGTCCTTGGCAATTTGTTGAATTACCTTGGGGTCGATTGTGCTCTCGACGAATATTGCAGGTACGCCAGATTCATTGATTCTGTTTTTGACACGTACCATATCTGACATTTGGATTTCAGCTTCAGTGCTGATTCCTTTGAGTGCATTTAATTCAAGGCCGTATTTTTTTCCGAAATAGGCAAAAGCGTCGTGAGAGGTCACCAAAATTCGCTTTTTCTCGGGTATGGTTTTTATAGAAGAGGTAATGTATTTGTCCAGCTCAGCAATTTCTTGCTTGTAAGTTTCATAATTGCGTGAATAAAATTCACTGTTAGCTGGATCTTTTTCGATAAGGGCATCTTTGATATTCCTAATGTAAATCATTCCGTTGCTAGCATCCATCCAGGCATGCGGATCCGCAGCATTTTCATACGTGTCGCTTTTAATGGCATCTACACCTTTCGTTATTGTATATGTCTTCGCAGTTGTACCAGAATTCTCAATAAGCTTGGTAATCCACCCTTCGAAGGTAAGCCCATTGACCAATATTATATCAGCGGATTTCACCAATTGTGCATCCGATGGTTTTGGCTCGTACAGGTGCGGATCTCCACCTATAGGAACTATCGATATGCTTTCCACTTTTTCTTTGCCAATATTGGCCGCCATATCTTGAAAAATGGAAGCGGATGTGACAATCCTTATTTTATCTTGAGAATGACCAAAAGTCAAATAGAAAAAAGCTATTGATAGACATATAATTTTCTTCATGGCAATCATATTTTTTTGATCAATAAGTTTTGAGCGACAAGATGAGTAATTAAGATCTCTCTCTTGTTGTCAAGTTCTACGCGCATGGATTTATCAAAAGGGATGGTTTCCATTATTGATATTATAGTTCCCAACTTTATATTTTGCGCATTCAAATAGAGTAAAAAATCAGAATGGTGCTCTCTTACACCTACCAGACTGCCCGTTTGGCCCTTGTGCATTTCCGAAAGTGGTGTTTGATTGCGAATAGTGAATTTGCCATCTGAATTAGGTATGGGGTCGCCGTGTGGATCAAATTTTGGATAGTCAAGATATGCATCCAAACGCATGATTAATTCATTGGATTGGATGTGTTCGAGCTGTTCTGCGATATCATGCACTTGATCCCAGGTGAATCTCAGTTTTTTGACTAGAAAAACCTCCCATAATCGGTGTTTTCTTATCAATTGAGTAGCGATTTTACTGCCCTCTGCAGTCAGTGTTACACCTTTGTATTTTTCATAATTAATAAACTTTTTTTCAGACAATCGCTTCACCATATCAGTGACAGAAGCGGCACTGGTATTCAGGTGCTTGGCTATAGCATTTGTACTGGCACTTTTTTGAGAGCGTTCAGAAATTTTGAATATAGCTTTCAAATAATTTTCTTCCGCTGTTGATAAAGGCATGTTATCAAAGTTTAATTGGTGCAAAGTTAATTAATTTTTAGATTAGTCTAAAAATTAATTTTACGCTGCCTAAATGTTTGAGTTTGGACTTCAGTGGCATTATTTATTGAAGAATAATTCAATTTGAAACACTAGCTTTGTTTTCCTGTTATCTATTTTAATAGCTGTCAATTATTGGATATATGAATTTTAAAGAATTATCACATATTATTAAGAATAGAAGAATGGTTAGTCCAACGATGTATTTGGACAAACCCATTTCGGACGAGACTATTCTCGATATCCTGGAAAATGCAAATTGGGCACCGACCCATAAAAAAACCGAACCATGGCGGTTCAAAATTTTTAAAGGAGAAAGATTGAAGGACTTGAGTAACTACTTGGGTTCATATTACAAAGAGAATACTGAGGAGCACAAGTTTTCCGAATCAAAATATAAACGGACATTAAAAAAATCACTGCAATCTGGTTGTGTAATCGCCATCTGTATGCAACGTGATCCTAATGAATCTATTCCAGAGTGGGAAGAAGTAGCCGCTGTAGCATGTGCAGTCCAAAATATGTGGCTTTCTTGTACCGCATTAGGCATTGGATCTTATTGGAGTAGTCCTAAGTCAATTATTAGTGCCAGAGATTTTTTGAATCTAAAGGAAAATGAGAAATGTTTAGGCCTGTTTTACATGGGATATATAGACCCATTGGATATACAAGGAAGCCGAACGCCCATTGAAGAAAAAATAGAATGGATGTGAATTTGCCCAATGTCCACCTTATTAATCTACACTATACTTTGCCCGAGATACTAAAAACAATTTTAAATGAAATTTGACACGAAAGTAATTCACTCAGGAATAGAGCCAGATCCAGCGACTGGTGCAATAATGACTCCCATATACCAGACCTCTACATATGTGCAAGCTTCTCCTGGTAATCACAAGGGGTATGAATATGGACGAAGCCAAAACCCTACAAGAAGTGCATTGGAGAAAAATTTAGCAGCTTTAGAAAATGGTGTGGATGCTGTATGTTTTGGAAGTGGATTAGCGGCAATGGATGCTATATTAAAACTATTGTCTCCTGGAGACGAGGTAGTTGCAACGAATGACCTGTATGGAGGTTCGTATAGATTGATGACCAGAGTATATGGGAAGTATGGAATCAAATTTACTTTTGTTGGTTTGGAGTCCGCGAGCTCAATTTTAGATCATATCACGGATAGGACGAAGATGATCTGGATCGAAACGCCAACCAATCCCATGCTTAATATTATAGATATTCATGAGGTTTGTGAAGCTGTAAAGGACCGTGATTTAAATATAGTTGTGGATAATACCTTTGCATCGCCTTATTTGCAAAATCCCATTGACTTGGGAGCTGACATAGTTTTACATTCTGCAACCAAATACCTGGGCGGTCATTCAGATCTTGTGCATGGAGCAGTGGTAGTGAAAAGTCAAGATTTGGCGGATGAGCTCCATTTTATTCAAAATGCTGTAGGCGCAGTACCTGGTCCGCAAGATTGTTTTCTGGTACTTAGAGGCATTAAAACTTTACACTTGAGGGTACAAAGGTCTTGTGAGAATGCGAGGAAAATAGCTGACTTTCTTCTTACAAACGATAAGGTGGCAAATGTTTATTATCCAGGTTTTGAGTATCATCCAAATCATGAAATTGCCAAAAAACAAATGAAAGATTTTGGCGGGATGGTGTCTTTTGATTTGAAAGAAGATACTATCGAAGTGGCTAATAAGATTCTTTCCAAAACACATTATTTCTCCTTGGCCGAATCATTGGGAGGTGTTGAGTCATTGATAGGCCATCCGTCTACTATGACCCATGCCAGTGTCCCGAGAGCGGAAAGATTAAAAGTAGGGCTGACCGACTCATTGATAAGATTGAGCGTTGGTATTGAAGATGTGGATGATTTAATTCAGGATTTGTCGAATGCATTGAAGTAATTCAATCTGAAATCCATCATTAAGCTTGATGAAATATCTAAAAGACATTTCTATTTTGACCTTGGTATGGACATTTACGTACATGTTTTTTCTTTATTTAAGAATGTTGAAAAATCGATAATTTTCAATTGTTAACTATTAAAAAAATGTCAGACTATCAACTATGGTAAAACAAAACGACTTCTAGCTTTATTAATATAAATCTAATTACTGTACATTGCCGCCCCTATCGAATGATAAAATTTATGGAAGACAAAAAAATGTTGAAATATATTGAAAAGGTACTGGAAAATATGCCTTCAGATTGGTTGAATCTCACAACCCATAGACTGGATATTTATAATGAAGAATTGGCTAAAATTGAATTTTTGGATCAGTTCGAGGTATTATTTAATGACAATAATTCTGATTCATCAGCACTGAATGAATTGCCCACAGCCTTCGATTATATTCGATTAGGTCATCCGCTATCTTGTGTACTGGAATGGGTTGTAGCGGGTCTAAATCACTTAAAAGCCGAAAATGTAATAAGTTTCTCATCCAGGACAATCCCTATTTTGGCCATCCTTAGAAAGAATCTATTGGATAAAAGAGCTACTCGAATCTTCTATACAGGTGAATTACCTGAATTTTTTGATGTTGACTTACTGCGTAGAATCTATGGATATACTTTTGAATTGAAAAAGATTGAAGCTGGTGAAGAAATTTCATCCTTTGACGGTAGTACTATTTTCATTTCTCAGCAGGATCAAATTGACAGGATTGCACTTAACGTCAATATTGATTTTCTTGTCACAATACATTCTGATTTAGGCAGTATAATATTGATTAATGGTGAGCAAAATGAAGAATATATTTCTGAGGTTCAGCATGTACGACGACGAGAGACCATTGCAATGACGCCTGCCAATTGTCTTTTAGCCCTAAAATCTCTTATAGAAAAGACTGCACCAAATATTGAAAAAGGTGATGTTGAAGTTAACAAAACTGTTGTCTTGGATTCAATTGAGACCATTACTGAGTCCAAAACTACGGCTTTAGTTGGCTCTAGCGGACTGTCTATTCAATATGCAATAATGATGGGCTTGGTTCATGATGCTCTGGAAAATCATAAAGGAAAAGACATTAAGTTTATCGTGCCTCCTAATTGTTATGGTGGTACCAATGATCAAGCACGCCGAGTGGCTGTATGCATTGACAATGTTGAAATTGTAGATCTACCAGTTGATGGCGATCATGATATGGTGCAAAGTATAGATTTCGTTTTGAGCAAAATTGCCCATGAAGATGCGGTTCCATATATAATAGCAGAAATTCCAACCAATCCCAGAGTTGAGGTGCCAGATCTCGAAAAGTTAAAAGATGTTTTGAGCAAAGAACGCATTACGGCAAATGGAGCAACTGCCATTGACCCCGTTTTTATTTTAGATCAAACATTTTGTCCTAATGTACTCTTTCTCGGTAAAGGCGGAATACTCTCCAGCATAAGGTCAATCTCATATGTCAGTGGATCAAAATTTCCAAGTGGTGGCCTGTGTACTGCTGGATACTGTGTCGGGAACGAAAAATCGATTTCGTTGATGGAAAAAATTGAGAGACATTTGCAACTTTGTGATAATGAGGCGACTGATTTTCAAATTGAAATTTTGGCAAGGCAATTGCCCTCGATGAATCAAAGAATAGCCGATGCCTATAAAAATACTCGCGAATTTGTAAACTTCATCAAGGATGTTTTGCCTGATGCGAAAATCAATTTTGTTTCAGAGGATTTGGCCAATGAAGGATTTACGCCATCTGTATTTTCATTAGATCTTCCCACCAAAGGAGAATCCGATGAAGAAAAAGAAGCTTATAAAAGAAAGCTAAATCATAAATTGATCAATTCAATGATCACAGAAATCCCAAATGAAAGTAAATACTGTGTGAGCTATGGGCAATTAAAGGGATGTTATTGGACAATTCCTGCCACATCGACTCAAGGTACGACTAAAGAAGGTGACAAGGATTACATTGCTCGTGTAGCTCTTTCTCCCAATATGGATGTTGAGCATCACAAAAAAGTCTTTTTAAATTTTGTAGAAGATCTTTGATCAAATTGAACACAGACCATAGATAATGCGCAAATCAAATCATTCGAGTTATTGACATTTTTTGTTCAGAAAGATGCCCTTTCAAAATATACTGAAGAATTCAAGTGTATGGATTGACCTTTTAAAATAGAATGAAGGTTTAATTAATTTCCAAAGTATCACATTCAAAAAATCCCTGTTAATTCAGTAATATTAGAGGTGGCATATTCTATTTGAGAGTTGTAAATTTAACTCGGAGTTCATAAAATTGTTGAACATGCCTCATTATTTTAGGCCTTAGAGAATTTTGGCTTGCTTTTTGCATACAATAATTAGTGTATCATCAATATCTGTATTTCACACAGACCCTCCATATTTAAATTACACAACCACACCTTTAATTATTTAATATACAACCTCACATTGCCTTTCATGGCCCTTTGAAATATTTGCAATTTGAATTTTTCTAAATCAATGAAGTAAATAATATTTTGTCGATTGAAGAAAAGTGAAATTAAAATGTAAAAATTTTACTTTAGGTAAATATTTTGTTTGATTTATTACTTAGTTGCAATATTTAAAACTAAATTGCGATTCGAAATTCTAAAAACACCCTCCAAGAATTTTATTTAATAACCAACCTAAACTTATGAAAAAACTCGTACTCGCGTTCGTAGCATGCGTATTATGTGTGTCTACTTACGGACAAAGACAATGTGGATCGATGGATCATTTACACCACGAAATTGAACAAAACCCTGAAAGGGCCAAAGTTCTTCAAGACATTGAAAATCACACTACAAATTGGATCAAAAATCACTCGGAAAGTTCTACAAGAGCAGTTGTAACTATACCAGTTGTATTTCATGTAGTGTATCGAACTTCTACTGAAAACATCTCCGATGCCCAGTTGCAATCACAATTGGATGTATTGACTGATGATTTCAGAAGATTGAATTCAGATGCTGATGGCACTTGGTCACAAGCAGCTGATACAGAAATTGAATTTTGTCTTGCTTCTGTAGATCCAAATGGTAATGCCACCAGTGGAATCACTAGAACAAGCACAACAGTCAATGGTTTTGGTACCAATGACGCTGTTAAATTTAATTCATCGGGGGGTATAGATGCATGGCCAGCAGGCGATTATCTAAATTTTTGGGTATGTAATATCGGAGGAGGAATCCTTGGATATGCTCAATTTCCTGGAGGTGCTGCGGCAACGGATGGTATAGTTTGTGATTACAGATATACTGGTACTATAGGTACTGCGACTGCTCCTTTCAACTTGGGAAGAACAGCAACTCATGAAGTGGGTCACTGGTTGAATCTTAGACACATCTGGGGAGATGGCGGATGTGGTGTTGATGATTTCGTATCAGATACGCCGACTTCGGATGGACCTAATTATGGATGTACTCCTACCCATGTTTCATGTGGCAGCACTGATATGGTTCAAAATTATATGGATTACTCTGATGATGCATGTATGAATCTTTATACACTGGGTCAGAAAAATAGAATGCAAGCTTTGTTTGGGTCTGGAGGATTCAGAGCAAGTCTTTTAAGCAGTAATGGATGTGGTAATGGAAATCCACCACCTCCTCCTCCAGGATGTGATGATAATGTTGTAAATGTTTCTATTACCTTGGACAATTATCCTGAAGAGACTAGCTGGCAAATAACAAATAGTGGTGGCACTGTTGTAGCTTCTGGAGGTACATATGGAAGTCAAGCAGATGGCTCGACTGTAAATATCGAAGAGTGCCTTGCAGATGGATGTTATGATTTTACTATCAATGACTCATACGGTGATGGAATCTGCTGTGCTTATGGCAACGGATCATATATAGTAACTAGCGGTGGCAACACTCTAGCTAGTGGTGGAGCATTCGGATCTTCTGAAACAACCAACTTCTGTGTTGGTGGTGGATCTACTCCTACATGTGATGATGGAATACAAAATGGAAATGAAACAGGCGTTGACTGTGGAGGACCTGATTGTGCCGCTTGTCCAACATGCGACGATGGCGTACAAAATGGAAATGAAACAGGAGTAGACTGTGGAGGCCCTGATTGTGCCGCTTGTCCAACATGTGACGATGGCGTACAAAATGGAAATGAAACTGGAGTGGACTGTGGAGGACCTGACTGCGCACCTTGCGGTGGTGGAGGAAGCGACGTACTTCTTGCGCACTTCTTTGAGACTGGCTGGGATGGCTGGCAAGATGGTGGATCTGACTGTTACAGATATTCAGGTTCTAGATCTTGGGAAGGAAACTATTCAATAAGAATAAGAGATAATTCTGGTACAGCTTCAGCAATGACTTCACCTACTTATAATGTGAGTAGCTACAATTCAATCGAAATCGAATTCTACTTCTATCCAAATAGTATGGAGAATGGAGAAGATTTTTGGGTAAGATATTATGATGGAAGTTCTTGGAATACTGTTGCGACTTATGCTAGTGGTACAAGCTTCACAAACAACTCATTCTATGTTGCTACTGTAACTATTGATGCTGCGGATTATAATTTCCCAAGTAATGCTCGATTCAGATTCCAATGTGATGCAAGCGGAAATGCGGATAGAGTATATATAGATGCAGTTACTGTTACAGGAATTGGTTCAGGAGCAAGGACTGCTCAAGGACCGTCACAAACGATCAGAGAAGTTGGATCTTTGAACACTAGTAAGATCGTTAGTAGCTTTGATGAAGATGGATTTAGTGCTTATCCTAATCCAGCAACTTCAGAATTGACAATAAATTCAGAAGATGTTATCAATTCAATGAAAATATACAGTATCACTGGAAGTATAATTTCAAATCAAAAAGTGAATGCAAATCAAACACAAGTCGATGTTTCTACTTTCCAACCAGGAATCTACATGATTTCTATTGAGACAGAAGAAGAAGTAATGACGAAGAAATTCATAAAACAATAGTCAATGAATTTTGAATAGGTTGAATACTTAAAACGCCTGTTTAGAATTAAGAACTATTAAATTAACCTACTTGGCCTCTTTCGGAAAAATCTGAAAGAGGCTTTTTTGTGTTTTATCTTTTTATTGGATGAAATGAAAGGGAGAGTGAAATATTAGGGACTGAGAATTTTGACTATAATTTATTGTAAGAGTAAATGAAATAAATGCGAGTTAAGACAGTTGGTAGTTTGGCAATCAATGTAAAAGCCAGCGTAGTATATATTAATTGTAGTGGAAACGTAACTTTTTTATGGCTCCTACTGTGTAATTAATGACTGAATACTACCTTTGCATCTTCAAAATAAAAATTAAAGGCTTATGTCAAAGCGAGTAAAAATAAAGCACTTGATCGAATCAGGTCAACCTGGAGAAAAAGTAACCGTAAGTGGTTGGGTAAGAACATTCAGAAGCAATCGTTTTGTGAATTTGAATGACGGGTCGTGTTTGGCCAGCCTACAAGTGGTAGTGGATTTTGAGACGATGGATGAGGCAATTCTGAAACAAATCACAACAGGTGCTGCTATAACAGTATCTGGAGATTTGGTGGAATCTCAAGGGCGTGGGCAGAGAATAGAGGTCCTTGCTGAAAATATAACTATCCATGGAGCCTCTGATCCAGATAAATATCCCCTCCAACCGAAGAAGCATTCATTAGAATTTCTTCGAGAAATTGCTCACTTGAGGTTTAGAACCAATACTTTTGGAGCTGTTTTTAGAATTAGACATAGTGCGGCATTCGCAATACACAAGTTTTTTAATGATAGAGGCTTTTATTACATGCATTCACCAATTCTGACAGGTAGTGATGCGGAGGGAGCAGGTGAAATGTTTCAGGTGACTACCTTACCATTACACGATGTGCCAAAGACTGAAGATGGCGAAGTAGATTTCAAAATGGACTTTTTCGATAAGCCAACCAATTTGACAGTATCTGGTCAATTAGAGGCAGAATTGGGAGCCTTGGCGCTTAGTGAGGTATATACTTTTGGTCCTACCTTCAGAGCAGAAAATAGTAATACATCCAGGCACCTTGCTGAATTTTGGATGATCGAACCAGAAGTTGCATTTTGTGATTTGGAGGATAATATGAATCTGGCAGAAGATATGCTAAAGTATATCATCCAATATGTAATGGATCACAACAAGGAAGACTTAGAATTTCTGGATAAGAGGCTGAAAGACGAAGAAAAATCCAAACCTCAGAATGAAAGATCTCCAATGGCTTTGATTGAGAAATTGGAATTTTGCTTGGCCAATGATTTTGAACGAGTGACTTATACTGAAGCGATAAGAATACTCATGAACAGCAAACAGAATAAGAAGAAAAAATTTCAATTTGTAATCGAGGAATGGGGTGCTGATTTACAATCTGAACACGAAAGATTTTTGGTAGAAAAGCACTTTAAGAAACCAGTTATTCTTTACGATTATCCAAAAGATATCAAGTCATTCTACATGAGAATGAATGATGATGGTAAGACTGTCGGAGCCATGGATATTCTGTTTCCTGGGATTGGAGAAATAATTGGAGGTTCTCAGCGGGAAGAGAGATATGATGTTCTGCTCAATAGAATGAAAGAGATGAACATTCCAGAAGAGGAGATGTCATGGTATTTGGATACTAGAAGATTCGGGACATGCCCACATGCGGGATATGGATTAGGATTCGAACGAATGATTTTGTTTGTGACTGGAATGGCAAATATTAGAGATGTTATTCCTTTCCCGAGATATCCTGGGAGTGCTGAATTTTAGTATTATTACTTCAATAGGACAAAAGTAAATATTAATTGGCCGCCGTGTTAATTTCCAACTAGATTCAATATATAGTGCAAAAAATATAGTATTATTATTACTTTTAAAGATAGTGTTTTGATCAATTGACTCCACAATCGCACAAAGTAGTAAATGAAGCCTGTCCTGACTTACGTTATTGATGGTTCTGACAAAGTAGTAAGTACGAATTCAGAATTTGATTCTTTTGCAAAAAAAAGTGATGCTGCAGATTTGGAATATTCTGTACATGGTAAGTCTATTTGGAGTTTTTTAGGAGCGGAAAAATTAAAGACTCTCTATTTTCAATTATTCGAAGGCGTAAGGGCCACTCAAAAATCGGTCGACATAAATTTTAGATGTGATAATGCACAGGTAATGAAGTTTATGAATATGACTATAGAACCTGAACCGAACAATTGCCTTAAAATCAGCACAAGATTATTACGAGAAATTTCGCGAAAAAGAGCCTTGGCAAGAGAAGTATTTTACTTGGGGATTACGAATGGTACGCCAATGTGTAGTAATTGTAATCGTGTTCATGTAGACGAATTTATCGGCTGGATTGAAGTCGATAAGGCCCTCGCCTCAAATCTCATTTCGGACAAATTGAATGTGCTATTCAAGGTTTGTGAAGATTGTATAGAATACTTTGATAAAACAATCAATGAACTCAAACAGTTGAATTAGGCATATTGGTCATGCGGTCTGCATTGGGTCATTCCGACTTTACCTCGTATTTACCTAAAATAGGGGAATTCAGAAGTAACAATCATTACATCCTTTGAGTACTTCGGGAGAGCTTGAGAATATTCGAGGGCAAAAATTGGCCTTATTCAGTTTAGTATTTTGAATTCCTATTTTCTGTTAAAAACTCAAAAGTGTTTGAGGATAGCAAATGATTACTTGAAAGTATACATTCCAGCAAATCAATACATTACAATTGAAACTTTAACTTTTATCCGAGTTTTTTGAGTTTAAGGAAATGGGGATTCAAAATGCGTTAAGAACTGAATAAAGCCTTGGGTTTTTTGGATCGTTTTTGGGCCAAGCCAAAAATGATCGCCCTTCAAGACGAATGATCAAATGAGTTGAAAAAAATACCCTGTTTTCACGTAAAAAGTATCAAAAATGGGGTAATCTTTTCAAAAGAAACTTGCGATAAGAGTCGATATCTAAGGAAAGTAGCTTTTTATGAATACCCCTATAATATCAGAAATACAGGGTTTCTATTCAAGAGTAAGTTTTAAGCAATGAACGAATTATAAAAGATATACCTGAATCAATTTTTCTTTCCCATACTCGAAAGTTCGTTCAGATCATGCGGCGTGTCAATATCAATATATCCATTCTGAAATTGAATGAATCTTACTTGTTCCATATTATTCAGTACAATTTTTTTCGCTCCTTGATCACCATGTAATTTTAAAAGAGCTTCATAATGCTTGGAGTCAAATAGGGTAGGAGGTCCAGAATCAATTTTATAATTTGAACTTACAATAGTAGAATTTTCCTTCTCAAATTCAATAATCAAATCCTTGAATACATCAGTTGAAATATATGGTTGGTCACAGACACTCAAGATTGTAGCTACATAATCCGAAATTTGAATTTGCATTAGACTGCTTGCAATGCTTGACCCAATACCTTCTCGCCAATTTGAAACATCTAACAAAACCGCCCTTTCAGAAATCGATCGCCGGATTTCATTTTGATTTCCTCCTAGAGCAACGAAGACGTCAGTATGCTCTACATTTGAGGCCTGGTCAATGGTATGATTTAATAAGGTAGTCTTATTCCATTTTACCAATTGTTTGGGGCGTCCCAATCTTTCCGAACTTCCAGCTGCAAGAATTAATATTGCATACTTGTGTTTACCCAAGAATATCAGTGTGTTGTACGAAAGGTTGTTTGTACATTCTTTTACCCGTAGCCTTATAGATCGCATTGGCAATTGCACCTCCAGCAGGCGGCAATGAAGGTTCTCCCAACCCTGTAGGATCCTCCTTGCTGTCTACAAAATGTACGCTAATGTCAGGTGCTTCAGCATTTCTGATCAATCTATATTTATCAAAATTATTGGCCATTGGCTTTCCATTTTCAAAAGTCAAATTTCCATAAATGGCATGTCCAATTCCATCTATGATACCTCCTTCTACCTGATTTGCGGCTCCTTCTGGATTGATTACGATTCCGCAATCTACAGCACAAGTCACTTTTTGGACAAAGGGGAAACCGTCTCGTATTACCACATCTGCCACTTCAGCTACATGGGTGTTGTGAGAATAATAAGCACTAATTCCTTGATATACGCCCTCTTTTTGTTTTCCCCAACCTGATTTTTCAGTGACCAATCGAATGCATCCTTGCATTCTTGCAGGTGAATACTCGATTTTTTCATCTGCCTCGGCCATTGGTTTAGCTGCTTCCAAAAGTTCCATCCGCAATTCTACCTCATCCTTCCCAATTTTTTCGGCCACTTCATCAAAAAAGCTTTGTTCGGCGAAGGCTAAGAAGTTGGTGTAGGGAGCTCTCCAGGCACCTGTTGTAATATTACTTTTATAGCTATGTCCTTTAACTTGTAGATTAGGAATCGCTCCAGCAGGGAAAAAATTAGGAATCAAACCATACATGTTGCTATTTATTGCAGCTTCAGATAGTTTGTAACCAGTTATTTTTTTATCCTTAATCGATGCTTCAATTTTATACTTGATAGCTGGACGATAAGTACCTGCCTCCATATCATCTTCTCTGGTAAATACTACCTGTACAGGCTTGCCCACGAGAGATGAGATTTCTGCGGCTTCATCAGAAAAATCGCCGTATAGTCTACGACCAAATCCTCCACCCATTCTACTCATACCTACTTCGAAATCTGCTTCGTCTCGTTCTATGATCTTTGCAGCTCTGGATCTTGCCCAATTAGGTGTCTGAATAGGTCCGTACATTTCTACCTTATCCTCTCTCACATCAGCGAAAAAATTCATTGGTTCAAGACAGTTGTGAGGTAAGAAAGGGGATTCGTAAACTTTGGAAATGACTTCGTCCGCTTCTCTAAATGCTTTATCTACATCTCCATCATTTCTCATCAGCTCATTCTCATTTTTATCGAGAAGTGCGATAAGTTTTTGATCATGGTCGGAGGTGTTTTCTAATTTTGTATCTTCTTCCCAAACAGCTTTCAGGGCTTTTTTACCTTTTATTGCAGGCCATGTACCATTTGCCAAAACAGCTATTTTGTTTCCAAACTTTACCACTTCACTTACTCCATTCACTTTTTTGGCCTCGCTGTCATCAAAAGAGACCAATTTTTGACCAAAGGCTGGTGGTCTCATGACAACTGCATATTGCATGCCTTCTCTTTGCGTGTCCAGACCAAATAAAGGCTGACCTGTTACAATTTTATCTATATCTACATTCCCCCGACTAGAGCCTATGATTTTAAAAGATGCATTGCTTTTTAATGGTACATCTTCTGGAACTTCCATGGTCGAGGCGGCTGACGCTACATCACCATATCCCAAAGTCTTGTCTTCTGGTCCCATAATGACTCCATCCTTGGTGGTGCAACTAGCTGGATCCACATTCCACTCTTTTGCTGCGGCATTGATCAACATCTGTCGAGCTGTAGCTCCAGCTTTGCGCAAAGTCTCCCATCCTTGACGGATCGATTGACTTCCTCCTGCAACTTGACGCGTATACCAATCTGTATTCAATCCAGCCTGCTCGACTACCACATTCTTCCAATCCACATCCAACTCCTCAGCCACTATCATTGGCATGGAGGTTTTTATATTTTGACCAATCTCGGGATTCTGTGAGAATATTGATACCACTCCGTTATTTCCGATTTTCAAATATGCATTGATGTCATACCATTCTGAAGGCATCTCCAATA
The DNA here is from genome assembly GCA_965230575.1 of Saprospiraceae bacterium. Classification (GTDB taxonomy): domain Bacteria; phylum Bacteroidota; class Bacteroidia; order Chitinophagales; family Saprospiraceae; genus CAJXUU01. The sequence continues at coordinate 2,893,583 of OZ246013.1, forward strand.
CTTCTGCTATTTCCTGGGGTTGTTTGCATCCATACATTGAAAATCCCAATACCATTCCACCACCAGCTATAGTCGTGATCTTGAAAAAAGACCGTCTATTTATTGTTTTATTATCCTTCATATTTTACATTTTTGAAGCAGTTTTTACTGCCTTTCGGATTCTCAAATAAGTGCCACATCTACATATGTTTCCATGCATCGCATTCATAATTTCATCATCTGAAGGATTTTTATTGTCTTTCAGAAAAGCTGCTGCTGTCATCATCTGTCCAGTTTGGCAGTAACCACATTGGGGAACATCATGTTCTTTCCATGCTTTTTGGACTGGATGAGACCCGTCATCAGAGAGCCCTTCGATGGTTGTGATTTTACCTTCTACCTTAGAAATAGGAAGACTGCATGAGCGCATAGCTACACCATCAATGTGTATTGTACATGCTCCACATTGAGCGATGCCGCAACCGTATTTCGTTCCAACCAGTTTGAGATTATCTCTAAGTACCCAAAGCAAAGGAGTATCTGCATCGACATCTACGGTTTGATTTGTGCCATTTACATTTAAATTATATTGAGCCATATCATATGAATTATGGATGATGAAAATTTTGTGCAAAAGATAATTATTTTTGAGGGTATGATTTGTATGATTTCCAGATATAATAAAATTTTAATATTTCATTATGAACAAAGGTGAATCTGTGCAATCAAGAAAAATTGCAATTAAAGGGCAAAACTTAAATTATAAATACCGTCGGGGATCATCCGAGAATTTTATATCATTTTTACATGGATATCCTACAAGCTCTTTGGATTATGTGCATTTGTTGGATCGAATACCGAAGAAGTACCATGTAATCGCCCACGATCATTTAGGATTTGGGGAATCTGATAAGCCAATATCACACAACTACCTTCTTGCAGACCAGGCGGATTTGACTATTGGCCTTTATGAATCTTTGGGTGCTCACCATGTTCATATTGTAGCCCATGATTACGGGACGAGTGTGGCGACTGAGATTATCGCAAGAAATAATGAAGGTCAAATCAACTTTTCAATAGAATCGGTTACCCTGTGCAATGGCTCTATGCTGATCGAGATGGCTCAACTGAGAGTGATTCAAAGGTTATTGAAAAGTAAGTTGTTTGGAAATGTGGTTACCAGATTAAGTACAGCTTCAACATTTCATAGGAATATGAAGAATATTTGGTTTGACAAAAACCTTTATCATAGAGAAGAAATGAATAGGCATTGGGAATTGCTGATCAGCAACAATGGAAAAAAAGTATTGCCAAAAATTACCAGATATATTGACCAGCGATACACCTATTATAATAGATGGATTGGAGGCTTGGAACAGAGTAGACTCCCATTTCACATTCTTTGGGCGGCCAATGATCCAGTAGCGGTAGTAGAAATGGCCTACAAGTTAGATTCCAAAATCCAAAATTCTTCATTAACTATCATTGAAGAGTGCGGCCATTATCCCATGATCGAAAAAGGGCAAGAATGGTTGAATCATGTTATTAAGTTTATAGATAGATACGCACATTAATTTTCACACTTCATTTTTTTTCTTGATTTCCTTCCAAGCGCTTTATTGAATGATTTGGGTCGTTTATCGAATATTGTATACGATTCATATAGTACTTGGTGAAAAAATAGTACTATGTATAGCATGGTACTATATAATTTTATATATTTGTATTATCAATCGAAAGAAAAACACATAAATACATCGTGATACTTAGAAGATACATATTGATTTTTACCCTCGCACTTATTAGTTGTGCTGGTACTAATTATATACACTCACTGAGCGAACAACCTTTGAAAGATCAAAGCAGTGAGCAATTTGAAAATCGTGTTGTCAAGAATGATTTTACGAAAATGAAAAGAGTTTCGGGTGTAAAAAGAGTGATCGATTGATTGTATAAAGAGAAAAACATGTTTATCTAACATTGAGCAGGACCAATCATAGTTAATGGTAAATAGTTAAATTATAATTATGAAAATAGAAAATACGAGGGCACAAATGCGGAAAGGGGTATTGGAGTTGTGTGTATTGTCTATCATTTCGGAGAAAGAAGCTTATCCATCGGATATAATAGGAAAGCTGAAAGAATCTAAATTGATAGTAGTAGAAGGCACGCTTTATCCTTTACTAAATCGGCTAAAAAATGCCAACCTGCTCCATTATACATGGAAAGAATCAAATGCTGGACCACCAAGAAAATATTACCACATCACAGAAGAAGGAAAAAGCTTTCTCGATGGTCTTTTAGATACTTGGAATGAGTTAAATCACGCCGTTAATCAGTCAACTATAAAACTAACAACAAATGAATGAGATCTTGAATGTAAATCTAGGGGGGTATCCATTCACTATTGATAATGATGCATACCACCATATAAACAGATATCTGAAAGCTATACAAAGACACTTTGCTGACTCTGACGGATGTGAAGAGATTTTGGATGATATCGAAGCTAGGATGGCTGAATTGTTTACAGAATTTTTGAATGGTAAAGCCATTATCAGCATGAAAGAGTTGGATGCTGTAATCAAAGTCATGGGACGACCTGAGGATTTTGGGGCAGAGCCTTATGAAGAGGATGAAGAAGAATATGCCGAAAATAAAAAGTCATTTAAAGATAGGTATCGCCATATTAAAACTGGAAAACGATTTTATCGAGATCCTGAAGAAAAAGTGATAGGTGGAGTTTGTGGAGGAATAGCGGCATACTTTGGTATTGAAAATCCAATGTGGATAAGGTTAGGATTTTTAGGGCTTATATTCTTTGCTGGAATACCTATTATTCTCTATCCAATATTATGGGCAATAGTGCCAGAAGCAAAAACTGCAGGAGATAAGTTGAAGATGAGAGGAGAGCCTGCAACTGTTTCAAATATAGCTCGAACGGTAGAAGAAGAGTTGAACGAACTCTCAGATAAAATCACCGAAATGAGTAAAGATTTAGGATCAAAAAAAAAAATATTAGATCGGGATTCTTTTCGCCGGGGAAGGCCATATCGAAAGGGATTTCTCTAATAGGAAAAATTGTCTTAGGTATTTTAAAAATTATTAAGGCAATTATCAAACCTTTTTTCTCTCTTTTCCTGGGTATCATGTTATTGGTGCTAGGTGTACTTTGGGCAGCGTGGATTATATCATACATTAGTATATTTCCTTTTTTAAATTTTATTGGACCATCACCTTTTTTGTTTTCATCTATTGGTGGTCTGGCAATCTTTACTACAGTAGCTATTCCCATACTAGGATTGATGCTTCTGATCACAAGATGGTTTTCTACATATCGAATACCAGAAAAGTGGAGTTCTAATTTGAAACTGGCATGGGTAGCTTCATTTGTGATAGCCTTACTCACAGGATTTGGCACGGCAATGAGCTTTAATCATGAAGCGGATTCCAGCCTTAGAGCAGAATACACAAATTCAGCAGAGGTGCTGAAAATCACCAATTTGCCGACCAAATATCACAAGCCAATAGGTTTAATAAGTTCACCTTTTCCTGATCTGCAATTTACGAGAGGAGGATTGATTAATGATGAAGTCTATTTCGATGTGGTAAAAAGTAAATCTGATAAAATAATCATTGAAACGAACCTTCATTCACATGGAAAAAGCTTTGCACATGCGCAAAATTTAGTAAAAAGAATAAAAGCAGATCACAGCCTTGAAGATAATGTTCTCAAAATTCCGAATGATTTTATTATCGAAAGAGGAAGTAAGTTCAGAGCCCAACATGTACAATATGTAATCCATATACCAGAAGGGAAAAACATTGCTTTTGATGAGTCTGTGGCAGATAAGATTTGGGATCATGGATATTTTAGAGATGGTATCCGACCAAAAAACTTGGAGAAATATACGTGGACGATGACAGACAAAGGTTTGGCATCTGTGGGATGGGATAAAGAATATAGAGCCGAACGAATCATTGATTCTGAATCTCTTGAAAATCTGAATATTAATGGAAGAATAGCAACGTCTATAACCTATAGTGAAAAAAATGAAATTCTCCTAAGAGGACCAAAAACAGAAATAGAGAAAATTGAAAAAATTGAAACTGATGGAGCTACGAGCTTAATAGTCGGCGGTTGGGTGAGCGATCGAGTGACTTTGGAAATCAAGACACCGAAACTAAGTTCCTTACAAGCTAAAGGACTCTCGACGCTGAAAATTGAAGGTTTCAAACAAAAAAATATGGAGTTGAACTTTAGCGGAGATAGATATAAAAATGACGTCAAGGCATATGTAGATGTAGAAAATCTGATTTGCAATGTAGGAGGCTCAAACTCTATTACCTTGTCGGGATCTGGTAAGGATTTGCTTGTGAATATTTTGGATGGTTCCAGAATTACGGCAGAACATTTTAAAGCAGAAAATGTCATTGTTAAAGGAAATATATATACCAATAGTTCATTCTACGCTTCTGAATCGTTTGAGTGTCCAAAACATGAGAGACATAGCGTGACTTTGTATGGCAATCCCGAACCGCTTGAGGAGAGCAAAGAACAACAAAACCCTCAATAAGATAGACGACGAAATAAAAGACTTATAGATTGGTTCTGGGGCATCAAAACCCCATATTGCTTCAGGTGTGACAAGATGATGTTCTTGTCATGCCTATTTTTTTAGGGGAATTTAGAAGTTACATGCATTATGCACTTTGAGGACAATTGGGGAGCTAGAAAATAAACGAGGGCAAAAATTGGCCTTATTCAGTTTAGTATTTTGGATTTCAATTTTCTGTTAAAAACTCAAAAGTGTTTGAGGATACCAAATTTATAATTGAAAGTATACATTCAAAGAAATCAATAAATTATAGTTGAAATATCAACCATTGATCCGAGTTTTTTGAGTTTAAGAAGGCATATTCAGGAGTAGACTAACATTCAAAGACGATAGCTTGAGTTTAAACTAAGAGGTAAAAGAAGCGTGGCGTTGACTGGGCTTTGGGATGCGGGAGCAGCCTTGCGTGCTGCATTGGGACAGTCTAGCGTTTTTTGGTTCGTTTTTTTGGCAATGCAAAAAATGAACGCCCGTCCTGGCGAAGGACAAGTTTAGGTTGAAAAATATTACCCCGTTTTTACGTGAAAAGTTCTAAAAATGGGATGTTCTATTCATAAGTAATATGCGAGAATAGTTGATATTAAAGAGAATTAACTTTTTATAAATACGCTTTTTTAGCTCCTAATATCCAAAATACTTCAACTGCCGCTCATCATCCCTCCAATTTTCCCGTACTTTGACATTCATCTGCAAAAAGACAGGATGATCTACAAATTCTTCAATCTTCTTTCTTGAGTCAGTCCCTAGTTTCTTGATCGCCGATCCACCTTTTCCGATCAGAATTGACTTCTGCGTTTTTCTGGATACGTAGATTGTCCCATAAATATGTGCAAATGGCTTCCCATTTTTTTCGGATTCCTTGTACTCATCAATGATGACTTCGCAGGAATAAGGCACTTCTTGTTTGTATTGTTGAAGAATGGTTTCTCTTACAATCTCGCTTATAAAAAAACGGACATTTTTATCACTCAGTTGATCCTTTGGATAGTATGCAGGTCCTTCTTTAAGTTCAGAAAGAATAGCCTCTCTCAATTCATCCAATCCGATTTTTTGAAGAGCTGAAATTTCAAATGTCTGATCAAATTGAATAATAGATTTCCATTTTTCTTTCAACTTGGCAAGCTTGTCGTCCTTGTCCAAATCTATTTTATTAATCACCAAAAATTTAGGCACTTCAGCCTCTTTTAATAATGCAATCACTTTTTCTTCACCTTCATAATCTTCAAAGAGATCAAGCACAAATAGCAATATATCGGCATCTTCAAAGCTCGAATAAGCGAACCGATTCATGGATTGATGCATGCCGTATGACGGATCTTCAATAAGTCCTGGAGTATCTGAAAAAATGACCTGGTGATTTTCGTCATTGAAGATGCCCAATATCCTATGCCTGGTAGTCTGAGGCTTACTGGTAATGATCGACATCCGTTCGCCGAGCAAGCTATTCATCAAGGTAGATTTACCCACATTCGGCTTGCCGATTATATTTACAAATCCAGATTTATGCATTAGTATCTAAGTTGTTTGACTGAAGTATTCAGGATATTGATAATATATTCTATGGTAATTGTTGGTGTTTTATGCCTCCAGTTGAGATTATTTAGATTTGGGCCTAGATTAATGTAGTATTGAATCTGAAATCCTTCCATTTCTTTTAAGACGTGTTCTTGTAAATTCACAAAAGAAATCCAACCACCTTCTTCATTGGCATCTTCATACCATTCTTGATAATAGCTGTCGTCATCTCCGTGGAAATTGAGAACATTATCACAAAAGAGGATGAATTTATTTATGTCATTTTTTAAGAGGTGATCGATTATTTCACGTTTCAGAAACATGATATCATTATTGATGCAGTCGTTCCATTCACCAATTAATTCAATCATTGCCAAGCCATCCTGATAATCTACATAGAGAATTTTCAAGTACAAGGTTTGAGAACCAAAATCCTCCCATTGCGGGTGGATAAAATAATTGTACACTTTGTTAGAAAACTTGAACTCATCATACGTCTTGCCATGGAAAGGAGAATCCTTATCCTCAGAAGCGATATAATACTCTCTCCATTTATAATAAGGTTCTATGTCATGCATGATGTAGGTATAAAAGAGAAGAAATTTTTAATCATTAATACCAAATGCAACAGATGGTATAGGTAGAAAGTTGCACTATTCAATGAAAAGTCAGATAGCCAATGGCAATCTGCTATGCGATTTCGCTAAGTAAGGTTTTGGCCTTCTTGTCGCCCAATTTAGCCGCATCCTTGATATCCTTGATGTAGCCATTTTTGCCTGCTTCTTTTTTCGCAAGGCCTCTGACCAATAGAATTTCAGCATCTTTGATATCTGACTTGTTGATAGGTGGAATTTCCAATGCCTTATTGAATTGAACCAATGCTTCATTGTACTCTCCTTTCCTATTCAAGATGAGACCATATTGATACAATGACCATCTCACAAAATTATTGTTGATGTCGTCGGCTCCGAATTTTCTATTTGAGAACAATTTCAAATCAAATTCTGCCAAATCCCACTGTTTCATTTTGATGTGACATTCAGCCTTTAGTTTTCTGGATTTCCAGTAAATCGGCTGAAGAGCGATTGATTTTTTCAAGGTATTATTAAAATCATCAATGGCTAATTCCCAATCCTTATTGATCATGTGCACTCGGGCCCGACCGAAATAAGCTGTAGGAATAGTAGGATCTATATTTATTGCCTTCGTATAATCACGAACAGCATCATGGTAATTCTTCATTCTGAAGCACACCTTGGCTCTTCTTTCATAGGCTTGAGCGTGACGGTCGTATTTTTCAATTGCCTTACTCAGCGCTGCAATGGCTTCTTCTTCTCTACCTTTTTCTTTAACAAGCTTTCTTCCTTTCAAGAATGACTGGACAGCTGCTTTGTCACTCGTAGGTTCCATCAAGTTGTAGTGCATGATCTTACCGCTGTCGGACATCCAGGCCCGAATGGAACCTGCCACCGCAAATTGAGAACAGTAATCCAAAAGGCTAATTGTATTTTTATACATTTTTTCAGAAATCTGTCCAACATATCTAGGAATCTCTAAAGTCAATTTATTTTCATCAAATAATTCCTCAGCTGTGAAAATAATTTGATTTTTAAAATAAGTCTCTGCTCGAAGGATGAACATCTTACTTACTTTTTCATAACTCTTTGCTGTACCAAATTCAAGTCTACCTTGTATAATGGTCTTAAAATAAATTTTTGTGAATTCCTGCTCCATAGCTTTAGAATTGAGAAAAAATTGTGCCTAAAAGTTCAATTTCACCTCGTGCTTATTACTCTTAATATTATTAAATTGCATAAGTCCTTGAATGTTCAATATTTAACCATAATTAATTGCAAAAAATTATTCGAAAATATTCTTTGACTTTGGGAATGACATTCAAATTACCTTCAGTGGATAGAGAGATTTTACAAGTTTTATATTTTAATCTTGACCATCACTTTATGGTAATCAAGAAAGAATTTATAGAACAACATACGTGTCAAATGAATACATATGATGAAAAATGGTAATCTAAATAAAACATGAAATAAGCCCCAATATCAAAAGTAAAGGTAATCAAAATACGTTGAAAATCAAAAAGATACGCCTTGGTCTTGACTTTGAAGTCCATTAATCCAAAATCTGAATTAAGATTATTTTCTATAGTTATTCTTCCACGAACCAAATGGAAGGCTAAATGACATATTCGGGATAGTGCCATCACTGGTTATCAAAGCTCCGAATGATAATGTAAAACCACTGTTAAATAGGTGTTCGAATACTATGGCTGATATATTTTGATCGTCAGTGCGAATATAGTCTACCACCATCCTTGATTTTTGGGACAGATCCAGACTCAGGTTGGTAAATATTCCGAAATATTCTGATCCATCTTCATGGATTCGGGTTGGTGAAAAAGTAATATTGGTTCTTTTATTTCCAATGGTGATTGGAGCTCCAAGCATCAAAACTTGCCCCTCATTATTGAAGTAATATTTTGCTGATATGCCCATGTTCAGACTTTTTGACAATGAACGTGCATACTTTGAGCTTAACTGCATTGTTGGCAATTGATCCGCTGAATCCAAAATGAGTGAGGCGGTTTCGAAACCCAGGGCTATGTTCCAATTTTCAGTCATGCCAAAATTGAATTCATTCCCAAATAAGAGATAGTTTTTGTAGTAGTGATTGCCCTTTCCATTCGGAAAAGCAGTTTGGACATAATAAGGAACACTGACATTGGCGGACTCTGCATCGAATCTACTCATCGGCTTATTGCCTTCGCGGAAGTATTTTACATCAGCCTTGCCAAGGGAGATCAGGTTTGAATCATCGTCGTAAAGTAAAATAGAATCTGAAGTTATCTTTATTAATTCTCCAAAGTAATATGAATTAGTTTTGGTTTCAATATTGACATGGGTAGTCAATTCTGAAGATTGTGAATTTAGTACAGAAGTAAATGGTAGGTAAGAGAGTAAAAAAAGAAAGAAGTACCTCATGATTGGAATCTTCGTAGTTAATTGGTCATTATAAGAGATACTATAAAACGAAGAAAGTGAATAAATTGTATTCCATTTGTTGATTTCTTATGAAAAACAAACTAAGTTTTACTTTTATTGATACCTGATAGGAAGGGTACAAATTTAAAAGCTCCAAAATCTTCCTTTTCAAATTGAGTCGGAGATATTTTTTTAATTCTAATCATTCTTTGAATATCTCCTTCTCCTACTGGAACCACCATTATGCCTCCAATGATCAATTGATCCAATAAATCCTGAGGTACATATGGCGCACCACAAGTGACTAGAATCCGATCAAAAGGAGCAAATCTTGGTGCTCCCTTGTATCCATCACCTAAAAGTGTTCTGATCCTTCCAAAACCCAATTTTTGAAGTAATGCATTTGTCTTATGAAATAGTTTTTCCTGCCGTTCTATCGTATATACCTTTACTCCCAAATATGATAAAACACAAGCTTGAAATCCACTGCCAGTTCCTATTTCCAGGACTTTTTCTTTCCCAGTCAATTCCAAAAGATTCGTCTGAAAAGCCACCGTATATGGCTGAGAAATCGTTTGATTCGAATCTATAGGAAATGCCACATCTGTGTACGCCCACTTTGCAAACGCACTATCCAGAAATAAGTGCCTTGGGATGTTCATAAATGCACTTAATATTCTTTCATCCTTGACACCCTTTTGACGTAAGGTAGTAACCAATTTAGAACGCAAACCTTGATGGAAATAACTGTCTTTCAAATCTATTATTTATAGCTTATTAAACCATATGTGATATATAAATACTTTTAAAATAGATGTTTATGTATTAATATAAAATTTAATATGTAAATATTGTATTTATATTCCAAAGTTCCAAATCACTTCATCATTAATATTACTTAATAAAAATTAAAAAAGCCTGAAATTCAAGTGAATTTCAGGCTTTAAAGATAAAATTTGAATAACGATTAATTAATTGACTATGATCTTGTCTGAATATACCTTGTCATTTTGAATGATATTCATAAAAATAGTTTGTCCATTATAATTGGAAAGGTCGATCGATCTTGAAAAAGGAATATTCACATCGGTAATTGATTTTAATAACTTTCCATCTATTGTGTAAAATAAAATATCTGCGGGTGATTTATCTTCAGTATCAAAGGCTAATGTGAAATGACCATTTGACGGATTAGGGCTGATATTCACTTTTTGCATCTTTAGTACCCTGGACTTCGCTTCTGCGATTTGTTTGTCTTCTAACTTAAATTTTATAGGTAGTACATACTCGTAATTGACATTTTCATTATCAAGAATTGCAGGGGTCCAAGGTGTTTCAATTTCTTGCATTTCGTCCATCAATTCTAAAACGACATCATCGATTCCCCAACCAAGAGATTTCGCCAATTTCACATCTTGGATTTTGCCTTTGGAATTAATAACAAATTTGATAATTGTAGTTCCTTCAATTCCATTTTGGGCGGCATCTTTAGGGTAGGTAACTTTTTGACCGATGAATGTGAGAAGCTTACTAATCGATTCATCTTCAGTCGTCGTATTCGGGAATAGAGGTTTTTTATCTACTTCGGAAACGACTTTATTTGTTTTACTCGATACTATCTTGACAATAAAAGCTCCATAGTTCTTGGATGCTTCGTCTCCAGGACATTGACAATGAACTTCTTCAAAGAAAAACATGTCACCTACTTTAGCACTCTGAACTTGTCCTTTGGCAAACTCAGAGAAAGGACCTGCATCGCCAATGGATACTGTCGCATCAGTACTTTTCGGTGAGGCATGCACCATTCTGTATTTTTCTATCTTACATTCGGGACTAAGTCCAGTCGCAACTTTGATTGATTCCAGGTTTTCCAGGGCTACAAACTTTTCTTTTTCGATTTTCAAACTTCCATTGACAATTTTATTGCCTTTGGATTTTTCTGGTTGATCATCTCCCTCCAATTTATATCTTATAGGCAAAGTGTATTGTACTCGCACGAATTTTCCACCTTGTTTCCCTGGGATCCATTTGGGCATTAAATCGACAACTCTTTTCGCTTCGGTACCTGTTCCCGCCCCTGGATTTCTTACAATTTTACTTGATGTTACAGATCCATCTTTCTCTATTGTCATTTGTACTATGGCAATCCCATCTATTCCTTGTTTTCTGGCTTCTTTTGGGTATTTTAGATTGGTATAGATGAATTCCAGCATTTTCTTTTTCGAGCACAAGTCTCTTTCTGATAAGGTCATTTCAGCATTTTCACAGCCAGGAAATCTTGGCATTTCCTCTACTACCTTGAAAATTTGACTGCCAGATGGGTTATCATCTGTTTGATCACTATCAATTACTAAATTCTTCTTTTTTGCTTTCTCTGATTTTTTTCCAAAGGCAGTAACATTGGCCATAAAATTCTTCTGCTCGTCAGACATATCCTCACTTTCTAATTTGAATTTTACTGGTAATGTATACTGAACCCGTACTGCCTCTCCTTTTTGTTTTCCAGGTATCCAATTGGGCATTGTATTGACGACTCGCAGTGCTTCGTCACCGCATCCAGCTCCGATGTCACGTACAGTTTTGCCATCTGTTATTTTACCATCTTTTCCTATTATGAATTGCAGGACACACATTCCTTGTACTCCATTATTTCTGGCATTGGCCGGATAAGTCAAGTTTTTGTATATGTATTCAAGCATTTTTTGCTTGGCACATTCTTCTTTCTCTTTTGCAGATCCATTTAACTCTTCGCATCCTGGAAATCTTGGCATTTCTTCTACTACCTTGTAAATTGGATCACCTTGCTGATTTTTATTTTGTGGCTTAAATTTTTCTTCTTGCGAATCATAAATATAGTTGTGAAGAGATTTACCTAGATTAAATTCATAAATGAACTGTCCCTTTGCAGTACCACTCCCTTTTTCTATTTTATTCATTTTTGCTGCTCGAAGAACTTGTTTGAGCAATTCATCATCCGATATTGTGGTTTCTTCTTTGGATAATTCAGCATAAGTAATGTTTCCATTTTGATCAGCCTCTGCATTTATTGTGATTTTACCTTTCAGAGGTCTTTTGATACTCTCTTTATAGTGGTGGTTTCGCTGAATAATTTTTCTGCCATCAAAGTTTGAATCTTTATCAGCTTGGATTAATGCCTGATCGGAATTTTTGCTCAATAATTCATTGGATTTTTCATCAGTGATTTGAATGGAGATATTGGCTTTTGACGCAGCTTCAGCAATTGGCTCAAGTGATTTGATTGGGGTGGAATTATTGAAACTGATGTCAACACATTTTGGAGATGACTTATCATTGAATTTGGCTTTTATTTCTGCCAAGGTCATAGAGGTTCCTTCTGAAGAATAAGAATTAGTTCCTTCTATCTTGATTGGTATGCAATCTTTGACCGAAGCATTTTGGGAATTGTCATCAGCTTTACTGGAGGCGAATAATACGACCAAGCCAATTAATACTGGAATGGCGGCGAGATACTTTACCATAGCTGGCCGTTTGGATTTTTCTTTGTACAACATTGTAATACGTTTTTTAATTTGTGAATGAAAAAAATGATTAGCTAAGGCAATCTCGAGTCCGGATGTCGACTGCCTTAGCAATAGCTGGCCATAGCTACTTCTATTATGATCCTTTGTGACATATGCGTCAGCCAGGAATTCATGTGATTGTTTGAGTGCGGCCTTATAGAATATCAATACTGGATTAAACCAGAAAAAGACCTGAAGTAATTCTAAAATTACAATATCTAAAGAGTGCCATTGGTGTGCGTGAAGCTCTTCATGTCGCAATACTTTCTCTACATCATCATTCAATGGCAACTCCTTGCTGATAAAAATGAAATGAAAGAATGAAAATGGCAAATGAAACTTGGATGATTCTACCAAGGTATATTTCTCATATTTTGTTTTTACAGAATTTTTGTAATAGCCGTATATTTTATAAAGACCATAGACAAATCTTGAGAAAACTACTATTGCACCTAAGGCATATATGATGTAGAGGACGTTGAGCCAATTGAATGGTGCAGTGCTCTGCTCTACCTGCGGAGTGACTTCCAGAGTCGCCACTTGACTCATTACCTGATATATTTCTGTAGAGGTTTGATTTGCAGGGAGATAACTTCCTAAAAATGGAATTGCCAATCCTGCGAACAATGCTCCCAAAAGATAATATCTGTTGATCGTGAAAAAAGTTTCTCTTTGTAGAAATAGCATGTAGATTCCATAAAAAACAATCCAACATGTGCTTACTTGTAGTAGATAAGTCATTACTTTTTATTTTTTGGTTCTTAATCGTCGTTTTGGTTTTTATTCTCTTGATCGCCAAATCGCTCCGTTAGTTCTTTCAAATCATGAATGGATATATCGTCTTCTTTCACTAAAAATGAAACTAACTCATTCATACTCCCTTCAAAATACTGACTAACCAATCGCTTGAGTGAGAATTTGGAATAATCTGATTTTTTAACAATTGGGAAATATTCATACGTCCTTCCATATGCTTTATGGTCTACAAATTCTTTCTTTTCAAGAATACGGACAATAGAGGAGATGCTGCTATGTGGAGGTTTTGGTGTGCCCATGTGCTCGATCAAACCACTAACGGTAGATGGGCCGTGGTCCCAAATTAATTGCATTATTTCTTCTTCTGCTTTAGTAAGTCTCTTCATAAGATCTAATTTGTTTGATGTTGAACTTCTTTAAGGTATCTCGACCTGTTTTTTGCGTATTCCCTGTATTCAGAATTCGAGTGCCCAGATTTCAAGTACCGCTTGTAATAATTGATAGCTATTGATTTGTCCTTGTAATAGGTGTCACAAATCGTAGCCAGGTAGTATAATATAGCGGGATCTTCGCCATATTTATAGGCATCCCTGTAGTGTGCTATTGCTTTTTTATATTTCTTTTCCTTGTTGGCCAATCGTGCAGTATTCCTATGATACATATCCAAATCCGGGCTTCGAGCAAATTTTACTGCTCTTTCATAATGTTCGAGGGCACCATCGATATCTTCTTTTTTTTCATATGCAGATGCCAGGTAAAAATGAAGTTTTTCAGATTCTTCCTCATCTACTAAAGCCAATCTTAATTTTTGGATGGCCAGATCTATAGAGTCAATTTGCAAGTAGGAATACCCAAGTAACTTATTGTAATAGCTATTCAAGTCAATTTGACCCCTAAGCCCTTCAAGTATCACAGTCACTGAATCATATTGTCTTTGTTTGTACTTGGATCTGGCCAAAATATAATACATGCTTATATTTTCGGCATCTATATCCAAGCCACATTGGATAAGGCTATCCGCCAGGATCATCTGATTATTTGCCACGCAAAGTTCGGCCAGACCTTTAAGTGTTAATATGTCTCTGGAATTTAGTTTATTGGCTTTGGCATATAGCTGGAAGGCTTTCTTGTTGTCATTTATTGCTTTATGGAGCTTGGCATTTTTGCGGTAATAAACAGGATTGTCAGGCAACATCTTATTGAGAAGTGAGTAATATTTGATAGCTCTTGGTACACGCTGTTGTTGCTCATAGATTGTGGCCAATTGTATGAAAGCGTTAGTGTTGCTTGAATCTATTTTCTCAAGTTTGTGATAATATTCTTTTGCCTTGGCTTGGTCTCCCAGCTTGTTCGAAGCATTGGCAATGATTTCTATGCAAGCAATATTGGTGCTATCTTCAGCAATACATTGCTCGGCCTGTGATATGGCTTGTTGATAATTTCCATTCTGGTATTCTGATTCCGCTTTGGAAGAATCAAGTTGCCCTTCTATTGAAGAAGTAAGGAAAAGCAATGTTGATATAAGTAGCATTCGCAACATGGCTCAAATATAAAACGAAAAAATAAGTTATGCAACTAAAAAATACGTTGAATAAATTTTTGACCGCATTTGCCGACCAATTAACTTCTATAAATATCGCAATCCAAGCTATTTATCAACTGGAATCATAAAAATCTTCTTTTTAATAAAAATTTATCGGTTAAAAATAAGTTAATAAAAAGTCAAAAAGCCATTGGATTTAATATGTAAGACATTGTTTATCAGTTAGATGTAATGATAGAGGGAAAATCGTGCTTTTAACATTAGAAACTTTTGGTTTATCAACGCAGTCATAACCTACGAAGGACGAATAGAAATATTAAATTTGTCGTCCGAAAAAAGGGGTATTCATCGTTTATTCATTGATATCCATATTATTCGAGGACAATCTTTCTTAAAAGGTAAGGGTGATTCTCAAAAAAATTAAAATTTCAAACTATGATTAAGAGATTATTTGCAGCGTTTTCGATGGTAGCTTTAATGACTTTTACCGCTTCCGCACAACGAATAGCCATAGTGGACATTAATGAGGTCTTGGGTAGTTTTATTGATTACCAAAACGCAGAAAAGGAAATCGATAAAGTGGCTTCTGAATGGAAGCAAGAGATTGCTCAAGAGTATGATAAGATCAAGGCACTGTACAACAAGTACCAGGCAGAACAAGTACTTCTCAATGAAGATCAGAAGAAAGAGCGTGAAGATGAAATAATGGAAGCCGAAAAAACTGTTCGTCAAATGCAGAAGAATCGATTCGGTCCAGAAGGGGATCTATTCAATAAGAGACAAGAATTAGTTTCACCGATACAAGACAAAGTATACTCAGCGATTGAAGATTTTGCCGCGGATCGAGGATACGATTTGATATTCGATAAAGGAGGAGCTGCAGGTTTGTTATTCGTTACCGATGAATATGACAAGACTGCGGATGTGAAGAAGAGACTGGGGATAAAATAATTTTTGGATTACAATAGAGAAAAAACTTAATACAGACACACTTTTTAAAATTTTAGATACTATGAATAAGATTTTTAAATCATTGCTTTTTACAGTTGCGTTTGCCGCGCTTACTATATCTGTACAAGCTCAGAAATTTGGTTACATCAATTCGCAAGAGCTCATCAGCCAACTACCAGAAGTGAAAGAAGCCAATGCCAAAATAGAAACGCTTAAGAAGCAACTTCAGAAGAAGGGGCAAGATATGATTGCTGCTTTGCAAGCCAAATATACAGCGCTTCAAAAGAAGCAAACGGATGGATTGTTGTCTCCAAAAGAAATAGAAACTGAAGCTGCAAATTTGAAAGCGGAAGAGACTAAGTTGGGTACATTCGAGCAGACCAGCCAACAAAAAATCTACGAGAAAAGCGAAGAGTTGCTATCTCCAATACAAAACAAAATTAATAACGCTATAAAAGAGGTAGCTACTGACAATAGTTACACCTACATATTCGACTCAAGTCTTGGACTTGTACTCTATGCAGATCCAGGGACTGATGTGAGCGATTTGGTAAAAGCAAAATTAGGACTTTAAGAGATAGTTGTAAATCTTTTGATGATGCAACTAAGCGATGCTCGAAAAAAGTCAATAGGAATATTTGATTCTGGTATTGGTGGCCTTACGGTTGCCAATGCCATTCAAAACGCATTGCCCAATGAGCATTTGATCTATTTTGGTGATACCGCTCATCTCCCATATGGAGACAAATCAGCAGACGCTATTCGGTTTTATGCACTGAAAATAAGCAAGTTCTTATTAGAGCAAAATTGCAAGATGATAGTGATTGCCTGTAATAGTGCGTCTTCAGCGGCATATAATACATTACTTGATTTTTTTGATAGCAGGGTTTTGTTTGTAAATGTTGTCGATCCATTGGTTTCGGCTGTCAGTTCAAAATCCTATGATGAGATTGGTGTGATAGCCACGAAAGCCACAATCCGATCCAATATCTATAGGGACAAAATAAAGCATCAGCTGCAGAATGCAAAAATACACTCTTTAGCTACGCCACTTTTGGCTCCAATGATTGAAGAGGGGTTTATTAAAGGTGAAATTAGTCAATCCATAATAGGAACTTATTTGGGGAGTGAAGAATTTAAGTCGATAGATGCCTTGTTATTGGCATGTACGCATTATCCCTTGATAAAAAAGGAAATCCAAGCTTTTTTCAATAATAAGGTTGATGTTTTGGATAGCACTGATGTAGTAGCCAAATGTGTGAAAGATATGCTCGCTGCTGAAGATTTGTTGTCAAATGAAAGAGTAATGGAGAATGAATTTCATGTCTCGGATTATACATCATCTTTTGAGGATACTGCCAAAGTCTTTTATGGCAAAAATATTGAACTCCAGACAACCAATATTTGGTAATTAATTTTTTAAGAGATGGCTACACCAAGTTTGATGTAGCTAAAACAAAAATCTAATATGGTAAATAAGTTATTCGCACTTTTATTTTTAGGATTGATGACATTTAACCTTAATGCTCAATCTCAAGTCGAAAATATGTTGAGGGATGCTCAATCTTTTAACAAGGCATATTTAGATAAAGATTTCAAGACTTTCACATCGATGACGGTTCCATCTATCGTAGAATTAGCTGGAGGTGCTGAATTGATGACCAAAATCTCAAAGGAGCAATATGAAACGATGACTTCTTCGGGAATTAAGTTTGTGTCAATAACACCAAATAAGCCCAGCAAGATAATGTTAGGTGGAAATGACCTTCACGCAATCTTATCGCAGCAAGTAATCACCAAAATAGGAGGTGATGAATATGAAAAAACAGCTTATTATCTAGCCAGCTCAAACGATGAAGGAAAGTCATGGACTTTTGTTGATCTAGAGCCATATGATGCTGAATCGATAAAAATATTTGTGCCTTCTTTTACGGGAGAACTTGAAATTCCAGCCGTAGAGTATGCTGAAAAAATAGAAAAATAATAATTGTGAAAATTAAATTAGAGTCTACTCACGGTTCATTGAATTTTAAAGGGACCAACGATCGGGGTCAAAGTCTGCAATTTAGCGGGAATAAAGAATCCGTATCTCCTATGGAATCGGTCCTGATGGCAGCAGCAGCCTGCAGTTCTATTGATGTTGAAATATTTCTTAATAAAATGAGACAGCCCTTGGACCGTATTGAAGTGGAGGTTTCAGGAGAAAGGGTGGATACGGTACCTTCGATTTTTTCTGATATCCATTTGCACTACAATATTTATGGTGATGTAAAGGACGATAAAGCGAAAAAAGCTGTTGAAATGTCAATGGAAAAATATTGCTCGGTTTCCATTATGCTCCAAAAAGGTGTAAATATGACACACAGCTATAAAGTAATATCCGAATAAAAATTACTAATTATGGAAGGCTTCAGTTTTGATATCGCCATTAAGCACTTGTCCAAAGACAAAGTATTAAAAACTGCAATCAACGCCATAGTCCTTCCAGAAAGAAACCCATCAAAAGATGTATATGCAGGTTTGATTCGATCTATTGTTTCACAGCAATTGTCAGTAAAAGCTGCGGCTACAATCCACGGACGTTTTCTGAACCTTTTTGAACTCCAATATCCCGATGCAGATTTGTTGTTGGCCTTAGAAGATTCACAACTTCGGTCAGCAGGATTGTCTGGGCAGAAAACTAAGTACGTAAAGAACGTTGCTTGCTTCTTTCAAGAGAGAAATTTGTTTGATAAAGACTGGTCGGAGGAGTCAGATGAAGCGATAATTGCTTTGTTGACAGAAATCAAAGGAGTAGGGCAGTGGACAGTTGAAATGATCTTGATGTTCGTATTGAGTCGTGAGGATATTTTACCTGTATTGGATTTAGGCATCCAGCATGGCATAAAACAGCTCTATGGCATAACAGAAGAGAAAAAAGAACTCTATGCCAAAATGGAGGAAATAGCAAGACCCTGGAGACCTTATAGATCGATTGCATGTCTTTACCTTTGGGCTATTAAGGATATGACTTAATTCTACTTTGAGAGATTACTGGAAAACACTTTTTTTTCGTGGTTATCCTTTGAAATATGTCACAATACTGCTCAAAGGTTGACTATACTAACAAGCATTTCTAATATTTTTCTTTGTGAATTCTTGGCGAACTTTGCGCCTTTGAGGTTAAAGTCAACATCTCATTCAGAAAAATAACAATGTCATAAAGTAGAATTAAAATGATTTCTCAATTGTTCTAAATTAGGCGATTTGGAATATTTTACGATATATTTTTACACAATGATAGATCAAGAATTGAGAACACTATGATGCAATTCATTAAGCTTGTTTTGAATATCAGAAAGCTTTTCTTCTAAGATATAATTGAAAGTAGTTTTGGTGTCTGAAAAGCTCAAATGCGCGTAATATTGCCAAACTTCGGATACATCGGAGTACTTAATTTCATAAGGAAGATAGGCTTCATTATCAGAAACAAGGATTAATTTTTTGTTCGCAGATTTATTTTTTAATCTCTTGTAGACGAGACCACTTTCTTTGGTAATGAGGACATAGGTGCGATCATCTTTTATCTGATTTAGATTTTCCACATATGAGCATATAACTATACTTCCTGACTCCATTGGTTTCATCGAATCTCCATGAATCTCAAATCCTCTGAATGTGCCTTGTGGAATATTGGGAAAGGAAATCTTTGGTAGGTCTTTTATATATTCTGGATCATTAAAACTATCGAGATATCCAGCCTCTGCTTTTGTGTTTACTAATTCTATGTTTTCATTATCGTTATTATCTACACTTATAGCAAGCACCCTAAGGTTGTCAGTTTTGGCAATTTCTAGCTTTTCCAGGCTCAGATCTTCCGTTATCATGTCATGAATAGAGACATCAAATTTTTTTGAAATTTTAACCAGCATTTCAAGATTCGGCTCTGTTTTGCCTCTTTCATAATCTCCCATTGTGGTCCGAGCTACTTGGAATTCAGTTGCGAGATCATCTTGTGATAGGTCCATTTTTTTGCGCAAATACCTAAGGTTTGAAGCGAGTTTTGACATAGAATCTGGATTTCTTATAATTTGGATTTGAGTCTCAAATATAAGAAAGCTTTGTTAAATGTCGGAAATTGACATCAATAAAATGACGAATTATTCGACGAAATTAAAATCTAGTGCATCTTTAGTAAAAAAAGGAAATCACAATTTTGACCCTCACGTCCATTTTAATTGTAGAAAAAGTAAGATTGAAAGTGATATCCTCTTTGTGACATCCCAGGTTTTATTGGCAGAATTTAATTTTAAAAAGTAGCACAACAAAAAAAAGTGGATTCAATTAAGAATCCACTTTTAATTCATTTATGGAAATTTGAGATTAATTGATAATCGTTACATCTCCTGATCTAATTTTATTTCTACCTTCCTGGATAAAGTCTACAAAATATACATAGACTCCAGGTTGTAATACCTTGCCATTGAAGGTTCCATCCCAAATTACATTATTGTCTTTTGCAGGGAAGGGTCCACTAAAGCCCCAAACCATATTGCCCCATCTGTCAAAAATTCTAATTGAATTTACAATGACCTCTTCATCATTTGACACAATCTGCCATTCATCGTTTTCACCATCACTATTTGGAGATATAATGTTTGGTATCTCTACTCTCGAAGGCGGTTCGATGACTAGAACTTCAACTGTAAGTGCTGTAGTTACGGAACATCCATCATTATAATGAACGGTGACTTCATAGACTGTGGTCTCAGTAGGAGATTGAGTTCCAATTGAGAAACATCCAGGATCATTACATATTTCCTGCCCATTGGCACTCCAGACTATAGAATCAATTGCCATGCTATCCACAAGCAGTGACTGAATTGAATAAGTGGAGGAATCTCCAAGAATCAATTCTGCACTTCCGCTGATTGATGGTGTCGGCTCATTTGGTATTGTTATAGTTACGCTCGACGTTGCAGAACATTGATTTTCATCCATTACGACTATGGTATATTCTCCCGCTGTAACATCATTCATTAAATCAGCATCGTTACCATTCAAGGTAATGGTGTAGTTGCCTGTACCACCAGAAGGAATAACTTCCAAGTTCGTATTCGTTTGATCATAGCACAGTATTTCATCAAACTGATGAGTGACCTCAGGGAGCTCATTAATAGTAATCATTATACTGTCAATATGAGGGCATCCTGCTGATTCTAGGAAGTCATAATAAATTGTATGTGTTCCAATTCCTGCGACTGCTGGATCAAACACTCCATCCTGGTCAATACCAGGACCTGACCATACCCATGTTCCATTACCTAGAGTTCCATCCGCCTGAGCCATAATTTCTATTGGTGCCAGGTCTTCTGTATTACAAAATTCAGTAATTCCATCCATGGTAAATAATGAAAGTTGAATAGTCGTACATTCGGTGGTTTCACATACTGCAGTCATAGTTACATTACCACAAGCACAATCACTTATTGCTATAACTTCTATGTCTACTTCTGTACCTACATCCAGACCTGATTCTATGTATTCAGTATCAGTTTGGATACCTTGTGATACTCCTCCAATGAAAACTTCGTACTCAGTAACGCAATCCACTGGTGCCCAACTGAAAGCTACTTGATCTAAGGATGGTGTACAATCAATATCACCAAATACCAATTCTGGTTCTACTGTAATCTGGGCAGTTGCTGGCATGGTAGTACAATTTCCATTTTCAACATCCAATTGAATATCAAAAACTCCTTCTGAATTGAAAGTAGCCACATACTCATTTGGATTGGTTCCAGCAGTTACTTGTCCTGCTGGACTCCAGGTTATAACCTGATCTGCTAATTGTGAACCTTCATAAGTGATATTTACGGTACTTCCTACACAAATGGTCGTATTATCTACTGAAAATGCCGCTGTTGGAGTAGTTGTGATTTCGATTCGCATAGAATCTGAATTTTCACAACTGTCTTCTTCATATGTAACAAGAATTGTATATGATCCTTCAGGAAGCCCATTTGGATCAAACTCATTTCCACTTACATTTTGTCCAGACCAGGTATAATCTCCATCTCCATCACCACCTGTTGCAGTTGCAATAAGCGGAATAGGCGCATTGGTACCATCTACACATTCGGCAATTACATCTTGATCAAATGTTATTTCAAATGTAGGACAAGCCTGAGCTGTACATTCCTGAGTATCTGTACTACCTGGACATCTACTATCTGTCAATACTGTAACTGTGATTGTCACAATATCATTAGGATTCAAATTCATTTCGCTATGTGAAGTTTGTGTAGTCGTAAATGGTGGTTCTGAATTTACAGTCACCTCATATCCAGTTGCTCCTGGGATACTGTTCCAACTAAACTCAACCTGATCTATTTCTTGAAGAGAACAAATGATGTCAATAGGAGGCAATTCTGGCTGTACTACTACATTATATGTCACTGACTCCGATTCACAACCATCTTTTTCAACAGTAAGTCTAATGGTCTTATCTCCTGGCGAATCATATGACACTGTAGGCATAGGGCCACCAGTACCAGTACCACCAACGCCGTAATCCCAGGTATATACAGCAGCACCCGATGTGCCATCATAAGTCAGGTTGAATTGATCAGTGATACAAATCGTATCCACGTCTGGCGTAAATGATGCGACAGGCGTCTCTAATACTTCAATTTGAATAGTTTGATTTCCAATACAAGGAATCGGCA
This sequence comes from Saprospiraceae bacterium, assembly GCA_965230575.1. Lineage (GTDB taxonomy): Bacteria > Bacteroidota > Bacteroidia > Chitinophagales > Saprospiraceae > CAJXUU01. The sequence goes on from OZ246013.1 coordinate 2,916,191, forward strand.
TATCATCAGTCATGAATACATAAGTGATGGTATTAATTCCAATATTAGCAGAGTCTGGGTCAAATATTCCATTGTCTGGATCCACAATACCAGGTCCTGAAAAGACTCCAGTTCCATTTTCTCCTGAAGTAATTGTCGCTGTTATGGTAGCTGTTCCACTGTTTTCATCAAGACAGAAACTTGTAATGTCAGATTCTAACGTAATCGAAGGAGCAATACAATCTTGAGCTGCACAGCCAGGTGAAACTGCAGTTATCATCTGACATGCATCATCGGTAAATATAGTCACTATGATAGTGACAATCTCTCCCTCATTCAATCCATCAACTGTAAATGTAGTCCCCGACAGTACTCCTTCATGCAACATTCCTGTAACTATACTTGTAGAGGTAACCTCCACTTCATATCCCAAATTACCAGGTACATCATCCCAAGTGAAACTTACTTCTCCAGTATTTGGATTACAATTTATTATCGGAGGGGTGATAGGGGCAATTACTGTTACCGTTTCTGTAGTTGCGGTTGATTCACAACCTGCAAGATCTGTATAACTCAATGTTATTGTCTTGTCTCCTGCATCAGACCAACTTATACAATGCGGACCAGGACCTACTCCTCCAGTTCCATTATTTTCGGTGCCGCCATCAAAATCCCAGGTAAACGTGAGATCGGTGGCATCTCCTACAAATTCAACTATAATACAACTGTCTACACATACCTCTGTGGTAAAATCAAATACTGGTGTTTGTTGTGGTATTACGGTAATCATTATATCGACCGCCTCACTATCGCCGCATCCATTATTTGTGATGAGGGTGACAGTTCCTCCTGCTGATCCAGACCAGTTTATAGTTATGACTTCACCGTTGGCTCCACTGGTTGAGGCTTCAGCTACATCAGATGGGTATGACCAATCAAATATAGTTGCAGTTCCAAAATTGATAGCGGTATAAGTGACAATACTATCGGCTTCACAAACTTCAAATCCCGGCGCCATAATTTCTGGAGCTTGTGGCAAGAACATGTCAAAATCAATGTCTATTGTATAAGTGAATGTACACTGTTTTCCATTTTTGTCAATGGTGGCTATCAATGTATATGTCCCACTGCCAATACTAGCTGGAGCTATATTGTTTAGTGGATCTGCTGGCTCCCAAGTATCTGGAAGCGGATTCATACTTGGATCGAACCATTCAAATGTAATAAATTCTGGAGCAGTAGAGATATCATCCAAATAATTGAAAGTCATGATAATACCTTCAGTTACACACACTGGATCCTCAAAACCTCCTCCTATAATATCTAGTAATTCAACATTAATATCAATCACTGAATCACATCCATTTTGATCAGATACATTGAGCATGAGATAATCCTGCAAGTCAAATATTAATGTACCTGAAAAACTTAATTCCGTAAGTTCCAGCTGGTCAATCATGAATGGCAATTCATCTCTACAAATTGTCGAATCCAATAATCCTTGATCTGATTCGGGGTGCATCATCAATTCAAACTGCTGATCATACATACAGCCGTCATCTGTAGTTACAGTACCCATCACGGTACCAAAAGTTATAACTGTTCCAGTTGCTTGCCATCCCATCGTACCATCGGTATTTGGATCATCTGGATCAAATACGCCAAGATCAAAACTAGCTAAATCCTCTTCACAAATAATTTGATCGTCAAATACCTCATCATCGATTCCCATGATGGTGATTGTTCTACAAATTCCTGTATTCCATATCTGACATCCATTATCAATAACCTCAAGACATACTTCATATACACCTTCGTTAGCAAAACTGATAGGTAACATTTGATCTTCAGTCATTGGGTTTGCATCTCCATCATATGGTCCTCCAGCTTGTGTAGTAATGCTCCATGTGAAATCAACTGTCAAATCAATACCTGTAGCTTCAAAAATTATATCTGCATCTGGGCAATACGTAGCATCTTCGCAGATAAAAGTGCCATTGTCATTGATACACATATCGTCAGGAGCTAAATTTGGTGGGATAGGATTACCATCTATTTCCACTTCATAACTACATACACTACTACTACATCCATCAATAAAGAAGTAATATGTTTGTCCTTCTTCTAATACATCAGAATTAAAGGTTACCGGGTTTTCGTTACAAGTAGGATCACAATAAACGGATTCAGTAAATGTACAGTCAGTATATAATCCAATCTGAACACCTTCTTGTCCAGTAGTACTACCTACACAACCCGTAGGAGTAACGGTTACAGAATATGTTCCGCCATAAGCAACAAAGGCAAACCATGAAATATTGTGAGGTGCACCACCATCACTACAAAGTGGGTTTGGTTGTGTACCTGGAGAATTATTCGTTGGCATAATATTACAGAATGTTCCCAGCGTAGCTATCTCACAGATAATGTCCATCGGTTGTATTTCTGAACAAGCTGTAGCAGCAAGATCATTTTCTTCATTACAATCAAAGAAATAACAGAAATCTATATAAGTAATTTCTGGAGGATCGTTTGGATCGCAATTACTCAGTGCCGTAAAGGTCGTAGTCTGTATGAATGTCCCAGTATCTGGAGCATTATCATCATTGTCTACCATGTCATTGGCATCGTTCGAACCTGGACATGGTGATGCGGATTCTATAGTTGTTCCTGTAATGTCATATTGAATATAGTATTCACCTGGTGCCAATCCAATAAACTCGTATTCTCCTTGATTGGTAAGTACTTCATCTATTTTTGCCAAGTTTGTGGCATCGATTAATTCTATCAAAACACCTGAAGGTCCCATCTCACCATCATACATGTTGTTCATGTCATCTTCCAGCCATAGTGTACCGAAAATATTAATTACCTGATAGACACCAGCATCCCATTTCATTTCTTCTTCTGTATCCTGAGATACTATTTCGATTTCTTCTGTTTGACCGAATGCTCCGCCAAATGGATCTGGATCTACATCACTATCAGAAAAATCATCTCCCAGTCCGTCAGGATCATTTTGAAGTGTGAACACAAACGGAGGATCTGGTGTCGCTCCAGTAAATGAGAATTCTATGATATAAAATCCAGGAGGTACTAAATCGAACATATAGTCACCACCACCAGCTGTGGTTGTTGTCAAGTCCATGCCATCTGCATCTTGTGCCGTCAAGCCAGTACCAGAATCAATAATTCGAACATCTACACCATCAACTCCACCAACACCATCATCATCAATTCCATTACCATTTTCATCACAAAATACGTGATTACCTACTGTTACTGGAAGCCAGAAGCCAGCGTCAATTCTTAATTCTTCATCTGTTTCACCTGATTCAATTGTTATGACATGAGACTTCAGATAATTGGTTACATCTGCCGGATCATTATTGGCATCACTGTCAATATCAGGGTCATTGGCATCGGTGTGCGCTGGATCAAATTCAGTAGGATACCAATCCACTCCACCTATAGGAGCTGGTAAATTGAATTGTACTTGGTAGTCTCCAGGAGGTACTAACATAAATTGGTATATTCCATCTGTACCTAGCACATTCATGGTTATTTGGTCTGCAATTACAAGTCCGTCAGCACCAATAACAGGAGCACCTAAATCATCCAAAAGTGTAACAGTAACTCCATTAAGACCAGGCTCACCTGCATCTTGGATTCCATCACCATTCAAATCTTCCCAAACCCAGTCTCCAATAATAGCTGCCTGGAAAAATCCAACATCTATTTTTTCCTCTTCATCTGTTTCATCTGATAGTAAAATTATAGTATGCGTTTGTAGATAGTTGGGAGAGGTAGAATCGTTTTCTGCATCACTATCATTGGTCACATCTGTGGCATCTGTTTCTACTGCCGAAGTGGTTGGATACCACGGATCAGGAGAAGGATTAGGCACCGTAAATTCAATAATATATTGTCCAGGAGGTAAATTGTCAAACGAATAATTGCCTGTACCATCTGTGGTAGCGGGATTTGTAAGTGGCACAAAGTCAATGTCGTTTACTACAGGTGTCATCGTTGTAGCATCCAACAAGGTAGCCATAACATCCATAGTCATAATTGCAGGTTCGCCACCATCTTGAAAACCATCACCATTAGTATCTTCCCAAGCATAACCTCCGATATCTCCTGCAATGACAAGTCCAAGGTCGATCAGCATTTCAGGTGTATCTCCAGATAGAGGAAATCCTGCTGTATTGGACATTGGGTCCAAATCATTGTCCATATCCATTGTTCCCACTCCATTGACCAACTTAGTCACATAATATGCTCCAGGTCCTCCAACTTCTACATATTCCAAAATGTAGTTGTCATCTGGCAAAACATTTCCAGTACCGAATGTATATACTCCTCCTATTCCGTTATCATGCATAAATTCGATGTCACCAAAATTAATGGCACCATTGTTATCGATATCTTGCCAAAGGCGTAATTCAGTAGTCAAGACACCTGCTATGGTAGGCTCACCACCATCTTCTAATCCATTTCCATCTAGATCGTGAAAAACTGTTACTGCCAATGAGTTTTGCGCATTAGAAGAAACGGCAAAAAGAAAAAGGCAAAAAGTAAGAGTGTATAAAAATTTTATTTTCATTATTATGTTATTTGTCATACAAAAGCGGGAAACTTAATCGCAACGCAAAATAATCAAAAATACTAAGCCCCTTAACAAGAATGAATAAAATTTGAATTCGCTGCTAAAGGCTTTGAAAGGGAATTGAAATATATGATTTATTAACTATTTTTAATTGCTTGATAAACTGAAATTTAAGCCCTAATGATTTAGAAAAAAGAAATATAAATAATTGAAAAAAAATAGGAATAAAACTCAGTATTCGAGCTTCTTTATTAGGAAAAAACCATCTTCTCCCTGAGATTGATAAAGTGGCATGAGTAAAAGAGCATCTTCAGGAGCTTCAATAGGACCATTATTGTCTTTCGCTATAGCTTCACCAGATTGAATTTTTTGGAAATTTTCGTAATTGGGGTACATGGAGAAATCGTCCCCTTCAATGATGCTGTGCTTCGATATCAATTCGGAGACTTTTGGTAAATTTTTACTGTGCTCTATAAGTAATGTATCATGCTGATTTTCAACATGTTCTGGAGATACACTGCCAATTGTCCTCATACAATTTGTTATTGCAGCAATGGCTCTATTTATGGATAATTTTTCATTGTGTTGTCCAGATTCGAAGGTCACAGGTATCATATCGATGCCAAAATTCTCTTTGGTGAAAAAGTGCAAGGTGGTGCCTTTGATTCCTCTGAGCATTCCTTTAATCACAGGTGCATGCAATTCGACTGCAATTCTCAGACTTTCTGGATCATCAGTAGTGATAGTGAATATTCCTCCAAATGAAGAAGTAGTGTGCAAGTCCAATACGATAACCTTGCTTGGCTTTACTTCATCAATTGTCTCTCTTACGACTTTAAGTATTTGTTTGATTTCGAGCAATTCATCTTTCAAAGCAGATTCAGGTTCGCGCTCAACAATTTCAAGGTTTTCTTTAGTGAAAGATCGGTTCAAATCCTTGTTAATAAATCTTTGATTTTTGTGATAGGCTTGCAGATTGCCAATCACACCCAAAAAAGTACCGTTGTATTCGAAGTCAGGATTTGTAATCGGTTCTACTGCCAACATTTGTGACATTGTTTCGATTGCTTTGATTCCTGCGGGTTCATTGCCATGCATACCTCCAAAAACAATAAGCAGAGGACCTGGGTTCTTCCCTCGATACTTTGATATTATTCTTTCTGAATGCATATGGAATTGAAATCTGTCTTTTTATTATAGGTTGCGAAAGTACTAAAAGTTCATTTGTTTAATGAAAAGATCATTTACTATTAAATGCGAAATTTACTTTATTTGATTGGCTTGATGAATAGCGGACATGTATTATTTATTGAATGCAATAATTTGGATGACTATAATACACCATACTATTAATAGAATCACTAAAAAATGCCTGATCACTACCATAAAAAAAAGCTGCTTGATTGATGCAAGCAGCTTCGAGTTTTGGTTATTATCTCAGTAAAAGACTGAGCACTTGAGTTTCTAATTACTCTTTAACATTGGGTGTTTTTGAGCATTCATCACTCACCAGCAAAGTATGTGATCATACTGCTGATTTCTTTATCGACTTCCAATTCAGGTGCCAGCGTATAAATTATAGTATGAAGAGAAAAATCTTCTACCAATGCTTCTTCCAAAATTTCCAGTCCTAATTTTTTATTTTTCAAAAAGAAATTCACCATGGCTCTACAGTATAACAAGTCTGCACCAAAAGTGTATTCTTCTGCCTCATCCAAGATTTGTAAAGATTCTTCATAAAGCCCCAACTTTAATAAGAAGGATGCGAATTCTCTCCAAAAGTGGGTTTGTTCTGGCCCATCACTTACAGACAAATGAAAATTAATAGTAGCCTTGTTGTAATCTTCTACAGCAACATATGCTCTTGCCAATCCAAGGTAATATTCGCCACAAGAATCTTCAATTTCAATAGCTTTGTGGTAGGCATTGACTGCACTATACCACTTTTCTTCCTTGCTATAGCATTCTGCTAGATAATAATAAATCTCATCGTTGTAAGGATCTTGCTTTACCGCTTTGTAGAGGTTGTTTTTGCATTCAGTGGTCTTGTTCAGATACATCTGACATTCTGAGATATTGATCAGAAGATCATTGTCTTCTCCAAAATAATCGATTGCCTCTTTGTATACTTTAAGCGCTTTGCCAAAATCTTTTATTTGACAACACAAATCCGCACATTCCATATATCCTTCTTCAAAATCTGGATTGATAATGAATGAATACTCAATGGCGTCAATCGCCTTTTCATACTCTCCAGAAAATGATAGTGCATGTCCTAGATTATACCAGGCAAAATAATTGTAAGGATTTTTGTCAATTAAGAAAGACATGTAGCCTGCACACTCTATGTACCGCTTGCTCAATTCTGTAGCAATCCAAAATCTTTCAAGTGCTTCAAGGTTGGAAGGGTCTAACTCCAATGCCTGCTTAAGACTGTCAAACATTTGTTCATGGCAGCTCATTTCTGCGTAAATCTCAGCTTCGCAAAGATAGACTTCTACCAAGTCTCCTTTCAGCGACACGGATTTTAGACTGTCAAGCTCATTAAATGCCAGGTCATATTCACCAGATAATGCCAATGCTCTAACTTTTAGTATAATAATCTCATTTTCGTAAGGAGCGATTGATTCCGCAATTTCAAGATTACTAAGACATTTATCAATTTTATTTAGTTTGAGATACAATCTACATAAGGCTATGTAAAAGTCAGATCTATATCGATATTGATCAAGTGCGAGTTTTGCAACATCAAGAGCTTTTTCGTATTCTCTGTCGTCCTCGTAGTACTTAATTAGCTGAAAAAAAGATTTTTCATTTAAGTACTCGATGTTTCCATTTTCAAAGTTGGCTTCGAACTCAGAAACAAGACTTACTAACGCTGAATCTCGTTTTGTTCTTTGTTCCATATATTATATAATGGGTACAGGATTATAAATTCGTCGATCAAATATAGATAAATTATGTACAGGTGTATCACATCAAATAGACTTTTTTTCCACATTCTTTTTGTATTATAAAATTATTTTATTTGTTCATAAATAATTGATAATCAATAAGATAAAAACATTCAGTATACTTTTTTAATTTTTTAAAACGTTATATTCCACAATGATACACATGAAACCTTTTTTACATACAGAGGTGTAATTTATTTGCCTCAATCCAAGAAAATTCTAAAAAATTCCTTTTTTACTCTAATCCAGCCTGATTTGGGCTCGTTTTGTTGATTAGATATACCCCATAAAATAGAAAAAGAGCAGAAATAACTTTGAGCATGTCAAGGTGATCATGACCTACCAATATGGCAAATCCCGAAGCGATCAAAGGTTGAAAGTAAATGTAAAACCCAACTGTTGATGGTAAGACCTTGGTCAAGGCATAACCATTGAGAAGGTAGGCCAAAAAAGTAGTGAAAATCAATACATATCCTGTGGCTATCCAAATCTCTGATGTGAATGACTGCCAATTGGTAGCAGCTAATTCTTCACCACCAAAAGGAATAACAATCAGGGTTCCAAAAACGAATACCCACTTAATGACAGTTATTGGGTGGTACTTTTTGATCAATTTTCTTACCAGAACCAGATACATGGCATATGAAGCGGCATTGAGCATAATCAAGGCATCTCCATAGAAAGAGGCAATTTTGTCATTCGAAGTACTGCTGTGGATTATCAATATGACCGCTCCCGCCAATCCAATAAGAATCCCAAGGATCTTGCGTTTGGTAATTCTTTCTTTGATAATGACGGCACTGATGAGTAGAATGAGGATCGGACACAAGACCATGAATAGTGATCCATGAATTGGTGAAGTGTGTTTGAGCCCTTCGAAAAAAGCCAACATATTCAATGCCACACCGAATACACTGCATAAAGCTGCATAGGCAATGTCCTTGTTTTCCATCTTTTCTCTAACAAAAATCGCGTGGAAAATGGTGAAAAGTACCAACCCAGCAATGGTTCGAAGCATTATAAACCCGAATGGAGTCATATACCCTTGTACCATCACATCTTTGGCAATGGTATAATTCAATCCATAAATAATGGCTACAGAAATCAAGGCCAGATGTGCCTTGATGCTTTCATTCATAGGAAAATTATTATTCCTTGCGAAGATAGTATTTACTTAAATTAAAATTCAATATTATTTCTGGAGGTGATTGGAATATTGCACCAATGACTTTAGGAGGCTGGTATGCTGGATATGCCAAGGAATTGATCTATTGAAATGCGAAAGAGTATGTTATGCCAGTAGCGGTTTGGTGAAGGTGCTTAAAGTACATAAGAACCCTTATTTTTTAATTATTGGATTACAGGACTGTTCAAAATGTTCAAAAATTTGGAACTTTAAAATAATATTTAGATGTTTGTCTAAATATATAAATAATAGATGAATTCAGTTTTCAAAGCACTTAACGATCAAACAAGACGGAAGATTCTTGATATGTTGAAGGAGAGAGATATGAATGCTGGAGAAATCGCTGAGAAATTTAATATTTCTAAACCAAGCATTTCCCATCATCTGGATATTTTAAAAAGAGCGGATTTAATAACCAGTGAGAAAAAGGGGCAATTTGTTGAGTATTCACTGAATACTACCATTTTGGAAGATATTCTGAACTGGATAATAACTTTAAAAAAATAGTGGCATGAAAAACAGACTGAAAAATGATTTACCCATAATAGCGATCATCTTGCTACCGATAATATACGCTGCATATATTTGGGACCAATTGGCTGAAAAAGTACCTGTGCATTGGAATATCAATGGAGAGATTGATCGATATGGAAGTAAGAGTGAACTACTAGTAGTCATACTTTTGCCAATTATTATTTATGTCATATTTCTTATCATACCCAAGATTGACCCTAAAGATAAGTTAAAGAAGATGGGCAATAAATATCAAGCTATAAAGGTCATTTTTACTTCTATTATGGCAATCCTGGCGATTTTCTTAGTTTATTCTGCTAAAAATCAGGCTGTTACCAATCCGAATTACATCATGGTTTTGATCGGAATATTGTTTATCATTTTTGGAAATTATTTTCAAACGATAAAAGCTAATTACTTCATAGGCATTAGGACTCCTTGGACCCTCGAAAATGAAACTGTCTGGAAAGAAACGCATAAACTTGGCGGAAAAATGTGGTTTGTTGGTGGATTTGCAATCGTGCTATCGAGCCTAATTTTCAGCAGTAAATTGAATTTTACCATTGCCTTTATCATAATGGGTATACTCATATTAGTACCCGTGGTCTTTTCTTATCTTAAATTTAAGGAAATCGGTAAGATGGGCTGAGGAAGAGAATAGAGTCAGCTTTTGTCATTTTTAAGATGCCGACACTATATACTTTTCCGCTTCTTCAATTTTGAAATCTGTAATTTCCAGATGGTACTTAACGCTTCCTTTTTTAATATGTAATAACATAGGTTTGCCCAGTCCGGTTTGATAACTGAATATTGTGTTTTCAGTATCATTGATGATGTCGAACTTTGGAGTGAGTTTCTTAATTAAGCCTTGATATATGGAATTGTTAGTTTGCCCAATCAGGAGTACTGTAAGTTTATCATTATGCTCTTCAAATGACGCCAAAAGCTCTAGATTTAGTGAGGTGCTTTGACAAGAAGTACAATCACTTAAAGGCAAAATGTAGAATATTTTATCCTCATGGTTCATAATGTTAATGTCATGTTTAGAGGTCATATAATTTCTGAATCCTTCATAATAGGTATATCCTTCTTGTTTGCAACTTGTGGAAATAAGGCAAATGATGAATAGTAAGATCTTATAACTTGATTTTAATTTAATCGGCTTCATTCGAGTCTTTTATTTGTACGATTTCGTATTTATCTTTTAATCCAAATTCTGAAGTGGAAAGAATCCCCTCTTTTAGATCAAAAGCAAGAAATCCGTCTTGTAGCGGTTTGAAGCTGTTTGAAGAAATACTCCCATTAGGAAATTTATATTCTCCAACATAATTAAATTTTTGATCCAGAAATATTACGTAGACATCTCTTAATAATTCGTGATGCTTGTACAGACCATTGCTATCTATTGGTTCTTGCTGATCGAAATATAATCTGGAATATAAATTCAGTTTTTTGTGATAATAAAAGTTGCCATATTTGGGAGCAGAATAGGTGTATTTTTTTCTGTTTTCGATATCATCTAAATAATTGGTGTGAACTGGAAGAAATATATCTTTAGCATGTTTACTTGTATGAGCAAATTTGCCTAAATAATTTCCATCCTTATAATAATATATAAAGTGATCATTAAAGTAATTTATAAAAACTGTATCATTTTTGGAGTACATTCTCTTTTGAGAGAGCAGGTAAGAAAAAGTCGCATTTTCCTTATACTTTAATATCCCTTCTGGAGGGGCGTATAAATTCTCCCATTTTTTGGTTGCCAAATTGAAAACAGCGATTCTCTCGCTCTCTTCAAAGCCTTCATTATTATGTGCCATATAGGGTTGCATGCCAATATGAACCCCTTGATTTTCAGCATCGTAGTGCGCATTGGAATAATCCAGGATATAGTTCCCTTCATCTTCGGTATAGCTATTGGAAAGCTGCTCGAACTCAATGTTTTCATGTGTGAAGTCCAGCTTTGGAAGAGGTATGATTTTGCCACCTGATCCTGGTTTTATTAGAATCAGACTCTGAGGATTATCCTGAATGAATAAAATTGAATCATTATTAAAAATATTAATACTCTTAATTGTCCCAGTAATGGTTTCTTCAGGAAGTATGATCGAATCTATAGTAGACTTTAATAAGTCGATTTTAGCTATTTTATTCTGCGCATATTTAAAGAAAAAGAGGCTGTCGCTTTCCAGATAATCAACCATACCTGTAATATTGGGAATGCCATCTGGTAATTCTATATTTAAAAAATTGTCGAGTTTTTTTAACGTGTACTTATTGACAAATTTAATATCTGATGGCGGTTTTTTTAGTCTTAATAATTCAGGATGATAATTCTCTTTACAACTATAAAAAATCGAAAAAGCTAAAATAAGCAGGGTAAATTTTTTTAAGTGCATTTGGATTTGATTAAATGAATAGAATAGAATGAAATCAGCAAAAATGGTTTTGGGTTTTTTGAACAATACCTGATAAATCAAATCTGTCACATTGATAGATAATTTTATTGGGGACGATTGGATAGATGAGAATCCCAAACATTATAAAATGTCTGAGATTCTCCTACCTTCAAAAATTAATTGATTTTAAATCCTACAGGTCAAACATGATTTCTGACTTCTTTTTCTTTTTACGACTTGTAGAACCTAGTATGCAGGCTACTCTGTTTCCTGCGATACATGTACGTTGCCAGTACCACACACCATCGATAATCTCATCTCCAGAAATAACCCATTCTCCATTTTTTTTCGCAAGTGCGAAGTCTTCTGTTGATGGGTCAGGATCAACGGGCATCATAGTGAAACTCATCATTCCAAATGCAACTAAAGCAACGGCAATCAATCTGTTTTTTACAGTATTCATAATGTTTAAAATTTAAGTAGTGAATAATGATTCAATATTAATCTCAATCATTCTCTTGAACAAAATTCTGTGACCAATGGAAACAATTTGTTACGAATGGAAGTAGAACCTTCGAAAAAAGGATTCGCGGCCTTAATTCTATTAAAATTAAATGCATTAGTGGCCGAACTAAATTGACAATTATTGGAATATCTGTGGAAATAATTTGATGGAGTTCAAATAAGATGGACCAGGCGCAAGAAAGAAATTATTAAGTCAAGAATGTCGATAATTTGTCGGGTTTATTCAGAGTAATTCTATTTATTAATTGCTTAGGAAAAGAATTATCCTCGATTGTAAAAAAGTGCTGCCTGACGAGATGACCACAGGACTAAGCGATCTCTAAGCGCTGTGATAATATTCAACAAAAATAAGGAAGGCGTATGTGGAAGATGGATGACGCTCAGAAAGCGAAGGGATTGACTTGAGAAATTTTCATTCTCAAGTCATGGACAAATATATTCTAATAAAAGTGCATTTTTTTCGGAAGGAAGGCTTATAATGATTAGGGCAAAGCATTGATTTGTAACTACTTGTAATACATTTATCAAAGAGAGTAACTACACAGTCATATAATTAATCATATCAGCGAGATAAATTTTGTCATCATTTTTGACCAAAAATGCCGCCAAAATTGATTTTTATCCAATTCCTAGCCCTGGATTGCAATCCAGGGCTAGGAAAAGTAAAGCCCTTCAGGCTTTTTTATGTCTTATATGACTGGCTGTGTAGTTACCAAAGAGATCTTAACGTGTTAATATCCATGGCTAGAAACGCTCAATTATAGAAAGTATTTCTTTGGTATGATTTCTACTAACTGGAACCTTGTCCAGAGAGTTTTTTATTTGAAGTGAAACTTTATTAGAATTTCTTAGATAGCATTCTACTTCTGAAATATTTATATAGTATTGTCGATGACATTTTTTTATAAATGAAAAGGAAGACAATTGATCTGCAACGTTATGTAATGGAGATCTAAGTAATTTGGCTCTTTTCTCATCTTTTAAATGAATCTCAACATAATTACCAAAAGCTTTTAAATAGGTTATGTTTTGAGGTTCTATCATCACACTCTGTTTGATAATAGGCGACTTGAGTCGAGTATAATTTTTAGGAGAAATTTTATTTTTTGGTATGACCCCGTAACCATCGATTTTTAATTTTTGAAGCGATTCAATGCGTTTGTTTTGTTCATACAACTTATCCAATAGTATAGCAATCGTAATCAACAACGCACCGATCAAAATAGATCGTGGCAGCGTAACAAAAAAATATTGATTAAGGTCAACTTTACCCACATCTAAGAACAATCTGTGATAAACTGTTCCTGAAATACTCGCAACAAAATAGATAAGAAATATCAATAACCAATGATGATAAGTTTTCCAGGGTCGGTTTTTATTACAAAACCACATTTTTCTATAGATGACCCAGTAGGCAATGTAGATAACAATAGTAAGATTAAGACCATATCCTAACCGAATTAGATTCATAGAAACATCGTATCTCAAGGGGGTAGAAATATTATCAAATGGATCAAAAAGAAATACAAAAATAGTCAGGATCAACCCCAATATAATTGATAATTTCAGATAATAGAACCTACTATCAACCAGCTCATAGTTACTTAAGAAATAACGTTCAATTTTTTTGATCATAATCTTAACACCACTTAAGAAGATCAAACAAAATTAGATACTATATTTTTGAATTTAGAATAATAATTAAAGTTTGAAATATAAATGGGCATAAACCCTTAGCGTGCTTTAAACACGCTAAGGGTTTATGCCTATTCAGAGATAATTTAATGGAAAGAAAGTTCAATTATCAATACCCTTTGTTCTTCCTCATCTTGCGCTTTTTCTTGCCCATCCTTGTTCTGATATTCGCAAGAATCTCTTCCCTAAATTTCTTTTCCAAGATATATAATTGAGCCACCTTCTTGGCCGATAATACAGTTTTTAATTTCTCAAAATATCCCTTTTTAAGATCAAGTTCCTCTTGTTCTCTTTTCAATAAATTGTCAAGAAATCCTTTGGCTTCATTCTCATTGATGTCGTCGTATTGTAAGTCCAATCGATTCTTTTGCCTCAAATCCTTCATATTGGATTGGAATTCATTGTACAACGGCCAAAAATTTTGCGCTTCTGTAGGAGACAGGTCTAGCTTTTGAGTGATGAAAGCGACTTTTTGGCTTTCCACTCTGCTTTGCATTTTTTCTTGTCGCTTGGTATAATTTTCTTCATCATTACCTATTTGTGCTGATAATGAAGCTGTAAAAGTCAAAGCAAAAATAAAAGCATATATAATTTTCATAATCGAATAGTTGTCATTAAAGTAATTCTTCCAGATCTTCTGTGTTTAGTTCTTCTAATAGTTCATCAATATCTGCATCGTCCCAATCTTCCAATTCAGACTCTTCTTCCATAATTTCATCTTCATAAATATCCAAACTCAATAGATCAGTCAAGTATAAATTGTCATTTTCTTCAAGGTATTCCAAAGCCTCCTCAGGATCTATGTCAAATGCGAATTCTGTGTTTTCGATGGATGTATCGGATGGTGAGGTCAATAAATATCCCGCACCTAATAATATAATAAATGAAGCAGCAATCGAGAGCCATCTCTTTTTGTAGAAAGGAATGACCCGAGTATTTTCTTCGGCCTGAACCCTTTCTAGAACTCTATCAGACAGGCTGTCAAAATATCCATCTGGTGTTGTATTGACCAGGCTGGGCTTCTTGTCCAGCGCATCCAAAACTCGATTTTCCAAGTTGGAGAAATATCCATCAGGCACCAAAAAAGGATTCTGCTTTTCCATGGCAGCCAGCTTTGGAGCGATATCAGCAATTTCTTTGTTAGTGTTATTTCTCATTCTTTATATATTCTTCAATTTTCTTCACCGCGTGATGATATGATGCTTTTAATGCTCCGACTGAAGTGTTGAGCACCTCGGACATGTCACTATAAGGCATCTCTTCATAATATCGTAAATTAAAAACAGCCTTTTGTTTGTCTGGCAATGAAATAATCGCTTTTTGCAAAATCACTTGTACATTATTACCATCAAAAAATACATCGGCAATCAAGTTATTTTCAATATTATTTTCGTCGTTGTCAATAGATTCGGAATGCCTTTTTTTTCTGTTTTTCAAATAGGTCAAACTTTCATTTGTGGCGATTCTATAAATCCATGTATATAACTTAGAATTCCCTTTGAATTTATCCAGGTTTCGAAATACTTTGATAAATGTATTTTGGACCACATCATCTGCATCCTCATGTGTCGTCACCATTCTTCTGATGTGCCAATAAGTCTGCTCCTGATATTGATGCATCAAAGAACGAAACCCACTTTCTTTGTCCAAGTGGATCAATTCTAATAGTTGTTCGTCAGTTAGCTTTAATTCCAAAATAGAGTTTTAATTGTCTATTAAATGAAGTCGTATCAATAAGACTTTAAAAATACCTACTGGTTTAATCTAGCATTGAAAAAAATAATCAACTCTTTTTTATTTGAATTCATAAGGTATATAATCATCAATCATTGACAGATGAAGTACCGTATTAGAATCTGTATTTTCATACATCGAAATGAATCGTGCTCCATCAATTAAATCAGAAAAACTATATGAGCGTTTGGTGTGAATTTTCTGCGTATAGGTATCATCAAATCCTTTGACCAAAATCAATAATTCCATATGTCTGGCCGTCATTTCTTCCTTGGTAAGTCCATATAGCGGGCTTTCCTTGTCTATCATATGGATTATGGTCCAATTGAGCGGAAATAGATGTATAGATTCTAATTCAAGGTCGAGCCGCTCGAATTTCCTTTTTAGCGACCCATCTATTTCTTCCAGCCAAGTCAAAGTGACTCTTGCCACAAGGTCTATCAGTTGATTTCTGGAGGTATTCACAACCCTGAATTGAAGCGACGGCTGGTCATTTCTTAAGGGGTTTGGTGCCAACAAAATATTTTTACTAAATATAATATGTGCTTCCGGTTTGGAGAATTTTGCAAAGGAAAGACCCGTAAGAAGTGCAAATGATATCAATCCAGTGAATGCTACCAATGAAGCCACGAGGTTTGCTGCATTACCGACTGGATTTAGATGACCATAACCAACTGTAGTAAAAGTCTGAATGCTGAAATAGAGCAATTGAAAATAATTATCCCAAAATGATCCCAACTCAATACCGTTGATGTTTTCAGGTCCACAGGCAACAAATGCAAAGGCAAATATCGCATTGATGAAGAAATAGAAAAACAAAAAGGACAAGAGAATCTTAGTCCAGGAAAAATTTAGAATCTTTTCATACATATTAGAAGCAGATAGTCCTCTACGTTCTATATTGAAAGTTCCGTCTGGATTGAGCAACCTGCTGCTTGTATTGCTCAAAGATTCTAGAAAGACAATTTGATCTGTTTCGGAATAATCAAATTTAATAGTTCTTTTTTTGCTTTTGTTTTGATCCACTTAAATTCAATTGAAAATGCAGTTGAAAATTCAAAAATAGTCTTTTCAAAATAAATTAATAATTTGATTTTAATGAGATGCGTAAAACTTCTACCTTCGTGGAGCTATGGGGATAAAATCTAAATTAGTAATGCCTGCGGCCAAATGGACAGCCTACCAGATCAAGACATGGTCCAATAAGGCCGTGTCAGATCAAGATAGGATATTGAAACATCTGGTCAAAAGAGCCAAGAATACTTCGTTTGGCAATGATCATTCCTTTGGTGAAATTCAAACTTATGAAGATTTTAAAACACGTGTACCAATTCGAGATTACGAAGGATTGAGGCCTTATGTCGAGAAAATCATTGAAGGAGAGGTGGATGTTCTCTGGCCTGGCAAGCCGAAATATTTTGGCAAAACCAGTGGTACGACATCAGGAGTAAAATACATCCCGCTGACCCATGAGAGTATGCCCAATCACATGAATTCTGCCAAGTGCGCCATGCTCAATTATATTGCAGAATCGAATGATGCTTCTGTTTTTGATGGTAAAATGATTTTTCTCTCTGGTTCGCCCGAACTAATCTCAAAAGGAGGAATAAAGACGGGACGACTTTCAGGTATCGTCAATCATGAAATACCACGTTGGCTCAAAGGCAATCAACTTCCGAGTTACGAGACCAACTGTATAGAAGCGTGGGAGGAAAAATTAGAAAAGATAGTGGATGAGACCCTGCAGAATGATATGCGTCTTATTGGTGGAATTCCACCATGGGTTCAGATGTATTACGAAAGATTGCTGCAACGTACTGGAAAATCAACCGTCAAAGAGGTTTTTCCCAATTATAATTTGTTCATCTATGGCGGAGTGAATTTTGAACCCTATAGAGCACAGCTTGAGAGTTTGATAGGTGAATCGATCCCAAGTGTAGAGTTGTATCCAGCATCCGAAGGATTCATTGCATATCAGGTAAGTCAGCAGGAGAAGAGTTTGCTGCTCAATACCAATTCAGGAATATTCTATGAGTTTATTCCCGTTGATGAAGTGCACAATGAAAACCCTAAACGCCTCAAACTGGATCAGGTAGAGCTGAATAAAGACTATGCACTGATCATCAATAACAATGCAGGATTGTGGGGATATAGCATCGGAGATTCGATTCGTTTTGTATCATTGGACCCGTACAAAATTCTGGTTACAGGCAGGATAAAACACTACATCAGTGCCTTTGGTGAGCATGTGATTGGCAAAGAAGTAGAAGAGGCACTCATGACTGTAGCCAAAAGGTATCAAACAAAGGTAGTGGAGTTTACAGTGGCCCCTCAAGTGAATCCATCGGATGGATCTACGCCTTTTCATGAATGGTTTATCGAATTCGAATCAGTTCCCGAAAGCTTGTTGACATTTTCAAAGGATGTCGATGTCGAAATGGTCAAGCAAAATATCTACTATGAAGATCTAATCAAAGGTGGAATTTTACAACCATTAAAAATCAGACCCATGAGAGAGGGTGCATTCAGGTCATATATGCGGGATCAAGGCAAACTCGGTGGTCAAAACAAGGTGCCGCGATTGAGCAATGATCGTAAAATAGCAGATTTGCTTGAAAAATATTGGAAGTAATACAAAGGTCAAAAATGTACATGAAACGACATCGATATGAACAATCTTAGGTGCAACCTTATTCCTAAAACTTCATCTCCATATCCCTTATTCATTTTTCGTTAAATTAATAAGTTGAATTACTTTCATTAATTAATTATGTTTATATCTTTGCGCTGCTTATTTAAAAAAAGATAGTTCTTTTAGCGGGTATGATGGAATTGGTAGACATGCTAGACTTAGGATCTAGTGCCGCGAGGCGTGGGGGTTCGACTCCCTCTACCCGCACTAAGCTTCTTCGCTTATTTATAAATATTCCTCTTATTTTATTACATTCAATACACTCAATTTCAACAAATGAATATTGAAAAACAATCTGTTGATAATCTCAACGCAACGATTATTGTTAATATCAGCAAGGAAGATTATCAAGACAAATTCAAATCAGAGCTTAAAAAAGTAGCGGGTAAGGCTACGATGAAGGGATTCCGTAAAGGGAAAACTCCTCAGTCTGTTGTAAAAAAGATGTATGGTAAATCTGTACTGGCAGAGGTTGTCAACGAAACACTTCAAAAAGCTTTGTCTACTTACTTGGATGAAGAAAAACTGGATATTCTGGGACAACCGATTCCTTCTGAAGATCAGGATGGTGATATGAATTTTGATGTCAATGATTTGGAAGATTATACTTTCAAGTTTGATATTGGCCTCACTCCAGAAATTGATATTCAAGGCGTTAGTGAGTCGGATACCTATGACATATATAAGATAGATATTGATGATAAGGTCATTGATGAGGAGCTTCAAAATGCTCAAAAGAGATTGGGCGAACAAGAGCATCCTGATGGTGAAGTGATTGCCAATGATATTCTCAAAATTCAGGCAGATGAGCTTGATGGAGATGAAGTAAAGAAGGATGGATGGGCTTCAGAATTTTCTGTTTTAGTAGATTCATTGACGGAAGACTATAATAAGGAAGTGTTGACTTTGAGTAAAGGTGATTCTTTTACCTTTGATATTCACAAGCTAGAAAAAGATAAGGGAGAAGATTATGTAAAAAAATATCTTCTAAATGTTCCCAAAGTTGAAGAAGGAGAGGAGGAACCGGTGATTGGAAACATGTTTACAGGGAAAATAGTGGATATTGCCCGATTAAAAGTGGCAGAGCTCAATCAAGACTTTTTCGATAAGTACTTCGGTAAAGATGAGATCAAATCTGAGGAAGAAGCAAGGGCCAAAATTGAGGAATATGTAGGTACGCACTATCATAATCAAGCCTTGCAGGTGATGTATAGAAACATCATGGACAAATTGGTTGCTGATACGAAGGTTGAATTGCCATCTGCATTCTTGAAGAAGTGGCTGAAGATTACCAATGAAAAATTAAGCGATGAGGAAATCGACAAAGACTTTGATGGTTTTCTCGACAACATGAAATGGACGCTTATAAAAGGGAGACTAGCGAAGATGTTTGAGATAGAAGTGAGTCATGAGGATGTTTATGAAGCGATGACAAACAAAGTCAAAGGATACTTCGGACAATATGGTATGGATGAATCTTACATGAATGAAATAATGGGTAAGATGATGCAGAATCAAGAAGAAGTGAATAAGACATACGAAGAATTACAGGCAGGAAAATTATTTACAAAAATTGGCGAAACGGTGAAGCACAAGGAGAACAAAATTTCTTTGGAAGACTTCAATGAAAAAGTTAAAGTCATCAACGAAAAACAACAACAAGGTAAATAATTGTGTTAGTGAGGGGTAATAGGATAGAATACCTTTCCTTTTATATATTAATCATGTAAAAATAAGAGATATGTTTCCACAAGATGAATTTAAAAAGTATGCTACTCAGCACTTAGGCATGAGTACGATGCATCTAGAAAAATATATGCAAGCATCTGCACCAAACATCACAGGATTTACGCCTCAGATCATCGAGGAACGTCAAATGAATGTGGCGAGTATGGATGTATTCTCAAGATTGATGATGGACAGAATCATCTTTATGGGTGTACCTGTAAATGATTATGTAGCCAATGTTGTACAAGCACAAATGTTGTTTTTGGAAGGAGTGGATCCCAAGAGAGACATTCAAATGTTTATCAATAGTCCTGGCGGATCTGTAATAGCTGGTATGGGTATCTATGATACGATGCAGTATGTGTCTCCTGATGTTGGAACAATTTGTACTGGTCTCGCTGCTTCGATGGGAGCTGTGTTACTTACTGCAGGTACAAAAGGCAAGAGGACTTGTCTTGAACACAGTAGAGTGATGATCCACCAACCATCAGGAGGAATGCAAGGTCAATTTACAGATATGGAGATATCATATAACTTGATCAAGCAATTGAGAAAAGAATTGTACGACATACTTGCGCATCATTCTGGAAAAACTTTCAAGGATATTGAAAAGGATTCAGAAAGAGACAATTGGATGACTGCAAAAGAAGCAAAAGCTTACGGCCTTATTGATGAAGTTTTGGATCGAACCAATCCAAGAACTAAGAAATAAAACTTAGATATATTAATGAGTCTAATGTTTTGCAAAAGACGCAATTTGTTTCTTTTGCAATATATTAGGCTCATTTTTTGTTTGTGCAAAGCAAAAAGTCATAACTTTATAATTAAAATCTAGAAAAGGTGGCGCGACAAAAAGAAAATATTAAATGTTCATTTTGCGGAAGAGATAAGGGAGAAGCCCTTGTTCTTATAGCTGGCATAGATGGGCATATCTGCGAAGTTTGCGTCGAGCAAGCGCATGATATCATTAAAGATGAGATCGAACAAAAAGAACCTCTAGGCAAGAATTCAGATTTTTCTCTTCCTGCGAATGTGACTCCCAAACACATCAAGACCTACTTGGATCAATATGTGATTGGGCAGGGTGAGGCAAAGAAATTTCTTTCAGTTGCAGTCTACAATCATTACAAAAGATTGAATCACAAGATTTCGGAAGAGGTAGAAATAGAAAAGTCAAATATATTATTCGTTGGAGAGACAGGAACTGGTAAAACATTGCTGGCCAAATCAATAGCGAACTTTTTGGATGTGCCATTTGCTATTGTGGATGCTACAGTATTTACAGAAGCTGGTTATGTAGGGGAAGATGTAGAGAGCATGCTCAGTAGATTGTTGCAAGCTTGTGATTATGATGTCGATGCGGCTCAGAAGGGTATTGTTTATATTGACGAAATGGATAAAGTGGCTCGTAAGAATGACAACCCGAGTATTACTAGGGATGTTTCGGGAGAAGGTGTCCAGCAAGCGATGTTGAAGATGCTGGAAGGCACTGAGGTGAATGTTCCACCACAAGGAGGGAGAAAGCACCCAGAACAAAAGATGATCAAACTGGATACTCGAAATATATTATTCATTTGTGGAGGCGCTTTTAGTGGCATCAAGAAAAATATTGCTCGCCGTCTAAATACTCAAGTCATAGGATTCAATAAGGATGAGAAAGAAATGGTGGATAGAGAGAATCTTCTCCAATATGTGACGCATCAGGACCTCAAGTCATTTGGGTTGATACCAGAATTGATTGGTAGATTGCCTGTGTTGACGTATTTGGATCCACTTGATAGAGAGACATTGATCGCTATATTGACTGAGCCAAAGAATGCCATAGTAAAGCAGTACAAAAAGCTTTTTGAATTAGAAGGCATAGAATTGAAGTTCACTCAGAAGGCCTTGGATACCATTGCGGAAAAGGCGTTGGAATACAAATTGGGAGCGAGAGGACTGAGATCTATCTGTGAAGCTATTCTTACAGATGCTATGTTTGAATTGCCTTCAGCGCTGGATGTTGAAGTTTTCAATGTTGATGAATTTTACGTGCTTGACAAGTTGAATAAATCAAAGCTCGGCAAATTGAGAGCTGCATAGCAAAAAAAGACTGACATACCACCGTTCAATTTAATCTTTACGGTAAGAGATATTCTCGAACAGAGAAATAAAAAAGGAGCTCTAAAGCTCCTTTTTTATTTTTTCAACCATTTTCAATGAAGGCGGAAATTCAGGATCAATTTCAAGAGCTTTATTATAAATCTCTAAAGCCTCTTTCTTTTGGCCTTTGACATAATAGGCTTCTCCTAAACTGTCCCAGACATTAGGATCTTCATTTCCAAAAAGTTCTGTGTTCAGAGTGAACAATTTAATCGCATCATCAACAGACTTTCGTTCATTTAGGAAAAAATACCCAACCTGGTTTAATATTATACCCTTAGGGTCAGTTGGGTGAAAATTTTTGATCAGCACTTCAAAGTTACTTCTGATATAATCAATGCCTTTTTTATTATATACTTTATAGATATTAGGGACTGCTGGAAAGCTGGGTTTTTCCGGTTCTTGATTCCTCACGATGGCAAGAATTCCAGCACCTAATTGCTCAGCTACAGGCTCATCCATATTAGCAAATACTAAAATGCTGATTTTATCTCTTAAGATTTCGTACTTCACCGTATTTGACCCAGGATAGCCACCAGCATGAGGGATTGCACCACCTGTATTGGCATGAGGTTGGATAGCGCTAAAAAATTCATCTTTCATTTTTGTTTCCATCTTGAGGATCTTATTTCCATAATGGAATTCGTTGTAAAACTTTATAATATCCAAAGCAGTTGACCGAAAACCACCATCAGGCTTTGGGTATTCAAGGATTCCTTCATTCGAAATTATTTTACCATCTACAGTTCTGTAATATCCAACGGTCAAATTTTCCGCTTCATGCTTAGGTTTCATTGAAGTTTCATTTAATCCGAGAGGCAATAAAATATATTCATCCACATTGTCGAAATATGATTTTCCAGATATCTTTTCAATTATGGCCCCGAGTAGGATGTATCCGATATTGCTGTACATTTGATTTGTGCCAGGCTCAAATTCTAAAGGACTGTTTTTTACTCTTTCAAATGTTTTGTGAAATGTTTTTTCTTCGGTAGGCAATTGGTCGTATTCGTAGGTAAGATAGTCTCCATAACCAGATGTATGATTCAGCAATTGATTGATAGTAACCAATTTAGATGATCTGGTGTTTAATCCTGAAAGGTATTGACCTATTTTGTCCTCTAAATCAAGTCTTCCTTCTTCAAGCAATTTTAAAATTACCACCTTCGTAAAGGTTTTGTTCATCGAACCAATATCAAATTTTGTGTTTAGTGCATTGGGAATTTTCTCATCTCGGTTGGCCATGCCAAATGCCTTGTGATATGTTGGAGTGCCATGATCGGCAACCAGGATGACACCAGAGAAAATATCCAAATTTTGATATTCACTAACCAATTGATCTATTTTGGTTTCTATTTCTTCCCAGTCGTTATTTGATATAGATAGATTTCTGTTTTCTGCATTTTGCCCTTGACAACTTAAAAAGACAAGAAGTAGGTTAAATATTAATATCGTTCTTTTCAAATTCATATTCAGTTTATTTATTGATGAAATACAAGTGTAGTGTCATATACCCAAAGATGAAAGTGAAAGTTACCAATGGAAGATGGTGTGGTGCAAATGGTCTAATTTTGGTATTGAAGCCGTCTTAAGGCGTATTGAATATTCCTTTGTAACCTTTTTGAATTCCAGTTTTTCATACGTTATTGTTCATTTTGCTTTGACCATAACAATCAAAAACTACTTCATTTTGAAATTCAATAACTTAAGAATCAAACAAACATAGGTGGGTAAATAGTATCATTGTGCTCTTCATTCCTCAAATAAGCTTAAGAGCACATGACCTAAATAACATTCTTAGTCATTTCATACCTTTTTTTTGGATAATTCAACGGAGATTTAGAAGTTAGTCACTGATGAATAAAAGACAGCTTATTAAAATAGGGTTTCATATTTCATTCTGGCTAGGGTGGATTTTGTTTTACGACAGAATTATAGTGTTGGAAATGGTACAGGATATTGAGATCATAAATAATGGAGATGGACAAATAATAGATCAGACTCAAAATGTCTCTGTTGATGCTCTACCATTGATTCTAGTCGGAGTTTTGTTCAAAGCTTTCCTTTCGTATCTGATTATTTCCAAAATCAAAAGATGGTTTCTTGATAAAAATATGGCCTTAATGGTAGTTTTTGGACTGATGGCTGTCATTGGTATTTTTACCTTGGAGACACTTGCTGATAAGGCAATCATTGGCCATTCATCCGCATACCAAGATATGCATTTTGTAGTATGGAAAAATTCCAATTACCTGCAATACTTCATACTAATCGCACTATTGATATCCTACCTGGTTATCGAGAGGTTGGTGGTTTTAGATAAGAAGTATCTACAGATGGAAAAAGAAAAACTGCATAGCGAACTTTCATTTTTAAAATATCAATTAAACCCACATCTATTATTCAATATCCTCAATAATTTATTTTCAATGTCCCAGGCAAGTGGTGCGGATGATGTTTCTGATGGCCTCTTGAAGCTTTCGAAAATAATGAGGTACATGCTCTATGAAAATAAGGAGTCGAAAATACCATTGAACAGGGAAATCGAATTTTTGAAACAGTACATAGACTTGCAGAGATTAAGAGAATCCGATGATCGAAAACTCAGGATTAATTTTGAAGTAGAAGGAGATATCCTTTTGGTGAAAATTCCTCCCTTTTTATTGGTGCCATTTATTGAAAACGCTTTCAAGCACGGAGTTGATAGCAAAAATGAGACTGTGATTGATATTGACCTCAAGGTGCTGGACAACAACATTATTTTTAAGGTGGTAAATAAAATTTTTAGAAACCAACAAAAGCTGGGGCAATATGAGGGAGGAATTGGAATTAACAATCTTAAGAAACGATTGGATATTCTATTCCCCAATACATACATTTTGAATCAGTACGAAGAAAATGGAATGTACATCTCGATTCTTAAACTAAAATTGTAATTGATGATTTTGACCTGCGTAATAATAGAAGATGAAATTCGAGCTAAGGAGGTTTTAGAGCGTTACATTGCCAAAGTTGATAATCTCAAGCTTATTGGATATTGTCGAGATGGGTTAGAAGCATTGACAATGCTTCCAAAATTGCAACCAGATATTATATTCTTGGATATCAATATGCCAAATTTGAATGGCCTGGAGATGCTGAACATTATTCAAACAAAGCCAGACGTCATTATTACTACTGCCTATTCTGATTATGCCTTGGAAAGTTATGATTTTGAAGTTGTGGATTACCTTTTAAAGCCGATTGAGTTTAGTAAGTTTTTACGGTCTATTTCTAGAGTTGAAAACAAACGAAATACCAGCAATAATACGACAGGAAAGACAAAAGAGTCAGTTGATATTTCTGATGAGGGATATGCTTTATTTAAATCTGGAAGTAAAATCCATAAGGTGTTTTTTCGTGAGATCATGTATTTGGAAAAAGATGGTAATTATCTGGAGATAGTACTTGATAACGGAAAGAAGGTATTAATTCGCAGCAATATGAGCAATGTATTTAAATTGATACCCGAAAAACATTTTCAACGAGTGCATAAGTCTTTTGTAGTTAATCTTAATAAGGTAAAAGTTATCGAGGTAAATAAACTCACCTTGACAGGTCAAATAAAAATTCCTCTTGGAAACTCTTACAGGCAAGCATTGTCAAGTAGAATGGAGGGATTAGGGAATACTTAGGGGAATTCAGAAGTAACAATCATTACATCCTTTGAGTACAGCGGGAGAGCTTGAGAATATTCGAGGGCAAAAATTGGCCTTATTCAGTTTAGTATTTTGGATTCCTATTTTCTGTTAAAAACTCAAAAGTGTTTGAGGATAGCAAATGACTATTTGAAAGTATACATTTCAGTAAATCAATATATTACAATTGAAACTTTAACTTTTGATCCGAGTTTTTTGAGTTTAAGAAAATGGGGATTTAAAATGCGTTAAGAACTGAATAAAGCCTTGGGTTTTTTGGATCGTTTTTGGGCCAAGCCAAAAATGATCGCCCGTCATGATGAATGACCAAATGAGTTGAAAAAATATTACTCTGTTTTCACGTAAAAAGTATCAAAAATGGGGTAAACTTTTCAGAAGAAACATTCGAAAAGAGTCGATATCTAAGGAAAGTAGCTTTTTATGAATACCCCTACTTAATTGATGAACATAAAAAAAGGCTGCCTCTAAATATAAAAGACAGCCTCTTCGTAAATTGGTTTAGAAAATTATTTCCTCTTCTCGGCCAATTCTTTTAATTCTAAAGCCTCTTTCCTTTCCTTGTCGAGAGAAAGCTGTTCTCCCATTTGCTGTGATGCTATGAAAGAAGCCGTCATGTCCGCAAGCATGGTAGATCCAGCGGTAGGATTATTTGGAAGCAATATCAAATTGCTGTTTGTAGATTCTCCTACAGCTTGTAAGGTGTCGTAATGCTGGGTAATGACAATTAGTGCCGAAGCTTCTTGCGAATTGATCCCTACTTTATTCAGTATTTCTACCGAATCTTCCAATCCTTTAGCAATTTCTCTTCTTTGATCAGCAATACCTTGACCTTGTAATCTTTTACTTTCAGCTTCCGCCTTCGCTTTGGCTACAATTCGGATTCGTTCAGCCTCACCTTCATACTCTGCAGCGATTTTTTCACGTTCAGAAGCATTAATTCTATTCATGGAAATCTTCACTTCCATGTCAGGATCGATGTCCGTTACCAATGCTTTGACAATACCATAGCCATAATCATTCATCGCCTCACCTAGTTCTCTTTTGATCGCAATAGCAATGTCGTCTTTTCTTACAAAGACATCATCCAATTTCATTTTTGGCACCTCGGCTCTTACTGTATCGAATACATAAGAGGTAATTTGATCCTGAGGATTCTGAAGCTTATAAAAAGCATCGTACACGGCATCTTTCAATATCATATATTGAACTGAGACTTTCATTTTGACGAATACATCATCAAAAGTTTTTGTCTCTACCATTACGTCCAGTTGTTGAATTTTTAAATTGATTTTTCCAGCAATTCGGTCAAATACAGGGATTTTGAAATGAAGTCCTGGTCCTTTAAGAGAATTGAATTTACCAAAGCGTTCCAGGATTGCAATGGTTTGTTGTTTGACAGTAAATAAAGATGATAAAACTAAAAGGAGTAAAAATACACCTACGGCTACTAAAATAGGATTCATAATTTATAGTTGATTGATTCAGTATAAATATATATCCAAAATACCGAAAAGGGGGCATAACTCGTCAAAATGCTTGGAATAGACGATAAACGATTTTAAAAATCAGAGAATCAATCCAGCAATTTATTTTCGATTGCGATTCGTACCAGCCCTGCACTGTTGCGGGCATTCATCTTATTAAGAAGACTGGATCTGTGAGATTCTACAGTTTTCAAACTGATAAATAACTTATTGGCAATTTCTTGTGTAGTGTGTTCTTGAATGATGAGTCTAAGTACTTCTTTTTCTCTTCGTGAAATTTTAGGAAAGAAACCTTCTTTTTGTTTGCTGGCCTTTCTTTGCTTCATCAATCCCTTCATTATGGTCTGGGTCACATCATCGCTAAAGTATGATTTACCTCCTACTACAGTGCGGATGGCTTTTAGCAATTCTTCTCTGCCTGTGTTCTTGAGTATATAGCCTTGTGCACCATTATTCAGGATCTCAGTTACGAAAGATTCCTCATTGAACATCGAAATGGCTAATATCTTGGCATTGTTGTCAAATTCTTTGAGTGCCTTACAGACTTCGATACCATTCATGTCGGGTAGGTTGACATCTAGTAATATAAGATCGACTTCATTTTCTTTGACGAATGATACTACATCGGGTCCAGTATATACTTTACCTGCAACCTTCATATCCGATTCTGTCTTTAGTATCGAATCTATACCATCTACAAACATTGTGTGATCATCAGCCAAGAGAATATTTATCATATGATTTTTTTGTGTAAAACAATTTAAAATTATTTGAACGAATAAATGAATTGGATTGAAAAATACGTCTTCCAATTCAAGATTGATTTTACAAGTAACTTATTAAAAATCGTTGTGCAAATATTCAGGGGATATCAGTATTAAAGATTAACCTGCAAAGGCTTCTTCAATAATAAAAGCTAAGATATAGTGATTTCTCCTAATATTCTAGGGGTAAACCCTTAAAGAACAAAATAGGTGATTACTAGGATATATAGGTCCTATTTTGCCTGCATATTTGTATTATAATTATTGATAAAGATCAGTACTCAAAAAAATAAATCATAGTTCTTATCATCTAGTCATGTAAAACATGTGGGAAATGATGATGTTTTTCAATAAGATTTGTCTTGTAAAGTTGGCAAAAATTATTGGTTTACGGATTGTGGAATTTATAGGATGAGGCTTCAAGTTGACTAAACACCTTAAGACCGAAACTTAAGTCTTAAAATTGAAAACCTCTCCTATAATTCTGCCTAGAATTGATAAATACCTGGTGCTTGACACCAGTTTAAGATATATAACTTGTAAATACTCATTGGGATTGACTATTGCATTCAAAGAAAAGCCTTCAAAAAGTTGAAGGCTTTTCTTTATTTTAGGGATGTTTGTAATTTCTGAACAGATGAATCTCCACTTCAGCTAAATTTCAAATGTTCTGTTTATATAAGCAGGTTATATATTGTCTCGCCAATTTCTTTTTTCCAAACGCCGGTAATTTGGGTGATCTTTGATTTTTTCTAAATACTTGGTCAGATATAGCAATTCTTTGTCTTCTCTTGAACCTTCAAATGGCCTGGGATAAATGGCATTTCCATAATTCATTTGTGACTTGTGTGGTGTGTCATCGAGGATAAGTGTCCTATTAATTGAGAATCCCAGCTTTTTCACTTTTTTTAATATTTTAACATACTGGTAGTGATCTTGGTGATTGCCATATATTCTCAATTCATCTCGTTCAAAATTTCTACGATAAGTGGCTCTTGATCTTCCCCAAATGAATTCGAATTTGAATTCTTTCAATATTGTTTTTTGCACAATTTCTTCAACATAATTATCACCAGCGGATGACCATATTGCTAATTGATAAGATTTTTGCATCGCAGTTAAAAAGGATTTAAGCATTGGCCTGAGATATACGAAGTAATTAAATACAGTACAATCTGCGGGGTAGTCCAACTTCTCCTCACTCGCGAAAATCAGTGTTTCATCTAGATCCAGTATTAATAGGGCTTTGTCCAATTAGTTAAATTTAGAAGTTATGGATTGAAGGAACCTCATTGGGCAAACTTTGATGAATTCACATAATATCACATTTCAGCATCTTCTTTCCATTAATCAACCCTTCCAGTCGATCTCCAATTTTAATTGGCCCTACACCTGCTGGGGTACCTGTATAAATATAATCGCCCATTTGAACGGTGAAGTATTTTGAAAGGTGTGTAATGATGGTTTGGAAATCGAAAATGAGGTCTTTGGTATTGCCATCCTGGACTGTCTCTCCATTGAGTAGGGTAGTGATCTGAATATTGTTGGGATCGTAATCTTCGAAAGGCAGAAATTCTGAAATGGCAGCACTGCTGTCAAATCCTTTGGCAATCTCCCAAGGATGTCCTTTTTCTTTGCACTTTTGCTGAATATCCCTGGCAGTGAAATCAATCCCAAAGCCTATGCTCTCAATATATGAAAGTGCAAACTCTGGTTGGATGTGTTTCCCATTTTTACCAATCCTCAAGACCAATTCTCCTTCATAGTGGATGTCTTTCGAAAACTCAGGATAGAAAAAATGTCTATTTTTAATGAGTAGGGCAGAGGTAGGCTTCATGAAAATGAGCGGCTGTGATGGCACATCATTGTTCAATTCTTTGACATGATCCGCATAATTTCTACCAATACAAAATATCTTCATTCCGTGTTTTTAATTGTTGCTGTTGATAATAGGTGACTTCTTTTAGCCTTGATACTCGCCTGACGGTTCGCCAAATACGAGGTGATGTCCATTTGGACTTTTGATACTAAAATCCAACATGCCATAATCTGTCTTTTGAAGGTCGCCGACTTCGATGTTTTTATCGGCAAAGACTTTATGCAATTGTTCAACACCTTCCGTTCGGAAATATAAGTCTGCTTTTTCTGGAATACTTTCCTTGCCTATCTTCTCCAACATAAATGAATATCCAGATGAAGATATTGAAGCGTGGCTTGGAGAATCTTCAGGCCATTTCCAATCTATGTTGAACCCAAGGTTTTGGTAAAAAGCGATGGACAAGTCCAAATCGTGTACTTGAAGCGTACTTATAATTCCCGTGATTTTCATGTTGCTCAAAATTTGCGACAAGATATAAATAAAAAATGGCCGCTCCCCAGCGGCCATTTTAGCAAATTATAATCCCATGAACATATCTGAGTTTAAATCAATTACTCGTTCGTAATGTAGAAGATTTAAATTTCAGAATAATAATATATAAACAAAACTCAATCTCAATTTTATGTGTTCCTTTGATTGTTGATCAGGAAGTTGATTCTGTCTTTCAAAGCAACTTCCTGACAACATTTATAATCCCATGAACATATCCTTATTTAAGGTTCTGAATCTTTTTCAGAATTTGAAGGAAGGTCTCAATAAACTCCCTTTCATAATACAAGTATAAGAACAGATCGAGCCCTACTCAATTACATAATTAATCAATTGTTATATATGAAAATATTTAATATGTTTGTATATTTTATCTAACTACTTGAAAATCAACGATAAAATATTTTTGATATTTGAAAAAATGTGCAATTTTGACATGCTGTACATTCATATTTCGGGATAAAACCATCGGAAAAAATCGAAAAAGAATTCATTTTTTTCTGACATGGTCGTTTTCAAAGTTGAAATTTGAAATATAGATTCAATAAAATAGCAGGATTTTTACCTTAGATATAGACCAATAAATTCATTTAAAGGAAAGACAATTAATAATTACTCAAATGGATTTTGTAATCGCTCTTCGTCAATTATTTTACGATCTGTAAGTGAAAGAAGGAATTTTTTCAAGGCAAACTTGTCATACTCTGTGAGATGGATGTCATCCAATAAGGGATCTTTAGATGGCGAATGTTTGCCTCCGGATGCATAATGTTCAATCACCTCATCAAGAGTTTGCAGGCTCCCGTCATGCATGTATGGTGCAGTAAGTTCTATATTTCTTAAAGATGGGGCTCTAAAAAAGCCATTTTCTGTGCTTACAGTTATGACTCCTCGACCTTTGTCCTTGAAATCTTCAAAAGTCTCTGCTTCTTGAAGTCCATTGTTGAAGTATTCATTAGAAGTCATCAATGGGAGATTATGGCAATGCGCACATTGTGCATCAACGGCATCAGGTGCATCAACGTACATTTCTAAACCATACTGCTCGTCATCATCCAAAAATATCTCGCCTTTGAGATATTGATCGAATTTGGATTCGAAGCTGACAATCGATCTTTCAAACTGTGCTATTGCTCTTGCTGCCAATTCCTTGGAGATTTCATCTGCCTTCGTTATGCCAAATGCTTTTCGGAACAAGGGCTTGTAAAGCTCACTTTCTTGTAGTTTTGGAATTATGGCCGACCATTCATGATGCAATTCGATTTCATCTTCTACGGGCAACAGTGCCTGTTCTTCTAAATTTTGAGATCTGCCATCCCAAAATAGGCCAGTATCAAAAAATCCAACATTCAGCAATGACATTGAACTTCTCTTTCCCGCTATTCCATCTACACCAGTGCTCACGGCCAAATTGTCCGTAAATGATCCTTCAGGAAGGTGGCAAGACGCACAAGACATTGTATTATCCCGTGAAAGTATGTTGTCATAAAAAAGATGCCTTCCCAATTCAATCCCATCCATCGTCAAAGGATTATCCTCTGGAACAGGCATTTCAGGAATAACCACTTCTCTATCCAGAATTAATTGAGTATAGGTAGGATATTCAATTTCAAAAGGAACTGGATTGTATTCTATGTGTGTCAAAAGATCATCTTCCTTCGGGGGAGGTTCTTCATCTTCACCGCATGAAAAAGTAATCAGAACAATGGCAAATAATAGATAATATGCTAAGTTGAATTTATTCATCTCTATATTATACGCATCAGGTGATCAATAAGTTTTGTCCTTGGGTAAATAAAGTATAGAGTTTACCAGAAATATTACTTTTCGCAGACAAAGGATTGAATGTTGAGAATATTGGATTTAAGCTGGAACTTATGTGGTTTTGGATGGGAAGCACAAAAGGTACAAGGCTAGATGTTGACTTTTTGTATCGAAGTCTTCTACATCTGGCCTTGTACCTTCAACTAAGCACTTTATTTTACTATCCGGTCTCTTTTCTAATTCACTATGGCATTAATACTAAAATTGGTCTTGAGGATTTTACAAAAACTATCGGCCTCTTGCAGACTTTGAAACTGCCCCAGCATTATTTTGAATAGCACTTTGTCATCTTGGAAATCATTCAACACTACGATAGGCTCCATAAAGGTCTCACGAAGCTTTACCACTTCCTTTTGTGCAGCGGAGTAATCATCGTAAATACCCACTTGCACTCTATAGTTTCTTTTCTCTTCCATCTCAGTATACCTTCTATAGTCGTCCTGGGTTATTGTCCAAGGGTCGTCCTCCTCTATATCTTCTGTACCATTAATTCTCTTCGGAGATTTGTTGAAGTCGTGTTTGATAATGACTCGATTTTCTGGCGAATTATGCAGTTCCAGGATGCCAAGTAATTCTTCAGCGACCATGGTCTGCTCTATTCGTTCCACCATCTTTCCTTCCGAACTCAATATGAGGATGGTAGGAAGATAATTGACTTCATACTTATTTTTCATTTGGAAACCTTCGACGTCATCTATATTCACTTTGACAGATACGAAATTAGAGTTTAGAGTAGAAGCCACTCTGGTATCTGAGAAAGTAGTCTGTTCCATCCATTTGCATGGAGTACACCAGCTTGCGTAAAAATCCATAAATACTAGTTTGCCTTCTGCGCTTGCCTTAGCTATGGCTTCTTCAACATTTACATCAGCAAAGTTTACGAATTTTGGATCATTAATGTTTGTGGCAAAAGTGCTGATTATAAATGCAAAAAACATTGCTGACAAACTGATTCCTTTTCTTGATATCTTCATAATTCCATCTTTTAAGATCAAATTCAAAATTTTGTTTGTAAAAAGTATAGTCAACGAATTACAAAAATTGATAATTTATAACTTGTTGATAATCTGTATACCTACATTTGCAAAATGCATACCAATAAGCATTTTTACATATTATTTATTTATTTAATGTGTTTAATTGTGAGTTGTAGACCTTAATTAAGGGTTTGTAAGTTGCAGATTGACAGTGTGTTATGTGCGTGAGATCTAATTGGCCTTTTTGATGTAAATATTTTCACCTTTCAAATTAATATATAAGTTATAGTGAATTCAGAGAATGGTTTTGGCATGATGGAAATCTATTTTCTTTTGTAGGATTTGTAATAATTAATTCAAAATCTCAGGATAAATATCTTATTTGTGATTAAGTCTTATCTTGCAGCTTTTTTAGGGCAGTTAGAAACTTTGACTTGCCATTTTAATAGTAAAATCAACCAAACAATGGGCAATATTAAAGCAGCCATCACTGGTGTAGCCAAATATGTACCTGATACACTACTTACAAATGCTGATCTGGAAAAGATTGTTGATACTTCAGATGAGTGGATCACTTCAAGAACGGGAATAAAACAAAGACACATTTTCAAGGAAGAGGGTAAAGCTACTTCGGATATGGCTGTGAGAATGGTAGAGCGTCTATTGGAAAAGACAAATACCAATGCTGATGAAGTAGACATGCTGATATGTGCTACAATCACTCCAGACATGACCTTCCCAGATACTGCAAATACCATATGTAGTAAGGTAGGAATTAAAAATGCTTTCGCTTATGATATTAATGCGGCATGCAGTGGTTTTTTATTTGCACTGACGACGGGGTCAAAGTTTGTAGAATCTGGATCACACAAAAAAGTGATCATTATAGGAGTTGATTTCATGTCATCTATAATAGACTATACAGATCGTACTACTTGTGTTATTTTTGGAGATGGAGGAGGAGCGGTATTGTTGGAACCAAACGAAGAGTATGGTATTGAAGATTCAATCTTCAAAGGCGATGGTGAAGGACGGCAATATCTGCACATGAAGGCTGGCGGTTCTCTCAATCGCCCAACAATGGAAACTATAGTAGCAAAAGACCATTATGTATTTCAGGATGGACGACCCGTATTTAAGGCCGCCGTTAAGGGAATGACCAATACTTTTAGGATGCTTCTTGAAAAAAATAGTATTGATCAGGATGATGTAGATTGGTTGGTGCCGCATCAAGCGAATATGAGAATAATCAATTCTGTAGCGGATATGTTGGAATTTCCAAAAGAGAAAGTCATGATCAATATCCAAAATTATGGCAACACAACAGCGGGTACCTTACCTCTTTGCCTGGCAGACTATGAAAATAAGTTGAAAAAAGGTGATAAGGTTGTCCTAACCGCATTTGGAGGAGGTTTTACCTGGGGATCAACCCTGCTCACATGGGCATATGATGGTGAATAATTAAGAAATTATTGCTACTCGGAATTTTATAGGCTAAATAAATGTATAATAGTCGGACTTATTATTTCTTGTTTTTTGAAGCAAGAGGAATACAAAAGTTTATTTACCTTCCGCAATGAATTTTTATATTTGCGGTCGATTCTAAAAAAATGAATTAAAATAAATATGGCAAGTACATCAGATATTAAGAATGGACTATGTATGAACTACAATCACGATGTGTATAAGGTTGTGGAGTTTTTGCATGTGAAACCAGGAAAAGGACCAGCATTTGTAAGAACAAAACTAAAAAGCCTGACGACAGGTAAAGTGGTAGACAATACATTTCCTTCGGGACATAAAATAGATGTGGTCAGAGTGGAAAGAAGAAATTATCAGTATTTGTATCCAGATGATCAAGGATTCAACTTTATGGATAATGAGACGTATGATCAGGTGAATATTCAAAAGGAAATGATTGAAAATTCAGACCTAATGAAAGAAGGATCTTCAATTGAAATTCTTTTTCATGCGGAGAATAATACACCTTTGACAATAGATTTGCCTCAATATATTGTACTTAAGGTAACATATACAGAGCCTGGAGTTAGAGGAAATACGGCTACCAATGTGACCAAGCCAGCAACTGTGGAGACTGGTGCAGAAATAAAAGTGCCTATCTTTATCAATGAAGGAGATTTTATTAAGATTGATTCTGCTTCTCGAGCATATGTAGAAAGAGTAAAAGTTTAAAAAAACCAGCCCAATGAATTATAAAGAAATAACTGACTTAATTAAGCTTGTAAACCGAACCGATTTGGCGGAATTCAAATTGAAAGACAAGGATTTCGAAATTTCTATTCGTACAAGTAATTTTCAAGGTAAAAACACACAAGTAGTTCAAGCAGGAGCTCCTCCAATGATTCAAATGTCTACACCTCCGCCAGCTGCTACTGCTGCACCTCCAGTGGAGACACCGGCTAAAACAACTAAAAGTGCTCCTCCAGCGGAAAAAAATGTTGAAAGTACAGAAGGGCTTTTAGAAATAAAATCTCCAATCGTAGGAACATTTTATAGATCAGCATCTCCTGAGAAACCAGCCTATGTAAAAGTGGGTGATTCTATTGAAAAAGGGGCATGTGTATGTATTGTTGAGGCTATGAAATTATTCAACGAGATCGAAAGTGAAGTGAGTGGCACCATCGTAAAAGTAATGGTCGAAGACGCTGCACCAGTAGAATATGACCAAGTATTGTTTTTGGTTGACCCAAGCTAGAATAAGGGATCCTCAAAATTGCCAACATTCTTTGGCGGTAATCACCCATTTATTACGGGATTAACAAATCTGAAAAGACCATGTTTAAAAAAATACTCATTGCTAATAGAGGAGAAATTGCTTTGCGAATTATTCGTACATGCAAAGAAATGAACATAAAGACTGTAGCGGTATATAGCACTGCAGATAAAGACAGCTTGCATGTAAGATTTGCAGATGAGGCCGTTTGTATCGGACCTCCATCTTCAGCAGAATCTTATCTAAGTGTACCAAAAATAATGGCTGCTGTAGAAATAACCAATGCCGATGCTGTACATCCGGGATATGGTTTCTTGGCGGAGAATGCAGATTTTGCGGAGATATGTCAGGAATATGGTGTGAAATTTATCGGACCTGATCCTGAGATGATCAGAAAAATGGGAGATAAGGTGACAGCCAAAGACACTATGATCAAAGCAGGAGTACCCGTAGTGCCAGGATCTGATGGATTGCTCAAAGACCTGAAAGATGGAATAGCTACTTCTGAAAAAATTGGATACCCTGTCATGATCAAAGCTACTGCCGGCGGTGGAGGAAAAGGGATGCGTATTGTAAGAAATACGGAAGAATTCGAGAAGCAATGGAATAGTGCCAGACAAGAGGCAAAAGCAGCATTTGGCAATGATGGTATGTATGTCGAAAAGTTTGTTGAAGAGCCAAGACATATTGAGATCCAGATTATTGGCGATCAACAGGGTAAAGTAATCCACCTGTCTGAGAGAGATTGTTCTATTCAGAGGAGACATCAAAAATTGGTAGAGGAATGCCCATCACCTTTCATGACAGATGACTTGAGAGAAAAAATGGGTGCTGCAGCGATCAAAGCAGGTGAGGCGATAGATTATGAAGGAGTGGGAACAGTCGAATTTCTTGTGGATAAATACAGAGAATTTTACTTCATGGAAATGAATACTCGTATCCAGGTCGAACACTGCGTTACGGAAGAGGTCATTGAACATGATCTAATAAAAGAACAAATAAAAGTAGCTTTTGGAATTCCAATTGATGGAGATAGCTACTACCCATCACTTCATGCTATTGAATGTAGGATCAATGCTGAAGACCCATATAATGATTTCAGACCTAGCCCAGGAAATATATCGTCCTTCCATAGTGCCAAAGGCCACGGTGTAAGAGTAGATACCCATGTGTATGCTGGATATTCTGTGCCTCCATATTACGATTCAATGATTGCTAAATTGATCGTTCGAGCACAAACCCGGGAAGAAGCCATCACAAAGATGGAAAGAGCCTTGGACGAATTCATCATCGAAGGCATCAAGACGACCATACCTTTCCACAAAAAATTGATGAAGGATGAAGATTTCCGTACCGGAAATTTTGATACTGGATTTTTGAATGATTTTGACATGGGTAAGGCGGAGTAGAATTAGTCCATTATCTTCCTCAGAAATATAATTTTAAAATTACTTCTTATAATAGGAGCAAGACTATTCTTTTTTCTAAAGAAAGAACAAATCTGAAAATGGCAATAATGACAAGCCAATCGCAATAATATTCGTTGTAATATGTAAGATCAATGGATATCTAAAACCAAATGAAACTCTGGTATAACCATAAATAATAGCACTCATTAATTGTGGTAAGGTAAGAATCGGAAGTAAAAGAATATTCAACCAGGTAATTTCGTACTTGGAAATATGCATCCATGCAAAAATCAGACTGGAAAAATAGAAGATATACTTGAAATTTGAACTCCAAAAGTTCGCTACTTTTTTACTTACGATTTTGTTATTCAGTATCATGAAAATGATAATTCCAAGGCCGACGGACAGTGAAACTCTCAGTAAAAAACTTTCATCTGCAGCGCTTATTTTCGTTTGAAAAATTGCTTTGGTGAGAAAGTAATACATTAATGCGCTTGAAGATAAAGAGAGGTAAATGGAATGGTAGATGAGAGAAAGTCTAAAGGCAATTTCTTCGATGAGCGGCAAAACTAATCCTCCAATAATTAATAGGGCAATTGGAGAAAATCTTTCGGCCATATTTGCACTTTGAATATTTTCAGGGTCATAGATTAGAGCAAAAAAGAAGAGCACAGGGATCAAGAGAATCAATTTCAAGATAAAAAGTCCAAGAGTGTCGCAAATTTTTAGTTTTAATGGTTTTTCTAAATCTGGCTGATTATGAGGACTTTTTACAAACTTGAGAATATCCTTGAATAAAGAAATATAATATTGGGGTCTTAATAATAGATAATCCATATCCTGGTTTATCGGGTAGACGAAATAGAGCAATTTTCGTTACAAGCAAAAAGGCGGATGAAGATATTTTTTATTAATAACAACGGCTACAAAAGACTTTGATTTAGTCCATGAGCTATTTCAAAGCTGTAATGACACATCATCAGAAATATTTTCAATTTCTTATATTTCCTTTCAAGTGTTACTTTTCCTTAATAAATGTTATTAACTTATTGTGAAGCCTGGCAGACCATTGACCATGTCTGGTACCCAGAATAAATTCTCGAACAAATAACAAAAAGTTGTTTAACCCTTTTCTTCATTTTGAAAATTTGTAATTATGAAAAAGTCTGTTTTTTCTATTTTCTGTATTGTCCTTTTTTGTCTACCTAATTTAAATGCCCAAATTTTTGGTTGTACGAATACCAGTCCTTGTAATTTTATTTGCAATCCTAATATGGAAGAATATGGACCTGGCTCTTGCGGAGATGATGTGACTGTCCTCTATAATAGTGGAATTGAGTGTGTACCAGGATGGCGCCCCTTATATGGAACTATAGATCATGCTGAAACTGATGCCAATACGAGTTCAAATTGGGACTTTACTGGTCATCCAGGAAATGATTTAGGTTCATTAATGATCGCAGGTAATCTTACTTCATCAACTTTTGATACAGAAGGTGTTGGAGCCTCATTTACTATGGATCCTAATACGGATTATTTGTTGACCTTCAGTGTCGCTGATGCTGTAGCACCGAGCTCAGGAATTGCAGCAGCGGAGGGTATTGATGTTTTACTGGGAAATCACAGTTTAATTACGGCTCCTCCATTGGGTTTAGCAAGTTTGTCTTATGATTATGATTTTGACGTTTATCTTGGAACGAATGGAGGAGCAGAATTTAGAAATGATGCTACCAGTATCTATGAGAATGAGAATGTAAATGTGTCATGGTCTCAAAAGGTAACTTGTTTTACAACGGGTACTGAGGACTATGATATGCTCTTTTTCGAATGTTTAAGACCTCAAGAACCTTTGGTCAGTGGTGGAAATACCTATTACATAAAGATAGATCAGATAGAAGTGATAGAGGATGAGTTTATCAATAATTCTGCGGGGATTCCAACGGCTCCTGAAGTCCTCTGTGGGACTACCTTGAATATTGGAACCGATCTCTGTACAGTAACGAACATGGAGTATCAGATTTGGGACATCACGGATTCTTCAAATGAATTTCAACTTACTGATAATACCATTACGAGCGCTTATAGTGTCAATAGTATTGATGGTGCTGCTGCACAATTGAGTGATGTCGTCGAAAATATCAATCTGCAAATCAGAAGGGTATTTTTACAAACGTTGGGAGTGCCGATTGAAGAAGATAACTGCAATGCTACATTGGATATTTCAATCACAGCCATCGATTGTTGTGAAGCAGATCCTTGGCCACGAATTTATGAAGGACAAACATATATTGCACCAACAAATTTAGGAATCGAATTTGATGGATTCGGAAATGTTTATGTCTTAAGAGCGAATAACAAGGTTGGGTCACCGTATTCTATTTCCAGCATGGACTTGATCAAGTATTGTGAGGATGGCGAACTCTTGTGGAGTACATCTCTTAATCATTCTCTATTAAGTGGATATAGACCAAATACTAGATTGGCAGTAGATAAGAATGGGCAGGCTTTTGTACTCACGATGTACCAAAATTCTATGAACGTAGATGGTGTGCCAGTGAGTAATCCTGGACATAATATTGCGATTCTAAAAATTGATCAGGATGGTATATTGATAGCGGATCGTTCTATTCCTTATCCAAACAATGAATTGTCCGATGAATATGAATCTATCAAAGTGAGCGAAGGAGGAGAAAATCTTTATGTCCTGTTGAATGACAGAATCAAACGCATTGATCCAATTACACTTGCAGATGTCTTTAACCGCGTAGGAAACTTTCATGCTATTGATATCAATGCTCAAGGAACTAATATCTTTTATTTGTCAAACGATGAAATCGGTGCTTTTATCGGTGGGCTCAATACGAATCCAATTACCGCAAATCTAGTAGGTATACCTTCTTCAAAGACTGATTTTGAATTCGATGAGTTTAATAAAAGATTTTATGTAGTCGTAGGAGATTTTCGCCTATTCGTGTATCGATTGAATAATAATTCGATCAGTCCATTGTTCAACATTCCTCAATGTATTAAAAACCCTCACTATAATGAAGTGCATCCTGTGCCAAATGGTGTTTTGGTATACAATCCTTCATTAGGTGGATCATTGGGTTATAGTGGACCAGAAGGTGTCACTTTGTACAATTTAGGTGGAGGTATTGAGTGGAATCTGGGGATTGAGGGATTTACAACATTAAGGACACCGAATATGTTGAATGTGGATGGGAATTTTGCATACTTGGGAGCGAATTGGAGCAAATTTTTATCTATGGGCTGGTATAATGGTATGGGTACTTCGGGAAGTTTTGTTTCCAGAATAAACATATCCACAGGGACTTATGGATTGACTGACGATCCACCTTCTGAATATGTCGGAGAATCAATAAATAATACACGTTCTTCCAATGCTCAAAATCCACTGGACGATCAATCCGTCTCAAAACTGTCTGTTTATCCAAATCCAGCAGCATATGATATCACCTTGGATTATCAGGGTGATATAAACGCCGAATATAAATTGGGAATTTATGATATGACGGGTAGATTGATCTATCAAGAGTCTGGGGACAAATGGAATACCAAAAAGGCTATTGCATTAAACGAAGCCGATGGTTTGTATTTGGTAAGATTGAAGGTCGGTGGAAAAGAGCACATTGAAAAATTCTTTATAAAGAGATAGTTGGTAAAAAAGGACAATTTGATAGAGATAAGGAAAAATGGATGCTATAGTGTTTTTAGTACGCATTAATGATTTATTTCTGATTGAGTACTTTCTGTGAGAAGTTGACTAGGTATATCAGATAGCTCCTCAATATAAAATTCTAATTGTTATATTGAGGAGCTAAAATTCTTACTAAATGAGATACCTGTTTCTTTCTTTGCTTTTTGCTTCGTTTTTAACAAATGATGCATTCTCCCAATCCAAAAAAAGCATGACTCCTGAAGTCTATTCTGAATGGAATAGAATAAGAAATGTCAAGATCACGGACAATGGAAACTGGGCGATGTATCAACTTACAAAAGAAGCTGGAGACAAGATTTTAAAAATATACAATACACGACAGGATAAGACTTTTACATTTCCGAGGGTCAAAAAAGCATCTTTTGATCAGAGTGGGGC
This sequence comes from Saprospiraceae bacterium, assembly GCA_965230575.1. Lineage (GTDB taxonomy): Bacteria > Bacteroidota > Bacteroidia > Chitinophagales > Saprospiraceae > CAJXUU01. Next base: position 2,957,722 of record OZ246013.1, read on the forward strand.
ATTTGCTATTTTTATGATTGAGCATTCATACGAGGGTAGGAGGGCATTGGAACGGAAGAAAACCAAGAAGAGTGACATGCCCAAGGATACGCTCTGTATTTATAATCTTCAACAAAAGATATTGACCAAAATTCCAAATGTGAAATCTTATCAAAGCCCATCAGATTGGGGCGGTTATTTGGCTTTTTTGCTTGAACCAGAAGAAGAACGAGATACGATCAATACTCCTATCAAAGAATCGAAAGAAAATGGTAGTAAACTAATATTAAAAAACCTTTTCAGCTTCGAATCTGACACCTTGTATTATGCAAAAGATTATTCATTTGCTAAGAAAGAAAAAGGATTGGTTGCCACCTCAAGGGGAGCCGATGGCATGCTTGAGCAAGGTGTCTATCGATATAATTTTGACCTGTCCAACTGGGAGCCCATTCTTGAAACCAAGGGAGATATTTATAATCTGAGTTGGAATGATGAGGCAGATCTTTTGGCTTTTATCGTTGATCGGGATACAAGTGAGAATCGGATTAGGCCATATGAACTGATGTATTGGAACAAAAAGGATAAAAACACAAGAAAAGTTGCAGATCAAAATTCAAACTTTCTTCCTCCTGGTCATAATGTTAGCAACTATTCAAATCCAAAATTTTCCCAAGATGGCAATAGAATAATATTTCGCATTACTCCACCTCCAATCTTACAAGACACAACCTTGTTGGATGACGAAATTGTAAATGTTGAGGTTTGGCACTACAATGATTCCAAGTTATATACTCGACAAGAAAATGATTTGAAAAGTGATAGAACGGAAGATTATCTATGTGTTTACACTATTGATAAAAATAAATTTTCTGTCTTGGGTTCAAAAGATTATGAGGGCGTATCTTTTGATGAAGATTACAATTCAGATTATGGAATAGCGATTCATACCAATTCATATCAAAAGGAAAGAATGTGGAAGGGATATGGGCAGTTTGATGGATATAGAATAGACCTGAATTCTGGAGATAAAAGACAATTTGCCACAAAAGCCAGAGGACGAATGGCTCGTTCACCTGAGGGGAGGTATTGTTTTTGGTATGATGCATCGATTCAGGGGCATTGGACCTACAATGTCGAAAAACATAAAAAATATCAGGTTACTTCGAAAGAGATCGGATTATTTGGAGATGAAAAAAACGACCGCCCAATGGACCCAACTTCCTATGGTTCTCCTGGATTTAGTTCAGACGAAGAGTATTTTATTGTATATGATAGATATGATATTTGGTTGATCGACCCCGATAATAAAGAAGAGGCGAGGAAAATCACGCAAGGAAGAAGCAGTCAAAAAGTCCATAGAATTATTAGCACGGATCATGAAGAGAAAACAATAGATCTTTCCCGACCGCTTTTGCTCCATGTATTCGATGAAAATGACAAATCGGAAGCATATGTTTCGTTTGACCTATCATCTGGAACCCAAAATACTCTTTATGAAGGTAATGTAAGATTGGACAAAACCCCGATAAAGGCAAGAAAGTCCAATGACTATATTACCACGATCGAAAATTATTCTACCTTTCCCAATTTGATCATTACTGATTCTACGTTCAATTCCATGCATACCTTTTCGGATGCAAACCCACAACAAAAAGATTATTATTGGGGAGATATCAAATTGCACTCCTGGACTTCAGAAACAGGTCAACAATTGAATGGCTTGCTGGTCTTGCCTGAAAATTTTGACCCAAGTAAAAAATATCCCCTTATTGTCAATTTTTATGAGCGCAGTTCGGATGGCCTTCATCGGCATAGAGCACCCTATGCACATCGGTCTACGATCAATTATAGCTATTATAATAGCAAGGGGTACATAATCTTTAATCCTGATGTGCATTATAGGATTGGTTATCCAGGCCAAAGCTGTTATGAAGCCGTAATTCCAGGAGTGAAATCGTTGATCTCAAAAGGATATATTGATGAAAATAGAATTGGGGTGCAAGGGCATAGTTGGGGGGGATATCAAATTGCTGATCTGCTCACCAAGACCGATATCTTTAAATGCGCCGAGGCTGGAGCTCCAGTCGTGAATATGGTGAGTGCCTATGGTGGTATTCGTTGGGGGTCTGGAATGAGCAGGATGTTTCAATATGAAAAAACACAAAGCCGCCTGGGAGCAACGCTCTGGGAGAAACCTGAATTGTATCTGGAAAATTCACCCATTTTTAATATCGACAAGGTTACTACACCTGTTCTTATTTTGCACAATGATGGTGATGGAGCAGTGCCCTGGTATCAGGGAATCGAATACTTCACATCATTACGTCGATTGGGAAAACCCGCCTGGTTCTTAAATTATAATGACGAACCTCATTGGCCTGTCAAATGGCAGAATAGGCTGGATTTTAATATCAGAATGGAACAATTCTTTGACCACTATTTGATGGATGCGCCGATGCCTAGATGGATGAAGAATGGTGTGCCGCCAATTCAGAAAGGAATTGATCAGGCTTTGGACTATAGGAATTGAATTTTTGTCAATAATGGTATAATGCGGGCTCTGACTGCGATCTTATTTCTGTCTTTGGGGACCTGAATGGTGGTATCCCTGCAGGATACTAATTATTTTTTGTTATAACATGTTGTGATACTACATGCTATAGTTGTGATTGCCTGACAGTCAATTTCAAATTGGAGCATAAATCTTTATGGTCTGACAAATATCACTTTTACTAAAATTACCTCTTTTTCATTCAATCCCCTTTTTGCCTAATTCGAAGACGAAATATCCTCATTCATAGAAAATGCATTTTATATAGGTGGCTTATGACATAGATTTGTTGTGTTGTTTTGACTAAAACTTGATATGCAACAAACTAAAAATAATTATGTCTCTTGAACATCACTTTTAAATCACAAAATTCTAAAATGCTATGAAATCTATTAGGCTTACCCTGCTTTTTACACTTTTTGCTACCATCTGCGGTTTTTCGCAATCTACGATCAATGGAGTCATTACAGACGACAATGGCCCTCTTGGCTTCGTGAACGTAATCCTACATTCATTACCTGACAGCAATACAATAACTGTAGTCGCAACGGAGGTTGACGGATCATATAAAATGGAAGGTATTGCCAACGGAGAATATTATCTGGAAGCGTTGATGTTGTCATATGAAGACTTAAAATCAGAAGCCTTCAGCCTGAATGATGAGGAGATTTCTTTAGATATGAATATGGTTGAGGAAAGCAATATGCTCAAGACAGTTGAAATTACTGCACGTGTGCCACTTATGGAACAAAAGGCCGATAGATTGGTCGTGAATGTAGCGAAGAGCCTCACTTCTGTTAATGGAAGCCTTTTGGATATTATGAAGAAGGTGCCTGGAATGATTGTGGTGAATGGAAGGTTGAATATGGCGGGTAGTTCTGGTGTGACCATATTGATCAATGGCAGAAGTACACAATACCTCGATATGGAAACTTTATTAAGAGAGATGCCCAGTGATAATATCGAAAAGATTGAAGTCATTACTCAACCGGGGGCAGAATTCGAAGCTGCAGGCACTGGACCAATAATAAACATCGTGTTGAAAAATAATAAAATGTATGGTACGAATGGTAGTGTATATATTGGAGGTGGAAAAGGGGAAACCTGGAAGCAAAGTGCTGGTGTTAATTTAAGTTATCGAAGAGGGCTGCTCAATCTTTATGGAAATGCAGGTTACAGTAATAATAAAAACAATGAGCGGTTTTACCTGGATAGAATTATTGGTGATGCTAGTTATAATCAGTTGAATTCTACACCATTTGACCCCAAAACAATGCGATTCAATGTAGGAGCGGATTATTATTTATCCGACAACCAAGAAATTGGTTTGAGCATTAAAAGGACACAGTCGAGAGGAGATCGAGTACAAACAAATCTCTCAAATATATCTTCCCCAATTGACGAAGATAATCGTGATTTTACCACAACAAATGAAGTGGACCGATCTTGGGAATTTCTATCGGCAGATGCCTACTACACCATTAAATTGGACACTAATGGGCAAAAATTGGAGTTTGATATGAATGTTTCACAATTCGATACTGAGAAAAGTAATTTGATATCAAGTGTCGAAATGAATGGGCGACCAAATGATTTTTTGGATACAAAATATGATCAACCTGGAATTACAAAATTTTGGGTAGGTAAGATAGATTATACACTTCCAATCAATAAGGTATTCGAGTTGAGGACGGGTGTAAAATATACTGACGCTTCGATAGATAATAATTTTAAAAGTGAATATTTCAAAGAAGGAATTTGGAATTTGAATACTGGAGAGAGCAACCACTACTTATTTGATGAGACGATTGCAGCTGCCTATTCAAAACTAAGCATTAATCTGGATGAATGGCAGTTGACAGCTGGTCTGCGTTACGAGGACAGCAAATCTACAGGATATTCGATTACTTTGGATTCAACCATAAATAGAGACATCGAAAAGTTCTTTCCTAGTGCGAGTATTTCGAAGAAAGTTGCAGGACCTCTCTCCGCCGCTTTGGCGTACAGTTATAGAATCAATCGACCAAATTACACAACTTTAAATCCATTTGTATTTGCCTTGGATCCATTGACTTCTGAAAGAGGCAATACCAACCTTCGACCTGAATTGACCCATAGTGCAAAGTTTACCCTGACCTATGAAGGCCAACCATTTTTCAACTTGGAATACAAAGATACGGAGGATGTCATCGTCTATGTGACCGAACAAAATGATGATACTGGTGAAGCATCTGCCACCAATGTGAATTTGGATCAACTCAAGCAGTACAGCGGAAGCCTATTTTTGCCACTGGAGATGTTTATTTCGGGAGTCACAGGATATGCGGGTGTGATTGCAAATTATAACAAGTATGATTCGGACTATTTGAATGAGACTTTCGACAGAAGCAAATTGAGCATAACTTCTGTTGCTCAGGTGAACTTTAAACTTCCGTATGGCATTTCTGCTGAGGTTTCAGGGTGGTATGTTTCTGGAGGACAAGACGGGATTATTGATTTTGGACATATGTATGGAAGTGAATTTGGCTTGCAGAAGAAATTTATCGACGACAAGTTGAGTGTCAATCTTAGCTGGTCAGATCCATTGTACAGATATTGGAATGGAAATCTGAATTACTCCAATATGCAAGCTACAATGCAATCACAGTGGGAGACGAATGTGGTAGAAATGCGATTGAGTTATAAGTTTGGAAATCAGCATTTGAAGAAAAAAGCCAAAAGACAGGGAGGAGCAACTTCGATCATAAAGAGGGCGTCAGAAAATAAATAATATCTTACATCCGAGAATATTTTGATTCGCGATGATGAAAAAGATTAGTAAGACAGATTGGTGGGTTATAATTGGATTTTGGATTATGGCCACACCGATCGTGGTATCAGATTACATTTCTGGAATGTCTTTGATGAAGGCAATACAAATGTTGTTTTTGGACGTGATTGTGATATCATTTGTAAGTATTGTGACGGTATATTTTCTTGCTCCAAGGCTTTTATCAAAAAAAAGATACTTATTGTTTTTTGCAGGATTGTTTGGCTTGTTGCTTATCAATTCATTTATGTATTTTCTTGGCTACGTTGTCATTTGGTCAATGAAAGCACCAGAATCCTGGATAGAATTCATCGCGGACGAAATAGTATCTGGAGGTCAATCTACTGGTATCCTTGGAGGAATCTTGTTGGCCAAAATGTACTTTGAAGGGCAACAGGATGTATTGAAATTGGAAGCTGAAACCAAAGCTAATGAACTTAGAGCCTTACAATCCCAGGTAAACCCTCACTTTCTTTTTAATAACCTAAATTCATTGGACGAATTAATTGACACAGACCCGAATGAAGCAAAAAAATATGTCAATCGACTGGCCCAACTTTATAGATATTTGATCAACTCTAAAGACAATGATGTCGTGACCTTGAAAGAAGAAATGGCTTTTGCTGAAAATTACATCTACCTTCTCAAACAAAGATATGGAGAGTCATATATTTTTAACATTGAATCCACTTTAGAGAATTATGAAAATGTACTGATTCCTCCTGCTTCATTGCAATTGATTTTGGAGAATGTGGTAAAACATAATGTGGGGAATATTGGTAACCCATTGAAAACGAATATATTATTGACCAATACTCATATTACCATCAAAAACGAAAAACGTACTAAAAAATCAATTTCAGACCTGGGTACAGGAATTAATAATTTGACATTGCGATACAATCTCCTCAGCGACCTACCCATTGATATTGAAGACAAAGACGCTTCATTTAGCATTTCTTTACCCTTGATACCACTTCTACAATAATTAGAAAATGAACATATTAATAATCGAGGACGAACAATTGGCAGGTGACAAACTGAAAGGATACATCAGGGAATATATAGATCCGAATGCCAAAATAACCTGGCTGAGAAGTATTTCTGAGGTTAGAGAATATTTGAGCTCTGAGTCAAAGATTGACCTCATTTTTTCGGACATTGAATTATTAGATGGAAATGTGTTTTCGATTTATGATTCTATCAAAATTGCCTACCCAATAATCTTTTGTACAGCCTACGATCAGTTTGTATTGAATGCCTTTAAGACCAATGGTATTGCATATATTCTAAAACCCTATAACGAAGAACAATTCAATGATGCCTGGGGAAAATACAAGTTACTTTTTGACAAAAACAACTCAAAGATATCAGATAACATCATTGATGAATTGAAGTTGATTGTCAAAAACAAAAGTTCAGACTACAAATCCCGCTTCACCATCAAGAAAGCAAATGGTATTTTTCTTTTGTCTGTAGGAGATATTATTTACTTCCAGTCACAAGGCGATTTTATACTTGCTCATGACCAAAAAGGCAATAAACACGTAATCAATCAAAGCCTGGGTAAGGTAATCGCATCCTTAAATCCAAAGCATTTTTTTCAAATCAATCGAAGTGAAATAATCAATATTAACTACATCCAAAAATTTGAAACTCATTTCAAAAACAAGTTGATCATTTCCATGCATGGAATCAATGAAAAACTATACACTAGCGGTAGCAGAACCCCCGAATTCCGTTCATGGTTAGAATAGCATAAAAAAAATACCAGGCGTAAACAACAACCTGATATTTTTTCAATTATTCCTTATCGATTAGATAAAAATCAATTATCCTTTGGATCTACCTCTGGAGAATCACCTTTCACCTCATCAATAGCATCTTTCAAATCTTCAGTCGCCTTGTTCAACTCTTCTATCTGATCCTCTTTTGTCTTCTTAGGAGCCTGCTTCTTTTCTACTTTCGGTACACCATTACTTTCACTCTGCACTTCAGAAAAAGTAAATCCTTTGGCATCGGTATTTACATAGATCGTCTCACCTGGTGCGAATCTTCCAGAGAGCACTTCTTTCGCTAATTCGTTGACAATCTCCTTCTCAATAACTCTCTTCAATGGTCTTGCTCCGAATTGTGGATCATAACCCAAATCAGCTAGTAAGTTCATCGCCGAATCACTCATCTCAATCGCCAATTCTTGTTTGGCAAGATTCTTTTTGACCTTTTTCAGCATCAGTCCGCCTATCAACTTTATCTCATCTCTATTCAATGGCAAAAACATAATTTTCTCATCAATCCGATTCAAAAACTCGGGCCTCAAATTTTCTTTTAATGCTTCGAATACTTCAATTTTTGTAGTATCGATGATTTCAGCTTTATGTTTGTCTCCAAGTGCATCTAAATCTTCAAAATTCTCCAATATCACCTCCGCACCCATATTGGATGTCATGATAATAATGGTATTCTTAAAATTGGCAACTCGACCCTTGTTGTCGGTCAATCGACCATCATCCAAAACTTGGAGTAAAATATTGAATGTATCAGGATGAGCTTTTTCGATTTCATCTAGTAAAATGATCGAATATGGTTTTCTCCTCACGGCTTCAGTCAATTGACCACCTTCATCATAACCCACATATCCTGGAGGCGCTCCTACCAATCGGCTTACAGAATGCCTCTCCTGGTACTCACTCATGTCGATTCTGGTGATGGCATTTTCATCATCAAATAACACTTCCGCTAGTGATTTTGCCAACTCGGTTTTTCCTACCCCTGTAGGCCCCAAAAATATAAATGAACCAATTGGTTTTTTCGGATCTGCGAGGCCAGATCGACTTCTTCTTACTGCATCTGAAACTGCTGTAACCGCTTCTTTCTGCCCGATTAGTCTTTTTCCGATTTCATCCTCAAGATGGAGCATTCTCTGCTTCTCCTTTGTAAGCATCTTACTCACTGGGATTCCTGTCCATTTGGATACCACATCGGCAATGTCATTGGCCGTCACTTCTTCATTTGTAAACCTGCTTTCGTCAGGAAGATTGTCCAGTTTTTCTTCTGCTGCTTTCAGTTTGACTTCCAGCTCTTTGATACTTCCATATCTAATCTTGGCCACCAATTCGAAGTTGCTTTCTCTTTCTGCTACCTCCGCTTCATGTTCATACTCTTCAATTTCTTTCTTGATATTTTGAATGGTGTCAACTATTTCTTTTTCACTCTTCCAAGCTGCCTTAGTTGAGTCCATTTTTTCTTTTGCATTAGCAATGGTCTCAGAAATGTTTTTCAGCTTTTTCTCGTCACCCTCTCTTTTGATGTATTCTCTTTCAATCTCCAATTGGCGAACCTTTCTTTCCAGTTCATCCACCTCTTCAGGAACAGAATCCAACTCCAATCTCAATTTGGCTGCGGCTTCATCAATAAGATCGATTGCTTTATCTGGCAATTGTCGTTCCGAGATGTATCTATTGGACAATTCAGAAGCCGCAATCAGTGCCTCATCCAAAATATCCATCTTATGATATACCTCATATTTTTCCTGGATTCCTCTGAGAATGGAAATAGTATCTTCTACACTAGGTTCATCAATTTGTACAGTCTGGAACCTACGTACAAGTGCCTTATCTTTTTCAAAATACTTTTGATATTCATCGAGGGTTGTAGCTCCTATTGTTCTTAATTCCCCTCTTGCCAAAGCAGGTTTCAGGATATTGGCGGCATCCATGGCCCCATTTCCACCTCCAGCACCGATGAGGGTATGGATTTCATCAATGAAAAGGATGATTTCTCCATTCGAAGCAGAAACTTCCTTGACCACGGCTTTCAATCTTTCTTCAAACTCCCCCTTGTACTTCGCTCCTGCTACCAATGCGGCTAGATCCAGCACGTATATTTGCTTGGATGCCAGGTTTTCTGGAATATCTTGTTTTACGATTCTCCAGGCTATACCTTCTACAATCGCCGTTTTCCCGACACCAGCTTCTCCAATGATCAGAGGGTTATTTTTCTTCCTTCTTGAAAGTATGTGTAATATTCTTCTTATCTCTTCATCTCTTCCAATGATCGGATCCAATTTGCCAGATTCAGCTCTTTCATTTAGATTGATACCGAATTTTTCCAATGCACTGGTTCCAGTTTCAGTAGATTGCTCCGTAACTTTTCTGCCTTTCCTTAATTCCAGTATGGCAGTTTTCATGTCTTTTTCTGTGGCACCAAGGTCTTTGAGAATTGTAGCTCCTTTATCTTTTCCGGTAATGATGCCCATCAACATGAGCTCAAGTGAGATGAATTCGTCTTCAAACTCTTTAAGCATTTTCTTGGCCCTAGCCAAAGATTGATTCGCATCACTTGTGAGGTATTGCTTTTCGATGTTTGAGACTTTCGGGTATTTTTCGATGGCTTTGTTCAAATCCCTTTTCAAAATCGGCATATTAATGCTCATCTTGTTGAAAATGAATTCAGTAAGTTTAGGATCAGTTTCGATTATACCTTTAATCAGATGCACAGTATCCACTCCTTGTTGATCAAGTCCTCCTGCCAACTGCTGAGATTTTAGAATTGCCTCTTGTGCTTTTATTGTAAAATTATCGTATGTCATTTTTTGTTTTTTAGTACCAATTTGACCTTTTATCCAATCGGTCCAAATTATAAATTTATTCAATCCAAGTATTCCAATAATAGGAATATTAGACATTTTGTTTCATTCTCAGAACCTCAATTATTTTCTAATTTTTATCCAATTATTTTGAAAGATTTCTGAGCTTAATATCATTTTTGCCAAAAATAATATTTGTTAGTTTATTTACTGCAAAATATCTACCAACACACTTTTTCTGAATAATTGTCATCAACATAATGATTTTTAGAGTCAATTTGTCATTAAAAATTTAGTTTTGTGTTTTTCAATGCATTGAAAGATTACTTTGTGATAGGAATTTTTAAAAATAATTTATTTTTCAACAGCTTGTTATTATTGCCTTATGTGATAATAATTAGAATCAATTCGCTGCTAAATCCCATTGCATACAGTGCTCAAGAAACAGATACCCTCATTACTAAATTTGTATTTGGTATTGTCGACTCAGCCTTGACACAGAATATTTTGGCCATTTTGATTGTTTATTTTCATGTGTTGTATATCAATCGTCTGGTCATCAAACACCGCTTGGCCAACCAGATTACCTTATTGCCTGGATTAATTTATGCGATTTTAGTCAGCTTTTTACCCGAATATAGTCTTTTGACTCCCTTTTTGATCGTAAATACCTTTGTTCTCATAGGAATAGGACAAATATTCAAAACTTACAAAAGGCCAAAAGCCGCCGACATATTGTTTAATGTAGGATTCTTAATCGCTCTGGCAGCCTTATTTATACCTAATTATATAATATTACTTCTAGTTGGTCTTATTGGATTATTTGTTCTGAGATCGATGAGAGTCAAAGAGATATTTCAATTGACATCTGGAGCGATATTGGTTCTTTTGGCTTTTTGTAGTATCCTGTTCTTGATGGATATCGCTATTTTACCAGAACTGAAAAAAGTGAGTCTTATACCGAGATTGGCAATATTTGAAATCAGAGGCGAAAGTTTATATAAGTTGGTTTCATTGTTTGGAATTTCAATATTCGCTGTGTTAAGCTATGGCAGTTATACAATCAAAAAAAGTATACAGACTCAGAAAAAGATAGACATTCTTTACTGGTTTATGATAGCTGCCGTTTTTTTACTATTCCTGAACACTTCGATTGATGCTAGTCAGGCTTTATTATTATTCCTGCCACTTTCCATTTTATTGAATTTTAATTTTATTCATATCAAAAGTATCTTGATTCAAGAGGTCATACATATTGGAATATTGACACTTTTGTTTTTAATTAATTTTGGAATAATATAGGATACGCCTTTGAAAGGTTTGAAATAGACTGCTTTTTAGTCCTTTCATCCACGCTCAACTACCACGTTTTATCAATATCCTCATTTTCTACCCATTTGCTCCATCGCTTATTATATGTATGCAGTTGGTTTGTAGGATTTCCAAATTGGTCATGGACAAGGTGATGTTGATTTACCCATTCGAATATTGATCCATACAGATTGTGCACTGTTTTGTATCCATTTTTGTCAAGGATCTTGCCTATTTTTTCACTTCTATATCCAATAGAGCAATAGACTATAAGCCGAGCGTCTTTAGGAAATTGAGATGTGATGGCATCAATATCAAAGTTGTCATAACCAATATGAACTGCATTGGGAATGTGAGATGTATTATATTCTTCGATTTCTCTGGCATCAAGAAAAATGTAGTTTTCTCTGGACTCATAGGCATCAGCAACTGAGATCGTACTGACAGAATAATCTAGATAATCGTCAACAAGTTGATCAAATTCAGGATTTATACATCTGACTTCGGTTTCCTGTGCAAAGGAGAAGTGCAGTGTGCATACCAAAAGGAATAATATGTTACAGTAATCTCGAAGGTCCATTTCCAACCATATCTTTTATTACGACATTGTTATCAGTATATTGTAAGAGTCGATTTTCGATAAGAATATCAGCATCTTCTTTGACAGAATCAGGGTAGAGCAAGTGTATATTTGGTCCGGCATCCAAGGTAAAATAGATCGGCAATTTAGTTTTCTTGCGAAATGATCGAATTTCCTTTATCATCCCCAAGGTACCTGGCTCTATAAGAATGTAAGAAGGATCGGAGCACATCATCAAAGCATGCAAGGTCATGGCTTCATCTTCAGCAATTTTACCAAAAGCATGTACATCGTCCGTCTTCATAATCTTGAGCAAGTCTTTTACCCTGTTGTTGGCCTGTGTATATCTGGCAGTGGCGAATATATTATCATTCATCAATGCATGTCCTGCCGTGGACGAGACTGATTTTTCCTTCGCACTTACAATCAAAATATCATCATGAAATGTCTTGTAGATCGAATGCAATCCTTCCGTTTGTGTAGCATGAAGATCGGATGAATTGTTAATACTTGGATTGACTCCCCATGTACTGAAATATGGAATGATGGACCGACTGGCACTACCACTACCTAATCTTGCCAAATGGGAAGCTTTCTGTCTCAATTCTTCATCATGAGAAATGCCAAATATTTCGGCTTCGATACTACATACGCACAATGCCAGCGCTCCCATTGCGGAAGCAGAGGAAGCTATCCCCGAAGAATGGGGAAATGAATTTCGGCTCTCTATATGAAAATGAAAGTCCTTTAAAATAGGAATATGAGTCGCTATCTTATTAAAATATGATCGGATTTTGTCCGCAAAGGCTTGATTTTCTTTTCCTTCAAATCGAAAGTCCAAGGAGATTTTGTCATTAGGTTGTTTGATGTACGAAATATAAGTTTCGGTGTGAGCATTGGAAAGTGTAAAAGAGAAGGAAGCATTTCTGGGAATTTGAACCCCCGTTTTCCCCCAATATTTTACAATTGCTATATTCGATGGGCATCTCCATCCTACTTTTCCTTCAATGAATTCGTCATCACTCAAAGAATGTATATTGTAGGGATAATCCATATTTGATTTCTAAATTTAGTATAAGCAGGAGATGCTAATCTTTCTTTCTCAATTCATCAATTTTGATGTATTTCATACTAGTCCCCTTTTCAATGCGGTAAGATAAATCAAAATCTTGAAGCACTGCATCTAAGATTTCATATTTCCCTTCCTGATACCCCTCTTTTAGATCATAACTATATAATTTGCTAAACTGATTCCAATAGAAGGCCGTAAATCTACCACGCAATGATTTCATTAGATTGTACATAGTGTGCCCAGTCTCTTTTTCTATCATTTTCATCATTATCTTCCCCTGCAACTTTGTCAATTTCTTCAATGGCTCTTCAAATTCTGCCTTCAGTTCTTTCTCCAGTTGTTTTATTTTTTTCTTTTTTTCCTTTTTACTGAGGTGTTCTGAAGCATATTCTACTTCACGAAATATTCTGATTGCTTCTTTGGCATATGGAAATACTTTAGCCGCATATCTTCGAAATTTCAGGTATTTTCGATAGTCGGCATCACTATCAAATTTTCGAAGCGAAGTGATGCTTACATCGTCCAAATCTGCCAGGATTAAAGTGTCTCCATCGCTAATCATGGCAGAGTATACCTTCCCTTTGAGTTCTAATTCTGTGATTACCGGTTCGACGGATTCTGGCTGGTCCAATGCTACATAATCAACAGTGTCCTTGCTAAGGAGCAATGTGTCTTGAGCCTGAATTATATTAATTGCTAAAAAAGCTGCTATGGTGAGAAAGATATTCTTCATATTCAATTGTTGAATTATTAAACGCAAATGAAACCGATTTCATTCAAAATTTGGACGCATATTAATATCTTTTAGTTACTTATTTAATGTTTACAAAATCATAAAGTTTAAAACTTTGTTGCTCTAAAGGGATTTCAATATACTAATTATTATAGTCGATAATTTCACTTATTGTACTGATTATTCAGACTTTCCAGCTATTTTTGCGGTCAATTTTCAAAAAAATGAAAAGGATCATCTAGATATGAAATACCTTACCGTCATTTTTCTCTTTTTATGCCAATTTTCTTTTGCGCAACACAGTATAAAGAAGATGCCATATCCTATCAATACGGATGTATATGATGAGATTTGTCCCATACTTTCTTTTGATGAGGACGAATTATATTTCACCAGGGTAGGGTCTCCAGATTTTAATCCAACCATTATTGAGAATGGCGAGAATATATATGAGACGAAGAATTACGAATATTATCAATCCAGATTAAGGTTTATTTATTCGCAAATAACCAGAAAAGGAGATATTGATCCAGTCAATTCTACATTTAATCAGGATGTATGGTATTCACATTATCATGAAGGAGAGATTTACAATCTTTTTCATCCTGGGTATCCCTTGAATAATGCATTGCCAAATAGTATATGTTCACATTATGGCAGGGATGGATCATATCTCGTGATCAATCAATTCGGCGAAGAAGGTGGTGCGAGAGCAGGATTTTCTGTTGTCAAAAAAGAGAATGATATCACTTTTACCTTCCCGCATCCTCTCGAAATTCAGGATTTTGATAAAAAAGGGTCGGAGGTAAATGTAAGCATGAGCTTGGACAAGGAGTATATTATAATGGCGATGAAAGGACCTAATTCGCAAGGAAGTCAGGATCTCTATTTGTCTGTTAAGGGTTATAAAGGTGTGTATGGAAGACCTGTTCATTTGGGAAATGAAATCAATACCAAATATCGAGAGGCAACGCCATTCTTTTCTCAAGACAAGAAGAAATTATATTTTGCCAGTAATCGACCGGGAGGATATGGTGGTATGGATATCTATGTCTGCGATCGTTTGGATTATTCATTTAAAAAATGGTCAAAACCAAAGCTTATTGGTCGTCCCGTGAATTCAAAATTTGATGATTCGCATCCATATGTTCAAGTCGATGGTAATTCCATTCTTTTTACTTCAAATAGAGAAGGGACTAGTGATATATTTTTTGGCAAGTTGCAAAGAGATGAAAACCTCATTTATGAAATTGATATTAATATATATATCGTAAAGGGGAATGAAAGAAAACGGGCAAATGCCCAATTGTACTGGTCAGAAGCCTATAATGAGGAGTATGACAATTTTTTTAGGGCGAGAGATGGCAAGTACAAATACACATTCACTGAAAATATTCCAATGCAATTCAAGGCTGAAAATAGAGGATATATCAGTGATGTCATTATTTTGGATCCACAAGAATTACAAGCTGCGGGCATTCGAGAGATGGACTTGGAGTTGATCATAGAAAAGGGTAAAAATCGATCCACTATTACCCAAAAACCTGTTCTTAAACCTACTGACGAGATGGCTGTAGTTGAAAAAAGTGAGGAGGAGACAACACCAAAATTGAAGAAAGATGCAATTCCCTTGGAAGCGAATAGTACCGTAGTCCTTAAGAATATTCTTTTTGAGAGAGCTACTCCAAATGTACTTCCTTCATCTTTTCCCTCGCTACTGAAACTGGCAGAAACTTTGAAAAGGAGATCTGATGTGGTAATCCAGGTCGAAGGACATACAGATAATGTAGGAGATTCTCAGGCTTTGTTGGATTTATCTCTTGCAAGAGCCAATTCTATCCGAAAATTTTTGATTGATAATGGAGTCTCTCACAAGCAGGTGCGTACCAAAGGATTCGGAGCAACCAGACCAATCACAAAAAATAGAAATGAAAAGGAAAGGAGCAAAAACCGTAGAGTCGAGGTAAGAGTGCTAAAACAATAACTTTAATTCCATCTTAATATTCCATTAGATTGGGGAATTCAAATTTATTATTCAACCTTCCAAAATAAATCAATCTCTCCAATCTTTCCAATCTCTCCAATCTCTCCAATCTCTCCAATCTTTCCAATCTTTCCAATCTCTCCAATCTCTCCAATCTCTCCAATCTTTCCAATCTCTCCAATCTCTCCAATCTTTCCAATCTCTTCAATCTCTCATTTCTACTTATTAGTACTTCCTTCCGTTGCATACATTGAATCAAAAGCACCATCCACTGGTTCCCACAACTCTATTTTTCGACCATCACCATCCAGGATGTGCACAAACTTGCCATAGTCATAAGTCTCAACTTCATCACATATAGTAACTCCCTTTTCTTTTAGTTCCTCCAGATAAGCCTCAAGATTTTCAACTCGATAATTTATCATGAATTCGTTTTTGGCAGGATCGAAATATTTGGTGTCAGATGGAAAGGTGCTCCATTGTGTATAAGCTCTCACATCTGGTCGGTCGGTCATCCTAAACTCGAAAGGTGCACCCCATTGATCGGTAATTAACCCAAGATTTTCACCATACCATTCCTTGGTTTTTTTGGGGTCGTCACACTTGAAAAATATTCCTCCTATACCTGTAATTTTTCCTTTGCTCATAATTGTTAGTTTACTTTAAAGGTAAGTTGTTTTGATTTAAAATATCAATCGAAGCTGCCAAATTAATAGATGGATAAATTCCAACTGGCTTTTTAAAATGTTTTTTTGCGTGTTTGTAATTATAAATGTTAAATATTCTCACTTATTACATATTATGAAAATATTTAATGTATTTTTGCACAAACACCCCACCCTTTTTTGCAATAGTGAATGCCCGCCTTGAGAGATGGAATAGGACTTAACGTTTTATAACATTAAGTACTTATACTACATGAAACATCTTTTTTCTTCAAAATTTAGCACCCCTAAGTTTGAGAACCATTCTTTATTCGTTAAAATCACGAGTGACACCTATGAACATTTATTGTATTTACAGCGAACAGTTAAAATTGCAATTATTTCATTTTTACTTTTCTTTTGTTCTTCGGATGGAGTATTGAATGCTCAAACCTCAGGAAAGATTTTTGCCAAACAATCTACATGTACAAATGATGTTGCCAACAACGATGCATATTTAGAATTAACGGAGGTTACAGATGGAGATCGTGTCAATTATTCGATTGGAAGTACTTATACAGGCGACACAGATTATGATAATGCAATTCCGATAGGGGCATTGCCTTTTGAAATAGTTGGAAGTCTTGCCAACCCTATTTTATATCAAGCTTATACAGTGAGAATTTTTAATGGTTCTTCAGCCAATTTCATTGATAAAATAGTGATTCTTAATACAGTTGATTGTAGCCTTAATTGCAATTGTGTTGATTATTTGTATGTAAATGATCCATCTTTTGATCTTACACACAAATTTATTCTTAATAATGACGGTTCGATAGGAACAGAGATTGGTAGTACTTGGTTGCCAGAAGATAGCATCATAAATCCTCACGGTGTGGTTGCCGATAAAAATGGTAATCTATATATTGCACAAATTCAAAATGGAAGCACTTTTGTGCCTACTCAATTATTTCAGCTTTCATGTGATGGAGAAATTTTGAATGATGATTTTATTCCTGGATGGAATAGAACACTTAACTTTAAAACAATAGGAAATACAATGTACTCCATTGGGCGACTTCCATCTGGAGGACCATACCATATTTATGCCCATGATCTTTGTACCCAAACTCCTATTGATTCAATTCAATTGCCAAATAGTGGCCAGGCAGGATGGGATTTGATTCAAGGCTTGGACGGAAATCTTTATTTCACCACTTCTTTTGGCGGCAATACAGGAGTAGATCATAATATATACACAGTTGACCTTGATTTGACTACAATTACTTCGGTAATCTCTATTCCGAATGTCTCTGGCTATACTACTCATGGTGTAGCGCAAGATGAGTTTGATAATTTTTATTTGGTAACTACTAATAATTCTGCGGGTGCTACTACGATTTACAAGTTCAATTCTGCAGGTACCACAATTGATACTATTCAAGACAATGCTCTAGATCAAACTGGATTTGGTGGAGGATGGGGAATTGTGTATCATCAAATGACAGGTAAGTTATATGTTGGAACACTTGGAGATGATTGTGTGGCTGTGATCAATAGTGGAGGTGAATTGGGAGATATGACATACGAAGCAGCATTGGGTATCGGTCATGTGCCAGGGACTTATTCTAAAGCTCTTTATGTAGTTACAGAATGTTGTCCGAATGTCACCAATACCGTAGTAGATACCATTTTATGTTCGTTTGCCGTAGGAGATACTTTCGATTTGGTAAATCTTTTAGAATGTGATGGTTCACTTTGTGGAACAGGCTGGGTAGACGACCCAGGAAATTCAGGACTATCCTTTGATTCATGTGATGATTTTATAATTGTTGACTCATATAATGCATGTGGTACTTTTACATTTAATTCTAATAGCACAAGTAGCAATTCTCAATGCGGTGCCTATAGTTTTACGGTTAATATTCAGGTGGAAAGCCTGGTGCCTCCAGTCATTGCAGGAGATCAGACGGTATGTGCAGGCGATGATCCAGATGCATTTACGATCGATACACCAGCTTCGAGTAGTACTTCTATCAGTTATCAATGGCAAAGTAGTAGCACTAGTTGTAGCGAGGGGTTCAGTGATATTTCTGGCGCCACATCAGAAACATATAATCCACCCTCAGGTATATCTGAAACGACATATTATCGAGTAGTTGCTGAAGCCTCTGGTTCATGTGCCTCAGGTATGTGTGGAGACACAAGTAATTGTTTAACAATCACAGTAAACGACCTACCGACGGTCACATTTTCAAGTATAGCAGATGTATGTATTGATGCATCGGCATTTGCCCTAACAGGTGGTATGCCAGCAGGAGGTACATATAGTGGTACAGGAGTAAGCGGCGGTAATTTTGATCCATCAGCAGCAGGAGCGGGCACCCATACAATTACCTATGAATATACAGATGGGAACGGTTGTATGAATAGTGCTACCTCAGACATAACAGTAAATCCACTACCTACAGTAGATGCAGGAAGTTATGGACCATTGTGTATAGATGCCTCAACGATCACCATGACAGGAAGCCCAGCAGGCGGCACCTTCAGTGGAACAGGAGTAAGTGGCAGTACATTTAATCCAGCCACAGCAGGAGCAGGAACGCACACAATTACTTATGAATATACAGATGGCAACGGTTGTACGAATAGTGCCGCTACTGAAATCGTAGTAAATGACCTACCAACAGTCACATTTTCAAGTTTAGCAGATGTATGTATAGATGCATCGGCATTTGCCCTAACAGGTGGTATGCCAGCTGGTGGTACTTATAGTGGCCCAGGAGTAAGCGGAGGTAATTTTGATCCATCAGTAGCTGGAGCGGGCACCCATACAATTACCTATGAATATACAGATGGCAACGGTTGTACGAATAGTGCCACATCAGACATCACAGTAAATCCACTAACTACAGTAGATGCAGGCAGTTATGGACCATTGTGTATAGATGCCTCAACGATCACCATGACAGGAAGCCCAGCGGGAGGTACCTTCAGCGGTACAGGAGTCAGTGGCAGTACATTTAATCCAGGAACAGCAGGAGCAGGAACTCACACAATTACTTATGAATATACAAATGGCAACGGTTGTACAAATAGTGCTACTACTGACATCGTAGTAAATGACCTGCCAACGGTCACATTTTCAAGTTTAGCAGATGTATGTATAGATGCCTCAGCATTTGCCCTAACAGGTGGTATGCCAGGAGGCGGTACATATAGTGGTACAGGAGTAAACGGAGGTAATTTTGATCCATCAGCAGCAGGAGCGGGCACTCATACAATTACCTATGAATATACAGATGGCAACGGTTGTACAAATAGTGCTACCTCAGACATAACAGTAAATCCACTACCTACAGTAGATGCAGGCAGTTATGGACCAATGTGTATAGATGCCTCAACGATCACCATGACAGGAAGCCCAGCAGGCGGAACCTTCAGCGGTACAGGAGTCAGTGGCAATACATTTAATCCAGGAACAGCAGGAGCAGGAACTCACACAATTACTTATGAATATACAGATGGCAACGGTTGTACAAATAGTGCCACTACTGACATCGTAGTAAATGACCTGCCAACAGTCACATTTTCAAGTTTGGCAGATGTATGTATAGATGCATCTGCATTTGCCCTAACAGGTGGTATGCCAGCAGGCGGTACTTATAGTGGCCCAGGAGTAAGTGGCGGTAATTTTGATCCATCAGCAGCAGGAGTAGGTACCCATACAATTACCTATGAATATACAGATGGCAATGGTTGTACGAATAGTGCTACCTCAGACATCACAGTAAATCCACTACCTACAGTAGATGCGGGCAGTTATGGACCATTGTGTATAGATGCCTCAACGATTACCATGACAGGAAGCCCAGCAGGAGGTACCTTCAGCGGTACAGGAGTAAGTGGCAGTACATTTAATCCAGGAACAGCAGGAGCAGGCACGCACACAATTACTTATGAATATACAGATGGCAACGGTTGTACAAATAGTGCCACCACTGATATCGTAGTAAATGACCTGCCAACAGTCACATTATCAAGCTTTGCAGATGTATGTATAGATGCCTCGGCATTTGCCCTAACAGGTGGTATGCCAGCAGGCGGCACATATAGTGGCCCAGGAGTAAGCGGAGGTAATTTTGATCCATCAGCAGCGGGAGTAGGTACCCATACAATTACTTATGAATATACAGATGGCAATGGCTGTACGAATAGTGCAACATCAGATATCACAGTAAATCCATTACCTACAGTAGATGCAGGCAGTTATGGACCATTGTGTATAGATGCCTCAACGATTACCATGACAGGAAGCCCAGCAGGAGGAACCTTCAGTGGTACAGGAGTAAGTGGCAATACATTTAATCCAGGAACAGCAGGAGCAGGAACGCACACAATTACTTATGAATATACAGATGGCAACGGTTGTACGAATAGTGCGACCTCAGACATCACAGTAAATCCACTACCAACAGTAGATGCAGGAAGTTATGGACCATTGTGTATAGATGCCTCATCGATTACCTTGACAGGAAGCCCAGCAGGCGGCACCTTCAGCGGTACAGGAGTAAGCGGAGGTAATTTTGATCCATCAGCAGCAGGAGCGGACACACATACAATTACCTATGAATATACAGATGGCAATGGTTGTACGAATAGTGCCACCTCAGATATCACAGTAAATCCACTACCAACAGTAGATGCCGGCAGTTATGGACCATTGTGTATAGATGCCTCAGCGATTACCATGACAGGAAGCCCAGCGGGAGGTGCTTTCAGCGGTACAGGAGTAAGTGGTAATACATTTAATCCAGGAACAGCAGGAGCAGGAACGCACACAATTACTTATGAATTTACAGATGGCAACGGTTGCACAAATAGTGCCACTACTGACATCGTAGTAAATGACCTGCCAACGATCACATTATCAAGCTTTGCAGATGTATGTATAGATGCCTCGGCATTTGCCCTGACAGGTGGTATGCCAGCAGGCGGCACATATAGTGGCACAGGAGTAAGCGGTGGTAATTTTGATCCATCAACAGCTGGAGTAGGTACCCATACAATTGCCTATGAATATATAGATGGCAATGGCTGTACGAATAGTGCTACATCAGATATCACAGTAAATCCATTACCAACAGTAGATGCTGGCAGTTATGGACCATTATGTATAGATGCCTCAGCAATCACTATGACAGGAAGCCCAGTGGGTGGTACCTTCAGCGGCACAGGAGTAAGTGGTAATACATTTAATCCAGGAACAGCAGGAGCAGGAACGCACACAATTACTTATGAATATACAGATGGCAACGGTTGTACAAATAGTGCCACTACTGACATCGTAGTAAATGACCTGCCAACGGTCACATTATCAAGTATAGCAGATGTATGTATAGATGCATCTGCATTTGCCTTAACAGGCGGTATGCCAGCAGGCGGAACATATAGTGGCCCAGGAGTAAGTGGCGGTAATTTTGATCCATCGGCAGCAGGAGTAGGTACCCATACAATTACCTATGAATATACAGATGGGAACGGTTGTACGAATAGTGCCACATCAGATATCACAGTAAATCCACTACCTACAGTAGATGTCAGCAGTTATGGACCGTTGTGTATAGATGCCTCATCGATCACCATGACAGGAAGCCCAGCAGGAGGCACCTTCAGCGGAACAGGAGTAAGTGGTAATACTTTTAATCCAGCCACAGCAGGAGCAGGAACCCATACAATTACTTATGAATATACAGATGGCAACGGTTGTACAAATAGTGCCACTACTGACATCGTAGTAAATGACCTACCAACAGTCACATTTTCAAGTTTAGCAGATGTATGCATAGATGCATCGGCATTTGCTCTTAGTGGGGGTATGCCAGTGGGCGGAACATATAGCGGTACAGGAGTAAGTGGAGGCAATTTTGATCCATCAGCAGCTGGAGTAGGTACCCATACAATTACCTATGAATATACAGATGGCAATGGTTGTACAAATAGTGCCACTACTGATATTGTAGTAAATGACCTACCAACAGTCACATTATCAAGTTTAGCAGATGTATGCATAGATGCATCAGCATTTGCCCTAACAGGTGGTATGCCAGCAGGTGGTACATATAGTGGCACAGGAGTCAGTGGCAGTACATTTAATCCAGGAACAGCAGGAGCAGGAACCCATACAATAACCTATGAATATACAGATGGTAACGGTTGTACGAATAGTGCCACATCAGATATCACAGTAAATCCATTACCAACGGTAGATGCAAGCAGTTATGGACCATTGTGTATAGATGCCTCAGCAATCACTATGACAGGAAGCCCAGCAGGTGGCACCTTCAGCGGTACAGGAGTAAGTGGCAGTACATTTAATCCAGGAACAGCAGGAGCAGGCACTCACACAATTACTTATGAATATACAGATGGCAACGGTTGTACAAATAGTGCCACCACTGACATTGTAGTAAATGATCTACCCACGGTCACATTATCAAGCTTTGCAGATGTATGTATAGATGCATCAGCATTTGCCCTAACAGGTGGTATGCCAGCGGGAGGTACTTATAGTGGTACAGGAGTAAGTGGAGGCAATTTTGATCCATCAGCAGCGGGAGCGGGTACCCATACAATTACCTATGAATATACAGATGGGAACGGTTGTACGAATAGTGCTACCTCCGATATCACAGTAAATCCACTGCCAACAGTAGATGCCGGCAGTTATGGACCATTGTGTATAGATGCCTCAACGATTACCTTGACAGGAAGTCCAGTGGGCGGTACCTTCAGTGGTACAGGAGTCAGTGGCAATACATTTAATCCAGGAACAGCAGGAGCAGGCACCCACGCAATTACTTATGAATATACAGATGGCAACGGTTGTACGAATAATGCCACTACTGACATCGTAGTAAATGACCTACCAACCGTCACATTATCAAGCTTGGCAGATGTATGTATAGATGCCTCAGCATTTGCCTTAACAGGTGGTATGCCAGCAGGCGGCACATATAGTGGCCCAGGAGTAAGTGGTGGTAATTTTGATCCATCAGCAGCAGGAGCAGGAACGCATACGATTACTTATGAATATACAGATGGCAATGGTTGTACGAATAGTGCGACCTCAGATATCACAGTAAATCCACTACCTACAGTAGATGCCGGCAGTTATGGACCATTGTGTATAGATGCCTCAACGATTACCTTGACAGGAAGCCCAGCGGGCGGAACCTTTAGTGGTACAGGAGTAAGTGGCAGTACATTTAATCCAGGAACAGCAGGAGCAGGAACACATACGATAACCTATGAATATACAGATGGCAATGGTTGTACAAATAGTGCCACCACTGACATTGTAGTAAATGACCTGCCAACAGTCACATTTTCAAGTTTAGCAGATGTATGTATAGATGCATCGGCATTTGCCCTAACAGGCGGTATGCCAGCAGGCGGAACCTTTAGTGGTACAGGAGTAAGCGGAGGTAATTTTGATCCTTCGGCAGCAGGAGTAGGTACCCATACAATTACCTATGAATATACAGATGGCAATGGTTGTACGAATAGTGCCACCTCAGACATCACAGTAAATCCACTACCTACAGTAGATGCCGGCAGTTATGGACCATTGTGTATAGATGCCTCATCGATTACCTTGACAGGAAGCCCAGCAGGCGGCACTTTCAGCGGTACAGGAGTAAGTGGCAGTACATTTAATCCAGGAACAGCAGGAGCAGGAACACATACGATAACCTATGAATATACAGATGGCAATGGTTGTACAAATAGTGCCACCACTGACATTGTAGTAAATGACCTGCCAACAGTCACATTTTCAAGTTTAGCAGATGTATGTATAGATGCATCGGCATTTGCCCTAACAGGCGGTATGCCAGTGGGCGGAACATATAGCGGTACAGGAGTAAGCGGAGGTAATTTTGATCCATCAGCAGCAGGAGTAGGTACCCATACAATTACCTATGAATATACAGATGGGAATGGTTGTACGAATAGTGCCACCTCAGACATCACAGTAAATCCACTACCTACAGTAGATGCCGGCAGTTATGGACCATTGTGTATAGATGCCTCAGTAATCACCATGACAGGAAGCCCAGCGGGTGGCACCTTCAGTGGTACAGGAGTCAGTGGCAATACTTTTAATCCAGGAACAGCAGGAGCAGGCACTCACACAATTACCTATGAATATACAGATGGCAATGGTTGTACAAATAGTGCCACCACTGACATTGTAGTAAATGACCTGCCAACAGTCACATTTTCAAGTTTAGCAGATGTATGTATAGATGCATCGGCATTTGCCCTAACAGGCGGTATGCCAGCAGGCGGAACCTTTAGTGGTACAGGAGTAAGCGGAGGTAATTTTGATCCATCAGCAGCAGGAGTAGGTACCCATACAATTACCTATGAATATACAGATGGCAATGGTTGTACGAATAGTGCCACCTCAGACATCACAGTAAATCCACTACCTACAGTAGATGCCGGCAGTTATGGACCATTGTGTATAGATGCCTCATCGATTACCTTGACAGGAAGCCCAGCAGGCGGCACTTTCAGCGGTACAGGAGTAAGTGGCAGTACATTTAATCCAGGAACAGCAGGAGCAGGAACACATACGATAACCTATGAATATACAGACGGCAACGGTTGTACAAATAGTGCCACTACCGACATTGTAGTAAATGATCTGCCAACGGTCACATTTTCAAGCTTGGCAGATGTATGTATAGATGCATCGGCATTTGCCCTAACAGGTGGTATGCCAGCAGGCGGTACATATAGTGGCACAGGAGTAAGTGGAGGTAATTTTGATCCATCAGCAGCAGGAGTAGGTACCCATACAATTACTTATGAATATACAGATGGCAACGGTTGTACAAATAGTGCCACAACTGACATCGTAGTAAATGACCTACCAACAGTCACATTTTCAAGCTTGGCAGATGTATGTATAGATGCATCGGCATTTGCCTTAACAGGCGGTATGCCAGCAGGAGGAACATATAGCGGCACAGGAGTAAGCGGAGGTAATTTTGATCCATCAGCAGCAGGAGCGGGTACCCATACAATTACCTATGAATATACAGATGGCAATGGTTGTACGAATAGTGCTACCTCAGACATAACAGTGAATCCATTGCCTACAGTAGATGCGGGAAGCTATGGACCATTGTGTATTGATGACGAATCCATTACCTTAATGGGAATGCCCTTAGGTGGTACTTTTAGTGGTACAGGTGTATCAGGTAATATTTTTGATCCTGAATTAGCAGGAGCAGGAGATCATATTATTACTTATTCATATACAGACATCAATGGTTGCAACAATAGCTCGACTACTTCAGTAACTGTAAATGAATTGCCAGTAGTAAATGCGGGTTCTTATGGAGCAACTTGTATCGATGCTGTGACAATAACATTAACTGGAACACCGGCAGGTGGAACATTTAGCGGTCTTGGAGTATCAGGCAATATATTTGACCCATCAACGGCAGGTGCAGGTGCACATGATATTAATTATGAATATATTGACCCAATTACCAATTGTGAAAATAGTGCAGAAACAATAATTGTAGTTAATGATTTACCTATAGTCGAAGCAGGAAGTTATGGTCCACTTTGTGTGGATGAACCATCAATTACATTATCTGGAAGTCCAACTGGTGGAGTATTTAGTGGACCTGGAATATCAGGTGTTACGTTTGATCCATCAAGCGCTGGAGTAGGTAACCATGAAATTACTTATGAATATACAGATGGCAATGGTTGTACAAATAGTGCGACGACCTTTATAGTTGTCAATGGATTACCTGTTGTCGATGCAGGAATTTACGCAGATCTATGTGTAAACGATGATCCGATTGATTTGATAGGTACTCCGAGTGGTGGTACATTTAGTGGACCTGGTGTAGTGGGTAATATGTTTGATCCTTCGATTACTGGAGAAGGTACATTTACCATTTCATTTGAATTTAGGGATATAAATGGTTGTTTGAACACGACCACAACTTCAATTACTGTACTCCCATTACCAACCGTAGATGCTGGTACTTATGCTGATATGTGTGAAGATGATTCGCCAATTGCATTAATGGGTTCACCAACTGGCGGAATATTTAGCGGACCTGGTGTAATTGGAAATATGTTTGATCCTTCTCTGGGAGCAGGTGCATATACGATTACATACACATATACAGGAGCAAATGGATGTTCTAATACTGCTACTACATTAATAACAGTAAATGGTGTAGTTGTTGATCCTGGATCTTATGGACCACTTTGTTTGGACGGTACACCAATAACTATGGAAGGTAGCCCTACGGGAGGTGTTTTCAGTGGACCTGGAGTGACTGGAGATATGTTTGATCCTGCTGCAGCTGGCGTAGGAACTCATACCATAACTTATGAATACTCTGATCCAATATCTGGATGTATGAATACTAATTCTACGGACATCCTCGTCAACGAATTGCCAATGGTGGATGCAGGATCATACGATGATTTATGTGAAGATGATGAACCATTGGAATTGATTGGAAATCCATCGGGAGGAACATTTAGCGGACCAGGAGTAAGTGGAAATATGTTTGATCCTTCTATTGGAATTGGAACCTTTACTATTTCCTATGAATATACTTACTCAAATGGATGTACGAATAGTACAACAACTGATATTACAGTAAATGCTGTTCCAATAGTCGATGCTGGGTCATATGGACCATATTGTATTGATGAATCGGCGATATTACTTATTGGAACACCTACTGGAGGAGTATTTAGCGGACCAGGTGTAAGCGGTGATATGTTTGATCCTGCTGCAGCAGGAGCTGGGGTACATGAAATCACATATGATTATTCTGATCCTATATCAGAATGTGAAAACAGCAGCACAATAAATATTACTGTGTACGACTTACCAATTGTAGAAGCAGGAACATATGGTCCATATTGTTTGGATGAAGCCGAGGTAACGTTAGTAGGAACCCCTACAGGTGGAGTATTTAGTGGACCTGGTGTAAGTGGAAGTATGTTCGACCCAGCCACAGCAGGAACAGGTCTACATGAGATAGTTTATGAGTTTACTGATGTGAATGGTTGTGAAAATAGTGATATTACAGAAATAGTGGTTAATGATATTCCAACCGTAGTTGCAGGAGCATATGAAGACGTGTGTGAAGACGCTTTTGCAATTACCTTGGTGGGAACTCCAGCAGGAGGTAGCTTCAGTGGGATTGGGGTGAGTGGAAATACGTTTGATCCTTCAATTGGAGAAGGAACATATACGATTACTTATGAATACACTGACATGAATAATTGTACCAGTAGCAATTCTACAAATATTACGGTACATCCACTTCCTACGGTAAATGCAGGAAACTATGGCCCTCTTTGTCTACAACAATCACAAATAACTTTAATTGGAAGTCCTGTCGGAGGAATATTTAGTGGATTGGGTGTAATTGATGACATGTTTCATCCAGACTTGGCAGGAGTAGGTACTCATGCAATTATTTATGAATATACAGATCCTATTACAGGATGTACCAATACAAGTATTACAAATATCACAGTGAATGGGATACCTTCAATCAATGCAGGTAGCTATTCTGACATGTGTGAAAATGATGAACCCATAACTTTAGCAGGAGTTCCTGTTGGAGGAGGTTTTAGCGGACCTGGAGTAAGTGGGAGTACATTCAATCCTGAAATTGCTGGCCCTGGTGTTCATACCATTACTTATGAATTTGAAGATGAAAACGGATGTTTAAATACGGCATCTACAGATATTACAGTTTTTGCGTTGCCTACTGTGAATGCGGGCACTTATGCAGATTTGTGTGAAGATGATTTTCCAATCACACTTACAGGAATACCAGCTGGAGGCACATTTAGTGGACCTGGAGTAAGTGGAGACATGTTTGATCCATCCATTGGATTTGGAGAATACGATATTACTTATGAAATTACAGATATAAATGGCTGTACCAATAATAGTACAGTAACAATAATAGTAAATTCTCTTCCTGTGGTGGAAGCTGGAAGTTATGGTCCAGTTTGTATAGATCAATCCTCTATTACCCTGGTTGGAAGTCCAGCTGGCGGTACATTTAGTGGATTAGGAGTAAGTGGCAATACCTTCAACCCAAGCGCAGCTGGAGTTGGTTCACATGTTGTCATTTATGAATTTACAGATGGCATAACAGGATGTACAAATATTAGCATTACAAATATTTCTGTAAATGGATTACCTTCATTAGATGCAGGCACTTATGCCGATTTATGTGAAGATGATGATGCAATATCATTGTCTGGTAATCCGTCTGGTGGAAGCTTTAGTGGGCCAGGTGTAAGTGGAAGCATGTTTGATCCTATGGCAGTAGGTCCTGGGATATATTCCATTTTATATGAATTTGAAGATATAAATGGCTGTTTTAATTCAACTACTGCAGAAATTACAGTTCATGCCCTTCCTTTGATTGATGCTGGAACTTATGGACCATTATGTGAAGATGCTGCACCAATTTCGCTGATTGGGTCACCAACAGGAGGTGTTTTTAGTGGTACAGGTGTAAGTGGTGATACATTTGATCCATCTGTAGGTGAGGGTGAATATGATGTGACTTATGAATATACAGATGAAAATGGATGTACTGGTATTTCAACTACCCTAATTGTTGTAAACCCCATCCCTGTTGTAACAGCAGGATCTTACGGACCTTATTGCATTGATGATTTACCTACGAATCTAGTAGGAAGTCCAATTGGTGGAACGTTTAGTGGTTCTGGAGTTACTTTAAATACCTTCGAGCCATTACTCGCTGGTGTAGGTACACATGAAATTACTTACAACTACACCGATCCAATTACAGGATGTAGCAATAGCAGATCAACTGAAATTACAGTCCACGGATTACCTTTGGTAGATGCAGGCACATATGCAGATATCTGTGAAGATGCACTCCCAATAACCTTAACAGGAGCTCCAAGTGGTGGGACTTTTAGTGGTTCTGGAGTCAGTGGAAATATGTTTGACCCTTCAATCGGAGTTGGAGATTATACCATAAGTTATGAATATACTGATGGCAACGGATGCACAAATATTGGCACTACATCGATTGTTGTCAATGAAGTAATACCTGTAGATGCTGGTACATACGAACCAGTATGTATTGATGCTTCATCTTTCACCTTAGAGGGCACGCCTTCTGGTGGAGTATTTAGTGGGCCGGGAGTCAGTGGTAATACTTTTGACCCATCGAGTGCTGGCATCGGTTTCCATGAAATCACATATGATTATACCGATCCTGTAACGGACTGTGGGAATAGTATTTCTACTGAAATTGTAGTTTTTGGTTTACCAACAATAGATGCTGGTACTTATCCGATTGTTTGTGTAGATGCAATGCCAATAGAGCTATCAGGAACGCCTAGCGGAGGCACATTTAGTGGTCAAGGAGTTGTTGGAGATACATTTGATCCGCCAACGGCAGGAGTTGGTTTTCATGAAATTACATATGAGTTTACAGACGAAAATGGCTGTACAAATAGTGCAACTGCTGAAATAGTTGTTAATGGATTACCAATGGTTGACCTAGGTACCTATGGTCCACTTTGTGTGGATGAACCATCAATTACATTATCAGGAAGTCCAACAGGTGGAATATTTAGTGGCCCAGGAGTCAGTGGTAATATTTTTGATCCATCAACCGCTGGTGTTGGTGCACATGAGATCACTTATGAATATACAGATGAGAATGGATGTACGGAAAGTTCCACTACAGAAATAGTAATTAATGAATTACCAACTGTAGATGCTGGAAGCTATGCAGATTTGTGCGTAGATGCAATGCCAATAACCTTAAGTGGAAGCCCATCAGGTGGAATATTTAGTGGGCCAGGCATTACTGGCAATACTTTTGACCCATCAAGTGCTGGCGTCGGTTTGCATGAAATTACATATGAATATACCGATCCTGTAACGGATTGTGAAAATAGTATTTCTACTGAAATTGTAGTTTTTGGTTTGCCAACAGTAGATGCTGGTACTTATCCGATTGTTTGTGTAGATGCAATGCCAATCGAACTGTCAGGAACACCTAGCGGAGGCACATATAGTGGTCCAGGAGTTGTTGGAGATACATTTGATCCGCCAACGGCAGGAGTTGGATTTCATGAAATTACATATGAATTTACAGACGAGAATGGTTGTACAAATAGTGCAACTGCAGAAATCGTTGTTAATGGATTACCAATTGTTGACCTAGGCAATTATGGTCCATACTGTGAGGATGCATCTGTGATTACCTTATCTGGAAGTCCAACTGGTGGAATATTTAGTGGCCCAGGAGTTAGTGGTAATATTTTTGATCCATCAACCGCTGGTGTTGGTGCACATGAGATCAATTATGAATATACAGATGAGAATGGATGTACGGAAAGTTCCACTACAGAAATAGTAATCAATGAATTACCAACTGTAGATGCTGGAAGCTATGCAGATTTGTGTGTAGATGCAATGCCAATAACCTTAAATGGAAGCCCATCAGGTGGAATATTTATTGGACCAGGTATCACTGGCAATACTTTTGACCCATCAAGTGCTGGCGTCGGTTTTCATGAAATCACATATGAATATACCGATCCTGTAACGGATTGTGAAAATAGTATTTCTACTGAAATTGTAGTTTTTGGTTTACCAATAGTAGACGCTGGTACTTATCCGATTGTTTGTGTAGATGCAATGCCAATCGAACTATCAGGAACACCTAGCGGAGGCACATTTAGTGGTCCAGGAGTTGTTGGAGATACATTTGATCCGCCAACGGCAGGAGTTGGTTTTCATGAAATTACATATGAATTTATAGATGAGAATGGTTGTTCAAATAGTGCAACTGCTGAAATCGTTGTTAATGGATTACCAATTGTTGATCTAGGCACTTATGGTCCATTTTGTGTGGATGAACCATCAATTACATTATCTGGAAGTCCAACAGGTGGAATATTTAGTGGCCCAGGAGTCAGTGGTAATATTTTTGATCCATCAACCGCTGGTGTTGGAGCACATGAGATCACTTATGAATATACAGATGAGAATGGATGTACGGAAAGTTCCACTACAGAAATAGTAATCAATGAATTACCAATTGTAGATGCTGGAAGCTATGCAGATTTGTGTGTAGATGCAATGCCAATAACCTTAAGTGGAAGCCCATCAGGCGGAACATTTAGTGGTACTGGCGTAAGTGGAGATATGTTCGATCCAGCAACGGCAGGATTAGGTACACACACAATTACTTATGAATATACCGATGAAAATGGATGTACCAATAGTGCCAATACTGCTATTCTTGTTTATTCCATACCGGCAGTTGATGCAGGATCCAATGATGAATTATGCATTAATGATGAACCTGTAATATTGGTTGGTGTACCTGAAGGAGGCACATTTAGTGGTCCAGGAATGAGTGGAGATACTTTTGATCCTGCCGCGGCGGGTGTGGGTATTCATACCATTACTTACTATTATGAAGACGAAAATGGATGTTCTAATAGCAGTACAAAGCTTATAGAGGTATTTGACATTACCACTATTGAACTTGAGGCTTATGGACCATATTGTATCGATGCCTTACCTGTGACTTTATCTGCAACACCATCAGGCGGTACATTTGTTGGGTCAGGAATTACTGGAGACGTTTTTACTCCTGCAAATGCTGGAGTAGGAGATCATGAAATTACCTACACATATATTGACCCAATTACCAATTGTGAAAATAGTGCAGTTACAAATATATTAGTCTTTGGATTACCAATGGTAGATGCAGGAGCTTATGACAATACTTGTGTGGATGCTGACCCTATCGATCTTGTAGGAACACCATCAGGAGGAGTATTCAGTGGTCCAGGGGTAATTGGTAATACGTTTGATGCCGCTACAGCTGGTAGTGGGGTGCATGATATTACATATGAATATGAAGATGAGAATGGATGTTCGAATTCTGCATCAACTTCAATCACAATCTTTGATTTGCCAACTGTTAATCTGGTAGATAGTCAAGGAGGGAATTGTCAATCAGGCGAAAATATTGACTTTCAAGGAAGCCCACTTCCTGATGGAATTACGACATCTGGATATTTTCAGTCTACAGCCCTGGATGGTTTAATAGATAATGAAGATGGTACGGCTACATTGGATGTAAGTAACCTTGAACCTGGATTCTATGATGTTACATATACTTTTATTGATGAAAGTGGCTGTGAAAATTCCATGACCGTTTCAGTTGAGGTTTGTACGTTTGATTTAGCAATTGAAAAGGTTATTGGCGAACCGACAGATGATCCTCTAGTAACAGAAAGTACCGTTACATTTGATATCATAGTTACCAATGAAGGTAGTATGGATGCAACGAATATTCAAATTGGGGACAATATACCCGAAGGTTTAGAATTGGACGATTTGAATTGGAATGAATCAGGAGGGGTAGCTTCCTTAGTCACTCCAATAGCCAGTATCTTAAGTGGAGAAAGTGAAACAGTAAGCATCACATTTACAATTGCAAGTGACTTTATGGGTACTCAAATTACAAACGTAGCTGAAATTGTAGACGCAGAAGATGGAGATGGAAATGAACAAGAAGATGTGGATAGTACACCAGATAATGAGGATGGTCCTGAATATGAAGATGATGAAGATCCTGAAACCATTAATATCGGTCAGTCTTTTGATTTAGCTTTGATCAAGACTGTTGGAAGTCCAACCGATGATCCATTGGATTTAGGTGGTACAGTTACTTTTGATATTTCGATTATTAATCAAGGAAGTATCAGTGGATACAATGTTCAAATAAGTGACTATGTTCCAGAAGGTTTAATACTTGATGATAGTGCTTGGGAAATGATTGGAGATACAGCAAGACTGATTACACCTATCGATACAGTTGCTGTAGGGGAGACGGAAGTAGTAAGCATAACATTTGTGGTTGACAATAATTTTGACGGAGGCTTATTGATTAATAATGCCGAAATCGAAAGCGTGGAAGATAATATGGGTAATCCAGAAATGGATGAAGATAGTACGCCAGGAAATGAAGATGGCACGACTCAAGATCCAAACGATGATGATACAGACTTGACAGATGGCAGCGATGATTATGATGGAGCAAGTGTGGAAGTAGTATTGTACTATGATTTAGCTTTAATCAAAGAGATTAGTCCTTCCGAAACTCCTCCATTTCAACCTGGATCAATAGTTAAATTTGATTTTACTGTTTATAACCAAGGAAATACGGATGTTTATAATGTTCAAATAAGTGATTATCTACCTGAAGGATTAGAATTGGCGGATGCAAACTGGACTCAGGTCGGAGACACTATTCGATTGGTAAGCCCGATATCAGACATACTTCTCTCTGAAGGAAGTGAAGTTGTTTCAGCCAAATTGAAAATTTCTGATGATTTTATGGGAACAGAGATTATTAACAATGCAGAAATCGAAAGTTTTGAGAATGAAATGGGAGGTGTTGAGATTGATCAAGATTCCGAACCTGGAAATGAAAATGGTGAAACACCTGATCCTTTGGATAATGACGTATTGGCTACTGATGGTTCAGATGATTATGATTTCGCTCTTTTAGAAATAGAACAAACTTCTGATTTGGCATTAATAAAAACAATAGGTTCACCAACAGGTAACCCAATTGAGCCAGATAGTACAGTTACATTTGATATTACTATTATAAATCAAGGAACTTTAAATGCTTATAATGTACAGATCAGTGATTATATCCCTGAAGGATTAATTCTTGCTGATAATGACTGGACACAAACAGCAGATACAGCAAATCTGGATGTTCCAATTGATGTTTTAGAAGCGGGTTCAGACAGCACAATAAGCATAACATTTACTGTCTCTCCTACATTTAAAGGAACCTCTATCACCAACAACGCTGAAATCGAAAGTGCTGAAAATGTTGATGGAAGCATGTTTGAGGATGAAGATAGTACACCAGGAAATGAAGATGGCACGACTCAAGATCCAAACGATGATGATACAGACTTGACAGATGGCAGCGATGATTATGATGGAGAAATGATTGAAGTGAATCAAACATTTGATTTGGCTCTAATCAAAACAGTAGCGAGTTCTACAGATGATCCATTATTGCCAGGTGGTTTTGTGACATTTGATATCACCGTTGTGAATCAAGGTACTATCGATGCTTTCAATGTTCAAGTGAATGATTATATACCGGATGGATTGATCCTATTCGATCCAAATTGGGATGCTTTTAATGGAATAGCAACAATGTTTATTCCTATTGAGCAAATTAATGCACAATCCCAGATTACTGTGTCAATTACCTTTATGGTTGAACCAGATTATATGGGTAGTAGCATTACAAATTATGCAGAAATAGAAAGTGCTACTGATATTGATGGCATGGACCCTGGTGATGAAGATTCTGTACCTAATTCTGAAGATGGAACCAATCCAGACCCAGATAATGATGATTTGGATAATGAAGATGGATTTGACGATTACGATCCTGAAACAATATTTATTGGACAACAACCTGACTTGGCCTTAATCAAGACCTTGGGCACACCAACCGACAGTCCACTACAACCAGGTGGAACTGTAACCTTTGATATCTCAGTGATTAACCAGGGTAGTTTGAATGCATACAATGTCCAATTGAGTGACTATGTACCAACGGGTTTGACTCTGGTAGATGACAACTGGACAATGGTAGGTGATACCGCAAGATTAATCTCTCCAATAGATTCGATCGAGGTAGATGAAACTGTAACTGTAAGCATCATTTTTGAGGTAGATGACACCTACCCAGGTGGTACAATCGTAAACAATGCAGAGATAGAAAGTGTAGAAGATGACATGGGCAATCCACAAGACGATGTAGATAGTGAAGCGGGCAATGAAGATGGAAGTACCCAGGATCCAAATGATGATGATACCGACTTGACAGATGGCAGCGATGATTATGATGGGGCGACAGTAGAAGTAGATCCGATCATGAGCATCGGAAGTACAGTATGGGAAGATAGCAATGATGATGGCATATTTGATGAATCGAATGAATCTGGTATCGAAGGCATAGAAGTAAATCTATATGCAGATGCAGACATGAATGGCGAGCCAGATGGAGGAGCGATAGCAACGACTACGACCGATGAATTTGGAAATTACTTCTTCGGAGGCTTGTTCCCAGGTGATTATATCGTAGGAGTGATGCCAACCACAGACTTGGCAGTAAGTAGTACGACTACGAATGAGAATGATGATGAGACGGATAATGATGACAATGGAATCCAAACATCAGCAGGAGATGAGATACTATCACCAAGCATCAACTTGACTCAAAACGGAGAGGAAGAAGATGAAATAGGACAAGGCGGAGCTCAGGACGAGCCAAATGATGATGATGGAAACATGACAGTAGACTTTGGACTGGTACCATATGTAAGCATAGGAAGCACAGTATTCGGAGATGCGAACAATAATGGATGGTTTGATGAAGCTACAGAAGATGGCCTGGAAGGAGTAGTAGTAAATCTCTATTCAGATGCAGACATGAATGGTGAACCAGATGGAGGAGCGATAGCGACAGTGACGACCGATGAATTTGGAGACTACTTCTTTGGAAATCTATTACCAGGAGATTATGTAGTGGGAGTAATGCCATTAGACAGTCTGCCATTAAGTAGTACGATTACCAATGAAATGGATAGTGAGACGGACAATGATGACAATGGAATCCAGGATATGTCAGGCGATGAGATTTTCTCCCCAAGTATCAACTTGACAGGCGGAACAGAGCCAACGACAGAAGAGACAGGTCAAGGCAATGGACAAGATAATGCAGATGATCAGGATGACAATGGAGACATGACGGTTGACTTTGGATTGTATGGAACGTTTGACTTGGCGATAGAGAAAGTATTGGGAGCACCGACAGATGACCCAATCGAACAAGGCAGCACAGTTACCTTCGATATCATAGTAACAAATGAAGGAGACTTGAATGCTACCAATGTACAGGTAGGTGACAATATCCCATTTGGTTTAGAATTAGCAGATGGCAACTGGAACGAATCAGGCGGAGTAGCCACCTTGATGACACCAATAGCCAGTATCCTAAGTGGAGAAAGTGAAACAGTAAGTATCACCTTTACAGTAGCAGCTGACTTCATGGGCAATCAGATTACGAATGTAGCAGAAGTAGTGTATGCAGAAGATGAAGATGGCAATGAACAGCCAGATGTAGATAGTGAGCCAGACAATGAAGATGGACCGGACTATGAAGATGATGAAGATCCAGAAACGATCAATATAGGTCAGACCAATGATTTAGCGTTGATCAAAGTATTGGGTACACCAACAGACAGTCCACTACAACCAGGTGGCACAGTGACATTTGACATCAGTATTACCAATCAAGGAAGTACAGATGCCTACAATGTACAGGTGAGCGATTACGTACCAACAGGCTTGACTTTGGCAGATGGCAATTGGACGATGGTAGGCGACACTGCAAGATTGGTAACACCGATCGACACAATATTGTCAGATGAGACAGAGGTAGTGAGCATCACCTTCTCAGTAGATGACACCTACCCAGGCGGTACAATTGTAAACAATGCAGAGATAGAGAGTGTAGAAGATGACATGGGCAATCCACAAGACGATGTAGACAGTGAAGCGGGCAATGAAGATGGAAGTACCCAGGATCCAAATGATGATGATACCGACTTGACAGATGGCAGTGATGATTACGATGGAGCGACAGTAGAAGTAGATCCAATCATGAGCATCGGAAGTACGGTATGGGAAGATAGCAATGATGATGGGATATTTGATGAATCGAATGAATCTGGCATCGAAGGCATAGAAGTGAATTTGTATGTGGATGCAGATATGAATGGCGAGCCAGATGGAGGAGCGATAGCAACGACTACGACCGATGAATTTGGAAATTACTTCTTTGGAGGCTTATTCCCAGGTGATTATATCGTAGGAGTGATGCCAACCACAGACTTGGCAGTAAGTAGTACGACTACGAATGAGAATGATGATGAGACGGATAATGATGACAATGGAATCCAAACATCAGCAGGCGATGAGATACTATCACCAAGCATCAACTTGACTCAAAACGGAGAGGAAGAAGATGAAATAGGACAAGGCGGAGCTCAGGACGAGCCAAATGATGATGATGGAAACATGACAGTAGACTTTGGACTGGTACCATATGTAAGCATAGGAAGCACAGTATTCGGAGATGCGAACAATAATGGATGGTTTGATGAAGCTACAGAAGATGGCTTGGAAGGAGTAGTAGTAAATCTCTATTCAGATGCAGACATGAATGGTGAACCAGATGGAGGAGCGATAGCGACAGTGACGACCGATGAATTTGGAGACTACTTCTTTGGAAATCTATTACCAGGAGATTATGTAGTGGGAGTAATGCCATTAGACAGTCTGCCATTAAGTAGTACGATTACCAATGAAATGGATAGTGAGACGGACAATGATGACAATGGAATCCAGGATATGTCAGGCGATGAGATTTTCTCCCCAAGTATCAACTTGACAGGCGGAACAGAGCCAACGACAGAAGAGACAGGTCAAGGCAATGGACAAGATAATGCAGATGATCAGGATGACAATGGAGACATGACGGTTGACTTTGGATTGTATGGAACGTTTGACTTGGCGATAGAGAAAGTATTGGGAGCACCGACAGATGACCCAATCGAACAAGGCAGCACAGTGACTTTCGATATCATAGTAACAAATGAAGGAGACTTGAATGCTACCAATGTACAGGTAGGCGATAATATCCCATTTGGTTTAGAATTAGCAGATGGCAACTGGAACGAATCAGGCGGAGTAGCCACCTTGATGACACCAATAGCCAGTATCCTAAGTGGAGAAAGTGAAACAGTAAGTATCACCTTTACAGTAGCAGCTGACTTCATGGGCAATCAGATTACGAATGTAGCAGAAGTAGTGTATGCAGAAGATGAAGATGGCAATGAACAGCCAGATGTAGATAGTGAGCCAGACAATGAAGATGGACCGGACTATGAAGATGATGAAGATCCAGAAACGATCAATATAGGTCAGACCAATGATTTAGCGTTGATCAAAGTATTGGGTACACCAACAGACAGTCCACTACAACCAGGTGGCACAGTGACATTTGACATCAGTATTACCAATCAAGGAAGTACAGATGCCTACAATGTACAGGTGAGCGATTACGTACCAACAGGCTTGACTTTGGCAGATGGCAATTGGACGATGGTAGGCGACACTGCAAGATTGGTAACACCGATCGACACAATATTGTCAGATGAGACAGAGGTAGTGAGCATCACCTTCTCAGTAGATGACACCTACCCAGGCGGTACAATTGTAAACAATGCAGAGATAGAAAGTGTAGAAGATGACATGGGCAATCCACAAGACGATGTAGACAGTGAAGCGGGCAATGAAGATGGAAGTACCCAGGATCCAAATGATGATGATACCGACTTGACAGATGGCAGTGATGATTACGATGGAGCGACAGTAGAAGTAGATCCAATCATGAGCATCGGAAGTACGGTATGGGAAGATAGCAATGATGATGGGATATTTGATGAATCGAATGAATCTGGCATCGAAGGCATAGAAGTGAATTTGTATGTGGATGCAGATATGAATGGCGAGCCAGATGGAGGAGCGATAGCAACGACTACGACCGATGAATTTGGAAATTACTTCTTTGGAGGCTTATTCCCAGGTGATTATATCGTAGGAGTGATGCCAACCACAGACTTGGCAGTAAGTAGTACGACTACGAATGAGAATGATGATGAGACGGATAATGATGACAATGGAATCCAAACATCAGCAGGCGATGAGATACTATCACCAAGCATCAACTTGACTCAAAACGGAGAGGAAGAAGATGAAATAGGACAAGGCGGAGCTCAGGACGAGCCAAATGATGATGATGGAAACATGACAGTAGACTTTGGACTGGTACCATATGTAAGCATAGGAAGCACAGTATTCGGAGATGCGAACAATAATGGATGGTTTGATGAAGCTACAGAAGATGGCCTGGAAGGAGTAGTAGTAAATCTCTATTCAGATGCAGACATGAATGGTGAACCAGATGGAGGAGCGATAGCGACAGTGACGACCGATGAATTTGGAGACTACTTCTTTGGAAATCTATTACCAGGAGATTATGTAGTGGGAGTAATGCCATTAGACAGTCTGCCATTAAGTAGTACGATTACCAATGAAATGGATAGTGAGACGGACAATGATGACAATGGAATCCAGGATATGTCAGGCGATGAGATTTTCTCCCCAAGTATCAACTTGACAGGCGGAACAGAGCCAACGACAGAAGAGACAGGTCAAGGCAATGGACAAGATAATGCAGATGATCAGGATGACAATGGAGACATGACGGTTGACTTTGGATTGTATGGAACGTTTGACTTGGCGATAGAGAAAGTATTGGGAGCACCGACAGATGACCCAATCGAACAAGGCAGCACAGTGACTTTCGATATCATAGTAACAAATGAAGGAGACTTGAATGCTACCAATGTACAGGTAGGCGATAATATCCCATTTGGTTTAGAATTAGCAGATGGCAACTGGAACGAATCAGGCGGAGTAGCCACCTTGATGACACCAATAGCCAGTATCCTAAGTGGAGAAAGTGAAACAGTAAGTATCACCTTTACAGTAGCAGCTGACTTCATGGGCAATCAGATTACGAATGTAGCAGAAGTAGTGTATGCAGAAGATGAAGATGGCAATGAACAGCCAGATGTAGATAGTGAGCCAGACAATGAAGATGGACCGGACTATGAAGATGATGAAGATCCAGAAACGATCAATATAGGTCAGACCAATGATTTAGCGTTGATCAAAGTATTGGGTACACCAACAGACAGTCCACTACAACCAGGTGGCACAGTGACATTTGACATCAGTATTACCAATCAAGGAAGTACAGATGCCTACAATGTACAGGTGAGCGATTACGTACCAACAGGCTTGACTTTGGCAGATGGCAATTGGACGATGGTAGGCGACACTGCAAGATTGGTAACACCGATCGACACAATATTGTCAGATGAGACAGAGGTAGTGAGCATCACCTTCTCAGTAGATGACACCTACCCAGGCGGTACAATTGTAAACAATGCAGAGATAGAGAGTGTAGAAGATGACATGGGCAATCCACAAGACGATGTAGATAGTGAAGCGGGCAATGAAGATGGAAGTACCCAGGATCCAAATGATGATGATACCGACTTGACAGATGGCAGCGATGATTACGATGGCGCATCAGTAGAAGTAGATCCAATCATGAGCATCGGAAGTACGGTATGGGAAGATAGCAACGATGATGGTATATACGATGAAGCTACCGAAGATGGTATCGAAGGCATAGAAGTGAATTTGTATGCAGATGTAGATATGAATGGCGAGCCAGATGGAGGAGCGATAGCTACGACTACGACCGATGAATTTGGAAATTACTTCTTCGGAGGCTTGTTCCCAGGTGATTACATTGTAGGAGTGATGCCGACCACAGACTTGGCAGTAAGTAGTACGACTACGAATGAGAATGATGATGAGACAGACAATGATGACAATGGAATCCAGACATCAGCAGGCGATGAGATACTATCACCAAGCATCAACTTGACTCAAAACGGAGAGGAAGAAGATGAATCAGGACAAGGAGGAGCCCAGGATGAGCCAAATGATGATGATGGAAACATGACAGTAGACTTTGGACTAGTACCATATGTAAGCATAGGAAGCACAGTATTCGGAGATGCAAACAACAATGGATGGTATGATGAAGCTACAGAAGATGGCCTGGAAGGAGTAGTAGTAAATCTATATGCAGATGCAGACATGAATGGTGAACCAGATGGAGGAGCGATAGCGACAGTGACGACGGATGAATTTGGAGACTACTTCTTTGGAAATTTATTACCAGGAGATTATGTAGTGGGAGTGATGCCATTAGACAGTCTGCCATTGAGTTCGACAATAACGAATGAGATGGATAGTGAGACGGACAATGATGACAATGGAATCCAGGATATGTCAGGCGATGAGATTTTCTCCCCAAGTATCAACTTGACAGGAGGAGACGAGCCAACGACAGAAGAGACAGGTCAAGGCAATGGACAAGATAACGCAGATGATCAGGATGACAATGGAGATATGACAGTAGACTTTGGATTGTATGGAACGTTTGACTTGGCGATAGAGAAAGTATTGGGAGCACCGACAGATGACCCAATCGAACAAGGCAGCACAGTGACCTTCGATATCATAGTAACAAATGAAGGAGACTTGAATGCTACCAATGTACAGGTAGGTGATAATATCCCATTCGGTTTAGAATTAGCAGATGGCAACTGGAACGAATCAGGCGGAGTAGCCACCTTGATGACACCAATAGCCAGTATCCTAAGTGGAGAAAGTGAAACAGTAAGTATCACCTTTACTGTAGCAGCTGACTTCATGGGCAATCAGATTACGAATGTTGCAGAAGTAGTATATGCAGAAGATGAAGATGGTAATGAACAACCAGATGTGGATAGTGAGCCAGACAATGAAGATGGACCAGACTATGAAGATGATGAAGATCCAGAAACGATCAATATAGGTCAGACCAATGATTTAGCGTTGATCAAAGTATTGGGTACACCAACAGACAGTCCACTACAACCAGGCGGAACAGTGACCTTTGACATCAGTATTACCAATCAAGGAAGTACAGATGCCTACAACGTGCAGGTGAGTGATTACGTACCAACAAGCTTGACTTTGGCAGATGGCAATTGGACGATGGTAGGCGACACTGCAAGATTGGTAACACCGATCGACACAATATTGTCAGATGAGACAGAGGTAGTGAGCATCACCTTCACAGTAGATGACACCTACCCAGGTGGTACAATTGTAAACAATGCAGAGATAGAGAGTGTAGAAGATGACATGGGCAATCCACAAGACGATGTAGATAGTGAAGCGGGCAATGAAGATGGAAGTACCCAGGATCCAAATGATGATGATACCGACTTGACAGATGGCAGCGATGATTACGATGGCGCATCAGTAGAAGTAGATCCAATCATGAGCATCGGAAGTACGGTATGGGAAGATAGCAACGATGATGGTATATACGATGAAGCTACCGAAGATGGTATCGAAGGCATAGAAGTGAATTTGTATGCAGATGTAGATATGAATGGCGAGCCAGATGGAGGAGCGATAGCTACGACTACGACCGATGAATTTGGAAATTACTTCTTCGGAGGCTTGTTCCCAGGTGATTACATTGTAGGAGTGATGCCGACCACAGACTTGGCAGTAAGTAGTACGACTACGAATGAGAATGATGATGAGACAGACAATGATGACAATGGAATCCAAACATCAGCAGGAGATGAGATACTATCACCAAGCATCAACTTAACTCAAAACGGAGAGGAAGAAGATGAAACAGGACAAGGCGGAGCTCAGGATGAGCCAAATGATGATGATGGAAACATGACAGTAGACTTTGGACTGGTACCATATGTAAGCATAGGAAGCACAGTCTTCGGAGATGCGAACAACAATGGATGGTATGATGAGGCGACAGAAGATGGCCTGGAAGGAGTAGTAGTAAATCTATATGCAGATGTAGACATGAATGGTGAACCAGATGGAGGAGCGATAGCGACAGTGACGACCGATGAATTTGGAGACTACTTCTTTGGAAATCTATTACCGGGAGATTATGTAGTGGGAGTAGAACCACTGGACAGTCTGCCATTGAGTTCGACAATAACGAATGAAATGGATAGTGAGACGGATAATGATGACAATGGAATCCAGGAAATGTCAGGTGATGAGATATTCTCCCCAAGTATCAACTTGACAGGAGGGACAGAGCCAACGACAGAAGAGACAGGTCAAGGCAATGGACAAGATGACGCAGATGATCAGGATGACAATGGAGACATGACAGTAGACTTTGGATTGTATGGAACATTTGATTTGGCATTAACCAAAACTATTGGAGAGCCAACTGCAGATTCCTTGATTCAAGGAAGCATCGTGACATTTGATATTGTGGTAACGAATGAAGGAGATTTGGATGCAACCAATGTTCAAGTTGGTGACAATATTCCAGAAGGACTTGTATTAGATGATATCAACTGGTCAGAAACGGATGGAGTTGCTACATTAGTCACCCCGATTGCAAGCATTCCAAGTGGAGCGTCAGAAACTGTGAGCATTACGTTTACAATTGCCGATGACTTCATGGGTACAGAAATTACAAATGTAGCTGAAGTAGTATCAGCAGAAGATAGTGAAGGTAATACACCTCCTGATGATGAAGATAGTACTCCGAATAATGAAGATGGACCAGAGTATGAAGATGATGAAGATCCAGAGACAATAAGTGTAAATCAAACCTTTGATTTGGCACTAATCAAGACACTGGGCGAACCGACAGATGATCCTATTAGACCAGGAAGTACGGTTACATTTGATATAGAAGTATTTAATCAAGGTACTATTGATGCATATGATGTACAAGTCAATGACTACATTCCTGAAGGTTTGATATTGACAGATAATGATTGGACAGAGGTAGATGATGTAGCTACCTTGGATGTCGCAATACCATTTATAGCAGCAGGAGATTCCGCAACGGTAAGTATTACATTCATAGTTGATCCTGATTTTACTGGAACAGGAATTGTAAATAATGCGGAGATTAATAGTGCATTCGATGAAATGGGTAATCTAGCTCAAGATGATGATTCAGAGCCAGGAAATGATCAAAATAGTGATCCAGATCCGATGGATGACAATACGAA
The DNA here is from genome assembly GCA_965230575.1 of Saprospiraceae bacterium. Lineage (GTDB taxonomy): Bacteria > Bacteroidota > Bacteroidia > Chitinophagales > Saprospiraceae > CAJXUU01. Next base: position 3,001,939 of record OZ246013.1, read on the forward strand.
TGATAGCAATGGTGGCGATGATTTCGACCCAGCCTTGATAAACATTATTCCTAATGCAGATATTGGAGATTTTGTATGGGTTGATGAGAATGCAGATGGAATCCAGAATAATGGAGAATCAGGAATTTTAGGCGTAATCGTTAGTGCACTGGATATCAATGGCAATGTTGTTGGCATAGATACGACTGATGCCAATGGCTACTACTTAATTGAAGATTTGATACCTGGAGATTATCAACTGCAATTTGATTTGACAGACCTAACTGGTGACTGGAATATTAGTCCTCAGAATGCAGAGCCGACTGATCAAATTGATAGTGATGCCGGAATCGATGGATTGACAATATTCACAACTTTGGATCCAGGTGAGTTAGATGATTCTTGGGATTTGGGTATTTATCAAAATGCTGAACTAGGAGATTTTGTATGGTTTGATGCCAATGAAAATGGTGTGTTCGATGATGATGAATTGCCAGCAGTAGGCATGGAAGTAGAATTATATAGTGGAGATGGCACCTACCTTGGTACAGAGACTACAAATGAATTTGGTTGGTACATGTTTACCGATTTGATACCAGGAGATTATTACATTGGTTTTGATCCAGGAGCAGAATATGAAGTTTCACCAGTAAATGCCATGGGAGATGATACAGTAGATAGTGATGTTGATCCAGTAACGCTTATTTCTGAAACTACAACATTAGTATCAGGAGAAAGTGATACAAGATGGGATATAGGTATCTATGTAAATCCAGAATTCGAGATTTCTGATCCTTGTGCATGTTATTTCAGAGAATATGAAGAAGATGATGTACTTAAATTCCAAGATAGAATTATTGTGACAGGTACTCCCGGAAGTCAATTCACAGTATTGAGTCAGACTGGAATGTTTGAAATCGACCCTGTATTGGATATTCCTGTGACGATTGGTACTCAAATGCAGGAAATCTTGCCAGGAATCTATATCTATGATTTCTTGCACAATGACAGAGAAGGATTTTCTGTAACCGTTACGAATGGTGTGCAAAATCTTTCATTGAGCAGATCGTGTGAAGCATATGATCTATTAATGACACCGTTGAATGTTGAAGTTTGTATATATGACGAACCGATACAATTGACTGCTTCAGCATCGATCAATGGTCTGGATGTTCCAGGTACAACAGTATTTGTTATTAGAGATCAAAGTGGCGCAGAAACTCCAATTTCAGAATTTGATCCTTCAGGATATGTAGCTGGAGATGTGATAAACATTATTGGAACATTTACACCAGATGACATCTCAATTTGTCCACGGACGAATACTTACGTGACAGTAGTAGTTGGTGATTGTTTCGCTTCTGTCGGAGATGTAATTTTCAAAGATTTGAATGGAGATGGAATCAATGGACCGAATGAACCTGGAGTTGAAGGAGTTATTGTAAGCTTGCAAGATTGTGCAGGAATGGAGTTGGCAAGTCTGGTTTCAGGATCTAATGGAGAGTTTTTATTTGAAAACCTGATACCTGGTGACTATCAACTAAGTTTTGATATTTCAAATTTACCAGAAGGATGTGACTTCACTATTCCAAACGCCACTGATGAGGCCAATGACAGTGACGCAAATGCTGCAGGTATCATACCGTGCTTCACATTGGCACCAGATGAAGTGAACCTTGATATGGATGCTGGATTAGTACCGCTGACAGTCAACATAGGAGACTTTGTATGGCATGATGAAGATGGAGATGGAATTCAAGACAATGGAGAGCAAGGAATCCCAGGTGTTATGGTGATTCTTTACGATGATGAGAATAATGTTGTAGGAGTTACCGAAACAGATGGAAATGGTGAATACTTCTTCAATGACCTGAATACAGATACTTATTACTTGGTATTTGTTGATCCTGAGGGATATACACTTAGTCCAGCTAATGAAGGTGGAGATGACGAATTGGATAGTGATGTGACTAATTTTGTATTCACAGAAGAAGGAAGTACTACAGATCTATTTACGCTTCAACCTTCTCAAGATGATTACTCGTTTGATGCTGGGTACTATATCTGTGTGCCGATTGGTGAGAATGTTTGGTACGATGTAGATGAAGATGATATATTCGATCCAACAGAAAATGGTATTAATGGCTTGATAGTAAATCTTTACAGGCTTGTGAATGGCAGCTATGTATTATATGATGAGACTACTACAGGGCATAAGCCAGGTACACCGTCTGATGATGGATACTACCAATTCTGCGCGCCACCAGGTACATATTATATTGAAATAGAGATGCCACCTATTGGACTTGTTCAGACTGTTCCGAATATATTTAATAGTCTTCCAATTGGTCATCCTTCAGAATCCGCTTTTGATAGTGACTTAACCAACAATTTTGGACAGGGTACCACAGCAGCATTTACAGTTGAATCTGGTGATCAGTTCAATAAGATTGGAGCAGGATTCTATCCGATGGCAACAGTAGGTAATCTGGTATGGCTGGATGAAAATTACAATGGTCTTCAAGAAGAAAATGAGCAGAAGATTAGTGGTGTTCTTGTAGAAGCATTTAATGTGGATGGAGAGAAAGTTGGAGAATCTGTTACCAATAGTTTGGGTGTGTACAGCATCGAATACTTACAGAAGCAGGATTACTATCTAAGATTTAGTCCACCAGAAGGGTATGGATTTATCGTTCCTGATGCTGGAGATGATGAGCTTGATAGTGATGTGAATCATGCTTATGGTTTCAATACGACGGATTTGATCAGTATGAAGCCAGGAGATGAAATCAAGAGTGTAGATGCTGGTGTTCAATTTGGAATTTTACCAGTAGTATGGCTTTCCATAGGAGCAGAGTGGAAAGGTGATTATAATGAGGTGAGATGGAGCACTGCGAGTGAGATCAATAATGATTACTTCGAAGTTGAGAGAAGACATGAATCAGAATCAGAGTTTTATTCAATTGATGAAGTTGATTCTGGCCAAGGTCTAGGTGTTCAGAATTACAGCATTAATGATTATGACAATGCCAGACCTGGTAAGTACTATTATAGAATCAAACAAGTAGACCTGGATGGTAAATTTGATTATAGTTCTATAGTTTTCACGACGGTCAAGGACAATGAGAATCGAGTAAGCTTATATCCAAATCCTAGTGTAGGCCTTTCTAGGTTGACAATAGACTTGGCATCTGCAAATGATGTGAATGTAAGTATACTGAATGCAGAAGGAAGATTGATTCAATCTACACTGATACCTGAAAGTAATGGAGACAGGAATTATAAAGAAATTGAAATTACTAATTTACCTGTTGGTGTTTATATGATTCATATTACACAAAATGACTTTAAAGAAGTCAAGAAGTTGATTGTGGTAAAATAATTATATAATTCTTGCAAAGAAATAGCCTTCTATGAATTCTATCATGGGAGGCTATTTTATTTCTAAATCTACTTTTTTCAATATGCTGATGCAATAAGGTTAATTCAGAAGCACAATTATTGAATTTTATTCATTTTATCCATGCTAATTTGAATAATACATCTATTTATCAAGAAAAACTCCAGCAAACTATGCAGTTTCCATACTTATTGTTACTTTTACAATAAGTTAAATCAATTTTATATTGGTTTCATTTGGTTAGGGTTGAGGTGGTGCGCTGCATTACCTCATTTTTTTTTGCTCGAATTTGGGCCATATTTTCCAGAAAAACACCTCATATAGAATTTTTCATATATATGTTGAATTGTTGACTTTGCCATTTATAATAATAACTGTACTTTTGCCGCCGAAATAAATTTTCGAGGATATATAATTAATGAAAAATATCCTTTAGAAATATATATTACAATCAAACTTTAAAACTAAAAATCAATCTAATGGGACAAAATTTAATATATGTAATTCCAGTATTTGGAGTACTTGCATTATTATATACTTTCTGGAAGTCAGGATGGGTATCTAAGCAAGATGTAGGGACAGACAAAATGGCTAAAATTGCAAAGCACATTTCAGAAGGTGCTATGTCGTTTCTTAAAGCGGAATATAAAGTACTTTCCATATTCGTTTTGGCAGTTGCAATCCTATTAGGAATAAGTGGAAACTCTGAAGCATCTTCACCTTTAGTTGCCTTATCTTTCGTATTAGGAGCTATATGTTCGGCACTTGCTGGATTTATTGGAATGAAGGTAGCGACTAAAGCCAATGTTCGAACTACAAGTGCAGCAAGATCAAGCCTTGGTAAGGCATTGGAAGTTGCCTTTGCAGGTGGAGCAGTAATGGGACTAGGAGTTGTAGGACTTGGAGTTTTAGGACTTGGAGCACTATTCCTCGTATACTCATCAATGTTTGGTGTAGCAGATGGAGATGCTGTGACAAGAGTTATCACAGTATTGACAGGTTTTTCATTTGGAGCTTCATCTATCGCCCTTTTCGCAAGAGTAGGAGGTGGTATTTATACAAAAGCTGCCGATGTTGGAGCTGACCTCGTGGGTAAAGTAGAAGCTGGAATTCCAGAAGATCACCCATTGAATCCAGCGACAATCGCGGACAATGTTGGTGATAATGTAGGTGATGTTGCAGGTATGGGAGCCGATCTTTTCGAATCTTATGTGGGTTCTATCATTGGTACTATGGTACTTGGTGCTACATTTATTGGTACAGCTGGTTTTGCTTCCACAAATGATTTTGGAGGAATGAATGCAGTATTGCTTCCATTAGTTTTAGCTTCAGTAGGTATCATTACTTCAATCATTGGTACATTCTTCGTAAGAGTGAAAGAAGGTGGTGATCCACAAAAGGCACTGAATCTTGGAGAATTTATTTCTGCAGGTTTGATGTTGGCCGCTACATTTGCAATCGCTAAGTGGATGTTGCCAGAAGCTTGGACAGTTGCAGGTACAGAATTTACGTCAACGGGTGTTTTCTTTGCTGTTGTATGTGGACTTGTAGCGGGTCTATTGATCGGAATTATTACAGAGTTTTATACAGGTACAGGTACAAAACCAGTACTTTCAATTGTAAAGCAATCTTTGACAGGAGCTGCTACCAACATTATTTCTGGACTAGGAGTTGGAATGATCTCGACTGCATTGCCAATCATCGTTTTAGCAGCAGCTATCTTGGGTGCTCACTATTTCGCAGGATTATATGGTATTGCTATTGCTGCCGTAGGTATGCTTTCCAATACAGGAATCCAATTGGCTGTAGATGCATACGGACCTATCGCTGATAATGCAGGAGGTATCGCTGAGATGGCTGAACTTCCAAAAGAAGTAAGACAAAGAACAGATAAATTGGATGCAGTAGGAAATACTACAGCAGCGATCGGAAAAGGATTCGCTATTGGATCTGCTGCATTGACAGCTTTGGCATTGTTTGCCGCATTCATGGCTACTGCAGGTATCACTTCTATTGATATCGCTCAGCCAAAAGTAATGGCCGGACTATTAGTAGGTGGTATGCTTCCATTCTTGTTCTCTGCATTGTCAATGAATGCGGTAGGAAAAGCAGCAATGGATATGATCAACGAGGTAAGAAGACAATTTGCTGATATTCCAGAATTGAAAGCTGCATTGGCCGTAATGAAAAAGAATGAAGGAAAAGATCAAAAAGATTGGTCAGATGATGATGTTGCAACCTTCGAAGGTGCTGACGGAAAAGCTGAATACAGCAAGTGTGTAGAGATATCTACAAAAGCTTCTATCAGAGAAATGGTATTACCAGGTCTTATCGCAGTATTGACACCAGTAGCATTTGGATTCTTAGGTGGAGCTGAAATGTTGGGTGGAGTATTGGCAGGAGTTACCGTTTGTGGTGTATTGATGGCCATCTTCCAGTCAAATGCAGGTGGTGCATGGGATAATGCCAAGAAAATGTTCGAAGAAGGTGTAGAGATTGATGGTGTGATGCACTATAAAGGATCTGAAGCACATAAGGCGACAGTAGTTGGAGATACAGTTGGAGATCCATTCAAGGATACTTCTGGACCATCTCTAAATATATTATTGAAATTGATGTCAGTAGTAGCACTAGTTATTGCGCCTTTCATTTAATTTCTTGATGAAATTCTAAAGATTTATAAGAAGGCTGGTCTTAATTGATCAGCCTTCTTTGATTTAAATGGAATGGTTAATTAAAAATATTCAGATACAGGAAGTAGGCAAAGTCCCCTTTATATGTGCTTCGTAGCTTAATTCAAATTTTTAATTTTGCGGCATTAGCAGTTTGAATAATGCATATTACCTTAGGTCAGAAAAATAGATTTATGGTTAATCATAATTCACCTTAAATTAGCGATTAATCTTTCTTTAAATATTAAATGGAAGTAGGCAAAAAATACAATTCTAAAGTCCTCCTGTTTGGAGAATATACCGTATTGAATGGTACCAAGGCCCTTGCTATTCCTTTTGACAAATATTCAGGTTCTTGGATATATGAAAAGAATCATCCTTCGGCTCTGGAAATTCAAAAACTCAAGCAATACCTCCTTAAAGTCTACTACGATGGCAAATTGGAAAATTTCGATTTCGATGATTTAGAATATCAAACTGCCAAAGGGCTTGCCTTTGATTCTACCATACCACAAGGTTACGGACTTGGCAGCAGTGCAAGTGTTACAGCTGCAATATTCGATGCATTCAGAAAGGAAAAAGAGCATTTGACCTTGAATGAATTAAGAAAAACATTGGGCTTGATCGAATCATGTTATCACGGCTCATCTTCAGGGCTCGACCCATTGGTCTGTTATCTTAATCAGCCCATATTGATTCACGATGCCGACAACGTTGAATTAATTGACAAACAAAATACTGATATTGATTCTTCTCTATTTTTGTTGGATACCAAAATGCCAAGAAGGACTGCGCCTTTGGTAGAGGCCTACCTGAAAACTTACGAAAAGAGTGAAGAATTCAGAAAACGAATAGATGAAATTTCAGATGTCAATAATCAATTGATAGATGACTATTTGCTAAATCACACGAGCTCTTTTATAAATAATTTCCAAAAATTAAGCTGGGCACAATACAATTATTTGGGCATTCTAATACCTCAAAAATATGCTGAGTTATGGAAAAAAGGACACACATCCTGCAGCTTTGATATGAAAATATGTGGCGCTGGTGGAGGTGGCTTCATGATGCTCATGGTTTATGACAAAGTAGTAGCCGAAAAGATATTAAAAGACGAAACTTTAATCCCAATACTTTAAATTCAACATTCTTTTCTCAATCTTCCAATCTTTCTTAATTTTTTCAATCTTTCCAACTTCATAACCCGTACCTTTGCGGTTCAAAAAATAAAAGATTCATGACAAATGTAAGAGTTCGATTTGCACCTAGTCCTACAGGGCCATTGCATATCGGTGGTGTGAGGACAGCACTTTACAACTATTTATTTGCTAAAAAGCACAACGGTACATTCATTCTTAGAATAGAAGATACGGATCAGGTAAGGTCTGTGCCTGGTGCGGAAGAATATATTGTCAAGTCATTGAATTGGTTTGGTTTGACTCCCGATGAAGGGACAGATTTTGGCGGCGAACATGGTCCATATCGTCAATCTGAACGGAAATCTCTATATGGTAAATATGCACAAGAATTGGTTGATAAAGGCCATGCTTATTACTGCTTTGATTCAGGAGAGGAGTTGGATGCATGGAGAAAGAAAAATGAAGAAGCTGGAAACCATGGTGTGAAATACAATTTTTCTACCCGTGGCGAGATGAGAAATAGCCTTTCATTGTCAAAGGAAGAGACGCAAGCACTATTGGATAAAGGGGAGAATATTACTATCAGGCTTAAGATTCAGGAAGGAAGAGATATTACTATTCATGATGAAGTAAGAGGCGAAGTGACTTTCAATTCGAGTGAGCTGGATGAAAAAATCATCTTCAAGGCAGATGGAATGCCTACTTACCACCTGGCGAATATCGTAGATGACCATTTGATGGAAATCACCCATGTGATTAGAGGAGAGGAGTGGCTGCCAAGTACTGCCCACCATATATTGATGTATGAATATTTTGGCTGGACGCCTCCTTCGTTTTCTCACCTTCCATTGATATTAAAACCAACAGGAAAGGGGAAATTAGGTAAGCGAGATGGTGCAAAATTTGGTTTTCCAGTATTTCCATTTGATTGGTACGATGCCAAAGATGATGAAACATTTATTGGATTCTACGAAGCAGGATACTTGCCCGAAGCAGTTATTAATTTTGTATCGTTATTGGGATGGAATCCAGGGAATGATGAGGAGACCTTCAGCATGGACGAGCTGATAAATATTTTTGATACAAAAAGAATAGTGAAATCTGGAGCACGATTTGATGTGGACAAGTCGAGATGGTTTAATCAGCAGTATATCATTGCCAAGCCAAATACCGAATTGGCGGAAATGCTAAAACCAATGCTTGCCGAAAGAGAAATTGAGGTGTCTGATGATTATCTGATAAAGTTTGTAGAGTTGATGAAGGAGAGGGTAGAGATGTTACCAGATTTCTTTACAGCTGGATCTTTTTTCTTCAAAATGCCAGAAGAAATTGAGGAAAAAATGGCTCGAAAGAAATACAAACTTGAAAACCGACCTCATTTTGATGCGATGATTGAAATCTTGGATGGAATGCAGCAATTCACTTCCTCGGCTATAGAATCATCGATCAAGTCTTATATAGCCGATCATGAGTTGGGTTTTGGCGCCATTATGCCTATACTAAGATTGGGTACATGCGGAACAATGAAAGGACCTGACTTGTTTGAAACAATGGAACTCATTGGAAGAGATGAAGTGGTTTCTAGAATGAAGTCGAGTTTGGAGAAATTTACAGAAATCAAAAATCGCCAGAATGCCTAAAAAGATGAAAAAAAAGGGGAAGCCCGTTGTTCATGAAGAATTGGATGGTTTTAATATTAAAATCAATGAATTTGGTGAGATGGAAACAACAGTCCCTATTGACAAGCTCAATACTTTTTTGAATGACAAGGTAGAGGATAAAAAATTGAGCAGCTCAGAAGAAGAATGACAGACTGATCCAGCAGAGTGAAGACCAATGTGTCGATATGGGAAGAAGGTGTAGATGATATTTAAATTATATAGGCAATAATAAAAAACACTTTACCAAATATTAATAAATGAACAAAGCTGTAATTCTAACCATAGGCGACGAATTATTAATTGGTCAAACGATAGACACCAACTCTGCCTGGATGGGTGAAATGCTGAATGGTTTGGGCATCGAAATAGTCGAAAAATTAGCAGTGTCAGATTCTAGGGAAGGGATCGTAAGTGGTCTCGACCGAGCACTTCAAAAAGCGGATGTTATTCTGATTACTGGAGGACTGGGGCCTACAAAAGATGACATTACCAAAAAAGTAATGGCGGATTACTTTGGTATGGGCATGCGATTTGACGAACCGACCTATGAAAGAATACTAAAACTTTTCGCTCGATGGGGAAGATCGAGTACCGCAGCACATAAGGAGCAATGTTTTATGCCAGACGGAGCAAAACTTCTAGAGAACAAAATGGGAACCGCTCCAGGTATGTTGTTCGAGCAAAATGGAAAACTCCTTATTAGTATGCCCGGAGTGCCTTACGAGATGAAGTATATTATGGAAAATAGTGTTCTGCCTCTTTTGAAAAACGCCAACAGTCAGACCATTTTTCATCATACGATTTTGACAGCGGGAGAAGGCGAATCAAGAATAGCGGACAAAATCGAAGTAATAATAAATCGACTCCCGAGTCATATCAGCATAGCATATCTGCCAAATTTGGGATCGGTAAAGCTCCGATTGACAGCAGTAGGAGAAAATGAATCTGAGCTGGAGCAGGAAGTATACTCGTTTGCCAATGAAATAGAAGAAATTCTTGGCGATTTAGTATATGGATATGGAAATGATACGCTCTCCAGTAAAATAGGATCTCTTGCCCTGAACAAAGGGCTCAAAATAGGTACGGCTGAATCATGTACGGGCGGATTGGTAAGTAGCAAAATTGTTGAAACACCAGGATCATCAGCTTATTTTCAAGGATCGGTGACCACTTATTCGAATGAGCTGAAAAATAGACTTCTCGGTGTGAAAATGAATACATTGGAGACCTATGGTGCTGTAAGTGAACAGACAGTAAAAGAAATGGTCATCGGTGCCAATGATCATTTAGGAGTAGATGTATCTGTGGCGATATCTGGTATTGCAGGACCAGGTGGAGGAAGTGAAGAGAAGCCAGTAGGTACGATATGGATTGCATGTGGAAATGCAAGTAAAATAGATACTCTAAAATTATCCGCAGGGAAGAATAGACAGAAAAACATTGAATACGCAAGTAATTATGCATTGAATGTTTTAAGAAAATTTTTAAAGGCTCAATAATAGTAGTAATTTTGCGCAAGAATTGCGAAAAATGAACTTGAGAGAAGTTTGAGCATTTTTCATATTGATATATTCGTTTATACCTTAACCACGAATGAATCTTTAAAAAAAGAACGATAGCATATGGCTAAAGTAGAATTGATTATGCCCAAGATGGGTGAAAGTATTATGGAAGCGACTATTCTTAAATGGGTAAAGAATGTCGGTGATACTGTTGAGTTGGATGAGACAATCTTGGAAATAGCAACTGATAAAGTAGATTCTGAAATTCCTTCTCCTGTTGCAGGGAAGATTGTGGAAGTACTTTATCAAGAAGACGCAATTGTAGAAGTCGGTAAGGCAATTGCCATAATAGCTACAGAAGGCGAGGAGCCATCTGCCAGTCCAGCGGTCGCTGAAAAAGCTGAAGCACCTAAAGAAGAAATCCCGCAAGAAGCGAAGGAAAGTAAAAAAGAAGAAATTCCATTTGTGCCAGAAACTATTCCTGCAGCTGCTTCAAGCACAAAATCCGCAGATTCAAATAGATTTTATTCTCCGCTTGTTAAAAACATTGCCAAGCAAGAAAATATCAGTATTTCAGAATTGGATTCTATCCAAGGCAGTGGAGCGAAGGGAAGAGTAACCAAAAGAGATATTTTGAATTATATTTCTAATGGGAAACCATCTGCAGCGAATGGAAGTGTGAGTACAGCGACTAGTACAGCCACTACGACCACCTCACCCGCTTCGACTTCGAATGGCATCAGCACTCAAACATCAAGTCCTGCTTCTACCACATCTAGCGGCAATAATGAAATTATAGAAATGGACCGTATGAGAAAGCTTATCGCCGATCATATGGTAATGAGCAAACATACATCTCCGCACGTGACTTCATTTGTGGAAGCAGATGTAACCAATATCGTAAATTGGAGAAATGCTATAAAGGGTGAGTTTCAGAAAAATCATGGAGAGAAAATTACTTTTACTCCTATATTTATGGAAGCTGTGGCCAGAGCGATTCGTGATTTTCCATTGATCAATGTGTCCGTTGACGGTACGAATATCATTGTCAAAAAAGATATCAATATAGGAATGGCTGCTGCTCTTCCTTCTGGAAATCTTATTGTACCAGTAATCAAGAATGCAGATCAGCTCAATCTTGTAGGATTGACCAAGAAGGTAAATGATTTGGCTACGCGAGCAAGAGGCAATAAACTTAAACCAGACGATATTCAAGGTGGTACCTTTACATTGACCAATGTGGGAACATTTGGAAATGTAATGGGAACTCCAATAATAAATCAACCTCAAGTAGCGATTATGGCTGTCGGTGCCATTAAGAAAAAGCCCGCAGTTCTTGAGACTGAGCATGGAGATGTCATCGCTATTAGGCACATGATGTTTTTATCTCTTTCTTATGATCATAGAGTCGTTGATGGCTTTCTCGGAGGATCTTTCTTGAGGAGAGTAGCCGATTATTTAGAAGGATTTGATACCAAACAAGGAATTTAATATGAACTTGCTTAGACTAATTCTAACCTCTTTGTGTTTTTTAGTGATCTTTTCTTCATCTGCGCAGAAAAGTATTATAAAACAGGCCAATAAATATTTTGAGGCCGAAAAATACAGTGAGGCATTAGAATTGTATAATAAGCTGGATCAAAAAGACCATGATGAAAATGTAATCTACAAAAGAGGAGTTTCTAATTTTTATACCAATAATATCGATGATGCCATTCAAGATCTTACGAATGCAAGGAGGATGGGGTATGACAAAAAAGAAATTTACTACTATGCAGCAAGAGCAATGCATGGAGAAAAGTTATTTGCTGACGCTTCCAGATTTTATAAAAACTATTTGAGGTATGTAGATGACTCAGAAGAGAAGTATCGCATCATTGACTTGATAAAGCAATGCAAATATGGGATGGATAATCAATTCAATGATCAGATCGCATTTGTTGAAAATATGGGCCAGAGTGTGAATACGGAGTATGACGAAATGAACCCCATTCAAAGTCCAACTTCTCAAAACAAATATTATTTCTCATCGAATAGATCTGGATCGCATGGTGGATTGAGAAATGCTAAAGGGTACAAGGACGAAATTTATGGTAAATATTCTGCTGACATGTATGCCGCAGAGCTTTCTGGGGGTAATTGGACACCTGTAAGCGCATTCCATCCAATTTTAAATGGACCCAAGAATGATCTCATTGAAGCTTTCAATCCAGATGGTTCGGTCATGTATTTTTTGAAATCACAGGACGGAAAGACAGGACAATTGTATGCGGATACATTTTCGATTGACAAAGATCCTGAAGCTTTTCCAAAGTTGTTTTTATCTCCGGTCGTTTCAGAATTAGGAGATAAGTATTTGCAAGTATTCAATAACAATACACTAATTTTTGCTAGTAAGAGAAAAGGTGGATTTGGAGGATATGACTTGTATATTTCAGTGAAGAAAGATGGAGAATGGGATGAACCTGTAAATTTAGGACCAGAGGTGAATTCAAAATATGATGAAATCAGTCCTTTTTTGACCAAGAGTGGAACCAAGTTGTTTTTTAGTACAAATAGGATAGAGAGTTTTGGAAACTTCGATATTTATTCTACCGATTACAATGTCAAAACCAAAAAATGGACTTCTCCGAAAAACCTTGGAGTTCCGATAAATTCATCCATGGATGATAAAAATTTTTCCATTTCAACAGATGGGATGACCGCTGTTTTTTCATCTGATCGTCCAGACTCTTATGGTGGAAGTGATTTGTACATGGCCTATTTTAAGAATCAGGTTACAGAACAATTGAGGTATACAGAGGAATTGTATTTTATGCGTGAGGAAACTGAAGAACTAATTTCAGAGGAATCGGCAGAAAATTCTGATTCGATGGAGAATACCTTGGTAGAAGAGACATTTACCAAAAAAGAATTTTTGAATAGCCCATTGTACTATGGGAATGATGAAATAATATTGAATCCAGCGAATTCTGGTAAAATGAAAAGGGTCAAAGACCTGATGGTCATCTATCCTGAATTGCATGTAACGTTTTCAGGTCATTCTATTAAAGAAGGAATGCGAGAATTTGATTTGTATTTTTCGATCAAAAGGTCTGAAAAAGCTGCCGAATACTTAGTTAAAAATGGAATTGACATCAGTCGAATTTCTGTGGAAGGATTAGGCTCCAATTTCCCACATACCATTCAAACAGGGGATCAAGTAAGCAGATTGGCAGAAAAAAATAATCGGAGAATAGATATCTCATTTACCAACATCCCTCAAAAACGATTGGCAATTATAGAAGAAAGACCTTCTGTATCAGATGGTTTCAAAGATCCAACTTTCGAAAACTATTACAACACCATGGTAGATTTGGCTTACAAAATTCAAATTGCCAAAACTAAGCAGATATTCAAGGCCGATGTAATAAGAGACTACGAAAGTGGAATCATAGAAAAGGACATGAAAGATGATTCTTATACGTACACGCTGGGTGTATTTGATACATATAGTCTGGCCAGAAATCTAAAAAGCGAATTGTTGAGAAAGGGAATATTAGAAGCTAAGATCGTTCCGTATATCAATGGCCGAGAAATCAACGATGAACAAATTCAAGCATTAAAAGATACCTACACCGACCTCAATGAATACTTGAGATTCGAATCGGAGTAAGCATCTACTTAATTTTTCATTTATTATTCCTTTGAGAATCCTTGGTGCACCTCAAGATTGTCAAAATCCAAGATGCTTTTTAAAACCGTAACCATAACCAGTTTCTGCCTAAAGTAATCGCTGGGAAATCCATTCTATAAAACATACTTTATTATAATACCATTCCTTACCTTTGCACCTTCAAATTAAAAAATAACAAATCATGTATAGATCGCATAATTGTGGAGAACTAAGAATGAGCCATGTTGGCCAAGAAGTATTCTTAAGCGGATGGGTCCAAAAAAGCAGAGACCTTGGAGGAATGACTTTTGTCGATCTACGTGATCGTTACGGTATCACTCAGCTGGTATTTAATATGGATGACAATGCCGAATTGTGTGAGTTGGCCAGAAAACTGGGAAGAGAGTTTGTAATCCATGCTACTGGAACGGTACAAGAAAGATCAAATAAAAATCCGAATCGAGCTACTGGAAATATTGAAATCATTGTGACTGAGTTGAAAGTGCTCAATGCCGCAAAAACTCCTCCATTTACAATCGAAGAAGATACTGATGGCGGTGATGATTTGAGAATGAAATACAGATATCTTGATATCCGAAGAGATGCTGTAAAAAACAACATCATTTTCAGAAGCAAATTGGCTTTGGAAACTAGAAAGTATTTGGATAGCCAGGATTTTGTTGAGATAGAAACTCCATTCCTTATCAAGAGTACACCTGAGGGAGCAAGGGACTTTGTAGTGCCGAGTAGACTGAATCCAGGACAATTTTATGCTTTGCCTCAATCACCGCAGACTTTCAAGCAAATCTTGATGGTAGGTGGAATGGACAAGTATTTTCAAATTGTAAAATGCTTTAGAGATGAAGATTTACGTGCGGATAGACAACCAGAATTTACCCAGATAGATTGCGAAATGTCATTCGTTACTATCGATGATATCTTGAATACTTTTGAGGGATTGACAAAACACCTATTCAAGCATACCTTGGATGTAGAGCTTCCAGATTTTCCTAGAATGGACTATGACGAAGCATTGAGAAGATATGGTTCTGATAAGCCTGACCTGAGATTTGATATGGAGTTTGTGGAATTGAATGATATCGCTCAAAATAAAGGCTTTGGGGTTTTTGATAATTCAGAACTTGTGGTCGGAATATGTGCTGAAGGAATAGCAGATTCTTATTCGAACAAGGATATGAAGAAGCTTACAGAGTGGATACAAAGACCACAAATCGGAGCTAAAGGCTTAGTGTATGTAAAGTTTCAAGAGGATGGAAGCATTAAATCTACTGTAGGCAAGTTCTTTGACGATGAAGCGCTTAAAGGGTGGGGAGAAAAATTTGGAGCAAAGCCCGGTGATGTAATATTCGTGTTGTCTGGAGAAGCGGAGAAAACGAGAAAACAATTAAACGAACTACGCCTTGAAATGGGTCGCAGATTGGGACTTATGAAAGAAGGGGATTTCAAACCATTATGGGTAGTTGACTTTCCGTTATTGGAATGGGATGAGGAGTCAGAGCGATTCCACGCTATGCACCACCCATTTACTTCACCTAAAAAAGAAGATGTAAGTCGAATGCTCAATGGAGATCACGAAACAATGAAAAGTCTCAAGGCTGATGCTTATGATTTGGTCATCAATGGTGCTGAGATTGGCGGCGGATCTATCAGGATACACGATCGTGAACTACAATCCAAAAACTTTGACCTCTTAGGGTTTACCAAAGAGGAAGCCGA
Organism: Saprospiraceae bacterium; assembly: GCA_965230575.1. Lineage (GTDB taxonomy): Bacteria > Bacteroidota > Bacteroidia > Chitinophagales > Saprospiraceae > CAJXUU01. The sequence continues at coordinate 3,017,684 of OZ246013.1, forward strand.
AGATCAATTTGGATTTTTGATGGGAGCATTTGAATATGGTGCACCACCACATGGTGGTATTGCATTTGGATTCGATAGATTGTGTGCTGTGATGAATGGCCAATCATCAATCCGGGACTTCATTGCCTTCCCAAAAAATAATCAAGGTAGAGATGTGATGATCGATGCACCAAGTCCAGTTGATCAAACCCAATTGGAAGAACTAAGATTGGAGCTGGGAGAAATAGAATCTCCAGAAAACGAGTCGTAATCATTGTCAACCACTATGCCCTCATCTGAGGACTTTAAAGTTTGATATTACGCTGGTCTTGATTTTGATAATATTTTGTCGGATAAACAAAAGTCCTTGGTCGAACTTCAAGATTTAGGCGGAACAGATAATTATAAACCACCATTGATATTGGTAAACATACTGCAATGTAAAATCAATAATTCAATCGGAGGTTTATCTTTAGATGTAATAATCACCACTTGTTAAGTTTGTTAAGCTCTTTCCCCAGCTTACGCTTTTCTCAAACCATTGACGGATTACGAACAGATTTATGGATGTCTCATTAGAACTTATAGGTTCTACCTCCGAGTTGAATTTCATGGCTAGAATTCATTCAATTTCCATATTTCATGTCTTTTTATCTTTTATTTTCATTATTAATTCTTAAAAAAGTGAACCTTTCGAACATTTACCAGTCTTTGGGGTGTAATTCTTATTGAGACAAATGAGTACAAAACAAAATCCATCGGATAGAATTTTAGTGGAGAAATATAATTCTGGGGATAGATCAGTCTTACCAATTCTCGTAAGACGCTGGCACAAAATATTTTGTGAAAAGGCATTTTGGATTACAAGGAATAAGGAAACTGCCAAAGATGTAGCTCAAGACAGCTGGCTGACCATAATTGATAAACTAAATACATTGAAGAATGCTGATAGTTTTAAAAGTTGGGCTCTAAGAATAGTCTATACAAAGGCAATAGATTTTGTAAACAAAAAAAAGAAAGAAAGTAACAGAATGAAATCCATCAATGCGAATATTGATGATGAAGATTCGAAGGATGGGGATAGGATTCATATAAAAAAAGCATTGTTAAAAGCCATTCATCAATTGCCCAAGGAGAAACAGGATGTAATCAGATTGTTTTATGTGGAGGAGTATTCACTAGGGGAAATAAGTTCTTTTTTAGGAATCCCTCAAGGTACCGTTAAATCAAGATTATTTAAAGCAAGAGAAAAATTAAAATCATTATTAAAAAAGATAAATTATGAGAAATAAAATGGAAGAAATCGATCTATTGATTAAGGATACTTTGACTCAAGAAGAGGCTAAATTCTATGATTCTTTAGAAGAGCAGAATGTTTTTGAAATGATCTTTGGATTATTCAAAGGAAAAAATGCGTGGATACTTATTATTATGAATATCATGATATTGATCTTTTTTGTATTGTTTGTCTATAGCTGTATTCAATTCTTCACCGTCGAATCTACAAATGATCTGATAAAATGGGGATTCGGAAGCTTGGTCTTCTTGCTAGGTGTAAGCATGTTGAAAGTTTTCGCTTGGATGCAAATGGACAAAAATGCCATTCTAAGAGAAATGAAAAGACTTGAACTTCAAGTGATGTCTTTGTCAGGGAAAGTTTCTGAGTGATTGACTCAATATAATAGGCAAAATGAAAACCTCACTATTTTATCGTAGTGAGGTTTTTTTATCTAATTTAAATCTCATATCTGCATAGATTCATGTCATTAATACCCAGTATTCAAAGGTGGCGGTCCTTCAGGGATTATAGGTTTGTATACATAATCACCTTTTCGCTCATCAAACTCTTTTCGAATATCGGCTCGTAATTGTGCGTCCTCAAATAGATCAACCATGGTCATGGAAAGTGCCTTGGAGGCATATGCCATTCCTTTATGACCAATGGACATGCCGCCACATGCCACTACAGCCCACGAATGCCAAGGAGTACCTTTGGGCGCTGTCGTAGCACGCAATCGTATCACTGGAGCTACATAACTTACGTCGCCCACATCGGTCGATCCACCCATGGGATGTTCGAGTGTTTCTTCCATTGGACTGATTATGGATTCGATTCCTACCTGTGGTTTTCCTGTTGCTTCTTGGATTCCTTTGGCAAAGTCTTGCTCCGAATCGGTATATGTTATTGGACCTAGATATTCCAAGTTGGTTTGTAATCGAGCTGCGCCAGTACGATTTACCAATACTTCATGGATTCCTGAAATTAATGTAATCTTGTATTCGACATTGGCCATCATTGCCGCACCTTCGGCAATCCGCTCGACCTGCTTCCAGACTTCAACCATACCGTCTCTTTTGGTGTCTCGTACCCTGGTCCATATTCTGGAATAATCGGGCACAACATTCACCACTTCACCCGCATTTTGAATGTCATAGTGGATTCGGACACTGGGCTTTACATGTTCTCTATAATAATTGATCCCAGTCGTGAACAACTCCAATCCATCAGAAGCATCTCTTCCATTCCAAGGATCTCCAGAAGCATGAGCTGCCTGACCATAAAATTCGACAATAAAATCCACCAATGCCAGACCGCTTTGCACGCCTACCTTGGTTTCACCGCTTGGGTGCCAATCCATGATTACATCCACGTCATCAAATACCCCTGCACGAATCATCCATAATTTGCCAAAGAACTTTTCTTCGGCGGGGCAGCCATAAAATCTAACGGTACCTTTAAGTTTTCCATCGGCTATTAGTTCCTTGATAGCGGTTGCAGCACCAAGAGAAGCTACACCAAAGAGATTATGCCCACATCCATGTCCAGCACCGCCTTCATGAAGAACTTCCTTGTAGGGTACGGTTTTTTGCGACAATCCTGGCAAGGCGTCAAATTCACCCAGTATCCCAATTACGGGTGATCCAGAACCATATTCTGCCGTGAATGCCGTGGGTATGTCACCTATATTCCTGGTAACTTTAAATCCTTGCTTTTCGGCAAAATCGGAAAGGTCTTTGGCAGACTTTTCTTCCTGAAATGCAATTTCTTCATATGACCATATATTATCACTCAATGTTCTGAGGGACTCAAAATGAGAATCGATGGATTCAATAACCGCGGCTTTATTTTGATTTTCATGCCGCATTTGACCATTTAGGATTACAAATGGAAATATTAGAAGTAGGGTAGTGAGTAGTCGCATAGTTGATTATTTGCAATCAATATAATGAATTATGGACAATTGATTGAATCTTGGACAATTCTGTGTGCATTCAAATTGCACATTTACATTGTCATAGAAAGAGAACCGAGAATTGTCACCCTGAGCGCAGTCGAAGGGCGACAATGCTTTTAGTACTTTAATTTCGAACAACGCGGAGATTTCTAAAAGTGCAGGTCTGTTATCAACCCCCAGTTGATTTCTCCGTTGAAGTCGAAATTAGAATCACTCATAATTGCCTATCCCTCCACTCGTTGTATTCAGTCGGAATGACAATTATTATTTCAGATTTTCTCTTTTGGTGCAATTTGTTATACACACGATATTTCTAGGCTGTATAGGGCACTAAAAATATACCAATGAAGTCACCATGGAAAATCTCTAACCTTTCAATAACTTATACTTGCACTTTTCCATTCACTTTTTGAATGATCTCCTTGTAATAGTCTTCATAGACGGGAAGGATGTTTTCAATGTCAAATGTCTTGGCATGTTCGAAAGCAGCCGTACGGAATTTTTGGTGGGTTTCTGGATTTTCAAGGATGGAAAGCACTTTGTCGGCCATGGTGTCGATATCTCCAACATTGCAGAGATAACCCGTCTTGCCATCAATATTGACTTCGGGCAATCCACCAATATTTGAAGAGACTACAGGTACTTCACAAGCCATGGCTTCGAGGGCTGCGAGTCCAAAACTTTCATTTTGAGATGGAAGGACGAAGATGTCTGCTACTGCCAACAACTCTTCTACAGCATCTTGCTTTCCTAGAAATCTAATCTCACTGCAAAGCCCAATCTTCCTGCATAATTCCTCCATTTTTTCTCTTTCAGGACCATCACCTATGAGCATCAATTTGCATGGCATTTTGGCTTGTACTTTTTCATAGACATGGATTACGTCCTGTACTCTTTTGACCTTTCGAAAATTTGAAACGTGCACCATGATTTTCTCGCCATCTGGAGCAATAGCCTTTTTGAAGTGATCTTTATCAGTTTTTCTAAACCGTTCGAAATCGATAAAGTTATAGATGACCCGAATGTCATTCTTGACGTCAAATGTATCTTCTGTTTGTTTTTTCAATTGTTTTGATACCGTAGTCACTCCATCACTGGAATTGATGCTGAATTCGGCAACAGGAAAAAATGACTTGTTGGATCCAACCAAGGTGATATCTGTACCGTGCAAGGTAGTCACCACAGGAATATTAATACCGTGGGTCAATAAAGTCTGCTTGGCCATGTAGGCAACCGCAGCATGTGGAATGGCATAATGAACATGGAGGATATCCAATTCTTCATATTTGACTACATCTACCATTTTACTGGCCAGTGCAGTTTCATATGGTGTATATTCGAAAAGCGGGTAATCAAAAGAACTGACTTCATGAAGGCAAACATTGGCATGAAAATGACTTAGTCGAGCTGGGCGTTTGTAGGTAATGAAATGTACTTCATGCCCTTTTTTCGCCAACCCTAGTCCTATTTCAGTAGCGACTACTCCACTTCCTCCGTATGTGGGATAACACACAATTCCTATTTTCATATGCGCTTCAAATTTTTGTGATCTTATCGATTTCTTTACAATGTAAAACTATAAAAATGGTCGAAGGGTTTAGGAAAATCTTATTAATGTTATTAATATTATTGTTACTGAATAATGATTGGCTTAAGACATATCAGTAAAAAGCGCAAATTGGACTGTTATTAATTAATTCTTCCTTCTCCTTTTCGAATTTTTCGACCTCTTTTTGTCAAATTTACGATTCTTGATTATCTCATTCTTATTGGTCTTCTTGCGATTACCGATCAACTTCTCTATCATATCTTCTCTTCCCATTGCCTTGAGTTTATCTCGAATGATGCCGTGGTTTTCTCTTTTATACCAAAAGAAATAGAGGTGCTGATTTTTCTTTTGCTTGGGAGATTTGGCTGTATAGACAGGGCGTAATGTATATGGGTGGACTCCCGTATAATAGATGATGGTCGCCACCGTCATAGGTGTTGGCGTAAAATCTTGCACTTGCTCCAACCTAAAACCCATATCCTTGGTTTCGGCCGCTAGATTGGCCATATCTTTCTCTTCGCAGCCAGGATGACTGGAAATGAAGTATGGTATAAGCGGCTGATTCAATCCGTGCCTTTTGTTGGCTGCTTCATAGCTTTTTTTGAATTCATGGAAATGCTTGAAGCTTGGCTTTCTCATGATTTTCAAAGTGTCGTCAGAAGTATGTTCAGGGGCTACTTTGAGTCTCCCTGAAATGTGTCTCGATACCAGCTGATCCATGTATTCGTCAATCGAATCATCCGCATTTTTATTATACCCTTTAGTGAGTAAGTCATAGCGAATGCCACTGCCAACAAATGCTTTTTTTATTTCTGGGTGCGCATCGACTTTGCGATAAATATCGATCATACCCTGATGGCTCGTATCCAAATTGCTGCAAATGACAGGGTGGATGCAGGAAGGCGCAACACATCGATCACAAATGGATTGAACCTTGCCCTTCATCTTGTACATATTGGCTGAAGGTCCTCCAAGGTCAGAAATGTAGCCCTTGAAATCTGGCATTTTGACTACCTCATCCACTTCCTTTAAAATAGATTCTTCTGATCTGCTGGAAACAAATTTTCCTTGATGGGCAGAAATGGTACAGAAACTACAACCTCCAAAACAGCCTCGATGCATATTGATCGAGAATTTGATCATTTCGAAGGCAGGAAGATTTCCTCTTTTGTGGTATTTGGGGTGCGGAAGCCTGGTATAGGGCAGGTCAAATGACGTATCAATCTGCTGCTCGGTCATTGGTGGATAGGGTGGGTTGATCACCAATGTATGATCTCCAACATCCTGAGTAAGCCGATTCGCTTGTACCTTATTTGATTCTTGTTCTACATGTTTGAAATTTGCCGCGAAAGAGACCTTGTCTCGAAGACATTTTTCATGCGAATTGAGTTTTAAGGTTTTCCATAAATCTGCATCTGGTAATTCACTACCTCTTGGTGCCAGAAAAGCGGTCTGAGGTATATGGGTCATGGAAGATAGAGGTACACCCACATCTGCCAATTGCATGATCGCCCGTAATGGCATCTCACCCATCCCGTAGACCAACATATCTGCTCCACTCTTACTCAGAATATTAGGCCAAAGCTTGTCTTCCCAATAATCATAGTGTGTGACTCGCCTCAAACTGGCTTCGATTCCACCCAGGAGGACTGGAACATCTGGATAAAGTTGCTTCAGGATTTGGGTATACTTGACGGATGCATAATCAGGTCTGAATCCCGACTTACCACCAGGGGTGTAGGCATCAGTAGATCGTTTTCGGCGTCCTGCGGTATAATGATTGACCATAGAATCCATACAACCTGATGTCACTCCAAAAAACAATCTTGGTCTTCCCATCTTTTTGAAATCACGCAAATCATCTTGCCAATTTGGTTGCGGTACTATGGCTATCTTGAACCCCTCGCTTTCAATAATTCGTCCAATGACAGCGGCCCCAAATGCTGGATGATCTACATAAGCATCCCCTGATATCAAGACGACATCGAGTTCGCCCCATCCTCTCATTTCGACTTCTTTCTTGGTGATGGGTAGCCAATCTGTTACTGGTCTTCTTCTTTCTGACATGATTATTGAATTCAAGCTATCTGATGAGACTATACTCAGTGAAGCTTTAATATTAGTCAACAAAGATAATGGAAAAATGGTTTGGGAATGAAAAGCAATGGATGTTACCTTAAAGGAGTTGTTTTTTTCGAAGAATTCCAGGTATTCACCATGAAAACACCAAGACATTTTGTACCTCCTCAAAATATTCTTAGCGCAATGCTTGGTATTATTAGTGCCTTGGCGGTTAAAAGAAACATCACAAGCATAGATTATTCAGGGAATAATTAACTTTAGACTGTATTCTTGATTAATTCTGAACCCTAAAATATTAACCAATGAAGCCCACAACCATTGATCAAGTTATTGAGAAATTGGAATCCATTATCCAATGGTCAAAAGATCAACCAAGTCGAGTCGGATTTTTTGCGAGTTTGTACCTTCGAGTGACGCTTACAATAAAGAGCAATCTGGGAAAAGGCTTTTTTGATGATGATAAAAGATTGGAACGACTTGATGTCATTTTTGCCAATCGCTATTTTGATGCTTATGAACAATTTCGAAATAATGATCCTGCATTGCCTAAGGCATGGGCTGTGGCATTTGATGCGGTAAGCAATGATGATCTTATTATTGTCCAGCATTTATTATTGGGGATCAGTGCGCATATCAATATCGACTTGGGTGTAGCGGCGGCTAGGACCTCGCCTGGGGCGGAGATTGATGGTTTGAAAGCTGATTTTCAGAGGGTGAATGATGTATTGGCGAAGCTGGTGCCAACCAGTCTCAATGAAGTGAGCGAGTTATCCCCTCTGCTTCATTTATTGGAGGATGTAGCGGTAAAAGAGGAAGAAGCTATTATCAACTTCAGTATAAAAGTAGCTAGAGATTTTTCATGGATGTTGGCCAAAGAATTGGCACCTTTGTCTATTTCGGAACAGGAGGTAATTATTGATAAGAAAAACATTTTCGTAGCGAACTTAGGAGAGAAAGTTGTCCATCCTGAATTCTTAATACAAAAAGTTTTAAGCGCTATTCATAAGGTTGAAGTGAAGAATATTAACCTGATCATTGATACTTTGAATGCTGGAAATGAATTGATTGAGCTGGTTGAAGAAGGAGAGGAAACAATCCTGAGTCCAGAAGAATTGAAGAAGGCTCCCAATCATATTTATTATTTTAAGAATGCGGCGGGAAGTTGGAAAGGTAGTTTAGATTTTCGAATCAAGAGTTGGTCCAAGATGCTTGGTTCTTCGATTGGGATGAGAAACAAAATCCTAATCGCCAAGTTGAGAATATTTCAATCCTTATTCGGAAAACCTACGATGGAGTCAGTAATTACAACTTTTGCCAATGATGGAAAGGCTGGAACAGCCAAAATTGATTTAAGGATCTACAAGGGATGGTTGAAGCTGGCCACTTCAAATGAAGAACACATTCTCGCACCAAATGGAAAAGGAGCAACGATAAATGCCAAAGTCCGCTTTGGGCTCCTGCCTTTTTTATTTAATGAGCATGATGTTTTCCCAGCCACATTTTATGATGGAGGCTCGAAAGGTATATATCAGATTGATTTGTTGGGCGGGCAGTTTATTGGTAATTATGAATTCAGTGAGGATGGCAGAAATTGGAATAGAGTAGTAGAGAACGATTGGTGCAAAGCGGTTGAGAATTTGATCAAAGCATGATTCTCGCATTAATCAATTAAAAATCCCCTAAAATGAAGTGAATTTCGATACCTCTTTTGATACCGAAATCCACTTGATACCAACTTTTCTAAAGTTACTGGACAATAACTCTTTTTACATACTGCACATTGGTATTTGTCTCCAAAATGGAAATGAAATATATACCTGATATCAATTCTTTCAAATCCAATTGAACTTCATCTTCATTAGATCTATGTTTGATTTTCAGTCTTCCATTGATGTCTATAATCGAAATTTCTCTTTGAGCGATGTTGCCAAATCTAATATTCAGAATATCATCAACAGGATTGGGATAGACTTTTACAATATGATCTTTCGAAACTGTAGAAAGCAAAGAATCGTCTTCATTTGTAATATTTTGATCTCCATCACCCGCGGTTTTAAAATATCCACTTTCTTCATTTGGATCACAAATCAGATCATTATAGATCTTAGCATGAAAAACAGAGCCAGATTTTACATGAAATTGATTAAACCCAGCTGTATTATTCGAGATCGGTTTAATATTAATTTGGCTGCCAGCTTTGAAATAGACCTTCGAATTATTAATCACAGTGACACCACGGGCAATGATGTTGTCATTCCCCATGTAGGTTCTCACTTCATTGTCAATAAGAATATCTACCTGGTCCGAAATCACATTTTTCAATGAAGCATTACAAACGCGAGCCATGTAAGCATCATCAAAATTTGTGCTGGTATTTCCTGCAATGGTAAGTTGGCCCTTGTCGTCTTCTGTAATGGAATACAGGCATTCTTGAAGCTTGACATCGTGCATCAAAGATGGATAAATCCATTGGTCTTGAGAATTGGCCTGTCTGGGGCTATTGGAATCAAAACTCTTTTCCCATTCTACTTTATTCTCTGCGGTGAATTTTACGATGTAAGCATCTGTTTCCCATACATTGTCCACTTTTTTATGCATTTCCTCAATAGCTTGACCAGGGCAGAAATTGTTTGTTGATGATTTTTTTGGAAGGAAGGGAGCCGAATCTCGAATGCTGCTTACAACTGCAAAACCTCCATCTTTTGTATTCGTAATACCCATTCTCACATCATTGGCAATAATTTTTTTTGGAACACTAACATCACAAGGGGATTCATTGAGGCTGAGTCCAGTATGGATGTCGAGAACTTCGATGATAGCCTTGCCATTCTTTCCTCTATTGCTACAACAAAGATCACCTCCTTTACCATCTACCACAATGGGGATTCGAAGTGTCTTTCCATTATTGGAGATGGCCATGTCTGTGAGTGCAATGCCAGTAGCCGAATTGGAGTGACATTGTTTTACATCTGTGCTTTGACGCCATTTGACATATGGTGAAGAACCAGTAAAATTCAATTTCATAACTCCTGGGAAATCACTACCAGCTATAAAACGTTCGCCACCTAAGTACAAATTCTCTGTTTCATTATCAAAGGTGTAGAGTGCATCACGGATATTAAAAACGGGCTCTTCTGGAGAAAAATTAATGTTGTGATTTGATATCCAATGTCCACCACCATCTACTTTAAGTATATATCCGCGCCCTTCATAAAAGTCGCTGAATCCAACCGCGATTATAGAGCCATCAAAAGTTTCTACAACATCATTAAATACAGTACTCATATCAGAAGTGTCCATAACATCATCTTGGAAGCTGGCAGGCCCATATATAAAATTCCAATCAATAATTAAATTTGAAGTAAACTTTGTAATCAAACCTCTTGTCCTTATACCTTTACTACACTCTGAATCATTAAGATCAAATGTATTCATGCCATTTCTTCCAGGATTATAAACTATCGGAATAGTGTCCGAATCCATGATACATCTTGTACCTTCTGTGCGTCCGATTGCGATGTATCCACCATCTGAAGATTGGATTACTTTGTGGTATTGTCCACGCATTCCAAGCCTTTGAGAACCCAATAATAACCCCTGCTGATTTACCTTTGCAATGATCGGCCAAAATGAACCTTTCGTTATATCATCTGTCTCAAAATCAGCACAATTAAACCCTGATAGGCTATCTATTAGACATCCTGGATCTTCAAGAATGGTTTCATCAATAAATAGATTTGGTTTTGAGGTGTAGCCAACAGCCACATAGCCCGTTTGATTGCCCGCCTCATCTGTGGTGAGCTTATGATTGTAAAACCATTCATCTCCTGAGAACATAATTCCATCTATCTCTGCGGGAAAAAATGAATATTCTTCCCTCCATTCTCCTGTTGGTACATTTTGCGCCCGAATCATGGATGAAGAGAATGACAGAAATATTATCAACACAATATAATTTTTCATATTTCTTTGTTTTGCTTTGATTAATGATATTGAAGAATATTGATACCAATTGTGTTCTTACCAGTCATCAATCAAAAATTAAAAAATGAGAATCCTGGATTATTAATCTCTCAATTCATTTATTTGTGCTTGTAAATCCAAGATGTAAAGTGTCAACTCTTCTACTTTTTCAAGAAGTTTTCTGTTCATCATACCGAGGGCATAACCTTCTTCTTGATCAAACTCTTTTTCGCTTTTTACATTTGGAAGATGCCCATTGATCTCAATGAATTCTTTAAGCTCATTCAAAGGCATTAATTCATAATCTTCTTTGAAAACATAATCTGGAATGGTGCCTAAATCAACCAAAATTTCTCTTGCTCTTATCAATCCACTACTGTATAATTTAATATTGGTTTCTTCAGCTCCTATTGCGCATTCACCTGTCAAAAAATCTGTTGCCGAGCAAGATCTAATGTTCAAGTCACCGATGATATCCATATTGCCATTGACATCCATTTGATTGCTGGGAGACTTGGTCCCTACTCCAACTTTGCCATCGGAATCTACAATGAAACTTGTCTTCTTCAAGGTCAGCGTATTAAATGGCGTGACCAATAATGATTCATCGTGGATTCTAATAAATGGATCGTTGCTGGAATTGCTGGTAGATCGAAAAATCTGGAAGTCGGCATCAGGTGATTGTATTCCCAAGCCAATATTATCCATATGATAGAGGCTGCCAGAATATATAGAAGTGCCATTTGCAATCGGTGCTTGTGAATAGCCTTCGGTAATGAATAGTGTATTCAAGATTAATATTAAAGCAAAAAGACATATGGATTTTAAATTGTAATTTTTCATAACGTTGTTATTTAATGATTTTTAAAGAATGGTCATCAGTGCCTTTAGTAATGGACACTGACAACCAATGATTGAGTTATAATTGATTAATTTACTTTTGTAATTCGTTTAGTACTTCGCTTTCCTGTTTCTATATTTTCCGCCATTAATAAGTACAGACCATTGTTATATTTGGACAAATCAAGTGTATGCTGATCAGTCGAAATGGTTACTTTCTCTAATAATTTACCTGTCGTATTCAAGATGTAAATGACTCTTTCTTGATTGGTTTCAAATTCAATGTTGATCAAGGCATTTGTTGGATTTGGGAACACATTGAAGTCATCCAGATTATTGTATCTTGGTTTTGAAGTAGGTGTATTGTAGACCTCGGAAACACTATTTTCAGAATTTTCGGATATTCCTTCACTTTCGGTAGAGGAACACATTTTGAAAGATAGATCATCGATGGCTAAGTCGGCTCCGAACACAGCACAGTACGGTGCAGTAGGACATTCTGCTCGATGAAGATATATCTTGATCGTAGCATTCGTATTGGATTCAGAATTCCACAAAAAATTCAGCTCTTCCCAACCACAAGCAAATGGTTGTGTCACCTCACACGCACTATATTGAACCGCATAATTGGAAATCTTGAGTTGTCCGTTTATTTCAATATCCACTACAGGGTCGATTCTATCTGGATTATTTGGTGAGATAAGCAGATTTCTGAACAATCCACAAAACGTGTAGATGGAATTTTGATCGAGTCCAGTGATGGTCTGTTCCCACAATACATCTTTCATACTTGGATCACCTCTGAAGGCATCACCAGTCAAAAAATTGTCCAACTCAATTGAGGTAGTAGAACCTGTCTGTCCAGTAGCGCACCAATGTACATTACAATTATGTACAGAAATATTGTTTTGAACATCAGATTCACCATAACCAGAACAACTATTCCCAAAGCTCGAAGAGAAGCCTGTATATCCGTTTGTGAAACCTCCATTATTGACCAACTCTGACCCTGGAATTCCTAATCCCGGGCAATCTTCACATTCACAAGTAGGCATACTCACAAACCCCAAATCATTGTACCCATCAATACAGAGATTGCCATCCAAGTCTACTTCTTTGATATGCCACGAGATGAAGTAGCTATTCGCATTCAGGGAATAATTATGTACAAGTGGGTCTGTGGTGGCGGGTATTGGTCCTGTAGTTGTGCCATCACCCCAATCCCAGGTTACTTGCCAGCATGAACCTACGACATTGAGGTTAACCTCGATGGATTGACATCCAAGTATTTGATGAGATGCCCCTTGATTTAGCAATTGGTCGAAGACATCAGTTTGGCAACAATAATCTGTCTGATCACAAAACTCACTTTCTATTTCTTGGTCAATTTCAAACCATTCGATAGGTGTCTTTGCGTGTTCAAGGTCTTCTGTTACGGGGTTGGTTAAATGTATTTTTGGTGTTATTGGAGTTGCTATTACCTCAATTGGTTCATAGCAAGTAGTATTATCCAATAGCTTTCCTTTTGTATCGGTCTTTACTGCGAAGTAGTCATGATTCGTTTGATATTGCGAAGAGCTGGTTTCTGATCCTCCTCCATCAGATATGGGATCCAATTTTCTTTCCCAACAAGTTCCTACCGCAAATACCTCATCTATGAATCCGTCATTACCAAGAATTTCCACATCATTAAAAGCTGATCCAAAGGGAGATGCAGGATAGGATTTGTTTTGATGGTGTCTATACGACCATTTAAGTCCACCTTTAATTGACTCTATTTCGGCCATGAATGCCCAACCTGGATCTTGTGTTGGTGCGCTGACTTCGCCATTGCAATCATAGCTGTCACTACCGACCACAATATAATTTCCTTTGCTATTGATTTCGAAATCTGTAGCTCTGGTGCATTCTTTATTGTGGTAACGTGAAGACCAAACGGTGGTCATATTCTGATTGTCAAATTCGATGAAGAAGTATTCGTCAATTCCAAAATTGGTTGAGGTGTTTCTGGTATTGCCAAGTATGACTAGATTATTATTCGCGATTTGTATAACCTTGATTGCGTTGTTTGTGAAGTTGTTACTTGGATTGGCTTTGAAAAGATGAATTTGTCCATTTACTGGATTGAATGATGGATCCAGAAGAAGGCAAAATGCATATTTTCCTGCTTTTCCAGTTACAGCAAATGCTGCTGTATTCATCACCGCACCTTCCAGTTCGATTATCGAGTGAGCTGCTGAATTCAATGGCTGATTGGTGATAGGGTCTGTAATTATAAAACGGCGATGCAGGCCTATCGTACAGTTTTGTTGTAGTGTACTTAATATAATATTTTCTGTAGTAGAAGTCTTTTCATTTCCGACCCAAATGATGTCTTGAGCATTGGATTGTAAAAAGTCGTTGCAGGTATAATCTACCCCATCAAATTGATCGGTGAGGGCTATTACGTTGGTTACAGTTGTATTGGTATTGTCCAGGCTGTAGGCAAATACATTTGTTTTGCTATTCATTCGCTCACTGACCAACAACCAATTATTTTCAGAGCATATCGGTGTAGCTATTTGAGCATGCGTCACGTTGGTAATAGATGATTTTTGGCTGCCTTGATTTTTGCTGAATTGCAAATTGGATAAGGAGATACCATTTGAATTAAGACGCGAATGATGCAGGATGCTGCTTTTCTTGTTCCCAGGAAGAATAGATTCATTTCTTTGAGTACCAAAAACTAAATAATCGCCATTAGCCTCGATAAATGCTTCGCGAAGAATTTCAATTCTATCAGTATTTGATGGGTTTTGATCATAGGTGTGGTAACATTCACTGAATGTATTTATTTGCCCTGATAGCTTCAGAGACATAAAAAGGCAGAGTGCAATGAATGGAATAATTTTGATTTTCATAATTAGAATGTTTAAGTGATTTAATATTTCCCAATACCTTGATTGGTACATAATTGTCACTACAATATTATTCCTAGTCGAATCAATTATTCTTTCAAAACTGACCAATGATGATGAATTAAGAATTAATGGTAAGGAATTGGGAATTAATGGTATAGGAGCGCTTTTTGAGTATTATTGATGCCTTTTTTATTGAATGACTTCAATGGTTTTGTACCGTTATTTCTTGAATGCAACCGTTAATTCTCAAAGAGGACCGATAATTCTGAATTGGTGATAGAATCTTCTAATAAAGCTATTTTTGTACTTGTCGATTGAATATTGAGTTTCTATATTCGAGATGGAAATGTCAATGGTTGAGATTTTTGAATTTAGTAATGTCATTTATAAATAATGAATTTAATTTTTCGGATTGCTTTGATATTGATGTTGATGCATTCATCAGCATGGACAAGCATCTTGTGTGGTCAGGATTATGTACATCTTACTGTGCGTGATGGGCTTCCATCGAATATGGTATACGGAGCGATTGAAGATACAGACGGTTACATTTGGTTTTTTACTGATAATGGAGTTGCTAAATACGATGGCTATAAATTTGATATATTCAACAGGGATGATGGGATTATTGATTCTGATATTTGGCATATTCATGAAGATATGTATCATAGAAAATGGTTGATTTCCAGTACAAATTTTGGTTTTTATATAAAAAATGATTCTGTGAAACGAGTTGATTTTGTTCAATTTGATTTCATACAACCACATCACATACATTATATAGATGAAGGCCTAATTTATTATTATGATGATTCGTTGATGATAAGTGCGCATGATGAATTGTTCAAATTAAATATAGATAATTACCATGAAGGGACTGAAAACTTGGATGGGCTAAAAGCTTTGAAATTGTCCAAGGGTTCTGAAAAGAAGATCATTGAATTTCTAAATAGTAATAAACCCAATCTTAATATTGACCAATTCTTATCAAATAATTGCTTTAATAATAAAGATGATTATTACTGTTGGGACGGGAGCGATTTAAATTTTGCTATTAAAAATGGTTTTGAGTTAATAATTAAGAAGAATGACGATGAGGTCACTATTGAACTTGCACCTTATGGTATTGAGAAAATTAAGGCGATACAAAAGAGGAATGAAAATTTATTTATCCATCATACCAAAGGGTATTTGGAAATTGACTTATTGGCAGAGCAAATTGAAAATGCCATTCTTATACCATTTATAGATCACGATTTTACGAGAATTTTATTTGATGATCAATATTTGATTGCTGGCAGTTATTATGATGGAGCTGTGATAACCAGTTCCAGGGTTTCGGATAAGAAGTTTTTACCAAATGAAGAAATTCATACGATTAGCTATGATGGTGAGAATAGGTTTCAATTAATAACAGAAGATGAAGAGATTTATGATTACAATTCTGGAAATAATGAAATCTCACTTTTGCAATATAAAAACAAGCATCTTCAAAAGGAAAAAGTAGTCAAGGCAAACAAAAAATCCTACCTGTTGTTCGAGAAGAATATCATAGATCTGGTGAACGAAGAAAAATTGTATTATGGTGATGGGGACTCCTTATTATATTCCAATGACAGAGGAGCTTTGTTGGATCTATCAAATTCAAAGGATATTGTTGTCACAGATTCCGTACTCTTCATATTGAGGTACAATTATTTTCTTGCCATATCTACACAAAGCAAAATGCATCCGATAATAGACCGAGTTGAAGCGGATGTGACTTGTATTGAAGATTATGATAATCAGCTGATTATTGGGACGAACAAGGGCCTGTTTACATTGGATGAATATCAAATGACCAGACTGTCAAATATAGATTCGATGCCATCTGTGAATGTCACTGGCCTACTGAATTTTGAAGATGAAAAATTGGTATTGGTCTCGGATTTCATAAAGTTACATTTTTGGGATAATTCAACTTGGACTTCAATTCCAGATTTTAATTCTCCTATTACTGAATTAAGTTCAGGGGGCAAATATTTATATGGGTTGACCGCGGATCATCTCTTTAGAGTGAATATTGAAGATGATTTTGAAGTGCAAAGATTTTATTTTCATGCCATTTCTGGTCTTGGGAAAATAATAGCCTTGGAATCTTCTGCGGATACCGTTTTTTTAGGTACCGAAAATGGGTACTATAAATTACATCATGACGACCTCAAAATCATTAGTGATTTACCAAAATTCACATCGTTGGATGTCTATCATAATGGAATTCAAATTACGGAAGAAGAACTTGGTCATATAAGTTCTTCTCAAAATAACCTGGAGTTTAATTTTAAAGCGCTTTCGATAATTAGTCTGGGCAATATAGAATACAGTTATCGGCTCTTGCCATCTGAAAATGCCTGGAATAGAACCAAGGACCTGGATGTCACCTATACGAGTTTGTCTGCCAATGATTATTCATTTGAGGTATTTGCTACTGACGCCTTTGGCAATAAAAGCAAGGTCGAAAGACTAAGTCTTACCATAAGACCTTCATTATTTGAAAGTATTCCCTTTTATATTTTTGCCTCGCTTTTTTTGATTGGATTAATTTCTGTCTTCTACAGATTTAGATTAAGAAGAATGCAAAGAGACGAAATGCAAAAGACCCTAATGAATCAAAGAATTGCACAATATGAATTGCAAGCTTTGAGAGCTCAAATGAACCCTCATTTTATTTTTAATGTATTAAGTTCAATTCAGAATGCGATAAGAAATCAAGATGTAGAAACAGCGGATAATTATCTGTATAATTTTGCAAGCTTGATTCGAAAATTTTTAGATTTTTCGGAAAAACGATATCTGGTGCTCAAAGAGGAGATCGACTTGATAAAGCTGTATACGGATATTGAAAATTTACGATTCAATCCTAGAATGGATATCAGATTTGAAATTGATGAAGAGCTGGATATTGAAAATACATTTATTCCTTCAATGTTGTTACAGCCTCTTGTTGAAAATGCCATTAATCATGGACTTTTTTATAAAAAATCCGATCGAAAATTGACTTTGTCTTTTAAAAATATTGAGCAGGGACTAAAAATAATAATTCTGGACAATGGTGTCGGTCGCGACCAATCGAACAAAAATAAAAAGAGGAGGGCAACGAATCATACCTCCAAGGCATCTTTAAATATTAGAAGCAGGATCGAAATATTGAATCAATCAAAGGAGGTTAAGATCGAATACAGTATTGATGATCTAAAAGACCAAAATAACGAAGCGAAAGGTACTCGCGTTAATCTTTTAATAATAAATCATGATGCTATCAGCCATAATAATAGATGATGAAAGAGATGCACGTCAAGTATTAAAGGATAAAATTTCTATCCATTGTCCCCAGGTAGATGTAATCTTTGATAGTGATGATTTGCAGGAATGTGCTGCTGCCATTAAAAGCAAGCAACCAGATATTATATTTTTGGACATACAGATGCCAGAAATGGATGGGTTCGAATTTTTAGAGACCATTCGAGGTTTTGATGGCGAGGTTATTTTTGTCACGGCATATGATCAATACGCACTCCAAGCTTTTGAAGTATATGCTTTTGGATATTTATTAAAACCCATAGGAACTGAAAAGTTAAAAGACTTAATTGCTCAAGTCGAGAAAAGAAAACAGTCTTCTGACTACAATAGCGAAATGTCTAAAAGGATAGATGCGCTTCTTGAATCTAATAAAAACGAAATTAAAAAACTGGCTGTCCCTGTTGCAAATGGGTACAATTTTTTATCCATGCAAGAAATAATTAGGTGCGAAGGTGCAGCGAAATATACAGTCATCCACCATAGCCAGGGCAAGGTAGTCAGCACTCGTAACATTGGTTATTTTGTAAATATATTGGCGAAATATAATTTTTTTGCCAGTCACAAATCTCACTTGGTGAATTTTAGATATGTAGACAAGTATACAAGTGACGGAGAGATCGTATTGAAAAATGGCAATAGGGTGCCGCTGAGTCGAAGAAGGAAAATGCTGTTTTTGGATAGTTTTGTTTGAGAAGATCACAAATAAAAAGGATGGACTTTCGAAAAAGCCCACCCTCGTCTGAAAGTATTTAATAAAAAAAATGTATTTACTTATTAGTCAACTTCAGAACTATATGTGATACACTTTCCTGTGTATTATTATTGAATAGATTTATAATGTATAACCCATTGCTTAAATTATCCAATTCTATTTGAGTGGTGGCTATAGAACTTAGTTCAGATTCAAATACCATCTGTCCTTTCATATCCAGCACTGTAAGATCATAGTTGTCTGTTTTTTGAAGTCCCAAAATATTCAATTCTCCTACGAAAGGGTTGGGCGAAACCTGAATGCTATTAATTGGGACTTTGAGTTTTTTCAACATGAGCTGTTCATATTCATGCGGTGTGTACGGCAATCCATCAACATATCTTGTTCGATCCTTTTTAATCATTGTATTTTGATCAGCAACCTTTGAAAAAATACCATTGTCAAAGTAGATGTATTCTATGATTCCGCCGTCACAGCCCGATGCACACTCCACTTCTACACTGTAATATCCCTTTCCATTTACTTCTACCGATGTTCCCGATCCTGGAGGAAGAATCTCACCGCCGCCATATGCTGTCCAGGTGATCACAGGATCGATGCAGCTTGGGTCGATTTCTAAATTGATGAAATAGGTAAATAGTGTATCCGTAATTTCATCCACTCCTAGTCCTGTTTCACAATCGAATTCGCTTGGTATTACATCGTTGGGGTTGGCATTTCCATCTGCATCGTCTACCACATCCAAAGCCGTTTCGCAATCGACTAAATCATCTGAAGAATAATCGACTATGAAAAATTCAACATTTGGAAGGCACATTTTTACCTGATCGGCAAAATATCCGGCATCCGTATCTTCAAAATTATAACATCCTACATCGGTGAATATCACTACTTTGAAACACTCTTCATTCGGTTGAAAACCTTCACCGCCATCCATCAAATCCTTCAAAAAATTGATGGCATCTCCGACATTGGTGCCGTCGTTGTGAAACCATCTGCCAAAATCCACAGGTGTACAACTAAAATCAGAATTGAGGTGCTGAAGATCTGTATCAGACCATTGAATTACTGAGAATCGCGAGCCGCATGAATCTTCACAAATAGCATCAATTTCGGCCATCAAGTCGGTGATTGAACAATGCATTTCATCCCAATCATCATTTTCTACACTTCCAGATTCATCTACCATGAATAGATAGTCACAATCGCAATCATATTCAAATGATTTCTCCACTTCAGTATATACATTCAAATCGCATTCCTCTGGATCTTTAGGGTCACATTTTGGATCTGTATTTGGTGCACAAGCATATTCTGACGTAGCACAATTTACAGCCTGACAAAGATTGTCCACTATAGTTGTCGATTTGCAAATGTCAGAAATTGTAGCTGTCGTGCAAAAAGCGGAAGAATTGATATCAAAGGCATTCGAAGTAGTATTCGAATTTTCTATTGACATATCCGTAAAGCCCAAATCTATAACTTCGCTCAGCCAATCTTCAGAAACTTTGAGGGCCGAACTGAATTCATTAATAGACACAGCACTAAACTTGATGACGCCGTCTTGTACAACATTTGAATTTCCAAAAGCAATGGCATCTACACTTTCGGAAATACAAACATTGGTTGCTTTGAAACCTACTTCTTCATTACACAGCGTTAGACCCAAGGGTATATCAATGCTTATGTCATTCAAAGAATTGCTTGAGAAGTATCCCTTTTCAAGAGTGATGTTGTGCAGGGCATAATTTGGCAAAGTGCCCATATAGTCATCTACTGACCCAGGAGAAGAATTTTGATCAAGATTGAGCCCAGCTTCAGGAGTAATCAGGTAAATTGGGGCATTAACACCATTATTTATGAAATCCTGATTTTTAAGATCCACGCAGTAGGCATTGGTGATTTTGAGTGCGTTTCTTGTGTTAGAAATGTAATCTATATTATCCAATTGTATTTGATTGGAGACATTGAAATCCTGATCATCGGTGATATGTATCCCATCGCCACCTGTACCATTTGCAATTGTCAAATCTTCTATCCAAAAATTACTGACACCGTGGAGTGAAATTATATTTCTTGCCTCCCAGGTATATGGACACCAAACCACAATTTTACGATTGCACAAAAAGTCATTGTAGCTACAATCCTTTTCTCCTGGTGATTGCGAACTGTTGGTTATGAAATTAGGTATGCCATTATTATCAAAATATGGATCATTGTCGCCATCAGAGAATACATAATTTGGTTCTCCCTGATCATTGAGGTATGGATCTCCTACATCATCCGCCCCTACCAGATATCCTACCTCGGAGTACTGAATATAGCTGGGTTCTCCCATTTCTATCGAAGGTTTTTTTTCTCCGTCACAATAGTCACCTCTGATAAGAATATCATGTACATTATTGCCATCGAATGTCAGTACAGATTGACTGCATTGTGTCGAAGCACCTGGGAGACCTACTAATGTCACACCCGCATCCAATACGATTTCTTTATGGTTTATATCTCTAAATACCTGAGGAAAGGTAAAATATGTAACATCATCACCAGAATAATTTGCCAAACGGATTTTGCAATAATTCATCACCGCATCATGTAATTCCAGTGTAATATTTGACCCATTGACACCTCCTGTAATTATTTTTTCTTCTTCGCAGGAGTTGATGTACTCTTCATAGGAGCAATTGCATTGAGCATGCAAAATTGTACAAGTGCATAAAAGAAAAAGGATAAGAATAGATAGTTTAAAGCTTTTCTCTTTGTAGTTCATTTTGTAAGTTTTTGTAAGTGAATAAAAACCTAAATGAAAATTAGCTAATGTGTATTAGGTACCTATGTAAAGCAGGAAGAGGTGATTTGTGACAGGCTATTTTGACTTTTTTATAAAAAATATTAAAATCAAGGTCAAAAGAACTCCGATAAGGAGGTATAAGTAGTTGAATTTGCGGGATTGAATAGAAGAATCATTCCCGTATAATGCCAACGAACTCCAATATTTTGGATGTGTGAAAGAAGGACTAGTGGAGGACAGATAATTCAATTTGGCCAATTGTAGTGCTCTAGATTTAGGTTTTCCCTTGTTTAGTTCATTATGAAAATGCTTTAAAATTTGAGCACTTGCTTTGTCAGAACTGCTCCAAAGATTGACAATATTCGCCCTGCTCCCACTGATGAAGAGGCTGGTATTAATATTGGATATTGCTTCACCAGTGATGTGGTCTCCATCTCCCGAATGGCAGGAATTGACGATGGTCAGATCGGTATCAAAATTGAGGCTGGTCATTTTATTGAGATTGACCAATTCCAATCCGTTTTCATTTTCAAAAATCAATCCTGAAGAAGCTGGAAGTCGATCATCCAAGATGCCGTGTAAGGACAGCTGGACGATGTTGAAATTGTTATTTTTGGTTTGATTCGAAAGGTTTTGGAATGAGGCTTGTTGGTTGACGAGGTTGGTTGTCTTATAGTGATTTGTCAAATGCTCTAATTCTTCAACTGCACCAGTCAATTGTCCAAGATCAAAGGCAAATGTACTATCTATTTCTGGCGCACCAGAAGTATAATTGGAGGCGATGCCAAGACATTTTTTTTCCATCCAGGGATACTTATCGGTATACAATGAATCCGTACTCAACAAGTATCTGAAACTAAAATTTTTGATCAAATAATCCTTGGAATGTGGATTTTTAAGTGCGCCAAGGGGTATATTGTGTAGAAGGCCGTCGGAGTGGACAATTATGTTTTTTACACTTGACAAGTCAATGTTTGAAAATATAGTCCCGTAGATCGAATCATTAGAAGGTTGGGGGATGGGTTTCCCTGATTTTAGATTTGATAAAAAGTCATGGATGATGGAGGTTGAGAGTTGAGCAGATGATGCATGGATTTCTTTTTTTGTGATCCAAAAGCGTATCAGATTTTCATCAGAGAAGAATATATCCAAGAAAGCTTCATCCTCATTGAGGCTATTTTTTATTTCATTTAGAGATTGTGGCTTTAAAGTGATATTGGAGTTGTATTTATTGAATAGTGAATCAAATTTGAACTGGTATTTTTCAAATTCTTCGATCAATTGAATTCTGGAATCCTTTGATTTATTTTCTTTTAAATATTGGGAATTTAATTCGGATTTGAGGGCATAGTATTTTGATAAGATGGTATCCGAAAGGTCTTCTCTCAGTTGAATTCTGGATTGAATATCTCGTTCCAAAATCTGATTTTTTGTTTCTGATATAATCTGGTATGCCTGATCCCTAAATTTTGAATCTCCTGAGCTTTTGTATTCATCCAGATGACTCAAGATGATATAATATAGGTTGGGATACACTTCATTTAGAATATGGCTACTGCTTTGTGACTCCCAATTTGACGTTATTATTTGATCAATATTTTTTCGAATGTCTTGAAAATCCCCAATTACATCTTTCCGTACCCATTCATCGCCTCTTTTTGATTCCAAATAATGGGCCTTGGCCAATAGACATTTCAATTCAGTGAGTTCGAGAAAATCAGGAGTAAAGGTGGGGATGTTTCCTATATGGGCCCATTTGTTTTCTAAGAATAAAATGCGGTTTTTATAAATTTCAATCGCACCTGAGATGTCACCACTTTCTAATTTGGCATCCGCTCTATTTTCGTGGTGATAAGAATATTTGCTATTCGGAATATTATCCAGCTCAATGAACTTGCTATCTGAAATTTCATATTGACCAAGTTTGGAATAAATGATTCCCTCTAAATTGAGAATGGCATAAGCGTAATCTTCACTTATTTCTTTTTGATCAATATTTTTTAGAATGCTTAATGCCTCCGAATATTTTCCCATCTGCCTGTATGTCATGGCATGATTAAACATCATTTTAACTGGTACTTCTTGCCCCTTGGCTTTTAATATCTTGGTTGCATTGGAATAGATAGCAAGTGCTTCTTCAAATTGTTTTGTTTTTTCGAAGTAGATGCCCAATAAATTACTGACGTCGCTATCATTCAGATCATATTTTTTGGCGATTTGCTTTGCCTTCCATGCGCAGAGAAATAGATTGTACAGATCGTTGTGTCCTTCATAGTACGCGGCCAGGTTTATCAGGTGTTCGAAGGAGCCTTTATTAAGAGGAGATTGGTCTGATAGATAGTTTTGCTTGAGCTTTTTGTAATACTTATTGGCCAGAAGTTGTTTGTCATGGTAATCATATAATCCTCCAATATTACTGAGCAAATCATTTTCTAATTCTAGTGGACCACACTTTTTTATCTTTTCATATGCGCTGTCGATATAATATCGGAGCGCTTCATCATCTTCATAAAGATTGTAATACAAGTTTCCGTACAGTTTGTAATACTCAGCCTTGATTTTACAATCTTTTTCCGCCCAGCGTGATGATCTAAAATCATTGAGTAAAATTCGTGCTTTATCGTTCTTTTCGGTTCTTAAAAGTTGATGAATACTATCCAACTGTTGGTTAAAATATTGCGATTGCGCATGAGACCTTGTCGAACCTATAAGAATGAAAAGTAAGAAGGGGACAACTTTCATGCAGAATATCTTAAACATTTTTAAAGATATCAATTTATAGGTTTACTAAACTTTCAAAGCCTAGTAAACCTATGAATCTATAATAATAATAATGTTATTTACATTTTGACAATCGTCTTGTATTCATTTATATGCCCATTATTGATCTGGAGAAAATAAGTGCCTTTTGTCAGTTGTGAAAGTTCATCGATCAAAATTTCATTCTGTCCAATATTAAGAGTATAGTTCCTTTCGAAAACGCTTTGGCCCAGCGAGTTTAATACTTTTATCTGATGGTTGCCACCTCCTGGAGAATCTAATTTTACCACTATTTGATTCCAAAAAGGGTTAGGAGATGCCTTCCAATCTTTGAATGAAATCGACTCATCTATAGTGGATAAGACAGGCTTGTCATTATATGGATCACAATCCTCTAATGCTTGGAGTGTTGCGGCGGCTAATGCGTTGGCAATTCCCGAACTGAGTACATATCCTTGAAGGTTGGGTTCATAAGTCGCGGTGCTCATAATTGCACATTTCACCTTTTCATAATCAGGATTGTCCATATAGGAAGAAGCGGCTGTAGCGATTCCTGAAATCACGGCGGTTGCTTGAGAAGTTCCAGATTTCAGAACCAAATCACCTGTTGGAGATGGACCAGGGATATATTCTCCAAGAAAGGTAATATCGACAGCTTCGTAACCATAATTTGAAAATTTGGAAAGAAAAGAATTGCAATCTACTGATCCGACACTCAGAATATTATCGCAAGTGTATGAAGCAGGAAAGGCAGGATATTTGACTATGTCATTGTTCATATACTCATTTCCAGCGGCACAAATAACCAAGACTTCGTTCTCCCTCGCTTTTAGGATGCTGTGCTCAAGCGGGTCAAGTTTTTGTGTTGGTTTTTCGCTGTAATAGGCAAAACTCATATTGACTACTCGAGCACCTGTCAGGACTGCATCATCAAACCCTAAAACAATATTAGAAATGCTACCTTCACCACTTTCATCAAATACTTTTCGGATGTCAAATACTATTTCACTTTGATTGGGTCCGTTAAAATCCAAATGTTGACTTACATGCGAGATTACTCCCGCTAGGTGGGTTCCATGTCCATTGTTATCACCAAGATCTGCTCCACTCGAAATATAATTGAACCCACTATAGTTGCCATATGAGAAGGTATAATCAGCGGGATAATCGCCTAGAGGAGTCAATCCAGTATCCAGTATACTTACTATAGTACTGTGGTTGCTGGCTTGTGATTTAAATTCAAAATCTTCATAACACGATGTTGGAATTGGTCCTCCCATTTCAACAAATCCTATAACCCTGTGATCCAACCCTACACCCGACACTTTGGGCCGACCTTTCAATCTTTTTACTTCTTCTTTGATGTCTCCAATGAGGTCGTTGCCTACGTAATGTGGATAGCCATCGGACTTCCAATAACGAACTTGACTATATGGGCTGATCCATAATTCTTCGGCGTGATGTTCTGTCCGGATTTGATCAATTTCTGCTTGGGTGGTACTCTCATCAAAAACTACAAGGTATTGAAGAGGGTCATATGAGCTTTGGGCACTGAGGCAGGTATACCCCAGCATAAATACTGTAATAATTATTAAATTTTTCATGTAATACAATTTCAATTAAAAATACTTTTTCAATATTGATAAAGAAAAACGGTTTACTTTGTGACAGGTTTAAACGCGCTAATTGATTATTTTCCCGATTTAAACATCTTTTAAATTCTTCGAAAATACATGCAATCAACTAAATATAACAATTATATCAATTATCCAATATTGCAGATTCAAATGAAGTTTAATCAGTTTTTTTGTCACAATTGAAGTGTTTTTGCTTTTATATTAATTGAACGCCCATGAGTTTGGATAAAAATTTTGGATTGAGCAAGGAGGAGTTTGGTGATTTACTGTATGAGTTAAAAAATGGGAATGAATCACTATTCGAAGAAATCTTCCTAAATAATTTTCAGAATACCTGTCTGTTCATAAAGAACAAATGCAATATCGAATATGACAAAGCGTATGATATCACAATGAATACATTGCTGGAATATCGGATTCGATTATTGGATGACAAGATAACTTATGGGAATTTGAGATACTTGTTTCGGCAAATGGCTTACCATAATTTTGTGAAAACGGTAAGAGAGAAAAAGAAAGCTGAGAAGGTCGTACCGCTAAAAATTGAAGTTGATGAAGATTTGGTTAGTAGGGAGAGGAAGATGGATGAGCTGCTCGATGCGGCATATAAGGCGCTCGAATCGGGGTGCAAAAATTTGTTGGATAAATTTTATTTTTTGAGTGTGTCTTATGAAGAAATTGCCAAGGAAGAAAATGTATCAAATCAAACCATTAGAAAAAGGAAAGAGCGGTGCTTGAACAAGTTGAAAAAACTAATAAGTAGTCAATTTGAAAAACATGATGTAGGTTATGAACAATTTAGAGGAGTTTTTGAATAATAAGCTGTCCGAACAGCAGGATGATGAGATCATGGAAAAAATTACCAGACGACGTATGGATGGTATTAGAAATGATTATGAACAGAAATTGAGACAATCTCATGGTGTTTCGAGAGAAAATCCTCCTGTAAAAAATGCCAAAGGCCGAATAATCAAAATTTTGCTCATGGCAAGTTCAGTAGCTGCCATTTATATTTTGCTTTCTAATACTGGAATTTTGGGCGGTCAGAAAAATTTCTCAAATGATATAGCAGCATATGTAGCAGAAAACAAGGTACACAATTATGATATCGTACGTGGTGGGGCCAATGATGAAGCGTATAGCGAATACGAGCTTGGAAATTATAATACGGCCATTGGTATTTGGAAGAATGCGGGGATGGACCTACAAGACAGCTTCTATCTTTCCATGGCATATTTATATAATGGGCAATTCAAAGAAGCTGAAGAAAGTTTTAGTGCCTTGAATTCAAAACTTGCTCCAGGCGATAAGTTTTATCCTGAGCAGCAGTTGTATTGGGCTTTGACTTTTGTTTTGCTTGAAAATAGGGATGAGGCATCCAAGATTTATGCGACGTGGCCTGTGGAATCTTGGATGGCGAAGGAGTATGGGAGGATTATGGAGGTGGGGGAATGATACTTCTGCATTTGTGAATTATTTCTATCATTCTGAGATTGCTGCTTATTGACGATTCCATTATCCCAAATATTCCTATTAACTGCTTAGTTCTTGAAGGATTGTCAAAGTTCATTTCGTGAAGAATAAGATCTATGTATTTCTTGTGACCTTTGTGAGTTCTTTGTGTTCATTGCGGTAAAGGTCAACTTCTAACCAGTAAATAATAAAATTAAAATTATATTCCAATTACTTCCTGCAACCTATCAATCTCATACGATGCCAAATAACTCAAAATAGATTTATTCAAAAAATGCTCTGGCAGATCTAATGACTTAAAGCGCAAAGGAAAATCGGAATAGGCCAATTCAATGCCCTTCTCATAAAACAAAGATTCATCCTGATACCTCTTCGCCCCCATTCCTGAAATATAAGCCTCGCCTCCCAAATGACTTACAATGTCCAAATTCACATCCAACCCTGAATAGTCAATCTCTAATTTACTTGAGGTTATCCAATTTGGTTTCAATTCTAATAATTCGGATATGTATTTGATGATTTGTATGGTTAACTCAGAGAATGAATCGGATTCTAATGGGTGCTCAAAAAATCTTTCCAGCAAGGGTTCAATTTGATGAAAATATGGTGCTTTGTGATAGCTTTGGTATATCTGAGCGCTTATCTTCTTTTGCCATTTATCACCATCGATTATTCGTAAGGAGTTTATGGGAGCGTGATCGGAATGTTTTTTTAGTGGGATTGTGATGTACTGCTCTTCTTGCGGATTTCCTGGTTTATGGATTTTGACTCTTCTTGTGAATGATTTTTTGGTATACTCTACATGATCCAATAGGACAAAAGTGTCGCATTGTGCTATCTTATAGAAATAGCCCATCCATGGAAGGAAGTTGGGTTGATGTATACCGATGCGCATTTTAGATGTTGAGGTTTTTCATGTTCGATTTTGATTTCTTTGAAAAGTCGACAATATATCACCTAATGTATTAAAGGAATACAAAACCAGAAAAATGGCCAGACCAGGAAATACGGCAAGCCACCACGATTTTGGTGATTTCCTTGCTTCTGCCAATATCTTTCCCCAGCTTACTTCTTCTAATGGCAGACCTATTCCCAAAAACGACAATGTCGACTCCAAAAGGATGACAATGCTAAAAGAAAATGCAGTTACCACCAATAAGGAAGGCAGGGCATTCGGTAGGATGTGGCGCACCAAGAGTCTGAGATCTCCTATTCCACTCGCCTTGGCAGATTCGATGTATTCTTCTTCTCTTATCTGTAAGGCTTCCGCTCGTGCATGACGTGCAAAGGTCATCCATAACAAAAATGCCATTATCATCGATACTATGAATAAGGTAGTCTCTGTGACAATGGCTACAAAAGCCAAAATGATAAATAGACCAGGCAGACTTTCATTTATTTCAAACAGGCGTTGTACGATGATATCTATGGGTAAGCCATATTTTTTGATAGGAATCTTACCCAAAAGGTGGTTGAGAATATAACCCCCAATGCCTAAGATTATCAATGGTAAGACCGACTTTATTGACAGGCCGTCTCCAATTAAATGTACAACATAGTAGAGGAAGTAAATGAAAAGGAGGGCTAGTAATGCCTGCTGCAACAGATTTCTTTTGATCCCAGAATCTCCATAAAAACCAATGAGCAAGCCAATAAGTATTCCAAAAATGGAAGCAACAAGGATCACTGAAGTAGCTACTACGAAGGCCACTCTCGCTCCATTAATCATACCTGCTGTGACATCCCTGCCCAGTTTGTCCGTACCTAGCAGATGTATCCCCTTTTTGCCTTTGGTGAATGGAGGCTTGTATGTATTTTCAAGATCCAGGTCATCAAATCGATATGGAATTATTGGGCTAATTTGAAAACTATAGTCCCCTTTTGCTTTTATGTCTGATTTGGAAAGTACTGGCATGGACCAACCTTGATCATTTTTGGCTATAATGGGTTTGTTATTGGCTAGGAAAGGGCTTAATAGGGCTATAATAATCCAAAATATAAGAATAAATACAGATACTCTTCCTGCACGGGAAGCGGGTAGATATTTACTGATTCGCCTGATCCATCTTCTTATCATCCCAATTTGATTTTAGGGTTTAAGAAGGCCATGAGAATATCTCCTACCAAAAATATAATTACTGCAAGTACACTTATTATCAATACAATCGGATATACCATAGCCCAGTCGGCATTTTCGATACTGTCAAACATCAGCATGCCTACTCCAGGAATATTAAAAATAACTTCGATGACCAGAGTGCTGGCCAAGGCCGCTGGAAGACTGCCAAGTAATAAGGTAATAGATGGAATCAGAGAATTGGGCATGACGTGCTTAATAGTAAGATCCCTGAGTGACATACCTTTGCTGATTGCCGTTTTTACGTATTCCTTGCTGCTCTCTTCTTGTACATTCGAGCGTATTAGCCTTGCCAGATATGCTACATCCGGGATGACCAACATAAGAACAGGGAGGATCAATTTGTTCCAGGAATTTGAGAGCATGGAGAGGAATCCCTGGTCTCCGCTGCTGTACCAAATTCCAACACTTGGAAAAATATTGGTCCAGGCACCATATTCTGAAGTTGTAAAAAATATGATCATCAAAGTCGCCAACCAGAATTTTGGTACGGCAAAGAAGGCAAATAGAAAGCCATTCGAAATATTATCAAAAGTAGAATTGGGCCGCATTCCATTGTAAAGGCCAATTGGAAAGGAAAAGAGGATTACAAAAAACAATGTCAATAGTAATAAGACTATTGACCAGCGAAGCGAATCCCATAGTTTTTCTGTCACTGGTCTTGTGTCTACCAGAGAAACTCCAAAATCACCACGAAATATATTATACAGCCATTTATGATATTGATTTTGAAGACCATTAAACCTCAGGATTGGGTAATGCCATTTTACCTTGTGCGATTCTTGATTATCGATAAGTTGGATCATGGAAGATTTTAAATCTATAGAAAATTGATCTTCAAACGAAAGAATCTTTTCTTTGAGGTGATTTAAATCTGTACTATAAAATAGTTTTTTTCTTGTCTGTTCAGATGTTTGATTGATAAGTTGTATTAGGCTTGTAATGTAGGATTTAGAATATTTTTGACTAGAAATCCTGGATATGAATTTTTGTTCAAAATTGTTGTAATCAGTTCCTCTAGTTTCAAATAAATAATTTGGCCGTACTGAAAAATAAAACTCTGGAAGATGCAAATTCATTTTTCTATATAGAGAATTATACTCTTTGATATAAGATTCATTAGAATCATCAATGCCTTGAATATGCAAAATCATATCTACCTGATCGGCTGGAACTTGCTTGCTTAGAAAAAAACAAAGGCATGACACTAAGATTAGCGTAGGAATGAATAATAGTAGCCTTTTGACAATATATCGAAACACAGGGAATTATTTGCTGGTTGCAATTTAAGTATATTCTTAATACTTCGATAGGGACATGATCTAAATAAGGAATATATCTTGAATGTGTATTTAGTCAGTTAGTAGCAGCCATTATTTTAATATCAATCATTGTATTCTTAATCTTTGGCATAACATTTGAATTTTATCTTGCTTTATCATTATGTGATAATCATTAATGCAATAGTCAATAAGAAAATTTTTAAGTGAGTATGTTAAAGAAATTTACATTAATCCTTTGTGCTTTTATTAGTATGTGTTTTACCGTTAATCCTTGGGATGAGGCGACTTCTAATTACGTGGATACCTACAAGGATCTTGCGATAGTAGAGATGTATAGAAGTGGAATTCCTGCAAGTATTACCTTGGCACAGGCCCTTCATGAATCACAAACGGGAGGCAGTGAGTTGGCAATTCATGCCAAAAACCATTTTGGGATAAAGTGTAAATCATATTGGACTGGAATGACTTATCAACATGAAGATGATGACTATGATGCTGAGGGAAATTTGATCGCTTCATGCTTCAGGTCTTATGATACAGTCTTGGACTCATATATAGATCACACCAATTTTTTGACTCAATCTGCTCATTATTCAGAGCTATTTGACTATGATAAGACTGATTATTTTATGTGGGCCCATGGATTGAAGAAGTGCGGATATGCTACCGATCCTCGATATGCCCAAAAACTAATTGATAAGATTGAGAAATATCAGTTGTACGTATATGACACCTACAGCAATCCACTGATTTCGAAATAGAATTTTTGATTTTGGGTAATAGGTTTTTTGTTTCTCAAATCAAGTGATATTCAACTTTCTCGAAAAGTATTTCAATATCAATTGATCTGCACCTGCTCCTTAATATCATCAATTTTATGGAATAGGTTATTCATAGATAACAGAATAAATAAAAAAATGGGTATGAAAATCACTTCACACCCATTTATGGTTTTTGATAAATGGCCTCTCTTACTTCACCTCGAATGTTAATTTAATATTCACTCTATACTCATCCACTTTGCCATCTTTTACGGTTACGGATTGACTTTGGACGAAAGCTGATCTGATGTTCTTCACAGACTTGGATGCTTTTTCAATACCTTTTGCTGTGGCATCTTCCCAACTTTCATTTGAATTTGATAGGACTTCTATCACTTTCATTACACTCATAGAATTCTTATTTTGAGTTTTTTAATTAAATATGAAGTCAAATATAACATATTATTATTTTTTAACAAGTATATATTCTTATAAATCAATTATTTATTAATAAAAGTATGAAGAATTACTTTCTCGCGGAGATTATTTGTGGACTTGAATTAAAAATTAATAGTTTAGCAAAATGATTACTTGTAGTGAAAATGCTTTGTTCTATGAGCCCGTGATGTGGGTGTTTGAGCTTATAAAAAAAGCGTACAAAATTGACCTTCCAGGTGATCAACAAATCAATATTAAGATTGGAGTTGACGAGAAAGATCAAGTCCAAATCTCAAATTCCTTTTATCAAAAACTAATACTTGAGAAGAAATACGGTTTTGAGCATCATTTAGGTTCTAAACCAATAATTACTTTAGAAGATGGAAGGCCAGATTTCATAAGTTCAATATTTTATCTTGTAAATGGATTTCAGGAATATGATTTGTCTGATGAACGAAAAGACAAATATGGCAGGTTGGATTTTAAATATTCACTGCAGTCCAAATATGATGTGCTTCAAGATGACTTGGTGAAAAAATACACGCAGGAGTTACTTCTTCAAATTGACAGTAGTTTGAAGCTTCCAGATCGTAAGTCGAGGATTTTCATTTCTCATGATATCGATAGTGTATATGGTTCGCTTAAATATGACGGGTTGTGGGCATTGAAAAGTGGAAATTTAGGCCAAATGATGAAGGTGATCGCCCAAACCGTGATGAGTGATCCTCCATGGTTTAATATGGACAAAATTGCCAGATTGGAGAATGAGCATGATATAAAGGCGTGTTATTACTGGATAGTGCAGAATGGCCGAGATGAGTTGGGAATAAAAAATGGAGACTACAAAATAGGAAACAGAAAGATTCAAGAACAATTGAAAGTCGTAAGGGGCATGAGCAATCAAATTGGACTTCATAAATCTAGTATGAAGACTTCATTTGAGGAAGAAATCAAGGCCTTGCCAGAAGTTAATAGCAATCGCTACCACTTTTTGAAAATTAATAACCCTTCTAGTTTTATCGAAATGGAAAAAAGCGATATTGAATCCGATAGTAGTATTGGATTTCCTTATCATATGGGATTCAAAAACAATTGTGGCATGCCTTACCACCCATTTGATATTGAAAGAAATGGAAAGGTGAATGTACTTGAGATACCATTACACATTATGGATGGGATGTTTGATACTGCGCATGCAAAGTCTGGTCAAAAAGCTACTTCTGAAATCATAGACTTTATAGAGGCGAATAATACTAATGCAATTATCAGTATTTTGTGGCATAATTCAGAGATGACAAATTTTGCGTACAAATGGAGTTTTGAATGTTACAAAAAGCTGTTAAAATATTTTGCAGATTCGAATTATGATACGGTGTTGCCATCTCAATTGGTAAAAGAATACGAAACAGCATAATTGGATCGTAATATTATATATCGCCTTGCTGAAGAAGATGACTATCCAGCCATTCTAATTTTGTACAATAAAATGTATAAAACCAATCGAAGCTTGAATGATTTTCGGTGGTTGGTAGAAGAGAATCCAGCGGGCAGGGCCAAGCTTTTTATTGCATTGATGAATGATAGGGTAGTGGGCATGCAAAGTTTGATTCCGTATGTCTTTGTACAAAATGGTATGCTGGTAAATACCTTCAAGTCAGAAGATACCTTGGTAGAAAAAGACCTGCGCGGCAAAGGAATATTTTCCAAGCTTTATGAAATGGTACATGCACATGCAGGTGATACTATGGTTTGGGGATTGACGGATAAAAAGGAGATTCTTGAAAGGGTAAAAATGCCATCTTCAGAAAGATTGACCATTGCCATTTCAGTAAAAAGACCATCCCTCGTGTCTGACAAAAAAGGGCTCCATAGATTTGTAGCGAAGACTCTATTCTATGCTTATCTATATCTCAAATCTTCTTTTAAGTCAACTAAGGTGAGAGGAAGTTTAAAGCTTAAAGAGATTGGCTTATCGGATTTTGGAAGCGTAGAACTTCAGGAATTTTTTGGAAAGATGTTTGCGCGATATCCTCAAATTCTGTTTCCTCAAATGAATGCGAAATATTTGAAATGGAGATTGGCTAATAATCCTAATTTGAATTCTTATATAATTGAAGTTTCGTATCAGGAAGATGGATCAATAGCCATTTGTTCTATTCTCGGATTTTCAGAAAAAGCTGCTTATTGGCAATCTTATTATTCTCTGCCTGATGTTTCGATGGATGATAAGATTGCGCATATTATTTCAGTTCGAAATAAGGTGTTCGAATCAAAGATTAATTTGATACATACCTGGTTGTTTGAGTGCAACTCTAGCGTGAAAGAAGTAAAGGAAATCTTCTATCAGGCTGGATTCTCCAAAGTGAGAGATGGACTTTGGATTGTTCATAATTCGACGGACAAAGAAATTGATGTGCATGACTTGTATTTTTCTCCTCAGTTGGGGATTCGATAGAAAACCTTAATATTGTTGTATGCGAATAGCAATTGTGACAGCGTGGTATCCCAATAAGAAGAATCCTCTTTATGGTGTGTTTATTCAAAATCAGGCAATGGCATTATCCAAGCATTGTGAGGTATTCGTATTGCTACTGAATTGGAGTTTGATTCCATATGAGAAGGAAAGAAAGGAAGGAGAGGTCACAATAATCGAGAAGGGAGATTTTTATTTTCCGAATGCGTCGGAGCACTTATTAAATTTTTGGGCATCCAGATATATTCGATTTTTCAAGGGCATACATTCCAAGCATAATTTTGATTTGGTTCATTGTCATGACCATTATGGTGCATTTGTAGGAGATAAAATTAAGAATCAACTTCAGCTTCCGTACATCTGTACTATTCATAATTCCAATATTATGAATGACAAGTTGATAGGATGGAAGAAAGCATATCTGCCAAGGATTTTGAGGAATGCAGATAGGGTTTTATCGGTAGGTAAAAAACTGGCGGAAACATTAATATCAAATTATAAAATTGAAGATGTCAAAGTCATTCCCAATTATGTGGATACAGATCACTTTTGTTTGAAACCCGCTCGGGCATCAAGTGATTTTCGATTTTTGTTTGTTGGTGGTTTGGAATCTCACAAAGGGATAATGGATTTAGTGAAAGCAGTGCATCAAGCCCAAATTGAAGGGGCTTCACTGCATATTGTAGGCAGCGGAATTTTGGAAGACCAGATCAAGACATATATAAAAGAGAATGGATTGGACGAGATAATCTGCATGCATGGTGAAGTGCCCAATAATGACCTTCCTGGAATTTATAATTCTGCTCATGTCTATGTTTCGGTAAGTGAGTATGAGACTTTTGGGGTTACGGTTTTGGAGGCTATGGCTTGTGGCTTGCCAGTTTTGTATACACCTTCTGGAGGACCAGATGATATGGTAGAAAATTTTGCGGGATTGAAGATTGAAGAAAGGAGTGTAGAAGGAATAGTAGAAGGATTGAAAAAAATCAGAGAAAGATATGATGCTTATGATGGAGCGAATATTCGTGCAAATGTAGTTGCCAATTTTGGATCTGGAATCGTCATAGATAGATTGTTAAATGAGTATAAATCCATATTGAATGCAAAGGCTTAAGATACTTTGGTATAAGTTTCGAGCGATGGTGGTCAGTAAGTGGGTAAATTTATTCGCTTCTCAAACCAATTTCGATATTGAGAATACAATTTTGCTAGTTGGCTCCACAAGAAGCGGAACTACATTTTTGATGGAGAGTCTCAATTCGGAAAATGAATATCGGATCATCTTTGAACCGTTCAATCCATCATATACTCAGGAATGGAGCGCATTCAGTGCCCGTCATTATGTAAATCCCAATAATATTAGCGAAGAAGAGAAAGATTCAGTACGAAAGATACTTAGTGGAAAAATACGGAACAAATGGGTCGATCAATACAATAGAAAAATAAGAAGCGGGAAGCGGATCATAAAATCAGTGAGGGCAAATTTGATGTTGGATTATTTTGAGAATGAGTATCCAGAATTAAAGATTATCTATCTGTATAGAAATCCTTTTGACCTTGTAGCTTCAAGAATGAATTTGAATTTTGATCCGAATGATGTGCATTTGGTATTGGAGTACGATGCATTTGTTGCACAATATTATTCAGATGTTGATATGGCTAAATTAAATAAACTGTTTGTTTTTCCTGAAGCTTGCCATGCTGCCTTGTGGTGCCTTGAAAATAGATATTTGTTAGCAAGTCTGGATAAGCGGCGCATTCATGCCACTAGTTATGAGGAGGTGATAGGAAAGACAATAAAATTTAACGAAGGAGGAATCGAAGTTTTGTGTCAGGAACGCAGGCCTTCTGTCACTTCGAGCCTGCACGGTACCTATGAGCTTTCAGAAAAAGAAAAGGCAAATATTGGTGAGGTTCTATATCTGTTTGGATTGAAGGATTATCAGCCTATTGATTAGTCTGGGTTATTTGTCTAAAAGTCTTCCAATTGGTCAGCATGTCTGTGAATTCTGCGTATTCTTTAAACATTGATACTCCTGTAAGTTGGTACAAATGTTCAAATTGATATTTCATAATTCCCGTATAGTGGACATTGCAAAAGCTCCACCTATACATTGAATAAAGTAGCCCATTTTTTAATCTATAATTTGGCATCCAAGACAGTACAGAATTAAGACATAATTCGAAATGAGATTTAAGAGTTGCATCTTCTTCTAATGCCAGATATTCAGCCAAACCAATAATATAGAAGAGGAATCCATTGAGTACCATGGAAGGATTTGGTGAAGGATATTCCTCTACCCAGTAATTTTTATATGACAATTGTCTCAAGACTCCATCATCTTTGGCAGGTTTCCAGGCACTGAGAAGGCATTTTTTGGCCCACTCTCTATATTTTTCATCTTCGGTATGTTGATAACATTTTAGAAAAAAGGAAGCTGCCTTTCCTTGAACAATACCAGAATAATATTTCCCTTTCAAATCAAATCGATCATAGGGCTCATCGAAGTAAAAGATCATTTCATTTTCAGAAAATTCTGATTGTGCTCTAAGTTTTGATGCCAGATCAATGATGTAATCTACATCAAATTCCTTATTCATTGATAGTTCGTTGCTATACACCAGGCCTACAATCAATTCTTGGGTAATACTCCTACTTCCTGCATGCAACTTCAATACACTTTGATAATCCAGATATGAAAGAGAATGATATTTATCAACCTTATCCAGCTTGTAGGAAGGGGTGGTGATAGTATTCGTTTTGGTTTTGAAGTAATCGTAGGGATATGACCCTCGTGACATTGCTAAAAGGAAGGCCCGAGACTTAATCACGATTGTATTCAAAACATAAGAAATATTAAAAAATCTACTTCCCATCCCCATCATCTTTAATTACTCCGATATTTTCCATCTTGCTATTCTTCATAATCTTAACCACCTGGAGAAAGAGCTTAGGTTTAATTTTTATCTTCTCTATTTCATCTGCTTCATATCGATCCCTCGCTTTTTGCACCAATTCATCTATCTTGGAAGTATAGCTTGTCTTATCCAAATTGGCAGTATTCAAAGTTTGAATCAGATAAACTTCGCCATGATTTTCAAAAAGTTGTTTCATGTATGCCTTGTCTTCCAGATTGGAAATATTACTAATATAAGATAGATTTCCATGAAAAGGATTGATGTATCGCACTATATTGGTGGTTCTCGAAAGGTCATACATCACTATTTTATCATCGTAGTTTGAATAAATATGATTGCTTATTTGCTTATGAATTTCAGCTTCTCGATGCACAAAATACTGCATGACAACGATTAGGATGCAAATGAGGGTAGTTGTAACAATTTTGACGATTTTGTTGAATGTCTTTTTACGGAAATACCAACCCACAGCGATTATATAAATAGGAAGGATCGGAATCATAAATCGCCCCATGAGGATAATACCTTTCTTGAATCCACTGTATTCGGTAGCATTAAAACTATAAAATGAATACATCAACATAAAAAGTGAAGAAGAAATGATCAAAGGTAGGTAGTAACGACCTCTATATTTCCCAATGAAGTACAATCCTAAAGGCATGAAACACAATAAAAGTATGGCATAAATACCGATATTATTGAAGAAATTTTGAATCGAAAAGTTTTCGGCCAATACGTATTGAAACATATCGCCATAGTAAAAATGAGAAGAAACCAGCCGCGGCATAAATCCAAGTAATGTGCCGCCAACATAGTATACAAACCACCTTCTATCCTGAATAAAATAAATCAAACAGATACTACCCAATAAGACCAAATTTGTCTCTCTAATCCAAAATGACAAGGCCGCTATAAATGACAAGAAAAACCATTTCTTTCCGGATTCTCTATGAATAAATAAACCATATATAAATATGGAAATAATAATAAGACTTGGTATGCTGCTCATCAGTGAGTTGCTGAAGAAAGCCAAAGAAGGATAAATGAAAAGTAAAAGAATGGACAATCTGGGGTGTAATTCTTTTGCCAGGACTTTGTAAATCAAAAAAGTACTCCCAAGTACACTGAAAAGACCACCCACATAGACATATTTTAGACTGCACAACTTGATCCAAAGTGCAATCCAAAATGCATTTCCGAGTGGATACCGGGTGCCGTTGTAAGTAATCGCTTCTTTGGTGATAGCATCTGTATAAGTAAGCATTTTCTCTCCGTTGGCAATGGCTATTCCTTGATTCATATAAGAATAGACATCGGAAATCAACCAGCCCATTGGAAAGGTGAAGATATAGGCCAAAAGGAAGGTGGCCATTACAAAAAATGTCAATTTTGTATCTAAATCATATCGATCCACAAATCAAAAATTCGCTAAAATCCTAAAGATAATATGAATTCCAACTTTCAGGCTCAATTCAAATGAATCAGTCGTTCTTTCAGTATTTTGCGAGTAGCTTCATTTGGAGCACAATCGATAGCATTCCAGAGCAATCCTTTCTGCTTGTCAACATTGCCCAATTCTTTTTCTAAATAGGAACAAACTGCAAAATACAGATACTGATGAATGCCAAAAGATTCTGGTTGTAATTCGGAGATCACATTTTCGGCTTTTGACATTTGATCTGACTTTAATAATGAAAAACAATAATTCAGTTTGATGATTGGGCTTTTTTTGACTTCGGTCAACTTACCGTAAAGATCCGAAATTAGTTTCCAATTGGTCGATGTATAATCTTTAGTTTGGGTATGTATACCAGCGATCATGGCTTCTATATGGTAGGGTGTATAATATTCACTCGTCATCGCACTTTCCATATAATCATTGGCTATTTGAATCATTTTTTGATCCCATAATTTTCTGTCTTGATCTTCAAGTAGAATTAGAGAATTGTCATTGGATCTTCGGGCGGGAATCCGACTGGTGTGATAAAGCATCAAACCCATCAAGGCTTGAGAGATTGGTCGGTCAGCGTGGGGAGTCGAGCAGAGTAGGTGATTCAATCTAAGTGCTTCAAAAATCAAGTCTTCACGTAGAATATTGTCATGGCTCACCGAATGATATCCTTCATTGAATCCAAGGTAAATTGCAGACCTCAAAATAGGAAATCGATCCTCGACTTTGGTAATATCGGGCAGCTGTAGCTGAGATTCCAGTTTTTTCAGTTTAGCTCTGGCCCGCTGAAGCCGCTTTTTCATGTTTTCGACAGATATAAGCAAGGCACTACTGATCTCTTTAATGCTAAATCCGGATACCAGCTGTAGCATTAAACCCAACTGGTCTTTTGGCGATAAATCCGGGTGAGCACACCAAAGCATCAATTTTATTGTTGCATATTCATCTTCACTTTTAGATTGAATCTGGCTGTGTATTTTGTATTGAGGAGATATCTTTTCGAAGTAGAGTTGTTTTCTTCGGAGTACGTCAATCAAGATTCTGGAAGCTACCGAATATAACCAAGCTGCTGGGGACTCTGGTACATCTTTAATGCTCCAGGTTTTTAATGCCCGGACCAAAGCCTCGGATACCGCGTCCTCTATTTCGGTCAAATGGACCATACCATATCTGGCACTTAGGCGAGATATGATACGTCCAGACTCATGTCTAAATAAATGTTCTACAATTTCATTGGTGTTATCCTTCTTCACCTGGCATGCATTCTCGTACTTCTACACTACTACCCAAGTCAAAGTCAGGGAAATTTTTGGCAACTTCTACGGCTGCATCCATATTTTCGGCTTTTACGACATAGTATCCACCTACTGTCTCTTTGATATCAAGATAAGGACCATCATGTACATCTTCAGGCCCTGATTTTAATGTTCTTGCATTTTTGAGAAGGCCTTGCCCATCAACGAAGATCCCACTTTCAATCAATTGTCCAGTCCATTCTTTCCATTTGTTCATTCTTCTTTGCATTTCTTCCGGGCTGAAGTCCAAATCTGCATAATCTTCTCCAATAAAAATGAGCATAAAATTTTTCATAAATTAATTTTGTTTTAGTTAATTTTTGGATCAAGGTCCAAGTTAAAAATAATATCACCCAATGGACGTATGAAAAAAATGATTGGGGACAAATTTGAGTATTTTATTTACTTGCAAATCCAATAGACAAATCATATCTTGTGGGTAAGTTGATAGCGATAATCAGCTTGACTTTTTGTTACCAATTACAATTCAAAATGGCAAAAGATATATTATCTGGGATCAAATCTTGGTCCGAAACGGATCGACCCCGTGAAAAATTACTAACCCGAGGAAGGGAAAGCCTGACAGATGCTGAGTTAATTGCGATCCTTATAGGGTCTGGGAATAAAGAACTTACAGCCGTAGGTCTGTCTCAACAAATTCTCAAAAGTGCGCGTAACAATCTGCATGAATTGGGAAGAAAGGAATTAAGTGAGTTGATGTTTTTTAAAGGTATAGGTGAAGCTAAAGCAATTACAATTGCTGCAGCAATGGAGATAGGCCGTCGAAGACAAGTCATAGATCCTATTACCAAGCCTTGTATTGATTCGAGCTTGGATGCTTATAATGTGATCGCTCCATTCTTGAAAGATATCAATCACGAGGAATTCTGGATACTCCTTATGAATCACGGTGGGAAGTTAATCAAGAGAATGAAAGTAAGTTCTGGGGGTGTATCCCAGACCTTGGTAGATCCCAAATTGATATTTAAAAAAGCGTTGGACTGCTTGGCCTCTAAGATTATTCTGGTCCACAATCACCCAAGTGGTGTTTTGAAGCCAAGTTATCAGGATGTTAGCGTGACCAAAAAACTCCAAAGAGGTGGCACCCTTCTGGATATTGTGATTGACGATCATATTATAATTACCGAAAATGGTTATTTCAGTTTTTCAGATGAAGGATTGATGGATGGTACTTAATAAGTATGTCATTGTATTTGGAGATGATTTGATGATTTCGTTAAATTTTATTCAATAAGGCTGTCTTTTCTTAAACTTGCGTAAATTAGCTTTGAATAAACAACTTATAATACGAATGACATTAAAGCAATTAATAAAACTAGAGGACAGATCAAAAGAAGTTTGGGTAGTAAGCCCTACACTGCATTATGATATAGAGAATAAAGATTTTTCTGAATTGGTCAGTGTAAATTTAGGTGAAAAGACAAAATATAGATACATAGTTCCAGCTACATCTACCGTGAATAAAAATATAACTGCATATAAAAAGATGTATGGCGTTACTGAGGCAGATATAGAAAATAATTTCTTGATTTTACCAGTGTCGGAATTCAATCCATTTATTACTGAAACGGCTATCTATGATGCTAGTACCAAATGTATTGCTTGTGCAGCACCTGCTACCGAAGATACAAATGATGTAATCAAATTCAATGAAGCTACATCAAAAGGAATGGCTAAGGCTTTTAAATCACTTTGGAAAAAGTATAAGAGGAAAAATCCGTAAAGTTTATTTGCGGAAATAGGTGTTATATCAATTCAGTTCAAGAAATTTTTTCTAGAGTTAACTCTTTCGAACAAAGGAAGGGGCTATTATTGATTGGAGTTTAAAATAGGCATGTTCAGGAGTAGACTAACTTTCAAAGAAGGTAGTTCCAGAATTAACCAAGAGGTAAAAGAAGCGTTGCCTTGACTGGGTTTTGGGATGAGGGAGCGGCTGTGCGTGCTGCATTTAGCCAGTCTAGCGTTTTTTGGTTCGTTTTTTTGGCAATGAGTCTACTCTAAAAAGCATGGTTCAAAATGAATTTGTTCAATGAGTATTAAAGATTTAGCTTTTATTCTCAACAATCCAATTATTGGCTATCTCAAGCAAGTTGAAGGATGAGAGTCTAAAAAGAGGAATATAATGGCAAATTCGGCCAATCTTAGATGTATTCTTCTAAGATTGACTCCTAAGGCTGTAAAAACCATATGCATGGACACACGAATCCTACGTCTTACTCGAACTTTACCGTTTTTCATGCCACGTTTCATTTCTTTTACAGTGGCTTCTACATTTGCTCTTATCGTCTTTCGTTCTTTGGGTAATTGATCGATATTCATAAATCGTTGATGGGCTAATATGTTCTTATCTGTAAAGTAAAATAGCCTCTTTGCCTTGACAAACTTTCCTCCACATTTCTTAGTTCTACATTTGTTTTTAATAGGACATGTTTCACATATTGAATTATCGAACACCGCACAATACATCTTTGCCGTTTTCTGAACGCTTACTTTTTGTCCACCTCCGCAACTCACCCATATTTTCCCGCCCTCTTTTTGAATTCGTAGTTTTGAATGTGACCTTCTTCCTTTTATTGCACTTTGATATTGTGTGATGCCATGTGCCTTGTTCAATTTATCTACTTTTTCATTTCCATAAGCGCCATCTACAAAGTATTCCTCCCAATCAGGCATTCTTGCCTTCATAGCTTCTATTCGTGTTTCCAGTATTCTGTCATCACTCACATTGTTTTTAACTACCACAACATCGGTGATCAATTCTACTTTATTATCAGGATGTCTTGTCTCACTAATATGAGTGGAATAACCGATATGTGCCGATCCATATTTTGAACTGAATGTAGCATCAAGATCATCTGGTGAATTAATCTTAGAGGATTCTAATTCATTGGCAGGTCTTATTTCAATTTTGTCATCCCCATGGCCTTGTTTGAAGTAATCTTTATAGACTCTAAGGAAGGTTTGATAAGCTTCCTTGTCTTTATATTTTTCTCCTAGAATATGATATACCGTGTAATATACCTGTGCGATTTGCTCATAGTGAGGCGTAATATCCTGTTTGCGTATGGAATAAACATAATGACCAGAAGATTGATCATCGTATACACCTACATATTCTTCTATGCTTTTTTGATCTTCTTTGTTCAATATGCGCTGTAAACGTTTTAAAACTTCAATAAACAAGCGAAGTCTTGAATACTCTATCACCTTGGAGTCTACTAAAAAACTATCTCCTCGTAGAGTAGACGTATTTACTTTGTACTTTTCTAAATGCTTGTCGGTAAGGGATACAAATACGTTATTAATTAGATCCTCTCCCGTTTTATTAAAGTGCTCTATAAGTCGGTTTTGAAAATTGAAAATACTAGCTTCTGAAAAAATATCCTGTTGAGGATTTGTTATACCAATAGCATATCGACTCAATGCATTAAAAGTAAGATTAGTAAAAAGTTCAGCATATGTCCAATCATTTAGATGCTTCAATATTAAAGCTCCAACCAATTGATTCACCGGAACATTAGGTCTACTCTTTGTATTGGAGTACAGTTGAGCAAAATCTTTCTCATTAATTTTATGAAATACCTCAAGAAAGAATGTGGCCTCCGTAGATCGTTCAAAATACTTCCTCTGCTTCTCGGTTAAACAATGTTCAAAGCCAAATAAATCACCTTGCTGATAACTTGTGTTTTCTCTAAACATGATCTTTAATATTTACTACAAAATACAAAAATCAATTTTCTTTAACCAACCTTTTTAGAGTGGACTCGGCAATGCAAAAAATGAACGCCCGTCCTGGCGAAGGACTGGTCTAGGTTGAAAAATATTACATCGAATTTACGTAAAATATTAGATAAACGGGGTTTCAATTCAGGAGTAAAACCTATGCAACCAATGATTTATAAAGGATATTCCTACTTATGAATATCCCTAAAATAAATAGACGTCAAAAACTTTTAGATTCCTAAGGTGCGAGAAGTATCAGCCATTCAATGCCATACTTTTCTCTTCGTATATTTTTGAATCTTTGCCTTGTTTTTTAGCCTCTTGAATAGCTCTTAGATATGTCTTTTTTGCACTATTCGATTTTCCCTGGGCAGAATAAATTTTTCCCAATAATTCAAGATAAATGAGAGAAGTAGGTTCAATTTCGATTGCACTTTCCATCAATTCACTTGCTTTCAAAAGGTTTTCTTCTTTCTTATTAACCCTGTTTGCCAGATATCGTGCAACAGTATATTTATATTCATGATCTTGTGATGCAGTCTGAAGATATTGGTCAGAGATGCTTA
Source organism: Saprospiraceae bacterium (assembly GCA_965230575.1). GTDB lineage: Bacteria > Bacteroidota > Bacteroidia > Chitinophagales > Saprospiraceae > CAJXUU01. The sequence continues at coordinate 3,062,011 of OZ246013.1, forward strand.
GAACTTTTTCTAAATTATCATTTGAAATCAATCTGGAGACAAAGTAATTATGCCCTTGTCGATTTGGCTCTTGGACACCTAAATTTTCATATAGCTGAATTGCTTCATCCAGGCTTGGTCTTGGTACCGCATTGAACAAGGCTCGATACGTAATTATCTCCAGCGTTTTTTTAACAGTTCCTTCTCCAAATTGATTGTTAAACTTGTACTTGTTGTCTATAATAAACTTATATTCTGGCGATGAAGCATTGCTTACAAAATCAAGAATAAACTTTCTATTTGTATCAGTATCCCAATTCTCTTGAGTCGCTAAATAATTTCTCGCGGCTTGTTTATGACTACCATCCATGAATTCCAACCTTAAATATGCCTCTTGCAGCAAGACCTCTGGAGGTAGCTCACCTGCTCCAAGGACCGCAAGTACCTTTTGTGAAGATTCATCTACGGTTTCATAGCTATCCAGAACTTGTGCTCTTCGGGTGGCATCAGAAAGGGGCAGGGCTGTTGAAGCCGTTTGTTCTGCAGTTTTTTTACTATATACAGTTGTTGTCGTATTTGAAGGTTGAGGTTGAGGTTTGGCTACCACTATTTCATTCGAATTTCTTCTTACAGCTGTGGCTTCAGATATGTGATAAGAATCCAGTGCGGTTTGACCCATGTTAAGTAATTCACTGATCGACAATTCACGATCTACCTGATATTTGACGACACCATTTGGGTCAACAATGAGCATAGTAGGTAAGAATACAATGTCATATCGTTTTCGAAGCTGATTTGCTTTAATAGGGTTTTGCATATTGACCCTGTAGTTGATAAAGTGCTCATTAAAAAACTGTGCTACATCTTTATCCTTGAATTTTTTTTCCATTCGCTTACAAGGTTGGCACCAATCAGCATAAGTATCAATAAAGACATTTTTGTTTCGGTCTTTCGCTATACTAAGGATGGCATTTAGACTCCCGTCAGAAAATCTAATCTCCTGTTGTGCAAAAGAGAATTTTATTGCAAAAACAAAAATCAAAAAACCGAGTATGAATTGTTTTTTCACTATTTGATCAATTGTCTTAATTATGCTCTTTCTTTTTCAACAGCCTTTAATAACATTTCAAGCGATCTAGTGGATTCTCCTTTTTCTGTAGCCTCTTTAATGCTCTTGTTTAGTAGATCGACAGCATCATCATATTTTTTAACCAGCATTAGACTTTTGGCATAGACCATGGTACTCTCCAGAGACTTGGTCTTTTTGTGATATTTCTTAGCATAATCCACACTTTGTTTTATCAATTTTTCATCCTTTTTGAAATTCTTCTGGATGTCAATAATTAGTGTCTTCATTTTGCTTGGATCTTGCTTTAAAAAGATCTTGGAAATATCTTTTGCAGCATCTCCATATGCTTTGCTATTCTTGATGTTAGAGTAGTATTTCAATTTGCATTTCAGCCCAAACAACTCTTTATCTTTTGTAAGAAACTTCGATTTTTCTACAGCTTCCTCAAGCAGTGATTCAGTTTCATATTCTATCGCCTTCACTACGGTATTATGACATGCTGATTCCACTTTTTTATTAAATTTCTTTTCACTTACCAATTGGATGATGTCTTTTTTACTTTTAGTCATCTTTTCGAAAATCTTCGAGTCAGCATCGACGGTTGCTATAAATAGAAACTTTAATCTTTGTTCTTCTGTAATTTCAGGATCTGATTTTAAATAGTCATTGGATATTTTTAGACTAGGTTTACTGGCCTTATTAAGCGCTTCCACATAATTATAGACTACTTCATAAGATCGATCGCCTGCATCATATTTTTCCTTGAATTGGCCGCTTGTATCATAACTCTTCAAAACCGTCTTGGCCATTGAGATAAGCTGAGCTGATTTTTTTCCACCTCTTACTTTTTTTACCACTTCACCCTCACCATTGAGAAAAAACATTGTCGGATAAGCCGTTACTGGATACTTGCTGTCAAATGTCCTTCCATTCTTGGTCTCCATGTCCAATTTGAGATTGATGAAATTACTGTTATAGACATCTCCAACTTCAGGTTTTACAAATTCTTCTCTAGCCATTCGTTTACAGGGTCCACACCATTTAGCGTAGGAATCCACAAATAGTAATTTGTTTTCCTGTTTGGCTAATTCTACGGCTTCTTGCCAAGTGACTTCTACAAACTCGATTCCCTGACCTACAATTGAAAAGGAAATGATGGCGAAAAATACTGTAAAGATTGACTTTGTCATTCTAATCATATTAGTTAAAAATGTAATATAAAGATAAGTAGAGAAATCGGATTCTCAAAATGGGGTATGACTTGCATTTAAAAACGCAAAAGTAGCTAACGTGTTTTTATTAAAACCACGGTATGGCTTAATTTAACAAGATTCTAACTAAAAAAAGAACAAATTGACAAGCAGTATATTATTCTTTGCCTGAGTCCTGATATTTTTTGTGTGCTTCCTTCAAATTTGCGGCAATACGCTTACGTAATTTAAGTGGGGCCAAAATTTCCATTTCTTTTCCAAAACCTAAAAAAAATCGCTCGATTTCATAATTGATTTTCATAGTGAGTTGAAAAGTTGTCCCCTTTTCAGAAACATCAATTTTTTGCTGTGATCTATGAATCGGTTTGGTAATGATGTATTGAGCATTTTTTTCATCAATTCGGAATAAGATTTTTTCCTTCTCCATATCCTCCTTTACAGTCACGCCAATTACATCCTTAAAATAGTTTTCAGGGTCAAAATTTTCATTTTCCAAATAATACTTGTTCGGTAATACCTCGATGCCTTGAATTCTGTCCAGCGCATATGTCACAATCGACGGATGCTTACTTTTTCTTCCCAACATGTACCACCGATTATCATATTCTTTAAGCAAGTAGGGATGAAATTCAACTTGAGAACTCTGTGTCGCACCAAAAGATTGATAGGTCACATTGAGCACATGTTTTTTAATAATCGACTGATAGATTTGATCGAGATAGTCCAATCCTCTAAGATTTGGGTTTACATCAAAGTCTATTACCGAATGTTTCTTTTGTTTGGAAGCATAGATATGATCTTCCAGTTTTTGCACCATCCCACCAAGAGCCTTAAAATGACTGAAACCTTGAAATTGTTTTAGGAATTCTACAGCTTCTGTCAGATGACTCAGATCTTGATTGGTAAGTGGTATATTGGTTATGCTATATTTCGAATCTTCGTAGGTGTAGTACTTTCTATCTACAACAATAATGGGTGCGTTGTATCCGAGTTTGTCGGATCTCATGATTTGAATATCGGTTTGAATTGTTCTTTTCGAAATTCCTTTATCAATTCCTTCGTATTCATAGAGTGCATCTGAAACATGGTCAATAAGATTCTCCAAGGTCCATTTTCTGAATCTATTTTGAAGACAGCGATCGATTGTCTTATAGCGAATGAGTGCGTTTCTGTTGGTCGGCATTTTATTTGTTCAACTGGCAAAGACGAAAGATAGCAAATGCACACAAATATGGATAAATGTAATGCGCATATGATTTATTGCGGCAAAAGGATTTATTTAAAGTTTTTATGCTTCATTTTAAGATAAGCTTAAGTTACTAAGCTGCTTGAGTGCCCGTTTTCAGGGTAATTATCAGATAAATCTAATATCATTTATAACTATTGTCACAGAAATGTCACGAAAAATTTGGTAATACGAAAAAGCTATTTACCTTTGCGGTCAATTATGAAAATAGAGAATATATATAGTTTGAATTTTATGCGTAATGAACACATTGTGAATTCATTATGTTGGATTCCAGGCATTCTGGAGTCTAGATCACTATATCCTATCCAGTAGCTTCACTAAAGAGTTGAGTTGTTGGATAAGCAACTTCAACTAAATGTTTTTATCATTCCGTTTTTCAGAAAGAACTAAGAGTATAAACATAGGTTCAATGAGAAATTTCAGGAATAAATAATGTTTAATTAAAGTTGATTTTCCAAATTTTATAATCTTTTTAGTTGTGCTAAGATTTAGCTCTTGGGACAACTAAATGAAAATTTTGTAACCATAAAAAAATGCGAATGCAGAACAATGAAGAAATTGATTTCTGTGATGGCGCAGAAGAAGGTGGGGAGCTTTACTTCCTTCGTTTGGTCTAATCTTTTTTGTTGATCAGGAAAAGATAAACCAATACACTTTTGGCCTGATCGAATTCAATAAATTGAAAAATTGAAAACCATCGATAGCTGATGGAAAGTTTTTTGAAAAAAAAGTTCAAAAAGATAGAACTATTTTCTATTACGCAGATAGACTGCGTAATGCGGCTTTATCTTTATATTATCAATTGAGATAATTGGGAATATGAAAGTTTTGAATACTCCCGAGGATCTATTTTATTTCATCAAACAAAACCCATATGAGTTTGTCTAAATCAGATATTTCATAGTGCTATCGCCTTAGGAATCTTGCCAATTATAAATCAACGATTTCTATTCACTTTGTAGATTCTGTCAGTAAATCTGAACATGAAACCGGCTTCTAAACATCAATCTAAGCCCTGAGATTTCTATGCCTTTTTGAGCGCTAGCTTCTACAATTCAACCTTCGATTTTTCTATCCAAAATCCAAGCTGAGTCCATTCTCGGCCAGGGATTTCTAACACGATTTCTTAACACTAAAACCTAAAACTATGGAAAATCTAATACTAATAATCCTGCAATTTATTGTCGAGGAAGAAGGCGGTTGGTAAATCAGTTCTTCAATTCTAAATCTCATATATGAATGCTCATTAAATGAGATTTCTAACACGATTTCTTAACACTAAAACCTAAAACTATGGAAAATTTAATACTACTAATTCTACAATTTATTGTCGAGGAAGAGGGTGGATGGTAATTCAGCCCTTCAATTCTAAATCTCATATATGAATGCTCATTAAATGAGATTTCTAACACGATTTCTTAACGCTTAAACCTAAATAATATGGAAACTTTACTTTTACTAGTTTTACTTTTCATCGTCGAAGAAGAAGGTGGATGGTAACCAATATACTGGGTGTCATTTAAAAAGTGACACCCTTTAATTTTTGATCAATATTTCATCAACTTTCAATATTAACCACTTTCTATAATATAATGTCTTTTCGGTTTTTAGTTTTTCTAAAATGGTTGCTAAATTTTTTCCTTTAGCTATCATTGATAAATAGTAGGCACTATTTTTTAGGCCATTTATTTTCAGTTTTGTGGTCTTAAATTTATTCCTTTTTAAAAAATTATTGTAGGATTGAACGTAATAGTCAATTAAAGTGTAATCACCTCTATTGGTTTCATAAATAGAACTTAATAATAACCACCTTGCTCTTGTTTCTACGTCAAAATACTTAAACTTTATTTCTCTTAGAAGATTTATTACTTTTTCGAAATCCCCTTTACTAAAATCTATTTGGGCAAACCCCAATATTTTTATTTCTTCTATATTCTTTGATGCAACAAGATTAGAATAATCAGAAACAAAATTGCTGGCCCACTCATATTCATTGACATCGCAAGCAACACTGATAATATTAATATACCTGATTAATGGAATCAGTCCATTTGGAAAAAGTAAATTATTCTCTAATCCATATTGATACAACTGTAGAATTCCCTTACCATCTTCTATCTTACCTCTAACCTTTTGGTTATTGATAAAAGATGTCAGATGAATTAATATTGTATTTCTAAGTTCTTTAGATAGGTGGTCTTTAAATAATTCTTTTTTTAGGAAATCAAAACTGGCAACTTTTTTGAATTCTTTTAATTCCATTAAATGATAATATATTTCCTTGAACTCATTGTTTGTCGAGTTTTTTAAATCAAGATCATTAATGGTTTCCGACCAATCTTCATTCAATATTGTAGTACGATTATGCATTTCTACACCTAAATAGCCCTTAATGGTATCATTGAACTGGGATAAATAAGTGAATGACTCTTCCAGAGCCATCTTTCCAGCTTCTATTTTAGAAGTCATATTGCAATAATAGGTCAAATAATCTGCCATGAAATCATGATATCTATTCCATAGACCCTTTGGTGATTTTTCTCTCTTCTCTTTAGATTTTTGTTTTTGCTTGTGAAATTGTAATGATAGGCCTCTCTTGCCCAGGGCCTGTAAAAGCAAGGTGTCGTTCATCATAGGGTCATTTTCTACCTCCGCCCAGATAAGGTACTTTTCTATAGACCTGCAGAGACCAGATATTACATTGGCAAAAGCCTGAGTGCTTGCTAATGGTTTTACTTTTTTTCTGAGGTTTTCTATGTCAATATAACCAGTATTATATCGACTCCTGTGTTTCTTAATGTAGTTTATAATTAATTGATAATCAGACTTTTCTAAATACTGTGATTTTGAAAATTTGTGATAGGAGGACCAATCAGTGCTTGTAAAAGATGCCAAATATGTTCCAAGTTTATTTTCATTCATTTGGGAAATAATCTATTATTAATATATGTCATAAAACACAGAAAATGAGTATGATATGAAGAATTATTGGGAAATAAAACATTAAAAATACGAATTTTTTAATTATTTTTTTTCTCCTCCCCAACTTAGATTTGTATTGTCTTTAATTAGATAGCAAGGATTTGCTCAGAAATTACGAAAGAATGTAATTTTTAGGCCCCCAGCTTACACCCACAATTACAATACTATGAAAGACGATATACCAACTTTTTTAACCTTAAAGTAAAAGGTGCTGGATCTTTTGTTGTTGGAAATTCAACTTAAGTTCTATGCCAATTGCTTTGGCTGCATTGTCCTCCGGGATGGTGTGGCCTTTTTTGCTATCCGACAAACTGCTTCAGAATGGTATCCAAGTCCATAGTAACGATACAACGCCTGCCTGTAGGACTTTTATATGGCACCTCACAAGCAAATAGTTGGTCAATCAATAATTTCATTTCTGAGACCTCCATGTATTTACCTCTCTTAATCGCCGCAGAAATGGCTAGAGATCGAGCAAGATTTTCTTCGATGCCCAGTTGCAACTCCATATTGGACATATATTGATCGATGAGCATCTCCATAAGACTTGTGGCATCATGACTACCAGCCAATCCTGCAGGAATGCCATGGATCAAAAAAGTCTTATTGCCAAACTCTTCGATTTCAAAGCCCAATGCATTTACCTTGGGAAGAATATTTTGCATAACGGTAGCCTTGGCATTGTCCAGTTCAATAGTTCTGGGAAATAGTTCTTTTTGAGTCAATCTTTGATGACTGCTCATGCTGGCCAGGTTTTGCTCATACAGTATACGCTCATGTGCCGCCTGTTGGTCGATGAGCAGAAAGCCGGATTTTATATGACTGAGGATGTACGTATTGTGGATTTGATATGGTGCCTTGCCTTCTTCAATCTTGGAGATTTCCTGGCCATCTTCCGTACTAATCTTACTAGCTATCGTAAATGTTTGTTGCTCTTCCGTGGGTTGTTCCTGGGATTCACTTTGCATACCATCATAGATCTGCTCCCAAGCTTTTAGGTTCGATTTTTCGAAATTGGATTTCCCAGTACCATAGTTGATATTGCCTTTGAGATTGTATTCGTCATTGATCTTACCATACGATTTCGAATTTTCGATAGGGTTGCCAAAATTGGTATTGGTGCCAAAATCCAGGGTGGGCGACACATTGTAATGACCTAGTGCATGCTTAATAGCCACCTTCATATAGTTGTAAATCAATCGTTCTTCTTCAAACTTTATTTCTGTTTTGGTTGGATGAACGTTGATGTCGATTTTTGCGGGATCCACTTCAATATACAGGACATAGAGAGGATATGCTTCTTTTACAATCAATTCTTCATAGGCAGATCGGATGGCGTGGTTGAGATAATTGCTTTTTATATATCGATTGTTCACAAAAATAAACTGGTCTCCTTTTGTTTTTTTCGCGGCTTCTGGTTTTCCAACAAATCCAGTGATTTTTACAATTTCAGTGTCTTCTTCAATGGGCACAAGTTTGTCATTTACTTGTTTGCCAAGAATAGCAACGATTCTTTGTCTTAAGTTGGTGACAGGCAAGTGATATACTTCTTGATCATTGTGATACATCGAAAAGAAAATATCAGGATGTGCCAGTGCCACTCTTTTGAATTCTTCAATGATGTGTTTCAATTCGACAGGGTCAGATTTCAAAAACTTTCGCCTGGCGGGAACATTAAAGAATAAATTTTTAACCGAAAACATGGTCCCAGATTGCGCTTGACAAGGCTCTTGTTTATTCACTTTGGATCCAGATACCAACAATTTTCGCCCCAATTCTTCATCATGGGTCTTGGTGATAAGTTCGACATGAGCAATGGCAGCAATGGATGCCAAAGCTTCTCCTCGAAATCCCTTGGTAGAAATGGAAAATAAATCCGCTGCCTTTTTAATTTTGGATGTGGCATGTCTTTCAAAGCTCATTCGTGCATCGGTGTCTGACATTCCTTTCCCATTATCAATAACCTGAATCAGAGTTTTGCCAGCATCTTTGACTATCAACTTTATTTCAGAGCCGTTGGCGTCGATTGCATTTTCTATTAGTTCCTTTACCACAGATGCAGGACGCTGAATCACTTCACCCGCTGCGATTTGGTTGGCAATATTATCTGGAAGTAATTGTATAATGTCTGGCATAATGGATTTGATCCTGTTTTTTCGATTAGAGTGTAAAATTAGAATTCTCTGGCAATTTTTTTCTGGTATGTCCGGCAGATTAAGATAAAATTTTTAAACAATCATAACCTTTGACAATCCCACAATAAATATATCTTCGCGCCGTGGAGAATTTAGATAACCTGCTGAAGAAATATCAGCAGGATGAAAGAACAGCACTTTTGGCTTCTCATTGTGAAGCGTCCACACCTGCCAGAATCATGATCGAAGGATTGGTCGGTGCTCAGGATTGCTTTGTCTTATCCGCACTTTTTTCCAAGAATTCATACTCTCAGATTTTTATTGCAAATGATAAAGAAGAGGCTGCCTACTTTCAAAATACCCTCGATTTAATCATAGAAAAACCAAAGGTTCATTTTTTTCCTGATTCGTTTAAAAGACCGATGTCTTATGAGGAATTGAACAATATGAATGTGCTCGAACGCACAGAATCTATCAATAGAATCAATCAATATCAAGGTGCGGGGCAAATCGTGGTGACTTATCCAGAAGCTATTTTTGAGAAGGTTGTTGATCCCAAGTTGCTGGACGCCAATAAGATATTGATTGCAAAAGGAGAAAATTTAGATGTAGATACGATTATTGAAGTACTTGTAGAATATGGATTTGATAGGGTAGATTTTGTGTACGAGCCTGGGCAGTTTTCGATCCGTGGTGGAATTGTAGATATTTTCTCATACGGCAATGAATGGCCTTATCGTATCGAGCTATTCGATGAGGAAATCGAAAGTATTCGAACTTTCAACCCGACCACTCAATTGAGCCTAAAAAATATAGAAAGAGTATCTATTATTCCGAATATAAATAGCGGTTTCAAACAAGAAGAGAAGGTTCCATTTTTTAGTGTTTTTGATGAGAATACGGTGGTTTGGGTGAGAGATTTTGATATAGTCTTAGACAAATTGCAACAGTGTTTTGAGAAAACTGAAGAATTTGCCAAGACCTTAAATTCGAATACGGAAGAAGAGTTGAGGAAGGTTTTTGATGAGCGGGCATTTATCTATCCGAATGAGATAATGGAAAGCTTAGCTGCCTTTAATATTATTATTTCCAAAAAATCACAGATTGATATTGAAGTAGATGAGAAGATAGTCTATAACACAAAACCACAACCCTCTTTTAATAAGAACTTCAAGTTGTTGATCGAAAATCTTGAGGATAATGAGAAGGTTGGTCTGGATACTTATTTGTTTACCGATAGCACAAAACAAATCGAACGGTTTTATTCCATTTTTGAAGACCTGCAAGCCAATGTAAATATTCATCCTATCAATAAATCCATTTATGAGGGTTTTATTGATCAGGACCTTAAGATTGCCTGCTATACAGATCACCAAATATTCGAGCGATTTCACAGATACAAGTTGAAGAAAGGCTTCACCAAAGAGCAAGCGATGAACCTCAAGATGTTGAGAGAATTGCAAGCTGGTGACTTTGTGACACACATAGATCATGGGGTCGGGAGATATAGCGGCCTGGAAAAAATAGATATCAATGGAAAGACTCAGGAGTCGGTGAGATTGATCTACCTCAATAATGATATTCTTTATGTGAGTATTAATTCCCTGCATAAAATAAGCAAATTCGTAGGGAAGGAAGGAAAGCCTCCAAAGTTGAGCAAAATTGGTGGTGATGCCTGGAAGTCATTGAAGCGGAAGACGAAGAAAAAGGTTAAGGATATAGCCAAGGAATTGATTAAACTATATGCAAAACGAAAGGCATCAAAAGGTCATGCCTTCCCACCTGACGGATATCTGCAAAATGAGCTGGAGGCTTCATTTATCTATGAAGACACGCCTGATCAACTGACGGCTACCACAAATATGAAAGAAGACATGATGGCCGAGCATCCAATGGACCGACTTATCTGTGGGGATGTAGGATTTGGGAAAACAGAAGTTGCGCTCCGAGGTGCATTCAAAGCAGTGGTTGGCGGCAAGCAAGTGGCCATATTAGTACCTACAACGATACTCGCACTTCAGCATTACAAGACATTTCATGAACGAATGAAAGACTTTGGAGTTTCCGTTGATTTTTTGAATCGATTCAAGACTACCAAACAAAAGAAGGAGATTTTTGCGAAGATGGCCGAAGGATCATTGGACATTGTCATCGGGACACATGCCTTGCTCAACAAAGATGTAAAATTTAAAGATCTAGGGCTGCTCATCATTGACGAAGAGCAAAAATTTGGAGTAGCGGCAAAAGAAAAATTGAGAAACCTGAAGGTAAATGTGGATACACTGACGCTTACGGCAACTCCAATTCCTCGAACCTTGCAATTTTCGCTAATGGCAGCGAGAGATTTGTCCATTATCAGGACTCCTCCACCAAATAGACAGCCGATTCATACCGAAAGAAGGATTTTTAACGATGAACTGATCAGGGATGCAATATACTACGAAGTCAATCGTGGAGGCCAGGTATTTTTTGTGCATAATAGGGTGAAAAGCTTGCCGGATATTGCAGCCATGGTCCAAAGATTGTGTCCTGATATTTCTGTTCAGACTGCTCATGGTCAGATGGATTCTAAGAAATTGGAAGAAAAATTAGTCTCTTTTATAGCTGGAAAATACGATGTGCTGATTTGTACTAATATCATCGAGACTGGTCTTGATATTGCCAATGCCAATACGATTATCATCAATAATGCTCATCAATTTGGGATGAGTGACCTGCACCAATTAAGAGGAAGGGTAGGTCGATCCAATAGAAAGGCATATTGTTATCTATTCGCACCTCCATTGTCGGTATTGACTTCAGAAGCTAGAAAACGAATCAAGACATTGGAAGAGTTTTCAGATTTGGGAAGTGGATTTCATATTGCAATGAGGGACCTAGATATACGAGGGGCAGGAAACCTGCTTGGCGGGGAGCAAAGCGGATTCATAAGTGATATCGGATTTGATACTTTTCAAAAAATATTGGAAGAAGCAGTGATCGAATTGAAGGAAAGTGAATTCAAGGAAGTCTACAAGGACCAAATGGAAAAAGAGACGGATCGGGATTATGTGCGTGATGTAGAAGTAGAGACCGATGTGGAGATGTTGATCCCAGATGCGTATATTCATAATATACAAGAGCGACTATTGCTCTACACACAATTGGATAGCATCAATGATGAAGAGAAGCTGCAAGAATTTATTGATGCGATGCAAGATAGATTTGGAGTAATACCAAAGCCTGTAAATGAATTGTTTGATGGTTTGCGTGTGAGATGGATTTGTAAAAAGCTAGGGTTTGAACGATTGTCTTTAAAAAATAATAAACTTAGGTGCTACTTTATTGGGAATCCCCAATCTTCATTTTTTGAGTCCGATCTATTTCAAAGTATCATCAAGTATGTCTCTGTCGAAGGCCAGCTAAAAGGATATACATTGAAGCAGTCAAGAAATTATCTTTTGTTGATCAAAGATGGAGTGCATGGCCTTAAAAAAGCCAGAACATTGTTGCAAGAACTTCATAGTCATATTCAATCGGAATTAAAATCCAATTAAATATATCCTTAACTTATAAGTAGGGATATTCCTAGGTAAATATTTCTTTTATATAGATTTTATAATTAGTTATAAATTAACAAGTTAGGCTTACTAAATATAGCGTTACTACTGAATAAATATTAGAATATAGCACCTTTTTCAGTGTATTTTCAACGAAAACGAGGTAGTTGGAACACTTAACTTTGTTTCGCCTCGCCGGCTGGGCATTCTATTTTTTGCTTGATCAAAAAACAGAATCAAAAAAAATCAAGGCTGCCTAATGCAGCACTCATAGCCACCTTAAAGCCACCCGCCGCTTTCGCGTTCCTTTACTTGTCGACTATCGTCGCCACTCTCCGAGATCGTTCAGTCATCCCAAAACGCAGCCGCGGCCACGCTTCTTTTTACTCCCGTATTAATACTCAGACTTCGATTTTTGAAAAGATAGTCTACTTCTGACTATGCCCAAGTAAAACTTTCTCAATCTACTGGTCACTTAACCACAAATCTTCACGAAGTTATCGTAAAAAAAATCCTTTGTCTACATTTAACTTAAGGGGTAAGATTACTATACTTTTAAAGTTTATTAATCTTGATACTTTAAAAGAAAAAATCCGTATTCAAATTGTAAATACAATTCAAATACGGATCGTAACAAGAATTAATAATTTCAGGGTGTTATTTTAAAAATCAAAATCAATGTCTCCACTAGAGTCATGATCATCGTAGTCGTAATATCCAAATCCGCCAAACCTAAAAGTCAGGGCTCCAAACGGACTGCTAAAACTATCATCAGTTAAGTCTGCAGGCAGGCTACTGACACCATCCACAAATCTATATCCTCCTGTAATACCTAATTTGAACCAATGTGTAATATTTAATTCAACTCCAATTTCTGGGGTCAGTACTAAAACGTTGTCAGAAAACAATTTGTCTCCGTCATTATCCTTTAAATTGGCTTCTCCCCATCCCAATTTGAAACTGGAATATACGTGAGCAACCTTATAAGGAGGTGTCACAAAACCAAACCATAAGCCACCATGGCCAAAATCAATATCGAATGTTTCTAAACCTATTTGAATATTTGGAGCATCCGTGCCTAATCCATATCCTCCGAAGAAAAAATTATCCAAAATAAGTGCTCCACCACCTCCAACATCTGCTACTGTTTCTCCATTGATAGATGAAACCTCAATCATCGGTCCTCCAAATCCTCCAATGTGGTCTATGTTGCCAAAAAGTGTTTCTTCCTGGTTTTGACTAAAAGATGTAATGGCTATCAAACAAAAAGCAATGATTTGTATAGTTGTTTTCATAAGTCTTCATTTAAGTTAGTGAGGTGAAGTAAATATAAAATCATTAATCGCAGGCTAATGAATCTCTTAATGCATTTATTTTATCGACGAGGAAGACAATTTGATAAGATAAATAGCTTTGTACCATCAATTGCTGGTTTTTTTCAACATTGCGATATGCGGAATGTCATCTTCCAAATACTCTTCTCCAACTTCCAAAAATCCCAGGCTATTGTAGAATTTGACTATGTATGTTTGTGCAGAAATTTTGATTGGTTTGGCAGGCCATAACTTCATACACCATTCAATTGAAAATTCCATCAATGGTTTACCTTGCTTTTTTCCTCGTATCACACTTGATGTTGCGACACGACCAATAGAAGAGTATCCTTCATAAGAAATACCTGGTGGAACCAATCTGGTATATGCCTGGATTATACCATTTTCATCTTCTCCAATTACATGATACGCCTCCTGGTCATTATTATCCGCGTCTAGATATGGGCAATTTTGTTCTACAACAAATACTTCCTGACGTAATTTCATAATATCATACAATTGATTTACACTTAGCTTATGAAATGGAAGACAGTAGAAATTAAGCATTTTGTAGATTGATAATTAAGCAATGACATTTATCTTGATGCGCATCTCACGCATCTGGTGCTTTCTGGCATAAACATTAAGCGCATAGGTTGTATTGGGTTGCTGCACATTGCACAATTTCCAAAACCTTCTTCTTCAATTTTGTTCAAGGCGACATGTAGTTTGGTGAGTTTGGCTCTTTTGGTTCGAAGTGCCGCGTCCACTACGGATTTATTATTTATGGCATCCATTCTGCTTACTCTTCCAATGCTGTTTTCTGGAGTTATGGGTTGTGCCATTTTCTCCATTTCCGCTATTTCGAATTCGGCCTTAGATATCTCCTCAATGATTTTGGTTTTCAGATCAGCTCTTTCCTGTGTTGTCATAGTTCTAGGATTGAAAGTGTAAAATAGAGATTTCTGACTAAACAACATGCAAATTCATGTATTGAGGAACAGGATACATTCTATGAATAGACCATTGCATTTTTTCAATTCATAATCGTTTTCCTCTTTCTTATACTTTTCATATTTTTACTGTGAAGTGATTTTAAATGTTTAATTCGAATGAATTATGGCCATACTCTTTTAATCCATGGCTTCATTACGTATTGATTTTTAAAGAAGGCGCAATTATGTCTTTCATTCACTTCAATTATGAATAACGGTCAAAATTGATTGGAGAGAAGTGAAAAAAAATGTCTCAGGCATAAAATATATTCGAGTCATCCTTACTATGGTATTTATACTGTGTCAAGGCGCTATTTTTGCTCAGGAAGATGATGAAGTACTGCAAGTAGAGCCAGGATTTGAGGAGCTGTTCTTGATGCCGTATATTTCTGAAATAGATATGGAGCATCCTGTTTCTGATGATCCCCTGGCAGCGATGATTATACAGGGAGTACAAAGTGGAGAATATAAGGGAGCTTATCAAAAATTATACAAGATTGCCTTTTATGCAGAAGACTCACTGGTCTCTTACAATTTTGTATCCAAGCTAGGTAATTATGCCACTGATTTATACCTTTTTTACAAAGATTCCAATAATCAGGTAGTCAAAAAAATATTTAGATATAATGACAAGACAAATATAGATGCGGGATGGATTAAGGAAGCTAGACTTAGATTGCCAACTATATATCAAGACTTCGAATTGTATGTCTTAGGAGATTACAATTCATGGACCATCAATCATTGGTATCTTACATCAGATATAGGATATTCCAAATATATAAATGCGATGTCACAGCAGGCTACTGCTTATTTGGTACTGGTATCAATTTTCCTGCTTTTTGCCCTTGTTGGATATTTCATATTAAAAAATAAGATTATTGGCTATTACGCTTTTTATTTATTTGCCACGAGTCTTTATATCTTCAAGGAATTGAATACCCTTCCTTTGGAATTTCTATATGATTTTCCTGTGGCTTTGAATTTTTTGAATGAGTCGATCTTGAGTATCTTCCTTTTATCAGTAATATACTATACAAGAAGTATTTGTGATCCAGAAAAATCATATGCATTTGAGCCAATTTTCTTTAAAGTATTGGTTGGCCTTACCTTGATTTCTTTTTTCATTATGAGTTTTGTAATGAATAATATATGGAGCCTGGTGTTGTCATATTTGGTGAATTATGGAGTCAATGCATATATAATTATGCAGCTAATTCGAAACTTCAAAAACAACATCGCATTAAGGTTTTTTTTCGCAGGAATTATGATTATCCTGGTGTTGGGAATTCTCATGGACTTGCAACTTCATGGTTTAATTGATTTTCCTTCGGTTTTTTATTGGACGATTCCAGCATTGATATTGGAGTTGCTCTTGATTGGAATTGGAATTATTTTCGGCTTGAAATTGAGATCTAATGAACTACAGGAAGCAATAATTACTAATACAAATCTGAATGAAAGTGTAATCAGCTTGGAAAAAAAGGTAAATCATTCTAAAGGTGCATATCAGACATTAATTGCTAATAATGGCAATGGTGCGTTGAATTTGCCACAGGAATACCTTGATGATCCATTGACTCAAAGAGAAATGGAGGTCATCCAATTGCTAAACAAAGGATATACCAATCAAAAGTTAGCAGATGAAATGTTTATTAGTAGAAATACAATCAAGACACATCTTAAAAATATTTATAAAAAATTGGATGTCAGTGACAGAGAAGAAGCCTTGGAAAAAATGAGATCGTACGGCATTATGTAGCGTTTTAGTGTGAAACGTATTTTTAGACAATTCTTTTTTACCTCATACTTAAATATCCCGTTTCTTGACTTTGTAAGTTGGACTACTTCTGAATTTACATTTATTAAATATGGGTGATTAATATCACTCGCCTTTGAGTTTTTATGGGGGAGGGTGACTAATATCACCAACCTAATTCTTTTATTTTCTCGCTCTCAATTTCATATTTGTCGTGTCAGGATTAATTATGAATCATTCGAATTGGCATATTAAATCACTTCAAGAGAGTATGACGGGCAGAATGGTACTTTTTTATAATTAATCCGCGAAGTGGTTCTGGAACTTTGATCAATACTGGACATTTAGATTTATCATGATTTCTTGATTTGTACTATTGTCTTTGGGCAGAGCTGCGCTTTTTATGATGTGTGCAAAGTTTGTCCAATTCAATTTACAGATTTTGATAAATGCAGTCATAATGGCTGTCAAAATACTCTACCTATGTCCAAGGGTGATCTAGTTTTTTAACCACTTCATTTTTTGTTGTTAAGAACCTTAAATAATTCATTATGAAAAATCACAAAACAATCTTGAACACCCTTAATTTTTTCATTTTTATTACTTTGTCTTTTCCTCTTTTTTCGCAAATTAATTTTGAACCTGATAAAGAAAGATCACTTCCATTTGTATCAGAATGCCAAGCTCCTGATTGCAAAACTCAACAGGGAATCGCTGCAGGATGGGGTGTGATGAGCCCAGCAATTGTTGTCTCAGGCGATGATCAATATACCTTTGCTATGTATGGTTGCGATACAAAAGCAAATGATCGATCGAGTATTCAATGCATAGAATTGACCAAGAATGGCGAAACCATTACTGAAACTTTAAATTTTCGATCGTTGACAAAGAACACGGCATTTCCTCCAGGAACAGGGCCTTCTGATATTATAGATTCATATCAACCACCACTGCTCTTCAAACACAAAAACAAACTAATCTTGGTGCATTGGTCAAGGATGACCCAACGTGGTATCAATATTATATTTGTCCATTCTGTTGACCTGAGGCTTCCTGCTCCGTTGAAGTGGAAGTTTGAAGCCAGACATGTCTATGTAGATCACACCACTTTCAATTACCTGGGAGGCTCAATTAAGGGCGACAATATTTTTATTTCAGGTTGGAGATCTGGTGGCGGAGCGAATTATAATCGCTTGGAGTTGATCAACTTGCGTTATGGAAATGGCTTGTGGCTATTTACAGGTCCAAAACCAGTAGCGGTGTATGATGGATTACCAGGATTTACTCCGCTTTATCCTCATGTCTTGGTTCTTGACAATGATGAGATAAGAGTACTCGGTACATTTCAAGATGTCAGAAAAAGTAGCCCATTTATGGATTGCGCAAAAGGTCTGCGATATCACAATATTGGAGAGTGGAAAGGAAGATGGGAGCAATCACATCCATATGAAGCTGTTTGGAGCGATCGAGGAAGGCATGATCCATGTTTAGTAGGAGGAAATGAACAGGTTCGGTTTGCTTATGATTTCCTTTGTGTTGGCTGTGGAGATGGCAATGTGTCGAATGATAATGTCTATGCCGTCTATCAAAAAAGAGATTTAGTTGCCTTGGGTCAAAGCAAAATAGAGCTTCAATTTCCTATTCGTAAAAATGGCAAAGTGGTTCAAAATAATTTGGGTGATGCCTTTGGAAATGAACAATTGCAAAATCGAATCTCCTTTATGTCCATGACCCACCTATCTAGTAGTCAATTTGTATTTGCCACTAATATTGATCAGGATATTTATTTACAAGTGAGCAGCGACCTGACAAACTTTCTAGACACCCCCGTTATCAAAAAGACAAATTTAATGGACGGAACAGTAATTGGTGTGGGCAATCAAATCAAATTAGGACAACCGAATAAGAATGGATCTGACAGACTGATTCCCAAGCTGCATTTGTACCATGGTGGCACCGTTAATTTTAAAGATAATGCAGGTAGAGTGATAAATAACAATCACAGATACAAGTTTTACAAGGCTTTTGTAAGTAATTGATTTTCAGTTGGACATTAATAAAATTTAAGGGTGGGTGACAAATATCATCCACCTATTTTTAAGTAAAAGGATAAAGAAACTTCATCTTCGATGCCATAATTATTCTTCAATTCTAAAACCTCATAAAATGCCTTACAAAACATTACATTATTCGATACTTGCCATCATTTTAATTGTATTTGGGTGCACTCACGTAAATGCTCAATGGATAGAAGAAGAAGGTGATAATCCGCCACCAAGATTACAGCATACGATGATTGATATTGAAGGAGTCTTTTATGTTTTTGGAGGAAAAGATGACCTTAGTGATCTCGGTGATACATGGGCTTTTGAAAACGGACAATGGGTAAATAAATATCCAGCACTTGCACCAGGGCCACGTCATGGGCATACTGCCGTAGTGGCGAATGGAAAAATGTATCTTTTTGGCGGTTCAGGAGGTGGATTTTTATTGAATGATCTTTGGGAATATTGTCCTGAGAATAATACCTGGAAATTGATTACAACATCAGGAACGGGACCTTCACCCAGAAAAGGACAGGTGGCAATATATTATGCTCCCACCAATACCATATACATAATGGGTGGTACTACTTCTGAAGGAGGTAGCAGCGAATTATTTGCTTTCGACCTTTCGACCAA
Organism: Saprospiraceae bacterium; assembly: GCA_965230575.1. Classification (GTDB taxonomy): domain Bacteria; phylum Bacteroidota; class Bacteroidia; order Chitinophagales; family Saprospiraceae; genus CAJXUU01. The sequence continues at coordinate 3,080,923 of OZ246013.1, forward strand.
TCAATGGATTCAAAAAGCTGATATGCTTAACTTTGATGTGACCAATCACGGGGCAGGTATTTTGAATGATATTCTAATAATCTTTGGGGGTAACTCTCTATTTGCACCCTTTAGCGATCATTTTTTTACCTATGATTTGGCTACAGATACCTGGGATTCTATAGATGATATTTTTGGAGACGATTTCTTTGGAAGGTCGGACTTTGCTTTTACACAAACCGATGATGCTATACTTGTATTTGGAGGAACCAATGATGATTTAGTTTTTGAAAATCCATTTAGCGATCAATTGATGATAGAAATGGATGATGATAATGGAATTATGATTTCACAATTTGACCCTGAACCGATCTTTGCAGATGGATTCGAAAGCGGGGATGCTTCTGCTTGGACAGATGGAGTGCCCAAAGGAGCTTCTTCTGGGTCCATAAAAATTCTCTTGTTCGGAGGAATAAGTGGTGATAATTATATAAACTCTACCTGGCTCTATGCCGAATGCGAAACAATAACAGAAAGCATAGAAGTCTCGATCTGCGATGGTGAATCTTTTGAAGGATATGAAACATCGGGAGTCTATGAAGATACGTTCGAAGTGAGTTTGGGTTGTGATAGCGTCAGGACATTGACTTTAAGTGTTGTGCCTGCGATAAATACTACTGTAACAATGGAGCTTTGTCATGGCGATTCTTATGAAGGCTATTCAGAATCGGGAACATATGAAGATTCATTTATATCGAATAATGGATGTGACAGTATCCGCACGTTGGAATTGACAATTGATGATCCAATAACCGAATCTCTAGAAATGTCTGTTTGCTATGGTGAGACTTATGAAGGGTACTCAGAATCTGGTATATATGAAGACACTTTTTTGGCGGTCAATGGTTGTGATAGTCTGCGAATCCTTGACCTGACAGTGGGAGAACAGATTGTGAGTTCCCTGATGACTACTATATGCCCAGACGAATCATTTGAAGGATATACCGAAGCCGGAATCTATGAAGATGTATTTACTGCTGCTGACGGTTGTGACAGTACCAGAACTTTGAATTTGGAGATCGCTGCAGTAATAGAATTGACAGATACGATGATTGTTGCGGACAATGGAAGTAGTAGTGGTAGCATAGAGGTTTGGATTAATGCTAATAATGATGCCTTTACCTTCGAATGGAGCAATGGGGAGACTAGTTCTGCGATATCGGACCTCGGACATGGAGATTACTCTGTTACGGTCACGGATGAATTTGATTGTTCAGAAATTTTCGATTTTACTGTGCAGTTGAATACAAGCACAGAAAACCTGGAAGAAGTCCAGATTGAAATATTCCCAAATCCAGCGAATGGTTACCTGAATGTTCATTTATCCGCAGAATTAAGTACGAAAAGCAATTTCCAAATTGACTTATTCACTGCACAAGGGGAATTGGCGAGACATTGGAGTGAAGATTATTCTGGTTCGAATATTAAATTGGATTTAGACGGACTTGAATCTGGATTATATATGCTGACGATTTTTGGAGATCGCAGTATGTATTCAGAGAAGATTTTAATTATCAATTAAAGGACCTTATAACCATGTGCATTGCTGCTAAAAAACCTCTTGTAATTTTTATTTTACTATTCATTTTCGTTCCATCTTTATTTGCTCAATGGATCGAAGAACCAGGGGGGAGTCCACCAGCCAGATTGAGGCATACTATGCTAGATATTAATAATACTTTCTATGTTTTTGGCGGTAAAAACGCGGAAGTCGCCTTTGATGATGTTTGGAAAAGGGAAAATGGCACGTGGTTAGAAGAAACAGGATCGAATACACCTCCTGGACGCTATGCGCATACTGCCAATGAAATCAATGGGAAAATGACTGTTTTTTTTGGGAAACAGATCGACGGACAGTTGCTTTCTGATATTTGGGAGTACGACCCAGATAGTAAGAATTGGACACAGGTAAGTTCAAATGGAAATGGACCTTCGGCTCGTTATGGTCATGCTTCGGCTTATCTTCCTGAACAAAACAAGGTATATGTTTTTGGTGGCAAGACGGATCAGGGAATAACAAACGATTTATATAGTTTTGATTTAGCCACAAATACCTGGGCACAAGAATCTAGCCTGACAGACAATACATTTTTTGAACATCGTGCAGTTGCCAAAGATGGTAAGATGTTCGTTTTCGGAGGGATGAATCAGGAAAATGAAGCGAGTAACGATATATACAAATTTACACCTGGAGTTGGTTGGGAAAAGGTAGAGACAGAAAGTAATTCTCCAGGACCACGATGGAATTATGCTGTGGCGTCCAACAATGATGTGATGCATGTCATTGGAGGATTTTCCCCATCAGGAATTTATGATGATCATTGGGTTTATGATTTTGCGGCCAATACTTGGGACCAGGTTGAGGATGGTTTTCTTCTTGAAAATGGTGGTGCGGCAGCGGCTTTCTTTAATAACGATAGCGGAAAAGGTCTTCAAAGTGTTTCCAGAAGTGGTGCGGACAATATCATTTTGTTTGGAGGATGGAATTTTGAGGGGTATTTAGGAAGTACTTGGCTCTATAATGGATGTGTGAACATAGAAGAAAATGTGGATGTCATGATTTGCGAAGGAGAAAATTATAATGGATACACGGAAGAAGGAGTGTATGAAGATATATATGAAGCGGTCAATGGTTGTGATAGTGTGGTTACCTTAAATTTGTCTGTCTTGCCAAACGTAAACCAGACTATTGTTATGGAACTTTGCTATGGTGAGTCTTACCAGGGGTATTCTGAATCAGGCATTTTTGAAGATACTTTTACTGCGGATAATGGCTGTGATAGTATTCGAATATTAGAGTTGACTATTAATAATCAGATTACAGATACGATTATGACTTCGATTTGTTTTGGTGAATCTTATGAAGGTTATATCGAACCTGGTCTCTATGAAGATATTTTTATTGCTGGGAATGGCTGTGATAGTACTCGAATCCTACATCTTGACATAGAGGACAAGATTTTGGACACGATAATGAGGGTTGTATGCCCAGGTGATACATATGAGGGTTATTCTGAAGAAGGGGTTTACGAAGATGTATTTACTGCAGGGAATGGCTGCGATAGTACACGAGTATTGGAATTGGAGATACAGCCCCCAATTATGCTTACTGATACTATCATAGTTGCTGACGATGGATCGGGTAACGGAAGCATTAAGATAATTGTAGATGGTGAAATAGTGGACTTTGTAATCGAGTGGAGCAATGGTTCTGACTCTTCGACCATAACAGACTTGGAGGCGGGTGATTATGAAGTCACTCTTACCGATTCCATTCAATGTTCCACTGAATTTAATATTACGGTACCACTTGTCACTTCAACTAAGGATGAGTTACTGGAAGTAGACTTTACTGTATCTCCCAACCCGATTGTCGATAGGATGAGGTTCAATTTGGAACACCCTCAAACTGTTTCAGATATTCAAAGAATAAGGATGGTAGATATGAAGGGAAGAGTGATCAAAACATGGGAAAGTGGTAGTGCTGAATTGATGAGTAATGAGTTGCGAATGAAGGAAAATATGCGTAATGGAATATATATTCTTCAATTATTAATTGGAGATAAGATTTATACTAAAAAGGTGGTAGTTCTAAGATGAATTCAATGCCTTATCAAAGAGATTGGGAATGGATTTTTGGAAGTTGAGTTGGCTTTAAATGTAACCTAAATACTCAGTCATATGATTAGTAATATCGGTAGGATAAATTTTGTCATCATTTTTGACCAAAAATGCCGCCAAAATTGATTTTCATCCAATTTCTAGCCATGGATTGCAGTCCGTGGCTAGAAATGGAAAATCCCTTCAGGCTTATTTTTATTACGTAATAGAATGGCTGAGTAGTTACAATATAATATGGAATTTCTCTAATTCATTGACTGTCAACAGGAATCTATGCTTTTGAAAATTACTTCTTGATCACTTACTTGTATCTAATTAAAGGATATAAGATTTTTTAATATCAATATTTAAATTATGAAAAATGAAACTTCAAAAAGTGCAAAACAAGAAATTGGAAAGGAAGTAATGCTAAAAGGGGAGGATCATCATTTGATTGAAAAGTATAACGACAATTACAAAAAATTATCCGATGAGGATAAAAGATCATCTTTTCGAAATGTTATTACATATTCTGGCAGCTGCGGGTTTGCAAGTGGCGGATCAAACCAATATTTAGTCAATACAGACCAGTATAATAGGTATAGAGTAACGGTCAGAATTCGATGGACGCGAGGAATTGATAGTGGCGAACAGGATAGAATATTCAACATTAATGCAGGAGGGAAGACCTATCTGGGATGCACAGATGCTGGAGACAATCCAATCACAAGATATGATCGTCGTGTGGTGGGGGAACAAATCATATAACCGATAGCTAGAATTAAAAAATTAATTTTTGAAGGGGGTGTTGATTGTATGTTTGAATAATTCAAACATCCATAAATGATCAAATTGCATTAATTCTTCTGAAGCATCAATTTTTTACCATAAGGTACTCGAAGGATTGACGACGAAACTATGGAGTTAGTGGTTGATTTGTAATTCTTTGAGTAACTTACTTTATAACCGCGAATTCAATTGCCAATTAATATATCTATTAAAACCTACACTCACTTTTACAGGATTCGTCGAAAATAATTCAGAAAACCAAAATCCTTTAATATTATTGTGCGTTGTATAGCAAGTAAATTCAATCGTATATTGGGTTTATTTGTAAAATGTAAAATAATTTAAGGAATGTCGAGACTGACGGATGTAGTAAAAAACCTGATCATTATAAATGTGATCATCTTTTTTGGAACCAATATGTTGTATGATACCTGGCATGATTATATTGATTTGGGTAAACTATTCTTCTTCAAATCAGATAATTTTTATCCTTTTCAGTTGATCACGTCATTATTTATGCATGCCAATACGCAGCACCTCTTCATGAATATGTTGGGACTGTTTTTTTTAGGTCCTATGGTTGAACAGACGCTGGGTTCAAAGAGATTCCTTCAGTTGTACATTTTGGCAGGACTGGGAGGATCATTATTGAGTATGGGGATTGATGTTGTACAATTTATGAGGTTTGGTCAGATTATGAATGTGGCTTCACTAGGCGCTTCAGGCTGTGTCTATGGTGTGGTTTTGGCATTTATTACCATGTTTCCAAATGAAAAACTCATCTTATTTCCCATCCCAATTCCTATCAAGGCTATGTACCTTGGACTGGCTGCGGTTGGATATGCTTTGTTTGCAGGTATTACAGATACGGTTCCTGGAGGCATAGGTCATTTTGCACACCTTGGAGGAGCAATAGTTGGATTTATCATGGTACATTATTGGAAAATGGCTAATTTGCGTTAATATGTTTGCATCAATAATAGATGATATAAAGGAGTCTTTTCGGTCTGGTCATATGATCACCCGACTGATAATTATCAATGTAGCCATTTTTGTGGTTACTGCCTTGATCAATGCATTCGCACCTTCATTTTATCAAGGATTTTTAGTGCATTGGATCGCGGTACCTGGAGACCCGATTTCCTTACTATTCAAACCTTGGACTATAATCTCTTATATGTTTGTGCATGGCGGGCTGGGGCATATTTTTTGGAATATGCTGTTTTTATATTGGTTTGGAAGGATCGTCGGCGATATGATCGGTGACAAGCATATATTACCTATTTATATTATTGGTGGATTGGCGGGAGCAGTGGCTTATATCGTGTCTTATTATTTTCTGATTGGCACTGTAGGAACATACATGGTAGGTGCATCCGCGGCTATTATGGCTTTAGTTATTATAGCAGGTAGAATCAATCCAGAAAAGGAATTGCATCTCATCCTTATAGGTCCAGTCAGAATCAAATATATCATACTTGCCTTTATTTTGATGGATTTAATTTTTATTGGTAAAAACAGCAATACAGGTGGTCATATAGCGCATATTGGTGGGATGGTGATGGGCTGGATTTATTATAATCAGATTGGACAAAGCAATGATTTTGAGCCTAAAATTAATGGGATTTTGGATTGGATATACGGCTTGTTTAATTCAACTTCAACCACAAAGAGAAAATCTCCACTAAGGGTACAATTCAAGTCTGATAAGATCAAAACCATGAATGACCATAGAGCTGGCAGTAATGATAGTTTACAACAAGAAGTGGATAAGATCCTGGAAAAAATAAAAAGAAATGGGTATGAAAGTCTCACAGATGCAGAAAAAGAGACCTTGTACCAAGCCAGCAAAAAATAAAAGTGAAATTTTTCAAAAAATCCATATTTGCACTTAATGTAGTTTTGGTGGTTGGTTTGTTGCTGGCTTACCTTAGCCCATATTTTGACCCCAATAATTTTTGGATTTTCTCAATTTTTGGATTGTTTTACCCTGTGGTGTTATTGGCTAATTTGTTCATGATACTTCTGTGGCTTTTTGTCGATTACAAATACGCATTTTTGTCATTTTTGACTATTATCTTGGGGTGGACTCATTTGCAAGGATTTGTCAATGTAAGTAGCAATAATGAAGAAAATTCTGAGCTCAAAATTATGGCCTATAATCTTGGTTTTAGTTATCCATTAAGATCGGGATCGAAAGAAGAAAGAGAGAAAAAAAAGAAAGAATTAAAAGCATTTTTCCTTTCTCAAAGTGATGTGGACGTTTTCTGCCTTCAGGAATCTTCCAGTTTCTCAAGAAAAATATTGAAGCGCAATTACAAGAATTACTATTTCCATGAAATTGAAAGAAGAGGTACATTTATATTCTCCAAATATCCAATAATAAAACACGGCGAGATCTCTTTTGGAACATCCACTAATTCGTGCCTTTGGGCGGATGTCAATTTCAAAAATGATACGATTAGAATATATAACATGCACCTGCAATCCAATCGGGTATCCAAGGATGCTGTAAAGGTGATAGACAATGTAAATCTTCAAGAAAAAAAGACCTGGATCGGGATAAAAGGGATATTGGGCAAGTACAGTTCTGCAAGTCGAGTTAGAGCCAGACAATCTCAGAAAGTCGCAGATCATGCAGCAAAAAGCTTGCACCCGACCATCATTTGTGGAGATGGAAATGATCCACCAACTTCATTCACATATAGTCGTATTTGTGGCGACTATCAAGATTCCTTTATTGAGGCAGGAACTGGGATAGGGACTACCTATGCGGGTAAAATTCCAATGTTGCGTATAGATTATATCTTTGTTGATGACCAATTTCAAGTAAATTCCTTCGACATCCTGACCGAGTATTTTTCAGACCATTATGCTGTAAAAGGTGGTTTTGATATCAAGTGATCTTGTCACTTCCAATAGTATTCATTGCAATATTCTTCTAAATCGTATTTGTCCATTAGTGTTTCCACCTCTTGCTTGTGGGATTTCTTTTTATGATGTTGTTTTTGATTGATAATATATTTTGTGACAGCTTGTATTCCAGATGAGCTGACTGAAAATGCGCCATATCCTATTTGCCATCTGAATTGACCATATCCTTTTGATTTCATCCATTTAGATGAATCCTTCTTGATTATTTGCATGATGTAGGAAAGGCTTTGATTTTTTGACAATCTGAATAATATGTGAATATGATCTGGCATGGAGTTGATTTTGAGGGCGGGACTATCCAATTTTTTTAATATTGCTGCTATATAAGCATGCAGGTCATTTTCTATAGTTTGATCTATCCATGGTTTGCCGAATTTTGTTCGGAATACGGCGTGGATGTAGATGGCAGATAGTGATTGTCCCATATTTTGAAATTTTTGTCTTTAGTATAATAATTGGCTTAGAAATTAGAGTATCCCTTCAGGATACGCGCTCATAATCTTTGCTAAATCTCTTGGGAATAAAATTCCCAAGGTGGGGTCTTATAACCTTTCAGGTTATTGAAATCATTTCTATAACAGATGATTAATAGAATTGTGACATGAAGTTTGGAATTTCTTGTGATGGATTTATTATTCATGACTAATTATAATTGCCTGAAGGGCAATTATAATCTAGCGAGGGACATCGTCCCTCGCTAGATTGTATAAATTATTTGGTAGCCTGAATGGCTACTCGAAATGGCACGAGAACATCCGAAAATATTGAATCACTTGGATGCTCTATCGAAATAAGCATCATATTTTGGGGCTACAACTTGCCAATCATATTTCATAATATAATTTCTCAAGTGTGAAGAAATAATTGGATTCTGATCTATGAAATTGGCCATTTTTTCGGCCATTTGTTCAGGAGTATCGTAATACAAAAATTGATATTCATCTTCATTAAGGTGCTCGGGAAAAGCCAGCCGATTAGGCAGAATTGGCACGACACCTGCCGCAATGGCCTCAATCACAGAAATTCCGAAAAAATCTTGATTGCTGGTCACGGGAAGAATATCTGACTTTAACAATAATTCGTGATACTCATTTTTGTCCTTTGCATATCCAAAATGCATGATCCTATCCGCCAATTTCTCTTTGGTCTCATCAAAAATCTTCGGGTATTTTTTATAGGATTCTCCGGCAACAATGAGCTTGAAATCTAGATTTTTATCTTTCAAGTGAAATAATGATTGAAAGAAGTGATCAGGGTTCTTGTCGTATTCCCATCTGTGATTCCATAGTATGGTTGGGATGGAGTTTTTGATTTTAGAAGCATTTGCAAGGTCTTTTAGGTGCAGTCCAATCGGCAATACACTTGATTTCTCTTTTATGGACTTAATTGAATCTTGTAGTCCACCATCTGGAAATTGCCTCAGAAATCCAGGGAGTGCGTTTAAAAAATTGGATTTGTGAAATTCTGAATTGAATAAAAGATAATCCGAACTGATACTGGATATATAATTGATCCAACCATAATGATTGTCTCTTTTCAATTGGATGTCAGGGTCATCCTGTGACCAGGGATAGGTAATTTGATTTTCATGAAAATATGTGACTACAGGTATTTTATTGAACCAAGAATCATTATTTCCAAGAGAAGCAAGTACTCCCCTGAATTCTGCGACGTTCATCAAGTCTGAGCACAAAATCAAATCACAGGATGTATTGAGTTTGGCTATTTCATAGGCAAAGTGTTGTCCGGCATGATGCATTCTCCACTTCCAATGTCTACCTGGCAATGAAATGAGATGGATATCATGCTTGGATGCCGATATCAATCCATCTGCCCATGTTTTGTGGCTGCTGGTGTAGAATGATTCTAGGAGAAGGATTTTCATAGCGTGAAGGTAAAAAAATGATAATTGGGAGCTCATGTTTTGTCATACATCCACTTATGGATTATCTTACTTGAGGTAAAAGATTTGAAAAGGTTGATATTTATTGACTTGTTAATCAAAGTAATTGTCAAGTATGGATGCTTTGAATATTTTTAGAATTGTCGTATTCATTGTAATTATTGTAGAATCCATCAATTCAAGTGATTATTTCCTTATATATTTGATTCTTCTATTCTTACACTAAAATTTTGACCATTGATCCAAACAGATATTTTAGTAATTGGTGCTGGTGTTGCAGGTTTGACATTTGCAATCAAGATGGCGGAGAAAAGGCCTGATTTGAAAATTACCGTCTTGACCAAGACCCATGAAGGAGAAAGCAATACGAGGTATGCACAAGGAGGCGTAGCGGCAGTTTGGAATCATCAAGAAGATAATTATAAAAAGCATATTGAGGATACCCTGGATGCGGGAGATGGACTATGTGATGAAGAGGTGGTAACCATGGTCATCAAGGAAGGGCCACAGATGGTACAGGAAATTATTGACTGGGGCACTAGATTCGACAAAGGACATTCCGGCGAATATGACCTGGGCATGGAAGGTGGACATTCTGAAAATAGAATCCTTCATTACAAAGATTTGACGGGTTGGGAGATACAACGGGCATTAAATGCAAAGGTGAAGACTTTTGAAAATGTAACGTTTCTGGAGCATTATTTTGCCCTGGATTTGATCACTCAGCATCATCTTGGAAGGAATATTACCCGATTGCGCAATGATATTGAATGTTACGGAACGTACGCCTTGAATAAGGAGTCGAAGGAGATAGAAACCTTTATTGCAAGACAGACGGTGCTATGTACTGGCGGTGCGGGACAGATATACAAGAGCACTACCAATCCCATGATTGCTACTGGAGATGGCATGTCGATGGTGTATAGGGCGAAGGGTCGGCTGGCCAATATGGAATTTATTCAATTTCACCCGACATCCTTGTACAATCCTGCAGGAGAAAATCCCTCATTTTTGGTATCAGAAGCCGTTCGAGGTTTTGGTGCCATTCTTAAGACTTCGGATGAGAAAGAATTCATGCAAAAATATGATGAGCGTAAGTCACTAGCGCCCAGAGATATTGTTGCCCGAGCCATTGATAAAGAAATGAAGGAGCGTGGAGATGATTTTGTCTTACTGGACTGTACGCATCTCGATAAAGAAGCTTTTTACAATCATTTTCCCACCATTTACGATAAGTGCATGAGTATCGGCATTGATCCCATGAAGGATATGATCCCGGTAGTGCCAGCTTGTCATTATGTCTGTGGTGGTGTGCTTGTGGATAAGATGGGCAATACTTCGATCAAAAATCTATATTCTGCTGGTGAATGTACTTGTTCTGGACTGCATGGGGCCAACCGTTTGGCATCCAATTCGCTTTTAGAAGGATTGGTGTATGGCAATAATATTTCGATCGAGATTGCTGAAAACATTGACGACATTGAGTTTCAATCCGGGATTCCCGATTGGAATGCAAAAGGAACTACAGCACCTAAAGAGCTTGTATTGATGACGCAGAGTTGGAAAGAATTGAAAGAGATAATGAGCGCATATGTCGGTATCGTACGGACCGAAGTCAGACTAAAACGCGCAATGGATAGACTGTGGCTTTTGTATAATGAAACAGAAAGATTGTACTCGGAATCAGTGATTTCTCCTCAGATATGTGAATTGAGAAATTTGATTACAATAGGATATTTGGTGTCGAAAGCCGCGCAGTTTAGAAATGAGAGTAGGGGATTGCATTTTAATACAGATTATCCAGAGAAATATGATTATTTGGATACGACGTTGTTATAGAGATTGGAAAGATTAAATTTCTCCGTGTAACTCCGTGAATCCTCACATAATCTCCGTGTAATAAAAGCCCAAGACAAAAAAAGCAGTAATGTATCTAGTCAAAACACCAGGAATTATTCAAACCCTTTTCGCCAGTCTGGTGTGGAGAGTAGCCAATAGCAAAAAGGTGTATTTGACCTTTGATGATGGCCCGATTCCTGAGGCGACACCTTGGGTATTGGATCTATTGAAATCAAAAAATATTAAGGCTACTTTCTTTTGTGTAGGAGAGAATGTTGAAAAATATCCAGAAATATATCAACGCATATTATCTGAAGGCCACTCGGTTGGCAATCATACTTACAATCACCTTAATGGTTGGAAAATAGATGGAAGTCAATACAATGAGAATGTAATGAAAGCTTCGAGGGTAATCGATTCATCATTGTTTAGGCCGCCATATGGAAAGTTGACACCTGGACTTATAAAACAACTAAAGAAAAAATACGATGTAGTGATGTGGGATGTCCTGAGTGGAGATTTCGATACCACACTTACACCTGAAGATTGCCTCAAGAATGTAAAAGAAAATGCCAAAGAAGGGTCAATAATTGTCTTCCATGATTCGATTAAGGCAATAGATACCTTAAAATTTGTTTTACCCGAAGTAATCTCCTTTTTTGAAGAGAAAGGAATTCAAATGGATAAAATTAGCATGTAAATGGGAAGTAGATGGTACAATATTCAACATCCCGATATCTACCAAGGTGAACGAAGGACTAAGAAATATTTTGAAGGTTGGTATTATAAGAATGTTCATCAATCAGGCGACCATGCATTTGCCCTTATACCAGGTGTATCTATAGAATCTGCTCAAGATCGCCATGCTTTTATTCAATTGATGGATGGAACGGGTGGCAAGAGCCACTACTATGAATTCCCATTTGAAGATTTCTCAGCGGATAAGTCAGCTTTGGAAATCAAAATTGGAAACAACTTCTTCTCCAAGACGAAAGTAAAAGTGGACCTTCCTGATATTCAAGGTGAGTTGACAATTTCAAACCTTACTCCTTTGAAAAATACGCTCACTAATCCTGGCATTATGGGATGGTATTCATTTACTCCTATGATGCAGTGCTATCATGGTATTGTGAGCATGCACCATACCTTGGACGGGGTCATTCAGCATGATGGGAAGTCTTGGGACTACTCCAATGGAGTTGGATACATTGAAAAAGATTGGGGTACTTCATTTCCTAAATGTTGGTTTTGGACACAATGCAATACGTTTGATACCAAGGAAAAAATTAGTGTGTTCGCCAGTGTTGCACATATTCCTTGGATGGGTCATTATTTCATCGGCTATATAGCGGCAGTCCAAATAGGAGATACGTTGCACAGGTTCGCTACCTATAATGGTGCAAAATTTAAAACAAGGATTGATGGTGATTCACTCTTTTTAAGTTTCAAAAAAGGGAATAAGATATTAAGCATCCAATCAACTAAAGGAATAGGTGCAGAGTTAAAAAGTCCAATTTCTGGTCGAATGACAGGCAAGGTCAATGAAAGTCTTCAGGCAACCATGAAGGTGGATATGACGATTGGTAATCAATCTCATCTCGAGGCACTGGGAACGAATGGGGGATTGGAAATTGCTGGAGATATTGATGTGCTTCTTAGTGATAGCTTTTAGTGATTTATAATTGAATAGGCTCCATATTTGCGCTTCTATTCACTGTATTTTCCAAATTGAGAAAAATAATTTAAAAATTTTGTCAAATTTTGTTGACAACAGGACATTTTTTAGCAGTTTAGTTTATATATCAGATAATTAGTTAAATACACATCATAAAATAAATAATATGACAATTTAACCAACCAATTATTATTGTGCTATCGTCTTAGTTTATGAAATTATTAAAAATATTTTGTCCGTTTGTAGGGGTATTCGTTTTGTGAAACATCTTACAGACAGAAAAAGCGCCGAACACTTAAATACTTAGACATTATGATCAACTCATCAATTTTTCTTATGCTACGCGAATTTGACATATTAAAATCTCTATCACAGAGAGAATTGGAGGAAATGACTAAGTCGGCAACTCTAAAAAGAATCGAAAAAAACAAAAATATCTACGAACCTGGAGATCAAAGCCTTTATGTATATCTGGTGCAAAAAGGAAGTATCAAATTGGGAATCAACGCCTCTTGCGGCAAGATCTTAATAAAGGATGTAGTATATGAAAACTCTTTATTTGGTGAAAATATCTTTGTTGAGGATAGCACCAGAAAAGAATTTGCCAAAACAATGACGGATACCTCAGTTATTAGGATACCAACAGATGTATTTCGAACCATGGTTGAAGATAATGGTGCCTTTGCCAATGACATCATGGGAGTCGTATTACATCGCTTACAATTACTTCAGGAAAGAATGCAGTCTTTCGTTTTCAAGAAAGCCAAAAAAAGAATTGTGGACTTCATTCTAAAAACTGGCCAACTTCGTGGAATCAAGATCGGAATGGAAGAGATCTTGATCAACCACGGGATGTCGCACAAAGAAATCGCTTACTTGACGGATACCAGTCGACAAACAGTCGCTCGAGTATTGGGAGAATTAAAGCGTGAAAATTTGATTCACTTTAGTGCACGAAAACCAAACAAAATTTTGATTAGGAATATGATGAATTTGGCATAAATAATTAAGTTATTCAAGTTTGTTTTTACGATATGTGGCTCCCAGTTACAGGATGCTGAATTATATAACTATCTAAGAATAAGTATTTGGTTTTTCGCTTTGAAAACGGGCTCCTTCCTTTGGGTAGGGGTCTGTTTCTTTTTTTGCTGCACAATTCTTTCTATGTTTTAATTCTTGATTTATAGTATTTTTCATGATTTGTATTTCATTCTAGTATGCGCTTATCAGCGGGATTTTCCTTTTTTGCATTGCCAAAAAAGGAAATCAAAAACGCTAGACGGCTCATTGCACACAATGCAGCTCCCTCTACCCACAAGATCCGCTAGAGCTACGCTTCCTAGATATGTACTTTAATCTTCTTTTGATATAATCGCATAAAATGTGCAATATAGTTTACACACAGCATTAATATATTAGCCAATAAAGAGAATTAAATCACTACTTTATACAATCGTTACAGCGCAGTATTTGTAAGCTTTTTTAATCACCTCTGAAAAGCATTTTATTTTGATGTTTGTATTTTGCTCAAGCTGTTTCTAATTTCAAACCTGCAACGCTCGTTTCTACTTGTTCATACATCTAAATAAATTATCATCACTCGGTGATTTTCCTTTACCAAACAACATTGATTATGTAGGTTAAACATATTCAAGAATATACGTTTGAACTGCACCTGCCGAACACTTATCCGAAATCAATGTCACAATAACAATTATTGAGGCATTCGGATTAGAGGCATCCAACACCAATCCACCATCACCATGATTAAATGTCACATCTCCTCCAACAGTAGTGATGGATTGTACATGAGAATTACCCAAGTTGTCCCTTACTTCAATATCAATTTGGCCAAAAATCTGATTTCCAGGCATGGTCAATTGATCAGTGAATTTTAAGAATCCAGGATGAGTTTGACCATTATCAAGTTCTAGAGAAAGGATTCCTCCTAGTACTCCAGTTGCATCTTCTAGTACTAAAGGAGTAAGGATGGGTTGCAATTCAGTACATGGATCATAAGTATAGTCCAACAAAAAGTTTTTAGATGCCCCACCCAGACACAGATCTGTATAAATTACCGAAGTTACTGTATATGTAAGGTTGTTGTTTGAACTGTCCAGTGAAAGCCCCCCATCACCGTGGTTAAATGTCACATCACCACCTGGTGAATTAATGGTAAGGGTATGAGATCCGCCTAAACCATCCTCTACCGTAATGTCGATGTGATCAAAAACATGGCCACGTGTGACTACATTGCTTTGATCCGTAAATGTCAAAGTGCCAGGGTTTGATTCTAGGTCATCAATGACCTGTTCGCTAAGCGGTTTGGAAGAATGGAAACTATCTTCAAATGCAATCGGATCTATTAATTGGAGTAAATCCTCACAATTTGCTGTAATCGCCAACTCATTAAAAATTGGGTTTACTAAGCCTGAAGAATTCACGACGTCCACTCTGAATAAATGGCGAAGAGGTGCCCCTCCAGCGTCAAATCGCTCCAAATCTGTGGGTAAGGTAAATGTCAAATCAACAGGGTTATTGGAAGTGATCTCCGTGAGTTTTTCCCAGTTTCCATTCAAATATTGACGCAAAGTGTAAGTGCTATTATGAGCTACAATATCCCATGATAGCTGTACATTTTGAATTTGAGTCGCTGTGATGGCTCCAATTGATGGAACAATATCCGGAGCCAGAGGTGCAGAAGAATCAGCTATGCTGGTGAGTACGCGGTCTGAAAACTTAGAGGGTACTTTTTCTTCGATTCCTTGCTCATTGGTAATTTTTCGTAGAGCCACTAATCTATAAAACAGAGGATCACCGAAAGGAATAAATGATAAATCAGAAAAATCGTCTTGTACTACTAGTTTACCAATGATTCCTTCTTCCGATTGCTCACCAATTTCGATGGTCTTCGCAAGGTCCATATTTCTTGGAGAAAGTGAATTTTCGGGAGAAGAAGTTCGATAAATTTGAATGTCCGATACGTTTTCGGAATTCAAATATGGATTTAATTCAAATGTAATTGCGACATCAGCGTGATGATGATCAGAAGTCTGCTGAGAAGAAACAGATTTGATTTTCGGAGATTCTGGTGCAGAACTATTCACCAATTGAATCGGACCAAAAACATCGCTTCGGTCACTTACATGCAGGGTATTGTTCATTCCTACTCCAAAGTAGAAATAGATATTCTTTGCTGCACCATCAATGGTATAATCTGTAAATCGAACAAATCTGCTATTGGCAGGTGTACCATAGCCAGCGTCGACATCGGTGATAATGTCACCTAGCGCATTTTTCTCAAAACGGATAGCCATAGGCCATGGATCATATCCAGCATCACCAAAGCTTGCCTTTTCTCCGTTGGGTTGGAGCAATGATGGCTTGCGCTCTGAAGTTTGAATATTTGATTGTTCCAAGTGCGCAAAAATTGGTGGAATTTCATTTAATGGTAAGAAAGCTCCATCGATGGCATCCTTTACCACATCTACCATGGATATCGTCACATTGCTATTTGATACCGGATCAAAATAGGTCAGGTTATCTGCCATTGTCAATCCTTGATTAAAGGCATTCACCTGGACTGAAGAATCAGGATGTGGAATGATGTAGTCAGGATTGTCAGGCATTGGGAAACGATAACCTCCAGAAGTATATTCCTTAAATTGAAAACTTCCATCCAAGTCCATATTTACTAACCCGCTCCAACGATCGTTAAAGAAGTCTGCATCAGGACTTTCAAGAGCCTCCAAATCAGCTAAAATTTGTTTCACGGTAGAAGTAGCATATAACTGATCTAATATTTTCTGCTCATTGGCACGATAAAAAATAAGGGCATAAGGATTGTCAATAGCCACATCAAAAGTATAACTGGCCTTCCCATAAAAATTGGGACGAGTGGCAAACATTGGCCCTGAAGGAGTGCCTGGCTGTTCAGGTTCTATGATTTCTCTTGCTATAATGACAGATGGTGTGGGATAATATGAAACACAATCAGGTGATACAGTATCATCTTTAGCACGAACTCCTAAATATGTTTTTCGATTACCTTCTCCAGCTGCGGGTAGGATATTATCATCTTCAAATGCACCTTCAAATTTAAGGTATACTCTGTATGATGGGTGGAAATTTACAAATTGTCCCGAGCCAACTAAAATTGGCGTATAACCCGTGACTAATTGGAATTGCAAGCTGCCATCCAAATCAAAATTGCCTGTAAACGGATCTGTTTTCAAACCAAAAGTTGCATCATAAGCTACCAGTTTTAAGGTTGACAAAGTAGAATTGTCAATTTCCCAAATACGCAATACCTTAATTTCATTGTTGACATCTTTGAGTCGTATCGTACCTTGATAATAATCAACGTCTACTTGACCATGTGAAGCAAGTTGCTTCGTATCAAATGTTATATCATAAACGCCAGTTGGAACAGCTGAAGGGCCTCCTGATGGTACAAGAGCAAGTGTCACGGGATCAGTATCCATGCGTTCTACGATTGACGCAGTATCCAATAATCCTCCAACAAAAACATCTCTTGTTGTGCCATCAGAATTGACTATCGTTTCAGTATGTGTAGGTGCGAAATGAGTAATGTCGACTTCCTTCGTCAATTGCTGATCCCAATTGTTTGGATCATCTAATGATTCGACCAAAAAGAAATGGTCACCTTCGTCAGGACTAAGCCAATTTTCTACAGTACAAAAAATACCGTCATTGTTCACATCAATTAACTCTGTCTGACGAATCTGATGCAACCGTATCGTTGGATCATTGCCCGTAGTTATTATTTGATCTACAATAAATTCACGTCCGTTGGATACAAATCTAGCTCCTATGAAAATACCTGGAGTGGTAATATTGGGTTGAATGGTTTGTGGTGGATTTGTACTTGCAATGAGGAAGCTTTCAGTTTTGACTGTAACAGTATGGTCTATTGTATTTACCACAATACTTCCACCTCCACTTTGAATGGCTCCTCGTACTACGGTAGGTTCATTTTGTCTAAATGAAAAAACAACCTTGTTGGCATCTTGATATGCATCATTATGCACTTCATTCCAATCAAAGGTAACTCTCACCAGGGTTTTATCCGCTGTGGCTATATTGGCAAGCATTGTTTGTTCTGGCCCGGAAGTAAACATCAATGGTGTTTCTACCTGAATTAGCTGTGCCATTATATTGCTCGGAGGAATGATCGAATTGCGCTTTGGAAACTGCGTGTTGTCAGTATTGACGGGATCAGAAATAGGCGATACTCTTGAAAACCAATTGATACTGTACAAGCCGTAATGATGAAATCCTGGATTCGTTTCACGATGAATGAAAATAGGGTTTTCTCCTGTTTCAGGAATTGGAATCACCTCTCCAAATACATTGTCTGGATCTTTATAATCTGGGTCGTTATTGATTTCGGGACGTACGTATGGCCCAAAAGAAGTAGGAGTGCCAGTTCCATCCGCATATTCCACACCAAATAAGACAGGAATGGTCTCATCGCATAAATGGAATTCATCTGGAGTAAAGAAGAAACTTTCAAAGGGTGTTTCATATCGAAATGGTTGCTTGTTTAAATTTACAAACCTTGAAGGATCGTATAATGAATATCCTCCAGGACCAGTTAATGGCGTTGGGTTTCCAGTCTTATTCTGAGCAAAAATACCATAGCTCACAGGGTCCAATACTGGACTTGGTGGAAGCTTGTAGTCCTTTACGCTCAATGGCGGAGTCATATAGAAATGAGAAACCAATTGAGGTGTTTCATTTTCTAATTGAGCTTCCGTGATATATTGCATCAGATATACGTATTTTGTATTGTCTGGTATAGTAGGGTCGGGGTTTTGTGAAGGATCAATAGTTCCTAATCCCAACATTCTAGCAACATGGAAATCCAGGGATACAAAATTGAGCATGTCAAGATAGCTTACTTCCATCGCCGAATTATTGGCATTTGGATCTTGATTGGGATGAATTACATTGGCTTGAAGATCAGTAATGCTGGCATTTAGAAAGGTAATGACTGCCTCTTTCAAACCATCAACTGGGAATGTCCAGCGGTCTTGGTAATTCTCAACATTAACTCTAAATTCTCCATTCCCTGGCACAACTTCATTAAATTTTGGCCAAGTATTGTGTATAGTAAACTTGGAAAGATCCTCCAGTCGATTAAATACTTCAGAATTATTATCGCTGAGACCGTCATCCAGGCTATAGTCACCAATTTTCGACCAGTTATCATCTAGATTGGTGCCGAGCATGAAGTCTTCATAAGCTGCAAATCGAATACTTGTGGGGTAGGCGTTGACATAAGAAAATCGCATGTATTCAATATTCTCACAAAAAATAGGCTCTGTATCATCAACTGCATATGATACTCTGGTGGAAATCATTTCTGTAGTACTGTCAAGAGAGTCTGGATTTGAAATCGTTTCGATTTTTACATCACTTGATTGACCTCCACCACCCGAAAATCGTTGCAAGTTGATGTCCACCATAAAACTTAGTTTTCCTACAACTTCAGTTTCTAAAATTCCAGTATAATTTTGTAGAAAGGCATCTGGATTTGTTGCTGGATTAATGGACGCTCTGATAGCGTCATATTGGGCAATGTCAACAAATCGCAAAGCAATGTCACTGGTATGAGTTGGTAATGAGGCTATGGGAACAAGATTTTGATAAACCCATTCTCGAGTACTTCCCGACTCGGTGAGCGCACTTGGTGGATTTGATAAATTAGCTTCAACTCCATAGTCTGTTTTGAACTCTGTTTTATAGATTCGGACAAAGTCATCACCTCTATTGAATCCAATATTGGTGGTATAAGCACCAGATGCCCCTGCAAGATCTCCTTTTGGAAGGTGAGATTCTCCAAGACTTTTCAATAAATCCCATCTGAGGTGAAATCCATGTACTGTATTATCTGAAAAATCGGACCCAGCAGCTTGCAAGTATATATAAGGCGATTGGAAAAGTGGATTGCTATCTAAATCAATACTTTCACTTGGACAAATTTTAATGGTCGTTGAAGAAATGTCTTTGACCAATACTTTTAAATTGATTCCAGTTATATCGAATTTTTTCACCTGCGTTTCCCAATCTTTAATAGAGAATTTGGTGCGATTATTTTCTGGATTTTGGCGTGATACGGTAGAACAACTATTCAGTTCCTTATCCGTATACATAAGCAAGGGTTTATTGTTTCCTGATGATGGCCTTGAAATTGATGGGAACAACAACTCTGGAGCTCCACCTTGACCTACATTGATCATGTCTCTTATTTCATAATCTTCATCTAAGTCAAAGTATTTCACCCATTCTAGGGTGAGGTTGGCATCAAAGCGCGCGACATAAGTATTCCAAGTCGAAGTAGAAGTGCCACCGAGGTAATATTTACCACCTGCAAAGACAATTTTTTGAACCCCATTATCCAAATTATCTACAAAATTGAAAATATTGGCAATTGTAGAAGTTGAATTGGGGTTGAAGAATGCAATGAATGAATCTCTATTGTTTCCTGTAAAACCAGAGATGACGAAGGAGTCGTCGCCAAGGGAAACCATGTCATGCGCATCCTGAAACACATTGTTGCCCAATAGTTTCTTCCAAACAATGCCTAAATTCTTATCCAAATAAATCACAAAGCTATCCCATCCTGGGCCTGCACTAGTACCGCCAAATAATATAATTCCGTCCTTATGTGGAATAGCAGAAGAAACCTGGTCATCGGCATTGGTTCCAATATTCGCAGCTGCCAAGACATTGCCACTTCCATCTATTTTTATCACCTCTACATTGTCTGTAGTGCCCGACACATTGAGCCATGAGGTAAAGAAATAAGTGTCCTTTACCGACTTTATCAATTTGATATTGTATCGGGTCTTATCTTGATGATACATCTTAGACCATATCACATTTCCAGCACTGTCTATTCTTATTATCAGCGAGTTATTTCTGGCACTAGAGCCCCTTGATGATACTCTAACAGATCCATGCAGAAGAAAATCTTCGTTGTCTGCACGCACTCCACTGGTAAAATAGATGCTTTTTTCATTGATTGAAAAATCCTTAAGCATTTGAACATTACCGTTGCGATCAATCTTGGCAAAAATGCCATTATCTCCTTTTAGACCGACAAGATGAAAATCATCTCCAATATCGTGGTGAATGGCTGCTCTGAAGTAGGCATTGTCCTTTGTGTCGTATTTATTTATGAAAAAAGCCATATTATGATTCAGGTTAAGTTATTCAGGTTAATTAATTAAATTGGTAAAGTGAATGCTACCATTTGGGTATCAATATTTGTATAATCATTGCCATCCCATAATCGATAGTCGAAGGTCACTACAATACTAGCTCCAGAAGGAATATTCATGGAGTTGTCATCATTTGTCAAGAAGGCTTGCGAATAATCTTTTGAGAGCAAAGCCTTATATGAAGAACCTCCATTCACAGTCATGGTAATTGTAGTCACTGCTTCTGACAATGGCATCTTCGGGTCATTGAAAGGCTCAGGATTTTTCACAAGAATCCCCAATATTGTATTGTTATCTACATTATTGATGACATTGAATTCAGTACTGATTGGAGGATGTAGCGCTTGGAGCTTGAATATACCTTCGATCAATCTATTGAAAGGATGCCCAAAGTCTCGACGTAAAACATCATCTTTTGACATAGGATCTGAAGGTTGATCAAGGACAAGTGCTGCATTGGCTATGCCAGCAGCATCGACATCCACATCCACCGCATAAATGGCGTCCTTAAATGACTGTCCATCTTCCGTATAGAGCCGATAACTGGCAATTTGTGCTTCAAAATCCGGATATCTCGATGTTTGGAATGGATATCGGTGAATTTCTCGTACAATGAAATCAGTGTCACTAAAGCGCTTAAATTTATTGTTGAAAATCGCTGTGTATAGTTTCAATGGCTTCAATTCTGGCAACTGAAATTCTGATAATGGCATGGTTTGACCAAACTCATTGAAAACAGTACATGGGTCACCATAGGTAAGCATGTTGTTTAGAATGGTGACATCCTGTGATACCCAAGGCAATGGATCGAGTGCCCATGTAGCAAGCACGGGATTAAGAGGTGTACCATTTGGATCAGGTGCAGGATCTTTGATGACCACTTCAAAATCAATATTACTTCCTTCAAGATTTTGACCTGAAGCTGGGAAATCATCCCAATCACGCATCATGGAATAGACATGATTTTTAAGATAGAACATTCGCAGCTTTGGGTCGACATAAAAGAGTGGCTTGGCATTGATCAACTGTCCATCAGCATTTGGGAAACATTTCTCGAAATTGATATAATGCAGGAGTTTGGATAATTTGAATTCATCTTCCCGGTTATTTGCCAAGAGCTCAGCATAATCCGAACGGACTTGTTCAGTATTTGCTCCATCCTGATAAATGTGGAAATGCCCAAGCGGTCCTGCCGTTTTAAATGCGAATACTGAAGTTCGAACATAAGGAGCATGAACACTTGTATTACTATTCTCTCGATACAGCTTGTCGCTGGTCGTAATCTTAATGGCATAGTTTGTATTTGGACGCCAAATTGGTTGGATCGAACCATCAAAACTATTTATTATGGTTTGTACTTCAATATCTACCGAAGCTTGGGTTGGTATGGTACTATTTGTTTGTGCTGCTTCAAATTCGAGTACGCAAATTTGATATAGGTATGTACTACAATCTTTAATACAGTCCACAATTGGATAACAAGAAGTCCCTTTCAGAGTAACGATATTGCCTTTTTGATCAACCGCATCGATAAGGAAATGATACACCAGTCCATCTTGAATATGATCTGGATCAGGACGAAGATTATGAAGATTGGTCAAGGTAAGGATACCAGAGGCTGTTTTTGATACAATTTCCAACGTGAAACTGCATGAATAGCCATTGCCACTATCATCATTATCGAATATATCAAATGTTACACTTAAGTCCGTAAGTAATCTACGTTCGTACATAACGATAAGTCCTTTGACAAGTGGTTTGTTGTACAACACCGAATTGAAAAACACTTGATCAAACTCTGGATTGAAACTTTCTGGCCAAAGTTTAGTGCTTGGAATTTGAATCAATCGCGTCTCGAAAATAGTATTCAATAATGTTTGTAACTGCTTTGCTTCTGAAGTCAAATCTCCACACGGATCTTCATTAGGTTGAGGAGCTTTGACAGATGATTGTTTGGTAGGTAATTCTTTTTTCGATTTATCAATCAATGTTGCTTTTGCTACATTCATTGGTGCCTCTCCTGAAAGGACTACCCGTTCCACAAAGCCGTTTTTATTTTTAAGTAAAGCGTCAACAAGAAATGCTTTATTTTCACCTTCTTTCATTTGAGAAGGATTGGGTCGCAAGGATTCAAAGCTTTCGATCTTACTGAAGGCGAATCCTTTTCTTGGCCGCAATGGTTTCATCGAAAAGTCACATCTGAAATCAAGGTGCTTTGGGTTGTCTTCATCAATTACAATCTTTTTTTCTGAATTTACATCGGCAATTTGAATAATGGTAAAATCTCGCCCTTGAGTACTTCCAGTTTTATTTGGAAGCGATTTGATTA
Organism: Saprospiraceae bacterium; assembly: GCA_965230575.1. Lineage (GTDB taxonomy): Bacteria > Bacteroidota > Bacteroidia > Chitinophagales > Saprospiraceae > CAJXUU01. The sequence goes on from OZ246013.1 coordinate 3,104,280, forward strand.
CAACCTTTTTGTCCTTTTGGAATTTTCCAGATTGAGGATTATTAAAGAATACATCTTTGTATTTGATTAATTCACCTGGTGCCAAGTTGATACGTGGTTTTTGAAGCTGATTGTTTTGGGCCAGCACATTGAGGAAGTCTTCGAACAGTGGTACTTCTGGAGAGGTACGCTCATCGAAGACAAGTGATTGATCTGAGCAAGGGTCACTACATGTGAATACACTCCAGCAAGTTTTGCCTCTCAGTGTAACTACAATGTTTTCAATGTTCAAAACAGCATCTACCAGGAAATAGAAATTTTCACCAGAAGTAAGATTGTCTGGATCAGGTCTCATATTTGTGATACTCACAATATTATTAAAATCAAAGCCATTAGGCTCCAACCACATTAAACTCAAATCGCAAACAAATCCTTCATTATCAAAAATTCTGGCTGTCAGTTGTTCCTCATTTATTTGATTAATGGAATATTCTGTACCTGGTGATGATCCGTTATAACTGTACAATAGGGTGTTGAAAAATATCCCCAGGTAGGCTTCAAAGGCATCTTCAAACAAAAGCACTCCAGTTGCTAATTCCTTCCTTTGCGCCAAAGTATCTAGGAATATTGTTAAAGCATTTCCAATATCATTTACTGTGTCAGGACAGTCAAGGTCACCACAAGGCTTACATGTTCCAGACTCGATTTCTATTTTATCTATCGGACAATCAATGTCATCATAGATGATGCCACCAAAATCACCGACAGTGAATACTTTAGTACTCACCAATTCGTATTCGTATACAGGCATTCCTGATGGATCAGGAAGTTCGAGCTGCTTGCGTTTGTAAAATCTTACTTCGGTACCAAACGCAAACGAAATTCCCGTTACTGTGACGCACGGATAAGATTCTTGAAAGAGGATCTCCAACAAGCTCCCTTCGTCCAGTTTGATTGCCTTTGTAAAATTTTCCCACGGACGATCCACGAGTTCTCCGTTGCCACCGACAAGTCGCATTAAGAATTTCTCATGGAACATAAGTTGTCCTTTTGGCAATGTATTGCCTCCGATATCGGGTATTCCATCACCATCCAAATCCTTTCCTTGTCCTGCAAACGTAAAGTTGTCAAAATTGATGCAGCATTTTTCAATAGGTTCTGGACCACAGAAAATTGTATCAACAGTGATACCTGATTCTTCGAGAATGATATCACCTGAACCTTGAGAAACATACGAAATTGGGCTTGTACCAAGGATACGAAGTTTGTTGTGTTCTTTTGGTGCTATATATTGCCAATAACCCAGTTTTGCACCGCTGAGATTAGCGTTATTTACAAATGGAGCCAACTGCATAGGTGTAGCCGCTGCATAAAAATCATACGGCACCCATGCCGCCCCATTGTGAAATAGCAGTTCAATATTATCAACATAAAATTCATGTCGAACACGATCATTTTTACCTTTTTGAGGTGCAAAGAATTCAGTAAAATTCACTGCTTGGGTATTTCCACCAATCAAGTTTTTGACCAAGGCAGAAGGATTTACACCTTTTGCGAATTCAATATCAATATAGCTATCCATTGGTACTATAAAATCCTCCAACTCACTGAGATTTGGAGTGGTACTTCCAGTCCATATTGGGAACAGTTCTCGGGTTTGAATATTGGTCGCTCCCCCTACATCAGGAAGTGGGATGAGGGTGTTCGGAATCCTTTTGATGATTTCAAGTTCGTCTGGGTTTAGGCTGTTGTCGAATGTCCAGGTAAAACTAAATTTGGCACATCGGTCTTTTCGAAGGACACGTACACATGCTTCGAGAGAACCCGTCACTGTGAACGGCCTAGGTGCTTCAGCTGCGAGACTTGCGTGAGCACTGACACTGAACCCAAATTTCCAAATATATAGTCCTACGCTACCACCTATTTGTATGGAGCCACCGACTTGTTTTGGACGGAAACTCATACGAGCAGCAACATCAAGATATGCGGATAATTCAGCACGAAGCGGTCCAAATTTCTTTTTCAATTCATAGGACGCACCAGCACCAGTTCTGATGCCACTTGATGAGAGCATGAGATAGAAATACACATCGAAAAGATCAAGTAGCCTTACTTGAATCCTCCTATCTTCTGGAAGATCTTTTCCAATGTTAATATACCAGGCTGAAGAATTGCCAAAGAAGAATCCCATCTCTAGTAATCCATTGACGGTGGCAATCTTTCCGATATTATTTCCTTCATCCGGCACATTGTAATTTACGCCCAATGCTGTTTCAACTGAGCTATTGGTAATGGTCAAAAGTGCAAAGAAAGGAGGGTCCTGTGTGGTATCTAAACCTATTCTTTCTTTTAAAATTTGCGCTTGTCCCTGCAGCATGAATAATTCAGGCAAGCTGAGGAGGAAAAACAACTTTGAAGAGAATGTACGTCCTCCATCGGGTGCAGTAGCTAATGACACACCAGCTCCAAGTGAAAAACCGTCTTCCTGAGCAAATTTGCTTACGCTAACGCCTTCTTTTGATTCTGGTGGTACCTTCTCTTTGTAGTATTGCCACCATGGAGCATCAGGTTCAAGACCGATTTCCGTTCTTGAAGCGACATACCTTTGTCCAACCAGGGCTCTGAAACCATAGATTCCTAAACCTGTAGAACCCAACACAATTGGAGTTGAAAGTTCCAATCCAACATCTACCAGGAATGCTGGCACTTTTGGATTCAATCGCATAGCAGCAGAACCACCCATCTTAAGTTTCGGCAAAGTGAAATCAACGCCGCCCACATACTCGGTGCCGTTTGGTGTATCCTTCATGGCAAGGAAACCGCTCAATAAAAGCGCAGCACTTTCAGGTGTTGCACTTCCAGGAATGATAAGGTCGATGGCGATGCTTTGAATTCTAACAAAAACATGGCGATTACCACCAAAAAGATCATTGTCTACTGTATAATATAGACTGATTCCGTTACCAGAAGCGTCTACTCCTCCTGGATCAATATTGATTCCTCCGTCAAATGTGAAGTATTTGTACTTTCGAAGATTACCATTGTGCATTTGCTCATGTGAACCCAAGCCAACAGCAGTGACTGAAAGTTCAACAGGGCCAATTTTCAAACTAACAGCTTTCGGCAATACTATTTTACCTCCCTTGAGCTCTATTTCTCCATCATCCCAAATGATGAGTTCTTGAATGTCAATTTTATCTGGTAGAAAGTTGCCTATTGCGCCTCCCATGTCGAGAAAATCTATGGCGCCAGAAACCGATACAAAAAATCGATCATCCTCCCGACCAAACGACAATCCATCGATTAAAAAGTCCAGGATGTTCGGTATGCGTAAGGCTCGAATTTGCTTTTCGGTACTTGCGGTAATATTGAAATCACCGTCACCCATTTGAACATCAATATTGATGAGGGCTTGGTTGCCCTGATCATCTTTAAATCCTGGAATTTCCATGGTTCCGCCAATAGCGCTTCCTGTGATTTTATTTTGTAGAAGGGTAATAGCAAAACGATCCAAGGAGACACAAAATCCGTTTCCAAAACACGCCTTAATAGCTGGTGGTCCGACTCCGAGCGGCTTCAATTCCAAAGCAACTGTGCCAGAAAAACCACCTGTACCAATGATCATATCACGTCCAATAATCTGTCCGGATGAGCCAGAAGCGTCATGATTCCAAAAAGCTGGAAAGATAACACTCGCTTCGTCAATGGTGACCCCTCTGAATCCTGCGGAGGTCCCCAATGGTGGTGTCTGCCTATCTGATAGATATGGGACAATCCCTTGTATCGAAATTATGACATCCGAGTCTCCCAAGCGAACAGTGTCAATGCTAACAGTCGGTGTTCCAATTAAGGTAACGTCTAATTTTTCTGCTAGCACAAAATCAACTCCAACGCCACCAATTTCTATTTCAAAGGGTTTGACATCAGGACCAATCATGATGGTCTCCCATTCTGTTCCGACTAGTTCCACAGGTTTTAAGAATTTGCTTTCAAATAACAAAGACATGGTTAGATTTGGCAAGATCAACCTGAAATCAGGTGTGATATCAACTGAGAAATCCAACACGGTAAATTCGTTGTCATTTAAAAAAGCAATACGTGCTCCTGGGATTCCTAAAAGGGGGAATGAAATATCGCGAAGGTATACCAATTGCCCAGAGGCAGATATAGCATCATCATTAATATTTGATTCATATTCTTTAAGGCCGACTTCATTGAGGAAATCAGCTTCTCCAAGTGCAGCCGGCCAAAATGATATGGCACGGCTTAACGGTACAAATCCATCAGCCATAAGTATAGGTATATTGTATTTTATTAATAATCATTTTTTAAGTTCTTGTGGTTACACATAAGTATATCCATTGTTTAAAGTTGATTCATCGACAATTTCATCATGAACGACAATTGCGACTTTGACATTAACTGCGCCCAGACTAGTACTTGGTGGCACTTTTACGGTTAAACTAGTTGCTGATACAAAGGTTACAGTTGTTGCTTTTTGGTTTCCAAAATAGACTTCGATGTAGGCTAGTGGTGAGGCATAATTATTATTATGTCCTAAAGTGGGTTTGATGAAATTTCCTCCTGTTAGGGTTATATTATTTCCTCCTGCCTGAGCTCCTGAAGTCAAGGATAAGGAGCTAATTGTCGGGGTTTGAACAGCTAGATTATAAGCATTGAAATGACCTCGCATATCCAAAGCGACACTTGGGTTGTCATTAAGCATATTATCTATCATATCAGTGGATTTTTCTGCATTGAAAAGGTTGTTGTTTAAGTCCTTTGTAGGCTTCCAGATATAATCGATAAAACGATCTCTAACAGCCGTATTGTAGTTCAAAGCATTATTGGGTAGCCAAGGGTTTTTAAGCCTGGTAGCGGGTGAAGAATTCGAAAGTTCAACAATATCACCATCATCACTTTCTTCCACTAAGAGATTTGAATTGGATAGAGTCGGTGCTCCGGTTGCTCCTCCTACAACTAATGCCCAAAATATATCCACCAAGGCTGATGCAAATGCACCTTCAACTTTTTCTCCTACATTTTTTTCGCCTGGGAATAGAAGCATTTTGGAGGGATCAGGATTATTTAAATCAACTCCAACTTTTGTTTTAAATATAAAATGCTTTCCATTAAGTGGTCCTGAATTTGCTCTGTAGATATATCTGTATTGAGAATGGCTAATGTTTAGCGGATGTATAAATAGACGTTGAAAAAATTCTGGCCAACCTTCTACAATTGCATGTTGTCTATTGGCTTTTAGATTTGAAAAGTGCTTCATTTTAATCGAGGCAAATACTCCTTCAAGAAGTATTTCTGTTGTATTCCAATTAGCACCCCACCAATATATCTGATGGCAGGTTTCATGAATTACCGTTTCTCTAGAACTAAAATTAAGTGAACTCAGAAAGATGTTCCCGACAGGCCAAGACATCCCAACAGCACTTCCTGAACCTAATTTACGGATTGTCAAATTATTAACACCTGGCCAGTCACCGTTGGTCATCTGAAATAAGAATGCATGGTATTCGTAAACGGATTTTAATGCATCAAAAGCTCCTGCTCTTAATGGATCTTTCGCACATAGTAATATTTCAGGTGTTGCTTTTGACCCAATTGATGTCTGCGTCAAAGCATTAAACTTTGGAGTACCAGAAGTGGTTTCATAAGAAGAAAACCATGCTTCGGGATTTGGAGATTTTACATTGGTTTTTAATAAATTGATAGAAGCATCTTCTATTTCAAAATATGCTCCAAAGAAAATATCCTCTCCTGGTTCTAGGTCAAATACTGAGAAATGCCATTCACCACTGCCCTTTAGTCTAAACTCTGCCTTATGTGGTAAATTTATATGGCTATTTTCTGGAGTTAAGGGAGAACTATCTCCAGAATTTGGAGTATTCAATCGAACAAGAGTACTGATCGGCATTGACCTTATGTCGACAACAGGATTATTATAAGATCCCCAGACTAAGCTTTCTCGTTGGTATTGGAATTTTACATGAAAATCCAGCCCGATTCTATAAGTTAGAGGTGCCGTCGGACTTCCAAGTACTGAGCCACTAAAGTCTACAAATAGACCATCTAAATTCGTTTTTGATTTCCAATTGTTTGTATCGCTACTTCCAGAAGCTTTGGTTTGCCAGGTCGCGGGAAGTACAATGGGGGATCCATCTGGATAGAAAGCATTCGTTACAGTAGGGCTTAATATTTTAAAATAGAAGTCAGGATCTCCTGTTCCAGTTGAGTCCACGGGGAGTGTAGTAAAGTTGAAGTGAGCCACTCCATTTGCGTCTGTAGGCTGGGTCGCAACGATGGCGTCCGTACCAGTAGCATCAAAATCTATGAGTTCGACAGAGAGTCCTGTATCGACTGGTAAGAACGTGCCGGTGGTGTGATCATAGACTTCGAATTTGACAAATATATCTAATGGGGCATCGAAGCTATTGGAGGCAACAATAAGAGGGTGGTCTACCCATTGCCCATTTGTGCTTATGACTGGAAAATTTCTTAGATAGAGTAGAGGAGAGATGTTGGCGTAGGTAGACGCTGGGTCACCAACCCCAAAACGTAAAGTGAAAATATTGTTCGAACTTCCATTCAACCCTATCTTACCTAAATTAATGCCTCCATCAACTTCCAATTCTTTTTCTCCCAGCATCACTCGATCCAGGTATTTGGCCTCTTTTACAGATCTTGGTTCTAAGGCAGGATCAGAGGCTTCGGTTTCGGACCATGTATCATTTAATATTTTTTCTGGAAAGGAGCTGATATCCAATGCATCAAGATCAGCTCGCACTTCTGTATCTATGACATTAAGGACCATGGAGTAACTCATAGGTAGCACACCATTTGGAGTGGTTTTGACAAGTTCACCTATATCAATCAGGTTGGTTTTGATAACAACTGCTCCATTTGCACCTGCAAGGGTGGATCCGTCTGGAAGTGTACTTCCTACTGGAATGTAAGTCATACTTCCACCAGACATGGAAATGCAATCCAGTTGCGCTCCAGTAATCTCAAAAGAAATTCCAAGAGCTCCGTTGTTTACTGCTGTAGTGACCAAGCCCAATCCTGGATAATAGACCGTAGGGTCCCCAGTTGCTGGCGCAGGAATTACAGGCATAGAAAATGTGGGAACATACCCTGATGGTGTAGGCATATTTTAATTTTATTAAGCTGTGAAAAATATGTAGAGTGAATGTTGCAAACCTGTAGTTTGACAACAATCAAAAAAGTAATTAATTAATGAAAGATCTTATAAATTGAAGTCCTGATAAATTGATTTAAGTAGGATCTCAATCTTAACACGATAAGAAGTAAATTACAACATATTATTATTTAATGCAAGGGGTTGACTTGTTAAATAATGAATAATCTTGATATTTTATTTTTTCGTAACACTTTGAATATATAATGCATCGAATTAAACTTTATTGTGTAAAACTTTAAAAATAACAACTTGTATAGATTTGATAAATACTTCAAAAAGAAGCCTTGGTGTTTGATCTAAGACTCGCTGTGAAAATTTAGATTGATAAGATAATTTCATAGCCATTGCGAATTATAAATAAGCTGCACTATTCTATATAAAGTCCACTTTTAAAAGATTAAATTAAAGTTCGATTTGAATCAACTTAAATAATATTAGCGCTCAAGGATACTTTTTGAATATAGAGCAAATGATTAAGTGTTATATACAATTTGCTCCTTAAAATTCTATCTTTGCCCCTTCTAAAAATATGCCATAAATGAACGTACTAATTTTGGGTTCTGGAGGGAGAGAACATGCACTGAGTTGGAAGATAGCTCAAAGTCCAATGCTTGATAATCTATACATCGCACCTGGGAATGCAGGGACCATGGATGTGGGGCAAAATGTTGCGCTTAATATTCTTGATTTTGATCAAATTGGAGAATTCGCATTGAGTGAGCGAATCGATATGATTATAGTAGGTCCGGAAGCTCCACTGGTGGCTGGTATTTTTGATTACTTTGAAGGGAGGGATGATTGTAGACATATCAAGATCATTGGTCCATCCCTTGAAGGTTCGAAGCTGGAAGGCAGCAAGGCTTATGGTAAAGTATTTATGAAGGAGAATGGTATACCCACCGCTTCTTACGGAGAATTCACCTCAGGAAATTTGGCTGAAGGTATCGCTCATCTCAGAGCTTCTAATGCTCCATATGTTTTGAAAGCGGATGGCTTGGCAGCTGGCAAAGGGGTCTTGATTATAGAAGATTTACAAGAGGCAGAAAGAGAATTGGAAGCGATGCTGAGTGGTAAGTTTGGTGATGCTTCGGCGACGGTAGTAATCGAAGAGTTTTTGGATGGAATAGAGTTTTCAGTATTTGTTTTGACAGATGGAGAGCGATACAAGGTGCTTCCTGTAGCCAAGGATTACAAGCGAATTGGTGAAGGAGATACAGGATTGAATACTGGAGGAATGGGAGCAGTATCACCTGTCTCTTTTGTGGACTATGAGATGATGCAAAAAGTAGATAAGAGAATCATCAAACCTACAATTTCTGGTCTTCAAAAAAGAGGAATAAAGTATACAGGATTTATTTTTATCGGCTTGATAAGTGTGGATGGTGAGCCCAAGGTGATCGAGTACAATTGTAGGATGGGAGATCCAGAGACGGAGGTGGTGATGCCGAGGATTGAGTCAGATTTTTTGCCAGTTTTGAATGCGTTGGGAAGTGATGAATTTGATTCGCTGCCATTAGATATGGACGCAAGATCTTGTACAACAGTAATGTTGGTTTCTGGAGGATATCCGGAGGCATATGAAAAAGGAAAGACTATAGCAGGGATAGAAGATGTAAAAGATAGCATTGTCTTCCATGCAGGAACAAAAAGAGAGGGTGACAATATTATTACGAATGGCGGTCGTGTCATAGCTGTAAGTTCATATGGTGATACTAAGGATGATGCCATAGCCATCTCTATGAAAAATGCAGAAATCATTACTTTCGATAAGAAAAATTATAGAAAAGATATCGGATTTGACCTTTGATGGTCGTTGATGTTTTAACTAAATGGTCTTTGACCTTTGTGCGTGAATTACACAGCGAAAGAAATTGGAAAAATATTAGACTACTCCAACTTGGAGGGCATTTTTGATTTGCCTGTTCAGGAGGTGTCAATCGATAGTCGAACGCTCATCACACCATCTAAGGCCTTATTTTTTGCATTGCCAGGAGAGATGCATGATGGGCATCAATTCATCGATAATGCATATAGTCGTGGAGTAAGAAATTTCGTCGTATTACAATCAAATCTACCCGAACAATACCCTGAGGCAAATTTCTTTGTTGTAAATGACGTTTTAAGCTCACTTCAAAAAATAGCAACCCACCACCAGGAATCATTTCCACAACTTAAAAAAATTGGGATTACTGGAAGCAATGGAAAGACCATCATCAAAGAATGGTTGTATCAGATGCTTCATGATGTGTATCATATTGTCAAAAGTCCTAAAAGTTATAATTCACAAATTGGAATGGCATTGTCTCTTTTGGGCATAGAAAATAATCATGAATTAGGAATTTTTGAAGCTGGGATTTCTAGGAAGGGTGAAATGACAAGTCACCTCAAAATGTTGGATCCGGATATTGGTCTTATCACAAATATAGGTGGTGCCCATGATTTGGGATTTTCTTCTCGACAAGAGAAACTGGAAGAAAAGATGATTCTTTTTAAAGATGTCGAAACATTGATATTTAAAAAAGATGATGATTTGATCAATGCATATATCCAATCTAAATATGCCAGCAAAGACCAATTTACATGGGGAAACGATGATAATGCCGATCTTCAAATATTGACGGACAGAATTGAAAGGGGCAATAGATACATAAGCCTTAAGTTTAAGGAAGAATCAACCGAAATAAAATTAAGATTCTCGGATCAAGCTTCTTTTGAAAATTGTATGCACTGTATAGCTATTATGTTGTTTTTGGGTCTGTCAATGAATGATATAAAATTGCGAATCAACAAAGTATCAGGCCTCCATATGCGCATGGAAATGACATCTGGAATGTCTCAAAGTATTATAATCAATGATGCGTATAGCGCCGATCTGGATGCTCTACAAATCGCTTTAGAATTTGTAAAGCAACAAGCTGGAAACAGAGATAAACTTGCCATTTTAAGTGCATTCGATCAATCAGGAAAAGACGAACTATTTGTTTTTAATAAAATATTAGACCATTTAGACAATTATGGATTTAAAGACTTGATTTACATTTCCAAACAAGTCTTTGTTGTAGAGAACAAGTCAATTAATGTTCAATTCTATTATTCAAAAGAAGATTTATTAGATCATGTAGATACGTTGAATATCAGGCAAAAAGCAATACTGATTAAAGGTGCTCGTCAATATGAATTGGAAAAAATAAGTGATAGATTATCTGAGAAAGGCCATAGTGCTGCCTTGCATATTAATCTCAATGCACTGGAACACAATCTTCGGACATATAAAAAATATCTCAATGATGGCGTTGGGCTAATTGCCGTGGTCAAGGCATCCGCCTATGGGACTGGTTCATTGGAGATTGCCCAATTGCTCGAACGTAATGGGGTCAATTATTTGGCTGTGGCTTTTGCAGACGAAGGAATTTCACTAAGAAGATCTGGAATCGAAACCGACATTATGGTATTCAATCCAGATTTATCTTCTTTGCCAGACATCGTAAGATTTCGCCTCGAACCAGAAGTGTATAATTTGTTGCAATTGAAACAAATAGCAGAATATACAAGACAAAATAATGTAACAATCCACATTCACCTGAAGCTGGATACAGGTATGCATAGATTGGGCTTTTTGGACGAAGACTTGAAAGACTTATGTGAAGTATTGTCTACAAATGACAAGGTGGTCGTGAAAACAATATTCAGTCATCTGGCCAGTAGCGAAGATGCAAATGATGATGAATATACACAAGGACAGTTCAGGTCATACGACAAAATGTATGGGCAAATCGCTGAGGCATTAGGAGTAAATCCCAAACGACATATATTGAATTCGGGAGGTATTTCTAGATTTCCTGCACATCAATATGAATATGTAAGATTGGGAATTGGGATGTATGGAATCGATAACAATCCTGATATTAATAGTTCTCTGAGAAAGGTTCATCAACTGAATGCATCTTTGATTCAAATTAAAAAATTGAAAAAGGGAAATAGTATTGGTTATAATAGAAAGACGATATTAGATCAGGATAAAACGATTGGCATTGTAAATATTGGATATGCCGATGGTGTCATGCGAAATCTTGGGAATGGCCATTATTCATTCAAGATTCTAGACAAAGAAGCCAAAATATTGGGTAATGTCTGTATGGATGTGACTATTGTGGATTTATCGAATATTCCAAATGCCAGAGTAGGAGATAATGTTGTAATTTTTGATGACGATCATGCAATTGAGAATTTAGCACTTACCGCAGGAACCATTCCATATGAAATCTTAAGTAGAATCTCTACACGGGTAAGTAGGAAATTCATTTACGAATAATACACATTCTCATAAGGGTAAATCATTTACACCTGAGTAGGTCAATCCAAGTCTTGAGAAAGGCTTTACCTCTTATTTTGGCGACGCTTTATTGAAATATTCTAATTTTATTTTATTTTTAAAGATAAAGCCAAAATTCATGATAAAACTACTGACAAATTCGACCCTCCTCGTTTTAATTCTATTTTTTACAATAAATACGGTTGCTATTTCTTGTGAAGACAAGTTGCAAATAGCTGCTACCAGCATTGACGAAATGTATTGTGATGGGGATATTGTGAAAATACAGGTGTGCGGGTATTGGCTAGGTGGTGGTATAAGTTCTAATGTAAACGAAGATCTTAGTTATTGGGGAGATATTGAAGTTATCTCCGAATCAAATAATTATCCATGTATTGATTTGGAAATTCGAATCGATAGTGAAAGATTTAATGTACTTAAGGTGCGGTATGATTTTGAGATTGAAGCAAATCAGTTTGAAGATTATCAAAGCTGTTCAATTACAGAATCTTATACATTTAATGTCAAATCTAACTTTGTTTCTTGTGAAGGAAATATAGCGATCAGTGCTACTGACCTGGATGGACCATTTTGTGATGGAGACATCGTGACAATGGAGGTGTGTGGCAATTGGCTAGGTGGTGATATAAATGCTGAAGTCAACGAAGATCTAAGTTATTCGGGAGATATTGATATTATCTCTGAATCAAGTAATCATCCATGTAAAGTGCTTGAAATACGAATGGATAGTAAAAAACAAAACAACCTTGAGGTTAGGTATGATTTCGAGATTGAAGCGACTCTCTTCCAAAAAACTCAAACTTGTTCTATTTCCAAAACATTTACATTTGAAGTTATTCCATCACTTATTATTGATGATTTTTCGCTGAAGTGGAGACAAGGGGATATTTTGGAAGTTGAGAATAATCATGAAAATATATGCTATCAATGGGGGGAAGTCATTGACAATGAAGAAGTTGATATTATTGGTGAAACTTCAAATGAATTTTCTCCAAACTCATCTGTTGAAAGCATTTTTATTTCTTCGATAAAAGATAAAAAACCTATTCCGAAAGATGATTTTAAACGTAACTTCTATGTCAGACTTTACGATTGTGATGTTGCAGATGCACAATGTGATAAGACATTTTACTTCACACCAGAAAATTTCGATTATGTACCCTTTTACGATGGCCTTAATTTATCGCAACTAGAATACAATATTTATCCTAATCCTGGTGATGGAAAAATTAATATTTCTGCTTCGGGAAAATGGCAAGATAGTACACCTTCTCCAACAATAGTCACTGATGCAAATGGCAACAGATTGCCCACGTCAAATTTAATTTATGCTTGGGATGGCACTTATATTGATATTTCGACAGCCCCTTCAGGTTTCTATTTCATTTATTTTAAAACTGGAGACGAGACTTTTGAAAAATTTCGGTATTACAAAAATTGATTTCGTTGATTCTCGGTTCAATTATTGACAGTCGTATTTGATGATTCTAACTCCATAAAAGTGCTGACGTATGAAGTTGGAAGAAATCCCTTTATTGAGTATTGTGTCGAATTTCTACACGTATTATTCGAAAATCTGCTGGAGAATAGTAATTTTCGTTTTATAATATCATAAAAACAAAAAATGAAGAAAGAAGGTAATTATAAACTATATGATGCATTTGGAGAACTGTTGTTTGTTCTTGCAAAATCTGATGGTGAAGTACAAAAAGAAGAGATTGAAACATTAAAGTCCTTACTAAAATATCACTCCTGGGCTAAGGAGATAAAATGGTCTTTTAATTATGAATTGAATAAGGATAATTCATTAGAAGATACTTATTTAAAGGTTTATCATGCTTGTGTTGAGATCGGTCCAAATCCTGAATATGAACTTATGTTGGATGTATTGGAAAAAGTTGCAGAATCAAGTTTTGGAATTGTTGAAGAAGAACGAATGATTATTGATCGATTCAAATCCGATTTGCTCAAAGCATTTAGCAAGTAGTTTTAAATCGCTTTTTTGTTCTTATCTAGTTTTCGTTCTCTATAGGATTGGCGACATTGGTATTGTTAACTAGGGATATTCGTAAATACCAATATCCCTTTAAAATAAACGGATAACACGATCTACTTCTGAAAGAATTACCCCGTTTCATGAATTTATACCGTAAAAACAGGGTATGATTTTCAAACCAAACTGTTCGCTCGCCGCGAAAGGCGTTCATTCCGCCCTCCACTATCGTGTTCCTTCTTTTGATAATTTCATTATCACTTTTATTTGCATAAAAGATCATTCAGTCTTATTGCCAAAAAAACGAACCAAAAAACGCTAGACTGGCTAATGCAGCCCTGCGAATGGTACTGAGCGAACTTCGTTAGAAGTGGTAGTGATAACTACCATAACTACCAAGCAAAGGAACGCGATAGCGATGGGAGGCCGCCCTCCACTTACGTGTTCCTTCCTTTGTCGACTATCGTCGCCACTCTTCGAGATCAGTCAGTCTTCCCAAAACCCAGTAAAAGCCACGCTTCTTTTACCTCTTATCTATTATCAAATCTTCACAGATATAAAAGTTAGACTACTTCTGAATCTCCCTATCTAAGGAAGTATGATCCAGGTAGTAGCTTGTTATACACAGTTATTCATTTAGCAACTGGTGTTTTAATTTTTGAAATTGTTCCCAATTTGTTGATGGATAGTCTTCAACAATCATCGAGGAATCGCTATACATAATCCTATTTACAACCCCTGACATTGACACTAATTCATCATTGTTTACCTTGGTCTTTATTAATTCTTGAATTGCATTAGAAATTAAGTTTAACTCTTCATTTGATGCATCTATTCCTAAGACTTCATTTAAAATTGATTGTCCGCTAAACCAATTTAACTTGAGGCTTGAATTTGGATCAGGTGGCTCTGGAGGTCCTACTTGGCCTTCATATTCTTTATAGTCTATTTTTAATTTGTTTTCTTGATGGGATCGATACAATCTAACTAAGTACGTATTTCCTCCCCATTCACCAAATCTGTCATCTGTTTGAAACAGGTATAACTCCTTGTTTAATTGAACTGAATCAAAATTCCAATCATATGTATTTGGATTGTTTTTGTTTCCACATCCAATTAGAGTTATGAACAAGAGAATTAGGACTAATTGTTTAGCTGACATGTTCAAGTTATTTATTTCATTTTTAGCTTCATTAGTACAGATGCATGTTTCCTTATTCTTGGTCGAATAATGAAAGTCATAGCTGTAAATTCTGATTTATGAAAATAAATTTATAATAATTTTAAATTAGGATTAGAGATGGATTCATTAAAAGCGATTTCATCTCTTTTCGTACTTTTGCAGTCAAATTGAGATAGAACACAAATTCATATGGCAAAGACAAGAAAAGAAAAAGACAGCATTGGGATTATAGAAGTTCCAGCAGATAAATATTGGGCCGCACAAACCCAGCGGTCAATGCAAAACTTCAAAATAGGTGGTCAAAAAATGCCAAAAGAGGTTATAGAAGCATTTGCCATTTTGAAATCTGCAGCGGCCACTACCAATGCGGAGTTAGGTGTTTTGCCAAAGACCAAGGCCAAATTGATTGCCAAAGTATGTAAAGAAATATTAGATGGAAAATTGGATGATCAATTTCCACTCGTAGTTTGGCAGACTGGTTCTGGTACACAGTCCAATATGAATGTCAATGAGGTAATTGCCAATCGAGGGCATGTTGTGAAAGGTGGAAAACTAAGTGATAAGTCAAAGTATTTGCATCCAAATGATGATGTGAATAAGTCTCAATCCAGCAATGATACCTTCCCCACTGCCATGCATATTGCAGCATACAAGGCATTGGTTGAAATCACAATTCCTGGAATCGAAAAATTAAGAGATACACTCAAGGCTAAGTCAAAAGCTTATATGAAGGTGGTCAAAATCGGGCGGACTCATTTTATGGATGCTACTCCGATCACTTTAGGTCAGGAATTAAGTGGATATGTGTCTCAACTTGATCATGCACTTGTAGCAATCAAAAACACATTGAAACATTTGTCTGAGCTGGCACTTGGAGGTACGGCAGTAGGTACTGGTTTGAATACGCCAAAAGGATATGATAAATTAGTAGCAAAGCAAATTGCAAAGTTGACCGGTCTACCATTCATAACTGGCAAAAATAAATTTGAAGGATTGGCGGCTCATGATGCTATAGTCGAGTCTCATGGAGCGCTTAAAACAGCAGCCGTTTCTCTCATGAAAATCGGAAATGATATCAGAATGTTGGCTTCAGGTCCAAGATGTGGTATCGGAGAGATCACTATTCCGGCCAACGAACCAGGATCATCCATAATGCCAGGAAAGGTCAATCCTACACAATCCGAAGCACTGACAATGGCCATGGCACAAGTTGCTGGAAACGATGTGGCCATTAATATTGGTGGAATGACAGGCCAGTTCGAATTGAATGTTTTCAAACCAATGATGATCTACAATTTTTTGATGTCTGCAAGATTGATCGGAGAGGCCTGCGTAAGTTTTAATGACAATTGTGCAGTAGGTATTGAGCCCAATCAACAAAGAATTACAGAGAATCTCAATAACTCCCTCATGCTTGTGACCGCATTGAATACCAGGATCGGATATGACAAGGCTTCAGAAATTGCAAAGAAAGCCTATAAAGAAGGCACGACTCTTAAAGCTGCTGCTTTGAAATTGAAGTATCTGACGGAAAAAGAATTTGACGCTTGGGTGAAACCAGGAGATATGATTTGACCTTTAATAGCGCAAATCACACTTTAGAGTGACGTTGGACGATTCAAAACGAATGTTATTTGTAGAAGTAAAATCTACAAATGATGAAATCACTTCTTTTTCGAAACTTGAATTTGTTTGCCTTTTTTTCCTTTTGGGCATCAATAGCTCTGGCCAACAATCTGGAAATCACCAATGTCACATACAATGAAGCGAACAACTCGCTGAATTTTGATATAAGTTGGGACAATGCCTTTTACATCGACTCCGATTGGAGCGATCATGTCTATATTTTTGCCAAATATAAAAATGCGAACGGAAGCGGGTGGGAAAGAGTAATGTTTGAAGACGATGGACATTTTGATAATTCACCAACTATGAAATTTACTGATGCTTCCAATTCCGTACTTATCGATGGAAAACGATTTGCTGTGATGGCTTCACATGAACCTACTTTTACCTCAGGTACTCAAAGTGGGAATTGCACTGCTTTTTTAGCGGACAACATCGATTTTATGAATCCAAGTTTTAAGGTATTTGGAATTGAAATGATTAAAATTTCAACCACAGGTAATGATTACTATCTAGGTGATGGTGTTTCTCCATATAGATGGCATCGAGGTGACGACACGACCGAGGCCTATTTTTGGGAATACGATTTCTTTGCAACGGCGACTGTTGGTACAGGTCCGAATGACATTAATACCACTCATCCAGATGGGATACCTGTATCATCAATAAGCTCGGATATTTTCAGACCAACAAATAACATTATGAAGTATGAAATATCACAAATTCAGTATGTTGAGTTTCTAAATAGTCTCAACAGAACTGCTCAAAACAATCGAGTGGCGACTGACATTTCAGGGACAAGTGTCACAGATGTTTTTGTTATGACTGGAACCCCAAATGTGGCCATATTTTCAAGAAACGGTATTCGATGCGATGCTACCTTGCCCGCTGGTGGGCCCATTACATTTTACTGTGATTACAATGATAATGGGGTTGCCAATGAATATGATGATGGCCAGAACATCGCCATGAACTACATATCAGGTGAAGATCTATTTGCCTACCTTGATTGGGCGGGCCTGGAACCTATAAATGAAATGGAATATGAACAAATTTGCAGGGGTAGTTACTTGCCCATACCCAATGAATATGCCTGGGGTACTTCCAATTATACGAATGCTGTAACCTCACTTGGAAGTACCTATGGTAGCCCGGATGAATTTATCACTGGCGCTCCAATAAATGGACCTCTTAGAAGTTCACAACACCCCATGCGCTGTGGTGCTGCAGCGACTTCTACGACAGATAGAGTGACTTCGGGAGCGGGTGCGTATGGACACATGGATTTATCTGGAAACGCAGCTGAGTTGGTTATTGCCTTGCGATCTGCTGCATCTTTTAATTTTTATGTAGAGGCGCCAGATGGAATCCTGGAGTTGTTCGGAAATTCAGATGAACCATGGATTCAGGAGGTTGTCAGCAAAGGCTTTTATAAAAATGTGCCCGGAGATGTCTATACAGTATCGCAACGTAGTGAGATTTTGGTGCCATTTACTGCAAGGATTGCATTTTACGGTGGTAGAGGCGGATATTAAATAAAAGAGATGCTTAGATTATCACT
This sequence comes from Saprospiraceae bacterium, assembly GCA_965230575.1. Classification (GTDB taxonomy): domain Bacteria; phylum Bacteroidota; class Bacteroidia; order Chitinophagales; family Saprospiraceae; genus CAJXUU01. Next base: position 3,122,168 of record OZ246013.1, read on the forward strand.
TATATTATTCATACAAGTTGCCTTATTACTTGGTACGACCCAGATATTTGCTCAAGATGATGCTTTCAAAGGTGGTTCGGGAGATGGATTTACCTATTCAGAATATGCACAAGGTTTTGATATATTCTCTAAGGGTGACACCGGAGATGGATTTTCATTTTCAGGATTTGAACAAAGTTTTGATTTAATATTTATGGGGAACAGCGGAGATGGCTTTTTTTATGCAGAATCAAATGTAGCGTTTTTAGATATTACCCAAGGCGGAAAGGGAGATGGCTTTGAGGCCAGCATGGCAATTCTTGAGAATAATGATATTACGCGAGGAGGTTCTTCCGACGGCTTTTCTCATGCCGACTCGGATATTTTATTGTCCGAAATTTATAAAGGAGGCATGGACGATGGCTTTGCTTATGGTATTCATGGTCATAAGCTTTACTGGACTGGAGCAGTTGGAACAGGCTGGAACGTGTCTGGAAATTGGTCTGGTAATATAGTCCCATCGTATTACAATCCAGTAGTAATTCCAGCATCAGTACCAAATTTCCCAGCATTGAATGCGGGGGTCTTTCGAATTCAAAATAAGATGAACGACGGAGATTTCTTATGTCAAAAAATCAAGATCAACGATGGAGCAGAAATTACCACCCGTGTGAATTGCTTCGTAGAAAATTTTGAGCAAATCTTAATTCAGGGTAATTTTTTTGTTAAAAACCCAGCTGCTGGAGCATTTACAAACAAAGGAGCAATTCTTCTCGATGCCAATGCAACGTTGATATTCAAGGAAAATTAATGCAGCCAAAATAGAAAGAATTCATCTTTAGTCACCTAGGGTAGAGTCTTGTTCATTTTCGTCGGATCGTATCATAATAGCTATGGCCTGTACCCTGGTGTTGATATCCAATTTCGAAAAAATCCTTTTTAGATGTGTTTTTACTGTATTCATGCTAATAAAATGACGATCACACAATTCCTGATTGGATTTGCCTTTGATTAAATCGAGAAGAATTTCATATTCTTTATTAGAAATATTCTGTCCGGCAATTGTGTTGAGTTCGTCTAAAGATCTGTATAAGGGTCGTGGCTTTTTTTTGCTTCGATGAAGGGCAATTTCGATATTGGCGAGGATGTCCTTCTTTTTGAAAGGCTTTACAATATAGCCGTCGGGATATACATCTTTGACCTGCTCCAGGGTTTGCTTATCCGAAAAGGATGTGATAAAAATAAATGGTATCGCATGTTTATCATTGATCACTTTGGCAATGTCTATTCCCGATATTTCAGAATCAAGTGCAATATCTAATAATGCCAAGTCCGGACTTTGAGCATGTAACAAATCTAATGCCCTGACTCCGTCATTGGCTATTCCTATGACATGATAACCCGCTTTTGACAAGATCAAGGATAGATCTTCTGCGATGATGGGTTCATCCTCTACTATTAATATCTTCTTCAACATAGGTTTGTGTTTTTGCAAGTGATTTTTCGATCCTACCAATAAGATCATTCATGTCAGATATCCATTCTATTATATTGTCCAACTCCTCTACATTCCTTGATGAGCATTTTTGTTTTTCAGCCTTGTGCAGTGATATGATTTTAGCCATACTTAAGCAGCATTAAGTTTATAGTTTTTAATCGACATAGATACGGTAGTGCCTTTATCATTTATAATCTTGATATCTGCATTTAATTTTTGTTTGAATGCCTTTATCATTTTGTTTCCAAAACTATCAGAAGACAAAAAATGGTCTTCAGACATTCCTATTCCATTGTCAGATATAGTCAAGGTGAGGACGTTTTCTGCTTCTTTTAGGTTGACAGAGATGCTGCCTTTGTATTGTATATCCTTGAAAGCATGCTTCAATGTATTGCTGACCAATTCGTTTACAATTAAACCCAAGGGAATCATGGTATCGACATCAATATCCAGATCTTCAATGTCTTTTGTCAAATTGATATTCTCTTCTTCAATATTGTAGGAGTCAAAAAGATTCTCAATAAGATCATCAAAATATTCCTTGCTATTGATACTGGTGAGGTTGTCTTCCTGATAGAGGTTTTGATGGATGAGTGCCATCGAACTCACCCTATTCTTTCCTTCATTTATAGCTTCAAGGGCTATATTGTCCGAAATATAATTGGATTGCAAATTGAGCAAACTGGATACTACCTGCAGATTGTTTTTTACGCGATGATGGATTTCTCTAAGTAAAATATCTTTATCGGTCAATGCTATATTTAATCGATTTTGCTGTTCCGTGATTTTTTTATTTTTTCGGTTTAATGTGAAAATGAAAAATGATAAGAGGGCCAATGAGAACAAGGAGATACCAAGGATAATGTAAGAAGTGGTAAGACTGGCTTTGGCAATTTCTGCATCGATGGTCAATTGATTGATTTCTGCATTTTTTTTATTCCTATCATACTGTTGTTCGGACAAAAAGATCTGGTTGATGGTATTTGATTTTTCCATCGAATCTCGATATTCATTGAGTTGTTCGTAGTATCCAATGCCTTTTAGATAATTTCCTTCTTGTTTTTCGATGTCCGCTTTTATTTCTAGAAATTTGTCGCGATCCACCCAGTCGATTTGACTTAAACTGATATCCAAATCATCCATTAATTTTCTGGCTCGCGAAGGATTATTATGATCGAGATAATATTTCGCTACTGGGCTTGTAGCAGCATATTTATAGATATTCGAACTGACATTATCAAGCATGGATTCAAGCTCCTGTATAGATTTTTTATAATGTATAGTATCTCCTTTTACTTGAGCAAAAATTGCTTTGTTAGAAAGAGCAAGGGCTAATTGATTGGAATATTTTTTTTCTAAATAATAATCGATCGACTTTTGAATGTACATCAAGGCCAAATCGTGATTTTTTCGTGTGAATTCCAATCTTGCCTTGTGAAGGTTTATCTGTGCTAATGTCCTTTTGTCATCTCTATCTCCTACGATGGATTCTGCGTTTCGGATGTATTCTTCTGCTTGTTGCAAATGATTCATATTGGTTAGCAACATGGCGATAGATAGGTTGGATTCTACCTGCATAATAGGAAAGGCACCTTCATAGTTCAGTGATTTCTTCTCATACTCAAATGCTTGTGCCTTGCGATTGGATTTTATGAAATACGATACCATGTTATTGTACAACAACATTAAATTTAATGAGTCTTTGGTTTGTTCAGCCAGCGGCAATGCCTTCATTGTATAATATTGGACAGAGTCAAAATTTATCTGTGCAAAACATTTTCCCAGCATTGCATGAATCTGGATGTAGTCTGGTGTAGAACAAGATTTATCTAGTCCAGCCTTTAATATTTCAATGGCCTTGGTCCATTGATTTTTTATTCGATAAAGATTGCCACGAAGGTTGATGTATTTGCATGAAAGTGTGTCATTTTGGATGACCGATCCATAATCGATGCCTGCCAGATATACAGAATCAATAAGTTTCATTTTGCCCAGACCATATGTCAAGCTTGCATAAAGGTCAAAAAAATGCTCGGCTTGCTGGAGAGACATTTTTTCAGAAAATTGATCGATACTTCTTGCAGCGTCATGCATAAGGTCAAATGCCTCTTGTTTTTGCTCATCGTTGAACAATTCTTCTGCATTTTGAAAAACCTGGTATGCGCTCTGTCCTGCGATCGGGACGAAGGAGGTAGAAAGAAAACCTACGATTGCTAAGAAGAGATATGTTTTGGACCAGCACATATTTGGTGATTTTAGGTTTAGCAAATTAAGAACAAAATTTAATAAAATGGGGTAAAGCAGGGCTTCCTTTGGATTGCCGTATTGAGGGGCTATAATAATGGGAGATTTGCAGATGTATTTCTAATGCTTGCATACTGGTATGAGCTGTATTGATATGCAATTTGGATAAATATTCGACCTTGAACGTCACTCTAAAGGGTGAAATGACGAAGGAATCAACAATCAACAATCAACAATTGATAATTCAAAATTGATAATTCAAAATTGATAATTCCAAATGAAGGTATTTATTGACTTTAGGGTATGAAATATTGTCAGTTATTTAGAAGTAATATTATAACTCAATGCCTGCTTTCTTGGCGGTCTCTATTTGTCGTTTGATGACATTTTTAAGATTTGCAATTACTTCTTTTTGAATTTCAATTTGTTCGTCGGCTCGTCTAAGGCTGTCCTTGTACCATTCAATTTCATTGGCCATTTTGACCTCTTTGTTGTACTCGCGGGTTGGTTCTGTGAAGATCGACTTTTTGAGTAGCATATTGCCTTCTCCATTCATGAGCCAATTCAAATTCAAGTCTGGCCATTCTCTTCCAATAGACGCAATGCTCTCTCCATTTAGTGAAGTATTGTTTTTTACTACACGATAGATAGCTCCATTTTTCAACTTGCTTTTGACTTCAAAAGCACTGACATTAGTTCTTTTGTAGTCGATAAATTGTTTAATTCTTTCGCCAAATGACATTTAGATAAATTGCTATTAAATTGAATTATTATACCATAATAACTATAAAAAATTGATATAAATCTATATTTCGCCAAGCTACCTTTGATATAAACCCTAATTTAGAATAGTTATTTAAAATAAAAAATTGAGGTCTTATTTGAATGTTGTTTTAAGCCATGACTATCACGATGAACAATTCACTTATCAAAGAATGATTGTACCAATAAATTCTGGATTCCCAGCTGTTCAAAGATGCCGCATGGAAACACTTTCCTTTTCACAAAATTTTCTCATTTTTGCGGCATGAAAAAGATAATATTATTCTTTCTTTTGGCAGTGACCGTGGGCTTGGCGGGATTCAAATCATACCAGAATCCCATTTTGGAGAAGTTGGTTGATAATTTGGAATTTTTGGTAGCCAATTATCCTCAGACCAAAATATATGTTCATACAGACAAACCTTATTACGCGCTTGGAGACAATCTTTGGTTTTCGGTTTATGCGGTGAATGCCAATGATCATGCAGAAAATCCAGTTTCGGGGTTGGCATATGTACATTTGGAAGCACCTAATGGTGAGGTCTTGCTAGAGCGTAATGTCCAGCTGAATGGAAAATTTGGAAATGGAGACATGGAAATAGGCGAAGACTGGGGCGAAGGAATCTATACAATTCGAGGATTTACCTCTTACATGCAAAATTACGATGAGGATTATGCTTTTTCAAAGGAAATTGCAATCTGGGCCAAGGATGCAAGCGATTCAGAAACCACCAAAGAAATAACAGAGAAAAGTGCCAAGGTCCGATTTTTTCCAGAAGGAGGAGATTTAATAGACGGCTTGGAATGTAAGGTAGCATTTGAAGTTTCTCATCCATCATCACCTCATATTGAAGTGAAAGATCAAAACGGAAAGCCAATAACCTCTGCAGATGCCATGCACAATGGGATTGGTTATTTTAGCATTACCCCAAAATATGGGCAAACCTATAAAGCAGAATATGATGGTATAGAATTTGATTTGCCAAAGGTGAGACAGAGAGGTTACGGCCTTAAAGTCAACAATCTCGGAAAAGAAAGTCTATTCATCGATATATCGAGGACAGAGAATATGGATTTGGAAGGCACCTTTGTCATCGGTCATATGAGAGGCTTGGTATTCTTGCAACAAGATGGGATAACAAATGAAAATTCAAGCCTAAAAATTGACAAGTCCAGCTTGCCAGATGGCGTGGCACAATTCACTCTATTTAGCAAAAATGGAAGCCCGGTAGCAGAGCGTGCTGTATTCATAAATCATGACAATAATGTTGTGAATGTGAATTCCAAAATACCATATGAATACCTCAATAAAAGACAAAAGGCGGATCTTACAATAGGCCTGGAATCTGCGACGGCTGCAAAACTTGATGGTGATTTCTCGATTTCTGTAGTTGACGCCAATTTGGTCAAAGGAATAGAAGATGTAGCAAATATTAAAAGCTATTTATTACTCAATTCTGAATTTACCAAGGGCCTTCCCGATCCTAATTTCTATTTTAAAGACAATAGTAATAAAACAAGATTTCTACTCGATCTGCTTATGATGACCAGAGGCTGGACAAGAATAAAGTGGGAGGATGTGATAAGCAGGCAGGAACCTGAAATCGAATATGCGCCAGAAAGTGGATTTACAATCACTGGAACTGTTTTTTATAGAGGCAACCCAGTACAAGGGAATGTGGAGTTTTCGGTTATTGATGCGGGATTCGTAGGTGATGTAATAGAGACAGAACCTGATGGAAAATTCAAAGTGTCTATCCTTGATTTGAAGGAAGGAAGTAATATATTCCTCAAAGCGAGTGTTCCAAATCTTATAGATCCAACTCTTGGTCCATCAACCGATCATGTGAGAATAGTGATCAATGGATCTGGAAATAAAAGAATAACATCTGCCAATAAAATAGACTTTGTAGGCCCTGGCAAGGGAGATTCTGAAGAATTTATTGAAAGAAGTAAGAAGATACAGGCGATCGACAGCATCTATTCTGCAGAATGGGAGATTGAATTGGATGAAGTGTCTATCAAGGCATCCGATTTGTCCAGAGATATTGAGCTTAAGAAAGAGTATGGTATAGCATATAGGCATTATGACAATCGAATCATACTCGATTCTATCACCAAGAATAGGTATGTGCGAAATATATTCGAATTGGTGAGAGATCAGGCACCTGGAGTTCAGATTGTTGGTATCCCTGATGTAGATCAAAGATTCAGGTTGAGAGGAGGTTCGAATACGATTGAAGGAAGTCTTGATGCCAAGGTTCTGCTAGATGGAAATGAGGTGTCTTATGCTACTCTCAATGCAATCCCTGTATCTCAAATTGCATTTATTGATGTATTGAAAGGATTATCATCTACAACTATCTTTGGAGGATCGAATGGAATAGTCGCGGTATATACGAAGAGGGCTGGATACGATTCGGTGGAAGATATTTACAACCAACCAGACTACGTATCCAATATCAAGTATGAAGGATATAGCTCCAATCGGGAATTTTATAGTCCAAATTATTCTACGACTTTCCCAGGTGCTGAAAAGCCAGATATCCGGACCACTCTGTATTGGAATCCTAGAGTCTCAATAGATGAAGGAGTTGGTAAGGTGGAATTTTATACTTCAGATGTGGCGTCGAATTATATTATTGAGATCCAAGGTCTGACTACAGAAGGAGTTCCTTTCGTAGGTTACAACTCAATAGAGATTCGATAAGAATATTGCAAATTTTAAGAAAATGGGCATTGCTTCATAATGTGATTTACATTAATGAATAGCTATTTCTAATTTCAAAAACAAAACTTGTCAACATCCAACTTTGTGCCTTTCTGGTGATTCCTGGTGTCCTTAGCGGTTAAATATAACCTCCCGCTCTTCATATAGTTATTTCTATAATAAATATACAGCTCCATTTTTCTTCTTATTTCTTCAAAACTTTGTTAACAGACACTTTACACATTTTTCTCTATTTGTCTTATTATTTTGTTTTATCTTTCGAACATCGAAATCAAGGTGTTTCGATCATGCAATATTGTCAATCAAAAAATCAATTATTCAATGAAAAAATATTTACTACTTTGCTCGGCTCTGATAGTGGGAGCCTTATATTTTATTAATCAACCTGAAAATTCTTCAAATGAGATACAGATTGAGCCTGGATTAGATCTGGAAAGACTCACAGGTGCTGAAAAATTTGATCTCTATCATTCTAATATTCGAAGATCACCTGAAGGCTCACCATATGCCTATCGAAGTGGATATCAGGTGGCTGAATATGAAAAGCTCAAAAAAAGATTGCCAGCTTCTAATGGACGAGATCTGACTTGGGAAGAAAGAGGCCCTGGTAATGTGTCTGGTAGAACCAGAACCGTTTGGCTTGACCCAAGAGATGAAACTGGCGAAACCTGGTTTGTTGGGTCTGCTCAAGGTGGAGTATGGAAGACCGAAGATGCTGGAGAGTCCTATGTGATAAAGACACCAAACGTACCTCATCTGGGGACTGCAGCTATCATGGGATGTCAATCTGTTCCAGAAGTAATTTATGCGGGATCAGGAGAAGGATTCAATATCCTGAGTGCTGCAGGTGCTGGAATCTACAAATCGATAGACGGTGGAGAGACTTGGTCGGTATTGGCTTCTACTACCAATAATGAATCATTCGCTAATGTAAAGAGATTGGCGGTTCATCCTGAAAATCCGGATATTGTTTTGGCTGCAACACGTAACAATATGACTGCAGGCTCTGAGGATGGTTTTGTGATGAGATCAACAGATGGTGGAGAGACCTGGGAAGAAGTATTGAATCACTTTAGCCTTATTCCTCATATTGTGATGAGTCCCGATAATGGAGATGTCATTTATGCGGGCTTGAATAATGAAGGAGTTTTGAAATCCGTGGATGGAGGTGACAATTGGGATTTTGTTTGGTTGTTTGCGAGTCCGCAGACAAGACCTGGAAGGATTGAGCTGGCTATCTCACCTTCAGATCCGAATTATGTGTACTTCACTACACCGATTGATGATCCAATGACAACATCTGGAGACAAAATATTTGTTTCTGACAATGCAGGAGAGACTTTCCAAGAAATAATTCCAAATAAAGATGAAGATGATTATAGTGGATTTTCGGGAGGACAAAGTTTTTGGAATAAGGCCATTGCTGTTGATCCATTCAATCCTTTAAAAGTATATTTTGCTGGTCAAAGTGCAATGTTGAGCCTGGATGTCGTACTTGTTCCTGGACTTGCCGTTGGTGAACTGTCTGTAATTTCTGATGGATATGGAGCGTACAGCGAATTTTTCAATACGAGTACGAAAGGGGTGCATGTAGATCATCATGGCATTACATTCAGTGTTGTGGATGAGGCGACTCAGGAAGTGATAATGATCAATACCAATGACGGTGGTGTAGCAGTATCTAGAGATATGGGTGAAACTTTCAGACAGACAGGAGATACCTTCCTACAAGGCTTCAATCCTGAGAGTGGAAATTGGACTACAATTGATGGGTATAATGTATCCACTTTTTATGGTGTGGACAAAATGAATGGTGCGGATAGATATGTCGGAGGTACACAAGATAATGGTAGTTGGGTATCACCTGAAGACCCGGATGCCGCTTCAAGATGGTCATATGCACCGAGTGGGGATGGATTCGAAGCTGCCTGGAACTACAATGATCCTAATAAGATAATAGAATCTTCACAGTACAACAGTTTGCATAGAAGTGATGACGGTGGCGAGACATGGTATAGACTTGTGACTCCTGGATTTGGAACATTTGTTACTGCCGTTGCCAACTCAAAACAAGATGGAGATATGGTTATGATTTCCACAAATCAAGGCCCTGGATTGTCATATGATTTTGGAACCACCTGGACTTTGAGCGAAGTTCCGAGTAGCTACCAATTCAACTTTTTGAGAATGCCAATCGAGATCTCCTTGTTTGATCCAAATGTAGTTTGGACAGGTGGGGGAGTAAATAATAACAATAGAATCTGCCTCAGTGTTGATGGTGGACAGACATTTACAGCTACCGCAGAATATGAAGAACAATTTTTAGGAGATGTAACGGGAATCGCCTCACATCCAGCTGACGCGGCCACGGCATATGCAACTTTTGCAACTGCTGGCCAACCGAAGGTGATTCGAACTACAGATGGTGGAGAATCTTGGGAAGATATATCAGGATTTGAGGGAACGGTAGATGGAACTAGTAGTCGTGGATTTCCAGATGTCGCTGTCTTCTCATTGCTCGTCATGCCTTATGACAACAATATTATTTGGGCAGGAACTGAAATTGGAATTGTGGAATCATTGGACAATGGCGAATCCTGGAATTTGATTGATGATGAATTACCTGCCACGGCTATTTGGGAGATGAAGGTTGTAAATGATGAAGTGGTAATAGCTACTCACGGTCGAGGAATCTGGACTACAACGCTTGAAGAATTGGACGGCTACGAACCACCGACCCCATTTTTATTGGCATCAAAATTTCAAGGAGATATCTTTGATAAGAAAGTTACAGGTGTGATCAGGCACTTGACACCAAGTGATTCTGGAGCTTTGATTATTACTGTAGAGACTATGTCAGAGACATTTACCAGAGTGCATCCAATAGGAGAAGTCCTGGCGCCTTCGGAAGAAGAAATTAATCTTGATTTGGAAGATTTTGATATTGGAGATATTATCTATGACGCTCAGATTGAAATTATATCATATAGAGATTCAATAGAACAATCGAGGACTTCGACCGCGTTATTTTTTGATGTGGATGCAGATGATCCTATTGAGGACTATACGGATGATTTTGACAGTGGAAATAGTGATTTTGCCGTAGGAATGGTATCCAGTTCAAGTCAGGATTTCACGATTAGTACGCCCAATGGATTCGAAAATAATGGATTGGAATCTGCCCATAATTTTTCTGGTTCGCCGTACCGTACAATATTCCAAAAGCCAATCATCATTCCTTCAACGGGATCGACTTTGAGTTTTGACGAGATAGCAATGACCGAAGCGGCACAAGAATTTGAATTTGGTACATTTTTTACTGAATCCATTGTAATTGAAGCTACAAAGGACAAAGGAAAGACTTGGACCCAATTGGAAGAATACAGCAGCGAATCACATGAGGAATGGAAGAATGCCGTAGATTTTAATTTAGATCCGACAAGTGATTTGTATCGCAAGAGATTCATTGTCCTTTCTGACTTTTTTGACGAAGGCGATGAAATATACGTGAAGCTGGAAATGAATGTTGGTGGGTTCTCCTTTTCATGGGGATACATTATGGATAATATAGTAGTAGAAAGTACTGTAGGTACCAAAGAAGAATTGTTGGAGCAAGGCATATCGATGAAGACATATATGAATCCATTTATTTCTAATACTAAAGTAGAATTGAATTATCCGAATTCATATGAAGTGGGTCAAGCATATTTGACAGATATTAATGGCCAGGTATTTAATGCCTCAATCTCTGAGATTAAGACTCAGGCTGGCAAGGTATATGAGATTGATGGAGCGAATTTGTCTGCTGGAGTTTATTTCTTGAAAGTGAATGTAGGGAAAGAGATATTGACTGAGAAGATTGTGAAAATGTAATTGTTAAAGACCAATCAGAACTGTAATAAGAGCTGATTTTAAAATATTGGAAAGGGTGTCTTTTGATGTATTTCAGAAGGCACTTTTTCTATTTGTGATATATTATAATTTCATGCAGAATTATCCAAAATACCCTTTTTGCCACAGCGCCGCCAAATCCATAGTAATTGCTACAGAATAATGTATAGCCACTCCCAACCAGATAGAGCGACTTTTTAAACTCAATGTCCCCAGGACAAATCCGGCAAAAATTGCTCCTAATGTTTCAGGCATCGGTTTCTCAAAATGAATCATCACATATGGAATTATCATTACAAAAAGAGAGTAAAAGCCGAATCGATTTTTAATTCCATGAATTAAGAAACCTCTGTAAAAGAACTCCAGCGCCAAAAATTGAACAAAATAGAAACACTGCCAAATAACGAAATTTGGCCATAAGCTTTCACCTCTAGGTTTGTAAAAAGGATAGCTATGCTGAAAACTTTCGGTTGTGGAGGCCAATAATATTATAGGAACAAGCAATAGAAATATAATTAAGTACAAATTATAATTACCAAAAAATCCTTTGGGTGACAGACCGTAATCACCAAGCTTTTCTTTTAGAAAGACTTTAATTACTAATATGGGAACGAATAGATAAAAGATAATTACAATACTGGCCCAGTAACAGAGTTTGAATAATTTTTCATTTGGGAATTTGTATTTGAGTGTGTTCAACGTGTTGGCTAAACTGTCTAATTCAATACTTTTTAAAAATGTAAGCAAGAATCTAAATTGCCCAAAGTAATTGATAAAGATTAATGAAAGAACTGTTGTTATAAAAACAATTATGACCTTTTTATCCAAGGCGGAATCCATTGTTTTTTGACTTTCTAATTCCTTAAAAGTATTGACAAAAATGGTGTTGTATAAGTTTTTAAGCATTGGTTTAATTTGTCATCCAATCTGTGAAAATAGGACTTGTTAATGATAGTTGATAATTGTAATCAAATTTAATTTTGTTGTGAATTTGAGCAGTCAGAAAGCCAATTGGGTAATCTTGTAATAGGTTAAAATATCGATCTAAATCCTAACACCCTCATTAGTTGTTTCCAATCTTTAATCGTTTACCGAACCGAAAAACTGGTTTTACGAAGAATATGAAAGAAACATTGTACCTGATCAAAACACAATAATAACGTAAAAATAAAAAAGTTTGTTGAGATCGTGGCTGGTATCATGGTCATAAATGATGTGGTAACTATTTATTGGATTTCACTTTCTGGAAATTGCAAAGATTAAAACCAAATTTTAAGACATTCAACATTTGTCGTTCCTAAGCGTCCCATTATGAATTTTGATTTCCTTCTTTCCTTACTTAATAGTAGTGACAGCTGCACTATTGATACTTCTTTTCAAGGGTATACCCTCCAATTATCAGGGAAAAATGAATTCCAGTTTCAGGGAATTTGGGCTAATATCCAGTGCAACAATCTCCCAACTTTGTATCATAAGAATTGTACAACTCCTTTGAGGGTAATCTAAAAATCTCTTCTGAAAAGATGTCTTGACTCAATCAGATAAATAGAGTAGGAATGAATGACTAAAAAATCAATAAAATGGCACAGGAAATAAGAACAATCAGAATAGATTTTGAAGGCAAAACATTGACCAAAACTGTCGCGGAGAAATATGAAGGTAAGGTATCTTCAGCTATAGTAATGCTAAGTGGATTCTACCAAAAATTCTCTGATGGAGAAAATGTTCGGACGGCATCGGCATATCTTAAGGTAGTAGGGATAGACGAAAACCTTGTGGATGTGAAAGCGGCACTGGATATTCAACCAACAAATACAAAATCGAGAGAAGGGTGGATAGAAGGTGTATTGATCGCGGAAGTGACAGAAGATTAGAAAATCAATTAATGGGGGAAGCTGAAAACCCATTCTTAAAACAAATAAAATAGAGTAGGCATAACTTTAAAAAATCAAATATTATGGCGACTTATTGTGGAACAGTAACTCAAGATGGACAAATTACAAGCAACGGCAACTTTTCGAGCCAACCTCAATCATCTACAGGACAGTATTATGTGGATTATAATGGAGGGGTGGTCAATCCTGTACCTGTTGTATCCTTGACTGGTCAAACTCCAGGTATGACCTTCGTGCTCAATGCTTTTTCGGGCGGATTTAGATTGTATGTATATGATTCGAATCTTGCTCCAATTGAGAGTAGCTTTGACTTTATAGTCGGAGAGATTGTATGATCAATATTGATTGGTATCGAATAGACTACTCGTCGTTGACGGGTGGTCTATTTTTATATGGAGTTTGTCAGGATAATTAGGAATTAGAGGAGTGTGTGCTTGAGGTAGGATGTTTTTTTTGGTGGTAAAAGGGTATGTCAAAATGTGTATGTCACAAAAGAGACAAAAGAGCATATCAAAATGATAAGACGATACTGTAATTTCTACTGGGATATTAGGCAAAATTTTCATTTGCTGCTGGATTTTGGTAGGGAGGCACTTTATCTTTGATGAAACCTTTGTTAAAAGCTATTGATATTTATTCCTGTTATTATTTTGTAAGCAAGTACCTGAAGCAGAGTTCTTAAGCTACTTGATTTGCCTGTTTAGTTGTAACATGGGGGAGAGCTAAGGTCATCCTAAATCAGTCAATACCTTTATGAATAATCAGAATTTAACAAAACCAGATATTACATCTTTGCTAGTGAGGATGTCAATCAGAGATTTATTAACAATGATTTGATTTTCTTTTATTTCACAATTCTTAAAATTATGATCGGAAGGCTTTTTTGGAAGATGAAAAATCATTTTGTGGAATGTGTTAGAAAAAAATAACTCAGCCGCTATTTTTTGCTCTTGTGACTTTAAGGCTCCTTTAGAGTGGTCTTCAACTTGAATTCTTTTTAGTGTATCATTTTCTAATGAAAAAAAGTGAGAAAACTTTGAAGACCCTTCGTCTGGAAATGGCGAACTGTGAAGATCCATTAGCAATCCTCTTAAATTGGACATTCCCATATTCAATTCGTCAATATGAGAAAAATTCGTAATAAATGTAATCGACAAATACGAGTCCTTACTGAAAATTCTAATGAAGTTTTGATCTATTAGATGTGGATGTGAAAAACTTTCTTTGGGAAGTTTTTCGAAAAAATCTTTTTGAGATAATATTGTGTCAATATTATCTTTAAATGCATCTCCCAATTGTCTGCTGAATATTTCTCTTTCAGGTATTTGGTTCAATAACATAGCCCCAACATCGGAAGTAGATTCAATTTTATAGTGGAACACACCACTCCCATTTTGGTTTAACCACAATTCTTCTATGATGTTTAAACAACTTGAACAAATGAGTACTGGTATAAGTAAAACGAAATAGTATAGAGATTTTTTCATTTTTCAATTTTTAAATATTCAAAGTTTGGTATGCTTTCCTGAGTCAGAACTCGCTCTTTGCTCAAAATATCACGTAGAAGAGATTGTTTATTTAGTACGCCTGTGTTGTCTATATTAATATCTGGATGATCCATTATAAAAAGTATATTTTTCTCTGAATCGTCTATCGGCTTTCTGGAATTGGTTAAGATGAACGAATTCTTTAAATTTTGCAAGATGTTTCCTTCTGAATCCAATACTGAAATTTGAGAAGAATAATCATCATGACAAGATATTACCAGATGCTGAGACAGTGGTAAGGGTATGATTTTGTTTGGAGTCGAGTGGTTGATTTTGAATGTTTTAATCTTTTTCTCTAGATTGTAAAGTTCGACATTCGTCTTGTCAAAAGCAATTATTGCATTATCGTCGAATTTTTTTATTTCGAAATTATAATTGGGAAGTTCAAAGCAGAATTCTTCTTTTTTGGATTTAATGTCAAAACTAGAGACATTGAGGTTACTTTCTTTAAAATAAATTTTGCCTCTTGAATTGATATAGATGGAATTAGTATGACTTTGGGATTTTATTTTTTTAAGAAGAGAAAGTTTGCTCTTATTAAGGTCTAATTTGAAAAAGCCTTCGTCTCGACTACAAATTATTAATTCATCGGGCGATACTTCAAAAACGTTGTCTATGGTGTTGATTTCAAATGATGATATATGCTTACCATTATTCTGAAACAATTCTAACTTCTTCTTATTCCAAAAAAGAAGGTATTGGTCACTATTCAAAAAGAAATTGGTAAATTCTTCATTTAAATGTATTGTCTGAGAATTTTGGTTTGAGGGCGAATATATTTCACAAGATTTTGGACTTGTTTGTATAAAAATTAAGGTTTCATCGTGGGAAAAATGAATTCTGTTTTCAAACTCAGTGTTGGACGAACGACTGCGAGTCTTTACGGATTCATAATGAAAACCCTTTAAGAACTTTCCGTTTTTAGCATTCCACAAAAAAGCATACCTATGAAAGAATTCAAGGACGATGTAATTTTCATTTGGTGAGTAAATTATTGAGGTAACCCCCTCTTTTTGATTTCTTGCTTCACCAATAAGCAGCATTTTTTGGAGCCTATTTGTATCCATAGAATTAATTCCGCCAGCAAAAGACAGCGTATCTAGAGGTTCAAAATTATTGGATAATATGAATACCTCATTGTTTTCATAACCGACAGCGATATAAGAATCGTGAGAAGAATGGGTATAACAGGTGATTTTTTTATCCAAAAATTTCTGAGAGCTAAATTTTAAATTTTTGCTTAAATCAAAAGTTAATCCGTAAGCCGGATATTGGACAAAGACTTCATTATTGGATAAAAATGCTGAAGTGATGCTTTCATTATAATTGCTATGAAATAGATTGGTAACTTCCCCTGATGTACTAAATTCCCACACTAATGGTGATGCTTCTTTAGGCGTAATGACTATTTTTTGTTCGTCTGGTGAAAAACTCATTGATTTTACGCCACCATAATCAAAAGGTAGTGTAATACTGAAAAATGTTTCAGCTAATGGATCGAATCTATCGAATATTTTGACTTCTTGAGCTTCATAGCTTGCAGCTGCTATGTATCTGTCCGATGAAGAGAGAGCAACAATATCTCCTCCTTTTTCGATGGTTTTTATCTTGCCAACGTAATTGCCCACAGAATCGATTTCAATTATTTCGTCAATTAATACGAGTAGAAATGATTCTATATTTTTAAGTGTTAAAATATCTACGATGTTGTGATAGTTTAAGTCTTTTACATCTATTATGGAGTCCTTGGCAATGTCGATTATTAGAAGTGAGTCATTATTGGATAGTATTGCTTTTTCTCCACCATTTGATATAGCTATATTTCGAGCATTGTAGCTATAAACATCTTCCCACTTATTTTCCATTGTTTTCAAAAGTTGTAGATCAGGGTAGCTCCAAATCGAGCTGAAACCATTATTGTGGATTACTCCAATTTTGTCGCCTTTAGTGTTGATATGAAAATCCTTTATGTGACCTTCATGGAATTTATGGCTGCGTATTATTGAATCTTTGATTGACGAAAAAATAATGTGATTTGAATTGTAATAATTATAGAGAATAACCCCTCGATTAGCATCGAAGAATGTTTGTGAAATGAAGTCATAGATATATCCACCTAGTTTTTTGTTATAATAAATAGGGTTTGGATCGCTTGCTATATCTTTTAATATTTGGACTCCTTCTGTGGTAGGTTGATTGTCAAGAGAGAGTTCAGCATATCTTATGGCTTTGGTATAATCATTCAACCCATATTCCTGCCTGGCTTTAATCGCATAAGTTTTTGAAATCAGTTCTTTGTTTTTAATTAAAAGTTGCTTCTGTCGTTGAATTGCTGTATCGCGCTGAAGCAAAGCATTTTTACGCTCTATTTCCGCACTGTCTCGCTGCTCGTTAGCAATACGCTCTTGCACTTGGGCTATTTCTTTTTGTTCTTGGGCTATTTCTTTTTGAAATTCTGCCTCTTTGAAATTCTTGTTGGCTATTTCTTTTTGAAATTCTGCTTCTTTGAAATTCTTGTTGGCTACATCTTTTTGAAGTTCTGCTTCCTTGAAATTTTCATTAGCTACATTGGTCTGATGACTGGCATAAAAGGTAGTTGCAATGGAAATTAAGAGCATGATTGAAAGGACAGAAATTACAAGATTTCGAATTCTTTTGTTTTTTCGATATATTTTAAATTCTTCATCCATAAGAAATTCAGGAGTAATGCCTCTCAGCTTCGCAGTGATTCTATTAATCACATCTTTGTATCTACTGTTTTGTATGTTTAGTTTCTCTTCCACGCCCCAACGCAGATCGATAAATATTGGAATATAGTTCAATTGATCTGAGATTGTATTTGGTATGGCATTCGTTTTTTTCCAATTTATTTTTTTTGAATACAGGTCGCACTCAATATCATCTCCTATCCAAACAATGATTAAGTTTTCTACTCGCTTTAGCTCTTTGCACCAATACATCAATTCTTCTTGACACCAGAGAGAATTTGCAGATTCTTGACTCGCTAAAAAGATTAAGTATTCAGAATTTGCTAAACCTTTTTTTATGGATTTTGGAAGATCATCACCCAATGATAACCTCTTTTCATCTCTGAATATCTTCATTGGGGGGCTCAGAATAGGACGAGCATATTGTTTCAAACCTTTTTCTATGGAAATGGCATGAGTTCTTCCCTCCGTAGAATGTTTATATGATATGAAAGCCTTATATTTCATAGATTCCGAATGAGATGATTTAGAACATTTATAAATTCCTTTGCAATATCTTGAATATCAATTTATGTTATTTGCTGTCACCCTGATTTAAAATCCTAACCTTACCAAAATGGACATTAAAATCAATATATAATGTATGATCCGTTTTTTTGTAACCCCCTTAGGCATTAAAAATTATTTTGAATTTATTTTTCCAAACGTTGAGAAATTAGGTTTATGGTGTCATAAGCAGATTCGTAATTGGTAAATTGAGTAAGCTATGGAGAGGGTTATGTCAAAATGACAACCCGATACTGCTATTTCTACAGGTGTTTTCATAGTTATTTTCGGTTTGCTGCTAATATGACAGTCTATCTATCAATGGCACACATTGTGCAATAGTGTGGAAGTTAGAATTAAATTATTAATCAAATCAAAAAATACATTTTATCTATGAAGCCAATCAATGATAGAGTAGTGGTAAAAGCTGCCCCGGCAGAAGAAAAGACTTCAGGTGGAATTATCATCCCCGATACTGTAAAAGAAAAACCACAAAAAGGTGAGGTAATAGCTGTGGGTCCTGGAAAAGATGGTAATGCAATGACAGTGAAAAAGGGCGATACCGTTCTTTATGGAAAGTATGCTGGTCAGGAAATCCATTATAAAGGAAAAGATTATCTTATTATGAGAGAAGATGATATTCTTGTTATCATCTAAATTATTCTGAAAAGGATAATGATTGTCCAAACACTTAGAGTTCAATTCTAAAAAGGACAGATATCTAAATTTTTAAAAAAATAAAAGAAATATAAAATGGCAAAGCAAGTAACCTTTGATTCAGATGCACGTGCAAAATTGAAATCTGGGATTGATGCATTAGCAAAAGCAGTAAAAACTACACTTGGACCAAAAGGAAGAAATGTAGTAATTCAAAAAAGTTTTGGTGCACCTTCAATTACTAAGGATGGTGTGACAGTAGCTAAAGAAATCGAATTGGAAGATCCAATCGAGAATATGGGCGCACAAATGGTGAAAGAAGTGGCTTCTAAAACTGCTGATGCAGCAGGTGATGGAACTACGACGGCAACTGTATTGGCTCAAGCAATGGTCGAAGCAGGTATGAAATATGTCGCTGCAGGAGCAAACCCAATGGACCTGAAAAGAGGAATGGACAAGGCGGTATCAGCTATCGTAGCAAACCTTGTAAAGCAAAGTGATAAAATCGGAAATGATTTTGGAAAAATTCAACAAGTTGGGGCCATCTCAGCTAACAATGATGAAGAAATAGGAACTCTTATTGCAGATGCGATGAAGAGAGTATCCAAGGATGGTGTGATCACTGTCGAAGAAGCAAAAGGTACTGATACCTATGTTGACGAAGTGCTTGGAATGCAATTCGATAGAGGGTATTTATCTCCATATTTTGTGACTAATTCTGAAGACATGGTCACTGAATACGAAAATCCTTACATTCTTATTCACGATAAGAAAGTATCTAATGTACAAGATGTACTTCCAGTATTGGAAAAAGTAGTACAGTCAGGAAGACCATTGTTGATCATTGCAGAAGATGTAGAATCACAAGCTTTGGGTACATTGGTAGTGAATAGATTGAGAGGTGGATTGAAAGTAGTAGCTGTAAAAGCTCCAGGTTTTGGAGATAGAAGAAAAGCTATGTTGGAAGATATCGCTATTCTAACAGGAGGTACTGTAATCTCAGAAGAGAAAGGATACAAATTGGATAGTGCAGATCTATCAATGTTGGGAACTGCCAATAAGATCACTATCGATAAAGATAATACGACCATTGTAGAAGGAAAAGGAAAGAAAGGAGATATCAAATCTAGAATCAATCAGATCAAATCTCAGATAGAAACTACTACTTCTGATTATGACAGAGAAAAACTTCAAGAGAGGCTTGCAAAGCTTTCTGGTGGTGTAGCAGTACTTTATGTAGGAGCTATGACAGAGGTAGAAATGAAAGAAAAGAAAGATAGAGTGGATGATGCTTTGCATGCTACAAGAGCAGCTGTAGAAGAAGGTATTGTACCTGGAGGTGGAGTAGCCCTTGTAAGAGCTACCAACGCTTTGAAGAAAGTAGAAGGAGCGAATGAGGACGAGGACATGGGAATCCAAATCATCGCTAGATCATTGGAATATCCATTAAGAACAATTGCTGAGAATGCAGGAGTTGATGGCTCTGTTGTATTGCACAAAGTATTGAGCTTGAAAGGAGCGAATGGATACAATGCAAGAACTGAGAAGTACGAAGACCTTAAGAAGGCTGGAGTAATCGATCCTACCAAAGTGACGAGAGTTGCAATTCAAAATGCAGGTTCTATTGCTGGTATGGTATTGACTACCGATGTCGTTATCAATGATATCGCAGAAGATCATCCACCAATGCCACCTATGGGTGGAGGCGGAATGCCAGGTATGATGTAAGAAAATCGTTCATAAAGAATTTAGAATAAAGAAGGCAATGTTATCCCAGGATGACGTTGCCTTTTTCTTTTTGGTAGACTTAGTGAGTGATTTCTTCTAAACCTTGGTGGTCAGATAATTTGCCTTAAATGATGATTTATATGAAAAATATAGTCCTCAATTAAATAGGCTAATGAAGATGGCTGGCCTTGCTCCACATGATTCATACATATTTTATCAAAATTATGATCGCTCGTCGCCTTGTTTATTTCTTCCTCTTTAAGTTGAGAAATCAGATCGGCAATATGTTTGTTGATTAAAATAAATAAGGATATAACCTCTCCTAAATCTCTATTTTGATAATTGTTTTTGCTGACCCAATCATCTTGATCATATCCGTCAAAAATTAAATTGCCTTGCTTACCTGCTCTAATAAATCTTTGATAATTATTAAAAGCGGAATCAACAAGGTGACCAAGAATCTCTTTTTTGGACCATTTGTTTGGCCGAGGTTTATGGGACATTTCATCGGCGTCTAAGGAACGCAAGAGGGGTTCATGTTTATCGAGTATTTCATTTATTTTTTTTGATAATTGCTCAGCCATGATCTTGTGATTAGTGGTTTAGTAGCAGCGAAAATAATATAAATAAACTCTTTTTGGTGTGGAGAGATGGGAGAGATTTGAAAGATTGAAAAGATTGAAAAGATTGGAGAGATTAGAAAGATTGTGGATTGGAAAGATTTGAAAGATTGGAGAGATTGTGGATTGGAAAGATTAGTAAGCTTCTAAAGATTGCTAAGCTTGACGGATGGGGGATTGAAGATTAGAAAGATTGGAAAGATTTGAAAGATTTGAAAGATTGAGAATGGGTATTTAAGATAATAAAGAAGGAAAGATTGATTTGCGTTATTGACAATCAGGCCGTGGGAGAGATTTTCCTGCGGCTTTTTTGATTCAGTGTTTTCGTGAGTGGGAGCTTTATGGACATTGATTTCTTATTTTACTGTACTGATACAAAGTAACAGTATTTCAATTTTGACTTTGAGCGTATTAGACGTCCATGAATCCTTGATTTTTTTATCCGAGATATAAAAAATCCACAGATTGGATTCATAATCGACCTCTACCTTGACCTTATTCGGTGGACGAAAGTTAGTTTTTCTACTCTCTCCAAAATTTATTCAGTCTGCCTATCCATATGATTTACAGCCAAGTAGTACCTTAATTTTCAATATCTTCAATTTAAATAAAAATTTATTTTAGTCCCCAGGCAACCTTTTTCATTCGTTTGATACATATAGGTTTAGAGAATAAATTTTAAATGTCGAAAAAAGACCTTCATATAATAACCAAATGTCTACGCGGAGATGAGGCAGCCCAAAGAGAGCTGTACGAACTCTATCGGGTAAAGTGGTATATGTTGAGTCTCAGATATGCAAATTCAAGAGATGAAGCGAATGATATTCTTCAAGAAGGATTGATCTGTATATTCAATGATCTGCATCAGTTTGATGATGGACGAGGTAAGTTTTCGACATGGTCTTGCAGAGTTTTGGTCAATGCTGCATTGAGGTATCTGAGAAAACATAGTTGGAATACTATGGTGTCCTATCTTGATCATCTGGATGAAATCACTTCTTCTGAAATAGATATTGTGGATAAGATATCGGCCAAAGAACTTACAGGCATACTTCAAAAATTGCCGACGGGTTATCGGATCGTATTCAATATGTATGCCATCGAAGGATATTCTCACAAAGAAATAAGTGAACATCTTGGGATTGCCGAAGGGACATCAAAGTCTCAATTGGCAAAAGCCCGAAAAGCACTTAGAGAAAAATTGGAAGTACAATTAATTAATAAATAATGAAAGACGAAAATAAAAACTTAGATGCTTTTTTCTCGACTCGTCTTCAAAATGAAACGATCGGGGAGGATGGTTGGAATATGCCACCAGATGATATCTGGGATGAGGCTAGGACAA
This sequence comes from Saprospiraceae bacterium, assembly GCA_965230575.1. Taxonomy (GTDB): domain Bacteria; phylum Bacteroidota; class Bacteroidia; order Chitinophagales; family Saprospiraceae; genus CAJXUU01. The sequence continues at coordinate 3,144,319 of OZ246013.1, forward strand.
AGTTTATCGATCGCAAAAAGCCAAAACGAAGGTTTCTATTTTGGTTGTTAATTCCGTTTTCGGCCCTTTGCCTGAGTATTCCTTTGAAGTTGTTGGAAGGAAGTGAACCTACAAGGAATTCTCAAGAAGCAGTAGAGTTTTTACAAAATGATAAAAATGTAAATTCAATTAAAAACCAATCAATAAAGCCAGAAAATGGAGGTTTTGAATATAATTCTGAAGAAAAAAATAATTCTGAAAGTGAAAACTCAGCCAGGAATTTAGAGAGGGAGCAAGAAAAAGTTAGCAACCAATTGAATAAAAAGGAAGAAACATTAAAGAATCAAGAAGTTGAAAAAAGTAATGGCCGAGGTGTTGGCAGTACCCCGAGTGCAATTATTGATAACCATATTATAAATTTCAAAAACAAAGCTACCATCATTTCAAAAGACGTGAATGAAATATTCGATGACAAAGATGAGGACAAAATAGCGACTCGTTCGAGAGAGTATATCGAAGTGGCTTCATTGACCACTATTGACCAATTATCTGGTTTATTGAGAAGTGATAGTGGATCATCACAAGACAAGATATCGATGCCATCTCCCATGGTAAGTGCGGGTCTTTCAAAGTTATTGACACCCGTAAGCCCAACCGTATATAGAAACGAGCTGGGAATATCTCATACACAAATGCTATTAAATCTTTTGATTGCTTTTGATGTTCAGTCGGATAATGGAAGAGACGAATATTTTTTGTCAAACACCTATATCAATTCAAATGTTACTGGAAGAAAATGGATTAATAAGAAGTGGAGCCTCACTACCGGGGCTCAATACTTCAGCCTTGATCTGGGAATTAATTTTTCAGTCTACGATACCTTGGACAACGACCTTTCGAAATTTATTAATGAAGAATATAATGAAATCACAAGCAGGAGTTCAATTGATGATCAGGGAAGAGTTTTTGTTATTGATTTGGAAGAAGGCATAGATATCCAATTGGGAGACGAATTGAATATCAAAGGTGATGTGACGCAGAGTATTAGAGCCATTCAATTTCCGTTATTTCTGGATTATCATATTTATAAGAGAAAGTGGGAATATCTTTTTGGATTCGGCGTATCGGTGGAATATGTAGAAGTTACAGAAAAACTCAATGACTTTAAACTTTTTAGAGATGATAAACGAATAAGTAAACCAGTGAATCTTGCAGAATTGACTGAGAGTTTTATTGATGGTTCTGTATATGTCAAATCTGGTATTAGGTATAAGATTTCAGATCAATTTAATTTTGGTTTGGATGCAAAAATAAATTTGCTCGGTTTGCCTTTTTCTGGATTGGACGCGGGATTTTATTACAGATGGAATTAAACTTTTACAAACTATTTTTTCAAAATAAATACACTCAAATATAGATTGAAGGGTCAGTAGAATCTCTCATTTATCTAGTGACTTAAACAGTTGTGGCTTGACCATGACCTGAAATTCTTTTGATTAAAAAAACACATGGATATGATAAAAAATAAGCTCAAACGATTTCTCCCTTTACTGTTAATGATGGCAATGTTCGGAACATTGATGGGGCAGGAAGAGGAAAAGTATACCTTAAGTGGTCATATTAAGGAATTTGCTACTGGAGAAGAACTGATCAATGCCAGTCTCTACATTCAGGACATTAATGAAGGCACGGTAAGCAATCTCTATGGCTTCTATTCGATCACTCTCGATGCAGGAGAATATTCAGTGGTTTATTCTTATCTGGGCTATGAATCGATAACGAAGCAGATATCATTGAACCAAAATGTAAGATTGGATATCGAGATGAGGGAAGGAGAAACTATTCTAAACGAAATAGTGATTTCGGCAGAGGAAAAAGATGAAAATATTCAATCCACTCAAATGAGTCGAGTCTCTATTGATGTGGAAGCTGTGAAACGGATGCCGGCTCTTCTGGGTGAAGTGGACATCATCAAAGCCATTCAGCTATTGCCCGGGGTGAAATCGCTGGGAGAAGGTACTTCTGGATTCTATGTGCGAGGTGGGAATGTAGATCAAAACCTAGTACTGCTGGATGAGGCGCCGATCTATAACGCCTCCCATATGCTGGGATTTTTCTCATCTTTCAATCCAGATGCTATCAAAGATATGCAGTTGTACAAAGGAGCAATCTCATCAAGGTACGGCGGAAGGCTAAGTTCGGTCCTGGACATTCGAATGAAGGAAGGGAATTCCAAGAAATTTGGAGGGTCTGGTGGTATCGGGACGATTATGAGTCGACTTTCTCTGGAAGCACCTCTTGGAGAAAATGGATCTTTCATTTTGTCAGGAAGAAGATCCTATTTGGATGTATTGGCAAAATTAATCTTGCCCAAAGAAGAAAATGATTCTCAATTTTACTTTTTTGATTTGAATGCCAAGGGCAATTATCGATTTGGTGATAATGATCGATTTTTTGTGTCGGGATACTTTGGAAGAGATGTGATCGCAGCAGAAGATGAAGGTGTAGGAGTAGAGTGGGGGAATAAGACTGCTACAGCAAGATGGAATCATATTTTTTCACCAAAAGTGTTTTCTAATTTGACATTTTACTTCAGCGACTACGATTACTTTTTGAATGTTGATGAAGATCTCTCAGATCTAAGATGGGATGCCCGATTGAAAGAATGGAGCCTGAAATCCGATTTTAGTTTTTTTCTCTCCCCATCGTATACGCTCCAAGTGGGGATGCAGACTATCAAACATAATCTGGAGCCAGGGAAGATTAAAATCAGTGAGAACAATGAAGTCGCGACAGATTTCACCATTCAAACCAATCAATCTTTTGAAAATGCCGTCTATGCGAGCAATGAGTTGACCATCAACGATGATCTGAAAGTAGATTTCGGTGTGAGGGCTTCATCATTGCACAATGTAGGCCCGCAAACACATTACAATCAAAACGAAAATTTTGAACTTACGGATAGTACAATCTATGACGGCGGAATATATAATAGTTATTACAATCTCGAACCTCGCTTGGGAATCAAATACAATCTGGGTGAAAAACAATCTTTAAAAGCGAGTTACAACAGGACAACACAATACATCCAACTGGCTTCCAATGGCAATGCCTCCACTCCATTCGATATTTGGTTTACAGCTTCGCCCAAAGTCAAGCCTCAGTTGGCTGATCAATATGCCTTGGGTTATTTTCGGAATTTTGCAAACCATACTTTTGAGTTCTCTGCGGAGGTCTATTACAAGGACTTTTCCAATGCTATTGATTTTAAGGAGCGCGCACAGTTGCTTTTAAACAAAAACCTGGAAGGTGATCTACGGATAGGAAAGGGACGAGCTTACGGCTTGGAATTGATGTTGAAGAAGGAAACTGGACGTTGGACAGGATGGCTGGGTTACACCTATTCGAAAGTTGAGAAAAAGATTGAACAAATAAATGAAGGCAATTGGTACAATGCAAAGTATGATAAGCCACATGAGTTTTCGGCAGTAGTCTCATATGAAGTAAATGATAGACTATTGGTGTCTTCAAATTTCGTTTTTGCCTCAGGTAGTGCGGTTACCTTTCCGACTGGAAGATATTCATTTCTTGGCAGTGTCGTCCCTATTTATTCAGAAAGAAATGGTGAACGATTGCCATCTTATCATCGATTGGATGTTTCTGCCACTTATAAAGCGAAGAAAAAGCTATTTGGAAAGATAGACCATGAATGGGTGTTTAGCATCTACAATCTGTACAATAGAAAAAATGCCTACTCTATAAATTTCAAACAAGAAGAGAACAATCCGAATGTAACGTATGCTGAAAAGGCCTCTGTATTTTCCATAGTTCCTTCTGTCACCTGGAATGCAAAATTTTAATAATCCTTACCAACGAATTAAAAATGAAATGATGAAATATATAGTAAAATTAAGTATAGTGATGAGTGCTGTCTTATTGCTGAGCAGCTGTTTCAAGGAAAGAATTGATCTCGATTTGAACGAAGGAAGCAATAAACGAGTAGTGATAACAGCTTGGATTACAGACCTGGATGAGCAACAATCTGTCCTTTTAAATTATTCTTCAGACTATTTTGACAGCCTAACCATAGAATATATCAATGATGCGGAAGTGACATTGATGAATGGAAGTCAAGAATTCGTATTGGAGTTTGAGAAAGATGGCACCTATAATATGCCTGTGGATTGGAGGGGAGTGCAGGGAGAGACATATACACTTACTGTGAGACATGGTGGTGTAGAATATACAGCTACGAATTCCATGCGATTGATGCCAGAAGTGGAAAACATTTATACCGAGTTTTCGGAAGAAAAATTTGAAGAGGATAGTGTTATCACATATGACATCTATTTTTCTTTTCCTGAAGTACCTGGAGAGGGAGATGGGTATTTTGGAGTTGATTTTTTGAAAGGGACCTTGGGTGGAGATACACTTGTGAATGGAGGATTTATCGATGATGAATTTATCGATGGTGAATATTTTGATGATATTTCGCTTACCGATAGAATTTACAGTGTAGGCGATACGGCTATTTTGGAAGTTCATTCCATTGGTAGAGATGCTTCCAGATTTTTGCAAGATATTATCGACGAAACATTCAGAGATGGACTCTTTGATCCGACACCTGTGAATGTAAGATCAAATTTTACAAATGGTGCCGTTGGCTATTTTGTAACCTCATGCAGTAGACAAATAGAGGTGGTCATAGAATAGATACTAGAAATTGTCTTTTGATGGTCAGATTGGTAATGACGAATACTTATCTTTGCGGTTTTAAAATTTTAGTGGAATAAGTATTAATCAAAAAACTAATAGCAAAATGAAGAAAATTTTAACGGTATTATTTGTTGGCTTGCTTTTTTGTTCTGGATATAGCCAAGAATCAAAATGGCCAAAAGTTGATGTAAGTGCATTGGATGCCGAATATTATCCAGCCAAAGCGGCATGGAGAAATTATCTTGGACCTGAAGACAGAAATATTTCGCCTAAAGTAAAGGTAGTTTACAGTAGACCAAAGAAAAAAGAAAGAGAAATATTCGGAACCTTATTGCCTTTCGGAAAGGAATGGAGACTGGGTGCCAACGAAGCTTCAGAAATCACTTTTTACCAAAGTGTTGGAATCGGAGGAGCTACTATCAATCCTGGGACATACACCATGTTTGCAGTTGTAAATCCTAATGATTGGGTGATCAATTTTTCTACCCAAAGAGGAATCTGGGGAGCAGAAAACAGAGATGCTTCAAAAACTGTAGCTTCAATTAAGGTCAATACGACTACTGAGAAAGAATCTGTTGAAGCACTGTCAATGAGCTTTAGAGAGATGGATGACCAGACTGCACATATGACTATTCAATGGGACAAGACGCGCGTCGAAATTCCTATCGCTTTCAATCCAGTATTGTTTTCTGGTGATGATGTGAGTCCAATGGATATGTCGCACTACCCGAGTAAGTCTGCTTATACGAATTACTTGAAAGGGGAAGAGGTGAATATTAAACCAAAGATTCAAGTTGTTTATAGCAGACCATATAAAAAAGGAAGAAAAGTATTCGGTGATTTGTTGAAAACAGGCGATATATGGAGAGTAGGTGCGAATCAGTCTACCGAAGTTGTTTTCTATGAAGACGTAAAGGTTGGAAATTTAGATTTGAAAAAAGGTAGATATGCATTGTACGCTGAAATCAAGGAAGGAAGTTGGGATATGATATTCTCAAAAGACCTTCCAGCTTGGGGTGCCGCGAATAGAGATGAATCGAAAGATGTTGGTAGGACTAATGTATCGCTCAAATCAGATACAGAAGTAGTTGAGAATCTTTCAATCATTTTTGATGAAAAATCGGATAAGTTAGTGCACATGGTGATTGCCTGGGATCAAACTAGAGCAGAGTTGCCTATTACTTTTAAATAACGAAAGGTTTTTTTAATATTAAAAGCTCGGAAGATTGATTTCTTTCGGGCTTTTATTTTGGTTTTTATCATTGAAGTGAATTAATTCTACTTTGAGAGATTACTGGAAAACACTATTTTTTGTGGTTATCCTTTGAAATATGTCACAAGACTGCTCAAAGGTTGAATATACTAACAATCATTTTTAATATTTTCTTTGTGAATTCTTGGCGAACTTTGCGCCTTTGCGGTTAAAGTCAACATCTCATTCAGAAAAATAACAATGTCTTAAAGTAGAATTAAATAACTTCATTAAGAAATTAAATTTTTCTTTTCAATGTGGGCAGCGTAATTAGGTATTTTAAGGTCATTGATAAAACTTATTCACATCTTGCAGCCCAAATGAATTTTTTAGAAAAATATAAGAAGGATTTTACGCTTAATTTGAAGTTGGCAATGCCAATAATGGCAGGTCAACTTGGTCAAATTACAGTCTATCTAGCTGATAATCTCATGGTGGGAAGATTGGGTGCGGAAGCCTTGGCAGCGGTGTCACTAGCCATAGCCATTATTGCAGTACCTACGGTGATAGGAATGGGAATAGCATTTGCATTGCCTGCCTTGATATCCGAGGCCGATGGAGCAGGAGAGCAGAGAAAAATTTCGCAATACTTCAAACACAGTTTTGTAATAAATCTGATTATAGGCTTGATAGCATGTGGATTGATAATTTGGGGTTTACCCCTGATGGACCACATTGGACAAGATCCAGATGTTGTCGTCTTGGCCAAAAGATATATGATCATGTCGGCCATTAGTATGATTCCATTTATGATATTTAGTACGTTCAGATCATTTTCAGATGGTATGTCAGAGACCAAGCCTCCAATGATAGCCATGTTGTTGGGGAATGTGTTGAATATTGGATTGAATTACCTGCTCATATTTGGAAAGTTTGGTTTTCCAGCCTTAGGAGTAGAAGGGGCTGCATTGGCAAGTTTGATAGCTCGGACAGCAATGATCGTCTTTATTATCGTCTTGTTGATGAAGTGGAAAAACTTATGGGATTATATAAAGGCGTGTAATTTTTGGAAGTACCAACAGCACATGTTTTCAAAAATATTCAAACTTGGGGTGCCTACATCTCTTCAATTCTTTTTTGAAATTTCAGCCTTTTCAGGAGCTGCACTCATCATGGGAATGGTAAGTAAAAATGCTCAAGCTGCACATCAGATAGCTATCAATTTGTCGTCAATAACATTTATGATATGCTCAGGGCTGGCTATGGCAGCTACCATCCGTATCGGCAATCAATTGGGTAAAAAAGATTACGATATGATGCGGAATGCTGGACTGTCAGCCTTCATTCAAGTGACCCTGATAATGGGTGTTTGCAGTTTGATATTTGTTGCTTTCAGAGCATATCTGCCTTTGTTGTATATTGATGATGTCAATGTGGTAGAGATAGCTTCTTACCTATTGATCTTTGCAGCTATTTTCCAAATTCCGGATGGTTTGCAGGTGACCGCATTGTCAGCTTTACGTGGATTGCAAGATGTAAAAATACCAACGTATATTACGTTCTTCTCTTATTATCTTGTTGGTATTCCAATAAGCTATTTTACAGCAATAGAATTTGGTTTCGGAGCACCAGGAGTATGGTTGGGTTTGTTGGTCGGATTATTCCTGTCGGCTTCCCTCCTGATATATCGATTTCACAAATTATCCAATAGTTATGTCTAAAGTTTAGAGGTTTGCACCACTATACTCTGGCTTTTACAAATGCCTCAACCGTTTTCATTATGTCAGCCTCTGAAGTGAACCAGGAACATATGCTCACTCTAATCACAGCACGCCCTGACCATTTCGAACCTCCAAGCCAAATGGTACCTGACTTTTGCAAATTTGACAAGCATTTTATTGTGGCTTCATCAGACTCACATGCGACCATCACTTGATTGAAAACTACCTCGTTTATGATTTCAAAACCCGCATTCTTCAAACTTTTTTCCAATAGTTTAGCATTGGTGTAATATCCTGTTACCATCTCATCAATTCCCTTCGTACCGAGATACTTTAAGGTGGCCCAAAGTTCTATCGCTCTTGCTCTTTTTGACATTTCATTGTTGTAGAACATGGGATCTCTCTGATCGCTTAAAACAATGTAGTCTCCTGTAGCTTGCATAGCTGAAATGAGAGCATCTTTATTTTTGCACAAAACTATTCCAGAATCATAAGGAGTGTTTAATGTTTTATGTCCATCGACTGCCCACGAGGAGGCTTTTTCTATTCCCTTAGTGAGATGATTAAGCGATTGGCTGGCAGCTGCCCACATACCGAATGCACCATCTACATGCACCCATGCGCCTGCTTCATCAGCTTGCTCACATACATATTCAAAATCATCAAAAGAACCCGTATTGGCATTTCCTGCTTGAAGGATTATCAAACAAGTGCTGTCCAAAGTGGGCATTTTATCAATTATCATCCGTCCTTGATCATCAGAGGGAATCCACTCAATATTTTTTTTGCCTAAGCCCAATAATGCAAATGTCTTTTTTATGCTGGAATGGACTTGTTCATGAGCGATTATTCGAAATGAAGGTGAACCCATCAAGCCATTTTCATTTACATCCCAACCCAGTTTTTTCAATAAATGATAACGGGCAGCAGCTACAGCACATAAATTTGCAGTTGAAGTACCACTTACAAATCCAGCGGCAGTAGTTTCGGGTAGATTAAAGATGTCTTTCAACCATCCTTCGCATACCTGTTCTAGTTTGGCATTGATGGCTGAAGTATAAAAGAGTCCTCCATTTTGATCCCAGATATCGGCGAGCCATTTGACGGCCAAAGATGCTGGCACAGCTCCGCCATTGACGAATCCGAAATACCTTCCTCCTATCTGTGCGGTAGTATTTGGTGTGCCATACTGATGCAGTTGATCCAATATTCTCTCAGTTGGGATTGATTCTTGATTGAGCGACTCGTCAAAATGGGTCAATAGACTCAGTGCTTCTTCTTGAGGAAAGACATCCATCGAATCCACACCATCTATGTACTCAAAGGCATACTTTTTTGCATATTCGAATATTTGTTTCGAATACAATTCTTGCTTCATTTTTTCGTGAATACTCATAGATCTTAATTAGTGATGAAAAATCGAACAATTAAAAAATAAAAAATAGCATAACGGCACATAGAAATCCCGTGAAGGCTAAACATGTGGTCATCATTGACCAAGACTTGAAAGTCTGTTTTTCGTCCATTCCCAGATATTCTTTGACCAACCAATATCCACTGTCATTTACATGTGAAAGAATGGAAGCACCAGATGCGATTGCAATTACTATTGCCGCCAATTCACCTTGGCTAAAATTTTGAGTTGCCAAGATCGGGAATACCAATCCTGCAGCCGTAATCATAGCCACTGTCGCCGACCCTTGCAATATACGGATAACAGCTGCCGCCAGGAAACCAAATAAGATTGTCGGGAATCCCCAATCAACGAATGTATTGGCAATGATTTCTCCTGCTCCTGTCTCTACCAGCACTTGCTTGAATACACCTCCGGCTCCAGTCAGAAGGATGATCGTTCCTGCTGGTTCCATAGATTTAGAAGTAATTTTAAATAATTCTTTCGAAGAAAAACCTCTTCCAATACCCAACACATACCAAACCACAATATTAGCAATAATCAAAGCGGTGAATGGATGACCAAGAAGTGTAATCGCATTTTTAAATCCTGGATTGTTCACTGTTATTATTCCGGATTTGACCATGGTGCCAAACAGGATGAGTACGATAGGAATTAATATGATAGAAAGAATGAGCCCTATACTTGGAAATGCTTTATCAACTGTGTTTTTTAGTTTCTCTTGGATAGCCTCCAAAGGTGGAGCGTTCAAGTGAATTTTACCCGCAATATATTTTCCAAAAATCAACCCACTTACAATTGCAGTAGGAATTCCAGCTAAAAATCCAACTATTATCACCCAACCCAAATCCACCTTGATTATATCCGCCACAGCTACAGGACCGGGTGTAGGCGGTATAAAAGAATGTGTAATAGCAAGACCTGCTAGCAAAGGAATGGCATAGAGCAAAAGTGATTTTTTCGTCTTTCTCTGCATGGCATAGATCACGGGGATTAAGATGATAAATGCAACATCAAAAAATACTGGAATGGCCACAACGAATCCAGTGATCAAAATTGATGTTGGAGCATTTTGAATACCCATTTTTTCTGTGAGGTATTTGGCTATTGCCTCTGCACCATTCGATTTTTCCAGAATAGCACCGAACATGGCACCGAGCCCCACTACTATTGCTACGAATCCCAAGGTAGAACCCATCCCTTTTTGTACAGTTTCGATCACCGCTCCACCATCCAAACCTGCAAAGACCCCTGTCAATATACTGGATATCAAAAGCGCAATAAAAGCTGGAATTCTCAATACTAAGATCAATACCAATAATATCACAATGCCTCCAAGGACACTCAAAATTGTAATCATCTATGCTACATTTTTAAAAATTCATTACTTCCCAATCCCTCCAATCTCCAATCTTTCCCATCTTCAATCTTTCCAATCTTTCCAATCTCTCCAATCTTCAATCTTCCCAATCTTTTCACCCTCCCCATTCAGTATGATACGTCTTCCCACTTGGATCATCTTTTCGCTCATATCTATGTGCTCCAAAATAATCCCTTTGCCCTTGGATTATATTAGCTGTTGATTGTTCTTTCGTGTAGGTCTCAATATATGAAAGAGACGCTTGAAGACAAGGGATGCTTATTCCAGTTTTTGATACTTCACCGACTATACTTCGAAACTTTCCTAAACTGGATTTAATATAATTGACAATTTCAGGATGAAGTAAAATCACTTTTTCATTTTTTAATAGAATTTTGAAGTCTTCCATTAGTAATGAGCGGATGATACATCCATTGGTCCATATTCTGGCCACTTCTGCAATGTCTATATTCCACTCATGCGCTTCCGAAGCGGCTAAAATCAATTGAATACCTTGGTGGTGGTTTATGATTCTTGCTGTTTTATAGGCATTAAACAGCGAGTCTGGTCGGAAGCTTTCGTTTTTTGAAATCAATCTATAAACGGATTCTGCTTTTGTGCGCTCTGATTTGAATGCGGATTGATATCTGGCGAATAAGGCTGCAGTGAGCGTCGGTACAGGTACTCCCAATTCGCAAGCAGCTATTGTAGTCCAACTTCCAGTACCCTTATTTCCAGCTTTGTCTAAAATAATGTCAATCAAGTCGGCATTTCCTTCTTTTTTGCGCAATATCTCGACTGTGATTTCCAGCAAATAACTAGAGACATCTGTAGAAAGCCATTCTTCGAAAATATCTGATATTTCTTTATTGGAAAACTGAGAGGCATTTTTAAGAATTCCATAGACTTCTGCTATCAATTGCATCTCGGCATACTCTATACCATTGTGGACCATCTTTACAAAATGTCCAGCTCCTCCTTTACCAATATAGCCGCAACACGGGTTGTTGTCTTTGTCACTTGCCGCTATGGATTCCAGTTCATGCTTTACCAAATTGTAGGCTTCTGTCTCTCCTCCTGGCATTATGGCTGGACCTTTGAGAGCGCCTTCTTCTCCACCAGAGACTCCTGTGCCTATAAAGTATATTCCATGGCCAGCTAGTTTGTCATTTCTGGCTTGGGTAAGTTTGTAGTGAGAATTGCCACCATCGATTATCAGGTCTCCCTTGTCCAAAAGTGGTATCAAAGTATCGATTGTCGAATCCACCGCATCTCCAGCAGATATCATCATGAAAATTTTACGGGGAGATGATAGTGACGATACAAATTCGCCAATATCTTCATATCCTGCTGCATCGCTCAATTCTGGATATGCCTGGATGAAATCTGTGGCAATATTTTCTTCTTTACCAGCAACAAATCTATTATACAGACTTAATTTAATGCCCTTGCTGGCAAAATTTCGACTCAGGCTCTTACCCATTACGCCCAATCCTATAAGGCCTAGTTGTTTTTTCATTCTGGTATTCTCTAAAATTTTATTAACGATATCTTGTTGCGAAGCTCTAATATCTATTTTTAAAGCATAATCAGGAACTTCAAGAGCATCAAACTGAGATTGTAAAAGTGCATTGGGCATAAAATGACCAGTACGCTTGGCCATTCTTTTGTGAATCAATTCGAAAGATCCAATCAAGAATATCCAGTGAATCGGCTTAGTAGATCTTCCTTTGAGAATTGTGCGGTATTTTTCCTTGAGCGCAGAACATGCGACTACAATGGATTCTTCACTTTTTGATATATGGTCATGAATAGATTCCAACCATCCTTTTCTATCATTATCATCCAGCGCTTTTCCGGATTTCATTTTTTCAATATTGGAAGGAGGATGAAAATCATCACCATCGATATAAGCAATATTGAGTTTTTCGGCCAACATGGTTCCAATGGTAGATTTTCCACATCCAGAAACCCCGCAGATGAAATATACTTTTTGGAAATTCAATTGATATAGCTTTTGGGTTATTAATTTCTTGTCAAACCTAAGAAATTCACTTTATAAAATAAAAACGGCTAGAAAATATTCCAGCCGTTTTGAAATTATTTTTGCTTCAAAGTTAAATCTTCGGAACAGTGAATAATTGATTATTTATTTCAACAAAATAGACTCCTGTGTTTAAAGCATTAAAATCTATCTGCCAGTTTTTGCCTTGCTGGTGAGTTGGAACATTTAAGAATTGTCCAATATTATTGAATACCCTGGGGCGATCATCTGATATCTCTTTCAATTCTATGGTGAGAAATCCATTGACTGGTATAGGATAAAGATGGGTGGATTCATCGTCAAGATCATCTGTATCACTTACTGGACTACAGCCTGATTCCCTCACTTCCCAATCATAAAAATAATAGTAGTATTGAGTAGGAGCAGACGAGGCCGTACTTCGGGTAATACTCACCAAATTGTCAATTGTATATGGATATTGAGGTCCATTGCTATTTCTGTAAAGATAGGCATCGCTGTAAAGGCCCAATTGATAATCTGTACCCTGAGGAACAAATAATTCCAGGTTAATCCTGTGCTCGCCAATAGGAATATGCATTGTTCTTTGATTTATTACTGTACCTTCCTTATCCCATAAAACAATCGTCCTCTCCTGTGCGCGATCAGAATATACTTTCACAGAAGTGAGTACAAAATCATTTATGGCATCGAAAATTAGCGCTTGATGTCCTCCTTCAAAATATCGACCTGGTCCTATATCAATATTTTCTGGACCAACATTTTCGTTCGAGTAAGGGGTTCCATCTCCAACTGATATGTATGCCTCTTTTGTTATAGTATTCTCTCCAAAAGCATTTGCTCCTTGGAGAGAGACGGTGTATTCACCTACTTCAGCATAAGCATGAGTCGGATTACTTTCTGTAGATGTGGTGCCGTCTCCAAAATCCCATAAATAATTATCTGGTCTTGGCCATGAACTATCATTGAATTTAACAGAAAGATCATTGCATCCTTCGTAATTGTTGGCCCAAAAATTCATTTCTGGAGCGATGTCTATTGATGTACAAGTCAGGGTATTGTCTTTTATATGATGGGCTTGTATAGTTCCAAGCTGTGTTACTGTCCTATCCGGGCAAACCATCATTATGGTAGGGTAGGAATTGATTTGAAACATATTGGCTACAAATGCCGCATCGATTATAGGATAGTTAGTCCCGGTAACCCAATCGCCTGCAGTATCATTGCCAGTTCCATGAAGATCGTCCAAAGTAGTAGTCACGTCGCATTCTATATAATAAACCATGCTTTCGTTCGTGCCTTCAGGGCCATATTGGCTCATGAAATCATGCAGTGCACCAGTGTTGTGATAGCTCCAGCAAGGTCCACACCATGTAGCTGAAAAGTCCAGAATTACCGATTTGCCTTCGGCTAGAACATCATATAGTGTATGTTCATTTCCTTCAATATCAGTCACTGTGAAATTTGGGGCGATACCACCATCTTGAATCTGGGCTGGTAAGTAACTTGTCAAGCTAATGATGAAAACGACAGAGTAGATTAGTTTTTTCATGAATTAGTAAGTTTTATGCGTTTTAGTTTTAGCCGATAGAATCGTGTCTTGAGCAACGCAGTTAGAGAATGAATAAATGTTTGTCTAATATAATGAAAATTTAGAGTTTGATGTTAATTGGTATAGACTTGTGTGTAAAACAAATTACACTTTCTAATGTATAAATATACTCCTTGTCATCTTGAGCGGAGTCGAAAGATCAAGGAGTATGTCCTAACTTTAATTTCATTATGTCCATTGACGTTCTTCGGCAAGCTCAGAATGACAAAATTTCGCTTTGGTCGGGATGACAATGACAAAAAATAATTTATTGCAAATTGTTCAACACACTATGGACATGTATGCAGGACCAAGCATGTAGTTACTGCATTTGGTAGAATTTCAATTGAGATAAAATAAAAAATAGGTTTATCGGCAAATCATCCTAATTTCGCAATCGTAAAGTGATCCACCATGACCAAAGTCAGAAAAGCGGCAGTTAATTTTATTTTTATAACGGTATTAATTGATATTATTGGCTTTGGTATTATTATTCCGGTATTGCCTGAGTTGCTATCTGAAATGATGGGAATAGGCATTAATGATGCGAGTAAATATGGAGGATATCTGCTATTTGCCTTTGCAATACCACAGTTTTTATTTTCACCATTTTTTGGAAATATAAGTGATCAGTATGGAAGGCGGCCTGTCATCTTGCTGTCGTTATTTGGGTTTACCATAGATTATTTGATTCTTGCCTTGGCACCCACATATGCCTGGTTGGTGATAGGGAGGATTATTGCAGGATTTTTTGGAGCAAGTTATACTACAGCTTCGGCCTATATTGCGGATGTGAGTACCGATGAAAATCGTTCCAAGAATTTTGGAATGTTGGGTGCGGCATTTGGAATGGGTTTTATTATTGGTCCATTGATCGGAGGGGTGTTGGGGTCGTATGGTTTGCGATTGCCTTTTTATGTGGCAGCCGTTTTGACCTTTCTGAATTTCCTCTATGGGTATTTCATCTTGCCAGAGTCTTTGTCCAAGGAAAACCGCAGAAAGTTTGAATGGAGAAAGGCCAATCCGTTGAGCACTCTCAAAAATCTATCCAAGTACAAACAAATAGGAATATTGTTTTTAGCCTACTTTCTTTTGTATTTGGGTTCTCATGCTGTCCAGACCAATTGGATTTACTTCACGATGTACAGATTTGAGTGGAATACGTTTACAGTAGGAGTCTCACTTGCGGTCGTTGGAGTATTGGTAGGTATCGTACAAGCAGTGTTGGCTCAAAAATCTGCGGACAGATTTGGGCTCAATCGCAGTATCATCTGGGGCTTTGCCTTGTATTCGATTGGAATGTTTTTATTTGCCTTTGCCTCTGCTTCCTGGATGATGTTCGCATTTTTGATTCCGTATTGTTTGGGAGGTATTGCCATGCCTAATTTACAGGCATTGATGGTCAGCCAGGTGCCTGAAAATGAACAGGGCAAGCTACAAGGAGGTCTTACAAGTTTAGGTAGTATTACTACGATTATTGGTCCCGTAATGATGACTGGAATCTTCTATTACTTCACTACAGATAATGCACCATTTCATTTTCCAGGATCAGCTTTTTTCCTGGGCGGGATTTTCATGCTGATTAGTTTTCTTATTGCTTACTTTTTCCTGAGAGACAAGGTAGAATAAAGATTTTGGATGTTAACGCTAACCTTTATTCAGTTACTTGAATAATGCGTTGATACATCTACCTACACCTAATAATATTTCAACTAAATATCCAATTGTTCCTTTTTGTCCTATAAGTAGGAACTTCTGTCCATTTTAATCCACTCCTTTTGCCCCCATATTTGTGTTGTAATTAATCACAAACAGTAAGACAATTAAAAATAATAAAAATGGCAACTGAAATTAAAATTAAAAACCTACCAGAAGGATTCCAAAGCATTATTAGCAATGGTAAACATTCTATCATGGCTGATGAGCCAATAAATTCAGGTGGAACTGATCTAGGTCTTGCACCTACAGAATTGGTATTAGCTGGATTGGCAATGTGCAAAGTGGCTACAATAAGGCATATAGCAAGAAAGAAAGGATGGGAGATTGGAAATGTGGAAGGATCATTTAGCCAGAAAGTGAGAAGGACAGAAAATGGACTGCTACCAAAGGTGAAAGTGGACATCACTATTGAAGGAGAGCTTACAGATGCCCAGAGAGAAGAATTGCTTTATGAGGCGGATCATTGTTACATACATAGAATGATTCAATCAGATTGGAAAATAGAATCGGCAATCAAAAAAGAGACTGCAACGGTCTAAATTCATCATAATAATTTAAAAAAAAGTAAAACTTAGAATAATGAAAGAAATAGTAACAGCAAAAGAATTTAATGCATTGGCAACACAAGATAAACCCATCCTCCTTGATTTTTATGCAGATTGGTGTGGGCCTTGTAAATCATTACTTCCAGTAGTTGAAAAATTGGCAGCTAAATATGAAGGCAAAGTTCATATTCAGAAAGTGAATGTGGATCGATTTCCTCAATTGGCTCAGAAGTTTGGAGTCAGAAGTATACCCGCTTTGTTTTTTATGCAAGATCAAAAGATATTGGAAAAAGCACAAGGATATCAAAGTGAAGCTGCATTAGAAGCATTAATTAGTAGAAATACCAAAGTAGAAGCTTAACACAAGAAAAGCGTTTTCATATAATTGAGGGGGCAATCTTAGGGCAGATTGCCCCTGTTTTTTTAATTCAAAAAATGATAATCATGAATGATATAGTAAACATCAACAATCCAGAACTGGCGAATAATGAATTAGAGATATCTTGCGGAAATTGCTGGGGTTATCAGGAATATACCGATGAATATGTAAAAAAATCAATTGACATTACTCGAAATAAAAAAGATAACTTTATCTCAAGATTTGTTAAGAAATACATTAGAAATTAAGAAATGATGACTCTCCACTATTCAAGTAAGACAAAGGCAATAATTGAGCTGGAAGATAGGCTTAAGAAGTTGTCTTTGGCTTACAATACAGTATTGATAGAAGAAGGTAATGAACCATTACTTAAAGATGGGAGCAGTGAATATCCTGGAATTGTCAAAATGAATACTTATTTGGATCAATTGGACGAAGAGAAAGAACAATGGTATTATTGTGATTGTTAAATAGAATGTAATGAGGTGATTTGAAAATAAGGTGGTTTAAATACCGCTTAGATTTTAAAAGGTCAGACGGAATGAATAGAAAGTGATTTTCAATTTTCAATCATGCGAATTTTAGACCTGAATCTTCAGAACTTTGGAACGAAAGTAATATTATGTTTTTAAATTACTTCTATTGCTAGATTATACCTTTAGCAGATTGTATTTTACTAGATTTAAAGACAATACTACCATATTATGTCAATAACCACCATCCAGTCCTACACTTATGCGGGGAATAAATTGAACAAGAAGGAACACTTCGAAATTCAAAAAATAAACCTTGATATTTATTGTGCTGCCAATAAAACTGAACGATCTGATCATTACAAGATTTATTGGATAGAGGATGGAAGTGGGACGTATGATATTGATTTTAAAGAGTTTGAGATTAATGGGTGTGGAATATTTTGTGTGTCCCCAGGACAAATGTTTTCGGTGAAGACTGAAAAAGTAAAGACTGCATATCAGATTTCTTTTGACAAGGAATTTTACTGTGTCGAGGCACATGGTAAAGAGATAGCATGTAATGGCCTTATCTTCAATAATGTACATAGAGCCTCTGGTATATCTGTGGAATCTTCAGAAGCACCAGCTTTTCGTATGATTATTGATAATATAATTTCGGAATTAAAGAATCCAGGGAATGCTCATCGAGAAATGATCGAAACATATTTACGCATGTTTTTAATTCATACTTTGAGGTTATTGGATATACAAGAATTGCAAAGCAGCACTGTGACCCATCAAAAAAACAAAATGGTGCAGGACTTTATAGCAATGGTAGACAAACATTTCAGGACCAAACATTCTGTAAGTGATTATGCCAAAGAATTATTTATAACACCCAAGACTTTGGCCAAAAAATTGAAGGCTCTTGGTTACCCTACATCAACAGAAATAATTCAAGATCGTATTCTTATGGAAGCTAAAAGATCACTAAAATTCACCCAAGAAAGCATAAAAGAAATAGCATTTGATCTGGGTTTTGATGATCCGGCTTATTTTTCAAGGCTATTCTCTAAAAAAGAAGGAATGACGCCATTGGCTTATCGGAAGGGTTGATCTGGTATTTTAATACCTACCCCATATTACTTTTGCGATTCAGCCTTCTATTCTGAATGAGTTTTATCTCATTATATATCTCCTTTCCATTGTACTCCAATATGGATAGGTGTTTTATGGTGTTGTTTGGGTCGAGAAGGGTCCAGTGTTTGGGATATCTTATTATTACATTATTCCCTATTAATTCGTTTTGCAGTTCCTCCAAATTCAATCCTTGCTCTAGTCCTCGGTTGATGTAGTATAAGGTCTTATCACCTTCTAATCTGAAAGCTACATCTTTAGTTCCTCCTTCAAATATCTTGATTACTTTGCCCTCTGCTACTAGACAGTCTTTGGCATCATTGGGAATGTTTACGGGTCTTAAAGTCATTCCTGCAAGAACGAAGAGTAAGATTATCGAAAAGACATAAACGTATTCCTTTTTCATAATTTCAACTTTTTTAAACCCGTATATCCAATAGAAAATTTGTGGTGGCTTGAAATGCCTTCAATATAAGACGTTTTACTCGATTTTCTATCAGCCCAACCTCAACTACGAAGCTCCGATCCAACATGTGGGTTAAATAGAAAACCCGAAAATAAATTAATTATTGTATCGCAAAATCATTGAACTATTATAAGTATGTATGACAAAATGAACTAATGGTAAATATCCTTTCCTGTATTTGGAGAACCAGAAAGGTTACAACATCAAAGATTGAGGCCTTGTCCCAATCTTTGGTCACATAATATTGGTATCCTGTAGAGATATGACAAATTGGCTTGATATCCTGAATTATGTGACATTTGTTATTGCCTAATTTTTAAAATATGGGCTTGTGTGGTTGCCCTACAGGCAACATTTATTGGTTGTCGATATAGCATGGGACCATGTCCCATGCTATAAATTGTTTTTGCCCTACAGGCAAAAGTAAATAATGTAATGCCTCTCGCATTATCCCAATTACCTCTAATTCTGCTCCATCTTCCTTCGCCGTTGAATTTCAGTCAAGTTCACTTTTCTGAAGCCCGAAACGAAGTCCAATTTCTGATATCTGCTTTTATTGCAGTTCTTAGGCTCCCAATTCGAGTATCAAATTTTGTAATTGCCTTGATTATTCATATTTATATTGCCTGTAGGGCAATTACCCTTATAGCATGTAGCACCGCCACATGCTATAATGATTATGATACGCGATGTATCCTGTAGGGATACTACAAATTGGCTGAATATCCTGAACTATGTGACATTGGTTATTGCCTAATTTTTAAAATATGGGCTTGTGTGGTTGCCCTACAGGCAACATTTATTGGTTGTCGATATAGCATGGGACCATGTCCCATGCTATAAATTGTTTTTGCCCTACAGGCAAAAGTAAATAATGTAATGCCTCTCGCATTATCCCAATTACCTCTAATTCTGCTCCATCTTCCTTCGCCGTTGAATTTCAGTCAAGTTCACTTTTCTGAAGCCCGAAACGAAGTCCAATTTCTGATATCTGCTTTTATTGCAGTTCTTAGGCTCCCAATTCGAGTATCAAATTTTGTAATTGCCTTGATTATTCATATTTGTATTGCCTGTAGGGCAATTACTATTATAGCATGTGGCATCGCCACATGCTATAAGGATTATAGTACGCGATGTATCCTGTAGGGATACAACTATGGTCAACATCAATTAATTGTTCATATTTTCAGGCAAAATAGTGCAGGATTTAATAGTATTCCCTCCAGGATACAAAATTTAATGTCACACAAAAAAAAGACCCACCAAAGGTGAGTCTTTTAAAATGAACATGGTCATTATTTTATATTTCTCCAACAACTGCTTCTGTCACATTGATAATATGATCTCCAACTTTCTCCAGTGAAGAGTAGATATTATTGTAAATCATGGCAGATTTAACGTTGTATCCTTTTTCACCAATTTTTGTAAGATTCTCTTTTCTAAGTCTATCTCTCATTTTGTTGATGTCATATTCCAAGTCCAGGGCTTTGTCCTTAGATACTTGATCGTAATGAGGATTGTTTAGATTATCAACCATTACAGCAAATGCTTCATCAATTTTTGTTGACATTTCATTTAGATTGCTTCTCTGTTCTGGTGTGAAGTAGGTTTTATTTTCAATTTTCTGTTCTAATGTTTTAGAAATTTGATAATAAATATCACCAATTCTTTCGAGGTCGTTGCAGACATTCAGAATACTTCTTAATCTCAAACTAGTACGAGGTGTGATTTCTTGATTGGACAGATTTGTAATGTATTCTGTAATCTCAATCTCCATTTTATCGGTTATCTTCTCATACTTGTTAAGTTTTTTGAGCAGCGCCCTTTGTTTTTTAGCATCCTTAGCGTTGATCAAATCTTGCATGAAACCAGACATTCTACTTGTAACCTCACCGAAATGAGCAGTCTCTTTTTGTAATTCGACCGTTGCCAATTCTGGAGTTCTTAAACCAGAGCCGATAAATTTCAACTTCGTATCATCATATTCATCTGCCCCATCTGGAACACTCCAAATAGCCATTTTTACAAGCCATTTGACAAAGCCAAGCATTATTATCACATTCAATAAGTTAAAGGCTGTGTGGAATGCGGACAATCCAATAGGCATATCATCAGCATTGGTAAATGGATCACTTAACCCTAACATTTGTAGGAATTCTGATAATAATGGTAAGAAGACTGGAAGTAGAATAACCATCCAGGTCACACCTATAATATTAAACATAGAGTGTATTCTGGCTGATCTCTTGGCATTGGTATTTCCGACCAAAGATGCCAACTCTGCTGTAATCGTTGTACCTATGTTTTCACCGAGAATCATAGCAGCGGCTACCTCAAATGGAAGCCAGCCCTGGGCACACATGGTAAGCGTAATGGCCATGGCAGCACTAGAGGATTGAACAATAATAGTCACCAAAGTACCTACAAAAACAAAGAACAATCTAGAAAAGAATCCCCATTCTGTAAAAGTAGATAAGAAATCAAGCACTTCAGTATTTCCTTTCAGATCTGGAACTGCTCCTTTAAGATATGATAATCCTAAGAAAAGAATTGCAAAACCAATTATGAATTCTCCCCAATATTTAAGTTTACCTCTATTGGAGAATAACATTGGAACTCCAAATGCAAATAATGGAATAGAAAGTACCTTTAGCTTTACTTTGAAACCAAGGAACGAAACCAACCATCCTGTAATGGTCGTACCAATATTAGCACCCATCATCACACCTGCCGATTCTACCAGGGTAAGTAGTCCTGCATTTACAAAACTCACAGTCATTACTGTAGTTGCAGATGATGATTGCACCATCGCAGTGGTCAAAAATCCTGTGAATACACCAAGAAATCTATTCTTGGTCATTGTTCTGAGGATATTCCTCATCTGAGCACCGGCCGCCCTTTGGATACCGTCGCTCATCATTTTCATACCATAGACAAAGAAGGCAAGAGCTCCTACTATCTGAATTAATTGCCAAATTCCAAATTCCATTTTGTTTAGGTTTTAATTTGTGGTAAAGTAAATTTTTTTAATTAAAATTGAAGTTCGAATTGAGTTCTCCAAGTGAATTGATCATCAATCGTATCAGGCACATCACCTGCACTATCTACGGACCTGTAGGTGAAATCTGTCTGTACTTTCAAATTGTGACCAACCACAAATTTTGAGATCCCTAAGGTATACCTTTTATCCTCAGTATCCACTCCTACATCAGGGTTATTAAATGTAACTCTTGCAGCAATTTCGTAATTGCTTCTAAACATGTAACCAGCTTGCACATTAAGTGCAGATCCTGTATAATATCTACCAATCACTTCATTAGTGTCCACATCGTATAATAGCGGGTCGTTGTCGTCGGTTGATTTGTTTGCATATTCAATCATAGAGGAGAATCCTTGGTACTTGAACATCAAGTCTGCAAAGAAGGTGTTCAATGTTTTTCCTGCTGTGGTATTAGTGGCAATGAAGCTACCCAAATTACCTCGATTTCTCATTGCATTGTTATTGATATCATAGCTAAAACCCAATGCCAGTTTAGGAGTTTTTTCTCTCTTTATGGCTGAGCCAACATAATCTCCCTTCGATGCAAAACTACCAAAAGGCAATGCTTCTAATCTGAAGGTATATTCAGCGCCACTGCCTGTTCCAGAATTGCCTATTGTTACATTCCTTCCTTCACCTTGTGATATAGCAAATTTCTCAATCAAAATAAAGTCACCACCCAATTTGTGCTTATGTGTAAGCATAAATCCGACATCCCGATCAATATTGTACCTTGAGTTTAGTCTTGAACGATCTACAAATTGAAGATTTGAGGAAGAAATTACCCTTTCTCTATTACTGGGAAGTTTCCCTTGTCCAAATCTGATTGAAAATCCTTTATAAAAATTCCAATCAACATAGGCGTCCAAGATGACATTTGCCCCTTTGTTGAATTCTGATTCAGCACCTCCACCAATATCTCTATTAGAGAGGCCGAATTCCATTTTGTACTTGATTTTGTCGCTGAAAGCCCAACCGCCAAATTTGAGTCTTGATCTTCGAACTAGGAAATTGGATTGATGGTTTTCGAATGATCCAAAGCTGTCATCGGCAAGACTCCAGGAATGAGTCATTAAATTTTGGAATCGCACATTCATTTTTACGTAAAAAGTTGAGTCTTCACCAGCTAGTTGAATTCCCTTACCAAATTTTTTTGTTGATATCTGTGAAGAAAGCACGAAACTAAAACATGTAAATACTAACATGCACAAGAAAGATTTTCTCATCGGACAAGTTGATTTTATATTATTACCTATTATTTAATTACCGAGTGCAAAAGTACTTATCCAATGTTAAGCGAATATTAATTTTTCGCTCTTGGAATTAATAATTTTACCTTGAAATAAGGACCTGGGAAGAATCCTTGTCCGAAATTATCAACCCAGATCCCTTGGTAATAATATATTACAAATAAAACGGATGAATGTAAATTCGAAATGAACCCACCGTTAAGTATATGTTATGAATCGAAACTCTTAAATTATGTTGTTTTTCTTTAATTAAAAGTTTTATGCACTTGGCTTTCCTTCTGCCTTGGGATAAATATCTTCGACATTGGACTTTACCCAATTGAGACAATCCGTAAAAGAGTTAAAAATATGGTCTTTTGATACCAAGTCTGGAATAATATCGATTCGTTCCAGCATATAACGAGGTTGCTTTTTCAACTTGACAATTAATACATCCTTGCCTTGGGCCCTCATGCTATTTACCAGGTCCTCAATGGCGTACAAGCCCGATTGATCTATATATGGAACTCGTCCCATCCTCAGTATTATACAAGATGTTTCGTCGGGTATTTGTGCGGACAATTGTTGGAAATCTGTAGTAGACCCAAAGAATAATGGCCCTTCCAGATGTTTGATGAGGACTTCTTCTCTGAGGTTTTCTGGAAAATCCATTTCATCATCCCAATCTTCAAAGTCTTTCAGTTTTTTGACTTCAGAATTTTGGACCATCAGGTCACCAATGTTTTTCATAAACATCAAGGATGCTATCACCAATCCAATACCTACTGCATACACGAGATTCCATACGGACGACAATACCAGTACGATGATCATAATTATAACTTCGGATTTCGGCATATTAGGTATAGCTCTCAAGCCCTTGTAATCCATTACATTAATACCTACCGTAATCAAAATACCAGCAAGAACAGCAGCTGGGATTTGTGATGCAAGCGGAGCAAATGACATGGTAATAAGGAATAACATAATACCCGCAATCATACCAGAAAGACGTGTTTTACCTCCTGCATTAATATTGACAACAGTACGTATTGTTGCACCTGCACCTGGTATACCACCGAAAATGGCTCCTATCGTATTACCTATACCTTGCCCCACAAGTTCCTTATTCGGCTTATGCCGTGTCTTGGTCATGTTGTCGGCGACGACGGATGTCAATAATGAATCAATGGCTCCTAACAAGGCCAGAGTTAAAGCTGTGAAAATATATGGTGCGACGGAAGATAGATCAAAATTGGTAAATATTCCCAGATTTGGGATAGGTAGTCCACTTGGTATTTCTTCAATCGGCCGATAATCCAAATTGAATCCAATGGCGATACCAGACATTACCACCAGAGCGACCAAGGTGCTCGGAACCTTTGTTGTAATCCTTTTAAATCCAAATATGATGATGATGGTAAAGATGGAAAGGATTAGCTCTAGCCAATTTATATTTTTCAAGGCCCTTGGCAATACTTTTAAGGCCCCTATTACACCTGAAGCTTCTGACCCTGCAATAGTTTGTGATTCTTTGAGAATTTGGGATTGCGATATACCCTTGGCCCTTCGGACAGTCTCTTCGAAATCTTCTAATACAAGAATTCCTTCTCCTGCTTCTTCAATGAGTATATTTTCTAAAATCAATTCTTCGGCGATGGGTTTGAATTGGTCAACATATTCGATGTCTTCTTTTGGGTAGTAACCTAGGGAAGGCAGTATTTGAGTAACCAATATTATCACACCGATGGCGGTCATAAAACCCGAGACGACGGGGTATGGGATGTATTTTATATATTGCCCAAGACCCATGAAACCAAGACCTATCTGCATCAATCCAGCCAATAGAAATACGGTAAGAATAGCAGGCAGAGCTTGGGATACATCACCGTCATTATGTGCCACAATACCTGCAATAATGACCATACTTACTGCGGTCATAGGTGCAGTTGGTCCCGATATTTGTGTGTTCGTTCCACCAAAAAGTGCTGCGAAAAAACTAACAAAAATGGCACCATAAAGTCCCGCGCTAGGACCTAGTCCAGAACTTACACCAAATGCTAAAGCTAATGGAAGAGCCACTATACCTGCAGTAATACCACCGAATAAATCTCCTCTGAAATGCTTGAAGTCAAAATAATTTTTCATAAAAAGCCGAATGATTTGAAGAATAAAAATTACAATATTGCCACAAAAGTGACTGAATATTAAAAGACAATTGTGCTAAAAAACTAATAATTAGGACTAAATAAAGTCGGGGGGAGGTGTTGGTGTTTTCAAAAAATGAAAAGGTAATTGATCGCGATTTTGACCATCGAGCCAGCCATTTTGTAATAAATTAAACCTGTCGAAATTGGAACTTAAAAATGAGTCCTCTTCCACTTCCAGGTTTTTTTCTTTTTCTTCCAGCTCGATATCATTTTCACCTTCTGCCAATTTTTCAATTTTATCAATTTCCATATTCGCCAAAAAGGAAAAACTACTAATATTCGTAAGTGCTATAGTGAATACCAATAAAAGTGACAAGACTAATTTAAGCCCTGATTCCTTTTGAAAGAATAATGATTGTTTGGTATTCATTGGAAGTTTGTAAAAAAAATGAATGCTAAAAATACAAAATGGTTTTTAGTATTCAACTTTTCACAATGAAACTATTGCCGAAGAACAAAAAAATCAAAATTGGTAAAGAATAAATCCCAATGTGGCTCCTCCTAAGACAATGAAAGCGCTATTAAGTTTTTTGAATCCAAATACAGCGATCATGCTTAATATTGCTATTGTGATTGTACGCCAATCGGTCAACGAATCTTTGGCCATTTCATAACATACAGCTACAATAACGCCCACAGCAGCAATGTTTACAGTATCCAAAAAAGCTGCCAATGGTGGTGATTTCCGAATTTTATGAACCAAAGGATTTAGTAAAGTGACGAAGATGAAGGAAGGGAGGAAAATACCAATTGTTGCAGCAATAGCCCCAGGAAATCCACCCAATTGATAACCAATGAAGGTAGCAGTTGATAGCACAGGACCTGGTGTAATCTGACCTACGGCTACAGCATCCATCAATTCAGGACGTGTCATCAAGCCAGTAGCCACCAATTCGGCATCCAAAAAGGCAAAAAGAACATAGCCGCTACCATATAATATAGCTCCCACCTTTAAAAAAGTAAAAAATATTTTCATTGTAGAAGCTGAAATTGCAGCTGGTGCAACTTGCCACATAAACAGGGGAACCAGTGCGCCTGGTTTGCCAACCGCTTTTTTGGCATAAAACAATATTAATCCTATCAAACCACAACCAAACAAAACCGTGATTTCGTTGAGCCCATAGATGCAGGCTGCTACAGTCAGTATTCCAAGTATGCCCAATTCTACACTTTTAAGTGCTTTTTTGCCCAGTTTGTATGAAGCGGATAAGATGATGGCGATGACAGCAGGTTTTATCCCATAGATTACAGGTTGAACATTGGGTAGATGACCATAGGCGACGTATAGGTAGGCGAAAATCAAGGTAATGGTAACAGCTGGTAGTATGAATAACCCACCTGCAGCAAGCAATCCCTTCCATCCAGCTCTTTCGTATCCACAATGCATGGTCATCTCAGTGGAATTCGGACCGGGAATAAGATTTGTGGCACCTATCAAATCTAGAAAATGCTGACGAGTCATCCATTTTCTCTTGGTGACGACTTCATCTTCCATCATGGCGATGTGCGAAGCTGGACCTCCAAAAGCAATGCATCCCAATTTGAAAAATAATTTGGCTACCTCTTTTACATTTCCATCTTTTGCCATAGACTATGACTCTTTTACACTTAGCAATTACTTAAATCAGACAAAGGTTACAAAATCAATAAATAAGATAAGACTGAAATTTAAATTTTTTCAACTAAAGCCTCGAAACTTAACATTGAGGTAACATTAGACTTTGAGCAACTCTGAGGTGGATGGATCTAACTTGGCATCATTTGGGTGAGCGCTCGTCGTATACAATTGATATGCAGTAAATCTACCTCCGTAGACCCTCATTTTAGCTTCCTTGTCGGCACCTTCTTCAATCAAAAAATCGATGATCTTAGCTAAGTTTTCTGGAACTTGCTGTCGCCACATTTCGACACCATTGCTAGCCGTATAGTGAAGCAAGGTAGCCTCATGACCATACTGGGAATGTTGGGTTACAAGATTTGGATACTTTTGGATGATATTCCTCAATGAATTAAGGTCACCATAAATAATAGCATTTACTGCGGCTTCAAATTCATTGTCGTAAAAAATTTGCCCTTGAATTTTGACATCAACCCAGGAATTAAAGCCGTACTCACTTGCAATTGTTTGTTGACAATCTTCCAGATCCAGTTTGGTTTCCTGTAATTTGGATGTTGAAATTCCGAGGTAATTGGGATTATAATTGTTTAATTGGACGTAGGTGCATTTCTCTTTTTGTCTAAGACCCTCATACATTTTGTTTGAGAGATTGCTTAAATGAGTGTACAGGGAAATCGAAGAATCTGGGTAGAGTAAATCTCCGTAGAAAGATTGAATAGATGCTATGATTGGGGCTTTATAAACTTTCATTTTATGGACTTACTATGATGTCATATGAGGATAGCAAGCCCATAATTCCAGCTTGTGAAAATTGAGTCTTTTTCAAAATATTGGCACTCGGATCAAATGTATAGTTTACTGCTTTTCTAAAATCTGTTTTTTCCAGGTTTGACCCATTGAAAATTGCTCTTTCCAAATTACAATTTTCAAATTCGGCTGATGTGAGATTTGCTTGCGAAAAGTCTGCTTCTTTGAGGTCGCAGTTTGAAAAAAGCGTTCCTTTTAGGTTCATATTTGAAAGAATTGTCAAATCCATTTTACAAGATTCAAAACTTGCTTTCCACAAGAATGGAGAACAAACGGATAGATCAACACCAAGAAAGTTGCATTCCACAAACTTGACATCCTTGATCCCAGCATGGTCCATTTTACTCAAGCTGAAATCACATATTTTGAAGGTGCATTCCATGAAGGATACATCTGCCAAATCTGCTTCGGAATATCTGCAATCCACAAATTCGCAATTGTCATATCCGTCTCTCGAAAGCATCTGACCTTTGAAGTCAATATTCTTGAATGTTTGATCCTGGATTCTCATTTGTTATGATTCAGCGATCTGTTTTATTTGTTCTAATATTGCAGGCATGCCAGATTTGTTGTGTTCTAGAGAGGCTTCATCCTTGAAACCAATTTGCTGCCAGGTGAATTTCACAGTGCCATCATTGTTGTCATGGATGTGGTAAGAAACTTCACAATAATTTTCTGGAATATCCTCCAACCCTGAAAATTGCGTCCAATAATCATATGCCAAAAGAGAATTGGGAACAATGGCCATCACCAATCCTTTGTCCGAATAGGTCATGTCATTATAAGTACCGCTGAATTTTATGTCACTTCCAATTTTCCAATCTGTTTCCGTTTTTGTGCCGTAAAGATAAAGGGCAATTTTTTCTGGATTTGTAAGGACGTCCCACACTTTTTCAGCACTGGCATTGATCAATATAGAATGGCTGGATTGTAAATTTTTGTTCATAATTTTTATTCAAGGTTGGAATTAAATATTTCTTGTCAACAGATAATTGCCAAAAGCCCTTAACTGATCTTTTTTCTCTGCATCAATTTTGATGGCGTCCAAATGAGAAAATGCCAGATTTTTGAATTCATTTTTCACCTCGTCGGAGTGGACCAATACGTGAGCGCTATTCATAATTGCACGCACTCTTTCCACTTTTTCATCTGCATTTTCAGGCTTGGTTTTGTAAAGTGTTATCAATTCATTTCGCTCTGTTTCACTTATCAATTGGAGCGTTTTTAAATACAAGTATGTTTTTTTATTTTGGATAATATCACCTCCTGGTTGTTTGCCCACTTTTGGTTCTCCGAATGTATCGAGTACATCATCTTGCATTTGAAAGGCTATGCCTATGTTTTTACCAAAATGATACAAGTGATGTGCAGATTGATCTTCCAATCCACCGATTATTGCGCCCATCTGCAAGGAAGCACCGATCAATACAGAAGTCTTGAGTGCTATCATTTCCAGATATTC
Organism: Saprospiraceae bacterium; assembly: GCA_965230575.1. Taxonomy (GTDB): domain Bacteria; phylum Bacteroidota; class Bacteroidia; order Chitinophagales; family Saprospiraceae; genus CAJXUU01. Next base: position 3,173,382 of record OZ246013.1, read on the forward strand.
CATGATCTCCACATCCTCCCTCGTTTCAAAATCAATATCCATTTGCTGGCCATCACATACTTCCACTGCCATTTTATTGAAAACTCTAAGTAGTTTCAGAGCGATTTCGCTGGAATAATTTTCCAGACATTTATAGGCATTGATCATCATCACATCACCAGAAAGAATAGCAGTATTGGCATCATATTTTTCATGCACCGTAGGCTTCCCTCTCCGCAGCGGTGCTTCGTCCATAATGTCATCATGAAGCAGGGTGAAATTATGGAAAACTTCGACAGCCATCGCAGCAGGTAAAGCTTCTTTTGAATGATTACCGACAAGGTCTGCGGCCATTAATAGCAGTACAGGTCGTATTCTTTTGCCGCCCAGGGTCAAAATATAATCTACTGGTTCGTACAGATTATAGGGAGGTCTGGCAAATTTATTTGCATTCAGATATTCTAAAAAAACATTCCTGTACGAGTCTAAAAATTCCATTAATCGACGATTTGGCGCAAAGTTACAATCTTACTTCAAATTCATAGAATGAAAATCAATATGATCAAAATGAAATGGATTCTTTTGGACCTTGAAATTGCACAAACCCGTCCCACTTTTGAGCATGCCGTCATAGAATTGGCAATTCCATTCCCTTTTTGTATAATTTCTGGATTAATATTAAAAATAATAATAGCTTCGCGGCTGAATCAAAATTTGGTCTAAAGCCAAATCGAAAAGATACATGAATATAGTAATTGGCGGAGCTGGTGATGTCGGCTTCCATCTTGCAAAATTGCTTACTACCGAAGACCACAACATTACACTAATCGATAACGATGATGGCGTCCTGGAATATGCTTCCACTCACTTGGATGTCCAATGTATAAAGGGAGAAATTACTTCGATCGAGACCTTGATGAATGCCAGGATTGATTATGCAGATCTATTCATTGCAGTAGTGACATATGAATCTGCCAACCTTTTGGCATGTATTCTTGCAAAGAAATCTGGAGCCAAAAAGACAATTGCCAGAGTATCCAATCCCGAGTATTTTCACAAAGTACAACGAAAGAATTTCAAGGATTCGGGTATTGACAATTTGTTCAGTCCCAGCCTTTTAGCGGTGCAAGAAATAAAACGTCTTTTGAGCAGGGTATCTGCAACTGATGTTTTCGAGTTTGAAGATGGCAAAATTTCAATTATAGGCTTTACTGCAGATCAAGAATCAAATTTGATAGGCAAATCGATGAAGCAGCTGACCGATGATGCAACAGGGCACCACTTGAGGGTAATTGTGGTGCTGAGAGATGGAAAGACGATTATTCCAAACAAGGAAATGACTGTCCAACCAGAAGATCATATTTATCTCTCTACTGACCTCAAAGAGTTTGATAGGGTAAACAAATTTGTTGGAAAGACCTTAAAGAAGATTAAGAAGGTCATGATCATTGGCAGTGGACCTTTGGCTAGAAGGACAGCGAAAATTCTTGAGAAGGAGTACAGCGTTTCTATTGTCATAAAAGACAAAAAGGAATGTAAAAAATGCCATGAGGTCTTGAATAGTGCCCTTATTTTGCAAGGAGATCCCAATAACACCGATTTTTTGCTGGAATACGGGTTGGAGACGATGGATGCTTTTGTGGCGTTGACTCCAAATTCTGAAACAAATATATTGTCTTCTCTTATGGCTGGGAAATTAGGTGATATCAAAACGATAGCCCTGGTGGATAATTCTGCGTACACTCATATTTCTCAGGATATTGGTGTAGATACCATTATCAATAAAAAGCTTTTGGCAGCAAATAATATTTTCCGTTTTGTAAGGAGGGGCAGGATTGAAGCCATTGCCTCATTCCATGGTGTAGATGCAGAGGTGATCGAGTTTGTTCTGGACGAAAATACAAGTGTGATCGGAAAGAAAATAGCAGAGATAGGTCTTCCAAAAAACTCGACGGTTGCTGGTGTTATTAGAGAAAACAAAGGATTGATTCCGACAGGAGACTTCATTCTCGGCAATGATGATAAGGTAATCATCTTCGTACTGCCAAGTGCTGTAAAGGCTGTCGAACATATTTTCAAATAGCCATGATCAACGGAAGAATAATAATTAATATTATTGGGTTTATTTCGATTATCGTCGGACTATTCATGATGTTGCCCGCTTTGGTGTCCTATGCAAGTGAAGGAGATGATTTTGGCTGTTTTATGATTTCGAGTTTGATCACCATTGTTGTAGGTGGGTTGCTGGTGTTGTTGAAGGTGCCAGATAAGTCAATCAGAAAGCGAGAAGGATATCTCATTGTGGGGCTGGGTTGGATGGCGATGTGCTTTGCTGGCGCCTTGCCCTATATTATTCATCATGATGTATCATTCAGTGAGGCTATTTTTGAAAGCACTTCTGGATTTACCACAACTGGAGCCACCATATTCAATGACATAGAAAGCCTTTCTTATGGAACATTATTTTGGCGAAGTCTGACCCAATGGATCGGCGGAATGGGAATTATCGTATTTACCATCGCTATATTCCCGCTTCTGGGCATTGGTGGGGTAGAGCTCTTTGTTGCCGAATCGCCTGGACCTCAATCAGATAAGATTCATCCCAGAATCAAAGAAGTAGCCAAAAGACTCTGGTTGATATATGTGGGATTGACAGTTTTTTTGGCAACCATACTCTGCTTTTTTGGTAAGATGAACTACTTTGATGCCATCAATCATGCGATGACGACCATGTCAACGGGTGGTTTTTCAACAAAAAATGACAGTATTGCCTACTTCACCAATTTGTGGGTTCAATATCCAATTTTGATATTTATGTTTATCGGTGGTATGAATTATACCATAATCTATAATTTGTTCAAGGGCAATTTTAGCAAGGCTTGGAAGAGTGATGAATTTAGATTTTACCTTCTGATTGTTGTTTTATTAATCACTACCATAAGTATTTTGGTTCATAATATCACTGATGTTTCCTTCGAATCTGCATTTAGAGAATCAGCGTTTCAGATCGTTTCTATAATAACAACGACTGGATATGTTATAGCTGATTATACTTCGTGGCACAATGGACTGACAATGATCTTTTTCATGTTATTATTTCTTGGAGCATGTGCAGGATCTACTAGTGGCGGAATAAAGATGATAAGGCACCTGGTTTTCTTCAAAAACTCTGTATTAGAGTTCAAAAGATTGTTACATCCTGCGGCATTTATCAGGCTAAAAGTAGATGAAAATGTAGTCAACGGCAAGATAATTACCCATATTTTGGTATTTCTACTCTGCTATTTGATCCTCTTTATTTTTGGAACAATAGCAATGACCTTGATCTTGGAAGGAGATCCTACACCATTTCTGTCTTCAATTGGTTCCACCGCTACTTGCATAGGTAATGTAGGTCCAGCGATCGGTAGTGTGGGACCAATGGATAATTTCGCTCATATCCCTCCAGTAGGAAAAATATTCCTTTCTTTTTTAATGATTGTGGGAAGACTAGAAGTTTTTACCATATTAATCATTCTTACTCCTTATTTTTGGAAGTCTAATTAATGCAATTGATTTCTTAATCTAAGACAAAGTATAGTGAAAGATCCAAAATCCATCGTAATTGTAGAATATCAGGAAGCTTACAGGGAAGCTTTCAAAACGCTTAACCAAGAATGGATAGAGACCTACTTCAAAATGGAAGAGATGGATTACAAGGCGCTTGATCATCCAGATGAATATATTATCCAGAATGGAGGTGAGATTTTATTTGCTCGATATGAAGATGAACTTATTGGAGTTTGTGCCTTGATAAAATTGGATCATGGAAAATACGATTACGAATTAGCAAAAATGGCCGTCTCTCCCAATTATCAAGGTCTGGGCATTGGTAAAAAAATCTGTCAAGCCATAATCGAAAAAGCCAAAAGTCTTGGAGCAAAAGCCCTCTTCCTGGAAAGTAATACCAAACTTGAACCTGCTATCAATTTATACAAGAAATTAGGATTTGAAGAGGTAGAAGGCCTCGCTTCACCTTATGCTCGAAGCAATATCAAAATGGAATTAATTCTGGGATATTCATAAGTAGGAATATCCTTTATAAATCATTGATTGCACAGGCTTTACTCCTGAATTGAAACCCCGTTTTTCTTATGTTTCACCTTAATACGATGTATTATTTTCAACCTAGACTAGTCCCTCGCCAGGACGGGCGTTCATTTTTTGCATTGCCGAGTCCACTCTAAAAAGGTTGGTTAAAGAAAATTGATTTTTGTATTTTGTAGTAAATATTAAAGATCATGTTTAGAGAAAACACAAGTTATCAGCAAGGTGATTTATTTGGCTTTGAACATTGTTTAACCGAGAAGCAGAGGAAGTATTTTGAACGATCTACGGAGGCCACATTCTTTCTTGAGGTATTTCATAAAATTAATGAGAAAGATTTTGCTCAACTGTACTCCAATACAAAGAGTAGACCTAATGTTCCGGTGAATCAATTGGTTGGAGCTTTAATATTGAAGCATCTAAATGATTGGACATATGCTGAACTTTTTACTAATCTTACTTTTAATGCATTGAGTCGATATGCTATTGGTATAACAAATCCTCAACAGGATATTTTTTCAGAAGCTAGTATTTTCAATTTTCAAAACCGACTTATAGAGCACTTTAATAAAACGGGAGAGGATCTAATTAATAACGTATTTGTATCCCTTACCGACAAGCATTTAGAAAAGTACAAAGTAAATACGTCTACTCAACGAGGAGATAGTTTTTTAGTAGACTCCAAGGTGATAGAGTATTCAAGACTTCGCTTGTTTATTGAAGTTTTAAAACGTTTACAGCGCATATTGAACAAAGAAGATCAAAAAAGCATAGAAGAATATGTAGGTGTATACGATGATCAATCTTCTGGTCATTATGTTTATTCCATACGCAAACAGGATATTACGCCTCACTATGAGCAAATCGCACAGGTATATTACACGGTATATCATATTCTAGGAGAAAAATATAAAGACAAGGAAGCTTATCAAACCTTCCTTAGAGTCTATAAAGATTACTTCAAACAAGGCCATGGGGATGACAAAATTGAAATAAGACCTGCCAATGAATTAGAATCCTCTAAGATTAATTCACCAGATGATCTTGATGCTACATTCAGTTCAAAATATGGATCGGCACATATCGGTTATTCCACACATATTAGTGAGACAAGACATCCTGATAATAAAGTAGAATTGATCACCGATGTTGTGGTAGTTAAAAACAATGTGAGTGATGACAGAATACTGGAAACACGAATAGAAGCTATGAAGGCAAGAATGCCTGATTGGGAGGAATACTTTGTAGATGGCGCTTATGGAAATGAAAAAGTAGATAAATTGAACAAGGCACATGGCATCACACAATATCAAAGTGCAATAAAAGGAAGAAGGTCACATTCAAAACTACGAATTCAAAAAGAGGACGGGAAAATATGGGTGAGTTGCGGAGGTGGACAAAAAGTAAGCGTTCAGAAAACGACAAAGATGTATTGTGCGGTGTTCGATAATTCAATATGTGAAACATGTCCTATTAAAAACAAATGTAGAACTAAGAAATGTGGAGGAAAGTTTGTCAAGGCAAAGAGGCTATTTTACTTTACAGATAAGAACATATTAGCCCATCAACGATTTATGAATATCGATCAATTACCCAAAGAACGAAAGACGATAAGAGCAAATGTAGAAGCCACTGTAAAAGAAATGAAACGTGGCATGAAAAACGGTAAAGTTCGAGTAAGACGTAGGATTCGTGTGTCCATGCATATGGTTTTTACAGCCTTAGGAGTCAATCTTAGAAGAATACATCTAAGATTGGCCGAATTTGCCATTATATTCCTCTTTTTAGACTCTCATCCTTCAACTTGCTTGAGATAGCCAATAATTGGATTGTTGAGAATAAAAGCTAAATCTTTAATACTCATTGAACAAATTCATTTTAAACCATGCTTTTTAGAGTAGACTCATTGCCAAAAAAACGAACCAAAAAAGTCTAGACTGGCCCAATGCAGCACGCATGGCCGCTCCCACATCCCAAAGCCCAGTCAGGGCCTCGCTTCTTTTACTTCTTGGTGATTTCAGGAACTATCTTCTTTGAAAGTTAGTCTACTCCTGAATATGCCTAATTCTGAATAATCATTGACCAAAACCAGGGCTACCTCTTCATATCTCCTCAATCTCCTCGTTAATATAACTTTACGGCCATTCCGAATATCTCATCGATTGTATCTACTGGAATATCCTTACTCGCATCAAAATAAATCACCTTCATCTTATTTCTCTTCCCCAAATCAAGCAAGGGATGTTCGATTTCGATACCCTTGTAGATGCCCATGTATGGTTGATATGTCTTTTTATCGGTCCATAGGTAACAAAACAATTTCCCCTTATATCTGAACATTGGCATTCTATGTGTCCAGGTTTCGGTCATATCATCATTATAATTCAAAATATGTGATCGTAGGGCGAGCAATGTAGATCGGACAGGCTCTTCTTTACTCACATAATAAGCTTCTAACTCACTAATCATCTCCAATTTATTTTAATGAAACATAAATATCCACCTCAGCATTTAACACGTCTCTAGATCTTTCGTCATATACTTCAAAGTCGGTGGTAAACGAACGATTGAGGTCAGACTTCCATATTTCAAACCAGGTATTGATTACCGCTTCGCCTTTGACCAAGCTTCCTTTTGCGACAAATTTAGATACTTTACTGGACTCTACTCGATGGGCTATCATCCCCTCAGGAATATCATCAATTGAGGATACTTTGCAACCTAAAATGGCATCATAAGGCTGGGTATGATCTCCCTCGTAGTTGGTGTAGAGGCAGTAAATAGAGTCATCGATTCGATTTGGAATCTTATTTTTCAATTCTCCCGACAAAAATCTACCCCAAAGTACAGGTAGGTCTTTACCAGCACTTCCATCATTCGCAGTTCTAGTTTTTATACCAATAATATGAAAGCCATCAATTTGTGAATTTGTCATGTTCTTTTTGTTTTTATGAATAATAACACAAATGTAGCCCCACCCAATGACAGAGGTGTGTCAGGGGTCAACGCACAGTAATAAAAGGTTTGGGAAACCTTTTATTACTGTTACAAGCCATCGCACGGAAGCCAGGTGCTAGGTAAAAGGTGAAAGGTGAAGAGGCACAAGGTACAAGGCTAGATATATTCTTAATCCTTGTCGATTCTTACTTCAATCCTTCTATCAACAACCTTATATAAGCTCAATTCTTCTATTCCGAGGCCAGCTTGGCTCCATAGAAATCATACAACTTACTCGATAATGCCAACTTACTATTCTTCTCATAAGTGGGTGTCTTAATGAGCATCATACTTACTCGACCCTTTACACCAATATACTTTTCCTTATCTTTCAAGTCATCTTGACCATCTACGATCGTTTCAATCATTTTAAGTACTTCTCCTCTTTCACTTTTTTCTACTTTGCTAAGTTTTGGTATTTGGACAAGGACCAGGGCCTTATCTCCTTCGATTTTTGTTTTGTATTTAAAATCGGCAGGATCAATATCTTCAGTAGCAAAAACATCAAAAATTCGTTTCAATTTGAAAGAGACAGAATCGCTTTCCATGGTAGGATTTGTAGACATTAGACCAATATCTTGCTTTAGCAAATTGCTTCTTGGATCTTCTTCGGCGGTAGCTCCAACAATTGAAACAAGGGCTATTAATATACCAAGTATGCCCAAGCCAATCCAATGCCAAATAGGGCGTTTGACCGTTGCCTTGTTTTGTAGATAAAGCTGTTTTAATTCTGGTGTAAACTGCTTTTTTTCTATTGTTTTTAAGCAATCTCTACACTCAGAAACTGCTTTTCGGCCAACGGGAAAAACGGGTATCCAAAATGCGTGAAGATATCTACCATAGACAGACACTCTTTGGATGCTGTTTTGTTGGCAATACTGGCATTTGGTACTTGGGATGTCAATAATCCCGATCTTGCTGGCTCTTACTCCATAAATCATAGTTAGTGTTTTGTTTTATTATTAATTGGTTTTATTCTCTTTTCAATATTTCGAGTCTTTATCTGAAGTAAGATAAAGGTAATTAATTCAGGTACAGGGTGTGATGTATACCGATAGATAAGGACAAATATAAATAATTTATGAACATCCATCACTTGAAACCTAGATTCAGGTCAAGGGTAAAAAAAATGAAATCCTATTTATTTCGGTTTGCCTTCCAATCCCCTCCTAAAATATGACATCAAGTCAAATTTCTTCGGCTCGAATAATCCGGCACTTACAATGAGATCATCAATTCTATCCAATCTGAAGTCTCGGAAATCTTCTCTTAGTCTACAATAGGCCACCATAATCCAATTTTCCTGGGTATGGTAGATGGCCATTGGTTCGACAATCCGATTTGTGGTCCTGCCATCATATTGAGCTGTATACTTCAGATGGACCAAAAAATGATTTGTAAGAGCCGATTGGATTTTCATCAAATTATCACTGGATACCTTTCTATCTTTATTCTTGATATATGCGATACGCTCTTCAAGTAATACAGCCTTATCTCTGCTATCTGCTCGGAGTACTGATTTTATCTTGGTGATGGCATTTGAATAATGTTCGATCAAGGATCTGTCTTTGTTTTGAAGAATGATTTGCTGTGCAGTGATCAATGCATTGGCCTCTTGCTCAGAAAACATAATTGGAGGAAGGGTGTATCCATCCACTAATTTGTAACCCTTTCCTTCCTCCACATAAATCGGAACACCAGATTCTTCGAGTGCTCTGATGTCGCGATAAATAGTTCTGATACTAACACCAAATTTTTTTGACAATTGAGTCGATGTAATCAAGGATTTGGACTTTAGCATTGTCAGGATAGCTGATAATCTGGACAATCTCGATATTGGTTCTGAATCCACTTCTTAGGTATTTGAAACAAATATAAGAAATGTGATAAGTTGTATTCTCCACTTCAGACCACTAAGGTTAAGATTATTGGATTTTGGATACCTGTGCTCGTCATTCAATATAATTCAAAACAACCAATCAAAAAATCTTTTAGCAAATGAACCTTTAAATTTATCAATTTCAATGATTTGGGTCATTTCGTATCCGTCTACAGTATATTTTAAGTAGTATTCTCCAGAATTTACATTTGATATATCCCATTTGTAGTGATTCCAGCCTTCTTCCAGCACCTTGTCTTCAATGATGTGTACCAATTTTTTGTCTAAATCCAGAATTTCAATTTTTACCTTTCTCTGACTATTGTCAAGTTCTATACCCATTTCATAGCCCTTGCTACTATCACTGAAATAGGTGTTTATTCCTTTGGGCAGGGATCCTTCAATTCTTGGCATTTCATATCTGGGAATATTAATTGAAAAGTTGGATAGTTTCTTTCTTGTGGGCTTTACGGCATTTCGATATACTTCGGTGCGCACTTCATTATTTTCTTCAATGGTAAATGCCAGTGGATTATTCCCACGCCCGTCATGATAGTAATTATACTCATTTGTGACATCTGCCACATATCCTGTCACATTTTTGCTGATTTCATAAACCCACTTAATATAGCCAGCATCTTTCTCACGAAATATATTTTTGTATTTGTGTTTTTTGTTTGTTTCATTTTCCCAATCTATTGAAACTAGAATAGAATCGAGGTTAGAATAATGTTGTGCATTGACATTTGAGAGTGTTAATGACAAGACGATAAATAATGCATACGTTTTCATGTTATTTGATTTTAAAATTGAATTAATATATCTATTGCAAGTATCGCTGGAAAAGATTTTCGAAATCAAATTAGTCTACAAATGGCTGAAAAGAGTCAATATTTTGCACTTATTCATACATGGACACATTCGTAGACAAAACATGGAGTTTGGATGTTTCAAATATCGAATTGATAGATATTTTGATCAATAGGATGCCATAAATAGTAACTTGTGCTTGTGAAATCCGTAGGAAAGCATATCATCCATTTTTTAGAAAATTGGAATCAGCATAGGGTAAGAAATCACATCCTTTTTTGGTTGTTCAACATTGGGATCTATATGTTTTTCGAAGCTATTTATGGCAATGAGCTGGATAGGTCAATGATTGAAAAGTTGTTTTTTCTTCCTTCACATATGCTTACCTCCTATTTTGTAGCCTATTTATTGGCACCTCAATTGACTCAAAAGAAGTACTTGAAATTTCTTTTGACATTTAGTGTGGGCACCTATTTGCTGTGTGTATTTGCCCGTTTTGTGGTGATTTATGGCTTGGAAACGGCTTTGAATTCTTCAGAGCCAAAAAATTCGATTTTTGACATATTGACCAATTTTGGTGCGATTTTCGGGCAGTACATTCTTCAAATTTATGTCACTCCTTTATTTTTTATCATTCTCAAATATGCAAAAGATGCCTTTGTCACCAAGCGGAAATTTGAAAGGATTCAAGCGGAGAAAGTCATTACAGAGTTGAATTTTCTAAAATCTCAGGTCCATCCGCATTTTTTGTTCAATACGCTCAATAATATTTATGTACTGGCGCTAAAAAAAGATAACAGAACCACGGATACAGTGCGCAAGTTGGGAGATATGATGGAATATATGGTAGATTCCTCGGATAGAAAATTGGTGCCTATTCGTAAAGAAATAGAATTGATTCAAAATTATATTGACCTTGAAAAACTGAGGTATGGAGATCGGCTCAACTTGAATTTTGACTATGATGAAAGCGATTTGGATTATAAAATAGCGCCCCTAATGTTGCTTTCATTTGTCGAAAACGCTTTTAAACATGGGGTAAGTGGAGATTTGGAAAATCCTACAGTAAGAATTTCCTTACATTCTTCTCAAGAATACATGAATTTCAAAATTTACAATACAAAGAGTAATGTAGTACAGAAAGATGAGAAAAATTATAAGCAAGGAATTGGTGTCTCCAATGTAAAACGTCAACTCGATTTGATATATGAGAATGACTACAAATTGGAAATAATCGAAGAAGATTATACGTATGAAGTGAGTTTAAAAATCATTAAAAAATAAATTGTGTGATTGATGTAGCATTGATGATAAAAGTATGAATAGTCAGGATACAAATATCGACATTGGAAGGAACATGAAATATGCCTTGGATGTAAGGTTCCATTTGATTTTTTGGGTCATAATGCAGATTTATTATTTCTATGTTATGGATTTTTTCGGTATTCCTTTTGAGCGATCTCTCCATTCAAAGTTATTTTTTCTGCCCTTTCAGTTAATCGCAGCCTATTTTATGCTTTTTGTACTGCTTGGAAGATACTTGTATAAGGGGAAATATGTCAAGGCCATAGTCGGATTTGTCATTTTCATTTTTGTATTCTCTTATATGGTAAGTGCTTTTAACCATTTTGTTGTCAATCCATATTTTGATTCAGAGTACGTTCAACCTGAGTTAAGTGCCTTCTTTCTGGACGTTGAGAGTTTGATTACCGATTATATGCGCGTAATATTTTTGACTCCGATGATTCTCATTTGCCTGGAATTTGGGGTGTCGCAGTATCAAAAAATGAAGGAAGTTGAAGATTTGTTAGTTCAAAAAAATCAAGCTGAATTGAATCTTTTGAAAACTCAAATTCACCCAAATTTTTTACTCTCTACACTTAGAAATCTTGAAAAATTGACTGAAAGGAATGATGTGGACGGGCCGATCGTAATCGAAAGATTATCAGAGACTTTGGATTATATTTTGTATCAGGGAAGAAAGGAAAAAATAGACTTGAAAAAAGAAATTGAAGCAATTTCGGATTACATCGCTTTGGAGAATATCCGCTTCAAAAATGTAATGACTATTGATCTGATTTTGGGCGATTTGAAAGAAACCAAACCTATATCACCACTTTTATTATTTTCGTTTTTGGAGTTCAATCTTATGAATTTTAACCAAAAAAATATCCCTTTTTCAGAATGTGAGATTAGTATTAAGGAAGTAGAAAATTGGCTTCAATGTAGCATAAAGAATACAATAAAAAACAGTATGACTAAGCCGTATCTCGATTATGAAATTGGTAAAATGAAGCGTCAATTAGACATTTCATATCCAAATTCTTATAAGTTAGACATCCAAAAATCACAAAAAATCAATCAAATCACTTTAGAACTTAAATTATGAGTAAAACCTATAAATGCCTAATTGTAGATGACGAACCCTTGGCAGTCGAGTTGATTAATGAACATGCATCAAAAATTTCTTCGTTAGAAATTATAGGAAGCACCCATAATCCTCTGAAAGCTCTAGAAATTATCAATAATCAGGAGGTAGACCTCGTTTTTTTGGATATTCAAATGCCTGTTTTGACTGGTATGGAATTGGCCAAATCTCTGAAAAATCCTCCCGCGATCATATTCACGACTGCATACCGAGATTATGCTGTGGAAAGCTATGAAATGGATGTCATCGACTACCTCGTCAAGCCAATAACCTTCGTTCGATTTATAAAGGCAGTGAATAAATTTTTGGAGCAATCCGAGTCAAAATCCAAGGAAAATTCGACCTCAAATCCTGCTCCAAATGATATGAAAGACCATCTTTTTGTCAATGTCAGTCGCAAATTTCAAAGAATCAATTTCAATGATATTTTATACCTGGAGAGTCTTCGCGAATACGTAAGAATTTACACTTATGAGACATCCTATATGACCAAATCTTCAATGACTGATATAGAAAAACAATTGCCAAACTACTTCCTCAGAATCCATCGGTCATTCACGGTCAATACCAATAAAGTGGATGCTTATACTGTACATGATGTAGAAATCGGATCAAAAGAAATCCCGATAGGTGTGAGCTATAAAAAAGAGGTTCAAGAGTATTTCTCAAAACGCTAGTAATTCACTTTGTAAAGTGCTCCAAATGTATTTTTGATAACCACCTTCTTGCAATTGATTTATGGGACCAACTCAGAATTGCTTCGACTAAATGTTACTATTTACAGCCTGAATTCAAATTATTTCATCTATAATAAAAAAGCACTCATACTAATTGAATATGAGTGCTATATATATTAAGAAATATTTATCTGTATTAATATTTTACAATTCTTTTTGTAAGAAATTTGTCTTCATTTTGTAGTGTTACGAAATACAACCCTGATTCTAAATTACCTATATCAATTGTCGTAGTTTTAGAAAAATTGAAAGTACTTACAATTTGTCCTTGAAGGTTTGAAATAGTGCCTTCATAGTCCAAGTTTTCTCCAGAAATGTTGAGGAAATCACTAGTGGGATTTGGAAAAAGTGTTATTGTTTCCTCGTTTAGATCATTGGATGAAGTTGTGGTTTCGAAAAGCTTGAATTGTGAACTGGTGCCACCATCTCCTGAAGGAGAACCATTGCCATTTACGGCGTTGGCAGCAAAGTAAAAAGTCACTGGCCCGGAACCTGCTTCAGGTGCTGTCCATTTACTGCTAAATTCGTTAGAACTGCTGGGTGAGTTTTGCTCAATATAATTTTTTGACCCTATGGATACAATTTGCACGTTGTTTCCTATATCACTCCAATCACTGGCAGGAGAATCATCGTCAAGTAATGCTATCATTTGAAAGCCATAAGCACTTGGATTGCCACTGGCATTGACACTTAGTGTAATGTCATATGTTTCACCAGGTTTGAATGTCGTAACAGAGTTTCCATCCATGTCAGATACACTTAGGCTGGCACTTGGAGAAAAAGCTCCTGATGCGTGACATCCAGAGGAAGCGCATGTCTTATTCGAATCACCTGGAGCTCCTGTGACACCTTGCCCAAAGATATTGGCCCTTCCAGAAGAATTAGACATTAAACTGATCAAAATTAAGACTGATAAAGCGGCAAAAAACAGTTTGTTGGTAAAGATTTTTTTCATGTATTTTCAATTTAGATTACGAAACTAGTAATAGTGAACACAAGACCAAGCAGATTGTTAAAATTAGAGGATCAGAAGTTATCAATCTGTCGTTTTTATTTCTGAATCTTAATCCAAGAAGACAAATTAAACACATTTATGAAACAAGATTTGTTGACCTTAAGAAGATAGGCTAGGCCTGATTTTTAATGCTTAAAATCTTCCTTTTTTCCTTTTTGGCATTCATTTTGCCTTTGAATACTAATAATGCGAATAGCGTTATAAAAAAAACGTACACAAATTTTACAAACCAACCAATATATGGAAACCAATATAGTTGTATTGGATTGCCAAAAGATGTTTGTAGAGGGACTGGATGCATATTTCAATCTTTATGAGAAAAGATATAAAATACGGAATCAAGTCTGCTCGGCAGAGGAGCTTCAGAAAGCAATCTTAGTTGATGAATTTGATATATTGATTATGGAGTTGAATATTCCAGATCAGGATGGATTAAGTTTAATACAACACTCGAGAAAAGAAAATCCCGAAATAAAGATTTTGGTTTTGTCTTCTTATACCGATTCCAAACTTGTGCGGAATGCAATGATTAACGGAGCAGATGGCTTCGTAGCAAAGAAAAGTACTTTTCGAGAGCTCATTTACGCTCTTGAAGAGATTAAAGAAGGCAATACATACATAGGAGATGGGCTTAGGACTTCTCCAGCGGCTTTTAAGAAAGAAGTAAAGTCGGATAAAATTAAAAGTGAGTATAACGATACTTTCACCTTAAAACAAAAATTAACCAAGCGTGAACAAGAAATTTTAGAATTAATTACGCAAGGTAAAAGCAACAAACACATTGGGAAGGAATTATTCATAAGCTTCCAGACTGTGGGCGTTCACAGAAAAAATATTATGAAAAAATTAGGCATAAGGAATACCGTTTCATTAATAAAATTCGCTTTAGAAAATCATTTGGTATAGTTTATGCACTATTATAAAAAATCGAATAAAAATTAGGGTTCCCCCAGAGCTCTTTGCTTGATTCTCTTCTTGGATAACTGAACAAACAAATTTAGACAGAATCATTTTTTAGCAAAAATTTTTAAAACCGATTTATCTCATGGAAATGGAGAATTTTACCACTAAAACGAAAATCATATTTGATAAGTTTATCAAGTTAGGTTTTCTCTCTGCGTTGCTCCTATTATGTGCTTATGACACCGCTTCGGCTCAGTGTCCATTAGGATGTAATAATAGCGTTCAGATCTCTTTAGATACAGACTGTAGCGTGGAAGTGACACCTGATATGGTGTTAGAAGGACAAGGTACTGCGGGCTGTGATTATACAGTGAGTGTACTTGGTTCTAATGGACAGCCAATACCAGGCTCACCTGTTGTAGGTGCCGCTTATATTGGTGAAACCCTTACCGTTAAAGTTTCGCTAGGAGCAAATAGCTGCTGGGGAACAATTACTATTGAAGACAAATTGCCTCCTGTTATCGATTGCCCTGATGATATGACGGTTAGTTGTTATGAATCAAGCGATTTTCCAAATCCAATTGCTACAGACAATTGTGATGGAAATATTGGTGTTGACATCGTAAGTGATGAAATAGTTGATTTGGATTGTAATGATAATTTCAGTGCAAGAAGAACAATTATTTATCAAGCTACCGATGCTTCAGGCAACCAATCTGCTTTTTGTGTAAAAAATATCTACTTCGAAAGAATTGGATTGGGTGACATAGTTTTCCCAAGCAACAAAGATGATGTTGAAGATCCTGCTTTGGAGTGTGATAATATTCCTTTTTGGGATATCGATGGAGATTTCTATCCAGACCCAGAAGAGACAGGTACTCCGACTACTACGGATGGCTTCAATATCTTTCCTAATAACTCATATTGTGAGCTGAATGCTACTTTCGTAGATCAGGTACTTCCAATTTGTGAGTCAAGTTTCAAAGTATTGAGAACTTGGACTGTATTAGATTGGTGTACAGGAGAAATCTTGGAAGAATTCCAGATTATCAAAGTAGTAGATAAAGAGAATCCAATTGTTACTTGTGTACCGGATGATCCATATGCAGTATCTGCAGATCCTTACGACTGTGAAGGTACATGGGTTGTGCCAGCTCCAATCGTAATATATGATTGTAGTTCAACAAGTTATACAGTTGCATACTTGATAGCTGATGACAATGGTAATCCACCTGTGAATGGAATTTATATTGATGACAATGTAAGTACTAATTCTAACGGAGATTATGTGATCACAGGACTTCCTCTAGGTAGAACATGGATCAGATATACCATCGAAGATGATTGTGGAAATGTAGAGTTCTGCTTTACGGAAATCGATGTTATTGATGATGTACCACCAGTACCAGTATGTGATGAATTTACTGTTGCTACGTTGACCAACAATGGTTTTGCACACATATTCGCTGAAACATTTGATGATGGTAGTCATGACAACTGTAGTGAAGTAGAATTTGAAGTAAGAAGAATGACTGCAGGATGTGGAGTAAGTACATCTGTATGGTCTCAGTATGCTGAATTCTGCTGTGATGATATTGGTAAAGAAATCATGGTTTCTTTAAGAGTAACTGACAAGAGTGGAAATTCTAACACTTGTATGGTCATAGTAAATGTACAAGACAAACTAGATCCTGTGATCGAGTGTCCACCAAACATTACAGTTGACTGTGGAACTGATATTGAAGATTTCGATATCACTGGACTTCCTACAGCTTCTGACAACTGTGGTGACCCTACGGTAACACACAACGATTCTGGTTCGCTTAATGATTGTGGAATAGGAACTATCTTCAGAAGATGGACAGCTACAGACGCAGGTGGCAGGTCAGTGAATTGTACACAGAGAATCACTGTAGAAGACTTTTCACCTTTTACTGGTTCTTCAATAAACTGGCCATCAAATAAGACACTTAATGGTTGTGCAAATATTGATACTGATCCAGATAATACAGGAACTCCAACCTACAATGATGATCAATGTAGCCTTGTAGCTGATACGTATGAAGATCAAGTATTTACTTTCGTAGATGGTGCATGCCTTAAGATATTGAGAACATGGACAGTGATAGACTGGTGTACATTTGACCAGAATAATCCATATGATGGAGGAATCTGGCAATATACTCAGGTTATCAAGGTGAATAACAATGTTAAACCTGTATTTGCAAGTTGTTCAAACTTAACAATTGATGCCTTTGGCGAGAATTGTAATGGATTTGCAGAAATCGTAGTAAATGCAACAGATGATTGTACTCCTGAAGAAGAATTGAAGTATTCATATACTATTGACCTTAATGATGATGGAAGTGTAGATGCTGCTGGAGGAACAAATGATGCAAGTAGAACATTGGACGTAGGTACACACAAAGTGACATTTACTGTAGAAGACCAGTGTGGAAATCAGTCAGTATGTATGTTTGATGTAATAGTAAGAGACAAGAAGAAGCCTACTCCATATTGTTTGAGTGAAATTACGACTGTAATTATGCCATCATCAGGAATGATTGATATATGGTCTTGGGATTTTGATCTAGGTAGCTTTGACAATTGCCCAGGTGATGTATTGATCTCATTTTCAAGTAATGTGAACAATACTCAAGCAGTATTCACTTGTGATGATATTGGAATCAATGAATTGGAGATTTGGGTAACTGATGCTTCAGGAAACCAGGATTTCTGTACTACACAGATCAGCATCCAGGATAATGGAGGATGTGTTGAGAGTAAAATCATAGGTGGTGATGTTGCCAATATTGAAGATGAAATGATAGAAGATGTAATGGTTACACTTCAGAATATGTCAACTTATGAGACATCACAGTATATGACGCCATTCTCAGGACACTATCAGTTCTTGAATATGCCAGAAAATACGAACTACCAGATTAAAGCTGAGAAAAATACTGACCATAACAATGGTGTATCAACGCTGGATCTAGTATTAATCCAGAGACATATCTTGGGATTACAGTCATTGGATTCTCCATACAAGGTAATTGCGGCTGATATCAATAATAGTCAAAATGTATCAACTGCGGATCTTTTAGGACTAAGAAAGTTGATCTTAGGAATATGGTCTGAGTTTGAAAACAACACATCATGGAGATTTGTAGATGCAGAGCAGCAATTTTCAAATAATAATGATCCTTTCCCATTCAATGAGAAGATTAATATAGTAAACTTCTTAGATGAAGCTCCAGGAAATGACTTCGTAGGAGTGAAGATTGGAGATGTGAATAATAGTGCTTCAATAAACTTGGATTCAGAGTCAGAAGCTACTACTAGAAACAGCAAGTCTTTGGCCTTATCTTTGAATAATGTTGATTTCTCAAATGGTGATTTGGTTAGTATTCCAGTAACGGCTGAGAATTTTGAAGAGATGATAGGATTCCAGTTTACCTTGGAAGCAAATGGACTTACTTTAGAGAACATTGAAGCTGGTGCACTTGAAATGACATTGGATAATGTTGGTAATTTCTCAAAAGAGAATGCGATAACATTCAGTTGGAATAGTATCAATGATGTTACAGTTGATGCAGATGAAGTATTGTTTACAATGGTAATGAGAGCAGAAACGAATAATGAATTGAATAATGCTCTTGCATTGACATCTGCAATAACAACTGCTGAGGCTTACACATCTTCACTAGAGATTACAGATGTAGAGATGAATGTAAGAGATGAGCAAGTAAATGTAACTGAAGTAGGATTTGAGTTATATCAAAACACTCCGAATCCATTTGATGGATTGACGACGATACCGTTCAATCTTCCAAAATCAGGAAATGTAACCTTGAATGTGTTTGATATTACTGGAAAAGTAGTATTGTCACAAAAAGGAAACTTCACAAAAGGAATGAATGAGATTAGAATTGAAAATACAGATTTATCTACAAAGGGTATTATGTATTATCAACTTGAATTCGATGGAGTTGTAGCTACTAGAAAAATGATTTCCATGTAATAATATATATTGAGATATTAAAAAGCTCTTGTCGAGAAATCGGCAAGAGCTTTTTTACGTTTGGTATGTTTCGGTCTTAATAAGAGCTTTATTTCATACAGTATCGACCTAATAGGAATTAAAAAAATCCATTATATTTGCATTCAATAGTTCATTTACGTCCCTTCTCAAAAATTTACCAAGCTCAAACGAATTAAATAAATCTTTAATATGTTTGGCTAGATATTTGTAATCATATAAGATAAATATTTGATTTTTTTATAATATATACCTGTACACTTACTTTCTTTCAAAGTTATATGTTAGTTTTGTGTGCTATTATTAATAGATAAAATTGCCTCAAGCATAATGATGAAGAGATATTTGTTATCAATTATTTTGGGAATTGTCGCCTTGGCGAACACTTCGTACGGTCAAGTTGAAGTTAACTTTTCCGATGAAACTGCGAATACCAATGGAACAGTAGACATAGATGTCACGACGAATGGATTTAGTAATATTTCAGTTTTGCAATTTACTGCAAGCTGGGATAGTTTGGTCATGACATTTAATTCAATAACCTTTACAAATCCGGCATTACCAAATCTTATGCCTAGCAGCTTTGGTTCTCCAATGGGGTCCGCAGCTGTAGATGAAGGTCAATTCACCCTTTCTTATGGAAACCCAACTGGTACAGGAAACTTACCTGATGGTGAAGTACTCTTTACAGTAAGGTTTGATGTTGTGGGAGAAGAATGTGATGAGACCATGATCGAACTGACAAATTCGCCTACATCAATTGGTGCATTTGACAATAATTTTGAAGAATTGACTGTCTCTTCTCAACCTGGAACTATGATGATCAATGGTCCAGATTGCGGAGGCATGGGTGGAGATGATGATTTGACATTTACTGCGGCGATGGTCTCAGCAGATGCGGGGACCAATATTTGTATTCCAATTACAGTAGAGAATTTTATTGATATACAGACCGGAACAGGAACCATACTTTGGGATCCGACGGTGCTTTCATATACTGGACTTGCGAATATTGCACTATCTGGCTTAGGAGGATCATTAAATGAAACAAACACTGATAATGGAGAGTTGAAGTTTATTTGGTCGAATCCAGATCCAGCAAATCCAGTATCACTTGCTGATGGAAGTACTGTATTTGAGATATGTTTTGATGTGATAGGTTCTGTAGGAGAAATGTCCCCTATTACCTTGTCTACTCAAGGCAATTTGGCTTTCGAATGGGGTACTGATGATATAACCGAGCTTCCGCTCATACTTGAAAATGGTAAAGTCACGGTGACTGAAATGGTCGGCGATCCATTTGTTCTTAATGTATCTGATATTACTGTAAATGAGGATGATACCAATGTATGTGTTGACATTTCAGTTGAAAATTTTACTGACATCATAAGTATGCAATTTGTAATTACTTGGGATGAATCAATTCTTGGAAATGCGACACCAGCAAATTTCAATTCAAGTGTTGATGCCTTGAATGCCAGTAATTTTAATATTGTAGGAGATTGCGCAACGATGAGCTGGAATGTGAATAATGGCTTTAATCTGCCAGATGGTACTCAAATATTTTCCATGTGTTTTGATGTCGTAGGGCCTTGCGAAAGTAGTAGCGTTGTTGATATTGTATCTAAAGGAAATACAGATATTCAGATTGTTGATGGAAATTTAGAAGAAATTCCGAATGTATCTATAAATCCAGGTAGTGTTACTGTAAGTGATTGTGAAACTGGCGGAGTTGATTGTAATATTGTATCGATTGACAAGACATGTGCAGGCATGAGTGGCGGAAATGTTATAGTTGAAATTATACCGTCTACAAATTGTACATATTCTTGGGCCAATAGTGCTGGTGCTGAAGTATCAACAGATCAAAATTTGCTTGGTGTTCCTGCTGGCACATATATTCTTACTACGACTTGCGATGGTGAAGAAGCATGTACCTTGACAGCGACTGTAGAAAATTTCACAGAAATGGTTATTGGAAGTGATGTTACCAATGCGGGCTGTGGAGATCTAGGATCCATAGATGTTACTGTTTCACTAGGAAGTGGAAATTATACTTATAACTGGAGTCCTGCTCAGGATAACTCTCCGAATATTTCTGATTTGAATCCTGGACCTTACGAGCTTACAGTTACGGATGATGATAATGGTTGTACTCAGACAGCAAATTTCAATATTGTTGATGAGGTAGAAGACCTTGTGATTGTATCTTCTGTAATAGTAGATGAGACTTGTTTGCAAAATGATGGTAGGATTACTCTTACTGTTGAGGGAGGTTGTCAGCCATATACATTTAGCTGGTCAGATTCAAATATAGGAAATACACCTATTGCTTCAAATTTGGCCGATGGTAATTATCAGGTTACAGTTACGGATGATTCTACGCCAGCGAAGATGGTAACTGCGTCCTTTACAGTTGATGGCACAGATCCATTGATGGAAGATGGTGCAGCAGTTATTACACCATCTACAGGTTCTGATGGAAGTATTACTATAATGATAAAGGGAGGAGACCCTGAATATACTTATGTATGGTCTGGGCCGACGACTGGACTTCCAAATAGTAATAGTATCACCGGATTGATGGATGGCACTTACAATGTTGTTGTTACTGATTCCAAAGGATGTCAGGAATCATTTGGTCCTTACATTGTACTTTTTGAAGATACATCTGCGACGGATGTTGTATTAGAAGGTGTTGAGGCGGTTAGTGTTTCAGGAGAGTTTTCAGTGCTTTGTAATGGTGATACTGACGGAGTAATTGTTGGTACTATTAAAGAAGGAGAAAAACCTTTTACTGTAGTGTTGTCTGGTGATGAATCCAGAACTTTCGAAGTGGAGAATATTGGAGTATTTATGATAGATGGACTTTCTGCTGGGACTTATTCAGTTTCTGTTTCAAACTCTTTCAATACTGTCAATGTAGAAAACATTATTATTTCCCAACCTGAAGCTCTAGAATCTTCTGTTGAAAAAGGATGTGATAGTGAAGAGCAATGTGATGGCTTCATAGACTTGAATATAACTGGAGGTGTAGGTACATTATCTTATGATTGGGGTAATGCAGATTTAGTAGGCGGATCTTTGGATGATTTGTGCGAAGGATCATACACCGCTATTACAACAGATGAGAATGGTTGTGAAAGAATGGATATTGTAGAAATTGAATCCTGTGAAGGACCTGTTCCACCTGGTTGTTATGAAGTAAGAGATGTGATCACACCAAATGGAGATGGTATGAATGATCAATTTGCAGTGACCTGTATTAGTGATTTCCCTTCAACACTGGAAATATATGATAGATGGGGGAAATTGGTGTATAATCAAGATTCTTATGATGGCACATGGATGGGAGTATCAAATTCAAACGAAGAACTTATAGAAGGCGGCTACATGTATATCATAAATATTGATTTTGGAGAGGGAAGAAGAGAGATAATGAAAGGTACAGTAACACTTCTTAGAGACTAGGACTTAAAATAAAGTATAAAAATTGAATACTACTATAATGAAATATATATTATCATTTTGTTTTTTTGGAATTCTTTCCTGTTGTTTTATATCCTCTGTTAATGGACAAACTAGGTACTTTGATGAGAGATATATTTATTCACAACATAATATCTATCCTTCACTAATAAATGCAGGAGCTATTGGTTCGAATGAATATCAGGAGATTTTTGTCAGCTATCGGAATACCTGGGCAGGCTTCAGCGATTCTCCTAAGACTATAGCTGTAGGATATAATGGACCTGTAGGAAATCGACTTGGGTTTGGAGCCCAATTGTTGAGTGATTCTTATGCGTCATTGAAGACCACCAAAGGTCAGATTGGACTTTCTTATACAATTACTTCTCCAACGAATAAAGTTGGCTTTGGAATCAGCACAGAGTATATTCAACATAATCTATCTGGATCTGGTCTTACGAGCCCTCAAGTGGATAAAGATGATCCTTTGATTTTGCAACGATTGGATGGGACTCAATATTTTGATGCTTCATTCGGAATATATGGACTATATAATGATAAATTGACTTATGGAGTATCCTTTCCTTCTCTTATTAGCAGCAGAATAAGTGACGATGGATCAAACCCTGACCGAACCATTGGTTATATCTTTCAATTGGGATACAGATTAATGTCAGAAACGACAAAGATTTCGATTCAGCCTGGGATAGTTATAAAATCATTGATGAATACTCCTTCTCATATAGACTTGACAGCAAAATTTGGATTCTTGGAAGATAAGTTGACTGGAGGAATAGCATATACCTTGGGAGGAGACAAGAGACTGGGCTTTTTGATAGGAACGGCAGTTGAATCATTGCATATCAATTACATGTACAATGTAAGTTCTGCAGATATCCAAACCTATAATAATGGATCACATGAGATCACTGTGGGCATTAGATTTGGCGAGACAAAGCCAACGACTTCGACCAATGATCTGGATTCAAAAGAGATGGGTATGTAGTACTCATTATATAATAAGAAATGGATAAATCCTATGTGTTTCTGCAACACATAGGATTTTTTCATATATAAATTTTTTTCACTTAATATAATTGTTACCTTTGCAAAGTAATCTTGACGTGTAATCGTCTGGTTTATACATATTAATATATATTACCATATGAAAAATACCCAACCTTGGGTATTAGTCAGGTGAAGGTAAAATGTATCTTTGTGTTTCGTATAGGTATAAAAATGCCTATGTGAAAAATTATAGAAAACGAAAACTACACTTAGAAGACTCAGTTTAATAACTGGAAAAAGACGAAATCCTTTCTGATTCTTCTGCACATTTTTATTTCCAAGGTCTTATTGCGCAATGCAAGAGCATTGCTTATTGTTTATGGCTAATTATTTAAATGAATATAATTTTATAACCAAAACTCAATCTTATGTTAAGTAAATTAATTTACAGATGTTTGACTGTTGCATTACTTGCTCTTACTACGCAGGTGGGTATCAGCCAAATTTATGTAGACGCGGGTGAGGCAATTTCCATCTTAGATGAAGCAATTGATCATTTGCAAACGGAAGTTGATAATGGACCGACTTATACTGGTACGTTACAATCTCTAAGTTCTTTGGATAATGATAAACTTAGTTTACAGTTGATGAAGACTGTAAAAGATGAAATCGATGCAGAGAAAGATGTAAAAATTGTAATGGATGGATGGTATGAAAATGCTGAAAATCTAGTTGCAGCGAGAAAAACTAAATTAATTTTAGCTTTAGACAAAGTTAAAGAACTATTATCTTAAAATTAAAAACCAAAACTCAATCTCATGAAAATTAGATTATTGACATTGCTTTTTGCCCTTGCGGCGCCTATGTTGGTATTCGGTCAGACGATCAGTGGTACTGGAGGACCTTTTACTCCTGCAGGAACTACTAGTGGAGTTGTTACATATACTGCAACTGCAGCTGGTATTACAGGATCTACCATTGCGGGAGGTACTTGTCCAAGTACTGGTGTAGTTATAGCAGATATGGCCGTACCTGCCACTTTAGGTTATAATACCGAAATTACTAATATTACTTTAATAGATGCACAGCACACATTTGCTGCGGATCTTGACCTTAGATTGATTGCTCCTGATGGAACAATTTTCACTTTTAACACTGATAATGGTGGATCAACAGGTTTGGATGTAGCTTCTGACATGTGCTTTGATATAACTTCTGCTGATTGTGCGGATGCATGGACTTCTTCAACAAGTGCAGCTCAACCAGAAAATTGTCTTCTATTTGAAACAACAGAAAACAATTGCGGTCCTTTAGAGTCTACTTGGGAATTTGCTTGTGCAAGTAATTCAGGAATTTTATCTGGAATCGCTGTAGATGGTACATGGACTCTTGAAATTACTGATGATGCTGGTGGAGACACTGGATCATTTGCTAGTTTTACTATTACATTCGGACCTCTTACACCTGCAGCTGTTGATCCAATGGGTACTCCTGTTGATCTTCTTTCTTGCTGTGTAGATGTATGTGAATTAACTGGTCCTACTCAATTCCTTTTCCCATTAGAAGCAGGTGAGTGCGAAGAAGCAATCTTCTACGAAGCTCCTGGTATCGGTGGAGGACCATCATGTAAGTTTTGCCCAGAATTGCCAGAAGCTACTTATGTTGCTGTAGGTAATGTTGTTGAAACTTTAGGACCTAATGGTTTGCCTACAACTGTTGTAGTTGGAGAGACTGGAACTAATTCATATACGATTACTGCTGTTGATGCAGCTACTTTATTCTTTGACTGGGAATTCGTTGGTTCTACTTTCTGGGATCCAGTTGAAATTACTGGTCCTGCAGGTGTAATCATGAGTAATACTGTTGGAACAGGTTCTGTTGCACAGCCATTACTTCCTGGTGAAGCTGTTGTTGCGACTATCGCTTCTTTAGATGGAGTTACTGATGGTTCTTCACTTACTTTATCTAATATTGGATTCTTTAATCCTGCTGACTACCCATGTTACTTATTAGAATTAATTGATGGTCCAGAAGTTGGATCTTATCAAGGAGTTGGATGTGAAACTGCAAGTTACACTGCTACTCCATATACAATAATAGGTGGTGCACCTACTCCAGATCCTGGTGGTGTAATTAATTATACACAAGAAATCTGTGTATTAGAATACACTGGTCCAGTAAGTAATGCTCTTGCTTGTAATGATCAAGTAAATATTTCAGTAGACGAAAGTTGTTCGCTTACAATTAGTGCTGATATGTTCCTTGAAGGAGGCCCATATGGATGTTATGATGATTATGAAGTTAACATTTGGATTTATGGAAATGAGGCTAATCAGACAGGAAATGTAAATGGAGCTACTATTGATTTTGGTAATCTTTTAGGAGATCACGTATATGAAATAACTGATCCAAATACAGGAAATACTTGTTGGGGAGAATTTACAGCTGAAGATAAGCTTGCTCCAACTTTGACTTGTAATGATTATTCTATCCTTTGTACTGAAGGTACGATTAATAGTCCTGTTACATGTGATCCTTTAAATGCATCTTTTGAATCTGTGATTAATTCTGGAGATAACATGTATACTGTGGACTTAATCTGCGGAACTCAAATTATGGATTTAGATGTAGATGTTGATGTTTCATTTGGTGCTCAATTTGGATGGGGGGCTACAATCACTGCTCCAAATGGAGCTGAAGTTTCAATTTGGCCTGTTGGAATTGGTGGATGCGGAAATTTGGATTTCATTGCGGATGATCAAGCAATTGATGGTATTACTTGTGTTCAATTCACTTCTGGTACTCCAACTTCTGTTATCGATGTACATGAAGCGTTTGGATTTCCATATACGCCTTTGGCTGCAGTTAACGGATCTAACTCTTTAGGTACTTGGACTTTAAATGCATCTGGAGATTTTACAGTTAACCAATTCTCATTAATTATTAATGGCGGAGTTGGAGGTACACAAGCTGCAGCTCCTGACCAAGATGCATGTGGAAATACTTCATATACATATTCTGACAGCGAAGTTGATAATGGCTGTGAAGGAAGTATAATTACAAGAACATGGTTCGCTACAGATGCTTCTGGAAATACTTCTGAAGGATGTGTTCAGACAATTACAGTAGCTAATATTGGAGTTGCTGATATTCTTTTACCACCAGCTCTTATTGAATTGCCATGTGGAAATGGAACATCTCCTGATGATATCGTTGCATTCTTTGACAATCCATTGACTACTGATATTCCTTTATCAGCTAATTGTACTTTGGATGTAGTTGAAAGAAATGAAGGTATTCCTTTTGGATGGCCTCATTATTTACAACTAGGTTGTGATAACAATTCTCACCCACAAAAAGTGGACAACAATGTATGCAGTATTTATGCAACATATGCTGATCAAGAAATTCCAGCTTGTGGAGTTGGATGTAACGGTAATGTTAAAGTGATTAGAACTTGGACTTTACTAGACTGGTGTACAAATGAAACTTTACCATATACTCAGTTAATTAAAGCTGTAGATAATCAAGGTCCTACATTCATCGTAAAAGATGTTACAGTAAGCACTGACCCTTGGGGATGTGAAGCTAATATCGAAATTCCACAACCATGGGAATTACATGATGATTGTACTGATGACATTACATATACTGTATCAGGTCCTGCTGGTGTAATCATTGTAGGTGATGCTGCAACTGGATATACTGCTTTAGGTGCTCCTAAAGGTGATCATACATTTACTTATACAGCAGTTGATTGTTGTGGAAATGTTACTTCTGTAGATGCTACATTCACAGTTGTTGACGGAACACCTCCAGTAGCTGTAGCTAAGCAAAATATTGTTATTAGCTTGACAAGTAGTGGAACTAGTAATACTGGATTAGCGAAATTGTACGCTGAATCAGTTGATAATGGTTCGCATGATGGATGTACTGGTATCAAATTAGAAGTAAGAAGAGATGAGGATAACTGTGACATTAGAGGTAATGCTACTTATAATGCTGATGGACACCCACAAGATGGAAGTCCAAATCCAAACTCTCCTAGCTACGATCCAGACGGTGGAGCTTATGTTAAGTTCTGTTGTGATGATATTACTAATTCAGTAGTTGATGCAAACGGTGATGGCGTAAACGATCCTGGTTATGTAAAAGTATGGTTGAGAGTATGGGATGACGGTGATATGGATGGTATCTATGGTACTGCTGGTGACAATTATAATGAAACTTGGACATTTGTTAAAGTTGAAGATAAATTGGCTCCTGCTATCGTTTGTCCTCCAGATGTAACTCTTACATGTGATATGGACTACACTGATCTTAATATGACTGGTAGTGCAAATGGATATGCTTCTTGTGGAGGTATCGATGTTGAGTACAATGATATTATCATTAACCTTAACTCTTGTAACGAAGGATTTGTAAGAAGAAGATGGAATATCGTAGGAAGATCTGATATCTTCTGTGACCAAACAATCACAATGGAAGAAATTGATGCTCCTGTAAATGTAAGTTTCTCACAAGTTGGAGACTTTACTGCATCTAACTGTCCAGATATGATTGCTTTAGGTGAACCTACTTGGATCGCTGGTCCTTGTGACGTTCTTGGATATACTGTAGAGACAGATACATTTAGATTTGAAGATGGAGCATGTTACAAATTGGTTAATCACTATACTGTAATTAACTGGTGTGACTATGAGCCAAACAATCCATTCTGGGATGGTGAAGGTCTTTGGGAGCATATTCAAGTAATTAAGGTTACTGATGAAACTAAGCCTGAAATCCAAGATTGCGATGATAAAATGTTTGCAATAAATGATCACTCTGATAGTGATGATGATGGAGTTGTATGTGAAGCTAAAATTACTCTTACAAACGTTGCAACTGACGCAGGAAGTCAAAACTGTCCTACTGGTTGGTTGAAATGGCAAGTATTTGTTGACCTTTGGGGAGACGGAACTGATGATTTAGAGTATAGCTCATTCTTACCTCCATTTGATACTCAGTTTAATGATACTAATGGTAATGGCGTTGGTGATGTTTATTTAGCACCTACTGCTAATGGTGAAACTGTATCAGTTCCACTTCCAGATATCGCTGGTAGCATGAGTAATCATAAAGTAAGATGGAAAGTTACTGATGGATGTAACAATGTAACTACATGTGACTACGATTTTATGGTTGTTGATAAAAAAGCTCCTACTCCTTACTGTGTAAGTTTAAGTACTGCTGTTATGGACATGGGTCCTGATGGTAACCCTGGTGTTGAACTATGGGCTGTAGACTTTAATGTAGGTTCTTTCGACAATTGTACTGCTCAAGAAAACTTACGTTACTCTTTCAGTGGTACTGATATTGTACCTTCAAGAGTATTTGGATGTGCTGACGTTGAAAACTCACCAGTTGAGGTTCAAATGTATGTATGGGATGAAAAAGACAATGTTGATTTCTGTACTGTATTCTTAACAATTGTTGATAATCAGAACCTTTGTACTGATGGAAGTAGAGTTGCTGGAACAATTGAAACAACTGAAGGAAATTCAGTAGTTGATGTTGCTACAACTTTGGATGCAAACTTAATTGAGTATCCAAGAACTCAAATGACTGATGACAATGGAGAGTATGCATTCTTTAACAATCCAAATGGAGTAAGTTACGAGATTACTGCAAGTAAAGATGTTAACCACCTTAATGGTGTTTCTACATTAGATCTTGTTTTAATTCAGAGACATATTCTTGGTCTTCAATCATTAGATTCTCCTTATAAACTAATTGCAGCAGATATAAATGCTGATAATAGTATTAAGGCGCATGACCTTGTAAGCTTGAGAAAAACAATTTTGGGTGTAACTACTGATTTCCCTGGAAATGAGTCATGGAGATTCCCTGATGCTGCACAAGCATTGACTATGGAGACTCCATTAGCGGATGTTGACTATGTTATCGATATTGCTACTCTACAGAACGATATGAATGAAAATGACTTCGTTGCTGTAAAAGTGGGTGATGTATCTGGTGATGCAGTTGCTAATCTTGCTAACACTACCACTGCAGTTAGATCTAATAAAGCAATTGAACTTGCTATTATGGATCAAGAAGTAACTGCTGGTGAAACTGTAGAAGTTGCATTCACAAGTGAAGACTTTGCTGATGTTTATGGTTACCAATTCACTATGGAGCTTAACGGACTTGAGTTCGCTGGCGTACAAAGTGGTGTTGTTACTATGAATGAAGGAAATGTTGGAGTACTTTCTAATAACGTTGTAACAGTAAGTTACAGTAATACTGAAGCTAGTACTGCTGGTAATGAAGAAGCTGTATTCACAGCTACATTTGTTGCTACTCAGAATGGTAACCTTGGTAACATGATTGATGTTACTTCTAAGGTAACTAGTGCTGAAGCATATGTTGGTCAAACTCTTGAAGTTAGAGATGTAATCATCAATACTAGAGGTAAAATCACAGATGTTGATGCTACTGAGTTGTTCCAGAATGAGCCAAACCCGGCTAAAGGACCAACTGTAAT
Organism: Saprospiraceae bacterium; assembly: GCA_965230575.1. Classification (GTDB taxonomy): domain Bacteria; phylum Bacteroidota; class Bacteroidia; order Chitinophagales; family Saprospiraceae; genus CAJXUU01. Next base: position 3,203,263 of record OZ246013.1, read on the forward strand.
AGGATTCAACCTTGCTGAAGCAGCTGCTGCAACTATGACTATTTATGATGTAACAGGTAAATTAATCGTTAAGAGAAACATTGATGGAGTAAAAGGATACAATACTGTAAACTTTAATTCTAATCAATTTGGAACTAGCGGTGTTCTTTACTATACATTAGAAAGTGGTGATTTCACAGCTACTAAGAAAATGATAATCATAGAATAATGATTTCATGATAAACTCAAAACTGAGTTAAGTTTAAATCGGTTTTTGGGATGGCCTCTCTTCATTTATGAAGGGGGGCTTTTTTATTGGAGATATGACAAGTTGTTGTGATTATAGACAATCGTTGTAGTGCAATTTTAAGATGGGACAAGCTGGAAGTTGAGGCAAAGCCAATTATCCTTTTAACCAATAATGGAAGAACATATAAATAGTAATCCATCTTTGATTAGATCTGAATCTTTTGATATTGGAGTTGAATGGGTCACGTACAAAAGTTGGGGAGCAATATAAAGAATTGATATAAATGTTAGGTTTGTATAATGGAATTACAAACACTAGCTTCTTTACTTTTGCCTGAAGGGATTCTTGATCATTTCGAGGTTATTCGGATTTCGGAATGTTGCGACACTATTACAAAGAAGGTTGAATATCGTATATGGATAGATGAGTTAAATGATAGCCCAGATGGGTATGAGTCCAAAGGGTTTTATAATGAAAAAGTAATACAAGATTTTCCACTTAGAGGCAGGGCAGTATATCTACATGTTAGAAGGCGACGTTGGAGAGATGTTATGGGCCAAAGGCCTGATATTAAAAGTGATTTCAGTTTTGTTGCTAAAGGAGTCAAGTTAACACAAGAGTTGGCTGCTTTTTTAAAAGCATGAGGTGTTAGATCGAGAAGATACGATCAGTAATATATCTAGTTATTATTATGTAAATCCCAGAAAAACGAGTCGGGTAATCAAAAAGCTCAATTCTGATTATCATCGATTTAAATATCAATTACGAGAAAACATAAACCAAGTCTATCCTGAAAATATGGGAGAGCACTTACATATAGATGAAGTAGCACTTTCAAAAGGAGAGTTATTTACTTTTTTGACCAATCCTCAAGGTCGCGCAAAACAGGGAACCATTGTAGCGGTCATTGAAGGAACCTCTTCTACCAAGATTAATGAGGTACTAGACAAAATAGCTTTGGTTCGACGAAAAGCAGTCAAAACAGTAAGTCTGGATATGGCTGGAAGCATGAATTTGGCTGTAAAGGCTAGTTTTCCCAATGCCGCTTTAATCATTGATAAGTTTCATGTTATAAAATTAGTTATTGATGCACTTCAATCTTATCGGATCCAATTAAGATGGAAGGTTTTGAAATTAGAAAACCAAAGAATTCAGTTTTGTAGAGAGCACAAGTATCGCCTAACAATAAGAACTTATCCCAATGGTGACACTGAACGTCAATTGCTTGCTAGAAGTGTTCATTTACTATTCAAAAACCCTAATGATTGGACGGAAAGTCAGGAGTTAAGAGCCCATATCTTATTTCAAAATTATCCAAGGCTAAAACAGTTTTATGAGCATGTTCAATGGTTTAGAAAGATATATATGGAGCAGAATGTAAACAAGGCCAGAATCAAAATAAAAGACTGGATAGCAAAAAGCTATTCATACAGAGAAGAAGTATTTCATACAGTGGCAAATACTATTGAAAATCATATGGAGAATATACTAAACTACTTTCAATACAAAAAAACCAATGCATTTGCTGAATCATTTAACTCCAAAATCAAAAGGTTCAGATTTAATCAAAGAGGAGTTACCGATCATATATTTTTCCATTATAGACTAAAAGCTCTATTTGCTTAATCCCCAACTTTTTGACATGTCCCAGTTGAATGACTAAGAGAGTGCATTTGTCCTTCTAAATTGGAAACTACATTGGAATTGACTAGTATAGGATTGTATGATTTGATTGAAAAATCGCACAATTAGTTAAAGAACTAATTGGAAATATCCACAGACGTGTAATTTGATTTATGCAAATGTTTAAAGGAGGTTTAAAACCAGTATCGCAGCTCAAATTTCTTGTCAAGTTTAATTAATATGATGACTAGAAGTAATACATTATGCATATAAACCGTGTTAATTGCGGTGATTTGCCTGAAATTTCCACAATTGCTAGAATCTATACGCCAATTTTAGCGATCATAGCTATTCTCTTTATAGGACAATAGTATATAATGAGTGTATTTGGTCATGTAAACCCTGTATTAACCAGAATTGCTGAAATATCCAGTAATTATTGGGCCTCAGGATTAGTAGATTAATCTCTTTTGTAATTATGCGATAATCCTAAACCAAGGCCTATAATTGATTTTCGACAACATTATTTTTTGAAATTACATATTAAATAATTTTGTTATTTGTAATTTGTGAATATCTTTGTACTGTCTATTCATGTAAATGAATCAGATTCCAACCAAATTATGATAGTATAACCTACCTAGGCGAAAGCCTTTCCAACCACTTTTATTGATAATAGATCCGTTGTGTGAACTACGCGTTCGTGCATCTCATATTTAGAAATTTATTAATCACAAATATTTGGGATTGTAAAGTTTGATTTTAAGGCTTTATCCCCAAACAGTAAAATTTTTAATTAAAAACGGATCTCATGAAGAAAACGAATTTTACGTTTCTCAAAAAACAAGCTCTAAAATTGATGTTGATTGGTTGCTTGTTTCTTTTGGCAAATGCACAAACGGCATTTGGTCAATGCTCTTTAGCATGTACTGGTACTACTAATATTTCTCTTGATGATGCTTCCTGTGAAGCATTAATTACTGTTAGTATGGTTGCAGATACTTCTGGCTGTGTTGGTGGTGATTTTGAAGTGTCAGTATTTGATGCACTCGGAATGGAAGTGCCAGGTGCTCTAGTAACATCAGAATATGTCGGTCAAACTTTAGAAGTTCATGTAACTGATAATAATACGAATAACTCATGTTGGGGTTGGCTAGTAATAGAGGATAAATTGCCGCCGACAATTGAATGTCCAGATCCAACAGACCCCATCTACTGCTACTCTGTAGATGATTATATGCCTATAGCTGATGACAATTGTGGAATAGCAGAGGTAATCTTAATTGATTCTTCTGAAGTTATCAATGATTGTAATAGTGGATTCAGTGAAGAGGTAATTAAGGTGATTTCTAGAACTTGGATCGCTGTTGATGAGCAGGGTTTGGAATCTGCCCCATGTACTGTTGAAATGGAAGTTTTGAGAGTGCCTAGTTTAGATGATATTGATGGACCTGAAAGTCTTTTATGGGTAAATGATACAGCATTGGAATGTGATGCAAATTTTCCTTTGGATGCTCAGGGATACCCTTCTCCAATAGCCATAAATGGTGTTGCAGGAACAGGTGTACCTATGCTTGATGGCGTGGATTTATACCCAAATCCTTATTCAATATGCAACTTATTGGTTACTTATAATGATACAGAATTGTTCCCAGGAGGATGTGTCAAGAAAATCATGAGAGTGTGGACTGTAATTGAATGGTCATGCAGCAATCCACAAAGAACTTATGAATTTATTCAAATGATAGAAATCGTGGATAATGACGGTCCGGATATTGTATGTCCAGCCGATATTACTGCTAGTACTAATAACCATGATTGTGAAGCAACAGTATTGTTGCCTCCTGCTCAGGTATCAGACAATTGTAGTGATGACATTACTTTTGTAATTACGCATAATGGTAGCCCATTAATGACTACAAATGGCGGTTTGGGCCAGTTTGATGTAGGAACTACTGTTGTTACTTATACAGCTTACGATGGTTGTGGCAATTCTTCAAGTTGTGAAATGGAAGTTTATGTAGCAGATTTGACTCCTCCAGTTACCGTTTGTGATCAATACACTGTTGTGGCTTTGACATCAGATGGATATGCTTGGGTGCATGCTTCAGTATTTGATGATGGAAGTTATGATGAATGTGAATTAGATCATTTGACAGTTAAAAGAATGGATGATGGAGTACCTTGTGACAATGTAGATGATGATGTTTTTGATGAATATGTAAGATTCTGTTGTGCAGATCAAGGTGATGAAGTAATGGTGATCTTAAGAGCTACGGATGCGGCTGGTAATGTCAACGATTGTATGGTAAGTGTTACAGTACAAGATAAATTAGCTCCAACTATTATTTGTCCAGCATCACTAACAGTGAATTGCGATTTTGCATATGAAGAAGATAATCTTAACCAATATTTTGGAGAACCAACTATTATAGATAATTGTGCTGATCTACAACCAACGGATGTTTTATCTGGTACATTAAATCAATGTAATATTGGTACGCTGACAAGAACAATATCAGTTGGAGAAGAAGGTACAGAAAACTATGCAAGTTGTACTCAGTTTATAACATTCACTCCATTGGATCCATTTAATTATTTTGGTGATGATATTGACTGGCCAGAAGATGTTGAAATGACAGGTTGTTCAGATCCAACTAGTCCAGAATTTTTACCAGAAAACCTTCCAGCAGGATCACAATACCCAACTTATACTGAAGGAGCTTGCGATCTTGTAGGCGCTAATTATGATGATCAAATATTCCCATTTAATAATAGTACAGGCGATGCATGCTTCAAGATAATTAGAACTTGGACAGTTATTGACTGGTGTCAATTTGAATCAGGATCAGGAAGTACTTCATATCCTGAATGGAGTTATGTTCAAATTATTAAGATTAATGATCCTGTAGATCCTGAGATTACAAGCAGTTGTGAAAGAGTGTCTGTTTGTACTTATGATTCTGATTGTCTAGATGGCCCAATCGAACTTGGTGCTACGGCGACTGATAACTGTACAGAGTTACTGAATTGGACTTATCAAGTTGATTTGGATAATGATGGATACTTTAATGCTGGTTATGCTGATAGTGGAATAGGAAACTCATTAGATGCGGGTGGAACTTATCCAGTCGGTTCACACAGAATACTTTATACATTTGAAGATAAATGTGGAAACATCGTTTCTTGCGAGCAATTATTTGACATTGTTAATTGTAAAGCACCAACTCCTTATTGCTTGAATGGATTAGCAGTTGATTTGATGCCTATCGATGAAAATGGTGATGGAGAAATTGATGGCGGAATGGTAGAACTTTGGGCTACTGATTTTGATGCTGGAAGTTCTCATCCATGTGGATATCAGGTATATCTTTCATTTGATCCTGTGTTCTTCTCACCTACTGGAAATACACTTCTTCCAAACGGTGATAGAATTGAGGTGAACAATGGAATGGAATTTACTTGTAATACGCTTGGTGATCAAAGTGTGGATATCTATGCTGCGGTTGTAACTCCTCAGGATTCAATCATACAGGCATATTGTACAACATTTGTCAATGTACAGGATAATATGGGTGCCTGTGTTGGTATGAAAGCTGAAATCCAAGGTGGAATCTCAACTGTTTCTAATGACAATCTTCAGAATGCAAGTGTCCAATTATTGGGTAGTGAATTGTCTTCTGAAATGACTGATGACCAGGGATTATATGCATTCCCATCAATGCCTTACGGAGGTACATACAAGGTGAATCCTGTAAAGAATGATGATTACACCAATGGTGTTTCTACCCTGGATTTAGTAATGATACAAAGACATATTCTAGGAATTGAAGTGTTGAATTCACCATATAAGGTGGTTGCAGCTGATATCAATCATGATGAAGAAATAACTACTTCAGATTTACTACAGATGAGAAAGTTGATTTTGGGTACTATACTGGAATTCCCTGACAATGGTTCATGGAGATTTATTGATGCAGGATTTGAATTCCCAGATCCAACTGATGCATTTGCTTCACCAATTCCAGGAGATTATGATATTCCTACATTGAATTCCGATATGACAATTGATTTTATCGCACTTAAAGTAGGAGATGTAAGCAATGATGCTCAATCTAATATTCAGTCTGAATCATCAGCACCAAGAGCAATGAAGTATGTTCAGTTAGCTGCTGATAATCAGGAGTTTAGCGCAGGTGATGAAATTAGTGTTCCAGTAATGGCAAAATCTGAAATGACTGCAACAGGAATGCAATTTTCAATAGAAATGAATAATTCTCTAGAATTTAATGGATTGACTTCTAATGCAATTGATATCAATGACCATAATATTGGATTTAGCAACCTTTCTGATGGAATAATTACTATTAGCTGGAATAGTCCAGAAAGTATGACATTCGATGCTGAAGAAGTGCTATTTGAAATCAATTTCACTTCTGTAAAATCAGGAGAAATTGCAAATGAAATGAACATCAACTCTAAGGCTCTTGAAGCTGAATTGTACGATGCAGATTTACAAACATTCGCTATAGAATTTGAAATCGAAGGTAGAGATGCAAATCCAACTGAGTTTGTACTTTATCAGAATACTCCGAATCCATTTGGCGAGTCCACTTCAATAGCATTTGATTTACCAGAATCTTTATCTGGTAGCTTGACTGTGTTTGATGTGACTGGAAAAGTTGTAACAAAAGTTCAACAGAATTTCACGAAAGGATACAATCAGATTACGCTTGATAGAGCTCAATTGGGTGCTTCTGGTGTAATGTACTATCAACTTGAAGCAGGTGAATTCTTCGCTTCAAAGAAAATGATAATGATTGACTAAAATATACGTAGATAAATTCTACTAAGAATTTACTGTTTTTGGGATGGGACCCTCCTTCATGAAGTTGAAGGGGGTCTTTTTCATTAAGCTGTCTAAGTGTATGGTTTTGAAAGTATTGATTGGTCATATGATAATTGAAAGCAGTTAGGTATTTGACCTAACTTCCAAAATAGAGATAGTAAAAATCCATTGTTACACGGCTGACCAAAGAGAATTCTTGAGACCAAATCAAATTATTATTAAAATTGAACTTCAAAATGATTTTTTGGATTAGTATTAATTAGTACATATGAATACATTTGCAATATTATGGGGAGAATAATGGGATTGGATTATGGTGTGAAGAAATGTGGATTGGCTTCTACTGATATTTTGCAATTAATTGTAAGTGCTATAGGTACGGTTGAAACAAAGGAGATATATTCTTTTTTCAAAAACTATATGGAAAATGAGGATGTTGAAAAAATTGTAATTGGATTGCCAAAACATAGAGATGGGACAGATACCTATTTAAAGCAGAATATTGATACTTTTGTGGCGAAAATGGAAAAGGAGTACCCCAAATTAGTGATTGATTTTGAGAATGAAAGAATGACTTCTGTTCAAGCTAAAGAAATAATACTAAAAAGCGGTATAAAAAAATCAAAGCGTAGAGACAAGACCTTGGTGGATAAAGTGAGTGCCGTTTTGATTTTACAGCGTTATTTAGGGCATTTTTAAGAAAAATAATAATTAATGATATTACCTGTTTATGCTTACGGTCAGCCGATATTGAAGAAAAAGGCAGAAGAAGTAGTAAGTGATTTTGAAGGATTAGATGACCTCCTCGAAGATATGTGGGAAACCATGTATCATGCCTCAGGAGTTGGTTTAGCAGCGCCTCAGATTGGCCAGAGCTTGAGGTTATTTCTTGTTGATACCATACAGGCTATGGAGGAGGGAGAAGAAGATAAGGGAATTAAAAAAGTCTTCATCAATGCTGAAATGATTGAAGAAGAAGGTGATTTTTGGTCTTATGAAGAAGGTTGTCTTAGCATTCCTGATATTCGAGCCAATGTGGATAGACAAAAACGCATTAAGATCAAGTATTATGATGAGTCTTTCAAAGAGCATATTGAATCATATGACGGCATTAACGCTAGAGTGATTCAACATGAATATGACCATATCGAAGGGAAATTATTTACTGAAAAGTTGAAGCCACTCAAAAAAAAGATGCTCAATCGAAAATTAGAGCAAATCAAAAGAGGAAAGGTCAAAGCAGATTATAGGCTTAGATTTGTGAATTGATTATTTTCTGCCAAAGTCAGCAGGTATTTCTCCCCAGTTTTTGGTGTCCCATTTAATTATCTCGTTGGTATATGTGTTGTCATGTAACCATTGAATAGCACGTTCCATAAGATCGAATAAAACCGCATTTTTCGAATTTTTCTTAAGTGTAGTTTTTACCTTTTTATTTCTTACCCATGCCATGGCCGTTTTCGAATCTGTATAGATAATCGTATTGTTGTTCAATTTTTTCAGCAATGCCAAAGCATGTACAAGAGCCAGGAATTCCCCAATATTGTTGGTGCCATCTTCAAAAGGTCCTTGGTGAAAAATTTGTTCTTTGGTATCGGTTCGAACACCTTGATATTCCATAATTCCAGGATTGCCGCTGCAGGCTGCATCAACTGAGATACTTTTTTTGATAATACTTGTATGGTTGGGATTGTTGGTCTTGCTCTTTTGGGGTGAATTCCCAATGTACTTTTCATAAGAATTTGAAAGGGCTTTTTCTGCTTCTTTTCTGGATTTAAAACTTTTGTACTTTGCCCCTTTATAATCTTTTATTTGTCTTTGGCACGCTTCCCATGAATCATAAACTCCTGGCATGTGGCCTGCCCATACCGTGTAATATTTTTTGCTTTTAGCCAAGATGAATATTTTTTAAATTATGTTTACGTTTCGATTTTCAAACAAACAGGCAAAGTAAGCACAAATATACCAGATGATTATAGATTCACATGCACATATATACTTATCAGATTTTGAAGATGATCTTGCAGAGACCATTCAAAGAGCAAAATCGGAAGGCGTTGCTGAGATTTACATGCCCAATATTGATTCGTCGACAATTGATAGCATGCATAGGGTCGAAGAGCATTTTCCGAATTGTAAGTCTATGATGGGACTGCATCCATGCTATGTCAAGGGAAATTATGAGCAAGAATTGGATATTGTGCGTTCGCATGTTGAAAAAAGAAAATATGCTGCTATTGGAGAAATTGGTATAGATTTATTTTGGGACAAAACCTATGCAGACCAGCAAGCAAAAGCATTCTCCTACCAGATAGAATTGGCAAAAGAGCATAATCTGGCATTTGTAATTCATTCCAGAGAATCTTTAGATCAAACCATAGATACCGTTTCTTCTCATCAAGATGGAAATCTAAAGGGAATATTTCACTGTTTTAATGGTACTGTTGAACAAGGAAAACAAATAATTGACCTTGGATTTTATTTGGGAATAGGAGGGGTAGTGACATATAAAAATGCTGGTGTGGATAAAGTAGTTGGACAATTGCCACTTTCATCCATGGTGCTCGAAACAGATTCTCCTTATTTATCTCCGGGCCCCAAGAGAATCAAAAGAAACGAACCAAGTCGATTGTCAATGGTCCTAGATAAGATGGAAACACTGTTCAATGAAGATAGAAGTGAAATTTCATCGGTTACAAGTAGTAATTGCCAAAAAATATTTCTTTATTGAGCTTGATTAGTGAAAAGATGACAACACACCAAATTATTGGTATTTGGAATCTAATGCTTAGAATGTCTTATCGACAGAAAAACTACAGTAAGTGATCTTGTTTTTTGGAAAATAGTTTGTGTTTCTTTTTGAAATAAGGCTGGATTTTCCATTTTTGCAGCTACTTAAATAGGAGAGTTGGCCGAGTGGCTTAAGGCGCTCGCTTGGAAAGCGTGTATACTCCAAAAGGGTATCAAGGGTTCGAATCCCTTACTCTCCGCAAAAAAAATACGATGTCAGTACACTACTTAATATAATATTTATAAATTTAGTGTTTCATTGTAATGTTAATTTAAATATAATAACAGAAAATTATTCAAATCATGCGAAAGTTATTTGTACTCTTTGGAGTGTTTGTTTTTGCCTCTTTCTTTGGGGCGATTGATGTGTTAGCCCAAGAGGTTGCTGAGCCAGCCACAGGTTTTCAAGGTTTAAAAGAAAAATTTATTGAAGGAGATTGGTTCTTCATGAGTTTCGTTCTTATATGTTTGATCTTAGGATTGGCATTTTGTATCGAAAGAATTATTACACTAAATATTGCGACGACCAATACCGATAGATTATTGTCCAAAGTAGATGAGAGACTTGCTGATAATGATTTGGATGGTGCAATGGAGACTTTGAGATCTACTCCTGGACCTACAGCTAGTGTCTTGTTAGAAGGATTGAAAAATGCTAAAAATGGGCCTGCAGCAGTCGAAAAAGCAATTGTTTCAAACGGTTCAGTACAAATGGGACTTTTAGAAAAAGGACTTGTTTGGATATCTCTATTTATTGCGATTGCACCGATGCTTGGATTTATGGGTACGGTAATCGGGATGATCGAGGCCTTCAACAGAATTGAAGCGGTAGGTGACCTTTCTCCATCTGTAGTTGCAGGAGGTATCAAGGTGGCCCTATTGACAACGGTATTCGGTCTTGTTGTGGCTATTATTCTTCAGATTCTTTATAATTATATAGTGTCAAAAATTGATGGCATCGTAAATAAAATGGAAGATGCAACGATAGGATTCGTTGACATCTTGGAAAGAAATGGTCGTTTAGGACTAGGACAAACAGCTTTTAAATCATAAAAGACAATTTATTATGTATAAATTTTTAACTAAAAACGGCCAGACGATGGCTTTGGGTTTAGGTGTCTTAGTGATTGCTATTTTCCTTATTAGTGTCTTTACAGGGCTTTCTAATGCAGGATATGACATGTCTACAGACCTAAACAAGCTTACCGATGCGGAGCAAGCCGAAATTGGTTTCTTTGACGCAGGTATCAAGCTTACAGTATTTATGATCTTTATTGCATTCGTACTGGCTTTCGTTGTATTTGGAATTTTTGACTTAATGAAATTTCCTAAAAATGCAATTAAGTTTGCCATCGGTGTAATCGGTCTGGCAGTTGTGTTTTTTGCACTTTACAAAACTTCTTCTTTTGATACTGCTGGTAGAATGGAGTTATTAAACGAGAAATTCGAGATTACAGAGTCAATAAGTAAGTTTATTTCAGGAGGGATTAAGACAACGCTAGGATTACTAGGCTTTTCTGTAATTGCTGTAATTGCTGGCGAATTGTGGGCCCTATTTAAATAATTAACTATGGGAAAGACATCAAGTCGTGATAGGATGAAAAATGAGATCAATGCAGGATCTATGGCAGACATAGCATTCCTTTTATTGATATTCTTTCTTGTTACTACCACAATAGCAGAAGATAAAGGGGTATTGGTGAAATTACCACCATGGTCAAATGAGCCACCTGAAAATCTTAAAATGAATACGCGAAATGTGTATTCCGTACTTGTAAATGCTGACAATCAGCTTTTGGTTCGAGGTGAACCGATGAAAGTGGAAGATTTGAAAGATAATACGAAACTATTTATCAGCAATCCTCGAAAAGAAGAAGATAAGGCTGAAAACCCTAAGAAAGCCATTATTTCATTGAAAAATGATCGTGGGACGAAATACAGAACATTCCTTACGGTTTACAATGAATTAAAGGCTGCCTATTCGGAACTGAGAGATGAAGAGGCTGGAAAGCGTTATGGTAAAAAGTATGATAATCTTACCAAGGATCAAAGAGCAGCGATTAGATCTGAGATTCCATTGGTGATATCAGAAGCTGAACCTACTAATTTCGGTGACGAAGGGTAACAAATTTTTTTACTAATTTAATAAATAGATACAATGGGAAGATTTGAAAAGAAGAGAGGTAAAGCGTCACCTGAGGTGTCCACTGCGTCTCTACCGGATATCATATTCATGCTATTGTTTTTCTTTATGGTTGTAACAGTTTTGAGAGATGCCGAGTTGAAGGTTACAATCAATACACCAGAAGCAACAGAATTGACAAAGCTAGAGAAAAAATCTTTGGTTAATCATCTGCTTATTGGAAAGCCTGTGAAAAAGTATCAAGCTACTTATGGGACTAAGCCAAGACTTCAATTGGGTGATAAATTTGCCAACCTTAATGAGATACCATTATTCCTGGAAAAGCATAAAGCTACATTGCCAGAAAACCAGAGACAAGGTATTACCAGTTCTCTAAAGATTGATGGTGATGTTACAATGGGTATTGTCGCAGATGTGAAGACGGCACTTAGAAAAGCAAATCAACTAAAAGTCAATTATTCAGCAGGAAAAAGAGCTGAGCAATAATAGATTTTTATTGTGAATACTAAAAAAGCCCTTTCGATTTTTCGAAAGGGCTTTTTTTATACTTTTTTGTGTCCCGTCCTGAAATAAGTTGACACAAAAAAGACTTATTTAATAAAGTGTAAACTATCAAAAGGAATTAAACGAACGCAACGCGATTATACAATGAGTTATAGATTACTTGCGATTTATCAAGTTGAAAATGGAGGAAAGACCTATAAACAAGCCCAGAATTATTACGGGATATTAGGGAAAAGTACTTTTTGGTTTGGCTAAGAAAACATGGTACCTTAGATCGGAGTAAGAAGAAACATTAGGATATAAAGCCCAATAAAAATGTAATAGCTAATCTTGTTTGTTTTAAAAATTGCAAGGAGAAGTTATTTTTGAATATACTTTCTAAGACTAAAAAAGCCTTGATATGGATTTCTCAAACCCTTATGTGATTATTATAATGGCCTCGTCTGTCTTGATCATCTCCTATTTGTTTGGATTAATAGCAAAACGGACTAGCATTCCATCTGTATTATTGCTTATTTTATTGGGGATAGGCGTATCTGAATTTTTAAAATCATATGGTATATCAAGTGATGACCTCATGCCTATTTTACGCATCCTGGGAATAATCGGTTTGATCATGATAGTAATGGAAGCGGCCATGGACCTGAGAATCTCCAAAGAAAAATATCCATTAATAGGTAAATCGTTTATCGCTGCATTTGTTATTTTGATCCTTACTGCAGTATCTATAGCCGGAATAATTGTATTTCTTTTTAAAGTCTCATTTCTTTCTGCCATGCTTTATGGAGCTCCATTATCGATTATTTCAAGTGCTATTATTATTCCCAGTGTTGGCAATATGATCCAGGAAAAGAAAGAATTTATCATTTATGAAAGTGCCTTTTCTGATATTTTTGGGATTATGGCTTTTTATTTTTCATTAAACCTGTTGCAATCAGAAGATAGCGGAACAATGGTAATGCTATCGTTTCTTCTCAATCTTATTCTCTCATTTGTAGTAGCCATTTTGTCCAGTTATATTATCGTTTTTTTCTTCAAAGACTTAAAATCTTCTAGTAGGTTGTTTTTGCTTGTGGCGATCATATTTATTTTATACTGTGCGAGTGAACTACTGAATCTATATCCATTGATTATCGTCCTGGGTTTTGGATTGGCATTGGCTAATCACGAAAGTTTCTTTAGGATTTTCAAAAATACATATACACCACACGCCGATGATCCAATTGTCAGAATCAAAAAAGAATTCCAATTGATCACTAGTGAAACCGCCTTCGTCTTGCGTACTTTCTTTTTTGTAGTATTTGGAATGACCATCAATTTATCCTCCTTACTAAGTTTTAATGTTTTCTTGATTAGTATGGCGGTATTACTTGCCATCTATCTATCGAGGTTTGTTATTTTGAAAATTATACTTAAAAATGGAGTAATGCCCGAATTAGCGATGGCGCCTAGAGGTTTACTGACCATCCTCCTTTTTTATACAATACCTGCTTCATTAGCAGTACCAGGATTCGATCAAGGTGTATTTTTATATGTTATATTGATTACTAGCCTAATTATGACTTATGGCCTAATAATAGATCGCAGAAATTCTGAATCTGTGGTTCAGGAGGAAAGAGTTCGACAATAATTTGGTTATCTAAGTCTGTCCATACTGCTTACAAGCTTGCTATCCTTCTTAATAAATCTTAATGCCAAAATAGTTGTCACCAATCCAACAAGGGGTAAATAAATGCCAAGACCATCATCTATTCCGACATCGGGATTGTTGAGGTTGCCTTCATTGTACATCAATAATGCAGCGACTAATGGTAAAAGAATACATAGAACAATTAGTAAGTATCCTAACCTCATTTGTAAGGGTCTATTTTTAAACATGAAAATATTGATCAAAGCCAATGCTCCTCCGATAACTGTCATTCCAATTAGAATAGGATTGTCCATTATATTGTATAATTGATCTGAGAATATTCCAACAGCTGTCTTGTCACTCGAAGCGAAGTTTACAGCAAAAAGAGAAAAGAATGCGCTACTAGTCAAAAAAAGAAATATGCTTTGGATTCGTTGTAACATGGTAGTTTATTTTTAGCAAACATAATATATTTGAACGATTCTGATCGAATGTAGTGATGTTTAAATTCTTTTGAATTTCATTGGTAAAAAAATATTTATCGCAATATCCCATTCAAATCTGACTCCTATTCAACCTAAAATAATGAAAGGGATAAAGTGATATTTAGGGGCATAGTTAAGTAGGCTCAGGTCCTATTTATTTACTAATCCCACATTATAAGTTGAGAGGAGGCGTGTGTATGACCTTGCACTAAATTATTTTTTGTCATTGTCATCCCGACCAAAGCGGAGGGATGGTCAATTGACAAAATGAAATTATTTCGACCATCGAGGAGAAATCTAACAGGGTGAAAGTCATTGATCTGAGGTAGATTTCTCCACAATGGTCGAAATTAAAATTAGGGCATACTCCTTGATCTTTCGACACTGCTCAAGATGACAAGGTGTATATTTATACTTTAGAAAGTGCAATTTGAATTTACACACAGAGGAGGCTAAATTGATCTTGAAATATAATTTCTTTGCTACTTTCGCATTAGAAAATCAATGAATTCGGATGAGTGAGAATCAAAATTTGAAAGATAGACTTAGCTGGTGGGAGTATGAATGTTATCTCAGGGATATTGATTTTGCCATCATAGGTGGTGGAATTGTGGGGTTGAGTACTGCGATAGAACTTAAATTGACAGAACCGAATTCCAAAATCCTCGTTGTCGATAAGAAGAGTAGTCCACTTGGAGCAAGTACCAAAAATGCTGGTTTCGCCTGCTTTGGTTCAATTAGCGAAATTTATGATGATTTTTTGTCTTATGGAAAAGAGACTTGTCAAAAATTGATTCAAATGAGGTGGAATGGATTGGGGATAATGAAATCTCGAATTCCGCTTGAAAAAATGAAATATGGGGCCACACCTGGCGCGGAAATATTTGAGAGTGCTGATGAACAATCATTTTATGAAGACAAGATTTCCTGGGCGAATTCTTTTGTTTCCAAAATTGTTGAAGATGATGAATGCTTTACAGCTAATCAAGGAAAATTTGGCTTTCAAATTGTCAACAAGTTCGAAGGTTCTTTGAATCCCCAATTGATGATGAATGAACTTGAATTATTAGCTAGAAAAATGGGAGTATTATTCTTAACTGGAGTCGATGTTAGCCATATTGATTATAACGAGAAAAAGATTGATACCAATTTGGGCAAGATGAGCTTTAATAAGCTGATTATTTGTACGAATGGTTTTTCCAGAGGACTGCTACCTCAAAAAGATGTAAAACCAGCGCGGAATCAAGTATTATTAACAAATAAAATCCCTGGATTAAATTTGACACATTGTTTTCATATGAATAAGGGGTATATTTATTTTCGATCGTATGAGGGGCGTTTATTGATTGGAGGTGCTAGAGGCCTTGACTTGGAAGGGGAAACAACAGAAGAATTGAGCACTACAGAATTAATAACTTCCCACCTTAGAGATATAATTCAAAATCGTATTTTACTAAATCAATCATTTAATATAGAGCATACTTGGAGCGGTATTCTTGGTGTTGGAGAAAGCAAAATGCCTTTGGTAGAAAAGGTCAATGATGATGTATTGGTCGCCGTGAGAATGGGTGGCATGGGTGTGGCTGTCGGTAGCTTTATTGGAAGGGTAGCGGCTAGTATGATGCTACAATTGAATAACAGAGCGCAACAGTTGTACGTTAGTTAGATCCATGAAGTACATAAAATTATACATATACGCAATCCTATTATTTACCTGCAACCAAAATGTAATTGGTCAAGACAAGCAACTGCCGGCAGATACCACGGCTAGTCAACAGGATACATCTGAAATAGATTTTCTTTATGTAGATCGGGCAGACCGCCAGTTGTTTGATGCATCAGGAGAGGAGGATAAACTATACTTATGGGGAGATGTGCGATTGACCCATGATAGCATTTTTATGTTTTGCGACACTGCTGTTTTAGTGAATAAAGACCTGAGTGCAAAAGGGAATATTTCGATTATTAAAAATGATAGCATCACGATATTTTCTGACTCATTGCTTTATTTGGGAGACTCTCTTATGGCATATTTTGTTGGAAATGTGGTAATGGAAAAAGGAAAACAGCGATTATATACATCCTTCCTACAATATGATTTAGAGAGGGATTGGGCCATTTATACTGATACTGCGCTACTGGTCACAGAAACCACGCAGGTGAAAAGTAAACGAGGAATTTATCATGTCGACGATCAATATGTCAACTTTTATGAAAAAGTGACCATAGAAGGCGAGGATTTTGATCTATTGTCAGATTCTTTGCGGTACTATACTGAATTGGATAGAGCTGTCTTTCTTTCGCCCACACTTATACATCAAGGTAATAAGACGATCTATTCGGAAGGAGGTTTTTATGATATGGATGATAAAAAATCTGAATTTTTTGGCAACGCGCAGTTTAAAGAAGACGACAAGATCTCGACGGCTGACACCATCAAGAATGATGAGGTAAGTAATATTACTGAATTACTTGGCAATGCCAGATATACTTCGAGCGAGGAAGAGGGTAAAGCGACCAATATTATTTATCGGTCTGATATTGAAGAGTTTGAATTGATAGGGAATGCATTTTTCAAGAACACCGAGAATGAAGTCACTGGAGATAAGATATTGTATAAAAAGAAAACTGAAGACGTAAAAGTGGAGGGGCGAAGTTTTTTGAGCAATCCACCCATGTTGATTTATGCGGATGATTTGGATTATAAGAAGGAAGAGGGGATTGCCTTGGCGGATGGAAACGTAATTTGGCAGGACACATCAAGCAACTATGAAATTATATGCGACCATGCAATATATTTGGACTCTACAGATTATATGAAATCATTCAATGATGAAGGAAAGCCGTTGTTGATAAATGAAGTCGCTGAGAATGATACTATGTTTTTGAGTGGAGATACCTTGATTTCTTACACCAAAATAGTGGATGTCGATACATTTAGATATTTTTCAGCATTTGAAAATGTAGAAATGCTGAATGACCAAATGCAGGCCATTGGAGATTCGTTGAGTTATAATGGACAGGACAGTATCTTTACCTTGTTTGGTAGTCCATTTATGTGGTCAGATACTTCACAATACAAAGCGGATACAATTGTTATTTTTATGGTTGAGAATGAAGTGGAGAAGGTAGATTTGTTGGATAAGGCACTTATTCTTACAACGGATGATTTTCAATTTTTTGATCAAATTAAAGGGAAAAGAATTGAAGCTAATTTTCTTGATGGGGATATTGATAATATGGTAGTCACTGGTGGTTCAGAGTCAGTGTACTATATGAAAGACAGTGAAGATGCTTATATCGGCGTCAATGAAACAAAATGTACCAATATGACATTCTTGTTTGAAGATGGAGAGTTGTTGCAAACCAGGTACTATAAAGAACCAGTGAGTAAATTGACTCCTATGGAAAAGGCCAATCATGACAGTTTGAAATTAGAGGGTTTTGATTGGAAGATTGATAGGAGGCCAATTAAAGTAGAAGATTTATATTTTTGATTTATATGAGGTATTTTAGTTTTATAGTTTTTGGTCTATTGATCTTTGGGGCAATTGAGTCGCACGGCCAAAATGAAATGAATTTATCAGCAGATAGCCTTTACAACCTTGGGAATCTTGCTTATGGCAATGAGCAATTTGATGATGCTATTTTTCACTATGAAAAGGCAAAATTGTTAGATCCTGGAGCTAATGATATATCTACCAATCTGCAATTGGCAAATGAAAGACTGAGTACGGATATTATTGAAATAGAACCTTTCTTTTTAGCTACATGGTGGAATTCTCTTTGTGGTATAATGTTGCCTGGTGGTTGGAAGATCGTTTCTGTTTTATCATTGATTGGCCTATTACTTCTATTTTATCTTTACTTTTTCAAAAATAAGCCAGATAAGAAAAATATGTTTTATGGCATTTTAGGTGCATTACTAATCTTTTTTCTTGTTACCATACTTGCAGGAAATACCAGAGCCAATCAAATATTTAATTCTCCTTATGCTATTGTGTTTGGTGGAGAGCAATCACTTTATCTGGGGCCAGATTTGGTTAGTGAGAAGGTAAAGCAAATAACTGGAGGTAACAAGCTCAAGATATTGGATGAGGATGGCGAATGGTACAAAGTGTCAGCCATGGATAGTGAACAGGGCTGGATAAAAAAAGAGAATGTCAAACACTTAAAATTCTAAAGTTTGCTCTATTTATATGAAACCTTTCCTGTAAGCAATGATGGTTTTATCCTTTCATTATGTCATGTAACCTTGTGATTCACATTTTGAAATAAAATGATTTTTCGAGAAGCAAGATTTTTAAGTCAAGTATTTGATTATTAATTGATGTTGTATATCATGATATTATTAAAAGACTTAACAAAGATAATGGCGACTAGTCGGTTGATCTTAACGAGGTAATTCAGACGCAGTCGATCCAAGCGATGAATCAAAACCCTCAATACCATAGCTGCAAGAAATCATTATTTTGACAATAATTAAATTATTGAAAAAGCATCAACAATCGAAAAGGACTGGCTTTTTAATTCTTATTATAAGAAAAATGGATTGGTTAAAACATTTAACCTTCAGAATCATTTTTTTAACAATATGCTATATATCTTCGGCAATCAATATCATTTTTAACCTTAAAAAACACCTCAAATGACCAGTTTAATAACGAAAAAATCTACGACTACTGCGGTCAATAAAGAAATTTTGGTTCATGGCAACATGCAATGGGTAAATACGGATATCAATTTACCTAGTGGCTCAACACTTAGAATCTCAGCCAATGGGTATATTCGCAATGGCGAGGATTCTGCACTTTATGAGCCACATGGATCTACCACAGGATCTCAGTCTTCTTTAAATATTGTTCCTGATGCACCATCGTGTTCTCTTGTAGGTCGAATTGCAGGTCAAGAGGGATTTTTAGTAGGTTCAAATTTTGATCAGTATATAGAAAATGGTGGTCAACTCGACCTGTCTTTCAATGGGAACAGCAACTCATTCTCTAAAAATGAGGGCCTATTCGCTGTGACAATTACGGTGACAACTGAGACGGAAGTCTATGATACTTCTGACGCTCCAACCGCCGAATACATTCAGACAATTCTTAATAAATATCGATCGAAAAACTGTGTCGATTCGTCTGGAGGCACTAAGGAAACTCCTGTAAAATTAAAGGCCAATTTTATTTTCTGTGACTTCCCTGATGCCCAAGGCAAGGTTTCAGATATTACTGAGCTCTATCAAGATCTCATTGGAACATCAGATGATATGAAGCTGGTTGATTTTATTAAAAAGGAGTCTGCGGATACCGTTGAGCTAACATTAAGTCATCGAAATGATTGGATTCGACTGCCCAAGACAACTGCTGAATACATAGGGAATTCCTCTGAATTGTTGAAAGATCTTGATACGGAAATTGACTTTCCAGATGATGCCAATGCCATTTTTTTAGCGTTTCCTGAGATGAAGGTGTCACCATTACAATCAGACGATATTGCTTCTGCTTCAGGGGCTTTGATCGATACAGAGGGAAGAAGGTATACCTTGGGAACAAGTCATTGCTTGAATGGGCAGATTGTCGACAAACCAGAGTCAGGAATAGGTGGCCAATCGTTAAGTGTGCTCTACCTGGATGCTAAAATCTATCATGAAACCGTTGGAACTGATAAGACACCTCATGCTCCCTATGTAACAGTACATGAGTTTATGCACGCATTGGGCCTTCCCGATCTTTATTATGGTAAACTGAATCGTTCGTACGGGTGGTCCATTATGTCTGCCGCGGGCGCAGCTCGACATATTCTTGAAATTGAAAAACTATTGATGGGGTGGACGAAACTTGATGACTATATTTTCCCAGTTAAAGGCTCGGTAACCGAAACGTTGTCTGTGAGCGAATTGGGACAAAAACGAGGAATCGTTGTATTACCAGAAGCAAATTCAGGAAGGTTCGATCTTTATGTATTCGAACCGGCAAAACCAATCGGTGTTGGTAAAGCAAATTTCAATAAATTTAAGAATGAACATCCAAACGGTATCGGTCTGCTTTCACTCATTGTTCTACCCAGTTCGAATGGTAGGATAGTACCATTTGTTTACGCCAGACCAGACGATATAATTGCTGCCCGTAAACTCTATGGTGGTGCTTCGAAAGCTGCTTATCCTAAAGGTAGTTGTATGGAGACCCTTGGAGTGACTCTCAATGTGAATGATGTCACGCCGAGTAGTGTGAATTGCACCGTGAGTGTTAATAAAAATTTCAAACCACCTAAATTTAGTAGACGCCTCAGAGAAGGTGAACGGCTGGAAGATCGCAATTTTGCGCTTGCTATGAGCACGATTGGTGATATTTGGTTGGGTAATCACAAGGCAGCAGATTCGAGTGAAGTGGTATGTGAAGAAAATGGTACACTTGTTAATGCGGACTATGGGTTTACCTTATTTGTTGATAACAAGGGACATGTTCATTTAGCAAAGTCAGTGGATGAAAATCCCAAAGCTAATGATATTCTCAAAACATGGAAACCAAATCAAGTTTTAATGAACTCCCTGAAGGAGAGGGGATTGGCTGAAACGACTGGAATTAAGGAAGCCATTGCACCTGCTTGTTTTGTAATGAAAGTTGACAGAGCACATAACAATGTGTCAGTTCAATTACAAGAGGCTGATGGCAACCTCAAACACATATACACAGTTTTTAAGAAGGTATAATATCCTGACCAGAATCTTATTTTATTGAGACCGGCCAATACTAAATGCGAAACTTATTTCAGAGTGGGCTCATTATCGGTATGTCTCGCTATGAAAAATGGCTTAAAACTGATTTGAATACATAATTTTAGAAGAAGATTTTGTGAATTTAATTGGGGTTGCTCTTAGAATGATCAAGGATGGTTAAATAAATGCTCTTTTTTACTAACAACATTGCTTGAAATTATCTATACAAGGGTTGTTTTGTAACTTAAAAAGCATATCTTTGCACTCCAAATTGAAAAAATTGAGATTATGCCTAAAATGAAAACGCACTCAAGTGCAAAGAAAAGATTCAAAATTACTGGATCTGGAAAGGTAAAAAGATTTCAAGCTTATACATCTCACATGATGAGAAACAAGTCAAAGAAAGCAAAGACAAGACTTTGTGGATCTACACTTGTATCTCAAGCGGATGAAGCTAGAATCAAAAATTTACTTTGTAAGTAATTTATCTTTCAACAAAACATTTTTTAACGAGGATGAAGGAAAAGTACTAAAGATAGTCCCTTCATTGTACTAAAAACAAAAAATTATGCCTAGATCAGTAAATGCAGTAGCATCTAGAAAAAGAAGAAAAAAAATCCTTAAAGCCGCAAGAGGTTATTTCGGAGCAAGAAGTAAAGTTTATACGGTTGCCAAAAACGCTGTCGAAAAAGCAATGCAATATGCTTATAGAGACAGAAGAAATAAAAAGAGAACATTCAGAAGATTGTGGATCACACGTATCAATGCAGCGACTAGAATGCATGACATGAATTACAGTACATTTATACATGGCTTGAAAAAAGCAGACATTGATTTGAATAGAAAGGTGCTTGCTGATATGGCAATGAATCACCCGGAAGTATTTACAGCGATTGTGAATAAAGTGAAATAAACTTCTAATCATAGATATAAAAGCCCATTGGTGATGAAAGTCATTAATGAGCTTTTTTTATGGGTTCAGGTATACTTTTAGTATACCTGAATTCAGAAGTAAGAACAGTTTAAAAATAATTAAGCTTAAAGTATATTTTTACTACCAAAGATTGAATTTTGTTTGGAATAAATCGGCCTTAGTTGGTTTAGGGTTTTGAGTTGTATTTTGGCGTTAAAAACTCACAACTGTTTGAGCGATAGCGAGTTTTGTGTGTTTAGTCAAAATGGAATTCAAAAGCCGTTAAGAACCAAGTAAAGCCTTGAATTCTTTGGTTCGTTTCTTTTTCAAGAAAGAAATGAACGCCCGAGCGGCGAGCGGAAGATTAAATTGAAAACTATTACCGCATTATTACGCAATATCTATCAAAAAAGGGGTAATCAATTCAGAAGTATAGGGTCTTAAAT
This sequence comes from Saprospiraceae bacterium, assembly GCA_965230575.1. Taxonomy (GTDB): domain Bacteria; phylum Bacteroidota; class Bacteroidia; order Chitinophagales; family Saprospiraceae; genus CAJXUU01. The sequence continues at coordinate 3,225,590 of OZ246013.1, forward strand.
AAAATATAAATAACTGAATCTCAGCATCTTGAAATAATAAATGGAAAGATATTTTATTAATGAATATGCCTAGTATAGGGATACTCAGAAGTAATAGCATAGGAATCCCATCCATTTTTCGGCAAAATGGATTTTAATAATATTTTACGCTGCTTGAACTATGATATTGCTCAATCTTTGTCCTATTCGGATGGCATTGGAGGTATGAATTCCAAAAAAGATCCATAGAGTTTCAGTTTCCTTGGTTCTTGCTTTTATCCTTTTCAGGAGAAAGTACTCTTTGTCCGTTCCGAAACTTCCTTCTAATCGAGTTGCCCTTTCTTTGGTTATCATCATGGCTAGTTGATCAAAATGATCTTTATGTTTCGAGGCTCTTCCTTTTCTTGTAAAGTCCGTTTTGATTCCGTGTTTACTTACATATACACGATTTGGATTGTTGTGATATATACGATCGGCCCCTACTATTTTGATTTTAGTTCTGAATAGTTTTTGAGACGCCCAGATACTCTTCTTTAATCTAATCCCTTCATTAAAGGCATCGAAACTTAGGTGTTCTATAAAGCTTATCCCATCTATTTGGATTTTATGCACCTTGGCTCCAAATTCAACTTTCTTCACTTCCTTTCCTCTTACAATAGGGCGTATGTAAGGTTTGTCTATACTTACGATTCGATCAATGGGTTTTACTTGTTTGAAAAAATATTGCCATTGCTGACTAAGAACAGTTTTACTCGCATTCCTCCTTTGCCAATATGCATCAGTGAAAGTTGAACCTACCTTTGTCTCTAGATCGCTCAAGGATTCATTTATTTTGGCTAATAGCTTAAGCAATCCTCTTCGAAGTGCCTTCTTTTCCTTTCGGGAAGGTCGTTTTGATTTGCTATAGTTGGTATATCTCTTACTCCATTTGATATACTTTGTTCGTAGCATTCTTCTTCCTAATTGCCGAGAACAAGCCAAAAGCATCCTGTGATTCCAATGGGTTGCTTCCCACAATAACTTAATATCAGTAGGGTATCGAATATCACTCTCATAACAGGTAGCATCGCATACCATACTGTCTAAGTTCGTCATATGTGGACGCCAATGATTTGCAAGAGTATGCTGTAATTTGTCAATATCTAACTTCTTGGCTAATTCACATCTGATCTCGCTGACGATCTTGTAATTAGTGATTGGTGAATTAGTAGGAATGACAATATCACAAAAGATCTGATAGTGAATATTACCATTAATGTGTTCTATAAGTTTAAAATCAGAACATCCAACATAATGCTTCAGAAACATCAAGGCGATTTTACCTCTAGGAGAAAATATACATTGAGGGCCTTTCCTATACTCACAAAGCTCTAAATCACTCACTAGTTTACTCCAAGGAATCGCCTTATACAAACATCCTAACCGAGTTTTTAAAAATGAAGAATAGAGTTGGTCGTAATTAGAATCGAAATTTGGAAACACCAAAAGACCTTGAGATTGAGAAAAACGTCGTACTTTCATCTTAATTATTTTTGGATTACCCCGTTTTTCCGCTTCCAACGTAAAAAACGGGGTTTTCTTTTGCATTAAGATAAAGCTTAATATGTTTTAAACCAAGCACTTAGGATACTTCTGAATTCCCCTAGTATACCTATAAATCCATAAAAAAAAGCCTTGAATTTTTTTCAAGGCTTTTTTTATCTCAAAGTATTAACTACTTCTTTTTCTTGAGTTTTGGTGAGATCATCACAATCATCCTTCTTCCTTCCATTTTTGGCAATTCTTCAGCAGCACCAAATTCTTCCAACTCTTTCAAAAATCGTAACAACAATAACTCTCCTCTATCCTTGAATACGATTGTCCTTCCTCTAAAGTGAACATAGGACTTGACCTTGGCACCCTCAGAAAGAAATTTCTTTGCGTGCCTGAGTTTGAATTCAAAATCATGATCGTCCGTATTTGGACCAAAACGTATTTCTTTTATTACAGTTTTGGCTGTCTTAGCCTTGAGTTCTTTTTCTTTTTTCTTACGATCGTAGATGAATTTCTTGACATCTATAATCCTACACACTGGAGGATCTGCCTTCGGACTGATCTCAACTAAGTCTAACTCCACCTCCTGAGCCCATTTCAGCACTTGGCTGGTGGGATATATATCTGATTTTACATCTGCACCTACTATTTCACCAATAGATTCTAAATTGTCTCCTACTAACCTTATTCTTGGGACTCTGATGTCTCGATTTGTTCTGAATGAAAACTTCTGTTCTTTTCTTCCGTGATCTCGTTTTTTCTGTCTAGCCAAATGCTTTTATTTTATTAATAATTTAGTTGATTTTTAAATATTTTGTCGAAAATACAAAAAAGTGCAAAGTATACCTACTAATGCACTTTTTTGATTTGAAGTTCCACAAATTACTCTGCAATGTCTTCTTCTTTGTTTTTAACATGTTCTGCAGTGATAATAAGGCCATCTTTTTCCTCATTCAATACAGCGAGTAATTTTGCATCCTCCTTCGGATTTTCATTTAGTATAAATTCTGCCAAAGGATCTTCAATATATTTCTGGATGGCACGATGAAGCGGTCTGGCCCCAAATTGAGGATCAAATCCCTTCTCTGCCACAAACTCTTTTGCTTCCTTACTAAGGTCAAGAGAGAATTCCATGCCCTTAAGTCGTGCATACAATTGCTGCAATGCAATTTCAATAATTTTGAAAATATCCTCTTGATTCAGACTGTTAAATATGATCACATCATCGATCCTATTCAAAAATTCTGGTGAGAAAGTTTTCTTCAAGGCTCCTTGAATTACAGACTTACTATGTTCGTCAGCTGAACTTTGTCTGGCCTTCGTGGCAAATCCAACGCCCTGACCAAAGTCTTTCAATTGTCTCACTCCAATATTAGAAGTCATGATGATCAACGTATTTTTGAAATCTATCTTTCTTCCCAATCCGTCTGTAAGCTGTCCATCATCCAATACCTGCAACAAGATATTATAGACATCTGGATGCGCTTTTTCAATCTCATCCAAAAGTATTACGCTATAAGGTTTTCTTCTTACCTTCTCAGTCAATTGACCACCTTCTTCATATCCTACATAACCTGGAGGCGCTCCTATAAGTCTGCTGATAGAGAACTTTTCCATATACTCACTCATATCTATTCTGATCAAAGCATCATCAGAATCAAACATGTATCTTGCCAGTGCTTTGGCCAATTCGGTCTTACCTACTCCTGTCGGTCCTAAGAATATAAATGAACCTATTGGCTTATTAGGATCTTTTAGTCCAACTCTATTTCTTTGGATAGCCTTACTCACTTTTACAATAGCTTCATCTTGACCGATGATCATTTTCTCAAGGTCTTTGGCCATTGTCACAAGCTTGTTGCTTTCACTTTGGGCAACTCTGTTCACAGGTATTCCTGTCATCATTGATACCACTTCCGCAATCTCTTCTTCACCTACAGGATATCGCTTGGATTTGCTTTCTTCCTCCCACTCCTCTTTAGCCTGGTCCAATCTTCTCAAAAGCTTTGACTCATTGTCTCTTAGATCTGCAGCTTCTTCGTACTGCTGATTTTTGACAGCCTTATTCTTATTCTCCTTAATCTCTTCAAGTTGGGCTTCTAACTCTTCTATATATTTAGGAACATGGATATTCTTCAAGTGAGTTCTTGCACCTACTTCATCTAATACATCAATGGCCTTGTCCGGTAAAAAGCGATCTGAAATATATCGGTCACTTAATTTTACACAAGCATCGATTGCGTCATCCGAATAGGTCACATGATGAAAATCCTCATATTTGTTTTTAATGTTATGAAGAATGTGTATCGCTTCTTCAGAACTTGGTGGTTCGATCAGTACTTTCTGGAATCTTCTATCCAAGGCGCCATCTTTTTCGATGTGCTGTCTGTATTCATCCAGGGTAGAAGCACCGATACATTGCAGTTCTCCTCTGGCCAATGCTGGTTTGAAGATATTAGAAGCGTCCAGTGATCCTGTTGCTCCACCTGCACCTACAATGGTATGTATCTCATCGATGAAAAGAATCACATCAGAAGCTTTTTCAAGCTCATTCATGATTGCCTTCATTCTTTCTTCGAATTGACCTCTATATTTTGTGCCAGCTACCAGAGCCGCCAAATCCAGCATTACTATTCTCTTGTTGAAAAGCGTTCTGGAGACTTTCTTCTGATTTATTCTTAGAGCCAATCCTTCAACGATTGCAGTTTTACCTACACCAGGTTCTCCGATTAGTATTGGATTGTTTTTCTTTCTTCTGCTCAATATTTGAGATACTCTTTCTATTTCTTTCTCTCTTCCAATGATAGGGTCAAGTTTTCCCTCTTCAGCCAATCTGGTCACGTCACGACCAAAATTGTCCAGTACAGGAGTACGTGACTTGCTTTGCCCTTTTCTAGAAGAAGAATATTCGCCACTACCTTGATTCTCATCCGTAGGGAGATCTGAATCTGAAGGAGCTTGAGAATAAAAGTCAGTGAATCCTTGATCCATTTCTTGTTTTACGTATTCCAATTCCGTTTTGTAAGCTTCATAGTCGATTTCGAAATTGTCCATAACCTTAGATGCCAGATTGTCCTTATGTTTTAGGATAGACAGCATCAAATGTTCTGGTTTGATTTCTTCATTCTTATATACTTTGGCTTCTAGGAAGGTTACCTTCAGCACTTTTTCCGCTTGTTTGTTCAATGGGATATTACCAACATTGTAAGAGGTTTCATCTCTTTTTGATGTAGATGCTGATTCTTCAACTTTAAATTTCAGCTCTTCCATATCAACATCCAAAGATTCTAATACTTTGATGGCCAATGAGTCTTTATCTTGAATCATTCCTAACAACAAATGCTCAGTACCTATATAGTCATGTCCAAGTCTAATCGCTTCTTCTCTTGAGAGTTGAATGATTTTTTTGACCTTGGGTGAGAATTTTCTATTCATCTTAATGTATTATATATTAAAACAATTATAAATATAATGATTTATCGTCAAAACATCATATTCTACTTTTTATATGCAGTCAATATAGTGCCAATTTGAATATACTGCATTAATGGCAGATTTACGCTCATTGGATGTCTTATTGACATAAAATAATTATACCTATATGACACATGAACGCTTCAATATGTTTCTTAATTAACGTAAGTTTAAAGCATTTTAGGCAAAAGTGCTACCTTTTTTTGAAATCTTAGCTGGAAGATTACAAACTATCTTCATTTATCTTTCCAGATTTCCCAAATAAATCATGGAAGAAAGAAGATTTCTTAAAAAGAGAAGTTATTGAAAAGGGCATCTTTTCGGTATAAAAAGTAAAATGTCACCTTGTATCCGTTTGGTTTTTTAACATTTTTGGCGCGTTATCGTTAAAAATGATAAATTTGCAGTCGATTCAAAACAATTTGGGGCTTATCAAATTAGTTTAATCACAGTGATAAAAACATCAGTATGAAGTTTAGCTTAGACAAACAAGAAAAATATTCAGTTTTTGGATTAGAAGAAGAAAATCTAAATAGCCTGTTGGCTCCAAATTTGAAATCTGAATTTGTATTTTTAAGAAATGAAGGGGTACGACATCTTATTTTCGATTTGAGTAATGTGAAATACGTAGACTCATCTGGATTAAGTGCTATTTTAACGGCAAACAGATTATGGAAAGGATATGGAACCTTCATCTTGACAGGTGCAAAACATCCTCCAGTACAAAAATTAATTGAAATTTCTCGTTTGGAATCAATCTTGACAATAATACCCACTGTACAAGAGTCAGTAGATTTTGCAATGATGAGCGAATTGGAGAGACAGATTACCGAGGAAGATTAGCCAATGGCTAAAAAATTTGAAGTTACCATATTAGGTGTAAATTCTGCTTATCCTATTCATGGGAGACACCCTTCTTGCCAAATCGTAAATTTCGATGATCAATTATTTATGATAGATTGTGGTGAGGCTGCACAAATTCAAATATCAAAGTATTCAATTAAGAGAGGTAGGATAAACCATATTTTTATTAGCCATTTGCATGGTGATCATTGCTATGGGCTACCTGGAATGTTGACAAGTTATGCCTTACAAGGTAGGAAGTCACAACTCAGTCTTCATGGTCCGATAGGAATTAAGAAGTTTATTAACGATGTATTCGAGGCTTCTTCTGCATTTATGCCTTACGACTTGAATATCATAGAATATAATACTGAAGTGCCCAATACCATTACCATTAATGCATCAATATCCATAGAGACATTTCCTATGAAGCATAGGATTCCTACCATGGGCTTCAAATTTGTCGAATCTGTGGATGAATTGAACATAAAATCTGAGGCTATTACCAGATATGAAATGAGTATCGATGAGATTAAGGCTGCAAAACAAGGACTTTCGATAATTAGAGATGGGGAAGAGATCGTAAATTCATTACTTACCCATCCCAAGAGAAAGCCAAGGACGTATGCTTATTGTAGTGATACTGTATATGACACAGATCTAATACCTATTATTTTCAATAGTACATTGCTCTATCATGAGACCACCTATCTGGATGATCTTAAAGATTTGGCCGAGGAGCGCATGCATAGCACGCTGGGACAAGCAATTCAAATCGCTAAATCTGCTAATATCAATAAATTGATAGTTGGGCATTATTCTTCCCGATACCTGGATACCAATGTCTTCTTGGAGCAGGGTAGTGTATTGTTTGATGGACTCATGTTAGGAGAAGAGGGTAGGGTTTATGAGGTGTGATTAATATGATAAGAATCAAAGTGGAAATTTAAAATTTTAGTTTGGAAATGGGTGTGAAGAAAGAACTCAAGACAAAGCCCAGATAAACAACCCGTCAATTTAAGATTCTCAAAGTCCTATTTAGGAAATTGTGAGAATTCAATTTCTAAATAGATATTTGAAGTTTCTGGCAAAAGTGAATTCATTTTAAATCCTATGAAAAATAACGAAGGCACCATCAACTCAATGCACCAGCACAAACCCTTCAAGCTATTTCTACTGCTGGCAGGATTCTTTATAGCCAATGCGCTTGTAGCCGAATTTGTAGGTGTGAAGATTTTTTCTTTTGAAAAAACAATTGGGATAGAACCATATGCGCTCTCATTTTTTGGTGTAGAGAATTTAGGATTTAATTTGACTGCGGGAGTAGTCCTTTGGCCTGTAATTTTCATAATGACTGATGTGATCAATGAATACTTTGGAATGAAGAGTGTGAGATTACTTTCATATTTAGCAATCGGCTTGATTATTTACGCTTTTGTCATGATCTATTTTGCTATCGGATTAGAACCCAATGATTGGTGGCAATATGAAAGTGGAAAGTTAGGCCCTAGTTCGGCATTGCACATTGAAGATATGAATCTATCATTCAAAAAGATCATGGGGCAAGGAATGTGGATTATTGGTGGTTCGATGATTGCTTTTTTGATTGGACAGATTGTTGATGTTGCTATTTTTCATAGAATCAAAAAGTGGACAGGAGAGCGGATGGTTTGGTTGAGAGCCACGGGAAGTACCTTGGTTTCGCAATTTATCGACAGCTATGTTGTCTTGATTATTGCTTTTTATGTTGGTGCCGATTGGGAACTTTCAATGGTTTTTGCGATTGGTACGGTAAATCTGATTTACAAATTCATTGTCGCCATTTTATTGACTCCGACCATATATTTGGCGCATGGAATCATAGATAGATATTTGGGAAAAGAATTGTCTGATAAGATGAAAGCAGAAGCGGCAGCGTAAGGTGGACTAGAGATCTACAACAAATAATTGTCCAGCCTCGGAAACACAAACAATTTTGGATTGAAAAAATGAAAAATCGAACAAGTCCATATCGGTCTTAATAGATATGTCATTCCAATCTTTTCCTCCATTTTCAGAAAGCCAGATAAGGCCGTTGTCACCCACAATCACTCCTTTATTACTCCTGAATTTTATTGATCTGAAGGGCTTGTTGTTGGCCAGAGGTGAATGTCCATTTTTTATTTTTTGCCAAGATTCACCATTGTCATCTGAATAGATGATTGTCCCATTATATCCCACTATGAAGAATTTTTCCGAATCATTGACCGCAATAGAATTGTAGTAATCCCCATTTTCGGGTGACCTTTGCCATGAATTTCCAAAATCATCGGATTTCAGAATGACACCATAGCCACATGATATACATCTCCCAGACGCATTACATGCCGTGGTCAGGATTTCATTTTCAAAAATATGGACAGTATCGATTTTTAATTTAGAATTAACCTTATAAATCCAACCTTTATTAAAATCTTTTCCACCCACAGCGATAAATCCCTCCTTGCTTGCCGTGAATGCTCTGAGCATTCCCCAATACTTTGTTCTACTCAATTTAAGAGAAGGTTGTCCAGAGAAAATATAGCCATCATTGCCAACTCCATATAAAGATTCATCATCTGAATAGAGGTCAAAAATGGATTTATTAGTGAGTGAATCTAAAGACCATTCTATTCCATTAGACGAAGTGGCTAAATTACTTCTGTTCCAAACATCACCACCTGTGGCATATAATACGTCATCATACAATTCAATACTATGAAAATCGAATGGTGAGGCGGTTTCAATCCATTCATAATCCTCAGATTTAGAATTTGAGCAAGAACCCAAAAGAAATGAAATTGAGATAATACTGGTGAAAAGTAGACTACAATTACTAATGCCTATTTTTAGTTTGGTTTTTGATTTGAATCCTGCTTTTGCCTTTGTCCTCTGATTTAATTGAAGACTCTGGGAAGACAGGAAAAGCTGCCGTGCCATGATGTGAAAAACATGATTCATTATCAATATCTAGGTTGAAATCTTCTGCAAAGATCTGAAAAAATGTAGTTAATTGGTCAAAATCCATATTTTTAGATTTTGGCTTGGGGTAGTACATTATTTTTTTGATCGAACCATCAGCTTCCCAAAATACATTGATCCAAATTTTTACACCCTTGATGTCTAATCCTTGATCTTCGGCCTTGGTTGTCATAGAAGCAAGCATGTCTGTCCATATTTTATATGCTTCATCCATGTTATTGTTGGCGACATATAATAAAGGTGTAGAACATTCACTCATCAATAATTCGTAATCTTTTTCATTCTCACCGATAAATGAAACATTGCTACTTGCCTCTTGAGAAATACCCAAGGAAGTCGAAATGAGAAATATGAAGATGAAAATTGATGGTTTCAAAATTGGGAAATGTTTTTTGTTCTTAACAAATCTAAACAAAATATATTAGTATTGCCACTAATATTTTATGAGCTTGTGGATAAACCAGCATTTATGTGGAAAAGTTACATTTTTGTCGAATAAAAGTCCAAATTTTACATACAAATGGTACTTTTAGCCTGATTTAATACAATTTCAATTTTTATTATTCAATTTATAATCCTTATGGTTCTTGATATTTTTGTTGTTTTAGTTGTGGCATTCGGTTTCTATGCTGGTTATTCCAGAGGCTTGATAAAAACAGTTTTCGATACTTTAAGCCTTCTAATAGGAATCTTGGCTGCAATGAAACTATCCCCGATAACCATCAATGTTTTGGAAGGATTATTCAACATTTCTCCATCGATCACATATTTAATTGGAATTGTAATTACCTTTTTATTGGTGATGGCTTTGGTGAGATTCATTGGAAGAAGATTGGAAGACGTTTTCGAAGCCGCAAATATTAATGTAGTAAATAAGCTGGCTGGCGGTTTGTTTCAAGGATTATTTTTTGCCTTTCTGCTCAGCATGGTGTTATGGGTATTGGGCAATTATAATGTTGTAAAGGAGGAAACTAAGACCAGTTCAATTACCTATCCATTGTTAGAACCTCTTCCTGAAGCGGGAAAATCTGTTTTTAGAGCTGTAAAACCTGTATTCCAATCATTTTGGGACAAGACGGTAGATGCAATGGAATCTATTGGCGGAAAAGCAAATGATTCAGGTAATGAATAGTGCCCAATGGTTTTAATTTAATTTATGACATAACAATTCCCAATAGTCCTATTTGCATGTGATGATAGATTCCATTCTATTTCTAGAATCTACTTTAGATATTGAGTTTTTTACAAAGGACCTTGATGTTTCGTAATAAAGATAAGAAAGACCGATATTAATCAGGATGAACTAATGAAAATGGGCAATCACATTCGAGATACATACACCAATCACTAAATACTCTAGCAGATAATAGATAAGCTCTAACGAATAATAGAGAAGGCCCTCAAACCTTCAATTCTTACTTCATATTTGTAACATAACATTTGAATTATGAATACAAATAATGAATCACATCGAAATAATAATTTCATCTATGCCTTGGGCTTGATTTGTTTGCTCAACATACTTTCATCAGAAGTATTCATCAACGAATCTGCTGTGAAAGATGATCCTCAACCAATATGCATAGCAGCTGATTTTATTCAACCAACATATTTTTTAATCTAAAAACCTAGTATTATGTCAGCTTTAGTAATCAAAGAAAGAACAGCAAATTTTAGAGTAATAAAAAAGGCAGTTGCCATCACTCTAATGGTATTATTCTACATCCAGTTGTGGGCCAGTCATGGACCTGGATTTATTGAGGGTACTCAACTTTATGTGGTTGCCAATTCCGGGCTTACGCTCAGAGTAGCGCCAGATATGAACTCAGAATCATTGGGTGTCGTGGAGTTTGGGTCAAGTGTGCAAGTATTGAACCAACCGGATAGTACTCAATTAATTGAGAAATTGAATTGGGTGGAGGGCAAATGGTTGTATGTGGAACATGACGGAGTTACGGGATTTATGTTTGATGGATATTTGTCCGATCTGCCGATGCCAATTTACGAATTTGAGAAATGTCAATTGGACTTGGATCTAATCTATCCGCTGGAATCGTGGACTGATGTCAATCTTGGAGAAAGTGATAGTGATACAGTCGAAGCAGGGACCTTGAAAAAAGTAACCAACAAGTATATTGGAGGCGAAAAACTTGTTCGGACCAATAAAAATGATGAATACAAGCTTGAATTGTACCTAAATGATATAAGATTGATGGATGCATATCATCTACTGCAAAGTATGATCGATTCGAGAGCAAGACTTCAGACATTCAAAGATGAATCCACATTTATAGAAGACAAGGAAGGAGATTTGTACAAAGTGAAAATTGATCTTGACAATCCAATAGAAATACGGAAGTTGAAATCTGGAGATGTCAAAATCACAGTGAGATCAGACAATTATGCATGTAGTTTGTAATTCGTAAAAAAGGCGATTCTGATAACTTTCATAGATGCCCTGGAAAAGTATTTTTCTGGGGCTGATTTATTTTAAGATGGATTTGTAAATTGATAAAATTGACATAACTGAAAAATTATTTTTGAAATTTGAGTTAATATAATCAATGAAGTGAAATATCATAAATATCTGATAAACAATATTATATAATGTTAATAATTGCTATTAAAACATATATATAAAATAAAAATGTGAGTAAATTACATATTACATTTTTTTATAATATGTTTTATGCTATATTTGTTCTATCAATTTAACAATTGAGGAGAAACTAAAGAGTTTTTCAATTTTGAGATCCGTTAAAACTATATACGAGTCACCGAAAAGAAAATATGACAAGGGGCCTTCCAAAAACCGATTTGTTGTTTTTATTCGATCTGTGAGTTAGTATATTGTGACCAAATGTAGTTGCCCAATAGACTTCGTATATAGTTTTTCTCAATTTTTAATGATGTTAAATTGGTATCGACCGCTTATTGAGTAAAAAATAAAATAGCTGCAGAATGATTGGTTCTGTAGCTATTTTTTATTTCACCAGCTCCTTCCAAATCTGAAATAAGCTTGGAAATTTCGTTTTCTTGCATGTGCCCCATAAGTACCCAGACATCTTCGTGGTCCTTTTTACACTTATCTACAGCCAATTTTACGATTGAGTCACCATATTTGGCACCAACAGCTTTGCCAAGATTCAGACTTTTATGATTTTTGTCATGCATCGTGTAATAAGAATATGCAGGATAGGCCAATTGGGTGCATATTATTGAATTCGAGCTTTTTGCATGATCATCAATGTAGTTCAAAGCCGATCGGTTATCTTCAATTTCTAATGGATTGATTAGGTATTTGAAGCCATTCGTTTGAACAAATCCAATTAAAAAAGCCAAACTAATAATTGCAAAAATTGGATATTTCAACGCAGTGGTTTTATTTCTCAGTCGTTCGAAAACAACATTTACTCCTTTTAATATTAGAAAAAACAAAATTGGTAAGGTGAATAGCATCAACCTTTCAATTAAGGAGTATTTTTCAAGAAATGAAGCGCCAAAAACTGCTATTAGTGGCAATACCAGCAGAAGCCCTACACTTTCTCGTTTTCTGATAAAATCATTGATACTGCTCAAAATTAATACCAAGGCCACACCGATAGCAATACCTGATTTACCCACGGCTAGACGAATGGTACTTACGATCAAACCAAAATCATGTTTTAATGAATCAAGTTTCCAAAATGCTCCATCCAAAAAGTAATTCTGATGAAAATTTTGCATATGATTACTGTCTATTGCTGGTAGTAGAATTAGAAAATATTCTAAAACAAAATTGAGGGCAAACCATAGGCTAAGGATAATGACAGGAATTGGTGAGAGCCTTGATTTATATTGTTTATGGAAGTAGTAGCCAATCAGTCCCACCAATACGAAGATTGACGGCATGCTGAGCCATATGGAGACGGCACCAAGAATTCCAATAATTAGGGTGTTTTTTCTGGTAAGTCGGTCGATGCCAAGAGCCAACCAAATAAGAAATATACACACGAAAGCATCTGTCATATATTGCTTGAATTCCGTAGCGTATCTTAAAAACATCGAATGCGTGCCGAGCCAAAATACACCTATAAGAACATAGTCAGTTTTGAGTAATCTTTTAAGCGCACATCCAAAAAAGAATAGACAACCTAGTCCAGACAGCAATGGTAAGAATCGGAGTGTATATTCTGAGACTCCAAAGGCCAATGTTATACACTTTACTGAATAAAGGAAGAGCAACGGGGCACTTTGTTGGTATTTCAAAGGACTCGCTAATTCTGAAAAACTGCTTTCTGCAATATTTCTGGCCAAATTTAAACTATCCAAAAACAAAGATCTATTCGATAAGTATACTATTATTATCAAGATGACTGGAATGAAATACGCCAGGGTAAGTCTTGCCTTTTTCCAGTTCTTGTTTGAAATACTCATAGACATTATCCTGAATAAATGGGCTAGTGGAAAACTACTAATTTATGATTTGACCAAGTAGTGGATGAGCCAATTTTGAGATTGTAAATTCCATTGGGTAGTGCCGAAATATCAATTTTATCTTGAATGCTGTCGAATCGAAGGTAAACAATACCATCCATGCCTAATATTTCCAATTGATCATCAAATGCGGGATGGGAAATATTGATATGGCTAGCCGCAGGATTTGGATAGACAGATATTTCGTGTTCTATTTTGAAATCTATGTGTGTTGGATCGCAAAAATTGTAATCCCATTCCACAGCATCCCATTGTTCCCAAATACTTAGTGGAGTGCCTCCACCAGGTATACGCCATATAGATGTTTCAGGGCCACTCGCAGCTATAAATTCGTTTACCTGATCTGCTGACATATGTCCACTTTCCATCGCAGTTATATGATGTATGGGCTTTGTTGCCCCCAATTCAGCGTATTCCTTATTGCCTTCTTCGATCCAGAAAGTAATATTGTCCAAATAGGATTGTCCCCAAATCTCAACATAAGTTTGAGGCATATACCCATCTACATAAGGATCTATTTTGTCTATTGAAAATTGGTGATCTTTTGGATTGCCCCAGGTCGTACAATATATTTTAAAATCCTCATCAATAATATGATCTTCAATCGCCTGTTCTCTGGCATTATAGAAGGCGCTAAATAGATCTTCGGTTTCCAAAGGTTTGTTGTCAAACTGCATTTCTACGTCAATTACAAAACCATCATAGCCAGTATGAGCGGCCATAGAAAGTGCTTCGGCTTGAGCATCAAAATTATTAGGGTAGTTGTAGGACCAGGCCCAGACTTCCATTCCAGCATTATGATAGGTCGATATGAGGGTAGTATCAATTAATTCAGGCCAGATGGTTGTATTGATGGTGCCATCAGCCACCTTGACATAGATTCTTTTTATTCCCATATTGACCAAAGAATCAGCAAGAGCTTCATGGGAGTCAAAACCAGTTATCTCAAAATGCCACATCCAGACACCCAGTTTATTGCAATCCTGGGCTTGAAGCACAAAAGAATAGCTCACTAGAAAGGCAACAAACAGATTTTTCATTCAGCATTAATTTTACACAATGGTATAAAATTAACCTATTTTCTCAAATGAAATCTTTTGCAACTCGGTTTCTTAGTGAAGCTCTTCGCGCCTAGCATTGTAAACCTTGTGGTTTAATATAGTGCTCAAATTAGGGAAATTGACTCTTTGTTTTTTTTGCGAATCGAAAAAGTGACAATTTCACAAAGGATTTATTTAATCAATATTAAAAATGAAAGGAAGTCGTGCTTGAGGAGATCTATCCATCAGGAATGACTTTATCTCTTTATACTCATTTAATAGTTTGATATCTGAAGCATTCATTCCAAGTTTGGCATTTAAATCTTCGGTTGATGCCAGTCCTTTGATTATTTGCTCCAAGAAGTCCTCCTCGATTTCTGGGAAGGACTTAATCTTGTATTCTTCGATGTTTGCAGATTCAGCAGCAATATTTACAGCATCTTCCAGGCTTCCGATCTCATCCACCAGCCCCAATTCTTTGGCTTTGGTCCCAGTCCATACTCGCCCCTGAGCTATCTCATGGACTTGATCCACGGTCATATTTCTACCTGCAGAAACTCGTTCGAGAAAGGTGTCATATGTTTGGATCGTACCTTCCTGTAGCAACTCTTTTTCACTATCAGTCAAATTTTTCATTGGTGTCAAACCCACTGCCATTGGGTGTGTTTTGACTTCATCAAATGAGATTCCCAGTTTTTCATTTAACAATTCAGTGGCATTGGGAAACATCATGAACACACCTATTGATCCTGTCAATGTATTCGGTGCTGAGACTATAGAGTTCGCTCCAGCCGCAATATAATATCCTCCCGAAGCGGCATAATCTCCAAATGAGGCAATCACTGGTTTTCCAGCTGCTTTTAATTTTTCTACTCCTCTCCAAATGATATCCGAAGTCAAACTATTACCACCTGGGCTATTGACTCTCAGTACTACTGCCTTCACGTCCTTGTCCTTTTCCAAATCTTCGAATATTCTGAGATACTTGTTTTCACTTATTTGACCTTTTGTATTCGTACCATATGTGATGGTCCCCTCAGCGTATACTACTGCAATCTTGTCATCTGATTTACTCTTGCCATATCTTAGTGTTACCGCTTCTTTATAATCCTTGAGCTTTTTGAATTTTACTTCCTTATCCTCTTTTAGACCTAATTTCTTATGAATACTTGCTTTCACTTCATCCCAATAGGTCAATCTATCTACTAATCCAGAAGCCAGGCAAGATTGGGCATTTCTACCTTTATAATCTACCATTATTTGATCTACATCTTCTATCGATAGGTTTCTAGATTCGGCAATGGCTTGTTTGTAATGATCTACCATGCTTTCAAGAAATTCTTTCGTTTGGAGTCTATTTTCTTCACTCATCTCGTACCTTCTATAGGGTTCGGTGGCACTCTTGAAATTACCAGCATAGAAGACATTCATTGATATTCCTACTTTGTCCATGGCGGATTTGTAAAATGGAATAAAAGCAGAAAAGCCTTTTATATCTACCATGCCAAGAGGATTCAAAAAGATAGAATCTGCTGTCGACCCCAGGTAATAAGCAGATTGACTGTAGTAATCAGAGTAAGCATAGATGAACTTGTCGCTTTCCTTAAATTTCATCAAAGATTCTCGAATACTTGCTATAGTGGCCTGTCCACCTCCAACGCTGCTACTATTAATCAAGATACCTTTTACTTTATCATCTTTAGCAGCATGTTCTATGAGTTGGGTAATTGTGTTAAGACCAAGCGCTCCCGCATTGTCGTAATTGAGGCCAGAAGATTCAATATTTCCTGTGATTTCTGGGATTGCTGTTGAGAGATCAAGTTTTAATACTGTATTTTTCGAGACGGTGGGTTTGGAATCTGCAAGGCTTCCTAAAAGGATTACAAAAAAGAAGAACATTATTATAAGTGCTATGAATACACCTATGGTTGCTGCAGAAACATTTTTTATAAACTGGCTCATTATTTATTAATTGCTTAGAACTACAAATATAGCTTTCTATACTGTCAATCTCTCCAATAATTAGATCAAGTCATTAATCACGGCGATCAATTGCAAACAATCACCATACATTGAAGTGATTTAAAAACATATTATTAATTCCTTTGCAAGTCATTGAATTACAACTTTTCGCCTTTTTTTTCGTCACGTAGCTTTGGCTATGATCCTCAAAAAAAAGGCTTCAACTTGTAAATCAAGCACTTACAAATCATCTTAACATACGTTCTTAAATCACTTCATAATTTGATTTATTCCAACGGTATATCTTTTTCGAAATCGTAGAGTGTCAAATTTCTTATGGTATAATGTGCACGCCAAAGGTCCCATAAAGTAGAATAATAGCTCTGTTGAGCACTCAGTTCCTCCTGGATAGCAATATTCAGATTGGTTACATCAATTTTGCCAATATTAAATCTCTTCTTTGCGATATCAACCCTCTTTCTTGCTATCTCCAGAGATTCTTCAGCCAGCTTCAATTGATCTCTCTTCAATTTAAACTGTTCTACATTCACCAAAATCTCTCTTTCAAAGGAGACTTGATCTTGCCTCAATTGAAGTTGAGTCAGTTCCAGATTCGATTTGGCAATTTCTTTTTGAGCCCTTCTTCTTCCAAAATCTGCTATGGGAATATCGATGGATAGGCTGACTTCTTCTCGATCCAGGAGCTGTTGATAAGCACCTGATAGACTGCCTGAAGTTTGTGTAAGACCGAATGAACCACTTAGACGTAAACTCGGACCATTGTTTTTTTGAGCAGTTTCCATTTGCCGCTCGGCATTCAGGAGACGCAAGCGAAAGTCTTCTGTAATACTTCTATTTTTTAGTGCATACTCCAAGGCCTTGTCTTTGTCTATTTCAAAAACAGTAATAGGGAGTGGGGTTTCAAGATCAAAGTCAACTTGTTTTTGAATGCCCAGAAAATCTCTAAGGGTTTCGATTTTGTTTTGGACGCTAAGTCTATTTCTAGCCACGGTACCTTTGGCATTTTTGGCGCTCAATTGAATTTGTAAAAGCTCTGTCTCAGATATTCTACCTACACTAAATCTACCCTCGGCATTGGTGGCTAGAGAATCCAAATAGGCACTATTCCGAATGGATTCCTCCAAATTAATTTTTGAAATGTACAAATCAAAGAAGTTGTTGACCGATTCGAAAGCTATTCTTTCTCGATCTTCGACATACCTCTTTTTTGAGGCCGTGTAGTTAATTTCTGCCTCCTTCTTATCCCACTTGTAAGGGTTGAGTCTAAACAATGGTTGATCAAATCGGATATTTACTGGAGTAGACAAATAACTGGATGGCCCACCCAAACTACCAAAGTCATCAAGTCTTTGGAGACCCGAAGAAACAGTAACATTACCTCCTGTCGCAGATACGATTTGATTCAAACTCACACCTACGATATTTATCATATTGGAAGTTGTGACAAAGGTTCTAACTCCACCAGCTAAAGTAATGTCTGAGATACTCCTATTTATACTTGGCAATAGAGCTGAAAAATTCAACTGTGGCTTGAACACTGATTTTGCGGCTACATATACCCAATAGGCGTTATTTTCTCTTGTTTTTGCCAATAGATAATTTGGTGAGTCAGATTGGGCAGACTCTATTATTTCATTGATGTCTGCGTATATTACCTCTTGTGCTTGAATGGTTGGATTCAGGCAGAAAAAGTTAAATAGCACAAGAAGAAAAATTCGATTCATAAGTAATCTCGGTTTCTTTAGTATTAATTTTTATTCGGTTCTAAGTGCAGTGATAGGGTCCAATTTTGCTGCTTTTTTTGCGGGCATTATTCCGAAGATAATTCCAATTCCTACAGCGATCACAAAGCTTACTAAAATAGAGGTGAATGAAATCTCAGTTACTATATCTGCATACTTAGCAATAAATTTTGCACCTCCAATTCCGAGTACTACACCAATCACTCCACCCGCAAGACTGATGCACACTGCTTCTAACAAGAATTGATAAACAATGTCTTTCTCGGTTGCGCCAATCGACCTTCTCAGCCCAATTTCTTTTATTCTTTCCAAGACACTGGCCAACATGATATTCATAATCCCAATGCCCCCCACGAGCAATGAAATTCCAGCTATGACTGCTAAGATGAAATTCAATGTTTCTTGGGTGTTTTGTTGTTGTTTGATCAATAATTCAGGGACCTTTACTTCAAAATCGACTTGATCATTATGTCTTCGCAGTAATAGTCTATTTATCAAAGCTGCACTGGATTCCATCAAGTTTGCATCTTTTACTTTGACTACGACTTTGTCTAATTGGTGATAATTTTGAATGTCGGTCTCATCATCATTGCTCCTTTTGACATCCTCTCTTCCAATTCGAATTTTATTATCAACTCTTAGTTTATAGGTTTCCATTGGAATGAAAATGTTGTTGCTATAACTATTGACATTCAATTTGGCTAAAGCCTCTTTAGATATCATTCGCCTTTTTAAAACTCCAATTACCTTGAATATTACATTATTGGCCTTTACATTCTGACCTATTGGATTTTTACCAAGAAAAAGTCTGGACGCTGCATTAGCTCCCAGAATGCATACCCGGGCACCGCTTTTTTCGTGATGTTGTGTAAAATATGACCCTTTATACAGGAGGAGATTATTTATTTCAAAAAAGTCATTATTTACAGCTTGACATTTTGATTTTACAGTATTCTTTTCAAATAGAAGTTTGGCATCGCTTCCTGATTCATAAGAAATGCTTTCAATGTTGGGTATAAGACCTTTTATTGCTTCTACATCCAAAAGGGTTAATCCTGGTGAAAAAGATTTTTTTTCTTCCTTACTTCGATCCTCTTCTTCTGCTTCTTCTGTTGGGTCAGGTGGGATGGAATTGATGACAATGTTATTTGTTCCGATAATCTTGAGTTGGTCCAGAATCGATTTTTTGGCACCGTTTCCAATTGCCAACATGGCTACAACGGCAAATACACCAAAAATAATCCCAAGAGCGGTAAGGAAGGCTCTGAGTTTGTTTTGGTTGATACCATCCAAAGCTAGTTTAATATTACGTTGAAAGTACGTGAACATAGGCTATTTGATTATCGGTTAAGAAATATACTATGTGTACTTAAAAGAATATCATCGTATTGCCACCGCCAAAATCTTTGTTTTGATCTTCGTTTCCTTTGACGGCAGTCTCATTTAGCTTATCGTATTCTTCTTTAGCTTTTTTCCAATTGTCCAGAACATCTGTAGCGGCCTCCGCAATTCCTGGTTCAAGATATTCAAATGGAATTTTGTCAAGATTGTCTGGCGGAGTTAATAAGACCTTGGTATTGGCCGATATTCCTTCCACTACAATGATGCTATTTTCATTGGTAGCACCAGTAATGATTTGTTTTCGCACCAGACCTTTAGGTTCTTTTACGATCACGTAATCCACACTATCACTATAAAAAGCTTCTAAAGGAATACTGATTACCTCCTCATATTCATAAATGTGAATCTCATTGGTCGTCGTCATGGAAGGCCTCAATATATCATCCGTTTGATTGATAGCAATTACGATTTCAAATACCTTGGCTTCCTGTCCTCTTAATTCCTGGCCGATATTAGCTACTGTAATTATTTGTCCATCAAACTCCTTTTCCGGGAAGGCATCTACTTTGATATTTACTTTCTGTCCTTTCTTTATTTTGGATATGTCAATCTCACTGATGTAAGCCACCGAGGTCATTTTAGTCAGGTCCGGCAATTCGGCCACTGTAGGATCCCAACCACTGATTTGCGAACCAGGCCCTTTTTTACCATTCCAGGTCCTTTGATATATCAACATCCCATCTTCAGGGGCTTTGATACTGAAAGCCACCGAGAGGTCCATCATCTGTTTCAATTTTGCCGCTTGCTGTTTGATTGTGGCTTCTATTTCTCTCACCTTGGCTTCGGATTGAATCACCATCAATTCAGCTTTATTTCTCAGCTGGTCCATCGATCTCTCCGAATTTTTCAATTTCAGTTCAGATTGTTCAATGACCATTTGAGGTTCATACTTATTTCTTTCAATTTCAAGTCGTTCTTGAGCCATATTAAATTCCTGATCTGCAATCTGATCGCGAATTCCTTTCATCTGAATAGCAGTATCAATTTTGATTTGCTCCAACTTGGTATTTTCTTTTTCTATTTCGGTTTGGACATTTTGAATTTTGGTTGCCAATTCTGATTTGTCCAAAGAAGCTACATAGTCCCCTTTTTTAACCAAGGTGCCTTCTGGAATGATATCTTTTATAGTGGTGTTGTAAATTTGGGCGGATCGCATTCCCTGAGGGCCTCTTATCTTTGTAGACTTTTTTGCCTTGAGCTCTCCTGTTGCACTTACCGATACCAGAAAATTAGATTGTTTGGCTGATGCAAAAAGATTAGAATTGGAAGCAGTTACACTTGGTTTCAAGAAAAAATAGGCTATTGCTGCAATAGCGAGAACAGAAATTCCGTAGACAATTGATTTCTTCATTGATTTAAGTTGGGTATGTTATTATAATGAACTTCGTGGGCTAACTTAGTGCATATTGAAAAGTAACGAGTTTTTATAAGGGGATTGTCTTATTCGCTAGATTTTAACACTTTGTTATGAATATACTAATATAGATTGAAAAAGGCAAAAAAAGTTGCAATGGCTGGAATAAAAAAGCTCAAATAATTCTAATAAGACATAGAATCATTTGAGCTTTATTAATTGTGATTTACCCAAATTAGATGTGCAGGGCGCGATTGTCTGTAGCAGCCAATGCAGCTTCTTTCACAGCCTCTGTGTAGGTAGGGTGGGGGTGGCAGATTCTAGCCATATCTTCTGCTGATGCTCGGAATTCCATAAGGGCTACCGCTTCCATGATTACGTCTGCTGTACGTGGACCTACCATGTGTACTCCTAGCAGTTCATCAGTGGCGGCATCGGCCAGCACTTTCACCATACCTGCTGTATCCATACTGGCTCTTGAACGGCCAAGTGCCTTGAAAGGAAATTTACCAACTTTATATGCAATTCCAGCTTCTTTGAGTTGTTCTTCGGTCTTGCCTACAGCAGCCACCTCGGGCCATGTGTACACCACTCCAGGGATCAAGTTGTAATCAATATGTGGACGTTGTCCAGCTAGAAGCTCTGCAACAAATACTCCCTCTTCTTCAGCTTTATGCGCGAGCATATCTCCTACTATTACATCACCAATAGCATAGATTCCAGGAACATTCGTTTCCAAGTGATCATTTACATTGATTCTTCCTTTTTCGTCGCGGGTTATTCCAACATTTTCCAGACCTAATCCATCAGTATACGGTCGCCTGCCTATAGCTATCAGACAATAATCTGCTTTGATGTCAAAGGTCTTTTCGCTATCTCTTTTTTGGATACTTACGGTAGCGGTTGTTTTTGTAGCTTTTACACCTGTTACCATATGTTTGAGGTGAAATTTCATGCCCAATTTTTTCAATGAGCGCATCATTTCTCTGCTACAATCCTTGTCCATGCCAGCGAGTATCCTGTCTTGAAATTCTACTACCTCGACTTCTGTTCCCAATCTGCAAAATACAGATCCCAATTCGAGTCCGATAACTCCAGCACCGATAATCACCATTTTCTTAGGAAGCTTTTCTATGTTCAATGCTTCCGTGGAGGTTATCACCCTATTCTTGTCATAATTAAATGAAGGAGGAGTCACGGGTTTGGAACCTGTCGCAATAATGGTCTTTTTGGTTTTGATTTCTGAGGTTTTGCCATCAGCAGCTTTAATTTCTATGGTATTGGCATCTTTGAATGATCCTATTCCGTGAAAAACTTCAATCTTATTTTTTTTCATTAAGAATTCAACCCCACTGCAAGTTTGCTCAACCACACCATTTTTTCGGGCAATCATTTGCTTCAGATTCACCTTAAGCCCAGTTAGACCTATGCCGTGTTCTTTAAATGTATGTTCGGCATTGTGATAGTGCTCTGATGAATCCAGAAGTGCCTTTGAAGGGATACATCCGACATTCAGACATGTACCACCAAGAGTATTGTATTTTTCAATTATTGCTGTTTTCATGCCCAATTGAGCACATCTTATGGCTCCCACATATCCGCCAGGACCTGAGCCAATTACAACTACATCGTATTCCATATAATTTTATTCTTTTGAATTTTTGTTAGCAGAAGAAGGACCTTGATTTCCAGATTTTTTATTAGGTCTTCTCCTATTATTCCTTCTTTTGTTTGAAGGTTTTTTATTGGAAGAATCTCCAGATTTGGCTTGATTTTGCTTACCAGAAGGACCTTGATTTTTTGGTCTGTTTCCAGTATTTGCTTTATTATTTGATCTCTTTTTTCTATTATTTCGCCTTTTCTTCTTTTTGATGTTAGGCAATTCTATTTCACCCGTAACATCAGCGAATTCAATTTCTTTCTCCTGGGTACTTTCTATCTCAATCTGTGCTGCACGATCTATTAATTCATCAGGCAATTCTCCAGATTTGTTCATTTTTTGAATGGCTTTTACACGATCGAGGTCGAGCGCTACCATTGGGCTTCTTGTCTTTTCATCGGTATATCCATAATACATGATTCCTTTGAAAATGTCGGTTTTGATCAATGCGGCCTTACCTCTTTTGGTTTTGACATAATCGACTCCTTTTGGGAATTCTTTTAAGGCATCCATATAGGTGTCCAACTCATAATTTAGACAACACTTCAGTCTTCCACACTGACCAGAAAGCTTGGTCTGATTGATGGCGATATTCTGATATCTTGCGGCTGTAGTTGTTACGGATTGAAAATCTGACAACCAAGTAGAACAGCACAGTTCTCTACCACAAGATCCGATACCACCAATTCTGGCAGATTCCTGGCGTGCACCTATCTGACGCATTTCGACTTTTACTCGAAACTCTTTGGCATAACTTCGTACGAGTTCTCTAAAATCGACCCGACCTTCTGCGGTATAGTAAAAAGTAGCCTTTCTCTTGTCACCTTGGTATTCTATATCACCGATTTTCATTTCCAAGCCCAAAGTTCTGGCAATGACTCGTGCACGTACCAAGGTAGGTTTTTCCAAATTTCTAGCTTCGTTGAGCTTTTCAATATCTCGTGTATTGGCCTTTCGAATTACTTTGTGTGTAATTCTATCAATATTGACTTTTCTTTTTTTCATTTGAGTTCGGACCAATTCTCCTGAAAGGGAAATTCGACCAGTATCTAGTCCGCTATCTGTCTCGACAACAACCAAGTCGCCAGTTTCAGCATTAGACCACAATTCGTTAATGAAAAAATCTTTCCTTGCTCCTTTTTTGAAGCTGACCTCAACTATTTTAAAAGCACTTGGATCATGTATATCTAGTACAGAAATCCAATCATATGTATTCTTTTTATTACAGCCTCCTGTAGAACAATGTCCATTATCTCCACATCCTGCTGGACTTCCAGTACCACAACTACTACATCCCATTTCTATATGTTTATCAAAGACTGTGAAATATCACCTTCTTATCGTTAAGTAAAAACTTTATGCGCGGTAGATTTCCTTACCCACGCTTATATTTCTCATCACTCTTCCAATGTCTAAACTATCCGCAAGAAATAAAATTTTTGGATTCGCATTCCTTTCGACAGCACCAATACAATCATTCAAAATTAAAATTAATTGTTCTGTTTTCGAAATATCTAGCAAGCTAGTCATTTTTTCGGCTATCGACAGTTCATATTCGTTCAAACGAAGGTTTTTTCTTCCTGTATTCAAAGAAAACAAATATTCTCTAAAAAAATGGAGTCCATATTCCAGAAAATTCTTTTGATTTTCTCTTCCCCAACTGGACATTTCGTTGACCCATTTACCCATTTCTACAGGTTCCATTTTGTAAGCCACCCTTAACCATTGAAATAGCGAATCAGAATAATTAACAATTTCCTGGCTGGCAAGGTTTATTGCAGTATTCATATTTCCGTCAGCAATGCCGATAAATTGTTCGGCATCGGCTGGAGAGATATTCAGCGTACTTTCCAAATGAAGTTTTATTTGTTCGTCTGTGAATGGGTGCACCTTCAATAGCTGGACTCTTGAGAGGATCGTATTGAGAATAGCATCTTGTTTTTCGGCCACCAAGAGGATAATGGTATTGTCTGGTGGTTCTTCTATTAATTTTAGCAGCCTATTCCCTTCATTTCTTAGATATTCTGGCATCCACATAATGAGTACCTTGTATTCAGATTCGAATGTTTTCAAACCAAGTTTTTTGACGATTTCGACACATTCTTTAACATTGATATTTGCCTGACCGTTTTCCAAATTTAGACTGTGAAGCCATGTCTTCATGTCCAGGTACGGATTTTTTTTAAGTACAGACCGCCATTCATTTAGGAAATCATTGCTGGTAGTTTCGTTTCTATTTTTACCATCTTTCTTGACAACAGGGAATGAAAAATGAACATCTGGATGTATAAATTTTTGAGACTTGAGGCATGCGGAACATTCACCACAACTGTCAGTCTCTGTCCTATTGGTACATAAAAGATAGCTGGCAAAAGCCAATGCCAGGGGAAGTTGGCCACTACCTGTTCTACCCAAAAATAGTTGGGCATGTGCTAGTCTATCGGCCTTTGCATTGGATAATAAAAATTGCTTCTCTGCCTCTTTACCTGGAATATCTTTGAAATACATAAAAGTGACTTACAAATTCAAAAAATAAAAATATGTAAATTATATGAAAGTAGAGGGTTAGAATATTCATTTAAGCGTAAAGAATCAAGCAGTGGTTGATCTTAAATGATGGAAAGTGCAGTGGATATAATGAAAAAAGCCGAACACATTTAGTATTCGGCTTTGATATATTGTTTAATATTAATTCAATATTATTCTGCTGCCTCTGCGACTTCTGCAGTTTCTTCAGCACCTTCTTCCTTGGCTGCTTCAGCTTCTGCACTCTTAAGAGCTCTTGGTACTTCGACAATGGCAACTGGAGTAGCACCAGTGGTCATGACTTCCATACCTTCAGGAAATTCGATATCTCTTACTCTCACTGAGTTACCCAATTCAAGAGTAGAAATGTCAACAAATACTTTGTCCACTAATACTTCTGGAGTGGTTTTTACTTTTACTTTTCTCATTTGAGAAATAAGTTTACCACCTTCTTTTACTCCAGGAGACTTTCCTTTAAAGTCAACAGGTATCTCTACTTTAATAGACTTTCCTGGGATAACTCTTAAAAAATCAATATGAGTGATTTCGTCTGATAGTGGGTGAAAAGTAATATCCTTAAGAATACACTTGTGCGCCTCACCATTTACGCTGATCTCTGCAAGTTTAAAATCTGGTGTGTAAACCAATGATTTTACAGATTTTGGAGTGACACTGATTGCAGTGTTATTTTCACCTCCATATATAATAGCTGGCACTAGACCTTCTTTTCTTACACGCTTGGTATGTTTTTTACCAAAAGACTCTCTAGCTTGTGCTTCTACTTTTACTATTTCCATGACAGTATTTTAACTTTTTTCTGAAAAGGACTGCAAAGATAATTCTTTTATTGAATTATCCTACAAGTTGAATTGAGGTTTTATAAATTATTTTTGAGGCTTTTTTTCAACAAAAAGTGCAGCTATTGATTTGTATTCATGTGTATTTCTGATTGCTCTGGCAAAAAGTTTCGCACATGGCAATACTTTGATTTTCTTACTTTTATTCTTCAGTGGAATAGTATCGGTGACTATTAATTCGGTTAATGAACTCTTAGCGATGTTTTCGTAAGCTGCTCCTGACAATACTGGATGCGTGCACATAGCTCTTACGCTCTTGGCTCCTTTTTCAATTAGAGCATCGGCTGCTTTGCATAAGGTGCCAGCAGTATCGATGATGTCATCTACCAATATAATATCTGCACCTTTAACCTCTCCAATTACGGTGATTTGTTTTACTTCATTGGCTTTTCTTCTTTCCTTGTCACAGATGACCAAATCTCTCCCGAAGTATTGAGCATATGATCGTGCTCTCTTCACACCACCGACATCCGGGGATGCAAAAGTAACGTTGGACAAGTTTTGAGATTCTAGATAGGGCATAAAGATGGCCTCACTCTTGAGGTGATCCACAGGAATATCAAAAAATCCTTGAATTTGGTCCGCATGGAGATCCATGGTCATTACACGATTGGCACCAGCTGCTTCCAGAACATTGGCCATCAATTTTGCAGAAATAGGTACTCTGGGTTTGTCTTTTCTGTCTTGACGAGCATATCCGAAATATGGAATCACCGCTGTAATATATCCAGCCGAAGCTCTTTTGGCGGAATCTATCATTAAAAGCAGTTCCATTAGATTTTCGGACGGAGCAAAGGTTGAGCAAATGAAAAATACATATGCACCTCTCACAGATTCATTGATGACAATTTGCATTTCTCCATCTGAGAATTTTTTTAATTCTATATCTCCCAAAGGATAGCCGTAAAAATCTGCTATTTTTTCTGATAAGTATTGAGAGTTTTCGCCGCTAAATAACTTAATATCTGGCATAGGTTGGATTTTGATTAGATTAGAAGGTGCAAAACTAAAAATAATGCTTAATACAGAAGGATAATCGATGATTAAGATGAAATATTTGTACAATTTTTTTGAATAAATGAGAAGATATTCAATCAAATGAGTTAGGCGCGTATGATAATTTTAATATTGAGATTTTGCGTTAAAAAATACTTAATATTTGGCTGCATTTTGCCCTAAAATATTTTTAGAAAAAATATTATTTTTTTTGGATTCTTGAAGCACATGTAAAATAGAGCGTTGCAGAACTTTTGGGCATAAATTATTGGTTGTAAAAAAAATACATATTAAAGAAACTATTGACAAGAACTATTTTTAGTTGTAGGTTTGCATCGATAAATTATATTAGTTAAGATTTTTTAAATTACAAATTATGTTTAAGTATTGTCTAAGGGCAACATTGCCTTTTATTGCCCTATTGTTAGTATGTTCATGTAACGATTCTGCTAAAGATTTTGAACCAGTTTTGTTGGAGGAGCAAGTAATGCATTATGAAGGAATTGGAGATGTTACAGTAAAGCTATTTCAAGACGAAAATGGTCTTGAGTATAGAGATTTTGGTGAATTTAAGAATGAAGTAGAAGCTTTTCTTGCTGAAAATCTGTCTACTGTTACGATTGTTCGGGAAGATGAAAATGGATTTGACATTACTGTTTTGACAAGTCAGGATTCTCCATTGTATCCCAATGATGTTGAGTACACTGAATCACAAGGGACAAACACTATCGGAAAGAGATTTGATGACTGGTCGGTAACGCTGTATGACGATAATTTTTATCAAGACAGGTACCTAACCCGAAGCAGAAGTTTTGGTCAAAGTTATTCAGATTCAGATCTAAAAAACTCGTATAGTACGAATCCATTTAAAAAAGGATTTAATGACAAAACGACTTCTTTGAAAGGAACTCTTTCTGATTTCAATAGCAATAAGCAGTTGAAAGTTACGCTTTATGATGACAAAAATTTCCAAGACACACAGAAAATATTCTATAGTAATATTGTGGGAAATATAAGTCATCCACACCTTGGAATTTTAGGTTTTAATGACAAATGTTCTTCTTATAAGGTAGCTGTCATTATTATTTAATTATTACCAAGTAATTGAACTAATAGTTTTAATGGGAAGTGTCGTAAAGATGCTTCCTATTTTATTTTCCAATAGGGATATTCACAATTAGGAATATTCTTTATAAATCTATGTTTGCATAGGTTTTACTCCTAAATTAAAACCCCGGTTTTCTTATATTTTGCCTAAATTCAAGGTATTATTTTCAACCTAGACAAGTCCTTCGCAAGGACGGGCGTTCATTCCGCCCTCCACTATCGTGTTCTTTCTTTTGATAATTTCATTATCACTTTTATTTGCATAAAAGATCAATCAGTCTTATTGCCCAAAAAACGAACCAAAAAAATCTAGACTGACCCAATGCAGCACGCAAGGCTGCCTTAAAGCCACCTGCCCCTTTCGCCTTCCTTCTCTTGTCGACTATAGTCGCCACTCTCCTAGATCGTTCAGTCATCCCAAAACCCAGTCAGGGCCACGCTTCTTTTACCTCTTGGTTATTTCAGGAGCTATCTTCTTTGAAAGTTAGTCTACTTCTGAATTCCCCTCCTGTAAGCCTTTCGACTTAGACTTTAATCAAACCTAGAGAAGAGCATTATATTATTAGCAAGAAAGATGTTATGATTAAGAATCAATTACGCGAAGCCTTCTATGATCTTTTTTGTAGTGATCGAATCTCCCATAGTATAATAATGAAGACAAGGTACACCTGCTTCTTTTAATTCTTTGGATTGATGAATGCACCATTCGATTCCCACTTCTTTAATTTGATCGCCGCTTGCTTTTTCAACTTCCTTGACAAATTCTTCGGGCATATTCACAAAGAATTTTCTAGGGATTGAATTCAATTGATACTTTCTAGTAAGTGGTTTGAGGCCTGGAACAATCGGCACTGTGATTCCCGCTTTTCTGCACTCTTCGACATACTTGAAATAATGTTGATTGTCAAAAAACATTTGAGTAACAATGTAGTCTCCACCTGCTTCTATCTTTTGACGGGTATACTCGATGTCCATATTAAGATTTGGAGCTTCAAAATGTTTTTCTGGGTAGCCAGCAACTCCAATACAAAAATCAGTGTTTGCTCCATTTTCAATATTGGAATCCAAATAGATGCCATTGTTCATGCTGTCTATTTGTTTTATTAAATCCTTGGCGTATTTATGACCACCTTTTTCTGGTGTGAATTTACTTTCAAATTGGCGCGCATCTCCACGGAGTGCAAGTACATTATCGATGCCTAGAAAATTCAGGTCAATAAGAGCGTTTTCTGTTTCTTCCAATGTAAATCCTCCACATATAAGGTGAGGAATCGCATCTACTCCATAACGATGCATAATAGATGCACAAATCCCTACTGTACCAGGTCTTTTTCTGATTGCCGTTTTTTCATAATATCCACTTTCTTTCATATTATAAACAAACTCTTCACGATGATAAGTGACATCAATGAATGGGGGTTTGAACTCCATCAGTGGATCCAATGCATCAAAGATATTCTGCATACTTCCTCCTTTCAACGGGGGGAGTACCTCGAATGATACTAATGTTTGATCTTTTGCTCGCTTAAAATGCTCGGTAACCTTCATAAATTTCTGATCAAAATTTTGCGTGAATATATGGATTACTTTAAGAAATTCTAGCTTTAATCTAACTTGTAAATTTCAATTCTTAGGAATCTAGTTTGTCTTTCGTTTAACCCTGAAGAAAAATATCAGAAAAACAAGCGCTGAACCAATTAAAATAAACATCCACTTATTATCAATTGCAAATAACGAACCGTTTATTTCTGGTATAGGGGCATTGTCTCCATAAATGGCCCAGGAACTCCAGAAGAAAGGTGATTTTGTACGGGGAGTACCATATGTTTCATTGGTCAAATATTCAATTTGGGCTTGTCGGAGTGCCTTGGATTTTGATATGCCTTCCTTGAGGTTGGAATAGAATAATTCCATGAGCTTCATAGTGGATAGGTCTGGTGCATTCCAATATGCTCCCATTGTCGATTTACAACCGCTTTGGACAAAGGCTCTTGACAAGCTCATCAGCCCTTCTCCAGAAATATTGGTACCAGAACTGGTTTGACAAGCACTAAGTACGACCAGATCTGCGTCCAAATTAAGATTTAAAATATCTTCATACTTGAATTGGTATTCTTCATCTTGACCCTTGCTCAGGGCAATAAAAGAATTCATATAATCCTCATTGTCTACGAAGGCATGGGTCGAAAAGTGAACGAGATCGAAATCGCTAATATTTTTCAATACATTCTGAAGGGTAGCATCTTCATTGATAATAGACTCACCGTTCAGAATATTGGCAGAGC
Source organism: Saprospiraceae bacterium (assembly GCA_965230575.1). Classification (GTDB taxonomy): domain Bacteria; phylum Bacteroidota; class Bacteroidia; order Chitinophagales; family Saprospiraceae; genus CAJXUU01. Next base: position 3,255,846 of record OZ246013.1, read on the forward strand.
TGATGGCTTCAGTCTTGGCATACTTCAATGGTGAAAGTGTAAGATTTCGTACTATAGAATCTTCAGAATTTCTAGATTGAAATTCTTTTACCAATTCATCCAGAAATTGATCGTTGTATTCTATCCCAAATCCAATAAAACCATTCTCTTTTTTCGAAGAAATATTTTTATTGCTAATTTGTTCGCAATAGTAGAGGTAACTAATCTCATAGTCATTGATCAGATAGTCTTCCACTTGTAAAATTTTCTCTGGAATTTGGGTGACCAATGAATTGAAGGAAATCTTTTTTATAGGACCATCTGGAGCTATTATCAAATGCTCCATGTTTGAAAACTTGGGGCTCTCAAGTACATCCTCTATCACAACATTATAAATTGCTTGTGATATTTTGGCGTATTTATCGGTGTCCCAACTTTTTGGATTTGAAATTATATTTTGGTAATCATTTATCAAAGAGTCGAAATCCTGAGGCAATTCAATCAGATCTAATTGCACCTCATTGTTGGTAATTGCGAATCTCGTAAGTTGGTTATTTCCATAATGGTATTTCACCAAGATTGAAGAAGCATCAAGGGCATTTTGCAAATCATTTAGTGAAATTATTTTATCCTTTTGTAAATTATCAATTGCTGGATATTCTCTTTTTAATTTCTTTTTAAAGGAATTGAATTGGTTTAGGTAATGGATGGCATTTGGGTCATCCTCGTCAGAATCATTAGAAAACATTTTGAGCTGTAAAAATTTGTTTATCGTATCCGAAGGTACTCCAGCCAACTCTAGTGATTGACGTTCTAGAACTGAATTTTTCAGAACATAGGCATTTGCACTCTGGGCCAATTCCAGTGCTTTTTCAAAATGCTCAAACTTATTCTCTTGCTTGAATAGGTTGGCTAAGAATTGAATTGATTCCGAATAAATGTTTTGTGTATAGCTTCCTAATTTATATTGATCCGTAGTAGAATTGTACTCATTCTTGGTTTTATTAAAATATTGGAAGAGGGCTTCGTAATAAAACTTGGCTTCTTCTAGATCTTGACTATTCTTTTCATCATTGTATTTCTCACTAAAGTATTTGGCTTTCATGCCCAGGCTTTCTATAATCCATATTCCAGGAAGTTCCTCAGAAATTTTGGGACGATCCAAAATGTTAGTGCTGTCAATACTTTTGAAAAACATTGATAGTCCTTTTTGAACTGTTTTAATAGATTTTTCTTTCTTGCCTAGCGAGTACAAGTATTTTGAAAATATTGCTAATTCTTTTATATAGACACGTAGGTTGGATGATTCTTCGAGTAAGTTCAATGCAATTCTTTGGTACCTAATGGCGTCATCATGTAAGTGCATTTTTTTACTGAGATTAGATTTGAGCAAGTAATATTGAAATGGCAATTCTTCTTCACTTGCTGCTAATTCGCGAAATCTATCTATATGAATTTTGGCCAAAGGCAGGTTATTCAATTTTAATTGTAACTCAGCTATGTAATCATGCAACCATATCTTTTCACCACATAGATCAAAAACATCATTATATTGCTTAAGTGCTTTATCAAATCTTTCCTGTAAAAAATAGTACTTCCCTTTCAGGCTTAAAAACTGACAAAGATTGGATTGATTTTGTATTTCTTGACTAAACTCGGCTCCTTTGGACGCATATTGAATTGCAGTTTTTGTATCACCTAAACGACTGCAATTAAAGCTTAGATTTTTATAAGTACTGGAAATGTACTTGTCTAAATTTTTAGGCATTGAGTTTTCGAATATAGAAAGAAAAACTTCTAGTGATTTTTTATACAAGGTATTGGATTCGCTGACATAGTCCATTCTTGCGTAGGCATATGCAGTATTGTAGTAGCACTTTGCTTTTACATAATGTTCTGAATTAGGTACAACGGAAAAATAAATGTTCAATGAATCTATCAGCTGAATATTTTTCATTTTCAAGGCTGAATTCTGCAATCCCCTAAATGCGGTTTCCCAATCGCTCCAATTGTTATTCTTTTCGAATATTTTAAGTGATGATTTGTATTTCGATATGGCTTCGGAGTATTTTTTTGATTTGTAGAGGGAATCCCCAAGCCATTTAGATTGACAAGCAAGGCTATCTTGTCCATTGAGATAGATACAAAAGAATAAAGCAGTGGCCAACAAGAAGTATTTGGTGGCCAGTACTTTATTTTTCAATAATTTGTTTCTAGAATTTGACAAATGATTTTGTTTTTACAGAGTCCTCATTTTGAATTGAAATGTAGTACAATCCAACGGGAACATCTGCTAAATTAAGACTTTGCCCTATTTCTTTGACATAGCGATTCAGTAGTACTTCTCCGGCACTATTAAAGACTTTAAGAATGTCATTTTCAGCGAAATCCTTAACATTTATAAATAGTAACTCATTCACCGGATTTGGAAAAATTTGAATTTCATTAATGTCGTCATGCTGTAAGGATTTTGCGTCAGTTATTTTATGTTGAATGCCTTCGGATTCTTGAAAGGAGGGCAAAATGTCTGGACATGCGTATTGATTTTGATCCATGATAGAGATGTCACAATTTCTGCAAATCTCATTCGTTGCTGATACTGGCGGTTCCAGATCAAAATATATATCTACGTTCGAATCTGCACAATGTATTCCTAGATGTGTAAATACCTTAAGATTAAAACAAATGTCAAAAGTTACCCATCCATATGTATCTTCATATTCTGGAGGGTCATGTGCTCCTGTACCTTCTAAAAATATGTCCTCAAAGTAAAATCTGACATTTTTAGAGTATTCATATTCATTGGCTGGAGGAATCCATTGCATAGTACAGGAATGGCTAGATTCTATCAATTCTATAGAACGGAATGGCGTATTTACTAAAAATTCTAAAATAACATCCTCAACTGGATCCATACCATCGTTTTGGAAAAATATCTTGTAACGTACAGTAAAGAATTCATTATTACGTGATAAACAATTTGGGTCAGTTACAATACCATTTGGATCGTGTGGAAAGTTGCTTACTTGAGATCTAAGCGTATAATATGGACTTTGGTCAATCCCAGGGTTTGCTCCATCATTTTCTCTACTCCAATTTTCTGGAAGTGGGTCGCAATTGTCAACTTTCATTATGGCCCGAGTTTCGACTATGTCAAATGCATCCGCCAGGCAATCTGCGGGTATATAAATAAACCTTTGCTCATCTTTTTTCAAATTATGGAAGTCCCAAACATATTTATGTGAATATCCTTGTTGGTCAGATGACAGAAGATTTTCATTTGGATTTACCCAGTCATTATCATAATCATCCAAAATTGACACTCCTTCAATGTAGGTATCATTGTCAGTAAAATGGAATTCTATACAACCAGATATGGGGTCATTAGATTCTACATTTTGAAATGCTAAAATGAAATAATTGTCTTCATCATTCACAAGATTCCAACTACGCTTAAGAGACACTTTATTTGGAAGACTGTAAGTTGGAATTTCAGCAGATGAAATACCATCAGTAATTGTGTTTAAAATTAATTCTTCAACTTGATCATTATCATAGGGCTCACTATGATAAGCTTTTACAGTATTGCCATTTGCATTTATACCAAATTGATGTTCATTGTCTGCATCAAAATTATAATATCCATCACCATATAGATAAAAGTGAAGATCAGTTGATTGATAAAGAGAATTGTAATTGTAAGTGCCAATGTCTACTTGAGATACATTGATTTGTGCATTGAGAAAATTACAACAAAACACAGCAAAAGTTAGTAAAAATAATTGTTTCATAAATTCCATTTTTAAAATTGTAAGTATTACTAATTTGATGTAATAACTCTAATGATTCTAAAACTATTCACTGGTTTTTAAAGGGTACTATTAAGATTTGGGTGCTAAAAGTACATTTCATTCTCTTTTTTGCAAATATTAATTCCGAAAGAATCATTCCATGTCTAAATCTGGCCAATAATAATTCTGAATAAGCAATATTTGATTCAAAGGAGAACTTTTACATCTTGCGGGCAAAGGCTATAAAACTTGTGCTATAAAAAAAATGTGCACAATTGGTAAAGAGTTTCTTTGGAGGGAACTGTACATTCCAAGGAGTAACACTTTTTCGTTTTACTTGAGGGCTTGCTGAAGATGAATTGATGGTAAGGTTCAGGAGAGATTTCTTTTTAGAATTACCCTGAAGCAATAATGAGTGTGAATAGTTGTCAGTAATCATAGTAAGTTATTATCAATTTCCAACTATATAACTTTTGATAAATAGGCCTGTGACAATTTTTAGAAAAAAAATAAAAAAATGTTCGAAGTGATAAAGACCACCTTCACTTTAGTTTTTACGTAATAAAATTGAAATTTTGAATCGAGATGGACTTATTTCAAGTATAAGTAATTGGAAATAAGAAATGTAGATGTTGTTATTTCTTGGTTGGTCAGTGAGTTTTTGGAAATAGTCGATATTTGGTATCAATATTAGGATGTTTAGGAAAACATAGCGAGTGTCCAAAATAAAAAGACTCGCTATCAAAACTAATTAGTTTCTATTTAAGTAGGGATACAAAACGTATCCCTACTTATTTAAAAATGTGATTTATAATTTGACGAATTTCTCCATATGAAGTTGACCATTAGCATCGGAAAGCCTGAGAACATAAATCCCGCTTTGAAGATTTGGGATGGCAATTCTTTCAATTTCCTCGAGCATATTTTGTTTCAGCATCACACTCCCCTGAATACTCAAGACTTCTATAGATAGCTCAGGGTAGTTTTTATAATCTTCTAGATTTACATTAAATTCATCTGAATTAAGTGGATTAGGAAAAACTAGTCCCTTTGTATTACTGGAATTTGCATTTTTCTTGGATCTAATTCTTCCACCTTCATAATCAGGCATCGGTAAAATGATGCGCTCACCAGTCATCAAATAATATATTGATCTGACGAAACCTGACAACGGGTTTGCTTTTTCTCCTTTGTTTTTTAAAGTTTGTTTATCTGAATTAGAAAGTATATAATCATCTCCTTGTTCTAGGTAGTCCAAATAAATATTTTGAGTAAACACAAAATCCGAATCTTCTTGTGAGTTAATTATTAAACCATTCAAAAATGAGCGTGCTCTAGCAAGTTCCAGATTCCGGACCATGAGACTATATGCTAAGTATTGATATCGAATTCCTTCTTGCCCTTGTAAAAAGTTGATTGCTGATTCTAGCCCTTCTTGTTGGATTATTTCAAGAGCAATTATTTTGGTGTATTTATCGATACATTTTCTATATCTAGCAATCAACCATTCTCTTTCCCAAGGACTCACAGATGTATCTGTCAAAAGTCTATCAATTTCTGCTTGAATCGTTGCTATAAACTCTTCGAGATCTTCTCCTATTTGAGGGTTACAATGAAAGTGTCTATCTGGCAGATTGCCTTGAATATTAGAATTGGTACCACATGATTGATTTGCTTCAACATCGCAATTCATGACATCATAGTATTGACTAAATGTAGGGTGCTTTCTGCTCTGCAAATAATTGAAATCCTGTGTATAGTATGTAAAGAAATCAGCTGAGCTTTCCGATTCAATCCTAGTCCCAGTTGTACTAAAATAATTGCCAGCTGAAAGTTGAGTAACTCCCTGTTGTACAGCAATGGAAGCATTGTTAAATAGAAATATGTCAGCAATATCTGTACTCTCAAAACAATTAATCAGATACTCCATATCATTGACCCCTGCATTCCTATTGGCTTCATATGTATTATAAAAAGCATTGCCTTGGACAAAATTGGATAAAGCTTTTCCCGTAGAATTGAAATCTAAGTATCCATCAGCATCATAAAAGTCATTTCCTTTAATATCAAACCATAATTCTCCTGAGTTGTAGATTGATGCACTAAAAAATCGGTTTCCAGAGATAAGCATTTGTTGGGCATTTCCTTGACTTTCATTAAATATTTGAGTATTCAAAAAAGTATTGTTAGTAATGGTTGATGCATGAATATTATGGTATTCAGCAAATGAATGAATCTCACAAAGAAATGTACTGCTATTTGCACTAAAAGCCGAATTCCAGGCTTCTATTGCGAGACCACAGTTATTTTGAAAGATAGATTCTTCGACGCTAAGCCCATGATTTTTGTTCAATTCAATAGCATGATCGCAATCCTCAAAAAGAGATTCGTTTGTAATTGTACTTAATTCACCAATAGCATATTGGGAGGGTACTCTAAAGTCGGAAGGTCCAAATTTGATACCAACACCACATTCTCGAATTACAGAATTATTCATTGTGACCACACCACCACCTGAAGGGTAGGGCATACCATTGACTAAAACTTGTTCGGCTGTATTGATTCCAATTTCAGCATATTCAATGACAGCTCCATTTTTAAGCTCGATTGCTCCACCAGGTGTAACTGTGCTGCCATTATTTATTCGTCGTTCTAGCTGAACTCCTTTCCAAGAATCTGCATTTGGACATTTGGTAAGAATAGCTCCATCGACTATTACTTTGGCATTTTGCTTGATTAATATTCGTGAATTATCCCTAAATTCTAAATCAGAATTGATTGTTAAAATACCGCTCTCTACTATAAGATCTCCAGAAATAATAAAGTGAGATAAGGTTTGGCTTGTAGTTATAATAGTATTTTGGCTAGGCACACAATCATCACAAAGCAAATCAAAATCGCATTCTGTTGCAAGTTGAGCTTCCAAAACAATACCTCCACAATCGGCTTGCACACTAACTTGGTATAGAGTTCCAGGTTCAAGGTTTTCTAACAAATAGGACGTTGTATATTCTCCATCAACGTAAATTTCTATCCATTCATTCTGTCCCACTTCTTTATACTTCAAATTGAACCCTCCGGCACCAAGACCTAACCACCAGGTCACTTCCAAAGAAGTTGTGGATATCGGTTCTATATTAATGCCTATCGTTTGTGCATCTACATCTGGTCTAAATTCATTCTTAACTCTTATCATACGGTCAAATTGGCCTTCGGTTAATCCCAGTCGATTAACTCCAAAAGTCATGATATTATGGCATTCTGCTAGACTACCGTCTAAATCACAAAGAAAATTTGTAGCTTCTCCATTTTCAATGTCTTCTCTAAGGTCGTCTGTTAATACGCAGGGATCATTATCAAATGGCCAATCCACGAGATGAGGTGGAGTATCAGCTACTCTATCACCTTTTGTACAATCTTCAGAGGAATTATGGCAATTTTCGATTTCATTGTTTTCTTGTCTTCCCCAAATGTGGAGTAACCCAAGATAATGTCCAACTTCGTGCGCTAAAGTTTCTCCGTTCAAACTTTTTTCCATTGCTATCCCGTCCCTTTCTTCAAAAAGACTTCCTGAAAAGGATGTTGGATTAAATGTAAAAGCACTAACATCTACCAAGGGATCTATATCGATATTCTGAACTAGCCATAAGTTTAAAACAGACTCTCGATCAAATTTGCTTGAATTTTTTATCTCTAGCTCATTTTCGAATGTAAGAACATTGAATTCGACATCAGGTCGAAAACTAATAGAACCATCGCATGTATTTACTACTGGCACAAGTTCAAAATGGGGAGCAAGAAATTCATTTGCTCTCTCAATGAGAATTTCTAGATCTGAATCTTCAGGCCAAGCAATTGATTCAAATTCATCAGGAATTACATGAATGGCAATCGGAATTTTATAAAATGTACTTAATCCAGTAATATCATCACAACCAGATATTGATCGACTTTGCGATTTTGTATTTTGTTTTAATTGATTTCCTGTATCTAGTAGTTCTGCGCCACATATTTGGGCGAAAAGACTACTGCAAGAAAGAGTAAATAAAAGGATATACAAATAATTTAAAAATTTCATTTTTTTTAATTTTAAGTATTAGTGAATAAACTTTTAAGTAGTATTTCAATAGCTTCAAATTGGCAATTGGATGTGTTTCACTTGATGGCGTATCTTTTTGATTAATAATGACTATAGAAGAAAGATCGAAAGCTTCTTCCATTTAAATTTTAATACTAAGTATACAAGTCTAATTGTTATTTGAAGCTCTTTAGAGAGCCAAGAGGTTTTATTGAAAAGTAAATATGAATTAATGTTTTATCGGCCGATTTGTACAATATTATAACTTTTCGGATTGAACTCTGTGACAATCAAATCAAGATCAATATTATTTTCACGGTTTATGGAGGAAAGCATATTACTTCAATTACGGTGATCACTTTTACAGGATTGCTCATCAAACAAAAAAATGTTCAATGGCTTTATAAATGACTTAAGATTGGTGTGATTTATCTTCCTATTGCTGCCTCAAACTTTAAAAATAAAACTTCAGACTGCCCATTAACTTATTAAAGCTTCTTGGTGCAAAAGGTTTGAAAATTAATATTTGAAATGGCTTTGAATGGTGACTGTGTCGCAATGGATTCAAATGGATGGGATAAAAAAAGGGGAGAAATAGTTCTCCCCGATGGAAATCTTAACAACAACTCACTTTTGAATTGAAATTTATATATGTATAACAACATATATATGTATATGTGACAAAAAAATTATTTGAAATAGAAATTGGAGTCAGAATGGCTGGAGCCAAGAATTTTAATTTTTTAATTTCGTATTAATATTTTTCAATGACGTCTTTGACAATTTTGTCACAATGGATTCTATAAAAAGTTATATAAATGGAAATTAAAATAACCAGTCTATGTCTTACCCGTCATTGGTCACGAATAAATTGAAAGTTATCCAGACCTCGAGTACAAAAAGAAACTTTGGTCTTACTGAGGAAGAATTTCTTCAATTCGCTGCCAAAACTAAAAATGGAGATGAGTCCCTGTTTTTGCATATATCTAAAAATCACTTTGACCAGTGTATCTCTTATCTCAAGATGAAATTTAAACTAGGAGAAGATGATGCATATGACATTTGTTTGGATACCATGTTGAAATTCAGAACCAAGATATTGAAGGATAAGATTAAGTATGGAAACTTGAGTTATCTCTATACCAGGATGGCTTCCAATGTATTTTTGGATAGAATAAGACAGTCCAACAAGGTGGAACAGGCCATAGATTTTTTCTCCAGTGATGATGGGTCGTACAAAATCAACGAAGATCAATTTCTTGATATTTTGGAGCAGTCGATGGATAAACTGGATGCTGAAAATAAGGAACTGCTGGACAATATTTATTTTGAAGAACGGGATATTCATGAGATTGGAGTGGATATGAATATATCATATGCGGCCTTGCGAAAGCGAAAGCAAAGAATGCTTGAGAAATTGAAATCAATCTTTACGGATCAACTAAAGAAAATATAAAATGCCTTTATCTTCTAAAGCTGAATTAGTACCTATCAAATAGAGTAAAACCATGAATAATACAGATAAAAATTCTCCAGAATTCAAAGACAAGACAGAAGCGCTTGAATTTATGGTGAGAAGAAGTATAGATAGAAAAAGAAAAGAAAAATGGGCGAAAGAATTTGCGGCAGAAAGAAAAATAAATGAAGACACAAAGGTCATACCATTACGTAAGCGAATCGTCCAACTCGCTGCTGTTGCAGCAATATTTATCCTTGGCATAGTGGCGATGCAGTTCATGACAGCTGGAAATCAAAATCTAAATCAATTGGCCACAAATATGCTTGAAAACACCAAGTTTCAGCCAGAAGAAACTACGCGTGGTATTATTTTATCAGAAGAAGAATTGAGTAAGTCATTGCTGGATGCATTAGAATCTGAAGACTATAAAAAGGCATTGGAATTATATGAGCAAAAATCGAGTGCATTCTCGGATGAAGATAAATTTTTCTATGCGGTATCATTGGCCAAAACCAATAATCACGATTATGATAAAATACTTGAATTGACTGATGAGCTGATGAAATCGAAGAATGAGTTTTTCATAGAGTCTTTATGGATAAGAGCGCTTACCCACCTAAAAATGAATGAATCGAAAAAAGCGAAAAGTGAACTTGAAGAATTATTGCGGTATAAGTATCAAACTAAAAATGTAGAGGAATTACTTTCAAAAATTAGGGCAATTCAGAAGTAACGTGTAGTTAAAATTCTAATGATAATATTGGAGTGCAGGGAGTTTCTTACGAGAATGAAAAGAAGCGTAGCTTGACTGGGTAGTGGGAAGTGGGAGCAGCCTTGGCAGCATAGCCTTTAGCCAGTCTTGACTTTTTTGCTTCTGTTTTTTGTCAAGAAAAAATAGAAGGTCCAGCCGGCGAGGCGGAATCTAGTAAAGAATTCCGATTACCTCGTTTTTACGCAAAATGTCCCAAAAATGGGGTAGTCTTTCAGAAGTAGATTGAAAAGAAAACAAGTATACAAAGGGTGTTCGTTACTTGCGAACATCCAAAAATTAAATAGTAATTAAAAAAATAAAAAAGATCCCATCGCAATTAAGTGATGGGATCTTTTTATCTTAAAATCTTGACTATTTCTTATTTCTTATATCTCACTTTCACAGTTTCTCCAATCCAACATCCCACTGTTACGGATTGACCTTCTTTGATATTTCTTTGGAATCCAACATCAATTGCAGGTTTTGCTCTTGAGTAATTGCTGATTCGAGAATTTGCATCGTCGGCTACTGAAGGATCTATTGATTTCGCATGTCTATATTTGTCAATGGCTGCTAAACTTGCCAAACTTCTATTCCAACCATCTTTGTCATTACCACAATTTTTGGCAGATGTTCCGTACATATCTCCAATAAGCATAAATGGTCTTCCCCAATTTGGTCTTAGCTTTGCTGCTTCTCTTGCAGTAGAACGAGCTTTGCTGTATTCTTTTAATTTTCTGAATTGAATGGAAGCCTTACTGAACAAGTATCCCGCTTTCTTTTGATTGTCCATTTCATTTGCAATGGCTTCATCATATTTGGAAATGGCTCCAGTATAATCTCCCTGATCGTACATTTTCTTGGCCATCATGCCTGGATTATTAGCTTCGAATTCTGCTTTTTTAGCAGCATTTTGAGCATTGGCCCATGTTTTATATTTACCTTCTACTTCCACAAGGAAGGCATTTGAAGGATCACAATCTTGTGCCTTTAATTTTGCAACAATCTTTTTCCATACTTCAACATCTTCTGGAGAAGCTTCGTATTCTGGTCTTAATTTATTCACAAAGAAATCACAGTCGAATATCAAGTGAGCAATAACCGCAAACTTTGCATTCATGGCCTCTTTGGCCTGTTTGTAGTATGCACTCAATTTTGCATTGTTTTCTATATTATGATCCGCTATTGCATTGAGTTCGTCATAGATACTTCTTGCCTTAGCTTTGTCCATTTGCTCTTTTTCGATTTGGGACACAATAATATATGCGTAAGGATCAAAAACGATATATTCAGTATCATTTCCACTTTTTTCAACCGCCATATTCAAGGCTTCTATGGTTTGGTCATATGGAGTATTGAAAGTGTAAAACATATCATATGCCTTTCTTCCGGCCAAATAGCCTATTCTTTTTTGTATACATGCATCGTCCGAGCATTTGCTACTTGTAATTGCCCCCGAATTATAACAAGCAATTGCGTCATCAATTAAAGAAAGTGATTTGTTTTTGTACTCTTTCTTTTTTGCTGGATCTGTCTCAGTTTTGAAAAGATTCATATAGAGTTTTGCTCCATCGGTAAAATGATAATCTCGTTTTCCATCAGCTGCTGGTGCAATTCCAAATGCTTTTTCCCAATTCTCAAAGGCAAGCTTATAATCTTCAGTCTTCATAGCTTGTCTGTAAATAGAATGCGCATCTTCAGCATCGCTTTTTTGAGGTGAATCATTCCATGAAGCACATTGTGAATTCCCCAATGTCATAATGGCTACAGTGAATAGAGTTACGAGTAAAAAATTTGTAAGTCGTTTCATAGTTAAAAAGTCTTTAATTCTTGTCAATTTGTTACGTTTAATCTTCCTATTTGCCTCCGTTATTAGGTAGATTACTTTTTTATTCTTTTAGTTGTATTTCTTTTTAATAAACCACTCATCATCATTAAATGTAAATCCAAGTGATATTTTAAAGAAAGATTCAGAAATCGGAGATCCAGAACCTCTTTTTCCAAATTCCAATCCAAGGTTTGCATGCGAAATCTTACGTTGATAAATAAAAGGCATCCCCATACCTATTGTCAATCCATAAGATTTTAATTGTTCTCCATCCACACTTCTTGGATCAGTATTATAATATAGTCCATACCGATAATATACTCTTTTGAAATATCGATTGTATGACTTGTAATCAGGACGGTAATATCCTCCAAAAGAAACATTGTAAGTGTCGCTCAAAGGATTTTCATCGACTGTATTATCAGCATCATTTCGGTAAGTTGACCAATTTGTAGTACTGAAATCAGCCCCAATCATAAATTTTTCTCCACCGTAGTAACTGGCGCCAAAGCCCAATTCTAAAGGGAGTTTGCCCGTTCCAGGGACATCTTTGGCAATATATGCGGTGTCGATAAATTGAGCACTACCCGTTGGCGTCTGAACACCTAATTGTGATGTTGTTAAATTTGTATTAAAACTGGTAGACGTCTTCAATCTTACTCCCAAAGATATAAGAGTTGGGACTCTTTCTGTCTTATTATCCAACTCAGTTTGGTTCAATATCTTGGAATAAATAGCCCCCGTTCCGAATAAAAATCCGTTCATATTATACTCGGTAGAGAACAAATCCTGGTAAGCAAAAGGAAGATCAAAAAAGGTGATATTTTGTTCGTATCTAATATTTCCAAATAGATATCCCAAATTCAAACCAAATGAAAAGTCTTTGTATTTGATGGCATTTCCCCAAAGGAATTTGTAGCTGCCACCATCTCCACCATAAAGTCTTTCTATATTTCCGATTCCAGCCAGACTGTCTTGAGAAGTAATATTGTATCCTACAGTACTATTGGGCATCAATGTAAATGACATTCCCAGATTGTACTTTCTCTTCTTTTGATCGAGGATTTCATTCAATGGATTTCCGAGAGGGAAGGCCAATGATATATATTGAAGATTGCCATTCCATGAAGTATTCTTGTTATCTCCACTCGATAGGGTAGACCGTTTGGCATCAAGACCAATGTCAAAAGCGGTAGCTCTCAATGATGCGTAGCTTGCTGGATTGACAATATTGATGTGGTAACCGTCAATGTACGAGCTTCCAATCGAGCCCATCATTCGGGTATGCATGAAATTGTCATTGACCAAATCTCCTATACCAAATCTGGAATATGGAGAATTGCCATTGGTCTGCGCATAAATTTGGCAACCAACAAAAAATGTCAATAAGAATGCTATTATTTTACTTTGCATTATAGTTTATTATTACATCTAATCCTTCAAGGACTAAAAATGAGTGGACAAATATCTTAGAATTTAGGAGATCTTCAAAAAAAGGAGCGTCTCCGCCCGTTATTATTACGTTAATTTCCCCAATATCCTCTTTTATCATAGCTATAAACGATTGCATTTCCAATAACGTACCATAAACGATACCATTCTGCATTGCTGTCTCGGTGGATTTACCAATATAGTCAGAATTATACTTGGGTTCTACCAATGGAAGCGTCGAAGTCAGGGTATCCATTGCTTCTGCTCTCATCCTCATACCAGGAGATATATTCCCGCCATGGTAATTTCCTTCTGCATCAATAATATCATATGTGATACAGGTGCCAGCGTCTATAACCAGACAATTTTTATTTGGATACACCTTTGTACATCCTATGACCACAGCCAGTCGATCTTTGCCCAATGTTTCTGGCGTATGGTATTTATTCACTATTGGAATTGGCGTCTTATGGGTCAATCTCAATAGATCAATTCTAGATTTTACTCTTTTTTCGAAAGCAGAAATAGTTTTTCTGGTGCTGCTCGAAATGGCTCTTTCTATTTTAAATTTTCGAATAAGATTGGCAACATCACTCTCTGACATGGTATAAAATGCATCATGATGGATCATCCGACCTTTGTCAAATACTCCTATTTTGATTCTTGTATTTCCAATATCAATACAGAGGTTCATTTTTATTTTATTTGCTCAATCGCAAAAAGGCGCAATTGCCGAATCCTCAAGACTCTTTTGTTTAACCGAAAATATTAATGTTTAAAATGCCTTACTCCTGTAAATACCATCGCAATGTCATGGTCATTACAATAATCAATGCTCAATTTATCTTTTATCGACCCACCTGGTTGAACCACTGCGGTAATCCCAGCCTTGTGTGCAATCTCTACACAATCCGGAAATGGGAAAAAAGCATCCGAAGCCATAACACATCCTTCCAGGTCAAATCCAAAATTCCTGGCCTTGGCAATGGCTTGGTTACAGGCATCCACCCTGCTTGTCTGTCCGCACCCCATGCCCAACAGCTGATTGTTTTTAGCAAGGACGATGGTATTTGATTTTAAATGCTTTACACATTTATTGGCAAAAATAAGATCATCCAATTCTTGATCGGTAGGAGCTCTATTGGTCCTTGATTCCAGTGCCTCTTTACTTTCAGTGCTCTTGTCCGTATCCTGCTGTATGACACCATTCAACAAACTCTTGAAACTTTTGTCATTGACATGGAAAGCTTTGATCTTTAAAAGGATTCTCTTTTTCTTAGTGCCCAATAGATCCATGGCATCCTGATCAAAATCTGGTGCAATCAATACTTCGTAAAACAATTTATTTATTTCTTCAGCAGTAGCCAAATCTATTTTTGAATTACAAATGAGTATTCCACCAAATGCCGATACCGGATCTCCAGCCAAAGCATCATGCCAAGCTTGCAATACCGTGCCTCTTGTCGCAATTCCACATGGATTGGTGTGTTTTAATACTGCAAAAGTCGGATCGTCATGTTCAAATTCTGCCATTAGATTAACTGCGGCATCCACATCGACAAGATTATTGTATGACAATTCCTTGCCTCCTATCTTTTCGAACATGGAATCCATCTCTCCAAAGAAAATACCTTGTTGGTGCGGATTCTCTCCATACCTGAGCACTTGACTTTGGTGAATTGACTGTTTGAAAGCTGGTTCTTCCGCTTCTAACGCGTCAAAATAATTGAAGATAGCTGTATCATAATTTGAAGATACTTTAAAAGCTTTTCGAGCTAGTCGTTGTCTGTCAGAGAGTGATGAAGTACCGTTCTGTTCATTCAGAATTCGTTCTAGATCGCTATATTCATCTTGAGAAGGGATGACTACCACATCACCAAAATTTTTGGCTGCTCCTCGAATCAAGGCAATACCGCCTATATCTATTTTTTCGATGATAGTTTCCTGGTCCTTGGTAGAAGCCACCGTTTGCTCAAATGGGTAGAGGTCTACTACTACCAAATCAATTTGAGGAATTTCATATTTTTCTAATTGCCCCAGGTGATCTTCTTCTCGTCTTGCTAAAATGCCTCCAAAAACTTTTGGGTGTAAAGTTTTTACCCTTCCATCCAAAATTGAAGGGTAGGTGGTGAGGTCTTCCACTCGTTCGACCTTTCCGCCAAGTGATTCGATGAACTTTTGTGTGCCACCAGTACTATAAATTATAACTTCTTGTTCGATAAGGGTTTTTACGATATTCTCCAATCCATCTTTGTGAAAGACGGAAATAAGTGCCGATTTGATTTTTTTGTCAGCCATTATGCTCAGGTAAGTTGTGTTGCCAAAAAAGGTAGTGAAACCATCAATTTCTAAAAAGCTGCAAATGTAATGAATTGTATGTAAAATGGGTGGTTTGAGAAGGTTTTGATTTTAATAGTTTTATGGGATAATATTTTTTGATTAAATGAGTAAGAAATGAAGGGCTTCATGCATAAAGCGGTTACACTTGGTATAATTGAATATTCTTTAGCTTTGCGCCTCAAAAACTATATTGACCCGTGTCATTTTTTATAGCTCTTCTTGCTGCTTTCATTTTAGGGGTATCCAAATCCGGACTCAAGGGGATGGGCATTGTTATAGTGACCCTTATGGCATATGCTTTCAGTGCCAAAGCTTCTACGGGGATACTTTTGCCCTTGTTGATTTTTGCAGATGTGATGGCTGTAAGTTATTATAATCGGCATGCAAAATGGAATTATTTATGGAGGTTTTTGCCGTGGATGATCGGAGGTGTTGTGGTCGGTGCTTATGTAGGAAAAGATTTGCCAGAAGATATTTTTAAGAAAGGAATGGCAGTCATTATCTTGATCAGTGTCGTGATTATGTTTGCTTGGGAAAGGTATGACAAGAGCAATATTCCAGATAAGATTTGGTTTGCTGGGAGTATGGGATTCACCGCAGGTTTTACGACCATGATTGGCAATCTTGCTGGCGCATTTTCTAATATTTTCTTTTTGGCATTGAGGATTCCGAAGAATGAGTTCATTGGAACGGCTGCTTGGTTGTATTTTATTATTAATATTTTCAAATTGCCTTTTCATATATTTAGCTGGGAGACAGTGAATTTTGAATCTCTGAAGACGGATTTATATCTTTTTCCTGCTGTGATTTTAGGCTTTGTATTAGGAATTAGAATTGTGAAATATTTGGAAGAGAAGCAATACAGGACCTTTATTTTGGTAATGACTGGAATAGGTGCATTGGTCATGCTACTCAGGTAAATCTCTTTTAATGTCTTGTCTATTAGTGTTTTAATTGTATTTGAACAATGAGTATTTAGGCTCTATGACTATTTTTATACAGTTCATAAGATCAATTTTACAATTCATAGAATTACGCTTTACGGATTGAAATCAATGGCTCAACTTTGTTTTCGGATTAAAAAACATAACGATGAAGCTATTTGGTTGGGTATTTAATGTATTGGTATTTCTTTTGATTTCGAATTTTGTTCAGGCGCAATACACACAAACTATTAAGGGGGTAGTGCTTGATGCAGATTCGGAAATGCCGCTCATAGGAGCGAATGTTGAAGTCATAGCAAACGAAGAAGTGCTTGGTGCAGCTACGGACTTGGATGGATATTTTAGAATAGAGAATGTGCCAGTCGGCAGACATGTTGTCAGGGTGTCATATTTGGGTTATGATGCAGTGACCATACCTAATGTAGTGGTTAATACAGGAAAAGAAGTAGACCTGGATTTGATGTTGTCAGAGGCGGTGAATCAATTATCTCAAGTGACCATAACAGCAGAGACAGACAAGGACAAGTCAGTGAACGAAATGGCTACGATCAGTACCAAGACCTTTTCTCTTGAAGAAGTGACACGATATAGTGGAGGAAGAAACGATGCGAGCCGCCTGGTGAGTAATTATGCTGGAGTATCTACGGCAGATGATTCGAGAAATGATATTGTGATTCGGGGGAATAGTCCAGCAGGGGTATTGTGGAGGCTCGAAGGCGTGCCGATTCCAAATCCAAATCATTTTAGTACATTGGGAACTACGGGTGGTCCTGTAAGTGCCTTGAACACTAATTTGTTGAAAAATTCTGATTTTATTACTTCAGCTTTTCCCTCTGAATATGGAAATGGACTGTCTGGTGTTTTTGATGTAGGATTCAGAAATGGGAATAAGGACAAATTTGAGTTTACGGCTCAATTGGCTGCTTTTAGTGGACTGGAATTCATGGCAGAAGGACCTTTGAATAAATCTAAAACCAGTTCATTTTTGATTAGTTATCGAAATTCGTTTGTAGCCCTGGCAGGCTCTTTGGGCTTGGATATAGGTACCAATGCGATTCCTGATTACAGAGATTTGTCATTCAAATTTGATTTTGGCAGCGGTAAGTTTGGTAAGTTTTCAGTTTTTGGGATTGGAGGGACAAGTGACATAGAATTTTTAGGAGCAGAAATTGACGAAAAAGACATTTTTGCAGAACCGGATGCAGATAGTAGAGCGGATTCCAAACTCGGAGTCATAGGAGTGAAGCACAATTTACTGTTGAGTGAAAATAGCTACTTGAGAACTGTGATTTCGGTGTCTAGAGCTGAAAATCAATTTTCACAAGAGCGATATCTGGATACATTATTTATGAATAGTTATGCGAATACAGATGTAGATGACCGCACGGATCGTCTGGCTATTACTTCATTTTACAATGTTAAGCACAATGCCCGATGGACTACCAGAGCAGGAATCACATTTGAGCGATTATCATTGCTGTCCAATGTAAGAGATAGAGAAGGCAATCCAGATTTGGATATGGATGGACTTCCAGATTGGCAACAGGTTCGAGATGTTGATGGGGAATTATCCATTTATCAGCCCTTTGTTCAAACCAAGTACAAATTGAATGAAAGACTGACATTTAATGGCGGCCTTCATGCTCAATATCTGCAGCTCAATGAAGACTTTATCTTGGAACCGAGGGCAGCATTGAATTATTCGTTGACTGAAAAATCAAGTGTCAATTTTGGATATGGACATCACAGTCAGGTGCAACCGCTTCCGATTCTTTTCTTTTTGTCTCCAAATGATGAAGGAGAGTTGAAACCATTGAATCAGGAGTTGGATTTTACCAAAGCGCATCATTTTGTACTTGGATATGATTACAAACCTGCCCCGAACTGGAGGACCAAGCTGGAGGCATATTACCAACATTTGTATGATGTACCAGTGGATAGATTTGAGTCTACCTTTTCACTCCTGAATGCAGGTGCGGATTTTGTTTTTCCCGAAACAGGTTATTTGATTAATGCTGGAAAGGGTAAGAATTATGGTTTGGAATTAACCGTGGAGAAATTTTTCAGCAATGGATACTATGGCTTATTGACAGGTTCACTTTTCCAAAGCAAGTATGAAGGCAGCGATGGTGTGGAGCGGAATACTGCTTTTAATAATAAGTATGTACTCAATCTTTTGGGTGGAAAAGAATGGAAGGTGAATGATAGATTTAGTTTTACAGCAGATTTCAAAGTGACTACGGCAGGCGGGAGGTACTATACGCCCATCGATTTGGAGGCTTCCAGATTTATCATGTCTGAGGTGAAAGATGATTCTCGTGCATATTCCGAACAATTTGATCCTTATTTTAGAATGGATTTGAAGGTTGGCTTCAGGATGAATAGTAAGAAAGGATTTTCTCAGTTATTTGCCCTGGATTTTCAAAACTTGACGAATAGAGAAAATCCATTTACAAGAAGGTATAACAGGAGTTCGAATGAGGTGCGCACGGTATTACAATCTGGATTTTTTCCGGATATTATGTGGAGGATTCAATTTTGACATTTCGATACTTCGAAAATTCCAGATTATACAATAGCTTAGAATAGTATTACATTAGTGCGAAAAATTGATCAAGTCAAGATTTTACTAGCATTTAAAATATAATAATTTGATTTTTCAGAATACAAAAAAGATACTTGGATTTGATGACAGATGGTTTGTCTTCCATGGTGTGCTTTTGGTATCTCTAGGAATGAATTTGATACTCTTTGGATCATTGCTCAAAGAAGGTTTGTGCAGCATGTTTACAGGGTGTTATTTTATCTCCTTGATTTATACTTCATTGTTTTGGCTATTTTTTAGGACACTTCATTTAATAGTCACTAAAAAGTATCCCGGGTATGAAAATCTGCGACAAAGATATTTGGTATTGATTCCTACAGTCATTGGATTTTTTATTATTGTAAAATCACTTTTGGATTTTACAATAGACCCCATCTTACATACTTATTTGCCCATTGGACAAGAACCTCATGCATTGTTAGAGACCATAGGCTCTTTCATTTTTCTGATATTGGTAATGTCAATTTACGAAGGCACCTATTTATTTGCTGAGTTGAAAAAAAGTAAATTGGAGCAAGAAGTGTTGGTAAAAGAGAATATAAGTTCACAATTGGAAGGATTGAAAAATCAGGTGAATCCACATTTTTTGTTTAATAGTTTGAATACGTTGGCTTCGATCATTCCGGAGGACCAGGAAAGGGGAGTACGATTCGTAACCAAACTTTCCAAGGTTTACAGGTATATTTTGGATATCAAGGATCAAAAACTGATTTCTGTTCGAGAAGAATTGGACTATTTGCATTCCTACACCTACTTGCTAAAAGAAAGATTTGGGAATAATATTGTTATAGATATAGATGTCGATTCTTCTGACTTTGACAAATTGATTATGCCTCTGTCATTGCAGATTACTTTTGAAAATGCGATAAAGCACAATATTATTACCAGTAGCAAACCGCTGCATATCCAGGTCTATATGGAAAACGAAAACCTGGTGGTAAAGAACAATTTGCAGAAAAAATCCACTGTTGGATCAAGTACTAAAATGGGCTTGCAGAATATAAAGAATAGATATAGTTTTTTCACTGACAAGGAAGTGGCTGTCATTGCTACTATGAAACATTTTATTGTCACTTTACCATTATTAACCACCTCATCTAGTACATCATGAGTTATAAAGTAATAGTAATTGAAGATGAACCGCCAGCTTCGAAGAGGCTGTTGAATATGCTTGAGCGGTGTACCATACCGTTGGAGGTGGTAGAAGTTTTGGACAGCGTCGAAGATTCTGTGTCATACCTTAAAAATTTCACGAATTATGACTTGCTTTTCATGGATGTGCAGCTGGGTGATGGGCTGAGTTTTGATATTTTTAAGAGTGTTACCATCCATAAGCCAGTGATCTTTACTACAGCCTATGACGATTATACCCTGCAGGCTTTTAAGGTGAATAGCATTGATTATCTGTTGAAGCCAATAGATCAGGAGGATTTGGACAATGCAGTGGTTAAATTTTCAGGACAGCGAGGCAATAATGCACCGATATTTGATATGTCCCAATTGGCAGATTCATTAAAGAAACCAGAATATAAGCACAGGTTTTTGGTGAAAAAGGGAAAGCAATTGATTGTTATTCCCATTGCTGAAGTGGCTTATTTTTATTCGGAAGATGGTTATACACTATTGGGGCATCGACAAGGAGCAAAGTACATAATAGATCTTACCATTGATCAATTGGTTGATGTACTGGATCCATCATCTTTTCATAGGATAAATCGAAAAATGGTGGTTTCATTAAATTCGATTTCTGCCATTCATGAATATTTTAATAGTAGACTCAAGTTGGAGCTGAATCCAAAACCCTCCTTCGATGTGATTGTAAGTCGAGATAGGGTCAAGGTTTTCAAGGTTTGGCTTAATGGCGGTTGATATTTATTAAATATTAGTCCTGTATAATACTCCATTTCTCTTTTCCTTAAGTCCAATTACTACATTTGATTTTTTAATCAAGACTTTTATTGATATAGTCACTATCTTCGATTTCAAATTCTTGAATACATGTTGAAAAATATTTTTGTTGGATGGATGGTTTTGATTTTGGTAGCAGGTTGTAATTCAAAATCAGGGACTACAAATTCAGAAAATGATAGAAGAAAGGAAAGGGTAGAATCTTTTAAAAGAGCCTTTTCAGATGGGAGCTATAATTTTCAGATTGAATATAATAATCGATTGGATTCTTCATATCTGGATATACTTTATCAAGGCAATAAAGTAAGCCGTGAACGATTTTGGGGAAGCATAAAAAGTGATTTTCTTACGGACTTGAATGAGGATAAGAAAAAGGAGATTTTACTTGTGGTCGAGACGGAAAATTCGACGGATCTGTATGGATATGTTATAAAGGATGGAAAGGCAGATAGAATTTTGAAAGAGAATGGTCTGAATGAGTCTGAGGTGAAGTCTGTGGAATATAAGGTAGAACGAAATCAATTAATCGAACAATTCAAAACATTAATGGATAATGGCAATGATGGATTTCACGAATCAAGATACAACTTGGTCAAAAGAGATGAAGAATATGTCCTGCTTCCTCAGGGCTGGCAGCCATTTGAGATTGAAAACTTAATAGGTCAGTATGAAATAGGCATTGATAAAACGACTGGTAACAATAAGATTCTATTAATTGGAGAACGGGAAGGAGGTAAGTGGAATGTCGAAATAAGGGTAAGGCGTGCAAAAGATAAAAAACTCGTTTGTCAATTTAAGAGCTTGGGTGAGTTTGTGGATCAAGATTTGTTTGTTCCAATGAATCAAGTGGACCCCGAACTAAAAGGAACCCTCCAAATCAGGTTTTTGAATTCAATGGCGGCAGTATACACTGCAAAAGAGGCAAATTATAAAGAATTGGCTTCTGTGTGCACTGGTGTTGGATCGATCGCTGGAAATTTTAAGAAAATAAGACTAGATGAGTAAGACAATAGTAATCATGGGCAGCTCCAATTCAATGGGAGACACTTATGGGATATGCAAGAAAATAGTGGATCGTCATGGATTTAAATTTCAGGATTTGAATGAATTGGTGATAATGCCATTTGATTATGACCATGAAAATCGAGATGATGACTTTTTGGGATTTATGAGGCATGTGGTACAAACATATGATACCATAATCCTAGCTACCCCTGTATATTGGTATTCGATGAGTGGAATCATGAAAAATTACCTGGACCGATTTACAGACTTATTGAAGATCGAAAAGGATTTGGGACGTCAGCTAAGAGGCAAATCTCTAATGGCGATAAGTGTCAGCAATTCTGATGATTGCCCAGAAGAATATCCAATGCCTTTTGAGAGGTCGGCGGAGTATTTAGGGATGCATTGGAAAGGGTATGCTCATTTTCCAGTGGATGAAGATGAAATCTGCGAAGTTCGACTTGGTCAAATATCTGACCTGCTATCGAAGTAAAAAACCTTGTCAAATTGGATAAAATATTGGAAAATGGACCTATTTCTAAAGCCTTTGGAGAAAGAGGCATTTTCACTTTTCGCGAGGCTTGTGAATGGGTAAGATCATTGGCATACAAAAGAAATACGACAAAAGATGATGCGCTGATTGTATTAAAAGAATCCTGTGGCACATGTAGTTCGAAGCATGAATTGATTAAAAGGCTAGCAGAAGAAAATGGGATAGAGAGTTGTCAATTGGTACTTTGTATGTTCAAGATGTCTGCTACAAATACTCCAAAAGTGGGACCTGTGTTGAGCCACTATGGGGTGGAATACATTCCTGAGGCGCACACGTATATTACCATAAATAATGAAGTGCATGATCTGACTTTTCCAGAGAATCCTGAATTGCTATATCAGAAGGATATTTTGTTTACCGAATGTATATCGTCAGAGCAGATAAGAGATTATAAGGCAAAAAAACATCGGGCTTATTTGAGAGAATGGCGAGACAAGGACAATGTGCCGTTTACAATTGAGGAGTTGTGGATGATTCGAGAGGAGTGTATTGCGTTATTGGCAGATTAAGAGTGGATTGGGGCGTTTTTGTGAGACGGAAATTTTTGGAGGAGGCATGGAGGTAGACGGAGTTTTTTATTCAACATATTCTTTTCTATGCACTAAGGCCAAGGTGTATTCATCCAACTCGATGTAACCTTGATCGTAGCAAAATTTGTAGACTCGACCAGCTTTGGTTTCGTAGATATTGGTGAAGTAGGCAAATTTGAATCCTGCGGTCAGTAATTTTTCTTTTCTGACTTTTGCTTTTCCAGAAGGGTTGAATTCAGCAAGTATTCTTCGATTGCCACGGAGGATTCTGTTTATTTTGGTCATGAAGTTATTGGCATCACGATTGAGGATATTATTGTATGCCGTTCTGCAATCATCACAACAGAATTTTTTGTCTGATCTACCTCTGACTGGGTCTCCACATTGAATACATTCTTTGACAGGACTATTTTTCATATGATTTTCGCTTTATAAAATCCTCTTCATAATAAAGTACAAAAGCATGTTATATAACCAATATAACATGCTTTTGTGACATCAAAAAATATTTTAATTCTATCCAAGATTTGTAAATACGGCTTGGACATCTTCATCATCTTCTAACTTGTCCAGTAATTTTTCGATATCCACCATTTGATCATCTGTAAAATCCACTGGGCTGGTTGGTATCCTTTGTAAATCTGATTTTGTCAATTCTATCTTTTTTTCTTCCAGTGCACTTGACATTGTACCGAATTCAGTGTACGGCGCATAGGCATAAATGGTGTTTTCATCCACTTCAATACTTTCCAATCCGTAATCGATCATTTCCAATTCAAATTCATCCGCATCAAATCCTTCGGGCTTTTCAAATTCAAAAACCGCTTTTCTATTAAACATATAATCCAATGACCCAGTCGGTACCAGAGACCCATTTAGTTTATTGAAATAAGACTTGACATTGGCCACTGTTCTCGTGGTATTGTTGGTTGCACACTCTACTACGATCAATACGCCGTGTGGACCTTTGCCTTCATAAAGCACTTCTATGATATCTTCAGCGTCTTTACCAGTAGCTCTTTTAATCGCTGCTTCGATGTTGGCTTTTGGCATGTTTTGGGCTTTGGCATTTTGAATTGCCACTCTCAGCGCTGCATTCATATCCGGATCACCTCCACCTTCTTTAGCTGCTATTTGTACTGCTTTTGCCAATTTTGGAAATATTCGCGACATATTTCCCCACCGCTTCATTTTCGCAGCTTTTCGATATTCAAATGCTCTTCCCATTATAGATTAAAATTTTTTGCAAAAATATAAAATTAGCTGAAATCAACCTTCCAAAATAACGATTTGAACTATTGCTTGAATGCATAGCTTACCAGGTTGGCCCCCATTCTCAATGCTCTGATTCGAACATCTTCAGGGTCTTTGTGTACTTCCTTGTCTTCCCACCCATCACCGAGATCACTTTCATAACTGTAAAAACATACCAGCCTTCCTTCCCATATCAATCCGAAACCTTGTGCCGGTTTGCCATCGTGCTTATGGATTTTCGGAAGCCCATTGTCAAAATCATACTTTTGATGATATATCTCATGTTGAAAAGGCAATTCTAAAAACTCCAGTTCAGGAAATACCTTTCGCATGGCTAATCTAACATAGTCGTCCATTCCATAATTATCATCGATATGGAGAAAACCGCCCGCTATGAGATAGTTCCTCAAATTTTCAGCTTCTGCATCTGAAAAGATAACATTTCCGTGCCCTGTCATGTGAAGAAAGGGATGATTGTATATTTCAGTACTTCCAACATCCACGGTGGCATACTCAAGGTCAAAATTGGTGTTCAAAAATTTGTTGCAGAATCCAGCTAGATTGATTAACGAGGTTGGATTTGCATACCAATCTCCGCCGCCATTATATTTTAATAGTGCCAGCTGAAGACTTGGTTTTTTTGAGTCAAGGGTCGTAAATGAAATAAGCCCTATCAAACCAGCAAAAAGCAATATTTTCAAAATTTTCATGTAAAAGTATTTCTGTCTAATCTAACTCAAATCTACAGTAATTTATTTTTGATTTTCTTACTGTAGGGTGTTTTTATGAAACTGATTTTGTGAATACTCTATGATAAACTGTGAATATTCAAAAAATGTTCCTTGAAGGGACCTGGCCACAAGATATTTTATATGAAGAAACCAATATAGATGAGGTTATTTTGAGTGTACTAGGATTGATTGATATCCTGGGTGATTTATTTTTTATTGACTTTCCAAAACTCAAATTTATGGACTCGTAATGAAATTGATCATTTTAGACATCCAATGTCTAATTAATTATTTCGACAATTTTTCTCTCACAAGTTCAATAGATGACATGCTACTATTCCAGCAGTTTCGGTTCTTAATCTCGATGTTCCCAATGATACTTCCTGCCAATTGTTGAGGTTAGCAAGATTCACTTCTTCATTTGTGAAATCCCCTTCTGGTCCTATGAGGACGATGGCGTTGGAGCCACTTTTATATTGATTTTGTAATGCAGATTTGGGTTCCATGCAATGGGCAATGAACTTTGATTGACCCTCGAAAGCTGATGTCAGAATTTGAGATAGGGGGACGATTGGATGTAGCTTAGGTTTATAGAAGTTTTTGGATTGCTTCATCGCCGAGACTATTATTTTTTCCAATCTGTGTGGCTTGATCACCTTTCGTTCTGAACGAGAAGATAAGAATGGATAGATGTTGGTGATTCCAATTTCAGTAGATTTTTCCAAAAACCATTCGAACCGATCAATGTTTTTGGTGGGGGCTATTGCAATAGATCGAGAATGGGATTTGGGTTGAGATTCAATTGTTTTTCCCAGCGAAATGGTGACTTCTTTTTTTGAAATATTAGTGATGATCCCTGAAAACAGCATTCCTTTGCCATCGGTGACAAATACTTCATCATCTACTTTTTTTCTCAATACTTTAGAGCAATGAATGCTTTCATCTTCAAGAAGGGTAGCAGTATTGTTAGAAATTTCTGTGGTGTGGAATACGATCATATTACAAATGAAAGAAAAGGGATTGGAAGAGTGAAATGAATTGGATGCGAAATTTTCCAATGTAAATCACTTCAATATTTGAATTTGAAGAACAATATGTATTAAGAATCATTTTATTTATAATCTTTGAGACTTAAATACTTTCAATATGATATCCATTTGTCTTGCATTAATTTTAAATATGAGTTTAGAAATCGAAAAGCCGAAATTAATTTATGTTGGGGATCCTATGTGTTCGTGGTGCTACGGAATATCGGAAGAGTTGAGCCAAACGGTAGATCATTTCGGAGATAGGGTGAAATTAGAAATTGTGATGGGAGGACTGAGAGCTGGTGGAGGTGAAGAATGGAATACTTCTTTTAAGGATTTCTTGCGTCATCATTGGGAAGATGTAGGTATGAAATCGGGACAACCGTTTAAGTTTGATTTATTGGAGAGAGCGGAATTTGACTATGATACTGAACCGGCATGCAGAGCCGTTGTCACCATTCAAGATATCGCACCAGATAAGATGTTGCCATTTTTTAAAGCGGTTCAAGTAGGATTTTATGTTGAGAATAATGATCCTAAGGAGGTTGAATTTTATCGAGATATCTGTAAAAAAATGGGCATTGACTTTTCTGTTTTTTCTGCCAAGTTCAATTCTTCTCAAATGAAGGAAAATACGATTGGACATTTTCAGCGATCTGCCGAATTGGGTGCTAGATCGTTTCCGACATTATTGCTCGAGTACAAAGGACAGCGGCATAGGATAGCGATAGGGTATAGTACCTATGAAGAAATGAAAGGCAGGATAGATAAGGTGTTGAAATAGGCAGTATAAAAGTGACGTAAAAAAAATAGATATGTGTTCAATGTTATAGTATTGAATAATTTTTTCAAATTCTTTTATATCCTATTCTAGGCCTTTTGTCAGTGATTTCTTTCTGTTCTTTATCATGCATGAGCTCTTTCAGAAATTCAAAAAGAATCGTTATTTCATTGCTTTGATTTTCAATATTCTGTTCAATTTTTGATACTCTATTCCAAAGTTCTTTTCGACTTGCAAGCAACTCCCTCATTTTAGAAAAGACCCTTACAATTTGAATGTTGACATCTACTGCTCTTTGACTTTTGAGTACGCTGGAAAGCATCAATACTCCATATTCTGTGAAAGCCATGGGCATATATCTTGTACCTCCAAAATTTGAGGTCACAATTTGTGACCTCAAATCTTCAAACTCTTCTTTGTCTAATTCAAACATAAAATCATCAGGAAATCGATTTTTAGGGGAATTCAGAAGTAACAATCATTACATCCTTTGAGTACAGCGTGAGAGCCTGAGAATATTCGAGAGCAAAAATTGGCCTTATTCAGTTTAGTATTTTGGATTCCTATTTTCTGTTAAAAACTCAAAAGTGTTTGAGGATAGCAAATGATTATTTGAAAGTATACATTCCAGTAAATCGATGCATTATAATTGAAACTTTAATTTTTGATCCGAGTTTTTTGAGTTTAAGAAAATGGGGATTCAAAATGCGTTAAGAACTGAATAAAGCCTTGGGTTTTTTGGATCGTTTTTGGGCCAAGCCAAAAATGATCGCCCGTCATGACGAATAACCAAATGAGCTGAAAAAAGATTACCCTGTTTTAACGTAAAAAGAATCAAAAATGGGGTAATCTTTTCAGAAGAAAAATGCGAAAAGAGCCGATATCTAAGGAAAGTAGCTTTTTATGAATACCCCTTTTTATTTCTCCGAACAGCTTGTTTTAGTACTTTGGTTTCTACATCGTACAATTTTGCCAAGTCGAAGTCAAGCATTACCTTACATTTTCTCAAGTAATAAATTTTAGTCATTATTACTTCTTCGGGGAGATTGACCTTTTGCATTTTCCTTTTACGCCTATAACCAATAGGATAGCTCTTTTGTGACAAGAATTGAATATCAACTTATACAAGATGGACGGATATATCACCTCATTCTCTTAGCCTTGATTTCCAAATATTTGTTCACCGTATTGATAGAGAGGTCTTCTGGCTTGGTAAGAATTACTTGAATTCCATTTGCTTTTAGTTCATTGGCAATCTTTTCCTTGTCCATAATGGCACGTTGAGCAAAGGTTTTGTAATAGATATCTTTTACCTTGGTCGTCTTGGTATATTGGGCAGATTCCAGTTCGGTATTGACAAACATTATGATTATAAGCAGATGTTTTTGATTTAAGGACTTCAAAAATTTGAGATTTCGACGCATATCATATTGCTGCTCAAAATTGGTGAAGAACAAAAGAATACTTCTTCGAGTCACCTGTGAACGAATGGTATAAAATAGCAGTTCAAAATTAGATTCTTTAAATCCAGTATTTTGATCGTAGAGGCACTTGGTGATTTTTTGAAGTTGATGATGTTGAGAGTCAGCCTTTAGGATTGTTCCGATTTTATCAGAGAATGTTATTAATCCTGCCCTATCATACTTTTTCAAGACGATATTCGAAACGACCAAAGCCGTATTTATCGCATAGTCCAAAAGTGTCAAATCTTCGAAAGGCATCTTCATGGATCTGCCCTTGTCAATAATGGCATAGACCATTTGAGATTTGGAATTTTCATATTGATTGACCATCAACTCATTTCTTCGTGATGTAGCTTTCCAGTTGATCGATTTTATATTGTCACCCTGAGCATAGTTTCGGATATGTTCGAATTCATCATTCTCACCAATCTCCCGTACTCTGCGGATACCGGACAAAGTTGCAGTTTGAGAGAATACTTGCATCTCATATTTTTTCATCTGAATGAAAGATGGATAAACCGCAACTGTCTCAGCATCGTCAGCAGTAACTTTGCGCTGTATTAATCCAGGAATTGGAGTCGAAATATAGGTGTGCAAATTTCCAAACTGATATTCTCCCCTGATAGTCGGTTGGATCAAGTACTTGAATTTGGAGGAAATTCCTTTTTTGATCATTCCTTTTTTGATATACCCTCTATGTTGAAATTGAAAAGGCAATTCGTCCGTAATTTCATATTGGAGATTGGCTTTTCCATTGTTAGTAATGGTGTAGATGATGTGCTGTTTGTCTCCCAGTGAAAGCTTGGACTGTACACTTCTATCAGTCAATATAGTCTTGCTGCTCCACCATAGGATGATGAAATCTAAAATTATTAAGAGTCCAAGAATCCAGAGAGACCACCACCCGATTGACAATAGCGAAGGGTAGGCAAATGCCATCAAAAATATGGCGATGCATATTCCAAAGCAGATGTAGAATCTAGTGTTAAGGTATAGATTCATTTAGAAAGCGGATTGTTGAATAAAGTGAAAAGGCAAATCATATTCATATCTATCGAGGAACTTCCAGATCGGCGATTATCTCCTGGATTATTGACTCTGGGGTAATAGCTTCCATCTCCGCATCAGGTGTCAGGATCAATCGATGATTTATGATATGAGGCGCTACAAACTGTATGTCGTCTGGAATAATAAAAGATCTACCCATCATCGCAGCCACCACCTTGGCTGTTTTGAGAATAGCGAGCGAAGACCTTGGAGAAGCTCCCAGATATACCTTGCCGTGATTTCTGGTTTCTTGAACCAGCTGACAGATGTACTGATACATTTGATCCTCTACATGGACCTTACTTACCAATTTTTGCATTGTGTCCAATTCTTTGGGACTTACTACTGCCTTGATGACACTCAAATCAGGCTTGTGTACATCATCCTTGAATTTGCGAAGGATGGCTATTTCAGAATCAAGATCGGGATATCCCAATTTGAGTTTCATCAAAAATCGATCGAGCTGTGCTTCTGGCAATTTGTAGGTTCCTTCTTGCTCGATAGGATTCATAGTAGCGATGACAACAAAAGGAAATGACATTTCGTATTGGACACTGTCATAGGATATTTGTTTTTCTTCCATCACTTCGAATAGGGCGGCCTGTGTTTTAGCAGGAGCTCTATTAATCTCATCGATGAGGACCACATTGGAAAATATCGGACCCTTCTCAAATTTGAATTTTGACTTGTTCATTTTGTACACAGACGTACCTATAATATCTGAAGGGAGAAGGTCAGGAGTGAATTGAATTCTTGCAAAATCCGCCTGAATAGCTCTTGAAAGCACCTTGGCGGTCAAAGTTTTAGCAATTCCAGGTACTCCTTCGAGGAGGACATGACCGCCTGCCAGGATGCATGTCATCATCAAATCGATGGTTTCGTCCTGTCCGACTACAAGTTTGCTGCATTCTTCTCGGACTTGCTTGATTTTATCCTTAAAGTGCTTCATTTCTTCCGTCATATGATATCTGGATGACGAATAGTATGTGCTTGGAGAATTGCTATTTAGATCACTTTCCGAATTGGTTATTTGACTTTCTGAAGTATCTGGAATCGGATTTGAAACTTCTTCTTTGGCGTTCTCACTGTTTTTGAATGGAAAATCGCCAGTACTATCATTTTCAATCATATGATATTTCTTTTATGGTAAATGTTCAAATTTGATTCAAGAATCAACCAAAAATGACTTTGTAATTGATTTAATATTTTAATCAAATTCAAATTAGAAACAATATTATAAAAAGAAACTATTACGACTTAATTATTTTTACAACTTGTGTTTTATTAGCCTTTTTTAATTGGATGAAATAGATGCCTGATGGCATTCCTTCCAGGTCAGTCTTATCAGATATTCGTTCTCCTTTCGAATTGAATATGGCTTGAATTTTTACATCTTCATTTGATTTTATATTGAAATATCCATTGGTAGGGTTGGGGTATAAAATTAAATCTTGTGATATTTCGGTTGTTGCTACTTCATCACCAAATAAGGAGACTGACAAGGAATAATAATTATCAATTACAATATCTCGATCACCATCACTATCCAAGTCTCTAAAAAAACTTGATCCTCCAAAAATTGGATCAATCATAAGGTCAATATCTGTATTACCAGAATTCAAAAAATCTTGGAAATCATAAATGATGCTTATATGGCCATCATTTCTGTAAAGAGAAATTATGTTTTCATCCAGATTTCCTGTGAATTGGGTATGAGAAGCATTCTCCACTTCGTAACTGGTCTCTTCAAATCCGAAGTTTGAATCCAATTCCCACACTTTTACTTCGGAATGACGTGTATTTACAATTTCGATTTCTCCATCTTCGTCAATATCCATGAGCTTTAGAAATCCGAAAAAGGAATTGTTATCTGCAATTTCTAGTTGAATAAAATCTCCATAGCCATTTGATGTGTTTTCGTAATACCCTACGGAAAAATTTGATATCCATAATATGTCATCATTCCCATCATGATTAAGGTCGACTTCCATTATTCTACGAGGTAGATTATCCATTGTTCTTAAATATTCTACCTTGTATTCAGAATCATAAGTCAATCGAAATATATCCAATCCATCTATTATCAGGCACGAGAGATTCTTATCCACCTTGCTAGCCATGGTAAGTGGTACGTTTGTGAATTGAAATACTGCACTATTTATTTGATCAAAGGTGGGTTGCTGTACATCTAAAATGTATAGTCCATTATCATTTTTATAACTAATTAAATATACTGGATTACCATTTTCCAATTCGACAATTCTGGCATTTCTTACATCATCTTTTAATGATATCTGATCTATTTCTTTTTGATGCGTATTTGGATTTAATTTTAAAATGTTTAAAGTTGCTCCCTCTATGAAAGCATAGTTTAAATTATCATTATTATTAGTTATGGCAGAAAGAGAAAAAGAATTTGTAAAATCTTCAAGAACTAAACTCCCATCTGAAAGGACATCATTTTCCAAATCGAATAAATACAAAGCATTGAATCCCTTATGCAATAAAAATTGATTTTCACCTTGGCTAAATATTTCGCTGTCTGAAATAGAAAATATTCCCGATGAATTAGAAGACAAGGTTTTTTCAAGGGTCAATTCACCATTTTTATAGGTAATGAATTTAAGATCTCTATAATAAGATATGATATCTAGAATTTGGTCATTATTATAATCGAAAAGACGAAATCTGGTTTGATTGTTATTGTGATCAAAATGCTTAAAAGTAAAGTCTTCTCCATGCAATATATATGCAGTGATCTGGTCGTCGTTTTGATTGATTAAATCTACAATTCCATCACCATTTATATCTCCTACTTCAATGTTAATTGCTGTAGTTACATTATTAAATTCAAAGTGATCAAGTTTGTTAGTGTCAACCAAAGTATGGACAAATATATTACCTATGTATGCTCTTATGATTTCATTGTTACCATCATTATCCAGGTCCGCTATTTTTATTTGAGCAGCGCCAAAGGAAGTGGAAAAATCTCCTTCATTTGTGAATTCTAGATTGCCATTGTTTTTAAAGTAAGGATAATCTATATTATTATTAAAAGAACTAACTCCGGGAATAATGTCAGGCAACCCATCTTTGTCAATATCATAAATTGCAATATTACTTGGATTTATTCCAGATAATTCTGTCTTTTCAACAAATACAAAATTGTCATTTTCATAAATAATATTATTCGAATAAAAATCTAAATCACCATCATTATCAAAATCATGAAATGTCATTTTTCTGATTGTATGATCAAATTGAAATCGTTGATCTATTTCAAAGCTATTTTCTGTCCCTTTTAAGAAATAAGTGTAATTGCCACCTGCACCTCCTGAATTTGCGACGATATCATTCAGTCCATCATTATTATAATCCACTACTTTAAATTCTGAGACCTCAGCCAGAGGGGTTGAGAATAAAGTTTGAGGGTCAGAATATTGAGCCTGAATTGTACTCAAAGCACAAAAAAGAACAAAGAGTACAGTACATAAAATTGGTTTAATTAATCTCATTGGTTTACTAATTTTCTCTAAAATAACGATTAAAGCGCAATTGATCTTCTAGGAAATGTAATTTATTTATGATCTATTTCTTTATAGACAGTCTCCAGCCGTTGGTTGAGACTAGCAAGTTCATCACTGGTGAAACTAAAATTACTGTCCATTTCTTTGAATCTATGTATTATATATTGAAGTTCGGTCGCAGAAATCTTACTCTTTTTAGCCAGCACCTTGACATAGTTTGGATCGTCTGGAGCCACAAAAAATTTCTTCTGCATCTTGTGGAAAAAGATGTTTTTCATATGAGCTACCAGCTTTTTGTGTTGGTCTTGTTGGTAAAAAAGTTGACTTACGGTTTCAATATATTCAAGAGAAGTATTCTCATTTTTTTCCATTACTGGAATGATTTTTTGCTTTCGTTTGCCACCAAAAAATACATACAGCAGTGTGCCAAGAATCAGTAAAAAATAAGCAGCTTTCAAGGCGGGCTCTGACATTATGAATTCCAGAGGATTGCGATGGTTGATATTCCCTGAGCCATAAATCATGAGTGGATTGAGTAAGTAGATATGCTCAGGATCAAAATGAGCCAAAAGCCTTTGGGTATAATCAAACATTTCAGTTTGACGGTACGAATAGTTGTAGAATAGATCCTTATTTACATGATAAAAAATCCTCCCTTCCCCGATAGGAAATGATACCATTAGTGCCAGACTGTCTGCGGCGGCCACTCTTACATATTCTTGGTCCTCCTCCCAATCAATACCCCGTATCAAATAATTGATATCATTTGAGTTTTCATCAAATTCTACAGCATGAAACTTATACGAGAAATTGGTGTCGGATGCAATGTCGGAGTCAGTAAAATTAAAAACCAAGGTACTGTCAAAAAGGAAGGTGTCTTCAAAAAAATGTGGTGCAGTATCGATCAATCGATTATTTAATGAATCTCCAATAATCAGCACATCATTGCCTGCAGAAGCGATGGAGACCAGGGTGTCTACTACTTCATCATTGATACCACGCGGCACAAATTGGATGTAGAGGTTGCTGCCGTTGAGGGTATCTATAAGGTCACTATTCACCTCAACTGGAATCTCTGAGAAGTAGCGGGTTGTCACTTCTTTAAAGATGTACAGACCTTGAGGCTCTTCGTCTTCGAAATTATATCTTTCAGCCCATTCATATGCTGAGACTTCCCTGTACTCTGTGATTAAAAAGACGAAGGTGAAGACCAATATGATGGCTGCTAAAACAATGGCAATTATTCTATTCCTTGACATCTATGTTTATGTTTTCTGTGGAATAAAATTTTTCAAAGTCCGCCCTCAAAAAGTCAAAGAAAAGCTTGTCTATGGGTTCGGAACCATACCAAATTCTTTCGTAGGCAATGACGAGATTATTAAAATGTTCAATCTTCGGGTGATTTTTCATTTCTCTTAGATAATCTCTATTGGTTTTTTCTGGCTTCCATATAATCTTATTGTCCATGACCAGCACCTGCAACAACTTGATAAATAGCATACGTACTGCTTCGCGATAATTTTCTGCCTTCAGTGCAATATCTAATCCAGATTCTGCATCAATTACTTCAATGTCTTCAACTTCTTCAATTACCTCCTCTGCTTCGGGCTTGATTTTTTTATCCACCTTGATACTGGAGAATAATATGTAAAGGATGAAGAGGACCAATGCTCCTATGATTATGTAAAGAATGCCTCTGAAAAAAAGACCTATTCCAGAAATGGATCTGGATTGTGGAATTTCTAACTCCTCTACTTCACCTTCCTTTAGCCTGAGTTTTGATACCGTTTTATCATATTTTGATAGTTCTACTAAGTCGTCTATTTCATTCTCCTCGAGCTTTTCATCAGGGTAGGAATAGCTGTCCTGTGCATGGATAGTTATCGATAATATGGTCAATACTATAAATAGAAGATTAATAAAAACTAGTTGATATGTCTTGCTATGGAGCTTCACGTCTTGGATTCGAAAATATTGGATTGTTGATTAAATGCATCGAATCGTTTCCATAAGTCAGAAGCATTTTGTTTGGCCCTTTCAGAATTAATTTGATTGATGAATAAGTAAAAGTATAAGGGAAGGATAAACAAGAATATGAAAGTGAATATCGTAGTCATGGTAATTACATTGGTAACATTGTATCCACTAAACAAATCGTGCCATGAAATAAAGTTGAGAAATATTGCGCCTGCACTATATAGCGCAAGGACTAATAATAAATGAAAATTTGCGATGAGGATGAAGGATACGATTGTTCTTCCCCAACTGGATAACGACAGACTATAATATTCTCCCAATTCGGACCAAACCTTCCAGTTTTTCTCCAAGACTATATACAAGGTATAGGCGATAAATGAGGGTGGTAATAGTAGAAATAACAACAACATCCATGGCCAGGAGGCAAAATAAAATACAAAAACAGGGAGTAGGGTGATCAACATCATATTGATGAAGTAAAGTTTGATATGAACAAGAATATTCATCATATCCAGATTTTCATCTCTGTACAACATCGACAATATCAAAATGGCATAGGTGCACAGGACCCAATATAAAATGAATAAAGTATATCCACCCAACTTAAAATTACTGAGCAGCATAGTACTAGAATCATAGGAATCGTTCGGCGCCAATAGCCACTGATAAAATACCAAACTAGCTATGGTAAGCAACATTAATAATCCAACAGCGGAAGAAAAATATTTTCCCATATTCATTCTAAACTGAGCGAATCCGATATAAATATTCTGACTAAAATCTCTGAATTCCAGCCTTTCGAATTCCAATGATTTCGACTCATTGGGCAGTATTTCGGTTGCTGATTTGTCTGTCTCCGAATTGTGATGATGCCACCATGGATAGAATACATAAAATCCTAGAATGAATAACAGAGACAGACCAATGATGGCAATTTTTACGAAGGTGGGCATGTCAGTAAGCCGAGTTACAAATGACTCAAGAAATCCAGCAATTATAAATAGGGGCACTGTGCCCATAATGATCCTGACCGATCGCTTTGCAGCTATCTGCATCGATGTGCCTCGATCATATGTAGAAGGGAATAAAAGACCATTTCCAAGTGTAATTCCTGCGGCACCAGCTATTATGATCGCAGATATTTCTATAGTACCGTGTATCCAAATTGTAAGAAATGATTCTACAAAAAGTCCCTTGGCATAAAAGTAATATTGAAAAGAACCGAGCATAATACCATTTTGGAAAAGTACGATAATCGTACCCAACGAACCGAAAACACCAAGTATGAAACATAAGAATGAGACCTTGATATTACGCACCGTGATATATAAAAACATGCCCGATTGCTCAGCATCTTTATATACAGCCATGGGGTCATTGTTGTCAATGTTTTTCTCTGTCATATCTACATACTCATCTCCCAAAATAACTCTGAGAAAGTCAGCGTCATGAGCAGTTGAAACTATTCCGATAAAAACGGCAATGGTAAAAATGACAAATGATGCCAGCAGTGCTTTTCTGGCCGCAAACATTTCCGAGGGCAGTACATTTCTGAAGAAATTCTTGACTGGTTCAAAACTCCATTCCGTTTTTTTCTTTTCCATCGAATCAAAAACCCTCTGGGTAAGTTGATTGAGGTATGCCCTGACTGATCTTTTTGGATAAAATGTGCTGGCATAGGAAAGATCACTTGAAACTTTGACAAAGAGCTCGTGTAGCCTATCAGGATTTCTCTCTTTCTGATCAAGCAAATCTTCCAATTCCCTCCACTGCTTCTTATTTTCTTCTATGAATTGTGTTTCTGTCAATTTTTATTTTGATAGGTTCAACGCAACAATGTGTAATTAAATGTCTCCAACTACTTCAATATACATTGGTGAAAATATAAACATTTTTAAAGATTGAAAGCGGATTTGGAGGTTGATAATAGATTTCTTTATGAATGAATTATGAAAACCTGGATCTTCATTTTCAAAATCATGCTTATATTCACTTCTCAATTACAGACATTCAAAAATAAGATTTGAAGTATATAGACATATCAACATCTCATAATATTTCGATTCAATATGAATTGGCAACTACTTCATTACGTTCATTAGCGTGGGCTATAGATATGTCTTTTTTGCTGGCTTACTACCTGTTAATTTCTGTAATTGCTGTAAAAAGTGAGTTTCTATACTACTTCCTTGTCATTTTTGTTTTTGCATTTTATCATTTGGCATTTGAAATTTTAAATAATGGTCAAAGCCCTGGCAAACAAATTTTAAAAATCAAGGTAGTGACCTTGCATGGTCGAACTGCAAAGTCTCAAGATTATTTTCTCAGGTGGATTTTCAGGACATTAGAAATTACAGGTTGCTTGGGGATTATTGCTTCACTTTACATATCATCCACCGAAAAAAACCAAAGGATAGGTGATATGTTGGCTCAAACCACAGTAATTAAATTAAGAAGCGAGCAACTGTATAATTTGAATGCCTTGATTCAAATGGGAGAGAATAAAAGAGAGATTCAATACCCAAAGGTTACAATGTACAACGACACCGATATGATGCTCTTAAAAGAGACCATACGCAGACATAGAAAACATCCCAACAAAGAGAATAAAAAATTTCTCTCCACGCTTGCCAATAAAATAGCTAATGATCTAGATATCGAAATAGATAATCACAAACCGCACCAATTTCTTGAGACTGTATTGTTCGATTATATTTCTCTGACCAGGTAAATCGGTAAGCCTTAGTCTGCTACTATAAATCTAGCAACCTTTGATCCTTCAAGGTGTATGAAATACATACCTGCCTCCCATCCAGAGATATTCAAATAGGCTCTTCCTCCAGTCTTCATCATGCTTTCCATCTTTTGCCCGAGGGCGTTGTAGATATCAAGATGAGTATACATGCCAGCATCCCAATCTACCACAATATAATCCTTGGCTGGATTTGGATACACATTTATGCTATAGGCATCTTCTAATACCTCAATATCCAATAATTTGTCACAATATTCTTCGTCTGGTTCTAATTCTATGAAGGTGGTTTCACTGAAATCCTGGCCATCAAAAGCTGGAAAATCTACGGGGTATCTTTTCATTCTGAAAGTCAAGTTGTTGTTGATAGAAAGAGAATCTCCCTGTGTGGCAAAAGCCCCGCCATTAATTGGAGTTTTGTATTCCCAGACTATTTCATTATCAGGTGTCATTTCAAAGGAGTATCCAAATCTTCCTGCACAGATCAAGTAATTTCCATTTGGCAATAATTGAAAACTAGATAGACCTGTAGAATACATTTTTTGTGGAGTTGGGTGGGTCAGTGTCAATGAAAAATCGTTTGGAAAATAGGTCTTGGTATTGATTTCATCCAACGCATAACTCCAAGTGTACATATCCCATTCAGGCTTGAAGATATTGGCTGTCGAGAAGTCATTACCCACTCTATTATTAAATACACCTATAGAACCAAAATCTGGATTGCTGGCATTAATAAATTCATCTAAGAAATGAACATCATGCTGAAAGAACAACTGCTTTTGCATGGTTGTATCTCTCGTATATGTCACAGGATTTCCCCATCGGTACATCAGGTCTCCACCTTTGCCACCTTGTCCACCAAAACTTCCAGCGGCCAACTCAGTAGTGGTCGAATGGTCAATAATCCAAACTTCATCAAAGTAAGGAACACTAATTATTATCTGATCCCTCATTTGGCTATAATCCATGGCATTTACGTGCAACCAATCCGGATGTCCATTGTGTGTGTCATAATTGACATCAATCAATTCTGGATGATCTTCTACAACACCAAAATTGTCCTTTGTAGCATCAAAATCTTGAATCAAATGATCCCAAACATGCCACTCCCATACAATTTCGTCCGTTTCTGGATTAATTTCAAATATATATTCAGACCATATCTCTCCCTGAGCTATAGTCTCTGGATTTCTTCCTGCTTGAATAGCTTCTTCCTCGGTTTTCAATTCCCACGCAATGGCCAGAATATTACCATTCGGCATCGGTGCAAAATCGTGATGCAAGCGCAATGAATCATTATTCATCTCGAATTGCCAGAGGAGGTTGTTATCCCAATCTCGTATTTCAAGGAATTCACCACCACCACCTGCCCAAATGGGATCATCGGTGACAGTTGCATCTCTTTTACCTTTTACGATACTGCCATCTTCTCTCAAATATGCAATATTTCCAGGCCTCCAGTTGGCTTCGTCTTCCCATGTATGCACCACTTCACCACAATTATTCAATAAATAAACATTGGGCTGATTGTGTGGAAACATAAGGTTGTATCCATCAAAAGTATTATTAGGGTCATATGATAACAAGCCTACTGTATTGGTTTGAGCCAAGGTAGAACTGGCTACTAAAATGACAATGGCAAACAGTGGTAAAATTCTTTTCATAGAAGTAATCGATTGGAAAATAATTAAATAATGACACAAGATAGCAATACTGGAAAGAAGCAAAAAGAGAAGTAATTTTTTTATTGAAATATAATGTTTTGTATGACATTAGTACAAACTGATTTTTTAGAAAAAAGCCTTTAATCTGTTACCTTTTTCAATCTCATGTTATAAACTAATACTGCTCCGAAAAATAGAAACAAGATTTTCTATTTGCGAATGGTGAAATTAGGTATAAAATCAATTGCATACTCATACACTCACAAGTATATAAACCGATTAGAGGCCGTTGATAATTTCAACGGCTTTTTTTATTTGATCTACTTCATAATGGTCTATTTTTCAGGGATCAAGTTGAATTTCTGGTGGGTAGAATAATAATTGAGTAGCATGAATGAAGAAGGTTTCGAGGTTTAGGATTTAAGGTTTTGAAAGGTTAGAAATTGATCAGGCATTAGTCAAAATCTAACCTTGCTAAACCTATTACCCCGTACCTTGTACCTGCTGACATTAGTAACTAAATGATTTATTGAATCTTAAACTAGTATTAGCTCACCAACTTTTAATCTTGATCCTTTTCCAGTTTTATCCCGGAATAAATATTTCAATTTTCAAATTTTGTTAAAAATGTCGCAAATGGATTACCTGATGTCGAAAATCCATTAACCTCAAAGCCCCATTCACCCTCATTTTTGGAGAAATAATTCAAACCAAAAAATGAAAATGATATGAGGAATTTTTACACTTCAAAATTAACGGTACGATCTAGCTTTTTTATCAATACAACTGCATTTCCCCAAATCAAGAAATACCTAATCGTACTCCATGTCTTTTTACTATTTAATGTTCAAGACACCCATGCTGCCATATTTACGGTCACCAATACCAATGATGCTGGAGCAGGGTCGCTTCGACAAGCGATCCTGGATGCGAATCTTGATGCTGCACTCGACATCATAGAATTTGACATAGCTACTGGATTACAAACAATTCAACCGCTTACACCTTTACCATTAATAGTCAATGATTTGATTATTGATGGAACTACTCAAACTGGATTTGTGGATGTACCATTGATTGAAATAGACGGTTCTCAGCAAGGCGCTGAAAATATATTGCGATTTGATGTGCTGGCGACAGGTGAAGCCAAAGGACTAATAATAAATGGCGGTCCGCAAAGTGGTATCTCTTTTGTAGACTGTACTGGCGGACTAGTAGATAATTGTTATGTAGGAACGGATGCTACAGGAACAATAATAGATGGAAATGTCGCAGATGGTGTGCACTTGGACAATTCGACAGCGATTATTGTACAAAATTGCCTTTTGTCAGGAA
Organism: Saprospiraceae bacterium; assembly: GCA_965230575.1. Taxonomy (GTDB): domain Bacteria; phylum Bacteroidota; class Bacteroidia; order Chitinophagales; family Saprospiraceae; genus CAJXUU01. The sequence continues at coordinate 3,296,607 of OZ246013.1, forward strand.
ATGGCTTCGATGGAGTATTTATTACCGCTGGATCAAATTTGAATATAGTAAAAGGCTGTAAAATTGGGACTGATGTAACTGGCGATCAAATCCTTGCAAACGGTATCTCAGGAGTCCGTATAGATGCGAGTGACAATTGTACCATTGGAGGTCCTGATGTATCAGAAAGGAATATCGTATCTGGCAATGACTTCGTTGGCATATTTATAGAAAATGGATCTACGGGTAACAATATAGATGGCAATTTTATAGGCACTAATTCTACTGCTACCGCAGCCCTCCCAAATGCAAATGGTGGGGTAAATATCGATAATTCGGACAACAATAATATTGGTGTTAATGCTGGAAATGTAATCTCAGGAAATACTGGATCTGGCGTTCAATTTGACAATACATCCAGTGGCAATGTGGTGATTGGTAACTTTATCGGAACAGATGTCACTGGATTTAATGCCATTCCCAATGAGTTTGGAGTGGCCGCTACTACCGGTTCCTTGAATAATTTTATTGGTGGTCCAGGCGGGATGGAAGGAAATCTGATATCTGGAAATCTATTCTCTGGAATTTCGGTAGGTCAAAACAGTAATGGAACAAAGATATTTGCCAACCAAATTGGTACAAATATTAATTGTACTGGTCTATTGCCAAATGGGAATGCAGGTGTCCTTATTGATGATTCGGACAATTGTATGATAGGAAATGGTACAGAAGATGGTCAAAATTTAATTTCTGGGAATACCCTTAGCGGAATAATCATTCAAAATGGTTCTGATGGGAACGAGGTCCTTCAAAATTGCATAGGTGTTGACATTGCAGGCACAGCAGATTTGGGCAATTCTGGATCAGGTATCGAGATCATCAATTCTGCAAATAATGTAATTGGCAGTCCCATGGGACGAAATATAATATCTGGCAATGATGGCAATGGTATTGGTGTAAGTGAAGCCAATTCGCAAGGGAATATTTTTCAAAATAATATTATTGGTTTGGATATCAACGGACAGGCAGCTTTGCAAAATGATGGTTTTGGAATCGTAATTTTTGGAGATGCAGGTGCCAATCAAATTGGTGGTGTTGATATGGATGAGGGGAATATCGTTTCAGCCAATTTATTTTCGGGGATTGCTACGGCAGCCGACAACCAAACTATTGAAGGTAATAAGGTAGGGACCGATGTCAATGGGAATGCCGACTTAGGTAATGAAGATCATGGAATATTTTTGAGCGGTGCTAGCAATTGTACTGTAGATCAGAATTTGACCTCGGGAAATACGTTGAGCGGAATTTCCATTGCCGATGAATCCACAGGTAATTTGGTAAGAGGAAACAAGATCGGAACAAATGAAGCGGGCGATACAGAAATTGAGAATAGTCAACAAGGTATCATTATCGACAATTCGAATACCAATACAATCGGAGGTGTCGGAGGCGATGAAGGCAATTTAATATCTGGCAATGCCGTCGCAGGAGTTGCTGTTTTGAATTCTGATGGTAATAAGATTATCAATAATATAATAGGAACAGACAATCTCGGCAATGCTTCCATTCCTAATAGTGATGCAATATTCATCGGATCCGACTCCAACAATAATGAAGTTGGAGGTGTGAATCCGAATGAAGGAAACTTGCTTTCAGGAAATAATTTTGATGGCGTAGATATTAATTCCAACTCTATTGGTACGATTATCAAGGGCAATATAATAGGCTTAAATGTAGATGGTACGGCGGCATTGGCCAATGGCGACAAGGGAATAGAGATTGATGATTCACCCAACACTGTGATAGGTGGTACTACTGCCAGTGAGCGAAATATAATTTCTGGTAATGATGACATTGGGATAGTAATATTTAATAATGCTATGGATGGCGCTATGATTATGGGCAATTATGTTGGTACGGACATCAGTGGGACCCAAGGCATTGGCAATGCGAGTGATGGTATCGAAATAGATGCTCCTGACGTGACTATTGGAGGAGGAAATGCCGGTGAAGGCAATTTGGTTTCGGGCAATGCAGGCGATGGTATTTTGTGCTTTGGAGACAATGCCATAATTCAAGGAAATATGTGTGGTACTGATATCAGTGGTACCATGGCCATACCCAATGAAGATAGCGGTATAGATTCAAGTGGAGATAATGCCATGATTGGCGGAGGAAACCTGGGAGAAGGAAATCTGTGCTCGGGAAATGAAGGAGAGGGAATCGAATCATTTGGCGATGTCGCCGTCATAAAAGGCAATATTGTGGGAATGGACATCACTGGCGTAGATCCTATACCCAATGAAAGTAGTGGCATGAGTATAGACGGAAGTGATCTGCAAATTGGAGGACAGGGGCCTAATGATGGAAATCTTGTATCGGCTAATGAGGACAGTGGAATAGATCTATTTGATGGTGATAATGTCATTATTGAAGGTAATATCATAGGATTGGATATTACAGGAACTGTGGCTGCGGGTAATCTGGGAGATGGCATCAATGACGGTTCTCAGGGCTTTGTGACAATAGGTGGATTAGTGCCAGCAGCAAGGAATATCATTTCTGCTAATGGATTGAATGGTATTTCTTCTTTTTTTGGTGTGGATGGAGAAATTGTAGGAAATTTTATTGGGACGGATATTAGTGGGACTCAAGATCTGGGAAATGATACTGAGGGAATTTCATTTTTCGCATCTCTTAATTATACAGTAGGGGGAGATGTACCGGGAAGTTCAAATGTGATTGCTTTTAATGCCATGGATGGAATAGGACTGAGCGACGATCAATTTTTCTTTAGTGGATTTGAATGTGAAGCCATACAGATTTCTGAAAACAGTATTTTCAGCAATGTGAATAAAGGAATCAATTACCTGGGCAACCAGAGTCAAGTGGGCATTCCGATTTTGACCAATGTGACTGCTGGACCGGCCCCAAATGTCGAAGGCACATTAAATGGAAATCCAAATTCTGACTATACAATTGAGTATTTTAAAAATTTCAATGCAAATCCATCGGGAAATCATGAAGGGGAAGTTTTTGTAGGTAGTGAAGTCATCACTACAGATGGAGCAGGAATAGCTATAATCAATACGGTACTGAATGCAGCCGTCAATGCCAATGAAATCATAACAGCTACTGCCAAAGAAATCAATGCCAATACCTCAGAATTTTCCAATGGCGTAGCAGCTGGAACACTCCCAATCGAATTGATATCACTAAGTGCAAAGCCGTATAATGAAGACGTGAAGCTTCAATGGAGTACAGAAACAGAATTGAATAATAAAGGCTTCCATATAGAACGATTGAGTGATGAGAACACCTGGAAGGTACTGGCCTTCGTAAATGGCAATGGAACAAAGTTGTCGCGGACTACATATTCATTCATAGACAAGAAGGTGTTATCAGGCCGAACCTACTATTATAGACTAAAACAGGAAGACCATGACGGTAGAGTAGAATACACACATGTAGTTTCGGCCAAAATTGATGGACAATTTAGTGTTGGAGAATTTTATCCGAATCCAGCAACGGATTTGACGCGCATAGATTTTAATTCAAAAGACAATGGAAAAATAGCTGTGGAAATTTTTAATGTTCTTGGTCAAAAGGTCTTTTCGACAAATGTTGATTTAGAAAAAACAGGACAATTAGAAGTGCCCATTTCTCAATTCGTAAAAGGCGAATATGTTGCACGAATTTCTATCAATGGTCAGACAATATTGAGAAAATTCATGAAATTTTAAATGCATACCTGTAAGACGAATACATAATATATTCAAAGTTAAAAACAACATTCGGCTTTATCTGGGCTGGTTTGAATTAACGTTGTTTAATGGCCGAGTGAAAGCACTCGGCCATTTTGTTATAGTCTAAATTTTGAAATTGGTAACATCGAATTATACCTCATTTGGACGCTTTCCAAACCTTTCTTGAAACTTCTTGGTGAAATGAGAGGCATTCTCCATACCCACTTCATATCGCACTTCGCTGATGGTGGCAAATTGGCGACTCTCTATCATTTGATAGGCTTTTTGCAAGCGGATTTCTCTGACAAAACCTACAGGAGAAAGGCCAGTCAATTTTTTCATGATACGTTCGACCTGTCTCTGACTGTAATTCAATTCACGAGCAAGGTCGGTGATTTTGAAACTGGAATTAGAAAGATTTTTTAATACTATTTCTTCTGCAGTTTTTAATAGTTTCTTTTCAAAAGTAAGAGGTTCTTTATCTGTTTTTTGTTCGGTGCCTTGTGTATTGTTTTCTTGATGCCAATGCTCTCGTTCTTTTTTATTTTTTAATAAATTATTGATTCTGGCGATTAATTCTTTGGTGCTGAATGGCTTGGTCAAATAGTCGTCCACGCCAAGTTGAAAACCTCTTAATTTGTCTTCTTCCAATGTACGAGCGGTTAGCATTATAACTGGAGTCGTTAAAAAATCTTCTCTCTCATGGACTTTCTCTAGAAAAGTAAAACCATCCATATTAGGCATCATTACATCAGAAGTGATCAGGTCGAAATTTTGTTTTTCCAATTTATTTAATGCATCCATACCATCAATAGCCGTCGTACATTGAAATTGATTGGAGAGTGTCTGAAATAAAAACTTGCTCATTTCGGGATTATCTTCGACAATAAGAATGCGAGGTTTCTCATTTTGAATAGAATATAATGGGGTTTCGATTTTTGAAATATTAGGTTGAGGTCTTTCAAATGTATCTTCTGACACTGCCTTTTTTAGCACTGTTTTTTTCAAAGGCATCGTAAGTATAAAATTACTCCCTTTGTTCATTTCGCTTTCGACTTTCAAATCGCCTCCAAATAATTGTGCAATTTCTTTGGCATACGCCAGACCTATGCCAGTGCCACCTTGCAGGGGTTCATTGTCTCCTTCCACCTGATAAAATCTTTCGAATATTTTTTCTAATTGTTCTGGAGGAATACCTCGGCCCGTATCTTGCACTTCAATTTTTAACAGCCCATTTTCTTTACCTGCTCTTAGCGTAATCACCCCATCTGGCTTGGAATATTTAAAAGCATTTGATAATAGATTATTAAGTACTTTTTCAAATTTTTCAATATCCAATTTAACCGCCAAATCCTCTGGCAAGTGATAGCTGAAACCAAGGATAAATTCTCTTACTTGTGCCAATGATTGATAGCTGAAAAATATTCGTCGCAAAAGCCTTTCCAAATGAACAGCTGTCTCCTTCAATTGCATTTTACCACTTTCTAACTTTGACAAATCCATTATTTCATTGACCAGGGTGAATAGTTTTTTGCTATTGGAGTGGGCCAATTGGAGGTCTTCTTTTACTGATTTAGACTTTACTTTTTGGATAGCATTTTCGAGAGGGGCAAGGATTAGGGTAAGTGGTGTTCGCAGTTCGTGCGAGATGTTGGCAAAGAATCGAGATTTGGCAGAGTCGAGTTGTTCAAGTTTTTTATTGGCAATTTTTCGTTGTTTAGCCATTCTCCAGACTAAAACGGCTATGGATAAGATTAAAAATGCGACCATGCCCATAATCCAGTTAAAAATCTTTTGTCGTTTCAATTCACGATTTTGAAAAGAGATTTGAGATTCTTTCAATTGAAGTTCATTTTCTTTTTCTTTTGCGCGATACTGAATTTCGAAAGATTCCAATTTTTTGGATTCTTCTGCTACTTTCAAAGAATCATTAAATCTTAATTGAACCTTGTAATAAGAAATAGATTTATCGTACTTCCCATTTCGTTGATGACATTCTGCCAAGATGTTGGCAACATGTGCGACAAACCCAATCATCTTGAGTTGTTGAGCTTCTTCCATGAGTGGTTCGAGCACACGAATTGCTTTATCACAATCTCCATACTGATGGTAATAATAACCCAAATCTCCATAAGCCTCAAGGATAGAAGTACGATAACCAGTTTTTTCACTTGCAGTTATTGATTTGTTTAAATAATCAAATCCCAATTCGCTATAGTCTTTTGCAAAAGCAATTTTCCCAAGAATACTATAGCTAGATGAAAGCTGGCTATTATCATCAAGAGGTTTAAAATAATCGTGAAATTTTTGAGCATACCATCCTGCAGAATCTAATTGTCCCAAATCCAAAAAGCAATTGGCCAAATTTCGTGCGCAGTAGGCCACGTCTCTTCCATCTTTACTAAAATTTGAATCAAACTGGTAAGCTCTTCTCAAATAGTACAAACTTTTTTCTAAATCTCCTCTATAATATAAAGACCTTCCAATGTTTCGCAATCCAAATCCAATATCAATGGAATCCTCATCTTCTTCCGCCGATTTTAAATAATCAAAATAATAACTTGCTGCACTTTCAAAATTTTTAGTTGCCCAATGCAAACCACCTATTTCATATAATGTCAATCTTCCAAGAGATGCTGATGTTTTTGGAAGATTTGGGATATAAAATTCTGCTTCATTTAAATAATCAAAGGCGTCAGCGTAATCTCCTCGCTCTCGAGCCATTCGTCCTAATATGCGATACGTCCTGACGATACCATCTGCATCTTCAATTTGATCATAAATGGATTTAGCCTGTTCAAATTTTATTATGGCCAATGAATCCGCATTTTTAGCATAATCAAGATATCCTAGGTAATATAATGTCTTTCCAATCTGCTTTTGATATCCTCTTTTTTGAGCTAGTTCCAGCGCCTGTTGGTGAAAGGGTCGACCCTTTTCGCGTGTTTTCGTATAATAGTAATGTACACCAATTTTATTTAAAATCTGAATTTTCGAACTGTCTTCAGTAGCTTCTGAAAGTCTTAGATTAAGAGTGTCCAAATTAGTCGGTTGCCCAAGCAAAAAGCAACTTATGAAGCAACCAAAGAGCGCCGAATAAAATTTCTTTGAGATTTGATTTAATTGGAGTTTCATATAATAAATAAGACAATAGACTTTAGAAAAGTAATAATTCAAATTAAAGGAAGTTGAACTTGCTCTAATAATCCGAGTTACAAAATATATTATTGAACATATAATATACGCCGTTTTACAAAAAACTACTTGAAGAATTTAATCTAATACAAGTGTATTAAAAAAATGTCATCTTATTATTGGTATAAATTGCTGAATATTAGTTATTTATAAAGATGTCGAAAATGCACACCACAATGTCGAAAATGAGCTATTATTCTGACTGATTTTTCCCTCACATTTACCACCAGACAATCAAACCTCAGAAAAATATTCATAAATGAAAAGACTATTCCATCCAACTACTTATGATTTGTCGGTTAATTCTTCTTGCCATCCTCTTCATGAGTAAAATGTAAATATTGTTATCCGTACCACCATATAGGAATTATATAAAATGTGGAATAAAACAATTCTCTTTTTGGATGAACTACTTAGAAATAATGACAATAAACACCCTTAAATTTTAAAGCTGTCAATCTGATGTTGGCAGTCAAATAGCAAATTAATTATCTGATTTATTAGAATTAAAATTCTCTAATAAATCTAACTTTTTATTCACTTCTAAAAAATGAAAAAATGAAACTTTTTAAATTGATTGTAATCGCAATCCTTCTTACACCTTTGTTCTTCTCTTGTGGAGCTAACAAATCGAAAGTCGATGGAACAGAAAATAAATTACTTGCAAATACAGGTAATGAATTCATTGAGTTAATATCAAATCCCAATGCTAAAATTATTAGATCTGAAGCGGATTTTGACAAATTAATTGGTAAAAGGCAGGTCCCTTTTTCAAAACTAGATAGACAAACAATTGCAGCTTTTAAACAAGGATTGGTATTTAGGAATAATGGACTTTCAACTGCCAAATATGATATGATTGAAAGTGCATTGACACCCGATGAATTTATTATGTTTTGGGAAGCCTTCGGGTTATCCAAGGAATTTTTACAACAGACAGACTATAAAGATCACGAATGTTCCAGTCCTGGAAATTGTAAAGAATTTTTACAGAATATTTGTACCTCAAATTGCTAATGTTCAAGCAATGGCAATTTGTTAGTATTATGATGTATTAAGGATTGCCAATACCAACATATACCCGACAATTGCGGGCAATTTGGCCTGTGTTCATCAAGCGCATTGTCTGCAATTGCGGATATTATATTACAAGATTTAAAAAATTATTTTGTCAGAGAATTTGACTTCAACAGCCTATACCAATAGGCTCTATTACTTTCCAAATATTGCCCTTCTTCTACTTTTGATTTTATTTTTTATACAAAAGTTTTTTTTTAAACGCGTTGGTAAGATATTCTTACGCGTTCATTGAATTTGATGATGCCGATGTAAGGATATTCTATCGGAAAATTGAAATTGTCCCTTCATATTAAATTAATGCACCCAAGAATAGTTAAGGTGAATGCACTAGTCGATCAATTGGATTAGTGTTGATCAGTCATTATTGGATCAATAGATTACCAAATATGCTAGGTCATTTGGCTCTATCTTACTTTGGTCGAAACAAAATTGGGTGTGTAATCATAATCGTGTGAGACAATGAAAGAGATCAAATTTTCCCTTTATCCAGCTTTAATCATGCTACTTTTTACTTTTTCTTCAATACAAGGTCAAGACTGTAACAATCAGGCGGAATTTGATGCCTTGATGACTTTGTACGATGCTACAAACGGACCCAATTGGACAGATAATAGCGGTTGGGGAGAAGATTGTGATCTGTCTACCTGGTTTGGAATATCAACAAATGGTGCGGGCAAGGTCACTAAAGTTGATCTTCGTGCAAATGGATTGAATGGGACATTGCCCGATAATTGGGGTACATATACTAATCTGCACACGATCCATCTACAAGACAATGCCATTAATGGCTCCATTTCGCCGTCGTTTGGGTCGTCCCTGGCACTGAAGCGATTATACCTGCAAAACAATGCATTGACTGGAAATATTCCGAGCGAACTTGGTGACAACCCTCTTCTAGAACGCTTAAACTTATCTAATAACACAGCCCTTGGAGGCGGAATTCCGCTTTCTTTTCAAAACCTGACAAACCTGCAAAGATTACATTTACAAAACAATAGCCATGCAGATACACTTCCAGATATATTATCCCAATTAATCGCTTTGGAAAGGTTGTATTTACAAAACAATCAGTTTTATGGCCCCATTCCCTCTGGATTGGGAAACTTGTCGAATCTTTCACACCTATATCTACAAAATAATGATTTTACAGGATGTATTCCTGAGGAATTTTCCAATTTGTGCGGAGATGATGTAAGACTTCAGAATAATGAATGTCTATCACATGCCAACGGTGATTTTTCACTTTTTTGCCTGGATTCATCCTGCGAGACTATCCCTAATTGCGTATGCCCCAAACCAGTAGATTATGATGCACTGATGGAGCTCTATTTAGCAACAAATGGAGATCAATGGCTCAATAATAGCAATTGGGGACAAAACTGTGACCTCTCGACATGGCATGGGATCACTACTAATGGTATTGACGAAGTGACTAAAATTGATCTTCGAGAGAATGGATTGACTGGTTCCTTACCTGATAATTGGGATAGCTATCCAGCCTTGAAGACTCTTCTGCTCATGAATAATGCGGTAGACGGAAATATACCTTCTTCATTGGGAAGTAGTAATTCGATCACCATAATCAATTTCAATACCAATAACCTGGATGGTGTTCTACCACCTGAATTGGGCGACATTACCCAGCTCGAACAACTTATTGTATCAAACAATGATTCACTATCTGGGTCTATACCTGAAAGCTATTCCAATCTTTCAAAATTGCGTTTTCTTTATTTACAAAACAATAATCATATAGGAGAGATACCCGCATCATTGGGGACAATCGATAGTCTAGAAAGACTCTTGCTTCAAAACAATAATTTCACAGGCAATATTCCTTCTACATTTGGATCAGTTTCTAATTTGGAAAGACTTTACTTGCAAAATAATGATTTGGAAGGCTGTATACCTTCGTCATTTTCTAACCTTTGCACACTTGATATAAGATTACAAAACAACGATTGCCTATCTCATGAGCAGGGTGATTTTGCTCTATTTTGTCTAGATCCGACTTGCGAGATTATTGAAGGGTGCCCATGTCCACAGCCAGCTGATTATTTAGGGTTGGTATCAATGTATGATTCTCTGGATGGGCCAAATTGGACAAATCAAGAAGGTTGGAAAATGGATTGTGATATTTGCAGTTGGTACGGAATCACATGCGACGGCTCAGGACGTGTAACCAGGATAGACTTGAGAGAAAATAATCTTGGAGGTAGTATTCCTGTAGAAATTGGCAGTTTTGATAATCTACGATCTCTATTTTTACAAGGAAATGCGATTTCTGATACCATTCCTGCCTCTATTGGAGATTTGGAAGATCTTTTAAGACTGCATTTGTCCTCAAATAATTTATCAGGAGAAATACCATCTAGCATCGTCAATCTATCTAATCTGGAAAACCTTTACCTTCAGAATAATGCACTGGTAGGGTCGATACCTTCAAATTTGGATCAGCTTACCAATTTGAATAACCTATACCTCAGTAACAATCAGCTTATTGATGTTGTACCCCCTTCACTTGGATCAATAACAACTTTGAAAAGACTATCTCTGCATCACAATAATCTATCGGGTAGTATCCCAGTTGAATTGAGCAATCTTCAAAATTTGGAATATCTATTTCTGAATAATAACCAGATTTTGGATACCATTCCTTTCGGCTTGGGATCTCTCAATAACCTGAAATACTTGTATCTAAGCAACAATGAACTAGAAGGAGGAATTCCATCGAGTTTTGGAAATTTGGATAGCCTCCAGCGTTTACGATTGAGCCACAATAGTCTAGTAGGGGAAATTCCAGGTGAGTTGACCAACCTCGAACAATTGCAATACCTCTTTTTGAATCATAATGAATTGACCGGAGGAATTCCTGAAGGTTTTTCGTCTACACAAATAAGCCGATTAAACTTTCAGAATAATTCTTTGTCTGGAGAGATTCCAGAAGACTTTGCCAATCTCGAGTTTATAGAATATTTGTATTTGAGCAACAATCAATTTTCAGGAGAGATTCCCTCAGGTATCAGCGATGGCGGATTATTGAAAAGGATTTATTTGCAAAACAACAATTTTGTTGGAGACTTACTTCCTGAATTTGGCACCTTGGATAGCCTTACTCACCTCTACGTTCAAAACAACGACTTTACAGGCTGTATTCCCTCAAGTTACCTGAATCTTTGTGAGATAAATATCAACCTAACAGGAAATGATTGCCTCTCTCACACATCTGGAGATATCAATTCTTTTTGCAGTGGTATCCCATGTGAATCATCTAATATTGACTGTGCACTTTGTTATGATGGAATACTAAATAATGGCGAATCGCAGATCGATTGTGGAGGTGTTTGTGATATTTGTCGGCCTGATTTGGCGATTGCATCATTGGTTTTTCCAGATTCGAATTATATTCCTGGAACTCAGTTGAATAGTACCATCGAACTAAGTAATATTGGACCTGTGGGTGTCACCGATACATTCCTGTTGATGTATTACATATCCGAAGATTCTGTGTTGAATAGTGGAACTGATATTTTGGTTCACGCAATTGAATATTTCGGCCTAGATTCAGGTGCCTTGGATACAATAGCTGGCGATTTTTTGATTCCACATGACATTACTGGAGGGTCTTATTATTTGATTGTTGTTTCAGATCTTGATCAGGAAGTAAATTTGGAGACCAATTTTGCCAACAATTTAGTATTTGATCAATTGACCATTCTTGATTATTCGTGTATGGATGGGGTGCTGAATGGGGCAGAAGAAAATGTGGATTGTGGAGGAGACGAATGTGATGTTTGCCCAACATGTGATGATGGTATACAAAATCAAGAAGAAGTCGGTATTGACTGTGGAGGTCCTAATTGTGCAGGCTGCCCAACTGACCTGGTTGCCCTGTCTTTCAGTGCACCGGCAGAGATTACCAAGACCATCATTGCTAGTTTTAATGCAAGTTGGGGAATAGAAAAAGCATCGGTACCTGGAAATTATTATTTGGGCGTGTACTTATCACAGGATAGCATACTTGACAGTTCTGATGATGTACGCATTTATTTTAGAAATACCTTTGCGGCAAGAGGTAAGGGAAAGGTAGTTTCGTTCAGTGGAACCAATACGCTTCTTGTATCTGATACCATTCCTGCAGGTGATTACTTTCTTATTTTTAATATTGAAGAAGGAGATTTATACGATGAATACGATGAAGGCAACAACTCACTTTTCAGGCCAGTATCTATATTGGAAAGAGAAACGTGCACTGATGGTATTCAAAATCAGGATGAAGTTGATGTAGATTGTGGTGGGGTTTGTGAAGTTTGTCGCCCCGATATTGCAGTGGTTGATCCTATCTTTTTGAATAATAATTATATTCCTGGAACTTCGATAATCGTTACTACCGACATTAGTAATATTGGACAAGCTGCAGTGACAGATCCTTTTGAGTTGAAGTACTATATTTCTTCTGATTCTATTCTCGATGATTCAACAGATAGTTTTATCGGTTCTATCACATATCCAGGAATAGAAGCGGGAGGTGGAGATGAGGTGATCAAGAATGCTATTATTCCTAATGATCTTACAGGTGGAGTGTACTATTTGATTCTTGCAGTAGATCCTGATAATGAGATAATCCTGGAGGCAGCAACTGAAAATAATGTTGTTTTTAATGCAGTGAATATTTTATCTCCATCTTGTACAGATGAGGTATTGAATGGTACAGAAGAAGATATTGATTGTGGCGGAAACTGTCCCGCTTGCCCAGTATTTGATATTGCCTTGGATCAATTGGTATTCGAGGCGGGTACATCGGAATTTATCATTGGAGAAACCATTGATATTTCTCCAAGTTATACAGTTTCAAATTTACCGAATCAGGCGGATATATTTTCTCGTGTTTTATTATCAACCGATACCATTATTTCGGAGGAAGATGTAGAATTGGGCATTTTCCTGGATGAATATATTGGCGATGGATTTTATATGCAAAATTATTCTTTGGCCTTGCCAACATCCATCTCTCCTGGAAATTATCATATCATAGTACGAACCAATAATTCTGAATTCCCAGACGAAGATGATTATTCAAACAATATAGGCACCTCAGAGATTACCCTTTCTCTTCCAAATCCTTGTAATGGAGGCGAAGAAGGTGAGGAAGGAGAGAGCAGCGGCGGTTGTGAAGAATGTCCTGAATTCACCGATCTTGCCATGACATATATATTTATTGAAGAAGAACAACAAGCTCCTGGTGGGCTCCTCAATGTGACCACCAATACCCAAAACGTGGGTACTACAGCTACAGGAGCGGGGGTTTCAATAGAATATTATCTGTCGACGGATGACAATTTTGATTCTGAGCAAGAAGTATTATTATCTAATGCTCAATTGAATAGCCTGGAATCTTGTCAAATAGATGAGACAGTTACCAATGTTCTCATTCCTGTAGGTACTGCATCAGGAGATTATACCATATTTGTTTGGAATACCCTTGAAGATGCCACTGCGAACAACGACCTTATTTCAGGCCCAATTACCATTGTTCCCGCTGGATGTATGGACGGTATTCAGAATCAGGATGAAGAGAATATTGACTGTGGTGGAGTATGTCCGGCATGTATTGAGATTTGTGATAATGAAATAGATGATGATGGTGATGGTTTTGTAGACTGTGAAGATGAAGATTGTGGTGGGGATGAAGCATGTCCGAGCTGTACAGATGGAGTAATGAATGGAACCGAAACAGGTGTAGATTGTGGAGGTGAAGAATGTCCTCCGTGTATATTGCTGGATATTGTGGGGATCAGTATCACACCATGGACTGGCAATTTTATGCAATATCCTGGGTTGAGCGAATCATTTTATGTCAATTATGAAATACTTGATGTCGATGCAGAATCAATTATGGAGTATGAAATATACCTCTCTACAGATTCTGTATTGGACGCAAGCACCGATGTTTACCTGGAATCTTATTTGTCTAGTGAAAATACTATTGGCACATATCAACGAGCTTCAGGAATAGATCTACCTGTGAATACCGCTCCAGGGGATTATTATCTCATTGTCCAAATGGATAGTAGTGATGAGTTTGTGGAGGCGGATGAAACGAATAATACCATTTTTGTTGAATTTACAGTACTTACCGCAACATGTGATGATGGCATTCAGAATCAAGGCGAAACAGCCCTTGATTGTGGAGGCCCATTATGTCCGGCATGTCCAGTAGTAGATGTAGTAGGAATCAGCCTGACTGCGGGCCCCAACGGTTTTACACAATACCCTGGATTAGATGTCGTATTCGATGTCAATTATCAAATTTTGAATACCGATGTTGTTCCGAATTATGAATATAGAATGTATCTCTCTATAGATTCTATTTTGGATGTAAGTCAAGATGTCTCTTTAGAATCATCCTTTGCAGCCCATAAGAATGTTGGAACACATCAGCAAGGTGCAGGTATTGATGTACCTATAAGCACAACTTCTGGAGACTATTATTTGATCGTTATAATGGATAGTGAAGATGATGTGGCAGAAGAAGATGAAACCAATAATACGATGTTTGTTGAGTTTACGGTACTCACTGCTACATGCGATGATGGTGTTCAGAATCAAGGCGAAACAGCCCTTGATTGTGGAGGTCCATTATGTCCAGCATGCCCAACAATTGATATAGTAGGAAATAACCTTACCTCAGGTACTGGCAATTTTACTCAATATCCAGGATTGGATGTGTCATTCGATGTGAATTATGAGATTTTGAATACCGACGCTGTTCCTAATTTTGAATTTAGAATGTATCTATCTGAGGATTCTATTTTAGATGAAGGTCAAGATGTCTCTTTGGAATCAGCATTTGCAGCCCATAAAAATGTTGGCAGCCATCAACAAACTTCAGGATTTACCGTGCCTGTGACAACTACCCCAGGAGAATATTTTTTAATAGTTAGAATGGATAGTGATGACGATATCCCAGAGGTGGATGAGACCAATAATGAAATGTATGTACCACTTACCATTTTAGATTTTCCAGATTTACAATTGACAATAGATAATATTTCAAATATGACAACGCCTGGGGAGGTAATGCCCTACGGAATTACCTTGACCAATGCCAACAGCGTCGAAGTCTCTGAAAGCTTTAAATTATCAGTTTACCTTTCTGAAGACGCATCTTTAAGTGCATCCTCGGACAGCATTATTCAAAGTATTGATATCAATGGTATTTCAGCCGATACCTCATATCAATTGTTCGAAAATCTGACCATACCACTTTATGCGACAGCAGGAGACTATTATCTTATTTTTTGGATTGACAGCGAAGAAGAAATCGCTGAATATGGAACAGAAGCCAATAATGTGATGAATACATTCATTACAGTCAATACAGCTACTTGTTCGGATGGCATTCTGAATCAAGATGAGACAGAATTGGATTGTGGTGGTGTGTGTCCAGCTTGCGAAACATGCAATGATGGCATTCAAAATCAAGATGAAGAGGGGATCGATTGCGGTGGAGTATGTACTGATTGCATAAAAACGGATCTGGACATAACCCAGGTAGAAGGAGTGACCAGTACATATGGCGGTCGATCATTTAATATGTGGGTTAACTATGATGTAACCATTTTTCCTGTGTCTGGCGGAGTAAGAATCGCAGCATATTTTTCAGAGGATGCTATTTTGGACAAATCGATCGATGTACAGATTGTCAATGATGCTGGCAATCCTGGTTCGATAAATAATCATCGAATTGTTGTATTAAGTGTAGGTATTCCAGATGATATTGATCCAGGTGAATATACCATTATCGCAGAAATAGATCCGCTTGATGAAGTAGACGAAGTAGATGAAAACAACAATTTATATCTACTTCCAGTGACAATATTGGAGGAGACTTGTTCTGATGGAGCTCTTAATCAAGATGAAGAAGGGATCGACTGCGGCGGAGTATGTCCACCTTGTTTATTGCCCGATGCTTTTATCACATTTACAGAAGGTGTAACCAGTACCTATGCTGGCAGATCATTTAATCTTTGGGTTAATTATACGATCGCGAATGCTCCTCTACCTGATGGGGTTACAATTACAGCATATTTTTCAGAGGACAATCAATTTGATGAAGGTATTGATTCTTTCATGAAGAGCAGCAATCAATCTGGAGGACAAGGCAATAGAAGGATAGTGATGACGGGGACACCAATTCCTGAAGTGGCACCAGGCGACTACTACGTAATGGTGGTAGTCAAACCTAGAAATGGTGCAAGTGAGGAAGATTCTACCAACAACACATATGCCATGCCCGTGACCATATTGGAGGAGACCTGTACGGATGGAGTGCTCAATCAAGATGAAGAAGGTATAGATTGTGGAGGAGTATGCGCACCCTGTGCACTTCCCGATGCCGACATTACACTTGTTCAAGGAGTAGGTAGTACCTACGGCCCCCGAACATTTAATCTATGGGTCAACTATACCATTGCCAATGCTCCAATATCTGGCGGAGTGAGAATATCTGCCTTTCTTTCAGATGATGATAAGTACGATGAAGGCATCGATCAATTAATGAAAACCAGTATTCAATCGGGTGGTCAGGGAAATCGACGTATAGTCATGACAGGTACTCCAATACCCGATGTATTACCAGGTTCTTATTACATGGTAGTCGTGATAGATCCATTGAATGTAGTAGATGAGGAGGACGAGACCAATAACGAATATGCGAATCCTTTGACTATAATTGGATATGAAGATGTAGAGATTACCATGGCCAATTTGAATTTGGACACGCTTTCCAATGGTGCTCAGATAACGTACAACGTGCAAATTCAAAGCAATGCTCAGAAGGACATTACAAAAACTTCTTCACTAGGCCTCTATCTTTCACAAGATGCTTCTTATGATGCAGGTGTTGATATTCTTTTAGACCAAATTGCTATTGATTCTTTTGTTTTAGGAGAAATTAAAAATTTACAAGGAGATTTTATCTTTTCAGAATCACCTCCACCAGGACCTTTTTATTTGATTTTCTGGGCGGATAATTTGGAACAATTGGTAGAAGGAGTTGATGAGGACAATAATTTTTTCAATGTACTTGTCGATATCCAGGATCCTACCTGTAGTGATGGTGTGCAGAATCAAGATGAGACAGGAGTGGATTGCGGTGGTGTATGCGTCGAGTGCCCGAAGTATGATCTATCCATCACTTCGCTCAGCATGTATCCCACTACTATTGCTACTGGTGCTGAGGCATTCATTAATCTGACAGTCGAAAATATTAGTACAGTAGATGCGATGGCGACTATGATGGTCGATTATTATGTGTCCGAAAATGAGACATTTGATGCATCTGATGTTAAGGTAGCGGTAGATTCTTTC
Source organism: Saprospiraceae bacterium (assembly GCA_965230575.1). Lineage (GTDB taxonomy): Bacteria > Bacteroidota > Bacteroidia > Chitinophagales > Saprospiraceae > CAJXUU01. The sequence goes on from OZ246013.1 coordinate 3,313,979, forward strand.
GACTTTATTCCTGCTGGTGAGGCGAGGACACTTAAAAGTTTTGCAGTGATTACCCAAGCCATACCTGTAGGGGCAATGAATTTGATCGCAAAAGTGAATTCAATTGGATCAATGGACGAATTGGATCCATTTAACAATAACGGAATGATCCCTTTCACAATACTGCCGAATACCTGCAATGATGGAGTCAGAAATGGAGATGAAGAAGGAGTAGATTGTGGCGGCTCTTGTCCAAATGAATGTTCCAGTTGTACTTATCCACAAGAAGAGGTTGATGCTCTAATGGTATTGTTCGATTCCCTAGGTGGAGAAAACTGGATAAATAAAAATGGCTGGGGTGAAGATTGCAATATCTGCAATTGGGACCGAATAAGCTGTCAGGATGATGGCCTCTATTCGATATTTCTAGATAATAATGGTTTGAATGGTACACTACCTCCAGCAATTGGATTGCTTCAAAATCTTGACTTTTTATACTTAAAGAGAGAGGCAGACGACATCAATAATATTTACGGAACTATTCCACCTGAAATAGGCAATCTGCCGAATGTAAGACAAATTCAAATTCGACACGCAAATCTCACTGGAACTATACCCGTAGAAATAACCAATCTTCCAAGACTGCATGGACTAGCTCTGGACCATAACAATCTTACAGGACGAATTCCAAGCGATATGGGCAATATGGCAAGCATTAATTGGCTTCGATTGGAAAATAATCAATTGGAAGGATGTATACCGAGTTCTCTTTCCAGTCTATGTGGCAAACCTGTTTTTAGATTGCAGAATAATCCAGGTCTATTGCCAAATGGAGGAGACGTTTTTACATTCTGTTATGGAGGATTTGAATGTGAACCTGCCATTGGCGAACGTGGCACTGCTTTGATTTCGAGTGATTGGTCATTAGTGAACTTAGAATTGAATTATGAGGATCCAGTAATTATTGCAGGACCATTGGGGAATAATGAAGATGATGCAGCAACCATCAGGATACGAAATGTAAATGAGAATTCATTTGAGATACGCATAGAAGAGTGGGATTGCATTCCTGGCGATCATGCCCTGGAAGTGGTGGGTTATGTTGTTTTTGAGGCGGGATCTTACGAACTTGAAAATGGAATTAAGTTAACCGCCGTAACTACCCAGCTAAGTCAATCTGCTGAATCACTAATTGCAGCTCCTTTTGAATACAATGCGGATTACAGCATCCTTTCACAGGTAGTGAGTACGAATGATGTAGAAGCAGTATCTATACAAACCACTCATTTCTCCGGAGATACTTCTTATTTTGAGTTGAAGCTGCAAGAGGCCAAAAATGCTGATAATTCTCATCAAACTGAGGATGTTAGTATTATTGTTGTGGAATCTGGAGTCAGCAATGATGGTTCACTCTTCGAAGCAGGGAATACGGCAGCCGCTGGAGATGCAACATCATCTGTCAATTTCGCACAGACCTATGGCAATCCAATTTTTGTAGGAAAGGTAGGTTCTTCCAATGAGCTCGAACCATTTTCATTAAGGTATACAACTATAACCTCGGATAGTGCTACAGTCTATATTAATGAAGATAATTCATGTGGAAGCGGTTCAGGAGGGCATGGTGCAGAAGAGGTGCATTATATGGTATTTGATGGACCTGGGCTGATATATGGGCAATTAGATGGACCAGATTTGGCCTTTACAGATTTTCAATTTGACGGTAATGGTCTGATGTCTGGTGATTTAATATCATTTTCATATGACATTACGAATCAAGGTACACTTACAGCTTCTCCCTTTGAAGTCCATTTTTATTTGGCCAAAGAAGATATAAACATTAATCCTGATACTAGATTAGAATTAATTTCTCGTCAACAATACTATATTCTTCCAGCAGGTCAAACATTTCAAGAGCAAATAAATGATTTGTATATCCCACATGACGCATTAGGAGACTACTACCTAATCGCTAAAATTGACAAAGCCAACATCGTCTATGAAATCAATGAATTGAATAATGACTATCAGTCAGCATCTTTTACAATAGTACCTGCTCTTTGCAATAACGGTGTGCTAGATCCAGGCGAAATAGAGGTTGATTGCGGAGGAAGTTGTCCAAATGAATGCCCCGTAATACTTGATTTCGATGAGGCTTGTGCTGTACAATTTGAAGAAGAAACCTTCGTCCGCCTATTGGATGATGAATTAGAGGTGGGGACAACAATTGGATATCCAGCAGTAAATCCAATTGGAGCTGCTACTTATACCATTCCAATTCCAATGGCTCCAGGTACGAAAGGAATGCAACCAAATCTTTCATTAGAGTATAACAGCCAGGGCAAAAATGGGATAGCTGGTTATGGTTGGTCCATTCTCGGCAATTCTTCCATTACTCGAAATAATAAATCTATTTACTATGATGGTTTTGTAGGACCAATTGCACTAAATAATGATGATGTATTTTCTCTTGATGGAGCCCGTTTGCAAGTAACAAATTTGGAACCATATGGCAGTAGTAATGCTGAATATTGCGCCGAGGTAGAGGACTTTTCTGTTGTTACGCCAATGGAGGTGACTGTCAATGGACCGAAATGGTTTGAGGTCAAAACAAAGTCTGGATTGATATTGGAATATGGGAAATCAAATAATTCCAGCTTTTTAGCCGAAGATGGTCTTACCGCTATTTATTGGAATTTGAGTCGCTCTTATGATTCTAATGGAAATTATATGGACTATATATATGATCGAGTAGGTGATGAACTATTATTGACTTCTATTCTCTATACTGGAAATGAATCTGCCAATCTTGAACCATATAATAGAATAGATTTCACCTATCATGAAAGAGGTGATAAGAACATTTCATATGTGGTAGGTCAAAGGATGACGATGAACCATTTGTTATCCAAGATTGAGGTAAAGTCCAAAGGGTTACATGTCAGATCATTTGATTTGTGTTATGCACATGGTCCTGTCACGAGTGGCCTCCAACCATTGAGATCTTATCTTCAAGAAATTCAGGAAAGTGGAGTAGATGCGTTGACAAAATTAAATTCAACAATGTTTCTTTATGGAGAAAAGACAAGCAGTGCCCCCGTTATTAATATGCGCAAGACTACGGGAGATCATATAATAAGAGGTGTAAATCCAGAAGACTACAACAGGGTTGGAGATTTTAATGGTGATGGACTTGATGATATTGCCATATTCAGAGCTGAAGAACGAAATGATATTACGTTGGCTTATGAAGTGGAGATTTACATGAATCAATCGGTAGATAACGATGACTATGTATTTATTGGTACCGAACCACTAGAGGAATATCTCGACCTGGCTGGTAAGAGAAATAATGTATTAACTTTTATTGGGAATCTATTTGTAGGTTATGGACTAGATTTATTGCTAGGGTTAATTCCGGTAGCAGGCTGGATTTTAATAGCAGCTTCTATTGGTCTTGGATTCATCTATTCACCTATTGTAGTTGCTCTTCTTGGTTCAGGTGTCTATGGAGGTAATTTTACTTTTCAAACGGCTGATCTCAATGGAGATAATCGGGAGGAAATCATTTTATATACTCCGGATTTTGATTCCAAATCAGGTGAAGAAAAAATATTTTCCATAGGTGTCAACGAATCAAACGAAATAATAATTGATGACTACCCTTATCTTAGAAATAAAAAAGACAAAGTAGAAAACTATAATTTGGGAGATTATGACGGTGATTCCAAATTAGACTTTTTGATCGTTCTAGGAAACGGGAAAGATGATGACGACGAGGATAGAGCCCTTACTGATATAATGATTGGTCTGTCATCCAAGGCATACATGTTCGAATCGGTAGTCATAGACCCAGGTGTAGGCGCTACTATTGAAGATTTGACGGATGCCCGTTTTATGTCTGGCAATTTTGATGGAGATACAAAAAGTGATCTCCTGGTTACTGGTGGGAATACAATTGGAAGTCGCATATTGACATTTGATCATACCCAATCAGTTACGCACCTCAAAACGATTTTAGATAAACCTGCTCAAATTCTAAATTATCCTACCAAGTATCATGCAATTGTCCTTGGAGATTTTAATGGAGATGGTAAAGCAGATGTGTTGAGCGGAAATCAAAGAGGAAAGTGGGAAGTAGGATATTTTGATGGAGATAATTTCAATAGAGTTGGTTTTAGTTTTGAAAGTGCGCCCAGTCCGACCTTGGAGTTTGATGAGCATACCAAGTCTTTAATTATTCAGGACAAACAACAATTGCTGATTGCCGACATGAATAGCGATGGTATGTCAGATATTCTTTATCAGCCTCTAAAGAATGTGGATTGCTGGCAAGATCATTATGATCATTACAATGACACCCCGTTGACATGTTATACACCTGAATTAGATTCTATTAATTTTTATTACAGTGCTGGATATTCATTCGTGCGCGAAGCAATTGAGAATGATTTTGTCAAGTACTACAATCCTAAATGGGGATATACAATTGACCAGTTTGACCTGGGCGATTTCAATGGTGATGGGATAGCGGACCTGTTAAGCAATAGATATCAAATTAAGTATATCAATGTAAATTCTGAGGAGTTATTGATGACAGATGTCTTGGATGGATTCAATAATAGATACTCCTTCAAGTATAAGCCAATGGCTGATACAAGTGTGTACAAGCAGACCGATGTTCCTCTTATTACTGAGTATTCGCACCCAAACGCGGTTGAAGAGTCAAGTCCTACATTTCCATTAAACAAAATAACTGCTGGGATCAGATTGGTGCATCAAATGAAGGCTCCTGATGGTTTGAATAATGGTCAGAATAATACTATTACTTATAGTTACAAAGATGCCATATATCATCGTCTGGGTAAGGGTTTCATAGGGTTTACGGATTCAGAAATGTCCAATCAGAATCAGGATAGAGTAACAATTACTAAAAATGGGATCAATGATGAATTTTTCATTTCCTTTCCTATTTCCACAGATACTAAAATTAAATCTACCAATGAGGTAATTAGCAGTTCGGCCTCTGATTTCACATTCTTACCACGAGGAAATTTGAGATTTTGGATGAGACCTGATGATGAATTTAGTTCAGATTTTGTCAACAACAGAAAGGTAATCGTAAATACCGTTTTTAAAAATGACATTTTTGGGAATATTGATAACAAGTCCATTTTTAAGACAGGTATAAATGGATCTACCCGTCAATTCAACAGAATTTATTATGATGATTATGTGAACAATGGTTCGCACATTCCTTACTTGCCAAGTACTGTAGTTTCATTTACTTCTGGATTTGATGGAGGAGATCCTTTAATAGATACGACGACATATATCTACAACAACGAAGGGGCCATTTTAGAAAAACGGAATTTCAAGGGATATGACCAAGAAATTATAACCACATTTACTTCGATCAATGATTTTGGTGTACCAACTGCAGCGACTATTACAGCAGCAAATGGAGATGTTGATCCTCGGTCTTCATCCATGATTTACGACAGTACTGGAAGATTTATTATTGAGGCGATCAATGCATTGAATCAATCTTCTACAGCATCATATGATACCCGTTGGGGAGTAGTCGATTCGGTTTTAGATGTTTCTGGAAACTTGACAACATTTGAATATGATGAATTTGGCAGACGCCAAAAAATGACTGTTCCCGCTGGATATGATGTGTTTTATGACTACCATTGGGATATTCGAAATGGCGTGGGCACCACTACCGATGAGGCAACAGATGCGGTATTTTATACAGAAATAATACATCCTGCAGAGCCCGATATCAGGACTTGGTATAATGCTGTTGGGAAAGCTCGTATGTCTACCACTCAGGATTTTAAACATGGAGAAGGTCAATATTTTGATAATTCATTGGTCCGAACATATGACAAGAGAGGGCGACTATCAAGTGTCACGAATACGTTTAGACCAGACCAAACACCTCTATACACCAACTACAAATATGATATATACAATCGACCTGACACAATAATATCACCTACAGGTCAAAACTATAGGACTTATAGTGCTGATCAAAATGGACATCTGACTACAGTTTTTACGCAAGAAGATGGTCTGACAAGAAGTGAAGTAACGGATCTTACGGGAAGATTAATTGAGTCAGAGGATACTGGTGGAGAATCAATTGAATATAGCTTTTTATCGAATGGCAATCCAGAATCCATAACTGTAGACGGTGAAGTAGTTTCAACCATGTTCTATGATGAATACGCCAGGCAAGATTCATTGTTTGAATTGAACAGTGGGGGCACAGCTTATAGATATAATAGTTTCGGAGAGATCATTTATCAAAAAGATTCACGTCCGAATATTGGACCAACAACGGTAGCGTATGATAATGTAGGAAGGGTGGATTTTATTGACCAGCACGAGGGACATATCGAATATACATATGTCACTTCAGGAAATGGTCTGAATCGATTGGAGAATATTGTAAACTATAATGGTCTCACTGAATCATTTGAATACGATGAACTCAGTAGACTCACTAGACATACGGAAATGATCAACTCGAAGTCATTTGTTCATGAATATTCTTACACTGATCTGGATCAATTAGACTCGATTGCCTTTCCTTCTGGACTGACTGTAGATTATGATTATTATGGCGAAACTGGATTCGTCAAGCATTTAAAGGATCACAACGGAAATGTTATTTATGAACCTTTGGAGTCTAATCAGTATGGTCAAATGACACAGTATTTGTTGGGCAATGGACTAACCACAAAAGTATCCTATGATCAGTTTGGAGTCTTGGATGAAATAGAATCTGTTGGTAGTAATGTCTTCCACATGAGTTTTGATTTTAATGTACAAAATGGCTTGCTCAATAGCAGGACGGACCACAAAGTAAATTTGACCGAAAGTTTTGGTTATGACGATCATTACCGACTCATAAATGCAAATGTTGACAATGACACAACATTATTTATGACATATGATGACAATGGCAATATCCTTACCAAATCTGATGTAAGTGCTGAACCTTATTTATATCAATCCGATAAGATTCATGCACTTACAGGTATTCCGAAGCCAGGGCCTATTTCTGTCCATGACCAGGATGTAATCTACAATTCGGCACATCAACCGACAAGCATTACTGAGGACGATTATCTACTGCAACTTACATATGGTTCAGATGAGCAGAGAAGGCATGCTCATTTCACAAAAGATGGAGTAGATCAATATGAAAGATATTATTGTGGCAATTATGAAGAACAAATCATAAATGGAGTAGAAGAAAAGATTCACTATCTCGAAGCGGGTATCATAGTTGTGCAAAAAGACAATGGTCCATTTGAATATTATTATACCTATGGAGATTACTTGGGGTCGGTACTTGCTGTTACAGATGATGTAGGGACATTGCTCCAAAGACAAAGCTTTGATTCTTGGGGAAGACGACGAAATAGTACTGACTGGTCGCAAGATGGGGTAGTGCCTAATCAACTGACTTGGCTGTACCGAGGATATACTGGGCATGAAATGCTACCTACACTTGGAATCATAAATATGAATGGTCGGCTTTATGATCCAATGATTGGCCGGATGTTTAGTGTAGACAATTATTCTGGACAGAATGGTACTTCGCAAAGTTTTAATAGATACAGCTATGTGTACAATAATCCATTGATGTACAATGACCCTGGTGGTGAATTTCCCTCTTGTTTGACGCTGGCTGATTTTTCAGACATTGCTGGATTTTTGGCGAGTGGAGGACTCTTGGATGTTAATATTATTGCAACAAGAACTGTTAAGAAATCACTTTTACAGCAGGGACTTACTGCGGGTTCAAAAATTGTAAAAAATGCAACAATTGTAGCAAAAGTAGTCATTAATGAAGCCATTGCAAGTGGAAAAGAAGTAGTCAATCATTCTGTAGCCACTATTGCTGGGGCCGCCAATGCAATAGGATCTAATGGTTTGCTCGATATGCCAGGAATGCGACAAGATCCAAATGATTTTGGTGATTATGCACAATCTGCTGCAAATGGACAATTTGTTGGTGATGTAATCTCACTTCTATGGGGGATGGGTGAACAAGTAACTGGTGCTTCTGCTGCGGCTACAGGAGTGGTTACGGCTATACCATCTGGTGGAGTATCCTTGACAATGACAGCTGGAGGTGTCGCGGTTGCTGCGCATGGAGCTGGTATGACACAATCGGCATGGAGTCATTTAATGAATGATGATTATATTGTTCGCAATAAGGATGGGAGCGGAGGATCTAATAATAATACCAATAATCAGAATGGTTCGAACCACTCTGATAAAGGGAATTATACAAACCCAGGTACTCACGATCCAAAAGGCGGTCCTCAAAAATACAATGAGAATAAAAGTGTTTTACCAGATAATCATGAGGATTTGTGGAAAGAAAGTGTAATGGGTTCCGATGGAAATCGGTGGACTAAAGAAGGCAAAGGTAAAAAGGCAGTTTACCATAGATTTTTTGGTGATAAAAATGGTGATTGGCATTGGTCAGGTTCAACAAACGGAATTACTCGAAGAGGTTATGAGAATAAAATTGATTTGGATAATGTACCTCCTGCAATAAAAAGGCTTTAAAATGATTATAGGAACGAAGAGATTTGGAATAGAATTCAAAAAAACTAGTATTGACCGAGGCCTCGTTAAATTGTGGATTAGAGGCAATCCCTTGGGAAGCTTTGGAGAGGACGATTCATTGTTTATAGTATGGAATAATCTAGATAAATTGATAGACAGATTGATTAAATTGCCGCAGCCTTATTTAACTAAAAGTAATGATGATGTTTTCAACTTTCTCCTTGCAGGTGAGGATGAAAATATTGGAAAAACAATAGTTACGATAGAGTGCTCTTTTGATGATTTTGTTATTAGGGCCTACAAATCTGGAAATAATATTGTTTTCCATTGGAAAATTGTTGATGAGCCCTATTATGATTATCCACCTGATCAATTGAATAAACTGTTTTGTGAAGAAATTGAATTAAGGACTTTTAAGAAAGTATTATCATCATTTAAGAAAGAAATAGATAATTATGAATTATAGCAAGAAGGATATGCGAAAACATAGAAATTTCAGATGTTTTCTTTTAATATTTCTACTATTTTGTCAGTATTTGACAACAGCCCAAATCACTACCTACCCCTACCACCTTGGCTTCGAATCCAATCCTTCTGTAGATTGGTCACCATTAGCCACTGGCGCGGACTGCTCCACCAATTGGTATACCACCGCTACACCCGCAAACACCATTACAGGTGCAGCAATAGCACATAAAGGGACTAAATACTTAACCACTTCATATACAGGTTGCTCACAAATGAATAAAATCGTAGTAAGCCCAATTTATGATTTCACGGGTCTTACAGCTCCCACATTTTCATTTTACTTCCATATGTATGGTGCCGATATGGGGAGCCTTACTTTGGAAGTTAGTGACAATGGAGGGACTTCCTGGAGTGCCCCCATATTGCAGTTGAATAGTCAGCAGCAAAGTGCCGCCAGTGATCCCTGGCTTCAGGAAGAAGTTGACCTTAGTACTTATGCAGGACAATCCATTATGCTAAGATTCAAAGCTACCAATGAAGGTGAATTAAGTGCTTTTTCTCTAGATCAGTTTCGAGTATTTGACGCGGATAATGATATCATCAATGGGCAAGCAGATGTCTTTTTTGAATATGACGAAGCTGGAAATAGAGTGCGTCGCTACTACGAAGTCATAGATATGGCTCAATCGGAAGACGATCCACCAGCACAAATGCGTTCGACTTCTACTGAAGATGATGCTGATTTGACATATCGTGTCTATCCTAATCCTACAACCTATCGTATTCATGTCGAAAGTGCGGATGCTACAGAGACTAGTATGGTGCGCCTGCTTGATTTCAATGGTCGAGAGTTGAGGGTATTGCAGATGGTTGAAGGTTTTGTACAATTAGATATGTCTACCTTACAAGTAGGCACCTATTTCATATCGATAGAAAATGAAGAACGGGTAGTAACAAAGAAGGTGATAAAACAGTAGGAATACGCTTTATTTGAATATAATATTCTAATACTTCAAGGAAGTTTGATATAGAATGATATGTAAAAGATATTCCTACTTATAAATCTCCCAAAGTGGTCATGATAAAATCTTATCTAATTCCTTTTTGGACCAGGATTGATCTTCTAATTTATCATACAATTGGTTAAACTTAGCCTTGTTGGTATTTAAATAGCATAGTGCCAAATACAATTGGGCTTCATTGTAATATTTTTGTTGAGGATTTAGCCTTGAGATCACCATTTCGAAATCTGTAGCAGCACTATTGAAGTCTTTAAGTTTCATTTTGGAGTATGCCACAAAGAATCGATCTTCAGTGTTCAGCTTGTTTTCTTGGTCAATCAATTCCAGGAATGATTCATACTCCGCTTTATTGAAAGCCAAATATGCTGCTATTTTATTCTGGATGACCTGAATATCTTCATTCCTTGTTGTTTCTTGATAACGTATGGTGTTTTGGGCGATGTATTGTTCCACTTTGTCCTTATCAGATTGATTGTTTACAAGTAAATAAGCTAAACCTAATAATAGAAGGAGGGCTAGAGTGAGAAATATTTTGGAGGAAAGTACTCGCTTTAGGAATGAGGCTTTGCGTTCATTGGATTTCTGCTGCACCAGGTCATATTCTTCTTTTAGGATATTGGAATACCTATCCTTTAATTCGGAATCGAATTTTTCTTCCATCATTTTTTTCATGATGTCATCCAATTTTTCGTCTTCGGTACTCATATTAAGAAATTCCTCTAAATCTTCAGTTTTCATAATTGAATGTTATGTCTTATATTCAATCTTAAGGCGTCTATGCATCTTTCTTTTTGTTTTCTGATCGCTGCAGGAGTCTTTCCTAAAACCTCTGCCAGATCATACAATCTTTGATTATTGTAGTAAAATCCTTTAAGAATCTTCTGGCACTCATTTCCTAATTTATTCCAAGCCTTATTTAACAGAGCTAGATTCTTTTCTTTATTCTCACCTTGCCTAATCTCAACTTCAGGAATCTTTTCTGTCAATTGAATTTTCCTGGACTTTTCAATGTATTTAATGTATTTCTGCGAGGATATTAAATTATACAATGCCCGCAGATTTCCATACTCAACTTTACCTCCTATTAATAGTTTTCTTAGATATATCAGGCCATCCATACATACGTCATAAGCAGATTCTTGTGAAGTTTTATATTTTATCATCACATAGTTTATTGTATTCTCAAATTGACTGAGAAAAATTTTTTCGAAGAGCTGCTCATCTCCAGATTTCAATTTCTCGACCAATTCATCGAACTCTTGCTCATTCAGGCCGAAATTCTTGTCCAACATAAATTTTCAATTGTCTTGTCTGATTCAATAATCTGAATGTAGTGCGATTGTGACAAATTTTATAGTACTAAGAATGTCACAATTAGCAATATATTGATATTTAATAAGTGGACAAAGTGATTTGTCTTTTCAATTGTCAGCGGCTTGGTGGTTCCACCAGGCCGCATTCTGAATTTGCATATTTTCTAATCTTGATAATTTTAGTCCAATCTTTTTTGAATGATTGATGAATTCAAATCTCAGCGAGAAACAAAAAAAATCTTCAATTTTATGTCACAATCGATGAATCTTCCGCTTAGTAGGTTGACAATTGATTATTTATCACTAAATCACTTTTTTATGTCTAGATTTATTAAACACATTCCAATTATTGCATTTTTGATTTTATCTCATTGTGTTCATGCACAATATGATGATTCTACCTTCATGATTTCATTTGAGCCCAATGTCACCCAGGTAGAAATTGATCTTGCCCTGGAAGATTTCAATGCAGAGGAAATAGATATTACTCCCATCTCAAATACCAGATTGTGGAAGGTGACTTCTTTTCCTTTTACATACCCCCCGACAGGTGAGTTTATAACTGATATTAATGAAACCAAAAAGAAGACCCACCACAGATCGGGTACCAATAGTGGAGGGTTGAATTACATCGCGTCAGGAGTAATAGGATCTACCATTCCTCCTACTCCCAACATCCCGAATGATCCTCAAAATGATTGTTTGGGTGAGCTAAGTACCTATATTGTGAATGGATCGAATGAAGTAAAGGTGGGCATATTTGATACGGGATTAAATTATTATGGCAATCCAAATATTCCAGAATACTATTTTGATCTCGAGGGATTTGATCAATGGGATCATCTGAATGACGACCCTATTGCCGAGGATGATATGGGGCATGGGTCGCATATGGCTTCTGTCGTATCTCATACGATCAATAAGGCGTATGGACTTGGACAGAGCCTAACGGAGCCAGAAGAATACTATGATGTCAGAAAATCATTTGACGAAGAAGGTGAAGGCTATCTTTTTGAAATCATCGATGCAATGGAAGAGGCTGCTTTGGATGGTATGAATATAGCAAGCTGTAGTTGGAGCTTTAAAGCCACAGAATTTGATGCCCTTAAATTGCCATTGTATCGTTCATTGTCAATACTGGGTAGAGATTATAATGTAATGATAGTGGCTGCTGCGGGCAATGATGCAGAAAACATTGATAATCATACACTTTTAAAAAATTATCCTGCTTCTTATGACCTTGACAATATTCTGACAGCCACAAGCTTTAATTGTAGTTTTGATTTGACAACCTTTGCCAATTGGGGAAGTACCAGCATTGATATAGCCCTTCCCGGGAATAATCTTGCTGGTTTGGAAAACGATAATATAGTACATAGATCAGGCACTTCTCAATCTACAGCACTTCTGGCAGGAATAGCAGCCAGCCTGGGTACTCACCAAGCTCAATTTGATTACTTTGATATCATTTGTGCCATCATGTCATCAGCTCAATACCACTCCATCGTAAGCGGAAAAGTAAAATCGGATGGTATAATTGATGCTAATGAAGCCCTTAATTATTTGGGAAACTGCTCCCATGGGGGCTATGGCAGGGCCACGAAGGAACTTGGTGCAAATGTCTCTATTCACCCAAACCCAAGTCACGGACAATTTACTTTGGTATATCATTCAGAAATCGAACAACAACTCTCACTTTCCGTAATTGATGCATTAGGAAGGTCGCACACCAGCCTTCAAATCATGGCAGAAGTAGGAGAAAATAAAATTGAAATTGATAGTTTGAATCTGACTTCTGGCATTTATTATTTGGTCATTCAAACCAATAATAATATGGAGACTGTCAGATATATTATTGAAGTGATTTAAATACATATTGGTAACTACACAGCCATTCTTTTAAGTAGTAAAAAAAAGCCTGTGGGGTTTTATTATTTCTAGCCGTGGATGGCAATCCACGGCTAGAAATTGGATGAAAATCAATTTTGGCGGCATTTTTGGTCAAAAATGATGACAAAATTTATCCTACGAATATGACTAATCATATGACTGTGTAGTTACTACATATTGTTAATTCCTTTGCATATCATTGATTCTCAACTTATCTGCAGCCCACCTGAAAGATTTGCATTCGGTTCCTTCCTATTTTGACGCTGTCAAAATTGCAAAGCAACGGTCAATCTTAGCTTTTTCTCAGTCCATAACATCGGCTATGAACTTCAAAAAGAGCTTCGATCTGAATTCCAATTACTTACACATCATTTTAACCTACGGTTTTAAATCACTTCATTAGATAATTCCTTATTTTAGAAGAATAATTTTATAACAAGTTATTGAGTTGCTAAAAAGGCTTTTAATTTTTCTTCTAATTTTGAATAGCACGGCATGTATTTCTCAGAACGAAATAGATGCTGTGTTACTTTCATTCAGACAAGCTTTGGATGCAAATGAAAAAAAACCAGAAGAAACCTTCAAAGTGTATCTAAGTCAGTATGAAAGACTATGGACCAATTGTGAAAATAAATACTTGTTTTTCAAAGCTTATTCAAATTTTCATTATGATAATGCACAGGACTATATAGTATTACAACTGCAAAAGGATTCAATTCTTCCACTACAAAGGAAATGCCTGCCAGAAGATCATGACGAGATCACTACTACAATTATTAATATCGCGAGAAGTTATTTCTACTTATGCCTATACCAGGAAGAGGATATGATGGATCTTGCAGAAAGTTACTTTGTGGAGGTTAGCAATAGACAATCCAAGAGACCCAAAGCAACAGAGAGATTTGCACAACGGTATTATAATATTGCCGATTTCTATTATATTAAAGGAGATTTAAAAAAAGCCTCGTTATACTTTGAAAGAGCTTTTGACAGTTTTCAGGGAGATGAAAATTCTCGACTGTTTTTCCATATTTGCCTGGGAAGAGCAGACTGCCAAACTGATAACGGAAATTATTCAGAGGCAATTGAAATACTAACTGAATTGATTAATAGGTATGATGATCGTACAGAAGATTATGAAATAGAATCTACCTACGAAAGGTTGGCCTTGGCGTACAGGAAAGAGAAAAAATATGCTTTGGCAGAAAAGGCCATTGTCCAAGCTAGAAAACTATCCCCTCAGGATGAATCTTCGAGATTAAATGACATCATCCTGGCTTCAAGCCATGGCGCTATTCTAAAATCACAAGAAAAATTTGGAGAAGCCCATCTTGCCTATCAGGAAGCAAAGGAAATGATCATGAGATTAGGCGAAGATCTCACTATAGAGCACATAAGTGGACTTAATGAAGATTTGGCAGATCTATATTATAAAGAGGGGAAGATTACTGAAGCAATACAACTTTACCACAAGGGAATTTCTGAGTTGGTGCTTACTCCTGCCAAAAATTCATATTCGAATCCCAACCTTAAAGACAATGAGATTTTCCATAAAAAATATCTTCATCGCCAGTTGGGATTAAAGGCCAAATCACATTATACCCAAGCTGGCAAAAATCAACCTCACCAAAATTATACCGCTTCTCTAGATGCCATTCTGAAATATGATTCTCTTGGCCATGAACTACTCAAAGAAAACTGGGAGGAGAAATCACATCAGCAAAGAATAGCAAAGTTGAGTCCTTTCTATTTGATTGGAATACAATCTGCACTCAGATTATATCAATTGACTGATGACGAAAAATACTTGTATACGGCACTCAAGATCAGTTCTAACTACAAAAGCCAATTGTTGAACAGAGGAATTTCATTTAAGGAAAAGAAAAAAGAAATATTGGATGACTCTCTCTTCAATATTGAAAGACATCTTCAAATCAGAGTCAATGACTTCGAAACGACTTATTTAAAAAACTTGGCTTCAGGCTTGGATTCTAAGGAAAGCTTGAGAAAATACGTGGATGAAAAGTCCAGATTGGACAAATTTCATTTGGATAATGGGCTAATAAAAGATTTGAGTTCCATCTCAATGATAAATCCTCCTTCGGCTCAAGAAATACAAAGCGAACTGCACAAGGATGAAGGGTTATTGGAATATTTTATTTCTGAGGACTCGATTTATAGTTTTTTGTTGACTAAGAATGAAATCGCATATTCTGCATCCAAATATGAAGAGGCCTTAATTGATGATTATTTGGATTGGTTAATTAGAGGTGATGAACTGGTTACTAACCAACTTATTGGGGAGAATTTATTAATTCTTCTTGATGAGAATAGGATCGATCAATTATCAAAACTTACCATTATTCCTGATCGAAAATTGCTGAAGCTTCCATTTGAAGCATTGTACTTGAACGGTCAATTGGTATTGGAAAAATTTGATGTTTCTTACCAGTATTCGACTTCATTTTTGTATCGTGAAACAAGTAGGCATATCAATAAAAATTTTGTTGGATTTGCCTCTAATTATCAAAGTCGAGATACTGCGATTATGTTTGCTGAACTTCCTTATGCAATGGAGGAGCTTAGATCAGCTCAAAAATTATTAAATGGTCAAATATTCTTGAATGCATCTGCCAACAAAGCAAATTTTATTGCTCACTCGGGAAAATCAGGAATTTTACATCTTGCACTTCACAGTCAACAAAACTATGCTTATCCAGATCAATCCTCACTGATATTTCAGTCTGGTGACACCTACGAACATCTGACCGCCACAGAAATCTACAATCTCGACCTTTCTTGCGATTTGACTGTTCTTTCTGCCTGTAATACGGCTGCTGGCGAAATAAATCCTGGTGATGGCGTAAGAAGTATTACACGAAGTTTTATTCATGCAGGCAGCAACAGTGTGCTGACAACATTATGGGAAGCTCCTGATGTTTCCACCTCTGAGATCATTCGAAATTTTTACCAGGAATTAAAAGATGGATCATCCAAGGATCAAGCTTTGAGAAATGCAAAGTTGGAATACCTTGAGCAAGCCATTCCCAGCTATCAACATCCCAAGTATTGGGCCCATCTGGTATTGATAGGCGATAATTCAAGTATGGATTATATGAATTCACGTAAATGGCATTTCTGGACTATTTTGTCACTATGTTTGATTGCTTTGATTATTCTCCTTTCCCAGAAATTGAATTTCAAATTGAAATTCTTATGATTAGAGGCGCATCATTCTAAATTTGATTTACTCTTCTTCTAAAGTTTAAGCTTCAATTATCAAATGCTGTCAATAATTTATCGCTAATATTTGTCACAATCATCCCTTTGGGTGCTTAGTAAGGTGAAAGATATTCTTTCGACGTTTGACAGACGATCTGTTCTAAAACCTAAAAGATGAAATATTTTCTAATTCTATTATTAGCTTCAGGCATGATTATTTCCTGTTCAGAAACCCAAATCGAAGCAAATTCCAATTCCATCAAAGAAAGCGCCATTAGTATCCGAAATGCGGATAACTGGTGTGACGGAGGACAAAGTAATCCGCCAGTTATTGAAATTGTTAGTTTTTCAGAACATTCTGACGGCACTTGTTGCATAAACTTTGTGTACAATGAATTCTATGGCTCTGCGCAGACAGCCAGACTAATGCTTTCTGACTATAATTTTTATGAAGAAACAGGGAATAATTGGAACAATTTTATTGACTATATACCTGTGGAATTTGGAGTTGTTGATCAAATATGCATACCTCAGGCTTATGGGTCGCACTTTGCAATAGAACTTTATAGTGGTACATGTGAAGAAGATAGATGTCTTGGTTATTTGGGATGCAATTCATTTGAAATTCCTTGTTGACAGATAATGTAACATTTTGATATGTTCTTCTATTCTAGAATATAATGAAGGACCATTTAATATACTAAATTTTCATTCTACAATATTCAAAGATTACCAAAATAAAGGGAGATTTCATTCTCCTTTTGGTTCCCTCGATCAATTTTTACCCAGATCTCAAACAATCGTGAATTTCCAAATGAAGTGAATCTCAAAATCACAATTCATCAATTAATTCAATAAAAACAAATTTTATAATTATGAAAAAAATATTCCTTTTATTACCACTCCTGGCATTTTTGATCAGCTGTGAAAAAGAGCAATTGTCAAATACCAGCGACTTTGATTATAATGAAGACATTGAACATATAAATTCAAGAAATGACCTGGACATTGACCCTGATCCAGACCCTGATGAAGGTGAACCTTGTGTAGAAATTGATACTTTAGGCAACAATGAAGAAGGATGTTGTGTATATGAAATTTGTCTTCCCAAAAATTTTGACTTACAGATAATTGATGGAGAGACAACCTTTACTCCTTCCACGACAGGACTGACGCCTTGTATAAGAATAGTTGTTTGTGACAGTGCCACAATTAGGATAATCGAAACTGTAAAAATCGATCCTTTTGACCCTGGAGTATCTTACATTAGATGTGAGTTTGAATTGACGTGTGGAGTGGATTTAGGATGCCCATTGGTGGCCGAATTTTATAATGTATTCCCTGAGGATCATCCCAATTATGGCTGTTGTGTTTATACTTATGAAATCACACAGGACCCACCTCCCGGTTGTGAATGGATATTAGAGACAGGTCCAAATGGCAATGTATCACCCTGGGGCCTGGCACGGATTTGCCCTGGCGAGACACTGGATTTAAAATTGGATTGTGGTGATGGAGATGTTCAAGAAGTATGTAGTCTGGATTTGGAGTGTGAGGGTACTTCAACTGATCCTTGTGAAGAAGCATGTGATGACATTTGTTTTAGATTTGAATCTCTCTTAGCTCCCAATATTGATGGTTGTTTTGAATACGCAATCGAAGTTTTTGGAGACACAGAATGTCTGGGTATCAATGCTATGGAAAATGCATTAATTAATAAAGTTTGTACCACAGAGCAAATTAGTACTTCCAGTAATCGTGCTGTGTATGAGACTTGTAATTGTTCCAAAGAGGAATTCAGTCTACATATTATTATCGAAACTGCAGAATGTGGCATATTTGAAATAGGGCCTTATAATACTTTTGAAGGGTTAGAAGGTAATGAGTGTCCCTAAAATATATGTGTTATTGTATAAATTCAAACACAATAGGTATAAGGAAAGACTATATTATCTGTTTCTTTTGATTTATTCAGAAACCTTAGTCCTACTATTTTACAGCTTACCAATGCTGCTAATATGACTCTCATAATCGTTAAAGATATGAGGCTATATCTGGCATTGATGGACCAGAACGGCCAACTGGATTTGAAAATTTACCTAAGCTTAGATTTTGAAACATTCTGGTCGGCTAAAATGAGCAATAGGTTAACCATGTGGAGTTGTCTTAAAAAAGGGTAGTAGTACAAAAAAAGCCGAGTTCATGGACTCGGCTTTTTCTGCTGGGCTATCATTGATATCCAATTAAATTTCTATAGGTTGTATGTTTAAAAATCAAAAGGTTTCAGGAAATAATAGAAATTAGGAATTTTAATTATTAAACCTGAAACCTATGATAGTTGATTTTAAAGATACAACAATTTATGTTGGTATCGATGTACATGACAAGAGTTGGGAATTACAATTTTTAACGGAGCACACTGTGCAAAGACAGATTCATTTACGACCACCCGGCTGTGGAGAGTTGGAAAAGTTATTACATCGTTTGTATCCAGGCGGAGATTATCTATGTGCCTATGAGGCTGGATATTGCGGTTATTGGATTCAACAGGATTTAGAGAAAAGAGGTATAGCATGTAAGATTGTAAATCCTGCCGATATTCCAAGTACTCAAAAAGATAAGGATAAGAAGACAGACAAACATGATTGTAGACGGATAGCCAAGTTTCTACGATCAGGAATGTTAGAGGGTATCTATGTGCCGCAGTATGATGAATTACAAGTTCGAAGTTTGGTGAGGTACAGATACAAATGTCAACAGGATCAGAACAAAGAGAAAAATAGAGTTCGTTCCCATTTAAAATTTTACGGATATCAAATACCATGGGAACAAGGGGTGAATAATAGATATTGGTCTAAGCGTATGATGAAGTGCATTGAATTATTTGCTGTCAAACATGGAGATATTGCCTTAGAGCTGAAACTATCCAAACTGGAAGAGTTACGAAAAGCTGAATTGCTGGCAGTGAAAAAGATAAGAATGATCTCACGATCAGAACGGTACAAGGAAAGTATTGACAATTTGAGAAGTATACGTGGTATAGGATTACTTACAGCAATGCTGATAATGACAGAACTTGTGGATATCCGACGATTTAAGAATATAGATCATTTAGCGAGCTATGTGGGTTTAGTGCCGACTATCCGATCTAGTGGAGAGACCCACAAAGAATTGGGCTTAGTAAAGAGGTGTCACAAATTACTAAGAACGAACCTAATACAAAGTGCGTGGTCTAGCATTCGCTACAGTCCTTCGTTGACATTGTATTATGAGCAATGCTGTCAGAGAATGAAAGGACAAAAAGCAATAGTGAAAGTAGCGCGTAAGCTATTAGCTCAAATCAGATACGTCCTACTGAATGAAACAAAATTGAGTACTTAAACCTTGTTTTCCACAATACAACACTCCAAAAAAATCCTTGGTGGGGATTTTTGGAAGTATTGAATTGTGGAAAACGGCTTGAATGTGAAAAGAAAAATATAATCTTTCCTTATGAATAATCGAAGCAATGTCTGTTGGAATATCCCTCCATCTAAGTATGGTCTTTTTAGGTTACAGCTTGCTATTATAACATAAAATAACCTTGCAGCATTTCATTATTGTCTGCTTATAGAAGGGTGATTTCTTACATGAGGAAAAGATCAGAAGAATAAATTTGAAACTACTGCCAAAAGTGGTAACAGAATATTTTTGCCTGAAACTAAAATTTTACGCTAATAAGTTTGATTTTTAACATAGAAGGGATATTCATAAGTAACTTTCTTCTTTTAAATCATTTTATAAACAATTAATAATCAATCGTTTAAATTCTATTATTCAACGATTGCTTCTGGAAGGTGTTAAATTAATACCCCAAATTGATAGAATTTTTATGGAAAACGGGATAATCGAATGTGCTTATTATTCTTTTGCTTGCCGCAAGGGCGTTCTATTTTTTTCTTGATAAAAAAACAGAACCAAAAAAAATCAAGACTGGCTAATGCAGCACGCATAGCCGCTCCCACATCCCAAAACCCAGTCAAGGCAACGCTTTTTTCACCTCTTAGCTATTTCTGGAGCTATCTTCTTTGAAAGTTAGTCTACTCCTGAATATGCCGAATTAAGCGTATTTTTTCTCTGTTTACTCATAAAAATTTACCTTGAATTCAATCCTATTTAAGAAAATGTATTATTTTCAATACTAAGATCAAACTCCAAAATTCATAACCACACTTTATACCCTCATTCATAAACTCCAAAATTATTAAAGATGAAAATTTCGAAAAAGTCAGTTCAAAACATTTCAGTCGTTAACCCAATTGGTAAATTAATCCATAAAGATGCTAATAAACTTCTTCTCAATGCTATTGATGAATTTTTGGTAGACGGAAATAAAAATATTATTATCAATTTGAGTGGTGTTGATTCAGTTGATTCAACAGGTATAGGAGAATTGTTAACCATTCATTCATTAGTTAAAGAAAAAATGGGAACATTAAAACTTTGTAGTTTAAATCCCACAGTAATGAAGGTTTTAAGTATTACTAATCAAAATGAAGTTTTTGAAATATTTGAAAGTGAGCAAGCAGCCATTAATTCATTTTAAAATATGGTAATTCTCTATTTGATGAAACTATTAAAAAATAGAAAAGAAGTTTAAAACTGAGATCAAATACTAAGCTGAATATTTATTATCTAGTGGTTTGTTTGGATCAATTGTTTTTGAAAAGAAATCAATCTTTTCAACTTAAATTAAATGTGCAAATCTAAAGGGCAACTGACAAAGATTAGACAACACAAATTCTAATTAGCAAAGAAAGCCAAAGCGAACAATGCTGCATCGTTCAATGCGATAAGTATAGCGGCACGCCGTTGCTTGTCCGTTATATGTCAGAAAGAAATTTGAAATAATATATTGATCAATAGGAAAGAGAAAATAATAGGTTATTCAATTCTAGGCATAATAATTCTGATGTGCCTTAATTCTGTAATTAGTAATTATAGACTTGAAAAATCTATTTCAGATTTTGAAATAGCGAAAAAAGAATTCAATGAATACAAGGATAGTTCTTTTAAAGTCGCAATATTGAAAAGCGAAAACTTAAGGCGTCAGAGAGAAAGATACATTTCAAAAATGCTGTTGAAAAATAAAGAAAATCTGGTTATACATTTAGACAGTATTAAATTAAATATTATTCCTGATACTGTATTTAGATTACCATCGGTTGAAACTTTAAAGATCATTAGCTCAAATAATGATGGAGCATTTGAGCTAAAAGAAATAACTAGTAAAATATGGCGTTTAAAGAAGGTTGAAACCTTAGATTTTTCGGGAAATAGAATTACTAAGATATCGAGTGCTATATCAACGCTAGGAAACCTCAGAACTCTTAATATAAAAGGTCATCAACTAACAAACGAGGATTTAGAGAATCTAAAAGAAACACTACACAATGAATGTAAATTGATATATTGACAATTGAAAATCCTATGTATTACACAAGATAACCACATCATTTCTGATCGTTCCTCACAGAGACGGTGGGTATCATAACCGTTCTATACCATTGAAATTATCAAAAGGAAACGATTAAAAGGCTATCTTTGTTTGAATCAATAAATGCAATTATGACAGAAGTTAAAAACAAACTGTTCGAAAGATTAAAAAGTATTGAGAACGAAGAATTTTTAAGTAACCTTCTTGTTTTAATCGAAAATGTTGATGAGAATGGCATTTATCAATTAACCTCGGAACAAAAGACCCACATAGAAGAATCTATAACACAAATTGAAAGAGGTGAATATCTTACTCATAAAGAAGTGATGAATAAATTTCTTAAATGATAAAAGTAGTCTGGTCAAACAGGGCGACTCAAGAACTTGAAGACATTCTCGAGTATTGGTATAAAAGAAATAAGTCATATAGTTATCCAAATAAAATACTAATTGCTTCTGATGATGCTATAAAATTAATTATTATCCATTCTGGTATTGGTATTGAAACTAATCACAGAAACGTGAAAATGAGATTAGTCTTAAATAGATTTTATTTGGTTTATCGGATAAACAAAAATGTGATCGAAATTTTGAAGTTTTGGGATTGCCGTCAATACACTGGATCGAATCCATATTTAAAATGAGAAAACGGTATAGATGACTATATCATTAGAGAATGGCTTTTAACTCATTACTCTCAATATACAAAATACGTTGTCGGTCAGCAGAAAGAAAAGAAAACAAAAAACGAATGAGCCAAATAACAAAAGATTTCATTGAGTTGATGAAAAGAGAAACTATGAAAATGAAAAATCAATTAACATGCTACAACTTGAATTAAAAACTCAAATATTTTATTTAAGTCGAATATTTGAGATACTATCAGATGGCTACATGCTTTCGGTAATATCCTTTAACGAAACTGGAATAATGGGAAATACTGATTTACCATTTTCAACAATTGATGAAAACTTAAAAACAAATTTACGATTGGAGAAATTTGAGGAAGTTTTGAACAATATATTCACCGAATTATATAATCATACAAAACTATTTACTTCGGCTCCAAAAGTATTTGAACAAAAATGGAATAATGATTTCGTCTTGAAATCAATTGAAGAAACAAAAAATAATATTTTAGAATATTCGCTAAACAAAGAAGTCTTAATTAAAATGGCTTACAATTTAGCGGAAGGAGATGATATTCAAGTAATTGAATTCGTTTATGAAAGCAAACAAATTAAAGAAGTTATCTTTTTTCAACGATGGTTTCATTGAATAAATAAAATTTGAAAAATTAAAGCAAGCAGACAACAACCTGTATGTGTTCAAAACGAACAAAAGCTCGTTACGCCACAGTCACAAGACCATTGTGCTCAATTAAGAAAAAATGAAAAAAGGAATTCTATACTTATCAATACTAATTTTTCCGTTTGTTGGAATGATAATGATAAACGAATTCGTTAGAGTAAATACATACGCAAAAGGGTACGACAAACAAGGAGTAACCGCAATTAATACTGTTAAAAAATATAAAGACAAATGCTCATGGTATTGTCATAACAACACCAATTATTGCAAAACGAATCATGTAAAATTATTGAAACCGTATTTTGATAAGATTGACCCTATTTACTTTGGGATAATTGGTTCACTTCAATCGACAGGAAATTATGGGTTGGCGAATATTATTTTTTTTGTAATTCTATTGCCTTTAATCATGTATATTTTATTGGTGAAGTCAATTAGCCTGCAAATCAAAATACATAAACTAAAGAAAGGATAAAATGAGGCACCTGGCAGAAGAGGTTTATGTTTACTGCACTGATTTCATTATTAATCTTGCAAACATTCTGAATTTGTCTTATTACGAAACAAATACAATAATATTTTGCTTTTTGTACCCTTTGCTAATAATTGGATTGACATCAATTTACTTATTGCAAAAAAGAAGGTTGAAAAAAATAAAAACTGAGCACAAGAATGTGTAAAATGTTTATAATGATAAAACGCCACTATACCATTTACACTCAATGTTGGCTGTAATAAAAACAGAAAAATGTCATTTCAAGAAAAAGAAAATACCATAGAATGGAAAGTCCATTTTGCTTCATCAATAGAAAAGGTTTATGAATTTCTAACAACAGACGTTGGAAGAAGTAAATATTGGGCTGAAGAGACAAAGGAAGAAAATGGGTTTATTGAGTTCACAATACTTAACTACCCAAAATACAAGTCAAAAATAATTGAGAAATTATCTCAGAAATTATTTAGGCTTGAATATTTTGGAACAGATGTAACCTTCGAATTATCAAAAACGGAAGACAACGGAACAGATCTACATTTAATAGCTCTAACACCAAATGAAAATGTTAAAAATGAAATGACAGCTGGTTGGGTTTCTGTTTTAATGGCGATGAAAGGTGCTATTGATTTCGGAATTGATTTGAGAAATCATAACCCTGAAAGAGTCTGGGAAAACGGATATTTAGACAACTAAAAAATGAATAAAAGCTACCGCCACAAAGTGTATGATGTTCATTGCCGGCAAAAGCAAGCAACGCCACATACACAGGAAAGTTATGCATTATTAGAAAATGAAAAGGTAACATCTGATTAAATTTTACTTAATTGAAACAATTCGAAAATTATGGACCTAAGCTTCTCGGTTTAAAAACAAAACCAGGTAAAGTAGTATATCCTACTAATAAGATAACAACAATTATAGAAGAACTAAAACTAATCGAAGCAAGCCCTAACTTGTGGGGAGATATTTTGGCCGGCGGTTTGATGTTTCTTCTTATTACGATCATTTCTCTGGGTAGCTTGATGGGTTGGACTGAGATCACATATGAAAAAAAACTATGATTTAGTTTTTGGAATTATTGTCATAATTTTTCTATTATTCTCGAGCATTGGATTAACATATCGTGGAATATTAAAATTGAAAAACAATTACAACAAAAGTTCTTTACAAATTGATACGAATGGTATAAGACATCAAGAATTAGAGGGAGACTCAATAGTTAAATTTGAGTGGGAACAGATTGCATCTGCAGCGATTAAAATATTCAATGAAAAATATGGTAAAAGAGTTTATCTCTTAATACTTCTAAAAAATGGAGAATTAATGGACATTGATATTTCACTATTGAAAAAACCTATAAATCATTTAACAAATAAAAAAGAATACATAAACACAATGATCACAAATGAAAAACAATATGAAGTATTACTTGCAATAATTGGAAAGTACTTAAATAACATCAGTGTATAACATCGTGTGACCACATCATACCCTTGGGGATACGCTGGATACATAATCCGTTATGTGTGATTAGGAACAATAAATTACAAAAAACATAAACCATGAAATCAAATTTAATCTTAGCAGGAATAGTACTTAGTTTTGCATATATCCAAAACCTGCAAGCTCAAGAATGGACTTTGCCAGAAGATATTGGCTTCATTATTACTAAACCATCTGAAGAAGGTTTGCTAATGAAGATCAAAGTACTTGAATCAGTAGATACGAGAGATTTAAGCGATAAAGAAAGATGGACTTACAATTTAACAAAATCAAGTATTCTTTTGTACAGTGAAAAGGACTCGAGCGTTCATTACTTTTTGAAAGCTCATAAATATGATCCACGAGCTAACTGTGGATTAATGAGAAGTATTTATGGATTGGAACAAAATAAAAAGTGGATGTTCAAAAATGGGGAAACATGTTTTTTATCTGATTTGCCAAATTTTGATCATGTAGCGTACCTAGAAAATTGTAATATTAATTACCCAGAAAAAAAAGTTGAAAGAACTTCACCTGAATCAAAACTCGAAATTTTAATCATGAGTAATGACCAAAGTGAAAGATTAACGGATTCAATGGATTGGAGTGTTCAAAATAGGTTGGACTCTATAAATAGATATATTTTAGATAGCCTTTACGAAAAACATGGTTCTTTTAAACCATTTAATAAATATGAACAAGATGCTTTTTCGTTTGTCTTGCATCATTCAAACAATTGTGATTGGAATTATAAGTGGTTTGTTATTTGGCTAGAAGAAAAGAAAAAGGGAAATACTTTAGGTGGTAATCTTTTGGGCCAAGCATTTAAAAGAATGTTGAGGGTTAGTGAAGGAGTCTGTTATAACCGTGATCCAAAACGATGTGAAGAATATAGGACTATGCTATCGAAGAAATATAAAGAATATGAGAGATATTGGGTGAAATAACCACTCATAACAGTGCATTATCAGATCAGCCTTTCTATCGGTCGGCCGCTCGATATGCTTAGACGTTACCTGCAATGAATGCCCACATTTTGGTCAAAAAGTATAACTGATGAAAAAAGCGATATATGGATTTTCAGGAGATCCAATTACATATGGTCATATTGATATCATAAAAAGGTCATTATCAATATTTGGTGAGTTAATAGTTGGAATAGGTGTAAATCCAACTAAGAAATATTTTTTTACATTGGAAGAAAGAAGAGAAATAGCAGAGAAGTCATTAAAGTATTTGCCAAATGTTGAAGTTATTTCCTTTAAAGGATTGTTGGTTGATTATGCTTATGAGAATAACATAAAGACGGTAATAAGAGGGATAAGAAATAGTGAAGATTTAAATTATGAGCTAATGCTACATCAAATAGGAGAGAGCCAAAAGCAGAATATAGATACTATATATTTTCCAGCTCGACAAGAATTAATGCATATTAGTTCAGGAGCAGTAAAAGCCCTTCAATTAGAGCAAGGCCTAATACATGAATATGTTCCACTTTTTGCCAAACAGAAACTAGAAGAAAGAATATCTAAGCAACACATCTTGTCAATTACTGGAGAGATTGGAGTAGGTAAATCTTATGTAAGCAATAAACTAAAAGAGGTTGGAGTATCAAAAGGAGTCGATGTTCACATAATTGATATTGATAAAATAGGACATAAAATACTAGGAGAATTGGAAGAGTCTTTATATCAGAAATTTAGGAATGAAGTTGCCGTAAAATTTGGAAAAGGAGTATTAAATTCAAATAAATTTATTGATCGTAAAGCATTAGGTCAAATTATATTTAATTCACCTGAAAAATTGGAAGAGTTCAATAGCTTGCTTTATAAACCCTTGTTACTAAAATTAAGAAGAGAATTATATGGAAAGAAAGGATTAATTTTATTGGATACTGCTTTAATTTCAGAATCCAAAATGAATTATTTGTCAAACAATAATGTAATTTTAGTTACTTCAGATAAAAATGTACAGAAGCAGCGTCTCATAGATCGTGGCTATACAAATATACAAATAGAGAATAGAATGGATAGCCAATTTACAAATGGTTTAAAGGAAAACATGATTAAAAAATGTATAGAAAAAGACTATCATGGTAATCTATGGAAGGTTGATAATTCAGAGATGGGAAATGACACTCTAATTGAGCAGTTATTTGAAGATATTTTGGTGAGCATGAAAATAAAAAAACACAGCAGGTAAAAATTGTATATGCAATAATGCTACCTATCGGTCTCACTACGCATATACCAACCGTTGTGCTGAATATGGAGAAACAGAATGCTTTCAAGTGCTATTTTTGAGTATTATTATACCTGAATAAATCTTATTTTTGCGTCAGAAAATAAATCAATGAATTAGAAATGGATGGTATTGAACATATCATAACAGGAATTGCTATAGCTGCTTTTCTAGCATATTCAAATAAAAAGTCATCATATAATGTTGAGAAAAATAAAGCAGGATCATATCATCTTAGAATGAATAAGAGTTATATGTGGATTGGAGCCTTGGGTACAATCTTTGGGTTAATAATATCTATAGGAATATTAATAGAAAGTGAAGAAGGAACTCTTTTATCAGCTTTTATGGTATTTATGATGTTTTCAGGATTAGGAGTTACAATATTAATGTGGTATTATAACCATCAATTAGTATTTGATGAAGAAACAATTCAAGTAAAAAGCTGGACAGGAAAAACACTAGAAATTAATTGGGGTGAAATTAGAAAAATTAAATTCAGTCCGATAATGGGCTATTTAAGAATTCACTCAAAATCAAAGAAACTGAATATTCATCAGCATTTGATGGGATTAGTTGAATTTATAAAAATGATGGAGAATAAAACAGATTACAAAGCAATTGATTTAAAGTTACCCTTTAATTAGGGGTATTCATAAAAAGCTACTTTCCTTAGATATCGACTCTTTTCTCATGTTTCTTCTGAAAAGATTACCTC
Source organism: Saprospiraceae bacterium (assembly GCA_965230575.1). Classification (GTDB taxonomy): domain Bacteria; phylum Bacteroidota; class Bacteroidia; order Chitinophagales; family Saprospiraceae; genus CAJXUU01. Next base: position 3,342,191 of record OZ246013.1, read on the forward strand.
ATTTTTGATGCTTTTTACGTGAAAACAGGGTAATATTTTTTCAACTCATTTGGTCATTCGTCATGACGGGCGATGCTTGCCCACCACTATCGTGTTCCTTCACTTGATAATTATCATTATCACTTTTATTACATAAAAGATCATTCAGCCCTGGCTTGGCCAAAAACGATCCAAAAAAACCAATAAAAGTCAGATTTCTAAAAGATGCTGAAGAATACTTTTTGGCCAGTCACCGAATTTGGATATAAATGAAGATGATAAGAAATCTTAATTAATCAAACATTGTTTTAGGGGTATTCATAAGTAGGAATATCCTTTATATATTAGAATTGTATTCATTTTACTGCTGAATAACAACCCTGTTTTCTTGATATTATACGCAAAAATGGGGTAATGGTTTTTCAATCAAGCCTTGTCTTGCCAGACGGGCGAAACTTTTTTCATTGATAAAAAAGTTACCAAAAAATCTAGGCGCTTTAAAAGGCCATGCTGCTAAATGCTGCCCCCGCAACCCACTAGAAAACGCCAGTCCACGCTTCTTTTCACTTCTGGTTTAACACTCAAACTTTTGATTTTATAAAGTTAGTCTACTCCTGAATATGCCTGTTTTAAAACATTTGATTTCATCTCCATTTTGCCTCAGATATGCTATATCCCTTTTCATCTTAAATCATACATCTTATCTCCCTACCCCCTTATTGTTTTCAAAAAAATGAATCTTATTGAAATAACTATTTACAAGCTGCAAGCATAGTGGTGTCCATTTCATTAATATTCGAATTAGTCTCCAACTTACTTAACCGTCCTTCCAACTTCGCAAACATCTCCTGGTAAGCTATCAATTCAGCTTGCTGTTGTTCAATAATCATTTCCTGTGCTTTTACTTTGTCGTGAAGTTCCTGCATGGCCTTTACCATCGGTACGGTAAACTCGGCATAACGCAATCCATAAATGTCCTTTTCATTTTGTGGAGCATCCACGCCGCTAAAATCGTAGTCAATTTTTTTTGCTGCTTCTTCCACTTCTTGAGCGATAAAACCAGAATAGCGAATTTGATTTTTTTCATCAATATAGTGTGCAATAGAGTCGGTTGAAAACCCCGCTTCGGTATGCAATTTTTCAACATCATAATGATACGTAACTGGACGAAGTCGATCTATGAATTCCAAACCAACGACATTTTCTTGGATATCGGTTTTGAATCGTCCATCGGAAGTAGCCGTCCAGTTGACCGAACCACCGATAGAAGTAATCGCACTATTGCCGATGACAACCTCATTATCCGCAGAAGATGAGGTTTGATAACCAATGGCGATTGAATTCGCTCCGTCAGCAATAGCGTTTGAACCGATGGCAAGGGCATATTCCTTTTTAGCTTCTGCAGCATAACCAACCACCACACCATCGGTATGGAAGGCTTTTGAATTTGCTCCAATAAAGGTATTTCTGCTGTAAGCAAAGGTGTAAACGTTTTGACTAACGAAGTCAGCGAACGCACCGATTCCTACATTGTCCTCCCCATTTCGGTTGCTGTATCCGGTTCTAGCACCCAGATAGGTATTTCTATTGGCGTTATCTGTACCATTGGTTCTATTATTGTCCCTTCCAGCAAACCAACCTACACAGGTATTGTAGTCTGCATACTCTGTACTAGGAGCTGCACCCTGACCAATCAGCGTATTATGATGTCCCACACTAATATCAATTCCAGCTGAATCACCTACCATAGTATTTCGATGTCCTGAAGTAACATCAAATCCGGCTTGATTACCAACCGCCGTATTTCTAGCGCCAGTGGTCTGTAGATACAGCGCTAAAGCACCTATGGCCGTATTGTCACTTCCTGTTGCCGGATCGTCGTTGGTAGCTGTTGATGAGTTAAAAATGCCACCTGCTCCCGCTTTTTCTCCTACATATGTATTGTTGTGTCCCGTTGTATTCCTTATTCCTGCATTTTCACCGATAAAAGTATTATCAGAACCTGTTGAATTGTAGCGCCCTGCCTCATTGCCTACGAAAGTATTATCTGAAGCATTATTGTGATACCCCGAAAACTTTCCAATGATGACATTGTCAATTCCTGACGTTGATAGGGAGGATGCAAACGCTCCAATGATGGTATTGTCGTAATCGTTATTCAGATTAAAACCTGCATTTTTTCCAATAAAAGTTCCATATAAAGCGGTTGAAAGATTGTAGGCAGTGGAGTCCCCGATAGCTGTATTGAAGTCTCCGGTTGTAATATTTGGAGCGGCTTGATTTCCATAAGTAGTATTGCCAATCTGTGCCGTAAGGGAGAGCGATATTAAAAGTAAGGATATAGTTAAGATATTTTGAATAGATTTCATTTTTTTTAGTTTAGTTCTGAAGTTGTTTTAAAATGATGTTTAGAGTCGAAGATGAAGGCTTGATTTACAAGACGAAGTTTAAAATGCTAATTGCATTATTAATTCTTCCGCACACATCGACAACTGTGGCCAGTGGTATCTGTTTTAGCATCTGGGTCGGGACCACCGTAGTCCAGTCGCTGGGTATAGGCATAGGTTGTATCCTGCTCGGTATTGCTCCAATATTTCGTAGAATTGGTTTGCGATAATCCTGTGATCAGGTAGGATTGTTTGTACATCGCATCCAGTTCTAATCGTTCGGGGAGGTACCAGTCACTAAATCCGAAAGCAGTGAGATTGGCACAGGTTGATTGTGCCGTACCCCAATCGATGTCAGCGGCATTGTCCGTAGGATGCACATAGAGGTAATCACCGTGGTATCGAATGGGAATCATAGATGCCGTATCGGGAACAGGTAGCCCAATGTTTGGATCGATCCAACTCGCAAGACCGGTCGCATCAGAGACGAGCACTCTTCCTGTAGCCTGATTACCATCTACTAATTTTAAATTGCCTTCGATGTGTAATTTACTATCTGGTGTCGGCGTTCCAATCCCTACATTGCCACCTGCCTGAAGCACCAATCTATTGTCCGCTATGTCAGTTTCGGTAAATCCTAAATCCTTGTCCATAGGGCCTTGAGTACGCAAATGCCAACCAGCATCGTCATTGTTGTTTCTAAATTTGAGGAGATCTTTAGCTCCGGTGGCTCGAATTTTTAGACGGGAGCTGCTTTCAGCACTCATCCCCATACCTATTGTTGCATTCGTACCAATATTCATGGCTTCATTGCCTGCAACATCAAATCGGATCACATCCTCATTTGTGTTTTCTTCCACTTGAATCTTGGTGTTGTTGTCTGCATCGGAGATCGTATTCGGTGTGCCACCAGCAGATAGGTCCTGCCAAGCAGTTCCATTGTGAAACCAAAAGCCTTCGGTGTCATTGTCGAAAACCAAGAGTCCTTTCGCGGGACTGAAGATGTCCTCCCGTTGGACAGTGCTCATGCGAGGGATGAGCAATCCTTTGTCGGTCGATTTTATATCAAGCATTGAACTTGGATCAGGATTAGAATTATCCGAATTGATACCAATTTGGGCGCTTAAAATGTCCGTTAAAAATAATATTGTTGTTAGAAGAAGAATTATGTTTTTCATTTTTTGAAATTAATTGTTTTTAATAGTTTGTTCAGTGAAGGTTTAACCACAAAGAACACTGTGGCCGCACTAAGTAAATACAAAGTTTCACGTGTTCATTTCAAAATCCTCTTCGTGAATCCTTCGTGTACTTCGCGCCTCCGTGATTAAACCGGAAAAGGCCTATTTTGTAAGAAGTTACTCATCAGCAGTTGTACTAGATGAGGTATTCATTAGTGCAGCTTCAAGTTGATTAAGGCGTAGGGTTAAGTTTTGATTTTGTCGCTCCAACAGATCTATTTTTTCCAATTTTGTTTGAAGAGTTTCATAGTTGCACTCCAATATTTTGTGCTGCCGGTACATCTCCTGCGTGGCCGACACATTCAACATGGAGATGGCTTCGTAATCCACCGTATGAAAATCATTCACCTCTTTGCCATAGACAAACACCTCTGAAAGATTTGGAAGATCTCTTACTCGGAAGCGATCGCTTCTCACCTCTAGTACTTCATAAATGTCTTTGCTCTTTTCTGAAATCAATTGAATGCGATCTCCTGGATTAAGAGAGGCACCCAATTTAATCCACCCGTCTTGTACTGTTGCCTTTTGGAAAATGTCCGGCACCGCCCTTGTGATATTTTTAGTAACCGCCTGCGGGTAAACACTGGCCACTTGCTGCGCAATCACTTTTTTATAGGCTTTAGTGCCATTGCTGATACTATCTTTCATAGTATAGTCGGTGATCTCAATATCCAGTAGCGTACTCAAATCAGTGGCAGCAGGAGAGCGACCTATGATCTCTTTGATACGGGCATCAGAATGGGCATTAAACTCGGAGGCAGCTATGCGGTGCGAGGCATATATGGAGTAGTCGTTGGTGCCGCCCGAAACTCCAGTGCCACCGGTATCATTCAACCAACCATAAGAAGAGACGTTGGTAGAAACAGAACCCTCGATTTCGAGCTTCGCTTTGGTGGGGCTGGCGGTACCGATGCCAATGTTGCCATTATTGTCTATCCGGATCCCTTCATTACCTCCGTCGTTGGACAGCCACTGCCCGTTCATTTGGAGGTTCTGTGTAGCCGTATGGTTGCCTAAGTGGTCACCAGAAAGATTGGTCAATAAAGAGCCATCTCCTATTAAAGAATCTGCTTTTATAGTACCCACAACCTCTAAATCTTTTGATGGATTGGCGATACCAATACCAATATTTCCATCCGAATCAATTATAATCCCTTCATCATCGCCGTCATTAGATAGCCAATTTGAACCAAGCTGAATATTTTGGGTGGCCTCATGATCTCCCAGATGATCACCTGCTATTTGAACAGATCCTCCGAAGGGAACAGACATTTGATATACTGGTTCTAATGTCAAAACCCAAAAGTCTGATAACCAGTCACCAGAGAAACCCGTTGCTATATATCCTTTGCCATTATGAGCTATACCAGTAGCGGTTCCTCTTGCTGTTCCGGGTAAATTAAGAATTTGACTCCATGAGTTGGAGGATGGATCGAATTTCCAAAAATCCTGAGAATTATAATTGTTACTTTGCCCTCCTGTCCCAACATATCCTTTTCCCAACAATCCAAATCCTACAGCAAAAGTCCTCGCTGTCCCTTCAAAATTTGCTTTTTGAAGCCAAGTGTCAGAAGTAGGATCATATTCGTACATATCTGATGGGCTGATAGCATCGCTATCTATAATTGGAGACCCTAGTCCAACGTATCCCTTTTGGTTAATTGAAAATCCAACGGCTCCTGCCCTAGTCCCTCCAGCGAAATCTGCAATTGGCGTCCAGGTATTGTTGGAGGGATCATATTCATAGAAATCGTTATAGGAAACATTTGTACTGCCTCCAGTACCAACATAAGCTTTCCCATTTATTGTAAAGGCAACAGCTCCTGCTCTTGCAGCACCAGGGAATTCCGCTATTGCTGTCCAGGAATTATTCCCAGGGTCAAATTCATAAAAGCTTTTATGAAACGTATTAGTGCCAGTATCGAATCCAGTACCACAATATCCCTTTCCATTCAAGGTAAAGCAAACAGATATTGCTATGGGCATTGGAAAATCAGTAATTTGTGTCCAGACTCCTGTATTCAGATTATATTCCCAAAAGTCATTTACGGAGGTCACACCATTATAACCCATGCCCAAATAGTATTTATCATTTATTGCAAAAGAGGATGCATACGATCGCCCTTGTCCTGGCAAATCTGGCCTCTGCTGCCAATTTTCATTAAATACGGAATCAATTGGTACTAAGGGACAATTTTTCGTCCAGATGCTATCCCCAAAAACATCAGTACAACCGTCATTCAGATTATATACTCTCAGCCCTTTGGCCGGGCTGGCGATGGCATCCCGCTGGGCGGTGCTCATGCGGGGGATGAGCAGGCCTTTGTCAGTGCTCTTGATATCGAGTATGGCACTGCTGTCAGGGTTTGAGTTGTCGCTGTTGATGGCGACTTGTCCTATTGCAATATTGATGAATGAATATTGAATAAAAATTAAGAGGGCTAAAATTGACTTATTCATATTGAGCGTCTTTAATTGATCACTGTTTGGATCAAACTTTTTTAATAGTTGCTATTTAGCATTAGCAGTTTTGGAATTTGAAATATTCATTGAGGGCAAAAGGGTCTTAAGTTCTGCCATCTGCTGTTCGAGGGCTTCTAGCTTTTCCATCTTGGTTTGAAGAATTTCATTTTCTGCCTGTACGGCAGACAGCTTCGATTGAAGGGTTTCATTAGCTGCCTGTAATGCGCTCACCTGCCGGTACACCTCCTGCGTGGCCGATACATTCAACATGGAGATGGCTTCGTAATCCACCGTATGAAAATCATCCACCTCCCTGCCATACACAAACACTTCGGAAAAATTTGGTGGATTATGTACGCGGAAGCGATCGCTTTTCACCTCTAGTACTTCATAAATGTCTTTGCTCTTTTCTGAAATCAATTGAATGCGATCTCCCGCGTTAAGAGAAGTAACTAATTTTATCCACCCGTCTTGTACCTTAGCTTTTTGGAAAATGTCTGGGACGGCCCTTGTGATATTTTTAGTAACCGCCTGTGGGTAAACGTTGGCCACTTGCTGCGCAATCACTTTTTTATAGGCTTTAGTGCCATTGCTGATACTGTCTTTCATAGTATAGTCGGTGATCTCAATATCCAGTAGCGTACTCAAATCAGTGGCAGCAGTAGAGCGACCTATGATCTCCTTGATACGGGCATCGGAGTGGGCGTTGAACTCGGAGGCAGCTATGCGGTGCGAGGTATATATAGAGTAGTTGTTGGTGCCGCCAGAAACTCCAGTGCCTCCGGTATCATTCAACCAACCATAACTGGATATATTGGTAGAGACAGAGCCCTCGATTTCGAGCTTCGCCTTGGTGGGGCTGGCGGTGCCGATGCCGATGTTGCCATTATTGTCTATCCGGATCCCTTCATTACCTCCGTCGTTGGACAGCCACTGTCCGTTCATTTGGAGGTTCTGTGTAGCCGTATGGTTGCCGAGGTCATCACCCCCTGGAACATTAGAGAGCTGTGAACCATCACCGATAAAACTTGTGGCTTCAATAGTGCCAGATACCTGAATGGAATAGCTGTCACCACCATATTCCCAAAAATCGTTTAAATCACCAATTCCACCTCCTTTTCCCGTCCCGATATACCCCTTACCATTGAGGGAGAAGCCGACTGCCTCAAATCTGGCATCACCGGGCAGATCTGCCTTCTGTTCCCATTGATCTGTCACTGGGTCATATTCCCAAAAATCGTCAAAAATTTCGTCACCTACTCCCGTCCCGATATACCCTTTTCCGTTGCGGGAGAAGCCGACTGCATCATATCTGACACCACCGGGCAGGTCTGCTTTCTGTTCCCATTGATCCGTTACCGGGTCATATTCCCAAAAATCATCTACTTCTCCAAAGCCTTTGAGTCCTGTGCCGATATACCCCTTACCGTTGAGGGAGAAGCCGACTGCACCATATCTGGCACCACCGGGCAGGTCTGCTTTCTGTTCCCAATGTTCCGTTACCGGGTCATATTCCCAAAAATCGCTTAAAAAATCGAATTGGCTGTTAAATCCAGTGCCGATATACCCTTTACCGTTGAGGGAGAAGCCGACTGCACCATATCTGGCACCACCGGGCAGGCCTGCCTTTTGTTCCCATTGATCCGTCAACGGGTCATATTCCCAAAAGTCGTTGAAAAGTACTCCACCATCGATTCCCGTCCCGATATACCCCTTACCGTTGAGAGAAAATCCTACAGCATCATTTCTGGCAGCACCAGAAAAATCAACCTTTTGTTCCCACTCGCCGGTCACTGGGTCATATTCCCAAAAATCGTTTAAAGCACTACCACCTGCACTTCCCGTTCCGATATATCCCTTACCGTTGAGAGAAAACCCTACAGCACTAAATCTGGCTGCATTGGGAAAAGTTGCCATCTCAGTCCACTTACTTGAAGAAGACATCGGGCAGTTTTTAATCCAGTTACTACCATTATAGATGTCCGTGCAGTTGTCATCAAGGTTATAGATGCTCAGTCCGGTGGCCGGGCTGGCGATGGCATCCCGCTGGTCGGTGGTCATGCGGGGGATGAGCAGGCCCTTGTCGGTCGATTTGATATCGAGTATGGCGCTGGAGTCGGGAGTGGAGTTGTCCTCATTTATTCCCACTTGAGCAGTTAGGTTGTTGAATGGAAGAGCAAATAGCATTAAGCATGCGATCATTGCCACCCACCCGTTCCGGCCTGCCTGCCGGCCAGGCAAGTTCCCTCTCTTGAAAGTTCTCCAGACTTTCCCCCTTCGGGATCGCTCAGTCATACTGACTTGGGAATAGATTAATGAACTACAAAAAGTAAACGTCAGGATCAAGGGTTGTATAAAACTATTCATTGTTTTTATTTTTAGAAATTTCTAACTATTTCTTGGATTAAGATTGGCTGCGGAAAAAGCTTCCTACTTCCTTTTTCATGGATCTGGAAACAGGAACTTGTACTCCTCCAACTATCTTTAAGTAGGATTCAGGAACGTTGTAGAATTCTACATGGAGCATATTGATTAAATAGGATTGATGTGTGCGAAAGAAAAATTGATTGAGTCTTTCTTGAACCCATTTTAAGGTTTTTGAAAATGTAATTTTTCTTCCATTCATGGTGTGAATGTTGACATAATTGCTGTCCGCTTCACAATAGAGGATATTTTCAAACTTTAAAAGTTCGTACCCTTGGTTTACCGGAAGAATCAGAACATTACGTTGTTCATAACTGAATCTTGCATTTTTATTCAATACTCGAATTCTTGCTTCTCTTTGAACTTTGTTTTTTGATGAATCCATTGCTAAGTGTTTAAAGGATATTAAATGTTTGATAGATCTAATTTCTAATCGATTTTTTTTGAATTGTAATCCACTCTTTTAGTGCTTTGAACGGCATTTCTACAATCAATTTTTCAGCTTTCTGGTAGTAAAGTATTTTAGTTGACTTTTCTTCGTACTGTGCTTGTAAAATAGCTTTGAGGCTTTGTGTGAAAAGTTGGTAAGGAATGGTGCCATGCTTCTTTACTGAAAAGTATAAGGCATCAATGCTGACCAGCGGCTTGAGCAGATCCGTCTCTTGTCTTTGATAAAAGTATTTCCAAAAGAGATGCTCTATAGGAAAAATAGAACCAAGTATACGTTGCGTTTCTTGTTCGTAGATTCGGCTCGCTTTGGTCAGAAGCAATTCAGGTTCTTTACTTTTTAGCAACTTCATGCTCTTTTGTAATTGAAAAGAGGCGATGCTAAATTGCCAGGTTTGCTCTAATTTTTTACTAATTTTTTGACCAGCATTTGGGAAATATGGTAGTATAAATTCGATTATCGGAAGTTCCAATTCGCTGGCTAAATACTTTTCAGCAGCTGTAAGCGTATCCAACTCTTTCCAAGTTAGCGGCGTTTGTTTTATGGCCGATATTCGATCTCTACTGTTTTTTAAGATATGATCTCTGTTTGTATTCATTGCTTTATTCTTTGAGATAAGGCAAAGGTGAATGCAAAAAGAGCTGAAGCCTTTAACTGATGGGTCAAATGCTTTTGCTAAGGATTCTTTCTAGGAGAAATTCCTTTAAATGAGGTTTCAAGTTGACCGCCAAGAAGAGATATTAATAATTGATAATCTGCTACTTACGTGTTTCATTGGGCGAACTGCCAAATTCTTCTAAATAAGCAGTAGAAAAATAACTGGGAGAGGAAAAACCTACCTCATAGGCAATTTCTGAAACGTTGAGTTCAGTAGTTTTTAATAAATTTTGAGCATGGAACAATCGGATAGATCGAATATATTGTGAAGGAGCGATGCCAGTCAATGCCTTGACTTTCTTATAAATTTGACTCCGACTCATACCTAGCCCACGTATAAGCTGAAGCATGCCGAATTCAGTATCGGATAGGTCTTTTTCTACCAATGTTCTAATTTTTTGAAGAAAAGCATCTTCGATTAATAGAAACTGATGAATGGCTTCATTTTCTGCTTCATTGTTGACCTGAGAGGCATCAATGGTTAAAGAAGCCATTGAAAATCTTGCTTGAAGACGCTGTCGCAGTTTCAATTGATTGTCCAAAATCACCAACAGCTCATCTTGATGGAAGGGCTTGCTCAAGTAGGCATCTGCTCCTCGCTGTAATCCCTCTAATCGAGCTTCGATGTCAGACTTTGCAGTCAATAATACTATGGGAATATGACTGGTACGGTGATCATTCTTTAAGGTGTGGCACAATTCAAAACCATCTTTGATCGGCATCATCACATCACTTACGATGAGATCAGGAATTTCTTCCAAGGCTTTTTCGATGCCTTCTTCACCATTCATGGCGATTTCAATATTGTAAAATTCTTTTAGGCAAATAATTAAATAATGGATCACATCTGCGTTGTCTTCAACCAGGAGTACGGAAGGTTTGTCTTCCTTGGAATCTACTTTGAATTCAGAAAATTCTTCATCTGAGGATTTAGAAATTACAGCTTCAACTAATGGAGTGGATCGTTCTTCTTCCCAGTGAGATTGGATGGCCATTTCTGCTTCTTGGCTTATAGGCAATAGGATATTAAAAGTGGTCCCCTGTCCCGACTTACTTTTTACCTCAATATCTCCGTCCATCGCTTTGATAAGCTCTGCAACTAATGTCAAACCGATACCTGTTCCTTCACCTTTTCGTGTAGAACTGTCATCGACTTGATAAAAACGTTCGAAGATGTAAGGAAGCTTTTCTTCTGGAATGCCAACACCTGTATCTCTGATCGTGAGTCGAAGCATTTGTTTGGTATCAGCACGATTCTCAAATTTTCTTTCCAATTGGATATAAACATTTCCACCTTCGTGGGAAAACTTGACGGCATTGGATAAAAGATTGGAGTGAATGCGGGTTATTTTTTCTGCATCAAAATCCATCATTATACTTTCTTCATCGGAGATAAAATGAATAATGATTCCCTGGGCTTGTGCATAACTTCGTATTGACTCAGTCAAGTACCTTAGAAATTTGACGATGTCTCCTTGTTTCTTTTTGATGACCAAGCTGCCTGATTCCAGTTTTCGGAGTTCTAACATTTGGTTGACCAAATTCAGCAACTGATGACTATTCCTTTTGATCAAATCCTTTTTTTCCTCATTGCCGTCCAACTGATTTGCAATTCCCGAGATGACAGTCAAGGGTGTTCGGAATTCATGGGTAATGTTGGTATATAGTTTAGACTTGGCTGCGTCTAATTCCTTAAGTCTCACTGTTTCCTGATCTTTTAGATCTGCGGCGTGCCGCATCTGGAGTTTTGCTTTTTCGTATTGCCTAAATCGCCAAATCAAAAATCCTGCTAATAAAGCATAAACGAGGTATGCTAAAGTAGATCGATACCACGGCGGCAATATATTTATTTTAAGCTCAGTGGGGGTTTCATTCCAAATGCCATCACCATTTGAACCTTTGACCTTAAAGGTATAAGAGCCCGGAGATAAATTAAGATAATTGGCTCTATTCTCCATGTCCTCATGGTCCCATTCCGGTTCCGCACCTTCCAGATAGTACCGATATCGATTTTTGAAAGGGGCTGAATATTCTAAAGCGGCATACTCAATTGAAATACTGTTTTTAGAAAAAGGTAAGGTGATCTCCTCAGTAAATTCGGGAGCCCGTATGAGCACACCTGTTGAGTCTCCTACTGTTACCGATTGGTTGTTTACAGCAATGGAGGTAATCAAAGTATTTGGCAGAACCGTCTGGTCTTTCAAATCATTAGGGTGAAAAACATTCAAACCATCTATACCACCAAACATCAACTCTCCCGTATGAGCTTTGGCATAAGCCCAGGTATTGAATTCATCATTTTGCATACCATCGGCTTCGGTAAAATTGGATAGCTTGCCTGATTCAATATGGTATCGAATGATTCCTTTATTTGAACTCATCCATAAGTTGCCATCTTCATCATTTAAGATGCCATAGATGACATCATTGGGCAATTTGGATTGATGTGGTGGCAGGCTTGATTTTGAATTCAGGTAGGTAAAGGTTGTCGTTTGCATGTCTAATCGATGGACTCCGCCTCCTTTGGTAGCCACCCAAAGGATATGTTTTTCTATCGGATCAGGCAATAAGGATGAAACATCTATATTTAGTAATCCATTTGTACTGCTGATTAGTTCAAAATCAAAACCTTCTTGGTTGGGAATAGCATGGACTAAACCTCTGGGCGTAGCAATCCAGCAATGTTCGTCAGGTGTAAAAGCGATTGCATTACATGTTAGCACATCATGAAACAAATGTTTAAAACTATATTCCGTTTTGTTTTGTGTTTTTATTTCATAGCGGATTAATTTTCTATCATGTGTTGCGATCCAGATGAGTCCCTTATCCATTTGAATGGTTGCGGCATGAAACCATCTGGGGTCTTCAAGAGTGATGGAGGTATCCCGTAGGAATATATTGCTATTTTCATCGAATTGCATGATCTCCATGTTGAAGTAATCTCGGCTAATCGCCCAGTTTTTACCCTTTTTATCAACAAGCCATTTCGTCCCGCTATTAGGCAACACCTGAGGTGGATGATCTTTGGTGCTCAACATAGGACCTTCACGGGTAGCGATCCATATCTCGTTATCGGTGTTCATAAATGGCGTTCCGTTAATTGAGTTTCCTTCAAATAAATTTTGAATCTTCAGGAAGCGAGGATTAATTTTTAGCAGGCCATAGCCATTGGTGGAAACCCATAAATTTCCTGATTGATCAGTCAATAAGGATTTAAAATTTTCATTGGTACTAGTCGTCCTTATTACAAAATTGGCTGTTGATTTAGCGAGTGGTTTTTGAGAGGGCTCCCAGTTTTCAAACATGAGAAGCTCGTTTTCGCTGTTGATCCAAAGTTGTCGCTCCTCTGCCCGATAGAACAGCGCCTTGATTTCAAAGTCAGTAGGAATCGTCAACCAATTATCCTTCTGAAGCAGGAAAATCTTTTTAATCTCAGGTGTTCCAAAAGTCATAAATTCTCCTGTGGAATGTTGACCATAGCCCAACATATAAGGAGTTTCAATGGGCCAGGAAATTTTTAAATCTTCTCGTTCTAAAGTTGAACTATTTATTTTCAATAATTTCCCATCATAGTCAAATACCCAAAGTTCGTTTTCAACTTTTTTTGGTAATAACCAGACATTTGAAATGCTTTTCATTTGAATTTCCTGGAGTAATCCTTCATTTTCTGGAAAGTCTTGCCAAAAATTCTCTGGAAAACTTAGCCTGACTAAGCGGCCAAGCGTATAACTATATACCCAGCAATGACCATGCTGGTCTATAATAATATCTGATACATCTAATGATGTCCAGAATTTTAACTTTGGATCAGTGACAGGTATTTTATAAAATCTTCTGGTGCCTTTGTGATAAAGATTAAATCCACCTGCCAGTGTTCCTATCAATAGAAAATCTTCATGTTCTTGTATAACATGCACTCTGTCATCTGAAATCGAATATGGGTTATTGTAATCATGCGTGAATACCTCAAAATGTTCTCCATCATATCGGTTGAGTCCGTTTTTGGTGGCAAACCAAAGGAACCCTTCTTGGTCCTGGTGCATATCATGGATAAAACCCTGAGAGAGGCCGTCTTTGGTGGTGATGCGTTCGGGTGTAATAATGGTCTGACTATATGCATTAAATATGCAAATGGTCATAGTGCAGAAGAGTATGGTTAGAGGGCGTCTCATGTATTCATCAAAGTTAGTAAAATCAATAGTACGTCAGTCTGTAATTCGACAAGAAAAAATCATTTTCATTTTTTTATAGAGTCTCCGCTATGACTATTGATAAATATAGTGAATACTATCTATCCAAAACAAGTAGAAAAGGACATGGAGGGTTTCCCTAAAGTAAATCCGAGTCCATATTCAGCGTAAAATCATCACTTTCTAGTAGTTCACTCTAAAGACTATGATTATGGAAAACTAAGAGAACAGATTTATTTTCCAACTCAAATAGGAAATGAATCCATAAAAACTGATGCACCATATTGTTATAGAGATATAGATGAATGCTTATCTTTAATTGACGACTTAATTAAAGTACAAAATAGGTTCAATCCTATGGCATACTTAGGTCAAATATGAATGAAGAAAAGCAGATAACATATGATTATGAGGGCATACCTTTCGGGGTACGCGCCATATCATAATTCCGTTTCTCACCAAAAAGAAAAAGCAATGGAAAAATATAAATGTGAAAAATGTGGAAAAAATCATACAATTTATAGAAGTATGGAAATTCCGTTGCCAAGAATGATTTCAGAAATATCTGAAGAAGAAAGAGAGAAACGAGTTAAGGAATTTAATGGTTTCCTTGTTTTAGATGATGAATTTTTATTTGCGAATGGTTGGGTAAATATTGAAGTTGAAAATTATGAATTTCCATTATAGAGTCGTTTGTAATAATAGAAACTAAATGAAAAAGTCGGATAAGTCAAGACATAATATAGTGATTGCTTCAATTAAAAGAAGCACAATGAAACCGCACGACTTTAAATGGACAAAATTCTATGAAGAAAAATTTGTACATGAACACCCTGCACTCAAATTAGACTTAGAAAACAATGAATTACTAATATGTTCAACAGTAATAAATTCAAACAATTATAGCATTTTGACAACACGTAAACTACTTACAGTCGAAAATGGAAAAGTAGCAAGTTCACAAATTGATGGTTTGGTTAATATCGGATATGGAGAGTTCAAGAGCGACAAAAAAGACTTTACCTTTGGAACTGTAAAACTTAAAACGGGTGATCAATTAAAGTACTTTATAGAAACAGGAAAAGCTTCAATGATTATGATTCAAGGAGTCAAAACAATAATACAAATCCAGGATAATGTATTGACTAACAAGAATATAGAGCAACCAGAAGAAAAAGAATCAATTAGTAATTGGTTAAATTGGGGTACAGTATCGGAATTTTTTGGACTATTGTTGGCACTACTGAAGAAATGAATAACTATCACTAACATTGTGTACGATGATCAGCCTTCCTTTGGTCGGCCGCCACGTACACTTAGACGTTAACTTTCATTATGAATGAGTAATTAAAGATTTGCTTAAAACAGAATATTAAATAGAATTTATCTTAATCACTTTGAAAGAAAATATAATCTTAAGCTTAACTGAGATAAAATGGTTGAACTCGACTAAACATTACAAGGGTGGATATGAATTCTTTATTAAATGGAAGAAACTTAATAAGACTTCTCCTACCCACTTAGTAGTTTTTGAATATTTAAATGAACATACATTTAACTGGGGAAATTTGAAAGACAAAGCTATTGAAATCCAACCTCATTTTCTTCTGAATGAAGTGAACAAATTGTATGAAATGGATATGTCAATAGTTGGAATAGCAATGTCGCAATTAGCAATGGAATCTAAAATCCATCAATATATTGTTGAAATGGCTAAAAATGCAATATCGAGGCAATTAAACGAAAGAGTAAAAAATAGAGTGACTGTAATTAGATATGTAAATTGGCATGAAACATTATTGAAATTAAAAAAGATTTTAGAAGAGCAAGCTAATGTAGAATTGCCTAATACTAATTCTGAATATTTTTACAGATACTTCAATGAAGAAGAATAAAACGAAAAGCTAACACTGCATATAAGTTCAGCTTCCCTTTGGTTAGCCGATCAATATGCTTGGACATTGGGTTCAATAAAAAAAGAAAAATGAAAAGTGCTGAAAAAATAATCAAAGAAGCAGAAAGACTATGGATAGATGATGAACAGTCAGCAATAAAAATGTTAGAAACTATTGCTGAAAATATTGGTAGAGCAAATACCTTAATTGGAAATATGTATGCCAATGCACAAAGAGGACAATCGAATATCAAAAGAGATATAAAGAAGGCAAGGAAGTATTTTGAAAAAGCAGTAGAATTGAATGACTCCGAAGGAGCATTAGAACTGGCAGATATTTATTATTTCGGAGAAGGAATAAAAATCAATTATAAAAAGGCAGAATACTTTTGGGAATTAGCTTATAATCTCAACGATGAAATGGGAGGATTTAAACTTGCAAATTATTACTACGACCATAATCCAAATCAAATTGAAAAAGCAATATCTATATACAAAGAGTTAATTTTGAAAGGAGAATTTATTGGAACTTGTGAATACAAATTAAGTAGGATCTTTGGACGTGGCATTGGAGTAGAAAAGAATGCAAAACTGGAAATTCATTATTTAACTCAAGGAGCAAAAGCCTTCAATTTTAATTGTTGTAGTGAATTAGCTCGAAAATACTTATATGGAATAGGTGTAGAAAAAAGTACTACTAAAGCATTAAAAGTTATTCAGAAAGCGGATACAAGAGAATTATTCGATAGGGAAAAAGAAGAAATTATCAAATTAATTAAAAGTGAAATAAAATAAATTCTGAACCTGACAAGGTGTATGGCGGCCATACTCTCTATATGGTCTCACGCCGGATACACGAGGCCGTTAGGATTGATTATGGAATAGAAAGAGATATTCATAAGTTAAATTTTAGTTTAAATGACAATTATAAATTACTGTAAATCTGAAATTTAAGCTTCCATGACGTATTCTTACTACTGAACAAGTAATAAAAAATTTCGCTGTTTTATTGAAATTTTCTCCAAAAACGGGGCTATTGGGTTTCTTAACTTTACATCGCCTCGCCGGCTGGGCCATCTATTTTTTCTTGATAAAAAACAGAAGCAAAAAAATCAAGACTGGCTAATGCAGCACGCATAGCTGCTCCCACATCCCAAAACCCAGTCAAGGCAACGCTTCTTTTTACCTTTTATTTAAATCTCAAATTTCTGAGCTATGAAAGCTAGACTACTTCTGAATAACCCTAGAAAGACCAAGTTAAAGACATATAATCGAATGGCACTTTTTGTCTTCTAAAACAGTTATATTGTCAACTAAACAAATATGTATGATCACTAAAGAACAAATATATAAGCAAATTGAAAGTTTTCCAGAAAAGGTAAACATCGAAGAGCTCATTGACAAACTTCTGCTAATCAAAAAAATCGAGGATCGTGTAGCAGAATCCGATAAAAATATCACTATTTCAGAAGATCAACTCGATAATGAAATTACCTCATGGTCAAATTAATGTGGCTTGAATCAGCTAAAAATGATCTCAAGAGTATCTTTGATTACATTGCCCTGGATTCTAAGCGATATGCCAAATATCAAGTAAAAGAAATTCGAGATTGAACTAAAATATTAAAGGATCCTCCAATTGCAGGGAAGATTGTACCAGAATATGTAAATGAAGCGATTAGAGAAATTGTAAGTGGTCACTATCGAATAATATATAGAATTATAAACTCTGATTTGATTCATATATTATTAATTCATCATGGCACTCGAAAATTTCCTAGAATCGACAAAGAGAAAAAATAAACGAAACCATAACATGGTGTATGCTGATCAGACTTACTAACGCAGCTTCCGTCACATACACGAAGGAGTTCGGAATCATAAAGAATTCGCAAAAAAATATTAACCAAACCAATTATTACATAAAGAGATGAAAACACAAATAACAACTATCATTATTGCCATATTATTATTCATCCAAATGGATGGATATAGCCAATGCCCAACTAGTATATCTATTAACAGCCAACAGGACGTAGATAATTTCAGTGTAGACTATCCTGATTGTGTAAGCCAAGGATGGTTGACAACTATCACTATTTCAGGTAGTGACATTACGGATCTTAGTGGTTTAGAAGATATAATAAATGTGAAATCTTATTTGAGATGGGAGATGGGTAGTGTTAAATCGTTTTCTACTTGGAGTACGCTTGACTCTATTTCTATTTTGAAGGTTTATGCTACGGACACGACTCTTACAAGTTTTGCTGGGCTGGAGGATGTCACAAACCTTATTGAGCTTGATAGTTATTCTCGCAAAATCAATGATTTATCGGCATTGACTAATTGTAACCTCACACGGTTTTATTTTAGTTCTGATTCTATTGAAACAATTTCTGGATTTAACGCTATTACAGAAATGGAAAACTTAAGAATCGATGGTTGCCCTAATTTGGCTTCAATAACTGGTTTCCAAAATCTATCTCAAATAACCCAACATTTAAGGCTCAGAGGGAATAGCTCTATTTCTGATATTTCTGGTTTTCAAAGTTTGCTACAAGTAGCTGGTCAAATTCACATTGATCAAGGTGAAATTAATGATCTTAGTGATTTTCCTTCTTTGCAATTAGTCGGTGGTACATTAATTTTAGAAGACCTTGCCAACCTAACCGATATTTCATTATTAAATCAATTTTACTATATTGAATCAATTCGAATATTGGACAATCCAGAATTAGAAGCATGTTGCATAATAAAAAAACTTCTTAGAGATGGTATAATTAGGACTATAAACGCAGTAACAAACAATAAAACAAATTGCGCAAGTCTTTTTGAAATTTTCGATTTTTGTCAGGATGTCGACGGCGACGGAATAGAAGACTTTAATGATAACTGTGTAAATAGTCCAAATCAAAATCAGTCTGATTTCGACAATGATGGAATTGGCGATGGATGCGATAATTGTCCTATTGTTTCAAATTCAAATCAAAATGATGCTGATGGAAATGGAATTGGAGACGCATGCGATACTGGAAGTAATAATACTGTAAAAATCCAAATGAGTGATTTTTATATTGATAGTAACGTTAATGGAATTATCCTACAATCAATTAATGGAAATTGTTACAGATTAATTATGAATGATGAAGGCGAACTTGAAACATACATTTGTCCATGTCCTTAGTGCATATTAATCGAATAGATAAACGATAGCTAAAATTGCATATCAGATCAGCCTCTCTCAGGTCAGCCGATCGATATACTTGGCTCATGTAAACCATTTAAAAAAAATGACAATTGATAGATTTAAATACCTTCAAACTATAATATTTCTCTTGTTTTTGACCTTTATCAGCTGTAATTCAACAGAAAAGAAGGGACTAGATTCAACCGAATTAAAAGAAAAAACAATCGAGACTAACTTGATTGATACCTCGAAGATTGTGAATGAGAGAAATTTATTAAGAGACACACCAAATACTAATATTCTCGAAATCATTGTTGTTCAATGTGCAAATGGATATGAATATGGAATGCACAATTATGACTTCAATCCGATTATTGAGAATGAATTGAATAAAATTGACAATTTTGAGATCAAACCCTTCCCTCTTAAAGCATTAATGGGAGTTGCATATCAAGGGGTGTTTGATAAAAAGAACTGCCCTCCGATTATTGATAAAGTTGATGTGGATTTTTTAATTCTGACTCGATTTGACAAACCGTATGAAGAAATAAATAGCAATCTAATGAAATGGGGCTATGAATTGAGAATAGTAAACACAGAGACTTTAGAGCAGGTAAATACTATAAGTGCTCATGAACTCAATGACTATTCAGAAATTGAAAAGCATATTCAAGCAAACATTGAAACACTTAAAAATGACATTGAAAAATTGAAATAAGAACCGTTTACAACATGATGTATGTTGGTCAGAATGACTATCGCTGCGTCCGATCCATATTACAGGACCGTTATTTGGCATAAAATTTAATGATTTGAACATTGATAAATATATAGAACGAATAAATTTTCAAAGCGAAATAAAAATAAGTTATGATTGTTTGAAAGAACTTCATAAATGCCATGTGATGTCAATTCCTTTCGAAGCAATCGATGTTCAATTAAAGAGACGAATTAATTTACATGCAGAAAATATATATCAAAAAGTCATTGCCAATAAAAGAGGTGGATATTGCTACGAATTAAATTTATTATTCCACGAATTACTATCTAAAATCGGCTTTGAAAACTATATCATTTCCGCAAAAATATTCGATAATGGAAATTTTGGACCCGAATTCGATCATATGGCAATCGTAGTGAAACTTGATAGACTATACTTAGTGGACGTGGGCTTTGGAGACTTATTTATAGAACCATTGCAAATTGAATCGGAATTAATACAAGTAGATAAATTCAAAAAATATAAGATCAAAAAGAATGAATCAAACGATTATATATTAACTGAATCACTATTAGAATCAAATGACTTTCGTATAAAATACAAGTTTAACATTTTACCAAGAACACTAAATGATTTTAATCAACAGAATGATTGGAAGCAAACATCTGGTGAATCATATTTTGTGAAAAATAGAATTTGTACAATCCCAATAGAAAATGGAAGAAGAACAATATTCAACAATATTTATAAGGTCAAAGACAAAGGTCATATTGAAGAACAAAAAATTGAAAGTGAAAATAAATTAATAGAAATACTACAAAATGACTTTAACATTAAAATAGAAAATACACCATATAACAAAGGTGGCCGTTGAAAAACATATTATAATTTTTTTATATGTGAGAGTTCTATTTTGTATCTTAAAGTATCATTAGGGATATTCCTATGTACCATTTTTCTTTCAAAACAAAGGGTTTCACTTTGTTTACTTCTGCATTATTTCCTCGTTTTAGGCAATATTTACGTGAAAACGAGGTAATTGTCTTTCAAACCAATTTTGTCCCTCGCCGAGACTGGCGTTCATTTTTGGCTTGGTCCAAAAACGAACCAAAAAAACCAAGACTGTTACAATTTCTTAACGTTATTTTTTATAATAATTGCTAAACACATGAAAACTCGCACGATGAGTAGATTTTCAATCTTATTTTATTGATTTACATAGATTTAATTTAAAATCAACATTGGTATTGCTCAAACACTCATGAGTTTTTAACGCAATTATTACAAAAAATAACTAAAATTGTAAAGGCCGATGCTGCCCTTCTCTTAATATCGGAGGTAGAGAAATATCATTAAGATATACAATAAGTATACTTCTGAACCTCCCTCATTATGCATAAGTAATGGCGTTTTAAGCGATAAAATGAAAGTATAAATATAAAACAAAGGTCAGTGTAAAACCGAAAGGTTTCTGAGTAGAAATCTGCTTCTGCTCATGTACGAAACCGTCCCAGGTCAATGAATTAATAAAAATGAAAAATAATTATCTCATAGTTCTGTTCATACTATTTCTCTTTGGATGTGGACAGGAGAAGCTAACCAACAAAGAAAAGGCTAAAAATTATTTCAATGCACGAAATAATCTTAACTTCAAAGAAATTAAGGGACTCATAAACGACAGCATTACTATTAGTGAAGGAGATTATGTCATGCCATATTCCCAGGACAGCTATTATGAGGTGTTCAAGTGGGATTCCGTATTTCAAACTTCATATGAAATAGTTGAACTACAAGAGAATGATGATCAGATTATTGCTTCAATTGCCTTAACTTCGATTCGAAATAGGTTTTTAAAGAATGATTTAATGACTTGCAAATACAAATTATCATTTGA
Source organism: Saprospiraceae bacterium (assembly GCA_965230575.1). Taxonomy (GTDB): domain Bacteria; phylum Bacteroidota; class Bacteroidia; order Chitinophagales; family Saprospiraceae; genus CAJXUU01. The sequence goes on from OZ246013.1 coordinate 3,363,673, forward strand.
CTCTGGAAAAATTTCGAAAATTGAATCATTGGATTGCATGGATGCTGATTGGGAACTGTGGCAAAAACGAGTAAATTCTTTAGTCAACTGGATTGAGAAAAACCATCCTGAACTCAGCGGTTTTATTCATGATATGACAATGAATGGAGCCATGAATTACCTAAAGGCTATTGAACTATACGAATCAAATAAAAGCGACCTGAAACAATAAGTGATCACAGCATTTCTCTCCTGCGCCGAGAGACGCTGGCTATTATCATCCGTTGTGTGTGAGCTATAAACAATACGTTTTTAAATCACTTCAATAATAAAATTGAAATAAAATGAAACAAAATGGATCTGCCATAATTCCAACAATACAATACAAGGATGCCTCGAAAGCAATCGAATGGTTATGTAAAGCTTTTGGATTTGAAAAACATTTAGAAGTATCAGGAGAAAACGGAACCATTATCCATGCCCAGTTGAGTTTTGGAAATGCTATGATTATGTTAGGTTCTGAAAATAATAATGAATATGGTAAATTGTTAAGAACACCAAAGGAGCTTAATGGACTGAATACACAAGCGCCATATATTATTGTGGAGGATATTGATGAACACTATGAAAAAGCTGTTCAAGCAGGAGCCGAGATAGTCATAGCAATAAAAGATGAAGATTATGGTGGACGTGGTTACACCTGTAGAGATAGAGAAGGGCATATTTGGAACTTTGGTTCTTACAATCCATGGACATGATAAAAATTTAAGGCCTACACAATAGAAAAAATAAAGTGCATTGGAAACGCACTATATTAAGGACATAAGCTTCAATAAATCATATACGCAAATCAAATTATTCATGATAAGATTCATCATATTACTTCTACTAATTATGTTACAAGGCTGCATTTTTGATTCAAGAGATGATCAGGCGTTGGAGCAATTTGAAGACATGCTCGGTGGAGATGAAAATAAAGAAATATTAGATGGATTTATATCACAAATGGAAAACAAAATCACTAAGACATATAGAGCCAAAGATATTAAGGGAAATTACAATATGTTCTTAGAAGATATTTTAAACGCTAGTACCGAAAGAATAATACAATATGATAGTTTGGATTGCCAACTGATAAATGGTTTCGAGAACTCAAAACTCGCGAACCAATATCAATATCTAAAATATGATACTGTCTATTTCGATGGCGTAATAGTGACAGTTGACGAAAATGGAGATGAAGAACTTGAAGTTGTTTATAATGATTCATTGCAGATATCCGAAAGAATTAAATATCTGAAGGAGCAAGGATATCCTGAATTAATAGAACTTGGAAAATTACCTTCCACCTTGCAAAGTGATGAATTAAAAAACATAGAGGTAAGGGAGTATTATAAAAATCGAAATAAGGCTTGTTTACCAATGTTTGAAGATTACATTAGGACGTTGTATCTTCAAGAACCAGATTATGGAAATTATATAATTAAGGCGACCTTACTATATGAAATATATTTACCAGATATAGTATACAATACTCGGTGTGACTGAAGGAGGAATACTGAAGATCACATTGTACAATCTGATCATATCTCCGTTGTATGCACACTCGATGTACTCGCCGTTAGGCACCATAAATAAGTGAAAAGAGAAATTCAACATATAATAGATGATCACTTGAATCTATCAAATCATAGAGAATTAATAAGTGAATCAAAATCTTTGATTGAAGAAGATTCTAATATGATAATCCGACTATTAGATAAATTATATGAAACGGAAATAGAACAAGAGTATAAGCGGAATCAATTAAGAGATAGATTCTTGTCTTATTTGTTTCAATTGGTTGAGGAAGAGATGATTTCATTGTCTTTCAAAATCGTCAAGAAATTCAATTCAAAATTAAACATTAAGGAACTAGCCGACAAAATAGCCTTCTTCTCATCTGACAATTTTATCCTAGAACAAATACTGAGCACAATAGGTGAAATAGAACTAAAAGACTACAATCATCTACTTTTAGGAGAACTTGTATTACGAGGCAAATTAGCTGATGTGAAATTTCAAGATGGATTTCTAACTGGTGATCTAAATTGGGTCGGGTTAAAACTGAGTCCAATCGAACAAGATCTTATATTAAAAACTTACACCAAAAATGGTGGCGGTTTTGGGTTTAATTTTGGCATCCAAAACGAACCAAAGTCAACTTACAGTTTTTCTGGATATCAGAAACTAAAATTAGAAAAATCGGTAAATAAGAAATTGATAGAATTAGCCTCAAGCATATCAACAGACTATATATCAATTGTACAAATAGGTGAGATTAAATCTAAAGATATTTCAATTATTGATGTTAAATCAGAAATTATTTGCCAACTTAACTATGAAATAAATAAGTCACAAAAAACGGAAATAGCTTATAGATCAATAAATAGCAAGATAGTCTTTCAATATCTTTTCGGTATGTCAGTTGTGGGAGGAGCTTTTGAAAGAGGTGAGTTTCATGCCACAAGTAGAATAAATGCATGGAAGGTAATCGGTGGATTAATGCAAAAGGAATACACAGAATTCACCAAAGAAGAACTATCTGAATCAATGGAAAATTATCAGTGGCATGAATTCACATGCGATAACGAATGGTTTATTAATGAATGGTTAGATTTGGGAATAATTGGCATAAATAACAAGAACAATAAATACGCAATAATTGCAATCACCGACACAGACTGAAAAAATACGGAGCCTAACATGCTATATCGGGAATGCCTCCTACGTACACACTTTCGATATTGCCGATCCGTTGTTTTTAAAACTAAAGTCTCGTAAAATGTATTAATTTTATGAAGGAAAGACCATATAGAAGGTTGCGATGAACTGAAATCCAGAATATAACAATGTAAATAATGATCATAGTGCTATAGGAACTGTGATAATTATATTATCCGTTGTTTGTAATTGAAATAATAGTAGATGGAAACATTTGTTAAGTATTGTCTTTTAATACTTCTGATTAATATTAGTACAAAGTCATTTTCACAGGTAATTGTGGAAAAGTATGATTCATTGGCTAATGATAGCCTTAAAATAGGTCCAGGAGAACAGGATTATATGGCATATATTCAAGAAGGATATACCCTGATGCTACCAGAAGAGAAAACAATAAGAGGAGTGATTATCTTATTAGAAGACTCTGGCTTTGACGGAAAAAACAAAAATGCAAAACAAATTTATGGGCAAGCGCATAAAAACAACTTTGCAGTATTATCAGTATCAACCAAAATTCCACTAGACTTTTATTTTTCTGACAGCTCTTTTTATTCAGCACACAATTTGATTCGTGAAGCATTTAGCTTACATACTCTACCGAATGAAAATATTTTCTTTATAGGAGCAAGTTTAGTTGGCCATAGAGCGATGAGATATATTAAATACATGAAGATTAATGAAAGTGACTTCCAACTCAATATTGCAGGTATTGCTATTTGTAATTTTACATTGGATTGGACTCGCAAATGGTATCAACATGAACGGGATATAAGAATAAACATGATAGATTTATGGGAACCTAAATTCATGAACTACATGTTAGAAACTCAATTGGGAGGTACGCCTAAGACTGTACCTGAAAAATATCATGAATTCTCTACGTACAGTTTTTTTGACGAAGAGAATAGAAATATTGAGTTATTCAAAAACTATGCAATTAGGGCTTACATAAAACCTGAAATAAAATATCGGCTGAAAAAATACCTAAGAACGCTCTATGAAAACAACTCAACAGATATGGTTGGTTTCTTGGCTGAATTGCGACTTGCAGGAAATACAAATACAGAATTAATAGAATTAAAGTCAGAGGACAATCACACGCAAACAAGAAATTCACAGACAACATGGAATAATATAAATAAAAAAGAACTTTTCGAATGGATTCTTAAGCAATGTGAATGATAATTACCCATAATATTAGATATGATGGCATATCGTCTCTTTCGTCACCGAGGTGGGACATAGCATAGATCGTTTTGTGGTATTAAAAAATCGAACACTGATCAATCAATTAATAATTTTAATAGTGATGCTTCAAATTTCACTATTAAATTGAGGACAAAAGACAATAAAGGAATGAACATTGAAAGTATTGAACTTTTTCAAGAAAGTAGCGAATATCCTTATGTCGCCATTGAAAAAAGAAAAATAGCTATTCTCGAGAATATGAACAAGCTAGAAAAGGGTATGACTAAGGATCATGTAATTAAATTATTGACCAAACCCGATGAGGCTAACTTAACTTACAATTTCAGGAAAGCTAAATCAGATAATATTATTGGATTTTCATTAGTTTATATATTGAGGCGCAATGCAGAATCAGGCAGTGTCCTTGAAAAAAATGAACAACTTATACGTATTCATTTTGATAATTCTGAAAAACTTATTTGGACTTATTCAATTGACATAGAAGATTTTAAACCAATTAAAAAAGAGCACAACACAACCATATGATTAATAATACCAGCTGGATAAATTTTGTCATCATTTTTGTCAAAAATGCAGCCAAAATTGATTTTTATCCAATTCCTAGCCCTGGATTGCAATCCAGGGCTAGGAAAAGCAAAGTCCTTCAGGCTTATTTTTATGTCTTGTATGACTAGCTTTGTGGTTACAGAATAATACCATATAACAAAAAATAAACCCAATTAAAACGAGAGATTATTCAATCGTTAGTTGCAATTAGAGAAAAAAGAAAATGAAGCAAATAATATCGATCATCTTAATATTAATTTCTTACAATTCGATAAGTCAAACATCGAATAAATTTGAATATCCAGATACATTGTGGATTTATGGGAATACAGTGGATTCTACTTATGGATTTACCGCAAATAATCCAATAAAAGTTGGTGGAGGAATTTTTCCGAAGCACATTTATAGATATTTAAATAGCCTAACAAATAATGAAGGAAAAGAAGTTAGCTATGAAAGGATTGGTTCATGTTGCGGAGAGGAAATAAATAGAAAGAAACCTTTGACTAAATTTAGAATCAAAAATGATAGTGAAAATTTGGAAATATATTTCGACCAATACGAATGGGAATATCCTAAGCTAATTAATAAGTTTCAATGGAATGAAAGTCGCAAAGGTTATCATGGTGAAATAAAACAAGACTCAGTCTTTCATGGATATGGCTTATATTTTTTTGAGGACGGAGGTTATTACAAAGGAGATTGGGAGAATGGAACAATGAAAGGGAAAGGTGAAATGCTGATTCCTGACCTAGAACAATATTTAGGAGAATTTGAAAATGGAGAATATCACGGATTTGGAATTTTGAATTACCCTGACGGAGGTAGATATGAGGGGAAGTGGTCGAAAGGAAAAAAAGAAGGAAAAGGAAAAATATTTTATCCTCCAGATTCTGAAGTTAAATACATAGAAGGTGAATTTGCAAATGATGAGCCTAAAGGAAAATTCATCATTTATAAGAGAGATGAAACCCAGGAAACGCATGAATTTTAAAAGATGAAAACTGAAGCTTGTATAGAATAAAACGGCAATTTACTCTAGAAGGGTTTATTGCGTTTGCACGAGACTGTCAATTACAATTACAAGTACCGAGACCATTGAATGCCAAATGAAAAAAATATTGATATATCTAATTTTGATTACAATTTTCAGTTGTCATCAAATGGATAATAATGGATTGTGGATGTCAAGTGAAAATCAAGAAGAATATTATAGTATGTTCTTTATAGATAAAGATTCAATAAGCATCAAACAAATATTCACACACAACTATTGGATTTATAATGAAACAGTCAAATTACCCAGAATAAATAACGTTGAATTTAGAAATGATATTCTTAAAGCCGTGTTGTCAAAGCACAACGACAAAATTTCTTTGTATCGTAATGATTCATTAGTGCAATCAGTAAATCTAAAAAAAATCACACAATTCCAACCTGACTTTCCAATTGATAAACTAAAGGATAATTTCGAGAAAAAATTATGGAAGTATAACATTGGTGAATTAAAATTTGAATTAAATTTTATCGACGAAAATACATCATTTAATGTCAAGGATACAATAAACAATACACACCTAAATTATTTTGACATATTCACTTTTGGAACAGAACAATTTTTAATTCCAGATACTGATAATCCAACACCAATCCAAATAATATCTTATGAGAAGGATAAAATAAAGGGAAAGTATTATCAATCCAACATAAGTGATGAAATTACAATTAATGTCTTTGATCTACCTAAAGAAATCAACTACTTAAAGGGAAATTGGCTTACACATATAGAATATGAGAATGATAAGATTAAATTGAGATTAAAATTCTCAGATTCTCACATGGTTGAAACATTCAATGAAAAAAGTGATACTCTAGAAATCCAAGTTTTATCTGATCATAATCATATTGCGATCCTTTCAGATAATCCCAAACCTTATAAAATAAGAATCTATAAAACCAGTAATAAGCAAATTGAAGTTTTGGATTATAGAAGAAGAAACAGTAAAAACGAAAAACTTCTTTATAATAAAATTGAATAAAATACGGCATGTTACAAGCTATATGATGTCAGATTGGCTCTCGCAAAATCCACCACATATAGACAATTATAATCTGCCATAAAAAGAAGCATTGAACAATCTTAGAGACATATTAATTGTACTTGGAATCGCAATTTCAATTTGGGGCTGTCATAATAGGTCAATAGGACCCCTACATAAAAAAGTGATTGACGCTGGTCCTTTTCAAGTTACAACTCCACCAGATTTTAACTTAGTACAAGAAAAAGGAATTGGTTCTTTTGTTGGCAAAATCACAAATGGCAAAATAGAATTTAGATTTGATTATGGCAGGTATTCGTATAGAGGTCCATGGACATACTACGATTACGCGGATAAGTATTTATTTAAATTACACAAAGACGAAATTATAGCTACTTGTAACTTGAATGATAGCATATTCCAGGTTATAAGAAGTAATCCTATAATATTAGACGCCAAAAGAAATTCTAAATTCCCTCATGAATCAGATAAAGAAATATCAACAACGATAGGTGTAGGGGTTGGAACTTGTACAATTTACATATTTAACATGATTGGAGATATGTCTGAGAACTACGATAACTACACTATATCCGAGTCGACAAATACGAATTTTAGAAGAAAAGAATATCAAATAAAATCAGGGAAAGGGAGTGATGCTGGCGTTTATATTGAAAACCTAAAAGAAAAAAGAGTTAATAAATACGGAAATAATAAACTTAGCTTTTCAACTAATGATTATAAAGAAAGTAATTCTGCGCTAATCAAAGAAATACTTAGAACCGTAAAATTAAATACTACGGGTAACCAGCAAGAATGATGTCATGCTTCCCCTTCGGTCACACATTGCATCTCGCCATCCGATAGGCATAATCTAAAAAATCGAAAATGAGTAAATCCTCAAGCCGACATCATTACATTCCAAAGTTCTATGCTGAGGGTTTTTTAAATGAGCAAAGAAAGCTATTTGTATATGATATAAAAACAGATACGATAAAGTCTAAATCATTACCGACAAAATCAATATTTTTTGAATGGGATAGAAATACTATAAACATTAAGGGCGGAAAAACATCTGAAATTGAAAACGCGTACTCAAAAATTGATAATGATTGTGCTCCAATACTTAAATCAATTAGAGATGAGCCAAATCGATCTGGAATTTTAGACACAAAAAGAGTTGGACTAATTAAATATTTTATGATTCATCTTCTTTGGAGAATTCCTGCAACAGACGACGTATTTAAAGACGTATACCAACGATCAGAAATTAAATTTGTGAATAAGGTAACAAATAAGGAAATTGAACCAAATGAAGAAATAAAAGCATTTCTCAGATCACAGGATTCTGAAAAACTTTCAAGATTGGATTACGTGTCAGTTATGATTAAAGAAACAATTGAAAATAATGAACCTATTGAAGGTGAATTTAAAGCTCAATTATTTGATTTTGATTCAGATTATTTTGTTTTGGGAGATAATCCTATAGTGTTTAATGGTACTCCTAAAAATTTTAAAGAATTATTAGAAGTTGAATACATTTTACCAATTTCATCAAAGAGGGTATTCTGTAGCCGAAAGAATTCTAAACTTGAATTAAGTCAAAACCAAATAGCAATTATTAATACAATAATTTTCATTCAATCTAAAAGATACGTGGCATCACCTAATAAAGAATTCTTAGAAAAGTCTATTGTACTATATAAGAACTTAATTATGAAAACAAATGTGGGAGAATGGTATAGATTACTATTCAATTAAAAGGACTAGTCATAGCATTGAGCAGGATGGAATCTTCCTTTTCGTAAGACTCCAAATGCTTTGGGCACAAGCAAAAGAAAAATATCAATTTTCCAGTGAAGAAATAAAAATGTATAACAAAAACTTATCTTTAGTTAGCAGATGATATAACAAAACGCTATCAGAAACCCCACATATCAATCATCATTATTGATAAGCGGTAATGAATTAAAACAAAATGGCAAATTACTACACCAGAATAATAAGAATTTATTCGAAAACAACAATGGAAGAGATTGACATTGAAAAAATTACAAAGAGAATTGTTGAAACTGCAACTATGTCCGATCTATACTATTATAAAAACAATGAAGAAAGATGCTACGATATAAAATTTGAATCAAAAAGAGCGGGTGGTGAAATAGATTTAGATTACGAAAAATTTGATATCTGGGAAATTAGAGAAAATGAGATATTCCACAATGAAACCAAATATAACTTTCTTAATGTTACTTTTGGATTTGATGAAATTCACTTTGATAGCACGAACGAAATGTTGAACCAAGAATTCTTTAAGTATTTCATGGAATTGAAATCTACGGGAAAGGCGATTGAAAAAGACGGAATTTTAATAATTAAGGAAAGTGGAAGTTATCATAGTGGAATTTATTATGATATAGAATTTAATGATTCTAAGGAAAGAATAAGACAAGTTGATATAAATACATTTTTAGAACCACGTGGAGATACGGCTAATTTTGATGGAATTTTGGATAATGAAAACATAGCAAAAGATTTGGATCGATTTGATTATTTTGCTTTTCAAAATCCTCACGATCAAGATCTTTTTGAACTTTATGATGGCTTCAATTCTATTAAATTTCTTTGGAAAAACAGGATAGTAAACATTGCGTACAAAACTGAAACATATTGGAGTGCTAAAAATTCTGATTGGTGGGATAATTGTCTTTTACCTGAATGGACGAAGTTCAGAAAAAAACGAAAAAATCATTACGATAATACATGACCATGCCAGTCTTCCATCGGCTGGCTGGCAGGTAGGCTAGGACATTATATTCACCAAAAATATTAAAAAGCAAAAATAAATTAATTGAACCTAGGACTTAAAATCGAAAAGTCAACAAAAGGAAGAAGAATTGCTGTAGGTGATATTCATGGGTGCTACAACACATTTGAATCACTAATAGAAGATCAAATCAACCTAAAGAAAGAAGATCAACTTTTTCTGTTGGGTGATTACATTGATAGAGGAAAAAGAAATAGGGAAGTTTTGGATTATATACTTGAACTTCAAAATGAAGAATATAAAATCTATCCATTGATTGGTAATCATGAATACTTCGTTTTAAGAGACGTGGAATTTTGCGAAAAATCTAATAATCCTAAAGGAATTAAAGATCTAATTGAAAGTAGAGATTTATTAAATCTAGAAAATACAGTTGAATCAAAATATCTTACCTTTTTCCAAAATCTTCCTTTTTACTACGAACTTGATAAGTTTATATTAGTACATGCTGGGCTCGACTTCGAAGAAGAAAACATTCTAAACGATAGAATGAGTATGATTTATGCAAGAAATTATGTTGTAAATAGAGAAAAAATAAATGATAAAATTTTAATTCATGGACATACACCGATTAATTTGTCAGATATAAAAGAACTTATATACAAACGTGAAGAATCTGGACGAATAAACCTGGATAACGGATGCGTTTATAAAAGGTATAAACTTGGGGAAGAAAAAGATCTTGGGAGATTATGTGCCTTAGATCTAGATGAAATGAAATTAATCACCGCGAACTATATAGATTAGTAAACGGCAATAAAAAAGGCGAAAATATAACACTAGACCTGACGTAAACTTCCCTTCGGTCGGTCTCCGCAAGTTATCAACGTTATTACTAAAACAAATTTATTATATGTTCAAAAAAGCAAAGTATGTATTGATTGGTATATCGATGATTGGTTTATTTATGCTATCGTGTGGTTCATCAAGCTCAGAAATTTCACGATATCATAGTTTAGTAAACCTGGCTGAGAAATCAATTATAAACCAGCAGTTCGAAGAGGCCAATAATTATTATGAAGAGGCATTTTCATTGAGAAAAACACCATTTTCAACAGATATTTACAATAGAATTATAGTAAACTTCAAAATTGGAGAAATAGATGAGGCATTCTCATATTTGGAGAGATTGGTAGTGACAACTGGTATATCTCAAAAGAAAATAAAAGAACATTATAGGTTTTTACTTTTGTATCCTGAAGAATCTGAGCGATTCTACTCAAATTATGAGCAATATTTGAATGAGCACAGAAAATCTCTTAACGATCATCTTAAACAAATCTATGAGGAAATCCAGGTATCTGATCAGGAGTTTCGCAAAACAGGAGATCGGTATACGAAATACAAGGCAATCAATCATGAAATAGATAGTACGAATGCACTAAAACTTATTGATCTATTTAGAGAATATGGTTATCCTTCAGAAATGGAAATTGGAGTATTAGAGCTTGAAGATCGTAGAAAAGGTTTTGGAAGTATTCTGACAATCGCGACTTTACATGCTTTTCAAAACTGTAAACATCAATGGACAACGAATATCGATGGAAATCAACTTAAGGTTGTAGATGTGCTAAGAGACTTGCTAGAGAAAGAGGTGCACAAAGGAAATCTTCATCCAGAATTGTTCCTACTCTTCCAATATGGACATGAGATGCATTGTAAAAAAAGTAAGACGAATATTTATGATCCACCCATTACAATAATAAATGGTAATAAGTATTATAAACCTCTGACTGCATCTGCAAAGGACTCATTGAACGATATACGCAAGAAATGGATGCTCGATTCAATGGACGACTATTACGCCAAATCATTTTATTCCGCGAATAATCCAGGTACAGAATTCGAACTAGATTTATCAGGATGTTGTGTTACTTATCATTTACAAAATCCCGAAGACGAAGAGTTAACTGCTGAAATACATCAAGTTGTTCCCTATAAATAGTGTAGGCTATCTATAACATTGTACTCTATAGCCATACTACTTGTAAATTGGTACGAAGATGCTTGGAGAAGTACGAACAATAATTTCATGATGCGGCAACTGCATATAAGACAGCTATCATAGAATCATCCCAATGGTCGAACTAATGATATTATTCACTGTTAAATTAATACTATATTTACTACGTTGAGATTATGCTGCCTAATAAATTACGCTGTTACTAGTCGTTTTTAACGGTTAAAATTTGATTGCATAAGGCTACATGAAATATGATTTATATAGCTGATTTTCAGTTTTTTATTAAAATATAAAATACATGTATAATGGATATATCAGTAATAGTTGTTAATTTTTCAAAGTTGAGTTGCGGGTATTAAATTGTTAGGTGCAATTTAACGGAATTATGAAATCACTATATTAAAACAATCATTTCTCTTCATGGGCAAGACAAATTAAAAATTTCAGGATAGAAGCGTGACTAAAAGAACGTTGGCTATAATCAGACTTACCTAGTAACAGCTATCTAGTGTAAGAATCCCGAGGCAAATATAATTTTTGAACATTAACAGTCAGATCAAGTTATGACTGTCACAATTAAAGTTTTAGATTCTTAATAATGTCTATAATTTCAGAAAGTTCTTTCTTCCCAATGAGCAGATTAACAAATTGTGCTAATTTGATATCGTTAAAAGTTACTTTGGCCTTTTCTCTATGATTAATTATTAATCCATTTTGTCTCTTAATTATTCCTTTTATATCCCAAACAGATGTTCCATATACTTCACATCTGCTTAAATCTGCACCATTCAAATTTGACCTTACCAAATTTACTTCTCTTAAGTCTGATCCTATTAAACTTGAACCACTTAAGTTTGCTTCACTTAAATTGGCCATGCGAAGTGAAGTTTTTTCGAGAGTTGAATTACTTATATCGGCTTCAGATAGGCTGGCTCTTGCCAAATTTGCATAACTAAAATTGGAATTGTTTAAAGGGCATTCTATGAAAGTTGATCCCTCTAAATTTGCACCTTTTAATATGCTATAGCTAAAATCAGTCAACATAAACAATGTTCCAAAGAGAGTAGCATAGGAAAGATTTGCACCTTTAAAATTAGAATGTACAAATTTAGTATTGGTGGAGTTTAATCCTCCAAGATTAGCTCTAGAGAAATTTACTTGAGAAAAAACTACTCCAGTATTTTCACCAAGAATTGTAGATTTCCTTAGGTCTGATCCAGTAAAATTTGTCTCGTTAATTTTAGAATCATATAATGTAGCCATTAATAAAGAAGCTTCGCTTATATCAGCTCTTTCAAGATTTGTATGTGATAGCTTAGCTCCATTTAAATTTGCAGCATTTAGGTTTACATTCTTTAAATCTAAATTTTCAAGATCCGAACCACTTAAATCAATTTTAGCTTCAGGATTTTCTTTTCTCCATTTGTTCCATTCAATTACACCACCTTTTATTATTTTTTCTTGTTCAACTATTGCCATGATTTTTATTCTATGGTAAAATGTTCAATCACATAATGTGTAAGCTTATCAATCATCTCTTCTGTTTGAAGGAATTCTGCTTTTTCTGATGTATTTAAAAAAATATCTTTTAAAAAATTTTGTCTTATTGCTGGAGGTGGATGTGTTGTGTAAAAAGGGGAAGCCTCTATTTTGTTTTGTTTCATTGAGACCTCCACTATTTTATTTAAAATTTCTTCAAATTCAAAATATAAAAATGGAGTTAGAATTTTAGAGAATTTCAATTCATCATCTAGAAGACTAAAAGCGATATCATCAGCCTCAATTTCTTTGGCACAATTTTCTATGAAAATTGGGTCGTTAACTCCATCAAATCTCCTTCTTTTATACTCTAAGTAATCATCCTTCAAGTGACCTCCAATAATGTGACCAATTTCATGACCCAAGACAAAAATCTTAGTTTTCTCAATTATGTCAGTTGCAAAATGGAATTCAGCGTCAGATAACTTTTGTGATATTTTGATTGAAATTACCAATATTTCATTTCTAATATCGTCGGATGGATTAAATTCATTTTGAATGTATCGTATCATAAATAATCCAAATGAATAAAATTTATTTTCTTCTTTATCTTCAGAAAACAAGGCATAAAACAAGGTATAAATGTAACACTCATAATAGAAGAAGAAGCCTCTATTAACAAGAGCAATGTACCCATTTCTAGTCTTTTTTGATGTAGCGTTTATTGTAGCAATTGGAAATTCTCCAAAATATATTTCATCGTACGGTATTGGTGGATAGTACTTTGCTACTCGATGATCATTTTTTTTAATTTTTTCTAAGGTCTCATCCACCAATAAGCTAAATGGCGAAAAATAACTTTCGTAATTCTTATCCATAAAACTTTTAGCCATAAAGTACCTTTTGTAGTCCTTTTTAATGCTATATTTTCTAGCTAATAGTGATAAAATATATATGCTTCCAAAGTCAATTGAAAGAGACCAAGGAAGATCAGAGATATTATATTCCTTTAGCAGATTAAAATAATCCTTTTCAAGTAGTTTTTTATTAGAATTCATTGATCTTGGAATGAAATAGAAACTTCTATGCTACTTTTAGATTTTATGTTACTCGAAAATACGGACCAAATAGAAACCTCTCCAGAACTATCGATTCCAATTGAAAAATTTATTGTATTGATTTTTACTTTTTTATCAATTTCAGGTAAATGCTTCACTGCACCAATAAATTCTCGATAGACCGATTCTACTTTATCCTGAAGTATATGTGAATCAATTTCAATAGAAGTTGTGGTTCCTTTAATTGTTCCAAATACGTCTTTTATATTAGGTCTAGAATTTAATTCTGATTCTGACTTTAATTCTACATCCGGCTCTTGATTATCTACAGTAAACTTTACTTTTCCCATTGCAATAATTTTATATGATTTATAATGAAAGTATTAAAAGTGCTAAACAAGTATATTTTCATATAGTTTAAAAGATTAAAACTGAAGTAAATCAGATAAATCTGATTTAAGAGCATTTGAAATTTCGTATAAAGTAAATATTGTTGGATTGACTTTCCCATTTTCGAGCTTCTCAATTGCCTGTCTATCCTTGCCACAAGCACGAGCCAAATCTGACTGACTCCAACTCTTTAGAGTCCTTAATTCAACAATACGTTGACCTACTTTTTTCTTTAATTCGTCTTTTGTCATTTAACAAATGTCAGCAAACTATACGACAAAAATGTCATACTAAAGTTTGACATTTAAGATTTTATATTTAGATTTGTCATATAATAATACGACAAATGAAGTTCAGAAAATTAAAAGTATATACCAAATCTCAACGAAGAACTTGGGATTATACTGTTGTACCTGAAAATCGCTTACAAGGAAAATGGCTAGAAAAACTTGGCTTTGAAGAAGGTAAATCAATAAAAGTCTTGATGGAGAAAGGAAAATTGATCATCTTAGCTAGTGAAGGTGAATAAAGCACCTAACATGGTGTATGCTGATCAGACTTGCTAACGCTGCGCCCGCCACATACACAAAGACGTTAGCTGCAAGTAATTAGAAAATGAAAGAGAAGAATATTTACGATACAGGTTCTTATAAAAAACTAAGAGATTCAATCAATGGAGCAAACTCACTAAAAATTTTCATGAATATTTTTGGTGGAGAAAAACTTAATACAAATGAGGCTTTTAAACAACTTCCTGAATTAAAGGAAAAAATTGAACATCTAACTCAATTACCTGACGCATTTAACAATTTTTATAAATCAAAAGGATTGATTGCTCATGAAACTATGAATTCTTCTTTAATGGAAGAAGCTATCAATCTTGGAAAAAATAATAAAATTGAAGAAGGCGAACTTCTCATTGTAGATTTCTACTCTTCTAAACAAATAGAATGGTTAAAAAATAATCTGAGATCAATTTCTCATTTCAAACTGCGATACCAATTAATTCAAGAATCATATAAACAGACACTAAGTCAAAATTTCTTTTCAGTTGTACCTTTATTGTTACTGATAATTGATGGAGTTGTAATGGATATTGATAAGAATAAGGGATTCTTTTCTCACGATATTGATTTACTGGCATGGGATTCAATAGCGGGACATAGTTCAGGGCTAACTTATCTAAGGGATTTATACTACACGTCACGGAAAAAAAGGACAACACAAGAAATAAGATTACCATATAGAAATGGAATATTACATGGTAGAGATTTAAATTTTGGAAACAAATATGTAGCCGCAAAATGTTGGCTTTTATTGTTTGCTATTAAAGATTGGGCTGATTCAATTAAAAAGGGGAATAAAAATCCTCCTGAAGTGAAAAGTAAATCTGTATTTCAAGAATTGAAAGAACTTAATCAATCAATAAAGAATTATCAAGAATCAAAAAAGAAAAATGAAATAATTCATAAAAAGGTTGAAGCTTGGAAACCAAGAACAGATGAAACTCTGAAACAGATTCCAAATAGTCAAAATTTTCTTGACTACGATATATTGTCACCTGAGAGAGCGGCCATTGAATTTTCATATAACTGGAAAGAAAAGAAATACGGAAAACTTGTTCCTATGATAAATCGACCAAAAGGAACCCAAGTTGTTATAAGTACAGAAGCTGGAAAAATAAGAGAAATATATTCAGACAAAGAATTGCAAAATTATGAGATAACTAATATTAAAGATGAATCTCCTGCAATAACTGTAATTGAAATGAAGTTCACCTTCTTGCATGATGAAGAAATTAAGACCAAAACTGAAAAACTAAGATTTTTGAATCAAGGAACTGGCGAAAGAATTGCTATTCACGGAGACCCAGATTCAAAATGGGAATTAATAAACGATAATTTTATTTACTCAATTGAGTTTCCATGAATGAAACCCAGCAGCTAACATCGTGTGATCACAGCATACCCTTCGGGATACGCTGGATACACGTATTCCGTCAGCAGTAATTATGAAAAATAAATCAGTCATTTTAGGAGTAATTCTGATAATTTTATGTTCATGTGAATGGAAACATGACCCAAGTAAACCATACCCAAATTTAAGTGTCGGTGAATATTGGATTCATAAATTTGATCAAAGGGGTTTGCAGAATGCAAGAGTTAGCCTTGATAGATTATTTTGCAATACTATTAACATTGCCAAAGGTCAAAACTATCTTTATTGTTTGAGTCTAAAGAATGGAAAAGTACTTTGGAAAGTACCAGTAGAAGCCTATGCATCCCAACCTGTGGAAATATACGATAATGAAATATTCTTTTCAACGTACGTTGGTCATATATACAAAATATCGATTGATGGAAACGTACTTTGGAAAACTAAATTTCCATCTTGTTATTCAGGACATCAAGTGAACCCAATAAATGGAAACCTCATTGTTAATTCAGTAGTCAACGGTGCTTTTGAGTTTGATAATAAGACAGGAATGGAGATATATCACTATCATTTCAAAAATAAAAGTGGCGTTTGTAGCTTGACAGAACCAATAATTTATCAGGATCAAATAATATTTGGAGATATAGATGTAGATTCCACAAGTTCTCAAAAAGGCTTTATTGGATTGGAATATAAAAGTAAGAGACCTCTTTGGAAATGCATACTGGATGAGAACTTACATGGAGATAGGGATTTTGGACTACTAAATATTAAAAACTATTTATTCGTCCAAAGCTTAAATGGTGAACTTTTTTGTATCGATATTGAACAAAAAAGTAAACTTTGGTCAAAAAAAATAACAAATAAAGGATGGATTCAAAGATTTAAAGTAGAATCTGATAAGCTTATATATTACAATGAAAAAGCCATAGCTTTAGATATGTTTACAGGAGATGAAATTGATTATACAGCATCAGTCAATCTATCCACGTATGAGGTTAAAATAAAAGATAATACTTATAAAATAGAAGTAAGTGACAAAATTGAAATGAGTTATTTGGGTATCGAAATAAAGAAAATATAAATACTACAGCCAACAAGCTGTGACAACATCATAGACTAACGCCTACGCTGATTACAGCCCATCCGTTGTACGCAAATAAAGGAGAATCATGAATTTCGAACAGATCAAAGAAAGAACAAGGCCCTTAATTAACAAGGTGTCACCTGTATCGGAGGGGTCGTTAGATCTAGTGAATGACTTGATCGTAATTGAAGTTTATGAAAAAGGAGATGTGTTTATTGATAGAGGAAAAAGAAATAACAAGGAATATTTTGTTTTCGAAGGCGTTTGCCGGAGTTTTTTGCTAAGCCCGGAAGGTGAAGAAATAACCATATCTTTTTTTCTTGAAGGCAGTGTACTCTCTCCTAATAAAACGAGAACGGCTAATCAAATATCTCACCTTAATTTTCAGGCGCTTACTAAGCTAACAGTTGCCAGTATGAACGCTGATAAGTTTGAGCAGTTAATGATAAATCACATTGACATACGCGAGTTTGGAAATATGGTTTTACAAAATGAACTACTTGCAAAAGTTGAGAAAGAAATTGGACTCGCTTCGCTGAATGCAAAAGAAAGACTCATTCTTTTTAGAAAAAAATATCACTTTCTGGAAAACCTAATCTCACATGTTGACATTGCCTCCTATCTAGGAATTACAAATATTTCCCTGAGCAGACTCCGAAAAGTACTCATGGAGTAAAATGTCATCCTTTAACAAATGTTAATGGATTTGAAGCCAGCATCATCAATCTTTGCAGAGTACTTAAACAAAGAAAGATGAAAAGTTTATTAAGCATTCTCACGCAAGGATTTAATGTCAGTAAATTTAATCCACATTGGTATCTCGCAATCGGAGTAGCTATCATGGCACTAACTCACATGACCTTTAGTATTGAAGTCTTGGCTTGGGTTTCAAGTGTTCCATTTTTAATTTATCTAAGTCTCACACAAGGCTGGAAGTCAAGATTAACATTCTTTTTGGCATTGGTTTTGGCTTGGTCTTTAGTGGTAGCGAAGATTATCAGCGACCCAATACCACTAATTCTGGTCTTCCTCTACTCGATTCCAATTAGTTTATTTCATCTGCCTGGTTACTTAATCTGGAGTAGATTTAAAAATCAAAAATACGCGCTGTTTCTATTTCCTGTTATTATGATCATCATGGAATGGATTCAATACACCTTTACACCTCTTGCAAGTTGGGGCGTAGCTGCATATACTATGCACGATAATGTATCACTTATTCAATCAGTATCCTTGTTTGGAGTAGCTGGACTGAGCTTTCTGATTTATTGGATTAATGTCTCAATTGCTAATATTATAATCAAAAGAAAAACCGCTATTTCAACATTTCAGCTTCCATTAATTATGCTGTTTTGTTTAATAGTATTTGGCTCCATCCGTTACGACTTTAGCAAAGCCAATGGCATTGACACGGTAAGTGTTGCGGCAGTTGGAACAGATTCGGAAGTAAGTGGTTTACCATTGCCCTCTAAGGAAATTAATGAACAGAATAAAAGAACATTATTTAAACGAACAAGAACAGCAGCAGACGGTGGTGCTAAAATAATATCATGGAACGAAGCGGCCTTATTTATAATGCCTGAAGAAGAAAAGGAATGGATTAAATCTATACAGGAACTTGCCATTGAGCTCAATATCACTTTGGTGGCTTCTTATGTGACACCCATTTCACAAAATCCATTTAGTTATGAAAACAAGTACCAGTTTATCGATTCGTCCGGAAGTATTACGCATTCATATCTCAAGCATCAACCTGTACCAGGAGAACCAGCAGTACAGGGGAAGTCACCTTTAAAAGTGGTTGATGTAACAGGAACAAAAATCGGAGCTGCAATCTGCTATGATTATGATTTTCCATATCTGGCAAAAGAGTTTGGTGAATTAGGCTCAGATGTGGTAATTATTCCGTCAAGTGATTGGAGAGGTATTGACCCTTTGCATACGGAAATGGCTGCCTTTAGAGCAGTTGAGCAAGGTCACTCTGTACTTCGTTCTACGCGTTTTGGGCTTTCCGCAGCAGTCACACCATACGGTGAAATGGTTTCACAAATGAGCAGTTTTGATGAAAATGACAAAATCATGTATGCTCAATTGCCTACTAAAGGTGTTACTACATTATACTACATTATTCAAGATAGTTTTGTGTACCTGTCTATAGGATTTTTGCTATTTTTCATGGTGATTACAGTTCGATCAAATAGAAGTAAACCGACTATTCAATGATAAAAACTTAATAGAGTTGAGAAGTTTTGTAAAGTAGATTGTTAATTTTTAAATTGGATTTTGTAAGTATGTTCATTTTTACATAAATAATCAAAAAGCGTAGAACAATGTGGAGTCGTCAATGCTCGCGATACATCATAGCGCACGGAGTGTTATATATTTAGTAATTTTAGATTGTTTGTTTTTCAACAGGATCAAATTATATGACGATCATGCTTCCTTTACGGTCGTACGCCACATATGAGAGATCGTTTTCATCAATTAAACCAAACAGATGAAATTAAAACCTATAATATATCTTCTAATTTTAATATTGAACTCTAACTTAGGATTAGCAAATAATGGAGAGAGGGCAGTAGCTTATCCCGTAGAAAATCTTCAGATTGATGGTAATCTATCAGATTGGCCTGAAAATGCTAGCAAGTATACAATATCAAGAAGTCAAAATAGATTTTCACCAACGGACAAAAGTGATTTTTCCGCATATTTTCAAGTTGGCTACAACCTTAAAGAGGAATCAATATACATTGCGGTAACGGTAACAGATGATTTGCATGTGATTGAAAGTGATACCTATTCTACACATTTGAATCAAGATGCTCATTTGTTGTATTTAGATTTACAACATTCCCTTGAAGGGTCAGGTGTAGCAATGTATGCACTTACCAACAACTCTCTAAGGTTAGTAAATAATCATTTGAGTTGGGACAATTCCATTAAAGAAGGATCAATTAATTCAATCACACATGCAGTTAAAAGAAATAGACAAATCACGATTTATGAATGGAAAATATATTTAGGAAAACTATTAAATGTAAATTCCATCATTGGCATTGACCATGTGATTGTCGATATGGATGATGACAAAAAATGGGAATATAGCACCATGGCGTGGGGTAGCAATGGCTGGAAAAGTAGTATGCAGAACAATCTTGGAGACCTTTTGATTTCAACTCCTTCTGCTGGAAAAGGTAAAATCAAAGGTTTGGTTGGTTGGGAAAATAAAAAAGTATCTGCCATTCCATGGGGTATCCAATTCATATCAAAAGAGAATCCCAGTTTTTGGACTCAATTACCTCTTAGGGGTAACCCGGAATTTAAAATTAGTCTACCTCCTGGAGAATACGAAATACGGATGTCGTTAGCCTCAACAGCAGATTCTACCGGACAGTTTTTAAAGGTTAATCAACTATATCCTCAAACTTTTCGGGTTAAAGAAAATAAGACTACGGATATTTCCAAAATATTATTTAAAACTATTCTCCAACCGAAATTTCAGATAAATGAAAAAGGATTTCTTATTGATTTTGATGAAAAAAAAGTCAACCAATTAGATGGATTCATTAAGCAGTTGATGAATTATTACAACATTCCAGGCCTATCACTTGCTTGTATCCAGAAAGATAGCTTGCTGTATCTTAAAAATTATGGAACTAAGAACTATTATACCAAAGAAGTTGTGTCAGATGAAACTCTGTTTGATGTAGGGTCTGTGACAAAAACAATTTTTGCTTTAACTGATCTACGCTTGGCAGAGTTGGAACAATTTGATTTGGATAAGCCACTCTACCAGTATTTACCGTACCCTGATTTGTCGCATGACGAAAGATATAAACAGTTGACAGGAAGACATGTTCTTTCTCATCAAACTGGCTTGCCTAATTGGAGAAATGGGAAATTGAATTTCATTAATTCTCCTGGAGAAAAATTTGGATATTCTGGGGAAGGCTTTGAGTATCTTAAAAAGGTAATCATAAAAGTGACTGGGGAAGAAATAGAATCCACAATAAAAAGGTTGGTTGTTAACCCTATGGGGATTGAGAAAGCATATTTTACATCTAATTCTGATTTATTGAAAAATTTGTCTTTTGGCCACTACGATCTCAATATTCAAATCCATGCACCAGAAAAGGAAACATTTGTAGCATTTGGGATGCATTCCAACGCTAAATATTTTACTCCTTTTATAATCGGTGTATTAAATAATAATATATTAGAACAAGGAACCTATGATGAGATGCTAGCTGAACAAGTGAGTATTCCCACAAATTGGCCCTATGAAAGTACGGGATGGGATCAAGGATATGGTTTAGGGTTCCAACTAAAACAATCACCTTATGGATTAGTATTTGGTCACGGTGGAAGAAATGGAGGTTTTGATTGTAACTATGAGATTTATAAAGACCTTGAGATTGCTTATGTTTTTTTTACTAATAGTAGTTCAGGGCACTTGATAAAAAACTTAATTCGAGAATATCTAATAACAGGAAATATTAAAAACTGATAAGAACAAGGTCTATTCGATAATAAGCCCTTAACTGGTATTCTGCATATACACATTACCGTTTTTATCAAAAGAAATAGAAAAGTGAAGTTATCCAACCTCTTATTAATGTTGCTATTTTTATCATGTAACTCAGTTGAGTTAAGTGAAGACCAGCGACGCATTAAAGAAAATTCTATTGAAATTTGAAGATGGAAGTACATCAAGGTTTGTTAAAATTTGAAATGGTTTTGGCGGGTTTATAATGAAAGAAGACACAATTAGTAACATTGAATAACCATGCCAGAATCACCTATAGGTCGACACCGTCAGGTATTCTTAAAACGGTAGTGGTAATGAATTCAAATGAAAGAACTAATCGAATATATAGAAAAAAGCAAAATATAAATAGCTGAATTTCAGTATCTTGAAAATAATAAATGGAAAGACGTTTTATTAATGAATAAGCCTAAAATAAACATATTTATAATAATACTAATTGCTTTTTCATCCTGTGGAGCTAAGCAAAATGGAATTAAGTCTATTGAATTACCAAAAGAAGAAAAGACAAACAATCAGGTAAAAGATAAAGACTCATCAAAAGCGGGTAAGTATTTTTCAGAAAGCATCCTTGAAATGAATGTGGGAATAAAATCAATTTCCTCCTCAGAATTAAATAGCCTAAATTATAACCAATTATTTAGTCAAGAAGGTGTAATTGATATTGTTGTATACTATGACAAAAGAAAAAATCAATTCAATGAACCGACAAAATTTGAAGACTTCCTTTTGTTCGTAATTAACTATGATAATTCTGAAAATGCAAAAAAAGCTTTTAAGCAAATCAAATTAGATGCAGAATTGTGCAACTCAAACAAACAATTTGAAAAAAACGAAAAACTTAGCAATAGGCTTGAACTTCTAAAACTTGGAGAAAAATATGGAGGCTTAATAACTTATAATGAGAATCAAGTTTTTAGCTTAGTAGAAAATTGTGAAAAAATACCATTGAACAAAAGTTGGTTAGAATTAGAGTATATGTTTACAGACCTTCTTAAGAATAAAAATGGCTATGTGGAAGTATTAAAAGCAGGATGTAATGAAGGAAGATATTATGGAGGAAGAAGGAAAGCCAGTTCATAACACTATATATGACGGAATATTCCCTTCGGTCATACTACGCAAATAATTATCCTTTAGCTATAATCAGAAAATCTAACAATATGCAAGTTGCATCAACCTAAAATAAAAGCCGACATGAAAATTGAAATAATTACTTATTGAAACTAAAATGATCTTTCTTTTAAATGGGGTACAAATCATTAACCAATAAAGCATTATTATGAAAAAGCAAAATACGTCTGAGTATGGCTAGGTTACAGCCAAGAAGAAAAACGGTTAAAGAGCTATTCGCGAAATGTGGAAACACTTGTGCTTATAAGAATTGTAAAGTGAAAATGGTTGAAGATTCTGGATTAGTTAATGCCGAGATCTGCCATATTGAGGCAGCTAATGAAGGAGGTCCTCGATTTAACCCAAAGTCAAATGATGAGTACAGAAGGAGTGCTGAAAACTTATTGCTTTTATGTGCCAACCACCATAATCGAGTAGATAATAGCCCTCAATCCTATTCCGTCACTTTCTTGAAAAAATTAAAACAAGATCATGAATTTTCATATGAATCAAATTCAGACTTAGAAGTTGATGAAACCGTTGTTGATCAAGTCATCGATTCAATGATTAATTATATTTCTGGACAGGCTGTAATTGTTAAGGGAAATGTAGAAGGGGATGTAATTGTAACAACGAATGAGATTTCAGATGACTTGAATAATACTAAGGAAAATGACTCTAACAAGTGGAGGTCTTCGCTAAAAGATATTTCTTTGATTTTGGGCTTGATTCTTACAATGATAACTTTGTATAAAATTTTTTACAGTCATGACACTCAAATAATAGATAATTCTCTGATTCGAATTAACCAATTTGACTTTAATCTTGAAAATAACTTAATGTCTTTTGAATTGGAAGTAGGATTAATAAACCATGGAAATACTGAGATTCGATTGGAAGAGCTAAGTTTCGAAGTTGTTAGTTATGATAGTCTTGACAAAGAGATTGCAGAATATCATTACCAATCTGAGGTAAATGAGGATGTGGGAATAAAGGAGAATTATGTAAAGAAACTTTCAAGTAAAACTGCTGCTTTATGGATCGGATATAACGATCAGTTGGCTAATTTGAGCGCGTATCAACTACTAAAGCTTAGCACAACATTTAAAGGTTATGTAAGTTATAAGTTAACAGGTGGCAATGGGAAACGCGTTTCTGGAAAAATTAATGATTTAACATTTAATGAAGAATTTAAGCTAAAACCTATTACTATTTCCGTGATTCCTTCTCAGACCACTGATACTACAATAATCATCGATAATATAAACTCACTTGATTCTACTAGATTTTTCAAATATGAGAGGTTAGATGAGTCACAAGAGGTTAATTTTAAATGAAATTGTGAGGAGACAAATGTTATATTATCGAACTATATTATGAAGTTGAAAACATGTGGCTAACAGTATACAGCACAGCAATAACCACACTCATAACTTTACCATTTGTTTTTAAAAGTAGAGTAGTGACATTCTTGATTTTTAGTAACTTTAGAATTATGGCTACAGTGACTGTGTTTTATCCGTTATAGCCAACCATAATAACAAAGGATGAATGACACACTAAAAATACATGAAACAGCATTCGTTACAGCAACTTATCGAGCTTCCAATGAAGAATTGAGCAAAGACAAATATTCGAGTTATTGGAAGAATTCTAAAACAGATAAATGGATTAAAAACTATATTGAAAAAGTATCATTGGACGAACCATTTACGCATTGTTTGAGGAATAGGTATTTTTATGAAATAGTAAAAGAATTAATTGAGAACAAAGAAGTAGAGGTATTGATAAATTTTGGATGTGGTTTTAGTATGTACCCTTTTCTATTTCCAAGAGAATTAATAAATATCGAAATAGATCAGAAGGATATTATAAATTATAAAAAGAATGAAGTTGAAAAACTGATAAAGGAAGGAAAATTGCCATCAAGGCAAATACATTATATTGCAAAAGATTTCAACTTAGAAAAAGAAGAATTAAAGGAAGAGCTAAAATCAATAATAAAAGGAAGACGTTCATTTGTCTTATTAGAGGGAGTGATTTTCTTTTTGAGTAAATCAATTACAAACGAATTAATCGAATTAATCAGTGGAATTCAGACGCCAGGAAGTTATTTTGGAAGTGTATCTTTTTTAGATGGAATTGAAGAAACGGAATGTTTCAAAAGATTGATTACTTTTTTTAAGGAGGAAGTAATTCTCAGCAGTAAATTTGAATATCTTACGTTATCAACGAGTTATTATAAATCTCTTACCCAATATGAACTGGTCGAACATGAAGATTATGTCTCTTTATCCAAGAAATTTAGTCCTTCCCGCATTATTGAAAATGGAGATTTAATCCTCAATGAGAATATGTATATATTAAAAAGAAAATGAAGGCAGCCAAAACAAAAGCTATACATCAATAGCAGCTAACTGGGCCTACGGTGTATAGTATGGCAGTTCTCCTCAAAAAAATAGAAAAGTGAAGTTATCCAACCTCTTATTAATGTTACTATTTTTATCATGTAACTCAGTTGAGTTAAGTGAAGACCAGCGACGCATTAAAGAAAATTCTATTGAAATCAGGAACTTGTCAACCCTGAATAACAAAATTTACAAAGAGATCGAAGATTATGAAGTGATAATGGTTGGAGAAATGCATGGGACAAAAGAACCTTCAGAATTTGCGCTTGGATTATGCGAACTAATATCAAATAAAGAGCAAAATGTGATTCTAGGATTAGAAATTCCACCCTCACAAATGAATAATTTCACTGATAATATGTCATTGGAGGAATTAAAAGAATTAGATTTTTTTAGTGGTGAAGGGTCGGATGGGAGAAATGGAGAAGCATGGCTTGCTTTGTTAGAAGAGAGTAATAAAAACGAAGCAATTAAAGTCAAATTTATTGATACTCAAACACTTTCAACTAGAGATTCTTCAATGTATAAAGAAGTCTGCGAGATAAGAAAGGCATACCCTCAAACCAAAATTGTAACACTGACAGGAAATATACATAATTGGCTCAAACCATTTTCTAACAAAATAAGACTTGGGGGATTATTGGTGAGTGATACGACTAACTTTTACCCATCGAAAATCATGTCTATAAATCACATTTTTAATAAGGGGACAATGCTAAATAATATGGGTAATGGTCTTGAATTGACAACGATAGAAGGAAAAGAAAATATCTTTAATAAAACACTTTCTGCAAAAATGTTTCTAAGTAAAAGAGTCTTCGAAGACCGTAATCAATACACTCATTTTTTATATACAGAAGAGGTAACTCATTCTGACACATTAAAAAAAGATAATAACATTAGATAAGAAGTAAAAGCTCCTTCGTGGCAACTACTCCTATCAAGGAGCGTTAACAATAATTAAAATTAAATGTAAATGGATTCAATCGACACATACTTTATAGCTGAGATAATATCTGCGGTGGCTGTTGTAATTTCTCTCCTCCACCTGGGAATACAGATAAGGCAAACCAGAAAACAATCCATCAAGGAATCTATGGACGTTATTACGAAAGAGCGCGCCGATTTTATAAAATTATTAGCGACAGAAGAAGAACTGTCACGGATAATTGCGGCAGGGTTAACTGGTAGCACAAAACTAAAACCAAAAGATTATTTCAGATTTACCAGCTACCTTTATTATCTATTTGTTCAACTGGAATTGGGATTTAGAAAATGGAAAAGGGGACATATAGATGATGAATTATGGAATGCATGGAATGAAGGTGTAACATGGTGGGTTAGGTGTCCAGGAACTATAGACTGGTGGCAAAATAACCCTGCAGGCGGGTTCACGCCAAAATTTAAGGAATATATTAACAAAATTGTAGATTCCGTTAATTCTGAATCTCCAGAAATTTTTCAAAACCAATTAGAATTTCTTAAAAAAGCAGGATCTGAAATATAATACCTACTGCCAACAATTGTATATGACGGTCATGAGATACCTTACTGAATTTACAGACTGTTATCCGTAAGAAAGACGAAGAATAAAAGCTAGAATATAAAAATGAATCTATTTGGATTTGGATTTAATTTCTTGATGATTTTTGTAATAATGCCTTTGACAATTATTCTTGCAATAATTTGGGCGATTTCAAGAAAGGCAGTATTCGGTAAACTATTGGGTCAAATAGGCATATTCATTAATAAAATATCTTTCCATTTATTTTTTTTCAAAATGCTGAAATTCAGTTATTTATATTTCATTTAATAACCTGTACTTCTGAATTGATTACCCTTATTTTGATGGATATTGCGTAATAATGAGGTAATAGTTTTCAATTTAATCTTCCGCTCGCCGCTCGGGCGTTCATTTCTTTCTTGAAAAAGAAACGAACCAAAGAATTCAAGGCTTTACTTGGTTCTTAACGGCTTTTGAATTGCATTTTGACTAAACACACAAAACTCGCTATCGCTCAAACAGTTGTGAGTTTTTAACGTCAAAATACAACTCAAAATCCTAAACCAACTAAGGCCGATTTATTCCAAACAAAATTCAATCTTTGGTAGTAAAAATATACTTTAAGCTTAATTATTTTTAAACTGTTCTTACTTCTGAATTCCCCCAAATATGGGCAGGTCTTATTTTGCTGTTAGCTATAATTGTTGTTCTACAAATGTTCACTACAAAAATGAAAGTTACCAAAGACAAAATTTACGGGGAGTATGTAATAGACCGAAACCAATTTCCAGGAGAACAAGCTGATTGGCAATATGACAATTTCAAATTCAAAATAACTAAAGATAATATTCTTCATTTCAGCTACAAGGTTTCGAACGATGAATACAAAACAGATTTAGTATCGGTAAAATTTCTTGAGCATTACTACTCAGACCGATTAGTAATTGGAAAGGATTCAACTAGACATCACATATTGGTTGATAATCCTACTCTTTATAGAGGTGTTTGGAATTTCTATTATGTATTCAAATCAGATAAATTCGGAAATGTTTTTTTCAAGAAGCATGGGCTATTCAACTGATGAATATAATCATTTACTATGGAATGGATTGACACCAATAAGAATTTATAACCATACCCAACTTCTATTTAGAAATGGTTGTCAATTAACAAGTCTCGCAAAATGTTTTATTTTTATGAAGGAAAGATCATAGGAGGGGGGGCGATGAACTGAAATCTAGAATATTACATTGTATAAAATGATCATAGTGCAGCAACTACGATATTTATATTAAGTGTTAGCTAACATTAAGAGAATGCGATGAAACAGATAATTACGATACTTCTATTTAAACTTATGGCCACTGCAGCTTTCTCATGTGATTGCATGATGACTTCTATTGAAATTCATATAAAAGAAACTCATTCAATTGTTACTGTGAAAGTTGTAGAATTGCTCGACACAAAAAAAGAACGACAAGAATACTATACGAGTAAACCTGATCACAGCTATAGAGTTAAAGTCGAAGTAGTCTCTGTGTTTAAAGGGAACTTCATGACAGGTCAAATAATTGAATTGAAATCCGAATTTTCAAACTGTGACATTTACTACAAAATCAATAATGAATATTTATTATTTCTGGAAAAAGATGAAGGAAATTATAAAATGAAGCACTGCTCCTACTCAGAACATATTGACAACGCTGGACAAGTTATGAAAACGCTTAAAATCGAATTAAAAGAATGAAACGTTGGTAACTAATGTACATGACGATCAGATTGGCTAATGCTTTGTCGGGCACATATACCTAACCCTTATGACTTATAAAAACGAAACATGACTAGAACATCTATCAATATAATAATTTATACTTTTTGTTTTTTTATGGTATCCTGTGGAACTTCAAAACTGAATGTTCAAAAAGATTCTGAGGCATCTGATGAGGTGTATTTTGAAGGTACAATTACTTATCAACTAAACTATACTCCTAAAACGGCAAGCCCTACCAAAGAACAGGCGGACGAATTTTTTGGGGGTAAACAAGTATATACCATAAAGGGAGATAAGTACAAGAGTGAAATGAATGGAAAACTTAAAATGTCTCAATATTACCTCGGAAATGATACAATCTTTATGACTTCTGCTCAATCTCATGAACTATTGTGGATTGATGCAACTAAACTAAATGATGAAATACAAAGTGTTGATTTATCGAAAAATGTTGAAATCATTAATGGATTCAATTGTGATCTGCTAACCATTACTTCGAAGAAAGGGTCATTAAAATACTTTTTTAACTCTTCCTTCAAAATAAACGATGAATACTATAAAAATCATTTGGTTGGCTTTTGGGATGTTTGTACGAGAGAAACAAAATCAATAATGTTAAAAAGCATTTTAGATACGGAAAGCGAACATATTGAAATTGTGGCAACTGATATAGAGTATAAAATAATTGATGATACTGAATTTGCTTTGCCCAATTATGAAAGAAAAAGATTCCCAATCAAATTTTAAAAATAGCTATTATGATGTTCATGACAATAATTTTAATCTTAAACTGCCACGGCGCCTGAACTATACGTTGGCATTCCCTAGAAAAAGGGATAAGTAGAAATTGATCGTTAAATAATACAATGGTCAAGAAGATATTTGTACTGATACTCGGAATAATATTAACGTACTGATTACTTCACGTGCAAGAGAAATCAGGTACTATTTATTATTCGATCCGATTAGTACCAAGATTTGGAGTTAATGGACAAGAAAGGATATGGATTTGAGGCTGGATAATGCTTAAATCAATTTCAAACGAGGTTTCCAAAACATCGAAAAATGACATTATTCCCATATGCATCGTCTGGATTTTTTAGCATCAGAGATTAGAATTAAAGATTTGGATGAAGTAGTTATTGGACCTAAGATCGGGTGGGAATTGAGTGCTTTTGGAGAAACTTACGGAAGCTTCTTTGGTGCAGAATTTATAAATTACACAGATTTTGAAAGTTATTGTCCAGCTTTAATGTTAAAAATTGGGTTGTCATTGAAGTGGCTAAATATAGGATATGGCTATACAATGTTTTTTGAGAATACATTGAAAGAAGAAATAGGCAAACATCGATTGGCAATGTCATATACAATCAATTGAAAAGCAAATAATGGGTAAATACGAATTCAGGAAAATTTGAAAAATAGACAGAGAATAGAATAAACACGAATGCCAATAACTTGTATGAAGTATGACTTACTATTGCTGCGTCAACTTCATACATTAACCGTCATCGGCAAGAAAAAGAATGAAAATGAATAAGGAAAACGAAAGAACATGGGATAATTTAGCTCGTAATGGAGTACTGTGTTCACAACCTAAACTTGAGTTGACTCCCGAACAAGCTAAAGAGTATATTAATAGAAATGGCTTTTATAAGGATAGTATTGTGGGGAAAAATGTTCTTTGTTTGGCATCTGGAGGTGGTCAACAAAGTATTGCATTTGCTTTAATGGGTGGTAATGTGACTGTAGTAGATTTTAGCGCCGAACAATTGGAGAAAGATAAGTTAGTCGCCAAAAAATATAATAAGCAAATAAGAATTATTAAATCTGATATGAGAGAATTATCATTTTGCAAAGATGAAGAATTTGATATAGTATACCAGCCGTATTCAATTAATTATATTCCGGAATTAGATGAAATATTTGATGAAATAAGTAGGATTTTAAAACCAAATGGGCTTTATGATATAATGTTTCATAATCCCTATGTTCATGGTTCATGGAAAGATGGTTGTTGGGGGAAAGAATGGAAAACAGAAGAATTGTGGAGAGGAAAAGGTTATCCAATTTGGCAGCCTTACAAAGATGGTTATGCCATAGAAACAATTGATTCTAATTGGAATTTCACGAATTCAGAGGATCAAGAAGTTAAAATAGAAAGTCCTCAAGAATACAGACATACAATGTCAACAATAATGAATGGATTAATCTCCAGAGGGTTAGAAATAATTACTTTTAAAGAAGAAATTGGTTTGGACTATAAAAGCAAACCAGGTACATGGAAACATTATAAGACATGCCTTCCACCTTGGATTTATATGTTGATTAAAAAGAAAAATGCCTGCTGAGAACAAGAGGATGACTTTTATTGACAGCAAAATCCGACGATGTCACATGCGCGGAGTCATTGGGTGCTACCATAAAATTGACAAGAAAATATATAACTTGTAAGTAGAATTTTCTATAACTCTACTTGAAAGAAGAAATAATGATCAATGAAAACTATTAAGTCCATAATTCTATTCTTTTTTATTTCAATTAACCTTATTGCACAAAGTGACTCTCTGTCAATTAGTGGTGAATTAGAAGGATTCGATCAAGATGATCTGATTACTTTATGGATTACAAAGGGAAATATTAACCAGAAAGTTGGTCAATTTGAGATTAATAATAATCTACTGAATTTAAAATATAAATTAACTGAAACACCTAATCGAATTAAGCTTACTGCTTCGAATACCAGAAAAAGATTGGTTCTTTGGGTAAATAATGAAGACATTAAAATTATTGGAAATAAAGAACGCTTTGATGAATCTCAAATCATTGGGTCTGAATATTTAAAGGGTGAAAATGATTTTCGAAATATCTACAACAGAGATAGTTCTTTGCATTTTCGAATTAAGTGTATTGAAGATTTTATAAATACACCTTCTGCTGTTTATCGGTTAAGTAGGTTGTTTCGTGAAATTGAAAGTGATAAACTTGAACAGCTGTATCAACAATTAGATCCAATTTGGAAAGATCATGACTTTGGAATTTTAATTCATAATTATCTAACAATTAATCAAAGGAATCAATTAAAAGTAAATGATGATTTTATTGATTTTGTGGCAAAAGATAACAACGAAGAAGAGTTTTCATTTTCTAATTATATAAAGAATGATAAAATTACGCTATTAGAATTCAGTAGTTATGCATGTCAATGGTGCAGAAAAGCATTTCCTGTCATTAAACAAATCAATCAAGAATATAGTGATCATATTCAGATAGTAACCTTCATCCAAGATACAAGAGAGGAAATTAGAGATAAATATTTACAAAAATTTCAATCTGATTGGAAACAAATTTGGGATGGTAAAGGTGAAATAGGCAAAACTTTTTTGAAATATGGAATTAATGGCTCTCCTACTTATTTTTTAATTTCCTCTAAAGGGAAAATACTTGATAAATGGACCGGATTTGAAAATAAAGAATCAATAATAAATCGATTAGAAAAAGCAAAATTAAGAAAGTAAAAGGCCTCACCCAACAATGTGAATATCTCTATGCCGCTAAGAATAGCATCACTGGAAGTACGCTGAAAGTTAATCAGCATTAATATGAAAACAGAAATTAAAGAAATACGAGAAACTCTTAAAAGCACACTCGAGAGCTTCATAGGAACTCTAAAAGTCCGAGTGGACAAACCTTCGAATTTTGAGGTGAATGGAACAATTGAAGCTCCTCAAGGAAAAAAAATAGTGCAAGGAATTTACTTTTCAAGTATTGTACCCAAGGAGAAAGATGTCAGATTCTATTTTTACCCAGCATACACACATCCAGAAGAATTTGAAAACATATCTGACAAATTGAAGAAATTTAAAAAAGGAAAATCTTGTTTTCATGTTAAGTTTTTGGACGAAGAACTTGAAGATGAAATAAAGAAAATGATTTCTAAAGCAGTTGATGTATACAAAAGTGAAGGATGGTTAGCTTAAACCTGCTACCAAAACGGTTTATACAATATAAAAAATGACACCCTTAATTTAAACGGAAAACTTGAAAGTGACTTTAAAGATTTTTTCTTTCATAAATACTTAAACTCTGGCGAATATCTTATTCCTTTAAATATTTCAGCAAATCAAAAAAATTAAAGAAACAACAGTAAAAACTCTCGACAATAATATGCATACGATCATCCTCAATATGGGAATAAAGAAAGGTGCTTGGCTTTGGGAATAGCCTATATTCGTTGCACATATTGTGCTCACGACGCATGCATTCACTTAATACTCAACCAACTAGAAAAAATGAAAATAAATAATCTATTGATAATACTCGTTCTGCTTCAAATAAGATTGATTGGTCAAGAATCAATGCAAACGAATAAAATATCAATAGGAGAAACCTTCGAAATTCAATCATCAATTCTTAATGAGAAAAGGATGATCTATGTCTATGTGCCTCAAAGTGTTTGGGGAATGGATAAAATTACCAGCAACTTACCAGTTATATATGTCCTGGATGGTGAAAGTCAATTCAACCAAACTGCTGCTACAGTAGATTTTCTAAGCATCGCAACAAATGGAAATGACTTCATTCCAAGGTCAATTGTGGTAGGAATACCGAATACAAACAGGACTAGGGATCTGACTCCGCGAAAAGATGAAAAGTTTGAGATGTCTGGCGGCGGCCCACATTTTTTAGATTTTATCACAAAGGAGTTAATACCATATATTGACTCGACTTATCAAACGGCAAACCACAGTACTATCATTGGACATTCTTTTGGTGGACTGATGACTTTTGAGGCATTATTAAAGAAACGTGATAGTTTTGATAATTATATCGCAATTGATCCTGGATTCGGCCTGGCAAATCAAACCTATTTAAATGAAGTTATTGATACTTTAAATCAAACAAACTTATCAAAGGAGAATGTATTTTTTGCTATCGCCAATAATCTACCTGAAGTCGTATCGCAGAATGAAACTCTGACGGACACATCTCAATTGATTAGGAATTTTGTCATACCCAATGAGAAATTCAATAAGGCCTATGAAGCTGACAACTGGAATCTAAACATAAAAATAAAGTATTATCCAGAGGAAAATCACTATTCAATTCCCCACCAAGCGACATATGACGCTCTGAGGGAATTGTACAAATTTTATTCTTATAGTGGGATGCAAAACTATTACCACCCAAAATATCAAAACAGAAGAGATTTAGTCCAGAACCTGAAAGAACATTATAAACAAATAAGTAAGAGATTGGGCTATCAAATAAAACCTATGCAGGGGTATCTTAATTCGTTTGCTTACGGACTAAATCATTTTGATAGGGAAGATTTAGCTATTGATTTGCTTCGGTATAATATTGAGCTTTATCCAGAAGACCCAATACTATATAATAACTTAGGTTATTTCTATATGTCAAATGGATATATTGAAAAAGCAATTGAAATATATACCAAGTCATTAGAACTGAAAGAAGATGAATGGGTTGCAAAGACAATTAGTGAATTAAAAAAAATGACTGAGGATAATAAGTGATGGGGTGGTGCCTCGTACAGCCCCTATAGCCGATATATTGCCAGTAAACAGAATGAAAAATTATATATACATATTATTGGTTGGTTCAGTTGTATTAATCATTTCATGCAACAACTTACCCATTAATACATCTCAGGTGAATTCCACATTAAATAATATGGAATGCTACAAAAATCTTCTAAGTGAAATTATCAATGAAGAACAGATAAAAAGCAAATTGATACAAATAAGAAACTCCAAGAGTTATGGAAATGAAGATCCAGTTACGGTAAAGAAAAATTTTCGAACAATTGACAATCAAGAGTTAACAGAAATACTATCTGAAAATTGGAAGGTAGACTGTTTGGAGAAAATCAACAAAGTAAACGATCTTTCAGGTATCCGATACATAGATGAATCTACAGTAATAATAGAAATCGACAAATTCAAACTTCATACTTTAAATGGACAACTTTCAAGTGGTGGAACAATGGAAATCCATAGGCTTATTATTGCAGATAAATCACCGAATGGCAAAAATTATAAATTTGGAACTGAATCAATAGTCTGGACAAAAAATTTAGGGGCAAATTGGAATTATGAAGTTAGTCAGTATCGAACAGTACATTAAAACAAAATCAATTCATCATAAATTAATAACTTTCAATCTATGATAAATATTCAAAATTTTGATTTTTTAATCGGAAAATGGAGCGTCCTCAATAGAAGATTGAAGGACCGATTGACTAATTGCGATGAATGGATTGAGTTCCAGGCTGAAATGGAGACAAAAAGCATCTTAAACGGATTAGCCTTAATGGATGAAATGAAATCATCTCATTTTGGGGATAATTTCATTGGGCTTAGTATCAGAATGGTTAATCCAGAAACTAATATATGGACAATATATTGGGCTGACACCGCAAATCCAGAAAACTACTTAAAGGAGCAGGTGACAGGCGAATTTAAAAATGGGATCGGAGAATTTTTCGGAAATGAATTATATAAAGGTAAAGAGGTTAAATTGAGGTTTACATGGAAGAAACCTTCGATAAATACAGCACTTTGGGAGCAAGCTTATTTTGACGAAAAAAATAATGTATGGGAAACCAATTGGACGATGTTGTTTACTTCGATAAAGAAATAAAAACCACAGCCTATCAGGTATAAAATGTATGTGTGGGATATGCGTCCTCACACCATTTATGCAAGCCGTCATTTAAATCAATAACTTAGCAAACATTATTCAGAACCTCGATAAAATGGAAATACTAAACGATATATCAATTATTACTAATTCAACGGTTGACGTGTATAAGTTGGCTTTCAATGGTTTGATGTTAGGAGATTCTATACATTCTCTTAATGAAAATATTATTATTGGTGGTCCTTACGCAAATTGTTATCATACGAACATCGGAATTACATACAAAGTAGATGAATCCGAAAATATCGTAGAAGTTCTACTAAAAAAGGATTTAATTTCTAAACTTAATATAAGTCAGAAAAGACAAATAAAAGCTCGTTTTGGAGTACCTGAATCAAGTGAAAACAAAAGCGGATATACTTACTATTTCTATACCAATAAATCAATGGTTTTATCATGGAAAAATGGAATAGACGAGCTTCAAGGAATATATTTAGGCGATAATACTATCAAAGAGACTTCTTATTCCATCGGAGACTTTTTGGATAAATACTTTGAATTCAAATCTATGGAAATTGATAGTAGCATGTGGAATGTCAAATCTCTAAAAGGCAATAAGCCAAGCTATATTAGACTTCTTAGATTGAACTCCTTAATTAGAGCATTTGGACTGGGTGAAAACTTGAATGACTTCATAAACTATAGTTTTATTAAAAGATTAAAAACCGAATCAACAACAGAAATTAAAGAAGATATAAAACAATTTGCGTTGAGTAATGAAAGATCAAAACAGAGGTGGGAAAATGAATCAGAACTTTTAAATTCTCCAAGGAACTATCAGATGCTAATACAGCAGTTCATCAGATTCATAGAACAAATGAATGAGACATTAAAATTTAATAGTACTTGGCTAGAAGCAAGCTCGTTAACATCACAATATTCAATTAATAAAACTCAAAACGTTTTAAAATCGATTGACACTAAGGCATTAGGTGATATAAAACGAATTCTTTGCAATTTGATGGATCCAGAACAAAGGAAGTTTGCTCAATCAGAACTAATTAAGAATTATGATTTCCCAAATGATGATTTAGAGGAAATAGACATGGAAAATTATTAAAAGAAGACAGCATTTTACAATAGATTAGAAGTAATAGATCCTTTGTCGCTACTACTCGAATCATCATCCGTAATAACCAATAAACAGAAATCAAAATAAACCAATATGGAAAACAAAAAGTACAGAAGTTTCTCTTTTAAACCATTTAACGCCATAAGGATTTTTGTTTACGGCTTTTTTATACTCTTAGTACTAATTTCTGCTTCAGCCAAAGATTTTTTCATTGGTCTTACATACAGTTTGTTAGTTAATACGGTCATTTTACTACTTTATTTTCTGGCTAGTTACACCGAAGTGAATAAGAGAGGAAATAGTATATCAGTAATGAAGCTATATGATAGTGTACAAATCAATAATGTTAAAAGCGTACAGACTTGGTGGTCATATGATTTTGGAATTGAGTCTCCTGCCATTAACGAAGGAAGTCATGGAAATTCAGCGGCTATATCCAATAAGATTAATTGTATTATGAAGTTAAGTTCTGAGAATGAAGATATATTCTTATATGAACAAATACATCTCGGAAGCAAATTCCCAAATGACCATGTTTATCTTCACAACCAAGTAATCGACAAATCAAAATTATTTAGAATTTGGGATATAGATAATTGCATCCAAAAACTAACACTTGAGCCCTTAATAAAAAGTAACCATCAGAAATGATTAGAAGAAGTATTAAATTTGAAAAAGTTGATAATTATTATGACATAGCAAAGCTCAACTTCCCTTCAGTCGGCCGTTGGATATGCTAATACGTTGTGTTCTATTAAATAAAATGAATTTCATAAAATATATATTCATAATCTCGATTTTCATCTCTTCTTGCTCAGGGAATAAAAAGTCTGACCCTGATGTTGTGGGCTCTTCAGAAACTGAGATGACAGCAGCAGAATCTAACGTCATACAACCAGATAAAAACAAACAAGACAGTTTAATAATATGGGTTAGTAATGATTTCAAGAGGTTGTTGAGTGAAGACATCTCTATCTGTGATTGTTGGAAAGAAACCAAATACCATCTCATGTATTTTGATACGACCAAGATGGAATTATACTTAAAATCAAATCTAATGCATTATGGACATGATTCAGACCTCATATTTCCTCTTAGAAAAACAGGAAATACATTTCGATATGACTCTACTCTAAATAATTGGACTGAACAACCTAAAGAATTTACTTTGCCAACAAATAACACTCTCACCTTATTGGATGGAGATAAAACTTACACATTTAGTAAAAGAGTGTTTAAATATGCAAAGGACAGATCTAAGAATCACTTTTCTGTTTACTCTAATCTAAAAAATATTTTCTATTGGTTGAATAGCGGAATTCTTCTTAAATATGATGTTGTTGACACTCTCAAATCGACACATGATTTAATTACAATAGAAAAACTTCAGGAATTTATCAATTTGAATAAAGTCTCAGCTCATTGTTCTGATGACTATAATCTGGACGGTATAACAATAAAAGAAAACGAGAATAGGTACTTTCAATTAGTGTTTGGTCAAGGAGAAGTCACATTGTACCAAAATAAAGGACGAAATAGATACGAAAAACTGGACCTCGATTCCTTACCTCGTCAAGTGCTAAGAGTAAAATAATTAAACACAACACGGTATATAAAATCATAGCACCCTGCAGGATGCTCCGCGTTAATAACTAAACGCTATTAATAATTAAAAAATGAAGTTTGAAGAAATAATAACTGACAGATTAATATTGAGAAAATTTACTCAAGAAAGTTTTGATTCTATCTATTCTGATATGTCTGAAGACGAGCAATTAGATGTTCTTGGTTTAGATTCGATTGAAAAGTTATTGGAAGAAAAAGAAAAGTATAAAAAGGGGCTTTCTACACATAATAAGAAATTCCTTTACCATCAATTAATTGATAAAAAAACAAGAGCGATTATTGGTTGGTGTGGATTTCATACTTGGTACATCGACCACAATCGAGCAGAAATAGGATATGGACTCTTTGATGATGACTATAAAAATAAAGGCATTATGTCCGAAGCAATAGTATCAATTGTTAATTATGGGTTTGACAATATGAACTTAGAAAGAATAGAGGCATTTGTAAGCCCAAATAACACACCTTCGAAAAAATTGCTAAAAAGAATGAAATTCAAGAAAGAGGGTCATTTAAAACATCATTATTTCCATGATAATAAAATGGAAGATTCAATAGTCTTTGCACTATTGAAATCTGAATATAAATAACCATTGTCAACGAGCAGTTTGACATCATGAGCCAATGACCGATTCAGATTTTTAAGTAGAGAAAAGAGTTGTTTTTAACTCTGATAATGATTGAGGGTTAAGTTTGTCGGATGGTACTGTACCAATAATTATGGGATTGAATGGAATATCAATTGGTTTATTTGTTATATTTAAATTGATACCAATTTCTAACAGACAAAATTTTATTATTGGTGGACTAATTGGAGGAATTTCAGGCTTTTTATTTTGGATGAAATTTTAGGCCCAATTATTCTTCCATAAAATATAATAATCAAATGCATATGGAAACAAGTGAGGATGACAGCATACACTATGTAGTATTCATCGAGTCGAGATTCCGTTATGGTCAAGCTAGATTAATAAATGAAGTTTAACACAGTAACAATGAAAAATATGAAATATAGTCGGATAGCATTACTTTTTATAATATTACTTACAAGTATCAATTGCAAAGGACAAAAGAGTAGCACTGGCAAAATAGCCGCATTTGACAATGAAAAAATATCATTTGATTTTGACACATCAAGATGGTATACCCAAAGTTCTTCTGAGGTAATAAATTTTATGGCCAAGAATGGGCTTGGTAGCCAATTCAGTGCAGAAGACCTTGTCGCAGTATATACTTACAATAAGTCTCCAATCATTAACTATCCTTCGATTATGGTACTTAATACAAAAACAACAACAGATCCACCTCCATTGGATCAATTGGAAAAAGAATTAGGTGCAGTATCGTTGTCAATGAATGACATAGATCCTAATATGAAATTGACAGCTTACTTTGATGATTTTGATTTTCGTAAACCGCTATTGATCAAAGAGAAAAAACAAATAATTATGGAGACAACTGCCAAGCTGGCAACGGGGGAAACGTTGAAGGTTAGGCAAACCATGTTTTTTGAAATGAGGAATATAGTGGTTGTTCAAATTTCATATATCGAAAACAGGGATGAAAAGCGATTGGATGATTATAATAGAATACTGGATACAATGAAATTTTAAGAATGCCATCTCATAACACGGTACATGATATAAACCACTCCTTTGTGGATCCTCTGAATGTACTATATCCGTTTGTTGTCGTTTAGTAAAAAGTAAAACAAGTAATACATGAAAAAGGAAGAAGTACAATTAATCATCTGTCAAGTATCTTCAAATGGAGAAGATGCGTTGAATATGAAAATATATAAAGACGGAACGACTTGTCGATATGGAAATGGAGGCTTGCCAAGGTTAGGAATTTCAGGAATGAGTTTTTTTGATAGGTCACCCTACTTTGACAATCTCATA
This sequence comes from Saprospiraceae bacterium, assembly GCA_965230575.1. Classification (GTDB taxonomy): domain Bacteria; phylum Bacteroidota; class Bacteroidia; order Chitinophagales; family Saprospiraceae; genus CAJXUU01. The sequence continues at coordinate 3,403,612 of OZ246013.1, forward strand.
AAACTGGTTCCTGATGAATTACTTCAAAATCCTATAAATTATCAAGAAGAACATCCAAATGGCCTCTTGCAATATGTAATCGCTTTTTATGGTGTTTCCAAGAATGGAGAAACAGGGGAAGGCGCGCAATGGGAAAAATCTACAGGAATTCGATTGGCTTTGGATAATCAAACTCAATTCAGACATCAAATTTTAAGCTTTGCAGATAATTTTGTAATGGAGGCTGCACAGATTACGAATGATTGGTATTTTGATGTAATGGTAAATACGGTTTACGGAATGAAAAGTTCTGCACTCCCAGACCAGACAATTATTAGTCAACCAAAAACCAAAGAAGAAATCAGCGAAACGTTTGCTAATTATGTCAATCAAATAAAATATAGTGCGCGAAGTTGGGATATAACTCAATTTGGAAATGGGAAAAAATATAAAGACAACTCTGGAAAAGAAATGAAAGCCATAATTTCCCAAAAAGGGGATAACTTCAACATTCGATTTGATGAATTCGGAAATGGAGAACAGAAAAAATCAAAATGGAAATTCTGGTGAAAAAATAAAACGCCAGCTATACAAAGATGATACTGACAAGTAATAGAAATGTAAGATAAGTTGTTCCATAAAAATGAGTAAGGATGACTCAGTAACATTTGGCTTAGTTGAGCTTAATAATGGAGGTGACTTAAAATACTTCATTGAATCTGGAAAGCATCAATGATTATGATTCAGGGTGTGAGAACACTAATCAGAACTCAAAAAATGACCAAGTAGAATGTGGGAAATGCTTACTCGTGTGTGGAATCGACAAAATGAATAGCCAAGTAGTTGTGTTCAAGCTAAAAATCCATGCAAACAAAAAATAATTGCTCGATATTGTAATTATTACCTTGTTTTTTAACTAATCAAATAGACCATGAAATCTGCTTTTAATAAATGAAAACATTGAAAAAACATATAATTAAATTCTCAGCACTCGTATTGGTACTATTATTAAGTGCATGTAAAACAGAGAAGTCGGACACAAAAGAAAGTGATTCTTCAGCCCAAGAAAGTTCTTATTTTGGTCAAAAACCACCTGGGTTAATTCCTGAAATTTTTGCCCCCGGCAGCGTTTCGGTTGATGGAAGGTTCGAAGGGACCGTTTCGTTTTCTCCTGAGCTGACTGAATTGTATTTTGCTGCTGATAACAAAGATCAAGAAACTTCAATCTATTTCTCAAAACTAGAAGATGATAAATGGACTTCAATAAAAAGAATAGATTTTACGAAAGGAAAGAAGAAGGAAGAAATGCATCCATTTGTTAGTCCTGATGGCAAGCGCATCTATTTCACAGCTATGGACTCTGCTTTTGTAGATGAAAAAATTTGGTATGTAAACCGTTTAGAGGATTCTTGGAGTGATGCAATTCTACTTGATTCACCTATTAATGACGACCTGGTATTTTTTCCTAATCAGTCTAAAAACGGGGATCTTTATTATTTCAATTTGTCAAAATTCAAAACGTATTATGCTGCCAATAAAAATGGTGAGTTTCCTGAAGTACAAGAAGTTGCCCTTGAATTTGGTCATCATGCCTTCATTTCACCATCCCAAGATTATTTGATTGTTACCGCACGTAACAATCAAGAAGGTAGAGGAAAGGATAATGATATGTATGTTTATTTTAAGGAAAAAGGTGGAACATGGACAAAGCCCATTAATTTAGGAAATACCATAAACACAAGTTTTAATGAAAAAGGCCCAAGAATCACTCCTGATGGTAAATATTTGTTTTTTGGCAGAGATGAAAGAGATATAGAGCCTGGACTGTCAAATATCTACTGGGTAAGTACAGAAGTGATAGAAAACCTAAGACCAAAATAGTAAAAATAGCTTCTACCAATAAGATGAGTAGTACATACCTTTTGGGATATGCGTCGTACACATATTCCATTATTTTCAAGCCTAAGACCATGCGGTCCTAAATATAATTACCTGAATCTGTAATTATTGCTTTCATTTTTTAACTAACTGAATAAATCAATAAATCTACATTTGGTAAATAAAAATCTCGAGAAAATATTTAGTGAGAAAGTAATTGAATCTCAAGGTATTATACACAAGGTTTGTAGAACTTACTGCGAAAACCCTGAACATAGAAAAGATTTGTTTCAGGAAATTCTGATCCAACTATGGAAATCCTTCCCATCTTTTCGCAATGAATCAAAATTTTCTACTTGGATGTATCGAGTCGCGTTAAATGTAGCCATTCAAGATTTGCGAAAGACCAAAAAGAAGCAACAGCTCTTTTTTCAGACCAATCAGTTTAATGATACTTCCGAAGAAAAGAATTCGGAGGTTCAAGAGGAAAGACTGAAACTAATGCATTCTGCAATCTCAGGGCTAAACAAAATAGAAAAGGCCATTGTCATGCTACACCTGGATGAAAAGCCGAATAAGGAAATCGCTGAAATCATAGGGATTACTCAAAACTATGTTCGGGTAAAAATGAACAGGATAAAGGTAAAATTGTCAAAAAAAATAAAGGAGGGCTAGAATGGATTTGATTGATTTAAAAAATATATGGACAGAGGTGATAGAGGAAGACAAATCTTTCTATTCTATCTCCGAAGAGGATATTAAAAAAGTGATTTCTAAAAAGTCCAAGACTCTATTCTCTAAAATTATTGGCGAACTAAGACCAAAGCGATGGTTTATGGGCATCATTGGCTCTTTAACAGTAGTGCTCTCGAGTGTTTATCTTATAGGTTCGGGCGAAAATTATTTGCTCAGCGATGTGTTTTCAAGGTATGAAATGACGCTATTCACCTTTTTATTAGGGATTGTGATTCTTATACTTTTTATCAATATAGAACGTAGCTACAGAAAATTCAAGACATTTCAGGAGTCCGCCCCGGATCTTAAATCTGCATTGGATACTTCAGTAATTCTACTTCGTGGAATTCAAAAACTGGCTATATTCTCCGACGTTTCGACACTGCCTATTATCATTGGATTGTTTACATTCAGAAAGCAATATGGTGACGAACCATTTGTTTGGGATGAAAGAGTGGGCTATGTGGCCTTGTCTATACTCCTTTCATTTTTATTTCTGTTCCTATTGTCGAGAACAATGCAAAAACGAAAATTTGGGAAATACATACAGCAGGCAGAGCAACATCTTGCTGCTTTAGAAGTCATCCAAAAAGATAATTCCTCAAAAGTGTAATTCTTAAGCACTTTATGCAACCTACTTGGTGATTAACAAATAATTTCATTATGCGTAAAGAAACTAAAATTAAGATTGTGAGGGTTGTAGCCGTGATTATTATGCTCTCGGCTTTCCCATTGATTCCAGATCACTATCCATGGTACTACGAATTATTACTTTATAATATTGGACTTGTTCTATTACTTTCCACTAAATGGGGGAAACTGAAAAACGAATTGAGGATTACTAAAACCAAAATACACAATCAATGAAATCATCAGTAGAGTTTAAAGATTATAACTCCATCCAAAAAATAGGATTCATCCTTCTTATTATTGCAAGTGTAATAACCTTGGTAGGGTTTCTCAATATTTTTGAAGTAGGCCATTTTATCAAAGAAGACCTGAGAGTCTATTCATTTTTAATAGGCGGTTTACTAATACTTCTACCAAGTACCTCAAAGAAAATCAAAGGCAATGGCGCTTCAACTAAAACATCCATTATTCTTATTGTGCTTTGTACTAGCTTTGGTGCCTTGGCACAGGATTACACAAATCAAATTAATGCTTTTGCACAAAGTTTTGCAGATAAAAATACCGAAGCCCTGCAACCCTATATGAGCGGTGAACTGCACTTTGGCAAAATTCCAAAAGCCAATACATCAGCCATTATGGAAAACATTGTTAATAACCTTCCTAAACTCAATCATATTTCTATTGTTGAAAGCGAGAATGGTATGGCAAAGGTGGCTTACGACTTTGTAGGATTGGGAAAACGAACATCTGATATTCATTTTGATGCTGAAGGAAAAATCATGAAAATAGAATTGGTTGAAAACCTAATAAAGATGCAGGCAGAAGCGCAACGTCAGCAACAAAACAGCGTACAACAGCCAAATCCTGGAGAATTGGCTAATAAATACATTCCTACAAAAGTTGAATTTCCTGCGCCTGACGGATTAACAATAAGTGGCAATTTGTACGAAATAGGGAGGAATAAACCCGTGATTCTATTAATGCATCAAGCGGGTTACAATCTTATGGAATACGCTGATATTGCGCCAAAACTAAATGATATGGGTTACAATTGTTTAGCCGTTGATTTACGCTCTGGTGGATCTTTCGCAGGAAAGCCTAACAACTCCTATACTCGGGCCTTAGAAAGAGGCCTAAAACCTGAAATGGCTGATGCACAGCAAGACATTAGATCGGCTATTGATTTTTTACTTAAAAAATACAATCAAAAAGTCATCGTATGGGGAAGCTCATACTCTTCTAGTTTGGCACTTTTGGAAGGTGCAGATAATTCAGAAGTTAAAGCAATTATATCCTTTAGTCCTGGAGATTATTTTGGTGATGCACTTCCTTCTTTAGCTACTGTTTTTACAAAAATTGAAATTCCTTATTTAGTAACTTCTTCTAAAGCCGAAGCAGAAGCATTAACTACTTTAATAGGTGGTTCGAAAAATAAAAAGAATCAATCTCAGTTCATCCCAGAGTCGAGTGGATTTCATGGTTCTCGTGTGCTTTGGGAAGGGCAGGAAGGAGCAGAAGAATATTGGACGGCTATAACAGAGTTTTTAAAATCTATTTCAACAGATTGATGCATGAGATTTACAAAATTTGCCCTTTAAGGTGAAAAAGTCAGCACATAGCAACGTGCATAAACACTAGCGGTTTGAGTGTCAACTTGAGCCGTTTTTTCATTTACTTAAACTAGGGGAATTCAGAAGTGACAATCATTACATCCTTTGAGTACAGCTGGAGAGCTTGAGAATATTCGAGGACAAAAATTGGTCTTATTCAGTTTAGTATTTTGGATTCCTATTTTCTGTTAAAAACTCAAAAGTGTTTGAGGATAGCAAATGAATAATTGAAAGTATACATTCAGGTAAATTAATACCTTTCAATTGAAACTTTAGCTTTTGATCCGAGTTTTTTGAGTTTAAGAAAATGGGGATTCAAAATAAAGCCTTGGGCTTTTTGGATCGTTTTTGGGCCAAGCCAGGACTGAATGATCTTTTATAAGATAAAAGTGATAATGATAATTATCAAATGAAGGAACACGATAGTGGTGGGCGAGCATCGCCCGTCATGACGAATGACCAAATGAGTTGAAAAAATATTACCCTGTTTTCACGTAAAAAGTATCAAAATTGGGTAATCTTTTCAGAATAAACATGCGAAAAGAGTCGATATCTAAGGAAAATAGCTTTTTATGAATACCTCTAAACTATATTGAAATCTGAATTGCAGTCGCTTAAGGCCTGTTACTGCTCATTCACAAGACCAATTTTGAAATATAATTTAGTCTAAATTTCTACTACGTAAAATGGTTGCGTATATCAAATTTAGTTTTGAGATATGATTTTTAAAAAAGAAAAAAAAGAAAATGAAATTAGCAGAAGGACTACTACTTAGAGCAGATTTAAAGAAAAAAATAGAACATCTTGTTAATAGAATAAGACCTGTACTAATTGTGTCAGATGATAAAGAACCACAGGAAGATCCAACTAAGTTATTGGCCCAACTTAGAAAAACCAATGAAGATCTGGAGTCAATTATCATAAGAATTAACAGAACAAATAACGAAACATTTATTGGCGAAGGTGTCACTTTGATGGAAGGACTTGCAAAGCGAGATTCACTTAAGCTTATTTCTGAAAAACTGAGAAATATACGACAAGGAGCACAAATTAATAATAACAGTACATATGCAAAACAAAAAGCAACTGTCGATATAAAAGCTCTTCAAATCGAAATTGATCAAACAGGAAGAGCATTCCGAGAAATAGATAGCAAAATACAAGAAATGAATTGGCTTACAGAGCTTAAAGACTAAAGCCGAAAGGCTGGATGATTGGGGCGAGTACCAGCCCCTTTTAGTGGGTGTGAGTTTTCGGGGCAAATTGAAAACTCTACCCCCCTCATGGCTGCTTGGGTTGCGGCAAATCGTAATGTTTAAGACCCAGTACAAATTACTGAGTACAAACGTAATTTTTAAAATTTACTACCGGGTACTGACCAATCATCTTTTAAAATAAAAAAGTATATTAGAACTATGTGATAACAACGCCTCTTTACTTTGAGAGAATCGTTTATTATACGATTTTAGGAAGGCAGTAAGTAATGAAATAATGCAAAACATAGCAAATAATGGTGATAGTAAACAGAGCAGATAAAAGAATAAAATTTGGGAATCCGAACTTCCAAATAAAATCAGTTTCGCCAGGAATAAATATGGGAAATTCATTGGATTATGGTTTATATCAGCTCGGAAGATTTGATCATACATTGATTAAAGGGGGTACAGTTGTAAAAATGCACCCACATAAAAATGATGAAATACTTTCCTATATAAGGAAAGGGAAAATGACACATGAAGATAGCAATGGCAACATCGTAGAAATCAACAATAGTTATCTAATGATGATGAATTCTGGCAGCGGAATATTTCATGAAGAAACTGTCCCAGAGAATGGGGAAGATGTAGAAATGATACAAATATTTATCCGACCTGAAAAAGATGACCTTGAGCCCAGAGTGCAATTTCACAAATTTGAAAATGTAAATAGTGAGAATGATTGGCGGCTTGTAGGAGGAAATAGTAACTCAAGTGCTCCATTAATCATTAATAGCGATATACTTGTAAAAGACATTCATCTAACACAAAACACTAAATTGACAATACCAGAGCATAAAATAGGACTGTTATATGTGTTTGCAGGAGATATAAATGCAAACGATGAATTTCTTGAAAAAGGAGACAGCATAGTATTCAACGAAGATGTTGAAATAGAAATGTTATCCCCATCAGACTTGGTTTACTTTGAAATGGACAAAAACAAAAAGTTTACAAGGTCTGGACCATTCAGTGGAATGAATTAAATAAGAAAAGCTGCTGACAATCATGTGTAAAAGATTATTTTGGCTACACGGTACTACGCCAATTACACTCACAGTTAAGTGAAAATGAAATGAACAAATGAAAAAACGACCAAATATTTTTGACTATGCAACTTCCGAACTTTCTCAAGACGCATTTTTAACTTGGCTGATCCAATGGGCAGATTATGATTATCAAGAAATAGATAATCATTTGAATGCGTGTGCTGTTTCGTTTGTTCAAGAACTTTTAGGAAAGGATAAGTCATACAATATTGAAAAAATCGAAACGGGACGACAGTGGAAAAATATTGATGTATGGGCTTTGGTAAATGATCAACATTTCATTGTAATTGAAGATAAAAAAGGAACAAAAGAACATTCTGACCAGCTCAATAGATATTCGGAAATAGCCAAAGAACATTACAAAAAATCCTGCATTGAAATAAGACTTGTTTATTTTAAAATGGAAGAGCAAGGAAATTACAATGATATTAAGGAAGCAGGTTACTCACTTTTTCAAAGGCGTAATATGCTCTCAATATTGGAAAATTATATCAATTCAATAGAACGTACAAAGCAAAACGACATAATTGTTGACTATTACAAGAACCTTGACAATTTAGACAAGAAAATTAATAGCTATCTAACCCAACCATTAAACAATTGGAAATGGTACGCTTGGCAAGGCTTCTACTCCGAACTTCAAAAGCATATTGGGGGTAATTGGGATTATGTTTCAAACGCAGCAGGTGGATTTCTTGGCTTTTGGTGGAATTGGAAATACTCGAAAAATGACGGGAAAGAATTTAAATATTATTTACAATTAGAAGAAGAAGAACTAATATTCAAACTTTTTGCGTACAAAGAAAATGAACGCAGAGAAGTCCGAGAATTTTACCGTAGGCATTTGTATAAAAAAGCGGAAGAATTAAATATTGGCATTTCCAAATATGGTCGATTAGGAGCATATATGGGAGTTGCTAAACTGGAAACAAAATATCGAATAGTGAACGAAAACGGACTTTTAGATTTTCAAGCAACAGTAGAGAAATTAACGGGAATAATGAAACTGATTGACGAAACTGAAGAAGAAATAAATAATTCGTAATATTTTATAAGTGCAATTTTTTCAAGTGGTCTTACCCTCATATTTACTTAAGGTAACTTGCAAGCGGAAGTTTCCTTTCGAAAATAACAGATCTTTTTGTTTTTAATTAACTTAAGTTCTTATTCTATATCGATCATGAAGACACAATATTTAACCTATAATTTCATTATCTTTACAAAAAGATGTCCGAAGTGTCAACAGCAGAAATAAGGGAAAGGCTAATAAAGAAGATTCAATCAACTTCAGATGAAAGGATACTCCTCGAAGCTACTAGGTTGTTGGAGATGCAACTAAGTGAATTGGAGACTCCATTTAAGTTAACTGAAGAAATGAATCAGGCTATTGACGAAGCTCAATCTCAAATTAAAAATAGAGAAGTAATGAGTCATCATGATGCGAATAAAGAAATTAGTGAATGGCTAGAAGAGTAATTTGGACTAAAAGAGCACAGAACGATAGATACTCGATTTTTAATTATTGGAACAAAAGGAATAGATCAAAAGCTTACAGTAAAAAATTAAACAATCTATTCATAGCCTCTATAGAATTTGTAGCAAGTCACCCTCACACTGGAAAATTAACTGATAGAAATGAAATAAGAATCAAATTTGCCAGTCACTTTGCTTTGATATACGAATACAATGAAATTGAATTGTTTGTTCTTTCTATTTTTGACACAAGACAGAACCCAGATAAATTGGAAAAAATTATATAACATGACTGCAAAAGCATAACATGCTGTATGTCAATTTTATCTATTTCCTGAGTCATAGATGCGGCGCATTCAGCAAAACCTTTGAGCGCAATCAATGGCAATGAGCCTACAAGCATATGATTGAAACATTAATTGGTAAATTTTTAAGAGTCCAACTTTAGTCCCCACTTGGTAATATTGGAAAAGAAGTTAGTGTTATCTTACAAAACAGAATCTTTATTTGAATTAGATATACCATTTGTCACTGATTTCGGAATAACCATAACAGTGAATAAATAATATTTGGAGTCAATTATTAATTCGGAAAGAATAAACAGGAAAACCTGCTCTAGTAAATGGAAAACGAACAATACCTATGTCTTGAAATAATTTGGAAAGACGAACACATGTTCGAGCTTAAAGTAAATTGCAATAATGGAAGATATTCAGGGACAACCGAAGTGTATGACACCAAAGAATCTTTATTGCCATTTGCAAGATCTTTAAAAGGTTATCCTTCTCAAGGGGGTGAATTGATCTACGAATGCGGTAAACAAAATGATTATGCTTTCTTTAAAATGAGATTTTATCAAATTGGAACTGAGGGAATGGTTGGAGTTCAAATACATCTCGAAGAAAATGTAGCGACTGAATTCAGACCAGAAGAAAAAGATAAATTAAAAATGGAATTGATAGTTGAACCATATGCAATTGATACATTTCAAAAGGAATTAATAAATTTAGCCTTGAAAGAATCTGGTAAAGCGTTGTTGATAGGAATTAAACCGCACACAAATTATATTAAATGAAATACGCCAAATAACACGGTGTAAGATCGCATATGCACCTTCGCCGGAGATGACGACTTACATTATCTGTCGGCAGTTATTGGCCAAAAAGCTCAAAGCAAATCAAAAATTGAAAGTATGATAGCAAATACACCTAAACCACCATATTATGCTGTAATCTTTAGTTCTACAAATACAAAGGATTTAGAAGGCTATTCCGAAACGGCTGACTTAATGGTTGAATTAGCAAGTCGGCAAGAAGGATTTTTGGGTGTTGAAAGTGCAAAAAATGAATTAGGAATTACGGTTTCTTATTGGGAAGATTTGGATTCAATAAAAAAGTGGAAAGAAAATGCTCAACATACAATAGCAAGAGAAAGAGGCCGAAAAGATTGGTATCAATCCTATAAAACAAGAATCGCACTAGTAGAACGAGATTATGGATTTGAGCGGCGGTAGAAATGTTGTTGCGACCTCAATAAATGTATTCACTTCCTTTGATGGTAGGAGACTCGAAATGGACGCGGCTAATGCTTATGGCAATCCTGTTAGTGCCGGACTGAAAAGGATAAAAAAAGAATAAGCATAAATTCACTGATAGCAAGCTCCTGAACCAATGAAAGAAAGAAGCAGCTATATTGTAGATGAAGTATTTTTCAAAAGTCTGATGAGAAAATGTCACATGTAATGAGAAAACAATGAATCCAGAAGAATTTATTAAATCATATGAAACGGCCTTAGGTACACAGGACTGGAAAATAGTTGAGCCACTGATTTCGGAAGAAGTGAGCGTTACATTTTCTAATGAAACAAATCACATAGGAAAAGAAAATGTTCAAAAAGCATTTGAGCAAAATTTTGAGATAATTAAGAATGAAAAATATGCTATTGAAAATATTAAATGGGTGGTAAGGGATAAAAAGTATGCAGTCTATACATTCGAATTTAATTGGACTGGAATCATTGATGGAAAACGGGTTTCTGGAAATGGGCTTGGGACTTCTGTCTTGATAAAAGAAGATGCCAAATGGAAATTATTGACTGAGCACTTGGGAAGAAAACCAGAAATAAATCATTGAGAATGGCTGAATTGTGTGCATTTATAAAAAATGCCTTAATGTAGAATTTAATCACTTTAAAATCAATTAGAAAAAGAAAACTATCCAGCTTCATTATGAAATTTAGCAAAAACAAAATTGATAGAATGTTCAAACTGGGCTATGAATTGGCTTTTGAATCAAAGGGGAAAAAGAAAAATTGGGAAGATATTTTTGCCCTATGGCATTGTGCCGCAATTTGTGGACATAAAAGAGCTCAATTTTATTTAGGTACTTGTTATGACAATGGTTATGGAACTGAAAAAAACACCCAAACTGCATTCGAATGGTATATTAAGGCAGCGAAGCAAGGACACAGGGACAGCCAGTACAATATTGGATTCTTTTATAAAGCAGGTGAGGTAGTAAAACAGGACTATGAAAAGGCTGTATATTGGTATACTAAAGCGGCGAAAAGCGGGAATATAGATGCTCAAAGAGATCTTGGTTATTGCTATTTTTATGGTGAAGGAGTCCCTCAAGACCATGAAAAAGCAATGAAGTTATATAAGCTAGCCGCAAAAAAGAATGATAATAAAGCCTTGCTAAATTTAGGCCTGTGTTATAAAACGGGTGAAGGTGTGAGACAATCTAATTACTGGGCAAAATATTACTTTTCAAAGGCAGTATTTTATGGTAATCGAAGAGCAAAAAAAGAATTAAAGAAACTGAATTAATCAAAAAGAGGAATTTATTTCAAACACATTTAAAGCATTAAGTGCGGAGAGAAAAAATGAAAATCGAGTTCTTTTATTCCAAGAATGGGGAAATAGCGTACATAAAGATGCCGAATTTTATGAAATAATAGAACTGAGGAATATAAATAGAGCAAAGTATTCATGACCAGCAAAACGGGAAGCGAAACAAATCCACAACCCTTTGGAAATCAATGCTTATCTAAAATGATAAAAATCATTCTTTTATACCAGACTCTTATTTTTTTGGATCTGTCTTGTTGACATTCGGTGGAGGGGTGGACGTTTTGTAAAGCGTTGTACCCAGAGCTTTCAAAGTATCTTGAATTAGATTAGTGTTGGGAGTGTCTTTTTCGAATTCACTGCAAAGTGTTTGCAAATGAACAGAGGCATTATTCATGGATTGGGTAATCCAGATTTTAGGCACTGTTGTTAATGAATGTGCTGGTTTTGATTGTGAAATGGGGTGACCGTAAAACTTTGAAGTTGCCTCTATCTGTCGTTGTTTATCTTCTGGCGAACTCGGTCGGTCCGTAGGTTTTACTGGACCATTTGGGGTGCTTACTTTACCCTTGGATGATGTGTCTGTGGTAGATATTTCTGTACGACCTTTGGATTTTGCAATGTTTAGTGATCCAAGTTGTTCTACCTTCGCCTTCAGATCAAGACCGTATTTCCTTAAGGCTAGTGTATTGCCTGGTTGTTGCAAATAAATAGCAGAAAGACGTTCATAATCGTCCAAGATTTCATTGTATAAGATATTTCGTGCCATATCAAGACTATCTGTTTCTTGTTCTAATTGTACCCTTGTATTTGTGTTCTCTTTATTAATGTTTTGACCTCTACAGGAAAAACCTACTATTTGCGAAAAGCCCAACACCAAGAAGAGTACAAATGGAAACTTGAAATTTTTTACCAATGACAACAATGTTTGTGCTTTACTTATTTCCATAAAATTACATATTTGAAAACATGGGCAAATTTGCTTTAGTTCCTGTCAAAAATTAAATTCCTTGTTGTTTTACCAGACAAAATCACCTGTGATAAACTTCCTGAACTTCCCGCCATTCTCCATTTCCACAATAGAAAAAGACCCAGTATCGAACAGACTATCAAACCTTCACCCACTACATCGTGCATTAAAGAAAATGATTCAGGCCAGTATACTCCAGTTAAAAATAAAAGTACCAATCTGACCATGTTGATCAAAAGTATCAATGCACTACCGAGAGTCATGCCAATCAATTTTTTGTGCCAACTGCCCTCAGATATAAAGAGCAGTGCACAAAAAATTGTAATTGGCAATATTCCCGTGCACCTGTAGTAAATTTCATATGCAAACACACCAGGTGAAGAGATGATACCAGCATTCCGAACCACATCTAGGCCACATAATTCAATAAAGCAAAGAGCAGATCGAGTCGTAATATCTGTCAGTGGTGCCAACCAATTGCCTAAACCACCCTCATTGTAATTCAAAATGACAAATCCAATAAAGAAGCAAGCAAACCAAGTCGATTTTTTTTGATGCATATGAATGGTTTTGATTCAGATCAGTTAGTGATGATTCTTCTTTTTTTCATCGAATTGATAATTATTAATCCTACTACAAGAAGTAGAAAGCTTACCAAAGACATGTCCGGTACTTTGACGGGTGCTGTATCGCTTGTGCCATTCGTAGACGCTGTAATCGTAGCAGTCTCACTGCCATTACTCAGCTGCCCAGTCACCGTGGCGGTCGCCCTTCCGTTAGCGTCTGTTGTCACTGTAGGTACTACGGTTGCCCAGCTATTATTATCCGAAGATAGATTGACAGTTTCACCTGGAGCTGGAAGACCATTTAGGGTCACTTGAACATTTAGATTCATTGACTCACCTTGGTTCAAACTTCTATTGGGGTCAGGGTTTTCTAGTGATATTGAATAACCACCTGTGTTTTGGAAAATTATATATCTCGGAACGATGAAATCTCTTTGCCGACCACCATCAAGGGTGAATCCACTGGCGACCCAGGAATCATTGTTGGTCGGATGCGGACGGACTGCCTGGTAGTCACCCCAGACGTTCCGATCAGGATCATTAGTGCCGACTGCGGTAGTAGTCATATCCCAACTTGGTACCGAACGAATAAGGGATCCGACGGCGTGACTGGGCGCAATGCTTCCTCCTCCATACGAAACAGATATTCCTACATCGCCATTATTATTCGGAGAAAGAGCAGGGTAGGCATAGGCAAAATCAGTATGCCAGATATGTGGTTGTGCACTCACAGTCATCGTTGCCTTATCGATAATGGCTACTCTTACTTGAGGGAAGGCAAAGTTGGCATCTTGTGCGGCGGTCCATGCGAAACCGATTTCTCCGCCCGTTTCATAAGACCCTGTAATCCTTGAATCTGACCTCCCAATCCAGTTGCCACCGTCGGGGCCAGGTGCCACTTTACCAGCAGCGCTCCATACATCCACAGAAACATCGGTAGTAGAGTAAGTGGCACTTGACTCTGGCCATGAAAAAATACGCAAAGTATTGTTGTTTACATGGGTACCCAAGTACATTGTCGATGTCGAACCATGGGTAGGCCTCAAACTGAATACGTTGCTGACATCAAAATAATCGTATGATAATCCCGAATAAGATGCCATATCCGCCAATGGCAGTCTAAGGGTAACTGCCCTTGTAAAAGTTGGATTGGACCCTGTGGTAAAGGTATTTGTAGTGATATAGAGAAAATCATCTCCAAAAGCCATTTCTGGATAGTCAAACCATTCATTGTTCCAGCCGCCAACGCTTGTCGGTGTAAAATCATAATACCTCCACGATTCCGTTGGTATGTCGCCTCCTTGTGCTACAGCGATACGGATGGTATTACCACTGGCATCGGTGACATATTGTAAAAACCATATCATCAGGTCGTGCTCAGGATTGTAAAGTGCCAGCTGATCACAACAAAATGGCTGACCTGAAATAGAGGGAAAAGTGGTGCCTGGATTTCGGAAGCTGAAGGTATTGCCGCCGTCGGTCGAAAACGCACTAAACCAATTGGCCGTATACAAGACTTCCTGCCCTCGGGTAGCTACACTGGGTTCGTTGACTGGACTTGTACTGTTGTTGGTCTCAGTATCTGTCAAGCCGTGGTTCAGTAGGAATTGATTGGCCCTCGGCGAGCTCAATATACTGGTTTGGCCCATTGTCGGGGGAGTTGCAGCGAGTACCTCGGCCTGAGGGACACTTTCTAACGGACCTGGCAAATGGTGGTTGTTGATGTTGTCTTCTCTTTGATCTATATCTGCCTGTGGCATGGGGTTAAACCTTATATCAGAAGGTGTGACGCTTAGAGGTGCAGCCACCGTTGCTCTTTTTGATAAACTATCCGTTTGAGCATAGATGATGCTTTGGAAACCTATGAAAATGAATGTGAGCCAAAAAATGTGAGTCAAACGAGCTTTGGAGTAAAACATAATAGTTGGGTTTTAATGTTATTTAAAAGTTCATGGTCCTTTACACAGACCAAAATATTATACAAGCTGTTATAAGATTCTTATTTTGTTTCTTGATCAATCCTCTGATTTGCTCGGTTTGTTCACGAGGATGGCAAGACTACTATGTGGTGCGATTTTCTTTATTCGCGACATCTATACCCATCCCTTTGTGGTTCATATACCAAGTTGATTCAAATCATTTCTTTTAAGATTTATAGTATAGTGAGTTTGATTTTGTAAAAGGTTACCGTAATTCATCATTTAACTTTTACAAACTGCCTTTATCCATCGTTTTCAGATACATTCTAAAAAACTTAAATTTGTACATAAAGGCAAAGCTTATGGGCTAGCGGGTCCTTTGTCGGAATTGGGATTGGGAGAGTCACTTTATGTCATGTTTACGTTGGAGAATATGATAGATATCAAAGGGGGTGAAATTTAATTCGACATTAAAAAACAAGTTACTGCAAGCCAAAATAAATGTCAAATGAAAAGAACAAACACTATTTTATGGACAATCATTCTAATCCTTTCCTTGCTTAATTATGATTATACAAAACTATGGCCTTTTCAATTCTCAAAAACCAACATCCTGGATATATTGATTATTCTTTGTTGTATTGGTGCCATAATATTAAGTAACCGTTCCAGTAACGAACAAAAATGATAAATTGGAACTGCAAAGACAACGGTCATAAGACTACACAAGAAAGTTCAGAATCTGATCGGAGACGTTTACATTCAATAATAAGATAAATAATGGCAAGTGGATTTATAATATTAAAAGATGGAAGATGTTTTGCCAGAAGATGGACGGGATATGACGAAATTATTCGAATTGCGATAATGGAATTAGAACACTTGGAAAATGGAGGTGAATTGGCTGACTGGCTAAAGTTGCAAATTCCGGACGCTCAGGATGATGATAATGCTGATGCAGGATGGGGATTTCACAATGCCAGGGTCAACGATTGGGTAATAAGAGAATTAGACCTGAGAAGTTTGACCAAGGAGAATCAGCTATTATTCTTAAGAGCTATTCAAAATGGTCAGCGTAGACTGATTGAAAATGGTGAAAATTACGCTTCGGTCTCACTGGATTTTTTTAATTTATTCTGTGATATGATGGAGCGAGCCGACAAAGGAGAGCCACCTATGGAATTGACGGATTGGAATAAATTGGCCGACCCTTGTACAGAAAAAAATGGTCCCGGTTGGGAAAAATAGAATTATCCCAGGAAGGAATAAACGAAATGAAAAAGATGAAAATTTACCACCTTATTGGCTTACTTGTATTCATTGCTACCAATCCTTCTTGTCAAAAGAAAGATAGTGTGCCAACATTAAAAATTACGAACCCAAATCAATTGAATAATGTATTGGATTACTTCGTAGAAGAAGATTTGTACCCATTTGTATATGCAAGACTGGAGGATTTGGACGGTAATGTTATTTATGAGCATAGCTCGGTGAATGAAGACTTGCTACCTGATACAAGGGTAGATGGAAGCACTTGGATTCGAATTTGGTCGATGAGTAAGATAGTGACCATATCGGTTGTTTTGGATTTGATCGAAGATGGAATACTAAAAATGAATGACCCGGTTTCGAAATATATTCCTGAATTTGAAAATCTAAAAGTTGCCGTTTCCAATACTGGAAAAAGTTTGACAGCTTATGGATGGGGAGATAGAGCTGGTGCCTGTCCTGTCCAACTTGTGCAAAATGATTCTGTAATGACCGTTCTTCATCTCATTAATCATCAAGCTGGATTTTATTATGCTACTACGGGTTTTCCATGTTTGGATTCGTTCGTAGCAGAACAAAATTTGCCCATGGCCAAAAATTCTGATGACCTTATCAAAAGGATGTCGACATTACCGCTGATCCAATATTCTGGTACAGATTATTTTTATGGTACAAACACCACAGTATTAGGTCTAGTAGCCGAAAGAGCGACAGATAAGAAGTTAAAGCAATTAGTAGCAGAACGAATCACAGATCCGATGAAAATCAAAGGCCTGCAATATGGTCTTCCTGACAATGAAAAACTATTGCCAAAGTTTACTGGCAGGGATTCAATTTTGCGAGAGGCAGTCAGGGGAGAGTTGGATATTTTTGGGCCAGATGTACCAGATTATGCTGCGAATCATGAATTGTATTTAGGTGGTGAAGGAATGGTCGCAACTGCCGATGGTTATGCTGATTTTGTAAGGATGCTATTGAATCGAGGGGAGTTGAATGGCCATCGATTTTTAGAAAAAGAGACTGTTGAGGATATTTATGCTCCTCATACTCAAAAAGACAATCCCTACGGGCACAATGGCTACAATCTTTGGGTTAGCAGTGATTCTATGCGGATAAATGAGCAAGGTGAGGCTGGTTTGTGGATAGGCGGCGGTTATGAATGTACCTACTTTTGGGCAGATCCGAAGCGCAATTTTGTAGGAATTATTATGTCTCAGAATAATGAAGTGCGTCCTGCCGGCTATGAATTGAATGATAAGTTTAGAGGTACATTGTACAAGCAAATTTGGGAGTTCGAAAGTAAATAGATAAGAAGATGTCGAGATGTACAGAAATCGGAGAAAGGCCGTAAAATGAAAAGTTATTACCGCCAAAAAAAATCTGGAGCTTGCAACAGCTTGAAATAATAAAATGAAAGCCAAAGACAGGAAGAATATAAGTTATGAATTGGACATTGTGCAAAAAATTAGATTGCCCAAAGTCGCTCTTGCTAGAAAAATTGGAAGTAGAAATAAGGATAGATTTTCAGGACTTAGGTTTTGGGATGTAAATGGAACCTGTTTTAAGACGAGTATGATTGGAGGTATTCTCCATGGTGCATCCATCGCATTGAATGGGGATATGTCTGTTTCTCATTCGTGGAATGGTATTAATAATGGATATCTAATTAATGAATACGCGGAAGGTTTTATTTTCATAGTAGAAGATATGGGTGTCGAAATCGAAATCTTAAGATGGAATAAGGCTGGAGAACTCATGTCAATAGATTCTTTAGATATCGAAAGAGTTGATTTGGATCTGGATATCTTAATTTCGAAGTATCCAAAAGTCATGAAGCATATAGAAGCCATAGACAAATGTGAACCAGGCGGCAGTTTGATGGATGTTGCTTACCTTGGTTCAGGAATTGATATGAAATTGGCTCAAAAACTAACTTGGGCTTACATAAGAAATAAACAAATGAAGGAAGGATGGTACGATAATGAAAGCGATATTACACCTTTTTATATTTTACAAAACGAGCTAAGGGAAAAGGTTGTAAAGAAAGATGTGCTTGCCAAACCTATAAAGTTAATTGCTGGTGTGGATGTTGCGTACAATGAAGAGGAGTGGAGAATGGTAGCGGCAATTGTAATCATTGATTACGAAACTTTTGAAGTTGTCGAAGAATCAATCCATGAGATGGATATTAATTTCCCATATATTCCTGGACTTTTTTCTTTTAGAGAGATTCCTCCCATTATTGAAGCCTACAAAAAATTAACGAACAAGCCAGACATAATAATTTGTGATGGTCATGGTATTGCCCACCCAAAGGGAGTAGGGATGGCAACACATTTGGGAATAGAGCTGGATATCCCAACAATAGGATGTGGAAAAAGCAGATTGATAGGAGTTTGGAATAAGGAAGACTTGGACTCTGAAAGAGGATCAATACTACCTCTTATTTGGGAGGGAGAAGTGATTGGGAATGTATTGAGAACTCAAAAGGATGTCAAGCCTGTTTTTGTAAGTATTGGGCACAAGGTAAGTTTGAAAACGGCCACTGAGACTACATTGAGGATGTGCACCAAATATAGATTGCCAGAAACTACAAGAAAGGCTGATCACATTGTCAATACTATCATGAGAGAAAAAACTGAAATAGACTTCTTGGATAAAAATAAGGAATAGGGTCAATCAGTAATTACAATTAGAAATTTCAAACCGTGAAAAGGGCTATCATCAAGTAAATCAAAATCACAATGCTAAAATCGATTTTAAATAGATTTTTTGGAACCAATAGAGAAGTTGAATCAAAAAGAGATTCTCCATCAATAATCAAAAAAGAAAACGCGGAAGATTCTGCCAGGAAGGAAGGGATTTCGTTGTTTCATAAGGAAAGATTTGAGGAGGCACATAAGATTTTTGAAAAATTGAATAGCGAACATCCAACATCAGAAAGTAAGTTCTTTCTATCATTAACAAGTATAAAAAGAGGAGATGTCGAAAAAGCAATCGAATTGTTTGACGAAGCAATAGATATTTTTGAAATTGACACTAAGAATGTTCCACATTCAATTCCAAATATGAAGACTTATTTCGCGAAAGAATTAATTGAGGTAGAGAATTATTCTTTAGCATTTAGATTGCTGAAAGATACGAGTATCACTTATTTTGATTACCAAATATTGGATGATACATTTTTATTTATGAGAGGAGTTCCATTTTTTGGAGATTATGTGGAGATCTTGGGAAAGTTGAAAGATCATGTTGATAAATCAGATTTTGACGAATTAATATCCAAGCTAGAAAAGAAGCTGGGCAAAGATGCAAAATTGCAAATCGATCATATAATCAGAAAAATCGATGACAATGACAAAAAATAATTTAGTGCAATTTGTTCTATACACTTGAAATATATGGTGAGATCTAAAGCTTATTTACCTCTGTCTTAGGTCATTTTTGCTTGCTGCTAATGTATCAACCGAGGCGACGAATCAATGCTTTTTATTCTTATTTCAAAATATAATCCTTGAAAATCAATTCAAATTTTATACTTTAGTCAGTAACTAATTACAAACAATGAGAACACTTATCATCTTTCTCTGTATTGCATTGAACACCTCTGTAACCTCAGCTCAATCATTGGAAGGATATGATATTCTGGATTATTTGGTAAGTGCAGAACACCCAAATGGATGTTCTGATGAGTTTATAACAGGCCTTCCTGATGACTCTACATGGGTTAATTTTGATGATGGAGATGTGATGACAGGAAGATTTGGGTCCACATGGATTGATTCAATGGGAAATGAGTTGTTGTTGGAGACAAGTTATCATCCAGACAATTATAATGTAAGGCTACTATTAACAACGGGAGTGTATTCAAGCCCCCATGTGGTGCTAGAGGCCGATTGGATACAAATCCCTGATATCCCATGGCTTCATATTTTTGCAGAATGCTCAACCGGAACTTTTGGCAAACAACGTTACATTCTACCACTTGACTTTGACCTGCACTTTGGGTTGAATGCAACCGATGAAGTGGAAGGAATTCAAATTACTTTTTTGGATACACCTGGAGCTCCAGATTTGGCTGGTATCTATATTGTCGAGGACGATCCTTGCCAAATAGAATTAGGCGAAGATGCTACGCTCTGCCCAGGAGAGTCTTTAATATTGGATGTAAGTACAGCAAATGCCAGTTATTTATGGCAAGACAACTCTACCAATCCTACTTATATTGTTACTGAACCCGGTACTTATTGGGTAGAGGTTACTGATAGTTGTGGAATCCTATCTGACACGATCAACATCAATTATTATTCTTCCTCAACTGTCGACTTGGGAGATGATCTCGTGCTATGCCAGGGCGAATCATTATTACTCGATGCTAGCGGGGCAGATGGTACCTATTTGTGGCAAGACAATACCACTAATTCGTCGTACTTTGTCACTCAGCCAGGAACATATTGGGTGGTTGTTACAGATAGCTGCGGCACTACTACTGATACCGTTGACATAAGTTATATTTCGTCCTCGAACATAGATTTGGGCAAAGACACTACTTTCTGTCAAGGTCAATCTTTTGTACTTGATGCTAGCATTATTAATGGTACTTATCTGTGGCAAGATGGCTCTACCAGCTCAACCTTTAATGTCACAGAACAAGGAGTCTATTGGGTGGCGGCAACCAATAGCTGTAGCAGTGTATCCGATACCATCACCATCAATTATAACCCATTCTCGCCCGTCGACCTCGGTAATGACACTATTATTTGCCTGGAAGAATCAATAATCCTGGATGCGACTACAGAAAATGTAACTTATTTGTGGCAGGATGAATCCACAGACCCTATCTATAATGTAACGGAACAAGGCACATACTGGGTGGAATTCACAGATAGTTGTGGCAGTACTATTACTGATACCATAGTCATAGCAATGGAACAATGCAATTGCAATCTTTACATGCCGAATATATTTTCGCCAAACGGAGATAATGTAAATAGTGAATTTTCTGCGATATCAAATTGTGGACTTTCTCAATACAACCTTAAGGTCTTTGATAGATGGGGAGCATTGATATTTGAATCCAATGCGCTGGAAGATTCATGGGACGGAACTTACCAGGGGAAGACATTAGAAACTGGAGTTTATGTATACATGTTGAATTATAGATACAATACGACAAACAATTCATTGATGACCAAATACGGAGATATCACATTGATTCGATAATATGATGCTGTTACCGACAATGCAAATGAGGTCAGATCAGAAATTGTTATATTGTAGGGCATGCATAAAAATATTTATATGAAATATTTGATAACAATTTTGGCTCTTCTTTTGAATACAGCAATGTATTCCCAAATTATAAATTTATTGGATGAATCATTTGAAAACGAACTGCCTGAATCATGGTACCATTGTTCGGGAAACTGGGGAGAATTTCAGCAATGGAAAACATCGAATGGATATTTGAAAGAATCGAGCGGACCCTATTTTGGAAGAGTCCTTAATGGGTTTTTGGTCCCTCATGTTGATGTAGAAGGAGTCGAGAATCCTAAGCTTGAACTGGATTATGCATTAGGAGAATTGAATAGTTTTACCCAGCTTTCGATTTACTATACTTCAAGTGACAGTTGTGCTGGCATCTGGGATGAGGAGAAAGGCGGATATTCATTAGAAGATTGGATTTTGATTGAGCATTTTGATAAAACGCATGACATTAGCAATAAGGATTGGGTTCCCAGCGAATCAGACTTTCAAACAATCCAAATTGAATTGGACACGATTCTAACAGATTCAAGCATCAGAATTGGTATAGTTTCAGAATTCAAAAATGTCTGGGCAGATGGCGTTTGGTTTATTAATAACTTGAGAATATTCGGTAATAGTACTTCCAGTATAATCAATGAAACATTGGACAATAAAACATTAAATATATTTCCCAATCCATCACGCCAAACTGTCAACATTGTGTTGGGCACGGAACAAAAGGCGTCAAGACTAATGATTTTTAATGCCGCCGGACAACTCGTTTATTCTGATCAGATAGATGGACTGGAATATCAAATTGATGTTTCTACCTATGCGAAAGGAATGTATATTTTGCAATGTGCGTCAACAGATGAAATACTAACTAAGAAATTTGTAGTTGATTGATTTCAATTCTCTGGTCAGCATCAGTATGAGATCATCATTTAGGATTGGTACAAAATAGATACTTAAGGTTATAAGCATAAAGGCAGTATTAAAATAAATAATGAATATGAATAAGCTAGCTTGCATTTTAATGATTGGATTTTTTATAAGTTGTGGAACTTCAAAAAACACAGCTGAAATTTCTTCAAAAAGTGAAAAGCAAATTATTACAAAAATTGACTTTCCTAAAGATGATCCTTCAAAAATAATATTGAATAACAAACATGCCCTTACGTATAAGAGGAATGGAAATGATTTTGAAATATTTAGCCTCACTGGTGAAAAATTAATCCATGGTGTTATTTCATATGAAAATGA
This sequence comes from Saprospiraceae bacterium, assembly GCA_965230575.1. Taxonomy (GTDB): domain Bacteria; phylum Bacteroidota; class Bacteroidia; order Chitinophagales; family Saprospiraceae; genus CAJXUU01. Next base: position 3,426,305 of record OZ246013.1, read on the forward strand.
TCGATGGATTAGTGTTATTGATTTTCTAACTGTAAATAAGAAATTTTCGAATGCAGAGATTGTCGGAAGAAATGATTTAATCTTTTCACTTGCGGAGTCAAATATTATAACCGAAGATTTTGAGATAAACAATGAAAAATTGCTGCTCTACATTGAAAGGTTGAATGAACTAAATTGAATGCTGTTAGCTATTATTTTTACTGCTAAATTTATGTGCAGGTGCCGAATGAAAATTAAGAAGTTTATTCGAAATCAATAGTTAAATCAATCAGGAAAAATCCAAGCTCATGACGGAAGAAATCAGAAAATTTCTAGCAAGTAGTGATTTAAATGAGGTGGAAAAAGGTATCGAATTAGCGACACAAATGAATATCAATATTGAAATAGATCTGTATGAACAACTTTACAGATGGGTATATCGAAATCATACAAGAATAAAAAAAGCAGATACCATCCCAATAGCAGAAAAGATAAGAAGCTTGAACTTAAGAGAATCTCTAACCATACATTTGGACGATTTTGACATAAGTTTTGAAGCCATGTCAAAATTAAACAACTTAAAAAAAGTAAAGATTTTCTTCAGTAGGTTTGGAGTTCAATTTAGTTATTCTTTTTCAAAATCAATTTTTGAATTGGCATCCATAAAAGAACTTATTATGGTCCATTATCCATTAGATTACCTTCATGAATCGCTGAATAAACTAGAAAAACTGGAAGTGCTCGATCTTGGTAATAACAAAATAGAGCATTTCCCAAGTGAGATTTCAAATTTGAAAAAGTTGAGGAAGTTAATAGTTAAGAACAATCCAATTTCAAATAAAGAAATCAATCGAATTCAATCCATTTTGCCCCATTGTGAAATAGAGAAATAAGAAGCTTTTTTCGAACAAAACAGATCTTGAACTTAACGTAAACAAGCATTTTTCAAGATATAATATTCTAATATTCGTTATATTAGTGAATCATAAATACCATTACATGAAACAAGCTTACTTCATTGCATTCTTCTTGACGAGCATTTTACTTTTGAATTCCTGTGGAAAGGAGTCATCCACGACAATCGAAAGAATTCCGCATGAATTAGAAGGAACATGGTTTCGCTCCTTCCCCAATAAAGTATGGGTTGGGCATAACGAACCAATAATCGAAAGAGGAGAAACCCATATTAGAGTTACCTTTCATGACACTGGAGAATTCGAATACAACCGAACTGTCCTGGGCCTCTATAAGGGAACAACAATGGATGATACTTCAGCGATAAGTGTTGAATTAGGCACCTATAGTCCTGAAGAAGAATCGATTGAAATAATTCTTGAAAAATTCTTTTTTTGGGATTCCTTTTATGGAGACGATGTGTGGATTTCAGAGGGCAATGTCAATCCATCAAGATTTAAAGATGCTTCTTATGAGATTCATGGTGATGAATTGAACTTGGTGTACTTTACATTTACAGATATTGTTACCAGCGAACAAGAAATACCAGGCTTGCAAAAGTATGATGAAGTATTTGTAAAAGATGAGTGAACCCAAAGATATAGTATACTGCATTGATGTTGGAGTCTATGGAATGCATTTAACACTGAACAAATCTTATCAGGTAGTAGCAAGAAATCAGAAAAAAGGTCAGACTAGAATAAAAGGAGATAGCGGGAGGTTGGTTTGGATTTCAGATTACTACCTCAATGACACATTGTCTCCTGAATTTGAATTATGGCTAGAGTCCGAAAATTGGGCTGATGAAAATGATTGGGATCCTAAAAATGATTTTATGAATGTTCAGGTAAAGCTTCCAGATGGTAGGTGTTACAATTTGAATATTTGGACTTATAATTATTTCAATGCTCGAGTTGAAGAAACAGTACAAAAGAAGGGTTCTAATAAAAATTATATCATTCCTCCTGACTTATTTGTAGAAGAACTTTCGCGTGAGCGTATTTGTGAAGTTGTTTCAGATATGTTGAGATATGACAGCCATCTTGACGAAGCCGTACATGATCCTGTATTTTCAATGGAATTGCCAGATTCCTGGATTGATGCCTATGAACTTCCAGATTTGGGAGAGTCGCTTGAAAATGAATTAAAATTAGAACTTGATCAGGGTCATCCCTTATATGGAAAAGAATTGACCGCAATGGCGAAGAGGCAGGGCAATGACGACGTGCTATTTTCTTACGACAAAGAAAAACTAGCCCTAGTACATTTAACATGGAGTGGGAAAAAAGAACAAGGGAAATATCCTAAAACTCAAATTTTTTACAACATGAAACACTTTTGGGAAATGGTAATAAAGGATGGAGTACATGAAATCTCAGGCTTGAATAGTTAAATGTCATGCATATTTTAGAATTCAAAAATTTAAGCAAAATTGAATGCCCACAAAAGATCAATCTAATGAGGGAGAGATGTATGCCTGATAAAAAGTAAGCAATTGGGAAGAGACAAAATCACTACTGAAAATCTAAGTCAAAAGATCAAAGAAGCGACAAGTCAACTTATTGATATGGCGAAGGTGCATTCCTGGAATAACATTTCTAGTAATGTGAAATATGTGATTAAAAAAGTTGACGCAGAAATAATGGAAGGAGAAGATTTTTTCGAGACGAATCGAATTAGAAAGAAGCTTTTATCCTTGAAAGAAAGATTAAATTTAGATTCCGCGGTCAAACAATTAATTTCTGAATTCGAGAATATCTATCTAATCGAACTCTATATTTTTAAAGCCAGCAAAAAAGAAACAATTGTAGAAATTGAAATATTTGAGAAATCTAAACTAGATCTGGAATACAGAAAAGAGGTAATAAATAATCCTCCTATGCTTCATTGTAAAGTCCAAATACCTCCTTACATTGGGTTTGGAAATGAGACCAAATTTGATATCAATTGGCAATTAGAAACATTTGAATTTAAATGGAAAATTTTTTGGTGGAAAAGAAAAATAGGGAGAAAAACCCAAACTTCAGCGAAGAATGACTGACTCATTGAATTCATCAAGTTTCATCAATTGTCTTATTTTGAGGTGCAAAAATAAACCATGGCAAGAAATTCGAATGACCTAGGCATTAATTTGAAGTTGACACTTGAAGAAATGTATTCTGGTATTACAAAGAAGATTAAATACAAGAGGAATATTCCTTGTTCTGGCTGTAACAACTCCAAAGAATGCCCAACTTGTGCTGGAAGAGGCTTGGTTCTGAGCGAATCCATCGAAGAATTAAAGATACCAGAAGGAGTGGGAAGCGGAATGCAGCTCAAGTTCAAGAATAAAGGGCATTTTTATATCGAAAACAAGGGGATATGGAAGATGTTTTCTAACAGGAAAAATAAGGCTAAGAGTACTTTTGGAAGCTTGATAGTTACTATTGAGGAAATCAAACATGACGTATTTTCCAGAGATGGATCTGATCTAATTTATCAATGTCGAATTAGACAATCTGATCTAAAAAAGGCGGATAAAGTAATTGAAATTCCACATTTGGATAAGGAAATTATTAAAGTTCAGATACCTAAGAATATCAGTGATGGAAAAATATTGAGAATTCAAGGAAAAGGGTTCAAGAATATTGCAGAAAATACAATAGGCAGCTTATTGATCAAGGTGAATGTGGTAAATGATAATTGAAGAAAATTCGTTGTAGAAAAAGGCATCCTTAAATAAGTGACTCCTCGTGCGCATAAAATTTAAATTGCACTAAAAGAGAAAATCAGAAATAATAATTGTCATTCCGACCGAGTGCAACGAGTGGAGGGATTGGCAATTATGAGTGATTCTAATTTCGACTTAAACGGAGAAATCTACTGAGGGTTGATAACAGACCTGCACTTTTAGATTTCTCCACTTTGGTCGAAATAATTTCTTTTTGTCCATTGACAATCCCTCCACTTTGGTCGGGATGACAATGACAAAAAATAATTTAGTGCAATTTGTTCTACACACTGTTTCCTCTAGAAAGTGCATGGCAAATATAATTTCATTAGCTTCAAACTTAGAAAAATGAACAGTCTGGATTTAATTGTCAATGTCATGTCAAGCAAAAATTGCTCGTAACACATTTACAAAACAGATTGCAATACAAAGAAAAATTAACATGAATTACTTCACCTCGATTTTATTAATGATCATTTTTACACAAACTATAAATGCCCAAAAAATGAATAAAATAGATTACGAAATTGAAGGAATGACAATGGCAGTAACGAATATGGAACAAATGTTGGCCTTTTATTCTAATACCTTCAATATTCAATTCGCGGAAAAAGAAATGTATGGCTCCAAGCTGTATTCTGGTGTGTGGGGAGGATTGAAGCTTCTTTTTTGTCCGGCAGAGATAGCAGGAAATACCGCTGTTCAGAATAGACATCAATTTGATATTGTCGTTTCAGACTTAGAGAAGGTTATTGAATTGACAAAAAAATATGGTGGCAAACTTATGGGAGAAATAGCAGAAGATGAACATTATAGAAATATAGGAATCTATGACCCTGACAAGAATTCTATCCTGTTTAAACAAAAAAAGAAATAAGAATCCATTTCCAACAATTCGCATTGAATCGTCGTTTTTCTCATACAATTAAAAGGCCTTTTATGCGTAGAGCTATCAAAATTGATAAACCATGAATACAAATTTGATACTCATATTATTTTTATTAGTTTTTTCATCCTGTTCGAATGACATTAAATATGAAGATGTTGCTACTCATCCTAACTATTATGACTCATTGTACAACATTTCATTTATAAGAAATATTAAGCCATTTGTTTTATCAGATAATACTAAAACACAGATTATTAATACTTCCTCAAATTCTTATTTTGACTCTTTGCTTACATCCGATTCTTATTTGTTAAATGGGATTCAAAATATTAATCTTTTTAAAGAATTAGAAAACTCATATAAACTGAATAAACCCCTACTGATTTATTTTACGGCCTATGGTTGTACAAATTGTAGAAGGATAGAAGATGCGTTGCTCAATGTTGAAGAGGTGAAATCATTCATTGATAATGAGTTTCTATTTATACCATTGACTGTGGACGATAGGACTGAATTACCTTGGAATCATTGGGTAGAAAATCCACTTATTAATAAGCAGACCCATGGTTTAAAGCCGTTCAAAACAGTAGGACAATTTAATAGTTATTTTCAGGCAAGGGTATCACGCTCGGGTAGCCAGCCCATTTTTCTAGCTTTAGATATTAACCGTAAACTTGGAATTTCAGGTTTTACAAATGATAAAGAAGAATTGTTGGATTCCTTGAAACAAGCTATCTTGAGGTATAAGGAAAAATAACATTTGGTAAGAATGTGCCTAATGTTGGAATCAGCTATTTTTTATCTCTTAAATGGACTCATGCCGATGACAATTAAATAAAAAAATGCCCTTTCAATAATATCTGTCTTAATGAAATTACAAGAAGAACTTATTCTACCCTGTGGAGCCAAACTTCAAAATCGAATTGCCAAGTCGGCGATGAGTGAGAATATGTCACCAAGGCATCATGGCCCCACCAAATCAATCATCCATGCCTACCAACGTTGGGCGGATGGAGGTACAGGTCTGATAATAACGGGTAATATTATGATAGACCGAAGGGCGATTGGCGAACCAGGGAATGTAATTGTCGAAGACAAAACTGATTTTGAACAGTTGAAACAATGGGCCAAGGTAGTTAAAGACACGGGCCTTCATCTTTGGCCACAAATCAATCATCCAGGTAGACAGGCCATTGGGGCATTGAACAAAGAAGTGGTGGCTCCTTCTGCTGTCAGGACGAAGATAAAAGGAATGTCGGCATTGTTTAAACAACCAAGAGCATTAACAGAACCAGAGATTTTTGATATTATCAAACGATTTGGCAATACGGCGGCTATCTTGAAGGAGGCGGGTTTTACAGGTGTGCAGATTCATGGTGCTCACGGCTATTTGGTGAGCCAATTCCTATCACCCTTGGTCAATCAACGAGAAGATCAATGGGGTGGGAGCCTGGAAAATCGAGCGCGGTTTGTTTTAGAGGTGTACAGAAATATTCGCAAAAAAGTAGGCAGTGATTTTCCAATAGGCATTAAAATCAATTCTGCAGACTTCCAAAGAGGCGGTTTTACAGAAGAGGAGTCGATGGATGTGGTTCGATTGCTGGATAAGGAAGGTATAGACTTGGTTGAAATCAGCGGCGGTACATATGAACGTCCTGCCATGACTGGTATTTACCTTAAGAAGAGTACAAAGGAGAGAGAAGCATATTTTCTGGATTATGTGAAAAAAGCGCGTCAGCTGTTGAATGTCCCACTGATGTTGACGGGTGGTTTCAGGACAGTAGAGACTATGGAAAATGCCATTGCTGATGGAGAATTGGATGTGGTAGGGATCGCTCGCCCTTTTACACTTTATCCAGATTTAGTCAATCGGATTTTTGAAGGCAATCTTACCTACCTTGATGTTCCTATTCCAAAGTCTGGATTTAAGAGGTTGGATAGCAGTGGTTTTGTGGATATTACATGGCATGAAATTCATATTCGGAGGCTGGGTGAAGGGAAGAGCCCGAATCCAAAATTGAGTGCCTATTCTGTGATTGGACATAATCTATCCACGACAATAAAGAAGGTGTTGTCTGGGCTGCCAATATTGAGACAGACAACAAAAAGGGGGTATTGAAATATTGCAAAGGAATTAACAATATGTTTTTGATTCTACTTTAGGGGTATTCATAAAAAACTATTTTCCTTAGATATCGACTCTTTTCGCATGTTTCTTCTGAAAAAATTACCCCATTTTTGATACTTTTTACGAGAAAACAGGGTAATATTTTTTCAACTCATTTGGTCATTCGTCTTGACGGGCGATGCTCACCCACCACTATCGTGTTCCTTCACTTGATAATTATCATTATCACTTTTATTACATAAAAGATCATTCAGTCCTGGCTTGGCCCAAAAACGATCCAAAAAACCCAAGGCTTTATTCAGTTCTTAACGCATTTTGAATCCCCATTTTCTTAAACTCAAAAAACTCGGATCAAAAGCTAAAGTTTCAATTGAAAGGTATTAATTTACCTGAATGTATACTTTCAAGTAATCATTTGCTATCCTCAAACACTTTTGAGTTTTTAACAGAAAATAGGAATCCAAAATACTAAACTGAATAAGGCCAATTTTTGCCCTCGAATATTCTCAAGCTCTCCAGCTGTACTCAAAGGATGTAATGATTGTTACTTCTGAATTCCCCTACTTTAAGGTTTTTGTCAATTTTATACTGATTTTGAGACCTAAGGTATTCAGAAACAATGTTAAAATTTCCCAGAACTCGATGTTGACGTTTATTATATGATGTCAACAGCTAACTCCGCAAATCCATATGTCCCAATGCCCTGACCTCAGAGAGGTCGTCTTATTTCAGCACAAGGGGGAAGTCATATTCGACCCTGTAGGGTGTCGCCTTAGTTGTATCTCGAAGATAATTTCAGAAACCAGAAATTTCTATTAATTTCTGAACATCATTCTATTAAACATAAGGCGAACGCGCTGCGTTCGTAAATTTCTCTATGTTCGCAAGCTCACATAAGGAGACTTCTCTGTAGTCATTAATTTTGTGAACACAAATCTCTTAAAGTAGAATTAATTCACTTCATTAATTAAAAAATGAATTGATAATTGACACCTGAGCAGAGAAAAACGTTATAGAATATAACGGTGTCTAAATAGCCTACAGGATTATCATATTACATAAATCAAGAGGTATGAATTCAAAAATCAATTTTTCCAAAATAAAGGGATGCAATCAAATTTGGGATTCAATGCCTGAGTGTGAGAAAGGGAGAATATGTGGACAATGCGATAATGTTATATTTGATTTTCGTGGTAAAACGGAATGGGAGATTGCTCTGAAACATGCTCAGAGTGAAACTAAAGTTTGTGGCATTTATGATGAAAAAATGCTTGCGAAAAACAAAGATTCTGGATTTCTACAAACTAAAAAGAAGGGTTTATTAGTAGCTGGAACATTAGGACTATTGGCCACAAATTCACCAGCTTTTTCGCAAAATGATGGTGGGCAGTTCCAAACGGAATTCGTTGCAGAGGACAATAAGGTTAAAATTTCAGACGAATCTGATTTACAAAATCGAGAAAGTCAAAACTCAAATTCTAGTCAAATTGATAGTACCCTTGAAGTAACGGGTAGATTGGTTGACGAACACGGAGAACCATTAATAGGTGCAACTATTTTGATCAAGGGAACTGAAAAAGGTACTATTACTGGTATAGACGGAGAGTTTTTTGTGGACCTCACAGAAGAATTGACAGAATCTGATACTATAACAATTGTAGCTTCTTACATCGGTTATGGACGAGAAGAAAAGACTATATTTAGGAGCGATTTTATTGAAAAGAATAAACTTGAAATCAAACTCAAGATGAATGAACAAGCTCATCTGATTTCATTTACTGTGAGAAGACCTCCTTTGCATAAAAGAATTTGGAATAAGTTGAAAAGCATATTTTGATAGAAAAATAAAATTAATCGGTATGAGATACTCAATTGTAATTTTAGTCCTTATTACGTTTACATTGATTAATTGTAAATCTCCAAATATGAATGAATCTAAAATTCTTTCAATTAGTGTGGATATAGATGCTAATTCTGCTAAAGTATGGAACCTTATCACAAGTAAAGAATATGCAAAAGAGCTAGGAAATATATTCGATAAGAATGCCTTTGTGGAATCCGATTGGAAGCTCGGGTCTGATGTTCATTTCAAATATGAACCAGACAAAATTGTATCTACAGGAACAATAACCAAAATAATCGAAAATGAACTCATTCAAGTCGATTATGATTTCAGTGGATTTAAGTATGAAGAAAGGTATACGATAGAGGACAGCGGTTCTACTTCAAAGCTTGGAATCTACGCGGGCCCTTACACTTCGGATTTTGAAGCGCAAAAAGTTGTTTGGAAAAATTGGTTGACTAAGGTTAAAGAATTAAGTGAAAAATGACCATATGTGTTAAGTGATAAAAGTCTTAATAGAGTAAGCATCAGCACAATTTTAAAAGGCATATTCATTAAATAATAGCATCATTAAATAATAGCATTATGAATCGCAAACTCTTATTTTCTCTAGTTTTATTTTTGAGCTGTCTTTCGTCTGATCACCTTCATGCCCAAACCCGAGAAGGCTACAACAAAAAGACCATCAAACTTAATTCAACATCGTTTTATTATTATGAATCCAGCAACGATTCGAAGTCTGTAGTGCTGCTATTTCATGATTGGTTTGGGGTTTCTGATCTCAGTTATGAAATTGGAGATCTATTAAAAGCCGGCGGTTACGATGTTATTATTATGGATTTATACAAGGGTAAATCTGCTAAGACGAATCAAGAAGCACGTGCACTGATGAATTCTATTGATCAGGCCAATGCCTGGAATTTTATTGATCAAGTGGTATCAGAGGCAGATAAATTGTATGACAAAATCATTTTTTGGGGATTTAGTTTAGGAACTGTACCAGCATCAAACACAGCGATCAAACATCAAGAAATTGTAGATGGACTAATTCTATTTTATGGCAATGTAACTCAGGATGAGTCCAAATTGGCCAAAATCACATTCCCTACTTTGATGGTTATGGGCGGTGGGGATAACCCAGATGGAGCAATCAATTTTTTCAATTCGGTTAACAAATTATCTGGTTCGGCAACATTGTTTATCTATCCTCAAGCACGACATGCCTTTGCCCAAAAGCTATTTAATGATGGAGCTAATTATGATATTAATGCAAAAGAAGCTAGCTTGAATGTGGTCTCCAAATTTTTATCTCAAATAAAATGACTAAAAGAGCGAATAGTAAGATTAATTTCGTAGCTAGTGAAATTACTAAAGGGGAAATAAATTGTAGGACCTTTGCCAAGTAATTCACTACTACCCATATACTTAACTATTAACCACAATTCATAAAAAATATGAGCTTAACCAAAACTAAAGGACTTTTTAAGAAGAGTGTTTTTCTATTGTTATTTGTTTTCTGTGCACAATTATCATTCTCTCAGGAAGGCATTTATTTTCCAGAGAGAAATGAATGGGAAAAAAGAAATCCTGCCGATTTTGGTGTCAACAAGACTCTACTTTCGGCTGCCATAGATTCGGTTAAAAAAAATGAATATTCTGGTCCTGTAGACCTCAGACAAGCCATCCTCAAAGGTTTTGAAAGAGAGCCTTATCACACGATATTGGGACCTACAAAGCGAAGAGGCGGACCTGCAGGCATGATTCTGAAGAATGGCTACGTCATAGCCGAATGGGGAGATACCAGGAGGGTGGACATGACCTTTAGCGTTACCAAGAGTTACTTGTCGACAATGGCTGGTTTGGCTGTGGATCAGGGTTTGATAAAGTCGGTGACAGATAAAGTTAATACCTACGTTTGGGATCATCATTTTGATGGCGGGCACAATAGTAAGATTACCTGGGCTCATCTTCTAAATCAATCTTCTGCCTGGTCCGGGCAATTGTGGGGAGGATATGATTGGAATGACAGACCACCCAGGACAGGCGATGTTCACAATTGGAAAAAAGCAGAAATGGCCGAGCCTGGTACAGAAATGGAATACAACGATGTGAGGGTAAATCTTCTGGCCTATTGCCTGCTTCAAGTTTGGAGAAAACCATTGCCTCAAGTTCTCAAAGAAAAGATAATGGACCCCATCAGAGCCTCTACAACTTGGAGGTGGTATGGCTATGAAAATTCATGGACAACAATTGATGGTATTCAAGTGCAATCCGTAAGTGGAGGAGGCCACTCTGGAGGTGGTATTTTTATAAGTACAGAAGACCATGCTCGATTTGGACTCCTTTGTATGAATCGAGGAAAATGGAAAGACCAGCAGCTGATAAGCGAACAATGGCTAAGCGAAGCTACCTCGCCTTCTCCGTCCAATAAGTCGTACGGATTCATGTGGTGGCTCAATAAGGATGGAGAGGAAAATAGAATGTCAGAACTGAGCGATAAGGGTTTTTATGCAGCTGGTTTTGGTGGCAATTACATTATTATTGAGCCTGAAAATAACCTGGTTGTAGTGCTGCGTTGGTGTCAACCTTCAGAAGCCAATCGTATGCTGGGCTTGATTAAAAAAGCGCTTTAGGACGGTAGAATTATACAATAGAAGTGACTTTCAGATAGACTAGAAATTGACATAAGATCACTTCTTGTCAGGTTATTTTAAAAACAATTGTTGTAAGGTTGCGGGAGAGGCAAATTTACGAGAGACTTGATTGCCTTTTGCTATTTCCAACAAGAATAAATCAAAATTAATAAGCCAAAAATTTGCGCAACCGATTAATTGCGTTTACATTCGCAACCAAATAGTTGCATATTGATTATTTATCCTCAAAAATTCTAAAAAATTAAAAATTAACTCACCCTATTTATTTACTCAGGATAATGCTTTCAAAATTATGAGAAGGGATGTATTTCAGGCAATAGCGGACCCAGTAAGAAGAGAAATCCTCAATATCTTATCAAGCAAGGATCTCTCTGTGAATGAAGTAGCGGAACATTTTGAGGTGAGTCGGCAAGCTATTTCTAAGCAGTTGAAAATATTGGATGAATGTGGTCTGGTGAATGTAAAAAAGCAGGGTAGGGAGAGATTCTATTCTGTAGAACCTAAAAGTCTAATTCCTGCTTTTCTTTGGATTGAGCAATTTCAAAAACAATGGGAAGAGAGGATTGACTCATTTGAGGATTATCTACTACAATTAAAATCAAAAAAGAATGATAGAAGGAAATGAATATTTGAATAGAACGGTACAAATTAAGAGGGTCTTCGATGCACCCATTTCCCTGGTTTGGGAAGCATGGACTGTTCCCGAACATATTGTACAATGGTGGAATCCAAGAGGATCTGACACCAAAGTGGAAAAGCATGAATTCATTGTAGGTGGTGAGTGGAGATATTCGATGCTGATGCCAAATGGAAAGCCCTTTATTGCCGAGGGAGTATACATTGAAATAATCCACCACGAAAGAATATGTTCTAAAGCAGACTTTAAGCCCATGACTGAAGGCGTCGAAATACAATCACTTTTTAAGTCCATTGGTGACAAAACCGAGTTTACCTTCAATGTAATTCATCCTACTGAAGCATACAAAATTCAACAGGAGAAAATGGGCATTCAAAATGGTTGGGGCTCTGTATTCACTAGGTTGGACGAATTTCTGAAACTTAAAATAAAATAACTATGAAGTCAATGACGTGCAAACAATTGGGCGGTGCTTGTGATGAAATATTCCAAGCCGAAACATTTGAAGAAATTGCTGAACTCAGTAAAAATCATGGGACAGAAATGTTCAAAATTCAGGACCCCTCCCATATGGAGGCCATGCAAAAGATGCGAACCTTGATGCAATCACCTGAATCGATGCAAAAATGGTTTATGGACAAAAAGGCTGAATTCGAAGCATTGCCGAATGATTGAGGGTAGTCACTTTGCTGAAAAGAATCCTTGAGGTATGATTGAAAAGTCGTACCTTTTTTGCTTCTATCTTAACTTGGATGAAAGAAGTGAGGACATTTCTATTTGCAGTTGATTTGAGCTAATTATTCTCCTCAAAGCAAAGTTGTAAACTAGAATAGCCCAAAGGCAAAAATATCCGAAAAAACATCAGTGCATGAGAGCGATAGTCTACGAAAAATATCAAGGACCATTAAGAATTCAAAATGTATTGGACCCAAGTCCAAAAGATCATGGCGTAGTGGTAAAGGTCACCGCGACAGGCTTATGTCGAAGCGACTGGCATGGTTGGATGGGACATGATTCTGATATCACCTTACCCCATGTGCCTGGGCATGAATTGGCAGGCACTATTGAAGCTGTTGGCAAAAATGTCCAAAATTTCAAAATCGGTGATCGCGTCACAGTTCCATTTGTTTGTGGCTGCGGAAGTTGCGTCCAATGCCATTCGGGAAATCATCAAATATGTGACCACCAATCTCAACCTGGGTTTACCCATTGGGGCTCATTCGCTGAATATGTAAGACTGGATTTCGCAGACACTAATTTGGTCAAGATCCCCGATGAGATAAGTGATGCAACAGCTGCTACTTTGGGATGTCGTTTTATTACTTCTTACAGAGCGATTGTGGACCAGGGAAGAGTAAGAGGTGGTCAATTTGTGGCTGTCCATGGATGTGGCGGGATTGGCTTGTCTGCGATCATGATAGCCAATGCTTTTGGAGCACAGGTGATAGCTATTGACATCGATGATGATACACTTAATCTTGCCAAACAATTGGGGGCAAGTGAAGTAATCAATGCATCAAAAAATACCAACGTAGTCGAGCAGGTAAAAGATGTAACGAGCGGAGGTGCACACCTTTCCATTGATGCGCTAGGAAGTCAAATTACATGTTTTAATTCCATAGCCAACCTAAGAAAGCAAGGGAGGCATATTCAAGTTGGCCTTATGACTGGAGATCATCAACACCCCAAAATTCCTATGGACCTGGTAATGTCAAATGAATTGGAAGTGATTGGAAGTCATGGCATGCAGGCATTTAAGTATACCGAAATGTTGGAAATGATAAAAAGTGGGAAACTAAATCCTGAAAAGCTTATTGAAAAAACGATAAATCTGGAAGAGGCAAAATTGGCACTGCCAAAAATGGATGATTTTGAGAATACAGGGATAATAGTTATCGATTCATTTTGAAATATAGCTGAAGGGTAACATTAACTATAAATATAACGATAGCAAGACTGGACGGTGAAGCTTGAATTGAATTTTGAAGACTTCCGTAATCAAATAAAGAATAAAAATGAATGAAGCTGATAAGAAATTTAGATTTTGGCAGAAGTGGTTGACCTATGCAAATGTGATGACCATAATGGTTGGACTTTTGGTAGCATTCGCAGGAAATTCTATTGCCTTTGAGCTACACAATAACTATACAAAAGATGTGTTTTTCGGTATGGAAGAATTCAATCCGGATGTACTAAAACTAAAGAATTGGCTTTTTGGTATTATTGGTGGTACGATAGTTGGATTTCATATTTTGATGGTTATGATATCTGAAAATGCATTTAAGAAAAAGGAGATGTGGGCATACAAGGCAATGTGGTATGGTATGTTGTCCTGGTTCTTAATTGACAGCGGAATTTCACTTTATTATGGCGCAATTCACAATGTGATTTTGATAAATCTGATTGCTTTGGTCTTAATTGGGCTACCTTTAATCATGACCAGATCTGAATTTCAAAAATGAGGTCAGCCGTTAACATATGAAATGGACTCAGTGCCTATAGCAAGAAATTAGAAATACAGTATATTGAATTTCAATATGAAAGATTAATCATGCAACAAAGTCTATCCTATTATATTACAAAATGGATTATTAAATTAAAGGGAATCAAAAAAGAATTTAGCCAAGATCCTATAAATTATAAAAAACTAAGAAAAGAGGATGTCCACGATCCAAAAGGAATATTTTCTGAACATTCGCAGGTAAGAAATTTTGAAGTATCAAAGACTAAAATAACCGAGATAAATAGAAGTGAAAGGTCAAATAAATTATTGATATTTATTCATGGAGGAGCATTTGTTTCTGGGCCATCGAAACATCATTGGACGACCTTAAAAACTATAGTCAAACACACGGATTGCGCAGCCTGGATGTGTGATTATCCAAAAGCTCCTGAACATGATATTGTGGAAATATCAAAAAACATTGATGAGGTTTATAATGCAGGATTAAGTGCCTTTAAATCAAATCAAATAATATTAATTGGAGATTCGGTTGGAGGAACTTTGATTGCTGCGCTCACTCAAAGATTGATTCAAAGTAAAACAGAATTGCCAAAAAGCATAATCCTTATTTCGCCTGTAATGGATGCATCAATGACCAATTCTGACATAGAGGATGTAAATAAAAGTGATCCTATGTTGTCAAAGATTGGCGTTCGGAGTGCTAAGAAAATGTGTGCTGATGGCAAAGACTTAAAGGATGCGATTATCTCACCTTTATATGGTAGTTTTAAGAGTTTTCCAAAAACAATAATTTTCATAGCTGAACACGATATTACCTTCCCTGATCAATTGTTAGCGATCAAAAAAATGGAAAATACTGAGATTGACCTTGAAGTCATAAGAGGAGTAAACATGCCCCACATATGGCCATTTTTGCCTGTTATGAAAGAGGCAAAATCCGCTTTAAATATTATCATTGATAAAATAAAAAACTAAACAAAAAAAACTACCTTTAAAAAATGTGCTACACGACCAATCGACTTACAACTAAACCATACACATCACTTAGATTATAAAAATACAATGAAGCAATACATTTTAGGAATTATATTATTCTTTGCAATTAATGCTTGCGGTCAGGAAAACGCCAGAATTCAAAAAGTCTTGGGTAGTGTGGTTTCTCATGCAGAAGAAGCCTCACTTTACAGGGACAAAGTGGATTGGGGCGCTCTGAAAAGTCATATTTCGGAACTTGCCAAAGATGCACAATCGATTGATGACTTAGGTCCAGCATTCAAATACCTCCTGAAATCTTTGGGCGATGAGCATGGGCGGATATTTAAACAGAGTCAAATAATCGCAAACTACTTCAGTGGAGAACTAAAAGACCATCAGAAATCTTTTGAATCAGAAATTTACAATAAGATTCAAATGGGGCAAACATATTCTTTCCATTCAGAAATGTTGGAAGGCAATATTGGGTATGTGAGAATTGTTGGTCTGCCAATGGGCGATAATGAAAAGAAGGCCTTTGAGATCCAATCTCAGGTGTGCAAATTAATAAATGAAGGGGCAAAAAATTGGATTATTGATTTGAGATATAATGGTGGTGGAAATATGCATCCTATGGCAGAAGGACTAGCATTAATCATAGGAAATGGAGGTGTCGGAGGCTCACAAGGGTTGACGGAAGCAGAGAATGCAACTTGGAAAGTAGAAAAAAATCACTTTTACTACGATGATTACTCTATAGAATTGAAGGATGATTGTAATCTACAGAATGATCCTAATATAGCCATTTTGACAAGCGTCTACACAACTAGCTCGGGTGAAGCTATAGCGGTAATATTTAAGGGAAGGGAAAAAACGAAATTCTTTGGGCAAAAAACCTTGGGAATGATCACGGTGACGGATTGGGAAGTGATCAATGATGCAATTGCGATGACCATTTCTGTCAGTTATTACAAAGATCGAAATGGAAATGTCTACGATAAGTATGTAGATGTGGACGAAGAGACTCCTTTTGTAGAAGAGCCTTTGGGTGAAAATGATAATTGTGTTCGTTCAGCCATTGATTGGATCAATAAGAAATAGCGTTTACAAACTAAACCAAATGATTTTTGATCAGTGTATAAAATTGAAAAAACTGCTGTTACCAATTATCTGCCTTTTGCACTTTTCTTGCAACTCTAAGCCAGAACTCAACAGGTATTTTGATTATGTAATAAAGCAGAGTGAAGTCATTGAAATTCAGAATTACAAAAGTATTCCTGAAGATTCGATATTTCATATTCATTCTGAAAATATACCTTCATTTATTAGCGAAACCCTAAATACCTATCCTTACGAAAGTGAATTGAAAGCCGAATTAAATACGCGCTTCAATATTAAATCAAGAACTATTAATAGAGAGGTCATGATGATACTCTTCCATCTAAGTTTGAACAATAGATCATTATCAATCCAAAACCTTGAAAGGCACTGGGATTTGTACAATGCGACCTTTGAACAATTGGATCTATTGGATAGTTTGAAATTAAACCAATTCATTGCCAGGAATTATGAGGGTATTAATATTGGCGATCAGATCAAATTGATACTTGAAGTAGAAGAATTGGAGGACGGGTATCGTGAAATGACGTATGGAAGTGTCTATGATATGTATAACCCGAAAACGATTTTTGAAGACAGCCTAATTATCCAAGGGGAATTAATCAGAAAAGGCAACTATCCAGAATTTGATCTAGTAGATGTAATTAATTATCAAGGGTCGTCCCTTATGTTTGAAATCAGGATGACAGAAATAAGTGATACAAGCCTTAGCATCGAATTTAAAGGGCCAACTGAAAATCTTCGATTAGGAGAACTTTTCTATGTGAGTCTGGAAGGATATGGTTGTAGAGAAATAATTAAACTCAATGATTAACTGAGCAACACAATCAGAAGTCATAATTGCTTACACTTGGATTCTTTTGGAGGATTATAAACCAATCTCTCAAACGGCATTTTCTTACCTTTGGACTTTATGAATGAATATTTTAGATCGGCCATTTTGCAGTGCACAAGAGCATCTTCATTATTTGAAAAAGAAATGATCCAGGAATTGTGGAGCGGGTATGGAAAAATCATGCGCCTTGGATTGGTGAATGGCTCTGTAGAGAGTGTTGTGGTAAAGCATGTACAATTGCCCCAATACAAAAATCATCCCCGTGGATGGAATACTGATATAGGTCATCAACGAAAGGTGAAGTCATACAAGGTAGAAACCAAATGGTACAGTACATATAGTCATAAAAGTGCGGCTCGTCTGCCGCAATGCCTGGCCATTGAAAGGCAAGATGACGAGGTATTGATGGTGCTGGAGGACTTGGATGCAGCTGGCTATCCCTTGCGAAAGAGCTCTGTCTCTTGGGAGGAAATATCTTCCTGTTTGGAATGGCTGGCAAAGTTTCATGCAAGCTATTTGGGAAAAAATCCCGAAGGGCTTTGGGAAGTGGGCACCTATTGGCATTTGGAGACCAGACCTCAGGAACTGGCTGTTTTGAGCGATCAAAAATTGAGAGAAGCTGCGCATAGCATTGATCAAAAACTTAATGCATGTAAGTACAAAACATTTGTGCACGGCGATGCTAAGCTGGCCAACTTTTGTTTCGCTGAAGATGGACGGGTGAGTGGGGTTGACTTTCAGTATGTCGGTGGTGGATGCGGAATGAAGGATGTGGCTTACTTCATTGGGAGTTGCCTGAATGAAAATGAGTGTGAACGTCTGGAAGCTCAATTCCTCGATACCTATTTTGATCACTTGCAAAGAAACCTTGAGGAAAGAAATAATGCCCTGGAAACAGAATGGAGGTCGTTGTATCGAGTAGCATGGGCAGACTTTCATCGATTTCTGAAAGGATGGAGTCCGGGACACTGGAAAATCAATAGCTACAGCGAAAGAATAACAGCAGAAGTGATAAATAGCCTATAGAAATGGATCTCTCACAACTTAGTAATCAAGCAATCAAAGCCGCTCTTGCAGCAGGAAGCATCATTCAGAAATACATGAATGAGGACGTCGAGGTGGAACAAAAAAAGGGAGGGACGAGCTATGCCTCACAAGTCGTAACTGCCGTGGACAAAGAATGTGAAATAGCCATTCTTTCTTATTTACTTCCTACCTGTGAGCAATTTGATATTGCCCTTTTGACAGAAGAAACCGAAGATGATGGAGGCAGATTCATAAAGGATTTTTTTTGGTGTATTGACCCGATGGACGGGACGCTTCCTTTTATAAATAAACTGCCAGGGTCTTCGGTATCCATAGCTTTAGTGGCAAGAGATGGAATACCGCACATTGGAGTTGTATTTGACCCCAACACGGATACCATGTACCATGCGATCAAAGGGAAAGGAGCTTTTAAAAACGGTAGTCCATGGGAAATCAAACCGACGAATGACTATTTGACCTATGTGACAGATCGAAAGCTGGAGGATACACCTCAAGCGGCGGAAATAAAAAAGATATTGGATGAGAATGTCGAGAAGCAGAATTTGAAGGGGATAAAAGAGATGGCTGGGTCTGGTGCCGTATTGAATGGGATCCTTGTACTTGAAAATGGCCCTGCTTGTATGATGAAGCTTCCAAAAAAAGAAACTGGAGGAGGAAGTATTTGGGACTTTGCGGCGACCGCATGTATATATGAAGAATTGGGCTTGGTAGCGACAAGTTTCGGAGGTGGAAGATTGAATCTGAACAAAAAGAATGACACTTTTATGAATGAGGAGGGAGTTTTTTATGCCAATTTTAATGGGTAGGAACTTGGAGATATTAAAAGATGTGGAGCCTCATTAGTATAAGAAAAACTCACTTTGTCTGTACCTTGGATGATGTGTATTACGTTAGATTTAAGGAAGAAAAAAATGACCTACCTATTCATAAAAAGATAAAATTGAGTCGTATTTTCCATTTGATTAAAAAATGAAGATATGGGAGAAAGAATAAATATTACCGAACAATTCGGAAAACCTCTGGCAATACTGCTGTCAGAAAAAATCGAAATTGTCTACACAAAGTTTGATTCAAAATCATTTATTAAGTCTGTTGATCAAGGAGTCATAGGTAAGAGTTATACGCAGAGAATTTCATTCCTTGCTGAACAATTATACGAGCATTTACCAAAGGAATTTGAAAAAGCTATCAAAATATTCTATGATATTTTTGGAGATGAAAATCCGAATGAAACGGGCATGTTTACTGAATATTGGTGGATAATGCCTATTGGAAAATATGTTGAATTATATGGTCTTGATGAATACGAAAAATCAATCAAGGCGATAGAAGAAATAACAAAGCGGAATACTGGAGAATATGCCATCAGACCATTCATCAGAAAGTATCCAAAAAAGAGCCTGAAACAAATGAAAAAGTGGGCAAAGTCTGACAATTTTCATCTTAGAAGATTGGCAAGTGAAGGGCTAAGACCTAAACTGCCCTGGTCGACTAAATTAGACACATTTAATGACAACCCTGAGCCAGTCTTTGAAATTCTAGAACTGCTGAAAGAAGACGAAGTAATGTTTGTAAAGAAGTCAGTCGGAAATCATATGACGGATTGGTTGAAAGTGAATTATGAACCCGCTCAAAAGCTATTGAAGGAATGGCAAAAATCGAATAATAAACATACCCAATGGATTATTAAAAGAGCCACAAGGAAAATAGGTATTTAGTTGATATTCAGGTTGCCACTGTCAAATATTATTAATTAAAACCAACTTAAAAAGCCAAATCGATCGTCTATCCAAGAAACTAATTATTATGCTTAGAATTCTAACACTCGCTCTTGCCATTCTTATTTTTTATAGCTGCGACACAGAGCAAGAAAAAGCTATTGAAATTCCTGACAACATAGATCTCGATATCAATAATGATGGGATAGTAGATTACCAAATTGTATATTCTCAACAAACGGAGGGTTTTCCAATTGATCCTGGTGGCCTCTTAGAAGTAATAAGGGGTAAGATAGTATCTTTAAATAATAACCAATTATTGAAGAAGGAGGGTGAATCCATGCTTTTCCTGGATGATATTAGTTTGATACAGGATGCTGCCACCTCACCATTGTTTTGGTCGGTGAACGAAGATGCACCAGTCAATACAATCGTCATAATCCGTGAAAAATTTGACGGTGAAACCTGGCAAGATGAGTGGCGAATTGTAAATGATGAGATTAAGGAATCGTACTTCATTGGATTCAAGCTAATAGACAATAATACAAGTGCCTTGGGATACCTTGAACTCTCTATTGACCAGCAAGTTGGAGAAGTGGAATTGCTTGATGTCGATTTTTTATAGTGGATCCGAAATAGAAACCAGAGGTATGAATTCAGCAATTTTGTAAGAAACCAGGAAAGGAACATATCATTCTCTAGCAGTTGCATTGGACTGCTCATGACTTTTATACGGAATGTCGTATGCCCCAAGATTTAGGTGTCAAAACGACTATTACAACAAAAAACACCCATTTGTTTTTCAATCAGTGCTTTTGAAGTATCTTAGGAATCATAATTGAAACAAATCCACACACCATGGCAAATCCCCCTAAAATCAAACATGTTGTCGTTATGATGTTTGAAAATCGCTCATTCGATAGCATGTTGGGCTACTTATACAAGGACAGTAACAATACCTCCCCTTTAGGACATCATTTTGAAGGGCTGACAGGTATGGAAAGCAATCCAGATAACAAGGGCAACGAAATCAAAGTTTTTCCTATTCAGAAAGATAATCCATATGCTTATTTCATGCCAAAGAAGGATCCAGGCGAAGGGTTTGCCAATACCAATTTCCAACTCTTTGGTGCTGGACAACCTCCATATCCAGCTGGCATTGCTCATAACCAAGGTTTTGTTCGCGATTTCGAGAGTAGTATCAACAATGAAAAACTGGAAGAAAAAGAGGAAAAGGATGATCCATTATTGATCGATAAAATGAAAAAAGAATCCAACAGTCATTACCACAAATACCATAATGAACATTACAAAAAATGGTACAAATCACCACCTCCATCAGATCATGCTTCTGAAGTCCCTGATTTAATGAATGTCCAGCCGAAAGATATTATGGGAATGTATACGCCTGATTTGCTACCTGTCCTCTCTGGATTGGCCAAGGGATATGCGGTTTGCGATCATTGGTATTGCTCTGTACCGACCGAAACACTACCAAACAGGGCATTTATGCACATGGCCACATCGCAGGGATATCTTTATGATGAGGTAAAATCGTACAGCGCAAAAAGTATATTCAAACACCTCGGTGATCACAATCTCACTTGGGGTATTTTTGGCAATAATGGCAATCCTTATTCAGTATCTTTTTGTCAAGATATTCAGAAACCTTTTCCGACTGGATGTTTGACTGGCAGTTTTGAGACATTTAAAACTGTCTTGTCCGAAAAAAAGCTTCCGACATATACCTTTCTGGAGCCAATTTGGGGTTCGAAAGGAAACAGCCAGCACCCAAACTATAATGTGGCAGTTGGAGAAAAGTACTTGCTTCTAATATATAATGCACTGAAGTCATCTGACTATTGGGAGGACACCTTACTCGTCATTACGTACGATGAACATGGCGGTTGTTATGACCATGTCACTCCTCCCGAGAATGCAGCTTCTCCTCCAGCAAAATCCAAGGCTTTTGGTTTTGACTTTACGCGATTTGGGGTTCGAGTACCGACTGTTCTGATATCTCCATGGATCGAAGCTGGGACTGTGCATCGTACCAAGAGCGAAACACCTTTTGACCATACTTCCATCCTTGCCACACTAGAAAAATGTTTTGACTTGCCGCCGCTTACCGCTCGCGATAAGGCTGCTCCTGATATCACAGATGTGCTGACACTTTCCAAGCCAAGGACTGATGATCCTTTGGCTGGAGTTATTGCACCTACGGCTGATCCATCAATTAAGATTCAACCTCATGCCTCTCAAATTCAAAAAATGCACGCCGGTGCCTTGGCAGAAAAGGCTTCTCGCGAAACTGGCGAAACAATAAAGCCCCCAAGTTTTAAAAATGGGGATGAAGCTTCGGCGTATATTGAGAAAATGCATAAGAAGTATTATGGGTAGGGGAGAACATATGGGATGAAACTAAGATTAGGAAAAGGCATTTTTGAAGACAGAGCATGTAATTGTCAGTAGAAGTTGTTTGGTGACTAGGAAAGTAAATTGAAAATGAACGAAAAGCTTGCAATACTTAAATGAGTGACTACGAATATTTAAGAGATCAGATTCCAATCCATCATGATCTGGTATCTTCATTTCTGCTCAGCGCGATTTTGATCGGCATGTTGATAAGTGTAGTAATATTCTCAAAAAATAAGACTAAAATTCAATCGCTTGTGCTATTGAGTTGCTTTATCTTGCTTATCACGGTTACAAATATAGATTTCTATCTGTGTTACACAGGAGTGATAAAATATGTCCCATGGTTTTTCAATTCGACAGAAATATTAGTACTGCTGATTGGACCAATATTATTCTTGTTTCTCCAAACCTTATTGACAGGAAGAAAGACAGGCTTTAAGGAAGTAGGTTTTCATGTCATCCTCCCAGTGACTTATTTCTTAACTCAAGTTGGTTATTTCTTAACATCTGATTTTATGAAATTGTGCTATTATGCAGAATCTTATGATCTACCTGTAGACGTGGAAATTCCCCCTGCAACAAATTTGCTTTACCTGTCACAAACATTCAATAGTATTTTTATTTGGTTGGCGACGGGTAGTGCTCTGGTATACTTTTTATGGTCATACAAGGTGATACAGAACTACAATTCAAGGAATAAGAAGGGCAAATCGCATACAGATAAAAAGTTCTTTTCAATAAATTTGGCCATTCTATTCATTACTACGTTCCTATTCGTTTTTGCATTCTTTACTTATTCGGAGAATGACCAAATGGAGTTTTTTATTGGACTGATTACCTCAGTTATTTTATATGTGATTGCTTATTTTGTAATTTATGAATCTAGATATTTTAATAGTTCCTGGTTGTCTGAAAAGTATCAAACCTCAGGTCTTAGCGATGGTTCGAAGGCAATATATCTCAAAACGAAGGACTATTTGGAAGAGAATGAGTATTACTTAAATCGAGAATGCTCACTACAAGATTTGGCCAATCGGCTCTCAATCCCTTCAAATTATATCTCACAGTCAATCCATGAAATAGCAAATAAAAGCTTTAATGATTTTATAAATGAATATCGCATAGGAGTCGCAAAAATGAGAATCTTAGATTCAGAATTCCAGCACTTGACCCAAGAAGGAATAAGTAGTTCGGTTGGCTTCAGCTCTAAAACATCCTTTTATAATTATTTCAAGAAATATACTGGGATGACACCGACTCAATACAAAAAGCAGCATAATTCCTAGTATGATGTTCAATATTGTAATTTTGGACTTCTTGAAATTGTCTTTTTTAGTCTCTTTTTCAGCTAAGGCTTTCTTTTGATTGAAAAATGAAAAATGTAAGAATTTTCGCTCTTTCACTGTTGACCTTAATTATTGGTTGCACCAGTTGTTATTCTCCAAAGTATACTTACAGGGTGCTTTTCTGGCAAGAATCTGACTATGACGATGGCGAGAAGTTCAAGTATGCAACAATTGGCAAATCCAACAAGACATTCAAATTTGCCGAAGCCGACGAAAAGCAATCCGTGAAAGAGCTTTCAAAGCTGGCCAATTATGTGAAAAACGATGACTTTATTGATTTTTTACAAGAGAGAGGTACGTACTCATTTTTAGTCATTCGAAATGATACGATTATTGTCGAAAAATATTTTGAAAATAATAGTAGGGAGACACTTCAAAATACATTCTCGGTTTCAAAATCGATATTGGGATTAGCGGTTGCCAAGGCGATTGAACTCGGCTTTCTCAATGGAACCAATGAGTCGATCACAAAATACATTCCCGAATTAGCCAAGCGAAATGAGGACTTCAACAAAATTACCATAGGGGATTTATTGAAGATGAGATCAGGAATCAAGTATTCCCATAAAACAAGCTTTCCCTGGCTCAACAGAGATAATGTAATGACTTATTATCACCCCAATCTTCGAAAAGTAGCTGTCAAAAACACAAAAATTGACAACCTGCCAGATCAGGAGTTTGTGTACAATAACTACAATCCTTTACTGCTTGGCTTGATCATGGAAAGGGCCACGGAAATGAATCTATCCAAATTTATTGAAGAACACATATGGACAAAAATAGGTGCAGAATTTCAAGCTAGATGGAGTACAGATGAAAAGAATTTTGAGAAAATGGAAAGTGGATTTATGGCTGCTCCTATCGATCTGGCAAAGATTGGAAGATTAATGTTGAAAGAGGGAAAATACATGGAGAATCAGATATTATCGCAAGACTTGTTAAGGGAATTTACCGCTCCGAAAAGTGAGATGAAGGTATTTGAAGATAGGATTTGGGGGTATGGTCATTCATGGTGGTCACTTCCCGATGGATCGCAAAAACCTTCGATCATGGCCAATGGACATATGGGACAATTTATTTTTATCAACCCCAAAACGAATTACATTATCATCAGAAATGGACTTAAGGTTGGAAAATATTACGATGATGATTGGGCAGAGATATTTAAAAGTTATACCCAGGAATTAAAATAACGGATAATAATAACCAGCAAATTTTCACTTTGACCTCTTCTCGTTTTTTGCTTAGTAGTGCAATATTTTTTCATACCTCGGTGACTTAGTGGTGGATATACATGCGTATTTCTTACTTTTGAATTTACCATGATATGTGCTGGTTTCAATTGGGATTTGATGCACTTAAAATTTCTGCCACAGCAGAAATGAAATACGGCCAACTTAAAGATTATTCAAATGACTCAAAATGAACTTTCAAAATTAACTGATCAAGAGCTCCTGGAACAGGCGAAAAAAGTAAAATCTGCTGCTATTGCCAGTGCTCTTCTTATCGGATTTATGATTGGAGTAGTGGTTTGGAGTGTGGTTCAAAATACTGTTGGACTTTTTACATTGATTCCCTTGTTTTTTATTTACAAGCTAATTAATAATAAGAAAAATAAAGAGAGCAATGAGGCCTTGAAGAAGGTGTTACAAGAGCGAAAATTAGATTAAGGAGGACACATCGGCATTTTGAATATTTTATATGAAGTAGTTAGTTCATCAAAGTACAAAGGAAAATATTGAATTTGTCGGTAACTCAGGATGAAAAAAAGAGTAGGCTTAACTAGACAATATGATTATTAAGTGAAGAATAATTGATAGAAGAATTCAAATATCGTCCCCCTTTGAAATACTTATTGGTAGGGATTTCAATTCTTATAGCATCTTTCATCTTTGGGATGGCAACCATTAAGGGAGGTGAAATTTGGTATATCATACTTGTTGGAATATTCTGTCTTTTGACTTTAGCTACGGGAGTTGCATTCTTGACATTATATTTTCGAAAATTAAATGCTGGAAATCTAAAATTGGGTGATGACTTCATAGAAATCCCAGGAAGATGGAAAGAAAGAGTCCGATTGGAGATGAATGAAATAACTGACATTGGAGAAATCGATACTTACGACAATGTGATTGAAATTCAATGCAAGGACAAAGTACATCTTATTGAACGGAATTGGATGGATCAATCAGATTTTGATCGTTTGAAAAAGATATTGCACAAGTCATGGATCAATCAAAATAATTGAGGTCAGAAAGATCATTTATGTCTGTAAAACCTATTCACTGCAAAAATATATGTTGCCAAAATAAGTAGTTCCTCCAGAAGATATTCCAGATATCACAATGTCATAAGTCTTATTGATGTTTTCATTGCGTCCATAGCGATTTCTTTGTGAACTTCGCGGTTAAAGTCAACACCCAACCAAGAAAAATAACAATGCTCCAAGCTAGAATCCGACACAATAGAAAATTTCAATTTATTGATGAATGATAAAATAATAGCCAATAAAAATTCTAGATTTGAAATTGCACTTAAAAAATAAGACACATTAATTTGAAAAATTAATCACCTTTATCAAGTGCTCGTAATGTTTAAAAAGAAAAAACATGAAAATCAATAAACTGGCTTTTATTATTGTATTGTTCCTATTTTTTGGTTGCAATAATAAGCCCAACAAGCAAAATTCTGACATAAAGAGTGAAATTGAAAGATTAGAATCGGTAGAGGACAAAAAGAGATATTTGGAAAAAATCTTGGAAGATGACCAAAAGGTAAGAGGTAGCAAGTCGCAGGAATTGATGCTGCAATATGGGAAGGATTCCAAAGAACATATGGACTATATCAAAGCGCAATGGAAACAAGATGAAGTCAATATACAGAAAGTTGAAGCCTATTTTGAAAAGTATGGATATCCTGAAAAGAAAATAATGGGTAGAGATGCGGCATTGGCTCCATGGTCTGTAATTCATCATTCTACCGATATTGGGATTAGGAATAGAAATTTCGGCTTTCTTTATGATGCCTACCTCAATGGAGATGTTGATGACACGGCCATGTCAATGTATCTGGGAAGAACATATAATTTTACATATGGCGAAAGTTTTAATATAGAAAGCCCCTTCAAACCAGAAGATGAGATAAATCAATTGATAGAAAAGTTGAAGTTAAAATGAAAGGCTTGATAATCGACATCTAGAATGAGAATCATATAATCCAAGCAATGATAATTTCTCACAAACACAAATTCATATTTATAAAAACGGAAAAAACGGCTGGGACCAGCATGGAAATTGCTTTGTCCAGCATTTGTGGTCCCGATGATATCATTACTCCAATTTCTGCTGATGATGAGGAGTATAGAAAAAGTCTCGGGTTTAGAACGAAGCAAAATTTCAAAATTCCCATTAAAAAATATAGCGCAATTGACTTTCTACGTGCTTTGCGACATAGACGCAGATTGGAATTTTACAATCATATGAGCGCGATTAAAATCAAAGACCACATTGAGAATGACCAATGGAATGAGTACTTCAAATTTACACTTGAAAGAAATCCCTTCGACAAGTTGATTTCGTTGTATTACTGGCGAGGGGGTAAAGAAAAATATCCAACGATTTTGGATTTCATCAATTCAGGATTGGCTGCTAAAATCAGAGGATTTGAGTTGTACACTGAAAATAGTGAAGTAATAGTTGATAAGATTTATAAATTTGAAGAGCTGGATTTTGCGCTTTCTGATTTTAGTGAAAAAATCGGACTTGACGAGGTCCTGCAATTACCCGAACGAAAAGCCAAGGGCAATGTCCGAAAAAACAAGAGTTCCTATAGAGAAATTCTTTCAAGTGTCGAACGGGGGTGGGTAGAAAAGACTTTTGCCAGAGAACTAACCCTCTTTGATTATCAATTTTGAATTCGCTCGCAAAGTTGTCAAGAAATGCCAAGAACTAAATCACTGAACGCCCTACCCAACAATATAGGCCAATCCTATTTAAGTACTCTGAAATACTACTATAAAGGATACATGGCAGATTGGATCAACAGCATTGCCCTGAAGACCAAAGAATTTGAAATTACCATCGACATTCTCAATGACAAAGTACGACCACCTTCTTGTCAAATAAGACCTCTCATTGCATGGAACCAAGAATTTAGATCTTTTATTAACAAAGCGCTTGAAAAGGAAGGATTCGATTTGGGCTTTATAATTCAAGCCAGAATGAATTTCAAAGTTCGGAGCCGAAAAGGACAAAATAATATGGTCATTTGTACGGTTGAATTAGAAGACATAAATGGAAAAGTATATACCAACAAGAATCCAATCAGAGAAGAAGCGTATGAAAAACCATTTGAGCCATACGGCATTTTTGATAAAAGGAGATATTTTTGAGGAATGAAGTGCATATTAGTTGCAACCAAAAACCATATGATAAAACAAGTAAAATTTCTTGCGATAATATTGATTACACTTTTGACTTCATCTTGTCATAGCAGTAGCCAAAGTCAATCAAAATCTATCACAGGCCAAAAGTCTGAAATAGAGGTGCCTGAGAAAGGACAGAATGCAAGGCCTAATCCCATTATATATGGAGCTGGAGATGTGGTCACTAAAGGGCTTGTGGACAAGGAAGGAAATATTTGGTTTACCACTTCCAAAGATGGAGTATATAAATATGATGGCCAGACTTTTACCAATATTACCACAGAAGATGGTCTTTGCTCTAATGATATTTGGTCTGTAATTGAAGATGATGAAGGTGTCTTGTGGTTTGCGACAGCCAAGGGATTGTGCAGATTTGACGGCAAGGCTTTTGAGAATATTCCCCTTCCTCAAGATGAGATTCAGGATGTGTCGCCAGTTACGGGATTGCCGAGTAGAAAAACGGAAGTTGTATCCGCAATTATACAGGACAGCAAGGGACATTTTTGGTTGGGCACCGATGCCAGCGGGGCTTACCATTACGACGGAAAGACATTTACTTCATATTTAAAGTTTGATGGTAGGGTGCACCCAACAGACAATGTTTACAACAACTGTATCACCAGTATTCTGGAAGATAAGAAGGGAAACATTTGGTTTACCTCAATGACTCATGGCGGCATCAGTCGTTTTGACGGAATGCAGATGACTCACTTTACGGTTAAGGATGGGCTTTTGGGAGATATGATAAAACCGAGTTTTGAAGATACGGCTGGAAATATCTGGTTTGGGAGCATTCAAAATTTAGATGGAGGCATCAGCCTGTACGATGGCCGGTCCTTCAGGAATTTTACCAAAGAAGATGGCTTGTGTGATAGCAATGTCGCTTGCTTTTATGAGGATGGATCTGGGATAATTTGGATCGGAACAGGTGATGGCGTTTGCTACTATGACGGCAATACGTTTACTGCTTTTGAAAACGATGGGCGGAGTTTGGGAGATATTCGATTTATCATAGAGGATGGACGTGGTTATATGTGGTTAGGGGGTAGATATGGGACGCTGTATAGATTTGATGGGGATGTCCTGAAGGATTTCACCCATGAAAAGAATATGTAGTCGGGCCGAGGATTTATGCAATTGAAGCAATTCAATAAATAGGTATTAATTGCTTGAACACCCAGGATTTTTTTTCTAATAACGTACGCGGTGAGATCGACAATGTGTTTTTCAATATACTTGGTGTATGTCAAAGCAGTTGCAAATGCATATATTTAGCTGAAAATTACAAATCACCTTTATCAACAGAACACATAGAAAAAGCAAAGAAATTTAATATGTGTAAATGAAATATTGTCTATGATACCAAGTAATGACCTACTACTTTTTGCATTAGCCGCATTGATTATGGTTCTTTCTCCAGGACCGAATATGATTTATCTGATTTCAAGATCGTTGTCACAAGGAAAACAGGCTGGAATAATCTCTTTATTCGGAGTGATGTGCGGATTTTTGTTTCATATTCTTATGGTTTCTTTTGGGCTTACTGCCATATTTTTTGCTGTCCCATATGCCTTTGTAGTTGTCAAATTTCTTGGAATAGCCTACTTATTGTACCTGGCTTATAATACGGTAAGATCAAAAAATAATGTTTTTGATGCGGACCAAAATATGACTTCTGACAAACCAATCAAGCTTTTCAATATTGGCTTGTTGACCAATATTTTGAATCCAAAAATGGCGGTGTTTTACCTTTCATTTTTTCCTCAATTTATAAGACCAGAATACGGTTCTATCTTTGGTCAAAGCCTGCAACTTGGAATTATTCAGATAGTAATAAGCTTTTCAGTTAACTTTTTGATTGTGATATCTGCAGCCAAAATGGCGAGCTGGTTTTCAAAAAAGCCGATATGGCTGAGAATACAGAAATGGTTTATGGCTTCTGTATTGACGGGGCTTGCAGTGAAAATGGCATTTGCCAAGGCAAAATAAAATCCGACATGCAATCAGGAATTCTGTAATTTTAATCTTGCGCAACAAACATGATTGGTATTCATAATGAAAATACTTATTTACATCTTATACCTCTTCGTACCGACTATCGTGGGAATGACAATCTATTATTGGAGCTCTTCATTTAAGAAATTGGCGGGAATGTCCATTGATGAACTAAATGAAGATGAAGACTCCGAAAGTGAGAAGGTAAATGCAAGAGAGTCAAAAGTGATAAATTATTTTGGCTTGATAGCTTTTGTGTTGATCGGTATCTTTGTTTGGAGCATATTAGGAATTACTATTGGGCGAGTATCTAGTCTTTTGTCCCCAGATAATTTTTGGAAATGGATATTGTACTTTTTTATGTATTTCATTTTTCTCCGATTCCCATTTGGTGTTGGAAACAAGATGGTCAAAAGAGCGTATGATTTTGAAACTTTTAATGAAAAGGTGATTTTTTCTGTAGCAATGATTGCCAGCTACATACTGGCCTTATGCTGCTATGATTCAATTCCAAATCTTCTGACTAGTCATTTGTATTTCTTAGATATATAAAATAGAATTAGCTTTTATAAATACTACAATACGTATATTCATAAAACATCAAAACTTCATTTTATAGCTCATAAAATATCGTGATCACTTCAAGTTTTTCCTGAACATGATGTATAACACTCAAAAATTATTTAGAAAAAAAATATCCATTTGCAACAAAATGAATAATATCTGCACCTTGTAGGGTATAGATCATCATTCGAAATGATAAAAGACGAAAAACATATCATTAATAAATGCCTCAGAGGAAATAGAGAAGCTCAATATAGCCTCTATCAGGCGCATAAGGTTTTTCTTTTTGGAATTTGTATGAGGTATGCTTCTTCGCGTGCTGAGGCTGAAGATATGTTACAGGAAGGTTTCTATTTAATACTTAAAGATTTGAAATCCTATTCAGGCAAAGGTTCGCTAAAAGGCTGGATGAAAAAGGTAGTGGTCAATACAGCCTTAATGCATATAAGAAAACACAGAAAATTGAATGTGACAGCCATGGATGAGGTATTGATGGATTATCACAGCGAACCAGATAATAGTCTATGGAACAATGATAGGGTGCTGGCCCTGATCTACATGGTACGTCAATTGCCTGCCAATCAGCAAGTGGCTTTTAATATGCGGGCAATAGATGGATATGAGTATCATGAAATAAGTGAGAAACTGAATACTTCAGAATCAAATTGCAGATCGCTATATCTGAGAGCAAGAAATGGATTGAGAGAAATGTTGACTAAAGAACTAAAGAAAGATGGAACGATATAAGGATAATATAGACGAGTTTTTCAGAATGTCTTTGGAATCTTTTGATAGGGAGCCTTCAGAGCGCGTGTGGGAAAATGTTGATAGCCGATTGTCTGCCGATGTTACTATCTGGACATCAATATTGTCCTTTTTTACCAAGTATATTTGGTTTTTTGTAATTGGATCTACCTTCGTTGCATACCATTTCTATGCGCAAAATAATTTTAAAAAATTGACTCAGAAGGTATCCTTGATGGATGAAAAGTATGGAAATCTAGAAAGTGAATACCTCGACATTGATAAAAAATATTCGGAACTCAAAAATCAAAATGCACAAACTGAGAAATACATTTTAGAATTAGAGAAAAGTTATTCAGATCAAAATAATAAGTTGCTTTCTTTCCAGCAAAATATTGCAAGATTGAAATCAGAATCCGATTTGATTTCTGAAATTAATAGGAAAGCTAATTATCTGACAGATTTGTACAATTCTAAGCCTTTTGGTTTTGGACAAGGCAATCCAGATTTCACAAAGCAAGCAAATACCAATAGGTTTAGTGATCAAGAAGGTTTGACCCCGGATTTATTTATGAATACTTCAAATAATAGTTTTAATGATAAAGTGGGGGATAGAGCTGGCGATGGAGTTTTTGGCGCAAATTTGAAAAAAGGAATAAATCGAGAGGGTCAAATTGCAGATGATATTCTTGATCGGAATAGGACGGTGAGTTTTGCTTCAATTCGAGAAGGTTGGAACTGGTCGAAGTGGGGGAGTGCCAATACCGAAACCTATCAAAGAATCTTGAGACGAGGCTTGCAGTTTTCAAGTTTTGAGGGGAATGAATTGGAAATCCGAGCCTTCAAATATCGATATGGGGCCAATGTCTCTACGATAAATGTGATCACCAACTCTGCTGATAAGAGGAATTTTGGTATTTCAACTGGATTTGTTCATGAACTTGGATTGACAAAAAAATGGTCGTTGACCAACTCAATAAATTATATCCTTTCAAATTATGAAATTGATAATGGTAGTGATCAGCTTTCAGCAAGTGATTTGGAAGGAATTCCAGGAGGATCGTATTTTCAAGACCCGGTGAAGGTGGTAGAAGTGAACAATCAGTATTTTGATTTTAATATTGGTGTAAATAGACGCTTCAATATTGGTGAGAAAGGTTCATCTTTATTTGTAAATCCAAGTGTAGGCTGGCAATTTTTCTTCCCACAAGAATATCTATACACCTTTGTAGATGGCAACAAATCAATATATGATGAGAATCGATTTATAGGGTATTTCGGTACGGCGAAGGTTCAGGTGGGATATGAAAAACCCCTGAGTGAAGATATGAGATTTTTACTCGGTATTTATGGGGAGAGGAGTTTGATAAAACAAGGTCAGGAAAAAAGAAATAGAGTCAATGTAGGGATATCGAGCACGCTCTTGTTTGGCAAATAAAAATTGGACCCACTACTTTTTAATTGAAATTGGAAACCTAGAGATTAACTTTTGAATGAGATTACTTAAAGATTACAAAATTACAATTGAGATGAAAAATTCATTTATTTATATTCTACTCCTGGTAAGCCTGCTTTTTCCTTCTTGTGAGCAAGAATTTTTTAGTGATTGTGTGGAGGGGAATGATGCTATTGAAACATTGCTAGTGGATGTGGACGAGGTGACGGAAATAGTTGTTGGATTCGCCGCAAAAATCACAATAGATGAAGGCGAAACTCAGAAAATAGAATTAATCGGCCCTAAAGCAATCATAGATAAGATAGCGGCTGATTCGAGATACTCTAATAAAGAGTATAATATGAAGCTAAACGGGTGTTCTTCTTTTGATGAGGTTGAAATAAACGTCGTCATCCAAAAGCTGGAAGGTCTTTCTGTTTCAGGAAGTTCTGATGTGAAATTCTTAGGAAAATTCAATAACGTCGATGATGTGAAATTTGAGACTTCTGGCAAGAGCAATATGGATATCGATCTTGGAATGGCTGTCGATGTGGAAATTTCGATTTCTGGTACTTCTGATATTAAAATAATAGGAGAATCGCAAAAATTCAAAACTGAGATTAGTGGTACGGGTGATCTAAAGGCATTCGATTTTCAAACAGAAGAGTGTATTATAGATATCAGTGGAAGCGGAAGTGCAGAAGTCAATGTTGTTAATTCATTGAAGGTCGATATTTCTGGTTCTGCTGATGTGTGTTACAAAGGGACACCCGCACTGACATTGAATTTGTCGGGATCCGGATCAGTGGAGAATTGCAATTAGCACCACAAAAAAACTTAAAATCAGATCAATTTTATTTCTACACCTTGTTTTATTCTTGATGGTGAACCTATTGAGATTATAGCTATTTAGTAATAATTGATCACTCAAAAAAAATAGGGCAACACCTTATATCCTTTTCACTTTCTTAAAACTAAAAAAAATGAAACGATCCATTTTCATAATGGCATTGCTATGCCTAATATCAACTGCTGTAATCAGTCAGCAAATCACTCAAACCATAAGAGGGGAGGTTACAGACATTGATAGTAAAATCCCATTGATTGGTGCCAACGTGATGATTCAAATCGGAGATAATATCATTGGGTCCGTTACCGATGAGAATGGTGTATTCAAATTGGAGGAGGTGCCCATCGGCCGTAGAGATATCGAAGTGTCATTTCTTGGATTTGAGACGGTTAATCTGCAAAGTATTATGGTGAGTTCGGCCAAAGAAGTGGTATTAAATATTGAAATGCAAGAGTCCCTCACAACCCTGGAATCGGTAGAAATAAGTGCCCAATCTTCAATCGATAAAACCAAGCCTTTGAATAGTTTTGCCGCGGTCAGTGCTCGAACCTTTTCAGTGGAAGAGACTTCAAGATATGCTGCTGCCTCATTTGATCCAGCCAGGATGGCGCTTAATTTTGCAGGAGTAAGTACTGGGGGCAGTGAGGATTTGTTCAATGAAATAATAATTCGCGGAAATTCACCTTCTGGGGTATTGTGGAGACTAGAGGGTATAGAGATACCGAATCCAAATCATTATGGCGAACTGGGTAGTTCTGGTGGGGCTATAAGCATGCTCAGCAGTACGACCTTGAGCAATTCAGATTTTTATACGGGAGCATTTCCAGCGGAATTTGGCAACGCGACTTCTGGCGTTTTTGATCTGAATATGAGGAATGGAAACAATGAGAAACGGGAACATTCGTTTATGGTTGGTGCATTGGGATTGGAATTGGGATTGGAAGGTCCGATATCAAAAAATAATGGCTCCTCTTACCTTGTCAACTATCGGTATTCGACCTTGGCCGTGTTGCAAGCAACGGGGGTGAATCCTACGGGTGATGTATTGCCAACCTACCAGGATCTTTCTTTCAAATTTAATTTTCCAAGTAAAAAAAATGGGGTGATTAGTATTTTTGGACTAGGTGGCAATAGCCTGGCGGCCAACAATCCAGCCAAAGATTCACTGGAGTGGGAGACATTCGGAGATAGAGAAGGATTCG
This sequence comes from Saprospiraceae bacterium, assembly GCA_965230575.1. Taxonomy (GTDB): domain Bacteria; phylum Bacteroidota; class Bacteroidia; order Chitinophagales; family Saprospiraceae; genus CAJXUU01. The sequence goes on from OZ246013.1 coordinate 3,461,231, forward strand.
ATGAACGCTCCAAAATGGGATTGATTGGAATCTCTCACAAGAAATTATTGGGCGATGACAGTTATCTGAGAACAGTAGCGGTGAGAACATATGAAAGCATAGTTGAGGATGAATATATTCTTGATGATAATTATAATCAAAACATCTACGACCAGGACGAATCGATCCAAAATAGCACAAGGATAAGTACGATGTATCATAAAAAGGTTTCGCCTCAGTCCAGCCTCAGAGTTGGAGGTATCCTAACATTCAAGGATTTCAAGTTTGTCTACAGGGAGAAAGAAGATTTGGCAGGAGAGTTGATGAGTAGATTTAATAATAATAGCAATTCGAATTTGCTACAAGCATTTGCCCAATGGAAATATCGATTAAACACATCCCTTACTTTAAATGCCGGATTGCACTATAGCAGAATGTCACTAAACGGCAAATCCACAATTGAACCGAGAGCGTCTTTGTCATGCAAATTGAATGCAAATTCCGAGTTGACTTTCTCATCGGGTTTGCATAGTAAGATGGAGCATTTGGCGCTGTATACTTTTGATGGAGAATTTGCCAACGGTAGCAGGATTTTCCCAAAACCGAATTTGGGGTTTACTAAGTCCATTCACAATGTGATTGCCTATGATTGGAGGATATCGTCGAAGTTGAGATTGAAGGCCGAGGCATATTATCAGCATATTTATAACGTCCCCATCGAAACAGTAGAGGCCAGTACCTATTCATACCTCAACAATTTTTCAGTCAGATCTACTTGGAGGATTCCAGAACTAAATCCGGATGGCACAGGTAGAAATATTGGATTGGATTTGACGTTGGAGCGCTTTTTTTCTAATGGATTTTACTGTTTGGCTACAGGGTCAATTTATGATTCGAAATATAAGACTACTACAGGAAAGTATTACAACACTAGATTCAATGGAAATTTTCAAACAAATTTTTTGGCGGGAAAAGAATTCAAGTTTGGCAAGAATGATACAAAGATTTTTGGCATTAATGGAAAGTTTTCATTTTCTGGAGGAGCAAGACAAACACTTATTGACTTCGAAGCTTCAAGCCAGATAGGAGAAGCAGTATATCTGGTGGACCGACCTTATGAAATGAAAATGGGAAATTATCACAGGTTGGACCTTGGCATTAGTTATAAAATAAATACGGAGAATTTTACCCACACTATTATGTTCGATGTCCAAAATGTATACAATCGGGAAAATCCATTGGAGTTTGAATATAATGAAGATACCAATGAAGTTGAAGCCGAGACTCAAACTGGCTTATTTCCATTCTTTAATTATAGAGTCGAGTTTTAACGATGTTATTATCAGGGGTATTCATAAGTAGGAATATCCCTTTATACATTAGTGAATGTTAATGTGTTAATCCTGAATCAAAATCATAGTCAAAACCTCCTATTATTCCAATCATTAATGGTTAATAATGCCTAAAAATGAAAAATTGAAAGAACTCAAAACTTACTAATTCTAATTTTGTTAGTTTACTAATTTGAAGACAACAGACAAAGCTTTTTCAATAATAACTTTGATAAGAAAAGTTTTAAATTGAATCTGGCAATAAACTGCAAAATTAAAACATAAACCATTGAAAAACATCTTTTATGCATTGGCCATATTGATTGGAATACAGTCATGCGGCCCAGCGAATGATAAATCAGTTTCAATTTTCGAAATTGACAAGGCTGTGGAAAGTAAAGTGGAGGAAATGATTTCAGAATCTAAATTTGGAAATCAAGTTCAAGAAACATTTTTGATTTATGACAACATATTGATTACAGATTATTATGAAGATGATTCGTTGGTAATGTCTACAAAAAAGAATAAGCAGAAAATGCCTTTCAAGTCTTTCTTTTACGCTCGAAATGACACAGTAACAATTGATGGAGCATATGGACTATTTGGAGGATTTGGGTTTTCTATCAAATTCATTGATGACAAGCCCATTGTTTATTATATGGCAGCGGGAGATGATTTTCCGACCTACTCCATGACTAAGGATGGTGGCTTAGAATACCGAATCGAAGTGCCATGCACAAATACAAAACTAACCCTGTCCAGCATTCCAGAGCTGAAAGAAGAAGAAATTATTTATGGGATGGTAGAATTTGAAAGTGGTGAATATTATCAAAGTGGAGCATCTGTTGACGGAAAAGAAATTGAGGATAGAAAGAAAATCAGAGTCGATATGAAAATCTATTTCAAATCGAAATTCCTGGATGTTGAAAATTGGAAATAGGGATTAATATTCCGATTTTAAACGTCGTCCATTTTTCAAGAATACCTCAAAATTCCAATGGAATTTCAGCCAAATTCAATAAGAAAAATTGAGGCCAAATCGCCAGATAATATTATCCGCAAGTGTTTCTCCTTGCAGGTAACCCTTGGTTTTGTATCCGACATTTAGGAATATATCAGTGCTGTTCTTGAGATTTTCGCCCGTTACAAACTTGAAGTATGCGTAAAGTCTTATGGCACCACCAAGGCCTTTTTCTTTGATTATAGTAGTGCCGATATCTCCGAGTTCAAGAGATGGTTGATTCCAAATGTTTACATCTGCCGAAAATTTGAACCAATTGTTTTGAAATAAATTTTCTATCGTCAATCCCGTTCCCCAGGAAGAAGAATCAAATGTATTATCTCCCAGTCTTATGTGGTACCTGAATAGTCTATTTTGGGTCTTCAGGATATTATTCAATTGAAATTCAGAGCCATAGGGTGTCAGCCAAAATTTCATGTAGGGCATGTACTTGAGATTGCCAATCTTTAACATGGGCAGTTTTGTCTTTTCTTTTCCTTCCCAGAGGTAGTCTTTAGAAAAGGAATAAAGCGAATAAAAGATATAGGGATTTAGTAGATCTACTGCAGCTTGTTTTCTGATTTTGTCCAATGTCAATTGGTAATTATCGATACCTACGAAGCCATAATGATTATTTATCCTTTTTAAGTAAAGCTCTGCATCGCTGGTCAAATCATCTTCGTAATTTGTTGCCAGCAAGGTGCCAAATTGTAAACTGCTTAGATAAAGGTAGGTGTCGGACAACAAGATTTCTTCGCTTCTCGACCAATGAGAAAGTATGGTTTCTGATAATATAGAAGTAGCTTCTGCGCCCCCTGAAAACCACATCGTACGTTCTTGATCTGTAAATATTCTACCTGGAGTCGGCATCCCCAATCTGGAAAATCCTGAAAAACCGAAAAAGAATATTCTAAGATTTATAGAATTTCGCGTGTATCCGAATTCTCGTTGTCTATATCCATGTCCAAAGGCCTCATGCTGGAGTAATTTTGCTGAATTGTCTAAAAAAAAATTGACAGTACCCGTTTTAAATAATCGATATCCAACATTTACCAACTTGCTTGCTCCTTCGATCTTGTTGGGCAAAAATTGATTTTCATAGTTAATAAAGCCCTGTCTAGCCGTTAGAATGTTTTCTGCGGATGCGATTGGGGACATATTCTTTTCATATACCAGCAAATGATTGTGTTGGCTGTTGATATGATGCGCCAGACATAGTCCTATGATAATAAGAAAACTGCTTTTGTAGTTTAAAAATGTTTTCATTCTGAATAGATTAATTAGTTATATCGATCAAGTATTTACTTTCATTTTGATCTTGCCACCTTATTATAAATGGGTTTGATAAAATTACAAAATAATAAAACAACGGTACTAGATTTTATTGATGTATGATGCTCTATGGAGGTAAATGCAATATTAGGATTATATTTATTGGCAAGAATGAGTGCATGGAAATAAAAACTGAATCTTTTTAGAAAATATGACTTCAACGCAGACAATAATTGACCTTTATAATAATGGACAGAGATATTTTAAGGGATTAGATATTGAGGGCGATTTTAGTAGTCAGAATTTGAGTGGAATTTGTTTTGATGAGTGTTTTATTGCGGCTGATTTTAGGTATTGCAACCTGTCGAATGCTCATTTCAAAAATGGCAATATTAAGACTTGCGACTTTCGATATTCAAACTTGACCGATGCCGAATTTAATAACTTGGCCGTTGAATCTACCCAATTTGACTGGGCAATGACTGAAGGGTTAAGATTTGTAAACAACTATTGTTACGGAAAAGAAATAGCAGAATCGGATTTTGAAGCATTGTTTAAGCCCAATTCGTCGAAACCCAAATTTAAGGTGATTGACACTTTCAAAATGACCGATCGTGGATATGTAATATGTGGTGACATCCAAGAAGGTATAATTTCTATCGGAGACAGCGTAGAATTTGGAAATGAATCCTACGTGATTTCTGCAGTGGAAATGGTAGATAAAATAAGAGAAAAGAAAGCTCATGTTGGATTGGTAATATCTGTCTTTGATGATTTGGAAATATTGAAAATCAAGAACCGCAAGCTGAATGGGACAACCCTTGAAATAATCAAGGGGCCATCGGAATAATGAGTGCTATGTGCTTGTTATTAAAATGAAATTTAACTCATTGCATGTATTTGATAAACGATATTATGGCATTTTTGAAGACACTTTAATTCGTTTTATGGATATTTTTGTTTGGGCTTTAGAAAAATTTAAAAACTATGGGGAAAGTAAATTTTGTAAAAGGAGATGCTACAGCACCTATTGGCACAGGAAATAAGATAATAGTGCATGTTTGTAATGATATTGGTGGATGGGGCAAGGGGTTTGTATTGGCATTGTCAAGAAAGTGGAAAAAGCCAGAGGAGGAATATAGAAAATGGTACAAATCTCAAGATGGATTCGAATTGGGAAAAGTACAACTTGTAAAAGTAGAAGATGACATTTGGGTGGCCAACTTAATCGGTCAGCACAAACTCAAGAATGATGAAAATGGCATTCCGCCTATCAGATATAGTGCTATTAAACTAGGTATGGTGGAGGTGAATCGATTGGCACATCAATTAAATGCCTCTGTCCATATGCCAAGAATTGGATGTGGACTGGCAGGCGGGAAATGGGAAAAAATACAACCCATCCTGGATCATGAATTAATTGCAATAGAAACTACTGTTTATGATTTTGAATAATTTTTCACCGATTACAAAGACGATATGATTCAATTACCAATTTTACATCTATTAGAATATATAATTCTGATCTTAGTGATGGATTTTGGTGAGTAACAATATCGTATAATGATGACATCAAATTTCCGAATTGCGGATAATCAGATAATTAACGAGTTGTAACCAGATTTGAAAAATGGAAAGTGATATAAAACGTAAGATTTTAAAGCTTAAGAGCAAATGGTATGATGATGTTGATCATTTGTCAATTCTGCAAGAAATCTATGATGCATACATTGATGGCAACAAGGAGCTTTATTTATTGACCAGGTACTTTGTCAATGGATTGGATGAACTACCCAACCTCAAGCAAAAAGCACTGTGGAAGCATAATGAATTTGAATCGCATCGAAAATTATTTATTGATAGCCATGATGAACTTATACTGTTAATTGACCAGTATTTTGACCTGGATGAAGACGAGATATTGGTTCAACATTTTCACCCGAACGAAAACCTCAAAATGGTTTGGGTAGAAAAGGAAGGAGAGAAAAATGGAGTTTTTAGGCACTTTTATGCAAATACTCAAATGGCAATTGAATCCAACTATCAAAAAGGACAGCGGGTAGGTGAAGTAAAAGAATGGTATCCAAACGGGAAGCTATCCGAAATAGGTAAATATGTAAATGGTGAATACATGGTAGTTCATTTTTGGGATGAAGATGGAAGCCAAATATTGAAGGATGGGACAGGCAAGACCATTCGATTTTTTGGTGCAAATGACAATATGGTCTATGAACAATATTTTGAAAACTTTATATTCATGGGTGAGAAGAAAATAGCTGACGTTGGATATGGAGAGTTTGTAGAAAGGAAAAAAGATCTAGATTAAAAGAATGAGAATTGCCTTAATCCATTTTATTATTTGAAAAATATGATATGAAAAACACAAATTTATTAGAGAAAATTGGATTTGGAATTCTTTTGGTGGGATTAGTTTTATTGTTGACAGATTCACTTACGGAGAATGAAAATATATTGAACATTACCAGGCATAATGAAATTTTTCATTGGGTTGGCTTGGGAATCTGGGCGATTGGTTATTTTCAACGTGAAAAGAAGATAAATAATGATTAAGAGATCATGAGGCACCTTATCGAAAACATTATTCAGCAGTTGGCGGACGTCCAAAGTGGAAAACTATGGATGGGTAGTAACTTTGATGGTAAGCTAAATCAAGTAGATGAGGAATCCGTATTCTTGAGGCCCATTGAAAATTTGCATAGTGTGGCAGAAATTATATCTCATTTGACTTTGTGGAGAAATGAAACCATTCTAAAAATTAAGACGGGCAGAGGAAGTAAGACAGATGATTGTGAAGAAAATTGGCCGCCTAATGACAAACTCAAAAAAATAGGTTGGACCAGGATCAAATCGGAGTATGACAATACTTTATCAGAATTGATTGACTTGCTAAAAACTAAAGATGATGATTTCCTGAATGAATTATATTATGACAACGATTTTAAAGGTGATTATAAATACAGCTTTGTAATCCATGGAATGCTGCATCACGATATTTATCATTTGGGACAGCTTGGAATAATCATTAAATATTTGAAAGAAAAAAACAGAAACTAATCAAAATAAGAATCGAAGTGATTTAAAAACATATGTTAAAATGATTTGTAATAGATTGATTGTCAAATTGAAGTGTTTTTTGAGAAGCATAGCCATAACTATGCGCCGAAAAAAATACGATAAGTTGATATTCAAGATTATGCAAAGCAATTAGCAATATTACTTTAAATCACTTCATCAATTAATAAATCGAATCCTTGTAATTCATCGCTAAAAAAGAAAGAATGAGACCAATTTCTAAATTAATTTTACTTCCAGTCCTGATACAATTAATATGCACATTTTCATCAAGCGGTCAAAACGTTATCAGACCTGTAGAAGGGTATTCGCCACAAATAGGGATTACAATTTCAATGCTCGAAGACTTAAAAGAAAGGGTGACCAATAGTGTGTCTCATTTGACGCTTGAAGAAACAGACTACTTATTGGATGAAGACGCAAATCGTATTGGTGCTCTAATTCTTCATCTGGCAGCGACAGAAAAATACTATCAGGTTTATACATTTGAGGGTAGGGGATATAATGCTGAAGAACGCGAAAAGTGGAATACAGCTATGAACCTGGGTGACAAGGCGCGAAGTACAATTAAAGGGAAGCCAATAGATTATTATTTAGATATTTGGAATGAGGTAAGAAAGGAAACTTTCAGGTTGCTCAAAACCAAGGATGACAAGTGGTTTGAATCAAATGTAGAAGCAGCTTTTAGCAATATGAACAATCATTGGGCATGGTACCACGTCATGGAGCATCAAGCAAATCATATGGGCCAAATTAAATTAATAGCCAAAAGAGCTAGAAAGTGATTGGGCATTACACTTCAAAACAGACCGCACCTAACACTCATTGACCAATATAATTATTCACGGACAGCATGCAGATATAGCTTGATCTTACAAGTCAGATTAGAAATGTAAATACAGCAAAAACCAATTGTAGAATGACAAACTTGAAATATATTAAGGAAAACATCAGGATACTCGGTTGGTATCAACTAATTGGCGGATTTTTAGGAATTGGCTTGGCTTTGTTTATGTCAATGGCTGGATTTAGTGAAGATTCCAGTATTCAAGGAATCCTAGTATTGTTGGGCCTGATTATTCTGCCATTTTTACTATCCATTTATGCTGGCTACTTGTGCATTTATGACAAACCAAAAAAAATCCTCGTTTCAAAAATCAACCAAATCTTACAAGTACTTAGCTTTAGCATCGCAGGATATGCATATACATACTACGCAGGCGTTTTCTTTTCAATAGGTATTGATACAACCTTGGAGTCATTGATAAATATAAATTTTAGATTGTCAGCGATAAATATCGAATTCAACACACAAACGGAGAATTATATAGTATACTTCAATGTAATAGCTTTCTACTTACTACTTAAAATCATGAAGTATGAGGACTTGGATGAGGATGAGGAAGAAATCGTCTCGAATGGAAATTCTTACCTGGATGAAGACTTCATTTCAAATGACTGAGAGAGTGAGTAGATTACTTTGAGGAAATGGCTATTCACACAAAAACGATTACGTAAATAAAATATATCATCCTGATTTAATATTAAACCCGGACAATATTGGACGCGTATACCTTCCCTATGACATTCTCCAAACCCAACCCAAAGGAAAAATACTTCGTCTTAATAGTTGTTGAATCAAAAGCATTAACATGAGACTCTTACTATTTCTTCTGGTTTTATTCATTTCGACAATTGGTTATGCTCAAGACCAGGAAACATCCTCGAATTTGTTTCTAGAAATTAATGCCGTACGATTTTCCGAGGTCCCAGGCTTTTTTCAAAATTATGACTATGAAAATGAATTGGATGTCTTAAACGGATTTAGGCTTGGTGTAACAAAGGATGGGAAGACTGAAATGTATGTTAGTTTTATGAAATATACCTCTTCTTTAGATATTTTTCGTGGATTTAGCGGCGTATCATATGTATCAACTGGATATCAATTGGGAATTGGAGCAAGTAAAATATTATTTCAAAAAAATCGATTTTCTGGTCATATAGGAGGAGAATTATTGGGTCAGTTCAAGAACTATGATGGCGATTACTTGATAGATTATGGCCCTGGCTCTTTTAGCATTGACGACATCGCTACATTCGATACGGGAATTGCATCACTTTTGCAGTTAAACTATAGGATAAATGACTTAATCTCAATTTCAGTGAATACAAGGTTTGGCCTGTATTATCGATTCAAGGCCTCCAACGCCAATATTGCATTGGATGCCCATAATTATTTTTTGTATGAGCCAATTAATGGTCTGTCACTCAGAATGAATCTTGAAAAATGATATGGCTGTGCTATTTCTTACAGAATTTCCTTAAGAAAATGACATTAAAACTTTGACTTTACCTGGATTTAGAACAATTAATGTTGCACATTTTCTTTAGGCTAAAAAGCTCCATTTGTAATTAAAAGATTACTTTTATAACGAGATTTGCCACATTATAAAATCCTGGATATGCAAAAATTAGTACTTGGTGCTTTGATAATCAGCCTTCTGTTTGTCAATTGTACGAAAGAAAAAGAAGTCGTAGAGGTTGATTTAAAATATGAGCTTTTGGATGATGTTTCACCAGTCACAGCTATAATTTCACATGACCTTGATGTTGGTTGGTTTGAATGGTCCGTAGACTCATTGGAATCTTATGCCCATACAGACCAGAAGCAAAGATTCGAACACATTTTTTCCGAACCTGGGGAGCATTTGGTAGAATTCAATGCCAGTGGAGAAGGCGTAGAAGGGTATTATGGTAAGGTGAATATCGACATTCCCGAAATCGCAAATAGGTTGGTTTTATCGGGATTTAGTTTTAAGGAAGAGTATGATTTTGATATTGAGGAAGATAGCCTGGCCTTCAACTTTACGTATAATGACGGTTCCTCTATTACTTATTTTAGTACCAGGGTGTCAAATTCTGATTTTGAAAATTTTGATTCACTAGGTTTTGAAAATCCGATAGTTATAGATATCCCAGATATTCCTAAGGCGGCAGAAGATAATGCTGTTGTCCATTTTGGAATAGAGAATGTCAATACAGCAAAGTCCTATTTCAGATGCAATTTTTATATTCGAGATTGGTATTATCATGATCGGCTTTATGCACCCAATTATATCTACTTGAATAATATTGTTGGAGAAAATAGGGAAAGGATTTACTTGACTGCGGATTGGTCAAATTAGAACAAAGGATAGATTTCTTTCGTTATTTAAAAGCAGAGATAAAAATTTAAATTTGCGATAAAAGAAAAAATATTCTTGAAGGTTAAGCACAACATAGAAAGACTAAATTACTTGTTAAAGCTCTATAAAATGGAGGTTCCAGACTTTTTGGTGCACATAAGCGAAGGTCTTGTAAACCCAATAAGGAATGAGGATATTTTTGCTGGGGAAATAAAAATCTCTCATCTTAAGAGAATTGACAAAGTATTCAACAAAGGTATTCACTACTACCTTGACCCAAAAACCCCAAGTATAAGTGAAAGCTCAAGTATTTTTTTTAGAAAAGATGTATTTAGTCAAGATCTAAATATAGGCGCTAAAAAAATAGTGAGAAAATTTGAAGAACTTAAGCATTCATTAACGGGAATTGCTAAACTGGCTGAGTTAGATTTAAACAGAAGAATTCCCATTTATAGTGCATCTAATTCACCAAAGAAAGTTGCTACTGAGATTAGAAAGCTACTTTACCCGCAGGGGCATAAACATCAATTACGTGATTTTCTAAAATCCTTAATTAACTTATTTGCTCAAAGTAATATTTTAGTTTTTGAATTTGTAGAAACTTGGAATAAAAAGGAAAAAGCTAATATTAACGGCTTTTATTTATCTCCGAATGTTATTGTACTGAAGAGACAACAAGAATTTTTCAGAAGAGAAATTTTCACTTTAGCTCACGAATTAGGACATTATTTGTTAGACAAGGAGGAAATAGAAGAAGTGAAGTATAATATTACTTCGTTTGATAATTTAACTTCAATTGAAAGATGGTGTAATGAATTTGCCTACTATTTCTTAGCTGGGAAATATGCTGATGTAATTGAGAAATTGGAGAAAGCCAATGCTTCTAATGATTATCACACCGATATTATAGAGAGTATATCTTCTAGAACCCACTTAAGCACTCTTTCTCTTTATACCAAACTTTTGATTGACAAAAGACTTACTTATTCTAATTATAAACTCATCAAGCAAGAACAGGAACAGAAGTATAGACAGCGAAAAGAAGAACGAGAAAGGCAAAAACTTCTTGATAAGGAAATGGGAAAACAAAGTAGCGGAAGAGCACCAAAGCCAATTAATTCCCCTTTATTGATTTCAACAATTCAAACCGCTTACTCAGAAGGAATCCTCAATGAATATGAAGTTTGCAAAAGGCTAAATATTGATTCTAACAAATTCGAATCTCTTATCGAATGACTGTAGCTATAGACACAAATTCACTTATATATTTAATACGCTACTATTTAAAGCTTGATAGGAGCCGTAAATTGTATTCTCTATTTAGAAATAAGATTGAAAATGGAGAAATTGTAATTGTTGACAAAGTTCTTGAAGAATGTAAATACACCTCAAAAAAAATAGTTGTAGATACCTTTGATTTCTTATTAGATAAAGATTGGAATAAGACGAATAAGGTAATTGTAAAAACAGATTTAATTATTCCTCCTAGTCCAACAAAATTCCACAATATTGTTGATAATCAAATGATTAATGGACGGACTAAACGTGAATTTACTGAGGCTGAATACGAGGTTGCTAAAGAACAATATTTAAAATCAGCAGATGCAAGATTAATACTTTTTGGAATGGACTTTAAATCTAAGAACAAGGATGAAGAGTTTTATATAGTAACTGAAGAAACAGATATTCAAAACGACAACAAAGCTTTCAAAAAGATTCCTACATTTGGAACATTTGTTGGGATTCAAGTTATTTCAATTGCTGATTTAATAGATAAGTATCCTGAGATAAATGTTCAATTTTAAAAAAGCACCTGTGAATAACATTAGATTTGACGGCACACTTCTTTCTACCTCATATAATAATTCCTTTATATCCCCAATAATAAATCCTACTAATATCAATTCCTGACTTCAGGAATGGCAACCGCTTCTTCCTCCTATCAAATTGGAAAATGAAGGTAAGCACACCTATAGAATATACAGATCAATCGGGTAAGATCATGACAGATTTTATCAAGGAAGATGGTGTAGAAATCATGGAGTTGAGAGGAGTCACTTTTACTAATAATGGTCGAAGTGGTTTCAGGCCAACACAAGAAACTCCAGCCAATTTGCTGTCAAGTTTTATGTTGGCGGATGGCGTACTATCTGGCTATAGCATCAAGTTTTTGGAAAAACTACCGCGAACTTTGTGGGGAAGAAAAGATGTACATTTTCAGGTTCTTAACCCTCTTTTGGATGATTTGGATAGTAAATTGCCTATTCGTGATCAAGAAGAAAATCTACAGCCATTCAAATCACTTTCCGATGACCAAATAGGGGCATTGGTTAATGAAGCTAAAGATGAAGAAGCTGGAATGGCATTATACTTTATCGGTCCATCACGCATGGGACATTGGTTACCGCAGCTCCTAACAAATTTACAGGATCAAAACTGGCCGGCCTTTGGTTGGAATATGAAGCTTTTGGCTGATATTGGAGAAGCACTAATTCCCGAAATAAAAAACGTGTTCGAAAATGAGCCGAATGATACAATATGGCACGATAACATTATCCTGTTGTTATCACACTGGGACAGACAGCTTGTCGGCCAGGTCAAAACTGAATTAATTAATGCTGTTTTGAAAGGGGATTTAGAGGGCGCTTCCATTTCTGCGCTTCACGTTTTGCATGAAAAACAGTTGATAGATGCAAATCAGTCTTCAAAATATTATAACTTTCTGGCAGATAAGTACGGTCATACGGTACACTTGCTGGAAGACCTCAAGGAATTAGCCGCAATAATAAATACCAATCACAATAAATAAATACTATCACGCATAAAAAGTAAGACATGAATTATATCGTTTTTGACCTTGAAGCGACCTGTTGGGATCAACATGATCGCAGTGACAATGAAACTATTGAAATTGGGGCTGTAATGTTGAATGAAAAATGCGAAATCGTTTCGACTTTTGAGAAATTCATAAAACCCATTCGCTACCCGATATTAAGTGATTTTTGTAAAGATCTCACGACCATCACACAAGAAGACATCGATCAGGCGGATTATTTTCATATAGTCATTGAAGAATTCAAAAAGTGGTTTGATTGTGCTCGAGGCGAATATGTACTTTGTTCTTGGGGCTTCTATGACAGGAAGCAATTCGAAAGTGATTGTGCCATCCACAATCTGGATACTGAATGGTTGAAAAAGCACATCAGCCTAAAACATCAACATGGAAAAATAAACAACTTGAAAAGAGCTGTGGGCATGAAAAGGGCTTTGGAATATGACAAAATGAAAATTGATGGAACCCATCATAGGGGAATTGATGATGCTAAAAACATTACAAAAATTTTTATCAAGTATTTTGATAAGTGGGAATTCAAGTGAATACTCACAATAGCAACTCCAAGTTGTAGGATTTTTGTCAACGGTCCTCGATCATGACAGTACATTAGGATTTAGAAAGAAACATGGGTAAAATATTTATTATTATTTGTTTTATTTTTTTGGGTTGTAAGAATAAGCCTTACCAACCTCCTGTTATTGTTACGATTAACAATATGAATGAGGTGTTTAAAAATCTAATGAGAATCCTAAGAGATAAGCCGAAGAACTACATGGTCGGATTCATAAATCGAGAGGATGAGAATTACTATGGATTGGAAAGCGTGTGCATCAATGCCCTGACCTCAGAGAGGTCATCTTATTTCAGCACAAAGTATAAGTCATATTCGACCCCGTAGGGTGTCACCTTAGTTGTATCTCGAAGATAAATTCAAAAACCAGGAATTTCTATTAAATTCTGTACATCATCCTATAAACCTAAGGTGAACGCGTTGCGTTCGCAAATTTCCCTAAGCTCGCAATCTCTAATAGGGTGACTACTCTGGAGTAATTGATTTTGTGAGCTTTAATTTCTTAAAGTAGAGTTAATCGAAATTATAAATGAAATCGTCAAATATGGCATAACTCCAAATCTTGATGTAAAGGAAAAGTTCTGATCAACTTCATTCACAGATAAATACATATTTTGTATATACACAATAAATTTACTATTATTAGAAGCTGAATAAAATTGATTAAAATGGCAAATTATATTGATGGATTCGTTCTTCCTATACCTCGTGCCCACCTGGAGGAGTATGGCCAAGTAGCTGAAAAAGTTGCAGCGATATGGAGAGAACATGGAGCACTGGCTTACTTTGAGTATGTTGGTGATGATTTAAAAATGCAGGGGATTCGTTCTTTTTCCGAAGCAGTAAATGCAAAAGAGGATGAAGCCATCATTTTTGGATGGGTGGTATTCGACTCGAAAGAGACACGCGATCTCGCCAATCAAAAAGTAATTACTGACCCAAGGATGACAGATTTGGTGGGACCTTTGACGGATTCCTCAAGATTGATTTTTGATGCCAGTCGGATGGTTTACGGTGGATTCCGATCATTCGTCTCGTCTCCTGAATAAGGCGGCAGTATGCACATTACTTATATAGTCGATAGACCAGTCGATAAACCTTGGAAAGAAAAAATACGGATTTGTAATTTTCATTAATCCATCGAATATCACAAAACAATAAACCTTACAATAAAATATTAAGACATGAAGACTAGAGATTTTTTTCGAATGGTGATAAAGCTATTTGGACTTTTCGTATTGATTCAAACCGCATTTTACTACGTCCCTACAAATTTGGTTTCACAATTTTTTGGAATTGATATTTATGGATTTATCATGATTCTGGCAATGGTGCTATTGTTATGCGGGATATTTCTTGGGATTATCAAAAAGGTAGATTGGATTATTGATTGGTTGAGACTTGATCAAGGGTTTGATGAAGATAAAATAAGTCTTGGAGACCTGAACGAGCAAAAAATATTTTCATTGGTAATAATCTTTATTGGAGGTCTTCTTATTGTAGATTATGTTCCAAGTTTCCTTTACAATCTTTACTTATCTTTTAAGTCTACAGCGAATACAAAAGGATTAGAGAGTGTATTTTACAGTTTTGAGCGAGTGGAATACTTTGATTGGGCTATTTCCTGTATGAATATAATTTTGGGCTATTTATTAATTATCAACAATTCTCAAATATCCACTTGGATGACAGGTAAAATTAAAGCTAAGGAAACTTAAGGATTGATTTCAAGTCTGTCATTGGTAATAGGTGGAAAGAAGAGATGATTTCCAAAATCGAAAAGTTTGAATATTAAAAACCAATGTAAACTATGAAGCTATTTAATTCTACTTTAAAACATTATTATTTTTCTTGGTGAGATGTTGACTTTAACCGCGAAGGCGCAAGTTCGCCAAGAATTCACAAAGAAAATATGAATAATGCTTGTAAGTATTGTCAACCTTTGAGTAGACTTGTGACATATTTCAAAGGATAACCGTAAAATAAATAGTGATTTCCAGCAATCTCTTAAAGTATGGAAGGTGGTTTGATAAAATAGAATTGACTTTGTTATTGAGATTTTCATTTCGATTTCAGAATATGAATTGAACAATATTTACTCTTACGCTTGCGCAATAAACCATGAAAACAACGATAAAATAATGAAAAGAATAATCATACTTGGAATTTTGATTTTTACAGCTACTTCTGGCTATTCACAGGATACATCTGATCTGCCACAAACGAATAATTCGTCATTTCTGGGTATCGGTTCGGTAATCTATGAAGTAGATAATATTCAAGAAGCGCGAGATTGGTATGCAAAAGCTTTCGAAACCAAGCCTCAGATTGATGAATCTCACTATGTTGGTTTTATGATAAATGGATATGCAATTGGCTTTCGATCTAAGAAAGAAGAACGATGTACAAAAATCGAAAGCACGGTCTGTTATTGGGATGTCAAAAACATTCAAGAGGTCTATGATCGACTCGTCGGCCTGGGTGCCAAGGAAGATCAACCACCATTTGATGCAGGTGGGGAAATGAAACTTGCCACTGTTGTGGACCCTTTTGGTCATATGATTGGACTGTCATATAATCCCTATACGAGTATTAAGTATTAATAAGTTATCTTGTTACAGAATTTAACCAGATTAAAGATAGAGCAATGCCAGATAGAAATGAGTGAAATCTAAATTTCAAATTACATTTGAATAATAGAATCGATGGATCATAATCCTCCCAGAAATTGTACTATGGCGAAGCGTAGGCCTTCAATTTCCCGCTTGAATCTTTGATTATATAGCACAGAACAGTTCATAAGCATAAAACACCCCAAACCAACCTGTACCAGTAAACCTTAAATCAAAATGAAAAAAATACTCTTTGTCTTGTCTCTATTGTCCATTATAAATTGTCAGAGTCAGAATACCGATTTGTCACAAGTAAGTGAATTGCCCACAGCTTCCTTGGATGAAGCTGGATTCAATAGAGATTCTATTGAAAATCTAATAAATCTCATTTATGAGACCAAACATAAGGACTTCAGAGGATTGGTAGTGCTCAAAGACAACCACATTGTGATAGAAGAATACTTCAATACCTTCATGCGAAATACAATCCACGATATTCGATCGGCGGGCAAAAGTGTTACTGCCTTACTATTGGGTGTAGCTATGCAAGAAGGCTTGATTGAAAGTTTGGATCAAAGTGTATATTCTCTTTTCTCAGAAGTAAAAAATCCCAAAATCAACAAAGACTACAAAAAAATCAAACTGCGACACATTATAGATATGTCTTCGGGCCTTGATGCAGATTCGGACGATTATCGGACGGTGGGGCAGGCTGGAAACTGGATTGGAAAAGACGATTGGAAGGAATACCTGCTCAATGTTCCACTCGTATCAGAACCTGGTAACAAGTTTGTGTATGCCGACATGCACCCCTTACTTGTAGGTTTGGCCATAGAAGAAGCATCTGGAATGAGTTTGAAAGATTATGCCCGGGAAAAATTATTCGGCCCATTGGGAATTAGTCAGGTGTATTGGTTTACGAATGCTTCAAATCAAACGGGTGCGGCTGGTAATTTGTATTTGACCACACTCGGTCTGGCAAAGCTCGGATTGCTAATTACCAATAATGGGAAGTGGAACAATCAACAAATCATTGGTTCAGACTACATCGATTTGTTGAAAAATTCAAAAAACCTTGACGTTTCAAATTGGTTTAACCTGGCGGATACCTATGGGATGTTTTGGTACAAATCCACTCGAACATTCGGAGATAAGAAAATGGATTACTTATTTGGATCAGGGCTTGGAGGTAATCACCTGGTCGTGATACCTGACGAAAATATAGTTATGGCCATCACTTCGAGTGCTTACGGACAGGGATACCAGCACGGAAGATCATTCGCAATTATGAGCAAAGTTCTTGAAGCCTTGGAATGATATGTAAACAAGAAAAAAAGAAAAGACGAGCGGTTGGAGCATAAAAATAGAAAAGACATCATGATGAATGAATAACTAATGAAAAATCTAGATGAAATAATTGATAAGTCTTACCAGATATTCAAGAAATACAAGGCAAAAGCGCCACTGGATGTCTGCACTGAATGCTGCTTGACGAAAAATCAGGAAAGTGAACTTGTGAGTTTGTCGGTAAGACATATTCCTTTCGACTTGCTATACGAATACAATACCGCGGCCAAAACGGAAAAGCCTGATATTGAAGAATTCAAACACTTTCTACCAAAGTTTCTCGAATACACAGCCGATATTAAATTTCTGCATCATTCTGGGGAACTAGTACTTTATAGATTCGAGTATTACGAAAAGAGCGAATGGACACCAGAAGAGCAACAATTAATGCAAGACTTTGGACTGGCATACTTTGATAAGATTCTGACCAACTTTCCATTGCCAGATTTTGAACACATCGATTCCGTATTGATTATGCTTTGGAAGGCCAAGATTGATATTGAGCCTATTTTGGACTATTGGACTACAAGAACCAACAGTGAAAGTATACTTCATTTTAATTATCTCATAAATTGGAGTTTTAAGGCCAATCAAGTGGACAAACTATCGAGTCCATTCGCAGATGACGAACTTAGTGAATTAATCGCCCAATGGCTCAAAAATGAAAAGACAAAAAGCAGATTTGCAAGTATGATTGAGGCGTTTATTATGGAACCACCGGATGGGACTGAGAACTCGGTATTGGCTCAATTGAGTTGGACTTATGAAAAAATGAAAATACCCGCAATTAAAAATTAGTAGATAAATAAACCTTGGTCAAAATATAAATGAACACCTATTTAGTCATATTAGCCATAGTCTTGATTTCGGGATTCATATTATTAATATCAAAACCTAATCTTAAGAAGTATGAAGGATGGTTAACGAATATTGCCATTGCTTCTACACTTGGGATTTTGATTTGTGTAATACTTATGTGCTTCGACCTAAGAATAAAAGGTAGGTTTTCGACTTCTCTAATCGGAATTTTATTCTTGATCTCGACGGTATTCCTTTTTTCGATTACCAAAAAGAGGAAAGTGAAAGTATTTACTGGATTGGTCACAATACCAATGACCATTTTAGGCTTGCTAAATATATTTTCAGAATCCTGGTTGATAATTTTATTGATTCCCTATTTTATATTTCAAGCGCCAAAACTGAAATCGCAAATTGACGAATTGCACAATATTGAAATTAGAGATGGCGGTTTTTTATCTTGTGGAGAGAGTTTGATTATAACAAAGTCGTATTTAATCTTTTTTGACAAGCAGATATATGTTGATAACAACCACTGTACGAGGGGGATTTATAAGGTAGAAACCACTGTATTCAATGATTCTAAATGTGTATTCCAAATTTACCACGATGCTGAGTATATAGATGAAAATCCTTACCGACATGAAATTGACATAAGATGAAAAATATTGGAGTTATCATATTATTCGGAATGCTGGGGATGATGGCCTCGTGCAGTCAGATTTTTAATCACAATACCTTAAAAATTATTGTAGGGGAAAATATGAATAAGGGTAAATTGAAGATTGAACATGGCATTAGTGCAACTACAATAAATAGAAAAAATGACAGTGATTTGTTTAAATACAGAGATAATTATGATGTGATCTTTGACGGTATAATCAATTCAAGAATCATAAACGAATATGGAGAAAATGATTTTTTAATAACCTATGCGGAAGAATATTATTTTTCTTTCAGACATTTCAAAACAAACTGGAGACATCAGCATGAATACATTTTTACCATCTTTGAAGAATCAAATGATATGCATGTCAAAGTAGAAATAAAAGGTCAGGATGAATTGAAAATACAAGGCAAAATGATTCCAATTGAGCAAGCAAATCATCATCTTGGAAATGCATTACTTGATAATTAGACTTATGAATGACACAGGTTTACATTGATATCAAAGCAAAGTATCCCTATTAAAATTACTAGATATGCGAAAAATATTGTTCCTCGTTTTGTTTGTAAATACAATTGGCTGCTATGGGCAAAGTCAATTGGATGACTATGTAGGTGGATGGTCTTGTAAACTGCCAGAAAGGAGCCCGTTCCTGTTTGATGTTGAGCTGGATATTGAGAACTTTAGGAATGCAAAAATTACATTTACTGGAAAAAATAGTCTTACAAAAATAGATCTTGTACAGGATGAAGATGGAAATTTACATGGCGGGTTTAACAATCAGCTAAAGGTAAAAATTGACGCCAGTACGGATATTCCAATGACATTCATTCAAATTGGCAACCACCTCAGTTACTTGGGCTTGACACCAACGCATTCTAATCGATGGGCGGGAGAATGGAATTTGCTTATTGGAGAAAACCTGGCTCCAACCATGTATTTGTCTTTCGATAAATTTGATAATGGCAATTTTGGAGTGTCGACATTTATGAAGGAGCCGACCTTGCATTATATGTACTGTCAAGATTTTAGTGTGGATCAAAATACCATGCAGTTTAGAGATATTCGGACCAATATCCTATTCAAAGGGGTTCTGAAAAACGGGAAAATAATGCTTGACCTAAATTTCTTAAATGAAAAGGTCTCAACGGAGCTTTTTCGAACGCCATATGACAATTGGGCAATTGGTGAGGCTACTGCATCGCCTGAAAGTAATAATGAAAAACTGGATTCAGATCAGCTGCTCTACAAACTGATTAAAGATATTGCATCTGATACATTAGAAAGGACTCATGCTGTCGTTATTTCTCAAAGTGGTAAGATTACTTTTGAACACTACTTCGATGGGTTTACCGAGAATACTCCGCATGATACCCGATCATTATCAAAGAGCTTTGCAGCTGCCATGATTGGTATAGCCATTGCTGATGAACATCTTGAAGATGAAAATACTCCGATAAAGACTTTTTTTGAAGATCGATACCATGAAATGACTTGGGATGATGATAAAGATATGATTACCATCGATCATTTGCTGACCATGACAAGTGGGATGGACGTCATTGATTTTGGACTGAACAGAAACTCATATGCCAATGAAGGCACCTATCGCAATCAACCTGATTGGACTGAATATATTCTCTCGGCTCCCATGCTTAGCAAGCCTGGTCAGTTTGCCAATTATGGTTCTGGAAGTCCTCATTTGCTGGCGCCAATAATTATTTCGCAAATAGAAGGGCCTTTGGAATTCTACATCCACAAAAAACTATTTCAGCCACTTGGAATAACCAAATACCGATTCCAAACTGATAATAAGGACCAACCCTATTTTGGAGGAGGATGGTATTTTACACCTCGTGACCTGCTGAAATTTGGTCAGCTACATCTAAATAAAGGCAGATGGGAAAATCAACAAATAATACCTGAAGAATGGGTTGAGAAATCCATGAAAAAGCATACCAAATTGGAAAACGCCCAGAAAAAGAATGAATATGGTTTTTTGTTTTGGCATGAGACCTACGAGGTAGGAAATGAAAAAATTGAATCCATCGAGGCCAGAGGTTCAGGAGGGCAATACTTATTTATTATCCCTCAATATGAAATGGTGGCCGTGATCACATCTGGGAATTATGCAAATAATAAAGGTTTTCAGCCTGAAGATATTATGCAAGATTACATTCTACCAGAATTGATAAAATAGGGGGGCATTTATTCCTAGGGAATATATTTTATTTTTCAAATGATGAAATAGGGGTATTCAGAAGTTTTATTTCAATTTATATGATGATTATAAGGGTATTCATAAAAAGGTACTTTCCTTAGATATCAACTCTTTTCGCATGTTCCTTCTGAAAAGATTACCCCATTTTTGATGCTTTTTACGTGAAAACAAGGTAATATTTTTTCAACTCATTTGGTCATTCGTAATGACGGGTGATCATTTTTGGCTTGGCCCAAAAACGATCCAAAAAACCCAAGGCTTTATTCAGTTCTTAACGCATTTTGAATCCCCATTTTCTTAAACTCAAAAAACTCGGATCAAAAGTTAAAGTTTCAATTGTAATGTATTAATTTACTTGAATGTATACTTTCAAATAATCATTTGTTATCCTCAAACACTTTTGAGTTTTTAACAGAAAATAGGAATCCAAAATACTAAACTGAATAAGGCCAATTTTTGCCCTCGAATAATCTCAAGCTCTCCCGCTGTACTCAAAGGATGTATTGATTGTTACTTCTGAATTCCCCGATTATAAACATTTGTATTCCTGCAACTTAAGATTTTAATACTTGCGCATATTGCTAAACGAAAACTAAAAAGTTACACCGTTTATTGGAATTCTCGACAAAAACTGGGTCATTGGATTTCATAACTTGCATTCGCCTCGCGGCCTAGGCATTCTATTTTTTGATTGATAAAAAATAGAATCAAAAAAAATCCCCGTTTTACGTGGCAGGCAAAGGCTGCCTAATGCAACTCATTTACCGACCTGGCGTATATGGTGCACCCGCTTTCTCTATCGCTTCCTCAAAAGCCGATAATTCATTGAAAAATACTGTGGCATCTTGCAAATATTGATCAAATTCACTTTGGGCAATTTCAATATTCCTTTTTTGAGTTTCGGTGGGCAGTTCGGTAGTATTCCAATGCCCCCAGATTACGCTTCCAATTCTTCCTGAAATTGAAGGAGAGGTTGATTCGTCCTTGCCTTGACGGATATGATCCCCTTGCAAAGCTATGCCTAAATCAGTCAATGAATTATTAAGCGTCGACCATTTTTTGAATAATTCTGGAGAAGTATTAGGCGTCTTGGTCAATGCCGCTTTGATATGTCGAAGCTTGTTTCTTGCTTCACCTAAACGACGACCTGAACTTGATACCTTTCGAGATAGATTACTTGTCTTTTTTTGAAAGGCCGCGACGTAACCATAATTATTGCCTGATGCATGGACAGGCTTTACCTCAAATTCCTGCTTTTCTCCTTGAGATTCTAATTTTCCATTATTCATTACAAACAACTCTACACTATATTTTCCAGGAGCAACAAGAGGACCTTGTGGAGATCCAGCCCATGGAGGTTGGAATGCTGGTACGGTCAGATTGATAGGATTGGGTGGAGGAAGTCTCAAATCCCAACTCACTCTATGAAGTCCCTTACTTGATCTTCCTTCTATCCAGCGCACTCCTTCCCCGTTTTCATCGCGGACAAAAAGCAATACACTCGCTTCTTCTTCACTGGCCTCTTCCTTTAACTTGTCCCATCCTGGAAAGGGAATATTCGCATTTTGATCTTTTAATTTCTTTTCCTTCTCCTTCCGTTGGGCTTTGGCCGTTTTGGGAAGATCACTGATATAATAGGAAAATACTGCCCCAAAAGGTGGATTTTTACTTGCAAAACTTGTTGATCCCTGCGAGGGCATTTCTTTGGCTTGCATAGGTACATTGGGCACATACCACCACGCATCTCTTACAGGCATGAGGGTGTTGGCATTAGCCTTGGCTACCTCATTGATCTCTCTTAAAGGCGAATAATCATCCAAAACATATACCCCGCGACCAAAAGTGGCACCTACCAAATCATTGTCCCTTTCTTGTATTTCTATATCTCGAAATGCGATGGTCGGCACACCTGAATTCAAAATAGTCCAATTGACACCCTTGTTTAATGAAAAATAAATACCGTATTCTGTCCCGATAAAAAGTAGGTTTTCATCTTTATGATCCTGTTTGATTACCCATATTATTGTTCCCTTCGGCAAGTCTCCAGCGATGGAGCGCCAAGAATTCCCTTTGTCCGTACTCATGAAGACATAGGAAGAGTAATCACCTAATTTGTGTGCATCTGCCACGGCAAATACAGTATTTTCATTATGAGAAGAAGCTTCAACATCATTGATAAAAGATTGCTCTGGTACGCGGGGAAGACTTTGACTCTTCCTCCAATTCTGACCATCATCTTCACTCACATAAATCAATCCATCGTCCGAACCCGTATATAGTAATCCCTTCTCAATTGGAGATTCCGATATAGAAGTAAGTGTGGCATATTTCGACATCGCACCATTGTCATACAAAGCGTCAATTCCAGGTACCCGATCAATCATATCCAGTTCGTATCTGCTCCGATTAGAAGTGAGATCGTCGCTGATAGGAGTCCAGGAATTTCCACGATCTGTACTTTTCCAAAGTCTTTGAGAACCAAAATAAAGTGTCTTGCTATCATGAGGACTGATCTGAATTGGGCTATCCCAATTCCACCGTTCTGGAGGATCATTCGGAGCAGGTTGCGGCTGTATGTTCAGCACTTCATTGGTCGTCCTGTCGTGTCGATGCAGCAAGCCCTGTTGAATCTCCATATACACAATATTCGGATCCTCTGGATCGAAGACAGAATCATATCCATCTGCTCCAAGGGGGATGTACCAATCCTGATTTCGAATGCCTTCTACGTTTGTCGTTCTTGACGGACCGATCAAGGTGCCTAAATCTTGTGCACCGACTACAACATTATAAAATGGTTCAGCATTATCAAGCCCTAATTTATAGAATTGAGAAATCGGAAGATTTGGAAAATGTCGCCATGTACTACCTTGATCATAGGACTCATACAATCCGCCATCGGTACCCGCGATTAGATGTTGTCCATCGGTAGGATCAATCCACAAGGCATGATTGTCGCTGTGTTTTTCTCTACCATTTCCGAGGTAGTCAAAGGTCTTTCCGCCATCACGAGTAATGTGCAAAAACACATCCATCTGGTAAACGAGGTCAGGATTTGTCGGCGAAGCTTCAATTTCCTGATAGTAGTGCGGGCCAGTACCTCCAGAAGTGTAGCCATTTCGTTTTTGCCAGCTTTCTCCCTTATTAGTTGACCTATAAAACCCTTTATTATTGTTGTCAGACTCGATGGTCGCATATACTATATTTGGATCTGCCTCTGTGACAGCGAGGCCTATCTTTCCCATATCGGCTTGAGGAAGTCCAGAATTCACTTGTCTCCAGGTCTCTCCTCCGTCAGTGGATTTATGAATGCCAGACTTTGGCCCTCCAGCAAGCAATGCCCAAGTCTTTCTTCGACGTTGATAGCTAGCTGCATAGATTACATCTGGATTAGATGGGTCGAATTCCATATCTGTCACCCCGGTATTAATATCAATATTGAGCACATGTTTCCAGGTCGCTCCGCCGTCTGTAGTTTTGTACAATCCACGGTCCCCACCAGAAGACCACAATGGACCTTCGGCAGCTACAAAGACCACATTACTATTCCTTGGGTCGATCAGTATTTTACCAATATGTTCAGAGCTTTTTAGCCCCATCTGCTGCCAAGTCGCACCACCATCCATGCTCTTATACACGCCATCACCCCAGCCTACATGTCTACCGCTGACATTCTCACCAGTCCCTACCCAGACAACTTCAGGATTATTCGGATCCAAGGCCACTGTCCCTATCGAGTAGGAAGGTTGACTATCAAATATCGGTGTCCAGGTGATGCCGCTGTTGGTCGTTTTCCATAGACCGCCAGAACCTACTGCTATGTACCAGGTGCTGGTCTTGGTGGGGTGTACAGCTATATCGGCGATTCGGCCTCCCATTACGGCTGGACCGATGCCACGGAGTTTTAGACCTTTAGCGATTTGAGAGCTTACTTCGCTTTGATTGGATTGGGCGGAAGTATTGTTGCTTGATAATAGGAATAGGAATAGTGCAGAGAATAAGAGCACAGATTTGATTTTTTGCATGGTGGTTTTAATTTTTAATAGAACTTGAATATAAAGTAAAAGTTTTAGTGCTGATAGAATACAGTAAATATGATGTTTTGCCTTCAAGCTAAACTGCCAAGACGCGATCTTGAATATTGATACATATGCCTTGAAATTTGACAAAATGAATCAATCAAAGATTTGTATCTTTATGGGGTTGAGATAGATAAAGCCGAGTACGAATTAGCCTGTCTAGCCGTGTATACCCGTTTATTAATTGAATATATATGGGTAATAATGAATGACATTTTAAATTGAGAGAAGGAGGGCTAATGGGGGAATCGGTGGTTGAGATGGGAGATATACCTGAAATTGGTGGGGTGTGGGTATATGGATGTTGTCATCCATTAAAAAATGAAAAACTGAAAATTGAAAATTGAATTTGCTTTATTGTTATTTATTTTAACAGTTTCTGGTTGCAAAAATCAGATGCAAATTCCTACGCATGATATGGGGCTCGAATTTGATTACAAACATTTAGATTATGAGAACCAGGATAAATCTATCGATCGAAACTTATTACAGCAAATTAGAGAAATAGATGAATTGTCTGAGCCTAAATTAGTTTGCTTATTTAATTCAGCATTCGGTAAAGATGTTTTTAAAGTCTATTTAGTGGAATCAAAAGCGGAGAGTAGTAGTGTTAGCGCTTTATTGGTTACTGATTATCTTTCGAAAAAGATTATAGATTATTATGACTTTAATACTGATACTGTTTTTTTAGACTTACTTTATGATAGGACAGATTCTATAGAGGGTAATTCTTTAGTTTTTAGCTTCGTAAACCTAAACACAAACAACAATAATATCATTACCACTTATGATAAGTCAATAAATCTAGAAGGTGTTTTTGGAGGAGGTAAAGTGAGAGGCAGCAATAAATACACTTTTCAATTGTTAGATAGCATAAAGAGATATTCAGGAAATTATTTTTATGAAACAGATAGTTTTCATATTTCTTTGAAATTAAAAGATGGAATTGAAAAAGGGCATTATGCATTTAAGTTTTCATTGCAAACTCCCAAACATTGTGTAACTACCCATACACATTTGAAAGGAATTTTAGAAAATGAAAGATTTTTCTTTGAGTTCGAACCTGAAATATCTATTCTACTTTCAAACGATACTCTAAAAATGAATTTGGAATTAAATCAAAAAGAATGTGGAGTGATAGTATATCAAACTATTGAGTTGAAGAAGAACAACTGATGAGAACAAGGTGGATGAAGATAATATCACCTTTGTATCTTGGTAATACTCCGCATCCACTTCGTGTTATGTAGGATGAAAAGTAAAATCACATTCCATTTGTAATAAATACCAAATATTGGTACCTTGCTAATAAATTTTAACCTATGTCTAAAAATACATCAGTAACACTTGGAAATCACTTTGAGCAAATAATAGAACGTAGTATTAAATCAGGAAGATATTCATCTGCAAGTGAAGTAATAAGAGCTGGACTAAGAATGGTTGATGAAAAAGAACAAAAAATCAGTCTTTTACGAGAAGCAATAGAAGCGGGAGAACGAAGTGGCTATGTAAAGAACTTTGACCCTGTAAAACATTTGGCTGAACTAAACAGAAAACATGCTAAATGAAATTAAAGTTCGAATTGAGTAAATTGGCTTTAAAAGATATAAATTCGATATGGGATTATACCGCTGAACAATGGTCTGTCTCTCAAGCAAACAATTATTACAAGCAAATTTTTGAAGTAATTGATTTAATCTGTGAGAATCCTGAAATAGGGAAATCGATCAAACTAGTAAAAGAGGAACACAGATCTAAAATTGCTAGATCACATATGATAATTTATAAAATTAGAAAAGATAAAGTACTTGTTGACAGAATTTTGCATCAAAGGATGGATATAGAAAACCAATTAGACGAATGAATCACCCTACATTACACGGTATATGAAACCATACTATCCTTTGGGATGTTACGCTACATATACGAAGCCAATCAATGCAATGAAAAATTAAATGAAACTGAGAACAATATTAATCGCTATAGGAATTTTATCTTCTTTATTTGGATGCAAAAACGAGAGAAGATCTACAGAGAAACAAGGAAATGAAATTATCGAAAAAGATGTAGAATATGTAATTCCTAAAGAGAATCAAAAAACAGGATCATCATATAAAATCTTCTTACGCAATGAGACTGACCAAGTAGTGGAGGTTAAGGACAGATTTAAGCTGAAACCTGAAGAAGAGAGAATATTTGAATTTGTAGATACTGATTCAATTTTATTAGATAATGGATCTAAAATTTATTTCGGAGATTACGGACTAGAAGTAAATGATAAAAACGCCCAGTTAGCGGGAATTGGAGGCGAATATTGGGAGGGATATATTGTTCCAGAGGATGTTGAATATGGATTTGTGATAGTAAAACCAGGAGAAGGTGATACTACACACGAATAGAAAATTAAACAAAGCAGATGCCAGATATCAGTAATTCGTTACTGATAATAAAAGCTGAATGTTTCAGATATATAAAATAACAATAATTACTAATAGAACCATTACAAGATGAAAAAATTACAAACACTTATATTTATCTTATTTACACTTCATCTTTTTTCTCAAGATACCACTCCGCCTGAACTAGCCTCCTTTGAATTGTCTCCTCAAGTTATTGATGTTACAGATGGTCCGCAAATTGTAACTTTTACAGTTGAGGCAACAGATGACATGAGTGGTGTAAATAATATTTTAGTATGGATGGATTTACCAGACGGGGGCTTTGAAATTGCAGGAGGTGGAACATTAATTTCGGGTACTATTCTAGATGGAGTATGGGAAATGACTGAATCATTTTCTGAATTTACCGATCCAGGAATTGCAACTGTTAATCAGATCACTTTAGTCGATCTTGCAGGAAATACTTTTTCGTATGGTTATGATGACCTCGTAAACCTTGGATTTGATCTTGATTTTGAGATCATAAATAATAATATCGCAGATACCACTCCGCCTGAACTAGTCTCCTTTGAATTATCCCCTCAAGTTATTGATGTTACAGATGGTCCGCAAATTGTAACTTTTACAGTAGGGGCAACAGATGACATGAGTGGTGTAAATAATGTTTTAGTATGGATGGATTTACCAGACGGGGGGGTGAAATTGCAGGAGGTGGAACATTAATTTCGGGTACTATTCTAGATGGAGTATGGGAAATGACTGAATCATTTTCTGAATTTACAGATCCAGGAATTGTAACTGTTAATCAGATCACATTAGTCGATCTTGCAGGAAATACTTTTTCGTATGGATATAATGACCTTGTAAACCTTGGATTTGATCTTGATTTTGAGATCATAAATAATAATATTGCAGACACAAATCCACCTGAGATAGGATCTTTTGAATTGTCCCCTGAAGTTATTGATGTAACAGATGGTCCGCAAACTGTAACTTTTACAGTAGGGGCAACAGATGACATGAGTGGTGTAAATAATGTTTTAGTATGGATGGATTTACCAGATGGGGGCTTTGAAATTGCAGGAGGTGGAACATTAATTTCGGGTACTATTCTAGATGGAGTATGGGAAATGACTGAATCATTTTCTGAATTTACAGATCCAGGAATTGCAACTGTTAATCAGATCACATTAGTCGATCTTTCAGGAAATACTTTTTCGTATGGATATGATGACCTTGTAAACCTTGGATTTGATCTTGACTTTGAAATAATAAATAATTATGCTCTGCCTGTTGAATGGTATCATCAATTGAAAATTGAAAATAAAAACAAATTGACTTGGACCATCACACAACAAATTAATAATTCTCATTTTGAAATAGAACATAGCATAAATGGAACGGTGTTCATTTTGCTTGATAGACTGCAAGGGGAGGGCAACTCAAACTCGAAAATTAGTTATAAATACGTCCACGAAACTCCTAATATTGGAATAAATTATTACCGCATTAAACAAGTGGATTTTGATGGAAACTATAGCTATAGTAACATAGTTTCAACTGAATTCAAAGATGATAAACCCAATATTTACCCTAATCTGGTTTTTGATAGATTATTTATCAATTATCCACAAAGAGGAAAAGTAATTATCTATAATCAGCATGGTAATGTTATAAAAGAGATTAATCTCGATCAAGATTTGACGGAGGTTGAATTATCTGAAATTAAAAGAGGAATCTACATGTTGAAATTTCAAGATGGAAGTGCTACAAGGTTTGTGAAAATTTGAAATAGTTTTAGAAGAGTAATTAATGAAAGGTATACTATCAGTAACATTGCATACCAGATCAGCTTCCCTATCGGTCGGCCACTCGATATGCTTGATCTGTTATCAATAACCAATAAAAAATGAAAATATTTTAAAGCCATCGAACGAAAGACAAACAAGAAGTTGATTCCCATTTAAATGAAATTTCCGAAGAATATAAATTCCAAAGACTTGAAACTATTGAAAAGAATGATGAAACTTGGAAAGCAAAAACTGAAGAAAAAATAAAACAATGTGATATGTCTCTAATATTTGATTACATCTTTTTAAAAGACAAAAAAGTAGAAGAAATTAATATTGAAACTTTAACTACCTCCTTAGATATTGGAAAACATGAATTTGTGGGCGAAACAGATTTGTGTGAAACTGGAATTGTTCGAAATTTATTCATAGGAAGTATAAATAAAGGAACCATCATTCTTGGGAATGGAATATCCTATAAGATGATTCATGAAAGTGAAATCCGAAATAACTTCTTAAAAGAGTTTCAAGACTGCGAAATATATTCAAAAACTTATGATGATAGAGTAATGGTTTTTGGTTTTGTTTTAGGAATTAACGGAGAATTTATTTGTGCAAAGGAAGGAGGAGAAGAGAATTTCTCTGAAGGCACTTCTACTCTTTTGGAAGAAGAACTAAGAGCAAGTAACGAAGGTTTTGATGAAAACATGATTACCTATAAATTAATGGAAAGATTTGAAGAGAAGTACCTCGGAAAATCACTTGATAATTTCGATTGTAGTGAAATAAAATTATTGAAATACCAGATGATTTAAAAAAGAACACTACAGACAATAAAAACTACCTGTCAATTGCGATTAAATGCTACAACTGCAAGAGGCAATTCACAATTCTAAACTATTGAAATTAGCTGAAGGAAACGATCAATATCCTGCCTTTGTTTGAATTGAAAAATGTGATCATAGCAGAAGTTAGAGACAAAATAGTTGAAATGTTAAGAAGTATCGAGAACGAAAAATTTCTACGCAGCCTCCATACTTTAATCGAGAATGTTGATGGAAATCGCCTATCAATTTACTGCTGAACAAAAGGTTGAATTCATTGATAAAACTAATAGGATCTTAAAATGAATTTCAAATCAGAAATAGAATTATACAAATTCTAATTTCACATTGCCAAATAGTAATTGAGAAAGAACTTGAAATAATCCCTACATATAATAATGATAATATATTTATAAGTTGTGTGTCATTAAGAAAAAATTACAGATGAAAGATGATTCCAATAAAACAAGATTAGAGTACGTTAAACGAATAAATTTAGTCTTGGATTTTATTGAGAAGAATCTTGAAATGGATTTATCACTTGAATCATTATCGAAAAAAGCACATTATTCTTCTTTCCATTTTCATAGAGTATTCTCAATAATCATAGGAGAAAATCTGAACAAGTACGTAAATAGAAAAAGAATAGAACGTATTGCTTCTATCCTACTCATGGACTCAAATAAAACGATAAAAGAGCTTGCTTACATCTATGGATTTAAGAGCGAAAGTTCCTTTTCAAGAACATTTAAAAAATATTATGGAATTAGTCCGACAAGGTTCAAATCGGAAGGGAAAAATACACTTAGCAAGATTGGTATAGAGTCCTTCACAACGGAGAAATACATTTGTAGCATTGATAACATTAAAAAATGGATTGAAATGAATGCACAAATCATTGTAACAGAACTACAAGAAATAAAGCTTGCGGGTATTATGCATATCGGAGAATTTGATAAAATAGGTGATATGTATCAAAGATTAATGGAATGGGGACATAAAAGCGAAGTAATAGATATTACGAATTTTAAAGCAATAACCATTTATCACGATAATCCCAACGTTACTCAAAATTCAAAAGTTAGGCATAGTGCGTGTATAACGATTAATAAAGATATTGAGGCTGAAGGCGAAATAAGACAAGTAACTATACAAAAAGGCATTTATGTAGTTGGAAGGTTCGAAATTATTGGAGAAGAAATTTCAAAGGCATGGAAGAATATCTGTATATGGATAATAGAAAATGGATATGAATTTAGAGACGGTGATTTTTTTGAAATCTATCATAATGACCATAAAACTCATCCAGAACAAAAGTTCATATTAGACATCTGTATTCCACTTGAAAAGACTAATACCATACTGGACAAATCATATAATGTGAATCTATCGTCTATAAAAGAAGAAAATAAACCATGTAAAAATCAACTAGGTTATCATGAATTGATAAAGTACATGAAAGAGTTAAGGGCCTATTTCGAAAAGGAATATGAATCCTATTTTATACTGGGAAAGATCTATCAAGGAAGTCCAGATTTTTCTTATTTTTCATTAACAACAGAAAAGTTGAAAAAACAAAAATTAAAATTTGTGATTATCTTAAATCATAAATTGATGAATTTTTCAATTTGCTTGTCTGGACAAAACAAAAGTATCCGAAAAAAATATTGGGAAATGTTCAAAAATAGTGATTGGAGAGAATATCATTTGGTTGAATCTATTGATAATAGTTTGCCTATTATAGAACATGTTGTTTTAGAGTCCCCCGATCTTAATAACAGAAAGCAGTTAACAGAACAAGTTGAAAAAGAATCTTTAAAATTCATAAACGACATGATAGAAATTCTTGAATAAAAGAAAACAAACGCACAGCAAAGTGCAAAAGGTACAAAGCCCTAGTCGGCGCTAAAGTCCTTTCCACCGGGCGTTGTGGTGCATAAGGAATGAAATTAATCGTAACAATAGTAATATTTATAGCCTGTCTCGATATGACATATTCTCAACCTGAATATAAATCAGAGAAATTGAGGGGTATTTCAATTGGATATATCTACAATAGTTGGGACAATGCGATAAAAGACTATCACTTGGCCGAAATAGAATACATCCAAACGAAGTATGAAAGCGGACATCATTATTTCGCATTTTCAAAATATGCTGGAATAGAAATAGGACTAAATACAGATAAATTCACAATTGGCCCTAAAATGGGAACATCAATAAACTATGGCCCAATAATTTTTGGTGTGGAACTGACAACTTATACTGATTTCAATAATGCAACTTTACGAATTGCCCCAGTATTCGGTTATGGCAATCACAAATACAACATATCATTAGTTACTCAAATTAGAATTTTGAATCGAGATTTCTTTCCAACCAATCAAGGGCAACTAAATTTATCAATAAGACTGATCAACTTAATGAAAGAGGAATATTGAGAAATAAAATACGCATCATTACATCAGTGGCCGTTGAAAAGCAAATTATAATTAATCGTATGTGAATACCGTATTTCCAATTTTAAGAACATGCAAGGTAATAAGATGTTTACTCGCAAAATGTTTGTCATTTTTTTTTGACAGATCACATTCCTCAAGACAATTTCTATCGGGTTCTGAAAAGTATTCTGGATCTAGGATTCAGAAAAAAGAAAACGCAATTTCTATAACAATTTAATTTTGAAATTTTATTTCAGAAAAAAGAACTACGCATAATGATTACGTACCTAAATAATAATTTTAGAGTTTTCTTAGTGCCGAGGAGTTTTACGGATAATAAAAATTGAACTAAAATGAAAATAATCTTAAACAAGTTGGATTTGAAGCATTTGAATTGTTTTTCAAATTATATAGATAGAATAAACCCATGGAATTTGGAAGAGTATATAGAGATTCTGGTTCGTAAAAGACATAATCTACCTACTCCAAGGATTCTTGATGCTGGTGAAGACTGGGATGTTGAGTTAGAAGAGTTTGATGAAGGAAGTGTTGAACCAGACATGATTGACTTTTCATTTGAGGTCTTCTGCGGCGAAGATTATCAGCTTTCAACCGATTTTTTTTTAGAGATTTTGAATGACAAATATTCTAAAGAAGTAGGAAATCAGTACGGATCGCATAAAGGGGTGAATTTGAAATTGAACGGAGGATTTGCAAACGGATATAAGAATGGGGAATGGAAATATTTTACTCCTTCTGGTAAGTTAATCTCTTCTGGCAAATATTTACAAGGTAAAAGAGTGGGGGAATGGAATATTTACTCACAATATGGGAAAAATGAAAATATTGAGATAAGAGATTATTCCACTTATATTAATGAAATTCCTTTTTATGATAGTTATTATCCTAATGGTAACATCAGAATTAAGGGTAATTATGTTGAGCATAATAACTATCAAACATTTGGTTTTTCTCAAGATGGCGATAAGTTTGTAGACCTTCTTCATAATAACATGGGTGATTTATTAGAAAAGAAATCCTATCATGATAAAAAAATATTAACAAAGAGATACATTAATGCCAATTCTGATAAAGTAAAGGAGACCTATCATATGGGAACTTCAAAATTACTTTATAAATCAATTTTGAAAAAGAAAGCTAAAATTACTACTTTGATACACTACAATCTAGATGGATCTATTAAAGAGAAAAAAGAATTCAAAATCAAGTATTAGTATAAAACCAGGTAGTTAAAAAATGACTTTGCCGTTGTATAATTCTTTTTTTTGTGAGAGATATAATGTTGCAACATTTTGGAAATAGTATTTGCAGGTATTTTGTACTTATTACGCTACTGCTAATCGGGTCTCATCTAAATGCTCAAGACAAGGTCCAAAATATTCTTGTTTTCGCGAAAGCATATGGGTATGTAAAATATTTTCATCCAAGTGAGAAGTAGAATTAATAGATTGGAATAAGTTTTCTGCTTTCGGTATACGTAAAATTTCGAAGTGCAACAGTTCGAAAGAAGTGATTAATACATTAAATGAACTTTTTAATCCCATCGCCCCTGCGGTTACATTTGATTCTACTGATAATGACTATGACTTTAACATTATAACACCCACAAATAGTGATGAATTCATGTTAACAAACTGGCAGCATCAAGGCCTTGTATTTGGACAGCATATATTTGTATTAGATGGTAAAAATGAATGGTATATCCCTCCTTTTACCTGGGAGTGGATACAAGATCAGCTAGTAATTACCAGTGTACTAAACGATTCTTTAGATATCAATGTGGGAGATATTGTCACAAAAATTGAGGACCAAAGCTCTCTTGCATATTTTGATGAAATCAAGTCCAGAATTTCAGCTGGAACTCCGAGTTACTTAAATAATATTGCGAGCGTATCTAGTCTATTGGGTAGAGAGAATAGTAGCATTAATGTTCAAGTCAATGGGAGAACTTTAAGAATAAAACGATCTCATGATGCTTCGAAGAAGTATAAGAAGAGCTTTGAGGAAAGCTATAAATTGCTTAATGAAGATATTATGTATCTCGACCTTACAAATATTGGGAGAGATAAGATTGAGACACTAATTCCACAATTGGAAAGAGCAAAAGCACTTATTTTTGATGGTAGAGGATATATTCAATCAAAAAATCAATTTCTTCGACATTTCTTGACCAGAAAAGATACTTCCTCATCTTGGCATAGAGTGCCTCGGGTCATTTATCCTGATCAGGAGAAAAGTGCTGGCTATAAAGCATACAGCTGGGAATTGAAACCTAAAGATCCATATCTAGGAGATAAGATTATCATTTATCTAATCAATGGTAAAGCTATAAGTGCATCTGAGAGTTATTTAAGCTTTGTAGAACATTATAATCTAGGTTTGTTATTAGGTGAGCAGACTGCTGGTACAAATGGAGCTGCGACCAGCTTTACTTTGCTTGGAGGCATCACCATACGCTGGACAGGTTCTCAAGTGCTAAAGCATGATGGAAGCCAACACCATTGTGTAGGAATTCTGCCCGATGTCTATGTTTCGAAGACGATTGATGGTCTAAAGGCTGGCAAGGATGAATATCTGGAAAAAGCGATTCAAATCATCAACGAAAAGTTAAAAAGTAACGATTGATTAATTGGTAAGCTTTGGTTCACTAAAGAAGAAATTGAATTACTATTTTTGGATATTGATAAAGCAATCCTTTGGTCAACTGGCCGATATGCTTGGACATCAGCCACAATCTCAAAAAATGAAAAAAATATTAGTAACAGGATCTTCTGGTAAATTGGGAAAAGAGGTCGTTCGACTTCTAAGAAAAAATAATTACGATGTGGTAGGAATTGACCTTTTACCATCAGAGACGACCGATGAGATAATCGATATCAGAGACCGCAAGTTGATTAAGGAAGTAACACAAGGAATGGATGCAATAATTCACACCGCCGCATTACATGGGAAGCATACTGATCTAAATTATTCAAGAGATAAGTTTATCAATACAAATATTATTGGTACAAATAATTTGCTTTCATCATCAATTGAAAATGGAATAAACAAATTTATATACACGAGCACCACCTCAATTTATGGTACAGCGATGGTCAACGAAAAACAAGCAGTTTGGGTGGATGAAGAATTAATTCCAGAACCAAGGGATATTTATGATATTACCAAATTAACATGTGAACTACTTTGTAAAGACTATTTTGAAAAAGAAGGAATAGAAACGACGGTCTTGCGGGTATCAAGGTTTTTGCCAGAAGATGATAATACAAAAGCAAACCATAGAATATATAGAGGATTAGATGAAGAGGATGGAGCCAAAGGACATCAACTGGTCTTAGAAAAAGAATTTGATAGCTTTGAGATTTACAATATATCTAATGATAGCCCATTTAGAAAAGAGGATTTAGTTGAATTGTATGCAAATCCGAAAAAGGTAATTTGTAAATATTATCCAGAGGCAGAAAAATTTTATGCCAAAAACAATTGGAAATTCTTAAATAGAATAGACAGAGTATATTCGATAGAAAAAGCCAAAAAAGAATTGAATTACAGGCCGATTAAAAACTTTGATACATTTATTAAATAAAGGGAAGATTGTGATTAACATTCCTCAAATTGCTAGATAGATAATTTACATTGACCTTCTCTAATATTAAATTACTTCATTAAAAAAAAAGCATTTTCATCATGCATGAAACATTTTATTTTTACTCTTACACTTGAAGATGGCTCAATTAGAGCTTTTTACTGATCAACCACCAATGATTTGATAAACCGACCTTTTTTTGAATAACCAAATAAGTAATAATAACCATTTACCAAATTATCCAACTCGATTCTATAATAGAAACTATTTCCGATACTCTCGAATTCTCTTTTTTGCAATGTACGACCTTGAGTATTGAATAGGATTAAGGTCAAATCTCCAATAATCTCGGTCGATTCCACTCGCAGATTTGTGTACTTTCTAGCAGGATTAGGATTGATGGTAATCTGAGCATTCAACACTTTGCCGTCAATTGTGCTTGTTGTATCCTGGATAACATTGATCTCCATTTGGTAACTCTGCTCGCTAAATTCTTTGCCGTCTCCAACCTTAAAGCGAAAAGAAGTTGTTATTTCCTCATCAACTGGTGGAATGAAGGACATATCAGTAATCGATGTTGCCGTAATTGTATCACCAGATTGTACAGCTTGATTTTCTGATAGCAAAGTTCCAGCATCGCTTAATTCGGTTATTAAAATAGAATGAAGCGTATCCTCATCATCTGCATCAGTAAATGAAAAATTTGTTGAATCAAAATTGTACGGCATATTTACAAAGGTCGAGATACTATTGTCTTCAGATGTAGGCAAAGTATTAATAAACAAAACCACAACAAGAGTTAGTTCATAAGTTGCTGTGCTATAGTGCTGACCGTCACCGACCTTGAATTGAAGGGTGAGTGTTCCTGTTTCATCCATTGGAGGAGTGAATGACATTTGCCCAATATTCTCAGCCAAAATAGTATCTCCTGAAACAATTTGTTCTCCACCCAGTATCAAATCCCCTTTTTGATCCACTTCAGTAATAACAATAGAATGCAATGAATCTTCAAGATTTGTATCAAAAAATGCAAAATCTTCTACATCGAAATTATATGTACTATTGACGAGCGTAATTAATTCGATGTCTTGAGAAGTGGGGATGCCATTGGTAGTAAGCAGCTTATATAAAGATTCTCTCCCAAATAAAAATGACCCTTCTACTTCATAAGATAAATATAAAATACCACTATCCTTGGTCAATACCTTTTTGAAAATAGGATTTTCATTTGGTCCTACGTCTGGTTTGACTTCAATGAAATCATTCCCATCATACATTAATAATGATGAGCCCATATTACCTTCATATTCGAAAAACATCTTCTCCTCAAAAATGATATGATAATTATTATAATGAAAATTACTCCCAGGTCCAGGTATGATTAAAATCGAATTTGTGTTCAAGTTCAATTTCGAAAGGTGTAGTTTTGAATTGGTATCTTCCAACACATAATACAGACCACCAAAATCAATAATATAATCTTTAAAAATAAACCCTTCTGGAAGGTTGACCTGTTCAAATATTCCAGCCTCCCATTTAAAGAGTGATTTCTCCAAGCTTGTATCATCTTCCAGTAACATGTAAGTGATATCCTGAAATACATTAGTTATGTTTGAGAATGTATATCCCCCTGGAATAGGTAGCGGAGTGAAAGAGCTTTCATCAAAAATATAAGTTGTCTTGACATTGACGATTGTATCTTGGAAAGTAATATAGATTTCATCGGTGAACGAGTTGTTCCCCTCTACGGCAACAAAGGTGCTATTCTCGGGTGACTCAACTTTAACCAACGTGTCATTGGAGTAAGTGTAGAGGGTTTTAATAAGATTCTCATCCTGAATGTTCAAATACAATTTGTCTGTTTTTTGATGAACGACTTCTATTATCCGAGTATTTGTTGGAATTCCAGAAATAGGAAGTAATGTGTCACCATTAAAGGTGTAAGCACTGCGAAAATAATTTGAATCGCTATAGATTAGAAGCATCTTGTCTTCAAATAATCCGAGACTCCCTGAGAAGTTTTTATTTGGAGGATTGGGAATGATGGTATTGATATTCCCATCGTATTGGACCAATACTGCATCAAGAGCGGAATTCTTTTTATATCTAAAAAATAGCAAATCATTGTATGCGCCCACAAAGCCCTCAAATGTTTCATAGTCTGCAGAAGGTACTACCGTTTCAAGGATATTTGCGTCATTATCAAACTTAAATAATTCAAAGTGGTCGAAGTAATAGGCTAGGTAAGAAAAGCCCTTATAGTTAGTCAGAAAAGCGGCGCCATCAAAAAACCATCCAGGATTTGTATCGCTGTATTCATTCCCGTCATAATGATAGACATAAGTATCAAATGGAGGACCGATGGCGAAAAACAAATCACTTCCTTGACCACCGACAAAATTTTTAAGCGAAGCATCCACACCTGGATTCAATACCCCTTCCAATAGTTGAGCTGTAAGTGATTGACTTGTGAAAAATATTAAAAACGTAATTCTTAAATAATTCGATAGTTTATGTTTCATAATCCATAATGGTCTTATTGTGATTCATAAAGTTTAAAAAAGATAATAAATGGAAGAGACAAAGTGATACTCTAATGCAATTAATTCAATTGTAGAGATTAAATTTCATTTTTTATAGGCTCTCATTATGTGGATCTTTAATAAAAATACTATTTACCTAACAGCACGTCTTAGATTCTAATTAATTCAAAAAAAATCAAGCTTTCGTAAATAACAACACCCCATTCTGCCCGCCAAATCCAAAAGAATTTGAGATTGCAGCTTTGATTTCAAGCTTCCTGGCTACATTCGGAATAATGTCAATATCACATTCGGGATCTTTTGTTTCAAAATTAATAGTAGGTGGTAGGATGCCTTGGTTGAGTGCCATGACACACGCTGCAGCTTCAATAGCACCCGCCGCTCCAAGTGTATGACCAATCATTGATTTTATAGAACTTACGGGAGGAATATTTGCATTTTCAAAAACATTCTTGATGGCGATGGTTTCGGTCTTGTCATTCATTCTGGTCGATGTGCCATGGGCATTGATATATCCAATATCTTGTAGACTGATACCTGCGCTGGAAACGGCATTTTTGATAGCCAATGAAGCCCATTTTCCATTTGGCTCGGGAGCGGCAATGCCATATGCATCCGAAGTCATTCCGAAACCACTCAAGTAAGCAAGGGGTTTTGCATTTCTATTCTTAGCATGTTCGAGGGTTTCTAAAACCAATACACAAGCACCTTCACCCATAACAAATCCATCTCGATTCAAATCAAATGGCCGACTGGCTCTCTCAGGAAATTCATTCGATGACGAAAGCACGCCCATACTGGCATAACCATCCATGACAAATGGCGTTACCGTTGATTCTGTTCCTCCCGCTAATATTACATCTGCTGCTCCTGATCTCAATAAGCCAAGCGCTGCACCTATGGAATGTGTACCAGTAGTACATGCCGCAGAAATCCCCATATTGGGACCATGGATGCCTAAGGCTGTAGCAGCATTGCACCCTGGCATATTTGCTATTACGCGAGGCACGGTCAAAGGATTGACAGATCCAGGGCCTCTTTGAAGAAAACGTGCATATTGCTCCTCCGTATGATGAAAATCTCCAGCTGCCGAACCAATTACACAACCTATTCTACTTCTGTCTTCCTTGTCCAAATCAAGACCTGCATCTTTCACTGCTTCTATAGCTGCACTTGCAGCAAATTGTGAAACCCGAGCCATTTTGCGCGCTTCTTTTCTATCAAAGTATTCACGTGGATCGTAAGAAGTAATTTCTCCGGCAATTTGACTTTTGTGCCCTTCTGGATCAAACGATTGAATCCTACCAATGCCTGATTTTCCAGCAATCAAAGAATTCCAGAAATCATCACGGGTACAACCAATTGAGGTGAAAATTCCAATGCCCGTGACAGCAACCGATTTATTGTTTTCCATATCTGGTTCTTATTTTTATTTTGATAATTAAAGCTCTTTATACCATCTGAATTAGTGCTTTTATCCAAGCCCCCAAATCAAGAAAGGAAGATTGTAGCATCTGCTCAAATATAATACAACTTGGCAAAGATCAAGACTTGTGAACAGGTTTTAGGTCAAGTATAGAGAATAGGAATTCTGATTCGAACAATCATGATCTTTCTAAGCTTCTCAAATTAATTACCGTTTCGCTGATACCAATGATCGAGACTGATTTCTTACGCAAAAATCATCTTGATCCTTCCCAAAAAAATATTTTTTGAAAATCTCAGATAAAAGTGAGTACAAACATTAATGATCCTCCTTTAACAATAAAGTGATTTCCTAAATCCAGTTAAAATTATTTTATGAAAAAGCAATACTTCATCTACCTGTCCATACTTTCCTTTTTTCTGTTTTTTGCAGGATCTATTGATATAAATGCCCTCTTCAACTATAGTAATCAACCCATACCTTCCTACATCAATGAGGACAATACACCACCCTCAAATCCGATAACGAATGAAGGTGCCACTTTGGGAAGGGTCTTGTTCCACGACAAGAAATTATCTTTGACAAATAGCGTGTCATGCGGCAGTTGTCATAAACAGGCATTGGCATTCGGAGACTCGGATGTACAAAGTGTTGGGCATGATGGAGGATTGACGGGGCGACATTCTACAAGATTGTCCAGCGCAAGATTTGGTGAAGACATAAAATTCTTCTGGGATGAAAGAGCGAGTACACTTGAAGAACAAACCACCATGCCCATACAAGATCATATTGAAATGGGTTTTAGTGGTGCCAATGGTGATCCGGATATCGATTCCTTAATTTCTAAATTAAGTGACATATATTATTATAATGAATTATTCAACCTGGCCTTCGGAGATCAGAATATAACTGAGGAAAGAATGCAAAATGCCCTTGCACAGTTTGTGAGAAGTATGCAGTCTTTTGATTCAAAATATGATATTGGAAGGGCACAGGTAGGAAACAACAATGCCAACTTTCCAAATTTCACTACAGAAGAAAACAATGGGAAGGCATTGTATATGGCGGGTAATGAGGCTGGATGCAATAGATGTCACCGAGCTCCAGAATTTGATATCGATCCAGATTCAAATAATAATGGAATAATTGGTGTGGCTGGATCACCGGGAAGTATTGACTTGACGAATGAACGTTCTCCTAGTTTGAGAGATATCGTAAATGCTGCAGGAGTTGAGAATGGACCCTACATGCATGATGGCAGTTTGGCTACTTTGTCAGATGTCATCGAGCACTATGATGATGTTCCCAATAATCCACTTAATACCAATCTGGACAATCGACTTCAGGGGCCTGGAGGAAACTTAAATCTAACAGATACAGAAAAAGCTGAATTGCTGGCATTTTTGAAAACTTTGGGCGGATCAAATCTATACACGGATGAAAAGTGGTCTGATCCGTTTGATCAGAATGGAGACCTTGAAATAATAAATGGAGCCTTGCCAGTAGAATTCAGCTATTTCGACGTATTTCAGGAAGATGAAACTATTGTACTCGAATGGGAAACATTGGTTGAAATCAATAACGATGGATTTGAGATATTGCATAGTCAGAATTCTTCCGATTGGAGTGTGATAGATTTTATTCAAGGAGAAAATGAGCCTTCTACATATGAATATATTCATAGCGATCCTTCTATTGGGGCCAACTATTACAGACTCAAACAAATCGATTTGGATGGAGAATTCAATTTATCAGAAATCCGACATGCCCAAATCGAGGCATCAAAAGAAACAGTTGAGGTCTATCCGAATCCAACGTACGACTTTGTAAATATCAGTGGAGCTTCAAGCCTCGAATCAGCATTAGTCTATTCTGCTGAGGGACAATTAATAAAACAAATATCATTGGATGAATCTGCCAGAATAGATTTGTCAGAATTGGAAAGTGGA
The DNA here is from genome assembly GCA_965230575.1 of Saprospiraceae bacterium. Lineage (GTDB taxonomy): Bacteria > Bacteroidota > Bacteroidia > Chitinophagales > Saprospiraceae > CAJXUU01. The sequence continues at coordinate 3,503,201 of OZ246013.1, forward strand.
ATTTATTTTATAAGAGCATCAGGTGAGAATATTCTTGAATCTAATGTGAGTAGAATTGTGAAGCTTTAGAATACGGACGATTTATTTTGCCATTCCTGTTTGAAAACGCATTGAAAATTGAGCTCGGTTAGAAGGACCAGAAGTGTGGTTGTTGATTATTGGATTCCGCAATTCGAAAACATATTGTAAGAACGGTCATTTGTAATCTTTTGATTTAATACTGATTAGCTTCAAAATAGTGTGCTTTACATTTCATTAGGTATAGACTTTAGGTGCGTTTGTCTATAAAATATATGCATTCGGCTATCATTTTGATAATTTCAACATCCTAAGAAGCAAATCCAAATGAAGGCCAAAATATATTTAATTCTATTGATATGTTCTTTCCTGTTGCCTGATACACTATTGAGCCAGGATGCGGACGTGAATGATGCCAGCCCCAAAGTCGAGCATCGTACCTATACCACAAAAAGAATCGCACAAGCTCCAAAAATTGATGCCCAATTTGATGATGGCTGTTGGAATGAGGTGGAGTGGCAATCTGATTTTATTGTGAATCAACCCAATAATGGAGATGTGCCCAAGCGGCAGACCAGATTTAAAATTGTCTATGATGACAACTATCTCTATATGGCATTCCAATGTTTTCATGAAGATATTTCTCAAATAGAAAATAGATTAAGTAGAAGAGATAATTTTCCTGGCGATTGGATTGAGGTCAATATTGGAAGCTTTGGTGATAAGAATACCGCCTTCTCTTTTACGTCTTCTGTGTCAGGTGTCAAGGGAGACGAGTTTATCACTAATAATGGTAACAATTGGGATGACAATTGGAATCCGATCTGGTATCATCGAACGGCGATAGATAGTGAGGGATGGACTTCGGAAGTAAAGATTCCATTTAGTCAACTTAGGTTTGGGGATCAAGAAGAGCAAGAGTGGGGCATCCAGGTGCAAAGACGGGATTTTGGTGCGGATGAAAGAAGTAGTTGGCAGTGGATTCCGAGGAATGCCGCTGGATGGGTCAGCAATTTTGGAACCTTGAAAGGTATAAAAGGGATCAAGCCCAAAAGACAAGTTGAGATTCAACCATATCTTTTAGCAAGCTTGAATACCTTCGAAAATGATCCTGACAACCCATTTTCTGATGGCTCCGATGTCGATTTTAATTATGGAGTCGATGGTAAGGTGGGAATCACCAATGACATTACCCTGGACTTCACTATCAATCCAGACTTTGGACAGGTAGAAGCGGATCCGTCACAATTGAATTTGGATGGATTTCAGATATTTTTCAATGAAAGGAGACCTTTTTTTATCGAAAATAACAACCTATTCGATTTTCAGGTGACAGGATCAAGTGCAGGTGGAGGCTATGATGCTGATAATCTATTTTATTCCCGAAGGATTGGTGCCAGTCCGCAAGGCGGGGTGAATGTTGTCGATGATGCCTTTACCAATCGTCCGGATTTCACATCCATTATTGGTTCGGCAAAGGTGAGTGGGAAGACCAAGACGGGTTGGTCCGTCGGTATTATGGAAAGCATCACCGCTGAAGAAAAAATAACGATTGATGTTGGTGGGAATAGAACGGAAAAGACAATAGAGCCTTTGACCAATTATTTTGTAAGTCGTTTGTCCAAAGATTTTAACGATGGTGCAACGACGCTAGGAGGGACTCTTACATCAGTGAATAGAAAGTTGAATGGAACGGGTCTGGAGGATCAGTTTCATAGCGATGCTTTGTCAGGTGGTATTAATCTTAGGCATACCTGGAAGGATAGAGAATGGCAAATAAAAGGAAGCTTGATTTTTAGTGAAGTGAAAGGAACATCGGACAAAATTACAGATACACAAGAATCATTCGGACATTATTTTCAGAGACCAGATGCTGATCACCTGGGAGTGGACACATCCTTGACATCTTTAGGTGGTAATGGTGGCTCTTTGATCCTTGCCAACTACTGGGGCGCAGATAATATAAGCGTGGAAACAGGAGTCACATGGCGATCCAAAGGCCTGGAGCTCAATGATCTTGGATTTATGAATACAGCTGATGAGATCAATTATTTTTTATGGTCAGGATATAGAATCCCCACGTCAAAGGGTATTTTTAGATCATTTCAATGGAATTATAATCACTGGTCACGATGGACGGCGGGAGGGGAGCACATGTATCTTGCAGTAAACACAAATGCCCATGCTAGTTTCACCAATTATTGGTCAGTTGGCACTGGACTCAATTATGAATTCAAAGACATATCTCAAAAAGCCTTATTCGGTGGACCATTGCTGAGAAGGGCACCCGGACTGTTTAAATTTATAAATGTCAATAGTGACTCCAGAAAGAAATTCACCTTTGGTTTTAATGTTGGAGGTTTTGATGCGGTTGGCAGTGATGCTGGTTCAGTAGTTGTGAGAAACTACAACTTTTGGACTTCATATCAAGTAAGCAATGCCTTTCGAATCAGTCTAAGTCCAAGATTTTTTAGCCAGCATAGGAAGATACAAAATGTAGCATTCCAGGATTTCGGCACAGATCAGAGATATATTACGGCGACGTTAGATCAAAAATCTGTTTCAATGTCAATCCGTGCCAATTACAGCCTCACTCCAAATCTGACTATCGAATATTGGGGGCAACCATTTAACTCAAAAGGTAATTATTCAGACTTCAAATTTATTACTGATCCCGTAGCAAAAGAGTTTTCAAATCGATTCCACCAATTTACTTCGGAAGAAATCACCTTTGATTCGGAGAATGACCAATATTCCATATCTGAAAAAGATGGAGGATACACCTACCAAATCAGTAATCCGGATTTCAATTTTCTACAATGGAGATCAAATCTCGTGGTGAGATGGGAATACAAGCCTGGATCTGAATTGTTTTTGGTATGGACACAGTCAACTACTAATTTGACAGATCCTTCACAAGGAATATTTGAGTCATTTAAGGAAGATCTCTTTTCGGAAAATGTGGATAATATCTTTTTGATTAAGGCTACCTATAGAATGTATTGATTGATGTCAATTATGATTGGCTGGAAATCAAATTTGGGACATAGTTAAATTTTATATTGGTTTTTTATAAAGCAATTGTTATCAAAGCAGATTATTGCTATTTGATAATTTGTATGACTACCTAAATGGATATCAGCTTAAGCTTCTATTATAGATTTAAAATTCGATTTTTTGACTTAGCAATGAATTAAGAATTTTCTCAATCAAAACATAAAAATGAAATCCAATACACTCCTTCTAATATTCATGGTATTGAAGAGCAGTTGTAAACAAAATACCAAATCAATTGAAACAGAAAAGATAAATAAGACAGAAGCCTCCAACTGAACAGGTGAAATCAAATCAGATGAATCTTCGATGAATTGACCAATTAGACCCTAACAAATAAATATTTCAAACTGTAAGTGAATGAAAAAATTGAGAGTGGTAATAATAGCCATTCACTTAATATGTCTGGATTATTGACATCAAAAACAGTTAATTGAATTTCAAAACAGCTAACAATTTCGAAAATTAGAGTTTAAAAATATACTTTTAATTTATACTCCAATTACAATCTTAGAATGCTAAAGTTGGAATTTGGTTTTCTCACATGCTAATAATCGAAATAAAACCTATATACCATGAATACAAAATCTAAATTCTTATTATTCCTTCTTGTGGTCATTACTTTTGGTTGTTCTGTTAAGAAAAATGCAATTCGGGGTATTGGCAACAAGGGAGAAATTTTGAAGGAATATGAAATTGATGGTACAACTTACATCATTTCAAAAGAAGCAAATGATATAAAACAATACAGAATAATCACCACTTCTAACATTTACGAAATTAGCGCTCGTCCCGAATTATTGTACATCATTGACAAACTAACCAATAGTTGTTACAAGCATTTTGAAGAAAATGTTATTGCGATTGATTGCGACAAATTAAAAGAGGATGAATACTTAAAAGAGTACCTCAATTAGAGATAAGAATATTCATGGCGTCTAGGATGCCGCGCCATATAGAATTGGAATTTTAGAATCAGTAATTAGATTGAAGTTTAAGGCATTACCCAATCCACTTATTAAATCAAATTAAATGATAATGACTGACGCCCAAGTGATGAAAAGAATATGTTCGTTTAGCAAGAACTGGGAAGAAACTTGGGAGAAAGAAAGACTAAATTATATTGTTATCGCAATTATCGGGAGAGAATTGATCGAAGATGTTTCTAAACAAAGAAATCTAGAAAGAGTCAATGATGTATTAAAAGAGGTGGAGTCAATTTTATTAAATGCCCAGCAGAATATATTGAGTTTGATAGGGGCAGGCCTCTTCGAAGCTATGCAAATTGAAGCTTTAAATACATTCACTACGAAATCAATGGATATTATGGACAATTATTTGGGGCCTAGGTCCTTGATTATGTGGAAAGATATAATTGAAGGGTGGAATGGAAAGGGAATTAGAAGTATTGAAGATTCTTCAAAAATAATGTTTAGAATTTCAGTAGGTAAGGTTGCCCTTATTCAAAGCCAAAACAAATATGAAGCGGAGGCAAGTAATGTTGTCATAGACTCTAATGTGTATTTTGCTGAGGAACTACTTGAAATTGAAAATTATTATGAAAGCAAATACAAATCAAAATTTTCTAAACCTTTTGCATCAATTATTATCAATAGGGGAAGTGAAATGACAGAAGTTATCGTTGGAGAATATATCAATTCAAGTTCATTAAATCGGGTGGTATGTGTTGATGAATCGAGGATATTTTCAGTTGAATCAATTAAAATTGAAAATCTAATAGAGAGAATAAAATTGAACGGATAGTGTTCCAATTAATTCTTATTATTAAATCTTAATTTTTTGTATTTCAGTGGTTTGAATTGTAGGGTAGAAAATGAAAGACTGAATAATGAAGATCTCAATTTTACCACATCTCACCTTTAACTGACTTTTGTTTCTTAATATTCTCTCCATGAAGCTTGTCCCAAAATATTAGCCCTGCCATCCATTCAACTTCAGCTGTCGGTATTAAAAAATCTTTGGTGTCTTTAATTATATGTTCATTTGGTATGATAAAAGACCATAGACTTAAACTGCCATTTCGGTCTTCAGCCAGTATGGATTTGAAATAAGCACTGGGAATCATAACACGATTTTTACCTACCGCTTGGATTTCATGACCGATGTCGAATATAGGACCACAAATTGCATAAACCTCCAAATACTTTACTCTCCCTGCCAGTTCGCGCACTTCATTTTCAAGTTGCAGCCAGGTACGTCGGTTGAGAGTGGGATGCTGAGGGCACATATTACTCATCAAGAATGTTTCGCTATTGATAACCGTTCGCTGCATTTTATCTTTGCTAGAAATGAGGTGACCGCGATCGTATCCAGACTTGCTATAATCTTTAGGAGACGCTTGAAACATTTCAGGAACTCTTGGGTCATTCCTAAAATTGTTTTGTCTTTTTGTGCCAACTTCATCTTTTCGCTGACTTATCGGATCAATGAGCTGTAAAGCCCATCTGGGTTGTCTAAAAAGATATGAATACCCAACGATGTATTGTCGGTTGTACAAAATCTGGTCAGAAGAGGGAATTCCGTACCTGGTCTCAGGTCTGATTCCAGAAATATCTATCATCTTTTACTAGGATTATGAGTGTGTAATAAATAGATTACTATGTTCAAGTGCTCATAAATATAAGAAAAAATGATGCTTTGAATTCTCACTGTGGAGGTCACTTCAAGTATCGATGTCTACGATGTACTTTAGAAAACTTACCTACAAATTCAACCAATAATTAAACTTCAATACCAAGGTCCGATTCTTAGGCCCCCACACATCAATCGCATAATTATCCGTATACACCAAAAATAGATCTGAAAGCGGCTGGAAACGCCATTGGATACGACTGTTGATATTGAAATTGTCAGCTTGTGTATTGTATTGTAAAAAGGTAGTCCAGAATAAATCGCGATTGAAGCTTAGTTCTATTTTGGGGCCGATGAGCAAAAGGGTGGAGTTGCCAATATCGTCACCGAATATCAATTCATTGGCTTCGAAGGTAAAACCAAAATTTCCCCAAGGCTGACGGCGATAATTGACTGTAGCAGAGACACTTTTTCGATCCCCACTATAAAATCCGCCAATAGAACCACCAAGGGTAAAACTAAAATCCCTTCTGACATCCGATGAGTAGTCCAATCGAAATTCATTCCAGTGATAACCGTCTACAGGCAAAGGGTTATCGGTAAAAGTAAAAGGAAACAATAAGTATCGATATACAGGGCTAAATCCAACTGAAATTCGGCTGGTATTGGCCAAAGCCATTTCATATCCCAGTCGTATTCTGTATGAAAAAAGTCTATTTTCCGATCGCTCCCAATCCCCGATGTTGGTGATATTGAATCTATGGGTATTAATCTTGGAGCCTTGCGGATATAGGGTATAACTCAGTGTGGAAAACAAATGGTCATACCCGATTTGGATGACTTCATCCTTCACAGCATCATACTGATTAAGCTGCTGAATAAAGCCCATGTCATCTGAATAGTTTTTGCCAATCCCTGATACATTGGTATAAAATCTAAAATTCTGATTTCCAAACTGCGCAATAAGGTGGTAGTAATCATTTTTATTTTCTACCCCGTCACTGAAAGACAAACTATAGGCAGAAGCAAATCTATTGTAGCCATTCTGGGATCGGTAATCGAATTCCAAACCCATATTCCTCATATAATCCTCACTATCAAAACTTCCATCAAAATACCCAATCCGATTGTGTATAAATCCTTTTACGATCGAACGCCCAAATACATTGTGACTCACAGCCAATGCGCTGTAATTATTACCGGGTTCCTGATCTTCCGACTTGGTTTGCAAATTCATAATACCCAATCGAGTATCCTTGGTCAAATTCCCAGTAAGTCGGGCACCATATAAGATGGGTATGGTAGATCCGTCCTCTGTCAAACCAATCTTTCTAGAAAAGAAAGGCCGCATCGGTGGAATCCCAAAATCAGAAAATATCTCATTGTTTTCAACAAAGAAAATTCGCTGTTCGGGAAATCTGAGATTCACAGTACTAAGATTGGTTACTTGCCGATCAACATCCACTTGAGAAAAATCTGGATTGATGGTCAAGTCCAGATTAAGGCTACTGGTCAGGGCTACCTTGGCATCCAGACCAACGTCAAAATTCTTTTCGACAGGAGCATCATTTTCTATGTCCTTGAAAGTGGAAGCAAGTGTATAAGGAATGAGAGCTATATTACTTTTGGCCTTCTTCGGTACTTCATCCCAAACCAAGGAAGCATTGTATCCAAGGTCGGGCCCATAAAACTGTAAAGGTACTGGAGTCCATGCATGGAAACTATTCGTTTGAGTAATTCCACGATTAAATTGGACACCCCAAATCGGGCTATCGCCATACCTCAGAGAATTAAATGGAATGGCAATTTCTATTGTGTATTTGTCGTCGAATATTTGAGTTTCACTTTGCCACTTATTGTTCCATGCCACATTGAATCCCGAACCACTTCCTCCACTCCTCGTGCCCAAATTTCCTGAAAGTTCATTGTCAAATTGTACACCAGCAGGATTGGTAGCGAAGGTATACCCATTGGTTCTTTCATTCCCAGGGTCAAAAGATACCATGAAGGTCTCTCCATTCCAGAAGTTATCATCATCTCGTTTTAGTGATGTCACCAGATATGGCTTCCTACCATGACAAATTACTCCTACATATATATTGCGATCATCGTAGGTCATCACGACTTCCGTTTGATCTTCTTTTTCCACCTGCTTGTTTTCGATTGGCTTGATGTAAAAAAAGTTAGTCGCCTTTTGTGCACTTTGCCATACAGCTTCATCTAATTTGCCATCTACATGTACAGCATCCTGAGTTCGTTGAATGTGATATTGGTATTGTTCTCGATAGTCATTGCCCTTATCTTGAGCACTCGAAGAACACACAGCAAAGAGTAGAAGAATAATTATTTGGGGTCTGAAAATCAACTTGTACATAAGACGCTAAGTTAAGAATTTGCGAGGTTCTACAACCCATTTTGTATCATTGATTTTGAAAGTGTTAGCGAGTCTGCAATTTATATTTAAAGCATTCTGAATATATGATTTAGATAAATTAAATTGGTATGTTAAGATATTGAATAGTAAAGATAAAGACACAAACTGATTGGGTAAATTAAATGAGGAGCGGAAAATTTAATGTAAATTAACAGCATAATAGAAATAAATGAAGAGGCTCTTACTATCAAAACACGCATAATCTAAGTTGTCCTGCTTTCAAAAATGCAAAATGAAATTATTATGAAATATTCTAAAATTCTTTTAATCCTAATGCTTGGTGCTGTAATTTCCTTCTGTGCATGCAACGACAATTCCAATGCTCGCAAACAAAAGGCAAGAGAATCGCTAGGAAATCCAATTCCTTCTGCAACACCAAATACTGATATTGCAAATCCTCCAACTACTGAACCAGCCCAAAATGCAGAAGGTGTCTGGCATTATACCTGTGGCAAAGGATGCGCAGGAGGTGCTGGAGCTGCTGGAAACTGTGCGACTTGCGGAGGTCCATTGGCTCATAATGCTGCATATCATAATAATACGAATGGTACTTCGGCTACCACAAATCCAGTTTTAACTAACCCTTCAACAACTAATACCATATCTCCTCCGATTCCACCTCCAACCACTGAACCTGCTCAAAATGCTTCAGGTGTTTGGCATTATACCTGTGGAAATGGATGTGCAGGAGGAGCTGGAGCAGCTGGTCCTTGCGGTACTTGTGGAAATACCTTAGCCCACAATGCAGCTTATCATCAATAAAAAGCTTATGTCCAGGATTGTTCTCTGATCTTATTGATAGAGGGATCTCAAATATTGAAGGTGTAATATGAAGATCTATGAGCGTATTTCGAGGCTGGATAGGAGAAAAAAAAGTTGTTTTCTATTTGTGGTTATGGTTGCGTAATAAATCGTATTATAAATATCATAATTTTATTTTTCTTTCTAGAAATGGAACCGTTCAAATAGACCACCTTATTGTTTCAATTTATGGCGTCTTCATAATAGAAACCAAAAATAGAAAGGGATGGATTTTTGGTTCTAGTGATCCAATGTCATTAAATTAAGCTATAAGGACTGATAATTCAAAAGAATTCTTATTCAAGATGTTGAGGATTAGATTGTCATCCTGAACTTGTTGAAGGATCGACAAGCTTTTGCGTTTGCCGATTTCGACTATATGGAGAAATCTACTAGATGCTCAGTAAGCTCAGACATAGGAAAATAATTTATTCTTAAATTCCCAATTCGGATTGTTCTGTTCGATTAGCCAATTCTTTTTAATTCTGGACCACTTCTTTAACTGCTTTTCTCTTGCAATTGCTCTATCGATATAATTGTATTCTTCAAAGTGAATTAAATTATAACAATAGTATTTTCCTGCAAATGTGTCACGACATCCTCTGTTCTGATAATGCTGATTTAAACGTAAAATTAGATTATTTGTAACACCAATATAAATAACCGATTTGTTAGGATTTGTAACAATGTATACCCAATATTTATGAGTTTTCATACCGCAATAGTTTATGTGATTTGTAATTAGCACCTAAAAGTAAAGGTTTTTTATGAACATTGCAGATTTCTCCATAAAGTCGAAATCGAATAATGAAATTCCTTGCTATCCTTCGACTCCATTATATTCCGCTCAGGATGACAAGATTATTTAATACTATCTACACTTAACTTACGGAAACAGGTCGAAAACAGTTAGGAATAATCTATGTTATTAATTCTGGTATTTGTAGATATATAAAACGATTTAAATATCAAATCCTTTCTGAGGAAGAGGTGGATAAAATTATTGGAACAATCGAAAAGCAATTATCTGATTTTACATTCTCAAATAAAGATCATGTACGATCATTGCGAAGCCGTCATTCTTCTAATAAAACCTGCCCAAGGTGCGGTGCTAGGCTTTTGGTAAGAACTGTAAAGCGCGGCGCTAACGTAGGGACTATATTCTTGGGATGCGAAAAATTCCCTAAATGCCGATTTTCAAAAGACTTGTGACTTGAGCTAATCTTCATTTTATTCTTCATCTTGTTGATGTTATAATATTATACCGATATGTTCTCAATTCGAATTTGAATCTATTTGACAATGCGTTCTTTATTATAAATTGTTTATACTCGTATTGTGAAAATTGGTCAGAGTTGAAAATGTCATTTACGCTCCAATCTAATTTTAACATGTACTCGCTTAAAAAAAATGAATAAAACGCATAATCAACCACGAATTTAATATGTCCCAAATCGATCAATTTTTTGCAGATTTTGCCTCCTTTGTTTGGGGAATGCCACTGCTTGTATTGTTAATCGGTGGAGGCCTGTATCTCTTGATTAGATCCAAATTCATTGCTTTTAGATATTTAAAACATGCCATCGATATTACAGCTGGCAAATATGACAATGAAAAAGACCCAGGTCAGATATCTCATTTTCAAGCACTCTCTACAGCTCTGTCTTCAACCATAGGAATGGGCAATGTAGCGGGTGTAGCTGTTGCCATTTCAGTCGGAGGACCAGGTGCTATTTTTTGGATGTGGGTCAGTGGGATAGTCGGTATGTCAACTAAATTTTTTACCTCGACTTTGGCAATTATGTACAGGGGGAAAGATTCTGCTGGAGAAATTCAAGGAGGACCGATGTATTTTATTACTGAAGGTTTGGGCCAAAAATGGAAACCACTTGCCGCCTTCTTCTCAGTTGCTGGTTTAGTTGGTGCTTTGCCAGTTTTTAATGTGAATCAATTGACTCAAGCGATCAGAGATATTATTCTCTCACCCAATGGATGGAATCACGGATTCAAAACAGACTTGATGATCGGACTTGTTCTGGTACTTATTACCTCTGTTGTAATCCTGGGCGGACTGGCAAGAATCAGCAAGACAGCCTCTCGACTTGTGCCTTCCATGGTAGCCTTGTATTTTGTATCGGTGCTGACCATTTTAATTATTTATTCGGATCAGGTGCCAAAATACCTTATGATGATTTTCACCGAAGCATTTGCCTTGAAGGGAGAACCACTTTTTGGTGGGGCACTTGGTGCTTTGATTTTATTGGGAATTCGAAGAGGTGCTTTTTCGAATGAAGCGGGAATTGGTACAGCACCACTCGCACACGGCGCGGCAAAAACTTCCGAGCCAGTAAGAGAAGGATTGGTGGCCATGTTGGGGCCATTGATCGATACCTTGGTTGTATGTACATTGACCGCTTTGGCGATATTGGTTACTGGAGTTTGGCAATCAGGTGATTCGAATGGAGTGAGCCTCACGGCAGAGGCCTTCGGTAGCGCTTTTCCCCTTTTTGGAAAATATCTCTTGGTCTTAATAGTTGCGGCTTTTAGTATTTCTTCGCTTTTCAGTTATTCTTATTATGGTTCGAAATGCCTATCTTTTCTGATTGGAGCGGACAAGAAGCACTATTACAATTATTTCTATATCGCTAGTATTTTGATCGGTTCGACTACAAGTCTTAGCATGATGCTCAACTTGATTGATGGCTTTTTTGCTTTAATGGCAATTCCGACAATGACGGCGACATTGATAATGGCACCAAGAGTATTAAGTGCCGCCAAAGAATATTTTGATAAGATGAAATGACATAAAGCCAAGTATTCGGAACCTGTGCCTAATCCATTTCATAGGTTGGATAGAGCATTACCCAAAACCATAAAAACTAATTTAATGATCATCAGAAATCGTATTTTTAAAAGACCTGAATTCTTAATACCAATTTTCCTTTTTTTATCAATAGCACTTTGGTCGCAAGAACCACTTCAACTGACCGATATCTATAAAAACGGAAGTTACTATGCCAAGGGATACGGTCCAGTAAAGTGGATGAAGGACAATAAAGGATATTCTACACTGGAAAAGAATGAAAAAACAGGAGGAAAAGACATCGTTCGATATGAAGCAGAGTCAGGAGACAGGTCCATACTCGTTTCTGCAGAAAAATTGATTCCGGTAGGTGAGTCTTCCCCATTGACCATATCAAATTACGAATGGTCAATAGACAACTCCAAGCTTTTGATTTTTACCAATACGCGAAGAGTGTGGAGATATCATACGAGAGGTGATTACTGGGTACTTGATATGAAGTCTGGCACCTTGACTCAATTGGGAGAATCTATCGAACGAACGACAATGATGTTTGCCAAATTTTCACCAGATGCAACTAGAGTGGGGTATGTAAGCAACAATAATATTTATGTTGAAGACATTCAATCAGGGGCGATTACTCAATTAACAACTGATGGCAGTGAATCTATAGTCAATGGTACTTTTGATTGGGTTTATGAAGAAGAATTATCATGTAGAGACGGTTTTAGATGGAGTCCTGATGGTACCCAGATTGCTTATTGGCAGTCGGATACTAAAGAAATTGGCACATTTTACCTTATCAATAATATCGATTCAATCTATTCAAAACCCATCCCGCTCCCTTACCCCAAGGTAGGAACAGATAACTCACTGGTAAAAGTTGGTGTAGTGAGTGCTGGTGGGGGCAATACCAAATGGTTTGATGTGCCTGGGGATCCAAGGAATAATTACCTGGCCAGAATGGATTTTATTCCCAATTCGAATGAAGTGATGATTCAGCAATTGAATAGGAGGCAAAATGAAAATACAGTTTGGATTGGAAATACGCAAACGATGTCTTTGACCAATATTTTTGTTGATAAAGATGAAGCTTGGTTGGATATTCATGATAATATTATGTGGTTGGAGAATGAGAAATATTTTACATGGACAAGTGAAAAAGATGGCTGGAGACATCTCTATAAGGTCTCTAGGGACGGTAAGAAATTTAGTACCATTACAAAAGGGGACATTGATGTGGTGCGGATAAACTGCATCGATCCCATTGGTGGTTATGTATACTATATTGCCTCTCCTGAAAATTTCACTCAGCGCTACCTCTACAGAAGCAAAATCGATGGAAGCTCTAATCCAGAAAGAGTAAGCCCTCGTAATCAATCTGGTCAACATTCCTATCAAATATCAGCAGATGCCGAGTACGCAATTCATACTTTTCAAAATACAACCACTCCAAATTATATATCGCTAATCAATCTTCAAAATCATAAGCCTTTGCGGGTATTGGAAGACAATAATGCATTGGCAGATAAGGTAGCAGCTCTCGATCTTTCAAAAAAGGAATTTGTAAAATTGGATATTGGGGATGTGAAATTAGACGCATGGATCATCAAGCCCACTAATTTTGATCCTTCAAAAAAATACCCAATTGTATTTTATGTATATGGAGAACCATGGGGCTCAACAGTGCAAGATGCATGGCAGGGCGGAGATTTGTGGCATCATTTTCTCGCCCAGCAAGGATACGTTGTAGCAAGCATTGATAATCGAGGAACGAATATGCCCCGCGGTAGAGATTGGAGAAAGTCCGTTTATGGTCAAATCGGAATATTGGCTGCACATGATCAAGCAGCTGCGGCCAAAGCTTTATTCAAGAAATTTAACTTCATTGATACGAATAAGGTAGGCATCTGGGGCTGGAGTGGCGGCGGACAGATGACCATGAATTGCTTGTTTAGATATCCAGATATTTATAAATCGGGATTGGCAGTGGCCTTTGTTGCTGACCAGAGACTTTATGACAATATCTATCAGGAAAGATACATGGGATTATTGGAAGACAATGAAGCCAATTACATCGATGGTTCACCCATTACCCATGCTAAAAATCTAGAAGGGAATCTTATGATTATTCATGGCACGGCAGATGACAATGTGCATTATCAAAGTTTTGAGAGAATGGCGAATGAATTGATAAAGCACAATAAGCTGTTTGATATGATGTCATATCCAATGCGATCACATGGAATTTGGGAGCGGGAGAATACTTCTTTGCATTTGAGGGAGACGATGTTGAGGTATTGGAAACGGGTTTTTGATTAGTGAATAACCGCTAAGGCGCTAAGTTCGCTAAATGAAGAATAAAGAAACTTGGCGTACTTAGCGCCTTTGCGGTTAAAAAAAATGCCGTACTTTTAAAAAACAAACAACCACCATTATTATGAACCTCCCAAGTTTATTCAATGACGTTTTGGGTCCAGTGATGCGAGGACCTTCCAGTTCACACAGCGCCGCATCTCTCCGTATTGGCCGAATCATCCGACAACTTATGGATGACAATATCCAAAGGTTATTAGTAGAATATGATCCGAATGGTTCGCTCGTGACTACACATAAAAGTCAAGGCACAGATATGGGGCTGGCAGGAGGAATTTTGGGCTGGGAGCCAACCGATGAACGCTTGATGGATTATGAACAACATATCGAGGCGGCAGGTATTGAAATTGAAATTCGATATGTCAGTTATGGAGCGACACATGCCAATACGTACAAACTTACCCTCAGCAATGAACATGAAGAACATCAAGTAATTGCCTTGTCAACAGGTGGTGGAATGATTGAAGTGATTGAAATTGATGGTGCCAGGGTTTCCATGTCCGGAGGTTATTTCGAATTGATAATATATGTAGAGGATCGGGCAATCGGCCATAAATCTGACTTATTGAAGAATGCAGAATTTTTTGAAGGAGAAAAGTCGTTTTTTAAGCTCAGGAATACAGAAGGATTTAATCAAGAGTCGATAGAAGCACTAGAAAAAACTGCAGGCGTCATTTCGGTTAAGAATCTTGATCCTGTTCTTCCTGTTCTGGGAGAAGGTGGGAAAATGCCATTTACCAATTGTGAAGAAATGTTGGACTACAATAAGGATCACAATTATGAATTATGGGAATTGGCGATGAAGTATGAAGCGGCTCGGAGTGGATTTACCGAAGGCCAGTTGTACAAAATGATGCTCAATCTGGTTGGGATTTTCAAAAACGCTGTGAATAATGGAGTGCAAGGAACGGAATATGAAGATCGAATATTACCAAGTCAAGCACCAGGATTTCAACAAAAAATGAAATCTGGAAGTCTAATAGGCAATGCATTGAGCAATGAAATAATTTTAGCGACTACTGCCATTATGGAAGTGAAAAGCAGCATGGGAATCATCGTTGCAGCACCTACGGCGGGATCATGTGGGGCATTGCCTGGAGCTGTGATTGGAACTGCCAAAGCGATGAATTGCAACGATGATCAAATAGTGAAAGCCCTTTTTTCTGCTGGGATCATTGGTGTATTTATAGCCAAAGGATCCACATTCGCCGCTGAAGAGGCGGGATGTATGGCAGAAACAGGTTCTGGGGGTAGTATGGGCGCGGCAGCCTTGGTGACCATGGCAGAGGGAACTTTGGAGCAGGCTTTATCTGCGGCTTCCATCGCACTTCAAAATTCTTTCGGGATTATCTGCGACCCCATTGGCAATAGAGTAGAAGCACCTTGTCTGGGAAAAAATGTAATGGCAGCAAGCAATGCCTTGTCATGTGCAAATATGGCTTTGGCCAACTATGAACACCTAGTCCCATTCGATGAGGTGGTCGAGGCAATGAACAAGGTAGGTAAAGCCATGCCCAGAGAACATTGCTGTACTGGATTAGGCGGATTGGCCATGACTCCGACTGCAAAGAAAATCGAGGCCCAGCTGGAAAGTAGTGGTGTTAAAATCAGTTGTTGATTATAGTTGCCTGACCTTGAAATGGACAATAAGGCATTAATATTGCATAAAGAGATAACTGGAAATACGCTTTTTTATAACAATTTTTCAATTAACTGTGAAGACTTCTTAAGTATTCACAATACCTAAAAGCATTATAAAATCGAATTCATCGTTTTCTTTGCGAATTCTTTGTGGAAATTGCGGTTAAAGTCAACATCAAGCCCGGTAAAACAACAACAATAGATTTAAATCAAAACAATAATGAATCCCCATAACTTAAAAAACATTACAGTCTCAGACTTTCAACATCCAAAAGAGGCGAAGTCAATGATGACATTGAAAAATACCCGAGGATTGGAGAATGTGGTGAAGAAGTTTTATGATATGGGAATAGAGAATATTATCAAACTTCAATATACAGGAAGTAGTCTGAAATTGTCCCCGAAGTCATTTCCCGAATTGTTTGAGGCGACTGTTTTGGCTTGTGATATGCTAGGAGTGGAAAGTGTACCTGAATTATATGTTCATCGATCCGAACAATTTACGGCTACAACACTTGGAGTAGAAAAACCGATGATTGCCATTTCAACAGAGTGTCTGGACAAATTTTCTAAACAAGAAATGCACTTTATGATCGGTAGGGAAGTGGCAAAGATCAAGTGTCAACATATTTTGTATCAGGAAATTGGATTTATATTTCCAGAGTTGATGGATGCGCTTTCTCCGATTACTCTTGGATTGAGCGGAGTATTATCCTCAGGACTGAAGTATGCCCTCTTTCACTGGGCGCAGATGGCAGAATATACAGCGGATCGAGGAGGACTTTTGGTCTGTCAAGATATACACGTAACCAAGCAATTGTTTACAAAGTTGGCAGGACTTCCAGAAAAATACTGGTCCACTTTTGACGTAGAAGAGCTCAATGAACAAGCGCGAGAATTCGAGGGATTCAAAGAAAATACATTCGACAAATTTATGCGATTTCTTTATGGAAATAATCTGTGGTCCATAGCCAGGGCACAGGAATTATTCAGTTGGACAGAATCCGGAGATTACAACAAGCTCCTGGTCAAAAGAAGTAATACGCAAAGAATAGATTCCAATTGATTTTTTGGAGCACAAATATATTCCACACATCCAGCATAACTTTAAATGAAATCTAATATCCACGAATGTCTCTAGAAAACATAATAAATGATAATCGCACTTTTCTGATTGATGGAGGGCTATCGAATGTTTTAGAAAGTAATGGATGTGATTTGAATCATAAGTTATGGACTGCCCATTTAATAGAAACGAATCCTGATGCTATAGTCCAAGCACATCTTGCGTATCTCGAATCAGGAGCTCAATGCATAACTACCGCAAGTTATCAAGCTTCTCTACCTGGATTGTTGGATATTGGATATTCAAAAATTTTAGCAGAGAAACTCATTTTAAAGTCAATTCATTTGGCAGAGATAGCTATTGAATCTGCATTGAAGGCTGGCAATGTTGATTTCAGACCTTTGATTGCTGCTAGCATTGGCCCTTATGGTGCATACTTGGCTGACGGCTCGGAATATCGAGGCAATTATGGTGTTTCTGATGATACGCTGAAATCTTTTCATTTAGATAGAATAAGAATCTTGGATCAATCAAATGCTGATATCCTGGCTTGTGAGACCATCCCGAGTTTTCAGGAGGCCAAGATTTTATCAGAAATACTACTTCATGTGGACAAGCCAGCTTGGATTTCATTTTCATGTAAAGATGAGCAACATTTGAATGACGGATCAAAAATCGATGATTGCGTTTCATTTTTCAATAATCATCCTAAAGTATTTGCTGTTGGGGTGAATTGCACCAATCCGAAATATGTCTCCGATTTAATTGGGCGAATAAAGTCAAATGTAGGCGAGAAGAAAATTATCGTTTATCCCAATTCTGGAGAGGTGTATAATGCTAAAAGAAAAACTTGGAAAGGCTTGTCAGATCCAGAACATTTTGTTGAGATGTCAAAGGAATGGACCGAATTAGGTGCTGATATAATTGGTGGATGTTGTAGAATTGGACCTGAACATATTAGGGGAATAAATAATCTGTTAAAGTGATTTGTAAGTACATTTTTGTTTCTTTGTCTGCCTCAAATCGATTTCTAGCATGGGTGATAGTATTATGATTTTAAATCACTTTAAGGTGCTAGATTTTGCAGGCTGTTAAATTATTGTTGAGTTACATAAAAACTAGCCGCACAAATAATTTCATAAGCAAGTGGTAACCTATTTGATGCTTCAATCTACCTAATTTAGAAAATAACTGGAAAGTACGATTCGCTGGATCATTAAGTATTCATGTATTGGTTTAAATCTGGTTATTGGCCATGAATTGAATAAGCAATCAAATAAGACAATTTCAATTTTTACAAATAAGACAAAAAAGGAAAGGCCTTTATTTAGCTCCTGGTCATATTTATTTGTCTTTTTTTTTTACCTCAAAAATATTTTAGAATGAAAAAATCCATAGGTTTAATAGCTGCAATTTTCACAATAATTGCAGGAGGAATAGCAATATATGAATTTTCTTACACCACTTCAAAGCCCTCTCCTTCACCGCCTCCACCACCGGTGGAAGTTTCTATCTTAGAAAAATTAAAGGGTAATTATTCTTTGGAATCCTGGACCAATGTGAATCGAAATATGGATCTGGGAATAAAAGTTGTAAAAGGTAACTTAAAAGTAAATTCAATTGGAATGTTTGATTGGGATGTGGAGTTAAGTCAAATTTCAACACCGCAGCCAAAAAAAGTTGGAATTAAATCTAGAGGAAAACTTTTGACCAATTCGATGCAGATTTTGGGTCAACCAGGAAAGAAATATAATGGTACTTATGGCATAAAAAATGCTCCTTTTTGGGGTAATGTTAGAGCATCAGAAGAATTGGCCATAAAAGGATGGACTTATCAAAAACCTGAAAGATGGACGGATGGAAAAAAAGAAGATCCATTTTTCATTTCCTACAATAAACTAACAAATGGGAAGGAAATAGTGAATATGAAAAATTCTTGGGGTATTTTCACTTGGGTAAAATAAATTTGCTTGCAAGAAAATATCCAACCATTAAACTATGGACTTTACCACTAATCCCATTTATGTTTTAGTAATTCTTTGTTTTATGGTGATATTAGCCGAAACAGCGGCTAAAACAAAATTTGGAAAACAGTTTGGGGCGGCCTTAATTGTCATTCTGTTCACTGCAGTTCTTGCCAACCTAAAACTAATCCCTTCGGCATCCAATAGCATCGATCTTTACAGCGCTATTTTTAAATACATCGCTCCAATATCGATCTTCTACTTGCTTCTGAATGTAAATTTGACTTCTATAAAACAAGCTGGACTACCCATGGTTGGTCTCTTTTTATTGGGTTCTTTAGCCACCACATTGGGTGTTTTGATTTCATGGTTTGTATTATCCCCTGAAGGCGTATTAGGAGAGGATGGAAAAATTATTGCCGGTATGATAACAGGGACATATACTGGAGGCAGTGTCAATTTCAACGCGATCGCCCTTGAATATGGATTTCAGGAAAAAGGTATTTTGTATGCAGGCACAATCGCAGTAGACAATGTAGTTACGACCTTATGGATCATAGCAACCTTGGCTTTTCCAGTTTTTTTAAGTCGCTTTTGGAAAGGGAAAATCAATCAAAAAACAAATGACAAGGCAGGTATGGCAGCACATCCTGAAGAAGATGGCATTGATTCAAGATCTCTGATGTGGTTGGTCTTTCTGGGAGTTGCGGCTTATTACATTTCCGATGTTCTTTCAGGACTTTTGCCGCAAATACCTTCCATCCTAATTCTTACGACTATTGGAATCCTCTTGGCTCAAACAAAATTTGTAGCTAATTTAAAAGGCAGTCACAGTCTAGGATTGTATTTGGTATATCTTTTCTTGGCAGTGATAGGTGCATATTGCGAATTGAGTGCAGTGGCTGAGCTGAAAGAAGTAGGTCTCTCCCTGCTTCTCTTTGCTTGTTTGGCCGTTTTTTTTCATGGAATATTGATTATTCTTGTTGGTGGTTTGCTGTATCGTGATTGGGATATGATAGCGATAGTAAGTCAGGCGAATATTGGTGGAGGTACTACAGCCATCGCACTTGCCGAGACTTTTGATCGGAAAGAATTGATTTTGCCCGCTATCTTGGTAGGAAGTCTGGGGAATGCAGTTGGTACCTATTTGGGCTTTTTGGTGATCTATATCCTGTGATACATTTTGATTTGGAATTGGCTTGTTTAGAAATTGATTAATAAAACGAGGAATGGGTGAAAATTTATTAGATTAAGTTTTTATAGAATCGCCACTTCCCAATTCAAAGTCGTTTTACTGCCTTCTGTTTTTATATCTGTCAAATAAACCATACCTTTTATCATTCAAAATATCTACAAATGGATAATATCAACCAAAAGAAAAAACACATCCTCACTCGCCGAGAATGGTTGACTTACAGCGGACTCACAGGATTGGCATTAGCGACTAATGGATGCAAATTAAATGCAGGCCCAACTGATAAAATAGGAGCTAGTAATGAGCTACTGGTCCCAAATTCTCGATACCAACCTACGGATGGAATAGTGAGGCTCTCATCCAATGAAAATCGATATGCTCCTTCGAATGCCATTAGACAGGCAATGATTGATGTCATGGATAAGACCTATTTATATTCTCCTTCACACTATAAAACATTAGTGAATAAATTAGCTGAAAAAGAAGGTGTACCAGCAGATCATATCTTGCTGGTCTCTGGTTCGAATGAAGGGCTGCGATTGGCTGGCTTGGTGTATGGAAGGGATGGAGGTGAGATTGTCACAGGAACACCTACTTACAAGGCACTGTTATCATATGCCGAATCATTCGGTGGAAAAATTGTCAGTGTTCCATTGGATCGTGATCTGAAATATGATCTACAAGCAGTGGAAGCAAAGATTAATGACAAGACATCCATGGTGTTTTTCTGTAACCCCAACAATCCTACAGGTACCATAGTCGGAGCAGAGGAGGCAATGTCTTTTTGCCGAAGGGCAAGCGAAAAAACATTGGTGTTTTCAGATGAAGCTTACAGTGACTATATTGAAGAAGCGGACTATCCCACGATGGTACCATTGATCAAAGAAGGAAAAAATGTAATTGTGTCTCATACTTTCTCCAAGGTATATGGCATGGCTGGTGTTCGTGTTGGATACTTGATTGCACGACCAGACATTGTTAATATGCTAAAGCCAAGGGTGATGGGTTATGTCAATATGATGGGATTAGCAGGTGCTGTTGCAGCCTTGGATGATGCTGAATTTTATAAGTTTTCATTGCAAAAAAACAATGAAGCTAAAGAGACCATCTATCGGGTTGCCGAAGAATTAGGGATGCGTTATGTGAAGTCTCATACCAACTTTGTATTTGTAGAAACAGGAATGGACGCTACTACCTTGGCCAATCAAATGCTTGAACATAAGGTGCGAGTGGGCAGACCGTTTCCACCCTTGAATAATTGGTGCCGTGTGAGTACGGGGACAGAAGATGATATGTCTCGATGGGCAGAGGCGATGCGAAAGGTATTTGGGTAATCAAGCATTATTAACGCCTTTATTTTGATTTGGTGATGGAATTTTATCTTAGTATCTGTATTGCACTACAGAATGATGGTCGATATTGCATACCTTAATTCGCTTGAACGATAGCCCATTAGATAATCATTCTAAACTAAAAAAAACAAAAATGAGAATTCTGTATTTATTCATTTTATTTACAATTCTATCGTTATTTACAATTCTATCGTGTTCGAACAAAAAAGACTCGAAACAATCAAGGGATGTGAATACATCTCAACAAAACTTGGAAGAACCAATAAATGGAAATGAGGAATTGGACAAGAAACGGAAAACGGAAGAAACTATGATTAACAGGTTGAAATTTTCAATTGACATTGAAGCCGAGAAATCCAAAATTTGGAAGGCACTTTGGGATGACAAATCTTATCGAGAATGGGCGGCAGTATTTTATGAAGGCTCTTACGCTATGGCAGATGATTGGGAAGTAGGCAGCCAAGTGATGTTTCTTGCCCCAGATCAAAGTGGTATCTATAGCATAATCGAGTCTCACATCCCAAATAAAACAATCCAGTTCAAGCATATCGGAAATGTAAAAGATGGAAAAGAACAAGCCATAGATGATGAAACCAAAAAGTGGTCTGGAGCTACGGAAGCATACTCACTCACAGAAGGCAAAGAAGGCATCACATTAACCATTGAAATTGATGTAATGGATGAGCATGTAGAATTTATGTCCTCCAAACTTCCGTTGGCATTGGAAAAAATAAAGGAAATTTCATTGAATTAGGATTAACGCAAGCATTAAGCATATTAATCGCTCAAGTACAATTTGCAGCATAGCCAAACATAAAAGACATATGAGATTGTGAAAATTATTAGACGCATAATTTTCATGAAGGACTTCTGGTTAATCATACATGCACCAGCTTGCCCAAGGTTTTAATCAAAAACTTATTATCTTATCCTTCTAAATATATTCATCCATCCAAACCCAAAATCTCTACCATGAGACTATTAAGCTTACTACTTCTGCTACTATTCACTTTTTCCACCAAT
The DNA here is from genome assembly GCA_965230575.1 of Saprospiraceae bacterium. GTDB lineage: Bacteria > Bacteroidota > Bacteroidia > Chitinophagales > Saprospiraceae > CAJXUU01. Next base: position 3,525,520 of record OZ246013.1, read on the forward strand.
GCCCAAGACTATTTCTATAAAAAACATGCCCCTTTCAATACCAATATACCTTCACCCGAACAATTTCTCGGATACCCAATTGGCGATCAACATACTCGACATGACCAAATCGTCGCCTACATGGAAAAGCTCGCTGAGCTATCCGATCGTGCAACAATAACATACTATGGAAAGACACACGAAAGAAGAAAACTCGTCATTCTAAATGTGAGCAATCCAGACAATATTACTAATTTGGAATCACTTCGGAAATCTCACTTGGAAGCCGTTGATCCTTCGAGCTCAACTGATCTCAGCAACCAACCTGTCTTTATCAATTTGGGTTACAATGTACATGGAAATGAGGCATCTACTTCAGAAGCAGCTTTGTTGACGGCCTATACACTCGTTGCTTCACAAAACGAGATGGTTCTGGATATGCTGAATAATTCTGTAATCTTTATCGACCCTACTATCAATCCCGATGGACGCGACAGACATACTCATTGGGCCAATACCCATAAGGGTAATCCGCTGGTCGACGATCCTATGGATATTGAACACAATGAGATATCCCCAAGCGGAAGGACCAATCATTACTACTTTGATCTGAATCGTGATTGGTGGCTTGGCATCCATCCTGAAAGCCGAGGAAAGCTCGCTTGGTACCACCAATGGTATCCAAATGTGGTCACCGATTTCCATGAGATGGGCACGAACAGTACGTATTTCTTCGAGCCTATGAAAGCCAATGCGAGCAAAGATCCAATAATGCCTAGGGAAAATTATGAAGATTTGAATGAGACATTCGCCCGATATTTTTCGAATGATTTAGATGAAATAGGATCGATGTATTTTACAAAAGAGGTATTTGATGGTACGTACCCAGGCTATGGATCTTCATATCCGGATCTTCAAGGTGGCCTTGGTATTCTCTTTGAACAGGCCAGTTCGAGAGGCCATGTGCAAAAGCAAAGAAGTGGTGAACAATTGACTTTTCCTTTTGCTATACGGAATCAATATATATCGTCTATCGCGACATTGAAAGCAGCTGTAGAGAATAAGTCTATCTTGATTGATTACCAGCGAAGATTTTTCAAAAGCGCCCTTACCAATGCCAGTAAAAGTAAAGTGAAGGGATATGTTTTTGGAGACGAAAATGACAAGGGTCGGACCAATGCTTTCATCGATAAGCTTCTGCTGCATAAGGTGAAAGTCTTTGAACTTGGAAGGGATGTTGTAGCCGATGGTCATAAATTCAGAGCAGGCAAATCTTATGTAGTACCCACCAATCAGTCACAATATAGAATGGTCCAGTCTGTATTCGAGACCTACAATGAATATACAGACAGCGTATACTATGATGCTTCGGCGTGGTCAATTGCCAATTTTTATAACATGCCTTATGCGGAGAGAAGGGACTTTCAAGCAGGAAAAGAAATTACTCAGCTCAAGTCTTCCGAATTTGAAATGCCTCAAAAATCTGAATATGCTTACATTATGACATGGAGCGAATATAGTGCCCCTGCTGCCTTGTATTATTTACAGGATCATGGGGCAGTCGTCACTAGTGCCTTCAAACCATTTCAAATCGAAACAGATAAAGGGTTGAGAAAATATGGCTATGGAACCATCGTCCTTCCAGTGGGTAGGCAGTTGATTTCTAGCGATTCATTATACACTCTGGTGACTCAGATTGCTAAAGATTGGACTGTGGATATCTCCACCACGATTACTGGATACAGCAAATCAGGCATCGATCTAGGTAGCCATAATCTTAGAATTTTGCAAAAACCAAAAGCGGTAATGATTGTCGGTGATGGGGTGAATTCATATGAACATGGTGAAGTCTGGCACTTGTTGGATACAAGGGTCAATATGCCAATTACCAAAGTGCCCATGAGATACTACAATCGTCTCAATTTGAATAATTATAATGTAATGGTATTGGTATCTGGTAATTATTCCCGATTTGATTCTGCGGCAATTTCAAATTTGAAAACATGGATAGGTGCCGGAAATACATTGATCACTTCTCGCGCTGCCTCCAAATGGGCCATCGAAAAGAAATTGGTCAAGGAATCACTTATAGAAAAACCAAAAGATACTACAAAGAATAAAGATGTTGAACGACTAAACTATGTCGATGCACGTGAGAATATTGGTAAAAACAATGTTGGAGGGGCCATATTTGAAGTGGACCTTGACATAACCCATCCCTTGGGCTTTGGATATACACGGAGGAATCTCCCTGTTTACCGAAACAGCACCGTTTGGCTCGCTCCGAGTAAAAGTCCATATGGCACAATAGCTAAGTATACGAATGATCCCCATATTGATGGTTTTATCACCAAAAAGAACCTTGAGACCTTTCTGAAACCATCAGCTTCATTGATTGCAAGTCCGATTGGAAGAGGAAGGGTGATTATGTTTGCCGACAACCCGAATTTTAGAGGGTCATGGTACGGTACGAACAAGCTATTTCTGAATGCATTATTTTTAGGCCAGCATGTCTCAGTTCCTAATGGATAAGCTTGTCAAGTATAAAAATAAATATTGGATGAATTTGATTTCTTATCGTGCTATGGGAAATGGATATATTTCTTCTTATTGAACTCTGAAAATAACAACACACACAAATGAAACAATCTCTTGTTCATATTGCCTTAGTCGTGAAAGATTATGATGAGGCAATTGAGTTTTACACAAAAAAACTGAATTTCGAATTGATAGAAGATACCTATCAACCAGAACAAGACAAAAGGTGGGTCGTAATCGCACCACCAAATTCTACTGGTGTTACAATTTTACTGGCCCGAGCTTCTAATTCAGAACAAGAAAAGTTTATCGGGAATCAGGCAGGAGGAAGGGTTTTTCTTTTTCTCAATACCGATGATTTTTGGAGAGACTACAATGAAATGATTTCCAAGGGAATTGAATTTGTCAGAAAGCCCAAGGAGGCAGAATATGGAACCGTTGCTGTTTTTAAAGATTTGTATGGCAATTTATGGGATTTGTTGGAATTGAATTCGGATCATCCGATCGTGAAAAGGACGATGTAAATAAATAGACTGGTGACCATATTCTTTACCCTAATCTTGGGTCTTTGTTGAAATATGAAACATGAAAAATACGATTAAAAGCTTATTGAAAGGAGTTGGGTTATTGGATGCTGCGCGATCAATAGCTCAGAAATATAGAGCGTCAAGAAGGAAGGATCCTCTTGAAAAATATCGTAATGTTGAGCATTGGTACCTTAATTTTGAGGATGTGAATTTGCAGTATCATACATCCGATTGGTATTCCAAAAGATGGTTCTTTCCAAGGTATGACAATGGAAAAATTCATGAACCCTTGGCCACAAAAATATTTGTTGACCATATTAAAAGGGATGATGTGGTTTTGGATATCGGTGGACATTTGGGCTATTTCTCTTGCATTGCTGGCTATCTTGCAGAAAGCGGTAAAGTCCATGTATTTGAAGTAGACCCGAAATGTATAAGTCTAATTGAAAACAATGTTCATTTTAATAATTTGAGCAATGTATCGGTATATAATTTTGGTGTTTCTGATACGAATGAGGTGATCAAAATTCCGCAATATGAAAATCCAAATCCAAGCCTGATCATAAATTCCAATTCGACAAAAAAATACATCGAAGTTGAGAGTGTAGTGATTGACTCATTCCTATCCGAACGCGATATCGTTCCCAACTTTATAAAAATTGATGTTGAAGGCGCTGAAGGAAAAGTACTGAATGGAATGAAAAATACATTGAATGAATTGAAGGTAACCTTATTAGTCGAAATTCATGTAGACATTCTCAAAAACATCTTTGATACGGACTACAAAGACATAATCAGACTCCTTTTGGATAGCGGATATTCTATCAAAGAAATTGAACACCGAAATGAAAGCGGAAATTCAGAATTTATTGATATGGAATCTACTCTTGAGGGTAATACTATGATCTTGTGCACAAAAAATAACTAATCAATGTTATTATTGTTATTGAATAACAGAAAGAAAATCCACAAAGAATGCATAATCCATATATGAAATATTTCTACTTATTATTTTTCCTTTTTTTCGTTTGTGGCTGTGACTCGGAAGATGATACACCTCCTCCTGCTACTACTTCCAACACTCCGAATATTCTATTAATCATTATTGATGATATGGGCAAAGATGCGACTCAAGGATTTTCTGAAGGAAGCGTAAAACCAAATACACCGAATCTCAACAAAATAAAAAATGAAGGTTTGACCTTCAATAATTTTTGGGCCAATCCGACTTGCTCGCCTACGAGGGCATCGATAATCACGGGCAAATATGGATATAGAACTGATGTGAAGTGGGCAGGCGATAAATTAAATGAATCAGAAACAATTTTGCAAAAGTACTTGAATGATCAATCGGATAATGCGTATGCTACTGCTGTTGTAGGTAAGTGGCATTTGTCAGGCGAAAATACAAGTTTTAATCCAGAGTCATTAGGAATAGATTATTATTCAGGCTTGATAAGAGGAGCAGTGCAAGACTATTATCAATGGGCTTTGACAGAGGATGGTGCTGCCAGAATGCAGACCGAATACCCCACTGAAGTATTCACTGATTTGTCAATTGACTGGATTAATAGCCAATCCAATCCTTGGTTTCTTTGGCTCGCATACAATGCTCCGCATACTCCGTTTCATATTCCACCGAGTAATATGCATTCTCAAGGTGATCTGCCAGAGTACACTTTTGGAACGGAGCCTATGCCGTACTACATGGCCGCAATTGAAGCTTTGGATTATCAGATAGGTCAACTTTTGGAGGGAATACCTGAAGCAGAATTGGACAATACGATCATAATGATAATGGGAGACAATGGGACTCCTAATCAAGTAGCACAATTTCCGTATTCCACTGGTACCGCCAAGGGTACCTTATATCAGGGCGGAATCAATGTTCCCTTAATCGTATGGGGAAAAGGTGTAGAAAGAACCGGGGATGATGACAATCTTATTTGTAGCACAGATCTCTTCAGTACCATTGCCGAATTGGCTGGATCGAATACTTCTGAAATAAACGATAGCAAGAGTTTCAAATCTCTTTTGAGCAATGACGCCATGCATAGGGAATATCAATATACTGAAATGAATAATGGAACCGATGATTTGTGGACTATCAGTAATGGAAATTATAAGCTCATTGTAAATGCCAATGGTGATGAGGAATTTTATGATCTGACAATGGATCCATATGAGAATGACAATCTTCTAAGCAATACTCTATCTAATCAACAGGAAAATGCAAAGACTGCTCTAGAATTGGAATTAACGATGATCAGAAATTAAAAGAAGACTTCCTCAAACAAGATGGTCAATCCAGTTATTTATATATAGTAGATGAACCCTAACGATAAATACAATAATTAAAAAATGAATACAAACGCAGTAGTAGATGCATTATTAGGAGTTGCCATTGGAGATGCTGTTGGTGTCCCTTTTGAGTTCAGTTCCAGAGAAAGAATGAAATCCTTTCCAGCAAAAGACATGGTTGGTTTTGGAACGCACAATCAACCTGCTGGAACGTGGTCAGACGATGGCGCTTTGACGTTTTGTCTGGCTGAATCATTGATTTTGAGATACGATTTGAAGAATATTTCAATGAATTTCATCAAATGGAAAAACGAAGCCTATTGGTCGGCAAGGGGAAGAGTGTTTGACATCGGAATGACTACAGCTGAGGCTATTTCTAGATTAAAGAGATTAATTGAGAATGACGAAGTAGAGGAGTTGAAAAATCAAAAGTCCTATGGAGATGAATACGATAATGGGAATGGCTCATTGATGAGGATTATTCCCTTGTTGTTTTTTATAAAAGGAAGACCCATTAAGGAACAATTCGAAATTGTTTGGGAGGTGTCAGCATTAACTCACCGTCATATTAGAGCTGCGATGAGTTGTATGATTTACCTAAAATTGGCTGAAAACTTGTTGGAGGGCATGGATAAAGAATCTTCCTATTCAACTATGAGGACGCAGATATTGGGATTGTGGGATGAAATTGACTTTGCAGCTAAAGAAAGAAATCACTTTCAAAAAGTAATTCAAAATGACATTAGAGAGACCGACATTGATGACTTGAAAACGGGAGGTTACGTAATTGAAGTACTTGAATCCAGCATATGGTTTTTCTTAAGCAAAAATACATTTGAAGATACGATTTTGTCTATTATCAACCTTGGTCATGATACGGATACTTCTGCTGCTATTGTAGGAGGCCTGGCAGGAATCTATTATACCCAAAAAGGTATGCCAGATTATTGGATCGCAAGTATTGCAAGAATGGAAGACATTATGGATTTGGGGAATAGATTAAATCAAAAATATAGTTCGTAAAAGGACAAACGGTTGAGTGCATTATAGATATTGGGACTTTAACCTCACTATTGTATCATAATCTTCTTTTGCAAAAGGTAAGCGCTATTGTTACTTACTCCTTAACTATAATTTAATTTCAAAGATATCTGATTGTTGTGTGTCTTGTAACGGTACATTACTTTTCCAAAACTTAATATCACCTTTTCACCTTTTGGTGCGGTAAAATCTATAATATTTTTCATTTATCGAACCTATTAATTGTTTTGAAAATGCAAAATCACGGGAAGAATTAATGCAGTACAAAAGAAATTAAAGTAGAAATACTTATTCTATGTGTAATTCTACTCAAGAATACCAAGCTGGCGGAGAAGATTTTTTTTGGAGATAACTATGAATAAACAATAAAAGTTATACTGCATCGATCAATTCAATAGAGGAATAATTCAATCAGGAACGTATAAAAAAAATTGGACACTTCTTTTGGATTCGTGAGTATTGAAATTAAAGGAGAGAAATCAAATTCTATTTGTTACAAACTCAAATACGGAATTAGTTTTTTAATCCAAATTATGAGTAATTAAAGGGAACGCTTTTTCGGTTTTTTTTCAAAAGGAGTTGATTATAAAGTTTTGTTTGGGAAATAATCTAATATACATAGTTGTTATAATGAATTAAATATCAACTATTTAAATGTTGTTCGCGGGAAATAATTGATTAAAAAGATCAATATTTTAATTTTTTAGAAATTATTCTTGGACATATCTTTGATTTGGAGGATCAATTCAAGTGTAGAAGCAATAATGAATTGAGGCTCACGTTAAGTAGAACCAATTAATGGTGTCCCCTCTAAGATTTTCGATTAATGTATTTTATCACAAACAAAATTACAAATGATGAACAGATTAAAATTTTTATTATGTACGCTTCTGGTGGCAATGCTTATTTTGAGTTGCTCCAAAGATGAATCATTTTTTTCCACAAAGGAAAATACAGAAAACTTAAGTACACATAATGGACATACTCATTATACAAGTTCAGCCTCTACTGTGCCAAATTCCGAAATTGGATATGAACCATCGATACCACACATTCCTTTGGTAAATCATCCTATATACACAGTACTTGAACCAGTGCTTCCTGATAAGTTTTCTGCTGGTGAAGTTGATATGTTAGAGCAAGGGTACGTTTGGGCTTACGAAGATGAGGGAAATACAGTTTACTCTATCGACTTTAAATACCTAGATGGGTCAATCCGAAAATTACTTGTAAATGCAGATTCGGAAAACAACATAAAGTCTATCAACATATTAGAAATTTTTATTGGTTCACTTAATAATACAACCAGCTTACATAATATTGTAGTTGATTCTTTAATTATCTATCCAGTGGATAGCGAAAGAAATACAAAAGGTAGTGGTAGCAGAAACTCTACCGCAGATTGTAAGAAGATAGTCTTTGGTGATGATCCAGGAGGAAATACAACAAATGAACCAGGAAATGATGGAACAACTGTGATCTCTGGACCTGGAGGTACATTTTCAGGAACTACCTATGATGGAGGGGATTACTTATTTATTCTAGTATGCGGTTGTAAACCTGCTCATACTGGTGGAAGTGCAAATCGAGATTGTAAATGCAGAAAAGCCGATAGATTATTGATAGTTAAGAAGCCGGACTTATTGAAAGAAGATATAAAGGTATCCTCAACAAGAAATGATCAGGATCAAAATTATTGGGATTGCATTGAAGAGTTGATAGGATGTGACATGCTAAATGATTATGATTTGGCAATAATGACACTGAAACATTGTCATGCAGTATATGATGTGAATGATGTCGATAATCACGCAGGAAATGATGGCAGCAACCAATTTATTGGGCCTGAATTTTGCGATGAATGGAGAGATTATTTAGATGATTGCCTAGGAGGTAGTACATCCCTGTCTGATGTATATCAACCTTGGTCAGGGTTTATGATAGATTATCCTGATTTATTTTTTAGTACAATAGAGGCACACCCTGAATGTACTTCTACTAATGAAATGGAGGACATTATTTGTGTTGAAAATGCATATAACTCATTTGTATCTACATTTGGGTTGAACTTAAACTCAACTGAAAAAAATGCGATTGTTAATGGAGCAACTTGTGGTGAAAGTTTCAATGAGGAGGCTATTGATATTTTATTAAATATCCTTGGAATAGATTTAACACCATTAAGGATAGTAGACATAATTGACGATGAGAATTTTGATGAAATTTATACTAAAAAAAATAGGCTTTTGAATATTGAGTCCAGTTATCCAAATACTAGTATAGTTGACATAGACATATTTTCTAATATTTTTGCTGTGCTTCTAAGTAATGGTAAAATGATTCTTGAATCTGAAGATGGTACAATGGTCGAAATTGATAGTTATGATGATGAGAATGAAATACCCTCAACATCGGGGTGGTTAAGTTGTGAATCATTTGATTTTTCGATTCCAGACCAAATGCCAAGTTTAATGATCTCCTGTACGGAGGATTTAATTTTTAGCTGGGCATTACCAAGTTCTGTTTTTGAGGTCGGACCTTTTGACGTGGGTGTAAGAATTGAATATATTGCAAATGGACAAATAGTTTTTGAAGACGATGCAGCATATTGTTCCTCATGGGCGGCTAATAGAGCAGCAAAACTAATTGGAGTTTTTGTCGCTGAATTTCCTACTTTAGCGCAAGAAAATATTGTTGTTCCAATGTTTATTGAAACAATGGAGCAGGGAATGGAAGTTGATATTATTACTTGGCCTACATGTGATCCAATTGAAAGAGTAAGTATAGTTGATTCTAACCCTGGTTTGAACTGTACTAACGCTATATATTATTCTAATTTCTTCCAATGGTTATTAAAATGCGGTTTATAGTTTTATTGTTAGTTTTATCACTTTACGGATGCAAATCTTTGAAAAACATGAAAGATTCAGATGTATATTGTTTAAAGAATACAAGTTTCGTTCTAAAGAATTCAGATAAATATATTATTGATAAAAATAGGATAACATCAAAAACAGACTCTATAACAATTTCTTTTATGGGAGTTGCTTTAAATGGAACAGAGGTAGAATTGCCAAAAGCACAGTCATTGGAAAAAAATGGAGTGGAAATTATTTCTATGTTTAAAGCTGAGAATGATCAGTTTGAAATCAATTTTTACCACATGCGAAATGAATATATGCCATCAAATATTACATTTGAATTTATCGGTTGGCATACTACTACTTATTTTTTAACTACTATGATAGTAAATTATAGAAATGTAGAATTGCCAAAAGTAAAATCATTTATAGATTTGGTTTTTGATGATATATCCATTTTAGAATGAAGTAAGATATACCAAATATTAGTATAGTTTATAATTAGAGCCTAAGTTTAATTTAATTCAGGCTCTAATTATTTCAAAGGGTCGTTATTTAGACAACAAAGGTCAAGCTAATCATGCCTGTTTCAATAATCTAACCTCTTTTTTAACCACAATGATCACAAAAGATTTCACTAAGTTCAAGTTATTCATTTGACCTTGTGATATCTTCATTAATACACGTTGCCCCTCCGTGGTTAGAAATGCCCTGTGATGGCACCAAAATATTATGTAACTTGTCAGAATATTATCATGAAAACCATCAATTACCATAAAAAGTATTTTGTACCTATTATTATTCTCTAAATTGCAATCGTCTATTTAACAAATCTAATCGGATGGCTGATTTTTTGAAAAAAGCATTGGGCGCTTTTAAAAAAGTACCGAGTGCACCCACTAATCCTAAGAATATCGCAAGTTCAAAACCTTTTGAAGTAAAGGATTTATACGATACGGAAGACCCAGATGAAAAGGTTAAGGATAAGGGATTGGATGAAAAACTTCGACAAGCTTATTTTTGGATCGCCAATACCGCGATTATCAGTCCTTATTATGATATCGAATACGACGATGGGAATTCCAGACAATTTTCATTTGGTGATAGTAATGTAAAAGTGACCTTGCCGAATGGACAAAGTTACTCCAGTTTTGTTTTGATTCCTTTGCTAAACTTGGCTGTTCGTGGTAAATGTTTAATCGTAGGCGGGCCAGGTCGTGGAAAGACGGCAACTTCAACCTTGATGGGATTATTAGGAGGCTATTCGAAAATCGATGTTATGCGGGCGATCCAACATGGACAACCGCAAATGACAATTTCAGATTTACTAGGACACCCACTCCCTGCCGATATGGTCAAAGCTGAGAAAACATCAGACATTCGGATTGCCTGGAGAAAGTGGTTGGAAATGCGTGTAAAAATTATCGATGAGTACAATCGAATTCCTACACGTACCCAATCAGCTTTGCTCACAGTACTTGCTGATAATTATGCCGAGATTTTTGATCAGGTTTATGAGTGCCCCGAAGCCGCTTGGTATCTCACAGCAAATGATGATGCTGGAGGCGGGACATATCAAGTGATAGAAGCGTTGAAAGATCGGATTGATGTGGTGATTCGGGCACTTCATTTCAATACACGTTTTATTAGTGATTTGCAAAGAAGGATAGAATTGAATTTCAAACCGGAGGCCATGATTCCAGAAGAAATTATTTTTTCTGAATCGGAATTGGATGAAATTAATAAAGCGATCCGAACCATTGAGATTTCTCACCCTTTGAGAAAACGCATTGAATTCTTTTGTCGGCATTTTGAATTTTTCGAACCAGCTTCTACACGCTTGGAATATATGACCAAGGATACAGCGAAGTTGTCTGGAATAGATATGAAAACTTTGTTTCGAAAAGAAACCGGGAAAGATCACATAAAAGACTTAGGATCTCAAACCAAGAATGGTCTATCGGTCAGGAAGATCATGACACTGTTGATGTTTTCAAAAGCCATGGCCTACTTCCGCGGAAATGCTTTCGTTGATTTGGAAGATGTGCGACAGGTATTGCCATTTGTTTTTCATGATACTTTGTCGCCTCATTGGGAATCTCCCTTTTTTGATCAGCCAGGAAATGAATCCTATCGCGTAGATCGCATTCAATGGCTTCGAAGGATCTTTGATCTGTCTTGCGAAGAGTATGAAAGCTTAAATTTGGATTATGATGATCCAGTTGAAGCTTTTGAAAAGGAATTTATGAATGGTTTGGATAATGTGACGATGCGAGAGGTGGACAATAGATTATTAGCCATTGAAAAACAATTGCAAACCTGGTCCAATGAAAATAAATTATACGGCTATCGAGCAGATGATATTTTAAAGCTTAAATATTTTCACCAGCGATATAGCAACTACAAAAGATGGTTGAAATGGAAAAAATAAGCTTCCCTCCACTTATTGAGCATTTGAAAAATCAAGAGGATTTGTATAATTCCTTATATCAATCGCATGAGTTGAATAAAGGGGCGGTTGATTCAATAGTGTTATTAGAATGGATGGTAGAAATAGCCGAACCTATTCTGGAAAAGGTTCATGAACATAATCCTGATGCTTTGTCAAGAGTGGGGCCTGCTTTGTTTTCTTCTATTCTACTATTGAATTCTGGGAATAGTGCAGTAGTTTCTGAAGAAGAAAATAAGTCAGCTCTAAAACTTTGCCTCCAAATGCCCAAGCTCGTTTCCAATGCCCCTTCCAAGATTCTAAAAGCCATCAACGATGCTGTAAAAGTAATTCGGACTTATCAACCTCAACGAGTCAATACTTGGATTCAGCTAATGAATCAATCTGTGGTAGCATGCAGGGAGATTGATCACTTATTAGATTGCGGGAGGGTTTGTGCGTGGTTCTGCGGTCTTGCACATTTGCGTGAAAATGCAAAAACAGCTTTTCACAGACTTCCCGAAGCAGTTCAAAATTCAATAACTTCTCACGCTCCGAATAATAATTTTGTAAATCTATTCGAGAACTCGTGGCTGGGAAATACCAGTAAGATATTCAAAACTACTGTCGGGGATTTTATTGGATATGAAAGTGTTTTTGAAAATCCACCAGTAATCGCTAAGATAGATAATCACGTTTTTGCCACGGATGGAAAAAATGCACATGCTGTTTTTTGTGATGAATTTGGCTCCGTTCTTTTGGATCAAAATTCGTTTAAGCCAATTGATATTATGGAACGAGTAAGTCACTCAGCGAAGGCCCTGCCAAAAATTAATTGGGAAGATATTTCTTCATCAGTAGAAAACGATCACACCGTTTTTTTGACAAGAAAATCATCCTTTCATATTTATGTGTTTCAGAAATAACTTACTTGTTAAAATTAAATGTTTTATGATAAAAAAATAAAAAACACCTATGATAAATGGAAGGAGCAATGGCCTGCCTCCAAACAGGTATGGAGTAATTTTATAAAATTACGCGAGCCCATTTTTTGTCTGAATTCCGAAGAAGCAACAAGTGAAGGATTAACAGGTAGTTTTGCGATGATTCGATTGAGAGATCATCGGATTGTTATTGATGTTGAACGTGTCAATAAGCTGGGAGTAGAAAATTATGGCCTCCAAATTCTAGCACATGAAATAGGACACCACATTTACACACCAGCCAATTTATATGATAATGCGGTTTTGCAATCCAGGATTCGATGGGGTTTAGCAGGAATAGAAGACCGTGCTCCAATGGTTGCTAATCTTTATGAAGACTTACTGATCAATAATCGCCTGCATCGAATCGGAGAATTGGATATGGCGATTGTTTTTAGACAAGTCAATAAGGATGTGAAGTTTTCAAAGTTATGGATGTTGTACATGCGGAGTTATGAATATTTGTGGAAACTCAAACGCGGAACATTGGCGACAGACCATAAATTTGCTTCTCCAGCTTTAGATGCAGATGCCTCCTTAATTGCCGAATTGATTCGAAGTTATTCTAAGAATTGGATTGATGGTGGTGGTCGTTTTTCTACTTTGCTCTACCCATATCTCATGGAACAAAAAGACTATGAAGAAGGTAGATTGTCTCTATTAAATATATTGGATGCGGAAGAGGCTGGAAAGGATGGCGGGGTAGTGGCAGGATTGACGCAGCTCGATCTGGAAGGAATTGATGGAGTGGTCGATCCGCGAAAAGAAGCTTTGGGAGCTATAGAAACGAAGGAGGTAGATGAGAATAATTCTGGAGACGGAAGCTTACCTAACCTCAATGGAGGAACAGGGCCAAATGATCGTTGCGTGCCGCCGAGAGTTTATGTAGATCTTCAAAGCCAGGTCAATCCTAATATTGATAAACAACAACTGATTAATAATTATTATCGAGAAGTGGCACTCCCGCACCTGATTGATTTTCCAATGGAGACGAATAGTCCGGCGGGCTTCACTTCTATGGAAGGAACCGAAAACTGGGATATCAGTGATCCCGCAGACGAAATTGATTGGGTAGAAACGATGATTCATTCGCCACAAGTCATCCCTGGATACAATACCCGCAAACGGGTTTATGGATTGGATACATATGGCGAAAGCGAGAAAAAGCCCTATAATGTATACATAGGCGTCGATTGTTCTGGTTCGATGCATAATCCATCAGTGCATTTTTCATGGCCTATATTAGCAGCGACGATTATAGGTTTGTCTGCTTTACGTGCTGGAGCAAAGGTGATGGGGTGCCTGTCTGGAGAACCTGGTTCTTATTTGGAAACAGAAGAATATAGTACATCTGAAGAGGAGGTACTTACTGTTTTGACTTCGTATCTTGGGACTGGATATGCCTATGGAATCAATCGATTAAGAAAACCTTTTTCGAAGCCATTAAAAGAAAAATCACATTTAGTGATTGTAACCGATAATGATATTTTTTCGATGTTGAACAATGTAAGAATCGAAGGCCCTAGTGACCATTGGGAATTAATAGAAACAGCTCTGAAAAATGCAGGTGGTGAAGGTACCATACTTTTACATTCTTATGGAACAGGTCATGACAACGATGTTGATCGCCTAAAAGAAATAGGATGGAAAATTTACAATGTTACCAATGAAAAGGAAATGCTGGCTTTTGCAGCTGCTTTCTCACAAGATAAATATGCTAAAAAATAAACCATTGAAAGTCAATAATTTAATCAATCATCTGAAACAGTGTCCCGCAGCTTTTTTACGAAGCTCAAATATTTTTACCAAGGGCGGGGTAGATACGAATGCCCTGATTGCAGATGTATTTAGAAAAATAACGGATAATTATTTAACCGATTTTGAATTGACTTCTCGCATGCAATTATTCAAAAGTTGCGACTCGAATCATCTAATTTCGATTCAAATTTGCTCATGGTTACTGAGGTATGATGGATTTCGGCTTGTAGCCACTCCAAATATATTGATGAATCTACAAGAACTTTTGTTCAGAGATTTAGCTATGCTTTCGGACTATATACAACATCCAAAATGGGTTGAGGATGAAGACCGAGCGGAAGAGTTGGTTCGGTTGGTATTAAAATGTTGTAATATCATTCCAGAAGGAGAATCGAGGTATGAAGCTGAAGATCGATTCGATTCTTTAAGCACTATCAAAAGACATGGTGTCTTGGAAAAATCCAAAGAAGCCTACGAAAGAATGATAGAAATTAAACGTAAAATGGCAGCCAAAAGAGCAAGAGAAGCCGCATCGCCTTATGGACGAGAATAAAGGACCACAAATCGCATTGAATGACGAAGAAAGATTTCCCTTGCTAATGGACTTTAGCTTCCTTAAGCAATTGAAACAGAATGCGTATGCACCGAAATTTAATTTTGAAAGTGGTGATCGATTGACACAGCGTCACCTGGAAGAAGTGGAGACATATGCAAAAGATATTCGGACTCAAAAGGTGTTTTGGAACAAAGGAGAACTACCAATTTGGTTGCCTGAATACTTTGATTGGTGTAGAAAAACCGTTCCTTTTTATAAGAATAGAACATCAGATTTTTTAGATCAGCCCACCATTCGAAGAGCTGATTTGGCGAAAGCTCCCTGGGACCTGGTTTCCAAAGATTGTGATTTAAACGATTTGTTGGTTTATCAAACTTCAGGAACTACTGGACCGCCAATTGATGTAAACTTTGACCCGGTGACACAGGCATGTTGGATACCTCAGGTTCAATCCATACTCGATTTAAAGAATATCAAACTCTCTAAAGATTCGAACGAAGTGGCGATTGCAATGATTTGTTCACAGGAACAAACCCTCACCTATGCTTCTCTTTCCACTTATCTGAATGGTTCTGGTGTATTAAAAGTAAATCTTCATCCAAACGATTGGAATGAAAAAGATGATGCGATAAAATATCTCGAGCACTACAATCCTGAAATTCTAACTGGCGATCCATTTGCTTTTTTAGCCTTGAGTGAGCTTCATCCCAAACTAAAACCAAAGGCCATGATTTCGTCTGCTATGAAGCTGACCGAAGGCTTGAAAAATAAGTTGGAAGAGCAATTTCAATGTTGGGTGATTGATGTGTATTCATTGACGGAGTGTAGGATGATTGCTTATGCGGATGGAGAAAAGTTCACTGCGATCCGCCCCGAATTATATCTTGAGATATTTGATAAAGATAAAGACGAGCTTTTACCAGAAGGGGCTTTTGGCGAGCTGGTGGTGAGTGGAGGTAATAATCCCTTTCTGCCCTTGATCAGGTATCGGACGGGTGATTATTGTCTACTCAAAATAGAAAATGGCATACCTTGCTTATACGATCTGGAAGCAAGAGAACCTGCTCCGATGTATAATACTAAAAAGGAATTTGTCAATAATATCAATATATCAAGAGCGATGATGCATCTTCCATTGGCAGGTTTCGAAATGCACCAAAGTGAAGATTATGCACTAAGTTTTAAAGCCTGGTCAAATGATGCCATTGAAAATGATATACTCAAAATACTCAAGTCTATTTTTGGTGAAGAGGCAGTGATAAAAATAATGGTACTTCCGATCGAACAAAATCTTGATTTTAAAACTGTTCAATACAGCAGTGATTTTGATCTGTGAGTGTGTAAAACATATTGCACTTTTATATTAAAAAATACTTTGCCTTTCAAACGTATTCGATTATAAGACCAATATAAGGGATTACCAATCTTTCCCTTTGGTCAAACTTGGGAACCCGATGTCGTTTAGTTAGTAGCGCAAGGGTTTTCTACAATAATTTAATTGTAAAAATTTCTAGTTCCATCGGAACGATAACCTTATAGAAACAATATTGACATCAAGACAAAGCTACATCGTAGCGACATTAATCCTGGCTTGGATAATAAATTGGCCATTGAAATGTCATATCTACGGCGCTCGTTATAACCAGTTCATGGTAATCACAAAGATGTCGTCTCTCTCAGACTAAGCCTATCTAAATGACATTGGCCCAGGCATCCCTGACTTTTGAAATATCCTTAATAAGCTTTTGTAGAATTAGGTCTACACCCGTGACAGATGATACATTTTGGTGAAATAATTTGTAACTTGTCAGAATATCATGATGAGAATTATCAATTACCTCGAAACGTTCTTGAAGACTAAAAAGAAAGCGTTGAAAATCAAATTGCAAATAGTAGCACTAATCTTGGTAATATTGACATCCTGTAAGACAGAGTTGGATGTGTCTAGGGTAGATTCATTGCTGCATGAAAGCTTCCAAGTCCATAAAACTACGTATGGTGGTATTATTGGCGAATCAAAAATATCTTATAAATTTAGCGAAGGTGCAGATTCGGTGGACTTGCATATCATCCATCACTTTATGAATCCAAAAGAAAAATTTAGTATTAAAATAGATAAATCTACTTTTCAGGAAATTAAAACACAGATAAAATGTATGGCCAGCTTCAGCAGTGACGAGGAGGCAAAAAGAGCAGGGTGTCAACCACCATTTGAATCTGAATATCTGGTGACGTCAAATTTTTCGAAAATACGGATTTATCCAAAAAATCAGGATACATGTAGATTTGTATATTTAATTCCTGAGTATGAAGCTATTCCCGATTTGCTGTCTCCAAAAGGATAAGGTTAAAAATGAATGACTGGTAGCCTTACGAAGTGGATTAGCATAATGACGCACTTGAGTAGATTGACAAGAACATACTTTCTTTAGAAAAAATAAACATGATATGAATTACATTAAACTATTACTTTTTGTTCTAATATTTTCAAGTTGCAAGGCACAGGAGAGCACCTTACTCGTGCGACAAAGCTTGATTTCAGATTGGTCCAAATACCCCATTTATCCAAGATTGGTGGACGGTGAAGGAGCTTGGAAGTCAGAATATGCATATTTGGATGACATTGATGTTTACGGAATTTCGTACATGAGCGATGGTTTGAAAATTCATGGCTTAATGGCGAAGCCCAAGAAAGATGGTAAGTATCCTTGCGTAATATATAATCGAGGGGGCAATAGAGATTTTGGTTCATTAAAAGTTGCGCATGGAGCCATGACACTTGGGCAAATAGCAAAGGAAGGTTATGTTGTCATTGCAAGCCAATACAGGGGAAATGCGAGAAGTGAAGGCCAGGAGGAATTTGGCGGTAAGGATGTGAATGATGTTTTGATATTGACTGAAGTGTTGAAGGAAATTGAAGCGGCAGATTCGGAGAGGATAGGAATGTATGGATGGAGTCGCGGTGGAATGATGACCTACATAGCTTTGACAAAGACAGATAAGATCAAGGCAGCAGCTGTAGGTGGAGCAATTTCTGACAGTTATGCAACGATAAGCGACAGGCCCGAAATGGAAACGATGGTAATGGCTGAGCTCATCCCAAATTATGAGGAGAATAAGGAGGAAGAATTAAATAAGCGTTCTGCAATCAAGTGGGCGGATAAGTTTTCGAAGGATGTTCCAGTACTAATATTACATGGCAATGCGGATTGGCGCGTAAAGCCAGAACAGAGCCTGAAACTTGCTTTGGAATTTGAAAAATATAGGATTCCCTATAGATTGATTATGTTTGAAGGGGGTGACCACGGCATATCTGAACACAAAAAAGAGGTGAATGAGCACGTAATCTCGTGGTTCGATAGATTTCTGAAAAATAATGAACCAGTACCAAATATGGAATACCACGGGAGGTAAATTGAGAACCTAAGGCGAACGCGCTACGTTCGAAAAAATATCCTATGTTCGCTTTGCTTACATGGGATGACCACGATGTGGTCAATGGGCATGTTTCAGATGTGTTTGCCTGAATTTTCCTTTTAGATATTTCAAGTTAAGGTATCAAACAATCCAAATATTTTATCCTACTCCGAGCGGACTGAATATAACCCAAAGTAATAATACTAATATAACCAATACAATGGTCAATTTGACATCGGTGGTCCATTTGAAACCAGCAGTTCGGTCTCCTTTCTGGAAAGTGACTAGTTCCAAAGATTCAGGGAGTTGTGGATGGCCCATTTTACTTACAAGCATCAGGATAGCAGAGCAGAAAAGGAATAAAAACAAGGAGAAATGCAAGAAATTTATATCAAGGAAGTACCTCAATATGCTACCATCAGCTACAGCAATACTTTTACTGTTTGACATGAATTCCATGACCAATCGGAAAATACCAATGGCAAATCCTGTCCATAAGGTGACGATGGCTCCCCGAGCATTAATCCACTTATAAAAAAGCCCCAATAAAAATACAGCCGCTATTGGAGGTGAAATATAGGCCTGGATACTTTGCAGGTAATGAAAAATACCGCCACCCATCAAGGCATCCATAAAAGGTATCCATCCTAAGCTCACAATGACAAGGATTACGGTCGCTATTCGTCCGAAACGGACCAAGTCTTTTTCGGAAGCATTCGGTCTGTATTTTTGATAAAAGTCAATCGTCAATAGGGTAGAACTAGAATTGAAAGCGGATGAAAGCGAGCTCATCAGTGCGGCTAATAATCCTGCTATTGCCAATCCCTTCAGACCTGTTGGCAGTACCTCCGTGATTAATGTAGGTAGGGCTTGGTCTGCATTGTCCATTGAAAAACTTATCATTCCTTTTTGCATCATGGCATAAGCAATCACACCAGGAATAAAGAAAAGAAAAACAGGCAGCAATTTTAGATAACCCGCAAACAAAGCGCCTTTTCTGGCATTGCTGACATCCTTGGCAGATAAGGCCCGTTGTACGATATATTGGTCTGTACACCAATACCAAACCCCTAAAATCGGAGCGCCAAACAACATCCCCGTCCAGGGGTATTCTGTATCCTCCATCGATCGCCATAGATTGAAAAATCGGTCGACAGGTGGAGCACCTTCTGTCTGTGAAGCCATCGAAATAGTACTTATCATTTCATCCCATCCGCCTAATTGATACAATCCAAAAATCGAAATCACTGCGGTGCCTAAAAGTAAAACAAGGGCTTGGACCATGTCGGTATAAATTACTGCCTTGAGTCCACCCAAAACCGTGTAAAAACCAGTAAGAATCACAGTAATAATGGCACCTGTCCAAAATGGAATTCCCAGGACTTCAAATACCAGGGCACCCGCAAAAATAATGAGTGATATTTTTGTGATGATATATGCCAGGACTGAGATGACAGATAAATAATTACGGCAAGCTCGGGAGTATCGTTTTTCCAAAAACTCGGGCATGGTATAGACTCCAGAACGGAGATAAAATGGGACGAATACCCAACCAAATAAAATTAATATCAGGGAAGCTAAAATCTCAAAATTTGCCATCGGCATATCAGCTCGAGCACCTGCTCCAGAAACACCCAGGATGATTTCAGAACCAATATTTGATGCAAAAAGCGAAGCACCAATCACAAGCCAACCTTGATTCTTACCTGCAAGAAAATAATCTACCGAGGTGAAAGTCTCTTTCCCCTTATTGTCAGAAACCCATTTTGCAATCCACAAGATGACAAGAAAATATGCGATGATGATTAGAATGTCGAGGAGACCCATTTGGAGTTTGTTTTTTCTGTTTTGTTAATTCAATTCAATTATTCAAGTGCTCAAAATTGATATGGCTATAAGATAGAGATTCAATAAATACCACCCATACTTCCACCATCAATTTTTATGAGCGAACCATTGGTCGCAGAAGAAAGCGGGCTGCTGTAATAGACTACAGTTTGTGCTACTTCATCCACCTGAGCGAATCGCTGTAGTAATGAAGAGGTTCTGATATTCTTGAAGAAATCTGCTTCTGCTTTTGCTTTTTCGACTCCCTGTTCTTTGGCAAGATTTTCCAGGAATAGTTCAGCGCCTTCAGTAAGCGTTGAGCCAGGAGCTATAGTGTTGACAGTGACTTCGCTACCTTTGGTCAATTGAGCCAGACCACGAGAAATTGCCAGCAGAGCGGCCTTGGTAGTACTATAGGAAATCAAATCTTCGGGCACTAAATTGGAACATTCACTAGAGATGAAAATGATTCGTCCCCAACCGCTTTTCAGCATTTTAGGCAGCAAGGCACGCGAAAGTCTTATTCCGCTCATTACATTTACTTCAAATTGATGGTACCATTCATCATCGGTAGTATCCTCAAAATTTTTGGAATAATAGATGCCAACATTATTGATAAGAATGTCAATGTCATGCAAGTGATCAATAAGTTTTTCAACTTCTTGTTTATGTGAAAAGTCGGCAGCAATTCCCGATACATCGCCATTTGGAAACTCCTCAATCAATTGGGTAACTTTCGAATCTACAGATTCTTGTGTTCGCCCGTTGATGATTACTGTAGCACCTTCTTGAAGCAATAATCTTGCAATACCAAATCCGATGCCTGCCGTAGATCCAGAAATAAAGGCACGTTTTCCTTTTAGGCCTAAGTCCATAGTCTTACCATTTTTTCAAACCTAGCAGTTTTTCACCTAAATCTGTCAATTTTGCCCTTTCATATTTTGTTTGTTCCCAATTTCTTGGATCTCCTGGGAAGGCATATCCTTCCGGAGCAATGCGATTTTTCCATGAATTTACACGCCATTCTTTTAGAGGCAGATTATCTTCCTGGGCAGGCATCATTGAGATGTATTGTGCGATTCTCACCTTGTCCTCTGTTCGATTTGGACGGATGCCATGTGGTTCGGAACTGTTGAAAATCAATAAGTCTCCCGCTTCCATTGGTACCTTTACAATCTTACTTTCCAGTCCTGTGGTGTCAGGTTTGAATCGATTTCTGTCTTCTGGTTGTGTTAATTTCCACGTGTCATAATTTTTATACAACCACGGAATACATTGAAAGCCTCCCATGTTTTCATCCGTTTGGTCTGCTAGAGCTAAAACACCTTGAACATTTTGCGGCTTGGTTTCCGGATCATAATCCCAATGGATAAATCCCTTGTATTCATGCCCAGGGCGCATCGGGAAATTCAAATTGGCCCGGTCGATGGTCACCCACAATTTTTCTGTTCCCCATATATCAACAAAGGCATCATGTACTTTTTTGGTTTGTCTATTGTTCCATAAGTGTTGATTATTGTATACCTCGACCATGCCCGTCCCTTTCAATTCCGTCATTTGCATTTCAGCACGCGGATCGGTGTACCAGGTGTTTTTGTCATTTGGATTTTTATCCTCGAATTCCCAGAGGAAGTTGGCCGTTTGTGTTGCTTGTTCGCGGGAAACTGCATTTTTGATCACTACATAACCTTGCTCTCTCCAAAAAGCCCATTGCTCCATTGTCAAAATCCTAAGCGTATCTGCTGTCGCTTCGGTCCTTAATTTTACATTGCTACTTTTTGCGGTAGAGGGGTTTCCTGGAATATCTTTGTGTTGATTCTCAGGAGCCATGGTGGGTGCCATTGTAGGTTTGGTATTTTTCATAGCAGACATTTTTATGATTAATGAGGATTAAAGTTGGACATTTAATTTGTTGGATATTTTAAGATACTTAGCAGAAAGTTGTACAATATTGACTAAATTGATGCAATGAACTTGAATATTGTTAAATATTGTGAAAGCATATGCGAATTCATTTAGAAAATTTGACCAGTGATGACAAGTCGTTTAGTTTGATGTTCAATCCGAGATTAAGTGATTTGTTCTACTGGCATTTCCATCCCGAATATGAGTTGGTTTATATTGAGGCTGCGGCAGGACCTCGACATATCGGAGATCATATTTCTACTTACTATGAAGAAGACCTGGTGCTAATTGGTTCGAATATTCCTCATTTGAATTTTGATTACGGTGTAAAAACCAAATATCGAAAAGCAGTGGTCCATTTCAACAAAAAATTTGTCGAGACTCATTTTTTCGAAATGCCCGAATTGGATTCGATCAAGCAATTGTTTCAAAAAGCAAAGTATGGATTGGCATTTAATGGTGATATAAAAAAGCGAATCGGTGAAAAGTTATTCCAATTTGATCAATTGAATTCTTTTCAGCAATATATTGAACTGCTGGAAATTCTGCAAGTTATGGCAGATAGCTCCAATGTAGAATTATTGCATGAAGAACCGTTTAGAAATAAATTTAATGTAAGAGAACAGGATAGATTAAGAGATATTTACGCTTTTGTAGATAACAATTATCGTCAGAAAATACAGCTAAGTGAAATCGCAAAAATTAGCAATATGTCGAAGGAGGCTTTTTGCAGATATTTTAAAAAAGTGAGCAGTTATACCTTTGTTGAATTTCTCAATCGCTATCGCATCAGCCAGGCAAAGCGCTTGTTGATGTCTGGCAAAAGTGTGAGTGATGCTTGCTATCAAACTGGATTTGAAAGCCTTTCTTATTTCAATCGTACGTTTAAAAAAATTGGCAACGAAAATCCACGTGACTTCAGAAAAAGATTTTTGTAGTTGAGTAGGCTTTTGAAATTTAATTAATATGGATTAATCAAAAAATAGAAATATATGAAGGATAAACAATCAATACAAAGCCTTGACCTATCGTTGAATCTGAAATTGAATATTGTAAGATGATAAATAGAAAAAAAATTCTTGTCTACTTTCTATTCATTATTGGTTTTCAAACTGGTTATTGCTGTTCTTGTCTCATGAATTCGATTCCTGAAGATGTTAACAATGCTGATTTGATATTTATAGGAACGCCTATTTCAATCGATGATATTTCTCCAAATGAATTTCTACCTTTTCAGGATAAATATGTTTTTAATGTCGATGAGATTATTAAAAATAATGGTGATTCGATCAAAAATGAAATAATTATTTTCTCAGAAGATTCTGATTATGGATGTGGTGCTCAAATTACTATGCATCAAAAACAAATAGTCTTTGCCCAACTTGCCGACCATGAATATTTTTCATATTGCGCTAATAACATCTTTGAAACTGAAAATAAAAACGCTCTCAAGTTGATGTACGTAAGAGCCAATTTCAACAGCTATGGACTGATAAGTATTCGTAACATTATTATTGTACTTATTATTCTTACTTTACTGTTGTGGTACTTTAAGAAATTCAAGATTAGAGAAAAAATGTAGGTGTATCATTTCGATTCTAATTACAAAAAGAGCATTTCATAAAATGGAAGGAAAACAAACGAGACGAACAAATTAACTATTTCTTTTATGTATTTAGTGCAGAAAATCAGATCATTATAATTAATTTCGACAGGAGATAAAACAGAATCATATAATTTGGAAATATTTGAAATAGAAAATATTGTAGCGACAATACTTGGATACCCACTGAGCTATGTTGAATTGATCGGGACGATATCAGGTTTATTGTCTGTTTGGTTTGCTACAAGGCAGAATATTTGGACTTGGCCGATTGGTTTGATAAATGTGGTTTTCTTTTTTGCAATATTTTATCAAGTTCAATTGTACTCAGATATGTTGTTACAAATCTTCTTTTTTGTAGCCAGTATCTATGGTTGGATAATATGGAAAAAGGAAATGAAAGAGGAAGAACCAATTGCTCTACTTTCTAGAAGATCCAGGTTCAATTTCATTCTTTTAATAGCCATTGCTACAGCAGGCTTGGGTTTTTTGACTAGTCAAATTCACTTGCTTCTCCCAAATATGTTTTCAAGTCCTGCGGCATTCCCTTTTGCAGATGCCTTTACTACTATTGCCAGTATTCTCGCTACGATCTTAATGGCAAAAAGATATCTGGAGAGTTGGATTTTATGGATTTTGGTTGATATTGTCAGCATTACCCTTTATGCTTTAAAACAGATTCTTTTTATCTCTTTTGAGTATATGATTTTTCTTATTCTCGCCACCATGGGTCTAATATTATGGAATAATACTTTAAAGAATGAAAAGAGGTTTAGTATTAGGTAAGTTTCATCCACTACACATTGGCCATATTGAATTGATCAAGTTTGCCATGGCACAATGTGATGAGTTGATCGTCCTGGTCTGTGCTTCTGATTTAGAAATTATTCCTGGAGAGATGCGTTTGAATTGGGTCGAACAAAGTTTTGTCAATAACCAAATTGTGAAACCGATACTTCTGGATTACAAGGAGGACGAACTTCCAAATACATCTGTGTCATCAAGAGAGGTGTCACGTATTTGGGCACACAAAATAAAAGATTTTCTTCCCGAATTTAATGTCATTATTAGTTCAGAACCCTATGGAGACTACTTGGCAGAATATCTGATGTGTCAACACATTATGTACGACCAAAAAAGAATTGGACAAAATATAAGTGCTTCTAAAATTATGCAGGATTCTACCAAACATTGGAAGTTTATTGCAGATTCAGCAAAACCATATTTTGTCAAAAAAATCTGCATCTATGGTACGGAAAGTACGGGCAAATCAACATTGACGAAACGACTTTCAGAATATTACAAAACAGTTTTTGTGCCTGAGATGGCTCGTCAGGTTATTGAACATACGGAAGAGTGTACAAAACAACATTTAGTACAAATAGCTGAATTACAAGCGAAAAGAATAATTGCCGAAACAAAAAGTGCAAATAGATTCCTTTTTATTGATACTGATTTAGCAATAACATCCTCCTATTCCAAATTTCTTTTTAATCAGGAATTAAGGGTTGATGAATGGGTTAAGTCAGCGAATAAAATCGATTTATATTTATATTTGGACAAAGAGGCTCCATTTATTCAGGACGGAACGAGACTTGATAAGAGACGACGAGATATTTTGGACGAATATCACAGAAATGAATTGACTAAAAAGGATTACCATTATTCATTAATTAGAGGAAGCTGGGATGAACGATTTGAAAATTCTAAAAAGAGAATTAATGACTATTTTGGAATAGATAGGTAACAGCAATTAACCAAAAAGCTAAAAATGGAAAAAATAAAAATCGGCATTATTGGATATGGCTCTTGGGTGAAGGATGCATATATCCCTGCGCTCGAAAATGATGGGAGGGCAGAAATCGTCGCTGTCAGTGCCAAGAGTGAGGCTACCTTAAAGTCGATTGAGGAGCATTTTGGTAGCAGTGTCGATATCTATCAGGGCTATGATGATTTATTGGCCTCTCCTCGTATTGATGCCGTAATGATAGCTGTTCCTGATGCGATTCATGCTCAAGCTATTTCAGCTGCCCTGGTTTCTGGTAAGCCTGTATTTTACGAACCGCCGATTGCACACACAAGAACATTGATCCCGAAAATAATGAAGAAGCTACTAGACGCTCATCAAATCACACATGCAGATTTGGAATTGGCTCTAGTCCCCGCAGTGACCAAAGCTGCTGAATTGATAAAAAGCAAGACTATAGGCGATGTCCAATCCGCAAGTATTCGTTTGCAGTCGAATTGGGGACCTGATCCACATCAGGATGTAAATAATATCGGGAGGCTATCAGTGTGGTATACCCATGTGTTGAATGTGTTGCTCGATGCACGACCACAGCGTGTACTGCTCATGGATGGCTATGGCACAGAAGGCCGCAGGCAAAGCCAGAGTACAGGATTTTATGATTATGGAGGCATTTGGGGCGAATTAAAAGTCAATATTGATAGCGCTGAAAAGTTGACTATTCATATCAAAGTAGTTGGGAATAATGGCGATATTCATATTGATGTTTTGACTGGAGAATTGAAATGTCGTACTTTAAGTAATCGGGATTGGGAGATTTTGAATTTACCTGCCATTCAACCCTATGCCGATTGGCCAGGAATGCACGAGTCAATATCTTCTTATTTGGATGCTGTGATAAGCGGTGAACCGAGCTTTGCAAATGCTAGGGTTGTCGCAAATTTGCACTTGATTGGGTTGGCATCTGAGGAATCTAAAGAAACGGGCACTTGGGCGGAGGTAAGGGATATTAGTCAATTGGAAACTATGATTTAATTGAGAGACGATTTTTGAATCACCTGATGAGCCCCTTACAAACTGAATAAACAAATTATGAAATACACCCAAATTCTATTTTTAGTTGTACTTATAGGCTGCAATAGTGGCAATTCAAAAATCGAGATTGCCGAATCAAACGATGCTGCGTTTGTTGAAAATTCAAATACTCAATTCGAATATGATTTTGATAGCGCCAAAGCAGGTTTCAATTCGCCAGAAGAGATTGCTGTTAGAGTAATAGAGTATTTACAAGGTGGAAATGAGGCTGACTATTTGGAAACGGCGATTCCATTGGATGCACAAAAATATCTATTCGCTCAAAATTTTGAATATAAGCCAGAGTTAGAGGATCAAAAAGCCTTTATGAAAAAGTTGGAATCTGGATTTGAAAAAAGAATGAAAAATTTCCTTTTGAGGGCTGGATTTATTTCAGAAATTATGGTGGAGGATAAAGGTTTTATCATTTCTAATGCCACTATTGATACGATTACCTTCGATGATGTTCGGATCAAAAATTATGGTGGTTTTAACAAATTCATAGTAGGAGAATGGGCAGATGTGACAGTCAAAATGAAATATGATAATGAAGAATATTTTTTCGAAATACCGCAAATTATTAAATTGAAAGATAAATGGTTTTTATATTATCCTGAATATTATATCAGAACCACACAAGACTTTGAATTCATTAAAGAGCGAAAGAAGGAATTAAACAAAAAAGCGGATGAATTTTGGTTGTAACTTAAATTCAAAATTAATCAGTATTCCGAGATTTTGTCGTTCAAAAACTATATTAAAACAAAAGAGATGAGTAAAAAAACTTTGTACCTAATAGCCAGCATCCTAGGCTTTCTAATATTTGTAGGATATATGTGTGAACCTGGCCCACATGAGATGTTTGGTTTTTCAGTTAGTATATGGGTTATGAGATTCTTATGGTTGATTTTTACAGTTTCAAGTATTATTGTCTATTTAAAATTAAAAGATGCTGAAAAGAAACCCAGCAACTCTTAGATTATCGTTCAATGGATTCAATTTTGCCCGATTTACATTTAGAAAAAGTGAAAAATGATTATTAAATCAAAAGAAGATATTTTAAGTATAGCGACTTGGCGCGGTCCAAATGAGTTAATTTTCGATCTCTATTCTCCGATGCTCGACCGTACTTTCAAAGTATCCATAGATTTTGATCCAAATATCGAATCAAAGGAAATAAGGCCCTATACATTTCAATCTATTCAAGAATTTCAAAGTTTGAAAGCGGATGAAATACCGAAAATCCATGATAAAATATGGGAAGCTGTTTTAAAGGCAAATGAAACTTACAAGTACTCAAATGATGGTGGCAAGACATGGAAAGAAAGTACATTGGAAGACAATCTCTTGTACATGGGCATTAAAAGTAAAGAGGATGCCATTGCAAAATCACCAATTACGGGGATTGGTTTTATAAATGAGCTCGATATAGACCATACCTATTTTACCATTTTTATGAATCCAGAATGGGATGAGGAGCATGGACTGACGGCATATTACTATCACGGCAAACTGGACTATGTGGAGTAGTATATTTTGAATTATGGACTATCACACATAAAAATTGGAATTATGAAAATCAAAAACCTTTTATTCATTGCAATCATAAATATTCCCATTGTATTATTTAGTCAAGTCGAA
Organism: Saprospiraceae bacterium; assembly: GCA_965230575.1. Lineage (GTDB taxonomy): Bacteria > Bacteroidota > Bacteroidia > Chitinophagales > Saprospiraceae > CAJXUU01. The sequence goes on from OZ246013.1 coordinate 3,553,706, forward strand.
TTAAACACTATTGATGAAGTAAAAGAATACATCGAGGGAGAATGGCAATTAACCAAGCATGTTAATGGATGGGCAGGCGAGAATGATTACCCGACTGATTCACTTGATTATAGATTGAAGTTTGAGATAATAGAAAATAGCAATAATAAGCTCGAATGTATTTCAATATTAAACCAAACTATTATTCAAGAATCAATAATTAATATAACTTATGATGAGGAGCTGCATTGGAGTTTTAATAATATTCCTGTATTTCTTGATTATTATTGGACTGCTTTGTACATGTATGAAGATGCAATAACTGTTGATTCTTTTGATGTGCATGATGCTTTTATTGATGGAAATGCATTGAGGTTTTCAAAAGTCGGAACTTCCTCTATTCTATCACCATCAATCATCGAAGAGTTAAAAATTTATCCCAATCCAAGCTCGAATCATATTACAGTTGAAGGAATAGACATTGAAAATCTCAGAAAAATTAGGATTTTTAATGGCCAGGGTCAATTGTTGAAGGAGTCTTTGCGATTTCAAAATAATCAACTTGAATTGCCAGATGTCTCATCCCTGTTGATACTGGAAATTCTTATGAAAGATGGTGCAAAAGAAGTAAGATTGGTGAATAAGATTTAAGTGATGGAATTACTGATTCCTTCAAAATCTATTTTTTTAACAATTACGAGGCTAATGATAGATTAGAAAATTCTCATTTACTCTGGATATAAAAAAAACTTCTACTTCAAAGCATGGATTTAACTAGTAATGGATAGAATCAGTAAATTGGTCTAATAATTAGGTCGGATCTATCACAAATCATTCTCCATCTTATATTATTTTTCAATTTTTTGATATTTTAATTTTCTAAGCTAATCATATGAATAATAGTAGAAGAAAATTTTTAGGAGTAAGTCTTGCCTTAGGTTTGTCACCTGTAATAAAAGCAAGTCCGTTGCAAGCTTTTTTAGATGTCCAGAAAAGTGAGAAGAAATTAAAAATTCTAATTCTTGGCGGTACTAGTTTTTTAGGCCCCCATCAAATTGCCTATGCACTGAAGAGAGGTCATGAGGTTTCCATATTTACTAGAGGAAAAACAATCCCTAAAATCCATCAAGCGCTTTTTTCGAAGGTGGAGAAACTGGTAGGAGATCGAGAAAATAACTTGGAAGCCCTGAAAAATAGAAAATGGGATGTGGTGATTGACAATTCAGGACGCAAGACCAAGTGGACCGAAGATACTGCCCAGCTTCTGGTTGACAATGTAGGGTACTATATGTACACTTCTTCGATCAGCGTGTACTACCCATTCACAGGAGACAATTTTTCGGAAAATAGGTCATTGGTAACTGAAATTCCCAAAGATGCCGATCCTAGTGAAATAGGCACTTATGAGTATGGAGTGATGAAAGCCACATCGGAATTGGCAACAATCGGTGCTTTTGGCCTTGAGAGATCGATAATAGTAAGACCCACACTTATCGTTGGCCCTGGAGATCGAACTGATCGATTTCCATATTGGATGGTCAGAATAGAAAAAGGTGGAGACATTATTATTCCAGGTCGAAAGGATGAAGTGGTACAATATATTGATGTAAGAGATCTGGCAGAGTGGATGATAAGATTGCTGGAGAATAAAGCCGCTGGAATCTACAATGGATCTGGACCAGGATTTCCAATGACGACGAATGCCTTTGTACATGGAATCCATGCCAGTTTCAATTCGCCAGTCAATTATATACAAATCGATGATCAAAAATTCCTAGAAGAAAATGGAATCATCGGCATACAGCCCTGGGTAATCCAACTTCCAAAATATGCAGGCATGTCAAAAGCGGACAATAGCAAGGCAATCGCAGCTGATCTGCAATTCAGATCTCTATCCGATACTGTAAACGCTACAAAGGAGTGGTGGTATTCTGATGCGGTGACTCAAGAAAGACGCGACAATATATTGACAGGTGAGCGTTCATTTATGAATAGGGAAAAGGATATTTTGACCAAATGGAAGGCCCACCAAAAATAATCATACAATAATTCTTCTCAACAAGTAAAAATAACCCCAATGAACAAACAGCCTTTAATCATCCTTCAAGATGGTGCGGTAGACGAACTGATCTCCGTAGCATTGGTAGCTACCATGAAAAATATTGATCTTTTGGGCATCGTAGTGGTCAATGCCGATTGCCTGGCCGCACCAACTGTAGATGTTACTCAGAAGGTGCTCAATCTTATGCAGCAGCCCAATGTGCCGATTACTACCAGTACTGCCCGAGCTGTCAACGCATTTCCATGGAGCTATCGACAATATTCTATGATGGCCAATTTACTGCCGATGCTTAATGTGACTCCCAACCCTGTAGCACCCTCAAAAGAAAGCGGTGAGCAAATGATTGTAAACTTGATTCGAAGCAATATGCAGGAAGGCGGAGAAAATGTGCGAATTTTAGTGCTCTCGCCAATGACACCTTTGACAAGTGCTTTGAGCATGGCTCCAGATATCAAGGATGGAATTAAAGACATCTTGTGGATGGGAGGTGCACTAAAACCTGCCGATGGTAATTGCGGTTTGCCTTACGGAAATGTTGACCCCGGATTGGCTCCTGGTGCCAATGCCAATGCGGAATGGAATGCGTATTGGGACCCTTATGCTGTACAGGATATATTAGCTTCGGGTATATCCTTGACCATGTTTCCATTGAATGCTACCAATGAGGTAATGTTGACACCTGAGATTGTTCTCGAATTTGCACCGAAAAGCGCAGAATACCCTTTGTATGCTCTGGCGGGACAAATGTATTCTATGGTGGCCTTCGAAGCGGGCTACGCATTTTGGGATACTGTGACCACGGCATATATCGACCAACCTTCATTGTATACAATTGAAAAGCAGCAATTGCTCAATGTTACTGATGGTCCAGATCAGGGAAATATTTACCAGAGCCCCAATGGACATACGGTCAATGTAGTGACTAATATCGATGTTTCTGGATTTTATAATTACCTTTTTCAGCAGTTGACATGGGTAGGATAAGAATGACGGAATTGTGAGATCCGAATGTCAGATTGCAACATATCAGGGAATTAATTTGATCGTAAAAGAATGTGCGAAAACGGCAACTCTCATTTTATTAAGTATGATGGTTTTCCAATCGTGCGAACCTCCTCCAAAATTTAAATTTGAAAGAGGAAAGAAGTTGATTTATCAGGTAGAGTATAGAGACGGTATGAAAAAATTGATCTGCTCTGAAACTATAGATTTTATTGGCACAGGAGAAAAAACACATTTTAGCGATAAGCAGGATAAAATATTCTACGATTTTCATTACAGTAGCTCGGATTCTGCAAATTTTGTCAATAATCCAAGATTGTATCCTGATTTTACGTACTCAAAGTCCTGGCAGAAAACATTTTCACAAGGAATAGTACAAAATGAAAATCTATTGTGGATGCATCCTTTGAGAGCAAATCAATACCGATTTACCCAGGATTGCCCTTTTCCTGAGGTGCGGTTTCCCCTGCAAGTGGGAATGGAATGGTCTGGTGGTGTGAGCCGAGGCACCGACCTTAAAAGTCCAGTCAAGTGGAAATATAAGGTGGAGCGGCAGGGGACATATGTGAGCTCTACTAAGAAGACAAAAGATTGTTGGTTCATAAGCTCAATCGCAGAATATGGCGAGATTGTGAATGAGCTTAATATGGTTTATCATGAGCACCGCGGCTTTATTCTTTTTGATTATAATTTGTTTAATGGCGATAACATTAAAATTGAATTAATAGGGGAAGGAGAAGTGAGAGAGAATGAATATATTATATTTGAACAGCGTGATGAAAGAAATCGATAGCAGCGGAATCACAATTTAGAAAGCACAAAAGTCAATAGTTTTAAGTGCAGATCTGATCTTTCGTTCATTCGAAACATTGTGCCTAAACAAAGATTATTGATGTCAGTAACTGTAGACCTCAATCATTTTGAATAAACGAATATCAATCAAATATGAAATTTAATCCAAGACACATTTTCTTGTTCACTTCAATTTTTTGTTTATGTTTTGTCATTTATGAGCTCTATATGGGAAAGGAACGAGATTTTACTTTTTGGAATTCAGTAATGTGGATATTCGTTGGTATGATTCTTTGGCGAGGCCTTGATAAAAAGAAAACTTAAGTCCATAACTTTTAATTTCTTCTAAACTCGCAAATAAAAGTTGACTCACATCACAATTTTGACCTCTAAATTTTTATGGACAATGATGACTTGAAATAGTGTATTGTTGTAATTTATATTTTGCGAAATGACTACGTGATATGTTTATATTTTGATGCATCATAACAGTAAATAATAAAATACTGTGAATAGTCCTAGTGTTAACATAATATTTGCATTTGTGATATTTAGTTCATAACTTTAGTAAACACAATTACCTTAAGATCATTAATCACATTTTAAAACCTTTAATTATGACAAACAAATTATTCAAATTTGCAGCACTCTCCGTATTGACAACTTTACTTCTTTTTAGTTGTACAAAAGAAAATATTTCGACTACGGAATCTGATTTTACTCAAGAAATCTCTAAGAGAGGTAGCAATTCGGGGCCTTCGATACAAATTACCGATGCCAGTTATTCGCCAGAAGGAGAGTCCAAAAAATTATTTTGTTGTGATGTTGAGTGGTCCAATTTTCAAAATGGACCTGGCGCAAGTGCATCTTTATTTTGGAATTTTACCAGATATAACGTACCGAGTGCAAATGCTTACAGACACAACTTTACCATTTTCAGAAATGATGTATTGTTTTTTTCAGGAACATTCCCCTCTTTTGCTGACCCAGAATGTCCTGATCAACTAATACAGTTACATTGGCCAAATGGTTTGGGCAATTGCTGTGGCGTATTTAGTGCTACTTTATCCGAAGAGTATCGAGTTGGTACTACGTGGTATACTTGCGATGCTGATCAAGGCGAATTTAATTACTTCCCATTCGGTTGTGGATGGTGCGAGTAAATTGACTTCAGCATTATATAATTGTAGAACGTAATAATGTGAAACATTAACATTCGTATTTGGTCGTTAAATCAAAATATGGTATTTGATTTAACGACCATTTTATCTTTCAAGCCGCAACTTCAATTTACCAAAATATCCACAGGACCTGAATGCGTTTTTTCAATTTTTCAAGCCAAAGCTGTAAGGTTCTAATTTTCTTTTCAAAAAAAATGCAGCAAGATTTTATCTGTAGAATCTGCAACTTTGACCGTCTTAATTCATCATAATTACTATTATCAAATATATGTTCAATGAATCCGAGATGAGTTTCTGAACCTATGCGGGCAGAGGTTTATATCGCTTACTTGCGAATCAATAGATCGAGACCCTTTCATTGCATGTATTTTGACTGATAAAAGTGAAGATGAATAAATAGCTTATTCATTGTATATTTGGATAATGACAGTTATAAAACATTAAATAATATGACAACAAAAGAAATTCTAAAAGAGCTTCAGGCATATGGAGATGAACGAACCAAAAATACACTGATGACTCACGGAGCGAAAGAACCCATCTTTGGTGTCAAAGTAGCTGACCTCAAAAAGATATTAAAAAAGACCAAAAAGAATCATGAGTTGTCATTGGAATTGTACAATACTGGGAATTCTGATGCCATGTATCTCGCAGGATTAATGGCAGATGAAAAGCAAATCACGAAAGAGCAATTGGATAATTGGGTGGATAAGGCATACTGGTCATATCTGAGCGAATATGCAGTGCCGTGGGTGGCTGCTGAGACCGAGCATGGAATAGATTTGGGACTCAAATGGATCAAGTCGGATCGAGAGACAGTAGCTTCTGCAGGTTGGAGTACTTTGGCTTATTATGCAGCGGTAAACGAAGATGAAAAGCTGGATATCGCACTATATACTGAATTGTTGGACAAGGTGAAAAACGAAATTCATGGAGCTCAAAATAGAGTGAAATATACTATGAACGGATTTGTGATAGCAATAGGAACCTACATAGCCGCGTTAACTGAGAAGTCAAAAGAAGTGGCTGGAGAAATCGGGAAGGTAAGTGTTGATATGGATGGAACGGCCTGTAAAGTACCGCTTGCAACTGCATATATTGATAAAGTAATCGACAAGGGGCGTGTGGGCAAGAAGCGTAAGACTGCGAGGTGTTGATGATGTAATAGACCATTCAAATACTCGAAAAAATTATTGAAGCACACTTTGATAAAACGTTAAACCAATGAAATGGAAATAATATTTAAACACACCTGGATAATGTTCATAATTTTTACAGTAGCAAATGGGCTTATCTTTAAGTATCGTTCTAAGAAATATATCGCCCAAAATCCTGATTTGAGAGAAGGATACGATAAATTTTATAATGGAATAATGGTTTATGGCAATGTTCCCTGGGTCATAATGATGATTGGGAATTTAACTGGTGTCACTCATAATACCTTTGAATACTTCTCACCCCGAGATATGAATCCGATGGTACTACTTTTTCACTTTGTAATTTTGGTACTTTGGATAATGGCAGTAAGGTGGATATATTTTAAGGACGGTGCGGAATTTATAGAAGCACATCCAGGAATGATCCAAAGATCTGGTTTTGGTGGCACTGCTGATGTTACGGCTAAGCAGATCAAAATTTTCTTTCCATTGATTCTTTTGGGTAGTATAGCCGGAATGGCTATGATGTGGATTGTAGATTTTCCAACTCCCCAATTTTAAATAAGAATTGTGTTGAATATTTAGAACGCATATTAGATGAACCTCCATGAGATGAGACAAGCCAAGTAATCCAAACAATAAAACAATGACGTTGCATAATTTATATATTCTAAACTTCTTCTATTTCATAGGTGTCATATCCATATTATCTGCACCAGTGCTTGATGATAGTATGATAAGATTCGAAGTCAAGTTCAGCAATGGGAGTAAATACAACTTGTATGGAAAAGACTATTTTACTGATAAAAGAATGTTTTGGGAAGCTCATCGATCAAAATTAATTGGTTTTTGCTCAAAAGTATGTGAAAAAGGAATTCCTGTAGAAGTATATGATAAAGAGTTACAAGTAAGCACAAAATTTAAAAATGAAGTTGAATTTGAAAACTGGTTCAAGGAAAATCAGTCCACTGAACCATGCGACTGTTTTGAAGATGTTTTCGATGACCAGAGTTTCTACAAAAGAGGAAAAAGGGATGTTTCAGAGATGAAAGATTTTATATCTAATGAAATTGATAGACTAAAGAAAAAACCATTTAATGTTTGGTCTATTGATGGAGGATATAAAAATATAAAAATGAAAAGTAAAGTTGGACTTGCTTCAATTAATGTGATTAAAGATTGCTGGGATGAGAATAAGATTGATGAAAAACTGATCAATGAGTTAGAATTAATTTATAACATTCCAAATCAATCATTAGTAAAAGGTTTTACCTTGTTGAACTACACAAAACAAAAGCATGCAAACATTGATCCTCAGGATTTAATTACGCTACTTCAAAAAAACTTGGATTTAATTAATAAAGGTGAAAAGAAATTTGATGCTTTATATGGAAGAAACAAATGAAAACGACATGGATATTTATAATATGTGAATGATAAAACAATAACAGATGAAATCGATTATTATCTTTTTATTTGTGGTGCTTGGCATTGTACAATCTATGGCCTGTGATTGTATGGATCCTGGTACCGTATCAGAGGCATTTGAGTACACCGAAACTATCATTCATGGTTGTGTGACCAACATGTCCAGCATTACTTTTGCGGAGACTATGGAACCAGATCAAGTCGATAGAATAAGAAAGAAATACAAAGGTGACCAGCAAAGGTTAGAATACTTGAATGCCAAATTCATAGTCAAAGTAGAAATGGAAGTTTATAAGGTGTACAAGGGGCAACTGACAGAAGATGTTGTCACAATATATACCAATATAGCAGGATCGGCCTGTGGATTTACAAGATTTGAAGAGGGAAAAGAATTTATAGTTTATGCCTCTTCATTTGGTCCGGAAAGTTGGGTTTTTAGGTCTGATGATTTTTCGAAAAAGCTCAAAAAGGAAAATACTTTTTCAACCAATCATTGTACTAGAACGGGAGCGTATACTGACAGCGAAGCAAAGTCATTGGAACAAATCATTCACCCAAATCTTAAGAGGTCGCAAAAATATAATTGGATGAACCAAGGCTCTAAAATTTAGATATGAAATATACTCCCAGTGATGGCTTTCCATATTACTTTGACCTTGTAAAAAATGAGGATTTTAAAAAGCTATATGCGTCATTATCAACTTTCGAATTTATTGATTCTATAAGCGAAGAAAAATCCAATTATCGTTATGGATCTGACAAGTGGAGCATCAAGCAAGTCGTAGGCCATATAACGGATCATGAGCGAATAAAAATGTTTCGAGCGTTTTTGATGAGTAGGAGAGAAAAGGTGGAGCTTTGGGGATATGATCAAAATGCATTGGTTCATAATAGCCGTTTCGAAGCTTTGACATTTCAACAATTAAAAACAGATTTTCAAAATGTAAGGAAGGCATCTATCAGTTTTGTTGATACTTTGTCTGAAGACCAATTGAAGATTAAAGGCATGTCTCGGCAGTATGAAATTACCCTTGAAGACTTTCTGAAGTCTATTATTGGGCACGAAATACATCATATTAATATTGTCAAGGAAAGATATATTTGAAAAACATTTACCAAAACAGAAATAAAATTCAATAGCTGGTTTAGCTTAACTAAGATAAGTAATATGGGAGTAGCAATTTATGTGCAAGGATATAAGAAAGAACCTTCAGCAATAACTGGGCAAATCAAAGTGTTGGGATGGTATGAGGTTGATACTAATGAAATAGAAAAATACAAAATCCAGGATTCATTTACCGTGATTCATGATGATTTGAAGTCAATAGAACTTGTACGGGAAGAATTCTATAATTATGGGTTTGAAGATCCAGGGGAACTCACTTTTTATCTCAATTTGATGAATAATTTATCAGGTGGTGGATATCGGAATGAAAATGGTAGATCGTTTGGATTAATGTTCGATGGAAGTAGAATTTATTCGATAATCAACAAAATACTGGAATCATTTGATCGTCTGCCTTTGGATTCGAGCGACAAAGAATCTGAAAAGAAGAATTTGTTGGAGATTCAAAAAGTGCTTAAAGTAATATCTGGAAGTAATGGAATAGTAGGGATGGTTTGGGGATAAATCTTTCAACACATTGGCTCTTCATCCACCAAAGGTGTCTTGTCCAGACCTATTAGCAAACATATGAACCCAACAATATGAAATTAGGAAAAAGAATACTAAAGTGGATTTTATATCTTTTACTAATTCCAATTTCGTATTTAGTTGTTTCTCTAATTTTATCATCAATCACAATAGACCGAAATATTGAGAATCAAGTTTCTGAAAAAACAATATACTTAACTACTAATGGAGTACACTTAGATATTGTAATTCCTAAAAATAATGCTGACAGTCTATTGCTAAATGGATTAAAGCTAGAAGAATCTGACAAATATTTGTCATTTGGTTGGGGAGATGAGAATTTTTACATTAACACACCAACATGGGGAGATTTGACTTTTAAGAATGCTTTTACAGCTATGTTTTTAAATAGCTCAACTTTAATGCACGTTACTCGACATACGTCTAAACGCTCTGACTGGAACGAAATAAAAATATCGGAATCTGAATTAAATAAATTGAATTCTTATTTACAAAATACATTTAAAACAAATGAAAGCGGAATGAAAATCATTTTGGAAAATAAAGGTTATTCCTCAACTGACGATTTTTATAAAGCTAACGGAAGCTACTCTTGTTTTAAATCGTGTAATAGTTGGGTTAATTCTGGATTTAAGGAAAGTGGATTAAAATCTTGCCTATGGACACCTTTTGACTTTGGATTAATGAATAAATATGAATGAAATACGTTTGCTAACACGGTGTATAAATAATAGCGGTTTAAGTGATAAAATAAGAGTATAAACATAAAACAAAGGTCAATGCAAAACCGAAAGGTTAGTGAGTAAAAATCCGCTACTACTCATACACAAACCATTATTGGCCACGAAATGAATATTAATATTGTCAAGGATATATATGAGCGCAAACAATAGATAGTATTGGTTGTTGAAATAAACGATACGATATTCTTTCAGTTTTTACTTATGAGATGAGCCAAATAATATTATTTACAGAAATAAATGCTCCAATAGAAGTATGCTTTGATCTGTCGACGTCAATTGATTTGCATAAAATTTCTGCTTCGAATACTCAAGAAGAAGCCATCGGCGGCAGGACTGAGGGAATGATACTGCTCGGCGAGACGGTCACTTGGAGAGCGAAGCATTTTGGTTTATGGCACAAATTGAAAGTGGAAATAACTGAGTATGACCGACCAAATTATTTTGTGGATGAAATGATCGAGGGACTATTTAAATATATGAGGCACAAACATGAATTTGAACCGTGTGAATCCGGTACTTTAATGAAGGATACATTTGAATTTTCATCCCCTTTGGGATACTTGGGGACTCTTGTAGATAGTTTAATCCTCAAGAGATATTTGACTCGGTTTTTAAAACAAAGAAATAAAACAATCAAGGAGTTTGCTGAAAATGATAAGTGGAAAGGTTTTTAATTGAATCGCAGAAAGTAATAATCGCGGAAATAAATCAATTTGAAAAAATACATTGGTCAGGGAATATTATCAATAATCATCGCAATCGGCGTATTGCAATTTTTATTGGTTCCTGGAATGATGTGGAATTTGGCCTTGCCGTTTACCTTTATCCTTACCTTGATTGGCATGGTGCGAATAAAAAAGATAAAGAAGAGGCATCTCAAAATATGTTTCTACATACTTTCATCTTTACTGGTTTTCGAACTTGGTTTTCATCTATTGTCAAAAACGAATGTTAGCGATCCGATCGATGAGGTAGAATTGAATGTGATGTCTTATAATTTATTCTTCAAAAATCAATCTCCTGCTCAATCTATTTCAATTATAAAAAACTCAAATCCTGATGTCTTATTTGTCCAAGAACTGACTCCCAATTGGGCAAAGATTCTCGACCAAAACATTGGCAAAACCTATCCATTCAGATTGACAAAGCCAATGAATGGCACCCACGGAATTGGCATTTATTCGAAGTTTAAAATTCAAAACCAACACTTTTTGAATAATGCCTACAACAAACCTTATGCACAAATTGCACAACTCAAAGTAGGTAAAAAAGAAATTCAAATAATCAATACGCATTTGGCATCTCCTGCCATAGCCGTTGAAAATAAGGAGAATTTTGCCAAACTTTATTTTAAGAATTACAAGAACCGGGCTGAAGAGCTATCTTCAATTAACAATTGGGTGGAAGCGACCACAGATAAGTTTTCTGCCCATCTTTTGATTGGAGACTTGAATACAATGAAATATGAACCTCTTTTTAAAAAACTCAAATATAATTGGGCGAATTCTCATTCCATTTTGAGAGATGGACTTGGTTTTAGTTTCCCGCACTCCAGCAGGATTATACCTTTTCTTACCTTGGATTATATTATGGGAAAAGGCAAGATAAAATTTATAGAATCCAAAGTACTAAAAGGCGGGAGTTCAGATCACTTAGCCATAATGTCAAGGATGAAAGTATAAAGAGATTAAATCACTTCAATAAAATATAACCAGTACCAATGAGCATATTCGATTTTTTTCGCAGAAAGGGTAAAAAGAATGAAAATTCTAATCGTCTAATATTCAAAGATGAAAATGGAAATCAAATTTCCCAGGCCGATCTGGCAGGTGCTACTGGCAATTATAATTGGCAAATAGTAAGTGAGAAGAAAGCTCCCAGGGAGGCGATGATTCTTCATCAGGAATCCAGAGCGCATGGTGCCAACGGAGAATATGACAAGGCGATCAGCAAACTTACAAAGGCAATGCAACTGGCGCCAGAATGGGCATATCCCCCGTACGACCTGGGATATACCTATCTATTGCAACAAGATTTTGACAATGCGTTGAAGTATTACGAAATAGCGAATCAATTGGAACCAGGTGGGTTTTTTACAGCAAAGACAGCGTATTGGTCATTGAAAAAAGAAGCTGAAGGCGAATTTCTAAAGGGTATTTACCTGGCATATATGCAGATCGAATGGAGTGATTCTCAGGATGAAAAACTAAGGCTTGCCCAAGCAATCTTGAACAAATATCCGAGGTATGCACCTGCCTGGAAAACCATAGCAAGTATTTCGGATGATCACAACGAAAGGCTAGAAGCTATAGAAAAGGGATTGGAATCTAGTCCAGATTTGGAGACAAAAGGAATGTTGTTGATCAATAGAGCATTGATAATGGATGTACAGGGAAATAAGTCAAAGGCCACTGAGATATTGGGAAAGATGATTTTTGATCAAGAAACTACTTTGGGTAATAAAGAATTGGCAAAATTTGTATTGGCATCGATTACTTCTAAAAATTAAATGGACATAAAAAACTATATCCTGATTATTAATGTTTGACAAATAAGGTAATCTCGAATATTACATGCGACGATAAAATGAATCGAAACAATACAATTACATTTCTTATCCCATTTTTATTATGCACAGCCATTTTGATATTGAATATTCTTCAAGGCAGTCAAATCTATTTTAAAACAAATTATATTTTTAAAGAGCTGTATGAAGTAATATGTGTTTTCGGAATTTTGATGCTTTTATCCACTTTTTTACTCAAAATAAAAAATGTAGGCAGGATAAGACTTATTTTATTTTCAATTATACTTTCTTCGGCGTTGGTAGGATTGATTGAGCCAGAAATATTTGATTATCAATTGGATCAAACCAATAAAAATTTAGAGGCCTTGTGTGATTCTATTGAACAATATCAAAAAGAAAATAAGAAATTTCCTGATGATTTGTTTGAATTGGAAGGTCATGAAGGATTCAAATCTGGATTTTATCTTATCGGAGGGGAATTCGAATATAAGAAAACCAGTGAAAGTAAGTTTTATATATATTATTGGGTCAAACATGGAATGGATTGTGAAGCTTGGAATTGTTCGACATTTATTGCAAATATGAAATATACGAGCGTTGTTTGTGGATCAGTTCATAATACGCTTTATAATTATGAATAGATGAACAAACTCATATTTATAAAGAAACATAATCGATTACATATATCTCGAATGGGTAAAACGAATAGCAATAAATGAAATTTTTCGAACTCACACATATTGGCGAATTCCACACCAACCACAATGAAGACTTCCTGGTGGTGGAAGATGCTGGAAGTAATATAAAACTGATTGCGGTGATGGATGGATGTTCGAGCGGTACCGATTCTCATTTTGCATCTACTTTAATCGGTAAGTTGTTGCGAAAAATTGCCAAACAAGAAGGATATAGAGAGTATGCTCAAAAGAATCAGGTAGAACTGTCAATCCTTATTGAAAAAATTACAATCCAGTTATTTGAGGAACTTGGAAATTTGAACCGCCAATTGGATTTACGGTCTGATGAGATTTTGTCGACATTGATTCTAGGATTGGTGGATACGCAAAGTGAAAAGGCGGAGTTGGTTATCATTGGAGATGGATTCATTCATGTAAATGGTGAGAATTTTGAATACGAAAATGACAACAAACCTGACTATATAGGCTATCATCTGAATATGGACAAGCATTTATGGTTTGCATCCAGGGTAGAAAGAAAATCGGTAAATTCACTGGAAGATATGACGATTTCGACTGATGGAATTCATACCTTTAAAAATCATGATGGGAAGTCTTACAAATCCATCGTAGAAGATGAAATAATGAAGGAATTCTTTGAAAGTAAATCAAATATTGACAACGTAAATAAACTGAAGAAATCCTTGATCAAAATCAAAGAAGAAAATGGATTAATGCCAAGTGATGATTTGACTATGATAAGAGTAATGAAAGAATAAAACGGCAACAGTACTACGAAAGCCAATCAGAGATAATCCACTTCAATCCATTGTCCCGTTTTGATTTCTCTCTGTTGACTATCGCGTAAATCACTTAAAAAATAAATTAAGCATGGGAATATTTTCTAGATTATTCGGAAGAAAGAAAAACGAAGACCTTCGACATCGACCCGAAGACTCAAACGTAGTCGATGTCCAGAGTGAAGACGAAAAAATGAATTGGGCGATGGAAAAGTCAAGATTGACCTTGCATTATTTTGAAAAATGTCTGATAGATCCAAAGCCATCTCAACAATATTTTTCGATAAAGGTCAAGATTGAAGATTCTGGGAAGATAGAGCACATTTGGCTGGTAGAGCCGAGCTTTGATGAGGAAAATAACTTGTTTGGTATAGTTGGAAACGAACCGATCGATGTCAAGACTGTAGCCATCCATCAAAAGATAGGAGTGGACAAAGCCTTGGTATCAGATTGGATGATAATAGAAAATGGTCGTTTGATTGGAGGCTATACCATTCGTGCCATGCGAGACAACCTATCTGGATCAGCTTTGACGAATTTTGACAAAGGGCTCGGTGGAATGATAGTAGATGATGGCGAGGATTATTTCCTGCCTTCTGATTCTACACCTGAGGGCGCTATTATAAAAATTGAGAGTGCATTTGATGCCGATGATATTGAGGCTGCTATCGAATGCAAGGATTTCCGTAAAGAAGCAGAGTTGATGCTCGCTAAGATGGGAAAGGGAGAATTGGGTTTAGAAAATGAAATCATTGATAAAACTGCAGAGGTACTCAAGCTTTCCTTTATCAAATCACTACAGGAAAACGGTATTCCAAAATTCAAGAATATTATTCGGGCCTTTCCAAAACGGGAGAAAGTCAGCGATAATCATATGATCATAACCGAGGTCTGCTACCATCCTGATGGAGGTAAATCGGTACAACGATTGAATACTTATAAGTCGGATTCTGGTTGGAAGGTAATGAGCCCTGAGGGTTGAAAACTGTATAAATTTCTTAGGATGACTCAGAATATATGTTGAATTGGAACAACATCGAAAAAGCTTGGAATGAATTCGCCGATTTGAATAGCACAGAATTGCATTATAACGAACGCAATATTTTTCATGCCATCGAATGCAAATACAACGTGCTCTACCAAATGGAAGATGAGAAATATCATTTTACAGGAATTTTGTGGAAGTCGATGGAGGGGAATAATCGAAGTCGGACTATTATCAATATTGAATTTGCAAATTAACTAAAACCAAATAATTATAAGCTTGATCTTGGAGGAATTAAAAATTTCTTTTCAAAGGGCAAGGAGGATAAATTGAAGAAAAAACTTGCCCCATTGCTTAAAAAAATGAATGGCAAATCTCTTTCTATCAAAAACAAATCAATAAGAATCGAGTTGAACGAAATCATCACATCCAAATTGGATTTTGAGAGGGCAATTGAATTGATAAATGAGGTGAAGATTCAAGTGGTCAGCAAGAATTAACCTTACACTATAAATGAGATAAAAAAGAATCAAGAGGATATGAAAACGGTCAATTTTATAGAAATAACAGATAATGGCAAATCGGGTAGCGTGTATTTCACTGAACTGGCAACAGAATTTCCGTTAATCAAAGATGAAATTGAAATTTGGGAAGAAGACGATATTTTTAATAGAATGGAAGAGTTTGCAAGATATACGAATGTCCAAATAGCAGAGTGGAAGCGGGAGGAAATAGAAAGATGCTTTATGTTTCAAGAACAGAGAATTGACAAGGTAGTTCAGAATTTGCTTAATGCTTTTGACATTTCTTACTTAGAAACAATATATTCGGAGAATGACGGGAAGACATTGATGAAATTGGAAGCGCTAATGGCTGAAAAACTAAGGTCGTTTTACAAAAATCATGAGAAATCATATATTGAAAACTTCGGAAAAAGATAAAATAACGATTTCGAAAAAATGAGAAAGCTGATATACTTAATTTTAATACTCCTGTTGACCATCCTCTTTATTACGTATGGAAGGTCAATCTATATGCCCTTGATTCATAAAATCAAAGGAAAGGAAACTGTCGATTCAATTCTCTTGAAAAAAGAAAGAAGTGTGGAAGAGAGAATTCAGACCGATTTGAATGAGGCAGGATTTGAGAATTTTCCAGAGAAATTGATCATGGCCGCCTTCAAGGAAGAGCAAAAGTTGCTGGTGTTTGGAGAGGATGATGGAGGACTGAAATTTATCAAAGAATATCCTTTTACGGCATACAGCGGTAAGTTGGGGCCAAAGCTCAAGGAAGGAGATAAACAAATACCTGAGGGAATTTACAAGGTCGAATATCTCAATCCAAATAGTTCGTATTATCTCTCAATTAAAATCAGTTATCCAAATGAATTCGATAAGTCAAAAACAAAATTATCTACGATAGGGCAAATGGGTGGAGATATATTTATTCATGGAAAAGCTGCTACTATTGGCTGCATACCCATTGGAGATGAGGCAATAGAAGAGGTATTCGTGATGACTCAAAAGGCAATGCACAATGAAGTCCAAGTCATTATCAGTCCAAGAGATTTTCGTATCAATAAAGAATTTCCAGAAATAAAATCCATTGATTGGGAAGAGGAACTTTACGAAATGATTAAGAAGCAATTAAATATATTGCCAATCCGATAATCAATTTTATGGGCGAAATGCATTTTGCAGAAATTAATGAAATATGAGTTACAGTATAACCATTGAAAATAAAAAAGGAATCACTGTCGATCAATTGCTTCGCGGATTGGAAGACGATAATGTGAAAATAAGTTATCTAGGAGTCGATTCTACTGCTTCTGAAATGAAAGACCATATCACCTTGTACAAAGAGTTTGAATCTACAAGAGGTGTGACAATAAGAACTACGGATGAAGAGCATGATGTAATAATCAATGTGCTAGCCACAGAAGCGGATTATATTTTAGCGAGAGACGTAGCGAAAACCCTGGCAAAACTTTCTGATGCCGGAATCCAACCAGAATGGGAAGAGAGTGCCATAGATATTGAATCGTTTGACACGAAATATTCAATGGATTGGATAGAAGATATAAAAGGAAAAAGTGCCTTCACTTTCAAGTTTGTTGTAGAGTCCAAAAATGAGACCATACAAATTCCTTGTTGTATACGGCCGTTCTTCTTTGGCCCCAATGTCATAGCTGAAATCAATACCGAGGATGAAAATGAGTTTTATAAATCACTTTGTCAAAAAATCAAAAAGATTCAATACTTGGATAAGGGTAAAATAAGGATTCCAGAGGTGGGACAATTTGAAGGTGATGACGCTACCTTGATTCTATTTAATGAAGCCGAATGTCAGTTTGTCCCTAAAGTAGATTTTGTCTATATAAACTCAGATCAAGTGTATAAGATACCGCATGAAGATTTCATAAATTCAAAAGTGCTGAATTTTGAGAGGCTGGATGAGTCACAATTTATGGTAGAGAATATTGATTCTATTGTCTTTAAAGCATTGAAAAAAGAGTTTGAGGGGTTTGTGCAAAGATTACCGAAGAAAAAGAAATGGTGGAAATTTTGGTAGAGTGGATGAAGGTAGAGAGGAAGCATTGGTGATGGTGGAGGGGTCTTGGGCATTTTTATTTCACGGAGGTGCGCGGAGGAGTCACGAAGTTTCGCGGAGTTTTTTTTGGCGTGCTTTGTGCCTTAGTGGTTGGAAAAGTCAACATCTAGGCTGGTAGAGGCTTGGGTAGAGAGGGGGCTTTGGTGATGGTTGGAGGGGTCTTGGGCATTTTTATTTCACGGAGGTGCACGGAGGAGTCACGGAGGTTCGCGGAGATTTTTTTTTGCGTGCTTCGCGTCTTAGCGGTAAAAAAAGTCAACATCTAGCTTGGTAGGGCCCGGGCATTTATTTTGTTTGGATCATCACTTCCAAAGGCTATTTTATAAATTCTAAATTTTCTGTATTTTAGAGAATCAAAACTTCTAGCTAACTAAACTTCTGAGCCATGAATAAAAAGGCAATAATATCTATTATCATCGGGACAATAATTCTTTTCATATGGAGTGCTGTATCCTGGATGGTGCTTCCCTTACATGGAAATTCCTTGAAAAATATCCCGGAGCAGGCCATGGAGATGGACAAGCTCAAAAACCTTATGCCAGAAAGTGGAGTATATCATTACCCTGGAATGCCAGAAGGTAATTCGGAAGAAGAAATGAAGGCGGTTGAAGATTATTTGGCTGTAGGGCCAAGAATCACGTTAATGGTATACAAGAATGGACCCACTAAGTTTTTTGATCCAAAGGATTTTATTTTTAGTTTGATACTAAATTTTCTAACGGCTTTCTTGACATTTTTTGTCATTTCTAAGCTTGGATCTAAGGACTTGAAGTCTATTTTATTGGCTACTATGGCGATTGCTTTGCTTGTGATTGTGATTGCTGACTTGAGTTTGATGAATTGGTTTATGTTTCCCTGGGATTATACATTTGCCAATATCCTGGATCGAATTGTTGCATTTGGATTATTGGGTTTATTATTTGGGTATTATACCTTTAATCCTGGTGATGTTGAAGGGAATTGATGCTTGGTTTAAGAAAATGACGGAATCTTGGTTCCTATGGACATATTCTCTTTTATGTATTTAAATAGAGTATTTATTAGATCATTTGTAAAAAAGATTGAATGAGATATAGAATTAACATATTAGCGACTTTGATATTGGCTCTGGCAATTTTCTTTGCAATAGGATGTTGCGATGATGATGTCATAATAGATCCTGAATCTTCATGTCCAAATTGTGAATTGGAGCCGATGGTTGGGCCTTGTAATGCGGCGATTCCCAGATACTATTTTGATCAGGAAGAAAATATGTGCAAACAATTTATTTGGGGTGGATGTGCAGGAGTTGTTCCTTTCGAGACTTTGGAAGAGTGCGAGGCTTGTGAGTGTCAGATCTAATCGCCATTCATATGTAAATATCGTGTATTGAAAATATATTTGATTCCAGGCCTGGGTTATGATTGTAGACTTTTCGAAAACCTGGATTTTAAAAACAATCAAGTCAAATGTTTGAATTGGATTGAGCCAAATTCTGGTGAGTCGATTAATGACTACGCTGCGAGGATGTGCCACTCCATCTTGGATGATAAGGATGATGTTATAATTATTGGACACTCATTAGGAGGCATCGTGGCTCAAGAAGTAGCTTCTCTTACAAGGGTGAAAAAGGTAATTTTGATCTCAAGCATTAAGTCAAGGTCTGAGCTTCCATTACATTTTAAAGCCATAGCTCCACTCAAAATTTATAAATTTTTCACCAAAGAATTATGTATCAATACGGTCAGGTTTTGGGGGAAATATCATGGTTTCGAAAATGATCAATTACAAGATTTGTTCAAGAGCATGGTTGGTCGCCATTCCAACGATTACTTGAAGTGGGCATTGAAATCTTTGTCGAGGTGGCATCCACCGAAGGATTTGAATCATACCTCCATATTTCATATTCATGGCACCAAGGATAGAACTTTACCATTCGGTTTAATAAGAAATCCGGATATTGTCATTGAAAAAGGAAGCCATATATTGGCATTAAAGAGATTCGATGAGATTAATGAATTGATATTGGATCAAATAGACGAAAATAAATAGTAGGATGAATAGCGAAATAGTATCTGTAGAATGGTTGAATGCGCATTTGGAAGATGAAAATATAGTACTCCTGGATGCCAGTCCTGCAAGCACGGTCACAGGCACATCATCCACTGTCAGTGAATGGTGTATCCCAAATTCCAGACCATTCGATATAAAAGGAAAATTTACAGATAAAGAAAGCCCATTCCCTAATACAGTACCGAGTCCTCAACAATTTGAACAGGAATGCCAAGCCCTAGGTATCAATAAAACATCCAAAATAATTGTCTATGATAATTTAGGGATTTATACCAGTCCAAGGGCTTGGTGGTTATTCAAAGTGATGGGGCATGAAGCTGTGAGTGTCTTGGATGGAGGACTTCCTGAATGGGTCAAAATGGGACATGATACCGTGCCGAAATCTGATCTTAAACATGATTTCGAATCAGGTGATTTTGAAAGTCGATTTTTACAAAAGTATGTCATCTCATATGATGATGTCATTCGAAATATAAAATCAAATTCATTTCAAATAGTAGATGCTCGGTCGGAGGGACGATTTTTAGGATTGGAAAAGGAGCCTAGAAAACACCTGAAAAGTGGAAGTATTCCAAACTCTGTAAATATTCCATTTAAAGATTTAATTGTGAATGGGAAATTCAGATCTAGGGATGAGTTGAAATCTATTTTTGAGCAAAAATTACAGTCTGTGGACCAGTTGGTTTTTAGTTGCGGATCGGGATTGACAGCCTGTATCGTCATGCTGGCTTGCGAAATAGCCTTTGAGAGAAGTCTCTACTTGTATGATGGCTCATGGACAGAATATGCAGAGCTTCAAAATTTGAGGACAGAAATTGATTAGGTACGATAAGAAGTAAATAATATGAATCATCTTTTTGTGTAATAATAGGCAGATTAAAATGAATGAAAAGATTTCCAATTTGGCTACTGGAGACATGATTGAGTTTCTTCAAACCGATGAAGACACTAATGGTAAAATGTCCAATTTCATTATGACCTTGGCACCAAAATCTTCCTGGGCAAAGAGTCCACGTCATTTTCATCCTTTCCAAACTGAGACATTTAGAGTGATTTCTGGTGAATTAAATCTTACGGTGGGAAAGCAAAAATTCAAATTGAAACCTGGTGACGAAAAAGTTGTAGTGGATAAATTTGTACTGCATTCATTTTGGAACGAAACTGATGAAGCAGTGATCTTTGAAGCTGAAATCTATCCTCCAAAAAATATTGAAAAAGGCCTTAGGCTGACGTATCAACTATCTCAAGAAGGCAAAATAAATAAGAATAATATACCATACAATCCATTTTATACTCTCATTCTGATGGATTACTTTGATTCATATTTTGCAGTAATACCGTGGAAATTTCAAAAGTTCTTGTTTCATCAAGGAGCGAATTTTGCAAAGCTGTTTGGGTATAAATAGGACAAAGTTGGATGGGCGATGCAACGATTGAATACTTTAATGCTAAAAAGTAGCTTCAACTATGAAGGAAGATAATTTTAAGATTACAATTCACATGGTCGCAAGCCTGGATGGCTTTGTTGCCAAGCATGACGACGACACCTCATGGCTTCAATCTACAGACACTTATGAAAATGGCATTACACTCACCAATGAATACATCGAGGAATTCCTTAAGTCAATTGATTGCTATGTCATGGGATCCAAAACATATGAACATGCACTGAAGCTGGGATGGCCTTATGGAGACGTGCCTGTTATTGTCGTGACGAGCAGGGAAATGGTTTCTGAAAAGGGGAGTGTCCAATTTTATGCTAGTGACATTGATAACCTGGTAAACGAAAATCTCAAACCGAATTATCAAAGTGTATGGATGGTCGGTGGACCAATGCTTGCCAAGGATTTTATAAGTAAGAATCTGGCCGACGAAATCATCATTTCGATAATGCCAATTATACTAGGTGATGGAAAATTGTTTTTTGATTACATCGGGAAAGAGCAACGTTTGCACCTCAAAGACTCAAAAGCCTACAAAGATGGAATGGTAGAATTGTGTTATGGAATAATAAAGTAGTCGAATGGCACTTTTTAAATCAAAAAAAGAACGACGGCTTTGGATTTGGACTGTTTTGACCCTTTTTGCCATATTTTCTACTTTATTTATTGGACGACCTTTGGCAAAATTACTGAGTAGTCAAGATGTTCAGGCGATTATATTTTCAATTGTTATGCTACTGATTGGAACAACCATCGTCCTGCACGCACTCAAATTTAATCCAGGCAAGTTGGAGTTGACAATTTGGCTTGGCATAGTATCCGTTTATGTCATGCTATTTCTGAGATTAGGCCTGCCAGAGCGCAGTCATTTGATGGAATATAGCATCTTGGCAATATTTATGCAAAAGGCATTTGTCGAACGATTCAAACCAGAAAACTTGATTTTGAAGCCAGCAATGTATGCTTTCGGACTTGCCATTATTATTGGGATATTAGATGAATGGATACAAAGATATCTCCCCAATCGTTCATATGATCCAGAGGATATTATTTTCAATACGATAGCAGTTTCAATGGCCATCGGGACATCATTATTTTTGACCTGGCTGAGAAGTCGAGGAAAAAAACCTAAGAATCCTTAAATGAATAAGATGTAAGTTCTAAAAAATGTGCAATTTTATAATTCATTCCAAAAACGAAAAATGGAAGCAACAAATAATCATATCAACTATGTTGAATTCAAGGCAAAAGACCTTGAAGAGATAAAGAAGTTTTATTCGGCTTGTTTTGGTTGGACATTCACGGACTATGGGCCGACTTATATAGCTTTTTCTGATAGTGGACTCGAAGGTGGATTTGAACTGACCGAAGATGAAATAGTCAACGGAGCGCTCGTCGTTTTGTACCATAATGATTTGGAGGCTATAAAAAGCAAGTTGGAAGGCATCGGTGCTAAAATCAATATTGATATTTTTTCTTTTCCTGGCGGTCGCAGATTTCATTTTTTAGATCCATCTGGCAATGAATTGGCGATATGGTCGGACAAATAATCAATTGATCCAGCGCTTGAATGACCAATCTCAATAAGACATATCATAAAGGAATATATCGCGGAAGTGAATGGTGTAAACATTTGCGTCCTTATCTCAAAAGATTGGGAAACAAAAGATTTAGAAAGGTGGCTGCAACCTTGGAAAGCGATGAAGTCGAGCGTTTTCATAAAGCAAATCGTAAATCCAAAAAAAAGAAAAAGATTAAGGTGAAAATCACCAAGAGAGTGTGGGGAGACTCAAAGTCCACTTCTTATAGAAGTTATAGATCAATGCGGGACTTGAATAATGCTATAAGTCGACCCAATGTCATACAGTATTTGATTATTGATGGAGGAGAATAGAAATATAACTAATGCTTGAAGATAATTTGACTAAAGATTCTAACGAGAGATTGGTAAACTTTGATTTGCTGCAGTTCTTATAATCACAATTTGTAGTAAATGACATTAGTAGGATTAACCTTGATTTTGACCTTAATATTCGGAGTGCTTGGTCTCATCCACATATATTGGGCTTTTGGAGGAAAGTGGGGTTTTGAAATGTCGTTGCCTACAAAAGAAAACGGCGAAAGATTCATGAATCCAGGGCCGATAAGCAGCTTAATAGTCGGCATCGGCTTATTATTTTTCGGATGTTATTATTATTTGTATTCGGGATTAATAAATATCGCGATTCCCCATTGGATCCATGCATATGTCGGTTGGATCATCCCTGGTATTTTCATAATAAGGGCAGTAGGGGATTTTAATTATGTAGGTTTTTTTAAGAAGATTCGGAATACAGAATTTGGAAAGACCGATTCGAAATTATTCTCTCCGTTGTGCCTTTTTATTGGTACACTCGGATTGATAATTCATTATTTAAAATAATTTTTAGAAGGTATTATTAATCAACAAAACCCAGATCTGTCTATTCCTTATTTCAAAAGGAGAAGTAAAGATGCCCAAAATTACCATTGAAACTTGGTGGGTGACCAGTATGGGAGGTTCAACAAAAAATATTCAATTATGAAAATACTCATTAAGCTTGTATCTTTCAGCAAGGGCTTAATGAAAAAAGTTGGTGTAGGTAGATTTGGTGGCAGTTGAGGTCTTTTATACTGGTCTTTATTTGGTTCATAAATTTGCAGGAAATTATGTTTTCTACTCTTAAAAAAATCGCTGGATTCAATTTAGGTGGCAAAGGATTGATTGATGTCTCGGCTATTAAAAATAGGTTGAACGATGGTCTTTTTCGAGTAATGGAAGATTCTTTCGAAAAACGTATGTTGGATGTAAACAACTCAAATTTTACGGTTGGCGATACAGACAAAATTATAGCGAAGTATGCCAAAAGAAATATGGTATTAGCGGCGGCCTCTTCGATTGTTCCAGGACCTATGGGAATTCTTGGTTCCATACCAGAGTTGATGTTGAATTTTGGCAATCAAATGAATATGATTTATGACCTGGGATGTGCCAATGGTAAGGAAAATTTTATCAACAAGGATATATTACTGGATATTCCAATTGCTGCATTTGGAGGCAATACAAATTTGTCGACCATTCAAAATAACAAAATTGATTTGACAGATTCTCCTGAAGAGATATTATTGAGTAAGGCAACATCTCTTGGTCAAAGTATATTGGAAAGAACACTTAAAAAATCTATAATCCAATTTGTTCCTGTTGCTGGCCCACTATTGATGGGGACATGGGCCAAAATGACAACCAACAAAATTGCCAAGGGAACGGTTAATTTTCTAAATGACAGCAAAATCTATGTCGAAAATGTAAAACCTGATGAAGACGACGAAATAAGAAGTCAACTCCAAAAGGAAAAAATAAAGGCATTGGCAAACCTTATTGAATCCAACAATGATATCAATGAAAATCAAATCGAGTTGATAGGTACTATTATTGAAAATTCTAATTTGCCAGACCCTGAAAAAGAATATTATTTGAAAGAATCATTAAAAAATGGATCATCCTTTCAATTGGATTATGCTCTCATTAAAGAATTTGAAGAAGATGATGACATAATAATGCAATTGGTAATTATGGCCAAAAGAAGTGGGCGGGTGGACAATTATGAAAGGGATTACGTATATAAGGTAGGAGATAACTTTGGATTTGACAAAGCTTTTATTGATGACTTATTGTAAATTAATATTGATTGAAGGCATCAAGGAAAGACTCCATTTTATTTTTAAACCACAAAAAGATAATTTCATTGACAAAGCTTAAATGCCTTATAATAGCTGCAATACTCATTTTGCATGGGTGGACATTATTATCTCAATCCGAGGTAAATATTAAAAAATTCGAACCCAACATTATTTCTACCGAATTGGTCGAATATGCTTTGTCATTTTCAAAAGATGGAAAGGAGGCCTTTTTTGCAAGAAGTTCAGATGGATGGGGGCAGGGAAAAATGAAGAGTGCAATTTATCGTTCTATTTTGCGAAATGATAAATGGTCTGCACCTAAAATAGCTTCTTTCTCAGGGCAATATGATGACAGCGATCCTCATTTAAGCAGTGATGGCAAGGTGATGTATTTTGTATCTGATAGACCTTCTGACCATTCTCCTATTTCCCAGGATATTTGGAAAGTTGAGAGGAATACGAGGGGTGAATGGGGAGTGCCTAAAAGATTGGACAATCCTATAAATTCGCCTAATAGAGAGTACAGTCCAAGAACAGATGATAAAGGGAATCTCTACTTTGCTTCTGATAGAGATCATGGTTTTGGTCAGGGTGATTTATATATGGCAGATCATAAAGACGGAAAATATGCTGAACCAATAAATCTCGGTAAATCGATCAATTCAAAAAATGGAGAATGGAATTTGGAAGTCAATGGAGCGGGTGACATGATTATTTTTGAAGCATCGGGCAGACCAGAAAATGTTTCTGGCTATGGGGATCTTTATATTAGTTTCAAATTAAAGGACAAATGGTCTAAACCACAAAATATTACTGAATTGAATACCTCAGGTAGTGACCTCTATCCACAGCTTGTAAATGATGACAGCCTACTTTTCTATTCCAGTAGTAAGAGCATCAAGAGCCCGGATGTCAATATCTATTTTGTTGAATTTGAACAACTTAGAAGTAAATATAAGGCGAGCGCTGAATATATGGTGGAGTAGGGGCTAAGGCTGCTTATTAGTTATTGATGATTTTATCAATTTCAAGAGGACGATTCACATTCTCTTCATTATCTTGGAAAATAAAAAATGAAAAGTATACTTCTCTGTTTGTTGTTTTATTGTATCGCTTCTTCAAGCGTGATCGGACAATATGACTATGAACCTTCCACAGAAAATCCTTTCGGTTTGCCCAATCCAGAAGCACCTGGAGAGATCAAAGATTACCAGCCCATGATTGGAATTTGTGACTGCATATCGATTCGAAAAAACAAAGATGGAAACTGGGATGAACCCGAAAATATGACTTGGGAATTCAAATATATTATGAATGGCATGGGTGTTCAGGATCAAACTCTGAAAGAAGGTGGAGGCCATTCTGGAAGCATAAGACAATATATGGCAGATAGTAGTCAATGGTATGTGCATTATTACACCTCAGTAAGCCCAACATCTGTTCTGAGCACTTGGACGGGAGGAAAAAAGGGTGATGATATTGTGCTTTATAGAAGTCAAAAAGCACCAAACGGAATGGATGGCAACTACAAAATAACATTCAAAAATATAAGCAACAAAGGGTTTGATTAGTTGGGCGAATGGGTGAATTTGGACGAAACTTTTAGTTTTCCAAATTGGAAGATTGAGTGCAAAAAACGAGCACAAAAAGAAGTGAAAGACTAGCCGATTATACATTTTTCTGCCTGTTCGAATCACTTGATTAAAAGCAGAATAAGACATTCCACTTAAACTAATTTAATGGCCAAATGGGAATTTATATTTATTAATAAATTAGTCAATTCTTTACTCATTATTTTGAGTCATTATTTATTAATCTATTGACATCCAATAATTTATCATGTATCTTTGTTGTGATTTGTTATAACGAATATCATAATTCCTAAGATCGATTGGTTTTATTTTCCTAATCAAAACCTTTCATTATGATACGTTCAAGAAACCACTTTTTCCCATTCCGATTTATCAAAAAATACCTTTTAACAAGTTTTATCATTTTCATTGGTTATTCTCTATCTGCAGGAGACATTATCAAAAAAGGGTGTGACAAGATTCCAGGACATCCAGGCAAGGAAGTAGAGTGGAGAGCGGGTTATCGCAAAGCTCCTGGCAACAACAAAAGTGTCCATTTTTGGTTTGAAATGAAATTGAAAAACCCACAACCTAATGACAACATCACTTTTGTAGTGTGTGCCATGCTCAACATTGACAAACCCAAAAAAAACCAACCATCATTCAAGGCGATCATAAACGCCAATCAGGAATGGGAATGTATGCCAAGTGGGACCGTTAATTGGTATCCTAATTTTCATTTTGGATGTAAACGAATCACATTTAATGCTGCGAATGGCTGGAAAGACAATACAAGCTTCGATGAGACGGTAGAATTAAGTGAGAATTTCACAGAAAAAGAATTGAGGGGACCATATCTCGACTTTGCTATTGATTGCCCCAATGGGTTTAAAAACTGTGGTAATCTAACCAATGCCAAGGACGTTTTCCTTGCTCCAGGCGATGGTCTATTTCCTGGTGTGCCAAATGGAACATCCAATTGGTGGATAGTCAATACATTCGCCGAACTGGATAATGTAGACCCTATGGTTTGGAGGAATAGTTGGAATACGGGCAACTGGTTTACCATGGGGTATTACAATAATTTCTATGAGGCTACCTTGGAAGGGACCTTGATCAATGCACCTGCTGGATCACTGGTGAGATTTGACTTCCCCCCAAGTTCTGAGGCACAATTTATCGAATATATTGTGGAAGGTGATGGTTGTGAGGGTGAACCACTCGAGGTATCAGTGACGCACTTGATAACGCCTGAAATGATGGAAGAATTGGATGAAAACACATATATCAATGTATTTCCACCAGAAACAGGGTGCACCGAAATTCCCGAAGGAACTGTGATGGAATTTCAAGGGACAGTACGCTCATTAAACACCACCTTCACGCCAGATGGAGTCTTACTTTATAACCCTGGAGATCCGATGCACTACATTCATGCACAGTTTATTGGTGATTATGAAGAGCCACATGTTATTGAACATAATTTGGAAATGTTGGACAATGGTATGTACGAAATATTTGTATTGGCGGGTGACGAGACGACTATGGCAATGGGGGCTACTTTGAGATATACTGTCGACGGTGTGGAGATGCCAGACATGCCAATACCGTATGATACACCTGCAGCAATAGATGAATCTACGTTGTTTAGAGGTCAAATCGGACCATTTACGGATGATGTAGATATTGTTTATAGCATTTTACTTGTGGATGATGCCATGAATTATTCTGAAACAGAAAATTTTACCAATGGTACTGGTGATGAAGTAACTTCTATCAATCAACTCACTCTTTCTCCAAATCCAACAAATGGTAATTTACGATTGAACTATGAATATGATCCAGCATTAGATGCTACCATCGTTATATTCGATAAAATGGGCAAAAGACATAAGGAATTAAAAGTTGATAATCTTTCCAACATTGATATTGACTTATCAACTTATTTACCAGGACTTTATTTTGTTCAGGTGAATAATCTCAAAGAAAATATTTTTATCAATAAAAAGGTGATTATATATTGAATGTGAGAATTCAAAATAGGACACAGCCTTTTTTATAAATGGCTGTGTCCATATTTGTTTTAATTTTTGACGAAGAGACATGCATTAATTTGAAGAACTTCCTTCCACCACATGTTTCATCAATTCTGACTCGCGGTCTTCCATCCATTGATCTATATGCTCTAGAGTAAGATGTTCACCGTTGTCTTCGATCCATTTTTTACAATCCTTCATTTCTTGTTCCATGACCTTCGGGTCAACATTGCTTAGATCATTGAAAGGTTGATTTTTAAATGACCATCTTGGCCCACCCAGACGGACACCAGCATACATGGTATTGGCTTTTACCCTTCTGGTCCCATTGGCTATACAAGCCTTGTGGAACATGCGATGCGTATCCTGCCACGTTTCTATTTGATATGAAGGCCCACCTGCATTAGCTTCTCCGCAGTAAGCGTCATGAACTATTGCCGCGAATAGATGCTTCTTGTTGAGTTTGCCGCCAAAAAAGCCTGCGAAAATTGAGGGAATCGAAGCTCCATCGGTAATCGTTCCTGCTGGAGCGGTCCATACTTTTCCGTTGGGGTCTTTGAATTTTATTACTTCTGGTGTGTTAAAATCTCCATCTTCTCTTCTAATTAATCCTATTTCAGTATTATGAGAAGGCACGAATGATCCAATTGAATTTGACATAATTTTTAGTTTTTAGATTTTAATAAAAAGGGTTTCAACTTTGTTCTTTCTTGTTGCAAATCTATGTCAGAAGTGTACTGTATTGGTCTACATAAACATGTAGGTATTGATTTTTTTAGGGCAATTCAGAAGTAGCGTGTAGTTTAAATTCTAATGATATTATTGGAGTGCAGGGAGTTTCTTACGAGAATGAAAAGAAGCGTAGCCTGACTGGGTCGTGGGAAGCGGGAGCAGCCTTCGCAGCATAGCCTTTAGCCAGTCTTGACTTTTTTGCTTCTGTTTTTTGTCAAGAAAAAATAGAAGGCCCAGCTGGCGAGGCGGAATCTAGTAAAGAATTCCGATACCTCGTTTTTACGCAAAATGTCCCAAAAATGGGGTTATCTTTCAGAAGTAGATTGAAAAGAAAACAAGTATACAAAGGGTGTTGGTTACTTGCGAACATCGCTTTTTAAGAGAGATTCTAACCTTTACAGGGGATATGAAGTACACAATGATTATTGGTTACATTGAAATGATTGTCTGTTACCTATTGTTGAGATGAAGTAAATAACTCAGGCCATTGGCTCTGCTACGAGCTTAAAATCTTCATAGATGACCTTGAGTTTTTTATAACTCTTGAGTAAAGAGAAAAGAAGTTTGGCCCACCCGAGTAGACCCAGGGAAAGGTTCTTAAAAACATGAAACAGAAATCCGACTATTCGACATCCCAAATTGAATGCTTTGGATTGTCTTTCAATTTCAAAAACACCAACTTCTCCATTTTGTGGGGATATGGCTTTAGATACATATAGATTAGAGTCCATATCTTTTGAAAATCCATAGTACAATCCAGGGAATACAAGTCTACCTTTGATATATGCCCATATCGATTTTAATACAGCAGCAATACCTCTGGTAAAAATCTTGTATGCCTTGGACGCATATCTATAGAAGGCTCGAAAAATGTTTTTCTCTAAAAATCCAAATACTTTTTTACCGATTTTTTTAACCCATCGCCAAATTCTTTTTATACCATCCCACAGTATTACTCCCTTCTCTTTGACATAAGTCCAGGCTTTTTTTATTCTGTTGGTTGTTTTTCTTATGGTGGTTGATTGCAGATATTTGGCTACTTCTTCACTTGCTTCATCTTCATCGTATGCATTGGTACTCGAAATTGTAGCAGAGCCCAAGGTCAAAAGAAGCTGAGGGGTAATAGACATTGATAACTTCCTAGCTGTACGCCAATGTTTCTCTTCAAATTTTACATAAAAGGTATAAATCGCATTCGATATTTTGTCCCCTTGTTGGAATTCATACTTGGTCGATCCGTCTATATCTATATCCAAGCCCAGGAGCCATAGTTCAATTTTCGCACAATTGATTACAAAACTCTTTATCAGATTTCTTTCAGCTTCCTTCTTTTTGGCATCGACTACAGCGACGAAATATGACCCACTATTAGGCCTGGAAGATTTTGCCACAGAAGATATCAATTCATCTTGATCAAAGAGTACTTTCAAAGTCTCATAGTTGAAGTCAGACACAAAATTCATGTCCTTGATTCGAAACTTTTTGAGGATAATATTAAATTTATACAGACTCCTTTTTACTAGAATTTTTTGCTTGGGTCGAGGCTGCTTGCTATACAGCCCCAAGCTCCATAGCCGCAGCTGAATGGCCCTATGCATGGCATTGGTGACTTCTGGTCTTACCTTTCCATTGACAAACCATTGCTCTTCGGTGAGTTCAGATTCAAAACTTACAAGTTCGTCAAGCGCATACCAGGTCTTATCACCAATCCACTTGTCTGGTTTGAGATTGGCGTCTCTTTGAAATTGTAGAACTGCTGTTTTTAGTTCATCAAGTTTTTTGTGCAGTTTGTTGGAATCAATTTTCCTTTTCAAATACCCCAACAAATACAGCCTGGTTGCAGCAGTCTGAAGCCTAATTCTTTGTTTTTCCAGGTCGTAGGTCTCCTTTTCATTTTCAGGTACTGAGTTGACCAACCCATTTTTATCAGCTTTGAGTAGGATGTCTTCAAATTGACCAAGTTGATCAATAGAATTGCCAGAAATATCTGGTAGATCATAAGGAGGAAAATCACTCATCGGTGATGAGTTTACGAAATGATGTCCTTAAATAGATTAAGCAGACCTAGTCGAGTTTCGATACCCGCTTTTACAGCATTTTTGTGTACTTCCAATGCGATTTGCGGAACATCATCCAAATCCTTATTTACAAAATTATAGGAATCTCCATCAAACTGAGCAAGTGTTTCGGCTACCAATTGGAATTTGGCACTTGCTGATGTTTTCTTTTTCTCAGCAGCTATGGCGGCATTTATAGCCGTTTTTATATCTTGATAACCTTTACTGTCATCAATAGTGACTGTAAGATCTCCAGTAAAAGTTTGAACATGAAGTGATGTCAAATCTTTAACTTGCTCATCTAATTTTTTCAATGCTTTTTTGAGATTTCCCATGATAATTTAGTTTGATTTTTGATTTATAAAATTGCAGAATTAAAATAAATATTTGCCAAGCTGAAATATTTATTTTCAAACTCAATTTAAGACTTTTATGTCTTTGTTGATATTTTAGAAGTTAAAATATGAAAAAAATGTCAATTTGATTGACCATTAAGATGACGTTCTGTTGCTACTAATAACTCCATGAAAAGTCTAGTAATTAAATCTGCTGAATACACTAGCTAAATGAGTTGGGTCAGAGAAACTTTCTCTCGAATTTCATAATTATACGAGGCAATGTCTTCGACCTCTCGTCATAATTGATATACCCCAGATTTTGAATCCATTGTGAAAGAGCGACTTTTAATGACAATAGATTCACCCAACAAAAAGTATTGGGCAAATCTATTGCATGTTATTTCTAAACAATATTTGAATAAGGATATGCTTTTCCGATACAAGTTCCCTGTTGTACGTGCTCATTTGGCTGTACCGTAAGTTGCACATTCGAGCTGCGTTCGAAACACATTACAAAATCGGAGCCACCAAATTTGAAGTAGCCCAGTTCTTCACCCTTTCGAAGGGTTACTCCTTTTTGAGCAGTAATATTGATGGATGATACCTGTGCCATGCCCATTGGTAAGCAAGCCACCAGCCCGATTGGTGATTCGATCACGATCAGTCCGCGTGTTTGAAAAAATTGATATCCCGTACCATCAGTAGCGGTCAAATGGTTTCTTTCTCTGCCTTTTGAATCTATAATCTTATCTACAGTAATTCCTAGATATGCCTGACCTTGAATGACCTTGGTCTCCAAGACTTTCCCTTGTACAGGACTATTCCATCGATGATAATCTGTCGAATTCAGAAAACTGTGCATGAATATTCCCCCTTTGAATCGATCGGCATATTTACTGTCTTTAAGCAGTTCTTCAATGGAATAAGTGAAAATCTTGCTCTGTATTACCACTCCTTTTTTATTCTCTTGTTGCAGATGGATATTAGAATTTTGACCAATCTGCCACCATCCCACCAGCGTGCAATCCGCTTGAGATACGATGACACTATTGTCACAAGGGCTGGCAATAGGCCTCATCCCAGGCTTGGTATGTCTGGCAAAGAATTCGTTGAATGTCAAATATCCACTTGGAGGCGCCATATATTCATCCCAATTAAACCATGGGTCTTTTTTGAATGACTTTACCTCTTTGGCGGAGTCGGTTGTGTCCAAATATGCTCCCCAGGCATTCGCACATTCGATAATCCACTTGGAAAGTGGTGTTAATTTTTTTCGTGAGGTAGGCGATCCTGGCGTAATGGGAGATTGATGTTTACGGACCGAAGGGTATTGCATGAAAAAGTAGAAAGCCACAAGATGATCATATACCAGTCGAGAGTCCTTCTTTGTTTCTCTCGGAGCCCAACGTATGAATCCATCCAAATAGTTGTAATAATCATTCAATGAAGAAATCCAACCAATGATCGGCAAGTTAAGTTTTTTATTGGCGGCGATTGCTTTTTTGAAGTCATTTTTCCAACCATGTTTCTTTATGAGTTTAATTAATTTTCTGGTGATTTTAGTGTGTTTTTTCCTTTTCATGTCAGGTCTATTTTTGGTGTTATGTTAAACAAGATTATTAAATTCTGAGTACTCATTTTAGAGTGGTAATACCTCAATTTGAATATTATCTTAAAGGTTCTTTCTGAAGAAGGTCTGATTCTTTTTCATAATCAAACCTTAGAGAAGTGAATGTCTACACAAGCAGTAAAGAATTTTACTTCTTTTGTCCAAATCGTATAATTTTAAATGAAGAGCACGTGGGTACCTTCTCCTTCTGCTCTGGCATAAAAATCACCAACAGTCAATACTCCATCCAAATCCTCGATCAAATCAGATTCTTTGATGTCAAACATATCCATGGCCAATTTGCATGCCCAAAGCTTTGTACCTGAAGCCGTAAGCATTTCCAAAAATTCACCTACGGGAGGAATGTCCAACTTCTCCATCTTATTTTTCATCATTTTTGTAGCCACTGCTTCCATTCCAGGCAAGCCACCGATCATAGTAGGAATATGCATCCCAGGATTTCCAACCGTAGCTACATGAAGGTGTTCGAGCCTGGATTTCTGAATAGATTCCAGTCCAAAAAACGTGAAAAATATCTCAGATTCGATGCCTTCCATCCTCGCTCCATTAGCCAAAATAAAACAGGCATACACATTATCCAAAGTAGCCTTGGACAAAATGATCATCATCTTTTTCACTTTCTGCTTTCCATTATCACTCATATTATTCTTTTATTTTTTTATTAATTCAATACTATATTCCTTCCACCTCCACCTCATTTCATCAACTATTCATTCCATCTTCAAATACAACTAACAGGCTTGGGTATTCCCGCAATTCTGCTCGCCTTCTTCAATGGCCCATCAGGAAATAGCTGATAAAATTCTTTAATACTCACAATCCCACTTTTCCCAATTTTTCGAATGGTAAGAGGGACATCATTTCTACATTGTTCTTGCAAATACGAGATTACTTCCCAATGCTTATCAGACATCTCGATATCTTCCTCTTTCGCTATTTCAATACCTACCTCCTTATTCCATTGATCCATTTGTGTGAGGTATCCTTGATCGTTGCAGTAGACACAATTGCCCGCATATGTTCTTTCTATCATTATTTTGATTTTTTATTATTATGAAATTGCTGTAGCTTCCTCTTCCAGATTTTTACCCTTTACGTCCATGGCTGAAGAGACAAAAGGAATGTGTTTGCCTTTGATCAGCATATTCCAATAGATCCAGCGAAAGGCTAATTTTCCCAGATGATTCATGTGATTTTCTTTCAATAATCTCAGCGGACCTACTCCAGGTAGAGGGAATGATCCCGTCACAGGTTCATGATTATAATTGAAATCTATTAATAATGCCTTGCCATGACCTGTCTCAATAAAACAATTCGAATGACCATCAAAAGAGGCATTCAGTTCTTTGCCTTGAATAAATCGCAGAATGTTTTGAGTCAATATTTCTGCCTCGAAGTGAGCTACAGATCCAGCCTTTGAAGCAGGGATATTTGTAGCATCACCAATGACAAAAATATTCTCCTTTATCTTACTTTGAAGTGTCTGTTTGTCGGTAGGTACGAAGTTCAAATCATCTCCAATACCTGATCGATCGATCATTGCATCTCCCATATTGGTTGGTACCGTGACCAATAGATCATACGCCACTTCCTTGCCTCCATAGTCAATGATCTTTTTATTGGCTGTATCAACTTTTTCAATATTAAAATTGGCAACAATGTTTATATTTTTTTGATCCAGAAGGTGATTCAGTTCTCTGGTAGCTACGGGCTTGGTGAAAGCTCCATCCATGGGTGTGACGAAGGAGATGTCGACCTTGTCTCTCATACCTTTATTAATGAAAAATGAATCGGACAGGAATGCAAATTCAAGAGGTGCTACAGGACATTTTATAGGCATTTCACAAATATGGACGACCAATTTTCCGCCTTCCCAGGATTTCAATTTGTCTCGCAGATTTTTTGCTCCTTCAAATGTGTAAAAATCAAAAATGTCTTTGTGCCATTGATCGCCAAGCATTCCTTCGATTTCTTGCGGAGCTATGTCTGTTCCCGTAGCTATAATCAATAAATCATAAGACAATGTTGCACCATTTTGAAGTATTACTTGATCTGTATCTTTTGATATCCGATCTATTTTTTCTCTAATCAAATTCACCCCTTTAGGAATAAATTTATCAATGGACTTTTTGACTTGCTTGGGTTTATAAATATCGAAGGGTAGGAATAGAAATCCAGGTTGGTAGTAATGTGTTTCTTCCTTATCTACAATAGTAATATTCCATTCGTTGACAGGTAGTTTTTTTCTTAAAATATTGGCCATCATTGTGCCTGATGTGCCCGCACCTAAAATCAAGAGGTTTTTCATAAATGTTCTTATAATTTATAGTGCAAAGGTATCGTGTGCATCAGCAGGAAATAGTGATTTTGATCACTACAAGATTTGATTTGTATCATGCAAAAGTGAAAGAAATTAGAGCTATTTTGTGTACAAATCTCATCAATGACCATTTCTTCATATGTGTATTATTTCAAGGTGGAAATTCAGAAAATGAATAGCAGGAAAGTGTGGAATAATAGATTTGGAAACGGTCTTTTAAAACTAAAATAAACATTGTCTCATGAAGTATAGAAACGAAGAAGACCTATTGGGTGAAATGGAAATAGCCGATGAGCTCTATTATGGTATTCATACTCAAAGAGCGCTTCAAAATTTTCAAATCTCTAATTCCAAGATTAGTGATTTACCACTTTTTGTAAAAGGATTAATTCTAACGAAAAAAGCTTGCGCGGTAGCAAATGCAGAATTGGGAACAATCCCTAAAGAAAAGACAGATATGATCATAGCTGCAAGTGATGCTATTTTATCTAACCTGCCCTATTACCTGCCATTTTTTCCGCTCGATGCCTTCCAAGGAGGAGCTGGTACTTCGATCAATATGAATACCAATGAAGTGATAGCGAATGTAGGGCTGATGTTGCACGGATACAAGAAAGGAGACTACGAAGTCCTCAATCCCAATGACCATGTCAATAAGTGTCAATCTACCAATGATGCATATCCGACTAGCTTTCGAGTTGCGATTTACTTCTATATGAATCAACTGATAGAAAGTATAAGACGCCTCACCTTGGAGCTGGATAAAAAATCTGAAGAATTCGGCGATGTACTTAAGATGGGAAGGACCCAATTGCAGGATGCAGTTCCGATGTCGATGGGCGATGAATTTGGGGCTTGGTCTACAAATCTGAAAGAAGAGATCAAAAATCTTGAGTACAATAGAGATCTAATCCTTGAGGTCAAT
The DNA here is from genome assembly GCA_965230575.1 of Saprospiraceae bacterium. Classification (GTDB taxonomy): domain Bacteria; phylum Bacteroidota; class Bacteroidia; order Chitinophagales; family Saprospiraceae; genus CAJXUU01. The sequence goes on from OZ246013.1 coordinate 3,590,105, forward strand.
CTTGGAGCTACCGCAATTGGTACTGGGGTCAATGCTCCAAAAGAATTTTCCGAGTGCTCGATAGACTACCTCAGACAATTTACCAATGCCAATTTTGTAAAAGCTCCTAATTTGATTGAGGCGACTTCAGATTGTGGTGCGTACGTCATGATATCAGGAGCACTAAAACGAACCTCGGTAAAGTTGTCCAAGTTGTGCAATGATCTACGGTTGTTGTCTTCTGGTCCTAGATGCGGTCTGAATGAAATCAATCTGCCAGAAATGCAAGCGGGTTCTTCTATAATGCCTGCCAAGGTGAATCCTGTGATCCCGGAAGTAGTGAATCAAGTATGTTTTAAGGTGATTGGTAATGATGTGACCATCTCTTTCGCGGCAGAAGCAGGTCAACTTCAACTCAACGTTATGGAGCCCGTAATAGCACAATGCCTATTTGAGTCGATCCAATTGATGTCCAATGCATGTACAACTTTGGCAGACAAATGTATAGTTGATATCACCGCAAATAAGGAGCAAACACATCAAATGGTGCTTAATTCTGTAGGACTCATCACATTTTTGAATCCATATATTGGACATCATATGGGAGATATTATTGGACAGGAAGCCATTGCTACAGGCAAGACTATCCGAGCATTGATCTTGGAAAAAGAGCTGCTGTCCGAAAAAGAACTCGATGCCATTTTGGAGAAAGAGAATCTGATGCATCCAAAATATAGACCTAATCTATGATATCAAATGTTTTATAATTCCATTCTTATTCGAGAAAGTAATTCCTTTCAACAATTTTTAATTTTACTATAGGACATTGTTATTTTTCTAGATGAGATGTTGACTTTAACCGTAAAGTTCTCCAAGAATTCACAAAGAAAATATCAATAATGCTTGTACGTATTGTCAACTTTGGGGTAGTCTTGTGACATATTTCGAAGGATAGCCGTGAAAAATAATGTTTTCCAGTAATCTCTTAAAGTAGAAGTAAAGCCCTGCAATTTTAAAATATTGTTTTTTGCTAGTTGGAAGGAATTAATCAGAAACTCTCTGTCACAGGGGCATTTTTCAAAAGTTATATTATTGAATGTCAAAATCAATTGATGCATCAATTATAAGTCGGTAACTTCTGTAGAAATTCCTTTGTCAATGCCCATTTTGAATTTTCAGATTTCTTTTTATTCATTAAACTAAATATTATGAAACAGATATTGTATTTATTTGTCTTACTACTTTTTTGTATTTCTTGTCAAGATAGCCTTCAAAATCAAGTCGAAGTAGAATCAGAAAGCCACTCAATCACACTTAGAGATATTGATGATTGTGAACAAAGTTTTACGCCCGGTAATGTATAGGATGATCTCTTGGGAACTGAACCTACTAATAATTTTAATGAACCTGGATGGAGTGGATCATTCGAACAAGAGTTTTTCCCGTGCCCAATGCTCAACGAGGACGATGATTGCTGTAATGATGTTGTAACTGTCAATTTTGGAAGGTTGAATGATTTACCATTTGAGACCACATGCAATAAGGATTTAGATGCTCAGGAATTGGCACTCCTGGCTGATTACATTATGGAAGTAGCTACTGAAGAATTGCCAGCTTGTGATGGCATTGTATTGAATCCTGTTGCTATCAATGTGATGTTGAATTTTACAACGTGCTGTGTTGAAAATACACCTTGTTTTTGGCTTGAGAATCCTTGCGATTGTTATGAAGATTTCCCGAGCCCTTTTTGGGGATGTTGTGAAGGTTATGTATTGCAACTTGAGGTGAAATATGCCAGGACTACGCCTTGCATTCCACCGATTACAGATTCACCAATCGGTTAGACCAATAGCACATTTGATTTAGAGAAATTCAAAGCTGTTACTATAGTTTTAAGAAAATCATCATTCCAAAACTAATTTAATTTCTGCTTACAATAATTACCTCAATTGTGAAGTGATTTAGAAACGTAGGTTAAAATGAATTGTATCTCGTCATGTCAGGACAGGTGATTCTTAGTCATCAAATTGAGAAAAGTTGAGAATCAATATTATGGTAGGCAATTAGCTTTATGTTTTTAATCCTACTTTAAGAGATTAAAGCTCACAAATTTAATGACTACAGAGTAGTCACCCTATGTGAGCATGCGAACATAGGGAAATATACGAACGCAGCGCGTTCGCCTTATGTTTATAGAATGATGTTCAGAAATTAATAGCAAATCCTGGTTTTGAATTTATCTTCGAGATACAACTAAGGCGACACCCTACAGGGTAGAATATGACTTATCCCTTGTGCTGACCTCTTTGAGGCCAGGGCATTGAGAAATAAGGGTTAGTAGGGTTAGCTTTAGACAATGGATAATAAATGTCAACATCGAGTTCTGCAAACGTTAAACATTATTTCAGAATACCTTAGATCTGATAATCTGTATAAAATTGACGAAAGTCTTAATTTAGAATTAAATCACTTCATTTGATGTCGACTACATTATTAAGGTGATTTTTAATTTTTTCCTACTAAGTGTTTTCTATAGCTATGATGGAGCCTTTATTCGTGAAGAACAAAGATTCTCTTTTTATTTTTCAATGACCAACTTAATTGTTTTCAAGGTTTCTATCTCTTGATTTCTAATGCTTAATAAGTACATTCCATTAGAATAGTCACTCATATCAATCGTATTTGTGCCAGTATAGCTGTTCAATTTTCTTCCGAAAACATCCAATAATTCTACATCAACATCAATATTGGTTTCATTGGAAATGGTAATCAATCCACTCGTCGGATTTGGATATACCTCAATAGATTCCAATTCATTCAAAGTATCCTCCGTATGGGTACCTACACATAAAATTTCAGCAAGAAAATTTGCTGTATAGTCAACACTTTCAGCAACTTCAGTCGAGTTGGAAAAATAACTCACATGGCCAAAACTCCCTTCTATAGTTTTCAACTGATTCGATAAACCAATACTGTCGCCAACCTCCTGGCAAGTTTTACTCCCCTCCATATAAACAATCGGAATACTAAAAATCGATGCGAATCCATTTCCATAAGGCACTACTACGTCCATATCATCATGAATACTCACAAAAGGTGGGTCATTTTCGTCAATCCAAGAGGCATCATTCAAACCTCCAGAAAAATTAACCACACCCTGAACATCAGAAGAATACTCATAATTGTCGCTGGTATTGCCTTCAAGACCACCATTATCGGCTAGAATGGTGCTAATGTCTTCTGGAAATTCGTCATTCTCATCGATTACTGCTGTGTGAAAAGCTGTAATACTTCCTGCAGATATTCCACCTACAAATACAAAATTGGGATCTATTCTGAAAATATTATCTGTGTCTGCATCTTCGCGCATGTACCTTATCGCCGCCTTCATATCAGATACCGATTTGATAACCACAGTCTTCATTTGTTCTTCAGTTGGAATCGGAAATGGAGGTCCATCATACAATCTATAATCAATGCTTACTGCAACATAACCCTTGCGTACATATGCCTCACAAAGAAATTGTATGTCTTCTCGAGCTCCGCTAATAAAGCTACCCCCAAATGCCAGAACAATAACAGGTCGTCTGTCCAATTCATCATTTTCAGGTTCGTAAACGTCAAGAAAGAGTTCCTGGAGATTTCCGTTTATAGTCTCACCTTCCCCATATTTTAGACCTTGAGTTACTTTGATTTCCGTAAAAATATCATCGATATATCGACTTCCATCGCATCCTTCAATTTGTGCATGGGAATAATAATTGAATGATAGAGCAGCTACCAAAAATATGAGTAAACATTTTTTCATAAGTATAGATTTTTAATCCAATGAATAAAGAGGGTGTGTTAAGAAAGCTCAAAAGGGAATCGACAAAATAATTGCAAACATATGTAGTCTAACGCAATATAGGCAATATGGTTTTAATGTTGATGTTAGACTTTTTGCAATTCGCCTACATACTGATCTACGAATTCGTCCATTCGTTTACGACGATATTGCATTACCCATCTTGGGTGAGGTAGTGGTACGATCGATTCGAAAAAATGATATTCTTCGTTCAGTTTCTTCAAAAATTTAAAATTGAGACCATTGCCAAGACAAAATGCCACATCGGTATGCATTCCGAAATCTATTTGATCTTTCAATCCAGAAACAATGTGCTTTTTTACACTCTTGAACAGAACCTTGTCGTCATAATAATTACAGTTGATTCCATTCTTTAGAAATCCAAGCGGACAAACTGAATTGATGTAAAATTTGCGGTAAAAAGACTCGATACCGCCATAGGCTTCAATGAATTTGTAGACAAAAATTGCGGACAATTCATTTTTCTTGGGAAAGCTATTTTCAATGCCACAATCTTCAGAGATGATCTTCGGATCAGTAAAAGGAACGCCAGTAACACCCGCTCCATGTCTGCCTGGATTGATACCTAAAACAAAATGCCTCTTGTTGGTATCATCAAAATATTTATTGTAAAAAGTAGAAAAGATTTCGACCGTCTCACCATTATTAAATGGGTCAATAAGATCGAAACCTTTTGCTATTTTCCAATTCCTATCCATCGAAGTATAGAATTGGATTACTTTTTCAGCTATGGTCATTGCTTTTTTGAATTAATCATAAAAGTCATATTTATTATTTCATAGCTAAGTATCAGAATGATAAATTTTGAATAGTTTGTTTCAAATTATAAGAACATGGAAAAGCCAATTTTGAAATTTACCAGCACTCCATCTTCTGTAATTAATCCACCTAAAGAAGGTTCAAATGTGATGTTTGGTGCCAAATTCAGTGCATATCCCAATCCTAGGTTGCCTTGAAATTGTGAGTTGCCAGCACCTTCTAAAACACCTACTCCAAAGTCAAGCGGTACATTCCCACCAATGTAATATTTCCCGCCAGCTCCAAAATTGGTGATGCTGAATCCACCACTTGACAATACGCCAAAACGAAGCTTTAGAGCAAAGTTTTGGCTAGTGAATTTTCCAATTTCGGCGCCAATACTTGTTATACTTTCTCCATCAGTATCAACCAGATAATTGACACCTGTTCCACCTCCCGTAATTCCAGAAACAATGTTATAACCGGTCTCAACCAACCATCTTCCGTCTCTATTAAATTCTGCATCTTGTGCATTCATTGAAGATGTTAAGAATAAAGCCATTATGAAGGCAGTGGATAGTTTAAATACTTTGCTGAAGAAGTTGTTTGAATTGGTCATAGTTGATGTTTTTTGATTCATGATTTAACGTATTTAGTTAAGTTTAGAGTTAATAATTAATTTGTGATTTAATTAGAAAACGTTCATCGTATTGAATTGTACACTTTTTAAGATTTTCTATTTTCAAAAAAAGGATAAACCTTCGTATTCCAGTCATTACAAATTTTGGCACAATATATTAATTCTGTATTAAATCAAAGATGGTGGCTTGTTCAGCGGTCAAATCAAAATAAACGCAGAGAGATTTGACTCATAATGGACAGGAATCGACCCTTTGGTATAGTTATTGTATTAAATATTTTTATAATATGTTATAAGCTGTTTTAGTTTATTAAACACATTAATAAAAAATTTAATATAATATTGAAATTCACACTTTCCATATTTGCCTTATTTCTTAGCCTTTGTACTGGTTTCGCTGCCATGCCCTCGAGTATGGTAATCGATGTCGAAGCAGGAGAGTCTCAGACCATATGCTATGGGGAGACGCTGAATTTGGACCTATTGGGTGCTTCTATTTCAGGTGATGTATCTGATGGGCTGTGGTTTACGATGGGAGATGGAATATTCTTACCTGGCAATGGAACCAATGGTATTTTCTCCACGACGGATCAATACCAGCCAGGTCCACAAGATCAAAGCAATGGCTCTTTTACACTTATTTTAGTGAGCGATGACCCAGATGGTAATGGGCCTATGGTAGAAGTTTCTGATCAAGTTACGATTAGCTTTATGAATGCTCCTGCCTTGGTGTGCAATACAAGCATCAACGTGTCACTTGCAGAAGGATGCGAACAAGAGGTGGATGTCTTCATGTTATTGGCCAATCCAGCAGAACCGTACGATAAATACATCATTGAATTGTATGATGAAAATGATGACCTCATACCTAATAATATTTTGACTGTAGATCATTTGGAAACAGATGTCTCATTTGTAGTGGGGCACTCGTGTACGAATAATACCTGTAATGGTAGTATCACAGTAAGCGATAATATTGCTCCTTTTCTCAATTGTGTAGATACAGAAGTAGAATGTGAATTTGGTGTTGACCCTGAGACTGTAGGATTCCCGATTCCATTTTATGCAAGTGCTACGGCTATAGATGCAAATACCTTCATGGTAGTTGATTTTGATGCTTGTAGTGATGTGACCTTGACGTATCAGGACACCGAAGTAGAAATGGCTTGTGCATCGACTGGATACATTAAAGAGATTACCAGGGCCTGGACTGCAGAAGATGAAGCTGGAAATATTTCTTCATGTTCACAAATCATCTTGGTCAATCCATTGCCTTTATCAGCAGTGATGTCACCACCAGATTATGACGGTACTGACGAACAGCCATTAAGTTGTGATGGTGATTGGGAAGCCTTGCCTGATGGTCATCCTTCACCAGAATCTACTGGAATGCCATCTTTTCCTGATTGTGGAAATATAGATGCCACATATACTGATGTCGAATTTGATGAATGTGGAAGTGGTTTCAAAGTTGTACGTCAATGGTTTGTTATTGATTGGTGCACCACAGAGAGTTTTAATGAAAATCAAATTATAAAAATACTGGATCAGGATGGTCCGGTATTCGAATGCCCAGATGACTTGACGCTCTCATCTCAGGCCTATGAATGCATAAGTGTATCGCACGAATTGACCTTTGTAGACAGCGTATATGATTGTTCTGATTATGATCACAGCTATCGAATTCTTACTTTAGATGAAGATGACATTTCTGATTTGTATTTAGAAAATGGCAATACGATTGATGGACTTCCAGTAGGGGAGTACTACTTGCTTTATGTAGGCACAGATGTTTGTGGAAATGCAGCGCAATGCACCACTTCACTTACCGTGATTGATGATACAGCTCCTTTTGCGGTATGCGATGGATATACACAGATTGCTCTGGGAAGCAATGGCATGGCTGACCTTTTAGCAACCAGTGTGGATGATGAGAGTTTTGATAATTGTGGTAATATCACAATGGAAGTAGCCAAGATGACTGATGATTGTGGATGGGGCCTGAGTTTTGGACCCAAAGTACGATTCTGTTGTGAGGAAGTAGGCGATACGATTATGGTGGCTTTCAGAGTTACGGATGACCAAGGACTAAGTAATACCTGCATGGTCTCTGTTTTTGTGGAGGATAAACTGCCACCAACCATAGAATGTCCTTCAGACCTGACCATTTCATGTTCTCTTTATTTCGATCAGGAAGACCTTAGTATATTTGGTTCTGTTGTAGAAGGAGAAGGAAATGAGGAGTCAATTATCATTAATGGCCAGGTAGTCGGAAGCGATGGGTTTTTCGATGATAATTGTGAAGCATCGGTGGAGGAAGTGTCAAACATTGACTTGGATTGTGGAGCAGGGACGATTACCAGGACTTTTACCGCGACGGACTTATATGGTCAGACGGCCTCATGTACTCAAACCATTACTGTAGAAAGCGACAATCCATTTTTGGAAAGTGATATCACCTGGCCATCAAATTTTGAAATGAATGGCTGCGATACCATACAGGCAGACCCTGCGGTCACTGGAGAACCGACTTGGGGTGATAATAAATGTGCCTTGGTATCAGCGACTCATGTAGATCAAGTCTTTTTTATCTCTGGTACAGCATGTATTAAGATTTTGCGAGAATGGACAGTCATCGATTGGTGTCAATATGAGGCGGGACAAAATCAAGGTCTTTGGACTTATCTCCAAGAAATAAAATTGAAGAACAACACCGCTCCGGAATTTGTAGCCTGTCAGGATCAGGATATTTGTTCGTATGATGAAGATTGTACTTCCGAAATGGTGACAATTACGGCATATGCCAATGATGATTGTACTGATTCTTTGGACTTGCTCTATTTATGGGAATTAGATTTGGATGATGATGGGACAATAGATGATTCGGGGCAGGGCATAGAATTTTCAAAAGAACTTTTATTTGGAGACCACAGGGTGTTTTGGACAGTAGAGGATGGATGTGGTAATGCCAATTCATGCAACTATAAAATAACCGTCAGAGATTGTAAAAATCCAACGCCTTATTGTACTTCATCAATCACAACGACGATTATGCCGAGTGCAGGAATGATTCAAATCTGGGCAGAAGACTATGATTTTGGCAGTTATGATAATTGTACTGCACCCGAAGATCTTATTTTTTCATTTTCGACCGATATCAATGATGACAATAGGATCATAACATGCGATAGCATCGAAAACGGAGTTGCGCAAGAATTTACTTTGGAACTATGGGTGACTGATGAACATGGTAATCAAGAGCGTTGTGAAGTGAGTTTTATTGTTCAAGACAATGCGGATGTCTGTGAGAACGGTACTATAAAAGGTAAAATTGAAGGAAGGGTAACATCTCAGCATAACAAATATATTTCCAATGTAGAAATGGGAATTACCGCATCCGTCGATTCATTTTCTGGAATGCAAATGACCGATTCCATGGGAGTATTTAGCTTGGACACTACACCAGAATTTTTGAAATATGTATTCAGACCAAGTTTTGAGTCCGACGCAATATCGGGCGTGAGTACACTTGATCTGGTATTTATCCAACGTCATATTTTGGAGATTGAAGAATTTGACAATCCTTATGACATTATTGCATCAGATCTTACAGGCAATGACAAGGTGAGCAGTGCTGATTTACTCGCCTTGCGAAAGATGGTACTGGGCATCATTTCTGAATGGCCACAAGACATTGGGAATTGGGTGTTTGTAGATTCATCCTATAGCTTTCCAGATCCGACCTATCCTTGGCACTATCCAGATTCTATTGTGGTGCAGACATTAAAAGATACCGTGGATGAAGTGAATTTTGTGGCTGTGAAGAGAGGAGATGTCAATGGTTCGTATATTCCAGAATTAAATGCTAATAATGCGATTGCTTCACGGAATTCTGAGATGATGCAAGCGACTATATACGAACAAGAGTTGAAACAAGACTCTTGGAGTTACAATATCGTTTTTGAGGATATCGACGAATTGGTGGATGGATTGCAGTTTAGTCTTCAACTTCCTGATGATGCAATCTTGCGCTCTGATTTTATTGATGAAGGAGATTATAGCATCATCAATAATGTACTCAAAGTGGCATGGATCAATACAAATATGGATGACATTAAGGATTTGCCCTTCTTGAGCATTATTTCGGAGTCTGAGATTGAGAAAGTTGAAGTTGGGACTTTGTCACCAGAAATTTATATAGATCTACATCCACGAGCGATTGTGTTTGAAGTCAAGGATGATGTCGTTGCCAATGAACCAAAGCTCGATAAAGAAGCACAATTAATTTCCATAGCTCAAAATCCATTTGTATCTGATCTAGATATAAATTTATTGGCTGAGGAAAATATCCAATTGGAGGTATTTGATGCGATGGGCAAGCGTGTATATACACAATCTGTTCAAGGTCAATCTGAGCTTCGGATTGAGGGATTCATCTTTGAGCGACCAGGGCTTTACATTATAAGGGCGAATAGAGAAGGGCTGGTTCAAACTATGAAGGTCATCAAGATTTAGGCAATTTAACTTTGTCGATAATTTAAAATACTATGCTATCCATCATTGATCGGCAAGTCCAAATCTTGCAGCTTGTCTTAGAATTATTATTTAGGAAAAGGCAATGACACAGAATCACTTGAAAGGCGCAATTACCTTAATAAGCTAGTAAAGTTACATCGCGAATGAAGCACTATATACATCTTCAATCTCATCCAGGATAGCCAATATACCTTCTGGTTCATAAGTTGTTACCAACCTGGACCTGTACGGTTTTATATTTCTAAATCCACGGAAATAATTGGTATAATGTCTTCTCATTTCCACAACTCCCAAACGTTCTCCCTTCCATTCGATGCTATGTTTTAGATGCTGTCTGGCTGCATTCACTCTTTCATTGATGGTTGGTGGGGCCAATATTTCACCTGTTGCTACATAGTGTTTGATCTCTCTGAATATCCATGGATTGCCAATACTCGCTCTACCGATCATTATGCCATCCACACCATATTTTGCCTTATACTCCACGGCCTTTTGAGGACTGTCAATATCTCCATTTCCAAATATCGGAATATGCATTCTTGGATTCTTCTTGATATTTCCAATGCGAGTCCAATCCGCCTCTCCCTTATACATTTGCTTTCTAGTCCGTCCATGAATAGACAACGCTTTTATGCCTACATCTTGCAACCTCTCCGCTACCTCCTCGATTTGTATGGTATCATCATCCCAACCCAACCTTGTTTTTACAGTTACTGGAAGCGAGGTGCTGTCCACAATGATTTTAGTCAATTCTACCATCCTTGGAATGTCCTGTAATATTCCAGCACCAGCCATTTTGCAAACCACCTTCTTGACTGGACATCCAAAATTGATATCCAATACTTCTGGCTTTGCTTCTTCTACAATTTCTGCCGCTCTTCGCATGCTGTCCTCTTTGGCACCGAAGATTTGTACTCCGACAGGGCGCTCATAGTCATAGATATCCAGTTTCTGTACACTTTTATCCGCATCACGAATCAGACCTTCCACCGAAATGAACTCAGTATACATCATATCACACCCCTGCTCCTTGCACAAGGCACGAAACGGTGGGTCACTGACATCCTCCATCGGTGCCAGTAAAAGTGGGAAGTCCCCCAAGTCTATGTCTGCAATTTTTGCCATTCTGCCGCAAAAATACGACTAAATCTTATGGATCGTAATTTTTTATAGATTTGTTTCTGCCAACAGATCTACCTACACCCTTATTTTTTGCCCTGAATCTATCATATTTATTTCTTGACTTTTCCAATCAACAATCTTCTCAATCAACAATCTTCTCAATCAACAATCTTCTCAATTAACAATTAACAATTAACAATCTTTCCAATCTTTCCAATTAACAATCTTTCCAATTAACAATCTTTCCAATCTCCCCAATCTCCCCAATCTCCCCAATCTCCCCATTCTTCCAGCCTCTTCCCAAAACTTGTCAATTTCTTTTCCATGTAGGTGAAAATAAATTTTAACTTTGCGGTTTAATTTTTTAAAAGGGCTACATTATACCGTGTAGGAGAATTAATCAGATTTCATATGTTAGCAGCAATTATTGTATTATTTATACTCGGCTACCTCACTATTGTCCTAGAACATCCATTAAATTTAGATAAAACCGTTCCCGCCTTACTTATGGGGGCAGGTTGTTGGGCGTTACTGGCTATAGGATATAATAATGGCTGGTTGGCAGCCGTAGATACGCATAATGAGGTGTTCAGTATGGCAGGTGGTCATACGGAAGCAGGAGAACATGGATTTACCAATGCACTCTTGCATCATCTAGGCAAAACTGCCGAAATACTTGTCTTTTTGATCGGTGCGATGACCATTGTCGAAATAATTGATTTGCACAGAGGTTTCGAAATTTTGAAAGGCTGGGTAGATACCAAGAGTAAAAAAAGGCTGCTTTGGATAATCGGAATATTGGCATTTATACTTTCTGCTATAATAGACAACCTTACAGCTACTATCGTACTGGTTACATTGTTACGAAAGATTATTGCGGATAAAAAAGAAAGACTTTGGTATGCATCCCTAGTCGTAATCGCCGCAAATGCTGGTGGTGCCTGGTCTCCAATCGGAGATGTGACCACAACAATGCTTTGGATAGGAAAGCGTGTGACTACTGGCGGACTGGTACAATGGCTTGTTATTCCTTCATTGGTTTGTTTCGTGGTGCCATTCATCATTGCCATGTTTAAAAAAGAATTTCAAGGAGATATAATAGTAAATGCAGATGAAGATGTTGAGGCTGAAAAATTATTGTCTAGTAAAAAAATGCTTTTTCTTGGATTGGGTATGATCGTATTCGTACCATTTTTTAAGACTTTTACCCACCTTCCACCATATCTAGGTATGATGTTGTCACTGGGCGTTGTCTGGTTGGTTTCTGAATATATCCACCCCGAAGAGGGATTTGAAGAAGAACGAAAACATTTGTATTCCGCTCATGTTGCCCTGTCTAGAATAGAGATGTCGAGTATCTTATTCTTCCTGGGAATATTGATGGCAGTGGCCGCCTTGGAAACAGTGGTCGTAGATGGCGTTGGCGCACTTAGATATGCTGCACAAGGGTTGGATAGTGCCATCCCAAATCAGGATATAGTGGTCATGCTGCTTGGTGTAGGTTCGGCTATTATCGATAATGTGCCTTTAGTCGCCGCTTCGATGGGTATGTATGTATCAGAAGTTGATTCCAAATTATGGCACTTCATTGCATATTCTGCCGGTACAGGTGGTAGTATGTTGATCATAGGATCAGCTGCTGGTGTGGCCGCAATGGGAATGGAAAAGATAGATTTCATCTGGTATTTAAGAAAAATATCTTGGCTTGCAGCCATTGGTTTTGTAGCGGGTGGATTGACTTTTCTAGGAATGTATTCAGTATTTGCCTAATACACCCTAGTATTCTTCGTCGCTCGATTCAAAAGGGGAAAATATCATCCCTAACTTTACACCTATGGTAGATATTCCATCGAAGGATACGAATTTGGGAGTGATGTAGTAGTTGTTCCAGAGTATACTCGCCTGGAAACCGTAAGACATGAATACTGATTCGTCAAATCTTGGATTCAATCCTGTAGTAGATTTATTGCCTTCAACAATTACAGCTGGTATTATTTTTACATTTTCCAAAGGAGAAACTTCATGGTAGACACCTATTCCAAATTGTACAGACCTTGAATTGAAAGCTACTTGAGAAACATAATTGAATTGGTATCCAACATTCAAATCGAAACTTACAGGAGGGCCATCTTCACCTTGTTTTAAAATTAAATAACTGGCATTTGGTCGCAGCACTGTACTATTGATACCATTGGCAATATCCTTTGTTTTTCCGATGTCAAAACCCACTGTAAGTCTACCGTCAAAGGTGTATCCAGGCAATACAGCGTAGTAGTTTTCGAAAGTATTGTAGGATATCTGCACTCCAGAATGAAAACTGGAATGCTGATCTTCCATTACATAATTCTGTCCAATCGAAGAAAATTGGCTTAAGATTAAAACATTAAAAAAGACAAATTTGATAAATAACGTAACGTTGAAAAGGGGACTTGAAATTTTCATAATAATAAGAACGAAAGAATGGAATATTAATGTATAATCAGTAATTACTAATTAATAACATTGAATTCATTTTTCATTTTTAACTTTCATTTTTACTTTTCGCGTTATTTCAAAAGACATATCCAATTGCCATTATAACATCTGGACTTACACCATCAAATTCAGATGCAGTATTATCTCCTTGTTTTAATGAATATTTTGGACCAAATCCGAGATCCAACAGTATTCCATTATTCCATATCCATTGGTATCCAAGATTGACCATCAAGTGTAAGGAATTGGCATCGAAATCAACCCCAGTATCCTTTTCCGTCAAATTGCCGAATGTAATTCCAGCTTTGGGCGTAAGATAAAAACCCCTGAGTACTTCTTTTTTTGTAAAGTATAACCTGTATTCAACGCTTCCACCATATACACTGCCATCATAGTCTCTTGCTTTCTGATATGGGTTGAGGCTTATTTGAAAAGATGAAAAATCATTAATCACTTTTTCATAGCATGCACCAACAAAACCAAAAGGAATACCGGCAGGTCCGAATTTGATTGCTGATGATTGGGCCGCCACACTTATTCCAATCGTAAGAAAAGTTGCTAGAATTAGAAGTTTTTTTATCCCTGCGGTCATTAAAAGTATAAATTTGGATCAAATATATTCCAAATAAACAATCCAACATTTAGTAAGGAGAATTTTATTCATTTTAGCGGCCATTAATTACGGCTCCAAATCTTCGCTGATCCGCATATCCACTGTATATTTTATTTTTTTGATGGACTAAATTGGTGCCTCCAAAAAATAGTGACCTGGAATTCCAAACATTCAAATTGTCAAATAGGTCTGTATTAAAATCAAATCCAGATTCAATTTCGATCTTGCTGCCTTGAATGTGAATTCGTGGTGCTTTTATAGATTTGTTTGGGTCAACTTCGAAGTATAGCATGTTTATTATAGCTTGAACAATGGCGTAGGGAATTCTTCCTGCTCCGCCAGATCCAATTCCAAGCAATGTTTTGCCCTGATTGTCAATCACGATTGTAGGACTCATCATGGATTGAAGGCGGACGTCTTGTTGCCAATTGTGAAATCCATTGGGCATAAGGGCCTCTTCGCCCAGCATATTATTCATTTGCATGTCGGTGCCAGGGATGAAGTAGCCCGATCCTTCGCCTATGGAAGTGGTGAGACATACCGTCATTCCTGCCTTGTCGACAACATTGAAATGAGAAGTGCCACCCCATTTAGCACCGCCTATATTTTGTGAAATCGATGCGTTGATACCGAATTGATCGATAAGATAATTTGAGATTTTGAGCGGATCATTTTGAAGTGATTGAATTTTTGAAAATGTGTCCAGGAGCTTTTGGAAATGAGAAATTGACAAAAAAATAGGCCTCTCTTTCACTACCAAATCTTGAAAAGTATTCAATAATGCAGTGATCATCATGCCTCCCACAGAGGGAAATCCAGGGGTGAAAATTGTATGATTAAAGAAATCAAAATGGATAGGGCTTGTGATATGAACTTTATATTGTTCGAAGTCAGCTCTTGTGAGATGCCCTCCATCTGCCATATCATGACTTATCTTTTTTGCCACTTCTCCCTTGTAAAACAAATCCTTGCCTTCGTGCATGAGTGCATCCAAAAAGTCATGGTATTGGGGCATCTTAATGTTTTGGCCTTCGATTTTTAAATTGTCATCCTGATCAAAAAATAATTCTCTCCCTCTTGGATTTAACTTGAATATATTTTCGAGCAACTTGAAATCATAGGCTTGAAACTTGTCAATATTTACACCTTCTTTTGACCATTGCAGGGCTGGTGCGAATAATTCGGAGATGGGTATTTTGCCCCAAATCTCATGCATTTTGTACATGCCAGCAATGGCTCCTGGTACTGCTATCGACCCTTTTCCTACATGAAATTCCTCTTGCGTATTTCCAAAGTCCACAACCACTGGAAAGAATTCTTGATCTGATACCTTTTGCTTGATTTTTGGTGTCTGGCAGAAAAAATCCACCAGTTTTATAGAGCGCGTATCATTGATCATGGCAAATCCTCCTGCGCCAATAGAAGCCATGCAGGGTTCGGATATAAAGGAAACCAGATATGCCGCAATCGCCGCATCCACTGCATTTCCACCTTGAGAAAGAATTATTTCTGCGGCTTCGATTGTTTTTTCATGACCGCCTGAAATAGCATAAGACATGTATTATTTTTTATGTGGAATCAATAATACAAAAAGCTACCACATAAACCCAACTGATAAATCAATACGTTGAAAATTTGCGTCTACAATTCTATTGAAATCTATGAATTCAAATTCGTAATATCCTTTTTGATATTTGAAGCCCAATGCAAAATCAATCATAATTCGATTTGTAGAAAGTCTTAGACCTACAGCTGCGCCAGCATTGATCCCGCCTTCTGCCGCGATTTGAAATTTTGATGTGTTTTGGATCGCAAATCCATATCCCGCTGACAAGCGAATGAATGGACTCATATTCTTTTCTGATAAATAAGAATAAAATGCAATATTCGGAACAAGGAAGTCATATCCATCTTCATCGCCATAATTTTCAAAGGCCAGGCCTCCACCATAGCCGATGTATCTACTTTTTTGATGATGATAGGTGTAATTTATGTATCCACCATCTCCCGGTTTTCCAGGTAATACACCCAGAGCAATCCTATGATAACGGGTGCCATCTGGGAAAATATATTTTTTTGGAGGTTTTCGAGTCGTAAATCTGAAATCATAGGTTGACAAATCGAAGGTCATTGTATCGCCTTGACATTCCATTACTACACTTTTCAGAGGTTCGTAGGTTATTACCTTTCCATGCTTTTTGATATTCTTTTTCTCCGCTATGCCATATACCGTAAACTGCGCTGAAACATTAGAGTTTATGGCAAAGAACAAAACACAGAAAAGGACCAGAATTCGATTTGTGCAATTGGGCATATCTATTTTCTTCATGGCTGTAAATTTAAAATGATAAGCATGTAATATCGTGCTAAATTATGATTTTATAATGAAGTGATTAAATATGGCAGGTCAAAATGATTCGTTTATGCTTTGATTTTCAATTTGAAGTAGATTCAGATATTTTACAATCCAAGGCTATCATTCAATAGCAAAAAAATGTTGCCAATGAACATTACTAAAAGTTGGAAATCTGTGTCATGTAAAGGAATTAAGTATTTGCTTTTATTCACTTCAATATTTTATAAACGGCATTTTATTGAGTTTTGTGTTGGTCCACAATGTATTTTTACCATTTATCTCAACAAAAACCTGAACAATAAATCAATCTTTGAGGATTAAATTCTCATGTTTGCAGAGAATATTACAATGAATAAGATAGTCGCTATATATGTAAACTCCTTCAAAGGGTTAAACAGAGATATTTTTGTCTTTGCGCTGATGATGTTGATCAATCGGGTTGGTACTTTGATACTTCCGTTCCTGACCTTGTACACGACTCAACAATTGGGGTGGACAAAAATTGATGCTGGTACAGCTACGATGTGGTTTGGGCTAGGTTCATTGGCAGGAGCATATATAGGAGGCGAAATGACGAGTAAGATCGGTTATTACAAGACCATGGCAATCAGCTTGTTCTCCGCAGCCATCTTCTTTTATTATCTCCAGTTTGTCACTGAGTTTTATATGTTTTGCGGTTTCTTATTCGTGAGTAGTTTGTTGGCAGATTTGATTCGTCCAGCTTTATGGTCGGGCATCACTTATTTCACCAACAAAGACAATCAAACCCGATCAGTTTCTCTGCTCCGGATGGCATTTAATGCTGGAATTGCCATAGGACCCGCATTTGCTGGTACTCTTATCGAAAAATATGGATACAGCCTGATTTTCACAATAGATGGATTGACATGCTTTGCGGCAGGATTATTCCTTCTGGCCTTTGTAGAAAATCGTAAGGATAAAATTGAGGAAGAAGCTAAAACCGAGGATGCAGGTATATCACCATATAGAGATTTATTATTTATGACCTTCATGGGGTTGTCCATAGTGATGTTGATCAGTTTCTTTCAAATCTTATTTACTGTTCCACTATTCATGACTGAGATTCTGGGATTGTCAGAAAAGGAAGTTGGATATTTCTTTACAGTGAATGGCCTACTCATCCTCATTGTCGAATTGCCCCTCGTAGCCTATCTGGAAAAGTATTCCACAAAATTCAAATCGATGATCATTGGTGCTTTAATGATCGGGGCTTCAGTATTGGTTTTTATTTTCCCCTTGCCATCATTATTTATGATTGTTTTCTATACCATTTTTGTAAGCATTGGAGAGATCATCAACTTTCCATTTATCTCTTCTGCTTCGATGGATAGAGCCACCAAGGGCAATATGGGTAGGTACATGGGTGTAAATACGGTAATGTTTTCCCTCGCACTCATCATCGCCCCTAAATTTGGAACCGTAGTGCTTGAAGCATTCGGTTATACTATTTTGTTTATAATATTATTCTTACTGTGTGTTATCAGTGTAATTGGCTTGTATCTTATCGAACATCGATTTTTGCGCAAAGCATAGAGTTTTAATTTTCAATCTTTCCAGTTAACAATTAACAATCCACAATCTTTCCTAATCTTTCCTAATCTTTCTCAATCTTCAATCTTCAATCTCTCCTAATCTTTCTCAACCTTCTCTTCCCCCCGCACAAGCTTAGCAAACTTTATAAGTTTACCAATCTTTCCCAATCCACAATCCACAATCCACAATCTTTCCAATCTTTCCTAATCTTTCCAATCTTTCCACCTTTCCCAATCTTTTCACTCCTCACTCTTCTCCACCTTCCCATTCTTCATCACAAATTTTACATTTTCCAACAATCTAATATCCTCCAGCGGATTCCCTCTGACAGCAACGATATCTGCATACTTGCCAGCAGTGATTGATCCCAGTGTTTCGGACACATTGAGCAGATCAGCAGCATTCACAGTAGCCGAACAGATTGCTTCCATTTCTGGCATTCCAGCTTCTACCATATACCTGAATTCCTGGGCATTTTCGCCGTGAGGAGATACACCAGAATCGGTGCCAAATGCCACTTTTACACCTGCCTTATACGCACGACCAAATGTTTCTTGAATTTGAGGGCCTACTTCCAGTGCTTTCGGTACTATGATCGCTGGGAAATAACCAGGTATTTTTGCTTTTTCTACAACATATTTTCCAGCACTGATTGTTGCGACCAGATAGGTGCCATGTTTTTTCATCAATTCCATAGTTTCATTGTCCATCAAGGTGCCATGTTCTATGCTTGAAATGCCTCCTTTTATGGCCCTTTGCATTCCTTCGATACCATGCGCATGGGCCGCAGTAGTCATCCCATAGTCTTTTGCAGCTTTTACTACTGCTTGTACTTCCTCAAGTGTAAACTGCGGTCCCATTCCATCCTTTGCAACACTTAAAACGCCTCCGGTAGCTGTGATTTTTATACAGTCGGCGCCATTTTTATATCGCTGTCGTACAGCTTTATAGGCGTCCTCCACACTATTTATTACTCCATCTTTCGGACCAGGATTACCTTTTAATTCATCTTTTACTCCATTCGTAGGGTCTGCATGTCCTCCTGTAGTAGCCAGTGATTTTTCTGACGTGAAGATTCGGGGTCCCCTGATATATCCTCTATTGATGGCATCTCTCAGGGATACATTCACTCCTGTACCTCCCAGATCTCTGACAGTGGTGAACCCTGCCTCCAAAGTCCGTGCACAGTAAACAGCTGCTTTTAATGCTACATCCGCTTCATCTTCTCTGAATCTATTTTCATATGTCTTGGGACTTGATTGATGCTCGATATGCACGTGCATGTCCATAAAACCAGGCATCACGGTCATGTCTTTCAAGTCGATTCCAGTAGAACCGTTGGGAATATTTGCATATCCATTTTTTACTTCGATTATTTTATCGTCCTTGATGACAATGGTTTGTTCTTTGAGTTCTTTTTTATTTTCTACATCTATGAGGGTGCCGCAATGGATGTAAGTATTTTGAGCATTCGCAGAAGTGAAAAGAGAAAAAGTGAAAATGAGGGTATAGATTAGTTGTTTCATTAGTTTGATTTTGAAGCTGTCAAAGTAACAAAAAATGTTCATAGCACAATGGTGCAGGGAAGAAAGGTATTTATATAATAATACGCTTCATAGGGTTGACCTCATATCGATATGCAAGAATACGAGATAGCTTATTGCCACTTTTTAGATGTTGTACGAAAAGAATAGAGGCTGCTCCTGTTTACTCGAATAAGAGAAGGTAATAATGAAACAACAACTCATTGATTGATACAACTACTGATGGATTTGTAGTTTAGAAAGTTATTTTACAAAATCGCTTTTTCTTAAGAAGTCAGGGACGAAAGATATTTGATGTATCCATTATTCAATCAAATAAAATTATATTAGCTGCATGAAAGGAATTGCTGATTTGTTGGGTAGGATATTCATTGGAATTATCTTTTTTTATGAGGTAGTGGATACCATGTTTTTCTACGAAAACACGAAAACATCAATGACTAATTACGGGATTACCTGGGGACAGGATACATTTTTGATTGCCGCTTTAATTTTACTGGGCCTAGGTGCTACCTTGGTTTCTATTGGCTATTTTGCCAGAGTGGGAGCGGTTTTTCTTTTGTTGTATTGGATTCCTTATACTTTCATCGCCCATTCTTTTTGGAATGATCCTCCAGATATGCAACGGATTCAGGCATTACAGTTTATGCGAAATCTAGCAATTGCGGGCGGACTATTGTTACTATTGGCCAATGGATCGGGCAAGTACAGCGTCAAACGATTGATCCATGTAATGCGCTTGCCTCAATAAAATTTCAGCTTTCGTCTTTAAATCATATCAATACTAATGTTTAGTTAATTTATGGAGGAGCATCATTTATTTGAATGTTGGCTTCGTTTGGTTTTATAGTTTGAAGGTGGAGAATTGTTATAAATGAATGGACATTGTGATATTAAACCACCTCAAAACTTAAACTTTAAGTTATCTCATTATTTTTGCGCACATGAAGATAGACCTTCAAATATGGAAATTGATGTTGACTTGTTTTTTGCTGTCCTTTTTGATAGGTTGCGCAAGTACAGGTAGTCCGAGCGGAGGCCCCAGAGATACTAAGCCTCCAGGTTTGGTGGAGGAAGAATCTTCTCCAAATTTCTCAACAAATTTCATCCCTGAAAAATTAGAGCTGGTATTTGATGAATGGATTGAATTGAAAAATCAACAGAGGGAAATACTTATTTCGCCTCCTTTCTTCAAGAATCCAAAAATCACCAGCAGAGGTAAAAAAGTGACAGTAGAATTTCCTGAAGAAGAACCGCTGCGAGAAGATGCCACTTATACCATCAACTTTGGCAAGAGTATAGTTGATTTTACTGAAGGTAATGCAGCCGAGGGGTTTAGGTTTGTATTTGCCACTGGAGATAAAATAGACAGTCTCACCTTTGAAGGAAGTATAGAAGACGCTAGAAACGCAGAGCCAGTCAAGGATATCTTGGTTTTGCTTTATGATATTGTAGAAGATTCTGTAGTCGTCTCTGAAAAGCCTTTCTATTATGCGAGGACTGACGATACGGGCAATTTTAAGTTTGAAAACCTAAAAAATGACACGTTCAAACTCTTAGTCCTTGAAGATTTGAATTTTAACTATCTATTGGATCCAGAGGCAGAGCGATTGGCATTTCCAGACTCGCTCTATATTTTGAATGATAGTTCGAGCTACAATCCCAAATTAAGACTTTTTACTCCTGAGCAAAATTTGAGAATTGCAAACTCGAGTAGTCAGTTGCCAGGATTGATCAAAACCATTTTTAATAAACCAGCAGAAGAAGTAGATTTTAGTTTTTTGTATCCAGAAGATTTCGATCCATTGGTTGAGACAAGTAAGGATACCTTGATGTTTTGGTTTGCGGAGCCGCGTGATTCTGCGGGCATCGTCTATGGCCTGGATACTTTGGATTTTACTATCAAACCATTCGATTCTTTATTTTATGCAACAAAATTATCGATGTATGATTTTAATGCGGCGAAGACTATTTTGGCACCTTTTGATAGCCTGAAAATCTCTTTCGAAGCACCATTAGCCGAGATAGATACTTCATTGATAAGATTAACAAACCAACCCAAAATAGTACCTCCAGATACGACTGATGCAAAAGGGATTGGAATTTCAAAAGACACTATTTTGATCGATTCGTCTCTAAATACTCTGGATACCATGCTTTTTGATTCGATCAATACTCAGATAGATACATTGTTGATGGATAATGATACATTGACCTTGTTAAAAGATACAGTCGATAATAATATAGATACGACCATGATCATAGACCCCGAAATTTTGGATAGTCTAGCCAATGATTCTCTATCTGTAGATGTGGATTCACTGCTTAACGACAGCCTTTCGGTCCTTTCAGATACGGCTTTGATTGTTTATGATTTTAGCCAAAGTATAATGCTCAGAGATTTATTCATAAATTCAAATTGGGCAGAAAAGTCTGATTATAGATTAGAATTGTTGCCAGGTGCAGTGACTGATATTTATGGAAGGCAAAATGATACACTTTCGTTGGATTTTAGTACTGCAGGGCTGAATGAATTTGGCAGTATTACCATCAATTTATCTGGATTGGATTCAGCTCAACATTATGTGGTATTATTAAAACTGAATGAAGATGTTGTGAAAAAATCACGTGTTGTAGATGTCGATAGCACCAATAACAAGATTGTGCATAAACAATTGAGGGTAAATACTTATTCAATTGAATTGATAAAGGATGACAATAATGACGGTGAATGGACGACAGGAGATTATTGGTTGAAAAGACAGCCGGAAGAGGTGAAAAACTTCACTTTGGAAAAATTGAGAGAGGATTGGGACTTGGAGGCCAATGTTTTTTGGAATGAATCTTCAAAAACGAGAATTGATACCTCGGGAGTAAGTCAGAACAGTACTTCTCAGCAACAACCTGTAGGAGAACCAAATAAAAAGGATGGAAGACCTGGAAATGATAGAACGAAGGGGGCGGAGAAAATAATTCCGAACAAGAAGGGGAAGAATGAGGAGTGAAAAGATTGGGAAAGATTGTTGATTGTTGATTGTTGATTGGGAAAGATTGGTAAACTTATAAAGTTTGCTAAGCTTGTGCGGAGGGAAGAGAAGATTGAGAAAGCTTGGGAAAGAGGGAAGTAGAAAAGAATGAAAAAGATTTGAGGAATTATGATGAATTTTAGGGATTCTTTATATTAGAATATTAGATATGAAACTTAGAGGAGAAAACCTTGTTAAAATATATGGAAATAGAAAGGTAGTTCAATCTGTGAGCTTGGAAGTGGATCAGGGAGAGATTGTGGGATTACTAGGGCCAAATGGAGCTGGTAAGACAACTACTTTTTATATGATGGTGGGTTTTGTGAAACCCAATGGTGGAAATGTGTATTTGGATGATGAAGACATTACTAGCCTGGCCATGTACAAGAGAGCTCAGAAGGGATTGGGATATTTGCCGCAAGAGCCATCAGTATTTCGCAAGCTGACAGTAGAAGATAATATTTCTGCCATTTTAGAAATGACCTCATTGTCCAAGAGCGAGCAGAAGGATAAATTGGAATCCTTGATTGATGAGTTTGGATTGCATAAGGTGAGGAAGAACGTAGGAGATTCATTGTCGGGAGGAGAGCGAAGAAGGACAGAAATTGCCAGGTCATTGGCATCGAGCCCAAAATTTATTTTGTTGGATGAGCCCTTTGCTGGTATTGATCCTATCGCTGTAGAGGATATCCAATCAATTGTTGAAAAGTTGAAAGACAAGAATATAGGAATCTTGATTACCGACCACAATGTTCAGGAGACGCTTTCGATCACAGAAAGAGCATATTTGATGTTTGAGGGGAATATTTTGAAGACAGGAACTGCGGAAGAGTTGGCAGCAGATGAAATGGTGCGGAAGGTATATCTTGGACAGAATTTTGAGCTGAGAAAAAAGGTTAATAAAAGTGAATAGAATTTTGTTAAGTATATGTGTGGTTTTGCTGATTATGGCTTATACAAGTTGTGATGAACCAGAGCGAACCATTTTGACTACTAGCGAAAGAGAACTTTTGGATAGTTTGTATGCCAAGCAAGTATCTTTTGCTCGAAAAGAGGCGGATTCTATTTGTGATGCTACATATCATATAATTTTTGATAGGGCGGCTGATTCTATAAAATTGACCTATATACAAGAGATTAAAGAAATCATAGAAGGAGAAGGGTAGAGATGAAACAAAGTCCATATACATATTATTTATTGCTGATAGCCTCAGTTTTTTGCATTGTAAGTTTTTTTTCCTTTGATCAGAAAAAAGAAGAGCCAGAGGAATTGATTCAAGATGAGATTCCGCCATTGGTACAAAAAGAGCTTGACCAAAAACTGGAAGTATATAAACAAATCATATTGGACAAATGTAGGACCAAGGCTATTC
The DNA here is from genome assembly GCA_965230575.1 of Saprospiraceae bacterium. GTDB lineage: Bacteria > Bacteroidota > Bacteroidia > Chitinophagales > Saprospiraceae > CAJXUU01. The sequence goes on from OZ246013.1 coordinate 3,613,929, forward strand.
AAGATGCAGAATTCTATATTGATAGTTTAGTGGCAGAAGAGCTTAAATTTCAGACTGGTGATACCCTCAAGTTCCCAGCCAAACCCAAACGACCCGACTTGCGAGAGCCAATCATCCTGAATGACACCACCGCCATATCTCCAATAATCAACCAATAATAACAAAATCACCTTCGTACATTTCTTCGTGCTTTCCTCGGGGTCCCTAGTGGTTAAAAAGAAGCCTTAATCCCTTAATCAGAGCTAAGGTCTTTATTTACCACAAAGCGCACAAAGAACCCTTGGCAATCCACAAAGAAAAGGTCAAACTATCTCATACCACATTTAATTCAAGATGAAAATTGGCAGATGTTTCGAAGTTTACTATTTTGCAGAAATCCTTGCACATTATTAAAAACCAAAGTATTTGCATCTAATAGATAAATTCATTGAAAACATAGGAAAGGCAGTTTCTTGGTTGAATGTTTTTCTTATTGCACTTATCTGTTTGGATGTGCTGTTTAGATATCTATTTTCATTTTCTAAAAATTGGATATTGGAGCTGGAGTGGCATATGTTTGCCATCATATTTCTACTAGGAAGTGCATATGCCTTGCAGGCCGAAAAACATGTCCGGGTTGATGTGTTTTACCAAAGATTTTCAAAAAAAGTTCAGACCATTATCAACCTCATCGGCACGCTCATCTTTTTGATTCCATGGTGTTATTTAGTGATTACTACCTCCTATAAATTCTTCAATAATTCCTGGTATATCAAAGAAGGAAGCCCTCAACCAGGAGGATTGCCTGCTCGATATATCATCAAGGGAATGATTGTAGTTGGATTTATATTATTGGCATTACAGGGATTGTCATTGCTTTGGAAGTATGTCAAAGAATTAAAAACTGGAGCATGGAAATCATAGGTATTATTATGTTTCTGGTGATCTTTGTTTTGATACTTCTGGGCTATCCAGTAGCCTTGACTTTAGCTGGAGTGGCTACGATATTCGGGTTGATCTTTGTGCCAGATTTTTTGGATTTATTGCCATTGAGGATAATGGGCGTGATGCAAAATTATGTCTTGATTGCGGTACCACTTTTTATCTTTATGGGACTGATGCTGGAGAAATCAGGATTGGCAGAATCACTTCTGGAGACAATGGCCAAGCTCTTTGGCAAGGTCAGAGGCGGACTAGCCGTGTCGGTTGTAATCGTAGGTGCTTTATTGGCTGCTTCTACAGGAATTGTAGGTGCAACTGTGATCACAATGGGGCTGATCAGTTTGCCCACCATGCTCAAACAAAAATATAGTCCTCAACTGGCTACCGGAGTCATTGCTTCTTCTGGCACCCTGGGACAGATTATTCCTCCTTCAATAGTATTGATTTTGCTGGGTAGTGTACTGAATGTATCCGTTGGAGATATGTTTTCCGCGGCATTGCTTCCAGGCCTGCTCTTAGTTGGGATTTATATTGCATACATTTTGATTATAGCAAGATTGTATCCTGATATGGCTCCACAACCTGAGCAAGTGGATGATGAAGCCAAGAATGAGGATTTGATATCAGATGTGGTCAAAGCATTTTTAATGCCTTTATTGCTGATTTTGGCAGTGTTGGGATCGATTTTTACTGGAATTGCTTCACCCACAGAAGCCGCAGCAGTCGGCGCATTGGGCGCCATTATCCTGGCAATTGTAAACAATAAGTTCAAGTGGTCTGATGTCAAGGATGTGGCTCAGAATACTACCCACCTTACCAGCATGGTTTTTCTTATCCTCTTGGGTGCTACCACCTTTGCTCTGGTATTTAAAGGACTAGGTGGAGATGATTATTTGACCCAATTGATTACCACAGGGAATCTGAGCCCAATGGCATTTCTTTTATTAGTGATGCTTGTTGTATTTATTGCGGGTTTCTTCATTGATTTTATTGAGATCATCTTTATCATAGTTCCCGTTGTCGCTCCGATTTTTATAGCGATGAAGATGGATTTGGTATGGATTGGGATTTTACTTGCCTTGAATTTACAGACTTCATTTCTTTCACCGCCGTTTGGGTTTGCCTTGTTTTACTTGAAAGGCGTGGCACCACCTGAGATCAAGACTGAGCATATCTATCGAGGGATTATACCATTTTTGGTGTTGCAGATATTGGTGTTGTTGTTGGTATTGCTGTGGCCAGATTTTATTTATTTGTTAGGGTAGAGGTTGATTCATATATTTACGTAGTTGAGATCAGAGGATAAAATTCATTTTTCAACACATAAAAGGAAAATTATGAAATACACCATTTCAAATATCATCAATAAACCATTGGATGAAGTAATCGAAAAATTCAAGGACACCGACGGGTCAAAGGAATGGATGGAAGGCATGCAAGGTTTTACCCGATTGTCAGGGACACCTGGAGAGGTAGGCGCCAAAACAGATTTTCATTTTATACACAAGGGTAAGGAAATGACGATTTCTGAAACCATTCTAGAACAAAATTTTCCCAATCAAATTAAGTTTGCATACCAAAGCCCTATGGGGTACAATGAAGTAGAAATGTTATTCGAACAATTGGCTGATGGTACAACCAAACAAACCAATAATAGCTTTTTTGAAATGAAAGGCTTGATGAAATATATTGGATTTATATTCAAAGGAATGTTCAAAAAGCAATCTTATAAGTATTTGAATGGGTTTAAGGAATATGCTGAAAAGTAGACTGTTTTAGCAAATGTAATTTTTTTGACCGATTATTGATATTAGGAATTAACTTCCAATTAGCAGCATATCCACTTGATTTTGACTCTTGTACATATAAGTGAATAATTATCACTATTTTTATATTGCAAGATGAAAACCAATGAAATCAAATGCAACACAAAGGCTAATTATTACAATCCTAATAGCCTTCTTTGCGACTCCTCCACTCCTGCTGTCACAAGACGATATTGAATGTCCCGATCATCTCGAATTTTGTTATAAAGGATGGAACAAACTTTATATGGAAGAAGACCCTGGACCATCCGTTTTATATTTCAAGTTCGGATTGGGAGGCTCATCCTCTTATTCAACACACTATGAATATCCCTACTATTATTTTTTAATAGATTACCATGTTCCTGTTTATGGTGATTATAGATTGTATAGCTATACTACGAGTCAAGATCTTTGTTCTGGAACATATAGCACTTACAATTGTCACGACTATCTACTTTTTGAAAGAGAAAACACTTGTGGGTTGATTATTTATTTCAAGCCAACTAATCCTTACGAAGTGTTCCATAACACTGATCCATATGAGGTTTGCTTGGGAGATACGACTCCGATTTACATTTCTCCACGTACTTATCAATCCACGGACCTTCCCAATGCACCTTTGACCGCTGATCGATTGAATATTAAAAATGGCTACTTGATAGACATAGAAGAGTACTCGGCAAAAATCGTCTGGACTGCAGTCGGTTCGGATGAAGTTGAACTCATTACAACAGACGAATGTGGTTTTCAATGGTCTACCAAGCAAGAATTCGTAGTAGTAGAGACCAATGAAATGAATATAATTGCGGAGGGTAATTCTTCGGTAATCAATGTGTGTGTAGATGAGTCTGTGATATTGGATTCTGACATTGGTGAAGCTTACTCAATAATCTGGAAAGTGAGCGATGGTCGTACCTTTACTGATAAGGAAATTGATTTGGCCTTTGATATTCCTGGTCAATATACAGTTACATTAGAAGATCCTGACAAGTGCAATTGTAGTGAGAGCGATGTGATTACGATCAATGTTCTTACTGGCGGTTCGCCTCAAATAACTTGCATAGGTACGATCTGCGAAAATACTTCTGTGACCTATTATAGCGAAGATTTTTGCGATTCCTATTTGTGGTCTATTTCCAGTAATGGAACGATTACTGACGGTGGTGGATCTGAAGATTACTATATTTCTGTGGATTGGGGAGTTGGTCCAGAAGGGACGGTTGAACTAGAAACCCCAGGCTGTTATGCTACTCCATGTAGAGAAAATGTGGTAGCAAGAATACCCATTATTAGTTCGAATACGAACATTGATGGTCCAAGTGATGCCTGCGCGGGCCAAAGATATTCCTACAGTCTTCCAGATTATGCTGGTACTACATTCACATGGTCTGCTACGCATTTGGAATCTGGAGAGTCCACGGGGTCAATGACTGGACAAGGCACAAATAAAATATCTATAGGCTTTGCGACATCATTCCAAGAACAATTGGTCCTCATCGAAGTGGAATATGAAAATTGTACACTTGGATGTGATGGTAGAGCTGAATTATTGGTGAGAATCTTGCCTCGTTTTAACATCTCAGCGGTAAATTCATTTATCTGTGTTGAAGACTGGATTCAAGTAGTAGAAGAAAACTATCTCCCTTTGGATTATGAAGTTTTATCACCTTCGGGAGGATTGACCAATTACTCCAGTGTGTCAAATTTATATTTTGAGGGCACAGAAGAAGGTGAATATCTCATTACGGCGACAAACCCCAACAACAATACTTGCAATCAATCGGAAGAGGTGAAAGTTGTTGTTTCTGGCATTCCAGAATTACCAAGTGCAATATCCAATGATGGAGTTGTTTGCAAAGGCGAAAATTCTACTTTTTATATTGATGGGCTACCTCCAAATCATTCTGTGCTTTGGAAAGTTTATGATGGTAATCTTGTCACTCCCACATTAGAACTAACAAGTAAAACATTGCATTATGTATGGACCTATGATGAACCCTATCAAATAGAGGCACATTTGGTGGACATTCAGACAGGGTGTATTGGAGAATCGATATCGCAAGCCTATTCAACGAGTATTGAAGTCACAGGGGATGATGAAATCTGTAAACTATTAGAAGGCAATTATTCGATTTCGAATGCGGATAATCTGAATGTGCTATGGACATTACTCCCTGATAGTGCGGGAGTTATTGTGTCGCAATCAAATAATGACTTGAGTGTAGTTTGGTCTGAAGAAGGCACTCACTCCATCATAGGACAAGCCTGTGGTATAACGACTACTTTTTCAGTTGATGTGGTCAATTATGAATTGGATTTGGTATATCCAGATTCGGTGTGTATTGGAGATCAGGGAACAGTACAAGTCAATGCTCCAATAGGCAGTAGCATAGATTTTTTTGATGAAAATGATATCTATATTGCCAGCGGATCTGAGGTTATGTTGGGCAAAGGAGAATATAGTGTAGTCGTAAATACTCCTTCAAATTGTATTGATGGAGGTGTGTTCAGTATTGGGGAATATGAAGAATTTGAGGTCAGGATTTCGGCGGATGGATCTACTTCTTTTTGTTTGCCAGCTTCACCAATAAACTTGATCAGTTCGGCGCCTCCTGGAACATACACCTACGAATGGTACAAAGACAATGTGTTGCTTTCCGAGACATCTTCTATTTTATCCACCAATGAATATGGCCTGTACTTTGTCATTGCTACGAATGAACATGGCTGTAAAGACCAATCAAACAAAATAAGGTTGTACGAGTGCTGTGGCGATTCATTTACAGATTGCACAACGAATGTTTTTGAGATAAATGTGACCGATGTTGATTGTTATGAAAAGGAATTTGAAATTACCAATTCTTTCGAAAGTGATACAATACGATGGGATTTTGGTGATTTTGGTAGCGCATCCAACATTGCATATGGCAATATGGTGAGCCACGTCTTCTCAGGAGTGGGAATATTCGTGGTCACAGTGAATGGCAATAAAGGATGTAATGAAGGTTCAATTGCCCTTTGCGGGATCGAAGAGCCCGTGGTTTGTTGTGAGTCTGGTCAAGCGGTAATCATAATCTATACTATGGCGGATTTTGAAGTGGAGGAGACTTGTGTTGGTGTACCTATTGTATTGAACAATGAAACCAAGAAAATCGATGGGTATACTGGAGAGTCGTATAGCTGGGATTTGGGAGATCCATCGAGTTCGGACAATTTCTCCACAGATGAAGAGCCTACCCATATTTATAATACTGCTGGTAATTATATGATTACACTTGAAGTGACTGACCACCTTGGATGCAGGTCGACTGCCATAAAAGAAGTCATTGTTCATCCCAAACCAATAGTGGATATTAGTATTCCTGATAAAGGATGTAAGGGTATCAATGTATCATTCGAAACTTCGACCACATTTGCTAATGTAAAATACGAGTGGGATTTTGGCGATGAGAATTCAGGATATTATAATAAATCAAAAGAATCAAATCCTACCCACCTGTTTGCAAAAGAAGGAACATATATGATCAACCTGAGAGTAGAGAGCGAACAAGGTTGTATTGAGCATTACACTCAAAATATAGATATTGTTTTTGAAACCAATCTAGGAGAAATCACTTCAGCCAATGGATTTTATAAATGCCCTGGCGAAAGTATAGAACTCATTGCGCCAGAAGGAAAATCTTATCTATGGAGTACGACCGAGGTGAGTCAGTCGATCAATGTGACAGAGGTTGGAGAATATGAGGTGATTGTTGAATCTAATTCTGGATGTCAATTCAAACCAAATATAGCTGTGGTTTCTGACATTGATTTGACCCAGTTGAGGATTTATGGTTCTACAAGAGAAGATGGTGTAGGCGCAGTACTACATTATGACAGTATGGAGGTATGCAATGATGAGTATTTTGTACTTAATGCACAAAAGTACCAAGATGTAATTTTTACGTGGTCAATTGACAATATTGAAGCACCAAATCTCCGCTACCATGAAGATGGATTGGCAGATTTGGATGCTGGAAGACATGAGGTCACGGTGACAGCCAGACACAGTGTATTGGGTTGCGAAGTTGAATTGGAGCCATTTATTATCAATATTGTTGAGGAGCCTGAGGAGCCAATAATTGTTTCCAGTGCTCCGAATATTTGTATCGGTGGCAATACCACTTTGTCAGTCGTAGACCCAATCTCGGATTACATCTATGTATGGAACAATGGTCAGATTGGTACATCTATAGTAGCCATTTCAAATGGTAATAATTATGTGTATGCTATTTCGCCAGAAGGATGTCAAAGTCAGATCAGCAACAAACTGTATGTCAGGAGCAATCCTCGTTCTAGTCCTTGGGTAGGAGGGTGTCATGAAGTATGCTTTCCATTCACTGTCTGTACCAATCTTTATCAAGCATATACGTATCAATTGATAAGAAATGAAAGCGATTTTATCCCTGTGGATTCCAGTTCTCCGGAGATTGTGATTTCCGAACCTGGAGATTACGAGTTAATTGCCATTTCATCCAGTGGGTGTAGATCAAAATCAGAATTATTATCTCTGAGCGCTATGCCTGAGGATCAAGGCCTATCCGGAATTGTCTATTTCGATCAGAATGCTAACGGTACGTTTGAGGTTACTGATACACTTTTAGAAAATATTCCTGTGATTTTGTGTAATGGCAATACACCAGTTGATACGACGATCACCGATGTCAATGGTAGTTATGCGTTTATGAACCTCCCATATCCAAACTTAATCGCAAAAATTGATTTGTCAAATACACCATATGCAAGTGAAGGAAGTTTAGACACCTTGATTGTTTTTAGTGAATGCATAGAATTCAAGGAGCTTGATTTTCCAGTTATCTCACATTGTCTGTCATCTACATTTGAAGAATCATTTTATGTATGTGAGGGCAATACAATCGTTATTGATGGAATCGAATATACTGCAGGACACAAGGATACCCTTGTCTATGCAAAGGAGGGAATTTGTGATTCCATTGTTTACCTTTCTGTAGAAAATTTTACCATTCCCGATATCGATTTGACTATGACAGAAACATGCATCGATTTGCATTCAGGGATGTTGAGTATAAATTCGCACCCTGAAGACAGCCTCTTGTTCCGGATGGATGAAGATGCCGCATGGTCGACTGATACCTTATTCGATCATCTTGGCGAAGGGAATTATGAAGTATTTGTATTGAGCAAGTTTGGCTGCATCACAAATCAAACTTTCGAGATAGTTGCATTTCCGATTCCTGAATTAGAAATTACTACAACATCCAGCTGCCTGGATACCAATAATGGGGAAGTGGAATTCAATACTGATTCTCCAGGTGTATTATTTGCAATTGATGACAGTTTTATCTTCGATTCCCTGACACATTACGAAAATTTGGCAATAGGAACTCATACCGTGGATTTTTTGGATGAGAATGGATGCTTACATCTGGAAACTTTTGAAATACTTCCGAATGTAGAGCCAGAAGTAAATCTGTCAACGGTTTCTACGTGCCCAGAACTGAATGGTGGAAGCCTGAATATTGATGTGCTGCTCGGTGAAAATTTATCCTTTAGCATTGATGGTGGAAGCAATTTTAGCAGTCAGACTGAGTTCAATGATTTAGAAGATGGTAGTTACATCCTCGATATACGCGATGAACATTCTTGCATGTACCAAAGGGCATTTGAAATTGAACAATATCCTGAGACATCTTTCGAAATTAATACATCTCCAGCTTGCAATGAATTGGAGACAGGAAGCTTGATTGTTTTTAATGCCAGCGCGGGCTTGCAATTTCAGATAGATGGTTCGAACTGGACACAGGACCTGTTTTTTGATGGCTTGTCAGTTGGTCAGCATCAGATATATTCGCAATCTGCTGAAGGTTGTTTTGATACGTTGTCATTTATTATTGAGTTGGTAGAAGAGCCAATTCTTAATTTTGATGTGACACCTGGTTGTGAAGGAATTTTGGGTGGAACATTGAATATTGACCTTAATGAGGAATTGACGATAGCCCTGGATTCTGGCCAATTTGGTAATCAAGTGGTCTTTAATGATATTACGCCAGGGGCACATGTTTTTCACGCCATGAATGAGTTTGGATGTATCTATGATTATCCATTTAATGTGGTGGAAGTGGTAATGCCTGAAATTGAGATCGTTACCAAACCGTCATGTTTTGAAATGGCGAATGGATCTGCAACATTGATGGAAGATTCAACTTTTGAGGTAGCGATTTTTGATTTTAATGGAGAAGAAATTGAGGACTTGGACGGTATGTTTCCTGGCGAATACACTGCCTTAGCTACCAATGATTATAATTGTGAATATTCATATCCATTTACTATTCTCGAACAAGAAGAACCATATCTATCCGCTACTTTGGAGAATTCTTGTTTTGGTGAAGAAGGAGGTTCAATATTCATTGATGAACGATCTCCTAATAGTCTGATTTCAATCAATGGCGAAGAATTTATCGATGCATCTTCTTTTGAAAACTTATCGGCTGGAATCTACGAAATTCAGATTATAGACTCATTGTTGTGTTCATCAATTATTGAATTGGAAATTGAGTCTTTTGACGAATTGATTGTGGAGGTGCCTATTGAATCTGGAGAATGTTTTGGTAGTCCAGTTTTGATAGTTCCTGAGGTCAAATCATTTCATGGAGAATTAGAATTTTTGTGGAGTGATGGATCTACAGATTCTCAAAAAATGGCAGGTGCCTCAGAAATGGTGAGCCTTGTCGTTTCGGATTATTGTACAAGCAAGACATTTGAGTTTGACATAGAAATAGCTAATGAGTTGACAGAAGAATTGGTTTACATCCCAAATGTTTTTTCTCCGAATGGTGATGATGTCAATGACTGTTTCCAAGTAACGGTGGATGCTTCTATATCATTGGCAACTTATAGACAGATGATCTTTGATAGGTGGGGAAATAAGCTGTTTGAGTCAAACGATATCGATTATTGTTGGAATGGATTATTCAATGACAGAGACCTTGAAGAAGGCGTGTATGTATATATTGTAGAGGCTACTGGATTTTTGTGTGAGGGAGAAAAGAAAATTAGGAAGGTAGGAGATGTGACGATCATAAAGTAATGGGCAAAGCAATGGTTTTATTATGTGTCCTGACAAAGCCAAGCCACAAGAAACCAGGAAGAGTAATTTGCATCTTTCTATACATTTCTTTATATTAATTAGCGATAAAAAGAAAAACAGAAAATTATCAAAGGCTTTTCTAAAGTAACTAATTACAGAATGGAGGTAGACCTAAATTCTTTTGTTGAGAAAATTTGGAACACTCTGCTGGTTTTGCCAAAGAGAATACGAGACTTTACAGTGAGGTGTTATTGAGTTGAATAATAGGATTGATTTTTAGATGAAAGTCATTTTAATAGAAATGTTTTTAAATCACTTCTAATTATAAAAGTGGACTAGGCTACAAATGATAACATTATTACAAGCTATGAATTCTAATTTTTTCACTTGGAGGTACTTATTACTTTTTAGTATGTGTGCTATTCCCATTTTGACTTTTGGTCAATACAATACCAATGGCGATGCCTCGGATTTGGGATTGGATTGCTATCAATTGACAAAGGATGCTACTTGGGAATCTGGGACTATTTTTTCGCAATCTACTATTGATCTCAATGAATCGTTTTCAATTTCGGGATACTATAATTTTGGTTCCAATGATCTTTGGGGCGCAGATGGGATTGTATTTATGTTTGCAACTGAGAATGACGTAGTTGGTGATAATGGGGGTTACATAGGATTTCAAGGAATAAGCCCTTCATTTGGATGGGAAGTTGATGATTTTCTCAACCCTTCATTTGGAGATCCAAGTGAAGATCATATGGCGATTATGCAGAACGGCTCTGTTTTTCATAATTCTTCCAATAATTTAGTCGGTCCTATCATTCTTGACAATGTCGAGGATGGTGAAGATCACAAGTTTTGTATAAATTGGAATGCAGAAACACATACATTTTTAGCTTCGATGGATGGAATTCATATAGGCTATGTTGGTGATATAGTTAACGATATTTTCGGAGGTGATCCGATCGTGTATTATGGTTTTTCATCTGCGACTGGCACTAAAACAAATGAACATACAGTATGCTTCAGAATTTTAGAATTTGCGCTGGAAGTCATGGAAGATGTTGAAATATGCGAAGGCGAAAGTGTCACGCTCGATCCAGATCCCACGGCCTTCAATTATACTTGGGACTATGATGTCAGTCTTAGCAGTACTGATGTAGAGAACCCAATAGCGAGCCCCACGGAAACTACCACCTATAATGTAACCATGAATTTTGCATGTGGTACAGCGACAGATGAAGTTACTGTTTTTGTACAGCCGCATCCAGAAATAGAAATTATCATTTTCCCTAGTTGTGAAGGCATGAATTTTGGAGAAATCGATATCAATACGGTAGAAGCTGGGCTCACTTATAGCATTGATGGCAATCCTGTATTTAGTGCCGACACCCACTACGAAAACCTTTCTCTTGGAGTACATACAATCGATATTATTGATGGTAATGGCTGTAGATTTCAGGAAGAATTTATCATAGAATCGATTCCAAACCCACAGCTTAATTTGCTAACCACTCCTTCTTGCGCAGGTCAGATGACTGGTGTACTGACTATACAAAACCTGTCTGGGGGTGCCTTGACTTTTAGTATTGATGGATGGGCAAATTCCAGCATGCAATTGGTGTATTCAGACCTTGAAGTGGGGAGTTATATTCTTGATGTGCGTGATGAGAATGGTTGTAGTTTCCAGAGTGCATTTACAATTGAGGAGTTTGACGATATCGACATTTCATTGCAAACAACGAAGACTTGCAATGAATTGGAAAATGGAAGTCTCAATATCTTTGATGGTACTTTGGATTTGGAATATAGCATTGATAATCAATCCAATTGGGATGATCAACAATTTTATGAAGACTTGGCGGCGGGCTATCATACCTTATACATCCGATCAGATGACGATTGCCTTGATTCTTTGGTTTTTGAAATCGAAACAAGTCTTTTACCTGAGATGTTTGTGCATGTTTATGAGTCAGCATGCGAAGGCAAGGAAGGTGGAAGTGTGGCGATCGAAATTGATGATGAATACCTGATAGGACTGGATGACGGACCATTGACCAATATTAAAATTTACGAAAATCTTTCTCCTGGGACTCATATTTTGAATGTGCAAATCGATGAAGATTGTATTTTGGATTTTCCATTTGATGTTATCGAAATTTCGAGACCGAATATGACCATTACTACTGAACCTTCTTGCTTTGGTGAGAATAATGGTTCTGCAGAATTTGCACATGATGGCTTGCAATTTGAATTAACGGTATGGACAGATGAAGGTGTGCAAGTAGATGATTTGGAAAACCTGGCTCCTGGAGAGTATGAAGTATTGGCTTCGCATATTTTCAATTGTGAATTTTTATACAATTTTTCAATTTCAGAATTGGACCAACCTCTTGTGGAGTTTGCCACGGTAAAGACATGTAGCAATGCCAGTGATGGTATCCTGAGCATAAATAATATTCCTGAGAATAGTCTGATTGCTTTTGAAGGGGGTGAATTTTCAGAAGAGACAACTTTTGAAAATTTGCAGGCTGGAAATTATTTACTTGAAGTAATGGACCAGTTTTCTTGTGTCTCTGCTTTCGATGTTGAAATTTTGGCCTTTGATGAATTGACGGTTGATATACCCGTTGAGTCTGGAGACTGTTTCGCAAAGTCCACTGTGATTATTCCCGAAGTGTTGTCAAGCCATGGGGATGTTGAATATTTATGGAATGATGGGACTACCGATGTTGAAAAAAGTGTCGAACAGACTGAGAAATTGAATCTCACTATTTCGGATTTGTGTGAAAGCAAGGATTTTGAATTTGAAGTGAATATTATCGGAGACTTTACCGAAGAACAAATTCATATCCCGAATATTTTTTCACCCAATGAAGATAAAGTCAATGATTGTTTTCAAATAACTGTTGATCCTTCGATTAATATCATATCGTTTGAGCAAGTCATTTTTGATCGATGGGGCAATAAAGTATTTGAGTCTGATGATATCCAGAATTGCTGGAATGGACTATTTAATAACAGAAATATGGAGATTGGAGTCTATGTCTACATGCTTGAAATTGTCTCAGACCAATGCAATGAGGAAAAAGCAATTAGGAAAGTTGGTGATGTCACCGTCTTCAATTAATGAAAATAGTTTCAATTAAGAAGGAGTAGTGTATAAAACAAATTGCACTTTCTAATTTATAAATATACTCCTTGTCATCTTGAGCGGAGTCGAAAGATCAAGGAGTATGTCCTAACTTTAATTTCGACCATCGAGGAGAAATCTACCTCAGATCAATGACTTTCACCCTGTTAGATTTCTCCACGATGGTCGAAATAATTTCATTTTGTCCATTGAAGTTCTTCGACAAGCTCAGAATGACAATACTCCTCTTTGGTCGGGATGACAATGACAAAAAATAATTTAGTGCAATTTGTTCTACGCACGAAGGAGTATATTCGAGTATTAATAACCTAAAACAACGGAACGACCGTTGACCTCTTCACTTCATTCAAAACAAATGTACTCTTGATCTGCGATACATTGGGCAAAGCTGCCAGTATCCTAGAAGAAAATTGATGGTAGGCATTCAAATCCTTTACCACAACTTTTAAGAGAAAATCATTTGCACCACCCATTAGATAGCACTCCATGACTTCCTGAATATTCTCGATTGCCTTATTGAAATCTTTTAGTGCTTCCAATTTCTGATTTTCAAGAGAAACCTGGCAAAATACAACCATGGAGTTGTCAATTTTATCAGTATCCAACACCGCAACATATTTGTCAATGATGCCTTCCCTTTCATACCGTTTTATTCTTTCATAAACAGGAGTCTTGGTAAGGTTTAATTTCGCTGCTACCTCCTTGACATTGATCTTTGAATCCCTTTGTAGCATTTCTAGTAATCGTCTATCTGTTGCATCTAATTTGGTCATGGGAAATTTTCCTTTTTACTTATTTAATAATCGAGCTATTCGTTTTATTTCCTTTTAAATTATAAATATAAAGGAATATACACTGCTTAAATTGTAATTATGGATTATTATTCCTGTAATACATAATTTTGTGATTAAATAGTCAATTTTAAAAAGATAATCTATGAATTCAAGAATGCGTCCAGAAAGTTTGATGATGACACATGGTTACAAGCCAGAACTATCAGAAGGAGCGGTCAAGCCACCAATCTTTCAAACCTCCACTTTTGCATTTAAAACAGCAGAAGAAGGGAAAGCATTTTTTGAGTTGGCATATGGTCTGAGAGAAAAGAGCAAAAATGAAGAATTGGGACTCATTTATAGCCGAATCAACAATCCGAATTTGGAAATTTTAGAAGACAGGTTATGTCTTTGGGATCAAGCTGAAAAATGCGCAGTATTCGAGAGCGGAATGTCAGCGATCAGTACTGTCCTCCTTGAGTTTTTGAAGCCAGGAGATTTACTTTTGTATAGCTTGCCTACGTATGGCGGAACAGATCATTTTATCAATCACTTCTTGAAAGAAATTGGTGTCCATTCAATTGGATTTAGACCAGATCAAAGCAAGGAGGAAATAATTCAGATGGTTTACGATAGCCAGATGTCGGATAAATTGGCCTTGATATATATTGAAACCCCCGCCAATCCGACCAATGAATTGATAGACATTTCAATGTGCAGGTCAATAGCCGATCATTTTGGAAATGAAGAAAAGAGGGTATATCTCGCTACAGATAATACTTATATGGGCCCGTTGTGGTCGAGTCCCCTACAACATGGATCTGACCTGGTTATTTACTCTGCCACAAAATATATAGGTGGGCATAGTGATTTGATAGCTGGAGCAGTATTGGGCAATGCGGCTGTGATGCAAAGGGTCAAAGTATTACGAACCTTCTTGGGTAATATGGCAAGCCCTCATACCTGCTGGCTGCTATTGAGAAGCCTTGAGACATTAAAAGTCCGAATGGAGCAACAAGCCAGAAACGCCCAAGAAATAGCTAAATACCTGGATGCACATCCAAAAATATCAAAAGTCCATTATCTAGGTTGCCTGACAGAAGATTCTAAATGTTATGAAATCTACAAGCGACAGTATTCTTCTCCTGGAGCCATGATAGCCTTCGAAATCAAAGGAGATGAATCCGATGCATTTAGCTTTCTTAATAATCTAAAATTGATAAAGTTGGCCGTAAGTCTGGGAAGTACGGAGAGTTTGGTCCAGCATCCTGCAAGTATGACCCACATTGGATTGTGTCCAGATTTGAAACAAAGAATTGGTATTTCAGAGGGTCTTGTTCGATTGTCTGTTGGAGTGGAACACCATGAAGATTTGATTGAAGATATTTCATTTGCATTGACCACGGTAAATGAAAAATCAAGTAAATGTGAACCAGATTTAGCATTTATGGAATAAATTATTCATCATTTATAATAAGTCAAAACAGCCCAATCATACATAAATTCTACTCAAGAAGTAATACGAGTCAGTCATCTCTTATAAAATAAAATCTCGGTTCATCATTGGTAATTATATGAGTTGTTCCATTGTATTCTATTTCAGACATTTTAGACACACTACATAGAATATCATTTGATCTACGGATAAATTTGAAATTGAATGTATCGATGACGGAGGAATCTAATTCTAACCAATAATCTACATCACTAATTATATCTGGATATCTAATAATGAGAAGTGTCGAGTCACCTCCAAATCTGAGGGGCTTCAGATAAATTAATTCTGAACTATTGTAAAGTTTAAAAGAATCTCGTTGGAAGATTCCATTGATCAATGAAACTCCTTTTGAATTGGAAACGCCTATTTCAAAATAATCGGGTTCTGGAAGATCACAATTATCCTGATCATTGGAACAGCTTGAAAGATAGACTAGTATCAATGTGATAGCAATAAAATATTTCATTTACTCTTTTATCATAAATGACGTTACTGTTTCAATAATGAGTTGACTTGAGTCAATGTTTATTTAAAGATTAATCACCCGCCTGTACATTTTTCCATTATTCCGTACTTCCAAGAGGTAAGTGCCCGCTTGCACAAGGTCTTTGGTTTTATCCAGCACATAAGTATGGCTCCCTCTATCCTTGTATTCATCAATGAGCTTTCGATATACAGTGCCATTGAGTTGAAGCAGATTCAATTGGGTAATTCCACCTTTGCTAAGAGAATAATTGATATCCGTAGTTCCGTCCTTGCCTGGTTTATATCCCAACAATACCGTATCCTTATTCATGCCAGAAGGAATATCTGCATTTGGCACAAGGCCATCGATCAATTCCTGATCGCCCAAGACATGATCTACTACACGATCTCCAATTCCGAGCCAGCCACCCAGTACAGAAGCATAGACAGATCTAAAATCAATGTCATAATCTGGATCACCGTACATGTCAAGGTTGTATAGATCTGGTGGAGTACCTACAAATCCAGAACCCAATTCACTACTTCCAAAAAGCAAGATCGGACCTCCCGTACCATGATCTGTACCTAATGACCCATTTTCAAATACCGTACGTCCAAATTCAGAGAAAGTCATTCCTAGAACCTTGTTGCCAAGATTGTCCGCATCCAAATCATCCATAAATGCTTTGACTGATGAAGCCAAATAATTCATTAGCATGGCATGCCAATCGGCTTGTTCTGAATGTGTATCAAAACCATTAATAGTCACCATATATACCTTAGTACCCAATCGCCCCTTGATCAATCGAGCTACTATAGCCAATTGTTCTGCGAGATAGTTTTGTGGGTAGTCGGTCTTAGTAGTCCCATTGCGATATGCTTCCTGAATAGCCGAGGAATATCTAAATGCATTGTTGGCCGTCTGCCGTGCATATTTTAGTTCGCTTTCAGATGGACAGTCACTTAGATTATTTGTGGAATACAATTGACCTTGTTGTGCAATCCTATAAAATTCAGTCGGATTACTTATCGAAAGCGCCATGTTGGCATTGTCTCCAGCAAAAATCAAATTACTTTCAATTCCTATCTGAATGGCTGGAGGAACGGATGGTGGTGTTTCGATATAACTGCCAAATTCGGCTTCCATGGCTCTTCCTATCCAGCCAGTATTCACTATTTCATTGCTATTCGATGCACTTGCCCAAATGTCACTTGATCTGAAATGACTATAGTTTGGTTGTGGATAACCCACATTATGGATTACTTTCATCCGATCTTCTTCCCAAAGGCTTTGAAGTGGGGACAAAGAGTTGGGCATGCCGATTTCATCACTCAATGCCCAAAGATTATTTTCTTGAATGGCAAGGGTAGGCCGAATGTTATAATATTCATCATTGCCCCTTTGAATGATAGTATTCAGCCCATCATTTCCACCATTGAGTCGAATCAGAACCAATACTCTGTCAGAGTCATTGGCCATCATGCTATTGACGAGTGCATTGGGCATCATTTGATTAATGGCAAATCCATTGACTGACAATAGAGAACCCATGGTGACTAGGCCAGTAGATCTCAAAAATGATCTTCTGGACAAGGTTTCATGTGCTTCTACATGTGCTTTTCCATCAGCCAACCTCGAACCAAATCGTTTCTTTACATCCTTATGTATGTCGTATTTTTCCATAGCTTAAGTGAGTTGATATTCAGGCAACTGATTAAAAAATCTATACATATTCAACAATTGATCTGGAGCTTCTTCCCAATACAGATTCCATGATCCATCTTCAAAATAATTTTCTGGGATACTGCCTTTTAGATGCAGTACAGCCACATCAATGAGTTCAGGATCCACTGATCTACCTATCAATAATTCTGTCATAGCTATTGCAATAGACAAAGGGTCTGAGATGCTGTCTGAGACCTGAATCGCCAGCTGTCTTATTTTTTCTTTCCCACTATCATTGAGGTAGTTATTGAGGATAGATTGACAATAGGTCCACCTGTATGCCAATGCATTTTCGCTCAACCAAAATCTATGTCCAGGCCAACCAGCGACATTGGGAGGATTTAATAAATCTTGACCCATTTGACGGGATATATAATCCAAATAACTTAAAATTCCTTCTTCAAAGTCATCATAGACATTAAGCCCGGATGTATTTACCAATTGCAGGACCAGGTCTACCGGTGATTTTATTTTCGCCCCATGGAAAACGGTTTCATAAAAATGTTCGCTGGCAAAAAGCTGTCGCAATACGGGCACTATTTCCCAATTGTTATCTATGAAAGTTGTTGCCAATCCTTCAATTATAGAAGGCTCAGGATTGCGATAGACAAAGTGCTTATAAATTTTGGTGCAGATGTAATGCGCTACTTGATCTCTTCGCAGTGTGAATATCAATTCATGCACATCTTCATATCCAAAATTTCCAGTTTGACCAAAGATGGTTTTGACAGAATTGTCATGTCTTTCTGGTCGGAATTCAGGGCCGAGGTTACAAGCATATTTGGATAGGTAGTAGCCTGTCAATGCCTTGGACACTTCCTCAATATCGGTCTGAGTATATCCATTATTTTCGCCCATGGTAAAGAGTTCCATTAACTCTCTTGCATAATTTTCATTGGGCTCATCGACCACGTTGTCATTACCATCCAAATAAATAAGCATTGCCTCATTGAGGCCCATTTCCTCTACGAAAGTACGGAAATTACCAAATGCATGTTTATTGATCAAGGCAAAGTAAGACCACATATAACTGTTGCAATAATAGACCTCATTCTCTGTGGCAAAATGATCATGCCAGAACACATTCATTTTATGCAGGAATGGATGTTGTGTGCCCTGAAGCATCCAATTGTATCTGGTCTCAATATAATGTTGGTATCTTAAATTATCTAAATCTTCGCCATAGTCATCTGAATTGTATTCTGACCAATATGGAGTTTCAGGTTGTGGCGAATTTACCGCTTCATCCAGAAGTTGATCGACCAATTCTTGAGGAGTCATTGAGAGCCCATTTTGAATTTGATCATAGGTAGCACCATAGCCAAAAGAACGATAGAGATGACCTATATGAGCAGAAGTCCAACCTTCCGCGGGAGGTGCGTAAACTTGTAAAGTTGAGTTGACACAATTATCCATAAAGTTCAAAAATAATTTAGCAATTCATAATTAATTCTGCACCAAAATAAGTATAATTGTATATAAATCATTGGGTTATGAAGCGATATTTTAAATATATTTATTTTTCTCTCTTAGTTTTAGCGATTAACCCATTGTCTGGACAAGAACTTTTGTACTCAGAAAATTTTAATGAATGCATGGTCCCTTCTGATTGGGGAACCAATATTTCCTACGGTGATGGCATAGGATTTTATGTGGGACAACCAACTAATGACAACAGCGATTCTACTTCGATCGATGGTACTTGTATGATGGTTTTTGATGATGATATCCTGGGCAACAATACGCCTACCTTCGTGGCAGAAGCTTCTACTCCGACTTTCAGTACTATGGGATATAATACGGTGAGATTGCATACTGATGTTCATTTCAGAGCTTATGGCACTTCGACGTTTTCTATTTATGCCGAAGAATCGGATGGACAACGGATTTTGCTTGCGGAATATGGAGAAGGCCAACAGACAGGTTCTCAATTTTCGGATTTTGCACCGCTTTCATTAGACCTTTCATTTTTTACCCAAAGCACAGAATTGAAAATCGTCTACATATACGATGACATGGAAATGTATGCCTGGTATGCAGGGATCGATAATGTTGAGGTGATTGGAAGTGGAGAAGGCGATCTTATATTTATTGAGCAATTTAATGATTGTGCATTGCCAGAAGATTGGTCTACAAGCATTTTGGAAGGCGAGCAAGATTGGGTTTTTGGTCTTTTTGACAATGACAATTCTTCAGCTACGTCAATGAATAGTTCTTGTTTTGCATTTTTTGATGATGATAAAATAGGAAGAGATGCACCCTTCAGTACGGCGGACTTGATGTCGCCTTGGTTTGATGGCTCACAATACGCCACTTTTATTCTGGAGATGGAATTGATATTTAGAAGGTATGGAGATTTTGAAAATATCAGTGTGTATGTAAATGATGGTGAAAAGATCAAGTTGGTCAAAGAGTTTTTTGATGCAGTTGGTGGTCCGCAGATAACCAATTACATGCCTATTCGATTGGATCTCACGGAGTACCGATCTACAAATATGCAAGTAATATTCAGATATGATGATGGCAATGAATGGGGCTGGTGGGCAGGAATTGATAATGTAAAAGTGATAGGCAATGGCTCAATTAATGATCTCTGCCAAAACTTTGAAATGCTTGAGATAGGGAAGGCCTGTCTGGTCTCAAATAATAAAAATGCCGTATTTAGTGGCCCTGAAAATTCTTGTTATTCAAATGGTGAAGGAAGTCTCTGGTACTCTCTTATTGCACCGCAAGATGGGATTATCAAACTTACCAATGAAGCCAATTACAATGACCTTATTTCAATATATACAGGAACTTGTGGCGCTTTGATAGAAATGTCTTGCACCAATAAAGATGAGCATGGATTCAGAGGTGAAGAGGTAGTCTTTAATGCTATAAAAGATCAAACGTATTATATAAGAATAAGTGGAATTGATTCAGATTATGGACTGTCCAGAGGAAAAAATTGCATTTCAGCCAATTATATTAATGAAGTGCCGCAGCCTGCGATAGAGGATATCGTAGCCATGGCTGTACCGCTTACTATTAATGCTGGAGGTTATAATATTGACAATACACACGGGAATATTGAAGCCACTGTTCCAGAAGATAATTTGCTGGCAAGAAGTGATCTTTGGTATACATTTAATACAGATGATTATCAAAATATCAATGTAGATATTGTGTCTGATTTTGCGGAGAATACTGTTGTCTATGATGAAGATTTTAAGGAGATTCATGCGCAATTGGAAGGAGGAAAATTTAGCCTACTTGATTTGAAGGCGAATTCAATGTTTTATATTCAAATCAGTGGGACCTTTGCCATTATTGAGGGAGGTGCTGAAATAGTGTTGTCTGCAATCGATCCAGTAATTCCAGAATCTGATGATTGTTTAACCAATACTGAAATATTTGCCGATCAAGAAATAACCTATGATAATTCTGGACAATCATTTTCAGGAATTCATTCGAGTTGCGATATATACGCAGACAAGGACAGATGGTTTTCGTTTGTAGCTACGGAGAGTGTGCTTTATTTGAATATCGAAAGCGATTTTATTACCAATGCTACTATCTATCAAGGCATGTGTGATTCGTTGGAAGAGATTGTTTGTGAGACTGGATTACAAGCATGTGATGGTTCTATTCCTTTAGCAGGGTTAGAAATCAATCAGACGTATTTTTTACAAATTTCTGCATCACAAACCAACAACAATAATATCTCAGGCATGGTATCTTTTTCCTTGTCTTCAGAACCTATAGAGTTGCCGAGCTTTTCATTGAATGTTTCGACTCAATGTTTGGAGAATGGATATTCAGAATTACAAATCTCAGTAGAGTCGGATGTTCCCTATACCTTGTCTGGAAATTCTCATGGAGATATGCTTTTTGAAGGAGAATCATATCTGGTGGTGGCTACACCCGAAGAAGGTTGTGAAAAATCCGTCAAAGGAGTAGTAGATTGTCAGGGAACTAGTTGCAATCTGAGTGTTGAAAGTTTAGTCTCTTATCCTTCTTGTTTTGGAGGTATGGATGGCAGTCTTGAAGTTGTAGTAGAAAATGGCTTGGGACCTTTCTCATATGTTTGGTCTCATTCGGAGGAGGATGTATCTCAGTTTTCTTCTGTGGGAGAAGGGGAGTATCAGGTGACTATTACGGATGCACTCGGATGTGTATCTGCGATGACCGTACAAATTGAAGAACCAATGCCATTGATGAGCACTGTAAATTCTTCGGATCAAACCGTAGCTGGGGTGAATGACGGAACGGCATCAGTGGATATAGAAGGTGGTACGCTGCCTTACAGTATTGAATGGTCTACTGGAGAAACTACTTCTTCAATCAACGATCTGGCACCAGGAAATTATTCCGTCACAATTTCTGATTACAATGGTTGTTCTGCTGATTATAATATTATTGTAAATGAAGTGAATTGTGTATTCGAAGTGAGTGCCGAATTGAATCATGTCTCTTGTTTTGGTGGTAATGATGCCAGCATAACTATTTCTAGCGACGAAGATATTGAATCTGTAGAATGGGATAATAATGAGTCGGGTATTACCCTCAATGATATTGGAGAAGGTGTATTTACCGCTAATATTACTTTGACAAATGGCTGTGAAAAAATAGAATCATATACTATCACACAACCTGAAGCAATCACCTTTGAAAGCGATATTTCTAATGTTCGATGCTTTGGTGAATCCAATGGTCAAATAAATCCAATGGTAAGTGGAGGCAATGGAGGATTTGTGTATGATTGGGAAGATGGAAGTGTTGACCTTGTACGATCTGATTTGCCAGCAGGGGATTATACCTTGAAAGCGACCGATGTCAATGGCTGTACTGAAGAAGTGATATTCACTGTGACTCAGCCCGACCTTCTTGAGGTGGCTTCTTCAATGGTAACTGATCTCAGCTGTTCGGATAGTCATGACGGACAGATTTGTGTATTTGTGGAAGGTGGAACTCAGCCTTATCAATTTGAATGGGAAGAATTGGAGAACGGAATGTCAAAAATGACAGACTTGGTAGCGGGTACATATCATTTGTTGGTTACGGACTTGAATCAATGTACGTTGTCGGTAGAACAGACTGTAACATCACCCATGCCTTTGGAAGTCACCGTGGAAAGTATGACTATTAGTGATTTGAATGATGGACAGATTGAAATAAGCGTTGAAGGGGGAACTGAACCTTATGAAGTTACTTGGTATCTCAATGATGAAGTTGTGGGTACTGGAATGGAAATCTCAGGATTGACAGAGGGAATCTATCGATCTGTGATTTTTGATGCAAATGGTTGTGTCTTTGAGACGCCAGATTATTTGCTTTCTCCGACTGGTGTTTCAGAATTGGTGCCGTCTGAGTTTAAGGTTTATCCAAATCCTGCGAGGGTGAATTTTACTATTGAATCAATTGGTGATTATGCAATTGAATCTGTAAAGGTGGTTTCGGTGACTGGGCAGGATGTTACTGGATTGGTTAGTTTTTCTAGAGTTGGAGGTCAGTTGGTAGGGGAGAATAATGGGCTGTTGAGTGGGGTTTATTATTTGGAGGTGAGTGAGGAGAAGGGAGTAGTGACCGAAAGGATAGCTTTGGTGGTGGCAGAGTGATCTTGGGCGTTTTATTTCACAGAGGTGCGCGGAGGAGTCACGGAGTTACACGGAGAAATATTACACAGAGATGCACGGAGTAAGAGGGAGTTTTTTTGCGTACTTCGCGTCTTAGCGGTTAAAAAAGGTCATCATCCAGCTTAGGAAAACAGAGCCATAATATCATCTTGTGTCAACGACTTCATGAAGCTTTCTTCCACTTGAATAATATCCTTCGCCATTTTTCGCTTCTTCTGCTGTAGAATCTGAATTTTTTCTTCGATCGAATCTTTACATATCATACGATAGGCGAATACATGATTTTCCTGTCCTATTCTGTGGGCTCTATCAATTGCTTGTGTTTCAGCAGCTGGGTTCCACCATGGATCAACGAGGAAGACGTAGTCTGCAGATGCTAAATTAAGACCTACACCACCCGCTTTAAGGCTCAACAAGAAGATTCTATATTCATCATTTTGATTGAAGTTGTCTACCACTTGTTTTCTATCTCTTGTCGAGCCGTCGAGATATGAATATGGTATTTGAGCAGCTTCTATTTTTTCTCTTATTAAAGACAGCATCGATGTGAATTGAGAGATCACCAGTACCTTATGTCCAGGGATCAATTCTGTTAATCGCTCCATCAAAACATCGATTTTCACCGATTCATTTGGATAGTCCTGGTCTTCATTCAGAAGTGCAGGGCTATTACAAATCTGCCTCAATTTCAATAAGGCTTCGATGACAAACATTTTGGACCTTTGAATTCCATTTTCACTTATTTTCTGACTGACGTAGTCCTTGTATCTCTGCACGAATGCATCATAAATAACACGCTGCTTGGCAGTCATTTCTACATGGATGATGCTTTCAGTTTTTGGAGGCAGATCCTTGGCAACTTGCTCCTTGGTTCTTCTTAATAAAAACGGTTTTACCAGCTTTCTCAATTCCAGGCTTACTGCTTGATTTCCATATACATCAATTGGCTCTGCAAAATGCATTTTGAATTGTGTACTTGATCCGAAAAATCCTGGATTGATAAAATTGAACTGGGCAAAAAGATCGAAAGTCTGATTTTCTATCGGAGTTCCTGTCATCACAATCTTGTTGTCTGACTTGATCAGCCGCATGGCCTTGTATCGCTTGCTCGTTGGGTTTTTAATGGCTTGAGATTCATCCAGCACGCAATAAGAAAAATGATGCTGCATGATGTCTTCAATGTCATTGGTGACCGTGCCATAAGTAGATAAGATCACATCGTATTTCTCAAAGTTTTTGAGTTCCAGTTTTCGTTTGTTACCATGATAAATCAGGTAGGTGATCGAAGGGCAAAATTTGTTGATCTCATCCTCCCAGTTGAAAAGAAGAGATTTTGGCAGTACGATGAGATTCGTCTTTGCGCCATGTTCTTTTTTATAGGCTAGAAAGGTAAGCACCTGTAGTGTCTTACCCAGTCCCATATCATCAGCTAGGCATCCTCCAAAACCAAAGTCGTCCAAAAATTTCAACCAATAAAATCCCTGTTTTTGATAAGGTCTTAATGTGGCATTGACAGATTCAGGCAGCGGTACTTCTTCAATATTGTCAAAATCAAGGAGGAGTCGTTTCCTGTAGTCGATTTCCATTTTCAGCTGCTCATCATTGATCTCATCAAAAAGCGAATCGATCAAATTGAACTTCATCTTGCTGATTAGCAATTTGCCGTCAACGACATCACTATTTCTGAAAATGGCCGAAAGTCTATCTATCCACTCTTCAGGCAACAATCCTTGAGTTCCATCTGCTAGTTTTACGGTGGTGCTATTGTTCAAGATAGCATCACGCAATGCTTTCATTTCTACGGATTGCTCTCCAAATGACATATCTACATCACCTTCAAACCAATCGATTCCTGAACTCAAGCTGATATTTACCTTTGCCTGATGAGGATTGTAATTTATCTTCTCCAGGTTTTCATATCCAGTGATTAATATTTCGTTTTCCTTACAGAATCGGTACAGCTCGAAAATCCAAGGCGTATTAATTACAGAATCCAAATGCTTATAGAAAAATCCGAGATGACTCTGATTTTCAAACTCGGCATCAAATTCAGAAAGGATCTTGACAAATCTCTCTTCTTCTTCACGGTCTCTCTTGATGAGGATCAATTTTTCAGTTCCAGAGATGTTTTCTGCATCAAGAACAGGCCTGTATTTGACTTCATCTTCATATCGGATGTATGGCTGTAGGATGAGACTGTTTCCACTTTCTGAGAGATCAATACTCTTCTCTTTTGGAGCTATTTTCAACTCTTCGGGTCCAATGTTGTCACCTTTGAATTCAAGCTGGGCAACATGTGATAATTTGCCGATTTGTTCGTTGAATGATTCTTTGGATTTGATTGAATATTTAAGAATGGGCCTTTCGATCAATAGTTGTATCAACCTGCTCGCCCTAAGATTTTCTATTATGTAGAATTGATTATTGTGAAAAAGCAATAATGAATTGGTATCACCTTCAAGGCTCTTAATGGCAACTTCTTCTTCACCAAACAAAATAAAGCCTTCCATCACATACTGGGCATTATTTGACCTGGCTTTGATCAAAACTTTTGCAGGTGTTTCGGCAAATTCTACATTACGCATATCCGCTCTACGAAAACTAAATTTTTCCTTCATGTAGTACAGAGGTACTTGTCTCAATGTCTCCAGGTGCTTGGTCAACAAATTCAGCATTTTAGGATGGACACTATCAGGAAATTGACTGTTGTAGAGGCTTCTTACTTTTTCATAGTCGAGATAGATACTTCTGAGGGCAGGGTTGATTTGTGAAGGATCATCTACACTTTGTACACTGCTGACTATTTTTTCACTTTTCTTGTTGGTTTTTCCTGATATTACATGCAAACGAATTGGAATTGTATCCGATTTGTTGTCCAGATATATCGCGATACCTTGCAGATTGTCGTCGGTAATGTCAGATTCATTGATTGCATTGTAGGGAGAGGTATCATTGATCTGCTCCAATTTTTTGATCAAGAACAAATGATCCGAATACGAAACCAACTCTTTGTCTTTTGGCATGTATTCGGGACCTTTATTGGTCAGGGTAAGAGTGAAATATTTATCCACCTCTTCCGGTCCTGAAAGTCCATATTCCGTATAGGCTGTCTCTTTTAGTACATCAATATCTGGAAAGTTGGTCAATAGATCTTGCAAGCCCAGTTCTATTACTATATGGTGCAATGCCTTCATTTGATGATTGCAAAGTTCCATTACTTGCTTATTGCACGAACACCTGGTGGTCACTTTGTCCTGAGCCATGAGGAAGTTGACCGTCTCATAATCGTAGCTTTCTTTTTCCCATCTATAGGCCTTCTCTCCGATATCAAAAGATAGCAAACTGTCAGAAATCGTATTGTATTTGACCACCATTTCTGAAGCATCTCTGACCCTTGGTGGATACTGCGCTTCCAGGTAATATTTAGACAAAATCTGCTCATCCAATTCAAGTTCGCTGGAGCTATTGTGGATGGTGTTGGTCTGATTTATAATGTTGATAATAGCCGCAGAATTGTACTGAAATTTCTTTTTTAAGCCGTGTAAAGCGGCCACTTCATGCTTGCACATGCCATTTTCATAATCACAATTACATGATGTATTGATATTCCTGAAATCTTGACTAACACCATTTTCAATCTCCACCTTGAAGAGCTCTCCAGAGCTGACTTCGGCAGTCCCTTTATTGTTTTCCGTATCGTACTCCACCGACCTCAGTGCACCGATATTTGCCAGTGTTTTGCCCCTTTGTTGAATAGCAGGAGAAGCAAAATGTTCTATGTATTTATCTATATTTTCTAACCAGTACAATACTATCGATTTTGTTGTTTTTATCGTAAATGGCAAATATGAGGAGATAAAAATTAAAACAGTAACAATTTGGAAAGATGTTTTAATTATTTTCTTTTTTTAGTCGTTAAACAACAATTTGAAAGGAAAAAATGAATTTTAAAATTGATTAAGAAAGAAATTCTTATTAACAATATTTCTACTTAATATTTGATGCAAATTGACCTTGATTTCTCTTTTTTTAAGCTTGGAAAAAACCTTATATCTTTGTTATCTAATCGAGTAAATCACTTCTTTGTTTAATGAAATCCTTACATTTGTTTTTTTATTAAAAAGATGGAAATTAACGTAGCAATGGAGAACAGTTTTTTCTGATTTTTATCCATTCTAATACGAGAATTTCGAATGCATAACTTTTAATCAAAGTAAAAACGATTTAATTAAATGTCCAATCAATATAATGCGATAGCCAGAACCGATTTTACCTTCCCAAACCAACAAAAAGTATACAAGGGTAAGGTGAGAGACGTATATTTTGTAGGTGATAAGCTGGTGATGGTGGCTACTGATCGTATTTCGGCATTCGATCATATATTACCGAGAGCCATTCCATTTAAGGGTCAGGTTTTGAATCAAGTAGCAAGTCATTTTCTCAATGCTACAAGAGACATCGTACCCAATTGGTTGGAAGCTACTCCGGATCCCAATGTTGCAGTGGGGAAAAAGTGTGAACCAATTATGCTTGAGATGGTTGTGCGCGGATATATGGCAGGGCATGCCTGGAGAGAATACAAGGCTGGAAAGAGAGTGCTCTGCGGTGAGGTAATGTTGGATGGATTAAGACAGAATGATAGATTTCCAAGACCTCTTATTACCCCTGCCACCAAGGCTGAAGAAGGTCATGATGAAGATATATCCAAGACAGAAATTTTGGAACAAGGAATCGTAACACCAGCCCAGTGGGAGCAATTGGAAGATTATGCCCTGCAATTATTTTGGAGGGGTACTGAGATGGCGGCAGAACGAGGACTGATTTTAGTAGATACGAAGTATGAATTTGGATTGATTGGTGATGAAATAATATTGATGGACGAGATTCATACTCCAGATAGTTCGAGATATTTTTATGCAGATGGATATGAAGAACGACAAGAAAATGGCGAACCTCAAAAACAATTGAGCAAGGAATTTGTAAGAGAATGGTTGATGGATCACGGATTTCAAGGGAAGGAAGGGCAGGTGATGCCAGAAATGCCTGATGATTTTGTGGAGTTGGTGTCTAATAGATATATCGAGTTGTATGAAACAATAACGGGAAAGCGTTTTGAAAAAACACAGGATGAGGATGCTTTGAAGAGAATCGAAGGGAATGTGAATGCTTATTTGAGTTAATTCACTATTGCATTGTTGAGTTATTGAGTTGGTTAGTTGTCCGGTTGTTGAAAATACAGAGTGATAGAATTAATGATTAATAAGTTTTTAAATTTCAAAAAAAAGATTCTGTGACTCAAGCGATTCCGCGCTTCAAGCGATTTGGCAAAATAAAAAACAATATAAAAAATGGCATACGATGAATATCAAGAAGAACGTATCAACAGAATCTTGAAAGAGAAAAATGTTGATTTTCATTCTAAGAAAATGATGGGTGGACTTTGTTATATGTTGGATGATAAAATGTTGTGTGGTATTGTGAAAAATCAATTGATGGCTCGGATTGGAACTGATGCGTATGAAGAAGCATTGAGTAAGGAGTATGTCAGTGAAATGAATTTTACAGGAAGAGCCATGAGGGGGTATGTATTCGTGGATGAAGCAGGGCTGGATATGGATGAGGATTTAGAATATTGGATTCAAAAGTGCATTGATTTCAATCCATTGGCGAAGAGCAGTAAAAAGAAAAAGAAAAAGTAAACGTTGCATAGGGATGCAGATAGAAACAGAAAGACTCATATTGACACCGATGGCCTTGCATGATGCTTCATTTGTATTGACACTTGTAAACACCAAGGAGTGGATCGAAAATATTGGTCAACGAAATGTTCATACCATTGAAGATGCTGAGAAATATGTTCAGGAAAAGATGATGGACCATTATGACAAACAC
Organism: Saprospiraceae bacterium; assembly: GCA_965230575.1. Lineage (GTDB taxonomy): Bacteria > Bacteroidota > Bacteroidia > Chitinophagales > Saprospiraceae > CAJXUU01. The sequence continues at coordinate 3,642,892 of OZ246013.1, forward strand.
GGCTATGGTAACTTTCTAATGACTCGAAAATCTGACAAAAGCAAGATTGGATGTATATCGCTTTACAATCGCGATGATGTCGATGGAGTAGATATCGGATTTGCCATGCTACCAGAATTTATGAAAATGGGTTATGCCTCGGAAGGGGCGAATGCGGTGAAGGCTGCTGCTAGAGATGATTTGAAATTGTCAGGGATTACAGCTTTTACCTCAAAAGAAAACCTTGCTTCACAAAAATTGATAGAGAATTTGGGGTTGGAGTTTAAGAAGACTATTATTTTTGGCGAGGAAAAAGAGGAGCTGTTGTTTTATGAGTTGGTTTTTTAAGATTTGAAAGATTGGGAAAGATTGGGAAAGATTGGGAAGATTTGAAAGATTTGAAAGATTGAGAAAGATTGGAAGATTGAATGGAGGTAAGAGAGATTTGGCGATGAGTTTTGATAATTGTATGGTCAACCTAAATTGGACGATAAAATTAATAAGAAGAAAAAATATAAATACAAACTAAGTTAAAAATGAAGATTAAAATTGGATTGATATTAATGGGGCTATTTTTCTTGCAGGGAGAAGGAATGAGTCAAGGTGAAGGAGGATATTTTTATGATACCTTGACGATAATGGATTATACTACAAATAATGAAAGTGAAAGGTTGTCACGTATGAAGAAGCCTATCACAAGGAACTTTTTCCTTAAATCAGATAAAGTTTCATATTCATTATTCAAAAACCAGAAAGCGAGTCTTACAGCAGATCAGGTATTTACCATATTGAGTGAAGGATTGAGTTTGTATATTGACAAGATGGAGCATAAAGGTCATAAGAATTTGAAACCATCCATGATTGATATACTTGATGAAGATGGTGGTGTGGTCGAATCCATAGAGTTGACAAAGAAAAATGGGAGTTTGATCAAAAGGAAGGTAGTTAAGGGGGCTATAGTGCGATTTTCAGGATTTACAATTTCTGTAAATGAGAAAAAGCATGGTCCAATCGTGATGGAAGCCAAGATTGTAGAGTAACCAGGAAGTATTACAAGTCGTGTCTTTTCATTTCAGCATAATATGGTTGTGAAAAGATGTTTTGTTTAACTGGCGATGGGATAACCTTAGGCTTTATAGTTGCCACACTTTAAAAGATAGTAGTTCAATAATTCGATTTTCAAATCGGATGACAAATGTATATCACTTCATAATGCTATATTTGCCGTTCAATTTGATAGAAGAATAGAAATCAATACAAATCATGTTCGAAAATTTAAGTGAAAAGTTAGAAGGTGCCTTTAAGAATCTGAAGGGAGAAGGCAAATTAACGGAAATAAATATTGCACAATCGATTAAGGAAATCAGACGTGCACTAGTAGCAGCAGATGTAAACTATAAAATTGCCAAAGATTTTACCGACAAGGTAAAGGACAAGGCACTCGGATCTGACAATGTATTGAATGCTGTTAAGCCAGGTGAATTGATGGTAAAGATCGTCTTGGACGAGATGATCGAATTGATGGGTGGTCAAGCGGTTGGTATTAATATTAAGGCGAATCCTGGGATTATTCTGATAGCAGGTCTTCAAGGATCTGGTAAGACCACATTCACTGGAAAGATTTCTAAATATCTTAAGGAAAAGAAAAGTAAAAAACCACTTGTAGTTGCCTGTGACGTCTATCGTCCAGCTGCAATCAACCAGTTGACTGTGGTTTCAGAGCAAGTAGGTGTCGCCATTTACAAAGAACCAGAGAATAAAAATCCCGTGTCCATTGCACAAAATGCCATAGCTTATGCAAAGGCAAATAGTCATGATGTAGTGATTGTGGATACCGCTGGACGTTTGGCTGTGGATGATGAGATGATGGACGAAATCGAAGCGATCAAGAATGGCATCAACCCGACCGAGACCTTATTTGTAGTGGATTCAATGACTGGTCAGGATGCGGTTAACACTGCCAAAGCTTTTAATGAGCGAATCGATTACGATGGGGTAGTGCTTACCAAATTGGATGGTGATACTCGTGGTGGAGCGGCTTTGACTGTCAAATATACTGTCGGTAAACCTATCAAATTTGTGAGTACAGGGGAAAAAATGGATACCTTGGATGTATTCCACCCTGAACGAATGGCACAGCGTATTCTTGGTATGGGAGATATTGTCTCCTTTGTAGAAAAAGCGCAGGAGCAGTTTGATGAGAAGGAAGCAAAACGCCTCGAAAAGAAAATTAGAAAAAATAAATTTGACTTCAATGACTTCCTCGGTCAGTTGAATCAAATTCGTAAGATGGGAGATATTAAATCTTTAGTCAATATGATCCCAGGAATGAGTAAAATGACTAAAAACTTGGACATAGATGATAGCGCTTTCTCCAAGGTAGAATCGATCATTTTGTCCATGACTCCTGAGGAGAGAAACAGACCTGAATTGCTCAATATGTCTCGTAAGAGAAGGATTGCTAAAGGAGCAGGTAAGAATATTCACGAAATCAATATGTTTATCAAGCAATTTGACCAAATGCGTAAAATGATGCATCAAATGAGCAAGGGCAAAGGGATGGACAAGATGATGGGTGGAATGCCTGGAATGGGACGAAGAAGGTAGACTATTTAGCTATTTCAATATTACTTTTTTTGGAGAAATCATATTGATGGTCCAATCGTTTGGTAATCAGAGAATAGTAAATTTTAATTATATGTTTTAGGTGATCTAATCATCAAATTCTTATATTCATATGCATTTATCATAGGGATTATTGCTACCCATCGCTAACTCACTCCTTCATTTAATGGTTTCATAATCACTTTTATAACATAAAAGATCTATCATTCCTATATGGAGCGGTACATATGAAAGCCATATCAAAATACATTATGGAGACCTATCAGTATAAAGTCATAAAAGGTGAATTTATTGATGTTTTCAAAGTTTGATTAGGCACTTATTGGAGGACAATGTGCTGACTTGGTTTGATCAGGGTGAAAAGTCAGGTGTTTAGTCATTATTATCATATTTGGTAAATGCAGCGGAATCCTTAATTTCATAGTCTATATTTATAGAATGCCACTATAATATCAAACCGAAACACAATGAAAGCTATCTACCCTTTTTGTTTACTTTTTTTTATTACTCAAATTTCGTTTTCAAATTCTAATTTTTGCCCCGATGCCCCGAGCAATGATAATCCATGTGTAACGAGCGATAATCCACCAATAGATTTGACGGCAATTGGATCTCATGAAGGAACCACATGTTGTGCGACAATAGATATAGAGAATGTTGATTGCAGTGCAGCCACAGATGGAGCTTCAGTCTGGTATAGCTATACGCCTGATATAGAAATGGATCCAGGATTTGATGTAACTTTTGAATCTGACGAAGGTGGTGGTCCATTCACTATCGAGCTTTATACAGGATTGCCCGATGCAGGATGCACTGAAGCACTTACTTTGATTGAATCTACTTGTAATGTGACTAATGACGTAATAAAAGTTGGTAATTGCATTGCCGCGGATGATGTCATTTTTATAAAGGTGACGAGCGATGAAGACGAAGAAAACTGTGGGGCCTTTACCATTAGTGTAAGTTCAGCGGAGTGCGAATACTTTTCGGTTGATAATTGTATTGAATTGACCAATCATCCTCCAATTTTTCTTGAAGTCGAGGAGCCGTTTGGAATAAATTATAATTGTGTTTACGGATGTTTGGATTATGCTTGCCCAGAAACGGATAGCCTTGGAGGTTGCCCGGAATTTATGGAGATGCCTACAGTGTGGTTTCATGTGATAACCGAAGATGGAGGAGCTCAGATGTTCACGACAATAGAGCCTAATGGCAATTGGGAAGCGATTTGGACTGTATATTCTGGCCCGGATTGTGACAATATGAGTGCGGTGAATTTTGGCGGGACACCAGTTTGTAGCAATGGAGATAATACGCCCGATCTGCACCAAAATTCAATTTTTGATGATGAAAATAATTATTGGATCAGTGTCACCGTTGATCCAGCCAGTGTGCCTCCATCAGGTATAGATGATGGATCATTTGAAATGTGTCTTGCAGCTACCGTCAATGCCATTATTTGCCTGGGAGAATTAGAAGGAGGTGCATGTGAAGATGAGTCTCTTGTCATTGAAATAACAGATAGAGACAATGAAGACCTTTCTTTGGATGGACCATTTTGCCCTGGTGAAGAAGTCGAAGTAAATATTAGTTTCTTCTATGATGCTACTGAAAGTGGCGCCGATTGGTTTATTGGTTTTGTACCGATATTTGGACCAGGTTGGGACATGGAAGAATATGATTATACGTCCAATGTACCTTATGGAAATGGAATGCCTGGAATTTGGTATGAAGAAGGATCTGATATTGCTCCAATCATTCGAGAAGATGTCCCAATTCTTTGTACATATAGAGACGAATATGGCAATTTACAATTGTGCAATCTACTATGTTCTCCATGCTCGGAATGTCCACAACCATTTATGATAGAAGACGATCCTCTGCCAAGTGGATATTTTTGGGTTTCGAATGGTGGTAATACAGGTTGCCAGAATGATGGCTCGCCTGGAGAAGGATGGGGGATAGGATCTACTCAAGCACAAATAGATTGGAATTTCAAGCTGAAAGTGAAAGAATTTGAAGATTTGAATGACTGTGCAGATAAAAATGATCTATTTATCAGTTTTCAGACTTTTTCTGATGGAGTAGCAGGATGCTGGGAAGATCCAGTCGGAGAATGTTTATTGGATAGGGCGATGTTCAGCACCAATTGGAAAATTGGATGTACCGAGCTTCCGGCAAAAGTGACTGCACAAGATGTTGAGGCTTGCACCAAACAAATATCAGATATAGCATTGAGTATGGAAGATGGCAGCCTGAATACTATCGTTGTGAAGGCTGTTGATAATCTATTCATTACTGGAGCGAATGATCATGTTTTCGAAAATGGAGTTGGTGTCATCGCTGATTTTTTAGTCAATAATAGCACGGAAGATCAAATAATTCAATATGAAGTCTATGCGGTTGATTCTTTGTTGACATGTAATGGGCCAAAAACTTTAGTGGAGGTTTTGGTACGTTCACAATATCTTGAGGAACTTGAAGATGCAGTATGTGAATGTACAGACGGATGCACCATGATAGGGATTGCAAGTGATGTCGGATCCACTTATCAATGGAGTACTGGTGACAATACCAATATGATAGAAGTTTGTCCTGTGATTCCTACTTCATATTCTTTGACCGTTACCGATGCAATGGGATGTGAGCGAATTGGATCTGTCCTGGTGGATTGTACTGGTCTGGATGAGGATTGCTATGAACCCGTATTGTATAAACTAATTACTGACTTTTATATTGATGTTAATGAAGATGGAGTAAGAGATTCATTGGATATTTCATTCGAACAAGGCTCCTTCCTACTTGAACCAGAGCTAGTATTAATTTACAATACCACGGCTAGCGAGGACACCTTGTTGCTTGAAGAAGGAGAATATACGCTTACATATGTGCAGGGCAATTTGCATAATCATCTGTTGACTACAGATAGCATTGTTTCGGTAACTTTGGATTCAACACAAAACTGCGTAAAAGTCGAATTTGGACTGACACCGGATATTAGTTTGATTAGAAATGTAAACATCTATCACAATCTAATTCATCGTTGCAATTCTGAAAGAACCTTCACGCTATATGCGAGGAACAATGGCAATATAGAAGAAAGTGGAATTCTATGGGCCACTCTTGATGAAGATATATTGCCAGATGATTTTCCAGCCTCAGCGGCAATTGACACCTTCATCGCTCCTAATACTATGGGATGGTTTTTTGAAGATTTACTTCCTGGTGGCTTGATTTCAAAAAGCTTAGAAGTCTATATACCTGGCCCTCCTGATGTTCCAGTTGGTTGGGTGGTGGACCATAAGATTTTTATAGAATTATTAAATGCGAATGGTACAACAGAAATTTGGAAGGAGAAAGACATCACTGTGAGTATTCTATGTAGTTATGACCCAAATGACAAGGCTGTTGAGCCTGCACATGTAGAGGGATATACAGACATTGAAGAAGATGAATTGGTGTTCAAAATTAGATTCCAAAATACTGGAAATGCTCCTGCGGAAAAAATTGAAATAAGAGATACTTTATCAGAGTTTTTAAATGTGAATTCTGTTCAATATATCGCTGGCAGTCATGATGAATTCCTGACCTTTTCACGACGTGAAGACCGTATTTTGATATTTAATTTTGACAATATTAATCTTCCGGATAGTACAGCTGACTTAGCTGGTAGTCAAGGATATTTGATTTATAGTGCTACAATAAATGAAGATGTGGAAGTGGGAACTCTGATTGAAAATACTGCGCATATTTATTTTGACAATAATCCTGCTGTAGTGACCAATACTACGAAGAATATACTTTATCCAGATATGGACAATGATGGGTATTTTAGCATTGAAGATTGCAATGAGGAAGATATGAATATCAATCCAGGTGCAGATGAGATTCCAAACAATGATGTGGATGAAGATTGTGACGGTATAGCCCTGGTTATCGATGAAGATATGGATGGCTTTAATTCAGATGAAGATTGTGATGATAACAATGCAGAAATCAATCCTGATGCAGAAGAGGTTATAAATAATGACGTCGATGAAAATTGTGACGGTGTTGCTCTGATTATCGATGAAGATATGGACGGTTTCAATTCTGATGAAGATTGTGATGACACCAATGCGGAAATCAATCCTGATGCGGAAGAGATTATTAATAATGATGTCGATGAAAATTGCGATGACCTGGTTGTGGTGATCGATGTGGATATGGATGGTTTCAATTCGGATGAAGATTGTGATGATGAGAATGCAGAAATTAATCCAGATGCTGAGGATATACCTGGAAATGGAATTGATGAAAATTGTGATGGAGAAGATGCTGTTGTCATCGGAGTGAGCGAGGAGCTGCTTCAAGGAATTAGCATTCGCCCAAATCCATCCAATGATGCCTTCAATGTGTCATTAAATGTTGCTGAAGAAGTCGATTTTATTATCAGAGACTTAATGGGTAGAGAAGTGAGCAGAGGAAGGATATCATCCTTGAACAAGACAATTTATCTTGGCGAACAGCCCAATGGTGTCTATTTGATGATTTTGACTCACTCAGAATCAAAGAAAAGCGCATTTCACAAACTCTTGAAGATTTAGAGAGGGAGATTTTAATATTTAAATATGACTACTTCATCAAAAACGTTTAAAATGAAAGCCCTCAACAAGTTATTTGTATTCTTGTTATTTGCTCAACCCTTGTTTTCGAATGCTGGTTTTTGTCCTGATGCTCCGTCCAATGATAATCCCTGTGCTTCTAGTAGTAATCCTCCAATAGAATTGACAGGAGGAGGCTCACATGAAGGGACAACGTGTTGTGCTACTTTTGATTTTGAAAATATAGATTGTAGTGCTGCTACTCAGGATGCTTCAGTATGGTATACCTATATTCCAAATGGAGATGATGATGAGTATGATGTAATCCTTGAGCCCCTTGATGTAGAAGGACCAATATCTATGGAAGTTTATTGGGGCGCAAGTGATGCCGGATGTGGAACTAGTTTTGATATGACATTGATTGAATCCAGTTGCAATGGATCTGTTGAGCTTAATATTGGTGATTGCTTTCCTCAATCTTCAGTGGTCTACGTAAAAGTTACGACTGATGAAAGTGAAAATAACTGTGGATCATTTGTGATTACCATTGCACCCTCAGGATCAGAACCATCTCCTGATGAATGTATTGATTTGATGAATTTGGATCCTATTACTCCTATTACTGATGATGGATTTGGGATTTCATATAATTGTGTCTCAGGAAATTTGGGTTATGCTTGTCCAGAAGATGATGCCATGGGTGGATGCCCAGAATTTACACAAATGCCTACAGTATGGTATCAGATTGTTGTAGATGATAATGCATCTCAAATGTTGACTACGGTAGAACCTATGGGACAATGGGATCCAGTTTGGTCAATTTTTTCAGGACCAGATTGTGACAACTTGACTTTAGTAGATTTTGGAGGGACTCCGTCTTGCAGTAATGGAAGTAATACCCCCGAATTGCTTATTTCATCTGTATTTGATGAAGAGGAAAATTATTGGATTATGATAACAGTGGACCCAATAAGTTTGCCTGCCTCTGGACTGGATGACGGTTCTTTTGAATTATGCGTGGCTACTACGAATAATGTTATAATATGCATGGGAGAAATGGATGGTGGAGCTTGTAATGATGAGTCATTAGAAATGGAAGTTACACATAGAGAATTGGAAAATCTACCTCTTGATGGTCCATTTGCTCAAGGTGAAGAAGTGACAATAGAAATAAGTTTTTTCTATGATGCATCTGAAAGTGGGGGCGATTGGTTGATGGGGCTTGTTCCCAATTTTGGACCTGGATGGGATATGACAAATTTTGACTATGAGCTGAATGCTCCTTTTGGAAATGGTCAAACTTCACTATGGTATGAAGAAGGAAGCAATTGTGCCCCAATTCTTCAAGAAGCGAATCCGATACTTTGTACATATGTTGATGATGATGGCAATTTGCAAATTTGTAATCAACTTTGTTCTCCTTGTTCCGAATGTGATCAGCAAGGTATGAATGCTGGAGACCCTCTTCCTGGGGGTTATTTTTGGGTATCGACAGGTCAAAACATAGGATGTGAGAATGATTGTTCGCCTGGAGAAGGTTGGGGAATAGGATCTACCATGGCACAAATTGATTGGGCTTTTACCTTGACGACCAAGGTTTTCGAAGACCCTCAGGAATGTATAGACAAAAAAGATCTGAGCATAAGTTTTCAAACATTTTCTCATGGATCTCTGGGGTGCTGGGAAGATCCTGTAGGCGAGTGTATGCTTGACCGAATGATGAGCAGCCCTGCATGGGAAATAGAATGTGGAACACCACCAGAAGTGCTAGGTGATAATCAGGAAATTTGTCATGGAGGTACTACCAATATCTTACTACAAACCGAAGATGGATCGACCAATACTATAATTGTGGAGGTAGAGGACAATCCGAACGTAACAGGTGAGATGAACCATACATTTACAGGTGGTACTGGCACAATTACAGACAATCTATTTAATCCAACAAATAGTGTTGAAGTGGTTGTATATTCTGTCTATGCCGAAGATGAGACTTTGCCTAATTCAGGGCCTATAAATCAAATAGAAGTTGAAGTACATCCAAAAGTTACTGCTTTCTTGGGTCCAGATTATCACTGTGCCAGTGGATGCGCAATTATTACTACTGATGTGGTCGGTGGAGTTGGGTATCCGTATTCCTTTTTATGGAGTACTGGTGACGTAGGTGATGCTGTAGAAGTATGTCCGCTTGTTCCGACGACATATTATGTGACAGTTGAAGATGGATTAGGTTGTTCGGCTATGGCAGAAGTACTTGTAGAAGTTCAGCCTCCGATGGGAGTGGCATTTTTTCCAGATAGTATTATTGTCACTAAAGATGAGGAGTTTGATCCTTCGAACCCAGAATTTGTGACCTGTGTCTATCCAGGTGGGTCAGCGCCATATACCATAATTTGGGATGCTCCACCAGGATTAGTAGGAAGTGCTCTTGAAGGTTTCAATTGTTTTGTGATTAACCAGGACCTATCTTCATCGACTCTAGGAAATAATGGGCAATATTATTTGAAAGCAACGGTGACAGATTTTTTCGGTTGTATAGGAGTTGATTCTACACTCATAACCGTACTGGGAGATAGCATTGAAGATCCAGATTATAAGCTGATCTACGACTTTTTTATAGATGACAATGGCAATGGAATTAGGGACTCATTAGAAAATTCTTTTGGTGAAGGAGCTTTTTTCTTGGAACCAGAGCAGACAATTTATTACAATACCAGTTTAGGGCCAGATACTTTGAGTGTAAATGAGGGAGTATATACCTTGACCTACATTCCTGCCACTACTGATGACTGGATACTTTCGACAGATAGTGTAGTTACGGTAGTCATTGATTCTGATGATAATTGTGTAAAAGCAGAATTTGGACTGAAACGTCAGGATTTGATCAGAAATGTTGAACTCTCACATTTTTTGATTCGCAGATGTAATACATCTCAACAATTCTATTTGGCCGCTGAAAATAATGGGACGAAAATAGAGGAAGGAATACTTTGGGCGGAACTTGATGAAGCAATAATTCCAGATGACATTGCTGTCTCTACGGACATTGATACTTTTATCGCTCCAAATACTATTGGGTGGTTTTTTGATGACCTATTACCTGGAAATACGATAGTCAAAACCGTGGATGTTTATGTTCCAGGACCTCCTGATTTTCCAGTAGGATGGGTATTGAATCACACAATAAAGGCAGAATTGGATAATGGCGATGGGACGACAGAAATATTTGGAGAGCGAGAATTGAGTGGAAGTATCCAGTGCGGATATGATCCAAATGACAAAGCTGTAGAGCCCAACCATGAAGAAGGATATACCCTCATCGATCAAGAAGATTTAATATTCAAAATCCGCTTCCAGAATACAGGAAATGCACCTGCATATAATATTCAAATTCGAGATACACTGTCCGAATTTCTGGACATTTCTTCCGTACAATATATTTCTGGAAGTCATGATGGACATTTAACATTTTCGAGAACAGAAGATCGTGTATTAGTCTTTGATTTTGACAATATTTATCTTCCAGATAGCACTACAGACTTGGAAGGAAGTCAGGGCTTCTTTCTTTATAGAGTGTCTATTATTGATGACTTGCCAGAAGGAACTTTGATAGAAAACACGGCACATATATATTTTGATAACAACCCCGCAGTGGTCACAAATACCACAAAGAACATTTTATATCCCGATATGGACGGGGATGGTTATTTTAGTGTTGAAGATTGCAACGAAGAAGATATAAATATCAATCCAGGCGCCGAAGAAGTAGCGAATAATGATGTAGATGAAGATTGTGATGGCGTGGCATTGATAATAGACAATGATATGGATGGATTCAACTCGGATGAAGATTGTGATGATGAGAATCCTGATATCAATCCAGACGCAGAGGAGATTATTAATAATGATGTGGATGAAAATTGTGATGACGTTGTAGTAGTCATAGATAATGACATGGATGGCTTCAATTCGAGTGAAGATTGTGATGATGAGAATGCAGAAATTAATCCTAATTCTGAAGAGATAGCGAATAATGATGTGGATGAAGATTGTGACGGAGTGGCATTGGTAATCGATGAGGATATGGATGGCTTCAATAGTGATGATGATTGTGATGATTCGAATGCGGATATCAATCCGGATGCCGAAGAGATAGCGAATAATGATGTTGATGAAAATTGTGACGGAGTGGCATTGGTAATCGATGAGGATATGGATGGCTTCAATAGTGATGAAGATTGTGATGATGCGAATGCGGATATCAATCCGGATGCCGAAGAGATAGCGAACAATGACGTTGATGAAAATTGTGATGGTGTAGCATTGGTAATAGACAATGATATGGATGGCTTCAACTCGGACGAAGATTGTGATGATGAGAATCCCGATATCAATCCAGATGCCGAGGAAATTGCAAATAATGGAATTGATGAGGATTGCGATGGTGAAGATGCGGTAGTCATTGGTTTGGATGAATCGAATTTGCCCGAGATAAGCATACATCCAAATCCGTCAAATGATGTATTTAATATTACAATAAGTCAGAATCATGAGTTGGATTACACAATAAGAGATGTAATCGGACGAAAGGTCGCAAGTGGCTCCATTTCATCTTCCAGAAAGACTATCTATTTAGGAAGTGAGCCTAATGGGTTATACCTTATTATATTTTCTCATCCGGACCAGAAGCAAACTTCATTTTATAAACTGCTTAAAATATAAGATTACACAAACCAAAAATTAAATGTTGGCAGGATTAGCAAGGCATTCTTTCCGTTAAGATTTTAAAGATTTAGTATCATTGCATCTCAATTTTTAAAATCAAAGAAATATGGAGAATATCGTTCAATCAATTTATTATTATGCACCAAGAGTTTTGGGAGCATTGTTATTGCTGGTAGTTGGTTTTTGGATAATAGGAATTTTGAACAGATATATAAGTAGGGCAATCTCTAAATCTGGAGTTGATGATACACTGACCAAATTCCTTGCTTCCCTGATTTCAGTAGCTATGAAGATCATGTTATTGTTGTCAGTTGCCTCCAAATTTGGTGTCGATACCACTTCGTTTATTGCTATTCTTGGTGCACTTACGGTAGGTATCGGAATGGCTCTGAATGGAAGTATTGGTCATCTCGCAAGTGGAGTGATGTTGATGATTTTCAAACCATTTCAGGTAGGAGATCTGGTTGAGATAGGTGGAGGTCATACTGGAACGGTAGAGGCAATTTCAGCTTTCAATTCTACATTGAGAACCTTGGACAACAAGAAGATAATTATTGCCAATAGCAATGTGACTGGAAATACAATTACCAATATTTCTGGTCAGGGCACAGTGGGTGTAGAATTGACTTTCGGCATAGGATACAATGATAGTATTGATCAAGCACGTAAGATTATTCTAGAGGTGGGTGCATCTTGTCCTCAAATTCTTAAAGATCCTGCTCAGGGCGTAGTGGTAGCAGAATTGGCAGATAGTTCGGTCAATCTAGCCACGAGACCATTTTGCAATAGTGAAGATTATTGGGATGTGTTTTTCTATATGCAAGAACACGTGAAAAAAGCCTTTGATGCTCAGGGGATATCAATTCCTTATCCGCAAATGGATGTGCATCACGATCAGATGAATTAATTTCTAAGGTTAGAATTTGAATACTCAATAATTAGAATGCCTAAATAGGTCTAGAATAAATATTGAATTTTAGCATTGAATATAGTGAGCGGGATATCCTGGATGCCGGGTATATCATACCCATCATAATCTTCTAAAATCCTAATCCCATTTTCTGGTATCTCTCTATCATATACTTCTAATTTACTTACTCCAAGTCCTAATCCCAGATCAACAATAAAATTCTTGGCTATGGGAATATCGACTCCGATCATTGGAGCGAATCCGCTTATTTTTTTATCATGTTCAAATTCGGCAATTTCTGATCGTTGTTCTCCAACTATATAAAATTCTTCTATTCTTGTAGAAGTGGTTTTTCTGATATTATAAGTCAAAGAAAAGTGAAATCTATATTTTCCTGCATTTGAAAGATAATACCTTAATCCAGGTCGCAACCGATATCCATTGATGGATGATTCACTTGAGGTAAGAGAATAAAATATAATCCCAGCTTCAGAAATCAATTGTAAATTTTTGGAGAGATTGATGGCCGCATTGATTTGTAAACCAGGATATTCGTTGAATAATGCTGAGGGTGTTATGCCAATCCTGAAAGTGTGGTTGTAATTATAATTTTCTTCGGGCTCATGATTTTCAATTTTTACACTTTGTCCGTAACTGGAGATTAGAAATATCTGGAAGAACAGAAATGTAATTGTGGTTTTCATGATCGGCAATATTTGATTATTACTTGTGGCCTATATGTTTTTTCTATCTTAAAGATAAACGGAAGATTTTCTGAAATGAATATTTTGATCACTTTTTTCTTTTAAACGATAGGCATTTATTTTATGTTTACCACATATGGCAAGAGAAGATACCAGACAAATTATTATCGATACAGCTTCAGATTTATTTTATGACAAAGGATATAATCTGGTGGGAATCAATGAGATTATCGAGAAATCTGGAATTGCCAAAGCTACTCTCTACAATCATTTCAAATCAAAAGAGGATATTTGCCTCGCATATCTTGATCATCGGGATAAAGACCTTCTCTTAAGCATCGAAGCATTTTGCGCTGAACTGCCAAAGGGAGATAAAAGGCTTATTGGAGTACTTCAATTTTTACTCTCCTTTTTCGAGAATGATGGATTCAATGGATGTTGGTGCCTTAGAACTTTAGCTGAAGTGCCAAAGGACAATGTCAGGGTCAGGCAAAAAATTCAAGAAAATAAACGGGAATTCTATGACTTCATCGCCACATTGGTCGCTCAGAATAAAGTCAAACTTTCGCAGAAAAAAAAGGATAAACTCGCTCGAAACATCTACCTGCTTTATGAAGGTGCATTGGCCGAAAGTCATCTTCAAGATGAGGCATGGCCTATTCATGACAGCATAGTCATATTGAAGACATTACTGAAGGTAGTTTAAAAATTTATCAACAAATAGACAGACTTGTCTGTATACTTGTTGATAAATTTATTTTACCACAATAGAGTAATCTATAATAAACATATACACATGTCAAATTTTAAATCGAAAACAGCATTGGTAATAGGAGGAACTAGCGGAATTGGTAAGGCGACTACCGAACACTTATTGCGCCTGGGTGCAACGGTTCATATTGTCGGCCGGAATCCACAAAAGGTTGATGATGCCAGTAATTTAATCAAGCATACTGCGGATATTACAAATCAATCAGAAGTCGATGGCCTTATCAATAAAATTGAGCAACTATCTGGTCTGGATTACCTGGTCAATGCATCTGGAATCTTTGGACCAAAATCATTTCTTGATCATACTCGAGAAGATTATAATTCTTACTTGGATTTGAACCGAGGTTTTTTCTTTATTAGCCAAGCAGCGGCAAAGGCCATGAAAAACAGCGGAGGTGGATCTATTGTCAATGTCGGGTCCATGTGGGCAAAACAGGCAGTAAAGGCCACTCCCTCATCTGCATATTCCATGCAAAAAGCAGGTCTGCACTCTCTTACCCAACACCTGGCTATGGAATTGGCAGAATACAATATTCGAGTGAATGCAGTGTCTCCTGCAGTTGTAAATACGCCAGTATACAATAGTGTATTCGGAAGTGAAGTAGCTGCTCAAGAAGCTTTGGAGGGATTCAATAATTTTCATCCAATAGGAAGGAATGGGACAGCAGATGATGTTGCACAAACTATTATCCACCTCCTATCTGACAATTCAAGCTGGATCACAGGTGCGATTATAGATATCGATGGAGGTGTAATGGCGGGCAGGAATTAATATAAACTGCTTGTAGATAAATGGAGAAAGAATAAAAGAAGTTAGCGTACTGGTAACTTCTTTTTTATTCATTTATTCATTGCCAATTCTAATTCAATTATATCTTTTGTAAAAAATCTACTATATCCACTTTAGGGTCTAAATCGAATCTCTTCCTCAGTCTATGTCGACTTGTTTTTACTGAAGTAGGAGATATGCCTTTGATGGCGGCAATTTCTTTATTTGACAAATTTAATCTAATCAATCCAGTCAGATACTTTTCGTTGCTCGTCAATTTTCCAAACCTTGATTCAAGCCTATGATAGAATTCTTGATTTACAGTGTCAACATTTTCCTGCAGTAAGGCCACGTCATCATTCAATTGTAATTGACTGGAAGTATATTGGATAAGATCCCTCACTTTTGTTTTCATTTCTTGGAAGGGCAACTTTTGAAGATTTTCTAATTTTAGAATTATTTGATTTGCATATTCATTTTTACGGCTTATGTCCAATGCAAGATTTGTCAAGTCAGATTCTTTGTTGGATAGTTTGGATTGTAATTGTCGGGTTTTTAATTCCTTAATTTTTAATTCACTTCTAATAAGATTTTCGTTAGCCTTTTTTTCCAGCCTTTCACTTCTTACTTTCATAAAAAACAGCATTCCTATAATAGATAGCGTAACTAATCCTCCAATCAACATCCAAATTCTTAGTTGTTTTATCTTGTCAAGCTGTTTTAACTCGGTTAATTCTTTTTCTCGAAGCAATAGCTGCTTTTCTTTTCTCTCTGTTTCAAATTGAACCTCCAATAGCGCCATTTTATCATTCGTTTCACTATTTATTAGCTGTTCTTTCTCATCGGTATATTGTTGATGCAAGTCCAAGGCTTTATCAAAGCGGCCTCTTTGTTCATAGATTTGCGATTGATCTAATATACTTTCCGGGATTAACCTATTCAGGCTTATTTGACGAGCTAGTAAAATAGTAGAATCCAAATATAGAAGTGCTTTGTCAGGCCTATTCAGATCTTTATAAGTCTTACTAAATATTCTGTATCCATAACAAATATCAAAAGAATCCTTACTTCGTTTTGCTGTTTCTAAATATTCGAAAGAATAAGGCAATGCTTTTCGAGCTTTTCCTTCTTCGAGATATATCGATGCTATATTATAATTAGCTGTTTGAACACGCCTGGAATTTTTTAATTTCTGCATGCCTGCTTTATTTCTTTTCAAGTAGTCCAAAGCTTTATCATAAATTTCCATTTTTGCGTATACAATTCCTGTATTTCCAAGTGTGGAGTAATAGAGCTTATTATCATCTTTATCCTTTATCAATTCGGTAGAAATCAGAAGATGATCCAAAGCCTTTTGTAACTGACCGGTAGTATTATAGACGATTCCTAATGACATATAACCCTTGGCAATTGTTGAGGTGTCATTAATTAATTCACCTATAGAAATTACTTTTTGATAAGCCTCTAAAGCTTGAGAAAATTGCGCAGATTCTATATAATAATTGCCAAGCATTGTATTCGCCTTTGCCTCTCCATTGTAGTATTTAGCTTTATGAGAATGTTCAGCCAAATCATTGTAGGCCTGAGCAGTCTGAGTGGACATTGGCAGTTTTTGAAGGCTATCAATTTTTATTTTGATGGAAAGACTATCACCTTTAATGCTTTGAGCATCGTTATCGCCGAGGATGAAAAACAGAAATAAAATAAGTAACAATCTACAATTGATGAACATAGAGCTTCTATTTTTCAATCTTGATTAATTTTGATAAAAATAGTGATCACTTTACGTACCAAAGTTATTAATATAAAACATTCTACTCTTTAATTTAAGTTAGGTAGCCATGTACATATTTGATGCAAAAATCATAAGTACTTCTTATACAGTGGGTTACTTTAGGGTGTCACCCGCTATGTCACCCTAATGCTTCCCTTGAAAATTTGCAACTGAGGCAAGCCTTGACATAAATTTGGCCATTCAGTTTCAGGATAATGATATTAAAAGAAATTGTAAAGAATTATACAAATCAAGAAAATGGGTGTTATCACTAATCAGTTTTCAGGGTTTATATCTATATTTAAAAAATACACTTTTAATATTTTAGTGCTGTTAGATTTTTATTGTATTCATTGTTAAAGGTATTCGATTAAAAATCAACAAAAGATCAACATCCTCAAACTTATTTTACTCGATCCCGTGAGTTAAGATTAATTTATTTTATTTCTAATCCAGAAGTGAAAGCTTTAGCTATCTATCTGTCATTCTGAGCACCAGTCAGAAGATATGAAGCTTAAAAGCTTCTATAAATTTTTTTAACACTATGAGATTAACGCTATTTCTAATTTTTACTTTTTTAACCACTGTTTGTCTTCATTCTCAGAAGCTGGTAGTGCAAGCCGTAGAAGCACAAAAAAGTGCAATAGGTGATTTTGAAAAGAAAACTATATTCGAATTCACACCCACCGATTTTGGCAAACGGTCAAATGAATTGGAAGGGATGCAAAAGGCTTC
The DNA here is from genome assembly GCA_965230575.1 of Saprospiraceae bacterium. GTDB lineage: Bacteria > Bacteroidota > Bacteroidia > Chitinophagales > Saprospiraceae > CAJXUU01. The sequence goes on from OZ246013.1 coordinate 3,660,467, forward strand.
ACTGCTTAAACCAAATTTGAATTCATTTACTTCAATAATTGAATCTTCGCCTGCTCAAATGGAGCTTCAAATCCCTACGAGTGCCAATACTTTCTTGGCTTTAGAACTTATTGAATATGATTTGTTCTCCCCTAATTTTGTGCATTCCACAGCTTCAGGTGCTAGTTTTCCGTACGAAGGCGGTAAGCACTATAAAGGAATTGTAAAAGGAGACAATAATTCTGTAGTCGCGATAAGTGTATTTGAAAATGAGGTTATGGGATTGATTAGTACTGCAAAAGGAAATCGGGTGCTAGGAAAACTTCAAGAAAGTACTACCAACGAACACATTCTTTATTTTGATTCGAACCTTCCAGAACCAATTGATTTTGATTGCGAAATGGAAGATGATGGAATCGGTTATAAACCAAAAGACTTAAAATACGTACCAAAACAAAGCAGAGATCAAGGCGATTGTGTCAAACTGTATATAGAAATCGATGATGATATAGTTATCGAAAAAGGGGGAGTGACTAATGCTACTAATTATGTGGTCGGTTTGTTTGGTCAGAGTATTGTATTGTACGACAATGAAGATATCCTAATGTCAATCAATGAGATTAAGGCATGGGACGTACCGAGTCCATACAATTCAAGTTCAAGTTCTGGCATGTTGAATGCATTTCAAGCGAATATCAATGCCATCAATGGAGATTTGGGACACCTAGTTTCATATAAAGCAAGTGGAGGTATCGCTGCGGGGTTCAGCGGTATTTGTGCTAATAATGTAGATGATCAGTTGTGTTTCAGCAGTATAGGCACTACCTATTCTAATGTGCCTACGTATTCATATTCTGTGATGGTGACAACTCACGAAATGGGACATTTGATCGGATCTCGACATACGCATGCTTGTGTTTGGAATGGAAATAATACTGCTATCGATGGATGCTCAGGATTTACAGAAGGGGGATGCCCGCTTCCAGGAGATCCAGCTGCAGGAGGTACGATAATGAGTTATTGTCACGTTTCGCCCGTTGGTATTAATTTCAATCTTGGATTTGGCCCTCAGCCTGGTAATGTAATCCGAAATACAGTAAATGAACCAGGAAATTGTCTAGGAACCTGTGGTGCTCCCTCTTGTGAAGATGGTATTCAAAATGGTGATGAGACTGGTGTAGATTGTGGAGGTGCCGAATGTCCTGCCTGTCCGACTTGTGATGATGGTATTCAGAATGGATCTGAGACGGGAGTAGATTGTGGTGGCCCAGAATGTGAGCCATGTCCTTGTCTTGGTGTGGAATTGGAACTGACTATTGTTTTTGATCAATATGAAAATGAAACAACATGGGATATCCAGGATGATAATGGAAACGTACTCGCTTCTGGTGGCCCTTATAGTGGACAGCCAACAGGTAGTAGTATTGTAGAAGATATCTGTATAGATTCTGGATGTTATGATTTTACAATTTATGATTCTTATGGCGATGGAATTTGCTGTGCTTATGGAATCGGAAGTTACTCGTTGGCCGAGGATGGAACTGTGCTGGCTTCTGGAGGAGAATTTGGAAGTTCAGAAACCACAGCATTTTGTACGGGACAGTCTTCATCTTGCGACGATGGTATCCAGAATGGATCTGAGACAGGAGTAGATTGTGGAGGACCAGATTGTCCAGCCTGTCCGACTTGCGACGATGGTATCCAGAATGGGTCTGAGACAGGAGTAGATTGCGGAGGACCAGATTGTCCAGCCTGTGAGACATGTGATGATGGTATTCAGAATGGATCTGAGACAGGAGTAGATTGCGGAGGCCCAGATTGTCCGGCCTGTGAGACATGTGATGATGGTATTCAGAATGGATCTGAGACAGGAGTAGATTGCGGAGGACCAGATTGTCCGGCCTGTGAGACCTGCGATGATGGTATTCAGAATGGGTCTGAGACAGGAGTAGATTGTGGTGGACCAGATTGCCCAGCTTGTCCGACATGTGATGATGGTATTCAGAATGGATCTGAGACAGGAGTAGATTGCGGAGGCCCAGATTGCCCAGCCTGTGAGACATGTGATGATGGTATTCAGAATGGATCTGAGACAGGAGTAGATTGCGGAGGCCCAGATTGTCCAGCCTGTGAGACCTGTGATGATGGTATCCAGAATGGGTCTGAGACAGGAGTAGATTGTGGAGGACCAGATTGTCCAGCCTGTCCAACATGCGACGATGGTATCCAGAATGGAAATGAGACAGGAGTAGATTGTGGAGGACCAGATTGTCCAGCCTGTGAGACATGTGATGATGGTATCCAGAATGGAGACGAGACAGGTGTAGATTGTGGAGGCCCTGATTGTCCAGCCTGTGAGACCTGTGATGATGGTATCCAGAATGGAGATGAGACGGGAGTAGATTGTGGAGGCTCTTGCCCAGATGTCTGTGATGAATGTGAAGAAAATGTGGTGACGCTAACCATAGTTCTTGATAATTATCCCGAAGAAACTTCTTGGGAAATTACGGATGCCAACAACACTGTAGTTGGATCAGGAGGTACTTATGGTTCAAGCCCAGATGGATCTACTATAGTTGCAGAATCATGCTTGATAGATGGATGCTACAACTTTACAATTTATGATTCATATGGAGATGGAATATGTTGTCAATATGGTGTAGGAAATTATACACTTTACGATGATGATGGCAATCTTTTGGCAAGTGGAGCTTCATTTGGATCATCAGAGTCTACTGACTTCTGCGTAGGAGTAATTCCAGATCCGGTATATTGTGAATCTTCAGGAAATAGTACTTTTTATGAATATATCGATAGAGTGATATTTGGAAATATAGACAATGCATCAGGTGACGATGGAGGATATGGTGACTACACAGATATGACAATTGAAGCTTCGGCAGGAGCACCACTTGCTATCAGTGTTTATCCTGGATTCTCAGGATCAAGTTATACTGAATATTGGAATGTCTGGGTTGATTTTAATCAAGATGGAGATTTTGATGATGCCAACGAATTGTTGGATTCAGGTTCTGGAGCTGGTCCATTATTTGGAAATCCGACTATTCCTTCTGATGCTTCACTAGGTGAGACAAGGTTGAGAGTGTCAATGCGGTACAACTCCTTCCCACCATCATGCGGAAGTTTCCAATATGGTGAGGTGGAAGATTATACCATCAATATACAAGGTGGGGCGACTATTGTAACTTCTGATCAAGGATCTAGTACATCGTTAAGATCAATAGGTGAAGAAGTTGAGCCAAATAATTTGAGATTATCACCTAACCCAACAAGTGAATTGGTCAATGTTGAGTATATCTCAAGAGAAGGTGGACAAGTCAATACGTATATTACAGATTTGACAGGTCGAACAGTCCAATTTTCAACAATGCAATTCGGCAAAGGTGAGAATAAGGTACGAATCGATGTTTCCAGCCTCAATTCTGGAATATATATGTTCAAAATCGTAGATGGAGATTTTGTTTCAACGCAAAAACTCATGGTGGTAGAGTAATATAGGTGTGCAAATTAGTTTAAGAAGAGGTCATCACTTTGTGGTGACCCTTCTTTTTTTATTGGATATTGAATTCTGTTGGTTAAGTTGATTTTTGATTTTTGATTTTTGATTGTATTGTTAACTCATTTTTTTAGTCTCGAGGTGAATTTGATGATTCGTCAGATATCTTGCACAAAAAAGTTCGTTTTAAAAAAGAAGGTCAGTCTGGAGAAGTTAAATTTACGTATGGAAGATATTGAGATATAATATCCATGTTTTGACTAAAAACTAATTCTTAGCTAAAGTTCAATTCATAATTATCACAATTCTTTTTAGAATTTCTACTCCCTTTTCTATTTTGAGAATTTTAAATGTTTGTCAAAACCAGCAGACTAAATCAAATTATGAGAAAAGTAAAGTTATACATTGCAATCAGTTTGAATGGGAAAATTGCCAAAGCTGATGGAGCAGTGGATTGGTTGGAGGCTATCCCAAAGCCCGATGATTCAGATTATGGATACAATGATTTTTACAATTCGATAGACACGACAATCCAAGGGCATAATACCTACAAGCAGATAGTAAGCTGGGGAATTGATTTTCCTTATAAAGGCAAGAAAAATTATGTGCTTACTTCCAATACCAAGTTGAAGGACAATAAAGATGTAAAGTTCATTTCGACCGAACATGTTGATTTCATAAAGAGACTCAAAAAGAAAAAAGGAAAAGATATCTGGTTGATAGGAGGAGGAAATGCAAATGCGTTGTTACTAGATGCCCAGCTCATCGATGAAATGTACATTTTCGTGATGCCTATAATATTGAATGAGGGGATTGATATATTTGATGTGTTGGCACGGGATAAGTCTTTGCATCTTGCCAGCAGTAAGTCATATTCCACAGGTGTGGTAGAGATGATATACCAATTATAGTACTGCGTATAATAAGTATCTCAAAATAATTTGCGTAGAATTACTTATTTGGTGCGTAAAAGTACGCAATTATTGAAATTATCCCATCTATAATTTGGATGCTAGTCTTTTTGGAGTCTATATTGTACTCAGAATGAATAGGATAGGTAGTGTTAAGAGATCTATTAATTCAACAAAATTCATTTTGCCAAAACAAAACACCCTGATGTAAGAATAAATCTTGCATGGTTATTTTATTAAAATTAAAAAATAAGAGAGGCTAGAATCATCGAATAATCAACTTTTTTTGTCAATCACATTTTAGAACCAAAAATTGAAATGCGTTAGCTTTCAACCACACCTCTTTTGCGATGATTTTCGTGGTATTAAAACAATACTTTTATGTTAAAATTTCAAGAGACTAATTATTTTAAAGGAATATGTATCTTCCTTGCTTTGTCAATCTTTAATCTGAGTTGCCAAAGTTCTTATCAAGCCGCAGATTGTAATCCCATTTCATTACCCATACAATATGACGATGCCCAATCTTTAAGTGAAGATGTGCATTTTGCCCTAGACATCGCTACGACAATGCAAAGATTGGACAATTATTCTTCCATTGGTGAGGCATTTTCTACCCTATTCGAGGACGATCAAAATACGGCTCACCTTGCAGCTACTTTTACCAATGAATATGAAGAAAGCGAAAGTTTGGGTTTGAATAATTATTTGGACTCAAAAGTAAATTCAGGTATACTATCCGCTAATCTGGTAGTAGAATTGAAGAAGTTATTTATTGATATTGAGGACTTTACCAATCAAAACCCCACAATTGAATCCTATTTGGACTTTCTAGAGGCTCAAAAAAATAATACATTACTTTGTTCCTCAGATTCTCAATTCTTTAATGGATATATTGATATGGCGATTTCTATTGTTAGTTATTTTTATCCCATAGGATCTGACGCACTAAAGGATCCAATGACCAGCGAACTTCGTGGATGCAACTGGTGGCAGAATATTTTGTGTATTTCACTAGCCGTTGTTGTTTTTGCTATAACATTTTTGGTAGTTGGTGAAGAGATACTTACACCAATAATATTCGGGGCTGATGTTGTGAAATACAATGATATTACTTTAAATGAAAGCCAAAAAGAAGATTTACTTTTGCTACTTGCTTTTGTTGGATCTTTTGTTGTTGCTTTTTATGCCTACGATCTTTGTTGTCCTGATTCTGGCATTCCAGAACAAGAGTGTCAGGACCCTACAGGGGCCGTACTTTATTCTACTGGTTGTGACGAACATAGATATGTGATTACAGGGCCTAGTGAGTATGCAGCTACCCAATGGAACAATGCGAATACAATCCCATCAAACGTGACTACTATTAGGGCAGAATTGAATTTTAACCTAGAAACCTTTGGTGATCCAAGTCAATTTGTGGCCCTAGTATCTTGTATTGCAAATGCCAATGAAGTGGAATTATATGATTGGGAAGATGAATTAACAGTCAGTTATTCACCACTTCCAGTGGGCATTGAATGGGCATACACTCCTCCGAGCACCGCTCAACTTTTTACCAGTTATGAAGTAGCTACAACTCAGGGAAGCGCAGAAAACTTGGAATTGACTTGGTCTGTTACTCCAACTGGAGGAGCTGTATCATCCACAGGACCATATTCTGGCAAGCTCACCTTTTTTACGTCTGGCACTAAAATTGTCAAAGCTACCTTGACAGACATATGTACTGGTGAGTCCAAAAGTGTATCAAAATCTGTAAACGTAAACTAGACAATTATGAGGTATTTGAAATATTTGCCAGCGATAATACTGCCATGTTTATTTTATTCTTGCGAAAAGTATGAAGGCAATCCCAATACCATAGCAACGTATGATAGATTAATGTCAAATTTGGATTTGTCGTGTCCAGATGCCGTGTCTGATATATATATGAGTGCAACGATGGACAATACTCAAGTTTGTTATTTGGATAAAGTTGAAGATCGTAATTTTAATTTTGGCTATTTTTCAAATTTCACGACTCCAGGACCTGGTACTAATGTAGGATCAGAACCTTCTGTTGTGAAAAAGAGAATTAGGATTAGTTTTAGACATCAAGAATTTATTGAAGGAGAAGATTACATTGAATTGTGGTTGCAAAAAATGCCTGGAGATACGGATCAAATTACATATCTAAAAACATTTTTTGCAAAATCGGTTCACAATATTAAAGACTTGAGAGACAGAGATCAAGATGTACTGATAAGATTACGAATGCTGGATAGAGTCACAGACACTGCTGGTCGGGGATATAATATATCTTCGGAGTATGGAGATCAAGAGGGAAGTTTCTTGAAAGTAAATCATCTAAATATAGAAGAAGATAAAGAAGTCGTACGATTTAGTTTTGAGATGGAATTTGAGTGCAATTTGTATCACTTTTCTCAAAATGGAAGAGAAGGTCTATGGAGTGAATTGACCGATGGAAAACTAAAAGCTGAAATCGTCATGGATAAGGAATAGTGAACAAAGCCAATGAACGATAGAATAGATAAACAAGATGATTTGATCTATTCTATCGTTTATTTTATTACCTTTTGAATAGTTTTAAGGCAATCCCAGTGACATTTTTATTAACCTCTGCCAATAAATTATTATTCAAATGAGATCGCAATTATTGATTATTGGAATGTTTTTACTCTATTCTTGTCAATCTGTCAAGTATATCCAACCGGATCAAAAACTCAGCCCGTCGCAAATTCAAGAAGATATTGAGTTTGTAAAAACCAAACTTGCCGAAGAACATTATGATTTGGATTGGGAGAATAGAAAGGATATCATTCTTAATGAATTGGATAGTCTTGCTAATTCACCAAGTATTGTCAATGTACACTCTTTAAAAACGGCCCTGGAATCGGTTGTCAATACCATTGATGATGGTCATACCAAAATTGTTGGTATAGAAAAGCACACTCAAAAATACAATGAAATTAATTCGCAATATTGTTGTACAGTATTAAATGAGAATACCGTTTATCTCAAAATTCCCACATTCACTAATCGATCAAAATTGAATAAATCCTTGGAAGAGTTTAAAAGGACCGTTGTGGCTTCTAATGCAAATAGCGTTGTAATAGATTTAAGGAATAACCGAGGTGGAAGTACGGAGAATGTAAATGCACTTTTGAAAAATACGCTTCAGAATGAGACTGAGATATGTATTGAGATTAAGATGAAAAAGAAAAAAGGATTCAAGAATGCGTTAATTAACAAAAGACTGGGATTCAAACGATCTGGTGATTATTTGGTCAAGAAATGTGAGTTGATTAAACCAGAATTCAAGTATAACGTATTGAACAAATATCTGCTGGTGGATTCAACGATCTTTTCTGGATCAATGATCGCAACCTACCATTTGCAAAAAGATGGATACAAGGTGCTGGGAAAGCCACCAAAATCACTATTTAATGCGTTTGGAAATGCATACACATGGAGTCTTCCAAATAGTAAGTTGTATATTAATATAAGCACATTAAAGATTCACCTCAATGAAAATTTTTCTTCTAGAGAGATGGATATGTTGATTCCAGATATCAATATAGATGCAATTACCCTGGATCAATTAATAGCATTTATAGAAGAAGAAAACAATTGAAAGTATGAGTTACTGACTCCAGTACATTCGAAGATAGTTTCGCTCATCTTTAACTTTCCTACAGATTTTTTGTGTCAATAATTTACGGGATTCATTCCATAATAAAAGTGGTTGATATTTATAATTTGTAATTAATTCACTTCAATTTTCTGATTAATTCTATTTTTAAGACTTTGTATATATTTGGGTGTTAAATGTTGACATTGCACTCCATGTTCGTCAGGATGTTACAAAGATCCAAACGAATAATAATGTTGATTTTTTATCTCAGCCAGCATTGCACAAAAATTAATTGAGTACAAGTAGGAAATAAAAATAAATGACTAAAGGACAAGAATTTTGGGGAGAATTGAAATTAGAAGCCGAGGTAACCAGACGGTATCTTGAAAGTGTTCCTTTCAAAAATAAAGATTTCAAACCAGCAGAGAAATCAGAAACATTAGGAAGATTGGCGATTCATGTCGCAGAAATATTAGGGTGGTGGAATGCATGTATAAATCGGGATAAACTTGATTTTATAGATTTTGTGCCCAAAGAGATCAATTCTACACAAGAATTGTTGACCTATTTCGATACCTTTGTGGCTGAGGCGAAACAGGCTCTAATTAATGTACAGGATGACCAATTGGAGAAAGATTGGTCAATGACCTATGGCGAAGAAGTGCTGTTCACTCAACCCAAAAAACAGGTATTAAGATTATTTTGCATGAATCATCTGGTGCATCATCGTGCTCAGCTGGGCGTATATTTGAGAATTTTGGATATTCCCCTTCCTGCTGTTTACGGACCTTCTGCAGATGATGATCATGTCACACTTATAAATCGTTACAATTATGATTAAGTCAATGGATAGAGGTAAAAAGTACTTCTCTCTATCAGCATCGAAACCACTAAATTATCTACTTACAATAATTCTATTATTGGGTTGTATTATTGGGTATACATCCTGCAAAAAAAAGGACAATAGACCCAATATTATTTACATTTTAGCGGATGATCTTGGATATGGTGAAGTCGGAGTTTATGGTCAGACTAAGATCAAAACGCCGCACATGGATGAGTTGGCCAGAAATGGAATGAGATTTACCCAACATTATTCTGGCGCTCCAGTTTGCGCCCCCGCAAGATGTATCTTCCTGACTGGCAAACATTCAGGTCATGCTTACATAAAGGGCAATGATGAATGGACTGAAAGAGGAGACGTTTGGGATTACGAAAAAGCTTCAAAGGACCCTGGTTTAGAAGGTCAAAGACCTATTCCCGAAAACACAGTCACCATTGGGAAAGTACTTCAAAAATATCGATACAAGACAGGCATTTTTGGCAAATGGGGACTTGGAGCTCCGGGGTCGGAAGGTGCACCAAATATGCAAGGTTTTGATTATTTCTACGGTTATAATTGTCAACGGCAAGCCCACAATCTTTATCCTGGACATCTCTGGGAGAACTCAGAAAAGGTATTGTTGGACAACGAATTGGTCGCTCCGCGAACAAAGTTGGACTCGCTCGCTGATCCATATGATGAGAAAAGCTATGCCAAGTTCACACAGAAGGATTATGCACCAGAAAAGATTCATGAGAAGGCTATATCATTTATAAAAGAAAATAAGAAGGCTCCTTTTTTCATGTACTATGCCTCTCCACTTCCTCATCTGCCATTGCAGGCACCCAAAGAATACGTAGATCGATATCGGAAAATTTTTGGAGAAGAAGAACCCTATATTGGTGACAAAGGATACTTTCCAAACCGATATCCTAGAGCCACCTATGCCGCTATGATTTCTTATTTAGATGACCAGATTGGTGATTTGATAAAGACATTAAAAGAGGAAGAGATTTATGAAAATACCGTTATTCTTTTTTCAAGTGATAATGGCCCAACGTATACTGGCGGTGTGGATTTCGATTTTTTTGAAAGTTCGCAACCCTTTACCAATGGCTATGGACATACCAAGGGATATGTATATGAAGGCGGCATTCGCGTCCCCTTCATTGCTTCATGGCCGAATCAAATAGAGCCGAATACTGTGAATGATCATATTTCGGCGATGTATGATTTGATGCCAACGATTTGCAATTTTGCAAAAGCTCGACTACCTGAGGATATTGACGGGATTAGCTTAATGCCCACCATGCGCGGAGTAGAACAAGATGAGCATAAATATTTGTATTGGGAATTTCCCAGTTATAATGGGCAACAGGCTTTGAGATTCAGAAAATGGAAAGCTGTTAGAAAGGATATTCGAGACGGCAATAAGAAAATTGAACTTTATGATTTGTCACAGGATATCAAAGAACAAACAGACCTATCGGATCAATTTCCTGATTTAATAAAGCGTATTGGAGCTATCATGGAAGAGGAACATGAACCTTCGATAAATGAAAATTTCAAGTTAGATGAGTTGGGTGATATATAATAGAATTAAACCTTGAGCCATTCGATCAGTCTTATAGCTTATAAAGCCAAAACTGAGATCATGGATGATTTATTTGCCCTCAAGGTATTCGGAATTATTTTTAGAATAGGAAGTATTATTTATCTATTTCTTTTAATGCTGCTTCTGGTGAGAATGTAGAGATTGGAAAGATTTGGAATATTGAGAGATAGGAAGTTTTCTTTTTTACTAGCTTTAGCTAATATTGTGGATTGCTACATGAATATGACGCTTTGGTGAAGAGAATTAACTTACTATGATGGACTCATACATTGACGGAATCAATTCGTTTCTGGTAATCATTATTTATGGTTCGTTGATCATGCTATCATTTCTTTTAGCTTCTAATGCGTTGAAAGTCAATAAAAAGGCCAACTTAATATTTGGAATATTTTTATTTTTGTGGTCTACTTTTTGGCTTGAAGAAATATTCGAATTTACCCATTTTGAAATAGCCAATGAGGGTGCAATTATCGCTTTAAGACAACTTCAGTTTTTTACACCTTTGTTTTTTTATTATGGCACATTATATTATACAAATCCAGACTATATTTTCAAAAAAACAGATGCCTGGTATCTGATTTTACCTGCTGTTTATTTTATTGGATTAATAATAAATGTACAAAGTGTTGGAAAAGGATTTTTGCCAATATTACTGAATGTGCTCATCATAATACATTCAATATTTTTTATAATTCTCTCCTACATCAAGATAAAAGAACATAAGAAAAAGATAAATCTATTTGCATCTCATACGGAGGAAATCGACTTGAGGTGGTTGGAATATATTATTGTTGGATTACTAGCCATTAGTATATTTATCGGAGCCTATAATGCTATTTTTGCCTCCTCTGATTTGAATCTATTTGCCAATTTATTTAGCTTGATTGTCGTATTTTTTGTCGGGGTTAATTCTGTTAGGCAAAAGGAAATATTTGTTTTGGATGCTAGCCAGAGAAGTCAAGTTATTGAAGCTAATCAAATAGCGTCCGACGCAAAAAGAAAACTTCTATCTACCGATGATATGGAAAGCCTCAAATTAAAGCTCACCAGAAAAATGGAATCCGAAGAGCTATTTTTGAATCCTGAATTGAGTCTTTTACAATTGGCCGAAGCTGTTGATATTACACCGCATCAACTCTCATATTTGATAAATGAAGGATTCCAGGAAAACTTCTTTATGTATGTAAATAAGTATAGAGTTGAAAAAGTGAAAGCGCATTTGAAGGATAAGAATAAAAAGAACCTCGCCATTTTAGGAATCGCTTTTGAGTCTGGATTCAATTCCAAGACATCATTCTATACGACTTTCAAGAAAATAACATCAATGACACCCTCCGAATACTTAAAAAAGAGTTCTTAATTATAATCTCGGACTAATTTTGATCATAAATACATGATAATCAGTAATGTGTGATTTACCTGTAAATTGGTTCTGATATATAACATCGCACCCTTCCAGGCTTTCTTGTTCCTAGATTTGTGTTTTCTAATACAACAAAATCAAATTTTAGGAATATGTACAAGGGCATTGCAACTTTAATTTTTATTATTCTATCGATTGGAGGCTTTTCACAGGAATTCACTCAAAATATAAAAGGCCAAATTGTAGATCAATCATCTCAAGAGCCACTTTCCTTTGCAACAGTGGTAATTATTGGATCAGATCCGATAATGGGAACAACTACAGATTTGGAAGGTAACTTTGTTATTGAAAATGTCCCTGTCGGACGCTATGATATTGAAGTTTCCTATCTGGGTTTCGAGTCAATTATTGTGGCGGAGGTAGTAGTGAATTCTGTCAAAGAAGTAGTTCTGAATATAGAAATGGTCGAGAGGCCAACATCTTTGGATGAGGTTGTAATAAAGCCAAGAACCACCAAGGAAAAACCCTTAAACAGAATGGCGACCGTAAGTGCAAGGATGCTTAGTGTGGAAGAAGCGAGCAGGTATGCGGGAGGATTTGACGACCCTGCGCGTATGGCAGCTTCCTTTGCTGGTGTGGCAAGTAGTGTAGGCAATAATGCTATAATAATAAGAGGGAATGCTCCTAAGTATTTACAATGGAAGATCGAGGATGTGGAAATACCAAATCCCAATCACTTTGCAGACCTTGGAGCTTTTGGCGGTGGTGGGCTGACAGCACTTAGTAGCAATTTGCTGGCCAATTCTGATTTTTATACGGGAGCATTTCCAGCTGAATACAATAATGCTATTTCTGGTGTATTTGATATTAAAATGAGATCGGGTAACAATTCGGAATACGAACACAGCTTGGAAGTGGGTGCAATTGGAATCGATCTGGCTTCTGAAGGCCCACTTTCGAAGAATGGTAAAAGCTCCTACCTTTTTAATTATCGGTACTCCACACTTGGTTTGATTTCTTCGCTTCTTCCTGAAGATGCGCAAGGCACAAATTATCAAGACCTTTCTTTCAAGATAAAATTGCCAACGGCAAAGATGGGCTTGTTTTCGATCTGGGGGATTGGTCTCATTGATAATTCGGGAACAACTCCAGAATCAGATAGCAATCTTCAAAACTACTATCAGGATATTGAAAGTCAGGATGTAAAACAGCATATGGGTGCTGTGGGTCTCAATCACCGTTTGATATTAAATAACAGTGCCTATATGAATACGACCCTGGCATACTCTAGAAACGGAATTGACCTCATCACGGACAGATTAGATGAAAATAATATGCTGAATGCCGAAAATGAAATTATCAATGCCTACAATAATATCACTTTGAAGTCATACGTAAATAGAAAATTTAACGCTCACCATACGAATCGTACTGGAATTACTATGCGACGATTGGCTTATGATTTGAACTTAAAAGAGGTGGACGATGGTACAAATGAATTATCCGATATTGCGAGTCAAGAGGGCAGTAGTTTATTATTGTCTGCATTTTCGTCATCTTCAATCAACGCAGGGAACTGGAATATCAATTTAGGTTTGTCTGGCCAGGTATTTACACTTACTGATCATTTTACTCTTGAACCCAGAATTGGATTGTCTTATCGGTTGAATGAAAAAAATAAACTGAGCCTTGGATATGGACTTCATAGCAGAATCGAACCATTGAATATTTACTTTGCAAATACCTTGGAGGCTGGAGAGTCACAAGCGAACAAAAAATTAGACTTTTCTAAGGCTCATCACTTTGTATTGTCCTATGACCTCAATATTACTTCCAAACTACTTTTGAAAGTTGAGCCTTATTTTCAAAGTTTGTATAATGTGCCTGTCATCGCAAATAGCACCGAATCACTTCTGAATCTACAAAATGACTGGTTTATCAATGATGCCTATCAAAATATTGGGAAAGGACAAAACTACGGCGTCGATCTGACCCTGGAACAATATATAAATAATGGGTTTTACTACTTACTATCAGGCTCGATATTCGATTCGAAATACAAGACCGATCAAGGCATTTGGTATAATACGCGATTCAATAAAAATTACCTCCTGAATGCATTGATAGGAAAAGAATATAGAATAGGAAAGAAGCAAAATTTACTTGGATTCAATTTTAAGGTAAGTATTCAAGGTGGAGATCGATATTCTATAATTGACAAGGAAAATTCTGTTTTGGAAAAAGATGTTGTTTTCGATGAGACTATACCTTTCACCGAGCAAACAAAGGCTTCGACGATATTTCATTTTACGATTAACTATGAATGGTATAAAAAGAATTCCAGCCATAAAATCTCGTTAAAAGTATTGAATGCCACCAATTTTGAAGAGTTTCAAGGGTTTAGATATAATATTAGAACGGATCAGGTGGAAAAATTTAGAGAGGCTTTGATTATCCCCAATGTGAGTTATAAGTTCTCATTTTAGGGATTGGGGATATTGGAAGAATTTTGGAAAGATTAGAAAGATTGTTGATTGTTGATTGTGAATTGAAGAAGATTGGTAAACTTAATAAGTTTGCTAAGCTTGTGAGGATGGAAGAGTGAATTTGGAAAGAATAGGAAAGATTAAGAATGATTAAGAAAGATTGTTGATTGTTGATTGTGGATTGTTGATTGGGAAATATTGCTATTGTCTTTAATAATTTGCTTCACAGGAGGTTTATTTCTAAATTCGTAAAAACATGTAGGATGAAGTACACATTAATTTTCCTGTTTGTAGCTTTTTTTGGCTCCGCAGCCTATGCTCAGGAAATGGGCTATGACATATTCTCGACATATGCTAAGCCTGTCCAAAAAGAGCAATTGAGTACAGCCAAAAAAATGAGTGATATCAATCCAGAATATCCCGCATCGTGGATTTTAGAAGAAGATTACATTTCTACGGAAATAACAGTGTTTTGTGAAGGGGAAAGACGGAAGGAGAAAGGAAAGACCAATTATTTTACAGAAGAGCAAAGAAATATCCTCACAAAGGCTGATATGGGAACTACTGTGGATGTTGAAGTGAAATACCATGTCAATAATTCAATTACCGACAAATATGATGTGAGTACAATGAATTTCTCTGTTTCACTTGTGCCTGAAAAGGAAGCTGAATATGAAGGCGGGCAAGAAAAAATGAAGATGTACTTGAAGCAGAATTCAGTTGACAAGATCAACACATTCAGTAATAGGGTGTTTGACATGGCGAAGGTAAGATTCCTTGTGAATGAAGAAGGAGAGGCTGTAAATGCTGAAATCATCAAGTCCTCAGAAGACGAAAAAATTGACCGACTATTGCTCAAAACCATAGCCAAGATGCCTAAATGGAAACCAGCAGAAAGCGCCAAGGGAGTAAAGTTGAAGCAAGAATTCGAGTTTGTCGTAGGAATGATGATTGGTTGCTAAATCTTTTATTTAGAATGCCAGGATGAGGTTCCAAAATTTAACGAAATCAATAGAGGATAATCCTATTAAATTGTTTTTAATAGATGGCCTTGGAGCTTTGTTGTCGGGTACGCTGTATATTGGATTATTGGCCAATTTTCAAAGCTTTTTTGGAATGCCTTTAAGAGAAATATATATTCTCACGGT
This sequence comes from Saprospiraceae bacterium, assembly GCA_965230575.1. Taxonomy (GTDB): domain Bacteria; phylum Bacteroidota; class Bacteroidia; order Chitinophagales; family Saprospiraceae; genus CAJXUU01. Next base: position 3,675,943 of record OZ246013.1, read on the forward strand.
TCTAGCTGCCATATACGCTGTTTATTCCTTTTCATGCTACTTCTTAAAAGTTGACAGATGGCCCATATTTTTGAAAGCCATTGCCATAGCGAATCTTTTGCATTGCTGCCTGACTATTGGATTGATCATTTACTTTAAAGAAGTGATCACTATTTGGGGAGTGCTCTATTTTATAGGTGAATTGATAATAGTAGTTCCGTTGGCACTTTTTGAATGGAGAACCGCGTCAAGAGGCTAAATCTGAAATGTTGAGCACCAAGTTTAAGATAAAAATTTGTCACTTATGAAAGAACAACAAAAACAAGCAATTGAAAATTATATTCATGCTTACAATGCATTCGATATTTCAGGAATGGTAAAGGATTTACATCCAAATGTTGTTTTTGAGAATATCACGAATGACGAAGTGGATTTGACCACTAAGGGAATTGAAGAATTCAAAATACAAGCAGAAAAGGCAAAGCAATATTTTACCGAAAGAAAACAAATTATTGAATCCTGGAATTTTGAAGACAATCAAGTGACGATTGATATTGATTACGAAGGTGTATTGGCTATTGATTTGCCTGGCGGAGCGATGGCTGGTGATACCTTGGCATTAAAGGGGAAGTCTGAATTTTTCTTCTCCGATGATAAGATCATAGGAATAAAGGATTTTAGTTGATTGGTTATAGCGGCTTTATTCTAAGTCAACAACCCAATGGAATAATATTTAAATTCGCGTTAAGGCCGCTTCAGAAGTAAGATAACTTTCAAAAAAGAAGAAGTTTGAGGATTAATTTTGAGGCGAAAGAAGCTTTGCCATGACAAGGTTTCGGGATGACTGAACGACCTCGGAGAGTGGGACTGACCGATCTCGAAGAGTGGCGATGATAATCGACAAGGAAAGGAACACGAAAGTGATGGGTTGGTATAGTCGACAAGTAAAGGAACGCAAAAGCGGCGGGTAGCCAAAAGGCGGCTATACGCGCAGCATTAGCCTGTCTTGATTTTTTGTTTCTGTGTGACTAGAAATAGACGGATAGAAAGCCCAGCCAGCGAGGCGAAAGCTAAATTAATATTACTCTACCTCATTTTTATCGAAAATAGCTTAAATACCGTGTAGATTCTTATTCTTTTTTCAGGAGTAAGATTGGAGTATGTTAGTGTAAAGTATCGAACTTCAGATATTTGACTAATGTTATAGTATAAATAGTAACTACACAGCCAGTCATATAAGACATAAAAAAGCCTGAGGGGCTTTACTTTTCCTAGCCCTGGATTGCAATCCAGGGCTAGGAATTGGATAAAAATCAATTTTGGCGGCATTTTTGGTCAAAAATGATGACAAAATTTATCCCGCTGGTATGATTAATCATATGACTGTGTAGTTACAATAAATATATTGCCTAGGAATATCCCGAATTAAGGGCGCTTTACATTTACATCATCAAAACTTGATTACTTTTTTAGAGATAGAACCATTTTTGTCTGATATGCACAAAATGTAAATTCCATTCGGCCACGCCGAGGTATTTATTTCAAATGATCTGGATTCATACTTCAACTGATCTATAAGTTTTCCATGTAAATCCACAACTTTTATCAATCCATTTTCCGCATTTGTCAGATTGATATTAAGCCTGTTGTTCACTGGATTTGGATATATAGATGCTTTTATCGGACTTTCATTTGTAGTACTTAAACTCGGATCATATGTAATGTCTGTTACCAATACCGAATCAACAAAACGAGTGCCGATATCCAGTTGATTTCCATTTTTATCGTAGGCCATAATATTAACCAGTTCGATTTTGGTGTATTCCTCACCATCAGGGTTGTTCGTACCACCCAAAGTATGAGCACCAATGGATATATCATCCATTAATATACCTCCGCTTACTATCGGAAAGTCACTTTGATACATGGCAAACGATTGTCTTTCCGAATAATTGAAAACATCGGGTATAGTTGGATTTATTGGATCCTCTTCTTCATAATATCGTTCAATCACATCAAAAGCATTTCCTTCTTTATCAAACCAGGGACTAAAATATACCAAGTCTGTATCAATTTTCAAATCGAATGAAAGTGATACTATGGAGTTTGGAATATTTAAGTTTTCATCTCCAAGAATGATTCGAGCTCTGGCAAGTTTGGCCAATAGACCCGTTACTGGATTTATTTCTTCGGTATTATAAATATCAACACTTATTCCCTGTGAGTCATGTACAGGGATTACATCTGGTTGTTTTTCATAATACTCATTTTCAAGTTTAAAATTATCAGATAAAAGTTCAAGATCCCATCTATTTATTTGTCCATTGCCATTGATGTCACCATGTTTATAGTCGATGCCAGAACTTTCTTCTTGCCAGGATTGTGAATGAAATGGTTGCCATTCCGATGATATTCTTTGTCTCTTTTTTGCACCTGGCACAAAATCTTCATTCATTGCTGCAAGAAGTGCCAGATCATCCGCTTCCACCCTTCCATTTTCATTGAGGTCCCCAGGCCAAACACACTCTTTTTCGCAATATGTATATGTATGGCAATCCATTGTCGAAGATGGAGAAGCGGCTTGATTATATAAGTCGATTAAATTATTTACTCGATCTTCATATTCATCGAAAATACTGAAATCAGTTTTGTCAAATGGAAATAAAACATCTACGAAGTCAACAGTTTTTGTTTGATTTGGCTCAAGCGTTCCCAAGTCCACACTCGCCACAAGCGACCTGCATATTAATCCAGGAGTCGAGTTCAAGTGCCAACCATTAGCATCATTTGGAAGGTCCGAAAACACAAGATTGGTTTCTTCTGTGCTGGCTGTATTATATCCATCACCTCCTCTGGTAAGCGGAGTGCCATCTGAAAATTTTCCATTCAAAAGATTGTGAAAGTGAGTAGTGAGAATTGGTTCAGGAACAGATTCATTAAAATCATAAATTGGCATACAGCTAGACAGAGGGTGTGATAGAAAAATGGAAGAATAAATGGCTGAAGAGCCAGCTGGGATAGGCTTTGTGTCTGAACAAGGAAATTGATCCTGTCCAAATTTGTTGTAGGTATATATTGAATTGGTGCCTTCATGACTGCCTACATTATCATCAAAGTGACATCCCAGGTCAAAATCATTATATAGACCCAATTTCGTATTTCTTAATTCGTCGGTATGCTTATTTTTTATTTGAAATCTACTAAAAACAGCATTTTGGAGCTCATTTTCTGGACAGTCAAGTGTATAATTAATTTGTGATATTTCCATGGTATGGTGATCGGTAACCATGTGTTTATTCACATAATTATAATAAACGCAAAAGGTAAACTTACTCGGAAAAAAATCTTCTTTTTCAGCCAATGCAAGAGGAAGGTCTCCATTTAGCGGATTATAAATGTCATCGCCGTCAAAATCATAAAACGGAGCCAGATTTTCTTCAATTAGGTATGCAAAATGAGGATTCCCTTTGGCTGGCCATTCCAATACATCGGATGGAATATCAGCTACTGTTAGCATACCTTCAGAAAATAAGTCTTTCAAAGATTGAATGTCTTCAGTAGAAATAGTCCAGATTCTATTAAAATAAAGTTCATTATCCTCAATTGGGTCTCCTGTTTGAGAAGATAATATTCCAGGAAGATAATGGTCATATGGCCGGAACAAATTGACTGAAGTTTGAAGCTCTCCATTGGGATCATTTCCAGTAATCAACAAACCGCTGGCAAATCCAAGATTAAACCCAGCAGAATTATGACTTCTATTATAATGGTCTTCGTTGTTAAAAGATTTTTTTACAAAACCCTCGTTCGAAAAGGTATGAGAGAGTGATGATGTCTTCAAAGTCTTGTGTGCATTTTGTGCTATACTTAATGAAGGCAGTAGTATCGCGAATAGAATAAGCACTAAATCGTAATAATTTTTCATTGGTCATTGTATTGGTGTGTAAATAATTAATACTAAAACTATGAAATAAAATTTACTGTTAGTTGGATTAAGTTGTGATTTGTCGCAGTCATCATAAATCAGGATTTTAAGTAAAATTTGTTTCTAAAGGATTGGGGGGTAAGGAGTTCTGAATGGAATAATATTTTTTGTAAATTGTAAAATCGAGATCTTAAATAGTACTAATGATTCAAATTAAATTGGCAGAAACGAAAGACGAATTAGAGGGGATATTATCCTTGCAAGCACGAAATTTCAAAACCAAGCTGACAGAGCAAGAGGCAAGAGATGAGGGCTTTGTGACCGTGCATCATGATTTCGAAACATTGGAGTTGATGAATTCTTATGAACCTCAAATCATTGCTGTAGAAGACGATGAAGTAGTCGGTTATGCCTTGGTTATGGCCCAAGAACTAAAGCACAACATCCCAGTACTTGAACCTATGTTTCGGAAGTTGAGTGGGTTATATTTTGGATCATCAAAGATTTCTGATACCAAATACTACGTCATGGGGCAGGTATGCATCGATAAATCATATCGAGGTAAGGGACTTTTCAAAAATATGTACGATATGCACAAGATTGCACTCGCTGAAAAATATGAGTTTTGTATAACAGAAGTTTCAGAAAGTAATAAGCGTTCCATGAGGGCACATGAAAAAGTTGGTTTTGAGAATATTCATGCATATTCGGATGATACTGACAATTGGAATATCCTTTTGTGGGATTTAAAGAAAAATTAGTGTAAAAGTGTGAAAGCTTTGAATATAAATACTAAAAGATGTCTTGTCCCAACCAAATGGCCAGAATATATGTAGTATTTATAGGGCTAATTGTTATACTCAATTATCTTCGCACGACGTAAACCTATTCTACAATTATAATTATGAAATCTAAATCTATCAAATTGAATAATCAAAGCAATATTTTTTTTAATTATTTTTTGGTCACCCTAATTCTTCTTTGTTGCAGTTTTAATATGAATTCTCAGGGATGGGAACAATTAAATGATTCTCCTTTTATCGACGATCATACCAATGGTTTCGGACACAATGGGAAAGCGTATGTATTCAGAGGAATCCCTACCGATAATGGAAATGGCGATGCGAATGAAGTGTGGGAATATACACCTGAAACTGATTCATGGGAAATGATAATGGAGTTTCCTGGAGAACCGAGGAGAATATCTATAGGTGATGATTGGAATGGAAAGTATTACTATGGATTTGGTGTCAGTGGCACATCTGGATTATTAAATGATCTTTGGGAGTTTGATCCAGAAGATAGATCATTTACTCAATTGCCATCATGCCCTTGTGTGGGTAGAACGCATCCATCACTCATAGCGCACAATGACAAAATTTGGATGGGAGCTGGATCTTCTTCTGGGGGAGATGTGAAAGATTGGTGGGAATATGATATGAATACTCAGGTATGGACACAAAAAGAAGATATCCCAGGTGGTAATAGACACCACATGTTTCATTTTTCTTCGGGTGATTACGTCTATGTTGGCGGTGGTCATGTAGCCAACTGGAACAGATATGATCCTGCAAATGAAGAGTGGACTCCAATCGATGATTTGCCAGCTGGAAGGGTAGCAGGAACACAATTCAACTATGGAGGACTAGGATTTATCCTGGCTGGAGACGATAGGTTTCATGTCCACGTGCCTGATTTTGAGACCTTTATGTATTTTGATCCTTCAACAGCTGAATGGGATTTCTTGCCACCACTGCCAAATGGTAGCAGATGGGCACCATCCTCATTTCTTATTGATGACAATCTGTATTTTATGGCGGGATATTCAGACATTATGAATGGAGATGCCAGTATGTGGAAATTTGATATGAGTAATTTGGGTTGCTTGCCTCCTAATGGCCTCAATGCTGTAGATGTAGATGATGTATCAGCTGGCCTGGTGTGGAGTACCAATTCAAATAGTATTTCAGATACCTTATTGTGGAGAAAAGTTGGGGAAATGGAATGGAATAGAGTGGTAGATGCTGAAGCTGTATATCAATTGGATAATCTGGAAGCTTGTGAAGAATATGAATTTCAAGTCATCAAAGTATGTGAGTCAAAGTCCACCGAATCCGAAATTACCACATTTAAAACTGATGGATGTTGTGTGAATCCTGTAATAGCTGCGAACGAAATCACTCCATCTTCAGCCTTGCTTGAGTGGGATGAAATACTAGCCGCAGATGAGTACAATATTAGATGGAAGGCTTCAGAAGATTCAGATTGGAATACGATAGTGGTTACGGAAGGACCATATGAATTGACAGGATTGAATGAGTGTACGCAGTATGAATTTCAAGTCGAGTCTGTATGTACCATTGAAGATATAGACTATAGTGAGAGCATATTTTTTAGAACAAGAAATTGTGGCGCATGTCTGGATATTGAATATTGCCCAGTTTCTAATGCTTTTGCGGCAGAATTTGTCTACATCAACAAAATAGAGATCAACGACTATGTAAATGAGTCTGGTAATAATGGAGGATATGGCAATTTTGATGGAGCACTTTCTGAAGAGATAATAATTGGTGAGTCTTTCAATTTTGTTTTTGAGCCAGGCTATGCGGATGGAGCATTTCCTTTCAGCCTGTTGGTATGGATTGATACAGACCAGAACGGGAATTTTGAAGATGACGAACTCGCCGTCTTTGCTACGTCCATCACAGAAGAATTTAGCCGAGAAATATTTATTCCCAGCACTACAGCTGTTGGTACTTCCAGGATGAGAATTCATTATTCTGATGAGGACAACCCTTGTGCTCAAGACGATAATTTTATTTTCGGGGAAGTAGAAGATTACTGCCTTAATTTTGTTGAGAAAACATCATCTACCAATGATTTGAGTAGAGCAAATGACATAAACGTTTTTCCAAATCCATTTCAAAATTCACTGGTACTAAAAGATGAACTGAACACACAAAGCTCTTATGACATTACAATTGTCAACATCGTAGGAGAAACAGTTCAAAAAGTCAGTGGTTACCGTATGGGAGAGCAAATCAATTTGACTGGAGCGGTGAATTCTGGGGTTTATTTCTTGATTGCTGAAAATGAATCTGAAAGGATGGAATTCAGAATTATTAAGCAAGAATAATTTTTATTAAATCAATTTGATTTTAAATAGAAGGACCATGTTTTCTAAGCTACTTAAGTTAAGAAAATATGGTCTTTCCATTTTAATGAGGTATTCATCGATATAATACATTTTAGTACTTTCAACGTTTACTAAATATTATTACATTAAAAATCCAGGTCTAGATTGCTTTACCATAAAAAGGGATCTGGACTAAGATTGATCAATTCACTATATGAGTAGATTTATTCATTGTCCCATCAGACCCCTAAAAGGGCTATTCTTTTTCTCATTTTTCTTATTTACTACCTTATTGAAAGCTCAGACTTTTACAGTTTCAGGATATGTAGAGGATGCCGCTTCTGGCGAAAAATTGATCGGAGCCAATTTAATTGACCTGGTATCGGGAGAGGGAACAATAACCAACACTTTTGGATATTTCAGTATCACCTTACCCAAGGATAGTGTACGGCTGGCTATTTCCTATATCGGATATCAATCGGGCTTGAAAGAACTGTATCTGGATAAAAACATAGAGATTGAAATCGCTCTCGGGGATAATGTTCAACTGCAAGAAGTAGTAATAACGGCAGAGCAAGCAGAACTAATAGAGCAAAGGACACAAATGAGTACCGTCGAAGTGCCCATTGCTCAAATCAAAAAAATACCAGCCTTGCTCGGAGAGACAGATGTGCTCAAGGCGTTACAACTCTTGCCAGGTGTACAATCTGGAGCAGAAGGACAAAGTGGATTATATGTGCGTGGAGGAAGCCCCGATCAAAACCTGATCCTTTTGGACGGAGTGCCGGTATATAATGCCTCACATCTATTCGGCTTTTTTTCGGTGTTTAATGCAGATGCAATCAAAGATGTGAAATTGATAAAAGGAGGTTTTCCTGCAAGGTACGGCGGTAGATTATCCAGTGTTTTGGACATCAATATGAAGGAGGGAAATATGCAAGAAATGCATGGTTCGGCCTCGGTAGGGTTAGTAGCCACAAAATTTACCCTTGAGGGACCAATCAAAAAAGATAAAAGCTCGTTCATCGTCTCAGCCAGGAGGACTTACATAGATCAATTGTTGAAGCCTTTTATTAAAAACTCTTTTGAGGAAGATGGAAAAGAGGGTAGTACAGGTTATTATTTTTATGACCTCAATGCCAAGGTAAATTACAAATTTTCAAATGCTGATCGTTTGTACCTCAGCTTTTATGGTGGAAAAGATCAATTCTTTTTGGATCAAAAGGACTTGTTTGGCCAATTTAGAGATCAATTCAAAAATGATTTTGGTTGGGGGAATATCACTACTGCTTTGCGTTGGAATCATGTATGGTCTCCAAAGCTATTCTCAAATACGATGTTGACCTATAGTCGATACAACCTTGATCTGGGTTCATTGTATAGCACGATAGATACTACGAGTAGTGCGCGAGATGAGATATTCCTGGGTTATGATTCAGGAATAACAGATTATGCCGCGAAGATTGATTTTGATTATATTCCTACTCCACAACATTTCATTCGTTTCGGCTTGAGTGGTATCCATCATCACTTTTTTCCGGGCGAATTTAATTTGAGTCAAATTGTCGATGAGCAGAACTACAGCTTCAATACAACGGTAAAACAAGATGAGATCAAAGCACAAGAATTAGCGGCATATATTGAAGATGATATATCAGTAAATGATGAATTGAAAATAAATGCTGGCATCCATATGTCTACTTTTTTAGTTGAAGGTGAAAGTTATAATTCTATACAACCTCGATTGGGTGCTCGGTATTTATTACCGAATAATTATGCCTTGAAAGCATCTTTTGCGACCATGAGGCAATATATTCAGTTGTTGGCTTTTGAAGGAATTGGGTTGCCTACTGATCTATGGCTGCCTACAACAAAACGCGTAAAACCACAAGATTCCTATCAATTCGCACTAGGGGTTGCAAAAACGATTGGTGATGATTACGAATTTAGTATTGAGGGCTATTACAAGGAAATGCGAAACTTGCTTTCATATTCCGAAGGTGAAGGATTGTTTTCAACTTCGAATTGGCAAAATCGTGTGATTCAAGGCGATGGTAAAGCCTACGGAGCTGAGTTTTTTATTCAGAAAAAGAGTGGACGCCTCTCAGGTTGGTTGGGATATACCTTATCCTGGTCATTGCGTCAATTTGATGACCTCAATCAAGGAAAAGAATTTCCATTTAGATATGATAGAAGACATGATTTTTCATTAGTAGCGAATTATGAACTTTCTCCCAAAATTAACATTTCAGGGACCTGGATTTATGGTACGGGGAATGCCATAACACTGGAAGATAGCAAGTATTTGGGCCATTACAATATTGACTTTGGATATACAGGGTCATATTATTCTGATCGGAATAATTATCGAATGAGGTCATATCATCGTCTGGATGTAGGAATCAATTTTGTGAAGAAAAGAGAGAAATATGAGAGGACGTGGTCGATAGGAGCGTACAACACTTACAGTAATAAAAACCCATTTTTTGTTTATACTGAAAATAGATATATAAATGATGGATCAACAGGGACTCCAACTACCGAAACGGTACTGAAACAAGCCAGTCTATTTCCAATAATCCCTTACGTAACCTATCGGATTGATTTTTAAATCACTTCAAACAAAAGGCACATGAAATTTAATATGAAATCAAGATATATACTTTTAGCTTTAATTTTTGGCGTTTTATTCTTCTCCTGTGAAGACTTTTTTGAGACAACCCTGGAATTGGAAACACCGGAATATGAAGAACAAATAGTGGTTTCGGCCCTCTTAGATAATGATATTAAGAAGAGTATCTTTTTGAGCAAGACGGTTGGGATTAATGGAAATCTGGAAGATAGCGAGGTCAATAATGCAGACATCAAACTTACTTCTGAAGGTGGTGTGGAGTTTTTTATCGAAAATATAGATCCAGATAATGAATCGTCATATATAAATTATTTTTTGAAAGATTCGATGGAGTTTCAACCAGAAGAATCGTACACTTTGGAAATTTTGACCTCAGATGGAAAGAAAGCTAATTGCACCGCTACCATGCCTCCAACACCCCAGTTGATATCAGCAATCTACAAAGAGGGTGGAGGTACAACCCTGGACGGGGATAAACTGGAGGCTATTGATATTGTCATCAAGGATGATCCTTCTGAAGAAAACTTTTATAGGATTAATTTGGTAACAGGAATGGGAATACATAACTCATTTTTCTTGGAGAGCAATGACCCGGCGGCTGAAGAGAGTGCAGATTATCGAAGTCTAATCATCAACGATGTCCAATTTAATGGAGAAGAATATAGGTTGCAAATCTTGCATTATAGCTATTTAGATTCGTTGGAAGATGTATTTATAGAATTCTCCGCTATTTCAGAAGATCAATATAAATTTGATAAGTTATTAAACAGTTTTCAGGAAAATGAAGACAATCCCTTCAATACTGTAGCTCAGTTGCATTCAAATATTGAAGGTGGATTAGGACTTTTTGCGATTGAGAATACCATTGTAATGAAAGTCACTAAGTGAAAAAAGTCAATTGTTAAATCGATATCGATTTAAAAGACATCTGAATAAGGGACTCACCAGATAAAATGATAAGTTTAAAAGATTTGAGATTTATAATATAATAGACCTCTTTGTCCTATTCTTGGGATTTGAAGAACGAATTAATGTCCATTTTATAATATCAGACTGAAAAATGACTCCATCTTCCGAATGGTTTCTATTATTGCATCGTCTAACATGCTTTAACAGAAAATGAAACCATCTACAGGTTCTGAATTTATAAAATAAGTTTAATGAAATTAATTTCGTCCCTCCTTTTATTACTTGCCACCTCATTTTGCAGCGCACAAGATTTTTATGATCTTCAAGAGATCCAAACCATCGAAATCACCTTTTCTGAGAGCAATTGGGATCAATTGTTGGATGCGGCATATGCCAGTGATTTAGGTTATATTTTGGCACAAAGTGTTACAATCAACGGCACTCAATTTGATAGCGTTGGTGTCAAATACAAAGGCAATAGTACATACAATCCAAATCAGACTAAAAATCCTTTTCATATTGAACTGGACACATACAAGGAACAAGACTATCTAGGGTATAAAGACATCAAATTGAGCAATGGTTCGAAGGATCCTTCAATGTTGAGAGAAGTATTGTCGTATCATATTTTGAGGAAATATATGGAAGCTCCATTTTCGAATTATGCCAATGTCTATGTGAATGGAGACTTGATCGGTTTGTACAGCAATTCAGAATCCATCACAAAAAGATTTACCAAAAGTCATTTTGATTCCAAGGGCAATACATTTATCAAGTGTAATCCACCCGCAGGTGCAGGACCTCAGTCCAACGATTTTCCGAATCTAGTGTATCTGGGAGAAGACAGTACAGACTACTACGAGGCCTATGAATTGAAGACAGATTATGGATGGTCCGAATTGATTGACCTGTGCGATACATTATCTTCGAACATTGATGATATTGAAAAAATATTGGATGTAGATAAGGCGCTGTGGATGCTTGCATTCAACAATGTACTTGTAAATCTGGATAGCTATAATGGAGCATTTGCACAAAATTACTACCTCTATAGAGACGATCATGGTCGATTTTTGCCAATAGTTTGGGACCTCAATGAATCATTCGGACGCTTCAGCAGGACAGGCACTTCCAACCTGAACAATACGACTTCGAAGCAGCAATTGACCCACCTGCTTCATATTGATAATTCCAACTTCCCTCTAATCCAAAATTTACTGGCCAATGATACCTATAGAAAGATGTATCTGGCACATTTCAAGACCATTCTTTTGGAAAATTTTGATAGTGGTAGCTATTATGATACAGGACTAATGTTGAAAGAATTGATTGATGAGTCAGTTCAGGCAGATGACAATTACCTGTTCACTTACAACAACTTTCTGACAAACTTGGATAATGACATCAGTGGCGGAGGCCCTGGTCCGATGGGTGGAGGTACACCGGGGATTGCCAATTTGATGGATGGACGGACAGATTACCTGCTGAGCTTGTCTGATTTCAAAGAGACGGAACCGACCATAAGTAATATCTCTTTATCAGATTCTAATCCAATCATTGGAGAAAGTATATGGATCACCGCAAATATTCAGGATGCAAATGGTGCTATGCTGGGATATCGCAATGAATTCAATGCACCTTTTACCCGCATTCAAATGTTTGATGATGGTGCGCACAATGACGGATCTTCTGGAGACGGCACTTATGGCGTAGAACTTACTATAGACAATGCATTCATGCAGTATTATATTTATGCTGATAATGATGTTATTGGCAAATTTTCTCCATTGAGGGCTGAGCATGAGTACCATAGCATTACGGCTACGACGGTGGACACCGAAGTTGGGGATTTGGTGATTAATGAATTTATGGCATCTAATGATGCGGCAGTAGCAGATCAGGATGGTGAATATGACGACTGGGTAGAACTATACAATAATGGTGCTGAGGTCATCAACTTGGAAGGATATTATCTTTCGGATGATGGAAGTGAGCAGCAAAAATGGGAATTCCCATCAACTGCATCTATCGATCCAGGAGCTTACCTGGTGGTATGGGCAGACAATGATATAGATCAAGATGGATTGCATGCCTCGTTTAAATTGTCAGCACTGTCAGAAACCGTTTTTTTAAGTGATCCAGATGGTAATATCCTGGATGAGGTGAGTTATACTGAGCAAACGGCTGATGTTTCTTATGGTAGATTTCCAAATGGCGTTGGAGATTTTACAACTATGGCAGCTACTTTCGGAGCAGAAAATATGATTGTAAGTGATGTGGATAATAGTCCAGGTCTACATTTTGAAATTGAAGCATACCCGAACCCTGCAAAAGATTATTTATATCTTGAATTGAATGGCGTTGATGAAGGTCAATTTACCATCTATGATGTCAATGGAATGAAAACCCTCAGCGGGACTATTTCAGGTTCATTGAAGATCAATACATCGGATTGGAATTCAGGAATTTATTTTTTGAATTGTCTGAATCGATCTGTAAAAATATTGATTTTATAAAGATTCGAACTTTTACATTAGAATTTTAGTTGGGAGAGATAGATTGGTATGGAACACAAAAAGCCAATCGCTCAATTGATGACATCCAAGTGGAAATTTATATCATCCAGCTTCTTATCGAAAATGGCACTTATACTGTCTATTTTCATCTTTGGTGGTTACCACAATTTGGTTAACGCAATTCCTCAAGAATCGGTAAAAACAGAATGGGTACTTTCTGAAAAATCTGGTGCCTCAGATCAAGTGTTTTCCCTGGCTCCATCAATTATTTGTTCTAAAAAGAGTTCAATATTCGATCTAAACCAGAATTTTGATGACTTGATTCAGTCCCACAGTCAAAAATCAATGCTGACTATCAAAATTCAATCTGCGAATTTTCTCGATTACAAGATAGCTTCCAAGCTTGTGCTACTACCAAGCCCAAGACAATTTTTGGTGCCAGAAGACAATTCTTAATCTTCCCGAGAGGAAAACTCAATTCCTCGAATATTTTATAATCCAAGTTTTAATCAAATCAGTATTCTGTAAGAATTCAGAATGTTGTTGTTTTTCAATTATTTATGAAAAAGAAACTGAAAAAAGCATTCAAGCTCTTTGTATTGGTGTGTCTCATCCTTTTAGCAAGTTTGGGAATTGGTATCGCTGGTGGCATTCCAATGCCATTCTCAGACAAGAGGAAGCAGACTCCAGATATCAAAATTGAGCTGGTAGAATCCACCGAGGAAGAGTCCGACGTCAAAGACTTTGAATCTATAAGGTAGATTTGTCTGCAGTGCAAAATACCAGAATGAAGGAGTAATGACTTCACTTTGACCTACTTCCATGAGTAGTCTTTGAGATACCCATGTTTTTGTAGTGGTAAAAAAAACTTGCATAATAGTATCAATAAAGTATACCTTAGTATTATAAAGTCAAAAAACCGTTTACAAAATGAAGCTTGAAAATCTTGGATATAACGAGGCCTTGGAAAATCATCGAAATGAAAACAATCTTACGTCGTTTGATGTAGGAAGGGTCATATCTGAGCACAAAGATCGCTATGTGGTCAAATCAGATCAAGGAGAATTTGATGCCGAGCTCATAGGGAATCTAAGATTTAATGCAGAGAGTAGGGCTGATCTTCCAGCAGTTGGAGATTGGGTGGCGATCTCTCCTTATGACGAGCATAAAGCCCTCATCCATTCTATCTTTCCGAGACATTCTGTTATTGAACGCCAAGCGGTCGGACGGTCTAGCCAGAAGCAGATAATTGCAACCAATATTGATTATGGGCTTATTATGTTGTCGGTAAATCGGGATTTCAACATCAATAGGGTAGAACGTTATTTGACCATTTGTAATGCATCGAAAGTGGCTCCGATGATTGTTTTGAATAAAATTGACTTGATTGAAAAAGAGCAATTGGAGTCTCTTCTGGAGCGTTTGAAAGGAAGAATAAGTGAAGTACCGATCATTGCCATTAGCAACTATAATCGATCGGGTATCGAAGAGTTGAATAAACATATTTATAGTGGAAAGACTTATTGTTTATTGGGTTCTTCGGGAGTAGGCAAATCCACCTTGCTCAATACACTCACTGGTAAAGAGGTGATGGAGACAGGAGCAATCAGTGAAAGTATTGACCGTGGCAAACATGTGACCAGTCATCGAGAGTTGATTGTATTGGAATCGGGCGGTATTCTCATAGACAATCCTGGTATGAGGGAGGTTGGGATTACCGATGCTTCCGCTGGATTGGAATCTACATTTGATGATATTGTTAGTCTGGCGGCAGATTGTAAATTTAATGATTGCACCCATATCAGTGAGGTAGGATGTGCGATCTTAGAGGCGGTCGAAGCGGGTACGATAGATGCAGACTCTTATGCAAATTTTCAAAAAATGGAACGCGAACGCACTCGTTTTGAATCCAGCCTTCGTGAAAAGCGAAAGAAGGACAAACAATTGGGCAAGATGTACAAGGCTGTAATTAAGAATAAGAAACGGACGAAATTTTAAAGCTGCATGAGGATCGTCATCTTTGCTGATTTTCATTTACAATTCTTAATTCGGTCAATACCTTATTTCCTTCTTCAAATAGTTTTAGCCAGGGCGATGAGTTGGTTTTGAAGTTGTCCATATGTTCCTTTCCGACATACATCCCATCATTAGTAAGAAAGTAAAATAGAACTTCATCAGATTTGGGAAGCTTGTTTGATTCTGTTTTAGTGGAATTAGGTAGATATGATTGCGCAAAATCTACAAATTTTTTGGCTGCATCATTCACATTTTGGTGTTGTCCACCTCCTATGACACCGCCACCAGTACTTAAATACAAGCTGGCATCCCCAGTTTGATAAGCGACAGTAGTTGCGATGGCTCCATCCATGCCCCAATCCATGATTACGGCAAATACGGTTGTTTTATCTGCGGGAAGAGATAGTCCAAGGCGTTCTGCGGTAGTAGAGAATGCCATATTTCTTAACCCCTCATAGGCATTGCTTTGGGTTTGATGGGTCTTTGGTTTTTCCGAATTTTGGCGGGTAGGTTTTGGGTTATCGTTGGCTTCGGAATTGTTTTGGCTCATTGTCATGTAGAATAATCCGATAGCCAGGAAAATTCCGATTATTAGGTATGTCATTTTATTGGTCATTTTGATTTGTAGTTACAAAGTTTTTATACTAATCTAATTCAACATTCTCCACTTTTACAAGTCTTCTACTCTTATACCACATTGTTTTAAGAATTTTTTCTGTGCCTCATTTAAGCCCTCCTCTTCTTGTACTTTTTGCTCTTTTAAAATTTCTTCGTAGTCCATTTCAGAATCTCTAAGTAATTCAATGTTTGAATTGTAATTTGGATGTTTGGATTCCAATTCATTTATATAATGTAAGTATGTCATGTCAGGAAAAAATGTTGTGCCGGAAACATTTATATATTCTGGTCGGAAAAGAATAATTTCATTCTTACTTCTCCAAATGGCAAAATTCTTATAGTCAAACAAGTACCTCCTGTGTTTTTCTCCATCGATGAATAACATCTTAAACTTGTAATTCTTCTTGAACTTATTTTTTAGTGCAAAATGTTTTTCTAAAATCATTTTCTGCTTCTTTATGTACTCCTTGTTTTCTAATGATTCATTAGAAATGATGTATATTCTAGTAATAGAAGCACCATTTATTAATCCCGTGCGATTGGCGTTATAAAATTCTTTAGTGTCTTCTGACGTAATATTTTCCCAAAATTCAAAAAATGAAATAGTATTGTAGGTATCTCCAGCGGATAGATCTCTAACGTAATAAGAAAATATGTTTAAAAGTTTTCCGTTAGTAACTTTGTTCTTAATTCCCAGGGAGTATTCGGTAAGGCCTTTAAGTCTTTTTTTAGTTTGATTTAATTCATGCAATGCCCAATTAGTACGAGATGAATTTTTTGGTAGTTTTTTCAAATAGGTTTGTATTTCTCTCAAAGAATAAAGAATTTCCTGATTTACTGGTATAAATTCATCAAACTCTTTATTAGAGGAAATAATGTTACCTAAATGAGTCTCTCTTCTCCATGCCCTATCAAAATGACTGATGAAAAGGTTAATTGTAGTTGGGTTATTGGACCAAAATGCATACGGGCAATCAAGAACATTTTCAGTAGAAATTGTATAAATATTAACAATTACTAATTTAGTGTCAATTACATAATATGTGAATTGCATTTCGATGTTATCCAATAGAATTATTTCTGCTTTATTTCTGTCTTCTGATTTTTCGGCATTAACAAAACAATTTGAGAGATGCGTTTTAAATTTCTCTTCTAATTCCATTATTGTAATTCGTCTATATCGAAATCTTTCTTCTTTCGTTGGATCAGCTAATCGATTTTCGATGGCGGAATAGTAACTATTAATTGAATTATTATTACTTACATTGCCTAGATATTGCCTTCCAACACCTACTACTCTGAAATGTCTGGCATCTTTAATAAGTTCAGCGGTTTTATCCATTACCTCGCTGACCTCATCTTTCTCAAAACCATCTATAAGATCAATTTGATTTCCGCCAAGAATAATATCTGTGTTTCTATCAATTTGATCTTCTTCTATCTTATCTAGAGTAGATAAAAAATTTGATAAAACTATGTTATTAGACATTAAATGATCTTCTGAACTGATCTGACTTTTTCTTAATAATAATTCATTTTTTGAATAAAATGAGGCTTGAAGGATGATTTCGTTTTGATATTTCAGAATGTTTTTTCCTTGCTTAATAATTGCTTTTTCGAATAAACGCTCTGCAGTTTTAAATGCATCTCCTATCTCATTGTGCTGCACTTTTGATCTTATTGTTTTCAACAAGGTTGATAAAGTCATAGTAGGGTTGATGTTACATGTAGTATTTGGATAAAAACTTTTATGATTACTATTTGAATGTCATAATATTTCCGATTAATCGAATGTATTAATCTAAATCATAGTAACATGTCAAAAAAGACAGATTGTAACCCCTTTTATGAAATATACTTTTAAATATAAATTTGAAAGCACTCTTCAGAACTTCCTAAATTCAGTATGCAGGAGCAGAATCCAATAGACCTAATTGGAAATGACGAAACTTCCAAAAAAATCTTCAAATGTTTTCAAGTATATTCAGTTGAGCGAACCATGAGAATTTGACTTAAAAAAAGAAAACCCAAAGGGCATCAATCCAATTTCAAAATCAAATTCATGTCCTTTGAGTCATAAAAAATCTGATTCCTTAATTTTTCTAATTTGATAACTAGACCAGAATCTTTAGAATTCTCAATACGTCCTCAACAAAAGGAAAATGAAATAAAGAGAAAAATTATCAATAATTATCCATTAACAATTTACAATTAACAATCATCAATCATCAATCATCAATCATCAATCACCCCTCATTCCCTTGATATCCACCCCAAAGCGTCAACGATACCTTCACACCTATATAATCAGTCAATTCCTTCTTCAGCCCAATATTATAATGGAGCAAAAATCTTGCGTGACTATATTCAAATCCAATTCTTGGTGCCAGGCTCATCCCTGTCGGACCTTCAATTATTTCAGACTCATCACCCTCATCAGTAAATTCAATATCTCCGATATCTGTGCTACCCAATGCCAATCCAGCAAACGCTCGCTTGGATGAATTGGTTTTGAAATAATAATCACTTGAAATGTATGCTGTGCTTGAGTAGCCTATTGTGATATCTTCATCTTCAATGTTCTCAAATTCTTTAATATCGAAAAATGAGAAATCAGACCCAGCTCCTATTGATAAATAATCTGTAATATTGAATCGAACCTCTCCTCCCCATGTCACACCTCTGGAAATCTGATCTTCACCGACTGGCATGGCCATACCACCTCCAATGATATCCCATTCAAAGTCAGTGTAGGAAGGTGCTTGAGCTTTAAGACTCCCTGCATTCAAGAATAAAAAGCAAAAAATAATACTAAGATTTTTCATTATTTAAGTTTTAGATTTAAAAATGTTCGAAAGGTTGTTTTTGGAATTCATCAACTTTCAAGTTATTCTGTTGACGATTTATTAAGTAAATAAGTTATCGAAATCATGAGATTTAAGTTTTAGTTTTCTCACAATTTCTAGCTGAATCAATTTGGGTTTGCATAATTAAGACAAAATTGAAGGCTTTGACCCTAAGTAAGCCTAACGATTATCAATTTCTGGAATGATGTTGGTCATCCTAGTTGATGTGAAAGGGAGTTTTAAAATAAGGGTAGAAACTGTTCTTGACTAAGTGTTTTTAGCGGAATGGATAAGGATACATTAATTTGTTCCGCATGCACCATGCAGGTCTTTTATATTTTACTTCTTTGTAAAACCTCTTCAGAAGTCAATCCATAAAGTGATGGTACTGCTATATCAAGCATTCCCAGATAGATGAAAAACTGCCCTCTATGGTGCACTTCATGTTCTATCATTGCACGAAGCCACTTCCATAAGGTAATAGAAATGCCACCTGGTGTCACACATTTTTTATTCAAATCCTCAACAGCGAGTGATGAAAAAATGTCCATGGACTCCCTATGCATATCATTCAAGTATTTCAGTGTCTCCTCATAACCAGAAGCGAGTTCTTGACCGCACCCTGGATAGATGCTGGGCTTGAATTGAGCATTTTCTGCATACATGTATCTTTCAATTGTAGCCAAATGCCGAATGAGGTCGCCAAAGGTGAATTTCCCCTTTTTGTAGGTCCATTCTATATGTTCTGGTGGTATGCAATGGATTACATTCAGTGTCCTTGATCTTATTTTTTCGTAGTACTTCAAAAACGTATTAATGTCCGTAATTTCCATTGTGATAATTTTTCTGAGCAATTTCTAATTCGTCTACTATTCAGCCTCTGCTTCTTGTGCCTGCTTTATGGGCTTGTATTTTCTAGTCAGATAGTTGTGCGTATTCTCACGCGCTATCAGATCAAAAGCTTCTGTGCCTAGATAAGTCTTCGTTTGCACAAACATATTCTTGTCAGATTTAAGATTTCGTACGACATAAAAATCAGTACCAAATAATATTCTACTACGAAGTTTATTTTTGCCTGTATAATGCGCCGCTTTTTTATTTGGATCGGGTTCTGCAAGATATTTTTCGTGTTCAGCATCAAATTTATCGCCTTTTTCTAATGAATATTTCAGCAAGGGATAAATCGAAGGTTTGCTCAACATAAAACTAATGTCTGCATAGATGTTTTCATATTCGATCAGCAGACTACAGATTAAAGAATACCAATCCGTCTTGTGCCATAGATCATTGATTTTGAACCATGAGAATTCCTTGCGAGAATTTTGCATGAAGCGCAAAGCCGTCACTGGATCTCTCATGAGTCGTTGGCTATAGTTGTTTCGGTCTTGCTCCATATACCGCGTCCATTCTCCTTCACCACCAAAATGTGCCAGGCAGATTTTTAGATTGTGTAAGTTGTATTTTATGGTATCCTTATCTTCATCGTACCCAAAAACTTTTTTTAATTCTTCTGATTTTTTCGATTTTTTGATTAGAGTTATAAGAAATTTATCTTCTACCAGACACAGATAATTTAGTGGATGGGTAAAGTTGATTTGAAAATCAATAGGTTTGGTTTCAGGCAACATCATCCAATCAAAATTAGCATCATCTTCGGTTTTTTCATGGACATCGTCCAATTCTTCGATCACATCAGGATCGTCCAATTCGTTGGGATTGACTCCATATTTCATTTTAAATACTGGGTGAAAATTCCACTCTTCTTTCTTTGCACCTCTATAGTAAATTACACCCTTAACACAATGGGTCATAATCGGTATATCATTTTCAGCAGCATATCTCCATATAGGCAACAATTCGTCATCAAAAGGGTAATAACCCAAGGCGGGATATATTTTGAAACCCGAGAATCGGCGGTCCTCCATATATGTCTTTAAAAAACTTGGTTTTAATTCCATGCGATATTGCTCGCCATCTGTATTGGATTCGTCATGGTTTTGTGTATTTCCTGTTGCATCAGTACGAACCAATTCATAATCAAAAAACATTTCTGTACCGTCTTTCCTCCCTTTTTCATTTTCTTCTTTCACCCTCCTCGGATCTATGAATAGGAAAGGGTGAAACTTGTTTTTTGGTCCAGAATCATCCGACTTGTTGACCAATTCCCATAGTTCACGCATTTGATATTTGAAACTATCTTCAAAATCTTTCTTGTCCCATCCTTTTGCCAATTTCTCGTCTTTTGATTCTAAAATCTTCTTGGTTAATTTGGTTTTGCCTGCATCCATGTATTCCATATCCATGGGCAAAATCACGATCTCCGAACCATTGGGAAGTTGGTGTAAGACTCTCTGAGATACCTTGCTTTGAGTCTCATAGAATGAAAATCTTCCCAGCAACCAATACCTTTCGGCAAGGTCAAGAACTTGCGGACTAAATATTTTTTTCAGGGCAGGGACCAGCGCTTTTAAAACTTGAAATATTAGCCTTCGACTACTTTTTATAAATAGTATGACACCAAAAAACCAAGCTGCTTTAAGCCACGGGTCCAAGTCATAATAAAGACTCTTGTCTCTTAACCAAGCTTTGATGTCATTGATCCAATCAAAAGGTGTAGATTTGAAAATACTGGTTACGAATTCGGTAAGGTATAAGGCAGCTACAGCCGTCAGCCAAAAAACTATTACTTTATAAGGTATGTTGTAATACCACTTGCTTGAAACATTAAACCTCCACTTCATTTCTGCCCGCTTGCTTCGGCGATTCGCATATATATCCCGCCAAAGTTTCGCCTGTTCTCCAGCATCTTTAGAATTGCCAAATTCTTTTTTATGTTTCCACTTGAAGTAAGCTTTTACCAGACCAAGTATAAAGCCAGTATTGAATAGATAGTAAAATGGCTTCGGTACAATCGACTTTGTCAAATAAGGTGGCACGAAGTTACCAGTAAAAACATGGGTGTGTGCGTTGATAATTGGCTTTTTTTTCGATTTGTTTGACATGCTTGCTGACTTAATGAGAAAATCTATCCTCTTAAAAATACAAATTTTATAGAGACTTAGTCAGAAATCAATCCCCAAAAGTTATATGCTATCTTTCGCGGTATGTTCAGTTTGCTCTCACGAAACTTTATCTAGTACATAAAGCACTTGCACCCTTAAGCTGCATTGGCAGCCATCGATTATCCGCTGGTTTTTAGTTTTTTGAGCCAATATATTAATCTCTAACATAGACAGCTAAATAAGTAATGGATGGAGTACCAATACCCAGACAACCTGGTTTTTGAACTTGAAATACAGAATGAAATTTATATCCGTGCTGAGATTGTTGATTTAGCCTGGCCTCAAGGCGTTGAATTGCCTTGTTAGAAAATTCTGCGCCTATTTGTTCTATTTTATATTGCATACTTGATTGTTTTTATTCATTATTTTAATTCATCTATTCCGCCATGATTTGGTCGACATCTGTAAAGTCGATTAATTGTTAAAAGTGTTCCCTTGAAAAGCCCTTTTTCTCTAAAAGCGATTTCTGCATAGTGGGAGCAACTGGGATCAAAAACACATCTATTCCCAATTTTTTTTGAAATCTTTTTTTGATAAAATCGAATGAGCTTTACCACTACCTTAAGCCAGAAAGGTTTTACTGGAATTTTTAATTTTTCAATTTCAATGTCTCTTTTGGTTTTTCCTAAAAACAACCTTTGAACGAATACTTCATCCTCAGAGCAAACATTGAATTCAATTTCACTTGTCGGATTCAGTTTGAGTTCTTTCTTCATTTCTTCTTAGTATTGTCAAATAGACTTCTTTACCATGCAAGTCGGCTTTTGAGGATTCAATGTTGTATTTTCCTGTAGAGTACTTACTGGTCCCAATTTTTTTAATGCTCTTATTTTCCTCAATACTATTCAATATGGATAATATGGTTTTTGGTTTATTGGTTACAAATGCTACCCAATTATCATTGGCTTCATCATAGTATGCAAACTCATAATTTTTACTCACAGAAAAGATTCCACCTTTTTCAAATCCACTATAATTCCAAGCTTCTCCAAGAACATAACCTCTTTCCAACATGGTTTTATCCCTGTGCAAAGGGTCGATCTCAAAGAAGTCTATCAAGAAATTAATGTCTACAAGATCATCGTTCATTATTGTTTTAGAACTTATAGGAGAACTGTTATCTCCTTTGCAGCTCATCATCACAATCATTAAAATCAATAGGATATTTTTCATATTTAACTTTTTTAATGGCGCCTCAATATTTACTTTTTCTATTATTACTGATCAAATACCCCGCTCCGATTCCCAGTACCCATACTAGCCAGGTGTGATCAGAATCATCATCTTCGTCTGTATCTGTTCGGGTGTAAGGAATAGGAGCAGGGTATTCTCTATGCTTAAGCTCACACTTTCCATTGGGATGTTGATGTGGGCCATGACCATGGTGAAAATGATATTCTCCAGTCACTCGATCCCAATGCCCACCTTTTCTATCTGTACCACCACTATGACTGAATGCGGTCTGAAAACCAACAATTAAAATAGCGCAAAGACAGATTTTTTTAAACATTGATCAGTTGTCTACATATTCTGTGACCTCAATCGAAATCGATTAAAAGTTAT
Organism: Saprospiraceae bacterium; assembly: GCA_965230575.1. Classification (GTDB taxonomy): domain Bacteria; phylum Bacteroidota; class Bacteroidia; order Chitinophagales; family Saprospiraceae; genus CAJXUU01. The sequence continues at coordinate 3,699,145 of OZ246013.1, forward strand.
TCATGCCTATATGTATCAAATGATCAATTTGTAACCCCACATTTCAAAAAAAAAAGAAAAATAAATACTGTCACCCTTTAACCTTTCTAAACCTGACTTTAGAAAAGATAAAATAACGTGAATAATGGATTAGAAAAAAAATGGTGTCAACATCTAGGAAGCTTGGGAAAGGCAGCTATTGTGGGGGACTGAGTGATCATCGAAGATGTGGAAGCGATAGCTTGCAAATGAAGGAACGCGCAAGCGTAGGGTGGCAAAAGCTGCCATGCGCGCTTCATTTTAGCTGCCTAGCGTTTTGGCTTTACTTTTTTGGCAATATGACTGAATGAACTTTTGAAAAAAGTGAAAATGATAATTTTCAAAAGAAGGAACACGAAAGTGGTGGGAGGCTAAAATCCCGCTGATAAGCGCAAATGAATTAAGAAATTGATGATCAAATTACTTAAATATACAATTGAAACTCCCTATTTCCCTGATTATCAAACAAATAGATTTTCATTTTAAACATTATTCACATTAAAATAAATTCAGGAACCATGAATTCACTTGCATTCATGCTGAAATATTAATACAAATATTTACTAGACCCAGCCATCAAGATGATTGAAGGACATATGATTTGCTCTAGTTTGTGGGAATTGGAATATAACTTAGGGAAGGCTGAATGATTCGATTTAATTCTTGGATATGAGACGCATTAGGATTATTACTCAATATGGCCCACATTTCAATATAGCTGGCATCCCATTTTGTGCGTATTGGTACCCTTTGCTCTAAAGTCCTTTTCAGTTTTTCTATGGATGCCGTGCGATCCAATCCCAGGATAACATCTTTGGCAATTTTAAGATATTCCAATATTATCTCATAGTTGGCATCTTTTGGAACATTTATGAGCGTATGGATATAGAGAGAATCGAATGACTCATAATTTTCAGTCGTTAGATATAGTTCTAAAAGGTTTAAAAAATTTCCTGGGTTACAGTTTTCTGTCTTGGTAAGCTTTTCCATCTGGGTTATTTTTGGCTCCCAGATCTTGGTAGCAGATTCTTTGTCTATAGCGTTTAATAATATTCCTAATTGAATTCTATCATTGCCTCGAAACAATTTTAATGCCTGACACTCACATTTTGATTTATAGATTTCTAGAGACGCATTGGAATGGAGATACATTTCTTTTACCTCTTTTTCGAATTCAACTGATTTTGCTAGTGCATGAAGACTTAATACATATCTAAACCAATCATTAGAAATTTGATAAAAGGCATAATTCATATCGGGATTATAAGAGTTCATGAAACTATGTCTTTCTAATTCATATAGCTCTGATGCTCTCTTGAAGTCTTTCTGGGAGAAGTAATAGGTAGCAAGTGCTGATGGAGTCAATGCTTGGGCGGCATAGGCAGAGTCTACCTCGAAGGCAAGATTTGCATAGTAATAATTATAGGGTTCGACCACAAGGAGAGCAGCCAAGAAGTTGATAAATTGGGTTTTATCTTTTATGTCATTTGGAGTCAGTTTTTTCTTTCGCAACCCTGTGATATACATCCACATCCTATCTTGATATGAAAAATCGATTTCATAACTGTTGCTACTCAGATCGAACTGCTCAATGTTAGATTTTAAAAATGAATCGGGTATTTCTTTTATTTCGTTATTGGATAAATTGAGGTGTTTTATTTGAAGACCTTCCCAAATGTGTTCTGGCAAACTTTCAATCCAACAATGAGAAAGATTGAGAGAAAGATTTTGAAGAACATCAGGTTGGATTTTTGTAAGTAATCGCCGCAATTTTTCTTCCGTAAATTTATTATAAGAAAGATTAAGACTTTGAAGATGTACGAATAGAGGAATACTAGTTAAGAGGTTTTGGTAAAATGTGTCTCGTTTGATAAAGGTAATGCCATTATATGATTCGATTGCCGCATCTTCTGATCCTTGTATCTCGAGAGTTTTTAATTTGTCAAGCTTGGTAAAAGAAGTGGGTAAGGTCTTAAGATAAGATGATTTTAATTTGAAAACTTCAAGATTTTTTAGATTTCCAATGTCATTAGGTATGGATTCCACTCCACGGTAAGAGTCAATAGCAATGTGCTTTAGATTTGTAAGTGAAGTAATTGCCTGTGGTACTTCTTTGATTTTAGGGCTTTTGAGAATAAGGGCCTCTAAATTTTTGAATGCGTCTATTTGTCGGAATAAAGTATCCAAGCTTCGACATTCAACATCTAAGTGAGTCAATTTTTTCAAGGTGTAAAATTGGCTGGGAAAAGAACTGAAACTTCCCCTTATTCGAAGCTTTTTTAATTTTTTTAAGTTCGATATACGCGAATCTATTGTTTTTGAATCATAAGCCAATACTTCAAGGTTTTCCAGCTTGTATACGTCGTCATCAAGTTCTACTTTAAGATTCCGATGTACAAAATCCAACTTTCTTAGAGATTTGAATTTGTGAATTCCTTTATGAGAGCAATGAGTGCCATTCTTTATGTGAAGAGATTCTATATTTGGCAGTTGTGCAATGGACTCAAACGGCTTATTATCTGTTGAATAACTCTTTAAATCTAAATCTAATACTTTTAGTTTTTTGTATTGATTTAGATATTCCAAAACGTTGAAATCCATAGGTGATGAGCGATCAAAAATAATTTCACTAATGTTTTGGCAAGCTGAAAAAGATTCGAGCAAGTATTTAATTGATTCACTACTAGAACTATGATTTTTTATAATTAGAGTCGTTAAGTTTTTGCTTGAAAGTCTTTGAGTGGAGGGAAGAATACTAATATTACTAAGCTGAAGCCCGGATAATTTGGATGTTAATGAAATGAAATTTGGAGTTACCTTTAGCCCAGTATTATGATCACCTTTTATCGTTAAGTATTTTAAATTACTTGCCTGGACCAATTTACCCCAAAATGAATTATAGTCAATATTCTCATTCCATTCGACTGTAATATGTTCTATGAATTTGAGATTCTCATAATCAAGTTTAAGTAAAGTTTTCGTGTCTTTTTCTTGATCTCTTGAGGGCAATCGCAGAGATTTGATTTTGGAGTGTTTATTCAACAAGGCTGACAAGGAGTTAACACGCTGAGGACCATTTACAACTGACACCAAATCTATAGTGTGAAAATTATAATTGGAAATAAAATTTTCCTCTTGAATGTTTCCCAGATGTAGAGGAAATGAAGGCAAGCTTTCTTCTTCTGGCAATAGACTAAATGATTCTGCTGAACTTGATACGGATTTGTAAAAATCACTTTGTCCGAAAAGGGCAGAAGCTTTAATCAAAATCAAAAGACAAAATGTGATTATGAACTTGGAATATTCCATTATTGTAGATCGATCAGCCATTTATTATTAATTATGCTTTTTTTGATAATTAGGTATCGTGAATCTATTTCAAGCTTGAATGTCCATGTTATTGGATCAATTTCAACTGTGTTTTTGCCGAAAGTAGAAGAGAGAAAGTTTAAGGATTGATGATAGTCGCCCCTTTCCTTATTGATAAAGCCAGTCAAAGTTTCTTTATAAGAGGCCTTATAGTATTCATAATTGTCGTCTTTATGGATGACTTCAAGTTGGAGTATTTCAATGTCTGGAAACCAGGTTAGATAATTGGCAATTGAATTTCGATCCGGAGTATTTTTTAATTGGAGTGTTGCAAATTGATGACTACTTAAATTGTCCAATGCTGCCTTTTTTTCTCTTGAATCAAAAATTTTGGACTTTATAGAATCAGCCTTGCAAAATAATTCCAGGTATTTAATTCTTAGTTGGTTTTCTGGATCAAAAAATGATTGTGATTTTTCATTATCAAAATAGCTATAATCATACTTCCAATGGTCACTATATCTGCCTGTCGTATTTTTTATTCGAATTTGCCCTTTTTTATCATAATGGAAAATCTTATTTACCAACCTGGTTTCGCTTGATTTCTTATCTAAAATATGAAGCGTATCCATTTCGATTCCTGGTTTGAAAATATAGTTTATTGTAGTAGTGTCACCGAATTTGATCATTTCCATTAATAGACCATTCGGATGGTAGGCGTACGTAAATTCTTTTATTTGGTTTTTCAATAATTCATTTGTAGTGGTAGATATAAGTTGATGCTTTTGATCATATTTATAATCTGTTTTTGAAGTCAATTTTTCTCCTCTTTCGAAATAGGTACTAGATATGGGTTGCCCTCTTTTATTTAGGGAATAGAAGAATTTTGACCCTAGACTTACAAATTCATATTCATGTGTTTGATTAGATTTATGGATGGTGGACTTTGTTGATATCGATCCTTCTTTGCGGTATTCTATGTATGTTGAATCTCCTATCATTTCGGGAGCTGGAGAGGGGTCTTTTTGTGTACCATTGCTCTTAAATTCTATTTTAAAAATTTGCCGATGATCGTTATCAAAATAAAACGCTTCCCAATTCGATTTATCATGAGATACAAATTTGTTTTTAATATGTAAGTTTTGCGTTTTATGATATTCCTCCATGCCCTTTTTGTAGTAATATGAATTGAGGTATTCCTGATTGGAGAATTCTACAATGTATTCTGGAACCGTGCTCTCATGTGAAAAGAAATCTTCATTGTAAGAAATCAAAGAAGGGAATGTTTTTTTGAATTCATTGATGAACTTGAAGTACTTTTCATCATAATTTATTTCCTCCAACTTCCTGATAACGGTTACGTTGATACCGTAGTTTCTCGTCGTATAGCTAGTGACAAAACCCGGTAAAGTGGTAGGAAAGTTCTTATAGTTGATAAATGGGAGGCTTTTGTCAACAAAGTAAGTAGCTTGGGTAGGGTATTCTTGTTTGTATTCATGGCAAAGCTTGGAATTGATTGTCTTGGTATTCCCAGTAGGATGGATGATCAATTTATCTGTGTTGATCATCTTGAGACCTTTGCCTTCAAAAGGCGGATTCGTACTGCGATTTGATTTTTCGAATATGCGAAATGACTTTGGGTGGAATAAGGTGACTGAAGTAAAAAAGAAATCTTCAATCTCTGCATCTAAATATTTACCAGAATCTTCAAAAGTTAAAACGTATTCTTCGTCGGTGACAATGATATTTTTAAATGTTCCTTGTAAATCTGCATCTTCAAGATATTCTTTTTTTTTCGGATCTTCAGGAGGGATGAGGTCTACAAAGGATATTTTATAATATTTGTTTTGCGCACTAAGTGACGATGTTAAAAATATTAGAAGTAGGAATTGCAAGTAAAATCTTGTCTTCATAAATTGGTTTCATCTACGTAGCGGTAAATTTATGATTTTTCTTTTGAAAAGTTATAGGCCGATAATGGTGAAAATTAAATTCTGCTCTACAGGTATAAGAATCCTTCATGAGAGCGCATCGGAGTTTTATTGTAAATTTGGAAAAAAATGATTCGATATATGGTATGATGCTAAAGATTGGAAAGGAACAAATTCCTGAAAGTAAGGGAATAGAAAACTGATCAAAGAAAGACTGAAGAATCAGAATTAAATGAAAGAGAATATTGATAAATATGTAAAAAAAATAAATGAATAAACATTTATGAAAATGCACCACTTGGTACTAACAACATTTGGCACTATGATTTTAGGATTATTCTCTTGTGGAGAGCGTACCGCGCCACCAGAAGAACCTGACCCTTCTAATCAAATCTTATACACAAATGGAAATTTCTACACAGTCAACCCTTCTCAAGAATGGGCGGAAGCGATGCTTGTTGAAGATGGGATAATCATAAGTATTGGGATGAAAGATGTAGTAGAGGAGGCTGCCGATGCCCAGGCCAAGATAGTAGACTTGGGAGGCAAGTTTGTCATGCCAGGAATCCATGATGTACATATGCACCCCTTGGAAGCAAGCTCATCAAATTTTGATTTCATCATTGGCGATGAAGTGCTTGATCCTGAACAATACTACGACGATATTTTGGCGGCTTCCAATGCCAAACCTGGCAATGATTGGCTGCTCGGATGGGGACATTATATTCATACTGTTGTTGAGGCCAATAGGAACCCAAAAGACATTTTGGATGATGTTTCTACCACACGACCCATTGCCATAATGGAGCAAACATCACACTCTTTTTGGGTGAATAGTAAGGCATTAGAGCTAGCAAGTATTACCATTGACAGCGAAAATCCTGTGGGCGGTGTCATCATGCGAGATGAAAATGACGAACCCAATGGAATTTTGGTGGATAATGCAGGGAATGTACTCCTGGATATGGTATTGCTGCCTAGTCCGGAAAGAGAACAAAAAGATTATGACGGAATGGTGGATTTTGGATTTCCAGAATTGGCAAAGCATGGAATAACCTCATTTTCTGATGCCAGGACGTATTGGAAACGCAATCATCACAAGACCTGGCAAAAGTTGGCCGATGATGGATATCTCACAGCCAGGGCTAATCTGGGAATCTGGGTTTATCCTGCAGATGAAGATGATGGCCAAATCGAAAGCATTAAGGCTTTGTATGAAGCTGACAATTCAGATTTATTGAGGAGGAATCAGATAAAGGTATATATAGATGGCATCGTGCCGAATACTACAGCAGCCATGCACGATGACTATAAGTTTGATCTTTTTGGGGAGATGACGAATAATGGATTGAATTATCTAACCCAGGAAAGATTAGAAAAATACATCACGGCACTTGAACCATTGGGCTATGATTTTCATATTCATGCCATTGGAAATCGAGGTATACATGAAGCTTTGAATGCAATTGAAAATGCGGGAAGTTCGTCTGGAAGGCATAGGATTACCCATTGCGAGATTATTGATCCTGCCGACTTGCCCAGATTTGCCGAATTGAATGTGACTGCAGATTGCCAGGTTGCGGGTGACTTTACGAATCCCGATCATTGGCATGACAATGATGAATTTATCGATGTGGCATTGTCAAATAATTTGGTGCCTATCAAGTCGCTATTAGAGCACAATGCCAGGGTGACACTCAGCAGCGATTGGGATGTCAGTACTTTGAATCCCTTCGTGGGACTGCAAAATGCTGTGACCAGAGCACCCCAAAATATATCATTGGCCGAAGCGATAAAGGGATATACCATTCATGCCGCTTATGTGATGAGGCAGGAGGATCGAGTGGGGTCATTGGAAGCAGGGAAGGAAGCTGATTTTATCGTGTTGAGTCAGAATATTTTCGAAATACCAGCCACAGATATATCGAAGACTACTGTTGTAACTGCCTACTTGCAAGGTGAAAAAATAAATTGATATGCAAAATGAAAAAGATCCCATCCAGCGATTTAGGCAGCCTCTAGTTACAGCCATAGCCTTGATTCTTGGATTTAGCATTGGATTTTTAGCGGATTGGGTAACCGAAGAAGATTTGGTGATAAGAGACAAATCCGATGTGATTTTATTGATAGGAATGATAGTTTCTTCTATTTTTTTGATCGCATCATTGCTGAGGATCTTGAAATTGGATTACCCCAAGGAAGAAGTTCTTAAATATTATAATCACACTCTTTTGCTTTTTACTGTTGGACTGGTATGTTTGTTCTTTTTTCTGATTCTTAGTTTTTTAATTTAAATTGATCACGATGAAACGAATTACATTTTTATTAGCGATTCTGATATGTATTATTTCCTGTAGAAATGAGAAGCCATATTATCCCGAAAAACATGGCGAGGTCACGATGGCAAGTTTCAAAAGATACAAGGGAAGATTGGATACGGCATACATGAACAATGATTTATTCACGGCTGGGATTCAATTGGCAAACCTGAAAGCTCCTTCCGATGAAGTTTTCAAACTTATAAGAAAAGGCATTAAATCGAATTCTGAAAATTGTAAGTCGATCTATGATTGGCAATCCATTTACAATGATTTTAAGAATAATCTGGTCAAGAACGATACTACACAATTCAAGATGGCATTCGAGCTATGTTTGGAACTTTTGGGTGACAATTCTTATCCAGACTACTTGGAGGAAAAACATAATGCTTATCTTGAACGTATGGCAAGTCGTCAAGAATTGGATTCTACAAAATTTGACCTTGAATTAATAGCAGAACTCGAAACCATCAGGTTTGATGATCAAGAACTAAGAACCAAAACTGATTTTGATAATCTATCGGATGATGAATCCAAGGTTGTTTGGCAAAAGATTGGAGCCGTTGATTCTATTAATCTAATGAAGATTGAAGCAATTTTTAAAAAATATGGTTATCCACAAAAAGAGCTTGTGGGATATGAATTGACGGGAGTGCCGTGGTTGGTACTACATCACCAGTCTGATTTGAAAATTAGAGATAAATATCAGAAATTGATAGAGGAGAATGTGAGTGCCGGAATGCTGAAAACTTATAATTGGAGGAGTAATAATATCAGGGAAGAGTTGGAGAATGTAGGATTGTAACAGTTTATTTTTAATTCTACCTTAAGAAATTAAAGCTCACAAATTTAATGACTACAGCGTAGTCACCCTATGTGAGCTTGCGAACATAGGGAAATTTACGAACGCAGCGCGTTCGCCTTAAGTTTATAGAATGAAGTTCAGAAATTAATAGAAAATCTTGGTTTTTGAATTCACATCAATAAAAGAGACATTTTTTAATATTAAAAGACAACAAAAATAGTTATGAATAGTACCGATAAAGCCAGTTTAGAAAAATTTACAAAAGAACTGTCAACAATGCATTATGTGATGACTTTTGGAGCTTTTGGCATAGCTGTTCTTATATATTTTTTTACAATAGATCAGGGCCAAATTAATTTTTCTGATACAGATGATTTCTTTCTTTACATCTGCCCTGTTCTGGCACTTTGGGGTGTTTTTGGCGGATCATTTATGTATAGAAAGAAAATTAATGAAATTGATTCCTCACTTGGATTAGCCGATAAATTAGCTGCTTTTCGCGCCGCTTCCATATTTAAATTTGCCATGTTAGAAGGCCCTGCTTTGATATGTATAGTTGCAGCAATGGACACACAAAATCTATTGTACATGATAATTGCTATATTTCTGATTGTTTATCTTTTTACACAGAATATAACCGTGGAGAAGGTAATGGAAGAATTGCAGGAAGGTTAGCCATTCTTCGTATTGATCATAAAATCGTTGATCTAACTAATAAGATTATGAATAATTTCAAAATACAATTCATGGATCACGTAGCTATAAGGGTCAAAGACCTGGAATTGTCGGCCGCTTGGTATGAAAAAGTATTTGGATTTACTAGGCATCAATTTGAAGAATGGGGAGCATTCCCAATTTTCATGTTGGCAGGAAAGACAGGCATAGCGCTTTTTCCAGCCAATGAGAATGACGATGAGTTGAATCCAAGGTCAAAGAATGTAAAGATCGATCATTTTGCTTTTAATGTAGATGGCGAGAATTTTGAAATGGCAAAGAAAAAGTATCAAGAACTGGATATCAGTTATCAATATCAAAACCATCATTATTTTGAGTCGATATATATCAATGACCCGGATGGACATTGTGTGGAATTGACCACCATATTAGTCGATGGCAATGATTTTTATACCCCATATTGAAAATAATGATTTCAATCAACTTTTATATATGCAACTTACATCACCAAACACAAAATTGAATATCAAACTTCGATCTTTGAAGGATGAAGATGCTGAGTCAATTGCCCTACTAGCAAATAACAAAAATATTTGGGATAATATTAGAGACAAAATGCCTCATCCTTATGCGAAGAAGGATGCCGATTTTTTCATCAATCTCACAAAAAAAGAAAGCCCTAAAACGACATTTGGGATTGAACTAAACAATGAAATCTGTGGGGTGATAGGATTGATATTGCAGAGTGATGTCAATCGAATGTCGGCTGAAATGGGCTACTGGATTGGGGAGCCTTTCTGGGGAAGAGGTATTGCCACAGATGCCGTAAGTATCATTACCAAATATGGATTCGAGACATTGGGCCTGATGAGGATATATGCAGGCGTATATGAGTATAATATTGGCTCGATGCGAGTATTGGAGAAAAGTGGTTTTCTGAAAGAAGGAATTGCAAGAAAATCAGTGATAAAGAATGGAAATTTTTATGATGAACATAAATTTGCAAAGCTGAAAAATACGGGTGAAGAATAATTTTGTAGATTGGGGAAGATTGGAAAGATTGAGAAAGATTGTTGATTGTTGATTGTTGATTGTTGATTGTTGATTTGGAAGATTGGAGATTGGGAAAGATTGGTAAACTTGTAAAGTTTGCTAAGCTTGTGCGGAAGGTGGAGAGAATTGTAGAAGATTGATAATTGTTAATTGTAGATTGTAGAATGAAAATAAAATAAAAGGCATTAACCATAACGTAAAATTATAAAAGACATGAAATTAGGAGCATTTTCGGCAAGTTTGAGTGTAAAAGACTTGACAACATCCAAGGAGTTTTATGAAAATCTGGGATTCGAGGTTTTCGCGGGTCAGATGGATAAAAATTATCTTATTATGAAAAATGGCAATGCACTGATCGGCTTGTTTCAAGGAATGTTTGAGGGGAATATTCTAACGTTCAATCCTGGATGGGATGAGAGTGCCAATAATGTTGAGGAATTTGTCGATGTGCGAGAAATACAAAAATCACTTAAAAGCAAAGGGGTGTCGTTGATGAATGAAGTAGATGAAAGTACTTCTGGACCTGGTCGTTTCATGGTCTCAGACCCTGATGGAAATGTTATCCTGGTTGATCAGCATAGATAATTCGAGACTTTATTTTAGAACTGTTTTTAACTAATAGAAAATACAATAATTATGAAAATCCAATTGCAACTGGCCTGTGTTTTTATGCTTTTAGGCATCAATATGAGCGCTCAATCGACTGAATTAGTTGAGCAAACACAAAGCAATGACTGGCTCACTTTAGATAATTCGGCATTCGAAATTAAATATCCCAATGACTGGGAATCGAATAATTCTGGCTTAGCAGGAACAACTTTCATCTTGTTTTCTGAGCTTACTGATGCGAATGACAAGTTTAGAGATAATGTAAATTTGATCATGCAAGATGTAGCTGGTTACAATCTTACCTTGGAAGGGTATATTGAAATTTCACTGACACAATTACCTTCAATAGTTCCAGGAAGTAAGGTCTTGGTGAATGAAACACTCAATACAGAAGATGGTCCTTTTCAAAAATTGATTTATACAGGAAAGCAAGGCGAATTTGATTTGAAATTCGAGCAATACATCTGGCTTGTAGAAGAGCAAGTTTTCGTCTTGACCTTGACCTGTGAGATAGATACTTTTGAACAATATCAAAAAGTAGGTGAGGAAATAATGGAGTCTTTTATTATTAAAGAGTAGCAGATTTTGATCATTGCAAATTGTTGGTTTTTTCAACTATAAATTGAATTCTTGATTTATAAGTCATAAATTAATACCCCATTTTTAATGTAATGAAAATTCTAACCAAAACAATAACCCAAATGAAATTCCTTGCTGCCTTTTTATTTTTATTCGCAAGCTCACACGCCCATCTTTCAGGCCAAGATCAAAAACTAGTTCCTTTTGAAAGTGTTTGGAAATATCTTGATGACGGAAGCAACCAGGGAGTCGCTTGGCGAGCAAATGCTTTTGATGATTCATCCTGGGCTTCAGGACAGGGAAGACTGGGATTTGGAAGTGGTAATGAAAATACTATAATAAGCTTTGGAGGAGATCCGGAAAACAAACATATCACGACATACTTCAGACATCATTTTACCATTGATGATTTGAATATATACAAAAACTTCTTGCTTAAAATTCAAAAAGATGACGGAGCCATTGTTTATGTAAATGGTGTTGATGTAATGCGCTCAAATTTTGGAAAAAACATCTACGATTACCTGGATGAGGCATATTCTGTCATATCAAGCGAGGAAGAAGAAATTATATGGGAAGAATTTATTTCACCTTCATATTTTCAAGAAGGTGAGAATGTAATTGCTGTAGAAGTGCATCAAGCCACGGTTACAAGTTCTGATCTTATTTTTGATTTGGAATTAACTGGCTTGGATGAGAATGCATCGCTGTATAGAGAACCTTATTTACAAAAAGCCACGGTAGATGGGATAACGATTAAATGGAAGACTGATGCACCATCGAATTCCCGAGTTTGGTTTGGTTCTTCAGTTGATGACCTTTCAAATATTGAATTAGTAGACGAGTTGACTACGAATCATGAAGTTCGAATTTCTGGTTTGGAGTCAGATACAAAGTACTTTTACAAAATCGGAAACAGCGAACAAGAATTTATAGGAGGTACATCAGATTTTTTCTTTAAGACAAATCCAAATATAGGGACTCCCAAGGACACGCGGATTTGGATAACGGGTGACGCAGGGACGGGTAAAGATGAACAATTCAAGGTGCGAGATTCTTACCTGAATTTTGCAGGTGAGAGCGGAAAGTCTGATCTATGGCTTATGATGGGAGACAATGCCTACGAACATGGGAGAGAATCGGATTATCATATGGGACTTTTTATGGTCTATCAGGAGATTTTGAAGAATACAGTTTCATTTCCCACAACGGGCAATCATGACTTGCTTGCAGAGGCGAGCGCTATTACAGAGACTGGTGCCTTTTACGATATATTTGCCCTTCCCAAAGATGGGGAGTGTGGAGGAATGCCCAGTGGGTCAGAATCATATTATTCTTTCGATTATGGAAATATTCACTTTATTTGTTTAGAATCCACCGATCTCAATAGAGATTCTACGGGTGCAATGGCCACGTGGCTCAAAAATGATTTGGCCAATACCGAGGCAGAATGGCTGATTGCTTATTGGCATTTTGCGCCCTATACAAAAGTTGACCACAATTCTGATGATTACAACGATTGGGATGGAAGAGCCATAGATATGCGGAAAAATTTCAATCCTATTTTGGAGCAATATGGAGTGGATCTCGTCCTATCCGGGCATAGCCATGGATATGAAAGAAGTTTCCTAATTGATGGTCATTATGGCTTTTCTAATTCATTGTCTGATGACATGGTTTTGGATAATACCAGCGGCAACTTAAACACAACAGGGCCCTATACCAAACCTCTCAAACTTACTCCTCATAGAGGTACTGTATATTTGGTGTGTGGGAATTCTGGCAAAGTGGGTGACCTTGAGGAAGATGGCATTTTTCCTGGTGAACATCCAGTGATGTACGAAACCAATACTGATTTTGCTGGTTCTGTAGTCATCGATATTTCAGGTGATTTGTTAGAAGGAAAGTATTTGAATGAAAATGGTATTATTCAGGATTACTTTCACATACTAAAAGAGAATTCAAACTCCACCCAAGAGATAATTGCTTCTGATCGTTTCAAGATTTACCCAAACCCTGTTACAGATAATTTTAAAATTGAATTTGCAGAAGGTTTTGTGTTTAAAAATGGAAGCTTTCAAATCTATTCGTCAAATGGAATCCTGGTCAAACAATTGCTACTGAGTAGATCGGTCGGAGATAAATCTTCTGTTGGTATTGATATCAATGGCCTGGCCGCTGGTGTATACACTGTGAAGTTTGAAGCTGATGAAAAGCATATTGCCAGTGAGTTGTTAATCGTAAAATAGAGATTTGTCAACAATGAAGCTGTATAGAATAAAACATTTGACCAAAGGTATAAAAGCACATTGATGAAAGTTATGCATGTTTTTCCCATCCTTCATTCCTCAAGACTCAAATTGAGGAAAATTGATATTGACGATGTGCCTTTGTTGGTCAAATATGCAGACAATCGTAAAATATCAGATCGAATAATCAATATTCCATATCCATATCGCGAACCAGATGCAGTATTCCGAATTGGTTATGTGTTTAAAGGATTTAAGGAGAGAAGTCGTTTCGTTTTTGCAATCGAGCTCAAAGAGTCCAATGAATTTATCGGTGAGATCAGTCTACATCTCGAGCAAAATAATCTAGCGCAGTTGGGTTATTGGATTGGAGAGCCTTTTTGGGGCAGAGGACTTGCAAAGGAAGCCATCGAAGCAATTACTGAATTTGGCTTTGATCGATTGGAGGTGGACAAAATATATGCACTATGTCATGAAGATAATGTGGCCTCTCAAAAAGTGGTTATGTTCAATAATTATAAAGAACTTGGTGCATTGGGAAAGGTCATTCGCTTTGAAATACAAAAAAGTGAGTTTAGACCAAAATCACAATAACTTTAGTAAGAAACATTTAGCAATAAGCATTGCATACTTCGAGGACAACCTGAAAGCTAAAGAGGGATGTTCGTAAGTAACGAACACCTCTTTCATTGATGTTTTCTTTTCAATTTACTTCTGAAAGATTACCCCGTTTTAAGCATATTTTGCGTGAAAACGAGGTAATAGGAATCATTAATTTGCTTCCGCCTCGCCGGCTGGGCGTTCTATTTTTTTCTATCATATAACTAAACTGACTTCTTTTTCCATTATGGCCCTCATTTCGTTGGCTTTGCGTTCAAAATAATTGATCCGATTTAATAAAATTTGTTTTTTATGTTGTACCAGCTTTCCAGGCTCAAATTCTAGCTTTTTGGTTACCATATTGTAATATATTGAAGCTAATTTATTGGCAATGCTTACAATTGCTGGTCCAGCTCCTTTTTTCGCTTTTTTGGATCTCAGTTTTTCTCCTAATGGATTTTTTGAACGCCATAATGTTCCAGATGCTTCTCGAAATGCTTGTCCAGCTTTATTTTTCTTCTTTTTCATCCCATTGGATAATACCTTTCCTCCTGATATTTTAGTGTCAGGGACTAAATTCAACCAGGAAAGAAACTGTTTTTCGGTAGGAAACTTTTTCTTTAAATCCTTTCCTGTTTCTGATAAGATGGTTAATGCTGATCCTTCTTTGATTCCATATATTTTAGTAACATCTACTCCATATAGGGTCTGTAAATAACCCTTCACATTAAATTTTGGAGTGTTTTTACTTTTGGTTGTTCTTTGTTTTTCGGGTAGCACCTTCTGATTTAGTGTTAATTGTTTTAAAACGACTTCTATTTTAGCATCTAGTTTTGATAATTCATTTTTTAGAAATTTGTAACTATTATTTTCTAGTTCCAAAAGATAGAGTTGTTCCTCTTTCCAATTACCTTCTAGTGCTAATTGAAATTCGTTATCACTCGCTTTTATTCTTCTATCCTTATACTTTAAAAAATTCTTTGCTTTTCGTTCTCCTCCTATTATTGCTTGTATGATTGCTCGTCCTGTTTTTCCATGAATATCTGATATTACTTGTTTGGTTTTTAGGTTCATTTGCTCCAATGCTTTTACTAACCTATTGGTACTAGTAGTCATATCTTTTATAAGCTGAGAGCGTCTTCTAACCAAAGTTCTTAATGTTCTCATCAAATTTTCTGGTTGATAACAGCCTCGCAAAAATCCGTAAGAATGTAATTTTTGTATCCATTGAGCATCTAAAACATCTGTCTTTCTACCAGGTACATTCTTTATGTGTCGAGCGTCAACCAATAAAACTTCAAACCCAGCTTCTTTAAGAACAAAGAATAGCTCCATCCAATAAATACCAGTAGATTCCATAGCAACAGTGGTAATTTCATTTTCCTTTAACCAAGCGGAAATGGCATGTAAATCCTTGGTATAGGATCCAAAAGATTTAACTTTTCCTTTATTATTTGATTCTGAGTTCGGTACACATACAAAGTGTTCTTTCGCGGCTATATCAATCCCTGCTGCTTTAGGATTTATTACTTTTGCCATATCATTATTTTTGGGAGAGGGATATTAAGGCAATGAGAAATACTAATTCTATCATAAGGGGTCTAAAAGCCACCAATCATTTTTCAAAATTGCCTATGCCTAAACTTGATAAAGGGGTCCAAAGCCACCACTAAAAAAGAAAGGTCAAAATATCCTTCTCCAGATTTTTAATGTGGCAAATTAGTTATTCTTTCATTTTTCCTGAAAATCTGGTTATCCACTTGATAAAAAAACCGAACCCAAAAAAATCCCCGTTTTACGGGGCAGACAAAGACTGGCTAAAGGCCTTGCTGCGAAAGCTTCACCCGCTTCCCACTACCCAGTCAGGCAACGCTTCTTTTCATTCACGAAGAGTTCTTCCACTCCAACAAATTTAGGTTGATGCACCGTAATTCTGAATTACCCTAAATAATAAAATAAGTGTTAGTCTTATTATAAATTAACGTGAATAATGGATATGAAAAAATTGGTGTCATCATCTAGGAAGCTTAGGAAAGGCAGCTATTGTGGGGGACTGAATGATCATCGAAGATGTGGAAGTGATAACTTATAAATGAAGGAACGCGCAAGCGAAGGGTGGCAAAAGCTGCCATTTGCGCGCTGCATTTTAGCTGCCTAGCGTTTTGGCTTTACTTTTTTGGCAATATGACTGAATGAACTTTTGAAAAAAGTGAAAATGATAATTTTCAAAAGAAGGAATACGAAAGTGGTGGGAGGCTAAAATCCCGCTGATAAGCGCATATGAATAAAGAATTTGATGATTAAATTACTAATGTATATAATTGAAATTTCCTTTTTCATTGATTATCAATAAAATAGAGTTTTATGTTAAGCATTATTCACGTTAAATTAGCTTTTATAAAACCTACAGACTATTCCCAAGCTCCAAATTCGATTAAATGCAATCCTGGATTGGCACTGTTGTACGTGAGATGAATTTTTAGGAATCTTAATTCTGTGGGCTCAATCATATGTTGATAACCCTTTGCCGTTGACAATTCTGTATTTTGAGAAAGGTCTACAAGTTGCTTCCATTCCTTTCCGTCTGTTGAGCCCGATATTGTATATTGATAATATCTATAATTGTCCCAGAAATTTACGACCAGCAATTTTGTTATGCGTTTTGATTCTCCCAGATCTACTTGAACCCAATTGTTGCCATCAAGGTGGTCTCCCCATTGTTCCCAAAGGGTGATCCTTCCGTCGTTCACATATTCCGTAATATCTGAGCGCAGATCTGAGTTTGAGGCCCAGGACTTCTTACCAGTGGTTAGACTGGGCATATCTACAACGTCATAATAGGTCTCCGATATAGCTGACCCAACAGAAATATTTTTGGTTGTGTCAAAATGTTGTGCTCGTAGGGTAGTGATGCCTTTTATGTATATAGGTTCTGAATAGGTGGGTGATTGCTCAGTGATTCGAGATCCATCAAGTGTGTATTTGATAGGATGCTCAGTTAATGAAGATGTCAGGGAAATTTTCAATGAATCTTTATATCTCATTTTGTACCAACTATTTGGGAGTTGTTCTTTTTCCAAGTTGGCTTTAATTGCTTTTATAGGCTTGTAGAGATATCGGGTGAAGAGAGGTAAGCCCACTTTTTTACCTTCTTTATCAAATGCCTGCAAGGAAAGATAGGTATCTGATCTGAATGTTTTTTTATCTGGAAAAATCTCGTCTTGTATGGTCGGAATCCTTTGTTCTGTGGTATACCGAACCTGAATGTCATTTCTATTTTTATGGAGAGTTACGGTCATTGCTTTATCAAATTCCAGGTGATCATAGAAATTCCCTTCTTTTAGATTTGGATATTTCTTTCCCGATGTAGAAATTTGAAAAGGTCGAATGAAGTTGGTAAGATTCTGGTCTGTAGTATTGATATGATCAGGATATATGTCTACTTTTTCCTCATCCCATAAGTGCTGTACCATTGCTGGTAATCGCAATCGAAGTCTATTCAATTCATTGATCTCATTTTGTTCCCACGAACACATTGTAGCACCGATCAATCTATCATTATTTGGAATTTCGATCCCAATAAAAGTATCACTTCGAGTGGCCCAACTTTCCCATCGACGTGGATTCCACTCATTGAGGATGTAGGAAGGTTCCCATTTTCGGTTGTTCACAACGTAGAGGGGTTTGAAACTCACATTAACGAAAGGGAATCCATCTTTTTGCAGTTGGATGGCATCGTAGTATTGTGGCTCCCAAAGTAGGATGATTACATCTTTTGGAATTTCAATTTCACCTTTGGGATTGAAACCAGCCCAAACCATCATTTGTTTATTCTTGGATTTTACCATGTCATTTACCTTTACAAGAAAATGCCGAAACAACTCGTCGATATTAGGAATTTCGTTTTTCCGCATGTATTCTTTTGTCGTTGGATCATCTTCCATTCCTTCAAAGAATGCCTCATCACCACCAATATGTATGTAAGGTGAGAAGGTGAATATTTCGGCTACTTCACCTAGCAGAGTGTCAATGGCAGCATAGGTTTGTTCGTTGCCAAGGGTTATGGTATATCGATTCTGAGAGATGTCGTCGATTCCAAATACTTCTGGAAGTTTCTTGATGAATTGACTGGCATGACCAGGCATGTCGATCTCTGGGATCAGCGTGATGCCTCTTTGATTGGCGTAAGTATTGAGATCAATTAGTTCTTGTTTTGAATAATGTTGATCCGTCATTAATTCTGGATAAGCAGTAGAAGGAAAGGTAAACAATTGATCGTCTGTGAGGTGGAGATGGAGGTAATTTATCTTGTACCATTGACAGAGCTTGACAATAGTTTTTAGGTTGTCAATAGAATGAAAACTTCTTGCACAGTCGATCATCAAACTTCTGTATTCAAACGTTGGATGATCGACAATAGTCACTCCAGGAATCTTCAGATTATTACCGAGTAATTGATAAAATGTGCTCAGACCATTAGAGATGGCTTCTGCAGAACCTGCATTTATTGTTATCCCGTTATCTGAAGTCAGAATGTATTTATTTTCTGATATGCCAGATTGAATTTCTAATGTGAGTTTCGTGCCTTTCGGATTGTAGTTGAGATTACCATGACCAATGAGTTGTATATCTTCCTTAATAATTTGTTCCAGATAATTTAGGCTACTGTTTTTAATTTCGATCGAATAACCTTTGGAGAAGTTACTAATAGCACCTCCTGGTTCAATAGATTCTGGTGAAGGAAGTATCGGCAAGGTCAAGGAATCTTCAGTGCAAGATGTCAGAAGCAATGCAAAAATTACTATACAAGTGAGGATTAAAAAAGAAACTTTGTTCATCATAATAAAAAAATGGAATATAAGACTTAATTATTGGATAAAAGGGCATTTGAATATATAAGATTCTTTGGTGCCCGCATTGATATCTTGCAATGTGTAATCTTGCAAATGGTGTGATGCTATTGATATGATTTAGGATGATGAAGAATTGTCATGAAAGGTAATTGTTGATATTTTTGAATTAATAATGCGGGTAGGTTTACCAGAATTATCTTAACCAAATCTGTACGTTAGTAATTACACAAAGTAAGCATAAGACGAATTTATTATTGAAGTTGCTTTTATGATTTAATTGATGCCGCTTGCTAGATAATAGAGGGATGAATGCCTTAATTTCATTTTGTATATTTACGGATTGTTTCAACTCAATTCAAATACCAGATGAAGAATAGCCTTGCTTTTATACTCATGTTGTCCTTGATTATTTCTTGTAAGCCAGAGGATGCTAAAAAAGATAATGAGAAAGTCACTCCTGCTGCTGCCCAAACAGAAATTGACAAACTACTTTCAAAATACACCACTTTTAAATTGGAGGCAGATCTTTCTTCTTTGAGTGAAAATAATCGAAGGATGATTCCAATTCTCATTGAAGCCGGTGAGATAATGAATGAATTATTTTGGTATGAAGCCTATGGAGACAAGGATGCTTTAATGGCTACGCTCAAAGATGATAAGACGAAGGCATTTGCTAATATCAATTATGGTCCGTGGGATAGATTGAACGGTAATAAGCCATTTGTCGATGGTGTTGGAGAAAAACCTCTGGGAGCCAATTATTATCCCAAGGATATGACCAAAGATGAACTTGAGAAATCAAGCCTGGAAGGTAAGTCGGGCTTGTATAATTTTATCAGAAGAAATGAAGATGGTTCTTTAAAGTCTATTCCTTATCATGTGCAATTCAAGGAACAAGTAGCCAAAGTGTCTGAATTATTGGCCAAGGCTGCTGAATTGGCTGACGAAGCGGGATTGAAAAAATACCTGAGTTTGCGATCCAAGGCAGTATTGAATGATGATTATCAGCCCAGTGATTTTGCATGGTTGGATATGAAAAAGAATCCTATTGATGTGGTTATCGGACCGATCGAGACCTATGAAGATCAGCTGTTTGGATACAAGGCGGCGCATGAGGCGTACATCCTCATAAAAGATATGGAATGGAGCAAGCGACTTGAAAAATATGCTGCGTTTTTACCAGAGTTACAAACAGGGCTTCCCGTGCCTGATGCATATAAAAAGGAGAAGCCTGGAAGAGATACAGAGCTTAATGCCTATGACGTAGTTTACTATGCAGGAGATTGTAATGCGGGTAGCAAAACGATAGCGATCAATCTTCCAAATGACGAAGAAGTTCAATTGAAAAAAGGAACTAGAAGATTGCAATTGAAGAATGCGATGAAGGCCAAGTTTGAAAAAATCCTGATTCCCATAGCCGACGAATTAATTGATCCAGGCCAAAGAAAACACATAAAATTTGATGCCTTCTTTTCTAATACAATGTTTCATGAAGTAGCCCATGGCCTTGGAATCAAAAACACAATCGATGGCAAGGGTACAGTAAGAAAGGCCTTGAAAGAACACGCATCTGCACTAGAAGAAGGGAAGGCAGATATGCTCGGCCTTTATATGATCAATCAACTATTCAAAAAGGGGGAGTTGGATGGTGATATCAATGACTACATCGTCACTTTCATGGCAGGTATTTTCAGGTCGGTAAGATTCGGTGCATCTTCGGCACATGGAAAAGCCAATATGATACGATTCAATTTCTTTGACGAAATGAACGCATTTACGAGAGACGAAACAGCTGGAACCTACAAAGTGAATTTCGATAATTTCCAAAAAGCAATGGATGCACTATCCGAGAAGATTTTGACCTTGCAGGGAGATGGTGATTATGATGGAGTAGCCGCCCTGGTAGCTGACAAAGGAGTGATCAAAACTCAATTGCAAGCAGACCTTGATCGACTTTCTGCAGCTGGAATTCCAGTGGATATTATCTTCGAGCAGGGAGTTGATGTCCTGGGATTGTAAGAGAGATTTTTTACAAAAAATAGTAATGTTAAGTTCAAATGTAAAATTTAGTTTGTTAATACTTTGCTTGGTCCTTTTTTCCTGTAAAAAGGATGCTTCACCAATGTTAGAAGTATATGTTTCAGCTGAAAAATCAGAATTGTATCAAAATGTTGAAATGGAAATATCTTCAGTAAGATTTTTTCAAGATAGTGGCGCTGGTGTAACTTCACCTCTTCCCAATAGGGGCATTACTTTAAATTTTAAGGAAGGAGGAGCGCCAATTTTAGTTTACGATAAATCAACTTTAGAAAGTGAATTCGAACGTTTTGGTTTTGGCATCAGCAGCCTTCAAGTAACAACTTTAGATGGTGACAACATTAAAGTTGTTGATGTTTTTCAGAATTTTGATCATTATTTTGTTTATGAAATGCTGAAAAATAAGAAGTATAGAATGGATGTTATAATTGACTTTGATCTTGCCATAATTAATGAACCAGGGACTACCAGTTCATTTCAGTTTTATCCTAATATTAAAATAGAAGAAATTTAAAATAGAAAATTGATTCACTGAGAATAAACAAATCTCCTTTGCAAAAACCTTAGGGCCCTTAGCACCTTAGCGGTAAATAAAAGCCCCAAACAAAATATCAATTACATGGGCCTTTTATTTACCACCAAGCACACAAGAAATTCACTAAGAATAAACAAACCTCCTTTGCAAAATCTTTATCGTCCTTAGCACCTTAGCAGTTAATAAAAGCCCCAAACAAAATATCAATTACATGGTCCTCTTATTTACCACCAAGCACACAAGAAATTCACCAAGAATAAACAAACCTCCTTTGCAAAATCTTTAGCGTCCTTAGGCATATTCAGGAGTAGACTAACATTCAAAGACGATAGCTTGAGTATTAACTAAGAGGTAAAAGAAGCGTGGCCTTGACTGGGTTTTGGGATGTGGGAGCGGCTATGCGTGCTGTGTCGTCCTGAAAAAAGTTTACAGTTAATAATGATAATCCTGTCATTCATTTACAGTTTTGTAATAATCCTAAAATATGTTTACATTACAAAATGAGATTGAAACGGAAACAAGCTCTGCTGGAGAGCAACTTGCGAGGGATAAATCTCTGAATGACGAAATGTTATTTATAGACCGGATCACTTTTGATTCGGTTTTTATATTTCAGAATTCACTATGCCTTAGAAAAACTCATGTCGCTTTTGGCAATTTTGCCTTGATAGTAATTCTTCCATAATCTTTGTGGTTCAATATTCCTATTTTGATTATGCACTTCATACGGAGTCAAATTGCTAATACTCATATGGGGGCGGTCAAAATTGTAGAGTTCTATTGAGCGATCTAATATTAGCTTTGCCTCTTCGAATGAATTTGCTGTTTGATTCCATAAATATTCATCTTTTAATATTCCATTTACCCTTTCGGCAATCGCATTTTCTAAAGGGTCTCCGTTTTCAGTCATGGAAACTTGAATATTATTTCCCCTCAGCAACTCTACATAGATAGTGCTGCAATACTGAGCCCCCCTATCAGAATGATGAATAAGATGATCAGGTATACTTCTCAATTTAGAAATAGCCATATGTAAAGCTTGAACTGACTCAATACTTTCTAAGGTTTTGGAAATATGACATCCTACAATCATGTGAGAATATGCATCAGTGATCAAGCTTATATACAAAAAGAAAGATCCACACTTCCAATATGTTATATCACTAACCCACAGTTGATTAGGAGCATTGGGCTGAAAGTTTTTAATTAAATTAGGATACCTTCTCAACCAATGAAACGAGTTTGTAGTATATACTTTTCGTTTCCTCTTTTTAACCAATAAATTATGAGAAGCCAAGGTTCTGAAAAACACATCACGACCCATTTTTATCTCATGTTCTTGTAAAAATGAAGAGAGCTTAAAGAATAACTTCCTGCCTCCCATCCTTTGATGATCCTTTCGTATTTTCAAAACTTGTTTAATTACAAGCTCTTGTTCTAGGGCATGTTCAATACTTCTTTTCTTATGTTGATAATAAGCTTGTCTAGTCAAACCAAACAATCCACACAATTTTTCAAGACTATTAGTTGGATATAGAACCCTCATTTCTTGGATGGTTTGGTATCGAACTTTTTTCTAATCGAAATATTAAATTTTTGCTCAGCCAAATCTATCATTTTAGAATAGGCTATTGCTTTGAGTTCAGCATCTCTTAATCGCTGCTCTAATACCTTGATGCGTTCCTCCTCAACCAGTTTTTCTAATTCATCCTTTTCACCTTTCATATATTTTGAAAGTTTGTCCTTGGTAGTGTAACCAAATTTTCGCATCCAACGAAGTAGTGTGCCATGCTCTTCATATTGACCAGTAAATTTCTTCCAGACTTCTTGTTTAGTATAATCATTTGCCAGATAATATTCAATTATCTGACGTTTAAATGCTTCTGAGTACGATCTTGTACTGTGTTTGACTTCTTTTTTTCTAGCCATTTTTATAGGTTTTTGTGTAAACCTATTTCAGGACAAGACATGCTGCATTAGCCAGTCTTGATTTTTTTTGGTTCTGTTTTTTTATCAAGAAAAAAATAGAACGCCCTTGCGGCGAGCAAAAGAATAATAAGCATATTCGATTACCCCGTTTTCCATCATAATTCTATCAATTTGGGGTATTAATTTAACATCTTCCAGAAGTAATCGTTGAATTATGGAATTTAAGCAATTGATTATTAAGTGTTTATAAAATGATTTAAAAGAAGAGAGTTACTTATGAATATCCCTCCTTAGCACCTTAGCGGTAAATAAAAGCCCCAAACAAAAAATCAATTACTCACAATATCCACATTCTTCCCATACTTAATTTCATAGCTCACTCGGAAAGTCTTACTGCCACCAGGCGATAATGTCTCATGCCAAGTCAGGAATCCCTGTTTCTCCTTATATTCAGCCTCAGAAATTTCAAGAATCTTTACCTTAATATCATCATCCGTACTTATCGGTACTTGATCAAAAATATCAATGTCTACCGCCTTGTTTTTATTGTTTTTGACAATTATATCGAAGGTGTGTAACTCTATAGTCTTATTCTTAAAAAATGATTTTTTATTGTATTCTTCCATCATTTCTTTTTCAATATGCACACCAATATCCTCACCAAGAGAAAACCACAGTGTATCTGTCTTTGCGCTGATATCCAATTTACTCACACCGGTATATTGTCCTTCTAAAAATAGATTCACCTTTCCTGAAAATAAATCGTAGCTCCTCCAATTGGGAATGCCCACACTCAAGTAAGCCGTAGGTTCTTGAGAAGGATAAGCTTCATATTGATATGCAAAAGGAATGGTATTGGTATTTAGCAATACATCATATTCTTCACCATTTGAAGGTATGGAGTAGGGGGATGTAATTTCAAAACTATGGACATTCAACGATTGCTGAGGCTTGACACTAATTGACTTTCTTACTTCCTTTTTCTTCATTCTTTTGCTTCCAAAGTCATCTACTGCGTAACCCAAAGCTTTGGTTTCTTTTTCTATTCCCAAACCAGTGACAACAATTTCATCCAGCATCCTGCCCTTTGCCAAAACAATTCCGCAATAAGAAAGACCTGCCACAGGTACTTCTTGTGTCTCATATCCCGTATAACTCACTACTAAAATATTGCTTCCAGTCCTTGGTAGACTGAATCTGCCATCAATATCCGTAATAGTGCCAATGGATGAAGATTTATATAGAATATTGGCCCCAATTAAAGCATCACCGGATTTGTCGGTGACTTTACCATATATCCTATCCGAGTCGTATTCCGCATTGTCGATTTGATACGTGTTTTGACTATATCCATGATGCCTCACATTTTGGAGAATGTAGGGACTTATAGTCGGAGGTGCAATTCTTTTATTTGGGTTCCTATTGGATAAAGTCAGCTTTACATCATTCCAATCTTCTCCTGTATGCTGTGAAACATAGGCCTTATGATCCAAAAAACTTTTAGACTCAGCATTGGCAATTCTTAAATCATAAAAAGTATACCATGATGCCTGTGGAGTAAAATAAGACAAGGTCATAGTCTTGTCCATTTCAGATACATATTCTACTTTGACCTCAACACCAATGTTGTTGAATGTTTTTACGGACAAACTACTCAATTCAGTCTTCATCTTGTATTGAGCATTGTAGAATCTATCTCTCTTCTTGGTTATTGCCAAGTATTCAAGATCCAGAGCCCTCAACCTTGTTTTGTACAATTCTGAAGCCTTGGTCAATTGTTCCATATTGGTACCATCTTCAGTATTGAAATTGTCATTTTTATGGATCACATCAATCTCTTTTTTTATGCTTTTGAGCAAAGTGAGCTGATAATCTATCGAATCTTGAGCGATCTCTAATAACGCGTTAATACTGTCTATTTTATCAAAATCTTCTATTCTGATTTGATCATGGGTGTTTTTGATGGATACAATCTTGAGCCCACTACCACATCGTGCCTGGATGGATTTCAGATTTATTTGTTGTGGCAATGAATCGATGGTGATGACGCCATTGGATTTTATGTCTTTGGTATCAATTGTTCGTGTGACCATAGCCCCTCTTTCGTAGATCGTAGCTGATGATATTTTTGAAGATGGTTCGAAAATTGTTTGACCGCTTAGATAATTTTGGCTCACCATTATTAGAAGTAGGAATACTAAGTTTTTCATGTGAATAGATTTTTGAAAGTTGAAAATGGATTGTCCTACTAGAGATGGCAGAAATAATAAAAATGCATAATTCCCCTGCAGCCAGTTTACCAAGCTTTTCAAGATTGGTAAACTTGAATAGAAATGGGAAACCCTGAAAATAAGATTGATAAACTTGAAATGAGATGCAAAAACTTGAATGGAAATCAGGAATATTAATTCTCTGCTAGGGAATCAATAATAAAGCATTGCAATAAAAATAGATACATCAATTATTAATGAACCCAGCATTTTAATAAAGAACAAGGCCCAAAAATAATACCCCACTTTTACGTACATTTATTCCAGTATGAATTCTGATATCATGAAAGATCGTAATCCAATATTATCGTTTCTACTTTCCCTTTGCTTATCAGGGCTTGGACAACTTTACAACGGCGAACTTAAAAAAGCCATTCTCTTTGTATTTTTAATATTTCCATTGTACCTGATACTTGGCCTTGCTGGTGTGCTTTCAAATTTCACTGGTTTTGTTATGCACGTCATGCTTATTTTTGGCTATAAATTGTTTGTGGCTTACGATGCATATAGGGTATCGAAAAAGCTTAGACCTTACGAATTAAAACAGATTAATAATATATGGATTTACCTCCTTTTTGCTGTTTTATCATATGCCGTCATTTGGTATGGTGTTCAGTTGAATAGGAATCTTATTGGTTATGATTCTTTCAGCCTTCCTACTCCCTCTATGTTGCCTACAATTGAGGTAGATGATAAAATTTGGGCAACTGATATTCGACCAGAAGATGTTAGGCATGGAGATATTATCACTTTCAAGAGAGAAGACGGGCAAACTTACATTAGTCGAGTCGTGGCATTGGAAAATGAAAATGTTGAAATCAAAGATGACCGTGTAATAGTCGATAATGAGGAGGAAGTCCATAAAAGAATTGAGAAAACAAGCGATGATACCTTCGATTATCTACCTTTTGAAGTAGTAACACCAAGTCAGACAAAACACAACATTTACAAAATTGAAAAATATATGGGAAGGGATTTCCCGCCTCAGAAAACTTCAAACATGGAAATGATTACTGTGCCAGATGATCATGTATATGTCGTAAGTGACAATAGAAATAATGGGATGGATAGCAGGTTTTATGGAGCTATTCCTATCAAAAATGTAGATAAAGTTGTTCAATTTATTTGGTGGAGCAAGAATTGGAGTAAAATTGGAAAGAATCTAAATCAGAATTAATGAAAAGACTTTATATAATTTTGGTTTTAGCAATTTCCTGGACTTTTACCTTTGGTCAAAATGTAGAGAAACTTCAATCCAAATTGGATTCGATTATACTTGCTGGAATAGATAGCTTGGCATTCCCTGGTGCTCAATTGATCGTTGCCACAGGAGATTCGATCCTTATCCAAAAATCATATGGGCACCACACTTATGACAAGAAAATCAAAGTCGAGAATCATCATTTATATGATTTGGCTTCTATTACAAAAGTGAGTTCTGGTTTGTTGCTTTTGATGAAAATGGTAGACGCCAAACTCATTGATTTGGACAAGCCGATATCGGATTATTTGTCTGTTCTTTGTAGAAGCAATAAGAAGAAACTCACCTTGCGCCAGATTTTGGCCCATCAGGCTGGATTGGAACCATACATTGTGTTTTGGCAGGAAACATTGAAGGAAAATGGAAAATTCAAGAAGAAAACTTTTCAAAATAAAGCTTCCAAAAATTATCCCATCAAGATTACCGATAGCCTATTTCTGCATAAAAAGTATAGAAAAAAAATGATCAAGGCTATTAAGAAGTCTGCCGTCAAAAAATGGGAGGAAGCGGAATATAGGTATTCAGGACTGGTGTTTTTGTTGTTGCCGGAACTAATTGAAAATGTCTTGAAAACAGATTTTGAACAACAGCTTAAGGTTAATTTTTACGAAAAGTTGAATCTGAATAAGATTGGATATAGACCTTTAAGCAGATTTCCTCTCGACGAAATAGTGCCGACAGAAAGAGATACATTTTTTAGAAAAACCCTTGTTCATGGTAATGTACATGACGAAGCGGCCGCTATGTTAAATAGTAAATCCTGCAATGCGGGACTCTTTAGCAATGCAGAAGACTTAGCACGATTGTTTCAGGTATTAATGAAAAATGGAAGCACGGACAAAACACCAATTCTGAGTCCTGCCACCATCCAAGAATTTACTTCCTACCAATATCCTGAGAAGATGAATAGGAGAGGACTAGGATTTGACAAACCCTTATTAGAATATGATGCCGATGCCGCCTATATCGCAAAATCAGCTTCCCCGTCAAGCTTTGGGCATTCGGGATTTACGGGCACCTTTGTTTGGGCAGATCCAGATTCTGACATTTTAATTGTCTTTTTGAGCAATCGAGTATATCCGTATCGTTCTCAGCGAAATCTTTATAAATTGAACATTAGGCCGCAGATGCACCAGGCATGTTATGATTTCTTGTCCAGATAATTGGCATATTATTTGGATAAGTTATAGGTGATTAAAAGTAAAGAAAATGTGATAAGAAGTTAAGAATCAATACACACCCTTATAATTTCAAGTATGGCACCCTTAAGAATGATGATGCTTTTATTAGCACTCACACATCAATGTACCTCGCAGTCTTGTCTTTCCGATGGCATTACTTTCACGAGTCAAGATCAAATTGATAATTTCACTTCACAGTATCCTAATTGTACTACGATTGAAGGAGATGTGAAAATTGGAGATTTCGAGCCTCCCTACTACAGCACGGATATTATAGACTTATCAGGTTTGAGTAATGTGACCCAGATTAATGGTTCCCTGAATTTATTTTACAATTCTGTTCTCCCCGATATGGCAGGTCTTTCTAATTTGATTTATATCGGCGGTGCCGTAACGATAGATAATAATGATGCCTTGATAGATTTGTCAGGTTTGGATAATATTGTAGAAATTAATGGAACCTTGACCGTAAAGTCCAACGAACATTTGATCAATTTGTTAGGTTTGGGAAATGTAGAATTGGTGGAGGATAACTTATACGTGAGCACCAATCCATCATTGACCTCTTTTGCTGGACTCGAAAGTTTGATAAATGTCAATGGTTACTTCAGCATTGCCAATAATGATGCCTTGATAAATTTTGAAGGATTGAATGCATTGAACAATATTGGAAATTTTGTCCATGTTTGGAGCAATGATGAATTGCAAAGTTTACAGGGACTGGAGTCATTATCTTCAATAGGTGGATTTCTGGCAATTCTGCACAATGAAAATTTACTGAATATTGACGGCATCTCAAATCTTCAATCTTTAGGCAGTTACCTTTCGATTCATGACAATGATTTATTGAACTCCATTCAGGGGATTGAAAACATAGATCCAGTAAGCATACAAGCTACCTCATCAAGCCAAAATGATATAGAATTTTACGACAATTTGAATCTTAATTCATGCGCTTTGGATAATGTCTGTTCGGTCCTCAATACTCCAAATAGTAAAATTGTAGTTTACAACAATGGGCTTGATTGTGAATCAATTGGGGACTTGGACTCTATCTGCAATCCGATTTGTGGGATTGTAAATACTAAGAATAGTTCAGGTGAGGGTTCTTTGTTGTATAACCTTGATTGCATAATGACCAACGATACAATTACAATTGATGAGTCATTATCACTGGACACTATTTGGCTTTCTGAATCATGCATTGATATTGATAAAAGTTTTGTAATAAAAGGCCCAAACGATGGAGTTTTAATTGCTTCGACCATGGATTCTCCTTTAATTTCTAATGGACTGGGAGATCAAATCCATTTGATTAATATCAATCTTCATAAGTTTTACCCCATCGTTGATACCATCATTAATAACCAAGGAACATTGATTTTAGAAAATTGTAATATTTACGCCGGACCACACAACATATATCAATCTGATGCTGGCCAAATGATTGTGAGAGGTACTACGAGAATTGAGGAATGAATATATTTAGACTTTATGGCACTATGATTATTCAATTCTTATACATATCAATATATTTTTGATCCAAATCTTCAGAATCTTTATAATCGATCCGCATTTTCTTCAATTCTGAATGCAGCTTCGAGGCAATTTCCTGGTATGCAGGATTGTCATATACATTTGTCATTTCATGAGGATCCTTTTTACGATCATACAATTCCCATTCATCGATATCATCGTAGAAATGAATGAGTTTATAATCTTCAGTTACTATCGCATAATGCCGTTTTACCATGTGGACAGCAGGATATTCATAGTAGTGGTAGTAGACTGCATCTCGAAATGGTTCGTTGCTTCCCTTTAACAGTGGCATCAAACTCACGCCTTGCATATCATCAGGTATTGGCAATTGAGCTGCATCCAAAAGGGTAGGTGCAAAGTCCAGGTTTTGGACCATTCTTGTGTTGATGGATTTGGGTTGGATGTGCTCTGGCCATCGCACCATCAGAGGTGTCTTGAAGGATTCATTATAAACAAATCGCTTGTCAAACCATCCGTGTTCGCCTAGATAAAAACCTTGATCGGAAGTGTATATCACAATGGTGTTTTTATCTAGTCCCGCCTCTTCCAAATAGTCCAATACCTCGCCTACGCCGTCATCCACAGCAGCTATACTTCCCAGATAATCTTGCATATATCGCTGATACCTCCATTTCATCTTGTCTTCTTCACTCATGTCGGGGTATTTTTCTATAAAGGATTGATTAATAGGTTCATATACCGCATCCCATTTGGCTCTTTGAGAAGGTGTCATCCGTCCAACCTCTCTTTCAAATGCTTTTTTGTCCCAATTGGAAGTCTCTTGGATACCCAATTTGTCCATTACTTCAGGATAGATCTTGGAGTCACCCGCCCAATTCATATGTGTAAGCAAATTCATCTCTGCTTCTTTCGCGGCACTACCTCGTCCTTCGTAATCGTCAAACAAAGTCTCAGGTTCGGGAAATGTCTTTTTTGTGTATGATTTATAGTGCCTTTCAGGAGGAAGCCATTCTCGATGCGGGGCCTTGTGTAGATACATGAGCATAAACGGTTTTTTATCATTGCGCTCATTTTTCAACCAGTCCAAAGTCATATCGGTGATGATATCCGTTGTATAGCCTTCTACATGGATAGTTCCTTCATTTTTAGTGATGAAATCTGGATTGTAATACGTCCCTTGGCCAGGAAGTATTTTGAATTGATCCAAGCCTTTAGGACTATTGCCAAAATGCAATTTTCCAAACATTGCGGTCTGGTATCCACCACTCTGAAACAATTGGGGAAAGGTCATTTGGGTAGTGTCGAATGGAAATCTATTGTCAATTTTTCCATTGATATGGCTGTGTTTTCCAGTTAGAATTACAGCTCTCGATGGAGCACAAATGGAATTGGTGACACAAGCATTCGTAAACAACATTCCTTCATTGGCGATGCGGTCAATATGAGGTGTGCTTATCAATCTGTCATCATAGGCACTTATGGCTTGATAAGCATGATCGTCAGACATAATGAAGAGGATGTTGGGAGGAGAATCATTACTTGATTTACAACCAAACCATATAATAGCAAGAACAAGAAGAATATTGTATTTCATTACGAAAAATAAGAAATTTGTTTTACACATAATTGTATACAATGAATTGAACATCTGCTCGAATCTGGTGAATGCCTCGAAAATTTAACTTTGAGTATAGCAAACAGAGGTTATATCAACCCATATATAATTTCGCATTTGGACTTTAGAAGTCGTATTTCAGACAAATATTTGCCTATCGAATTGATTGCTAGAATATTGAATTTATTTTGGAATTACAGCATGTCATGTTTCGGACATTCGAAAGTAAATTTGTAGTTTTAGCATCAGATCAAAATTATTAACTTCGAAATCTTTCATACATGAAAACATTACGTTTACACTATTTACTTTTACTTTCATTTTGTTTTGCGATAAATCTAAATGCGCAAATTCCAAATGGAACCACTGCACCTGGGTGGACGGCCACAGATATAGATGGCAACACTTGGGATTTATATGATATTCTTGATACAGACAAGCATGTCGTTTTGGAATTTTCAGCGACTTGGTGCGGACCATGTTGGAATTTTCACCAGACTGGTACGATGGAAACGCTACACGATACATATGGACCAGACGGAACAGACCAAATCAGAGTATTTTATATTGAAGCAGATCAAAATACAAATACAGCTTGCTTATATGGACCGACAGGATGTAACAATTCTACCCAAGGAGATTGGGTGACAGGTCATGATTTTGCGTTTATAGATTTGATGCCAGGGAATGCAAATGGCATGGCTAATGATTACGCTATTAATGCTTATCCTACGATTCTTGCAGTTTCGGCTAATGGAAATAATGGAGTGTATGAAATAGGCCAGGAGACCAATATTAATACTTGGGCAAGTTGGTTTTTCGAGTCCTTCGAAATGGAACTTTCAGCTTCGGTAGTTGATGCGGTTTGCCCGGGAGATGGAGCGATTCAGTTAAGTGTAATGAATGGTGCTGGCGATATTACGTATGAATGGAGCAATGGCGTATGGGGAGCAGATAATATAAGTGGACTAGAGGCTGGAACGTATTCAGTTACCGCTACAGACGATAATGGATATGAGATTGTCGAATCCTACGAAGTTGGTGGTACTATGGATGGACCAGTGACAGCCGAGTTACTCGCTTCTTCCGATGTTCTTTGTTTTGGCACCAATACCGGAGCCTTAAATGTCGATGCTTCAGGTGGAAATGGAGGATATTCTTATACATGGAGCAATGGAGCGACAGGTACATATATAGATGGATTGACGGCAGGGGACTACACTGTTGAAGTTACGGATTCAGAAGGATGTACTGGAGTTGAGACGTATACAATAACAGAACCAGAAGTGCTTACACTAACATCTCTTCCTGAAGATGCAAATTGTGGTGCAGATGACGGATCAGTCGTTGCTTTTGCTACTGGTGGTGTAGGACCTTTCCAATATGATTATGGTGCGGGTCCGAACTTTACAGGAACTTTCGATAATGTTCCTCCAGGTAGTTATGTGATGACTTGTATCGATGCGAATGGATGCTTGGAAACTTCATCATTTACAATTAATTCAACAGAAGGACCAATGGTTGCAGCAGCGGTTGATGAAGAACTTGATTGTTCTACAATTGAAGTCACTGTATCTGGAGAAGGATCTTCAGAAGGTGATGATATTGAATATTCATGGACGACTGATGATGGTAATATAGTAGAAGGTGCGGATGCTTTAGATGCAATTGTAAGTGCTGCAGGTACATATACTTTATTGGTGACAGATACGAACACTGGTTGTTCAGAATCTATGGACGTGACAGTAGAAGCCAATGTAGAAGCTCCAGTCAATATGATTGCAGCACCTGAAACATTGACTTGTACTACGACTGCAACTACACTTGATGCCTCAGAATCTTCAGAAGGTGACAACTTTACCTTCTCATGGACAAGTACTGATGGAAATATTGTGAGTGGAGCGAATACCAATATGGCTGAAGTTGATGCAGCTGGAGAATATACTTTGTTGATTACTAATACTGATAATGGATGTACTACCTCAGCATCTGTATCTGTTACTTTGGATGACGCAGCGCCTTCTTTAAGTGTAGAAGACAAAGTTATTGACTGTACAACTACAGAAGTGGAATTATGTGCTGATGTAGAAGCAAATACTACTGTAACTTGGATGACTGATTCAGGAGAAGTAGATGCGACTTGTATAACAGTAAGTATGGCTGGTACCTTCATGGCAACTGCAAAAGGAACAAATGGATGTGAAAGTACTGCCGAGGCAGTGGTTACATTATCAGCTGACCTTCCGCAAGTAAGTATTGCACAACCAGAGACTATTACATGTACAGTGACTTCTGTAATGATCGATGCAGATCTTGAAGGAAATGCTGAAGATTTTGATATTTCCTGGACGAATGAGGCAGGTGATGTGATCAATTCTGCAGATCTTTCAATTGAAGTATCTGATGCAGGAATGTATACTTTGACTGTAATGAATCCAACCAATGGATGTACGACTGTTTCAACAGTTACAGTTGATGAAGTAATTATCAACCCAGAATCTTCATTTACTACTAATCTTAATGATGGTACGTTAGAATTGACAAATAGTTCTACGGGAGATCCTTCAACATTTAGCTGGAGTTTCGGCTCTACGGATGAGAATCCAAACACAACATTTGACGAAACAGGTACTTATGAAGTTTGCCTTACAGTGACTAATGATTGTGGTGAGAATACACATTGCGAAGATGTATATTTTGTATCTCAATTAGTATATGAAACTGAATCTCAAAATTCTGCTTGTTATGGAGAAGCATTGGGTACAATCTCAGTAACTCCTTCAGGTGGTGAGCCAGGATATTCAATCTCATGGGTTGGACCGAATGGATTTACTTCAACTGAATTAGAAATAGATAACCTATTGGCTGGAGAATACAATATGGTATTGACAGACAACTACGGCTATGAAAAAACTGATTCTTACACAATTGAAGAACCTACAGAAATTACACAAACATTAGTTGAAATCACAGATGAAACTAATAATGATGGTAATGGAAGTATCTCGATTGATGTGAGTGGTGGTACTGGTGACTTAAGTTACTCATGGAGTAATGGTGAGACTACTGCTGTAATCGATGGCTTGACTGCTGGCGAATATTCCGTAGAAGTAACAGATGAAAATGGATGTACCAAAACTTTTGGACCATTCAACGTTGGTAGTTCAGTAGGTCTTAATGAATTAGACTTCGTAGCAGCTATGCAGATTTATCCTGTACCTGCGGTTAATTACTTGAATGTGAATATCGAATTGAACAATGTTGAAACTACTCAATTGAGAATCGTTGATGCATATGGAAAGATAGTTTCTACAGACAATTATAATTCTAAAGTTATAAATACTAAGATTGATGTGACTGGTCTTGCAGCGGGTATTTACTACTTGGAGTTTGGTAATAAAACAGGAAGAACACTAGAAAAATTCGTAGTGGTTCGATAAAATAAATTTTGAATTTTTTGAAAAGCCAGAGTTAGTCGCTCTGGCTTTTCTATTTTACTTCTTTTAATCACTTCAATAAATATATTGTCTAATGAAAAAGTCAGAACCACCAGTCATAGTCGAACATACACTAAATGCCAATATCGAGCAGGTATGGTCTGCTATCACCGAAATAGAACATATGACAAAATGTTTTTTTGATAATATCCCCGCTTTCGAACCAGTCACTGGGTTTGAAACACAATTTTCAGTAAAGACCAAGGAGAGAAAATTTCCGCATCTTTGGAAAGTAATCGAAGTCAATCGACCGGATAAAATATCCTATAATTGGAGGTATGATGGCTATGAAGGCGATTCCAATGTGCACTTTGAGTTGTTTGCAAATATCGATAAGACTTTAATTCGATTAACCACCGAAGTCATCGAAGATTTTTTAGATGACATTCCTGAATTCAGGAGAGAAAGCTGTGTTGGTGGCTGGAATTATTTTATAAAGGGAAATCTGCCAAAATATATAGATTCTTTGGGCTAAACTTTGATTTTGTTAATTTCTGAAAGTTCCAATTATCTAAATAGTGGAAATCCAATTCAAAGTATGATTTCAAATATATTAAAACTCATATTGCCCTCTTTATTGATATTTCAATTCTTATCATGCTCTACTCCCACAGATGAAAAGATTGAAGAATATGTTGTTATAGGTGGAGGACTTATGGGTAGTGCCACAGCCTGGCAACTCGCTAAAGAAGGTCATTTCGTAACACTTTTGGAAAAACAGGCAGAAATATATACGGAAGGCTCAAGCTATGGAGAGGCAAGGATTGCCAGAAGCAGTAATAGAGGAAGTGATTTGTGGTCGTATCTGCACAATTTGTCCATAAAAGAAGTAAAGAAGCTTATTGATTTTTTGAATGAAGCGGACCGTCCCAAAGCCTATGAAATGGATGATATATACACGACATCACAAGTCACTTATGTCGGAAGAATGTCAATCTATGACAAGTTGTTAGCTTCATTGATTCGGCAAAAAGTAGATTATAAATTAGCAACAACTCCTAGTGAGGCGGAGGAATTGTTCAATATGAATCTTCCCGATGATGTGCTCATCCAAAAAGAATATAATCAATATTCGGGGACCATCAATCCACAGCGATTGATTCAATACCTCCACAAGGCCATCAAACTAAAAAAGGGCAAGGTAGAATATCGTCAAAGGGTCAAAAGGCTAACCAAGAATTCGAACGGAATATTTGAGATCGAGATTCAAGATCAAAATTCTTATAATACCAGAACTATTTTCAGTAGGAATGTGGTAAGTGCAGCAGGGCCATATAGTGGAGCATTGTTGAAAGATGTAGCGCCCTATTTTGATTCTTTGATAAATCCTCAACGCGTATTTCTTGCCTTTTTAAAAATTAAAGAATCAACATACAATGCACTATCTCAAATAGAAAGATATAAGATTTTTGATGCCTATCCCGTAATTAATAGTTCTACAGGAACCAGAGAAGGTAGTTTTTTTTCGATGATAGAATATATGGATGAAGCCAACCATCCTATATTCAAGATTGGAGGTCATTTTCAAAGATCATCCATCCAAAATTTAGATTCTATTTGGAAGGTGAAGTTGTCCGAGAGTGAGATTGAATGGTGTATTAAAGGTACCCTTAGATATTTTGAAATGTTGAAGATTCCTATAGAGTATGAAGATTTTGAAGTTGTCGATGAATATTCTTGTGTCTATTCTTTGACAAAGAGTGAAGTTCCTTTTGTTACTCATGGACTGGAGGTAGGAGGTACTAAAGATGCTAACTTGCTTGTACTTGGGGGAATGTCAGGTGTAGGAGGCAAAGGTGCAATGGCCTATGGAAAAATTGGAGCTGATATGTTGTTAAACAATCAACCTAAAGATTCAATGTATCATATTGCTATCGATGCATTGGGATTTGACCGATTAAAAAAGGCATATTCAGGAGTAGACTAACATTCAAAGACGATAGCTTGAGTTTTAACTAAGAGGTAAAAGAAGCGTGGCGTTGACTGGGCTTTGGGATGCGGGAGCAGCCTTGCGTGCGGCATTGGGACAGTCTAGCGTTTTTTGGTTCGTTTTTTTGGCAATAAGACTGAATGATCTTTTATGCAAATAAAAGTGATAATGAAATTATCAAAAGAAGGAACACGATAGTGGAGGGCGGAATGAACGCCCGTCCTGGCGAAGGACAAGTCTAGGTTGAAAAATATTACCTCGAATTTAGGTAAAATACTAGAAAAACGGGGTTTCAATTCAGTAGTAACACCTATGCAATCATTGATTTATAAAGGATATTCCTACTTATGAATATCCCTCTAAAAAGAAAAATTGAGAAAAATTGAGAATTCTCATATTTTTCCGTAATTCACGAGGGCATGCTTAGAAGGACTATTTGTTAAAAGTATAAGCTAGAACAGAAGTATTATTATTCGCCGCCAAAATCAATCCCTTATTCCTTTTATAATTTTGCATTACAGCCAATCCTTTCGTATTAAAAGGTAGATAAAATCCCGCTTTGTATAATGGATATGCTTCAAACTTGCCCTTGTCATCAGCCAACAAAACCATCCCATTGCCAGCATCATGTCTTACTGTTTCTACTTCTGCATCAAAATGATTTCCTGCGATGACAATATCCAATTTGCCATCCTTATTAAAGTCATGAACAACAGACCCCATTACAGGCGAAATTTGCGCTTCATTGGGTAAGGCAGTAAATTCAAAGTGCCCTGAACCATCATTAATCAATATGCCAGTTCTAAACTCCGTTGCAGTAAAATGAATAGCCGATTGCAATTCCTCACCATAGATGTCATCCAAGGTTGCATCTGCATAACTTTGAAAACTTCCATACTTTTTAGCGATAAAAGGCATTTGCTCTGACGAACATTCCCGTCCTCGCACTGGTACTGTATTCGATCCCGATTTTTTGGCCAAGACTATGTCGTTGGTGTTGTTTTTGTCAAAATCATTGCTGTATACAAAGAGCGGTTTTTCTGAATTTGGGTGATACTTATTATTAAGACCCATATTTCCAATCACAAAGTCCATATCTCCATCATTATCTATATCTGTTGGATTGATGTGATACCACCATCCTATCAATTCATCTGATAAAACCTGAGAACTTACATTGACCAATTTGCCTTTTTGGTTATGAAAAAACTGCGGTCCTGACCATTCGCCCACCACAACTAAATCCACATATCCATCCTTGTCGTAATCGGACCATCTAGCATCCGTAACAATTCCCAGCTTCGATAAATCTGGAGCGTAAGTGTCAGTCATATTCTTGAATGTGCCATTGGTATTGATGAGCAAGGCACTTTTGTCACCTTGTGGATATTTACCCGCAGACACGCTTCCTCCAACAAAAATATCATAGTCGCCATCCTTGTCATAATCGGATACGCGGACACAGGAACCATTGTTGGCATCAGTTGGAATTTGCTTATTGGCTTTTTGAAATCCTCCTTTGCCATCATTCAAGTACAAGCGATCCTTCAAAAGATCATGTCCAGAAGTATGTTCTCCACCACCACTGACTACATATAAGTCTAGGTCTTTGTCCCCATCGATATCGACAAATACACAACCGACATCTTCAGTGTCCTTATCAGTATTCCAAACCCCTTGATCTGAAGGTGTAAAAGTGCCATTTGCCATTTGAGTATAAAGTTGACCCGCCTGACCTGCAGCACCTCCAACATAAAAGTCCTCTCGTTGATCGCCATTTACATCTCCTACACATATCTGAGGTCCGTTGCGAGATTGCATATGCGGTAACAATATTTCTCTTGAAAAATCATCAAATCGATTTTCTTTATGTCTAAAATTTATTCCAGACTGCTTGGTTATATCTTTGAAATAGGGAGGGTGATCCAAAGGGACGCCTACCAAGGGCAGTAAGGCATCTTTTTGTGAAAGCTCAAGTTTTTGATTCACTTTGACACCCTTCAAAACCAATTTTTTACTATTAGGGAATATGGCAATCAAGCTGTCCAGTTGATCCAATTTACCTAATCCAAAATGAAGGGTTGGAGACATAGATGATTGATAGCCTCTCGTCATTGTCAATTCCTGATACTGCTTTTTGTCTCCATAGTAAACGATCACTTTGGAGCCAAGTGCAAGGAGGTTTGATCGGTCTCCATTGAGACTCACTTGAAGCCAATTGTTTTTATTTGGGTTTTTATTTTCGAAAATTTGGGCTGGCTCATTAGAATTACAAACTATCAAATCTAAATCACCATCTTGATCCAAATCCTCATATGCTGCTCCGTAAGAAAATCCAGGACTGGAAAGTCCCCATTCTTCAATTTTATTATCAAAAC
This sequence comes from Saprospiraceae bacterium, assembly GCA_965230575.1. GTDB lineage: Bacteria > Bacteroidota > Bacteroidia > Chitinophagales > Saprospiraceae > CAJXUU01. The sequence goes on from OZ246013.1 coordinate 3,738,277, forward strand.
TTAGATCTCTATTGTTTTTAAAAAGGTAATTGGGCAATTTTTCTGATGGAAAACTTTTGGCCAATTCCAGCAGGTCCGTATTCCTTCTGTCAGCATCAGAAGTATTTTTCATTTTTTCAACCAGGTCACTATTCCTCATGTCCCGATTAATCCCATTGGTAACAAAAATATCTTTGAATTTATCATTGTCAAAATCTGCTATCAAAACACTCCAACTCCAATCAGTGTTGGCAATTCCTGCCAATTGTCCTATCTCACTATACAACCCCATACCTGTGTTGAGCTGTAAGGCGTTCGACATGTATTGATAGCCATATCCTTTTTTTACATTCGCCCAGAAATTCTTGACATTCATGGAACGCATATTTGTTTTGGAGCGGATATGATCCGAGGCTTGCATGTCCAATACAGCTACGTCGGGAAGGATGTCATTATTAAAATCAGCAATGTCACAGCCCATTGAGGAATAGGAGGTGTGTTTGAAGTAATATTTGTTTCTATCTGTAAAGGTTCCATTTTTGTTATTAATGTAAGTTTTGTCCGGTTGTTCATAATCGCAAGCAACGTAAATATCGATCCAGCCATCCTGATTTATATCCGAGGTGATCAAGCCAAGTCCAAAAGCATAGTTTTCAATACCAGCTTTTTTTGTCATGTCCTTAAAATGGCCATTACCTTCATTTTCATAAAGTTTGTCACTCAACTCATAAGGAATTTTCTCTTGTTCGATATAGGTCAATTTTTGTTTGGTGTTGTTCGATGGGGTATTCATCAAGTATAGATCTAAATCTCCATCTCGATCATAATCGAAAAAGCTGGCCTGAGTAGAATGTGCCGTATCATCAAGTCCATAATCAGCTGCCTTGTTGGTAAAGGTCATATCTCGATTGTTGATCAATAATTGGTTTTTGCGCAAGGATGCATTTTCATTGTCCATCTTCCAGCCTGACTTACAAACATAGATGTCCAGCCAACCATCTGCATTGACGTCGACCATGGTTACCCCCGTAGACCAACCAGATTTTTGGGGTATTCCAGACTTTTTAGTTACATTTTCAAACTTTAGACCTCCTCTATTTAGGTATAGCGCATCATCTACCTGATTTCCAGTAAAATACAAATCCGATAAGCCATCATTGTTGAGGTCTCCGACAGCTACACCACCACCATTAAAGACGGCTTCCCACGTGAGATGATTGAATTCTTTATCTTCTATTATTAGATTATTAAAATCAATTCCACTTTGTTTTGGACTCAATAATTCGAATTGGCTACCGCTTACAGGCTCAAAAGGAAGTTCGTTATCCGTCTTTACTTCTGGGTCTGAATTACAAGCCCCCAGGCAAAGTAGAAATAAACTTAATAAAACTCTGATCTGCATATTCTAATTTTTGTTACATATAAACCCAAACTCTAAATTAACCAATTACGGAATATTATTTTGGGAATTGTAAATTAAAATTGCAGGATGCTAATCGCCTCCTATGATTGACCTTAAGATGAGATTTACCCAATAAAAAAAGCCGATGCTCCCGCACCGGCTTGATTTTCATAATTAGGATAACTATGAAAAAACGCTCACTACTTCTTTAGTTTCACCGGAAGTGTATAAGTCACATTGACCTTCATATCCGATGACTTTAATTTTTTATAGTTTAATGTAGACTTGATTCTACTATCAAAGTTTTCTTTATCTGTAGACATGATGATGATTTCATTCTTAGCATTCACCATGAAAGTGACATTGACGGTAACATCTTCCTTTAAGTCAGATACTAAGTTTGCTTTTTGAATCAAGGTCTTGATTTCTTTTCTTGCAGTATTAGTTTCTGGTTCCGTATTTGCAGTTGCTGTTCCTAGAACCATCGCAAAAAGAGCCGTGAATAAAATGCTTCTTGTAATTCTCATAATCTTTAATTTTAAAATGGGTTAGGTAAAATTTTAATAGCGGTTTTTCAGGGTTTGTAATGTGTAATTCAAGATAAAGACGAGATGATCAAATTTTAGTTGCAACCACTTCGACGAAAAGTCACATTTTTCTCTACCAATCGCTGTTAAAATTCTCTTAAAGAAAAAAATGACATTTTTTGGCGTTGAGATTTTCTCACATATTCTGGGCATTTATTGCCAGGGAAAATTGAATTGTGCTATTCTTTGTATTGGTAAAAGTTGAAAAATAGTTATTGATAATCTTTTTGTAGCCTTATTGATTGATGAAACCTATCGCCATGTGCAAATTGAAAACTTAGAATTTAAGATTTCTTCATATCTGGAATTAGGGCAAACAAAAAAGCCGACGTGGAAACATCGGCTTTAAAATTCATAGTTATAATCCTATGAAAAAACGCTCACTACTTCTTCAATATCACAGGCAAGGTATATGTCACATTGACTTTCATGTCTGCTGATTTTAATTTCTTATAGTTTAATGTAGACTTTATGCTACGATCTAGTCTTTCTTGATCTGTTGACATAATGATAATTTCATTTTTGGCATTCACCATAAAAGTGACATTTACTGTAACATCATTTTCCAGGTTATCCGCCAAATTTGACTTTTGTATCAATGTCTTGATCTCGTTTCTTGCTGTATTGGAATTCGGATTCGAATTTGCGCTTGCTGTTCCTAAAACTAATGCAAAAAGTGCTGTGAATAAAATGCTCTTAGTAACTCTCATAATCTTATTTATTTAATGGGTTAAATGTTATTCTTAAAACTATTTTTAAGATTTGTAATGTGTAATTCGAGAAAAAGACGGGCGTATAAAATTTTAGTTGCAAGCACTTCGACGAGTGACCACTTTTTTCTCTACCAACGACAATTTATTTCCTCCGAAAGAAAAATAAGGCCTGGGTCAAACCATAAATCTGAATCATAAACAAGATGAAATGAGGTCAAATCAAAAAAATAGTACCCATTAATTGTATATACTAGAGATTCCGATACCTCTTTAATAAAAAACTCTATTTTTGCATTCATTTTATAATTAACCTACTTTATTCTATGCAAAATCATCTTAGCGAACAAGAAATAGTAAGAAGAGAGAATCTACAATCCATGAGAGATTTGGGGATTGATCCATATCCCGCTTCAACATTTGATGTCAATGCTAAATCCATGGAGATAAAACAGAACTTCAAGGAGGGGGATTCTACATATCAGGAAGTATGCCTGGCTGGGAGATTGATGAGCAGAAGGATAATGGGAAAAGCCTCTTTTGCCGAAATTCAAGATTCTGACGGAAGAATTCAATTGTATGTTTCTAGAGATGACATTTGTCCTGGCGAAAACAAAGACTTATACAATAAGGTATTCAAAAAATTACTGGATTTTGGTGATTACATTGGTGTCAAAGGATATGCCTTCTATACTAAGGTGGGCGAGTGTTCTGTCCATGTGACAGAGTTGACCATTTTGTCAAAATCCTTGAGGCCGCTTCCAGTGGTGAAAAGAGATGAAGAAGGAAATGTATATGATGCATTTACCGATCCTGAGCAGCGTTATCGGATGCGATATGTGGACATGGTCGTGAATCCAGAAGTGAGAGAAGTCTTTCGGAAAAGAACTCAAATGTATACTTCGATGAGAGAATATCTCGATGCAAAAGGATATCTCGAAGTAGAGACTCCAATATTACAGCCACTTTATGGAGGAGCAGCAGCAAGGCCTTTTAAGACGCATCACAATACACTGGATATGACCTTGTATATGCGAATTGCCAATGAGCTATACCTCAAAAGATTGATCGTAGGTGGATATGATGGAGTGTATGAATTCAGTAAGGATTTCAGAAATGAGGGCATGAGCCGATTTCACAATCCAGAATTTACTCAAATAGAATTGTATGTGGCCTATAAAGACTATGAGTGGATGATGAATCTGGTGGAGGAGATGGTAGAGAAGGTGGCACTGGATATGCATGGAACCACTGAAGTACAGGTAGGTGATAATATTATAAATTTTCAACGCCCTTGGAAGAGATATACAATGTATGAAGCTATCGAACACTTCACAGGAATCGATATTTCGGAGATGAATGAAGAGGAACTGCAAAAGACAGCCAAAGAACTACATGTGCCAGTAGATGAGACCATGGGTAAGGGGAAATTGATAGATGAAATATTTGGAGAAAAATGTGAACATCAACTTATTCAACCGACCTTCATTACAGATTACCCTGTAGAGATGTCTCCGCTTGCCAAGAAGCACAGAAGTAAGCCAGGACTGGTAGAACGTTTTGAAGCAGTATGCAATGCTAAAGAGATTTGTAATTCATTTTCGGAGCTCAATGATCCTATTGATCAGCGTGAACGTTTTGAGTCTCAGTTGGAATTGGGAAAAAGAGGAGATGATGAGGCGATGGTCTTGGATGAAGATTTCTTAAGATCTTTGGAATATGGAATGCCGCCTACCGCAGGACTGGGAATTGGAATGGATAGATTGGCGATGATCATGACCAATCAGGATAGCATTCAGGATGTGTTGTTTTTTCCACAAATGAAACCTGAAAGCAACGAAGCCAAAAGTTCTGAGGACTAGGGAGTGAAGATCCTTTGGTACATAATTGCAGCTTTGCGAGGTTTGGGAATATTGATCACAATGATCTTGTTTTTGATATTTTACGCCATTACCCGAATATTTTTGAAGCATACCAAAGCTTCTGGGTTGAATCTGCGGAGGTATTGGATTACGCATATGGCATATCCGATTCTCAATATCAAAACAGAAGTCAAAGGAAAGGCACATCATGAATCAGCCTTGTATGTTTGCAACCATCGATCATTTACAGATCCCATTGTGATTTCAAAATATCTTAATGCTTTTGTAATAGCAAAGGCCGAAGTTGCTTCTTATCCTGTAATCAATAAAGGAGCTGAAGTGACTGGCATCTTATATGTCAAAAGAGAGGATAAAGACAGTAGGGTGCAAGCCAGAAAGGCATTTGTGGATGTGATCAAATCTGGTCATAATATCCTGGTTTATCCTGAGGGCACAATTAGTACCAAAAAGAACCCCATTCCTTTTAAGAAGGGAACATTTTTTGAAGCCGCTAAGGAAGGAATTACAATCATCCCTGTAGCAATAGAATTTAAAAACGAAAAAGATCTTTGGACGATTCCCAATTTTGTGGGTCAGTACTTCAATCAGTTTAGTAAGTGGAAGACCGAAGCTAAACTGACATTTGGACCTCCATTGCAATCGGACGATGGTGAAGAGTTACTCACTGCTGCATACGATTGGATTAATACCGAATTGAACAGCATGCAAGAGGAGTGGGTTGAATTTGAGTGGAGTGAATAAAAAGGTGTTTTTTATATTTCACAAAAGCTGCTGACTTATATTAATTTCTGGTATTCTATACAAAATTACCAAGCCAATGTGAAAGGTTTTACACATCGCTATATGATACAAGCTTCTAAACATTAAGATTCTTTTATATTTGTATTGATACCATAAAATATTGTTTCTTTAGAAGTACAATTAATATCATGAAAGCTAAAGTATTAGGATCTATCATAGGGCTATTTTTGCATCTTTCGATCTTCGCCCAGGTCAATTCACATTATTGGTCTCATCAATATGGTTCGAGAGGACTCTTGCTCAATGGATCGGTAATTGCTTCTGTGAATGATGAAACAGCCATATTTTACAACCCTGGATCCATGGCACTTACCGAAGATTTTGGATTGTCACTTTCTCTGGTTACTCCGACATTCTCTGTGCTTCGGACCACTGATTTTTTGGGAGAAGGCACATCGTTTACGGATAAGGGACTCGGACTGGCACCTGGACTTGTCGCAGCCATGTTCAAGCCATTCGGGACAGATAAGGTGACGATGGGAATCACGACTTTCAAGCGGTTCAAGTCGGAGGTGAATGTAGAAGACAGATTGGTAAATGAAATTCAAGGCAACGCTGACCAAATATTTTTAGGAGATGTTGACTTTAATCGAAGGTTGTCAGAAACCTGGCTTGGATTGGGTTTTTCATTTCGGTTGCATAATAACTTGGCTATTGGTTTTACACAGTTTTTGACATGGAGGGGAGAGAAAGTTTCACTGAATTTTCGAAAAGAAATATTAAACAAGGATAATCCTGCCAATCTTATTGCTGGATGGAGGTCAAATTTTGAATATGGGTATTCGGCTAATGGTGGTTCGTTGACGAAATTTGGAATTTGCTGGCAGCCCATGAATATTAAATTTGGAGCGACTTTGACCACCCGTACATATGGATTGGCTTTGAAAGGTGCCGATTATGCATTTGAAGAGCAGAAAGTATTTGTAGATAATACTTCTACCGCCGCTTCCAACGATAGATCAGTAGATTTAAATGATTATCAAACGCCATGGTCAGTGGGATTTGGAGTGGAAATACCCGTTGGTGGTAGCAAATTGTCCTTCTCAGCAGAATACTTTACCCAAGTAGAAAAATATGACTTGATCGATGATACCGATGATCCATTGGATGGATTGTCAAGCGAACCGGAGACTACAACCATAGTAATCGGTCAGGCCAATGAAAAAGTACTCAATGTTGGCATTGGAATCGAAAGAAGTTGGAAAGAAAGGTATACTTGGTTTTACGGGTTCAGGACAGATTTTAGCCCCAGGAGCTTGTTTGATTTGGGAGAAGGTGTAACTTTTTTGGCAAGTACGCCAAATATCTATCATATATCTACAGGTGGTGCATATGCATATCGCAAATCTCAATTTAGTTTGGGAATTGATTATGGATTTGGGTATAAAAAAGGTGGCAAACAACTAACAGATATTTCAGAAATAAACGTGGACAATATATTTCAATTCAGTGGAAAAGATGATGTAAAAACATTCGTTCACCAATTGTCCCTTTATATCACATACGATTTGTAACTTAGTGCATTGTTAAGATATTCAAGTCCTCTATGGTAGTATTCTTCTTCGGAAATAGTATAATTTAGGTTAAGACATAATATTGGTTTTAAGTAGGAACACTCTGTTTTTGTTTTCATTATAGATGTATTAGACATTGAAGAATTGACGTTTGAGTCTTAGCATTACCAATTTACATTTACAAAACAATTAAAGAATGGGAAAAAATAGAGAATTGATTGATAGGGAAATCTTTTTTGGAAATCCTAAAATTGCCGCTGGGAATATTTCTCCTGATGGCAAAAGGATTGCCTTCATGCAGACCTATGATGGAATAATGAACCTGTTTGTAAAAGGTGTTGATCAAGCATTTGAAGAGGCGAAAGTACTTACTAAAAGCAAATCTCCGATAATGGGATATTTTTGGACAAAGGATTCTAAGTATATAATATATGTAAATGATAATAATGGTGATGAAAACAAGAATATTTTTAGCGTAGATCCTTCTGAGGAATGGAGCGAAAACTCAAATCGCAATTTGACACCTTTGGAAGATGTGAATGTTCAGATTTATAAAATAAGTAGAAAGAATCCTGATTTGCTGTGGATTGGGATAAATGATAGAGATAAGGCATGGCACGACCTTTATTTATTAAAGATAAGTACTAATGATTTGACACTCCTATATAAAAATGAAGAAAGAATTACAGGATGGGATTTTGATTGGGAAGAAGAAATTCGACTTGCTTATCGGACCGATGATAACGGATTTTCAGAAATTTTATCAGTTAAAGACCTCAAGGATTTTAATCTAATATATAAGACCAATCTACAAGAAAACGCCTATGTTTCAGGCTGGGATAAGAACAGTGAATATGCATATCTCATATCGAATAAAGGGGATGTTGATTTGTCGACCTTATATCAATTTGATGTGACCACAGGTGATGTCGAAAAAATGGAGAGCGACCCTAAAAATGAAGTTGATTTTGGTAGCTTGGTTATCCACAGAAATACAAGAGAAATCTTATGTACCATTTATGTAGCAGACAAAATCCATAGATATTGGAGAAATCAGGAATGGGAAGATTTGTATGCTCGATTTGAGACCAAATTCCCAAATCGTAAAGTAAGTATTACCAGCTCGACGGATGATTATCAAAAGCTATTGATCCGAGTAGGAGGGGACAAGTACGCTTCAGAAATCTGGATGTATGATCAAAATAATGATTCATTTCATCATCAATATACTACCCGGCCAGAATTAAAGGCAGTAGAAGATAAGTTGTCACCGATGGAACCTATTCATTATTATAGCAGTGATGGGCTCAAAATATCTGGTTACCTGACCCTGCCTAGTTCGGCTGAAAAAAAGGAGAATCTACCCTGTGTTATCCTAGTGCATGGAGGACCAAAAGGACCTAGAGACTACTGGGGATTTGATGGAGAAGTACAGTTTTTATCTGACCGAGGATATGCTGTACTACAACCTAATTTTAGATCTAGTGGAGGATTCGGTAAGGCATTTCTGAATGCTGGCGACAAACAGTGGGGCAAATTGATGCAAGATGATATTACCTGGGGAGTGAAGTATTTGATTGAGAAGGGCATTGCTGATCCTGATCGAGTTGGTATAATGGGGGGCAGTTATGGAGGTTATGCTACCTTGGCTGGACTGGCATTTACCCCGGATATTTATGCATGTGGAGTGGATATTGTGGGGCCGAGCAATCTGTTCACCCTCTTGGAGAGCATCCCTCCTTATTGGGAGGCAGGCCGAAAATGGTTGTATGAAATGACTGGAGACCCCGATACTGAAGAAGGACGGGCATTATTGAAAGCAGCTAGCCCCTTGTTCTCCGCATCCAATATTGTCAAACCACTTTTGATAGTCCAAGGAGCCAATGACCCAAGGGTTAAAAAAGCAGAGTCTGATCAGATAGTAGATGCCCTAAAGGCGAATAATCAACCAGTGACATATCTCATGGCCGAAGACGAAGGTCATGGATTCAGAAAGCCATTGAATAAAATGGCCCTACATGCTGAGATAGAAAGATTTTTTGCGACTTATTTAGGAGGTGATTATCAAAAAGAGGTACAGGAGGAAGTGAAAGAAACGATAGAATTGCTTTTACAAGATTAGCATATGATTACTCCTGGAATAGCGATATTAATAAGTAACTCTCTTCTTTTAAATCATTTTATAAACAACTAATATTCAATTGTTTAAATTTGATAATTCAACGATTACTTCTGGAAGATGTAAAATTAATACCCCAAATTGATAGAATTATGATAGAAAACGGGGAAATCGAATTTCCTTATTACTCTTTTGCTCGCCGCAAGGGCGTTCTATTTTTTTCTTGATAAAAAAACAGAACCAAAAAAAATCAAGACTGGCTAATGCAGCATGTCTTGTCCTGAAATAGGTTTACACAAAAACGTATAAAAATGGCTAGAAAAAAAGAAGTCAAACACAGTACAAGATCGTACTCAGAAGCATTTAAACGTCAGATAATTGAATATTATCTGGCAAATGATTATACTAAACAAGAAGTCTGGAAGAAATTTACTGGTCAATATGAAGAGCATGGCACACTACTTCGTTGGATGCGAAAATTTGGTTACACTACCAAGGACAAACTTTCAAAATATATGAAAGGTGAAAAGGATGAATTAGAAAAACTGGTTGAGGAGGAACGCATCAAGGTATTAGAGCAGCGATTAAGAGATGCTGAACTCAAAGCAATAGCCTATTCTAAAATGATAGATTTGGCTGAGCAAAAATTTAATATTTCGATTAGAAAAAAGTTCGATACCAAACCATCCAAGAAATGAGGGTTCTATATCCAACTAATAGTCTTGAAAAATTGTGTGGATTGTTTGGTTTGACTAGACAAGCTTATTATCAACATAAGAAAAGAAGTATTGAACATGCCCTAGAACAAGAGCTTGTAATTAAACAAGTTTTGAAAATACGAAAGGATCATCAAAGGATGGGAGGCAGGAAGTTATTCTTTAAGCTCTCTTCATTTTTACAAGAACATGAGATAAAAATGGGTCGTGATGTGTTTTTCAGAACCTTGGCTTCTCATAATTTATTGGTTAAAAAGAGGAAACGAAAAGTATATACTACAAACTCGTTTCATTGGTTGAGAAGGTATCCTAATTTAATTAAAAACTTTCAGCCCAATGCTCCTAATCAACTGTGGGTTAGTGATATAACATATTGGAAGTGTGGATCTTTCTTTTTGTATATAAGCTTGATCACTGATGCATATTCTCACATGATTGTAGGATGTCATATTTCCAAAACCTTAGAAAGTATTGAGTCAGTTCAAGCTTTACATATGGCTATTTCTAAATTGAGAAGTATACCTGATCATCTTATTCATCATTCTGATAGGGGGGCTCAGTATTGCAGCACTATCTATGTAGAGTTGCTGAGGGGAAATAATATTCAAGTTTCCATGACTGAAAACGGAGACCCTTTAGAAAATGCGATTGCCGAAAGGGTAAATGGAATATTAAAAGATGAATATTTATGGAATCAAACAGCAAATTCATTCGAAGAGGCAAAGCTAATATTAGATCGCTCAATAGAACTCTACAATTTTGACCGCCCCCATATGAGTATTAGCAATTTGACTCCGTATGAAGTGCATAATCAAAATAGGAATATTGAACCACAAAGATTATGGAAGAATTACTATCAAGGCAAAATTGCCAAAAGCGACATGAGTTTTTCTAAGGCATAGTGAATTCTGAAATATAAAAACCGAATCAAAAGTGATCCGGTCTATAAATAACATTTCGTCATTCAGAGATTTATCCCTCGCAAGTTGCTCTCCAGCAGAGCTTGTTTCCGTTTCAATCTCATTTTGTAATGTAAACATATTTTAGGATTATTACAAAACTGTAAATGAATGACAGGATTATCATTATTAACTGTAAACTTTTTTCAGGACGACACAGCACGCATAGCCGCTCCCACATCCCAAAACCCAGTCCAGGCAACGCTTCTTTTACCTCTTAGTTATTTCTGGAGGTATCTTCTTTAAAAGTTAGTCTACTCCTGAATATGCCTGGAAAATTTCTTGAAAATGAAAAAAACATTTGAAATGGATATTCCAGTTTAACTTCAAAACAAAAAAGGGTTAAACATCAATTTGTTTAACCCTTATAAATTTTCAACAAGTAAAAATTACTTGTATGCTTTTTCTTGTCCTAGCTCTTTTACTAGTAAGTAGTAAAATACCGCTCTGTACTTGTTTCTATTTGATTTCCCCATAGTTTCAACTACTTTGGCCATAGCGTCATCCAATTTTGGACCATCTTTCAAACCAAGTTTTTTGATAAGGAAATTATTTTTTACACGAGCCATTTCATCTGGATCACCACTAGATACCTTACTAGCATCCGCCTTATAGATGTTTGGTCCAACTCCTTTAGTTACTGCAGAAAGAAGATCCTTATCTACATTTTTTAAACCTAACTTGTCCGTCATGTTTGAATAGTAGCTATCTACCTTTTCTTGAAATTTTGACATACTAAATATTTTTGTTAATAAACTAAATTCTCTATCGGTACAGCATTTAAAAGGTATACCATACTTCAAGCACTAAGTTAACAAATTATTTATTCCATTAATGTGTAAAAATGTTAAACTTTGTAGAAGAATATGAATCCTAATTGTTTTACCTCTTTACAGCGCCAATCGTATAGCCAAATACTATAACTCCTGCAAGGGCGCCAAGAATACCAAGGATGTAGATGGTGGCACCATTACCAACCAAAACATATAATGGACCTGGACAGGCACCAATTAATGACCATCCCAAACCAAATAGAACACCCCCAAAGATTGTACCTCTATTCAAATTTTTTGCAACTATTGATATGGGTGAATTATCCAATGCTGTGATTTTGGATTTCTTCAATATGAAAAGTGATAAACTGGCCGTGATAATAGCAGTGCCTATGACGCCATACATATGGAAATTATCAAAAAGAAACATCTCTTGAATGCGATACCAACTTACGACCTGGCTTCTCACAAGAGTGACTCCAAATAGAATGCCCAGACCTAAGTAATAAGCGTTTTTCATTGATTTTTAGGCATTTAGTATGTAATGAATAAGAAAGTGAGTCATGATAAGTCCTCCAATGAAAAATGATATTGTGGCATAAAGTGAAGCCAACTTCAAGTTTGCGATTCCAAGAATGGAATGCCCAGAGGTGCATCCATTGGCCCATCTAGTACCAAACCCAACGAGAAATCCTCCAAGTAATATCAAAATAATTCCTTTTGGATTTTGAAAACTATACAAGTCAATAGGGTAGAGTGCAGTTGGTTTTGACAAATTATTACTTTCCAGAAAAGATGTTGTTTTCTCCCCTAATTCTAAAAATGTGGTCTCACCAAGTAAGAGAGATAGTGCTCCGCCTAAAATTACACCTCCCACCAGATAAAAGCTCCAGTAATGAGGCTTTAAATTATAGTTGAAGAATGATGATTTTTTTGGAATTGTAAGTGCACATATGTGTTTTAGACTTGAAGAAACTCCAAATGATTTATTACCTATTATTAATAAGGCAGGAACGATTAATCCAATGATAAGGCCAGAAATACTCCAATGCCATGGATCATTGTTTAAAATAGAAGTGAAGAATACGGACATTTTATCCAACTTTTAAATATGTGTGTTTGGCAAACAAATTTAGTGCTTCTTCAATAATACTACTCACATTGGTACTTTCAGTGAGAAAGCCATCATGACCTAATTTTGATGATATTTCAAAATAGGAAGCATTCGGAATATGAGCAGCAATTAATTTTTGCTCCGAAACAGGAAATAGAAAATCAGAATCAATACCTATGACGGTTGTCTTGGACTTTATCGATGCCAGAGCTTTGCCAATGCCACCTCGATTTCGGCCTACATTATGACTGTCCATAGCCTTGGAAAGCAGCCAATATGAAAATGCATTAAATCGTTTTACGAGCTTGTTTCCCTGATACCTTTGGTAGGATGAGGCTCTGAAATCGTCTGTCTTATCATCAAGATCTTGCTGAGTATTGTTGTATCCGGCACTAGTCCTGTAGCTCAATAACGCTATAGATCGAGCTGCAATCAGGCCTGCACTTCCAGCTTCATCGTTGTTTTCTTTCCATGTTTGATCTGCTTCAATCGCCAATCTCTGACTTTCATTGAATGCTATTGCATACGGAGAATGTTTTGCATTAGTAGCAATTAATATCAAATTCTCGATAAGATCTGGTTCGGAGATAGCCCATTCTAGTGCCTGTTGCCCTCCTAAACTTGCACCCAAGAGAGCGTTGATTCTCTTAATGCCGAGGTGGTCCTTGAGTTTTATAAAACCGTTGGTGATATCACGATTTGTCAAGGTTGGAAAATCATGGTAGTATTTTTCTCCAGTATCAGGGTTGAGGTCTAATGGACAGGTACTCCCATAATGAGATCCCAAGGCATTGGCGCAAACAATGAAATGCTCCTGAGGATTGATTACCTTGTTGTTACCCACGATCTCTGGCCACCATTCGGTTGGGTCAGAATTTGCGGTCAAGGCATGGATTATCCAGATTACATTGGATTTTTCTGCATTGAGTGTGCCAAAAGTTTGATATGCAAGCTTGAATCCAGGGAGTACCTCCCCAGATTCAAGTTCAAAAGAATGATCAAATTCGAAATTCTTAATATATGACATAACTATTTTTGCTTTATACTGCGACGGCCGCTGTTTGAGATTCAGAGACTTGACTTTTTTTCGCTATACTTTCGAAAGCATATTGAAGATCAGTCTTTATATCATCGATGTGTTCTATACCGACAGACAATCTAAGCTGATTAGGATAGACCCCAGCATTGATTTGTTCTTTTTCAGAAAGCTGTTGATGAGTAGTTGCAGCAGGCTGGATAATAAGTGTTTTTGCATCACCTACATTAGCCAGATGACTTATTAATTGAAGATTGTTAATAAATTCTTCAGCATCTGATTTATCTCCTTTCAATTTAAAAGATAGTACACCTCCAAAACCATTTTTCAAGTATTTCTTCGCCAGCCTGTTATAAGGACTAGAAGCTAATCCAGGATAATTGACAGACTCGACTTGCGGGTGGATTGATAGCCAATGGGCCAGTTCGAAGGCGTTGTCAACGGTCCGTTGTACTCTAAGTGAAAGTGTCTCAAGGCCTTGGATTAATTGGAATGCATTGAAGGGACTCAAGGCAGCTCCAAAATCTCGAAGTCCTTCTACTCTTGCTCTTATGGCAAAAGCTATATTGGGTAGGCCCAAAGGATTGTCGATACCGAATACATCTGAGAATACCAATCCATGATAGCCTGCAGAAGGTTCTGAAAAGGCAGGGAATTTGCCGTTTCCAAAATCATATTTTCCGCCATCTACTATTATTCCTCCTATGCTTGTCCCATGTCCACCGATCCATTTGGTGGCACTTGCGGTGACGATATGAGCTCCATGATTAAGGGGCTTGAATAAGTAACCTGCAGCTCCGAAGGTGTTGTCTACTACGAGGGGCAAATTATATTCTTCGGCGAGTGCGGCGATGGCTTCAAAATCTGGAATATTGAATTGTGGATTGCCAATGGTTTCTAAATAAAGGGCCTTGGTATTTTCATCGATAAGTGATTTGAAGCTTTCAGGATTGTCTCCATCTGCGAATCTCACTTCAATCCCCAACCGCTTGAATGCAACTTTGAATTGGTTGTAGCTGCCACCGTATAGGTAGGATGTGCTGACAAAGTTGTCTCCGGATTCCAGGATGTTGTTCAAGGCTATGAATTGTGCTGATTGTCCCGAAGCTGTAGCCAATGCAGCAACTCCACCTTCCAATGCAGCGATTCTTTTTTCGAATACATCGGTTGTTGGATTCATGATCCTTGTATAGATATTACCGAATTCCTTGAGGGCAAATAGATTGGCCCCATGTTCGGCATCCTTGAATACAAATGATGTAGTCTGGTAAATAGGAACTGCTCTTGACCCAGTTGTTGGATCTGCTTCTTGTCCAGCATGCAGTTGTAGTGTCTCGTACTTGTAATTTCTAATCTGATCTGACATTTTAATATAGTTTTATTGTGAATTATTGAATATGAATAATTTGAATGAATCAATTTGACATGCGAATAGCTCAAAAGCTATAGCCTTCAACTATGATTTACGAATCCCCGACTTATGAAATGTGTAAAATATAGAATGAAGTGTCGATTAGTTGCAACAACAGCAACAACAACACATCATACAAAGCATCTTAGGTGCTTTTGATAAGATATCCTTAAAAGGTTTGAGTTTGATTCCGAATTTTGAAGAAGAATTGTTCATTTTTTAATTCATTAATATTTATATGTCCCAAAATTGGGTAGGAATTGGCACCTTGCTTTTAGTAGGTTGCCTGAGGGTCTTAGAGCCTAATCTCTCGCCTCATCAGTATAAAGTATTACGAATCCAAAAAAATCGTTATTCGGATTTAGTCGTAATCTTTCGACGCTGTAAAGGTATGATATAATTTTTCAATTTTGCAAGTATTAATTTTTTGAAATATTGGAAATTGTTAAAATTGAATAATTAAATAATGCTTAATTGTGTATGTAAGGCATTGAAAATTAAGCAAATAGATTGGTAGGGAATTACTGTAAATATTTTTGAAAAAAGTTTTTAGTTGTCCGCTCTAAAACTTTACGAAACCGAAAGAGAGGATATTTTTACTAAATGACTTCACTTTTTGATTGCTTCAATTTCTTCTTGGAGCAGTTTTAATCTGCTTTTGTGCTTCAATTCTTTCTTTGATGTCTTAAAATCTTTAAACCACAGTACCCGATTGAGATCTCTTCTAACAGACGGACTGGTATAAAAATAACGATGGTTCCCGATTTTACTTGTGATATCATCATGGTCCGTTATTACAGAGACATCTATTGTTCTAATATTATCTGGTAGAGCAGTTATATCTGGAACACCGCTTAGTCCTAATCGTTCGGCAGAATTGAGAAGCTTGGACATACCCAAGGTGCGATCATTATTGTGAATGTAAATGGTGATTTCCTTGACTATTTTATGTAATCCATGAAGGGGTTCTCCCTTTTCAAAAGTATTACTTTCAATATCCGCCCCAACTGATACAAACTGGTCAATTAATATTTCATCTTCATCGATAAGGTCACTTTCATTGATCATGTGCTGAAAGACCCGATTCCCCATGGAGTGACATAGAAAATTGATCTTATACTTCGAATCATTTTCATCTATTAAATCTTTGAGGAATGAGCTGAGATAGTCTCCTTTTAACCTGGCAATTCTGACACCTTTTTTATAATCAAAAGAGCTATCCCATATGATAGACAGAATAACCTTTTGTTGATTGTCATTATTTTCATAGGTGTCTCTACTTAAGTTTTGAATCATTTTTTCCCAGGCAAATTTCTTGTCTGCCCATATTCCATGAATCAGGATGTTTAATTTGTCAGAAGTATTCTCTTGACATAAAGTATTGAAAATCACAGAAATCAATTTATCCATTGAGGTAATATCTGTGTCGGGAACCCGTTTGGGAGCATATTTATCATCGTAAGTGACTCTTCCAAATTCAAGATTGAAGTTGGATTCTTCCGCCCCGTCTATCTTAATGTATAAATGTGTCAAGTCAGATTGCGCCTCAGTAAATTGTGATATTATCGAAAACATGAATAGAAGTAATAATCTTTGCAGCATGATCTAATGTAGTGTGTCTGTATAACGATTGCTGTAGACAATAAGTTTATTTTAAAGAAGGGAATGATGAAGGGGGGGAGGCCCAAGGTGCAAGGTTTTGGGTGCAAGGCAAGATGTTGACTTCCATTGCAATTTGGCACTGTCAACATCCCGCCTTGCACCTTACACCTTATACCTTATACCTTATACCGTGCACCTCGCACCCTGCACCTCATACCCAGTACAATATACCTTGCCCCTATTCCAGTTACCCCAACGGCTCCGAAGCCTCCATTAACTGAAAAAATTGATCCAATCTAGGTTGAATTATTATTTCTGTCCTTCTGTTTTTACTTCTTCCTTGAGCAGTTTCATTATCTTCTTTGGGAATATAGAATGATCTACCCGCTGCTGTTAATCTTTCAGGACTCACATAATGTTCATTGGCGAGAGACCTCACCACAGCGGTGGCTCTTTTGACACTCAAATCCCAATTGTCTTCTATACATCCATTATTCATTGGGACATTGTCGGTATGACCCTCTACCAGGATTTGCAATTCATAATGATCATTTATTACAGAGGCTATTTTTCCCAATACTTCTTGTGCTCTTGTATTGATTGAAGAACTTCCAGACTTGAACAGCAGTTTGTCAGAAATCGAAACATGGACCAATCCTCCTCTTACTTCCACTTGAATATCGGAGTCATTGATATCGGAAAGGGACCTTTTTAGGTTCATGACCAATGCCAGATTCACGGAATCTTTGGACTGAACCTTCTTGTTGAGATCTTCAATGTAAGCCGTTTGTCTACTTATGTTTTCCAATGATTTTTGGATACTCTCCGCCCCTGTTTTACTCACTACGGACAGATCGGACATTCTATCCAAAAGACCAGCATTCGTAGATTTCATAGTTTCGATTTGGTCCTTTAGTTGAAGAATTTGCTGGTCTTTTAAGTTTAATTCTTTATCCTTACATGAGGTGAATGTTAGGAGTATTAGCAGTATTGGAATTAGATTTTTCATTTCTATAGATTTTGGCAATATTAATTAAGTTCGAATGGGAAAGAACTATTGGTTTGAGCGGTTATTGTTTATTCAAACTGCATGTTAAACGAGTTAAGTTCAAATTCAAGTATTAAATAAAACTAAAATTGAATGAATTAAAAGTTTCTATTTTGATAGAAGATAGATATTGGAATACAGGCTTCTAAATATTTGATTCAAGTAAGATTACGTTTTGTTACTCACTTGTTAACATATTCGCTTCTTTATTCATATTATAATAAAATTGCTTATTTGTGATATCAACGAACCTCTAATACAGTCAATATTATGCAAAACAAAATGCCATTATTTCAAAAGGTTGGGTTTTTATTTCTTTTCATTTACTTATTCCTATATGCGAATTCGACACAATTCCTATTATCTGGTATTGTCGAGCCCTTATGGCAAAGGATAATTCCTTGGTTTGCTGATTTAGTGGGTCATTCAGAAGCCATCACTGTTTTTACCAATGGAAGTGGAGATACTACCTATAACTATTTCCAGATTTTATTTTTTGGAGTCGTAGCCCTGCTTTTTGCAATTTTGGTAGTCGCTTTTGATCGCAAACGTATTAATTATAGCAATCTTTTATCCTGGCTGACCTTGCTGTTGAGATATTATATGGCAGTCCAAATGATTAATTATGGATTGGCAAAGTTGTTTTATTTGCAATTTGGCTATCCATCTGCTGCTAGATTGGACCAGGCGTTGGGAGATTTTTCACCAATGGGGCTTTTGTGGACATTTATGGGATATTCCAAAGGATATACAATGTTTACGGGAGCATTGGAATTTATTGCTGGTTTATTTTTATTGAGTAGAAGAACCACCACGCTCGGTGCGCTTATGACATTCGGAGTAATGCTCAATGTCATGATGCTCAATTATTGTTATGATGTCCCAGTGAAGTTGTTATCCACCCATCTAGTATTGATGAGTTTATTCATTATTGCTTTGGATGGCAAACGGCTATTGAGATTTTTTGTTTCCAATGAAACTGTAAGTCCTTACATGCTAAAAAGTGCCTTCCCCGAAAAATTTCAAAGACCCATAATGATTATTAAATGGTTTTTAGTGGTCTTCTATTTGGGCTTTTCATTATATAGTACCAATTCTATGTCCAAGATCTACGGACCCAATGCTCCAAAACCTGAATTTTATGGGAAATATGCCGTAGAGTCTTTTCGTACTTATAATGATGGTGAAGAGAATGAAGAAGTCCCGGATTGGGTGAGATGGGATGCTTTTTATCAAAGTTATAAAGGCTATGCGAGAGTTAGGACAGCAGACGATAACGAGTTTTCTATTCAACTCAATACAGACAGCACTAATGTTATGAATATCGAAATGCAAGGAGATTCGCTGGCTTATAATTTAAACTATGAAAAACTAGATTCTGTCAGATACCATGTGTATGGCAAGTTCAAACAAGATTCTATAAATATGGTATTCAATAAAGAAGATGTTATGAATAGGACTTTGACAAGTCGCGGTTTTCAATGGATAAATGAATATCCTTATAATAGATAGGTGTCTAATTTTGACTTTATGCAGTATCGAATCAAAATAGTCAAGTAGCTATAAAGGGAAATGAGGCTATTGATTACTGCGCCAAGGCCTCTTTAATGTGATAGAGACTTAATTGTTAAGAGAATGATAGCTGGGAAGTCGGGTAATTTAGAAATTGGAGGAGGGAAGATTGTCTCTCCATCTACAGATCTTTGTACGATTGATTTGTATACCTAGGGGAATTTAGAAGTAACAATCAAAACATCCTTTGAGTACAGCGGGAGAGCTTGAGAATATTCGAGGGTAAAAATTGGCCTTATTCAGTTTAGTATTTTGGATTCCTATTTTCTGTTAAAAACTCAAAAGTGTTTGAGGATAGCAAATGATTATTTGAAAGTATACATTCCAGTAAATCAATACATTACAATTGAATCTTTAACTTTTGATCCGAGTTTTTTGAGTTTAAGAAAATGGGGATTCAAAATGCGTTAAGAACTGAATAAAGCCTTGGGTTTTTTGGATCGTTTTTGGGCCAAGCCAGGACTGAATGATCTTTTATGTAATAAAAGTGATAATGATAATTATCAAGTGAAGGAACACGATAGTGGTGGGTGAGCATCACCCGTCATGACGAATGACCAAATGAGTTGAAAAAATATTACCCTTTTTTCACGTAAAAAGTATCAAAAATGGGGTAATATTTTCAGAAGAAACATGCGAAAAGAGTCGATATCTACGGAAAGTTGCTTTTTATGAATACCTCTACCTAAATTGGCTTATTCAGAAGTAAGGCATTCTTGTAGATTATTCAATCAAAATAAATCATATTTAATCATAATAATCTGCGTTATCAGCGTTCAATACAATGAGAATTGAACACGGATAGCGCAGATTTGACTGATTTCCGCTGATTTTTTAGTTGAAAGTCAATTACATACTCAGTTACTCTCCGTAAATCGCGGATACGTATGGGCCCTTCATAAATGATTCAGGATCAATTTCAGATTGGAGAACAGTACCTTTCCAATCATTCTCGATCATCATTCTTGCCATTTCGCATAGTGGAGCAGCAGTAGTAGATTGAATCGCTCTTAGGTATTTATTCCCTACTTTTGAAGGAGCTACTTCATAGGCCTTTTCTATCTTTCTCAATCTGCCATTACTGTCATTTCCTGTGACTGAAGCATAGACAATTACAACATCATCTTCTACAGAAGGAATCTGATTCAGCATGGTTTTTTCCAAAATTTTGATTCGATCTTCTCCTTCAGGGATGTCTGCAAGTATCTGATCCACCCACTCATAATGACCAGGTAATCTTAGAGTCTTGTAATCCAGATCTTTGATTTTACCTTCGAATGCCGATGGTAGATCTGCAGCTCCTCCAGAAGTGAAGTTGTCTTCATATTCCTTACCGTTGATATATAAGGTTTCTCTACCAGATAGGGCAGGGATGTCGATTGTTTTGTAATCTTTGACAACTACCGCATCTTTTAAGTATTCAGTAGCAACACCGATCGGGCTCCATGTGAAGGCATAATAATGTGGGGCAGATGCATGTGGTGTCACGGCACCAACCTTCATGGTCATACTTTCCAACTTATCATTGTCGTATTCGGCTTTGAATTTGTTGTAGAGTTGACAAGCAAGTACATTGATAAATCCTGGAGCGAGGCCAGTCTGTAAAACGAATGCTGTCTGAGCTCCTTTGGAGAGTTCCATGATGTCGTTTGTCTCCTTTACATATTCGGTGAGATTGGCATAGTGGCAATTATTTTCAAGTGCCAGTTTGGCCATTCTTGGCGCCTGGCTTCCTGGCAGACAATCAAGGATGACATCACATTGCGATAATGCTTCGTTCAAGTCATCATTACTGTCTGAAGTAGGCATTAGTACCGTATGAATATTGGCTTCGTGCGAGCAGCCTTCCAAGACAAATTGCTTGGAATGAAACAGTGCATCGTCGCTTATATCTCCCAGGTAAATGGTAGATTCTAGTATTTCCTTATATTCTGATAAAATAAGTGCTGCTGCCTGACCAATTCCGCCTGCGCCGGCTATAAAAATATTTGCTTTTTTCATTTTATATGTTTCATCTAATCGACCAATAATTGCTAATCGTATTAGTATTTAATACAATTGTCCAATTGGTCTTTAAAGTTAGGGTAGTTAATAATTTGGGGCAAATGTATTATAATATTTTAAATATGTGAAAGGACAAGGAAGTATTTGTCTTAAGGCGTATTTTTATTCTTTCTTGTGTACAGAATTAGCCAATTATGATGTTTTAGGTGAAAAAAATGAGGTATCAAATTGCTTCAATACCTCATTCTATTTTTCATCGATATATAAACTGTAGACAGATTACTTTTTATTGTACATGAATATACAATTGTCTCCATAATCTAATGTCAGCTGGTTGCCGCTGATTTCTAGTGTGATCGAGTCTTCTGTAAATGAGCATTTGTTTTCATTTAATTGGAATTCATTGCCAGAAAGACTTATCATATCCTCAGAACTACCTGCTTCAAAAACAAGTATATCATCTGGGAAATGTGTGGTGTCTCCACTTTCACAACTATCTTCTCCTTGCAGTTCCCATGTCCCTATCCATTCTTGTTGATCACAACTATCTTCACCACAGCTGGATAATATTAAAAGTATACAAAGAAAAGACAGCGTAATTAATTGATTTTTCATTTTATAATTTTTTAATGAATAATAATTTACCATTAAGAAAACAATAATAGGTTTGTCGAAATAGTAATTGATGTTGTAAATATATGTAATTAATATTTAATATGTAAAGTGCGGATTATTAAGTGTGCATATCAAATGGCACATTTGCATTGTCATTCCGAGAGTAGCCGAGAATTGTCACCCTGAGCGGGGGCGAAGGGCGACAATGCTTCTTTCAGTCGAAATTAGAATCACTCATAAATGCCTATCCCTCCACTCGTCGCATTCGGTTGGAATGACAATTATTATTTCTGATTTTCTCTTTTGGTGCAATTTTTATGCACACGATTATTAACAATACATGGAAGGAAGCATTAGATTCATTTTAAAATTGTTCTTTGCTTTAAAATGGGAATCTTTTCAAACCTGATAAACCTTCTTTTGGCTTAAGAATTTCACTTTTTGAATTTAGTCACATTATTGTTGTGGTATCCAATATAGTCCATAAATAGGTGATTATTGAAGGCGAATATAATTAAAGGAATAAATAGAATAATTGTCATATTATTCAATAATGCAATATGTAAATCATTGATATAAAAAGAAAAATAATTTGCATTTTATTGTAATATGTAAAAAGTGCTCTTATATTTGCATTATCGTTGTTTCCCAAAGACAATGACTAAAACATTTTATTAAGGATTCTCAAAACCCGATTTACCATGGCAAAGTCCAAGGCAAAAAAGTCGACTGCTAAAAAACCAAACAGTTCTTCTTTAAAAGATGAACGTGTCCCAAAAGTACTTGGTGTAGTATGCTTATTATTGGCCATCTATCTGACAGTATCATTTGTTTCTTATCTATATACATGGAAAACAGACCAAGATAAAGTACTTGCATTCAGTTGGGAAGTACTATTCCAAAAAGATCTTACAGTAGATAATTGGCTAGGTAGACTGGGAGCCTTAGTATCCAACACATTTTTTTATTGGGGATTCGGCCTACCGTCTTCTGCAATAATCGTCTTATTGTCAAAATTGGGAATTGACTTAATTAGAAAAAGACCATTGAGAGAGTTTTGGAATATGGCAAAGCACGTGCTTCTATTTATGGCGTTTGCTTCATTATGTTTAGAGTTCTTATTTAGAAATAGTGATTTTACCTGGGGAGGAGCCTTTGGTCAGAGTACCTATATATGGCTTAGCAATTTCATTGGTCAAATTGGATTGTTCTTCTTATTACTATTCACAATGTTGATCTTCTTTGTTTGGAAATTTAATCCTAATCTCGACAACATAGAATTTTCGACACCATTGGGCAATCTCAAAATGCCTACGATGGATTTTTTGACCAATTTCAACTTAGATAGCGATCTCGATGAGACACCACAAGAGAAAAAGAAAAATAAAGCTGCGACTGCAAAAGTCCCTGAGAATGACGATACGTCGTACGTAGCCTTACGACCATCCGGGCAGGCACAAGAGGCCATTCCAAAAACCTCGGATTTGAGTGAAAACGAGGGAGGTTCAACTTCTGATTTAGAATTTGAACTTCCCGAAACACTTGGTAAGAAAAGACCAAAGGTTCCAACTTCAGCCAAAACTGATTTGGAAATGGAAGTAAATATCCCTGAAGGTGGAAATGGAAGTTCGGACGAGAAAATCGATCCAAGAGAGCTTCATCCTTTTGATGAGCTAATACCTAAGTATCAGGAGACGACCGTCCCCGAACAAATGGTCGTGGATAAAGAAAATGACATCACATCCAGTGAACCATACGATCCTACTTTAGATCTTTCAAATTATGAGTATCCGAAGCTTGAATATTTGGAAACGTATGAGGATCAGAAGGTTACGATAGATAGGTCTGAATTGGAAGCTAATAAAGACCAAATTATCGAGACCTTGCTCAACTACAAGATTGAGATTACGAAGATCAGGGCAACGATCGGTCCTACGGTAACCTTGTACGAAATCGTACCTGCACCTGGGGTGAAGATTAGCAAAATCAAAAACTTGGAGGATGATATTGCATTGAGTCTGGCAGCTCTGGGAATCAGAATCATAGCTCCAATACCTGGAAAAGGAACGATAGGTATTGAGGTGCCAAATAAGAAAAAACAAATTGTATCTCTTCATGAGATGTTGGAATCTGACAAATTTCAGAATACCAAAATGGCTCTTCCTATTGCTCTTGGAAAAACCATTTCGAATGAAGTATTTATCGCTGATTTGGCCAAAATGCCACACTTGTTGATTGCAGGTGCAACAGGACAAGGAAAGTCGGTGGGAATCAATACCATCTTGTGTTCATTATTGTATAAGAAGCACCCATCACAATTGAAATTGATATTGGTCGATCCTAAGAAAGTAGAGCTCTTCCCTTACAATAGTATTGATAAGCACTTTTTGGGAATGTTGCCAGATCAGGTAGAGCCGATTATTACAGACACATCGAAGGTAGTACAAACGATTAATTCGTTGTGTATTGAGATGGATGAGCGGTATGATCTATTGAAAAAAGCGCGTGCCCGAAATATTAAGGAGTATAACGAAAAGTTTACGTCAAGAAAACTAAATCCAAATGATGGACACAAATTTTTGCCTTACATAGTACTAGTGATTGATGAGTTTGCAGATTTGATTATGACGGCTGGAAAAGAGATTGAGATGCCGATTGCAAGGTTGGCACAATTGGCAAGAGCTATTGGGATCCACTTGGTTATTGCGACGCAAAGGCCATCTGTAAATATTATTACGGGAATCATAAAAGCAAATTTCCCGGCCCGATTGGCATTTAAGGTTACATCAAAAATCGATTCAAGGACAATTCTAGATGCGGGTGGTGCTGACCAATTGATAGGAAGAGGAGATATGTTATTGAATGTGGGAAGTAATATAGTAAGGCTTCAATGTGCATTTGTAGATACCCCCGAGGTGGAGAAAGTTATCGATCACATTGCCGAACAGCAAAGTTATCCGACTCCATTCTACCTGCCAGAATTCAAGGGTGAAGAAGAGCTCGGCGGTGAAGGTTCGAATTTGAAATTCAGTGATTTGGATTCCATGTTTGAAGATGCAGCCAGAATGGTCGTAGGTAATCAAAATGGATCTACATCTAGCATTCAAAGAACAATGCAATTGGGTTACAACAGAGCTGGTCGTATTATGGATCAGATGGAGAAGTTGGGTATTGTAGGACCAGCAAGGGGCAGTAAGCCGAGAGAAGTTAACTTCTACAGCCTTGAAGAATTTGAAAACTTCTGGGACAATTTGAAAAAGAATAAGCTCTAGGAGCAAATAAAAAGCATGATTTATGGGGGCTTGATTATATTCAAGTCCCCTTTTTTAATTATTGTGACTTTTCTTTCTAAGGATAGCTTCTAAAGAGAATCATTGGGTGACAGTATCGTAGTTTCGATCCAGATATTTTGATAGCATAGGAATGGAATTTCTCTCTGCATATAAGATAAGTGCACTACTTATCAAAACAAAGACCGCCAGAAAGAATAGTTTGCCGCCATCTCCATTCACTTCAATACCTAACATGGTGAGATGCATCATTACTGCTCCTGAAATAATACCTAGGGATATTCCTGCTCCTAACCATACAGTCCTAGGTATTAGGATAAGAATAGCTGCAATCAATTCGGCCACACCAATTCCTATTCTGCCAAATGGTTCAAGTCCCACGGTTGTAAAAATATAGACACTGTCGGGATGTGCAGTAAATTTAAAATAGAGCGTTTGAATTAAAATTAAAGCCACGACAACACGTAATATCAATAATATCTTTTTCATGTTTTATAATTTCGAGATTTAAATAGAGTGATGTCAAATCAATAATATTATTGTTTGACATCACTTCTAAAACCATAACTAACTATATTTTTTCTAGGGTAATCGTAATCATTTTATCTAGTGCAGGTACATTATCACCAATATCCGAAACAGCTGAAACATTTTTAGTTTCGGACGCCCCAGTGTCAGGCCCTGATTGTCTTGGTGCTTGAGAATTACCAGCTCCAGGATATTCATCTACTTCAGTTCCAGATTCATAGAGGGTAGCACTGCTGGTTATATCTCCAACATTTGCAACTCCATTTGTATAGATTGCAAATTCATTCAATCCTACAAACCAATCATTGGTTTGCACCAGCATTAAGGCCAGCGACAAATTGTCGGTCTCTTCGGCTTCGAATGTAAAGCTGTACGAAGCACTAGGGAAAATTGGTCCTGGGCTTGAACTATTATCAGGAGTGTTGAAAATATTGCTGTAATTAGACGGGTCACCGTCTTCGGCCAAGGCTTCGATTGCTGGTGTGCTTTCTCCATTTCTTGCAAATATTTCATTTGAGTTTCCAACGTTGTAAGCACCAGGCGCAAATGGAGATACGAGACCCGTATTTCCTTCTAGTATTTCTGCCGAAATGCTATTGTTTCCATCTTCAGAGATGTCTTCTAAGCCTTCAGAAGATGGACTGCCCTCTGTGAAAACTGGTTTTTGATCAGCATCATGGATAACCCATACCCCAGGTGCAAAAGGTGTAGGAAGCGCCGATGATTCAGAATTGTTGCTGATGGTCAATGTAAATAAAGTGCCACCATCATGTGAAAGTGTAAATTGTGCTAGATCACTTGTAGCAGGATATGTATAACCATCATTCACATCAGAAATGAGTAAAACATTTCCATTTTCCGTAGTGCCTGTATTGGGACCTGCTTGTCTGGGAGCCTGGTTAGGTCCAACCCCAGGTTCTTCATTTACTTCTGTACCTGCATCCCATAAGCTTATAGAAGAGGTGATGTCGCCTGTAACAGCTTCGCCACTACCATCATATAAAGCCAATCCAGTGTCATCTGGTGCTAGGAATATATCATTGGTTTGAACCACCATGGTTGCGAATTGAAGATAGTGGCCTTTGCCTGCATGGAAAGAAACTGATGCTTCTTCACCTGGCATAATCAATCCCAAGGTTCCAGATTGAAAGTTTTCTTTGCCTTCAAAGGCGTTGGTAATGGTAACTTTAAATTGGCTTTTTTCTGTGGTTTCGTCATCACCGCAACTTGACAATGAGATTAAAGCAAGTAAGGCAAGAATTGCAAATTTATTCATCTGTATAGTTTATTTGTTATTTAATACTACAAAGATGAGGTAGACGGCAAGCACGAAATGTGACCTATTTCACATTCAGGAGGATTTATTTAGAAGTGTCAGTCCTCAGACACTTTTTTGAGTCTTTCCAAATCAAGGATCTTTATTTCTTTTCTGGATACTTCGACAATGCCTTGAGTTTTGAACTCTTTTAAAGTCTTATTTATGGATTCACGAGTGGCTGCAAGGAGAGATGCCAATTCCTTCTGAGAAAGGTGATTTGGGAATAGAAGCGTTTCTTCCTCCTTGTATCGATCATGGATGTAACATGCAATTCTCGAACGAACATCCTTTCCCACCAGGAGGTCAAGTCGCCTTTCAATTTTTTTTATTTTGAGTCCTATGAATTTATAGATGGCATTGGAGAAGTTGTCATTTTTGCGCATCAGGTCTCGCATAGTGTGCAAATTCATACTGCACACGGCTGTATTATTGTCACAGGCTACGGCATATTCGTTTCGTTCTGAGTCTCCCAGGATCAAATTTTCACCAAAAAGTCCACCTTTCGTAATGATCTGACGCACAATTTCTTTGCCATTTTCATCATAATTGATCAATTTTACTTTTCCTCCACTTACCAGATAAACATTGTGGTCTTTATTTTTCTCAAAATAAATGACATCCTCTTTTGAGTATTTTTTACCTATTGCGTCATCATATCCTTTGAGCTTAGGAGGACAAAGGATTTTATAGACATTGATATTTGCGAGACTCCAAAATTTCTCCATTAAAAAATAAGATTATGGTACAAAGATACAATATCATAGATAAGTTTAGGAAAAGGATTGACCTAGAGAATAGTGTTGTGGTAAATGATAAAATTGATCTTTTTAAAGCTTAAGTATGTGGGCTGTATTGCACATGATAAGCACCCAGTTTCTGACCAAAACCTCATTCGATTAGTTGATGTTTTGTCTTTGGTCTACACATTGTTAGCCTTGATCTACACTTTCAAATTTGACGGATATTTTGAACAATTTTTAAGCTATGAAAATGGTTACTTAAATCATAGGGTGAAAATTATTAAATCATTAAAGAATAAAACTAATAAGGAAATGGATAGGAAAGATTTTTTGAAAAATGGAGCATTGGGTTTGGGAACAATCATCGCGATACCGACCGTATTTTCAGGATGTGGAAAAGATGAAGAAAATGATCCGAACGCATGTGCTGAATCACCAACCGAAACGGCAGGCCCTTTTCCAATAAAAACACCAGCCGACTGGATTAGAGAAAATATTGTTGGAGATAGGGCAGGAGTCCCATTGATGATGACGTACACCATTCAAAATGTAAATGATGATTGCAAACCTATTGAAGGAGTATTGGTAGATGTATGGCAATGTGATGCCAAGGGCAATTATTCCGAATATGAAGGTCAATTGGATGGCAATTTTACCAATCAACATTTTCTAAGGGGAAGACAAACTACCAACGCTCAGGGGCAGGCTACTTTTATAAGCATTTATCCTGGATGGTATCCTGGACGAACTCCGCACATCCATCTTGAGGTTAAAGATAGTTCTGGTTCCTCATTGCTGATTACTCAAGTTTCGTTTCCAGATGATGTATCTAATACGGTATATCAATCATCTGACTATAAGGGCATTGCCGATACAAATAATGATAATGACGGAATCGTTTCTGCTGGGAATTTAGCGGATTCCTTAACTGGCAATACGACGGATGGATATACCCTGAATAAAATAATTAAGGTGAAAGGATAAATTTAATAATAGCAAAATTGGTTTTGAGTTTTGCTTATATACTTGTTTATCATAAATAGAAGTTCATTTTTAGCTCTTAATCTGAAATTTTAAAGCTTGATCTTATGTGATGATCAATTTTTTATTGCTTTTGAATTAATTGGCTTCATTAGTTTGTATTGCCGTTGCATAGTCGTCATTTCAGATTTTTCGATATACAGTGATCAGAAAAATTTGATTATTGAAATTAATTCAAAAACATACTTATCTTCACTCCTTATGCATTCAAAAAAGGAGAATATAAACAGCAATAATTTTTTACTCAGGACTTGGCAAACAAAGAATCCCAAGGCTAATGTTTTGATAGTTCATGGATATGCCGAGCATTCAGGAAGATATGCTGAGACAGCGGAAAATTTGAATGAAGCTGGATATTCTGTCTATTCTTACGATAGGAGGGGAGAAGGCGAATCAGAAGGAAGGCGGGCGACGGTTAATAAATTTTCGGAGCAAGTCGATGATCTCAAAGCCGTGATTGGAAAGATTGAGAAGGGCGGCAAAAAACTATTTATTTATGCGCATAGTTTGGGAGGATTGATTGCTGTGAAGTATGCCATAGATCATAAGGCTAAAGACATTGACGGACTGGTATTGTCCGGGCCGCTGCTGATGCCCGATGAGGATATGTCACCATTTCTTCAGAAGATTGCTGGTTTGGTAGGACGCGTGCTGCCATTTATGCCTGTGGTAAAGGTTGATACTTCATTGGTGACTCAAGTGGAAAAAGAACGTAAGGCTTATGATGAAGACCCTTTGGTGTATCATGGTTCGACGAAGGCCAGGACGGCATTTGAATTTTTGAGGACAATGAAGTATGTACAAAAGCATTTTTCAAAAATAAATATTCCATTTCTGGTAATGCACGGCGGTGCTGATAAATTGTCCAATCCGAAGGGAAGTCAATTGTTGTTTGACGAAGCAGGCTCTGAGGATAAATCAATTAAAATATTTGATGGATTTTATCACGAAATCATGAGAGAGCCGAAGAAGGACTTGTTTTTTGATGAAATGATTAATTGGATTGATGCCAGGATTTGAGGGTTAGAAGTTGACTTTTTTTAACCATCAGAAACTCCAGGGAATCACCAGGCATGACGACATTCCTCCCATATTAGCGCACTTCGTGTCTTCACGGTTAATCCTACAATACCACCAACCTCTCCATTTCAACCACTTCATCCACCTTCAACGATACATTAAACACACCCGGATCAAATTTCTTGGTACGTATTCTTTTCTTGTAGACACCACCATTCTTAAATTCATGATCTAGCAAATCAAAAACCTTTGCTCCATTACTATCCAATATTGAAAGCTCAACTTTCCCTCCTTTTTTAAGATAGAATTGTATGATTTGTTCGTCACTATCTTCAATAGGAATTAACTTGAGACCCTCGATTTTTGCCATTTCCAATTCTTCCCTTATTTGAGCAATAATCTCCTTTCTGGACTCAATCAATGCTGTTTTTGGTGCTACGTCTTCACATGTATCGATGGCCGCAAGGAACAATGTGTTTTCTCCAGTTTCGAATCCAACATCAAGCGTAATCGAACCTCCACCAATGAAACTGACTACATTGTCATTTGCGATTTGACTTATGGAATTGATATAGTCTTGAGCACTATATTTTTCAGTATATAAGGTGCTATCTCCAAGTGTTAGATTTTCTTCGTCACATGCATTTTCATCAAATGGAATACCTTCACATTCACAATTCGAATTGTATTTGTCTTCCAAGGTATAAATATTGTCATCATCACATGCTTCTCCTTCAAGAGGGCAGAGAACAGCAGTAAATGCGACCTTGCCCAAGCCTTTACAACTTGGCTCGGTATCCAGACAAGAAATCAAAATATATCTTGCATATGTACCCTGGAAATCGGGCCCTGTAAAACCAGAATATCCAGAACTACCTGGAGCCAATGGCCATGTGTATGATCCGAACTCATTCCAGCTTACACCATCATCGGAATAATCTATTGCCACATTCTCAAAGCCCTTGTCAGTTTCATTCAAAACATTATAATTCCATATCTGTGATTGATGCAATTCATGCCTTGCTCCCAGATCGTACATTATCCAATGACCATCATTTCGTAGCGGATTTACATTTGGAGTGACTGAACACGAAAGCCAATTATTTTCTGGATTGTTGTCCAGCTGATCTGTAACACTACATTTTTCATAGGGTACATAATTGGCTAATGGGCTGTCACAATCTGGCCCGGTACAAGGTGTGCCCACGCATTCACACTCGTCATTATAGACATCATTATTGGTGAAGATATTGCCATCGTCACAAACGGTATTTTCAGGAATACAAGCCACCTCACAGTCATAATCATAAAAATATGTCTTGGGAATCCTCTTCCAAACTCCCGTTTCGGTGTATGGAGTCTGCCAAAACGCAGAAAAATGTTCAGTACCACTACCATCTTTGTGATTCATCTCAATATAGTAATAGGTATTGGCTTCCAAATATATGAATGAAGTGCTTTGCCAAATGAATTTATCATGTTCGGTTTCTCCAGAACTGCTGGTAAGCAAGGCCTGGTGTGCCTGTTTATTGGCCGGATCTTCATTCGAACTGATAAATAGAATGGCATTGGAATTTCCAGTGACATTAAACTTATAATTTCCAGAAACAGGAACGGTCAAAAAACCTTGAATAAGTGTCCCAAAATCATCAACTTCATTTTCAGAAGAGACACCATAAAATTCCAAGTTCTCACTATAAGCAGGAGCTCCTGGAAAGACAGCGGCCTCATACAGGTCATTCAAATAGCTTCCTGGTATTCCTTCATACCTATAGTTGACAATTTTTCCTCTTTCACCAACACAAGAATTGGTCGTAATCTTAGAACCCATACAGTTGCAAAATCCATCTTCAATATCATTTTCTGTAGAGCTATCTCCATCGTCACAAGCAATTCCAGCTTCAGGACAGAGGTCTGGCAGACAATCAATCCCTGTCAAAAAACCTGCTGTAATTATATTCCAAGTAGCTGTATCTACCAAGTCGGTCTTCCAGTAAACGGTTGCATGATCGCCACCACTTCTTTCTACATTGACCAATTCGAAATAATAATTTGTATTCGGCGCTAATGCGATTTCTACTGATGTTTGTTCTGGATATTCATCATGGTTTGCAACACTTGTATATCCTGGAGAAAAAGCGATCAATTCTTTATTTTCAGGATCGTCATCTGAACTCAAATAAAACTGAGCCTTGTCATCGCCAGTAACATTAAAAGTCGCACTGGTAGAGCTGGGAACAGATAAATAACCTCTAATTCTACTTCCTATATAGTTGTCATAATTAATTGGAGTTTGGAGCCTGTAAATTGTTTTCTCCAAAGAGGGCCTTGTTGGATAATTTGGCATGGCAGTGAGTTGCGAGAATTCATCATCGAATAGTCCTTGCCAACATTCCCAAACAAGTACGCCTTCTTCGCCTGGACAGATTTGCGCATTTGTATTCATTGTGAAAAGGAAAAAGCCAAATATATATATCAATCTTATTTTCATTGTCTGAGTCTTTCTTGGATTTAGGAAAACATTCCGATTGGTGAATAATTTGCCTGTGGAGCTTCTGTACAATTATTGCTTGCATAAAAATTGCACAGATTTGGCAAGATGTAATCAAGGTCATTAGGTGAAGCACCAAACCAAAGAGCCAATTCTGCATAAAATTCATCCACCGAAGTGGTTGGCAAAATTCTTCCTCTATTTGAGAGGTTCAAGTCATTTCCTTCTAGTGCCAATGACGGGAAATCACCGAAAATTTGCCCGCCATTTACTGGTCCGCCCATAATCATCTGGTTGCCACCCCAGGCATGATCCGAACCATTTCCGTTGGTCGTCAATGTCCTGGCAAAATCTGATATTGTGAATGTTACTACATCATTATGCATGCCTATTTCGGTGAGGGCATCATTGAATTCAGATAGTGCATTACTCACAATAGGAAGCATGACATTCTGATTATTAATCACATTGTCATGATGGTCCCATCCACCAATCGTCACGAAAAATATTTGGCGATTGGCCCCAAGATGTGATCTTACACTTATAGTTTCGGCAATCTTTTTTAAATCATTTGACAAGTTGTTGTCAGAAAATGTTGTATTTAATGGAACTATATTTCCAAATGCCTTTTGAAAAATCTCAATACTTTCCGCAGTTTGATTGGTCAAAGTAGACATCGTCTGTGCGAATATGTTATTGTATTCCTGTTCTACCGCATTATTGATTACTCCATTTTTAATGTCATTCAAGAATCCAGAATTGCTCCACCAAGAGGGTAGGCCATCATAACCAATATTAGCCGCGGTCGTATTATTGGATATGGAGTATTCATTGTAATCATTTCCCGTCTGAAATCTATTCTTACCTGCCAATGAGATGTTCATAGATACATTAGGAATCGTATTCATATCATGAAGCAAGTCCGCCATTCTTCCGCCTACTCCGACAGCAGATCTGCTTTGTGGTACTGATGTTTGCCACTGCATGATCTGATCGCTATGAGAATAAAGCCCAAGTGGCAATTTCTTTGTCCCAGATTGATAATCGGCTACATTGGCGATGGGTTCTATCAAGGTGCCAATATTGGCAATAAATGAAAGATTGCCATCATCAAACATATCTCTTACCTTGTCCATACCAGCATGTACGGCAAATGTTCGACCATTATCATCATAATCAAGGTCAATAAGTTGTGCTGGATTTGTGGCGTCTTTGTCAAGAGCGAGCGAGCCTCTGGTAGCTACATAATCATCATATTCTGATGTCTCCGTTGGTACCAAAACATTAAAAGTGTCTGCTCCACCGGCCAACAATATACAAACCATGGCCTTGTAGTCTCCCGTATTCGAGATGATATGAGGACGAGCAGCGAGTGTATTGATCATTCCTAAGTTGAGAAAAGAAGACAAAAATGCTGTCGAGCCAATTGCTGCACAACTCGCTTCGCCTAAAAATGTTCTTCTAGATATTTTTCGTTTGCACATTTTCTTATCTGTTTATTAAGTATTCTGGAGTAGTCATTGTCAAATAAATAGCCAGTTTGGCCCTCATTTCATAATCCCCTTCATCGTCATAATCGAATTTTTTCAGTGCCTCGACAATCGTATCTACTGTAGTCTGAGTGAGTCTTCCCTGGGCCAGGATAAGATTGAGTCTGTCTACAAGTATGTGAAGATTCTCATCCGACGTATACAATATTTCTGTGGACAAGTCGAGGGTCGAAATTTCATCGGCGTATGTATCATTATCCTCACCGCTGTAGATGTCATATTCATCGGCAACATTTTCGTTTACTATGAATCGATAGAGCGCATTGATCCAACCTGTAATTGACTGAGCACTTGTAATTTGAAATTCTGGGGCAAAAAGATCTGCTTCTTCAACTGGCCCGATTGGCTGATAATCATATTGAAAGAAGTTGAAGACACTCGGTGAGGTCAACGGTTTTTGTTGTACAAAACGATAGATGTAGTCCATGTCATTTCTGAAATCTCCACTGGTAGTTGAAGCATTGAATGCCTTGTGAATTTGGAAGTATCTAATGAAAGGCTCTCTCAATTTGCCAAATGTAGGATCTTCGCCTGACGCACATGCCTTGGCTACCGGGTCGAGTAGGATAGCGCTTATCACTGCCTTCATATCTCCTCTTACTCCTTGCCCATTGTCATTGAATGCCTGAGCTACGCGATCCACATATTCCGGTGGTGGATTGGAAGTAACCATTCTCTGTATGAGTAATTTTCCAATGAATGGACCTACATTTTGATGATTGAATAGATTGTCAAGAGCATCGGTGATGTCGGCATCTCCGTCTACTGGAGTCCGATTTGGCACTACAAATCCATTCAACAGAAATTTTTCACCTGGTTCGTGATAGTCATTCCACATTACCATTTGGGGAATATAACTGGTGTCCTCTTCTGCACCTCTTCCCCATTGAGTCCTGTCTTCCCAGGTAAGCCCGGTGAATATTTTTGAAAATTCGAATATGTCTACATTGTCGTAGGTTGGTACGGGCTGTCCCACACTGTCCAGGATCACCGTGCCGTCATTATTAAGCATATTCAATCCGATGGTAAACAATTGCATGATTTCTCTAGCATAATTTTCATCTGGAAACTGATTTTCTTCTATGTCTGTCTTTGGATTATTCAGAAAGGTCAAATAGACACCCATCGCAGCATGATAAGTGATTTCTTGAAGGATATCTCGATAATTACCAAAAGCATGTTGTAGCAGAATATCGTAGTAATCTGAAAGCGCATAAGGATTATTTCCGAAGCTGGATTTATCCGAGATGACTACGATTTCGCTCAACGCCAGAGCTACACGTTGCCGCAGGTAGTCATTTGAGGTCATATGATATTGCCACCAGGAATAATCCCACATTCTGGCACTACTTCCATGATCCGGGTTGCCAGTTTCATCTTTGGCAAATTGATGATATTCTCTGGATTTTGACAGCAAGGTGAATGGCATTGGGATGTTGAGCTGGGCTTCGACCCAATCTTCAATACCCTCAATGGTCACATTTTCTATTTCTGCCTTGTTGTAGCCCAGTGATGCCTGAGACAAAAATCTGGCTGCTGCATTTAGATTTGGAAGGTAGCCATCTTGATTCAAGGTGTTTTCCGGATCGGTTTGAGTATCATCACTGGATGTAATGGATACACCATCATATCCACCAAAACCTATAACAATAGTATCGACTTGGCTGAAGACTGCTGTACAGGACAGAAGGCTCAAAACGACCGCCAGAGTGGTGTTGATTATCTTTGTCATGATAATTGTTTTTTAGAAGAATAGAGAGATAAGAATAGAATTAACGCCTAATTTTACTTATCGATCTTATTCTTGATTTCTTCCAATTCTTTTCTGAGCAGTTTGTTTTCCTTATCTAGTTTTATGGTATGCTGCCAAAGCCATTCAATCTGTGCGAGGAGTTTTGCATCCATATCTTTTAGTTCATATCCATTGCTTACAAGAGTTTCAGCAGAAGGCATCTCAGGCAGATGGCTGTCTTCTTTTATAGAATTGCTTACCTCTTCCAGGGAAGGCGTGAGATCGAATGCATCATCAGACCATTCAGAGGCATCTCTTAAAGCTACTTTTACCTTTTCTGTCAAAATTCCATTTTGGACGTACAAATTGTAAGGGCCAGGTGTAGAAATCAAGCTGGTATCACCAATGACCACTTTGCCGCTGGTTTTGAGTAGCAATACATCTTGAGCTTGTGCTCCCAGGGATAAAAGAAGGAGACAAAAAGTTGATAGAATCAAATGTTTTTTCATTTGTTGATTGTTTTAATATTTAAGAGGTAGATAGGAAGTTCTAAAATTTGATTTGTTATATAAATTAATCCTGTTGACTTTGTAAACTTTGTTACTATTTACAGCAACAAAAAGCCAAACAAATACAATTATTTGATACTATTATTGGGAATGAAAGTGAGTGGAGGGTGTCTGTGTTATAATAACTTATTCAAAAGTCATACCATTTATAACTAAAACAAAAATAAGTGTTTATAAAAATATTAAGTCAGGGTGTTCTCTGGAAATATAAGAAAAAGGAATCAGGGTTTACCCTAGAATCTTACTAGTAATCCACCAAGCAGGTTCCTCCCAAATTCAGGATAATTATTAAATCTAAGATATTCTCGATCCAGTAAATTATTCCCCCTTACCCAAAGTCCAATATTGTCTGTAATAAAGAAATCCGCGCCCAGGCTGAGGTCTATTTGACTATTGCCGAGGGCATTGGCTCCGGTACCATCGATATACGATATCTTATCCATCAAATTGAGGTCGACTGAAACAATCAATTTGTCATTTAATAATTTGATTTTGGAATAACCTGAATATTTAAACTCTGGCATATTTGGAAGTACCTCTATTTCTTCAATGGAATAGAAATTTTGACTGACATTGGCACCAAGTGATACACTCTTTGTCACATTGAATTCGATGTTGGCATTTATAAATATATTGGTGATGTCGATGTGCTTGGTTATCAATCTGAAGATGGCCAAATTGTCATAATAGAATTGATCTTTGATGTCGGCATACCCTCCAGTAAAATTGAAGGTGAGGAAATCTTTTAGTCTTCCTGATAGCCCACCGTAGAATTGTTTTGAGATTGTGGTCTTGTCAATTTCTAAAAATCCATTTACAAAAGGATTGTTTTCGTAGTGATTCCAAAGCGTATTGGCAATGGCTACTTGATCCACCCCAGCATATATTTGAAGACTGTTGTCCAGAATGCTATATGATGCCTTGATATCGGCAAATGGGCTTGTCTGCTCACCATCGATAAATATATCTGCTGCGGCATCGAGCTGGAAATTCCCTGCTACTAATCGTATCCCAGGATTTACATTGAGTGCCTTCCTATCTCTGCTTCCTCCTGAGGCATAAGAAATAGAATGCAGTGCTCCATCTCCTTCCAGAAATAATGTCATGAAAGAAGAAACCTTATTATCGACAAACAAGTCGAAACCAAATCCATTTTCTGAGTATTCCAGATTCTTGTTGAATTTGATTACTTGCCCACTCAATCCTAGTCCATAGTTGAAGTTTGCATCGGTAGTTTCAATGTTGTTTATACTTACTCTGGCTTGCGTTTTTAAGATATTTCGTTTGACATCTTCTTCTGTAAGAATTTCAGGATTGTACACAAAAGCAGTGTCATAGAGATTTCTCAAATCATAACCGCCACCGAGATCGACACTCAATTTATGATTTTCGCCGAGTCTGTAACCAACGTTGATATTCAAGGCCGACTCATAAAATTTTCGAAATTGGATGGTTTCGGATTCTTCCGCACCGTAGAAATGCCCGGATACAGTATAATCAAACTCGTCTCCTCTCTGCCCATGGAAAGATATATCCGCATAAGGTGAATTGAGGTCTCCATATCCAATTCTTGAATAGAATCTTTTACTTGGTTTTGCTGGGTCTGGATTCATGGCCAACGGCTTGATCACAGGGTCTGGATATTCAATTTTTAATGGTACGATGGTGATGTTGTAGTCATATTGTTTTTCGACTGGGATAATGGGTTTTATCTTAGGTTTGAGGCTTATTTTTTTAGCATCTTCCAATTTTGCTTCAAATGCCTTTATGACCTCTACCTGGTCTACTTCTATTACTCCAGTATTGGTAATTATAGTATCACTTTCGGTAATGAGTGTATCCTGAGCCAGAAAAATAGTTGGTGTCAAGATTAATAATAAGGCAATAAGATTTTTCATCTCAATACGTTTTTATATCACTTCAAATACAGATTACAAAGTGCGATCTGTATTGAAATTTATTTTTTTAATTTCCAGTAGTATCCAATTCCAGCGTGCCATCTGGATTGTCCAATTTTATTCTGTTACTTTCTATTTCTTTTTGTGTGATTTCAGCAAGTTTCGCATTGGCTTCAATCACTAATTTTTCATCTGATTTGAAATTTTCCACCACTGCTTCTGCTGCAGCTCTGGCATTTAGCAAGTCTCCCCGCTGCAAATAAATATCAGATAACAATAAGATACTTTTCGCTATCCAAAATGAATAATTAGAATTCTTCTCGTTAGCCCTGTTTGCCGCTTCTTCAGCTTCCGCAGGTTTGTTTTGATCCAGAAGAATCCTGGCAAGCATGTATCTTGATTCTGCTGCTTGATTATTGTTGGATAATTGTGGCACTTGAGAAAAGGCTGCTGTTGCTTGTTCCAATTGACCTTTTTTATACGATACTTTTGCGAGGTAATACAAGGCAGATGATTTCTCTTCTTTGGAGACCAATGGATTCGTAGTCACCTTATTCGCATAGGCAATCACTTCATCGTCCTTGCTCAGTCGGAATGCACTTCTCATAGCACCGAGCTGGGCTTGATATTTGTCTTCTGGTGTAGAAGTTTGTCCTTCCCAAAGCTTGTAATACTTCAATGCCTTGTTGAAATTCTGACTGTGGTTATAGCTTATCAGAGCAGCTTTTTTCAGTGATCTTTCATAGGTATCACTTATGCCTTCTGTAATGATGGCCTCATAATCTTTCAATGCTTTGGAATAATTTTTAAGCAAAGAATGACTTTCTCCTCGATAATATCTGGCCTCCAGACGATAATATCCTCTATTATATTTATTCAAGTATTCATCAAAGGCAGATATTGCTTTTTCATAATTCGAATTCTGATATTGAATTTCACCGATTCTATAAGTCAGAGAATCTTTGTTGAAGGCAGATACTTCATATCCTGGTATGGTCTGTAGGAAATTGAAATATTCATCAGACTTACCCAAATCATCGATATATATTTCTTCTATCGAAACCAGTGCTTCTTGCGATTCTTTTGGATTCGGATTGTTTTTGAAGATACTTTTATAATAGGCCAATGCACCTTCGACATCTCCCTGGTTATAGTTGATCAAGCCCAACTTGAGATTTGCCGCATTTATTAGATTGGATCTGCCTTTGAAGTCTGTTCTCAAGGTTCTGAATGCATCCGCCGCATGGATCGGATTTCCAACAGAAAGATAAGTGTCACCCAACTGGAGTAGGGCATCATCGGTGTAGTCCGAGTCGGGATGCAATTGGATCAATTCCTCCATAGTGAGGATTTTTTCAAAGGGCTGCCCCACAAGACCTTCTATCAAACCTCTTTGAAATAGGGCATAGTCATACCCATTGGCTTCCCTTACTATGCTCTGGTCATAATAAGTGACGGCATCGTCATATCTGTTCACTTTGAAGAGGCAATCTCCCGCTCTCAAATAGGCATCTGGTAATATCCTATCCACAATCACCCCATTTTTGATGACATCCTGCTCTTGATTTATAAGCACAATTGCTTTTTTGAATTCATCAACGGCCAGCAAATATTCATCCTGCTTCAAAAAATTATAAGCATTGTAATATCGTGCCATATAAGGTCTGGTCTCTTCGGGTAGGTTGTTGGATTGTTTTTCGAACTTGAAATACAGATTGTAAGCTGAGTTACTTTCTGCATAATCACCTTCATTGGCATAAAAACCTGCCTGCCAAAATTGAATTTGAGCAAGAATTGAGACATCATGAGGATAGGTCAAAGATTTTTCGAACATTTCTGAGGTCTTCGCAATATTGTCTTCTGCCAGATATTGAAGCCCTTGATTAAAGGTTACCTTCTGATAAGTCTCTTCTAATTTTCGATTAAGGCTTGGCAATGATTCTAAGATCGAAATGGCATTTTCGAAATCACCAGTATTGACAAGGATATCATTGATTATATTTTGTGTTTCGGTGTAATAAGGAGATTGATCAGTGACACCGATTAGAATATTTATGGCTTCACGTTCAAAGCCCAATTCTGCTGACAACTTACCGTAGTTGAATGTTGCCTCTTCCGTCATACCTCTGTCATAGTCCATTTGGCTTACTTTCTTGAAAGCTGCCCGCGCTGATGCCTTGTCACCACTTTTTTCATAACAATCTGCTAAATAGTAGTTTACGACTTGTCCAAGTTTGCTGTCTTCAAGATTGATTTCAAGGAAGTTGTCTATCGCTCTGTCGCAATAGCCCAATTGATATTGTGCAAAGGCCAACTGATAAAATTCTTCAAGCGTGAGAGAAGCGGTATTCTCTTCATAAAACTCCAAGTGAGGAAGTGCCTTTTCATAGTTATTTCGTTGAAAGTAAGCTTGACCCAGCAGTAATCGAATCTCTTTGACTTTTTTCGTGCCTGGTTGGCGTATCACATTCTCGCCATAATTTAAAAGTTTGTCATAGTTCTCTTCGGCAAAGTAAATTTGTGAAATGTAATAAGGGATTTGCGATTTATAGACGTTGTTATTTTCTACACGTTGAAAACTTTTTACTGCACTTTTATAATCACCAGCAAAGTATTCACACATGCCATAATAGTAATTGGTAGGGTAGAAGAATCTATTTTGAAGATCTTTGGTAAAACTGAAATTATATTGAGCTTCTTTAAATTCTTTACGAACAAAGTGGCAATATCCTTTTTTGAATGCCAGCTCTGACATTTTGATTTCAGGAATTCCGTCAATGTCGATCAATTCATAATATTCAATACACTTTGCATATTGTTTTTCATTATAATAGTAGTCACCCATCTCAAAGATAGCATCTACCAATAATGGATTAGGATGATTTTCGAAAATGAATTTTTCCAGATTTGACTCCGCTTCAGGAAGTTGAAGTCTTAGTGACGCAATATGATATAATGATTGGGCATCCAGGTTGTAGATGGCATTCGATTCTGAATCTGGAAGAAATCTATTTTCATTTAGAAATAATTCCAACTGTTCGATTGCCTGTCCGTACAATTCTTGATCGTAGTAAGATTTACCCTGAATATATTTTTCGAAAGTATCGTTGTGATATGCAGTCTCTTGTCCCTGTACCACAACAATAGAAGAGATTGCCATGAACAAAGAAAGGATGCAAATATAGATTTTTTTCATTTTCATAAGTAAGCTATTTTCCCATTGGAAATATGCAATGTTGAACTATCAATGATTAATAGTATTATAAATTAACTTCAACTATAAGTGTAAAAGTATGAAAGAGATACGTATGAATATAATTATTGATATTTTTATTGTGTTAAAGTGGGAAGAAATAGAAAGATTGGGAGAGATTGGGAGAGATTGGGAGAGATTGGGAAAGATTGAGAGAGATTATGAAAGATTGGAAAGATTGGAAAGATTGGGAGAGATTGGGAGAGATTGGGAGAGATCATGAAAGATTGGAAAGATTGAGAGAGATTATGAAAGATTGAGAAAGATTATGGTTTTGTGTGATGTTTATTGTTGTCACCTTATTGGCAAGTCGAGTTAAAATTGGTAGTTTGCGCCAATTCTAATGCCAATGAAATAGGGATAGAATCCTGGCCATTGGTCGAAATCGTGATTGTATCTTTCTAGCGGAAGTTTGAATTGTAAACCTACATTGGCAAAGAAGTTGTTGCCAGCCATTGGAAATTCCAAGCCAGTGTAACAAGAAGCTGAAAATGAGTCTTTTCTGAAGAAATTAATATTTTCTGTTTTGGTTCTGCTATTGGTATGATAAAGAATTCCAGGTTCTAGAAGAAGATTGGTGATTTCACCAATTTTTATCTTTCTGATATAAGACAAACCCCACTCGAAAAAAGAAGTTCGATAATAATCTTTAATGTACAAATTTGTTGATCTAACCCTGCCTTCAAAATTAAAGCCATATTTAGAGTGCCCAAATTGTAATTTGAATCCATTGCTAGGACTTATAAACCGCTTGAAAGAAAAAGCAATATTTCTACTTCTTGCAAATCGTCTGTTCTGAATTATAAATTCAGATAAAATCCTAAAACCACTATAAATACCGATATTGTTGGAGTCATTGGAGAGCCCAACATCCGAATTAATTTCTATTACATTTTTGAAATATGATTGACTGGAACAAATCTTTGCTGTGCAGAAGAGAAATAATAATGGCAGATAATTAGTGATCCTCATATAACGATAACGATACGAAAGTTCAATTCATTATCACAATATTAATATCAGACTACATGCCTTCAGTTCTACTGGCCTTTTTAAAAGTCTACAACAAACTCTTAAATCTTGGTCTTTTAGGCGTGATGTCACCGAGCCTTTCCTTTTTACTTGCCTCATATGCACTAAAATTACCCTCAAAGAAAATAATTTCTCCTTCATCTTCATAGGCTAGGATGTGAGTGGCCAATCTATCGATAAACCACCTATCGTGACTGATCACCAAGACACACCCAGCAAAGTTTTCTATTGCTTCCTCCAAAGATCTCAAGGTATTGACATCAATATCATTCGTAGGCTCATCCAGGAGCAAGACATTGCCACCTTCTTTTAAGGTCATTGCCAGGTGCAATCTATTTCGTTCTCCACCTGATAGTACACCTACTTTCTTTTGTTGATCTCCCCCGGAAAAATTGAATTTGCTGATATAGGCGCGAACGTTAACCTCTTTGTTGCCGACATTGATGAAGTCATCTCCACCACCAACGACTTCGAATATTGTTTTTTCTGGAAGCAGGTCTTTATGACTTTGATCGACATATGACAGTTTTACGGTATCTCCAATATCAATAGAACCACTATCTGGAGTCTCTTCACCCATTATCATTCTAAAAAGGGTAGACTTACCTACACCATTCGGCCCAATGATTCCAACAATGGCATTTTTTGGAACTTGTAAAGAAAGATTATCTATCAAAAGTCGTTTGTCATATGCTTTGGAGATGCCTTCCAGATTGATCACCTTGTCGCCCAATCTAGGGCCTGAAGGGATGACCAATTCTAATCTCTTTTCTTTTTCTTTTGCCTCTTGATTACTCAGGGCGTCATATGCATTCAATCTGGCTTTACCTTTAGATTGCTTTGCTTTTTGAGCACTTCTCACCCATTCGAGCTCTCGTTTGAGTGCTTTTTGTCGCTTTGATTCTTGCTTCTCTTCATTGGCCAGTCGATTGGATTTTTGATCCAGCCATGAACTATAATTGCCTTCCCAAGGAATACCTTCACCTCTATCCAATTCCAATATCCATCCTGCTACATTGTCAAGGAAATACCTATCGTGGGTAACAGCTATTACAGTACCAGGAAAAGATTTTAAATATTGTTCCAACCAATGTACACTTTCTGCATCCAGGTGGTTGGTCGGCTCATCAAGAAGAAGGATGTCGGGCTTGCTCAGCAGCAATCGACAAAGCGCGACCCTTCTTCGCTCACCTCCAGACAAAACAGATACCTTGGCGTCATCGGGTGGTAGTCTTAATGAATCCATCGCTAATTCCAAAGTATGATCGAGGTCCCAAGCATTGAGTTGGTCCATTTTTTCTAATAACTCTCCCTGCTCTTCGATAACCTTCATCATTTCATCATCTCCCATTGGCTCAGCTAACTTAAGCGATATGGCTTCGTAGGCATCGACTACATCAGCGATATGCTTCGCACCTTGACGAACCACCTCTTTTACTGTGAGTGACTCATCTAATTCGGGCTCTTGAGCGAGATAACCTATCTTATAGTCTTTGTCGAATGTGACTTTTCCCTGAAAGTTTGTATCTAATCCAGCAATTATTTTCAATAAACTTGACTTTCCAGAACCGTTGAGACCGAGTACACCGATTTTAGCACCGTAATAAAAAGATAGCCATATGTTTTTCAAAACTTGCTTGCTAGGCGGATAAGTCTTCGTGACTCCCTCCATCGAAAAAATTACCTTCTTGTCACTCATTATATATGTCTTTTAATTATTCTTTTAATTTCTAAAGTTTTGTTCTGGAATATCACTATAATTTTCCAATAAAAAGCCGAAAATAGAACTTCTTTATTTGATTCTGGATTTTGGATTGAAAAAATATTTATTTCAAAATATCCTTTTGTT
This sequence comes from Saprospiraceae bacterium, assembly GCA_965230575.1. Taxonomy (GTDB): domain Bacteria; phylum Bacteroidota; class Bacteroidia; order Chitinophagales; family Saprospiraceae; genus CAJXUU01. Next base: position 3,782,433 of record OZ246013.1, read on the forward strand.
TGTGAAAGGTGATTAGTGAAAAATAGATTTATATATGGCTATTTTCTATTATTAGAAATAAAATTTCGTTAATCGAAAAGTGACATTCTTAATTAGTTGGAGGTGCTTGGAATTGAAGAATTTTCTTTATACTTTTACAAGACGTTTACTTACCGCCTAATTAAATGATTAGAAAACCAAATATACTTTTATTAACGGTCGTTTTGATCTCACTTGTCATGACCTCATGCGTTGAGGAATATGAAATTGAAGACAAGGGCTTTGAAAGTAAATTGGTGGTGAATGCGCTTTTTGATAGCAATTCTCCTTGGGCGGTTGAAGTTTCCAAATCTGTGCTTGCTTTTGATCCAGAAGCAGACAATGAAAAAATTACATTTGCTAAGGTTGAGATTTTTGATCAGAACAATGAGTTCAGATATGAATTGTTTCATCAAGGAGATGGTGTGTATGGAAATAAAGAATATGGCCCTTCACCAAAAAGAGCATATAGTGTAAAAGTGTCTGCACCAGGCTTTCGTTCTGTTACTGCCAGGGGCTTTGTTCCAGAAAAATCTACCTTATTGATTAATAATTTTTCTATTATTCAAAACGATCAGAAAGATGATGTCGAAGTAGATTTTGAAATTGAAGATAGGTCTAAACTTGAATCATATTATATTTGGGAAGTAGTCAATATTAGTGATGAAGACGGTGGTGGAGAGAATAATAGTTCTAGCCAGTTTTCTGATACTTGGATAGATGACCTTACCAATAATCCCAATGAGTTGTTAAGTATAGACAGAGAGTTTTTAGGGAATGGTTCTTTTGGAGATGGTACGTATCAAGGTACTTACAGCAGCTTAGATGGAAATAAAAGAATAGGGAACTTCAACAATGCTAGTAGCAGTGGGATTTCTACTTCAGAGACATTGTCTGAAGATATTTCAAGTATGGTAAAAATGGATCCTACCACGACCGATCCAAATGAAGTTATTGATCAGATTGATATTTTAGAAGAAGGCGATCCAAATAATGATGAAGAGGATCCAGATAAAATTGTCTACAATTACGAATTGAGAGTGATGACGATTAGCAAAGAACTCTACAATTATTATTCAAGTCTTGAAGAATATTACCGAACTGGTAAAGATAGCCACAGCCACGAAACTCCTTTTATTCTTTACAGCAATGTTAAAAATGGAGCAGGAATTTTTGCTGGCTTTAGCGAATCTGTTATCCAATTTTAAAATCTATTTTCCTTGTATATTACCCAAGTTGACTTTGGCTCACCGAGTTACGATGAACTGATATTTTTACGCGATCTTCTTCTTCGCAAACCTATCGGCCTTGAATTTAGTCCAGAGGATCTTTCAGTTGAGTATTCATCAACCCATTTTGCAGCTTATTCGCTCCATGATGTATTGCTTGGTACCTTAGTAATGAAACCTTTAGATGAAGGTCAGATAAAAATGAGGCAAGTTGCTGTCTTTCCAGAGTATCAAAAGAAAGGAGTGGGGCAATTGATGGTTGCTGCCTCTGAAGATTTTTCAAAGGAGAATGGATTCAAGGAGATTGTATTAAGTGCCAGAGTGCCAGCTGTTCCGTTTTATGAAAAGTTGGGGTATGAGGTGGTGAGTGATATGTATACGGAGGTGGGGATAGATCATTATAAGATGCGTAAGGATTTAACCGCTAAGTTGCCAAGTACGCCAAGATCTAATAAATAGGGGAATTCAGAAGTAAGAACAGTTTAAAAACAATTAAGCTTAAAGTATATTTTTACTACCAAAGATTGAATTTTGCTTGGAATAAATCGGCCTTAGTTGGTTTAGGATTTTGAGTTGTATTTTGACGTTAAAAACTCACAACTGTTTGAGCGATAGCGAGTTTTGTGTGTTTAGTCAAAATGCAACTCAAAAGCCGTTAAGAACCAAGTAAAGCCTTGAATTTCCTGCCCCGTTTTACGGGGTTTGGTTCGTTTCTTTTTCAAGAAAGAAATGAACGCCCGAGCGGCGAGCGGAAGATTAAATTGAAAACTACAACCTCATTATTCCGCAATATCTATCAATGAAAGGGTAATCAATTCAGAAGTACTGGTTCTTAAATGAAATATAAGTAACTGAATTTCAGTATCTTGAAAAGATAAATGGAAAGATGTTTTATTAATGAATATGCCTAAATAAGGTATAATAGACAAAAATAGTTGGTAGAACCTTCATAAGTTACGAGAATATCAATTAGTTATATAGAGTTTAATGAAAGTGTTTTCATTAAACTTTCTTTGTTTATGAAAAAAGCTAAAAAAAAGATGTTGGGCCTGTGGTTTTCTGGATACGATTAAATGGGGTATTCAGAATGGAAAACAGCGATATAAATGTAAAAACTGTGGTATTCTTTTTACCTCTTCGAATGTTGGATTGAGTAATAGTAATCAAGAGATTTGGTTTAAGAAATGGATCATCGAAAGACTAACTCTAAGATATTTATCTGCAGAAATGGGTATCAGTAAACGTAGCCTTCAAAGGAAGTTTTCTGTTTATCTATCTTCCGTTCCAAATTTTGCCATTAAACAGAATAAAGAAGCCTATTTGGTAATTGATGGCACATATTTTCCAGGAGATATGTGTCTAGTGCTTTATTATGATAGTCATATTCGATATACTCAACTATATCGATTCACTGATAAAGAAAGGTTCGTTCAAATCAAGGAGGACTTACTAAATCTAATCGAACTGGGAATATCAATTAAATCCGTAACATGTGATGGACATCGTTCTATTCTCAAGGCGATTGCTACAGCTCTTCCAGATGTTATTACTCAAAGGTGTCTGGTCCATATTCATAGGGAATCTAATATCTGGCTTCGTAAAAAGCCTGTAAATCAAAGATCTATAGAACTTAAGAAGATCGTCAATCTGATATTTTTGGTTAAAACGAACAACGACAAAGTGGCCTGGGTCAAAATGTTTGAAGAATGGTTTGAAAATCACAAAGAACATATCAATGAAAAGAAAATCAATTCCGGAACTGGGCGTTGGTGGTATCGGTATAAAAACCTAAGGCGAACCGCTGTGATGATTAAAAAAGCAATACCGAATATGTTTCACTTTCTGGATAATCCAAGCATTCCTAAAAGCACGAACAACTTAGAGTCATTCTTTGGACATTTGAAAGATACATTAAGTATTCATAGAGGATTAAGTAGAAAACATCGCAAGGCTTTTATCTTGTGGTACCTGCATTACAAAAACCAAACTAGACGCTAGGTTTTCTTAGCCAATTTTAGCATTCCTGAATATATAATCTAAAAAAGAGTGGTCATAAACCACTCTCTTATATTCAGTATATGCATCAACCTTATTGCTCGCAGGTTGCTCCTCAGCAGAGCCTGTTTCCTCTTCCAGTTGATGTCAGGAATTTAAGGAATTTTAATGGGAAATCCACCAACTATTTTTGTCCACATTACCCTAAATAATACATCCAAAAATTTGCGATCTTCGCGCCTTAGCGGTTAAATAAGATCATATAGTACGATCCGTACCACCATCAATTGGAATCTGTGCCCCAGTAATCTTTGAAAATGTATCACCGAGCATACTCACGGCTACTCCCGCGACATCATGTGAAGTGATTTTTACCTTCAATATATTTTTGGATTTGTATTCTTCTACGGTCAAATTATAATTCGCAGCACGAGACTCTAATACTTCATCGGTCCAAATGCCTGTATCAAAAACAGCATTAGGGTGTAAGGTATTCACACGAATGCCGTGTTTTCCCAATTCCATGGCAGCAATCCGTCCGAGCTGAGTGAGGCCAGCCTTGGCTACTGAGTATGCAGATGCACCAGGTCCAGGAGCGGCGACGTTTTTGGAGCCAATAATCACAACTGCAGGATCAATGCCTAGAGACAAGTAAGGGGTAGCTAGTTTTATTAATTGCAAGTGGCTGGTAATATTAATGTCCATACTTTTGTTCCAGACATCTTCGTCCATGGCTTGAATGGAATGACTTTTAGGGAATATTCCAGCATTCGATACTAGCAAATCAAGACCGCCAAAGTGAGTGATCGTTTTCTCTATTGAAGCATTGAGCTGGGTGCTATCTGTCACATCACAAACCAAGCACAAAACTTCATTCTGAGAAAATGTTTCCATTATTTCGGGATTGATGTCTAATGCAGCTACTACAGCGCCTTCACCAATCAGCTTTTCGACACATGCCTTTCCGATACCACTAGCAGCCCCGGTGACAAGTGCTATTTTGCCTTGCATTGGTTTTGCAGCACTGCCGCGTTTTAACTTTTCTTGCTCCAATATCCAATATTCCATTTCGAATAAATTGTCCTTACTCAAGGCTTTCCAACCGCCCAGCTCTTCCGCTTGGTGAATGGATTTCATGGTATGTTTGGTGATGTCCTGGATGATTTTGTTGCTCTTGATATTAGGGCCAAATGAGATTGTTCCATGACCAGGCCAAACGCCCCATCTTGGAGCTTGATCCAGGCATATCAAGTCACCTGTGTTGAATTCATTGAAATATTTCGTGTATTCATTGGCGTAATCAGAAATACTAGAGGTGGAATCTTCAGAAAGTATGACAGGCGTTCGTTTTGTACGGATAATGTGATCCGGAGTCAAAGGTCCTCTATTTGCAATCTGCACAAGATTTGGTAGATTACTAAAAGCAGTATTGAACTCAGAATTATTGATTTGTGCAAGGGTAGGTTTTTGCCATAATTCGGAAACCTCTTTTCTAATATTTGCAATTTTCAAGGTGTCAATTTTTCCTTTTGTGGAAGCTTCGAGTGAATTGGCAATATTTTTTGAGAGATAATCTTCGGCCTTGCTTACGATTTCTATCATTTTATCATAACTGGCTTGAGCATCTTCATGAAATGTAAATACACCATGATTGAGCAAGATCATACCTTCAATCTCATTCCAATTGATATTCCTGGTCATTTTGAATATCTCTTTGGCCAATACAAAACCAGGCATAACATAAGGGACGATGAGCATATTGTCTCCATAAATCTCTTTTATCAGTGCTTCGCCATTCGGAGTGTTGCTTATAGTGACTACAGCATCTGCATGTGTATGGTCGACAAACTTATATGGTATGATCGCATGTAATATGGCTTCCACAGATGGATTCGGAGCTGAAGGATTGGTCATGGCTGCTCTCTGAAATTTGACCATGTCTACATCAGATAATTGCTCGAGACCTGCCATTTGAATCAGGGTGTTCAATTTTACAGGAGCAAAACCAGCTTCTTTAATGGTTGCTAGATCCCAACCACTTCCTTTTACATATATTATATCTTCTTCTTCCCCGAAGAGATTTTTTTCCTTGGTTTTTACAGATGTATTTCCACCTCCATGCAGTACCAAATCTTCTTCTTTCCCAAGTAATTGCGAAGAATACACCCTCATTTTCAGAGGATCATTCTCATACTGGGAGGCGATTTCATTACTCCAATTATTTTTCATATCGATTTATTGTTTTTATGGATTGCTTGATTTATGCTCAGGAAATAGCTGTAAAATACTACTTTCATTAGCTTCACAAACACCTCTTTCCGTAATTAGACCTGTAACTAATCTTGCTGGAGTCACATCGAACCCAAAATTAACAGCAGGACTTTCCAGGGGTGTCAAAAGTACTTCTTTTATCTCTCCATCGCATAACCCTTGGATATATTTTACTTCGTTTTCATCTCTTTTTTCGATTGGAATGTCTTTGCACCCATTTCTAATTTGCCAATCAAAAGTTGAAGATGGTAGCGCGGTATAGAATGGAATATTATTGTCTTTAGCGGCAAGTGCTTTGAGGTAGGTTCCGATTTTATTGGCTACATCCCCAGTATAAGTGGTGCGATCCGAACCAGTGATTACCATATCTACAAGACCATGTTGCATTAAATGACCTCCTGTATTATCGGCAATAATAGTATGCGGAACACCATGCTCTTTGAGCTCCCATGCTGTGAGCCGTGCGCCTTGATTTCTTGGTCGGGTTTCATCTACCCAGACATGGACATCAATTCCCTTATCGAAGGCGGCATAGATCGGAGCAGTAGCACTGCCGTAGTCTACAAAAGCCATCCATCCGGCATTGCAGTGAGTCAGGATATTTATAGGACCATCGCTTTTCTTTTGTTTGATGTCTTCAATAAGTTTCAATCCATGTTCACCAATCATTCGACAATGTTCGGCATCTTCATCGGCTATTTCTTTAGCCGTTTGGAGGGCAATATTTATTTTTTCTAGTATTGTCTCTTCTTTTTGAATAGCGGCAAATTGTTTCTTTATGGCTCTTTCCAGATTCACTGCGGTAGGTCTGGTAGCCATTAATTGCTTGGCGAATTTATTCAAACTTCCATCAAAGTCACTGGTGGTAGATGCTTCCAGTGTGGCCAAATACATGCCAAATCCCGCCGCGGCACCAATGAGACCAGCTCCACGGATGTGCATGTCCTTTATGGCAGTTGCCATCTGATCTACAGTCGTAATATCCGCGATGATAAACTTGTGTGGTAGATAGCGTTGATCGATGACTTGGATTATTTTGTCATCGTTTGGTTTGAGCCAAATAGTACGATAGTGATTTTGGGCTACTTTCATTGATCAAATGTTCCTTTACCTTTAATATTGAAAGAAATCAAATTAATAAAAAAATAGATGCTCCTGAAATAAAAGCGGGCGTTTTTGATTTTGAAGTGATTTAATTCGATTTTGAGTTTAGTCTAGATGTTGACTTTAACCGCAATGTTCACAAAGAATTCGCAAAGGGACGCAGTGAAAACATATGATTAATGTCTTTTCATGCATTGAATCAAAACTGTCGAGTCATTCTAAGCTTCCCAATTAATCTCTTTTGAGAATCACTTTCTTTTGACTCTGCTCATACGCTGCTTCCAAAAATTCAACCATCAAGGGCCACTTTTCTGCACCGAAATTATCGGTTATATATTCTTTGGTTGTTGTTAATGATATGGTATTATCGGTCTGAGTTGCGGAACAAACAAAACGGCCCACTTCATTTTCAACAGTCCTATTCAAATCTTCCAAGCCGTGTGCAGTTATGCCTTCTGGAAGTGTAATCGTAATATCTGTTGTTATGGATTTTGGACATTCAATTCTTATGTCTGACCTTCTTCCTTCCAATTCTTCTCGATCCAATTGTAATTGATCTCCTGATACCTTACCAATATCAAATATGAGATTGGGTCCTGCTTTTTTGATGAATTCATCAGAGGAGAATTCATATCCAATCTTCAGGCTTTTATCCAAATTCATCATGCCGTAATCCTCAATTTTGAATTCTATCAATTCAAGCGCGACATGCTCTCCTTCCAACCATTCTGTCAATCTTTCATCTTTTATTTTTTTATATTCTGTGAATTCTTCACGCGATCGAGCCAAGGGAGTACTGTTTTGCATGTAAAATCCAGCGATATATTTGCCAAATAATTTATCAACTTCTGAAAATGACATGTCTTCCGAGAGGTAGTTGGTATTGAATAGGAATAGAGGTGAATACCGCTCTCTAAAGTATCCTGAAAGGATAGAATTACTTTTATAGTTTAGTGTGTTATCATCGGTTATGTTCACAGCAGCGGTGACCTTATAGCCATTGTCAGACAATGTACTTGTAGGCAGTACAGATGATTTTACAAATTGTGCAGCCTCATCTTTGAATACCTTGGAATATGGGATTCTGATTACTTTGAGGCCTTCAAGATAATAAGGCGTCTCTCCAGGCCGTGAAAAATTGTCATATGGCCAATAGTATTTGTCAACTTTTGGAACGTAAACTCCCATGGTTAGCTCTTGCCCAACCAGAAAGTCATCTTCTTTTGCACTGCGATCAACGGCCAGTACGATCTCCGATTTGATTTTTGCTTTTTTTAGAATCTTGGCAAAAATACTGGCAAAGACAGCATCTGAAATTCCAGCACGTTCTCTGGAGATTCCTCGACTTATTACGGCAATATCATTGGATTCTACTTCATTCATAGAACGCAATAAAAGAACTCTTGTGCCACGATAGATCATCTCAGCAGCATCAGATTCTTCGATGTCTCTAAGGTTTAGATCTTTGATGTATGATTTCAAATTCTTATCAAGCAACTTGGTGATTTCTTTAACACCCTCCATGCTTTTTGTGATGTAGTCTACCTTTTCGAGACCTTCAAAAGTTGTGATTTTTTGATGTAGAGGAGATTTTATAGGAGCAGCTAGAAGTTTGATCATCGGTCCATAATAATCAACAGTTGCCCATCTTTCCCAATCTTTTCCTTCCGCATTCTCATATTCGAATTTGAGTCGAGTGACTTTGTCACTTTGTTTTCCTTTCATATTGTATCCACCACTTCCCACTTTTTTGAACTTGGGTGCACCATTCAGAGAGCCATAGTAGACAGTCCAGTATTTATCGACATCAATGGTAAGTTCCTGATGTAATATTGGTGTTGAAGAAGCCAATGGAAGTACAAATTCTCTTTGTGATGGCTCTGGATAACTGAATACCTTGTAAAAGTCTACAATGTCACCTACTTCAAGATTTGGAATGGCAACCTTATAATAATCTTCCTGGTGGTATCTATCCTGATATTGTCTGGGAATGTCGCTGGTGACTTCAACAGCATTATCCAAATCTACATCGGATTTATTACCATCAGGTTTAATAATAGAGATGCCGATTACATCAGATTTTTGATAATAAAATTCAGAATAATCTTTCACAGCTGCCATATCATTGAGAAGGATTCGTTTTCGAGTAGCAATCTGTGAGGCAGTTTTTCCTTTTTTATTTCTACCAAAAACCATGTGGACCTTCTTTGCCAACATTACGCTGGATTCACTGGCATATTTCTCTGGAATTGTAGCCGTTTTAAAAGCTTCACCTTCTCTTTTGAATTCTCTATCATATAATTCCAAAGCTTTTTTCTCTGACTTGGAAAGTTTCTTTTTCTTTTGGGCGGTGCTGAGCAGAGGTACGATCAACAAGATTAGAAACAAGATATTTTTTGGATTTATCATAATTTTTTAAGTATTACTTGGTCAGAATAGAAGGCATTTAAATGATCAATCGACTTATTCCAATTGTCAAATTCTGTTGGTTGCAAAATAGATTTTGTTACACTGATGTTTTTCTTGTAGATCAACGTGCCTTCTTGATTTTTGTATGATAGGTCAAATAGGAATCCATCTCCACTGCCCGAAACTGGCTCAGGCAAATAGTTAACAGAATATCCATCGGGAATCTCAATTGCTATTTCAGACTCAATTACGTACTCGTCTGACATATTATATGGAATATCTCGATCTTCAAATTTCTCAAAATCCCGCAGCGAGAAATCTACTTCTGGATTGAAATACAATTCGTCACCTATGACCAAGGCGCGATTGGCAATAGACATATTGTATTCGATCTCATAGGGCACTTCTCTCTTGATATTGAGGTCTTGGGTGATCAGGTCTACATTGATATTCTTGTCTCCATAACTGAGGAATCGGCCAATAAGTTCTATGTGATCTTTGCTAGCCACTCTTGAAAGGTAGTAAGCCATGAAAGCTTTCTTGCCACCTGTAAGGACGACTTTTACCTTACTCGTAAGCAAATCACCTTCTATTGACATTTGCGAATTGTACTTTTCTTTGTTGGCCTGTTTGTCTTCCGGTATTTTCGAAATGATGAAGTCATCACCATTTTCAATCATTACTTCTTTGCCTTGAATTCGTGAAGCATAGTAGTGCAAATCTGCATTTTTTTCTGTCGCATCCAGGAATATTTCCTCTCCATCGAGCATTACCGTACAGATCATGTGATTGTCCACGATGAGTGAAGGCACGGAATAATCATAGGGCAGAGAATTGGTGCCAACCCAAGTCAGTCGTGCATCATATCCCGCAATTTTTAGCATTTCTTTAGTAAGGTTGGCCATCCCTTTGCAATCTCCATACTTATTGGCAAGAACGGATTGACAAGATTCAGGTCGAAAACCCATGATGCCACTTTCGAATGCGATGTATCTGATATTATCCTGAACCCAATAGTAGATTTCCTTGATTTTTTCCAAGTCATCCGTCTTGTCTTTGGTCAGGTCGCTAACCAACTGATTTAATGAATTGGCATCATTGCCGATTTGTGCCACGAGTCCGGCATACCAATTATACAAATCAGCAGTTTGTTCCATTAAGACAATTCGCTCTCCCTTGATATTTGCAGCTACAGGATTGAGTATGAGGTGTGCATATACCTTGCTTCTACTTGGCAGGCCCTTTACTTTTACAAAGGAGTTAAGATCCTCCATTTGGTATTTATAGATCGTTTTATTGCCATCTTGTTTCTTTGATTTGGTGACATCGTCAAGATCAAAATTCCATTCGATAATATTAAGTTCCAGCCATTCCGGTACTCTGATTTCTATGCTTACCTTATCTGTTTCATACCTGTCGACGAAGTACATCGGATCCAGGTATTTGATGTCATTGTATTTCTTCTGATACGAGATTCGAGCTTCTTCTTCCGTAGAATTGAATGTATGCTCAAAATAACAAAGCTTCAGATCAGAATGAAAAATCCCATCGCTTTGATAATCAGATATTATGGGCTTTACCTTTTTGCCATTTTTCTTTAGTTTCTTGACTTCTGAATAATCATCGAAGAAGATACCTTCTGATATTGTAAATCGCAGCGCAGTTTGTGATACAAAGGTTTGTCGGACATCTACTGTTGCGCTAATTTCACCCTTTCTATTTTTATCAAATTTTACCAAATAACTGGCCTTACTCAAATAGACTTTCGCCTCTTCTTCCTGTGCATCGATGGTAAATGAGAAGAATAATCCAAAGAGGATTGTAAAAATTATGTATTTCATACTTAGAATAAGTCTTTTCATAAAAGGATTTTCTGCTGAGTGGGATTGTCTCAATGAAAATGGTCTTACTTCAGCACTAAAATCGTATTGATAGCTATGTGGCATAGTTGACTAAACAACAATGTATTCTCTAATCGTTCCAAAAGTAATAAAAAATGGAGAATTTGGAGAGAAGAGTCTATATGAAGCCAGAAGCAATTTGAGTGGTTAGGGGGATCCACTCAAATTGAATGAATAGACTATTTTAAATCATTACTAAATATGATGCTTAAGTAAATAACAAACTTGTATGAAAAATGAAGGAATATTGAATTTCCTATCTACACATCCTGAGAATTGTATCCTATTCTATTAATTCCAAAAGTTCAAAATTCCCTTTATTTTTAATGTAGTCATGCACCGTTTTTCCCCGCTCATCTTTAATATTGACATCTGCGCCTAATTCTACCAATTTCTCAAAATAGTAAGTATCAGTACTGCGAGTTGCTCGCATCAATGCGGTGCGGTTTCCATAGCAAGGCTGATCTATGTTGACGCCCAATTCTATTAGTTTATCGAATGCTTTTTTGTTGCCATCACTAATGGTTAATGAGAGGGCGGTCATAGTACTGCTTACAAATTTTTCACAAACATTAATATCCAAGTTTTCCTGGGTGACCAATTCATGAAGTGTTCTTAAGTCCGTTTCTTTAAGGCAATATTTTAATTTGTCTACATCATCAAGTTTTTCAAAGGACTTTGACTTTATTCGATATTCTTTAATATCCAACTTTACTTTTCTATCGATTTGATTAACATATTTAAATACGTAGAAGTCATGAACTCTTGATTGATGTTTGACAATTACAAACTCACCTTTGCCCACATTCATATTTTTCATTGGTTTTCCATTACGCCCAACTTCTTGAAACATGGCATTGAAGTCTGCATTAAGCAAAATGCTGTCATTGATTTCTTCAAAGGACTCTATATCTACTTTTGCAAATTTCCAATGACGACCTGGATAAATCCAAGATCTTGTATTTGAATTTCTACCAAAACCCAAAGGTTGCGCACAATCACCGAAGGTGTGCTTTTTTTTGTAGGTGTCGTCGATTTTTGTTCTTGAATTTTGGGTGTAAGTGCAAGAGATGAATGTTGTGATAAAAAGTAGTAGCGAAAGGTATTTCATTTTTGTTTTGTTTTGATGGTGATAACGATTTTCTTCATTCATATTCCATTTAATAGTGCAAGGCACATGAATGAAGTGATTGTGGAATATCCCTTTAATTGAGTTTATCCAGTTTATGTGTTGTAAGAATAATAAAAAATGGCTAAAACGGAAGTATACGGATGGTTAAAGAAAATTTAATGTAATTATGTCAATCTTAAATTCAGTTAATTAATTTCAAGAAATTCAAAGGTATTTCTTAAAGAAACCTCTAGTCTCTTTTCTTATTACTTTTTTTTCTGTGGAAGGACTAATAAGTTTAAACTCTCCATCCCACATGGATAACTTTTCATTTCTCAGTAATAAGGTGTCTTTTTTTAAGGCTTGTGCCATTCCTAATAGTATTATTCCATTGTTATCTTTCTTATCTAATAGAAAAATACATTTTGTGGAAAATTTAATACCAAAACAGCATGATGATAATTTACCAGCTCCTTTTAACTCAGAATCATCTATTGGATGTATCCCAAAATCTTCAGAAGCTATGTGAAATATTGCTTGTTTATATTGATTATACCTACCCGATGAATAAAAAAATAATCGTTCATTTTTATGTGTATGTATTTCTGAAATTAAGCACTGCGAACCAGCATGCTGACAGCACATTAAGTCCCTATTCAACTTAGTTGAAGGTTTAATGATATTATTTATAATCTTCTTTTCAAATTCTTTTTCTTTAGTCGTATCGAATTTTATAATATTTATTTTCTCAATAATTTCTGGAATCTTCCTTTGATTAAATGGTTCTAATTTTTTATCCCAAATTAAATAAGCTGGTTTTCTAAATCCAAGAGATAAACCAATTTCAAATAATACACCAGGTTTCAAGTTGTTCAAAATATGAATAATTGCCGATGACATTTCAATACGATTATTAATTACCTTCGGAAATGTACCCTTTCCGCTAGTTTTTATTGAATACGCCGTTTTTGTTTTTGAAAATGAAATTTTACAAATTGATTCAAGTTTTTTATTTAAGTTATTGAAATATTTACTTTCTTCAGAATAGGGTGAGGATATGAAGAAGCCAAACTTTTTTCGAGAATGAGTTTTACTATGATTGTTTAGATTAAGAACGAGTGGTAATTTTTTATATTTTTCATCATTCGGATCATAGGATTGTGTTTGCCATTTTACCGTTCCTTTTTCAAGTCTTCGTGACCACGACATATATTCCGGAAATTGAACTTCAAATACTCCACCATAAGGTCTATTCTTAAATGCAGCGCTATCAGATAACAACTTTACACCGTGAGCTGTGGCAAGGCCATGAATTCCAGCTACCATAATCACAAAATAATCTTTCTCAGAATACGGATTGTATGAAATTGAAACAAATCCAAAATCATTGGCACCTCTTGTAACAACAGCTTGTTTTCTTTCCTCAATTAAATCAATAATTCCTGGTCGATCGAAATTATGAATCAATTGTTTCCAATTTTCTTCAGTTAAGTTTAAACTTTTAAACTCTTTGTAAAGTTGTTGACATTTTTCTTTTAGCTTATTCTTATCTGGAAAATTAATCAGCTTATTGGTGAGAATTTTTTTTGGTTTTAATTGATTTTTAAAAATTTCTTTGTACAAAAACAGATCAATGGGACTAAATTTTATTTTATCAATTAGTTTTTCATGTTTCTTAATATCATTTTTGGCTTCTTCTGAAATGTCAAAATAAAAAAGTCCTTCGCCATTCACTTTTCTAGAAAATAAATTTACCGCTGGCGAACCTATGGTTAGGATGTTTTTCTTGCCAAAATGTTTTTTCAAAAAAGATTGATCTTCTAAAACGAATAATTTATCCGAAAGAATTGGTGTGTCATTCAAATTGAGATATGTAATATAGGAAAGATCAATACTACTTACAGAATAGGCTAATAAATCTCCTTGTGTTTTAGGACGTTCTTCTCTTCGGTCACCTGCAACAATGATTAAAGGGTCAAACATTTCTGGAAAATTTGATAATGACACTTTTTTCATATGCCTATTTTTTCAATTATTGTCCATTCATCAGTTTGGTTGAATTTTGCCCAATAGTAAATTGAACCAGAATTCTAAAAAATATACTTTTTATCTTCTTCTTTATATCTGAGATTGGAATTCCAATTCTGATAAACAAAAATTAAGAATGCGATAAATTAAATTAATAAATTCTACTATAATCTATATAGGGAATATATGAAAAATGTTGATTGAACTTGATATTCAAGTAAATCTACTTAAAAGTAAAGTAGATTTACTGAATTAATTCTTCCATTCGCAGAGAAAGATAAAAAGGAATAGCCACAGAGCAATGCTTTTATTGGTAGTTACTGCTTCACAAACCGATCTGTCAACTTCATCTGTTCACCTCTAATCGAAATAAAATAAAGCCCTTTTGCCTGATCCGTCAAATCCATTTGAATATCATTTTGACCAAAACTTAATTTCAATTTCTGTGATTGTACGAGTCTGCCATTGACATCATAGATAGAAGCCTCAACCTGCTGTGCCTCCTTTAAGGTAATCTTGAAGTTCACTTCTCCCTGAATTGGATTTGGGTAAAGCAAATAATCCTCAATTACTAAATCAGGGTCCTCGACTCCGGAAATAATCACTGGTTCTCCAATCTTCTCGTCAAGATAGACGCGATACTCTCCAGCTTTCAAGACAATATTCATGAGCTGATTCTCTACATTGAGACTGTCACCCGTGATATAGTCGTACCACCATCCCGTATGCTGAAAGCCAGGAGCAAGGCTTCTAGATCCTATTTCAAAATTGCCTATAACGATAGCATTTAGGTCATCTGACGAAAGTCTTATGTATTTTTTACTGTCGGCGAGGCTATGGGCATAGGTTGTAGTTTTGGTGAGATCGTATTCTGTCTTTAATTTTATAAGGGCTGCGGTGACATCGTATAGCTGCTTTCTTTGCAAGTCCTCCTTGTAATCCCATCGGATAGGTTTTGGGTCAAGCCTGCAATTGCTATTTATAGATCCATTTACACATCTATTAATAGAGAAATCATAACCTACTTCACCAAATTGCCAAAGCATTTTTGGACCAGGTATAAGATAGAAAAAGGCACTTGCCAACTCGATTCTTTCCAAGGCAGTATTCAATTCTGTGATGTCATAGGTTGAACTCGAATTGCCAAAGTTGATATTTTTGTACATCAATCTTTCTTCGTCGTGGCTTTCCATGTATCCTACAGCATGGGGATTGTTCCATCCTTTTCGCTTGTAATCTATCCATTCAAAATTGGAACCTTCATTGCTATTATAGCCCATGGTGCCTTCATTAAAACTGTGGTTGTGATTACTCCATAGCATCATTCCATATGATTCCAATACCTTCTCCTCAGAATTGGTAGCAAAATGCTCAAGAATGATGTAAGAATCTGGATCTACATCCCAAATATGATCTGCATATTCCTTGAGTATATCGATACGTGTCTGGTCATAGGCCGCAAAAACCCCATCGTTATTACTTTCCTTTTGTGTGAAACCCTTCGATAGATCAAATCTGAAGCCATCAATATTGTATTCTTCTATCCAGTATTGCGTCACTCGATTGACAAATGATTTGGTGTATTCACTTTCATGGTTAAAGTCGTACCCTACATTAAATGGATGTTTGGCGATAGGATTCAAAAATGGGCTTTCTGAAGAAGGTCTGAAATTTGCCGCATCCCAGTAAAGTTGTGCCAACGGGCTTTGACTAAAGGCATGATTGTAGACCACATCCAAAATGACCGCAATCCCTCTTCTGTGGCACTCATCAACTAAGGTCTTGAATGCGGTAGGAGTGCCATAATACTTATCCAATGCCATGTGGAAGGATGGGTTGTATCCCCAACTCTGGTTGCCCTCAAATTCATTGATTGGCATGAATTCCAAGGCATTGATACCTAATCTTTCAAGATAGTCCAGGGTATCCATCAATGTCTGATAATTCTTCTCTTCTGTAAAGTCTCGCATCAACAGCTCATAAATTACCAAATCTTCTTTGGCTGGCGGCTCAAAGTCATTTTGCCATACAAAATCTTCAGCCCCAGTTCTTAATAAGGAGACATATCCGTCGGCCTTGTCAGTTGGGTAGGGGTGCATGTTTGGAAACGTAGCTTCACTAATAAATTGGTCTTTGTTTTTATCCAGGACTAATTCGCTGAATGGGTCGGCGATGAAGATTGTGCCATCCACCAAATATTGAAAAGCATAGTTTTGATCTGCGTCCAGATTTACTACATCTATCCAGAAAAATTGCCCGTCTGGAGTCTGTTTCATAAAGTAATCGGTGCTAATCACCCAATCATTAAAATCCCCAACGACATAAGCACTGGTCTTTAATGGAGCCATGAGCACCAATCGTGCACTGGTAGGGCTGATATGGTTGATTCCTGGTTTTGATCCAGCTGGAAGGTCTTCTATCACCAATTCAGGGTTGACCTTTATATTGAATGAAGATTCTACAGTTTCTCCCTGGTATGTCGCTTGAATAGTGATTATATGATCTCCTGTATCTTCCACTCTATACAAATATTCCAAGTATGAAGTCGTCTCTTCATGGATCAGAATCCCATTATCTTGAATGGTCATGTCAGCCAACTCGGACGTTGCAAACTTTACAGTTATTTCATCATTTACATTGGCAATTATATTTGATTGTGTGGGACTGATCAGTTGACCTGTGAATTCATCCGTTTCGTTGAAGTCCAAAAATATATCTTGAAGCTGGGCGGTTTTCCCTTCCTTCGAACCATCTACATTTCTGAAAACAAAAGCCAATTTTTCAATTTCAATATCTGCTGGGACATTGTAGTAGTCATTGATGACATAACTTATTTGATGCATGTCATTCCCAATATTTGTCATTTTTACCATTGCATCATCTGTCCCCCAGTTTCCCACTACAAATTTCCAATCAGACCCGGAAGTAGAGGTGTTGGTGATAAGTCCCGTGTGCATGTAGACTTGATTCACATCTACCAATCCGCCATTTCCTTTTGTCGCGTCGTAGGTGATTGTTACCACTTCATCTCTTTTGGGAAATGCTGGATCAATGGATACGATTTGAGAACTGGCATATGGTGTCAACAATGCAAAAAGAAAAAAGGCAATCAAGTACTTCATAAAATGTATTTTGGCTATTTAAAACTAAAGATACGCATAAAGTGTCATAATAACACTAAGTTATAAAGATCAAATATGATAAAAGGTTTTTGTATAACGATTAAATCAATAATTCTTCTTGCTTTCCCTTTGTGAATCTTGTGTGTTTGGTGGTTTTAAATGGGTCTTAAGAATTGAATTAAGGCTCGGGGCTTTTTATTAACAGCCAAGGCGCAAAGGGTGCGAAGAATTCACGGAGTTATTTAGACAAACTCCTCATCGTCATCCCATTTTTTCTTCAAGGCTTCAATTTCTCTTAATTCCAGTTCATCTTCTGTATTGGTATTGTTGATACCTTGTTGTTTGTAAATTTTGACGATTTCTCTTCCTATTTCTTCATCGGTCAACTCATCATCATCTCCTAAAAAAGGGAAGCCCAATACGGAAAAATAGATTATACCATAAACAAGGGCCAATATTAGTATCGGAAATTTGATCCAATATGCAACATCGCCATAAAAATTTGTACTTATTGTGAATAGCACAATGGAAACAGCAATAAAGATGACTCCAACGGTATGGACGCCTTTTTTTTTGGCCTTTTTCTCTTTTAAATTTTCAATCGCCTTTTCCTGTAGATCTTCGTACATAATCTTTGATGATTTGGGGGTGGATTGTTTTACTTGGGAGCTTGAAATCCAACTGTTTCCGCAGATTCTCCTTGTGGGAAATCTTCACTAACAATGGTGAAATCTTTGTTTTCGGGATCTTTAAATTTTATGGCTGATACGATATTGTTTTTTCCTTCTGGCAATTCTTCATCACTCATGCAATTACCAAGTACAGCAATAGATCGAGGATTTACTGATGCAGGCATATCACTGTTGATTACTACAGAATTGTACATTTCGGCCTTGCTTGCCCTTGTGCTATCGGCATGGGTATGGATATCAAGGCTTATTTTATTATTGTAAAAAGTAGCATTTTCGACTTTAGCATAAGAGGATTCCTTGACATTGACAGCTACTCTGCAGCCAACAAAAAGATTATTAATCACAAATAGTGAATCGCTACTTCCCATCTTCTCACTACCCAATTCCAAAGCCTTGTCTTTCACATTGAAGAAGGTATTGTCCTTGATGAGTGTATTGAAGCAGTGGTTTTGGTCTATGGCATCATCATTCATATCTTGAAAATGGTTACCAAGTATGAATCCATTTTTACAATGAATGTATTCGACAGCATCTGGAACTCTGATAAAGGTGTTGTTTTGGACAATAGGCGCTTGTACCTTATGTAAAAGAAAGCCTTCTCCCTGATTGTTCCATTCTACTGTGCAATCTTCTATTAACACCTTTCCATGCCAAAACCTCGCTACAGCATCGTCCCATTTCAATTTGTACTTATTCTTGAAAATGACATGTTGAAAATGATTATCACTCATGTATGAGGTTATCAATCCATTGGTGACTTCAGCATGTCTTAATTTGAATACCTTGCATCCACTTTTTGCTGTAATGATGCGATGATCTTCGATAGGATCTTCGGCTATAAGTTTTATGGGCATCTCCTTGGTACCTTCAATAATAAGATTTCCATGGGCAACAAAAATAGCAGCTGGAGCAAAAGTGATTTCTGATCCTGGCTTGATAACAAGTTCTTGACCTTTTTGTATTTCGAAGGTATCCGCAATTCGAACGACACCCTCCATTATGATTTGATCATCAACATTTTTATCCGAACAAGAAGTGAAAGCAATGCAAAAAATAAAAGTAATAATCAGTAAAAAGCCAGCAATTCGCATATATAAATTATTTAACGCATGAAGATAACGTTTTTGATTTATTGAGTGTGTTAATTGATTTCTTGTTTCTCATTTCTTCTTTCATCTCTTTCTAGTTTACTAAACCTTTGAGGTTTAGTAAACTAAAGAAAAATGAACCTTGGAAAATCAAGGCACTGAAGATCTTACTCATATTAATGAGTGATAGAAGATGCCTCCTGTTGACTATGCACGTCATCTTTATCATTCACCCATCTCACCGAAATGGCTCCAATAATCATAAAGATTCCTGCTACAACAAGCGCAAAAATTGCCTGTCCGCCATAAAATAACTCTATCATTGGCCCACCTATAATTCCATTCACGATTTGAGGTATTGTGATGAATAGATTAAACAAACCCATATAGATACCCATCTTTTTGGCGGGGATCGAACCTGCAAGAATGGCGTATGGCAGTGATAATATACTTGCCCATGCAATACCAACTCCAATCATCGAAATGATGAGCATATTTGGTGATGAGATGAAGTAGATCGAAATCAAACCCAAACCTCCTACAATGAGTGAAAGGGAGTGAGCGGATTTTCGACCAATTTTTTTTGCAATGGTAGGTAAGAAAAATGCATATATTGCCGCCACTCCATTATACATTCCAAATAAGATTCCCACCCAATCTCCTGCTTCATTATAAAGCGCAGATGAAGTGTCGGTAGCGGGCAGGTTATAAATGTGCTGTGCTATTGCAGGTGTAGCAAAAACCCACATTCCGAATAATGCAAACCATGAGCAAAACTGCACTACACCCAGTTGTTTCATAGTAGAAGGCATCATTTTGAGATCTTCCAAAAGTGCTTGAAAAAAAGGTCGTTTTTTTACAGCTTGTAATTCAGTACTTTCATCTTCTTCCTTTCCATCTTCATATTTGGCCATCTCTTCTGGAGAATATTCCCTTGTTTTGAATACGGTTACCAATATGGCAAGTATCAAAACGGTGGCACCTATTATAAATGAATATATTACCGTAGAAGGTACTTGACCTTCCTCAGTCTCCACAGCTACTCCAAATACATTGGTAAGTACATAAGGCAAAATTGACCCCATCACCGCTCCAATTCCAATAAGTACAGTTTGAATACTAAATCCCAGAGTTCTCTGATCCACTGGAAGCTTGTCAGCAACGAGTGCACGGAAGGGCTCCATCGCTACATTAAAACTGGCATCCATTATCATAAGCATGCCCGCTCCAACAAACAAGGCTGGCATAAATGCGGTAAACATGGCAGCGTTTGGCATGAGACACATACCTATGGATGCGGCTAAAGCACCAGCCAGAAAGTAGGGCTTTCTCCTTCCCATCTTGGTCCAGGTATTATCGCTATAGTGCCCGACTATCGGCTGGACAATCATGCCAGTAAGCGGAGCGACCAACCAAAACCAGGACAATTCATGAACATCTGCCCCTAAATTTTGAAGGATTCTGCTGGCATTTGCATTCTGAAGCGCAAACCCAAATTGAATTCCTAAAAATCCAAAACTCATGTTCCAAATATCCCAAAACGATAACCGTGGCTTTTTCATATTTCTATTTTTGTTCTGAATTGTTAATTCTTAATTCTAGATTCTTAATTATCAATCAACAATCAACAATCAACAATTAACAATTAACAATTAACAATTAACAATTAACAATTAACAATCAACAATCAACAATTTTCATTTATTCATTATTCCTCACCTATTACTCGCTACCCAATATTCCCAGGGATCAAAACTTTTGATAGTGCCAGGACCCATCTCTACCTTTCTTCCATCAAAAAGATTGGTCAACCCAGTTACAGCTTGTGACAATCTTATTTGTTGTTTTTCATTGCTAAGATTTACCATTACGGCTACCTTGTCTCCGTCTTTCTCTTTCATGAAAGCATAGATATGTTCAGAATCTCCAATCTTGGTTATTGGTGTGCTATATGACCCATTTCCGAGTGCTTTATTTCTTTTCTTTAATGAGAGTAGCGTCTTTAAGAATCGGCTCTTTTCAAATTTTTTAAATCCAATATCATCCTTTTCGAAAAACTCCAATCTCTTGGTCAATGGCTCTTCCTGACCGCCATACACCAAAGGGATTCCATCAAAAGTGGCGGCTAATACGGCAAAGGCGTCTCCTCCTTCTCCCATTCTCTCTTCAATGGTTCCTGCCCAAGAATTCTCGTCATGATTGGTTATGAAATTCATGTACATTCCTTGCGTAATTGACCCTTTTTTGTCTGCCAATAGAGAGTCTATAGCACTAGCATTTTTATGACCTTTGGCGATGTCATTGAGCAAATGGTGCATTCCCCAGCCATAGATGGCATGAAAATATCCATTGTTCAGATGTTCAATTGTTTCGGATTCCGCCAGCATGAAGACAGAGTCATTTGCCGCATAGATTTGATCTGTAGCATCTTTCCAAAAATCATTGGGAACATTGTGTGCTACATCCATCCTGAAGCCATCGATCTTATGATTATTGATCCAGTACAACATGTCCGAAATCATTTCTTTACGCATATCATTGTTGTCATAATTGAGGTCTGCTACATCGGTCCAGCCCCATGACTCACCAGTTCCAGGATCGATAGGGTCGATGATATTGCCATCTTTGTCCTTGGTATAAAATTCAGGATTCGATTTGATCCATACGTGATCCCATCCAGTATGATTCGGTACCCAATCCAGAATGACCTTCATGCCCAAGGTATGTGCTCGGTCTATTATGTTTTGAAACTCATCTTTGGTGCCGAATTCGGGATTGGTGGCCTTGAAGTCAGTGACGGCATAATAACTGCCCAAAGTTCCTTTTTTCTTAGTCTCACTGATTGGGAAAATGGGCATAAACCATAGGATGTCAACTCCCATGTTTTTTAATCTCGGCAGATGTTTTGCAAAAGCTGTGAAAGTGCCCTCAGGCGTATATTGCCTCACATTCACTTCATAGATATTTGCGTTGCTGGCCCAAGCAGGCAAGGGTCTTTTGTCCTTTGCTGAAACTTCAGGCTTTTCTGATGCCTTACTGCTGCTTGAGGTTGAATCACTTTTACACCCTGTTCCCAAGATGATTAAAAATGCGAATAAGGTATAAATTGACTTCATTGGTATTTTTTAAAATTCTAGTTTAATGTAAGAATAGTTTTTGATTGGTGGGCGGTTTCTAGCTTGCCATTCAAATAGAGATCTATTGTCGGACCCTCAAGATTGATTATACGGGTTTCGTTTTGATCGATTATTACTTCCAGAAGGTTTTTTCGGAATTTGATTTTAAATGCCAATTCTTCCCAATTATTCGGGATCGATGTGGTGAATGACAGTTTATCATCAACAATTCTTTGACCTCCGAATCCTTTTACTATTGTCAACCAAGTACCGGCCATGCTTGTAATATGGCAGCCATCTTCCGTATCATTATTGTAGTCATCCAAATCCAAACGGGAGGTACGTAGATACATTTCATGTGCCTTGTCGTGCATTCCCAGCTTACTTGCCAGGATGCCATGGACGCACGGACTTAGCGAAGATTCATGAACTGTAAGCGGTTCATAAAATTCGAAATTTCTTCGATGCGTTTCTTGATCAAATTCTTCTTCAAAAAAGTAAAGCCCCTGAAGGACATCTGCCTGCTTTATAAAACAAGAACGCAATATTCTATCCCAAGACCATTTCTGATTTATTGGTCTGTGTTTTTCATCAAGATCTGCGACATGGATGATTTCTTTATCCAGAAAATTATCCTGTTGCAAAAAGACACCAAGCTCGTCATCTTGAGGAAGATACATTTTATCGATTACCTCTTGCCATCTTGTCAATTCTCCTTCTGCAAAAAGTGTTTTTTCGACGATTTCTGCTAGACGGGATGGGTTTGATTCCTTTATCGAAAGAATAGAATCTTTGGCATACTTCAGACACCAACAAGCTATATAATTCGTATACCAATTATTGTTGACATTGTTTTCATATTCATTTGGACCTGTGACACCAAGCATAACATACTTCTGCTTTTTAGTGGACCAATTGACCCGTTGCGCCCAGAATCGAGCGATTGCTATCAATACTTCCAGTCCATATTCTTCAAGGTAGGAAGAATCTCCGGTATAGCGGATGTAGTCAAAGATGGCATAGGCAATAGCACCATTTCGGTGAATCTCTTCAAAGGTGATTTCCCATTCATTGTGGCATTCTTCACCAGTCATTGTTACCATTGGATAGAGTGCAGCACCACATGTAAAACCAAGTTTTTCGGCATTTTCGATGGCCTTGTCCAGCTGTTTGTATCTGTAAATCAAAAGATTTTTACCCACTTCTTCATTCGTAGTACTCAGGTAAAATGGCAAACAATAGGCTTCTGTATCCCAGTAAGTACTGCCACCATATTTTTCTCCAGTGAATCCTTTTGGTCCGATGTTCAATCGGTCATCCTGTCCAGTATATGTTTGATAGAGTTGAAAGATATTGAATCGAATGCCTTGTTGGGCAGCAATGTCACCTTTGATATGGATATCGCAAGTATCCCAAATCTTGTTCCAGGCATCGGTATGTTCAGCGAGGTGCTGAGAGAATTGAGATTGACTGGCAGCATCTGCAATATTGATTGCTGCTTTTTTTATTTCTTGACTGGAATAATTCAATGAAGAGGTGATGCCTACATATTTTTCAACGGTCAATTCGTCTCCAGCTTGAATGAAAAACTCATTTTTTACGATTGATTTTTTTTCTGGGGCATCGTAGGAGGCATTGGGTTCTAATAATTCTCCATTTAGAAAATATTGATTGGTCATAGCCGCTCCTACTGCGTAATTCGTTTTCTTGGTTGTTGCAGATACATAGCACTCATAAGGGCTGGAAGATTGTTCTTTTGCCAACCAAAAGTTTTCATCATAATTGCTGTCTTGATTAACTACATCAAAATCCAGATATGGGGTGATGTAGATGACACCAGAATAATTTATGCTTTTAATGGAGTAGGAGAGTGCGCCCAATTCGTCATTGGCCATCGAGGTGAATCTTGTGCTTTCGATGATCAAGCGAACATCATTCTGCAGGGTGATATCCATTTTTCGATACAGGATGCCTTGTTTCATGTCCAACTCTCGATGAAAAGAATGTATTTCTTTGGCTTTTGCTATGTCGAGAGGTTCTCCCTTTACTTCGACCTTCATTCCAATCCAATTGACTGAATTCAAGACCTTGGCAAAATATTCTGGATAGCCGTTTTTCCACCAACCAACACGTGTTTTGTCAGGATAATAGACCCCGGCGATGTAACTTCCCTGGAGAGATTGACCAGAAAAGTCCTCTTCAAAATTGGCCCTTTGTCCCATCTTGCCATTTCCCAATGACATCAAACTTTCGGTAATCTGATTGTGCTCAGGATTATATTTATCCTCAATTATCTTCCATTCATGTTGTACAATATAATCTTTCAAAATCTACTATTTGGCGTCAATAATGGGAATTGACTGTTTTTGGAATTAATTATTAGTTTGGAATATAGCATCATTTAGTGAGGCGACCGTAATCCCAGCCAGAGAAGGGATGACCATGTCAGCTTCCTTCAGAATCTCGGCATCTCCTACACCGATAGAAGTAAATCCTCCTGTATTTGCTGCTTTGATGCCATTGATGCTGTCTTCGAATACAATACAGGACTCAGGATCAAGGCCCAAGGCTTTCGCACCCATCAAAAATACTTGAGGATGTGGTTTTGATTCCGTGGTTTTGGTGCCATCGATGACAGCATCGAAATACTCAATCAAGCCAGTAGCATTAAGTATTCGTAGTGAATTTTTGGAAGCACTACCCAGGCTTACTTTCAAACCGAGTTTTTTTACTTCCTTTATCAATGTTTCTGACCCAGGTAGTAACTCCGATTTGTCCATATTACTGATGGATTCCACATACCAGGTATTTTTGAGTTCGGCCATTTCTTTTTTTTCATTATCAGAGAAATGCAGCCCTCCAATGCTTAAAATATATTCCAAAGATTCTTTTCTGGATACACCCTTGAGATTTTCATTTTGCGCTTCAGTAATATCAAATCCAAGTGAATTGGCCAACTTTCGCCATGCATTATAATGGTACTTGGCAGTATCCACAATCACTCCATCAAGATCAAAAATATAACCTTCAATCATCTAATCTTCTCTTTTAAAATTCAAAATTTGGCTTGGGTATGCAAGTATAATAAATACTTAGTGTAAAATAGACACCTTACGGCATGATTATGAAAAAGAAAGTAAATGATGTCGGTGGGGGAAATTGGTCGAAATATAGGTTTTAATGGAGGTAGCCAATTTGTGGGCTCTGATTTGCGTAAGATGGTGGATGATTTCATCGATAAATCTTGTAGCAATATTTCCTGCGTGGGTGTCCAGATAATTTTTAATCGCTTTCAAGTATATTCGTTCAATATCGATGAAATTGGTTTTGTAAAGTGAATAATCATACTTCATAATATGCCGCAAATCCGATTCTTCTTCCAAAAGCTTAATGAGGTCATCAGTCATATCCTCTTGTTCGTAAAATCTTGCAATAAAACTTGAATTTGGATTCAGGTTTTCGATATTGTCGAGGATCATTTTTTTGATTGGAGCCCAGGATTTTACCGTGGTATTTTCTTTGAGCATCCTATAATATCTGATATCATCGTTGCTGACATATAATTCTGCACCCAATTCCTGGAATTTTTTGATATGGCCCAATGACCTGTACGTAGAAGCCATTGTATATTCCAGCTTTCTGTTCTTGGCATTGGTTGCCCTGAATCGTTCCATGTATTCTATCGCCTTGTCTCCGCGATTCATCTTGATTAAGTATTGAATCGCAGCAATTATGGTGTCATCAGAAGTTTGGATTTTGTCATAAAACCCATTTTGAATCAAGAGGGCTGTAAATACTACATAATTGATCTGTTTTACCTTGCCAAGAGCTGTGTCTTGAATCACAGATTTTAGTTTTTCGATTACTTCATGTCGATCATGTTTTTCTGCGATATGAAATATGTTGACGAGAAAATCGAGATGATTATAATATGATTTTTGGAATAGATTTGCGACCAGGTCATCTAACCTTCTCAATAAGGCGGGCGCCATCTGATTTTCATAAAGTGTATCAATATGACCATGGAATTTGACCAAAAGGTCGGTCACTTTTTCAGATCGTTTGCCATAATTAGAGTATAGATAATGGAGTTTTGGTAAGCAAGATTCAACAATCAAAAATGCCTCTTCCAATTGATTGAGAGAGATGGCATCTTCGAGCTGCGAGTTGAACTCTTCTATGACTTTTAGTGCTATTCTAATATCACTGGTATTCGATGCATTCCGCTCTGTGGAAATTGGCTTGATGAGCGAAGTCAGGATAGACTCATACTTTTGACTGTTGTCATTCAAGTCAACTTTTCTTGCAAATGAAGCTTTCAGCATGACGCCGAACATCCTATCTGACTGGGCATATGTTTTGACGAATTTTATCATGTCATCAGCATCAATATTTTCCAGGATGGTCTTAAGATTAAAACTTTGCTTTCTTTTTGCAGTTTCCTTTCGTTTTTGAGCCCTTTCTGATTCTTTTTTTCTGAGGTACAACAAGGAAGTGGCTATGTGCGGACAAGACTTCTCTTTTTCAAAAGTATCACATTCACAGGTGCTTTTTTGCCGCTTGGTATTTGGGTTTTGAATTTCTACTTCAAGGATTCCATTGTCTTTTATCATGACACTCCAAAGACTTCTCTCTACTTCCACTACTTCAAGGACAGCTCCCTGATCGAAGAGCTTTTCCCCTTTGACATAGTGTTTTTCAAGAATTGTATTTTCTAAGAATGACATTTAATAATATTAGATATGGAATCAAGCAAACTTAAAAATAGGATATTCAAAGCACTTTATACAGAGAAGAATGGATATATAATATCTTTTTTCAAATTACTTGCTTTAAATCCAAAGAACAGTCTCGAAATAAAATACGTATTAAATCCAGATAGGACTTAGTATCTCCTCATGCCTTCTTTTTTGTGCTATTGGGTTTGCCGCGAGAAGAATCGATCAAATAATCAAAATCCAATCAATCAATTATATTTACCAAAAAATTGCCCATGATATCAATCTTGATCCCTGTCTACAACCAAAATGCTGTTGCACTTGTCAAATCCCTCAAAGATCAATGCGAGGCCTTGGATATCCAATATCAAATTATGGTTTTTGACGATCTGAGCAATGAAGAAACCAGGAATCAAAACAAGGAATTGGGGCATGAATTCGGTGTGAACTATCTGGAACTTTCGGAAAATCTCGGCAGGGCGAGAATAAGAAATCGACTGGCAAGAATGGCAAGATTCAAACACCTCCTTTTTATTGATGGAGATTCTGGTATCGTAAGAGATGATTATGTGAAAAAATACCTGGATCAAATAGAAAATGCTGAGATAGTATACGGGGGCAGGGTGTATCAAAAGCAAAAACCAGATGATCCAGGCTTGGTCTTGCATTGGAAGTATGGCAAAACAAGGGAGGCACTTCCTCTCAAGAAAAGATTATTGGATCCTTATCTTAATTTTCAATCGAATAACTTTATGATTACTGCCTGGTTATTTGGAAAATTGAAATTTGATGAAGGTGTGGAAGGATATGGATACGAGGATCTATTATTTGCCGAGAAGATCAAGGCGGTGGATGCAGGTATATTGCATATCGACAATCCTGTGATTCATGCGGGGTTGGAGCCTGCAGATAAGCTCATCGAAAAGACGAAAAATGCCATTAAAAATTTGGCTAAGCTCAATCAAGCTGGAGAACTTCTAAATACTAGACTGACCAAGTATTATGAAAAAATGAAGGGCCTGGGACTTAAAAATATTTTGGTAAAGTATTATAGATCTAACGAATCAGGGATAATTAAGAACCTGAAATCAAAAAATCCCAGCATTTGGAAATTTAGTTTGATGAAATTGGCGGAGTATGATGGGGAGATGGGGAAGTGAAAATTGTTAGATTTTGGAGGATGGGAATTTTAGGTGCAGGGTGTAAGGTAGAAGGTGCAGGGTGCAAGGTCTAAGGTGCAAGGTAGAAGGTGCAGGGTACAAGGTCTAAGGTGCAGGGTACAAGGTCTAAGGTGCAGGGTGCAGAATTTAAGGGGCAAGGCTGGATGATGACGAAATGTTTCTAATGAATTGGAAATGTAGGGTAGGAGGGGATTTGAGATAAAGATATTCCTAGATCAAAAGAAAGCTAGATATTAGTCACGATTACAATTTTGAGACTTCAGATTAGGAAAGTAAAAAGCCCCTGTTTTTACAGAGGCTTTACTATTATTTGAAATCTAATCTTAGAGATTAGGAATTCTTAGCATTTGACCAGGATAGATTTTATCCGGATGTGTAAGCATTGGTTTGTTCGCTTCGAAGATAATGTTGTACTTCATTGGATCTCCGTAAACTTCTTTTGAAATTTTGGATAAAGTATCTCCAGACTTCACTTCGTGGAATCTTGATTGAACTGGAGCAACAACAGAAATTCTGTCGTCAACAGTTGCAATACCTTCTACATTACCAGCTACAAGTACTATTTTTTCTTTGTCTTCAATAGACTCAGTTTGTCCATATACAGTGACTTTGTCATCGTCTAATTCTACATCTAGATTGTCGATCCCAACACCTGAACTTTCAATAATTGATTTCAGAAGACCTGCTCTATTAGCATTATCAGCTGCAATTTCTGCTTCATTGCTTGCTGCTTTTCTGCCCATTAATTTTGCTCCTGCATTTTTCAAAAATGAAAATAATCCCATAATTATTCGTTTGTTTATTTGTTAAAAATTAATTATTGTCTCCTTTAATAATAAAAAATCGTTCATTATTTCGGGAGGACAATATATACAATTTGAAACCGTATTGTATTAGTTCCCGAGGTTAATTTTAATTTATATTCTTTTTTGTAAAATATCCATTCTGTTGAAATTATTGCCAAATATCTTCATTTATCATTCAATTCTGATCGTTTACAACATTTAGAAGCTCTTTTTCCTGCATGAATGCTTCAATATTCTTTGCTACACCTAGAAGCAATTTTTTTCTCGCTTCTACAGAAGTCCATGCTATATGAGGTGTGATAATGCTGTTTTTAGCTTCTAGCAATGGGTTGTTATTTGTTGGAGGTTCTTGGGATAATACATCAAGGCAGGCAAATGATATTTCATTTGTATTGAGCGCCATCGCCAAATCGACCTCGTTGATCAACCCGCCTCTTGCCGTATTGACAAGGATAGCGGACGACTTCATTTTTTTGAATGCGTCCATGTTCATTATTCCTGCATTCGAATCACTCAAGGCGCTGTGTAAGGATAATATATCTGAAGTTGTAAATAAAGTGTCCAAATCGACAAAGTTGACCTCATCTACTCGACCCGAATTCATTTTTCTACTTGTAGCAATGACATTCATACCAAATGCATTGGCCACCTGAGCCACCTTTTTACCTATTGTACCATAGCCATATATGCCCATTGTCATGCCACTCAATTCGCGGATGGAGTGATCGTAGAATGTGAATTGCTCTGATGCCTGCCATCGACCATCCATGACTTCTTCGTCATAGTACGACACATTGATGATTGCATGCAAGGCCATTGCGAATACATGCTGGACCACGCTATTGGTGCTATACCCGCTTACATTAGATACTGGAATGCCTCTCTTTTTTGCAGCAACAATATCGACATTATTATATCCTGTAGCACAGACACAAATGTATTTCAGCTGAGGTAATTGTGCCATAATGGATTCGTCAATAATGACTTTGTTGACCAAGAGGATGTCGGCATCTTTTGCCCGTTTAATTATCTTTTCTGGTGAGGTGTTTTTATATGAAGTGAAGTTGTCAAAATCATTTAGCGGTTCTAGTCCTAAGCCATCCATTGTGGTGGTAAATGTGTCGAGATGAACTATTTTCATATTTGATTTGGATTTTATGTTAAGAAGTGATTTAAGAAGGGTTTGACTGTACACAATGCCTTGAAAGGCAAAGCGCATAGGTTTTGTTGTGTAAGGTTTTGTTTCAAAATATCGATAGTTGGGATCTTGTGGTAAATTCCTCCAGAAACTTCATTCCTCTATAAGAATTACCTTTTTTATTCAATTTTGGACTCCATACGGCAATAGCGTATTGATCAGGATGTATAGCTATAATTCCACCACCAACTCCACTTTTTCCTGGTAGCCCAACTTTAAACGCAAATTCTCCAGATTCGTCATAGAATCCACACGTCTGCATGAGTGCATTTATTCTTTTTGATTGACTCTCATTTAGTATGAACTTGTCATTATTGACACTTCGACCATTATTTGCCAAGAACAAGAAAAGTTCTGAAAGCTCCTTACAACTCATCTCAAAAGAACAAAGTGAGAAATAGAAGTCAAGAACGTCTGAGGGTTCATTATTAATATTTCCAAGTGATTTAATAAAATTACATAGTGCAATATTTCGATAACCCGAGGCTTTTTCTGATTCAGATATTCTATTTGAATATTTCAATGTTGTATTATTCGATATACCTCTAACAAAGTTTAAAAAATCCTCTTTCGGACTCTCTAAAACGCTCAGCAGAATATCGGAGACTACCAATGCACCAGCATTTAAGAATGGATTCCTTGGTATTCCATTATCCGCTTCAAGTTGAACAAGGGAATTAAAAGCTGTGCCAGAGGGTTCTACCCCGACTCTATCCCATATTTTACTACCTAGAATGCTATAGGCCAAACTTAACGAAAGGACTTTTGAGATACTTTGAATCGAGAATTTATCATTGCAGTCTCCAGTACCAAAATTATCTAGATCAATTGTAGATATATGTACTCCAAACTTGTCTGGGTCAACTTGAGCCAATTCAGGAATGTAAGAGGCAATTTCTCCACTCTCACCTATTTTTTTTACACTTTTAAAAGAATCGAGAATTGCTTTTTCAAATTTCACTTTTCATTTTTTAAATCACTTCAAGGTTTAATAGAATTGTAAGCTCTTGGTTTATAAATCACTCCAAAAGCTATTATTTGGGAATTTTATCAATTTACATCTTTCATGCTTAAATTTATTCTTCCTCTCTGCAAATCAACATCTAATACTTTTACCGTCACCTTTTGTTGCAGGCTGAGGACATCTGCTGGATTGCTGATGAATCTATTGGTAATCTGAGAAATATGCACAAGGCCTCCTTGTTTTACACCAATATCTATGAAGGCGCCAAAATTTGTAATATTTGTAACAATGCCAGGCAATACCATCCCAATTTTTACATCTTCTATCGTCCTTATCCTTCCATCAAAAGAAAAACTTGTTACTGTACCCCTTGGATCAAGACCTGGTTTTTCCAACTCCTTGATTATATCTTTTAAGGTGGGCAAGCCCAATCGATCCGAACAATAACGGTTGAGATCAATTTGCTTGAGCCTTTCCTTACTTATTATCAAATCGGATATTTTGCACTTCATATCTTGTGCCATTTTTTCCACTACTGGGTAAGATTCTGGATGTACTCCCGTATTTTCCAATGGATTTTTTGCATCCCTGATTCTAAGAAATCCTGCAGCTTGTTCGAATGCTTTTTCCCCCAGTCGAGGTACCTTTTTGAGCTGTCTCTTGTTTGTGAAGTTTCCGTTTTGGCTGCGATATTCTACAATATTACTGGCTATTGTTTCTCCCAGTCCTGAGACATAGGTAAGCAGATGTTTGCTCGCAGTATTGATATTGATGCCCACACTATTGACACAGCTGATTACAGTTTGGTCGAGTGATTCCTTGAGCAGGGATTGATTCACGTCGTGTTGGTATTGACCCACACCTATCGACTTGGCATCAATCTTCACTAATTCTGCCAATGGATCCATCAATCGACGACCGATAGATACGGCTCCTCGTACAGTGACATCCTCTTTCGGGAACTCATCTCTGGCTATTTGAGAAGCCGAATATATGGATGCACCGTCTTCATTGACCATAAAGGTGTCGAGGCCTAGATTGAGAGATTTGATGAATGATTCTGTCTCTCTGCCTGCCGTTCCATTTCCGATGGCTATGGCTTTCAAATTGTATTTTTCGACGAAGGACCTGATCGTTTTTGATGATTTTTCGTGTTCGGATTGAGGTTGATTTGGGTAGATGGTATGATATTTATGCAGGTTGCCGTTTTCGTCCAGCGCTACTGTCTTGCAGCCTGTCCTGAATCCAGGGTCGATGGCCAAAATAGGGACTTGGCCAAGTGGAGCAGAAAGGAGTAGTTGTTTCAGGTTTTTTACAAATACCTCGATTGCCACTTTATCGGCTTTTTCTTTGTATTCATTCGTAATTTGATTTTCGATACTGGGCAAGATCAATCTTTTGTATCCATCATGAATCGCCTCAGAAAGCAATTTTGCGCAAGGGGCATTATGAGAGACAAATCTTCTTTCAATACCTTCGAGCATCCTTTCGTTGTCAATACCCAGATTGACCCTTAAAAAGCCTTCATTCGCACCTCGAAACATGGCTAACAATCGATGCGATGGACACTTTGCTATCCGCTCATCAAATTCAAAATAATCGCGATATTTCTGTGCTTCTTCTTTTTTCTTTTTTACAACTTTGCTCGTGATGATGCCATGTTTGCGCATCGTGCTGCGCGTTTTTTCTCTAATTTTCTCGTCTTCACTTATCCATTCTGCAATTATATATTGAGCGCCCTCTATTGCTTCTGCAGTAGTCTTAATGTTGTCGGATAAATACTTTTTGGCCTCACTTTGGATGGAATGAACCTGTTGTTTTTTGATTGTCAAAGCCAAGGGTTCCAATCCATTTTCTCTGGCTACTCCAGCTTTTGTTTTTCTTTTTCTTTTGAACGGCAGATAAATATCTTCCAATTCTACAGAATTATAAGTGTTTTGAATCTTGATTCTGAGTGAATCCGTTAGTTGATTTTGTTCCTCTATTGCTGCTAAAATGGTTTCTTTTCGAGCCTCCAGATCTTTGAATTTTTTCAATCCCTTTTGGATGTCAGAGACTTGTACTTCATCCAGTGAGCCCGTTTTTTCTTTTCTGTATCTTGATATAAATGGCACGGTGGCTCCACCATCTAAAAGAGTTATGGTATTTCGGACAGAAGATTCTTGTATGCCGAGGTTTGCAGAGATTAATTGTATTGCTTTATGAGTGGTCAAATTTTTTATTTTCTATGGTGGGGTGCGAAGGTAGTGAAGATTTGGAAAGATTGGAAAGATTGGAGAGATTGGAGAGATTGGAGAGATTGATGATTGTTAATTGTTAATTGTTAATTGTTAATTGTTAATTGTTGATTGTGGATTGTTGATTGGGGAATTTTTGTGACTATTGTTTTTTTGCCACGGAAGATCAAATTTTATTGTGATTGGATTTGTGATGGAGGATTTCTTTCAAATCTGGATGCTTACCAACCATTTATGGTCATTTGTCGTAGATATTACAAGGAGATTTGATGTATTCTTTGATTGGCTTCCATTTGCTCGAAGAATTGATTATTTAAAAATTGGAATGAAGATGAAACGTGCAATGCGTTTTTTAGTTGGGGTGTTTATTAATAATTCTTTTTGACTTTTATTTCAAATCTTCTCCTTGTCATAATTCTACTATTGAATCAAAATTGCTCTATTCAAAGCTTGAATCAGAGACAGGTAAATAATATATGGGAAGAGCCAACTCCATATCATTGCTTTGTGACATCACAAAAATAGTGAACACCACTACCTCACCAGAACAAGTGTTTTCTGATGTGGCGAGGGAATGTGCCAGAGCAATGGACTTGGATGAGATTGTGATCTATTCATATGATGTAAGTGAGGAATCCATGATTCAAAAAGCTATTTCTGGCCATAGGAGTGCAGAATTTGCAAATGATCTACTTTTTTTTGATAAAAGTAGAGACAGAAAGCCGGAAAGTATTGTCTTGGACCCAGATAACTCTCATTCGCAAATAAGCATTCCGATAATTTGGAAAGGTCGGCTATATGGTCTTATAGATTCTCGATTTGGTACTCAGGCATTTGATATTGATAGTAATGAGTTGTTGTTTACAATTATTGCTTTTCTTTTGACCCCCAAATTTATTGAATTTCAAAAACCTAAAAGAGAGTTCAGGGAAAATAACAAGTATTATCAAAGATTGATTGAGTTATTGGAGAAGGACAAATTATATCGGGATGAGAGTATATGTTTGAGCGATATTTCAAAACGCTTGAATGTAAGTCCTTCTTATCTCTCACAGATAATAAATAAGCTTGGCAATAAAAGCTTTTCTACTTTAATCAATCAATATAGAATACGCGAAGTCATCGCTGCATTCGAGTCGGGCGAGCATATGAAGTATTCAATTCTTGCCATAGCTTTCGATGCAGGATTTTCTTCAAAATCTACGTTTAATGCCGTCTTCAAAAATGAGCTTGGTTGTTCGCCTTCCAAGTACATCCAGGAATATGTCTAATATATTTCACTGTAAATAATATGGGACGATAAGAAAAAGTAGTGGGTTTACATTTGAAGGGAAGATTGCAAAGGCGTTTTTCAGTCGCTTCACCCGCTAAAATCACCTTTCCAAATATTATTAACCTAAATTCTTTAAATGATGAAACTTAAGATGTTATTCAGTTTTACCCTGTTTTGTTTGAGCATTTTTATTATTCAATCCTGCACCAGCGAATTTGCATCTGGTGATGATAGCGATTCGGCTTCAATAGAAATTGAAAATGAAGAAGTTGAGATTGTTTTTGCGAAAGATTATTGCAGATACAGAGTTACGACTAGTAGCAATCCTGCGAAGATTGCCATTGGTACCAGGGTATGTTTTTCATGTTCCAAGCGTGTAGGTTGTGGCAGAGACATGGATACTACCATTACAATGGGAGATGACGAGGTCAAGGTTACGGGCGTTAGATCAGCAGGTACTTGTGTTACATGCAAGAACAAGAATGATATTATTTTAGCTTGATGGCTTAGCAGCTAGGTAATGGACATTTCCATTCGAATTTAAATAAGGTTGATCCTGGATATTGATTCTTGATTTGATACTGCGTTGTTTTTAAATCGATTCCTTATCCTTTAAATAAAAAAGAGCAGATTTCACTCGAAATCTGCTCTTTGCAATTTTAGACTCCTAAAAGCCTAATCCGTAATATCTTGTTATTGAACGGTGATTTGGACATCATCTGTGCCAGCATTTCCTGCTTCGTCTGTAGCTGTGATTGTCAAAGTATAATCACCTGCTGTTGTCAATGAATCCAATGTCAAATTTACATTTATGATATGAGATGTATCGCTATCAAGTGGAGTCAAGTTGAAATCCTGTCCAAGACCAGAAGAAAGAACAACTGTCTCAAGTTTAGTATCTTCAGTGACCGTACCTGTAAGCAATATCGTATCAGTTACACTATACATGCTTCCTGCTGTTGGCGCTGTCAAGTTTACTACTGGAGCAGTGCTATCGTCATCGCCGCAAGAAATTGCAAGGAAACCTAGTACAAGTGTAAAGGCCAAATATTTTAAATTATTCATAATGAAAGTTGAAATTTAATTAATTAATGATTTAATAGGCTGTAAAACGATTCTGGCAATGCAAATGTGTATCTCAAAAAGAATATTAAGATTTTATTAAGTTATAGAAATGGGTTTTTGGTTTTTAGATTTGAGAAATTTCGATTTTTTATATTAGATATTGTTATAAGTCTTTGGATTCAAGGGAGTTAGGTAGTGCAGGGTGCGAATTTGAAATATGGTAAACTATTTTGGAATTTGATCATTGCAATTTCTACTACATCATCAATTTCCTCAATTTTCCTACCAACTCCATTCTCGACCTTACATCCAATTTATCATAGATATGTTTTATATGTGTCTTTACTGTATTGCGACTTATAAAATGCTTTGCTTCTAATTGTTTGTTGGTCAGTCCATCATTGATATCACATAGTATTTCAAATTCTTTGGCCGTCAAATTTGAGAGCAGTTGGCTATTTAGATTCTCCAAATTGAAATTTAATCGATAATGAATCTGCGAATAATTGTATAATGCAATTTCCAGTGTTGAAAACAAATCGGTCTCATCAAAGGGTTTCATGATGTAGCCCATAGGTCGGGTCAGTTTGGCTCTTTCTAATGTCTTCTTATCACCATAAGAAGTGAGGTAAACAAACGGGATTTCATAATTAGATTTGATCACATTGGCAATGTCAATTCCATCCATTTCTCCTTCAAGATTGATATCAAGTAGTACTATATCTGGACAATTGTGTTTCAATTCATTCAATGCTCTTTCGCTGTCATAGGCAATTGCAGAGACTTCATAGTCTATTCCTTCCAAAATATTGGCAATGTCATTTGCTATAGTGACTTCATCTTCTACTATAAGAACGCGAATTTCAGAATTGGCAGACTCATCTTGGGTTATATGGTTTTGATTAAAATTATTCATAGAGATTATGCAATTTTAAAATTCTGAATCATTAATCGTACTGATGTACCTGAACTATTCTCAACAAGCAATTTGGCCTTTAATTTTTCTGCAAATGCTTCAATCAACTTATAACCGAAAGAATCTTTTACTGCTTTTGATGACTTTTCTGGCATACCAACACCATTATCATTTACCTCCAGCAACAAGGTGCTTTCTTCCTGTCTCAGGTTAACTTCGATTTCTCCATATCTCCCATCGGGAAAAGCATGTTTCAACGCATTACTTAACAGTTCGTTCAAGATTAGCCCTAAAGGGATCAATGTATCCACATCCAAGGTCATGGGTTCAATATTACTTTGAAATTGGATTTGATCTTGATGAATATTGTATGATTTGAAAAGGCTATTCCCTAATTTATCAATGTAATCTGACACTTCCACACCCGTCAAATTATCTGATTGATATAAATTTTGATGAATTAGGGCCATTGATTGAACACGATTTCTACCTTCTTGCATGCTTTTGAGAGCTTTGGTATCTTCAATATATTTTGATTGCCAATTGAGCAGGCTTGAAATGACTTGGAGGTTGTTTTTGACACGATGGTGAATCTCTTTCAATAAAAATTCTTTTTCATTCAATGCTTTTTCAATTACAGTTTTTTGAGATTTCAGCAATCTATTTGTTTTGTTTTTAAAATAAAGAAACCAAAATGCAATCAACGCCAGAATCGATCCTGCAATGGCCAGAATAGTGAATAGTCTTCTAGCCTGAGATGATTTAGCCAGTGCCAATTCCTTTTGTGCCAACTCTTCATCTTTTTTGACAGTTTCATATTTGACTTCGAGCTCATTCATATTATTCTGAACTTCTATGCCATTGAGACTATCTGTCATTGTATGGTACTTTTTCAAATAAGGATATGCCAATACATTCTTATTTTGCAGTTCATAAATCTCATAGATATTCTTGTAGCATCCTACCTCAATTAAATCATAATTCAACTTTTTTACAATTGGAATACATTTTTCCCAATTGTCTATAGCTCCTTCATAATCTCCAACCTGCTTTTTTAATCCAGCCAAATAATTATACGCTTCAGCCAGGCTCAATTCGTGATTCCTTTCTTTGTTGTAGGGAATCAAAGCTTCGATATCTTTTATCAATTCCGCAGGGTCTTTTTCTTTTGTATGAGCAAATAAAATCTTATGGCTTGCGGAAGTATTATGTGGCTTTTTTCGACTATTTAAAAATTGCAAATACTCTTCCGAAGCAATGGAGTAATTGTCCCAATCTTGTTGGCCGAAGAAGTAAGATGTTCTTTGAAAAAGTACAAAGCCAATATCTTTGCGAACATTACTGGCCTTGGTGATATCATAAGCCTTTTGCAAGTATTCTTCAGCTTTTTGTTTTTCACCTTGCGCTAAAAAAAGCTGAAACAAGCAAAAATTAGTATTCCAGGCAAAATGATCTACCTCATCACCTGCCGAAAAAACTTCTTGTGCATTTATCAAAGCTATGTATGCCGAATCATACTTTAGTTCTTTAGTGAAATAAATACCCTGAGAGGTGTAATTTCTTTCCAGCCATTTCTTATTCTCCAGCTCTAATGCCAAATTAATCGACTTATCAATAGTGATCTTTTCTTTTACTCTATCCCCTTTGTAATGATACCTTTTTATCAATTGATTCAATGATCTGAATTGCCCTTTAATAAAACCTAATTCTACTGAGAGTGTCTCTGCCTCCTGTAAATAATAGATCATACTGTCCGCACTCTTTCTGTGATATTGCCAGGCGACATCATGCAGCAACCAAACTTTAGACGTATCCGATGATGCATTTGCCAATACATTCAACAGACTGTCTTTTTTAGTCTGACCACTCAATAAATTGACCATGCCAATCAATACAATTCCAAGTATACATAACTTTTTCATTTGTTCGTCTTAGGGTTTATTTTCTATATACTTCTTGGCAGAAGTCGTCTAAAATAATCAATTATTATCAAATAAAATGTAAAGTTTCGATGCCAGAGTCCAATTATCTATTCTTGAAACTTAGAGGATAAAGCGTTCATCATTTCACTTTTGAATGTTTCATTGTCCTTTTGAATACTAAGAATAAGTTCATTTTGTCTTTGTACAAGCGCCTCTAATTTTTGATTTCGAGCACTCAATTCCTGCACTGCCTTTGTCAATGGTACTACAAACTCTGCATATCGAATTCCGTAGAAGTCTTTGTCATTTTTCGGAGCATCTACACCATTGAAATCAAAACCAAGGGATTGAACCAGCGATTCTACCTCCTGAGCAATAAAGCCTGATTGCCTTATGGCTTCCTTCTTTGCCTTACTTTCTGCAGAGGATTTTTCATTTTCTCCATAATGTGTCTCATAGAAATCTTCTATCTCCTCTACATTCAATTGATACGATACAGGTCGCAATGCATTGATAAAATCCAAT
Organism: Saprospiraceae bacterium; assembly: GCA_965230575.1. Classification (GTDB taxonomy): domain Bacteria; phylum Bacteroidota; class Bacteroidia; order Chitinophagales; family Saprospiraceae; genus CAJXUU01. The sequence continues at coordinate 3,821,322 of OZ246013.1, forward strand.
CCCAGCACATTTTCTTCAACATTCTTTTTGAATCTGCTGTCGCTTACATTTGTCCAGTCCACGAATCCCCCGATCTCAGAAATAACTGGGCTTCCAATTCGTACTTCATTAGAAGCTGTAGGATCCGCATTAAAGCCTATTCCAGTCGTATTAGAAAATGTCGTATTGGTGTTGTTTGATCCTCTGCCAAGAGCAGTATTATTATCTCCAGTCGTATTGGAATTAAGTGCATCGTAGCCCATTGCAGTATTCCAATTTCCGGAGACGGATACTGACAATGCGTTGGTTCCTACTGCAGTATTTCGCACCCCAATAGTATTGGAAGATAATGATTGATTTCCAAGTGCAGAATTACCATTTCCTGTGGAATTTTGCCCCAAGGATGAATTTCCAATTGCTGTATTATTATCTGCAGTAGTATTGCTATCAAGAGCCTGATAACCTATGGCAGTATTATTATCGCCTGATGTATTATCTTCCATTGACGCCGAACCCACCGCAGTGTTATTATTTCCATTGGAATTAAAATACATAGAGGCATTTCCAATTGCAGTATTGTGTGATCCGTTCCAATTGGAGAATAATGAATTCACACCATGAGCATTATTATGACTTCCACTTTCATTGTTTGCCAAGGATAAGGTTCCAACAGCCGAATTTTGAACACCTATTGTGTTAGAAGTCAGTGCATTACGTCCATTGGCAGTGTTGTTGCTTCCTGATATATTAGCGGCTAACGCACCATACCCAGTTGCGGTATTGTCAAATCCTGTTGTGTTCAAAATCATGGCAGTGGCCCCCAAGGCAGTATTTTTGAATCCCGAAGTATTCGATTGTAGCGCACCAAAACCTGATGCTGTATTGTCATCTCCTGTTGTATTTGACAAAAGTGAATTGACACCGCTAGCCGTATTTTGGGTTCCATCCGAATTAGTTTCTAAGGATCGATATCCCAGAGCTGTGTTGTTACTGCCTGAGGTGTTATTCAACAATGCGTTTACGCCATTCGCTGTATTATAATCTCCCGTGGAATTCATACTTAATGCATCAGCACCAGTTGCCGTATTTCTAAAACCACTGGTATTGGCATGCAAAGCCCTGTAACCTGTGGCAGTATTGCTACTTCCATCAATATTGTCTTTTAGCGCACCGGCTCCCACTGCAGTGTTTGACGCACCTGAAGAATTATTTTCCAGAGCCCTATGACCTGTGGCCGTATTATCATTAGCATCATTTAAATACAATGATCGATATCCTGTAGCTGTATTATTATTTCCACTAACATTGTTAAAAAGAGCCGAGCCCCCCAATGCGGTATTTTCGTTTCCTACAGCATTGGACGGTAATGCTTGAGTTCCTACCGCAGTGTTGTTAGTACCACTAGCATTGAAAACCAGAGCACCCCATCCAACAGCTGTATTCAGATTACCTGTTCCATTATTCTGGAGTGCGTCTCTACCCACAGCAGTATTTCTAAATCCAGTTGTATTCAAAAACAAGGCTCGATGCCCTATACCGACATTAGAGTGGCCATCTGTATTATTCATAGCCGCTTCATGCCCAATAAATACATTGTAATGAGTATTGGTATCGGTTTGGGCTCCTGCATTTTCACCTATAAATACATTTCCTCCGGAATTTTTATTTTCCAGCCGGAGTCCATTCATTTGCCATTGTTCTACTCCTCCCAATTTGAATCTAAGTATGTCCTCATCGGGATTTTCTTCAGAATGGACACCTGTATCATCATCAGCATCATGAAGGCGGTCTACTATTCCTTTATCTGCTATTTCTACCCAGCCTATAGTCTCATAGTACCAAAAACTTTTTGTATCCAGGTCATAGACCAGTAAACCCACGGCTGGAGTGACAATGGAAGTTCGTTGTACTGTATTCAATCTAGGGGTCAATAACCCTTGATTTAAACTTTTAACGTGGAGTATTGCACTGGGATGAGGTGAAGATCCATCTGAATTGATACCGACTGATTGGGATGAGAGGGTGATCACAAATAGATTTAATATTATATAAATAAGCGTTTTTTTCATGGTTAATTGTTTTTAATATAAATGGCTTTTGAATTGAATATCAGACACATTGCAAAATTTTTTCAGGGATTTTGCAGGGATATCCATGTAAGTTGTGCGGATGTCTGTTAATTCAGAAGAGTCAAACATTTCACACTTTTTTGTTGAAAGTGCTTTTGAAAATGCCAGGTACTAATATTATTCATTAATTTTTCCTTGAATAGCTGATTCCAATTGTGCTATTCTATTTTCCATAGATGTTAGTGAATTTTTAAGTTGCTGGTTTTCCTGACTGAGTTCCTGAACTGCCTTCGTCAAAGGCACTACGAATTCTGCATATCGAATTCCGTAAAAATCCTTTTCGTTTTCTGGAGCATCTACACCGTTAAAATTAAAACCTATGGATTGTGCCAAAGCCTCCACCTCCTGAGCGATAAAGCCGGATTGACGTATTGATTCCTTCTTTGCCTTACTCTCTGCAGAAGCTTTTTCGTTTTCACCGTAGTGCATTTCATAAAAGTCTTCTATCTCATCGACATCCAATTGGTAGGTCACTGGTCTTAATTCATTGATAAAGGCTAGTCCTTGCACATCTTCTTCGATATTTTGTTTGAACCGAGCATCACTAATATTGACAAAATCTGAAAATCCTCCTATATCTGTCACTGTTGGGCTTCCTACACGAACCTGGCTTGAAGCCGTACAATCGGCATTAAAACCTACTCCTGTAGAGTTGGAATATGTGGTACCTACGTTATTCGCTCCTCTTCCTACAGCGGTATTGTTATCTCCTGTCGTATTGGCTTCCAGCGCCCTGTATCCTAGTGCGGTATTCCAATCTCCTAAAGTATTTGCGTTTAAGGAATTCATGCCTACAGCTGTATTTTGGGTGCCTGTAATATTGATCTCCATCGAAAGATGGCCAATAGCAGTGTTTCCAGAACCGCTGGTATTATTGGCCAAAGATCTATTTCCTAGTCCTGTATTTCTGTTGCCAATATTATTAGTATGAAGTGCTTCACGACCAACGGCAGTATTGTTATTTCCCGTTGTATTATTTTCTAGCGCAAAAGCGCCTATTCCTGTATTCCAACTTCCCGTAGAGTTGGTCCCAAGTGAAAGATAACCAGAAGCTGTATTCAATTCGCCCCCTTGATTGGAAAATAGGGCCAATGCTCCGAATGCAGCGTTGAATTCTCCAGAGTTGAATGTATTCATTGCTTGATAACCAAAGGCAGAATTAAAATTCGCCGCATTATTGTGCTCTAAGGCTCCTTCCCCAGCTGCGGTATTGAAACTGCCTTCTGTACCTCCCCTTAGTGCTTCATATCCTATGGCGGTATTGCTTTCACCTTCAGTATTGCTATTCAATGCCATGAAGCCAGTAGCGGTATTTTTTGTACCTATTGTATTGAGTCCGAGTGAGTAAGCACCTACAGCAGTGTTCTCATCTCCTAAAGTATTTTCGGAAAGAGAAAAATATCCGACTGCGGTATTTTCATCTGCGGTTGTATTATTATGTAGCGACTGTACGCCGACAGCAGTATTGTTATTTCCAATCTCATTGTTGTACATCGAATTGTATCCCACCGATGTATTACTCTCTCCTGTAGCATTGTTGAACATAGCCACTGCACCGAGAGCAGTATTAAAATCAGCGAAAGAGTTTGTTGACAGCGCGTCTTCTCCCATTGCTGTATTTCGAGTACCGGTAATGTTGTCATTAAGCGTATTATGTCCTACAGATGTATTTCCAACACCAGTTGTATTCGACTGCAACACATTTGTACCAACCGCTGTATTTAACCCTCCATTGGTATTATTGGTCAAGGCATAGGCTCCAATGGCAGTACTAGGCTGTGCTGCATTACTCAATAGCATTGCACTGTTTCCTATAGCTACATTATCGCCAGTTGTTGTATTTGAAAAAAGTGCGTTTATACCAATTGCTATATTATTGTCTGCTGTGGTGTTATTTTGTGCAGCGCTATTGCCCACGGCAATATTATTGTTTCCAGAATCATTTAATATCAATCCTGAACCCCCAAGCGCAATATTAAATGACCCTGAAGTATTATTGCTAAGTGTAAGATATCCCGCAGCAAGATTATGTCTTCCACTGATATTATCCCTACCTGCTGATTCTCCGATGAAAACATTAAAGTTGTCTACAAGATCATCATTCATTCCTGTCTCATGTCCCATAAATATGCTTCCTCCGGCATTTGTACTCTTCATTCTTGGGCCTTCCATCACCCATCTCTCTGTCCCGGCAGTTTTGAATCGAATCAAGTCTTCATCTGGATTCTCTTCTACATTTATACCAGTATCATCATCCGCATCATGAAGTTGGTTTAGCAATTTTTCCTCTCCAATTTCTTTCCATTGCGTTATTCCTTTATACCAAAAACTTTCTGTTTCCAAATCGTAGACTAGCAACCCGTCGGCTGGGTCTACAATAGATGTGCGTTGTAGCGTATTGAGCCTTGGAGCAAGGAATCCCTGAGTCAAACTTTGAACATCTAGAATTGCGCTTGCGTGCGGTTCTGATCCAGTAGGATTAATGCCTACGGATTGTCCAAACAACATGACTACACAAAAATTAAATACGATTGTCCAAATAATATTTTTCATGATTTAAAAATTTAATCTGTATATCGATCACCCTTCAGTTGCTTTTTGAGGATACACAGGGTTTAGGTTAATTAATGATGCAAAGTTGGAGTATAGGAGAGGTCGGTCAATCACCCTGCGGGGTGATATTCAAAAAGTAGCTGTCTGAATTTAATGAATATAAGATGTATTCATCGATTCACCTGATTCCCCTCAAAAACTAAAGTGAGCCTGTTGTTGAGATTAATTATAGTAAGGCTTAAGTATGAAAAATAAAAAATGAAGTCCTTGTCCATTAGGGATTTAGATAGATAAAAAATTTAATTTGTCATTAAGGCAAAATTTTTTGGTTTTGATGTTTGGTAATTTCCAAAATCGCATTAGTTTTGCATCGCTTTTAAAGATAAGCATTTCAATAAAATCTTGGTCTGGTAGTTCAGTTGGTTAAAGACTGAATGGTTTTGTTGAAAACAAAATTTGATTGACTAAATGTCAATTAAAAAAGAAGGAACCGAAACATCAGTTTCGGGTGGGAGGCCAAGCAGGTATTCGGATGGAAGAATTCGAATCAAGTAAATGAAAAAAAAATAAAATATAACCATGGTCTGGTAGTTCAGTTGGTTAGAATACCTGCCTGTCACGCAGGGGGTCGCGGGTTCGAGTCCCGTCCAGACCGCTCGAAGAGCTTGTAAGTCATTGATTTGCAGGCTCTTTTTAGTTTTGTACAAAATGATTGCCGCTCTGGTTGTTCTTTTTGTTTTACTCATATGGGATATAGGTGATTGAAGACTTCCCCAAATGCGCTCTAATTCATAAATAAAAAGGTGAAAAAATGAGTTTAGAAAATCTCAAACTTCACTTTAACTTCAATACTCCAGAATCTGCCATTTAATCCACCTCATCACGAAACCACATACTCAAAATACCCAGGCTTCCCTTCGCCATCATCTGGCACTTCCTTGACTGCCTTTTCAAACTGATCCCATTTCTTTTTGGATTCTGGGTCTACTGGGCCTGGTACGATTCCGTCATCGGCTCTGATAATTCGATGTGCAGTCTTCTCCAGCAATCGTTTGTAGAGTGGGGGAAAGGGCATATTCCATTTCTTTTTGGCTACCATATTTTTTTCCACTGGGATCATTGCTACCAAGTCTTCGCTTTCTGTTCCGATAATTTCGAGCCCTTCGTCTTTCATTGTGGCGTTGTGACTGCCATGGTGGCCGACTTTATAGAATACCGTTCTTCGAAGTAAATCCTGGGCATTGACTTTCTGGATATCACCATTTTTGTCTTCTACATCAAAATTGACATTTTTCCAGGATAGCCAATTGCCAGCTTGAGCATCACCAGGGAAGAGGAGGACTTTTCCAGATTCGATCAATTCTATGGCGAGGACCAGGCTGGTATTGTTGGTGTCACTATCAAGCTTGAGGGCGAGGTTCTCGGCGTTTTTCAACCAGTCGATGTCTACCTTTCGCCAATCGTCCGTTTCATTGGCGAGCATGATGCGATCCAAGTTATTGATTTCTTCAAATGGGTCTGAAAGGGGAATTTTTTTAAGGTTTTTTAGGATCTGTCTTAAATCTTCATCATTCAATATCTCTTGATCTGAAGTCTGATTATTTTCAGAATGAATTATTTGGTGAAGTTCGCTCGATAAATTTACGATTCCGTTGTACCATCTATATCCCCAAATACCTTTTAGCAGCGTGAAATCTTTACGTAGAAATCCAAGCTGCTCTAATATTGGCTCAAGTATTTGCATAACCTCGGTGAAATTGGTCGCACCTAGCGCACTTGAGATGGCCAACTTATCTTTGATTTGATCAGCAACAACATTTAGTAAATCGGTTAAGCGTCTTCTCAGTAAAGCATTCATCAACGCAATGCTGTCATCCATCTTATTTTTGGATCTTTTCCTTCTTTCTGCTTTGATATCATTCAATACTTCGCTTAATTGAAAGACTGAAGTATCAATGAGTAGATTTTTTAATAATTGTTCTGGAAAGGAAAAATGGTCTTCTCGAAATTTATCAGTTAGGCTTTTTCTGAAACCATTTATTGTAGAAACTTCATCAGATTCTGTAAATAATAATTTTTTACACACATCGACTACCACTTCATCTATCGTTTGAAGCAATTCATCATATGATGGTATCCTAAGTACCTTGCCATCGCTCAATGTAGACTCCAGAAGTTCCAAAAGGTCCTCATCTAATCTTCCAAACTTTTGCTGGTTCAGTAAATAATAGTAACGACTTACCGTGGGAGCTAAAGCACTGTCTCTAAGACTGGCACCTAAGAAATCTTTCAGCTTTTTACTGCTAAATTGTGAATCGACAGAATCGATCCATTTCTCAAAGATTTTCTTTTGTGTTTTGTTAAACTTACTAATATCACCTTCTTGGATTTCCAGATCCAACCACTCGTCAAGGTACTCTCCCAGAATATTGTCAATGGCCTTATGCGTTTCACTAAACAAGCTATTCAGCAGGAGTAAAAACATATTGTCTTCATGAAGATTGTTCAATAAGTTTTTCAAATCAGAGGCTTCTTTTCCTGATTCCAATTCCCATAGTACATTCAAAATCTGATCGTGCGGCAAGTTTTGCAGCAGAATATTGATCTTCTCATTTGAAAGCGGTTCTCCTGATTGAATAGGTAAATATTTTCTAAGAATTCCCATGCTTTAATTTATCTTGTATTCGTATTTGTTATAATATCCGAAAATCTAAAATCCGATTTAATTGCCTTTTTAGCCAGGACAAATATTTTTTTGATTCCTTCTTTATCTCTATGCCTGGAAAGTGATGATCTCAGTTGATGATGAATCAATAATTTGGTTTGATCCCTTATCAGAATTTTGATCTTTTCTTTTACCCATCGAGTGACACTTGATTCCCAAATGTCTCCATATCGCAGTACAAAAACATTGACGAGCAATAAATTGAAGTCCAAAGAAAACTGATTGTTATCTTGAGAAAACAAGGCTTTTCGTTTCAGTTCCGATACCTCATCCAAGGTTTCATCATTGGCCGTATCCTCTTCTCCTATTTCATTAAGTCCCAAATTGTTGGATGAGTTATTCTCTTTAGGGAAAATGATTTTGAGTATTTCAAATAAGCTGTTTTGCATTCTTTTTTCAATGCTACAATTCCAAGGATCCTCCTGCGACTCTTTTATTGTTTCATTAAAAAGAAAATTACCTTTTAAGAAATATTCCACTTTTCTTTGATCTCTGACATCCTCTTCCATTTCTAACAGTTCTTCTATTTCTTCTGCAAATTTTTCGACGAGTAATTTTTGCAGCAGATTGTCCAAACCTTCAAAACTATTTTTGCTCAAAAGCGCAATGATCCGATTTCTCAACAAATAAATTTCCCCAGAATTAGCAGAGATCTTGTAATTTCTTGAAAATGGAAAATCTTTGTCATCTACTTTTATATCCTCTTTTACTACTTCTAAAATCTCTTCTTTTACTTCATCATTTGTAGGGGCTTTGTCGGTAGTTTTTCCATCGGCTTGGTTTATATGTTTTTCTTTCTTTTCTGCTTCATAGGCTTGCCCCTTATTTGGGTCGCTGTCGGTAATCATTTTTTTGTCTTCGGGCGGCCCTAACACATAAAAACGAACACCATCGATCCCTTCTATGTGCCGAGGTTTTTGTTTTGGATCAAGGTATTGGATTCCATCCTTTTTCCCTTCCATTTTTTTTCTGAGATACAAAAGGGCATCAGAGATTTTTCTGCGTGGGATCTTCTTATCATCTTTTTCTTCCTTGTCTTCCTTTTCGGGCTCTTCTTCTCCATTAAACTCAGCAAGGGCTTCTAGTTGGCTGGCTTCATTATGCATGCCCAAGAGGTTTAATTTTTTGAGCGCTGCACGAATTTTTAGCTCACTTTTCTTTCTTTTCTTGCGGAGTTCCTGGGCCAAATCATTTTCTTCATCTTCTGTCCATGCCAGCCACAATTGATCTATTTTTAGTCCTTCATCGGCTGTCTCTCCGAGCACATCTCTAGCCTTATTGAATCCAGATAGGTGATCATAGTGTTCGTGAGTAGCGGCCAATACATTCAGTTTTCCACCTGTTGTATCCATGATGTCGTTTGCGACCCATTCCATTCTATCCTTTCCATTGGCAGTGCCCAAAAACACACCAAAATCTATCAGCATGTGCGCGGGTTTCTTGTCCTTGCTTTCTTCTATGGTCAACAAAAAACAATCTCCGAGACCTTGTCTGTACATCCGTACTTTAATTCTTGGGTATTGATCATTCATATTATTTGCTAGATTTGGAGTGTAGAGCTATAAAGGGTTCATCAGAGGCGGACTTATTAAAATAAGTTTCTTTCAAAGCTAGATTGGCTTCTGTTTCAATGTATTTATTTTGTTCATGAATACGTGCTTCATCATCTATTCTACGTTTGATCGCATATTTTAATTGAAGATTTTTCCAATCTATTATTAGTGTAGCACCACCGCGGAAGAGTAGCCCATTAGCCAATTTTCCCTTTCTTTCTTGTGTAAGACTCACAATAAGTTGATCGAGGGTATTGGCATCTGGACCTGGACGAGAGGTCAAGCGAACGGAGTGAACTTCAAAAGTGGGTTGATTGACTTCATCAAGTAGGAATCCTTCATCATCGTAGAATTGTTGCCCCTCCATTTTGATTTTTTCCTTGCTTCTTCGTTTCAAATCTAATCCTGCCACCTGATTGAACCAGACATCATCTCTTAGCTCCATACTTATTTTCTCCTTAAGTTTTTGGGCTAATTCTTCATTAAATAGGAATACTTCTTCTCTATTTGAGACCAGCGTCCCTTTTATTATTTCTGGTTGCAGGTCTTCGATTATTTTTTGGAATTTTTCTCCTTGCTCCGCTATATAAGTATCAGAAAAAGAAAGTTCATGCGGCATTTTCCAGCGCAAACTATCTACAGAGAGACTACGTACATTTCTAGGGTAGATACCCCTCCTTTTGAATGCCTCAATAAATGCTATTCGATACCCCCAGTTATCATCGGGGACCATGTCATAGTCGGCAGTAATAATTGCCCTCAAATAATCACCAAATGAAATTTCATTGGGAGGGCAATAATCTAGAGCACGGATACAAATATTCAGTACATGCTTGGCCGTCTTACTGGCCTCATTGGCAAGTCTTAAGACTAAATCGGGATGCAAATCTCCTGCGCGTAAGATGCCTGTGCCTTCAGAAGCAATCCTTTTAAAATCGGCTACCCGTTTGTTGTATATAGCAAGGAAGGAATCAAATATTGCACCGACCAAAATGGCACCTCGGTCGTGAGGCTTAAATGTGTTTTGATATTCATTGGGATCTGGTTTTTTTAATTCCCATTTATCAGTCTCTTTGTCTTTACTTCCGATGGCTGATCGCAAGGCTCCATAATTTCCAATGGCCAGGCCAAACTGCTGGGCCAATTGACCAAGTAGACTTTCACTTGTCAAATCACCTCTGGTCTTGCCGATCTGGTTGCGCAATACTTCTGGAAAGGTAAAATGCTGAAACAAGGCAACTATGTCTGAGAATGCTTCATGGAAGGCCAGGTTATCAGGATGGACAGGTTCTATCAGTCCCTGGTTCATGCCATCGAGTAAGGCATGAGCAGTCTCATGGGCTATGATGTCATGCGAGAGGCAGGTGAAGACCGTGCCGCCTGGTATATGAATGTCCAGACTGGCTGGGTCCGCTGGGAAATAGCCAAACAAGAGCGCCTTTTTTTGTGGACTGTAAAAGGCATTGGCTTGTTCAAGTGCATGCGGGTAGATCCGAAGTCGCTTGACAAACAATTTTTTATTTCCCCGAAGTCGAGGGCTCCATAAAGCCCAACGGCCTAGTGCTTTTTCGAAATTTTGAATTGTGGTCATGGCTACTGCATAGACCATCTGCTGGTGAAATTGAGGATTGCCTTCTGCAGGGTCAAGTCCATCTCGCGCCAGTATATAAGAGGCATTCAGATCTATGGGTTCATAATAAGATTTTGTGGTGTGGTCATAATCCAATACTTCCACATATTCACCGCTGGGTCCTGGAAGTAGTGGGGCATGCTCAAACCCTTCCCAGTGGATTTTAAACACTATTTCATTGATAAACGAAGTTTCTAATTTGTTCGATAAGCTAGGATCGAAAGCATATCCCCTAAGTCTGCGATAGGTTGGCACTTGTACGCCAGTATGCTTTTTTCTTACAAATTCACCAAGTTCATAATTCTTGTTTACAATTGAGGTCGGGTGGTTTTCTCTCTTATTTATGGAGCGCTTGATTTTTAGCAAACTCTTTTTGAACAAGCCTTTGAACAATTTCTGAGACTTGGCTTTGTTGGCATTTACTCCTTTAATTACTCTTTCCCAATCAAATGCTGGACCGATGCCTACTTTCTCTTTTCTATAATTGACTTGAGTTACAATGCCTTTAAAGTCAACTACTTCTTCCGTGGTTATATTTCTTTTTTCAGGAGGTAAAAATTTTCTTGGGATATTATGATCAGCCGTTAGATAGCGCAATAAAAGGATGAGGCTTTCGTATTGCTCATCGGTGACAGTAGGGAAATATTTCTTACCTCGAAATGGTTCTGGTGGTTTTTCATAAGCATCCTTATCTTTAATGGTGCAATACACATCTGGAGACATGCCCTTGCGTTTGTATCTGGAATAAGGTGTTTTTAAATTATCGTCTTCTTTAATAAGATAGCCGTAATTCGAAATTTCAATGGCTATCGATCGTTTACTTCCATTTCTGTTTCCACCTATCGCTCCACGCCCCAGGTGATACGACCATAAGTCAGAACTAAATAGTTGGTAAATTGTGCCATCCCTTGCCAAGACATATGAGGACGATACATGATAATTTTCAGTGGTTAGGCCGATAATATCCCGTGGCAAAAATCCTCCGGAAAGGTGAAGCACGATCTGGTCTTTTGTCGTTTTTTCGTGATAATAATAATTGGTGTGTCCAGCAATAGGTTGACATTTTGTACCACATAAGTTGACTTTCTCATTCGGAATCGGGATTGAAAAATCTTCTAATTTAAACCGTCCTTTTCCAGCTGTTTCTTTGAAAATGCGCTCTTGCTGTTCGATTTTTTTTATGTGCATAAATACCTTTGGGTTTTAGTGCCAATGGAAAATAATGGGGTAAAGAATAATTATTGACCTCAAGCAATCATTTGTCTAGAAATTGATTTTTTCTTTATCTGATTAAAAGCTTTTGGTTCACTTAATTCCGAATCTCTTGTGATCGTTATGTGATTTTTCTCGATTACTCTTCTCATAAATATAATCAAAACACATCAAAATATAAAATTGAATTTGTCTTTGCAATTATGAAAAAGTCTATTGTATAAGGTGATTTTTTTGCATCTGTGCTTCAATATTTTGAATGTGAATTATTATTTCAAGACATTACATCAATGTCAAACGTTGAATATTTAGTTAAATAATGTGAATAATGCTAAACATGAAAATCTAATTGTTTGATGCTAAATGGAAATGGGATTTCAATTATATATTTAATTTAATCATTGAATTCTTAATTCATATGCGCTTATCAGCGGGATTTTACGAGATATTGCCTCTTAGGAATATCCCCACATAAACCGTGACTAAAATTAATTACTACTTATGTTACAACTGCCCAGAGATGTGTTACGTCATAACCAGCCATTTCTGATTTCTTTTGTAATATTTACCTTTATATTCAACTAATAAAACTAAATGCTCAAAACATGTTAAAATCAATCACTCAAAAGTGCATCTTAATGATGCTTGCCCTTTTCATTATTATGGTCAATCATGTCGACTCGCATGCGCAAAAGGATAGTACAGATCTATGGAATATAGTGACCAATGATGGCAATGAATATACGGGTGTGATAGTGCAGCAAACCGAAAAAGAACTCAAACTCAGGACTACAAACATCGGAACCATCACGCTCCAATTGGCCAATATCAAACAGATGAACCAAGTAAAATTGGAAAATTTAAATAAAGGTCAAGTATGGCTGGATAATTCTCAGGAAGGACGATATTTTTTCTCACCAAGCAGTTATGGATTGAGAAAAGGTGAAGGTTATTATCAAAATGCCTGGATCTTTTTCAATCAAATATCCTATGGATTGTCCGATAATTTTTCGATTGGAGCAGGAATGGTGCCGCTCTTTTTATTCAATGGTACGGCCACTCCATTTTGGGTTACACCTAAGGTCTCAATTCCAATTACCGAAAATGAATTTGCCGTTGGAGGAGGTGCTTTATTGGGTACTGTAATTGGGAATGGAGGGAGTTATGGAATAGTGTACGGAACGAGTACCTTCGGTAGTAGAGATAAAAACATGACAATAGGAGTAGGCTATGGATATGTCGATGATGAATTCGCAGATACACCTGCCATAAATTTGAGTGCCATGATAAGAACGGGAAAAAGAGGGTACTTCATCACTGAAAACTATTTTGTAAGTTCTGGAGGTGATACAGCGGGGTTGTTAAGTTTTGGAGGAAGGAGACTATGGAGTAATGTGGCTTTGGATTATGGAGGTATCATACCTGTGGGCAGCGGAGCTGATTTGGCAGTTATTCCATGGTTGGGCATTGTTTTTTCATTTGGAAGATAGTCAATTACCATTTTAATATTCGACTCACAGATCCATTTTCTAAATAAATGAAGTATACTCCTGCTTCTAATTTTGAAAGATCTATTTGCTGAGTAGGTTTAAGGACGTCCTTTAGCATGGCCTTTCCATGAACATCGATAATAGTATAAGTAGTACCCACATGTGCCGGTACAGTAAGTAGATCAGAAGTAGGGTTGGGGTAAACTGAAAAACCTTGATTGTTTTCTAAGGATTCAAATGATGATAGAGGACCACAAAGCTCTGCCACTTCTTCTGGACTATTGCAGCCAGGAGCATTGCTGGAGATTTGAATAGATATGTCTGGTAATAATGCTATAGCTTTGCAGATTGGGAAGATTTCGCATGAAGGAAGCATAGAATTATTCCATATTTCCAGAGATGAAATAGATGCAGGATCTATATTGTCTAAGCCAGTTAAATTGGATAAAACGTCATTTGAATTAATTCGCAAGGATCCTCCAATGGCAGTAAGCATGGACAAGCTGATTAAATCTTCCAAGTCATCATTGCCATTAATCTCCAATTTTCCACCAACGGAATTGACATTGTCCAAACCTTCCAAGCTAGTTAGTTCAGAATTACCGAAAATTGTCAAATTTCTACCAACTGTTTGTAGGTTGTTCAAATCTATTAAATTAGGTAAAACTCCATCTTGAATAAGCAAATCTTGACCTACCGAAGATATATTCTCTAGCCCTTCCAAGCTGGTCAAAAAAGGATTGTCTGCAATTTTTAGATCACGGGGAATCAAAGTAATCTTATCCAATTTTACTATGCTTTTCAAAAAGGAATTATCACCAATTCGCAGATCACTGCCAATAAAAATAAGAGAATTAAGACCATTCAAATTTTTCAATGACTCATTAGACGTAATTTTTAAATAATCAGCAATTGTGGTAAGATTGTCTAATCCTGTAAAGTTGAGCAAAGCTGGATTATTGCGAATGTCAACATATCCACCTACAAATTGAACATTGTCCAAACCAGTTAAATGGGTTAATAGATCATTGTGAAAAATTGTCAATTCTTCACCAATAGAAGTAAGGTTATCCAATCCAGTTAAATTAGGTAAAATCATATTATCGTGGACCAACAATCCTCCTCCTATAGTACTGAGATTTTCTAATCCTGATAAACTGGATAAGAAGTCATTATAAGAAATATTCAAATCGCCACCTACAGACATTAGACTTTCCAACCCTTCCAAATTACTCGAGGAATTACCAATAAGCCATAAATCACCCCCAACCGTATTAATACTTGTCAAATTTGATAGACTAACTAAAGCAGGATTAAATGAAATATCCAAGTCAGTGCCAACAGAAGTTAAATTGTCTAGTCCAGATAAGTCAATTAATACGTCATTGTCTCTTACATCTAAACTTCCATTAATAATAGTGAGATTCTCCAATCCAGATAAGTTAGGCAATAGATCATTTTGTTCAATTTTTAAATGTCGTCCTATGGAATCCATACTGCCAATCCCTTCCAAGTCAACCAATACTGGGTTAGATGTAATAATCAAATCCTGGTCGACATATGAAATATTGTCAATTCCTGATAAACTAGTTAGAGCGTTATTATTATGAATTTCGAATCTTCCATTTATTACAGAAAGACTCTCCAATCCAGATAAATTGGGCAATAGATTATTCTCTTTAATTTGAAAGCTTCGTCCTATAAATTCTATACTTCCCAATCCTGAAATGCTGGTCAGGGATGGATTCGTCAAAATTCTCAAATCATGTTCAATAGAAGTTATATGATCCAAACCATCGAGGCTAATCAGTGCTTCATTTTCTTCAATCCATATGCTTCTACCAACCGTGATAATATTGTGTAATCCAGTAAGATCTATTAACGAAGAATTATATCTGATATACAAATCACCCTCAATACTGTTAAGGTTGTGCAAACCAGACAAGCTCGTTAAGTCAGAATTTGAATTTATCCTTAAATCAGCATCTATAGACTCAATATTTTGCAAAGCTGAAAGGTTGGTAACATCTGAAGTAATGGTCAATCCCCCATTAAGGTGTTTACAATCAGGAAAGTCGATTAGGAATTGATCAACCTCGCTTTGCGAATCGAAATAAAGGTCATCAAAAGGGCATTGAGCAAAGACGTTGATAAATGTTGTAATGGTGAAAAGTAGGATGAAATACTTTTTCATAATTGATTGTTTTATGTGATCTTGATAGTTGTATTAATTGATTTTGGGTATTCAAATATAAGCCTCTAAAATGAAGATTTTTTATTTCCAACCCATATTTCTTGATTTTCTCAATTCTATTTGTGTTCAACTGAATTGCCTGTCGGACCATGAAAAAATGTTTAATGATCAGTTAATGACCCAAGCTATTCTGAAGGTTATGAATATTTTATTTAAATTTAATACGTCTATTTATTGAATCAAAGCATCTACAATTTGATCACTACGCGCTAAAATATCAATTATGAAAAATCAACATTTTAACCCTCGATTTTTAAAATTTATCTTGCTAGGTGTATTAGTTGTAGGAGTTGGTTTGGTATTTTCGCAATGGTCTTCGGACACAGATAAAGTTGACGTCAAACTTGTAGATATCGATATTCCTCACACATTCACCACCGAAGCCACTGGGCTTGTCAATCGTGAAATATCAACATCGGAAAATAGTGTTTTCAGACTTAATAAGTATGACATAAAAAAAGGAATGGCGTCTACCTTCGAATGCAATGGCTTGAACCTGGAAGAGAATCTTACTTTGACCATTGGTGATATGGTGATGCCTCTTTCTGCATATGATCCCGATCTTAAAATTGGCTATATATGGCTTGATTATAACCTTTTTGGAGAGGGAATTATTGATAAATCTCATGCTCAATATACGTCTCAGAAAGAAGCGGAGCAGGAGTTTCTTAATCAGATTGAGGAAGGAATTGAACTCTTTCTAGAAGATGAAGAGCAGTTTATTTTAGATATTTTTGGAGAAGAGCCAAAAGAGGAAGTGGAGGAAGAATCTGATCAGGATGAAAATGCACTTGCCGAAGAGGTAGAAGTTTTACCTGATTTTTCGAAATTGAATTTCAAAAACGAAGAAGAATTTTTCAAAATCAATGAGGACTTTTTCAAAAGAAACAAAGAATTTTTCAAACATGTGCAAAATCAAAGATCTCAGAGGCATCGGGTTTTCCTAGATATACCAGTCAATAAGACACGAGCCAAGTGGGACTTTTTTGAGGAGGCTTATTCTGATGAAAATATGCTCTATGATTTTGGTCAGGAAATCAAAGCAGGAATATCGGATCTGCAGATTTATCAAGATCGGAGAGATTATTTAGAGATCATGTTTATGGAGTTTAAGAAAATGATCTTCCTCAATGAAAAGAATTTGAAAGGAAACAAAACTATTATTGATGATTGGATATTTTCCGCTTCAGAAATAATTGATGATCCGATGCGATTTTTTGGATTTGTAGAACGGATTAAAAATATTGGGATTCCGAGAAGCTCCAGTCCTCTGGCAAATGCGTTGAATGATGAAGTTTTGAAAATTATTACCACTGAAGATAGTAAAAAATGGTGGAGCCATAGTGAAGCCTTGATCAATCTAATCCGTGCCAATAAATTAACTGTTATCAAGTCGAAGAGGGAATATCCCGCTCTTCTGGCTGAAATAATTCAAAACCATCCATATCAGAAATGGCAAGATCATTATAGTAAGATTGAAGACCTGGGCAATAAGTTTACAATTTCTATGAAAGAACTGGAAGCACTTCCTAGTCTGGCTGCGACCCATGGTATTTGCATTGCTCCAATATCTATCCTGGACGATCGCACAATTTACAATATGCAAGAGCAAGCGCACCAGGATAAATTAGTTGCGCTAAGAGATAAAATCTATAAAGCTAAAAACAAAACCGAGCGCAAATCCTTCAAAAAAGAACTCATGGACTTATCGACACATCGAAGCCAAAATTATGCATTGATCAGAAGTGAAGCCAAGGCGATATCAATGCAGAAAATAATAGAAGACATGGATTTTTTTCTGGAATGGGCCAAGGATATATCTGCCGCTCGGAAGGCTAAGGAGCGGGTATAAGGCATGATTACCAAACTTTAGAAGGTTAGTAATTATGTTCGGACGAACTTCTTTACGCTTTCACCACCCGCTTCGTCTTCTGACCATCTTTCGTCTGCATTCTTACAAAATACACACCAGATGGCAGCTTGCCGGCTTCATAGGTCATAGAATGCAAACCTGATGTAAATTTCCGATTGGTAAGCACCTCGACCTCTTGGCCAAGGGCATCGAATATGCTGATTTTGATGAAATCACCTTCTGATACAAAATCTATATTTATTCTATGATCGGTCGGATTCGGATATACATCGAGTTCTATATTTGAGGCAAGTAAATCTTCGGTAGAAACTGGACCTGCACAATCTTGAATCATATTGATTTTCTGAAATTCTCCAAGTAAGATGTCACTTACAATGTCCTCATCCACCTTGAACCAATCTGTCAATATGGAGCCATATACCGATCTGAAATCATATTGCATCGGAAGGCCTTCCTGCACGTCCACATCTGTAGATATTTCTGGATTGTCCCCAGTAATTCCTGGCAGTACACACGAACCAAATACAATCAAAGGAGCAGCTGTACCATGATCAGTACCATTGCTAAAATTGGATCGAATACGTCGACCAAATTCAGAATAAGTCATTCCTGCAACACGGTCTTCTAGTTCCAGGCCTTTGAGGTCATCCTGGAAGGCAAAGATAGCTTCAGAAAGTTCTCTCAAAAGTTCGGCATGTACACCGGTGGTGGTTTCATTTTCTACGACTTGATCTGCGTGTGTATCGAATCCACCAAGACTGACGACATAAATTTTAGTTCTCAATCCACCTTTAATCAATTTTGCCACCAGCTTTAGTTTTTGAGCTAGTCCATCATTCTCATTGTAGAGGTTGGATGCATTCATACCCAGATCATTGGCATTTTGGATGACACTGCCATATGCATTTGTCTGTTCGATAGTCTTGGCTAGAAAGTCTAATTTGTCTTTATAACACCCTCCATCCAATTCATTATTGATAGGTGTGGAAAGTTGGCTGAGATTCTCAGGGTCAATTAATGCCAAGCTAAAATTACCAGCAGTGCCCTGGCAGGTTTCAGATACAGATGAGCCAATGGTCAATGCAAACGGATCTGGACATTCATCATTTGGAAAATTTGCAGGATAGTCTTCATTAAAGTGGTCCAAATATCTTCCGAGCCATCCTGTATTTAAATATGTATCCGCATCAGAAGCCGTATGCCAGATATCTGTGGATCGAAAATGAGACCTGTTTTGATTGGGATAGCCTACACTTTGAATGACATTCACCTGACCTTCATCATACAACTCTTTCATCGCTGTCATGCTGGGATGAAATCCTACCGTATCGGTAATGTCCAAAATGTCATTTTCAGGAATGATTACTTGAGGTCGAACGGTCACCAAATTTGAATATTGATCCTTTGGGATGACACAATTAAGTCCATCATTCCCTCCTCCGAGCTGAATCAACACCAGGATCTTGTCTGTATCCTGGCTGAGGTAGCTGGAGAATAGATTTTCCTGTATTGCCGCCACTGGAACTCCACCAAATATTAAAGGAGTACTTAATAATGTTCCCGTTTTTATAAATGACCTTCTTTTCATTGGATTATATTTTTATTTTTTTTGATGAATTAAATCATCACGATGTTTTTAAAACCATGCTTAAATTATACTATCAAATCAAGTAGAATTCTGGCATCTTAAGCATGGCTTCGAATAGTGCATTGAGCTTTGTTTCTACTCCTTCTCTTTTATCTGGATTGTCTTGATCTTCAAAATATTCTCCATACTCTACAGTCCATTCAAAATCTGGCAGACCTGGAATCAGCACTTCTTTTAAAAAGTCTTTTTGGCCTTGAGAAATTGAAAATGGAAAAATTGTATTTGTCAATGATTCAATGAGAATATTGGGATCGTTTGCATTTTCAATTTTATTCGTCACACTCAATACATCTATTTGGACACGATGCTGGGCGACGTTGAATCCATTGAGCAAGGTCTCTATTATATTTTCTCGAATAGGAAGGGAAACAGAATTTGCCCATACGTCATAGTATTGAGGTCCTTGATAAAAAGCTTTCCATCCCGCTACACTTGGTATGGTCAATATCTCCATGTCCATGTTGCTGATGGTTCTGAAAATATTAATCCAAACCCTGTATTTGCGAAGAATATCTTCTGGCATACTTACCTCAAAAGTATTGATCAACTTAAAGGCAAAATCCAATGGGTGGTTTACCATACATCCTCTCAAAGATTCCTGATAAAAATATTCACTCTTAAAAAGAGCCTCCAGTGCTTGCCTGATCTCATAGTTATTATCTCGTATCAAAGCGGCCATAGGTTCGATGACGTTCATTTCGGTAGCAGCATCAATATTCGCACCGACAAACCATATGTGCAATCTTCGACTCAGGTAGCGCGCTGTCTCATCTTGCTGTAGAATAATGTCGATTACCGTCTTGTATTCATCCTCACCTTGATTCGAAATGACAACATTATTGAATCGGTGAGACAATTGTTTGTCACTTGATTCGTGTCGATTAGGAAGGAAAATACTACCTGCTATTCCATCTATATTTGTAGATCTCCATCCAGTCAGCGCTTTTGCCAATTCTACTACATCGTCTTCTGTAAAATTGGTGTAATCACCAGGTCCCGCGGGATCACCTTTGCCGATCGTAAATAATTCCAGCAATTCTCTGGAGAAATTTTCATTCGGTGCCTCTCGTGTATTTTCATTTCCATTGAGATACAGGAGCATGGATGGTGAGACAGTAATTTCTTCGGTCAAAGTTCTGAAATTGCCAATTGCATTTCTCCTGAGTGTATCCAGGTAATGGTGATTGTATCCAGCTCTTGTAATGTCGGATGTCACAAAATGATTGTGCCAAAATAAGACAAGCTTTTCTCTAATATTCATTCCTCCTTCATTCATCAATCCTATCTGCCACGCATTTAGTGACACATTTCTTGATGTATTGAGATTTGGAATGGATTGATCCAGAGGTTTATTGACCCACGTTTCACCGATTGGTGTAGTGGGATCATCTTGAAAATTAAAGTTGATGGGTGGAGAAGGCATCGATTCTGTTGTCAACAATTGATCAATCATTGCATCCATTCCTAGATCTACCGCTTCTTTTATTTGTAAATTTGTTGGGCCGAAGGTTGTTCTTCTCAAGAGGTGAGCTGCTTCGGCAAACGTCCATTGTCCAGAATAGGGCATTAGCGTGGTGACAACAGGTGCGGTACTGCTGGTTTTGGATTTTGAAGCATTATTCTTTCCTATGAATGCTGCAATTGCTGATCTTCTATCCATTGTTTATTATTTTCAATTGAATTATTTTGATGACCTTTCAAGTCACTTTTATCAGAGGTTACGGGGTTTAGACTTTAACTTAGTATTAAGGTTTAATATGCTTCTAAAATATTTGGAATATTTTTTCAAGCCTCAATAAAAATCTACTTGATAATCTCTAATGCTAAAGCTAAAAAGCGTAATTTCTATTACCTAAAACTTAGACCTAAAGTATAAATTTTTCATTTAGCGAAGGATTCTATAAAAGAAGATAGTCTGAATTTTTATGAGGTTAATAATTATCTCTACCAATCATAAATCTAAATATCATGAAAAAGATTATGTTTTTAATTCTGACGTCGTTTGTTTTCTTCAGTAGTTGCCATTCGCATAAACAAACTACTCTGGTCGAAGAATCTGGAATCAAAGGATATTTTGGCAATTATACCATTCAAGATGCTAAGTATGGCACTAAAACAACAGTGGTTATAGAGAATGATTTCAGAATAATGAAGACGAATGCCCTGCCAAATCATGAGACTGGAGCATTCCCAAACGAAGGAAATCCCAATGCGATCAGTGCACAGAATAGGACTTATAAGATACCTATGAACCCAAAATATACCGGGAAGAGCAGATGGGTTAGAGAACCAGGAGTAGCGATAAATGGTGTGAAATTTGAGCCTGAGACGGCGGAGGTAGTGCGATGTGAGACGGGAGAAAACTATCGCGTAGAGGCTATGCAGACCATGATCAACCTGGGTTTGGATTTTAATCATGCACATGTTCAACCCACTGGAGCATACCACTATCACGGCACGCCCACAGGGTTTTTGAAAGCGCTAAATTCAGATGAAGACCTCGTCCATATCGGATTTGCAAAGGATGGATTTCCCATCTACTATTCCAAGAGCGGTGCCTATAAACCAAGTTTTAGAATTATCGATGAGTCGAGAGAAGGGACCGACTGTGTCTACCGAAATCCGCACAATAGAATAGATATTACGCTTCAAGACACAAAACCTGATGGTACTTTCAAACCAGATTGGGAGTACATTGCTGGACTTGGAGACTTGGATGAGTGCAACGGCATTACAGTAGATGGTGTGTACTTTTACCTGGTTACAGATGACTATCCATTTATTGGTCGATGCCTGATGGGCGAATTTGAGGAGGAGAAACATCCACGGGGACCGAGACCTCCTAGAGGTAGGAGAGGGGAGCGCAGAGGCGGATATTGATTTCGAAATGATTTTTGATAGTCAGCTTTGAATTTTATAGAATTCAAAGAGATTATTGACAATTACTACCTTGGATATTGGGTCAATGTTTCGTCATTATGTGTTTTGGTGGACAATCGAGGTGGGTAACATTTCTGGCTTGCGCATTAATATTTATTCAGATCAATCATTACTATTTTGGATTGTGTGGTACTAAGGTTGTAACTAATTATGAAGAAGGGTCTGGACCTTCTAATCAATCATTACTCCGACCCAGACTATGGAGATAAACCAAATTTATAATGAAACGTCTAATATTTTTAATGTCAGGTTGCATTTTCTTATTTTATTCTTGTTCTGATGACACAAATGAATTTGAGAAAACGGATTATCAAATTGATAAGCGGCAGTATACGATGCAAGGCTTTACCCCTGTCAATGGATGCGAAGCGTCACAATTAACCTATTTTATCCCAAATTGTTTTGATGGTACTGGATACGAAGACGCCATACCAGCGGGAATGGAATTATACAACCAATTGGGATCTGCTTTGAATTTTACTGAAGTACCTACTGCAGCAGAAGCAGACCTTGTGTTTTCTTGTGCCAATGGTGGTATCTGCGGAGAGGCCAATGCTTCATTTCCAGTCCCAAATCATCCAGAAGATATGCCACCAAATACTCAAACTTTCTTTGGTTCTGGAGGATCTATTGGCCAGGAAATAGAATTAAATATCAACTGGAATAATTGTCAATGTAATGAGGAAGAATTGGACCTGTGTTTTTTCACACATACTGTTGCGCATGAGGTAGCCCATACTTTGGGAATATATCACAACAGCATCTTGCAAGAAATAGCAAACTCAAACAATCCTGCTTTTCAGGCATTAACTCCAAATCATGTTGCAGGTACAACGATGGATAACTATGATCCCAACTCGATTATTAATTCTGGTGGTGATGAAGATATCATGGGGAATTGGTGTGATTGGGCTTGTGAATTCAATGAAAATGATATCATTACCATTTTAAGTCTGTATCCTGCAGTAGTTATTGATGGACCTACAGAAATATGTGTTGGAGAATCCGTAGAGTTCTGTCTTTCTGATGATTTAGTAGGAAATTGGGCCAAAAAATCCAATCCTTTCTGGCCTAACGATACCAGCCCTCTAAAGACCAATTGTAGCACATATACTTTCAACGTGCCTGGTACATTTACTATACAGACTGAAGTGAACGGCTGCATAGTTTCAAAGGAAATTACTGTTTTCGAGAATGAACCTTGTCCATTTCCTACTACTCCGCCAGCCATATTTACGAATGTTTGCTTTTTGGATGAACCGGCATGTTGGGATTTTGGAGGTCTGGATTGTATTGAAAGCCTGACAGCATTCTCTTCCGCTCCCAAATTGACCGTTTCTGTAAATGGAACAGAGGTATGCCTGGAAGCCATTCATTTTAAAGAATTTGATGCTACAGTAACAATCACAGTGGAATCCAAGTGTGGCCCTCCAGTAACCGTCACTTATGATCTGACAGTCAATCAGGAAGGAATGTGCGCCCAAGATGGAGGTGGCGGTTTCGGAGGGAACTTCTAATTAAACTTATGATAATATTTTTTGGTTTATGGCAGGACATTGGGTCTTGCCATTTTTTTATTTTGTACTGGTAGGAATGGGAGTACGGTCTCTGACTTCTTTCTTTTAATCAGCGATTTCTAAGGATTCAGCATAGGGTTATTATTTCATTTGAGCTGTGAGTTCTCCATTCTTTTTAGGCTTGGAATCCCACTTTTACGTGGGCTTAGATTCCCAAGCTTGACTTTTGGGAAGGAATGGTGGGTCCGCAATCGTATTTCAGAATTGACATTGAGAAAGCCTAAGAAAAAACAGAAAATGTCGACATCCAGTGTTATGGTTCAACCATTTAATTAACTTCGCCGAAATAATTAAAAAAGATATGAAAACAGATATAGAAAAACTAAGTTATAGCCTCGGGATAAATATTGGATCAAGCCTCAAACCACAAGGTGTAGATAAGGTTGATGTTCAGCTACTTGTAGATGGAATAAATGATGTTATTACTGGATCGAAACCAAAATTGAGTCCAGATGAGGTCAAAAGTATTTTGCAAAACCATTTTTCAACGCTTCAGGCTAGAATGACGGAACAGGCGTTGAAGGCTCAAGCCGATTTTTTTGAAGCCAATAGCAAAAACGAAGGTGTTGTTACCTTGGAAAGCGGACTTCAATATCAAATTCTGAAAGAAGGAAAGGGAGCAAAACCTACTATTAAAAGCGAAGTGACAACTCATTACCACGGAACTACACTTGATGGGAATGTCTTTGACAGCTCAGTACAACGTGGAGAACCAGCTACATTTCCCGTGAGCGGAGTGATCCGAGGATGGACAGAAGCGCTCCAATTGATGACACTTGGTTCAAAATGGAAGTTATTTATTCCATCAGAACTGGCATATGGTGCTCAAGGGGCTGGACACAAAATAGGTCCACATACTCCCCTAATCTTTGAAATTGAGCTTTTAGGAATTAAGTAAAGTTATTTAGTACTCTAGGAAATTTTGGTCGTTATTTTTTGATGAGAAGACATAGGGGAATTCCGAAGTAACAATCATTACATCCTTTGAGTACAGCTGGAGAGCTTGAGAATATTTGAGGGCAAAAATTGGCCTTATTCAGTTTAGTATTTTGGATTCCTATTTTCTGTTAAAAACTCAAAAGTGTTTGAGGATAGCAAATGATTACTTGAAAGTATACATTCCAGTAAATCAATATATTACAATTGAAACTTTAACTTTTGATCCGAGTTTTTTGAGTTTAAGAAAATGGGGATTCACCCACCCATCGCTAGCGCGTTCCATCTCTTGGAAGGTTTCACTTCCACATCTTCGATGATCGTTCTGTCTTGTTAAGAACTGAATAAAGCCTTGGGTTTTTTGGATCGTTTTTGGGCCAAGCCAGGACTGAATGATCTTTTATGTAATAAAAGTTATAATGATAATTATCAAGTGAAGGAACACGATAGTGGTGGGTGAGCATCGCCCGTCATGACGAATGACTAAATGAGTTGAAAAAATATTACCCTGTTTTACGTAAAAAGTATCAAATATGGAGTAATCTTTTCAGAAGAAACATGTGAAAAGAGTCGATATCTAAGGAAAATAGCTTTTTATGAATACCCCGACATACTTCTTACGGATATTTTGTTGACTTGGTAGAAGAATCAAGGATGCCGATTTACTATATTCTTAGCTAATCCAAGTATTCCAATATTCATTAAGAACCCAGAAATTGCCTTCTTTCTTGAGGCTTGCTATATAACCATAACCACACAACCAATCGCAATAAAATTCATACTCTAAAAATGCTTCTCCCTCTTCATTAATAAATGGCCTGGCGAATGCTACGAATCCCTCAGAATTTTCATATTTTTTTTTGTAGCCAGCCCATCCATCTTTTTCAACGTCAAAATGACAATTAATTTCATCTTTATTAATCAATTCAGCAGCATTATCAAAAGAATCTCCCCATATGAAGGTCTCAGCATTCAATGCTAAATATTCTTGGAAATCGGTGGTGTCGAAGGTGATTTTTGTGTCGGTAAGAAATTCAGGGTATTTGGCGTCAGATTTAAGGCCAAGACTTTTTTGAGATGTATGTATAAATTTTTTATCACGGAATTGTGTTCTCAATATGGTTTCGACAATTGCATATTCGTCTTGAATAGTGATCGAGCCCTGTTCCAAATCTAATTTAGGACAAAGTGGATCTTCTTCAGAACAAGAAACACAGATTATAAAAAGAAATGCTAAAAGGATTGAGTTACTCATAATGCTTTATTAAATGGTTGTATCCGTAATTGGTTAGATTATTTGATAAAGTTAAGGTTTTTAAATCACTTCTCAATAGATTTAATTTGAGAGCTTATACATCTATGCCTGGTAATTGATCCAAATATTGTCTTCATGATATATTCCAACATTCTCTTCTTTATGTATCAAAACAGTATTTAGAGCACCTTCTACAATATAATATCCTGATTTTTCGATTTTACGTCCTAAAAGGCCTTCCCAATACTTGATATCTCCTGTGATGGTCATAGCCCTGGGACATACTTTAATGATTTCTGCACCGCTGGAAAGGTGGGTTCTAATCCATGGGTCATAGACTTTTCCTTCCGTTTTGAAATCAATGTATTCCTCCATGTCCATTTCAGGATAATTGCTTTTGAATGTTGGTCTTATAGGAATTACAAAGTTTTTGAAGCCAAGCTCAGACTGTTTTTTTCGACCTTCGGTAATTAGTTTTTTACTATATCCTTTGCCGAGATGATCTTTGGAAACTATGATTTGTAATCCGCCCAAACAATTTGGTTTTATATTATTCTCATATCCCTTGATTCCCTTTTCTACCAGCCAGTCCCAGCCTTCATCGGGAAGATCGTGGAGGGGGTGATTCCAGAAAATGGGGATTGAGTTTAATAGTCCAATGAGATTGTCGTCATCGTCGATGAAAAAAATCTGGTATTCAGGAAAATACTTTTCAATCGTTGGCCACCCATGTTTGACGATCTCTGATTGAAAAATCACTTCTGGAAAGGCTGATCTTACGATTTTCCTATATTGCTGAATAAGGGATTCATTCAACTGAGAAAAAGTATATGTTCTGATTGATTCGCTCAATTTTGGGTTTCAATATTATCAATATTTATGAGGTGTCATTTTTATAACATATACAAGACAGGATTTGTCTTGAAAAAGGTGCAATATTTAAAAAAAAATGGTGAAGGACAAATACCCCACACCATTTAAAAGCTTCTGATATTCGAACCTACACTTGAGAATGCAATCCGATAAGATTTCCTTCGGTATCTATAAATTGACCAATAAATCCAAATTGACCAATAGATGTCTTGGGCATTGTTACTTGTCCACCATTCGCAGCTATACGCGCTTCTTCTGTTGCCAAATCTTCACATTGGAAGTAAATTACCGTTCCTTCTTTTGACGGCTTATTGGCTTCAGACTTAACCAATGCACCCATGGTATTCGGTGCCTCAGGATCACCTGCAAACATATACATTGGGGCATCTGGCATCGGGACATACTCAAATTGAGCACCAAAGACAGCAGCATAAAAGTTCTTCGCTCTTTCGAGATCATTAGCGGCGATCTCAAACCAATTCACTGGGTTTCTCATATTTTATCATTTAGTTAATTAATCCATATTATTTGCTTCTTACAGCGGCTTCATAAGATTTTGCAGCCCAATCTTTCAATTTTTCCTTGTCTTCAAAGATTTCTATGGGCACTTCCCAATAAGGCATTCCTTTCTTTTTGTTTTTTGAAAAAAATGGCTTCATTCCTCGATCTTCATATTCTTTTTGGTTGTGCTCATCTACTTTTAACCTGAACGTATCACCACCAATTTTGCCAAACATCAAACCATTGTGAAAAAGCCCCACACCACCAAACATCCTCTTGGTTTCAATTTCACCAAAAAAGGATAATTGATCCAATACCAAATTTAAATAATCATCACTTACTACCATAAATTTGGAAATTATTTATTCATAATACAGCTTTGACGAACGAGAAAAAGAAAAGGGACATAAATATTAGTAAAGTACAAAAAATCGTTTTTTTTAATTTTTTATTGGGTGTTCCTATAGGGAGAATCCTCATTAATCGGGGTGTTCAAAACCTTTCTTTCGCAAGACAATATGTCAATCGAATCCCTCCGGTCGCTAATGAAAAACCAAAATTTTAGGAATTCTCTTTAATCAATCTTTTTGAATTCTCTGGTTTCAATACTTTACAGCTACAATTCAATCATTTCGATACATCCACGATCTGCGAGGGTCACGTAACATTTTTTATAATCTGTACCAAATGTAATGTTAGTCGGTTTCTGCCCGGTAAGTTTTATCTCATCTAAAAGAACACCTTGTGCAGAAAGAACCACAACAGTACCTTTGTCATATCTACACACGTACAAGTTCCCATTTTTATCACATCTCATTCCATCCAAGCCAAAATCATCAAAGGAGTAGAATAATTTTTTATTTGATACTGATCCATTTTCCAGTATGTCGTATACCCAAATATTTCGTTGAACCGATTCATTGACATATAATTTTTTGCCATTTGGACTTACTTCGATGCCGTTAGTCGTACCCATATTGTCTTCCAATAATTCGAAGCCTTTTTCTCTGGTCACCTTCCATATTTGACCAGTTTCCTGTGACCAATTTGGATCGCTGGCATAGATGGTTTTATTGGGTGATATGGCTAGGTCATTGGGTTGGTTTGCTTCGGGCTGATGGGCAAATACTGTGATGGAATTATCCAACATGTTGACTTCTAGTACGTTGTGATTGGTGTAGTCAGCGACAAACATTTGATCTTTGTCGCCAAATCGTATTCCATTTCCAATACTACCTTCGGGAAGAGTCAGAAATAGAGAACATTTTCCATCAGGAGTAACTTTGCCTATCGTTCCATTTTTTTCATAATTTACAGCATAAATATTTCCCAAATAATCGGTTGCAGGACCTTCGATTCCATCGGTAAATCCGCCTTCTTGGGTGAAATCAGTGCTCTGAATACTTGTCTTGCAAGAGATCATTGTCAAGACCATAATAATTCCAATACATATTTTATATCCCTTCATTCTTTTGATTTTTTTCTGGTAGTTTTCTTCAAATAATTTCCTTGCTCAACCCCTACA
Source organism: Saprospiraceae bacterium (assembly GCA_965230575.1). GTDB lineage: Bacteria > Bacteroidota > Bacteroidia > Chitinophagales > Saprospiraceae > CAJXUU01. The sequence continues at coordinate 3,849,975 of OZ246013.1, forward strand.
TCACTTTGCAATTTCTTTTCAAGCAAAATCTAAATGGGGGTTACAATGTCATTCTGTGTAGACACCACAATATAAACAAACCTATTTCTTTCAATAGATCCTATTTTTTAACTGGAGCCATTTTGGTTTGTTTTTGCCTCCAATCAAATTATATAAAGATGAAAAGTAAAAAAAGAAAATGGAGTTCGGCTCAAATAGCAGCCCACATCAAAAAAATCAAAGAAATCATCAAGCAAAACGAAAAGGCAAATAAGTATGAGAATTTCACATCCGTCTCAGAAGAGGAGCTTGAATCAAAATTTCAAAGAGTGAATTCTCCGATGATTGTTTCGCAAGGATGGAATCACACAAATCAGGGAGGAGCAGTTAATTATGATCTTGGAATCTATAATCCCGACCCCGTTCAAGCTATTTGGGTTTTCGCCCATGTTTGGGTCGGATCTGGAAACATTGTAGCTAATGTTGGGGATTTTCTTTTGAATGTAGACACGAGATTCCCGAGACTGACGGAACCAGGATTTGCAGGACTAACTCTAGCTCCAAATGCCAATACGACATTAAGTTTTACACTTCAAGTCCCAGCATCAGTCGATGAAACCAATTACTTGGGCAATAGCTGTTTATTCGGATTGAACTGGCACGATGTGGGAACCTACTACGATCGTGGAGTCTTTGTTTTCAATGTTTCATAGATGAAGTTCAGTGCCCAGAGGTTGAATTTTAGTAGTGCCAGTTGGAGATATTATAGTCTAGCTGGCATTTTTGATTTGTAGGCAATCGGAGAAATATATAGCTGTATATTTCTATATCTTCTTCTTTTCAATAAAACTATGCAAGCTGTCTATTGCTCCTCTCATACTTTTACGAAAGACATTTTTTACAATAAAGAAGAGAATAAGTTTTTTGAATATTGATTTTGCCTTCCAATAGACCTCAACCTCCAATTTGCATGAATTTTGAGTGAGTGGATTAATTATGAAAAATTGATAGAGTTCGTCAACAGGAGGCGGAGTAGTAGTCATTTCGCCATATACCAACTGGCCAGGTTTTCCCTTCTTTGTTACAGTTACAAAATTGAGATGTTTGCCATCTATGACACATACATGCTCGGAACCAACCCTGGTTACTTGATTTTCTTTGTATTCAAATTTGTCCACACCCTTTGCCCAATGATGTCGGTAGGAATAATTGGTAATGTACTCCAAAAGCTCTGGAGCTGAGACTGGAAAGACTTTCTCAAAATGTAAGGGTGGTGGTTTGTCGAATTCGATTTTTTTGGCTTGGGTATACGGTTTGAGTTTTAAGTCTTCCTTGTCAATCAATGAATAAAGATATTCCACTTTTTTATCGTCATATTCATCTACTCCTTCTTTAAAATCAAAAAGTTTGCTGTGGTGGTCTTTGGATAATTCAATATAATCGGTGAGATCCTTGCTGAGTAGTACATAATTATCACTATCTACAGAATTTTTCATCAATCGATGCACCTCGATTACTTGAGTTCCGAAAGGTTTTCTTTTATCTTGGACATTGATAAACTGTAATTCTCCACAGTGGGCTATTATTTTGAGTTGTAAATTCGGAGCAGTGGAGCAGGCGTTGCAGGGACAAACTCGATTTTTCTCTAATAATTTGAGATGGCTGTAGAAGGCAGTAAATATGGTTTCAATCTGGGCCAATAACTTCTCAAGCGACGGAATTTCTTCTTCCAGGTAAAAAAATAAGGCATCTCCCTCGACCTCTGCAAGTTGTAGATTTTGAGTGTTAGCCCCGATCAATACTTCGAGCAATTCTGAAATGACGTGTTGACTATGTTCGACCTCGGTGGTCTGAACAAACTTCGTGAATCCAGAAATATCAGGAAGAAAAAGTAAGGATTTGTTCATGCTTCTCTAGTTGTTATTATACCCTAACAGTTAGCACAATATTTTAGTTGTGCTAGATGATATCTGCGGTTACCTCAAATCCGGCATGTCTCATTTCTTTGATCAACTTGAATTTCCATAAGCCTGCATCATCCAATTTTATATATAATATGCCGTAGATATCGCTGGGTAACTCCACCCCTTCTTCATATAGACATACCACATTTTGTCTACCCAATTTTGCGAAGAAATAGCCCATTTCAAATACTACATTTTGACGGGCTCTGGAATTCGGCAATTTTTCCTTGGCACCACTTCCTTTGTCATCTCCTGTCAATAGGATAATAGCAAAGTCAGATTCACTATTTACTTCAAATTTTTCGATTACAGTCATGCCTTTATTAGGCAGCTCCATTAGAATAATTGGGGTGAGATCTTGCTGGTGTATTAATCTTGCTACTGCTTCTAATCGGTGGTGGTTGTGTCCATGGGCAATAAATATTCGCTTATTTATTTGAGGTGTATCACTTAAGTTATCAATTTCTTCAGTATCCGAGTTTGAATGATGAAATTTTAATTGACCCTTAATAGAATTAGTGAATAATTGATTGTTCTCTTTTGAATCAAAATCCAAATCTGCAATTACTTTTAATAAACCCGTGAAATCTAATTTTTGATCGTTTATTTCCATAAACTTCGATAAAAGATTAAATATAAATTTCTGGATTTTGTCCTCTTCATGGAATTTATTCAAAACTAACAATAAAACTTTTTCAGAAATTTGTTTAGCGTTCTTACCATCATTTGAGTATTTGGATATTTTGCCTTTTACTTCTTTGGTAATAGTTAGCCAAATGGCATCGAACTCCAAGTCAACCAATAGTATTTTAAATTCATTTGAAACTAAAAATTGACTAATATTTAAATCAATCAAAATTTCATAAAGCACCTTAACTTTTGTTGTAAGACTAATCATTGTAAAGTTTTTGATTTCCGTCGATTAATGTTGGGCAAATTGATTATTATCTCCTTTTAAAAGAGAGTTTAATAATTTGGAAGTCAAGATGTGCTTGGTCTGATTATTCTTAAGCAATAAATCCATAATTTCATGTACAATTGATTCATCCGAAGAAACATTTTTTAAGGGCATAAGGATTGAATCAATTAATGCTTGATCTTCAACATCTTTTGACCGAAGTAAATTGTTTTGATGTAGATATGATAAATCCTCTAATATCAAAGTGTCTATTAACAATTTAGGATACAAAGCTTTAAAATATAGACTTATAGAAATTAGATCCTTAATGCTTGGGTCGATTCCATTTTCATAGGAATACCATTTTTCTTTGCTTAAACCCAACTCACGTTCGATTTCGCTTAGTTTTAGATGGTTGACTTCTCTGAGCACTTTTATGTTCGCTTTGAAATAGATCACATTCGTTTACCAATTATCACAAGTTTTTTAAGTTGTTCTGATTGAAACCAATTCTTTCGCTATGAATGGAGACATATTTTTTAATCTTACTTATTAGATATATGTATAATATATAAATAATTAGTCTACAAATATATACATATTAATGATAAATTGCATGTTATAGTTTTGTTTTTAACGATTATTATTGGACAAATAGTTGCAAAATTCTACTATTGATCTTAAATCTGTTTCCGTATTGAGTATTTGGAGCGGAGAAATTGATATTTTACAATAAATAAGTGTGCATAAAAATTAATCTCTAGAAACCTCAGTTCATTTGGAGTTGAATTCAAAATCGATCAATAAATAGGATGATACTTATTCTTCCAATTTCCTTTCTTCCCGAATCTCACCAATATGATAGTAAGCAATAATTTCCTCAATCTGATCACCTTGGAAATAATACCATTCACTCACATCAAGACTAAACTCTTCTCCCTGGCGGGCAGTATACCTTACACAAGCATGTTGTGCTCCATATATCTCATCGTGAATCTCAAAAGTGTAGCCTAAGAACTTGTCCCTATTATTTTGGACCAGATCCATATATGCCTTGCTGCCTTCTATCGTTCCGAAAGGGCTGGTATGTTTGAATTTTTCTGTAATGGGAAGATTACGAAAATCTCCTGACCTCCATTTTGCAAACCAATCTTCTACTATATTTTTTAGTTTCATATTCAAGAGTATTAATCAAAGGGCTTCGACGGATATCAATTCCATGCTGTGTTCTTTACCTTTTAGATCGACCTCTCCTTTGGATTTGAAATTACAATTTTTGACTGCAGGTTTGACATATTGATAAAGATCTTTGGATATTAAAAATTTGGAATTCAAGGAATTACACTTTCCCTGGATACGAGCGGTAGTATTGAGCACATCACCCGAATAGGTAATGTCTCTCTTGATAATACCAACCTCTCCAGCCACTACTTCACCATAATGTGCACCTGCCTTGAACTCAGGAATGAGCCCATATTTGTCCATGTACTTGGATCCGTTTTTCAATAACTTTGCCTGAATCTCGAAAAAACAATTCAAGTATTGATTCTTGTCTTCTATTTTATCTATGCTCCATGACACCACTATCTCGTCACCCACATATTGATAGATTTCTGCTTGATTATTTACTATCGGGCGCGTCATATCCGAAAAAATATCTTTTAATAGTTGATGGTATTTTTCGCCCCCAAGTTTCTCCGCGGTAGCTGTAGACGACTTCAGGTCAATAAACATAAATACCCGATTTTCGTGGATTGGCAAGTGATATTTACCCGTAAGTATCTTCCAAAGGTTTCCAGGACCAAACTTATTGCTCACTTGAATAGCGAAGTGAGTGATGGCTACCACAATGGCCCAAAAAATGATGTTTTTTACATGCATGGTGGTGGATATAAGTTTCCAAAAGTAGGCCTTGGCTTCAGGGTTGGAAAATGGCTGGGAGTGGTTGATTATTGCTGGAATTACAGCTCCGAGAAATGTAATGATTGCCACAATTACCACAAAGGAAATAACCACAACAGTCAGACCAGTATAAAATGGCTTGTCGCTGTATTTTCGATTGACGTAGGTAAGGACTATTGCGCCCAAAAATCCACCTAGCAATCCAGACAGCAAATTAAAAATAAGTGCTTCACCGAATGTGTAATCGGGGTGTTGGCCATTGGACAGATGACTATTCAGCAATAAAATATCATAAATCGACAAGAATAATCCTAGAAATGTCCAGACTACGGTGATGACTATTATTCTTACTCTATGGATGTTTTGCATATGATATATGAGCACTTTCGAAAGTAAATTAATCAATTATTGAAAAATGACTTTATTATTACTCGATTTTCCTGAATGTGTTTCAAGCTTTCCTCGATGTGTTCTTATTAATTTTCAGAAGACTTCAAGTCTTGACTAGCTTATCAAATTGAAAAATCCCAGGCCAATATATTTACAAAATCTAAGTGTTCATGGCGGTCAAATTCAATGCTGAACCCTCAAAAGCCTCAAGATGTTCACTTGCCAAATTCCAAATAGAGCATCGGTATACTAATTCTAAATTCTCCATTTTTTGCTATGATCTTTTCTATTTTGACCAATAACCGTTCAATAAATTCAGCTCTTTTTTCTCCTCCCACCAATTCTTCCCAATATGCTCTAAATCCGATCCTGATCAGACTATGATCCAATAATGACATAGCGTCCACAAATCTGATTGTCGTTGTGTCAAATTTACGCTTGATAAATTTAAAACCGCTGCTCTCGATTTCTGATATTATCGATTTTTCAGTTCCTCTATGGGCAACGTATTTTCCCAATTCCACGGCCTCATTATTCATCTCCATTTCTCCCAAAATAGCACCGAATATATCGAACAATTCTTCAAAAGTTCCAATTGGATTTGTCGTTATACACAACCTTCCATCTGCTTTAAGGATTCTTCTGATTTCGTCGTAGACCTTTGTCTTTTCTTCAAAATTATTTACTCCCAAATTTGATGTCACCAAATCAATCTTATCATCGACTATGCTTATCGAGGATGCACTTTCTTCAATTATTTCAATATTCTTTAATTCTAAAATTTCTATTTTGGACCTCACTTTTTCGATTGCTTCTTTCCAAATATCAATTCCATATATTTTTGACTTGTCGCCAAATCGTTGACTCAATTCTAATAGTGGAAATCCTGTGCCGAAGCCAATGTCGACAATGGTAGCCCCAGATCTCATAGGCATATTTTCCAATAATAATCTACCGAATGGAGCCGACCAAAGTGTCACTTCATCGAATACCTTCAATACATCCTTGCTCTTCCAATCCAATAGTTTTTTCATTAGACTTTCTTGTTTTGTTGAATTTGACTTCATATTTCCAATAAGGGTTAATTTAATTTATTTGAAAATATAAAGCTACTTGTTTGGTCACGTTTTTTAATTCTTCGATTATAATTATGAGATCATTATATTCTAAAAAAGTTAAGATTATGTATAGCCCTAAGACCAAACACCAAATTGCCCAGGAATTAGGAATCAGTTTACGAACCTTGCAAAGATGGATTAAAAAATCAGATATTGAAGTTCCGAGAGGATTGATCAGTCCTCTAAAGCAAACTGAAATATTTGAAAAATTTGGGTTCGCTAGACAAAGGACAAAGACCTTGGATTTAGGAAAGTAAGCATGTGTTGAAGCCTTTTTTTACCACTAAGTACACAAAAGGTAAACAAGGCGTTCGCTAAGTTATACGTGAAGCGTGCTGTCGTTGTTTCCTTCTTTGCGTATTCTTGGCAAGCATTAATTTTTAAAAATCAACCTGCATTTTCCGCTTCCAGGACCATCTTCCTAATCAATGAAATTTGCCCAAAATGATAATAGGCATGTTCTATGGTACCTTCAATATTTCTACGATACGTTCCATATTTTTCATCTACAAATACAGCATCCAATTTTTCCTCTGACATAGCTTCGACATGATCCGCAAATTTTTCTGAATTGTCGAGAAAAGTATTCTTTAGATTTTGCCAATCTTCTTCTGATTTTAATGGTTGGAGGTCAAAACTATATTTATCTCTGATTTCAAGTTTACCACCCTCAAAGACATTTATGACCCCAGCCAGATAGTAATTGATATGAAAGGTCAATAAAGCGATTGTATTCAATGATCCTATTTTATGAGTGGCTTGCTTCCATGTCAAATCAGATATTTGTTCTTTGAAATTGGTATTTGCGATCCATTTTCCACAAAGAAGCACTTCTCTGACACGGGCTGATAGTTCGGAGGTATTTTCCATTTAATGTATTGAGTTGTTGAGTTATTTAATTTTTTATTCTTCTGGATTAGATATTGGAGTCTATGAAAACTTCCCATTTGCCGCTCGATTCTTTGCGCCAAATTATAATGTATTTCCCATTATAGCTGCCCTTGCATTGGCCTATTTCGAAGACAAAATTTTCATTTACCTGATCCACAATGATCGGATTCAAGGTAAGTTGGTAATTTTCCCTATTCATATAGGCGTATTCCTTGACCAATAATTCTCGACCTATAATTAGTGGTTTGTGATTGAAATACAAGGTGTTTTGGCTGTACATTTCGTTGATAAGATTCTCGGCATCATTCATATTGCAGAGCTTGATCCACAAATCTCTTCTTGAATTGATTTCGACTAGATCATTTTCAGAACCTTCAATTTTCGATGCAAATTCGAATACACGTTTTGATTGAGAGTCTTTACTTTCCCAAATTACGATTTGTTTGAATTTGGCATTTGAATTATCCGTGTATTCTCCCATCTCATAGACCAGGCCTCTATTCGAATTAGCCATCAGTACAGTATCTGAGGAAATCAAATTTATGGGATCAGCGCTTGACAGGTAATGCTCTTTTAATGGATTGCCTCCAACAATTGTTTCTCCATCATCAAAGATCTTAATGGCATGCTCTGTATATAAGGTGGAGAGTGAATCTGATTTCAGATTTATGAACGCTTTCCATTTTGAATTTGCCGTTTGAATCTCATTGTGAATTGAAGTTTCTTCACTATTGGTATTTTGAGCTTGTGCCGTAGGATCTTCTTTTGTTTTTTCCTTGCAAGCCAGGAATAAACAAAGAATAAGAACCAGGTAAAGAGAAGGTTTCAATAAGTTCATTCTCGAAGTTTTGAGTTTGTTTCCCAATTTTCGATAAAATACATGATTTATACAATTTACTTTCCATTAATTTTTAGGGCTGGGAACATCCAGGTTTCTTTTTTCCAAATTCCTTAGTGCTCTCCTTAGTGCTCTCCTTAGTACTCTCCTTAGTGCTCTCCTTTGCGTTTCTTCGAGAACTTTGTGGTTAAAAAAATAAGCATCAAACATAAAATCAACTCTTAAACTTCTTAATAACTTCTATCCACATAAATAATCGTAAAGGATTCACCAAGAAATTTAAAACCCGATTCAAATCATATTGCCTACTGACGGATGTCATTCTTGAAAATGGGCATTCTTATTAATTTAATTCATATCAATATTGTTAACCCTCAAAACTTATATTGAATGAAAAACTCTAGCTTTTTGTCATTAACGAATTTTGGATTTATTCTTACTTTTTTTGCCGCTCTTCTGTTCGTTGTTGTATCGAGTTGTGATTCAAAACCACCCAAAAACTCAAGGGCTGTGCAAGCACAAAGTGGAAAATTGCACTTTCAGAAATATTGCAGCGTATGCCATGGATTGGATGGTACAGGAATTATTATTGATACACTAGATATCCAACCAGCGGATTTGACTATGATAAGAGCGAATCGCAAAAATGATGAATTCCCAATATTAGAAATTGCCAATATTATCGATGGCAGGAGGATGTCAAAGGCTCATGGTACCCGAGCAATGCCTATTTGGGGTGAAGTCTTCTCGACAAATGAACACCTTAATGAAACTCAGATCAAGGGTAAACTGGGTGAGATAATTGCCTATCTAATGACTATCCAGCGTTAGATTTTTATCAAAGACTGGACATAATCCTTGCCATTCATGGTGTATTTTAAACTATAAATGCCATCGGGATGCGCTTTCAAATCAAGCGTGGAGTGGCAAGGAATATTGGCTTTTTGTAAAACAACTCGCCCTGAATAATCAATGATCTGAACATTAGATATTTCTTGATCGCAGTCTATTGTAAATTCGCCAAAACCTGGGTTGGGAAAGACTGTTATTGGCTCATCGGCAAATTCAATTTCATCAGTCGAACTCAATTTTGAGTATTTTATAATGTTGTAATCTACCTTACCAAAATTGTTTTCAGAATAACCGATTCCATAAAAGTCAGGAGCATCAATAATGAGATTTATACCATAATCTTCACCTTCATCGTCTCCATTGTGGATAATATGATGGAGGAGATCACCATCCACATCATAGATCAAAATCACCATGTCATCTGAAGCGAATAATTCACCATTGAGTTCTTCTGTTTGATATCCAATGACATAGGTGAGACCTTCTTCATCCAAAAGAATTTTTTGCCCATATTGCCCGGAAATGGTGTCGTCATAGTTGTAGATATGTTCCCAGATTACATTACCATCTCCATCCAATTTGCTGGTAAGGATGTCACCATTTGTATACAAGTCCTTATCGCCATAATGTTCTCCGTAAAATCTTCCCGTTACGTATACATTGTCCACTTCGTCAATAATGAAGTCTGTCAATTCATCACCAGATACATTGTCTGGTAGATTGGTTTCTTTTTCATAAGACCAGATTAGCTCACCATCAATGTCAAATTTATCAAGCCTGAATGCTCCAGTGAAGTTGTAATTGTAAAAGTTGTTTTGATGATCAAATTTGAGTTTTTTTCGTCCGATATACTCCTTTGCATAAGATTTGATAAGATTTCCCGCAAAATCGTAGTGATAAATTTTTGATGGAGAAAAATCTTGATCTACTACAGCAACAAGGCGATCTTCAAGCTGATATAAATGATAGGGGAGTACACCTTCTAAATTATTTGCAAAAATTTGGTTGCCATCTCTATCAAATTTGTGTAACATGATATTATTGGTATCGTCATTGTCCTCATTGGTGATCTTGCCCAATGTATAGATGTTGTCTTCTGAATCGACAACAACTGAAGTTCCAAAATCATTGCTAAGTTCCGAGATTATAATTTCTTTTTCCCAATTTAATATTCCATCTGAAGATATACTCAACAATAGGTAGTTGGAAAACTCAATGTATTTTTCAAATCCCCATTCCTGATAGGTTACGACCTTTCCCGTGACTAAAATATCACCCACGCTGTTGAGGGTCATATCTGTTGGGATATCGGTAACGCTATTTTCGCTTGTATAGAGATATTCCCAAAGCAAGTTGCCATCAGTATCAAAACTAAAAAGGTAAATCTGTCGATCATCGTTAAGATTTATCTTGCTGCCCAGGACAACATATCTGTCCTCGGATAATTGAAGTGTCTTGAGATGGCAATTGGTATTGGTATTGTGGGACGGTCGTTGGGAATACTCGCTAGGAACATACAATTCCCATTGTTTGGATATTTGACCATAGCAAAAATATGGGGCAATGATAAATAGGAAACTCGTAAAAATGGATAATAGGTTTTTCATGTTTGTCGTCATTTGGTTCTTAAATTTAAACAATCTAGACGGATATTGTAGATGAATATTCAATTCTTATATTTCCTGCGACAATCAATTATGACAAAAGAATCAATGAATTCTTAGTCCATATTCCTATCAGGAAACCACTAACATCTATTTTTTCAGCAAAATGACCTTTTCCAAACTTCCGCCTCTATTCATTTGCAATTCTAAAGAATCCTGACTCAGATTCATGATTTTTACACTCATTTCTGATTTTCCATCTGCGACAGTGTGGAGGTATTCTCCAGAAATCCAATATTTTCCAGCTTCCTTTTTAGAACCATAATCAATGGAATATAGACCATCTGCCTCGAAGTTCATGTCCATTTTACTGGATATAGATTTGCCAGTTGATTCTTTTGTCCATTCGCTTACACTCCAATTTCCCTGGAGATCTGTTTTGGAATATTTATCTGCGCAACCAATGATTACAAAGAGTGTGAATATTACAAAACTCAAATATTTAGTTTGGAGAATATTTTTCATATTAATTACTGATTTACTAATTCGACAACGTTATTCATTAAAATACAATATAGCGAATTAGACGTTACAAATGATTCGAAAACCTTTTTTAAGATCAAGTTTTAAGAAGTTCAAATAGGAAGGACATGCATTAAATTCTTCATAATAAAATAAAAAATAAGCAGCTCCGTTTTAATCTTACCATTTACGAATATCTTTTTTAAATCAATTAATTCATTTTTTAACCAATTAAAATTTTTTATTATGAAAGATTCTTTTGACAAATTTAAAGAGTTTAAGAATGTTTGTTTAGACCCAAAAAGTCTCGTGAAATTGACGGGAGGCGATGGTAATATTGATCCCAAAAGTGAATATGCTCAGATCAATAGCTATTTTAGAGTGGATATAGACTAATATTTTCCAACTTAAATAGGTGTCATGGTCTTGATTAAAGCTGTGACGCCTACTTTAGTTTTCGATACGTCATCCAAGAAAAGTTCAGAAACATTTCAGTTCAGTAGAATTCACTATTAGGTTTTTGATCTCTGGCTTTTTACGCTCACCATTGCTCAATAATCATGAATCACCCCTTCCTTATACTTTAATGATCGCCCACTACGCTCTCGAAAAGTGGCTACTATTTCTGCAACGATGGCTAAGGCAATCTCTTCAGGAGACTCAGCACCAATGTCTAAACCAACTGGGCTATGAAAATGAGAAATATCCTCCAATTCACCCAAATTCAATTCCGCTTGCATTTTGAGCATTCTTTTCTTTGGCCCCAACATCCCGATGTACGGCACACCCTTATCAATAACTTGAGGTAAAATCTTCTTGTCCCAATTGTAGTCATGTGTCATTAAGACTACGGCCGAATAGGTGTCCAGGACCACCTCACCGAATGCCTCATATTCATGTACTGACTTGGCGATTTTGAATGTTTTTTTAGAGATCTTTTTCTTGCGCCCGATGATATGACACTCCCAACCCAATTCATCTGCAATCCCAACCAATGCCGATACATCATAATTATCTCCGACGATTATCAATTTAGTTTCTGGGCGAATAAATTCGATGAGGACTTTTAGCTTTTGATTATCTGTGGTGAGGAGTTCCTTCAGCTTGGGGCGTTTGAGAAATTCTACTTCATGAATGGCCTTTTGCATGACGACGGGATCAATATTGCAAAAATCAATAACATCTTGAGATTGAAAAATCAATTGACTTTGCCCCAGTTTTACGTTGTCAGCATTTGATTCCACTATTTTTAACAATATAGAAGGATTGTTCGATGCGGCAATAGACCTCAATTGTTCGATGGGATTGTTTATATCTTCGGGATCTATCGGTGTAAAAAGTACTTCAATCCGACCATTGCAACCAAGACCTACACCAATTTGATTGGCATCGTCATCAAGTGTATCGTATACGACGAGAGACGGTATGTTGTTGAAAATAGCCTTTTGAGATCTTTTGAGGGCATCACCTTCCAGACATCCCCCGCTAATTCCTCCGACCCAATGCCCTGAACTACTCACAAGCATCCGAGCACCTATCCTGCGATAGGAAGATTCCTCGACATTGACTACAGAAGCAAGGGCGAGTTTTTCTTTAGCATGGTCTGTAGAATCGTAGCAGGCTATTATGTTTCTAATCTCTTTCAGCGAAGTTTATTTTGATTTAATTGTAAAGGAACAAAGATGTCCAAAATCAATGATTCGTGGGGCGAAATTTGCAATAATATATTTATTTTGAATTTTCTGCAACGTTTTCTCTGCATCTCAAGTATTATCCCCAAGAACGTTCTTGGGTTTTAAATCAGTTCAAATAAAAATACAGCATAAAAGATAGAAAATACATGTAAGATGTGGCTATCTTTAAAAATCTTAATGATGAATTCAATAAAATTTAAATATATATTCTTTGCCCTATTGATTGCAATTGCAGGATGTAGGAAGGATGAGAAAACCGAAGTGCCGACTACCATAACTCCTGATGGAGATCCCACTATTGAAGTGGTAAGTGGGGTCACTGGCCTGGTGACCAATGAACAAGGAAATCCAATTTCGAATGCTACTGTAAGCGTATACAATAGGGATGTGACAACTGACGAAAATGGGGTTTTTTATGTGAATAATGAGGGCCTCCGACAAGTCAAATCTTCTGTAATTGTAAAGAAACCTGGATATTTTGATGGTTTCAAGTCATTTATTCCAGATGTAGGGAGAAAGTCTTTTATCCAAATTGAGATGATTGACAGAGGTGATCCAAATTCCATTTTGTCATCAGAAGGAGGGACAGTTGATATCCGTGGTGGAGCTGAATTAAGCATTCCTGCCAATGCGGTAGTGATAAAAGATGGTGGATCTGAATATTCAGGGGATGTACAAGTTTTTACGCATTGGTATGATCCTACAGATCCCGATTTGGGCATTTCGATGCCTGGAAATCTGCTTGGGATGTTGGAAGATGAGAGTGAAGTTCAATTGGCTACTTATGGTATGATAGCTGTTGAATTGGAATCACCAAATGGCATTGCACTCCAGCTTGCGGATAATGCCAAGGCTACTTTGAGATTTCCCGTTTCTGATATTTTGAATACACCTAATTCAATCCCACTTTGGTCATTCGATGAATCGGATTTGATATGGATTCAAGATGGGGAAGCTGTCTTGCAAGACGGTTTTTATATAGCCGAAGTATCACATTTTTCATTTTGGAATTGTGATGCACCATTTCCATTAATCGAGTTGGAAGGCCGAATTTTGGATGATGGCAATCCTGTTATAAATTTTCCTGTGACGATTACTACCGATGGTTTGGTGTCGGGTCAGGGATATACTGATAATAGAGGTGTGTTTAGAGGGAAGGTACCGAAGGGGGAAAATCTTCTGCTCACATTGAGACATTGCGGTCAAACGGTACTTTCGCATGAACTAGGTTCTTTTGAGGCAGACGAAAATATAGGGACAATTGATGCAGACCTTAGTACATTTATTACCACTGTGACAGGTAGGATGTTGGATTGTGATTTTGAACCTTTACAAAGCGCCTATGCCCTGTTGAGGTCAGGAGAAGATGTGGTTCAGGTGATTACACCGATTGCCGATGGTTCGAGTGCAGATGGCACATTTTCAGCCATCGTGGTGGGATGTGAGAGTAGCAATTATACCATTCAATTTGTTGATCCTGAAAATTTAAAAAGTACTGGGATTATGGATATTTCAACATCGGTCGAGGTCAATGATTTCGAAGATGTGAGAATATGTGATGGTTTGGATGAATATATAGAGTATTCGGTAGATGGTGAAATGGCTCCAGTGATAATGGATGTGGATGTGTATATTTCAAATGATGAAAAAGTCTTGATCCGAGGTGGGACTCCGGGTAAATTTAAAACGTTTGATATGGATGTTTTTGCCACGGACAAAGGAGATTTTAATCCTTCAGGGATGCTTATTCAAGGGCCAGTAGGACCTACCAATCCAGAGCTGCAATTAATGTGCGGAGATCATGTAAATAATGCATTCGGTTGTAATCAATTTGAGGTAAGAATCGAGAATTTTGGTGATTATATATCGGGTACATTTTCGGGCATTTTGGTTGCAGATAAAGACTCATTTCAACTTAATCAATTAGAATTTGATGAGTATTTGGTCGAGGGTTCGTTTAGGGTGAAAATTGATGAATACATTAATACTGGCGAAATCTCTGGACAGTTTTGGGTTGATGAAATTCCGAATAATGTAAGAGATTCGGGAGAGGACCTTAATATACCAAATCTGTATGTGACATTACAGACGGTTTCTGGATCGGAAATTGGTTTATTCCCGACGTTTCTTATCGCATCTGAAAATTCATATAAGTTTACGGATTTACTGCCAGGATCATATATTGTCAGAGTTCATAATAGTAATATTTATGAGGAGGTAATAATGAATGTGGGAAGTGAGGACCAGGATAGTGATTTCCAATTAAGCGGAAATTTATTTAGGTCAGGTGAGCTGACTATATCTCAAGGCGAGACCTTTCAGAATGTTGACTTGGGTATTATTCTTCCAGATTTCGTAAACATAACCAATATGTATTATACTGGCTGTAACCCTGATATTACTATAGTGACTAGCATTCAGGGTGGTTTGCCTCCATACCAGACTGCATTGAGTGATGGGCAAGTATCCACGTCAATATTCAATGTAGAATCTGGAGGAATTTATGAAGCGGAAGTAACAGATGCTATAGGTAATACTGCTTCATTCAGCCTTCTTGTAAATGATTATAATAATAGAGTGCGTGGTCGAACATGGAGGGATGTTCAAGGAGGTACATCAGGAGTATATGATATCAATGATCAAGAGTTGCATGATTTAGGTGTATTGCTTTATAATGATGACAATGTATTGGTCCGTGAAACAGTAAGTGAAGAGGGGTGGTATCAGTTTTCTAATGTACCACCAGGAATCTATTATGTGGCAGTAAATACACCTTCTGGACTTGAAATTTTAGAACAGAATACAATTGTAACTAATGGTAATGACATAAATCCAGAAACAGGAAGATCGGGCCTTTTTACGGTCGAGAATTGTAACGCTAATATCCGGGTTGATGCTGGTTTTAATTAAAACTAAATAGACCTTGGAAAATATAATGATATTAAACAATAACATACAAAAGATTATCGATGGATGCATCCAAAAGCAGCCCAAGGCTCAACGGATGTTGGTCAATCAGTTCGGTGATCTTTTGTATGCGATTTGTATCCGATATATTGGAGATCGAGAGAAAGCCAAAGACTCCTTACAGATGAGCTTTCTGCGTATCCTGAATAATATACATATGCATGATCCCAAGAAGGGAAAATTGACTTCTTGGATGACCAAAGTGACAATCAACGTTTGTTTGTCCGAACTACGGAAAAAGAAAGCGAATTTGGTATCTATTGACAATGAGATCATCCAAATTCCCGAGAAAAATGAAACTATTATTGAAAAACTTACCACAGATGAAATACTCGCAGTGGTAGAAAAATTACCTGACGCCTATAGAGAGATTTTTAACCTGGCAGTGATAGATGGTTTTAGTCACAAAGCAATTGGAGAAATGCTGGACATAGAAGAAGCTTCATCGAGATCAAGATTATCAAGAGCAAAGAGTATGCTTAGAGACCAACTATCAAAAATAAAAACAAGAGAATCATGGGTAAATTTAGCCTAGAAAATATAATAAAAGAACGCCTCAAGGGCCATGAAGTCCACGTGGATAAACGTGAACTATGGAGGTCACTTGGTATTGAGGATGAAGAAAAAGACCGCAAGGCACTGTGGCTTTGGTGGTTTGGAGGCCTGGTGGGAATAGCGCTCGTCGGAGGATTGTGGTGGCACCTTCAAAAAGATGGTTTGGACCTCCCCAACATACAAGAAGCCAAGGCAATAGCTGTGGAGGAAAGTGTAGCCAAAACTGGAAATGAGACCATAAGTGAGACTTCCACAAGCGAACTATTATCGAATATAATTGAAGAAGTGAAGTCACAGGAATCTGAATCAATTAATTCCGAGAATGAAGAAAATAATACTAATGAAACAAATACAATAATTTCGAATCAAACCAATATTAAATCGAATACCTTAAATAGTACAGGAGATCTCAATTCTGGTGCATCCATGGATCAAGGAAGTGAAAAATCAGGCTTGCTTGCCAATGAGAAACCTGCAGTCGGTACTATCATAAATGGAGATCTGAAAAGTGAGGAAGCCAATGAAAAAGAAGAACTAATTTCAGAGCTTATCAATATAGACAAATTGCCTTATTACAACGCAATGTTGTTTTACGAAAGGGAGATGGGTACTTTGGCTGTAGACGTGAATCCATTAATAAAACCTATAGAGCCGTCTCGGAAATTTGAATTTGAATTGTACGGAGGTGCAGGACCATTTAGTCGAACAATTTCAGTAGACAGTTTGGATGGATTTGTTTCGGCGCGGGATAGTTTAGAAGCTCCAATAGAACACGTTTCATTAGGTGTTTCTCTGAAATATATGATAGGAGGAGGATTTTACAGCAAATTGGGTTTGTCCGTCAATCGATGGAATGAAAAGTACTCATACAATTTTGTTTCTGATTCTACTTTCACAACGGTCGAGGTTCCAGATGTAATTCTTATTGACCTCCAGGGAAATTTAACCACGACATATACCACTGGAGTTGAAACAACAATCAATACCGTTTACTGGGTTCGTTACAATAGATTGACTCAGATCGATTTGCCGATTTCATTGGGTTACGAGCGAAGAATGAATCGATGGTCCATCTTCGGAGAGGCAACAGGTATTCTGAATTTGAAACAACAATTTAGCGGGTATTTGAATACCGAAGAAGGATTAGAAACCAAAGATCCCGATATTTTTAAATCACGTATTGGACTGAACTTGGGTTTGAATGCTGGAGTGGGGTATGGTATCACACCGAGATTGCGTGCAAGACTTTCTGCTAGGTATTATCGCTCGTTGAGTTCAGTACTATTGCCATCTACAGGAGTCGAGCAGCGGTATTCATCGCTTGGTTTGAGAGCGGGTTTGGGATATCTTTTTTAAGGTTACGTTACGTTCACGTTTACTAAACTTCCAAAGTTTAGTAAACGTGAACGGCCCCTTAAATGGACATATTAATTTTTCTTCCCTTTTTTGGTTTTTACAATTATAACACCGTAGGGAGCATTATATTTTTTCATCGCTTGCTCACCTTTGACTACATTTATACTTTCAATATTATCGGGAGATAACTTATTAAGGGTTGCCTGATTATATTCCTTACCATCTACTATTACCATCGGAGTTTTACCATTATTCTTCTTCACTTCAATATGGTCGAACTCATTTATTTTGTTTTTAGACACTTTTGTTGTAATCAACACAGCACCATTTTTTGCATTGTATTCCTTTATTGCCTTTTCACCTTTTATAACTTCTATTGACTCGATTTTATCAGGATCCAATAATTCCATTGGGAAATCAAATTTTTTCCCATCTACATAAATATCTGGATTTGCACCATCTTTCACCTCAAGGTGAATGTATTCCTTTATTTGATCTTCTTCTTTTTTAGCCTGTGCTTGGATCAACGAAATGGATAGTATTATTGCGAATGCCGTTAGGATTATATTTTTCATATTTTTAAATGCTAGATTTTTAATGATTTTCAATTTTAAGATTGAAGCCGTTTAATAATGTATGTTAAAATGACTTGCAAATGAATTGGCAATATGTAATTAAACGACTTCATTGTTCTATTCGGTAGTCATGTAAATAATGATTAGGTCATTTTCGTAAAAAACAGTATGTTGATTCTCTTCGCCTTCATTACTTTCAAACATGGCCAAGGCTTGATTTAGCAACCTTTCTTTCTCAGAATAACTTTGTTCTTTTTGCTCAAAGTTGCCAATTAAGAAAATACCCAAAATCAAAATTGAGGCTGCCACTCCCATAATTTTCACCAAGAATCTTCGCTTATTGGCTTTTTTATTTTGAAATGATTGCCAAAGTCTGGAATTTAAATCTTTTGGTATTTCTGTTTTATTTTCATTTACAAAAGTGAACCATAGTTCGAGAGAAGACTCTGATTTTTTTGAATTATTGAACAAAACCTTTTCTTCAGACAAAGTACTGTCTCCTTCTTTATACTTTTGAATCAATTTTTCTAACTCATCTTCTTTCATAGCTATATGTTTTTTCCAATTCTAAACTGACCTGTTTTCTAGCTCGCGATAATAAAACCCTGACGTGTTCAATTTTAAGTTGTGTTACAGCAGCTATTTCAGTAAAATCATAGCCATCTAAATCTCGCATGATTATTACATCCCTTTGTTGCTCTGGTAACCTTTTAAGAATTTTTTTGATAATAATATTAAGCTCTTTCCATTCCAATTGTTCTTCTCCATAATTTGATTTTATTATCTCTAGTTGTAAAGAAGAATCGTCAAATTTCGGCCCTTTTTTTCTCAATATATCAATACAAAAATTACGAGCCGTTAAGAATACAAGAGCTGTAATATTTGGGTGCTTGGCAATTTTATTCCGCTTTACCCAGAGTTTCATCATTATTTCTTGAATGGCATCTTCAGCGCTTGCAGTATTTCCCAGCATACGAGAAACCATAGGAAACAAGCGCTCGGATAATGAAAATACTTTGTGCTGAAATTCTGTCTCATTCATTCTATTTGTATAACGGTGAAAGAAGTGTGGGCATAACAAAAAATATTGTTTTTATTGAATGTGTTTTTATTAGTGACAGAGAATCAATTGAAAGTACCACATTTTTAATGGTAATAGATTTCTCTGAATTCGGAAATATTAATTTGGAAAAATGAATTTGGAGCTGGAAATGGACGAGTGGTTAGTGTGAATTCTTCATGAAGAAATGGATGGAAGTTGTGATTTTGGACGAGTTGGAAGCGATGAATTGTATGCAGCGTCTCACTAAGATAGGAGAGATATGCTGTCATACATAATGATAGCTACCGTTTTATATTACTTTTTGTATTTCAGCAAATTCAAGTGAATCTTTTGAAAACGCTTTTAATAGCAACGTCTTTTTTACAGTTTTAAGTTTTCCATTTTCAATTATCAATCCTTGGTTCGCCTTTTCATATATTTTAGTAGCAGTATATCTTGAGAGTCCTAAATTTTGAAGGGCAATTATTATTCTATTTTTTGTGCCGTACTCTAATAATGAGGCCCAGTTTTCCCCTGCATTTTCTTCACTCAACAATTTTATTAAAATTTGATGATAATGATTAAAATATTTTTCAAATAAAAATCTCAGGATGTATTCGATGTCATCAATTATTTTTTCAATAAGAATATTAATATGTTTTTTGTTATTCTTCTCGAATGATACATACTCATTATAATTCACTTGAATCTTTAAATTGTTATTGGCATGATACACAATAGATTCTTGAATTATCTGTTTCAAGCTTAATCCATTCATCCATTGATTCATGAGTACTGCATAATATTTAAGACTGTTCTTATTTTGTAATCTCTTTTCTGCATTTTCCCAATTATATAGTATATACATATTGTTTAATACTATTAAACAATTCTTATAATTGATTTCTGAACTTTTAGGCAGAAGAACTCTTTCTCCTTTCTTGATTGATTTCGAGAGTAGTTCAAAAACTTTGTTTTGTGTTTTTAAATTAATCGATTGATTAAACCGGAGAATGGAATAAGGTATTTCAAAGTTCTCAACTGTAGTTTTAGCTAACTCAATTATTTTTTCTTTGTTATTAGAAATTAGTTTCTCAATAATTGGACTCTTATAATTCGAATTTACTTCCAATGTGTCCACTGCAATAATATTTGATATATATTTCAAGATGTCCTTTTCTTCTTCTGTCCCCGAGACATCCTCTTCTTTTAATATCTTTTCAATTTTTCGAATATTCCGATCTATCTTAGAAATTACTGTTGGTTTCAATTCAATTTTCTCTGTCAACAAAGCCTCTTTATTCTTCCATAGACATTTTTCACTTTTGATGCAAAATATATTCCCAGAAAGTTCTTTTGTGAGGCGTCCAGCTCTTCCTGCTAAATTCCAAAAATCAATTGGCTGTAATGGTTTGCTACCATTTTTATCACTTAGGATAAATATGTTTTGAGTTGGCATATTAACTCCCTCTAATAAAGTTGAGGTACAAAAGACATTTTTTATAATTTCTTCTTTATATAAACCTTCTACGAGATTGCGAATCAATTGAGGGAGCTTTCCATAGTGATACGCAATTCCATATTTTAAGAGATCAGACAAATAATACTCGGGATGAATGTAATCTTTGATTTGTTTAATTGCATTAATAATTTTTTCAGAATTATAGGATGGACTTTGTGTTTTTGCATAATTATTTGCTTCCTCAATTGTTCTGTTTTTACTATTACAGTAGATTAGGTTGTTTTTGTCGTTTCCTACGTAATCTATTATTGCAGATGTCGTGTTGTTTTTCCAGAATTCTTTCGACACGAATAAATTAACTGGACTTTCATCTACAATTAATTCAACAGATATTGAAAGCAGATCAATAAAAAAGAGATTTTGAGATACTGGTGACTCATCTGTTTGAAATAATGAATCTTCAATAACTCTATCAAATAATTTTAAAAAAATTTCTGGATTTGAAACATTTGGAGAGGAAAAATAGAGTTTTAAATTTCCAAATTTATTTATAGCTTTCTCTATTGCGGTATATGTAGTTATACTTCTTGAGTCTTTCTCATTTGCCAATTTATGTGCCTCATCAACGAAGACAAAACCAATGGAAGGGGCATTTGGTTGGCTTAAATAACTTATTAATCTTTCAGGTGTCAGCACCAATATATAATTATGCTTAACGCTTTCTTCAAAGTCAGCAATACTGGAATTCGTTAGTATGCGATAATCGTAATTTTCTAAAATTGTTTTTAACTCTTGTTTTAATTCAGTAGCGAATTGATTTATAAGTGCTCTTGTTGGTACTATTACGACCAAATTTTCAGGAGGGATATTCATTATAACTTTCTTGATGAAAGCTTTAATTATGAAAGACTTACCCATTGAAGTAGGTCCAGAAAAACTGAATTGAATAGAGTTTGTTAATTCTTGGTATAATTCATACTGGCTATCAGTAAAGACCAATGAATCAGATTCAGGAACTTCTTGTATTAATTTTTTTGCCTCTTCTTGTATTGCTCTTAAAATTGGAACTTCTGCCTTGTTATTGTCTTTGTTTTCTAGATATTGTAATGCTGGAAAATTCCCCAACTTGGAGTATACTGCTTTTGAAAATGTACGATATACTTCATTTGTTTTGTATTCAGCATTTAAATAGGAAATGATGTTGTGTGATTTATTTCTTCCTTCGGAACTACCAGAATTAGAAAGAATATCTGAAAAACGCAGTATGTCAACAAATTCTTTTTCCGAAAGATTAGTTTTCTGATTATTTGAATTGAAAATCATTTGTGCTGAATTCAAAGAACTTTTCAGGTATAGTTTTTTGAAGTAACTATCTTGTAAAATATCTTTAGTTAATTGATCTATAATTCTCATTGGGTTAATTGTTGAATAATTTCTTTTCTCTTCTTTTCAATTTCTGTAAATGGAATTAAATAAATGTTGAAACTATATCCATTGAATTCAGATTTATTAATTTGATAGTTAAATGATTCAATAATATCTTCAATAGCCATCTTTGATTTAGCTCTTATGGTCTGTCTGAACTTAGAATTCGATAATTGCAATTCTTCTAAAGTCACTTCAATTTCAAACCCCAAGAATATTCCAAATGAGTAATCCAAATAAGTTGAATCTTCTTGTGCACTTGGGATAATAATTTTCTTAAGGAATTTGTATAAGTTTGCATCGAAAGCTTCTTTTACAAGTTGGCTATTGACAAGCGCAATTTCAAATGTAGCTTTTGATTGATCCAGAATGAATTTTTTGAGTGATCCAAATGCGTCGTAAATACCATTCTTAATATCTGTATTCAATTTTGATTCCCCTAATATTAATTGATATTCCTTTTTATTGATTTCAAGTAAATGAACACCATCTGCACCTTTGACATAATCGTTGCTATTTGTTTTTAATTCAAGTTTTGTTAAAATTTTTGGTGAGACGAGATGTGACTCTAATAAGCAATAAAGTAGAATTTCACCAAGTTCGCCTTCATTACTTGTGTATTGTCTTAGTTTGGCTTTGGCTCGGTTTATAAGAGTGCCATACTTCTTATCCTTTTCCAAAGCTTTTATTTCATTTCTTGATAATGCAAATTTGTAAAGTTGGTTGGACAATGATTCGACCAGTTCATCATATGCGAATGCATTGTTCTTAATTTTTAAGACAAAAGCATTTAGTTTATTTCCTTTAGCTAATTCCTGTCCATCTATTTCATGATAGAACAATTCAAGAAAATCTTTTTTTACATTAGTCTCAATCATTTATTTTTTATTCTCACTTTTTATGGTCGTTAACGACAATGATAAGAGTAGTAGCGACGAAGGAGCTATTACTTCTTACCTAATGTTATCTTTTCGCCTTCATTTTCTTCCAATCATTATTATTCATTATTGTTAATTTCTCCTGACTTCTTATCTAAATTGATTAGATTATAATACAAGATCAAAGAAATCACTATTGACAACCCAATTAACCCCCTATTAAATCCTTCTTTATTTATTCCCAAAATGCTTATGCTTGAAGTAATAATTATGAATAACCATACCCAAATTACAGTTGAATAAATAATAGCTAATCCTCTATCATGCCACATTAGGATAGCTCCAAATAGCTTTCTTCCACGTTTTGGTCTATTCCTAAATGTTCCACCAAACTGCTCATTCGGTTTAATTTTCTCTAATTCCATTTTTTTCTCTATTTCTTTGGCTCTGCTCATTAAACCATCATAAATTTGAGAATTCCTTTGGTCGTAAAATAGAATTCCAAGTGTTACCATAAGCCCTAGAGTTCCTAGTATCAAACTATTGACTGGAGATGATTCTGGGTTTGTAAATGAAAAAGCAATTCCAGTTGCAATTGGTAATAATCCTAACAATTTAAATCTAATATCAGAAAGGTGAAAAATGTATTTTACAGTGTTGTCATAATCTATTTTAAATTTTTCTAGTTTTTTCTCCATGATTTGTTTTTTGGTGAAAGATAACTTCTATATATCCGAACTTTTTTTCATATACATATCCCTTATATCTGCCTAGTGTAATTCCAAATTTTTATTGATTACCATTTGGTTTTATTAAAAAAACAATCGCCATTTATAACCGTGTTTATTCAAATAATAAACGAGTATACACGGATAATCAGATGCTTAAAAATATTACATGCCAATGCTATATCCCAATTCCTAAAAATAGCAATTCCAACCCTCGCCAAAGCATCTTCCATAACCCAGCAATAAACATTGCGTAGAATTACGCTACATTTAAGTAAATCTACGCAAGGAATTTGTCACAATTAATGGAGTAAGCTTATTGAAAGACCATTGGAAGGAAAACCAATTCAATATAAAATGCGAAGAATGGTACAATCGATTTCTTAATGTAAGGCGAAGTAATCAAATGTAAAAAGTCAAAATCCAACAAAAAAATAACAAAGGTGCCCACCAATATCCTCACTCATTACATCCACAAGTTTTAGGCATAGAATAATTCCTATACCAACAATTAATATTGATTATAAAAGAAAAGAATATTGATAAACACCTTAAAAATCTAAGAACCTAGACTAAACAGCAAAAGTAACGCTATCCGATCCAGAATCACCTTTTACCCAGAATTCGTGCTTTCCACCTGGGAGTTTCCACACAAATTGTGCGCTGAACATGTCGTAATAAGTGGCTTTGCCAAGTGTCTGATTATCGACACCCCAGGTCACATCGGATGGACCTCCGCTTCTTGTGACACTGAAACTAAAAGTGACATAGGCACTTTGCAGACTCGGTCTTGGATCGATCTTCGGAAATGATTCTCCTTGAATAGGATAAACAATATTTACTGGTGCATTCATAAGAATGAATTTTAAGGGTTATGAAATAAAATATTTTAGATTATAAGTTACATCTATATTTTTTGAAATGCAAGTAGTTAAGTTGTATCTGCTTGGGCATTAGATGTTTATAAAACGGAAAAATTATCTTTATCCTTACTTGTCCATTCCAAATAATCTGCAGAATTTCAAATCAAACCAACTCATTTTTTGGTGAAATGTACTTGCCGAAAAACCAGAATATCATTGAAACAATAATCGAGCTGGCAAATGAAAAAATAAATATACCTCCTCCTTCATAACCCATATTTCCAAAAATGGCATGCAATAGACAGACTGGTAGATATCCTATAAAATTCAAAAACAAGTATCTCTTAAAATCTATTTTATGAATTCCGCAAACAAAACAAATGCTCTCGGAAAGGATGGGAATGCCTCTGGTCAGAAAAATTGCCGATGGTCCATACCTGGAAAGTATTTGATCTGCCTTCTCCTTATCTTTTGGCTGATAATGATTTGAACCCGCTTTTCCGATAAAGTACCCCAGGATTGCGCCGACCATAAGCCCACCAAGTGATACCAAGGTTCCTGAAATGACCCCAAGAAAATAACCATTGATATACATGACTATGGACGAAGGAATGGGCAAGACTATATCTGAAGCCAATACTAAAAAACTAACAATAGCAAACTGATTTGGACTCTTTTCAAGCAAAGCCAATGATTCTGATAAAGAGGATTCCAATGTGTGAAATAAACCAAAAGTGAGCAGGACAATGCCAATACTGATGGCAAGAGTGTATATTATGCTTCTCATGAAAAGGGGTGGTTATAACAATGTGATCTTAATTATTAATATTCTCTGACAAGATAATGCAAAGGATAAAGTATGGAGTAGGGTGAAAACACCTGTTTTGTGACGAAACACAGCCTTCATCCTTGGAAATAGAGTGGTAAGAAGCAATTTTTTAAGGCCATTGAAAAAGCAATACCATCAGAATGTGGCTCATGATAGTTACTGAACTTATTGAATTTTTTATTAATTAGCCTAGGATTTCAATTCATAAGTTGATTCAATAATTCCTGCCGCCTGGCTTCTGAAATACCATACTTTGGCTGGTGCCAACCCAAACCATTGTGATATGAGATGGTATTTTTAATGCTTTCTTTCAATCCAGTGGGTTTGAATGCAAAATCTCTTTTAATACGATCATTGCTGTATGTGCAGTAGTCACCATCGATCCACAGTGGCATATCAGTCCATTCCGATATCTTGTTTTCCCTCAGGAAGTCGGGAGTGGCATTAAGTACATTAATTTCCTTATTCATCAATTCGCAGATACAAGTTGTAATCAGCTTTATACTTGCCTTGGGGGTACTGATGACATTATATATTCCAGATGTTTGGGGCGATCGTATGGCTTTGACAATGCTTTCAACCAGATCATGCACATAGGTCAACGAAAATATCCGTTCTCCATTATCAGGTAGGACTAATGTAACATTTTGTTTGACCTGATGAATCCAATAATATAATCGATCCGTATAATCATAATCACCATACACCAGACAAGGACGAAGAATGGTGTAATTCATCCCAGAAGCTATGAGGATACGCTCACATTCCGCTTTTCTATTGCCATAACTTGAAGTTGTTTGATCACTATTTTGTTGGCTATTGCATTTCAAGGTTTCGGCTATTTCAGTTCTCAATGTTGATTTGTCGTTTTCGTTATCATACACCGAAGAAGTGGAAATGAAAATGTACTTCTTTGTCGATTTTAGCAACTGAGACAGTGTTCTGACCACATCGTCAGGATAATAACATGAGAGATCGATCACATAATCCCATTCTTTTTTGGCAATTTGCTTGATGTCATCGGTTTTTCTGTCTCCTTTTATTTTATTGATGTCAGGAAAGAGGTCCGCTTGAGTTTGTTGCCTATTGAAAAGGGTAATGTCGAATTCATTCATTTCTTGGAGTCGCATCACAAGATTCCGACCGATGAATTGTGTTCCTCCTAGTACAAGGATTTTTTGCATGCCGAATTATTTTGCCACAAAATAAGATTATCCCTGTAGGTTTATGATATTTTGCAGATTTGAAACAGTCATTATAGTAATTTGAGTTTCGGCAAAAAGTTGGAATCCCAATGTCGTTTAGTAAAGGAAAGTCACAGAGTGACGACATTACAGTAATAACAATGAGTAAGTTCTGGGAAGCGCCGTAGGTGCGAAATTAAAACCGCATGAGCAATTTATCAACGCCAACAGAAGGTGTCGATCCGATGGAGCTTATAGTAACTTCATAGCACAGGAGTTATTAAGATATCGTTCCTCTGGAATTAAATAATCTTGCGAGAATCTTGAAGTGATTTAAAAACGTATGTGTAATTACACAGCCACAGGGTTATTTATATCGGCCAGATTAATTTTGTCATCATTTTTAACCAAAAATGCCGCCAAAATTGATTATTAAATCGATTTCTAGCCCTGGATTGCAATCCAGGGCTAGAAAAAGTAAAGCCCTACAGGCTTTTTTTGTGAAATAAAAGATTGGCTGTGTAGTAACCAATATGTTTTTATATCACTTCCTTATTTAAAAAAATGAGGTACTCCTTTTCTAAACAACATTGGGTTAGAAACCTTTGCCTCGTGCAAGTCCATAAGCGAAAGGAAGGTTTTTAACTACTCTGCGTTTTTACATTTCTGCATTTTAACATGCATCGATCCCTGTTTGATGAAGATGGATTTGCAAAAACTTTAGTATTTTTAATTTAATGACTGGGCTTTGAATTTTTATTGTAGCGACTGATAAATCCGATAATTCTCTTCATCAAAACAGACTAAGATCACAGTTTCAATAAAGTGATACGGAAATTCTTTGACCACCGACAACGCAATCTTAGCAGCTCGCACTTTTGGGAATCGATAAATACCAGTGCTAATATTTGGAAAGGCAATGGAGGTCAATTTGTGGGCTTCTGCTAATTTCAAAATATTGAGATAACATGCTTTTAGCAACTCATCTTCATTCGACTTGCCATTGTTCCATCTTGGACCTACTGTGTGGATTACTTTTTCGGCCTTGAGGTTTCCAGCATTCGTTATTACCGCTTCACCGACCTTGCATTTGCCTTGTTTGTTTCTGATCTGCCTACATTCATCGAGAATCTGTTTGCCTCCAGCTCGATGAATTGCACCATCTACGCCACCGCCACCGAGTAATGAAGAGTTGGCAGCATTTACAATTGCCTGTGTCTCCATCTTGGTGATGTCTTCTCTGATAATTTTAAATTTCACAATATGTTTTTAAATCACTTCTTTATGAATAATGGACAGATCTATCTCGAAATAAATACTTTTTCTGAGATTTCTTGACCCGCTTGAGTTTTGATTTGTAAAATATAAGTGCCTGAATTCAGATGGCTGACATCTATTTGCGCGATTTTATTTTTTGAATTTATCACAGGGACATTCACCTTATGCCCATTGACAGTAAGCAGAGAGATGTCAGCAATGTCGTCCTCCAGATTGGTTAATTGAATATTTAATACCTCGGTAGTGGGATTAGGATACAATATCGTTTTGGAAACAAAACTTTCTTTTACATTGGTGATATTTTTATAAGACAATTTGGCAAAGAATATATCACTTGCGGATCCTTGAGCCTGATTTTCTATATCACCAAAATTGGCCGCACCTTTATAGGAACCTGCTAAAAATAGCCCTTCATCATTTTTGAAAACATCATAACCTGAATCGTAGTAGCCCAAGGGAAATTCTGCTGCACTTCCAGCTTGTAAGCTTTGGATTATTTTTCCATCTTCAGAATTAAATACAATGAGAAAAATATCCTTTTTTCCCTGAGCTGTGAGATCAGATATGTCTGTGCTCAAAGTTCCTTCAAACCAACCAGTAATATAACAAGTATCATTTTGACAACTTATTTCCTTAGGTACTAGAAAACTGCTTTCTGCTATAAACCTACCCCAAATATGATCGCCATCCGGAGCTAGTTTTTTGATGCCTACTGTGGCTGCACCTATCCTTTCCAAAACCAGGATATTGCCTTCTTCATCTATGTCCATTCCTTTTGCATTCTCGGAGAATAATTGGGGTGGATTCAGCGACCATATTAGACTCCCATCACTTGAATATTTCACCAACCAATTGTCTCCATTAAGAGGTCCATTGCCAAAATCAAGGGACCAGAAACAACTTCCATATACCACAACATTATTATCATCATCAACATTGATTGCTTCAACAATATTGGCTGCAATTCCATATCCCGTCTTGAACCATAATCTATTGCCCTCAGCATCAAACTTTATCGTGATGATATTATTTGAATTTTTTTGTCCAGGAAAATTATCAAAAACAAGGAGCGTGTCTTTCAAATCGATTTGATCAATGAAATTGGTTGCAAAGTAGACATTCCCCATGTTGTCGCATTCTATTACTCCCTTGCCTCTTTCCGAATATTCGGTATACGAAGTCACGTATGAATTCATCCAAAGCAAATTGCCATCGGGATCCATTTTGCAAATAAAAGCCCCTTTGCCAGGTTGAAATTCCTGGGACTGAAAAGTCGCATTTCGAGCAATGTATCCCGAGATGTAAATATTTCCATTGGGATCTATCTCAACATCATCTACAAAATCATAGCCATGTGCTCCAGGTTCATCTGATCCACCGCCATGCACCCAAAGTACATCTCCGTTCATGTCATACTTCGCTACAAAAAAATCCTGATGATCAATTGTATTGATTGTAATATGATCGAATTGTGCGTTTCCTGCGATTTGACCACCAATTATAATATTGTTATCATCGTCTACAGCAATAGCTCTTCCAATGTCTGCCCATGTCGATCCAGCACCAGCAGTTTTAACCCAGTCAAAACTCAATTGCCCGGATATCGTCGAGAAATTAATCAGAAATAAAAGAGAAATGATTTGTATTGGATGCTTCATGAAAATTGATTTTGATTGTGCGCTGAAATACTAAACAACAAAAATTGTATAGTCAATTTACAATAATCTATTTATAATAAGAATGAAATTAAGTAAGGATTCGTTGCCCTGATATCCCACTGTTTAGATTGCAGTGGTAGGTAAAATTTTGATAATTAGGCATTTATGTCATGTCGACCAGGTCAATTTAATGAGTCTCTAAAAATATGCTTTCTCACCATATTGATAGATTTTCTGCCCAATCGATAAAGAACACCATCATAAAGGAGGTTTCTGTCATTGAAGTAACAATGTTCCAATTTCTTTACCAGTTCTAGCTGCAACAGGTTGTCTACTATTTGAACCGAGTAGAGGTCATCATCGATTTGGAAATAGGTGCTGGTTTTATTATCCGTAATGATCTCAACATCTTCAAGGTCAAAATTGTCAATCGGGTAGGCATGTTCCAGATCTTCACGTACTTGTATGATTTGCTTGTTGAGCGCATCCAAAATGTAGATTGTCCCATCCACCACAAACAAATCAGACTCTACCTCCTTCAATCCCAAAGCCTGATATTGTAGAACCAACTGATGTGTGATATTAGTGGTGATGAGGTCCTGAAGATCTCCATTCCAAGCGCCATCCTTAATCAAATTTTCTCTTTCAAAACCATAATCGATATCATTGACACTTACATTTTCAGTTTCTTTATAATATTCTCTTAAGATTTGTCTGTAATATGAATTTGAAACCATTTCACCTTCCTCATCATGAATAGTATAAATAATGACTGGATTTCGATCTTCTTCAAACTTGAAATAATCAATCTTCTTATTGTGTTTTGATATGTTTTTGAAGACCAGCGTCTCGTCTTTTTTCAACTTGCACGGGATCATATATTTATTGAAATGGTCAATGCTAAATTCATTGGTAATAAATAATTTATTGTCCAAATTATACAACTCGGCACACCATTCCGACCCCACCAAAATTACTCCTCCCAAACATGAATTGTAAAATTTGTTATAGTTATTGTTCAATTCATGCTCTTCCAGTATTGTGCCGTTGAGATTCGCCTTACTCAAAAATGTTTTTCGTCCTTTTTTGACGATCAAATAAAATAGATTTTCGGCGATGGTGAAGTCAATGATATGAGGCTTATAGTCATCAAATATATTCTGATACTTTGCCGTGATTTCGATATTTGGTAATTCTTTGAGATCTGGAATCATGGTAATCTGCACGAATACTTCTGAGGCCTTGTCAAATGTAAGAAGTGTATCCACAGACTTAAAACCAATAAACCTTACCGTTAATTGAATCGAGTTTTGAGCTGTGGTTTCTATATGAAAATTCCCTTTTGAATCTGTTACCGTACCTTGTTTTGGTTGATAATTAATTGTAGCACCAGCTAATGGCAGACCGTCTGTATCAATCACTTGACCATAGATGTCTACATGCTGCGAGAAAGCTACGGATGTACAAAAGAGAAAAGACAGAATAAAAAGAAATCTCATGCAAGTAATCATTGTGATAGCTGAATATAAATAAAATTCAATGGATTGTGGGATTATTAATAATGGTTAAAACCGACTAATGTGCCAAGCGACAATTTTAATAGTGATTAAATATAAGAGACGATGCCAAAGTATTGACAAAGAAAATAATCTATGATGGATAGAGGATTTCTACCACGGCAGACCATTCAAATCGATTTTTTTTGGCTTCAGTATTTTATCAGGAGTCAGCAACATTGTATTGGCCTTCCACAATTTTGGTGCATCCGATTGATCAAAATATACAGGGCAATCAACTGTATACCATCCCAGTCTTTCATAAAATGGAATCAAATCATCGGCACAAAGTAGCAGCCCAGCTTCACATTTCAAGTCTTCAAAAATAAAGGATTGAGTAGAGTTGAGGGTCGATGATGAATATCCAAGCCCTCGGAATCTATTAGGTGTAATTACATTATTTATTCCTGCTATTTTGACCTCTTTATTATCAATTAAAATGCTTCTAACGATAATATTGTAAAAAGTGACAATGGAGTTCTCTTTAGTGTTGATAACCGACCAATCTGGTACTGACCATTCTGTATTTTGTACTATGGGGATGTGTCCAAATTCTTGTTGGGTGATGTCTTCCAAAAATTGCCTTTCCTCTGTTTTGAGTTCTTTGTATTTTGAAATGTAAATCATTTAATTGATTTGCTTTTAAAGGGTATATGTAAGACAATATCTGAAAATTCAATATCTTTTTTACAATTTTAAATCATTACTGAACTTCTTTAGTAATTATTGTCAGGTTGGTTTTTATAGCCTTGAATGAGCTATTGTTGAATCATCTCATCGTTGAAAGATACGGGAATTCATTCGAAACCCTAAGGCCACTTTTTCAATTTGTAATTTGACAGTCTTACAAAAGTGGGTGAATGAGACCATCCGTTATTTATGATAAAGACACTCAGATGAATTATGGCGCTTCGGCAGGAAAAGGCACTAAGCTATTTTTTATATCCTTCCAATTTTTTAGTGGCCCATTCAGTTATGTTTTTATTGTAGTTCTCGCTAAATTTCTCCTTTTGTTGTTCTAAAAGTTGGAGCGAATGTTTAAACTTTTTCTCAGCCAATTCATACTTCCTCATTTTGTCATAGGTGTCAGCCACATTAAAGTTGATTTTTACATCATCAGGGTCTCCTTTTAGCCCCAAATTGTATATTTCAATTGCCGCTTCGTATTGTTCTTTGTCTCTAAATTCATTGCCCGTAAAGCGGTAGTAGGGTGTACTTGGTGTGAATACAAACCCAAACTTCTCTTTAGCAGTCTTATTGAAAGAGGCGATTTGATCTGCAATACTTCGACTGGAATTGGCAGCAAAGTCTTCCATGATTTTTTGATCTGCAAAGTAGTTTCTGCTCATCTTTACCAGTCCGTCATTCAATCCTGGTATCAAGCCAGAAAAATGATCTTTACCTTCAAACAGTTTAATTTTCCAGGCGAGATTGATCGGACTGCGCGCAGTCAACGTTGAATCCATTTTGAAAATTTCATTTTTATATTCTTCTTCGAACCCTACACTTCCGGCAGAGAAATACAGAAATTTTCGGAAATCCTTTTTCAATTGAAACAGCGAGTCGGCCTGATTATAAATAACTCCATCATTGGCACCAAAAGATGGACTGATCCCCAAATAGGCGTCAAACATTTTCGATTTGTCACCAAAAAGAGTATTGCCCACAAATGCACCTCCCCATGAATGACCTACAATTGTCCTGTGCGCCAGAGTGCGATATTTGCTTTCTATCAACGGAAATACATCTTCTTCAAAATGTTGGTGCAATTTCGAAGAATTTGGGTTGAATTCATTACCCCGATTTTCAGATGCAATACCGACCACAATCATAGGAATGAGGGTATACCGACTCACCATGTAATCTATCACACCCGTAGCCATATTCCATACTTGATCGTCATGCGCATCGAGGACGTAGACAACAATGTAGCTTGAAGTAGAATCTCGAAAATACCTTTCTGGAAGAAATACTTTTATGGTACGTTCAGTTTCGAATGCCTTTGATTGGACCTTGTGCGCTATGTTTTGTTGGTTTTGAGCTTGAAGGGTGGTAGTAATCAAGATGGTAATTAGAAAAACTAAAAATGAAAAGGGGACTCTCATAGTATTTACTTTATGGGTTGGTTTTTGAATAAGCCAATTACTAAATTTAAAAAGAATAGAATATTACTCAAGATAATTAATAACAATACTATTATCCATGTATTCATCGATGCACGATATCTTTCTATATCTCCTGTCATAACGAAATGAGTGGATAGAAACATTGTGGACACCATTAAAAATGAGAAAATTATCATCGATACTAGATGGATTTTTGTGAGCAAAGGAATCAATTTCTTATTCCGCAGCAACCAATATAAAAATCCAGAAACACCTAATATAAGACTAAGTATAATACCGATAAGGAAATAATTGAATACGAAATAAGTATCATGAATTTGGAGATCAATGGTATCATTTTTAGACAGAAAGGAAGTGATCAAAATCAATGGTATAATCAGCCACAGTTGGGCATATGGTTTATTTGTAAACATATTTAGTCTCAATCATTACGGAGTTTTTCCAATCTTCTCTCCAATGAATATACAAAACAATCAACCCCATCAAATTGCCGCTCTTCCAAAAATGTGAATCCTAATCTTTCATAAAATCTATGTGCCTTGGTATTATGCTTCAAAGGATCTATTAAGATTCGAGGAGTCTTAGGGTCACTGAAACAAATGTCGATTGCCATTTTCATCATGGTTGTACCATATCCTTTATTGAGATTGCTCTCTTCTCCAATCCATATATCAATAGCCCTGGTATGGGGCTCTACAGCTCCCCAATAATGTGATTCCTCTTGGTGTGCGTCAATGATTTGTACGAAGCCAATGGGTGTTCCATTCAATTCGGCCACTAATTGTTCTCGCCATGGAGGGTCGCGATGAAGTTCAATTTCCCAATCCCAGTCTCCATCTGGATCACAATCTATGACGTGCTGTTTAGTGTCCCAATACTGAAGTAGTGGTAGGTCGCTTGGGTGTGCTGCCCGAAATATTATTTTTGATTCTTTGACCGCCATTTTTATTGCGAATACATTCCTAGTCTTAAAGAAATGAGGAAGTCAAGGGTAAATTATGTGACCCTTCAACTTCAAAAATACTTTGTGATCTCTACCGTCGATATGTTACACATATTCATCCTCGTCATGCCTGGTGTTTGAAGTTTTTGACCTGCTGATTCTTCTAAAATTGGGGTCTACCTCTGGGGTTTCATACTTCATAAATCTATGGATGATGACATAGCTCAAAAATAGAATTGGGTAAAGGACAGCACTCCATCCAAACACGCCAAGACTTGGTTTGTCACTTTCTGAGTATTGTCCTGTCGCCATACCACTCAATAAATCTCCCGCATCAATAGCCAATGCTGTGGCTAGATACATCAATCCATAAATAATCATATAAAGTACGAATCCAAAGATTGCTGCAAGAGCCAGATGATTCCTTGTGATTGAGCTGGAACGTGGTTCCATAATGTGCAATATGGTCAAGACCAATAAAATGCCGGTTGGTGACATGCATATTACTTTCCAGAATGTGGCTAAATCATCATCGAACAGAGCTAAAGTGAAAATTCTGAAATATGAAGGTCCTTCAGGTACGAATGAAGCGAAAATATTCATTGCACACATTAGAGTAATGATCAATGTAAGTATCGTTCTTTTATTCATTTCTTTCTATTTGGGGTTAATTTCCTTCCAATCCCATGATAGAAGTTGCTGGAAACAAATTACAAGTCATGGTATTGAACGCATTGAAATAAAGTTACCTATTTCGATCTTATATTTTAATCTACGACTTAGAACTTTTTTAGCACAACCAAAAAAAATACGTAGATATACGTAAAAATCGCGTAGTTCTACGTTTCGCAAAATACAAAGACCCTTTAGTATCCAAGGCGTATCAATTATTAATTAATGTTGCAATCACTTTACCCCAAATGGGGGATTGGAAATTCCACCCTTTTTCACTAAATTGACCTTTGAAATCAAATCAAAAATTGTTTAACTTAAAAAAACCTTCTATGAAGCAAACACTAATTACAGCAATTCTATTATTCTTTTTCTTTTCTTCATCTGCACAGCTAAAATTTGGCGCAGGAGCAGCTTTGAATTTTGATGGTTCATCGTTTGGATTACAAGGAAAAGGCCATTATACAATCAATGAAGAATTTGCTGGACAAGGTTCATTTACATATTATTTCGAAGATTTTACAGCATGGGCACTTGATTTAGATGTTCATTATGCAGCTTTGGAATTAGAGGCAGGAGACTTTAGTATTAGCCCATTCGCGGGATTGAATTTTTTCAAAGTTTCAGTACTGGGATTTGGAGGGTCTACCACCAATATAAATCTTGGAGTCAATGCCACAAAGGATCTTGGGAATCTTGAGTTGTTTATAGAACCGAAAATAACCCTAGGAAATGGTTCTTCACTGAATGTTGCTGGAGGTGTTTATTTCTAGATCTATTCAAACTCGCATTTTAAATATTTAGAAATGCAATAGATTGGAAAGGTTGGAAAAAAACAGAATCTTTCCAATCTTTTCAATCTTCCATCCCAGCCAAAATTCAAACTTAGGTACAACACCAGTTCTTTTTTCTTTTCGATTTTCATTTTCTTTTCCTGGATTCTAACACATTAAAATGATAAGATTATTCATTTTGGGTATTGGTCTATTGGCCAACATAGCGGCTCATTGCCAACAGCACAAATTTGAGGAGGTGCCTGGACAAAGCTCTATTTTGAATAGTTTTGTGACGGATGTGTTACAAGATCAAGATGGTTTTATTTGGGTCGCTGGTGCGGAGGGACTGGGCAGATATGATGGACATAATGTCATTGAATTCAAGCATTACAAGAATATTGAAAATAGCATTTGTAGCAATTCAATTAATAGCATTTGCCAATCTCAAGATGGTAAGATTTGGATTGGGACCAAAGGAGGCCTCAGTATGTATGATCCTGAAAGCGAACAGACAAAGTGTTTGTTCAATTACAAAAAAGACATTTCGCGAGGAGATAATATCATTCTTGATGTATTGGCAGATCGACGCGGCTACATTTGGTATACCACCTACAATGGGATGTATAGGTACAATCCAGAAACTGAAGAACGTCGAATGATATTGGCTGATAGCAGTGATACGCACTCTATTTCGGTAAATCTGGTGTTTTCTATTTTCGAAGATAGAGATGGGACTTTATGGTTTGCCAATCGATTGGGAATCTCGAATTATAAAAATGATGACTCCTTTCATTTTGAAAATTTTCTGCCTGATCCTTCCAATCCATTTGGACTAAAACATGCGCGATTTTTTAGCTTTTGTCAGACGGATAATGGAGATTTGTGGCTTGCTGGAGACTCAGGATTTTATCGGATTGATAAATCTGGGAATCAGATAAAATTTATAAACTATGAGCATGACCCAAAAGAATCAAATAGTCTATCGTACAACTTTGTAAATCAACTCATGGCGGATGGTAATGATTTGTGGGTGTCTACCTGGGCTGGAGGATTGAATCGGGTGGAATTTGACAATGATCAAAAGGCTAATTTTACGCATTTTCGCAATGAAAAAAACAATCCCCACTCTCTAAAGACAGATGAGATTAATGCCACTCTTATCGATAAATCCGGAGTGCTGTGGGTCGCTACAGGATTTGGATTAATGAAATGTAGTCCTTCTACAAATAAAATCGGATTACTGGAGACAAAGCCTGATGTCCCCAATTCAATGATCAACAATAAGGTGCAATGCACGCTGGTGGATAGTGAAGGCAATCTGTGGGTAGGTACAGATAATGGTTTGAATTTTCGACCTGCCGAGTATGATATGGAGGATAATCACTTTATCAATTTTACCCACCAGCCAGGAGTGAAAACTTCACTGACACACAACAATATTTTTGACCTGTATGAAGATTCTTCAAAGCGAATTTGGATTGCCACCTATGATGGGTTTAGTATTGCAGATCTCAATACATTCAAGCACAGCAAGACATTCAAAAACATCAACTTTGAAAAGTATCCGCACAAATGGATTTTTGATATTCTTGAAAGCGATAAGGATGAATTTTGGGTTTCTACTTATGGTAAGATGGCTAAAATGTACTTTCCGAAAGGAGCCAAAGAGCCAGAATTGGAAATTTTTGATATGGATCCCAGCAATCCCAAGGCGCTCAGCAATGCCACCACATATCAGACCTGCAAAGATGGAAAGGGAAGGATATGGGTAGGCACATATTATGGACTTAGTATGATTGACGAAAGTGATGATCAAGTCACATTTAAAAATTTTTATAAGGATAGAGAAGAGCCAGGTAGCCTGAGTGATGTAACGGTAAATTGCCTTTTTTTGGATAAAAATGGCCAATTTTGGGTGGGTACTCAAAATGGGCTTAATTTACTCGTAGAGGATGCCCAGGGCAAAATGTCATTCAAGACATTTGATGAATCGAATGGCTTGCCAAATTCGGTAATCAATTTTATTGAGGGAGACTCTGAGGGAATGCTGTGGATTGGTACAGGAAATGGATTGGCACATTTTGATCCATCCAAAGCCATAAAAGGAGAGGAAGCACTTATCAATATTTATTCTTTTCATGATGGCCTGGGGAAGAATAATACCGCGGTGCGATCCTCTTTTACCGATAAGGATGGCAATTTGTATTTTGGAACAGATGGCTTGAATTATTTGAATCCCAATAACCTCGTTTTTAATACAAATATTCCAGATCTAATTTTTACGAAACTCAAAGTGCTTAATGAAGAGGTGACTCCAAAATCCAATGACATCTTAAAAACTTCAATCAGCAAGTCCGATGCAGAGATCAATCTTCAATACGATGATAATATGATCGAAATATTTTTCACCTGTCTGGATTTTTCCAATCCTCAAAAAAACCGATATA
The DNA here is from genome assembly GCA_965230575.1 of Saprospiraceae bacterium. GTDB lineage: Bacteria > Bacteroidota > Bacteroidia > Chitinophagales > Saprospiraceae > CAJXUU01. Next base: position 3,887,947 of record OZ246013.1, read on the forward strand.
AATATAAGATGGATGGTATCAATAATGATTGGGTGGATAGCGGAAATCAAAATTCAGCCACATTTACCAATCTGTCCGCTGGCTCCTATGTTTTCAATGTCATCGGTAGTAATAATGATGGAGTTTGGAATGACAAGCCTATATCATTGACTATAAATGTAGCACCACATTGGTCGGAATCGAAGCTTGCCTATTTCTTGTATTTGCTTTTAGGTGCGGTGCTATTTGCACTTTTTTATCGATGGAGAAATATTAGAGCCAAAGAAAAAATCAAGATCATTAAGGATATCGAAGTGGCGCGATTAGAGGAGCGTGAAAATTTAAGGAAAAAGAATGCTGCTGATTTTCATGATGAGTTGGGCCATAGACTGACCAAAATTGCCCTTTTTCTGGAGATAGCCAGAAAACAAGTTAATGGCAATGAAAAATTGGTTGAGTACTTGGAAAAGGTAAAGACCAATACCAAGAGCCTTTCCGACGGCCTTAAAGATTTGATATGGAGTCTGGACCCAAAAAAGGACACTTTATTCGATACCATAAATCGGATTCAGGAAGTAGGAGACGGAATTTTTGATTATTCGGATATGAAATTCTCAACAAATTCTATCGACTTGAATTATGGCAATATGAAGTTGAGTCCCTCCGAACGCAAGCACATTCTTCTTATTTTTAAGGAAGCGATGAACAATGCATTGAAATATTCGAATGCTGATCAATGCATTTTTGAATCAGAAATCAAAAATGGAAGGGCTTACTTTATATTTAAGGATGATGGAATAGGATTCGACCCGAAGACCATAAATCGCGGAAATGGATTGCTCAATATGAGAACCCGTGCCGAAAAAATAGGTGGAAATTTAGAATTGGAGGCCTCTGCAAAAAATGGAACCAAAATTACCATATCCATTCCGATAACAGACAAGGCATTCTTAGTAGAATAAAATTAACAAGCACATGGATATTAGAATAGCAATAATAGAAGACGATGCTGAAATTAGAGAAACATTGGGAATCATAATGAATGGTTCGGATGGTATCATATGTGAGCATCTATATGCGGATGCTGAATCAGCACTCGAGGATTTGCCCAATCACTGGATAGATGTCGTTTTGATGGATATTGAGTTGCCTGGAATTTCTGGAATCGAGGCAGTGCGCAAACTTAATCCCAAGATGCCCAATACAGATTTCATTATGCTCACGGTAAAGCAAGACGATAGTTCTGTATTCAATTCTCTCTGTGCTGGCGCAACGGGTTATTTAATGAAAGACATACCACCAACAGACTTGTTGAATAAAATTACCGAGGTGGTCAATGGAGGTGCACCTATGAGTTCAAATATCGCCAGACAGGTTATCAATTCATTTAATATTCCCTCCATTCCGTCGCCGCTTTCCAAAAGAGAGACAGAGATTCTTCGATTATTGTGCAATGGAATGAACTATAGATCCATCGCCACCGAATTATTTTTGAGTTCTCATACAGTAAAAACACATGTAAAAAACATCTATCGAAAATTGCATGTCCATAGTCGAGCAGAGGCTGTATCAAAAGCCATAAAAGACAATTTGCTCTAAATTAATTGCAAGGCCTGAAGGGCTTGCACATCATAGCAGGGAGATTTTCTCCCTGCTATGATGTAGTGTATTTCAAATCAGTTGGCTGCAATTCAACCACAAAAAATGTCGTCATCAAATATTTAACAACAACTAGCAATTTCTCAAACCTTCAATGCCCCATCTTCATAAAAATCGCAAATAGGATTGACCCAAAAATGCCAATAAATGAAAGAAAGTTTAAAGTAGCCCCAGCCCATTTCAAAATACTCGAAGGTTCTTTTTTGGTAAAGCTCAAAATAGCCAATGTAATACCCAGAATACAGGAAATCCGCATTCCATTAATCAAATAAATTGAAGGTTGAGAAAATCTCTCAGATGCCGTAAGTTTTGTAGGAATCTGCGCAAATATATATCCGATTAGGAATACTGTACTGAGACCAAATATGAAAGACAAAATGGAATAAGTCTTATTTTCGTTTTGCCTATTTCTTACTTCGTCAAGAATTTCCATTGATATAAAATTAAGCGATAGCGAGAATATTCATTTTCTAAATACTTTAAAAAAAGATAAACCTCGATTTGTAATACAATATATCACTAATCAAACCAATCTATCATCCTTTTATAAGTTGACTCGAATAAAATTGACCATCTTTTTCGATAATTACAATGTAGATATCCCGTGCGGCAAGGGGTGAAATATCAACCTTGGAATTAACATTCAAAATATGATCTATCAACTTACCATTGACATCGAATATTTTTAAGTCTCCATCCTTTAGATTGTCTGGAATGACTACTTCGTCACTGGCAGGGTTCGGGTAGATGTCGAAATTGATACTATTCAATAAATCCGATGTACTCGTACCAGTTGGAAATGAGGTCACCATGGTAGATAGGGTAGTATTCGTAGTGATCTCAGCATTTAGATCAAAGAAAATATTTGCTGTATTTTCTACAATTGTGTTTTCTGCGATATCCGCATTTGGTCGGATGGAGTAATAGATATAGCCATGACTCTCTGGTTCATTGCTGACAGAATCAGCCAACATTATATTTTCGAAAGTAAACTTAATGTTTCTATCATTTTGACTCATTTGAGTGAGTGGATGACTCGTCTCGATTAATTCCAAGGTTCTCAAATCAAGGTCTTCGCTGATTTCATCTTCAACGACTACATGCTGAGCTGGAAAATTACCCGTATTTTGAAAACGGATTCGATAGGTCAAATCTTGATCAATAAGGGTCAGATTATCTTCACCAATGCCTGCTGGGTAGACAGTTTTGTCATTTGGATCATAACTGCATCGCAGGGTGAAGCTGATGTCTATATCTTTCTCAACGGCAGGCTCCGGAAATCCTTCTTGAAACAACGAAACCGATACTTTGAATGGAATGATATTATTCGTGAATGTTTCATCTGGCATTTCAAAATCTGAATTAATAGACAACCATTCTCCTGGTAATATCACATCTGTTTCCCACTCAATTGTGGAATCAGAGGTGGTTAATGGTTCCAATGAACTGCCTACAAATGATACATCATCATAGCTCAATGTTATGGTAGCGGTGAATTCTTCAGTACCTGTATTTCGAATCGATATATAATTTTTATCGGTTGTGTTGCAAAGCATTAGCTGATTGGTGGAATGTATGGTTCCTGTGACAGTCGGGTTTTCATAATACAAGCCAAAAAGAATAAATCTATCATCCTGAGTGGTGTAAGAAATGGATGCTATAGAATCATTTGTCGATACCATGCCTTCATTATTGGGCACTACTACAGCGCTGTGTTCTATTCCATGGACAGAGGCATATGAATATCCTTCCTGTGCAAAAAGTGTTGTCTCTCCATCAATAATAAATCTGCAATCTGTGAAGTATTGCTCATCTTCTTCTTTTGTCCCATTTCCATTTTTATCAAGAAATGCGGCTACACCAAGAGATGCATTGGCGAGGTCATTGTAGACAAAAACTTCTCCCTGGTTATCCATACTTCGAGCACTTGGCAAGATTAAAAGAGAGGCATCTGCTGTCGTCGATACATCCACTCCTGTATAGTCGTCATACACCTTGTCGTAAAATGGATTTCTTCTTTCAATCCAATTGCCTCCCTTATTGTCAAATGTGGCAATTTTGGTTTCTTGAGAGAAGGCATTCAGCATGGAAATGGAAATGGACTTTGACTCAGGAAAAAATGCCACGTCTCTAATATTCCAGCCTTGATTTACTTCAGTGTTTGCAACTATTGGAGCCCCTTGAATGCTCCATGTATCGTCCGTGTTTCTGGTATAAATCGCTATTTCATTACCTTGGGAAAACAACGCAGTATTTCCATCTCGGGAGAGGGAGGTATATCCTTTGTAGTTTTGAATAGTCTCTTTTTCTACCCAATCTCCATTTTCAAAATCAAATATTTTAGTATAGTTTGGCGTATTGCAACTTATGGACAATCTATTACCATCACCTGAGACTCCAACCCTATTGCCAAAAAATTGTTCGGAAGAACTTGCTACAAGTTTAGAGCCTTTTTGTTCTATTGATCCATCCTCATTAAACTGATAAATATAGACTTCTCCATCATTCAGTGTACGTATTCCAAGGACAATAGTGCTCCCATCAAGGGATACATCAAAAGAATCACCTGTGCCATCACTTGGAGTGGCTGGGTCATTTATTTGTGCTTGCAATTTGATCCATTCACCACTAATTTTTTGAAAGAAGTATACATAAGCTGTTCTGAATATATTTCCCAAACCTTCGCCTACGATCAATGTCTGATTGTCATCTGAAAAGGAAAGGTCAGTAACCTCGGATTGAAATTCAAGGATTTGTTCAAATTCGTAATTGCCAGCAACGAGTTGGTAAATATGGACAGAAGATTGACCAAATTGTCCACCATTGATGATGGCAAGTTGAGATCCGTCTTCACTGATCGCGACATCCACACCAAATAAAAAACCAGATGGATAATTGATTACTTGAACAGGTACTTGAGCATTTGAAATCGATACATTCAAGGCCAAAATAATGACTAATAGAATTCGTAACATGGTATATTTTTTAATTGTAAAAGACTGTTTATAGTGTGATAAATTAAATATAGCTTAAGCACTAAGGTACTTTTTATTTTTGGCATGAGAATGGTCACTTTGAGATGAATGTATGCCACATTGCATAAATAGTTGAATTTCGTGAAGAGATACAATTTGTACTTGCAATAAGTTATAGGTTTTTTAAATCTTCTAAAGATCCTTTGAAATAATCATGATCGACATTGCCGTTGATTCCGCTTACAGTGGCAGATTGACTGTTTTGCCAGAACGTCCACCCCATGGATGCCCATCCATTTGGAATAGGAGGTGAGGCGGATTGATATTCAGCCAGCCACAGATAATATTGGTCAAAATCAGTGTTGTCAAAGTACTCCTGAGCGAAGGCATGCGATGTATAAAGTATAGGCTTTCTACCAAACTCTTTTTCTACAATTCCCAAAAAGGTTTTAATGTCTTCTTGCAATTGGTCAACTGATATTTTAGTGTTGACACCATCCGTTTCTATGTCGATGACTGGAGGCAAATCACTCTTTTCAGATAGAGGCAATACTTTGGAAATAAAGAACTTGGCTTGCGTCGTGGGGTCATCTTTTGTATAGTAGAAATGATAAGCACCTCGCATCAAGTTGGCACTCTTTACGTCATTCCAATGTTGGGTAAAGGCAGGATCCACATAGGTCTCACCTCCAGTTGATTTTATAAAGACAAAGGCTATTTGATCTTCTTTGACCTTGTCCCAATCAATATTGGTCTGGTAACTTGAAATATCTATGCCTTGTAATCTTTCATTGTCCTGGGAAGAAGATAAATCTTTCGAGATGGTTGAGGTTTTGGTGGCTTCATCTGAACTAGCGGTGTTTGTATCATTGGATGAAGATTGATTTTTTTGAGCATTATTGCAAGACAAAATCAGGGAACATGTAAAAAATAAAAGGATCAGATTTTTCATTTATTGGGGCTTAATTTTGGTGGTTTTAAAAAGGATGACGGTGAAATTGGAAAATATAAATCTTCACATTTTCGAAACCTCACCATTACATTCAAACCTCTAAGTTAATGCTCCTAAATCTAAATTTTACTAATTTTCTGATAATAAATTCCTGACCCTTGAGACCATATCTTGGCATAGTAGATTCCTGTAGAAAGGTTACTAATATCCAAAGTTGTAGAAGCAGAAAAATCATGAATCATGACCTTCGTCCCTGCAGTGTTGAATAGCTCAAGTTTAAAATTATCACCAAGATCAGCTTCAAATTGTATATTCAAAATATCTTGGGTAGGATTAGGAAAGATATTGATCTCTTGAGAATTAAGTTTGTCGAGTCCAACAGGAGTACAAGAAATTTCTGCGCTCCCTCCATGCTCGATGGTATATTTATTCATCTGAGAAAATGCCCTTACAGCCAAATATAAGACGTCACCCTCATTGACATCTACAGGCGCCAAAAAATTATCGTCTTCGCCAAGGCAACCTCCTGTCTCGATCGTGTCATCAGAAGATGGTGACAAGCCTGTAGGTCCAACACATACATATTCAATCATTGAGCCATTCACATTTGGGCCCGAAAACATACATCTAATGGTACTAAGGTCATCGCAAGAGCCTGTTTCAGTTGCGAAAACAACAAAATCAATATCATTATTTTCTTCTTCTGGTATGATGGTAAATAAAAAATTGCCATTGGATACAAATTGGTATTTCAGCCATACGGTATTGTCATTCAAAAAGTCTTGACCCAGGCTTCCTCCAACACAGAAACTTGGTATTTCTTCTTCTATCATACCTTCTACCACATCATAATCTATTGAAATATCAGAATGATCACAGACCGTGATGGCATCTATACAATCAAAAGGATTCTGTGCCGTGAGCGGGGCGTTGATTACAAGTAAGAGAAAGAGCGTGGAAAGAAGACAATGATATTTGAAGTTCGTCATAGTGTAATGGTTATATAAGAATTATTGATATTGGAAGACCATATTACACAAAATAGTTGAGGAATAGAAATACTCAGTATCTAACTTTTATCAAATTGCGACCACTTCTTTTTGTGCCTGAAGTAGAAGAAATTTGCAAATGCCATAGTTATAAAAACAGCAATGCCCACTAGATTATAAAACAACGGATTAGGAGCACCATCCTCGATTACTATTTTTGGAATCCGCACGATTAGCTCAGCAACAAATGCTGCATATAATCCAAAAACGGACCAGAACATAAAACTGAAATGCAAGGTCACATAGTATTTTGGCTTCTTTACAATCATTGGAACCATGCCACCAAAAAGGGTAACAGTACTCACGACAGCAAGCCAATGAAATATCCCAAACTTGCCGTACAAATTATAAATGAGGAAGGCAGTAATCAAAAGCCCAACCATGGAATAAGTGTACAGCCACCCCATTTTTTTATGTGATTTACTCCCTTTTGTTTTGAGCAATACTATGGTTCCGAAAATGACTGCCAGGATGGAAAATATTAAATGGACAAGGCCAATGGTGTCAGAATATAGGTGCTCGAAATTCATAATATTAGATTCACCACTATAATAGGCATATTAATTTGAAACATTTCATTTCTTATCGACCAAAGCTCATATATCCATTTTTTAGCTGCCTATTTTCTGCTTTATTTCTTTGGCATAATAGACTGTATGGATTCCAGGCGCTCTGTCATCTTTGATTTCGATGACTTTTTTGTAACCTAAATTAATAAGTATTCTAATATGTGTTCTGTTTGTAGACCATGTTCTTGTTGCTACCCAATTTACATCTTCTTGTTTTGAAACTTCTTCTTCTATTTTTTTGTAAAAATTTTTGGTGATACCATTCCCGCGTTCACCTTTTGTTACACCAATAGTTGTTATATAGTAGCATTTTAGTTTATATGAATCGTGATCTATTAAATGATTTGGGATATAAGACATAAAACCTGTTACGGCATTGTTTGAAGTTTTACGACTTACAATTATTTCTTGTTTTAATAGATTCTTGAAATATTTTTTCGGTTTACTTTTTTCGATTAAATTATTGCCGAAAGAAAATGTAGTGGAATCTCTGAACGATAATGGAGGAATGAATTCATAATCAACTTCACATAGAATATTCCACAATTCATTTTTTATCAATTCTTTGGAATCTCCAGCTACAAGATCATAAGAAATGGTATCTTTCTCTTTATCTATGTATAGTGTCTCAAATATACCGTTTACATATCTATCAGAAAGGTTATCAGCTAGAAAGTCCAATGAATCTTTTAAAGAGTCAATTTTCATAATGTCCTTTCTTATTGATCTTAAAGAAGAAATTTCTGTAAGCGCAATAATTTTAGTCTCATAGGTGGTATTTCTTTTTATTAAATCTTTGAGTAGATTTGAAGCTTTGTTAATCTCATTTTTTTTGACCAAAAATGCGATGTCATCTAATTTTTTTTTCTCATTTTCAGTTTCTGGTAAAGAAACTTTGTAATTGTTACCTAGGTCTTTGAATGAACTATAGTTTGTGAAATCTGCTACATGTGATACACCCAGTAAATCAAATTCCTTAATATCGTTTTCTATAAGATAATCATTGGTTACTTCGGCTATGGAAATAAATTCAGCTCCATACAATTCACAAATATTGGCAATTCTCTCCTTAAAAAATTGTGTTGTGTTACAAGCTACTGCAATAATTGTAGCTCCACGCTGACAAAGGTTTAAAATCCCTTTAATAACAACTTCTTCAGTTGCTGATTCACGTTGTTGAAGTTCCATGGATATGCCCATTTCAGGAATAGATTCAATCAAAACTTCAGGATACGACAAGTCTCCTCTAAAGGAGTGGTTTAATCTTGACTTAAGTTTTTCTTTGACCGATTCGTTTATTTTACTCCATAATAAAATTCCCGAATCAGGTCCATTACCAGTTAATATGCCTATTTTATGTTTGATGAATTGGTTATAGTTATCGTATCTGATAACATCATCAACAATCGTATCGGGTAATGAATTTATTAAACATTCAACATGAAATTCCAGTGCATATTTGAAGTCTCCAGCATTTGTCATCATAGTATAAGGAGGATGAAATTTCTTTCTTGTTGAAATGTCAAAAATCTGAAGTAGATTTCTAAATTCTTTTCCAAATGGATTTATTAACCCTTTAGATTCAGATTTGTCCGTGATCCTTTGATATTCTGAATTTAGGATGCTAGATATTTTTAATCTATCTAATTTTTGATTACCCCTGCAATGGACAAGAACTTTTTGTTTTTCTTGTTTTTTGTTGACAAAGAATCCCAATTCAGATTTGAGTTCATCAAATATAGGAATACCTATATTGCCTAATCTTTTTCGTTTACTTGCCGCATCACCACAACTTACCACTTTAGGATTAGTGGATAAAATATGCCAGATATTTTTATTAGTTAGAAATTTAATATTCGTTTTTACCTCTTTTGGATAATTCATTGGTTTTACATTTTAACTTCCCAGATTACATTTACTTCTCCTCGAATATCATTGGTCATTTCTTCGCATAATTGATCATATGTCAATTCTCCTTTTTGATTCTTTGCTAATAACCAAGCTAATTTTGCAGTTTGAGATTCTATACTCATATCATAAGCAGGAATACCTAACTTTTCATCAGCTATATTTTGCCCTGGTTCATTTACTTGAAGGTTACTATTACCATTTGGGGCTTGAGTGGTTATAACTACTGGAATTTGATTAGACTTTAGTTTTCGTAAAATTGGGAGCATTCTGGTAGAGGCGTCTCCAGCCCCAAATGCTCTAAGAATGAATCCTTTGATTTTGTTTTTTTGCATCAATGTCTTAAAAATGCTAATGTCCATACCAGGGAATTCTGTAAGTGAAGCAATTCTCATATCAAATTCATTTTCGCAAATTAAATCACTTTGTTTTTTCGCTGGTCTATATTTATTCGTGCTGAGATAGTTATTGTGTTTATTCAGATTTGCTTCATTGATATCAAGCACTCTTCCTATTCTACCTATACTTCCTCCTCCAAAAGATTTAAAAGCATCATAGTCAAATTCAGTTGATTTTTTTACTCTGGTGCCAGTAATAATATGACTGCCAAAAACTGCTATTACACCTCTTACAGGTTTGGGAGAGTCTCTATCTCCAAGAACTGCTACTCTCAATGAGTTTTCCAAATTGGTAATGGCGTCACTACCTGGCATGCCAGCAGGAACTTGAGAACCTGTTATTATTACAGGTTTATTCAAATTAGCCAGGGCAAATGACAAAGCAGCAGCAGTATACCCCATAGTATTGGTTCCGTGAGTTACAATGAATGCATCATAGTTATCATATTCATCCTTAATTTTTTCTGCTAGCTCCGTCCAATGCTGAGGTAAAATGTCAGAACTGTCAATATTGCATAATTCTACATCCTTTATGCTGACCTTTATTCCTGCTGTGCTCTCTAAGGAAACCACAGTGGGTTTCAGTATTTTAGCAAATTGATCAGAACCCTTTATTATTTCTCCTTCTATCACAGTTGAAGCTACTTTTCCCGCAATAGTTCCTCCCATTGTAATTAATAATACTTTTCTCTTTTTCATAGTTGTTATATTGAGTTTTGTAAAACAATTCGAAAGCCACAATTCACTTCAGATGATTTCTCGAATAGCTTTGTTCTGAAATTTGTTCTCAACAATGTTGAATCTGAATCGAGACAAGAGCCTCCTTTCAACACTCTAGCATGTCTTTCTTTTATGTTTATTAAATTTTTATAATAATTTTCGTAGGATGGGAATTCCGTGTATGTGTCAAAACACCATTCCCAAACATTTCCAATCATATCATAGAGTTCTTTGGGATTATCTGGTTTTAAACCAACTTTTTTTATTCTTTTTTGAGAATTTTCATTGTGCCAACCCATGGAGTCAAAATTGTTTTCGATGAATTTTTTTTGAAACTCAAGGGCATGATCCCATTCACATTCAGTGGGAAGTCTAATTCCTTTAGCTGTTTCATTGATGCTTATTTCATATTCTTCGTTCCAGCTATAAATCTTTTCGAAGCCTAGTTTTTCTGATAATGTATTGCAGAATTCAAGTGCTTGGAAAAAGGAAACACTTTCAACTGGTAGTTGCGCTCCTCTGGTATCACTTGGGTTATAACCTAAAATATTCTCAAATAAATCTTGAGTAACGAGATATCTAGAAATGCTATAATGGTCAGAAACTGAGATTTCTTTGTCATCAAAAAATCTTTTAAAACTTCCAGGTTGGATTTCTACCAATTCCAATTTTTCCAATAATGATGGTGCTACTTTGGTTGATTGTTTTTCAATGCCATTTTCTTTTGGTTCAATATTTTTAGAATCTGAATCCAAAATTGAATTCTTATCGTTTAAATCGCTATTTCCATTTGAATTTATATAATTCTCAATTTGGGGTAAAATGTTTTCTCGAACAGCATCCCAGTGTGGTGCTTCTATCTTGTTTTCAATTTGAAATATCTTCTCTAGATTCTTCTTAATAATGCTTAGGTCAATTCCTCGATTAATTGAATAAGCTTGATTATGCATAAAAACTCCTTCTACATCTTCAGCTTTAAATGGAGGAATTAGTATTGGAAGTGGATGTTTAGCTGATACCCAACAAGCACCCATTTCACATTGGGAGTATGTACTGTTGAAATAATTTTGTGAAAAAAGAAATATGACAACAACATCATCTGTCAACCAATTCTTAATCTCATCTAGAAAATTCTTCCCCCAATCTACACCATATGGTTTTACTGATGTACATATTATTTGTTTCGGTAGAATTCCTATTTCTCGTAATATGGTTATCATTTTCTCAGCATAAAATGAATCTTTATGACTATGGCTAATAAATACTTTTTTCATTAATACAACTTGTTAACATCAATCATTAAGCAATTAAAAATTACTTAGTTTGGTATTACATGTTTATACAAATGAAAAGTAACCCCTCTCGAAATTATTTTTAAAAAATTAAGAGCCGTGGCAATAGCTGTATCATTATCAACACCCCCCATTCCCACCTTTTTTCCCTATATTGATCACAAAACACAACTTTAACTAACCCCAAAATGCATTCTCATGACTAATTCTGGCCAGAATGCTCCTAAGTTTATGGAGCGTTTTAGATGGGCATACCTATTTTTTCTTATCGTCTCAGCCGTGATGCTGAGAGCTTCCAAAATTTTTCAGAACGAAAGCGGAATGGCTGAACCACAATTTGGTTTTAAAGGCTATAATGCTACTACTTTTAAAGATTTGACCGAATACCTCAGTACCGATTTTTGGTCATACAACTGCTTCTTTATTGCAGATATGTTTTACATGCTTTCTCTGAGTTGGTTGACGTACACCTTGTACAAAAAAATAGAACCAAGAGATGCTATCATGGGGAAATACAAAAAGTGGTTTCCAAGGTTTTTTATTGGTACAGCGACGGTAGCGATTATTGCGGATGTATTGGAGAATGTGACCTATATGACAGGCAATCTTTGGTTCAATCCTATTGAGGGCATAAAGTTTGGCGCGATAGGGCTCTTCATCCTGGGATTTTTACTTTATGCATTTATTAATACAGATAAGGAGAAATTTGCAAAGGGACGAAAGTTTGTAAAGTCGGCTTATATCAGCATTATTATTTTGGTGCTCATTGGTTTCGGACTTACACTTCTGCCTCAAGGTGCAACACTCATTGTTCACTTGTTCAAGTCGCATAGCATTCCAGGATTGATCAGCATTGTCTGTTCTGTATTCTTTATAAATATTTTGGCGATTATTTTGTCTCATTATCCCAAGTACATCGAGTTTCGACAGGATAAGGATAAGTCTGGTGTGGATTGGCATATGACAGAGCAGTGGAGAGGCTTTGGAATCATCTCCTATCAAATGAAAAAACCTGATGATCCACATTTGGTTTTTGGTAGGTATTGCTTGGGTATTTTGGCATATGTGGCTTGGTTTTATATCATTTACAAGGCATTTGCTCTTTATGGGCTTACATGGTACGAACCTTTTGAAGCAACGGCTATATGTGCAGGTATGTACATATTATTTGCTGGATATTACTACTTCAAATTCATAAAGGAGAAAGCAGCTTTTTATGAAAAATTTTACGCTGGTAAAATTGAAGAAGAAGACCTGGAGCCAATGCGGAAATGGGTGAAAAGATACATCATCTGGATGATCTCTACCATTGTTTTTGGTACCATTGGCTTGTTTGTTTATTGGACCTTCGGGTGGCATATTATCTCCTATATTTTTAGCCTTTGTTTTATTTTTTGCAATGCCAATTGTTTTATTCTATTTAGACTTACGCGAAGTTCGATGACATTTGCAAGAGGGAATTTAGACCACATCTTGTGGACACAAAGAAAGGATTTTGCACCACAAGAATCGATGGATCGAATATCCAGTGTATTTCATGAAGATCGAAATTGGTCCTACTTTTTCAAGGGAAGAATATGGAATTATTTGACCGATTTTTCATCTAATTATATATTCCTCAGAAGATTGCAAGGGGCAGGTTTTATAGCCTTATTCTTGCTCCTGGTTTCCAACTTGTTTTTAGTTTTTGGTGATGTTACCATTTTTAGTGCCATACCAATTTTTCTTGCCTTCCTGGTGAATTTCTATGCGATTTTTATCCTATACGTGAAGCATATGATCTTCTACAATGACTATGAAAATAACAATTACTACCTCCACAAAAGGATCAAAGAAGCACCTGGTATTGATATGAAGGGGATTCAAGTTCCTAAATCTGCAAAAAATCGTTTTGTACTTCGATTGATCATTATACCCATAATTGTTATCGGCGTTTTGTATGGAATCAAAGGGATCGATAATTTTCATCGAATGGATTTTACAGATACCAAGACAAGTATGCGGATTCAAGAGTATACAAATAGATTGGTGACGCATATTGAAGAAAAAGGTATCAATAGATTGGCCAAGGTAGCATCTTTTGGCGGCGGATTGAAGTCCAATTTATGGAATTTGCTGGTGATGAATCAATTGGAGACCGAAGTCAAGAAGAGGGGCTTGAAAAATGAGTTTCTTGATCATTGTTTTAGCCTTTCAGGAGTCTCAGGAGGGGCAGTTGGATTGGGTAATTACCTGGCCATGGATTATAGCGCGAGAGAATATGGACTCGATAAATGGCAGGCGATAGAGGATATTGGAAATGAGAATATTTTAGCCATAGACATGGCAGGACTGTTTATCCATGATCGTATTTTCAGTACTATCAAATTTAGCGATAGCCGTAATAAGGATAGATCATTCTACGCCATGGAAAAATATATTGAAATCATCAGCAATGGACATGAAGAATGCAGACAGTTGTTTTCGGAATCATCACAACAATATGCCTGGCACGAAATGTATAAAAGTCGAGGACACATTCCTGCCTTGATTATTAATACTGCTTCTACTGGGCCATATCCAGGTGTTGCATTTTCATTAGAGAGTAAGTATTTGAAAGAAAAGGACAAGGAAGTATTCCCGGGCTATATTCTTTTAGAAGATGAAAAACAGGATCTCAGATATTTTGATGCCGTAAGTACTTCAAATAGATTTCCGATTATGAGTCCAACGGCTCAAGTAGACGACAAAGGATTTTTCCTAGATGGTGGTTATTTCGAAAATTCTGGATTGTTGACTTCTTCATATTTTCAAAAATTCTTGAGATTAGACTCTAAAAAGTTGGACAAAATTCCAGTCATCACCATCAATGTGATCAATAGCAAAACTGATTACATCAAGAATTTCATTGGCAATTTACTAAGTGAGAATATTACCATCAATTCCAGTACCAATGTATCGGCCATAATAAGTGGCATATCTGATATCAATAAGCTGCCGAATGTGATGAGAGAAGCGGAGGGAAGATATGTAGAAGGGCATGACAAGTTTATGTCGATCTACCTGCCTCACCTCATTACCACCACAGACATTGAAGGTATACTTGGCGGAAAGGTGCAATTTTATCCTGAGATGCTGGAAATGATTCAAGCAAATAATGAAGAGATTAGACAGGCGATTACGGATTATGCTGCCGCTAATGGATTAGATGTGGATGTTTCGAAACATGGAATAGTAGAACCTCCATTGGCTCGTACGCTTTCAAAATATGCCGTAATCTATCAACAGGCTATGATTACAAATTTTGATGGAACACAAAAAGAAATCAAAGAAATCATAGATTGGTTAGAGAAATAATTGGTTTTTGTGACGAATAATTTGGTTTAAGTGCTCGAATTGACATTTAGTAATTTTATATGTGATTATTAATCAGTATATTAGGGCAGTTATACCAAAATTACACATCATGAAAAAATCTATACTAATTGTTTTTGTTCTAATTCTAGGGCTCTTTTCTCTTTCACATGTAAATTTTAAAGCATCCAAATCTTTTGTGATGACTTTGGTTACAGAAGAGCCTGTATTGCCTAAAATACCTTTTGAATATGGCAATATTCCATTGCCCACCCACTTGTTTGAAGAAGAGGAAGACATAGGGTATGGAAGAGGTGGTTTGGATACTACTTCGTTTGATGGCGTTACCGATCATGGAGCTACTTTGGGAAGAGTACTTTTCTATGATAAGAAGCTATCTGCTGTTGAAGATATTTCTTGTGGTTCTTGTCACCACCAGGAATTGTCATTCACCGAAAACAAATCATTCAGTGAAGGAGTCAATTCCCTGACTCAAAGAAACTCAATGCATCTCAATGATCTTGCATGGACTAATGACGAGCAATTTGTATGGAGCATGAAAGAAAGTGACTTGCATGATATGATTGTTTTGCCACTTACAGATGAAAATGAAATCGGAGCAGATATTGATGATGTCAGAATAAAATTAGAGGCAACTGAGTATTACCCTCAATTATTCGAGAATGCATATGGCGATCCGGAGATTACGGAAGATCGGATAGTAGATGCATTGGTCCAATTCATAGAATCCATGACCACTTTCAATTCAAAGTTTGATGCTGGGGTAAAAGCAAATTTTATCAATTTTACAAATTCAGAAAATCTAGGCTTGGAATTATTCAGTTTGCATTGTTCGACCTGTCATCAACAAGGAAAGCATATGATTTTTGATGATATATTTTTCCCTGGGAATGACATCATATTTTTTATGCCATTTTTATTTAATAATGGTCTGGAAGAAATAGGAGATGATATAGGTGCGGGTGAATGGCAGGATGGATTCAACCATTTATTCAAGATTCCTACACTACGAAATATCGAATTGACAGGTCCTTACATGCATGATGGAAGATTCATGACCTTAGAAGAAGTTGTAGACCATTATTCTGATGGAGTAGTGCCTAATGAGTGGACAAATGAATTTTTGCCAGAACAAGGATTCCAATTTACAGATGGTGAGAAATCTGCCCTTGTAGACTTTCTTAAAACCCTTACCGACAATACATTCACTACTAATCCTAAGTGGTCAGATCCATTTGCGGATGCAGTAACGACTAACGAACTTCCAGTCGAATCTGTCCAATTGTTCCCAAATCCTATGGTGGACAAAGCGTTAATCAAATTTGCAAATCCTAATAATGATATTGTATCGATCAATGTGATAACACAAGATGGAAGATTAGTCAAACACGACAGAATCAATACAAATCAATACGAATTAAATAAAGGTGATTTCCATGAAGGAGTCTACTTTGTACAACTTTTGATAGGTGATAGAAAATCAACTCAAAAGCTTATCATTAATTAAAGGAGAAGATCATTCCTCAAAAACACCTTTAGGAATGGGTTAGTATAAGTTATACTATACCCATTCCTTAATAAATATAGACCGCCTTAGTTCATATCATTTGGATTAAGGCGTTTTTTTGAAATGCAGCTTTTTTATAGGGATATTCATAAGTAGGAATATCCTTTATAAATCATTGGTTGCATAGGTTTTACTCCTGAATTGAAACCCCGTTTTTCTAATATTTTACGTAAATTAGAATCTTGCGAAAAGAGTCGATATCTAAGGAAAGTAGCTTTTTATGAATACCCCGAACATACGCCACCCAGGCAAATGAATTGATCACTTGCAGTTTTATGAATTGGGAAACCATTTTACAGATTTCCAAAATAAGGAATGCAAAATTGATTAAATACAATTAGGCACTATGACCTGCTTCACTTCTACTTCCGAGAATAAATAAAAGAAGACCTACAACAATAAAGCCTATTCGAATGATCCAGCCAGTAGTGGTTCCCCAACTGTCAATCCACATTAGAATTGTCAAGTTTCTGTCCATTAACATTAAGACACAAGAAATCACTCCTGCCAGTGAAAGATAAGTTCCAATCGTTTTCATAGAAAAAAGTTTTGCGTTTTGAATAATTGATTTATTAAATTGTTTATCGTCAACAATATATGAAAATAAATTGAATATGTTATTCTGAGTTGATTCAAGGATATCTGGCAACTGGTACGATCTCCTGCTGATTATCGATATGTAATTTTACCAAAAAGTATTATTTGTTATACATACATTTTTTAACCAACTCATTCATTAATCATATATTTGCTTTTTCGGTAATACGTAATTATGAAAATACTTCATACGGCAGATTGGCATATTGGCAAAGTCCTTCACAAACACAGCTTGGTTCCAGAGTTGGAGATGTTTCTTGATTGGCTTTTGCACTATATAGAAAGCGAGAATATTGATGTCCTTCTGGTTTCTGGAGATATATTTGATATTGCTAATCCAGCTGTGAAAGATCGAGGTGTGTACTACCAATTTCTCAGTAGATTGATTGGTTCAAATACGCAAGTCGTCATTACGGGTGGCAATCATGATTCTGTCGGTTTGATAGATGCTCCACAAGAGATTCTGAAACATATCAAAATTAGTGTCGTAGGAGGAGCAAAGAAGGAGTTGAAAGATGAATTGATTGAAATTTATAATGAGGATGGAAACATTGATCTCGTTGTAGCCGCAGTTCCATTTTTAAGAGATAAAGACCTGAGAAATTTGAATTCTGATTTGGAGTTTGAGAATAGAACTGAGGCTTTGAGGCATGGGATTAGTCAGCACTACAAGGCACTTTCCGATCTTTGTTCAGAATTATATCCAAATATTCCAGCACTTGCAATGGGACACTTATATGCCAAAGGAGTATCTACAAGTGAAAGCGAAAGGGACATCCATATCGGAAATGCCGCTGCGGTAGAATCTGATATATTTCCAGATCGATTTGGCTATGTAGCCCTTGGGCATATTCATCGTCCTCAAATCATAGGCGGCAATCCAAGGATTAGGTATTCTGGTTCTCCTATTGCCCTCAGTTTTTCAGAAAAAGAAGATCAGAAATGTGTTTTGGTTACCGAATTAAAGGATGGGCAATTCACCAATCCTGAAGTCGTATCAGTCCCTAAAAAGAGACAATTAAGAAAGATCACTGGCAGCTTCGATGAGGTGAAGGATAAACTTGAAGCTTATGATCCAGATTTTGAATTGGAATCTTTTGTAGAAATTGAGGTTAATGAAGAAGAATTTAGTGCTGCTCTCTTGTCCGAAGTGGAGCAATTAATTGCCGAGTACACCCAAAGCGATAAATTTTCCATTTTGAAAAGCAAGACCACTTTTCAGAACGGAGCGATAGATACATCAGACCTTTTCGAAAGAGGGGAGAGTATTGAAGATTTGAAACCTATCGATGTTTTTGAAAAATTATTGGAAAATGAATCCTTGTCGGATGATAAAAATTCAATGATCACAGATGCTTTTATCGAATTATTAGAATCTATCCACCACACAAATTCCGTATGAAGATTCTAAAAGTAAAATTTGAAAACATAAATAATCTCAAAGGGGAAAATGTCATTTCTTTTGAAGAAGAACCTTTAAATAGTGCTGGAATTTTCGCAATTACTGGTCCGACAGGTTCAGGAAAGTCTACACTTTTGGATGTCATTACACTTGCTCTTTTTAATAGAATACCACGCTTCAAAGGGACCATATCAAAAAGCAGCATCGAAGGATTGGGTTCTGTTGTGACCCATCATACAGATCGGGCATCTGCTTCGATTACATACGAGATTCATGACGAAAAATTTACATCTTCTTGGACGGTGGGGAGGACGAAGACTGGTAGACTCAAGGACTATGAAATGTTTATCTATGATTCGGAAGGGACTCCTCTGGACCTTAAAAAGAGTGAAGTTCCATCAAAAAATGAAGAAATCATAGGGCTGAAATATGACCAATTTGTCAAGTCAATAATATTATCTCAAGGTCAGTTTTCAAGATTTCTTAAGGCTAAAGAAAGCGAAAGAAGTGAGCTTCTTGAAGATCTTACTGGAGCATCCATTTATAGAGAAATAAGCATAGCCGCTTACGAAAAGTTTAAGGCTGTGAAGGATGAAGTGGCATTGGAGAAAGATCGACTGGAGCACATTCAAGTCCTAAGTGAAGAGGAGAGGGGGGAAATACTGGTGCAAATCAAGTCTGATGACAAGACAAAAACAGAACTGGACGCTCACTTGGAAAAATTTAATGCGGCTCGACAAGTAAAATCCAATATTGAAAAAAAGTCTGCATCTCTTGAAATGAAAAGAGTAGATGAAGAGCGATTAAAACAAGAAAAAGAGGCTTATAAGGATAAACTAAACCAACTTGAAATATTTGATAGACTGAGCCCAATCCTTGGTGAACTGACCCGATATCATGATACAATAGAAAATCAGGAGAAATTGACTTTGGAAATATCTGGTAATGAAAAATTGCTGGCCGAGGCACAATCGTCCAGGAACCTGGTAATTGAAGAGATGTCTACACTTGCACAGATAGCTATTACGGCGGAGAATTTCAATGATGAAATGAGCAAGTATGAAAGAGAGGTCAATAATTTGATTCAAGAGCTCCAACATATTCATAAATCAGGAGAGGAAACAAGGGAAAGGATTACTAAAAAAGTGGAAAATTATCAAATTGATATAAACCCTAAATCTGTTCCAGATGCCGCTATTTCTGTTCTTGAAGGAAGTCTTGATTCGTGTAATGCAATGATAAAAGCCGCAGGTCTTGAGTTGGAAGTGAATGTGGAGACGGTGGAAAGTAGAAAGGCAACGTTTATTGAAGAATTAAATCTTCTGAATGAATTGCATCAAGCTTACGAGAAAGAGATGTTAGCCAAGAATAGAATGGATAAAGCGGGAAAGGACCTTTTGATATTTTTGGATGAAGTGAAAAAATATTCTCCGCTCGCAAAAACTGCAAGTCAGTTGGTCGCAACTACCAAGGAGAATATTGAACTATTAGAAAAACAAAGGCAAGATTCTTTGCTGATAGCAAAACTGACCGATCACAGGAGTCAATTAAAGGATGGTGAGCCTTGTCCCTTATGTGGTGCATTGGATCATCCATTTTCAGAGCATGCTCCGAGTGCTGATTCAGAATTGGACATATCAGTTCAGAAGGCTAAGGAGGCACTTCAAATTCAGGAGGTAGAATTGAACGGTTACAATACTAAACTGACCGAAAGTCTCGCCTCCAAAAATCTGATAGAAGAACAAATAAAATTGCTTGAAGCAGAATTAGAAAATGCAGCTGTCGATAAGAAATTAAAATATGATGCCTACCAAGGCACAGAAGCATATGATGAGAAAAATATTGCGGAGAGTATTGACAAAGTAGTGGTCAAAATTAATCAGTTTTCTAAAGCTTCGCAAGCAATTCAAAATCGATCTGTTTTGAAAGAGCTAATCGCAGATTTTGAAGAAATGAAAGAGATTAGGACTCGTTATGTTGGCTTGGACAAAAAATTGAAAGAGAAATATTCTGGAACTGATGTTTCAGAAGATTGTAATAGACTACAAGATCGATTTGTTCAGTCGAATACGAGAATTGCAACCTTGAATACAGTTCTGGAAAACAAGAGAGGGAGTTTGATTCAAGCAAATCAATATGTGGAAACTGCAATTAAAAAGTTGAATCCTCAGATTAAGGAATTAGGGTTTGGGTCGATAGAAGAGACTTCTGCGTTTATGATTTCAGAAGAAGAAGTGAATTTGCTGAAAGAGAGGAGGGAAGAGTTGGCACGAAAGAGTACGACCATTGAAACGGAAATAAAAACACTGACTCTTGATATAGCGGAAAGTAAAAAGAGAGATTCGCTTCCTGAAATTACATTGCTTAGTTTAAATCAAAATATAACCGAGGAGACAATTAAAAGAGAGGCTCTAATTAAATCCATTGGCGAAAAAACTGCTATTCTTCAAAAAGATGATCAGGAAAGAGAAAGAATTAAGACTAAAGAGTCCGATCTGAAAAAGCTACAAGAGAAATTAGATAAATGGTCTTTACTCAATAAATTAATTGGTGAAAAAACAGGAAATAAATTTGCCAATTTTGCCCAGGGGATTACCCTTCAGAATTTACTTGTTTTCGCTAATAAACGATTGCAAAAATTATCAGACAGATATCTTCTGGACAAACCGATCAAGGACGGAACGCTTACGGTCATTGATCAATACCAGGGAAATATCCAACGTTCTGTGGCTACGCTCTCTGGTGGTGAGTCATTTTTGATAAGCTTGGCCCTTGCCTTGAGCCTCTCCGATATGGCGTCTAAAAATGTAAACTTGGAAAGCTTATTCATTGATGAAGGTTTCGGAACCTTGGATCAAGAGAGTCTTGATGTTGCCATGAATACCTTGGAAAAACTTCAGTCCGAAAGTCAAAAAACAGTCGGTGTCATTTCTCACGTTGAAGCACTCAAAGAGAGAATTCATGTGCAAATAAAGCTGGATAAAAATGCACAGGGATATGGCAGGATTAAGATCGTGGGGTAATGATGAGGGTAGGGCTACTAAACTTAAAAAGTTTAGTTGCCCTGCATCGGTTTTACTTCCAAAAGTTTAGTAGCCCTGCTTACGTCCCAATTTTATCCAAAAAATATAAGACCCAACTAGGGGCAAATTCTTCCTAGTGCAACACTACTCCAAATAATCATATCGAATGGAGTGAATTTACATTAGTCATTTATTAAATAATCAGTTTTTGTTCAAGGTACTACTACCTGGACAACGGAAACGCAAAACTTGCAATTATGAAGAAGCTAATGTTGATTTTTGTGCTCGGTTTATTTTTCACGGCATGCCAGAAAGAAGATTTTGTACCTCAAAATGATTTTGCAGACCAGACCTCAGATGATTCCCCAAATGATGGAGATGTATTTGATGATGACTGGGATGATCATGATCATTCAGCCGATGGAGAAGAAGGTGCCTTGTCCAATTATAAGGTCAATGGTGATAATATTTCCCTGATTAAAGATTATGAGGTGTCCGAAACGCTAAAATCTTTTCAAGATGATAAAGAAAGACATCAAAAGATTTGGGAACATATTACCCGATTAATTCCAATCCAGAATAGAGATAAAATAGCTGAATTTGAAGTTTTTCATGGCGGTGGCCAATTATCCGGATATGTCGCTCCTATCGATAATCAGGACCTGAGTAGGTGGAAATTTGCAATGGCAATTGATATGGAAGGAGATCTTGATGTTCTGCAATTTCAAAACTACTATACCTATGTTGCACTCCATGAGTTTGGACATATTTTAACCCTTAATGACACCCAAATTGATATAAAAGATGAAGCTGATTGTCCAAATTATTTCACAGGAGAAGGCTGCAGTACTAAAAACTCATACATCAATAGAATTTATGAATTGGGGTGGGCAGATATCATAGATCAGCACAATCCTGATTTTCCAGAAAATACTTATGAAAAATATAAAGATAGATTTCATACTGATTATGCAGCGACGAATCCTGGTGAAGATATCGCGGAGGTATTTACCTTCTTTGTGATGGCAAATGAAAATCCACCAGGTACTACCATAGCAGAGCAAAAAGTAAGGATACTTTTCGAATATCCTGAGCTGGTATCCTTAAGGAAAAAAATTAGGGAGAATGTCAAACCGATAAGCGCAAGAACATCTATTCCATCATTGAAAGGGAAAATCAAAGTTTGTCGTCATGGAAAGAAAAAAGGAAAATAGGGTTTTCTGGTTTTAGTTTTAGCCGCAATTTCATCATTTGAGATTGCGGCTTTTTTTAGTTTAGCTAATGCTTGATACCATATGCGTTGATGTGAGAATTATAATTTTTTGGAAGGTAATTACAATCTGTAATCCACCTTTGAATTATATTATTATCAATTTTTATAATGGTATTTATTTTTTTGCTTTTCTATTCATACCTTTCTTGAATTATTCATATAGAAATAAACTCAAGCCTAACCAACATGAAAAAAATATTCTCTCTACTTCTGCTTTTAACTTTCTTAGTTTCTGGGTTTTCGCAATCCAAGAAAAAGGACATTTGGGATGCAAATAATTTCAAAGGATTAGAATTCAGAAATATTGGTCCTGCTTTGATGTCGGGACGAATCGCCGATATAGCAATCAATCCAAATGATGAAAGTCAATGGTATGTAGCAGTGGGTTCTGGAGGAGTATGGAAGACTAATAATGCCGGGAATACATGGAAGCCTATTTTTGACAATGAAGTGTGTTATTCTACAGGGTGTATTACCATAGACCCTAACAATGATCAGGTGATCTGGCTAGGTACAGGTGAGAATGTCGGTGGACGTCACGCTTCATTTGGTTGTGGTATTTATAAAAGTGAGGATGGAGGGAAGTCATGGAAAAACAAAGGACTACTTAATTCTGAACATCTATCTAAGATCATAATACATCCAGACAATTCCAATGTGATTTGGGTTGCATCTCAAGGACCACTTTGGAGCAAAGGAGGAGAAAGAGGCGTATATAAATCGACCGATGGTGGCAACACGTGGAAAAGAGTGTTGGGTGACGGAGAGTGGGTAGGTGCCACAGAACTTGTGATAGATCCGAATGATCCAGACAAATTGTATGCGGCGACATGGCAAAGGCATAGGACAATTGCAGCCTACATGGGTGGTGGACCTGGATCAGGATTGCATAGGTCTTATGATGGTGGAGAGACTTGGGAAAAGCTGAAAAATGGAATACCAACCTCGAATTTGGGAAAGATTGGATTGGCCATTTCTCCACAAAAATCCAATGTGCTTTATGCTGCAATAGAATTGGACAGAAAGAAAGGAGGTGTTTTCAAATCTGTGGATAGTGGCACCAGTTGGACCAAAATGTCAGACGCAGTATCTGGAGCTACGGGACCGCATTACTACCAAGAACTGTATGCTTCACCTCATGCATTTGACCGATTGTATCTGATGGATGTGAGAGTGCAGGTATCTGATGATGGCGGAAAGAATTTCAGAAGAATGAAAGAACAGCACAAACATTCTGATAATCATGCCATTGCCTTTAAGATGAGTGATCCGGATTATATTTTGATGGGAACCGATGGAGGAATGTATGAGAGTTTTGATCTGGCTGAAAATTGGAGATTTTTTCCGAATCTACCTTTGACGCAGTTTTACAAAATAGCAGTTGATGATGCCGAGCCATTTTATAATGTGTACGGAGGTACCCAAGATAATAGTACAGAAGGTGGGCCTTCTCGCACCGACAATGTACAAGGGATTGACAATGGAGACTGGAAGGTGGTCTTGAATTGGGATGGACATCAACCCGCCACAGAGCCAGGTAATCCGAATATTGTATATGGCCAACGCCAGCAGGGTACTTTGTCAAGAATAGATATGAAGACAGGTGAAGTCACGGATATACAACCACAACCTGGAAAAGGAGAAGGATTTGAACGATTCAATTGGGATGCTCCGATATTGGTAAGTCCGCATAATCCGAAGCAGATATATTTTGCTTCTCAGCGATTGTGGAGATCGGACAATCGAGGTGATAAATGGACCGCACTTTCTGGTGATTTGACCCGAAATCAAAATCGACTCGAATTGCCAATAATGGGTAGAAGGCAGAGCTATGACAATCCTTGGGATGTCGCTGCGATGTCGACCTTCAATACCATTACTTCAATTGCAGAATCACCTGTGCAAAGAGATTTGCTTTATATCGGTACCGATGACGGATTGATCCATACCAGTACGAATGGAGGAGAGACTTGGACAAAAATGGAAGTTTCATCTTTGCCAGGTGTGCCGTCAAGAGCCTATGTCAATGATATCAAAGCTGATCTCTTCGATGCCAATGTAGTCTACATAGCTTTAGACAATCACAAGGAAGGAGATTACAAACCTTATATTTATAAAAGTACCAATCAAGGTAAGTCATGGAAATCTATCGGCTCTAATCTGCCAATGAATGACTTGGTTTGGAGGATAGTTCAAGATCATGTCAACAAGGACTTGCTATTTATTGGGACCGAATTTGGAATTTATTTTACGATTAACGGTGGTCAAAAATGGGTGAAATGTAAAGGTGGACTTCCTACCATTTCATTCAGGGACCTCACGATCCATAGAAGAGAGAATGACTTGATTTGTGGCTCATTCGGGCGATCCATCTATATTTTTGATAATATCAATGTATTCAGAGAGTTGTCAGAAGCGCAAATGGAAAGTGAAGCGGCACTCTTGGATGCTGGCAAGGGCTTGTGGTATATTCCTCGGCCGTCTCTGGGTTTTGATGGTAAAAAAGGAAATCAAGGAGCAGGATATTTTATGGCAGACAATCCGCCATTTGGTTCTGTTTTTACTTATTACCTAAAAGATGGACTTAAGACCAAAGCTGAACAAAGAAAGGAAAGCGAGCAGAATCCAAAGAAAATTTCAGGAGATGTTCCATTTCCAGGTTGGGATGCGCTGGATGCAGAATTTTATGATCGGAGTGATAATATTTGGCTCACTGTAAAAGATAGCGAAGGGAAGGTAGTGCGTGTAATCGCTGGACCGACGAAACCTGGTTTCCATAGGGTCGCTTGGGATTTGAGGTATCCAGCTCCGGACATGATCGAATTGAATCCGAGGCAAAGAGGGGAGTGGGATGACGAACCAGCAGGAATGATGGTTGCCCCTGGTACTTATTCGGTAACCTTGAGCAAGGAGGTTGATGGCGTGTTCACTGCACTTTCTGATCCTATATCTTTCGAAGTGACGCCTCTAAGTTCTAATTCTTTGGCAGGGTCAAGCATGAAAGATGTGAGTGCTTTTTGGAATCTTTACGAAAGTACAACGCAAAGTGTAGCCTCAACATCTAATAAATTATCCGACGCTACCAGCAAAACCAAGGCAATAGGACGGGCATTGCGTCAAAGTCAAATAGATGTGAGTGGGATTTCAAAGGATTACGAAATGTTGTCAGAAAAGGTGTCTGCCTTGAACAAACAGATGTATGGTAGCCCAGCAAGAAATGATATAGGAGAGAAGACACATCCAACTATCGGAAACCGAATGTTTGCAGTAAATCGAGGAATCACTCAATCTACATATGGACCGACAGAAACGCATAAAGAAGGTATAAGTATAATCTTAGATGAATTAGCAGGAATAAATACTGAACTTAAAATGGTTCACGAATCAATACAGGCGATGAGTAAGAAGATTTACAATGCAGGTGGTCCAATGATTGAAGGCGTAGATTATTGATGCAGTAAAAAATTGCTATTTGCAATGCTAAGGTGGCGTAATGTTATTGGTATTAAGTCCTCACAGGGATTTAATATAGGCATTTAATAATGATAGAAAATAGGTTTTTTGATGTTGAATGTTTGATTTTGGCAAACTTTGCGCCTTTGCGGTTAAAGTCAACATTTCATTCAGAAAATTACAATGTCTTGTAGTAGAATTAATTCAAAAGAAAATGGCAGAGAATAAAACTAAACCAAATGATACAGATGTGATCGACTTTCTGAATTCTGTAGAACCAGAGAAAAGAAGGATAGAGGGACTAAGATTGAATGAACTTTTCGAAGAAGCCACAGGAGAGAAGGCAGTTATCTGGGGAGCCAACATTATTGGGTATGGCCATTATCATTATAAATATGAGTCTGGGAGAGAAGGCGATATGCCCAGGACTGGATTTTCTCCAAGGAAGTCAAAATTGTCTATTTATATAATGGGTAATCATTCGAGGTATGAAAAGGAATTTGCTCAGTTGGGTAAGTATAAGACCGGCAAGTCGTGTGTGTATGTCAATAAATTGGCGGATATAGATGAAGAGGCCTTGAAGCGATTGGTGAAGGTGTCATATGATTATATTGGGAATAAGACTTGGCCTTAGGGAAAATTAGAACCTTCTTCTATTTTGAAGTCAGACCAAACTACCCAATCCATTGGCTGGATCTTGACTATAGATCCTCATCAATTTGGCATATAATTCAGGATGATTTGCCTTCAATAATTTTGGCTGCATAAAAAAATACTCGCTCACCACACTGAAGAATTCCGCTTCATTCGTAGCCCCATAAGGATTGATTTTGGACTTTCCATTGAGGATTTTTTCAATTTCGCCTTGTACCACATCCAGCCATGGTTGTACTTCCTTACTTTTCAATACAAATTTTGGGATGCCATCAGTATCTCCATCCGCCTTGTCGAGTAAGTGGACGAATTCATGAATTCCCACATTCTGACTTTTGTGTTTTTTGTCATAACCATTGCGCAATGCAGGTTTGGACAATATCATATGCCGATTCATAGCACCGCCTCCGACCATTCCTAAGATATTTCTTCCTTCTCCTTTATTGGTTTGGTAGTCATGATTAAATCTTCCTTTGTATATCAGAACCTCAGATAAATTGTCAAATGACGAACCTGGATAGCCGAAAAGTGGAATGACAGCACTGCAAGCCACCAGCAATCGATCTTTATCGTTGATTTCAGTATCAACACCAGTAATCCTTACTTTTTCAAAAAAGACCAGGACGTCGAGTTCGAAACGGCTGCGTTCAGATTGAGTCAAATGGACATAATAATCGACTTCTTCAATTAAGATTCCTCTCCAATTCTCTTTAAAATCATTGATGTCAACGGATGGTTTTTTGAAAACACGATACAATATGTACAGCGCCGCAAAAATTAATACAAGAATGCTAATAAGAGCTGTGGTTGACATAGTAATTGGGATTTAGATTGGTTATTCAGGATTCACTTTCTTGTACGCATTTATGACTTTAAGCTCGCCTTCTTTGCCTTCTTGAGAATTGCCGTGCTCCATTCCGATAATGCCATTGTAGCCTTTTTCTTTGATGTGCTTGAAGACATTGGCATAGTTGATTTCTCCTGTGGTTGGTTCTTTTCGTCCAGGATTGTCTCCTACCTGAAAATAAGCGATTTCATCCCAAGCCAAATCTATATTTGGAATTATATTTCCTTCCTGAATTTGTTGGTGGTAGACATCAAATAGAATTTTGCAAGAAGGGCTGTCCACGGCCTTGCATATTTGATAGGCTTGTGCAATTTTTTGCAGAAACTGGCCAGCATGTCCTCTAAAATTAAGTGGTTCGAGCACCATGGCGATTCCATGAGGTTCTAAAATTTCCGAAGCTTGTTTTAGAGATTCTACCACATTTGCAGTTTGATATCCGACGTCTTTACTCAAGTCCACATGCCCAGGTACAACGGTCATCCATCGGGCACGAACTCTTTTTGCCACCTCTACGGACTTGGCTATGTCAGATAAGAATTCATCTCGATAGCTAGATTTACCACTTGTGAGATTGGGTTCTTGCCAATAGATTTTATGAGCAACCAAGACACCCATTTCTATGGAGAGCTTTGCCATGCTGTCTGCCATTTTTTGCTGTAATGCCACAGGCCGATTTCTCATTTCATTGTCTTCGAATGCTGTAAACCCCTGGTCAGCCATGAACTGTAACTGGGCTATGGGATCATCCCCAGCATGATGTTTAAACATACCTAAGTGCGGTGCGAATTTAAGATTGAATATTGAACCGGATTGATTTTCAAAGTTGTCATTTTTAGGATAGGTATTTCCTATAGCCAAGCCAGCAATTGCAGTATTTTTTACGAAGTTTCTTCTGTTCATGATATGTGCATCTACTTATTACTTACCAAAGTAACAAATAGAATTGAAAGAGGGCATGGTGATATAAGAAAAGGTTTTTCGCATGCACTCTTAAAGCAAAAAAGCCCTCTTCAAACTTTGAAAAGGGCTAGAGAAAAAATCTATGGGTAGTAGCTTCTTATTAGTGCTTCGTGATGGCAGAGAGCGTTAAAATTTTAGTCCAAAACTTAGACCAGTAAATGTAAATTCTGGTGTTTTGTCGAGATAGGTTCCAAATATTGCGGACATCGTTCTTGATATTTGAAATTCTACTTCTGTTCTTGCTTTTATGAAATATCCATCATTTTCAAAATATGGATTTCCTATTGGATCAAAAGTATCCACTCTATTTATAAGATTGTAACCTACATTTGTTAGAAAACTAAGTCGGATTTTATTGTCTAGGAGATAATGAAAGTCATTATGTAAAGCTAAGCCAGTGTTTCTAATTTTATAGTTCCGAAAATTAGGGTCACTAAATCTGGTTTCAGAGACAACCATGTATCCAGAAACTCCTTTGTTGTATTGCCATTTGGAGTTAATAGCCGAATGCAGCATATATGACATCGATGTATTAAGGCCTTTGATATTTTGGTCTATGAATGAATTGGAATAAGAATAAGAACCTTCGACTGCTATTCGGAATTGAGAGCCTGTAGTTCTGTCGATCATAGGTTCGTACCTATAGGCATCATCAATAATAGCAGTGACATCTCTTTCATTACTTATTACTCCGAAAGACATTAATAAGTCCTGAATTTCTTCAATTTCTGTAAGCGGATATGATCTATTTACATACTTCCTTCTGTTTTTCAGGTCATTTATTTTTTGAACGAGAAGGGCGTATTCATTCTCAGTGAGTTCGCGATTTAAGATGCTATATTTAGACAATTTTTCAGTTATTGCCAAAGCGGCAGCTCCATCATTTACAAAATCAACTCGTCCTTTCCCAATTGCGAGGGTAATGGCATTGTTGGTATTAATAAAATCGAACTCAAAAATTCCGCCAGGCTTTGAAATTCTATTTTGCGTTCCAAACTCAATGAAGTAATTGTTTTTATTAAATAGTTTAAGATTTGCTCCAAGGTGGAATGATGTATGATTTATTGAATAAAAATCTGTATTGTCATTTCTTGAAAAAGAGAAAGATTGATTAAGATGGAATCCGCCTGTAATGGTCAACTGCTTTGAATCGTCTGATTTTATTTTTTTGAAGTTCAAAGATAGATTTGAATGTTCTAGTCTGTTCGAGAAATTTAGTCCGTATTGTAAATTTGATCTATTGATATTAGTTGTGATGAGCTGGGGTAGAGATATTCCTGTTGTAATTGGCGAAGAATTCTCTTGTGTATTGGTAGTGTTGTTTTGTGCTAGTATGGATTGGCAAGCGAGCCAGGCCAAAAGGAGCATTAGAGGTTTTTTCATAGTCAGCGTTTTAATTGTTTAGTTGATTAAAGAATTTTGAGGTTCTTATACAACTAAGATCGTCCTGATTTCAAATACGTCCTCTTGAAGACACATATTTAATAGTTTAATAAAGGAATATGACCAGTTTTTAGATTCAATTAAGAAACCTTCAGAGTTTGTTAACAGGGTATAATTGGTTTTGTGAGCACAAAATGAAATTCTTTATTATTCGAATTTGTGCAAGAGTTAGTGTTGTGTAGTAGAAGTAATTGGTGTTATTATTTGGGTTTAATGGTGTTAAGCCAAATGGGTTTATGCGGTGAGATTTAAGTTTTAGAAGATTTTTCCATAGTATTGTAGGTCTACCAAATCTCCATTGGTCGTTTTATAATCTCTTCTAATAGTACCTTCAAGTTCAAAGTTATTTTTTAATGCCACGCCTGTGCTTTTAGGATTATCTGACCCAATACGCAATAATAATTTTTTAAAACTGTACTTATCATTTATATGTTCGATGACCAATGAAAGTCCTTCCGAAATTATACCCTTTCCCGTATAGTTTTTATCAAGAAAGTACCCTAATTCGCCTTTTGGGATTTTCCAGTCAATGTTTTTTAGATCGATCCAGCCTATCAATTCTGATGTGTCGGAGAGCATAATTACGAAAGGAAAGTATTCTTTTTTTATTCTGCGTTTTTCAATTTCTTGACAAAAAAGTTTGGTTGAAGCTATCGTTTTTGTTTCGGATACTGTACCAGCAAAGTAATTTTCGAGTCTTGGTCTGTTATCCTCAATAAGCTGGAAAACATCCTCAAATAATAATACATCGAGTGGAAGGATTTTATAATCTCGAAACCTAATTTCCATTGCGCATTTTGGTATTTGATATTATACAAATAAACGAATTTCCCATTTTATAGAAATTCTAGAAACACATGAAAGTTTATGTTTTTTAGAATTGGGGCTTTTTGTCTACGTGTTTGAAGTTCGGAATAGTGAATATATTTTCAGGAACTTTCTCCTTTTTGAAATCAATAATTTCAATGGTAATCATATCACTTTCTGATTTTAAAGGGAGGCAGCCAATCCTTTTTATTACTTCCATGGCAAATTGAGTCCCTTTATAATCCTCACTATTCATTTTAAGCACTTCTTTGTTGTACCAGATTTTATAACTTCCCATATTCAAATCCACCTGTAGCCCCATACAGTTGATGCCATTAATTACCTGCATTGTATCTAGGTCTTTCATATCTACTACCTTTATAAAAGATGGTGCGTTTTTGTTTTCGGTCAATGCAGAATCTGATTTCATTTGCCAGGCATAGTGCAAACTGTCCATTGGATTGTATACTTGCATACCCATTTCCAATCCAGAATTCATTTCAGCACAGAATTGGCCTGGTTTGTAATAATTCTTTTGGAAAATATATCCCTGGTCTCCAAATATTTCTTTGATTTGAAAATCCCAATCCTCTTGAGAAATCATATCTGGTTTTACGGGTATGGTCTTATAAGTTACCCAACCTTCAAAATTTTCATTTTCCAGCGATTTACCTGGAGTTTTTTTGACACTGGAACAACTTATTATTATGCTACAGAACAGGATTGCGACAAGTAAGTTTTTCATATTTTTTTGCTTCTACGTGATTTAAATTAGGCGCAAAGTAAGTAACTTTTATTGAATGTGCCTCTTTATGAAAGAAGTGTCAAATTCTCCTGATCCTATAATCAAAATATCAATATGGGGATTTATGCTGGTTAATATGTTTCGTTGAATCAACAAAATATATCTTTTTCATCCTGCGTTTAAACTAAGTACTAACAAAGCCTTATATCGATCCGAATACTTACACCTACAATTCTTGTATTTTTTATGTTGCTATTATTTAGTATGAAAACTAAAAGAATAGGGAGTTGACTTTCGCATTGACAAAGGAGTGCTACTCACGAAGATCCTGTGGCTGTTCATTTGAATTTTCTAATTTGAATGAACAGCTTTTTTCTTTATTCTGACTTAATCAATCATTTTACCTACCAAATCGTATTTTTAAAATATTTTCACCTTGTTAATATTTTGGCTATTTGTATCTTAGTCAATATTATGTTTTGATCAGATGTAATTTTCAATCCTCATTATCTATAACCTCTAAAGGCAGTCGCCAGATCGACTTCAGTATTAGCAGCTGTCCTTTAATAATATTCATAGTATGAAAAATAAGTTTGTATTAATTGCACTTGTATTGGCCACGATATTCTCACTTAAATATTCATCTGGGCCAGCATCTATTGTTGGTCAAGGCTATACAGGAGCGCCTGGAGAGTCTGGTACACTTTGTGGAGATTGTCATTCAGGTGGAGCATTTGGATCACCAACTGCTTCATTGGTGGTTACAGATTCAGGTGGAGGAGTAGTCACATCTTATACGGCGGGTGAAACATACCAAATATCATTAACTGCCATTGCTGGATCAGGGAGCCCTGCTGGTTATGGCTTTCAACTTACAGTACTAGATGGAAGTGATAATGATGTCGCCGATTTTTCCAATCCATCTGGAAATGCGAAAATTTCAACGGCTGCTTCCGTAGCGGGGGGTAGAACATATGCAGAACACAACGCTACTTCGGCTACTGGTACTTTTACCTTTGATTGGGTCGCTCCAGTTGGAGGTACAGGAGATCTGACTTTCTATTATAATGTCAATCTTGTTGATGGTACTGGTGGTACATCTGCTGATAACGGTGGTTTGGGCTATTCAACGGCCATGGGTGAAGCGATGCCGACAGTGAAAGTGATTGGAGCATTAGAAGTTAATAATGCATATACCTTGCCTGCAACAGATGGCTCTGCAAATCAAGTATTGACTACTGATGGAGCTGGAAGTGTAAGCTGGATGGATGCACCCTCATCTATAGCAGGCAGCACTACTACATCCGAAAGTGCCAAGGACCCCAATATTCCGTTTTTTGATAATAAGACGAATAAAGAGGATATCGACATTTTGAAGAATGAAGTAGTTCTTCTCAAATCAGAAATCGAAGCGCTTAAGAAGTTAATTGAGAAATTGACCGAAGAATAGAATGGAAACTTGAATTAGAAAGTTCTTAATTTAGGAGGTAGGCACTCTAAGATATGCTATTGAAAACAACTTATTAAGGATAGCACTCTTTAAGTAATGTCCTCAAATAAGGTAGATGAATTTTGAATTATTTGATTTGTATGCTAATGATATTTAGGGGAATTCAGGAAGTAGACTATCTTTTCAAAAATCGAAGTCTGAGTATTAAAACGGGAGTAAAAAGAAGCGTGGCCGCGGCTGCGTTTTGGGATGTGGGAGCGGCTATGAGTGCTGCATTAGGCAGCCTTGATTTTTTTTGATTCTGTTTTTTGATCAAGCAAAAAATAGAATGCCCAGCCGGCGAGGCGAAACAAAGTTAAGTGTTCCAACTACCTCGTTTTTGTTGAAAATACACTGAAAAAGGTGCTATATTCTAATATTTATTCAGTAGTAACGCTATATTTAATAAGCCTAACTTGTTAATTTATAACTAATTATAAGGTAATGTCCTCAAAAATAGTTGGTGGATTTTTGAATTATATGATTTATATTCCCGAGACCAGGGTGAAGAGGAAATAGGCTCTGCTGAGGAGCAACCTACTAGCAATAATTCTGGTGTATATACTGTATACTGAGAAGCGACATTTTGGTCGCTTCTTTTATTTATACAGGTTTACCAAATGGCTAAGAAAACCTAATGTCTAGATTTGTTTTTTAAATGTAGATACCAAAGAATAAATGACTTTCGATTTATCTTAGATAAACCTCGATGAATACTTAATGTATCTTTCAAGTGACCAAAGAATGATTCTATGGAATTAGTGTTACTTTGAATTGATGAGGTTTCCAAATAGTGAAACATATTGGGAATAGCTTTTTTGATCATGATGGCGGACCTTCTGAGGTCTTTATGCCTATACCACCAACGACCCGTTAATTCGCTTTTTGCTTTTTCTTTAATGAATGTTTCATACTTAGCAAACCAATCATCAAACATTCTTATCCATACGAGCTTATCATTCGATGTTTTGATCGATGAAATTAGACGAACGATTGCTTTAAGGTCTATAGAGGCTTGATTTATAGGCTTTTTACGCAACCAGATGTTTGCCTCTCGTTGTATATGAACAACACACCTTTGATGAATTGCATCAGGCAAAACATCTCTTATTGCCTTCAAAATTGCAGGATGACCGTCGCTGGTAATAGACTTAATTCTAATACCCAGCTTCAATAAATTCTCTAAATCCTCTTTAATTTCACTGAAAATTTCCTTCTTACCAAATCTATACAATTGGCAATATTTTAAATCGTAATCATAATAAAGCATAAGGCATAGTTCGCCTGTAAAGTAGGTTGCATCCATTACGATATTGGCCTCTAAATTTCTTTTGATTTGAAAGACTGGTGCATTATTCAAATAATGTTTAAACCTTCTTTCTAATGTAGCTTTACTATAGCCACTATCTTTGACTAAGTATCTGTATGTTAAACGCTCAAGAACCCATTTCTTAAACCAGATAAACTCGTTTGCTAGCTTTCTTCCCTGGTTTTTAGAAGTAAATAAAATGCCACAATTCTTGCATTTATAACGCTGTTTTCCTGACTGTTTCCCCCATTTTATCGTGTCCGTAAAACCACAAGCCCAACATCTTTTTTTTCTTGTTTTTCATAAACAAAGAAAGTTTATTGAAAACGCTTTCAATAAACCTTCCGTATATATTTGTGAATCAGCACCTTGTAAAGGTTTCACCAACTATTTTTGAGTATTATACCAATTATAAAATCTATACAAAAAAATATTTATTTAGGAATATCCCTAGTTAATTGCGTTATGATCCATTTCTTCTATTCCTTGACGATTACACTACTATTTTCTTTCACATGAATTTCTCCATTATTGGTAAGTGCTTTAAGTGAGATTCCTTCCTTGTTGTTTTCAAATTCTACGTTGTCCAGTTTTAGGATTCCATTATTGAGAATGGCACCACCATCCGTCAAAGAAAAGGCATTTTTAAAGGTCAATCTTTCTAATTCTACCGTTTTGCCAGATGAAATTGTAAAGATTCTATTTGCATTATTACCAGTCAGAACAGTGCTTGGTTCTTGTCCTTTGAAGTAAAGCGATTTGTCCAATTGGATTTCTGACTGGAGGTGGATAGGGTCAACTATGGATGCATCAAATGAAATGGTATCCAGATCACAAGCATCCGCAATTTTTTGACGTATTGATCCATCTCCAGTATCATTTGAATTGGCCACCGTCTCCAGTCCTTTGCACTTGGTAATGGTAAAGTAGTCGTCGATGGCCCCTGTCTCTCTTATAAATTTTACATTCAGGGTGTCGGTATTGATTTCCAGCACACAGGATCCCAATTCAGAAACAGAGTAAAACATGGCTTGATGATTCAGCGCTCCAGAACTGACCTTTCCAGCAGAGCCTGTGGTGATATATACTGTACCTTCTCCTTCACCCTCACCATTTATTGCACGTCGATATGCACCATTTCCATCAATTTTGCCATCTCCACTTCCACTATCACCAACAGTATGTATGGCACTGTCAAAAGTTCCTGAACTGCTATAGTGGCCATTAAGGTAATATGACCTTTCATAAGAATGGCTATGTCCTGAAAGCACCAAGTCCACCCCATTGTTTTCGAGTATGGGCAAAAATCGTTCTCTCATTTGAATGAGATTAGATTCGAGATCCGAGTCGTGTGAACCTTTGGTATACGGCGGATGATGCCATATCGCTATTATCCACTTGGCGGTTGTGGCTTGGACATCATTTAAACACCAGTTGTACATAACGCCACCAACTGATCTATCAGTATCATAACTATCTAGTATGATGAAGTGCACATTGCCATAGTCAAAAGAATAATAGGCTTCTGTTCCGCTAGCCACTCCACCTGATTCTCCGTTGGTCGGAAAACTAAAAATATCATAGTATGGGCCAGTTTGACTATCACTATCTGCAGAATATCCATCATGATTTCCGAGGCAGGACCAGGCTATTGTATTTTGTAGTTTTTCTTCGTACATATTTTCAAATATGGCTTCTTGATATTGTTGATCCGTACCATCATTGTAGGCATTATCGCCCAAAAAAAGCATCATATCGGTATGGGAGGTGCCTATATAGTTATAGTACGCATCTCTCACAGATCTGGCATTATTATTTCCAGTCCCGCAATCTCCAAGTATCCATGCAGTCATCGTACCCTCTGTTCCAGGAGTAGGGTGGGTCTTGAAGTAGAGATTCGTTGCAGCCTCTTTTTGTGTGCCCAAGCTGTCTCTGATCTCGTAGTAGTATTTCGTTTCGGGAAGCAAGCCCGTCAGCGACAATTCATGTTCAGTACCTGCCGTGGACTCGGTGATAGAATCTGTCCAATTATTTAATGCAGTTCCATACAATATTCTACATTTCGAATTCAAGTCAGTCCGCCATTTAAAGGTGATAGCCGATTCGCTTGCTTTTTGTAGATATGGTCCTCTTACGATTGAGGTGGGGGTTCCATTCTGGCCGATCAATGAAAAATCAAAACTGAGGTCCGAACTTGTAGTTGATGTTTGGTGTATTTCTACGGCTATTGTATTGTCACCTGATATTAAGGTATTCTCAATTACCTTAGTGGACAATGCATTATCTCCATTGCTGTCGTTGGTGAGTGTATTGTAATTTGGTGTGCCTTCATCCATATTGAGTCTCATGATTTCCGACCCATTGAGGTATACAATTCCGCCATCATCGAAGAGTAGATTCGCTTCTAATGAGGTGAATAGTGTAGGGTCTTCAATATTGAATGTATGCCTGAAGTATGCAGTAATTGTTTGATCATTAATAACTGTGCTCTCATCGTTGTCTCCATAGCCCAATTGGCCATTTCCAGCAGACCAGGATACATCATCATATGCATTTTCCTTCCAAGTTGTGGAGCTTTGATTTGGCGGTTCTTGTTCATTGTCGTAGTATTTCCACACCGAATTGAATCCAGGAAGTCCTTCTTGAGCTTCAATTCCAGTGAGTTTGAAATCAAAGCTGATGTCAGAACTGCTGGCGGACAATTGATGGATTTCTATGGCTATCGTGTTGTTGCCTGTAAGAAGTGAATTGGCAAGAAGTGTACTGGCGAGTTTATTATCGGTACTTGAGCCATTGGCAAATGTAAAGTAATCCACTGCTCCATTTGGCATATCTTCTCTCCATACCTCTGCTCCGTTGAGGTAGACTACTGCACCATCATCATAGATCAAGTCGAGTTTCAAATTGTCATAAATCGAAGGGTCTGCCACATCAAATGTTTTTCTGAAATATGCCGTATATGTATCTTCATTGATTAATGTGGATTCGTCGTTGTCGCCATACCCCAATTCAGCATTGCCATTGAGCCATGTACCATCATCAAAAGCACTTTCAATCCATGTGTCCCCTTGGGCATCATCAGGTGGCTCTTGTTCATTATCATAGTATTTCCAATTGCTATTAAAATCAATAAGCTGGGCATTAGCATTAATGCTTGCGATAGTTATAATAAGACAAATTAGAGATATCTTTTTCACGATATTTTCTACTTGATATTAGTAAATATTTACTGGTATTCTGGTAATCTCAGGATTGATCTTAAAAAGAGTGGAATTCAAATATAGTATATTTCCATTTCTATGGAAGATGAATCTAATCAATTTGGAAAACCGACTACATGGAAAGTATTATTTTGTAAAGTAGCTGTGGTTTAATAGGTCAAAACCAATATTCAAGGTTCTCATTCGCGATATATCAACCACAATTTAATTTTAGCGTCTTAGTCCACTATAGTGTAGATTTAGAACATTGATAATGTGGACATTTATTTTAATAAGTTCTAAGATGGTGATTCATTTTTCTTCTTTCAGCATCTTCAAAGTAAACACACCTAAAAGAATAATGACTAAAATAAGAAGACCCCAAAGCCACCATTTATTTTTGAATAGGGGATTTGTTGTAGTTGAGCCTTTTGGGAAATGTCCGGCATCCCCTAATGATGCTTCATGAGGATCATTTGGAATTTTTTCTTTGAAATACGAGATATCATAAAGCGGACTATTGGCTTTTTCATTTCCATAGCATAGAATTATGTTTTCAGTATCATCAAGACGTGTGATCAATCTATAATTAGGTCCCTTTGCGGAGTAGCCGTTAAAAGACAAGGGCTGATTGTCAAAATTCTTAATCGTGATTCTAAATTTTTGAAAGAGACGATTTAGAAAGCTAAAAGCATTTTCATTTATGGAATTTAGAGTGCCTTGATAGAGTAAGGTATACCTATATTTCCATCCTTTTTCTGTCTCAAAACTATCCACCACTCCTTCAATCTTGATGGGTCTGTAGTAGTCATTTGTCGAGGTACAATTCATCTCGATTTGACTCACTGGCAATTTTTTACCTAAATCCAATTCTATTGTTGTCGTCTTTGAATCCTCACTATCCTCTTTTTTTGAGCCTTGTATTGGATAGGTGGTATAACTGGATTTTGATTTTACTTCTTTGGAAAGTGTTGCATTTTTTAAGTTTGGTTTTAATGACGAAGAAAATGAGATCTTGTAGAAATTGAACTTTGATTCGGGGATGGACAGGTCTGTATATTGGAAATCCGTATAGCTATTTTTCAATGATACAATTCTATAATTGTGTGTAATAGTAGACCAGGAATTTTGATCCATACTTCCTTCCAAATGTACCAACCAGTCGAAGTTTTTATTGGAAAAATTAAGGTGGATTCTATTGACAGATTTTTGATTGGATAATTCAAAGGTATAGGAGTAGACTCCTCTTTTTACTGTGGGGTTTATGATTTTGAATTGAACATCCGTTTTTTCATTCTTTGATTCTTGAATTTCTATGATGTAAGGTTGTTCTATGGACTTATCACTTTTGGGAATATTTCTATAAATCCGAATATCCGATAGATCATCTTTTGCCTGTGATAACATTTCTGAAGGCAAAATTATCGAATTCCATCCTGATTGGGCATCAATTATTGGAGTACGATATTCGTAGTCTTCTACTTGTCCGAAAATCTGAATTGCCCAAAGCAAAAATCCACTCAGCCATATTAATCTAAGTCCCTTCTTCATCTTCAATGGTGTATTTATTGTATAAAAATGAGGTCAATAATAGCAATGCTCCCAGTGATATCATGACAATCGTTTTTGCAATAGTCGAAAGATGTGATAGATCATAAAAGAACAATTTTATCAACGTGACCGCAAAAATAGCAATACCCAGTATTCTGAGATGTTTTTTCTTTTTCCAAATGCCAAAAGCTATAATGATGACTGAAAAGATGCCCCAGAATATGCTCAGGGCCAGGCCATAAGTGTCACTTCTTTCTGTGAAATCCAGCCATTGAATCAATTCACTGGTAGTCACCCAAAGTACGACCAGGTAAAAAAGAGTTTCTGCTATTGCATATATCTTATAATTCTTGTTTGATTTTTTCAGATTGAGGTAGGTGCCGCCAATCAGGAATGCAAGTAGAAGCAATGAAACATATCTCATCCATATGAATGAATTATCGATGATGAAGTATTCAGCTTGATATTGATTTAGATAATTTTCACGCAATTCGCTTAATTCTAGTTGCCCTCCAGCGAGAAAAGCCAGAATGACAAGAATATTTACTCCAATCATTGCCCAACTGGCCTGCATGGATTTAGCTTTTCGATAGACCAAAATAGACAATAACCCTAAGAATATCATGGAATAATTCAGTAGCCAAATATTCGTTTTGTGTCGGATATTATCATTAAAAATGTGAGAATAGAAAGAATCACTGGAGTTGGTTGGATTTATTGCACTCTCAGCATATCGTTGGGTGAAGAAGTGCATCAATTCATTCCTTATGGAGAAAAATACTACAAGCATTAGTACTACAGGAATAGCATAATCCAATATCTTCATGAGTCCCTTATTGAGACTCGAAGTCGATCTCCATCCTGCATTATTATGAATCCAATAGATAGCTCCCATGCTGGCACTGGCAATCAGAGAGGTCAGGAAAAGTGAATTGAAAAACATGGGCATTTCAATATTCGCCAAATCCTTGAGATATATTCTCACCCTGGAGATGGTAAAATATCCATATTCCCAATCTTGCAGCAAGCTAAATCCTGCGATCAACATCAAAGCGAATGAGATATATTCATAAAATACCACTTGTCTACTTCTGCCAATCCAAAACAATACTACCGCCTCCAACGACCACATGATTGTGACCCAATATCCGTCCAATTGGATAGGAATCGCTAGTGTAAGGCAGATAAGTACCAGACCAACTACCAGATAGAAGATATTTCGATCTGCCAATTTCCTTTTATTGATTATCGTAGCTGCTATGAAGTGTATCAATGCATTGCCCACAGCAAAGACACCTAAAATTTGCCCTCCTATTTCATGACCTTCCAATAAAACGTAGCCCGTTGCAAAAAAGATCAGGGCATTGAGCAATAAAACAATGACATCACCAATGCCATATTTCTTCAGATTTAAGAACTTGTAGGCTATGAAAATGACGTAGAATAAAATGAAAAACAAGGTCAAAAAACCAAATGCAATAGCAAAATGCTCGGCTTTTTCATATCCAAAAATAAGCCATGAGAAATATACAAACCATGTGATAACAAAGGAGGAATAGAACAGTACCTTCCAATTTTTCTTTAGACTAATAAAGGCTATACCAAAATTAATTAATGCGATATAGGTGAGGAGAAATAATACATTGCCAGAATCATTGCTAAGTAAGAATGGAATGCTGACTGCTCCTACCAAGCCGAGATGGGCAATGATTTCCTTGTCATAATTTAGAGCTGCGAGCACGGTAAAAATGGTAAATATGACCATAAGTCCAAACGTCACTTCCTGGCCAATGAGCTCATAAAAGCTGAATGCAAAGAATGTGATAAAATAAAATATGGTCATTGCCCCACTTACCAGGACAGCACTGAAATTGAGATACTTGTTTTTGAGCCACATGCCAAGCCCCAGTAGTACAATGCCCACTACATAACCTAAAATTATTCTTCCGAGCGGGCTGATCAAATCGTTTTCTATTGAATACTTTCCTCCTATTGCAACACCAATAATCAATACGAGTATCCCTATTTTATTGATGAGGTTTTCTCCAATCAGTTTTTCAATGTCAAATTTCTTTTTTGGAATATCTAGGTCGGACTCCTCACTTCTCGATACAGGAGGCTTTCTGCCAATTGTCCTCTTTTTTCGTGATTCGAAATAGTCTTCCTCCTCTTTATCCTGTGCTCTTGTTGGTTCATCAGTGATGTCAACTACCTTTTTGGCAGCCTCATCAGCAGTAGAGCTTGAGTCGATTTCAGCATCGTCCATGTCTTGAATTCCATCTTCAACTTGCCCCTCTTGAGTTGGGTCCGCAGCTGTTTGTGGCTCCGAATCTACTACATGTTCTGAATCTTTTTTCTGATCCACTTTTAGCCGTATAATCTCAACGCGCAGGCTATCGATTTCGTCAGATACTGCATTGTGCATGTCAAGAAGTCGATCCAGTTTTGCACTGAGTTCTTCCAATTTATTTTTGTCTTCTGCCATGGCATTCTTATTGACGAGAATTAAAAATAATCTTTTTTAGTCATAGGTTCTAATTCTTCATTTAACTATCTCAGGCATGATTATTTAGAATATGGATAAGTGAGGGTATAAAAAAAGTTGAATGGAGCATAAGAAGAATGCAGCTAAGACAATATGAAAAAACAATCGCTTAAGATGGTCTTCATTTAGGTGTGGAATACAAATTGCATCAAAAGAGAAAATATGAAATAATAATTGTCATTCCGACCGAGTGCAACGAGTGGAGGAATAGGCAATTATGAGTGATTCTAATTTCGAGTGCAACGGAGAAATCTACTGGGTTGATAACAGACCTGCACTTTTAGATTTCTTCACGATGCATAGGCGTCAACCTAATATTTTCATATATGATAAAAACACATGTATAAATATTTAATGTTCTGTAATTTAAAATATTTGACATAGAATTTTGATTGTCGAAGACGCAACCTCCAAAAAGCGCTGCCTGCCGTTAAACAGTGGGTATGAGTGACTGAACTCGAAGAGTGGCGACGAAAGTCGACAAAGGAAAGAACGCGTAAGCGATGGGTGGACTAAAGCTGCATTCGCAGTATAGCCTTTTTAGCGGCTTGATTCTTTTGTTTCTTTTCTCATCAAGGAGAAAATGAAAGCCTGTCGCGGCGAGCGACCATATTAGTTTGAAAATGAATGATATATAAATTGAAAATATTCATATATTATTTCCTTAGGTTGACGCCTATGTCCACGACGGTTTTTTGTCCATTGACGTTCTTCGACAGGCTCAGAATGACAATACTCCTCCTTGGCCGGGATGACAATGACAAAAAATAATTTAGTGCAATTTGTACTACACACATTTAATTTACTCAGACATGATCATTAAGAATAGGAATGTCAAAAGATGAATGGAGCAGAAGAAGATCATACTTAAAACAACATGAAAAAATCTCGAATCTATTTACAAGGTCTTCATTTAGAGTAAAAACTGTCAGGACAAATATTTTTTTAATTTTATCATGAATTTACGGGCAATTTGATCACTTCATTGCTGGTATAAAATATCATTCAAATAGTACAATCACCCATGGAACAATCAGATATAGAAAAGAAATCTTCTGCGAACAATCCAATTGTTGTTATTTTCTTGATTCAAATATTAATGCTGATTGTTCTTGGAATCCTGTTCGGAATTGGATTAACAACTTCACTGCAGATTGGAAATTTTTGGTTTGCGAT
The DNA here is from genome assembly GCA_965230575.1 of Saprospiraceae bacterium. GTDB lineage: Bacteria > Bacteroidota > Bacteroidia > Chitinophagales > Saprospiraceae > CAJXUU01. The sequence continues at coordinate 3,930,843 of OZ246013.1, forward strand.
TATCATGGGGCCTTTAGGAGCAAGTGTCGTCTTAATGAATAAAATAAAAAATGGCACCGTCAAGATTGATAGTGAATCGAAAGGATACATTGTGCTTACATTAATGCCTCTTCTTTATGGAACAATAATGGCTGGAATTACATATTTGATATTTATGTCTCAAATCCTCAGTGGTGATGGAGGCGGTGGATTGATAACCACAAATATCTTCCCCAATTTTACAGACTTTTCAGATACCCTGGATACTGTGAAGGCGGTGGAGATTTCAAAGTTGATTGACCTGATTGGAGGATCAGATACAATTAGTAGAATGGAATTGATGGATACGATATCTTCCTTGCAATCATCAGAAGAAAAGGTGTTGAATCCGTCCGAATCAAGTATTATGCAGAAGTTTTTGCATATTAGGCCAACGACTATGGCGGATTCTGGAAAGCTCTTGGTATGGTGTTTTATTTCTGGTTATTCGGAAAATTTTATAACTGGAATATTACGAAATATGGAATCGAATGCCGTAAGAGAGGGTAGAGTTCAAAATTTATAGGCTATGAATTTTAGATTAAAGGTTGAAGCGAGGTAGACCTAGTTTTAGAGATCAAAATGTATCTTGCAATTCAAATCATCAAACTTGGAGGACAATTATCAAATACTAAATTTTTATGGATGGTGGCAATTTGGCGTTTGCTTGTTTGCCTTTCTTGGACTTATATCCATTTGGTATCATATCGGTAAGAAACAAAAGGATTTCGGACAGGTTTGGTTGGCACTTTCGATTCTTTGTTGGAGCATTTCGGGAATAGTGATCGTCTATTTTATTTCAAAAATGCGAGATGGGATGGTGATTGATAATCTAAATTGGTCATTGGATGCCGAAGTGAGCCTGGAAGGTTATTTAAGCATACTGTCATTATTGAACAGCCTTTTTATATTATTGGCATTGCCCTGGTTCAAGCATTTACCAAATTTCATAGCACCCATCATAAAATCAAAATTCTGGCCCATTATTGTTGGACTGCCCTTCCTGTTTTCTTTACTACCAACATTGAGTAAGCTATTTACAGAAAACCAAGGTGGCGTGATCAGTGAATTGGACGTTTATTATTCAGTTTTGACTTTGATAGTATTGGGTGTGGTGCTTTGGGAGTCTTTTGTGAAAAGAAGATTGATCTTGTTGGCATACTTATCTGTGATATGCATCCTAATTACCTTTGCTGCTCAAATTTATAAGTTGAGTGAAAATGATGTCAACCAAATACTTTATGCCGCGATCTTCAAGACTTCTTTGATTATGATCTTTTTTGCCTTGGCTTTGAGTTGGGTGAAGGATTTGACTGAAAAGATATCATCTTCAAGTGCCGATGTATTTTTAAAGGTCTTTCGTATAAAAAAAGATGAGAAATCTTATGTGAATAAATTATCAGTAAAAGGTTTGAATGGGGCGAAAGAGCGAGTTATTGATTTGAGCAATAAGAATTATGATTTGATGCATAGGTTTATATCTAAGAAGAAAAAAGATGATGGATGGTTGGAGATAAAACCGAAGTCGGATATGAGATCAGGAAAGATATTTGACATCAACGATCACAATGAAATTAAACGATTGGTGGTCTCTATCCTGGATGGAATATATGGCAAAGGGCTATGGTCGAAGGTAGAACATGAACTGCCTCTTAAATCAATACTTTTTGAAATGTCATCTCAAAGAGAGCGGAAAATCAGACTTTTAATTCCTTCTTCAAATCTGGAAATGGAATAGGGTGATGGTTAATCAGGGATGTTCGCAAGTAACGAACACCCTTTGTATACTTGTTTTCTTTTCAATCTACTTCTGAAAGACAACCCCATTTTTGGGACATTTTGCGTAAAAACGAGGTAATCGGAATTCTTTACTAGATTCCGCCTCGCCGGCTGGGCCTTCTATTTTTTCTTGACAAAAAACAGAAGCAAAAAAGTCAAGACTGGCTAAAGGCTAAGCTGCGAAGGCTGCTCCCACTTCCCACTACCCAGTCAAGCTACCCTTCTATTCATTCTCGTAAGAAACTCACCGCACTCCAATAATATCATTAGAATTTTAACTACATGTTACTTCTGAATTGCCCTAATCAATTTCACTTTTGAGTTCCAATTATATAATTACGAGACTTCCAAAATTCACTTTTTCTTTTTGGTTGGTTTTGGTTTGAGCTGAGAAGTATAGGCATAACTCTTTTGCAAATATTCGGATAATAAGTCGGTATCATTTAACAAGGTGGCTGGAACAGCGACATATTCTTTCATTACTCTACCGTGTTGCTTCATCAATTGACTATCGAATTTTTGAATAAAGTCCTCTCTGTCTTCTATAGATAATCGCAATCCCATTTCTCCCTCCTTGGACAAAAATGAAAACATATGTCCATTCAGAGATGTGTAAGGCATGGTCTTTCCTTTTCTTTCTACATTCGGATTTGCCTCGATCAGTTTGTCATATAATTTTACCGCTTCCATCATTTTATTTCTTAATATTTTATTGAAAATACAACTGCTCTTATTGGTTTTTCAATCGATTTACCGTTGCCCAATCCAATCCTCCATAAGCCATCCTATTTTTAATTTGGAATTCTTTGATGGCGAGCTTCGTGGATTTTCCGAATTGTGCCTTCGCTACTTCTTCTCCATCTATTTCATAATTCAATCTTACCAAATCAGTTTGAACCTGTCGTATCAATCCTTTTTTAATATCCTTTTCGCATATTACCTCAGTCCATCGTCGCACGTTTTCCAACATCATTTTTTGATAACATTTTCCTGGTAATCCTTTGCCCTGATTATCAACAAATATTTGTTCTGTAGAATTGGAATGAGCTAAACCTTGGTTGTTTTTTGTTGTGCCGCATGCACAAAGGATTAGTATAAAAGCGAGAAGTATTCCTTGTTTCATTTTGGATTTTATTTGTAAAAATAGTTTTTGATTTTGTCAGAATCAATATACCGGATTTATTTTAACAGAATTTAATCAATTACAAATGAGGTTCTGGATATTCATACATACTTGGGCAAAAAGGAATTAATCATCCCAATCTTAATTCATCAAACTTGCTCCGTCTTTTTGTGATTGGGAACCATCCAGTATGGATCTTTCACAAATTTCAACCAGTCTTCCATTAATTGTTCGTGCAAAAGTTTTAAGCTGGGTGTTTCATGATATCCACTATTATCGTCGGATTTTATACTATTGATATATTGAATCAGGTTGTAACACATGGTCACCTGACCAGTCGCTACAAGTTTGTCCAACATGTTTCGAACCTGGTCTTTAGGCGTAAACCAAAGTGTGGTGCCAAATGCACTGGCATCATCTGCAAGTTTCGGAATTTCTTTGCCCAATATTCGATCCATTACTTCCTGGTCGGTCCAATCTTTATTATTCTGGTCCTCTGCAGATATCCAGGGCCCCAACTTTTTAGTCTTCCCTAGTTTCCTTTTATTTAGAAAATCTCGATGCCCCAGTTCATAAATCAAATTGCCAATCCTACGATACCTCCATTCCTCAGATTGATAGACATCGGCATAAATCATCCGACGAATCTGTTTGAGAAAAACCTCCTGGACCAAGGTCATCATCGATCCTACACGATCTAGAATAGGACTTCGTAATTGCTTCAAAGTCAGTTTTTCCAATTCTAATACTTCCAGCTTTTCGAGATAAAAGCTAAACTTCTTATTGAGGTCCTTCCGAATATCACTCCAAAGATTTAAGGCCCACTTTTGGGATTTATTCATGAGGAACATGAACACAATGGAAAATAATATCCCCACACTTCCAGCTCCCAATAACCAGTTATTTTTAAGCTGTGAAAAAACAATCATTGCTATGGAAGCCATTAAAATCGTCCATAATATAGTATTGACAAACTTGTGATAATTTTTCACCGTACTCCAAATCTTATGAGCACTATTACTCATGAAAGGAATTTCTACTTCTTCTGGTTTGGTAAATTCAAAAGGGGACATATAAGGAGAGGCGACATCAGATATGATCACCAAATCGTAGTAATAATGGATGTCATCATCATTTGATTGCTCTTCTTCTGGTAGTTTTTCTCTTTCTATTTTTAGCTTTTTTCTTTCCTTTCTCAGATTTCGTTTTTCAGATAAAAGGATACTATTAATCCCTTGATTATCCACAATGCCTCCATCCATTAAGGCAAATGGCGTCGCAAATTTCTCCTTACGTTGAAGTGCTTTCATTTCTTCGGCACCGTCGTAAAGGAAGTCATCTGGAAAGGCTAGTGGTTCGAAACCTCCTGGAAAACAAGAAGAACTGGCTATAATATCTCCCAATTTTATTTCCGGTTGTACCCGCTTGGGAATCTCAATTTCCGCATTTCCCATATCCCCTTCATTCTGAAACCTAAATAAAAGTCCATTGTTGAATTCAGTGGCATTGAAAACTACTTCTTGAAGATTGTTCTCGCTCAAATCATTAAAGGATGAAAAAGTCGCTCCCTTCATGAATTCTTGATCGTAAATGGCAGCAAAGGCATTAATCAGATTTCTACGTTTATGAGTCGGCCAGCCATCCGTATCTCGCAACTTGGCCATAGCAGATTTTATCAAGTCGAAATCTTCCAATAGCTTCATCAAGTCATCAAATATTTCATGAAACGACCTTCCCTCTTGTATGTAGTGGGCATAAAATACCCCTGTTATGGTACCACCCGAAACAGTCGAGATGATTTTGACGTTCTCAAGCAAAGGCTTTTCATCCAGTTTTACATGATTCAGATAATGCATTGATCCCAAATGAAAGGAAGCGGCTCGATACCCTCCTCCAGATAAAGAAAGTGCAATTTTTTCAAAGGGAGTTTTCAACTTGTATTTAGGATCCATAGCAGAAATTGGGTTTTGGGTTTTAAAAATACACTCAATTTCTAAAGGTAGTTATTTAAAGGTGTCATTATAAAAATGCTATGATTTAATTCTACTTTAAGAAATTACAGAAAGAACTTTTCTTCATTACCACTTTTAATTAATCATCTATTAATCAAAGGTTTAGCAAAATTCACAAAATAGTAGAGCTTTTTTGATCACTTCATTGCGCCCCTTGCGAATCCTTCGCGTCCTTTGCGGTGAAAAGTCAACATCATACCTGGTTAAATTATAATAATCCCAAATAAAGAATAGGTCCCTCTCCCTCAAGAAGGACCTATAAATTACCTCAAAAACTATTATGAAAATTACTACTTTCTTCTTCATTCTAATTTAAAGTGGAATACAATTTCCACCAATACATTTTGCACCAGGAAGGCTAGGAAAACCAGTGTCGCTTGTATATCCAGGCTAAAATACATACCACCCATTTTGGCATATTGTTCCGATACAAAAATCACTTCATTGTTTGTAAAAGAGAAGTGGAATAAAAACTCCTTGAACATCCAACGCCGTAAATTTGCCTGCTGGCAGACAAGCAATGCGACTATCGAAGGAGTACAGACTTACATGCCTACTTTCTGTTCATTCTTTAAATCAACGCTATTGACTTGTGAATACACATTCATCTTTTGGCTGGTGCTTTCAGCGTGCTCTTCACCATAGCTACGTTCAACGGTGAATGCAGTGGTGATCTACCAAATAGATTAGAAATGAATAAAATTCAGTTTCGTGAAATGTGGAAAGTAATCAACAGTTGACTGCCTTTCGATTAGGCTATCATCAGAGTCTTTAAACCACTTCATAAGATTAATTGTGGCCGAACCATATGAAAAAGTATTTATTACTACGGTTCGACCAACAATCCTCATTGTATATTATTATAGTGGGATACAGTGACCACCAATGCATTGCTCACCTGGGGGGCAAGGAGGTAATCCTGGACCGCAATTAAGATCCCAGCTGCAGAATCCATTGACACATATCATTCCTGGAGGGCAATCTCCATCACTATTACATGGACCATTGTTCTGATCTTGAAGACAGATCCCATTCACGCATTGGGTTTCTGGAGGACATACTACACCCTCGCAAGGATCGGGAGTACAGCCAGTAGCTTGCATTACATCTACCACACCGTGCCCAAATTTTGGGTGCTTGTTATTCGGAGCTGTACTTGCGGCTCTCAATATATCTTTGATTTCGTCTCCATCCTTGTTCTGGTTTTGAGGAAGTGACCACACCATAGCAGCTACTCCTGCCATTGTTGCTGTGGCGATAGAAGATCCTCCAACTTTAGCGGGATCTGTTCCTTCCATCATCAAAGAGTGGGTAGTAGTACCACTGTCGTCGATTTGCATTGGGACTACAAATTCAACCTTATTTCCCCAATGACACTTATCACATCTTTTCTTTAAACTTGGGTAGCCAGAGTAGACACCTGTAACTCCTGTAACCCTCTTGGATTTAGCTGGATATACTTGAATCCACTGAAAATTTGTATATTTTGACGTGCCTATTGCCCCAAACATTAGGATACCTTTTTTATCTACTTTTTTCAATTCAAAAGCAACCATTGCACTGTATGATAAATATCCCAATGACATGCTTACTACTTTAGTACCTGATGTGCCACTTTGACTTTTTCTTATCTTCTTCAATGCTTGTCTCAAATTATTTCGTGCAATCCATGTTACCAATAGTACATCTTTATTAGACCTGATACTGACGAAATTTGACTTGTAAGCCACGCCTCTGACCCCGGCATTTGATGCAGGACCAGCGATCACTCCTGCCATAAGCGTACCATGACCACAATTGTCATCCACACCACCATTTACCGTACTGGATTTTGAAATGGTTCGGCTTGGATATCCATCATTAAAACCATTTGTCGAAAGATTGTACTGGTCATCACTTATACCTGTATCAAGCATAGTGATTTTAATTCCTGCACCAGCTGTACAATCATTGGCTTCTAGAATGCCCATTTCGTCATAGTGCCATGGGACACGTACCGTACCATTTGCATCATTATCTGGTAATAGATTAATATCACTTGCTTCATTATTGGCGCATCCAAACCAACCGCTGCCATCTCTTTCTCCGGCGCCATCACCATCGCCGCCTCTTATATCTATTCCCAATCCGTCCAGAAATGATTTGTTTTTTCCAGGGATCAAGCTTCTTCCACTTTTTGCATTTTCGACTTGTGATTCGCTAGTGATTCCACCTAAGGCCAAGGTTTGAACATTTTTGGATCTTCTTAATGCGGTTACATTATTATACGAATTGACCCTTACGACAATTATCGGAGCTTCATCATCTTCATAGACAATATTTGAAGTATTGGACGACTTGCTTGACTTGTCCTGTAACAAATTTAGTACCTGTGATCTGGCAGCTCGGAATGCTGGAGAATTAATATCATATTCGACATCATCTTCGATCACATCACCTCTGAAGGTTGAAGGTTTATATACGATTTCTAACAATGAATCTGTAGAAATGATAGTACTCCATAATTCAAGATCAGTGAGGTCATCTACTATATTTTCTGATCGATCTGCTTCTAATTTTTGGGCAATTCGCTGTCCCATTTCATAAGAATCAATAGGTATGGGGTCTTGGTTTGATGGGATCATCAGCAGGCCAGATGATAATACCATGGCCAGAAATGAAAACAGGTAGTTTAGTTTATTATTTTTCATTATAAAACATTTTAAAATACATTAGAAAATTGGATTTAGAGGACTTCTTGATTACCTGGGTTTGGGTGTCGTCAGGACATAGATTTGGTTGTCAACATGATGTCGATTTGATTCCTAAAACAGGATGTGTATTATGTCTTGGACTTAATTAATTGGTAAAAAAGAAGGCCATTATTGAGGAAGTCCGTAAAGTAAGTCACGGAGTTTACTTCCATTTAATTCTGTAATACTGTATGCTTCTGTAAACTTTGAGATGGATGCATCTACATCTCTTCGAAGGTCGCCAAATTGGTATGGCAACTGATCCATACAATAAACTTCATTGTTATAATTGTTGAGAATTGTATTGAATTTAGAATAGTATTGTTCTCCTTGAATGATAAAATCTGTATACAGGTCAATGAAATTCAATAGGCGGTCAATGCTAAATTCCAGGTTATTCAATTTCTTTATCAATTTGTTCCTTTTATAGCTGTCTTCAGATTGCAGACTTTCTTCTACCTGATAAATGGTCTCATCCAATTTTTCATACAACTTGTCCCAGTCATCGGTAGATCTGCATGTAGGAAGATCAACTTTGTAATCTATCACCTTGCAATAATCTCGAAACAACTCTAAAGCGCTATTTTTTAAGCCGATATTGGCATCTTTTAAGAATTCTGTTTCATAAAAGATTAAGTTTAAGTCGGTATGCATTTTCACTGTGAAGTCGAGGACACAGGATACTTTTTCCAGATCCTTTTCTTTTTCTTCTTTTTCGCCACCGCCCAGAAGTGAAGATATCAAGGTCGTGGTAAGAGATACGAATGGATTTGACTCAAAAACTTGTGGTAGAGCTATAGATTTTTTCTTGTTGAATTTCTCATTAATAGCATCCTTGTTTTTCAAGAATTCAGGGAAACTATTGGGATTGGTCAATGCTGAAATATGCTGAAAAGTCTGCAAGGAGGTAAAATGATGGTCCAACCCCAAAATCTTCTCGTAAATCATTTTTATCATCACCACTCCTTTCTTGTATCTATGTTTGGTAAATGCTAAATTAGCCTCAGTTTCTACATTTTCAATCTTGGATTCCAGTTCCATTTTACGACGCATATAGGTGCAATCATCAATTTCATTCTTCTTATTATTTAGTATGTCAATTTCTTTGAACAATGACTTTGTCAGCATATCTCTGTGCATGGAAATCTTTATCTCTTTGGCTGAATGAGCTCTAACGAGAGCTGATAAGTCTGGGTTTTTTCCTTTGTGATTAGTAGGAAAATATATGAACATTGATACGAAGATTATGAGAATCGATTTCATAATAAAAATTTTTAGAGATGGATAAATTTATATTCTAAGGAAGCTTGGTCTATGTCCAATTATTCCTTGGATTGTTTGTTAGGAGATATTGGAATACGGTATGAAAAATCATCTGATAAAATAGGGTAGACTCCAGATTGAATTTCATTTCTTGCGCTGCTGTTTTCTATTGATCTGCTTTGACTCACTAGGAATTTTTTGTCTATTTTAATGGACCCGTCTGAGAAATGATAAGCCGCTTCCTCCTTGGTCAAACTGCTTTTTGGAATTTCGATATATAGTGGATTTCCCTCTCTATCCGAGATCAATTGAATGCTTGTAGGTGTGCTTGTTTCTGCTGCACTGATATTGCAAATACCTTTTCCTGTACAGAAATATCCTCTACCATAGGTGATCTCCAATGGCTGTGAAGATTCTATATTTGAAGGCATGAAATAAAGGCTAAAAAGGCCTGCAAAAGAAATGATAGTGTATGTGATTATCGTTTTCATGTTTAAAGTTTTTATAGTTTGACTATATAAGAAATTTAACATGCCCATGTGACACCTGCCACCTCACAATTTGTACTTTTTATTTTTTAATTTCGGATCTTGTGAATTGATATAATCGATCAGAAAAAATAGAGAATTACATGAAAGTCATATGATTGTAAGTATTGTACATTAAGTATATATTTAATGTGTAATTATCTGAAAATAAATAAAATATAATTCCTTGCAAAAACATTAGCTAATATTTGAAAATTTTGTTAAAACAGCTTGAATAAAATGGAATCATCAATAATTAACCAATAAATAGAAGGCAAATAATTAACGTGAATAATGGATAAGAAAAAATTGGTGTCAACATCTAGGAAGCTTGGGAAAGGCAGCTATTGTGTGGGACTGAATGATCATCGAAGATGTGGAAGTGATAACTTACAAATGAAGGAACGCGCAAGCGAAGGGTGGCAAAAGCTGCCATTTGCGCGCTGCATTTTAGCTGCCTAGCGTTTTGGCTTTACTTTTTTGGCAATAGGACTGATTGATCTTTTATGAAATAAAAGTAATAATAAAAATTATCAAATGAAGGAGCGCGTTAGCGGTGAGTGGCTAAAATCCCGCTGATAAGCGCATATGAATTAAGAATTTGATGATTAAACTACTTATGTATATAATTGAAATTTCCTTTTCCATTGATTATCAATCAAATAGAGTTTTATGTTAAACATTATTAACGTTAATTAAGTTTATCAAACCTTATTAATCTCTGGATTTCTATCAAATTTTATTTAAAAAGAGCATTCTAATTATTGAAATTCCTCCTCTTAATAGATGAAAAAAAGTTCGGAGAGAGCGAAATATTTGATAATTCACTATGAATAAATAATAAGTATCTCTGGTGTGAAATTTTAATCTCGTTAGTGTCTTCAATTCACACTTCTAATACTCCAAATTTTACTTTCTCACCTTATACAGAATAAATACTATGGCCAGGAAGCCCAATGCCAGAAGGATGTACTTCAAACCAAATGAAGAAGTCGATTTATCCGCACCTACGTAAACCATATTGCCCCAATAAGCAGGATGACGTGCATATGGCGATGCATTTTTCAAATAGTCTCTTTTGGCTTGGTTCAAGGATTCATGGGTTTCTCTTCCATCGGATATATTTTCAAGCAATCTGGTCATGATTTCTTGATTGCTGACATCAGATGCCTCCCACAAACTGGAAATTACACTATTTGATCCAGCATATAAAAATGACCTTGCCAAACTCCTGATTCCTTCTCCCTGAAATACTTCTCCGCTTCCAGAATGACAAGCACTCAATATGGTAAGTTTGTTTTTCAGTTTCATCATACCCAATTCCAATTGATCGAGAATGAAATCTTGCTCCTCGTCATGGAACACAATGCCAGATTTACTATTGTTTAAGATAATACCATGAAGGGCCAGATGTAGGATGCCAGAATTTTCTGAACTGTATTTTTTGAAATTGCTTTTTGTAGCATTCCTACCAACATAATTCTTGCCGCCTAATATTTGTGTCCCATTTGCCACTTCTTTTTCTGCCTGTTGGAGTGAGGACAGACGTATATCCGACTTTCCTGTAGCATTATTGAGATGATCATTTAGCTGAGATGAATATGAAGATCCAAAACCAATATATTCTTGAGAATATTTATTTTTTTGAGCATTGAGCTGATTATTGGATAATATATAAGATATATCGAAGTCTTCTACCAGGAATGATTTTCCATTCCAGAATGACTCTATCGGGACCATATGAAAAACTCCATCAGAAGAAGTTATAATACTTTTTAACCCTATTTTTTCGAAATGATCAAACGGGTTTTTGTAGAGAAGGTCGTACAGATATTGAGACCGATCATAGAAGTCAGTATCATCATTGTATTGATAGAGTTCGGAGAGATATTGATCAAATTTATTTTTTACATCCTCAGTCAATGGGACCTTAAAAACGGATTTTGCATTCTTGCTTATACAGAATAAATACATGGCGTTTTGTCCTGCAAAAATTTCCAGATATGCCCTGTCACTTCCGAGATAAGCCACTACATCTTCCACATTGAGATTCATGGAATTGTTCGACAACATTGGGCGGATGGTACTATGGATTTGCAATAGGCTATCCTGATATTTATTGAATGAGGTCAGCGCCTCAAAGTACCGATTATTCAATGAGTCTAGATTTTTGGAATTGGCATTGACGACATCAGATTCTGCAGAATTCTTGTTGAATTCAAGTTTTTTGAAACGCTCATATTCTGAGCTGGGAAGCTCTCTTTCGTAAATTTGCTTTTCACTGATAATGTCTGTTAGAATATTTCCCTTATTGGTCAGACTGAGTTGAATGGCTTGATTGAGGTATGACTCGTTTTTGGTTTCATAATAAGCCTCCACCAAGTTGTCAATGGTCTTTTCGTATATGGGATAGATGCTCGATGTTTGGAATATTTTTGAAGACTCTCCACTTAGTTTTTGTTTGTTGTGATCTATTAATTTTTGAATTTCATTTAGGATGAAAATGGCACTTTTAGAATCATCCATTTCTAATTTTTCGAATACCAAATTTGACAGAATACTTAGCAATTCTCTGAAATTATAGCTCACATGAGAGGTGATAGATTCTCCATTGAGGATGTCTACATTGTCACGAGTTGCCAGTAGTAAATTGATGGCTTCCAGGACCTTTTCATCGCCTGTAGAATATTCCTTCAAACCATAGTGAGAAGTAGCCATTTTACTCAGATTCACGGCCCTGCTTACAAAGGCATCTTCTTTATCTTTTATCTCTTCATTGGCCTCTTTCATAAAAGAAATGGCCTCTTGATAGGCACCTTGTTTGTTTTTTATGGTGGCTTTTCTTTGCAAATAGATCATTTTATATCTGTAGAACCTGCTGTCTTTTGCAATAAAGTCACTAATTGAATTGAGTAGTGAATCCGCCTTTTGGATGTCACCATTTTGAATTAATATTTCGGTGTAGTTGACGATTACGGTTATCTTATTTTGCTCAGATTCAGCATAATTAAGTGCTTTTTCATACTGGACAATACTATTGGGAAAATCACCAAGTCTGTAGAGAGAATTGGCAAAATCGTTGTGCAGACCAAAATATAGGCTAGGGTCTTTTACATCTTCAAGAAGCTGAACGGCTTTTTTGAGACTTTGGATCGAGAGTGTTTTGTCATTGATCTCGGCTGCAAAAAAGCCAAGAGAGGAATAAAATTGCTGTATGTTTCTTGGTTTTACACCTTTGAAAATCAACGGCTTGCTATCAATTAATTTGTTGATTTCGCCAGCGTCAATCAATCGATTGTTGATGATGTACAAGTCAAACAACAATACTGCCGGATCCCAAAGCCACCTGTCATTGAGCCCTGGACAATTTAGCCAAGTCCCCAACACACTATCCTTTAGAATGCTTATTGCCTGATTGTCCTCAAAGTTATAAAAGTGGTATGAACCTATCTTCAAAAACAATCTACCTTTTTGATCACAGGAAAGATCATATTTATCCAAAGCTTCATACGACTTTTGAATTGCTTCCAGAAAAAGATTACTTTTTTTCTCCTGAGATTCAGTTTCGGCATGGGCTTTCTTTTCAAGAGCCAAAATGTGTTTTATATCTTTCTCCAATTGAGGATTGTCGCTGAGTTGTCCTTGAAGTTGAAAACTTAGAAGGAGGAGAAAACAAAGAAATTGCCAATTTTTAAACATGATTCAATTTTGGATAAAACTACAAAATCATTCAATTTAGTTTGAGGTATTGGAATATTAGCGATAAGCTAAAAAACTCCTCGACGTATAGTCAGGTACTGACCATTTTCGAGGAGCTTTTAAAAAATTATTATTTAGTTTGAGCTATCAGTTCTTTATCAATTTAGATGTAAGATTCTTGCCCAAGTGCTTATTGTTGATGCTTAGCATGTATACGCCTGAAGGAAAGGTTTGAACTTCATTTGTTTGATGTGGCATTCCACCTTTTGGCACTTCCAAAACAGCAGAATATAGCACCTTGCCATACATATCTGAAATAGAAATCTCATTTGTTCCCTCTTCCAGCTGCATGTGCAATTCTGAGGTGAATGGATTAGGATATACCTTGCTGTTGATGTTTGAAGGTTGAGCAATTCGATCAGCATCTTCATCTTCATCATTTTGACATCCTTGCCCCTGTAAAATTGAAAGTGATGTATGGGCATTGACAATTCCTTCACTTGCAATCATTCCGATTAGACCTTCAGAAAAATCGGCGCCATCGACTATCGCGCATTTGATCGCGGCACCATCAAAAGTGGTCTGGTAGGTACCCAGATTGGCAGCAATGCCACTCACAATAGCAGTAGCTTGTGATGTACCACTCATTCCTAAAAATTCGCTATCATTGTTGTATCCAGCAACTAATTCTCCTTGTGCTGCTACATCTACATTGAAGATGCCATAATTAGAAAATGATGAAAGGCGTGATTTATCGGTAACAGAGGCTACAGTAATTAGGTTTGGACTTTGCAGGGCAGCTGGAAAAATATTTTTTTGACCTGGTACTGCCAATAATCCTTGATTTGACAAATCCAATGCATCATTTCCTGCAGCTACTACTCCAAGAATATTATATTCTTCGAGGTGATCGACCAGAAGGTTTACAAAAAAGTTGTTTTCAACTTCTGGAAAAGACAAACTTAGATTTAGTACTTTCGCACCTGCTACTATTGCCTCTTCATTGGCAAGTAGGTATGCTCCTAAGTCACCAGTATTATCTTCGTCCAATATTTTTCGGACTTCCATATTAATAACCTGTTCACCTGGCGAAGAACTTGTGCCTATGAAATTTGCTATTCCGCTAACATGAGTTCCATGACCATTCTCATCCGCTAGAGGTGATTCTATTACATAATTAGTATTGCTCACAATATTGGGATCATACGGATAACCTATAGCGTCGTCTACGTTATTAGTGATGCCCGAATCCAAAATAGAAAGCAAGACTTGGTTGGATCCACTTGGTACAAAGTAATTAGAGCTGAAGTATCCAGAGGTGGCCCCCGTAGCAAAAATAGAATATTTAGGTAGCGGGTTAATAGAGATAGAGACACCAGAAGTGCCACCAGATGTTCTACTTTTAACCAATTCTTGAGCATCGATGATATCGTAAAGATATATTATCTCTCCATCTATAACTACTTCATGAACATCGGGGAATGAACTGAAATACCAGCACCTGGTCTCAGAGATTGGACTCACCCAAAGTTCATCTGCCTCGACTTCCAGCATCAAATCCTGGATATCTGATTGAGACATTCCTTTTAAATTAAGAATCAATTGATTTTGATGAAATGATGTGGTGATTTGGGCAGAGGTTGAATATGCAAGAAATAGCATAAACATTAAAGGGATGTAAATTTTCATAAATTTTAGTTTGCAGTTGTTAAAATAAGTTTACGCCTGTATAAGCCAAAAAATAATGCCGTGTGACTTTTTATTTTCAAAAAAGCACCCAACTTTAATTTGAAGGTAGTAATTAAAGTGACTTCCCCCTTAAAGAAGAAGCCACAAAACAACTGTAAACGAGTGTTTTGCAAACTAATAAACACTCTTATCCCTATAAGACTAAAAAATAGGAAAAGTGACAGAACTAAGTAGAAAAATATTTTTTTGAAAAAAATTGTCACATGAGGACAGGTTTGGTCTTATACTCTTGAAAATTGCTGATAATGAATAATGATACCTTAAAGTTACAATCAAGTGTTTCAATGCTGAGGTTTGAAAGAGATAATCGTGAAACAGCTGCAGAAATATTGAAATTGGAATATCAAATCCCATTAGGAGAAATAATGTTCTTGATTCGTCGTATTTTTGATAGGATTTCTAATTCTGAAAATTGGAGATCGTTTAATAGACATGAATCGATCTGGGCCTTATTTCATAAATTTGCTCGGATAGAATCCAAAGCATTGAAGCAAAATATGGGTAATAATTTTGGCCTTACAGAAAGGACTTTTATTGATCTGTGCGTTCAACTTCGAGAAGGAGACGAAACCATTTTTGAGATTATCTTTCTAGAGCATTTTCAAGATTGTGTAAATTTTTTAAAACGTAAATATAATATTGATCAGACCACAGCTTACGATATCAGCATGGACACAATATTACAGTTTAGACAAAAATTGATACTCCGAAAGATTAAATATGGCAACCTGAGATTCCTTTTTACAAGCATGGCAGGACAGATCTATCTGAAATCACTGCGCTCCAAGAAAAAGAATGAAAACCTTACTTCCTTATTTGATTCTGAAAATCTCGAAGAAGACTTTCAGATTCTGGAAAAAGCAATTCAGGATTTAGGAGATGGTTGTAAAAAATTATTGAAACAAAATATTTACGACAATCTTGAATTAAAAGAAATAGCGGTAATGTGCGGCAAATCTGCCGCCGCCATACGAAAACAAAAGGAAAGATGTATAAATAGATTGAGGCTTTTATTTGCAAAACAGATCAAAACAGAAAGATAAATTATATGAAGAGATATAAAGATTTCTCAAATAGTACACTCAACACCGAAGTAGAAAAAGCTTATCTGAATGAGCTATTCCATAATTATTATACCAACGAGCATAAAAAAAAGTATGCGGCTATTTTAGAAGAGAAGTATCAAGTCATTCGTACAGAAAAAAACGATGAACCAACAAAGACGCTGAACCTTATGCGATGGGGCAAATATGCCTTGGGCGCAGCAGCGTGTTTCCTTGTATTTATCCTGGTATGGCCAGAAATAGGCGGTAATCAGAATAATTTCGCTGATTTGGTTGACAAATATTCTACCACGGATTTTCTTCAGAATAGAGAAATTAAACGAGGATCAACCATGGACGATGAATACAGAATGAAGGCAATTCAATATTATAATGAAAGCAAGTATCAGGAAGCACTTCAATCATATGAATTGGTGAAAGACCAGGATAATGAAGACAAATTCTGGATGGCAATGGCTACTTTTTATGAGAAAGACTACGTGTCGGCAGAGCGTATTTTTGAAGCTTTATATATTGCTGCAGATATAAAATATACCAACGAACTCAAATGGTATTACGCTCTTTCTTTATTGCAGAATGGAAAAAAGAATGAAGCCGAGGCCCTGCTCAAGGAAATGAAATCATGGAAGTCTGAAGAGGCTCGACAGTTATTAAATGCTTTAAAATAGTGGAGATAGTAAAGTTCAGTGGTTCTATAATTTTTTAGATAGTTCTATAATCTAAATATAGATCGTCTTCTTACAATTTTAATGAAGTCTTCAAATACTCTTTGGAAGTGTTGTGTTTCGAATAGTTTTGGATCTATGGGTGATGGAGATTTAATTGTCCTGAATTCCAGTCGATCTTTTAGCATTGCTTCTTGTTTTAAGTCTTCTTCATAAATGACTAACAATGGACGATTTAGAGTGTATCCCATAGCAGCTTCTATTTGATTCCAAATTGTAGGATACTTGGTTTGAGAAATGTTTTTTTGCTCACTGGAGCCTGGTTTTTCTGTGGCATTGTTAATTATATACCTTGTAAAGGCGAGTACAATGACCGCATCAGATTTCTTCATCAAATCCACAATCTGTAATATTGGCTGACGGGCGGCTGGACTATCTCTTCCAACGACGAGTCTTATACATTTATTCTGAATTAAAAAATGTTCAAAGGCTTTGACATATTGTTCTTGTTCATTGGTGTAAGTAGCACCAACACTTAAAAATACTTTTGTTTGGAGTGATCGCATATATCTGCGAATCAATTCTAATCCTACCGCTAGTGCAGCACAAAAAGCAAGATATGGTTCGTAATCACCCTCGGGATTTTTCATCCAGAGTATCGCAAAGAGAATGGCGCCAAGAACGCAAAGAACTTCTATTATTGTAGTTATTATTTTAAGCATATTGAAAACTTGTCTTTAGATTTTCACTAGTATCAATTAATAACACTTTGACCAAAATATTATTTTTATTCTACTTTATACTCATTTGTGCAAGACTTAAACCATGCATTTTATTTAAATAGTTCTTCAAATCGTAAACTTTTCGTCTTATAATTAAACCTATTTGCATAATTCGATGATTTTAATGAAATTTATATAAATAATTGAATATCAAGTAAATATATGTGATTTGTCAGTATCCGACTTACTGACAAATCAATATCAATTCAGACATTTCTGGATAATTGCCTTTCTGAATTTCAATTTTTGAGCATCAAATAAAAACCTCATTATGAAATTCAGTAAATTCTATTCTCGTACAGTACTAACAGTTCTAATTGCATTGTTCCCATTTATCCAATCCGCATACGCTCAAGGATTAGATGAAAAAATAAATGAGGCTTTTATGCCTGTTGCCATTTGGTGGGAAAACTTGGTTTTTACTTCTGTCACTGTTATGGGATCTTCAGTGCCTTTGGTGCTCATCCTTCTTCTGTCCGGAGCCTTGTTTTTTACACTATATTTCAAATTTGTCAACATTCGGAATTTCCCATTGGCGATCAAAGTAGTGCGAGGCAAATTCGATGATTTGGAGAAGCATAATGACCAGGAAAAGCCATTGGTCAATGTTGTAGATGGAGATGTTGTGGATACTATAAGAGATGAAAGTCTCCATGGAGAAGTCAATCACTTTCAGGCATTGGCTACAGCTGTATCTGGTACGGTAGGATTGGGGAATATTGCGATGGTAGCTGTTGCCATAAGCCTCGGAGGGCCAGGTGCTACCTTTTGGATGATCATCGCGGGAATACTCGGTATGTCCACCAAATTTGTAGAGTGTACGCTTGGGGTGAAGTATCGGGATATTGATGCAGACGGCACAGTATACGGTGGCCCGATGTACTATATGTCCAAGGGGTTGAAGGAAATGGGATATACCAATCTTGGTAAAATACTAAGTGTCATTTTTGCCGTCTTTTGCATTGGGGCATCATTTGGTGGTGGTAATGCTTTTCAGTCCAATCAAGCTGCTGCACAGATAATCAGCAGATTTGGAATAGAAAGTTCTTCCGCTGGCACTGTCATAGGACTTGTTTTTGCTTTTCTGGTAGGTATTGTGATTATCGGAGGTATCAAAAGGATCGCTCAAGTGACCGAGAAAATAGTGCCTTTTATGGCTGGCTTTTATGTGTTGGCAACGCTGATTATCTTGGGTATGAACTTCTCATTGATCGATGATGCGATTTCGCAAATTTTATCGGAGGCATTTTCTCCAAGAGCAACGGTTGTAGGAGGTATTATCGGTGTGATGATTCAGGGATTTAGACGAGCTGCATTTTCTAATGAAGCAGGTGCAGGGTCAGCGGCTATTGCACATTCTGCCGTGAATACCAAGTATGCGGCATCGGAAGGCTTGGTAGCTTTATTGGAGCCCTTTATTGATACAGTGGTGATTTGCACGATGACAGCATTGGTGATAGTGATATTCAACGTCGATGGAGCATTCGTATATGGAGAAGCGGTGAATAATGAAGTCTTGCTCACTGCAACAGGTGAAAGAATCGGTGGAGTGAACCTCACTTCTATGGCATTCGACAGTTCGATACCAGGATTTTCATATATTCTTGCTATTGCTGTAGTTTTATTTGCTTTTTCGACCGCCATATCTTGGTCTTACTATGGATTGCAGGCCTGGAAATATCTTTTTGGAAAGGGAAAGACCCTTGATTTGACTTATAAAATCATTTTCTTATTGTTTACCATTTTGGGTGCAGCTGTCACTTTGGAAGCCGTGATAAAATTTTCAGATGCCATGATTTTGGCACTGGTATTTCCGAATATGATAGGACTCTTTTTTCTATTCAAAAAAGTTAATGTTGAATATAGAACATACCTGAAGAAGATTAAGGAATTTGTTGTCAGTTGAGTGCGGATACGTCTGTTTTGTAGGAATTCTATATAATACAATTTATGGCTAAAATAGTGTTTTGATATGTTCCGATCTTGGATTTTCAGTCCAAATAATAGACGTATGATCAATGTGCAATTGAATATGGACATTGAAGTTTTTTGAGATCATAATGTGTACAACCTTGAAATTCGTAGGTTCGCAATATTACTTGAGATCACTCGAAAACGCTACCTATTATTCATTGTGACTACTCAATCAATCGTCAAGAATAGAACCACAATGCCCATGAGCATTATTGACTTCTTCCTTGCGGATTCCTTGCGTTTTCCTTGCGAATTCTTTGCGGACTTAGCGGTTAAAGTCAACATCCAGCCCTTAATAAAATACAATGCTCCAAAGTAGAATTAAACCCTTTCATTTAAATAATTTACAAATGTTATCTGACGTTTAATTTATATATCTTTATTTTGATCTATCACAAAAGGTATTAGAAATCCATGACGCGAACCATTATATGTCTATGTCTCAGCATTTTGTCGTTTTCTATATTTGCCCAGTTTGATTGTTCGATTGATTTTGTTTCTGGTGTAGACCAAAGCGGAAGCAACAGAGGTTTGATTGGGTCGACTACTAACTATAATCAAAGAATTGGAGCCAATTTTAATGTCAAACTATTTGATAATGTAATACTAAAAACGGGCCTTCGTTACGCTCAAGTAGGTGTGAAGAATGATCATACAGTAATTTCTACAATAAATTGGAGGTATATAGAAGTACCTTTGATCTTAAGATATCAAATTGGCAAAAAAGCCATTTCTGGATTTATGGAGTTTGGCGTTTCTCCGCATATTTATATAAATACACTAAAGAGATATACCTCAAATAATAGGTATGAATTAGAAGTTGAAGATGAATCTCCTTTTGGAGTTAAAAAATTTAGAAGCGCGATTGTTTACAGCATAGGTGTGAATTATGATGTGAGAAAAAAGGTACAGTTGTTTCTCCAACTAGTGACTAGAAAATATGATGCATTGCACAATCAGCCTGCATCAAGTGCCAGACTAAGAAACATTGGATTTGAATTTGGATTCCGCCGAGGTTTCAATTTTGAAAGGACGAAATAGTGGCATTTAGTTTACCTTAAATCAATCACTCCACATACAGAACCAACCCTTTCAAATAATTGCCTTCCGGGTGATAGATATTAATTGGATGGTCAGGTCCTTGGGTCAAGTGATGGACGATTCGTATTGTCCTTTTGGATTCTATGGCTGCTGAACGTATGGTATTGTAAAACAATTCTGGTCCTACCACCTGACTACATGAAAATGTAAATAGATACCCTTTATGCTTGACTTTTTTTAAAGCCATGATATTCAATCTTTTATAGGCTTGGACGGCGTTGTGTCTCTTTTTGACACTTTTGGCAAATGCTGGAGGATCTATGACAACTACATCATATTTTGGAATGTTTTCATCTGATAGTGCTTGCATGACATTGGCGTCATCCATGGAATGATTGTCCTTGAAATTATTGAGATTATGGTTTTTTGCCACCATTTCCATGGCAGATTTACTTACATCTATAGAATGTACGGAATCGGCTTCATTCGCCAGCGCATACATCGAAAAACCACCAGTGTAGCAAAAGCAATTCAGGACAGATTTGCCTTTTGAAAAATCACCCAAAATCCTTCTATTGTCACGCTGATCTAGAAAAAATCCAGTCTTTTGACCCTCTTCCCAATTTATTGCAAACCGCACTCCGTTTTCTAAAATTTCGGTTGTAGAAGGAGATCCTTTGGCATAATAATCCTGATCGTAATCTTCAAATGATGAAGGAAGTGAATCCTTCGATTTTACGTATATACTTTCCAATTTGCCACCGAAAGCAAAGTCCAGGGCCGTGCAGATATATTTTATGTCGCGATAGCATCCCACAGAATGACATTGTACCACGGCATTGTTGTTATAGATGTCGATAATAAGCCCCGAAACTCCATCTCCTTCACCATGTATGAATCTAAATGCATTGGTCTCAGGATTGTCGATCAAGCCAATAGAAGAACGGTATTCATGAGCAGATTTCATCTTTCGATTCCAAAATCCTTGATCTATTCCAACATCCTTGAACGATAAAATCCTTACCATTATACTGCCATCATGATAATGGCCTGTCGCCAGATGTTTGCCTTTATGATCCAAAACCCTTACGACTTCTCCATCTGTCAAATTATCAGGCTTGGAATATATAGCTCCACTAAAAATCCATGGATGCCTCCTGGATATGGCTTCTTCTTTGCCTTTGCGAACAGTAAGTACAGGATATTTATCTTTCATGCCGCAAAGATGGACAATTTATTAAATTGAGTTGTGTTACATCATTATAATTGTCAAAAGGATACTCAGCAGCTGCCCCATACTTGTACAATCAAAATTTTCTTTTCCCAAAACCATTCTCGAATTTCTTGAAAATGTTTTTCTCGATATTCTGACAAAAGCCTGCTCCTGCCATTATTTGGATATTCCTTCGAATCTACATCGTACTGCTTTGCCAATTTGGATTCAATTTTATCCCAGTCAAATAAAGCTTTTAATTTTAGATTGGCCAACCTTTTTAGTTCGATAGTATTCACCTTGGGATTATAATTAATCATTTCAATTCCCCATTCTAGAAATTCTTCGGAATATTCCAGAATATGAGTATCTGGGTTTTTGGCGATGCTCAAATTATTCCAATATTGTTGTGTGCGCACAGTCTCAACCATGCTTTTAGGTGCTGGAATCAACTCATAATAAATCCAATTTCTTTTAGCATATCTGGCATTCCAAAAGATGATTTTATCGACTTCAGTAGAATCAAGGAATATAATATCATCTTTATCAATGAAGCCCAGGGTATTCCTGGACCAGTAGGGCCTTCTATTTAGTTTTAATGGGTTCGGACTTATTTCTTCAATACCCTTATAAACTGTCAATTTATCAAAATCTTGAATGTTTTGACTGCCTCCATCTCTGCTGAGTAGGATATTTTGATTGCCTTGAAGGTCTTTAATTAAGGCCATCATTCCAGTATCCGAGCAATATTTATTCGATCCATTTTCATCTAAATAAGACATTTCACCATAACCTGCAACTTCAATATGGCCATTAAAAAAGCTTCCATCCTTTAGGTAGAATTTTGCTTCGTAAACGAGACAACTTCCAAGGTCAGCCTTTAATGTTTGACTATATGAAAAAACAAAAATGAGTAGTACAAATAATTTATTCATGACTAGATATTCAGGTGAAATAATATTGTAAAGGTGATCTATTTACACCCGCTATGATTCAATGAAATATCATTTGACCATTCATATCTATTATTCGTTGGACTTGTAACTTGAAATGCTCGACCATATAATATGGCTCGCTTCGGACGTAATGGGAATTTATATTCTTATTTATTACAATAATTAATATATTTAAAATGCAATATGTCCATATTGAAAAACAATTGTAACTCTCTGAAAATAAATCAATTAATAGGTGTTTTGTGTGTGTAAAAACGTACCTTTGCGGCAAAATTTAGATATTGGATACATTTGATGAATTAGGCCTATCTCCAGAAATACTAAAAGCACTGGGAGAAATTGGATTTGAAACTCCCACCGAGATTCAAAAAAGTGCTATTGGTCAGCTTCTGGAAAATGAGAGAGACCTTATGGGTTTGGCCCAGACAGGTACAGGAAAAACTGCCGCTTTTGGACTCCCTCTATTAGACCTAATGGATGATAAGGCCAATTATACACAAGCAATTATCCTGGCTCCTACAAGAGAATTGGTACAGCAGATTGCTTCGGAAATGAGAAATTTCTCAAAGTACAAGAAAAAGTTGTACCTCTCCCTGGTCTATGGTGGCGCCTCTATCTCAGAGCAAATTCGTGAGATTAAAAGGAATACACCGCACATCATTATTGCCACTCCTGGACGACTTATTGATTTGATCAATCGAAAGGTGGTAAATCTCAAGGATATCAATTACTTGATATTGGATGAAGCCGATGAGATGCTCAATATGGGATTTCAAGAAGATATTGACAAAATATTGGAAGGAACCAATGAGGACAAAAAGACTTGGTTGTTTTCGGCTACCATGCCAAAGGAGATCAAACACATCGTTGCGACCTACATGGATGATCCCATCGAAGTAAAGGTGGATCAGCAGAATATTACCAATCAAAATATCTCTCATAAATATGTCTTGGTAAATCGAAGAGATAAGGCAGAGGCAGTAAAAAGAATAATTGATTACATCCCTGAGTTGTACGCGGTTATTTTTTGCAGGACCAAATTGGATACCCAAGACCTGGCCGATGAATTGAGCAGAGACGGATATCGAGCAGAAGCCATCCATGGAGACTTGTCACAAAGTCAAAGAGACAAGGTGATGAAAAAATTTAGAAGTGGAGCGGTTAATATTATGGTTGCGACCGATGTTGCTGCCAGAGGTATTGATGTCAATAATCTGACCCACGTAATCCATTATACTTTGCCAGATTCACCTTCTTACTATACACACAGATCAGGAAGGACAGCCAGAGCAGGTAAAAAGGGAGTTTCGCTTACCATCCTTATTCCAAAGGATAAAAGTAAGATGAAGCAAATTTCTCGGAATTTGAAAATTGAATTTGAGAAAGTTCTTTTGCCGAAGCACGCCGAATTGTTGGACAAAAGGATCGAAAAGTGGACGGAAAAATTAACGGCTTCTGATGAGACTGAGATACCGAAAGAAACGTTGGAAAAAGTCTTGAGCCAATTATCAGACCTGGATAAAGATACGATCGTAGCGAAGTTGATTGCTCAACAATTGAAAAAAATCAAAAAGAAGAAAAATATCCAGGATGACCTTAACCTGGAAGAGTACGGCCGAGGCGAAAGAGGCGAAAGAAGAGGGGATGGACGCAGTGGTAGAAAAAGAGATAGCAAGTCGGAAGGAAGAAGAGAAAGAGATAGAAGAAGGGACAAAGAAAGACGCGGGAGAAGAGATAAGGACAGAGGACGAAATTCGGATAGAAGAATGGAGAATCGACCTGATAGAAGAGATCGAAGGGAAGGTCTGAAGGAGGAAAGATCTGGTAGAAGAAGTGGTAAATCAGGATATTCTAGAATGTTTATCAATATTGGAAAGGTCGATAAAATGTCGGTTGGAGAATTGGTTGATTTTATCAGTAAAAATGGTAATGTGAAGCGCAAATCAATTGGAGACATCAAAATGTCCAAAATGCACACAGTTTTCGAATTGGACAAATCTGTTTCAAAATCTGTGTCGAAATATTTTAAAAACATAAACCTCAAGGGTAGAGACATCAGGTGTAATGAAGATTAAAATTTAATCCAAAGACACTACAATTATAATTTCAAGTAAATAGCAAATAACAAAGTAGAGAGCAAGGGTATATTGCTTTCCAAATTAGATTTTAAAAGTATATGAGTTCATTAAGAAATATTGCAATTATAGCCCATGTCGATCATGGAAAAACCACACTAGTGGATAAGATCATTGATCAGTGCGAAGCTATGGAGTCAAGAAAGAAGAGGCAGGAATTACACCTTGATAACAACGATTTGGAAAGAGAAAGAGGGATCACCATCCTCAGTAAAAATGTATCTGTACAATACAAGGACACCAAGATCAATATCATCGATACACCTGGTCACGCCGATTTTGGTGGTGAAGTAGAGCGTGTGCTCAAAATGGCTGATGGAGTATTGGTCCTTGTTGATGCTTTTGAAGGCGCTATGCCTCAAACCAGATTTGTATTGACCAAGGCTATAGAATTGGGATTGACGCCTATTTTAGTTGTGAATAAGGTGGATAAGGAAAATTGCAGACCAGAAGATGTACAAAGTGATGTCTTTGATTTGATGTTCAACCTGGGTGCATCCGAAGAGCAATTGGATTTTGTAACATTATTCGGGTCCTCCAAATTCGGTTGGATGAGTTTCGATCATGAGACCAAGACTGATACCATTGTCCCTTTGTTGGATGCGATTATTGACCATATTCCAGAAGCACCTTTTGTTGAGGGGCCTGCGCAAATGCAAATCACCTCTCTCGATTTTTCAAAGTTTACAGGAAGGATTGCCATAGGAAGAATAGTAAGAGGAACTATAAAAGAAAATACGGACTTCATGCTTATGAAAGCAGATGGCGTGAATCAAAAGGTAAGAGCCAAAGAAGTACATCTTTTCGAAGGTCTGGGAAAAGTAAAAGTCTCCGAAGCTAGATGCGGTGACATTTGTGCCTTGATAGGAATTGAAGGATTTGATATCGGTGATACTATCGCAGATTTGGAAAATCCAGAAGCATTGCCAAGAATCAAGGTAGATGAGCCTACAATGAGTATGCTTTTTACGATCAATACTTCACCATTTTTTGGAAAGGAGGGTAAATTTGTGACTTCCAGACACCTAAGAGATAGATTGTACCAGGAGCTTGAAAAGAATCTGGCATTACAAGTACACGAGACAGATACGGAGGATAAGTTTAATGTCTTCGGAAGAGGAGTATTGCACCTTTCTGTTTTGATCGAGACTATGAGGCGAGAAGGATATGAACTTCAGGTGGGTAAGCCACAGGTGATTTTCAAGGAGATTGACGGGGTGAAATGTGAACCTATCGAATTAATGGTGATTGATGTGCCCGAGGAATATTCAGGAAAGGTAATAGAGTTGGTTTCTATGAGAAAAGGAATGCTCACCATAATGGAGCCAAAAGGAGATGTTCAGCATTTGGAGTTTGAGATTCCATCCAGAGGAATTATAGGATTAAGGAATAATATACTCACTGCATCGGCGGGAGAAGCGATAATGACGCATAGGTTCAAGGAGTATGCTCCTTTCAAAGGAGAGGTTCCAGCCAGATTGAAAGGCTCGCTGGTTTCTATGGAGCAAGGTGCTGCTACGGCATTTGCCATAGATAGACTTCAAGATAGAGGCAAGTTTTTCATCGATCCAGGTCAGGAAATTTATAAGGGACAAGTAGTGGGTGAAAATAGTAGGGATAATGATTTGGAGGTCAACTTGATCAAGGGGAAAAAACTGACCAATATGCGATCTGCAGGAGCAGATGATAGTGCGAAGATCGCGCCTAAAATCAATTTTTCATTGGAAGAATCAATGGAATATATTCGAGAAGATGAATATCTTGAAGTTACTCCTTTGAGTTTGAGAATGAGAAAAATAGGAGGTAAAAAGAAATAATATCGACTTTCAAGTTAATCTGATTTCATATGAAAACAAGGACGCTCAATAAGAATAAGGTAAATGTCATCACTTTAGGTTGTTCGAAAAACTTGGTTGATTCAGAGAATATCATTACCCAACTCAAGGGAAATGATATTGAAGTGACTCATGAAAGTGAAGAACAAGATGCCAATATTGTAATTGTGAATACTTGTGGCTTCATTGATTTGGCAAAAGAAGAGTCGGTAAATACCATTCTTGAATATGCCGAAGTGAAAAAGCAGGGCGGAATTGAAAAACTATACGTTACAGGATGCCTTTCTCAACGATATAAGGATGATTTGGAGGAGGAGATTCCTGAAGTTGATGCTTACTTTGGAACAATGGAATTGCCAGGTTTGCTCGCAAAACTAGAGGCGGATTACAAACATGAGTTGGTAGGAGAGCGGGTCATTTCTACTCCGATGCACTATGCATACTTGAAAATTTCTGAAGGCTGCAACAGGACATGTTCATTTTGCGCGATCCCTTTGATGAGAGGCAAGCATATTTCTCAGCCTATAGAAGCACTGGTCAAAGAAGCCGAGAATCTGGCTCGAATGGGGGTGAAAGAGTTGATGTTGATTGCGCAAGAACTTACTTATTATGGCCTCGATATTTATAAGAAAAGAGCGCTTCCCGAATTGTTGGATGCCTTGTGTGAAGTGGACGGAATAGAGTGGATTCGATTGCATTATGCTTATCCATCAAAGTTTCCACTAGAGATTTTTGATGCGATGGCACGCCAACCAAAGATTTGCAATTACCTGGATATCCCATTACAACATGCTGATGATGCCATGCTGGCGCGTATGAGGAGACAAATCACTCAAGCCGAACAAAGAGAGCTGATCAGAATCGCAAAGGAAAAAGTACCTGGTATCAATATCCGAACTACCTTTTTAGTGGGACACCCTGGAGAGACGGAAGAAGAATTTATGAATCTCTGTCATTTTGTGGAGGATATGAAATTTGATAGGGTAGGAGTATTTCAGTATTCTCATGAAGAAGATACCAGTGCACATGATATGGAAGATAATATCGATCCAGAACTAAAAGCTGAACGTGCTAGTCGCATCATGGAAATTCAACAAGAAATTTCTATGGCAAACAACGAAGCTCTGGTAGGCAAGACATTGAAAGTATTGTTTGACCGAAAGGAAGGTGAATACTTTGTTGGCCGTACCGAATTTGATAGCCCAGAAGTAGACAATGAAGTCCTGGTTGATGCCAAAGATCAATTTGTGCGTATAGGCGATTTTGCTAATGTTTTGATCGAGTCGGCTGAGGATTATGACTTGTATGGCAGGATTGTATAAATTAAAAGATTAAATCACATCAGAATAAAGTGTCATCTATTGATTATATTGATTACCTCCTTATTGTTTATGGATTCAAGAATAATATTCAGGTTTTCGGATAAAATTGAACTCGTTTCAATAAAGTATATTTCACCATTGTGAGAAAATACATTCATCATGTTATATTCGGCTCTATTTGTGGCTTTTGATTGACTCTCATATAAAATACAGTCTGGATCTTTGGTTTCTAAAAATCGCACAAACATTTGATCCTGCATGAGTTCTTTTTTTACGGATTCTATTTTTTCTTCTTTATTTATACAATTAGTGCAATGCCTCAGTTTAAACGATAGGACGGGGAAGTGTTCGATTGAGTAGGTATTTCCAAAATATAGTTCTCTTTTTGGAGCATTTATTACGATACCTATGGCATTTGAGTAGAAAGTATCTGATTCCATTGGTTGTATTAGGAATTTTCTCCACTCTATGGCTGTTTCTTTGGTATGTGTAAATCGTATTTTGACATCGCCGCGGAAAGGAACGTATCTTTTCTCTAAGTCCACCAGTACCAATGAATCCTCCGTAAATTTTTCGATGCCGAGCTTTTCGATTTTTCCAGATTTCCATTCGAGCGTAATAAGTCCTTCTGCTACAGACCAACTTCCTTTTACAAAACAGGTGTTATCGTTATTACATATTTCTCCTCTAAACATTGAAAATTGTCCATCATTGCCCAAAAATAGCCTGTCATTTGCTGCGGATTTGCCAAAAAGGATGGAGTTCTGTTTTTCTGAAAGAGACATGTCTTCTATTTGAGTATTAATCCAGTCCCCAGCAATTTCTATATTGTCGGGCGATTTGTAATCTTGGGTATTTGATGAATCAAGCTGACTTGAATTCGTGCCTGATTTATAAAATGGAATTCGTGCATCAACTTTATCAATTCTCCATAGGATTGATTTGGCAGTTAATTCTATGAAAATTATTGGCGATGGTATATTTTCCTTAGTGTTCAGGATGATCTTTCCTTCTTTTAATTCCCAAGATCCTGACAAGTCATCTAATATTTTAGCGGCGAAGGTATAATCAGAATTAAAAGTGATGGAAGACCCCAGGAATAATGCATCCATACTATTAAGTCTGGAATCGTCAATGTCTGCGATCCATGTTCCTTGAATTTCTATTTCTGAAACATTTGATTGACTTAAACCAACGGATGCTAGTAGAAGAGAAAACAAAATTATGACGTATCTTTTTCTACTTGATTGTAGTCTTTTTATGAATGGCATGATAAGGCGATTAGATTAATGGAAAAATGAATATTAAATGTCTTAGAAGTTAGCCGGAGGTTTGGATCTTGCCATAAGGAAGTAAACAGGGTGAGCGATACCATTACCTGCTAGACCTTGGTTGATTTGGTGTTTTGATGTAGATTTAAATAATTGGTTTTTTAGGCTTTGAAAATACATTGATCGCATCTCAGATATGGATGGTTTAACCCTAATTTGATACATGTCTCCCTCACTTTAATTTTATGATAAAGTTGCAAATAAGAGGGAAATCCTAAATCCTTAGAGAAGCTAATTATTTTACACCCTATCTTACTTATTTAATTGCAGGTTTGACTTATTAAAAGAGAGCATTCGTCGATTTAATCCGTCTTCGCGTTCGCTTAGTCGGGAGAGAAGGCGAGATGTAATTCCCCGAGACTGCCTCGGAAAATGCGTCCTGGACTTGTCCTGGGGGGTAATACCATTTAATCCAAATATCTAATCAAATCAGCCTTCACTACATGTTGGTAGCCATGCGAATCTGAAAATAGGAATAAAATACCGTGAGCACCTCTTTTTTTCGCTTCTTCGAGCATGGATTTTTTGATTCCATCCAAACTTTTGAATACACCAGATTGATCATTGGTTCCCGTCAATTGTCCAATCACCTTGAATCTTTCAGAAATATCGTCCACGGAGTAATAAGTATCAACATGGGTAGTTGGAGGATAGTCGTCTCCCAGGAAATGAAGTTGAGGAGCGCATGAGGTGAATAATGTAAAAAGTAAAATTAGTGATATGTATCTCATAGCTGGGAATTTTTATATATTAAGCAATGATAAGTAATAATTTACTTCAAAATAATCAAAACAAAATGATTAGTTTGAAGTTATTGTTGTCATTAATTAAACATTAATCTATTTCTAAATAAATGGTTAATTCGAATAAGTCCATTTTTGAATATAAGATTTCACCTTTCTTACAAGGCGGAGTCGTGCTAGGTGCTATTGTCATATTCATTTTGGCTACAATCATATTTGGTAAGATTGGTTTGGCGGATACGGATGGCGGTACGCCGTGGTTAGTGGCTTGTTCGATGACATTCTTTTTTGCAATTGGCAATAGTGTATTAAGTCTTGCGGCTGACGATCAGAATACTTATTGGTGGCAATCCATACTAACATATGTGCTACTGGTGGTTTTAGGAGGGTCTTCTGCTTACTTGTTCTCAGGTGTGTCAATAGATGATGCTGGTTCTTACAGATGGCTTTATGTAGTATTTACTTTTGGACATATACTGTTTTTGACTATAGTAAGGACTATGAAGAGAATAGTCAAGATAGCTCAAAAACAGGACAGCAGACTTAGGGGCGAAGATTAATATTTTGATAAATAAAATGAGTAGAATGAGATTTTTAATGATTTTTTTGGTGGTTGGATTTTTGAGTTGTAAAAGCAATTCTCAACAAACAGAAACTCCACAAACAGTGTTGACAGAGCAGGGAAGTGATGCTCAGGAAGTAGTAAAAGAAACTTCATTTGTCAATTCTAAGGGACAGAAAATAGATAAGATTGAAAAAAGTGCAGAGGAATGGAAAAGCGAGCTTTCGAAAATGGAATTTTATGTGATTAGAGAAAAAGGTACTGAACGACCGCATACTGGTAAATTGCTCAAAAATAAGAAAACAGGAGTCTACACTTGTGCAGCTTGTCAATTGGATTTATTTGCCAGTGACACCAAGTACAAGTCAGGAACAGGTTGGCCCAGTTTTTATCAGCCAATAGACAATGAACATATATTGGAAGATACTGATTATGACTTGGGGTATGCACGTACAGAAGTGATGTGCAAGCGTTGTGAAGGCCATTTGGGTCACGTATTTAGTGATGGACCAGATCCTACTGGACTGAGATATTGCATCAATTCGGTCAGCTTGAATTTTAAGGAAAAGTAAATAATTCCTAGTTCATTTGGTTCAAAGCCTGTTCCAAATCAGCAATCAAATATTCTGGATCTTCCAATCCAATATAAAAGCGAATGTAGGTCCAGGGCACTGGTGAATCTGCTATGCCCGGTACGTCATGGAATGCAATACTCGGAATCATCAAACTTTCATATCCACCCCAGGAAACCGCAATAAGAAACTTACTTATTAATCTGGTGAATTTTAAGACCTCATCCTTAGATTTTGCTTTTAATTCTACGGTGAAAAGACCACCACAACCGCGCATTTGTTTTTTTGCCAAAGCTTGTTGTGGAAAGTCATCAGAAAAAGGATAGATGACTTTTTCAACCTTTGGATGATTGTTAAGAAATGCTATTATCTTTTTTGCAGATTGATCCGATCTCTTGACCCGCAATTCAAGGGTGCGCAATCCTCGTATTGCCATAGCAGCATCATTCGGAGATATATTCACGCCCAATGTCATGAATTCAGAATAAAATATTTTGTTTATCAATTCTTTTGATCCACAAATTACTCCCAAGACTACATCGCTATGACCATTGATGTATTTTGTGCCAGAATGAACCACCAAATCAATTCCAAAGTCGATTGGATTTTGGAAGATGGGACTACTGTAGCTATTGTCAATTATTGTTATTATTCCATGATTTTTTGCCAGTTTTGCACAGGCTTCCAGGTCTTGACATTCAAATGTTAGTGAATTCGGGCTTTCGAGAAATAGGACTTTGGTATTCTCGTTAATGGCGTTTTTAATATTTGATATATCGGTTCCGTCCACAAAGTCGTACGATACTCCAAACCTATGTAATAGTTTCGTGACCAATTTGTTGGTCCAGCTATATGGCTTCTCGACACATATGACATGGTCTCCAGCAGAAAGTTGGGCCATCGTGGTTATGGCTATTGCCGCCGCCCCACTTGAGGTGATCAATGCATCCTCAGCATGTTCTAAAGCGGCAACTTTCTTTCTTAGGATTTGTACCGTTGGGTTATTTCCACGAGAATATACATGGTGATTTATTTCATCGTTAATTTTTTCGCGCAGTTGCTCCACTGAATCAAATACAAAATTGCTTGTTTGAATAATCGGAGGGGCGACAGCATTAAAATAGTGTTCTCTTTCTTCTGCATGATGAATTAAAATGTCATTGATATCCATAGTAGTAGATTTGGGCCTAAAGTTAGAAAAGGATTTGAATGCATCCTAAATGGTCACAGTTTACATATCATTAGAAACTCTTTTAGCGCTGTGGAAATTTTACAATTCTAGTTCGCAATAAGTGGTACTAAATTCTATAAAAAAAACAATATGATTTTGATATGAGAATTGTCAATTGATAAGGATGAAAATAGAAAAAAGGTATTCTGAAATGTAATATTGGAAACGATGCAGAGAAAAAAAAAGGCCTGCCCGAAATTCTTTTATTCCAGACAGGCGGCTCCCATTTACGAATAAAAATACAGTTGATCATATTTGCCCATTCGGGGCAATTAGGTTTTTTAATTATCGAGATAAATTATCTGTATTCAAATTCTACTAATAATTAGCAATTTTCTTTCCAAACTTCGCAAATAGAAGTTGTTTCGGTATGAACATTTAATTTTTTTCAAAATTTTGCACAAAATAACTTTTTTTGAGACGTTCAATACCGTAAGGTAAATTTTATATACATTTTCTTTTCAGTATTAATAAAGAAAAGAACTGAAATCTAAATATTTGATAATGAATTAGGTAGGACGATAAAGGGTCTTTTTAATTCATACTAGTATATCATACATTTACAACATACATTAATAAGACTTAAACTAAGTTAATAACGCTGCTTTATTTTAAAATTTATATCGAATACCCGTTATTAAGCCGACAGTTGTATACTTTTCATCCAATAAGTACTCGTTTATAGTAACTGGACTCAAGCTATATCGAAAATTGGGTTCGAATACAAAATCGATTACATCGTTCCATACATAGTGCATTCCGAATGAAGCATAAAATGAAGTTCCTGCACTTTTGGAATAAGCCTGAAATCTGTTTTCAGCACCTTTAGAAAAGTCAACAACTTCACCATCAGGGTCTAAAAATCTTCCTTTAGCGGAAAAAGTCATATTCAATAATATTCCAGCATTGAAATTGTAATAGAAGGGACCAAAACCTGATCTCTCCAAAGTGAATAAAATTGGAATATCTACATAAGTATAAGAATTGGTCGCAGTGACATTATTGGACATTGAAGTAGTATCCATGCCATCTGATTCCACATAACTAAAGGATGTGTTTACCTTACTCATATTGAGGCCAGTCTTTATTCCCATTCCACTTGGCATGGTGAAGCCAAACCTGCCTCCCAAAGAATAAGAGTAAGTTGGAGACTCGCTATCTGCTCTTCTTGTTCTCAATACATCACCAGATGTACCATTTGATGTCAAGGATTGAATAGCAAAATCATGTGACCAATAGAGGTCAACTTGCATACCGAGACGGTTGCTTACAAAAGAAGGACATTCAGTAGCTAAAGGGAGACCTAGAGAATTGAAATCCGTGTCTTTTTTTTTAACTTTTTTTGAAATGCTGGTAAAGGAATATCTTCGAGCGGCTCGATTATTCTAAGTAAGGCTCCAGCATTAAAATCCTTAGCTTCAGAATTGATTATTACATCATAAACAGGGCCTTCATTGCCAGATTCGTCGGTAAGATTAGTCTGTTTGATCACAGATCCTTCTTTATTAATATAGGATTTTGTGATAACCAGATTGGCAGGTACTCCAACAATATTAGATATACTTTCAACGGTATTGCCAATAGATGAAGGCTCGTTATTATTGTTTGTTTTACTAATTGTATGGGTGCTATTTGAAATATTGGAATTTTCACTTTCACTCTTAATTTGAGGAGCAATAGTTCCAGCTTTTTTAATTTCGATATCATTCATGGCTTTTTCAAAGTCTTCATTGATATCTTCTTCTTTTTCTTCTGCGGTGTTTATGGTTGGGGTAAGACTATTTACACTTATAAGATCGGAAGGTGTTTCTTGGGTCTCCTCTTGTTGGACAAGGGTGCCAGGGTTATTGGGGTTTGTTTGATATGAGACCATCTTATAAATCCCAAATCCGCCTAGAAGTAATGCTAATAAACCTGCAAACCAGAACCACAAAATAGCTCTTCCTGATTCTTCCTCCGCAATGGGTGCAATTCTTTCCCACATTCCCTCAGGTACCTCAGCTTCGTGGTTGTAAAGTTTTTCTTTAAACAGTTTGTCAATGTGCTTCATACAGCAATTTTTTGTAAATCCTCGATTTTTCGTTGCAACATTCTTCTGGCTTTCACTAATTGAGATCGAGAAGTACTTACTTCAATATTTAGTACTTCTGCAATTTCCTTGTGCGAATAGCCTTCTATTGCATACAGGTTAAAAACAATTTTGTATCCCTCGGGCAATTGGTCGATGAGTGATAGAAGATCGTCAACAGACAACTTTGAAAATACTTCCGGAGCTGTTCTGTTTTCTTTTTCCTGAAAATCTTCAAGACCAATACTTTCATTTTTAAAAGACTTCTTTTTGATGCTCTTTAATGAGGTATTGATCATTATTCTACGAATCCATCCTTCGAAAGATCCGTTATTCTTAAATTTATCAAGATTGGCAAAAACACGGATAAAGCCTTCTTGAAACATGTCCTCCGCTTCAGCATTATGACGGGCATAACGTTGACATACCGCTAACATTTTAGCAGAATACATTTCGAAAAGATCCCTTTGAGAAATTCGATCTCCTTTTAAACTTCTTTCTATAAGGTCTCTCTCTGTCAAGCTATTAGGCTTTAGTGGTGACATCAAGATTTGCTTTACAATGATTAGACCTCAAAAGCTTTATTTTCGCTGCCTAGCCATTATTAATATTACACTTATAAAGCAATCGTGCTTTTAATTTGACCGTGAATATACATAAGTCAAGCGGAAATCGACTTATTTATCTGTCATTTTAAAAACAATTGACTGGAATTGGTCAAATATTCGAAATTTAATATTAATCATCCATATTATCGAGTAGTACTTACCATCTCAAATATGTCATTCACAACTAATTTTAAATCTATTCTTCTTCGGATATTATGGCATCATCTATCATCTCATTTCCATCTCCATCATGATCTGTAAATCCTGCTGCCTTGCTTACTTCTTTCGGTGGTACGGAAGCTGTTACATTATCATTGACTTCAATCCTCCCCTCTGAAAAAGAATCATAATCCCCATCCGCAAATTTTGAGGCCTTATCAAAAAAGTCGTCCGTACCTTCCAATAATGAATCTCCCGTATCAAGAGTTTCTTCACTATATTTTGGTGTTGGATTTGCCGCTTCTTCTGCTGCCATCTTTTCTGCCTTCTCGATGGTTTCATCAAGTTTTGATCCCAGATCAGCAGTCACTTCTTTGGCTTTTTCGACTAGGCTATCTTTAGCATCGAGAACCTTTTCACCAATGCTCTCCGAGATTGATGCAGCACCATCCATAGCCTCACCTCCTTTGTCAAGCACTTTTTCTCCTACAGATTCGGAAATATTTTTGGCTTTCTCCATCAAACTTTCGCCAGCATCCAATACTTTGTCTCCTACATTTTCAGATATCGAGGCTGCTTTCTTTGCGATTTCGGTTTCTCCCAATTCATCAGCGATGCCTTTTGCCTTCTCCATCACACTTTCGCCAGCAGATTTTACTGTACTGCCAATAGTACTAGCCACATCACCTACTTTATCCAATACCGATCCTTCGGTAGCATTATCCACCATGTTTTTGGCTTTGTCTGTCAATGAAGAGGTGGCAGAACTAACCTGATCTCCTACTTTCGATGCCGCTTCCTTGGCGCTGCCCATGATGTCACTCTCGGCTACATCTTCGCTGATGTCCTTGGCCTTGTCCACTATGGTCGAAGCTGTCGAACTTACTTTATCACCTACTTTAGAAGCTACGTCTTTTGCAGATTCCACAATATCACTTTCAGCCACATCTTCGACGATGTCCTTTGCTTTATCCACTACATCTCCTGCAACTTCTTTCGCCTTATCAACAAGATCTCCTGCAGACTCTGTAACAGCCTCTCGCAATCCTGATGTTTTATCCAATATAGTTTCGCCAGCGTCACTGGCCAGGTCTTTTCCTCTTTCAACAATATCTTCTCCTTTTTCCCTGGCAAAATCTACCGATCTATCCACAGCTGATTTAGCAACTGACTCAGTAGCAAAAAATAGTTTTTTAATTGAACTAAAAAATCCCATACGCTTATTGTTTTTTTAATTTAGCCTTAAATTTAGCTTTTACCATCCAAATTATCATTATTAGAATGAAAGGAAATACGACAGCATTAAAAATAAAGGAGACAATAGTCAAAATTGGAGAGCTTGAAGCGGTCAAAAGGCATTTTGATTCTACTATGGAAGAATTGGATAGTGTGTTGGCGAGAAAGGATAAGATTGAAGATAAAATGATCAAGGAGCTCAATGATATTAATAAGCTGGAAAAACTTGGCGTAAAGTCTATCTTTTATAATGTACTCGGAAGTAAGGAACAACAACTGGAGAAGGAACGGCAAGAATATCTTCAAGCAACTTTACAACATAAAGAGATTGTAAATGCCCTTGAAGTCATAGAATACGAAAAAAATATTCTGGAGAAAAAGCTTGTTTCAATGGATGAGTTGAAAAATGAGCTTGAGGCCCTTAAAAAAGTCCGAGAACAAGAAATATTGGCTGTTCCAGGCACACTCAGAAATGAATTGAGCCTTATATATAATCAATTGGACAATAGACAGAAAATAAGGACCGAAATCAGTGAAGCCTTCGAAATGGGTAAGCGGACTTTTGAATCTTTGGAAATCGTGCGCTCTCACATGCGGAAGGCCAAAAATTGGGGTAATTGGGATCATTCCGGAGCAAATCGCGGCAGATACCAAAGAGCGACAAAGTACAATGCCATCGACAGAGCGATGAATGAGGTGTCGAGGTCAAAATTATTGCTTCGAAATTTTAATAAAGAACTTTCGGATGTGGGATATTCAAATCTAAGATTAGCTTTGCAAATAGATAATATTAGCAAATTTCCAGCTGTGATTTTTGACAACCTGATTTCAGATTGGATTGTCAAACAAAAGATTTCCAGTGTATTGTCAACAGTAGAAACATTGATGGATGATATACGCTTGATTTTGGAAAGCCTGTTAAAAGACAAAACAGATAATGAAGACGAATTGACAGTTCTTAACCAACAGAGAAATCAATTACTTGAAGAAAATTGAAACAAATACAATGCAAGAGAAAGCTGAAAAATATAGTACCATTCATTATCGAAATTATCTTGGCCTGGATAAGATTTTGAATGCGCAAGAATTGCGAAGTGAACAATTGGATGATCAACCTGCACATGAAGAAATGTTGTTCATCATAGTTCATCAAGTATATGAGTTATGGTTCAAACAAATAATTCATGAACTGGAATCGGTTTTAGAATTATTTGATAAGGATAATGTAGATGAGAAGAATATTGGTACATCCATTCATAGACTGGAACGGGTTATTGAAATAGAAAAATTGTTGGTGGCACAGATTCGAGTAATTGAAACGATGACGCCATTGGATTTTTTAGACTTCAGAAACCATCTTTTTCCAGCATCAGGATTTCAGAGCCTTCAATTCAGAATAGTCGAAAATTTATTAGGTCTACCTGAAGATAGTAGATTGACCTATAATGGATGTCCATATTTCTCAGTGTTTTCCGAACCCAATCAGCAAAAATTAAAGGAAATAACTTCTAACAGCACTCTTTTTGATGCGATTCACAAGTGGTTGGAGCGCACACCATTTCTTCAGATCGGCGATTTTAATTTTTTGGAGCAGTATAAGAATGCAGTTTCCAAAATGATTGAGAAAGAAGAGAAGGCTATCAAAAGTTCACCATACTTGAATACTCAAGAAATGGAAATGAGGCTGCAAATGCTCGGTAATACCGATACCTATTTCCAAACCGTATTGGATGAAAAAAAACATGAAGAGTTGGTAGAAAAAGGAGAGCTGAGAATGAGTTATAAGGCTACAATGGCCGCCTTGCTTATCAACCTATATCGAGATGAGCCGCTCTTGCACCTTCCATTCAAATTACTGACTTGTCTTATCGAGATAGATGATTCTCTGACGACCTGGAGGTACAGACATTCTCAGATGGTACAGCGAATGCTAGGGAATAAAATTGGTACTGGAGGCTCTTCAGGCTTTGCATATTTAAGAGAAACTGCTGTAAAACATCCAATATTCAAAGACTTGCATAATATATCTACCTTATTATTCCAAGATCAGAATTGCCTGAGTTGCCAGCTGAAATTAAACGTGCTCTTGGATTTTATTATTCAAGCCTTCAAAACGATTAGAATGATCAAAATCCTAAATTATATAGATGGTGAATTGGCGGAAGCGGGATCTGGGAAATGGCTTCCAATAATGAATCCAGCAAAAGGCGAAATATATGCTCAATTACCAGATTCTGATGAAGATGATGTGAATAGGGCCGTATCGGCTGCCAAAAATGCTTTTCCTCAATGGTCAAATCTAAGCGTAAATGAAAGGAGTGCCTTCCTCATAAAAATCGCTGATGCCATCGAATCCAAGCTTGATGAATTGGCTATGGCGGAATGTGTGGATAATGGAAAACCGCTTAAACTGGCGAAAAGAGTGGACATTCCTCGAGCTTCTTCAAATTTCAGATTTTTTGGAAATGCAATTACGCAATTTGCTTCCGAATCACACGATATGGGATCGGCAATAAATTATACGCTTCGACAACCTCTCGGTGTGGTGTCATGTATATCGCCATGGAATCTTCCCTTGTATCTCTTCAGTTGGAAGATTGCTCCAGCGCTTGCAGCAGGAAATACTGTTGTCGCCAAGCCTTCTGAAGTAACTCCCATGACTGCCTATCTACTTTCAAAGATTTGTATGGATGTTGGCTTGCCAAAGGGGGTGTTGAATATCATTCATGGTACAGGAGAGAAAGTAGGTAGTGTGATGACAGCTCACCCAAAGATAAAAGCCATTTCTTTCACGGGTAGCACCAGGGTAGGAGCAGAAATTGCAAGAGTAGCGGTTCCTGCTTTCAAGAAGGTATCATTGGAAATGGGAGGGAAAAATCCAAATCTGATTTTTGCGGATTGTGATTATGAGAAAATGCTGAATACTACCATTCACTCATCATTCGCCAATCAAGGACAAATATGTCTGTGCGGTTCGAGAATCTATGTGGAGAAAAAGATATATGAACGCTTCAAAACGGATTTTGTCAAACGGACTCAAGAATTGACAGTGGGTAATCCGCTGGATGAAAAGACCAAAGTTGGAGCGATAGTATCAAAACCACATTATGAAAAAATACTTTCTTATATAGAAATAGCCCAAAGTGAAGGCGGCACTATCTTATGCGGAGGCAAAGCATTGCACCCGGAAGGATTAGAAAATGGACTGTACATACAGCCTACAATCATTGAAGGATTGCCTAATAATTGTAGAACCAATCAGGAAGAAATTTTTGGCCCCGTAGTGACCATTATGCCTTTTGAAAATGATGAAGAGGCCCTAGAACTGGCCAATGGTACCCTGTATGGGCTGTCATCGACGATTTGGACTTCGAATATTACAAGGGCACATAGAATGGCTCGAGATATTGAAGCAGGTATTGTATGGATAAATACATGGTTGCTTCGAGACTTGCGTACACCTTTTGGCGGAGTGAAACAATCTGGTGTAGGGCGTGAAGGGGGATATGATGCACTTCGATTTTTTACAGAAACAAAAAATGTTTGCATTCAGTACTAGATATTGAGTCGATTCTATATGACAAGAAAAAAGAGAATAAACGCACACGGCCATTTGCTTCCAGAGCCAGGAGACATTCCATCGTTTATGAAAGCTGAAAAGCTTTTTTGGGTCGATGATGATCGTAAGTTTATGCGTCAAGGAACCTGGAAAAGACCGATAACAGATCCCAGTTTTTTTCTGGATGAAAAGTTGGAGTGGATGGACAAGAATGACATCGACCATGAAGTGCTTATCACCTTGTCACAGCTGTACTGCAATGGTCTGAATCAGAAAAACACCAGTGATATTATTCGTTTTCAAAACGACTTTCATGGAAAGGTGCAAAGCGAGAATGCAGAGAAATTCACCTGTGGATTTGTGGTGCAACCGGCATTTGTTGATGATGCCTTAAAAGAAATAGAGCGGTCAGTTTCTGAATTGGGTCTCAGCTTACTTTGTTTGCCAACCCACTACCAGAATACTGATGGAGAATGGGTGTCAACGGCTGATGAAAGCACCCAGCCCATATTTGAATTGGCTGATAAATTGAAATTGGCGGTTGAAATTCACCCTTATGATGGACCGAAAATGATTCAGCTCAAAGATCAATTTTGGCGGTTTCACCTGGTTTGGATGTGTGCTCAAACCGCAGACCATTATCATATGTTCACTTTATTGAATTTTCCTGAGAGATATCCAAATGTCCGCACTTGTTATGCACATGGAAATCAATTTGGGCAAGTCAATATGGGAAGGAGGATGCAAGGGTACAATGGTAGACCCGACTTGTTTGAAGGAGCTGCAAACCCCAGTGATTCAATAGGAGCTGCGAATGTCTATTTTGATACCTTGGTGCATGATGTGGATTCATTGGAATTACTGATCAAAAGGCAGGGAATAGGACAAATTGTTGCAGGATTGGATGATCCTTATCCGCTTGGAGAGATGGAGTCTGTACCCAATAGTTATCCTGGAAAGGTGATTGATGATGCACTTAAAAGCGGGCTTATCGATGAATATGAAAGGGATATGATTTGGTCTTCAAATGTGGAGAAGTGGATAGGAAGATCAATTTTTTAAAATAGAAATGTAGTTTTATCTAAACTTTATAAATGGAATTTCAGAATACAATAGAATTTGCAAGGAAGATGGATCAAGATGATCCTTTAGGGCATTTTAGAGCGAAATTTCATCTTCCGATTCAGGAAAATGGACAGCCTTTTATTTATCTCTGTGGAAATTCTTTAGGCTTGCAGCCCAAGACAACCAAGGCGGCCGTGGAGCAAGAATTGGAGGATTGGAAAAAATATGGCGTCGAAGGTCATTTTCATGCGAAACATCCATGGATGCCATATCATGAATTTCTGACCAATGCCATGGCAAATGTCGTAGGTGCAAAACCGATTGAGGTAGTTGTGATGAACACCTTGTCTGTGAATTTGCATTTGATGATGGTATCATTTTTTAGACCATCAGGCAGCAGAAAAAAGATATTGATTGAGTTCGATGCCTTTCCTTCTGACAAATATGCCGTAGAATCTCAACTCAAGTTTCATGGGTTGGATCCTGAAGAAAATTTGATTCAACTCAAGGCGAGAGATGGCGAAGCGCTGATCAGAGAAGAAGATATCGAAAAGGTTATACTTGAACAAGGCGATGAAATAGCGCTGATCATGCTGGGCAATACAAATTACTATACGGGTCAGTTTTTTGATATGAAGCGCATCACAGAACTAGGGCATAGCAAAGGATGTATGGTCGGATTTGATTGTGCGCATGGCGCGGGTAATGTTGAATTGAATTTGCATGATTCAGGT
This sequence comes from Saprospiraceae bacterium, assembly GCA_965230575.1. Classification (GTDB taxonomy): domain Bacteria; phylum Bacteroidota; class Bacteroidia; order Chitinophagales; family Saprospiraceae; genus CAJXUU01. The sequence goes on from OZ246013.1 coordinate 3,972,600, forward strand.
GCAGACTTTGCGGTATGGTGTTCATATAAATATCTTAATTCAGGCCCGGGAAGTTTGGGTGGATGTTTTGTGCATGAGCGGCATGCGGATAATAAGGAATTGCACAGATTCGCAGGTTGGTGGGGACATAATAAGGATACAAGATTCAAAATGAGGGATGGATTTGATCCAATTCCTGGAGTAGAGAGCTGGCAACTCAGCAATCCACCAATATTATCCATGGCTGCAATAAAAGCTTCATTGGAAGTATTCGAGGAGGCAGGAATATCAAATTTGCGCAAGAAGGCGATTTCACTTACGAGTTATTGTGAGTATGTTATCGATAGTATTTATAATGACAGAATAAAAATTATTACCTCAAGAGATCCGAATAAAAGAGGTAGTCAATTGTCAATCCAAGTGCAAAATGCAGACAAGTCGCTTTTTGATAAAATAACAAATGCAGGAGTGATAGCGGATTGGCGTGAGCCAGACGTAATAAGAATCGCACCTACTGCCTTGTACAATTCTTATGAAGATGTATACCTATTTTCTCAAATTTTGAAATCGCAGTTATAAAAGAAATGAAAAGATTGAAAAGAAAAATTGAAGAAGCGGAACGAGATTCTATTTTATTTCAATCAACAATCTTTACAATCAACAATCTTTACAATCAACAATCTTTACAATCAACAATCTTTACAATCAACAATACAATCAACAATTTACAATTAACAATCTTTACAATTAACAATCTTTTCAATTAATAATCTTTACAATTAATAATCTTTACAATAAACAATCTTTACAATAAACAATCTTTACAATCAACAATCTTTAAAAGCAGAATGAATGTCTTCTAATAAAAAAATAACAATCGTTGGAGCTGGACTTTGTGGTACCTTATTGGCCATTAGACTTGGGCAGAGGGGCTATAATGTAGAATTGCATGAGAAGCGCAATGATATGCGCCAAGAAGAGATGAGTGCTGGCAGATCTATCAATTTGGCGCTCTCACCGAGAGGTTTGATGGCTTTGGATAAGGTAGGGCTAAAAGAGGAAGTTTTGAAAAACTGTATTCCGATGTATGGGAGAATGATACACCCTGTGAAGGGTGAACCATTTTTATCACCATACAGTGGCAGAGAAGGAGATTATATCAATTCGGTCTCACGAGGCGGGTTGAATTGTATCCTCTTGGATGAAGCTGAAAAGTTGGATAATGTAACCATCCGATTTAATAGTAATTGTACAAAGGTGAATCTGGAAACGGCTGAGGCTACTTTCAAAAATAGTGCTGATTCAAAAATAATAGAAGTACAAAGTGATATTATTATTGGTACTGATGGTGCTGGGTCAGTAGTAAGAAAGTCAATGATGGGTCAGACTACAAGATTGCTTTTCAATTATTCTCAAAATTTTCTAAGGTCTGGGTATAAAGAATTGAGTATTCTTCCTACAGATGGAGGAGGCTATAAAATAGAAAAAAATGCTCTTCATATTTGGCCGCGCGGCAAGTTTATGATTATTGCTTTGCCCAACCTGGATGGCAGTTTTACATTGACTATGTTTCACCCCTATGGCAGCGAAGCGGGTTTTCTAGCTTTAGATGAAGAAGAGGCCTTGACTTCATTTTTTAAAGAATATTATCCTGATTTACTACCACATATTCCACATTATAAGGAAGAATATAAGGCAAATGCAGTCGGCACTTTGGGAACAATAAAATGTTATCCCTGGCAGGCTTTTGGCAAGGCATTGATAATGGGTGATGCTGCTCATGCTATTGTGCCGTTTTATGGACAAGGGATGAATGCTTCATTTGAAGATGTCAGGGTGTTTGATGATATATTAGAAATAGAAGGTGATGAAAACTGGGAGGTATTATTTGAAAAATTTCAATATGCCCGAGTAGAGAATACCAATGCCATTGCTGACTTGGCGATTGACAATTTTATTGAAATGCAGGATAAGGTAAATGACCCTGCATTCATAAAAAAGAGAAAATTGGAGATGCTCTTAGAACAAAAACACCCTGAATACTATTCTAAATATTCATTGGTGACATTCAAGCCAGATATGGATTATCAAACGGCAATGAACCTGGGTAGAGCACAAGACAGATTGTTATTGGATAAATGTAGATCCATTGAAAATATCGAAGAACTCGATCAGAATGAGATTATGAAGGAAATGAAAGGACTTTATAACCATGTAGTGAATGGCAAGGATATATATTAAATAGTTCAGCAAGTGCTTGGAGAAGTGCAGATGTCAATTTTTTTTAAAAAAATAAATTTTAATGAAGTATAACAAATTGTCCAAAACGGACATTGAGGTGAGTGAAATATGTCTTGGGACAATGACTTTTGGAGAGCAAAATACGGAAAGTGAGGGTCATGCTCAGATGGACATGGCAGTAGATATGGGAGTTAATTTCTTTGATACAGCCGAAATGTATGCTGTACCTTCAACTCCTGAAAACAATGGTAAGACGGAGGAGATTATTGGTACCTGGTTTGAAAAATCGGGAAAGAGGAATCAGGTAATATTGGCCACTAAAGTGACAGGCCCCAGTGCCAATTTTGAAAAATATGTTGCCAAGAATTTAGGCTTTTCAAAACCACGAATCCATGAAGCATTAGAGCGGAGTCTCAAAAGGATGAAGACAGATTATGTAGACTTATATCAATTGCACTGGCCAGAACGAAGTACGAATATGTTTGGGCAAAGAGGGTATAATGGTAATGGGTCAGATGAATGGGTGGATAACATTGGAGAGGTAGTGAATACCCTCAACGACCTCGTCAAAGAAGGCAAGATTCGGACATATGGATTGAGCAATGAAACTCCATGGGGAGTGATGCGATATCTAAACGAATCAGACAAGGCTGGGGTAGATAGACCAGTGAGTATCCAGAATCCGTATGGTCTCCTCAATAGATTGTATGAGGTGGGATTGTCTGAAATGGGACTTAGAGAAGATATCGGTCTCTTGGCTTATTCTCCAATGGGCTTTGGATTACTATCAGGAAAATACCATACTGGCAAGGATAAAAGTAGTGATAGACGAAATAAATTTAAGCAGATGAGCAGATATGATGGACCACAATGTTTCGATGCTACCTCGCTTTATTTAAAAATAGCCAACGAATATGAAATGAGTCTTGCCCAGATGTCTTTGGCTTTTGTCAATAGCAGACCTTTTGTAACGAGTACTATAATTGGAGCCACTAATTTAGATCAGCTGGAAGAAAACATCACTTCTTCCAATATTCAACTTTCTAATGAAGTCCTCAGCGCAATAGAAAATGTCCACAATTTGATTCCAAATCCAGCACCTTAAATTTAAAATAAAATTCTTTTAATTTTATAATATAATGATAGTTAGGAATTTGTACATTTAGATTTTAATACCATACCAGATTTTAAGTTTAGTGGCATGGAATTGGATACTTAAGGTTATTAAGAATAACTACCTCACAAAACTGGTCAGCACCCTTAATTATTAATTCAGATCAACCAAGAAATTGATATTAATGTGTTTTAAAAAATACCGTTTTTTAAATACCCTTTTGACCTTTTTATTATTTAATGCAATTCTACAAGGACAGACTATCCAGAGTTTGGACTATTTGTTGAAATATGATTCTACTACTTGTTGGTATGATTTTCATATTATCATTTTGGATGGTTATGCCGAAGGGATTGGCCAAAGGACGCAGTTTAATGCTCAAATCACAATTGTCATTCCTACAGGAACTACAATTGCATTCGGAGATAAATACATGCCTCTCCAAAATAATCAAGGCTATTCCGGCACCTTGCCCATGGATTGGAATTTTGGACCTACAGTGAGCGATCCGATTTCTTCTCCGGGAAATGATTTTATTTCCATTACACCTACTTTAGCTCCTACTTCACAATACAACAATATCTACGCTGGTGATACGATAAAACTTTTTAGTGTTGAAGTTAATGGCGATAGCAACTGTGGTGAAGGAGTGCGTCTTTATGAGAATGGTGTAGATCCTACCTCCAGTGATCCTGAAATGGAAGGGGCAGATTTTTCTAACGGTTTTACGATTGGAGGATTCATTCAATTGTACAATGAGAATGCTCCAATAGAAGGACCTCAACCTCCAGAAATTACGGAGTTGACAGACAATTCAGGTACGAAGATAGATATCAATTTAGAAACCTCAGGTGCCGCTTGTCAAGGTGCCATAGAATATATGTGGACTGGTCCTGCTGGTTATTCCTCCACCGACGAAGATGTTCTTATTGATCCTGCAACTTCAGCCAATTTTGGAGAATATGAAGTTATCATCAAAGATGCCTTGGGATGTGCAGATACTACTTCGATAGTCGTTGAAGAAGGTATGCCGATGACCAATGCGCTTACCGTAGGAGGTCTTATATTGCATTCTACTTTCGAACACATCAGTGCTCATCTCAATATTTCTGGTGATGATAATCACAACAGTACTTTCGCAATGGAATACAAGTTGTCAGGAACAGATACATATTTTCCTGCGGCTCAGAGCATGCGCGCTCATCCAGATCTGATAGTAGATGGAGCCTCGCTCAATGAAAATTTCCATGCGGCATCAGCCATGTTTTTACAACCTAATACCAACTATGATTTGAGAGTAACTGTGTCCGATGCTGATGGTGGGGGTACAGTAATTGAGACTACATATTCCACTTTAGAAATGCCAACTCCGTCGAATACTGGTAATACGATTTATGTGGTTCCTGGAAATGGTGGAGGTACAGGAACTTCTGGAAATCCATACCTCGGTATCCAGGATGCGGCCAATTCAGCGTCTCCAGGAGATATAATCGAAGTGGGAGATGGAGTGTATGATCCATTCACTTTATTGAATAGTGGGTCAGAATCGGCACCCATAGTGATTAGATCCACCAACCTTCATGGGGCGGTGATCAATGGCGGGAATACCGCTTCTGGTATTGTGACCATTGGAAACTATTCGGATTCTACCCGACACATAATTATTGATGGCTTCGAAATCAAAAATGGAAGTTGGGGTATTGATGCTCAGAATACCCAGTATCTTACTATAAGAAACAATAAAATAAATGATGTAGACTTCGGATTTTATAATCGAAGAGAAAATGGCTGGGAGCATGATCAATACATTACAAACAATGAAATCATCGGAAGAACATCTTGGCCACAGACCAATGGAGAAATACCTTCGGAGAGAGGAGTGGATATTCGTGGAAATAGAAATGTGATTAGCTATAACAGTATTTCTGATTTTGGAGATGGAATATCTACTGACGGGGCTCCATACAAGGTGTCCTATGCCCTGGATATTCATAATAATTTTATTAATCGAGTGGTAGATGATTTGATAGAAGTAGATGGAATTTTGTCAAATGCCAGAGTATACCGAAATCAGGGATATAATGGAAGGATGGGAGTGAGTCTTGCACCCATTTTTGGAGGACCAGCCTATGTTTTTAGAAATGAATTCTACAATTTGGAAACTTCTACATTTAAAATGAACAGGTCACCTTCTGGTCTGGTGATAGTGAACAATACATCGATCAAGGATGACAGAGGGACCACTTCATCCTCGGGTTGGCAAAATACGGTATTCAAGAATAATGCGATAGTCAGTTCACATTATTGTTTTGAAGAATTTGGATTGGTTGCGGGAAGCACTGATGATTGGAATTTTAACGGATACAAGTCATTGCGCGCAGGCACTGGAGGTCAACCGTGGTTTAAATGGGACAATGTCCAGTATACCAATGTTGCAGCTTTGAATGCCAGTGGATTGCTGGGTTTGAATTCTTTAGGGTTGGAATTGAGTGATTTTGTAACGGCGACAGTACCTGCATCTTACAGTACAGAAGCAATGCCAATGAATGTAGACCTTCTTCCTGCAGTAGGATCAGATCTTGAAAATAATGGTGAGGTAATGGACAATATTCAATTGGTTTTCGTATCCGATGGAATGCCAGATATCGGTGCGTATGAAATGGGTACTCCGATGCCTGACTACGGTCATGATTTTGGAGCTGTATGCGAGCGCATTGATCTCAGCATGAGGACATGGAATGGAAATGTAAGTAGGGCTTGGTTTCTACCTCAAAATTGGACGCCGTGCGGTGTGCCAACGATGGGTACAGATGTGATTATTCCAGATGGATGTCAATATTATCCGTTTGTGAATTCAAATATTGAGATAAATAATCTATCAATTTTGAACAATGAATTGATGGAAGTCAAAGGTTCTTCAACGACTATTCGTTTGATTGGAGAATGAAAAATACACACTGTGGGTGTTAAGAAATGATTCTGGGATCTGATTCTGGAGTCATTTTCTTATTTTTAGTCTATTGGATTTCTATAATTTTTTAAACCTGCATATGAATCTTAAACTAGCATTTTCTTCAGAGTCATGGATGCTGATCCTTGTCAGCTTGGCGATCATTCTACTAATTACATCCTGCTATTCAAAAAATAAGGGACCATTTTCTGAGGAGATTGAAGAAGGTGTATATCTGAAAAGAAAGTTTAAAGCGAAAAAGGGAATACTTAATTATCGAATATATTACCCTCAGGGATTTGATGAAACCAAGAAGTATCCTGTACTGCTATTTCTTCATGGAGCGGGTGAAAGAGGAGATGACAATGAAGCTCAATTGACACATGGCGGAGAATTGATCCAAAAAGGTATGGACGAACATCAGGGTATTGCCATTTTTCCACAATGTCCAGAAAATAATTATTGGATTGATTTGTTGGATGTAGAAGACCGACCTGATGGAGTACGTGATTTTGAACCAGATGTCAAAAATCCGCCGTCAGTTGCTTTGACCAAGGTGATAGAATTACTGGAAAAATTCACTGATCAATCTTACGTCGACAAATCAAGAATCTATGTTACTGGTTTATCTATGGGAGGTATGGGCACTTTTGATTTGTGTTGGCGAATGCCTGATATGTTTGCTGCGGCTGCCGCAGTATGTGGTGCAGGCTCACCCATAAAAGCACATAAATTTGTAAATCTGCCAATAAGGATATTTCATGGAGATGAAGATGGAGTAGTTTCGGTGGACGAATCTTTAGAGATGATTGCCGAACTGGAGGCGTTGGGAGGCAGTCCAGAATCATTTATTTATCCAGGAGTCAATCACAATTCCTGGGACAATGCATTTGCCGAACCTGATTATTTATCATGGTTTTTTAAGCATAGTAAATGAGTATCAATTAATTGCATTTATATAGATTTAAATAGTATCTTTGCGCCCGATTAAAATCCGGCAGTTCGATTTTCGAATGAAGCAGGAATGGTTTAACCAAGTAAATTTTAATAAAAATGGCAGTAAAAATTAGATTAGCCAGAAGAGGTAGAACAAAGAGACCTTATTACCACATCGTTGTGGCAGATGCAAGAGCACCGAGAGATGGTAAATTCATTGAGCAAATTGGATCATACAATCCTATGACTAAACCTGCAACTATCGAATTGGATAGAGACAAGGCATATGATTGGTTGACAAAAGGTGCTCAACCTACAGACACAGCAAGAGCGATCTTGAGATTCAAAGGCGTAATGTACAGAAAGCACCTTCAACGTGGTGTGACGAAAGGAGCATTGACACAAGAAGCTGCAGATGCTAAATTAGCAGAATGGATTGAAGCTAAAGAAGCAAAAATTGCTGCGAGAGTAGAAGAGACAAGAAAAGAAATCGAAGAATTCAGAAAAATGGTAAGTGGAGAAGCTAAGCCAAAAGCAAAAGTAGCTGCAGATGACGATGCTGCTGAAGCTTTTAGAGAAGAGCCTAAAACACTTGCTGAAGAAGCAGAAGCTAAGATTGCAGCAGAAGAAGCTGCGGCGGATGAAGCTCCAGCTGCAGAAGAGACTCCTGCTGCTGAAGAAGCACCAGCAACTGAGTTGACTGAAGCTGCGGAAGATGCACCGAAAGAAGAAGCTGCGGAAGCGCCAGAAGCTGAGGCTAGTGCAGAAGAACCAGCTGCAGAGGAAGCACCAGCTGCAGAGGATGTTGCAGAAGCTGTGGAAGAAGCACCTGCTGCTGCAGAAATGGCAGAAGCATCAGAGGATGTACCGACTGCTGAAGATACAGCAGAAGCGGCTGAAGATGTGCCACCTGCTGAATAGAATAAATAATTAGGAATCTACAAGGTATTAATGTATTAATAATTTGTAGTATATTCGCGAGAGCATTATTTATAGAATGATGCTTTTCGAGAAACCTTCAAGTCTAATTTTTGGGACCTGATAAGCTTAAATGCCTTATCAGGTTTCGATTTTTAAAAGGGAGGTATTTGTCTTAAAAATTATAAAAAAATAAAATGGAAAATTTAGATCCAAAATTTCAAAAAGAGATTGATGATATTGCGAAGAGAATCCAAGATTCAGATGCACTTGCGGCTTACTTGGATACAGAAGAGTATGATGAGTATAAAGCTTTAATTGAAGAATTCGAACCAGGAATTCAGGAATTGTATCTTTCTGTTGCTGGAGAGTATCCTTTGCAAATTTTGGCTTTGGAGAAAGCACTTTTGGTCGATGAACTTGAAGGTCTATATATTCCTAAGATTGTTGGGTATTCTGTATTGAGAGGAGAAGCCAATGAGAATATGAAATACAGGAAGCCTCAAGATCACTTTAAGCACGTACTCCTTTCTGCGGCAAATTCATCTAACTTCGAAATGATCAAATTGAGGGTAGGACAATCTATCCAAATGGGATTTGGACTGAGCAGTGATATTTGGATTACGAATTTGATAGAATCGGTAAAAAATACAAGGGTCAAATACTTTTTACAGTCTCAAAAGCTTCCTAAGTATAGAGATATAGTCGAAAGAAAATTGGGTGTTGTAAAGTATAAGAAGCAGTTTGAAACTTTGAATTATTATACGGTGGAGTTTCCAGAGAATGCGATGGAGCTGAAAGGAAATTATTATGAATTAAGATCTTTCTTACTTGAAAGAGGTAAAAATGACTATAATAATGCAAGTCTGAGTACACACCTCAACAATTTTATTACAAATGATGGGCTAAAGGGTGAAGAGGAGTTTTTGAAGATTATTTTGATCATAGGATTGTTTTTTGATTTGGATGCAACTGGGACTAAAGGTTTTGCGGATGCATTCGATCATATGAAGAAAAATAACCCAAAGCTTTCTGAAGAATATTTTGAGGTCCTGGATGAAATGTTCACTTCGGACGAAATCAAGATTACACCAGATGCAGATAAGAGACTGGCAAAATTGATAAACGGGAAGGCCGATGACGAAATTAACCTGTACTATACGCTGATGAATACCATCCACGGCAAAGGCTTTGTTCATGAAGACTCTATCGAAGCTGTGCAGACATATTATTCACAACATGAAGGATTGTCATTGAATAATAAATGCCTTAGAGCTGGACTTTTGAATTACTTTACTCAAATAATGGAGAATCTTCCTCCTGAAAGCTACCAGGATTATTTTGAGATCAATAAGACTTTTGTTCAGTACATCAATGTCTTTGGTAACCAAAAATTCAATCAATCGGTTAAAGATTTGAGTCTGAAATATGTGAAAAAATTATTGAAACGATTTGTGGACAAACGTGGTAGAGATTATCAAGATATCAAGAAATTCGTCAAAGCTACTTTCCTGGATTTAGGATTTATGAAGGATAAAGAATTGGTGGAGTTGTTTAAAACGAAAAGAAAGAAGAAGGTGGTTTAATAGCATCATTGAAGAAATATCTTTGAAGAAAGAAAAAGCCCAGTTTACTTTTGTATGCTGGGCTTTTCTTTTTGTGGTGCAGAAGGTTGTCATTATATTTTTATGAAAGGAAGCTTTTCTAAATTTTTTCCTACTTGAATTTCTAACCAGTATTTACCTTGGGGGAGGTTGGATATATTGATTTCTTGAATTTTCTCCTTGTCCAGCTTTATTTTATGTCCTCGAATATCGGAGATGAAGGCTGCATCGATTTCATTCAATTCTCCATTTAAAACCATATTATCGGTACCAATATTTGGAGTGATGCTATACCTATTTAACTTGGTCTCCTTATCCGAAAGTATGATTACATCTGCAGTAAACGAGTTGTTACTATAATCACTGTCAATTCCAAAATCAACTCCTTCGATATGAAATGTAAGTTTGGATTTCGCCCAGCCAATATTTGTGAGTTCTCCTTCAATTTCTTGTGATTCGCCTGGAGGTAAGATGAAAGTAACATCCTTTTTTTTGTATTGCCAAGGGCCACTATCTGGATAAATACTTGTATATGCTGTAAAATGCCTTATGGTATCTTCACTCAAATTATTAACCGTTAGCGTATACGTATATTTGTAATTATCATTATTCATTAGTTCTCTGGTAGCTGTCACTGATTCCAATTCTATGTCTTTTCGGATAGGCGCGAAATCTTCAGTCAACGAACGTTTTTGAACATAACTAAATGCCTCTCTAATAAGTGGAGATCTCCATGTACCAAGAAAAAATATGTCTTCTCCAACAACTTCAAAATTTCGTATGTTGAATTCAGCCATTTCATCCGTCTTAAGTAATTCAAGGAATAACTCAGAATCTAAATTTTCATCAGAATAATAGAACACAATGTAACTTCCCTCTGACTCCGTCAAGTAGTAAAATCCACCATCTACAAATTGTATATCAATAGCCTGATTCATGAGAATATCAGTACGCACTAATGAGAAATCAGCATAAGAATAGTGATTTAGGGAGTTGCCTTCTACCTGTACCAGTCGATTCTCGTAGGGGTTGTTGAACAAGCGATCATTATTACTATTTAATGTTATGCTTCCAGGAATATTCGAATCTGTGCTTTTGAATAGTCCATTTTCAATTTTATAGGGAGTGTCGATAAATCCCTCATGGAATCTAAATGAATGCTCCAAATCGGTCACTTCTTCAATTTCATCCTGGTAATCCAATAATACATGTCGCTTGTTATCAATAATACATTCCTTTGGATCCATCATGTCGCGATGCATAAATGCATCTAGAACTTGAACATATATATTGTCGACTCTTTCTATCAGAATATTTCTATAGATGATTTCATCATTTCTCTCATGCAAGGAGTGAGCACCGAATCCCGGGATATCATAATCGTAGGAATTAGCAAGTAGTATTTCTTTCGAATCTATGCCTGTTCGAGTAGTCTTAACTTGAAATGTGAAATAGTCTGTAATTACTTCTTGGCTTTTTTTAGTATTTCCTTCGATGATTTCAATGGTATTCATTGGTGCCAATTCATTGCCCATTACAAGGACTAACTTTCCATTGGTAATAAAATGACCCAGGTGACCATAGGCTAAACGATCGTGTGATAAATGCTCTTGCCATTCGTTCTGAGCATGTGAGAATTGGAAACTTACGAAGAAAAATAAAAGGAAAGAAAGTTTTTTCATGATCCGCTAGTTTAGTGATAAAATTGGTTACCACAAAAGATAAGAAGTAATCTTGACTTTAAATAAAAATGTCACACTCAATTGCTCAAGTATGACATTTAGCCCTGCAATCGCCTCAAAATTGTCGGGACGGTGTTATGTTTTTTTATTTTTTTACAAATGGCTGTGCTACCGAATTTTGCGAGGTGTTGACCTTCAACCAATATTGACCAGGAGCCAGATTTGATGTGTTTATGATATTGGAGGTGTATTTCTGAGAATGAACAAGTCTTCCTGCGACATCAAGAATCACTATGGACTCGATATCTTTTAAGTCTCTTGAGATAGTGATAAAATTGGTACTTGGATTGGGAGCAATGGTGAAATTGTTTGAAGCAATATCTTCAGTTGCTACAGGACTAAAGTCAACCGTAAAAGAATTATTGTCCATATAGCTATCTATTCCAAAATCAACTCCGGCAATATGAAATGAAATGGAACTGAGAGGTGAATAAATAAATTCTCCAGAGATTTCTATGGACTCTCCAGGCTCTAATTCCTGTGAGAAATCATGTTTGATAAATTGATCGGCTGCATTGTTGAACAGTGGTAACCTGTCTGAATATATTGTAAAGTAGTTGATTGCCTCTTCACTTAAGTTAGTAACAGTGCCTGTATATTTGTATTCCAATTGATTGTCCTGGCCAGTTTCAAATACTTCTACCTCCAAATTCGTAAATTCTAAATCTTTTCTCCTTGGTTCATAATCTTGATAAATATCTCTTCTTTGAACATAGCTGAAATTCTCTTTGATGTGCGGTGCATGCCAAAGTCCTAAGAAGATGACTTCGTCTTGCCAAAGATTAAATTCTGTGATTTCAAAGTCCTTAATTTCTTCAGTTTTTGGTAATTCATAGTAGAGGTCCGATTGTGAATTATCATCAGAAAAGAAATAAATGCTGTAAGATTGATCTGTCTCAATGAGGTAGTAAAATCCATCTTCCATAAATATATGATGAATCGGTGCTGCTAATAAATCATCGGATCTTGTGAGTGTATAATCATTATAAGAATAACGATTTATAGTCAAATGATTAATGGTTATAAATTCATTGCCAAAAGGATTGTTGTCAATTTTGTCATATTCTTCTAAAATCACACCACCTTCATTTGGATTTTCGATACTACTAAATACCCCATCATGTATTTTGTAAGCCTTACTATTCAAACCAACATGTAATTTCAAGTCTCCCGTGAAATCTTCAATCCAGTTTACATCGTGACCAAAACCCAGACTGTATAGTTTATTTTCATCAGTAGTGAAATGGATTCCTTCAAAAGGAGATAGCGGGAAAATGATATCTACAATATTTAATGAAGTCAAATCTTCATTTTGGATCCACCTTAGGCTTGTATTAACTGGTGATGTTTGTATAATTGAATGCACCCCATTTTCAGTGAAATTTCCTTCAATTGGAGACTTTAAAGTAACTTGATATTGCTCTTCTCCAAGACGGGTTGACTGATAGGTATAAGTTTTCAAATCAGAAGTAGAGTTAATGTCAGTAGCGGTCCAATAGACTCCACTTTTTGTATTGAGACCAATCCTTTCTGTAGTGTTCATTGGAGAGGTGTGATTTCCCATCTTTAGCACTATACCGCCGTGTGCATCAATCAGATGGCCATGATGCGCATATGCTGTTCTGTCATGTGACAAATGCTCCTTCCAATCGTTCTGAGCAAAATTTAAATGTAAAAAAAGGAAGAATGATAGAATTGTAAATATTGATCTCATTACCTGTGTTTTATGTAATAATAATATAAAATGTCACAGACCATTCCAAAAGAAAGAACATGCAAAAATGCCAAGCATTTGGTAAAATACTTGGCATTTATATCGTTGAGAAGTCAAAAAAATGACACTTAAAATCTACTTTTTGAATTCTAATATCGTCTTTTCTATAATGTCACAACATTGATGCAGTTGCTCCTCATTCATCACCAATGGTGGAGCAAAACGAATAATGTTGCCATGTGTAGGTTTGGCTAGAAGTCCATTGTCTCTCAAAGCCAAACAAATATTCCAGGCTGTTTTGCTGGTTTCATCATCATTTATCACGATTGCATTGAGCAGTCCTTTTCCTCTGACCAAGGTGACAAGATCTGATTTGTCTACCAGTCTTTGCATTCTTTCTCGGAATATCTTGCCTAATCGCATGGCATTTTGTGCGAGCTTTTCCTCTTTTACTACATCCAATGCGGCCATTGCTACTTTGGCAGCAATAGGATTTCCACCAAATGTACTTCCGTGCTCACCTGGCTTGATACAAAGCATGATGTCATCATCGGCCAATACCGCCGAGACTGGGAACACACCTCCAGAAAGTGCCTTTCCCAAAATCAAGATATCTGCTCTGATTTCATAATTGTTTTCGCAATTTCCAGCACAAGAGCAATTTCCACAAGTGGCCAATAGTCTCCCCGTTCGTGCAATTCCTGTTTGTACCTCATCTGCAATAAACAAGACATTATTTTCTTTACAAAGCTTTTGAGCACCGAGTAAGTATCCTTCATCTGGTACAAATACTCCAGCTTCTCCCTGAATCGGCTCCACGATAAATCCAGCTACATTTGGATCTTTAAGTGCTGATGCAAGCGCATCCAAGTCGTTGTAATCTATAATTTCTATTCCTGGAAGGTAAGGACCGAAATCAGCTCTCGCATCAGGGTCGTTCGATGCTGATACTACTGCCAATGTTCTGCCATGAAAATTACCTCTCGCAAAAATGATTTTGGCTTGATTTGCTGGCAGGCCTTTTTTCATGTATGCCCATTTTCTGCAAAGTTTTAGTGCGGTTTCCACAGCTTCTACACCTGTATTGATAGGCAACATCTTGTCATACCCAAAATACTCAGTGATGTACTTTTCATAAGGTCCAAGCACATCGTTGTGGAATGCTCTGGAAGTCAAACATAGTTTTTCTGCTTGCTCTTTCAACGCACCGACAATTTTTGGGTGACAATGACCTTGATTGACCGCAGAATATGCAGAAAGAAAATCAAAGTATTTTTTACCTTCTACATCCCATACATATACGCCTTCACCTCTTTCTAAAACCACAGGAAGCGGATGGTAATTATGTGCACCATATTTGTCTTCGATCGCAATCAATTGCTCAGAAGAAAGTTTTGTTATTGTATCCATAATAGTTACTTTTTAATTTGATTAGGGGAGATTCATTTCGAACGATAAAACAAAATGTTTATTATCACTCGAACCTCAAATAATAGCCTTTTATTGTGTACGTTTTATAAAGCAAATTTCTATAAATATTATTATCACTTCATAATTTAATTGCAAGTTATAAATCTAGCTGCATAGTGCAAAATGAATAAGACAATATCAAGATATATAAGTCATAATATTTTATATCAAAAATTGATAGATTCTGCCCCGAACCAGGAATTGGGAATAATAGTAGTGATTCCTTGCTATGATGAACCCAATGTCGAAGAGAGTATAATGGCCATTGCAAAGTGTAGTGCCCCAAAGTGCCATGTTGAGATTATTGTGTCTATCAATGCAGGAATGAACAGTCCAATATCGGTAAAAGAGAAAAACCAAAAGAGCGAACAACAAATTTTCCAATTGAAGTCGAGGATTCCAGATTGGCTGAATCTGTATTCGATTGTCAATAATAATCTGCCTGACAAAAAAGCAGGTGTGGGGCTCGGAAGAAAAATAGGAATGGACGAGGCGATTCAAAGATTTATAGAGGTAGGAAATGAAAGAGGAATTATTGCTTGTTTTGATGCTGATAGTACATGTGATGCCAATTACTTGTGTGAATTAGAAGCGCATTTTGAAGATGCAAATATTCATTCTGCTAGTATTCGATACCAGCATCCTATTTCGGGAACACAATTTCCACAAGAAATATTTGACTCAATTATTCAATATGAATTGCATTTGCGCTACTTCATTCGAATGCAGCAATATATAAATCTGCCTTATGCGTATCATACGGTAGGGAGCAGTATGGCATGTACTGTGATGGCGTATTGTGCGGTCGGAGGGATGAGTCAGAGAAAAGCTGGAGAGGACTTTTATTTCATCCATAAACTTGTGAAATTTGGAAGACATTCAGAATTGAATACTACTTGTGTTATTCCTTCTCCTAGAATATCGGACCGGGTACCATTTGGGACAGGGAGGGCAATAGGCACCATGCAGGTATCCAAAGAAAATGAATACTATACATATGATCCTCAGTCGTTTATGGATTTGAAGGTGGTGGTAGATAGATTGCCAGAAGTATATGAAAATCGAAGGTTGACTTTGAAGTTGGCCCCAGGCTTGAGTCAATTTTTGACATCAATACATGTGGAAAAGGAGTTGGGACGCATCTTGGAAAATACATCCGATTACGAATCATTCCATAAGATGTTTTGGCATTGGTTCGATGCCTTTGTCCTGATGAAATATTTGCATTATGCAAGAGAAGTGAGTTATCCAGATATTCCAGTGCTGGAAGCAGTAAACAGGGTCTATAAAGGTCATTTTGCTTTACCTGAGGAAGCTTTGATTTATTACCGCGAAATGGATGTATTTCCGTAAATAATTTTACTTTTAATGGTCTCAAAAAAGGAGACATTAATTTTTGAAATATACCTATTCTATGAAAGCGTCCTATATCCTTGTTTTATTTTCTGTGTTGATGTTTGTTTCATGCGACAAAGCCTCGGAGGTGGGCATGGATGACATGATTTCCAGGTATGAAGCTTTGCAGGAAGAATTTGATACAGAATCACCCTGGCCTCAATTCGAAGAAGAGGCGTTGAAGAGCAAGAGTGAAAAGTTGACTTCTTATCTCGAAGAATTGGAAAAAATGGATAATGCCAGTATGACTGAGGATGACCTTATCAATAAAGATATGTTGGCACTCATAGTCCAAGACAAGATTGAAGGTTTGAAATTTAGGATGCATGAATTTCCGCTGAATGCTGAAGGTGGTTTTCTGACGGGTATTATTTATGGAATCAATGGAACAAGGATAAACGATAAGGAGGCAGAAAGTAAATATTTGGATAAGCTGAAAGCCCTTCCAGCATATATTGATGATCGCATGGGACACTTGAAGGCGGGCATGGATCGAGGGGTGGTTTCTCCAAAGTTGATCACAAAATTGTGTTTGGGAATGGTAGATGAAGTTGCGAATAGCAATGCCGAAAGTACATTTTTTATGAATCCAGCCAATGGCAGTAATATTGAATCAGATGTTGCGGAGATAGTAAATTCAGACATTATTCCTGCCTATAAAAAACTCTCTTCTTTTATTTCTGAGCAGTATTTGCCAAATGCGCAAGATGAAATTGGAGTACGATCCATTCCAGGAGGAGAGGCATTTTATGAACATCGCGTGCGGTACTTTGCCACAGATGATATCACACCTCAAGCGGTATTTGATATTGGTATGTCAGAGGTGAATCGGATCAAAAAGGAGATGGAGAAGATCATCAAGGATGTGAATTTTGAAGGTAGTTTTGAAGACTTTCAAGTCTTTCTACGGACCTCACCGCAGTTTTATGCAAAGTCTCCAGAAGAAATTCTAAGCAAGGCTGCCTGGATTACAAAACAGATGGAAGGCGAGCTTCCCAAGTACTTTGGTAAAATGCCGAGGATGCCACTAACTGTAAAACCAGTACCTGCCGCAATAGCACCGAATTATACATCAGGGAGATACTCCGAAGGATCGTACAAAAATAAAAAAGCGGGGGAATATTGGGTCAACACTACCAAGTTGGAAAGTAGACCATTGTATGCATTGCCTGCGCTTTCACTTCATGAAGGTGTGCCTGGTCATCATACACAGATCATGCTGGCAGCAGAAATGGATTTGCCTGATTTTCGAAGGAATACATATTTGTCGGCATTTGGAGAGGGTTGGGCTTTGTATTGTGAATATTTGGGGAAAGAAGCCGGAATCTATACCACGGCATATGAAGATTATGGAAGACTGGTTTATGAGATGTGGAGAGCATGTAGATTAGTAGTAGATCCAGGTATGCATTACTTGGGGTGGTCAAGAGATCAGGCTTTTAATTTTATGAAAGAAAATACGGCATTGTCAATATTAGAGATTAATAATGAAATTAATCGCTATATCGGATGGCCAGCCCAAGCCATTTCGTATAAGCTAGGAGAATTGAAGATCAAAGAATTGCGTAAATATGCAGAAGCAGAATTGGAGGACGCATTTGAAATTACTGATTTTCATGATGCCATCCTGAGCAATGGATCAGTGCCTTTGAATACATTAGAGAGAATCATTCACAAATGGGTGCAGGATCAAAAGGTATAAAACGGTCTAGGCTTTCAGGTATACTATACTTGAAAGCCCGTTTTTCTTATATTTTACCTATATACGAGGTATAATTTTCAAACTAGATTGGTCCTTCGCCAGGACGGGCGTTCATTCCGCCCTCCACTATCGTGTTCCTTCTTTTGATAATTTCATTATCACTTTTATTTGCATAAAAGATCAATCAGTCTTATTGCCAAAAAAACGAACCAAAAAAGTCTAGACTGGCCCAATGCAGCACGCATAGCCGCCTTAAAGCCACCCCGCCGCTTTCGCGTTCCTTCACTTGTCGACTATCGTCGCCACTCTCCGAGATCGTTTAGTCATCCCAAAGCCCAGTCAGGGCCATGCTTCTTTTACCTCGTGGTTATTTCAAGAGCTATCTTCATTGAAAGTTAGTCTACTGAATATGCCTACCTGAAATCTGAACCAAGATTTTTTACTCGACCGTAAACACAAAGTTGTACGGATAATACTTATATTCTCCTTCTACATCCACCACTATATTATCCACATAGATTGACGTATTCACATCTACATTATTGAGAATCTCTCTTATTTCCTGAGTGTTGACCTTGTCTGTTCTTAATCGTTTGATTTTACCATTTTCGGGAATGATCAAAAGATCAAATCTTGCCATTTCTATTAATTCAGTCCCAGCAAAAAGTGTCAAGCTTTCTTTTGACGAACGTTTGAATTCTTTAATGCTAAAATTTCCAATATTAGGAATCGAAACCATTTTGCCCCAGTCCATTCTTACCAATTGATCCGCATCGGTATAATAATCATTGAGGGTAAAAATATCTAGATTACTAATCGTCGGATTGTACATGGATCCAATTTCAAGTATGCCTCTTGGCAAAGTGTGATTTCTTACTCTATTCTTTGTTTTGAAATTGTCGATATGGATGATTTCATAGGATTCACTTCCCCTATATGCGTCTACAATCTTTCTATTTCGAACATTTTTTGTGTCGATTCGGACTAAAGACTTGCCTTGGTCATTCATAACAATTTGAAAATTTGAATAGGCATCAGTAGTATGCGGTAGATCTATTGGAAATGGAGCTGCAATGGCTTGATTTTCGTCTTTATATCTTAAAGTGAAATCATAGTTTTCAAAATCACCCTCTGCTCCAAAGATTTTGACATTGACCATATCACCATTTTGCAAGCTGGTCATCCAATCCTTAAAAGTTTCTTTTTCCTTGTAAAAATCTTTTAGAGAATAGGATTTAGATTCTTCTTGAATCGAATATTCCTTGCCGAAATAGTGGCTTTTGATTTCTACTGCATTCTTATTTATCCTATTTTTTCTCTTGAATTTATCCATCCATTCCGAATTGACACTTGATAACTTTGAGTTATTGGTTCGGCTCACTAGGAAGGAGATATTCATATCTTCGGGAAATGGATTAAACTTTTCGGATCCATGACTTACCAAAAGTTTATTGTCCAGCATACTTTTAAATTCTTCATCAGTGACCAGGTTATGCAAGTTGAGTCTGCTTCCATCTTCGGATACCCTTGTATTAAATTTGATTTTTCGCTGACCCCATTTTATGGTTTTATCTGTCAATGAAAAGTGATGAATTGCACTCTTGGTCTGGTCCTTATCCAATCCTAAATGAAGTTTTATAAAAAGAGAATCTGTATCACTGTATGTTTTTAGCCCCAGCATTATCTGATCAAATTTATTCAATGAATCGATGAAAAATTCTCTAAAGTCATCGTCCTTCAATGATTCGAGAGATACTTCCTTTTTTCCTGTTTTTGTAATCACCTCCAGAGTGTCAATATAGATCTCCAATTGTTTTCCATTTTGCAAGATGGTGGGTTCATCAGAAAGTAGTTGACTTAGATTTAATTTGGAATAGGAGAATATAAATTCTTGAATTTCATTGGTTTGCTTCAGTTTTATTTTCATAATGTCACTCCATCCCAGGTGAAATGCATTCTGCTCCTCTTCGTCATCCACATTTAGCGATACTACATTGGTCTCAATTGCTGCAAGCATGGAGTTCTCGATATTCTGAAACGAAGATTTCAACGGTTGAGGCAGCTTGTCACTTAGGTCAAAAGAGAAAAGGGAAAACAACATAATTGTCATCGGTATAATCGCAAAATACTTGAACTGTTGGAGCCGATTAGATTCTTTGGTGCCTAGCATTTTGATTCTCTCCTTGATGTTTCCATAAAAGTGATTGGACATAGGAGGCATGTGGGTCGGTCCAGAATTGTTCAACAAAATATTGGCGTATTCTATCTTGTCGCCCATTTGATCTGTGACATACTTATCCGCGATGAATTCATGCGTCTTCTTCAGGCTATTTCTAAATAGGTAAATGAGCGGATTGAACCACTTTACGATGACCATTAATTCCATCACAATCACATCAAGGCTGTGCCATTGACGGACATGTACCATCTCATGATCCATAATGGTCTTTTGGATGGGATCAGATTTATCGTGTTTGTCCCTCCAAAAGATATATGAAAAAAACGAAGCGGCAGGTACATCCTCGGAAATGAGAAGAGTATGGTCCTGATCCTTCATTTTTGGTGATCGATTGATGATGCCAAAGAGCTTGAATAGACCGCTGAATAACTTTAAGGACATAATGAAAAAGCCCGCCATATAAACCCAGTTGATCATATCTGCTATGGATACATGCAGTATATTAGAATCTTGTGCAATGGTCTGTTGAATTCCGATTTGGAAGTCATTTACCTGGTATAGAATCGGATAGAGTTGTTCTGCTCCAGTAAGATGACTGGCAGTGCTAAAATCTACATTAATCAGTGGTATGAAAAGTGACAAAAAAGCAGTACCGATTAAATAGATTCTATTGAATTGGAAATAGGTCTCTCTTTTTAATAAAATCAAATAAAAAAGATAAAAAATGGCCAGACAAAAAGAAGATTCCAAAAGGTATTGTGGTATTGAAATATGATTGATCATGACTTCTCTTTTAGTTCATTTAGTAATTGATTGATTTCGTCTGGAGACAGTTTTTCTTCTTTGACAAAATAGGAAAGCAATTGAGTAGGAGACCCTCCAAAGTAGTTTCTCATGAAAACCTGGAAGGATTGCTTTCTATAGTTTTCTTTTTTTAGAATAGGGTAGTATCGGTGTGTTTTTCCGAAGGCTTCATGCCCTACCAAGCGCATTGTCTCCAGTTTTCGAACAATAGAAGATACCGTATTGTAAGGTGGTTTTGGCTCAGACATTTGTGCCAATATTTCTTTTACAAATCCTTTGCGAAGCTTCCACAAGATTTGCATTATTTCTTCTTCTTTGTGAGTCAATCTATCCATTCTAATCACATTTGTTATTTAAATGTAAACTATTTTTTCGTTATTCAACTAAAATTTAGTTGTAAAATTAAAATTTAGTTGATGGAGTGCGTTTGAAAATATGGAGGGGTAGGAGTGAGGTTTTACCGCTAAGGCGCGAATGGCGCGAAGTTTTTGGGAAAGAATTCTTAAGCGCATATCTATTCATAATTTTATGGGCCTTAGGTGATTTTATCTCTTTCATAATGGTGGAAAAATATCTTGTGAGCGCGACAATTCAAACTTTGTAGCTATGTCGTTGTTTTGTACCTGGAATAGACTTAAAAGAATCATCATTCTTTGTATCTTTGCACAACTTTTCAAAAATCTAAAAATTAGAATCTGTATGAACTTTGATTTA
The DNA here is from genome assembly GCA_965230575.1 of Saprospiraceae bacterium. Lineage (GTDB taxonomy): Bacteria > Bacteroidota > Bacteroidia > Chitinophagales > Saprospiraceae > CAJXUU01. Next base: position 3,994,062 of record OZ246013.1, read on the forward strand.
ATAGTAATAGGAACTGGACCTGGCGGATATGTTGCCGCTATACGAGCTTCGCAATTAGGCATGAATGTAGCTGTAGTAGAGCGCGAAAATTTAGGAGGAATTTGTTTGAATTGGGGATGTATTCCTACTAAAGCATTGTTGAAGTCTGCACAGGTTTTTAATTATGTGAATCATGCGGAAGATTATGGAATCAAAGTGGCTAAGCCCAAGGCGGATTTTGATGCAATGATATCCAGGAGTAGGGGAGTTGCTGATGGAATGAGCAAAGGTGTTACCTTCTTGATGAAGAAAAATAAGATTACTGTAATCGAAGGGACAGGGAAATTGGCAAGAGGAAAGAAGGTAGTGGTTACAGACAAAGATGGGAAGAAGAAAGAGTATTCAGCAGAGAATATTATCGTTGCTACTGGAGGAAGAGCAAAGGAATTGCCAAATCTACCAATAGACGGTAAAAAAATAATTGGTTACAGACAAGCGATGACCCTGGCGAAGCAGCCTAAGAAAATGGTTGTGGTAGGAGCTGGAGCGATCGGTGTTGAGTTTGCACACTTTTATAATTCTATTGGCACAGATGTGACGGTTGTAGAATTCATGAAGGGTGGATTACTGCCAAGAGAAGATAAAGATGTTGTTAGAGAAATCACCAAGGTATTCAAAAAGTCAGGCGTGACCGTATTGGACAATCACGCTGTTCAGACTGTAGATACCAAAGGAAAACAGTGCAAGGTGACCATTAAGAATAGAAAAGATGATTCTGATGTAGTGATCAATTGTGATGTGGTATTATCTGCTGCAGGGGTGACTCCAAATACTGAAGATATCGGATTGGAAGCATTAGGCATAAAGACAGACAGAGGAATGATCCTGGTTGATGATTACTACCAGACCAATGTCAAAGGAATTTATGCTATTGGAGATGTAATACCTACTCAGGCATTGGCCCATGTCGCCAGTGCAGAAGGTATAACTTGTGTAGAAAAAATAGCAGGTCATCATCCTGAAACCATTGATTACAACAATATCCCATCCTGTACATATTGTGATCCTGAAGTGGCAAGTGTTGGATATACCGAGGCTGCTGCAAAAGAAGCTGGATACGAATTGAAAGTTGGCAAATTTCCATTTTCGGCATCAGGAAAAGCGAGTGCATCTGGAGCCAAGGCTGGTTTTGTGAAAGTGATCTACGATGCTAAATATGGTGAATTACTTGGAGCACACATGGTAGGTGCGAATGTGACCGAGATGATCGCTGAAATGGTAGCTGCCAAGAAATTGGAGACTACGGGTCATGAAATCTTAAAGGCAGTACACCCTCACCCTACAATGAGTGAGGCAGTGATGGAAGCTACCGCTGCTGCATATGATGAAGTGATTCATTTGTAGTATCTGATAAAATAAATATTTATAAGCCTTTCATGAATAATGAAGGGCTTATTTTTTGAGCTTCGCGCTTTTCTTCGCGGTATTCGCGTCTTAGCGGTAATAAAATATCCAAAATGTTGTATATTTATTCAGAATATCAATTACAAGATGAAGTCAATCATCCAATCTGTAGTATTATGCCTATTTGGTTTTAGCCTTGCTGGACAAGACAGCGACTTGTTAGGGATTGTTGATGATCAGTTGATAGGGATAAATTCCAGTACCAATGCCGTCTCAATAATTGGTGATATTAATCCCTCTCCTCCAATATTAGTACGTTTTCTGGCTTATGTCGAAGAAGACTGCCTCATTTATGCCATTATGAATAGCGGTGCGGCACCTACATTGGTAAGCATAGATATGGATTTGAACTTTACTCAAATTGGCCTTTTGACCTTGCCAGGGAATACCATTTATTTTTGCGAAAGCATTGCTTTTAATAGCACTGATAATACACTTTATGCATCCGTAAGTATTGATGGAAACCAATCAGGGGGTGATTATGCTTCTGAGACTATTGTCGAGGTAAACAGATCCACAGCTGGATGTCAATTTAAAACTGAAATTATTGATAATGTTGCTGATCCAGATATCGATAAAATGACATTTTGTGATGATATCCTCTATATGTTTGACGGTGCGCCTGGTCAATGGTCAAAATATTTTGAAATTGATTTTCCTACAGTCGGTGCAACGGTTGAGCCAAATGAATTGGCTACTTATGGTTATGCCCCGATCAAAGATATTGAATGCCATAATGGCAATGTTTATTTTACGACTGGTAGAGATTTATCAATTTTTAATACTGCATCTTATACCATCAATAATTTAGGAAATTTATTTGGACCTAGCGATTTTGGAGGAGATGAGATTACAGGGTTATGTGTCAATCCATTTCCTGACTATTTGGACTTGGGAGATGATGTTAGTCTTTGTGATGAAGATGATTATTTGATAGAGTTGGAATATCCTTATCAGAATGTGACCTGGAACGATGGCTCTACTGGTAGTTCCTTATTGGTATTTGATTCTGGGCAGTATTGGGCTGATGTTGTGTACAAAAATTGCACTTTTAGAACTGATACGATAGATATTACTTTCGCATTTCCTTTAGAAATTCCTTTAGTCTCAGACACTGTTCTTTGCGAAGGAGAGATATTATTATTGACAATAAATGAACCAGGTGTTGATGTTGAATGGAGTGATGGTACCGTTGGCAATTCTTTGGAAATAAGTGAAGCTGGGGTTTATTGGGCCGAATATTCCAAAGATGGATGTACATTTCTGACTGATGAGGTGGTTGTCGATGTTCTAGAAGGAGATTATAACCTTGGGGACGATGTCAATCTATGCGAAGGAGAAACGTATGTATTAAACATTCCGGGAGTTGGTCAAAATATAAGTTGGAACAATGGATTCACTGGGAATAACCTAGTCGTATCATTACCTGGCTTGTACTGGGCAGATGTCATGATTAGCAATTGCGTATTTAGAACGGATTCCATATTTATTACTGTTACAGAGCCGATTAATTATTCGCTGGGTGATGATGTGACAATATGCCAGGGAGAAACCGTGTTTTATTCGATCAATGTACCCAATATAGATATTCTCTGGAGCGACGGAACCAATGGAAATGATATTGAAATATCGGAGCCTGGCCTTTATTGGGCGGAGTATGTCAAGGATGGATGTACATTCTATTCTGATACCATTATTGTGGAAATGGTTGAAGGAGACTATGATCTTGGTCAGGATATGATTTTATGCGAAGGAGAGAGTTTTATATTAGAAGTAGAAGGAGTGGGACCCAATATTAGTTGGAACAATGGCTATACCGGGAATCCAATAGAAATTTCAGAATCAGGAATCTACTGGGCCGATGTCATGGACAACGGATGTTTGTTTAGAACAGACTCCATCGAAGTCATGGTGGCCGAACCATTGGATCTGACCACTATGACAGATACTGTACTTTGTAATGAGGAGTCGGTCACTTTTACAATTGACGAACCTGATATTTTCGTGCTGTGGAGTGATGGCACTTCTGGAAATGAGATCACTATTAGTGAATCTGGTTTGTACTGGGCACAATATTTTATTGATGGATGTTCATTTCAAACAGATACCATCGATGTTGATATTGTCCATCTCACAACAACCTTTGGCTGGGATGTTGAAATGTGCGACGAGAGTTACACCCTGTTTTTAGAAGGTGTTGGGCAAGCGGTCACTTGGAATAATGGAATGGTGGGTAATCCCATTGAAATTACAGAACCTGGTACTTATTGGGCAGAGATCCATATTGAGGGATGCAATTTTCAGACGGACACATTCAATATTACACAAGTAGAGCCATTAGAGTTTAATACAGTTTCTGATACCGTAATATGTTATGGAGCTTCTATTGATTTTGCCATAAATAGCCCTGGGATTGATGTAAGTTGGAGTGATGGATCAATCGGAGACATGTTGATGATCAACGAATCTGGTACTTATTGGGGAGAATATACTATTGGTGATTGTACATTTTATAGCGATACTATTAATGTAGAGGTCGTAGAAAATGAATTGAGTATTGGTGAAGATGTCACTTTGTGCGAAGGGGAAAGTTATACACTCAATGTAGAAGGAGTGGGACAAAATATCAGTTGGAATAATGGATATACAGGCAATAATCTGGTTATAGATGAAGCTGGACTATATTGGGCAGAAATTATTTTTAATGACTGTGAATTCCGAACAGATACGATGGAAGTGACCTATGTTCAACCATTGGATTATTTGATAGGTACGCATACCACGCTTTGCCCGGGAGAGACTTTGACTTTGAGCATAGATGAACCGAATATTGATGTGATTTGGAGTGACGGTACTGTTGGCCATCAATTGGTAATAAGCGAAACAGGGCTTTATTGGGCGGAGTACATCTTGGATGGATGCACCTTCAGCACGGATACCATCTATGTCGAAGTTGTTGAAATTGACATAGATATCAATACCAATATCACACTTTGCGAAGGTGAGACATATACCATAAACCTGGAAGGAGTAGGTCAGAATATAAATTGGAGTAATGGATATACAGGAAATAATATAATCATTACAGAGCCAGGATTGTATTGGGCTGACGTGATTTTGGATGATTGTACATTTCGAACTGACAGTGTGATGGTTTCTCTCATATCTCCAGCGCAAATCGATCTTCAATCTGATACAGTAATCTGCCAGGGTGAAACAATCTACCTTGCCATTGATGAGCCGAATGTAAATGTGCTTTGGAGTGATGGTTCTATGAATGGTGAAATTGCTATAAGCGAAGAGGGAATTTATTGGGCGGAATACATTAAAGAAGGGTGTACATTTAATACCGATACCATCCATGTTGATGTGGTGGATGCAGAATATGACCTTGGTGAGGATGTCAATATCTGTTCTGGAGAAAGCTATATTTTGGAGATCGAGGGTGTGGGGCAGAATGTGGTTTGGAATAATGGGCAGACTGGAAATCAACTGGAAATAACTGAAGAGGGAGAATATTTTGCGGATGTTGTTTTGAATAATTGTTCTTTTCAAACCAATACGATAAGTGTAAGTGTTTCGCCTATCCAAACAATAGACATTGGAAAGGATACGATACTTTGCGGGGAAGATGAAGTCACCTTAGTCGTTGAAAATACAAGTTTTGATTATCAATGGAGCACGGGAGAAGTGGCCAGTTCGATAGTTGTCAAAGAAGATGGATTATTCTGGGCATCTACTCTTGATTTGGAGTGTCCAAGTCATAGTGACTCGATCCAAGTAAGGTTTATTGAAGACCCCAATGTGATTTATGACATCGATACCCTCCTGTGTTTTGATGAAGTAATTGAATTGACGAATCCAAACTATGACATTGAATGGAAAAATGAAATGGGCGAAAACTTAAGTACTATTTCTGAGTCTGGAATTTTTTTAGGCACCTATCAATTGGAAGAATGTCTATTCAAAACAGATACATTGAAAGTGGAGTTTACTGAATGTGCACCTTGTGAATATTATATTCCTAATGTCATTTCCCCTAATTCTGATGGTATGAATGATGGCTTCGAAGTCATATTTACGAAAGGATGTGAAATCCTGGATTTTGAAATGTCCATTTTTGATCGCTGGGGAAATTTAATTTCTATTTCAAAAGATAATTATTGGGATGGTGAATTCAATGCGAAACCCGTCGCAAATGGAGTGTATGTTTATATGATTCAAATGTCGACAAGTTCGGTATTCGGTGAAACTGAGACATTGATGATCTCAGGAGATGTTACTGTTTTGAAATGATTTGGAGATTTTGAGTTGGGAAATTACCAAGCTGAAAATATCACCGATACACTTGGATTCTTGCCAGGCCTTCTGAAAAATCTCTAACCTCCATATACTGAGGAGGCAATGCTTCCGCCCCACTTCTATCAATAAAACCAAATCCTGTCCTTCCGATTATTCTTGCATATCCATTTATGAAATCCCAGACAAGAGGATATTGTGCGGGAATGGCTATTGCTCCTTTTTCATTTAAGTAGCCCCAAATATCATTCACTGCAAATCCTGCCCTTCCTTCCCGATACCGCATCAACAAATCATATTGTGGCAGGCATAAGACAGATCCATCATTATTCAAAAAACCAAATCGATCATCGGCAGAATAGATCCACTTTCCGTCGCCTCCTGTATCCACATAACTATAAGCCAGCTTTCGTTTTTTACCAACCTTGTCAATCAATAAAAAGTTGTTTCCATCATTCACAACGGCAAAATCATCTTGAAAGTCAGTAGCAGAAGCAAAGCCTTTAAATACTTCTTTTTTTGATTTCAAGCCTATAAACCCAAATTTTCCATCTTTTTTGAATCGAATCATTCCTTGCTCTGGATACCATATCTTGTCATATCGAATTGGAACAACTACTGCATTATTATGATCAATAAAACCAAATTTCGAATTTTGTTGGACCATAGCCAAGCCGTCGGAAAATGACCTGGCAGCCTCATAAGTCGGTTCTATTGCCATGTTTCCATTTTTGTCCAGATACCCAAACAGATATCCGCGGTTGACCACACTCTTGCCTTCCTGAAATTTGCTGATGTCGTCATATACAAGACTATCCGCAATGACAGCTCCACTACCAGAAAGAAGATGAAATTTTCCATTGAGATCTTGGGTCACTGCAATTCCCTCCGAATATGTCTTGACCATCCTAAATCTTGGCGGGATTACTTCGTTTCCAGATTTATCTACATACCCCCATATTCCATTCACACTAATAGCAGAAAGACCTTCATTGAATTCTCTGAGGTCATCATATTTGTCCTCTACGGCCAGTTGTCCATCTTCATTCAAGAAGCCCCATTTGTATTGCGGTGGCGAATAATCGGCAATGATTTTGTCATATTCCAAAGCTTCATTTCCTTCAAAAAGAGGTTTTGGGGCATCGACTGCACATCCCAATGCAAAAATTAAAGAAATCATAAAGGCAAATCTATAGGACATGTTTTACTTTTGGATTTGGTTATTATTGTGTTCGATAAAGTTATACACACTTATTGATATAGCAACTGTTTAAATTGGTAATTTTTCAAATTAATGAAATACTTCTTTCGCCTCGCCTATATACTCCTCTCCTTTGTTCTTGTTAAAGACTCAAGCTTGGCACAGGATGATTGGATCAAGTTTAACTCAGATGCTGTGCTTGCATTTTCAGTTGATGTGCCAGGAGAAATGGAAGAAAGCAACAAATCTATTAAAACTGCAGTTGGTGAATTGACCGCCTACACCTATGCCTATCAAGGCGAGGTCGAGGACCCAAATTACCTCTATCTCATAAATTTTGTAGAATATCCTGAAGGCACATTTCCACCAGACAGTACCGATCTGATAGATGATTATTTACAAAATGCAGTCTTGACTTCTGCCGAGAATGTAAATGGTGAATTGGTGTATGCCGCAGATATTGACAATGGTCACGGCAAGCTTTTCAGAGTGAAGTACAATGATGATAATGCGATAATAAAAGGCAAGTCGTACATCAAAAATGATGTTTTTATTAGCGTTCAAGTTTTTACGGTCAAGAGCAAATCCCTTAATAATGAAATGGATTACTTCCTGGATAGCTTCAAAATCAAATTGTAAGTGAAACCTATTCAACTACAGATAGACTAAGCAATTTAGGGATATTTCTAAGTAAATATTTTTTTTATATAGATTTTATAATTAGTTATAAATTAACAAGTTAGGCTTATTAAATATAGCGTTACTACTAAATAAATATTAGAATATAGCACCTTTTTCAGTGTATTTTCAACGAAAACGAGGTAGTTGGAACACTTAACTTTGTTTCGCCTCACCGGCTGGGCATTCTATTTTTTGCTTGATCAAAAAACAGAATCAAAAAAAATCCCCGTTTTACGGGGCAGGCAAAGGCTGGCTAATGCAGCACTCATAGCCGTTTTATAGCCACCCACCGCTTACGCGTTCACTTGTCGACTATCGTCGCCACTCTCCGAGGTCTTTCAGTCATCCCAAAACGCAGCCGCGGCCACGCTTTTTTTTACTCCCGTTTTAATACTCAGACTTCGATTTTTGAAAAGATAGTCTACCTCTGAATATGCCAATTTATTATTATTACAAACAAAAAAGAGGCCTGCCATTCCCGACAAGCCCCTAAAACCCCAAAAAACTAATTCTTAATTATTTTACGGTGAAAAGAGAGCCATTTGCATGACTCTCTTACCAATAAAACCACAGTCGTACTAGTCCCAAATACGAATGTTAAAAGTTGAAATATCTTTCTAGAAGTGTATCTACCACTTCAGTTACTTTTTTATTTGGATCACTCATACTTGACCAGCTGGGACCATAAGCTGCTCCGTGCCAAATAATTGAATTTGTTCTTGTGTCTATAATATCGACGATGATAGATCCTTCAACATAATTGATGACTCTTTCCTCGCAATATTTTCCACCTTCCCATCTGGCATATTCATCCCTGCATTCTTCGACGTACTTCTTACTAAGGTTTTTTACAAAATATTTTACAAGAATATCTGCACTCGCACTTTTGCTATAGTCATAGCTTCTAAGTTTTTGTTCTAGCGCATTCTTGATTCTAATTTGCATGATAGGGTTGATGTCATCTGCACAATTATCTTCCATTTCATAGGTCTGATATTTGGAGGTGTCAACCTTTCTCAGGCTATCTGTAATGTAATGAGTACTTGAGCAAGCTTGAATCACCAAAGTAGAAATAAAGGCGAGTAACAAATATTGAATTCTCATCTTTTTGTATGGTTAATATTGTTCGAGTAGATAATTGATCACGTCTGTCGAAGTGACAATGCCAGTCAGTTTTTCACCTTCAAGGACAGGTATTGCATGGTATCTGCCACTCGCCAGCAATGTAGCTGCTTCTCTGATCTCATCATCCTGTTCTACAGTATCCAGTTGATTGGTCATTACCTGTTCTATTTCCAGGCTGTCATAGATTGCAGTGTTTGCTTTTTCATCCTGGAGATTGGTTACAAACGATACCTTATCAATATCTGTTTTACTTATCATTCCTATGAGCTCATTTCCCGAAACTACAGGTATGTGATGTATGTTTCTTTCTGCAAATATTCTGGCTACATCTGATACCTTATTGGTAGTATTTACAGTAATCGGATTGGGTGTCATGATTTTAGATACTTGTTCTCTTTTCTTCATTTTTTAATCAGTTTAATTTGTTTATTCTATTTGATTGTTGATTAATTAACCTTTTTATAAAGGCAAGTTATATTCGATTTCTACCAGTTATTGTGATATATATCATCTGTAAGAATGATTTTGATTCGGGTTAGTCATTTCTCGATGCAAACCTTTTGAATCTCTTTTTCATTTCTAAAAATGATTGTTCAAAATTGATAAAGTCAAGGTGCAACTGGTGATGATTCTTTGAGACTTCTTCCTTTTCAGAATTTTTGAGATTTTCTTTTTCTACCTCATTTATTCTATTCAATAAGTCTTCAATTTTATTTGATTTTTTGTCAAGAATGGCTTCATATTCATCAATGAACTCCATCCAAGCCAGATTTTGCTTGTTTTGGTCAAAAACCTTGTTCAGCTCCTTAAAGAAAAAGTTGATCTCATCTTTATAAAATAGTAATCTACTTGTCCAATCTTTATGATTCTTGTGAAAGTCTAAGGTTAAATCCATTCGCTAATTATTAATCAAAACTGTTTTATTATCATTTTAATTCTTTTGCAAAATTCAAGCTCTTTCTATTGATTCGATCTGATCTTTATCATAGCTTTTCATGATTCTTATCACTCTTTCCCAATGTATCTACTTCTAATTTTACTTGGAATTGAAATATTGTAAATGCTTACTTTACCATTAAAACTGAAAGGGTTTCTTGAAGAGACTGGAAGGGTGGCATCCTTTACCGGAAAGTTTTTCTCACAAGCCTTTAGAAGACCTTTTGAATGGCGAGAAATGTTCCATCAGTGTTACACCATTGGTCTCCAGTCGCTGTTTTTGGTGGCATCTACGGGCTTCATTATGGGCATTGTTTTGACGCTGCAACTGCGTCCGACAATGCTGAGATTTGGGGCGGTGTCGTATATGCCAGATATGATTGGGATAGCATTTATCAGAGAGATAGGCCCTGTATTGACAGCTCTTATTTGTGCAGGTAAAATAGGGTCGGGTATAGGTGCAGAATTGGGATCCATGAAGGTGACCGAACAGATAGATGCCATGGAAGTGTCTGGTACGAATCCATTCAAATATCTGGTTGTGTCTCGCGTATGGGCTTGTATCATCATGTTGCCTTTGTTGGTAATAGCCGCGGATACTGTAGGATTGTTGGGTAGTTTTTTGATGGAATCCACCAAGGGTGAAGTATCCCTTACACTTTATTTCAATAGAGTGTTTTCGGCATTAATTATTGGAGATATTGTACCTGCGACCATCAAATCTTTCTTTTTCGGATTGGTGATTGGAATAGTGGGCTGTTACAAAGGGTATAATTCTGGCAAGGGGACAGAAGGAGTGGGTAGGGCGGCGAATACAGCGGTGGTGATGGCCTCATTATTATTATTTATAGTTGACTTTTTGGCTGTTTTGATAGCCGATATATTCTATGTGATATGAACAAGGAAGAGACATCAATTCTGGATACAAAAGCAGCCACTGCCAGCCCTTTAATTGAAATCAGAGGATTGAAGAAATCATTCGGAGATAATCATGTGTTGAGAGGTTTTAATCTGCAGCTATATCCTAAAGAGAACGTGGTGATTCTTGGTAAGTCTGGATCTGGTAAATCGGTACTGATCAAATGCCTGGTTCGATTGATGCAAGTGGATGAAGGTGAAATCCTTGTTTTGGGCCAACATATTCCTGATTTGGATCAAGACGAACTGGATCATATACGAACTGAAGTTGGATTTTTGTTTCAAGGATCTGCATTGTATGATTCGATGACGGTTAGAGAGAATCTGAGATTTCCACTTAGAAGACATCCAGAAAGAAAGCTTGGAGAAGATGAAGAAGCACTAATTTTGGAGGCATTGAAGAATGTAGGATTAGAAGATGCGATAGATCTAATGCCTGTAGAGCTTTCAGGTGGAATGAAAAGAAGGGTGGCATTGGCCCGGACCCTAATACTGAAGCCGAAGATCATACTATATGATGAGCCGACTACCGGGTTGGACCCGATTACTGCCAATGAAATCATTCAATTGATGCTGAAGATTCAGGAGGATTTTGATACTGCCTCTCTCATTATTACCCATGATATGGATTGCGCCCGAGTGATATCCAATAGGATGATAATCTTGCAAGATGGGGTCAACTATGCAGAGGGCACATACATCGAGTTGTCAAAATCAAAAGATCCAAAAGTAAGAGCATTTTTTAAAGAAGTACAAAGCAGAAAAGATGGATAGATCCAAAAATTATGTAAAGCTAGGCATATTTGTAATTCTTATTTCGATAATATTCACCTTCGTTATTTATAGAGTGAGTGGGGGACAAGGTTTTTTTAATAGTACAATCACCATTTATGCAGATTTTGAAAATGTAGAAGGTCTTCTTTTGGGCAACAATGTGAGGTATGCTGGTGTGAAAGTGGGTACGGTGACAGACATCGATGTGAAATCAGACAAATTGCTCACGGTGACAATGTCATTGGATAAAGAAGTGCAGGCATATATGAAATCTAATGCTGAAGCGGATATAAGTACCAATGGATTAGTGGGGAATATGCTGGTGAATCTGACTCCGGGAAAGGGAGATGCAGCTTTCATTCAGAATGGAGATATTATAATGAATAAGAAAAATATCGAGTTAACTGAGATGTTGGGAACACTATCCACTACAAATGACAAGATTGCTCAAATTACTGACGCTCTTCTGGAAATCACAAATAAAATAAACAACGGGACTGGGTCAATCTCACAATTGATCAATGATGGCAGTCTGGTCAAAAATTTGAACGCTACCACGTATAATCTATCGATGACTTCAAGAAATATCCGAGCCTCAGCTGATAGTATTAATCATATGATTGCATACGCATCGAATGGAGGAGGCAATCTAGGCTACCTTTTCAAGGACAACACGTTGAAAAATCAAATGTCAAATTTGTCAAATAACATTGACTCTTTAATCAACGATCGAGCTGAGCCGATTATGAAAAACCTGGAAACATCATCTGAGACTATTGCCAGAACGAGTAAAGAACTGGAATCCATAATTAATGAAATTGAAAAAGGTGAAGGGCTTATGGGTACTTTGCTCAACGATTCGACAATTACGAATGACTTGAAAAAAACGATTAATAATTTGAATAACGGTACCCAAAAGTTTGATGAAAGTATGGAAGCGCTCCAACATCATTGGTTGTTAAGGGGATTTTTTAAAAAGAAGGAAAAGGAGGCGAAAAAGGCTGAAAAGGAACGAAATAAAGAATAATTGAAAAAAATAAAGTGTATGTCTAAAGATTTGAATATTGAATGGTTGTTGGAAGGAGATGTGTCCATTCAATATCAGGTATATAGAGATCTCTTGGGTTCTGATAGACTGGACTTGCAAAATCGGATTGAATCTGAAGGATGGGGCAAGCAATTTTTACATTGTCAAAATAAAGATGGGCATTGGGGACTTGAATATTATAATCCCAAATGGACGTCTACGCATTACACTCTACTGACATTGAAGAATTTGGGGATAAGCACTAAGGTCGAATCCATACATTCCATATTGGACCAATTGTTATATCAGGATAGAAATTTTGAGCCTCAACAAAAAGCGATTAGTACCACGATTTTGTATGATGATGTATGTGTAAATGGTATGTTTCTCAATTTTGCTTCATATTTTCTGAAAGGTGAATTCAAACTTCATGGTATTGTTGATTTTATCTTGTCTCAACAAATGGAAGACGGAGGATTTAATTGTCAGAAGAATAGAAAAGGAGCACGACATAGCTCTTTGCATTCCACCTTGTCTGTTTTAGAAGGCTTGGAAGAGTTTGTTGCACAGGGCAATGAATACAGAAAAGAAGAACTGGAGAAGGTGAAAAGAGAAGCAGAAGAATTCATTCTCATGCACAGATTATACCTCTCAGATCGTACAGGCCATGTTATCAATAAAGCATTTTTAAAATTCCCCTATCCATGCAGATGGCGATACGACATTCTTCGGGCAATGGATTACTTTCAAAAAGCGAGCATTCCGTTTGATAATCGTATGGAGCCAGCCATAGATTATATTTTGTCAAAACGCACTGAAAGTGGACGTTGGAAAGTCAATGCCAAGTATCCTGGAAAGATGTTTTTTGAACTGGAAAAAGCGGGTCAGGAAAGTCGGATGAATACATTGCGTGTGTTGAGGGTTATGAAACGATATCTAGAATTCACAGGTATGGATTTGGTGTATGATGATTTGATGGTTTATGATTGAAATTTCAATTTCGCTTCAGGAATGAATTAAGGATTGAGGTACCTTCAAATTTACTGGTTCGATGCAGAGTTACCCTACAGTTGATATCACGAACATAAAAAGACAGAACGATGTGCCAATATATTAAAAGGGGTCCACCATCGATGGACCCGCCCTCAAAAACACCCTAAAACCTTAAAAAGGGTTTACTTTATACACCCAGCATTCTGAAAGTATATACATCATCGATTTTTAGGATTTTAATTTTATAAGATGGTCAAATCAGCTTATAGTTGCTCTTTGGCGAAGGGGTTGCGTCGAATTAAAACAAAGGCGATCTACATAATAAATACGTTTCCCGGGTATACTTATTAGTAGATCGTCTAGGGTGTTTTAAAAAGCAATGAGTCAGTCGGTAAGGTGTTCATTGCTAAGAGTACGCTTTTTTCTAAAACTGTGTCAAAAGTAGAGTTAATGAAACTCTGATTCTAATCCAAAATGGAATATTATAGACAAATTGCATATTTCCAAGATTGGTTTATTTGAATTTATATGGTATAAATAATTGATAATTAGTAAAATAGAAATATTATTATCGTTATTATGACACAATTCAAATGATTGTAAATTCTTAACTCTGAGTACAATTAATTAGGTTTACACTGCAAAAAAAATATGGTTAATGAAGAATATTATTGCTTTGGTGCATTCCTTGAGTCCTACTGAGAAGCAACATTTCAAAAAAAGACACAAACCAAATGCCGATTTCGTACTCCTTTTCGACTACATAAATAAAAGAAAATCTTGCACCAATAAGGATGCCATGGCCCATATGAATAAAATTCAGGGAAGGGATAAAAAAATCACATCAAAGTACCTCTCTGTTGTGAAAGCATATTTGAAAAGTCGAATACTTGAATCACTGCGAATTCAATTTATAAATAAAAGAAAAAACTATGAAATGCTCAGCAGGTCAATGAATGCGGATATTCTTTTGGAGAAGGGCTTGTATTCTTTGGCGAAAGACGAATTAGTGATATCAAATGACAAGAATATGGACAGTAGTTTTCCAATCGAACGTTTGTTGCTTTTAAGAAGGAAGAGCATCTTGGATTATTTTGAAAACTATAGCAATACCAATTTGAAGAATATTGAGCTATTGTTCAATTCTCGATTGGATGCTGCAGAACAATTAATTTTAGAAATCAAATTTGCAAGAATCTTATCTATACTGAGTTATCAATATTTCAATGGTCTCAACGATACTGAGATACTAAGATTGTTTATGAATGAGCCGTATATGCTAGACGAATCATTATCTACTGATTTCTCCACAAAATATCTCTTTCATTGGGTACACGCCCAGTTTCAGGAATTCAAAAATAACCATGAAAAGGCCCAAGAACATTTCAATAAATCTATTAAAATATGGTTGGATAATCCAAAATACATCCACGCACATCCGAGAATGTATCTTGGTGCTTGTTTCACTTATTTCAAGTACTTGATCCACCAGAAGGATCCATTTTCGAATATTCTGAGCGATATCAATTTTGATGTATTGATTTCAAAAGTAGACACTGAAGAGCTTAGTGTTGAGGAAGCATATAGACATAGATTTTTATTTAATTTATTCGAAATCATCTCGCTTCGTCAACAATCAAAGTTCATGGAAATCATACATTTTGTGAATCCCTTATTAGAAGATGTGAATTATATTAATGAGGTGCCAAATTATGAAAAGGTTATTTTTTGCTACTATGCCGCACTGGCTAATTTTGACGCGGGAAATTTTGAAAAGACCCAGGATATTTTATTTGATTTTCTGAATCCGATGGATAAAAGACTCGGAAGTAATCCTCTATATTTTTCCGTCTTTATTTTGTTGCAAATATTAGTATTGTTGGAAAGAAATCATGTAAAACACTTGCGCCAATTATTACCCAAGTACAAGAGGTATTTAAATGACGAAGACAGACTTTTGCAATTTGAATCGCAATTCATCAATATGACGTCCCAACTCATTTCTACCAGATTCAAATCAACTCCTGAATTGGTTTACATGAGATTTTATAATAGACTGATCGAAGTACAAAAAAATGAGAAGAGAGGCATCGAAATTGAATTTAACTACTTTGTATCTTGGATAAAAAAGAAGGAAGAAGCATTATTAAATTGATCGCGGGATTATCAATGTTTGTAATTTACCGCTCCAGGATTTGGCAGACAAAAGGGGAGCTCAAAACTCTCCCCTTCACTTGAAATACTAGCTATGCCGCTTTACCAGCATCATTTTTATGTTCGAAATATTTTTCGATCAATTCAGGTACTTTTTCGAATGCAGCACCCATCCCACTGTTTCTTTTTGCATTTATAAAAGATATACTGTCACCTCTCGATACTAAAAACCCAATCGGTTGAATTCCCATTCCAGCACCTAGTCCTGCACCTTCGTTGTGATTGGCTTTTACATCATTTTCTCCACCACCTGTACCAAATCCCATCCCAATTTGAACAACAGGGATGCAATCGAATTCACCCAGTTTGAAAGGTTTTCCGATTACAGTTTCGGTATTGGCCTCGGTTTGTATAAAACTTGTTACTTGATTTAGCAATTTATCTAATTGAACATCCATAATTATAAGATTTTGTGAGTTAAATATTTGATTAAAATAAGTAGGCTTTGATAATCCTGTACAGCCTGTTTTCTACTATAAGTTTGACATTGTTTTGTCCCTCATAGTTGATCTTCATCGTTATGTTTTGGGATTTGATAAAGTGAAATATTGGATACAAGTAGCCATTCGTAATATAATTGTCCGTATCAAGGTTGACATAGAATGCCTTGATTTTAAAGGTATTAATCATTCTCATTATCTTTGAGAATGTCATTTTGTTCGACTTCTTCGACTTCTTCCATTTAGGACTTTTGGCTTCCTTCTTTGGTTTTTCTTTTTTTGAAGAATGTAAAAGCTCAAAATTTTTCTTGTAGACCAAGGTCCTCAGAGCAATTGTCGGTTCATCATTCACAGTGATCAATTTTGCCTGGATTATACCCTTCCATTGGACAGAATAGGTATGCGAATGTGTATCAATAATCAACCTTACCGGGCTAATTAAAACCAAAACAATAAGAAGAAATACCAGTGCCAAAATGTATAGAAGTATTGCCATTATCTTCAATTTCTTAATCTTCTTCAATACCAGTAAGTTATGAGAAGTCTGATTTTTTAGCGCTGATTCTCGTCATTTCAGAGGATAAGTGTTGTCACTTTGGAGGTGAAATAGATTAGGGAATGGAGAAAATTCCTTGAGATGTTTACAGATGCTATTTAGCAGAATGGCCTAATTCATTCAAGGCCCGTGCTTCTCCCATTATTTTTGCCTGCCTCCCTTTATTAATACCAATTTGGTCTAGCGGCGCGCCATCATTGATTAGGTATCTGCACAGGATGATATCATTGTTGAGTAGTTTGTGTTTCTCTTTTTTTGTTAATGTGGTGAGGCAGGTAATGGGATGTATCCCAGCCCTGTCTATTCGCTCTCTTATTCCATTCTTTGGTGGATAATTCCAGGACAATAACTTGATTCCTGCACAATGGGCATATGTCATGGCTTCGCTGGTGAACTTGGTATTTGTAACAATCCAAAAAGCATAATTCTTGTCAGATTTCTGGTCTGTGTTTTTGCTTTTGTTTTCTATGTCCAAAAACCGAGAATTGATGTAAAGTGGAGTCTTTACATTGCATGCGAAAGTAGATTTGTTATGAAATTTGCATTCTATATACTTTACCTCTTCATTCTTCTCGGCGATAATATCAACCTCATGATTTACGCATTTTCCTTCGACGATGACGCCCACCTTGGTATTATATTCTTCAGCTTCCATCAGATGGGCGATATATCTTTCGAAAGGGAATCCTGAAGGGCCTAATTCGAGGATGGCATTTCGAAGCTTATATTTTGCCGCAGTAGCTCTTTGGTCTTTTCTGAGTAGTGAGAATGCTTGTTTGTAGATTTCTTTTGTTGGAATTCCTGGGTACAATGATTTTTCTATTTCCTTGACTATTTCCTTGACCAATTTCCCAGATGCACCAGATCTCATCAGTGATTTTCTAAGTTTTTTGGCAACATACTTGACTTGTTCGCCAGATTGTTTTGTGATTATCATTACCCAATATTCAATTATCCTACTTGGCTTTGGTTATTTTGCTTGTCCGCCAATTTTCCATATGCATCTCTGAATTTCAAGAGGGTCTTGTCTTCAATGGCCAATCTTTCTGATATATCACCAAGTAATGATTCATAGGTGGGATTAGTGATGCCTGCATACTTGGCCTTATAATGAAATTCATGCGTTATCTCAGCCCAGGAATCTTGAAGTTTGGTCCTTATCTGGATCTCACTGATGATCTTCGGCAAAAACTTCGGCCCTGCTTGCTTTACATCCAGGTTCTTGGTATCAATAGTATTCAGAATATGGATAGAGCGATAGCCCGTTTCTTTTGGATTTTCAATAAAATTCTCAATAGAATCAGGAATAATAGAAAGTGAACTGTCCTTTTTGATGGCTTCTAAAATACCAAAACAATCATCGACAAACCAACAAATAATTCTTGCTCCCACAGTATCCGTCATGGCATCATTACCTTCGTTTATTTTTAATACACCCCTACGCTTGAGTTTATTAATAAAACTTGAAATGGATTTTCTCCTTGTACGAATGGAAATGGCTTCTGGAGGAAGATTGTGGCCTTCACAATATTGCCGACACAATTTTTCCAATTTCTCAATAAGATATTTCTCCGTTGCGATCAATAAGGACTCATGCTGGATCAGGTAATCTTTCGCCTGATTTTCTAGAGAGGGTAGATTTGTTGGGGTCATGATTTGAGTGTAAATTGATTATTTATCCACGTTATTATTTTCTCAGCGTCATTGTCTGCATCAAGAATAATTGAAGCTGAGGTAATGCCATCAACTCCTTCTGGAATCAGATTGCCATCTCCTGAAGTAGACAGTACAAATATATTTTCGCCGCTTCCTTCCAGACTTAGAAAAGATCTTACTTGTTCAGGGGGCAACCACATTTCGTAGGTATGGATAATTATAAATGCATCATATTGGCGAAGGACAGAAGCATCCAAATCAGTAACATCAATGACCGAGATGTAAATGTCTTTTCCAAAATATTGATCAGTAATATATGCAGTCACCTTGTCCTTGTATTCACTTTTTTGAGTGGCAATCAAGAGTTTGTTTTCTATGGTAGACTTGTTGACCGAATAGGCATTAACTATACCCATGGAGTATTTCCAATTGTACCAAAAACCGAAGACGATCAATAGAATAATGGCTATCAAGCCCCATTTAAGTGCTTTTTTCATTACTTATATCAATTTTATTTTGAAATGAATCCTATCAATGTCAATGCCACTATAATTAGTACAATGACAAATTTTATTACCCGCCAAGTATTGGAATACCGCTTCGAGATGATGAGATATAGATCGACTGCTAATACAATGATCAATGATATTATGGCCCCAACAAATATTCCTGTTTCGGTGCCATTCATCAGATAACTGAACAGTACCATGCAAAACGCCAGAAGAATGTAAAACTTTGTATTCCAGCTTATTTCCTTGTTGAATGATGTGAAAATATTATTCATACTTACTTCCTTTTTTATTTGCTTTCCTGATTGCATTGATCAGCCAAAAGGTCAAGAGTGCCGATATGGCAAAACCAATCACTCCGATCATTGGGATTTCATAAAAAAATGGTGGAACCTTTGCTACTACAATCAAAGAAGATCCGATAATTATGGCAACTATTACGAGTGTGAATGACAACCTATTTACTGTTTTATTCAAACTTGCAGCGAATGGTTCCAACCCCTTGTGTTCTATTTCCACATGGAGCTTGCCCTCTTTGATTTTATGGATGATTGATCTTATATCAGAAGGCATATCCCTGATTAGATCCGTTGTATCTTCGATCGACCGCAAAAGTTCTTTTTGTAATCGATCTGGGTTGTATTTTTTGGACAATAATCTTTGAACGTACGGGCCTATATTTTCTATGATATCATAATCGGGATTGAGCTTTAGCCCGACACCTTCTATTATCACCAGAGCTTTTATCAATAACAATAAGTTGGAAGGAATTCTGATTTTGTAGTCAAAGAATAATGAATTGAGGCCGCGCATTACTTCATTGCCATCAATATTTTCAAGTGAAATTCTTGAATATTGTCTGAGGAAGTAGATCACATCGTATTCGAATGCTCGCTCTTGCTCTTTCGTTAGTCCAGTTGAAAACTTGAGTATTGCTTTTTTTAGACCATGCACATCTTTGTCATACATTGAAAGCAATATCTTGGCAAATAGGATTTTGTCTTTATCGATGACGGTTCCTACCATTCCGTAATCTATAAAAGCGATTCTTCCATCTTCTAAAACAAATATATTTCCAGGATGAGGATCGGCATGAAAAAAACCATGCTCAAATACTTGCTCGAAGTATAGACTTATCCCTCGGAGTGCCAATTCTTCTCCAGTAATATTAAATTTTTTAAGATTTTCAAGATCGGTAATTTTATAGCCTTCTACATATTCCATACAGATAATCTTATCCGTACACAACTCGCGATATATGGCAGGTATGAATACATCCTTGTTGTTTTTGAACATAGTTTGAAAATGTTCAAGATTGTTGGCTTCCAATTGAAAACTCAATTCTTCAGTAATGCTATCTTCAAACATTTTGACCAGTTCCGAAGGCTGGTATATCTTGTATTGCGGAAAATAATTTTCGATTATAGATACCAGATTTTTGAGTATGGCGATATCTGAATGGATGGTCTCATATATGCCTGGTCTCTGAATTTTTAGAACCACCTCCTTACCTCCTCTCAATCTTGCCCTATGTACCTGGGCCATAGAAGCGCTGGCTATAGGGATCGGATTGAAATATGCTACGACCTCTGAAAATGAAGTGCCAAATTCTACTTGCAGGATATTGTGTATATCTTCAATAGGCACTTGAGGTGCGCTGTCCTGAAGTTTTTCCAATTCAGAAATGAGACCTTCGGGCAGCAAATCGGGCCTGTTGCTCGCTATCTGGGCAAACTTAATAAAAGTAGTACCTAATTCTTCGCAGACCAATCGGATGCGTTCGTACCGAGAGTATTTACTCACCTTTTTTCCTCCTCGTTCAGGGACAAGGATATTGGATTGAGGGAGTAGTCGGTTGAAAGGGGGATGAGAAAGCAGGTCTTCAAATCCATATTTAATCAAGGTGCTGGCTACCTTCTCATACCTTCCCAACTTTGATTTGGAGCGCATATATTGTTCTGCTACCATTGTCTTCCTTAATTAGAAAGGTCAGCAATGGCTCTTTTGAGATAATTGAATGATTCTGAGATGTCCTCCATGAAATTGTCTAATTTGGATTGAGCTTCTTCTTTGTTGTTCAGGACATTTCTGATTTCTCCTAATCTGTCCGTAAATTCAGCTCGAATTTTATCCACTTTTTCAGGATTATCCTTGTCATGGAGAGCAAGATTGACCCTGAAAGCATCCATTTTTGCCTTGAAAGCATCCAATGTTTCCTGCATTTCTTCATTCATCGAGGGATAGTTATTTCTTACTTCCTCTTCGAGTTTGTAGACCCTGTTCAGAATTTCATTTTTGTATTTGTCATATTCTTTGGGCACCGATGGTACTTCTTGAAATAGCGCAGATTCCAAATCTTCAACACAGGTAAGGAATGATCTTCTATTTTCATTTGATATGTTTTCCGCCTTGGTTATTTGATTTCTCTGCGTATTGATATACTTGGACAAATTCTTTCTTTCGGCCTCGATGAGGTCTCTAGCTTCAGCCTTGCCCAAAGCCATCTGTACTTGAAGTTCATCAGTCAAGGTTCTCAGGTTTCTTGCTTGGGATTTTATTCTATCTATTATTGCATTTTCCATATTGCTAATTTTAATGGTGAATGTTAATATGTTATTCGGAAGATGGTAGCTTCAATGTTTGGAATACATTCTACACCCTTCCTTTTTTACAAAAATAGAGGAGGCAACAACCTGGAAGAATGACAATTATCATGTGTTCTACTGATAGTAATCATCTTGGAGCCAATCGATTGCGGGGATATTTGAATCAAAATAAAATCGAATGAAAAATATATTGATTCCAACAGATTTCTCTGAAAATGCCAGTGATGCACTCGGATATGCACTTAATCTTCTAGGTGGATCCAAGGCCAATATTCATATCGTCCATGTAGTGCCTATGCATACTGTCCCAGGCGAAGTGCCAGTCAATACTACAGAACTTGCATCGCTTGAAATACAGGAAGCCAAGAGGGCCATGGATGCTATTAAGGAATTTAGTCAATTGTTTTATGGTGAAGGCGATGGTGCTCAAATTTCGGTGACTACAAAGGTAGCAATAGGTGGCGTTGGGTTTCAAATTAAAAAGGAAGCTGAGAGAGTCGGTGCGGATCTTATTATAATGGGGACACAAGGTGTAAATCACAGTTTTGTAGAAAAGGTTTTGGGTTCTATATCGACGACAGCCATCAGTGATGCCCCATGCCCGGTGATTCTTGTGCCAAGAGGATATGAATTCAAACCAATAGACAATATTATTTTTGCCACCAACCTCAATCATTCAGACCCTTACGAACTATGGAGAGCAACAGAATTGATCAAGCCCCATGTCGGTCGAGTGAGATGTGTCTATGTCACCAAAGATGAATCCAAAGTCGATAAAGATGAATTGCAAAATTTTGCCAAATACATGGTCGAGCATTCACCTTCTGTGCAGACTGTATTCAATGTAGAAGAATCCAAAAATATAGAAAAGACCTTGTCGGAATATGCCGATAATTATGATGCAGAGATGGTCATAATGCATAGAAGTAAAAAATCATTTTGGAAGAGTTTGTTCGGTGCTCGTCACACCAAAAAAATGGCTTCGTGGCTCACCATCCCACTTATGGTTATGGAGAACAAAGAATAGTGACAGACATTCTTATAATGTTAATAGTATTGGATAGACCAGAATCATCGGTTGGGATGATGTGAATCACCAATATCTGAGTCAAGGACAAAGAACTTTGAACATAAATTCAAGACAGATGAGCATACACATAGAAGCAAAACCTGGTGAGGTTGCCGAAAATGTACTCCTTCCTGGAGACCCGATGAGAGCAAAATGGATAGCCGAAAATTTCTTTGATAACCCTGTGCTTTACAATGATGTCAGAGGGATGTTGGGATATACGGGTACTTACAAAGGATTGCCTGTATCTGTTCAAGGCACTGGAATGGGGGTACCTTCTACCTTGATTTATTGTCATGAACTGATCAACTATTATGGTTGTACCAAGTTGATTCGAGTCGGGTCGGCGGGCTCTTATCAAAAAGATGTGAATGTTCGGGATATTGTGATCGCCATGGCGGCATCATCTACAAGTGGTATCAATAATACAAGATTTGTCAATGCCGACTATAGCCCAACGGCGAGTTTCGAATTATTTCAAAAAGCTGTCTTGTACGCGAATGAACACAACATTCCTATCAAAGCTGGAAATATTCTGACCACAGATGAATTTTATGAAGATGACTTTGATAGTTACAAACATTGGGCTCAATATGGAATATTGGCTGTAGAAATGGAGACTTCTGGCATCTATACAATAGCCGCAAAATTCAAAGTGGATGCGCTATCCATTCTTACCATTAGTGATTCGCTGGTAACTGGTGAGAAGATAAGTGCAGATGAAAGAGAGACTTCCTTGGGGACAATGATTGATTTGGCTTTGGGGATATTGTAGGTTATCTATTCCCAAAGATATGATCTGATCGGATTCACTTCATTTTCCATATGTACTTCAAAAGAATTGATATATGGAATTCATATTAGCCAAAAATAAAACCAATTTGAATGTGATCTAAACCTTTTAAAACTGCTAGATTTTATACAAAGCTTTGCTTTAATAGAACTATGATAAGAGCTACTGCACGTCAAAATAATTCTTACTATAATATTAAAATGAAACTGTACTCAAAATCTTAATTTCCGAATACCCGTTTCTGATATTTTGAAAATCATCATAGTCTTTATAATTTGCCGCTCTGTGATAGTGGAAAAACTCCACTCCCAAGCCCCAATTTTTCCAAATCGGATAATAGTACTCCAGTTTGAATATGGAATTGCGTTCGGTACCTGGCGTGTCTCGCTGTGTATAAAGCACCCAAAAATTGTAACTGGTAATTATCCTTCCAAATTTCTTGGTGACAAACAAGGCTTCAGACTCCAGGGTATATCCTCTGCCATAAACATAGTCTCTTAAAAATTCACCATCATCTTCATTGAAAATATCGATTACTTCTACCACTTCAGAATTGGCACTTCCAAACAAAACGGGACCCAATTTGATTGCTGCCAATAGCGAGACATTGTCTGTTTCAGCATTTAGATAGTAGTCCGCGGTCAGCGAAAGCGCTCCAATCTTAAATACATTGTTGTGAATAAAGGCATAATGGCTAGATATTGTAAATAGATTCAGATCAGATTGGTTGAACTTCCACAATGGAGCATGAGAGGTAATGTTAAAATATATCTGATTGTAATCCTTGATCGAATTGACATCCAACCAGGACCGGAAAACAAAAAAATCAAATGGTTGATAATCTGTTTGTTCAGAAAATAAATCTCCATAGATCATTGAGTAATTCATGTGGAAATAAGACCTGTCAGGAAGGTTTGTATTGGATTTGAATAAATGAGATACCCCCATGGAAAATTGAGACCTTACTGGAAATCGTTGCGAATCTGCTGAACGATAAGATCTGTTGGTGTCGTCATAAAACAATCCATTGATCTGGCCCATGGGATCAAAAATTGTTGCTCCTAGTACCCTCCAGATACGATATCCTCTATTCTTATGATTTCGCAATAGATGAGTGGATAATCTATGTGTAATTTCGCCGAGATACACTCCTCCCAGGGTGGTAGTATTCCAGTCAATTTCGCTTGGAGGATAAGTCTCTCCAAAATATTCCCAGGTCCAACTGCCTATCATCACGTACGGAATAGCTCCCCAAAAGCTACTTCCATTTTTGCGGGCAGAATTGAAAAATAATGAGCCATGGTATGGATGCGAAAAAAAGTTGGTGCCAAATCCATCTCCATCTGTGTCGAATCCTGAATGCAGATTGTTAAACCAGTGTTCGGGCGTCACCTTGGCCCAATCCAAATCCCTCCACCAGGCATCGTACCTATTGATTATAATATTGGTCGACACCGTTTCTAAACCTGCAATGAGAGGTCTGTTTTTGAATTGTGGTAAGTGTTTGGGAATAGAATCTGTCTGGGCGACAGAAGCCACCGCCATCAATAGTATAAAGTAGATGAAAATCAACTTTCGCATAATACCAAAAGTATAAGAGAATACGATTGGAAATAATGATACAAGTCATGTTGGAAAATGATACAAGTCATCTATTTCTGCGCTAATATCCATGTACTTGCAAGTATAAATTAATGTTGGCAAATCGATGAGAGTTGTACTTGTTTTATCAATTGTTGGATTCATATTTATTGCTTCTTGTACGAAGAGAAAAAATGGAATCAAAGCCGAGTATCGCAGTGTGACGGAAGCCGTATATAGCACTGTGACTGTACAGCCGAGGTATGCCTATAGCGTATTTCCTCAAGTAGGTGGGATCATTGAGGAATTGATGATTGAAGAGGGTGATGAAATAAAGAAAGGAGATTTGATTCTAAAACTTACCGACCATAAATCCAATGTCAATGTTCAAAATGCCCAATTGAATTATGAAATAGCAAAAGAGTCGTACATCGGAGAATCGGCAATGTTGAAGGAAATAGCTGAGCAAATCAAAACCGCTAAAGTTCGGGTGAAAAATGATTCGATAAACTACGAAAGGCAAAAAAGGCTTTGGCAACAAAACGTTGGGTCCAGATCGGAGTTTGAGAATCGGAAACTGGCCTTTGACATTTCTAAAAATGAATTGGACCGCTTGGTCAATTCGTACAGCAGAAATCAAAGAGAACTTCAACGTCAAATGGAAATTGCCAAGAATACTTTGAGGATAAACAAATTGACAAGTGAAGATTTCAACGTAAGGTCTAAATTGGATGGTTTGGTTTACAGCATTGAAAAAGAAGTAGGGGAGTCCGTGTCACCTCAAACTGCTGTGGCCATTATCGGGAGCAAATCGGACTTCATATTGTCTCTCCTTATTGATGAAGTGGATATTCGAAAAATATTCGAAGGGCAACAAATAATATTATCGCTTGATGCGTATCCAAATGCGGTATTTCGAGCTGAGGTATCAAAAATTTATCCTGAAAAAAATGAGCGAACATTAACCTTCAAAGTGGAAGCTGAATTTGTGACAAAACCAGACCGACTGCTCAAAGGACTAAGCGGCGAAGCGAATATTATCATTGACAAAAAGGAAGATGTGCTTACCCTTCCAAGTCAATACATAATGGAAAATGATATGGTGGAGACATATGACGGACTGATCTCGGTGGAGACTGGTTTGAAGTCGCTCGAATATACAGAGATAGTAAGTGGATTAGATTCCAGTACACTAATCAAAATACTCGAATAATGCTTGATGTGTCTGTACTTTTCAATATAGCCAAAACACATATCTTCACAAGATTCAAACAATCTGCAATCGCTGCATTAGGCGTTACGTTTGGAATAGCAACATTCATTATTTTGGTATCATTCATGACTGGTTTGAATGGTCTGCTTGATGGATTGATTCTGGATAGGACACCACACATACATCTTTATAATGAGATCACTCCTTCCAAAAATCAACCGCTTGATATTTTGACTGAAAGTACAAAGTCATGGTCTGTGATATCTTCAGTCAAGCCAAAACAAAAACAAAGTAGAATTCATAATGCATTGCCCTTGATAGCTTCATTAAAGGCCAATGAAGATGTTCTTGGTGTGACGGCCCAAGTGTCGACTCAAATCTTCTATACAGCAGGATTTATTGAGCTCAATGGTATGATTAATGGTGTCGATATCCTTGAAGAAGCGAGACTATTTAATATTGACAACTACATCATCGAGGGAGATATTCACGACTTGTCTCAGAATGAAAACGGAATAATATTAGGAGCTGGAGTGGCCAAAAAACTAAGTGCTAATATTGGAGATCGGGTTCAACTCGTCAGTGCCAAAGGAGTGCAATTATCTTTGAAGATTGTTGCCATTTACGAAAGCGGATTGGCAGATATAGATAATATCCAAAGCTATGCTAATATCAAGACTGTGCAGCAACTGATGGGTGAAAAATCCAATTACATCACCGATATCAATATTAAGCTTCATGATATTGACAAAGCGTACAATCTATCCAAGGCGTATGAGCGAATCTATAATGTCACGGCGGTGGATATATCGACGGCCAATGCACAATTTGATACAGGTACGACGATTAGAAATATTATAACATATGCGGTGTCTATTACCCTCCTTATAGTAGCTGGATTTGGGATTTACAACATTCTCAATATGTTTATCTATGAAAAAATGGGTGATATCGCCATTTTAAAAGCGACGGGATTTTCAGGAAATGACGTCATGTTTATATTTATTAGCCAGGCCATGATTCTTGGTTTGACAGGAGGATTATTGGGACTTTTAATTGGCTATATTGCTTCCGTGGTTATAGACAATCTGCCATTTGTCACTGAAGCACTTCCAACAATTGATACCTACCCTGTAAATTTTAATTCACTCTACTACATTATTGGGATGTCATTTGCAATTCTGTCTACTTTTTTTGCGGGCTACCTTCCTGCAAAGAAGGCGAGGAATATTGATCCTGTGGAAATTTTAAGAGGACAATAGTATGAGTGAAAATCGACCTTCCGTAATTCGGGCTGAGAAAATCAACAAAGTCTTTCGCGAACCAGTGGACTTCCATGTACTCAAGGATATTTCCTTTGATGTCAAGAGAGGAGAATTTGTCTCTATAATGGGCAAATCTGGATGCGGCAAGTCTACTTTGCTCTATATATTGTCTACTATGGATACGGATTATACGGGAGAATTATATTTGAATGATAATTTTATATCCGACAAAAAACCTTCCGAACTGGCATTGATAAGGAATGAAAGTATTGGATTTGTATTTCAATTTCATTACTTACTTCCTGAATTTTCTGTCTTGGACAATGTAATGCTCCCAGCCAAAAAGCTCTCCAAAAAGTCGAATGCCGAAATAGAACATGATGCCATGGAAGTACTCAAAATGTTGGATATCGGCCATATTGCCAAGAACAAGTCGTACCGAATTTCTGGAGGTGAAAAACAACGAGTTGCAATTGCCCGTGCACTTATCAATCAACCCAGCATTATTATGGGTGATGAGCCAACAGGAAACCTGGATAGCAAAAATTCGGATAATGTACTGGCGATATTCAAAGAGCTTGCAGCTGAAAATGGACTCACATTATTGGTCGTTACCCACGATTTGGATTTTGCCAAACGCACTGATAGGATTATTACCATGGGTGACGGAAGGATTATTGATCACGGTAGGTAATTTATAATACTCACAAAAAAATGCCCTGGGCAATCACTCCAGGGCTAAACAAAAAACCAATTAAATACTTAATTGAATCTTCTACACTTCTTGTTTTACAATTACTGTATCTATTTTATTTACGATAAGCCAATCGTCCATATTGGAGTATTCGGACTTGTCGATTTCAAAAGGACGCTCAAGTGTGCTGAATTCTGAAAGGGTGATAAGGGTGATATATCTTTTGCCTGCGAATCTTTTTTTTAATGCGGTATTGAGCAGCAATTGATTTTGATATTTATCCAATATTGCAAATGAATCTTCTCTTGACAATTTATCAGAAAAAAACACATCGGCGACTTTTGCCTTAGCTTTTACAAGCAAATCTCCCTTGTTCTCTACAAAATAGAGCGAATCTTTTTTGGATACTTTTTTATAAGGAACCTTTCTTCCCATCGCACCTCGTACAATCATAGACTTTTTGCCACATGATAGATTGGACAATTCTTTCGCTTTGTAATCTAGATATACAACATGATCCATAATAGTAATTTGTCTTATTAGATTGTAAAGAAGTTTCTCACCTTCTCCACTTTCTGATTTTCAGTTATTGAGTCTGCGGTTTGTACATCTTGCAGTTTGGAGTACAAATCTCTGTATTTGGACATATATTTTCGAAGTCCAATTTTTGCTTCTGCAGGTCCCATGATGAATAGCTCATCACAATCTTTTACTGCTTCACATATTTGTTTATAATATTCGTCCTGCTGATGTTTTCGTTTTTCAATGTGCTTTCCCTCAGATATTACATCCATCGGTCCATAAGGAGTCTTCGATCGATGTCCACCTTTAGGCTTGCCAGGATCAATATTGGAAGGCAAGGTGACGACGGTTATTTCTTCGCCCTGCTTTGTGATAATATTGGCTTCTCTATAATCCAGCCAAATACCAATTTGACTGAGATTACCCTTCCCTGATGAACTAGACTTCATAATGTCAGTATTTATTAATGATTTAAATTTATAAAGGATGGATGATGTCTAGGGTGATCTTGATCACATCGAACTATGACATTCGTTCAGTTTTGGGACATGGTGTGTGAAACGATTATTGCGTTTGGGAGTTGACAATATGATATAAATCACCCTCGGATGTATTTTTTATCACTTGGTTTGATTCAGTATAGATAGATATTTGCCTTTAATTGATTGAATTTAAGGTCATTAAGGCAAGCCCTGTATTGTTGACCAGAATCAGAAATTACAAATACTTTGTCAGTGCTAGAAGATTTTTTTATACAATTTTCACCTGAGACTCAGGCATTAATCTCGACGCTTTTTACATGGGGAGTCACTGCATTGGGCGCTGCGCTGGTATTCTTTTTCAAGACTTTCAATCAAAAACTACTGGATAGTATGATGGGATTTGCGGCAGGGGTCATGATTGCTGCTAGTTTTTGGTCTCTGCTTGCACCATCTATTGCCATGGCAGAGGAATTGGGTGGTGTGCCTTCCTGGTTCCCTGCTCTAATTGGATTTTTGACAGGAGGTGTATTTTTGGCAATTATAGATAAGTGTCTACCTCACTTGCATCCAGGTTTTTCAGACGACAAATCGGAAGGGCCAAAAACGAAATGGCAACGCAGCGTACTTTTAGTACTTGCGATCACCCTGCACAATATACCGGAAGGATTGGCAATTGGTGTGGCATTCGGAGCGGTAAGTTTGGGACTGCCTTCTGCTTCATTGGGCGCTGCTATCGCCTTGGCCATTGGTATCGGACTGCAAAATTTTCCAGAAGGTACAGCGGTATCAGTTCCATTGCGAAGAGATGGCATGTCGCGCAAAAAAGCGTTTCTCTATGGGCAGGCATCAGGAATGGTAGAACCATTTGCGGCTGTTCTAGGAGCAGTATTAGTACTCAGCATACAGGCCATCCTCCCATATGCATTGGCTTTTGCAGCAGGTGCCATGATTTTTGTAGTGATAGAAGAATTGATTCCAGCGGCACAGTTGGAAGGCAATACGGATTTGGTGACGCTGTCAGCATTGGTGGGATTCGCAATCATGATGACGTTGGATGTTGCCTTGGGTTGATATTTTAGATTATTTCAGATCATGCATTAAAAAATGAAGCCGAGAATTTTCTTCTCGACTTCCTAATCAACTTCTAAACTTAATCTTAATGAGTATTAAATTGACAATATTCTTCTTTAATGAATGAAGAATCTTTTTGAATGAATACCTTCAGATGTAGTCAATACCAAATGATAAAGACCCGGGGGCACTGAGATATTAATGTTAAGGTTGTCAGAATGATTAAAAATATTTCGCGTTGATATGATATTTCCAGTATTGCTGATTATTTCGTATTTATCAATATTCAAATCTTTAGGAAACTGAACTGTAAATAATCCATTATTTGGGTTTGGTGCCAATGAAATATGCTCTTTCAGATCAATATTTTCATTGGAAACAACCATAGGATGAGCTGTGAATACATTGTCTGTAATGTGTAAAACGTCAGTATTTCTTTTGATAATTTTGGATAGGGTAGAAGCTTCTATAAAAGCAATGTCATCCGAATCAAGTTCAACATCATTAAGGTAGAAAAAGCTATCACCATCCCTCAGATTTCTAAATTGCTCCGTCATAATCTTCATTACGGTCTCACCAAACAGGGAGTTGGACATATGATCTTCTGCCAAAAATCCTACCCACGGATCGATGTCATCAATGTCTCCGTATAGATTCCTAAACTGAGTATTTAAGAACGGATTGGAAGTGAGCTCATCAAAATTTGCCTTTTTGTCTAAACCGAAAGAACTTCTGATGGTATTGTAATCTGGTAATCCTCTGTCTCTACCTCTTTGAATATTAAGAGAAGCAAGATCCAGACCACCTGAGCCAGGAGGACCGAATAGAAAATTTCTAAGATCACTTATCATTTTGGTGTCAAAGTCTTGCTCTACCTGAGTACTCATACCTCTGAATAATGGATCTGTTCCACCACCATCCACCAAGACATGCGGATTGAAGAAAGCATCTTTTAATTTTATATTTCCTTGAGGAATGGTATTCCCGTCTTTGTCCAGCCTGATAATGTCACTGCTTATGACCGTATGTCCATATCGATAAGCTGCGGCAGAAAAGACATTAAAAATACCAGGATTCACTGTATTGTCATATCCTTGATATTCCTCTAAATCAATTCCGAGTGAAGGCAACCATTCATTGTATACCACTGAAGCGATTAGTGCAGCCACCAATTTTTTGGATCGGTAGAATAATTGTTCATCATTCCAAGATGGATTTTCTTCTTTTAGCAAATCACATAGTCGATTATGTTCTCTCATGAATAGCGTATGCATTGACAGTAAAAGGATATTTTCATTAGCCCGAACATCACCCGCTACAAAATATTTGGTTATGTGTGGGTTGGCCATAGCCATTTCAGGTGCATTAAGGTCGATTTCTCCATCTATTTCTCCATTGAGTGTATTATAAGGGAGCATGTTGCCATTCGAAGTCTTCAGCTTGCCATCTACAAATGACCGGAGCCAATTCATGCGCCCATACGAAACTCCATATACAGCAGAGCCATCAATAAAGGCTGTAATGCCATTTGGATATTTTCTGGGATTGTTGGCATCAAGCCCTGAATTGGGATCGAATGCAGATCTTGCCATAGGGATGACTTGATTGCCAGTAGCAAATGGGTCAAAATAAATATCGCCCATCGGCACCGAAATAGGCATGGGCTCGGAGTGATCTTCGCCTATCAGAGTGATATCATGATCTATAAACTGTCCCCATACCCAAGCATAGTCGCTTAATTCATTTTGGTCCATTATCAGACCATCTTGATGGAATAGTTCATTGCTTATAAGGCGTGGATTAGGGCGATTGGGGCCAGCAGGAGAAGAGATGCCATCGGTGAATCCAATAGGAACAACATCCAATTGATTCTCATCCACAGCACCCCAGGTAGAATGGAATGGATTATTGAAGTAACCTTCTATTCTACGATTTTGTCCATCAACCGTAGTAGACCACAT
The DNA here is from genome assembly GCA_965230575.1 of Saprospiraceae bacterium. Classification (GTDB taxonomy): domain Bacteria; phylum Bacteroidota; class Bacteroidia; order Chitinophagales; family Saprospiraceae; genus CAJXUU01. The sequence continues at coordinate 4,026,091 of OZ246013.1, forward strand.
TATGATTGCCAAAATTATTGTCGCGCTGGGTGTATAAAGTTTTCTCATCAATAGTTTTAAATTTTTAAATGCTCAAAATTATATCCGTGGTATCATAAATTTCATGATGTGTATCAGTCGAGTTTATGATCCTTGTTTTTAGGGTTTAATTTTCAAAAGTTCATCCGATTTTACCAGTTAAACTTCTTTCATTGATGCAAATATAAAATCTATTGTTTTAATAAAAGATAAATTTGTCTTTTATTATTATTTTATGTATTTTTACATTGAAGAGATTCAAGGATGTTTGTTAAAATGAATTGTAAGGTATATTAAAAATGCTTGAAGATTTTGAGACTGATTTAAACAAACTTATCCATTTAGAGAACAATTATTTGTTTTCAGAATTATAGAAAATAGTAAGATTTTTAATTGTTAAAATAGTAAGTTTTTAAATGTTAAGAGATGGAATCGTGAGTTGCGATTCCATCTCTTTTTCTTATTTATTTTGATAATGTATAACCAAAAGCCAAATAGAAATTTCGTCCCTGTGCATTTAGTGGGAGAGGATTCATGCCAGCTGTTGATCTGCTCAGGTGTTCGTAGTAAGTCTTATCAAGCAAGTTATTTGCACCGACCTGTATCTTCAAATTGTTATGCATAATATATGCAATATTGAAGTCCAACAGGGTAAATCCTGGAGTGGCGGTTTCTCCAAATTCTGAACTTATCCGATTTTGATCTGCTACATATCTCACTTTCAAAACTGGTTTGAGACGATCATTAATAAGTTTTCCACAGATGCTATACCTCATATCCAATGGAGCGATCTCTGGAAGTGGTTGTTCTCTTTCTGCATCTTGGGCATAGGTATAAGCGACATTGATATCATGGCACAACCATGAAGTCAAATGTTGATTATAACCAATTTCAAACCCTGTTTTATATGCCTTGTCAATATTCACAAACCTTCTTACTCCAGGTCTGTTTGGCAATATTGTCGCTATGGAAGGATCGATGATAGAAGAAATAAAGTTTTGCATCAATCCTCCAAAGATATCCACGCTGAAATTAGATTTTGCTGTCTTCCATTCGAATGTCAAGTCAACCTGATTATTGACTTCTGGCTTTAGATCTGGGTTGCCCAGCATTTCATATGGATCTTGACCGATTGAGAATTTATTGATGTATCGTTCTGCCAGGCCTGCACTTCTTTGTGCCCTAGCAGCCCATATTCCAATGGTCACACCTTCTGTTAGTTCATTGAGTCCGCCAATGCTGAAACTTGGATTGATTTGGGTTGTCGAAGCATCTGGATATTCTTCCAGGAAAGATGGATCCGCATCCAGTACTTTGGCTTTATTCAATTCTACACGACTTGCCAGAACCATCTGCCAGGCATTGATTCTAAAGTTATACTCTCCAAAAATGCCCGCCTTCTGAATCTGCCCATGTTGCCACGCATTATCGATAAGCGTATTCCCAGACATTGGGCCCATGAGAAATTCTCTCTCTCTGAGTCCTTCCGCATCTTCAAGTTTGAAGTCAGCGCCGAGGTAGAGTTTTGTGCCCCCTTTTTTCCATAGCAATTCTGTACGACCACCGTAATTTTTGGTCTTGGCATCGGTACTGGCATTCATCATTCTTGGGTCCAGATTTTTGAGTTTGTTGTCCATTAAGTGATCTACCGAAGAAAGGAAGAGGGTAGTAGTCCATGAATCCAGGCTTCTCTCTTCAAATGAGATTTTGTGACTGGCGTTCAGCATCAATGTTTTGTCAGACCTCAGGTCCATCATCAAAGCTGGAAAGTCAACATCTTTAGCTTTGTTTTGGAAGGCAGATATTTCAAAAGTCTGATGTTCTGAGGGATTGAAGGCGGATTTTATACCAAAACTACTTCTCTGAAAATCAGCAGGAATGGTGCGGTCTTCTCCATCTGTATAGTCATTGCCTTCTGCCCAGGAACCGAAAAGCCCTATATTGTATTTGGCACCCGCGATACCAACCATACTTTCTGATTTGAGTACTTCACCATTGCTGTCATACCTGCCAGATAATCGGCCATAGACTTTGGCATGTTCAGTAAAGAAGGGTTCGCTGGTAACAAAATTTATTGTTCCACCCAGACCGCCTCCAAATCGCATGGCATACGGACCTTTGAAAATTTCCACTTTTTCGAGCATGTTTGGTGCCATCTGACTGGTCGGAGGATCCATTCTATTTGGGCACGCTGCAGTTGCACATTGTGTGCCATTCATGACGACATTCAATTGATCATATTTAAAGCCCCTCATCACTGGATCCAGTCCGTAATTTCCACCTTTTCGAATTCCACTAATCGTAGGGGTTGCACTCAGCAATTCTCCACCATCATGTGCCATCCTGTCTTGATAATCGAATTCCATATTCTCCTCTTCGGTCGTTTTTAATCGCATCGAAATTATCGTTACAGGCTGAAGTTCCTTTTGAATGCTCTCTCTTATATAGTGACCTTTTTTGACGGTCGATTCGAGTAATACGTTGTCCATTTCCCAACGTCCGAATCCTAGATAAGAAAGATACATTATTGATCCTTCGGAATAGGTAAATTCGATAAGGCCTGAATTGTCTGAAATTCCCGATTGATCGGCATAGGTAAATGTGACTCCAATTAATGGGTGTTGATTTTCGTCTTGGAGTTGAAATGATTGTTTTTGTGCTTGTATGGTGAAAACTATGGCCATAAGGGCGATAGTCAGTTTGTATTTTAGATTATTCATACTAATATATATTTATTTGATAAGAAAGTATTGGGATATACATATTCATACCCACCATGCATAAATCGATATGATGGGCTGTCCTTAGCCATAGCTGGATAATAAGTGGTTAACCATACTAAAAGGCATTGAATTGAATCTGGACTTTTATGTATTTGAATAATCTGGCGGACGCAGTAATTTGTCAATGGATAATCGATCGATCAGACTATCCCATGAGTACAATGATCTTTTTTTTGAAAGAAACAAAGGCATGGGAATGGATGGTAAGTCAATTTCCAAACAAAATAAATTGACATTGTTATTTTCTTTTTCGGTAGGTGCGATTGGAGTGTCGTGAGCATCATTTTCTGACATTATTTTTTTGAGATAGCATTTTCCCTGACAAGTATTTGTTTTGCTTTCTTTTTGTATACATAGTGTTTTTGAAATGATGGCTTGATTCAATTTGAAGAAGACATAGTCATAGGTGTCGGGAAATAATCCGATGAGCATTAAAAATGATAATATGACTACTAAAGCTTTTCTCACAAGTCAAAAGTCTTTTTTAGTACCGATGTAATGCAATCTCCAAAGTGGTAGTACAGTCCATAAAAATAATGACACAGATACGAATAAAATTCCCAATCCTCTTCCTAGAAATTTTGAGAGTACAGCTCCAGTGTATCCCATCATGGCAGACATGTCAAGCTTCATTAAAATCAATATTCTGGCCAGGTCGATTGGATTAAGCATGATCATGGAAATGGTCATTTTATCTAGAGGATATTCCTTGAAGCTGAGTAACAGTAAAAGAAATATTCCATCATAAATAATCGCAAAAAACAACCAAACAAAGATTGATATACTCAAGCCTCTTACTTTGTCATCATTTTTCATAGCTATCAAGAAAGCGATGAGAGAGAAGATTATGCTTAATGCACAAGCCATGGAAATAAGCAAAAAGAAGATTACCACATCGGGCGAACCAAGGATGCCATAGACGATAAGGGGAACTCCTACTCCAAGAAAAACACTAAGGCATAGGGCCGATGCGAGGCCTAGATACATACCCATAAAAATGGACCATCGTGATAGGGCTTGAGCCAATAATAGTTGGATGAATTCTTTCGAGTTGTAGTAATACATGGTGCCAAAGAGGATGCCAATCAGGGGTGTCAGCACTATAATGATATTCGTAAGACTAATTAACACTTTGGAAAGATCATTGCTCAACAAGAGCAAGGCCATCGTCGCTACCATGTAGAATCCTGAATAAATGAATACCCACCGACTTCTAATCATTTCATAAAAACTATATTTTAGTATTTTAAGCATAGCTTTTTTCTTTTGTCGATTTTAAAATATTGGCAATGGCATTTTCGAGATTCAGCTCGTGTTGATTACTTAGCAATTCGCTGATACTTCCATTGAAGAAAACATTGCCATCCAGGAGGAATATCACATCATCAGCCAACTCTTCAGCCAGGCTTAAGATGTGCGTAGTAATCAAAACAAGCTTGCCTCTTTCTCTTTCTTCATGGATAAAATCCTTCAGCTCTCGCAAGGAGAGTGGATCCAGTCCGGTGCTTGGTTCATCCAAAATAATAAGAGGATCGTCATGCATAAGGGCCAGGGTAATATTCACTTTTTGCCTTGTACCCCCTGAGAGACTTCCCATTTTTTTATCCAATTCCTTTTCGAGGTTGAACATGTGTACAAATTGATCTTCCCGAGTACGACCTGGTTTGATTTCTTTCATCAGCGATATGAGTTCCTTTGCTGTCAAATTTTCTGGAAACCTTGCTATTTGGGAAAGGTAGCTGATCTTTTCTCTGTACTGATATTGCTTTAACGTGCTTTGTCCATTGAATAATATATCGCCGCTATCTGGCAAAACCATTCCCAGAAAACATTTGAGCATAGTTGTTTTTCCTGATCCGTTAGGGCCAAGAAGAGCTACCACACCTGGTCCGGATATCGATAGACTAATGTCTTTTAGGACATGATTCTTTTTAAATGACTTATTTAGTTTTTTAATTTTGATCATAACCTGAGTGTCATTTTAGGGCTTTTGTCCATCACATCTTTTGGAGTGAAAATAGGACTTACTTTTTCAGCAAAATTGATAATATCGACAAAAAGACTTCTCATTAATACTACAGATTCAGGTACTTGATTGTGGATGTAGGAATAGAGTTTTACTGGGTAGTGCGGCACATCTCCCACCTGATCTTTGTCTAGGTCATATCCGCTGTATTCGCTCCAATAATTGCTGTTGAATGTATTATTGTTCAGTTGGCTGGAAACAACCAGGTCTACAGAATTGTAAAGAAAAGCATTGTCGGTTATTGTATTGGATTCACAACCGCCAGAGAATTTAATAGCCCATCCATTTCGCTTAAATTTATTTCTCTGGTAGTTGATTCTATTTGATCCTTCGACGAAAATCGCTACAGTATTTTGAGTGAAATGATTGTCTATGATTTCTGCATCATAAATTTCTTTGAGCAACAATCCATAAGCGGCATGACCCCAATTATGGGCAAAGGTGTTCTCTTTCATTGTGATTCTTCTGGAAAACATCACGGCGACACCTACTCCATTATAATCTATGGTATTGCCAGTATAGGTATCATCATTGGAAAACATATAGTGTAGTCCATATCTTGTATTGTGATGACTGTGATTATCATTCACATCACTATAATTGACAAATTCCAGGTAGATGCCATCGCGATGATGAAGAATTTCATTTGCTGCAATGAGGATAGAATCGCAATACCAGGCGTGGATACCATTTCCAGACTCGGCTTCAGTACTGGCATCTCCATCTATTACATTGTTTTGAATTATTGTTTTCTTGGCCCTTTCAAGATAGATGGCAAAAAAACAGTTTTCGATCATGTTATCTTCAATCACTACATCTTTACACCTTTTGATTCTTATAGCTGCATTTTCTTTTAGGTAGTTGGTGATTACACCTGAGAAGGTCAGACCTTTTATGCGAACACCACTTTTTTCAATGGTTAGAATTTCATCTCCATTAACTGAGATTAAGTGTGCATTGGATTGCCCAATAACAGATATTCTTTTCTTGATTACCCAGTTCTCAATTCGGTAGTTGCCATTATGGATAAGCAGGCTGTCACCATCAGAACTTGCATCATATGCCTCATGGATGGTTTTATATGTACAACTTTCACATACTTCCAAGACATGAGCCTTTGACTCACTAAAAAGGAATAATAATATGACAAATGCCAAGAATCTCATTTATAAGTTTCTCTATATTCATTGACTAATTCATCAAAATCTAGTAGCCTTCCGCCTTTTTCAGACAAGGTGATTTCGGCATGTTCTTTATTTTCATATGCGCTCAAATTGCCACCCATAGGGCTAGGTTGATTTTCGCTGATCATGAAGGTTGCGCTTGATGCATCAATCAGATTATGAGGTTGACTATAGTCTGTTACTATGATGAAGGAATATTTGCTGTCCTTATTTTCGATGTAAGTTCTTACCAAACATTCCGCAGAGTCATACTTATGGACCTTGCCTTTGGAAGTGACCATTTCTGCACCGAATCTGATGTCTGATATTTTCATTTTACAATATGCACACTCGTCATAGTTGTAATTGATGGGTTCTGGTTCGACATTGCATGATATTATTATCATAGACAAAAGAACAGTCAATAATTTTAGATATTTCATGTTAATTGATTTTTTGAATTCTTTGACTTTAAATAGGTGGCCACCATACCGAGAAGTACAGAGATACTTAAAAACACTCCGCCTATATGGGGAATTGAAATTGCCGTAAAGTTGATGATCTCTTTTCGACCAATCAATGGAGGTTGAAATGATTCACCCTCGAATTTCATTATGGCATTTGGGTCCAAAGAATGCCCATAGTCATACTCCCACAAATAAAAATCATATAGACCGATAGCCAGTATCAGTATCAATAAAGATATCCATGACCAATACATCCACTTCTTATTTAGAAATACAACAATGAAGGCAGTGAGAATAAAAAATATCACTATAGGTGGCATGAATTTTAACTCGGGGATAGATTCGGGAGTTATCTCTTTCATTCCAATGTAATGATTAAGAATATTTATGTTTTGCAAGGTTCCCGGAGTTGCTCCTCCAATCTTGTCAATATAGATATGCATGTGCACACCATCTGGATATTGAGGTGCCAGTAAGGTGATATTCCACATGGGCCAAAAGAATAGAGTGACCATTAGGATCCCAGCCAACAACATTAGAATTCTTGGTAATTTCATTGGATTTGTAATTCAAGATTGAAAAGAACTGGTACCGTCTGTTTTGAAGAGCAGTACCAGCTCCGAATATTAAGTCGGTTGTTTTGTTTTATTAGCTCTCTGGTTCGGGTTCGCCCATACTCCATTTGAGTGGTACATTTGATCCTTTTGGAGATACTCTTATGTATCCTTGCATCTCCTGGTGCAGTGCACTACAAAAATCAGTACAGTAGAATGGATATACGCCTTCTTTTTGAGGTTTCCAAAGCAATGTTTCTGTCTGACCAGGCATTACCAGTAATTCAGCATTTTGAGCACCTTGGATAGCAAGTCCATGCGGCACATCAAAATCTTGCTCCAAATTCGTCAAGTGTACATATACTTCGTCACCTACCTTTATCCCTTCGATATTATCGGGAGAGAAGTGACTTCGAATTGAGGTCATATATATTCTTACGATATTCCCATCTCTTACGACTTTGGTAAATTTCTCACCAAGTGCCTTATGAGGATGTTCGTTTTCCTCAATTGGATATATCTTTTTGCTCTTTGATTTGATTCTAGCCGCAGAAATACCTTGAGCATAATGAGGTTCACCGACAGTAGGGAAGTCAAGCAAAAGTTTCATCTTGTCGCCAGAGATATCATACAATTGAGCTGAATGGTTCATTTCTGGTCCCGTTGGTAGATACCTGTCTTTAGTGATCTTATTAAGCGCTACCAGATATTTGCCCTCAGGTTTTTTCGAATCTCCACCAGGAATCATCAAGTGACCCACGCTATAGTATGTAGGTATTCTATCCAATACTTCCCATGTTCCTACCTTCCATTTTACAACTTCAGACGAAATGAAGAATGTCGTATATGCATTTCCTTCATTATCAAATTCAGTGTGCAATGGCCCTAATCCAGGCTTGGTAACTACTCCTCCGACTACTTTGTCATATTTCAGTACAGGTACACCGGCTATGGTGGTTTCATATTCTTTGTTCTGGATGGCAGACTGCATATTCGTAAATGAGTGAACCGTCAGATCTGCAGACAATTTACCATTACCAATAATGTATTCTCCTGTCGGATCTACATCGACTCCATGTGGAGATTTTGGTGTAGGTAAGAAATATACCAGACCAGGACAATCCTCAGGAGTCAAAACCTTCACAGTCTTCTGCAATTTTGATTCTGCAATATGCGATTTCTCATCATATCTATTCACATAATGCTCAGCAGGGATTTCCTTGTATTTGCCTTGTGCTATGAATTCTTCTGCCTTCTTCCAATTGATCGCAGCAATGAAATCTTTATCATTTTGTGATGCGTTCACTTCAAGCAAGGTATGTTTCTCTTCGGTGTTATATGTGGTGAAAAACATCCATCCATGAGATTTTCCTTTTCCAGCATGAGCCAAGTCATAATCAAAGGCTGGTAGTAATACCTGGAAGGCTATTTCCATGTGATCGTCTTCTCCTACTTTGATGAAGGTAAGCATTCCTTTGAAGTTTTCTTTATAAGAATCTATAGCCACATCTTTTTGAGGGTAGGGTACAGAAAATCTTGTTCCTGCTACTACATATTCTGTATTTTCAGTCGTAAATGGAGAGCTATGATTACCACCACTATTTGGAATTTCTATGATTTCTGTAGTCTCAAATGTTGTCAGGTCTATTTTGGCTACCCTAGGTGTATTGTTACCATTGATGAAAAGGTACCGACCATCCGTCTCCCCATTGGTCTGAGACAATTCTGGGTGGTGGGCATCGTCCCATGGAATAAAACCATATGTTGTATTCAGCATAGGCTTGGTCTCTTCATTATAGCCATAGCCCTTCTCAGCATCCTGAGAGAAAACTGGTATCACCTTCAAAAGTCTTCCACTAGGAAGTCCATATACAGAAACTTGACCACTAAAACCTCCAGAAAAGAAACCATAGAATTCGTCGTGCTCTCCTGGAGCGACATACACTGCACTGGCAGCATCATTGGTTAAGGCTCCTGTGCTGGCTTTCTGGCTGGTATTACAACTTTGAGCAAAAAAAGCAATTAGTGCCACAACAGCAACTGCCGAAATGAGGTATTTTATTTGTGTTTTCATCTTGAATGAATTGCGTTAGATAATTTATTATACTACAAATGTAAAGTAAATTTTTCAATAAAAAGATAAAAATGTCTTTTTATCTTTTTATTTCTTTATATTTGTGTTGTAATCATGTAAAGATGTTGAGTAAAACAAGTAGATATGGTGTTCGTGCAGTATTATATATAGCTGCCAATACAGATGAAAAAAATCTCTTGGGTATCAAAGAATTATCCGAGAGGATTGAAATCAGTACACCGATGTTGTCTAAAGTACTCCAGTTTCTTACGAGAAAAGAAATCATAGAATCAAAGAAGGGGAGAAACGGAGGGTTTTTTATGACCAATCGTCAAAAGAACCAACATTTGATGTACGTGATCCAAAAGCTCGAACAGTCTGAATATTTGATTACTGCCTGCATGTTGGGTCAAAAGCATTGTGATACCTGTGACCAATGCCCCTACCATGAGATGGTAGCATCGATTCGATCCGAATTGAAAGCAATTTATAATACAGATACAATTTTAGAGACATCTATAAAACTAAGTAATAAAATTTCAAAATCACTAAATTATAAAACATGAAAAAGATATTGGTCTTCGCTGTTATGGTGGCATTAATTTTTGCTTGTGGAGAGAAAAAAGAAAGTGCTTCTGACAGGATAAAAAGAGAAAGAAAGGAAAAAGCTGCGCAAAAAGCGTCACAAGCAGACAATGGACTCGGAGTAGGGGAGATTACAAATGTGAAACTCAACGATCCTCTGGATCAGGACATGGTCAAAAGAGGAATGGCTATTTATGAAATGAAATGTGCTGCCTGCCACAAATTGAAAGGTTCTAGAGTAGTAGGTCCTAGTTGGGCTGGTCTGACATCGCTAAGAAAGCCAGAGTGGATTATGAATATGATCACGAATGTGGAAGTCATGCTGGACGAAGATCCGATAGCACAAAAGCTTTTGGAAGAATGTCTCACCCGGATGCCTAATCAGAATGTTTCTATAGGCGATGCGAGAGATATCCTGGAATTCATGTACCAAAACGACCTTGACAATCCAGCGAAATAGTATATTCCATTTTCTTTTTGTATTCCTATGTGAAAACCCTCTGTGGTTAGAAATGCCCTGGTCTCTTTTATCAGATATTTGGGCATTTTTTAACCACCAAGGGTGCTAAGTTCGCGAAGTAGAGGAATAGAAGGTTAAACAGGTATGAATTCAAAATCTCTTTTATCTCCAATTTTGGCCTCGTTATTGGCATTTGTTTTGGCGGCTGGTCTTGGTTTGGCACTGAGATGGGCATTTGTTCTGGACATGCCAGAGTGGTTTGATTATAGAAATATTCAGCATGCACATTCGCATGTCGCTCTATTGGGATGGTTATTTGGTATTTTTTGTTTGTGCATCATCCATTATTTGGATCTTGATTACAGTCGGTATGCCAGATTATATTGGACCTTGCAGTCTACAGTAGTGGGCATGTTGTTGACATTTCCTGTTATGGGTTATGCATCATTGTCGATCATATTCTCAACGTCTCACATTATTTTCGCTTACATTCTGGCTTATAGAATATGGAGGGAGATAATTTCCCTGGAGTTGGAAGGGGGGCATGTATTATTCATTAAGATCAGTCTTTTGTTTATGGTCTTGTCTACCTTGGGTACATGGGCACTGGGGCCAATAATGGGTGCAGGCTTGAAAGGCAGCGCTATTTACTATGCTGCTATCCAATTTTACTTGCACTTCCAATTCAATGGATGGTTTATATTCGCCATGATTGGTCTGACTTTGGCTATATTGCACAGATCAGCCATAAGCTTTGAATGGGCAAAAGTCAGACTTTTTTACTGGTTATTATTGATTTCGACTATTCTTACCTATGCATTGGCCATTACGTGGTCCACACCCTATAAAGTCATTTTCATCGTCAATAGTATTGGTGTTGTTCTGCAATTGTTGGCTTTAATCGGATTTTTGCACCTCCTTTATGGAAAGCGAAAAGAAATCAAAAGCTATATTCCAAAATACATGTACAGCATATTTGTGGTCTCCCTTTTGGCATTGGTTCTCAAGATTGTCATTCAAGCAATAGTGGTTATACCATATATGGCGGAAGTGTCATATACAATTAGAAATTTTGTGATTGGGTTTATTCACTTGCTGATGCTGGGAAGTCTTTCATTATTTGCATTTGGGAGTATTTCTCAAATTTTGAAAAAGGCCTTAAGCAAATGGGGAACATGGATTTTTGTCATTGGAGTAGTGCTTTCAGAATTATTGCTTTTTGTTCAAGGATTTATGGTCTGGCAAGGTTGGGGCTTCATGCCGCATTATTACTTGCTTTTAGGATTGGCTTCAGGATTAATTTTGATTGGGGTAATAATAATCACTATTGATTTGTGGAGTTTGAAATGGGGTAAAGCACAATTATAAAAGTTAAATTGAAGTATTGTTTTTAAAGACAAAATGATCGTTATATCTTTAGCCTACGGTTAACTTTTATTAAATAGCAATTATGTTTTCAAAAGCATGCGAATATGCGATTAAGGCAGTCCTTCATATCGCCCACAAATCCAGATCTGATGAACGTGTTGGAGTGAAGGACATTGCCAAAGCTATTGATTCTCCTGAAGCATTCACAGGTAAAATCATGCAACAACTTTCCAAAAGTGGTTTGGTCAAATCCATAAAAGGCCCTTCGGGAGGTTTTTGGATGGGAGAGGATGAAAGAAAAGCGGCAAACCTAAAGGACATAGTCACGATTATTGATGGAGACAAGCTTTATACGGAGTGTGGTCTTGGTTTGAAGCAATGCAATGATAAGGTTCCGTGTCCCGTGCATTTTCAATACAAAGAGATACGTGATGCATTGATCAAGATGCATACAGAGACTAATTTGGATGATCTGGCGGAAAAGCTGGAGAATGATGCAAGTTTGAAGTAGCTCGCTATCAAACCATTTTATATTATTTGTTTTTCTTGTTATCCGACACTTTCTTCACATTGTAAGAGATAGAAAGAATATCAAATTTTCCATATACAAATTCTCCTTCAGGATAATGCCAAATGGCTTCTCCATAAGTAGGCATTATATACCCTTTGTGATCTTTGTAACCTGAAATAGGAGTTGAAAACCCATATTGCTTATTGTCACTGATATCCATTCTATCTTCTGAATAAAAATTGATCAGAGCTCCTTCCTTATCGAAGAAGAGTGAAGCAGTTATTGTGATTCCATCATTGGTAAAATGTGCAATGACCTCATAGTCGTTCACTTCTTCCCAAATGATGTTTTGATCAATAAGACTGGCCGGTGCCATGATGCACATATCATTGAATAACGTGACTGTTTCTGCCTTTCTAAGGAGGTCGTTCGATTCGGAAACTACAGGAAAGACAGAAAGCAATTTTATGTCCATTTTGGCATTTTTATCTTTAAAATAATGATAGCCCGAGGTCGGTAACTTGTTAACTTTCCCATCCATGAAAAACAATCTTTCATTCTTGTCAAATGTATTGTATTGAGTAGAAGCAAAGGCAAACCAATCTTTCTCTTTACTTCGCATACTTCCCTTCATTATAACCTCCATATTCCTCAATTTTGGTTTGCCAACAACATCTACAAAATGTAAGTACTTCTGAAGAGGAATGGGCAGGTGCATTATGTCATTATTAACCAGTGTTTCGCGCTTGGCTTCATTAGACCTGAGAATGCTCTCGGAGGCATCTTGTCTAAATGAGTTTTTGAATCTGGCTTCCATTACGGTGATCATTGCGACACACAAAATTAGGACGTTCGACAAGGTGCCAAATTTTGCATCACTCCAGACAAAGGAAATCAATATTTGAGAGAGTATCACGCCTGCAATTGCCACCTTTGACCATTCTTTGTTCATTCCAAAAATTACTGTTGCAATAATAAAAATCGAGGAAGCAACAAGCCATAACCAACCCACAGGTCTACTAATGTCATTGGTGAGTGAGGATATTTCCATAAGGTTGTTGGCTTTGATAAAGCCCAGGATATGAATCAATCCATGTAGAAGCATCACAAGTAAAAAGCTTGATTTTAAAATAGACATGTCCTATGTTATTTGTTTCCAAAATTAAATGGCAATTAAACTTGTGGATATGACCGAAATCATAGGAATTGGTGATATAAATCAAGTTTTTTGAAGCAGAGATAAAGGAATTTTGAAGTGTAGAAATTGAAATAATTAATTACTTATGGCACGGAATATATGAGAGGAAATTGGAAATGGTACTTGCTTTTATTTTGCTTGCTAACTTCATTGATGACATTTACATCATGTGCATTTCAGTATGATATTATTTCGGATAAGGAAACTGACATTAATTTCAAAAAGTATAGAACTTTTGACATCATCCATGACGATCATGGTTTCGAAAAGGGAGCAAATCCAATTAATAAACAAAGGATAGACCGTGCGGTGGAAAAGGAGTTTCAAGAGATAGGGTATTTCTATTCTGAGAATCCAGATTTGCAAATTTACTGGTTTATAATAGTGGATACCGAACTAGAAGCTGGAATTTATAATGCCTACTATAGTAGATGGAGATATCCGAGAGCCGTAGATGTGTACGAATATCAAGTCGGATCTCTTGTCATCGACATCATTGATACGCGAAGTGGTCAAGTGGTATGGCATGCCAAAGCTTCAGGAAGGGTAGATGAAGGAATGCCTGATGTTGAAGATAAAATAAACCAAGTAGTCAAAGAAATTTTCACAAACTATAAGCGTGATACAGGAATCAATAAAATTAAAGCCTATGCATTCAAATGATGTAGTACAAGAAAGTAATGTATATACAATGCTCAATGCCCAAAGTGTTGCGGTCATTGGTGCTTCTCAGACTAGAGGGAGCATTGGATATACGCTTTTTGATAATCTGATTGAAAGTGAATATAAAGGACAGGTCTATGCGATCAATCCGAAATATGATGTGGTACAAGGATATACTTGTTACTCTTCTGTGGGCGAGATTGGAGCAGAAATAGACATGGCTGTAATTGCAACTCCTGCTTCGACCATACCTCAGATATTGAAAGAATGTGGTGAGAAAGGTATTAGATCAGTCATGATATTATCTGCAGGATTCAAAGAAGCAGGGAAGCAAGGAAATCAGCTTTACGAAGAGATAAAAGAGATTTGTGAAAACTATGACATTCGCGCTATAGGTCCAAATTGTATTGGAATCATCAATCCATGGAAAGATTTGAATCTGGGCTTTTATTCTCGACAAGCTTTACCAGGAAACCTGGCATTCATATCACAAAGTGGCGCCCTGAGTGCTTCAATCTTGGATTGGGCTGTTGATCAAAGTGTGGGTTTTAGCGGTTTTGTGTCTATCGGGTCAATGATGGACGTAGACTTTTCTGATCTGATTGAGTACTTCGAAAATGATGATAAAACGGACTGCATATTATTATACATCGAAAGTTTGGAGGAAGGCGAAAGATTCCTGGAAGTAGCGTCGCGTGTATCACCCAAAAAACCTATCATAGCTGTGAAAGCTGGAAGGAGTGTGCAGGGTGCAAAGGCTGCGGCCTCTCATACTGGTGCATTGGCCGCCAATGATATGATTTACGATGCAGCTTTCGAACAAGCGGGCATACTCAGAGTAGATACTATAGCAGAGTTGTTCCATGTAGCACAGGCATTTTCAAGTCAGCCCTTTCCTCACGGCCCCAACCTGGCAATTGTCACCAATGCTGGAGGTCCTGCTGTGATGGCGACGGATATGCTGATGAAAAAAAGCGGTCAACTGGCAGAGCTAGCCGATAATACTTTCAATGAACTGGACAAAAAGTTGCCTGCCTACGCCAGTAAGAAAAATCCAATCGATGTTTTGGGGGATGCCTCAGCAGATACTTTTGCTCAGGCGGTATCTATATGCAGTGAAGATGCAAATGTCGATGGGCTCATTGCCATTTTCACAACACAGGGAGTATCTAATCCGACGGATGCTGCTCAGGCCTTGGTCAAACAGTATTCTCAAAATAAAAAACCAATAATTGCCTGTTGGATGGGTGAAGCGGATGTCAGGGAAGCAAGAGAGATTCTTGAAGCTGCAGGGATTCCAAATTATAGATACCCCGAAAGTGCGGTAAATGTGTTTACCAAGATGGTAGAGTACACGGAAATACAAAATGAAACTGAAGCGAGAGAGGAAGAAAAAATTGAATATGATACTGAATTGGCCCAAACCATTATTCAATATGCTGGTGTTCAGGACAGAGAGCGACTAACAGAAATAGAAGCGAAAAAAATATTAAACTGTTACCATATAGATACTCCTGATTCGCAAATAGCTATAAGTGCCAGAGAGGCCGAATATCATGCAGTGCGATTGGGGTTTCCAGTGGTGATGAAGATAGTGTCACCCGATATAGGGCATAAGATTGATGTAGGAGGTGTAATCTTGAATATCAAAGACTACAAAGAAGCGGAATATGCATATGAGGATGTCATTACCCGAGTAAAGATTAAAGAACCTGACGCAGAAATCATGGGTGTATTGGTAGAGAAAATGATAGACAAAAGATACGAATTGTTGATTGGAGCTGTGAGAGATAAAGTATTTGGCCCAGCCTTGGTATTTGGTATGGGAGGTTCTTTAGTTGAATTGTGGAATGATGCGCATATGGCACTTGCACCGTTGACTAGAGCGGATGCCTGCCGATTGATCAAATTGACCAAAGCGCATACATTGATTTCTGGTTTCAGAGGTATGCCTGCCATTAATAAAGAACATTTGGTAGATGTAATTGTCAACTTCTCCCACCTGATTCATGATCTTGAAAATATTGTGGAGGTTGATATCAATCCATTTGCGATAGATGAGATTGGAGGAATTGCATTGGATGCTCATATGTTGATTAAATAAAATTGTTCAAAAAAGTCAATTACTTTATGCAAAACTCTCTTCTATGAAAATTTCAATAGACGGAAAATATAAGGATGTCATGCTTGAGGCATTCAGTGATTACCTGTACAAAATATCATTGGAATTGAATGAAATGAAGGGACAAGCTATGAATAACAGACGAAAAGAATTGACTAAAAAACAAAGATTGGTTGAGGATTTGCGAAGACAATTGAATTTGGATTGAGAATTTTAAAATTGGTTAATTCGTAATGACATTCCACATCAAAATAAATTGATTAAATGCCTTTTGGGCTATGACTTCATAGTTTGGATCATCATTCCGAGCTGTGATTTTTTTGTAGTCTGGATGACTACCATTATTTTCCCCTTGGTAAAGTGATGCTGAAATTCAATTTGAAAATTGTATAAAGAAATATGCAAAGTCTTAAGAAAATAATTTCCTCTGTTGAAACCAGGAATACGGATCAATTCACCATTGTGCATGAACCTATACGATCGATCGATTTGATGGAGAGGGCATCCAATGCTTTTGTGTCAGCGATAGAAAATCGACTCAATCCTGGCATGTCGATAGCTGTGGTGTGCGGTACTGGCAATAATGGCGGAGATGGTCTGGCTGTAGCTCGAATTTTGATGTGGAAGGGATTTGAAGTGCAACCTTTTCTTTTTATGATCAATGACAATCTATCTCCCGATTGTGAAGTCAATAGCCATAAGATAGATAATATTCTAACTGTGGACAAAAATTCAGAACTGCCTAATTTGGGTGATTTTGATGTTATTATCGATGGACTTTTTGGGTCTGGTTTGAGCAGGAAAATTGAAGGATGGGCAAGTAGTATTATAGATGTTGTGAATGAAAGCTCAGCTGCAATTTATTCCATTGATCTACCTTCAGGCATGTATTGCGATGACATTCTGGAAGGGATTCATATCGTAAAGTCTGACCTTGTAATCAGTTTTCAAAGACCAAAATTGAGCTTCTTTTTACCTGAATCATCCGAATATATTAAGGAATGGAAGGTAGCGGATATAGGGCTGGATGAAAATTTTATCCAATCCCTGCCGAGTAAATATTTTTTACTGGACGCTTCAATAATCGATAGTGTAAAGTCGAGGGAAAAATATTCTCATAAAGGTACCTATGGTCATGCCCTGATAATAGCGGGTGCAAGAGGTAAGATGGGTGCAGCAATATTAAGTGGTGGAGCATGCCTTCGGAGCGGAGTAGGGTTGTTGACAATGCACGTTCCAAGGTGCGGCCTGGATTTAATACAAGTTTCAATTCCTGAGGCTATGTGTAGTATAGATCCACATGAATATCATTTTTCGACTCTGCCAAATATTTCGAATTATAAGAGCATTGGGATTGGCCCTGGACTCGGACAGTCCAAAGAGACGATCGATGCATTGGCTCACTTGATGAATACTGCGATTGCATCGATGGTTTTGGATGCGGACGCCCTCAATATCATCAGCAGTGATAAAACATTGCAAGCACTTATTCCAGATGGAACAATCTTGACACCGCATCCCAAAGAATTTGAAAGGTTGGTGGGAGGATGGAAGAATAGTATGGAAAGATTGGAGAAGCAAATTGCTTTGTCGGAAAAGCACAGCTGCATTGTAGTGCTCAAAGATGCGGATACAGTAATTACGGATTCCAACGGTAATGTTTTTTTCAATACAACTGGAAATCCTGGTATGGCTACTGGTGGAAGTGGTGATGTGTTGACTGGAGTTTTGACAGGATTGTTAGCTCAAGGATATACATCATTGGAAGCAGCATTGATTGGTGTATATTTTCATGGATTGGCAGGAGATGAAGCTTCCAGAGTAAGGGGGATGAATGCAATGATAGCCAGTGATATTATTAAATATCTTAGAATCGAGAATAGTAGGGTAGCTTAAAATTAAGATTTTTGGGATAAGATATATTGAACGATGATCAGTTTGAGACCACAATTGGTAAGCTTAGTGGGTATGGTGTAGGGATATTCATAAATAGGAATATCCTTTATAAATCATTGATTGCATAGTTTTACTCCTGAATTGAAACCCCGTTTTTCTTATATTTTACCTAAATACGAGGTATAATTTTCAAACTAGATTGGTCCTTCGCCAGGACGGGCGTTCATTTTTTGCATTGCCAAAAAAACGAACCAAAAAAGTCTAGACTGGCCCAATGCAGCACGCAAGGCTGCTCCCACATCCCAAAGCCCAGTCAGGGCTATGCTTCTTTTACCTCGTGGTTATTTCAAGAGCTATCTTCATTGAAAGTTAGTCTACTGAATATGTCTGGTATAGGTTCGTCTTCAATGAGAAATCTATTGTATTGCAATAAAATCTGAGAAAAAAATCATTTGGCTTTAAAGCAATTACTTATTATCCTTGCTCCTTCACAAAAGCATCGAACTCTGCCTTTAATTCCTTTATGATCTTCATTTCCATTTCTATTTTGTCAGCTATTTTTTTATGGTAGTTCAAGTCACTAGGCTTCAAACGATCAAACGGTTTATGGCCTTCTCTTTCGATTGCAAAATCATGTTTCTTGATTTCATTTTTCAGTTTGGCTATTACATTTCGCTGAATGAGAAATTGATTCTGAAAATGTTCAACTTTCTTCTTATTAGTGGGTGAAACCATCTTTTCCAAAATGCCCTCATTCCGTACCAATTCATCATTAATATTGTTGAGTTCATTGCTCCATGCGACGTGCTGCCCTTCTACCTCTATCGTTATTAAATCCTTCTTCATAGTATACATATTTTAGCTTATACCTTCAAAAATATCGATACTAACAGGCTGTAGAAATGTTTAATGTCATCCAATAATGTGATTTGCATCATTCATATTCACTCGCTTTCCCTTCAACTTGTAACCATAAATGATTTCACAAATGAGGAATAATATATTGGCATTGCTAGGTTTTATCTTACTTGTTTCAGCTTGTACTCCACCAGTAGTTTTTGATAAGGCATATCCGCTTGGAGAAGAAGATTTGGTTGAAATTCCGCCTTCTTACACTGGGGTGTTTATATGCGAAAGTGATAGTGCGCTCCTGGTTATTGACAGACAAGATATCACGCTGAGAAAGGAAAATTACTTCATGCTACCCCTCAAGGATGTGGAAGAAAGAGAAGATTGTCGGATTGCTGGAGAGCAGATGTATGTGTCTGGCAGGTCGGAGTGCATCCCTTTGGAGTTCATTAATGATAGTATAGTGAAAGGTACAGTGGTAGAGCATGATACACTATTTGTGATGGGGGAAGGCTCGGTGGCTCGAATGTACAATGGACATGTCGTATTATCGCAAGAATTGAAAAAAGATCAATGGGCGGTAAGCCTACTTTCCCTTGAGGAGAATTCTGATATTACTTATCGAGCCATTACTGATAAGACCAAGATTAAGAATATTGGTAAAATCACTGCAATGGAAAATATTACCATAGAAAGCGATAAAAAAGATCGATACAAGATCAAACCTTCGATGAAGCAGTTTGATGAATTGCTTGAAGATGAGACAGTGTTCGTCGAGTGTGAATATTTGACAAGAGTACTCTTGGATGCTATCCCCTCAAAACCGATTATTCTTAATAAAATGAATTGAGGATTGGTATGAAGACATTCATGAAAATAGGTGAATTTTTAGCAAATCCATTAATAGCAGGATTACTTCTGACAGTATTGGTGTTGCCAGCATTTTGGGGAGTAATAAAAATTTTGGAATGGATAAGAAATCACGATATCAAAGGATCAAAAACCGATTTGTAAATGAAAATTGAAATAAACTAAAATTGATAAAAATGTCGATTGTAAAGGAAATAATGTCCAAGAATGTATTAACTGCCAAGACCGATACTCCATTCAGTGAGGTGGTCAATACATTTACAAAGTCAAATATCAATCACCTTCCCATCTTGAATTCGAATGGGGCAATTAGAGCGATTATTAGCTCGACCGATGTATTGAAGGCGATACATGAGATGGATCAGTTTGCAATAAACTATAATGGATTTAGCATTGAGAGAAGGTTAGATGTGCGGGAGGAGATGACATCTGATGTAATATCGATTTCTGCTGATACTGAGATTAAAGAAATCGTCCAATTAATGGTCGAAAATAGCATTCACGCTCTACCCGTTACCAAGGACGATCAAATTATTGGGATAATCACTTCTAATGACATATTGAAAGCTATCTATAATGGCAAATTGGTGGTTTAGGATGCTATGAATACAATTAAATAAAAAATATCCAAGATGAAATATCAAGCGGAATATGAACATGTAAAATCAGTAATCAGAAAGTTAGGCGGAGAAAGTCAAGAGATGATGGAACACTTCAGTAACCTTCACAAATCATCAATTAAATCTGGAGAAATTCCAAATAAATACAAAGAACTCATAGCTTTAGGTATATCTATTTCGATAAGATGCAATGAGTGTATCGTATATCATTTAAATGATGCAATAAAGGCAGGAGCCACTGACAATGAGATAATTGAAACAATAAATGTCGCAGTAATGATGGGTGGCGGACCAGCACTCATTTATGCTACTCATGCATATGAAGCATTGCACGAAATCAGAGATATGGAACAATAGCGTGTAATTAATTAATCAAAGAAACAATGCCAAGACCTAAAAACAAATCAGAACTTCAACAACTCAGCGATGCAAATTTTGAGAAATTATTGCTTCAGGTAAAACAACTTCGAGAAGAGAAAGGCGAATTCGAATTCCCCAAAGGATCACTGAACAGAAACATTAAGGATGTTTTGGCCCACGTCCATGAATGGCATAAGATGATGTTGGGGTGGTATGATGTGGGAAAAACTGGAGAGAAACCTGATATGCCCAAAAAAGGATATACATGGAAGACCTTACCTGACCTCAATCGTGAGATATGGAAGAAATATAAGGATGATGAGTATGAAAAGATCCTTAAAAAATTGAAAGGCAGCCATAAGAAAGTTCGAAAACTGATTGACATGCATACGAATGAAGAGCTTTTTACAAAGAAAAAATACAATTGGACTGGTTCTACATCACTAGCGGCATATCTAATTTCTAATACGTCTAGTCATTACGACTGGGCATTCAAATTAATAAAAAAATCTTCTAAATAAAAGAGTCAAATGAAAGTAGATCTCAGGAGTCATAAACCTACAATGGCTGAATTTGGATTCAGTGAGGATGGCCAATTTTATTGGTGGGCATCCTGGTATGCCAATGTATTGGGCTATAAGAGCATTAAGACTTTGATGCCAAGTATTGAAAAGGCAAAAAAGGTATGTGTACAACTTGGGATCTCTATTGAAGACAATTTTATTAAAGCAGATTCGGATGTAGGATCGAATATGAAGTTGACGAAGTTTGCATGCTTTTTGGTCGCTCTACAAGCAGACGGCAGGAAGCCCATTGTAAAACGCGCGCGCACTTACTTCCTCAACGAATTAGAAGACCTCAATGTAATGCTCAGCGGTCAGGACTATCTCAATAGAATGATTGGCAAAGATGAAATCAAACACCTCAACCTCAAGCTGAATAGTGCTGCTGCAAGAGCCCATGTCAAGGATTTTCAATTTTTCATGAACGAAGGATATTTGGGTATGTATAATAAGACGATGACTGAGCTCAAGCAGGATCGTGGTGTCGCCTTGCATCGAAGTATGAACAACTATATGTCCATGACTGAAATAGCGGCCAATATATTCAGAATAACACTGACCATTGAGCGACTGAAATTACTCAGAAACCCTTCTGAGGCCAAAGCTGCAAGAGAACACTGGAGAATTGGGTCACAGATCAGATCAATGTTGAAAGAAAACACAGGCTCGTACCCTGAAGAATTGGCTATATCGGCAGATTTGGATATGCTCAGGAAAAAACTCAAACAAACTCAAAAACTGCTCAACAAAGAAGTAAAGCAATTGGAGTGATTGATTAAACGCTTGGTTTTTAAAAAATATAACGCAATGAAAAGGAATTTAGGAAAAATGGACAGACTCATCAGAGTGACGATTTCGGCATTTTTAATATTGATGGTAATATCGAATAGCGCTTTAGGGATTTGGGCGTATATTTCAGTAATCCTGGCATTGATACTTTTTAGCACTGCGTTGTATGGTTATTGCCCAATTTATTCGATGTTGAAATTATCTAGTCTGAAGAAATAACAAAAGCATAAACATTCTTCCTGGGCGTATTTCTGAATACCCCCTTCCAATGAAATGACGGTATAAAAAACCTATACAAGGACTATATTGCAGGCATTTTCAGTACTCTAACTTTCCAAAACAACATCAAAGAGATTTAACTAAAAGGTGAAAAAAGCATGGCCTTTAAATGATACTCCTGCTTATGAATATCACTAATATAACCGGCTAAAGAATGTAAAGTTATAAATCTTTTGGTTTCCAAAAATTACCAACGCTTTATTTCTTTTTGAGATTATTTTTTCGCTGAAAATCGCAGGGAGGATCACATGGATCATATGGATTTCCCTTCCTTCTAAGAGGTCGAATCAAACTTCCCGCAGCCAATTTTATCAACAAATCATTGTCCAACATGACCCAATCAGTCCCAGTGAATGGATCTCCTGATCTAAAGTTATTAGCAAGGTTGGATCCTGCATTGCAGCACAGATTATTTTTATTCCATTGAGCTGAGGCATGACAACTCGTACAAGCTACTTTTTGGCCAACGGTGGTAAGGTTGTGACCATCTGCTGCTACAAATTCTCTTTTTATGGAATTGTCCACATATTTGCTAAAAACAGAAGTTGCTATATTATCTTCTCCAATCCAATTTGCACCTACCGGAGCCATTTTTTTAAGGCCATCGTATTTTCCCCATTCTTTTGCAGGAGCTTGAAGGCCATCTGGATAAGCATAATTTTTGTCATAGGCATATTTTAAATAGGACCATCCTGATTTTGATAACCGACCATCTTTCAGTGCAATCTCAAATTGACCAAGCCAGACAGTAATTGTGTCTTTTGACATTGTGCCATCCTTATTACCCAAGATCTTCCAGGAAGGTGCTCCATCCATCATAGGCTGTTTGTAGGTAAACAAATCCAATTGTGCAATAACAGTCCCTTCAAGATAATTAATATTCTCATTGGGCTTTGACAAGCTGTCCCAATTTTCTTTTAATGTAACACCACCAAAAACATTATAATAAGTAGTGACGAAATGAATATCGGAGGTGTTTTTTGCTGGTCGCGGGTGTGTTCCTCCAGGATTAAATGCACCATGAATAGGTTCTCTTCCTGTAGGATATTGCAGACTATACCAATTACCAGCTGTTTCCAAATCAAAATCTGCTGGAATCAAATCATTAAGGACATAATCTCTCATATCAAGCATAAAGGCATCGATGTTGCTTTCAGTAATAGAATTGTACTTTGTCCATGGAATATCTGCAGCAGTCAGATCTGCAGCTTCTGGCCAGGCTGGGTTTTTGATGATGGGTTTCGTATTAGGTGGATGATGATGCTCGCTGATAGCTGCATCTTCCAGGTTGTTAGTGGAATCTCCTTTTGGAGTACAGTAAAGACCAAGTAAAATAATCAATAAAAATAGGCAAATAGAGGATATACTTACCAGGAGTGGTTTTGTTGGAGGTTTCATTCTATTACATTTTAGGCATACATCAGCATGCTAAAACACTGATGTAAGTCTGATGATCAGATAATGTAAGATAAAACAAATCTGGCAAATTAAAATCTCTGCGATACAATAAATTCTACAATTAAAAATCAACAAATAAAATTATAAATCAACTAGATAGTATTTAGGTGATACTAATCATTATTCAGGATGATATTACTCATCAGACCACACTATTTCAACTTCTACCTTGCATCTATAAAACGCAATAAAAAGTCATGAAAATAATCCTATTGTTAATCATCATCAGTCTCCTTATTGCAGGAGGCTTCTTGTTTGCCTTTTTCTGGGCAGTACGGGATGGACAATACGATGATGATTTCACACCATCTATGCGAATATTGATCGACGATGACATGTTATCGCCAGAGTTGCTCAATGAAAATTATGAATTCACTATTAATGAAACAAAACCACGAGAAAATGTCTAAAGTAGAAACATTTAGTTACGACAATAAAATCGTACGAGACTTTGGAATAGCGACTACAATCTGGGGTATTGTGGGGATGATCGTAGGCCTTTGGGCCGCTCTCCAACTAATATGGCCAGAATTTAATGTCACCCAGTACTTTACCTTTGGGCGAATAAGACCACTGCACACAAATGCGGTGATTTTTGCGTTTGTAGGAAACGGAATATTTATGGGAGTCTACTACTCCTTGCAGCGATTGCTGAAAACAAGAATGTGGAGTGACAAGTTATCGTTGATCCATTTTTGGGGATGGCAGTTGATAATACTTGCCGCAGCCGTAACCCTTCCACTAGGTATTACATCCTCTGCCGAATATGCCGAATTGGAATGGCCTATTGATATTGCCATAGCCTTGGTTTGGATTGTATTCGGCCTGAATATGTTCGGTACCATAATCAAGAGAAGAGAGAATCATATCTATGTGGCGATCTGGTTCTATATCGCGACCTGGATTACAGTGACTGTACTGCACGTAGTAAAGAATCTGGAGATCCCAGTTCATATGTGGAACAGTATTCCAGTATTTGCAGGAGTGCAGGATGCACTGATCCAATGGTGGTATGGACACAATGCGGTGGCATTTTTCCTAACCACACCATACCTTGGTTTGATGTACTACTTCTTGCCCAAGGCGGCTAATCGACCAGTATATTCATACAAATTATCGATTATTCACTTCTGGGCACTGATCTTTATCTATATCTGGGCTGGACCACACCACTTATTGTATACTTCCCTTCCAGATTGGGCACAGTCACTGGGATCAGTATTTAGTCTTATGCTTATCGCTCCTTCATGGGGAGGTATGTTGAATGGATTATTGACATTGAGAGGTGCATGGGATAGAGTTCGAAGAGACCCAATCCTCAAGTTCATGGTTGTGGCCGTCACAGCTTACGGTATGGCAACATTAGAAGGACCATTGCTAAGTATCAAGTCTATCAATGCGATTAGTCATTATACAGACTGGACAGTAGGTCACGTACACGTAGGTACCTTGGGCTGGAATGGTATGTTGACCTTCGGAGTATTGTATTGGTTGTGGCCAAGATTGTATGGCACAAAGCTCTTCTCTGTGAAGATGGCCAATACACACTTTTGGTTGGGAACCTTGGGTACTATGTTTTACACGATTCCTTTGTACTGGGCAGGTTGGACTCAGAGTTTGATGTGGAAAAAATTTACAGCAGATGGATTCTTGGCCTACGGTAATTTCCTTGAGACAGTAACTCAGATTATTCCTATGTATATGGTGAGAGCACTCGGTGGTACGATCTATGTCATTGGTGTATTGATCATGGCTTGGAATCTTTACAAAACAGCCAAGGCAGGAAGCCTTATTAGTAATGTAGAAGCTTCTGCACCAGCGAGAGAGAAATACGTTCCTCATAAAGGAGAACACTGGCACAGATGGATTGAAAGAAGACCTATTCAGATGTTGGTGGCAAGTGCGATAGTTGTATTGATAGGAGGATTGGTAGAAATATTCCCAATGATCGTCATCGACGAGAATGTACCTAAGATTGAAAGCGTAAAACCATATACGGCTCTAGAATTAGAAGGTAGGGACTTGTACATCAAAGAAGGGTGTATTGGTTGTCATTCACAGATGGTGAGGCCTTTCCGGTCTGAGACTGAGCGTTATGGAGAATTCAGTAAATCTGGAGAATTCATTTATGACCGGCCTTTCTTATGGGGAAGCAAGCGTACGGGACCAGATCTTCATCGTGTAGGAGGAAAATATCCACATAGCTGGCATTACAATCATATGCTCGAACCAGAAAGTATGTCTCCTGGATCTATTATGCCAGAGTATTCATGGATGCTGGATCAAGACATTGATACCACATATACCAGAGCCAAAATAAGCGTGCTCAGAATGCTCAATACGCCATATCCAAAAGGCTATGAAGACAGGGCTGTTGCAGACCTAAAACGTCAAGCAAAAAAGATTGCATCAGAGTTGAATGACCAGGGCATTGAACAGGAAGACCTTGAGAAGAAGGAAATCGTTGCGATGATTGCTTATTTGCAGAGATTGGGTACTGATATCAAACCAAAACAAATCACTGAAAATTAAAAAAAGACAAAATGTACAAATATATATTAGAAACAGCGGGTAATATCAATTGGATGGCACTCTTCGCCTTGCTGACATTTTTCATAGTATTCACGATGTCTATTTATCTGGCATTCATAAAGAATAATGAAGAACTCAGCGAAGTTGCAAATCTACCTTTGGCGGATGATGATTCTATTAACAATCCACAAATTTGATAACTATGAGAAAGTTTATAACAAGTAAAACTATCTATACCTTAATAATATTGATACTTCCTATTCTGGCAATGGCAGAAGGAAAGGTCAAGACCAACCCATACCTGGATTGGGCATATCATAATATCTTTTTGGTAATGGGATTGATGGTATTAGCAGGTGTCGGAATCACCTTGTGGAATGCTATGAATGGCATTGTAGAATATCAGCAAAGAGAACTTTTGAAAGAACAGGGTATCGATTTTGAAGCTCCTAAAGCAGAGGACAAAGTTTCATGGCTCAAGGTAATGTATGACAAGGCTTGGAGCTTGGTACCAATGGACAAAGAAGCTGATATAGATCTTGGTCATGACTACGATGGTATACGCGAATTGGATAATCGTCTTCCACCTTGGTGGGTCTGGACTTTTTATCTAACAATTTTCATTGGTATTGGATATCTCTATGTTTATCACGGATCTGATATTGGACTTAGCCAGCATGAAGAATATATAGCTGAGATGCAAAAAGGAGAAGACCAGAAAGCCGCATTCGCTGCTAGACAAAAGAATTCAATTGATGAAAAGAACCTTGTTGAAGTCACTGATCCTAAACAACTTGAAAAAGCTTACGGTATTTACATTGCCAATTGTGCGGCATGTCATGGAGCTGAAGGCCAGGGTGGAGTAGGGCAGAATCTGACCGATAAGTACTGGGTACATGGAGGAAGCCTGTCGGATGTGTATCAAACCATCAAGAATGGTGTACCAGAGAAAGGAATGATTGCCTGGAAGACCCAAATGCAACCAGCAACGATACTGAATCTGGCAAGTTATATCCGGACACTTCAAGGTACAAATCCTCCAAATCCTAAAGCCCGAGAAGGAGACTTTTATGAAGAAGTACTAACGGCAAAAACCCAAGAGTAAGAAAAATCTCATGAGCAGTAATCCAATAGTTGATCAAATTGAAGGTGACGTCTACCGGGACAAAATTGCAACTGTAGATAGTTCTGGAAAGCGGATTTGGATTTATCCTAAGAAGCCAAAAGGAAGATTTTATGATTATCGAAAGTATGTTTCATATTTTCTTCTTTTGGTTCTTTTTGGATTGCCATTCATAAAGATGAATGGTAGACCCTTCGTCCTCCTAAATGTACCTGAGACAGAGTTTATTCTTTTTGGGGTTTATTTTGCCCCTCAGGATTTCCATCTTTTTGTAATTGCCATGTTGATTTTTATGGTCTTCATTGTGTTATTTACAGTAATCTATGGAAGACTTTTTTGTGGCTGGGTATGTCCACAAACCATATTTATGGAAATGGTTTTTAGGCGTATTGAATATTGGATCGAAGGAGATGCGAATGCCCAAAGAAGGCTGGCAAAAGCACCATGGACTACGGACAAATATGTAAAAAAGATTGGGAAGCAATTGATCTTTCTATTGATTTCTGCCCTTATCGCACATACGTTTTTGGCTTATATCATCGGATTAGATGAGGTGACAAAGATTGTAACCGAACCTATAAGTGAGCATTGGAAGGGCTTCATCGCCATGCTCATTTTTACTGGGATGTTTTACGGTGTCTTTTCAGTGATGAGGGAGCAGGTTTGTACTACTATTTGCCCATATGGTCGACTCCAAGGTGTATTATTGGATGAGAATTCTTTGGCAGTAGCATACGATTTTGAGCGAGGAGAACCCAGAGGAAAACTCACTCGATCCAAAAGGAATAAACAGGCCTCAAGTACTGCCGCGGGACTTAATATAGCTGCGGGGGGAGTTACGCTCGAACCAGAAAAAGGAGATTGTGTGGATTGTGGACTTTGTGTAAAAGTTTGTCCCACAGGTATTGATATCAGAAATGGGACCCAGCTTGAATGTATTAATTGTACTGCTTGCATGGATGCTTGTGATGAAGTCATGGTTAAGATTAAGAGACCAGAAGGACTTATTCGAATTGATAGTTATAATGGAATTGTTGAGAAAAAGAATTCACTTTGGAATAGTAGGGTGGCCGCATATACCTTGGTGTTGGTGGCATTGTTGGGTTTGGAATCTTTTCTTTTTATGAATCGATCTAGTGTGGAGACGCTCTTTTTGAGAACTCCAGGCATGCTCTACCAGGACAATGATGACGGCTACATCAGCAACTTATACAACTATCAATTGATCAACAAGACGGATGCAGAAATGGTAGTGACATTCAAGTGTGATGACATACCAGGAATATTGTTCGAAACCATAGGAAAGCCTCCTAAAACACTGGAAAATCAAGTGACAGAAGGCGCTGTATTTATAAAAATACCAAAAGATAAAATCAAGAAACGGAAGACGGATTTACTCATTAAAGTGTATAACGGCGAAGAATTGATTGATGAATCAGAAACCACATTTTTAGGACCAGGAAAATGACAAATTATGTTTAAGAAATTTAATTGGGGACACGGAATCACACTATTTTATATATGCTTTGTGGGTGTAGTAATTACTGCTCTGGTAGCAAGTTTTAGTGTAGATCACAGCTTAGTTGTGGATGATTATTATGCACAAGATCTTTCCTATCAATCTCAATACAATAAGACTCAAAATAGTCTGAAATCTCAAAACGTGCATGTCGATCATGACAAGCCAACTCAAGTTTTGACCATTGATTTTGATAACAATGGTACGGTTGAAGGTACTGTAGATTTTTACAGACCATCTGATAAGTCCAAAGATTTTAATGTTGTATTGAAGGATAAGGTGACTACGATATCTACGGATAAACTACTGGCTGGAAAATGGATATTGAAGATAGATTGGAAGGAGAATGGAAAGTCTTATTATAAAGAAGAATTGATTTATATATAAATTCTATGTTTTACGTTGCATTCACATTAGGTTTATTCGGTAGTCTGCATTGTGTGGGGATGTGCGGTCCATTGGCCATTGCATTTTGTGATAATGAGGGAGATACGAATGTGCAACGATTGCAATCTGGATTGGCCTATAATCTGGGACGTACATTTACCTATTCTATTTTAGGTCTTTTCTTTGGACTTTTGGGGTCTTTTATTGTGGTTGTAGATTTGCAGAAAGTGTTGTCTATAGTCCTTGGTGCACTATTGGTGTTTTCATTTTTATTGTCTTATGATATTGATCAAAAAATCAATGGATTGACTTCAGTAAGAAAATTCTATGACAAATTGAGGTTGGCTATATCAAATATGTATGCCAGAGCAAAGCAATATCACCCTTTTACCCTGGGCACAGCGAATGGACTTTTACCTTGTGGATTGGTTTATCTTGCCTTGGCAGGAGCAGTAGCTTCAGGAACCTTATTTAAAGGAATGATATTCATGACTTTCTTTGGATTGGGGACAATACCGATGATGCTTGCCCTTGTCTTGGGATTCAAATTTCTTACTCCGAATTTAAGGTTTCAATTTAGAAAGGTCTTGCCCTATGTCACCTTGTTTTTTGGATTGTTTTTAATTTATAGAGGTATGGTCGTCGATATGCCACAAGAACTCAATTTTTGGGAATTGCTCAAGAATCCTATAATGTGTCATTAGCCTGGTTTTGCTGCTGCTTTCCATTTGACTAAGACCCATCCTAAAGCAATATATGAATTGTAATAACTATAGATTCCTCGAAATTACTTGATTTTGAAGCGCTACCTTTTAATCCACTTCTACTTCTAAATCCACCCATATCGGCAAATGATCACTTACCCCTTCTTGATTCACCTTGCCAGCGTCATTGATACACATCCCCTTAACAAAAAGGTGATCCAATTGAAAGGCGTCTTTTGGTATAATTCGTAGAATTGGCTTCATTTCATTTATAGTAACACCCAAAAACTGGCTCGCCCAAAGAAAATCTGAAGATGTGAAAGTCCTGACTGTGGCATCGACATCGGCACCACCGAGACAATTGAAATCTCCACCGACAACTGCACATTTTACATTTGAATCTTGCATTTCAGATACGATGGCTTGAGCAATTTCTTTTCGTTTTTCAGTTGTGTTAAAGACTGCGGCATGGGTGCTGGCAAAGGCAATGGATTCACCACGGATGTCGATATTGGCTATTGTCGCCGTTCTCCTCATTAGGTAATTTTTTCCTTCGAAGGGAGCTAAATATTTACCTGAATGGGGAAGTTTGAATTTTTGACTATTCTTGATTTTCCATTTAGAGAGAATGGCATTTCCAAAATTTTGTCCATGTTTGGGGTGAAGGACGGCAGGATAGTAGGCATAACTCATATTCAGCACCTTGGCAAGTCGTTCTGTTCCAAGTTCATCCATTTCCTGAAGTAGGATGACATCTGCAGAATTGAGCGGCTCTTCCTGGAGTAGGGTGATTGCCTCTTCGATATTTTGAGCAAATTTTATATTAAAGGATACTACCTTGATAGTAGGATATAATTCATTCACTTCGGTTGCGGAATGCTCACGAAAGTCGCCTTTGAAAACAGGTAGATTCTCTTCTTCATAGCTGTACCTGTAGGAGGTAGTACATGATTGAAGTATGATGACCAAGAGGATGATGAATATGCCAGAAATATGCCTTGGATGCATATGGAACTTACTTTTGTACATATATCAGAACGTACAATTATCAACATATAGTTTCTTAAATATTATTGAATATGACTTATTTCCAAAATAATATTCAGGCTGGCAATTTTTGTACTATTAATCTGCAGCAGCTATATACAATTTCTTAATCTTAACCATTGGACCAGGGCACATTTGTCTATGACAATTCATACAATTATCGACCATATGATTGAATACTTCAGGCATATTCTTTCCAGATGAATTTAGTCTTTCTGCAGATTCCAGGTAGACAGAACTCATGGCTTTGTATAGTGCACTTTCAGATTTTGAAGGCTCTGTTGCCACTGCTTTGTGTATTTCTTTGAATTCACGTATTTTTTCTGGGAGATCCCCCTTTTCAATATCTACTTTAAGCTTGTCGTAGTAGTCGTACATTTCCCTCATCAGCAGCGTAAGCTCGCTATCGTTATTGGGATGCAGGATGGTCTGATTGGTATTCGAAGTGCCATTCGAACAATTGGATAAGATGGCAATTAAAATGATGAAAAATATTGTTGACCCGTAAATCTTCATGGCTTAATCTATGGTTTGACCAATACAATCTTCAAAAAAATGGTGAATATCTTCAATCTGATCTTGCCCTTTTTTTTGTCCTGTTGAAGATACAAAATACATGGAAGTAAACAGTAGGATAAGCAAGGGGACCGCCCACAATATTGCGCCAGATTCATCTATCGAAAGATTGGCCAATCCTATAACCGTAGCTATGAGAATGGAGAGCGCGATGACGGCATAGACGAATACGAACATGGTCCAAACCGCTGGAGAAGGACCATATAGACCTCTGAGCAGGCTACCATCTTCAGTAGGGTGCTCTTCTATGGTGACTGATAAATGAGGCGACCAATAATGATGATCTTCTTCTTTTGGATAGAGACTTACATAGCCGTAACGAACCTTGCCATCACAAGGAATTTCTTTTGACTTAAGCACCTTTTTCATAATATTTTCTAATTCGGAAACCTCGTGTTTTGAATGTATCTCAAATCTTGGTCGAATCTGAAAACCTGTTTTTTGAGATATTATTGACATAGAAATTGTGATTTTATTGTTCTGAATTATCCTTTAATATATAAAATGCTATGACAATGATAGCGCCTGCGGTAACTAAAATAGAAAAAGCGAGTGAATATGTCGATGGAAATAGACCAGCAATGACTAGCGAAAATATTGAAAGTACTATTGCAAATCCAATTTTGTCACTTAAGTCCATTCAGCTACTTCATCTTACCAATCATACAACTTACATAACTTTTTGCAGTATCAATAATATTGGGATCATTTTCAGTATATCCCATTTTATGAAGTTTTAGTCGCACTTTTTCCAGAGATGTTTCATTCGAATAATCAAATCCTACCTCTCCCGTACTTGAGTCAACTTGGATGTTTTCTATGCCATCGATTTTTGATAAACCATCTCTGACAGTTGTTTCACAACCGCCGCATTTTATATTATTAACTGTTAGTATTTCTCTCATGATATTATTTTTCCTTTCTACAACCTAACGCAAATAAGAGTGTTGAGGTTCTAAGGCATTCTAATATAAATAAAATTATTCTACAATATAATTATTGAGCATGTATTTATACCCTAGAAAACTGGCCACCACACCGTAGACGATTACGGTAATAGAAGATAACGGCATCAGTATGGCTGCTACCACAGGACTCAAATGTCCAGTAATGGCGAATGACAATCCTATTCCATTGTATAAAAAGGCAAGAATGAATGCACCATAGATAATGTATTTGGCACCTCTTAAATAATTCAATTGGTTTAGTAATGAACTGAAACTGCTGGCATCTAAAATGCCGTCACAGGCTGGTGAAAAGTTGTTGGCTTTATCAGAAATAACGATTCCTACATTTGCTTGTTTAAGGGCACCGGCATCATTCAGCCCATCTCCGATCATCATTACTTTGTGGCCATTGGTTTGAAGCTGCTTTATCTTCTCCAATTTGTCTTTTGGACTTTGGTTGAAGTAGATATTACTTCGATTTCCGAATAATTTATGGATTCTTGATTGTTCTTGATCCGTATCTCCAGATAAGACGGAAAGTTCATACCTCTTTTGCAATCCTTGAATAATGGGCCTAATATTTTCACGAAGGGTGTGCTCAAATTTGAAATAGCCAATATAGGAGCCATCCATTTCAATAAATACCCCTTGCTCTTTCTTTTTTTTCTCGACACCAAAGATGAATGTAGATGAGCCCAACTTGACATCGGTACCATTGCAAGATGCATAGAATCCTCGGCCAATTACATCTTGATAACTATTGATATCAACAAGCGTGGCATCCGCAAGTTCTGCCACGATTGCCTTGCTCAATGGATGTGATGAATGACAACATACGGATTTTAGTATTGATTTTTGATCAAGACTTAAAGGTTTTCCATGATAGGAAATATCGATCTTGGAGTTGTTGGTAATGGTACCGGTCTTATCAAATATTATGTGGTCTATATCTTGAATATCTTCTATTGTGGATACATTTCTCAAATAAAATCCACCTCTCGAAAGTAGACGCAGAATATTACCATACGTAAATGGAATCGCTAATGCCAAAGCGCAAGGGCAAGCAACTATCAATACAGCCGTAAATGTGTTGAAAGCCATGCTAGTATCTTTGAACCACCAAATGGCCATGGTGACAATGGCAATGGTAATCACGACATAAGTGAAGTACTTACTGATCAACGAGACCAACTTGCTAGAATCAGAAATGCCA
The DNA here is from genome assembly GCA_965230575.1 of Saprospiraceae bacterium. GTDB lineage: Bacteria > Bacteroidota > Bacteroidia > Chitinophagales > Saprospiraceae > CAJXUU01. The sequence continues at coordinate 4,059,815 of OZ246013.1, forward strand.
CGCTCTTTGAATGTATCTTCATTCCATAATTGGGTCAGGTATGATTGATCTACCTTCTTCGAAATACAGACTTCGATACTTTCCCCCTGATGCTTTCCTCCTGCGAATAATTCTTCTCCAATTTGCTTGGATATCAAGTCAGATTCACCAGTTACAAAACTATAATCTATTCTAGCTTTGCCTTTTCGCAGTTGTCCATCTGCAGGGATAAGTTCTTGATTTCGAATTCGAATGATATCCCCAGGCAAGAGGCTGTCTATAGATTTGGTGATCCACTCCTTGCCCGATTGTACCATGGCAGATATGGGAAAGTAGGATTTGTAATTTCTGTCAAAATCCAACGCCTGGTAGGTAAATGATTGGAACCATCGTCCGATCAATAGAAAAAAGACAAATCCTGTAAAACTGTCCAGATATCCTTCTCCATTATGACTTAGGATCTCATAAATACTTCTTGAAAATAAGGCTATCATGCCCAGTGCTATTGGCAAATCAATATTAAGATTACCCAGTTTTATGCCTGTAATTGCGGATTTAATATAGTCGATTCCACTATAAAGCAAAACTGGAATGGCGAGAATAACATTGATATATCCAATATGAAAGAGATAACTCGCCTTGTCAAAACCCAAATATTCTGGAAAACTCAACAACATTATATTTCCAAAGGCAAAACCTGCTAATCCCAGCTTATAAAGAAGTTTTTTGTCATATTTTGCTTCTTGTGGATCATGATCAAGGCTATCGTAATTTATTCTAGGTTCATAGCCAATTTTAGTAAGAAGGCTTACAATATTTCGAAGATTGGTTTGGGTATTGCGAAATGTTATAGTTGCTTTTTTGGTTGTGAAATTTACCCTGGACTGAATTATTCCATCGTCCAGTTTGGCAATGTTTTCAAGAAGCCAAAGACATGCACTGCAATGAATATCTGGTAGATGGAGGGTGACTTTTGATATTCCACCATCCTGAAAATCCAGTAATTTTTCTACGATCTTGGCGTCCTCCAGATAGTCAAAACCAGATGAGTCCATGCCCCTTTGTGAAATACCAGGTTGTTCTCCATACTGATAATAGGCGGACATACCAGTATCATTGAGAAGTTGATAAACGGTCATGCATCCATTGCAGCAAAACACTGCATCAAGGATGGAAAATTCCTGTGATTCACAAATGTCTCCGCAATGAGTACATTTGGTTTGAGAGTCAACTATATTCTGCAAGTTATCTAAGAATTATAAACTACCAATGCCAACATGCCGATGGCAAACAGAATCATAAATATAATTATGAGATAGGTGACTATTGCGTATTGCTTGTGTGTAGGCTGTCCCATGTTATTTGGATTTGATGTTGTGTAAAATTAAACATTGAAATAGCGGTCCAGAATGATCTAAATCATGGCCCATGATGATTGGGGTCATGCAAGGGCGTACAGCTACGCACTAACTTTACGACATCAAAGAATATGCTACTATGGACCCTCTACTAATCGAAAAATACAATACTTCAGTACCGCGATATACCAGTTATCCTACTGTGCCTCATTGGCAAGCCAATGCTCCAACGCAAGAGGAGTGGTTGACAGATATTAAGAAGAATTATGCCGAATATCCTGAATTGAGCCTGTACATACATCTGCCTTTTTGTGAGGCACTTTGCACGTATTGTGGATGCAATAAGAGGATTACTAAAAATCACAAAGTAGAGTCGCCATATATCGAGACTGTCTTAAAAGAATGGAGGATATATCTCGAAAATTTGGATCAGCGACCGACGATAAAGGAGATTCACCTGGGAGGAGGAACACCCACCTTCTTTGATGCAGAAAACCTCAAGAAATTGATTTCGACCATCCTTGAAGATTCGGATTTGGCGGAGGATTATGAGTTTAGTTTCGAAGCACATCCCAATAGCACAAGCTCCCATCATTTGAAGACACTTTATAATCTGGGGTTTAGAAGGATAAGTGTTGGTGTTCAGGATGTATCTCCGAATATTTTGAAGGCGATCAATAGGCGGCAGACTGCCGATGAGGTGAGGGGAGTGACAACCTGGGCTAGGGCAATTGGGTATACATCTGTGAATTATGACATTATCTATGGCTTGCCTTTTCAGAAACCATCGAATATTCTTGATACGGCAAAATTTATTGCGGATCAAAAACCAGATAGAATTGCGTTTTATAGCTACGCACATGTGCCATGGAAAAGTGCCAGTCAACGGGCATTTACGATAAAAGATGTACCAGCTGGTGTAAAGAAAAATGAATTGTACGACATAGGTAGATATTTACTTGAAATGGAAGATTACAAGGCAGTAGGTATGGATCATTTTTGCTTGGAGGATGAAGCGCTCTATCAATCCTATAAAAACGGCGAGATGCACAGGAATTTCATGGGATATACGCCTAATTATACCAAATGCAGTATTGCCCTGGGCGCATCTTCGATAAGTGATTCATGGTCTATGTACGTTCAAAACGAAAAAAATGTCGAGGCCTACCAAGAGAAGGTGAATACTGGATCTTTGCCAATAATCAAAGGACATAGGCTTAGTAAATCTGAGTTGATGATGCGAAAACACATTCTTAATTTGATGTGCAAGGATTCTACAGCCTGGAATGAAGCGAGCCAAGATGCAATTGCGATTTCTCCATTCTTATCAAATCTTGACGAATTGGTGGAAGATGGTTTGGTGACTTATAATGACCAGAAAATAAGGATTACTGACTTGGGCAAGTTTTTCATTAGAAATATTTGCTCGGCGATAGATCCGATATTTCAGAGTACATCATTTGATGATAAAGTGTTTAGCAAGGCGATTTAGTACCATGAGGAATCTTTATGTAATTTCTATTAATCATCAGCGGAATGATGCAGAGACAAGGATTAAAATGAATCTCTCATCGTATGGTTGGAAGCAATTGAATGCCTATCTGACCTATACTTTAAATGTAGAAGGTCTGGTCCTACTTCGAACGTGCAATAGATTAGAATTGTATTATGAGGCCGATCGCAATGTGAATGTTGAGATTATCGAAAAATGGATTTCTTTGATTTCAGAAAAATCGGATATATCTGATGATCAATTCGAGACTTATTCCGGTTATCAAGATTGTATTCGGCATTTGTTACAACTCGGTGCTGGCTTCAAATCTGCCATCTTTGGTGATGATCAAATCCTTAGTCAAGTCAAACGTGCATTTGAGGAAGCCAGGGCAAACGACTCGATGAGTACTCTCCTGGAGCGCGCCTTTCAATCTATAATGCGATTCCATAAACAAATATGCAGAGAGACAGATTTTATTTCACATACAGTATCCTTAGCCTATCAAGCTTTGAAATCTGCTAAATTCCGTTTTGGAACCGAAAATCTGAGAAGCAAAAACATATTGATTATTGGTGCAGGTGATATGGCCGCACAGGTAATTAAGTACTTGCCAAAATTTAAATTTGCAAGCATTTCTATTACCAATAGAACCGTATCCAAGGCTGAAAAATTGGTAGAAAATTCTACGATAGAAGTTGTTCCTTCAGTGTCCCTTGACTTTCTTAAATACGACATGGTTATTTCATGTACAGATCATGGGTATAATCAAATTTCTGATTGGAGTACCATAGATTATTATATTGACCTGAGCCTGCATTCTTCAAAATTGGAAAATATTCCTTCTTCTCACATTCTTCTAAATCAGCTTCAGGAAATGATCAATGCCCAAAATGAATTAAGGTTGAAAAGTACGGATAAGGTGCATTTGATCCTGGAAGAAAAAGCGGAGGCGTATGTGAAATGGTGTAAAGGGTGGTTGGAGCGATCCAGATTCGTCAATATATAGAATCCTGCAGCTCAAATGAATGTTGTTAGTCAAAGAATTGGAATACGTATTCACCCTTTAATTCGATATCGAAATTTTTCAATTGTGATTTGTACTCGTCTTTGAATTTTTTCTTTCTATGGTGTTGTTCTTGATTTTTGATATACTCAATAATTATACTTTTCTCCCGAGTACCGTGTGAAAATACACCATAACCTGATTGCCATTCAAATTTTGACGGGCATAAATTATTTGTTCTGATAAAATTTGACATGGATTTTTTGATTTCTCTTACCAGATCACTGATCAATTCTTTGGTTGAATAATCTATGAAAATATGAATATGATCGTGATGACCATTTACGGCTAATGCATAATGCCCACGGTTGGTCAATGTCTTGGAAGCATAGGCAAAGAGATCATTTCGCCATGATTCATGTAAAAGGGCATTGCGATATTTGACGGCAAAGACGATTTGAAGGTAGACTGCTCTGTATGTATTGGCCATAATTGATTGGTGATAAATTGCTATATGATTTTGTGATGATGATTTTGATTAATAACTAAGCAATTACCCGTTTTGTGACATTTATTTATGGAAATTAATGCTTCGAACCCCGTATTGAAACCTAAGGTGACCTCTCTGAGGTCATTACGAACGCAATCATTTTATGATTGCTAACGTAAGGTGATTACGATGTAATCAATTGGTATTTATAGTTTTAAAGCGATAATCAATCCAATTGTTCATTATTTCAAAATTAATATGTTGTACAATTATTAATCAATCCATAACCTCAGGAAGACCACCTTACATCATATATTTATGAACAATCACACAATTAAAACGCCGCCTTTGCGTGCATTAAAAGGGCTTTCAAAGAATTCTGGAAAATGTATTATTAATATATACAGTTTGAAAAAGCAATTAATACAATCAGATATAATCCATACCCCCCCAAAGTAAATTTGATGTCTAAATATACGTTCAATCCTTCCATGACCTCAGCGAGGTCACCTTACATCTTATATTTATGAACAATCACACAATTAAAACGTCGCCTTTGAGTGCATTAAAAGGGCTTTCAAAGAATTCTGGAAAATGTATTATTAAAATATACAGTTAGAAAAAGCAATTAATGTAATCAGATTTAATCCATACCGCCAAAGTAAATTTGATGAATAAATATACGTTTAATCCTTCCATGACCTCAGCGAGATCACCTTACATCTTTATTAATGAACAATCACACAATTAAAACGCTGTCATTGGTTGCGGTCAATAGATTTTTAAAGGATTTCAGAAAGCGTATTAATAATATATACAGTTTGAAAAAGCAATTAATAAAATCAGATATAAACCATATCCCCAAAGTAAATTTGATGTTTAAATATACGTTCAATCCATCCATAACCTCTGCAAGATCACCTTACATCTTTATTTATGAACAATCACACAATTAAAACGTCGCCATTGGTTGCAGTCAGTAGATTTTAAGGGTTTCAGAAAGCGTATAAATATAATATGCAGTTGGAAAAGTATTTAATGAAATCCTTCCATGACCTCAGCGAGGTTACGTTAAATCTTCATTTATGGACAATCACACAATTAAAACGCCGCCATTGGTTGCGGTCAATAGATTTTCAAAGGATTTCAGAAAGCGTATTAAAAAAATATGTAGTTGGAAAAACAATCCAATTTAATCCATATCCCAAATTATAATTGATGTCTAAATATACGTTCAATCCTTCCATGACCTGAGCGAGGTCACCTTACATCTTATATTTATGAACAATCACACAATTAAAACGCCGCCTTTGGGTGCGGTCAATAGATTTTCAAAGGATTTCAGAAAGCGTATTAATAAAATAGGCAGTTGGAAAAGCAATTAATGTAATCAGATCTAATCCATACCCCCAAATTAATTGATGTATAAATATACGTTCAATCCTTCCATGACCTCAGCGAGGTACCTTACATCTTTATTTATGAACAATCACACAATTAAAACGTCGCCATTGGACGCTATCAATAGATTTTCAAGGGTTTCAGAAAGCGTATTAATTAAATATACAGTTTGAAAAAGCAATTAATGCAATCCTTCCATGACCTCAGCGAGGTCACCTTACATTAGCAATCATTTATGATTGCGTAATGAACGACCTCAGAGAGGTCGCCGTAGGTTCAATGTAACAAGGCCAATAATTATAACAATACATGAATATCAAAAAACAAACAAAAAAAAATCACCGTAACCTCTCTAGATACGGTGACTTGATTAAAAAACATGCAAAATATGTCTACTAAGCTGCAGTGTTTACCATGTTGATTTCTTTGGCATCTTCACTACGGTTATTTTGGTTGGTTTGATTAGGTTTTGTTCCAAAAGATATCGCTGCGAAGGCAGATATAAATAATGGAAAAGCCAAAATGGCAAATATCGGATATCCCAAAGCGAATGATGCCACAACTGCGACCATCATCAGAAAATATCTAATAAGAACTGTTTCAAAAGATGCAGTAAAGAAAGTCATGATTTTTAGTGTTTAATTCGTTATTCAAATATTATAATTCAAATATCGGCAACCATTGACTTAAAGATAATGATCTGTGTCATTGCAAAAAATGATCTTAATCACCGCTGCAAATTGTTGTCAGAAATCTTGACCTTTTTCAACTGAAGCAAAAGGGGGGCTACTGAGGCATGTCTTGTAAGGCCTCCAAATCCAAAATCTTAATGTTGCCATCATCGATTTGGACAATGCCTTCAGATTTGAAATCTCCAAGAGTTCTTATTGTCGTTTCTTTGGCAGTTCCCGCCAGAGAGGCTAGATCTTCTCTCATGACCGAAATGACATTTCCACTCGCTTTTCCATTGAGGGTAAGTAAGGCGTTTGCTACCTTCCTGCGTACTGAACTATAAGCAAGATCTATTAATTTTCGCTCGGTATAATCAGCATGATGCGCCAACATTTTGATAAACCTTGCGGAAAAATCCCTATTGTTGAACAACAACATCTTGAAATCTTCTGGTGGAATCATTCTCAATACGGTATCTTCAGTAGTCATCGCTGAATCATCATATCTCGAATCCGTCAAATTAGGTAGGAATCCGAAGAAATCTCCTGGTCCATAAACATGGGTGATCAATTCTTTTCCAAATTCATTGGTTTGGTAACACTTGACCTGACCAGATGCTACGAAGAATATCCATTTGGGGTATTGGCCATATTCATAGATGACCTCCTTTTTGGAGTACGTCCTTACTTCACGGTCTTCAGATAATTGATTGAGTTCTTTCTGACCTTTGGCTTCATTGAAAAAGCTTCTTAGTCCCGCTTCAGTATTATCAATCGCCTTTAATTTTTCACTTTTTTTCAACCGCATTTCTATGGCTTCCAAAAGTTCTACATCATCGTAAGGCTTTGTAATATAATCATCGGCACCAAGCCCCATGCCTTTTCTAAAATCTGTTTTTTCGGCTTTGGCGGTCAAAAACATAAACGGGATATGCATAAGTTCTGGATTGTGATTCAAAATCTTGAGTACCCCAAAGCCATCCAATTCGGGCATCATTACATCACAAAGAATGAGATCTGGTTTAATTTCTTTTACCACAGTCACACCAACCTTTCCATTTTCAGCCTCGTGAGCCTCATATCCTGAAAGAGTAAGTATTTCAGCGAGATTTTCTCTCACTTCCTGGTTATCTTCGATTACTACTATTTTTTTCATATTGCATTTTGTTAATTAGAATATGGGATCTTAACTTTAAAAGTAGTTCCTACTTCATGTTCGCTAATAAAAGAAATTTCTCCACCAAGAATATCGACATATCGTTTCACAATATTCAACCCTAAGCCAGTACCTTGAATATTTGTCACATTTCCAGCTCTAAAAAATCGGGTAAACAGGTGTTTTTGATCTTCCAATGGTATTCCGATACCTTGATCTTGAATTTCAAACTGATAATAATCTTTTTCAAAGCTAATTTGACAGCTGATATCTTTATCGCTATACTTTATGGCATTTGAAATTAGATTGAATAATATATTTCTCAATATTCTTTCATCTACGATTACATGAGGATTGTCACCTATTACTTTATGTGTTATAATCTGCTGACTTTTTAACAGACCTTTGGTATCTTCAATGACTTCGTGACACAATAAATCGAGGTTCAATTCTGAAAGGTGTACCTCAACGCGTCCTTCCTCAAGCTTGCTCAAGGATAAGAAGTCATTGAGTATTCCAGTGAGATTGGCCACCGACGATTTTATTCTATTGATGTGTTTTTCCCGATTGACCTGCTGCTCTTCCTTTTCATACCGTCCAATAATTGCAGCCGAGGAAAGTATCGATGTTAGTGGAGTTCTGAATTCATGAGAAGCCATGGATACAAACCTTGATTTCAATTCGCTGAGTTCTTTTTCTTTTGCGAGCGCTGATTTCAATTCATTCTCACTGGTTTGTAGTTTCTCTTCAGCCGCTAATCTATCTTTTATCTCTTTTTGCAAGGTAGTATTGGTTGAAAGCAATTTGTTAACTGTCTTTTCCAGTTCTTCCGTCCTTTCGTTGACTTTCTTCTCTAACTTCTTATTTAGTTTTTTAACCTCTTCTTGAGCTTTTTTTACATCTGTGAGGTCATGTATTATGCCAGTATATATTATTCTATCATTCAATACTACTTCACTTACGGCCAATCGGAATGGGAAGATTGTTCCATCTTTTCTTTTTCCTGATACTTCTCTTCCTATACCAATGATATGAGGAGATTTTGTGGTTTGGTATCTATGAATATAACCATCGTGTTCTGAATGATATGGCTCTGGCATCAGCATTTTTATATTATTACCAATGACTTCATTCGGCGTATATCCAAATAACTTCGCAGCAGACGGATTGAGTGTTTCCACTACACCTCTATTATTGATAGTAATAATTCCATCAATCGCAGTGTCAATTATTGCCTGTAATTGTTGAGCAATGTCTGTACTTATATCTGGCATTAATTTTTTTTTGCAAGTTACATTCTTCGTGGCTAATATAGAAATCAAGATTACCTTAAATAGTGATCAGTATCATCGCCTGAGATGATGTACATCATATTTAAATCTTGCACTGACTTCCATATTTGTATAAAATTAATTGTTATGAATTTACTAAGTCCTATTTCCACGATAATGACCAAAAACCTACATACGGTAAAGCCTACTGACTCAATAGCAACAGCAGCGGCTATTTTTGATAACCATAAAATTCATCACCTTCCAGTGACCTATGATGATGAATTGATGGGCATCGTAAGTATGACTGATTACTTGTTTTTTAGAAGAGGTTTTCTAGATAATAGAGAGGATCAAAAGATTGAAGACATTCGTATGAATAACTACGAAATCAGTCATATTATGACAAAGGGTATCGCTACAATGGAATCTACTGATAAAATAAATATTGCATTGGAGATTTTTAAGGAGAATATCTTACATGCTATTCCTATAGTTGATGGCGGCAAGCTCGTCGGGATTGTTACCACACATGACATCATTGCTCATCTTGCAAAAGACAATGAAGCTTATGCAGAATACGAATAAAAATTTGACCGAAATAACGGTTCTTGGAACGGGGAGTTCCAGCCATCAAATGGTATCCTACATCATTCGGAAATTTATGACGGGTGCGGGAATACCATTTGACTTGAAAGAAGAGACTGACATTGCCACTTTCTTGCAAAGAAGTCTTGTTTCTGTTCCGTGCATCTATATTGATGGAGAATATATACCTGTGACATCAAATGGAGACTTTAATAAGTCGCTCCGGAAAGCAATTAAACATATTTTGAAAAAACAAAATTTTGGTAATATGGATAAGATTATCATTCCTGTTGATTTCTCCGACGTATCAACGAATGCCTTTGTGTTTGGTCATAGGTTGGCCACGGATATTGGAGCTATTGTCAAAGGTCTTCACGTCTATCTTCCTTCCTCAAAAGAATTGTACGAATCCTCCGTTGTGGATGTTGATTTTATAGAATTGCGAAAAAGCAAATTAGCTTCTTTTGTGAGTGAATTTGACAGAGACTGGGCCAGCGATATTATGACCACTTCCATCATTGATAGCGAATTTCGAACTGGTTTTCCAGGGGAAGAGATTCTGGACTCCATCGAGGATAATGCGGCGGAGATGGTGATTATGGGTACCACAGGTGATTCGGGAGCCATCAAGAAATGGTTCGGGTCGGTATCCACCAAAATTATGAATGAGTCTCCTTGTCCAGTTTTATTGGTCCCTGAAAAAGCAGGCTACAAAGGCGTTAATAATTTGCTCTATGCATATGACGATATTGATCTGGACAAATCTTTGATAGATCAGTTGGTAAAGTTTTCGCTCAAATTTGATGCAACCTTGCACCTAGTTCATGTTGATGATGCCGAATCCAATGACCCGGGATTTTATTTGAAAGAATTGGTCGAGAAGAAATACAAAGATCACAATATTAAAATTTCGTCCTTATATAATGAAAATGTGGTCGAAGCTATTGATGAATATGCTAAATTGAATAGTATCGACATCATTGCCATGGGAACAAAAAATAGATCTTTTTTTGATAGAATATTCCATAAGAGTATTACAAAAACGATGGCTTTGCAAAGTGAATTGCCTTTGCTCATTCTGAAACAAAAAGGTTAATGAAAAATATATTTTTAATAATATCAATCCTGTTGCCCTCGGTCTTATTCTGTCAGTCAGATCATTTTAGCAATAAAAATGCTATTAAGATCAGCCCGGTAGAATTTAGCAAGGCAGAATTTCAACTTAGTTATGAGAGATACTTAGGGGATCGATCATCAAGTATTGTCATCAGTCCTTCATTTATCCTAAAAGAAAATAGCTTTGAATCGAAAGAAGGTTTTCAGATTGAGGCTCAGTACAGGTTTTATCTTTCTCATCTGAGAAGTGATAGCCGCAGTGTCTTTCTTGGTTTCCATAATATCGGCTTGTATACAGGATTATATGCCCGCTATCTTGATTATCAAGAGGATTACCAATTCATGTGGTATGATAATGAAAGTAGTACTTCATTTTCGGAAGAATTTACAAAGGATATTTCTGCTACGGAGGGCGGAGCCATAATCGGAGTCCAAATCGACATTACCAGGCGTATTTTGCTCGATTTTTTTGTAGGTGGAGGTATACGATATACTGACTTTACTGACACTAAGGAAGAAGTTGTGGGACAAGAATATTTTTACGAAGAGTATGGTGTTTTTGATCCTGAATATAAAGGTGTGAAGCCAAGGCTTGGATTTCAGATTGGGGTGTTTTTTTAATCCACATCATTTACTTACATTCGATAAGCTAAGTTATTTATTACACTTAATATGAAGAAGGGATTATTTGTCGCAATCATTGCCATAACATTCATATGGGCTGGTATGGTCTGCGGAATTTCATTTCTTGAAGCTCCGCTCAAATTTCAAGCACCTGGCATCACATTAGAATTAGGTTTGGGTATTGGCAAGCTTGTTTTTGGAGCGCTGACCAAAATCGAAATGGTGTTTTCATTATTGCTGATTGCCTTTTTAAGTCTAAGTGAATCAAAGCTGAAAATTTGGTTGTTGTTCGCTCTGCCAATTTTAATCGTAATCATCGACAATGCGCTACTCATGCCAATTTTGGATCAACGTATAGAATTGATTACAAATGGCACGACACCCCCGCCATCCAATGCCCATTGGTGGTACGTCGGCTTAGAGATTTTAAAATTGATTGGCCTAATAGTAGGTGGAATAAAATTTACTTTTTATACTTGGGCCGAAAATCAAGAAATGGGGAATTAGCTCAGTTGGCTAGAGCGTTTGACTGGCAGTCAAGAGGCCACCGGTTCGAATCCGGTATTCTCCACTAGAGGATAAGCAAAAGCTCTGCAAGGAGCATTTTTTAATTTTTGGAAATCAAATCAAGTTTACTTGAATTTGGTTGAAGAAAATTAAAAAGAGGCCATACGGCTTTGCTTATTTTGACCTTGGGAGCGAAGCGGATCATCGTAGGTAATCTGGTGTTCCCAACAATAGAATAATATTCAGGCTCCGAAAGGAGCCTTTTTTATTTTGTAGAATCCAATTCAATTATAGTCAAATCTTGAATATTGATCATTTCGAACGGGATTTGTAACACATCACCAAAATTTCAAGGGACTTTCAACCTTGCTTCTTTGAAGAAGTCATTTCAATAAATTCATGTCCAATTATCATTTGATTTATTCAATTCCTAGTACTTGTAGGAAAAATAATTCAAGTTTTGAAGGAGATAAAATGGGTGTAGATATTTTTTTAAAATCTACGCAAAAAGATTGCGTAGGGTGTTTGAACCTTTGTATTATCAATTCGCACAAAGCGTGTGGATATCGAAAAAGTTCTTTGAATTTATATGCAAATCGAAAGATTTGTATCAAAATAAAATCGTCAATTCATTGAATTGGCGGGGCGGCTTATCGTCCTTAGATAAACTTGGCAACAAGTATAAATCCTCCAAAGGGAATTTTGGCGGAGACTTTATCTTGAAAGAGATATAGTGCAGGTAAGCAAGCGATTAACACATTGTATTATACTTCAGGGGCAACCGCCGAGAAGTATGAGGTAGTGTAGCAGAAAATAAATGCTTGAGATGGAGACATCAATAGGAAAAATCGTAGCTATTGGTAATGTATTAAGTTATCCACTTGTGCAGTGCTGATTGTAGTATCAGAGATGTCTGGTGAGAAATCACTCGAGGTCTTGAATTACTGTAGATCGGGAGATTTACAAGGAGAAGGTTGGTATTTTGTAGGCTAAAATCTACGAAGCCATTTCCAAAGCCCTTCTTCTAGCCAACCCCATCCAGTGGGAACTGGATACCTTTATTCAAAAAGATTAAGCAAAAGACTTTGGACATTACAGCAGCTAGTAGTTGCCTAAACCCATTGAAATATATGGGGTGTAGTAGGCCGCAAACCTACAACATATGGTGAGCATTCTTTCAGTGCCGCTCGAGAAGAGCCGCCTGTTAGGGGTGGGGGAGCCAACCCTCGTAACTGCAAAGCGCGACCTAGAGTCGCTATGCAGGCCCAGTCTAAGTTTGCCGAACAGCTGTAATGTATTTTGGCATCGAGTAAGTACGATTGACTAGCGATAGGAGGTCGTGGAAAACGAAGGAAGGCGAGAGCTATAATCTTCGGAAAGCTTACATCGTGATCGCGGTATTCCCAAGCGATTATTAAGAAAAAAATGATCTGGGAGTCAATAAAATAGATGAGTTTTATTCAGTTTCTATTGTTTAACCCTGATCTAAATCTATAAATAAGTTTCTATTTTTTTAGAATCATACATATTCCAACTCCTTTAATAAATAAGCCAAGTAAAATATTAGTAATCCCTTGGACATAAAGGCATCCATTATCAAAACATAGTAAAGACTTGGAATTTGGCTGAATTTCGGTCATTGAAAATTCTGAAATAGTCATTCCAGTTCCTAACAAAATGATAATCCAACCAAGTCTTATTTTTCTTATTAATTTCAACATTCATCGACAACGTTCAGAGGCTATCAAGGTGTCTTTACCTTCCTTTCTACTCCAGGTTGCGTAATTTCAAAATTCTCTTCATCTTTTAAATCTCTTACCATTTTCCTTACATCAGTCAACAATTGTTTCGCATCATATACAATACCATCCTTAATTGTATAGCGCACACCCCCAACTCTTACCACTTCATTTTCTTCTGTAAGTTTGATAGCACCAGTACCATAAAGCACTTTAAGATTTTGCAATGGATTTTCATCAATTACGATAATATCTGCCTTTTTACCTACTTCAATACTTCCTATTTCATCATCCATGCCTAGCGCTTCGGCACCATGAAGTGTGGCAGATCGGATCACTTCAAGTGGATGAAAACCAGCTTCACGCAACAATTCCAACTCACGAATATATCCAAATCCATATACCTGAAATATAAATCCCGAATCTGAACCAGCAGTGACTCGACCACCACGATTTTTGAATTCATTGATAAAGGTCATCCACAGATTGTAATTTTGACGCCAGTCTACTTCTTCTTCTGTACCCCAGAAATGCCAATAGGAGCCATGTGATTTTTTGCTCGGTTGGTAGAATCTCCAAAGACTGGGAATGGTATATTCTTCATGCCATTCCGCTCTACGGGCACGATGGAGATCGCGACTCGCTTCATAAATATTGAATGTTGGATCTATCGTGAAGTCCAAGGCAATCAACTCATCCATTACCTTGTTCCAGTGATCGGAATATGGCTTGGCAGCTTGCTTCCAGAGCCTTCCCGCTTCTCCAAATCGATGTTGTTCATTCTGATAGTTGTAGTCCAATGGATAGTTTTGAAGCGTTTGGTTTTCGAATAATGCTTCTGGCAATCCATACCAATGTTCCATACTGGTAAGACCTGCATGTGCCGAATTCACAACATTCCATCGGCCCACTTCCATCTGGGCATGATGACAAGCAGATCTCAGCCCAAGTTTCTTATTTTCATCAAGTGCAGCTGCAAAAATCTTTGGTGGCAGTCCGAAAAACTTGATTCCATCAGCACCCGCTTTAGCATTCTTTCTTACCCAATCCCTTGCCTGTTCGGGAGTACTGATAGGATCGTACGATCCCTGAGCGAATGAGGTATATGCCTTTATTCTGGGAGCGGTAATTTTATTTTCAGCACTCATTTTCTTTTGATCCAAGACCCACTCCAGACCATTGCCAGCAGAAGGGTCGCGAATGGTAGTGATCCCATGACCCATCCAAAGTTTGAAGACATATTCTGCATCTGCTCCTTGCCAACGCCCGCCGATATGTCCATGCATATCTACAAACCCTGGTAAAATATATTTTCCATGAGCGTCTATTTCATGACCACCTGGCTTAAGTTCTGGCCGTTTGCTTGAATCTATCTCTATCCCTGGATAACCAACAGTTTGTATCCGTTTGATGATATTATCTTCGATCACCACATCTACAGGACCTATCGGAGGTGCCCCTGTACTATTGATCAAGGTGGCACCACGAATGATCAGTTGGGAGAATGGGCCCTCTCCTTCATTCACGATTGGTGCTTTTTCTACTGGTGCTTGAGCAATCGAGAGATAAGTGAGGGTCAAGAATATTAGTGTGAAATATTGCTTCATGTTAAAGGATTATTGATTTGTAAAGTAAAAAGAAATTTTGAAAATGCGGAGTTTGTTAATTGTCGAATCAAAAATCGTGGTTACGTATTAACTAAAAAAGCAATATGTTTTATCGATTAATCATATATTTACAGCGAAGTCCTTATGTTTTACGTTTTTAAATCAATTCAGCAATTATTAAATAAATAGGCTAGTTATGAAAAAGTACTTATACCAAATGTTAGCGATCATAGCATTGTTCATAGTGGGGTGCGGTGATGATTGTAAGGATGTGGATTGTGGACCTGGAACATGTGATGAAGGTACATGCATTTGCCCTGATGGCTATGAGGGAGCATCTTGTGAAATCCTGGAAAATGCAATATATTTTGGTTCTTTTATTATCACTGAGGGAAGTTGTGATCTTGGTGGTTTTATTGGTTTGGAGTCAGTTAATATTGCGGCCAAACCAGAAGGTGAAGCCTTTGATGTACGTCTTGCACTGGCAGGACCAGGTACAGAAGTCAGTATAATGGATGGTACTATTATGGATGGGAAACTGGATGTGAGCGGATTTTATGGTGGTTTTAATGCTACTTTAAAAGGAGAATTTAGTAATGATGTCAGTTCTTTCGCTGGCATTCTAGATGTGGAGGGACTAACTACTTGTAATATTACGATGATGAAGTAAGAAAAGACATTCAAGGTTCAGAAAACCTTGAATGTTTACAAAATCTTTCAAAGTTGAAAGCTATCGGGTCAATGATGCTTTTGTAAATAGTTAAAATCGATGTGGAATAGCTACAATTTTAAAAACTCTCCGGTGAAAGTTGCCCCAAAAACGACCTGCCCACCAGTCAACCCATCTATGGGCGTTTCAGACTTAAAATAGGGAACGTTTACAAATACTTTTGTTTGATTTAAAACTAAGTAACCACCTATTTCCACACCACTAAACGTAGTTTTATCTGTTCCGAAATTATCCATTAGAAGCTTTTTTTCATCTTGAATGTTACCCAATAAACTTCGTGTAGAAAAACCAACGGTAAATGCGGCGGTAACAAAATTATTGCCTTTTTGATATAAATTTCCAAATGGAGCCCACACGGCATTTATCTTCAATGCTAAAGGTGAAGATTCGATTAATCTATTATCGATTTCCCATTTGGAATCAGCTAATTGAAATTCAAGATTGGCAGCTATTTTTTTAGAATAGAAATGTGTGACACTTGCACTAAATGAACGCCCATTTAGATCTGGAGTCAAAATATTCGATCCATATTCATTGACATCACCAATAGAAATTGTTGTGAAATCATTGATTGAATAACCTAATGTAAGATCTGTCTTACCATTGGCAATGAATGTAACACCAAGAGCTCCGCTAACTGAATTGTTATTTTCTGTCATTCCATTGGTAGCTGCAGATCTAATTCCACCATTCCCAAAAATGTAAATGTCTAGTGGTTCTTCAACACCTTCTATATTATCTTCTAATAGAAAATTATTAGTTACTTGAGAATACCCATCAAATAAGGTAAGTAGAAATGTGAGTGAGATTAGTAAAGTTTTCATTGTTTTATGAGTTTATTTAGGAAATGATATTACCGTAATGATTATTTCTAGACCAAAATTAGAGTTCACATTTTGTATTGCGATATAACTTTTGTTATAGCGTTTAGATGTAACGAAAGACTTTTTTGTTGATTGAGAAATTAAATGTATGATTTCAAAAGAGAAGTATTTATGGTCAGTTTCATGTCTCCTATAACAAAAGTTATATTCTAAGTAAGTTACCAATATCGCAAATTTGGACTGTAAATTTCAAGATATGAAAAAGCTAATCCTACTGACCATATTTGTCTTCCTATCGCAAATAATAGGATGGTCAAATTCTAAAAATAATGACCCAGTAATTGAATTGTTGCAAAAAGAAATTAATGAGTTGAAGGTTAAAGATACATCATTCATGCGCGTTGATTCTATTATGAATTATCGTATTGAAAAACTGGAAAATATACCCCAAAGATGTTTCAAGCAGACATTATCCAATAAAGAATGGGCTTTTGTTTATTGTCCAATTGTTCTCTTAATCATTTACACTGGACTTTTTTCAATAGGAATATATAGAGATAAAAAAATAGAAGGACTATTTAAAAGTATGTTCTTAGCGAGCGAGAATAGTGACACTATTATTGTCCCAGGGAAATTTGTTGTTTTTATTGGTGGAATGACTGCGGTTATTATTTCACTCTTTGTCTTGAGTTTCTTTGCTTATATTTTGATAGCTCAATGTGATAATAATCTTGATGTTTCAAATTTATGGAAATTGATTGCGGCGTTGGGTATTGGAGTTATACCATATGGATTTTATATATTCTCTAAAGGAAAGGACCCAGATTAGGATTGATCAAATGACTCAGGTTAAACTAATGTGAATAATGTCGACGGTGATTAGGTAACTAATGAAGAAGATACAAATGTGCCTGTACAATGAACTAGCAATATTAAAATTCAATGTATAAAAATAGATTTTTAACTAATAGAGTACGTTAAAAAGTATTCTACTCTAGAAAAAAATAGAATTACAGTTTGATATGTACTAAAACAACGCATAATAAACATATTTTATAACTAACTAAAACTAATAATTATGGCAATTTTAAGAAAAGACAGGTTCAAGGACAAGGAATATGTTGATATAACTAATGGTCCTAAAGACCCCTCAAATTATGATAATAGTAAAATTGTGGATGGCAAATGGCAAATCGCTAAATTAGTAAAACCTCCAAATTCGAATCCCGAATTTGTTTCAGGAATGGATTATGTTCTGTATGTGGGGAAGGTGTTAAAGAGTGGAGTAAAATTGGATGCCGTAAGCGCACCCAATCCACCATTTGTTAACGATGATTCAATAGGATAATTATGATTAGAAATCTGAACAAATTTTTGACCGAAGCAATAATTGATGAAGGCCAAAATCATGAACCCGTTGAAGATGAAATAAAAGATGGAAATTCTATTGTTCATTTTTTTGCAGGAATTGACGAATACTTAGAAAGATATTCACACCCATCTCAATATTCGAATAAAATCATATCTATTGAAAATATTTTTGATGATATGTATTTGGATGTCCAGAAGCTCTTTGCTATGACAATGAAACAGGCTTTTGCTAAAGAGTTTATTCTTCTATTGATGAGCATTTTTTTGCACAATAGAAACATTAAATCACATTTTTATAGAGCCAGAAGATTGACCAGGTATCTTTCGACTGGAACAAGAGAGGAAGCCAGAAATATACTTTCAGAGGTTAAAATATATATAGTAGATACAAATAAAATATATTACACACCGAAGATAAAAAAAACAATTCTCTTCCTTTCAATACATTTCGAGAAGTGTAAATACTATTATGATCGATTTGATGATCAAGATATACCTTTGTGTTTTTTATACCGTTTCAAGGGGATATTGAATGAACAGGTACATTATACATCAGACTGTGAGCAAAAAGAGGAGGTTTTATTGAAAATGACTGATATGGAGACGATAGTTATAGTTGGGCATGGCAATGATGGTGAAGATAATGAAGGAATTAATCTTGTGTTAAATGAACATACTCCAGATAATAACAGCAGTTCTGAATATTTTACACCGCAAGATGCAATTGATTTTTCTAATAGTGCAAAGAATTTGATTATATTGGGTTGTACTTTTGAAGCGTTTATTGAGAAAGGTGTTCCAGATAAATATGAATATTTCATAGCAGGAGATAATGTTACTCATAGAAAAATTGAAGTATTTTTAACTGGATTTTTTAGAATAATGTCAATCATTGAAAACATTGAAATGGCTTTTCATTATGGCTTACTCTCAACTATGCTTTGGGAAGATTCGACACCAGATTTTCATTTATTCAAAGATGGGCAAAGAATTATGTAGCATTTTTTTTTTGTTTTCATCGGAGCTTTCAGTATAAAAGCTCAATTGTTACCACTTACTCAAAAATCAAATTACCATATTAAGAAAACCTCCTCCAACAAAGTTTTTATTTCATCATTAGATGGGTTGAATATATATGATGGCTTACGAAATAAGCACTATAATAATGCAACACATAATATGTATGGATATAATATTCAAAGTCAATTTTTTGAAACAAGCTTGGAGGAGGTTTGGTTTGCATCCTATGAAGCATTAAATGTCTATAAACCAAGATCCGATGATCTAGAATATTATTTTATTTTAAATTCCAAGGGGGATACCATTAAAAGCGATTATAAAATATTGCTTCAAGCTGGAGATTCACTGCTGGTAGGAGCAGCAAATAATCTTTATTTGTATAACTCCAAATTGAGGAAGAAACAATTGGAAATTCCAATTGGCTTGGAATATTTATCTCATCCAGAATGTTATCAGCACAAAAATTATTATCGACTCATATCATCCTCAAAAAAGAAAATCTATACATATGATTTAACACTTGACTTTGAGGTGATCTCAAGAGATTCTATTCCTATTCAATCCGTTTCTTGCAAACATATTGCAAAGGATATTTGCCTTTTGGGAACAGCGAAAGGTGAAATTATAGTATATGATTTTGAAATTAAGAAAAGTATTTATCAAAAAAAGCTTTTTCAGAATATTAGAGTTTCTGGATTTGGAGAGCTGGGTGACAATAAATATTTGATTTCAGCAGCAGATAAAATGCTTTATGTTTTTGATGCGGATAATTTAGAGATTTGCGATTCGATGGTAATCAAGAATCCCCATTCTTCGCTGCCATATTCCAGCTTTCTTATTCCTTACCTTGATAAAGATTCATGTCTTTGGATTGGATCCGATGGTTTAGGTGTTTTGAATAAAGATTTAAAAAAAGAAAAGTTTCAGCACGTTTTAAAATTTGGAACAATACAATTTAATAATAGAATTACAAGTATAAAATCAAATCCCGAAAACGATGTAATTTCAATTGGCACAAGAGGAAATGGGTTGTATTTGCTCAATGAAGGTTTGGAATTGATACACAATTTTATAGATAGACCATATGTCATACATCATTATTGGTTGAATGACTCTGAAATAATATATAGTTTCAGTAATAAAATTGAGAAAATTAACATTCGTACTGGCAAGATTACTGCTATATATAAATTTCAAGAGGATGATTATATTTTTTCACTTGAAAAGATTGAACCCAATAGTTTTCTAATTTCATTAGTTGGTACATCTATCTATCTCTTGGATATTAGTGACCAAACTACAGTTGAAAATATTATTCAAATCAATACTCCAAAAAGACCATTCCAAAGATTAAAAATAGATTCGTACGGCAATATATTAGTCAGCAGAAATGATGAATCTATTTTATGGTATGAAAAAAGTGAAAAACAATACCTCTTAAGAGATTCGCTATTAATTCCAGGTGGAATAAGAAGTATTTCTGAACCCGATTTTGATTCCAACCATATGTATATATGTAATGACCATGGAATTTTTAAGATTAACAAAAAGACCAATTCATTTACCAAAATTAAGGATAAAGACAAAATTCTGAATGGCAAAATTTATGGAATGATAGAGGGTGAGAATCAGAATATCTGGTATAGCACGAACAAGGGAATCTATAGATCAGATTTAGATTTTAATTTGGTAAAGGTTTATTCATTAAGAGATGGCCTTCAGGATATGGAATTCAACACCGATGCCTTCATGAAAGACAATCAAGGTAGAATATGGATGGGAGGAGTGAATGGCCTGAATGTCTTTCACCCAGACGATGTCAAACCTTCTCCAACATTAGCTACCGTTTGTATAGACGAATTGCAGATAGATGGTAAGTCATCGAGACAATTTGGTATTGGAGACTATCTAGATAACATTCAGGTTGATTATGGGATTCCTTTTTCTATTTACTTTCACGCGATTGATTATGGAGATCCAAGTGCTGCTAGACTAAAATATAAGCTCCGTGGAAGTGATGAGGACTATGTCAACGTAGACAACTTTGTGGAAAGTATCAGATACAATAAACAGGCAGCAGGAAAATATACCCTTGAAATTTTAGCAGCCAATTCAGATGGTGTTTGGAATCCCGAGCCAAGACTCATCAATATCTGGGTAAAACCGCCTTTCTGGATGACCTGGTGGTTTATTCTTTTGGCTTCATTTGGTGCACTTTGGTTCACATATTATTCTTTCAAATCTTATTATCGAAGGAAGATCGAAAAACAGAACGTCAAGCTTAGGGAGCAGGAACTGATTATTGAAGCACAACAATCTTTGGTGAAAGAACGGAATAGAATAGCATCTGAAATGCACGATGACCTGGGCTCCGGACTTACCAGGATTAAATATCTGAGTGACAGACTTATTAAGACCATAAAGAAGGAAAAAGAAGGTGATTTAATATTTCGGATTTCAAATTATAGCGAAGAACTCATTCGGAATATGAGTGAAATAATCTGGGCGATGAATAGTCGTTTTGATAATTTTGAGAATCTAATTGCGTATATTAGACGATATTCATCCGAATATCTTGAAGAACATAAGGTAGACGTGACTTTTGAAGAGATTGACCTTTCCGAAAAAATGGAAATCAGCGGTGAAAAGAGAAGAAATGTTTTTCTGGCCATAAAAGAAGCTCTACATAACTTGGTTAAATATTCTGGAGCAACGAAGGTCAACTTTACTATTGAAAACAAAGAAAGCCATATCAATATTATTCTTCAAGAAATTGATGGAAGTGGATTCGATTTAGAAAAAGCTTTGGAAAAAGGGAATGGAATTTATAATATGGAGAAGAGGATGAAGGACATAGGAGCACTGGAGATCACATATGATAATCGAGGAACTCGAATAATTTTTGGTGTGACCAAATAGTAATTATTTTTTGATGTATGTATAATTAAAAACTTAGTCTATGATTAAAATTGGAGTTTTGGAGGATCTGATTGAAGTGGCAGAAAGTGTCAAATCTTATATCAATGAGGAAAGCGACATGGAGTGCAATCATATATACTATAATGCTGAAGATGCCATGACATTTGCACCTCATGCGGACCTGGATTTGTTGATCGTAGATATTGGACTGCCCAGGACCAGTGGCATAGAAGCTATGAATATATTATCCGATTCGTGTCCCAAACTCAAATTTTGCATGTTTACAGTGCATGAGGATGATGAAAAAATCTTTCAATCACTTCAGGCGGGAGCCAAAGGCTATATTCTAAAAGGTGCTTCTCAGGAAAAGATTATCGCATCAATCCGAGAACTCCATCAAGGTGGTGCGCCTATGAGCCCGTCGATTGCCCATAGGATCATCGAATTGGTAAAAGACCTGGAAGTAACTCCAGTGCTAAATTCTCTACCCATTTCGTCCAGAGAAATGCAATTGCTCACCCTGCTATCGAAAGGTAGGATGTACAAGGAAATTGCAGATGAATTGGGAATCAAGCTTGGTACAGTCAAGCAACACATCCATAATATCTATGATAAACTTCAGGTTTCTAATAAGGTTGAAGCAATTAATAAATTGAAAAATAGGTGATAACTGATCTGTGATCCTGCTCCAACACCGCTATTGCAAATAAAATGTTATTCATACCTTTTTTCTTCTTGATATTCAGTAGACACTGTATGTTAGTCCAATGAGAGTTCTTCTTGCACTTTGTTTAATTATACTTTTTGGTTGTTCCAAAACCTCAGAACCTTTACCCGCTGGACTGGAATATTTCCCAGATATAGATCTGATGGAAGAAGGGCTTGTATTCAAATATTACTTTCATCGAGGTAAAAAAGATGCCCACCCCAAGACAGATATTCGCTATCATAAAATGACACTCGAAGATGACCTTATCCTAGTTGAAAATTACAATGCGGGATTTCAAAAAACATATCAATACAAAATCCAGATAGAAGGGAGTCAATGGAAGACTTTAGAGGAAAAATCATACAACTATCGCAATGATTATACAGAATTGTATAAGGAATACAACTACACTTTCAAAGACAATATTCATACGGATTGGGGTAAGAATGATGCGGTTCAAGAAAAGACGGTAATGTATGAGGAGGTTGGGTCGAGAAGTAGAAAAATTCAAACAGAGATAAAAGATTCGATTCCTGATGGTGTGCGGATGATGGTTATTCGTGGAAAGAGAATTTTCTATTCTATCATTGGAGGAGAAGAAAAAGAACCTGCGGAATTTGATGTCTATAGGAGATTTGAAGAGAATCTTGGCATGACTTATCGTCTAATGTCAAATGATACCTATAAGTATGAAATGCAGTTAGATGAAATAATGACTTTAAAGGAATTCGAACGGAGGGCCGATCATGGTACGCATCGAGTCGCTTACATTGATACGTTGAAAACCATTGATGATCATACGCTTTTTAGTCCTTGCTTCCATCTGGAAAAGATCAATGATTATTACAATGACAAACGGGCTGGATTCAAAGGCGGGAAAGGCAGACTTCGAGCCCTATTGAAAGATAAACTGGATCCTTCAAAACTTGGTGAAGAGTCTGGATATTTGACTTTTCGGTTTGTAGTCAATTGCAATGGAGAGGCTGGATGGTTTGTTACCGAAGAAGCAGGTTTGGATTATGAGAAAAAGCAGTTTTCAGAACCCTGTCGGATGCACCTTTATGAAATTCTAAGTGCAGAAAAAGAATGGGACAATCTTGTCATCGGAATTGAAGATAGAGATGCATATACTTATATAACTTTTAAAATGAAGAATGGTGAGATCATTGAATTACTTCCATAAAATGACCCTCTTCTTTTGTTTATCTATTTTGGCATCTTCATGTAGCCAGAAGGACATTCTTTACAAGAGAGTATATTCTGATGAAGAACAGTTGGCCTTGTCGGAGTCATTGCTCAATGGAGCAGGTACAGATTTATATTATCAGGGCTCGGTCGGGGAACGGATGATTATCCATGAAGGAAATAGCTACAATCCTAATAATGCATGGGGGCAGCGGGAGATTGGAGTTCCATACCTCAAGCGTGGTTTTGCAGCTGAAGCGAATGAATATTATGAAAAGGCTGTCGAATATGATGCAGAAGAGTGGCTCGGCTACAAGGCTTATTGTTGGCTGTATTTTTATCGAGACTATGAGACAGCACTGGCAGAGATTGATCGTTTCGATGCATTGACACCAGGAGTAGTAGATTATCCACAATCCACTTCTGTCAATTATATGCGAGGGATTTGTTATTTACAACTAGGCCGATTTGAAGGAGCAATAGACGCTCTGACCTTACATCTGAATAAGGAAATTGAGGATGTCGGACATCAGTATATTGAATCGATGCCTTACTTGACACTTGCCATGAGTTACCACAAGATGGGACAGTATGAAAAGGCAGATTCATTGTATTCTTTAGGGATTGAGCACAATCCCACCACTTCTGATTTATATTATTACCGAGCAGAGAATCTTTTGAAAATGAATAGACCAGATGAAGCCAAAAAATCATTGTCATTGGCACAGGACTGGTATAGCAAAGGAGGTAAAAATGCACGCCCATATGTAGAAGAGTTCTTTGCGATTTATCAAGAGGATTTGGATCGATTGAAAGATGAATAGATGACGGTTATGTAAATTGACTTTTGCCAATTGCACAATACAATCTTGATTCTTAATAAAAGAGGAACTCCCAAATTGAGAATTCCTCTTGCACAAATTAAAACTTCAATTACTATTTTTTTAATGCAGTGTTATTTTGGATTTGGAATATCGCCATCTCCTCCACATTGCGCCTCACTTTGTATAGTCACATTTCTACAAAATCTTTTTTCATTGCCACATTCATTTCTTGCAGTAGCACATATGGTGGATGTTCCGGGGCTTAGTGCTTCTACCACAGCAAATCTACTATTGCTTGCCATAATATTTAGACCTCCCGAAATGACTTCCCAATCTGTCACCTGTAAATTCTGACCTTCTGGTATTTCTAGCAATGAGAATCTTACCACATCACCCAAGCATACTGGACCATTCCATTTTAAATCAAAATTAGGATCCTCAAATGTATTTATATCCATCTCATATTCGAATTCACAGCAGTCGGCATTTGCAACAGTGACACGAATTGGATCGAAACCGCCAAAAGACTCCAATGATACCGTGACACAATTTTCATCGGTACCAACTAAAGACATATTATTAGGAATATCCCAGTCTACTACCGTGACTTCATTTGATATACAATATGTAACATTTTCACCTTCATGGCATAGAAAGGTTGGACCTTCGATTTCAATATTTGGTCTTTCACAAGGATACAGTATTTCCATTGCAGTCAAATCACCAGGGGTGAAATCACAAATAGTATTGCACCAGCCATCCGTAGCACTTACATTGAAAATAGAGTTGTCTTCTCCCATTGGAGTTCCCGGTATCCATGTCGCTCCCAGACTTGTCCCTTCGGTGTGGGCGAAAGACAAGGCATGTCCAAGTTCATGCATCACTATCTTTTGCATTTGACAGCAATTTGGAGCTTGGTCATTACAAGGCCAGTTGTTTTCAAAATTTGTTTCAATGAATATCGCATTTACATCAGCAGGTGTATTTCTGAGAAATGTTCCACCTCCACCGCCAGTATTTGCTCCAGTGGGATCGCAATCAATGGTGATATTCACTTGTTCTCCATCGGGAAGTTCACTTATATCCGTAATAAGTGTCATGCCAATGCCAATATTTTCTCCTAAGGCATCATAGGCCGCTATGGCTTCCTGAACTGCACATTCCCATAGACTACCTTCGATGCAGTCGGTAAAATCAACCAATACAAATAAGTTATTTGCATCACAAGGATTGAATAAAGGTTGAGCGTGTTGTTCATGTCTGAGATTAATATCTGTGACAATAGGCTCCTGATAATCATGTTCTTCTTTAGAACAACTGATTATTACTAATACAAAAAGAAATAAAAGAGTTTTTTTCATGATTTAATAATGGTTAAAATGTGATATCCTACCTTATTATGGAGTTGTCGGACAATAATTTCTCCCCACACCAGGTGTCTGGTATGAATCTTTTTTTTTAAACTTGGTTGCTGAATGAATTCCGCTAGTTTTTCGCTGTCATATTTTCATGGCTAGGAAATAATCGTGTATGCGTTTAAGCTTAGTTCCAATTATGTGTAAATGGTAATCACACGATTCGCCCTTTTTTAAACGATCTATCAAATCAATTAAAATTAGCAAACATAATTGAGGCACTTTTATCAGAACTTATGTTAATTTGGATATAAGCTCTTCTATATGAGGTGCTTGCTGAAATGGGCTCTCAGCTTATTTAATTTGGGATCGATGACATTCTTACAAAATGGTTTGTCCGGATTTTTTCTATAATAATCTAGGTAATTGTCAGTATTCAGTTGGAATGATTCAAAATGCAAAACTTTAGTGATTATTGGATCCTCGAATTGTGCTTGAAGAGTATGTAGGATTTGGGTGGATAATATGAATTGACTTTCTGTAAAAACATAAATCGCCGATCTATATTTTTCTCGCATGCTATGTATGGATGTACAACTGTGTGTCCTCAAATGAACTTCAGTCAAAACTTCCAGATCTATAATTTCGGAATTATAATGAACGATTACCGCCTCAGACAATATGGGATCCTCTAGTGCTCCTATCCAACCCTGGTCCACTTGAGACACTCCTTTCAGCGCTTGGAAAATTGCCTCCGTACACCAATGGCAGCTTCCTCCAAATCCTATTTTGTCCATAATATTCAGGGATATTTTGAATTACAATTACCCATTATTCCATTTTCTTGGCTAAAATGTAGCGCTAATATATTTTTTATAAAAATAATGCGTTTAATGAAAAGTCGAATAACATTTTTTTAGCTACACCACGTCTTATGAAACCACTACTGGCATTGTTTGTTTTTAATTTTTTAATATGCGACTCTATCCATGGGCAAAACCTGATTCCCAATCATTCTTTCGAGAGAGTCAATGTGATTGATAGTTTTTTTTGCCCTAGCTATTATGTATTCAATCGTAAAATGAGTCAGTGGAATTCACCTACTCAATCTTCCCCAGATATCATCCACGAACCATATAGAGAAAAGATGACCTCAGGACCTGGTAGGAGTGTCAGAGAGAACTTTTTTATAACACCACTGAAGCCAAAAACGGGGAAGATATTTGTTGGAATCAAAGTATATGGCTGCGAATCTCCGAATACTCATTGCAGAGAATACCTGCAGATTCAGACTCTTGAAAAAATGGAGATTGGAAAATGTTATGAGTTTTCATACTATACGAGCCCGCTGACCAATGGATCGAGGGTAAATAATTTGGGAGTCGCTTTTTCAGATAAAGCAATTAAGGATATCAATAAACAAGATGTATTAGAGTTGGACAATCGATATGGTGAGAAAGAGATTATTGCTCCAGGGCCAGGAAAGTGGCAGCAGATTAAAGGGACCATTCAAGCGACATCCGCATGGAATTATATGATTATCGGTAATTTTTTTCATGACTCTGAGACCAAGGAGATCTCCAATAAAGGCGGTTATCGATGGGGTTATTATATGGTGGATGAGGTCAGTCTTATTCCTGTAGATTGCAAAACTGGGGTGCCGACAAGCGAACCGCTTTTAACTACGATTAATTTTGAAAGTAATAGCTCTACTATAGAAAACGATCAATTGCAAAAGCTTGAACAATTACTTGAGAAAGTAAGTGAACATAATTTTTCATTCCTTAATATAATTGGGCATGCAGATGAAGATGGGAATCAGGAATACAACCAAAAACTATCTTTGGAAAGAGCCATTTCTGTTAAGAATATACTGGTGGAACTAGGTGTGGATTCGGAGAAAATCAAAGTTGAAAGCTATGGTGAAAACAGACCGATATCGAAAAATGATAAATTAAAAAACAGGAGGGTAGAGGTGGAAATTATATTCTGAGAATCTAAGACAGAGAACTTAGCCATATTTAATTTTTGCGAAAATAGCTACAATGCCTTAACTTGAGAATAAAATTATTCGTCATGCTAGGTGCATCATTATTTTTGACCTATTCGTTGGCTATGACTATTTATCTCTCCTCTAAATTTGAAGAAATAAATAATAAAATATCTTCGGAAAGAAATAAAGATCTTAAAAAAGCGCTCGAAAAAGATAGAGATTATACAAAAAAGAGACTCAACCTTTATAAAGTATTTACTGGATTAGGGGTGCTTGCATTTCTATGGGCATTGTCATTATAGAAGATCATGACTATTCTAAATTTGATACATATTATCCTGGCAATTATTGGAATTGCTATAATTCGAGTGATCTACAAAAATTCAGAAAATCGGACAAAGGAGGAGATGATTTTTTATGAGAACGAAGATGAGTTTCAATCGAAGGAATATTGTCTTTATTTGAGATCATTCCAAGAAGATGGCATTGTACCTTCCTCAGGTGTATCATGGATCAATCCATTTGGATTCAAAATGCAGTCACGCGAAATGACGATCTGCAAAGAAATCAATAAGGTAATGCCGATAATTAAAATTTCAAACCCAAAAGAAAGGGAAGTAAGACCAGGCGCAAATGCCATAGCCTTGACCAATGACGAATGGAAAGATAAGGTGAAATCGTATATGTCAACTGCACAAATAATTGTGGTGCAACCGGGAATTTCAGAGTGGGTAGAGTGGGAGATTGATGAAATTGTTGAAAATAACTACCTGTACAAGACCATATTTTTTGCATCTTTTAGCGAGGCAGATTATGTGAATTATAGAAAAATGTTGAAAAAACTATTTTTTAAATTTCTTCGAGAGAAACACAAGATTTATACACCAGACAACAGTCTCAAGCCCTGGTTTGTGATTGACAAAAAGAAGGTAATTTATAAATGGAGTATAAAGCCTTTTATAAAATCAGTCCAATCTGAAAATCAAATTCTTAATTAAGATCAATTGACATACAGGAAGGCCCCACTCTTTATCTCAAGTACACCTCCGTTTTCATTCTTTACCTCTTGGTCTTCATAGTCACCATAAATCCATAATGTCCCAAAAATATTAAATAGTCCTTCATTTCTTATTGCACTAAAAGCAGTCTCACCTTCCAGAAGATCTATCGATGAATATCCTTCCAGGTTGATGATTCCAGATGTCGTATTATGTATCCCATAATCTCCAACTTCGTTGATTGAGAATCCGCCGAATCCTGTAATATTCAGCGTACCATTATTGAGTAAGGCTGTATTCGTAGTGTTATATTGATCACGAACATTAAAGTACCCTTGGACTTCGAATATGCCATTATTTACGATTACTCCGTTGCCCAAAATTGAGAGGTTGCCTGTCTCTTGTAAGTGGATTGTTGTATGACTGCCTATGCTGAGATTCCTAATTTGTAAAGAAAAATATTCGTTAGAGCCACCATTCCCAGTTCCTCCTCCCGTATCATTTCCTTTGAGAATCAAATCTATAGTGTCTCCATTCATTCCTATTTCAACATTCTCACAAATCTTCGGAATGTGCCCCAGACTCCAATTCAAAGAATCATCGAAAACCCCCAAGGTGTCTGGCCCTATCCAAATATTCGGACCAAAATCAGATCCTTCGTCAATTATTCCGTCACAATTATTATCCAGTGCGTCACAGAGGATTTCATCAGCGTCAGGATTGATCTCTTCATCAAAATCATTGCAGTCTTCAATCTCATTGCAGAATCCATCCAGATCCCAATCTGTACCCCAGCCATTTTCACATAGTAAGGTGACATCACCCGCATAAGGTAAATTAGGATTGTTGTTCAGATTGATCGAATCTTTGTTGCAAAAACTACTTATCCCCGCAGAAAAACATCCTTCCAATTGATTGTTCGAAGCGGTGAATGTTCTTAGCGAGGCATTATAGCCAAGTCCAGGTGGAATGAGACTATCCAGGCTATTATTGTCCAGGTGGATGGTATTAATTTTTGTCATTGTCGTATACGAGAGAGGAATAGATCCCGTAAGACTGTTGAATCTCAGATCTAAAAGAGTGAGTTGATCCAAAGAATCCCAATAATTGGGTATGGTATCAAAAAGTAAATTATTGTTTAACCTCAATTGTTTGAGATTTAGAAGTGCTACCAAATCTTCAGGCAACATTCCTTGTAGATTATTATTTGAAAGGTTTATCTCAGTGACTTGACCCAGGTAGTTGCAGGTGACACCATACCAATTGCAATAGTCGCATGCCCCGTTTAGCAGTCCGTCGCTCCACCCGGCATTATTTGACCAATTGCCTCCGTCCAAATCTTGATAGATATTGAGCAGGGTATCCAATTGAGTTTGACAAGGCAATTCTTCAGAATACAAACAAATGGAAAATTCACCCTCTTCATCAGAATTCTTTTCTACCACACGTATAAACAAGGTCTCATTGATCAATAAGGGATCATCCATTATGATTGATATCTGCTCACCACTTACAGAAAAACCGCAATCCACAGTCATTAAATTATCACAATCACCAGAATAAATCTCAACTACAAGATCTGATATTACATCACTTGCTTCAACAGCCAGATGGATGGTATCTACGTCAATATATTCGAATTGAAACCAAATGTCATTTTCCACACCCGTTTCTCCACAACTCATGCTGCCACCATCTCCAGACGGGGTCGTAGCATAATTTGTGAAGTAACCTTTGACACAGTAATTCAATACGGGCAGTTCTTTTGCCCGATCACAAACGTCATTGAAAGGGGATACATAAGAACAATTTTCACCTGTGACGCAGGAGGCATTCACATACCGTTCATTGATCAATCCACCGGGTTGAGGTCCAAATCCATTGTTGAAATTGATGCCCGAAGAGGTGAGGTGGCAATAAGACATGATCGTACCACCGACATTGTTGGGTGGATTTCCAGGGTCGGGGCAATTGCCTTCAATATTTCCACATCCATCTATGGCCGTATTATTTCCATTCCAAGAGCAAGATTGGGTATGAGGAGAGCCCATATTATGACCGATCTCATGTGCGACGACCATGACATTCCATGAGTAGTTGGGGTAGGGGGTACTGCCACCGCTCAAGTTGGCACTTACGGCCACATTATTGAAGTTGCTGCAAAGTGTATTGAGGTAGGCGATTCCACCTCCAAGGCTCCTTCCAGAAAGCAGATGTGCCAATCGTCCATTAAAGTTTGGGTTGTTTTGTACCGCAGCTCTGAACAATGATAGCGCACCTGAAGTATTTGTGGCTGAGACATAAGGATCTATGGTATCCCATACTTGAATGCCAGAGATATTCAGTGGTACATCGTGCTCAATATACATGATGGCTACCTGTGCAAAAAGCGTCATGGCCCAGGCTTCTGCATTGGCTATGTCGGATCCTTTTTTGACATACATATTGTTATCCAATTCCAAGAAGACAGTGACACACTCGGGACCTGTATTTGACCTAGTGTCAGAACTGTGGTCAGTTGATTTGGAATCAGATTCATCAATGACTTGACATTCCCAATCAAGATCCAATGGTTCCTTGCGATTATGGTCATAGTAGCCCGCGTATAAGTCTCCTTCTTTATGGATTTCAAAATTCCCATCTTTATCAAATAAACTGATCGATACCATATCGTCATAGTAGACCAAGCTGGCTTTCGAATTCGATTCACCAAGAATATATCCATGGTAAAAAGCGTACTTTTTAGCGGTGTCGAATGTTTTGCCAGAGGCAGAATATAATTTATAATCTGGGGATAGAATATTTGTCTTTTCGAAGTAAATGGTTTTTGTGCGTTCTCCTACAGGAATATTGATTTCAAGCTGTTCAGTAGTATTGAGTCTTTTTACCAATTCATCCATATCTACCTGATAAAAGTCAACTGCTGAAAGAAGAATATCTGCGCTTGCCGATATTTCAGGGCTGGGTGTTGTCTTTTTAAAAATCTGCTGAGCATATAGCGAGGAATAAATAATCAGATTTAAGAAAAGAAGGGATGCAATTCGATAATGTACTTGAATAGACATGGGGAATGATCTTTTTGTAAAAATACACGAAATTGGATACAAAGGATAGGGGTTTCCCCTAGGAAAAGTGAATTCGCAAAATTATTGTCATATATATCTAAAAAAAGTCAGCTACCATTTTGTATATTTTAGCCTGTTTTCAAGGAATCTTCAGATATTATAGGTGTGAATATAGGACAGGTGCTTTCTTCTTTATCAAATTTAACTGACATTATTAAGATCAATAATGAACAGGAATTTGTGTGGCAAGTCTTGGAAAATTGCATTTCGAAATTGGATTTGGTGGATTGTGTGTTCTATGGCATTGACAAAGAAAATCGTTTAAGTCAAAAAGCAGCAATTGGCCCAAAACAAAAATCGCACAGGTCGATTAATAATCAAATGCATATCAGACTAGGAGATGGTGTAGTGGGTAGGGCAGGGCAAAGTTGTTCTTATGAGATGATAGCGGATACAAGCAAATATGAAGGCTATATCGTGGATATGTATCCATCATATTCTGAATTGGCCGTGCCAGTTGTAGAGGGTAATACGTTATTGGGAATAATTGATTCTGAGCATCCTAGCAAAAACTTTTTCAACGAATATCACTTGGAGTTGCTTTCGATTATTTCAAAATTTATGGCTCCAAGGTTGGCACAACTTAAGAAAGAGACTGAAGCCAAGCAGGTCATGAAATCAAAGTATCAAACTGATATTTTACATTTGATGGAAGTACAAAAAATCTATAGAAATCAGGAACTGACATTAAACTTGCTTTCTGATATTATGAATATAAGCCCTGGATACCTGTGCAAAATAATAGAAAATGCCTTCAATCAAGGATATTCAGAACTGGTCAATTCGTATCGCACCAAGGAAATCATTGGTAGAATAGAGGATGGAGATCACAATCGTTACAAACTGGCTTACTTGGCCTTTGAAGCAGGATTCAGTTCTAAATCTTCTTTTCATTATAATTTCAAAAAACATACGGGAAAGAATCCTTCTACTTTTGTTAAAGATTACATGCAGTCAAAAAAAATATAGCAATTCGCGAGGTTCAGATTGAATTTGGTGCTCAGCTATGTTTCTAAGATATTCTAAAAAAAAGCATTCTTCCAGCATTTCAATCACTGTTGGCCTTTATCGTTCATCCAAAATGAGCACAAATTCTACACTACAATCATGTATTTCTTCCAGCCTTATCAAATAGATTCTAAATTTTGTCATGTCAATATTAAGGAATATCGAATTTGCTAAACTTCTAAATTTGAATTGAGCGATCCTACTTTTGTTTTAGGAGCTTCAATACCGAGCTCATACTACATTTGGTTCTAGTCAATTTCCATTTTTCTTAATTCGTCTCTTTTGGACAAACAAAACCCTGTACAATGAAAGTGTTAAAATTAATCACGGTAATCTTACTTTTCTGTTTTCTGAATTCGGCCTCGGCTCAGATAGATATGGACCTTCCCCAACCAACTAATGATCCTGTAGAAATAGCTTGTGGAGATCACAAAATTATATACGGTGTACCCTATAAGAACATTAAATTTTGTGGCACGAAGGAAGATGCCAATGCTTTTCGAAGAGCCCTTGCAAAATTGCTGAACATCTATCCAAATTTATTCAAGAATAAATTTAAATCAATGTTTAAATGCAAAACTGACGAATGCGATGATGATGAAACATGCATTCAGAAAGTACATGTGTACAAAATCTCGGTAACGATACCTTACTATATTGGTCAGGGGTGCTATCGATTGCAAATCAAGCCACGGATTAGAGCGACATGTACCGATTGTGACAAAGAGGTGGAGCCTGTCGATGATGAGCCACATGAAATGGCTTGTGGCGAGCACGGTGCCTTTGCACAGACAATTGCAAGTATGTCATTTACCGAAGGTCAGAGTGCAGATGAAATGATAGAAATCTTATATGAATATTACAGTATTTTCCCAGAAGAGCTAAACGCATTTGTTGATTGTAAAGGTGATTGCAGAGAGGGTGAAAACTGTGATAGTGAGGCAGGATTAGGAGGTATTGCTTATGATATAAACGAAAATGGAGATGGTGGAGCTTCCATTAGCTTTAATGCCGAGATCGAAGCAGAATGTTCGCCTTGTGGAAAAATTAAACATTATTCTGAACCTGAAATTCGAACTTTTGCGGAGAAAGGTGAAATACACATTCACCCAAATCCTTCAAGTGGAAACTTTACGGTTGATCTTTCCAAGACATCTGAATTGGCGAATCGAAGAATTGAAATTTATAATCTTCAAGGACAGTTGATGTATACCCAAGTCTTGGATAAGCATTCTCCTGACCATCTAAATATCAACTTTACAGAAAATTCTAATGGAATTTATCTTCTCTATTTAAAATCTGAGAATTCTAAAAATATTATGAAAAAGCTTATTGTGGAATAGGCAATAAAGAAGCGATCTTCTTCTGGACCAAGGATTGATGCATTTTAGGATGTGCATTTTCCTTGGTCTTTTTTTTTATGTTGAAGGCTGGTTTGAAAGTAAGTTTTAGTTCTATTTCACATTAAATGGATTTGTACATAATCCTATCGATTTTAATATTCTTGTTCATTTTGTGTAGAAGAGAGATGATCGTCGGTAATATGAGCCACAGGTGCACTATAGTAAGAATCGTCATACAACTGGAAGTAGAAGGCCATATATTTGTAATATGGATGTGCGGATAAGTAAGACATTAGATTTTATTGAAAAAAATATAGGGCAATCTTTATCCCTTAGAAAGCTTGCTCAGACTGCCTGCTTATCACAATCACAATTTCATCGTGTTTTCAAAAAGGAGACACAACGAACTCCAAACCAGTTTATCGAAGAGCTTAAAGTGAATAAGGCATATCGACTATTATTGGAAAGCGATATCAGCGTAAATCAACTTTCATTAGAATTGGGATACAATGATTATGAGACCTTTTCGAGGGCATTCAAACGTCACTTTAAATTGTCTCCGCATGATTTTCAAAGTGTAATAGACAAATTAAAAGAGGATATATGTGATCAGGAGGACCAGATAATTTTTGCGCCGATAGATGTGGATAATGAGGTTGATCTGGAAGCAAAGGTGAAACAAATTGCTAAAAAACTGAACATACCAAAGGAGCTATTATTGTTCTCAAAAACATATATTATTGAGAAGAAATCTACTACTCCTGATAAGAAAACAGTGTTGGTGAAAAATAAATTTGCCTTGTCTGAGAATAAGAAGATTTGGGAATCACTAATTAATTAAAATCAAATTTTGGACGGCTCGATTTTATATTTAATAGTGATGATTATTGTTGGAGGCATCTTTCCCGTTTATAGTGTTTTGCAGGGTTCAAAGGCAAAAATATATTTATTGGATAATCCAGACAAACTCACTGAAGTATATAGAGGTGTAATCTATTATCAGGTAATTTTGGTCGTACTAGTCGCTCTTTCTTTATATTTTAATGCTGAATCGGTTGATGTAATCGGACTCGCTTTTTTGAAAAATCCAATATATAGCCTCTACTTATTGGCCTTCTGCTTGTTATTTTTTTGGATAGTACACTCAATAACACCTTCAAGCAAAAGTCTGGAAACATTAAGGAAGAAATATGCAAAGATTTATTACTTAATTCCTAAAACACCTAACGAGTATAGATCGGCCATTTTTCTGTCTTTTGTGGCTGGAACGGCCGAGGAGGTCATATATCGTGGATTTCTATTTTGGCAATTGACATTATTTATGCCCTTCTACCTGTCAATTCTTGTTACCAATATAATTTTTGGTCTGTTACATTGGGGTACAGGTTTGGAAAATGTCATTACTACTTTTGTTTTAGGAATGATATATTCTGCTTTAAGTATTTATTTTGACTCATTGTGGGCGGCGATTCTAGCACATATTATTACCGATCTTTATTCTGTAGGTCTTGGATATAAATTGAAGGCGGAGAAAAATGAAATATAGAGAATTTGGAATTTGATTCTTTTGGTTGAGAATTAATTAAAACTTAATAGGACATTGTTGTAGCCTTACAGGCTACCGAATTGGGGCGTGTACGCAGCTTAGGGCATCGCCCTAAGCTGTTGTGGGATAACCTTACAGGTTATGGGGTGAAGGTTATTTTAGTTTTGGAGGCTGTTGTTTTTATTTCTTGCGTGTAATTTATTCTTGGTCGAAGGTATTATGACTAGAGGCTCTTCATCCGTGTGTAGAACAAATTGCACTAAACTTTTTTTGTCATTGTCATTCTGACCAAAGCGGAGTATTGTCATTCTGAGCCTGTCGAAGAACGTCAATAGACAAAATGAAATTATTTCGACCACGTGGAGAAATCTAGCAGGGTGAAAGTCATTGACCTGAGGTAGGTTTCTCCACGACAGTCGAAATAATAGTTAGGACATACTCCTTGATCTTTCGACTTCGCTCAAGATGACAAGGAGTATGTTTATGCATTAGAAAGTGCAATTTGTTTTACACACTCTTCATTTTAGATTCGTCAATCTTTTGAATAATTTCTTATATTAGGATTGCTTATTTATCAAAATGAAAACGGATGAAAATTTTAAAATATCTCCTCTATCTCGTTATTGCATTGACTATTCTGTTTTTTGCGTTTGGAATTTTTAAACCGACTGTCAGCTACGGACATGAAATCACGGTGAATAAATCTGCCAAAGAAACATGGGGTGTTTCTCAAGATCAAACCAAATTTGACCAATGGTTGCAAGGCTTCAAGAGTATCGAATTGATTAGCGGAGAACAGGGGGAACCTGGGAGTAAATACAAAGTTGTCGTCAGCCCTGGAGAAGGTCGGGACGACTTTTCCATGATTGAGACTTTCAAAACCCTGAAAGAATTCGAACTTATAGAGATGGCTTTTGACAATGACCAGATGCATATAGATTATTCCGTTTCACACTCCGAATCCAATGGCAAAACCACAATTAAGACACTAGCTACGAGCCGGGGAAATAGCCTTACTATGCGATCCATGTTTGCCATAATGGATATGTTTGGCATGTTCCAATCTCAGGAAGAAAGGAATATTGAGGCATTGAAGAAGGTGATAGAGGAGAATACAAAGGATTATTATCCAGCTCCTATAGAAGAGGACTATTGAGGTGAATGGGTAGGTGAGGGAGTGAGGTGTAAAATTAGGTTTTGCTCCGAAAACAAAAGCAGATATTTCAAAGTACTATTTGTTAAATTCTATTTTCCTAATAATTTTTTATAGATAATGTCTGCTACATCCTCCAGAGATTTTTCTCGAATATCAATATAACCAGTTATTGAATTGATTCCTGGGATTTCAGTATCATCAATTCTCAATGGTAGTAAATATTCTTTGTTGCCAGCTGCCCTTGATTCAAATACTCTGGTTTGAATCTGCTCCAATTCATGAAGAGTCCATGGTTTTTTTATGTAATGCTTTGAAATCAAAATCGCGCATGTTTGTGCAGAATCTTTATAAATAGTTTGTAGGTAATGATATAGATTTTTACCTAAGATTTCATCTTCATTTAATCTATCATAGAATACATTCAAGCCACGATCAATTAACATGTCGGAAAGTTTTTTTGCTATATTCCGGTCTTCTCCCGCATAGGAAATAGCCACATCATATTCATACGTGCCAGAGCGATTTGGATTAATAGGTCTTGTTTGCGAATCTAATCTCTGAGAATCAACAAATTTTCTTATTCTATTCGATTTGAGAAGAAAAGTTCCTGTGAAAATTCCATATGAAATATATAGAACTCCAAAAGCCAAATGAGAACTGGAAGAGGGGAATTTGGCACTGGCCAATAAACCTAATGCAATGAAAATTGAAGATAAAATTAAAAACCATGCAGTTAAAATACGAATCCATCTTCGTCCCTTCCAAATGAAGTAAAATGCAGTCACCCAAAGGGTCAATCGAAATGCAGTTGAAAAAATATATTGATTCAAGGGCAGCGAGGAAAAGCCGTTACTGAATAAAACAATGTAAGGTAATACTGCTTCTAAAATGAGAACTGTTAAAAACAGTAAAAGAATATCCTGCCTACCTGCTCTCGCAAGTTTGATCTCATGACTTTTTATATTTTGACTGTTTTTGTAGTTCTCTTTATTCATAAACTGCAATATATAATAGGGCGAGTCCTCCAAAAATTGGAAGAAGACCCAGGAAAATTCCAAGAGGTATTCCAATCCATCCTATTCTTTTATAAAAGTGATATGCTAAATATGTAGCTAAGCAAAATCGTAAAATGATGGCCAGAATAGATCTGAAGCTTCTTTGTTCATATATGGTTTCTTCTGCCATTGGGTAATGCTATAATTTATTCATGAAATCCAATAATAATTTGGTCATTTTAGTGTTTTTAGCAATACTGTAAATATAATCAGAGTAAATTTTTCATATTTAACTTTTTAATTATTCACAACTAGCTATACCAATAATTAGTTGTTGATTACACAAATACCTAATCCAATCTCTATTTTATTCTCGCAAGCTGATCCACACACGTTTCTATTTTCTTCATATACTTATCTTGAAATTGTAAAAGCTGTTGTGGACTATAATATACACTATTGGCTCCTCTCGCAGCACCTTTTACCACGGGATGATTCAGTCTGTCAGTTGTAATTTCTAACAAACTAGTTAGTCCCTGGATTTCGGCTGATAGCTTTTGAATTTGGGCTTGCTTTCTATTAGCATTTGCTGTTCTCATTAATTCTTCCCTCTGTAACTCTAATTCTTGCCGCTGCATGATTATGGCGATAATAACACCTGCCATGGCTATCCCTGAAAATAAAGAATTGATTGCCCCAAACATATCTCCAAATGTGCCTCGTTCGTCACTTGTAAGTCCAGAATGCATCAACCACCACATATTGACAAACCAAATAAGAATAATAACTATACAGATTATTATAAAAGGCTTTAAATTTTTCATTGTTTTATGCAGTTAAATTATTGGCAAAAAAAATATTTGGTCTCCATATTTATGAAGTTTCCTAGCAATTAGTTTTGGTTTTACTCAATTCATCTGGATGGAATTTTGGTATGAAAATTACACATCAAATCCAAATCCTTTATTTTTAGAATAAAGGATAATTAATCGTAAAAAGCACTAAATCAACTAATTAACACTCCGTTATTTGAAAATTCAGTAGATAGACTTAAACATTGAGTCTATCTACTGAATGATTAATACTTATAGGTCTACTATCCATATGTTGAATTGAGCTCTTTTATTAATTAACGATTCACCTTATCATGTACTTTCAATTAATAAGTAACCCCTCTCGTTAAAAAGCTCCGAATTATTTTGAGAAATTTTGTCAATATCAACCTATATTAGAAATCTTATTTTTCTGATTTAACACAGTTTTTTAAGTCATTAATTTTTGGTCTTATTGACTCTTATTCTTGCAAATTCGCATCCACCGATTGAAGTGGGCAAGGCAATTGGAGGATAATTATTAATAGGGGCATCTCGAACCCATTTTTCTAAATCTGCATGTGTTTCACCATCGACTATCAAGGCAATGACTTCAAATTTTCCATAATCGTTTGGAATGCCATAGTAAACAAGAACATCCCATTCATTTCCAATAATTTGGGCTGCACCATTTCCTTGAGGCCACCATCCTGTAAATCCTACCTTGTGTGAAAGAATCCATAAATGGCCATTTTGAGGAAGATTGACAGTGCCGCTTACCAATCCATTGCCATCCGTTTGCGAACCGTTGCTTGGTGAAGTGATTTTTACATTACAATCTTGCGCAATAGTAGTTGATGCAATTGTAAATGAAAGAAATAAAATTACAATGATGCTGAGTTTGAGGTTTGATAAATTCATCTTTATTATAAGTTTAGTTAAGAAATTCAATTTTGGACTCTTCAATAACATTTTTCATTATCCATGCTGCTTCTCTCCAGTTTCCAATTTTATATTTTTGTTTAGCATCTTTAATTTTGGTCAAATCGATTTTTGCTTTGGCATTTATGGGCAATGAATTGTATAGTTTAAGATAGGCTCTGTAAGAATTGGCATAATCACGGATTTCGTATAAACTAAGCGCAAATGCTAATTCCTTCTTGTCTATTTTTGGCTCAGTGATTATTTTATTCCTAGTATTGATTATGAGTTTTTCAATATCTTCTTTTGCGAGCTTGTCCAGAATTTTGCTTTCCAGCAATTTTTCAAGTTGATTTAATGCAGTAGGGTATCTGCCAACATGGATGGATTCTAAAGCTGAAATATAATAGCCGCAATCTATAATATGTTCTTCTCTTAGATTAAGGGCTACACTATCAGATATAGCAGAATATGATTCAAATGCTTTTGGATAATCTGAATTGAAGAAATACGCATCACCTTTGATTACCAGTGCACAATTGGTCAATAATATTTCCCGTTTCTGGGATGGCAATAACTTGGATTCAAAACAGCTCTTAGCATCAGCGAATTCACCTGTTTGATAGAAGTTTAGGCAATTCTTTTTTTCATTGAAATATATCAAAATCAGAATTATTGTACTGATGAATCCTATTGCAAGTGTCAAATATCTGAACCCCCTCTTCTTGACATTTATTAGTTTTGATCCCTCTTGAGTATCCAACAATTGTTGAAAATCATGATTAATTTTGTTCTTTATTATCGATGATTCTTGAAAGGAAATATTGCCTAACCTTATTTGCTTTTCGATTGCATTTATTCTGGTAATTAATTGATCCACTTCCTCTCGCCAGTTGGAATTCGCTTTCAAATTGGCCTTGATTAGTTCCAATGCCTTTTTCAATTTTCCACCTATTACAAGTTCTTTTGCACTTTCTTTTAATCGATCATTTATCATTAGAAATTAGCAGATTTAATATTTCTTAGTATTTCACCGTACAAAGCAAATGGCTAGGGATTCTATATCTCAAAATAGAAAATTCAATTCCAGAAAAAGCCACTGATAAGTAAATATTAGCTTGTAAGTCACTGTATTTCAGTATATTTACTAATTATTTAAGTAGATCTACTGAATT
The DNA here is from genome assembly GCA_965230575.1 of Saprospiraceae bacterium. Taxonomy (GTDB): domain Bacteria; phylum Bacteroidota; class Bacteroidia; order Chitinophagales; family Saprospiraceae; genus CAJXUU01. Next base: position 4,100,829 of record OZ246013.1, read on the forward strand.
ATTTTCAACAAGAATATTGATTTAGGATTGTTTATGGGAAAGATGAAGAATGTCACTTTATCTGAAATGAACTAAATATGATAAATCTAAATCAGTGCTAAAATGAATTTTGAATTGGAGCAATTGAATATTTGGTGCAGCAGGGGATGTTGCAATAATTTCTTGGCTTAGACTCTTATTTACATTCGATCGGAAATAGAAGATTTTAATTATAATATTCAATTGCGAATTCCTTTGCCTAACTTTTCGAGGCTCCACCTCCCAAGGCACTCAATCCCATTAAATAGCCTACCCAATAAAAAGTACCAGAATTATTTAAAGCATGGATGCCTATATCTGTTCCAAATATTTTGCCCACCACAGCAAAAGGAAGTAGGATGCCGTGCAAAATTCCGCTAAAAAATCCGTATTCGTTGTATGTCGTACCCTTTGGGGCACAAGAACTAATGGTTAGTACTATCATTAGAAAAAGAAGAAAATGGATGTATTTCTTTTTAGTCATTTTGAGTATATTTTATATTGTTCAATCAGGGTTTTATTTTGAGTATTCTCTCTCCAGAAAATATATCTGCATCAATATTTTAACTTGTGTTTGGTTAAGTTTTATAACTAATTAGAAATCTTTTATTATCACAAACTCTCATTCCTTCAGTGCTTTACATTTTGGGTAAAATCCAGGGATCAGTCGATAATTTCCGTTCTTCACACTCAAAAAAGTCATCGCAACATCACATGACTTGTCGCTTGTATGAAATTGGACCGAGGCTCTAAAGGCCAGAGGATTTTTAGCGCTTTTTTCAATTTTGATGGAATCAACAACTATTTCAGAACCATCTAATCCGTGATGGGCAAATGCTATAAAGTTCACATATCTGTCACGTTGATAATGTCTCCAACTTTCATCCATATTTCTATCTTCCGCTCTCCATACAAAAAATTCATCTTTTGTGAAATTAGCCATTTCATCGAATTTGGTGGGGTCATCATTGGCGAATGTATCAAACAATTCTTGGACAAAATCCTCTTGGGCAAGAACTCCTGTAATGTTCAATAATGTAGCTATGACAAAAATTAATACTGTTTTCATTTTCATTTTATTAATAGGGTTCATCACATGACCTTTGTCTGGTCTTTATTATTTTAAAACTTCCATCTTCAGTTCTTATGCCATCAATCGTGACCTTGCATACGACTTCTTTTCTGTGGTAATGAAGATTCATTTCGTAGATCATAGCCTTTCCAGGTGCATATTCTTTTGTAGGTGAATTTTTCTTATAATCAATGTAGGTCGTTGAGATTGAATCTACGAATACATCTTGCCAGTCTATCGTTTGTTTCATTAAAAGCGCAAAAATCTTATGCTTATCCTTTTTCAGCTTTTTCCACCTCTTTTTTGTGGCATCTTCTGTTTTACCTGTCTTTTTGTCCCGCAGGGTTATTTTATGACCAGCATATACTTGGTTGTACTCACTCTCCTTGGGCCAAAATTTTGCAGCGAAATCCGTGGGGTCAGGAGATTTCAAATTTCGTATTAAGTCTTCAGCAAATTCTTGCTCGCTTGACTTTTGAGCACACCCAAGTATCATGAAAATGCAACCAATGAAAAGTAGCTTAAACATTTTAGTCATATCATTTATCATTTAAAATCATATTATCGAAGCCCTCCAACAAATTAACAATTGGCAAAATAATGAATTTCAAATATAAAGATCCAACATTATATTCACTCTCATTTAATATTACAAACGACCATTCTCTAAAATAGGAAAACGATCTATGAAGTTAGGATATCCGCCCAGCATTTATTCTTCTAGATCATATGTTTAAGTAGATCTACTCAAAAAATAAGTATAATTACTGATTATTTCCATCACTAAAAGTCCAGTTATTCTCATCTGTGAACCCCTGTTTCTAAATGTAATTCAATAGTTGCTCATAATTTGATTTTTGATTTCTTTTTCAATTTTAATGCTGTTTTGAAATGTTGATGTTTTCTATGTGGGATGTTGACTTTAACCACAAGGTTCGCAAGGGATTCGCAAAGATTCGCAAGGAATGCACAGGGATCAAATCTGTAATGCTGGCATGCATTGTGAACATTTAGAGAACTTAACACGTGATTCAAGAATTGTATTGGAAAAATTGTGTTTTCCCTGTATTCTTTTTAATCATGGATTAGTTCTATTTTAAGAGATTGAAGCTTACAAAATTAATGACTACAGAGTAGCCACCCTATGTGAGCTTGCGAACATAGGGAAATTTACGAACGCAGCGCGTTCGCCTTATGTTTATAGAATGATGTTCAGAAATATATAGAAAATCCTGGCTTTTGAATTTATCTTCGAGATACAACTAAGGCGACACCCTACAGGGTCGAATATGACATATCATTTGTGCTGTAATAAGATGACCTCTCTGAGGTCAGGACATCGAGTTCTGCAAACGTTAAACATTGTTTCTGAATACCTTAGATTTCAAACTCTGAATAAAATTGACGTAAGTCTTAAAGTGGAATTAGTTCAAATTGGATATGGCGATTCTTAGATTTTGTTTGATGGTTTAGAGTTCAATTAAATCATATTTCCCTCTTCATCGAATTGCATATGTGATTCTCCCCAAGCATACATGGCATCGATTATTGGGAATATGGAATAGCCTTTTTCGCTAATGAAATATTCTACTCTTGGGGGGATTTCTGCGTAGATTTTGCGCGTTATTAGACCATCTTTTTCTAACTCTCGAAGTTGTTTTGTGAGCATTTGTTTGCTTATTCCAGCAATTCCACGTTTTAACAATCCAAAACGATTTATTTGCTGGGATATTAAATAAAGGACTATAGGTTTCCACTTTCCACCTATTGATTGCATTGTATAATCGACAGGAGATGCAGAGCGTATTTGAAAATTTTTCATTTTTTTCATGTCATAACTTGCTGATTACCTGTAAAAGTCTTGTTTTGCATACTACGTCACTTTATAGTAACTACTTTCAAATTTAAGACAAAGTCCCAATATTTGTGAAAAAATAATTCTAAACCATGACACTAGATATCACAAATAAAAATTTTGACTCAATCGTACTAAAGAACTCTAAACCAATCATGCTGGATTTTTGGGCACCTCGCTGTGGACCTTGTAATCAGCTAAATCCACACCTGGAAGAATTGGCTGTAGATTATCAAGCCGACATTATTGTAGGGAAGGTCAATGTTGATGAAAACCCTGAGCTTCTTTCGAACTTTGGAGTTCGAAGTATACCGACGGTTTTGTATTTGAAAGATGGTCAGGTGGTTAAAAAACTAATTGGTTATGCTTCAAAAGGAATATTGGAAAAGAATTTGAAATCGGCTTTGTTGGATATTTAGAGGTTGATCAAGGTTGTTATTACCAGAATAGAAAGTAGAGTCTAATAATACGTGAATAATGGATATGATAAAAATGGTGTCAACATCTAGGAAGCTAGGGAATGGCAGCTATTGTGGGATGCGGGAGCTGCCTTGCGTGCTGCATTGGGCCAGTCTAGCGTTTTTTGGTTCGTTTTTTTGGCAATGAGTCCACTCTAAAAAGGTTGGTTAAAGAAAATTGATTTTTGTATTTTGTAGTAAATATTAAAGATCATGTTTAGAGAAAACACAAGTTATCAGCAAGGTGATTTATTTGGCTTTGAACATTGTTTAACCGAGAAGCAGAGGAAGTATTTTGAACGATCTACGGAGGCCACATTCTTTCTTGAGGTATTTCATAAAATTAATGAGAAAGATTTTGCTCAACTGTACTCCAATACAAAGAGTAGACCTAATGTTCCGGTGAATCAATTGGTTGGAGCTTTAATATTGAAGCATCTAAATGATTGGACATATGCTGAACTTTTTACTAATCTTACTTTTAATGCATTGAGTCGATATGCTATTGGTATAACAAATCCTCAACAGGATATTTTTTCAGAAGCTAGTATTTTCAATTTTCAAAACCGACTTATAGAGCACTTTAATAAAACGGGAGAGGATCTAATTAATAACGTATTTGTATCCCTTACCGACAAGCATTTAGAAAAGTACAAAGTAAATACGTCTACTCAACGAGGAGATAGTTTTTTAGTAGACTCCAAGGTGATAGAGTATTCAAGACTTCGCTTGTTTATTGAAGTTTTAAAACGTTTACAGCGCATATTGAACAAAGAAGATCAAAAAAGCATAGAAGAATATGTAGGTGTATACGATGATCAATCTTCTGGTCATTATGTTTATTCCATACGCAAACAGGATATTACGCCTCACTATGAGCAAATCGCACAGGTATATTACACGGTATATCATATTCTAGGAGAAAAATATAAAGACAAGGAAGCTTATCAAACCTTCCTTAGAGTCTATAAAGATTACTTCAAACAAGGCCATGGGGATGACAAAATTGAAATAAGACCTGCCAATGAATTAGAATCCTCTAAGATTAATTCACCAGATGATCTTGATGCTACATTCAGTTCAAAATATGGATCGGCACATATCGGTTATTCCACTCATATTAGTGAGACAAGACATCCTGATAATAAAGTAGAATTGATCACCGATGTTGTGGTAGTTAAAAACAATGTGAGTGATGACAGAATACTGGAAACACGAATAGAAGCTATGAAGGCAAGAATGCCTGATTGGGAGGAATACTTTGTAGATGGCGCTTATGGAAATGAAAAAGTAGATAAATTGAACAAGGCACATGGCATCACACAATATCAAAGTGCAATAAAAGGAAGAAGGTCACATTCAAAACTACGAATTCAAAAAGAGGACGGGAAAATATGGGTGAGTTGCGGAGGTGGACAAAAAGTAAGCGTTCAGAAAACGGCAAAGATGTATTGTGCGGTGTTCGATAATTCAATATGTGAAACATGTCCTATTAAAAACAAATGTAGAACTAAGAAATGTGGAGGAAAGTTTGTCAAGGCAAAGAGGCTATTTTACTTTACAGATAAGAACATATTAGCCCATCAACGATTTATGAATATCGATCAATTACCCAAAGAACGAAAGACGATAAGAGCAAATGTAGAAGCCACTGTAAAAGAAATGAAACGTGGCATGAAAAACGGTAAAGTTCGAGTAAGACGTAGGATTCGTGTGTCCATGCATATGGTTTTTACAGCCTTAGGAGTCAATCTTAGAAGAATACATCTAAGATTGGCCGAATTTGCCATTATATTCCTCTTTTTAGACTCTCATCCTTCAACTTGCTTGAGATAGCCAATAATTGGATTGTTGAGAATAAAAGCTAAATCTTTAATACTCATTGAACAAATTCATTTTGAACCATGCTTTTTAGAGTAGACTCGGCAATGCAAAAAGTAAAATCCCGCTGATAAGCGCATATGAAATAGGACCCATATTCCAAGTTTACAGGAAAATGTAGAGACTAATTTTCAAAATAAATTATTGCGATTTTATATCTTATTGAAAATCAACCATATGTGAATTTATATTAAGCATTATTCACGTTAATAATACAATATCTCTCTTCTTTCTATACTGACTAAAGAGTCATTCTCGAAGTTCTTTCTTTCAACCCAATTATTATTATCATCATAGATGTATTCCTTGGTATAGTTTGTCACGTGATCTGCGGATATCCCATCAGAGAATGTTATTTTAATTGAAATTAAATTGTCCAAATGGTCATACGTGTATTTGGATTCATGGTATTGATGTATTGAGTCAATTTTATTGAATCGTTGAGTTTTTTGAAATTCACCGTTATTATTAAAGAATTCTGCTGTCCAACCATCATATTCATAGTTGGTAATTCCAGCTAGTTTTCCATTATTATAAATATAGGATTTGGTCGACCATATTTCTTCGTCCATGCTATAATGGATATTTTGAATCAAATTTCCGTCAGAATCGTATGAATAAGAACGGAATGCTCTACTTTCACCGGAAATTGGATCAATATATATTACCTTGACCACATCTCCTTCCTCATTAAACTCAGATTTCGTTCTTTTATCATCAACACTGCTAGTTGTTCCATTATGATATACAATAGTATTAAAAACGTTAATAGTATCACCTTTCTTTAATTCCACTTCGTAACCCTTTATATAGATTCCCAACTCTTTGTAAGAATAATTTATGTCTCTTTTGTAAGTTTTATTATCAACATGTTTTATAGAAAGACCATGAATGGGTTTGCCTAAGTTATCATACTGGAAAGAAACCTCATACACCAATTCGATTTTTCCACCTATATAACGACTGTTGTACTCTTCTTTTCTGATCAATTTTTGTTTGTCATTAAATTTATAGATTGATGATCTTCTGCTATTTGGATATCCACTATTTCGACGCCAACGTACGGACTTTATGGGATTTCCATTTTTATCGAATAGGATAGAATTACTTGATTCAATATTAGTTGCTCTTATTCTACTTATTAATGTGTCTGCTGATATATATTTATAAGTGCTATCACTTAAATCTTGAATTTCTGTAATGCCAACATCTTCTGGAGCGAATTCGTATTCAAGTATTGATCTCACATTTCCATTTAGGTTTAGATCTTTTCTGTTTTTTAATAGCTCCGCTATATTTTTTTCTATGTGATCATACTTCCTTGTTTTTGATAATTTAGTCTGATTACAGGATAGGGTGGTGAAAATGATGAGGATTAGAATTGGTATGTTGATTAGGCTATTGATGTTTTTTATTTTTATAACGTATGACAGTTAGTTAACTCAAAGTACTCTATTTTTGACTTTAAGCATATCGAATTACAATAATGTTGAAACTGGCTAAAATTTCTCCTTTGAAAAAACAACAATTTCCTTTTGTCCAGATACCTCAATGGAATTTATATGTAATTCATCAGTATTCCTTTTTATTCAGTTCGATTGTTAGTACTGAATATATATTGATTTTTTAATCAGTCATAACGGCAGTCTGTGAAAAACTAAATCGTAGATTTCAGAATCTGAATTTAGTTTTTGATTAAGCTTTAGTACAAAATTAAAATTGTAATTCTTGTCGTTTTTTGAATTTTGGTGAAATTTCTTTTGGCTATAATTTTAGAATTTAATGTTTTTTCACAGTCTGACGGATCGGGTATATCGGGAGTCGTGACGAAGAAGCGATTACCTGATCATACCATGTTATGCGTATTTTTCTTTTATTCTTGCAAGACCTTTTGCGAAATTTTCATTCGTAATTGCAGATTTTTCTAATACTTGTAAATATGCCTTAAATTTTTCTTCGTCTAATTGAGGTTGTAATTTATTTAAAGTTTCAAACAAAAGATTTTCTTCAAAGGAGTCGAATTTATCGGTTGCAAGAATCATAGTTCTAGAAGCGTTCAAATCTAAATCACCTTTGCCATTTACATCGATTACCATAACCATAGGAATTGGCCACTTTAATTCTGCTTGATTATTAATTTTAGAGTATTGAGATGGAAATAAAGTTGTAGCTACTTCTATGCCGTGCAGTGACAAGATTGATCTAGAATTACATACCCAGTTAATATTATCTTTGGCTTTTAAGTCTCCGTTTTTGTCATATGCAACTCCTTTAGTGTCAAAGATATATCCGTTATCAGCAGCACGAACTTTCCTCTTAAATTCAAAACTTTCATCTTCTAATTTGTAGGTCTTATTATTAAGTTCACTATTGTCTATAGGAATGCCTTCATGATACAGTATTCCAACTAAAACTTTGCCTTCGAAACCAAAGTTTTCATCTTTATTGAATTCTACTATATACTCTTTTACTAAATCTAGGTCATCCCAATCAGGAGTTTTGTGTTTTGTGATATCCAAATTGCTAAAATCAACATTACTTCTTGTAGCCGTATCTTCATCCGTAATTATATTTAATTTCACCGGTGGATTTGGGATTACTTTTTCAACTGCGCTAATAAATTCTAATGAACTCTTGTGATCCCAAGGATTCTTTTTAGGGCGAATATTAAGTGTGATTTCTGTGCCTGGTATTGTTCTTTCTCCCTTGGTATAATAGAATATGCTCTCTTCTCCTTCTATTAATACATTTAGAGGTTCTGAGAAATTGTTATGATCTAGGACTCTTTTAGTTTCGACTTTTATAAAATCTGACACCATGAAACAAGACAATATGCCAATTCCAAAACGTGAAATTGGTTTGAATTTTTCTGTGGTTAATGATTGTGCTGAATAGAAGTCTTCTGAATTATAATAAGAGGAACCTATATTAGAGAAATAGTTGTCTATAATGTATTGGTCCATACCAATACCATTATCGTTTACAATCAATTTGTATTGATCACCAACTTTTTTATAGGTTATTGTTATTTCAGGTTCATAAGCTTCTCCCCATAGATTGTAAAGTGCTTTTCTCAATAGGCAAGCATCAATTGAATTTTGAATTAGTTCTCTAAGTGCAGAGTCTGTATTACCATAGAGTTTCGTTCCCATTAAAATATTTATAACTTGTTTTTTACTCAAATTGAATTGAGAATCTTTATATAGATATTTTGGGTCTCCGTTAAAATCAACTTCCGTTTTAATTTTATCACGGGTAACATGAAAAGGCACCCGTAATTGAATTTCTCTTTCTTTATATCCTTGACTTGAGTTAAGCTGAGATATAATATTATTTGCAGAACTCAGTTCAAAATCGATATAGTCACAGAATTTATTTATTGATGATTCAATCGCTGGATGGTTACACTTAGCACTAAAAATCACTTTATCTCTATTTATTTCCCATGCTTGTATGCTTCTATGTTTTTGCCACTCAACTAGTGAGATTGGGTTTGTAATATAAAGATGAGAGAATAAGACATTTGGAGTTCTCTTTCCGTCAAAATCTAATACATCAGCTAACCTTAGAAACAAGGCAACAAGTGGCAAACAACAATATATACCATCTCCACAAATAAGATGGCTATCTAGTTTTAGAATAGATTTCGGCGGATCATTGTGGCTTTTGCAAATATGTGCAAGATCTACAGTTAAATCATAATCTCTAAATTTAATCTTGTTTTTCCAATCGTATTCTATTATTCTTGTTGCTCTTTGCGCATGAGTTTTTCTTATGAATTCTGATATCAGATGTTGAATTATACTTTGAGCTTCAGTCGTTTTTCCTTCAGACAGTATTTTTTTTGATTTCTGATATTTAATAGGAATCGAATTCAAGTATCTTTGAAACTCTTCGAAATCATTTTTTTCGTGATCCTCTAATGTTGGACTTATATCCCATGATTTTTTCCATGTAATTACTTGTTTTTCTTCTGGGGCCATTCCTAAATCATGGAAGAATGCAGAAAGTATAAGTAATACCAATTCTGGTTTGGAAATTCTTTCTAATTGCTCATCTCCAATTAATCTGCCCATTAAATGAAGGACTCTAAACAAATGCTCTTCATCATGAAGTGTATATTGCTTCATATGAACAATTATTGTTTTTGTTTTTGCACATGCATAGGAGACTGCTCCGTCTACCAATGAAATTAAATTTTCATCTTCTCCTGAACATTTCTCTTTGAGAATCTGATATATTTTGTACTCAGCAAGTTTGGTTTTTATATCTTGATTTATTTCTACCATCTTTATTTTTTCTAATCCTGACTAACGTAAAATTGTTAGTAGAATTTCAATGTTTTATATTTCTGCGATTTAAATAGTATTGTCTAATTATGCATAACTGTTAATTACGTCCTTCGTAGCGACGAAGGAGCTATGGAGTAATATATAGTATTAGCAGCTGGATTCATTTAAAAAACTAATAAGCTTGTTTCACTATTCTCACTTAATTGAAATACATATTCATCATTAGTTAAGTTTAATGTATAATCACTTGGTACTTCTTCTTGAATCGAAATTTTCTTGGATAATTTATTCTTTAAAAATTCACTAATTCTTAAGAATAGATTTTCTCTCCATTCGAATTGATTTTCGTTTTGGTTCTGACCATATAGATTGTTGAAGTTTTCATTTCTCGAATTAACTACTTTTTTGAAATAACTGTTCAAATCTCTTGATTCAAAATTTCTATGGTAAAATTCGAATTCTCTAATTTGAAATGGGTTTATTCTTAAATAGTCTGAAAGCATAATGAGAATTTCATCGTTTAATAATTTTATAGGAATTTCTTCTCCATATTGGTTTCTGAAATGTGAAATTTTAACGAGTATAATTTCGTAAAGGATATTCTCTAAATTGTTTTCTTTTAATTGGAATGGAGTAGAAGATATTTCTCTTTTCGTTTCATCATAATAACATGTCCTAAAATAATGTTCTTTTCCATCATATAAATTTGCATTTTGAGCATTGGCTTCTTTATCTATTTCAGGAATTGTGAGAAAGGTAGTGTGAAGTAATAAATCTTCATCCAATTCTTCGAATTGCTTTAAATCTGTAATTCTTGGAAAAGCGTACATCACAGCATTAGAAGATAATCCTTTTGTTACTAAACTATCCGATAAATTTTTTAATGTTTGATGTTGATTATTGTTAGAGTTATCATTGAATTTGAATTCTGCATTCTTGTTTGGGTTGTGTTTTTTTAGGTTAAATAGACTATTTAATATATGATTTCCTTCACTATGATTTCCTCTCTTGAATTGTATAAAAATAGCCCTTCTTTCGTTCTTTTTAACAGGAACGACTATTTTAGTATCCCAACCTCCTCCTTTATTTTCTTCAATTGGAGTAAGTCTGTAGAGTTTAGTTTTTCTTCTATCAAATATTCTGAAGTTTACTCTTTTAAACTCGAAAAGGTATCTCAATCTAAATGGATATCCCAAATTAAAACTAGAATCAAATAATGAAGCAATTTCACTCGCAATATTTGTTTCGAGAGTGCTTTCATTAAGTGAAGTTGGATTTTCTCTTATGGTTGCCATATTACTTTTTCTTGCTGCTAACGATCCGTGTAGCCCCAGTACGTCCGTTTAGGGCGTATTGTCGGCTACACTTTGTTCGGTGTCACCATTCTTCTTCTTTTCAATTGATTTAATATATTTCTCTGCAATTAAACTTGAATATTGTCTTTCATCTTTGATAATGTTTAGAATGTTATATGATTGAAGAGTACTGAAAATCAAAACGATAAAACCTAAGATTTGTAATATTATCAATTCAATTTTCAATTCCATTACGCTTATGCCCTCTACTTTTCCCCTTAGGGCTTTGAGATATTGGAAAGTTGGCACATTACATTTTATTGATTCATCAGGAATGTTGAATATACTTTCATAATATACTAATTCGCCTCCAATTAAATACACCTCATCGTCTACTGCACAGTATTTTTGAAATTCTGTTCCCCAAAAATAAGTTTCCCATAAATCATGCGCTTGAATTATAAATAAAATAAAACAAGGCACGAAAAACAAAGATAAAACAAGAATTTGGGAAAATTTTGCTAAGTGTATCTTTAAGTTATTTTCCGATTTATCAGCCTTGAAAATCGAACTAAATACCGTCGTGAAATACACGAATTTGATTACCTCCTTACTTCTTATATTTTTTATTTCTTTGCTGATTTGACTTATTATTTGCCTTTCTTTTTTTCTGGCAAATAGAAACCAAGTCAATAATATTGATATTGCCATTCCTCCTAATAGCGGCACATCCTGAAGATAAACCCTCACACCAATTATTGGGATATTAAAAAATGAAAAATCACTCTTAAAAGTTTCTTCCATTAAATTTCTACTATCATCATAACTCAAATTATCATTAATCTCTGCTATCAAAGAATCCGTTACTGATAAATTTGTGAACCTATTTATTTCAGCATTTGAATTAAGGAATTCTTCTTCGGTCATTGAAGTGTCTTTAAATGGAAAAATTTTTACCAGCTTTTCTTTAAAATCTTGCGAAATTTCAATTTTGGGTTTTTCAAGATTGTGTTCATAGTAAGATTTTTGGTGCCTTAACCATGAATATTTATAGTTGAAAAAACTAATGAGTAAAAGTATCGAAGCTAAATTAATAATCAGAAATACCCTTCTTGTTCTTGCTGTCGATTCTTTATAAACGACAAGCAATGTTTGTAGGACTTGGTCTTTCGTCATTTTGTTTGTTTTTTATTCTTGGTGACACCGAACAAATGTATATACGCAACTTAATCCATCTATCGCGCATATTTTTCTTATCCAAACACCAATATTTATTGATTTTCAATGAGTTGTGATTTTGTTTTCCTATTATTCATGTATAAACGTTTATTACTCGAATAAAAACGACTATCCATTTTCACCCTTTCCAAAAATATAAAATCCATATCCAGATTATGCACCTCTCCCAAACTTTAACCTCCAATCAAAGATAATCACGTAGATCTACGCAAATATTACGTAGAATTACGCAACACATTCCACCAATAAAAAAGCCCAGCACTCCTCAACAGAAAAACTGGACTCTAAGAATATCCTTGCTAATTAATATTTTCTTCAAAACATCTTCTCTATTTAAATCTAGTTAGTGATTTTCTCAAAAATCAAAAATATCCTATCTCTTCACATTCATTAAGTTTTCAATCTCCACCATCACACAATATTCGGTATATCCTCCTTCGAAAACGGATAAGCATCATTTTATAAACATAAGGCGAACGCGCTGCGTTCGTGAATTTCCCCATGTTCGCAAGCTCACATAGGGTGATTACTCGGTTGTCATTAATTTTGTGAGACATAATCTCTTAAAGTAGAATTAAATCACTTCAGGAAAGTAAAGCCATACCCTCGGCGCAAAAATAAATTTTGAATACTTAGGTTACCTAATACTAGAACTCGGAACATTAGGATACAAGGTTAAATTGAATTACACTTTTTACATCCAATTTAATTATGCGAGCAAAATAATTACGATCAGAAATATTCACAGGTTGTAGCTATCTATTTTATGGATTTCATTTTTTGAAAAAAATAAACAGAATCAAATCAATTCAAACTTTTGATGTGACTATTTGTGCTCCAAGTAAATCGTTTAAATAAATTTTTTAAAAGTTGATTGTGGTTGATAACCGCCTAGGCTTTTTATGCTAAATAATTTCTTGATGGAAATATTAGACAGAACTTTTGATTACTATAACAACATGTATAAATCATTTCATATGAAGACATTCAAACCAAGATTATTTTTAATAGTCATTAATTTTTTTTTGATTAATATTTTATGCGAAGCCCAATCGCCCTATGCTCAGTCCGCACTGATCGTAAATGAAATAAATTATAACCCTCAAACCGAAGAGGCGTTTATTGAATTACTTGTCCCTGATAATGGCGAACATATCGGTGAGTATGTGGATTTGTCCGGATGGATCATTGACAACTATAGCGATGTATCAGATGATGATAATGCGATGATCCGTTTGGGCGAAGACTTTTCGGCCGTTAAACCGGGAACTTTAATAGTGCTATACGACTCAGAAAACACACATTCTGCGATTCTTTCGTTATCTGATTTCGAATCCTATACACTCCAGGATTTAATCTTATTTGTGCCTTTAAACAGCGATAAAATAGAGATTATAAATCATAGTGATTTTGAAAGAGGAAGGTATTCTCCAAGCTATCAAACAACCTGGAAAAGTATTTTTAATTTAAAATCTTCTAATAACGGCATATTCGTTTGGAATCCGGATCAACAACTTTTAAATGGTGTTGCGTGGATGAATAATGCAGTGCCCTACGCTGAACTAAGAGGCGTTACCAATGTCGGAAACACACTATCGAATGGCCCTTTTTCGCTAGAGGCAGGAACGCTTTGCCCTACAGATATAAGAGTTCGAAGAGGAAGTGGTCTTGCGGCTACACCAGGCTCAGGAAACAATCCGGCAAATTCAAACTCCGTTGGAAATAATCCTCAGCCTTTATATTTTTCTATTTACTGCAGTACCTATATAACCACGGGAAGTACAAATTTGAGTCAAGGAAAAATTGAATTTATTGGTGGCCTTCCTCCTTTCGAAATTACTGTAAGAAATTCTTCTGGCGCTGTGGTTTTGGATGAAGAAACTACTGAACCAGTGGTTTATGTTGATGGAGAACCTGGAGAGACTTATAATGTCTTGGTAATCGATAGTCGGGGGTGTAAAGAAAGTTGTTCTTATCGCTTGCCACATGATATAAATGTGGAAACCATTTGCGAAGGAGAACGTGTTCAAATCGGATTAGACATAGATGCAGATTGTTTTAAGTGGGAACCAGAGACAGGGTTAATTTTTCCCAGTTCAACATATCCCGAAGCCGCACCAACTGAAACAACGACCTATACTTTGATGATTTCTGATGGATGTGGAGCAATTACATCTATTCATGAATATAAAGTAGAAGTTCAGGAAGTAGAGGAGCTGGAAATTATTTCAGATCCCGATCCACCAGTAATGGATAATCAGGATATTGTACTTTCCGCTTCGGGGGATTGGGAAAGCTATTTATGGTTTATTCCATTTTTTGCAAATATTCCTCAAGATCAACCGACGCTTACTATAACACCAGAAATCTTTGAGGTTGGAGTTCAAAGTAATTCAGCTACTATTTACTTACGAACAACGGATGCAACTGGTTGTCAAAACATGGCCGAAATAGAAATTTTTAAAGATCCATGTGACGGCCAAGATCAAGATGGAGATGGAATTTGTGACAATGAGGATTTTGATCCTTATGATCCTTGTATTCCCTATCATCAAGATACCGATGGTGATGGTATTTGTGATGGAGATGATTGTCATAAGTACGACCCCTTGATTGGAGAAGGATTGCCTTGCGACGATGGAGATGTTTGTACAATGAACGATACTTATGATGAAAATTGTAATTGCACAGGTCAAAGCATTTCAGTTGGACAAATTTGTGATGATGGTGATGATTGTACTATCGATGATCAGTATAATGAAGACTGCCAATGTCAGGGAACAGCTTCTTTGGATTTTGAAATTGTAGACAACAGCCAAGAACCTTGTGAGAATGGATTAGTGACCCTGTCTGTCGATCAACAATTTGATCATTACCGATGGTTCAATGAACAAGAACAGATTGTAGGAGAATTACAAACCATTTCATTAAATGCTACCGGCTTATACTATGTTGAAGTATATAATACGAATAATTGTAGTGAAAGGAAGTCCATATTCATAGATGATTATAGCATAGGTCAATTAGAAATACTTGCTGATGGAAATGACCTTTGTGGTAATGGAGATGTCATGAATCTAAGTATTGATGAGCGATATGAGAATGTTATTTGGGAGGATGAAGATGGAAATATTTTAGATACTGAAAATAACATTACTATTTCCGAAGCTGGTACGTACAAAGTTACTGCTTCTGGTTCAATGGGCTGTGTATTGACAGGAGAGAAAAAAATAGCCTCGAGTATGGGGGACTTCTCCTTTGAACCTGAGTATCCAGTGCTATGTGACGGTGCGGAGTTGGAACTTTCTGTTTTAGTAGAAAATCAGATTTCAAATGATCTACAAGCTCGTTGGTCTGATGATGTTGAAGGACTGTCGCGATTTGTTAATGAGGTTGGCAGTTATACAGTAATGCTATCGGATGAAAATGATTGCATCCTAACCCATGTATTTGAAGTAGAATCTGAAGAAGATATTAATATTGGATCAATATTAACTGCAGAAGGATTTGAGTCCATTGATATTGAAATACTAAATATTAGCGCTTTTACGAGTATTAATAATTTCAGAAGTAGTTCTAACACTTGTGATTTTAGTGTTGCCAATGCTGATGTTTATGAACTAAGATTTCCACAAACTGGTGAAACATTCATTCTTAATGAAAGTTTGCTGGACTACGAAGAGAATAGTGAAACTTGCGGGACTACAATTGGTGTAGCCTTAATGGATGACGTTTGTAATCCTGATTTTCCAGATTCTCAATTGTCATGTTTTCTGTCTTTTTCAGAAAACTATGATCACTCCTTTCAACTCTATGTGGATAGAGAAGCGGAGAAAATGTATTTCAGAAATACCGGCATTAATCCAGGTATTGGGTTGAATAATGTGGAAAATAGGTTTAAGGATGAGATGTATAAGATGCTTTGCGCAAAACTTAACAACGAAACTTATACCCTCAGTTCTGACAATCAAAAAATTGGAGCAAATTTCCTAATGACTGCTTTTACCAATTACTTGACTTATGAAAGTGGCACTGGTATTGAGTTGATGTTGAACCCATATTTTGTTTCCAATGATGTGGTTGTACATGTGCGGAATTATGAAAAAAATGGTACGTTAAAACTCTTCGGAGCAAATTCTATTCAATTTTCAACACGTTCACAGGTCAGGTACAAGAAATATGGAGTTTGGCCAACAAAGAAAACGGGGAATTTCAATGTCATAAAAATTCCATACGTAGATTCTCAAGGTGAGACTTGTGATTATTTAGAAATCGTGATTTTAAATGCCGATGATTTTGAAGATATAAGGTCTTTGTTTGAAAATACAGAAGAGCAAATAAGCAATTTTCTGAATGGGCCATTTTACAACACTGCATCACTTGCAATTTTACCCACTTGCTTGTTTCAAGAAGAACTTTGTACAATATTAAAAGATAAGATTCCCTTGTTGAGTTGGCCGAATAGAAGAAATGCGGTCTACAATACACTTAAAACGGCCACTAATGCACAATCAAAAACTGTAGTAGATTGTTTTCGAGACAATTACTTAGTCAAACCCTATGTCGAAGAATACGCCAATGGAAGAGAAATCTTTTTACTGGATCAATTAGTACGTAGAAATTATGATGCTTATCCACCAGATGGAAATGCTGTTATCGGAGAACCAGATTTTATGTTGTCTGGCAGTAGGGCATTGGGCATTGGGGATTTGTTTTCAAATGAGTATCATCAAAACTCAGTAACAACTACCCATCAAGAAAGACAATTTGTGATGGGTCAGCCAATTACCTACGTTCGAACCTTGGCTGAAAAAGAATTCAATTACTTTGACTATTACTCTGTTTACTTAGAGTACAATAAAGATGAGCCAGATGAGGATTTCTTTTTTCTAGATGGAAGTCCGATTAAAACGATTGATGGGAAAGAGGTGCACGCTAATACCATGGTGCCTGGACTTTATTTGCCCTTAGCTTCCTTGAAATACGAAGCCAACGAAAGAGCTGAAGACATAGGAACTGTAATTAATGTTGTGTCTTTACTTGTTGGATTTGGCGAATTGAATCTAGCCATTCAAGGAGGAAGAGCTGCCTTATTACGCGGAATACTGGCCGCCGGCGAAATCACAGTTTCTACTGCCTCTCTATTATTGGAGGAATCTGCTTTTTGCGAATCTTTCAATAATCCACAAATCGAGGATTTCTGTGATGAACATAAAAAATGGTTGCCCTACGCCAACGCCATTTTATTAGCAGGTGGAGTCACTGATCAGTTTATCACCAGTTTTAAAAATGCCAGAACCAAATATGAGGCCTTACCAGAAGAGCATAGACAGCTTTTAGACAATTATTTGCAAAATGAGGGATATGGGCAAAATGTGCTCAGAAATTTGTACAAGGCTACGGACCTCAGACTTATTCTACAGAATGTATTTAGCGAAGTGCATCAAGCCAATCCTAGTTTCTTTCACAACTTGATTGCTCAAATGCAAAGCAATGGATCAGCTAATAACGCTGCCAAATTGTTGGAGTTTGCTTCAGACATCAAGCAATTGGAATTAGGCAGAAGATTGGAGTTCTTTAATGATATAAGTAATACCATTTTTCATATTGATGGGATTGGGTATAATTTACTTAAATTCCAATCTGGCTGGATTACTGGGTGGGAAAAACTATTCGACTTCCCGAACTTAAGAAATAGTAAAGATATATTAGAGTCGTTTGTAAAGGTCAAAAGAATTGGAAATTATGTTGGAAATGTCAAGCCCACCCGAATTAATACTTTAACAAGAACTCATGGAGTTCCTAAGTTAGGGCAAGAAGGTGATATTGCAATACATCAAAATACATTTTCTGGAACTGGATATGATTTGTCTCAGCCAATTCCAGTTGTAGCATTGCCGGATGGAACAAAACTTATGGCAGATGGACATCACAGGTTAAAGGCTATGGAGAACCTTGACCAAATTGTGGTTCCAGTAGATGAGTTGAGTGTGCTTGAAGCAAAACTTGCATATGGCGAACATGATTTTGCTACATTAGTTGAAGTTTCAAAGTTATCAGGAAACTATACAGGAAGTTATACAGGCGCATCTGGTTTAGCTTTAGAACAAGCTCAAGATGCAGCAATTAATTTTATGAATACATATTTTCCAGGATGGAATTAGAAAAAAGAAAAATTTTGTTGGTATTAACAATAGACTTGGTTTTAATTGGTGATGAACGCCAAGATAAAATTGTTAAACCATTAGGTGAAGCTATTTCTGAGTACGGAAGAATACTTGTGAGTTTACCTACTTATAAGGTTAATTCGGATGGAGATAGAGAATGGGATATTATTTCTCTTGATATAGTTATGACTAATCTGAGTAAAGGGGTAAAAAACCTTAGAAGATGTCTAAAAAAAATGGATCTACTTGAAAAATCGAATTTGAAATTTAGACTACAAGACTATAACCTACTAAACGATTTTTCACAGGATTAGCCAATCATAAGCTTAACACATGGGACGCTTTGTATCCAAACGCGAATAGACGAGATTTAGACAACCGTTATTTCTTTCTTGATAAGTTCAAGTTGAAATATAAAATGGGAATTCAGTACTTAGTTAATTTTTTTGACTAAAGGGACTTTTATTGCCTTGACGAAACAGCAATTTTAAACAAGAAAAATGAAGGCCTTTATTCGGAGTTAGATTTGACGTAGCCAGACGATTGAATGAAAGGTTTAGCAGTTGAAAAACTGTTGAGTTTTACCGAAAAAAATATGGCATTTTTTGAGCCCAATTACATTGATTTACTCAATAGTATAAAATCAAAATGATTATTTGGTTTCGACCAATAATATTGAAACCATTTTTTAAAGAAAAAAATTTAATAATCCAATAGCAATAAAAAATTATGCGGATACTAATAACAATTTACCTCAGCCTTGCGTCCATAGGATGCTTATTTTCACAGTATGAAATCAATTTTGTCCATTCGGCCAATGGTGCGATCTGTGATGGATTTGTAGTGTTTAATGTTTCTGGAGATACAGAAAAATTTGAACTAACCTTATATCATAAAGAACCGGATGCCAACCAATATAACATTGTTCATGAAAAACAAAATCATGCTGGTACTGGTTATTTCAAAGATCTTTGTCAAGGGAAATACACACTAAAAGTAGAAGACAGTTTTGGCTGCAAAAAGAATTTGACCTTTGAAGTAGAAGGTTGTACTGAAATAGAATTAATACGTGAGCCATATGGTGAAACACCTACTTCTTGTTTAGACAATGGTTGGATTTTATTTGGAACCACAGAACCAGGCATTCATCATTTTTCTGGGTTGGAGGGTGATGTTGAATTTTTCTGGTCAAACGGAGAAACCGGGCCTCGTATTGAAGATTTAGCCAGTGGAGCATATACTGTAACAGTAGTTGATTCACGCGGTTGTGACGAAGAGTTTACTTTTGAATGGTTTGAAGATGAGTCTACAAAACCTATCGTCAATACACTTATAGAACAGAGTTGTGGAACGGAAAATGTAGGTTACATTCTTATTTCAGCCTATCCACCGGAAGGGATGCCAAATCAATCCTTCATTTTCAAACGTCTGGATACTGGCGAGGAATTTGTAGGAAATGCGTTCGTATATGAAGATTTGGCACCTGGATTTTATTATTTTCTAATTACAGATTTAGATGGAAATTGCCCAATTGAATTAAGTTTGGAAGTCGAAGAAATTAATGCTGACGAGCCCTTGAATTTTACGATTGTTCCAGCAACTTTGTCTTGCCCCAATGATGATAGGGGGACAGCTGAAATCAACATAGTTGGAGGAGTACCGCCCTTTAGTGTTGAAAGTAGTATAGGAGGAGGAAATTTTATAGACACGGAATACGCAATAGTTGCCAACCTAAGTAGTGGAACTCAACTAATAACCGTTACTGATTTCTGTGAAAATACCTGGAGTGAAGAAATTACTATAGAAGAACATGAGGCATTAACTGTTGGTATTACCTCCAAAGGATTTCAGAATTGCGATCCTAACAAAGGTAGAATAGTATTTAATGCGGATGCAAACTTTAGTGTTCGTTTTTATGGGGAATTGTATAATTCTATTCACTCCGAATATTACGGTACCTATTCTCATACATTTAATAATCTGGATGCCGGACCTCATAATTTTGTTGTATATGATGAAAATGGTTGTAACTATGATTTTTATAATACAACAATAGAAGATCCTATAAACACACCAACAGAATTAAAAATAGTAATGAATCCTTCTACCATATCTTGTGAAAGCGATAATCCAGGTATATGGCCGGTAGTCACAGGTGGAACACCGCCTTATTCTTTTCATTGGAAAAAAGGAAGGCATCATGGTAGCAGTGTTTATTATAGTTCCGAGGAAGAATTGAATGATCCGCCTCATGATTATTACATTCTTGCCGTCACTGATGCTTGTTTAAACCATGCGGATATTTTAATCGACTATAGATGTCTATGTGTCTACGATCCTCAATTTGACTATTGGGTTTTTGATCCTTGTCATGATGAATTGCTAAATATTTATCGAATAGGAATCTCGGCAGATGAAACTGTGAATACGGGACAGTATGATTTTGAATGGATTTCTCCATTATCGGGAGCACAAGCTACTTTAATAGTAGATAGAGATGGAGATATGCATTGGTCCGGTACTACTCATGAAACAAGACCTGATCAGGGAACATTTTTTAACATACAAGTATCTGACCCCCGAGGTTGTGTTTATAACTTTACTCATACTGCAAATTCCGATGAAATAACGGATATAGTGTTTCCTTTAGAGAACAGCAATGTGGACGCAGATGAAAATAGACTTTCACATTGGACGCAGGAAGAGTCAGACGAAGAATTTGTAAGCCACTACTGTTGGACTCACCAACAATGTAATGGAGTTCCTCAGAATGAAGGCGATTTCGTTAGAGTTGAATATGTGCCAGATAATCTATTGGACCCTTGTTCTAGTGGCTGGCTTAAATGTCCAAATGATGAATTTGAACAGTATCGCATCAATGTTGAAGGTCTGCCAATATCTATAAACCGCGGACCTGACAAATGTGGTTGTTTATGGAATGAAGAATATTTACTTGGCCTTCCTTTTTATGATGGGCATCGTGTGCTAGGTATTTTTGATTGCGATGGAGATGATGTTACAATTGATATTACAGGAACTATTTTCCCAGATGGGCCTCCTTGCGATAACCTTAATATGGAAGAGATTTTAGGTGAAGAATGTCGTTTTAATGTTGAATGTGTTCAAGACGGTCAAGTGGTAGGTACTGCACCCAATGAATTTATTGGTGATGGAATTTGTAAAATTGACTTGAAGTGTCCAGCTGTTGGTCGTGATCAAGTTTTATTGGTACAGTATTGTGATATCCCCACAGAATGTCATTTGCGTTACGATATAATTCCCTATACAGATGCTGGTGGAATTCCTACGGATGATTTTGTTCATTTAAGAGATAATAACTTGTGTCATACCATTGATAATCCATATTATCGACTGCTATGTTACGATGAATCTGAATTTGATTTTTGTACTGATAGCGACCAATGTCTAGATTGGTTCGTAGGGCAGTACTGTGTAGGATTGTGGGAATCACCAAGTGCTTCCAGTAGAGCAGGCGGTGGGACATCTTCTACTATACAATTGACCCCAAATCCGACTTCAGGTGCAGTAAACATTGCATTTCAAAAAATACACGGAGAGGATAGTTATCAAATTCAAATCAAAGACGTCCATGGAAGATCAATATGGCAGGGGAATATTCAAAGTTCTTTAGATCAAATAACTACTTCGGTAGAAGAAGTATCCCAATTTCAGTCAGGTGTTTATTTTGTAATTGTCACTGGACAAACTACTCAAGAAAACCTGGTGGCGCGTTTAGTTGTAAATTAAAATTAGCTGATTAAGATTTGATTGTCATAATAATATCAAGCAAGAAGTCAATAGTATTTATCTTTTAATCAAAGAGACCTGGGTTTGAGTCCTGGGGGGATCGGGGTTTAAACAAAAGGAGTTACTGTAAAGTGACTCCTTTTTTATCTGGTGAAGGTGACAAATATTTTGATAAATGACTTCATTGTTAGCGTATGTTTTAAAGCTAATTTATTGTGACAATTTTTTGAAGCTGGATTAATATAAATGATGCATTTCCTTTTCAAATAAAAAATTAGAATAAACCCATCGCGCCATTTATACTGGACCGTTCTAATCTGATAGCAAATGTTTTATTGATTATTTATGAAACATAAGAGCCTAAACAATTCTAAAATTGTACGTCCACTAACTATATCATTATTGTGAAGTCTAGCAAGAAGTCCAGTGTGTTCTCTTTTCGAGAGCTTAGGGGAATTACGTTTTTGTATGTTCCTTTTAGCTAACGTTAAGGTATAAATGACGTGAGGGTGTATAGCCCACATGAACATTTTATGCGTTGTTTCCCACAGTCTTCTTTATTTTATTTCATTTATTCCATCTATTAAATTAATAGTTTTGGTTAAATCGCTATTTATTGTCTCCTTTCTTTGCTCAATATCAATACCATCCTGTTTTTTCTTTATCTCATCCTCAATAATATTGATATACTGGCTTGAATATGCCATAACTTCTTCTTCGATTTCAATCTTAACTTTTTCAAACTGAGATTGCACAATATTTTTGGCAATTTCTTCTGTGTTAGCAGTTAGTTTTTTAACCTGTTTGATTAAATACGATTGATAAGAATATGATGAAAAAGAAAATTGATTTTTAAATAATTTGAACTCGGTCACTTCATATACATCCCCTTTCTTTCTAATCGTCCACCATAGAAATTTTTTATCCTTTTTGGCTACTTTCTTCTTTTTCTCGAATCTGGGACTAAATTTTCTTTTTTTATTAATTAGATTGAAAACTTTTGAGCCAATTTTTTTATAGAACTCATCCAATGGAAGGGCTGGTGTTTCGATAATGTTTGGTTTTAAGTTTATATTTAGCT
This sequence comes from Saprospiraceae bacterium, assembly GCA_965230575.1. GTDB lineage: Bacteria > Bacteroidota > Bacteroidia > Chitinophagales > Saprospiraceae > CAJXUU01. The sequence continues at coordinate 4,123,955 of OZ246013.1, forward strand.
CCTCATTTATTTTCTCTTCTATTTGTTTTACTAATGGAGAAATTGTTTTGTTTATTCGAATCGATTGTTCTTTATGATATTTGTGGATGACTTTCAGAATCTTATCCCATAAAAGCTTAAAATTGGAGTCGAGTGACTTAATTACTTGGAGATGAAGTTCGTTTACCGCTCTATCTATCTCTTGTTTATTCTCGGTTTTTATTGAATAATTTGTTCTGTGTAAAAATTCAGCTATTTTTTTTGGAAGCAGATTATCTCTTTTTGCTTTGTCCGTCCCTGAAAAAGTATCTTTTATACTTGCAATGATGTCGTTCTCAAATTTATAAAAAAAGTTTGTGATGGATTCATCTCCTTTTTTTTTAAAATTAGATGTGATTTGAGTTAGTTCAGTAAGCTTATAATGTATTCTATTTATATCTTTTTTAAGAGTGTCGATTTGGACAACTTTTTTATCCAATGCACCTTTACTTACTTCGATATTTCTTTGTACTTGTTCAAGTAGATTTTCAAGCTTAAATATTATTGATGTTACAAAAATATTTATTCTTTTTGAGTGAATTCTGCTTAATATTTTATCCTCTAAATTTGATATTCCTGATTCCTCAATAAATTCTTTTGCGTCTAACATGATGTGTTCTTCTGGAAGTTCTCTTCTCCTTTTAGTTCCATACGCCATTTTAAGAAAATCATTTCTTTGCTTTTCTGTATCTATTCCAAAATGTAATACTCTACCTAATACTGCTTTTTCAGCAGAGACTAAGAATAACTCATCTTGATTTAATGATATTGAAGTATTGTTCTTTAAGTAATCAATTATGTAGTCTTTAACATCCAATTCTGAGTTAAACCCTTTTGCTTCACCAAAATTTCTATTCTCTATCATGTCAATTTTGTTAACAACGAAAAATAATTTGGTCTTTATTTCCCCAAATAACTCGTCACGCTCATCTTTAAGTTTTTTAAACATTTTTTCTTCGTCTTCTGACTTCAGCTTAGATAAATCAAGTAAGTAGATTATTACATCGGATGATTCTACTAATCTGTTTACTTTTGCTTCCAAACTTTGGACACCAGCTTCATTTACTCCAGGGGTATCTAACAATTCAAAGTTGATTCCTTTGAAATTTTTATCTTTAAATGCTGGTAAGTTTACTTTTAAACGAAGTTCTTCTTCTTGAGGAATACTGTCGCTTTCTCTTGCTTTTTTATTTAGTTTACTCAGTTTTAATCTGATTTCTTCAGCTCCTTTCGAAATTGTTCTACCTTTTCTTGTCAATACCCCTTCTTCAGATTTGCTGTCGTGTAGAATTCTAACAACTCGCATAGTTTCAGGCTTTAGATTCGCAGAAAGGTATTCGTTGCCCATCCAAGCGTTTAGAAGAGTAGATTTGCCTGACTTCATCAGGGCAATTATAGCAACAGTAAAATTTTGGTTTTTCCATTTTTTATTAATATCATCTATGCTACTCTTAAATTTTGAAATCCAATTGTAGCCATCTTCCCCTCTCTCATAAATTTCATAGTATAATCGCTCTGTTTCCGTGATTACAGAGTTGATTTTATCTTGTGTAAAATAATAACTTTCTTCATCTTCTGTGACAAATTTTCTTTTAGTTGTCTTAACTAATTCTAAGGCAGAAGCCCTTATTTTATTTCTTTCTTTTGTAGATTCGTCATATGAAATAATTCCGCTTATTTCACCTTTTTTCAGGCTCTTTAATCGTCCTTTAAGTAAACTAACTTCGTTTTGTTCACCTTTAAAATATTTTGCCTTTACTGCATACTTTAAAACTTCCTCAATTTTATCATTTGCTAAATCGTGCTCTAATTTTAAAAATTTTTTTAATATCATTTTGATTATTGTTTCTCGAATGCACCCAAAGGTGATTGCTTATTTTTTTTCTCGTTGATTGTGGGTAATGGATAATGATAAGAGTAGTAGTGGCTTAGGAGCTATTATTTCTTATCTATTGTTATGCACTTTTATTCTAAACTTCTAATTATTTCTTTCAGGTTATTTTGGCTCAAAGTAAAATGGTACTTGTCTGTATAATATTTACTCGCAGTTGAAAGATCAATTAATACTTTAATTTCTCCTTCATCATGTAGTAAGTGGTTATAAATTAGATCAATATCATCATTAGGAGATTCAGAAACTGTATTTTTAAAGAAGAAGATTTTTTCATTTTTGACATCCCCGTTTGGAAACTTCAATTTTGCAGTGCCAAATTTGCTATCAGGCAATCTCTCTTTTAAGGTCATAGACTTATTAAAGAGTTGAAAGTATATGCTTTCGCCGTCAATTGTAGTTTTTACAAATATTTCAGAATTTATGACTGCTGAATTTTGGTGCTCTCCGATTACTATTGAGTATGGATATCCTTTACCTGTATCATCACCAAATTCATCTACAAAATTCCCTTTTTGCCATTTGCCAAGATTTTCTCTAAATTCTCTTTCCTCCTTTTCTTTGATAGCTAATTTTTCCATCGAAGAAGTTGTTAGTTCAGATAAAGAGTTTGATTCTGACTTTTTCAATTGTATTCCTTTATCTGAGTTAATGTTTTGAAGAATGACACCTTTTTCATTAGGTTTTAATTGAAATGTCGAAGTTGATGTCCTGGCTAAAAGGCTATCATTACTAACTCCAATATTTGTATTAAAGACGTTAGACTCTCCTGCAATAAACATTAATCCTTTTAACGAATCTCCATTTATTTGGATTTCAATAATGGCGTTTTCGATTGCTTTGTCAAGTAGAGCGGCAGTAAACGCATTGTCTGAATCTAAGTTTTCATTTATTAACGTTTTTAATGATTTCTTATCTGCCTTGTATACCCCTTGGATGTGTGATCTTGGATCACTTTCGCATCCCCAAAATCCTATAGCTGTAAAAAGTAAAATTACTTGAGTTAATTCTTTAAGTTTCATTTTATTCCTTTGTTTTAATTTTCAAAATTGTGCATAACGGACTGGCGATATGGAGCGGATGACCGAAGGAAGTCTGATCTTATCATCGCTTGTTATATTCTGGCTATGTTCTGTTTATAAGTTTTCCAATTAAATCATTTGGCATCGTTGGCGAAGAATCCTCTTTGAGTAAACCAGTATCTGCTCTACTGAAAAGTGACTGTATAATTAAGTTCTTTTCTTCTTGTGATATTTCATTATCCTTAATCATAGCAAGGTAAACATGTGTTAGTTGTTCTCTTTCTTCAGCATCTCTGGCTAAATGGAAAGAACTAAATGCAATTCTATGAGTTACTCTTATTCCATATACCATAAGTGAAATAAACATAATATAAACAATTGACCATTTAATTGCGGAACTTGTGTCTTTGGCAAAGCTCTTAAGCATTCCTTCTGGAGCTAGAATCAATAGAATGTATAGTGTTAAGCTTGCAAGCACAATAAGGCATATCATTGATATAGTTGCATACCATCCTTCTTTATTTAATTTTACCGCTCTTTTTTTCCAATATTCTGCGGGCTTCTTAAGTCGAAGCATCTCTTCATAAGTCTTTTCAAGTTCTTCAATTGATTTTCTTGCTCTTGAATCTAAACTTCTAAATTCATCTTTTGATGCAGTAAACCAGTTATTAAACAATACCTCCTTTTCTGTTTTAAATGCTTGTATTTCATCAGATTTAATTTTGTAGCTCTCATTATATTTGCTCAAATGGCTGATTAAATCTTGCTCAGAATTTTGTAATTGAGTTTCAAATTTCGTTCTAATTTGACTTATTGATCTTTTTTCATTGTTTTTTCGACTTGTAATTTCAGAGATATTTTGATTCTCAAATTCATAGGACATTAGTACTCCAGTAAAGTATTCTTTGTTGGTTATGCTTCCACTTAATGTATTTGTGATGTATTTAAATGCTCCAAGAAATCTTAATGGCTGATTCTCGTGAACAGAAATAAGAAAAGCCGTTTTTGGATGATCGATAGGTAAAGGATTAGAGTTTACATTTTTTATTTGTCCAAGAATATTTTTCCAGCCGCTCATTAAATGTCCTGCAGTATGTCGTTCATTAGGAATATAACTTTTTGCAAATGATAATATTTGTTTGTATATGTTATCATAGTATGTGTACGATGCCTTAAGTTCGTTTGGCACACCATCCTTCACTTTCGACCACTTTTCTCTTTCTGTAGAAACAAGTTTAAAGATATTGGAGAAACCTTTAACTCGTTTTCTTTCATTTAAATAATGAAAATTAAATGTAGCATTAAGCTCATTCAACCATTCGGTATGAGGAGATTCAGACACTAATTTTCTAATTTCTGATTGATTCATTTTTAATTTACTTTAAATGATTTAATGATTCTATCAAAAAATGGTTTATATAAATCATAAGTTCTTTTGGTGCTATCGCAAATCAAAATAAACTTTGAATTTCCTTTTTTTAAGAAATATGTCTTTCTTTTGATTGATATGTTACTTAACTCAGTTTCCCATAATAACCATTTAGTTACAATTCCATTTAGATTTTCAGTTCCTTGATTAATTTTTTTTCGACTTTTAGAATACTCATTAAACATCTCATCTATAGACTTTTTATCTTCTATTCTAAATACTTGAATCATGTCCTTCAAGTGAATAAAATTCCCTTTTTTAGGACTTGAAAAAAATATTGTTTTTCGAGAGGAATATTCTTTATCCAAGATATCACAATCTGACGGAATATTGAGTTGAAACTTCTTGTCAGGAGAAATAAATTTATTGAATTTAGTCTTATCAATATTAGGAAAAGGTGTAGTTCTTGATTTTTCTATAAATGTAATATCACCACAATTTCCAACATTTTTTGACATATATTCTAAATTGAATACGTCTTTGCTTTCAGATGCATACATAGTTGTTGAATTTTGAAATACTCTAACCTTAGTACCAACAAATGGGTCTAACAATTCTGCATCGTATATTAAATCTTCACCTGAAAAGAGGGTTCGTGTATCTTGATAAAAAATACTTTCATTATTTTTATCCTTAATGTTTACCTCTTTATTCGGTGGAATAAAGCAACTGGTATGCCCTTGATTTCCAAAAACATCTTTTGTGTAAAAAATCAACATCAGTTTTTCATCAACCGTGTCTTTCCCAATAAAAATTCCGTCATATTCAATATAAAGTTGTCCAAAACTTGTTGTTTGTAGAATTAGGCATAGAGTGATAAAACTTATTCTTTTCATTTTTATTTTTTTGGTTGCGATGAACAATCGTATGTACGCAACTCCATTCATTTATTGCGATTATTTTTCTTATGTATTCATCAATTTATTATTGATTGTCAATGATTTATAAGTTTCGTGTATCTGTTCTTACTATTCGTGTATAAACATTTACTACTCGAATAAGAACGACTATTCATTTTCACCCTTTCCAAAAATATAAAATCCAAATCCAGAAATTGCTCCCCTGCTAAACTTTAAGCTCTAAACACAAATAATTGCGTAGATCTACTTAAATAATAAGTAAATCTACGCACCACATTACCCCAATAAAAAAGCCCAGTCCTCCCCAACAGAAAAACTGGACTTTAATAATACTCTTCAAGTATATCCTTACAGATTGTATTTTCCTCAAAACACCATCTCTACTTATATTTCACTAATGCATTTTTAAAAAATCAAAAAAATCCTACCTCCCAAATTCATTAAATTTCAATTATCAATTATCAATTATCAATTATCAATTATCAATTATCAATTATCAAACAATATTCGGTATATCTTCCTTCGTAAACTGATAAGCATCCTTCTCCTCTTCCTCCTTCAACTGCTTCACCAATTCCAAAGCATCGGGCACCACATCACTGCACAAAATAATCAACGATCCCTTCTTCGCATTCTTAACAGCGTAAAGAATCGCATCCTTCTCAGAAGGAATAATAGTCGTCTTCTTATTAGGGTCCTGGGCCTTGATACCATCATCCAACATCTTGATCAATTCTTCCTCCGTCTTGCCTCTAAGCCGTTTGTCCTGACGGATAATGATTTCATCGGCCATCTCGGAGGCAATGCTTCCGATCTCATTATTGTCCTCGACCCTTCGGTCTCCGATGCCCGCAATAATACATACCTTATGAGAAGCCTCCAGATTATCGGTGAATTGCTTGAGGGCCTTCATCCCAGCAGGGTTGTGGGCATAGTCGAGGATAATGCTGAATTCTCTAAATTTGAAGAGATTCAGTCGTCCAGGTGTCTGGGCAGGTGATGGTATGAATGTCTCTAGCGAAACCTTGATGTCGTCGATCGAAAAGCCTTTGATGTATGCCGTCAATACCGCAGGCAATACATTCTGGATCATAAATACAGCCTTACCACCATAAGTAAGTGGCACACTCACTGCCTTGATAATCCGCATCTTCCATTCTCCCTTGCAAATGGTAATGAAGCCATTTTCATATACTGCACACAGACCACCTCTTCGTTGGATCGCCTTGATGTGAGAATTGTTCTCGTCGAGTGAGAATAACGCTACATTACAATCTACCTTTCTTCTCATTTCATAAACTAATTCGTCATCCGCATTCAGAATGGCATATCCATCGGGTAGTACTGTCTCAGGAATTACCCCTTTCACCTTGGCCAATTGCTCAATAGTGTGGATCCCTTTCAGACCTAAATGATCTTCCGCCACATTGGTGACTATTCCAATATCACAATTCTTAAACCCGAGTCCAGCTCTTAGCAATCCACCTCGCGCACATTCTAATACTGCAAAGTTTACAGTCGGATCTTTCAATACGAATTCAGCACTTACGGGACCCGTACAGTCACCCGTCATAAGCAGTCTATTCTGAATGTATACTCCATCTGAAGTGGTATATCCTACCTTATATCCTTTCATTTTTGCCATATGGGCGATCAATCGGGTAGTCGTAGTTTTTCCATTGGTTCCCGAAATAGCTATTATGGGAATCCTGGAAGTTGATCCAGGAGGGAATAATTTATCAATCACAGGTGCTGCTACATTTCTAGGTAATCCTGTGGTAGGTGCGAGGTGCATTCTGAACCCTGGTCCCGCATTTACTTCCAATACTGCTCCTCCGACATTCTCTATCGGTTGGCTGATATCCGTAGTCATAATGTCGATGCCACAAATGTCCAAGTCGATGATTTTCGATATACGTTCTGCCATGAATACATTGGAGGGGTGGATAATGTCAGTCACATCCTCAGCGGTACCACCTGTACTTAAATTGGCGGTATCCTTTAATATGAGTATTTCATCTTTTGGCAATACAGACTCCAAAGTATATCCAGCTGCCTTGATCAAATTTTCTGAAAGTTCATTAATCTTAATTGCGGTCAATACTTTTTCATGTCCATATCCCCGTCTATCGTCACTATTGACAATGTCTACCAATTCCTGAATGGTGTGCTTGCCATCGCCCACAACATGAGCAGGAGTACGCTTGGCTCCCGCAACCAGTTTATTATTTATGACCAACAAACGATAATCATCTCCAGTAATAAATCGCTCCACGATGACCGTCCTTGATACTTTCTGAGCCTCATGAAAAGCAGCCAATGCCTCTTCGTAAGAATTGATATTTACCGTAATCCCACGACCATGATTTCCATTTATTGGTTTGATTACGAGCGGATATCTCACATAGTCACAAGCATCTTCCAAGCTTCTTTCTCTTCTTATGATTTCTCCTCTTGGAACTGGAACTTCTGCCTGCTCCAGCAAATATTTGGTATCTTCTTTATCACATGCGATTTCCACTCCTATATTACTAGTCTCACTCGTCACTGTAGCTTGAATACGCTTTTGGTTGGCACCATAACCCAATTGACAAAGTGAATATTTATTCAGTCTTATCCAGGGAATACCTCTGCTTTGTGCTTCTGCAACTATCGAACCAGTACTAGGCCCAAGACGAGAATCTTCTCTCATTTCGCGCATCGTTTGTATGTCCTCACTCATATCGTATTCTTCACCTTTGATCAGCGCTTCACAAATGGCTACAGACTTTTTAGCGGTATATCTTCCCACATTTTCTTCGATATAGGCGAATACCACATTATAGACTCCTTCTTCGCCATAACCTCGTGTTCTTCCAAACCCCACATCCATACCTGCAAGCGTTTGAAGTTCAAGGGCTATATGTTCAATAATATGCCCCATCCAGGTGCCTTCTTCCACTCTTTGAAAGAATCCGCCAGCAGTTCCAACCGAACATCTATGCTCATACATTGTAGGAAACATGGTTACCAATCTGTCATAAAACCCATCAATCTTATTAGAAGGATATTCTTCCATTTCTTCCAGGTCGAGGACCATTACAATCAGTTTATGTCTACGGACCGACCAATAATTTGGCCCTTTCATGGCATTGATAGAAACAATTTTCATTCAGCAGTTTTTTAAAATTAGAGAGATTAAAGAGGTTTAGGGTTTAATGATTAAGGTGCAAGGTTAGATGTTGAAATGTTTTAGAAGTCAACATCTAGCCTTGTACCTTAAACCTGGCACCTTTTCCCTGCACCTTATTTTTAATTTACAGTTGGAAAAGTATCTATTTATTTTGGCAAATAATGGATAATTCGCTCATTAATTTGGAAAAATATTGATTTTGCATATCATTGATTTTGATCGCTGGAAATATGAAGATTGTGTATTATTAGTAGAATGTTGACAAATAGCATATTTACATATCACACATATTGTTTATAGGTCAAGAATAGGTACTTTTGTGACAGAATTGAAGATTAAGAAAAGAAGAATAATTATGAATACACCTAAAGGCACGCTTATCCCGATAGGCGGCAATGAGGACAAAGGAGTTGAAGTATCTGAACAATACAGCATGGAATTCATCAGTGAGGGAATTCTTTATCATGTAGTGAAAGAAAGTGGAGGGCCAGAAGGGCTATTTGTTGTCATCCCTACAGCCTCAAGTATTCCTGTAGAAGTAGGTGAAAACTATCTTGCAGCATTCAAAAAATTGGGTTGTGAGAATGTTGTAATCCTCGATATCAGAGAAAAAGAAGAAGCCGATCTTCCTGCTAATTTGAACTTGATAAAAAAGGCAAATTGCATAATGTTCTCAGGCGGAGATCAAAGTAAAATAACAGATCGTATCGAAGGTACATTGATGCATGATTTGCTGGCAGATCGATATCAAAATGATGGCAGTTTTGTCATTGCAGGTACTAGTGCAGGAGCTATGGCCATGTCGAAAGAAATGATTGCTGGTGGCAGCAGCGCCGAATCGTTTGTCAAAGGTGCTGTACGCATGTATTATGGCTTGAGCTTGTTGCCAAATGTCATGATAGACACGCACTTTATTCAGAGAGGAAGGTTTGGTAGAGTATCAGAAGCTGTAGCAATTCATCCAGAATTGGTCGGCATTGGATTGGCTGAAGATACTGGATTGATCATTAAGCATGGCAATGAGATGCGCGTTATAGGCTCTGGAATGGTAATTATCTTTGACGGTCAACACATCGCCCACAATAATCATGAATTATTAAAAGAGAACACACCTTTGACACTCACTGATTTGAGAGTACATGTACTTTCCAATTCAGATAAATATTTACTCGATGAAAGAAGGGTAGAGGCGCTTCCGATTCACGAACCGTTTGAGCAGATTTAGAGATTGGAAAGATTGTTAATTGTTAATTGAAAAGATTGTTAATTGTTAATTGTTAATTGTTAATTGGAAAGAATGAAAAAATTCAATAACTCATACACTCTCTAATCTTTCCAATCTACAATCTTTCCAATCTACAATCTTTCCAATCTCTAATCTTTCCAATCTACAATCTCTTCAATCTTTATAAATAAAAATCCCTTTTTCTCCATCGGAAGACTTCATCCCGCGATACATCCCTTCTGTATTGAATGGCATGGCGATATTGCCTTCTGTGTCCACAGCGATCAAGCCACCATCTCCACCAATTTCTAATATGCGTTTATGTATTACTTCCGATGATGCATCTTCAAGAGAAAGGCTTTTATACTCCATCAATGCCGATACATCATAAGCAACAACACCGCGGATAAAGTACTCACCGCTACCCGTACAGGATACAGCACATGTCTTATTATTGGCATAGGTGCCCGCTCCGATCATTGGGCTATCGCCGACCCGTCCAAATCGTTTGTTGGTCATGCCGCCAGTGGAAGTTGCCGCAGCAATATTTCCGTCTTGATCGAGTGCTACAGCTCCCACAGTCCCAAATTTCGAATCCTTTTTTAAGGAATGATCCAATTGAAAGTCATCTGTGTCTTTTAACTTCTGCCATTGCTCATATCTCAACTCATCATGAAAGTAAGATGGGGCTTTGATTTCATAATTTTGTGTCTGAGCAAATTGCATGGCACCTTCTCCAGCAAGAAAAACGTGCTCGGTGTGATTCATAACATCTCGGGCAAGGGAAATTGGGTTTTTTATTCCAGTGATTGTGGTCACCGCACCAGCTTTTAGATTACTACCATCCATTATCGACGCATCCATTTCATGAGTGCCCGAAGCCGAAAAAACACTGCCACGACCCGCATTGAATAGCGGGCTGTCTTCCATAATTTTTACAGCAATCTCCACCGCATCCATTGATGATCCGCCATTTTCGAGACAGGTGTATCCAGCATCAAGTGCTTGCTCCAAAGCCAGCCGATAAGCTGCTTCCTTTTCTGCTGTCATCTTACCTCTGATGAGGGTGCCTGCTCCGCCGTGAATGGCTATTGCAAATTTTTTCATGGTTTTGAATTTGAGAGCACGAAGGTAATGAAGTTTGGGAAGTTGTCGATTTTCATAGGGATAGATATGTTCAATTTCTTTGGGCTTTGAACTGGAGCTTCGCTTTTAGAGCTGAAAAATACAATATAAGTTTTAATGGACTGATGTGTTTAGGGCTTGTTTGGCCCTAGTAATCTTGCTCAAGTCGAAAAAGTTAGAGAATATTTTTTGTTCAAAAACAAGCCATAAAATTCTATAAATCAATCAGAAAATCAATTATATCAAGCCAAGTTATTTTATCAATATTAGAATAGGGGGTTACAAAAATGAATGTTTCTCATATATAGCTGAATACTACTACTCTATTCGAAATGAGGCAAAAAATAAGAAACGCGATTTAGGTAATGAATAAGCCTACTTATTCATCAGAGTTCATCTGAAGTGTATGATTTTTAATGAAAATAAAACGGCATATGAAAACAAAAATTGAATTCTTTAACTTACTTATTTCTTTTGTTTTGATTGTTGCACTAAGCTTTTTTTCTTGTGGTGGTGACGATGAGCCGCCTCCAAAAACCAATCCGATAGAAGTAGATTTTATTGCTGGTCCTGTGCAAGGCCTTGTTCCACTCGATGTTGCATTTAATAATAGATCAACGGGAGATATTGTCAGTTGGCATTGGGATTTTGGTGATGGTGGTACTTCAAATTTCGAAAATCCTTCCTATACATATGATTCTTCGGGTCAATACACAGTGAGACTAACGGCAATTGATACAGACGGAATATCTCACGAAAAGAAGAGAGAAAATTACATAATCATTACGCAGGCACAAGCACCTTCTTCTCACTTTGAGGTTGATGCAACATCAGGTCTTGCACGTCAAACCAAATTTCAGTTTAATAATAAATCTTCAGGAGTAATAGATGAGTATCTATGGGATTTTGGAGATGGAAATACATCAACAGAAGAAAATCCAATTCATTCGTATAGCAGCTTTGGAAATTTTACCGTCACGCTACGAGTATTTGGACCAGGGGGAGAGAATTCCTCTAAAATAGATATAAAAGTTGACGAGATTTTACATATATATGAATACGAGTTGGGGCCGTTCTGGCCTACTAAATCCCCTGGAGGTGACTGTGACTTTGCTGGAAATGGACCTGATGTTATTGTAAGAGCGGAGGTATTAGACCCTATAGGCCTGGGAATTAATGTAAATATGAACATCTACATGAAGGCAAGTGAAACACAATCTGATTGGACGACAGCAAGTTCTTCATGGAGTTATATTTTGCGCGAGCTTCCAGCAAATATTTATATGAAAGATGTAATTACAAGTAATTTCGCAGAATACATATATCCAGATAACGATACGGCATATGATGAAAGTCCGACCTATGATCTTTGCCGATTTAAAGTAATGGGTGATACTAATGGAAACGATATTTGTGGCACAACCCTGGATGATACTCATGTCATACTTTATAATATTGAATGTCAAGTTCGAGTAGGTCCAATTTAAATTTTTATCAAGAATATAAGATGTTTAACTGCACAATAAATAATTCAAATGACAAAGCCCTGTATTAAATTTGTTTTAATCCTTGCTATTGCTATTTACAGCTGTAATCCTTGGACATTGGATCCAATTACAGAATTAATCTGCCTGCAACAAAGTGAATATTATTTTGATTCTTTAAATAATGAACAATTAAGGAGAGAATTTCAATATGATGATAATTTCAATCCAGTAAGTGAACAATATTTTCAAGTAGTAACTAATGATTCTCAATTTGTAAAAGAAATAATAACTGAATTTGACAATTCTAATAATCCAACTAAAATTGAATGTTTTCAAAATGGGGCATTAAAATACAGCTCCTCCAAAGAATGGAATGGGCAGGAAAAAATAATCTTAGATGAAGTATATGATGGAAATGGTGAATTGTTGCAAAGAACATCGTATAGTTATGATCACAACAATTTTTTAATTGAAAGATCGACATTGATTCAACCCAATTATTTTACAATAGAAAGATATGAAAATAATAACTTTGGTGACCCTATCCAAATAACTACATTAGATGGTAATAGTGTTGAAATTCTTTACATAATAAAAAACTATTATAACGGGCAAGACCAACTTATAAGAGCGGATCACCTAAATTCGGAGGAGGAATTAGTCTTTTATTTTTTATATGAACATAATGGCCAAGGTGACTTGACAAGATTGTCAAAATATAATATGGATGATGTATTGCAATTTGAAATTAATCATCAAAAAATATATGATGTTGATGGTGATCTCGTCGATTACACAATCTACTATAATGGACATTTTTCAAGTAGGCAAGTTTATGAATATGATGAATATAAAAACCTTGATGAAGTTCAATATTTAAGCGAAACTGGTAAAATCAAATCAAGAATAGAATACAATTTTGAATGTGCAGATGTTGTAATCCATTAAATCATATCTATGAAACTTACGAATAAAATTATATACATTCTCCTTTTTAGTATTGTAGCAAGTCTGGGTTTTGCACAGAAAAGTAACATCGCCAAAATTGAGATTTCTGGAGTAAAGAATGGCTCAGGAATTGTTATTGGTCAATTCAATAGTACCATTTATGTTGCTACTGCCCATCATGTAGTAGAAGAATCGAATAATAAGACAATTAATGTCAGTTTTAATAACTTTCCAACTCAAAGATTTAAAGCGGATTCTCATTATAAAAAACATGCAGAAGCTGATTTAGTGATATTAAAAGTTGAGGTGCCACGTGAGGTTTTGGAGAAACTTGAATTCAAAACTTTAAAAATGATAAAACCTGAAGAAATAAAGTTACTTGATAAAGTTCACTCTATAGGTTATCCATTGGACAAGGAAAAGTTGTACTCTTCTTTCAATACAATAAAAGAAAATGAAGATAAAAGTTATAAAATATTACTAGGAGATACTCAAGAGCTTGCAGGAGGCTATTCTGGTGGTTTGGTAATTAAGTTTGATTCAGATAAAGTCGTCGGTATGAATTTGACCAATTCACATGTAGGAGGGGAATGTCTGAAAATGGAAACAATCTTCGATTTTGCGAAATATTGTAAAATTGAAACCAATTATTTAACAAACTCCTACTTAGTGATGCCTAAGTCATCCAAAGTATTTATGGGACTAAGCCTGGGAGCATTCACTTCGGCTATTGTTTGTCGCATCCAATCTAATAATAAATATAGAGATTATCTCGCCTTTGGAGAAACACTCTCTCCTGTCGATTTTGAAGATAGATTTGGGGCATCATTAGGAGAGGTATATGATAGGGCTAATGGATTAAATCGCAAGTCCATTATTTCAACTTGGGCGGGTAGTTTGTTTTTAACAGGTGCCACATTCTTTTTTATTAAGGAGAATTTTTGGAAGGATGATGGCTTTTCAAAAGTTGAAATTCAACCTACTATTGAAGATGTGTTAATTGATAATTCAATTGGATTAAATATTTGCCTAAATTTTTGACTTTTAACCAAATTTATTCTTTGGAATAGCGATATACATCAATAGAATTAGACACAAAATAGCACTCGTAAATGTAATAGGATGATTTTTCAATAGCCAAGTAATCAACATGGGATTAATTGGTTTACCATCACGGCCAATTAATACTTGTTTAAAACTTCCTTTTAGGAGAATCTGGATATCCGATGGGTTGATCGTAATTTTAGAAATATATAAATGATTGGTCTCTTCAATTTTCAAAAGTTCTGCTTCGTTCAATAGAGTTTTATCAAAACCAGTTATTTGGATTGATCCATTTAATATTGAACTTACTACTTTCCCAGATTCTCGTTTGAGAAAACTTATGTCTTGGATGGCAATATCATTTATATTTGGTCTTTCCGATTCTTCTATTTGAAGATTTACCAAACAAAGAGCAGAGTCTCCAACAATTTGGGCATTTTTATGCTTAGAATTATTGATTTTTCCTGCAACATATTCCACTTTATTTTCATAGTCCCAACCATTAATGTCTACATATGTGCCTGAAAAATATGTTTCCATATCTAATTTTAAATCAATCTTGAGATTGTCAGAATGTGTAATCGCAAGGACCAATTCATTTTCTATTTCACGATTGACTTGTAAGGCTATATTAGCTTCTTGCAAGCCTGATATTCCAATTAATGAAGCTGGTGTGGTAACAAAATCTGACCCTCCTATTTCAGCATTAGGTAATATTGTCAACGAGTTTTTTAAAAGCTCAACCTTTTTTTCATAAACACTATCCATGTTTTCATCCAAAAAGGCTTCTTCTGCAGGAAACATTATTTTGGAGAAATTTGAAATTTGAAATTCTTTGAGATTGAGATTATGAAATAGCTGATCTCCATGGATCATGTTAAATGAGACTTTATCGACCATAAGAGATATTTCTGCATCAAATTCCTTCACATTTCTAGTAAGAATGAAGAAAACGGAAATAATAATAATCATATAGATAAGAGGCCTTACTCCAAATAGATGAATCAGATTACAACGAGCTATATTTATTTTTTTTTCAGCGATTTCTGAAGGAAGTTCATCTATAAGTTCAATCAATGCTAAATTAATCCTATTTAGACTTAAGTTTTCTTCTGGCCTTGAAATAGTACTCATTCTACGTTGAGAATTCAACTCATTTAATTGTGCTTCTAATTGAATGAGCTGATTCTTTAAATCTGGATTATCAGCTTCAACAATATGCTTGTGCATCAATTGAAATGCCTTCTTCCTTTTGTTTCTTGTAATTAGGCTTTTTAAGCAAGTCTTCAGTATCATTCTTGTTATTATTAAGTGCCGTGAGACCTAATTATTTAGAAATATATTGGTCTGACCAATTAAGTTTGGGTTGATGATAAAATGAAAATGGATACCTTATGGTGTCGGATGAATTTAAGGCATCAAATATTAACTCTACCGTAAACCATCCTGCAGGTTTATTGGATATAACATCTTCGAAAATAATAGTTATTGGAGTTCCTCCTAGTTTTCTTCCGATGTGCTTAATAACGAGGGGAGCTTTATTAGAATGAATTTGGTGATGAAATCCTGAGTATACTTTGCATACACCTTTCGAGATTGATGAATTGATTCGTAAAGTAGCTACATATTTTGAAACCTTGTCTTCTAAATTAGAATGAAAGATATGGGCTGGAGTGAATGTGGAACTATTGTAAGACCCAGTCCTAACAAGAATCCCAAGATTTTTTTGAGAAATATCTAATTTTCTCAAATAGTTATTTGTTCTCCAATCTTTAAAAATATTCCACCCTTGATTTCCATCCCTTTTTTTGTCCTCCATCCAATAGTACAGAAACGGAAAAAGCTCTTCCGCCTTCAAAAAATACATGCCCTCTTCGGGTAAGTAAAAAAGAACATTTAGAGCTTCATCGTTAGAATTGGGACTAAACGGTTCATAATATGCATAAAAACTTAATGGTTCGACCGCAAAATTTCCAATTTCTGAGGTATATAGACCCTCGAAATAATTACCTCTATCATTGCTAGAATACCAGGAAATGGTTCTTGGTTTGTCATGCTGTGCTAAAAGAGGAAAATTAAGTACCAGATTAAATAAAAGTAATAATGAGAATATTTTATAATTATACTTCATATAACTAATGTTTAATGGATAGAAAGTGCGTATCATAATTACTTTTCGATAGAATTATGCACGCGCAATT
This sequence comes from Saprospiraceae bacterium, assembly GCA_965230575.1. Classification (GTDB taxonomy): domain Bacteria; phylum Bacteroidota; class Bacteroidia; order Chitinophagales; family Saprospiraceae; genus CAJXUU01. The sequence goes on from OZ246013.1 coordinate 4,140,377, forward strand.
TTTGAACCTAGTTTTCCTATAGACATTAAATTCGTGCATCAGTTTTCTTAGTGCCGAAACTTTATCACTAGAAAGATTAACTTGACTAGTAATTTTTTAATTACATGAGTGAAAGACAGAAAAGTAACCCATTCAAAAGCAACTTTCCCTTCGATCAAATTCTAATCACCTTTAAAAAAAAAAAAATACTGGTTGAGAAGTAGTTTGTCATTATTATTGAGTGAATAATTGCGGCTGTAAGGTTTGCGATTTGCGAGAGGTAATCACCAACATTCAATATTTTTAATAGATTCCAGGCTTTCAAAATCCAGTGAACGCAAAGCTGTCTTGGTCAGTCGCCTCCTCCTTTTATTCGGATTGTAGTAAAATCTATAGTTGTATATATTATATCTTGACAAAGTGTAGAATTTTGGAGAAAGTAGCACATTCTCGATTTCTTTGGCCCTTCTTTCGAGGTCTGGAGCAATAATCTTCCTTTTAGTAATGTATGCTCTCTCATAGGCAGTGACAAAGTAGTATTTGGGCAAGGTGCAGATATAGACCTTGTTGTACTTAAAGTTGATACGGATATTGGCAAGGAAGAAGTGTTTTCGAGCGGCTGAAGATAATGACATAAAGGTTTTCTTGTTGATATATCTTATGTCTCGTCTATCATAAGGATGATCATTGTTTCTATAATATTCTTTTCTTGCTCTATCGGCATATTTTTTCTCACGTCCCCAAAATTTTAAACCGACATTATCTAATATTTCTTGAAAGACATGTGCGTTTTTGTGCCTCGAGATATCTTGCCTCAAAACAAGTGTGCGATACCAGCCATCCCTCAAAGGCTTTTCCAGTGTAGTATACCCAAGATGCATGAGTTGAAAATAGATTTCTCCCAATTCCTTTTCCAAAGAGCGCACCGTGCTAATGCGCTCTTCGATTATTTTGAGTCTCAAATTTCGCCTCTTATTAGTTCTTGCCATTTCAATATTTATTTTTTCTTTTCCTTAAATTTTCTTCCTTCAAATACCTTTATTGGATTGCCTCGCTCAATTTCGATTTGCTCGATCCATTGATCCAAATTTTGTTTTTGAAAAGAAGCGTTATTAGTCTCCTTGATTTTTGCCTTCATTTTCTCCCAAGCCTTTTTTCTGTTTTGATGTTGAGATTTGCCATCTGTAGCCGTGACCATCAATCCTGATTTGTGATGGATCAATCGCACAGCTGTCTCGACCTTGTTCCTATGTTGACCTCCAGGGCCTGATGCCCTGAAAGTCTGGTAAGTCACATCCTTTTCCTCAACCTCAAAAGTCTTTTGCTGCACAATTTTTTCACACTTGATAAACCAATTTTTACGTTTGTGAAATTTGCGAATTGGACTTTGACAAATCCATTTGTGTGTACCAATCCATGGCTTTATTTTCTCCATGTCAGAGTCTGCAAATTCAAATACAATGGTCTCTATTGATCCTGATACAGAACCAAGATTCTGTCGTACTATCTTAAATTTTATTCCCTCTTCATTCAGGTATTCTTTAAATCTTCCTTGTATTCCACGCACGGCAATCCCACATTCTACAGGTCCTCGCCCTGCCGTCATGATCAAGTATATTTTCTTGCTTTTCATATTATTTTAATTTTAAATTGTTGAATAGTGTTGGCTTGTCAATTCACCAAGCCTCTCAATTCTTAATTTTTTGTTTCTCATTATCAATTATCAATTATCAATTATCAATTATCAATTCTTAATTTTCTATTTCCCATTATTCATTATTCATTATTCATTATTCATTATTCATTATCAATTATGAATTATGAATTATCAATCTTCAATCTTCAATCCTCAATCACCAATTATTCATTTCGCCCGATCCATCCTCACAATCCTCGGAGTAAATTTTCCAATCCGTTCTACCAAATCCTCCTGATAAGACATTACCTGTTCCAAATTCTTATATGCAAAAGGGGATTCATCCAAAGCACCGCCAATCAAGCTCACTCTCTTCTGTCTCAGGTGTTTTCTCATCTCACTATTTGTGTTTCTGGAGATGGTCTCTTTCCTGCTGTGTTTTCGTCCAGCACCATGAGAAGCGGAAGAAATGGAATCTGAATTTCCTTTCCCTTTTACAATGAATCCAGGATCGGTCATCGAACCTGGAATAATGCCTAGTACATCTTTGCCAGCTGGGGTTGCTCCTTTTCTATGAACAATCAGCTCTTCTCCGTTTACCATCTCTTTCCATGCAAAATTGTGATGGTTCTCGATCTTTCGAATAGGATCGAGCCCAAGAGATTTTGCCACATTGATGTGAATCCGATCATGACATGCCTTGGCAAAATCACCAGCAAGATTCATGGAAGTCCAATATTCCTGGCCTTCTGCACTACTTAGATCCAAATAAGACAGATGCCTCATATTGAATGGAAGCTGAGAATTATTTTTAGCCAGATCAGAATAAAATCGAGCTATTGACGCCCCAAATCCTCGCGATCCAGAATGTGCCAGGAGCCCTATGTACTTGCCAGCTGGTATTCCTACTACTTCATCTTCTTGCAACTCCACCAAGCCCCACTCAACGAAATGATTTCCAGATCCGGATGAGCCCAATTGCTTGGCTGCCTTTGATTTCAGCGATTTCAATAGAGGTGTACCATGAAAAACATCCCTGTCCAGAAACTCATGTTCTTGCTTGAACCCAACTATCCTGCTCAACCCAAAGGCCGTATTTTGAATTATGGACTGCTTGAACTTGTGCTCATGCATATTGAGGTATCTTTCTGAAGCATCATAGATCGTAAGACTCATTCTACAGCCGATATCCATGCCCACGGCATATGGAATTACTGCATTCTTTGTGGCCAGTACACCACCGATAGGTATTCCATAACCCAAGTGACTATCCGGCATGAGTGCCGCTTTTTCGGCAATGGGAAGATTCGTAGCCGCCTTCATTTGCTGGTAGGCATTACTTTTTATTAGAGGCCTGCCAAAAACATTCATTTCTACATCTCTCTCTTCAATTACGATCATTTCTTCTTCCTCTTCATCGGGAACATAAAATTCCAAGGCAAGTCGATTCAAAATTGGGTCTTGTAGATATTCTTCGGGTCTCAGTTTTATATTTTTTATTACTTTTATTTGTTCTTCATTTGTATAGTATTTGAAATGTTTTTTAAGAATTGCCATTGCAATTGATATAGTTTGATTTGAATAAATTTCAATTTTTTTGAAGTCTTTGCTTCTTAATTTGTTAGCCATATGGCATAGGAATTTTAGGTCGATTGAGGACATCTCAAACGACGATTATTGGATAGCTTTTATAAGCTCAATTTGTGAGATTGTGAATGCCGAAATAGGGGGTAAATTCTCTACCCAGTAGCGAAATTTCTGTAAAATAAAACGTGAGTAAATAAAAATGCCCAGTCGGATGACCAGGCAGAAATACAGCTATATAAGGGCTTTTACCCTCTAGGCCAGGTCACAATTGTCGATATGTATTTCTGCTCCATCATAATAATTCCTTTTTGAGATTAGGAATTTTTTTAACAATGCAAAGATAGAATTAAATGTTTCGAACTGAGAAATAAAATCATACTTTATTTCAATTTTTTTTCAAAAGGAGTTAGATCAATATTTATGACAGAATCATCTCTAAGATTGAAATACTAAGTCTGAGCTATTGATTTTTTCTTTTTTAATACTAAAAATAATAGTCCCAAAATAAATAAGCCTAAAACAGTGAAATATAGGGGAAGCTTATTAGAACTGGAATAATATAGTGGTTGATCATCTCCGATATGGATCAAGCCTGCCCAGTAGTATGGATGTGATCGCAACTTATCTGCACTCTTTAAGTAGTCCAATTTTGCCAGACGAAGTGATTCTGATTTCGTTTTTCCAAATTTGAGATTGGTGTACATGCTTTTGACCAATTGATAGGCTGAGTAATCATTTATCTCCCAAAGACTCGCCTGAAGACTTTTTACACCTGCTTCAAAGAATCCTCTTGAAAGGCTGATGAGTCCTTCACCACTTTTGATCTCGCCAGCGGCAGTATTGCAAGCACTGAGCACTACTAATTCTGGCCTGACATTCAAATTCTGAATATCATAGTTGGTCAAGTAGCCATCCGTAAAATGGATTTGACTAAGAAGTGGGTCCGCAGGATTGATGCCAGCATGAGTAGCGAGATGGATCACGTCATACGCTCCTATATTAGAAGTGAGATCTGACTTGCTCGTATGATCGGAACCAATGAATTTTCCTTTGAAGTTTTGTTTTAAAAAATCCATTTCCTCCTTGGCATATGGCAAGTTGGTCAGTGTATTTTTGTCTCTCGCTAGATTGGATTCCTCTGATGTGTGAAACTCGGGTGCCAGACAAAGTAATTCAATCTCACTGTCATCTTGAATATTATGTTTCTCATTCCATTGCTTGGCGGCATAATAGTAGGAGACATTGACTGACTCAATCAAGAAATTGGATTCATCAAGGTTTGTTATTAAACTTTCGAACGGAATATTGTTGAGAATTCCATCTGTCACGATGCTTATTTTCGAGATGTTTGACTTTAGTTCAGGAAGGAGAATGGTGTTGGCCAGGGTAAAGGCATTTTCCGTAAAACTTCTCAAATCAGTCATCGATTGGTTGGGTTGGACAGAGATGGAAGCATAATATTCTTCAACTAAATTTTGGATAGATGATAAAGGCACTCGCCTAAGTTTTGATGCTTTTTTTGTTGTACTGAAAATATACAAGTACTTTTCTCCTTGATAATATTCTATAAATTGTTCGTCATCTGAGAGATTGTCTTTAATCTCGGTAATATTGATAATCCGATTTATATCATTCTTAAAAGTATAAAATGAAGGGTATTCATCTTTTATTTTTTGAGTATTAAGTGCGTAGTTTTCTTTAACGGCAAACAGGGCATTTTGCACTTCTTTCAAAGCCTCTTCATCTCTGTCTTGAGAATTTTTCGATTGACTTAATATTTTTGAATAGTAAGAGATGTCATTTTTAAGATTGAGTTCTTGATCTATCAATTCTTGAGGCAAGGAAGAAGCAAGCAATTTGTATTTGGATTCAATATTTTCAAAAAGAATCCCTGCTTTATTCTTTTCCATGATATTAAAAATATCGTTAATCGTCGATCCAGATGGATTTTGCAGGTACTTGTTAAAAAGGATGTCAATCGTTTTATTGTATATGGGAAGCGCTTTTTCTGCTACATAGAATTTAGAACCTTCATTTATAAAACCCAATTTCATTTGATCCAGCAATAGTACGGATGTCATATAGGCATTTGTAGCTATGCGATCATACAAGGTATCGGCGGAATTTTGAAAAATTTGTTCGGAAATTGCAGCTTTTTTCTCAAGAATTCTAAGTGCTTGAGGCGCCTCAAGGATTTCCTCCACTCTAGGATTATCCACAGGATTTGACGATAGTTCATTATCAAAATATTGCAACCCCATTTGGTAGTATTCCAAGGCAGTCGTGAGTGAATCGACCGCGACATAGTAATCAGCTATACGCATATACTGTCGCGCAACTACTGGGAATTCATAGTCATCTTTGAATTTTTCTTTAGCCATCTCCAGGGCCTTTTTTAAATGCACGATGGCTCTTTGATAGTCTTTTGTTAATATTAAATAAGTGCCTTCCAATTCATGAACTTCATACTTGAAATGATCTGATTTTTGACCAAGAACTTTTAATTTTTGGATTGCTTCTTTAGATTCATCCAAATCCAAAATCAAATTTGTGGCATTTAAGAGTCGGGTATATCCCCTTATTTTAAGGTTTGTCGCTCTTCGGTTTTTCGAAAATTCTTTTCCTTCTATGTAAGAAAGACTCGTTTTATAATTAGATATAGCTTCTTTATATTTTTTCAAATCTTTATTTACCAAGCCGATAAATTGATAGGTAGTGGCAATTTCAATTTTGTTTGTCAATGATGGCTTCTCACTTGTTTTGTCAAATGCTATGCATAAATCGAGTGCCTTATTTGCAAATTCAAGTGCATTCTGAAAGTTACCCATCGTCCGATAACTTGCCGATAATTCCAAATATGAAATTGCCAATTCATCTGGCCCAAAACCAAATTCCTTTTCCAACTCTATATATTCCTTTATGAGGGTATTGGAAGCTTTGAGATTACGTCGGTCTTTATAGAGCCCTTCCATATATCTATGGGCATAGATCCTTCTTATCAGAGAAATCTCCTTTTCGTGTTTTTCCACCAAATCAAAGACTTCAAGTATTGTCTGATCCGCACCATGCTTATCACCCAGTTTTCTTTTGTAATAGATTGATGAAAGCAAAGCATAAGAAAGCATATCAAAATCTTCTTCTTCTATGCTCTGGGTTTTCAATTTATCGAATAGCTGGAGAATCTCTTCCTTGCTGAGATCAGCGCTTACAGATTCAATTGAGTCTTTTAGGATTTTGGATTGCGTGTCTTGCCCAACAGCCTCAGAAAAGGAAGAAAAAATAAATGCAAATAGATAAAGAATGAAAAATGTGCTTGGAGATTGTTTTTTCATAAGAATGTAAATAAAACAAAAAATGAAGTCTTCCATAGGAAAACTCCATTCTTATTGTCATTTCGAACTATCTGAATCGAATATCATATTCCAATAGTATTCAATTTATAATTTGATTACTTTTTCTGACCAAGTAGATCGATCGTTTTGATACATGATGATATAGATACCAGCTCCGAGCGTGGTATTTTGATTCACAATGTCGATTGATGACTGTTTATTTAGTATTGTTCCAGAAGATACCATTTGGGCATTTAAGTTGAAAACTTTAAAATTTGTGGTATTGGACAAATTTGGATCTGTTGATTGTTTTCTATTCGCTTTTTGATATAGCGCAGATTCGAAATTGATTGAATCATCTCCTTCATATGATTGTCCTTGGCCACTGCTTCCGCCTCCTCCTCCATCTCTAGGGCGACCTATCAAATCGCAACATGCACGATCTGCAATTATGAAATCAAGAGCCAAGCTGCAGTCTCCTTGAGGTACAGCACCAGATGGAATAATTTCATCATACCCTTCTTCGCAATAGTCATATTCTGTAAACTCACCATTTTCAGAGCAATACAGATTAAGTGTAATCACTATTTCTGCATTTTGCCTACAAGCTTCTTTGAGTTCTTCATCAGTGAATGTGAATACAAAAGGTTGTGTATAAAGATTGTCTATAGAATAACCATTAGCTCCCCAATCGGCGGATTGAACACTTTGGTATTGGGTTTCACCAGTACTACCATTGGTCATTCCCAAGTATAAATTACATGGTAGATTGGTGACTCCATTTTGAGAGTTTTGTCCAGATTGGTTGTTTTCCGCAAACTGCAAATTGGCCAAGGTCAAATTAATAACAATAGAATCTGCTACTCCATCATTTACTATAAATGGACATTCTTCTGGATCACCAGAATCGCCATCGGTGCGGTCGCGTTCATAAACTTGGCCGTTGGAGGGCAAGGAAAAAGAAAAAACAATTAGAAATAAAGTAGTTTTTAAAAGAAAATTTAAATTAGGTGTCATGGTTGTAATTTTGTAAGTATTAGTACCGAAATTAAAATATCAGGCATGTATACCGAAAAAAAAAGAAAGGTAATCAAACATGTCGAAAAAAATATTTTTTGAAAAAAATATAGTATTGATTGATTACGATTATACCTACTTTGGTATTCATCTTTACATTTATAAAAAGAATTGGAAATTAATGACAGACGAGCAGATTTTAGAGAGCATAAGAGACAATGTAGAGCTTAGTGAATGCCGACTAGCACTCAAGCAGGTATATAAAAATAACTTCCCGATGGTAGAACACTTGGTCTTATCTAATAGCGGAAGTAAGGATGATGCCAAAGATATTTTTCAAGATACGATGGTTGCTTTCTATAATACAGTAAAGACTACGGATTTTAGATTGTCTGGGAAAATATCTACTTATTTATTTGCAGTTGCCAAAAATTTATGGCTTCGAAAAATACGCGACAATAAAGTAATGGCCCACTCAAATGAGACTACCTTAACCAATATACCGATTGATGGATCTTCACTTTCCAATTTGGTATATACTGAAGAACAAGAAATATTGGGAGATATGCTTCATGAAGCTGGCAGTAAATGCGTAAAACTTTTGAAGCTTTTTTACTATGAGAAAATGAAGATGATAAAAATTTCCGAACACTTTGGATTCGCTAGTGAACAAGTGGCAAAAAATCAAAAAGTGAGGTGTTTGAAAAAGCTGAAGGCCATCATGCTGCAAAACCAGTATTATAGAGAAAATTTGGAAAATGCTTATTAAAATTTGAATGATGAACAAAGAGAGAATTGAGGAATTAATCGACTTATATGTTTTGGGTTCATTATCAGATAGTGATAAGGCTGAATTGGATGCAATTATCGAAGCAGACCCCAAAATAAAAAAAGAACTAATTATGAGAAAGGACATATCCAGAAGTATAAATTATGTGAATGACAAAAGACTCAGAGGGGTTTTGGATGAAATACATGGAGAAGAATTTGGAACGCAGCCTGGCAAGAACAATATCAAATTGATGCGGAATATAATTTTGGGTGTGGCAGCGGTGTTTGCAATTTTCTTTATTGTTAATATTTTGACAGCAACAAAGGATGTGGATACTGATAGCTTATTCGCACAAAATTATAAACCCTATATAACTTCTGAAGAAACCAGAAACACACAAAATATTTTGGACAATGAAGCTTTTCTATTGGCTTATAATAACAAGGAATACGAAAAGGCACTTGAAATCATAAAACCAAGTTTAGAAAATCCACCTTCAGATATATTACTCCTGGCCGCAATAAGTGCCATTGAAGTTGGAGAATGGAATAAATCTATGGAGTTGTTGGATCTAATTATCGAAGAAGACAATTATTATTTTAGAGATCATGCCAAGTGGTACAAGGCACTTGTGCTACTGAAATCTGAGAACATTGACGATTGTAAATCACTACTTAAAGAATTAAAAAATGACCCCAAGGCGGATCATCACGATGAAGCAATAAAATTGCTTGAAAACCTATAGAATTAAGGTGTTTTGGTAACTAATATCTTACCATGTACTATATGAATTGTATTTGTATGGTCTAGCGTTGGCATAGTCATCAATCAAAACGAAGTAAGTATTATTACCTATATGATCATGGTGATAGCCCGGCTATCGTGGCCGGGTTTTTAAATCAAACTGATAACGATAAGGGATATAAAAGTCCCAAATAATTACAATTTCAAAACAAAACAATTGGGAAAGCTGAGTGGCATTTTCTCGCTGTACGAAAGTATTTACAATTTATAAGCAAACTTTATTTTAATCATAAAAAAACACTTTGAATTATGAAACCAATATATTATTCTAAATTAAGAGGGTGGGGCAAATTATATCTGATTGTAATTGCCTCTTTTATTATACTACCTACTATTAATTCTCAAGACTGTAAATTTGAGGACTTTGATAATACTCCATTGCAAGAATTATTTTTTCCTATTGGCAATAATAATGACCGATGTTCGGACGAATGCCTAAATGTCTGTGAATACTCTAATTTTATTAAAATCCCAGTAGCCTTTCATGTGATTCCTGATCCACTTGAAGCTTTTTTGTGGCCAGAAGAATCTCTTGTTGAATCAGCAATAGCCACAGCCAATTCAATTTTGGGACCTAGAATTGAGCTCGTTAGAGCTGATGAATACTATCCATGTGTAGATTTCTACAATTCTCCAGAAGAAGAATTTTTAACAATTACTGTTGCCAATGAATTGGAAATTTATAATACGAGTAGATATGATCCAATGAAAGTACTCAATGTTTATGTGGTCAGACATTTAGATTCAGCTCCTGGTCCAAAAGGATGGGCAAGGGCTCCACAATTCGATTCTTGGTCATGGGCAGTTGACGGTATTACATTGTCAAAAGATAAGTGGTCAGGATCGGCAGGAACTACTTTAGCGCATGAGTTGGGGCATTGGCTAAGCTTATTACATATATGGGGATTGAATAGCCATCAAGATGCGAATTGTCACGCACCTGCATCAAATTGTGTTGCTGGAGATTTAGTACCAGATACAGCTCCTTGCAGAGGGCCCTGGCCATGGGCACCAAATCCAAGTGGACCCAACGGTGATTGCACTGTAAATCCTGATTTATGGGAATCGATTTTTGAAGGATCAGCTACAAATCCATTCTGTGGTCCAGAAATGATTAATGAATGTAAAAACTTAATGAACTGGGGAGGAAATTACCGTACTGAGGTATCCGAAGGTCAGTTTAATCGAATGATATTTGCATATCATACCCTAAGGCCTGGAGTAAGTCCAGAGTATTTTTCTGCCAATATTTTTAATGTAGGTCAAACCACTGCAAGTTTAAACTGGAATGCAAGTACCAATTCTGGGGGGTACGAAATAAAATATAGAAAAGTTGGTGAACCTGATTTTATAATTGTTACAATTACAGATGAAAGTATCACAGAATATCAATTTCAAAATCTTATTAGAGGTACTGAATATGAAGTTCAAATTAGTCCACTTTGCAATTCCGAATATATAGAATTATTTTTTGAGACGATTTGTTCAGAGGAATCGCCAGATCTATCTGCCACTACGCTTAGCAATGAATGTCCTTTTTCTTATGTTGATTTAAATTCCCTGTATCTTGGAGATGTGCCACCTGAATTTACACTAGTTTGGTCGACAGATTCTGATCCATCTGATGGGATTTCTGAAGTTGTGAACTCTATTGTAACATCAAGTGGGTCTTATTTTGCCTATTTTTTCCATGAGGAAGATAATTGTTATAGTTTACCTTCTGAAGAAGTTGTAGTAACATTAATTTCTTGTTGTGATATAGGTCAAGATGAAATTATTGATACTAATACTGAATTTGATTTACCAATGTCATTTGGTGGTGATTTAATTGTAAAATCAGGAGCGACACTTACAGTTAATGCAGCAACGCTTTACTTTGCAGAAGAAAAAAATCTAATCGTTGAAAATGGGGGTAAATTAATTCTTAAAAACAATTCATTTATATACCCCTGTCCAAATGAATCATCCTGGAATGGAATAATAGTTCAAACGGGAGGTAAAGTTGACGCTAGTGAAGCCTATATTATTCATGCGAAAACGGGCATCGCTGCGGAACAAAACTCAATGATAAAACTTGACATTGTAAATATTATTGGGTCAAATAACCAATTTGGTCAAGGAATTCATTTAGCTAATGGAGTTAATGCACAAAAGCTAAATAGACTTAAAATTGAGAATTACAATGTAGGAATTGATGCTTGGGGAGGCAATGAACTTTATGAAGTTACAAATTGTGAAATAAGCAATGTTTTTGTTGCTGTACGAATGGTAGAAAACACATTGATATTATCAGGTACAACTATAGCATCTTCTAAAACAGGAGTTTATTTGTGGAAATCTGTAGGAAGCATTATTGATGGAAATTCAATTGGATATTTTAATAACGGTCTCAGAGGTTATAAGTCTCCATTTGTATCAATTACGAACAACACAATTGGCTGGCCGTCACAAAGAGGTACTTTAGGCATAAATTTGAGTCTAAGTGGAGGATCTGCCATCAGCAATAATCCACAGATTGAAGCCACCGAACTTGGGATAAAGTTATGGAGAAGTGATGTTTTAATTGACCATAATGAAATTGAGATTTTTGGCCAAAACAATCAGTTTGGAGGCGGAATTCAAATCAATAATTCAAACGGTACCCAAATACTTGAAAATTATTTGAATGTGAGTCAGTCTGCTTTTGGAGTTGAGTCAGTGGCATCTTCTGGTACAAGAATAGAAAATAATCAGATAGATCAATTTTCATTTTTTATATTTCCACGTACTGCGGCAATTAGATCAATGGGAAGTATGGATGAGGAAATAGGATATAACACTGTCTTTGGAGTAGTAAAAACAACTGGAATTATAGCCCAAAACACTACGTCTAATGACTATAGTTGTAATTTGACAAATAATACAAAAGAGGGAATAGGCATCTATTTTAATTCTGAAATGCAAAATCTCAAGGGCAATGAATTGAATGCCAATATAGATCTAAGTATCAGATCTGAAATTGGAGTTCAGATGCACCATGGTAATCAATTTATTGGTGGCAGTGCCAGGGGATTTGGGTTAGACGATGATCAACTTGCTGGATCACAATTCTTTGTCCACTCCAATGATCCCAATCATTCTAACTTAATGCCCACGGATGTTATTCCATCAAGCGATTGGTTTATCGATGAAACCAATAACAATCCTTTTGTTTGCTCTGGAACACAAGGACCAACCTGGACACCATTCAATGGCGGAGATCCATCAGAAATATGTTCTTACTTCACATATTTAAAATCTATAAATAGTGAGCAGCCAGAACAGTTTTTGGTAAAGTTGATTCATCTATTAAAGTATGCAAAGAAAACATATGCTTTTGATTTGCCTTCTTGTATTACTTCAGATAGCACATTCTTAAGTTTGTGCGGTGTTACGAAGTTAGTAGATCTGGGCATTGAATTAGATTCTATTGGCACGGCAAGTTCTGATACGACTGTCACTTATCTACAAGGTCAATATATTATAGCGCCTACCGCCAATGAAAAAGAAACAATTAAACTGCAATTAGAATCATAATTGCCAACTAACTATACTGAATTCACGCAAATAGATTTATTAGATAGCATCCGATTAGATAGCATTGATAATGAACTTGATCTTATCGATTGTTCTGAGATATTGATACAGAAATGGAAAAAAGTGTATAAAACTTATATAACGTTTTTACAACAAGATTCTATTGACGAATCACTGCAGCCTGCACTCAATTCGTTGAGCCAAGATTGTAGTGATATTTATGGCGATGCCATTCATCTCGCTCGTTCGATGGCCAATACTTATGATAATACATATTTAGATCAATTTGATGAGTGTATAGATAATGTGGAAATGAGAAGTCGAGTGGACGAAGAATTGAATAATATTTTTGTTTCTCCAAACCCTTCTACTGGTATCTTTAATGTCTCTTTGCCTACAGGTTTTAAGGGAAAATTATCAGTCATCGATGTGGCGGGACATACACTTTTGAATAAGAATATAGTAGATGGTGATTTAGATACACTTGATTTGTCTGCTTATAGCGGTATATTATTTATGCGATTTACAAGTATGGAAGGTGTTGTCACAGTTCATAAGGTAATAGTTATTAATTGAGGGTAATTTAGAAGTAAGGTACATCAATCATTCTAATAAATTTGTTGGAGTGGAGTAACTCTTCGTGAATGAAAAGAAGCGTTGCCTGACTGGGTAGTGGGAAGAGGGTGAAGCTTTCGCAGCATGGCCTTTAGCCAGTCTTGATTTTTTTGGGTTCGGTTTTTTTATCAAGAAAAAAATAGAACGCCTAGCCGGCGAGGCGGAAGCAAATTAATGATTCCTATTACCTCGTTTTTACGCAAAATATGCTAAAAACGGGGTAATCTTTCAAAAGTAAATTGAAAAGAAAACAACAATGAAAGAGATGTTCGTTATTTACGAACATCTCTATTTGATTGAAAACTGGATTGGGGATGGCTTGTGTCATCCCCAATTTAATAATGAATTAAAAACTAAATGTTAATTCATCATACTTCTAGATGAATATAATTACGAATGCTATACAACCTAGAGTCTTCAAAATTGATAATCTTGTTTCATATCTGAATCTAAGTGTTTTAAAACCATCAATCCAGTGCATTATTTCAAAGTGGACATTTTTATCCCAATCTTTCAACACAAAGCAGTTTTTTCTCGAAATTCATCCCTCATTTTATGGATTCCATCACAAAATCCAATATTAAGGGTATTCACCAATTGTAATAAACTCCACGTTGATTTAAATTTAAAGGGATATATATTAAAGGTAGGATCACTCTGTCCTATCATAACCAAAAAACATTTTTTATATGAAAACCTTAGTTAAGATTGTTGCTTTATTTTTATTCACATATACTGTCAAGGCCCAAGCGATAGTTGAAATTACCAACAACACGCATTGTACCTTGCTAGTACAAATGTACTCAGTTACTACAGGCAGTTGCCAATGGGGGAATTATCAGAATTATTTCTTGACACCAGGTTCTGGCGTTGCAGCAGTAGCGGCTCCAGGAGAGGAGTGGATTTATGCTGAAGTTACCAGCTGGCCATATTGTTCAGGTGGAGTTTCTTTCGCAATTGGTACTCCGATGTCTTGTTCAAGTACTTGTTCTTGGGGAGTACCTAGTCAAGTGGCCTCATCGAATAATGGCTGTAACGGATGTAATCCATGGCTCAAAGCCCAGTGGATAGATCATTGCAATCATCCTGGAACTTTGAATATTGTTGACTAGAAAACATTATACTATTTGATAAATCAAAGAGAGGAAGTCCTGAATTAAGGCTTCCTCTTTTGCTTTTTATGTTTTACAATTGTGATTTTAATCAACACTTTTGTATTTTAAATAAATATGTTTTTCTTTTCCCTTACTTGCACTCTTGTCCACTCTTACATCCTTTAACTTTAGAGATTTGCCATTTTGCCTTATAGAAACTTCTTTGAAAGAAATATTTGGCTTAAACATTCCAGTTGGAAGTTGCTTTGTAATAACCAATTTTAGATTTTTATTCTTTTTGACAGTAGCCCTAAAATCTTTAAAATGATCCCACTGTTCTTCATGGTTGATTACAATGTGTGCGTTTCCTCTAAAATATTCTAATGAATTTATGTCGAGAATACGAATTTCAAAAGATGATTCCGTTGATTGAGCATTGGTCAAATTAATATTCATAGTCAGAAGAGCAATGAGTAAGAAGGTTGTTTTTAAAAAGGAATTTTTCATGAACTGATAATTAATGATTAAATAATTTAATTGTTTGGTGTAAAATTATCCAATCTGTGGAGCATAATAGACCACCCGATGGGGTGATATTGAGGGGTATTCATAAAAAGCTACTTACCTTAGATATCGGCTCTTTTCGCATGTTTCTTCTGAAAAGATTACCCCATTTTTGATACTTTTTACGTGAAAACAAGATAATATTTTTTCAGCTCATTTGGTCATTCGCCATAACGGGCGATCATTTTTGGCTTGGCCCAAAAACGATCCAAAAAACCCAAGGCTTTATTCAGTTCTTAACGCATTTTGAATCCCCATTTTCTTAAACTCAAAAAACTCGGATCAAAAGTTAAAGTTTCGATTATAATGTATTGATTTACTGAAATGTATACTTTCAAATAATCATTTGCTATCCTCAAACACTTTTGAGTTTTTAACAGAAAATAGGAATCCAAAATACTAAACTGAATAAGACCAATTTTTGCCCTCGAATATTCTCAGGCTCTCACGCAGTACTCAAAGGATGTAATGATTGTTACTTCTGAATTTCCCTAGTGAACGTGAAAAAAACTCGAATCAAACCCAGGGGATCAATTCGAGTTGTAAAGGATGTTTTTGAGTAAGACGAATATCTATTTCCCTTTTATAAATTTTGAAGTCGTCATATTCCCTTTGCTATCTTGAACTGAGACGAAGTAGAAACCACTGCTTAGATTTTTTAAATCCAAATTAGTCCTCGGCCCTCGACTGAAAAAGGTATTTACCAATTGTCCAGATACTGATCTTAGATTGACCTTGTATTCTTCATTCTCCGCATTATTCATTTCGATCTCTACATAGTCAGTTGCAGGATTAGGGTACAATTTGATCGACAAATCGGCAATTAGGTTATTAGTTGAGGTAGGCTCCCCTGTATCATTATTGGCTTTGAAGGTAGAGCTTTTGCTGATAAAGTCTCCCGTACCATTCGGTGTCCGAGCCATAGACACATTTGTGGTTTGCGGTCCGAATTCGACATTGTCGATATTTGATCCATCAGAATTGGTGAGGTAAATTTGGTCTCCCTCCTTACTCAGTCTGAAATTGCTATGAAAGCCAGGTTGATCTTCATTTTTATCTGCCCAGACTATTTTGTAGCCATCTTTACCTATCGTCGTGCCATTAGGAAATTTCCATTTTAGGAGGTTGTCAGGATCGTCAGAGAGGTAGGTGTCGGAGAGATCAACAGTTGAGTTGGTATTGTTGTAAATTTCAATCCAATCATCAAATTCTCCTGCGCCATCAGAGATCATACTCATGGAATCATTCGATGCGACGAATTCATTGATGACAATATCCGATTCTGGAATTACTGGAGATGCGGAGCATGATGTCCACATTGCTAAATCATTTTCAAGAGAATCCAATCTTGAACTCAAGACCATTTTTAGCCCTTCATCACCGATATCTACTAGAAACTCTTGGTAAGTAGCTAACAAATTAGGATCAGACTCCACAGCATCTTTTATGAGTTCCTTATTCAGGTCCATTAATTCAAAGTATCTTTCTGTATCAAAATGATCAATAACCAGGTTACAGAAATAATCAAGATAACGAGCAAAGTATTCAGGTTCATTTAATAACCTTTGAATCAATATACCATCATTTTCTCTTTGATCAATTTTGAAGTTATTGAACGTAAATCCATTGCCTGAGAAGAAATCATAAATATCTTCGCATTCTTCTCCCCATATTTGACAGCAACTAGGATCAAAATCAAGAACTTTAACAAAGGTTTCGCCCACTGTATAAGGAAAACTTCCATCTACCACCGAAGCACAGTCATATAAGTTATTGTTGGTGTTGATCCATTCGCAATTGGATTCCTCACACTTATCATTGATAGCAATGGTGAGACAAACTTGATAAGTTCCATTACTTTCATATGTATGTTCTGGTTCTCTTTCGGAAGATGTATTGCCATCTCCAAAATCCCAATAAAAAGATTCTATTGGAACAGGGCTAAAACTATCTTCATAGAATTGGACGGAAGGAGTACCGTTTCTTAATGATAAAATTTGTGGAAAGAGATTGCATTCCTCTTCATCTACTTCTCGTGGACCTGGCAGTGCGAAATTGTAATCCCAGGGTATCCAATGAAACAAGCCCGTTTGTGTATCTTCATACATGTACCAGTTTCGACCATGTTCAAGATAGGAGTCCCAATTGTCAGTAGCCACATCTACCGCAAGGGTTTTTAAAAATAAATCCACATTAAATACCTTCTCAATTTCATCCTTGAAATCCTCATCATTAGAATTATTCAAGACATCGACAAAATTAATAAACCCAGACCAATCATAGGCCTCTTCATTAGTCTTTAGCGAAAATATATTGTCATAATCGCTTACATCATCACCATTATATTCCAACTTACTCCAACTCAGATTTTTGAATAAATTGCCCTCATCATTGCTAAAATTATTTTGTAAAAATTCTTTATCAACTTGTTCCACTGATTGATAAATGCCCCAATACTGATCATTTAGATAAACCTTGGAAAATGAAACTCGGGGAGCACTCACTCCAGAAGATCTCATAAGGTCATAGCATATTACTTCTCGCTGCATACTTGCATCACCCGTAGAATTGTTCAAATTCAGCTTGCGCAAACCATCAAATCGTCTTCCAGGGACAAATTCATTAAAGTCAATCTTTAGTGGTTTTTTGTCTGTCTCTGTCCAGTATGATGAAAAGCCCTTAAGCCGTACACCAACAGAATCTACTTCCTCACCGTCAATAGTCACTTTACCCATGAGGTAAGGTTTTTCGAGGAATGGGTCCGAATTGTTTTGATAATTGTTGATAAGAATACTCCAAAAATTACTTTGTGAAAACTCTATTCTAATTTCATGTAAAAAGGTATCGTCAAACATGCGGTCACCTGAGTCTTGAGCTTTGGATGTACTGCACGAAAGAGCTATCACTCCAGTTATTATTAATACTCTTAAATTCATTGTAATAATTTTAAATGGTATCGTTATGGTTTCAATTGAAAAATTAAACTACTGAAATAAATACGACCAACCTATAAGTTTGGTTTGTTTTAAATAATAATTGTGATTTTGGACGACATTTAGGTAAAGGGGAAGTAGAATTTCAAGTTTTAAATTTTGAAGGCATTTAATAGCAAATGGCAATCTACCTTAAGAGGGGCAAAAGAATTTATTAAAATACCAAATCGGTATTATTTGATTACAAGGCCAATTAGATAATTATGACAAGATGTAGTCACTCGGAAGCTTTTCCAATTAGATTACAATGAGTTTTTTGTCACTTCCTGCATCTCGAGACATTTGTATAAATTGGTATTTACAACTTAAATGACAAAAGGTGTCAATAAACTTTATTCCTACTAAATTTACTTTAATTTTACTGCTGAATGGAGTTAAAAGATAAATATGGGAGGATTGCGGACTACCTGCGTATAGGAGTCACTGACCGATGCAATTTGAGATGCCGGTATTGTATGCCAGAACAAGGCATCGATTTTGCGGACAGGAAGGACATCCTTACCTACGAAGAGATCATTCGTCTAGCAGAGATTTTCCAGCAATTGGGTGTCACCAAAGTAAGACTGACGGGAGGTGAACCTTTTGTGAGGAAGGACATTTCGATCCTTCTCAGACGACTCAGCGATCTGTTTCCCAAGGTGCATATTACTACGAATGCTACCTTGTTGACCGACCACATCTCTCTCCTGAAAGAAATCGGTATAAATGGTTTGAATATTTCCATCGATTCTTTGGACAAGGACAAGTTTCTGCTCATTACCAGAAGAGATACTTTTGATGTGGTGATGGCCAATATCCTTGGATGTATTGAAGAATCCATTCCAATCAAGCTGAATGTCGTAGTGCTGAAAGGGGTGAATGACAATGAGATTTTGGATTTTGTGGCATTCGGGATTAAGCACAATGTTGAAGTCCGTTTTATTGAAGCGATGCCCTTCAATGATGATGATGGCAATAAGGATGTTTTTATGCCCGCAGCTGATATTCAAAAGTTGATTTTATCAAAATATCCTTCATTGACGAAGGTTGCAGATGGACGACCCTCTTCTTCTGACAAGTATGTGCTGAATTCGGGGCATAGTCTTGGAATCATTCCCGCTTATTCCCGTACACTTTGTGGATTTTGCAATCGTATCAGACTTACACCACAAGGTGAATTGATGACCTGTCTTTATTCGTCTAAAGGAAAGGATTTACGCTCTCTACTTCGGAATTCTGACATTTCGAATGATGATTTACTGATCGAAATAATCGAAAGTGTGAAGGGCAAAAAGAAAGATGGATTTGAAGAAGAAAGATTGCAAAATGATGACGTATTTAGAAGTATGACCACAATAGGAGGATAGATGATTACAGTAGAGGAAGCATTGAACTTGGTATTGGAAACTGCGCAAAATCCTGGTATTGAGAAAGTTGGATTGAGTGATGCTATAGGCCGTGTCTTGGCCGAAGATGTATATTCAGATAGAGCTTTACCGCCTTTTGATCGAGTGACAATGGATGGTATTGCTATTTTGTATGCTTCTTTTCAAGATGATACAACTCGATTTGAAATAGAAGCCATTGGCCCTGCAGGTTCTCCTCAGTTGACTTTGATGGATCGCACAAAATGCATCGAAATAATGACTGGTGCTTCTTTACCAAAAGGTACGGACACCATTGTGAGGTATGAAGATTTGGAAATGTCTGAAGGCAGTTGCCGTATTTTGAAGCCTGTAAGGAAAGGCCAAAATATTCATCAGAAGGGCAGTGATCATAAAGAAGGATCGGTATTATTAGAAAAAGGAATCGAACTAAAAGCAATAGATGTAAATGTATTGGCGACAGTAGGCAAATCAGAAATTTCAGTCTTTAAAATGCCCAAGGTAGCTGTGATTTCCTCTGGTGACGAATTGGTGGATGTAGATCAGGCCCCAGCCGCATATCAGATTAGGAAATCGAATGTGCATATGATTCGTGCACGACTCAAACAATTAGGAATCTCGGCCAATATTTTTCATTTCAAAGATGATGCAGAGGATATTTTTCAGGAGATGTCTGAAGTTTTGAATGAACATGATGTTTTATTGATGAGTGGTGGTGTATCGAAAGGTAAATTTGATTTTATACCTGCAGTTTTGGATCGATTGGGATTTACAAAGGTATTTCACAAGGTAGCGCAGAGGCCAGGAAAGCCATTTTGGTTTGGTACCAATGTCAATAAAACAGTATTTGCATTCCCAGGAAATCCAGTGTCCACCTTAGCTTGCTTTCAAAAATACTTTATTCCCTGGCTAGAAAAAAGCTTGGGAAGGGGACATGAATCTTTTAAGGTTGTCTTAGCCGAAGATGTGAATTTCAAGCCCAACCTCACTTACTTCGCACAAGCTTCCGTTATTCAAAAAGAGGACGGTAGATTTTATGCCACCGTCAGCCATGGGAATGGATCGGGAGATATAGTGAACCCTTCTTTGATGAATGGGTTTATAGAATTACCCTCAGGAAACGAAATTTACAAAGCAGGAGAGATACATAGTTTTATGCCTTTTTATCCTTTATATAAATAAGAATGGAAAAAAAAATATCACATTTGGACAAAGACGGAATGCCAGGAATGGTGGATGTGAGTCATAAAAAAGTCACTAGTCGTGAGGCTCGTGCAAGCGGTAGGATTGTCATTGGCAAGGATATAATGCAAGTCTTGGCAGCAGATGGATTCAATACCAAAAAAGGGTCTATTGCTCAGATTGCGGTCATAGCTGGAACAATGGCGGTGAAAAATACCTACAATACGATTCCACTTTGCCATCAGATACCGATATCATCTTGCAAGATAAATGTGATTCCCAATGAGGCTGCATTTGACATAGATTGTACGGTGAAGACCAATAGTCAGACGGGGGTTGAGATGGAAGCATTGAATGGGGTAACTACTGCGGCTTTGACGATCTATGATATGTGTAAGGCACTGACCCATGAGATGGAGATTATGGATGTGAAGTTGGATTTGAAAACGGGAGGGAAGAGAGATTATGGTGGGGGTGAATTTTGATTTTGAATTGTTGATTGTTAATTGTTAATTGTTAATTGTTAATTGTTAATTGTTAATTGTTAATTGTTAATTGTTGATTGTTGATTGTTGATTGTTGATTGGGAATTGGGGATGGATGATTTGCGGAATAGGGAAGTTTGAATGAGAGGTAAATTAATTTGACGGTTTTGAAATTATTCTGGAACGGATTAGAAGATTGAAATCATGAACAAAAATAAAATGCTGAAGGATAAAAAACATCATAAACATCCTCCGCTGAAAAGACCTGAAATTGGGAATTACCATAAACTGGAATGGGCAATCTATGGGACGACTTGTGGAGCGATAGAGGCATTTTATAATTCTATCCATGCTCATTTTAGCAATGAATATCGATTGACATATGTGGATGCAGATCACGGAGACTCTGTGAAGGATACCTCGCTGCAAGTGGGCAAAAAGCAGTATAAACAAAACCACATTTTTGAAGCGAATTCTTTTGATGATAAATTGAATTTGGCCTTGTCGCAGGCTGTATTTATAAATGGAAATCACTATCCAGGGCAACGACAGATTGTGATTATCAATCCTGAGAAAAAGGATTCATTGTATCGGAGGGTAGAGCAATTGGATAATATTGAATTGGTGATAAAGGAAGATGAAGATTCTGAAATATATGACTTTGTACAGGCGAAAATGACAGAAGATTCGCTCGTTCTACTCCAAAATCAAACAAAAGAGATATTTGACTTTTTTGGGCAAGGAATTGTGAATGCCAAAGCTCCCTTAAAAGCCCTTATACTTGCAGGGGGGAAGAGTACTAGAATGAAAGAAGATAAATCCAAACTCAAGTACCATAATCAAACTACGCAAGAAGAACACTTGGCTCGTATGTGTCAGAATCTGGGTGTCGAAACTTTTATTTCCAAATCTACCAAGGAAGAGCAAACAGAAATCAATGGAATTCAAGTCATTAAGGATCGATACATAGATATGGGACCATTTGGGGCCATTTTATCTGCTTTTTTGCACGATCCCAATTCTGCTTGGCTGGTGCTGGCCTGTGACCTGCCATATATGTCCGAAAAATTTATTGATCGACTACTCAAGGAGAGATCAATTGTTCATTTTGCTACGGCATATCGGGTCAAGGAAAATCCATTTCCCGAGCCATTGATAGCCATTTACGAACCTGAAATTTATCGAAGAATGTTATCGTTTTTGACCTTGGGATATGCATGTCCCAGAAAGGTATTGATAAATAGTGAGGTGAAGCATGTAATATTGGATGATGAGCAAATTGCTTTTAATGCCAATACACCAGGTGATAAAGAAACAGTCATTAATAATCTGAATGCCAAAGCTTGAGCATGGAAAGATACGTACGACAAACATTACTGGATGCAATAGGGGAGGAAGGACAAAGAAAATTGCTCGAAGCTCATGTGGTAGTGGTGGGCTGCGGTGGACTAGGGTCGATCGCTGCACCATACCTGGCGGGAGCGGGAGTCGGTAGATTGACTTTGATAGATGGAGATCGACCTGATGTAACCAATCTTCATCGTCAAGTATTTTTTACTACGCGGAAGGTGGCTTTTACCAAATCTCGCGTTTTGGCAACCCATATTTTGAGACTTAATCCTGAGATAGAGGTGGAGGTGATTCCCAAAATGATCATGAAAGATAAGATTGAGGAATCCTTATCGGATGCTGATGTGGTGTTGGAATGTACTGACAATATCCAAGTCAAATATATGATCAATGACTACTGCGCGCTTCAAAGAATACCGATGGTCTATGGTGCAATTCACAAGTATGATGGGTATGTCTCTTTCTTTGAAAATAAGGATGACGACTCGATTCATTTGAGAGATGTGTTTGCGGAACCTAATGATGATATTCCATCATGTTCAGAGGTTGGAGTCATGGGCACCTTGGCGGGAATGATCGGCTTGATGCAAGCGAATGAGGCCATAAAGTATATCTCTGGAGCAGGAAAAAATCTTACGGACACATTATTGACCTATAATATTCTCAATAATGACCAAATGAAATTGCGCTTGAAGAAGACCTTTACGGGAGACCTCAAACATATATTTCAAAGCAGTACTTACATCGCCGAACAGGTATGCGAGACATATGAAATTACGGTTGAAGAAATGCTTGCTAATCGATCGGAGTATAATCTGGTTTCTATTCTGGAGGATCACGAACACGAGGCAATAGATTCAAATGTCCATCGTTCTCCATTGAGTCAATTTGAGCCAAAAAAGTGGCAACCTTCTAAATCTAAGCCTACTGTGTTTTACTGCATGTCAGGCGTAAGGTCAGGTAAATTGGTAAATGAATTATTATCGCAAAACCCAGAAATTCGCGTATTAAGTTTGAAAGGCGGATTGAAAGCCCATAAATCATAAAAGACCCTTTGCGCTTCACCTTAACACCTTGGCGCATAGGCGTCAACCTAAAGTTTACATATATTATAAAATATTATGTATAAGTAATTTATATTCTGCACTTTAAAATTTTTATCATGAAGCCTTAATTGTCGAAGACACAACTCTCAAAATAGCGTGGCCTGCCGCTAAACAGTGGGTGGCGGGAGCTGCATTCGCAGTATAGCCTTTTTAGCGGCTTGATTCTTTTGTTTCTTTTCTCATCAAGGAGAAAATGAAAGCCAGTCGCGGCGAGCGACCATATTAGTTTGAAAATGAATAATATATAAATTGAAAATATTCATATATTATTTCCTTAGGTTGACGTCTATGGCCTTGGCGGTAAAAAAAACTCAAGGCCTAGCCCCCACCCAATAACTCCCATCTTCCAAATGCTCTTTCTTCCAAATAGGAACCGTCTCCTTCAAAGTATCAATCGCATATTGGCAAGCTTCAAAACCAGAAGCCCGATGAGGAGAAGCCACGGCAATCACCACTGCTATGTCCTTCAATCCCACATGCCCAGATCTATGATGAATCGCAACTTTCTTCACATCAAATTTCTCCAGACATTGATCTGCAATCTTATCCATCTCCTTGACTGCCATAGGTTCATAGCTTTCGAAATCAAGGTGGGTCACAGTCTTGCCCTTGTTCTTATTTCGGACTGTACCGACAAATAGACAATTGCCACCACAAGACTCATCCAATACAAACTGATATGCTTCATCTATTGACAAGGTGTCACTGGATATTTTTATGCTTTTCGTATCCATCAACCGCCACTTACTGGTGGAATAATTGCTATCTCATCCTGTTCAGAGATAGACATATCGTCGGTGGCATACTCCTGATTCACTGCCACCATAAAACCCTCAATGGAAGAAAATTCTGGATACGAATCATAGAGCTTTTCGCGTAAATCCTTTACTGATATATCAGACTGTGCCAATTCAAAGTAATCATTATCGACAATCTCCCTTGCCACCCCGAAACATTTCACTTTTATCATACCACAAAATTAAGCTTTTTACGTGTGCATAACAAATTACACATTTGCATTGTCATTGCGAGAGTAACCGAGAATTGTCATCCTGAGCGCAGTCGAAGGACGACAATGCTTTTAGTTCTTTAATTTCGACTAACGCGGAGAAATCTAAAAGTGCAGGTCTGTTATCAATCCCAGTAGATTTCTCCATTGAAGTCGAAATTAGAATCACTCATAATTGCTAATCCCTCCACTCGTTGCACTCGGTCGGAATGACAATTATTATTTCAGATTTTCTCTTTTATTGCTATTTGTTTTGCACACCTTTTTACCAGAATCAAAGAATTAAAAAATCAAATCGTAATATTCAAAATTCCACTTTCAATTTCACTGGTTAAAGCAATAAAAACGAAGTAAAAAAAATGATCACGATAAAAAGTGCAAAAAGGGCAATATATGCCACATTTAGAAGAATAAACTTGAGCAAGGTTTTAAGAAAGCTTTGTTTATATACTTTCCACATAGCAATGAATAGATAAACTTCTATACTGGCTATCAATAAAATGTTAGCCCATTCGGGAAAAATATTCCATCCTAAAACATAGATTGTCAGCAATATAAATGAAAACGCATGTACATGAAATGAGAAAATGAGATTTTCAATATAATAAAACCGCCTTCTCAAATATAAAAGATGGAGCACCAGGGCAACTAAGGGCATTATCAAGAGGGTAGCTATTGATAATCTACCAAGCATAGTAGATGCCAGCCTTGATTCATCCTGAATATATTTCGCTTTTTGTTTGAAAAAAAGTCGATCAAATAGACTATCATCCTTTTTGTATTTCTCGACCAATTCGTCTTCAGTCAAATTCAAAAAATCATGTTTGGATACATATTCATACGAATCTTCCTCTGTAAAACTGACATAACGATTCAGATCGATGCTATCGCCATACTTATCTCCGTAAGTGTGGAGCAAAGCATATAGCGAATCTTCGAAAACATTGAGGATTGAGTCTGTGACAATCTTGGTATTGGGTTCTGGAAAAGAATTATTGGTAGAGTCAACAATATTGTCCAGGATTCGAAACAATCTCTGCCTTTCATAATTTTCCATTATCCTGTCTTTAATGACATAGCGATGATTGGTGGATGATTGTACATCCTGGAACCCCAAAGCAATAATGGTGAATAGAGAGGCGACTATGAAAAGCCGCAATGGGTGAACATATCGTCGATGTTTTCCTGCAAAATATTCAAGTGTCAATTTTCCAGGAATGAAAATAGCAACTAATGTCTTCCAGGTCCTGGATTCAATGTTAAAAACTGCATCTTGAAATTCTGTCCATAATTCCGAAAAAGTGATCTTCCCATTAGTGTTCTTTTGTCCACAATTGGGGCAAAACTTAAATTCATAGCCAAAACCAGAATCACAATTCAGACATTTATGCTTTGCTGGTTCTTTCATAAGGGTATTCGATACTTTGATGCAAGATATTAGAGGAATAAAGATAATTAATACAGAATAAAAACGATGTACTCGGAAAATTGCTGATTGATAAGTTGTAAATGCGCGGTTTTTGACTTATGGATTATAATTTTTCCTTATTACTTCTTCCCTGCGCAAAAGCTTGGTAAACTTCTAAAATTTACCAAGTTTTCATCATTTTAAAAAACCTCACCTATCAAGATTCTGAGGCCTATCAACCCTATCAGGAGGGCTGTGAAAAATTTTACCTTCTGTTGATCCAGCACCTTTAGGTTTAGATAATTGCCCAATTGGCCACCGACCAGGACTGCTATCCCCAGCCACTTGAGTGAATTCCAATCAATGATGATATTATTCGTCAGTTGTCCAGCGATCCCAGCCAAAGAATTAGCCAAAATGAAAATACTGGCTGTAGCACTGATTATTTTGGCCGTTTGCCATTTGACAAGATGAAGAATGGGGGAGAGGAAGATCCCACCACCGATGCCAATAGCTCCTGATACCAATCCAATACCTCCACCAATCCCTGAAAGTCCAACTTGAGAAATTTCCTTTTTATCCAATTGCTTGCCCGTTTTTATAAACATTAATGCCGAAGCCAAAATCA
Organism: Saprospiraceae bacterium; assembly: GCA_965230575.1. GTDB lineage: Bacteria > Bacteroidota > Bacteroidia > Chitinophagales > Saprospiraceae > CAJXUU01. The sequence goes on from OZ246013.1 coordinate 4,166,857, forward strand.
GTAGCACGGAAGCCACAATCTTATATATAGAACCCTCCAACTCCACCATGCCGCCAATAAATGCAAATGGCACACTGAACAACACAATGGGGGCAACCAATCGCCAAGGTATCATTCCCGCCCTCATATAATTGATACTCGAGCCACTGACCACAATAATGTTGCAAATCAATGCCGTCATCCTGATGTCTGGTATGGCCAGGCCAGCCAGTAATAAAATGGCGATATAGCTGCTGCCACCACCGAAACCTACGGAGGCGTAGATGATGGCAATGAGGAAAAATAGGATTGTGATTAGTATAAGACTCAAAATATATACTCTTCTAAAATCAAAAATACTAATTATAAATTGAGTTGGTCTATTTTGATTAATACAGCCAATTCGCACTAAATTTTAACTTAATTTTATACTGTATTGGTAATTGAAATGAAATTAAATATTGATTTAGTTTGTTAGTTTGAGCATACATTTTGTTATTCCGTATTATGGACCAATTTTTTTATGTGAAATCAATTAGCGAATCTGAAAAAAATAAGTTGTGGATCAAATTTTTATATCTTATTCTAGACATGACAAAGAAACTGCAATTGAAATTGAAAAACTGATTTTAAATAATGGTTTTGTTTCTTTTAGAGATGAGAAAGATATTAAACTTGGGGATGATATAGATGATAAGGTTTCTAAAGCCCTAAGAAATTGTTTAGCGGTAATTGTTGTGATTTCTCCATCTAGTTTAAATTCAAACTGGGTGGCTTATGAAATAGGGTATGCTACAGCACTCAGGAAAAGGATTTTACCTTATTTAATTCATAAAGGTTTAGAGAAAAACATTCCAGACTATATTTCTCGTTTACATTTTGCAACTTCTTTTGATGAATTAGATATTTCATTTTCTTCAATAAATCAGATAAGATCAAAAATTAAAACTCCTTATATTAAGGATGCGAGATATAGTCAAGAATATATTGAATGGTGGGATGAACAAAATAAATTAAGTACGGATAGTATAGTTGAATTTGGCGGACTACAATTCAATGTTCGAAGAAATGTTTTTTCTCCAGATTATAGTTTAACCTATTCTTCCCATTTAGCTTCATCAGTCTTAGATAATTTAGAAGGCAAAAAAGTGCTTGATATTGGTTGTGGATGTGGTTGCTTGGGTATAATTGCTCTAAAAAAAGGAGCAAAAAAAGTTGTTGCTGTTGATGTCGACGATAGTGCTATTGCTAATACTAAAGAAAACTTAGTGAAGCATGGATTATCCAAAATCCGGAAATATAAACTTTTAAAAGCGGACTTGTTTTCTCCAGAAAGTAAAAAAGAACATATCGGAAAGTTTCATCTTATTGTAGCCAATTTACCTATAGCTTTCAAAGCAACAGCATGGAATCATTTAGATATTGATTTTACGAAGATTTATGATCGATTTACAATTGAATTAGCGGATCATTTGTTACCAGGTGGTAAGGCCTATTTGACATGGGCATCTTTTGGAGATGAGGAATTTATTGAAGATATATTTAATAAGAACAATTTGATTTACAAAGCAATAATCAAAGTTGCTTTTGGTATAACATGGAAACTTTATGAGTTGAGACCAAGGAATTCTAGGAGGAATATCTTTAAGTAAGTTAATTATTTCCCATTCTTTTTTGATTACAGTAATTGTTAGGGTTACTTACTAACATTTTTGTCCATTACCAATGAAACACTTAATTTATTGTCTTTACCTTTAATTATATTCTGATTTATATTGGAATTGGAGACATTAGTGGTATCCCTACAGGATACTAATGAAATCTAACATTTAGCATGGGACATCGTCCCATGCTAAATTGTTCAAACCTTACAGGTTTATGGTTAGATCACATTATCTCTTAATCAGTCCTCGGTGTATTCCGATATTTCTGATCCTTCAAAAAATCGGCAGCCACCTTATCCCTTTTTGATAAATATCCACCCACTGGACCACTCAGCCCGAGTAGATTTATAATCGTCGAAGTAATAGACGAATGCTCATAGACCCTCGAATCAATGGAGGCATCAAACCATGGAGAGATAAGTACCGTAGGAACCCTTGTCCCCAAGATGCGAAAGTCAAATTCTACATTATTATCAGGGATCCAAGATTTGTCTTTTGGTGGTTCAGGAGCGGGGACATTACCTACGGGATTGACACTGTCATAGTATCCGCCGTGCTCGTCATAGGTGATGACCAGAACGGTGCTTTCCCAAGCGGCTTTATTATTCCGAATAGTATTATAGACTTCTCCGATAAGTTTGTCACCAGGTATTACATCTCCATAACCCGGATGCTGCGAAGTACCTCCACCTAGACTTGGGACAATAAATGAATATCGAGGTTGATTGCCATTGTTTATATCCTGAGCAAATTGATCATAACCGCTAAGATTTTCTTGATGGTTTTGGACATATTCGAGGGCATTGGCCGTAGCTAAACCAGAAGGATCAAGCGGTGGATCCTTGGAATAGATCTTCCAGCCATTGTCCGCTATCTTTCGGTCGATCAACTCAAATATAGTGAGCAATGGAATCGGGACCCCAAACTCTTGCTTTGAATAATAACCACCAGCATAGGTGCCTGAAGTGGCGCAATGAGTAAATAAGCGATTCGGACCCGTAGGACCTGGTACCGATGAAAACCAGCGATTGCAGGTAATAAATTTCTGTGATAGATTGGCGAGATTGGTAATGAAGCCGTTTGTGCCATCATAGCAGCGCATGTATTTTTCTTCTTCACCAGGCTTGCCTCCATTTGGAAAATTACTCAGTACATAACCCTCACCCTTTGGGTCTCCTCCAGGAGGTACGTAACTGCCATTGTACAATTGATCCATCACATTCGGATGGTCGTGCAATGGGTCAAATTGGTTGTTGCCTTCTTTTGCACCAGGAGTGGCATAAATGGGCTTTCCAGCACTGTTAAGATTAAAAAACTTTCCTTTTTCTAGATCTCCAACACCAGGAATCCAACCCAGCATATGGTCAAAGGAATGATTTTCCATCATTAATACAACAACATTTTTAATAGGATTAGAGCTAGACATAATCTTTTGGTTTAATAAGGTTAAGAGGTATGGGTTAATGAACTACTCTTTGCATGAATTTAAATTCTCTTTCTTAAAGAATTATGACATCGCACAATTGAATAGAATCATTATTGCTAAAATAAAAAATAATCGTCGGAAAGCCAATTTCATACAGGCTGCAAGATCGGAAGACATTCAATACCAATAATTGACCTTAAAGACCAGCGCTCGATTGTTGCTCTGAACATCTCTCGGGCCTCCCATGCCATTGAAGACATCATAATTATCCACAAACACCAAAAAGATATCCGACATTGGTGCGAATCGCCATTGCAATCGACTATTGATCCCCATAAATTCATTTTGATCCTGAAACTGGAATAGGGTAGTCCAAAGCAAGTTTTTATTAAATCCAATCTCTATTTTTGAGAGGAGGGCTGTAATGGTTTCTTGTCCAAATTCATCAGGAAATTCAAGATCATTCCATTGGTATCCGACGCTGAAATTGCCCCACGGCTGGACTCTGAATTGAAGATTGGCCTCAGCCTGGTTAAGAGTACCATTGTAAAATCCACCCGTCCTGCCAGAAAGACGGTAAGAGATCTTTTTTCGATCATCTGAATTGTATCTCAGCCTTACGAAAGAAAATTTGTATCTATCTACTGGCAATGGAGTAGCATCGGACACAAAACTAAATGGAAATAACAATTGCACCTCACTATTGGTAAACTCCGCACTCATTTCTGCTCTTGAACGAAGTACAAGTCCATAATTGATATTGGTAGTCCTTTCATTGAAATCCCAATCCTCATCATGGACCAATTCGTTGCCCGCCAGGAATTCGTGTCTCGCTATCTTTCCACCTTTTGGACGAATCTTATAAACTAATTCAGCGGCATTCTGACTATACCCAATACGAATCGAACTATCCCTCTCCGCATCATAATTTTCGATTCGCGCCAGGAAGCCCATGTCAGCGAAATAATTTCTTTGCATCAGCGTATGATTCAGATCAATTTCCCAAGCTGGGTTGGTGAACTCAAACGAGGCATTGTAAAAGCCACTCTTATCGCCGTACCCATCTTTGAATGATCGATGCATACCAAGTTTGCCTACATACTGGCCATTGTCTGAAACAAAGGCTGCTTCCAAACTTGCATTCCTGCCAAAGTCTGATTTGACCTGCTCGAACCCATCAAAACCTTGTCGATTCAAAAACAAGCCTTGGACATACGACCTGCCAAATCGACGCTGAAAACTCAAGGCACTTTGATTCTGGGCAGCAGTATTGTCACTTTTTAAGGAATGGATATTCATCACACCTATACGGAGATCAGGATTCAGATTGCCAGTCAACCGCATTCCATAAAGAATAGGTACCGTCTGTCGATTATTGTCGAGGCCAATCCTTCGGGAAAAAAATGGAGATGCTCCCCCTTGACCAAAATCAGCAAAGAGGTCGCTGTTTTCTAGAAAGAAGGTCCTCTTCTCTGGTAGAAAAATGCTGAATCGAGTCAGGTTAGTGACCAATTCGTCAACTTCGATCTGTGAAAAGTCAGGATTGAGAGTCAAGTCCAAATTCAGGGTTGGAGTCACAGATACTCTGGCATCGAGACCAGCATTGGCATCATAAGTCGATTTAGTATCTTTTAGTTTTTCGAGAGAGACCGAAGCATATGGGATGAGGTTGTAATTGCCTTTTTTAGGTTCGGGGGCCTTGTCCCAAATCAGATTTCCAGCAAAGGCGGGGTCTGGCGGCCAAAAAGATTCAGGCACTGCAGTCCAGTTGTGATACTCACTTTCATTCAAATGATTTCTCACAAAATTCATTCCCCAGTGATCGATGTCATTTCCATAGCGGATTATACGAAGGGGAATTTGCATTTCCATAGACCAGTATTCGTCAGTAACATGGACGTCTGAGTACCATTTGTTGCTCCAGTCATCATTTATTCCACCAGTCTGCGATCTCAAAGCATCCCATTGGGCACCAGCCGCTGTTACACCAAAAATGGTTGCATTGGTCCGGGTATTCAGAGGGTCGAGGATGATAGCAATGCCATCATTGTCCCAGTATTCGTCTCTTTTCAATGATTGAACAATAATATCTTGCTTTTGAAAACATTTGGCGGCGACATATATATTGTCATCATCGTAAGCCAACAAGACTTCAGTTCTTGGATCAGCGCCTTCCGCAAAAAATGGAATTTTCTGCCAAAAATCACTTCCTACTTCAGCAGATGACCATGTGCTTTCTTCCAGTTTGCCATCAATCTTTATCGGGTCTTTGATCTCCTTGATATGGATTTGAAATCTATCCTTGAAGTCTTGGACATCAACCTGCCCATCCATCACGGAATGGCTAAAAATGATAAGTGCAATAATACAGGCAATTCTACAATGCTTCATTTGACCAAATTAATCCGCAAATGTAAGAATAAGAGATATGAAAACATTAAATGATTCGTTAATATGATTGAGTTTAGGGTGTCTTTTACGCATACCTGATCATTCTGTCTAGAACAGGACAAGTGACATTTGAAAAATGAATTGAGAAAGAAATGTGAATATTTATACGACGTGACTTTGTAGTGATTACTTGGTGTACTTCTCGGTTAAAATAATTAATGTACAAGACTCTTTGAAAATTCTGAGTCATTATCTATCTTTCCAACACACAAAGTTGGTGGTTTGTGATAAGATATCCCATTTAGTTCAATTTTACATTTGAATATTAATTATCATTTATTGGCTGAAAAGTTGAAGAAATATGAGACTTTTTATCTGTTTTTTATGTTAAAATGACTCCTATGGATTTTTATTGTAATAATTGATTGATTAATAGCGGTTTTTTTGGCAAATTCGCAGCCTGATATGAATAAAGATATAATAGAATTACAATCTTATCTCTCTGTCCCCAGGAATATCACCCTCATTGCACATCGCAATCCTGATGGTGATGCCTTAGGGAGTGCACTTGGTCTTCGTCTTTTTTTGGAGAAAAAAGGCCATTTGGTGAAAATTGTAATGCCGAGTGAAAGCCCCAATATTTTCTCTTATTTACCGCATTTTTATGATGTCATTGTATTTGATCTAAAACACGATGAAGCGAGAGAAGCGTTGTCCAAAGCAGATTGCATTTTTTGTTTGGATTTTAATGGCTTGGATAGGGTAGATAAGCTGGGCGAGGTCATTCAATATTCCAACGCTAAAAAGATTCTAATCGATCATCACCTTGATCCTGAACCATTTGCAGATCATATGTTTTCCGATATTGAGGCGAGCTCTACATGTGAATTGGTGCATACATTTATTGAAGACTTGGGAGAGTCGAATCTTATTGATGAGCAAATAGGCAATTGTTTATTTACTGGGATTATCACCGATACGGGATCATTTAAGTACAATACGAGACCGAATACTTATAATGTCGCTGCAAAGTTGAAATTGGCTGGTGTTGATGATTATGCCTTGCAGGATAGGATCAATAATAGTTTGAAGCCCAAGAATCTAAAACTGCTTGGTCATTGTCTTGCCAATAGAATGGAAATTCTTGAAGATTATGGAGCGGCGTTGATCCACCTGACAAGAGATGATTACATTAAGTTTGACATTCAAAGAGGAGATACAGAAGGGATTGTCAACTATATGTTGATGATAAAAACGGTTAATGTAGCGGCGTTTATAACCGAACAACCGACGATAGTCAAAATCTCATTGAGAAGTAAAAACGATATCTCAGTTCAAGAAATAGCATCCAAACATTTTAATGGAGGAGGACATAAGAATGCATCCGGTGGAGCGTTATATGCATCTCTGGAAGATGTAATTGCAAAATTTAAAAGAGTAATTCCCTATTTTTTACAAAAGGTTGAGGCTTGAAATAAGTCTTATTGTATGGATGAAGTATTACAATGCGTTGTGAATCTTTCTCCTATTAAAATTTATAAATATTATGATTAAAAAAATTCTACTAAGTGCCCTTGTGATGTCTATAATTTCATGTGGCCCAAAAGCTCCAAAAGAATTGACGACACCAGGTGGATATAAATACACTCATGTCAAAACTGATGGTCAAAAAGCACAACCAGGTGATTTCGTTTACTTCACATTTACAATGAAAGGAAGCGATGGTACTACATTACAGGAAATGGGAGAAGGCCCTAATATGCCCTCACTACAAATTCCTAAAGAAGATCAGCCGAATTTAAGGCCAAACCCATTCGTAGACATATTGACGACGGCAGCTTTGAATGATAGCATAAAATTAATAATGCCAATAGATTCACTTCCAAATAAGAACAATCCACAACTTGCCGGAATGGAATATCTTGAATATTATATGTATGTCACAAAGATCAATGATGAGGTGGCACAAAAGGCGGAAATGGAAGCTCTAAGATTGGAGCAGGAAAAGGAAATGGAAGCTGGAAAAGCAAGAATGGCAGAAGTAGCAGCCAATACCGAACAAATAATCAAAGATTATAATGCAGGTAAATTGGATGTTCAATCCACAGAAGATGGCTTGAAATATGTGATTCATGAGCAAGGAGATGGAGATTTTGCCGAAGCGGGCAAGAGGGCTACAGTTCATTACTACGGAGCATTCATGGATGGTAAAATGTTTGATTCCAGCTTTAGAATGGGAAGACCTTATACCCTAACAGTAGGAAGAGGCGAAGTGATCCAAGGATGGGATAAGGGAATTCCATTATTGAAAAAAGGTGCCAAGGCATCATTATTCATTCCTTATACATTGGCTTATGGCGAAGCTGGGAATCCACCGAATATTCCTGAAAAAACTGATTTAATGTTTTACGTAGAGTTAGTTGACGTTCAATAAATCTTTTCTATCAAAAAAAATGAAGTTGTAAAGTTCTTTAGCCTTGGTCATTCATATTTGGGCTAAGCGCTAAAGAATTCAACAACTCACTTGGTGGACAATTATATTTCTATAACAACCATAAAAAGAGGGCAATATGACTTCAGATCAGCTCAATGATTTGAGAAAGCGATTGACATTGATAAGGGGGTATCTTTGACGTTGATAATCGATTGCAACAAATAGAAGAAAAAGAGCAACTCAGCATGGACCCAAATCTTTGGGACAATCCTTCTAAAGCGGAAGTTCTGCTAAAAGAGCTGAAATCTCACAAAAAATGGGTTGCCAAGTTTGAAAAAATCAAGGAGGTAGTGGATGATGCAGAAGTGCTCCTGGAATTTCAGAAAATGGGAGAAGCTTCTGAAGAAGAGGTCGATGCTCGATATGCTGAAGCCGTAGAAATCATTGAGGATGTAGAATTCAGATCTACACTGGATAGAGAAGAAGATGAACTTTCTTGTTTGCTGGAAATCAATGCAGGAGCAGGAGGAACAGAAGCATGCGACTGGGCAGAAATGCTTTACAGGATGTATGTACGATGGGGTGAGCAAAACGACATGAAGGTCAAAGAACTAAATCGAGTGGATGGCGACGTGGCTGGAATCAAGAGCGTAGTCCTGGAGATTGATGGCGAATATGCCTATGGTTATCTTCATGGAGAAAATGGCGTACATCGTTTGGTCAGAGTGAGTCCTTTCAATGCCCAAGGTAAGCGAATGACGTCTTTTGCATCCGTATTCGTTCATCCGATGATTGATGATCGGATCGAAATAGAAGTAAATCCAGCGGATATTGAGTGGGATACTTTTAGAGCTTCTGGAGCTGGTGGGCAGCATGTAAATAAGACTGAATCTGCGGTGAGAGTGCGACACTTGCCATCTGGTATTGTAGCGGAATGTCAAGAAGAAAGATCACAACACCTCAATCGGGAAAAAGCTCTAACTATGCTCAAATCGAGATTATATGAAGTGGAGCTTGAAAAAAAGAGGGCCGAAAAGGCAGCAGTGGAAGCTGGTAAAATGAAAAATGAATGGGGATCACAAATCAGATCATATGTACTTGATGATCGAAGGGTGAAAGACCATAGGACCAAGGCAGAAAATAGAAATACAGATGCTGTACTCGATGGTGACCTTGAAATGTTTATTAAGGCATACTTGATGTGGAAGTGATTTTCTTTAGTGAAAGTATAATGGGCAAATCGCGAAAATTGTCCTTTTGGATGCATGTGATCAAAAGATTTTAATGCAGTTGGTTTTAGGCTGAGATATAAGACTACGATTTATTAGAGAATTGATTATCTTTAGAAAAAAATTCAATTCAACTAGATTAAAAAATATCATGAAACTATTATCTACTCTTTTTTTAGCATGTCTATTTTCATATGCATCAGTGGCTCAGATTACCATAGATCCAGAAGTTGTACTTTTTGAAGGCAGTTTTTTGGAATTTGAAGTTAAACCAGTAGTAACCAACAATACCGACGAATTCACCAATATTTATTGGATGTTTGAAAAAGGAACTGATTTTCCAGATGAATGGTCAGTAATTGTTTGTGATGATACCTTGTGTTATTTTCCGAATGTATTTAAGTCAAGCCCATTATTCCCGAATGAATTAGAGGCAGATAGTTCTTTCGAATTTAAGTTTACTGTAACTCCTAATGGTGTTGCGGGTTCGACCTACGGAATTATTCACTTGTATGACGATGCTGAATGTACCAATGAAGTGGCTACTTCCAAGATGCCAATTACATCTGTGGGAGAAGAAGTGTTACAAAGATTGGTATTGTATCCGAATCCCACACGCGAAAATTTTGGAATTAAGGAGGATGATAATGTAAAATCGATAGAGATTTACAATAATGTTGGCCAAGCTGTAAGGCGGCTTTCACATGAGAAAGCTCAAGTCCATTCTATTGCTGATTTGCCCTTTGGTCCATATTCTGTAGTATTACGGGATACTGAAAATAAAATCCTCAAGTCCTTACGATTGATGAAGGAATAATTAAGTATGCTAGATTTTGATTTTTATTAGTTGGATTCATCTGATGTTGGATGGATTCATGATGGTCATATAAATCAATTAATATGAAAGCGATTTGCACTGTGTTTTTAATGCTGAATTTTGTCAGTGCTGTCTTATCTCAAATTGAGTTTAATCCAAATATTATTGTCTTGGAATCAGATAGCACTGACCAGATCAGGGTTATTGTGGATATAATTAATAATTCGGATGAACCAGTGGAGGCTCATTGGATGTTTGAAAGAGGTGAAAATATGCCAGAGGAATGGCAAGTTCATATCGCTGATGATACAATCAGCTATCTGCCTAACACTATCAAATCGCATCCGCTATTGCCAAATGTAATTCAGGCTAATGATTCCATAGAGTATTATATAAGAGTAGAGACAAATGATATTGAAGCGGCATCTTATTGTATTTTACATCTTTATGATGATGCGGATTGCACCAATGAGATTGCATCTTCAAGTCCACCATTGACTCAGATTCAAGAGGTTAATTCCGAGGATATTGTTGTATTCCCGAATCCTACTCTAGACTACTTTGGTCTGCAGGATGATGGAAATGTGCAGTCGATTGAAATACTGAATAAAACGGGGCAAACGCTAATGAGACAACAACATCAAACAGGTCAATTGCACTCCATTGCGAATTTGTCTAGCGGGGCTTATGTATTGATTTTACGGAATGCAGATGATCAAATATTAGAATCTCTGCAATTGTTCGTGAATAAAAAATTATAGCGACAGATTTACAATTAATGCACTTAAAATGAACATTGTCGTGGTGATGCTCATTGGTGCCGAAGATTTAAAAGGTAGAAACCTGAATATTATTAAAGAACTTAGGCTATCTGCTCTTGACATATAAAGGGGAATTCAGAAGTAACAAGCATTACATGCTTTGAGGACAACAGGAGAGCTTGAGAATTAACGAGGGCATAAAATGGCCTTATTCAGTTTAGTATTTTGGATTCCTATTTTCTGTTAAAAACTCAAAAGTGTTTGAGGATAGCAAATGAATAATTGAAAGTATACATTCCAGTAAATCAATAAATTACAATTGAAACTTTAACTTTTGATCCGAGTTTTTTGAGTTTAAGAAAATGGGGATTCAAAATGCGTTAAGAACTGAATAAAGCCTCGGGTTTTTTGGATCGTTTTTGGGCCAAGCCAAAAATGATCGCCCGTCATGGCGAATGAACAAATGAGTTGAAAAAAAATACCCTGTTTTTACGTAAAAAGTATCAAAAATGCGGTAATCTTTTCAGAAGAAACATGCGAAAAGAGTCGATACCTAAGGAAAGTGGGTCACGTACAAAAGTTGGGGAGCAATATAAAGAATTGATATAAATGTTAGGTTTGTATAATGGAATTACAAACACTAGCTTCTTTACTTTTGCCTGAAGGGATTCTTGATCATTTCGAGGTTATTCGGATTTCGGAATGTTGCGACACTATTACAAAGAAGGTTGAATATCGTATATGGATAGATGAGTTAAATGATAGCCCAGATGGGTATGAGTCCAAAGGGTTTTATAATGAAAAAGTAATACAAGATTTTCCACTTAGAGGCAGGGCAGTATATCTACATGTTAGAAGGCGACGTTGGAGAGATGTTATGGGCCAAAGGCCTGATATTAAAAGTGATTTCAGTTTTGTTGCTAAAGGAGTCAAGTTAACACAAGAGTTGGCTGCTTTTTTTAAAGCATGAGGTGTTAGATCGAGAAGATACGATCAGTAATATATCTAGTTATTATTATGTAAATCCCAGAAAAACGAGTCGGGTAATCAAAAAGCTCAATTCTGATTATCATCGATTTAAATATCAATTACGAGAAAACATAAACCAAGTCTATCCTGAAAATATGGGAGAGCACTTACATATAGATGAAGTAGCACTTTCAAAAGGAGAGTTATTTACTTTTTTGACCAATCCTCAAGGTCGCGCAAAACAGGGAACCATTGTAGCGGTCATTGAAGGAACCTCTTCTACCAAGATTAATGAGGTACTAGACAAAATAGCTTTGGTTCGACGAAAAGCAGTCAAAACAGTAAGTCTGGATATGGCTGGAAGCATGAATTTGGCTGTAAAGGCTAGTTTTCCCAATGCCGCTTTAATCATTGATAAGTTTCATGTTATAAAATTAGTTATTGATGCACTTCAATCTTATCGGATCCAATTAAGATGGAAGGTTTTGAAATTAGAAAACCAAAGAATTCAGTTTTGTAGAGAGCACAAGTATCGCCTAACAATAAGAACTTATCCCAATGGTGACACTGAACGTCAATTGCTTGCTAGAAGTGTTCATTTACTATTCAAAAACCCTAATGATTGGACGGAAAGTCAGGAGTTAAGAGCCCATATCTTATTTCAAAATTATCCAAGGCTAAAACAGTTTTATGAGCATGTTCAATGGTTTAGAAAGATATATATGGAGCAGAATGTAAACAAGGCCAGAATCAAAATAAAAGACTGGATAGCAAAAAGCTATTCATACAGAGAAGAAGTATTTCATACAGTGGCAAATACTACTGAAAATCATATGGAGAATATACTAAACTACTTTCAATACAAAAAAACCAATGCATTTGCTGAATCATTTAACTCCAAAATCAAAAGGTTCAGATTTAATCAAAGAGGAGTTACCGATCATATATTTTTCCATTATAGACTAAAAGCTCTATTTGCTTAATCCCCAACTTTTTGACATGTCCCAGGAAAGTAGCTTTTTATAAATACCCCTACAAAAAAGGCATCCAAAGTAATAATGGATGCCTTCAATTCTACATTATTTCCTTTAAATACTATTCACTGCTGTAGCCGCATTGATCATACCCCATCCAAAATCATCATCCCTTGCTGGATAAAATTGGGAGCCATCTTTCAGCGCTTGTAATACAGTACTGCGGCTGGCACTTGTGTTCTCTGCCCATACCAATGCTGCTATACCAGCTACAGTAGCTGTTGCACAGGATGATCCACCTGTGTATTTTGGCTGATTGGTGCTGGATGCCAGACTGATTGATGTACGATCATCATTGTTGGCTCTTTCCATTATTATAGTGAAGTCTACTTCTGGCCCACTATGGCAAGTCACACATTTCTGGGTTCCATTGTCTCTCAATCCTGTTACGGCTGTAGTCTGTGACATGTTGGCCGGGAAGATAACAGGATACCAACTGGTCCATGATAATGATGTTCCAGCTGCCGCTACGATTAGTTTTCCTTGACCATATGCCGAGTAGATGCCATCAGCCACGGTACTGCTATAGAATGGTGTTCCTATAGACATACTTATAACCTTGACATCTGACTTTCCTGCTGCAAGATACAAGGCATCTCTAGCTCCTTTTCTTTCACTACTGCTTGAGATGACCACATCTTTCACTGCCCTTACTGTCATCAAATCTGCCTTGTAAGCTACGCCGACTGCATTGCCGTCCGTACCTCTTGGTGCCGCTGCAAATCCTGCCATGCTCGTACCATGACCACATGGATCATGCGGAGGATCAAGACTTGCCCACCACCATGAACCGCTGACGTGGGTGCTATATTTTTGAATATTTCGGCCGCCAGACCATCCAGAAGTGAATTGTGATCCAAGATTGTCTTGATTGTCGCTAGCACCAGTATCGATAATGCAAATGCGAATATTGTCCCCTTGGCTATTATTCCAGGCAGTTTGGATAGAATGATTGGTAAAATTCCAAGGTCTTTTTGTGCTTGGAGCAATGGTAGTATAATCTGCGCCATTTATATTATAATCAGGGCTGCCATCACATCCTTCATTACTTCTCAATTTAGCATAATGATCTTCCAGGCTGAATCCCAGCGGCTCGACAAAGCGAACATGCTCAGATTTTCTTAACTCTGAGATTAATTCTTCATTCGTCAATTGAACTATCAAATGAGGAAAAAATTCTTCTTCACCATAAGGCATTAAATCAGAAGCTTGTAAATCTGAATCACGCCTTGTTATAGATTCTTTTTCCAATATTAATTCCAATACTTTGTTTTTTGCACTTTTCCATTCTTCAGCTTGAATGTCAACATTGTTGATTTGAGTTTCAGGATTGAAAGAAGCTCCTATTGTATATCCAATTGAGAAAATGGAATCAGAATGCATACCCGCACTCCATAAAAAATGGTCGTCCGCGTCTTTCCAATAGAATACTTTGCCATCTGCCAGTTCTGCTTCTACAGCTTCCTCAATAGCTTCAATGGACACCAGTTCTTGTTGAATTACATCCTCATTAATTTGATTTTCTTTGGAACAAGAAAAAATAATTAGTGTAGATAAAAATAGAATACTAAGTTTTTTCATTAGTGAATGATTTGTTTTGATTAATAAATTGATTAGGTAAGGATGTTTCAAATTATGTTTTGGCAATATAACAAATGTTGATATAATATTATGTGTTATTGATGAAAATTAAACTTTAAGTTAAGTTTTTAGTTATGGAGAGAATGGTGTGTTCGTAAGTCATTTTGTTTACTATTTGTGGGAAATATATTGGGTTAAGATTGAAGATTTGAGGTGCAACCAATTGCACATTATGCAGTAATTTCAAGTTGTTTGGATTTTGCTCTTTTTAGCAATGATAGGAAAGTATAAATTGATCGGTATTCTTGACAATTTTGTGATTTGAATCCATAGAAATTAAAGATATCTTTGTTCTAATCAAGCATTACAATTGGGATTGAAAAAAGGAGATGAGAAAGTATTGAAAACATAAATCGATTCAATCTCCAATTGCATAAATAGACTACATCTTATATGACTTTTCAAGAAAAGGTAAAACAAGGAATACCAACAACATTACCTCCGTCGAGAGAATATCCGAAGGGCATCAATCCTGCACCAAAACGAAAGGATATTTTATCAAAAGAGGAGAAACGCCTTGCGATAAGAAATGCGCTTCGTTATTTCCCTGGAGAGTGGCATGAAGAATTGGCTCCTGAGTTTTTGAAAGAATTGTTAGAAACGGGAAGGATCTATATGTATCGATTCAAACCCGATTACAAAATGTATGCAAGACCGATTGAGGACTATCCGGCACAATCGAAGCAGGCGGCGGCTATTATGTTGATGATTCAAAATAATTTGGATCCAGCAGTGGCGCAACATCCCGAGGAGTTAATTACCTATGGTGGTAATGGCTCTGTCTTTCAAAATTGGGCTCAATATCTGCTGACGATGAAGTATCTGGCCGAAATGACAGAAGAGCAGACCTTGCATGTCTATTCTGGTCACCCGATGGGCTTGTTTCCATCTTCTCCGGAATCACCAAGGGTAATTGTAACCAACGGAATGATGATTCCCAATTACTCAAAACCAGATGATTGGGAGAAATACAATGCCCTGGGTGTGACTCAATATGGCCAGATGACTGCTGGTTCATATATGTACATTGGTCCGCAAGGAATAGTACATGGGACGACGATCACTGTCATGAATGCTTTTAGAAAAATTCTGGAAAAGGGAGAATCATCCGAAGGCAAGATTTTTCTTACCGCAGGCCTTGGAGGCATGAGCGGGGCTCAACCCAAGGCTGGAAATATTGCTGGGTGTATCACAATCTGTGCAGAAGTGAATCCCCAAGCTGCTACCAAAAGGCATGATCAAGGCTGGGTGGATGTCTTAATCGACAATATGGATGAGCTCATCCAAAGAGTCAAAAAAGCACAGGCCGAAAAGGAAGTGGTATCGATAGCCTATATCGGGAATGTAGTGGATGTATGGGAGAGATTCGATACTGAAGGAATATTTGTCCATGTTGGTTCTGACCAGACGTCATTGCACAATCCTTGGGCTGGGGGTTATTATCCTGTCGATGCTTCGTTTGAGGAATCTGTCAAAATGATGAGCGAAGATCCAGCTGCATTTAAAGAACAAGTTCAAGCATCACTAAGAAGACATGCTGCAGCGATCAATAATCATGCTGCCAAGGGAACCTATTTTTTCGATTATGGGAATGCATTTCTTTTGGAAAGCTCGAGAGCTGGTGCGGATGTCATGGCAGAAAATGGCATAGATTTCAAATATCCATCATACGTTCAGGATATTCTGGGACCGATGTGTTTTGATTATGGTTTCGGCCCATTCAGGTGGGTTTGTGCTTCGGGGAGACCAGAAGACCTGGATAAAACGGATGAGATCGCAAGGGCTGTGTTGCAGGAAATTATGGAGAATTCTCCACCTGAAATCCAATTGCAAATGCAAGACAACATCACTTGGATAAAAGATGCCAAGAAGAATAAGTTGGTCGTAGGATCGCAGGCACGGATCTTATACGCTGATGCTGAGGGAAGGATGAAAATTGCCGAGGCATTTAATACTGCGATACAAAATGGAGAACTTGGTCCAGTAGTTTTGGGGCGTGATCACCATGATGTGAGTGGTACAGATTCGCCATACAGGGAGACTTCTAATATTTATGATGGGAGCAAGTTCACGGCAGATATGGCGATCCACAATGTGATTGGAGATAGCTTCAGAGGTGCTACCTGGGTATCTATCCACAATGGAGGTGGTGTTGGTTGGGGTGAGGTGATCAATGGAGGATTTGGGATGTTGTTGGACGGATCAGAAGAAGCTACCGCTAGATTGAAGAAGATGCTATTCTATGATGTGAACAATGGAATTGCCAGAAGAAGTTGGGCTAGAAATAAAGAGGCTATTTTTGCAATCAAAAGAGAAATGGAGCGGACACCAAAATTAAAAGTGACTTTGCCAGCTATTGTAGAGAATGATCTTTTGGATAAATTATTTTAGGCAATGAGTTGGATTAATACTATATCGTACGAAGAGGCAACGGGAAAACTTAAGCGCTTATACGAACGAGTTAAAGGCCCAGATAATAATATTGATAATGTACTCAAAATTCATAGTCTGAGACCTCATACTTTGAATGGGCATATGGTACTTTACAAAAGTGTTCTTCATAGTAATGGAAATACATTTCCGAAATGGTACCTGGAAGTTTTGGGCACCTACGTAAGCCATTTGAATAAGTGCCAATATTGCTATGATCATCACGGACAAGGCATCAAGAAAAATTTACAGGATGATGATAAATATCTTTTGATTTTGGAATCAATTGAAAAAGGGGATTTTGATGGGGTATTGTCAGCAAAAATGGTTGCTGGATGCAAGTACGCCAAAATGCTCACCTTTGACCATGCTTCGATTACAAGTGATACCATTGAGGATCTTAGATCAGAGGGTTTTGATGATGGAGAGATATTGGAAGTCAATCAAGTTGTCAGTTATTTTAATTATGTAAATCGGATGGTTGTGGGACTGGGTGTGGATACGGTAGGCGATATTATTGGCTTGTCGCCAAGTGACAATAGTGATGAGAATAATTGGAACCATGAGTAGTCAGATTGAAATTGGCATATTAGCATATTAGCATATTAGCGATTTGGCGATTTGGCGTTTTAGCCAATTAGGCAATTAGCCAATTAGCGATTTTGCAGTTCAGCGATTCAGAAAAAAAATAATAAATGATACTATTTAGAAATATAAAGGAATTGGTACAGGTTCGACCTGGGGGCATTGAGTTTTTGTCGGGGGATGAGATGAAGGTCTTGCCTACGATTCAAAATGCATATTTATTGGTGGATGGAGAGCGGATTGCTTCATTTGGAGCGATGTCCGATTGCCCAAGTATACCTGAAGCAAGGATTGTGGATTGTACGGGTAGGATGATTTTGCCATCTTGGTGTGATTCACATACCCATATTGTCTATGCTGGCAATAGGGAAGGAGAGTTTGTGGATCGGATCAATGGATTGTCTTACCATGAAATTGCGGAAAAAGGTGGAGGTATTTTGAATTCTGCCAAGAAATTGCAGGATACATCGGAAGAGGATCTATATGATCAGAGTAGGGAAAGACTTGAGGAAGTAATGCGATTGGGGACAGGAGCAGTAGAAATAAAATCGGGGTACGGACTTACTGTAGATGCAGAATTGAAGATGCTGCGTGTCATAAAGAGATTGAAAGAAAATTATCCTATTCCAATAAAGGCTACTTTCCTGGGTGCACATGCTTTGCCTGCTGATTTCAAAAATGATCGATCTGGATATCTTAATATGCTGATTGAGGATATTATGCCTTTAATTGAGGCGGAAGGATTGGCAGAATATGTGGATGTGTTTTGTGAAAAAGGATATTTTACCACTGAGGATACTGTATTGATAATGAAGGCAGGGAAAAAGCATGGACTTACACCTAAAATTCATGTAAATCAATTCAATTCGATTGGAGGGGTGCAGATTGGAGTGGAGCATGAGGCCCTTTCGGTGGATCATTTGGAAGTGATGTCAAGTAACGATATTGAATCATTGCAGGGTACACGTACCATGCCTGTGGCATTGCCGAGTTGTTCCTACTTTTTGGGGATACCATATACGCCAGCACGGGAGATGTTGGAGGCAGGACTTCCGCTCGCCTTGGCCACTGATTTCAATCCAGGATCTACACCATCTGGTAATATGAACTTTGTGGTATCTACGGCTTGCATCAAAATGAAAATGACACCTGAAGAAGCTATAAATGCGGCCACAATAAATGGCGCTTATGCCATGGGCTTGGCAGATGAAGTAGGCAGTATTACTGAAGGGAAATTAGCCAATTTGATAATTACAAAGAAAGTCAATTCCTATAGTTTTTTGCCCTATGCTTTTGGATCCAATTTGATAGATAAGGTATATTTGAAAGGAGGAGAATTTATAAGTGCTTCGGAGTAAAATGGCAGGATAAATTGCCTTAAAAAGTTAATTTTAGTAATTATTTGACATCTCAGGCAGCATAAAAGCGATTTTCTAAGATATTATATTAGAAGTGTGTGCCGATCTACGAAACTAAATGTATTTATCATGAAAAACTATCTCCCTTATTTAGCTATCCTTGTCTTTATTCTAATCTTTTCTGCCTGCGGTGACGATATCACCAATCCAGGAACAGGGGATAATAATTCCAATCTTGATATTCAAGCGACTATAGAGACATCTTTAATAGGATATGTCTCTGATTCTAATGGAGAGCCAGTTGTTGGAGCAGAGGTGTCAATATTGGATAAGAGCGTGATATCTGATGATTATGGATTTTTTAATATCACAGGTTTGATAAGAGAGAATCAAGGAGTTATTGAAGTGAAGAAAGAAGGTTATTTTGATCAATACAAAGTTTTGATTCCGTCCAAAACGAATACCAATAGAACCATCATCAGGCTTATCAAAAATGACAATGTCAAGTTTATTATGGCAAATGAAGGAGGGCAAGTTGAAATTCTTGGAGAGCACAAAGTACAGTTTGAACCCAATAGTTTTATTGATGAAGGAGGCAATTCGTATAATGGCAATGTTCATGTATACAGTCATTATATTGATCCTACTGATCCAGAATTAGACTTGAATATGCCAGGTAATTTGATGGCTATTGACGCGAACGATGACTTCAATATTCTGCAAAGTTTTGGCATGGTCAATATTGAATTGAAGGGAGATAATAATCAAGACTTGAATATCAATAAGCCAGCTACATTGACCCTGGAAGTTCCCTCGTCTCTTTCGCCCATGGCACCGAATGAAATTCCACTTTGGTTTTTTAATGAGGATACTGGGTTATGGGAAGAAGAAGGAAGTGCTGAATTGATAGATGGTAAGTATGTTGGAACGGTTAATCATTTTACATTTTGGAATTGTGATGTTCCCTCCAGATTATTCACTTTGTTGGAAGGGCAAGTAGTAAATAGTCAAAGTTCACCACTTTTGAAGGTTAGAATTACTAATATTTCTAATGGTCAATCTATGGCAGATTGGACAGATAAGGATGGGTATTTTGATGGTTATGTTCCCAGTAATGAAAAACTCCTTTTGGAAGTAGTGGAGAATTGCGGAGTTAATGTGATTCATTCTGAAGAAATTGGCCCATTTGATGGTGAGAGTGCAGATGTTGGACAAATCGATATTTCAAGCAGTCCTGATTTGATTTCAATTGAAGGGGTTTTGGTGAGTTGTGCTGGAGAAGCTATTGCGAAAGGGAAGGTTATCGTTGAGGTTGTGAATTCTTCTTTTAATGAGGTGGTTGATATAGCCAGTGATGGAAGTTTTATGGCTACGGTTTCAAATTGTAATAATCCAGAAATAAGACTGACCTTCATTGATTATGACAATAAGGTTACGAGTAATTCGCAGACATACTCTGTTACTTCAAATTTGGACATTGGGACGGTCGAAGTATGCGCACTGAATAATACTGTTACCGTTGAGTATAGTGGTGGGACAAAGGTGTTTTCAGGATGTACATTGGAAATAAAAGAGGGACTCAGTGCGATTTCATATGAGTTCAGAGTAGTTGATTATTTCAACGAAGAAACTGTGGAACCTCCAATTCAAACTTGGGGTATAGATGATTTTAATAGAGACCTGACCAATCCTTCCTGGCAAAGTACAAGCTGGAGTTTGTCACCGCAACCTCAACCAGTTAATGAGTATGCGGATTTCTTTACTACGTTCCATGCGTTTGGAAAAGAGTCAGAACTGCTGCAAAATGCAACTGTTCCTGGCGAAATATTGTCAATTAGATTTACTGATGTCAGTTTTATAATTAGACGGTATTTTAAGGATGGAACACATACTGATATAACGGAGGCAAGTAGCACCTGGACTCTTAATGGTGTCTTACAATAGAATCTAGAGTTTCTCTTCGATTTTCTAGTTAGAATAATTACAAGTATTTATGTATGTAGCTTTGGTTTTATTCTAAGCGCATTGTTGGTTGAGATATCTGTGAAGTGCTAGGGAAAGCGAAGCATATCACATTAGTCTTCATAATGATAATCTTTATGTTGATTATGCGTACCAAAGTGTCAAAAAAATGTTCTACTCATCCTTAAACCCAATGTTCTTCGCAGTTTAAAATAAATTCTTATTATTGTAAGGTTATAATTTAATGCTTTAGACCCCTCTACAAGAGAACAAATTCATTTATGGAAAAATATATACTCGCGCTTGATCAAGGAACCACCAGTTCAAGGGCCATCTTATTTGATAAAAATGGGAATATCATTTCTTCTGCTCAAGAGGAATTTACACAGCATTTCCCCAAAGCTGGTTGGGTAGAGCATGATCCGATGGAGATTTGGACTACACAGTCAGCTATGGTTAAGGAGGCTTTGAAGTCAGGGAGTTTGGATGTATCAAATGTTGCAGCCATTGGGATTACCAATCAGAGAGAGACAGTTGTAGTTTGGGATCGTGCCACTGGAAAGCCTATTTATAATGCAATAGTTTGGCAGGACAAAAGGACTGCTGGTTATTGTGATGAATTAAAAGCTCAGGGACATTCTGAAATGGTTTCACAAAAGACAGGATTGGTCATTGATTCTTATTTTTCCGGAACGAAGGTGAAATGGATTTTGGACAATGTAGAAGGTGCTCGGGCCAGAGCAGAAGCCGGCGAATTGGCGATGGGTACGATTGATTCTTGGTTGATTTGGAATTTCACAGAAGGTCGGTTGCATGTAACAGATGTGACGAATGCATCTAGAACATTGATCTACAATATCAATTCCATGTCCTGGGATGATGAATTGCTGGAATTGCTGACTATCCCCAAAAGTATGTTGCCCGAAGTAAAACAGTCCAGTGAAGTCTATGGAAATACGAGTACTGCTATTTTGGGAGCAGAAATACCTATTGCAGGAATTGCCGGAGACCAGCAAGCAGCGTTGTTTGGACAGATGTGTACGAAGCCAGGTATGGTCAAAAATACCTACGGTACGGGATGTTTTATGCTAATGAACATTGGGGAGAAGCCTTCCTTATCAAAAAACAACTTGCTCACCACGGTGGCTTGGCAGATTGATGGTAAGACACAATATGCACTGGAAGGCAGTATTTTTATTGCTGGCGCGGTAGTCCAATGGCTTAGAGATGGACTTAAAATTATTGAAACTTCGAGTGATGTGGAGGCCTTGGCCAATTCGGTAGACAGTTCGGATGGCGTATATTTTGTCCCTGCATTTTCAGGCTTGGGTGCTCCATATTGGGATCAGCAAGTAAAGGGAAGTCTTTTGGGTCTGACCCGAGGTAGTACAGATGCGCATATCGCAAAAGCGGCTTTGGAGGCCATCGCTTATCAGACCATGGATGTGCTGAACGCCATGGAGGCTGATGCTGGTGTGTCAATCCAAGAATTGAGAGTAGATGGCGGCGCTACGGTAAATAATGGACTTATGCAATTTCAAGCCGATGTACTGAATACCGAAACGGTAAGACCAAAAATTGTTGAGACGACGGCGATGGGTGCAGCATTTTTGGCAGGATTGGCAGTAGGTTATTGGTCAGATTTAGATGAAATACAACAAATATGGCAGACGGATACCAGGTTTTTTCCAGTTGAGGAAAGAGGAGAGATTGAAGATGGGATCGAAGGATGGCATAGAGCGATTAAGGCATTGCAGTATTGGGGGAGGGAGTAGGGAAGATTGGGAAAGATTGGGAAAGATTTGGAAAGATTTGAAAGATTGGGGAAGATTGGAAAGAGTGGGAGAGATTTGAAAGAGGGGATTGATGATATCATGGCTTGATAAATCGATAACTGAGTAATAACTAGAAGAAAATAAATCAACTAAAAAACAAAACGAAATGACACCATTTATTGCAGAGATTATTGGGACAGGATTCCTATTGCTACTTGGATTGGGCGTAGTGGCCAATGTGGTTTTAGAGAAAACCTATGGAAATAATGGGGGATGGATATCTATTACCACGGCTTGGGCTTTGGCAGTATTTGTAGGTGTGATGATTGCCGGTCCATATAGTGGAGCGCATTTGAATCCTGCAGTGACAATTGGATTGGCGGTGTCGGGAGATTTTGCCTGGACCTTGGTGCCTCAATATATTTTGGCACAATTCATCGGAGCGATGATCGGTGCTTTTTTAGTATGGTTGCAATATCGAGATCATTTCAATGCTACGGAAGATGCATCTTCAAAGTTGGGGGTATTCTGTACGAGCCCTGCGATTGAGAATACAGGTGGCAATTTGTTTAGTGAGATTATTGGGACCTTCGTTTTGGTCTTTGGCGTATTGTACATCACAGAAGGAAGTCTGGGTGATACCGATCAAATCATAGGGCTTGGTTCTGTAGGGGCAATTCCCGTTGCTTTCATTGTTTGGGTAATTGGCTTTTCTTTGGGAGGTACTACAGGATATGCCATCAACCCTGCAAGAGATCTCGGACCACGGATAATGCACGCGATATTACCTTTCAAATCAGCAAAGAGAGACAGCAATTGGGGTTATGCATGGATTCCTGTCGTAGGTCCTATTATAGGAGCTGTCTTAGCTGCGGGTTTAGATAAATTATTAGTATAATTAAAAACGCCCAACTAAAAAAGCAATCTGGCGACCTACCGAGTGTTAGAATAAGCCACCAGAGAACGTTAGTTGGGGTTATGAGAGTGAATTATACTCCGTAATATTGTAGTGTAAATGTACTCGCTGCAATTGCTTTGACTTAGGGTATTACTACCTTAATCTTTTAGGAGGGCTTATACCTTATATTATTAATTATTGGGATTTTCAGATCTTCCTCAATCTACTTTTAAATAGTAGTCCTACTTTATTTTTTTGAATCTATCGCACTATTTAGGGGTATTCAGTATGCTAATTTTTTAAAAATGGAAAGTTGAGTGTAAATACAAGTTGAAAAAAGGCGTGGCCCGTCTCTTTACAGTGGGCAGCGGGTGCTGCATTTAGTAGCTGAGCCTTTAAAGAGACTAGAATTTTTGCTTACTCGTATATTCGAATTGTCAATTTATTAGGCAAGAGTGTGAGAGAGTCATTTTGCTTAAGATAAGCTAAAAAAGTTATATCGTAAAAAAGTTATTTTCCTCACACTCTAATTTACTCAAAGAAATTGGACAGTACCAAGGAAGAATTTTCATTCCGCATTTACGAGTAAAGTTTTCGTGAGTAAAGGCCACAACTTTAATTTTATTATAATTATGCAGGTTTTAAAATTCTCTTTAGGTGTTGATATGTCTAAAGATAAATTTGATTGTTGTTTGAGTTATTGTGATAAAGGTGAAATAACCATTGTCGCTGAAAAATCATTTGACAATAGTTTAAAAGGATTCAAAGCTTTACTTAGTTGGCTTAAAGCTAAAGCTGGAAAATCTCAAACTCTCCATGTGGTCATGGAGGCAACTGGTGTTTATCACGAAAGTTTGGCTCATTATATCTTTGATAATAGTCAGTATCCAATATCTATACTTTTACCCATCAAGGTTAAGTATTACTTCAAAAGCATGAATGTCAAATCTAAAACGGATAAAATTGATGCAGTTCTTTTAAGTAGGTATGGTCTTGAGCGAAGAAGTCTAAGATGGTCTCCGATGAGCAGAAATATAAGAGCGGTAAAACAATTATCTCGAGAGTATAGAGATTTGAAAAAACAATTGAACGTACTTAAGAATAAATTACATGCTAAGGAACATGCCTATCGGACAGAGAGAACAGTTCTGAAAATCATCAAACAGCAAATTAAACTTATAGAGAACCAATGCATCCTTTTGGAATTTGAGCTTAAAGAAATTGTTTTAAATGATACTTTCTTAAATGAAAAGATGGACAAAATATGTACAATTCCAGGCGTAGGATTTATGACAGCTATAACAATAGTTGGCGAAACAAATGGATTCGAATTAATAGAAAACGGTAAACAATTATGCAGTTATGCAGGGATGGATGTACGACAAAACATGTCAGGTAATAAAACTGGAAAATCCAGATTATCCAAAAGAGGAAATAAGTATATAAGACAAGCAATTTATATGCCTGCTCTAACCTCATCAAGAAGAATTAAATCACTAAACAATTTTTACGAACGAATAAATGAAAAAAATAAATGTAAGAAAGTAGGGCTATTGGCAGTTGCAAGAAAACTATTGATTCTAATATATACATTGTGGAAAAATGATGAGGAATTCATTCCTGAATATGGAATGTAATTACATATCTGGTTATCATGAGGAGGAAGTTTCTTCTTCGTCATCAACTCATAGAGTTGAAAATATAAAGTGGGAGAAAAGTAGATGAATACGAATAGTATCCATCTACACAGAATGAACATCTGTACGATCAATCGTCAGAAGCTCTTCTTCGTCATTAACAAATATCGTAAAAAGTTGAAAAATAGTTTGGAAATTAACACAGTACCTTTTTTTTCAATGAAAAAAGTAAGGCCTGTCTGGCGAAGACAAGGGTGAATTGAAAACCTTACTCCATTTTTACGTAGAATATTAATGAAACGGGGTATACATTCATATGTAGAATGGCTCAAGTCTTTGAAAACCAAGGGGTATTTCTACTTAGGAATATCCCTATTTATTGGGTTTTGGGAAAAAAAAAGCCACCTCGTTTGAGATGGCTTTTAAAAAATTCTTTTTGAAATATTTCTAATCTATATTGGAATCATTTCGTAATGATAATTTTTTTGGAGATGACTTGTTCACCTTGTTGGAGGAGTACGATGTACATTCCGTTAGTGAATTTGCTGCCTGTTACATCTATCAAATGATTGTCTTGATCTATGGTGGTTTGATATACGACCTGTCCAACTTGATTGTATATTGTTATTTTTCGTTCTACGTTGTTTGTAGAATTCAATTCAATGTTGATGAAATTGGTAGTTGGATTTGGATACAATCTGAGTTTTAGTTGAGTATCAAATGACCTCTTATCAATGACATCATCAGTAATAATTTGACTTTGAGTATTTGCAGATGAAATCAAATCCATAGAAGTATTATTGCTGACCAAAGGATCTGGACCTGTTACAAAAATGGTATAGTCTTCCACTTCTCCATACGTGAAAACTTCACACGGATCTGCGTATCCTCCATATTTCATACTTACCCGCATTACTTTGTCTCCGCTGGTAGCATTATTAGGTACAGTAATTTGATCTGTAATATTTCCACTTGATGACACTTCTACTTCTAATTCACCAGCATCATCGAAGTCACCATCTTCATTCCAATCTACCCATACCCTCCAATTTTCAACATATGAATTTCCTGAAAATCCTGGCTTTAATTTAATATTCTTGCTTTGTCCAGGGTTTAGATTGGTACTCAAATTGGTAAAGTCGGCATATCCATTGTCATTACCAGATTGATTGTTGATGGATTTCAGTCTTACTTTTTTGATCCATTCATATTGTGTGCTTTCACCTCCTGACAAGCAATATAGTGGAGCATTGATATTCACTGTGTAATCCTCGACTTCTCCTTCAGGGAATATTTCACACGGATCGGAATATGAATTGTACTTCATAGCAATTCGCATTGTCGCAGGACCTGCCAAGGCACTCACAGGAATACTGATATTACCATTTATTGTATTTTTTGAATTCTCATTCAACACTTCTTCATTGGCATCAAAGAGTCCGTTATGATTAAAGTCTATCCAGATGCTCCAATATTCTCTATACTTAGCGCCCGAAAATCCTGGTACCAGTTGAACTGAGTTATTACCATAATTCATTTCCAGGGTAGTTCCTGTATAGTCTCCATATCCTCCATCATCTCCTGTAGCACTTGTAGTAGCATTTACCGAAATAGATTCTATCCATTCGTATTGCGTTGATTCTCCATAAGAAGCACAAATACAATTTTCATCTACGTCACCATTACAATTATTATCTATATTATCACCACATACTTCGGGTGCACCTGGGAATATTGAGGCATCATTATCATTACAATCATTATCACAAAGAGAAAATCCATCTTCGTCGGCATCCATTCCAAAAATCATGAGGTCAATCATACATTCACTAAAATTGCCATTTTCGTCGGTAGCTGTCAATGTTATGATAGTAGCACCCACATCAGAACAATCAAATTCAGATTGATCAATTGTCAAAGTTATATCGCCACAAGCATCCGTCGTGCCCAAATCAAA
Source organism: Saprospiraceae bacterium (assembly GCA_965230575.1). Taxonomy (GTDB): domain Bacteria; phylum Bacteroidota; class Bacteroidia; order Chitinophagales; family Saprospiraceae; genus CAJXUU01. The sequence continues at coordinate 4,193,804 of OZ246013.1, forward strand.
ATCTGCAGGGAAGAGGGTGAGCTCATTATTGGCATCCAAAGTCGCTGATAAGGCATTGATACACATCATTTCTGGTGGAGTCAAGTCAAACACCGAGATGACTTGTGAACATTCCTGGATGCTTCCAGAATACCAATCAACCACCGTCCATGTACGCAATACTTTATAGTTTGATCCTTCAAGTGGTAATAAATCATCTTCATAGGCAATTCCAATCTGATCACAATTGTCCACTACAGTTGGATATCCAGTAAGATCTGGGTTCAAATCACCAGCAAGCGAGCACTCCAATGTAATATCAGGTGGACAAGTGACTGTAGGTGCAAGCTTGTCTTCGACTACTATTTGAGTCCAACATTGATTTGTATTTCCACTTTGATCGGTGACGGTTAAAATCACAATAAGACTATCATTTAAGATATCGCCGCAATCAAAAGTAGATTGGTCGATGGCCAGGGTGACGGGACCACATTCATCGTACGATCCGGCATCAATGACATCTGGAGTAATAGTGGCTGTTCCATCTGCGCCAAGACTGACATTGACCTGGGCTTCACATATGGCAATTGGTGATGTCTTGTCTTCAATGGTAATATCTACCAGACATTGACTGCTATTACCACTACCATCTAAGGCAGTAATAATCACAGTAGAATCTCCTATTGCTGAGCAGTCAAAATAATATTCTGGAATTGAAAAGGAGACGGAATCACAATCATCTGAAACACTTTGGACGAAGTCGTCAGGGTACAAAGTAAGATTTCCCGTAAAATCGAGAGAAGCGACCAATGAACTTACACATATCAATTCAGGAGGAGTTATGTCCAGGACATTGATGACTTGTATACATTCCTGAACGCTTCCAGAAAACCAATCCACAACCGTCCATGTTCGCAATACCTTGAAACTTGCACCCGCTAGTGGAAGATATTGATCTTCGTATGCATATCCAATGAGATCGCAATTGTCCACCACTGTTGGATATCCCGTAAGTTCTGGATCCAGGTCTCCCGCTAATGAACAATCCAAGGTAAGATCAGGAGGACAAGTGACGGTAGGGGCAAGTTTGTCTTCGACTACGATTTGAGTCCAACATTGATTCGTATTTCCGCTTTGATCTGTCACAGTAAGTATTACTATGAGGCTGTCATTCAATATATCAGCACAATCAAAAGTGGATTGATCTATCGATAAGTTTACTGGTCCACAATTATCATAAGAACCTGCGTCGATGACATCAGGAGTGATAGTGGCCGTTCCATCTGCTCCAAGGCTTACATTTACCACAGCATTACAAACTGCTGTCGGACCTTGTTTGTCTTCAACCATTACTTCAGTCCAGCATTGATTGGTGTTTCCACTTTCATCCGTTACAGTTAGGATCACGACAATGGTATCACCAATGTGGCTACAATCGAATGACGATGGACTTACGGCCAATGTCACATCTCCACAATCATCATAAGAACCTTCATCGACAGCTTCTGGGGTTAAAGTTGCCATTCCAAATTGATCCAGTGCAATATTAAGATTAGCGGCACAGATAGCTACAGGGGCCTGGTTATCCTCGGTTTTGATGATTTGGATATACACAAAGATTTCACCTGTAATCCAATCAATGACAGTCCATTCTCTTAGAATTTTAATATTATTACCGTCAAGCTCAAATATATCGTCCTGATAGCTTATTCCAAAGTTGCCACAATTGTCCAAGACTTGAGGTTCGCCTGTAACAGAAGGATCTGTATCAGCATTGCAGGCTAATATTATATCTTCGGGCCAGTAAATATCATCTACTGAAATGCCATCACTTTCAACTGTTATTTCCGTCCAACATTGGTTCGTATTGCCACTACCGTCAGTTACTGTTAAGAAAATGATGAGCGTATCTCCAATATTAGAACAGTCAAATGTAGAGTCACTTAATTCATAAGTAAGTGGACCGCAATTGTCGTATGATCCAGCATCGATTACGTCTGGTGAAATAGAAGCCGTGCCATCTGCACCAAGAAGAACAGTTACCTCGGCATTGCACACGGCGGTAGGTCCTTGTTTGTCTTCGATAACTACAGTGCTCCAGCATAGATTTGTGTTTCCACTTTCGTCAGTAACGGTAAGGGTAACTACCACAGTATCACCAATGTAAGAGCAATCAAAAGAAGAAGGACTTACGGCCAGCGTCACATCTCCGCAATCATCAAAAGATCCAGCATCTACAGCTTCAGGAGCTAATGTAACCATCCCGAATTGGTCTAATGAGACATTTAGGTTTGAGACACAAATTGCAGTTGGGGCTTGGTTGTCTTCCGTTTGTATTACTTGGATATATGTTTCTATGTCACCAGTTATCCAATCAATAATACTCCATTCTCTAAGTATTTTTATGTTATCACCAATTAAATTGAAAATTTGATCATTGTACGATATCCCAAAGTTTGCACAGTTGTCAATGATTACTGGTTCTCCTGTGACGGACGGATCTGTAGCACCTCCACATTGTAAAGTGATATCTTCGGGATAGATGAATGTGGGGGGGATTTTGTCTTCAACTAAGACTGTGAGCCAGCAAGAATTTCCAGCGCCATCATCAACAATTACTGAATGAGTTCCTATATCATCACAAGTGAAGAAGGAAGGCGTCACTGTAAACAAGTCGCAAGGGTCGAAAAATGTACCCGCAAGTACATCTTCTGGCTCCAGGATGCCAGTACCATCCATGCCCAAGGAAAGATTTACTTGACTAAAACAGGCCAGCGTTTGAGATGGCCAGGATATAGTAACGGTTGCAGTGCAGGTTGCTGTATTGCCATCATTGTCTTCTACTGTTAGAGTGACCAGATTTTCACCTAAATCATCGCAGGTGAAAAAATCTTTATCAAGGCTGAAGTCAATTATATTTCCATCAGGATCGAAAGAACCGCCATTGACATTGAAAGGAGAAATGGCTTTGGTGCCAGAATAATCAAGGAAAGTACTAAAATTCTGACAAATCGCTACTGGATCTATCATTGGAGAAGATTCATCTGAATCATTACTTATTTTCTCTCCGATTGAATTTGAGGCAAAAGAGATCAAAAAGAATAGTGTGAGTAAAAGTGAGTTTCGTATTGGTTTTAAGGTTTTTAAGGAGTTGTTTTGAAGGTTGGTATAGGTCTTCATTTTTGGGTTGTTTTAATGTGAGTAAAAAGGGTTTGAACAGATCAAGTTAATTATTTTTCTTTGGTTTTTCATATTATACTCAATGATAGCAATCATTGACAAATTAAAAGACAGGGTTTTTCCTGAAAAATGGATAGGGTAATGAGCAAATGGTCCGTATGGATATGTGAATGGCCTATTTCAAAGAAAGACAAAATGTAATATTGAAAAAATAAATGCCAAAGTTGACAATTATAGTCCAGTTAAAAAAAATATAATATCGCCTATAATTTCTTTGAAGAATTAGTATTGGAAATATTTAGCTGTTTGCGATTGGCAATTCTTACTGATATATAATATTGGCATTGTTTTTTAAATATTCAATGAATAAATTTTTGTATCGATCATCTTCATCCAACTTATTGAGATGCTTTTCCAGAGATTTGTGAGAATCAATGATAGGAATTTGCCTTTCTTGATTAATATGATCTTTTTCTTTACATTTTGTATAGTTCATTGATTTGACATAATAGCCAATAAAAGTTCTCATTAAAAACCTAAAGTTATTTGGTGTGTCAGGATCGATGCTAATGGCGTTTACATTGTTCGAGAATCCCTTTTTGTAATAATAGATTGCCTTTACTGGTTCTAGAGAATTGTCAATCCTATCCATGAAGATATACATGTGTCGATGATGATCAAAGTAGGGGAGAGTAGAAGATGTTGTACATTCTCTCTTAGTTAATGCTTGATCAAAATCTGCTTCAATAATATGAACGTTTTTATTGTCAAATTTCACTCTGTTCAAATATTCAGCTTTGTCAATTACAATGAATAAATGAGACCATGTTTTTTGCCCCTCTTGATTGAGCATCTTATTGATTTCTCGCTTCAAGGAAGTATAGGTGGGAACAATGTGTTTGGATTCGATTTTCCCAAAATAGTTCAATTGGTAGTCGGTAAAATTTGGATATAAATTTATGCTCACCGTATTCATGAGCCTATCTCCCAATACTTTGTATTTATCTTCGTCAATATTTATACTTTCCGAATTTTGACTTCGTAATGCTGATGCATCAACCTCTTTTAAATAGGCACGTTCGAACCTTTCAAGACATTTTAAAGTGATTTTTCTTAGTTTTGGAAAGTGATGTGGTTGCTTTTTAATTTTTTCGATTAACAACTGTATCGACTTTTTAAATTTACCAGTCAAGGATATTTTGTAGACGTCAAAATTGTAGCTCGATTTGTCTCCTTCGAAGGCCAATTCAAATAGAATATCATGAATAGTGTATGTAGTCTTGAGCTTATCAAATTCTTTATTTTTTTTGTGAATTTCATTATTCTTTTCATTCTTTTCGTAGTAGAGATGATAATATTTACCAACTCTATTGACCTTTTTTAATGATTCTAACAATTGGATGAAGCCATTATTTTTGAAGGTTGTAAGAAGAATTTCGAAAATAGTTCGTTCCAAAAAGTAATCTGTAGAATGAAAGAAAATTTTGTCTTTTAGTATGTTGTATTCTTCAAAATCTTTATCCCTTTTCGCAAACTCTTCCATGTATGTTCCAAACTCATTGTTAAGTTCTTCTATCTTGGAATTGAAGAAATCAATTAGCGTAAGTTGTCTGCTAATATATTTTGGCTTGTATATTTCAAAGTGCTCAATAATTTTATGATAGGTGCCTTCTATGAAATTGTTCAAATTATTGACTTTCAGAGCCTCCAAATCGAGCACTTTTACATTGAAGTTCTTATTTTTTAATTCAGGTCTATTAACACCAAAAATTCGAGTGAGAATAGCTTTTTCTTTTTGCTTGTGCGAGACTAGCCGCAATTCATCGTCTTCTTCCATAACCCCCAGGCGAACCAATTCTGCCTTTCTATCTTCACTCATCTCCTGGCGGTATTCCACATAAAAAATATTAATGTTATTTTCTTTAGGTAATTCCTCAAATGCTTCTGAAATAACATTGTTAAATTCAAGGCTTTCAAGTTTAAATCCGATAACGACAATGTTTAGTGTGTCGAATTGACTTCCAAGCTGCTTGTTGCTTCCAGACTCTTTACCTTTGAATAAATCTCCAAGAAATGATTCGATTTCGTCAGGTATATCTAGGTAATGTTCTTTTGTGAAACGTAGCGAGCTTTTGGAAGAAAAAGTACCATGAGGCTTGATGTAAAATGGGACTTTTAATCTTTGATTTTGGAGTATGTTTGAATACTGTGGGACATCACCATCGGAGACTATTTTTAATAATTGACCAAGTCCTACTTCTTCGTCGATTACTTCATCCAACAATTCATCGAAGTTGAAATTTATAATGCCATCAATGAATCTATTTTTTAATAAATAGCTCAAGATTTCATAAAACAAATTGGGATAGGTTCGATAACCAAATAATTGAGAAATTGCATTCCTGACTTCCGATACAGGCACGAAATGAGACAAGAGGGACAATTTTGTTTCAAATGTCTGATCATCATTTTTTGCTCGTAAAACCATCCTCGATCTTAACCTCTTTGCTTTTTTCCACTTTAAAATTTTGTCCTTCTTGATTTGATTTTGCAATCTCTCAACATCTTCTGAGATGTCCTTTTTATCCTCATTTTCGTTGTTTGCCGAATCCAATTCATTTTCTGTAAATGTTTTATCTTTTGCATTGCAAATCTCTTCGTATCCAAATTTTTCCAAAATGACGTCTACCGCATTATTGCCCAAGGGGAATAATGCTTTGTTCACTGCAGTTGAGGCTCCAGAACCTATTACAAAGACATTCCGACACTTTTTATATTGTTCTAAATCTTCCTTTTTCTGGTTGGTAAGTTTCTCATTTTCGGCTTCCAGATAGTTGAGCCATATTTCTTTATAACTTAAATCGGGTGCATCTGAACTACTCATTTCCCTGGTCGAAGCGCTGCAATGATTCAAGGTCAAATGAATGGCCAATTCCTCCCAATTTTTTTGATAAATTTCCTTTTCCGTTTGGTTCATTTGTTAATTTGGGGTTCTTAATTAAGAGTGTTAAATATTGATAATAGCATAGGAAAGCAATAGGAAAATGTCTTTCAAAGAATGTGATACTTCTTAATCGCCTTCAGTAATTAAAATAGGTTTTTCGAACGAAGTTTCCAATTTATGCAATCTTATTTCCGAAATTCTACTTCAATTTTCAGTAATTCTACTTGGATATTCAGGTAAGATGATTTTGTACTTCTACCCCTTAAATGAAAAAGGGCCAATTATTTCTAATCAGCCCTTGTAAAAAATTAATGCTTCAGCTTAGTTCAAAGTGAAAGCTATCCGCGCAAAAATATATCTTCCTCCAAAACTAAATTGAGGAGATCGTCTTGAGTAAACAAACCTTCCACTAGATTGGAATGCAGGATCTGCATCGTCAGGATATACATCTAATATATTATTTCCACCTACTGAAAGTGAGACTCCACTTGCCAGATCGTATCCAAAAGATAGATCGGTAATGACTTTTCCATCATTGTATGGATCGATGGTAGCGTCAGCCAAAAGATTCAGATCATCATCAAATATCGATTCTCCGGTTGCTTCTGTGGTCTGACCGAAATAAGAATTTCTCAAGAAGATGGACAACTTACCCAAGGTCAATGTATTCGTAAGAACAATCTTTTTTCTTGGTACTGCCTGCTCCAAATAAATTCTTGCCGTTTGATCAAAATAAGTGTCGATCAGGCCCTTTTCTCTTAGGATGTCGCTGGAATTTATTCCCTTGTCCTGATCCCAAACAGTATTGGAGAAAGTAGCCGCCAGACTGGTTCTGAGATTATTATTACCAAGAGCCAAATCATGGGTAAGTACTACGTCAATACCTTTCGAAATGGTGCTGATCGCATTGGCAAAAAATGCCGCTCTCGTCGCTCCTGCCTGATTGAAGATAGCTTGCAATTCGGCATCCTCTCCTGGTCTGAATTGACCTGTAAGCACCACTCTGTCATCGATATTGACGAGGTAACCATCTACGGTCAGTCTCAAACTTGCAGATGGAACCTTCATTGTCAATCCTCCAGAAATACTATTCGATGTTTCTTGTTTTAGATCAGGAATGCCTAGAAGATTGGCCGCTCTCGATGTATTGGCAAAAACACCCACTTCCTGAGGTACTGAAACGCCATTGACCAAACTAAAAATAGTTGAGGTACGGCTGAAGTGGATCTGATGCAAGGATGGTGCTCTGAAACCAGTGCTTGTAGCCGCTCTAATAGCCAGATTGTCATTGACCTTGTATCTACCAGTAACCTTGTAATTGAACGTATTTCCAAAATCTGAGTAGTTTTCATATCTCAATGCTGCACCGAGTAAAAATTGTTCATTGATATCAAATTCAGTATCCAAGTATCCAGCTGCACTTGATCTATTGGCATCAACCTCATTTGATGGTAAGAAACCAGCAAAACATTGTGATCCAGAAGGACGGGCTCTGCCAAAGTAATCTCTTGAGAGCAATGAATCTGGAGTGACAGTGGTCACAAGATTTCCATTCACATCATAGTTTCCATAAGATGCTTGTGAACCAGCTATAACGTCAAAATTCTCATATCGATATTCGGTGCCGAATGCAACATTCACACCTTTCAGACCAAGACCACCTTCGAAATATTGAGATACATCGAGATTGGTAGTTGATTGTGAGAAGGCATGTCCACCGGCATCAAATTCAGTTGGAGAACTGGCACCTAATGTTGCATTATGTGTATTCGTCATATTGAATAAAAACTCATTCGAGCCATATACGGTACTGAAATCAAGGTCCCAGGCGCCTGCCTTTCCTCTTATGCCGACACCCGTTGATTGGTCTTTGATATTAGAATTGATCATTGGTACTGTACCATTTGAATAGATCGATGTCGTAGTTCTGCTTTGAGAAGGCAATCTGTAAAAACATCCAGAACATCCATTTCTATAACTCACTCCTCCAAAGGCATAAAGGGCAGCATTATCACTTACCGGAAGTTCCATGTTTGCGAAAAACTTGCCTCCTCTGTTTTTGGATTGCCCTACTGTCATATTGTAATCTGATCGTACTTGATTTCGAGCAGCAAGCTCTTCAGTGGTGTTGTCAAAATCCAATACTAATGGTAATTCTGACATGTCGTTCAAGGAGGCCAGGGCAGACTTTGTTTCTGCGGAAAAATAGTCAACTTGTTGACCGTATCCTTGGATGTCGCCCAGGGTAAGATTTGAAATGTCAGCGCCGTCCGCAGCAGCAACCCTTTCTATCGCATTGTACCCATTGAAGATTTGACCAGAAAACTCTTGCATCCTATTGGTCGCTCCACGATAATTATACTCACCGGTAAAATTGACAAAACCTCCATCATCACCTAGAGGTAGACCGTAATTCAATCCTAGATTTATCACCTCACCGTCATAGCTTTTGTCTTCTCCATTGAAAGGGCCGATTCTCTCATCTGCAGTAAAATTGGCACCTGTTGTCAATGTCACTCCAAGTTCATTGGTCGCTTCCTTCAATTTGATATTGATTACACCTGCAATCGCATCCGAACCATATTGCGCTGCCGCTCCATCTCTTAGTATCTCAACAGACTTTATGGCAGCAGCTGGAATGGAATTCAAATCCGTTCCCACATTACCTCTTCCAAATGTTCCATTTACATTTACCAATGAAGAATTGTGTCTTCTTTTTCCATTTATCAAGGTTAGTACTTGATCTGGTCCCAAACCTCTCAACGATGCAGGGTCGATATGATCCGTACCGTCAGAAATGGTTTGCGTATTCGAAGAAAATGAAGGAGCAGCGCTGTGCAAGATTTGATTCACATCGGTCTGTGGGGCTACGGCCGACAATTTTGCCAGATTGATGACATCGACAGGTACGGGAGAGTCAAGATTGGTTCTTGCATTTGACCTTGTACCGATGACAACCACCTCATCAGAAAGAATTCCTTCAATCAAATTGAAATTAGCCATGGCATCATCATTGCCCACCGTGACTGTCTGAGAGGCTTGGTTGAAACCAATATAGCTGGCCCGCACTGTGTAAGTCCCAGGACTAACATTAAGTACATATTCACCCTCAAGATTTGTAACAGTACCATAGGTCGTCCCTTCTATGACGACACTAGCGCCAATAAGAGGACCTGCAACGTCCGAGACCTTTCCGAAGATTTTTTGGGCATTTGTAGTAAGCATGCCAAAGACAACAATCAAAAGTGTTAATTGTATTCTTATTCTCATAATTAAATTTTTAGATAGTTAGAAAATGTTTGAATTGATGTATTGCATGATATATTTTCGGGCATGTTTTTTCTATAAATTCTGTTGAGTCGTTAAAATTATTAATTGCTGATAAAGCTTCCTTTCCACTAAAATCAACAAAGGCCAGCCTGGCAGAAAATTCAGAAGATGGTCTTCCAAATGCTGTGCCTGGAAGAAGGGCTATAGAGTGTTGGTCTAGTAAGTAGTGGCAAAGTTCATCACTCGTTTCTATTTCTTTTTTTCTGATGTAATCTCCATGTTTATCAAAGTCAATGAAGGTGTAAAATCCGCCATCTGATTTACTACAGTGTATTTCCAGTGCTTCAAGGTGGGCAATCATATATGAAGAGACGAATTCAAGAACTTTTCTTTGTTTCTTAATGGTAGCCATCATTACCTCCCATTGGTCGAATAGGTCAACTGCCGCATATTGGATAGGGGCAGCCACGCAACTATACGTCTCTGATGCCTGGGTAATTACCATTTTCTTAATATCAGCCATTGATTTTGGAAATACACCATAGCCCAACCGATATCCTCCTGCATTGCACCACTTGCTCAGTCCGGAAGTGACAATTGTTTGCTCAGGGAGGAAGCTGGATATGGTATGGTAGTCACCCTTGTAATTCAGTAGACCATATATTTCATCGGAGATGACGGTCACTTGATTTGCCCGACATACTTCAGCGATTGATTTTAGTTCTTCATTCGAATAGGTCACCCCGGTTGGATTGTTGGGGTAGTTGAGTATCAAAAGCGATTCTGCCAATTTCTGTTCACTGATGTAATTCTCTAAAGCCGAAGCCGTCAATTTGTATTGATTGTTTTTATCAGTAGGAATCCAATGCAAATCCAAATCCAGTAATCGAGCTTGAGGCCCATAACTCACCCAAGATGGCGAGGGCAACAATAATGGCAATTTGCAGGCCCATTGAATCTGAAAAATCATTTCTTTAGATCCGGGTGAAATTACTACTTGATCTGATTCAATATTCTGTGCACCATAGTGAGCATGATGTTGTGCAATTCGCTCTTTTAATTCTGGTAAGCCTGCAGATGGCAAGTACATGCCCATCACCGATTTTTCTGATAATGAGTTGCTTAATACTTCCGGAACTGGAAAAGGAGACATACCGAAACCCAAGGCAAATACTTCCTCCCCATTCTTCTTTTTGGATAAGATGGTTTCATTCATCAGGAGGGTAGGGGAAATACCGCTATTCATTTATTTACCTTTAAGTACTAGTGAATGTAACGATATATATTTAGAAAATGTGAATATGTTCGGATTTTGTTGAAATTGGATTTGGATATTAGGTAGTCTTAGATTGTAGGTAACTGGGAAGTGTTTTTTTTGATTTAATGGCTGAGGAATGTTTGGATTTATTGCAATTTTATAATTATGAATTGGAGCGGTTTTGGGGAAGTCTTCGCTCTTATTTGAGGTCGTTTTGCACTACTTCTAGTTACTTGAATTCAATTTTTACCATTTTTCTACAAAATATATTGATATCATTAATACCCGTGACTAGAGTCATTTCAGGCAAATTAAATATACTAGACCTTTAAACCAATGCGATTTTAAAAGAATCGATTTCAAATCAAACAGAATTAAAATCAAGATATTTCAATTTTTGAAATAGATATACAAGGAGTAACGACTAGAGGTTTTAGTTGATTTAAAACTTCTAAATAAAGCAAACTGTGCTGTTTTATAAATTAAATCATCAAAAAATATAAAATGAAACATTTAAGATCAAATCAAAGAATAACAAGATTAGTGCAATCAAAATTAATTGTTAGAATAATGTACATATTGATCATAGTACTAGCTTTTAATATGAACACTGCAATTTCTCAGCAACAACAATATGCTAGTCAGTATGTCAATTGGAACTTTGATAAAAGCTTAAGTAATGTATGGAATATAGATCAACAGGTTTGGATCCCAGTACCAAATCATAAAAGCTTTTGGCCACTTGAATGGAAATGGGTAAATTATCCAACAATAGGAGGCTATTTAGGCCTTTTTCAAGAAGACGGTCAAATAAAGGTTCGATTTTCCCTTTGGAATGCCATTGATTCTAAAGGTAGTGCTTGTCGCAAATTTGGCGGAGAAGGTATTGGAGAGACTTGCAGTTTACTTGTTGAATTTGACAACACAAAATTTTATCGCTACCGTGTATGGCGACTTAATTCTGATTCTGAAGGTCAATGGTGGGGAGGTTGGCTGATCGAATCTGATCAAAATGGAATAATAAAAGAACACTTGATCGGCAAGATAAAAGTGCCTAAGGATTATAATAATATTGAAATTACTTCAATTAAGAATTTTGCTGAATATTACGGCGATGAAATACAACCTTGTGAAGATGTTCCCTTATCATTAGCGGGTTTTACTCCACCTGCGGTTAATTATAGAGGTGCAGGTACAGGTAAGTATAAATCTTATTCTGTCTTTGGTGGTAGTACCAAATCTTCACACAATATTTGTGTTACAGGCAAGGAGGATAACGGTTCATTAATTACTCCTTTAGAACATGATTTTGGTTTTGCGCAAGGCGTATTTATGTATCTCGGTGGAAAGAAAAGTGAACATATAGTTTCAAGAATTCCACAAAATCCAAAGGATATGCCCGATAATTAAAATGAATTTTGATTCGAGTTTTCATCTCCAAAGCATTTCTAATCTCTAGGAATATCAGAAGATTTAAAAGGATTCACAGCTGATGTTAAATTTGGTGTAATCATTTATTTCCTCTTAAAGCCTGGATCTAATTAAAACTTCAAATAAGCTCGGGCAATAACTCGACCACTTAAGTTCTAAAATGAAGAACCCCTCCAAATCTATTGACTTGAAGGGTTTTGTTATGCAGTCTGTAGGATAATTTGCGTTAAAAATTGGTATTAAACCTACCAATTTAGCAAATTACTGAAAGCCCCGTCTTTCAGCGTGCAGACGGCCAAAGGTTCAAATCCCCACAGGGCATAAAAAAAGAGCTCCAACAAAGTTGAAACTCTTTTTTCGCAGCCCGTAGGGGATTTGAACCCCTGCTACCAGGATGAAAACCTGGCGTCCTAACCCCTAGACGAACGGGCCATTAGGTATTGCCTTTTTACTAAGGCGATGCAAATATAAATGCATTATTATAATATCCCAATATTGACATTAAAAAAATAAATATTTTTTTGCCACCTGCAAAAACCAATGAAATTCAATTTTATTTATGGCAATATATCAGTAGTGTATTTTTAAGTTGGTACGGCTTTATGGTGTCTTATTACCTGCTTGAATTTGGTAGGAAGAATGCTTATTTGATATATGTGATAAGGCTTTCTTGTGGTAGAGAATGGAAATAAAAAAAGCGGTCAAAAAATTGACCGCTCTTATATTTTACATGTTAAATGCAAACAATGCTATGCAGTTTTGCCTATTGACAATCCAATGCATTAAGTTGATTTTGGAATAATGTAACTTGAGCACTAATAGTCTCATCATCACAATCTCCGTAATCGTCAACGATTGATTGTAAATCTTCAGAATAAGCATTGCAATTTGCTAATGTTGAATCAGCAGCATAAGCTTGGCCTAGTGTTAAATTTTCTGAAGATCTTGTCGTAAATTCTTCAAGATCGCAGCTGCTTCCACAACTAAACAAAACAATTGTACATAGCGTCAATGCTACAAATAATAAATTTTTCATATTAAAAATTGGTTATAATATTAAGTAAATGTAATACGCGCTTAAGAAAGCTGCGCGAAAGTAATACAATTAAATGATAATCCTAGTAATGAAAATAAAAAAATGGTAACGCGTTATATATTTTGTTTATGTGATGATTGCTGCTTTTTTAAGAACTTTTGCACCAAGTTTAGAATGGCGAAAATGTAGCTTGTTAGTGAAGAAACAGGAAACAATAGGGGATTTTGCCAATAAAATTCATTCTAAAATAATTATTTATGTCGTCTTTGATAAAAAAACTTAATTTTGAATAATCTATTTTGCATTGAAATACGTTAAAAGATAAATCCAAAATTTCTAGTAGAATGCTGAAATCATATTTATACCTTTTTCTTATAGCTTGTTTTGTTTCTTCTTGTGCACACAAAGTAGATGGCGTGAGACTCAACGAAGAACTTGAACCCTATTTCATAATTTTTGAAGAAGAAGCGGCCAAACGGGGCGTCGTTTTTGACAATGAAGTAGAACAAATCGAAGGTTATTTGCAAAACATAGCAGATGAAGGAGTAATAGGTGCGTGCCGAAGAAATGATGGAGAAGGTAAAAATAGATCTGTCTTTTTTGATAAACCATATTGGGCGACAGCTACACGATTGGAAAAGGAATATGTTGTTTTTCACGAATTGGGACACTGTTTTCTCCATCTAGACCATGATGATCGTGAAAATGAAAAAGGGGAGTGTATAAGCATTATGGCCAGCGGGATAGGATCATGTAGAGACAACTTCAATGACCTTACCCGTGATGAATTGATCGATGAGCTCTTCTCAAAATAAAGAGAATTGTAAAAACCATATCGACATTTATGCGTTACCAAGTGCATGACGCTATTTCAAAAATTATATAGACTGGAAACGAAGCAGTTTCTTCCAATTTCTATTACTGAAGCATGGGATTTTTTCTCTTCTCCAGAGAACTTGAAGGAGATCACTCCTGATCATATGGGCTTTCATATTACTTCGAGACCCGCTAAGAAAATGTATCCTGGAATGCTTATTACTTACATCGTCACTCCGCTTCTGGGAATCAAAATGCGATGGTGTACAGAAATTTCTCAAGTCGTAGAAAACGAGTACTTCATTGATGAACAGAGGTTTGGTCCTTATAATATGTGGCATCATCAACACCATTTCAAAGTGGTAGATGGAGGAGTGGAGATGACCGATATAGTGCATTATGGGATTCCATTTGGAATACTGGGACAATTGGCCAATTGGCTCTTCGTCAAGAAACAGTTGAAAGAAATATTTGATTACAGAAAAAAGGCTGTTGAAAAGAAATGGCCCACTTCTAATATAGAAATGTCAAATGTAGAAGCTGAAATCTTGGCGCATTAAATCCTAAACCATAGCGAATTTAGAAACCGATTGCTTAAAATGATTGAATAATCTCACCAAACATATCTGCTTTTAAGGAAGCACCACCGACAAGCCCTCCGTCTACATCTTCTTGCCCGAAAATTTCTTTGGCATTTCCTGGTTTTACAGACCCACCGTAGAGAATACTCATATATTGTGCTGAAACTTCTCCATACTTGTCTTGTAATAATGATCTGATATGCGCATGCATTTCTTGCGCTTGTTCTGGACTGGCTGTTTCACCTGTACCGATGGCCCAAATAGGCTCATAGGCTATGACTACGTTTTTGAGTTGGACCGCATTGAGATGAAATAGTCCCTCTTCCAATTGCTTCGATACATAATCATTTTGAGATCCATTTTTTCTGACTTCCAAAGGTTCTCCACAACAAAAAATGACCTTCAAGCCATTCTCTAAAGCAGCATCCGTTTTCTTGGCCAGTAAGGCATTATCTTCATGGAAATATTCCCGACGTTCTGAATGTCCAAGAATCACAAAATCAACACCAAGGTCTTTCAACATGCTTGGAGATATTTCTCCAGTATAGGCCCCACTTTTCTCATAGTGACAATTCTGAGCTGCTATTTTGATGGCAGGGTTTTTCGCGGCTACCAGAGCGCCCAAATGGATGAATGGTGCTCCTACAATTACTACTACATCTTCGGGGATTGATTGTTCAGCCAAGGCGTTGTACAGATCTATTCCTTCTGATAAAGTGGTGTTCATTTTCCAATTTCCAGCTGCTATATTAAGTCTTCTCATGTCGAAATTCGTGGTTTAATGCGCAAGTATCGCAAGAATTTATGTGACTGCAAAGCTCAACATCATTTTCATCTAACAAAGACATTAAATAAATAATGAATCCTCCTTGTCAGCGAATCGCTTTCAACCAATTATTTTAAACATCACTGCTCTTAAATCGAATCCATGCCAGCCAAATAAACAAAGAGGTATAGACAACCGATAATCCCATCGTGATATTCAAATCATTCACCACTTCCACACCAGCCTCTTCAATAAACTCTTTCGAAGTTCGAAACAAAGGCATACACATCAGATCTTCAATGGTATTGAGCGGCAGGTAATTCATAGCGCTATTTTTCAGGAAGTAAAACATAGCTCCTTTTATGATAGGCTCCAAAATCAACGCAAAGGCGAAGTAGAAGAAAATTGATAATCCGCCACGTCTAAATACATTGGCCACCAAAAAGGCAAAGGACATATATCCCATGCTCATGATGAAAAATCGAGTCGACGCCCAATTATTGTCCAACATCAATTCCATGTCAAATCCCTTGGTATGGATCATTCCAAGAATCAGACATGACAAGGTATAGATTACTGTGGCAAGGATGGCAAGACTGACAATAACTAACATTTTCGCGGTGAAGAATTCCTTCTTCGTATATCCAGTTATTATATTTTGCCGCATGGTCTTGTAACTCACCTCAGAGGTAAACATGTGTAAGATCATGAAACCTAAAATGAAGAAAACCAACCAATTGCCTACATATCCTTGATACTCCCATACAGTGGGAAATTCATAGAATATTCGGTTGCTTGGAATGGGAGGGGATGGGTTTTTTAAAATACTTTTTCCGGCTAATATCACAGTCGGGAGGAGTACCACAAAAAGTATGAATAACAGGGATACTGTAGAATTGTACCTGAATTTTCTATATTCTGTTTTTAATAGGCTAAGCATAGTTGGATAATCTTGTAGACAAAAAATGATTTAGTTATTGGTAATTTCGAGAAATTCTTCTTCCAGCTTTCTTTTTCTACTGACAAGATGATTTAAGATTATACCATTGTTGTGGGCAATTGAGTTGATTTCCTGAGCATTGTGATTTTCGGACATTTGGAATTCGATTATTTGCTTTTCTCTTTTAATGTCATGAATCCATTCAATCCCTGAAACCAAGTTGGACAATTTATCCATTTCCGTTGCACTTACTTCTACTGTTACATCATTGGATAATATGGAACCTACCGGACCTGTTGCCAACAATCTTCCTTCTTTTATAATTGCCACATGAGAACAGATTTTTTCGACTTCATCGAGTAAGTGACTGGCCATAATGACTGTCTTTCCGCTATCAGCCACCTTCTTCAATATATTTCTAACTTCTGCGATTCCTTCCGGATCCAGACCATTGGTGGGTTCATCAAAAATCACTACATCTGGTTGTCCGATCAGGGTGGCAGCGATTGCCAAACGCTGTTTCATACCCAATGAATAGGCCCTGAATTTTGATTTTTTTCGGTGAGCAAGGTTTACTGTTTCAAGGAGCCCGTCAATATCATCTGAGTGACTATGTTTAATCTCCTGAACAATTTGAAGATTTCTTTTTGCATTCAGATAAGGATAAAAATTGGGGGTTTCAAGAATAGCTCCGATTCTCATTCTATATTTATCACCATAGACTCCATCAAACCATTCAAAACTTCCAGAAGTCTGTGCAAGAATGCCTAAGATGATACCAAGAGTAGTTGTCTTACCACTTCCATTGGGACCCAATAGACCATAAATGTTTCCTGCTTCGATAGATAAATTTAGATTGTTGAGTGCGGTGATGGGACCGTACTGCTTGGTCAGGCCATTGATTTTCAGCACAGATTGATATTGATCTTTGTATGCCTGCATAAGTTGTTTTTAGTCTTGCAATTAAATTGGAAAAGTACTTCCTGATTTCAATAGTGCATCAATATAGTACTAGAATATTTCTATCAACAATTTTGATCGATAAAAGTCACTTTTTTATGGATTACTGTAATGGTGAAAATTGAATGAATACTAGTTTTCTTTGCCCTTGCTATTTGTGAAAGTCCTTGTAAATCATCATGTGATATATTAAGAATTTTATACTTTGTTGTAACAATTATTTATAAAAAGTGAACAATAATTTGTATTTTTCGATATTAACTAACTATTCAAAACAAACTATCAATGGCTCATTTAGAAATTTTAATCGGAGGTGTCGCAGCATTTTTATTGGGATTTGGCTGGTATACAGCATTATTTGGAAAGATGTGGCAAAAAGAAACAGGCATCACCGATGAACAAGCTCAATCTGGCATGGCGATGACTCACGGTCTGGCATTTGTAATGATGTGTATCATGAGTTTTCAAATCAATTATATTATTAATTTTCATGAGTTGGCTGAACAAACTTTTACTCATGGAGCATTTCATGGATTGTTAGCGGCAGTATTCTTACCTGTACCAGCCGTTGCGATCAACTATCTCTATCAAAAGAAATCTTTAAAACTATTCTTAATTGATGCGGGATATATTTTGGCATTTTGTGCCCTTTCTGGAGGTGTAATGGCAGCTTTAAAATTAGGAGTCGCTTAATTGTACTTTGAGAGATTACTGGGGTACACTATTTTTTCGTGGTTATCCTTTGAAATATGTTACAAGACTGCTCAAAGGTTGACTATACTAATAAGCATTTTTAATGTTTTCTTTGTGAATTCTTGGCGAACTTTGCGCCTTTGCGGTTAAAGTCAATATCTCATTCAGAAAAATAACAATGTCTTAAAGTAGAATTAAATCATTTCAATAGATAAAATCTGAAGAGGAAGCTGTAGCCGATATAGCTTCCTTTTTTTATTACTTCCAAATTATACAATCTATCTAAGTAGAAATTCGTCCAATTCCACTACCTTACTCCAAATTGCAAGATTATAGAATTTGAACGCAGCAAAGCAAAAAGATAAGAGCCCAATTCTTGAAGTAGAAAACCTCAAAGTCAGTTTTTCAACCAATGGCAAGGAGTTGATTGCAGTAAATGGCATTTCCTACCAATTAAACAAAGGAGAAACGCTTGGCATCGTTGGTGAATCAGGATCAGGCAAGTCGGTAAGCTCAATGGCACTGGTGAAATTGGTGCCAACACCTCCTGGCAGATATGATTCTGGAACAATAAAATTTGACGGTGAGGATAAGAATTTGCTACAGATGCAAGAGTCTGAAATTCGACACTATCGAGGTGCGGAGATTGCTATGATTTTTCAAGAGCCTATGACTTCTCTCAATCCATCGCACAGATGTGGGAATCAAGTCGGTGAGATATTGACTTTGCATACCAATTGGGACAAGAATAAGATAAAAAACCATGTGCTCGAATTATTCGAGAAAGTACAATTGCCCGACCCTGATAGAATTTATAAATCCTATCCGCACCAATTGTCAGGAGGTCAGCTACAGCGAGTAATGATAGCTATGGCCATCAGTTGTAATCCCAAAGTCTTGATTGCCGACGAACCCACCACTGCCTTGGATGTCACTGTGCAAAAGACAATTATTGAATTGTTGAAAGAGCTGAACGAAAGCAATGGCAATTCTACCATCTTTATTACACATGACCTTGGTGTGATCCGTCAGATGGCTGATACCGTAATGGTAATGCATCAGGGTGAAGTAAAAGAATTTGGTTCGATAGAAGAAGTTTTTCAAAACCCCAAACACCCATATACAAAAGGACTGCTGGCATGTCGGCCTCCGTTGGATAAACGATTCAGACGGCTTCCAATTGTTGGAGATTTTCTAACCCTTCCTGAAAATGAACACGAAGGATACGTAGCTTCACTCATCGAACCTTTGGAAGAATATCACAACCACATAAAGCAAATAGAAAGTCGACCCCCAATTTTAGAAGCGCGAAATATCAAAAAATACTACCCTTCAAAATCCAACTTTTTTGGCAAGCCAACGGAATTTGTAAAGGCAGTAGACGATGTGTCATTCACCCTGCGCAAAGGTGAGATAATAGGACTTGTGGGCGAATCTGGATGCGGGAAGTCAACTTTAGGCCGTGTTTTGCTTTGTCTGGATGAGGCCACTTCTGGTACAGCTCTTTTTGAAGGCAAGGACTTATTTTCGATGGATAAAAAATCACTCAGAACCTTGCGGAAAGACTTTCAGATCATTTTTCAAGACCCATATTCATCTTTGAACCCAAGAATGACAGTTGGCCAAGCAGTTACCGAGCCCCTCAAAATTCACAACCTGTACAAGAATTCAAAAGAACGTAAGGAAAAAGTCATCGAATTGCTGGAAAAAGTGGGAATGCAGGCAGACCATTATTCGAGGTATCCACATCAATTTTCAGGTGGGCAAAGACAAAGAATTTGTATCGCAAGATCCCTCAGTCTAAATCCCAAATTCATACTTTGCGACGAATCAGTCTCTGCATTGGATGTATCCGTTCAAGCTCAAGTGCTCAATCTCCTTCAAGACTTAAAAGATGAATTCGACCTTAGCTATATTTTTATTAGCCATGACCTGTCCGTCATTAAGTTTATCGCCGACCAAGTCCTCGTAATGCAAAAAGGTAAAATAGTAGAAAGAGGAGACGTAGAATCCGTAATCCATAATCCTCAAAACCCATATACAAAGATGTTGATAGATTCAATTCCCACCTGATTTCGCCACAATACCACAAAGCATATGAATTACTGTTAATCAATCCCTCCAATCTCTCCAATCTTTCCTAATCTTTTCTAACCTTTCCCAATCTCTCTAATCTTTCCTAATCTCTCTAATCTTTCCTAATCTTTCCAATCTCTCCAATCTTTAATTCACAATTCACAATTCATAATTCACAATCTCCAATTCAAACCCCCAACCAATAACTCACCTTCAACACCAAAGACCTCCGTTCTGGATTAATCCCATCCAACGCATTATAATCATCAGTATACACCAAAAACAAATCTGACATCGGAGCATACCTCCACTGCAAGCGGGTATTCAGATTAAAACGTTCAGACTGGGTATTGTACTGAGCAAAAGTTGTCCAGAAAAGATTCGTTGAAAAATTGATTTCGGCTCTGAAATTGGCATTAATAAAGTTGCGATCTTCATAGGGCTCTGGAAAATCAATATCGTTTTGATCTATACCGAGTGTGAAATTTCCCCACGGCTGTGCACGATAAGTCAATGACGCATTATAGGTCAATTTATTTCCATTGAAAAAGCCTCCATAGACTGCGAAGATTTGAAATGTAACCTCTTTTCGCTGATCAGATCGGTATTCGATATTGTATTCCCAGGTATCATATTCTCCAATAGGCAATGCTGGATCTGTAAGTTGGAATGGGAATATCAACTCTCTATAGATATGATTCAATCTAAATCGCAGCTGACTGGTATTTTGGAAAAAGATAAAATGTCTGAACCTTGTGTACCAATCATTTAGTCCAGTATCCTCATTGATAATAATAAAATTTTCTATGCCCGACCAATGGAAATTGACCGTTTCGGATTCAGGATATATGTAATAGTCCAGCATGTTTCCTATCTGGGTATAGCCGATTCTGACTATTGAATTGGAGATAGGGTCATAATTGTTTATTCGGGCATTGAACCCCATGTCTGCGTAATAATCTCGACCCAAGTTCTGTATGAAAAGGAAAGTTCTGAATCTTTGTCCAGTATAATCGAATCGCCCGTAGATATGTCTATTCCTAGAATCTATCCCATCTTTTTGACTTTGAATGATTCCAAGCTGGCCGCCTATTTTACCATCATCGGAAACAATATTTAATTCACCTCCAAAATTTCGTCCATAGTCATTGTCCACTGGGTCGGTCCCATCATACGCTTGTCTATTCAAAAACAGACCTTTAACGTTAGACCGTTTTCCGATTCTTTGTTGACCAGTGATTGCTGTAAAATTTTGACCAGGCGAAAGGTCATTGGATTTGGTGTGCATATTAAATGCGCCAATCCTTAGTTTTTCATTGAGATTTCCGGTGAGCCTGGCGCCATATAGAATAGGTACGGTTCTACCAGATGGATCCAATCCTATTCTTCGCGAATAAAATGGTTGATTGGCGAATTGACCATAATTATTGAAGATATCTGCATTTTCAAGGAAAAACTGTCGTCGTTCAGGAAAGAAAATATTGAATCTTCCAAGATTTGTGACTTGTTGATCCACTTCGACTTGAGAGAAGTCAGGGTTGTAAGTTAGATCGAGATTCAGTCCAGAAGTAATTCCGATTTTTGCATCTCCTCCCACATCCACAGAAGACTCCATGTCAGATTCTGGATTGTACGCTTTGTCGGCTCGGGAGCTCAGGTAGGGGATAAGTGAGATATTCGAACCACTGCCAGATGGCGGTGCTTCCCATTTCATCCTTCCGTAATACCCCAAATCCACAAAATCAAATTGTCGGGGTACTGGTGACCAAACATAGGTTTCGTTTTTACCTGGTTCTTGCCTTGAAAAATTGATTCCCCATTCTGTTGCCCCTTCTTTGAATCTTAATGTCTTGAATGGAATCATCATCTCCACTGTCCATCGATCAGCCATGTTTTTTGTTTGCACGAACCACTTATTGTCCCAACTATCATCGACATCATTGGGACTGATCAACACCTCCGTAGGTGCACCCAGGGCATTCACACCAAAACCATACCCATTGGCTCTTTCGCCCACGGCATCGATCAAAACGGCAAATGCATCGCTACCACTATAATTGTCTCTTTTCAAGGTTTGAATTATGTATTGATCATCATCGTAAATGATAGCGCCCACATAAATCCCATTGTCATTGTGAAAAATCATGACTTCGGTCTTGGCATGGGCAGCTTCTCCGTCAATGGGGCTTTGCATCACAAAATCCGTATGCTTTTCGAGCCTGCTCCAGATGGATTCAGACAGATCTCCATCGATTTTTATCTCGTCTTGAGCTTTACTTATGGTCAATTCTTTCTGATCGTAGAATGCACCCGTCTCCTGCCCAAAGGATTGAAAAGTGAAGTGGCTGAAAACGATAATTACAGTTGATATCAGAAAAGGGGTTAGGGGCGATTTCATAATTTCAATTTATAATGCCTGCTCAATGTCGGAAATAATATCGTCAATATCTTCAATTCCGACAGATACTCGAACAAGCCCATCTGAAATTCCATTAGCTTCTCTCAGAGTTCGATCAACATTCAAGTGAGAACTTGTAGCGGGATGAAGAATAAGTGTATCTACATCACCCAGGGTAGGGGCCAGCGAGCAAAATTTCAATTTATTCATGAATTCCAGCGCTTTATCCATTCCTGCTTTGATCTCAAAACTCAACATGCCGCCGAATCCATTCATTTGCGTTTTGGATAATTCATGATCAGGATGAGAGGCCAGACCGTTATAATTTACCAAGCTCACTTTTGAATGGTCATTGAGATGTTCTGCGAGTGTTTGGGCATTGCTACAATGTCTTTCCATTCGCAGGGAGAGTGTCTTGATGCCATTATTGATCAGCCAGGCATCCCAGGGGTTACAGTTAGTTCCAGCCAATTTCAAGGTAGTCCAGATTCCTTTCTTGTATTCTTCACGGTGCCCTATTATTACGCCCGCGATAGAATTTCCATGGCCATTAATGTACTTCGTTGTGCTGTGTACCACGAAATCAATTCCTAAGGCTAGTGGTTGTTGGATCAGTGGCGTACAAAAAGTATTGTCAATGGCAGTAAGTATGCCTTTGCTCTTTGCCAAGGATGCTATCCATCGGATATCTATGCAGGCGAGGGTAGGATTGGCGGGAGTCTCCAGATAGATCATTCTTATGGATGGATCAGAGTCTATTTTATGCTGGACAGCTTCTTTATCCTTTAGATTTATAAAAATGGGTTCGATGCCAATATTGCCCAATACTTTGATGAACAATTCTGTGGTGCCACCGTATAGATTGCCTTGAGTGAGCACCTTGTCGCCCTGTTTCAATGTGCCAAGCATAAGGGTACTGATAGCACTCATTCCGCTACTGGTCAGGAAACCGTAAGCATCAAGTCCTGTGTCGTATGCTTCCAGGTGAGCCAGTTTGTTAGCTACTGTATCGACAGTCGGATTGCCATATCTGCTGTATACATGCCCAGAAGCTTGGCCCGTGAAAATATCAATACCATCTTCAATTTTTTCAAAATCGAATGATGAGGTGGCATAAATAGGAAGTTGATGCGGTTTCGTACTTTTATTTCGTTGAAACTCTTTGACACAAATAGACTGGAATGATAATTTTTTGGACATAATGTTTTTGTACTTTTTATTAAGTGTGAAAATAGAATTAAGTATGCACTTAATGAATGGAAAGTATGATTTTTAAAGTTTCCTTTACATGTTTTAGATCGGTCTATTCGGAAGACGACAGTAAGGATATGGTTTTAATTTTTAGATAGTCACTTATAGTCGGATCAATAGAAATCAATTCTCCTGTTTCCAGGTTTTTAATAATGTTGAAATCATGACTTTTGAAAAATGGACTTTTGAAAAATTGGTGGAGATCAAGCCACAGAAATTCTAGCCTGCCAACAATATGATTGGCTTCAAATTTTGCTTCCAACTTGTTTTGTTTTATTAAGTGAATGGCTATAGCATTGAACATGGAAGAATAACCTATGCAGCTTGCCCGATGCTTTTCAATTGATACATTTGGATCTGGTGATGTGCTTTTCTTTGTGAATGGTAGAAAGATGGTTTAGGGTTAAAGGTTAAAGGTTTTGCAAGGTTAGATTTTGACTAATGCCTGATCAACGTCTAACCTTGCAAAACCAATTACCCTGTACCTTGTACCCGCTGAGATTAATAACCAAATGATTTATTGAATCTTAAATTATTATCATCCCACCAACTTTTAATTTTGATCCTTATTGATCAAGTAGGATTAGGGAAGCCATAAAATGAAAATTGCCGACAACATCTTGCCGGCAATTATCGAAAAAGCATGAAAAAACTATCTACTATCTACTATCTTAATCTTTTCGTGAATCAGAAAACAGACTCAAACCAAAAAATCTGTCTCCGTCATATTCACACTATATAGATGAGATGAACAGCCGTTTTGTTATGCGGAATCTGTTAAAAAATTGCTAAATGATCTTAAGGGAATGTTTAAATGCTCAAGACACTCAAAAAGGAAGCCTTTATTATGGCAATATTTAAAATTAAGCAGTGGGAAATTGAATCAAATCAACTCACTTATTTGACTTGAAAGAATAATTCGGATGAATATTTTTCAAAATGAATTAAAGCATGGATTTACATTATCGTCCTCTTTGTGTCATTCTTTTATTGAATTCTGCTGATTTTATATCCTTATCTCTGTACAGCATTTTGATAAATTCATTTGGATCGATCTTGGAAGTATCGAATCCAATCAGGTAGTAGTCGACATTCGGAGAAATCTTTTTGATCAACCTCACGCCATATTCTTCCTGAGACTTCAACCATTTGGTAAGCAAGAGGCCTTTTTTTGGTTCGATAATTATTTCATTATAGATGAATGATGGCTCTGGAGTTTTACCTTTATTTATTTCTTCCAGACTTTTTACAAACTGCCATCCTTTTTTGTCGACTATTTTCTCCAAAAGAAATTGAGCTTGCATCAAATCTTCTGGTCTATCTTCTTTTCCAGATACCATTTTGAAGTTTTCTCCATTATGATATCCTATTTTTATCATTGGCAAATCCGCAATATTGCTTTTGAATTGAGATGGATAGGAATCAAAGTCCAGCTTCTCAAATGTTTTTTCTATTTTTTTGAAATCGTCTTTTGAAAGAGTCTTCTCGAATAATCCAATTCTCTCGGTGTTTTGTTTTCCCAAAAAAGTAGCATAACCGCCATGGTAGATTTTTAATTCATACACGGGACATGATCCAAAACAGACACCTTTGCTCATGCTGAATCTTATATCCTTGTCCGTAAAGTTGTCCATTTTCTTAGCACTTTTACATGAAAATAATAGGTTGGCAAAACATAAAATCAAGCTATATTTCAAAATTTTATTCATACTAAATAATTATCTGTTTATTATGAGATGGCAAAATAGGTAGTTATACACAATTTGTAGCTAAATCAATTGATAATTCACAAAACCAATAGAAACCTCGAACGACTTCTTTTATCGGTATCTCCTCAAATAGTAAGTAACACATATTAATTAACAACTAAAAATTCGAATATATTTCATCCCTCAAACCACCTTTTTTCAATTCATTATGCATAATAGATTCACAATCACTATATTTGGGTAGAATTTATATTATGAAAAAAGTATATGTATATATTCTTGTTATTATGATAGTTGTTATGCAATCATGTAAGAAGGAAGTTCCTAATAAGCTGGTATTGGACGAGAATAATGGGATGGAAGTGAATGTATTGCATTCTGCTGGAGACAAATGGGCGGATACCGATAATTTTTTGCCACTACCTTTTAATATTGCAAAAGGAGGGACGGATGATATCATAGTGCTTAGTGAACGAATCAAGGAAGGCGAATCAGTGGATGTAAGGCCTATTGGAGCGATAAGGATTCTGCAAAATGATACCTTGCTTACCTATGTGGTCACTATACCGGTAGGGGAGGATCACAAGTCATTATCTACTGACGATTTTGACGAATTTTCGACGGTATTCAGTGGTGCAAAATGGATTGTAGAGCAATATCTCCTGAATAGGAAAAATTCTTATTCGGTTAAATTGAAATCATGGGAAAATGAAAACTTCGCAATTAAATATTTATTAAAGTAACAATTCCTTAAAGTTGGCGTTTATACCTTGTTATCTTCGTAACGAAAAACACAAAGCTTCTTAGATGTATTCTTGTACTTTGAATAAATCCATGACATCCAATGACTTAAGTTTGCCCATTTCTGGTTATACCATTTCCATTTATAATTCGGTGAGTGATATGACGGTGGATTGGAATGCAATCTCCGGGAGTAATCTATTTATGCATTCGAGTTTTCTCACTGCATTGGAAGAGACACCACCATCTGGGACTTCTTACAAATATGTATTGGTGAAAAGGGCTGACAAGGTAGTTGGCATTGTGTATTTTCAGGTGAAGAGGATAGATCTTTATAGAAGTTTAAGGTTGGATGTCGAAAAACCCAAGGGCTTCTGGAATAAAATTGCTCATTTTGCAAAGAGTTTGTTGGCCAGACCTTTGAAAGCCAACTTATTGGTGCTTGGTAATATGACACTCACTGGCAGCAATGGATTTCATTTTGTAGAAGATATCAGTAGAGAAGAAGCGTACAAGTTGGCAAAATATACGACTGAAGAAGTATTGTGTAGATTGAAGAAAGAAAAAACGAAAGTCGCTGCGGTCTTGATTAAAGATTACTACGAAGATCAGAAGTTTGTCAATAAGGAGCTGGGATATACCGAATTTAAGGTCCAGCCGAATATGATATTGGATTTGGATTCCAATTGGACCTCTTTTGATGACTACCTGAGCAGTATGAAATCCAAGTATAGAGTGAGGGTGAGAAGAGCAAGGAAAAAGGCAGAATCTCTGGAAAGACGGGTGTTGTCTCTTGAAGAGATTCATGCATACAGCAGCGAAATATCCGACCTCTATAAGAATGTTGCGAATCAGGCAGGATTTAATCTCTTCATATTGCCCCCAAATTATTTTTATAGCCTTCAAAAACACCTGAAAGACAGGATGGAATTGATCGGTTATTTCAAGGGGGAAAAACTAGTAGGATACTATACCAATATACAGAGTCATGGTGACCTGGATGCACATTTTCTAGGTTATGATCCACAATGCAATAAAGAAAATCAACTTTACTTGAATATGCTCTACGATTTGGTGGATGATGCTATTCGACTCAATGCCAAAAAACTGATTATGTCCAGAACAGCACTTGAGATCAAAAGCTCGGTTGGTGCGACGGCACATCCAATGGTACTGTATCTTAAATCCACTAATTCAATTCTTAATTTGGGTGTAGCCAAGGCGTTGAGCTATTTCAAACCCAATACCCAATGGGTACCAAGAAGTCCTTTTAAATAGGATCTTTACATTATGAAAATCAAACTATGTGCTGTTTTTTGCTTATTGACCTTATTGGGTTGTAAGGAGAAGCACCAATCTACCTCTGATACTTCAAAACCTGGAATGGTGCTGATCCCAAGCGGCACATTGAATATGGGAGGTGACAATGATCAAGCCGACCCCAATGAGCTTCCCAAACATGAAGTGGAGATTTCTGAGTTTTACCTTGATATTAATGAATTGACCAATCGCGAGTTTAAAGAGTTTGTGGATTCTACTGGATACATTACTGTGGCAGAACGGAAAATTGAGTGGGAAGAATTGGCCAAAAACTTACCTCCAGGCACTCCACGAATAGCAGATAGTCTCTTATTGCCGGGCTCTTTGGTGTTTAGAATGACAGACCAGCCCGTGAGATTGGATGATTATTCGCAATGGTGGGAATGGACAATTGGGGCCAGCTGGAAAAGTGTAAATGGAGGTTCGAATTCTAATGACTTCAAACCTGAACATCCGGTAGTACATGTCGCCTGGGAAGATGCAAACGCCTATTGTAAGTGGAAGAATAAAAGATTGCCCACCGAGGCGGAGTGGGAGTGGGCAGCTCGTGGCGGCACAGAAGGAGCTGTATATCCTTGGGGAAATTCAAAACTAGACAAAGACAAACCACAAGCCAATTACTGGCAAGGGATGTTTCCATATGAAAATACGCAGAAAGATGGATTTTTGAATACTGCGCCCGTACGGAGCTACGAAGCCAATGGCTATGGCTTGTACGATATGGCTGGTAATGTTTGGGAATACTGCTCAGATTGGTTTGACTACAATTATTATAAAAAGCCAGATGCCGCAAGGAAAAATACGAAGGGACCAAGCTCTGGATACAATCCCAGGAATCCTTATCAACAGGAGAAAGTGATAAGAGGAGGCTCTTTTCTGTGCAATGATTCCTATTGTTCGGGCTACAGGAATGCTAGAAGAATGGGTACAAGTATGGACACAGGGCTGAGTCATACTGGTTTTAGATGTGCATGCTCCAAATAAATCACTAAAAAACGTATAAATTTTGCCTAATTATTTTAGAACTGTAAAGTTGTAAGCAAAAAAGGGCTTATTCCAGGATTAAATCCCAATTATGTAGGTTTTATCAAAAATGGTTCTAATTTTGTATCTACTTATTACCACCTTTAAGTACGCGCATTTCTTAGGTCAAATTAGATATGGGAAATGTAATTTAGCGAGATGATATTATTGCACTCGAACACACCTTAAGAAATGCCGCAATTGAGGCTCCGTTCATCGGAGCCTCTTTTTTGTTATTATGACAATAATTTAGGGATATTCATAAGTAGGAATATCCTTTATAAATCATTGGTTGCATAGGTTTTAATCCTGAATTGAAACCCCGTTTTTCTAATATTTTACGTAAATACGATGTAATATTTTTCAACCTAAACTTGTCCTTCGCCAGGACGGGCGTTCATTTTTTGCATTGCCAAAAAACTAACCAAAAAACGCTAGACTGGCTAAATGCAGCACGCATAGCCGCTCCCTCATCCCAAAACCCAGTCAATGCAACGCTTCTTTTACCTCTTGGTTAATTCTGGAGCTATTTTCTTTGAAAGTTAGTCTACTCCTGAACATGCCTAATTTAGCGCATACATATCTATCTGTCATATGGATCAAGATTAAAAGTTGGTAGGATAATAATAATTTAAGATTCAATTAATCATTTAGTTACTAATGTCAGCAGGTACAAGGCACAGGGTAATAGGTTTTGCAAGGTTAGATTTTGACTAATGCCTGATCAACGTCAAACCTTCCAAAACCTAAAATTCAAAACCTCGAAACCTTCTTCATTCATGCTACTAAATTATTATTCTACCCACCAGTAATTCAACTTGATCCAATCATATCTATATCATTTCATGTGCAAATTTTTTAATCCAGACTCTATTGTGTTTAGATAGTCTTATTGTAAAATCCTATAAACATTGAGATTATTTTGTTCCGCATCGAAGATCTTTTACTATTAAATCGTAGCACAAAATACATTCGCGTAGAAACCCGTGATTTTTATTTGCCGTAGTTCTACGGTGATTTTCACGACTTATTCAATCTAGATTTGTATTCATAAACATTATTAATTTTTTAACCTTAAAAATCAAAAACGTTATGGCACAATTTACTATTTGGAATACGCTGGAATATCCAATATCACTTGAGACGACTCATTTCGGATGCACAGGAATCCACAACGGTGTACTTACTGTATGTTGCTCTTATGATAACTTAGGTGTGGGTCAAGGAGTGTACTTCCCAACATCCAACCCCGATTGCTGCAATTCAGGTGACAATTATGGTATTCATGTTCAACTTCAGGCTCCAGGGGGTGATAAGAGGTATTCAGCGATCAATGATGCCAATTGCCCAGATTCTGGAAATAAAGATTATCATTTATTAATTGATTCTGATGGTAACCTACATCTTGAAGATGGCCGCGGATCAGCAAGTGCAAAGGTTGATGCAATTGAAGCTTCAAGCAGCAAAGGTTGTAAGGGCTGTAAAGATTCAGTACAGGTAGATGGAATTTCAATTGAAAAAAAGAATTTCTCTTTAAATCTAAACCTTTCACTTTCTTCTTAGGAAAAGTCCTGAATTGATCTATTACTACAACATGCTATGTAATAAATCGAAATTATAGAATACCCCGTTTTTTTATTTGAAGAGAAAAAGCGGGGTTTTTCGTTCTAAGATTATGGTTGTATACCTTGACAAGATAATCTTAATAGACCAATATCTTAATGCTGATCAATCTACCGTCGCCGACTTAAATATCCGATCCCAATTGATACCATTTCTGATGTTTCCTTCTTTGGTGGAAAACCAGATAAATAATGGCTTTCCTACAATATGGTCATGTGGGACAAATCCCCAAGATCTACTATCTTCAGAATTGTGCCGATTGTCACCCATCGCCCAATAGTAATTTTGCTTTACGGTATATTTTGTGGTCTGTTTGCCATTGATAGAAAATCTACCGCCATTTTGGGTCAATTCATTGCCTTCATATACTCTGATCAGCCTTCCATAAAGCGCAATATTTTTTGGTGTCAAAGTGATTTCATCTCCTTTTTTAGGAATGTATATAGGACCGTAATCATCCACTGTCCAATCGGAAAAGAATTCACGGCTATGAGGAAATACACGATTCACATCTGGCCTGGAGACATGTCTTTTGATTGTTGCCTGCGGGTACATTTCTTTGAACTTTGCCAATTGTTCGTCATCAAGGAACAACAAGTCTTCAACCATTTCCTGATTGTTTGGATTTGGAAACATCTTCCGCCTTCTGGTATCACCTAAATCTCCATAATCTATTCCTATTTTTTCAAGCCTTTTTTCGTTTACGACTACATTGGCCGGCAATACTATTTGATAAGCAAACTGTCTGTGCTTGGGTATCTTTTCAGCCTCACCATTGACATAGATACGTCCATCTATGATCTGCAGACTGTCACCCGCAATTCCTACTGCTCTCTTTATATAGTGGTCCTTCTTATCAATAGGTCGTGTGATCAATTTGCCAGCTTTTGTGCCTACACCTCTCGCTACCTGATCTGCTGTCCATGATCTACTAGCCAGATAGATACTATCACCTACAGGCCAATTGAATACAAATGGTTGGGCTCTTTGGATATCTTCTATAGCTGGTAATCTATAATAAGGAAGACTTGGTGATTCTAAATATGATTCCCCACCAATAAGAGGTATTCTATTGTGAAGTAGTGGGAACATGGCGACCGTCATAGGTGTACGAATGCCATAATGTGCCTTTGAAACAAATAGAAAATCACCAACATTCAGTGACCCTTCCATAGATGGCGTAGGTATGACGTATGCCTCGATCAAAAACATTCTGATGAAGGCAGCTGCAAATACTGCAAATACTACTGACTCTACCCATTCTCTTCCTCCACTCTTCTTATAAGGATTGTTTTCATATAACTTCTTCAGCTTGTATTCATCTCCTCCCTTTTCGGCAGCTTGAATCTGAGCCATGTATTCGCCTTCCATATCCAGGATACGACCAACGTATTTGTCCTCAGGATTGGTAGCTACTTTGGCAAAGGCTGCAGGTGCATATATGACCGCTGCCGCTGTATGTTTGAATTTTAGTTTGCCAAAAGATCTCAAAAGATCAACTGCCATACCCGTAAAAATGAAAATATTCACTATTGGGACAAGTAAAAGCAAGGTGTAGGCAGGAGAACGGCCTATTAGCTTTGCCCATTCAATAAAATTTACACCTGGAATAAGTCCCTTGACTGCAGGTACCCCAGCTTTTGGAAATAACATGTACAAGCTGATACTCAAAAGTATGTAGGATACAATAAGGAATATTAATATAGTCACGATCTTTTAGTTTTATTGTGCAAAGATAATCGGGCTTTCAGTATTGCCTAATGGTTCTTGCTTTAATTTGACTCAAAGAGAATTCTGGACTTATAGTCTCTTCAAATTAATAATATTTAACAAATCTTCACGATAGTTTTTGCCAATAGGAATGTGCTTGGTTTGCCCTTTTTCTGTCAATTCCAACATGTTTCCTACTACTGCATTTATCTTGTTGATATTGACGATATATGATCGGTGTACTCTTTTGAAAGTCGACTCTGGCAACTTGCTCTCGAGGCTCTTCATTGTCTGCAAAGTTATTACCCTGCCAGCCTCTTGCCTGATGATAACGTAATCTTTCAGACCTTCGATATAGAGAATTTCATCAAAATCTACCTTAATCAGTTTTTTGTCTGCCTTTACAAAGAAAAAATCACCTTCCATCTCGACTACATTTCCAGAGTCAGGACCTTTACTGCCTATTTTTTCTGATACCTTGTTTACCGCCTTCATAAATCTATCGAGCGATATTGGTTTCAGTAAATAATCGACAGCATTCAGTTCAAATCCTTCAACTGCATAATCTGGGTAGGCAGTCGTAAAAATTACTGCTGGAGGATTATTCAATGACTTCAAAAATTCTACACCTGTGATTTGTGGCATTTGAATATCGAGAAACATCAAGTCTATGTCATTGTTTTTGAGTGCTTCATTGGCTTCAATTGCATTTTCACATTTAGCAACCAGGCTCAATTCTGGCATTTTTTCGATGTAAGTTTCTAATACATCCAAGGCTAATGGTTCATCGTCTACGATTATTGCTTTTATCATTATGTTTGATTTGGTTCGTTTTTATAAAAAGCTCAATTATTTATTTAAGTCTATTTCAAGTTTTACTGTATAAGTATTTGGGTCTTCTTCGATGGCCAGTTTATAATGTTCTGGGTATAGAAGATTCAACCTCCTCCTTACATTCTTTAATCCTATACCACCGCTTCTTTTACCTGAAGGGGAGGGTAGGCTGGCCGCCTTGCTATTTTCGATGGTCATATATACCTGTTGTCCATCAACCTTAAGATTAATATTTACATATCCATTTGAAATCTGATTGCTTAGCCCATGTTTGAAGCTGTTTTCAATAAATGGAATAAACATCAGAGGAGCGATTTTCTGATTTCTGATCTCACCCTCCATTTTAAAGTCGATATTCATTTTTTTGCCCTGCCTTATTTTTTCAAGCTCCAGATAGTTTTCCAGATAATTTATCTCTTTCGAGAGTGGCACTTCTCGCTCATTGCATTCATAAAGCATGTATCGCATCATCTCTGATAGCTTCAATACTATTTCAGGAGCGAGATCTGATTTTTTTAAGGTCAGGGCATACAGAGAATTCAGCGTATTGAATAGGAAATGTGGATTGATCTGAGACTTTAGAAATTTTAATTCCGACTGTAGTGTCTGGCTTTGCAATTCTTGTTTTTCACGCTGACTTTCGAGCCAGTCATTCATAATGCTGTAAATCGTCGAAGCTATTCCAATAAAGAAAGTAGATAGAAAAATCTCTTCCTGATGATTGATGAAGTAATCCTGGAAGTCTCCAAAACTGGAAGCATGTAAAAATAGGCTTAGCGTCTTGATCGGTGTGATGAGCAATGAGGTAATCGCCAAGGCCAAAATGTGGTGCAGGAGGTTCTTTTTTTCCATGTAGTCTGGAAACAAAAAGTAAATATTGATATACACCATCAAGGCAAAGAACGATACATTGATAAATTCTCTCAACAATATCACCGACAAAAACTTGTCTTCTTCCAATACAACTAAAATAATATAAAGACTGACCCAAAAGAATATATGGTAGGAACTCTGCCTCTTGAGCAGTGTTTCTAAATTCGATTTAGAAAAGATGGACCAAAATTTATTTAATTGTAATGACATTATTCGCAATATAATACTGATTTATGAAATCCACTCATTCAACTAGACTAAACGCGTATTTGAAGTGATGAATTAAAAATTTATAGTGATCAAGGTTTTTTAAGATCTTGCTTCGACAGCAGATCTGGTAGCGGCTACCGTAGCCATGACAGGAGCTAGAAATAGACCCAAGACCGGGATCAATAATAGGAGCATGAATCCTGCACCATTTCCTATTGCCAATCCTCTATTTTGTTTTACATACCTAATACTTTGACTCAAATTTGCCCTTCTTTCTAGATAGTAATCAAAATTTGCAAAACCTGCATAGTAGGATTGTACAAGAAATATCAGAGGGGCTATGAAAACGGTGAATATTGGAATCAAGCCAATAAGGACAAGTAGTAAGGTCACGGCTAATTCGCGGATGACATTTCGGATAGATAATCTGATGCCTCTTATAATTTCGTAACTCGTTTGTTTGAGACTGAATTTGGAGGATGTAGCTTCTCCTGTGATGATGGCTTCTACCTTGGCTGAGAGTGGTCCCATGAAAGGTGATATACATATTAGCAAAATATACTTGTATAGGATGAAGCCCAGAATAACAACTAGTCCGCCCGCAGCTACATTGAGGATTTTAAGGACATAATCACTCCATCTTTCGAATGGATAAAGCTTGAAGAGTAATGCTCCGAGGTCATCTGAAAGAAAGTAGGATGCACCAAAAATGAAACCTCCGATGATCAAGCTGATAATACCAGAAATCAAAAAATAACCATAAAGTCTGTGTTTATTAATAAATTCTAAAACACTGAAATACGATCCAAATCCATTTATTATTCCTCTAAACATCAGGCAAAAATTATTACGCAATGATAATTAAGAGCATATCAACCAGGTAAAATATCTGATCAGATGATATTTTTTATAGATAAATTTTGTTCAGACAGACGTATATATTGGATTTTTAGCCTAACATTCATGAAAATTGTGTCTTAAAAAAGACATGCGAAATTTTTGTAAGTACTTTTAAGTTTTACCTTTGTGCCGCTTTAATTATGAAATCATAAATGCCCTATGAAAAAGGAGTGGAGCTCACTTTGGACTTGCAAAAGCTTTCTCGCGGTGTGGATAGCGCTTCTCTTTTTGGTATTATTTACATTAAAGCTAATCAGCATCTTTCTGGTATACAATGAAAATCGGCCGGATGGATATATTATAAATGACTGGGTTTTGAATATTCTCGATCCGGTAGATGTAAGTACTCCGCTCTTCGCCATCACCTGGATATGTATAATCGGTTGCTTGCCTGTTGCTCTCCGCACTCCTAAAAGAGCGATGATCGTTTTTGTTTCGATATTGGTAATTGGTGTGTTGAGGTGTATTTCCTTGTACTTGGTTCCATTGGTGCCGCCAGAAGGGATCATTCCCTTAAGAGATACTTTTTTGGAAGGATCATTTTATGAGAATAAGGTTTTGGTCAAAGACCTGTTCTTTTCAGGTCACACGGCGAATTTGGCACTGTTGACCTTTTTAGTTGACATCAAGTGGTTGAAATATATTCTGGGAATATGTACATTCATTGTTGCTTATTTACTGTTGAAGCAACATGTCCATTATACGATAGACATTGTCGTTGCACCTTTTGCAGCTTACTTTTCTTACCACATGGCCAAAAAGATGGTAGATTTTATTCTGACTAAAATAACAACAGAAAATCTTCAGCAAGCTGCTATTACCACAGCTTAATATTTCAATATTTCTGATCCTAATCTAACCTTGATTTTATAGAATAATCGAAAAAGTATCATTCAAATAAGATTGATAATCATCAGGAGAGCCAGATTTTTTTAGAATGTGCTCAATCCATGCCTTTTGCTCATGGTAGATGACTTCCAATTCCCAGACACATGCCGATATCCCATCTCCTGAAATTTTAGTGAAGGTTTCTGGATCGTCGTGCATGGAAAGGAAGATGTGCGTTTGGAGCATATTATCTCCCACCCATGTATTGATAAGTGAAAATACACCTTCCGTACCTTCATGTACTACCAAAAAAGCCATGTTTTCATGACCAGGTGCAAACGAATTCATCTGAGTCAACCAGTCTGGTAAATTTCCCACGGCATTGGAATAGGCAGCATGAGCATTAAAAGTTTCATTTTTGGATATTGTGTAGGTCTTTATTCGCCATTCTCCAAGTGATACTACTTCCTTGAAATTTATATATCGTGATTTGAACATTTGAAATTTTAGCTTTTGATGTTATGAAAAAATAAACTCAATTTGTCAAGATTTAGTTTCCCATCTTGTCGAACTCCGCTGCACAAGTCCACGCCATATGGACCTACTGCGTTTATTGCTTGCCGAATATTACCAGGGTTGAGACCGCCTGCCAAAAATACAGGGGTGGAAACACGCTCAACAATTTTTTTGCTCAATTCCCAATTGTGTGTCCTTCCTGTACCACCTAGTTCTTTTACTTTTTTATTTGGATTACCACTGTCGAGTAATACATAATCCACCTCAGCTGCTACTTCCTGGGCTTCGATGATACTATTCTCATCGATTACATGGATGACCTGGACTATTTTAATGTCAGGGATTGCAGTTCGAATTTCGTCATATGATCCCGATGTCAACTTGTCTACGATTTGAATTGTATTGGTATTTACCCTCTTGTGTTGCTCGATAATACTGGAAGCCGTCAATTCGCTGGTCAGGAAAAAAGTATTAATGTCACTTGGAATAGCCTGGACTATCTCCTGGATTTGTGTTTCACTTATGACTCCAGGACCACTAGGCATCGGGCCGACCAATCCTAGCTCAGTTGCCCCACAATTTATAGCCATCTGGGCTTCTTCTACTGAGCTAATACAACAAATCTTTACTTTCATAATTTCCATTATTATTTTACCCAGTTTTCAAGAAGCACAATCTCCTTGGTTCCGGTATTCATTTTGACTTTAATGCCTATAGGGTAGGTGGCTTGATCATCTATATGCCCGAGTGGAACATTGTACAGTACGGGGATGCCACAATCTTTGAAGTGATTGTCAAGTGTTTCGCGCAGTGTCAATGAACGGTCACTATCAGAATCACAATCAGAAAATTCACCCAAAAGTATGCCCTTGGCCTTTTTCAAATTCCAGGCTTGCTCCAATTGAATAAGCATTCGATCTACACTATACGGCTTTTCTTCAATGTCTTCCAGGAATACAATTTTGCCCTTGGCAGAAGGTAAGTATTTTGTCCCGCACATAGCACTTAAGAGAGAGAGATTGCCTCCGATTAGTTTTCCCTTTGCCTCACCTTCACTTAAGGTAATCACCTTGGCAGGATCTTGATGCTGAATGGGCTGACCAATAATCGGGGTGAATAACATTTTTTGCAGATATTCTACCGTATATGGGGTGAATTCGGAAGAGCCCACGGGTCCATGAAAAGTAGTAAGTCCGGTTTTTTTGAATATAGCCATATGCAGAGCAGTAATGTCGCTATATCCAATGAGTATTTTTGGATTTTTCTTGATCAGCTTGTAGTCAAGGTAGGGCAGTAATCTGGTGCATCCATATCCGCCTCGTACACACCAAACTGCATCGACGTCATCATCAGAAAACGCCCAATGGATATCGGATATTCTTTCATGATCCTTGCCAGCAGTATATCCATATTTTTCTCTGATGTATTTCCCCTCTCTAGCTTTTAAACCCAGTGACTCTAGATTGGTAACGGCCTTTTCTATTTTTTCTTCAGGAATACTACTTCCTGGCGCGATTAAAGCTACGGTGTCACCTGGTTTTAATAGGCTTGGTAATCTTTTGTCACCTGCCGAATCAATATAGTATGTGGATATAGAGGGTAACGAAATCAGTCCCCCTAAATAAACAGAACCTTTTTTTGTGAAATCTCTTCGGTTCATAATTCTCAAATGAAGTTCGATGTCATAGATTGATGAAGATATAAATAGTTTTTGGATTGTCAAATCGATACTGCTCCGGGTATCTGGACCAAGTTTTGTTATCGCCCAACTGCTCTAGTAACGGTCAGGATACTTCCTTTAAAGAAGGCATCAAATTTAAGGCTGAAGGCTGCAAAATGCACTAACCTTAGATATATGGGAGCATAATTCGAAAGCTTGTAATGAATTGTTAATTCCATAGGGGATACATGTACTCGATAGGAATATTGCATCTATATGGAAAATAATGATTTTATAATCCGATAGAATTGCTAACCATGAAGAAATTAACCTTAATCGCATTCGTATTAACTTTGGGAGTCAGCTGCAATAAGATGTCTGAAGAGAGCTCAATGACAAAAGACAATTCATTGAGTTCTGTAGCCACTCCATTTGAGGAACTCTTACTCGATTTTGAGGAGGTGCCGCCACAAAATCAAAGTATTTCTAGAAAAAATAAACCATCCGATCTTGAAAAGGGAAGTAAGATTATCAAAGAAGGTACTATGCGTATCGAAGTTGATGACCTGGGGCTAGCAAAGACCTATGTTGATTCGTTGCTTTCTAGAAATAATGGATACTACGAAAAAGAGATTTTCAAAAACTCAGATTATTCGCAAAATTATTCTTTGAAACTGAGAGTTCCATCTTCTAATTTTAATGCACTTGTAGCAGGATTGGAGTCTGGTTCTGGTGTGATCCTGGAGAAGCTAATCAATGCGAAGGATGTGACTGAAGAATATCTTGATTTGGAAATTCGCCTTGGAAATAATAGAGCATATCTCAAACGCTATACCGAATTGCTCCAAAAGGCATTGTCGATAGAGGATATAATTGAAATTCAAGAAAAAATTAGAGAGATCGAAATGCTCATAGATAGTGGCCTGGGGCGCATGAAGTATCTTGATGATAGGGCGGATTACAGTACTTTGGATATAGAATTGATGGCCAAGCCGAAGGAATATATTGCAGAGGCACCACCTTCATTTTTTGAGAAAATAATAGATGCCTTTAAAAACGGATTTTCGGGCATGCTTTATTTTATTTTGATTCTGGCTAATATTTGGCCGATCATATTGATCCTTAGCAGCATTTGGATCTTTAGAGCGCGGTTGATAGGGAGATTGAAAAGGAAAAGTGTTTTGTGAAAAGTAAAATGAATAGCTTATTTGGTAGGAAGGTCTCAACTTTGGTTTTTTCGACTACGACATTAACGCTATTTTTTAAGATGATCGATAAATAATTCTGTTGGACTTCTTATATTTCAAACATGAAACACACTATCCTCGCCTTACTTTTGATTTTGTTGACTCCAGTTTTTATATGGTCTCAGATCTTTGGGAAAGTTGTAGATGAGAAGGATGGTAGCCCACTGCCTTTTGCTACAGTACTTGGTGAGAAGAAATATGCCATTGCCAGTGAAGAAGGAGAATTCAAATATCGAGGGAAGGAAGGAGATCGACTCACCATTAGTTATTTAGGTTATAGGGATACGACGATTGTAGCCAAAAATAATATGGTGATCCGAATGAAAAACGACGGCATTCTTTCTGATGAGGTGGTAATTACAGATGCAAATTACATATCGCCGTATGAATTGCTGGTAAAGGCCAAAAAGAAATATAAGTCGCTCGATCATGAGGTTATTAAGTCCAAATTATTTGTAAAGAGAGAGACCATCAATAATGGAGTATGGAGTGATCAGACAGAGACCTTGTATAGTGTCAAACAGCATAAAGGGAAAATTTATGAGCTCTCATTTCAGCATGGAAAATCATACGTGAATAATAATAATGATCTCATTTTTACATTGGATCTGTTATCAGTTCTTCAGGAAGAAGAGATTTTTAGTAAATACTCAAAATACCTTTACACTTCGGCTTGTTCTATGGGATCAGCCAAAAAGATAAAGAAGAAGTATCAGGGAAATTATAGAGAATGGAAGTCCAATGGGGTTGAATACTTCATTGTAGATACGAAGTCCAGGAATGAAAACAAATTTGATTCTGAACTCACCATATCCGCGGATAATTTTGATTTGACAAGATTGAAACAGCGCATCGTAAATCCGACTAAAACCGCATTTAGAAGCCTGCGTACCAATCGAACTATTGATTTAGATTCTTTGTCTTTGGAATATATTTTTGATGAGTGGAATGGCGTAAAGGTAATTTCGTCTTTGTTGGTTTCATATTCATATGTACTCAATGGTGTTCACTCTAAAAACAACATTAGCTTGAAATTTTTTGATTATGGAATGCCTTACTTTGACCTGATCTCATTGATAGATTATGATTATTTGACAGACTATCAGAGGATATGGAATACACCCTACAATGATCATTTTTGGAATGGACAAAATCTGACATTTAGCAATTTGGATACCTTGTCCACCTATCAAGATTTGAATTTGGAATCATCAAATTTATTGCTCAAGAAGCGGTATCTTACTATTCCAGAGGTAGAGGAGATCGGACTTTCGCATTTTGAACAAATACCTCGAATGGATGATGGTGCCAGGGCTATGATCAAATTTGATCCAATGGATATGAAGACCCAGCGCCATGTCAATGCCCAATTGTATGCTCAATTGTATACTGTTGAAAATAAGCTCAATGCCACTATCATTCCCCTCATCGATCATCAGAGAAGTTTTATGTTGAAAAGTACGCCTATGATGGACTCCTTATTCAACAAAGAGCTCAAAGTAGTGAAAATGATAGCCGATGAAGCAATCCTTGAATTAAATTCTAGTCCTATTGAGGAAGAAAAGAAACCATATAAAACCCTCAGAAAGTTGATAGAAAAATACAATAAGCGCTTAAAGAAAAGGTTAAGTGAAATGGATGCTTATCAAAATAGGGATTGGGCTGCAACTCGCCCCAATACTGTAGAAAAAGTATATCGAAATAGAGGAAGAAGGAATTGAGCGGAGTGGTATTGAAAATGCAGGCCTGCTGATGCATATGACAAAAAAAAGTTGCAATCAATTAAGACTGCAACTTTTTATAATTTTAAAGAATAAATTACCTAAGCGTTTCCGCTAGCTACTTCTTCTCTTATTTTATTCAATGCACTTCCTGCTTTTACCCAGTCGATCTGAGCTTGATTGTACGTATGGCTTACTTCAAAGCTATCTGAAGTACCATCAGCATGATCAAGTTTTATAGTCAAATTCTTGCTAGGAGCCATAGATGAAAAATCTGTGATAGATACAATGTCATCTTGTCTTACCAAATCATAATCTGCCTTGTTTACAAAGGTAAGCGCAAGCATTCCTTGCTTCTTCAAATTTGTTTCATGAATTCTCGCAAATGATTTGACAATCACAGCATTGACTCCTAAGAATCTGGGTTCCATCGCTGCATGCTCTCTAGATGATCCCTCACCCAAGTTTTCTTCACCAAATACCACAGTACCGATGCCCGCATCTTGATATGCTCTCGCCGAATCAGGAACACCCATGTATTCGTTGTTTACATAGTTGAGCACATTATTGGCTTCTTCATTGAAATAATTGATGGCTCCGATGTAACAATTGTTTGAAATATTTTCAAGGTGACCTCTATATTTTAGCCATGGTCCAGCCATTGATATATGGTCAGTTGTACATTTGCCTTTTACTTTGATCAAAACCCTCATTCCATTCATTTGATCTTGTGTGATCGGCACGAAGGGCTTGAGCAATTGCAATCTGTCCGAAGTAGGCTTTACGATTACTTCTACGCCGCTGCCATCTTCAATCGGAGCATTATAACCCGCATCTTCAACATCGAAACCTCTTGGAGGCAATTCATGTCCTGATGGAGGATCAAGCATTACTTCCTCACCATTTTCATTTGTTATTGTATCCGTCAATGGATTGAAGCCCAATTTTCCTGAAAGTGCTACTGCTGTAACTATCTCTGGTGAAGCAACAAATGCGTGGGTATTTGGATTCCCATCCGCCCTCTTAGAAAAGTTTCTGTTGAAGGAATGAAGGATACTATTTTTTTCTTTTTTGCTGGCACCAGCTCTGTCCCATTGTCCAATGCATGGTCCGCAGGCATTGGCAAATACCTTGGCACCCATATTTTCGAATATTTCGATGAAGCCATCTCTTTCGATTGTGAATCGCACTTGCTCTGATCCTGGAGTGATGGTCAATTGAGAACCTGGCTTTATTCCTTTTTCATTAGCTTGTTTAGCTATCGAAGCGGCTCTCGAGATATCTTCATAGGAAGAATTGGTACAAGAACCAATAAGGCAATATTCCAAATCTGTAGGCCAATCATTTTTCTCAGCAGCTGCAGCCATCTGTGAAATAGGGGTTGCGAGATCTGGTGTAAACGGACCATTGATTCTAGGTTCTAAATCTGATAAATTGATTTCGATTACCTGATCAAAATATTTTTCTGGCTCTTCATAACATTCTGGATCTGCGGTCAAATAACTGGCATACTTATCTGCCATGTCGGCTACATCCGCTCTATCGGTAGCTCTCAGGTATCTACTCATACTATCGTCATATCCGAAGGTTGAAGTAGTCGCACCTATTTCGGCACCCATATTACAGATTGTACCTTTACCAGTACAAGAAAGGCTGGTGGCTCCAGGACCGAAGTATTCTACAATCGCCCCTGTTCCTCCTTTTACCGTCAATATTTCTGCTACTCTTAGAATCACATCTTTTGCAGACAGCCATCCATTCAATGTTCCAGTCAGTTTGACACCGATCAACTTAGGCATCTTCAATTCCCATGGCATTCCTGCCATTACATCCACGGCATCTGCTCCACCGACTCCGATGGCTACCATTCCCAGACCTCCCATATTTGGGGTGTGCGAATCTGTACCTATCATCATTCCACCCGGGAAAGCATAATTTTCCAAAACTACTTGATGGATGATACCGGCACCTGGTTTCCAGAAGCCGCATCCATATTTGTCGCTTACGGATTCTAAGAAATCATAAACTTCAGAATTGATATCCAACGCTCCTTTCAAATCTTCAGCCGCTTCTACTTTTGCCTGAATAAGGTGGTCGCAATGTACCGTCGAAGGTACGGCAACTTTATCCTTACCTGCCATCATAAATTGCAAAAGAGCCATCTGTGCAGTCGCATCCTGCATAGCTACTCTGTCCGGGGAGAAAAAGACATAATCTTTACCTCGTTCGTAATTTTTTAATGGTGATTCCGGATTAAGGTGTGCGTATAAAATCTTTTCAGCCAAAGTCAGTGGACGACCCAAAAATTCTTTTGCTACTAATAATTTTTCACCCAAAGATTCGTAATGGGCTTTTATCATTTCAATATCAAATGCCATATATAGAAGTCTATTTATTTTATAATTCTAATTTCAAATCGGACTCAAAAGTAATAAAAAACTTAATTCTAGATTGGAATGCCAAGAGTCTACTATATATAAAACCTTGAAAAGCCATTTAGTTCTAATAATTTAGCGTTTTGAATTTTATCTTTTTCGTGAATTGTGGCGGAATTTCTTTGGGTAGCAAAAGTAGTGAAGGCCGTTTCTCAAAGCGGGTTTAAGTACGGATTCATATAAATGATTATGCTAATTTGTTTTTAAGAATTAATACCAAGGTTTTTTTTTAATTTTATTTAGCAAAATTATAATGCATTATCAAGTAGACTCGTTACATTTGTGGACCCTTTCGCATTCTTATGCAATAGTCAAATTTACATAGTCGATATTCTTTCCATTTAATCATTGTATTATGATTTTTAATCATATTTTTGCAATTGATTTAGTTGGGGATATGGGGAAATTGGAAAGAAATAATAAAATTCAAGGTAGATGTTGCAACTGATCCTGGCAATTTCTAGTCTGATATAAAATGAGCATTCAAATGTCTTTAGTAAGAACAGTTATATATATAGCTTTTTTAGTAGTATTTTCCTTCACAAAAGGATTTTCGCAGGTGCCTATAACGATAAATATAGGTTCGGCCTCTGGAGAACAAGGAGAAACGGTTTGTGTAGATTTTCTAGTCGAAGATTTTAACAAAGTAACATCTACACAATTTGTAATTAGATTTGATCCAAATGTAGTGGCGGTGGATTCACCAATTGTACTGACCAACTCAGGATTGAATAATATGGGGAATACGCTATTCCAATCCAATTTTAATCTCAAGAACAAGGCTGATGGATTTGTAAATTTTCTCTGGTTCGATACACAAACGACGGGAGTTACCCTTGCTGATAATGACACCTTATTCACTTTGTGCTTTGAATTGATAGGAGAGCCTTGTGAGAGTACTGACCTTTGTATTGTTGAAAGTGCAGCCCTTACATTTGAGTTTTTACAAATCGATTGCATTACGGGAGAGGAAAATGATTTTGAACCGATAATCAATAAAGGAGAAATTGTCATTGATCCCAGTGGCTATATGATTTCCTCTGCATTTTGTAGCACAGACGATGGTAGCAATTCTGGGTCTATCACATTTTCTGGAACTGGCGGTGTAGGACCCTATTCCTGGAGTGTGTCTCCTGGTGGTTTTATGGGGACAGGTCTCGATGATTGCGAATCCGTTACGATTGACAATTTGGGACCTGGTACATATACTGTGACCTTGATTGATGCCAATAATACGGTAATTAATGAAGTGATTACAATAACAACAAACAGTGATTTTCCATTTGTCGTGGAGCTTGAAGGTTCTGATCCGACATGCTTTGATAATCCCAACGGATATGTACTGGTGTCTAATATAGAAGGAGGTGAAAGTCCATTTGTATACGAATGGTCTACTTTCCAGTTTTTCAGCGATTCTCTTCCTGAGCAGGGAGCAGGTGATTACCAATTAACTATTAC
Source organism: Saprospiraceae bacterium (assembly GCA_965230575.1). Taxonomy (GTDB): domain Bacteria; phylum Bacteroidota; class Bacteroidia; order Chitinophagales; family Saprospiraceae; genus CAJXUU01. The sequence goes on from OZ246013.1 coordinate 4,238,191, forward strand.
AGATGTCAATGGATGTACTACATCCTCTGAAGTCACTTTGGAAGTAGATACATTGTCTCTGAGTTATACTGTCATTTCCGATCCATCATGTGAGGATGGTGCCACAGATGGCATAGTGTCTATAGTTGCTGAAGGAGGGACACCCTATGGAGGCAACAATTATATGTTTGAAATAGATGGGATAATTGTAGGCAATGACACTACATTTTATTTTGGCGACTCTGGTATACCGACCAATCCTTTTACCCCTGCCAACCTTCCCGAAGGATGTTTTGAGGTAAAGGCCTTTGATAGCTTGAATTGTTATTCAGATATTATCACCTTCTGTATTGAATCAGGTTCATTTTCCGATCTAGAATTTGAGATTACCAATATATCATGTTTTGGAGAATGCGATGGTGCTGCGGTACTTACCGCTTCGGACATGGGTAATTTTACATTTACTGTCACTGATCCTAATGGAATGACAGTAACAGAGATGAATACGCTGGTGTACGATGAAGATAATTTATGTGGTGGTGAGTATATGGTGACGATTGAAGATTTAGATGCCAATTGTACCCTTGATACTATGTTTACCATTATTGAGCCTGATCTTCTTGAATTGAATGTCATAGATTCACAAGAGCCCGGATGTGGTGGAGGTGATGGAATGATAAGCATGGAAGGTCAGGGAGGAACTGAAGATTATACATTTTTATGGAATGATGCCTTTGATCAATCATCTCGAGTCAATATGGAGGGAGGTGATTATTCAGTGACCATTACTGATGCCAATGGTTGTCAGGATAGTATTTCATTTACATTTCCAGATGGAGGTACGATTGGACTCAATGCATTTGTTTGTCAGGCCATGTCTTGTGGCGGAGCCATGGATGGTTCTGTCTGCGCCACAGTAAGTGCGGCTGGAGCATTTACCTTTACTTGGGAGGATAGCAATGGGATGAGCTTGGGTACTGGTGCACAGATTGATGGATTGAATGGAGGCACATATTTTGTGACGGCTACCGATGGTATGTGTACAGATACTGACACGGTCTTTCTAGTGCCAGGTCCAACACCATCTGTTTCAGTGATGCAAACGGATCCTACATGCCTGGATTCTGATGATGGAACCTTGATTGCTTCTCTGGTGGAAGGAACGAGTCCGGCAGAATTCGAATGGTCAGAGCCTCCATCAACAGCAATATTGGATAATACTTCCATCTTGACGGATGGGGTAGGGACTTATAATTTACATGTTACTGATGCCAACGGCTGTGAACTTGATACGCTGATTACCATGACACCACCTGCCAATTTGATCCAGGTGGATATTACTAATATTACTGCAAATACTTGTTTTGGAGAATGTGGGGCTTCAGCTACTTTTACAGCGAGCGGTGGACCTTCAGGCAATGGTAATTATGTGTTTTTTATATCAGGAGTTCAAGGAAGCATAGACCCTGGTGGAGATGTAGCCAATGTAGACGTACTTTGTGGAGGAGATGGATGGGTATATGCCGTAGATGGAATTTGTGCTTCAGATACTTTCTTCTTTAATGTGCCAGATGCAGAGCCTATTGTGCTCAATGAAATGGCTTCTACTTTGGAGCCACCGTCATGTGCTGGAGGTGATGATGGTAATATTACCGTTGTAGTAGAAGGTGGTGATGATTCGTCATATGATATTTTCTGGGTCAATGAGGCCATCGCAGGACCTACATTGACCAATCTGACAGAAGGATCGTATATCTATAATGTAACAGATGGGAGCAATTGTGTTTTTACTGACACGGTCATCTTAGTGACACCCGATACATTGACAGTCAGTGTCAATCCATTAACCACTTCAGAAATTAATTGTTTTAGCGATTCTATGGGGCAAATAGGATTATTGACCAATGGTGGCAATAGTGGGATGTTGACATATAACTGGAATCCAGACGTATCGAATACGGATTTGGCTCAGAATTTGGGGCCTGGATTGTATTCTGTCACCGTTACAGATTCTAAAGGCTGTACAGCTGAGACCTCATACGAACTTACTAGTGCTGATCCGATTGTAGCAGTAATCAATGTGCCTGAAGAGCCCGAATGCTTTGGTGGAGTGACCTGTGTAGGCATTGATACGGCATATGGCGGGGTAGGTGATAATTTTTCATTTTCTATCAATAATGGGCCATTGTTTTCATTAGACACCTGTATTAACCTCTTTGCAGGGACATATTTCATGAATGTCTTCGATAGTGCGGGGTGTGCATTTGATACCATGGTTACGATCAATCAACCAGAAGAAATAATAGTAGATCTGGGCCCGGATGTGACAATCAATTTGGGAGATAGCTCAGACCCTATTTCCGCTTTCATTGTATCTGAATTGGATATTGATTCTATCCTATGGAACCCGATAGAAAATCTGGAATGTAATACTGTGGATTGCCAAGTGGTGACCTTCTCACCATTGGCTACTACGGATTATACCATAACGGTAATAGACGAAAACGGGTGTTTGGCCAGTGATGATATTACAGTTTTTGTCGATTTGGCGCGAAATGTATTTTTCTCAAATATATTTAGCCCCAATGGGGACAATCAGAATGACTTCTTCCAATTGGCCACAGGTTCAGGTGTATTAGAAGTTTCTTATTTCAGGCTCTATGACAGATGGGGAAATAAGGTGCATGAGGAAGAGGCTTATATGCCGGATGACAGTTTACATCCTGGTTGGGATGGTACAGTCAATAATAGGGAGGCGGAAGCTGGAGTCTATGTCTATTTTGCTGAAGTATTGTTTCAGGATAATGTGCGAGTGCTTTATAAGGGTGATGTGACCTTGGTAAGGTAGTTTGTAGCATTTGCTCGCATGATTTGAATTTTCTAACTAAGGTATTTTGTGATTGGTCTTTTTTGACCTTGTAATTCTCACCGTGTTATATACCCATGGTTTAGAATTTGTTTTTGACCCTGTTGGGTTCGCCGTATATTTCTTTATGGGTTATTGGAATTGATATTGGTACGTTTAAAATACCTTGTTGTTGTGCCTGAAAACGTAAGGCGAACGCTCTGCGTTCGTGAAAATATCCTATGTTCGCTGCGCTAACATAGGATGACCACGATGTGGTCAGGTGATATGAATTGAATCAGGGCTTGTGTGGTCATTGTCTTGTCAAGGTGCTGTGCCCCTGGACTTTGGTGTGGAAGGTTGTGGTTTTGGACCATGATGTGGTCAGAAGGTCTAAAATGAATCAGGTTTTGTGTAGTTATTGTCTTGTCAAGGTGTCGTAGCTCTAGGCTTAGGTGTGGAGGGGTGTGGCTTTTGGCCAAGATGTGGTGAGGTGTCATAAATTGTATCGGGGATTGTATAGTTATTATTTTGTCAGGGTGCCGAATCTTTGGGTTTCGATGTGGAGGGATGTGAATTTTAGCCTTGATTTTAGTTTTCTCTTCTAGGCGTTTTGCAATTGTTTTTTTTGACCTTGTAAAGGTCACCTTATTCTAGACCTTTGGTTTAGAATTTTTTCGACCCTGTAGGGTGTCGTCTTAGAATCAAGGGTTGCGGCAATATTACATATATTCAAATTTGGTAATCTTTGAGTAATCTGATCACCTTTTGCTGGTAGAGGTGGTTGGGAGTGGATTTTATTTTGTTGAGCAGCTCAATGGAAAGATTCTGATTATCGGATTGGATGTAGGATAATGCAAGGTACCATTCGGCATGTTGGGCTATTTTGATGTCACTGGAAAGTGATAATGACTTTAATATGGATTCTGCGTTTTCCCATTGACCTAGACTCAAATGGCAATTTGCTTTTAATAATTGGATGTTTTCTGAAGGATTGTTGATCGAGTTTATTAAAGATAAGGCTTCTGAGTACTTTTCATTTTCATACTTGTCCATGACATTGTCCAATGCGGCATCGTTCACCTGATTGTCACCTCTTTGAGTTTCAGGGGTATCATACGGATTGTAATATTCAGCATAGATGGCTTCATAGTCTGGCTTGTTGTTCTCAAAAACATAATATGCCATGAATGTCAAGAGCAAAATGGCCGCACTGCTGACCACCCATCTAATCAATCTACCCTTGGGCTTGGTATTTGTTTCTTCTGGTTTATCACTTGTATTTTCGAAATCACTTTTTATATCTCTTAAAGTTGTACGAAGTTTTTCTCTTCTGACCTCCACCAATCTTTCAAAGACTTGTGCTTGCAGTTCTATTTCCGATTGAAATTCTGGATCCGCCATGGCCAAATCAAATTCCTTTTGTTCTGATTCAGACAACTCATCTCTGAAATACTTATGTATCAATATCAAATATCTATCTGGAAGGGAACTCATAATGTTTCAGATTTAATATTTTTCATTAATGTTTTGAAGCACCGACTTTTTAGGGTCTTGGCGACATCTCCACTGGAAAGACCTAGGTAGCTTGCTATTTCTTTCATAGTGAGTCTGTCCAAATAATAGGCTGTCAAGATGGTTTGGCATTTGGCACTAAGTGTTGATAAAGCAGCATTCACTCTTTTCATCCTTAACCCCTTATTTGTTTCTGTCAATTGATAGTCAAAATTGTCGTATAAATGTAAACGCACATTGTCAATTTTTTTTTCAATTTTTAATTTGTGGGCATTTTCTCTCTTTACAAGATTAATACAAATGCCAATCAAATAATTCTTCACCGAGGAGACTTTATCGAGTTTTCCTTCAGCTATACGTTCATAAAACTGGATGAGGGCTTCATTAAAGTAGCCTTCTGTATCTTCTGGAGGACAAAGTCTTTTAGATTTTAAAACCCTCAGGATATCATCATGGAATCGAGTATACAACAACTTTAGCAGGCTATTGTCACCTTTCAAAAAAAGTTCTCGATATTCCTTCAGACTTTCCAAAAGTTAAAGTTTTAATGGTTTTCTACGTAATATGGTGGACAAAATTATAATAAAACAGTAGTGTAAGGTGATCTACCCCAAAATCTTACGCGATTTGTACATTTTTAACAATACAAGAAGCACTATTATTGCAATCGGTAATGATAGCATATACAATAGTGAATAGTCATTATTCCATATGGGAGAGCAGTCTCCAACCACAATAAAACCAGCCCAATAATAGGGGTGTGTTTTTTCAGGATTGGCATATTGTCTATAGCTGTTTTTTGCATTTTTCAGCGCTTCATCTTTGGGCAACCCTTTCTTGATATTCTCATAGAAGTAGCCCATCAGGTCAGCAGTAGCACAATCATCTACAGGCCAAAGACTTACCAATGTACTCTTGGCCCCAGCATGGAAAAAATCCTTGGACAGAGACATTGAGCCTTCTCCTTTTATTACTTCTCCAAAGCCAGTCTCGCATGCACTCAAGACCACAAGGTCAGCGCTGAAGTCTCTCAACTTTAAATCCTGACTGGTAAGCAAGGTGTCATTGAAGTAGATACGACTGTAGTCCGATTCTGTTTCGTCAAGACAGGCATGAGTCGCCAAATGCAAAATTTTGGTTTTATCCGTAGATTCAAATAGTTCTTGCATGTTTTGCTCGACATTCAAGATGTTTTTTGATTCCAATATCTCCATCGCTGACCTTATTTCTTTTTCTGCGCACTTTAAGTTGGTGGCATTCTCCAAGTCAAAACAAGAGCGATTCTCAGCAAAGAGTTTACGATCATTGTCAAATGCATAGCTGACCAAATCATATCTTTTTTCTTCGGATTTCCTCGATTTCATCATCTCCCACAATCTCGCAGAATATTGATACTGGATATCATATTGGTCTAGCAAAAAATCTCCTGACCCATCTATCAATGTTTCGAACGGTATATTATTCAAAAAGTCATCTGCAATGACAATCAAGTGCTTGGCATCAGGATTTATTTCCTTTAACTTATCCAGAGCCAGAGCTTCGTGTAAGCGCTTCGATATTTTTTCGAATTCATCGCTTTTGTCCCGTAAGCTTGAGTAGTAGTCCAAGGTTAATTCTTGAATTAATGCTGGATTTTTAATTTCTATAATTTCAAGATTGTCATTTGTCACATAGGCAAGATATCCTTTTTTACTACCTATGAAATATTCGATAAGTACCGATTGTTGATCAAGTTGAATCTGAGCATTTTTGACCCCAAATTCTTTCAATTCATACTTCAACTCATAATATTCGGGGTAGTCCGTTTCAAGATTTCTAAGATATGAATCCAGGTCAATTTGAAGCCGACTTTCCTCATTGATCCATTTACTCAATGAACTAGAATCCATATTGCCCGACTGCCTGATCTCAAATATGTTTTTTCTGCAATAGGCCAATTCTGAATTTAGCCGTGCGCCTTCTTCTATTTTCTCTTGCTTGATATTTGCATACCCAAGTGATTCGTTCTCCGTTAAATCTTGAATTAATAGGTTGGACTTATTTTCTTCAATCAAAGCGTAAACTTTTGAATAATTACCTTTTTGATGGTTATACTTAATAATTTGCTCAATTACTTTTAGATTTTCATTTGCCCAAAAGTCTATGGTTGATGAAGAAGAGTTTTCGATTCGCAAATAGCGGATCAGATAGAGCATTGCAATTTCAATTTTGTTTGCTTCTTCGAAATTATTCTGAAGTAATAGGATTTCTATTTTTTTATACAACAACCTTAAAACAATTGCTTTCTCATTGACCTTGGAGGCATCATCTGCATATTTCGAATAACCTATTTTATCTAATGCCTTATTAAATGAAAGTAAAGCATTTTCATGATCTCCGTGTTCAAAATAGATATCACCTTTAAACTCCAGATTCAAACTTATTCTATCATCGAGACTCAAATCAGAGGATTCTACTTGGGTTAGCAAATTGTTGCCCTCATCAATTAAGTCTAAAATTTTATCTGTGATATGATTATTTTTATAATAATTGAACTCGGCAAGACGAATTTTGTACTTACCCCTGGTATGTGTATCATCTAAAAATTTTGAATTTTTTACCTTTTTCAAATATTTCTCTACTTCAGGGTATTTTCCCAGAGCCATATAATTGTCAATGAATTCGAACCAAATATTTACCAGTTCATTCATATAGTCTTCACGGAAATATTCCATTAAATATTTCTCAGCCAGTTCGAGATGTTCAATAGCGAGAAGGTGGTCTTCTGTTTCTATTCCAAGAATGGCATAAATGAAGTGGGAATGGTATTTTTGAAAGGAGTCGTTTTCAGTGTCCTTATATTCCAAAGTTACAGCATTATTCAAATATTTCTTTGCCTTTGCATAATCACCCAAGGATATGTAATTATTTGCTATTCGAATATAATAATAGCTTAGGCTATAGGTATTGCAGCCTTTACACATTTTTATACCCTTTTCTGAACTTTCAGTACTTTTTCTATAGGATCTGTTTTTTCGGTATAGATCAGACAAATTATTATAAATGTACAAATAGTAAAAGTGATCCTTTTCCAAATGTAGATCTGCAACTTGTTTGGATTTTAATACAACCTTATTGAAGTGGTAAGAATCCTTTTTGTAGCTGTAGACGGTGCTTAATTTCAATAAACATTCAACTTGCCTTTCCCAATTACCAGATTGAGAAGAGATTTGTTCGGCTTCTGTCAACCATTTTATATTTCGATCAAACGGGCCGTTGCGATTCCAATTGTCTCCTGAAAGCTTAGTAAGTGAGTCAATCTTGATGGCACTAAGGCTATCATTTTCCGAAGATTGGGCAGGCAAGGTATATTGAATAAACAATATTATTACAATCCATAAATACCTTGCCTGCACCATCTTTTGACTAGTTTAATTTATTATTGCTTAATAAATTTTAGCTGAGTTACAATTTCTCCATTCCTGATCACATACAAGAAATTCAGGCCAGAAGGAAAATCATTTAATCCATGAATTCTATACTCATTAGATTCTTCGATGACTTGTATTGTTTTCAATTTTCTTCCATCGAGTGAGGTGATTACTATTTCTTCCCCACCTTCTAAGTTTTCTACATTCAAATGGTCAATGCAAGGATTAGGAGATATTTTAGGTGTTGATATTGCACCCATACCTGTTTTGCCTCTTTTGGTTGGACTTTGTGGTTCAGAGCAACAAATATATGCAAAAGTAAAGGTAGTCGGATCACATGTTGCCGCATTAGGACCGACACAATTCTGATCAAAATAGTCCACTTGAGGATCTGTGTTGAGCACTTCTGCCAGGCATTCTCCATCTACTAGATATTGGAAGGTGACATCTTCGACTCTAGTGAATTGTGATGGATCACAAAGCGTGGAGTCTACAGTAAAACAAATGGATAAGCTCTGAGTATAGGTATAAGTTTTGCAGCCAGTACCCGCTATTGAATCTACCTCCCAAGACTCATTGTTAAAACCAGTAACAGTTCCTGTAAGAGAAGTTGTTGTTAAGGTTATGTCGCTTAGTATGCTTTCTGGAATAAGGGCTGTTACAGAAAAAGAGAGATCAAAGGTGAAGCATGAATCACACCCCGTATATCCAGATCCATTGCCATAAGGTGGCGGAGGTGGAGGAATTGGGGTTCCATCGCCGCCTGTAACATTATTTCGATGTAATTCCTGAGAGAATAGTACAGTGCAGAACATTATGCATAATGCAGTTAAAATTAAATTTTTCAAAATTTGATGTTTTTAATGATTAATAATGCTCATAGTCATTATTAGAAGTAAAAGGTAAACACTTTTTAAAAAAAATATTTTTGACTAGATACTAAATAAATTAGACTTACCCAATATTTTAACATTTGTAGCATGGCTCAAACTCAATGGCTGTAGGCATTTGCCGAGATGATAAATAAAAATAGCCGCACAACTTTTGCGCGGCTATAAGATCTATTAAGATCTATTAAAAACATCACCATTCAACTGCAACCTTCTCTGATAGGGTTTCCCATTTCGAAAGTTGCATTTATTAAGTGGGTGTTAGAAGTATAACCTTCCACCTCGATTCAATGCACATGGACATCATTCGAGATCATCCTTTCCTCTTTTGTAATAGGTTGAATAGCTTGTATTAAAGTCATTGTTCTAAACATAATTTTCTAATCGTTCTTTATTTATTCTTCAAATTTCTGTAGAAGCTAATTTTAAAATAGTCATTCAATATTGAAGGAGGTAAACAGTTTGGAAATTAAATAACTTCTAAACAAAGGAGGAAGCACCTCATAAGTCTAGTCTGCTTTATTCATTAACTTTTTGTAACTAATAACAAGGTCCACAATTCATAGGCCCACCTAAAATTTCTGACCCTGTTGGGAATACGATTCCAACACAATCTTCGGTAACATTAAATGATTTTTCCTGAGCTTCTATAAAGATTAATTTGCAGCTGGCACAATCATAAGTTATTTCATAATCAATTCCTCCCTGATTATTTAACTCTACACTAACTTGAGCATTTTCACACCCTTTTCTTGAGGTAATTGCCGATTCAACGCAGGTTTGATAATCTGAAAAATCAATTAGATCCAAAACGGGAAAGATGCCATAGGCATTCCAAATATCTCTAACTTCCTCATCAGAACATCCAGATTCATTCTTTATTATCACATTACCTTCACCATTGTCACCACAAAATTCTTCAGAATTTTCGTCTGTGCAGTGATCGTCTACTCTCAAGAAGTGGGTAAATTGTACGTCTTTACCTTGATCTGTAGTTTGAAGGGTAAATACACAATCTTCATTACAAGGGGTCTGTGTACTACAATCCGCAGCGAGGTAAATTGAATCACAGAGTGTGAATGTTTGATTTGCGTTCGAATACACATTAAAGGTGATTCCTTTTTTTGCGCAAACATCTACTTCAAAAATTGAAGTTGTATAAGGGGCTACGTAACCATTATTGGGAAATCCTGCTATTTGGATCTGACAATTGCCAAAATTATTTACCAAAATATCATAGGTACAGCAAATTTCACCAAAACCGCTGCTCTGTACCTCCCATTCAAAATTACAACAAGTTTCGGGGCCACCATCCCTTAATTCAACCTTCATGTCCATAGCATCTGGTAATGCTGCCTCTTCATCGCTACAAGAAACTATTCCCAACACACTTATTCCAAAAACGATTAATAAATTTCTAATTTTCATTTTTTTGCTTTTTAGTTAAATAATAGATTCATGAATAGTGAAAAGAAGAATCGAATGGTAAACATGTAAGGCATGTATCTGTAAATAATGGAAATAAAAAAAAGAGCCCGAAGGCTCTCTTACCAATTCCTAAACTCTGATTACTTCATCTTCAATAGTGAATTTAGAATCCGCAATGAAGAATCCGTGATTGCTGGTTTAGGATAATAAAAAAAACATATATCGTGATAAATGGTATTGGTACGCAAATAAGCTGAGAGTCAATTTTTAAAGCCCTATTAATTCATCTTCTATAATGAAAATCAAAATCCAATTCGCAAAATCCATATGATGAGTTTTTGATTAGAAAATATGACCATAGTGAGGATTAGAAGAGAATGGTAAACAATTTTGACAATTGTATTAAATATTAAAAGCCATTTTATAGAACGCTGTTAATCGTTTTTACCTCAAAATAGGGTGGTATTTTATAGCCCCAAAAGGTCTTTTATAAAGAAGTGATTTAATTCTACTTTAAGACATTGTTATTTTTCTGAATGAGATGTTGACTTTAACCGCAAAGGCGCAAAGTTCGCCAAGTATTCACAAAGAAAATATTAAAAATGCTTGTTAGTATAGCCAACCTTTGAGCAGTCTTGTGACATATTTCAAAGGATAACCACGAAAAAATAGTGTTTCCCAGTAACCTCTCAAAGTAGAATTAAAAACATATTGTTAATTCCTTTGCATGTCATTGATTCCCAACTTTTCACAAATGAAAGATTACGGAGACCGCGAAACCTACTTAATTGCGATTAGATTTAGGTGCACGCGTTGATCTAACCTGGACCTAACATCTGATTAGATCAAGCAGAATAATTATTGATCAAAAAAAAGATTTGTGTAGGATAAAATGATCTTAAGCTGTAGGTCTTGTATCAGACCACCCATTTCTAAGAAACTCGCGAACCAATGGTTCTCTCAATGCACCTTCTTTTTCACTTTTTACCTCATTTGCATCAAGAATACCTTTCTCAAGGGCTTTCATTCCTAAATACACCAAGCCAAATGTTGAAGCCATCAATAATATGAGTCCAATAGTACCAAGACTAAATTTGACAGTGAAGTATATCGGTATGATGAAGATTAATAGTACACCGACAAATACACTGATGTGACTGGCCATTTTAGCATTGGAGTGTACGCTTCGACAACTGGTGCATCTCGGTACCCCTATTTTTATTTCGTTGAATTTTACATTCCTGTAAACAAGAAGGTTGGTTCGGTCTTGAATATTATAAACTGAATAAAAACAGTTGTCCTCCATATTTGTGTTACGACCCCCTGTCCGGCAAAAGGAACATTTTTTATTGTGTGGTTCAAATCTTTTTCTAGATTCGTTGAAAGTGTGTGATTGCATGATAGCTCATTTGAATTGAGCTACAATATAAAAATAATTAGTAATTGTATTGTGGACTAAATAAGACAAATGTCCTGCCATCAAGATGCCCTTATGATAAATCAGACAAGGCAGCTTAAGCGATGTTTCCGTTGTGTGTTTTATAAAAATTCCTTGTAAACCATGGAGTTAAGGCCAACTTCTGGGCTGGTGTCATGAAAGAGAATTTAATCACTTCATTTGTTGCAATCCACATTCTAACCAGCTATCGAATGAAATATTATCCAAATGCTTTGATCGATAGTTCTATTTTCCATAAATCGCTTCATTATCTAGATTAAGTCTAAATAAAAAACTAACATAATTTGGAAACTGTTGTACCTATAATTTAAATAAGCTTTGGTATCTTTGCAGCGATTTTTACAACCTAGGTCATTTTTTTATAATATGTAAATGGCTTTGAGTAACAACTATAAAACATTATGAAACTAGTTAAGTGCAGGCGCGCAGCCACTTTATCGCTACTTTTCTTATCCCAGTTTTCTTTCGCTCAATCGGGCGGCAATTCAAATTATCTCTTGATTTCTCTAGTAGCAATAGGCATTGTCATATTGATATTTGCAATATTGTCATTAGCTGATAACTTGATACAGATAGAAGGAAAGAAAGCAGGATTAGATGCGAAAAAAACAAATCTTGGAATTTTTCCTACGATAGGAGAGCTCTTCTCAAAGAAAGCTCCTTCCTACCTTGTCGATGGAGCAGGCTTTTATTCATTTAGTAAAGGGCATGACCTGAAACTTGCTGGTTCACCAGAAGGAGAGATCAAAACCCTCCATACGAGTAGGTATGCGATCAGGCCTACAGACTTCAATGGTATATCACCCATTCCTAAAGTAGTAGTAGAAGTCGGAGCAGAAGTAAAAGCAGGTGATCCTTTGTTTTTTGATAAGAAGAGACCAGAGATCATGTATGTATCTCCTGTCAGTGGAGAAGTAGTTGAAATAAAAAGAGGAGCAAAACGAGCTATTGCTGAGGTCATCATCTTAGCAGATAAAGAGATTTCTTATAAATCTTTCGATGCACCGAGCCTAGAAAATATAGAAAGAACAGAATTGGTCAACTTTTTAACTGGCAGTGGAGTTTGGCCAATGTTGAATCAAAGACCGTTTGATATCGTAGCAGACATCAATGAAGTGCCAAGAGATATTTTTATATCTACATTCGATTCTGCTCCACTTGCGCTGGATTCCAACTTGATCATTGATGGGAATGAGGCTGCTTTTCAAAAAGGTTGTGACGTGTTGGGAGCGCTTACAGAAGGTTCTGTATACCTCGGCTTAGATGCTAGAGGTGATGTTCCATCTACAGGGTTCAGCTCAGTGAATGGAGTAAAGAAAAACTATTTTGCTGGCAAGCACCCCGTTGGAAATGTAGGTGTTCAGATCCACCACGTAGCTCCGATCAAAGGAAATGACAAAGTCTGGACACTTGGAGTGCAAGAAGTAATAATCATCGGTAAGTTGTTTTTGGAAGGAAAATTCGATGCGTCGAGATTAGTAGCAGTGGTTGGAGCCCAGGTTTCGAATCCTGGTATTGTAAAAACATATCAAGGAGCGAATATTGGAGACCTTGTCGCTGGAAATTTGAGCGATGAAAAAAATAGAATTATTGCAGGGAATGTATTTACAGGAGAAGAAATCTCCGCGGATAACTTCCTGGGCTTCACGGATAATCAAGTTACCGTGATTAGAGAAGGCGATCAGTACGAGGCATTCGGCTGGTTGTTGCCAATCAAGCCAAGACCAAGTATTTCAGGAACATTTCCAAACTTCCTATTCCCGGATTTCGAATTTGAAGGTGAGACAAATACCCATGGTGAGAAGAGAGCTTTTGTGGTGACAGGTCAGTACGAGTCTGTCTTGCCGATGGATGTATACCCTCAACACTTGATGAAGGCTATTATGGCAGGTGACTTTGAAAGAATGGAAGGATTGGGGATAAACGAACTTTCAGAAGAAGATCTAGCACTTTGTGAATTTGTATGTACATCAAAGATGCCTTTGCAATCCATATTGAGAGAGGGTCTGGATATGATGAGAGAACAAGCTTAAAAAACAAAAATGAGTATAGCGATATATTCAATGAAATTAATCTAATATAAATGGGTTTAATAGATATTTTAAAAAAGATAGAACCAGACAAAAAGAAGAGTCCTTTTTTACATACGTTGTATGATGGTTTTTTCACTTTCGCTTACACGCCGAATACTGTAACAAAGGGTGGAGTTCATATGCGAGATGGAATGGACTTGAAGAGATTGATGGTTCATGTCGTACTGGCTATGCAATTGTGTTACCTTTTTGGTACTTACAACATTGGACATCAGCACTTTGTAGCAGCGGGTATGTATCCAGGGTTTATTGAAGGTTTCCACCTGAAATTGGCTCATGGATTGATTCAGATGTTGCCTATCTTCATCGTAGCACACGTTGTTGGTTTGGGGATCGAATTTTGGTTTGCAGCCAAAAAAGGACATGCCATCGAGGAAGGATTTTTGGTTTCCGGGGCATTGATTCCATTGATCATGCCACCTGATGTACCATTGTGGATATTGGGAGTTTCTGTTGCTTTTGCTGTGATTATCGGTAAAGAGGCATTTGGAGGTACAGGAATGAATATCTGGAATGTAGCATTGCTGGCAAGGGTCTTTGTATTTTTTGCATATCCAAGTACCATATCTGGAGATGAAGTTTGGGTATCCGGGTACAATGCTTTGGCAGAAGGGACACAAGCCACTTATGGTTGGGCACACGATGTCTTTAATAGCATATTTGGAGTCTTGAACTTAGAACAATTTAATGCCGCCTCGGTCCATATTGTCGATGGATATAGTGGAGCTACTCCGCTTGCCCTAGCCAGTAAAGGAGGCTGGGAGGCTGTCACCACTATGTACACGCCATCTCAAATGTGGTGGGGTACAATTCCAGGATCTATTGGAGAGACATCAAAGCCGCTTATTATAGTAGGTGCATTGATGCTTATTTTTACCAAGGTAGCAAGCTGGAGAATCATGGTAAGTATGTTCATCGGTGGATTGACTATGGCTTTGATTTTAAATGGTTGGGGAGCCAATCCATTCATGGAGGTGCCATGGTACTATCAGATGTACATGGGTAGTTTCTTATTTGCAATGGCATTTATGGCTACTGATCCGGTAACTGCATCGGGTACGAATACTGGAAAATGGATTTATGGATTTTTGATTGGTTTTATAGGAATGATTGTAAGAGTATTAAACCCAGCCTATCCAGAAGGATGGATGTTGGCAATTTTATTCTTGAATACTTTCGCTCCACTTATTGATCACTACGTGTTAGAAGCTAACATGGCAAAAAGGATGAAACATGCATAGCACAAATCAAATAATAACATTCGTTCTAATAATGACTTCCATCGTGGCGATTACCCTTGCGGGATTGTTTACCTGGTTGAAACCAACGCACGACTTGAATGAAGCTATTTATGCTAAAAAAGCAATTCTTGCGGCAGTAGAGAAGAAATTGGATATCAAGGCGAGTGAGTTAACAACTGAAGAGGTTCAAGCTATTTTTGATAGTAAAATAAAGCAGGAGGTTTTTGATATGGAAGGAAATACTGTTTCTTCGGAGCAGGTGGTTGCTGCAGGACATAAAGGAGGATTGGCTGAAAGTATTGATATGAAGAAGGAAGCTAAGAAACCTGAAAGTGAGCGTATACTTCCAATGTACACACTTACAGATGACAGTGGCAAGAAGACATACATTCTTTCTGTTATGGGTAAAGGTCTTTGGGATAGAATTTGGGGTAATATTGCAGTCGAAGATGATCTGAGAACAATATCAGGTGTAGACTTTGATCATGCAGGAGAGACACCAGGATTGGGTGCAGAGATTAAGGATAATGCAGCTTGGAAAAGACAATTTGTAGGTAAGAAGTTTGTAGATAAGGATGGTAATATTACTGGAGTAGGTGTAATCAAAGGAGGCGCCAAAGAGCCTGAATGGCAGGTAGATGGTATCTCTGGAGCAACGATTACAGCAGATGGAGTAGATGAAATGCTCAAAAGAGGATTGAATTACTACGCACCAGTACTAAAGTCACTAAAGAAATAATAATTAAGTACTCATTTTAAATATCAAAATTTAAAGAATAGTATTATGGCAGATGTTAAAGTAGCCGAAAAGAAATCTTCAATCGGATTTGGAAAAGCAGAGAAAAAACTGCTCACAGATCCTCTTGATAGTAACAATCCAATTACTGTACAGGTATTGGGTATTTGTTCAGCCCTGGCCGTAACTACAGGATTGAAAAATGCAGCGGTGATGGCTGTAGCGGTGGTAGTGGTAACTGCTCTTGCGAATCTTATCACTTCTATATTGAGAAATTCAATCCCAAAGGCAGTAAGAATGATAGTACAGTTGGTAATCATTGCCACCTTGGTGACGATTGTAGAGCTTACGCTAAAGGCGATTGCTTTTGATAGTTATAAGCAACTCTCTGTTTTTATTGGTTTGATCATTACGAATTGTATTGTAATGGGAAGGTTGGAAGCATTTGCCATGGCCAATAATCCTTACCGATCATTATTGGATGGTATTGGAAATGGAATAGGGTATGGTATCATACTTTTGGCTGTTGCCTTTGTAAGAGAATTGTTTGGAAAAGGAGAGTTGTTCGGAGCCAAGATTATTGGCAATACTCCTGAATATTTAATTGATACGACCACCACCTGGGGAATGGGCTGGTATGCAAATAATGGCTTGATGGTACTTTTCCCATCGGCAATGTTTGTGATCGGAGTATTGATCTGGATACACAGAGCTTGGAATCCATCATTAGTAGATGTATCCTAAATTATTCACGAGCAACACAAAAAGTAAAATAATCAGCTTTCGAGCGATTTAATATATAGAAAAATGGAATTAGTAAATATATTTATAAAATCAGCATTCATTGAAAATTTGGCCTTGGCTTATTTCCTTGGAATGTGCTCTTACCTCGCGGTATCTAAAACTGTGAAAACTGCTTTTGGGTTGGGTTTGGCAGTAATATTTGTATTGGGAATCACCATGCCGATCAACTGGGTAATCTATACCCACTTGCTTTCAGATACAGGGGTATTCCAGACTGATCTTACCTTCTTAAGGTTGATCTTGTTTATTGCCGTAATCGCATCGATGGTTCAATTGGTAGAGATGGTAATTGAGAAATTCTCTCCGTCCTTGTACAATTCGCTGGGTATATTTTTACCACTGATCACTGTAAACTGTGCGATCTTGGGTGGTTCACTATTTATGGTTTCCAAAGAATACAATTTTTCTGAGTCTGTAGCATTTGGGCTTGGAGGAGGATTTGGATGGTTTTTAGCAATAATTGCTATTGCTGCGATTAGAGAAAAAATCAAGTATTCTCAAGTTCCACCAGCACTAAGAGGATTGGGTATGGCATTTTTGCTTACTGGTCTTATGGGACTTGCATTTATGAGTCTAATGGGTATAGATCCATCAGCATTTTAATTGAAAAAAATAAATTGATTCTGACTTAGGTCTAAGAATTATAAAAAAAATAAATATTCTATCATATGTTAATGACAATACTGTTTTCGTATATGACCGTGATCTGGGCACTTGTTGTGTTCTCAGGCGTCATACTGTTACTATCAATGATGCTTATCTATGCCAGAAAGCAACTTGTGCCTCAAGGAGACGTGAAGATTACTGTAAATGGTGATACTGAGAATCCAATGGTAGTACAACCAGGATCAACGTTGCTTACAGCTTTGTCTGAAAAAAACATCTTTCTACCATCTGCTTGCGGAGGTGGTGGTACTTGTGCGATGTGCGAATGTCATGTGCATTCAGGAGGAGGTGATGTTCTTCCGACTGAGATGAACCACATGTCTCGAAAAGAAGCTGCCGAAGGATTGCGTCTTGCATGTCAGGTCAAAGTAAGACAAGACATGGATATCAGCATTCCAGAAGAGATATTTGGTATCAAGAAGTGGGAGTGTGAAGTAATTTCAAATTATAACGTTGCTACCTTTATCAAGGAGTTTATTGTGAAACTTCCAGAAGGGGAGACATTGGACTTCGAGGCAGGTGGATATATACAAGTAGATGTGCCACCGATCGAAGTGGACTATAAGGATATGGATATTACGGCACATCCTAAATACCATGACACCCCGGATAAATTCCAGAAAGATTGGGACAAGTTCAAAATGTGGGATTTGAAAATGAAGAACGATGAGGAAATATTTAGAGCATATTCCATGTCGAATCACCCTGCAGAAGGTAATATAGTATCGTTGACCATTCGGATTGCTACACCACCCTTCGATAGAGCGAAAGGCGGGTGGATGGATGTGAATCCAGGAATCTGTTCTTCTTATGTCTTCGGTTGTAAACCTGGAGACAAGGTGACCATCTCAGGGCCTTATGGAGAATTCTTTATCAAGCCTACACAAGCTGAAATGTTGTACGTTGGAGGAGGAGCAGGTATGGCACCGATGAGGTCTCACTTGTACCATCTGTTTCATACTTTGAAGACAGGAAGAAAAGTTACTTTCTTCTATGGAGGTAGGACGAGACAAGAGTTATTCTACATCGAAGAATTCAGAGAAATAGAAAAGCAATTCCCGAACTTTACATTTGCTATAGCATTGGATAATCCACTACCAGAGGATAATTGGGTGCTAAAAGAAAATCTTGATGATCCGAACGGAGATGGTTTCAAAGGCTATGTTCACAATGTGGTGATTGATGAATTTTTGAGCAAGCATGAAGCGCCAGAAGAATTAGAATTATACTTCTGTGGGCCTCCGATGATGAACCAGTCTGTCATTAAAATGGCGGATGATTGGGGAATACCTGAAGAAAATGTAGCCTTCGATGATTTTGGAGGATAATTCCAAACGAATGGAATGAAAATAAAAACGATGTCCGAGGTATTAATTTATTTCGGACATTGTTTGTTTATAAATCACTATTTTTACGATAATTAAAATAAACCAATATTTACGACCACCCCTGGGTTGTATGTATAAACACATTAACCATATTATAAATTTAAAAAGTTAGACATGATGACTAAGAAACTATTACCCCTATTGGCACTTGCCATTATTCTTTTTTCAAGTTGCGGATCAGATTCTGAAAATGCCGATATCAATAAAGAGTGGACATTAATTGATATCAACTATTCTGGAGTAACTTCTGCTGACGGTGAATCTATAAATTTTGTTGGCCAGATGGTAGGCGGAGAAGCGACCATGCAATTTGCGGAAGATCCCAATACCGTTAAGTCTCAAGGGATGTACTTGATACAACTCGAATCGGAGCAAGAAGGAAATATTAATTTGTCCAGACAAGAATTGACATTTGATCAATTGGGCACATGGACAAGAGATGGAAATACGATTTCAACATCTGCGGAAGGCAGTTTTGATGCTGACTTGCTGATCACAAGATTGACCGAAGATCGCATGGACCTGGATTTTGATTACTCACTTACTCTTGACTTCATGGGTACACCTTTAATGACTGCTGTCAAGGGAACCTACTTCCTGGCTTCACCAGAATATATAGCGGGATGGAAAGATCAGATAAAAGGTGGATGGGTTTTGACAAATGCGGAATTGAAGCAGTATGGAGGGACTTTCAGTTCAATAGATGGGTTGGTCGATCAATTGTCGATAGGAACTTTTTCTAGCGGAAATGCACCTATGAATTTTGGGGATAATGGAGATTTTTTGGCGTCTGGTTTTTATAATCTGGATGTTGAGACGACGGATTATGATCCGTTTGGACCAAGTACTATGTCTACTTCGAAACTGTCAAATTCATTCTTGACTGATGGTGCTTATTCTATCAGTGGCAGAACGATTACCATAACCGAAAAAGGTGGAAATGTTAGGACTTTTACCATCGTAGATGCTACGGAAAACCAGCTGGTAATTACTGAATCTTTGGATGGGACACCAATGGGGCCATTCGATTTGGTAGATAGCAGGGCTCAGATTATGTATACTTTCGAAAGTCAAATTTATGTACCAGTAGCTCCTGCAAACATAATTGGGGACTGGACTTTATCGGATTTTTCTTCTGATATAAACTTTGAAGTATTTTTAGGTAGTAGTCTTTTTGCGGAGACTTCCGCGGTAGCAGAATTGAAATCTACTACAGGATCAATTGTAGTTTCTGATAATCCTAACAGTATAACAGGGTCTGGATCCTATGATGTCCAAGTGACTGAGATAAGTTCTGGAGTTGAAAATGTAAAAGACGAAACCGAATCAATATTCAGTGCTACCAATTGGATAAGGACAGATAATGAACTTCAAGTCTTTGGTTCGGATTTCGAAGGTGGATCTTCAACATTTACCATCGAATCATTGAGCCAGGCTGAAATGGTATTGGTAGAAAGTGTGGATTTCAGTGAAGAATCTTCTGGATTTACAATCAAAACTTCTGGAACTCGAACATTTACTTTTGCACGATAGGTAAAAACACTAAATATCAAAGCTGTAAAAAGTTGAAAAAAAAATATTCGAAGAAGTCCGATTTTGTCGGACTTCTTTTTTTGTGCCCATCCTAATGAAATGCTAATAGATTCAAAATTCTGTTATACTGGTATTAATTTTTGGGCTAGGGATGACAATTGAAATCTATTGGACGTTTTTCACACATTAAATTTCACAAGATTATTATCAACGAAAATTATATTACCAATTATGAAATGGCTTTTCAATATTATGTTCATTGCTCTTCCTGTTCTCACAGTTGCTCAAAGCGACGCTCCTTCTAAAAACGGCATTGGTGTTCATCTCACCTATGACAAGGAAGGAGGAATAGGGACAAGTCTTAGATATAAACGGCAATTGGCAAATAGAGGGATCATGAAATTTGAATTCCAAACAAATAGCAATGGAAAATATATTGGACGTGTTGGATATGAATTTATTCAGATTCGAAATGGTAAATTTGAATTGGGAATGGGCTTGGATTTGAGATACAAGTTCGAGAATCTAAAAAAATATGGCCAACCAAATTATAAGGAATATGCCTTGGAGTTTCCAATAGAATTAAGGTATCATATCTCACCAAAATTTACGATTCAGGCTGGAGTTTCATATTCTAAGAGATTGGGTAGTAATAATGATGTTTATAACCAGTCCAGATCTGGAACTGAATTTAGATTGGGAACGATTTACAATTTTTAGAGCATTTTTAGAACTTAGGTTTTAAATTGAAACGCTCATTGGATTTTTACCTCGAGATGATCAAGTTTGGTAGAATCTGCCGTCTCCACTAACAAATCTTAAAGTTATCAGCGATGAAATGCGACATTGGTTTAATTATTTATCCAAATGACATAGCTTCTTTCTCATTTTTTAGTCGCCGACCTGGAGTTTGCGTGAAAATTTTACAATTGGACTTCTAATGACTTAAGGTTTTTGGCCAAAGATTAAAAATGAGTTTGGTCTAATCACTCAATATAACTGAATTTGTCTCCAAAGCCATATTCTGACTTCTTTTCAATTAATTTTCCAATCAAAACATATTGGTGAATTAAAAACAAAGGTCAAAATGAATTATTAGGGCTCGATTTTCAATACAAATCAATTTTTTGAAAAGCTCAGCAGTAGCTCGGTAATGAATAAACGCGAAAGGTTGAAAATCAGAGACATACAGAGAAAATTTGCACCAAATATTAAACCACTTCATTAAGATAAATCATCGGTTCGTATGCCTTTCGGAAGTCCAATTTCGATAAAATTCTCAACTGTGTTTACCTTTTAAATATTTTCAACACTATCTCTCACATAGAATAAATTGCATTAGGCGCCTTTTGTTTTTAATTCGTGTTCTGAACTGGTTAATGAATTAAGTCTTGACAGTTTAGATAGCTATAAATTAATTAAAAAAAATACACACAATGGAAAGGAAAATTATATACCTAATGAGAAAATTATTGTTATGCTTTTTATTAATAATAACGATAAACTACACAGGAAACACTCAGGAAAACCCCTATGTTATTGGCGAGAGCCCCTATAGTGGAATAGAGTCTGTTTCAGTTTTGAAATATACTTTGAATGCATCTGTTCTGGTTAAAATGAATGAGATCGAAGCTACGCGAACATTAATAATATCTGACACTGAAGGGAATCAGTTATTCGAAACTGTGACCGAGGAAAATGAAGTGATTCTTCAAAATCTTCAATTTGATCAAACCTATATTTTTTCTTATTCAGACGATTTTATTGATGAAGTTTTGGAAGAGGAGATTTATGTGTCTTCGGATGATGAATTTGATCTGGCAGTATCCATGGAAATGTTTGATGCGATTTCTGAATTTGTTCAACAAGAAGAAATCAATGTATTAGACTATTTAATGGGTGATGAATCAATATTAGCTTTTGATGCATATTCATTTTATCAAAGGTTTACTGAAATAATTTACGAGTCGAATGAACCAACTGAAAGCGATCCGATTATTGTGGCAGCTGCAGCTTTTATTCCACCAACTAATACTTCGGTTCCAAATCAATTACCTTGTAAATGTAGCGTAATTACTACTCAGGAAGCTACTCCAGCGGGTTCTCCATTTTTTAAACCAAATGGTACTATTAATAATACTCCAATTAGCAATGTGAATCCAGCAGTAACATTCAATTCTAATTCTCATGGATGGCATTATAGATACAATATTGGACCAGCCAAGGCTCATATGATTTGGACTCAGGGTAGCAGATCCGGAGGTACAGATAGACAATACAGCTACCTTGGAATGGATGAAAGCGAAATATCACCAAACTATGCAGCAGTTGGCTACCATCTTTTATGTCTGAAAGGAGATGGAGTAATAGACAAAAATTGCCAATGTTCAACAGATCTTTGTGTCACTTATAAGTATGACACAAAATCCAATGCCATGGCAATTCTTAAGAAAGCACTCTTTAGTAAAAACTCTCAAGCTGTGAATGAGGATGTGGCTATTTTTGTAGAAGAGAATATCACCGCTAATCAAACCACAACCTTAGATGCAGGGATGGTTTCATCATCTAGCGGGTGTAGTGTTACAATTAATCCAGAATGGTATGTTCAATTATTAGAAGTTCTTGGAGTTATTGGTGGAGTAGTACTAGAAGGAGATATTACGGCAGATGATCTTGACGAATTTATTGATGAAACAGGAGAACTAATTACAACAAACTATCAAACATTTGAGGGAAATTGTGGTACAGTTGAAAATGATGTGGCTCTGTTAAATGATGATTTTTGTAAACCTTTGGCTAGCAATACTCCTATGATGTATCGCTTATATAGTTTTTCCAATCAAGTGGTAGGAGGCAAGAGAAGTTGGGTTTCGCAAGCTTATAATGTTTCTAATTTTCTACTCGCCGGGGTTGCTGAACCAGACGCTTTGGATGATTTGTGTTGCATAGACGGAGCTGCTAATTGGGTAGTGGGATCAGCATATGGTGCTCCAGTGTCTGATGGTAATCTTAGAACATCGGTAGGGAATTTTATGTACTTGTTATATCCTTTTTTCAATTTGCCTCAAAATCCCTTCACCAATGGCTATCAACTGCCACAGTCTATGGGTTCAACCAGTATTGAGGTATGTGATCCAGGAGGAACAAGCAATCAAGATATAAATAAGAAGAATACCGATTTTGCTCTTAGAAATGGAATGTCGGAAGACCGTGACATTAAAGTCTTGTCAATTCATGATTCTTCTGGAGCTAAAGTTTCAGATTTTGCAAATCGAGATTTCCAAGATTTACCAGACCTAAAGTCTGTGATCAAATCAGAGTTAAATTCGTTACCAATGGGTATTTATATTCTGCGCTATAGCGAAAATGGTAGGATCAAAGCAGAGAAAATGATGATTGGGTTTTAATGTTGAATAAAGATTTTTTGAGATAATCCAATATACATAGGGCATTCAAAGATAATCGGTCGACTGGTTGCTTTGAATGCCTTTGTGTTTTGAAGGATTACTTTTAAATTGAATAGATTGATCAATGATTATCAATTTTATTTTTGGTAATGTGTGTATCCACAAATCAATTACTAGTTTTGCATCCTTAATAGATTGGATACATGACAAGGAGTGAAATCACAAAAAATATCTTGCTGAAATCAGTAGGCTTGGGCCTTAATACGCTGGGCATGGTAGCACCTAAAAAGGCAGCAGAAATAGCCCTTGACATATTCTGCTCTCCCAGAAAAGGAAAAATCCAATCCTACCAAAAGAAGTTCCTAAAGAAATTCAAAAAAATGACCTTGGATTTTAATGGGATGCCGATAATGACATATGATAATGGCAAATCCGGAAGGAAGGTTTTGCTGTGCCATGGTTGGGAATCCAACTCATTTCGTTGGCGCAAACTCTACCGAGCGCTAAAAGATACCGACCTTAATATCATAATGATGGATGCGCCTGCCCACGGAGCTACAGGAGGGGAAACATTTCAAGCGCTTCTTTATGGTCAGACGATCAGCAAAGTGGCCGCGCATTATCAGCCCCAGACAATTATAGGACATTCAGTAGGTGGATATTCCACTATTTATTATATGTCAGAATACAAACCTTCATTCGTTGATGATCTGATTATTCTTGCATCACCTGATAAGTTGGTTGATATCACTCAACGATATTTCAAAATGATCAGTTTGGGAAATAGAGTAGGGAAGCGGTATTATAATTTGATCCAAGAACGATTTGGAAGAGAAATTACCTTTTACAATGCAGCAGATTTTGCTTCAAATATCAATGTCGACGGCCTTATTATCCATGACAAGGATGATGATGTGAATCTTTTTTATGAAGCTGAATCTATTCATTCAAAGTGGAAAAACTCTCGACTCGTACCTACCAATGGATTTGGTCACAGCCTACAGGATGTAGAAGTATATCAGACCATTGCCTCAGTCTTAATTGATTAGGTAATAAAAACCTGTATTTTGAATAATACCACATAAAACGAAATACTATGTCAATCTGAAGAGTGCCATAAACAAGTAATCAATAGCTTGTTTGGTAAAATACTTTGACCAATCTAACAAGCAATAAAAAATCTCTTCTCAACATCCTTGGATAATAAATATTTACTATTACTTTTGCGGTCTGTGAGGGCTATACGGTCAGCTCCTGCTGAACTCCCCCAGGTCAGAAATGAAGCAAGGGTAGGCGGTTGAGCGACTCGGTGTAGTTCCTCACTTTTTCCCTCTTAAAATAACAATATGAAATTCTTTGTCGATACTGCGAATCTTGATCAAATAGCTGAAGCAAAAGCTTTTGGTATTCTTGATGGAGTCACTACCAATCCGTCTTTGATGGCCAAGGAAGGTATTACTGGTGATGTCGATGTTCATGCGCATTATGCAGCCATCTGCAATTTGATCGATGGAGATGTGAGTGCTGAAGTGATTTCGACGGATTTCGAAGGAATGATCGAAGAAGGGAAAATACTTTCTCAGATTGCTCCCAATATTGTGGTCAAAGTGCCAATGATTAAAGATGGAGTAAAGGCAATTAGTTGGTTTTCTGAGCACGGAATACGTACCAATTGTACTTTGGTATTTTCTGCAGGTCAAGCTATCCTGGCAGCGAAAGCAGGAGCAACATATTTGTCTCCATTCATTGGAAGAGTAGATGATATTACTTGGGATGGGATGAGCCTGATTCAGGATATAGCTGAGATATACGCTATCCAGGGGTATGAGACCGAAATTCTAGCTGCTTCAGTGAGATCTCCATTGCATATTGTGCAAGCTGCGAGGAGTGGGGCAGATGTAGTGACGTGTCCATTGAGCGCAATGCTCGGCTTATTAAAGCATCCATTAACAGATATAGGATTGGCTAAATTTTTGGCCGATCACAAAAAAGCAAACGAATAATTAAAGATATTAAACACCTTGAGTTCAATTCCTTTTAGTCGGGGAAGGGTAAGCCAATAAAAAAGCCGCAATCTTATTCAGATTTGCGGCTTTTTTAATTTTATCGAGAGCCTGTTTCCAGGTTTTTTTAGTTTGCTCTGAATGCATTGATATCCAAGTTGAATATCAACTTTCCACATTGCTCTGGCGGTGCAGTAGGGTCTTCCTGGACCTTATATCCCTTTGCTGCCTTCATAGCCTGCTTCAATTTTTTGGAGTCTGTCTCCGTAGTTTCGTCAAATAATATTTCGGTATACCTTACGGCACCAGCTCTGTCTACACATATCTTTACAGCTATTTTGCCTTTTCCTTTAGATTGGTTTCCACCAGCAAATAACTCTCTCCAGTTTCTTTTTACAATTTTTCTACCAAAAACACCATCACCACTGCCATCATAATCTCCTGTTCCGCTTCCTACTTCACCTACACCTTCATCTCCATCATCTCCTGATGTAGCTCCGTCACCATCGCCATCTGAACTTTCTCCAGTGCCACCATCTCCTTCGACTGATGAATTTGTTTTATCCGTTCCACCATCTCCCGCAGCAGCTTCTTCTGCCGCTTCTTGAGCTTCTTCCTCTTGTCCTTGTATTTCTTCTTCCAGCAACTCTTCCAGATCTTCTTCAGTGATCACCTCTTCTTCTGGTGCTTCTTCGATTACCTCTGGAATGATTTCTTCTTCAGGAGCTTCAATTTCGATCTCCTCCTCTACAGCTTCTATCGGACTGTCTTCGACTCTTGTTTCTGAAACGATAGGATCGGTAGGAGTAGGATCCTTAGGTTTCGGATCTGGAATTACAACTTTAGGCGTTTTAGTTTCAACGATTTTTGGCTTTTTAGTTTCTACCTTCTTCGTCTTTTTAGTCTCTACCTTCTTAGGCGCCTTGGTCTTTGCTTTCTTTTTTCCAGGATCGGAGTGTGCATATTTACTCAAGCTACTTTCCTTGAAGTTCATGTCCACGACTATCGGTGTATTAAAAGTCTTTTCCGGCTTTTTAATATCCATTGTCCAGAAATAGAAAAAGGCGATTAGTAAAAGCAATAAGTGGATAATTATTGAAGTGTTTCGAGCCTTAGTCTTATCTCTCTTTTGTGTTATCATTGCAGCTGTCATAATTCAATTATTTATAAGTTAGTTATAATACGAATACACCATATTTTTTGTGCATTTATATCATTCAGACGTTACTTAACGATTTAAAGGGTTAAAAATATATTAATACATCCACTTATTTTATTTTTTCATATAAGAAATAAATCAAATATGATGCCTTATTTGCTTTATTATGTCTTGAAAACAATATGATTTGTTAAAAATTCCAACCTGTCAAATAATATCTACGTAGTATTTATGTAATGTGCTTAATATTTTATTATTTCAAACAACCATCATAGAATTTGCTAGATCCTATTGCGATTGAAAAAAAACTATTGAAGCGAATTTATGAAATGGGGCCTTCTAAAACAAAATAGACTAATTAAATGAGACACGCTTTCAAATTCTTTACTGCCCTGCTGATTTTTTGCAGCTATCACTCCTCTTTTGCCCAATTTTCATTTACAGATAGGAGCCATTTGCTTTCTGAAACAGAACATTTTAGTGGAGTCGCCATGGGGATAATAGATATGAATGGAGATGGTTTGGATGATATAGTAAGACAGAATTTTGCAAAGGATCTTAATATTGAATTGCAAAATCTACCCAATCAGGGTTTTGAAAGTATAGTAGGACCTTCTACAGGGAGTAGCCGCCAATGGAGCATGTGTATGGGAGACATAGATAATAATGGAACCAATGAAATACTTACAGGAGGCCTCAACGATGAGATTTTGGTAATTGAATTGGAGGATGGGAATACATTCAAAAAATATGAATTGCCTCAAGCTGCTGGCGTCTTTGTCCAGGGATCCAATTTTGCAGATATAAATAATGATGGTTTTATTGATGCTTTTGTGTGCCATGACAATGGTGAAAGCAGAATATGGGGAAATGATGGTGCAGGAGGATTTACTACCAATGACGAATGGATAGACATGTCCATTAATGGTGATTCTGGTGAGATCGCCTCTGGAAATTATGGAAGTACCTGGGTCGATGTCGATAATGATGGAGATATTGATTTGTACATCGCCAAATGTAGACAAGGTGTTTTTGATGATACGGACAAAAGGAGGATAAATCAATTGTACATTAATGATGGAGAAGGCAATTTTACAGAAGAAGCACATGATCGAGGGTTGGCAGTTGGCTGGCAATCTTGGACAGCAGAATTTCAGGATATCAACAATGATGGATGGTTGGATTGCTTCGTAACCAATCATGATTATAGGTCACAGATATTTATGAATGACGGGGATGGATATTTTTCTGAATTACTCTCTGCCGATTTGAATATTCAAGGACTGGTGATACAAGGATTGATGAAGGATTTTGACAATGATGGATGGGTAGATATCATTACGACAGGGAGTAAGGGACAAATTTTTCGCAACAATGGCGACCTCTCTTTTACGGAGATCCCTAATTTGTTTGATGATAAGAATATGGAATCTCTTGCCATTGGTGATTTGAATAATGATGGATATCTTGATATTTATGGAGGTTATGCGATGCCATTCAACAATCCTTCATCCGTGTCCGACAAGCTATGGATGAATGATGGAGGTGATAACAATTATTTTGCTGTGACGCTTGTAGGAGTCGAAAGTAATAGAAATGCCATCGGTGCGCGGGTGGAGATCTATGGAGACTGGGGTCTTCAGGTGCGAGAGGTGCGAGCAGGTGAAAGTTATGGTATTGCCAACTCAAACATTTCTTATTTTGGAGTAGGGAGTGCAGAGTCCGTAGACTCGATCACCGTGAAATGGCCTTCAGGTCTGATACAAACGGAATATAACTTGAAATCCAACTCAAAGATTAGAATTACAGAAGGTCAATGTCTGGGTGAGAGCCCTGATATCACAATCTCGGGACCTACTACTTTTTGTATGGGAGATAGTGTGACATTGTCTGTAGATGGCGAATTTGAGTCCTATGTTTGGAGCAATGGAGCGGATGTCAATGCAATCACTGTATCAAACTCTGGCAATTTCAGTTTGGAGGTGATCGACGCTGATGGGTGTATTGGATATTCTGAAAATATCGCAGTGAGTGTAGATCCAGTGCAGGAACCTGTAGTGGTGACAAGTGATGTTACCGAATTTTGTCGAGGAGAATCTATTGTTCTGGAGGTCGTAAATGTAGATGTGGAAGATTCGGACATTGTCTGGACGACAGGAGATACGGGATATAATTTAGAAGTTACAGAGACTGGTGTATATTTTGCCAATGTCGAAGGTCTTTGCAGTGATTTTGAATCGAATTCGTTGGAAGTAATCGTAAATGAAATTCCTGATGCGCCCGAAGCACTCGGAGATTCTATTAAGCTTGGTGAAGTTGCTATATTGACAGGAGAAGGGAATAATTTGGCCTGGTTCGATTCAGAATCAAATCAAAGTCCAATAGGATTTGGTCAAAGTATAGAGGTGCCTGGATTGACATCAAATACATCTTTTTTTGTTGAAAATAGGGCTGGTTCAGGAATTAATGGGAAGGTAGGAATGGAAGATCATGCAGGTACCTTGTATACTCCGAATGCAGATCAGAATAATGCACTGCGATTTGATGTTTTCAAGGCTATGCGCTTAGATTCGGTAAAAGTATATACTGATTTACCTGGTATACGAAGAATATTAATTACTGACCAATTCGGCGGTGCAGTTTCATCTATTTCTGTTGATATCGAAGAGGGAGAAAGTACAATTTACCTCGGTTTTGAAATAGCAGAAGGCGAAAATTATCTTTTGACTACTGACTTCTTTCAAAACCTGGAGACCACGGGCAATTTTGGTCCGCGATTGCAGAGAAGTAGTGAGGATGTTGATTTTCCATATGAAATCGACGATGTAGTAACGATTAAAGGAGGCAATTTTGGACAAGATTTTTACTATTATTTTTATGATTGGTCGATTTCTGCAGGAGTGTTTTGCCCGAGTGAGCGTACTGAAGTCAGTGTCGTCGTCAATGAACCATTGGCTACAGAAGACGAATATTTTGATTACTCACTGGTATATCCGAATCCTTCCAATGGCAAATTTATGGTTCGCTTGTCTCAAGAGTTATCCAGTCAAGCAGAATGCACAGTAGTCGACCTTTCTGGCAAAATAATGCATCAATCTGAAATTTCCGATCGTAAAAATTTCGAATTAGAATTAGATTTGCTTCCTGGATTGTACTTTCTCAGAATAGTGGATGGAGAGAAGGCGATCAGTAGTAAGATTGTAATCGAAAATTAAAAACCACTTAAACCTTAATATTATTTAATGCACAAATTGATAAATATGAAATATATCTTTTACACACTTCTTGTAATCATATTGGGAATGGATGTCAATGCCCAAACATTGCAGTTGGAACTCTTTGCAGATGGATTTAATCGTCCGCTGGATATTACACATGCTGGTGATGACCGGCTATTTGTTGTGGAGCGAAGAGGAAAGATCAAAATTGTAGATACAGATGGAAATACGCTTGCAGAACCTTTTATTGATCTTGATGATATAGTTTTCAATTCTAGTAATCAAGATGAACGTGGATTGCTTGGGATGGCCTTCCATCCTGATTATGCATCTAATGGTTACTTCTTTGTAAACTATATCAATAATAGTGGTAATACCGTGATTGCCAGATACGAAGTGAGCAGTACAGACCCGAATCTAGCTGATCCGAATAGTGCGGAGGAGATTATGGCAATAGACCAACCTGTATGGAATCACAATGGAGGATGTTTGAAGTTTGGACCAGATGGATACTTGTATATTGGAATGGGAGACGGTGGTGCTGGCAATGATCCTGATAATTATAGTCAAAATAGAACTTCATTGTTGGGGAAAATGCTCAGGATAGATGTTGATAATGGATTGCCATATACTATTCCTGCTGATAATCCTTTTGCAGAAGATGATTTTACCTTGGACGAAATCTGGGCCATTGGTTTGAGAAATCCGTGGAGATATAGTTTCGATAAGGAAACTGGAGACCTTTGGATTGCAGATGTAGGACAAAATTTTATTGAAGAAGTTGATTTTCAAGCGGCGGATAGCCCGGGAGGTGAAAATTATGGTTGGAGATGTTATGAAGGAACCAGTTTTACCAACAATAGCTCTATGGCGGACTGTCAGGAAGATTTTGTCGACCCTGTATATGAAATCCAACATCAAGGATTTTCTGGACCTTGTTCAATTACAGGAGGATTTGTATATCGTGGGACACTATATAGTGAGATGGTAGGTAAGTATATCTGTGCAGATTATTGCACGGGAGATTTTTACTTTGTGGAGCCTGACGGCAATGGAGGATGGAATGGCAGCGAAGTGGCTCAATTTCCACATGATGTATCGACCTTTGGCGAAGATGTCAATGGAGAGCTGTACATCACATCATTCTCAGGTGGTGCAATTTATCACCTGGTCGGAGAGAATATTGTTTCTACTAACGCCATACCTAATTTGGAGGAAGTCAGTGTAAGCCCAAATCCTACAAATGGACTAACACATCTAAATCTTAAATCAAATGCACGCCTCGATTTGGACCTTGAACTCTTGGATATGAATGGAAAAGTTGTGATCAAGAAGTCATTATCTATTCAAGGTGAACATCGAGAATTAATAGATATGAATGGTTATGCATCGGGTACCTATATTCTGAATATTTCATCAAATACTGGACTTTTGTCCAAACAACTTATCGTGCATTAGATGAAATTTTGGAACTATTGCTTTTTTTGCCTTAGCCTTTTCTATGTAGATGCAAATTTGAGTGCCCAACAATATTTTGCTGCCGAAAGTGTGGAATGGGATCCTGTAAATGACCAATGGCTTGTTTCGAATGGTCTTAATATTATTGCAGATGATGGAGAAGGCAATCTTTCTGTTTTTGGCTCATCGGCTGCAGGTTTTGGAATGGAGGTACTAGGCAATACTATATTTGGGTCTACGACTGATGGAATTGTT
The DNA here is from genome assembly GCA_965230575.1 of Saprospiraceae bacterium. GTDB lineage: Bacteria > Bacteroidota > Bacteroidia > Chitinophagales > Saprospiraceae > CAJXUU01. The sequence goes on from OZ246013.1 coordinate 4,269,678, forward strand.
GGTTTGGATTTAATTACCGAAGAAGAAGTATTATCAGTATCTATTCCTGGAACATTTCTCAATGGACTTACCAATGATGGGGATTCCTTACTATATGCGACTGACTTTACTAATAATCGGATATACAAAATTAATGTCTCCGACATTGAAAACCCTACTGAAGAGATCTTGGTGAATAATACGATAGAGCGGCCAAATGGTATTCTATATGATGATGCAAATAATAGATTGATCTATCTGACATGGGAACTCAATGCCAAAATAAAGCAAGTAGATTTGTCCGATCTTAGCATTTCTACACTCGCGTCTACAGACATGGGCTTTCTAGATGGAATAGCGACGGATGGGGCAGGCAATTATTATGTGTCTTCCTGGTCTCCAAACGCCATCACAAAATTCAGCGACAATTTTACAACCTCAGAACTCGTGAATACACCAGCCTTGATGAGTCCTGCAGATATTGGCTATAATCAAGAAGACAATATTATTGGTATCCCAATGGCAACCGATGTGATTTTTGTTGATGTCGATGAAGGAAGTGTTGATGTGGAGGAGCCAAATGAGGGACATACTAGATTTGAAGTGTTGAATTCTGATGGACAGATATATCTTCAAATATCCTTATTGAAACCTGATCATATTGACATCGATGTTTTTGATATTAATGGGAGATGGGTGAGTAAGGTCGTGAATGGTAAAATGGATATAGGCAAAAGTCATATTCAATTGGATACGGAAAATTTTAATTCGGGCACCTATATCGCAGTATTGACGACTTCGGAGGGCTATACAATTACACAAAAGATTATTATACCATAGATTATCACATATTGGATGGATCAAACTGAAAATAACGGGACAGAAAGTCGATTAAATATGAAATTATTGGTTTTTGCATTTATGTGCATGAGCATCCTTCTGTTTTCCATGATTCCAATGAGGGAGAATAATGAAGCTTTTCATTCTGTTGAAGAGTGGGACAATTTTTTGTTGAACACCCATCTCGCACCTCCTCAAGATACCAATCATATATTTCCAACGGCAAAGAGATGTAGCGGTTGTCATGGATTCGATCCACAAATGAATGCCATGGTAGATTGGGAGGGGAATGATATCAATACCCACGATGATTGGTCTACTTCTATGATGGCCAACTCAGCAAAAGATCCTTTTTGGAGGGCCAAGGTAAGCCATGAAGTATTGGTGAATCCAAGCCATAAGTTGGATTTAGAAACGAAATGTACATCTTGTCATGCACCTCAGGGGCATTTTACTTCCATCCTTAGGGGAGGAGCACATTATACGATTGAGGATATGGTCGGAGACACTATTGGTCTGGATGGCGTATCGTGCGGAGCATGTCATATGAAGTCAGAAGAAAATCTGGAGCATTTGTTTTCTGGAGAGGCCAACTATGATACTTCGGGAGTCATGTACGGTCCTTACACAATGCCATTTGCCGCGCCTATGAATAGTTTTGTTGGATTCAATCCGATTTATAGTGAGCATATCAATAGCTCTGGGATTTGCGCTTCCTGCCATACCTTATTTACCAATTCGGTGGACCTGGATGGAGAGTTTACAGGAGAGACTTTTGCCGAACAAGCCACCTATCATGAATGGATCAATTCTGACTTTGATGATGATGGAGAGACACCAAAATCTTGTCAGTCTTGTCATATGCCAAGGTTGGAAGATGATATTGTGATTTCGGCCAACTATTTGTTTTTGTCACCGAGGTCACCATTTGCCCTGCATGATTTGATAGGTGCGAATATTCCGATGATCAAAATGATTCAAGCCAATAAAGAAGAGTTGAATATAGAAGCAGCCGATGAGCATTTTGAAGAGACTATCGCTAAAACTTTGCTTATGCTTCAGGAGCAGTCTTTGGATCTAGAATTGACTTTGAATGAAATAACAAGTGATTCGATTGCCTTTGATTTGTTGCTTACCAATAAGGCAGGGCACAAGTTTCCTTCAGGGTACCCTTCTCGAAGATTGTTTGTAGAGTTTGTGGTCAAAGAAGAATTGGGAGATACCTTATTCAGCAGCGGAGTATTGGACAGTGAATACCGACTGCCAGGTCATGACCAGGAGTATGAACCACATCATAGTATTATTAATGATGAAGAGCAAGTCCAGATATATGAGTATGTCATTGGAAATGTGGAAGGCCAGGTGACAACGATACTCGAAAGGGCCTATCAAGGCTTGAAGGACAATCGCCTACCGCCTAAAGGATTTCGGACTAGTCATTCAGCATATGATACTACTCAAATTTATGGGCTTGCAGCGGAGGATGAGGATTTCAACTACGAAGATGGAGTGGAAGGTAGTGGTTCGGATATTGTGAAATATCGTATTCCTTTGAATGGGTACAGCGGACTAGTAGATATCTCCGCCAAGGTCTATTATCAGGCACTCCCTCCAAGATGGTTGGCTCCAATGCTTGCCGAACAGAGTGCAGAAATCGACACATTCAGGAGGATGTATAATGAAGCTGATTTGACACCAACGTTGGTGGCGCATGATACATTGATGAATCTATATGTAGAAGGTTTGTCTACTTCCAATTACAAAGATGAATCAGTACTAATCTATCCAAATCCTAGTAGCAATGGTGAATTTTTGATTCAGTCAGATACAAAAATTCAATCATTGCGAATATTTGATCGATTGGGTAGGGTGGTGGAAATCATTAGAAGTGATTTTGACCAAATTCAGTTGGAAGAGAAAGGATTGTATTTTCTTGAGATTAATTTGGAGCATGGTAAATTGAGGAAGAAGTTGGTCTATCAGTAATTGAAATTATGATTGGATAACTTTTTTTCGATTAGATTTATTAAGGTGATCAGATCTTGAGTTATTTTATTCTGTTCCAAAGTATAATTTTCATTGGATAAGATTCCAGAAATATTCTTTTTTTTCAGGGCAAAAAACCTTGATGAGATCATTTCTATATTATCTCGATATGCCCCTAGAGCTGACTTGTCAATAGATTTTAATATTTCTATACAAGACTTAATTTTACCCTTTATGATGGCATCTTTTGCTTCATTTAATTTTTCAGGAGCTGCCAACTTATTCAAGTATAAACCCCAATTTCCATTAAGAATATTAAAGGAAGATGTTTTTGGAGGCCTCAAAAATACTACACCAGAACATAAATTATTTTCATGCTTCCAAAAGAATATATTGTCCAGCAAACTTCGGGAAAATTTTGAATCCGTATTATTCATTCTCCGAGACAATACTTCATGTATAAGCCATGCTTTGTTGCATCCAAGACAGCCATGAAAGATGGGTAGATCTAATATTGGCAAGGATAGATTATAGTATTTTGTAACTCGATCCGAATCTTTTTTAATCTGCTCTTTAATAGATAGAAATTGAAAAGGATCGGATACATTTGAGATGATATTGCCAGCTTTGGACAATAAAGAATTTGATTTGAAAATTTTTGTGCGTGACTTGTTTACTTCCTGAATTAGGTCATTCATGGAGAACACTCTATAGTCGTTGTCTTTTAGATAAATATTGCGTTTACAGACGGGACACCTTTTATCCTTAAATGTTGTTTTGAATTCTACAGATTCTTCTTTGAATGAAAGATCTGAATGATTTATTAGCGTATTGTTATCCATATGGATTAGATTTCTATCGGAGTGTCCATAGTTTCATTTCCATTGTTTCGCTTGAACTGTTTTGTTGAAGTGTCATAACTTAAAGAAGTTATATATTCTTTATAAATATCTAATAATACCATTTTCATATCATGATTATCTTCTTCAACAGCTTTCTCTAACAACTTTTCCAGACCAACTCTTATTTCTTTTTTTGCTCTGAAGGCTTCCAGTAATCGAATTCTTTCTGTTTTATAATATTCAACTATTTCTAATTGGAGCGTCTCAATTTCCAAGCGTTCATTTTCAAGTTCTTTTCCTCGAATGTAAATGATACCTAGTTTTTCTACGATTTGTTCTATCGCTTTTAGTGCTGCCGTATTTAAGATTTGGTTCTGACTATTTGGGCCTACAGGTACAGGGGATCCATAATTGTTATCAAAAGACATATACTCCTATATTTAAGATTTATTAAGCAACTGCTTTGGTCAAATTATCATATATTTTAGAACTAATTACTTTGAGTTTGTTGCGCTCTAGAATTATTTCCTCAATATCTTTATTTTTTATTCCTAAAAATAGAGATATGTGTGCCTTAATCTTTTTCCACCTGGAAAACTGACTGATCACTTTTTCACATTTTTTGGAAAAACTGTCAAATTCAAGAGTCAAATACCTTTCATTTGCCATGAGGGCATTTGATCTTTCGGAAGATTTGAGTTTGAGATCAAGACACTGTAATTGTTTCTGCTTGAACAGGTCTATTTTTTCCAGCAGATCTTCTTCGGCCAGATTTATTTTCTTAATCTTATCGTTTGCATTCCAATGGTTGAATCCTGCCATGAATAGGACAGACAAGGGAAGTGCTATTGTACCTACAGCCATCCAGCTTAGATGTCCTACTCCTGCACTTGTGATGGAAGTAGCAGCTGCTACAGAAGTTCCTGTTGAACTGGCAACAATGACCGAACCTCCCACCGATACGCCTACCGCTGTTGCAGTTCCAGCAGCCATGCCAGCAATGGTAATGCCCAGTGATTCGGCATATGAAAGTTGGCTGATGGTATTGGTGTAAATCTGATGTTCCGTAAGACTAAAGTTCAACAAATCTTTTCTCCCTTTTTTTAAGGCACTTTTCAAAATTTTCACCGTAAGACGATCAGCCTTGCCAATTCGATTATAAATAGACTTACGTATGGATTGAATTGACTCGACTGTTTCTTTCTGCTTTTCTACAAATAGACCAAGTTGAACAATTGCCTTCTTTCTAGCTTTTTCCAATTTTTTATGTTGCTTCTCAGCTTTGTCGAATGTAACTTGATATTGAGCTAATCTTTTTTCAATACGTTTTTTAGCTCCAAAAGAAAGAATGTTTTGTATGTCCATAGAAGTATAATTAGATTCTATAAATTATATATAATTATACAATAATGCAACCTCCAAGAATTTTAATAAATCCAAATCAATAAAATAGATCAGAATTGTCCGTTAAATATGAATAATGAAATTTATGTTGTCCTCAAAGGCGTAATACCTCGTTCTCAAGATTATTTCTATTCAATTATTTATACATAACATGATTGGTATGATGGATTATTACTTTAAATCTCAATCATTTGTAAGTAATGAATCTAATATGCAAAGTATTAAAATCAGTTGCCATCAGTATTTATGCTTCTTGTTGATGGAAGAATGGGCAAAGGTGGAACATGGGGTGCTGGACCACAATTAGGACTAAGATTAACATTAATATTAGTTATGCCTCTAAATAGCCGAGGATAGTCAGTATTTTCCCAGTCACAAGTAGTCTGCCAAAGCAAGTAATTTAACCTGCCATGTAAATGCCTCAATAAGCTTTCCATGTGACTATCAAGTAGTTCCATTGATACTGCAGCAGGATTATGCCTGCCAGGAAGGCCTGCAAAATGACGAGATAATTCACTGTCGAATTGCCTGAGTGTTTCCTCAAATCGATTAAAATGTTCTCGGGAGTGACCCCTGATTTCAGAAAGAACACGTAACCAGGTAGTTCTATTGTTTCCTGATCTGGATTGTTGGTAAATATGTTGGGCGATTTGATATGAATACCTTTGGTTTTGCAGACCAAAAGCTACACTGGTTACATACGGACGTCCATCTGATGTGGTGTCTGTATTAAAAGAGGCCAATGGAGTATAGGTTAATCTTACTCTCTCCCAAGCACCCAGTTGACTTTCAGTACTGTTGTAATCAGGCCTTGGTCGACCAGAAGGTGGGGAAAGATTTATTTGGAATCTAATTGGACTTGGGCCTGAAGTCATATCCAGGGATTCCATGTAAGATGGAGGACCCGAGCGTCTGTGACCTTCTCCTTCTTCTGGAAATCTATTAATTGTCAAAGCGTCAGGTTGTCTACTTATCGGAGCTATAAATGGCCTTCCTGACAACCCAGACTGCTGAAAAATTCTTCCTCTTTTTCTATCTGCAATAAATGATCTAGATTGTCGTGAATTAGGAGATTTAGTTCTTTGAGTTTTAGAGGCTTTCATAAGTGAGTATTGTATTTTTTTGTTGCCTTTATTGGTATGAAATAAAATTTATATCACTTCATTCTTCAATTTGCTTTTCAGTATGGGACTTTTGAATCGTATAATTGTTCCAACTGTTTATTTTATTCGATCTAAAATTTTCTTTCTATAATTTTGACCAAGGCTGCTGTCTAGATTTAGAGAGGTGTCACGCCCCAGGGTAAAGTACAAATGATCCACCCCTTGTGGCGCATAGGCCAGTACGAGGTCTGCAAAAAGATTATAAGCACCTTTTGTTTTTCTTTTATTTCTTTCACCACTCAGATCGGAATAAACTCTAGCTGCAAATTTTGAACAGTCTATTACTTCATTCCGATTGTTGATATAGCTTTTTCCTGCCATCACCATGCAGCCCGCTGACCAATTCGAGATTCCAAGACCTGACCAGTGGATATTGATGGAGATATTGGGATCTGGATCCAGTCGATCTGCTTGACGGTCTTCAGAGAGATTGTTGTCTCCTTCCTTTAGTCGCAGGACAACTACACCTTTGGGCCATGGCTTGAGTGCTCGGTACACTTTGTCTTCTTTAGAAATCATGTGCCATCCGAAACGATATTTGTGTTGACCTTCCACCAAAAAAGGTTTGTCGTGCCTCTTGGAATGTTTTTTACTTGGTACGGTTGATCCCCAGAATTTGAACACCATGCCACGAATGAGTAGAAGAAAGATGTCGTAATTGCCCACGTCATCTATATAGTCAAACTGGCCGTGTCGAATACCAATCAAGTGGATGTCGTTAGGATCGAATTTCCATTCGTTTACCTTTAGAGTTTGGGAGTCTTTTTTGTATCGGTTGACCTGATTAATGATTGGACTTGGATTTTGTTGGTAGTGGGTTTTTGATTTATTGAGGAGGGCCATCCATTTATTGTATTCATCCGAACCGTTGGCCGATGAGGATTGTCCCCACTCGGAAACCTTGTTTTCATTTTGCCAACGTTTGATGTGGCCCCAGGTGCCAGCGCCTACGATGCCATCTGGTTTTACATCACTTATCCCTTCGATGGTACGGACATATTCCTGAAAAAGACGTACCGAAGCTTGGGTGACATATCCATATATTCCATCTTTATTTGCCCGTGGCATAAAACCAGCATTTAATAAAAATGTCTGAATCTCCTTGACCCTTCCTTCTGGTACTTCACGGAATCGCCTCCATGCATTTCGATCTTCATCCCGAAAACTTACGGTATGATTTGTAAATGCTCCTCCCACCCAGTGAAAGGGTTTCAAGAAGGATTTTCTGTCTGATGGAATTTTTCCAGTATCGCAACTTCCGAGGTAAATAGGGTTCATAATGTTGATCTTTTAGGTGAGCAGCTTTCAAAATACAGACTTCTTTTGATCTTTCAAAATCTATGAAGAGGTTGTTATTGAAGTTATCCCTGCTGGATTCATGACAATTCAGGTTGATTATAGCCTTGGGTATTGCCCAATTTTATGGGTGCACGTTTTTAATCCAGCATGATGATGAGGTGCCACCATTGACTCAAAGAGCATGGTCGCAAACGAATTATTTTTTTGGAAGATCCAGGAATATTGATGAATTGATGAAATTCATTCTTGGCTATTTGAGGAGGACTCAACCCATTTTAATTGCCATGCTGTGTTATTTCTTTTGGAAATTTGTCGCCTATCAGGTTCAGTTTTAATCCATGCTCCATATAGGCTTTGAGTCCATCTAATACCGTTGTGAATCCACCAGTGTTATCTCTGACAGCAGCTATAAGTGCTTCACCTGACAGATTAAATCCATAATTCTTGATTACCACATAAGTTGAATTATCGGATACCTTGGTAAATTCGAAATCGACTGTAGTGATTGGTTCACCCCATTCTATCGATATCAATTCATTTTGTTTTATTTCCTTTACTTCGACATTTGCTGAGACATTATACATTTCCCATTCCCATTTGACATTTTTGCCCACTTCTAATTTTCCGCTGGACTTCGTAAACCAAAAATTGGTGGTAATCTGAGGATCAATAAAAGCCATAAAAACCTCATTTACTGGTTTTCTGATTAGCATTTGTGTTTCTATTGTAGGATTATTTTTGTCGTCCATATTTGACTAGTTGCAATGTGTGTGTTGGCAAATAATTAAGTTGGATGAAAATAATAGGTTCTTCTGAAAATGCATGAAGATTTTCAGAAGAATGTAAGAAGCAGTAGAATCCTGAAGTGTTTTTGGCTCTTTTTTCTACTTTATTGCAGATTCAATTGCCACGAAACACCAAATTTATCTACAACCCATCCAAATTTTTGACTGAAACCATAGTTGTTTAAGGGAAGAGTGACACTGCCTCCGTCTGACAAATTAGAAAATAGTCTTTCAAGTTCACTTTCATTCTCACATTCTACAAAATTTGATACTGCAGGCGAGAAATCCCAATTGTGTATTGGTGGACTGTCGCTACACATGAACTGTTGTCCATTCAAGATGAAGGTGGCATGCATAATTGTTCCTTCCTTCCCTGGTCCATCTTTTCCCCAGCGTTGAATTTTCTCAATTTTTGAATTTTCAAACAGCCCGACGTAAAAGTTCATTGCCTGCTCTGCATCTTCTTTTTGAAATGTCAAGAATGTGAATATTTTGGAGTCCAAGGCAGCTTCCTTATGTTCTAATGTATTTTTTAAGCTGTCGTTTTCCATTTGCAACTTCTCTAACTTTGCAAGGTTGTTTTTTTCGTTTTTTGCATCTGCACAACTTAGTACTATCAAACTCAGCAATAATATTTTTGATATTGTCATTTTCATATTAAATGGTTTTAAACTGTTTTTTTATTGGCTGTTACTATAGTAGGTAGCGATTATTTTTCTTCTACCAACTGGATATTATTTCCACATGTATCATTAAATACGGCCACTATTACGGTGCCCATTTCGGTAGGTTTCATGCTGAATTCGACACCTAGTTTTGTCAACCTTTCAAACTCTTCCTGGATATTATCGACATAGAATTGTGTGTAGGGGATTCCTGCTTTCATCAATTCATCTTGATAAACTTTCGAAGGTTTGAAGTGGTTTGGGGCTGGTTCGAGCAGAAGTTCTGGTCCGTCTTGATCAAATTTAGAAACCACGGTCAACCACCGATTTCCTTCGCTCAATGGGATGTCCACCTTTTTTACGAAGCCCAAGATCTCAGTATAAAAATCCAATGCCTTTTGTTGATCCCTTACAGGAACACCTACAATTTTGATTTTCATGAATTAAAGTATTAATGAATAATGCCGCAATATGAACCAAATTTATTGTTTGGATTTATCGAAAGTTGCTTTTCTGTAAACTGAGGGAGGCATATTCGTTTTGGCCCTGAATAAATTTGAAAATGAATTGATACTTTCGAAGCCCACTCTATAACATGTGTCTGAGACGGATTTTCCAGATTCTAAATATTTTTTCGCCTGTTCTATCCTCTTATTTATTAGGTACTGTCTGGGTGTAATTCCATAATATTTTTTGAATACTCTGATCAAGTGGTATTTTGAAGTGAAGCGCAAATGGGCCAGAAATTCGAGGTTTAATTCTTTATCAAAATTTTCATCGATGTACCTTTTTGTATTGACAGCAATATCAATTTGAACCTGATTGGAAAAGCAGATTTCTTTTATTCGATTAAATTCCTGAATAAAGTAGGTCATTTTTTTGTTTTCATTACTTATAGTGACGATAGCACGTAGATCGAAGTGTAAAGTGCAAATTATTCTGTTACTTAAGTACAAAAGTTGTTTATTCTGAGTTAGTCAGAACTTTTGCGCATTGGGCTAATATAATTAATTCTGTTTAAAGATATCGTTGTTTTTTTTAGCTGGAAGTTGACTTTAACCACGAAGACTACAAAGAATTCACAAGGAATATGCTAAGAAATCGCCAAGGTATCACTAGGAATACGAATGAAAAGATTGATTATGTTCGTACGGATTGTGGACCTCTTGCGAATTTCGCATTCTATTTGGCAATGAGGCATCCATATTTAGAAGGAGGTAGTTTTATGATTATCAATATTATCACTTATAGCTTGATAATATCTCATCATTATAGATGTGATTATAAATTTAATTCTCTGCTGAGATATCTGCTATAGGGCACTCATTTGAAACGTGTATAGGATACTGGAGTTGACTTTGGAGGGGTAGAATGCAACTCTGAATTTTGAATTATTGAAAATGAATTTTGTAACCACTTCTCCTTCAAGATTAAATTTTTCCTTTTTTATGAAGGTGTATTTCTTATATAATTCATTGATGACCAGCTCATAATTGGACTCAGAGTATGTTCTGAAATCGAAGTTGTTGGAAGCCATTTTTATCCTCACTGTCAATAGACTATTATTGTAGACTAGATTTGTAGTATTTCGGCATGCGTAATTTTGCATTATGGCATCTTGGGTTTTGAAGGAATTTATATTGTCAATGGCATATCCAAGCCTTTTTGCTATCCGTGCGGCATCCTCCAGGCTTTTGGCATCGACTAATTCTTCCAAGTCTCCCAAAGTGGTTATGCATTGAGAATTCAACGGACTATATACTATGAAGCTAAAAATAAATAATAGCAAAATGGGTAGTTTGGTGCTCACAATTTTAAGTTTAATTGATAATTATTCATCACTCAATAATAAGAGTAATTTTTACCTGTATCATTGACTCATTACGATAAAGATGACTAATACTATTGTAGTCAAGATACTATGTATGATTTCTCTAAATTGTAACCCTTAGATATGAAATAAGTGCGCCTGTATTTTATTTTCCTATCATTATCTCATACTCTTTTGGTATTTCGACACCGCTAAATCCATTGGTGAGGCCATAAAAAATGATCAATGTTAATAATATACCTATAAGTATGATTCCGTAAGATTGTCTTATGGGTGAGATGCCGAGTATCTTACTTTTCATTTTTGTTGAATGCACAGCAGCAACATGCCCGAAAAATGAAATGATTGCAAGTCCATAATAAGGAATGAAAAATATATTCAAAGGAAAGGTATTTAGCCCAGCGACGCCGAAGTAAAAGTTAGTATCTAATTGCATAACTAGTCGACCGAATAAAACAGCTCCAACGTGTATTAATAGAAAAAATGCAAGATAAAGCCCCGTCCATTTTTGTAAACGTTGGAAAAAATCAGATACTACTTTCCTTTTTCTAAGAAACAGCTTTATACCAGAAACAATCTGAATGGCAACAGCAAATAATAGTATACTTTCTGCGACTGTATTTCTATAGACAATCCTCAGATTGTTCATCATTTGGATATGGGCAGTTTCTCCCAGGAGGCTGTATAAATGATTGAATAGATGAAGGCCGATGAAAAGAGTGAGCGTGATACCTGAGAAATAATGTATTTTCCTTAATTCCATGGTATTCACATCTAAGCGTTAAATTCTATACTGGAAACCTCTACTTTTTTAAGTCCGACAATGGTACATATTCCTATGGGAAGAAAAAGTATCCATTGTGGAACCAAGAGTCCATAGTAAAAACCAGAAATTATAAATGGCAAGCAAAATGATAGATTTAAATACCCAATTAATATTAATAATTGGATATTGGTAGCATATTTTTTTCCAATTCCTGCGGAGATCAAAATGCAAGAAGTTGCTAGAAGAATAATCGTCACCATATGCCAGGCGCCAATCATTTGCGCACCTTTATCAATGCTTAGCGAAGATTCCATCATAGGATTCACAAGGTCTAGCTGTCCTCCAATTAAGTGTAAAAAAAAGGTGAATAGATTCAATCCTCCTGCAATTATCAAATAAATGTTTTTTGTCTTCATGGTTAATATTTAATAAATTGATTTAGCTCTTTCTTTACTTCATTTACATAGCCCTTGCTTTGTTTTTTGTAGCGGATCATTTCGTGATAGCCAATTAGATATTTATAGAATAAAGTCGCTTTCATGTTGGCTTCATTTTCTGTGAAACCCATATCAATAAGTATACCGGCGGTATATTGTATCCGTTGGGCATCTATTTCATCTATTAAGTCTTGAATCTTTTTGTCTTTTCGGGCGTATCTTTTTAGAAAAAAAATGAAGTCTAAGTAAGGTTCTTTCTTAAAGGCCAATTCAATTAATCCCTCAAATCTTGCCAGGCCCTTGGCTTTGATCTCTACCTTGTCAATTATATTTTGAGTGTCTGTGGATACCCAATGCGCAATTATTTCACCTATGAATTCCTTTTTGGTTTTGAAATGCCAGTAAAAACTGGATTTGTTTACTTTCAGTTTGAGGGCCATTTTTTCAACGACTATTCCATTGATCCCATTCTCTGAAAATTGTTTATAACCTAGGATCATCCAATCTTCTTTTGTTGCGATTATTTTTGGCATTATTAGACGATTACGTTTAGAAAAACAAATGTATAAAACTTTCTTTAATAAACGGTACCGTTTATTAAAGAAAGTTTTATTAAATCAAGATTGACTGTATATCTGGATTGCCTGAAAAATGAAAAGAAAGTCATCGAGTACGACGCACGCATTTAATCGCTGGTATTTCTTTTTAACTTATAGGCATGGAATGAATCGATTTTTCTTGTTTTACTTTGTTATGGACAATGGTTGAAGTAAGTGATTGAAATTTAAAACATTAGTTGTTCTGATGTAAAGTGTTTTACTTGGTTAATTATTTTTCACAACTCTAGAATTGATAGTGCCTAATTCTAATCTATCTCTATTGAGAATTCTGTATTCAAATTGTTTGAACGTAATTTCTTTTAGGTGATTTGATTCGTAATTGGTAATATTTATTTTCTCTTGGTTTACTTCTAGTTCCACACAATCAAGGTTTGAATTCCCCCCATTTTTGTAAAATGTCACCAGTAATGTATCTCCGATTTGCTTAGATCTAATATTGAGGTGCACTCCAGAATTCCTTGAATCATTTGAGTCTTGCTCTGTCAATGGATCATGGCTCATATCCATAAATTTTACTTCAAAATCAAGCAATAACTCCTGACCTTTCAGGGTATTACAATCCAATGTTGGGCTCGAATATTTACAATTCAACAGGGATGCTGATAAAAGTACTAGGACAACTAATATTCTCATTTTTTATTTTTGTTCGCTTGGAAAATAGCGACATCCAGTCGATTTAGGAATTGCAATCTGATATGAACATTCTTTGATTTCTTAATTGCCCTTTTAGTTTGATTGATTCTTAAAAATATCCGAAAGTTTGTTTGCGACAAGTTCTTTTCCATGTTTTAATATTTCATTTCCTTGATCACTTACATCATGGTAAATTTGATATACAGGTGGATTATCACCTTCATCAGTACTAATAAAAAATGGATTACCACTTCCTCTAGGATCTTCACCAATTCCAATATAACCCAATTCGAATATCGCAATTCCTGGATACATATTTAAACAAGCATCTTCAATTTGTTGGAAGTCGTTGAACTGAATTGAAACTTCATCACCCTCATTTGTTTTGAAATCAATTATTAAGTGGGCAATTTTGAAATCTAGAAGCATGGATTTTACCCAACTTGGAATTATTTGTTTGACTTCAGTATTCAGCTTTTCAAAGTCATTCTCAAATTGTTCTATTCCATTTAAGAATTCATGATCTTCTTTCGGTTTAGCGACTTTTAGATATGACAATAATTCGATGTTCATTAATCTTGCTTTTATACATTCAATATTGCTTGAATATTAACTTACCTTTTACGGTACTTATTTTTTCTTTATCCACTCAACTTCTTTAGAGTTTACTCATGCCTTTTCCATTCCATCAATGAATCTATTGCCACAATCGGAAAAAGAATAATTAATATCAACATTCCCCATTGTGGCGAAAAATCTTGAATAGGCATGCTCAAAGATTGAAAGGCAATTAGAAGTGCGACGCCAGAGAGTAAACATAATATTGTAATTGAGATTTTTCTAAGTCTACTTCTTTCGATTCTTGGAATTAGTATCAACAAAGAGATAATTGTAATTATGACAATTGCAAATTCGAAAGAGCTCAGGGCATAGTTCGTTACCCAATCGCCATTTATTTTATCATATTCTGTTGTAAATGTTTCTGAGTATGGAGCAATTAGCATTATTCCACAAATGAAGTAAATAAAGTATTTCCAGTATCTTCTCCTTTTTTTCAATTTGACTCTTATCTATAATTCTAACAATTTAACCTTTTTGAGCTTCTAACACATTCTTGTTTATTCAACCTTTTAAAAGATTGCTTGCCAGAGGGTAAATAGAATGGAGAATTCATTTATCGTAATACTATCTCCTAGTCAAGGATTAAATCAAAATCAACTTTATATTTCTACTTCTAGTTTGATGATGTAATATTCAAAGTAGCATTTGTCTCAACTTCCAGCGTACCACTATTTTCGGCAGTCAATCGATAACAAGATCCAGAATCTCCATTCATGATCACAGCACTTTTGCCAGCAGGAATAATGACATGATTACAATTCGTAGGTGTCAAGTTTAATGACCAATTTGTGGGATCATTCCAATCTGTATTGTTTCCAACGAAAGTATTGATTGTGATACTGGATGGACCACCATATTCATAGACGGCTCCAGATTGTGATCCGTTATCGGCCTCATTATATGCACCTGACACTATTCTTGGTCCTGATAAGTCCACACCAGTACCATACCTTTTGTAAGCAGTACCATCGGAGGCGAGTAAACTAGACTCTTGCCAAGTAGATCCGTCCCAATCGTAAACATATACCTTTCCTCTAAAAGTATGATAACCAACAGCCGTTACAAGGATGCGGTTATCTTCTATTCTGACAGGATTTCCATAATAATTATTAATGTCAGCATCTGAAGCTGTAAGTTTTGTTGTTTCTACCCAAGTGGATCCATCCCAAATATAGATATATACAGAACCAGAGTTCGTACCATTTTCTGTATCCAGATAAGCTCCAACGACTATGGTGTCTCCTTGTACGGCTGTAGAGATTCCGAAGGCCAGATTATGTTCTGGATCAGAAGGGTAGATCTTCGATTCCACCCAAGAAGTGCCATTCCAATCATAAATATAGACACTCCCGCTCTTAAAATTATTATGGTAATCACCTATTGACCCGACTACTATTCTATCTTCATCTACAGACAGCCCATAGCCAAAATTGTCTCCATCCCAAGCATCTGAGGCAGTAATCTTAGTTTCAACCCAAGAAGTACCATTCCAATCATAGATATAAAAAGAACCAGATTCTGGTCCATCGTCATCATTTTTATGTGAACCTACTACGACTCTGTCGGTGGCAAGTGCTACATGTCTGCCAAAAAGATCAGTATCTTCACCATCTGAAGGTGTGAGATGTGTTTCCTCCCATACACCATCTACAAGATCGAACAGATAAACCGAGCCACTGGATGTGGTATCGTTGATATTATCCCAATAAGCTCCGACGACCACTCTATCTCCTAATACATCAACATCTTTCCCAAATCTATCATAGTTTTCACCATCAGAAGCGACGAGTTTGGTTTCTTCCCATTCGGACCCATTCCAATCATAAACATATGCCCAACCCGTATTCTTTCCATTATTACCAGCAGATTGTGCACCAACAATCATTCTGTCATTATCTATTGCCACCGAATTTCCAAAGTGATCATATTCAGTGCCATCGGATGCCAATAACTTAAATTCACATTGACTCTGTAATTGAGAATGACTCATGCATAGTAGTAAAAGAGAGTAGAAAAAGTATTTCATAGCTATCGTTGTTATATGGTTTATATGTCAAAAGGTGAATCTGAGAAATTTTCCTTTCGAGGGTTAAAGTTAACCAATTTATACCAAATAGTATGAAATATATATCTGAGAAAGTGCAAAATAAATTGCACTTTCTAATGTATAAATATACTCCTTGTCATTGTCATACCGACCAATGCGGAGGTATGACAATGACAAAAAATAATTTAGTTCAATTTGTTCTACACACTATCGGAGAAAGTAAATAACCTATAACACTTATGGCGCTCTTTTGAGTAGTAATCCTTATTCCAAAAATGTCACCTCTCCAAGACTCTCTTTATTAAATGTCATTGTGTCTCCAGCCTCATTCCGATTATGGAGATGTAGTTTTAATTTGAAAAGCACAATTGACTTCTGAAAAAAAAAATATCAAAAATTTATCTGTCTCCAGGCAACCTTTCTCTCTCTTCTTGACCATAGAATAGCAGAATCTCTAAATTATTTAGATGTAAATAGTGTGAATTTTATTTTACTCGAATTGAAAATCAAAATAGGGTAGAACAGCGTTTACGGATTTCTTAAGTGCTAGCCTGAAGTCCTCAAATACCTGAACTTTCATACGTGTTTACTTCAATATTTAAAACACTTCATTACACTAAAATGAAACAAAAAAAACATATGAAATATATACTAATTTTTACAATGTCATTCTTTTTATTTATTCCAGTTTCCAAAGGACAGTTCAATTCTACATTTCTGGAATTTCTGGAAGAATCAATGCTTTTTATTGATGAAGATATTGATCCGATCGGTCTGTCCGTAACAATAAGATCGGATGACAAAGTGTGGAGCCGGGCATTGGGAATAAGCTCACTCCAAGACAGCCTTTCAAGTGCATCAATATTTGCTATGGGAAGTATTACGAAGACCTTCATCTCTGCAGAAATACTAAAGCTGATGGAAGAGGATAAGTTGGCATTGAGTGATCCTTTGCACCACTATCTACCTTCATTTGATCACATTGACTCCACTGTTACCATTAAAGAATTACTAAATCATACGAGTGGTATTCATGACTATTCCATGCACCCTGATTACTGGGAGATTATTGGAATGGAATCAAATCAATTTTATACCTATTCGCCGGAAGAAGTGATTGAACAATTTGTGTTGGTAAAAGAATTTGATCGAGGGACAAAGCAAGAATATTCCAATACGAATTACATCCTCTTAGGCATGATTATTACTGAGATCGCTGGAAGGCCTTTTTATGAAGAAATCTTCGAAACCTTCAATATATCTCAAAATTACCCATCTATCAGCTATCCACCTTTTAATTCTTCTATAAGTGACATGGCTAACTTGTGGCTTGATTTTGGTAAAGGGCTTGAAAACACCGCAGAACTCGGAATTGGCTTGGATGGCCTTTTCTCTTCAGCAGGCGCTGCGGGAGCATTTGTAGGCACGACATCCGATATGGCGCAATGGGGTTATGACTTGTATTCTGGGAAATTGCTCAGTGAAAGTTCTATGGATTCCTTGTTTGATTTTCATCCTTTTTTATTTGAGAATGGATACGGTCTGGGTGTAAGTAATATACCCACGAGCTGCGGTGTAAATGCAGTTGGTCACAATGGTGCGATATTCTATAGCGCGGATTTGGCCTATTCCGAAGAGCTCGACCTGTGTGTGGCTTTGATGAGCAATGATGGAGACGGACTTCTTGAAATTGGAGGACTAGTTACTATCACTGAAGAAATCATTTGTGCCTATAAAAGCTCTCTCACCACAAGTTCTAATGATAGAATTGAAAATGATGTAGTTGAAATATATCCTAATCCAGTATCCGATATTATAAGCATTTACCTGCCACAAGATTTTGGTCAATCTGTACAAGTAGAAATATATGATAGAATCGGAGCCCTCGTCTTTGCGGAAAAATTCAGTAATGACAATCAACAAACGTTACAAATAGATAGCTTTGAAAATCAAGCCAAAGGATTCTATTTCATCAAAGTTTTTGATAAAGAAAACACGTACACTGAAAAAATTATTAAGCTATAACAATTGTTCAATTGACCGCCTGGCACGCTAAGATTTCACAAATTGCCCAATGTGCAAAACTATATTTATGCTATCATTTTGTATTCTTTGTGAGCGCTTAGTGGGCTTCGCGGTTGAAGTCAAAATCTAGCACAGAAAAATAAGAGTGTATTTATTTATTAACAAAACGTCCCTAGAAATTTAATGACCTATTCCTTTACCATACTGACTAATTCATCAGAATGCCTGTAGTCCGCAAAGGGCGCTTGTTCATACCATGATACTTTTTGAAAGTAGTAGTAATATTGAAATTATTGGATATGAAGCTTTACGGATTTGACTTTCATTTTTTCAAATGTTAGCTGTTGACTTCTTTCATCCCATTAATCAATTCATCAAATTTGGACTTTGCGAATTCATTGATATTCGATTCTTCTTCTATTTTCCTATTTTCTTTGATTAAGCGCTCAACTTGTTCATCTTTTTTCATTGCCGCAAATATTTTAATTCCCAAAATATTGTCTGTATAAACACGCCCTTTATCATTTTTCTGAAGCCAAAACTCTTTAGATTTTTTAAAATACACTATGCTCTTTTCAAACTCTTTTTTTCTGAAATATACATCAGCTAAATTAATCTTTGAAATTGCGACGCCTTGATGAAAATCTTGATCTTTGTATATTTTAATTGCTTTTTGAATAGCATATTTTGCCTCTTCGAACTGTCCTTTTTTTCCTTTTAATAATCCAATATATTTATAAAGATTTGCCATTTGCATTGAATCATTTTTTGATCTCCATATCCCCAATGATTTTTCTGAAAATATTAAAGCAGAATCTACTTGATTCAAATGTTCGTCATATATGTTGGCAATATTTAGATTTGTGAATCCCGCTTTATTTAAATCATTCAGTTTTTCATATTCTGATGCTAGTTTTATGAAAATGGGAATGGCTTTTTTTGGTGAGTTTCGGTACACTTCGAAGCCCTCTTTTTCCAATGTCTCAATATCTATTTTGTCTGTCTTGATAGTGGTGTTTTTTGTGTTGGAAGTCGAATCACAGGAAAAGAAGATTGCAATCATTAATATATTAAGGAGACGAATTTTCATTTTCTACTTTTTTTACGTGCGGTAAACGGATCGGGAGCATCTGGAGTGTCTACAAAGAACGAGTACATATACCATAATCGCACCTTGTTAACATCTAGCTTGTTTAATGTCCTGAACGTAATTCAACATTGAGAAATTCTTTTCCTTGTTTAGTTGCGAATAATTTGCCTTCATAGAATCTTGATCTTATTTTGTTTTGGTAGAGACTTTCTCCATAATAGTCTTTCACCCAGATTGAGTCTTGGATTTCATTTCGGGTTTTATCATAAACGAACAATTCACCTCTTAGTACCATATCGTGAATTGGGTAAATAATCAATTTTGTAGTTCTAATACTATTCAGGTTAACCGAATCACTATTTACCAATTCTTCATTGATAATTAGGGCCATTTCACGATAAGTCTTTTTATAAGCTCCAGAGCTTATTTCGATCAGACTATCTATTGCTTTATTAAATTGATTTATTTCAGCTTTAAATAAGACAGAGTCACGTTCCCCATACACATATCGACTCGGATTCGCAATTGAACTCGTAATCAATACTGAATCAGTTATTTGTTGGACATAACTAAAATCCTCAGCTTTCATTGGAACTGGTTTACATCCATTGTATAGGAAAATTACTATTGCTGTGATTGCTATTTGTATTACTATTCTCATTTTC
Source organism: Saprospiraceae bacterium (assembly GCA_965230575.1). Classification (GTDB taxonomy): domain Bacteria; phylum Bacteroidota; class Bacteroidia; order Chitinophagales; family Saprospiraceae; genus CAJXUU01. Next base: position 4,289,376 of record OZ246013.1, read on the forward strand.
TTCTTATGATAACGGGGTTGGAGGCGCAATAGTACTAAGCATTCGGAAAAGCACCAAGTACGAACGCAAGCAGGAGCGATATTGACATTCTCTACGATGTTTTGGGCATTTATCCAATTCATCAGCTATTCATCAAGATTTATCTTCTATTCTAAGGTATTCATTTTTCAAATTATATAGTTTGCAATTAATCATATCGTAATTATTAGTCATTGATCTTTATTTTATAGCCTATCCCTCCACTCGTTCCACTGGGCCGGAATGACAATTATTATTTCAGATTTTCTCTTATGGTGCAATTTGAATTTTGCACACTTTCAAAAAATAATATTACCCAATATCAAAATATTATTCCTATATTGCTGTACAACTTTAAAGGGTTTAATATCTTTTATGCAACTCCAAAATAACCAGCATCAAAAAATAATTTGTCCTTTAGTTTTACTTTAGAAAAGATTTGTAGAAGTATTTGTTTGAATTGTAAAATCGATTTAGAACTAATGCTTTGATTGGTATCCTCTGGCATCCCGTATGCTTGTTTAGGTTGTCCAATTTTATTTAGATATATTTTAAAACAGCACAAATTATGGCCAGATCGACCCGTAGGGCACCTACTAAGAAAAAATCACGATACGAACAATTTAAAGAAGCACTTACAAAGGCTGCAGGAAATTCAACGGCCGATTATGGAGGCCTGGGACAATTTTGGAATACATTATCTTTAGAGGAGCTTCAGGCGGTAAAGATATATGGTGTTCAGATGTTCGCTCCCAAAGATGAATTTGGGGCAGGAGCCACGCCCTGGGAAGATGAAAGTAGCCTGGGTGCTGATACGGGTTCAGGTAAGCCAAGCTCCAGTACTTCGAAAAGTAAAAGCACGGCATCCAGCGCTATGAAAAAAGATTGTTGTTCATCCAGTGGCTGCGATGATACGGCTGCTAGTAACCCATCTTCGGGCGGTACTACAGATTCGGATACTCCTCCTTATGCTGGTCGAGCTTCAGCATCAGGGATCATAACAGCATTAAAAGGTGAATTTCCATTTGATGGTACACATTTTACCAGAATGCCATTTGGTGGTGAAGCCGTACCTGTGCTAAAGATAGCCATGATAGAATCATGGATAGATGACGGATGCCCAGAGACCGATGAAGCAGGTCCTGATGATCCAATAAACGTGGGAGGACATCCATTGAGCAATGGACAGCAAGCGCACCCACCTGCGGCAGCACCAGATCAATATCATAATCAAAACGGCGGATTAAAACAACGTAAGAATATTCAATATCTCAATGCTGAGGAATTGCAAAAGCTACGTTATGCCTTCCAACAGACGATCAATCTGAATGAATACCCATTTGATACCAGAAGTTATGAAAACTGGGCCAAAATTCATGGTGACTCTTGTCAACACGGATGGGAACAGTTTTTACCATGGCACAGGGCATATCTTCACGAATTTGAATTATTGCTTCAGGATTATGTACCTGATGTGACCTTGCCTTATTGGGATTGGACCCTGCCAGCATATGCCAATGGAGTGGTGCCTGACGGTGGTGTCAGTGGTATTATTCCACCTGCATATCGATGCTTCATCAATCAGAATGTTTTGGACAATCTAAGTAGTAAGGGCGTCTCGGCTACGATCGTTAAAAAGCTGGGCAAATTCAAAGATATTCTTTATAACTCTGGTATTGAGCTGAGATGGAATGCAGAAAGCCTTTTGGGCAAGTCGTATACCGATGAATTGAATGCCATGCTTATGGCAGAGCTTCGACTTGCAAATCCGCTTTGGCTAGAAGAGAGATACCCTGGTATGTTTTATCAGATGAACAAGGACGGATCGTATGTAATGGGACCTGATGGTCGACCCGTACTTTCTGGACAAGGAGCAACCGGGATGGCGAGTTTGACTCACCACCATTATCCAACAGCAGATGAGGTAGATGGCATACTTGCCTTGGAGACTTGGAAAGATTTTGGAGGAGGACATTTTGCCAACCAATCTTTTGGTTACCTTGAACAAAACCCTCACAATACGGGGCATATTTGGGTCGGTGGTGAAAATCCTCTTTGGAACCCATCTATACCTTCAACAAATACTGCGATCCCGCATTTTGGTCAAATGTTCGTCGACCTGGTGGCATTTTATGATCCCATGGCTTGGGGACATCATTCCAATGTCGATCGGATGTGGTACAAGTGGCAGAAAATGCATCCTGGTGTTAATCCGGATGACCTGACCGATGTAATGATGCCATGGCATTATACCGTCCAGCAATTATTGGATACAAGTAAATTGGGATATGAATATGCAATGGCATCCACTGTCTATCCTACAGATACAAAGATGCCGATGACTAAAGTATTGACTGAAGATTCGGGTATTCATAATGACGTGCTGCAGAATCACTCCAAAGCAGAAGTGAGGATTCATGGTCTACAGCGATCGGTCAATTCTCATTATATCCGCGTCTTCCTCAATAGCCCTGAAGCTGACCACACTACTCCTATAAAGGATAATGACAACTACGTTGGATATTTGGCCACTTTTGGTCACGGACATTGCATTGGAGGTCCAGGACATTGTGATCTTCCAGGACAAGTGACTAATAAATTTGACAGGAGACCCCGATCACACAATACAACCACCAATCATCGCTTTGATGCTACAGAACAAGTGAAAAAGTTGCTGGCCAAAGGTGATAAGGACATTCATGTTAATCTTGTTGTAGTTGGTCACAATGGCCAGATGGCCGAAGGTCATTCACGGGCTTTGATGAGTGCCGTTTCTTTAAATTTCTTTGACTAATTTCTCAAAAAATAAATATTATGCCTTCTAATTATAAAATACATCCAGCCATAGGAATTGCACGACTTGGAGATAGCAAAGATGATTTTTATCTAGCTCCCGAAGAAGAAGCTGCATTGCCCATCGAATGTGATAAATGGGGTAATCCCTCAATAAATGCCAAAACTAAAAAACCAATACCGTTTAAAAAGTTTAAAGACAAGGAAAATCGAGTTCGGCGTCAAGCAGCTAAATTTTCCATTTATGTTTATGATGATGCGAATCCTGAAGGAAGGAAGTTGAAAATCGGTGATACGATAGAGGGAATTGGAAGTTCAGGAAAGCTCATTGATATAAAGTGGACTGCCTATCTGGCAAATAAAAAATCAGCGTGGTATCAATTCGAACAATTGGAAGGATCACATGGATATAGTCCCACTCACCCGCTTCGGAATAAAAACATTACTAATACCGAAAAGCGACAAAAACTGATCATCGATCCTGGACCACAGACCATTTTTGGAAAACGCAGTTCTGCAAAGTTTGCCAAAGGAGAAAATCCTGCTTACGCCCAGACCTTCCCTCCAAAATTACATCCGCACTCTATTCACACTTTGGGAGAAATCAAAACCAATGATGACCATGAATTAATTGTGCTGGGCGGACATGGCAAGAGTGGGTCTTTCAAAACAAGTTTTGGAAATCCAAAAATAGAAGCATATGCGAATAATGAAGGATGGTTTGATGATACTTCTGACGGTCCTGTGACTGCATTTTTGGCTTATGTGGATACTGTAGATCAGCAGGTGCGTTACCTAGCCATTGAAGACCCATCTTGGGTGGTTGTGGGTTATCCAAGTTATGCGCCAGAGATTGCAGACATGGTGACGATGAATGAAGTAGTCAATGATGTTGCCGTAAGAGATTTTGCCTATAATCCTTATTTGTATGGCACTGGTAATTTTAACCAGCCTCAAACAGTAGCTCCTGAAGATCTTGATGCATGGAGGGCTGAGCAAAAGACTTATAATCCTGACTATTATCCATATTTCTACAAAGAATTATGGCCGATCTTACAACGTCCATTTAAGATGTGGGCGGTCACCAGTTATATAGGACAATCTTTTCAGCCCCATGACACTGGTGTAAATGGTAATTTCTATGAAAAAGCACTTTCAACACCTCCGAAGAATGGAGAGGATCCATATGCATACATGAGGGAGAAAATATATTTATCCTTGCGACAACCTGGCGAAGAAAATGTCTTTTACAAACAGAATGACCCCAGGAGTAGTAATGTGAATAACCCTTCGAGTGACAAAGAAAATGACCCTACGACTTTTCAAATCCTCAAGCCACTCATGCCTCTTTTGTGTGGTGACAATCCTATTACCAACGATCTTCCTAGCAAGTTTCTCAGACTTACGGATACCATGCTATTTTTGCTAAGGCAATGGAGAGACGGTAAGTTTATTAATGAGCTGTCGGCAGATATCGATCCTTTGAAGGTAGAACGAGCAGATCGACCTGGAGATCAATTGGATTATGGAGCATTGAGCAATGCACTGGGTGGCTCTTTTTGTCTGGGAGCAGAATTGACTTGGATCATCAGAAACCCGGCTATTTTCAAGAAAGCCTATCGTATTAATGCAAATTTGGATTATATTCCTTCGCAACAAACGGATAATGTCGGTGCCACTCCAGGACTTAATCTATATGAACGGCCAGCACTCAGTCTCGACAATTCCATAGATGATGGGATAGAACCTGGAGATCTTACAAAATATTCGGCCATGCCGTGGCAATCTGATTTTAATGAATGCTCGTCTCAGCCGATCGATATTACTTATCAACAATGGAATAAAATTTATCCAAATACTCAATTTGAAAAGGATAATCAACATACCAATACTGTGCTTTGGTGGCCTTCTCATCGTCCATTGCAGGTCTTCCTACTAAGTGGTCAACAGGCTGACTGGGCGAGAGGTATTCCGCAGACCAATGAAGGTGATTTGCGAATGGTCAAAGCGTGGAAATGGCTAGGATTTGTCAGGAAGGTGAAGAACAAAGATGGAAAATGGGTCTATGTGGAAACGGAGCGTAATGATGATAAACTCGGACCTGCGCAAGATCCTGCAATACCGATGCCTAAAAAATCCAAATCAAAGAGTTGATTACTAAAATTGCTGAGTAGTAAGGTATGGTCGATCAATTGAAATATGATGTATTGATTATTGGTGGCGGGCCTTCTGGTGTTTCGGCAGCATTGACGCTGGCTCAAAACAATCCCAATCTATCCGTTGGAATAATAGAGGGTAATTGTTCGCCAAAACGGGTAATTGAAAGTTTGTCTCCACATGCAAATGTTTTACTGCAAAGACTGGGTATTTGGGATGCATTCTTATTAGAGAAGTTTCCACCTGTATATGGAAGTGCAGCGGCCTGGGGATCTGATAAGGTGTATGAAAATGAATTCATATATCAGAAAGAAGGGCACGGGTGGCACCTCAACAGAAATGTATTCGATTCATTTTTAAGAAAACAATGCATTGCTAAAGGGATTCATCTGCTGAATAATCATTTGTATCAGACACATTCGAGAAATAAGTCGGACTGGACTATTAATGTATATGGGGAGGATGCTGACAAGGAAATAAAGGCAAAATTTGTAATTGATGCTACTGGTCGGCGTGCTGATTTTGCCAAACGAGAGGGTGTTTCTAAAAGACATATCGATCATCTCATTGGTATATATGCATCATTTACACCTAAAAATTCTGCTCTTCTCAATAATAATTACACATTGGTTGAGACCGCTTCATCAGGATGGTGGTATTCAGCTGAATCAACAGATAACACTTTGGTGACAGCTTGGATGAGTGATGCGGATCTAGTCAAGAAATCCAACATGAGGTCTATCGAACCATATTTGTCAGAGCTTTCAAACACCAGCCATATAAAGTCACAAATTAATAATTACGATCTCAAGGGTAAATTGATCATGTATCCTGCATCTTCTTTTCAATTAGCCAAGGCAGGAGGTCATGGATGGGTAGCTGCTGGAGATGCATACAGTACTTATGATCCCTTGTCATCAAGTGGCATTTTAAAAGCATTGCGATCAGGAATGTTGTGTGCTTTTGTTGGTCTGGATTTCTTTAATGGTGAAGGGCAAGATGGGCTTTTAAAATATTCAAATATGTCAATTAATGAATACAAAGACTATCTAAAGACAAGGCATGAATTTTATTTTGAAGAAAAGCGATGGGTGAACAGCTCATTTTGGAAGAGAAGGCATGATGATGCTTATAGCGATTTCGAGACATCTTTGGCTTAAATTAAATCATTTTTGACAATTGAATTGGGAGATAATCCAGGGATATCGTCTTAAATTGGGCATATTCAGGAGTAGACTAACTTTCGACGAAGGGAGCTCCTGAGATAACAAAGAGGTAAAAGAAGCGTGGCCCTGACTATGCTTTGGGTTGTGGGAGCTGCTATGTGTGCTGCATTGGGCCAGTCTAGACTTTTTTGGTTCGTTTTTTTGGCAATAAGACTGATTGATTTTTTATGCAAATAAAAGTGATAATGAAATTATCAAAAGAAGGAACACGATCGTGGAGGGTGGAATGAACGCCCGTCCTGGCGAAGGACTATTCTAGGTTGAAAATAGCACCTTGTAATTTGGCGAAATATAAGTAAAACGGGGTTGCAATTCAGGAGTAAAACCTATTCAATCACTGATTTATAAATGATATTTCAACTTATGAATATCCCTAAATTAGATTTCTGGTTGGGAAAGGGATTCTATTATCACTTTTTGATGATTATTGGTTGTTTTTCAAGAGCGATAATATATTTTTCTCCTAGGCTGAGTTCTAAAGTCTCAACATTAATCTTGTAATCCCACATTATTGGTTTTTCGTAATTATGATTTACTAGAATTAGTTTGTTGCCAATTGTTTTCCAATATCCTTTCAAATAAGAAAGCATATGATAATAATCCTCTTCGGATTCATTTGGATTACCACAACGATTTCCCAATTTATAACTATGATTGAATCTACTAGAATCAAAAAATTGTAGATAATATTCTGAAAGGCAAGAATCAATTTCCGGGCTTCGAGAATCAATTTCAAATTTTACTATTTTCCAAATATCGTGTTTTGAATTGACCAGATTGTTGTCACTAGAGGATGGTAAAACCTTATTGATTTGACCAATATCTTTTGTTTCAATGTCAAATAAATATTGCTTTTCTGTGATTGCTCCTGTTTCTGGATTACTATTAAGTTTAAAAATTTCATACCCTTTTCTGTTGGACTTTTTAAAGTGCTGAATTTCTGCAGGTCTTACATTGGATTCTATATCAAAGGAATATTTTAGATCCTGAAATTTGGAGTGCCCACCAAAGCAATTAATTGTGGTGTCAACAAAAAACAGATGGTTGAATATTTCAGATGAGGTTATTATTTTTCCATCCTTATCTGTTACAGTAATTTCTTCAAATAAAATTTTCGAATACAGTTTTTCTGTCGACACATCTCGAGCGAACAGATTTGACAATATTACAGAAAACACTATAATGGATACAATTTTCATTTTTTTCTTGTCGGCGTCGGATCTGGATTTTTAGTATTTCTGCTCAATGTTGTAAAGAAGTGTTGTCTTCACCTATGGTCAGTCACTTTTATTATTCTATCACATAATTGTTTGCCCGATTCTAAATCCTGAATACATAAAAAATATATTCCATCATCCATACCAGACATATCGATTACTTCATCATTAGTGATATCTCTAACCGTATGATGAAGTCTTCCATAAGTATCAATTATATGTATGTCGCCATTAAAATTCCGATCCGTTAATTTTATATTTAGCTTGTCATATACTGGATTTGGATATATCTCGACACTGTTTTCAATTGTTGATATATTTTCAATTGAGGTTATCACACATACATCTCCAAATACCTTTTCCTCATTTTTGAACGCACACAACAAGATTGAAGGTATACCATTTACGAAATCATTGTCTTGATATCTGAATCCCATATTACTTACAACTCCTTCAATAAGGGTAAATTTTTCAGTGTATTGAATATGAGAAATATTTATTGGAAAGTCGAACTGGATATGTTTTCGCCCATCTTTAATATATACTGAGTCCACTATATAATGCTTATGACTGCCATTCCAAACACCTTGAATGAATAGTGAATCGCCCAATTCTAATGACAGATCCATGATTAGGATTTCTTCAGTTGTTTGATTGTTTCTATACCAGGCTTTTTCACTCAAGGAATCTTGTCTTATGAATCCGATGATGCCGTCGCCTCCCTCATAGCCATTTATTATTTCATATGATTTGTCATCGATGATTGTATCTCCAATAATGTGATGTTCGGTCGAACTCGTACCCCATAAGTTGCCATATGTCATACTCCAATACGTCGATTCTGAACCGAAAAGGTTTTCATAGTCTTGAGCATTTAAAAAATTGACGACTAGAATTAGATTTAAAAGAATTGTAATGTGCTTCATTTTTCGAAATTTATCTGTGATTTATGATTTAAGCAATCGTTGCGTTGAATTATAGCTTACGTTTACGCTTTATTAATAGTTCTCTTTTTGCTTTTCCTCAGTTTTGTTTAAGATGAACTTATAAATCATTGCGATAAACAGAAGTCAGAGAGAAGATAACATTTTAAAACCAAATCGTTGGTATTGATATACCAAAGAGTGCAAATAAAAATGAACATTCGCATTGTCATTCCGAGAGTGACCGAGCATTGTCATCCTGAGCTTAGTCGAAGGACGATAATGTTTTAGTTCTTTAATTTCGACCAACATGGAGAAATCTAAAAGTACAGGTCTGTTATCAACCTCCAGTAGATTCCTCCGTTGAAGTCGAAATTAGAATCACTCATAATTGTCTATCCCTCCACTCGTTGCACTCGGTCGGAATGACAATTATTATTTCAGATTTTCTCTTTTGGTGCAATTTATTCACACTATACCAAAAGAGTATGACTCGATCAATTCATATCCTAGTTTGCATCTCATGTGATTTTCAAAGGTAATTCAGTCAATCTTTTACCTGTCAATCTGCGGACAGCATTCCCAATAGCTGCCCCAATGGGTCCTAGAGGTGGTTCGCCCACGGGCAATGGAATGTCAGTGCCTTCAATCAGATGCACGTCTATCTCCTTGGGAGAATTTCGCATCAAAGCCATATCATAGGGGCCATAGATAGTAGGATATAATTGACCATCTTTCAACGTCATTTTTTCATGGACCGTACCGCTAATTCCCATTATAACACATCCTTCACATTGTGCTTTTACCTGGTCAGGATTGACGGCAACTCCACAATCAAATGCCACTGTTACTTTATGAACTTTTATCTCCTTTTCATTGATTGATACTTCAGCCACCATGGCGCAAGGTGCTCCAGCATCAATAGAAGCCGCAAAGCCCATGGCTATATTGCCAGAAGGTTTGTCATTATATCCTCCTTTTTCGGCGGCCACTTCTATCACCTTTTTGATTCTAGCGCTATTCGTTTCATCACTCAGCATGGAAAGCCTAAAGTCGACAGGGTTCTTTCCTGTTTTTAACGCCATTTCATCGACGATACTTTCTATTGCAAAAGTATTAGCCATCAATCCAAGACTCCTCCAAAAGCTTGTGGCAAATGGTAGGGTAGTATGCCATTGCACAGCCCTGTAATTTGGAATTTTGCCATACATTATATTGCCGCCTCTCATTGCTCCTACATCTGTACCAAATATTGTGGACATGGCTGGTGGAAAGATAAGAGAGTTGATTGCAACATCTCCGCTTGCATAATGATGTTCGAGGCCATTCAAATTGCCATCTTTATCCAATTTTGCCCGGACAATATGATGGGTGGGTGGTCGAAACGAATCATGTTGAAATTCTTCTTTTCGGGTGAAGAAGTATTTGACAGGTTTACCGACCGCTTGAGACATTTGACAGGCCTGGACAGCATGAGAGGTATCCAACCTTCTGCCAAAACCACCACCTAGATAGGTGCAGATGATATTGACATCATCAGTTTCGAATCCCAGTGCTTTTGCAACCTGTTTTTGAGTGGCACCGATGACTTGTGTAGACAACTTTACCGTAGCTTTACCATCTTTTACATGAGCTACCGCACCATTTGGTTCGATTTGAGCATGTGCGCCGATCGGGCTTTTGAATTCAAAAGACAATACATTTTCATCGTCAGGCTCCAATGCACTTCCTTCCTTTTGAGTAATCATTTTCTTCCCTTTGCCCACTTGCATCAATTCTCTTAGGCTTTCTTCAGTCCATACTTTTGGCACATCCCATTCAATTTTCAACTTGCGTTTGGCAGCCAATGCCTCTGCGTATGAATTTGCAATGACACCAACCCAATCATCTATCTGTACGACTTTTACAACACCAGGCATTTTTTCCGCAGCGCTGATATCAACGCTTTTTAAAGCCGCCCCGACATGTTGAGGACGGGTCACAGCAGCATGAAGCATAGCTGGCATTTCAGCATCCATCCCAAAAATAGGATCACCGAAAACTTTGGCATCCAAATCAATTCTTTTCACTGGCTTACCTACAAATTTGTATTCTTTTCTATCCCTTAATTTAGGTGTGTCAGGAAGCTTCCAATCACTTACGCCAGTCATTACTTCTGCATATGTCATTGTATTTCCACCACCACGGACAATTCCGTTTTGTGTCGTTAAGCTATCAATATCAACTTTCATTTTGGAAGCTGCCTCTCCCTTGACCATTTCTCTCACTGTAGCGGCCATCTCTCGAAGCGGTTGGTACAATTGAGCAACGGATAAACTTCCTCCAGTACTCATTCCGTCCACGACTCCTGTGGCTGTTTCTGCCGCTACGACCTTGATTTGTTCGATATCGACATCCAATTCGTCGGCAACGATCTGTGCAAAACCTGTAAAAGTGCCTTGACCCATTTCGACCTTTGGTGAATGAATTACGATTTGATTCGCTTTGGTGATTTCAAACCAAAGATTGGCTTCAGTACCAGAGCCGCTATATGGGACTATCAATGTTTCAGCCATTTCCAAAGTGGCTCTTCTCAACGGATTTCGAAATACATATGTACCGATAGCCAATACACCTATCGTTCCCAGACCTGCGCGAACTAGAAACTTACGACGGGATACTTTTTTCTTATCACTCATAATATTATTGAATTGGTGGATTAGAAGAATTGGTTAATTCGGCAGCTCGGTGGATCGCCTTACGCATTCTAAAATAGGTGGCACAACGGCATACATTGACAATATTGTTATCAATATCTTCATCGGTTGGATTTGGGTTCTTATCCAATAAAGCCGCAGTAGCCATCATAAATCCAGGTTGACAATAACCACACTGCGGAACCACTTCCTCTATCCATGCTTGTTGGACGGGATGAGGCTTATCCTTTGACCCTAATCCTTCTATTGTTGTTACATCTTTACCTTCGACATGTCTGACAGCGAACGAACAAGAACGAACAGCCTCTCCATTTACATGCAATGTGCAAGCCCCACAAGCTGCTTTACCACAGCCGAACTTCGTTCCTTTAAGATTTAATATATCTCTCACTACCCAAAGCAAGGGGGTGTTCTTGTCGGCTATATCGACTGATTGTTGTTCACCATTTATTTTGAATGATACTTTCATTTGAATATTATTGACATGTTATTTTAAAATTATTTTTGTGGAATTACCGCACCTGCTTCAAACCACTCTTTGACTGCTTCGATATATTCATCTACTGGTATTGGGGGCGTTTGCCGGGGTTTGCCAGCAGCATCAATACCTGGTTCCCATGCCCAGAGAACCAAAGCATGTTCGGTGAGATGTTCCATTACTTGATGATGTGTTCTTCCACCATTTCTTTTTTTATCAAGCATAGACGCTGCAATCTCCGCTCTGGATAGACCTTCCCATCTCATGCTATGTGGGGCCAAACTCCATTCGGGGGCACCTGGCACACCAGAGAAGTCGTTGTTTTCTTCTTGGTGACATGTATTACAATTCGTTGCTTCAAAGCCATGATTCCCTTCACCGCGTGCCATTCCAAAGTAATGCGGGTGACTATCTTCACCTTGTTTGGGAATATTGTCACTAGGATGGCAATTCATGCATCGCTGATGGGTCAAAACATCCATCATTTTATCGAAGTTATCTTTATTATCTGATTCACTTGGAGATTCAATATTTGATTCTGAGGAATCTTTCGAATCAGTCTTTTCCAGATTTGAGGCGAGTAGGATAGTGGCAAAAAGAAAGACTGGAATAATGAATAATAACTTTTGACTTTTCATCTTGATGAATGTATTTGTTCGTTAGAATAATTCTTCATGTTCAAATTTAACAATTCGATCTAGTATTATAAGCCGGTTTTTCTTCTTTTAGCTTGGGGGATTATATTTTGGCTATGCTCAACCTGTTGAAGGGCATTGTACAAAGTTGTCGATGACAGTGATTTTTTATTATTTTAATTTATTTGAGAAAGATTCTAATATTGTAATAATGTCTTGTCGCTGTTTTTCTGTTGGCTTGAATGGTGCAAAAATTAAATCACAATATTCTTCTCGTTTTTGTCTATCCATTGATCGAAGATATTCTTGACCAGAATTGTTTAAGTTCTTAATTCTTTTACCCCTATCACCAATATGGTGTTTATCTGTCAATTGAAAATCTTTTAGTGGGTCGAGGTCATTTGACTGTCCTATTGTTTGAATATCCCCAGTTTCAAGTTGATGTCGCACTTGATTCATGTATTCCTTATGAATTTTTTCAAACGCTGAAATGATAAAAGGGCTCAATGCGAAAAAGTTTATCTCGTCAGCATCTAAATAAGCTTCAGATTTAATTTGTCCCAACAATTTATTGAGAGCATTGATTTCATAAGAGGAAAAGTCAATCGTACTATTCATTTTCTTGAAGTCTTTTTAAATTATTGCTCACATTATATGGCTTTCAATAGTTAGCTGAAATGAAAACAACTTTGTTTTTAGCATAGAGGATTTCTCTTTCAAGTTCATCATTTTCATTTGGCAAATACACTTTGTGACCAATGTACCTTCTAAATGATTAAAAACCGATTTAGAGAATCATTATTATAGTTGCTTTCATATCACTTTATTGAATTGTGTTTATCATTGGTTTCCCTTTTATTGGACGCTTCAGTATTCCTTCATATTGGGGTGATATAAATATACAGAATTAAGGAGCCTTATGAAAATAGATTTGTTTTGTTGATTTTCATTATAGGTGATGCCTTATCATACACACTTATACAATCAAACCAAACCAATTCTTCGTGATACAACCATTACCCCAGAAATGAATAAATATATTCAAGTGCCCAATTGACTGAACTACCCAATGATCAGTTAGAAAATCAATGCTTGCTCCTCATTCTTACAATCCAAGCCATAAACAGACCCAACATCATAAGCACACATCCACCCCAAAGCAAGTTGATGCCTGGGAAAATCTGAGCTTGTAGAATCACATAATCAGATCGAGGCACATTTTCAGCTATTTCTATAGGTACGGTAAAGTTTGAATCTCTAACATCTTGTGCAACCTTGAATGAAAAGATCTCTTTGCTTGGATCGATGCCTGTGAATCTTACATGGATTCCCAATTCTGGAACATATCCTTTTACGCCCATTGGGCTCGCTCCACGAATAATGAATATTGGCTCAATAGGGTAGGAGGTGCCATCTTTGATAACCATCATCTGTGCACCCACTGCAATGTCACCTTCCTTGGGTTCGTAATTTCTGTCCTTTGGTTCTTTGTTAAATCCAACGAGTTTTATCTCAGCACCTTTATATTCAAAAGAACCATAAGTAGAAAGTTGAAAATCCTGATAGTCCAGTAGATCTTCGGTACTGAATATATTTTCAATGAATTTATCGGCAATTCGTACTCTTACCCCCAAATCTTCTGTTGCTTCTGGATATTTGAATAGTAGAGCTCCTTGTAGCCCCAGTGCTGACCGCATTTTGAATGTCTTGTCATACCTGTCGTTTCCAGCTTCTACTTCTACCTCTACTCCAAAATCATTTTCTTCGGGTACAAATTCAGTGTGCTGTGGTCGGTAATTTATCGAATTCAATACAAACCAATTGCCTGCCTCGGTTCTTAATGTATCCTGCACTGCCATTTCATGACCTGACCATTTAAGCGTATCTTCAAATTCTTTGGCCCTTGCTACTTCCATCTTCGTCGGAGCAAGAGATACAATACAGGAAAAGATATCCTTATGTAGGAAATGTTTGGTGTCTGGATTGAAAGCGGCTACCTTTTGAAGATCATTAGAATAAACAGAATTTGGTCTTAATTTGAACTGCTCCAAGACCTTATTATTTTCGTCGACTTTCTTGAAGTCAAGGTCGTAGAGTCTTGTCTTTCCTACCAGAGTATCAGATTCGTAGGTAATCCAATAACCTTGTGAGAAAAGCGGTTTGTTCTTGATCAGCTGAACATAATTCTTTAGGTCTTCTGGCTCGAACATATCCTTGAATAAAAATGGATTTGTCGAGATTGTATCTTTGTTCAATCCACTTCCCAAAAGTCCTACGATCATCACACCAAAACCAAAATGGGCCATGGCACTACTCGCCAATTTCAAATTACCTTTCAATACAGAAATGAGGTAGTCGAGATTTGTGAAAATGATAAAGAATGCACTAAATCCTAGTAGGTAAAATTGCCAGGAATGGAGAGAAAACCAAAGCGTAAGTAAGAAGGTGAATACGGCGGATAACAAAATGCTTCCACCAAAATGCTTTATATAGTAAGCTGATCGGGCAATTCCTTTTGATTCATTGTATCGCAATAAAATAGACAACCCACTGATCAAGCCCATAAATACAGCAATCCAAATTTGAAATTTATTATAAAATGGCACAGGGTCTTGTATCACCCTCCCCACATAGTTTTCATCCACTAAAGAAATAAGGCTATTGAAGACAGGAAAGGATGTAGGGACACCAATAAGTATTGATGAAAATAACAATATCAAGGCACCAATAAACATCCAAAACTCTCTACTATAGATGGACTCTTCTTTTTCTTTTGATGGGATCTTCTTGGAATGATATGCCAATGCTCCCAGACCGACGGCAAAGAAGAAAACGAAGAAGGCGATCAATTGCTTCTCCAGTCCCATTTCTGTAAATGCATGAGCACTTGTATCTCCCAAAATTCCACTTCTGGTAAGGAAGGTAGAATATACGATGAGCGGAAAGGATATGGCATAGAAAAACACTGTGGCCTTAATGGAGTATCCCGTACTCCGTGCGATGAGGTGGGTATGTAATCCTGCTATCAACAATAGCCACGGAACCAGCACGGCATTCTCTACCGGGTCCCAAGACCAAAAGCCACCAAATGAGAGCGCTTCATACGCCCAGACAGAACCCATAACGATTCCTGTACCCAGAATCCCAGCTGAAAACAATGCCCATGGCAAAGCTGGTTTTAACCATTCTTTATATTTTCCAGTCCATAGTCCTGCTACTGCAAAAGCAAAGGGCACGATTGTCGAAGCGAATCCTAAAAAGGTCACAGGCGGATGGATAGTCATCCAATAATTTTGCAATAATGGATTCAGTCCATTTCCGCTAATCAAGGACAAATAATCGGCGTTATTAAATATTGGGGCTTGCATGGTTTCACGAAGCAGCAGCATGGGATTAGAGCCAAACTTGGTCATCCAATCTCCAATTTCCACATGTACACCCAGAATCATGGAGGTCAGGAAAAACTGTGTAATACCAAAAATAGCCATTACAGGGCTTTCCCACTTCGAACCTCTAAATATTAAAAACCAGCCTAAAACGATGTGCCACATCATCCATAAAAGAAAGCTACCTTCTTGCCCTTCCCAAAATGCAGAAAGGGTATAACGCATTGGCAAATCATCAGATACATGCTCAAAAACATAGGAATATTCGTAGTATTTGTTGTACATGCCGTAAAACAACAGACCAACGACAGTAAATATTGCAATGCCATGAATGATATAACTAACCCGACCTATCGATCTCCAGGAATTCTGGTAATTCTCGTTTCGCGCATTGACTGAATATGCTATGGCTGAAAGTATACTGGCGACAAATGCAAGGACAATAGAAAAATGGCCGATTTGACCTATCCAAAGGTGCTCGCCAATATATTGGATTTCATTCATGATTAAGATTTCATGCCTTCTTTGAGGCTTAGTTCTTCGTTTTTGTATTTAGATGGGCACTTGGTGAGAATCTCGTCGGCATAGAATACATCGTTTTTCAACGAACCTGTGAGTACAATTGATTCTGCACGTTCGATATCCTGAGGTTTTGCTTTGGCAAGAACGACTTGTTTTTCTACTCCTTCAGAATCTTTCAAGTAAAATTTGAATATATTAGGATCTATATCAGGGCGATATTCCATGGCTTTGTTCTTAGCCATTTCGCCTGTGATTTTAACCCTATTCCCATCAGTTGCCATGTCGAATGTAGCATATGTGCTTACTTCTTTTGATGCAGAAACGAGGATAACCACAGCTGCAACTATAGCAATCAAGGCAACAATCTGAAACTTCTTCATAACAAGGTTTTTTGATTATTCAATTATAACGTAAAAGTAAGCAAAAATAGCCATCGAAATGGCTATTTGTGTTAATCTTTAGATTTTGTCTAAATAAGACTTAGTGCTTCATCGCACTCTTCTTCAATAGATGCGGGAATTTGGATTTAAATCGATTCAATCTCGGTACCGAAACTCCCCGTACATATGGTTGATTAGGATTCCGAGCCTCATAGTCCTGATGGTAAGCCTCTGCATCGAAAAACTCAACCAAGGGCTCCAGGGTTGTAGTAATCGGACCATCAAATACTTTATCTTTCGTAAGTTGGGCAATATACTTTTCGGCAGCTTTCTTCTCAGCATCGTTTTTGTAGAAAATAGTAGATCGATACTGAGTGCCTTTATCAGGACCTTGTTGATTCAAAGTAGTAGGGTCTTGACTTCCAAAAAATACTTCCAGTAGAGTCTCATAGGAAACCACATCAGGATCATAAAATACTTCAACCGCTTCTGCGTGCAGGGTCCTACCAGAGCTCACAGCTTGATAATTGGCCGTGCTGGCCTTGCCTCCAGCATAACCAGAAACTGCTTCTGAGACACCTTCTACCGACTCAAACACCGCCTCGACACACCAAAAACATCCACTCGCAAAAACAGAAGAAGTTTTTCCTGTTAGATCCAGGTCTTTTTTCTTTTCAGAAATAGTTTTGATCGAGGCATTTTCGGCATTGGTAGCCTTGGGAGTACACATTGTAAATGATAGCATCGCAGTAAAGGCAATAAGTAAGTTTGACATGTATTTTATATTTTCTTAATGTTTTAAACTCGGTAGGAGTGAAGTTGTTTTGATATTCCCGGACTTAACGCCAATTTAACCAAAAAAAGATGAGGTGGATGACTTGATGTTGACCAATTTTACCGCAAAGACACGAAGTTCGCAAAGGAATCACTAAGTTCTCTCTCTATTTATTACAGTAACTCCACCGTGTACCTTTGTGAAACAATAAAGCCCAATTATCCTCCTGAAGTCATGTCACGATTCAAAAGCCCAATCAGATGTTTATTCAAATTATCAATGGCTTTCTCGATTTTCCAATTGTCTTTATTTCGCGGCTCGACATAATTGGATATGGCCCGGAATTGGTGCATTTTTACATCCATTATCCTGCAGGCATATAAAAATCCAGCTCCTTCCATGCTTTCTACATCGGCAGCGTATTTGGACGTTATTCTTGCTATACTTTCGGCTGAGCCATTTACCTTGTTTACGGTAATTCCTTTTACCTTTTGGGTGTTGGTTTCGAATTTTGGTTTAGTATTTTTTATCCAGCCGCTTTCGTAAGGAAACATATTTTGATCGGTCAATCCGAGATCATAGACGTCGGTAAAGCTCCCATCATTTTCTTCAACTCCCAGATCACCAAATCGATCCATGACTACTTCAACTACTTCTCCAAGCTGTAAAGAGGGATAATATGCACCTGCTAAACCGACATTGATGGCCACATCTGTTTTTTCGATGTCCTTATACCTGGAAAGTCCGAATGAAGTGTTTAGCGCCCCAACTCCAGTCACCAAGGGATATATGATATTGTCGTTCAATTTATAATCAAAGAATGACAATTTCTCCGCATTATTATCCAAATATTGTAGCAGTGGTGCTATTTCAAAAGTGGTAGCCGAGACGATAAGTATATTCATTTATTTGTTTTATTCGGTTGTAATATTGTCGAATTAGAAAGTTGAAGAATCAGCAAAATAACTGAGCAATTGACTATCTGAGCAAATTAGTAGTTATTCCATTTTTCAACCCTCTTCTTATATTTACCGGCATCAAAATCCCATTGATTTGGATTGCCTTTTTGCTCCAATTTTTCTTCCAGTTCTTCTGACATGAAACCCGCAAAAAAATTGATTCCCGTCAATTCTTCTATTTCGTCTATGCTGGTAGTATAATGTTTTATGTGTTTTTCGCTCTTTTCGTTGGGCATGAGGAAGGCAATTGCTTTCTTTTCTGGTTCTTTTAAATCGAGAATTATTTTGTAGAAAAGATCTGGTACAGCCACTTCATTAAATCCAATTTTTTTGATGATATGCCCATCTTTCAATACAGGACCTGAAACGATGTACAACTCGTCGTTGTCAAAAGCCCAATCTCTCACATTTTCTTCCAACTCTCGCCAGATGCCACCATTGAATTCCTTTATTTGAGGGGACATATTGCTCATGAAGAATGATTCCCGCATGGCATCTTTGCTGAATGCCATATCTCCTGCAGGAGCAAGATGACCTCGGGTATATCCCGAGTGTGTGTAGTCACTGTGCTTGGCAGATAATGTTGTGATCAAATCATCCTGTCTAAATTTTTTCTCTCTTTTGACTCTCGGTTTTCGAAGATTACTTTTTGTCAATTTGTATGCTACCCATTCGGCTTGTTCATGGTCTTCGCTGTAGGATAAGGTATAGTGCTTGTGCGTGATTACCTGGCCTGTAGTAGATTCAGGGAAGAAATTGGGATCAATACTTTGACCTTTTTCTTGAGAAATCTCCAGATCTCCGCTGCCAAGTATTTCTTGATTGAAAGTATCCCAGGTTTTGGATTTGACCCGAGACAAAACGAAGATCATAACACAGATTCCAACAAAGAAAAATATTGAACGTGCCAAAGTCGAAACTGGTGTTGAGTTTCCACGTTTTGATGATGAATCGTTACTTGTTCTATGATTTGTACGAAATTTTGCCACTTCTCTTTACTTAAATATTCATATAAAACGACTTGTCACATCTCGGTGTTTTATGTTCGAAGTCTTTTTCAATAAATCCCATTTTTAAATAGAGACCGATAGCCTCTTTAAGCGGAGTAGCGGTTTCCAATTCCACTTCCTGGAAGCCATTGTGTTTGGCAATTTCCACCAGGTGATTTACCATCCATTTGCCTAGCCCTTTTCCCCTTACGGAGGGGTGCGCATACATCTTTCTTATCTCCACAGATTTTTCGTTTAGCGGGTACAGGGCATAAGTAGCTATTATTTTATCATTACTTTCTATCACTCCAAAATAGCCATTCCTATAACTTTCCTCCACATCATTCAAGTCATTATCAACACCGCTCGGTTCAGGAATCAAACCATATTCTTCAAGAACTGCATGCACCAGCCCAATGATTTGTTCTTTATCGGCCCTTGTGCCCGCTCTAACCGAGAAATCTGATGGAATCATTTGAGATGAAGGGATTATTCTCATAATGTTTTTAATTTAGCGCAGCTTTAGCATTTAATTACAAATCAAAGTTATGAATTTAAGAAACAAAACCACCTTCTTTATTTGCCTGCTTTTCTTTGTTTGTAATTTGAGTATCAACGGTCAATCTTCATTTTTTTCTTCAGGCGGGGCGCACTCTTTGTCATTAGCGGATAACGGTACGATGTTTCAAGGAATATCCTCTATTTACACCAATCCTGCAGGACTTACTTCGATCAACAATTTTGCCTTGGATGTTGGCTATAACCGTCGTTACAATCTGGAAGATTTATCTACTGTTTCACTTGGTGCTGCTAAAAAAATGGGTTCGGGTATATTTGGTATGTCTGTCGCGAGATATGGTTCTTCGGTGTATTCGGAGTCAAAATTAGGACTTACTTATGCTCGAAAACTTTTTTCCAATCTATCCCTGGGAGCCAGTTTTGATATGCTCAACTATTCAATTAATCAATACGGCACTTCGAATGCATTTACCTTTGAAATTGGTGTTCAGTCCAAAATAAATGACAAGTTATCGCTGGGCGCATATGTATTCAGTCCTAGTGTGGTATCTGTAGCAGAAGACATAGAAGTACCTTCGAGATATTCCATGGGATTGAAATATATAGCTTCTTCAAAAGCACATATCTACATCGATATTTCAAAGACCATAAATCGAGACCCTGAATTCAAATTTGCGGTGGATTACAAAATGGTAGAGTCATTCTCATTTAGGCTTGGTGGTAATGTGACACAAGAAAGCGTTCATTTTGGACCAGCGTTTACCATGAAAAATGGAGTCGGAATTTTTGGTGGTTACTCCTTTGACAATAGATTGGGACATTCGGCTGGAATCAGTCTTTCTTATTCTAAATAGTCGAAATTACTTTATTCTTAGCGCCATTCGCGCCTTTGCGGTAAAAATAACTCACCCATTAGCAACCAAAACAATAGACAATACAGCCATCGCAACTCCAATCAATTTCTGAGCATTAAATTTCTCATTAAAGAAAAATAAGCCCAAGACAGCCGTCGCTAATAAAATCCCAACATTGTTAATCGGGAATACGACAGATCCATCCATTCCATTAGAAAGTACTTTTAGAATAAAATAGATGGAGAAAAAATTCGGAATGCCGAGCCCAAAGCCAGCAATGACCTCCTTCCACCTGTAACCAACGCCATTCTTGAAGTAGTCGTAAATAAGGAAAATAATACCAAATGACCCAGCAAAGAAAAATAGGGTAGCTATAAAATCAATATCCATACTGCTGGCAAGGCCTGTTTCGTTGACAAGGAATAATCCTGAATCAACAAAGAAGCTGCCGATGAGCGTGCCTATTGGAATCAACCAAAGCCATTTGTTGACCGACTTGGATTTTTCTACACCAGCATTTTTATTTAGACTGATGACAAAAATGGAGGCTATTGCCATCAATACACCAATGATTTTCATCGGACTGGCTGATTCTCCATATGCCAAAATCGCAATAATCGTAGGTGCAATGAATGACATTTTTTGAAAAATCGAACCTAGAACTACTCCAAATTTCTGAACAGTCGCTGCGAATAGATTGAAGGTGACCACAAAGGTGAAGCCTATGCCGAGCGCGGCCCAGAGCCATTCCTTGTCAAGCACATCCATGGTTACAGCAGGCTTGCCCATAAATACGGAGGCGGTCAGCGCGCATACAAAATAGTTGAGTACAATGCCTTGCAGCGTTCTTACTTTGAATATTTCGAATATTTTGAATACAACGCTTATGTAAGCGTTGAATAGTATACAAATGAGGAGTAAGAACATTTTGAAGTTTTTGCAAAAAGAACAAAGATAGCACAACGACCCATTCTACTTTCACAAATGGGCATAAAAAAAGGATGTCCGGGGGTGCCAGACATCCTTGGGTTTTCAATTGGTTTGATTTATTCGAATACTACTTTTTGGGTAGCTACGCCTTTATCAAAAAACGCTTTCACAAAATAAATACCAGTTGGTAGATTGTTTCTTTGGATTGTAATGCTTTCAGAATTCACATTTGTTTTTCTGGTCATCAGCTTTCCATCCAGGGCAAATATAGCAATAGATTCTATTTTTTCACCTTTTGCTACAATATTAATACTTGTTGAAGCTGGGTTAGGAGCAATAGTCATAATTGAAGCATCAAGATCGATATCTTCGACTCCAGTATAAGTATCTGCGCATGGAAGATCCAAAGTTACACATGCTCTAGGAGCAAAGTGATTAATGATTGAATCCATATATGTTGTACCTTTTTCAAAAGATGCATCTGGGTTGTTTGCTCTACTGATCAAATCCCAATTACACATTTCGATTGGAATTCCATCACATGGAGGTGGCGCTTGGGTAGACCAGAATGCTACATCCCACCAGTCCCAAGGTGAACTTTCAGCAATAGGAGGTGTATTTGGATCTCCATCCAGATCCCATAGAGGTCTTACTAGTGGGTACAAACCATGTAGCCCATCATTATTTGCATTTGCAGATGTAGTCCATACATCATCATAAACTCCAGCTGCAAAAACATCATTTAGTCCTTTTGCCTGTGCTACTGTCTGAAGGTCATAAGAACCTGATACTTCTACCACCAAATCACCAGTAGTAGGTACGATCAAGAAGTCAGTATTGTAGGGTGCAAATGGATCAGTAGGCACTGCATAACTCAATATTGGTGCATCTCCTTCTGTGATCCATGATGTATCTCCTACTGCTCCACCCATATTTACGGTCAGGTTGATTTCATTTGAAAAACCCGCGTGGTTTGACAAATTAATTGGAGCTGTCACTTCACCAAAAGGATCACCACTCACTTGCTCGACAACCATAGGAATCTGGTCAGAACCAATAAATTTAGGAAGTACTACATCAATGTATTCATTGATTGTTCCTGCACCTAAGGTAATGTATCCACCTGTACCAACTCCCCAGTTGATAATCTGTCCACTAAGTCCATATGGGTTGCCATCTTCTTCAATTGATTTTCTGAAAAATCTCGTAGCCGTATGTGAGTCTTGTACACCTCTGTAAGCAGCATTGATCAGCGTATTTGTTCTTACATCCTGATCAGGAGATATTGGATTCCATCCTAATCTGTAGGTTACTGATGCTACCACATAACCTCTTCTTACCAACCTTTCGATCATGTCTACAACATACGGATCCGTTTTGTTTCCGTTTATTTGACCATTTACCAGTTGTGGTAAAAAATTACCTGTGTGAAAAACTTTGATCAAAGGTCTATTAGTTTCGGTATCACCCACTGGAGTATAGACATCAAGCAACAATTCTGTAGGTGCGGGAGCACCAGTGATTACTGAAATGTTGGTAGCGTAAACAATATCAGACTCAACTGCAACCTCGGTAAAGATTTCGTCTACGTATCTTTCTTGAGCATTAAGTCCAAGAGCTACTAAAGTGAAAAATAAAAGAGTAAAAATTCTTTTCATAATTTTGTTTGTTAATGTGTATAAATATTTTAATTCGATTTGAAATCATAAGTTAATTTAATGTAGCCCATTCTACCAATTCTCGGTCCTCCATAGGCTTGGAATACCAGATTGTTTAGAATATTTGATGCGCCTACTTTGATTGTCAAGTTTTGTCTTTTGAGGTTGTAATTAACTTGTGCATCTACCAATCCATAAGATGGTATGAAGCCTGTAAATTGAGGTGAACCTTCGAAGAGGTATCCTTGAATCCACTTGTAGTTGACATTAAAACCAAGGGTATTGGACGAGCTGGAGGATAATTTTAGACTTCTTCCAGAGAATCCAATATTGTATTTATGTTTTGGTGTATTAAAGGCTGGAATGATTGGGTCGTCGTCATTGGTGACAACCAAGTCATTATAGGAATAGTTACCCGCAATTTTGTAGTCACCCCAATAATAATTCAAACCAACAGAAAGTCCTTGAGTCCTTACAGTACTGGTACTATTGGCAGAATATCTATAGATGTCAACTGAGGTAGGTACATTACTACCATCTTGAAATTGTACATCTGCTCCCAGATTAAAACCGATGAAATTGTTGTAACTGCTGAAATAATAACCCGCATCAAGATAAATTCTTTCGAATAATGTCGTTCTATATCCAACTTCAAATGTTTTCACCGCTTCCGGCATAATACCAGGGATGTCAAATGAATCCAATAGTGTTCTGTCCAGATCTGGATCTCTTCTAAAATCGTCAAATGATTCCAAGGTAACAACATTATATACTGTATCGATATGACCTCTCAAAGTAGCTCTACCAACATTGAAATCCAGGTATTGATCTGTCAGTGTTGGGTTCCTGATCGCAGAAGAGAATGAAAGTCTTAAAAAATTATTCTCTGTAGGCGTCCAAACTATGCTGGCAGCAGGAGAGACCAATTCATCAAAATTTTGATTTTTATCAACTCTCAATGTTCCACTAATTTTTACCTTATTGGAAGCCAATGATTTTTGAAAGCCTCCATACAAACCAAATTCGCCTACCGAAATGTCAACTGCATCTGTGCTATCGACGAATACCGTTCCCTCAGATTCAGGAGTGTATAATCTATAACTAGCTCCGACTTTAATATAATCAACGAAGGTTGGTTCAAATTTATATTCACCATTTACATGATAAAGTTTTGACCTGTCTATAAGCTTTGTGCCTCCACCTACAGCACCACTTGGAGACGATGTGATTCTATCAAATTCTGCTTGAAATTCCGTAGGATTTTCTTGTGGATCGTAAAAGCCAAAAAACTCTTCCGTCCTTGCATCTGCCACTCCTTTTGCCGTATCATGAAAACCAGCTAATAATGATATATTGTCTGGATCTGTTAACCAAGCTGTGGCGGCATCATTGTCGAATGTGCCAAAAGTACCATCTGGATTGATAATCAAATTACCATCTTCATCGAACAACATAAACTCTGGATAACCAGCATCAATCATTGCGCCCTGTATGTTTTCTCCAGTCCAATAATTGATATATCTGGACCTCCATTCCAAATCTGGAATTGCATTTTGTTGAAGTTGTAGAGCAGTGAAATAAGGATCGTATGTATCACCAGCATTATCAACAGTGACATATGCTCTGACAAAGTATTTGTCTCTTTTACTCAATTCCAATCGGTTTTGATAGAATTGGATGTTTTTCAAACTAAATCTATTATCTCCTTGATAGACAGTGGTACCATTGCTATAAGAACTGGCTATAGTCAATGTTGGAGAATCTATGGTTTTGGAAGGTGATAATCTAAATTTAAGAGCAAGATTAGATTTTAAATTTTTGGTGTCGTAGTCTACAAGGTCCACTTCTCGGTATCCCTGTCTATGAAATTGACCCAATCCTTTAAGATTGCTAAAGGGGCTTACTGTTGTTTGGTCAAAAAGTGTATTGTACTCATCTCCGTAGATATTTACTGCATCGAATCCTCCAGGATTTTCAAGGCTTGTGTAGCCCAAAGGCCCAATGCCTTCATCGTCTTCGGAGTAGACAGGATCATAGTTGTCCGCTTCCCAGTCATTAGCCGATAGGTAGGAAAGGTTTAGTTTGTACGCAAACCACTCATCATCATTCTTGTTTTTGAAAGCTTGGGCCCATCTAAGCGCTCCTTCCATAAGATTACGTTCTCCAAATTTGATTGAAGCACTCAGTCCCTGGTGCAAAAAAGGATCCTTGGTTATCATGCTGATGACACCATTGAAGGCGTTCGGACCATAGAAGGCAGAACTTGCACCTTGCACCAAATCCACCTTGAGGATGTCCAATTCGGAAGACCCAAGGAAATTACCAAGTGAAAAATTCAGTCCAGGTGCCTGATTGTCAACACCATCGATGATCTGGAGTGACCGTACAGGGTTGGTACTGTTGAATCCCCTCGTGTTTATGACCTGAAAACCTAAACTGGCTGTCGTGAGATCTACGCCTTTCAATTGACCAAGTCCTTCGTAGAAATTGGATGATGAAGTTTCTTTTACTGCGGTGATATCAAGAGACTCGATCGTAAGAGGAGATTTTTTGTTTTCCTCAGAGATTCTGCTGGCCTTTACTTCTACCACATCGACAGTGACACTATTTTCTTCAAGGGCTATGGTCGTATTTTGAGCAGAAACCATTTCTACTTCTTTCTCCACATAACCAAGATATGAGGCCACTAGTGTAAGCGGAAACTCGCTACTTGTTTTAATCTCAAAGAATCCATCGTAATCGGTAATATTTCCATCTGTAGTACCTTTTACAATAATGTTTGCACCTATTAAAGGATCTCCATTTCCGGCATCAATAATCTTTCCTTTTAGTACATTTTGTGCGTTAACAGATAACGATATTAAGGCGAAGAAAAGCAATTTTGCGAGTCTGCTAAATTTCATAAATTAATTGTTTGATAATAATCAAAGAATTTCGCTTTAAACAAATATGTATTTTAGGATTATTTATATATCCCTAAATATAATCTAAAAAAGGATAGAATTATAGAATAATATTTTTTTTATAAACCGAAAGTCCTTTAAGTTTCAAGTAGCAATTAGCATAATTTTATTCATTTTACATGCATATTTTTGAAGTTTTTCTAAAAAAATGAACTTTGGGTATAGTTTTAATGTTCGCTTTTGTCATTTCGAAAGAACAATTATTAGAAATCGATGTTGTCAATTAGTATTTTTAAAATGAAGTCAACCAAAGCAAGACATTGAAGTATAATATTTTTTGGTTCAGAAGAGATTTGAGATTGAATGACAATTCGGGTCTTTATCGAGCACTCAAAGCAGGACTTCCAGTAAGACCAATTTTCATTTTTGATAAGAATATTCTGGACAAACTGGATGACAGGGCAGATGCGCGAGTGACCTTTATCCATGCTGCCATTTCTTCTCTGAAAAAAGAATTAAGAGCACAGGGTTCTGACCTTGATGTGTGGTATGGATTCCCAATAGATATCTGGAAAACCCTAAGCGCTGACCCAAATCTCAATGCCGTATATACCAATCGCGATTATGAACAATATGCGCAAGAACGAGATGATAAAGTAGCGTTGACTCTGTCTGATGCATCCATTGCTTTCAAGTCATACAAGGATCATGTAATATTTGAAAAAGGAGAAATCTTAAAAGACAATGGCGATCCATATGTGGTATTCACACCGTACAAGAGAAGGTGGCTGGCACGATTGGATGCAAAAATGGACTACGACAATCCTTCGAAATCTTACTTTTTGAAATCTTATCCAACAGAAAAATATTTCAACAGGTTTTTGTCTTTCGAGTCATCAAAGCTGCTGGATTTGGGTGATATGGATTTTGTAGAATCCACTATCCCTATTCCAAATGTCCTAGTCGCTCGTTCGATCATCAGGCAATATGATCAGAATCGCGACTTTCCTGCCATCAAGGGCACTTCAAAGCTTGGAATCCATTTTAGGTTTGGTACCATAAGCATAAGAGAAAAAGCCAGGCATGCTCGCCAATTAAACGCTACCTACCTCAGCGAATTGATTTGGAGAGATTTTTACTCCATGATCCTGCAGCACTTTCCCCACGTCGAAAACCGATCGTTCAGAGAAAAATACGATCGTATAGAATGGCGCAATAATGAAGTCGAGTTTGAAAAATGGTGCAAGGGCGAGACAGGCTATCCCATTGTAGACGCAGGTATGAGAGAATTGAACACCACAGGCTTCATGCACAATCGTGTCAGAATGATCGTGGCCAGTTTTTTGACCAAGCATCTGTTGATAGATTGGCGTTGGGGAGCGCAGTATTTCGCTTGCAAACTTTTGGATTACGACCTGGCCTCCAATAGTGGTGGATGGCAATGGGCAGCGGGTTGTGGTACCGATGCCGCCCCTTACTTCCGCATCTTCAATCCCTACACCCAAGCCGAAAAATTTGACAAGGAGAGGGAATATATACGGAGGTGGGTGCCTGAAGAGGGTACGGTAGATTATCCAGGGCCTATTGTGGATCATAAGATGGCTCGGGAGCGGTGTTTGGGGACTTATAAGAGGGCGTTGGGGTGATATATTACTGTAACTTTTACATCTACAATGTTCTTTATTCTTTTGGATTTATTTCTATTCTTAATAATAGATTTCTTTTATCACTGATCCGAGTCGAAAATCTAATACTCATGTAAATGTTAGATATAAATGGTTTATAAATTTAGTGGACTGGTGAGTAGAATTACTACCTAAATTGCGTAAAAGTCGCAATGGACTTTAAGTATATCTACTAAAAGTTGAGTTTCAGGATAGTTTTTTTTTATAACCGTCTTGTTGTTATTGGTTGGATTGTATATTTATGAAATTGCCAAGATTGAAGTTAAGGAGTGAAAAATGATGAGAAATGAGGGGAAATTTGGGTTGAAAGTAAAAATTGTCTATTTTATTTTTCTGGTCATAATTAGTTCGGGACTGCAACTTGGTAGGATATATTTATTTTAATATATATGCACCTATAATTCAAAGATTATTGTCGTTAAGCATGAAAAATTAATAAAGATATATGGATTTAGAAGCTTTGAAGATTAATCTAAAATTAATTGCTGAACGAAATCTTGAGTTTTTTTTTGAAGATATTGAAGAAATTATTATTCCAACATCACATTTTTTCAATGAAGTACTTCATCTAAAAGGAAGATACTTTTACCTTACAAAAACTGAATTTGATTTAATAGAATTTAATAGGGTAAGATTAAATGTTTTTCAATTGATTGATGAAATCGATGAATGTTCATTAGCCCCACACTCAAACAAGAAATTCTCTAGAACATTTCGACCCTTGAGTTTTATTCCTCCAACACCAAACTATATATTGTATCGAGAATCTCTATTAAATAAACTGAATGAACAAATTCAGAACAATAAAATAGTTGGAATAACAGGAATTGGAGGTGTAGGGAAATCTACATTAGCCTTAGAATTTATTAATGACGAAAGATACATTAATAAATTTAGTAATGTGGCGTGGATTACGGTGAATTTATCACTAAAAGAGTCATTGTTATCAGGACTGTCAAATAGTCAAACAAAATTTAAATATTCTAAGGAATTATCTGTAGAACATAATTTACACAATCTGATATATATTCTAAATGAGTTTGGAGCAAGAAATTTATTAATAATTGATAACCTCAATGAATACTCCGATTATTTATATTTGATTAATGAATTCAATTCGCTTAATTGGAAAATTATTTACACGACAAGAATAGTTCCTTCAAATATTTCTTCCGCTTTGGAAATACCGCCATTTGATAAGAAGAATAGTATAAAGTTATTTGAAAACTATTGTAGTAGGGAAAGTATTGATGCGAATTATTTAAATCGAATATTAGATATTATTGATAACAATACTTTGATAATTGAATTAATCGGTAAAATGTTAGCAACTAATTCTAGGATAAATCTAAAGGAAATATATGAACGATTGAATGATTTGTCAATATTTGAAGAATCTGGTTCCATAACAATTGATACAGGTAGACATGGATACGATGTTAAATATAGACCAAATGAAGCTAATTTTAATAACTATATTTTATCACTTTACGATTTATCTAAAATTGAAGGACTCAAAGAAAAGTACTTAATTTATTTTTGTTACTTACCCCCTAAATTCTTTGAAAGTGCTGAAATAGAGGAATTATTTGCAGTATCTAACGATAAAAAAGTGATAGTTTCAAAACTAGATGCTTTAAGAGTTGAAAATTTACTTTTCAATGCTGATGTTGAAATTGAAGTTTCTGATTTTAACTCACATTATAACACGTTAAATGAATTAATAAGAGAAGGGTGGTTGCAAAACCACCAAGGACTTATAAAAGTTCATTCTTTGATACATACAACTGTTAGATTTAAATTTAAAGAACTTAATAGTTCTTTCTTTGATCCTCTGTTAATTGGATTAGTTGGGAAGATTCAATACAAACATGAAACCAATATACTTGAACAATTAAATTTAATTGATATTGGTGATTTTCTTTTTAGAGATATCAGAAAATCGGATTCCTTGCATATTTATTTCTTAATTCAATTTGCAATTCTTTTAAATAACTTGTTTGATAGCAATAAATCAATTAATATTTTATCAAAATGTGAAAAAGAACTTCTAGGTAACGATTTTGGGAAACTCGGTCGACTTTTATATAATACAAAAGGAATGGTTCTATATGCATTAGGAGATTACAAGGAAGCAAGAGATTACTTAGAGAAAACATTGGAGTTTTATAAAAATGATTCTTTGGAAGTTGATAAAGAAAACCTGGGAACTCTTTATAATAATTTAGGAAGTACTTATATGTCATTAAAAGACTTTGTAAAAGCAGATAAATACTTACACAAGTCATATATCATAAGAAAAGAAATTTATCCAGAAAAACATCCTGCAATGGCAGAAGTGATAAATAATGCAGGTAATTTATTTTTTTCAACGGGCAATATATCAAAAGCCATAGAGTACTTTTTTTGGTCATTAGAAATTTTAATTCATAATTATACTAAGAATCATCCTAATGTTATTTTAGGATTAATTAATATTGCTAATGTTATTTTTCACCATACATTTGACAAAAATCAGGCATTTATAGTTCTAAACAACGCATATGAGATTGCTTCTAAATTAGAGGAGCCATTGAATGAACATTTGACCTTGAGCTGTGATAAGTTATGGAATAGATTTAAAGATTATTATATAAGAGTTCACGGGAATAAAATTGGAAAGTCTATATTTAACGAGGATAAGCATGATCTTCCTTACATCAAAGATTTTTAGGTTATAAATTAAATTGATTTAACATTAATTGTTGCAAATCGCGATTCTTTCAAAAATAATGATCTACCATTTTAAACATTACTTTGTTACTGGATCCTTGTGTCAAAATTGTTTGAAAGTGTACTGACTTTAGTAAAGTTAATTGAACTCTTAGAAAGCTCAAATGTGAGAAATAAATGGTTTTCAAAACATTTAATTCTTGAGACAATAGTTAAAGTTAACAAAGAGGGTTTGATTAAAGTAATATCCACAGTTCCAAGTGACATGAATTTTCGAAAATTGCACATAATTACACCATCGGATTTTAGCAACAGTTTAAGAGTAACACATGACTTAAGGAGAGATTCTATCGGAAATCTCAATCGAAAAACATCCTTTCCAACTTAAATATGAAAAGATAAAGTTGTCCATCCTTCAATATTGTGATTTGAGTAAAATTCTTTGTTTAGTGGATCAATTATTTATGTACTTATTTTTAAAACCTGATACAAAAACAAACCTAAATAGCGTTACAAGGTTTAATACAAAAATATCTAAGCCCGCTGGAGCATGGTACTTTTCATACATGGAGCTAAAGAGTGTTTCGTCAATCACTCGTTGTCATGCCCGATGCAACAGATCTCCTCCTTTTGAATAAGTACAGTACGTAGAATTTTTTACTCACTCCCCACCCAAAACCAATTTCACATACCCATCCTGCCCCTACTCAAAATCATCCACATCTGGCCCTATCGTACTATAATTATACACCTCGTGAATCTCAAAGACATAGACACCGTCCAAATAATCCGCCTGCCTAATAATTAAATACCAATTGCTTCTTCTCTTCCGTGCCATGACTATTCACAATCCTCATACCCAATTATTTTCTCTTGGAGTGTATAATGCAAATTCAGGCCGCACCATGTTCATGGGATTGGGCGGGAATATATTTTGGATAATATAGAGGTGAAGTTGGGTGAAGATGCTGAAGCTCGCAGAAGTCTCAAAACTGGTACACCTAGATTTGTACCCTCACATAATGGAGACCCCCAACACACACACACACACACACACACACACACACACACACACACACACACACACACACACACACACACAGCCACCACCGCAAAATACCTCTGCTCCCCGCTACCATTAATTTCAATATGGACATACAAGGTATTCAAACCTACGGCATTAGCGTTTGGCGTAAATTCATTGTTTTGCGAATCATAAGTCCCTGCACTTATATTTGAAAACGAATTCGTATACCAACCGAGGATGGTTACATTGTTCAACGCAAACACATTCAAGGCATTGGGGTAGGGGATTCCATCGTACATGGGGTTGTTGAGTGTTTCCACAATTACTTGTTGATTATCCATCGATGTCTGAAATCCAGAGAAGCGATCCAACACCGCACCATAATTCACCATGACTCCTCCAACACTATTCAAATGATTGCTATTATAACTGGAAATTAGGAATCCATTATTCGTTAAATTTCCACTTGCCGCAACTGAGACCATTTTATTTACGTTGACCATTCCATCATCATGATTGGTAAAAACACCATCGATATGCAAATCAGAAATACCAACGGAGTATGAATAAAAATTACCGTGATTTTCAAATTGCGAACCAGCATAACCATGACATCCAGTTGCAGTAGAATTGAATATACTGACGAATGCATGATTATGGATTTGACCTAAATTGTAAATTCCGTTGTGATCATAGTGAGAATCCAAGTTTCCATGATTGGTAATGATACCCGTGGCTTGATTGTAGAATCCGTTTGCGATCGAACCTCTGGACGTTAGCAAGCCGCTGATATGATTATTGATCGAACCAGAATTAT
This sequence comes from Saprospiraceae bacterium, assembly GCA_965230575.1. GTDB lineage: Bacteria > Bacteroidota > Bacteroidia > Chitinophagales > Saprospiraceae > CAJXUU01. The sequence goes on from OZ246013.1 coordinate 4,321,635, forward strand.
TATAACCCACAGAACCGCTATTGTTGGTTTCGATGGTGCCATAATTTTGAAGTACACCTCCTCCACCGAAATTATGATTCCCAAAAGATGCATTGCCACCTCCATCTATTGATATACTTCCACCTGCAATATTGCTAAAATCACCTGAATTGAAAATACCATAATTTGGACTGATGTTATTTGCTGTAATATTAATTGTACCCTGATTTCGAAATTGATTACTAGTTTTAATTCCGTGCCCATCAATATCAAATATGACAATGGTTCCATGATTGTTAAATTGACCTGGCGCAACATTTTCTATCGCAGCAATATCTGTCGATTCCATACTAAGTTTGCCAGTACTGGATATATGAAAGTAAGCTTCATTGAAGATGCCTCTGCCCGATCCTGGCAAGTTTTTACTGGTTATATTTGAAACAGATAAATCTCCAGCAATAGATACCTCACCCATATTGTGTAAACCATCTTTGCCTGCTGCATCGGCTATATGCAATTCGCCGCCATCTCGTACAAATAATTGCGCCGCGCTTTGAATTTCTATAGTTGATGCCGAGAATACCTCATTGTTCAAAATCTCAACCCTGCCAGCAGGAATAACCACGTCATCGTTGCTGGTCGGAAGGCTTCCCGTATCCCATAGAGAAGGCTCATTCCAGGGACCAGTGCCACCCAGCCAGGTCACCGTAGCAGCTTTGGATGAGTATGCCCATAAAAGCAATGTGAAAATAGTAAGAGATTTACATATGAATTGAATCTTCCTTTTCATTATTGAAGTTTTTTGGATTAAAGAATAGCACAAAATTATAGGGCAAAAGAATCGTGATCATCACCCCTAGGGGTGAAAATGAGGTGTGATTTGAATTAAGAAGTGATTTAAAAACATAATGGTAACTAAACAGCCATATGATTAATCATACCAGCGGGATAAATTTTGTCATCATTTTTGACCAAAAATGCCGCCAAAATTGATTTTTATCCAATTCCTAGCCCTGGATTGCAATCCAGGGCTAGGAAAAGTAAAGCCCTTCAGGCTTTTTTATGTCTAATATGACTGGCTGTGTAGTTACACATAATGTTAATTGCCTTACAAATCATTGATTCTCAACTTTTCGCAATTTTTTCGGCGCGTCCGTCTTTTGGGACGGATGCTTCTTAAAAATCGCTGCAATTTGATAACCAAGCATCACCTGTCCCGACTTGACGGGATACAATTCATTTTAACCTACGTTTTTAAATCACTTCTAAATCTAATTCGAGAGATTATGAATAATTTGATTATATAATTTTATCAAATTTTCTTTTTTTTACTTAATGCGCCAGGTTTTTGGCAAGGTTTATTGGATTAGTAATTCTAATATTATTTTCATTGCTCTCTTTGTGAATTCTGTGAGCACCTTGAGGTTAATGTCAACATCTAATACTGATGCTTTATAATAAATATCCCCTATTTTTCTTATCAAACAAGTTGCAAAGAATTAACTAATCTCTTCATTCAATCATCACCCAAAACCAATTCCACATACCCATCCTGCCCCTGTCCAAAATCATCTACATCAGGTCCCTTCGTACTATAATTATAAACCTCTTGCATTTCAAAATCATAGACACTGTCCAGATAATCTGCCTGCCTATAATTAAATACCAATTGCTTCTTCGCTTCAGTGCCATGACTGTTCACTATCCAGGCCAAAGTCTGATAATGGGGGTGATGGTGGCGCTTTCCGTTACTCGAAAATAAGTAGTGGTTTGCCTTAATCGATTTGATGAGATCGGGGCTATTGTTGTACCATGCGCCGTGGTGGGTGACTTTGAGGACATCAACTTCGATGGGGTTGTCCGGACCATAACCCATCTTTTGCAATTGAGATAAAATTTTGCTTGGGTGGGCATCCCCTAAAAACATAAGTTTACGATCATTGGCTTCGATCAAAAAAATGATGGACGAACCATTGGTTGGGGATTTGTCTTCTTTTTCCCAGTCTTCCTTAAATTCTTGTACCCAGTCACCCGATGCAGAGACTAGACCAGATTGATCAGGTAGTATTGAAGATTCAAGATCATTTTGCCTCATTTCTTCCATCATCAATTCGAAGGCATCATCGAAAAACTCATCTTCATTGATTTCTCCATCAAAGCGCTTTTTGAGGAATTTGTACCAGTCATCAGCCAGATCATCCAAGGCGTTTTGGGTAGGGCCCAGTAGTGTGATATTCATAGCGCCATTTGGAGGCACAATATGTGGATCATCCGCTACAGCGGCTTTCCCGTCAAAATTAGAATTCCAGTTGTATCCATTTTTCAATATCAAACTTCCCAGGGTGCTGCCTTGTTTGTGACTGACTAGGACATTCTCGTCTTCAACTTCCCTGCTTTCCAATCCACCTCCCAATTCAAATTCTGGCAGATCGCCTTCCAGGGTGCCAGAGACTTTTTCTTTCAGGTGGAGATGTCGATAGCTATTAAACCAAATCTCATCTATGCCTATGACCTGAGGATTATCTGCCTTGCCATTCGCCTTGAGCAAGGCAATAATACCAGAGATATGATCTGCATCGATATGGGTCACAATAAGTCGCGAAATCCGCCGCCCCTGATTGTGCAATACTTCGAGTTTTGGCCTGAGGTGATCCCGAAAAGTAGAGGTGAATCCCCCATCAATCAAGATCAAATCTTGGCCCGTATCAATCAGGCAGGCATCTCCATTTCCAGCAGGAAAAAGTTCAATTCGTACATCGTTCGACATCATATAAGTTTCTTTCTTAAAAATATGTCAAAAAGCCCAGTAACACGATAAAAAATGACTTTTTATTATTCTCGATTGTTTCAATTCTTTTCAAATATTGATAACTTTAAGTGAAAGACGTAAAATATGGCAAATTCCCTGATCAACTTGGTACGACCTCGTACCGTCCTCGTGCGTGCTGGCAGAGCCGTAGGTACAGGTAGTTTGATCGCTCCAGGTAAGGTGCTCACTTGTGCCCATGTCGTGCGTAAGGCAAATGAAGCTCAGGAAAAGATTGAAGTGTACCTTCCAAATCCAGAAATTCCAGGCCAGTCGATTTGGACTGAAGAGGTTATGAATATTTCGCTTTCAGCTCTGTATGAGGAGGAGGTGACATCAGGGCAAGGCGGTGAAGGTGTGGTCAAGAAATCAGAATATCCCGATGTAGCCTTGCTTGAGATAAATCGTAAGGATCACGAATTATTAAAACTTCCAGATCTAGGATCAGACAATACGCATACTACCGATCAGCAATTTCTCGCTTTCGGATTTCAAAAAAAAGATAGAGACCTCGGCCGCAATATTCCTCAAGGAGTAAGCCTCAATTATAGTGGAGAGCAAATCGATGGTGTCATACGAAAGTTGATGTTTTCCAATGGATTGATTCGACCTGGCATGAGTGGAGCTGCACTTATGAATTGGGAATCTGGAGAAGTAGTCGGACTGGTCCATATGACTATGAGTCCCAATGATGACCTTGGTGCCTTTGTCATTCCCATAGATACTGTCTGGAAGGTTTTCGAACAATGGAGTGAAGAGGGTAAATCCAACGTTTTTAAAATTCTGAATAGTTCTGAACATCAAAACGAAGTCAAAAAGCAATATAGGAAGGTCTACCCAAAGTACCCTTTACTTCAGGAATACGGATGGAGATTAATAGCCTTGCCGATAATTTTATTTTTTGCACTTTGGTGGATGTTCTACCATCGAGGACCTATTGAAGAGTCCAGTCTGATTGCGATTTCTTTTGTGGCACTGGCTTTCGTTGGCAATCTTCTTGGCGATTGGCTGGGATCAGATGTGAGCGAGGAAACAGGTAAAGTGAAAAGTCAGCTTGGGCCTTTGATTTTTAATAAGTACTTGCTCTTGGGCTTATCGGCAATCACATTGTCATTGTGGCTTTGTTTTTCTTCAGTTTGGGTTCATGGAAATTCTGATAAGCCTTCTGCAGAATTGACACTCTTCAGAGGTGATGAAATAATCAAAGAAGGAACTCTCGATCCGAGAGGCACAACCAAGCTCACATTTTTTTCTTCTCCTTTTGGGGATTCACTGACACTCAAAGCAGGTGAAATGGAGCCGATCTCACTTGTTGCCAAATCACTTTCCAAGTCCGAATGGTATTATCCGATTGACTTTGAATTGGAGCCCCTCATACTTATTCGTTTTGATGGGGCATTTGTGAGATCGATGAAGAGGTATCGAATTGAAGTAACTATCATAAATAAAGATGGTGGACCAGCAGAGGGAATAGAGATTATCGATTCTACGTTGCAGGATATTGGTTCTGTACTTATTGGAAATAGGAATACTTTTAAGATGTCAAATTTCCCTTCTGCTGAATGGATTGCAACAGCTAAAAGTGAAAATTTAAATGCCGAAAATAGTGATATCTGGTACGGCCGATGGAAGAATATGAAACGAATTCCAGAAACACTAATTGATCTAAATAAAGGGGATAAAATACTAGTTGAGGTGAAAAGAAAATCAAATGGCAAATTACGTGCAAAAGATGAATATACAATCGAAGGATCCTTTACGGACAAATTTTTAAAATTCGACTAATAAATAATAATTATGCGGAATTCTATAAATATTCTAATAGCGGTTATTTTAATAATAAATACGCCACTTTATTCGCAACAATTTGAAAAACCAACGGTCTGGGTGGACTTCACAATTATCGAGGACAATTTAATATTTGATACTTTTGAAGAAGACATTACCTTTATTGAATCTTCAGGGGCATCTATATTTATCCAGGGGTTGAATGATTATATTGGTTTCGCCAGTTTTTCGAATGATGAAGGAGTGGATACATTGAGAATGGCCTTGGACGTCATTAGAAACAGCGAAAATAATCGCGAATTCATCGTCCAACTTGATTTCAAAGATGCCAGCGGAAATAGTTTTGAACATTTCTGGAAGTTTCTTGATTACAATGAATGGGAGGTTCATAGTGCCACAGTCGATCTTTTTGTTAATAAACTTAGCCTGGCATGGGCAGATTATCTCAAAGCTTCTTATAATCAGGAACTGGTAAAAATCTTATTTAAGGAAGTAGCTATTCCGCTCCCAGATAGTAAACATTATTTTGTCGACCATGTGGCTGGAGTACATGAAGCGATACTGCCATTTCCCCAGGAGTATATTATGATGAATCCCGATAAAAGCCAGTTTACCGTTTTTGTACATGGGGTATTGAGTACGTCAGGTATGTCTAAGATAGACAAACAGGAAGAAATAAATTTTTCTGGTGTGGTCATAGATGTTCCAGGAATTCCTGAAGAGTTTGTAGGGTGCATTCGGTTGGGACTCAAGGAATTGCCTAATATGCAGCTTCAAAAAGGGGTAGTTTTTATAACAGATTATATGCGAAAGGTATATCCAACAAGCAATATTGCTGGATCCAATGATTTTTTAGCAGAAACAAACAATAATTGATCATGAAGGCACATACTATAATCATAATTTTTCTTTCACTTGTATTTTTCAATCATACGAATGCTCAAGATTCAAGGAATAATGCTAATACAAAACAAGTAAAAGATAAGAGCCGCCAAGCAGTGGCTTCAATAGGATCAGAAATCAACAAATTAGTCGCAGCCAATGAATGGAGTGGGGCAGAGGCAGCACTCCAAAGGGGATTTGACAAGTGTGCTGAAATGGGAGATCCCAAGCTATGTGTGGCAGGAATGAACTTCAATGGTGGATTTCTCTTCCAGCAGATGACGATCAAGCGTAAAAAGGGAACAAAGAAAAATCAAAAACGCGCAATTGAGTATTACGAAGAGGTTTTGAGATCATATCCTGACAACCAATCCGCTATGTCAAACTTGGTCAAGTTGCAAGAGCTTGATGGGGTTAATGAGTCTACCATAGAATTGATGGAGGAATTGGCTGAAATATACCCTGCCAAAAGAGTAGATTACCTGACTCGTATAGGGAATCTTTACCTTGAGGAAAAGAGCTTTGAAGATGCATGTAATTATTATTTTAAGGCATACTCAGAAGACCCTTTTGCCGAGGAGGCTTGTGCGGGAATGGTGGATTTGTACACCAGACATGACTTTGGATGTGGATTTGTGAAACAGCTTGAACTATTTGCATACAATTGTAGTGAAATTGGTCTGCCGAATTATTCTGAGGAATTGGTGCGCAAACAAATTGTCAATTCATTCAATCAAGAAGATTATTCCAAAACATTGAATTCTATAGTGCTCTGGGCATACATTCTTGGTGAAAATGGCTGGCTGAGAGCAAAACAGGTTTCCTCTTTACAAAGCAAATTGTTTAGAAAAAAAGCAGTAAACACATCTAACGAAAAAATAAACAGTGCATTGATTGAGTTATCCAAAATTTTACAATTAAAAAATGGAGAAAGACTTGCCTCGATAGATTTTTGGGATGAAAATTCTCCTTCTTTGACAATTAATGAAGAATGGGATAAAATCCGTCCGGTTACTGCACTTCTAAAAATATTGTACAGCAAGGGGAAAAAAGCTCAAGTGAGAAAAAATGTTAAGGTTGCAGAACAATATTGGCAACAAGCCCTTGAAATTTCCTATGAGGTAGATCAACCTTTCTATTCATTTGTAGCCTCCGACATTGCCAGTCTTTATCATGCAAATCGAGCGAAACTAGACCCAAATGACCAGAAAATGGATGAATTGATCAAAGAATTATTCGAAAAAAAGGGGGAGTCGTATAGTGAGGGAGATTACGAGATGATTGGAAGATATCATACTACCTTGGGAGGTATATACTATGATAGAAAAACATGGGAAGGCCGTGGAGCTGCTTCTGCCTTGTTTCAGTTGAAAAGAGCTACCTCAAAAAAATATGGGTATAAGCTTGAGCCCAATCTCAAACGTATGTTGGGCGATACTTATATGGCCATCAAATCATGGGAAAAGGGCATTGATACGTATCAGGAAGTGATAGAGGAATACTTGTCCTTGGATCAGATTAAGAAGGCGAATAACATGTATAAAAGGGTCACGAGTCGTTATCAAGCCCACATTTCATCAAGATCACAACCTAAGTGGGATCAACTGGCTAATATCATTTCTTTGCGTAAAGAATTGGCAAGTAAGGAAAATAAGGCCATAACTTCAGGTGAGAATATTTTTACCTATTTGACCAAGGTATCCATCGTCGAAACCGAGGCCAAAAAATCGTTGGATAAAAAGTTTGTTGAGATGCAAGTCTTCAAGGGATTATCCGATCTCGCAGCTCAAATTCCAGAAGAAAGATTGGACGAACAACAAATGGTCTATTCCAGTGCCTTTGAAAAAATTGCCGATAAAAATGAATTGTGCTCACCAGGAGATTTTTTCAGAATAAAGTCAATTACAACCTCTTTCGAATCCAAAGTGGAAGGATCAAGTCGTATGAATGTGGCTCAAATGAATAGAAAAGCCGACCTCAAATGGAATGACACTGGTACCAGGACTGGTTATAAAGTCTATCAAATTTCGGCATTGAAAAGACAAATCGAAGTGCCTGTACAATTGTATGAATTGAACGGGTTAATCCAATCTGACTTAAAAACAGGTCAGGAAGTCCGTACCGCCGAATATAAATACAAACAAGGAAAATTTGAAAAAGTATTTCGTGGATAACCAAGGAGATTTTTATTATCTTGATCAAAGTGCACGATCGTTCACAAAAAGTCAAAAATGAACAAAGAAAAACTGAAGGAATTATCACTGGAAGAATTAGAAAAGAAAGTCAAAACTTCAAAATTTGGGACAGGTCTCTTGGCTGGACTAATATTGGTGCTTTACATCGTTACAATATCCAGTACCATCAAAAATGGAGAATTTGATACTATGATGATCGTGGCCATAGCGTTAACCTTTACAGTAATATATGGCTTTCGAAATATTAAAGCTTTGGAAGAAGAAATTAATAATAGGAACTAGGACAAATCCAAAATATATATTCTCAACTCAGGTGAAAGATTGGTACTGATACTAAAGGGCTAGTCTTTAACACGATATGGCGGATTGTCAATGAATGCATCTACGGCCTCCTGTGCGGTATCAATCAGATGCACAAGATTGCCATAGGCCTTGTCCTTTGATAGTTGCTTTAGTGTTTCGAATAATTTTGTGTCTTCCGTATATCTTTTTTTGCCCATGAAGATCATCGGACTGATGTAGTCGAAGGTAGTATAATGATTCTGAGCGGCATCCATAAAAATCTCTTGAGTAGTACCTGCACTTCCTGGAGCAAATAGAATACCGTGGATACAAATGGCGAGCAGGGTATCCTCTCTTATGCTATTGGAAAAATATTTTGCAATATGGCTGGCAAATACATTACTCGGTTCGTGTCCGTAAAACCAGGTCGGTATTGCCAGAGATTCGGAGGAGTCTGAATATTTATTTAATACTTGAACTGATTTGGAATGAAAATCTGGATCGGTATAGTGCGGTGCTTCCTTGAGGATGTCGATCGCATCAATGAGCTCGTCTTGATTGTATTGCGCCATGTATGCTCCGAGATTTGCAGCTTCCATGGTACCTGGTCCGCCGCCAGATATGATGAGGTATCCTTTTTGGGTCAGTAATTGAGCCGTTTTGGCTACTTCAGCGAAGTATTTGTCACTTCTCAAGGTTCCATGTCCACCCATGATGCCTATGGATTTTACCTTGTAATTGCCATTTACGTCAGGAGAGATATAATCTCTTAGCGCATCATCAATGCTGTTGTCATGGATCCGTTGACTAAGCGCCTCGATCATGGACGGAGAATACTTGCTTTCAGAAAAGTGTTCATAAATCTCTAAATCAACTGATCTATCCAGGCTTTGTTCCTGATACAATTCCTGCCAGGTATAAAGTGCTGATCGATATGGCTTGTATGGTAATTTGGAGATTTCTGGAAAAATAATCCCTCCTTTGTCTATGATTGTGATCTTGTCTTCTCGTGAAAGTTTACAACCCAGGAACACGGCATTTTCAAAATCCAAAGCGTGCCAATTCATTTTGGCCTTTGTAAAATCTATGCTTTGAATAGTAGCATTTTGTAGGTTATATCCACTCTGCAACAACTCTTTTAGGGAGTGAATCTCTTTGAAATGTTGATTTTGTCGGTTTTTTTTCATCTTTTAATCCATGCTTTTCTAAATATCAAAAAATATAAATATTACAGTTGATAATTTTAATCTATTGATATACAATGAGTTGTAAGTTTTACTTAAAGTACTAATATATTACAACTTGTCATTAATGTGCCTCATTTTTAACTCAATTGGCAATAATATTGAACTATAATCAAATATCCGAAAGAAGTCTAAATTATAATGCGGGAAGGTGATCACGACAAATCCTTCCCATGAACCCGGGGCGTCGAATAAAACTCAATCTTTTAATCTCGGCGTCCCATTTCGGAATCCATTCTAAAATAGACTTGGATTAAGGTTGAAATTTTATTTATACGGTTTTTCATCCAACTTTTGAAGCAACCAAGGCTTACTTATAATGCCAGGTGTCTCTTCGATTTCTTCTCTCAAACTTTTAATCCCCTCTTTGTCACTGCTCCTTAGATTGATCAGCTTTACCACATATTTGAGAAGTACTTTGAATTTTTCTTTTCTTCTTGCGGAAATCGATTTCTCCCTATTCACAAATACCCGGAATGAATTGATGTAGCTATCTAATGCATCGAATTCGTCCAATTCATAATAAGAGCACATCAGGATAGTTTTTGCATTCAAGGTGTAGAGAACCGAAGTCATTTCAACTTGTTGCAAAAGTTCGATGACCTTTCCAAAATTGTTTTTATAAAATTCAATTCTTGCCAAACTAAATGCTACAGAACTGGGTCTGTCTTTTTCAGTCAATCTATTTTTATATTCCTCCACAAAATTCTCAACCCAATCATAGTCTCCTGTCCGTAACCCGAAAAATACTATGTTGTTGAAGGTCACCTGAGTGATGTAGCCGTTTACAAAGATTGTTTCTTTTTCCAGGGCACCTTTGTAGACACTCAATGTCTCTTCTTGAAATGCCAAATCTCCTTTATTTACCCTCCTTACACAAAAACTCAATAAGGCATCATAGATACTTCGAATTTCGTCTTCTGGGAAATAGTCAATGTATTCGTTTACCTGTTCCTTAAGCTTGAAATAGTTGTCAAGATTATCAGGATCTAGTTGTGTTTTGGCGATGGTACTATAGATAATAATAGGCGGGACCTTGGCATAATCTCCATTTGCGAGCATCGTGTACAGTTCATCAATATGATTGAGTCTTTGATCTAAAGAGATCAGTTTTTTCCAACCCAATAATTTGACATAGTACTTGAGTTTTTCTGCCATATAGTATTGATCCAGATATTTCGTGATCTCATCAATATTTACTTCATTTTCTATGTTTTTGGATCTTTTACGCACTATTTCACTTTCTGAATAGAGCTCTAGCTTTTCTTTCTCATTGATAAATTTGGCATATAGGAAGTCTGAGGACCTATTATACGTCTGTTCGATATTTCGGTCTGTGGACGAAGAAGTTGAATTGTACAGTTTTTCAATCTTCCTAGTCCGTATAGCTCGAAGGATGAGATTATTCTTTAAAAACCGATTGTTGTCAAAGGTCTTTTGAGCGAGAAATTCTTCAAACACTTTGAGCAGATCCGAATTCAGTTTCCTCAATTTTGGATCAGAGTATTTTTTACCTTGAAATATGACATTCCAAATATCTTCTTTGGTCAATTCATCACTGGTCTCTTTTCGAATGCGGGCCGAGTACATTTCGAAAAGGGTTAATAACTTGTCATTCATATTGAAATACGGAGATTCCAGATATTTCCGAAAACTATTGAGCTCATATATACTTAAATGAGTAAGGGCTATATATACTTTTGAATCAGTCATCTATATATTTCAAAATTAAATATAGAACAAATGTATATAAATAGAGTTCAATAATGCCGAGTAAATGCACAAACTGTTCTAATTGACAAGAGGTCAGCGGCTTAATTTTCGAAATAGACTTGGCAATTGGCAAGGCTGTAAGTGTTTGTTCAATTAAATTGACTTCAGTAATTAGATTGCAGACAGATTCAAAGCCAACTATTGCTTTAAATATTTGAATGAAAGAAGGCTCGCTTTTCCCGCCCTGCCTTCATTCGATATGTATAGGGTATTGTCTGGGCCAAAGCATATTCCTTCTGGCTGTTTATGCATTTTTTCATCTAGAAAACTGAGTCCTTTCAAATTTCCTTTTTGATCGAAAATGGCCAACAATTTGCCTCTAGAAGACAATACATAAATGTTATTTGAAACAGGGTGTACGGCAATGCCTGAGGGACTAAATTTATTGATTCTGATGCCTTGATAATTGGTTATTGCAGACGCTGATGAATTTGCGACTGCCTCAAGCTTATCAACTTCCTTCTTTAGATTGACAGAGAAAAATGGGATTTCAGAAACAGTTTTTGTTTTTGGATCCAGGTTGAAAATAGACTTCTTTTTCTTACTCTTTCCTTTTATGCTTCCACTTCCCTTGGCAGCAAGAAGGAAACTGGAAGTGGCTGGATTATAAGCGATTCCTTCGATGTCATTTTTTCTGGAGAGCTTGGTTTTATATCCATCTATTTTTTCTGCGCGACTCGCGTCAATTACCGTAATATCACCATTACTTTCTACGATGTAAGCAAGATTGTCGTGGTACGCAATACCTTCATAGTCATTCGCTTTGTGAAAATTGATATGGCCTCCGTTTACCCCGCTACCAGGAGCTAAAAAATAGATTTTTCCTTTTTCATCATTTACAGCAAATAAAAATTCAAGATCAGGAAAATAGGTAAGTCCTGAAATTTCAAACAAATCTCTTTCTAGTTGATTGACTTGAGTAGGCTTGTCAAGGTCGTAGGGAATTGACTCACCAATATGAAAGTCTGGTAATATTTCTTTTTCCGAGGTGCTTTCAACAGATTCGATTTTGTCCTTGCAATTTGAGAATGAAAGTGAAGACAATAGAAGTATAAGAGATGGAATGATTTTGATCATATGTTTGCTAGATGTATTAACTCTATTTAATGCATTTCAAATGAATACTTTTACAAAGGAAATCCATCAATAAATCGATCAACAAAATTTCCGAGTAAATAGGGTAGTAATATAGCAGAGAGCACCATTCCAGCCACTGCTCCATAAAAATGTGCATCATGGCCTATATTGTCTCTTGCATTTTTACTGGCCCACGAACTATATAACAAATAAAGTACTCCAAATATTATAGCAGGGATTGGAATGAAAAAATATAACTCTAATTGAGCCCAAGGCATTAATAGAATAAAAATGAAAAGCACCCCGGATACTGCTCCACTAGCTCCAATAGCACTATAATTGTAATTGTTTTTGTGTTTGAGAAAACTTGGTATATCAGCTAGTACGATCATCACCAAATATAAAAGCAAGTAGATGGTGCGTCCGAATACTTCGCCATACTGATCCAAAAACCGAGCTTCTACAAAATTCCCAAAACCATATAATACATACATATTGATGCCCAGATGAATGTAATCGGCATGCAAAAAACCGCTGGTCACCATTCTGTACCATTCATTGCTATTGGCTTCAGAAGCAGGATGGTGTTTCAACTGATCGAAGAGCGCCCTGTTTTCAAAGCATAAGTATGAGACTACACAGGTGACTATGATAATAAGCAAGGTTACTGTTAATGTCATGGATTATGATATTTTTCATTTCTTAAAATGGTAAACGCTCGATAAAGTTGTTCCAGAAAGAATATCCTTATCATCTGATGCGAGAAGGTCATTTTGGACAACGACAGTAATTTATTTGCCCTTTCCTGCAATTTTTGATCTGCCCCAAACGCCCCCGCAACCAAAAAAACTATCTTCCTCGATGATTGCATTTGCAATTTGTTCATCTGTTGCGCAAATTTCTCAGAGGTATACATTTCTCCAACTTCATCAAGAAGTACGAGGTAGTCCGATTTATCCAACTTCGCCAAGATCACTTCGCCTTCCCTTCTTTTGGTTTCGATAGCGTTTTGCCCTGGTTTCACATCTTTAATACAAACGCTGGCAAATTTGCAATAGTGCTTTAGCCGCTTCTCAAAAATCTTAATCCCTTGTTCAAGGTATTTTTCATTTGTTTTACCGATATACCAAAACTCTATCTTCATCGCCGTAAACTTACGAAAATATGTAATTGTTCAATGCGTTGATATTTTTAGTGAGGAAAAAGAAAAGGTATATGGTAATATTAGTATAAGACTCAAGGTCAAATATTGACAATATTAAATCCTCCATACTTCCTTACAAAATTCTTTGCGACTCCTTAGCGCACTTAGCGCTCTTTGCGGTTAAAAAAAGTCAACATCCAGTTCACCACCAAAAACCACTATAAAATTCTTTGCGATTCCTTAGCGCCCTTAGCGGTTAAAAAAAAGTCAACATCCCACTAAGCACCCCCGACCTCCTACCTAATATTCCACCACCTCCAAACCCTTATTTCAAAAAAATATCAATTCCTTCCAACCCTTCTCAAAAACCTCCCGTATGTAAGAGTAGAAAACATTATTTAATAATCCGTTTTTGAAGCAAATACTTAATTTTAAAAGCGAAAACCAAATACTTAATTTTGCTTTTAGATTGAGCCTTACTTAATATCGAAGTGAATGATTGATGATTACATATTCGCTTCACTTAAAAAAATAAAAATGAAAAAGATTTTTACATCGATTTTGATGGTTGCGTTATGCAGCTTTGTGTCTGCTCAAAATGTACTTAATGTTGATGGAGTCATTACGAATCCGGATGGAGCAGCGCAGGAAGGAATTTTAGTTTCTTTGTTTTTAGAAAGTGTAGATCAAATATATTCTACTGAATCCGATGAAGCAGGATATTACGAATTTGCTGTTGATTTGGAAGACGATGCTACACAGGGCTGTTTTCAAGTCTTTGTGATCAATTGCACATTTGAGCCTTTAGTTGAAGAAGATTGTTATAATCCTGGCAATACAGACTTTACATTTGATTTTATTTTTTGTGAAAATGGAACAGATGTTTGCTTTTCATATATAGTGTCCGAAATCCAGGATTCTTCTTTGATTTTGAGCACGATAGACATTGGATTACCTCCATTTACCTATGTATGGAGCGATGGGAGTACGGATGCGACACTTACTCTACCATTGGATGATACCGGTGAATATTGTGTCACTGTGACAGATGGACAAGGCTGCGAATCTGTGGCTTGTGTTGATTTGACGCCACCTGACTTGTGTTTTGTGAATATTTTTGAAGAATTTGATTTCAATTTTACACTTCTTATCGCAGAAGGATATGGTCAAACAGACGAGTTGGAATATGTATGGAGTACGGGAACAACGGGGCAATTGCTTACAATAACGGAATCAGGTGAGTATTGCGTAACAATGACTGATGGTCTGGGTTGCGAAAGCGTTGATTGTGGTTATTTTGAAGTTGATACAACATGGACTGGAGATTGTTTTTCATATATCTACAGCAATTATCAGGATAGTGTGGAGACCTTGTTTGTCGAAACTTTCGGAGAATCTCCTTTTACCTATGTATGGACATTTGGGGATGAAGTGGTTGGAACTTCTGAATCTTATGTGCCTACTGAGACAGGTGTGTACTGTGTTGAGGTTACTGATGCAAATGGATGTGTGAGCGAGTCATGTTATGATTACTTCGTTTGGGAAGAGTGTGGAGTATGGGTATCATGTGATCCTGTAGAAAATGGCATTCAGCTATGGGCGTTTGGATATGGGGCAGAACCATTAGAATATGTTTGGAGTACTGGAGATGTAGGGCAAGAATTGATTGTTACAGAGAGCGGTGAATACTGTGTCACGATTACGGATGCAGAGGGATGTTCTTCTTCCGCTTGTATGGATGTAGATACGGATGTGTCTGAATGTTTTGCACCGATTGAGATTATCGAGTTTCCTGATTATGCAGAACTTACTGTGAATCCACCTACTGATGGCGAATATGAGTTTTATTGGAATACAGGAGAGAGTACTCAATCAATTACTGTAGATGAAACTGGAACATATTGCATCGAAGTTGTCGAATTAGAGACTGGATGTACATTCACTACATGTGCTACGGTATACATTGGTGGCGGCGAAGAATGTTGGGGATGGATTGATACAGAATATAGTGGCGATTCATCTGCTGTCTTGACTATTGTGGCCTTCGATATTACGAGTGATTCTACAGGTTTTCAATACACGTGGTCTACTGGCGAAGCGACTGAAAGTATAGAAGTATTTGAAGAAGGTGAATATTGTGTTACAGTGACTGGAGCCAATGGTTGTGAATTTGATGTGTGTACTGAGGTGATTTTCTGGGACTTCCCGTGGCAAAATTCAATTTTTGGAGTTGTATATGAGACAGAATCTGGAGAGCCAATAAGTGCTTCGGTTGATATTTACCTGGTTGCTGATGATGGTTCGATATCTTTATACTCTGAAGGGAATGAAACATTAGAAGCAGGATTTTTCGTAGTGGAAAATGTAGAAAGTGGCAATTATATTGCTTTAGCCACAGCCGAAGAAGAGGGGTATGTACCTACTTATGGACACAATACCACATCTTGGGAATCTGCTACCATCTACGAAGTTGGAGACAATACATCTGTGATTCCATTAGAGATTGCGATAATTCCTATTACCAACTTGCAGGGAAGTGGAACAATCGAAGGATCTGTATCAACCACAAACCTGGTAGCAAAAGGGAAGACCAGTTCGTCTAGAAATGGTACTCCATTAGAAAATGCCAACGTCATGCTTATGCATTCAGAAATTCCTGTAGGGCAAATATTCACTAATGATGAAGGTCATTTCAAATTTACAGGATTGCCATATGGTACGTATAACGTAGTTTTGGAGATTCCAGGTTTGCCACAAGAGATTATTGAAGTCGTACTATCTGAGGAGAACAACGATGAGAGCGGAATAGAGTTTGAAGTTGATAACACAGCTACATCTACTAATAATATATCGACTTTGTCGTCATTGACACTAAGTCCTAATCCAACATCTAATACATTAGTAGTAGATACCTACTTCGAAGAGGCGACTAGCCTGACATATAGAATAATAGATATTAACGGCAGAATAATAGAATCATCAACCTTCAATGCCACGGTTGGAGAAAACAAATTCCAATTGGATGTGACGGCAATGAACAATGGTGTATACAATCTGGTACTTCAATCAAAAGAAGAATTGGTAACCAAGAGATTTATAAAAATGTAGAAAGAAAATATAATTATCTAAACAGAGAGTCGTCAGGAGTGGTTTCCTGGCGGCTTTATTCCTTTTTTAAATGAACCAAAATGTAAATTGTAAAAAGACGAATTGCAACTGACAAAGGAATTCATATCGCTCCTAATTCAAAATGATCGTAAAGCGCAATACGACCTTTACAAGCAATGGTATGGCAAAATAAAAGGAATTTCACTGCGCTATCAAACCGATGAACAAGCCGCTGAAGATGTAGTAAATCGCGCATTTCTAAAAATATTAAAATCGATAGGGAGTTTTGAGCCTGGTAGACCTTTCGGAGCATGGCTGTCAAGAATTACCATCAATGAAAATATTGATGCCTGTCGTAAAACTCAAAAGCTGAGAACTATAATTCAATTCGATTCAGAAAAAATAGACAGAGATTCGAACTTGAGTCAATTCGAATACAATGAAGCAGAAAAGAACTTGGATGCCGAACAATTGAAGGCAATGATTGGTCAATTGCCAAATACCACACGTCAAGTCTTTAATCTATTTGTAATCGATGGATACAAACATCATGAAATTGCTGATATGCTTTCGATAACTACTGGGACGTCCAAATGGCATCTCAATAGTGCTAGAAAAAAGGTTAAAGTAATGATTCAAAAATTTGAAGAAACAGAAAAAGTGATCCAATATGGAAAATAATTTAGATAAGCTTTTCAAGTCAAAGCTTGGAAACCTGGAGCCTGAATTCCATCCCGCTGCCTGGGATAGGATGGAAGGGCTTTTGGATGAATCTGGTATGAGCCCAGTTCATGAGAAGAAACCGAAATGGTCAAGAAAGATCTATTTGTTCTTTCTAATGTTTGGAATATTATTTTCTGTGGTCGGATATTATTCGATAGAGTCGAGTATTACTAATGGTGAAGGCAGGACCTTAGTGGATTCAGGAAAATCAGATTTAGAAAAGGATCAATTATTATTATCAAACGAAAATTCTACAACACCACCACCAACAACTAATATCGCAAGCCCTTCTGATAATTCGAATGAAAAACTGGATCAGAAAAATATATCCTCGACCAGGGAATCATCTATTCAAGAAGTAATTACAAGTCAAAGTCAAGGGCAAGAAATAAAACAAGAAATAAAACAAAATACAAAGCTGGGTGCTGAGCATATAGAATACAACACTAACGATACTAAGAGTACCAATTTAACAAAGTCGACTACCGAGTCAAAATTGTTTACACCAATCGCTGGGAGTATTAATAATAGAGACAATGTCATTTCAGAGCAGGAAGTTGGAATACAAAACGATTGGACAGGAAGTGAATCGCTCACAGAGAATTTGAAATCAGAAAATCCAAGTGATAATAATTCAAATCGCATTGCAGAGAATAAGCTACAGCCTCTGTTTTTAGGAAAAGACGAAAACTCCAATACAGAATTACTGGATCAAACACCAAAAGCAATTTTATCAGAATTGAGCCCATTGCAGACCAGCACAAGCTTACTTTCTCCACTTGATAAGTTGATCAGTCCACAGATAGAAATATTAAAGCCCTCGGTTTTTGAATTTGGAATTCAGGCCTCTATCAGACCAGGAAGTGGATTGGGATATTCTTTTGGCCCGTACTTGGCCTATAGTTTGGGTCAAGGTTTTAAGATCAATGTGGGAGGACAATTTGATTCTCAAAATTTTGATTCTGGTCCACAATTGAAAGTCTATGACAAAGTATATGGCTTCGGCAGTGAAATCTTCGAGAGAGAATTCGCCTTGTCAAATCAGAAATCTCTAAGGATACCATTGACACTTAGTCGGTCTTTCGGCAGCTATAGCATCTCTACTGGCCTGATGATCAATAAGGTATTTGCATCTGGAGGCTCGATCTCGAATAATCAAGAGGGTGTATTAGAAAATAATGTAGTAGTAGATAATGAAATGATTCAAACCATGACCATTTCGTATCAACTCAGTGGATCAATAAGCTTTGGTCGGCACCTTGAATTCGACTTGGGTATGGAATACAGACCAAAAGCCTTCGTGACAGATCCCACCACCTCAAATGATGCGAGCAAGTATTACCCAACCTTGGGATTGAGGTACAAATTATTCAAATTTTAATTCTGCGATATGAGATATTCTACATATACCACCATATATTTTTTGAGCTTTCTTCTAATATTGTCTTCATGTGAAAAGCAAGAACTGGTCGGTGATCCAGGTACACCCGTATTTATGGCCGAAGTGCCATTTCTGAATGAAGAGACTTTTGAAGTAGTTGCGGGAGATGAATTGTACTACATGTTTGCCTCTCATCAAGACTTGGATTCCTCGACTTTGCATGGTGGATTGTTTGGTAAAGAAGACATCTGCGAAGAGGCTTGCGCGGAGAATTTTGCGATTAAACTGATACAAAAGAATAGCCTTTTGGTAGAAGAGCCGATAAAAGGAAAGTATGATTTTTACAGCATCCCCAAAGATGGATTCAAACACGATTTTTCAATGTCCTCATCCGATAAAGAAGCCTTGAATTGGACTACTTGGAAGTTGAGAAATAAAAATCATGTCGGACAACCAAGCATTAGTTTTAATTCTGATAATGATTCTGCACCTGAAGATGCCATCCAATTGATTTACGATGTGCCAGGGCAATACATTGTCCAATTTGAACGATCCGTCCTACCCAAGCCGCTCAATTGTGAACTGGAATTCAAAATCACAAGAGTAATAAACGAGGGTATATATTTAGAATTGAATACTGCCAGTCCATTTTCATTCATCAATTGGTCACACGGAATAGTTGGAAATAAAATTTTGATTGATTTCGACTCTCAGATTTATTCTGCCAATATATTCGATGCATCTGGTTGTCAGACAAAATTTATCATTAATTTCAAGACTCAAAATATTACAAAAGACTACGTGGTGAATTTGAATCAGGAGTCATACATGTTTTCTACTCCTGACAATTCAGAACGATCTGTAATTATTGAATACACCGATAAAGATGGAGAATTCTACACCTCAAGCATAATCGGCCAAATATTGCCCTTCCAGTTTGAAATCGAAAAAGTTGAAGATTATAACGCAAATGATCTGGGAGAACCTACCTGGAAACTAGATGCAAAATTCGATTGTATCTTATTTGGTGAAAATGGAGCCACAAAGCGAATTGTTGATGGGAAGGCGGTATTTGCAGTTTCGTATTAAAGGTTTGAAAGATTAGAAAATTGGAAAGATTAGAAAGATTTGAAAGATTGGTAAGCTTGATAGCAAAACCCCGATATTCTATACTAAAGCTGATACGAATCCAGTTTAACCCAAGAGATTGAAGGCTAGATGAGCTATTTTCTCTAAGATCAAATCTGGCAAAAAAAAATGTATTCAACCTCTTATGGCAATCACAGTAAAAACCAAAAGTGCAAATTGGTTTGAAATACATTCAGAACTCAATTTGAGATTTCTTAGAAAAGAAATAATTCAAATCAATGCACCACAACATTCCAGACTCTCTCAACACCAGAAATTTTGGAGAGAACCCTAAATTTATATAGACCTCTTGGCAAAATACTAAGATCTAGTTCAATATGATTTTGAACTTCTTGTTTCTCCAAAATCAATTGACCTTCACTTGAGAACAATTGAAGATTAAAAATACCTTTCGACTTTAGATCAATCTTTAAGTAATCCATTGTGGGATTCGGATAGATGGTTACCTTATCCTTTAAAAAGGATTTTTCAATTACTGCATTAGGATCTTCAGGAATACAGAAAATCAACACATCATCTGGATCATTCGGATCATCCACATTTACGGTTGGATCATTATCGTCAATATCGATTTCTGACAGATAACCATCATTATCTTTGTCATGAGGAGAATATTTGTACAACTCGCTGCCACTAGCATCATTGGCATCCGCTCCAAAATATATGAAGTCTTTGTAAATCGTATACGGTCCTGGTTCACTACCATTCTCACCTGGCCAAAGATCCATAATCATTTCAGTATTCTCAGGGGTTCCATCAGTGACCCACAATTCATCACCATGCACTCCATCATTCGCCGTAAAGTAGAATTTATCTTCAAATACTGTTCCTTCAATTACGAAATTTGAATTGCCAATCCCTGGATTGATAACCAATTGTCTCCACTCATTATCTACAGAATCATAAACCCAAAGTTCATAACCTTCATCATCTGTCTCAGCACTTATAATAACTTGGTCGCCCAAGGTGACCATGTCAGACACCCAATTAAAAATAGGTGATTCGATATCTTCTATCCCATCTATAGTTCCGTCACTTTTTACCATTGTGACAAGTCCCAAAATTTCAGTTATAAAATAGATGGAGCCATTTAAATCAATATGATCGATAACACTGAATTGAGCCTGATCGGGTGAAATGCGAGTGATACCATTCACTGTGCCATCTGTTTTCCAAAATGATCTCTTCGTAGCCGATTCCCGCTTTAAGTAATACAAGTTATCATCTACCACCTTGAACTTTGAGAAATCCCCACCTTGCAACATGAAAGTGCCTGCTGCTGTGCCATCAGTGCGCCAAAGTCCATTTTCCAAACCATTGCTACTTACTTCAAATATCAACACCTCATCTCTAAGATTATAAAACAGAAATGAACCAGAAACTGTGCCTACACTTGTATAAATCGTTTTTAAAAATTCAGTTCCTTCATCAGAACCATTAGAAGAATACAACGCAACTCCCACTTCAGCTTCTGGAACTGTTGCCAGCGCATATAAGCGATCCTTTAACATACCCAAGATTGAAATAAATTGAAAATCATCTTCATGCCCAATAGCTGAATCAAATGCATAACTGGTTCCATCCATTGTTCCATCGGTAGACCAATAAGCTGAATATGTGCCAAACGTATTGGTAATGGGAAAGTACAATTTACCATTCAGCTCTTGTAAATAAAAAAATGGGCCAAACTCTTTTCCTTTTAAAAAATCGTTGAGGAGCGTTGTGGATAGTGCACTTCCCTCAGTCGAAAACAATTCTCTCCCTATACAATCTACAAAGGCTGAAAAAATCAATTTATCATTGAGCTGATAAAAATCACTTGGCCAGCTTGATCCTGAGGAACTGGAGTTGATATCAGAAACCAATCGTATTTCTTCATCCTCAAAATCGTATCTCCTTAATTCTTGCCCAACCGCTTTATCGTCGGCATCAAAGTACAATTTGCTACCCACAGGTATAAGCGTGGATATCTCAGAACCTTCCATACCAGCGTAAAGGTCTTCAATCAAACGCGTATTAGAAGGTGCCCCATCACTTATCCACAATTCTGTACCAGCTTCTTCCGTCTCAGCAGTAAAAAATAATAAGTCATTTTGTATGGTCCAAATAAAACCAGAAGGGATTCCATCCTCCGGGCCAGGTACTACTTCTCCTATCATACTTGTTGTGCCTTGATCGATATTGGTCTTCCATATTTCTCGACCATATTCTTCATTGATCATGGCAAGATAAATATCGTCTCCCTCAACGATGTATCTTGCTATAGCCGAAATATTATACTGTTCAAGGTTGTAGGTAATTTTCTCAATGTTGTCTACTGTTCCAGAAGTTCTATAAAGATTCAATCCATCGCTGGTGGCAGAACTCACA
Source organism: Saprospiraceae bacterium (assembly GCA_965230575.1). Classification (GTDB taxonomy): domain Bacteria; phylum Bacteroidota; class Bacteroidia; order Chitinophagales; family Saprospiraceae; genus CAJXUU01. The sequence goes on from OZ246013.1 coordinate 4,343,536, forward strand.
AAATAAAGATGGTCATCATAAACACTGATGTGCGATGCACCTTGACCATCACCAGCATCAAAATCAACGAAGAGTTCAGTACCTGCAGTCGTACCATCACTTTGCCAGATTTCGTAACCGGTTTGTTCTTCATAATACATGAAATAAAGACGATCATCCAATATATTCAAATCGAAAACCCCAAAATCCCAAATCCAGGTAGAATTATCTGCTGGAGTCAACTTTTCTGGTAAAAAAGTCGTAAGATCCAGCCTCCACAACGAATGGTAATCCGTATTGGTATCCTTTTGAGTATAAATTAAATCTCCATTGTAGGAGATCATTTGATCAATCCAAAAACCCGAATTCTGAAACTCAAAAATGATTTCAAAACTCTTTGAGGAAAAATTGAACCTGTAAATGGCTTGTTTGTAAGAACTATTGCGTTTATGAATATACAAATTATCTTCATCTGCCATAAATAATGCATCGGACCCACCCACTTCTTGATGGGCTATCTGAGTCTCACCCTGATTAATATCATGTACATGAACATACCGCACCCCATTGGAGACAGTAGTAAAGAAATAGTGGTTTTGTGTCAATATTCCTGAAAAAACAAATTCTCCAAAACCATACTCCCTAAGCTTCACAAGCTCCCTGGGTTCTTCCTGTGAATCTTCTAAAATAAAAATTGCCGGCCCATCATTTCCTTCAGCCGCAAATGCCAAGTCTTTACCATGCGCACTTAATTCACGAGGATTACTCCCCTTATTCTCCTGGTTTATATCAGCAATGAGAACTTGGGAACTGATCTCTTTTCCACTCCAAATGAGTAAAAAAAGTACGAGAATTGATTTCATCAAATTGAATTTGCTTGGATTTATCATTTGTGTAATTGTTTTATTGCTTCAAAATTAAGAAACACTAATTAAATTCTATTAGTTTATTTATTTCACGAATCCCAAATATAGAAATGAACACGATAAATGGATTACTTTTCAATTTATCAATTAAATCATTCTTTCTCAAGGACTCAATCGTCAAATTCGACGAAGGTGCGAATATCTCGGTTATGAAGTGACTCGTCTTAAACGGACTAGAATCATGAATGTAGAATTGAGTAAAATCCAATCTGGCAAATGGCGCAAATTGACCAAAAAGGAGATTGATATTATTAATAAAATGGTAGCAAAATCTTCAAAAACGGAAGAAGCGTCTTAATAGAAATTGAAAATGGAAAGTCGAAAGATTTGAAAGATTTTTATAATTTTACACAATTCCTAATCCTCAATTCACAATCTACAATCCAGAATTCCCAATCCACAATCCACAATCTTTCCAATCTCCAATAATCTTTCCAATCTCTAATAATCTTTCCAATCTCTAACATTCTCTAAAACCTAACGTCCGTCGTCTTCTCCTTACCATCTCTAAGATAAGTCACTTTCACCTTGTCTCCCTTGTCAAAATCAGCAAGGACTTTCAACAGCATATTGGTATTAAAAACATAGGTGTCATTTATTTTCAGGATGGTATCTCCGCTTTTCAATCCTGCTCTTTTAGCAGCGGAATCTTCAACAATATCACTAGCTACTACGCCCTCGGCGTCATCCTCAATCATTATACCTAGTGAAACCTTGTTGTCATTTTGACGTTTTACCACGATTCTTTTTTCTATGGTATGGGTTTCGTGGATTTCAGTGTCTTCATCACCTTCGGCATCAATTGTAATTTTCATTTCCTTGCCATCATTGATTGTTGAGGTTTTGATTTCTACATTTTCAAGAATTTCTTCCATTTCAGCGGGCATTTCTCCATCGCCTTTCCACACCATTACTTTTTTCTCGCCATCTTTCTCAGTGACAATTTTGTAAGTTGTCATTTCCTTTCCGTTTTCAATAGATTTTTCAATGGTAATATCTTCAAGCGTCTCTTTTTTAGAGCTTCCTGATTTTATTTCTTGTTCCACTTCTACTTCAATGTCGATACCTTCAAGGCTTCCATCTTCTTTTAATTCTTTAATCAGAGCATCGGCCTCTGCACCTGAAGCTTCTTTTCGTTCCATTGTTGTTTTTCCATTGTCGTCAATCATTTTTTTAACGATGACTACTTTTTTAGATTTTTCCTGACCAAAAGAATTGGACATTGAAAAAAATCCTAAGCAAAGGAAAAGTGTGAAAATGTATTTCATGATAAGTGTTTTTAATATTAATATAAGTTAACAAGCCCTTTTTATTCAGACCATCACAAATTTATATACTTTATGCTATAACGCAAAAAATCCAAATTTATACTCTCTCATTTATTTTTAAATCAATGAACTTTAAGATAGAATCGATATCATCAGCATCAATATAAGTCCATTCTCCTTGATTTCTAAACCAGGTCATTTGGCGCTTTGCATACCTTCTGCTATTTCGTTTTATCAGTTCAATTGCTCTTGGAAGGGATACTTCACCATTGAGATATTGAAATAACTCACTATACCCAACAGTTTGCATTGACTTTAAATTTTGCCACTCTACCAGTCCTTTTACCTCGTCGAGAAGACCAGCATCCATCATGTGATCCACGCGAATGTTGATTCTATCATATAAGTCATTTCTATCTCGGGTCAAGCAGATTTTGATTTCTTGAAAAGGGAGAATTTTTTGCTCTTTTTGATTCAGAAAAGAAGAAAATGTTTTTCCACTAGCCTCTATTACAGAAAGGGCTCGAACAAGTCTTCTTGAATTGGCAAGGTCAACATTTTCGGCATATTCCGGATCCTTTTGCTTGAGCTCTTGCTGAAGGTATTCAATACCCAATTCATTCAATTGATTTTCATAGTCAGTATAAATATTTTCGGCGACTTCTGGAAAGTGATCGAGGCCTTCCAAGGCAGCTTTGATATACATGCCCGTACCGCCGCTTAGAATACCGATGTCATGGCTGCTAAAATAGCTTTTGAATAGCTCGTTGATCTCTGCCTCATACTTGCTGACATTGTAGTCTTCCTGTATAGAGATATGATTGATGAAGTAGTGTCTTGCCAATTTCAATTCTTCAACATCAGGCTTGGCAGTACCTATGTTAAGTTCTTTATAGAGCTGTCGACTATCGGCAGAAAATATGTGTGATTGATATTTTTGAGCCAGTTCTAGAGTAAGTTTAGTCTTTCCTACAGCCGTGGGGCCTGCAATGGTTATCAAAAATTTTCCTTTATTTGTCTTTTGATTTTTCAATTTTGAGAACGACGGCTTTGATTCTTTAGATAAAATGCTCAGTGCGCAAAGGTAAAAATCACCTTGTCACTATTTAAAGACATTTGATGATTTATAAATTATTTAGGGTTTGGGCGAATATCGCGATCCGGGTCTTCTATGGGAAAATAGAGGTTGCGGGATTAGAAAATATTCCTAAAGATGTGCCTATCCTGATTGCCTCCAACCATCCTAATGGTTTTCTCGAACCAATAATAATGGCCTGCCTGTTTCCTCGACCGTTACATTTTATGGTCAGAGGTGATGTATTCCGAAAAAAGTGGTTGAATCCGATCCTGGTAAATACAAATCAAATTCCCATTTTTAGATTTAAAGATGGTTTTTCTGAATTGAGAAAGAATGATGCCAACCTGCAAGAAGCTTATAAGGTTTTGGATAAAGGCGCTGCCATCATTCTCTTCATTGAAGGCGGAACCCAGAATATCAAAAAATTAAGACCATTCCAAAAAGGGCTTGCCAGAATGGCGTCTTCTTATTTGTCCAGAGAAGGCGGGAGAGATGACCTTCACATATTACCAGTCGCAATCAATTTTGTGTCACCTTTTGTACTCAGAAGCAGGGTAGCCTTGAATATTGAAAAACCCTTTGAGGCTAAAAGATATTTTGATGATTCCGATGCCAAAACAACTCAAATAAAAAGATTGACAGATGACCTTTATGACCAGATTCAACCGCTGGCATTTCATGTGTCAAATGACGAAAGACAATCTATACTGAATAAGACGTTGAAATTCGCTGAAGGCCTGCTACCGATTCCATTTTTGCCTATTGTGAGCTACCAACCTTCGTATTGGAAGTATTTCAAGTCGGTGTCAGATGCAATTGACAAAATGGACGATCAGCAGATTTTGGATTTTGAAAAAGAAATAAATAATCTCGGCGATATTGGAGAGAACAGTGTGAAAAGAACGGCTAAGTGGCCAATATTGAATGTATTGCTTGCGATCTTGCTTTTTGTACCTGCTATGGTAGGATTGGTATTGAATATTATCCCTGGATCGATTGCTCAATTATTGGCGAAGAAGGTATTGAAGAAAGACAATACGGTTTTTAGGGCCAGTATTATATTGAGTTCGGGAGTTGGATTTTATGTTGTTTATTATCTGTTGATGATCGCAATACTTGCACTTTTCTTTGGGTTAAAAGGTTTTTACTTTTTATTGGCTTGGCCCTTGGGCTTTGTCTTTTTATTATGGAAAAATGTATTTCGCTCATCGTTTCTAAAAAATAAGTATCAATTGTCGAATGATCAAAAAGATAGATTAAAATCATTATTTTCGAGAAATAATATCATGCTTCCAAAAAAGTTATAATTATGAAAAGGATTTACAACTTGCTAGTGTTGGGCTTACTTGCTTATTCGTGCGCAGATAGCACAAAAGTGAAAACTGTAGAACTGGAAAAACCAGATTATGCCATTGTTATCCATGGAGGAGCAGGTACAATCCTCAAGGAAAACATGTCTGCCGATAAGGAAAAAGCGTATCGAGATGCGATGAATCGTGCCTTAGACATTGGTGAAGAGATTTTGAAAAATGGTGGGTCGAGTATGGATGCGGTAGAACAATCCATCCGATTTATGGAAGATTCTCCTTTGTTCAATGCAGGCAAAGGTGCCGTATTTACTCATGAAGGAAGGAATGAAATGGATGCTTCATTTATGTATGGCAAAGACCAGAATGCAGGAGCAGTTGGAGGAGTTACAAATATCAAACACCCGATAAGTGCCGCTAGAGCAGTTTTGGAAAAAAGCGAGCATGTGATGATGGCGGGTAAAGGAGCAGAAGATTTTTCCCAGCTTCAGGGATTGGAAATTGTAGATCCTTCATATTTCAAAACAGAGCGAAGGTGGAATAGCTTGCAAAGAATCTTGAAATCTGAAAAAGAAAATACTGAGCTGTCAGAAGATGATGACAAGGATAAGAAGCATGGCACCGTCGGATGTGTGGCCCTGGACAAGGAAGGTAATATTGCGGCTGGAACGAGCACAGGTGGAATGACCAATAAAAAGTTCAATAGGATAGGGGATAGTCCAATCATTGGTGCTGGAACTTTTGCGGATAATGCATCTTGTGGGGTGTCGAGTACAGGACATGGTGAATATTTCATAAGGTATACCGTAGCCAGAGATATTGCGGCGCTTATGGAGTATGGAGGCAAGTCGTTGGAAGAGGCAGGAGATTATATTATTAATAAAAAACTGGTTGAAAAAGGTGGCACTGGAGGTGTAGTAGCACTAGATAAGATGGGAAATATAGCAATGCCGTTTAATACACCTGGTATGTATAGAGGATATTCAAAACCAGGAGAAAGAGTTGTTAAAATTTACAAAGAGAATTAAAATATGAATGAAACTATATTAGTAAATGTAGAAGATGGGATTGTACTTCTGACCATCAATAGACCTAAAGCGTTGAATGCGATTAATAAGGATGTAATGCAGGGTTTGAATGATTGGTTTTCCGTTGGATTCAAAGAGGTCAGTGGACTGAAGGGTGTAATAATAACAGGAAGTGGAGAAAAAGCTTTTGTCGCTGGCGCAGATATTAAAGGATTTGATTCATTAAATGCGGAACAAGGACAACAGTTGTCAAAATTTGGACAGGACACTTTTTTCCTGATCGAAAATTTTCATGTTCCAGTAATAGCCGCTGTCAATGGATATGCCTTGGGAGGAGGTTGCGAATTGGCCATGTCATGTCATATGCGGATAGCTACTGAAAATGCAATGTTTGGTCAACCCGAAGTTAAGCTAGGTTTGATTCCAGGATATGGAGGCACGCAGAGGTTGCCACAACTCATCGGTAAGGCCAAGGCCATGGAATTGACACTTACGGCGGAGGTCATAGGTGCTAAAGAAGCGGCACAGCTTGGTTTGGTCAATCATGTTGTGGAGACAGATGGTTTATTAGAGAAATGTAAAAAAATTATTTCTAAAACATCGACTAAAGGACCTACTTCCATTACGATGGCAATTCGTGCCATTAATTCCCACTATAGTAAATCTCAAGATGGTTATGAAATGGAATATATGACCTTTGGAGAATTGCTGAATACCGATGAGTGCAGGGAAGGTGTAGCCGCCTTTATTGAAAAAAGGAAGCCTAATTTTTGATAGATTCGTATGTCTCATTGGTATAGCATGACATTGATGAACCTTTGTCTGTTCTAAAAAATGAATTGAAAACGTCGTTAATGAATTGTCATTTATTTGTAAAGTGCTTGACATTTAATTATATTGCACTGTTAATTCGATAATTATATAACAAACCAACCAGATATGAATAGAATTTTACTAGGAATTTTATGCCTATTTTTTACCTCAACTGCCTTTTCTCAAACCGTCACATGCGGGGCTACCACGAATGGTACCCATTGTTATGACAATAATGACGCCACTACTTGGCTTTACACAGCATCTGATGGAACGAGTCCTCTAAAACTCACTTTTACTGCAGGTGGTATAGAGAGTTGTTGTGATGATGTCATCTTGTATGATGGTACAGATAATACAGCTCCAGAACTTTTCAATGGAAATAATGGTGGAGATTTAACAGGATTAGAAATAACAGCTACAGGTCCAAATATCTTTTTTGAAATCGATTCAGATGGATCAGTTAGTTGTGTTAGTGGAAGTGCATGCTGTACAACAGATTGGGCTTGGGATGTAGAATGTCTCAGTTGTACACCTGCTGCAGGTTCAGCTGCTGTTGGTGCTTGTACTTCTGGCGTAGGAGTTATGATTGATGTCAACGTGACTGGACTAGGAGACGGTACTGTAAATATTACCAATGATGGAGGTGTTGCTCCTACTAACAATGTCATGGCTACAGGAGTTTATCCTGTTGGACCATTTACATTTGGATCTACTGTGACGATCACTTTAGAGCATCCTACTGATCCAACTTGTAATGTAACATTACCAGCGATTAACTTACCTTCAGATTGTCCTCCAGCAAATGATGATTGCGGTGGTGCATTGCCAGTGACTGTAAATCCTGATTTAACTTGTACAACTACTACTTCTGGAACAATAGCAAACTCAACAGGTTCGCCTGAAGATCCTTCTGCATGTTTTGGTACTGAAGATGATGATGTATGGTTTTCATTTGTAGCGACAGCCACAACTCATGGTATTGAACTAACAAATGTTGCCAATGGAACTACCGATCTTTATCATTCTGTATGGGAAGGCACATGTGGAAGTTTGACCTTAGTGCCAGGCTCATGTAGTGACCCTAATACGAGTACCGTCAGTGGACTTACAATTGGGAATACCTATTACCTAAGAGTATATAGCTGGACCAGTACTGGCGGACAGACAACAACTTTTGATGTTTGTATAAAAACCAATCCACCACCACCAGCAAATGATGATTGTGGTGGCGCTATTGCATTGACCGTTAATCCAGATTTGGCTTGCGGTACGGTAACTCCAGGTACTATAGCATATGCAACAGCATCTCCAGAAGACCCTTCAGCATGTTCAGGTACAGAAGATGATGATGTTTGGTTTACTTTTATAGCTACGGCTACAGAGCACAAAATTGATTTACTAAATGTAGCTAATGGTACTACTGATCTTTACCATTCTGTATGGGAAGGCACATGTGGAAGTTTGACTCTTTTAGCTGGATCATGTAGTGATCCCAATAGTAGTTCAGCTACAGGTTTGACCATTGGCAATACCTACCACCTAAGAGTATATAGTTGGACAAGTACTTCAGGTCAAACATCTACTTTTGATGTATGTATTGGTACGAATCCTCCACCACCACCAGAAGATAATTGCATGGGAGCTATAACAATTCCTGTAACCCCTGATATGTGTACTGGAATTACAACAGGTAACAATACTGGAGCAACAGACTCAAATGGTGATGTGCCAGCACCTCCAGCTGCAACTTGTTCTGCTTATGGAGGAGGTGATATTTGGTTCAAGTTGACAGTTCCAGCAAGTGGTAACGTTGTAATATCAGGAGCAAATTCAGATGGATGTTGTTCATATTTATGGTATGAAGTATATACTGGAACTGATTGTTCTACATTGGCATCATTATTATGTTCAGATACAAATTCTGGAACTGATAATAATGACCCATCGACTTATGAGACTTCAATAACAGGTCAAACTCCAGGCTCTATGCTCTGGATTAGAACTTGGGATTCAAGTAATGATAATGGACCAGGGGATTTTAATTTCTGTGCGTATGAACTTTCTTGTACTGCACCAACAGTAACTATACCTGTTGACCCTATAGATAATACAAATTGCCCAGCTACAGTGGATGTTTCGATATCAATTGATGATCTAGGTGATTCTGGTACGTTGACGATTTCTGCGGAAGACGATATGGGGAATCCAGCTGGTACTGGAGGCATGGTTTCTGCAACAGGTATATTTACAATAACAAACATACCAGTACCACAAACAAGTTGGTCAATAATTATTGAGCATGACTCTAATCCAACCTGTAATGTGACTTTAGGACCTTTTATCTTGAATTGTCCTCCACCTAATGATGATGCATGTGATGCAGAAGCCTTGACTATAAATGCAGCACCGACGGTTGGTCAGAATGCCTATTCTACTTTTGAGACTAATGAAGTGCCAGGTTCATGTTGGGTTTCGACTACTGTTGGAAATTCTGTTTGGTACTCATTTGTAGCACCAGGTTCTGGTCTTGTAGAGATTACTACAGATTTTGCCACGCCTTTAAATGATACGCAAATCGCATTGTATGAAATTACTAATTGTGCAGATTTAACTACTGCCACTGAAGTAAATTGTGATGAAGATGGGGGAGATGTTGGAAATGGATGGAATTCATATATTGAGACTTCTGGTGCTCCATTGACTGGAGGTAACACTTATTATGTACAAGTAGATGGATATGCTGCGGGAGTTGGCGAATTTAATATTCAAGTAAATGAACTAGCTCCAGCCAATGATGATTGTGCTACTGCAGCCTTACTTGCCATGAATACTACAGGTTCATTGATAGATCAATATTTTGCAGCGGCTACTCCTTCAGGCATGGGCACGGAAATATGTGATGTAACTGGGACTCCGACTCCAGCTGATATTTGGTACGAGATCGATACAGATGCCGATGGTGGAGACTTGATTGTAGTTGTTGAGCCAGGCCCGAATAGTGATGTTGTTGTTGCAATATATGATGCATGTGGTTCTCCACTTCCAGAGCAGTGTGTTGATTTAGGAGGTAATGGTGGAATTGAGACTATCAATTTTAATGCAAACTTCCAGAGTGAGAATGGCGTAGAAGCTACGACAAGGGATGCTGATTATTTCGTTAGAGTTTATGAGAAAATACCATCTGGTCAACCATTCGAAATCGGTGCTCAAGGAGCTGCGCTTCCTATCGAATTGGCAAGCTTTGAAGCAAAAGCTGAGAAGAGAGGCAATCATATACTTTGGTCTACTATTTCAGAAATTAATAGTGATTACATAGAAGTGCAAAGTTCACCTAATGGATCTACCAAATGGGAGACAATTGGAGTACAAATTGCTAAAGGAGAAAGTACTTCAAGAATTGATTATGAACTATTCGATTATAATCCATATCAAGTTACTTACTATAGATTGAATGCAGTCGACAAAGATGGTAAAGCTGAATTTTCTAATACTATCAATGTCAGAAGATCAGATGTTTTGGGTCAAATGACCTTATCACCTAATCCTGCAAATAATGTTATTACTGTTCAAACTACATCAGAAATAGAAACCAATGGTACAATTAATATCATAGGTATGGCTGGAAAATTGATGGAGAAGAGAACTGTAAATTTGATAAAAGGATTGAATACAATAAATGTTGATTTAGAAAATTTACCAGCAGGATTGTATATGTTCTCACTTCAAACTGAGGATGGACTGCAAGTTGAGAAGTTTATAAAACAATAAATTATTAAGAATATATGACAGAAGAGCCTAATTCACATTTTGAGTTAGGCTCTTTTTTATTTTCTTTGTTGTTCAATTTACCAAAAGATCCGATAAATTAATTACAAAAAACAAATGCGATGAGAACTCTATTTTTATTCATTCTATGTATTTCTCTTAGTGCCAATATTAATGGACAAACCAATTGTTCGAATGGTTTGGTGCTGACACCTGGGATTCAACAATGTGGAGATTCAAATGGGAATCCTGGCGATTTTCCGGCAAATGGAACCGCTCCAATAAATCCATGCAGTGCAAATCATAATGACGATGAATACTGGTTTACCTATACGCCAGGTGCAGGAGTTGATCAACTGGACCTTGAACTTTCGTCAATATCCACTTTTTTTACAGGATTATTTGTGCTTGACGAATGTCCATCTAATGCCCCAAACTGCATAGCTTATGATGTAAATCTTGCATCTACTTCCAATATTTTAGTTTCTTTTCCTGTGGTCAGTGGGACAACGTACAAAATAGCAATTATAACATTTGGTCCTCCGGATGGCTCTTCTTTTTGCCTGGATGCATTGGAAGTTTTGTGCATTGCACCTGATGTTTCACTCCTGGCTTCTCCAATAGATTCTACGAATTGTCCCACTTCTATAGATTACTCCTTTCAAATAGATGATTTAAAGGATTCTGGGTTTCTTACCATTACGGCAGAAGATGAGATGGGAAATCAGGCAGGAACAGGAGGAGTAGCGAATTCTACAGGGATATTTACTATTACCGACATTCCTGTACCTCAAACAGCTTGGATCATAAAAATTGCCCATGAAAACGATCCTTCATGTGACATAGAACTTGGACCATTTGCATTTGACTGCCTTGAAGAAAATGATGACCTTTGCGATGCTATCGAAATTATTGTTAACGCAAGTTATATTACAGGATCTAATGAAATGTCAGGATCAGAAAGCATGGAGCCTGACGGTAGTTGTTGGTCGACATTTGGAGATTTGAACTCGGTCTGGTATACATTTGTAGCACCAGCATCAGAAGCTGTCACGGTAAGTACTGATTATCCTGATAATTCGATAGACGATGTCCAGATTGCGGTTTACTCTTTTACAGACTGTATGAACATGACCTCTCTCGTAGAATTAGCATGTGACGTAGGTAGCGGGACACAAGGAGGTCCTTTCTCCCAAACCTCAATTGTAAATGTATATGAATTGACTCAAGGAGAAACTTACGCGATTCAGGTAGACGGGGTTCATAATGATGTAGGAGATTTTAAAATAAGCGTTTCAGAAGTAGATCCAGATCATGATGATTGTGAGAATGCAAAAGATTTTGATAATTGTTCGGGCTCTTGTTTATTATTTGATGAATATTTTATTGGTGCCACACCTTCAGGATATGGAACTGCTATATGCGATAATGGCTCCACTCCTTCACCCAACGATCTTTGGTACAAGAAAGGGTTTGGTCCTGGTACCTTAACAGTAACAGTAGATCCTGGCCTTAATAGTGATATTGTCCTTAGCTTGTATACAGGTTGTTTTTCTCAATTATTTCAATCATGTTCAGATTTAGGAGGAGATGGAGGTAGCGAAACGTTAAGCATTACATCAGGAAGTTTTACAACAGCTTACTTTAGAATTTACGAAAAAAGTTTTTCAGGAGAACCTTTTGACATTATTGTAAACGCACCTGGCCTTCCAATTACATTGGGCAGTTTTGAAGCCCAGGCAGAACCTAGAGGAAATCAGATACGGTGGTCAACCTTGTCTGAATCTAATAGCGATTATGTTGAAGTACAAAGCTCAGTCAATGGAACTTCAGATTGGAAATCAATTGGAGAAGTCAAAACAAAGGGAGAAAGTACTTCACAAGTAGATTACGATTTTTTTGATTTTAATCCATTTGAAGAAACCTATTACAGACTAAATGCAGTAGATAAAGATGGGACAAGCGAACTATCACATGTCATCACTGTGAAGAGGGCAGATGAAATAGACAGAATGACTTTGACACCTAATCCTGCCAGAAATAATCTTTTATTACAAGCATCAACTTCGTCCACCACACTTGGCACATATAGCATTGTAGACATGTCAGGTAAATTGATGAAGCAACGATCAATACAATTAATAAATGGACTAAATTCAATTGATATTGAAGTTGAGGATTTGGAAGTTGGCTTGTACCTCATCACCTTACAAACAGACGATGGCTTGCAAGTTGAAAAGTTTGTGAAACAATAATAAGACATAATATTATCTTAAAAGAGCCTAATTCATTTGAGTTAGGCTCTTTTTTTATGTCCAGATTTGTAATTTTGCAAAAGTTGGAAACTAAATTCAATTATAACTATGAAGATTAATTATTTGGTGGTGTTATTTGCTGGAGTATTATTTTGGTCTTGTGGAAGTGATTCCGCGACCAGCACAGCAAATGTGGATGAAATAAAGCATGTTGATTGGACAAAAATTAAAAGATCTCCTACAAAGTTTAAAATTTTAGATTCAGAAAAAACTGGGGTCAATGCAAATAATAATGTAGTTGAGACATCAGGACTTAATTATTTCACATGGTCGTCCATCTACATGGGCTCTGGTGTGGGTGTTGCGGACTTTAATAATGATGGCCTACCAGATATTTATATGGGACAAAGTCTCAAGAGTGATGTACTGTATCTAAATAAGGGCAATATGGAATTTGAAGATATTTCGACTTCGGCATTGCCAGAAGATAATTATTGGACCTCCGGAGTCAGTATTGTAGATATCAATAATGACGGATTGATGGATATTTATGTTTGCAAATTCGGACCTACAATGGACCCCGAAAAGAGAAAAAATCAATTGTTGGTCAATCGAGGAAATAATAGATTTAGAGATGAAGCAAAAAAATATGGACTTGATGATCATGGATTCACCACTCAGGCCGCTTTCTTCGATGTAGATAAAGATGGTGATAAAGACTTGTACGTGGTAAATCAGCCGCCTGATGGCAAGTTTTTGCAATATCTTCAAAAGCCAAAACCGACGGAAGAGGAAATAAATAAATATTATACCGATCGACTTTATATAAGAAATGATGAAGGCAAATATGAGGACAAGACAGTAGAGTATGGCCTTCGAAATTTCGCTTTTGGACTCAATGTATTGGTCAATGATGTGAATGATGATGGATGGTTGGACTTATATGTTTGTAACGATTATGAAAAACCAGATTATCTGTACATCAATCAAGGTGGGAAAAAATTCGTAAATGAATTGGAGTCAAGAACGGGGCACATTTCAAATTTTTCAATGGGAAGTGATGTTGCTGATATCAACAATGATGGATTGAATGATATTGGAGTGCTTGATATGTCTGCAAGCGATCATTATCGATCGAAGACCAATATGGGAGCGATGAATGAAGAGGCTTTTTGGGACAATGTGAACCAGGGAAACTATTTCCAATACATGTTTAATACCTTACAGCTAAATCAAGGCGATGGATACTATAGTGAAATTGCTCAAATGAGTGGAATCGCGCAAACGGATTGGAGTTGGAGTATTTTGTTCGAAGACTTTAATTTTGACGGATTGAAGGATTGCTATGTAACCAATGGCATAAAGAAAGATGTCCGAAACAATGATTTTTTACTATCGTTCAAGACTAAAATAGAGGCTGGTAAGAAAGAATTTGATCCGCTTGACCTATTAGCTCAAGTACCTTCCAATCCAATATCAAATTTCTATTTCGAGAGCAAAAGTCCATTGACTTATAAGAATGCTACTGAAGAGAGTGGTGTGTTTAGCCCTGATTTTTCTACAGGTAGCGCAATAGCCGATTTTGATGGAGATGGAGATTATGATATCGTAGCCAATGTTTCTGAAGGCCCTGCCAAATTGATAGAAAACCAAACTGTGAATTCGGGTACTGGATATTCATATGAATTGGATAAATCACTTTGGAATGAATTCCTTTACGCAAAGTTTATTTTTAAGACCAATTTTGGAGTTCAGCGCAAGGATATAGTTCCTGTTAGAGGATATCAATCTTCTTCGATGAGCAAGGTTATTTTTGGTTTGCCTGAGGGTGGTGAGATTTACGATGCCTATGTGACGACGATGTATGGCGATACCTACAAATTGCCAGTGACTCCTGGAGCAGTAAACAAATTGACAAAGGAGAATCTCAAAAAGATCAAAGGAGAAACGAAGACTGGTACTACGCTTTTTGCCGAAAATACTTCTATCGAATACAAGCATAAAGAAAATACCTACAATGATTTCAAAACCGAAATCTTACTGCCTCATAAATTGAGTGAAGAAGGACCGTGTACATCATTGACCGATGTTACGGGTAATGGAGAAAAAGATTTATTTGTAGGAGGTAGTCTGGGTGAACCATTGACTCAATTTAGAAATGAAGCAGGCAAGTGGAAATCTATCAATCAATCTACCTGGGCCAAGTTTACAGATTTTGAAAACAGACATTTTGCATTTTTTGATTACGACTCTGATGGCGATCAGGACTTGTATATAATCAACGGAGGAAACGAAGATACCAAGAAAGGTACTTCATGGCTGGTGGATCAGTTATTTGAGAATGATGGCAAAGGCAATTTTTCACTAAGCAGTGCACTTCCCCAGATCAATAAAAATACTTCAATCGCAATTCCATTGGATATAGACAATGACAAGGATGAGGATATGATAGTCTTCGGAGCCCACAGGGTAGGGGAGTATCCAAAACATGTCGAATCATATATCCTGGAAAATAAGGAAGGCAAATTTTCGGTTTCTGAAGAGTTGAGTGTGGGGCTGGAAGAAATTGGCATAGTGTCAGATGCCGTGAAATTGGATTACAACGGTGATGGTGTTGAGGATGTAATGGCGGTTGGAACATGGTCTGCCCCTCAGGTCTTACTAGGTGACGGGAAAAAGCTAAGACTCGATACACCAATGGAGTTGAATGAAATGTCGAGCTGGTGGGAAAGTATTCAGGTCGGTGACTTCAATGGCGATGGAAGACAAGATATTGTCCTTGGGTCATTTGGAGAGAACAACAAATTTCATCCGTCCGATAAAAAACCATTGGAGATTTTTGGAAGCGATTTTGATGGCAGCGGATCTAATGACGTGGTATTGGCCAAACATTATAAGGATAAAGTTGTGCCTACCCGAGGAAGGGAGTGCAGCAGTCAACAGATTCCTGATATCCAAAACAAATTTCCTACTTATGAGCAATTTGCCGTGGCAGGGATTGAGGATATATTAGGAGAAGACAAGATTGAAGCAGGGGTACACAAGAAAATCACTGGAATGAGCCATCGAATTTTGTGGAACAAAGCAGGAGGCTGGGAAGTGGCGAGATTACCAGAAGAATGTCAAATAGCTCCTCTGAAAGCCATTGCCGCCTTTGATATTAATAAAGATGGCATCGATGATATGGTCGGAATCGGAAATCATTTCGGTGCGGAGGTCGAAACCGCACGGTACGATGCAGGCTATGGCTGGGTAGTCCTTGGATCTAAAAACGGAGATTTGATCTATTTGCCAGCTTTAAAGAGTGGACTTAGATTGTCAGGGGATGGAAGGTCAATTGAGGCTGTTGAAACTAAGAATGGAACGGAGTTGCTGGCATTCTTTAATAATGGTGCTGCAAAAAGCTATTTGCTGCAGTAGATTATTATTGAAGTATTCGAAGTGATATTTTTAAGGATATTACCTTTTCTAGAAGAGGTGATAAAAGGATAACGATGTCAATTCCCAATGGAAGTATCTGATTTACAGCAATGCGGCAAACGCTCCGTCATTTACCAGTCGAACAATCAATAAGACGCAAAAGATACACATGAGCAAGCCAGCCCATCTAAATTTTTGAGCATTATGATCAACTTTTCCAATGCTCTTTAGTCCAATAGAAGGAATGGTCAAATAAACTAGTCCTTTTAAGAATTGTGCTAATCCATATAAGGTGACAATAATCATCGGCCAAGTCCACACAAAATGAAATGAAAGGATAATAGTACCCATTCCTATGGCGAGCATTGCATTAAATATATTTCCGACATTTCCCTTTTTATGTAAAAATTGAAAAAAGTCAATCCAAATCTTGGGCTGAACAAAATGTGATAGTCCGATTACAAAAAGATTCAAAGCAGTGAAAAATTGAATGGATTGGAGAATACTCATAGTTTGTTTTGCTTTGTTTAGGAATGTGAAATATAAATCAAAGAGCTATTTTTAACTAGGCGAAATGGAGGAAAGCGACGGTACGAATATAAAAAAGCCCTCAAAAATGAATTTGAAGGCCTTATTATTCTACGAAAAGGTGGTAAAATTACCCACCGACTTCTACTTTTAATTTTTTCATTTGGCTCTCCCACAGATCTTTTTGTTCACCTACTTCGTCATCATCACAAAAATCTGTCAATTCCAATATGGTCTCATTTGTAATATTGGACTTGTACATTTTGAATTCAAGATATTCTTCATCATCGTCGGCGTCATGCCATTTGAACTTCACTCTTTCTTCCTCAATATCATCCACCATATCCGCAAGCTCTTCTGATCCTTCCCATATGAATGTATATACGTCATCTTGAATATCAACTTCATCACAAAACCATCGAACGATACATGCAGGAGTTGTAAGGAATGTATACAATATAGCGGGTGAAGCTCTAAAGATAAATTCCATTTCTATTTTTTCTCTTCCCATTATGATAAATGTATTTGTATAATTGATTGAATTTTAGTAAAATATTTGAAACCTTAACCAGTTCAGGCGCAAATAAAAATAAATAATCCATTTATCAAAAGAAATGAACTTTTTTTGCTAAAAATTAATTATTCGTTAAGTATGTTATTATTTTGTGTGTGGGCATTTTAAGTATAAATAACTTACACCGTATACTTGAATATTCTATTAAATACCTGTACTTTTGCAAACTTTTTAAGAAATAACTTAATATATACTATATGAGACAACTTAAAATTACGAAATCGATCACTAATCGGGAAAGCCAATCACTTGAAAAATATCTTCAGGAAATTGGTAAGGTTGACTTGCTTACTCCAGAGGAGGAAGTTGATTTAGCTCAACGAATCAAACAAGGTGATCAAGAAGCATTAGAAAAGTTGACTAAAGCAAATCTACGTTTCGTGGTTTCAGTTGCCAAACAATATCAAAATCAAGGACTATCATTAAGTGATTTGATTAATGAAGGTAATCTTGGACTTATCAAGGCAGCTCAAAGATTTGATGAGACCAGAGGATTTAAATTTATCTCTTACGCCGTTTGGTGGATTCGTCAATCTATCTTACAGGCATTGGCTGAGCAATCAAGAATTGTAAGACTTCCATTGAATAAAGTCGGTTCATTGAATAAAATCAATAGAGCATTCTCTGAATTGGAACAAGAATTTGAAAGAGAGCCTTCACCAGAAGAATTGGCAGATTTGCTAGAAATACCAACAGAAGAGGTAGAGACTACCCTCGGTGTTGCGGCAAGACACGTGTCGATGGATGCACCGTTCGTGGATGGAGAAGATAATTCTTTATTGGATGTACTGGAAAACAGCCATACACCAAAGACGGATCAGTCATTAGAATACACACATTCTTTAAGAACTGAAATAGAAAGATCTCTAGGGACGCTTACTGAAAGACAATGTGATGTTATTAAATTATATTTTGGTATCGGAGTAGAGCATCCAATGTCACTTGAAGATATAGGTGACAAGTTCGGTTTGACGAGAGAAAGAGTGAGACAAATTAAAGACAAAGCAATAAATAAATTGAGGTCGGCTTCAAGAAGTAAGCTATTAAAACATTATTTAGGAGCATAAATGTTATAAATATTTTTGTTTTTAAAAAATATATATATCTTTGTGTCGATCTTAACACCTTTAATATTTAGGGCTTCTCCACTATCTTCGGAGAGCCCTTCTTTTTTTGCCCTAATTTTCACAGCTTAACATCATCAATAATCAAAGGCCTATTAATGCTCTCATGCAGTGATATAAAGGTTTCCGTACGTTGTATCCCTTTTACACTTTGAATAGAATGGGATAATACATTTCTCAAATGTTCAGTATCTCTGCAAACCACCTTCGCAAAAATACTGTAGACACCTGTGGTGTAATGTGCGCTTACCACCTCGGGAATTTTCTTTAATTCTGTAGAAACTTGAGCATATAAATCACTTTTTTCTAAATAAATTCCAAGAAATGCAGTAATGTCAAATCCAAGTCGTTTGTAATCAACTGACAAGTGCGAGCCATTTATTACGCCCAAATCAATCATTTTTTTTAACCTGGCATGGACTGTACCTGTCGAAATAGATAATCTTGAACTCAATTCCGCATAGGGCGTCTTGGCATCCATCATCAAAATGGATAAAATACTATAGTCGGTTTGGTCTAGTTTGTTGGATGCTTTTTTCATAGATTTGTGTCTAACAACTTAAAGTTCTTTTAAAATGTATATTATTGGCAAGAATTATGTACAAAGATAAATGCTTATCGTTAGTTTGCATTTAATTTTATTTGAAGACTTAATGAAGCAAAATACAACCAACTATTTTGTAGCGATTGAATTATAATTAGAGAGTGGTATCAACAAAAAATGAAAAGATAAAAGTTTGGCAACCTCTGGCATTATCAATAATGCTGGCAATAGGTATGTTGTTTGGTTACAAAATGAACGACAGAGACCAGGGCAACTTGATTGAATTTGTAGATGAGGATACCAAACCAGCAGCGGTGGGTGAAATCGAAGAATTGATTCGTTTTATTGAAACAAGGTATGTAGATAGTGTGGACCGTGATTTTTTAGTGGAGAAAGCCATTACAGCCGTTCTAGGCGAATTAGACCCGCATAGTGTATACATTAGTCCAGAACAACTGAAATCTGTCAATGATGAGATGGAGGGGACTTTCAGGGGGATAGGTGTGGAGATATTTTATATTGATGATACTGTTAATATAATCAGTACAATACCAGACGGCCCCGCCGATAAAGCAGGGATC
Source organism: Saprospiraceae bacterium (assembly GCA_965230575.1). Taxonomy (GTDB): domain Bacteria; phylum Bacteroidota; class Bacteroidia; order Chitinophagales; family Saprospiraceae; genus CAJXUU01. The sequence continues at coordinate 4,362,729 of OZ246013.1, forward strand.
AAGCCATTCGATAAGCTGATAAGTATTAATGATTCCATCGTAGCAGGGCAAGACATGTCTTTTAGTGAGATTAGAAAAATGCTGAGGGGTGATATTGGTGATGAATTACAAATAAAATTAATCGACGGGAAAAAAGAGGAAAAGATAGCAGATATCGTTATTAATGATATTCCTGTGAGCTCAGTCAAAGGAGGTGTAATGGTCGATGACAAAACAGGCTATATAAAAGTAGATCGATTTGGCTCCAAGACTTATAGCGAGTTTATGGATTATTTTCAATCCATGACTGAAGATGAAGGAATGAAAAACCTTGTTATTGACCTCCGTGATAATCCAGGAGGATATTTACCCCAAGCCACTAATATATTGAGTCAGTTGTTCAAGGAGAAAGGGAATTTGCTGGTATATACCATGGGTAATAATGACAGGAAATTCGAATACAAATCAACTGGTAAAACTTTTTTTCCTATTGACAAAGTATCAGTTTTGATCGATGAGAATTCTGCTTCTGGATCGGAAATATTGGCTGGAGCCATACAAGACTGGGATAGAGGCGTGATCGTAGGAAGGAGGTCTTTTGGTAAGGGATTAGTACAAGAACAATATGATCTGAGCAATGAAGGTGCTTTGAGATTGACTATAGCCAGGTATTATACGCCATCTGGTAGAAGTATACAGCGAACATATGAGGATATGGATAGCTATTATACGGACTATGAGGAGCGATATTATAGCGGTGAGTTTTTCTCTAAAGATTCCATAGCAAAAGGAAATTCAGATCTTTTCGAAACCATGGAGTTGAAGAGACCAGTATTTGGTGGTGGTGGAATAACTCCGGATATTTTTGTCCCCATAGATTCTATTCTATTCGATCCATTTTATGGAGAAGTTGTTAATGAGATTCCTCAATATGTATTTAGAAAAATCTCAGGCGACCAGAAATTCATGGATGCAACAAAGATTGATGAGTCCACTCAAATACTTTTTAATTTGTTCGTTGAAGGCAAACAAACAGAAGAAAATAATGACGATCTTACTGAATTGCACCCCTATCTTCGAGACAAGATCAAATCAAGTCTTATCCGATATCTGAAGGGTGACAAGGATGTCTTCAAATTTGAATTGAGCTCCGACCAATTCTTGAAAGAATCATTGGACTATTTTTATTCAGAAGACAAATTGACTGATCTCCTTGATATGAAGGCTCTTAAAAATTAGTTGCCACTATCCTTTGCCCAACTGAGATTTTAATGGACGATTTTATTTCGATTTCTACAGAAAATACTGTAAAATCTTCAAGACTCAATTCTGTACCAAGTCACATTCCGGGCCATTGCCATAGTATGCCTAATTTGTTGACTTTAGGTCGTTGCTAAATAATTTTACTCAATTATAATCGAAGCTCTCCTTGCTGTCTTTTAGGTAATATAGGCTTTCCAAGCCATTAATGAATCGATTTCATATCATAAGGAATGAACAATTATATTCTACATCACAATCCATATTGCCGCTTATAAGTAAATATACTTAAAGAGCTTACGTAAACGTACTGAAACAAGCACTGTACATCTACTCTTTTTGCTATTTATTTACTCGGATCATGCCTTTTTAGCACATTGAATTAAATAAGTATATAAATTCGTCTTAAAGCAAAGTCAGGTCTTCTTCACCAGACAATGACTATCTAGATAATGAATTTGAACGGTTGTTCATCTGATTTAGGAATCAGCTGAATTTGATCAAAGACCAAAAGCTCCATCATGCTATAAATGATGTATTCTGAATCGGTGTTGTTTTAGTCTATTGAATGAAGATATTCCTTTATTTATCCGGATAAATCAAGAGATGTAAACCGCAGATTAGAAAAGACCATTTTCAAAGATCACCCTTAAAACTTTTATTGAATTGATTATTCAAGTAAGTGCGATAAATCAATGCACGTCGTGCGTCCTTGAAGATAATCAAGCGATACCATATTATTTATAAATCTTAAAATGCTGAAAGATGAAACAGTTTATACTTATTTTTTCTATTGTCTTAATTGGGAATTTTTCTTATTCACAAATCCATTATGACGGACTTCTACACGAGCCTGTTGGAAATGTTACTATGGAATTTGAAGATACCTTATCACTTGTGAGTAACAATGTTGAAGAGGTATCTGGAGTTGATATTGTGCTTGGTGATACCAAAGGATTTGGTTTTACATTTGCGGCAATTAACCCTGTCCTAAGCCCGAATGAAGCATACCAAGAGTGGAGAATGATAGGCACGCTGGATGGGCAAGAAAATCAATTGCTATGGACAGAGAGGCATCAAGTAGTTAAGCAAGATGGATTAATTGCAACGAGCGTGCTTTTTGATACAGGACCATTAAATTCAGAAGGAAATGTATTGCGAATCTTCAAAAATAAGGAAAAAATATATGAAGCAGGATTTGGTAATGGTCCTATTTATTCAATTCTAATTGATACATCTATTGTTCCATACGAAACACTATGTAAACATATATTTTATGAGGTCGTATGGGACAATACATGCGTTGTAAAAAATAGGATTAATTTTTCCAGGAAAATTATCCTCGGAGAAGGCACAATTATTGATTTGGATGCTGGTGATTTACTAGAAATTGAAACTTTTGCAAGCAATCCGACCGTTCTTCCTACATCGTGCTCTAAAGTAGAAAGTCGAAGCCAAAATATGGAACAAGGCCTTTTTTATGATGAAGGGATTATAATGTTCGATGATAAAATTCCATTTTATGCGATTGGGGAAATTCTTATTGAAACCAGTCCAGAGTATTTAAAGATACTCGAAATAGACAATAATGGATTGAGTGGTGTTAATATTCCGCTAGACAACGCTAATAAGTTTGACTTGAATTGGATGCCAATAGTTGAGCCTGGAGAAAATTACGCAATAGAAATTTCTTCCAAGGGAATTGTGAATCAGGAAGAAAAAACACTTGGTAAAGTTGTTCACCAAGCCAATTCCGAAGGCCAATTTTCACTTAATGCGGACTTTTCAGATTTCGATACAGAAAGTAAGACCATTCAAATCGTAAACGATGGAGAAATAGTACAGGAGTTTTTAGATTTCAATAGTAATGAAGTTGCGATTTTGGATAGAATTCCTAATGGGTGTGGAAAATTAGACCAGGAAATTTTTGATCCTTTTGATTTAATTTTCATTCTATGCTATTATTTGGAATTTGACGACTTAACCGATTTTGAAATTTTAGGAGAAATATATCAAGGGAATGAAATTCGAATCCTGAGCAATTCTAAGGTGCCGGTTGATGGACTTTCCGAATTTTCAGTTTTACTCTCTGATGTAAATGAATTCATAATTACCGACGCAAATTCGATTGTTAGCTCAGTCAATGAATTTTCAAATTTAGAAGCGGATTTTATTGATGTTTATCCTAGTCCTGTGACCAATTACCTAAATCTTTCAAATTTGGAAGACATCGATGGATTCAATTTTCTGATATTTGACAATCACGGAGAAGTGGTAAAAAAAGGTTCGCTGGACAGCCGATCATTAGATGTCACATCTTTGAATAGTGGAATATTTTATTTGAAGCTCTATTCGAATTCGAAAATATTTAGAAGCAAGTTTCTTAAAATCCATTAAGAACAAATCAGGTGTTTACAATTACTCAAGAATGTTTATGTGAAAAAGAATATTAGCATTAAATATTCTTGGGTAATTTTATTAATACCATCATACACTTTCAAAATTTCAAGACCTCACTGACTGATGAAAAATCAGAGCCTCAAAAAATTAATTTCTCCATCTTGATCATAATTAATCAATACCGATGGTTTGGAAGATACATTTTCATTTCTTTTATACATTGATACAAAATCAACCTCATCCACTATTCTTTTAGTTATTTCGGAAAATGAAGTCGGGAACGGTTGCCCACTAATATTTGCAGATGTAGAAATGAGCGGACTCCCAAGTAATTTTATTATCTGATTGCAATAGGGATCTCTTATTATTCTGATGGCTACGCTATTGTCAGCAGCCCTGGCAAAAGGAGGAATCATTTTGACATTCGGATAGATAACGGTAAGTGGTTTCTTATGGAAATGCAGCAATGTTTCAATCCTAGGATGAATGTGCGGCACATATTTTTTCAACATTTCAAGAGAATCAACGAGTAACAGTAAAGGTTGCGATCTTTCTCTATTTTTAATGGCATAAATCTTTTCTATCGCCTTTTCAGAGTATACAGAACAGGCCAATCCCCATACCGTATCAGTTGGATGAAGCAGCACTCCATCGTTTTCTAATGTCCTAATAATGTCACTTAGCTTATCATCGAATAACATATTTAGTCTAAATTTGTTATATTAATGTATTTCTAGTGACTAGTTGTTATGATTAAAGTCAGCTTAAAATACGTTTTGAATGAAATTAACGTTAACTATGTTGAATTAATTTTTCAAATTGAGAATATGATGAAAAAAAAATATTCCTTCTTATCAATTTTCTTTTTTGTCCTGATCGGGATGTTCGTCGCCAACGACCTACAAGCCAAGCATATAGTTGGAGGAGATGTTACTTATAGATGCAAGGGATCCACGGCGACCGAAGTTACTTTTGAAATCACATTTACCATGTATCGAGATTCTCGTGGTGGTGGAGCCAATTTTGATGGCAATGCTGTATTTGGCATTTTCGTGGGAAATGGTAATAGCTGGAATTTTGTAAGATCAGAAATTGGTTCACCTGAAGGTATTGCAGATATCAATATAGACACTGGAAATCCTTGTTTGGAGGTGCCGTCAGGAATTGGAGTAGAGAAAGGAGTATACAAATTTGATGTAACATTGATCAAAAGCCAATCATTGTCCTATATGATTGCATATCAAAGATGTTGTCGAAATAATACAATATTCAATATTTTGGAGCCAGACATTACCGGGGCGGTTTTTTCAGTGACGATTACTCCATTGGCTCAAGCTACTTGTGATAATAGCCCGACCTTTGATGAGTTTCCGCCAGTTGTGATATGCGCAAATTCAGTTTTGACATTTGATCATTCGGCTACAGATATAGATGGAGACCAGATAGAATATTCATTTTGTGCGCCGATTGCAGCAGGAGGGATAGAAGGCGTAAATTTTGGTGACCCACAATCATGTGAAGGTATTACACCGAATCCCGCTAACTGCGGACCACCGTTCTCAGCTGTACAATTTAGGCTTCCAGACTACCGATTCGACCGCCCATTGGGAGGAGATCCAGTCGTGGGTTTGAACCCTTTTACAGGTTTGATATCTGGAGTGCCCAATGTTTTGGGGCAATTCGTAGTCGGTGTTTGCGCCACTACATACAATCAAAACGGTGAGATAATAGGAAAGATTAGCAGGGACTTTCAGTTCAATGTCACTACCTGTGAAATAGCTGTACAAGCCCAAATCGATGCGACGGAGATCATCAATGGAGAAGAATTTATTGTCAACTCTTGCGGAGAAAATACCGTAAACTTTCGAAATTTGAGTACAGATCAAACCAAGATTTTTTCCTATGGATGGGAGTTGGATGTATTGGGTGACCTTGTTGAGTTTGATACCAGAGATATTACATATACCTTTCCTGATACAGGTACATATAAAGGATTTTTATTCTTGAATAAGGAGGGAGATTTTGTTGATTGTAAGGACTCAGCTGAGATTACGGTCAATATTTTTCCAGAGATTGTTGCAGATTTTGATTTCGAGTACGATACCTGTGTTGCAGGCCCAATTGATTTTTTCGATGAGTCTTATACAGGTGCTGGAGATGTAATGAAGTGGGATTGGACTTTTGAGAATGGAGCCAAGAGTGATAAACAAAACCCCAATTTTCTATTCGATACTCCAGGGGTGAAATCAATACAATTGGTTGCAGAAGATAGGAATGCATGTCAGGATAGTATCCTCAAAGATATTACCTGGTATCCTGTGCCTCCCTTGGTAATAGTTCAACCAAATCAATTTATAGGCTGCGTGCCTGCAAATATTTCTTTTAACAACCTGTCTTCTCCAATAGATGAATCCTACGATATCATTTGGGATTTTGGTGATGGCAATATTGTGAATGAGATCAGCCCATCGCATGTATATGAAGAAACGGGAGTATATTCTGTAGATGTGAATATTACAAGCCCAATAGGATGCACGACCAGCGAAAGTTTTTCAGATTGGATTACTGTCCTTGAGAGTCCTACCGCAGGATTTACTTATTCACCCGAAAACCCCTCAATATTCAATAAAACCGTAGATTTCACAGATCAATCAGTTGGCGCTAACTCATGGCTTTGGAATTTTGATGGGGTAGGGTCCCTAAAGAGAAATCCTTCATTCACATTTCCAGATACTGGATTTGTTGAAGTAGTTCAGATTGTCACACACCTGACAGGATGTACAGATACGGCCGCTGTTACCTTGGATATCGAGCCACTAGTGACACTCCATATGCCTAATGCATTTACACCAAATAATGACGGATTGAATGATGATTTTAAGGGCAAAGGCTTCTTTGATGGTTTCAAGGGATACAATATGAATGTTTGGAATCGATGGGGTGAAAAAATCTATCAAACGACGGATCCGGATCAAGGATGGAATGGTAAAAAGAACAATAATGGTTCGAATAGTCCTGTAGGTGTATATGTTTATACCATTGAATATATAGGTCCAAGAGGTGAGGCTAAGGAATTGAAAGGACATGTCACACTAATTAGGTAGGTTATATATTCAATTAATTTATATATAAATAAAGGTGATTTGAGAAAAAGATTGATTTTTACTTAAATTATTACCAATTTTATTCTTGTTTATAATAATAAATAATCTATCTTTGCACTCCGAAATTGACAACTATAGAAAATTCCGCAATTATGGATTTAATAAAATACGTTACAGAACAATATAGTCAGGCAAATGATCTACCTGAATTCAGACCTGGAGACAATGTAGCCGTGAGTTACAGAATCAAGGAAGGTGACAAAGAAAGAATTCAAGTATACAGAGGTGATGTACTTCAGATCAAAGGCCATGGACTTACTAAGACATTTACAGTAAGAAAAATGAGTAATGGAGTAGGTGTGGAAAGAATCTTTCCATTTGGATCTCCAAATATTGTTGCTGTAGAAGTATTGAAGAGAGGTAAGGTGAGAAGAGCTAAACTATACTATCTAAGAGAATTAGTTGGTAAAAAGGCTAAAATCAAAGAGAGAAAATTTACCAAGAAATAAAATATTTCTTTTAAAGATTAATGAAGCCATCAGTATTTACTGGTGGCTTTTTTTTGTAAGGCCACTTGAATTAGGGATTTGACGATATTCCAAGCCAATAACCTCATTTTTTTAACACCTTTAATGTAAGATCTGCAAACTATTCAGATGCATGGATGGTTATAATGATTGAGGATTCTATTATTGTATGCTCAAATACTTTTACTAAATATTTTCTGTTTGTATATTGTCAGTTGAATTACAGCGAGAACTCAATTTTTTGAATTAAATATTTTGAATGAGGATATTATCCATTTTCATGTTTTTTGTATTGTTCACTTTAAGTGGATGTAAATCTGATGCTGCACCGCCCAAAGAAATTTCAAAAGAAGACCTAATTGGAGAATGGGAGATTTTTTATGCTACCCGTAACGGAAATGTCACGAAAAGTTTAGAGAATGGAAATTTTGTATTCCTGGCGGACAATTCGGTGTCGAGCAACCTTTTTACTACTTCAAATAGCCTTAACTTTACTTACGAAAAAGGTACTATAAAAATAGAAGGGGAGCCTAATATGGAATCTTTGACGATTAACAAGCTCCAAAATGATACTCTAGTGGTATCTTCAAAAATGAAGATTTTTAAAATGGAGTTTCATTTAAAAAAGAAATAGTATTTGACCTTCTTTTTGTTTCATTGATAATTCATACTCTATGAAAAAGCTATTGTTGTTGTCTGCATTTTGCCTGAGTTATTTTTTCTCTTATTCCCTGGAAATTAGTGTTGATGCAGGCTCTTTTAGAAATGATGGCAAATCATATTTGGAAGCTTATATTCGAATTATTGGAAATACGGTAGAATTCAAAAAGATCAATGGTCAAGAAGGCATCCAAGCCAGTGTAGATTTGACAATGATTATTCAGAGAGGGGAAGAAATAGTGACCTATGAAAAATTCACATTGAACTCTCCCTCGTTTTCAGAACCGAAAGACTTTCTGGATGTCAAACGATTTGCACTGAACGAAGGGATATACACCCTCAAATTAGAAGCTGTCGATGGCAATGATGAAGACAACAAACTAGAGATTGAAAAAAAAGTAGAGGTGTCTTCGTTTTCTGAACCGATCAATCTTTCTGATGTCCAATTATTCGGTACAGTTACTGCTTCTGATCCATCGAATCCACTTTCTAAAAATGGCTTGCTCATGGAACCATTGACATATGGTTTTGTAAGCCCCGATATTCAGGTACTCAATATTTATACAGAGGTGTATGTTAATGGCTTGGCAGAGGGAGCGAACTTTGTGAGATATGCCATTATGGATGGATATGCTGTAGAAAATGGAGAGACCGCTATTCAGAAATTTAAAAAACTGGCAGGAAAGGAAAATGAGCCTTTGCTACTTCAGCTTCCCGTGAATGAATTGCCTTCAGGTAAGTACCACGTATTGATTGAATTGTTCGATAAAAACAAAACAACATTGTCAACCAGAAAGGTCGATTTTATACGTTCAAATCCAGAATACGATATTGAATACTGGCAAAATTATAACCAGGAAGAAGGTAATTCTTTCGTGTCGGAATTGTCAAAAGATGAGATAAATTATGCATTGAGAGCTATAAGTGCTATCGTATATGAGCCTAAGAAGAGCCTGATGAATTTTATGATTAAAGAGGCACCTCTTAGGGCGCAGCGAAAATTTTTATTGGATTTTTGGAATGAAAATGCACCGAGCTCTCCTGAGTTGTCCTACCACAAGTACATGCAGGTGGCCAAGGTCATAGATTTAGAATATAAGAATAATGTGGGCTACGGCTTCGAAACTGATCGAGGATATATGTTTTTGAGGTATGGAAAACCAAACAATGTCCTGAGCATTGATACAGAGCCTGATTCTTACCCTTATGAAATATGGTATTACAATTACCTGCAAGAAACAAATCAGACCAATGTAAGATTTATCTTTTACAACAAATCATTGGTGCATAATGACTACGCCATCCTCCATTCTACTTGTATCGGAGAACGACAAAATCCAGCTTGGGAAGTCGAACTTTACCGAAAAGGGTTGGAAGTGCCACTGTCAAATGCCATAGATGCTACTACCGTATCTGACAGTTGGCAGCGAAATGCAAGAAGGTATTTTAATGATTTTTGAGAATCTCTTATTTTGCTTCCCGAATCACATTTCTACTTATAACAAGTTTTTGTATTTCACTTGTACCTTCACCAATGGTGCATAATTTTGAGTCTCTATAGTACTTTTCAACTGGAAAATCCTTCGTATATCCATATCCACCGAAAATTTGAACAGCTTCTGTGGATGCCTCAACACAAACTTCCGAAGCATAATATTTTGCCATTGCAGACACTGTGGTTACCTTCTTATTGTTGTTTTTTAAATAGGCTGCCTTACGAATCAATAACTCTGATGCCTGGATTTTTGTAGCCATTTCAGCCAATTTAAAGCTGATCGCCTGAAAATTAGCGATGGGTTGTCCAAACTGTTCTCTTTCTTTTGAATATTTTACAGATGCCTCGTATGCTCCTTTGGCAATACCCAGAGAAAGTGCAGCAATGCTAATTCTACCTCCATCCAGAACCTTCATGGCCTGGATAAAACCTTCTCCAACTTTACCTAATATTTGCGATTTATGCACACGGCAGTTGTCAAAAACCATCTCCGCAGTTTCTGAACAGCGCATACCGAGCTTATTTTCTTTCTTTCCAGCCGTAAAACCAGGAGTATCTCCGTCTATAACAAAGGCCGTAATTCCATGACTATCCAAGGATTCTCCAGTACGAACCAATACTACGGCCACATCTCTTGAAATACCGTGAGTAATCCAGTTTTTGGTTCCATTGATGACATAGTAATCTCCATCTTCAACACCAACGCACTGCATTCGCATAGCATCAGATCCCGTATTGGCTTCGGTCAGTCCCCAAGCGCCTATCCATTCACCTGTAGCCAATTTTGGTAGGTATTTTTGTTTTTGCTCCTCATTCCCGAATGCCAAAATATGACCAGTACACAAAGAATTGTGCGCTGCAAGCGATAATCCTACAGATCCGCAGACCTTGGCTATTTCCGTGATTATGGTAACATATTCTTGATATCCAAGACCAGAACCGCCATATTTTTCAGGTACCAAAACGCCAAGAAAACCTTGTTCTCCAAGCTCTTTCATACATTCAATAGGGAAATATTGTGTTTCATCCCATTCCATAAAATTAGGACGAATTCTTTGTTCAGCGAACTGCTGAGCACTCTCTTTAATAAATTTTAAATTTTCTAATGCTTCTACTTGCATTTAGTTATCTGTTTGTTAATCAATTAAATAAAGGGTTTTGATCTTGTCTCCTTCAGTTAGGAACGGCAAGGTACGGACTTTGTTTTGGTTTGTTGCTTGTAATTTGGGAAAATGTATTAATTGGAGAAAGAATGGAAAAGCTTAGAAAGCTCGGTAAACTTAAAAAGTTTGCTAAGCTAGAGTCGAGGATGTAGAGCAAACCAGATAGCATAAGAATGATTAATTAACTAAAAAGGTCTGTTAAGCTTGCACAAAAGGAAGAGAAAAATAGAATGATATCAGGGCTTTATAAAAATCGACAAATCGGCAAGTAAACAAATGGACAAAACCAATATTTGTGTAGTTTTGAAGTTTGAGTAGAAAAGACAAAAGAAATGAAGCCATTGGCAGAGAGGATGAGACCTCAAACTTTAGATGATTTTGTGGGCCAGGAACATTTGGTGGGAGAAGGCGCGGCACTGAGGAGGATGATTGAGAGTAATACGGTGCCTTCATTTATTCTTTGGGGACCACCAGGGGTGGGGAAGACTACGATAGCCAGTATTCTGAGTAGTACACTACAACGCCCTTTTTTCAATCTCTCGGCTATTAATAGTGGTGTGAAAGATGTAAGAGAGACAATAGCCAAGGCAGAGAATTCCAGGTTTTTTGATCGGGCCAATCCTGTTTTATTTATTGATGAAATACATAGATTTTCCAAATCTCAGCAGGATTCTTTGCTCGGTGCTGTTGAGAAAGGAGTGATTACCCTTATTGGAGCTACAACAGAAAATCCATCTTTCGAAGTGATTTCTGCATTGCTAAGCAGATGTCAAGTGTATATATTGAAACCACTGGAGAAAGAAGACTTGATCCTATTAGTGGATAAGGCGGTAAAAGAAGATGAAGTACTAAAAAACAGACAGATCGAAATTAATTCTTATGATGCCTTGTTGCGTGTGTCTGGCGGAGATGGCCGAAAACTATTGAACAGCCTTGAGATCATAGTTTCCAGTTTCGGACCTGAAGAAAAAATAGTAATTACCGATGACTATGTCTTTGAAGTAATACAGCAGAATCTGGCTAAGTATGATAAGACTGGGGAGCAACATTATGATATCATATCGGCATTCATCAAATCTATAAGAGGGAGCGATCCTAATGCAGCAATTTATTATTTGGGAAGGATGATAGCAGGAGGAGAAGATCCCAAATTTATTTGTAGAAGAATGATTATTTCGGCATCTGAAGATGTGGGTTTGGCCAATCCTAATGCCCTATTACTGGCCGAAAGTGCGTTTCGATCGATAGAAAAAATCGGGATGCCTGAAGGCAGGATTATTATGTCACAGGTCGCGGTTTACCTTGCATGTAGCCCGAAAAGTAATGCGAGCTATATGGCAATTAACATGGCCTTGTCCAAAATAAGAGAAACGGGAGATTTATCTGTGCCTTTGCATTTGAGAAATGCGCCGACAAAATTGATGAAGTCGATCGGTTATGGTAAGAATTATAAATACTCACATGATGAAGCCATCGATAAACCTGATCAGGAATATCTGCCTAAAGAGATTTCTGGTAGTGCTTTTTACATGCCTGGCAATAATCCTTCAGAACAAAAACTGACTGCAATCGTACGTCAAAAATGGAAGGACAAATATGGATATTAAAATATCGTTCGAGGGGAATTCAGAAGTAACAATCATTGCATCCATTGAGCACAGCAGGAGAGCTTGAGAATATTCGAGGACAAAAATTGGCCTTATTCAGTTTAATATTTTGGATTCCTATTTTCTGTTAAAAACTCAAAAGTGTTTGAGGATAGCAAATAATTATTTGAAAGTATACATTACAGAAAATCAATGCATTACAATTGAAACTTTAACTTTTGATCCGAGTTTTTTGAGTTTAAGAAAATAGGGATTCAAAATGCGTTAAGAACTGAATAAAGCCTTGGGTTTTTTGGATCGTTTTTGGGCCAAGCCAAAAATGATCGCCCGTCATAGCGATGACCAAATAAGGTAGATTACCCCAAATAAGTTGAAAATATATTACCCTGTTTTTACGTAAAAAGTATCAAAAATGGGGTAATCTTTTCAGAAGAAACATGCGAAAAGAGTCGATATCTAAGGAAAGAATCTTTTTATGGATACTCCTTTAGAATCTAGTTGGCATTAATAACTTTACCTGTCCCAGTTACAGATACATCAATCTCAGGATTGCCTTTGTAATAAATATTGCCCGTCCCAGTGATCGAGCCACCTAAGTCATCTGTGCAAAAAACTTCAGCATTTCCTGTTCCAGTAAGTTGAGCGAAGATTGATTTTGCCATGAACTCAAAGCCATTAAAATTTCCAGTCCCCGTTAGATCTAGCGATAGTAATTGTGCTCCACCATCTGCAACAATATTGCCCGTACCAGTACTTTTGATTGATATATTGTCAAGGTCTTCAAAATTCGAAATGCTAATATCTCCCGTACCTTCATTTTGTACATTAATCAAATCTGGAATTGATATGTCCACTTTTATTGAAACATTGTCATAACTACCATCTTTGAGATTTATGATTAAGGTGTTTCCTGAAACAATAGTTTCTACTCTGTCGATAATATTATCATTGGCGGTGACCAATACACTTTGCCCCGCATTATAAGTGACATTTACATCAATAATAGTTGAGACATCAATACTATTAAAGTCGGAAAGGTCTCTGTCCTCGGAGACAAAGTTGTCGGAGCCAACAAATTGATCTTGATCATCAGCGTCATCATTGCAAGAGGTAAAGACACACATTGAGAGTATTGCAAATGAACACATTATCTTTTTCATAGTTTCATTTTAAATATGAATGGTAAATATACATTCGTAATTGGCAGCTTTCAATGATCCAGGTCAGTGCTACACAAAATATATTGAAAAATCAGAGATTATTTTTTCTCCTTTTCCATTTTGGCCTTTTCTTCTTTGATCTTTTTATGCCTGGCGATATGTTTTTCTGGATCCCATTTTATATTCCAGTTGTCCCCATAGCTTTGAATCGTGCCAAGCCCCACGGTATTTCGAATACTATCGATTTGAAAGGGATTTTCTATTTCTCCAAAATATTGTTCTCCCGTTTTTTGATCTGTATGCACCTGGCTACCATAAATCTGTTTTTCGCCTTTTCCCAATAAAACTCTGTCAATCATTAAAGCTATTGATGACCATCTAACCTCGCCTTTGTCTGCTTGCTCTTTTAGCAAGGGAAGGTATTTTTCCTGCATTTCTTGATTTGAATGTTGTATCACCAAAAAAGCAGTAGATGCTGCTGAAGGTCCTACCAGTGATTTGCCTGGATATCCATATTCCGCAATTATTTCCTCTATCCTTATCTGATTTAGGCTATCGGCATGACTTTGTAGTGCCCATAAAGAATCCATTTGCGGAGATTTCCATCCGTAGGTTTCGCTCACATGCCTCATTTCTCCTCTTTGCAATTGATCGGTTCTGCCTATTTCTTTGAGCTCGGTCATGAGTTCTAGATTGATGCCAGCTTCCTTGGCACCCGCTTCCCATCGATTTTCAATCATCTCTTGGAACGGAGTGCCCATCAAATACTTGAATTCATCGTATTGATCAAAAATGCCCTTGGTCTGATCCCAATTTAGGTCAAATGCTATATCCAGATAATTTTCAAGCGTAGTTTTGTTATTTGCACTATAGGCGCAGGCAGCACCACGCAAGGTACTTAGGACACTGGTCTGTTTTATTTTAAAGGCCTTTTTATAATAGACCAGACAAGAATCAAATTTTTCGGCATTCAATGCAGCTTCTCCCGCTTGTACATTTGTGATATAGTCAGGATTATTAGAACTAAAAGTTTGTTGTGCTTGTAAGTGAATTGTCATTAAAGTAAATAGGAAAAACAAGGTCAAGTTTTGCATGATGATTGGTTTTATTTTGAAAGAAAGATAGAGTTAGAATAGTATTAGTTTTAATAATCGCCGGGAATTATCTTTTGATTAACAAAATTATATCCGATTAATTCTTCCTTCTGTCATTGTATTTTTTTCTGTGCTAAATGTTGACTTTAACCGCAAAGGCGTGAAGTTCGGAAAGAAATCACGAAGATTTCTTAATGATCGCATCATGAAACATTTTCGATTACAATTACTTATATCTGATTTTCAAAAATAGAATCGCTCCTGAGAGAACCAAAGTCACAAAGTTTGCAATTATTATCGGTAGACTATTGATTAGAAAACCATATATCAACCAAAGTAAAACACCTCCGACCAACATGGAATACATGGACAAAGAAAGGTCATTTGTATTTTTAGTTTTGATGACCTTGATGGCCTGGGGCAAAAAAGCACCAGTGGTTAAAAATGCTGCAACCAAACCTAATATCTCAATATAATCCATATATCAGTTATTGATTTTTTTGATTTCAATAATGGCTTCTTTGTTCATCGGACCATAAATATGCGGAAAATATTCACCATTAGGTGCTTCATCATACTGTATTTTGGATTTTACTTTTGATGGAGAAATGGTCAACTGGAGAAGATTTTTTTGACTCTTAAAATATCGATCGAGGACACCTTCTATTTGATGTGCTTCAGAACAATGAATGAAACCTTCATCTTGTAGCGAGGGGTGAATATACACCTCCGAATTGATTTGATCTTCCCAGGATGCCTCTGTACAGATATGGTAGATAGTGGTTTTGTCCATTATGATTTGGTGTAAATTTTATTTTACCTGTTTGCCATGTTTTATTACCATGTCCACATCTTGTAATAACGAAATCCAACGAAGGACATCTCCCTTCACGGCTATGATGTCTGCATATTTTCCTTCGCTAATGGTACCATATTTGTCATCGACACCCATCATTTTGGAAGGCCAGTAAGTAGCCGCTTTAATGGCGTACATCGGATCTATTCCAAATTCATTGACCCACACATCCAATTCATTCCAGGTAGATTGGCAATGAAATTTCATGGGGATGCCACTATCCGTACCTATCAATAAGACCACTCCAGCTTCTATTAATTGTTTTACCTTTCTTTCCAAGGTCGGTCTACGGACAGGAGTAAGTTGGAAGTAGGGGAGTCTGCCAGGATATACTATAGATTGTTCGATGTCATCGATTACGTCCTGAGGCAAGCCCAAGTGCCAGCAATCATTGTCCAGTTTTTCTGGATTGTCTCTCACATATTCATAGTTGTAGAGCCCCTCGACAGTAGGTGTCCAATAAAGTGGACCGAGATTCATCTGTGCGGTTCGTTCTTTGATCATAGTCATCACATCTTCTGGATATTCTGGAGCAGATGATAATCCTGTATGTTCAAAATTGTCAACACCTGACTTCAGGCCCCGTCGAATTTCTTCCGGTCTGTGAGAATGGGCGACAACTGTCAAGCCGTGCTTGTGTGCTTCGTCCACTACAGCATCCACTTCCGATTGGGTCATCTGGTCTTGATCTATTAGTTTTATACAATCCACCCCAGCATCTGCTAATTTTTTCACTTTTGCTCTGGCATCACCAACTCCATTTACACCCCATCGAAAAGCTTCGGTACCTGGGTAGGGCTTGTGCTGGATGAAGGGACCTGACATATACATCGTCGGTCCAGGAATTTCTCCTTTGTTGATTCGGTCTCTGACATCTAGACTTTCCGCTAGAGGCGCTCCCAAATCTCGAGCACTCGTCACTCCCGCCAGGAGTAATTGATGAGCTGAAGCGGGCATAATGATATCTCGGAATCTATCTACATAGGCTGTGTCCCAATGTGTATAATTGCTATGTCCAGTGATCATCAGATGGACATGCATATCCCACAGTCCAGGCATGACGCTCATGCCCTCGGTGGATATAACTTTGGCACTTTTTGGAATCGGAGTATTGCCTTGATGACCTACTTTGATTATCATTTCATCTTCAATTAAAATTACACTATTGTGGATGGGCGTGCCTCCAAAACCATCGATTAGAGTGCCACCGACCAAGGCTGTAATTTCTTGGGCTTGGCTATTAATTGAAATCGAAAATGTGAGGATAAATAGGAATAGTAAGTTGTTTTTCATTTTATAGTGGCGTTGATATTTTTACAAACATCAATATACAAAAATGAGTGAAGATATTATGGAATACGACAAGAGGACGGAGGCACTCTTCCTCGTATTGGAGCAATTGTCGAGAGGGTGTTCTCCTGACTTTTCCTCGTATAATAAGCCTTTTCTCAACTTTTATTTAAGAGTCAATCCTCATTTTCTTTCTCTTGGCCTTCAACAAGTTCTTCAACAAAACCTCCAGCGGCCGATGTTATTAATCCTCCAGTTCGTACCACAACCACGATGGCATAAAACGGATGTTTATTGATTGGTGGATAATTAAAAGCAGCAGGTAGATAATGAATTACATCACCTATGTATGATACTCGCAAAAGCTGCTTCGGAAGCACTGCCATGGCGATGATAAGCCCGACTGCACCAAGAGAACAAATGGCTGGTTTTATATATTTTAATATGAATTTTCCGACTACAGGGAGTTTCTCAGGTCCAAGACCTAGAATGGCCAGCAAGACGGTGACGAGGACTACATCAAGGATAAGTAACGGAACAAAAACCCATTTCAACAGGGTAGGGAGTTTTACATGTTCATTGTACAAAAGTCCGACTGACCATAATGTGCCGATAAGACCTAACGCGGAAAGAACTTTGGATATGGTGGGTATGAAACCTAAATCCGTTTCTGTTGCATCCGCAATTTCTTCTGCTGGATAAAATAAAATTCCTAAGGCTGATAAAGCCAATCCACTATAGGAGAATACTTTCGTGACGTCGTATAGCGTAGTGTCTGTTTCTTTAGTCATGGCTGGGGTTTATGCTAGATTAAGTTGAAAGATTGTTTTACCAGATGCTACGAATGCATCTTTGTTTTTATGGTTTTTAAAAGGTGCTTCACCTTCTCCCAGCTTGTAGAGTACAGTTGTAGGAATCGCTAAAAACAAGCAAACTACATCAATAAATGTAAGTTCAGAGCCGTCCGTAATTTCTTTGTATAAGTCAGAAATTAAAGGAATAGTCCATACTTTATTCAATCCGACCAAGGCCACATCGATTAATTTTTCCAAAGAAATTAAAATAACATCCATCAGTTGTTTTACTAAAAATAAACTGAGCCCGGCTAATTTTTGCAACAATAATTTTAGGAAATCTACAAATGTCATATGCCCGGAAATCACTTTTTTGAATCCTTCGAAAATGATATCGAATTGAAGTTTGAATCCTGCTCCTGCTTTTTCCATTATCACCTTTAGCTCTTGAAAAAAGGATTCGATGACAGTCGTAAAGTCTTTAGGAATTTGACTCGCTAAAGAGTTTTGTTGTCCTCCGCTGATGATTTCTTTTTTGGAGTTTAACCAATTAGAACGTGGATCTGCATCTCTGTCTTCTGAAGGAGCTGAAGGATCAATTTCGGATAATTCATCTGGTATATCAACCAATTCGGGAGAAAACTTAGCGATCTCCTTGTCCAGTGTGGCGTCAATGAATTTTTTGATATTCTTAATTTCACCTTTCAAACTTACAATAGCATTATTGGCAAATTCCTTGAACGCATCTTTTGTATCCAGTATGGATTTCCAATCAAAAAGAAAGGCCAGGAATTCAAACAAATCCTCAAAGAATACTTTAATAGCATCAAATATTTTTTGGATGAAACTTCCTATTTCTCTAAACGTTTTTATCACCCACTCGAAAATCTCTTCTCCTATTTTTATAATAAACTGAACTCCTTCTTTAATTTTCTTCACAACAAAGTCGATTGCCTTTGTCGCTGTATTCCAGATGGAATGAAGAAAATCTCCAAGGGTTATTCCATGATTTGGTAGCGAACTTTGTAATCCTGTAGCGCCTGGACTTGCGGCTTTCATACCTACATTAGTAATTGAAAAAGAAGTTTCGATTGGTTTTGAATTTGCTTCTTGCTCCATATCCTTAGCAATCGAAAACATTTGTTGGATGCCGTTGGTAGCATTCTTTATGGTATCAGGATTTGTACCTGCGGGTACTAATTTGCTGCCATCTGGTTTTGTAAGATTTTCTAGTCCATTCCCCTTTTCTATTCTTTCTTGTAATCGTTCAAACGCCTTTCCCGTAAGACTTATGGTTTCTTCTTTTTTTAGAAAATCGGCTTTAAGGAAAATTCTTGATGAGGCAATATCGGAAAGTGGGACGATAATCGTGAATTCGGCTACTACACCCAGTTGAATCGTAGCTTCATGATCAGGGCCAATATGATAACTCTGACTATTCACATAAATGAAGAGATTGGAGTCGGCACTGATTTTAACGTTCGTTCCCGAAAATGTTTTTGAAACGGTCTTTGTTTTGAATCTCACATGAGCAGAGTAGGATTCAATTTCCTTGAGACTATCTGCAGCCTTAACCGTTACCTTTTGACTATTCCAAAGTGTGGTGACGGCATCTTGCCAGAGCAGGGTGAGTTCGCTTCCATGTTTTGTATTGATAGAAAACAAATGATTTCGAATGCCTCTTCCTTTCAGGCAAGTAAATTGATCTGCATCTTTTGCCATCAGAATGGGCAGTGTCCATTTGTCATTGATGAACTCTTGCTTGCTTTGATCAAAAAAATGATTCGTCTGATAATGGAGTCCATTTGAATCCAAGGCCCAAACACTTTTTTCATTTTCATGGCGCGCAGCCCTTATTTTCTTGATTTTATCCAGTTTTGCAGGGAGGGTAGTCACCGTAAAGTCCTGTTCTCCATCTATGGTATTGAATTCATGGATCTGATTGCCAGCCGCATATATTATGTCATTACCATTTTCGGCTTTCAATAATGTAAAGCAATTGATGAATTCGCCTGCTTCAAAACGTGACTTCGTAGTCTTGTCATATTCTTCATCAGGAAAGGATTGGAAGATCATGGACCTCGCACCTTCCATGTCATACAATAAAAAGACTCCATTATTATATAAAAACTGCCCCAACTCGAATTGTACTATTTTCTGCCCATGTTCGGCCAAGGTGTAGCGTGCAGGTTCCATGTCATCAAGGAGGGCGACATAGTAAAGTGCATCGTCATTTTCAGTAGTCGTGGCAAAGAGCACATGTTCGATGCCAATAGATACCTTGTTGATTTTTTCTTTTGCTGTATCTGCTTCAAGACTGTTCCAGCTTATGCTCTTATCCAGCGTTTCGAATTGGGTGGTATCCAAAGGAATGTCATCTGAAATCCAGACCTTATTATCCTCCACTTTGGCTATTTGGAAGGATTCTTCATCAACGTTGTATTCTATTTCGAAAGAGACCACTTCTTTTTTGGAAAATGATAATTCTATCCAACCAGAAGCAGAACCTTCGCTCCGTAAAATGGCCTTTAGCTGTTTGTCCTTGGTCAAATAAAATAGCATGGGTTTTTCTTCTCCAACCATCAATGAACGGATATCTTCTCCTGCTTTGATGGATGACTCAGGAAAATAATTATTCATTAGTTCACTGTAATAATCAACCGTGACATTATCCGCTTTGGATATTCTAAATTGTGAATCTGTTTGCATTATTTGGGGTTTTATTTTTCAACTACCGGTGCGTAGGATATGTCGTAGGCCACGATACCTTGATCAGTGAAGTAGTTTAGATTTTTAAACGTGTATATCTTACCTAGAGGTAGTATAATTTTATTTGTTTGATTCAATACATCGATATCATTCAACTTACCGATCAACGCATTGTTACTGGCAACACTGCCTTTTCCTATGTCGACTGCTATCTGGTTGACGATGCCATCTATTACTTTCAAATACCAAGCAAATATTAATAGGACAATATTCAAGAATACTTTCCAAAAGTCACCTTCAAAAATATTGGGATTTTCATCAAATCCTATCGTAGGTGCAGTAAGCTTATGCGCCAAGCTAAAACGACCTATTTTGCCAGCTTGAATGGTGAAATCGAGATAACCAGGAGCTCCAGGTTTGTTGACTTCTCCTTTTGTATATTTTCCAGATGTAGAAAGCGATTGTTCTCCCACTTCTACAATCCAAGCCATTACTTTTACATTGATTCCTACTTCAATTTTATATCGAATTTTTATGCTTGAATCCTGATTTACGATTGCTTGACGTGTCAATTTGTATGTCGAAACGATTGTATCATCTATGTGCTTATCGTTCTTAACAGCTGTCATTATGCCATTTGTAAAACTACTGGTTATAGTTACACCGTCCAGATTGGAAAATGTCTTTTCTACATAGACATCCAATGAAGTTATGTAAGATTTGAAATGTTCGAATTGCATGGCAAAAACACCATCTGTAGTGCTCGTCGTATCCGTTCCAAATTCGATCAGACTTTTTGGTAAAATGCCCGCATTGGGATCTGTAGGTGGCTTGGTATCATTGAGCATCATTAGGAAATTCAGACCACTAAACTGACCTCTTTTATTCTTATGATTGCTATACGATGTAGTGAATCCCAATGAGCTGGGCTGAAACATTGCCTTGTCAGATGCTTTGATTTTTTTACGGCGTACTCCATATCCAAGGACGTAGGGGTTTTCGCTGTCTCTGAGAATAATACCGAAATAATTCTCTACCGCAATTTGAAGTGCTGATGCTGCGGACTCTGGAAATTTACTTTTTGATCTATCGAAGGTAGAGATATTGGCATCACCAAAATTTAAAAATAGACTTTCGATGGTGAAATCCTGGTCTTTCAAGCCGCTATCGCGAATAATCTGTGTCACCTGATCTCCCGCATCCAAAATCATGGCTTCCTTATCGATCTTGATCTGCCCAATCGGTACTTGAAATGCATATACTGCATTTTTCAGATCAATCGTCTCCACTTCTGCTAATTCTTCAGGTCTATAATATAGTTTTCCGCTCTTGAAGATGATCTCCAGCGTTAGGCTGTTTCTATCTTTCTCTACGATACTTATTTTGGGAGCGTTCAATGTAGTCTTCCACCCAAATTTGAAATTTACATTTTCATCTTCCAGTGATTGAGTCAATCGTCCAACCTCCACCCACTTTTTATCTTCTTTGGCTTGAGCTATCTTTTTCTGAAGCTCCATCCACCGTTTTAGTTTAGCATTGTAGGTGGTATCACTATCGGTGATATGGAATGTCTCTTTTTCATTGGACGAAATATTCCCGGCAAGCACTGCCCATTTTTTGTGTATAATATTTAATTTATGAAGTTGTTTGAATTGGTAGTTGATCGTGTTTTCAGATAAGGTCAATACCATATCATATCCAGCAAGAGTCTGAGATCCTTTCATTTGTTAATTCGGTTTTTTAAAGTTTGACGGTAAATATTAATAATTATTTCAGACTTTATTTCTCGAATATTTAGAAATGGATTTTAGTAGTCAGTTTTATTTTGATATTGACATGTAGTTTACTTTGTACGTTAATATTGAAGGAGTGATCAGTATAACATTGAGGGACAAATACGAGAATTTATTGATAGTCTTGATACAATTAAAATGGTTTCTGGATCATAGATCCTCGAATATTCAAGCATAATTCACGAGTAGCAATATTACTATGATCAAGGTTATTAACAACAAAACACTTATTTGCCAAGTTGATAAGAACCTTACAACTTGATTTTGTTTCTTACTTCGATTGATATCTATTAAATCTGATATTTTATCAATTAGTTTCTCTTCTTCTGGTTCAAGATTTCCGTCTGCCTTTCCTATGATTTCAGATAGGGTGGTCTTCACTTTGTTTTCGACTTGGTCATTGGAGAATATGAAGTATTGACTATTTAACGAATTAATTGGATCAAGTTGTTCTTTTTGTAATAAATCAAAGACAAGATTTTGTTCTTTTTTTGTGAAATGACCAAAGTCTTTCATCGAATCTTCTATAATTTCCTTTTCTCTGTCTTCTATTATTCCATCTGCCTTGGCCACATAGATCATGAGGATTAATTTATTCCTTAAGTCTAATTTCTCAATATATTTTTTAGTGGAAAAGGCTTTGTTGATCAGGTTTTTAAATGTTGACTCATGTTTTAAATTTGCCCTTATATCGTCATGAAAAATAATATTAACGTCTAGACTATAATCCTTATCGTCATAATTTAGAATCGATACTTCATGTGTTTTTTGGGATAGGATATTTTTGAATTTGAATGTAAATATTGGAAGCAATTCAAAGCTGAGTTTTTCGCTTAAAAGCATAGGGTATTTTTCCATTTTATGGCCCAGGTGCTTTTGCACAGCAGAAGAAATGATTCTGGAATGTTTTGTATTATATCGATTGTTTCTTCCATTATAATTAAAATAAATATTCTCATTTTGAATTGGAAATGAGGTGTTCTGTTGTACTCTCGCATTTATTCGATTTGCCTCGGATAATACTTCACCATTTTGTATCACGACGTTTGTATTATTGGATTGAATTTCGGACTTTATCATTGTTACAAAACCAAATTTTCCAGTGGCTTTGCAATTTTTACATGCAATTTTTCCATAAGTTTTAGGCTTCTTTTTATCGCCATTGCAGTATGAACAATAGAATTCTCCTTTCCCATTACATTGATGGCATGTTTCTTTTCCAGTACCATTGCATCTGGTGCAGCTTACATTGTGACCATCATCTGATGCTATTAATCTATGCCCATTACAATTAGTACAAGTTGTATTCTTGAACCCCAAGCAATTCGAACATTTTGTAGCATGCTTGCCTTCACAATGTTCGCATTCCACATACATTTTACCATCACAGACCTCACATTTTTCAAATTCCTTTTCTAATGGGATAATATAATCGGGCTGTTCGTCTAAAATCACCTCTTTTTCTTTATCTATGGCAATAGGAATTTTCAACGGAGTTTCTAAAATGGTTTCATTGATAATTGCTTCTTCATTTGAGAATTCCAATTTTTTGGGACTCGGCATATAATTTCCAGGAGCAAACTTGGAAATATCGAAAAGTGATTGGACCGTTCTTCTATGATTTTCAGTCAGGTAAATTTGATATTTTATCTCTTTTCTGCTAATGATCTTGTTTTCATAAGAAGCCGCCAAAACAAAATCTCTTTTACTTGAATTGGCTATAACCCTTAATTGATCAAACTCTTTTATTGAATTGTTTTGAATTTTGCTTAACACAGATTCTTCGCTTATAGAATTGGCTCTTTCTAATCTTGAATCAGCCTTACTCTGTATTGCTTGGATGTTGCTCGTTTTATCAGGAGAGATTTTTAATAGTTCTTCAATTGTCAAGGTGGCTCGTTGACCATGGATTAATTTACTACAGTCGTATTTAATGGCTGGGAAATCATAGTCTTCTCCAAGTTTATTCTTTATTTTTTTTACTACTTCATCTACCCTGTAATCTTTAGGAATCGTTTTATATTCATGATTCTTGATCAGGCTCTCAAGACTTGAAAAACCTTCTTTTGGAGGTAGAATCAGGTACCATCCAAATGAAGAATATCCGTAAAATAAACTCAATGATCTTTCCAGATACTTTTTATTAGAAGATATATTAGAACAGTTATAAATTTCGCTTGTGAATTTAAAAAGTATACCTCTTAAATCTTTTACTAATTCTTCTGGTGCAATAGCAATTAATTCTTCAATTTGATTAAGCCTGTCATTGATGGATTGGTAATATCTCTTTGCAATTTCATCTGCTATTTTATTGTAGTCTTCTTTGTTCTCGTTGAAACGGTCTTTGGCTATTTTTAATCTCTTGATAGTAGGATTAGCGCTTTTTCGAATAATGTCATTTTTATCCGAGCTAAGAAACTCCAAAAAAGCCAAGTATAGATGACCATGTGGAGTCCTAGGGCTTATATCTATCGCTTTGTTACATTTCTCAATGGCCGCTGAATAGTTTTTAAGCTCAATATCGATAATAATACCATCAATTAGATTGGAATATTTTCTTTTGTCCTCTTCATAATCAATAGGGAATTGAAGATTTACATTTTTATATACATCTACATCTAGTTCGCTTTCCTCTTGAGTTGAAGTTTCTTCTCCATTAAATCTTCTTTTAATTTTACCGCTGATCAATGCAAGCTCCTCACTCAAGTCATTTCCTTTTAAACTACTAAGTGGAGTTTCTGAGACTGGTTTATATCTTACCAATTCTGTCTCTTCTGCGAGGCAGGCTTTAGCTTTAAGCCACATAATCGATAAATCTTGATTTTCCCCTTCAGCTAAAACTTGGTCAAACACAATTTTTAACGTTGAATCAGCAGCCAAATAATCTGAACTGACAATTAATATGGCTATTCTTGCCTTTTCTATATTATCTTTAAACTCTTGTTCAACATTTTCTCCACCAATAAGACAACTTTCATCCCAAATATCCAATTTGTAGGGATTCAGCATTTTTTTTAATTCCCTTGCATAGTGAGAATCTTCTTCATGATAACTAAGGAATATTTGATCTCTCATTTGGATGTTGTCGGTGTTTTAAAACGTATCTAAATCCTTCGTTTGTGTTTGCCTTACAAAGGATGAAAAGTTAATGTGTATACCAAAAATAGTCTTTTGGATTAAGGATTCAATGTTTTTATTATGCAGAACATTTTGCTGATTTCTATGACTAATCTGGGCCGTTCATTAGCAACTGTCAAAATCGCATTTTCAATAGAATATAATCTTTCAAAATTTTAAATCTTGAGAGCTTCTATACAAAGCATCAAATCCATTTAATACATAATGATCAATCTTCCATTTTGTAACCCCATTTGAGATTGTTTTGTATCTACAACATTTAATCGGTGTACATATATTCATAAAAATGGTTTCCCCCTCCCTCACATGGAAACCTACCATTGTAGATTCGAGAATTTGTGGGTGTACTTATCACACTACTGCACTTTGTGCAGCGATGATGATCTCTTTTCTCATTTAATCTACCCATCGCTGCTACAATTTGGAAATTATGCTTTCTACAGCCTTGGTCACTAAAAGCGTATTTTGTCATTCTATTGAATTCTGTTGTTGTTGCATAATTGCCCACTGTGCAATTAGTACATTGAAAGTACACACTACTCATTTGATTTATTTTTTTTTGTTACTAATAAAAATTTTGGTTTAGTTGTATCGTCTATTTTATTAAGAAGAATCTGACTCTTCTTAGATATTTTTAGTTTGATATCTGATTTTCAACTTTTCTAAAGTAAGATACCACTTGACTATTAATTTCATATTCACCTGCAAATATTAACAGATCATAACTCCACATTCAAGTAAATCTACTTAAAACCCATTGCGGCTTTTACGCAAACCAACCTTCCCATCTCATAATCCCACCATTTCATCAAAAAATAAATATTCTTTCTATCTTGAAGTGATTTAAAATTCATGGAGTTTTAAACCGCCTTTTTATCATTACTTATTGCAAAATCAAATGAAATACCTTCAAAACTCGCTCTTCACGCTATCATTCACTTTGCTCTCCATCCACATCAATGCTCAATGTTTCAGCCAACAGACTTTCACTACACCTGGACAAAGCACATTCACCATTCCAGGGGCGACAGGCGAAAATTTCCTTATCGAAATAGAAGCCAAAGGCGCTGATGGCGGTGACTTTCTCTGGGGTGGAAACCCGCAAACGGATGGGGGGGAAGGAGCTACTATGAAGGCCAGTTTTGTAGTGCCAGGGGGCAGTGATTTGCTGGTGGTGGTAGGTTCTTCGGGTTTCGATGCACCTGGAAGCCCTGGTGGCGGCGGTGGCGGCGGTGGTACTGCCGTGATTATAGATAATGCCAATGTCCTTATCGCTGCTGGTGCTGGCGGTGGTGGCGGACAAGGAGCAGCCAATACGGGGCAAGGCGGTCAAGCGAATACAGATAGTCCTGCTGTTGGAGGTCTTGGATTAGGAAGCTCTGGTGGCGGAGGATTCAATGCAGATGGAGGCGATGGCCCGGCAAGCACTGGTGGAGGAGCAGGGACTTTAGCAGGACAAGGTACTGGTGGAATGGGAGGTGTCACAGCTGGTTCAGGAGGTGCAGGATTTGGTGGCGGCGGAGGCGGTTCTGGGACTGTCGGCGGCGGCGGCGGTGGCTACAAAGGTGGCGATGGATCGGATGGATCCTCGGATTTGAATGGAAAAGGAGGGGACTCTTATGTAAATACACTTTTTTCGGGAACAGTTATTTTTAATACCCCAGGTGCTGACGGAGGTGGAGCCAATAACAATGGCTCAGTGATAATTACCTGTATTCCACAAGGCGATGTTGAGATCAGTTTGGTATCACAATCCGATCCAGAATGTTTTGGCGGTTTTGGTGGGAGCATTGAGGTTGCTGCTACTGGCGGATTGGAACCTTATCAATATTCCCTGAATGGCGGCACATACGGGGATTCCCCGATTTTTACTGGACTATCGGCAGGTGATTATACGGTTACAGTTCAAGATGGGACAGGCTCTACCGCTATGTTAATGGTGACCTTGACGAGCCCTTCTGAGATTATTGGTGAAATTGTAAATATAGTGGACAATGTGTGTTTCGGAGCATCTGAAGGCAGTATAGAGGTATCCGCATCGGGAGGGACATCCGCTACGGGTGCCTATGGATATTCGATCAATGGGAGTGCGGTTCAAAGTAGCGGGACATTTATCAATCTGCCAAATGGATTTTATGTGATTTCTATTTTTGATGACAACCTATGTACGACTCAGGTAACTGGGTCAATAACATCTCCCGACGATTTGGAAATTGTAGTTATTGATAAGGTGGATATTTCTTGTTTTGGATCGAATAGTGGAGTCATTTTGGTGGACGCATTTGGAGGTACACCAAGTTATATGTATGCAATCAATGATGAACCTTTTGGCAGCAGTTCTCAATTTTTTGGTTTGGCAGGGGGGACGCATATTGTAAAAGTAATGGATTCGGAGGGCTGTATTGAAGAATTGATTGTGTTTATAGATGAAGCCGAGCCTATTGAATTTGACATCATAGTCACACCACCAACCTGTTATCTGAGTGATGATGGAGTCATAGACATCGTTAACATTAGTGGTGGTATTGGCGCTTATCAATTCACTATTAATAATGGACCTTTGAATAGCGACTCGACTTTTACGGGGCTATTTGCCGGCACCTACTTAGTCACAGTTTTCGATTCTTCGGGCTGTTCGATAGATGAGATGGTGGAGATGGCCAATCCTGACTCCTTGATACTTTCACTTACCGTCGTCATGGATGTCGAATGTGGTGGAGATAGTACAGGGGCAGTCTTGCTGGAATTACAAAACGGTGTAGGACAGATAACTTATTCGTTGGATCAAATGATCAATTTTACAGGGTTGTTTGAGAATTTAGGAGCTGGAGAATATACGGGTAGTGCGACTGATTCACTGGGTTGTACTACCGAGATCAATTTCGAAATTCAAGAAAGTGCGTCATTCTCAATTAGCATTGATTCTGTTACTCATGTAAAATGTTTTGGCGGAATGGACGGAAGTGTCTTTGTCGGTGTGGAAGATGGAATTGATCCGATTCAATTTTCATTAGACGGGGGTGATTTTCAAGATTCACCAATGTTTAGTGGATTGTCAGCGGGGATGCATGAGGTTGAGGTTATAGATTCTACTGGATGTGTAAAAGCAATTGAATTTTCGATTTCGGAGCCAGCCATGCTTGCATTTGATTATTTGGAAGTTACCAATGTGGCTTGTTATGGAGAGTTGACTGGACAAGTTGAGTTTTCAGTCACTGGTGGCAATGCGCCATATTTCTATACTGATAACATTGATGTGATCACATTTACAGCAGATGATACATTATCTATTGATTCACTTGCTGCGGGAGATTTTGTGGTCTTCTTGTGTGATCACCTGGGATGCGAATTAAGAGACACCGTAAGTGTCGCTCAAAATGATTCTTTGGTGTTGTTTATTTCTGAGGTTGTAGGGGATAGTTGTGGCCTTGATAATACGGGATTTGTGGATTTGAATGCAGTCGGTGGATATGCACCTCTGGTTATTACGCTAAATGGTGATACGAGTGACACTGGTGAATTTGTAAATCTTGAAGCTGGCACTTATACTGCTATGGTTGTCGATGATTTGGGTTGTTCTACAGGGATAGAATTTAATCTTCCGCAGATAGGCGGCTTGGTCATAGATTCATTCCATTTGGGAAATGTGACTTGCAATGGAGATGAGGACGGCTACATTGAAATTTTTATTGGTAGTAGTCAGGGTGAGGTTTCTTACTTCGTCGATGGAGTTATGACGGATGATAATTTTATTGACAATCTCTCTGGCGGCTCATATACGATCACAGCTCTGGATGAGGAGGGATGTATGATAGAAATGGTTTTTGAAATTAATGAACCTAATCCGTTGACCATTGAAGTAACTGATGCCAATTTTGGTGAAGGGTATATTACGGTATCAGCAAATGGTGGCACCCAACCGTATCGATATTCTATTGATGATAAGGCTACTACCCAGGATAGCGCTACTTTCACTGGTTTGGAGTCTGGAGACTATGTCATTATTGTGATTGATGCCAATGGATGCGAAAATTCAGTTGCTTATTCGCTGACGGGAGTCAATGATTCCGAATTTGAAGGTTTGAATATTTATCCCAATCCCGTAAAAGATGTTTTACATGTTGAATTTGAAGGGGTCGATCAAGACTTGCGATTGGAAATCTTGAATAAACTCGGACAAGTCATAAGAGGATTCGATAAAGAAAATATTAGTATAAGTGATACCGTATTCGATCTTCCAATAAGAGGGATACCAACAGGAACTTATATTCTTAGGCTAAAGCAAAAGGATAGAATTGGACATTTTCAAATTGTGATAATTGAGTGACTTTTCTTAATGAAAAGCAATGTCAAATATGAATTTTATGTGTTCTATGGCTTAGCTCAAATAATGATAAAATGAAATTCAAATATTCCATTTGTTACCCAGATAAAGATGAGATTGATTATTTTCAAGATCCTGTATGTGGTGATGATTTACATGAATTAATGAAGGAATTTGATTGGGAAAAAGAATTAGCGAAGAGGGTAGATCATTATAGTCCAAGCTTTGATTTTATAAATTTAGAAGATAATCGAAGGATAATATTATCGGGTGTTGGAAAGGCAAAACTGGAATCATTTCAGGTGATGTTTATCTTGCCCAAATGGATAGGGTATGAAGATGTTTTTAATGACGAAAATTATTATAATACTGATTCTTATTCCAAAGTGGTTTCTGTGAATAAAGGTTACGAGTTTTTGCAAAAATTCATCCAGGGCAAATATGAGGTCATCAAAAAATCCTTAAATAAGGATATGAGTATGTCTGACTTTTCCGTTCCAGATCCTGAACCTGTTAGCGAAGAAGAGAAATTAAAACCTGGCAAATCAGACAAGACCAATATCCGATATGAGATTATTGATCAAAATGATGCTCCACACCTATTTTATCGAATATTAGGGCCATTATTGAGCCTTATCTCATTGATGGTTTTTATTTTCTTATTTGTGAATAGTGTAAAAATTGGTGGATATGTATTTTTTTCTGGAGGTGTCTTTGTTCTACTTTTAATAACAACTATTTATTTTGAAAACGAGATGAGAAAGTGATGATTTTCTCTAATGGGAAATTAAGAAGGGGTATTCATAAAAAGCTACTTTTCTTAAATATCGACACTTTTTGCATGTTTCTTCTGAAAAGATTACCCCATTTTTGGTACTTTTTACTTAAAAACAGGGTAATTTATTTTCAAGTCATTTGGTCACTCGCCATGACGGGCGATGCTCACCCTCCACTATCGTGTTCCTTCATTTGATAATTATCATTATCACTTTTATTTCTTAAAAGATCATTCAGTCCTGGCTTGGCCCAAAATCGATCCAAAAAACCCAAGGCTTTATTCAGTGCTTAACAAGACAGAACGATCATCGAAGATGTGGAAGTGAAACCTTCCAAGAGATGGAACGCGCTAGCGATGGGTGGGTGAATCCCTATTTTCTTAAACTCAAAAAACTCGGATCAAGGATTGAAGTTACAAGCGTAATACTTTCTTTGTGAATTCTTGGCGAACATTGCGCCTTTGCGGTTAAAGTCAACATCTCATTCAGAAAAATAACAATGTCTTAAAGTAGAATTCAGCCACATTTCTAAATTTCCAGAAAATTCATTAAATTTACATACGATAAATAATTTAAACCAATTATTCAACTTAAAATATACTTACAATAAAAAGCACGAATTTTTAGAGCTAATAATTCATTATGCATTAGGCAATTTGTTTATTTAGAAGATAGCAATAGCACGATAAAATATTAATAATTACAACACATATAAAATAATAGTAAGTATATCAAATAGTAATTTGAATTATTGATTCCTGCAGATAGCCACCAATGTTATAACATGCTATTTCTTTGTTGATTTTATGGGCAGCAAATTAGCTGTCTTTATAAATGGATAGGTCAATATCTTAAGCCCAAAAACTTAAGACTTAAATATTATTTCTTAACAAAATTTTTTACGATGAAACACATTAAATTTTTATTTGTTTTTTTACTGGGAATTATGATTCTTAGTTGCTCAGATGATGCAGAGATTAAAAATAATGATCTTCTTGAACCATCCACATCTATTGACAAAAGACATAGATATAATGAGCTTTTCCTTAACCCTTGCGGAGATTTAGAATTGAAAATTGCAGTTTGCCAGTGCGATAGTGGAAGTGATGAAATAGATATTACACAAGCACACGTAAACGATGCAATTGCAGAGTTTAATAGCCTTAATTTGAAACTTAATTTAACAGTTGTTGAATGTGATGAAGATATAGAGCGAGATATCGTTATTCATTGTGGATGGTTTCCACATAATGATTGTGTTATTGGTGAAACCATTATAATGGGCGGAATTCCGTTCATTGGTACTGTAATTGACCCTGTTGATTACTTTCTTCAATGTTGCCCAGACCAGTCATTAACTGATGAAGAAGGAGATTGCTATATGAAAGGGCTTATAATGCACGAGTTGATGCATGCTATAGGATTTGATCATACCGATGACACGACAGCACCTTTGATTCCAGGCACATTGGAGGAAGACCCTGCATCTATGGCAAATGCGGGAAGTTGTGATTTTACTGCATGTGAATTTTCTGCAGGAGATATCCAAGCATTAGAAATTCTTTATGGTCATTGTGCTTGTCCTTTGGAATACTTTGTTTCAGGCCCTGGAGATCTATGTTTGACAACAGGAGAGGAAACAGCTATATTTTGCCTTGGTGGTGAATATGTGGATGATGCTTCAATAACAGTTATTGAAAGCGATGGAATTTCTACTTCTACAATAGGTAATTGTATTGAAGTTTCATTTCCTAGTACAGGGACGTACACAATTGCCTTTGAAGTATGTAATGATCTCTGTGGTTGTATAACATATAATAAAACTATTGAAGTTTTCGATGGCAGTTGTTGTTCAACATGTTACTGTGAATGTACGGATGATGATGGTAATCCATTTAGGGAGGAGATTCCTTGCTGGGATCAAACAAGTTGTGAAGATGAATTTGGAGGAGATCTACATGATTGTAAGAAGGTAGAAGAGCCAGTTGAGCTAGGCTACACTTTAACCGGGGATGAAGAAATTTGCTTAGAAGATGGTTATGGAACATTTTGTGTCAATGGTTTGCCAGCTGGTACCTCGACTACATGGTATATCGATGGGCCTAATATTTCAGATTCGGAAGAATCACCAAACAATTGTTTATCATTCGATTTAGATGAAGTAGGTACCTATACTATTACTACAAAAGTTTGTGAAGGGGAATGTTGTGAGACTTTGACTCATACAATTGTAGTCTCTGATTGTGATGAATGTTATTGTGAATGTTGGCAAGAAGTCGATAGACCATTCACTCATAGTGACGGAAAAGGAGGAAACTCTGGAGAAAACACTGTTAACCAACAAAATTATGTTATCGTTCAGGTGCCTATTGATTGCAATGAGGATTGTGAAGAAGTTTATGGCGGAGACCCACTATTTAACTGCGTAAAAAAGAGACGATAGTAATAATGAATGAGCAATATAATTGCTTTATTTCTTAAAAAGTAGATGGCGGCTGTTAGTTAATTAACTGACAGCCGCTTTTATCATTATTTGCATGCTAAATTCATAAGAATTTGTATTCAAAGATTGTAATTCAAGAGAATCTAATGTTAAAAGATTACTATTAAATAGAGATTTTCTAGCAGCCCATCACTATTGTGCTCCTTCGTTAGATAATTTAATTATCACTTTTGTTGCTCAAAAGACCATTCAGCCTTTTGATAAAAACACAAACAAAAAAAAAACCGTTTCACGGGGTATGCAAAGACAGCCTAATGCAGCCCTGCAATGGGCTGGTGCTGGAGTTAGGCAGAATTCCAGCAGGAACCTATTTGTTAAAAATAAAACAGAAGGACAAAATTGGATTTCATAGGATTGTGATTGTAGATTAATTAATTTTTTTTCTCACTTGATTAATGGATCATGAAATATTTTCTACTACCTCTTTATATCATCAAATACTTTTACTTATATTTAAACAGATATTAAAAAAGATCGTTCTCGGTATTAATTTATTTTATACAATTACAAACTAATTATCCATGGAAAATTTATATGAAGGATTTGAATTAACTATTACATATGAGACTCCAGGTTCAGATCTGGAGGTGGGAGTATATGTTTCTGAAGATGGAGAACAAAATGGAATTGCAATAGTATATAAAGGTAATGATTCAAAAAAACCATTTTTTGGATATGCGCCTAAATCCTCTAAAGAAAGATCAGTGGAAGAAGCTGAAAAATTACTTCCCGATGCTCTAGAATCTCTTCTTCAAGAAGAATTAAACATAATAAATGAGCGACTCAAAGATAAAAACTTGACAAAGGAAGAAAAGAAGAATTTAAAGAAAGCTAAAAGAGAAATAAAAAAAGAGCTGAGGAAAATTAAAAGAGCAAAAGGAGTTATGCTTGGCCCCGATGGAGAAGGGGACCTTAAAATTCCTAAATTACCAGGAGATGTAACTTTTGGTCGGGGTTTTGAAGATCATAAATATTGGTATTAATGATTGAATTTCTTTATTCTATTATGGGGTTTTAGAAGAACCAGCCACCATTTTATTGATAATGCCAATTTCTTTTTTGGTCAATTTTCTCCATTTGCCAGTTTTAAGATTGGTTAAATCAACATTCATAATTCTAGTTCTGACAAGGCGTGTTACATTATATCCCAGATATTCACACATGCGTCTGATTTGCCGATTTAGCCCTTGGGTAAGAATGATCTTGAAAGTCTTTTCATTGATTTGTTCGACCTTGCACTTCTTAGTCTTGGTTCCAAGAATCGGAATACCATTGCCCATGCGTTTTACGAATCGATCATTGATTTTTTTATCAACGGTGACAATGTATTCTTTCTCATGATTGTTGCCAGCACGTAGAATTTTGTTGACAATGTCGCCATCATTGGTGAGGAAGATTAATCCTTCAGAAGGTTTGTCCAATCTGCCGATAGGGAAGAGCCGTTCTTTGTAATTTATATATCGAATTATGTTTTTTTTCTCTTTTTGGTCGGTTGTGCAGACTATTCCTACAGGTTTATTAAAGGCAAGATAGATTGGCTCAGGCTTTGGTTTGAGTAGTTTGTTGTCCAGCCTTACCACATCTCCTTCGAAGACTCGATTACCTAGTTTTGCGATTTGATTATTGATAGTCACTCTACTTTCTTCAATAAACACGTTGGCCTCTCGTCGGGAACAAATTCCTGTACTGCTGATGAACTTGTTGAGGCTAATAGAGTTTTCGTTTGATCTGTCCAAATGACCGTTGTTTTATCAAGCCGCAAGATACTGAAAATTGAATCTTTTTCTTCTTTTTGGCTTTTATGGATTACTCGGAGCCAGGTATTTGTAAATCGAATTACACAGCGAAACCACAATCGAGGCTGATATAATCGACAAAGTCATTTTTTACTGGTTATGAAAGTCATACACGTAGTCGTGTTCGCTCATCTTTTATAAGTCATTGTACTTTCCTATTATTCCAATTATTGATTTACCTGGTACGGTAATTTTCTCTTTATATATTTCACCACTATTAATCTTGAAGAATAAATGAATTATATCTCCCTTCTTTAAGTCCCTTTCTAAAGTCAATGCATATCGATTTGTTACATCTTTTTTTGATTTTAAAGTAAATTCTAGGCCTTTATTCTCGTCATCAAAAAGTTGGAATGATTTGGAATCAATTTCAATTTCACCATATGAAATAATTTTTATTATGTCTTTACCAATCCAAGGTTCATAAGCACAATCTATACTTATTTTCTTGTTCCCCTCACTATCGAAAAGCCAACGAAATTCTTTTGTAGAATACTTTGGTTTGTATTCCCAAGAACCATATGCAGAATATTTTCCGTTACCCTTGAATTCGAATCTAATATGGTCAGTTTTTGAGAATGTTTTGATAGAGTCGTGGCCTTCTGGATATTTAATAATAAATCCATTTGGTAACTCTGGGAATTTCCATTTTGAAATAGATACTGTTTCAGACTCTAATTCGTAATTCAAAGTATCGTTCAAATATATTTTAATATTTCTAACTGATATTTTTTCATTTTTCGCAAACCTGTTATAGTCAAATTCAAGTTCCAATTTTTCAGTATTACTATCCAAACCAATTATTTTCACTAAAATGGAAATTCCCTCACTGCAACTTGTGCATAAGGTGACAATTAGTAAAAGTAGGATGTAGTTATTTTTTTTCATTTACTATGACAAGTAATTTCTCTACTGCTTTACTAACTTCTGAACTTCAATAAGATTATTGGCTTTATCCAAAACTCTCAACATGTAAAGCCCTTTTGGTAATGCAGAAATGTCTATTGTTTGTTTAAGGCCACTTAGGGTGGTCTTTCGATGCATTCGTCCCACTGCATCCAATATTTCTATCTGATATAGACTGAGATTTCCTTGGATTGTAAACTCATTGAGAACAGGATTTGGATAAACTTGAATTGAATTTTTGCCTGCGATAATATCTTCAACGCCAATAACTACATCTGGGTCAAAGAATCCAAAATCAATGGTATTATTCCCACTTGCATCGTAGTCGAAATAACAATTAAATGGGTCGCCGTCGTTCAAAGGTTCTTCATCAGAAGTTAGGGTGACTATTCCAGACATAATATCGGTGAAGGGGTTTCCAAAACCATTATTATCCAAATCTACATCATTGTCTGCATCTGCCACAAATCCATTGGTGGATTGGAAGCCATGCAAAGGTTGACCAGGTTCCCAATTGTCCACACTCCAAACAAAGACAATATAATTTCCTGGTTGCAGCCCAGAGAATTTGTAGTAGCCCTCATCGTCCGTTACTCTAACTCCTCCGAAACCTTGCCAGTCGGGGACACCATCACCATCCGAATCACTCCATATGACCAGAGACACACCTGGGATTCCCGGTTCGTCTG
This sequence comes from Saprospiraceae bacterium, assembly GCA_965230575.1. Lineage (GTDB taxonomy): Bacteria > Bacteroidota > Bacteroidia > Chitinophagales > Saprospiraceae > CAJXUU01. The sequence goes on from OZ246013.1 coordinate 4,398,752, forward strand.
GGTCATTAATTCCATCTTGGTTGAGGTCATTCCAAACTCTATTTCCGATGGATACAATGCCAGGAGATACTTGATTGTCGCAATCTCCATAACAATATGCCATGTCATTTAGAGTTAAGATCATTTCTTCTCCCAGAGCTTTACCGATATTTAGAAAGGTAAGTGCATTGTTATTATAATGATGAATTGCATTCTGAGGAGATTCGGCTTCTTCTTTAAAAAATTGTTTGGTGTCAACAAAGCCCAATCTGCCTCCATAAATGGAATCATTGCAACCCACATTTTCCTGAGCAACGGCAACTATATTTTGCATGCTTTGAACCCAAAGATCGTTGGTCGTTGTAAACCCTCCTTGACCAGAATTTGCAATAACTACTGGAAGATCAGAATTGCCAAGATCATTTCTTACATCATTTATGAGGTGATTAAGATTGCTTTCATATTCATCCAAAAAACTATCAGATGCTCCATCATTCCAGCCTTGAAACCAGGCGAACCCGGAAATTTCAAAATCGCTTTCTTCAATATTTGGAAATTCACTTCCTAAATTTTCAGTCACCTTCTGTACAGTTTGGATCATTGAGTTATAAAATTCTCCTGTAGTGCCTCCTGCTGATGGTGGTCGAAAATCTACGGCTAGGTTTCTTCCTCCCCACGCAGTCTTGATAATCAATACAGGGTCATCATAATATTCATCCAATTGATGGGCAAACATCAATTCTGGCCCTATGAGATTTGGATTGTCTCCTTGACCGACGGTTACATTGGTTCTGATCGTATCTCCATCATTGGCAAAGTATAGATATGCACCTTCCAAAGTGTTCCAATTGCCCGCTTCCCCAATTTCAGACCAATCACCATCCGTATCATTTTGAATGACATCAATCAAGCTGCCAGGGTCATTTTCGGGGTCGTCGATGGTTCCATATCCTTCCATATTGGATTGACCTGCTAAAACAAAGATTCTCAACTTGCCAGGTGATTTTTCTTGTCGAATAACGATGGGCACATAACCGATTTCAAAACCAGCAGGTGGCTTAACTATTCCAGCTGGGTCTACCGTAGCCAATTCGCCAATAGCTGGTGGAGCATAGTATTCATCTGTATGACTCCAATGCGAATGCAGAAGCTCAACTCGAGTTTGTAGAGCATCACGAACACTGGTTGGCAAGTTTGCGTGTACAATGGCAGGTTGATCTACAAATCGATACCAATAATAGGTCAAGGTAGAACCATCGCCCATGTCGACTTTGTATGGTCCTGCTGCAGGTCCCGGGCTATTCCAGGGGCCATTTGGATCTTGCCAATGGCACTCTGGGTCCAAAGGAGTCAAGTATGTAATTTCTGTTCTTGGTGAAGATGGCACTATTGCATCCTTTAAGTCGGTCGTAGCAGGAAGCTCGCTTTCATTAATAGAATGCCATTTATCATCGGATTCCAGTTTAAAATATTCGGGCATGACAAATCTGTCATCTTTTTCAAAAACTGTGTTTAAGTCGTATTCATAACCCATAATATTTGCATTCAACTGCACATTGTTCATATAATCCAACTCAATATCATGATTTAATCCACCTCCTTTAATTTCACCTATCATCGATCCGCCATTATTGATAAAGGAAACATCATAAGCACCTGATTGAATGTGCTTCGGCTCCACAGCGGCTCCACCAGCGAACCAGGTTTCCATATCATTCCAAAGCGCATCTTGGGAGTAGACAGAAATTTGATTCAAGAGCATCGAATTATCATCATTGCTAGCAGGAAAATGCAACCTCTCTATCTTGGCATAGGAGGTTCCTTCATCATCAGCAGATATTAGTGCAGGTGACCCAGCATGTTCTATACCAAAACCTATATTGGGATTCGAAGGCCTTGAGTCCAAAAATAAACCCTCAAGACTGTTATCTTCCAGTACAGGCTCTGTCCAGAAGGTGGGTAAGAAAAACGTGGCTGGACCTTTGAAGTTGGTAGAGTTTAAAAATAATGTCCAGCATTGATTACCAGTTTCTATATCTACTCCATTGGTTTGTTGCATGGGGTCGGTCAGCGGGAGTGGGGTATATCCGTATCCCAGCATTTCTCCATTCAGACTTTGGGCCATATTCAATCCATCTGGTGCCCACAACAATTTATTCGAAAGTTGAGCCACACCATATTTTCCTCCTGGGGTGCTCCAGTCTCTTTGTCCATTCGGTAGCGTCGCACTTCTTCCTGCACCTGGTCCATTTGCCCAAGCGTAAAAATTATGTGACACACCCCCCATAATGAACTTTGGTATTTTGGTGCCAAAACGAGTATCGTGCCACCAACCAAGACCTCCTTCGATCGTCGTATAAAACTGATCAGGTTCATTGCCCGTTCGCTGTGTTGTGAGCCAGCATCCAGCAAGTCCCATTTGAAAATCTCTTGGGCCTGGATAATTTTCAAATATGGGCCAAGCGGCACTGTACAAGGTATAACCTGATCCATAATTTTGGTCAGTTACATCTTCTGTAGCAATCCATGTGAATCCTGATCTTTCGGCATTAATTTGAGCATCAACCTTGTAAAATGAAATCACAATAAAAGCAATCATCAATATTGAGGATATGGGAAATTTGATATTGAGAATCCTATTTGGATGGACGGTAAAACTGCTTTTTGGAGTAGTCATTTGATCTAAATTTGTAGTTAGAAAAAATCATTGGGATTGAGAATGTCTGCTATGTCAATTTAAGCTATGGTAATATTACAATATATATTTGGCCTTTTCAAAATGTCTTTGTTCGGAAGTGAGGCATCAAATATTCAATTTATATCCCCTTCAAGACTTTGGACTTATAAAAGATATTCGCTACTAAGCCGCCAATAATTAGTGCAAAACTGATCACGCTGATCCATCCATATTGTTCGCCAAAAAAGGTCATGCCTATTAAAATGGTAAAAGGGATTTCGATATATTTTATTGGGGCTACAACATCAGTGGTTTCCAGTTGTACAGCCTTGGTCATATAATATTGGCCGATGAAGCCAAAAAAACCAAGCAGTACCAGCAATGGCCAGTCCAGCAATTCGGGAGTTGACCAATATTTCAAACTTCCCAGAAGTCCCAATATTGCACCAACGACCATGAAGTAATTGACAATGACAATCGGATGATCATGATGGCCGATTTTACGGATAATAACTAAGACCAAGCCACTCAAGGCACCAGAAATTAATACAAGTATCACACCCAAAGTCGATAGGTCAGGATCAAAACCCTTGACCAGCAACACACCCGAGAATGATATGAGAAAAAATATCCATTGCGGCGGCCTGACTGTTTCTTTTAATAGCCACAATGCAAAGATAGCAGCAAAGATGGGTGCCAAATATCTCAGTGTCACGCAGGTGCCCAAGGGCATGAGCTTCAAGGCAAGAAAAAAGAGAAGTAAAGAACTGGTTCCAACGATTGCTCTTGAAAGTAAAAACCACTTTTTATTGCCGAAGGGATTCAATCTTTTGCTATAGATTATTGGTAGCGTTATCAAAAGTGTACCTGCTGCCCTGAAAAAAACCAACTGGAAGGCGCTGATATGATCGAGGTATTTAACAATGAAATTCAAGCACGCAAATGCAAGCATTCCGATGATCATAAATCTTACCGCCTTCCATTTTATTGCCATACTTTAGTTTGTTGACATGTACATATAGTCTATTGCCACGTGGCAAAATGCTTTGACCCCGGTGATCAATCCTGATTCATCAATGTAGAAGTCAGGTGTGTGATGAGGAAAAGCTTCAGATTCACCGTGTGTTTTTCCACCGACGAACCAAAATAGGCTAGGTACCTTTTTAGCAAAGAAGGAAAAATCTTCTGCTCCTGTTATTGCTGGGGTGATACGCACATTGTCTTCTCCAGCAGCATCGAATAAAGAACCGATCATTTTTTTAGTCAATTCAGGATCGTTGTAGGTGACAGGATATCCGACCTGAATATCTACTTCAGCTGTAGCTCCTTGAGCTTCGGCAATTAGAGTTGCTGTCTTTATGATTTTTTCATGAATAATTTCTTGCATTTCGGTGTCCAAGGTTCTTATCGTCCCTACCATTTCGACTTCTTCAGGAATGATGTTATTTCTTACTCCACCATTGATGACACCTACTGTGATAACTGCCGCTTCTTTGGTGAGTTCGGTTTGTCTGCTTACGATTGTTTGGAGGCCCATTATGATTTGCGCGGACGTGACGATAGGGTCCACTCCTCCCCAAGGCCTCGAACCGTGGGTTTGTTTTCCCTTGACCTTGATGGTGAATCTATCTGACGCGGCAAGCATTCCACCTACTTTATAGTTTATTCTTCCAGTTTCTAGCCCACTGCCTATGTGTTGGCCGAAGAAAACATCGATGCCGTATGTCTCAATTATTCCTTCTTTGACCATCAATTTTGCACCACCTTCTTCTCCTGGAGGAGCACCTTCTTCCGCAGGCTGGAATACAAATACAAACTTGCCTGACAATTGATCTTTCATCGATGTCAATACTTTTGCTGAGCCGAGGAGCATCGCGATATGAGTATCATGACCACATGCATGCATCACGCCAACATCTTTTCCGAGGTAGGTAGATTTTTCTACTGATTTAAACGGCAGATCGGCTCTTTCGACTACAGGAAGGGCATCTATGTCGGCCCTCAATCCGATAGTCGGACCTGGCTTTCCCGTATCCAATACTCCGATAACACCAGTTTTGGCTATTCCAGTATCTACTTTCAATCCCATCGTTCTGAGAATTTCTGCGATCTTTTTTCCCGTGTTAAATTCTCTATTGGATAATTCAGGGAATTGGTGAAAGTGTCTTCGCCACTCAATTACTTGTTGTTCAACCTCGACGGCCATAGCGTCCGCTTTTTTTACCATGGTATTTTGAGATTGTCCGATTATTGGGGTGAGCATTAGGAATAAAAAGGTGTAGTACAATATGCATTTCATTTTTCTTGAATTGTTGATTTGGGGCTGAATATATGATAATTAATAATGAATAGTGAATAATAAATAAATGATAGTATTTGTTTGTTGTGGAATATTGTTTTGGTTTTAGATCGAGCTAGCTCTCTTTGGTTTATGGTGTTCTTGATTATTAATTGACAACTAGGAATTCTCTGTCTTATTAAAACTTGAAGTTAATTAAGACAAATTCTAAATAAGGCTTAGAGCACATCACTTCTTGGGATACAATGTTTATGAATTAACTTTGCTCACACAAACGAAAATTTCGAATTTCATATGAAGTGGTTAATTAACTTTCTTACATCAAGCATCGGTCGAAAGCTTATTATGAGCTTGACGGGACTTTTCTTGATTGTATTTTTAATTGTGCATTTGCTGGGGAATCTGCAGTTGCTCGTGAATGATGGAGGTGACTCATTCAATAGTTATGCTCATTTTATGACTACCAATCCATTGATCAAATTTGTATCCATTGGACTATATGCCTTTATTATAATTCATGCTATTGTTGGGATAATGATATGGTTGAAAAACAAGGCTGCCAAGGGATCTACCTATGCTGTGAGATCTAATGCAAAAGTAACTTGGGCTTCAAAAAATATGGCCTTGCTGGGTACTTTGGTTTTGGCATTCTTATTTCTCCACATGGGAGACTTTTGGTATAAAATGAAGTTTACGGATGAATTGCAAATGACGAAGGTGTCTGGGTTGGATTATGAAGTCAAAAATCTTTATGCTTCTGTAAAACATACCTTTGAAAATGTTTGGATGATTGTTGCCTATCTCATTGGTTTGGTGACATTGGCATTCCACCTGTGGCATGGATTTCAAAGTGCATTTCAAACACTAGGATTAAATCATAATAAGTATACGCCTACAATTAAATTTTTAGGGAAATTATACTCGATTTTAATCCCGTTGGCTTATGCAGCTATTCCTTTGTACTACTTTCTTGTATTAAATAATAACAATTAAAATTTTTGCTTCAAGGCTTTTGAAGTGATATTCAAATATAAATTCTATGAAAATAGATTCTAAAATTCCAGAAGGTCCATTAGCAGAAAAATGGACTAACTACAAATCCAAGATGAACCTTGTAGCTCCTAATAATAAAAGGAGATTGGATGTAATAGTTGTGGGTACAGGTCTTGCTGGAGCTTCCGCTGCCGCAACTTTGGGTGAATTGGGCTACAATGTGAAGGCCTTTACCTTCCACGACAGCCCACGAAGAGCACATAGTATTGCGGCTCAAGGAGGTATCAATGCAGCTAAGAATTATCAGAATGATGGAGATAGTGTATATCGATTATTCTATGATACGATCAAGGGCGGAGATTATAGATCTCGGGAGGCCAATGTACATAGATTGGCTGAGGTGAGTGCTGATATCATCGATCAATGTGTGGCTCAAGGGGTTCCTTTTGCCAGAGATTATGGAGGATTACTAGACAATAGATCTTTCGGTGGGGTACAGGTATCTCGTACTTTTTATGCAAGAGGTCAGACTGGACAGCAATTGCTCATAGGTGCTTATCAGGCATTGTCGAGACAGATATCATTGGGCAATGTCAAGATGTATAATCGCCATGAGATGATGGATCTTGTGATTGTAGATGGAAAAGCTCGTGGTATCATCACCAGGAATCTATTGACAGGAGAGATCGAAAAACATGCAGCACATTGTGTGATTCTAGGGACTGGAGGATATGGAAATGTATTTTATCTGTCTACCAATGCGATGAATTGTAATGTGTCGGCTGCCTGGAGAGCTACCAAGAAAGGAGCTTTGATGGCCAATCCTTGTTTCACACAGATTCATCCGACATGTATTCCGGTTTCTGGAGAATATCAAAGTAAGTTGACCTTGATGTCGGAGTCATTGAGAAATGATGGTAGGATTTGGGTGCCTAAGAAAAAAGAAGATGCACAGGCGATTAGAGAAGGAAAGAAAAAGGGCGTTGATATTCCTGAAGAAGATAGAGATTACTACTTGGAAAGAAGATATCCTGCATTCGGAAACTTGGTGCCAAGAGATGTGGCTTCCAGAGCTGCAAAGACGGCATGTGATGAGGGGAATGGAGTTGCACCAACAGGTCTGGGCGTATTCCTGGATTTTGCCAGTGCGATTCAGAGATATGGCAAGTCAGCCGCTCATTCACAGGGATTGGATGAAGGCAATCAGAAGCTTATTACGGAATTAGGAATGAAGGTCGTCGAAGAAAAATATGGTAATCTTTTCGAAATGTATGAGAAGATAACTGGAGACAATCCTTATAAGAATCCGATGAAGATTTATCCTGCGGTTCATTATACTATGGGAGGTCTTTGGGTAGACTACAATCTACAAACCAATATTTCAGGACTATTTGCCTTAGGAGAGTGCAATTTTTCTGATCATGGAGCGAACAGATTGGGAGCTTCGGCCTTGATGCAAGGATTGGCGGATGGATATTTTGTGATTCCTTATACGGTAGGAACATTCCTGTCTGATGAAATTAGAACGCCAAGTATCGATCCTAATCTTCCAGAATTTGAAGCTGCTAAAAAAGCAGTTGAAGACAGACTCACGCAATTAATAGATAATAATGGGACTCAATCTGTAGAATCCTTCCATAAAAAACTTGGAAAGATAATGTGGGAATATTGTGGGATGGCCAGAAATGAAGAAGGATTGAAGAAAGGCCGTCAGCTGATACGAGAGTTGAGAGAAGAATTTTACAAAGATGTCTTTGTACCTGGTACGGCGGATGATTTCAATCCAGAATTAGAGAAGGCAGCTAGGGTTGCAGATCTTATGGAACATGGAGAATTGATGATGTTGGATGCGCTGGATAGAGCAGAATCTTGCGGTGGACACTTCAGAGAGGAATATGTGACGGAAGATGGAGAAGCACTCAGAAGAGATGATGGATATACCTACGTTTCAGCCTGGGAATGGGATGATGATAATCCGATACTTCATAAGGAGGAATTAGTATTTGAGAATGTAGAGCTAAAGACGAGGTCTTATAAATAATTGATAACTGATAATTGACAATTGATAATTTGGAAGATTGGAAGGATCAAAATTGAATTCATGAATCTTTGCAATCAACATTTTTACAATTAATAATCTTTAAAGGATGAAGCTTAAATTAAAAGTCTGGAGACAGAAAAATAATAACGATAAAGGTGGTTTTCAAACGTACGATGTGGTGGCGAATGAGCATATGTCATTTTTGGAGATGATGGATGTGCTGAATGAGTCATTGATTGCGGATAAGAAGGAGCCTGTTGCATTCGAACATGATTGTAGAGAGGGAATTTGTGGGGCTTGCAGTATGGTGATCAACGGTCGACCGCATGGTCCGAATAGTGGTACCACGACTTGTCAATTGCATATGCGATATTTCAAAGATGGAGAGACTATCGTTGTCGAACCTTGGAGGTCCAGAGCCTTTCCTGTGATCAAGGACCTGGTTGTGAATCGTAACTCTTTTGACAATATCATTCAAGCTGGTGGTTTCATATCTGTAAATACAGGGCAAGCCCCAGATGGCAATAGTGTGCCAATCGAAAAAGACATTGCAGGTACAGCGATGGATGCGGCGACTTGTATCGGTTGTGGTGCTTGTGTAGCGGCTTGTCCGAATGGATCGGCGATGTTGTTTACTGCGGCAAAAGTCTCTCACCTGGCCCATCTACCTCAGGGAAAGGTGGAATCTCAAAGAAGAGCTCAGAATATGGTAGCTACCATGGATAAAGAAGGATTTGGTATGTGTTCGAATATTGGAGCATGTGAAGCTGACTGTCCTAAAGAGATTTCTATTGATCACATTGCCAAGATGAATCGGGAGTATATGGGGTCAGTGTTCACTTATGGAAAATAGAATGATGACATAAGATTTAAATAAATATTATTGCATTTTGATATGAGTTAGATTTGCAAGATATGTTAAACTGAAACTCACAAAAAAAGGAAATTACGATTGTTGATTTCCTTTTTTTATTGGAAGATACAAAAATTGGGTAGTGAGGGATTATTAATATTAGTTGTATGATTCAATGACACAAAGCGAAGGATTAGCTCTTTTTTTGAATATAACTTATCGTTTTTTTAAGAATGAATAAAAAAGCCATCTTGATTTCAAGATGGCTTTTCGTCTTATTGGTTTATTGTATCTTATCCAGCATATTTTTCAATCCTTGCTTATATCCATTAGGGTCATAATCATCGGAATTTTCCACCCAATTCTTGATCTTAGAAATGGAAACGTCACCTTTATATTTAGAGTCAAAAAGATACATGCCTAGCGCTGCCATTGAGCTGGCAAATTGCATGTCTTTGGAACTTTCGTCAAATTCATTCAATTCGTCCGTAACTAAAAGCTCCATCAAATTGCTGTTGTCTTCATCTGGAAATTTGTATCTAAAATTGACCAGGAATGTTGCTTCGTCTAATGGATTGATGCCATTATTTGTAGGAACTATTTCATAGATAGCAGTTATGGTTTGGCCAGCTCCTATTTCTCCCGCGTCTTTGGTGTCATCTTCAAAATCTTGATTTTCCAAGACCCTATTTTCATAACCAATAAGTCGATAAGAATCTACCAACCTAACATTGAATTTGACTTGGACTTTTACATCTTTGGCCACAGTATAAAGCTTGCTGAATTCCTCAACGAAAACTTTCTGAGCTTGTTCTAAATTGTCGATATACTCATATGTCCCATTTCCATGATTGGCTATTTGCTCCATATTAGCGTCATTATAATTTCCTCTACCTACGCCTATGGTAGTCAGAAATATTCCCTTCTCTCTTTTCTCTTCAATTAGATCAAGAAGTTCGTCGTGATTGGTCAAACCTACATTGAAATCTCCATCCGAAGCCACGATCACTCTATTGTTTCCAGGAGATGCGAAGTGTTGTTCCGCGATATCATATGCTGTTTCGATGCCGCCTGAGCCATTTGTTGCTCCTCCAGCTGAAAGGGCATCGATTGCGTCATATATTTTACTTTTTTGGCTACAACTGGTACTTTGCAATATGACTGTTGAGTTGGAAGCATAAGTAACTATGGCGAGACGGTCTTCATTTCTCAGCTTATCCACTAGTTTTTTGAAAGATGTTTTCAACAATGGTAATTTGTTGTCACTTTTCATTGATCCGGAAACATCCACCAACAAGACAATATTTGAAGGGGGCAGATCATTGAACGCGATTTCTTTTCCTTTGATCCCTACTCTTAATAATTTATTATCACTCCAGGGACTTTCTGTGATTTCTCCATTGAGAGTGATGGGGTGGGTGCCACTATTATCAGGATAATCGTATTGAAAGTAATTTATAATCTCTTCCGTCCTTACTGAATATTTATTGACTTCATTTCCTTCATTGATTTGATCTCTTACATTGCTATATGATCCTCCGTCGGCATCTATTGAGAAGGTAGAAATGGCCTCATCAGATGTTTTGATAAAATCATTTTCTTCATTTTCATTGTAATTTTCTCCAGAAGATGAGTTGGAGTCACCAAATGAAATTCCATTAAAAGAAGAATCATATGAAGTGCCATTTGGAGCGCTTTCTTGTGTAGGACTTGTATTTGGAAATGGACTTGGTTCATCCTTGCTACACGAAATTCCTATGAAAATTAAACAAAAAAGAAAGACTACATTTTTCATAATAAGATAGGTTTTAAATAAATAATTGATTGTTATATGATAAGACGCAAAAAAGTATAAAAAGGGTTAGTCCAAATATTAACTCATTCAATAATTTAATCATTGCAATTGTGGCATTTTAAATTATGACAAGAAGTTGGAAACCTATGTCTTGTTTAAAATAGGACATTTGAGAGGAAGTACATAGGAGCGAAACTCAATTTTGGCGTTGATAATTGATCTGGTCGTTTTTTGTGTGGCACCTACGGCGTTTGCTTATACTTGTGCATTGTTGTTTCTAAGATGTCGTCATTCTGTGACATTCCTCATTTTGCTGACAAACTCCAATTTTAGGATCATATATTCCTATTTTTTACCACCCACTCAAAAAGACTGCCACGGACTCATTTACCCAATTACTGGCCTTGAATCCAATATATCTTTGAATTGAATTTAGTTATCAAAAAAAATTAAAACAATGAAAAAGTATATATTCTTTATTTATAGCGTAGTCTCATATTTGGCATTTTTAGCATCATTTACCTACTTGGCTGGCTTTCTTACCAATGTAATAGTGCCTAAGGGAATTGATGACGGAAGCAGCCAGCCTCTCTTTAATTCTATTCTTATTAATGTTGGATTGATATGTTTGTTTGGACTTCAGCATAGTATTATGGCGAGAGATTGGTTCAAAGAATGGTGGACAAAATTTGTACCGAAACCCATTGAAAGATCCACCTTTGTATTGGCGACAAGCATGGTGCTAGGTGTGCTATATGTTTTTTGGCAGCCCATAGGAGGAGTCGTATGGGAAGTAAGTCATCCTTTTGCAATTGGCGTCTTGTATGCATTGTATTTGTTGGGATTGTGCATCGTACTGGCGTCTTCTTTTCTTATTAATCACTTTGACTTGTTCGGTTTGAGACAGGGATGGCTGTATCTAAGAGGGATACCATATACACCTCCAAAATTTAGATCACCCATATTCTATAATTTTGTCAGGCACCCATTATATTTTGGAATTTTGATCGCATTCTGGGCAGCACCAGTAATGACTTATTCAAGAATCTTTTTTGCCATATTATTTACAATTTATACCTTGAAAGCAATTGATTGGGAAGAAAGTGATCTGATTAGAGATTTTGGCGAAAGTTACAGATCGTATAGGGAGAGAGTGCCTAAGATAATTCCTTCGTTCAGAATTAAAAGGAAACAAGGCTCAGTATATCGAACATTGACAAAAAAAGAAGAAGTTCTGAGATAAATAGACTTCGAACAACAAAAATACGACGTCCTGAATAATATGATTAGAAAGCATTTACCATATAAAGTAAATAAAAAGTGGTTTGTCAAGATTCCGATCTTGGCGACCATTGCTTTTTGTTTATTTTCCTGTCAATCCCTTATTTCACAAGACATTTTTAAAGATCCTTTAATTCTAAATTCCAAAAATGGACTACCCAGCAATATTGTAAATGTTGTGGTCAAAGATTCTAAAGGATTCGCCTGGATTGGCACCGCTAAGGGGCTGGTAAGGTATGATGGATCTAATACTGTCAAATATACTTATGATAAAAATGACAGTACTTCCATTGATGCCAATTATGTGACAGCCATTGTTCCAGATCTTGAACGGAACAAAATTTGGGTTGGTCATAGTTATGGATTGAGCTATCTGAATGTAGAAACCAACAAGTTCCACAATTTTCGGCACAATTCAGAGGATGAGTTTTCTATTCCAGATGCTAGAGTTCAAGATATGATTATGGATAGAAGTGGTGAGATATGGATTGCTATGAGTAAAGGGGGACTATTGAAATATTTGCCGGAAAAGAATGGATTTGAAAAGTTTGAAGCTTGTCAAGGAATAGAAGCTGAAAATAGTGTCTCGATTTGTCAAACGGGCATAATGACAATAGCTGAAGATTTGCAAAACGACAGCATACTGTACCTGGGAGCGAGAGGTTTGATTGTGATTAATAAGAATACGGGAGAGTACAATTATAACAACATTATTTTTGATGATTTAAAGAAAAACAACATTGCGAATGTGCCGCGGGTGCTCCTTGCTCATAGCAATGGAAAAGTCTATTATGGAACCACGAATTATGGTGTTTTTGAATTTGACCCCAAGAATAAAAAAATAAGAGAAATTATTCCTCGCTTGCAAGCTGGTATTACTCCATTGGAGATTGTGCAAGTACGCGATTTGGTAGAGAAGTCTGAGGATGAGATCTGGATTACATCTACAGGAGGATTGTCGATATACCGAATAAGCGATAATACCATAACTAAAAATTATAAGAATATCAAAGGGCAATCCTATGGCGTTAGTTTCGAAGATGAGCAAAATAGACTTTGGTTGGCCAGCGCCTGGAATGGATTACATATTTTCAATCCTTTGCTGTGTCAATCCGAAGTATTGTATTTTGAAAGTGACGAATCGAAACATGCCTCATTTGCTATCCGAGTGGTAGAAGATACTTTGAGAGATAGGTTGTACGTCTGTGCCCTCAGCTCTGGGGGATTATATATCTATCATCAAAAAACGGAACAATGGCAATTAATCCCTCCGCCTATTGACTATGAAATGAAAAAAAGAGGTGGCTTTCAATCCTGGGATGTTACCTTGCTAGACAATGGACAAGTTCTCCTCCTCGAGGATGAAAAACTCTACTACTATCAAGATGGATTTCAACACCTGAAACCTTATCCCTTACAATGGAACAACAAATATCCAGGATATAGATCAGTCCTCAAAAATAAAAAAGGTAACTATTGGATCGTTTCAGAATTCAAACCTTTCCTCACTGAGTTGAATGTATCAGATCAAAAATTGAGATCTTTTGAAGAAACGATAGCAGGACTAAGTAGCAATAATCTAAGTCTGTTTGGCATAACTGAGGATGTGAATCATAATATCTGGATGCTTGAGTTGAATGGTTTGGTGATGTATGATGATGATGAGGATAGTTTTTTGTATCACGAATACCTGGATCCATTGCTTAAGTCCAATCAGACGATAGGAAAACACATCGAAGCGGATGAATATGGCAGAGTATGGATTTCTGCAAAGACGCCCTATTTGTCCTATACCAGCAATGACGAGATAAAACAACACAAAATCAATGTGCTGGGAGATGATCAAGGCGTTCTTTCGAGCACCTTAAGTTCGAAGGCAATTGGAAATGAGCTTACCATATTCACTACAGAAGGAATTCAGTTTTTTGACCTTGAAGAATGGAAATTTACCAAGCGGATCGACAAACAATACAGAATCCCCTCTCCTATAGTAAACAATACTTTGTTGAGTGACAAGCGCATTGCCATCGGTAATATGAAAAGACTTGCTTTAGTACCTAGAAATCCTCAATTGAATGAGGAAGTACCGAGAGCTTATGTAACAGCGTTTAGTGTCTTTGATGATTTACGTCCAATTCAAAATATACCAGGTGATAGAGATTCGATAAAGCTTTCCTATAAAGAAAACTTCTTCTCTTTTGAATTTTCTGCGATTGCTTACAACCTTCCAAAAAGAGTGAGATATGAGTGCAAGCTGGAGGGATTCGATGAACAATGGTATGACGGTACTGTGCGAAAATTCAAATCATATACAAATGTGCCTGGTGGTGAGTACATTTTTAAAGTAAGGGCAACAAGTAACGAAGGAGTAAGTGCTGATCCAGCTGAGGTATATCTTTTCATTTCGACTGTGTGGTGGAAGACCTCATGGTTTTGGCTAGTTGCATTATTATTATTGGGTTCAGCGGCCTACGCATTGTACAAATGGAGAGTCAGTGAAATTTTGAAAGAAGCCCGAATGAAATCAGAGTACGAAAGCAAGCTGAGTGAAATGGAAATGAGTGCACTCAGGGCACAGATGAATCCTCATTTTATATTCAATGCCCTGAATTCTATAGATTATTACATTATTAGTAATGATCAGGAGAAGGCATCGGATTATCTCAATCGTTTTTCGAGATTGATTCGCCTCATACTTCAGAATTCAAAAAGTACAGTGGTGCCATTGCAGGATGATCTAGAAGCTCTACGGCTCTATATAGAAATTGAAAGCATGCGATTTGATGAGATGTTTGAATATGAATTTCTATTGGAAGATAAGATTGAAGCTGCTAAAATTGAAATCCCTCCTATGATTCTTCAGCCTTATGTCGAAAATTCCATTTGGCACGGCCTCAAGCAAAAAAAAGAAGGGAAGGGTAAATTGATGATTAAGGTGAGAAGGGGAGAGCGCGCCATAATTTGCACTATAGAAGATAATGGAATCGGAAGAGAAGCGGCAGAATTGTTGAAGTCGAAGTCCGGATCCAAGCGCAAATCTTATGGAATGAAGATAACAAAGGGAAGAATAGAGGCTTTGAATCAATTGGCAAATACCAAGGCATCCGTGCAGATTTTTGATTTGTATGAAGATGATGGTAAAAGTGCAGGAACTAGAGTAGAAATAGTAATACCCATATAAAACTAACAGATTATGATACGAGCTATTATTGTCGATGACGAAAAACATGCAGTAGCCACTTTGGCATGGAAAATTGAAAAATTTTGTCCAGGTGTAGAACTGGTCAATCAGTTTACCGATTCAATGGAAGCATTGGAATATATAGAAGAAAATCGACCAGACATTTTGTTTCTTGATATCGAAATGCCCAGGTTGAATGGTTTTGAATTGTTGGCGGAGTTGTCTCAGCCACTTGGTTTTGAAGTGATCTTTATTACTGCCTATGATGAGTTTGGAATCAAGGCTGTGAAAGCCAATGCTATGGATTATCTCCTGAAACCCGTTCAAAATCAAGAGCTCAAAGCTGCCATTGAGAAGTTTAATCAAAAGGGTGAGTCGCCGTCAACTTCAGCTTCAAAATCATCTGATACCTCGTCTCAGGGAAATCAAAAAATTGCCTTGGCTACAAAGGAAAGTATTGAGTTTGTAAATGCTTCAGATATCATAATGTGCGTGGCAGAAAGCAATTATACCATGGTCTATATGGCAGGAGATCGAAAGAAGTTGCTTTCAAGAACGCTTAAGGATGTAGATCAATGGATCAGTAAACATGGATTTTATAGATCCCATCTTTCTCACCTTGTCAATATTAGCCATATCAAAGAGTATGTGCGTCAAGATGGGGGATACCTAATGATGAGCAACGGTATGCACGCCCCTGTAGCTCGAAATAGAAAAGAGGATTTGTTGAAGTTATTCTAATACGATATAAGATCTATTTTTTTAAAACCGTACTTTAGGCAAATTCAGAAGTAGGTTATCTTTTTAAAAATCGAAGCCTGAGTATTAAAACGAGAGCAAAAAGAAGCGTGGCCGCGGCTGCGTTTTGGGATGACTGAACGATCTTGGAGAGTGGCGACGATAGTCGACAAGTGAAGGAAAGCGAGCGGTGGGTAGCAATAAGGTGGCTATGTGTGCTGCATTAGGCAGCCTTTGCCTGCTCCGTTAAACGGGGATTTTTTTTGATTCTGTTTTTTGATCAAGCAAAAAATAGAATGCCTAGCCGGCGAGGCGAATGCAAGTTATGAAATCTAATGACCCCGTTTTTGTCGAAAATCCCAATAAAACGGTGTAACTTTTTAGTATTCGTTTAGCAATATGCGCAAGTATTAAAATCTTAAGTTCCAGGAATACAAATGTTTATAATCATTATATAAATTGAAATTAAACTTCTGAATAGCCCTACTATAGATTGATTTGTTCATAGCGCGATCAATCGGATTGTCAAAGGTGTTTAGTGATCTTTTCCTTATCTGCAATTTTTGATATTTCTTTGATGATATATCGGTCTTCGGAAAACCCGATCGGGGTCATAATTCATTTCCAACTGATGTTTTAATTTACCACTTCAGTCCTTAGAATATTGTTTAATCTGAATATACTTAAAAGGTAGACACAATCAATTCGAGCCTATCCAAAGGTGTATAACCTCATTGTACCTGGAATCAAGATTTATGGCCATTCACTCATCTGATTGACAGGTCTGGGTATCAAAATTTAGTGCGTAATAAGCATATATCTTGAGTGGATGGCAATTTTGACCCTGAAGTATTGATTGAAACATGCTATTTGTTCACGTACTAATAATAATTGCTGTTGACTAAAGTTGCCCAATTGGAAGCTGCATTCTCACGTATGTTTGTATTGTAATTATTAAAAAAAATCAAGAAATACAATTAATCATAACTCAAAATCAATCAACCATGAAAACGAATTCCAGAGTAAGAAGATATGAGACATACGGCGAGATTAGAAGAAAAATCGAGATAAGAACCGTAAAAGATTATAACTCAAAAATAGGTGGAAGTTTTTTAGGCTACATGGGAGTGCCTCCTTATAGTTTCCTCAAAGAATTTTACAGCCTGTAAATTTTTACACAAAACAACTAAAAGTCTGATTCACAGAAATATGTGAATCGTTTGAAATCAAATTTATATCAAATAATTAACTCAAACGAAAGGATGTTGACAACATGCTTATGGTCATCCTTTTGCCTAAACTTAAAATTTTTAATCATGAAAAAAAGTAAATTTTACAAAGCAAAAATGGCTGTAAGAAAAAGAAGATCACTTTTTATAAAGGGGATTTTCACAGCCGCAATAATTTTATTCAACTGTTGTATGTACTCACAACTGGACACATTAATATTTGAATATACTGGAGCGCCACAAAGTTGGACCGTGCCTTCAGGAGTAGACGAAGTTGCAATTGTTGCTGCAGGAGCACAAGGAGGATCTGGGCCAGGTGAAGAAGGCGGCTTCGGCTTTAGAGTAAAAGGAGACCTGGCTGTAAGTCCGGGAGATATTTTACACATTTATGTTGGTGGAAAAGGAACAACTGCCACAAATGGTAATTTAACAGGTGGTGGATGGAATGGAGGTGGAGACGCCAACGGTGGATATGGATCTTTCAGTCGTGGCGGCGGGGGTGGTGCTAGTGATGTGAGAATAGGAGGAATAAGCCTTGGAGATAGAGTAATCATTGGAGGTGGCGGCGGTGGATCCGCAAATGATCCCTATAAAGGCGGTAATGCAGGTGGTGACCAAGGTGGCAATGGAGTAGGGGGACAAGCTGCAGGAAAAGGAGGTTCTCAAAGTAGTGGTGGTTCAGGATCAAGTAGTGGATGTTATTCAGGAGAGCTTGGAGTTGGCGGATCTTCAACAAGCATAGGTACATGTGCTGGTGGCGGAGGTGGCTACTATGGTGGTGGATCAGGATCTGGTGGGGGTGGTGGTTCCAGCTATATTGGTGGAGTGCTCAATGGAGAATATTTATCTGGACTTCGAACTGGTGATGGGATTGTGATGATTGTATTAAATCAAGGAACGGAAAATGATTTATGTCAGAACCCTCTTCCGATAGGCTGTAATGAAACTGTTTTTGGAAATACAGAAAATGCAACACCTGATAATCCACCATGTCGTGGGCTTGCCAATACAGGTGGCGGATTGTGGTATTCTTTTGTCGGTACTGGACAAGATGTTACATTAAGTACTTGTCATCCAGGAACCAACTATGATACCTATTTATCTGTGTATGCAGCCGATTGTGATGAGCCTATTTGCGTAGCATCCAATGACAATTCTACAGGTTGTTTTAATACAGGAAAATCAGAATTAAGCTTCTTTGCAGCAGCAGGGGGTACATATCGAATATTGGTAGATGGGTTGAATGGGGCAGAAGGAGATTTTCAGTTGACTTTGACTTGTGGTTTGCCATGCGAAAATGCCGAGGATTTTAATTGTGGTGAAACCAAATTTGGATCAACTCAAAATGCATTAATTGACAATTCGCCTATATGTGGAAGTATGTCTAATGGAAGAGGAAATTGGTATATAATTGAGGGTGACGGTTTATGTCATACTATAAATACATGTTATTTTACAAATGGTGTTCAGACTGATTTCGATGTTCAATTGTCAGTTTACGAAGGCAATTGTGCTAATCTTGAATGCATAGCATATAATGATGATAAGGGACAATGCGGTAATGCCCATCCTGGATCAGCAGAGGTTCATTTTAGTACTGAAATAGGTACAGATTACTACCTTCTGGTTCATGGGAAATTTGATGATGCAGGAAACTATGCCATGTTTCAGCACTGTTCAGATGACGATGTTTTCGAAATAAATTGTCCGGATTATGGAGTTTTCTCATGTGGAGATCCATTGCCAGAACAAGCAAATTCTGTAGAAGAATGGGAGGCATTAGGTGGTGAAATATTTTCTAGTGTATGTAGTGGTGGACCATATACCTTTGATGTTACGGAGCAGCCAGTAGGATCATGTCAAAATGAAGGAGATCCAAGCTTGATAAGAAGATATGATATCACGGATGAGTCAACAGGCGAGACCAAAACTTGTTATCAGTATTTCTTTTGTGGGCCTTTGGATCCCATTATAGTTACGTGTCCGGCCGATGTTATATTGGGCTGCGGAGAACCTATTCCTAATGCATTAACGACAATATCAGAACTCGAAGAACTGGGAGGGTCGGCAATTGGTGGATGTGATCTTTATGAAGATTTGACAGTGTATGAAAATTATTTTGACTGCGATAATGATGGTGATGTCGTCTTGGAGCGTCAGTATATCGTAACGGATATAAACGGGAATACGGAGGCATGTGTACAACAGTTTTTCTGCACTGCAATACCAACATTGGAGGTTATCTGTCCTGAAGATGTGACAGTAGACTGTTTTGAAAATGCTCCAGATGTTGCCTTGAATATTATTGATTTTATGGATATCGGGGGACAAGTGACGGGAGGAATGTGTTCTGGGTATGGATATTCTGCTTCCTATATTTTTGATGTACATGCTTATTCAGAAGGTGATCCATGCGAAGGAATGACAATTACTAGAGAGTACACTATTTCAGCGATTTTAACAGGAGAATCAATCACTTGCGAGCATCAAATTGTGATTCCAGGTTTGGTTGATCCGATATTAACCCCAAGTCCTCCTGTTGCGATTGTATGTTTTGAAAACCTTGATACAATGCAGATTGCGGATTTTATTGATGTTTCTTATCCACCTGGAGTTTGCCCCAATGAAATCACCGCTTTTGAATCTATGGTATATCCATTCGGTAATTCCAACTGCTCGAATGATACTATTTCTACAGTAACAAGATATCGATTCGTTTGTGGAGATGATGTTGTTGTCTTTCAGAAATTCTATATTGAAAATGATGGTGTGCAGGTCACCGTTGCTCCGGACGAAGTAGTAGAATGTCGTGCAGATATAGAAGTTTCACCAGCTGATATTACAATTTCTCAACCTTGTGGAGCTTATCCGCAAATACGAATACTGAACGTTACCATACCAACTCAATATGAAAACTGTAATGGACAGGTATACACTTTCGTCTACTTGTTTGAAGATAGCTGCGGTGAAGAACATCAATATTTTAGGAGATTTACCATCGAGAATGAAGGTACACAGGTAGAGGTAGCTCCAGATCAGGAAGTAGAATGCGCAGATGATATAGAAGTATCAGAGGATGATGTGGTAATTACAAGTCCATGTGGATTGAGTTTTGAAGCGGAATATGATGGTCCTACTATCTCAGATCCATCGAATCCAAATTGTTCGGGAGTTACACATTCGTATCACTACTATTTTACAGATGAGTGTGGTGATTTTAGAGAGTATTTTAGAACATTTACCATACAAAACAAAGAGTTGACTTTGATTCCAGAAGATCCTGATTTGGAAGGAATATCTAGTGGAGATATCATTTCTATTCAATGTGAATCGAATGCAGAAGGATGGGAGTTACCACAGTTTGATGCCAGTTCATTTGACTTCATTGCGGCCTGTAATCTTGAGGCGGAAATTGAATTTAGGTTTGAAGATTTAGGTGCTGCAAATTGTATGATCGACGGATATGCCCATGCCTATTCTTATACATGGACAGTAGAAGATGAGTGCGGGTCCAAAGCTATGTTTACTTTTGAATTGAGAGTAGTGGATGAGATTGATCCAGTATTGGTTGGCATTCCCGCTGACATAACCCTGGAATGTAATGACGAGATTCCTCTACCGCCAACAGTAACAGCTACTGATGAGTGCGAATGTGCCGATGTGTTTTACAATGAAGAAGAATTGAGCAGTAATATTTGCTCTGGAAATAGAATATTACTAAGGACTTGGACGGCTAAAGATTGTTGTGGTAATGAAGTCAGTCAATCACAAACCATTACCATAGAAGATCGTACAGCACCGGAGTTGGTATACGATGGACTTCATGGTACTGAGCTTATGTATTCTGGTGGCACTACTATAGAATGTTCAGAAATCGAAGAAGTAGAATGGTTGTATTCCTTGGATAAGAATAGCATTATTGTCAATGAAACGTGTTCAGAAAATTACACAGTTGTATATACTATGTCTGGCTATACACCTCCATCATGCACAGTGGCAGGATACAAAGAAGAATGGGAGCCTACATGGACTGTGACGGATGATTGTGGAAATTCTTCAACCTTCTCTTTTATTGTACGCGTAGAGGATAATACTGCACCATATCTAACGAAATCTGAGGTGATGTATATCTGTCCGAATGATACAGAAGGATATGCCTGGGTTGAGGATGGGTGTTCAAATACCAACTCTACGTATGAAGATGAATTGATAGAAGGATGCTTGGAAGGGGTGTTTATGAGGACGTATACCATGGAGGATGATTGTGGGAATATAACACAAGATGAGCAATTGGTTGTAGATCTATCACAAAGGCCAAATCTGATTGAATTTACAGGAGAGATCGTGGAACCGCTTTTCATTTCATGCAGCGATGATTTTGGTAAATTGACGGACTTTGATGAAAAATCAGTGCAAACTACAGCTGAATGTTTGCCAAATCTGGAAATTACTTTCTACGAGCAGATGGTATCCAATCCATGCGTAGATGGTAAGTCTTTTGTAGAACTGATTTGGACTGCGACCACTCCTTGTGGATATGTAGATTCATTGATTATCAAAGCTGAGATGGTTGACAATAAAGCACCGGTATTTACAAATTTCCAGGATAGTATTGTGATCGAGTGTTCTGCTGAGATGCCAGAATTAACAGCGATTGACGATTGTAGTGCCGTAGAAGTAGACTATGAGGTAGTTGAAGAGACTTGGGGATGTGCCAATGAATCAAAGGTGACCAGAATAATCACAGCTACAGATGCATGTGGAAACAGTACGACAGTAACGCAAGATGTGTATATCATAGATACTGAAGGACCATCCATCAATGAATTGGAGCATATCTGTCAAAGCGAAAATGATGAGCAAGTCGAAGCATTCGATGCATGCGAAGGGAAGATTATTGATGCTACTCTGGTCAAAGCTGAACGAATAGAATGTGGAGGACACAATGTAGTGGTGAATACTTACGAAGCGATAGATGCATGTGGCAATATAACTTCTTTTGTACAATCTGTATATCCTGACGAATTCGATTTGACCTATGAAGTTTCTGATTCTAGATTGGCCGCATTGAGTACAGAACGAGCGAATCAAATCAACGAATCAGATTTTGGAAATTATACCTTTTTGTATGCAATGGACGAGTCAAGTGTATTGGCATTTACCCCTTGCGATGATGTCTTGATGGGAGAATTTGAAGGAACGGTTAGAATCAATGAAGATTGCGAAGATGGTGTAAGTAGGGTACTGACATTCTCATGGACTTTCATGGCTGGATGTGCGGAAGGCCATACGTATGAAGTGGTAATCGAAGTAATGGCAGATGACGTAGAAGAAATCATACTCGAACCGACAGAAGATGTGTATTGTAGCGATGAAATTCCTGAGTTGGTCATTCTTAACCACCATGAAGAATTTGAATATAATATAGAAGAGACAGATAATAGAGATTCTAATGGAGATGGACAGGTCATAAGAACAGTTTCGATGATCGATAATTGTGGAAATGAATCGAAAGCTGAACAAGTGATTAATTTCTTTGCGACAAGTGACTTGACTTGCAATATAGAAGGGGACTTTAATCCAGTCTGCAATACTTCAAACAATATTTATGAAGTAGAAATTGTGGGAGGTACAGCTCCATACACTATTGAGTGGTATGCCAATGGAGGCGATTGTTCGATAGCTTTTGTTGATGGAACGACCGCAAACATTAATATTGGATTTGGTGAGGCTAATATTAATGTCACGGTGACAGATGCCAACGGATGTATTACCAATTGTGAGGCAGTTGTTTCCTGTGTGGGAATGCTTGTAGGTGATAATGATATTGATAGCCCTGAAGGAAGTGAAGAGGTACTTGAAGATCAGGCAAATGTGAGCGATGAAGAGTCAGAAGAAAAATTTGCTGTGATGCTCGATGTAGTTACTGTATCTGATTTCAAGGTGTTTCCAAATCCTTTTATAGAAACCATCCAATTGGAATTGCCAAAGCTTGATGAAGTACAAAAGATTAGAGTAGTTGACGGCGGCGGCCGAGTGGTATATTCCAAAAATATTGCACCGAATAGGGTAACGTTCACCTTGGATTTATCTCCACTTAAAGCTGGAATATACTTTATACATAATATAAATTCTCATAGTCAGACATCAAAGAAAGTGATCAAATTATAGGCGATTGGTTTGAATTGATTTGATGTTACGGCAGGTCATTTTGATCTGCCGTTTTTTAACTTTTTATAATAAAAAAATACAATTTACAATGAAAGATTTAAAAATAGCGGTGAAGCACGTGGCCAACAAAATGAATTTAAGAAAGAGTAAATCCGAAGTTCATTCGAGACACCAAAAATTGAAAAAAGAATATACAGAGTCACCAGAAAATGCTGTGATATATGATTCCGCTGAAGTAAATGGTGGAAATTTTGAGGATCCTTTTCGAACTGTGGTTTCCTTGAATCCAATACTTAAAACAGAGCTCAAGACAGGATTGCATAAGGCGGTAGGAGGGGATCACGATTACCCTAACCCTGGTGATATACTATGTGCAGCTTTGGCTACTTGTTTTGAAAGTACCTTGCGAATGATTGCAAACAGATTGGAGATAGAGTTGACACGTACCAATATTAAAGTATCAGCTATGGTAGATGTCCGTGGCACTTTGAAGTTTGACACTTCCGTACCAGTGGGCTTTCAATTTATGAAAATGGAAGTTGACATAGAGGCTGCAGATATTTCAGCAAGAATGCACAAGACACTCATTAATGCTGCCAAAGGAAGTTGTGTGGTATATAAAACTTTGAAAGCAGGAGTGCCGATTAAAGTAATCGTAAAGTAAGACCTATTCGCCTAAATTCATTTTAATTGAAGAGTCACAGCTTGGATGACTATTAGTTGTAATTTCATGGATAAGTCATAGCTTACTATTGCCAAGTTGAGGTATATTAATTTAGTAACGTTTAATTGATTGCAACACATTGAATATTAAATCAAATATTTCCGTCTCTCCGAATGGAGTGCTTGAAGAAGATTCGTGAGACCTAGGTTTCAAATCTTTTGACTGGTGCCTAATAATTACAATGGAAATACTAAATATCAGATCAAACTTTATATTTTCGCATTTCGAATCTACCAAATCGGGACGTAGCTCAGTCCGGTAGAGTACTCGGCTGGGGGCCGAGCGGTCGCAGGTTCAAATCCTGTCGTCCCGACAAAATGGACTTCAGAAGCACCTAGAAAGGCACATTTTATCTGATTTTCAGTCACTTATATATTTTCAACATTCATATGCAACCATCTAAAACCATAACTTCTGGGAGTTATTCGGGAGTCCTCTTGCATTTGTCAAAAAGACTCCCGAATTTGAACTTAAATCATTGATAATCAATTCGTAAGATTTGATGTGTTTTGTTGCTTTTTGATATTGATCTTGATCATTCTCACGCTTTTGTAGTGAGGCTTTTTAATCATTAACCAATATCATTATGAAGTCAACCAAGACATTTTCAATTTCTTTTCTCCCTAGAAAGAGCAAAGCTGACCCCAAACTTGGAATTATTTATGCTCGAATTTCAATCAATAACACTAGGGTAGAGTATAGTATCAAACGTAAAGTGCCATTCGAAACTTGGGATCAAAAAAGAGGCAGATGTACAGCACAAGACCAACATTCTAAATTTATTAATCAGTACCTGGCACAAGTCAATAGTGAAATATTTGAGGCGTATGATCAACTTAGAAAAGAAGGTGTAATAATTACTGCAGATAGGATTAAAGCTAGATGGTTAGGTGAGGATTCTAAAGGGCAAAGTTTGTTAGGAGCTGTTGAATATCATTATAAAATAGCCGTCACTACGATAAAGGTAGGTACACTTAAAAATTACCGGACAACTGAAAAGTACATAAAGTTGTTTTTGATGGAAGAATTGAAAGTTGATGATGTTTATCTCAAACAATTAAGATATTCATTTATTACCAAATTTGAAAATTTCCTTCGACTACATAAACCTCTTGACCATCAGCGAAAGATGGAGAACAATACAGTCATGAAACACCTTCAAAGATTTAGAAAGATCATTTCATTAGCTGTACGATTGGAATGGATTGAAAGGGATCCATTTGCTAATTATAAAACTAAATACATTCGAAACGAGAGAGTATATCTTAGACAAGAAGAATTAGAGGCTATTGAGAACAAAATTTTTACTATAGATCGGCTAGATTATGTCAGAGATCTATTTGTTTTTAGTTGTTATACTGGCCTTTCATATATCGATGCAATTGGACTTAGATTAGATCAAATAGTCCTGGGGATTGATGGAAGTAAGTGGATATTTACATCCAGACAAAAGACAGGTAATATTGTGAAAATACCTCTACTTGAGAAGGCTGAGATGTTAATTAATAAATATAAAGACAATCCAAAGTCGATTTATAACGGTACAGTCTTTCCTAAAATTTCAAATCAAAAGCTGAATACTTATTTAAAAGAAATTGCAGATGTTTGTGGAATAAGAAAGGAACATTTCATTTCATATTGCTCGACATACTTTTGCCACTACTATTACACTGACTAATGGTGTGCCGTTAGCTACTGTTTCTAAATTACTTGGTCATTCAAAAATAGCATCTACTCAAATATATGCTAAAGTAATTGAGTCCAAACTTTCAGAAGATATGGCAGATTTAAGAATCAAATTGAATGAAAATATGAGAAAAGAAAAAGATCAAAAAGACACCAAGATTATCAATGTGTCATAAACTTATCTTAAATAAATGCCTGTCTATCTATTTGGATGAGCATTTATTGGTTAATACTATATCTTGTTAACGGAATTGTAATTTTTGCTACAGTATTTCAAATGTGAATCAGGAATAATACATAGTAGCCATGACCAATTGATTATTAAAAATAACCCTGAATGATTATTCAATATTAAACTTTAAGATCGATAAGCTATGAACAAATTACAACATCATGATAATACCCTTTACAAGTGCTTTAATGAAGAAGCTGCACGAACAGATATCTTATGTAGAAGGTCTCGATTTAGACATCATTACAAAAAGCCAAAGACTCTCACTTATTTGTAAGAGATATGTTGAAGACCTTAGGTTTCATATTATATCCTACGGTTTTAACAATGAAAATGAAGAGATTCATTTTTTCAAAGACCTGAATCCATATTTCTTGTCTAAATTGTACTACTATGATAAGGTGTACAAAATTGAAATCAACCTTGGTATATCTGATTCTAAAGCTCAAATTAAGCACTATAAAAATGAGCTTAAAAAGGTCAATAACTATTGTCAGAATAAAAAGGAAATCTGGATGTATTACACAAAGTGTAAAACAGATAGGGATAGTCAATATTTTACACGAGGTAATTATGGATTATCGCCAGATGCAGATTTCGATGCAGCCTTTTTTGATTCATCAATTACTAGTCTACACGGAAAGACGATTTCAAGACTCTTAGGCTCCAAAGATCTGATCAAATATCTAAATCAGAGAATCAAAGAGATGAAATCGTCGCCAGCCATCCTACAACGTGAATTTCAATCTTTGCCATTTAATGGTACTTCTGCAGAAGTCATCGAACTTTGTTATGCGTTGTATAAGTCCAAGAAAGTAAATGCAGATCTTAAACAGATAATTACGGCATTCAGTCTATTATTTGATATGGACCTTAAAAATTTTCATCAATCTATTAATAATATGAAGGCTCGAAAGGCAGAACGAGCCAAGTTTATGCACTTGCTTAAAACTGCTTTTGAAAGTGCCCTTGAGGAAGATTGACATTTTATTTAGTTTTCATTACTAAATAAATTCATGCTTTCATCCATTTACTTGGTAATGATTCTGGAAAAGACTCCTTTTTTTGATGCAAATCGAATTAATTGTTACGTGTAATAAATCTTTATTTAGTAATTGAATCTCTATATTTTATCTGGAATCTCTCATTGATCTTTGCTCTGACAATATCAAAAAGCGTCGTTAGGGCATGGATATTATTTTGAGTGACCTCAATTCGTTCTGTTCAGGTACAAAGGTATCAGTTTACGTTTTTCATGCCCTGCGACTTATTTATCACAATTAAAAATTACAAATCATGGGTGCAGAAATCCTAACAACAGACGATCTCAGAGAATTCAAAAAGGAACTTCTTGATGATTTAAAAGATATTATCAAAGCAATATCACAACAGCCAAATAGACAATTTCTCAAGTCACCACAGGTGAAACAGATGATGGGAATATCAGCAGGTACATTGGCCAACCTCAGAGTGAATGGAACACTACCTTTTTCCAAGATTGGCGGAGTTATCCTCTATGACTATGACGAGATCATAAAGGTAATTGACGAAAACAAAGTCCAATCTCGATTTTAGTCTTGAGTGAGGTCAATTACATAAAACATCAAAAAGCGCTCTTCAATCGATTCTATGATGACGATAGATTAAACCCTAGTCATATCAGTGTCTATTTAGCCCTTTTCCAATATTGGAATATGGCTCGCTTTGCAACTACATTTTCAGTAGCTAGATCTGAGGTCATGAAGCTGACAAAAGTGAAATCTAAATCTACTTATAGTAAGTGTCTAAATGATCTGAAAGATTGGGGCTATATCGTCTATCAACCATCGAATAATCCATTCAAAGGAAGTGTATTTAGCTTGTCCAATAATTGGACTACCTCTGGACCACCATTTACCGGAGCTAGTCCAATAAATGGACCACTACTTTCCGAAAGTAGTCCAAATAATGGACCACCGCTGGTACCTTATAAAACATATAAACTAAACATTATAAACATAAACGGGGCTCCCGAGAATGAAAATAATGTAATTGAATTTTTTTTGACGGAAAAATCTACCAAAGAAGAAGCTCAAAAATTTTGGAATTATTATGAATCAAACGGTTGGAAAGTGGGTGGAAAAACACCAGTCAAAAACTGGGGAGCCTTAGCCCGAAAATGGATGCTTAGCCAATCCGATAAAACCAAGAAAGGAGTAGTCCAAAAAATGGACTACCTACACACCAATAACAACAAAAGATATGATGAACCTCTCTGAGATAATGCAAGTCAAAAATGGGGTTGTCCATTATGACTTTACCAATACCATTCAATATTTGGAATACAAAGGCAAGGAACGATTTGGTAAGCACTTCAAAATCTATCCAGTGGATTTCCAGGTTGTGCACAAGCTTTTGAGTTGGATGATCAAAGATGAAGCTGGATGTAAGAAGCATGATATTTCTCTTTCGAAAGGAATACTGCTAGTTGGTCCTGTTGGTTGTGGGAAGACTTCATTAATGACCTTATTTTCTGAACTCACTAAGAAGTCTAGAACGTTTTACATCAAGCCTGCTCGTCAGATTACTTTGGAATTTACCAAACATGGGTATGATGTAATTCATAAGTACACACGATCCGTTCGTTCACCGATTCCGCTATGTCTTGACGATATTGGTATAGAATTATCTATGAAATACTTTGGCGCACTGGTGAATGTTATTGGTGAAATACTGTTGAGCCGTTATGATCTTTTTGTTTCTAAGAAATTGCTTACACATGGTACGACCAATCTCAATTCAGATGAATTGGAAGAGCGCTATGGAATCAGGGTGAGGTCAAGATTAAGAGAGATGTTCAATCTGATTTATTATGACGAAAACACCTTTGACAAGCGGCAATAATTGAGTAATACTGTCAGTCCGGAAAATTATTTTCAACTAAATTAAATCAACAGAACTCAATGCTTACGAGGCTATTGCACAACTGAAAATCTTGATCTATCTTCCGATTGTAATTGGTTGAAGATCATTCTGAAAGCTCCATTAAGGATGATCGTTATCGTGATATGAGAATGGGGAATGCAGAGTCGGGAGGCTCTGTATTTTTAAAATTAAATAACTAAAAATTATCTTATCATTTAAACTCAATAAACCTTTGTAGATGCTTTCAAAATCTCATTAATTAATTGCCCTTCCCTAAATAAATTGATAATTTTGTATGCTTTGATCTTTGAAATACCATTATTTTCTTTTTCCATGCGATCCTAAAGCTTTTCACTTCCTATAATTCCTAATTTTCTAATATTTAGTTCCACCTTTTATTTTATTAAGCCACCATAAATCCAGCCTATTCCTTTATAGCATTCAATCTTATACCAATAATTATATCCATATTTTGCAATCTTCTCATAATTTGTTTTTTCTCCCAAAAACAACACCATATCTCCTTTATTAAGTTTAAAAAGTTTCTTACCACCTACTGTACTTGGTCGATCTCTTACGTTTACTTTATTCCCAGTTACTAACATTTCTTGGCTAGTTATAGTCAACCCATCATCTTCTTCAATCAATCCTCCATAAATCCAACCTTCTCCTCCACTATATTCTACATAATACCAATAATGACTACCATATTTTGATATGTAAACCTTGTTTTTGGTTCTCTTTTTACCAATCAATCGATTGCCATAAGTGACTCTATCTTTTTCCGTATAGGAAGTTGAAGGTCCTGTTCGAATATTCACAACATTTCCTGTGACTTTATACTTTGTATTAGAAAATATGGAGATCGTACTGGTATTAGATTTGTTATTTGAATTGGAATTGGAAGAATTTCGATTATTTGATGCCTCTGGCTTTATAGTATAATTTGTCGATTTCTTTTTCTTCTTTGATTTGTATGACCATGAATTCCCTATAGAACAAACACCGCAGGATCCTCCACTGGTACAATGACCGCAATAATTACAAGTACTACATGCTGTACAGTTTACATAACCATAGCACGTTCCTGTTTTTTCCATCTCATCATTTCTCTCATATACTAAACCTTTTATGGCAGGTCCACTACACATCACAATATTATCTGAAATAGATCTAGGAGCAACCTCCTTATCAGTTACACTTAACGACACAAAAGCCGTCAAAAAGATGATCATAACACTTTTCATATAATCCTAATTTACGTTAGCCTACAAATTTCGCTCTTTACCATCAATAACCCTATAATCTGATTCCCACCTTTACATGGTTCAAACCCAATTTAACCCCATAGTTGCTCAGATATGGTTAAACTCTCAACGAATACCAAATATAAAACCAATTTTTTATTACTTTCAAGAACAATTAAGATCAGTACTCCAAGAATTAAATCGAATATTTATGAGTAATGCAAGGGAGATGGGCATGCAGTTATTGATAAATGGAACGTTCGGGTACTGTTCTTTTACATAAAAAAAAGTAAATGAAATATTTCACAAAAGGTAAGATAGTGCAGATTATAGTGATCGCTATTTTTTTATTTTCAATTCATCTGATAATACCTAATAGCACTCTATTAACAATGATAATAACGTTTTTAATAGGTGAGGTTGGCAACTACTTATATTATAATTATTCGCCTCAAGAAAATAAAAATGATAGTCATGAGTCAAAAAAGGGTCCGATTTGGCGAATAATAATGGTAACAGTAGTTTTTGCCATTTTTATTTTGGTTGTGATCAATTTGAATTATTTATTAACAAACAACTAATGAAAATCATTATTTTTTCCATTGCAATGTTTTTTGCGTTCCAATATTCTTATGCACAAGAGTGCGTTCCTGATTTTTTAAATAAATCTCATACAGAACCCGAAAGAGAATTAGAAATTTCATTTGAACAGCTCAAAAGTGGATACAATTTCAATTTGGAGGATAGGTTCAATCTATGTTCTATTTTTTTTAAGGGCAAAAATGTGACAGAATATTTTAGTTTTGATCCCAAACTAAAGTCAACAGCTTCGATAAAATTAATAAGTCCAGATCGATTTGATATAAGAAATGGAAGTGTTTTTAAAGTATATTTTACTGATGAGAGATTTTTTGTTTTTTTGGGAGATGTTAAACTTATAAAATTCAAAATAACCAAAGATGAACCACCATGTGATTCGATCTCTTATATAATTTACAAAAGCATTTCAAAGAAGATAAAAGAGTATGAAACTGGAGAAAAACTAACAACTAAAAATCTGTTTGATAAAACGGTTCAAAATGAGATTCAAAATTATATTGAATCATTATCCTCGGTAGATAGAAAAGCATTAAAAATCTGTCAAAAAAAATTCTTCATTTTAGACGTTCTTACAAAAGATTCGGAATATGGCTTTGAGTCGAATCTTTATGATCTTACACCTCAGCTTCTTGTATTTCTGAACACATTGGCTAAGGGAGTTGCCTACGAATTATCTAAAAATGATTGGTCTAAAAGCAAGATTGTTTTCACAGTTGAGGGGTTTACGGATAGATTGAAATACAGAGTGGACCAAACTTCATCAATTCCGGAAGAATACAAAATAAACCACTCAAGTTGTGGTTTATTTGATTTTTCAAATAACTTATTTCAAAAAGATATTTCACCACTTAATATACTTTTGGATAATTGTGATTTAAGTATTGCAAGAAGTTATGTTGCAGCCAAATACTTCCACGAAAAATTCACTTCGATATCAGATGTGAAAGCTAGTTTTCGATATAAAGGTTTGGGAGAAATAAATACCAACACTCATCCAGAAAACAGAAAAATAGATGTGTTAATGGAGATAAAAGCAGTATCTGAAGACAAATAACTAATTACATTCCCTATTTACATGCTCCCTGCGGTCGCATAACCCAATCCCACACATACCTTCCGCTTCGTTCCTCAGACTCCAGGCATGTGACGCTGTTCAGCGGCGTGGTTGCGAGAGCTTGCCACAGCTATGTCGCCATCCTGCAATGCTGTAGGAATCAGCACATATGCCATGCGTTCCTTTGGCATATGAGCTTTGTCATCATAGCTGTCTTGCTTCACTCTCTCCACCACTCGTGGCTACTCTAGTCTGAGAGCACTGATCCGGCGGCTCTCTTCGTTTTCAGCAGAGCTGACACTGCGATATCCACCAGACACTTCAGGCTGCCATTCATTTCGTTCCATCCAGACACAATCATGCTACTTCTTTCAGTCATTAATCTCCGCACTATATCAATGCTTGGCATTCCTTCCATACGCAGCATTATATCATCGCCAAGTCACTTTCATTCATGGCTACCTTTGTTATCAGAGCTCTTCATCCTACCGCCACTTCTTTGTTAGCGGGCCGCTTTGTCCTCTGCCCCTCGCAGCCCTATGTGCTATCTCTTTTTTAGTTTGCCACCTCTGGTGGCTAGTATTCAATGGCAGCACCTAGGGATGCTCGCTCCCCTCCCGATCAACCGAAAATTAGCTATTGAACTTAATGGATTTCGATGATCTACTTGCTTGGCTCTCGTCAGTCGCTACATTTCACCACGTCTAATGCCGTGGCTGTCATTACTCCTTCCTCTTTGCCCCGTTCAGGTATGCCTGTCCAGGTACAAGCCTGTCCAGTATGCATCCCTTAGGTTGAGGACTCCCGCTTTTTGGCCCGCAGGCAGCACAAGTCGGGTTGCCGATCTCCGCTACTATACGATCATCACCTCTTTGTAGTGCTGCCTGTTGGTTCACAGCTTAATAATGCTAAATCTTTCAGTCAGTAAATCTAAATCCTCTTACTAGGATTCAAAGATTTGAGCCCTTGTGGTTTGTTAATAAACACCATACGGCAAAGTAGGCCTCGTCATCATTCCGCCAAGGTCCACTGAATATCTCTCAGCGCATTCATTGCCCCTTGGAGTTCCACCTTGGCTTCATGATCCCTTCCTCCTTTTGGTGCCTATGGTTTTTATCACCATGTATTGTGTATTTGCGAGAAGTAAAAAACAATAGCCCCAGGAATCACTTCCTGAGGCTATCTCATAGATAAATAGCTAAACTTTATTTACTACTGCAAACTAGGAACTGCTAATTCCTTCGCGATCATAAATTGATTGATATTCTGTCCGTTCATGTAAACTACACCCAACCATCTACCATACTTGCCTTTGGCATTCTTGAAAGTGACGATTTCAATTTCCTTCCCTTCGATCTCATCTTTCAACCAGGCTTTACTTTCCAATCCTGCAAATCTTTCTTTGCCTCTTGGCTCAGGTGCATCGATGCCTTTAAGTCGAATTCTTTGTTTCCGGAGAATCGTGTAGAAACCTAAATCAATATCAACATCTATGGTATCTCCATCCACTACTTTTACCACTTTTGCTCTGTATCTAAACAACATTCTTCTTCTTTTTGGATTTAAAAATGCGCTTCATCAAAGCAGAAACAATAAAACTAACAACAGCGCCAATGGCAGCCAATATTGCTGTCTTGAGCATATCGTTAAAGTCCATGACACCAACGATAGCCAAGATGGTACCGCCACAAGTACCGGCGCTTTGATTACTTATATGGCTCATTCAGGATTCCTTTTGGAAACTTCTCTAAAGTTTTCATGGCATCATTGTCCGTAGTTACCTGACTAACAGCCGTCACCACGGCTCCAGCAGTTACCAGGTAGCCGCCAATGGTCACTACCACAGTTGGCAAGGCTACAGGAGATGCTAAGATCGCACCACCTGCAGTTGCCAGGGCAATACCGATATTTCGAAGCACTTTAAAGAATTTGGGCGTTGGGCTTTTTGCCCGATCAATTAAATTCATACATTTTGATTTAGAAGATT
Source organism: Saprospiraceae bacterium (assembly GCA_965230575.1). Classification (GTDB taxonomy): domain Bacteria; phylum Bacteroidota; class Bacteroidia; order Chitinophagales; family Saprospiraceae; genus CAJXUU01. The sequence goes on from OZ246013.1 coordinate 4,432,423, forward strand.
CAAGAGTCTAGCGACTCATAAATCTTGATGAAACAATTTTGATAATTCACCCGGGCAAGATTAGCCATGATGAGCTCCAGTGCAATTCGAGAGTAGCTCCCTTTGTCGCTACCCACGAGTTGCATCACTGGAGCTATACAGCCTCTCAATTCCTCACTGGCATCATTCGCTGGATGAAGTAAGATGTAATCTCGACCAGGTACATCACTCACCAATAGGTGATCTCTGAATCTTGGACTATACCTTTTTTGAATTGGGTAGATGCCTTCAGGAATGCAAGACATATTCCTCCGATTATCTTTCCAGGGCAATTCCAGGCTATTAGAGACAATCACATTATTGATGGTTATAAGACCTTTGGTCCATTCCGGGTAGTACGTTCTTCTTAATTCTATTACCATAGTTCAGGAATTAGACTTCACCACCACCCTCTTCGCCACCAGCAGCGGCAGGAGCTCCGGTCACTTCAAGAATGCTCAGCGAATTGTAAGATCCATTTTTCAAAGAATACAAATCGCCATTCACTTCCTGATAGAACTCAATATGCAGCAAATGGAATCCACATCCATCACCCTCTGGAGGTGCATCAAACTGCAATCTGTAATCCGTTGCATTTGCATCGATCTGGAAGGTCTCTACATTACTGATCTTGGTATCGAATTCTCCGGTGAGGAAGTTTACATTCGTCCAACCGGCTTTGATAGCCATGTGCGTAGCGCCACCAGGAGCTACCACATCATTGATAGGATTCAATTGCTTGATATTGATCTCGCCGCTTGCAGTATCCAATCCGTATTCAGCAAAGAAAATGCTGGACAGAATCGCTTTGATATTAAAGTTGAATCCTTTTAAAAGAGCTTTGCCTGCATCTTCAACAATTCCAATGCCCACATTTCTTTCACCTCGTGCGCTGGTAGCATCCAGGTTCTTGATTTGAGTCATTGCTTTGGTAAGCCTGGAAGTGACCAATCTGTCTTTTGCATTGGTCATTAGATTTCTAACTGCAGTCCTGAGCAACTTGCCTGAAGATGCTGATCTGCCAAATTCAGAACCATTTTCTCGAGTCCTCTGAAAAGTAGGATCATTCGCAATTCGGTCACCATCCACGCTACCCTTTGTCCTCACCAGATAGTCCTTCCCGGATTTGTAAAAGGTCAGATCGTCAAGCGTACCTTTGATTTTTAAAATGCCTTTTAATTTTGCCATAGAATTATAATTTTTGTGCTCATTTCTAATCCATGAGCGGTTAACTAACAATTCAATAATAGCGGTGAAGCGATATTGAAAGCAAATCTCCACTTCCAGCTATGACAATCCAAGGCACTTTTTGCCATCTTTGTCAGTTATATATTACATATTTGCATCATATCTTATCTCATTTCTTCCAATTTCTCTAGTAATTTTCCATATGGATACTCCATAGATAGTGTATGGATACAGTATGGATAGTGTATGGGCCTGACTGGTTTCGACATAGTCGGAATTTGATTGACTAAATGTCAATCAAAAAGGAAGGAACCGATTCATCAGAATCGGGTGGGCGGCCAAAAAGTCTCATCTAAATTTTGAATGCTTATGAGAAGAATGAATAGAATTGTGATTTATCCTCAGGACGTTGCTTTGATTACAGGAAGAAGTGATCGATATGGTAGAATGATCATTAAGAGGATAAAGGAAGAACTTGGAAAAGAAGATCATCAGCTAGTTACAATCCAGGAATTCGCTCTTTATATGGGAATTGACATAAGTATTATTGATTCTTTACTCTTCGATTAATCTCATACTACTCCTGCATAGATAGGTGCAGATCTACTCATCCGCAAGGTCTGGCCTCTACGTGTCCTGGCATCCTGACTGCAAGCGTCAAGACGATCCACCTTGCATATGAGTATCTCTTCCCTAAGTGAACATACGATAGTATGAGCATCGTCTCATCATTTTTCACTTTATATTTTATACATTATGCTTGCATCAGTTTTATCATTAGGCCAGCTCGTGTCTACCTCGAGTATTCATTCTCTTATGTCATCTGATCTTTCTTTTCATACATTTATCTACACTTCACTCATGAGGCATGAGGAGGGTGATTGGGGAGAGCTTTGTGCAGCAGATCGTGAGAGCAATGAGCGGGCTCTCACTTCTGGTCGTCGTATTTTTTCAGTTTATGAGTGTGGTCCAGCTCATCAGGAGTATGGTCATAAGATTTATATTATTACAGAAGCGGATCGGTCTGCCACTACCGTTCTTTGGCCTTGGGGGTATTAGCCTGGTCGGTTTTCTCATACATACTTCTGCGTAGTTAGGTCCAGATCTACATATCTGCAAGGTCTGGCCACTACGTGTCCTGGCATGGCGCCTGCTGCGCCACGATCCACCTTGCATATAGGTATCTCTTCCCTGGTCTTGCATACGATAGTATGAGCGTGAGTCTCATTAGTTTTTATTCACTTTATATATCATTATTATGGTTACATCATCATCAGCTGGCACAGTTCAGTTATCAGAGCAGGTTAGTGAGTGTTTGGCACTTGATTTATCATTCTTTCACTTTATTTTAGCTTCATTGGTTCGTCATCGAGCAGGTGATCTGGGTCAGGTTTATGGTCCGGATTATGAGTCTGGAGTGGCTGCCTTTCAGTTTGGTGGACGGTATTCTTCAGTGTTTGAGTATGAGTGTAGTTCATCGGCTTTGGTTGGGCAGCAGTTGTTGGTTACTTCGCCTAGGGCTAGGGATACTGTGTTTGTTTCGTTTTTGGGGGAGCTGTTTTAGGCTCCTTCTCAAGTCATTTAAAAATGGAATTGTGTCTTAATCATAACTTCTTCAGTTTATGTAAAAAATTCTTTGGACAACCATCATTCTGCAATTCGCAATAAAAAATATGTTTATGCAATATCTATTAATTTAGTTCTTGTTGATTCTATAATATAAGTGTGACTCTTTAAATAATCCCAAACATAGTTTTAACCGAATTATTTTTTTGATTGAAGTTTTAATTTGCTTTCTGAATTCTTTAGAAGCAGTAGCTTTTTGCTTAATTTGACTAATCAGCATATGTGGATCTTTTGGCATTAAAACAAGGTCATTTCCTGCTTCAATTGCTTTTAAATCTGCATTTTCAAAACTGGTCACACCTTTCATGTTCATTGCATCTGTGATAACAATTCCCTTGAATCCCAATTTGTTTTTTAACAAATTGGTAGTTATTTCTCGGGAAATGGAAGATGGATGTCCTGAAGTGGCAAATTCACCTGTTTTAACAGAAATATGTCCTACCATAACGGAGATTACATTGGACTCAATATTACTCTTAAAAATATCTAACTCTTCATTTAAGTCATTGATAGAGACCAGAATTTCGTGACTATCCCCTTTTGCATTTCCGTGTCCAGGGAAATGTTTGACCGTTGCTACTACTCCGCTTAGCTGATGCTCCTGAATAAAAGCATTTGTTTTGGATTTTACATCAAGTACATCATTGCCAAAAGACCGATGATTAATAACGGACCGATTAGCTGATAGATCGGATACTGGTGCATAATTTTGATGTATACCTATAGATAAGAGGATTTCAGCAATCTCCATTGAAATATTCTTGACATCGGTCATATTTTTCGCTTTCGATGTTTTTTCAAACACTTGATCAAGGTCTGTCAATCGGCTATTGATCAGGCTGGGTTCTGCATCCATACTTAAGAGCAGAGGCCACCTAGATTCTTGTTGAAGCAAAGCGATTCTCTTACCAAGGTTACTGTTCTTTCCCAGGAAAACGGCTCCACCAATGCTACCGTTTTGTGCTTCACTACTCAATTGATCATAATTATTGGTGCCAGCTCCCGTTGAAGATATGATCATCTGGCTAATTCTGTCATGTGGAGACATCAGTAAATAGATGGAATCTATAGTACTATTTAGTAGTGTATTTTCTTCATAAAAATTATCGAGGGTGAAAACAGAGATGCTATCTTTCAGAGGTAGAGATATTTCTTCATTAACATTACATCCTGCGTACAAAAATAAAGTGATTACCAAGAACGTAATTAATTTATTTATATTCATTCAATCCATAGTTTATATTTTGATCTTGATGTGCTTTAATATACCCCTTAAAATCTGATTTGACACCACTAACTTTGAAATTGGGGTTTTTGCGATTAAATGCATCCTCTGCTTCCTTTATTATCGAGGGATCATTTAGTTTTTTCATGAAGTAGTTTACATTTCTCCAGTACTTTCTAAAGTTGTACTTCCCACTATACCGATAGATTGCAGATGCGAATTCTGAGGATAAGCCTTTTATGCGCGGGTATTTATATTCAGCCAGCATTCTACCCACTGCGTCAATATTCAAGATTGGGTGAAATCGATCATCGTATTTGATTAGTTTTTTTCTATCGTATCGATGCTGTTTGATGAGTTTTCTAAGCTGAACGCCTAATCGCTTGTCCTTAAGTTTTTTTGAGTTTTTATAGATTTTTAATCCAAAATCGCTGGCCACAGATGGTTGCATGTGACAAAGTCCTAGCCCACCGTCATTCTGACCATTTGGTAGCATATCCGCACCTCCGGTTTCCTGCATGATCATAGCCAGTATGATATTTTCGGGAAGCTTGTATTTCTCTTCGACCTTTCTCGTAATATTTTGAAACCGTAATGACCTGAGAATTCGTCCATGAAGTCTTTCTGACTTTGTCGAACCTGTAACCCCATATATGTTTACAGATCCTATCATACGCAGATTTTCGAAATCAGGTTCGGCGATGATTGCGATATACGATAGATTATGAGGCTTTTTTTTGTAAGATGATTCAGGAATTAAAAAAGAAGTAAGCGCAAGCGAAAAGAGGACCAACCCAATGGAATACAACGTAGGCTTCATGAATTTTAATTTATTTATAAACGCTTATTAAGATAGCATTATTTTTTGGATTAAACAGAAAAGACAGCTCTTTGATGTGAATTTATCCATGTCCTTTTATACAAACAACAGAATGGAATCGATATGGTATAATTAGGGTATGCTTAATTTTGGTAATACTTGTTTTAGGATATGCACTGCTAATTGATTTGAAAAGAACTATTTGGATTCAAATTTCAGGTCGTTTATTAGGCGTAGAATTACGTAAATGTTGCGTAATTCTACGGAAAATTGGTTCATCTCATCGACTAGATTAGTTCGTTGGATATGTAAAAGTTATATTCATGTAAGGTATTGTATAATTCATTGATACTCTGATAGCGAAAGAAATGATGTTAAACATACAATTGTTGCAAATAGTAAAGTTGTTAAATCTAAATAATCCCAGTAATGTCAACCACATCAAAGTCTGAGAAAGATGCCTTGGAGAATGAAAATGATTCTACAAATAAACCAGATCATTCTAATTGGAACAAGAGATTTGATATTTATCGTAATATATCTAGGGTCGTAAAATTTACGTCGTTCTGGATAACTCTTTCAATTACCGTTTTGGCAGTAATAATGGGTATAAATAGTAATAAATTAAAATCTTATTCCTCTGGTATAGATAAATCGAAGAAATATGATTTTACTGCCGTTACCGATATTTGTAAATTTCCATGCGATCAAATAGATATCGCAGAAGGTAGTTATAAAGAATTGATAACGAGTTATAAAGTTCCGCATACAAAGTATGAGTTAATACTTGATTTAAGTGGCTCAGTTGATACATCTTTATTAAATAAAAGTAAATCAATTTTAGCTGTAGATAGTAAATTGATGGAAATAACCAATGATAAAGTACATCCTCTTTCCAATAGACTTAAGGGAATGGGGAAACTTGGACTTTTTATTGGGTATTTCTTGAATAAAGAATTGAATGCTAATCATCGAAATATATCTGTTTCTTATTACATTGACTCTAAAGATATAGGTAAAGTTATCTCACTTGAACCACCTTCAAAGTTCGGGTATTGGTATGAAGCAATTGGAGATGAGCTGGAATCTATTAAAATCCAAAACGATGACAATTCTTACATAGATAAATTCATTTGTGATCAAGTTTTAGGAAATGAAGCTTTACAAAAGAAAACTATAGTATTTCTGACTGATTTACTGGTCACTAGAAGTTTGGAGGATATTGAAAATGATTTAGAAAAAATGGCATTTGACAGGAAGAATAATATACAATTTGTTTTCCTTGAACTACCCACAATAAAAAAACGTAAACATACTTTTCGTGAGACGTTTAAGATATTTGACAAGCATTTAACAAATGCGAGAATGATAGAATTTGAAGATTCAGAATTTCAAAAATTAATTGGAGATAAAAATAATTACAAACAAATAGATAAATTTGCATATCTACATGCTAGAGATGATTTACCAGAGTACTTATTGACATTTAATCAAGTTCCTCATAAGAAAAATACCTCAGTAAAATCATTAATAAATTTTCATTTTAAAGATAGTTCTTTAATATCAACAGAAAATTTTTTAAAAAGTGAAACATTAAAGGATTTACATATTTATGATAATAATGAGGATCATATGGATATTTCTGATGTTATACCTCCAGGAGAATACAAAATAGATTGCTCTGATTATGTTGATCCTGACTCATTCCTTAGCCATGATCTGGGGTTTATTGAAATTTTTAATATAGAGAATAGGACAAAGACAAGGCACAATATAAAAATTGGAGAAAATTTAGACAGAAATGTAAGTAGGTTTTGGTTATACTTGATAGCCGTAGCTTTATCAAATGTAGCTGGATTGTTATCAATGTATTTTGCTTCAATTATTTGTTATAATAAAGAAGGTAAAATATCACTTCGAGTAGTACTTGGGGCTTTTATTCTATCATTACTCTTTGTATTATCTATGTCAGCTTATTTTTTTACTAAGAAATTTTTGCTGCAAATAATCTGGCTTCCTTTTGCGTTTTGCGTCATTTTGACTTGGCTTTTTTACACGGATCAAATAGACAAAGAATACACATAAATTGTCAGAACTATATTTTATACAAAAATGGATTGTTGAAGTTATTTAGATAGTGTATCCTTTATTTTATCAATATTTATTTCCAAACTATCTAATCTGCTTTTTACGGTTTTTTCGTTGAAGTTTAACGACTCAGCTTCAAAAGTTGTAGAAGGGTTTTGTAATTTTCTTAATTCATTAAGAATAGAATGAATCGTATCGAACTCCAAACAGACGCTTTGGAAATTGTTATAAATTTGTGGATGATTTTGTTTTATGTGAGCATCTATCATGTATAAATTTGATTCCCAGGGATAGTAAACATTATAAATGTAATTATTCCACCTATCGACAAATACAGAACTTCCTGAAGTAGAATAAATTGAATTACTCCTATGCCAACGATCTCCCAGCTGTTTTATACTGATAATATTCCATTTTTTGATTTCTTTCGAATTCTCATAATCCTTGATACAATGAAACTGAATAAGCACCCCAAAAAAAGTCAAAATAAGCCCTAATATGGTTCCAAATGTAAAGTCCCATTTCATAATGTAAAATGTTTATTTTAAAAATATTAGATCAATTATAATTAATACTGAAATTTGTTTAATAGAGAAACTTTTAAATCTATTTGAGAAATATTAAGAGTATTGTTTTCAATGATTATCTGAACTTCACATTTTATCCAATTTCTATCCTTATTCCTTTTAATAATTAAAGCAAAAACACCTTTTATGACCGTATTAATATAGATCTTTTACAAATTAGTATACACTTTTCTTCTGCCCTGGAAAGGCTCTTGCCCTAAATACTTGGTAGATTCGCTGCCAAACCAATCCATCGGAATCCACAAACCTCCATTTTCTGATACACCATATATACTTGAACTCACTCCAAAATATTTTTGAATGCTTCTTTTTGAATCAGCCAATTTTTCTCGAGGAACAAAAAACTCAGCATAAGCATGCCCTTCACCTCTACCATTGTATACGGCCACAATATTCGATTTATACCCAATTTGCCTGGCAAAAGCAGCACATAAAATGGCAAAATCATCACAATCTCCCGTAAATTTCTTTGCACTGGTAGCATTATAGGTGCTTATGGTTTCATACGAGCTCCTCCATGTATCTCTGCCTGATTCCTGCACTGGATCATGGATGTAATTCCAATTTGATCGGGCATGATTCCAAAGTGCGGATAATTGATCAATTTGAGAGAGACCTTGATTTTGAGGAAGGGATAAAATCTCTGAAGTATGATACCAAACTGGCCCTGCCGTCAAAATTAATTTAGAATCAGAATTGGCAATGATCTCCTCAATATAATTGGGGTTTGTAATGGTGATTTTATCTGGTGTTAATCTTATTTTTCGATTCTTCTTCCCACCACTACTTTCTTCATTATCCTCTTCTCTGAAAACACTGAAAATCACCTCATACGGCAGGCTCACGAACATTGTATCCTGCACAGAATCCAATACAGCCTCGTAAGCTACAATACTATCATTCTCATATGGAGGTATTTGAGAAGTAAGATTTGATGTTCTTTCGACAAATGATTCTATTGAAGCCCCGTTTAATAGAATGCGTTCGAAATCTCTCTTTTTAGCTTTTGTTTGAGTAATGAAAAGGGTATCCTGAATTGTATCGATGGATAAGGAGTTATCCCTAATTAGTAGTTTATTCAAAAAGGGAGTAAGTAAAATATGGCCTTGCAAGCGTTGTTCTAAAAGAGGAGAATCCTCCTTAATTATCTTAGTCTCCAGTTTTTCCCTTTTCTCATTGGATAATTTTTTTTGTGATTTAAACTTAATAAATAATCCAAATGCTACCAAAATAAGAAGAGAGAGAGCTGCAACTATATTACTTGTTTTCTTGTCCATTACATTGGTATTTATTCAGTCATGTATTTTTCAAATAGTTCTGATTTCATAACGGCATCAATCACCTTGAAATAATTCTCGGGGTCGTAGTCCTTCGTCCTTTCTTCATTGCTCTTTGTTCTAATGTCATGATATGAAAGGAAAAGCACATAATATTTTAGATTTTTTAGGCGATCCGTCGTCAATGGATTCGAACGAGAATCATGCAACTTTTCCTTGGTAATTATTACCATCAAATGTTTTCCACGATCAAACACATCACTTTCATCACTGATTGTACCCGTTTTGCCATAGAAATAATATCCATCCTTCCGGTATTTCTCAAGATTGTCGTCTAAAAAATACATGGTGCCACTTCTTCCACCTGCCGGATCTCTTTTAAATACCATATTCATTTGTTCGAATATATTGTCCTGCACCCAATTGATATAAGTAGTTGTATCGCCCCAGGATTCTTCATCAAATCTAAAGAACTGATGGTCTTCAATTCTGTCCGTCGCTGGATTAAGCGTTGTAATATTTTCGTTGCTGTTAAAAGAAACCATTCTCATGGTCATCTCGGCCATTTTTAATGGAGTGATTTGCATTGGGAAAGCTCCCAGGGTTGGCTGTATCAAACCATTTCGTAAATTTGGCGGAGCCTTTCTGTCTATTTGAAAGAAACTAGAATGTTCTGGGTAGCACCAGTAATAATAATTTGATTTTACCTTTGAGGAGTCATAGATCATTTTATATTTATCCTTGACATCCAACGGCTCAAAAGAAATCTTACTGGCCAATGATTTTCGCTCAGTATTCCATTTGAAATTGTCATTTAAACCAATTGCTATCAAAGACGTGGATTTGGAGAAGAAATTAGTTTCTCCCTGCGATTCGGAAGGCCAATTGTCCTCATTTATAGAAAATCGCATTTCATTAATATTGAGAATCGGAAACGACTTCTCATAGTCAAATCTCTCATTCAATCGATTCAGTAAAATTGATTTATTGGGATCAAGTATGGTAGACACTTGCTTTTTGGAATACGACCCCATAAATACAACCAATGAATGATATAGGTTGTTGGATTTTAGCAAATAGTTTTTATTTCGGAGACCTGCATCTGTAAAATTGTGTTTATCAATATTCCATAAGGATCTATTGTTTTCTAAGCTTTTACCACCATACCATGCTAATTTTCTTGCAGGATTATCACCTCTTTCTTCATCTACTGTAATTGACTCATATTGTCGTTGAGTAATGGTTGGAACTATATTGATATTTTGCCAATGCAGATTGAATTGAGAGACTACTGATGAGTAAACGATTGGTTTCAGGGAAGAACCCGCACCTGGTCTCATGGACAGGAGTGATTTGTTTCCGAAAAAATCCCTTTCTGTTGCGTTACTGCTAACTCTGTACAGTCTGTGAATGTAGTTATTGTACTCTTCCAAATTATTAGGGTCAACTTTCACTAATTTGTTATAGTCAAATAATAACCTTATTCTTCCATTCCCGTCCAAAGCCACGGCACTATAATCGAATTTGCTTTTTATATATCTATCAATGATTTGATTTAAAATCTGGGTATTATTTTCTGGCTCAGCATTTTTCGATTTGGAATCTGCAAACGAATCATTTATTTTAGAAAGTATGTCCAGTAAATTTTTATTTTTCAAATTTCTTGAATCCTCCGGAATATTCAATTTGTTTTCTGAAAAATATATCTGTGCATTGTTATTGGTATTGCTTTGCTCATTGGCGTTTAGGTTTCTGAATAGCGTCAGCACCGATCGCGTATCTTCCGTTACCAAATGATCTGGAAAATTTTCCTTGTGAATAATATCAAAAACATCTGAAGTCAGTTCATAATCAATACTTGTAGCATGACTACTGTTAATGAAATCTTCTTCTTTCAAAACCTCACGAAGTGCTTGAGTATATGAGTAGCTCCAATTAAATTTTTTGCCGATAGGGTAGAAGAATTTGCGTTCACCATTAAGCCAAATATTCTTGGCTAAATACTTATTACTTTCTACGAAATATTTCCATTGGAATGATTTCTTTAGTTGCTTGGTTTTTTCATCCTTGTAATAAAAAGATATAATATCTTCCGGGATTATTTTGGTCACCAGGCTAGTTTCGTCGTTTTCTAATTTTATTTTGTCATTATAGATATTGAATTTTGCCTGGCTCTGATCAGCACTGCCATAGCGATTATACATTATAAAAATAGGCACACTATCCTGAACCCATTCTTCAGGAATACGCATCATATAGATGCTATTCATTTTATTTTTGTAATTTCTTATATGTTTATTCTCTCGTTCCGAATCAACAGTAGCTAATATGTTGGGGATAATTCGGCTCTCCTCAGAGTCAGGTTTGAAAATTTCTTTGGTTTTTGACTCAATAAAACCTGAATTTTTGGTTATAGGAGCAGCAAGAAGATTTCCTGTCCAACTATCAGATTCTTCAAATGGTGACTTAATGGAATAATATCGATTGTTATTCACTAAGTTGAAAATTTTTCCTCGCTTTCTGATATGAATGACCTCCGTCGGATCCCATTTATTAGTAGTAGTAAGCATAAGCCTCTTCAACAGACTTTTGTAGAAAAAATTACTTTTAACAACCGTATCATTCATCAACTTCTTAATTTTTGAATCCTTATCGGCACTTGTATGATACTTATTTAGTATACTATCAATACTTAGGGTTTCATTATCCGCTAAATTTCTTAATTGATAATCCTTAAATTCTTGATTAATAGAGTTGGTATGTAAATCGATCTTTTTGTTCAATTCGGTTCCCACCATTGAGAACGTATTTTTGTCATTATTCTCTCCTTTTTTGGACAGCATCAATACTCCAGCCAGCATAATACCGCCTAGAAAACATGGGATTATCCAATTGTAAGAATTTGGTGTATTCAAATTATAAGATGAAAAGGTTCGATCTTTATTGAATGAAGACATTGTAATAACATAGAGAAATAATAGAGTCGGAAGTACAAATGCCAATCTACTGGTAATACTCAAAAAAGGGTAGTCCTGACCAAAAAATATAACTCGATTCGTTGTAGTCAACCAGATAAATAAGGCTATCGTAAACAATAATATTAGGACCCCCAACCCATTTCGACCTATCAAACTCGTAGTGTCTTCGGATTTAACATAGATTGAAACAAGCAGTATAAAAAGAAACAACAATAAAAAGACAATTTTTGTGGGATGTTCGGCAATCAGATACCGCAACAAAACCAAATCTGTCGTTTGTGTGGTATAGGTAGAACCTTGTCCAAAATGGGGTTGAATATTAAAATAATTATCCTTCTCTGCATTTTGGTAAATATTAATAAACCATTGATTCTGAGCCGATCTTAAAATGTAGGTAATGTCGCTGGAGTTAAAATTATTTTCGATGATAAGATCATCCACATCATTATTTTGAACCTCAGCTCTATACTTGATGTATTTGTATTTGTCATTGATTGTTTTTTGTATAACGGATGTACTGAAGAGCATCCAAAGAGAAAGACCTATAGAGATCGCTCCAAAGCAATAGGATATCCATCTTCGTTTTCCCGACATCTGGTAAACAAAAAAAATAACAAGGGGTACGAATAGCAATGCAATTGCAAGCAGATAATAAAATGTATCTGTGAAGATCTTTCGAATGAAGAAATTTTGATGATAAAATATAAAAGTTATTGCAGCCAAAGGAATAAGATATACTAATACCAGATATATCCATTGGGTTTTGCCTTGATTGCCATATTCGTTAAGTTTTCTAAATTCAAACAACAAATGCCCAATTGAGTAGTAAATCAGAGAGAATAAAAGAAATACAACCCCAAAACCAGAATCCGCAATGAGTAAAAATACCAACACCAATGACCATAATATCACTCGAGCCAGGGGCCATGACTTAAAATCAAAAAATGCGGCACGAAGTTTTGAAGGGTCATTCTTATACTTTCGACATATTATATAATCTGCGAAAAAGTAAAATAGGGTGGGCCATAAGATAAAGGCAAATCTTGGGGATATGGCGGAATACGCTACGAAGCCTGATGCTAAATATAGACTTGCAAGAATGATATAGATCCATGTTAATCCAATGCTTTTAATAAGTTTCTTTTGAATACTGGTTGCGTATATATTTATATTTGTTTTAAGGTTTTTCCATCTGAATATTTCCCACAACCAGGGAAGCCCAATTCTGGCAATTAGAGTTAGCCAAAACAAGCCGACAAAAACAAACAAATCACGATAGAATGAATAGATATCCCGCAAAGTGTAAAACATAGCTGCAGATATATCTTCAATAGGAACAAAGGTACTTGCCCTCCAGGAAAGAATCATTCTGATTACTAAAAAAGTAAAAAATACAATATGGATACCAGCCTCAATAGGGCTTAATTCAGCTGCTTTCGTATTTATTATTAATCTGAGATACAATAAGGCCAAATAGAAAAATAGAAGCCAATATATATGCTGGGCTTGTAAAGCATTTGATTCACGCAAGTCATTAAATTTCAGAAGCCATTTCAATTTATCATTTTTGGTATGAACTCTTATCGCTTCGTTGGCTTCAAAAATATCTGATTCATCTTCAAATTTATTCAAGTCCTTAATTTTGAAATGCATGGCTGATCTTGAATCACCCGTAACATAACTTAAGGTTGTATTGATATGATTATTATTGTCAACATTGTCGAAAACATTAAAAAAGTAACCACCGTCCAACTCATTTCTGATCACCTCTTCATTGCTTGATGTCATAAATAGTTTAACAATTGAAGTGTCTTTTTTAAGTTTGTACATCTGGGGTAAGATGTATTTTAACATGAACTTGCTCTCTTCCTCTTCATCCAATTCAAGTATATACTCTTCCGTTTTATCAAATCCCAGTCCGGCGTAAATCAAACTCCTGTCTGACAGAGAAATATTAAATGTTTCTGACAAGTCTAGTTCACTTGAATTGACCGTTGTAGAATTTTTGCCTAAACTATATAGTGTTATGTTTGGTTGATTGAGAACAAATCCACTAGGGAAATATCTCAGATCGGATAATTTCTCCCGAGATTTATTGTTCAACAAGGTATAGATCCCGTTGCCTTTTGCTATTCTATTGACCTTGATGCTATCCCTTACCAAATAGGAATTAATGATTATGTCTCTAAGCTTGGGTGTGATCTTATCTGCATTAGGAGCTTTGAGTAGAAGGTCAAGAAGTGGATATCCTTTGTAAAGTGTTTTATGAAAATTGCATGTATCGAAATTGGAAGGAGTGTTAAATTTATCATACTTGATGAGATAGTTTACCTTCTTCTCTTCTTCGTCATATTCAATTTTTAATTCCATGAGTGTATCCCGATCCGCTATTATTCCCAGGCCATGTGAAAAATCATTGGGAATGTAATTATTGGCCAAAACATACTTATCGGAATCCTGACCTCTTTGATTGTAATAAAACGGTTTGAAAAAGTTTTTTAAGGATAGATGAAATTGACTACTATCGCGATTTATTTTGATGCTGCCGGTAAAATTGTCCCAAATGGAGATGGCTTGGTATTCACTTTCAACTAGATAAAGTTCCTTGTATGCCTCAAACCCCATGTGTTCAAGTACATGGTATTCATCATTGGTAAAGATTTCTTCGTCCGGGTAAATGTAGTTTTGAATTGTGAAGTAGGAAAAAATTGAAAGGATTAACATAAATCCGAAGTACCCAAATTTCTCCAGTGGAGCACCTTTCTCCCCTATGTATGCAGATACAAATACATAAATAAGCGTAAGTATTGTAAATATTAATAATCCTGTAATGGTAAACATAAAGCTAAAAATTGGCGTTGTTCTGGATTAGTCTCTTTCATTTATTTTTCTCGAATCTTCGTCCCACGGCATAATAATATAGTTGTTGACCAATACTCTTAGTTCTTCCACAGACAGGATTTTCGATAAATAATAGATTTGGTTCGACAGAGTAGAGGAGCCGTCCATCCAACCTGCCCTAAAACCTTTTTTTAGCTCTTCAATATCGTCAGTGATTTTGAAATTGTTTTTCAGCAATTGATAGTTATTTTCAGACTCACTATTGTGGAAGGATACATTTTGTATAAAGTTATAACTATGTAAAACAAATTCCATTAAGTAGGTCAGAAGCTTTCTATTCTCTTTTACACTTATAAACTCGGCGAAATCATTATAATTCTTGAAGCTTTTCTCCGTGTCGAACATGTCATAAAACTTAACAACGTACTCTTTGTCTATAATAGAAATGTAATTCTTCAACTTTCTGTGATTTGATAATAACTGCTTTATAGTTTCATCACTAGTTTCATATTCTTTTATTAGTTTTTTGAATGTATCCATTGATTTTTCAATGTCCTTAGAATCATACTTATTTTCAAGCGCTTGATTTTTTTTCCAAATTTGGTAATACTTGGAGTACTTGCTATGGTATCGCTTTATTTCTTCATCCACTTTTGAATCATTGCTTAGTTCAGGGATGTTATTAATAACGGACCTCATTTCATTCAATCTTCTGTCAGCTTCCTGAATCGGTTTTGGTACCTCTTCTCGCATAAAATCGCTTATGTATACATTGGAAATCAAGGATCTGATCAAGTACTTCTTAAATCCTTTAATATCAATCTGTTTTAAATCTGGGTTTGGTATTCTAGATATATTGATTATTTGATTCAAAGTGTTGGAAGCGAGGATCAGATTATAGAAGTTTCTTTTAAAACCATCGGGTGAAATAAACTCAATATTCTTTGTATCCTTTAAAGAATCATAGTACTTGAAAATTTTTTTATCGATATGAAGTAATTTCTCGAACTTTTGATTCATATCCTTAAATCCTTCTTCGTCCGGTTTAGTCAAAAGTAAATCGATTATTTTTTTGAAGTTTTCGAAATTTTTGGGATCTTTTTTTAGATCAGACTTAAGATCGAATAGCTTAATACTAAATTCATTGACTAGCTTGACCTTCTCTTTTTCTGAATATTTTTTAACCTTAGAATCTTTATCTGAAATAATCTCTACAAGTTTATTGAATTCACTTTCCTGGGCCAGAAGAGCTTCAAACGTTGATTTTAGTTCTGGATTTTTGTTATTCAGATAAGATGCCTCTTGTTTTTCTATAAAGGATAAGATATTTCTGATTTTTTGAGTGCTATTTTGAACATTTTTATATTTATCCGAATCTAAAAAATCTGAAAGTTTATTATGAATTTTTTGATTTCCATTAGTGTTTAAATGCTTATTCAAAAGGTTGGTGATCTGCTTTTGCTTTTCCAAGACATCTATGTTGTTTTTGCCTGCAATCTCTTCTATGGTTTTTGTAATAATATAATAATTACTTACTTCTTCGACTTTACTTTTTAAATTCTTGTCTAATTTAATTTTGGAAAAACCACCAGTATGTATCAGTTCAATTATATCTTCGATTAATGAGTTTACAGTACCTGAATCAAAAGAACTAATTTTCAATTTTGGAATTAGAGCATCGTAGGTTTGTTCTAAATTATCGGCATATCGAAATATTACATCTCTATTTTTAGTCTGTTTATCAATTCGAATTTGAAACAAAGAAGTAATATTTTTCTCTTTACAGGATTCATATAAACCATCAAAGTATTGATTCAATTTACGCTCACCAGTCCACAATACTTCTTCCAGTTTCGAATCATTTTCTTTATTTGATTTTACATGCCATTTATCTCCTTCTAGTTTGATTTCAGCAAATTCTGAATTTGAATTTTCGTCTTCATACAATTCGCCATATTTATTTATCAAAACAAATGTACTTTCATTCAACTGGAGAGCTCTACTTTGATCATTATGGTTGGTCTGAATCTCAAAGTTTTTTATCTTGTTACCATTTTTATCCGGAACGTTGTAAGTGTGGAATAATCCCTTTTTTAGTCTTTTCTTGTTGTTTTCAAGCTCAATTTCTTTTAGTTGAGAAATGCCAAATATTGTACCTAATATAGATGGTTTTAAGTTTTTTCCTGATAGTATAAAATCTAAGAATCGTTCAAAGTGCCATAAAGGGTCTTCATTTATCTGATTGTCTTTATTTTTTTGAGGATCAGGAACTTGTTTTTGTTGAATTGCTTCATTTTGATCCGCAATTTGTTTCTTAAGCCGTTTCAGCTTTTCAAGATTAGCATTAAACTTTTGATGGTTAAGTATCACATATATCAGATAACCAATCAATAATAATGTCAGCATTCCAATGCAAACGAAAAATATTTTTTCCAGACCATCCATATTCGTGTATTTATTATTACCGGATTTTATCGATTGACTAAATTCCTTTTGAATAGTTTCAATTCTTTTATTAATCTCACCTACGTCCAACAGTAATGGTTTCTTAGGGGTATTTATTTTCTGATCCAGAAAATCTTTTAATGTGTAGAGTTTTTGATCATGTATTAAAAATGCATAAGGATTTGACTCTTGACCATACATGTAAGCCCTTAAGTATTCTGCAAATGCGGATGGAACTTCTTGTGATTTCCTGGCTTTTATTACATTATTGAAATCATCGAAAGGACTGTTAAAACAAGTTTTAAGACTATCCAATCTTGGTCCTTCTACGCCTCCAACCTTCATCTTTAATAGTGCTTTTGGCAGTTTAAAAGATTGGTTTAAAAACTCTTTCATTTTCTCCTTATCATCTTTGGACTTAAAGAATGTGCGTAGTTTTGTGTTGAGATTGATGGAATCTGAATTACTAAAATGAAGACAATCATTCCGGTAATTGTAATAGATGTAGGTAGGCTGATATCCTTGATTAAGAATTTCTTCAGGAATATTGAGTGCATTTAAGTTTTTCAATGAATCTCCGCTTGCAAGTTGTTCGTAATACTTCTTGTGAAGGGATTCATCAGATTTTATATTCTCAATATATTTTTTAAGTTTTTCCTGATCTACCATATCAAAGTAAAAGTCATTCCTTTGATACTCCTTCAGCTTTCCATTTTCTACCACAGTCAAGAAACTTTTGGAATTCCCATCAACTGTGGAATTATACAATACGGACAGGAAAGCATCTTTTTCCTTAAGCCCTCCTATTTTTTTCTCTATTGCATCAATTCTTTTTTGGGAAATGGGAGCATTAATTTTTTTGCTGAATACTCCTATATTTTTAACTTCTTCCTCCTTAATGTCTAATTTGTAGTTGGTTTTGATATCCTTGAAAGCTTTTTTTCCAGAAACTTCATCAATACCTAATAATTTAATATTGTATTGGCCTCGTACTTCCAACAATTGGTAAGAATCTGTTCCAATAAAAAATTGTTTCTTCCCATTTAGCATTTTGAAATACAAGGCATTATTAGCGTAGTCAAAAGATTTCGTAGGTAAATCTTCAAGTACTTTACCAATTTTTTCAGCGAATTCTGAACCAACCTGATTCTCATTGGCCTCCTTATATGATTTAAAGTATTCGTTTATTTCAGGACGAAGAATTAAGGCAATGGTACATAGTACTATCAAAATTATCGTAATCCAAAATTTGCTGCTTCTCAATATAGAGTTCATGCTTCTACTTTTTTAACAGTTGTAATAGTTCTAAAAATATTCCTCATTATTCGTATTGTCTTCATCCTTTTTATCTTCATCTTTTTCTGGCTCGTTTTTAGGTGTATTATACTGAGTATTTTTTCTATCATTTGTACTGGTTGTGTTTCTATCGTCAGCAAGGGTGTCGGTTTGTCCATAAGCAGTCCCATCATTGCCAGACTCACTATTAGTTGAGCCTCCTGAAGATCCGGAACCGGGATCAATTCTGGCATCCTTAATGAGATTTTGCAATGTATCTAAAGGATTGTCGGTCAGATCATGTGTAAGGTTGATATTGGATTTAATGATTGGATAGTTCGAAAAATTCATAAGATTATTCGAATGATTAGGAGTTTCAGGGTCATCAAGAGTATTAGAGACGCTTTTCGAACGATGTAAAAATTCTTTTTCCGTAAAAAATAAATTTGTTAGTTTCTCACCAGCAAATGGTTCAAGGGTATGAATTTCTCCCGGTAAACTTAATTTTAAGTCTGTATACCTTTTAGAATCGATATTTAATCCAAATAGTATAAGAGACTCATCAATTTTCGTTTCTTGTTTTTTAGGTTTAAAATCATTATTTTCTTTAGAGAAAAGAGATTTTATCCATTTAATAATTGTTACTATACTGATCCCTTCTGAATTCGATTGTGCTCCCAGTCTTACCTTTCTTATCACTTCATTGTTGACAATTTTGTAGATTTCACCTTTACCTAAATCATCGGTAGTCATAATATTGGGAAAACCAATCATTAATGAATTTAAATTAATTTTATAGTTGCCCGAACTCATTACGCCCTCCAAACAACCTGTTTTTGCGTGATTCTTTGGATATGCAATTTCATCCGAAAAATCTTCGAGTTTTTGCTTTATGGTATCTTCGAGAGTATTAAATCTAAATGCCCTTCCTGATAGTATTATTTGGAGGAATAACTTGGTATCATTAGTTTCATAATTGTGCAAATTTTTGAAATTCAAGACTTCTTTCTTTATGGCATCGGTCAACGTATTCACTGCACTTTTCAGACGACCATTCAAATCGGAGATTTTAATTCCATATTGAGCTAAAGCGTTTATCATATTAGTAATATACTCAAGATTCTTCGTTCTCAGAAATCCTTTGATCCAAGGGATCGAGTTGATATGCTCAGTAGTCACATAGTGAAACAGGTTTTTCTCATCATCTTCGATAAATTGGCAATACTTTTTAGCGTTTTCTATGGCTTTAAGGAATTCATTTTTTTGAAGGGAGTTGGCCTTGTCAATTAATGATTGGAGATTGATGCCATATGGCTTTAATCCATCATTGAATATTTGCATAATAGCATAATTCAACACCTGTCCGGACCCTGGTATACCCCCACGGTAAATACTATCGTATTGATTTGTTGAGTCTCCGCTTCTAATAATGGTAAAGTCTAATGTACCCTTACCACCATCGATCAACAGATATAAACTATTTTTCCGAATGATCACTCGATTACTTTCATCGATAAGATTATTCTTATAGATCAGTCCTAAAAATGACGCATCACTTTCAGATATGGTTTCAATTTCAATTCCTTTGATTCTGTAATCCTTTTCATATTCTTTTACAATCTCCTTAAAGTCTTTATAGATGTTGTGTTTTAGTTTAAAGATCTTACCTTGGTTGTATACATTCGGAACCAATAATTTGATTTTAAGAAAAGGCTGGGAATAGTTATCGGATACTTGTCTAAAGAGTACATGTAAAAAGTAGTTCAAAAAATACCTTTTAAAATGTTCATGGTAGTTGCTGAGCACTTGACGAGGACCGGGTACTTCAATTTGATCAGGTGTCCTCCAAACTATCTCTCCAGAATCTTTATCTCTATAAAATGCCATGGAATGATCCACGATTGTTTCATCGTAATCCAAGCCAGCTTTTATTTGCAAATACTTCAAGTTGGGAAGAAGCTTAAGTCCCATTTCATCCAAATCCGTTGTTCCTTTTGCAAGCAGTGCATTAATGAATGTCTTTTCTTCATTTGCATATGGTTTCAGAAAGATTCTTACGTCATTTATTGGTTTGGTGCATACGGTGAAAAATGATTTAAATAATGGAATATTGCCTTCATTTTCTTCATATTGATAATAATCAATATCCTTTTCATTGCTCTTATAAAATTCTTTAAGTTTTCTGATAATATTTATTGAATTGAATCTTCTATCCTTCCCGGTTACATCTCTGTATGCCATTTGAGAGGAATCTGAACCGAAGTCAATTCCTGCTTCTATAAGTTTTGAATTAGCGTTTACAACATGGAAAACACACTTGTAAAAAAAATAAGACGTACCATTTTCTTCTAACAATTTTAATCTTAACTCTATTTTCTCACTTTTAAATCTTGTGTTTATAGCAATTCTTATACTTCCGGATTTTTCTTTACGAATATATATTCCAGCGCCATCATAAATATTTGTATCATATCTCGTTGTGCCACCTTTAGTAAAGTTTAATTCAATTATTGAACCATCATTATTATCGTCTTTTACAATTGAAGTATTATGCACTTGTATGTCATGATGGGTCCCACGACTGCTTATAAAAGCTGTCTGAGGTCTAATGTGTAAAAGCTCGCATTCATTACCCGAATTTTGTACAATAAACTCAAAAAAGTGACAATCTTCATTACTTCCTTCCGGAATGAAATGACAGATGTGACTTCTTCTATTATTTATAGATACTGGCAAGAAATATTTGCTCATATGCGCTATACTTTAATTTCGTGGTTCAGGAATAAAATCTTTTCTTTCTGAAAAGTTATTTCAATATCGCTTTCATGATTAATGGTAATTGGGCTATCATAGATTTTCTGTGTAAGTTCTGAATGTTTGGTTTCTGAGGATTCTATTTTTTCAAGTGGAATTGGAGATGAGTTGAGATAATAATCTCCTTCTAAGAGCGAAGACCTGTAAAAACTTCGTCTTCCTGCTTCTACTGTAAAAGGAGAATAAAACTGTTGTTTCTTGGCATCTTCTGTATCATATTTTGTTTCTATCAGATACAAGAATGATTTGAATTTGCTTTCTGTAAGCCGGAATGATTTTTCCATATAACTTGTATAGGGATCAGCAACTTCAAGATACCCTTCTTTTGTGATACCAGGTATATTCATATACGTTGCAATTTTATCAATTTTAAGAAATTTACTGTTGGTGGATTCGTTGCTCAAAATATCCAACATTGGTTTCAAAGCTTCTATGTCCGGATGAGCTACATTACGTTGTTTATACTCATAAAAATGATAGACATCCATTGGATTTGAAGCACTGTTTGGGCTTCCATTGTGATTCAAGGCTACAATGTTCCAATACAGATCATCATCTATTTGATTGAGAATTATTAATCCATTGTGTTGCAGTCCATTTTTAAAATGTTCATTTATCGTGGAAAAAATAAACTTTTGATTTTTTGTATAATTGCTGATCTCTTTTGTTTCCTTCCCGGAAAAAGAGAATATAAAGACTTTTTTGCCTTCGCTCTTCAGCTTTACCTCTATCCTTTGGTTTTCATTGGATAAATGCTTATTTCTTCGAGTAGGAATTCTGTAGAAATTATATTTTGAAGCAGAATCCGTATTGGAAATTATATTGCTTAGGATAGCATCGCCTCGACCTCCACTTGTAAGTTTATCATAGTTGGCACCGGAATACTCATTCATTCCTTCGGATGCAATGGCAGATGGGACAGAACCAACTGCGAGTTTATGTTTTGATTTTAAATACAAAATCAATTCTCCATTATGACTCTTACCTGGGATGCGAATGCTTTCTCTTTTTATAAAGTTAAAAGGGGAGAAAATGATCTTCTCCGGTTCTAGCCCAATATTTTTTAAAGTTCGAGGATATGCCCCAATGTAGTTGATTGGTTGAGGATATAGATTCCGTTTTTGATGCGGTTTAAAGCCAAAGGGAAAACCTTTTTTAACCGTTACATGATTTCCAAGATTGTCGTATACTTCAAAAAGTACTTGCCTCGGACGGTAAAATAAAAACCAAAGAAGACCAAGAATTACTGCTCCTGCAATTATTGCTCCCACAAATTTCTTTCGTCCTTGAATACTTGCTATTCTATCGTTTGACAAGAAACTCAAATTCTCCTGAAAATAGAATTTCTTATATCTTTTGCCCAGGATACTATCTACATAACTTACCTGAAATGCTCCTTCAAGCACCAAATTGTTTTCTCCTGAATTCCGAAGCTCACTAAATTTAATAGAACCTAATTGATTAAAATATCTATCGGATTCCAACTTCTCTCCATTAAGCAAAATCTTGTTTAACTCGCAAAACTCCACTTTGCATGAATCAATATAATCAACATTATATTGGATGGAAATTATACTATCGTTGAGTTGATTGGATGTTAAATACGAGGTGTTGGTTAATGTGTCATCGACGGATGCATAGGTCTTGTATTCGTGAAGAAAAATTTTCCAATTAGCGTCTTTGGTTAATACTTCTTCAAATTTAGCCACAGGTTTTGAAGAAACGTTAAAAGGACTGATTACCAGTCTGTTTAAAGTCTCATTTACTCTTTTCAATTGACGCGGAGCATATTTCGAAACATTTTTATAATCCTTTTGCCATTGATCATCTATATCCGCATCATCGGTTATAGATAGGATGTAAATTTTGTTAAAGTTCAAAAATCCTTCTGGCGGTTCAGTACTTTGATTCGAATTTAGAGATTCAATAACTCTTGAAAGAACTATAGGTCGTATTAAAGAAACAAAGGAATATCTGTACTTGTAGTAATCACTGTAATCTTCATTTTTTGGAATTTCTAATTTTTCACTGATATAAGTATTTAATCTTTCTGGACTCCTGAAGGTGACAAGAGTATGTAATGGCTTGCGGTCTTTCCCATTTTTCTCGTGAATGAATGATTGCTCGAACCGATCAACATATCTTAAATCAGCTATTCTGCTCTCAAGTAAGATTCCAGTATTGTAAAATGAAAATCTATCCTTTCTAAATTTTATTTTCTCATAAAAAGGCCTCAGATTTTTTATTGTTTTTTTGGTATTCTCAGTAATGCTGCCATACTTGGTCATCGAACCCGACTTGTCAAATGTCACGATCCATAAATTTGCCATGGAATCTCTGTCCTTAAATTGTTGTGCAAGAACAGCATTGAAGCAAAGAAAAAATGACACTGTGAAAATTAACATTTTCAAATTGTGCCTGTAATTAATTGGCAATTGGGATTTCATAAAACACGCATTACGTTATTCCTTAGTTGGTATTTAAACCAATTTAGTGCTACGGGTAAAAGTTCGTTATTATCCTTATTCTTAAGTTTTTAATTAAAAGATCGATTAAATGTAGGAATAACAGATTACCATAAACACCAAATTAATATCAACAAGTAATATAGCAAATCGAACTCATAGCATTTATAAATAATCAATTGAGGTTTTAAAAATACAGTATATATACGCAAATATTACGTAAATATACGTTTGCAATAAGCAGGAAATTTATTTGGATAATTGGAATCCTTTCCAATGAAAAATGCATACTGAATCGATGTAAAGGATTAATTATTACTTCTCTTTATATTTGTATATTTATAAATCAGGATCACAAACAACCACATCCCCAATCAACGGATTGGTGAGCTATTCGGGAGCTATCCCATTTGAGAAATCATAAATGACTGATTATCAGACACCATTTACTCATGGTTCAAATCCTGTCGTCCCGACAAACACAAAACCAAGTGCACGTCCTTATTTCAAAGTCATTCTAAAATCGTCAAACTTGTTGTTAAGATTTTAGAATGACTTCGAAATTAAACTCGAAGTGTTGGTTTTGTATTCCCCTCGCTTGACATAATAAAGATTTAGCTTGCGCTGAATCCCAACAACCCCTATTTTATTTTAAATATCCCAAAAGATCCTCTAGTAATAATTTCACCCTTATCCTGAAAAACTTCAAAAGATTCCTGTCCTGAATCATACAACTTGACCTTTCTGTTGGTTGCCATTAACTCAACGCCTGGATTTCCATAGAGAAAATTCAAAAATTGAGTGAATTTTCGAGTAAGAGACTTGTCGGGAGTCTTATCATAACTGGACATATTCAGATCGAAGATGATGTATTTGAATCCTTTGTCTTTTAGATTTTTGATGATTTGATCTTTGGTTTTGTATTTTTTTATAAACATAGAAAAGTAATCCATATAAGTATCGCTTAATACACGACTGTCGTTTTTGTCAATAAAAAAATTGAAAGGAGAGCCTAACATGTAAATCTTGGCTTTTTTATCTCTATTGATAATTTTGACTAGTTGGCGCACATTTGGGAAGTGGTAATCCATCACCTTTTCTTCATCAATGACTCCCATTTGATATTCCATAAGAGCTGGGTAGTAGATGTTTTTGACTCTTTGATTGTCCAACGGTTCATAATTGGAGGAGCGGTGCACAAAGGCGAGAAGCACCCAAAATGTGCTGACGGAAAGAAAGACATATTTTTTAGATGATTCAATTATTCCATATTTTCGAGGCTCTTCATTTTCAAGTTCTTCATGCTGAGATATGTTTTTAAATAGGAAGATGAAGGGCAAACTAAATAATAGAATCCCATACCAAGGTGCTCCTGAGCTTAATATCCACCATAGAATTGCATACATCCACAAAAACAAGACTATGCTTTGTGTCGCTCTGGAATACATTTTGATCCGATTATAGACAAGGGCTAGAATGATGAGAAATAATACAATCAGCAGTGGATAAGTGATGTGGTCACCAGCATTTGTGATGGATAAAAACCAATTATTCAATGGAGTATATAATTCGAGTAATGTACTGTTTGTCGAATCGCTAATGCTTCCCAACAGTCCCGAAGATTCATTAGATTCCAAAAGCTCTATTCCACGACTGGTGCTGGTAATGTCATTCTGATTCAAGAAGGCACTCGGAATAGAAATCAATAAGAATAAGGAGGAGAGCACAATAAAAGATGCATTTGTCGCTATTGTTTTCCAGTCGAACTTGCTTCTATTTCCAAAGAAAAACAAAAAAGGGAAGAGGATCAATAATACAAACCCTACGTCAGTAAAGAAGCTGGAAATATTGGTTTTTGTCAATACATCATAGGGCATTGACAAATATCTCGCAGGGGTAACTTCATATCCCATAAAACGATGCAAATCTTCACTATGAGTGCTACTACTATTCTTTTTCCTATTGTTACTGTTATTGTTATCGCTATTGTTATTGTTGTTTTGATTATTCTTGTTTGGCTTTTTTTCAGGAACCTCAGGCAATTGGTACAATCCTGGAATTATGATTTCATCCAGATTGTTCGCTCCTCTCGGTAAGGTTAGGTCAAAGACTGGTGTTGCTTTCTTGCCATTCAAGAGTGATGTCACATTGACTTGTTTGGTTTCACTTAAATTCTTACCCAGCCAGGGTAATATCGGTAAAGCAAAAAAGCCTCCTACTATCAATGAATAGATTAGAAGTTGGGTAAGTTTCTTTTTTTCTTTGATGAATAAATATCCTAATGAAGCTGCTCCAATAGCCAGTAAAACCCATTGCAGTAAATCGACATTTTCATGAAATTGACGAAGTCCTGCTTGAGTATCCAACTTAAGTATTAAGATGGCGGCTAAACTTAGAAAGAACGATGCCAGAAAAGCTCGTTTTCCTCCCTTGTAAAACCAAATAGCACTGAATAATGCCAGAAAGAAAAACAAGACAGTCAACTTTATGCCGAATGCAAATCCAGAGAGTAATCCGATTACTACAAGAGTCCCATTTTTCTTCAGCACTAAAGGGATACGCCTTTTAAAAAAAGCATTTACCTTTTCCAATCCTGGGCCTTTTGTCAATTTTATTGCTGATGTTTTATCATTGGGCACCATCCAATTGTAAAACAACAACAGGATACTTAATGAAACAAACATCAATGCCATATCAATTTTCATATCCATATAAGACAAAAAACTAACCATCGGTAGCGAATAAAAAAGTAGCAATACCAGTGCAGAATAATTGACGTTCAGCCATTTTCTACTCAGGCGAAAAAACGCCCATAAAGCCATGATTCCACCAAAAAAAGATAGCCCCAAAACGATATCCGTTCTACCAAAAACCGTAAGACCTGTAGACATAAAAAGCGACCAGTTGTAGGGTTGATGGCCATCCACCAAGCCACCATATTCTGCGAGTAGGGTAGGTAGGTTGACATACAATCTCAACGAATCCGAACCTATCGGAAATGGACGCAAGATCTGCACGAAATTAAGAATCAGGAATACACCTAAGAATAAAAAACTGAAGATACCCACCAAATTCAATTCCTTGGAGATTTTGATCGGTGAGAAAAGCGTATCCTTTGTTATTCGGTAAGTGTGCCTCCAGTAAAAAGCAAGCACCAGCAAGCAGATTGGTATCAATACAAAACCATTCAACAATCCAATCATGCCCAGAAAAAACAGCAAAGATGTAAACACCATAATGCCCAGGGAGACTTGAATCACAGGCAAATCAGTACTTGATATTCTGATCGGAAATATAGTGGTGAATAATTCACCTAGCAGGCGCACTACCAGGTATACCATAAAAATACATATCGAGACACCAATGATATGACCAAGATGAGAGAATAGTCCGCTGGTCGTAAAATTCATCCCAATTGCCTTTGCACAAAATCGATTGACAATAATTGAATCTATTAATAAAAGGCCTCCAAAAATGCTCAATCCATTGAGGTATTTGATTTCCTTTTTTCTTGGTTTTTTGACAAACCAGGTAATTAATCCTCCTATCGCAATCACAATTAGCAATACATCATAATATTGGAACGATTCGATAGCCTTGGCTAGATTTGGGTTGTATCTCCAATATTCTGCAAAGGTGATGATCATCCAAAATATTGCAAATATTGCAAAGAAGATTTTAAGGGCCTTATCAAGCATCGATAGTGTTTAAAATGGTAACAATTGACAAAATAAGAATCATAAATTCTTAACCGCCGTCAAAATAGTAACATTTTAAAAATTATTATATGTATAAGGGTCATTATTAGTTATTTTAATTGCGTAGAGGAGTAAAACCAGCCTTTGTTGAATTCCCATAGTGATCATCATTCATCCTCATGACGGTTGCATCCAGATCAGTCTTGGAGTAGGAATCAAGACCTCCTAACCTTTCTTCTTGTTGGTTAACGCTCAAATTCCGTTGGTTTCCGCAATACCACGAATTTTATAAATCGCCGAATATCGAACAGCAAGAAAAAGGTTTGCTTTCGTAAAATTTGAAAGGAAGAAATCGTATTGTGTTTATTAAAAAAATCCCTTCTACTTGCCATTATCTTTTTCCTTTCTTTGAAAAAAGTTCTGTAAAAGGCATCAGACATTACTTTAAAAAAAAATGGCCTATAAAATACGAGATTAATCAAGAAAACACTGCCATATTTAAACAGAAAAGAAGGTAAATTAATTAGCAAAACAGTCAAAGGCATCAATTTGAAATAGGTATAAAAAATATTCAACTGAACTTTTAATACATATTCATAATCACGGATTTTGTTGATGGATTGACTGACTTTGTGCAACACTTTTGCGGATGGCTCAAAAATGCATTTATAACCCAAAACCGATGCTCGCAGTCCAATTTCTGCATCTTCATAACCCGTATCAAAGTATTCATCAAAAATTCCAATGTGTCTTAGCATCTTTGTGGAATATAAAGTCGCACCTGCACAACTTCCAATGTTTTCAAAAACGGAATTAAAATTTTCTACTGGTTCTCCATGTCCAAAAGGAATGATTTCTGCAGTATTGAGCATTTTGTGCCCGGCATTATCCATTATTTTTGGATTGAAATAGTTTATCATTTTACTACTTACAACATCTGCCCCATTTGTTTTTGCACTTTTTACCAAATTACTAAGCCATTCAATTTCAACTTTGGTATCATTATTTAATAGAGCAATATATTCTACTTCGGGATAATCCTTCAATATCATTTCCATTACTCGATTATTACCCTCAGTGAAGCCAAGATTTTGAGTGTTTGCTATGATGCTTACCTTATCATTATTGCTAAAATTTTCTTGGAGTACCTTAAGATCATTCTTTTCAGATCCATTATCGATTAAAAAGACATGAAAATTAGAATAGGTTTGTTTCAACAAAACCTCCATACACTCCAGGGTGTCATCTAAGCCATTCCAATTCAAAACAATAACGGGGATCATTTTCAACTTTTTTTCATAAACTGGAAAATTCAAATTTTAAATTGCATAACTAATATTACAAAGTATCCACCGTTTAAATGGCAATAAAGGAAAGCTGGAATTTCTCCAACACCTATAAGCCTAATTCGTTCAATTTTATAAATTGGCTGTAAAACTAAAGATAATAATTTGCAGTTTCACTATAACCAAACTTTTTACTGATTTCGCTACATTAGTCTCTGTAAATCTTGTTTTGCTCAGCTAATAAAAATAGGAAGTACTGCATCTCCTAAATTATAAGACTTATTCATAATTAATTGCTGAGAAAAATAATATTTAATTGGATCAATGAAACTCATCATAAATAATAGGAAGCGCTTTCACTATAACCAAACTCACGATTAATGTCACTACAATGATTCTTAAAAGATTCAATTTCTGAATTAGTCCATCCCGTTTCGCTCAAGCTAATCGCGAGTTCTTGCTCTTTCCCCCCAGTATTTTGTGGTCGCTCTGTCGAAAATATTTTTAATATACGATTGATTTTGTTTTGTTCTAATGATAAAAATTCCCCCAATTTCGCTGAAATTTCTTGAGGATTTAAGGCTATTTCTCGTTGTTCAATTTCTATTGAAGAATCTTTAACCAAGTCTTTTACCTCTAACCATGACTCCATGCAATCTTTCCAAATCATACAATGTTGATCAAATGAAACATGCGGAAATTTTTTCATTCTTGATACAAGGTTTTCAATCCCCCTTCTTTTGGCAAAAATAAATTTCGCATTCGGCCATGCTCTTTTAAGATGGGGAACACATTTTATCATTCTAGGATCAGGAGATTTATCGACCCATATTTTTTCTTTATGCAATGACTCTGCAGCTTTTCTTATTTCGTTTATAATAGTCTCTTCAAAATCAGTTTTATTGATATTTGCAACCATATGTCTCTTATCATCAATTACCTGATGCCTTGATTTATAAAATCTGTCGACATGATGTAATAATATATATAATAATGTCAAAAAATGACCTTCATGGAAGCCTTCTATACTGGCACCATTTCTTAATGCAGTTGTGATTATACTTGTTCCAGACCTTGCCGCTCCAATTATAAAAATTGGTTGAGAATTGTTATGGTTTGAGTTCATGCGCTTTGATGATTTCTTGAATAAGAAGGTGAATTATGAATGTAGTTCTGAATGTATCAATTGAAGAATCTTATCTACGTAATCTTCAAACTTAAATTCTTTTAAGATTAATTCTTTTCCCATTTTCCCTGCATCTGCTAATATTTTAGGTTGATCTATCAATTTTACAATTTCCTGTGACACTTCAGCTCTTCTAGTATAGGGAACCACAAAGTTTTTACATTTTTTCAGTAGTTCAATTGCACCAGAGCTTCCCTCAACTCCTATTACAGGCAATCCGGAAATAAATGCTTCAAATACTATTGTTGGAAAAGGATCCTCTCGCGAAGACAAGAAAAATATATCTGAAGCAGCATAGTAGGGTACGACATTCACCACTGGCTCATAAAATAGTATTCTATCTTCATTATTAGTATTTACGATGTCCCGATGCAAAAATCGAATATACATATCTGATGAGTTACTTTGCAGCGTACCTCCCAGCCAAATAAAGTAAATGTCTTTTTCTGGAGCCAATGATATTGCTTGAATGGCAGTTTGGATGAATACATCTATTCCTTTTCGTGGATGTATTGAGCCACATCCCATGACCACAAATGCATTCTTTGGTATTCCGAGTTTCTTTCGCGTTTCTATTCTTAATTGATCTAAATCCGCATCTAAAAATTCTTCCTTGTACAAACCTTGAGGAATAATGCTTGTCTTGCCAAGATCAAAATTATAATCCCGCTTATTCTTTTCAACCATAAACTGGGTAGAATAGACAATACGGTCTGAATTATCATATAATATTTTCAAATAATTTTCATGCCATGCGTAGGTATAATCATGAATGAATGAAATTAAAGGAATATTATTTCTTGTAATATCGGGCATAATGCTGGCGCAACAAGCCGTATTTACCAGGGCGAAACTATATCTACTCGAATTCCCACTTAAAAATTTCTTGACACTTATATTTTTATTTTTAATAATATTGTTATCGACTACATATGTATCCCCGTACTTCCTAAAAGAATCCAAGAGTACACCTTCTTGCAATGAAAATGTCAAGCAGTCATAGTTATGTTTTTTATTCAAATACTCAGCTATCTTCAAAATAATCTGAGGGGCACCAGATAAATCAGCTGCATGGGTTACAATTATTGCTGTTTTTTTATCCTGATCATTACTTTCAGTGGCAGTATCAATAGCAGTAATTTTATTCTTTATAGTGTCATATGGATAATAATTGTTGAATTCAGAATGAGGAACATTTGGAAACAATGCGATTATCTGATCGGATACATACGTTTCCCATCTACTCAAATAGTCGGGTTTTAATTGATAATTTTCTTTGACAAATTCATGAATTTGTGCTGCCTCATCCAGGATGATCTGTTTTTGTTCGTCGCCATGCGTTTGGCTTGTAACCGTTTGTTGATGTTTACGATGATAATTTAATTTTTCAGGCTCATAAGTAATTTTATGTCCTTTTAAAAGATTAACATAAATGTACCAATCACCTGAGAGCTTAAATGTTGAGGCTACTTGCAGCATTTCCTCAGTTATATATTTTTTTCTGAATACAACTGCACTGACGTTAGGTACCGTATTTTTAACTCCCAATCCAAGATTTATTTCATCGTTTGCATTCACTGTATACGGCTTATCCCAGTGATTTACATTAAGCCTTTGATAGTATGAAGTATAGTCACCCGTTACTTCATTGTTTTCATCTACGGTTTTTGAATTTGAATATGCCAAAGCAATATCTTCATCCATCATTTTTCTTACCAATGATTCTAAAAATGTAGGATCAGCATAATCATCTGCTTCAGCTATCCATATTAGATCTCCCCTGGCAATTTCTATTCCTTTTTTCCACTGTTTAAATACATTTCCACTGTTCGCCGTATTGGCTACTATTTTCACAAAAGGAAGATGTTTGTACTGCTCAATAATATTCATGCTGTTGTCAGTAGAGCAGTCATCCAAAAGTATTAATTCAAAATCCCTAAATGTTTGATCTAAAATACTTTGGATACGCAGTGGTAAGTATTGCTCATAATTATAATTCGGTACGATTATGGAAACAGCAGGATCTATACTTGATGTGTTTCTTATAAACTCAAGAATTTTAGGGGCCGTAGCATCAACTGTATGTCGCTGAAGTAATTTTTGTCTGGCAGTATTGCCCAAAGATAATCGCAGTGAATCATCATCCATGAGCTGCGCTATTTTTTCAGCGACATAATCGGTGTCTTCATAAGGGCAAATAATACCAGCATCATGATCTACAAATTCAGGTATTCCACCTCCTTTATCAAAGCAAATTATTGGCAGGCTACACTGTGCCGCTTCAAGAGCAGAAAGAGGGAATGGATCTTCTCTTGATGCCATGAAATAAATATCAGAAGCCAAAAAGTAGTCTCTCGGGTTGTTTTTTACTCCCAGAAATGAAATATTTTCGACTAATCCATTCTGCTCAATTCTCTGCATCAATTCTTCCCAGCTTGGGTATTCTCCTTTTTTATGTCCACCATCCCAATAGTCATTGCCTAGCCAGTAAAATTGTACGTTATCCTTTCCTAGCTTCTTTAGTTTTATAGCTGCATCAATAAATAGGTCTACTCCTTTACGCCAATAAATTGTGCCACAACCGATTACTATAAATTTATCAGTCACCAATCCCAATTCTTCTTTTAAAGAGTTTTTGTCAAAAGAAGAACTTGCTCTTTCGTGATCATCAATAAATTCATAAATTTTTACAAACTCCTTTTCAGCAGCATTGTGTCTTTCGAATAGATTATTTTCTACAGGAGTAGAACAGGCAATATATGCTGTTGAATAATGGTGCATATTTTTGATTACATCACTGGAGATATACTTATCCATTGCCAATTGTAATTCATGGACATGGGTAATGATAGGGACATTAAAGTGAGCTATTTCACTATATATTGTTGGCGCTACAGATGTATTACCATATACCAGGTCAATATCTCCGCAAAATTCTCTTAAAGCATTTTTTCTTTCTATTGAATCTGGATGCTGATTGAAGAATTCATGCCATATTATTGTAGGACCGACATTTTTCATCCTATCAATTAAAGGACCTCCCTCAAGCGTTATTATTTTAATATCTATTAGCGTATGCTTTGCTAGCCATTCCGTCAAATGTACAAGTATTAGTTGTGCCCCTGACAAACGTGCATCATGTGAAATAAATAATATTGAATTGACATTATTTTTATGAGCGTTGTCAAATTCATTTGAATGAGAATCGTTATCGGTTGCAACGTTTGTTAAAGGTGATATTGGATTTATATGAGAATCTTGATTTATAATATCGGATTGATTCTCAATAAAGTTTGATTGTAAAGGTTGACCCAATCTTCGTTTTCCAGTAAGAAGTGATATTAGATTTTTGTAAATAGTATCAGGATCCTCATACTTTAGCGCTTTTCGAAGGGTGTCAATACTGTTTCTATTAATATTTTTCAAAAGAGCGATAGGGCTCAATAGCAAAGCGGGTATAAACTTCAACCAAACTAAAAATTTACCAAACGTTTTGGCAATAAAAAAATCGTACACCCAACGCAAAGGAGCCGTTAAGAATGAACCAATTCGATAAGAAATTGAAGATTTAAGTTCACCAATCAACTTTTCTTTTTGATCACCATCTAAGGTTAGTTCTCTTTCCCTAAATTCGTAATAGGCCAAAGATTTTGATTGATTTTGAATTGTATTCTCTTTTTCATCATGTTGTTGCTGAAGATGCTCAAATGCTTGATTTGATTCTTGAATAAGGTAATTTAAGTGTTTAATATGACCATGTGATTCAGATATTTTTTTGTCAAATTCACTTAATTCTGTTTCTCTTTTTTGAATTGTTTCTTCTTTGTCTTTGATAATGTTTTTGTGCTCTAAAAGCGTAGCTTTCAATGAACTTAGTATATTTTTCAATTGGATATTTGAGTCAGCATTTAATTTATTTATGCGGGCTTCTTCTTTTAACGCTAGATCTTTCTGAACAAGAGCTTCACCATTCTTTTCTAGCTCATCTTTTACCCCATTTAACAGATTTTGTAGATATGCTGCATGCTTTCTTAATTCATCTTTATCTTTTTGCAATTCTTCAACACCCTTTCTATTTGTAATATCTTTGTTATAGAAAAACTTGCTGTTTCTTTGATATTCTGCATAAAACTGGTCAAGTTGTGTAGGTATAGCTTCATCCGAATTTTCGTTTTTTGCAAGTTGTTTTAATAAAATGAAATATTTATTTACCGATGCTGGTATTTCATCAGATGTTTTTTTCGAACTACTGTTGTGATGTCTAAGCTTCGGACTCACAAACTCTTCAATTTCTGTTTCCATTTCTGGCAGAGGAAAGGAGTCGTTCAACTTAAAATACTTCCTATGTCTTTTGAGTGTTTCAATAGGGGATTCTAAAAAATCAGGAAAATCAATAAAAATTCTTTTTTCTGCCCTCGTACTTAATTCAATTGCCATTAAATAATTGGTCCAGAGTATGTGTGATTTTTGAATTGAGAAGTGATCTCTATTTTCCAATGAAAGACTTATCTCAATAGGAGACCTGAGTACTATGCAATAGCTTGGTTCAATTTTCAATGTTTCAAATACTGATTTCCAAAATGGGAGCAAAATCCCAAATCTTGGATCCTTGATCGCAATATTGCTTTCTCGATCAAATTCAGAATTGATAATTTGTATCGCATCAAGTTTGCATTGCTTTAGACGTTCGTCTTCTTCCCATTTTTCAGGTAAAAAAAACATGGAATCCCATGACGCGTTGAAGTAGCCTAATATTTTATCATTTAATTCTACTATTTTATTATTCTCAAAATATCCCTTTACATTATATTCATTGGCTTGCATTATGTCCCTACCCAAATCAAATCCTGCTATCTTTAATGCCCCTGTAAAAGCAGAGGTTCCACTCCGATGCATTCCAAGTACAATAACTATATTTCCCATATGCTTTGCCATGCCAGCTTCATTACTCATATAATTTGACGATTGATATTTTAGGTTTTAATTTTAGAAAATGTGTTGAGTCGGTAAAAATAGAAATAGAGGTTTGTGTAAATTTCTGATGGTCAGCACATTAAAGGCTGTATGACTAATCTTAAATATGTTAATTTGCATGATTAAAAGGCAATTTCCTGCAATGTAAAGCAAACTCTAAAGATTATTTAATATTGGTTGGGAAAATAACGAAGATGAACTGAAGTTGCCTAAAATCTAAACGTAAAGTAACTACTCGGATAGGAAGTGGATATTGTGTTGTGAAGTCTGAATGAGTTATATATTCCAAGTCTGAAATTGTAATCCTAGGCTAGGAATTATTCAAAACTCAAATTTTGGCGGCATTTTTAGTGAAGATGATGACAAAATTCATTCTGACTGTTCTTTTTTTAAGCACCTAGGTCGTTACAAAGTAGGTGAAACTGCGCTTAATTGGGGTCTATAAACTAGTGCTCACCAGTACCTATTTCAAACCCCATTTCTTTTACAAATTGTAATTGTCCTTGAGAAAAAATATTCAAATCATAGTTCTTATATCGATTCGCTGAACTTGGGGTACTGGGTATTTCATAAAGTTCTTTAAGCTTGGCAGACGAGATAGGGGTTTCACTAAATTGCAATATTCTATCAACTTCCTTTTGGGGGTTCTGACAAAAATCAGAATGTCTGACCATCAAGAACCGATTTTCAAAACCTTTTGAATTAGCGATTACACCCTTGGTCGATTCAATCCAATAATCTAATTGCTTGACGGCTAATTCATTTTTAGTTTCATTCCCATTTAAATAAATCTGATACTTCCATCCCCAGTTATTAAGTTGTTGTTTATTTTCTGAGAAAGCCATATCAAGTCCATTTCTTAATACATGAATATATTTAAGGTTAGGAAATAAATTAAATATTTCGCTCACATATATTTGTGTGTTTGGCTCCTTCCATCCCCAAACATCACGCGATATTTTTTTGCTAAATAGTAATTTAAACACGTCAGAATAAAAACTTAACTCAGATGAATGAGTAGGATTTGTATATGCTGATCTATAATAGATTATTAAATCTTTGAGAGCTATTTTTCCACTTTCCATGTATTTTTTAAAAGCATACAGTCTTTTGTTCTTTTCCTTAAGTGAAGCTTTTTTATACCATCCTGGATTTTTTAATAATCTTGTGAAAAATAAATTATCATTAGATACATTTAGGTCATTCCCCATAAAAATACCTGCTTGAATTAAAACTTGCGCTATTGCTCTTGTGCCACTACCTCCTAACGCTCCTATTGCGATTATCTTTTTATCCATGGGATTCAACTTGTCTGTACATTTGTGAAAGCATCATATTCTGTATATTTTTTACAATACAAGCCTGATGGGCTTAACTTTTCCTAGCCTTGGATTGCAATCCTTGGCTAGGAATTGGATAAAAATCAATTTTGGCGGTATTTTTGGTCAAAAATGATAACAAAATTAATCCAACCGATATGATCATTCCTATGGCTGCGTAGTTACTAATATGTTTTTAAATCAATTCAATATTAAACTACCGTATACACATAATCCATAATAGTTCTTACCTCTATTTTCGACCTTTCAAAATATGCCTTATTTTCATTTATAAAATCATCAATTTGAACTAACATTTGCCAAGGTTTATTGAATTCTTTTTGCCAATTTTCCGCAAGTGTTTTTAAGAATTCATCATGACCATGAAGCAAATCGTGCATGGAAGTATACTGGACAATATTATCTTCTATATCAGAAAAAAAAGAATCATCATTGTCCAAATTGCGGGCATTTGGCCCAACAGGCGTTTGGTCTGCTGCTGAACAGACTACTTCCACAAAAAATTCAATTAAAGCTAAAGAATCAGTCTGCATCAAATTTCATTTTATTAATCTTGGATTTTAAATTAGGATTCTGAGCCGATTTTTCAATGTAAAACTTACCAATTGCTAAAATATCAAGGTGAGTATTAAAAAAACAATCAATAGCATCTTTAGGTGAACAAACAATAGGCTCACCTCTAACATTAAATGAGGTATTCAACAACATTGGGCACCCTGTTTTTTCAAAAAAAGACCTGAGCAGTCGATAAAATATCCCATTAGAATGATTTACAGTTTGTAACCTTGAACTATAATCACAGTGTGTTATTGCAGGAAAAGTAGAATATGAATAATTCAATATTTTGTAAAGACTTTCACCTGGCATATGTGATTGATTAATTTCTTTGTTTGTCCTATATTCATCTTTGATTTTTGAAGTTAGCAGCATATAAGGGCTTTTAACTATACTTTCAAAATAATTGGGGGCCTCCTCTTCCAAAATTGCAGGAGCAAAAGGACGCCATGACTCGCGAAATTTAATTTTATTATTTACCGCTTGTAGCATTCCATTTACCCTTGGATCAGCAAGAATTGACCTACATCCCAAGGCTCTGGGTCCAAACTCCATCCGGCCTTCAAAAAATCCAACAATATGTTCGTTGGATAAGGCGGTTGAGATCATTTGCAGATATTCATTCTCATCGGAGATGTATCGATAAATTACGTCTAGGTCATCAAGAGATTTTTTAATTTGAGCATCAGAATATTCAGGGCCTAAAAAAGGATTCATTTCTACTCTTTCCGTGCTTAAAGAACGTTTGCCGACCAATAATGCCGCACCCAAAGCACCTCCGGCATCTCCCGCAGCCGGTTGAATCCATAGATTTTCTTTGTTGCCAAATAAATTCGCTATTTGAGAATTGGCAACACAATTCAGCGCAACACCACCAGCAAGGCATAGCTTCTTGCTTCCCGTTAATCTCAGAGCCGTATTTGCAAGAGCCGTCATTACTTTATTGGTAACAGCTTGAGCAGAAGCAGCCACGTCACGATAGTGCTGCGTTATTGGTTCTGTAGGATGCCTCGCTTGTCGGCCAAATAACTGACCAAATAAAGGATTAATGGTCGAGTTATCGGTCATATAATTAAAGTACTTCAAATTTAGTCGAAACGACCCGTCATCTTTCACTTCAATCAGATTCTCATAAATGAGTTTTTGGAATCTAGGAATTCCAAAGGGTGCCAGCCCCATTAATTTATATTCTCCAGAATTTACTTTAAATCCGCAATATTGGGTAAAAGCACTATAAAGAAGACCAAGCGAATGTGGAAATTTTATTTCTTTTATCCCTTTAATTTCATCTCCAACTCCGTGAAAAATAGATGTTGTAGACCATTCGCCAACACCATCTACCACTAGTATTGCTGCTTCATCAAACCCAGATGGATAATAGGCAGAAGCCGCATGAGACATATGATGGTTCGAAAAAAATAGTTTATGAGGATCGCTTTGCAGGTTTAATAATAATTGAGGTAGCTTGTTGCTAAGTACGTTTGTAGTTGATAATGTTTGCGGCCAAATAGGTGCACCACGTGGTACATTTTTTAGTGAGTTGGAAAAAATACGATCCATTTTTAAAATTGGATTTTCGTAAAAAGCGACATAATCCACCTTCTTATCTGGAGGTAAAAATGATAAACAATACTCAATAGATTGAGTTGGAAATGAGGCATCCAACTTCTTTCTGGAAAAACGTTCTTCTTGCGCTGCTGCCACCAATTCATTGCCTTTTAATAGTACAGCAGCTGAATCATGAAAAAATGCAGATATTCCAAGTATGTATTTTTCTACGTTTCTCATCGCATTATTTCATTTAATATTGGGATCAATCGTTCAAAAAAAACTTTGTTAGCTTTTACATTTGGATGGATATCATTTGGAATGAAAATAAACTCTTCGTTGAATGGTGTAGAAATATCAACAACATGATCCACCTTTTTAGTCATAATCTTATTAAAATCCGGATCTATTGAATCAAGTAAAACAATTTTGTATGGTATTTTATGGTCGTTTGCAAAACGTCCAATAGTCCTAAACATTTCAATGGTGGCTTTGTCAAGGTAATAATCGGGAGGTAAAAAACGCTCAAAATCATTCTTTATAAGTGAAGGCTGCCAAATAGAAATATATTCAATCTCAGTATTGCAATTTCGATCTAATGTAACAATTGGTAAATGTTCTACTCCTATTTCATACCACTTAGGAGAAAGATGTGCTTTCATCCGTACAGGATGTCCAATATTCCTAAATCTGTGATCACTAATTACACAAAATACTGCTGTATCCACTTTCCCATTCTTGACGTCACTTCTAAACTGAATATAATTTTGTACCGTTCCATGCCCACCTATTCCTCTATTTAATACAGTATGCTCAGGAAAATATTGTTGAATTAGGCTGGTGAAGGTCTCTGAATCAGAAAGTGATGTGCCATATGTAAATGAACATCCATAAAAGGTTATGTTGCTTTTTGAACTTTTAGGTTGATTCATCACAGTTCTCCACCCTTCATCATTTGTTGATTGGACAATATCTCTGAAAGGCACTCGAATTTTGGAATTAGGTCTCAATTTCCAACCCAAACTAGGGTGCGGCATAAAAATTTCCCTGGGTGTAGTAGCCACTTTATTCGAAATTTTCTCTTCTTTATGAACGACCATAACACAAAGCTATAAAGTTTATTAATAGTTGCAAAGTTTACAAATTATGATATTTCAAACGGAATAAAATAAATATCCTTTTTTGAAAATGAAGGACTTTAAGAACCGCTAGAATTCCATCAATTTTCTTCACAGGTTTTTAATTTTCGATGGGTAAAGTATAAGTGAGAAAGAAGGTACATAAGAACTTTTAAAATGAATTTACACTTATTTGGATTAGTAGAGTAGGTGTATGAAGTGATTTAAAACATTATGGTAATTACACAGTCAGTCTTTTATTTCAAAAAATCCTGTAGGGCTTTACTTTTTCTAGCCCTGGATTGCAATCCAAGGCTAGAAATCGGATTAATAATCAATTTTGGCGGCATTTTTGGTTAAAAATGATGACAAAATTTATCCTGCCGGTATATTTTAACCTATGGCCGTGTAACTACGTCTACGTTTTTAAATCACTTCAATAGGCATGTTCAGGAGTAGACTAACTTTCAAAGAAGATAGCTCCAGAATTAACCAAGAGGTAAAAGAAGCGTTGCCTTGACTGGGTTTTGGGATGAGGGAGCGGCTATGCGTGCTGCATTTAGCCAGTCTAGCGTTTTTTGGTTCGTTTTTTTGGCAATGAGTCTACTCTAAAAAGCATGGTTCAAAATGAATTTGTTCAATGAGTATTAAAGATTTAGCTTTTATTCTCAACAATCCAATTATTGGCTATCTCAAGCAAGTTGAAGGATGAGAGTCTAAAAAGAGGAATATAATGGCAAATTCGGTCAATCTTAGATGTATTCTTCTAAGATTGACTCCTAAGGCTGTAAAAACCATATGCATGGACACACGAATCCTACGTCTTACTCGAACTTTACCGTTTTTCATGCCACGTTTCATTTCTTTTACAGTGGCTTCTACATTTGCTCTTATCGTCTTTCGTTCTTTGGGTAATTGATCGATATTCATAAATCGTTGATGGGCTAATATGTTCTTATCTGTAAAGTAAAATAGCCTCTTTGCCTTGACAAACTTTCCTCCACATTTCTTAGTTCTACATTTGTTTTTAATAGGACATGTTTCACATATTGAATTATCGAACACCGCACAATACATCTTTGCCGTTTTCTGAACGCTTACTTTTTGTCCACCTCCGCAACTCACCCATATTTTCCCGTCCTCTTTTTGAATTCGTAGTTTTGAATGTGACCTTCTTCCTTTTATTGCACTTTGATATTGTGTGATGCCATGTGCCTTGTTCAATTTATCTACTTTTTCATTTCCATAAGCGCCATCTACAAAGTATTCCTCCCAATCAGGCATTCTTGCCTTCATAGCTTCTATTCGTGTTTCCAGTATTCTGTCATCACTCACATTGTTTTTAACTACCACAACATCGGTGATCAATTCTACTTTATTATCAGGATGTCTTGTCTCACTAATATGAGTGGAATAACCGATATGTGCCGATCCATATTTTGAACTGAATGTAGCATCAAGATCATCTGGTGAATTAATCTTAGAGGATTCTAATTCATTGGCAGGTCTTATTTCAATTTTGTCATCCCCATGGCCTTGTTTGAAGTAATCTTTATAGACTCTAAGGAAGGTTTGATAAGCTTCCTTGTCTTTATATTTTTCTCCTAGAATATGATATACCGTGTAATATACCTGTGCGATTTGCTCATAGTGAGGCGTAATATCCTGTTTGCGTATGGAATAAACATAATGACCAGAAGATTGATCATCGTATACACCTACATATTCTTCTATGCTTTTTTGATCTTCTTTGTTCAATATGCGCTGTAAACGTTTTAAAACTTCAATAAACAAGCGAAGTCTTGAATACTCTATCACCTTGGAGTCTACTAAAAAACTATCTCCTCGTTGAGTAGACGTATTTACTTTGTACTTTTCTAAATGCTTGTCGGTAAGGGATACAAATACGTTATTAATTAGATCCTCTCCCGTTTTATTAAAGTGCTCTATAAGTCGGTTTTGAAAATTGAAAATACTAGCTTCTGAAAAAATATCCTGTTGAGGATTTGTTATACCAATAGCATATCGACTCAATGCATTAAAAGTAAGATTAGTAAAAAGTTCAGCATATGTCCAATCATTTAGATGCTTCAATATTAAAGCTCCAACCAATTGATTCACCGGAACATTAGGTCTACTCTTTGTATTGGAGTACAGTTGAGCAAAATCTTTCTCATTAATTTTATGAAATACCTCAAGAAAGAATGTGGCCTCCGTAGATCGTTCAAAATACTTCCTCTGCTTCTCGGTTAAACAATGTTCAAAGCCAAATAAATCACCTTGCTGATAACTTGTGTTTTCTCTAAACATGATCTTTAATATTTACTACAAAATACAAAAATCAATTTTCTTTAACCAACCTTTTTAGAGTGGACTCGGCAATGCAAAAAATGAACGCCCGTCCTGGCGAAGGACTGGTCTAGGTTGAAAAATATTACATCGAATTTACGTAAAATATTAGATAAACGGGGTTTCAATTCAGGAGTAACACCTATGCAACCAATGATTTATAAAGGATATTCCTACTTATGAATTTCCCTTCAATAATAAAAAAGCCTTGCAGAATTATTTCTACAAGGCTCTTTTTCAGTTTTTATTTCTGATAAAGAACTGTTTTATCAGTTACTTCATCCTTTCGTCTTCTATATTACTTTGTAACAATCATCACTTTAGAATCAATAATTTCTCTATTTACAGAAAGTGTGTATACAAAAGTACCATTACCATAAGCTGCTGAATCTACTTCCAATTGACCAAAACCAGATTCACTTACTTTAACAGTGCTCAATACAGTTCCCTTAATGTCGCAAATATTTATTTCTACATTTTCCAAATTTTCAGGAACGAAGTAGCGTATTTCTGCCGATGCATTAAATGGATTAGGAGCATTCTGTAACAGGTAGGCATCATTGGCTGAAAGACCTCGCACATTGCTCGAACAGCAATTGTTTAAACTCTCTCTGATTACCTTATTTTCCATTCTTAGCTCTTCAGTCATCTGGCGTAAATTATCCACTAATGCTGTTAATTCAGTGACTTTTTGAGACACTTCAGCAGGGCTATTGGCCATTATTTCATCCTTCATGAGCTCCAAATCTATTGGATAGGTGATGTCTTCCTCCTTTTCTTCAACACCAATTTTCGGTGCTCCTGCTACATCGAGGTCAATAATATAGGATGCGGTATTTGGTACATCCTTGGCAACAGAACTAGTTGTTTTGGTCTTATCAATCGGCCCAGGGTTAGCATTCATCGGACGGCCATTATTATCAGCCGACTGAGCGACAGCAAATTGTAAAAAAGCGCATTGGAAAACCAATATTGCGATATATTTTATATTTTTCATTAGAATCTTTTTTTTAGAATTAATAAATTTAAAACCATAGGAGATTAAATTATTCTTTTTCTCCATTAGCTTTATCAGAAGAATTATGAGTTTTATTCAAAGTGGAAACCATTTGGATCAATTCAGCCAGCTGATTTTCCATTTTAGTCTGTTGAGCTTTTAAGTTAGCAATTTCTTCTGCTTGCAGAGCGATAGTCTGCTGCAGCTCGTTTTTGACTTCAAAATTACTTTCCTTCTCATTATTTATTCTCTTGTTGAGCTGTTCGATATAGATATGAGCTTTCTCGAGCTCCTCTAGTAACTGCTGACTTCTGTTGACAAGGTCAACTTTACCGTTGCCTTTACCATCAGTCTTGGCTGCGTCAACAGCTGGCAAATGCTTTTCTCTCCACATATATGCGGCGTGCTCTTCGATTGATTCTAATTCATACTCCGGTTCGAAAACGTAATCAGGCGTGATTGTACCAGTAGCCGTTATATTTCCATTTACATTTACAACGTTAGTAGCTGTCTCACCAATCTGGATGAGATTATTGTCTGCCAAAGAACCAATCCTAAGCGGTACAGCTCCACCAATACCATCTCTTTTTACGACAAAGTCACCATCGGAAAGAGATCTGACTTCCCACAATTTGTTGCTATTAAGAGCCATTTGAGCAATTCCATCATCTGTTGATGTAAGACGAACTTCCATTGTACCCGTGCCTTCAACATCAAGACTTGCATCTGGTGAATTCGTCCCCATGCCCACATCTCCATCAGTATCTATATAAATGC
Organism: Saprospiraceae bacterium; assembly: GCA_965230575.1. GTDB lineage: Bacteria > Bacteroidota > Bacteroidia > Chitinophagales > Saprospiraceae > CAJXUU01. The sequence continues at coordinate 4,475,898 of OZ246013.1, forward strand.
TATTGTCTGGAGCGGTAGGTCTGATTCTGAAAGGAAGTTTACTACCATTCGTTACATCCCTAATGAAGAAATTTGTCTCATTACCAGCTATATCCCAAGTTTGAGGAGTAAAGCCAGAAGAACCATTTTGTTCTAAACGATAAGTAGGAGAATCTCCATCTGCCACATGCAATTCTACTACAGGAGTCGCAGTTCCTAAACCTACATTACCACCACTGGCATCAACATGTAGCGCATTGGATCCTGCCCCAGCTTCTATACGAAATGGAGTATTTCCAGCAGTGGCATCTTCTACCGCAAAATAGCTGGACCCTCCATTTGCAGAATCATTGATGCTAATCCTCCAGTCATTACTTGGAAAACTAGCAGAAGTACTGGTGTCATCAAAATGGATACGTAAGTTATTTTCTTTTAATCGTTGAGTATCAAAGCCAAAACTTTCGCCATTGTTACAATCCTGACCTACACAGATACTACCCACAACGATGACATCATCCAAAAACTGCTGATCATCTTCGAGCATTGGTGTATTATCTGTTGCCAAAGGCAGAGCGTTAGAAGCTATTGCAGGTATTCCATATTCCATGTCAATATTATTTATGGAAGCATATAGTACTGGATGATCTTGTTCCCATATCATTGAAGTCTTAGGTATGTTTACTGCTTTCCCTTCTATCCGATTCGGCGACACAAATTGGCCATTTTGGATGCTGAAAGAAATATTATATACATTTACAGCTTCAGGAAGCTCATGCTCCATACGAAAGGCTGCGATCTTTTTCTGATCATTTTCCTTCCTCAAGACAGCGAGTTCTTGTCGTATTGTTTCAGACAAGGTAACTATTGGTGTGACTTGCATCTTGTAAGCCCCATCAGGAAATTTCTTTCCCTTCGTATCAATATTTGACAGAGAGATATTATTGGTAAATTCAATTTCCTGTCTAAAATAATAATCATCAGGCCCAGCGATTTCCATTAAGTAGGAATTAGGACTAATCATTTTAAAATTGGCTTCATTAGCCGTAATCGAGGCCTCTTCGACCAATTGGGCATTCAGGGTTTGTATTCCTAATGCACAACAAAAAAACAGGGTGCTAAAAAGTAAATTTTTAACTTTCATAATATGTGAGTTTTTTATTATAGCAAAATAGCTATAGGGGAATTTAGTGAACAATTTGAAAGCAATATAATCACAAAAAAGGAAAAATGAACAATCCCGGGTTACTTTAAATGGAGGCATGTGCAAATTAGGTGTTTTCACCTAATAGGATTTGGTGGTTGTCACGTGCTAATTTAAGTATTATCCGATTTGCTGCCATTAAAATCGGTATTACCACCAGACTAAGTAACGAATATTAATGACGGCCTTAAAAATGATTTATCGCCCCAAAAAAGCTTTACTTATAGGTAATAACATGCAATTTGTTAGGATCTATATTTTCTACTTTTTGTACATGCCCGTTTGGCCATCTAATTTCCAGCTTGCATGATTTGGCAGCTCCTAATCCAAAATGACATGTTTTTGGATGAACGGATAAATACCCAGTAGTACTATATACTTCTTTCCATTTTTTATCCCCATCCGGAGTTGTTAGTATAAGTGCTGTACCAATGGCATCTTTAGTAATTTTTTGCGAAGGATCACCTATTAACTTGATCGCCACCCAATTATTTGTATTGGCTTCTTGCTTTGTGTTGTTTCGAAACAACTTTGCTTTGTGTTGATAATCATTGACAATAACCTCTAAGTCTCCATCATTATCCATGTCAAAAAAAGCGGCGCTTCTCGACGTTCCGGAATAATCTAAGCCTCCGGAATTAGTAACTATTTCCAGTGTCCCTTGCTCATTACTAAATAGAATATTGGCTTCATCATTACTATTAGCATAGGTTACTTCCTTGGCTTCACCCTCCGGGCTGCTATAGTATTCATTAGAAGAACCATAAACGCTATATTGGTTCATTCCCGTAAGGCAATAAAGATCATCATCGCCATCGTTGTCGAAATCAAAAAAGTCGGCATCCCAGGACCAGCCGGTTGCAGAATATCCTCTGCCAATGGCTGTAGATTTAGCATAGTTGGGTTTACCATTTTCACCTGCTGAAGAAATAAAAAGGTCATTCGCTTCTACTACACGCATGGTGGCAAGTGAGGAAGGGTCAAAATGAGCTGGTGTATCTTCGTTTGGGAGTACATATTTATCGTCTTTTTCCATAACGACAATGTTGGAAATATAAAAATCGGGACGCATATCTCGATTTAAATCGCTGATCCCAATGTTCATAGTGTAGGAAGGCTTATCTGTGGCCATTTCAGCACTGGAATCTGTAAAGGTGCCGTCCTGATTATTAAGATAGTATGCATTTATTCCAAAATCATTACCAACAATGAGGTCTTGCCAGCCATCCCCATTGATGTCAGTGTGCCCGACTGCTTGAGTCCATCCGAGGTTTTGTAGCCCAGAGCCTTCAGAAACATCCTCAAATCTAAAGTTGCCCATGTTTCGGAAAAGTTTATTTGGACTCCCATTGGTATTATGTCGTTTCAAGGTGGGTAACTCCCCATCAAGATAATTTCCAAAATATCCAATATAGATATCTGCTAATCCATCCTTATCATAATCAATAGAAGTAGCAGGTCCTCCGATCAAACCTTCTCCACCAAGATTAGCCTGGTCTGTCATATCCTCAAAGGTGCCGTCCCCTCTATTGCGATAAATGCGATGAGCATCGTTGGCATAAGAAATAAATATATCCTGCCAGCCATCGTTATCAAAGTCTATCAATATCGGTTGCCGTGGTTCACCATAATTACCATCTGGACGTTTCCAGTTCAACCCAGCAAGATCTGTCACATCAACAAATTGTTTACCCTTGTCATTTTTGAAAAGTCGATTTCCTCGTCCTCCCAAAAGCAAGATATCGACCCAACCATCATTATCCATATCTTCGGCCGCTACTCCGCTTCCACCAAAAGCAGGCGGGATCGCCAATCGAGCCAAGTTTTCATCCTCTTTGACCACATAAGCTCTTATCGTTCGGTTCAACCAATCGGAATTGCGATGTTCAAAGTTTAATGCTGCTTCATTGGATATTTCTGAAAAAGGGGTTTCTGTATTCAGGCTGGCAGTTGATTTACCAGATATAATTTTTGTGTCCAGATTAGAAGCAGGTATCTTTTGATGTTCGTCCAACTTGCTTTGAAAGTTTAGTAAGGCATTTTTAATATGTTGAATTTCCATTACTTCCTGTCCTAGTTCTTTGGCATTGGCTCCGCCCATTCTAAAGACCAACACTGCAAATTGAGCGATTCCTTCCACCAGTAATTCTAAAGCAAAAGGATCAAGTGCGACTTTAAGATTGCTTTCCTGATCATCCAGTACATATTTTAAGTATTGCCAATGCAATCCGCTATCCCGAAAAGCATCCAAATCATAAGCTTCAATGACAATTTGATTTTGCATATCCAAATTAGGGAAGTACGTCACATCTTCAAACATATTGATCGAATGAGGCAAATAAGCCTGAACAGCATGATAAATCTCTTCATATTCCAAAGTAGCTTTGTTTTGCTGTATGGCACGCTGCTCAGCATAATTTAGTAAATCCGCACTGAATTGTACCATGAGATTCGTGTAGAAAGTTGAAAGTTCTTTACTTACTGCTGGATCTGTTGGCCAAAGTATTCTAGAAAAATAGACTTGAATATTTCTAAGAAAAACCGATTGATTGATTTTATTATAATTTCGGTAGGCTGTTAACTTTTGATCGATAATTTTATACACAAGTGCCTTATAATCATGGTTTTGGTTTTGCTTGTTGACCGATATTTTAGGTCTTGACTTCAGGTCATTAAACAATATTTTTGTGGCAGCATCTATATGGGTTTTACCGATTTCGAATTCATTATCCTCTCTGGCTAATTTATCAGACTCCTTAAGCAAGGCCAAAACAGCCAGATCTATACTTTTTTTAAAATAGGTCATCACCTCATCATCCAGGGAAGCCAGTGTTTCTGATTCAAAAAGAAAAGATTGCTGAACGGATAGAATGGCTCTTAAAGAGTATGCCACAGAGCTGTATTGTCTATAGTCTCTTGCGGCAACAAAAACCTTAGGATGATTTGGAAAGGAGAGGTGAATTCCCAGTTCATCCTCATAATAACTGAAATATTTTTGTTCTATTTCTTTGAATATAGTCAATTGATCCAGCGTCCCTGATCGGCTATTTATTGTTTTCGTATAATCCAACCAAAGGGTTTTGACATAATTCTTTTGAAAGGCGATTCGTTTATCTCTGGCTTCAAAGCTAAGTGGGGTCCCATACATGAAATCTTCAAGGCGGGAAGCAGTGGCATGACACTTCGCATCTTTATTACTTTCCAGCTGTCCAATTAGTCCAATGACAGGTTGAAAATCTGAAGTTTCCTGGCTATATACATAGTGCTGTTGGAATAAGCCAAGAAAGAAAAGTAAGAAAAAATATTTCATAAAAAGGTCTTTTATTTATTGTCTGACATTAGATCCTATAGCACATCCAAAGGTACGGTGCAAAAGCAGTATATTGTACATTCACCGAGGGTTTTCTTCTCGGGAAAGAACATGTTTTATCGATTTGTCTGATGATTCAACTCTTGGGATGCAATTTAGGCATTTTTAATTTCCGCACGGTATTCCTCTATGATCTTTAATTTTTTGATGTGTAATAGTATCTTCTTCCACTTTGAGTCTTTTTTATGCCTATTGATTCTAAAAATACTTAAAAAAACCTTGTTCAATTTTTTTTTGGAGAGCTCTTACACTGATATTTTAATTTAATTTGTCAAATGGGTTAGTATTGTTTTTGTTATATATAAGTAATAAAAAAATATGTAACTGTGGAAATATGTGGAAGATGTATGAAAAAAAACTTAATTGGAATAATGCTTTATTTCAATATTATGGTATTATATTTGATCGATTATACTGAAATTAAAAAAAGAAATCATAGCAGTATTGATATGATTAGATTGAAAACCGACCATTGAGATGATTCAAAGAATGCTTTAATATTGGCAGATTTGCTAATCCAAGCATTTTTTGAATCATCTCATTTACAATAGTGTGTTCATTTAAATCTAATGGATAATGTTCTTATTTAGATTTGTTGAATTTAAGTTTTAACGGTTGGTAAGGTCTGGATATATTGATATTTTGATTGTATATAATTTAGAAATAACTCCGATGAATAAAGTGACACACTTGTTTTTGAAAACTGATTCGTTCCATTCATTTTCTCTATTTCCCCTTTTGTTTGGAATATTGTTGATCGCTCTGCCCGCTTCGCTTTCCGCACAGGTGACTTTTACAGCTCTTGACGATTTATCCGTCAATGCAAATGTACAAACAGGCGTAAGTGGAGGCTCACCGACAGGAGGAGTCTATTCGGGCCCTGGTACAACAGATGATGGCAACGGTATGACTTATACATTCGACCCTGCATCAGCAGGTGTTGGTGTCCATACACTCACCTATACAGTCGGAGCGAATTCCGCTACTGATGATGTTGAAGTATTAAATCTAACACCACCCGCATTTAACAAATTTTTTGACTTTAATTCGATAGGCCCTGGAAGTGTTACTACTTTGACTTTTACAATTGACAATTCTGGATCTGCAGATGGAGTGACGGATTTGGATTTTACCGATAATTTACCAGCAGGAATGACCATTGCTACACCAGCTAATGTAACCAATTCCTGTGGAGGTGGAACCGTTACTGCTCCGGATGGGGGATCGACTATTTCTTATACCGGTGGTACTTTAGGAGCCTTTAGCACTTGTACTATTACTGTAGATGTGACCAGTAGTACACCAGGTACACATACAAATACTACAGGTGATCTGAATTCTAGTTCTGGAAATAGTGGAACAGCTTCAGCGAATTTGACTGTGGCTACTGACCGTCCTGGTTTTTCCAAAAGTTTTAGCCCTGGCAGCGTCAACTTTGGAGAACGTAGTACTTTGACTTTTACCATAGACAATTCAGCAAATGCGCTTGATATGTGGAGTTTAAATTTCTCTGATAATTTACCCGCTGGCATGGAAGTCGCTTCTCCTCCAAATATTGTTATCGGATGTTCTGGTGGTACCTTGACTGCTGAGCCTGGTAGTACTGTTATTTCCTATAGTTATTCTAACATTCCTGCTATAGCTGCAGGAGGCACTTGTACGATTAGTGTTGATGTTGTTGGTACGATTGCCAGTACATTGAATAATGTAACGAGCGATTTAACTGGACAAAATTCTGCGTTTCAATTTCTTTCAAGCGGAAAAGCCAGCGCTGCATTGGAGGTAGTAACTCCTACGGAAATCTTTCTTCAGAAATCTTTTAATCCGAATCCTGCTTCTCCAGGCGGTACAACGAATCTCGAATTTACCATTACTAACTTTAGCAGGGATTTTACAGCAACCAATGTTGCTTTTACTGATGATTTGACTACGGTTTTAGCTGGATTGACAGCTGTCGGAACACCAATTAATAATGTTTGCGGAACTGGTTCTGTATTATCAGGGACCAATGTTCTAACATTCACGGGAGGGACTATTCCGCCAGAAGGTTCTTGCACTTTTACCATTCCATTATCAGTTCCTGCTGGAGCTGCAGGTGGGATCTATACCAATACAACCAGTGCTGTGACAGGAGACCTTGATGGCTCAACTATAACAGGGAATATGGCGAATGAGAATTTGACCATTGCTTATGTGCCGACAATAACCAAGGTATTTCTAAACGATCCTATAGTCGCTGGAGGAACAACAACTTTAGAATTTACAATCACAAATCCAGACCCTGCGAATCCAGCAACAGATATTACTTTTACCGATAATATAGCTGCTTTTATATCTGGAGCTACTATTACTTCTTTGCCAGCGTTTGGTACTTGTGGAGCTAGTTCTAATTTTTCTACTCCTTTAATCGGTGGTGATCTAACCTTTCAAATGACTGGTGGTGAAATTGCAGCTGGAGGCTCTTGTTCTTTTTCGATTGACCTATTGATTCCGTCCAATACACCTTCTGGATCTTATAATAATATGACCAGCTTTTTATCTAGTATCATAGACGGAGACATCGTTACAAGCAACCCTGCTTCGGATGATCTTGTGGTTCTTGCCTTACCAGATTTATCAAAATCATTTACGGACGACCCAGTAAATGAAGGTGATATTGTAAATCTTGAGTTTGAAATTGCTTATGATGATTTTGCTACTGGTGATGCAACTGCTATTTCATTTACAGATGATCTGAATGCTGTCATTCCAGGTCTTGCGGCAATTGGATTACCTATTAATGATGTTTGTGGGACTGGTTCTCAATTGAGTGGAACAACTAACCTTAGTTTTACTGGAGGCACCATGTCTCCTGGAGATGTTTGCACTTTTTCAGTGCCAGTACAAGTGCCAGCTGGTACTTTACCTGGAATTTATACCAATACCACTAGTGGGCTTAGTGCTACAGTAGCCGGGCAGACAGGAACTAGTAGTGCAGCTACAGATGACCTTCTTATAGGTGGACTGACTCTTACCAAGGAATTTATTGATGATCCAGCAATTCCTGGAGACTTGGTAACGCTTAGATTTACGATTGACAATACTACTACAGAAGATGCAACCAATGTTTTTTTTAGTGATAATTTAGGAACAGTATTACCAGGTTTGGTTGCTGAAGCTCCGTTACCAACGATGCCATGTGGTGCAGCCAGTTCGATATTTGGAACAAACTTTCTGATTTTCACAGGTGGGGAGGTATTAGCAGGTACTTCTTGTTCATTTGATGTAAATGTGCGAGTGCCTGCAGGTGCGACTTCTGGTACATATACTAATGTTACTTCAAATCTTACAGCTACAATAAATGGGATGACTTTGTCTCTTCCTGCAGCCACGGATATATTGGAAGTAAACGATAATTTAATTGCATTAAGTAAAACATTTACAGATGATCCAGTACTTCCAGGTGGTACCGTGACTGTAGAATATACATTGACTAATCTTGATGCCTCAAATGCGGTCAGCAATATTGCTTTTACCGATGATTTTGACGCCTTGCTACCTGGTTTACAGGCTACTGGCTTGCCGATGGCTGCATGTGGCGGTACGGTAAGTGGTACAGGATTATTGAGTTTTACAGGAGGAAGTCTGGCAGCAGGTGCTTCCTGTAGCTTTAGTATGACTCTTCAAACCCCGATAACTGCTCCTTACGGAGGTTCCTTACCCTGTCCTACAAGTGGAGTAACGGGAGAGATCAATGGTTTTCCTGTTGTAGGAGATCCAGCCTCTGATGATTTGGACTTTCAATTATTGCAATTTTCAAAATCATTTGCTGGAGATGTAGAGCCTGGTGAATCGACGACGCTAACGTTTACAATCACTAATCCTGATCCAGTTAATTCAGTAAATGCAATTAGATTTACCGATGATCTGGACGCTGTCCTTTCTGGAATGATTGCGACAAATCTTCCTTTAAATGGTATCTGTGGACCAAGCTCTTCGGTAACAGGAACATCTACTATTGCTTTCGATGAAGGTGTATTAGCTCCAAGCCAAAGTTGCACTTTTGATGTGATTGTTGAAATACCTTGTGGAAGTGCCGCAGGAACCTATTTAAACACCACAAGTGTGATCACAGCTACTGGATCTGCGGGAGTTATAGAGGGCGATGCTGCTACAGATGATTTAACCGTTCTGTCAGTTGCTCCTGCAAGCTTTACTGTTCCTGCTGACCTATGTATTGATGCAGGTTTACAAGTTGGAGAAGGGGGTGCCTCTTTAACAGGAGGTGTCTACAGTGGCCCTGGAGTCACAGATAGTGGCAATGGCATGGATTACGATTTTGATCCTATGGGAGCTGGAGCTGGTGTACATACAATCACTTATACTTATACAGATGGTAATGGTTGTATGATTTCGGCAACAGATGATGTGGAAGTATGGTCTTTACCCGTAGTAAGCTTTACAGCATTAGCTGATCTTTGCATAGATGCGGGTGTACAGCTTGGACAAGGTAGTGGCACCCCAGCAGGCGGTGTATATAGCGGACCTGGTGTAACAGATAATGGGAATGGAATGGATTATAATTTTGATCCTATGGCTGCCGGAGCTGGTGTACATACTATAACATATAATTATACTGATGGTAATGGATGTGAAGGGCTAGCAACTGATATGGTTGAAGTATTTGCTTTACCTACACTTATGTCCCCTGGAGATGTTTGCTTCACTAGTGGAGTATTGACCTTTAATGGAGGATCACCAACAGGCGGTGTATATAGCGGACCTGGTGTAACAGATAATGGAAATGGAGAGGATTATGATTTTGATCCAGTAGCCGCTGGACTCGGAATGCATACCATTACCTATAATTATCCAGGCCCAGGATGTTCAGGGGCTGTAATGGCTACAGTGAATGTTACGCCTCCAACTCCAGTTATTCTTACAATTCCACCTTCATTAGATACATTATGTATAGATAATGGTCTTGAAGTGATTGCAAATGCAGGATCACCAGCAGGTGGAGTTTATAGTGGCCCGGGTGTTTCCGATGATGGAAATGGAATGAGTTTCACATTTGATCCGGCAGGTGCTGGTCCAGGACTACAACTTATTACGTATACTATATCGGGTCCAGGATGTGCAGGTATGTTTACCGACTTCATCCATGTATTCGATTTACCAATAGTCACTTTTAGTATTCCTGCTGATCAAGATTCATTCTGCGTAGATGCGGCACCAGAGGTGATTAATATAGCAGGTAACCCTCCAGGAGGTGTATATAGTGGACCAGGAGTTACCGATGATGGAAATGGAACAAGTTTTACATTTGATCCTGGTGCAGCGGGTGTAGGATTCCATATTTTAACATATACACTTACTGATGCTCAAGGATGTTCAAATTCATTTGATGATTTCATCCGGGTGTTCGGATTACCTACTGTAGCATTTACAGCACCAGCAGACCTGTGTGTTGATTCTGGGGTGCAAACCAGTCTTGGAGGAGGTTCACCAACAGGAGGTGTATACTCAGGACCAGGTGTTACGGATGATGGTAATGGAATGACCTATAGTTTCGATCCAGCAGCAGCAGGAGCAGGAACGCATACATTGTCTTATACATTTAACAATGCAGAGGGATGTGACGATGTTGCTACAGATGATGTAGAAGTATTCGACCTTCCAGTGGTAGATTTCACAGCGTTGGCAGATCTATGTATTGATGCTGGTGTACAATCAGCGCAAGGTGGCGGCACACCAACTGGTGGAGTTTATAGTGGACCAGGAGTTACCGACAATGGTAATGGCATGGATTATGACTTTGATCCAATGGCAGCGGGAGTTGGTGTTCATACATTAACATATACATATACAGATGCGAACGGTTGTGAGAATAGTGCAATGGATGATGTTGAGGTATTTGATTTGCCAACAGTAACATTCACAGCATTAGCAGACCTATGTATCGATGCTGGAGTACAGTCAGCTCAAGGTGGCGGAACGCCAACAGGAGGAGTATACAGTGGACCAGGAGTTACCGATAATGGAAATGGAGTGGACTATGACTTTGACCCAGCGACAGCAGGAGCGGGAGTACATACAATAACATATACCTATACAGATGCGAATGGTTGTGAGAATAGTGCAACAGATGATGTTGAGGTATTTGATTTACCTGTAGTAACATTCACAGCATTAGCAGACCTATGTATCGATGCTGGAGTACAATCAGCTCAAGGTGGTGGATCACCAGCTGGTGGAGTTTATTCTGGAGCAGGAGTTACCGACAATGGCAATGGCATGGACTATGACTTTGACCCAATGGCGGCTGGAGCAGGAGTACACACAATAACATATACCTATACAGATGCGAATGGTTGTGAGAATAGTGCTACAGACGATGTAGAAGTATTCGATCTTCCAGTGGTGGATTTCACAGCGTTGGCGGATTTATGTATAGATGCTGGAGTACAATCAGCACAAGCAGGAGGAACACCAGCTGGTGGAACATATAGTGGACCAGGAGTTACCGATGATGGAAATGGCATGACCTATAGCTTCGATCCTGCAGCAGCGGGAGCAGGAGTACACACAATAAATTATATCTATACAGATGCGAATGGTTGTGAGAATAGTGCAAGTGATGATGTTGAGGTATTTGATTTACCAACAGTAACATTTACAGCATTAGCAGACCTATGTATCGATGCTGGAGTACAATCGGCTCAAGGTGGCGGCACACCAACAGGAGGAGTATACAGTGGACCGGGAGTTACTGATAATGGAAATGGAATGGACTATGACTTTGACCCAGCGACAGCAGGAGCGGGAGTACATACAATAACATATACCTATACAGATGCCAATGGTTGTGAAAATAGTGCTACCGATGATGTTGAGGTATTTGACTTACCAGTCGTAGCATTTACAGCACCAATGGATTTATGTGTAGATGCAGGTGTTCAAGCTGGACTTGGAGGCGGCACACCAACAGGAGGAGCATACAGTGGACCAGGAGTTACTGATAATGGTAATGGAATGGATTATGATTTTGATCCAGCGACAGCGGGAGTTGGTGTACACACAATAACGTACACATATACGGATGGAAATGGCTGTGAGAATAGTGCGACCGATGATATAGAAGTATTCGATCTTCCAGTGGTAGATTTTACAGCGTTAGCAGATCTATGTATTGATGCTGGTGTACAATCAGCGCAAAGTGGCGGCACACCAACTGGTGGTGTATATAGTGGACCAGGAGTTACTGATGATGGTAATGGCATGACCTATAGCTTCGATCCTGCAGCAGCGGGAGCAGGAGTACATACAATTACATACGACTATACAGATGCAAATGGATGTTCCAATTCAGCGACAGATGATGTTGAGGTATTTGACCTTCCAACAGTAACATTCACGGCATTAGCAGACTTATGTATCGATGCCGGAGTACAATCAGCTCAAGGCGGCGGAACACCAACAGGCGGAGTATACAATGGACCAGGAGTTACCGATAACGGTAATGGCATGGACTATGACTTTGACCCAATGGCAGCAGGAGCGGGAGTACACACAATAACATATACCTTTACAGATGCCAATGGTTGCGAGAATAGTGCGACGGATGATGTAGAAGTATTCGATCTTCCAGTGGTAGATTTCACAGCATTAGCAGATTTATGTATCGATGCTGGAGTACAGTCAGCTCAAAGTGGCGGTACACCAACAGGAGGTGTATATTCTGGACCAGGAGTTACAGATAATGGCAATGGCATGGATTATGACTTTGATCCAATGGCAGCAGGTGCGGGAGTACACACAATAACATATACCTATACAGATGGCAATGGTTGTGAGAATAGCGCTACAGATGATGTAGAAGTATTCGACATTCCAATAGTAGATTTCACAGCTTTAGCGGATTTATGTATTGATGCTGGTGTACAATCAGCCCAAGGCGGAGGCACACCAACAGGCGGAGTATACAGTGGACCAGGCGTGACAGATGATGGAAATGGAATGACATATAGCTTTGATCCAGCAGCAGCGGGAGTAGGAGTACATACAATAACATATGACTACACAGATGCGAATGGATGTATGGGGTCAGCTTCTGATGATATAGAAGTGTTTGACTTACCTACAGTAGATTTCATGGCACCAGCTGATCTATGTATTAATGATGGAATACAAACTGGATTAGGCGGTGGAACACCAGCAGGAGGAGTTTATTCAGGAATAGGAGTTACCGATGATGGCAATGGAATGACATATAGCTTCGATCCAACAATTGGAGGTGCTGGTACATACACTATTACTTATACCTATACATCTTCAGATGGATGTGTTTCATCTGCGAGTGACGATGTTGAGGTGTTTGGATTATCAATAATTGACTTTACAGCTCTTGCAGATCTATGTTTGGATGCAGGCGTACAAGCTGGATTAGGTGGTGCTACACCAACAGGAGGTACATATAGTGGACCAGGAGTCACTGATGATGGCAATGGCATGACCTATAGCTTCGATCCAGCAACTGCTGGCGCAGGAGTACATACATTGACATACACATTTACAGATACTAATGGATGTACGAATTCGGAAGATGACGATGTAGAAGTATTTGACCTACCAGTCGTAGCATTCACAGCACCAATGGATGTGTGTGTAGATTCAGGCGTACAAGCTGGACTTGGTGGTGGTACACCAACAGGAGGAGTATACTCAGGTCCAGGAGTTACCGATGATGGTAATGGAATGACGTATAGCTTCGATCCGGCAGCAGCAGGAGTGGGCGTACATACAATAACATACGATTACACAGATTCGAACGGTTGTTCAAATTCAGCTACGGATGATGTAGAAGTATTTGACTTACCATCAGTAACATTTACAGCACCAGATGATTTATGTATCGATGCTGGAGTTCAAACAGGACTTACTAGTGGTGTTCCAGCGGGAGGAGTTTACTCAGGCCTAGGAGTTACCGACGATGGCAATGGTATGACCTATAGCTTCGATCCAGCGGCAGCGGGAGTAGGAGTACATACAATAACATATACTTACAACGATACCAATGGCTGTACAGGAAGCTTCTCAGATGATGTAGAAGTATTTGATCTGCCAGTAGTAACATTTACAGGACCTGTAGCATTCTGTGACAATGATGGGGTACAAACTGGCCTGGGCGGCGGCACACCAACAGGAGGAGTTTACTCAGGCCCAGGAGTGACAGATGATGGCAATGGCATGACATACAGCTTCGATCCAGCATCAGCAGGAGCGGGAGTACATACGATCACATATACTTTCACAGATACTAATGGATGTACGAATTCTGCAAGTGATGATGTAGAAGTCTACGCAGCACCAGAGGTAGTATTTATGACACTGGATGATTTATGTATCGATTCAGGCGTTCAATCCAGTCTTGGAGGAGCTACACCAACGGGCGGTGTATATAGCGGACCAGGAGTAACGGATGGTGGTGATGGATTGACCTACAGCTTCGATCCAGCAGGAGCAGGAGCGGGAGTACATACGATTACATATGAATTTACAGATGGGAATGGATGCACCGATTCGGCGAGCGATGATGTAGAAGTATTTGACTTGCCAGTAGTGACATTTACAGCACCAGCAGACCTATGTGTTAATGAAGGAATACAAACAGGCCTGGGAGGTGGCACACCAACAGGCGGCGTATATAGTGGACCGGGAGTGACAGATGATGGCAATGGCATGACATATACATTTGAACCAGAGACAGCAGGAGCAGGTACACATACATTGACATACACCTATACGGATGCGAATGGATGTACAAGTTCAGCAAGTGATGATGTAGAAGTATTTGGTTTATCAATCGTAACATTTACCGCACTTGATGACATATGTGTCGATTCAGGTGTTCAAACTGGCTTGAGTGGAGGAACTCCTCCGGGAGGAACATTTAGCGGACCAGGGGTGACAGATAATGGAGATGATACGTATGATTTTGATCCAGCAGCAGCAGGAGTAGGCGTACATACATTGACCTATACATTTACTGATGCGAATGGATGTACGAATACAGCAAGTGATGATGTAGAAGTATTTGACCTTCTAGAGGTTACAATGACTGTATCAATGGATGTTTGTATAGATGCAGGTATTCAAACGGGATTGAGTGGAGGAACTCCACTCGAAGGTACTTATTCTGGAACCGGTGTGACGGATGATGGCAATGGCATGACCTATACCTTCGATCCAGCAGTAGCAGGAGTAGGAGTACATACGATAACCTATACGTATACGGATGTGGATGGCTGTTCAGGCACTGCTTCAGATGATGTAGAGGTATTTGATCTACCTTCTGTAGACTTTACTGCTTTACCTGATTTATGTATCAATGCAGGGGTACAAACCATGCAAGGAATGGGCGTACCGCCAGGCGGCGTATATAGTGGACCAGGAGTGACAGATAATGGCAATGGAATGGATTATGACTTTGACCCTGCAGCAGCAGGAGTAGGAGTACATACGCTTACATATACTTATAATGATACCAATGGATGTACGGGCACCTGGTCAGATGATGTAGAAGTATTTGATCTACCAGTAGTAGACTTTACAGTCTTGGCAGATTTATGTATTGATGCAGGAGTACAAACTGGACAAGGTGGAGGAACACCAACAGGCGGAGTGTATAGTGGACCAGGAATTACCGATGATGGTAATGGCATGACGTACAGCTTTGATCCAGCATCAGCAGGAGCAGGAGTACACACCATAACATATGATTATACAGATGCAAATGGCTGTATGAATTCAGCTACCGATGATGTAGAGGTATTTGACTTACCAGTCGTAGCATTTACAGCACCAATGGATTTATGTATAGATGCAGGCGTACAAGCAGGACTTGGTGGAGGAACACCATCAGGCGGAGTGTATAGCGGACCAGGAGTTACCGATGATGGCAATGGTATGACCTATAGCTTTGATCCAGCAACTGCAGGAATAGGCGTACATACAATAACCTATGATTACACCGATGCAAACGGCTGTATGGGCTCGGCATCAGATGATGTAGAAGTATTTGATGTACCTGTAGTAACCTTAGCTACAGTAATGGGTTATTGTGAAGATGCACCTATTCAGAATGCTCCGATTACTGGTGGCTCACCAGCAGGAGGAGTATATAGTGGTATAGGAGTTACAGATGGTGGTAATGGAACAAGTTACAATTTTGATCCAACTGTGAATGGTCCAGGAATTGTGACTATTACATACACATATACGGATGCTAATGGCTGTACCAATTCAGCAATGAGCGATATAGAAATTTATGATTGTGGAGCGATAAATGACTTTGAACCAGAAGATCCATGTTCATGTCTGGATAATGCTACCATATTTGATATGGATGCAGGAACAGGAGGCGACGACGGACAATTCTCAGAGGTCGTTACTGTTTCAAATGCTACAGGAGCACCACTGCCATCTGGAATGACCTGGACAATAGTAGGTGCCACGGGAGCATTTGATGAATTCAATGTTCCTGCAATAGGTGTTCAAAGCGCAGGCGTTCCAATGGCAACAGATGGTTCAGTAGTCCTTATGTATAATGCAGTGGACGGAGTATATGAAATGCCATTTGTACACGTGGATGACATAGGATATACATTGATGATCGAAGGACCGTTCCCAATGGGAAGTGCGGCTAATGTTACCTTGACAATAAGTAATAAGTGTCAATATCCAAATCCAGTATTTGATCCTACGATTCCAGATATGATCAATACAATGGATCCAGTAATTACACTTGGAGGTACAGACTCTAATGGCGGAACTGCAGATGGAATTACTTTTACAGTAGATGGATCTCCAGCAACAGAGATCGATCCTTCGGCACTGGCAATGGGTACGCATACAGTTACAATGACTTATGACGGAGCAGAAGATGGCAATGGAGGAATTTCACCAGATGGAGGCACTACATCAGCATCGCCAGGATGTATACAAGAAGTAACAAAAGACTTTGAAATAGTTGTTTGCGACTTAGTAGTTGATTGTTCAAATATAGTTGATGAGACATTGGCTTGTAGAGCAGATCTTCCACCAGTAGATTTTGATTTACCAATGGTTACAGATTCATGTGGAGATGTAATAAGATCCGCATTGACAATAATACCAGGCAACTCAGGATGTCCAGGAGATACAGTATTCATAACGAGAACGTATTTCTTACAGGATCAGAATGGTAATATGGCAGAATGTATGCAAACATTCACAGTGATTAGCACAATGGATCCTTCATTTACATTCTTCCCAGCTGATACTACGGTATTGTGTGGAGCAGATACATCACCATCAGCCTTAGGAATGGCTGAAGGAACTCAAGAGTGTCCAACTTTCAATGGAATGGAAGCAGCAGTGACATTCAATGATGTAACGACACCTGGTGCTTGTCCAGCCGAAAGTACAATTACCAGAACATGGACAGTAACAGATGGATGTGGAAGAACAGTAGATATGGACCAGACAATAATGGTTGTAGATACAATAGCACCAACAGTAGTTTGTCAGGATATCACAGTTGAGTTGGATGCCAATGGAATGGCAACAGCGTCAGCGGATGATGTAAATAATGGATCTAGTGATAACTGTGGTGGTACAGTAAGCTTATCGTTGAACATGGATATGTTTACATGCGCAAATCTTGGAGCAAATGATGTATGGTTGATAGGAGAAGATGAGTGTGGAAACATAGATTCATGTATGGCGGTGATTACAGTAGAAGATAACATTGCACCGACGATTACTTGTCCAGGAGACATCGTAATGGATAATGATCCAGGAATATGTGGAGCAGTAGTGACATTCGATGTTATGGGAGATGATAATTGTGATTTCACAATTACCCAGACAGCAGGAATCCCAAGTGGAGGATTGTATCCAGTAGGAGAGACCATGAATACATACATGATCGAAGATGCAGCAGGAGCAACAGCAGAATGTAGCTTCTTAGTGACGGTGAATGATGTAGAAGGCCCAGTAGTTGATTGTCCAAATGATATAGGAGTACAATTAGAGGCTGGAGAATGTGAAGAGATTGTATTCTTCGATATTCCATTCATGGATAATTGTGGAACGATAGATGGAGAGATGAGTCAAGCAGTAAATGAAGCATTGGTAAGTACAGCATTGGATTGTGCAAACAATACATCAAACCACCTAAGATATTTTGAAAACAACTTACCAGTACCTGTAGAGATTACTCAAGTAAACTTTGGAATCTTCAACTCAGGAACTGCAGAAACAGTAACAATAAATATTTATACAATATCACCAAGTGCAGCATTCGAATATGGCAATATGAACTTGGCAGCAACAGTTGATTATGCAGTACCAGCAGGAATGAATAATGTGATTCTAACAGCAATGATAGAAGCATCAATTCCAGTTGGAATGAACTATGTATTAGAACTGAGAGCGAATAACACTACCAACTTTGTAATAGGATATAACGATCTAGGCGAGACAGAGTCAACCTATATCGCTGGAAATAATCCTGTACCATGTGTAAGTTTGGAGCCAGTAGATATTGATGTTCTAGGATTCGGAGCCTTTGCAGTAATCTTATTCTCAGATGCAGAAGGCGGACCATCGATCGAGCAGACAGGAGGATTGCCATCAGGAAGTTACTTCCCATTAGGAACTACAACAAATACCTTCGTAGTGACTGACGTATATGGAAATACTACGGATTGTGAATTTGATGTAACCTTGGTAGAGTTCGAAAACGGAGTTACAGGAGTAATGGCTTGTAATGACAATATCAATGTATCTCTGGATATGGATTGTGAAGTTGTCTTGGAAGCAGATATGTTGTTAGAAGGAGATGTATATGGCTGTTATGATGATTATATAATCAATGTATCAGGTGGAGTAGTAGGAAATGTAATTACAGAACCTGGAACATATACAGTGACAATCACAGACCCAGATACAGGCAATAGTTGCTGGAGTACGATTAATGTAGAAGATAAGAGAGCACCAATCTTAGAAGATTGTGCATGCCCAGTAGGAGGTACAGAATTGGTGACACCATTTGAGGGTACTTTAGATAATAATGACCCAATCTGGACACGACCATTCGTAGCAGGAGGAGCATGTAATCCAAGTGGAGCAGGAATAGATATTCCTTACGACACGTATAATTTCTCATTGGATATGGATGCCAATCTTAATGCAGAAGTAGTGACCTTTACCGCACCAAGTGGAGACAGCTTCTTAGCATTGTACGAAGAAAGCTTCGACCCAACTGACCCATGTGGTAATCTGGTAATCACCAATGATGATGGCGGAGTAGGACTATTGAGTCAGTTTGATGCAATGTTGAATACTGGAACTACTTACATCTTAGTAGTAACAACATTTAACAACAATGGAAATGACTATGGAGATTATGTAGTAGAGATGACCAGTGATGCTACCTTATTGGAGATCGCAGAAGAGTGTGACTTCAGATGTGTAGATATTGAATACATAATGGGCAGTGATGATTTGACACCAAATCCAACAGTAATAGCTTGTAGTGAATATGAAACATTCTTTACAGATGAACTTACAGTAGATGCAAATGGTAATCAAATTATCTTGAGAACGTGGTTGGCACAAAATGAAAATGGAAGTTCAACTTGTACACAACAGTTCAATATAGCACCGATACAGATTTCTGAACTTACTCTACCAATCAGCCCAGTCATTTTGAGCTGTAATGATGGTACAAGTCCAGAAGAGATCGTAGCAATATTTGATAATCCTCTAACTCAGGATAATCCGAATACAAGCTATGTAGAGAATAATGAAGGTTATGTATATGCTTATCCAACTTACTTGATCAATGGTCACCCACAGAAGGTAGACAATCAAGTATGTGATGTATATGCAGCATACACAGACCAGGAATTAGACGCATGTGAGGAAGGTTGTAATGGAAATAGAAAAGTAATCAGAACTTGGACATTAGTTGATTGGAATACATTAGAAGTTGATACTTATGTACAAACAATCAAAGCTGTTGATACAGATGCACCAACATTGATTACACAGGATGTAACAGTAAGTACAGATGCATGGGGTTGTGAAGCAAGCTTTGAAGCACCACTTCCATGGGAACTGCATGACAATTGTGATAGCTACCCAGAGTACTATATTACAGGACCAGCAGGAGTAACAATAGAAGGAAGCTTCGAAGAAGGATATGTAATCAGTGGCGCACCAAAAGGCACACATACATTTAACTACATCGCTTATGATTGCTGTGGCAATGAAGCCAGCTATCCATTTACAGTAACCGTAATAGATAGCACACCACCAGTAGTGGTAGCGAAGCAAAATGTAGTGATCAGTGTGACAAGCGGAAGTACAAATGGAGCAGGACTGGCGAAACTATATGCAGAGAGCATCGATAATGGAAGTTATGATGGTTGTAGCAATGAAGTGAAATTGGAAGTAAGAAGAGATGAAGACAATTGTGATATTAGAGGAAATGCGACTTACAATGCAGATGGCCATCCACAAGATGGAAGCCCAAATCCAAACTCACCAAGTTATGATCCAGATGGAGGAGAATATGTTAAGTTCTGTTGTGAAGACTTGACGAATGCCACAGTTGATGTAAATGGCGATGGCGAATTGGATGCAGGATATGTAAAAGTATGGTTGAGAGTATGGGATGATGGCGACATGGATGGCATCTATGGTACAGCAGGAGACAACTACAACGAAGCATGGGCATATGTGAAAGTAGAAGACAAGCTAGCTCCAGCAATCACCTGTCCACCAGATGTGACCTTGACATGTGATATGGACTACACCGACCTGAATATGACAGGAAGTGCAAGTGCGTACGGTTCATGTGGCGGAGTAGATGTAGAATACAATGACATCATCATCAACTTGAATACCTGTAATGAAGGCTTTGTAAGAAGAAGATGGAGTGTAGTAGGCAGAAGTGATATCTTCTGTGACCAGACAATCACAATGGATGAATTGGATGCGCCGGTGAATGTAAGCTTCTCACAAGTAGGAGACTTCACAGCAGCGAATTGTCCAGATATGATCGCCTTGGGTGAACCAACATGGATAGCAGGTCCATGTGATGTGATGGGCTACACAATGGAAACAGATACCTTCTTCTTTGAAGATGGAGCATGTTACAAGCTTGTGAATCACTATACAGTAATCAACTGGTGTGACTATGAGCCAAACAATCCATTCTGGGATGGCGAAGGACTATGGGAGCATGTACAGGTGATCAAGGTAACGGATGAGACCCAACCGGTAATCGAAGATTGTGACGATAAGATGTATGCGATCAATGATCACAGTGATAGTGATGATGATGGAGAGGTGTGTGAAGCGATGATTACATTAACGAATGTAGCCACCGACCCAGGTAGTGCAAATTGTCCTACAGGTTGGTTGAAGTGGCAAGTACTAGTTGACCTATGGGGAGATGGAACAGTAGATTTAGAGTACAGTAGCTTCTTACCACCATTTGATACCCAATTCAATGATACGAATGGCAATGGAATCCCGGATGTATACCTGTCACCGACAGCGAATGGAGAGACAGTGAGTGTACCACTACCAGACATAGTAGGAAGCATGAGTAATCACAAGGTGAGCTGGAAGGTGACTGATGGCTGTAATAATGTGACTACATGTGATACAGAATTCATGGTAGTAGACAAGAAGGCACCGACACCATACTGTGTAGACTTGAGTACAGCGGTAATGGAAAGCAGTGGAACAGTAGAATTGTGGGCAATCGACTTCAATGTTGGTTCATTTGACAATTGTACTGCACAAGAAGACTTGAGATATACATTCAGTGATGTAGCACCAGAAGATGATCCAAACTATGATGATACACAATCTTCATCAAGTATGACATTCGATTGCAGTGATGTGGATAACAGTCCAGTAGAGGTGAATATGTATGTATGGGATGAGAAAGGAAATGCAGATTTCTGTGTTGTATACTTGACGCTTGTGGATAATACAGGAGCATGTGGACAGAAACCAGATATTGCAGGAACAGTGGCTACCGAGACAGGAGTAGGAGTAGAAGAAGTAGAAGTAACACTAGAAGCATCACTTCCAGAGTATCCGAGATTAGAAATGACAGATGAGAATGGAGAATATGTATTCGTGGAGAATGCGTTGAATGCAACTTATCAATTGTCAGGAAGCAAGGATGTAGATTACTTGAATGGAGTAAGTACCTTGGATTTGGTTAAAATCCAGAGACATATTCTAGGACTTGAGGAATTGAATTCACCATACAAGCTAGTAGCTGCAGATATCAATGGAGATACAGAGATCAAAGCACATGACTTGGTAGAGTTGAGAAAGTTGATCTTGGGAATCATTACAGACCTACCGACGAATGAGTCATGGAGATTTGTAAATAGTGAACAAGAGTTGACGATGGATATGGACTTGGCAGATGTAGATTATTCACAGGAAGTAGAGAACTTGCAGACCAATACGATGTCGAAAGACTTTGTAGCGGTGAAGATTGGAGATGTTACTGAAGATGCACAAGCTAACCTGACAGGTAATACATCTACAGCAGTAAGATCTAATAAGACCCTATCATTGAATATCCTGAATCAGGAAGTAGAGGCTGGACAGACTGTATCAGTAGGATTTACGAGTGAAGAGTTCGCTGAAGTATTCGGATATCAGTTTACGATGGAGTTGAATGGATTAGAGTTTGCAGGAATAGAGAGTGGAGTAGTAGCAATGAATGAAGGCAATGTAGGAGTGTTGTCAAGCAATGTAGTGACGATGAGTTACAATAGTTCAACTGCCGTAAGTGCAGGAAAGGATGAGACTATCTTCACAGTGAAGTTTGTTGCTAAGACAAGTGGAAACTTGAGTAATATGATCGACATCACATCTAAAGTGACGAATTCAGAAGTTTACCTGGGAGAGACGCTAGAGATAAGAAATGTTGTGATAGAAATGAGAGGAGATGTAGTAGAAGTAGAGACATCAGAATTGTATCAGAATGAGCCGAACCCATTCAAGACGCAAACCACAATCGGATATAGATTGGCTGCTGAGGGCAAGGTTAATTTCACAGTACATGATGTTACAGGAAAAGTATTGATCAATAAATCACTATCAGGCGTAAGAGGCTACAATGAGATTACATTGAAGTCAAGTGATATCGCAATGAGTGGAGTATTGTACTATACATTGGAAAGTGGAGAATTCACAGCGACGAAGAAGATGATTATTTTGGAATAAAATTTCCAATAAGAATAAGGAGAAGTAATGACTCAAAGTGATTGCTTCTCCAAATGAAAAGACCTTTCTGGGAAACTGGGAAGGTCTTTTTTGAATTGGAGAAGCATTCTCTAAAACAAGTTAACTACGAACATTACAAATTTTTTATTAGGTATTTTTATAGAATCCTGATTGTTCACAAAATGAGAATTCTATGTGTAATTTTACGGGAAATTAATAATTCCCATATGTCAATTGAAATTTCGAAATCTGTAGTTCTCAAAACCATAACAATGGACGATTACGCCACTCTCTTGCAATTAATGCAAAGAATCTATCCGCCAGCGTATAATTATCTGTGGCCTGACAATGGTGAATGGTACCTGAATGAAATTTACGGAGCTGGGCAAGTGGAAGAGGATTTGGGAGACAGGCACAGCAGTTTTTATTTTGTTGAAGTAGAAGGGCGTAAAGAAGGAATTTTGAAGATTCAGGAAAATATCCCTTTTCCAGATATGCCTGATAAAAAAGCAACTCGATTGCATAGAATCTATCTTTCGGAAAAAACACAGGGAAGAGGAATAAGTAGTGCATTATTAAACTATGTTGAAAAACGTGCAATTGACAATGGAAGCGTTCTGATTTGGTTGGATTGTATGGATTCGAAAATACAAGCTTTACGGTTTTATGAGAAGAATGGTTTTCAAAAAGGACGGTTGACATTCTTGGAGTATAAATTGATAAAAAAGGGTTTTCATGGGATGTATCTAATGTGGAAATCCTTAGTTTGAAATTTAACGCAATATGGGATTCTCAGAGTAGAGACGAAATTCAAAACAAGTTGAACATTAGACACTTTGCGAGTTTGCGAATTTTGAAATGTTGCTCATTTTATAATTTGAAATAAACAATGAAGAAGGATATTGAAATACAAGAAGTAAAAGATGTATACATCGCTGCTATCTTAGAGCAAGATGAAAACCAAAATGAGGCATGGTACATCCATCTGATCAATGATAAAACAGAGGTGCTGGAGGCTGTGATGATCACTTCAAGTGGTTACTTGCACACTGAAAAGGGGAAAGAAGTGGTCTCTTCTACTTTTCGGCACAAAATAGGTGATTTGAATTCAAAGACAACGGTGAAAATTGAAATGATAGATGCACAGGTTTTTGAGATCTATAATGAATATTGGGTCACTTTTTTTTATGAAAATAAATTGATGGAACGCAAATTTATATTTGGTCCTTATACCATCGACAAAAACTTTTTAGAAGCAGTACCTTTACTCAAGAATAAAGGAATTCTGGTTCGTTGAGTACAAATGATAATAATATTCTGGTTAGTCATTTCAGCCATTTACCCACATGATGATTTGAAATTATCATTCTCAATCCCCAATTTAAAACCTACATTTAACTCTTGGCTACCCTTCGGATATTGACCACAAATTTCAGGACTGAACATCTATAATATTACATCTAATAGAGGGTTAATTAACGGGCATTAATTTTTTGCATCAGTTTTGATCTACCCAAATCCGTCGTTTGAAACGATCACTATTTAATTGGAAAATAAATCTGGAATATCAAGTATTGAATTTATTTTATCGAAAGTCTATAAAAGGAATGGTTGAATGCGCTATTTCCAAGGATGAATTGAAAATTGTCAATTTGCAGCTTCAATTCTATTATTGTGTTTTGAGATGTAAGAAGTATATTTGAGATTGAACATTACAATCTTAAATAATAGGCCTTTGATTCATGATAATTGAGAATCTATTATTTGACAACTCAATTTTGTATGACAATGTACAGTCTTGGATATGATATCGGATCTTCATCGATTAAAGCAGCGATAATAGAAACGGGCACGGGTAGAGAAGTAGGTACATCATTTTATCCGGATACAGAAATGACGATCCACGCACCAAGAGAAGGATGGGCCGAACAAGATCCGGAAACATGGTGGCAAGCAGTTTGTAAGGCTACAAAAAAACTGCTTCAGAAAACATCAATAAACCCTGATCATATTGGAAGTATAGGAATTGCCTATCAAATGCATGGACTGGTTCTTATTGATAAAAATAAACATGTGCTAAGACCATCTATTATTTGGTGCGATAGTAGGTCAGTGGCAATCGGGGACAAAGCACTTATAGCTTTGGGAGATGAATATTGCTTCAATAATCTGCTGAATAGTCCAGGAAATTTCACCGCTTCGAAATTAAGATGGGTCAAGGAAAATGAGCCTGAAATATTTGAAAAGATTGATAAAATTCTGCTCCCTGGCGATTATATAGCCATGAAACTGTCGGGAGAAGTAAATACGACCCTGTCTGGTCTTTCTGAGGGGATATTGTGGGACTTTGCAAATAATGATATAGCCTCTAAGCTTTTGGATTATTACGAAATACCAAAAAGAATGATACCCGAAGTAGTAGAGACATTCGGAGTACAAGGTTACTTGACTCAACAGGCATCTATCGAAGTTGGTTTGAAGAGAGGTGTTCCAATAACTTATCGAGCTGGCGATCAACCTAATAATGCCATGTCATTAAGGGTTTGGAATCCAGGAGAGATTGCAGCTACGGGCGGCACTTCTGGTGTTGTATATGGTATCTCTGATCAGGTGATTGCTGATAAGAAGTCTCGGGTGAATGCCTTTGCCCATGTCAATCACAACAAAACTAAAATTCGGATAGGGCAATTGCTGTGCATCAATGGAGCGGGAAGTCAATATGCATGGATTAAAAAACAAATAAGTCAGAATAATAAGAGCTATGCTGAAATGGAAAATGACATTTCGAAAATCCCAGTTGGAGCAGAGGGTTTGAGAATTTTGCCTTTTGGAAATGGGGCAGAACGCATGCTTAATAATATGCAGACTGGAGCACAATTCAGCAATGTACAGTTTAATATTCATACGCGAGCTCATTTTTATAGAGCTGCCTTGGAAGGAATTGCCTTTGCCTTTGCCTATGGAATCAAAGCCATGACTGATCTGGGAATTAGGCCAGAAACTTTGAGGGTAGGTAATGACAATTTATTTCAATCATCTACATTTGCAAAGACCATCTGTAATGTTCTGGGATGCAATATTGAAATGATAAATACGACAGGGGCTATTGGTGCTGCAAAA
Source organism: Saprospiraceae bacterium (assembly GCA_965230575.1). Lineage (GTDB taxonomy): Bacteria > Bacteroidota > Bacteroidia > Chitinophagales > Saprospiraceae > CAJXUU01. Next base: position 4,501,859 of record OZ246013.1, read on the forward strand.
GCCAGTCGAGTCGGCATTGGTGAATTTGATTCACCAGAAGAAGCTATCGATGCTAGCCAAACTGTAAAAATATATAACCCGGATAATGCAGTTGATCAATTTAACGAAGCATATGAAAACTGGGAATCTACATTGAATAATCTATTGAATCAATATCAGAATTAATCTAATAATATAGTGAAAGAGTACTTTAAAAACATTTCAAAAATAAACTTCGAGGGAAGAGAATCAAAAAATCCGTTTGCTTTCAGATGGTATGATGAATCGAAGATTGTAGCAGGCAAAAAAATGAAAGATCACTTCAAATTTGCAGTGGCCTATTGGCACAGCTTATGCGGTGGTGGTGCAGACCCATTTGGAGCGCCAACAAGACCAATGCCATGGTTGGATTCACCTGATCCGATCCAGAGAGCAAGGGATAAAATGGATGCTGCCTTTGAGTTTATTACGAAACTTGGTGTGCCATACTATTGCTTTCATGATGTAGACCTGATCGATGATGGAGACTCAATAGGGGAGTACGAAAGTAGAATGCAAATCATTACAGACTATGCAAAAACCAAACAAAATGAGACAGGCGTGAAGCTTTTGTGGGGTACTGCAAATTTGTTTTCTCATCCTCGGTATATGAACGGAGCAAGCACCAATCCCGACTTTGCTGTTGTGGCCAGAGCAGGTGTTCAAGTGAAGAATGCATTGGATGCAACTATAAAATTAGGTGGCGAAAATTATGTCTTTTGGGGAGGCCGAGAGGGATATATTTCTTTGATCAATACCGATATGAAAAGAGAGTTGGACCATTTGGCTCAATTTCTGATTATGGCCAGGGACTATGGTCGCGCCAATGGTTTTACAGGAAAGTACTTTATCGAACCGAAGCCCTGCGAACCATCCAAACACCAGTATGACTTCGATGCCGCCACGGTGATATCTTTTCTGAGAGAATATGGCTTAATGGATGATTTTAGTCTAAATCTGGAAGTCAATCATGCCACCCTTGCTGGACATACCATGGAGCATGAGATGACTGTAGCTGCGGGAGCTGGCCTCCTGGGAAGCATAGATGCCAATCGAGGGGACTACCAAAATGGTTGGGATACAGACCAATTTCCCATTGATATTTACGAATTGACGCAAATGATGATTGTCTTTCTGGAGAGTGGGGGATTGCAAGGAGGAGGCATAAACTTCGATGCTAAAATTAGAAGGAATTCCACAGATTTGGAAGATCTGTTCATCGCTCATATTTCTGGTATGGATGCTTTTGCCCGAGCTTTGATCGTAGCTGATGAGTTGCTTGCCAATTCTGACTATTCAAAAATTAAAAATGGAAGGTATGCTTCCTTTGATTCCGGACAGGGCAAATCTTTCGAAGATGGAAATCTAAGTCTGGAAGACTTGAATAGAATAGCGAATGAAAGTGGTGAACCAAAACAAATCAGCGGAAAACAAGAGCTGCTGGAACAATTGATTAATATGTATATCTGAGGATATTATCCAAAGGTTAATAATATTACCCAAGGTACTTATTGTCCATCAAGATGAAAAACAAGCGTTACATTTAAGTATATAAATAAAATAGTAAATTGACTTTTAAATTTAGAAGTCAACATCTAGCTTGGTGAACCTAGTGCCTTCCTAGAGATCCTTGTGGTTAAAATGTCGACATCCAAAAATTTTAACAACAACTATTTCAATCCTTTCAAGAAAGGATAAAGAGAAAACAGGAAACTTCGATAATATTAAGACTGCCTGTTTCCTAAAAATTGCAACGTTAAATTTTAAAGTTCCGCTATCAAGTCCATTATTTTTTGACGATCCACATATTTAGCTTGAGCTTGACTCTCATCATGAGTTTCAACGAAAGTTTCTAAGCCTTCTACAAATTGAGGGCTATTTTCCTGGTGAACAATTAATGATTCATCAAAAGAACTCATCAGCTCTAATCCGACCGATGCAGGGTATGTGTCCAAATCTCCATGACACGATTCACATGTGATAAATGTATCAATTTCAGCTTCGGAATTCTCTAGTAAATAAGCCAAATCAATTTCTAGATTGATAAATTCATATTCATTATTGAGTTGTGAGAACATAGTAAGTGCCAAAATCGAAGAAATAATTAGAATTGGTTTCATAAGTGATTTATTTAAGTTTAAAATGAAAAAATAAGAAGATTTAAAACTCTTAATTAAGTTGTCAATCTTCAATGTATGTTTAATACTCTGTTATCTGTTCTATTATTTTTTGTCTATCCACATATTTTGCCCATGCCTCATCATCGTCATGAGTCACAACAAAAGTTTCAAGTCCTTCCACAAAAAGAGGATTAGTTACTTGATGAATTACTAAATTGGGATTGAAGTTTTCATTTAAATAGTTGTTCAAAGCGGGACTATACGCGGGCTCACCTTCATCACCATGGCATGATTGGCATGATGGTAATTGTTTTATATCCACTATTGCGGTAAGATTTGACACACTATTTGTTGATTTAGAGAAATATTCGGAAGAATGATCATCCTGAATATTTACAAGGATTAAAGAAGAAAATAGCATTGAAATTGAAACTAATAAAAACTTCATCATTTAGCGTTTTAGTATTTACAAATTGATCCAGGAGTATTGATTTGATACGTATAATTATGTGTTAAATTAGAATCCTTCTAAAAAAATAATCACTTTTTGAAGGTCCACATTCTTTTCCGCAGCTTCATCTTCGGTATGAGTATCAATAAATGATTCAAGACTAGAAATATATGAAGCATGGTTTTCCTGATGGACTGTTAAGCTTGGATCATAGTTATTATTCAATTCTTCAAAAAAATCAGAACCATTAGAATAGTATTCCTCAATACCTCCATGACATGAATCACAACGATCAGAAATAATTTCTTCATTGCTGATAGTAAGTTTCTGATTCAAGTAACTAATATCTTGAACTACTCGGTAATCTTGAGGTTTATCAATATTCTGGTCTATTGGCTTGGGGTGAATATTAATCATGATTAAAGAAGAGATGAACATTGTAAATGAAACAATAAGTATTTTCATAATATGGATAATTTAAAAGTTCAAATTGGTTAAAGACGCATATCAGAATCCATTCAAAAAGACAACCACCTTTTGGTAATCCACATACTTGTCTGCAGCTTCATCTTTGGTATGGTCTTCAAGGAATGATTCCAAGCTTTCAACAAATTCCAAATCATCCTCTTGATGGACAATTAGCTCACCGTCATAATTTTCATTGAGATAAGCGGCTGCTGATTTGCCATCAACACTATATTCCATATGACAGGCCGTACATCCCGGTCCTACTAATTCTTTACCAATAAAACTTTGGTCATGAATGAAATAACTTTGGTCTTGTGAAATGTTCATATCTGTTTTCTGAACGTTTGTCCCAAGATTAGTAGTCAAAGTGGTAGAAGAAAGAGAAAAAACTAGCGCAAAAATTGAAATTATAATTGGTTTCATGTTGTAAAGATTTATGATTTAAACTTTCTGATTGTAAATTATTAAAAAATAATGAGTCTGACAAATCTGTGACAAATGAAAATTGGCAATCAACTCAGGTAGTCGAATCAAATACAGTTAATAAATTCGCCATAGACAAGACAGTTTTTCATGTTGTGGAGGTAATTATTTTGTCACTATATTTGACTATTGAAATTTAAAAGCTGCTTGGAGAAAATGAAATATAATCTAATCAAATGTAACCGACATGTATCCTTGATTTTTCTCTGTTTTCTTGCCTTTTTGTTTTCAAACAAGTTAATAAGTCAAAATATTGTAGTTCAACCCTATCTCCAGGACCTTGGTCAGGATAAGGTGACCATAATGTGGGAGACCGACACAGATGGAGCTGGAAGTGTGTCTTGGGGGACAAGTCCTTTCGAATTGAACAATGAAAGCCCAAGTACTACCATTGTGGGATCCGGAACATCTAGAATCCATAGCGCCCTCATTGAGCCGCTAAATGCTGGATCAAAATACTATTATAAGGTGCTTACTGCTAGTGGAGTCCAAAGCAAGTTGTACACTTTGAAGACTTTAGAATTACCTTCCTTTGAACAAAACACTCAGTTCATCGCGATAAGCGATATGCAACGTGATGGCAGCAAGCCAGACAAATTCAGAGAAACTATTGAGGAAGGCTTGGTCCCAATTGTCTATTCTGAAATTGGTGATTCTCTATACGATTTAGAAGCGATCCTTATTCCAGGGGATTTGGTCGTGACAGGAGGCAATTATTCACAATGGGAGAATCATTTTTTTTCCAAAGCTGATAGTATTACACCCAATGTGCCGCTGTATCCCGTACCTGGAAATCACGAATATAGCGGAGGAGGATTGCCCAATTTCAAAAAGTACTTCACGCTGCCCCAAAACGGAGCACTTTTAGGAGAATGCTGGTACAAGGATATTTCGAATGTCAGGATTATTGGCTTGAACTCAAATAGTGGCACAGCTGATAAAAACACTCAATTGGATTGGTTGAGCGAAGTTTTGGACTCTGCCTGTAACAATGAATACGTAGACTTTGTATTTGCCGAATTGCACCATCCATATAAGTCAGAATTATGGACGCCAGGTGAAAGCGGATTTACGGGCCAAGTCATCGATTCTTTGGAGTCATTTACTGAAACGTGTGGCAAGGCATCCGTACATTTTTTCGGTCATACCCATGGCTATAGTCGTGGTCAATCCAGAGATCACAAACACCTCTGGATTAATGTAGCTACAGCCGGCGGAGCGATTGATAATTGGGGAGAATTTCCAAATGCAGATTATCCAGAATTTGTCAAAAGTCAGGACGAATATGGTTTTGTGTTGATTGATGTGGAAGCAGGAGATGACCCACTATTTACAATTAAAAGATATGGACGAGGTGATCAGGACGTGATAGAAAATAATGTTTTGAGAGACGAATTGACCATATTGAATAATGATATTGCACCAAAGACACCAGTAAATGCATTTCCAGTCGGAGATACTCTTTTGCCCAATTGTATCCAATTAAAGGCATCACAATTCTATGGGATAGAGGATATCCATCAAGGCACCCATTGGCAGATTTCAAATGCTCAGCCATTCGAAGATGGGATTATCGCGGAGAAGTGGGCTCAGAACGAAAACTTTTACAATGAAGTCAATACCCAGGAAAATGATGATTTGACGGATGAGGTATTTGACAACATCGTGTCTGCAGATACGCTTTTTTGGAGGGTGAGATATCGAAATCAAAACCTGGAATGGAGTGATTGGTCTTCTCAGACAACCTTCTTTATTGAGGGGGATATTGATACATTGACTTCCAACCTTGTATTGAATGGTGACGCGGAGAATGGTATTCAGAATTGGGCAGGGGATATAGAAGCATTGGAATTGGCCGAGTGTGGTTCTGTATCTCCATTCGAAGGGAGCTTTAATTTTGGTGTTGGTGGAATCTGTCAAAATGAATCTCCGTTGGGAATAGCTACGCAAAGTATAGATCTCACTGCATATCAAAATGAAATCGATAATGACAGTTTGTCGATTAGTTTTGGAGCATATATGAGGGACTATTCTGGTTCAGATGTACCTGAAATGTATGTCGAATTGTATGACAAAGATTTCCTTGTCGGGACGAGCGAGATCATCTCTAATGCCACTCCCACATGGATCGAGAAAACGAGCATATTCAAAGTGCCATCGGGAGTGGATAGTTGTCTCGTGATATTGAAAGGTACTAGAAACGCAGGAACAGATAATGACAGCTATTTTGACTTGATCCATCTTTATTTGGTGGATATCGGAGATTGTATTGATTGTTTTGGAGCTTCTGGAGTCGATAACGATGGCGATGGATTTTGTGATGACAAGGACTGCAATGATAATGATGCGAATATTTATCCTGGGGCGATTGAAATATGTAATGGCCTCGATGATGATTGTGATGGCAAACAAGATTTTGGGAATGTGGTATCGTGGACTGGTGCTGGTGGCAATGCCCTGTGGAGCAATCCACTGAATTGGGATCAGCAAATGATTCCCTTGCCCTGTCAACATGTAGTCATTAATAGTTCTGCTTCTGTAACAGTCAACGGTGAATTCGAATGCCTCAGCCTGGAAGTTGGTACGAACAACCAATTGGAAATTAGCAGTATTGCAACTTTGATAATGAATGGTCAAAATACCAATAGCAATCCGTCTGGTAAGATTGAGGGAACAATGATCATTAATGGTCGTTGTGAATTGAAAAATTCTCAGGGTCAGGGATTCGAAGTTTCTGGCATCTTGATCAATAATAATAAGCTGAATATTTCTGAAATAAACCTTCAAAGTATCACCTTGCAAAATGGTGGAAGATTTGATAGTCTGGGGAAGACAGTATTGAAGTGAGGGGGATTTGGTGATTTTCTTTGTTCGAAAAAAATCTCAAAGTACATCTCCGATCAAATTATAGTTTTATTTTAGAGAATTATAAGTTTTAGATCACTCCTTTGGAATCAACCCTGGTAAATCATGGCCCTTGTAGATTTTTATAATTCCCTGAAAGCCTCTTCAAAAGAAAGAATTAATTCTCCATTGTACGGTGCATTTATTTTGGCCTGGGTAGGTTGGAATTGGGAGGCTTTGTATGTAACCTTTTTTGTGGATTCTCAAAGAACTGGTTATGATAAGATCTATTATATTCAGGGCTTGTTGCAGAATAAAAATAATGCGATTTGGTACCCGCTCCTCTCTACTTTATTGATCTTGATGGTACTACCTTTTCTAAGAATATTCTTCTTTTGGGTTTCTGAACAGTTCAAACTATTTCGAGATAAAATTGCTATACGTATTGAAGATAAAAAATGGCTTTCTCCCGAAGCGGCAAAGGTGTTGAAGAAGCAATTAAGGGATCAAGAGGATGAATATGAGGAGTCATTGTCAAAGAAGGAAGAAATCAATTTGAAGTTGCAAAATTCTATTGATAAAATAGAAAATGAGTTATCTGAAGTGAAGACAGAAAATCTGAAATTGATTGGTAATAACGAAAGTATCTTGGAAAAATCACAAAAATTGGAGGTCGAAATTGAGAACTCAAAAAAAGAACTGGTTGAAAAAGAAAAGGCAATTGATGATTTAAATAATCAAAATGAAGTATTAAAAAACACAGGTGTTAGACAACAAAGTCGAATAGATTCTCTTGAAAAAGAATTGGAAGAATTGAACTCAGCAAAATCAAAGAATGACGATTCATTAGTTTCATCCAAGTCTGAAAGCATGGCCGAAGATGGTAGTGTTAGTAATTTCTCAGCAGTACGTTATCGTGATGAATATTATAAGATTAGAGACAATACTGCATTTAAAAATTTAATGCACCTATTTAAATCTAATTCGAATATAGATTACAATGTTAGATTTGATGCGACAAGGGTTCAAAATTTACATGATATTGTGCATTTGGTAAATATAAGAGGGATAGGGAAATTTTTAGACTTGAAAAACTCACAGTATGGAATCCAATTAAATGAAAAAGGAATGCAATTTAAAAAATGGTATAGCGAAGATTTTGGATCAAAACAAATTATAAAAGAATAAAAACCTTTCGAGATGAAAGCTTAAGTTGAGAAGACCGTTTCAAATTGCACAGGTTTTACAAGTCTTTGGACACTTCTTACAATAGTCCTTACTTTTCTTTTTGTACTTTTTACAGCATTTCTTTTTGCAACATTTCTTACCCATAATATATGCTGTTTTTACACCTTAATAATCCGTCAATATAAGAACTAAAAACAACAATTTTAATTCTTAAGAAATCCAAAAATATAAAAATTGACTACTTCATGGTCATCCTATGTAAGCGAAGCGAACATAGGATAATTCCCGAACACAGCGCGTTCGCCTTGGGTTTTCGCCATGATTATTGAGAATTATTATAATTCAGTAGAAACATAAATGAATGCCAATAGAATGTCTAATTGAGTCATAACCGACAATAATGTTTTTAATCACCTTTTCATTCTTGGAGTTCTAATTTCATGCAATCAAAAGTATTTTTTTTATTTACTTTTAAGCTGAAATTTTCAAGATGTATATGTTCACTTCTTATAATTATTATATCATCAATTTCGTACTGCTTATTACCGTAGTAACTCTGGCCACATCATGTCAAAAAGAATCAAAAAGATCATCGTCAATTTCTGAAGAATTAGTAGAAGTCAACAAAGTGTTCCCAGAGCATATAGATTTCAATTTCCACATCAAACCAATCCTGTCTGATCGGTGCTTCAAGTGCCATGGACCTGACAAAAATAAAATTGAAGCTGGACTATCCTTCGTCGACTTTGAATCTGCCACCATTGCATTGGGTGAGGAGAAAGATCACTTTGCCATAGTGCCCAACCAACCGCAACAGAGTGAATTGGTGGCCAGAATAAATACCAGTGATCCTGGATTGATGATGCCGCCACCAGAATCAAATTTGAAGCTTGATGACTATGAAAAAGCACTCTTGAGCAAGTGGATTGAGCAAGGTGCCAAATACAAAAAGCATTGGTCATTGTTGCCCGTAGTCAATAATATTCCGGAACAATCAGGTGATGATAAATATATCCGCAATAATATTGACAAATTCGTTTTGGCTCAGTTGGAAAACTCAGTTCTGGAGCCAGCTCCAATAGCAGAAAAAGAATACCTAATCCGAAGACTGGCCTTCACTTTGAGTGGTCTTCCGCCAACTATCGAAGAAATTGACAATTTCATAGCAGACTCTTCAGAAAATGCTTACGAATCACTGATTGATTACTATTTGTCCAAGAAGAGTTATGGCGAACATATGGCTTCTTATTGGATGGATATAGCGCGATATGCGGATACCCATGGCTACCAGGATGATCTCGAACGTGTCATGTGGCCGTGGAGAGATTGGGTTATCAGTGCTTACAATCGGAATTTGGCATACGACGAATTTGTCACTTATCAATTGGCCGGTGATATGATGCCTGATGCCAGCAAAGAACAAATAATTGCAACAGCTTTCAATCGGAACCATAGCATCACGCAGGAAGGTGGTGTGATACCAGAAGAATATAGAACAGAATATGTGGCAGATCGTACCTTGACCTTCGGAAAAGCCTTCATCGGTATGTCTCTGGAATGTGCCCGATGTCATGATCACAAATACGACCCTATCTCTCAAGAAGATTATTACAGCCTATTTTCATTTTTTAATAATGTCCCTGAAAAAGGATTAATAGAGGAGTATGGAGCCATTCCTGAGCCATACATTGAGATTACAAAAGAGGAGGTGGATTCTATTTTGACCTTCATTAATAATATAGATACTTTAGAGAAAATCCCACTTTTGGTGATGGAGGAAATGCCAAAACCAAGAGAGACATTCATTTTGGATCGAGGACTTTACAACAAACCAACAAATAAGGTGCAGCCTAATGCTCCTTCGGATATTCTGCCATTTACTGAGTTTCCTCGCAATAGGCTTGGATTGTCCGAATGGCTATTTGACGAAGAGAATCCACTTACGGCAAGGGTTGCTGTAAATCGACTTTGGCAAATGTGTTTTGGCCGTGGTCTGGTATCTACTTCTGATGATTTTGGAGCCCAAGGTGCTTTGCCAACCCACCCTGAATTGCTGGATCATCTGGCAGACAAATTTGTGAAAGACGGTTGGGATGTCAAAAAAATGCTCAAGTACATACTATCCAGCCGTACCTTCCAACAATCCTCTCGAATTACCAATCAAATGCTTGAAGTCGATCCAGATAACCTACTCTATGCCAGAGCACCAAGATTAAGACTTACCGCAGAAAACATTAGAGACAATGCACTTGCTTCCAGTGGCCTCTTGGTCAATACAGTTGGAGGCCCAAGTGTCAAGCCATACCAACCCAAGGGTCTTTGGAAAGAGAAGACAGGCGGTGGTGGTGGTAGTACATCAGAATACATTATCGATGATGGAGACAAGCGGTATCGAAGAAGCCTATATACCTTCTGGAAACGTACTGTACCTCCACCAAGTATGATGACTTTTGATGCTGTGAGCAGAGATTTTTGTATGGTCAGCCGGGAGACGACAAGTACTCCCTTGCAAGCCCTCGTCATGATGAATAACCCGGAAATAATTCAGGCTTCTCAGTATTTGGCACAAAATACAATGAAGTCTTATTCATCTGAAGAGGAGAGGGTAAGATCAATGTTTCGAAAGGCAACATCGAGAATTCCCAAAAGCAAGGAGATCAAAAATCTATTGGATTATCTAGAAGAGCAAAAGTCTCATTTTAGCAATGATGAACAAGCCAGAGAAGAATATTTGAGTATAAGTGAAATGAAACATGATGAATCTTTATCTAAATCTGAGCTTGCGGCCTACACCATGTTGGCCAATGTAATATATAACCTTGATGAAACCTTAACTCGGTCATAATGAAGAATGAAATAGAAGAACGAAAATATTCGATGAATCGAAGATCGTTTCTTGCCAAGTCGGCGATAGGAATTGGTTCTGCAGCCTTGATGTCTTTATTTGGCTGCGGTGGTTCCAGCAATCGAGAAGCGGGTGATATGATGCGCAAGATTGGCGGAGCACTTGGCAATATGGATTTTGCTCCAAAGGCTAAGCGGGTAATTTATCTTTTCCAAAGCGGAGGCCCATCTCAATTAGAATTATTCGATTACAAGCCATTGTTGGAGGAGATGAGAGGTCAAGACCTGCCTGCCGAAGTTCGGATGGGGCAGCGACTCACAGGGATGTCATCGGGACAAGCAAGTTTTCCACTTGTCGGATCTCCTTACAAGTTTAGTCAGCATGGAGAAGCAGGAACCTGGATGAGTGACCTTCTTCCTTACACATCGAAGATCGCAGATGATATTTGTGTGATCAAGTCCATGCATACAGAAGCCATCAATCACGATCCAGCAGTTACTTTTTTTCAGACGGGTTCGCAGCAGCCTGGCAGACCGAGCATGGGATCATGGCTAAGTTATGGCTTGGGAAGTATGAATGACAACCTTCCAACATTTACCGTATTGCTTTCAAGAGGTACAGGGCGAAAATTTGGCCAACCATTATACAACAGACTCTGGGGCAATGGCTTTCTTCATTCCCTCCATCAGGGAGTTCAATTCAGAGCTGCCAAAGATCCTGTCCTTTATCTTCAGGATCCCCAGGGCATGGACAGAAATGCCCGTCGCAAGATGATCGACCAGGTAGCCGCACTCAATCAAATGCAAGCAGAAGAATTTGGCGACCCAGAAATTACCAGTAGAATAGCTCAATATGAGATGGCTTATAAAATGCAAACTTCTGTACCCGAAATCATGGATGTGAGTGACGAACCAGACTACATCTACAAAATGTACGGGGCAGAATCCATGATGCCAGGGACTTATTCTGCCAATGCATTATTAGCCAGACGATTGGCGGAGCGTGGGGTGCGATTTGTACAATTATACCACATGGGATGGGATCACCATGACAATCTTCCCGTTGCCGTAGCCAAACAAGCCAAGGACGTGGATCAAGCTTCGGCAGCTTTGGTTATGGATCTCAAGCAAAGAGGAATGTTGGAAGATACACTGGTGATTTGGGGCGGAGAATTTGGACGAACCAATTATTCTCAAGGAGCTTTGACCGAAAACAATTTTGGTAGGGATCATCATCCCAGATGCTTTACGATTTGGATGGCTGGTGGAGGTGTGAAACCAGGCATAAGTTATGGGGAAACAGACGATTTTGGATATAATATTGTCAGTGATCCTGTACATGTGCATGATTTTCAGGCGACAATGATGCATCAATTGGGTATAGATCATGAGAAATTTACTTTTAAACATCAAGGTAGAAGGTTCAGGTTGACAGATGTATCTGGTCATGTCATCAAAGATATTATCGCATAATGAGGAGAGAGAATTCAATTTCCAGAAGGTCATTCATTAAGAAGAGTGGGGTAGTGTCTTTGGGAATGTGTCTTCCATTTTTTGGGAATGGCACAACAATACTCAAGGATGTGATTATAGGACATGGAGATCATAAATATAAGGTGAATATGAATTGGGGCTTGCTGGATAATACAAAATTTCCAGTAAAAGATTGTCATGAAATGGTCTATACCAAAGATGGCAATATTATAATGCTGACCAATGAGACTAGAAATAATATCATTGTCTACAATAAAGATGGCAAACTATTGGAATCCTGGGGCACGACCTATCCCGGTGGACATGGATTGACATTGTCAAATGAAGGCGGAGAAGAGTTTTTGTACATCACAGATACAGAAAGGCACGAAGTCATCAAAACAGATTTAAAAGGAAGAGAGGTTTTGATTTTGCCTTACCCACGAGCAAGTGAGAAATATACCAAGCCAAGTGAATACCTTCCTACTGAGACAGCTATAGCTTCCAATGGTGATATCTACGTTGCAGACGGATATGGAAGTCAATATATTCTTCAATATGATAATTTTGGAAGATTGAAAAATGTTTTTGGAGGCAGAGGTGATGGGATTGATCAATTCAATAATGCCCACGGGATTGCTATTGATAATCGCAGGGGTAAAGAACGACTGCTGGTTACTGCTCGAGCTCAGAATAAGTTGAAATACTTTTCCTTGGATGGGGAATATCAATCGACAATCAATTTGAAAGGTGCCTATATTTGCAGACCTGTGATCAAAGACGAATATGTTTATTTAGCTACGATTTGGTCAGGTGATGGGAGTGCGAATACAGGGTTTGTAAGTATTTTGGATAAAGATAATAAATTGATTTCAGCTCCAGGTGGCAATGCCCCAGTTTATGACAATGGTAGGTTGGGAGATATGCATCAGACTTTACAAGTTTTTTCTCACCCGCATGACGTTTGTGTTGATGAAGATGAGAATTTGTATGTGTGTCAATGGAATGCAGGAAAAACGTATCCAATAAAACTGAATCGTGTATGAGATGGATGATTTTGTCGGTTTGGATGGTTTTTATATTGGGCTGTAAACCAAGTATTTATTTGCAAAGATCAACGGTGCAATTATCAAAGCCAATAATAAATGTCAGCAATGTCTTTTTTGAAAGTAGTACACAAATCACAATAGAGCCGACCGCGAAAAATGCTAAAATCTTGTATGGTAAAGACAATGATGGTGCGCAAAAGTACGTCAGCCCAATTGTGGTAAATGAATCATCCAAAATTTCTGCACAGGCTGTTGGAGGCGGGTATATTTCTAGTGACTCCACCAACGTTGAAGTTGTAAAACTCCCCAAAAACGAAATTATATCCATTACTTCTGAAAGAGAATTGAATGAAAAGTATGGAAAAGGTGGATTGGATATTTTGATAAATCGTAGAAAAGGCAAAGTAGATTTTAATAATGGATGGTTGGGTTATTCGGGGGATACTGTTGTTTATGATTTAGAATTTGACATTATCGAATTGGACTATTTGCTTATTTCTACATTGAGGAATCAAGGAGCATGGATTTTTGAGCCCGCGGCCATCAATATTTATGCAAAAGGGAATCGCATTGGTTCTCTTTATCCCAATGATATATTGCTTGAAAAGGATAATGCTAATGTCTTTACGAAAATTGAAGTTTCAAACATAAGTACCAAGAATTTGAGAGTTGAAATAATAGCACCGAAAAGATTACCCGACTGGCATCCCGGATCGGGCAACAAGCCTTGGATTTTTATTGATGAAATTTTAGTCTATTAATCTACCTTTAACCACTTATGTCAAACCTACTTGAAATCATAGGAAAATTTCACCCACTGCTTTTACATCTGCCGATTGGAGTTCTTGTATATGCTTATTTGCATCTTGGTTTTGACCTATGGGTAAAAAAGAAAAATAATTCAGTTGATATAAATTTTGCCTTGATAGTGGGTGCGACTACTGCCATATTGAGTTCGATATCTGGATATCTACTTTCACTTAATGGCGAATATCAGGGTGAGCTTTTGGATTGGCACAAATTGTTGGGGATTGGTACCGCTTTAGGATCAGTTTTGCTATATGTTTATTATCATATAGTGGAATTAAAAAAACACTTTTTTGGAGTGTTTACGGCTTTTATGATCCTACTTACAGTCACAGGTCATTATGGCGGCTCACTGACTCACGGTGAAGGCTTCCTGACAATATCTTCCACTGAAAATGAAGAGCAATCTTTTGAGGGAGACATATCGACTGCCCATGTTTTTAATGATTTAGTGATGCCGATTGTAAAGAAGAAATGTGTGAGTTGTCACAATCCTAAAAAGCAGAAAGGTAAGTTGTTATTGAATACACTTGAAGGATGGAAGAAGGGAGGAGAAGAAGGGCAATTTATGGTGCCAGAAAATCAAGATCAAAGTTTGTTGTTAACGAGAATTCACCTTCCATTGTCTGAGAAAAAACATATGCCTCCCAAGGGCAAACTACAATTGGATGCCGAAGAAATAGCATTTATTGATTGGTGGACAACCTCAATGACTCATTACGATCATACTGTTGGAGAATTGACACCACCTGAGCACATTATGAAGTATATCAACGGGAAGTTGGATGTCACTGCTGCGAATGTACCGCCACTCGAGGAGACAGCAATCTCAAATCTTCAACAAGCTGGAATCCCTGCTATAAAGTTAAGTGCATATAAACCTTGGATAAGAGTAGAATATGATCGGGGGAATGATGTCAAAATGAAGGATATAAAAAAGCTCTTGAAATACAAGGAGAATGTAAGGGAGATGAAGTTGAGTAAAACAAAGATCTCTGACAAAATGCTTTCTAAAATCAATGAGTTTTCCAACCTCAAATCATTGGATATCAGTTTGAATGAGATCACAGTTTCAGGTATTTCTAAACTGAAAGATTTGCACAAGCTTGAAACTTTAAATCTATATGGCACTAGTGTGGATGCCAAGGTTCTTGATTACCTAAAATATTTTCCAAATCTGCAAAATCTATACTTGTGGCAGACTGAAGTGCGAAGCGAAGATTTAGTTGATTTAGACTTGTCTAAAGGTCCGGAAATTAATGTAGGTCAAAATTTAGAGGTTTTTGGCAATGTCCAACTCCTGCCACCAACCATTGAAAATGAGGAGGTGATTTTCAAGGACTCACTTATTGTCACTATTTCTCATGTGGCCAAGAAATCCAAAATCCATTTTACCACGGATGGCAAAGCGCCAAGCCCAAATTCTCCAATATACCAGGAACCGATATTGTTGACTGAAACCAGTGTTTTGAGCGCTATGGCTAGTTTGGAAGGTTGGGAAGATAGTGATGTGAAGTCACAGTCATTTTTAAAGGCAAGTTGTATACCGTTGAATTGTAATATTACTCCTCCGCCCAATGAGAAGTACAAGGCTGATGGAAACATTACTTTAATAAATTCTGTCAAAGGATCGGAGCAATTTGGTGATGGAAAATGGCTAGGTTTCAGTGGTCAGGATGTATCGATCACATTGGATTTGGGCGAAGAAAAGGAAGTTTCTTCTGTATCTTTTGGATGCTTGCGAGATTACAGATCCTATATATTTACACCGATTGGATCTGCCTTGTCGATTTCAAAAGATGGAAAAATTTTCGAATTGCTAAAAAAAGAAAATTATGATCAAATCACTGGCCCTGCAGATAATTTGGTCAAAAATATAATTGTTGATATCCCTGATTCCAATACCAGATTCATAAAACTGGATATCACCGCCCAAAAGATAAATCCTAAATGGCATGCGGATCCAGGTGCTGATGCATGGTTGTTTTTAGATGAAATTGTTGTGGACTAGAATTAGTTGTTTCTCTTGACTTTACGGACAATTTTTACACTCCTTCAAATACCTCAAGAAAAACGGATTTTTCCTCATTGCTACTTATGGTTGTCCTTGCGATGATCAATTGTTCATTTACAGTTTCTATGATAGGGAAACCTGAACCTCTTTCCTCACTCGCACTCAATAATCTCTTTGTATCCCTAAGTTTGGAAGCTTGAATATCATATTTTCTGCCACTGATATATGTTTTCTCATTTGAATTTTCCATCCAAGTCACAATTACTTCATCACCTGTCATAGCTACGTCTACTCTGCCCAAAACTTCATCTTCAGCAATAAGCATCGGTGTTTCAAAATTAATTCCATCATCTTTAGAAATGGATAAGTAAATCTTAGGTAGATCATTTAATTGAGTATACCAAACTACCGCCAATTTTCCATTATTATAGGCAGCCGCAGGCCCGTTCACAGGACAACCCGCAATATGCCAATTGTCTTTGTGAAGAGTTTTGTGCGTCCATTTTTTATCTGCGTATCTTGCTATGGAAATATCTCTTATTTCATCATCGGACCTGTCTCTATAGACCACCACAGGACTAGAATTTGTAATCACGGCATCGGTTTGGCAGCAATCACAGACTCTATCATCTATTTCGAGTTCATTGGATTTATTGCCAGACTCATCTATCCAAGCCGCTCGTAATGTCATAGGCATGGTGCCGCCATGGCCATGGTCATCGTGTCCATGACCTTCATCTTTTTCTTCCTTTTCAATGACAGAAGGCGTTTTAGTATTTCGCCCATCCAACCAAGTTGCAAAGGCACCTTTCGAATCTGATGCCAAAGTCACAAATCCGTGCTCCGCAGCGATCTCATCATCATGTAACACCTTAGATGCTCTCCAAGTTGTGCCCCCATCTTGGGATATGGAATACCTAATGTCATAATCATAAGTGCCTTCCGCGCTCATCTGAAGCCAATGAGCCATCAATATTTCTCCATTCTTACCCAAGGTGGTAATTGAAGGAATATCGGCCCAATTTACAAACCAATTGTCACCACTTGCAATAGTTTTTTTATCGGATATTTTTCCATCTTCATAAGTGCGAAATATGAGGTGGTCAATGCCATTTTTACCGCTCTTAATGTATGAGACTAATAATTTATTTGTGCCTACTTTACAAATATTAGGAGATTGACAATCATAGCACAATTTTTTTGATTCGGTCAACTGAAATTCTATTTCTGATCTGTTGGATTCTCTACAACTCAAGAGAGGCAAAGCAAAGACAAAGAGGTAGAAATATTTTATCATCCTTGCAATATAGTAATGCAATTGTAGACAGTTGATAATTTATTTACTCTTTTGAATTTTTTAGGTGGAGAAGATGAAGGCGTTGGAGTTTCTAATTATTTTACCAGAGTCTACTCTAAAAAGCATGGTTCAAAATGAATTTGTTCAATGAGTATTAAAGATTTAGCTTTTATTCTCAACAATCCAATTATTGGCTATCTCAAGCAAGTTGAAGGATGAGAGTCTAAAAAGAGGAATATAATGGCAAATTCGGCCAATCTTAGATGTATTCTTCTAAGATTGACTCCTAAGGCTGTAAAAACCATATGCATGGACACACGAATCCTACGTCTTACTCGAACTTTACCGTTTTTCATGCCACGTTTCATTTCTTTTACAGTGGCTTCTACATTTGCTCTTATCGTCTTTCGTTCTTTGGGTAATTGATCGATATTCATAAATCGTTGATGGGCTAATATGTTCTTATCTGTAAAGTAAAATAGCCTCTTTGCCTTGACAAACTTTCCTCCACATTTCTTAGTTCTACATTTGTTTTTAATAGGACATGTTTCACATATTGAATTATCGAACACCGCACAATACATCTTTGCCGTTTTCTGAACGCTTACTTTTTGTCCACCTCCGCAACTCACCCATATTTTCCCGTCCTCTTTTTGAATTCGTAGTTTTGAATGTGACCTTCTTCCTTTTATTGCACTTTGATATTGTGTGATGCCATGTGCCTTGTTCAATTTATCTACTTTTTCATTTCCATAAGCGCCATCTACAAAGTATTCCTCCCAATCAGGCATTCTTGCCTTCATAGCTTCTATTCGTGTTTCCAGTATTCTGTCATCACTCACATTGTTTTTAACTACCACAACATCGGTGATCAATTCTACTTTATTATCAGGATGTCTTGTCTCACTAATATGAGTGGAATAACCGATATGTGCCGATCCATATTTTGAACTGAATGTAGCATCAAGATCATCTGGTGAATTAATCTTAGAGGATTCTAATTCATTGGCAGGTCTTATTTCAATTTTGTCATCCCCATGACCTTGTTTGAAGTAATCTTTATAGACTCTAAGGAAGGTTTGATAAGCTTCCTTGTCTTTATATTTTTCTCCTAGAATATGATATACCGTGTAATATACCTGTGCGATTTGCTCATAGTGAGGCGTAATATCCTGTTTGCGTATGGAATAAACATAATGACCAGAAGATTGATCATCGTATACACCTACATATTCTTCTATGCTTTTTTGATCTTCTTTGTTCAATATGCGCTGTAAACGTTTTAAAACTTCAATAAACAAGCGAAGTCTTGAATACTCTATCACCTTGGAGTCTACTAAAAAACTATCTCCTCGTTGAGTAGACGTATTTACTTTGTACTTTTCTAAATGCTTGTCGGTAAGGGATACAAATACGTTATTAATTAGATCCTCTCCCGTTTTATTAAAGTGCTCTATAAGTCGGTTTTGAAAATTGAAAATACTAGCTTCTGAAAAAATATCCTGTTGAGGATTTGTTATACCAATAGCATATCGACTCAATGCATTAAAAGTAAGATTAGTAAAAAGTTCAGCATATGTCCAATCATTTAGATGCTTCAATATTAAAGCTCCAACCAATTGATTCACCGGAACATTAGGTCTACTCTTTGTATTGGAGTACAGTTGAGCAAAATCTTTCTCATTAATTTTATGAAATACCTCAAGAAAGAATGTGGCCTCCGTAGATCGTTCAAAATACTTCCTCTGCTTCTCGGTTAAACAATGTTCAAAGCCAAATAAATCACCTTGCTGATAACTTGTGTTTTCTCTAAACATGATCTTTAATATTTACTACAAAATACAAAAATCAATTTTCTTTAACCAACCTTTTTAGAGTGGACTCTTACCAGTAAAAAGAAAGGAAAAATTAAAGGGTGTTTTGAGTGTACCTACGTGAAAGCTTTACTCAAAACGATCTTAGTGTTTTTGATATGTGCTTAATATAAACGTCAACATGTAATATGCTGTGATAATCCCTATTAATTTGAAAAGTAGTGATGAAAGGCTGAAAAGTTGGTAATCCGATCAATCAACTATACCCATTAGACTACCATTTATGAAAAAGTCACATTTTATTAAGTTGGTAAGAAAAATAATTAAAAATTATTGATCAAGTAATCATCTTGAATTGCACCAAAAGAGAAAATTAGAAATATTAATTGTCATTCCGACCGAGTGCAACGAGTGGAGGGATAGGCAATTATGAGAGATTTTAATTTCGACTGAAACGGAGAAATCTACTGGGGATATGATAACAAACCTGGCACTTTTAGATTTCACCATGTTGCCCGAAATTAAAGAACTAGAAGCATTGTCGCCCTTCAACTATGCTCAGGAAGGCAATTCTCGATTACTCTCGGAATGACATTGCAAATGTGCAATTTGATATACACACAAAAGCATCTGGAATTGCCCCTTACATCACACCAATCATATCCGTATTTTTTCAATACTTCCTCAACTCTGCTATCTCCTCCACCTTTATCGCATTCCATCCACTAGTATACGTACTTTTTAAATAGCTGATAATGTCATAAATATCCTGATCCGACATATTTTTATCTTCTCTATACGCGGGCATCATCATTTCATAGGCACCTTCTCCAGAAGTATAACCATTCAAGATGATAGAGGCGATTACTATTTCATCTCCATCGATTATAGAAGAAGCCTTGAAAGAAGGAGCAACATTTTTTTGCCCTTTTCCATCTAGTCCATGACAAGAAGCACAATAGGTTTTGTATTTTTTCAATCCGTTTGTCCTATCGTCATCGAATGGCTTTTCTAGTAATATTGGAGATTGAATATCTTCAGCTACCATATTAATTAAAGTGCGCTCTACAATGCCGTTTAATATTTCATTCTCCATACCTATAATCTTTGGAGCGAAGTAAGATTCTCTACCTCCGATGCTACTGACTAAGGATTCATTGATCAATTTGTCACTTGGATATCTTCTAGCTATTTGAAACCATAATTCTTCAGTCTTTGGTGAATTCCCTACTACTGAAGCCAAAAGAAAATCCAATTTCATGGACTTCAAATCAAAGCATTTTTGATACAATTGATTAAAAGGACTATCCTCAAAATCAAAACTCTTACTTAGAATTATCAATTGGGCCAGGACGTCAATATTCGATGTTCCTTGCGCTACTTTTATGATGTGTTCAGCATTCAAAAATCCCAATCCCTCCAGCGTCCATAATGCATGAATCTGGGAAATTGGATTCGAATTACTTGCGGCAAGTGTATGAATCAAGGGAAAATCGGACTTATCATTTCTGGATACAAATGCTTTTTGAGCAAATAACCTTACCTGCAAATTTGAATCAGAAAAAAGATCCAATATCTGGGGCGGACTCAATCCAACCAATGGCTTAGGAGTATATTTACTGTCATTTTTGCTTATTCGATAAAGTCGCCCCTTGCCATTTATCTGATCCAGCCTTTTTCGAGTGATTGCCTCCCTTAAGTAGCTTGACATATATGCACTATGTTGGATAATTCCTTTTCTCATATCGACAACGTACAGACTTCCATCCAATCCTGTCATCAAATTCACGGGCCGAAACGATTCATCTTTGGATATCAAAAATTCCTTTTCCCCAAGTGTACGCTTGGCCTTGAGTGAATTTTCGTCATAAGAGTAATGGGCAATCAAATTGGCTTCTGGAGCACATACAAAAGCACTACCATGAAATGCTGTGCCCATCTTGTCACCATAATATAAGTGTGGAGCGCATGCCGAAGTATAGTTGATTACCTTACCCAATGAATCCAATACGTTGGGCTGATAACCTCGATTAACAGATGTAGCTTGAATAGGGTAGATACGCATATTGTCGGTGAGATAGCGTCCTGTACTTTGCTCAAGTTGCAAATATGGATTGTCCAGATTTTGGTTGGGTATGGAAAAATCACCAATCAGTGGAGCTGAATTATGATTATAGATTAATCTTCCAAGTCGATCATTGCTTATTCCCCATTGTCCTCTAAAAGTAGTTGGTTCTTTTTTCCAATTGCCATCTATTCTTCGATATCGAGCATTCGATTTGGCACTATAAATCCAATTGTCGAGGTTGTATATTAATCCATTGGGTTGATGCTCGATATTCCCGCCTACAACATAAAATGAGTCAACCACAATCGTATTGATTGGCAAGTCATCCTGTAATTCTGCCCATTTCAGCATAGTACCTTCCGTATACAAGACTCCATCATACACCAAACAAATGGCCCTAGGATTGACCAAATTATCTAAAAATATTTTTCGATTATCTATTTTACCATCTTGATCATCATCAGACAATATCACAATTCTGCCATCTGGAAGATCCTCATCGTTGCCATCGATATCTCGCATATAACCTGGCATCTCCACCACCCAAAATCGATTTTGATTGTCTTCGACCATCGCAACGGGTAGTATGACATTCGGCTCTGAGGCAACCAATTCTATCTTATGATTTTCGTCGATAATGAATTCTGATGTGTCCACTATTTCTTCTTGAGCACAAGATTGCAAGTAGAAACAGATTCCTAAAACATGTACCAGCAGCACTAAATACTTTATGACCGACTTCACTTATTCTTGATTATCTTATTGACTAAAGTGACATTAGAAGAGGTTGTCCAAAGTTCATCCTTTAGATTGGTTGTCTTGATTCTAATATTGCGCCATTTCACTTTTTTATTCTCTTGCCTCTGGTTTTCTATGCTGTGAATTTGAAATCCAATAAAACCACTAGGTGTAAGGTCGTCTTTCAAATGTGTACACTGAATTTTATTTACCCAGGTGATTATATTTTCGTCTACTGCCTCGATTCTATAGTGGTTCCACTCGTTTGGTTTAAATGCATCCTTGGCACTTGGATTTGAATCCAAAGAATAGAGCCATCCTCTTCGGCCTTCGTCATATATGCCACCTGCCCATTTTCGTGGACTGGACTCGATTTCCACCTGATATCCATGTACCCTTCCATCCATGATCTCTGGATCGCTAATACTCCTAAATTGTACTCCAGAATTCAACAAAGTGTCTGCCCAAACCTCAAACTCCAGAATGAAATTGTCAAATTTTTCATTGGTACACAAGAATGTGTTTGGAGTATTCGCCTTACTAACTCCCACGATAGATTTTCCTTCCACATAATATTCTGCAGTCCCATTCAATACAGTAAAATTCGACAGATCTTTATCTTTCAATAAAGCCCTCCATCCCTTTTTCGGCGTCGCAGAAATCTTTGGTGAACAAGCCATTCCCAAAAAAGCTAAAATTAAAACAAAACCCAATGTCTTCAATTTCATACAGTACTTATAAACATTTTGCAAAACTGGAAGATAAAGAAAAATCGCAGATTGAAAAGATTTTGACAGATAGGAAACTGCTTTGCGAACCTTGTGAAAGTCTTGAGTTCTTTACGGCTAAAATAGACTTGACACCCACAAATACAATCCCGATCATCCCTTTTAATTATTGACAATTTGATAAATGAACGAATTGCAGAATCACATTTTCTTTGACCTATTTACATAAGCAATCTTAATCTGACAAAAAAAAACATACCAAACTCTCTTTTCCTTACACACAAGCTTAGCAAACTCTTTAAGTTCACCAATCTCCCCAATTCCCAATCCCCAATTAACAATTAACAATCTTTCCAATCTTTCCAATCTTTCCAATCTCTCCAATCTCTCCAATCTCTCCAATCTCTCCAATCTCCCCAATCTCCAATTAACAATTAACAATTAACAATCTCCCCAATCTCCCCAATCTCCCCAATCTCCCCAATCTCCCCAATCTCCCCAATCTCCCCAATCTCCCCAACCTTTAATCCCCATCCTCTCCCTTTTTCATTTCTTTCTGTATATTTCGACTTTGTAATTTTCAGCGAAACATATCAAGCATTGAAAAATAAAAATACACGTAGATCATTCCTGCGAAATACCAGCCTCACATCTTTAGGATTGATGATCGGAGCGGATGTAGTCCATGCCGCCAATATTCCCAAAGGTTATAATCTTCTAGGTCTTGGACCTCAAGCTGAGACATTCTCCCTTCCAGGAAAAGATGGTAGGATGATCGTACTCAATGATCGACCAATTAATGCAGAGACACCGCCACATCTTCTCGATCCTGAATTGACTCCCGCAGAGCTATTTTTTGTTCGGAACAATGGAATCCCACCTGTAAATGTCGATGTGAATAACTGGACATTGACCATAGAAGGAGAATCTGCCAAAAGCAGCAAGACCTATACTTTGCAAGAATTAAAATCAAAATTTAAGCATTATTCCTACCGCTTGACCTTGGAATGCGGGGGTAATGGACGAAAAGAGTTTAATCCACCTGCCAAAGGAAATCAATGGGGCCTTGGTGCCGTTTGTTGTGCAGAATGGACAGGGATAAGGCTGAAGGATGTGTTGAAAGATGTCGGTGTCAAATCGAATGCTGTCTATATCGGATACTATGGAGAGGATACACACCTCAGTGGTGATCCTGCACGTAATCCCATATCAAGGGGAGTTCCTATTTCAAAAGCAATGGAGGACGAAAGTTTGATAGCTTGGTCGATGAATGGTGAAGATATACCAGAATTGAATGGCTATCCACTGAGATTGGTGTTCGGAGGCTGGCCAGCTTCTTGTTCAGGAAAATGGTTGTCCAAAATTGTCGTTCGCAACAAAGTGCATGATGGTACCAAGATGACGGGCCAGGCATATCGTGTGCCATGCAATCCAGTCGCGCCAGGTACCAAGGTAGCAGATGAAGACATGTGCATCATTGAGTCCATGCCCGTAAAATCCATCATTACTTATCCTAAAACTGGTGCTATTATCCAATTGAATGAAAAACTGCCAATTCGAGGTCATTCCTGGGCTGGTGACCTGGATGTCAAATCAATGGAATATTCTATCGATTTTGGTACTTCCTGGCAGTCATGCGAGTTGACCAGACCAAAAAATAGACATGCCTGGCAGCAATTTTCGGCAAATGTATCTTTTCCCAAAGAAGGATATTACGAAGTGTGGGCAAGGGCAACAGACTCAGAAGGAAATAGCCAACCCATGATATTACCCGGATGGAATCCAAAAGGATATTTGAATAATGCCTGTCATAGAATCGCAATCAAAGTAGAGTAGGGATGACCAGAAAAAAGAAAGAACATAGTGTGTTTTCAGATTTAATAAGCTTTGTCATCAATGGGAGTTTATTGATTGTATTTGGAGCACTTCTCCTGTTGATCTACTTACCGTTTTCAGATAGTATAAAAGCTTCTTTTGAGCCAGAGCCCGCACCAGTCACTAGACATATTCCCAGCGGATCAGGCGGTGCTGTCGATGAGAACAAAGTTGTAAATGGTATCCATGTCGCCACAGGAATGGCATATGATAATAATTTTGAAATTGTCAGACGAGCCTGCACTTCTTGTCACTCGGCAAAATTAGTCACTCAAAATCGAGCTACCCGAGATGGTTGGAAACAAATGATTCGCTGGATGCAAGCCACCCAAGGCCTTCCTGACCTCGGAAAAGACGAGGGGAAAATTCTTGACTACCTCGCTAAGAATTACGCACCTTCAGAAGTGGGAAGACGGATCAATCTCAACACAGAAGAAATTGAGTGGTATACCTTAAAAATTGAAAATTAATAGAGAGAATTTAGCTCAACGTCTCAATAACTCAATAATTCAACAACTCAAAAACACAACCTTCTCCATATCCATCCCTCCATTCCAGCCATTCAGTCGCAATTTTCTACGCTTCATCAAAAATGTCTTGATATAAATTAACAAAAGGTCGAACTTAGAGGTTATAATATCAAGCAAACCCCTTTGAAGTTATTTATTTAACCCATTAAAATAGTTGCTATGGAACCTTTGTACGTTGCCACAATTTTTTATTCAGTTGTCATTTTTATAACTTCTGGAGTGAAATATATTTTGGACAAAAAAGGAGAATGTTGTCATTAGGGTTTAAACATCAAGTCATTTCCGAAAACAAAAGATAGCCTAATTTTCCCTACGTTTTTAGGGGTTTTTCCTGTAGCATTCCGTTTCTTTTCATAGTATCTTTCAGATTATAATTGTTAAGATAATATTGGTGCAAAGCCAATAAATGAAAACCCTCCAGAATGCCAGCGCTTATGATTGATACGATCATACTCCAACCAGAGAATAGAAAGTGTGATAATATCATCAACTTGCTCAAGACGCATTGCCCAAGATTAAAAGTTAATCAAGTCACTAATTTTCCTTCTTTTACCTTGGATTCTCTTTCTGATGAAGGACACATCATTCTTTATGATCTTCCAGAATTTACCGAAGTGGAAGCGTCTTTTATCTATAGGATGCAACAAAAAAAGTGTTATACGATCCTAATAACGCAGCAGCAAGAGCAAAAATATGAGAGCAGTCTTAAGTCCATTTGTGGTGTAATAAATAAGCCCATCAATGAAGTCGATTTTGTCATCACCATAAAGAATGCCATTGACAAACTGGAACTGGAACAAAAGTTAGAAGTAATGGAAGGTGAAAGTCAGAATTGTTTCCCCAAAGATGTAATTGGTATTCCTACAATGGAAGGTTTTGAATACGTCAAAATCGATTCTATAATTCGCTGCGAAGGATTGCAACGCTGCACCCGAATCGTTTCGACAAGTCGTCAAGATATCATCAGCGCCTATCCCATTGGTCAATTCAGATCCCTGCTCAATGGCCATTCTTTTTACCTGAGCCACCGCTCTCACCTCATCAATCTCAAGAAGGTCATCCGCTACAGTCGAGAAGGCTATATCTTCCTAAATGACTCCTCAAAAGTCCCCCTCGCCCGACGCAACAAAACAGAGTTCATCTCCCACTGGAAACACATCTAAAGAAAAATTCATTACAATAAACAAAACCCCTCCTCCTTTCCTTCCTCTTCTCTTCTCTCCCTCCTCCGTGTAACTCTGTGACATCCTCCGCGCAACTCCGTGTAAATCCTCCTCCTCCCTCCTCTCCATTTCTCCCTCCTCTCCATCCCCCTCCATTTCTCTCCTCCCTCCCATATTCCCAATCACCAAAAAACCGTTCGTATGACCATACATCCCGCTCGTGTGATAGCTATTGTTTCCCAGACATATATCCCTCATATTACATCCGAAATAAGCTATTAAAATTGCCTGATAATCTAATTGTTGAGAAAATTTACTTGTCAGTTTTGGACAAACAAAACGAAAACGACAAAGAGCAATTAGTGACAGATGTTGTTGTGACCATGAAAAACAAGGTAAAGTATTTAGCGACTTTCTATACCTATGAATACTTGAAAACTAAAATAACAAAAGAACAGGCCCAAGATAGATTGTACTGGTGCATGAGACCCTTTACACTAGTAGAATCTTTTGACGACGCAGGTGTAAAAAAGATAATAGAAAAGATGATTGATTGTGGCGATTTTCAATTGATGTTTTTAAAGCTAGATTAAGAATGATAGAACAAACTTTGCAATTCATAAGAACTCAACTTAGCAATGATCCTACATTAGATCTATCTGCAGATGAGATAATTGCAGAAAACATGCATGTTCTACAAAACAACAATCAACAAGAAGGTTTGTATTTTTCATTGATCAATATTGAAGAAGAACCATCTTTAAAAAATAGACCCAATTACGACAAGATCAATGGACTGTTGAGGAGAATAGAACCCCCAATAATCTTGAATCTATACATCCTTTTTGCCTTCAAACTAAATAATTACAATACAAGTATTTCGAAGTTGTCACAGCTGATCGGATTTTTTCAAACAAACAAGTGGTTCAATATCAATTCGTTGTCGGATACCCAACTTTTTACCCCTCCATTAGACAAGATTGTTTTCGAACTATACAATATGAATTTTGAACAGATGAACCATATATGGAGTGTTTTGGGAGGAAATCACTATCCATCTGTAGTATACAAGGTCCGAGTCGTAAAAGTACAAAGAGATGTACAACATGATGCGACGGAAGTAACATCTGTAGAATTAAAAAGCGGAGTAAGCAATTAAAATATGGGATTCAAACTGACATATCATCGATTTTTCTCAGTAAGTGTAAGAGAGCATACAACGGACAAAGAAATCAGAAGTTTGGATTTTACACCAACACCTGAATGTGTCGATTTCATGAAGAAGCACCATTTGGTATTTCGGAATCAAAGAAGCGGATTTGAAGTTTATTATAGAAGCAATCCTGATGCTTCAGATCCGATCACAAGCCCAATTGAGGTGAAGACAAGATTTTCATTTACCGTCAAAATCAATAACTCAGGATTCTATGATTTGTACAAGCCTGATGTTTTGAAGGTGCCACAATTCTACCTTGATAATCTGACACCATCGGGTAATATAAGTAATGCAGCAGCTGGGAATCTGACCGTTACAAATAATTTCGATGACAAAGATCTGGCACTTATAAGGTTGCAATCATTTACCGAACGAACAGACATGACTGGCGGAGATCCACCGACGGAATGGCGAATAAAGAAGAAGTTCAACCCTCAAGATACGCTCAAAACAATCCCAATTGAAAATCCCGATGGGTTGGATTATGTATCCGTAAGAATGAATGATCCATTATTGACACCTGCAGAATACATCAGCGAAGACGGTGTATATGCATTGGAAACAGACAAACCCAGTTTCGAACAGACAACTCTCTACCTGAGTAATGTTGTAGGAGGCTTGTCGACCAATGGGGTGCTGGATATATACTGGGACAATTCACAAGAAAATGCTCCTGATACGACAGGAAAACAATATCAAATAATTTTTAAACTGAAATAAAATATAAATAATGGCCACATACAAAACCCCAGGGGTATACGTAGAGGAAGTAAGTATCTTTCCTCCTTCGGTAGCACAAGTCGAAACAGCAATTCCTGTCTTTATAGGCTACACAGAATTAGTCACTGACAGCAAAGGTGCAGATCTCACCAATGTACCTACCAAGATCAAATCTATGGTGGATTATAAACTTTTGTATGGAGGTCCTGCCAAAGAGTTGCCAACATTTAACATAACTGGCACAGGTACAGACATAGATCCTTATGTCCTCGACCCCTTATCGGTCATCACCAAGACTCCCGTCTACAAGATGTATTATGCATTGCAGATGTACTTTGCCAATGGCGGAGGACCATGCTATATTGTAACCGT
Organism: Saprospiraceae bacterium; assembly: GCA_965230575.1. Classification (GTDB taxonomy): domain Bacteria; phylum Bacteroidota; class Bacteroidia; order Chitinophagales; family Saprospiraceae; genus CAJXUU01. The sequence goes on from OZ246013.1 coordinate 4,530,139, forward strand.
GGGAGCTTATGCTACACCAATAAACCCTGCAGATGTCGACGACGTCGAGCTCACAGGTGCACTCGCTCCCGTCAAAAAAGAAGATGAACCAACATTGATCCTCTTCCCTGACCTGATCAACATTACTGATGATAGCTCATATTGCAATGTACTCATTCAAGCGATGCAACAATGCGCTGACCTGGGTGATAGATTTGTGATTTGTGATGTAAAGGAGAAGGCCCACCTCACCGATCCTTCTGGAGAGTCGGCTAAAGATTTCAGAGATAATATTGGATCTAGCAATCTTATGTATGGTGCAGCCTATTATCCATACCTCAATACGACTTTGACCCATGCTACAGCAGATGAAGATATTGTCGTCTCAGGTATTCCTGGAGTGAACGCATTATACAATGAAGCTGATGAAGCCGCATCACTCTTTCATGCAGATAATGGCAATTACAAGTCATTGTATTATGAAATAAAGCTAAAAATAAGTGAGACTTACTTACAGATGCCTGCAAGTCCGGCGATGGCAGGAATATATGCAGCTGTAGATAGCACTAGAGGCGTATGGAAGGCACCTGCCAATGTGAGTCTCAATACAGTGAGCAAGCCAAATGTCTTTCTGGAAAGAGTAGATCAAGATAGCTTGAACGTAGATACTAGTGGGAAATCAATAAATGCCATCAGATTTTTTACAGGAAATGGCACCCTAGTATGGGGCGCCCGAACATTAGATGGAAACTCCAACGAATGGAGATATATATCCGTAAGAAGATTTTTCAATATGGTAGAAGAATCTGTAAAAAAAGCCAGTGAATTCTTCGTGTTCGAACCCAATGATGCCAACACTTGGGTGAAAATCAAAGCAATGATTGAGAATTTCCTAGTCCTTCAATGGAGGGCAGGAGCGCTAATGGGTGCGAAGCCAGAAGAAGCATTTTTTGTTAAGGTAGGATTGGGCGAAACCATGACTGCTGATGACGTACTCAACGGAAGATTGATAGTAGAAATAGGTATGGCTGTAGTGAGACCTGCAGAATTTATCATCCTAAGGTTTTCACATAAAATGATCGAATCATGAATTATAAAACGCCAGGAGTTTACGTAGAAGAAATATCCCTACTGCCTCCGTCCGTAGCTCAAGTCGAAACAGCTATTCCAGCATTTATTGGATACACCGAAAAAGCAGAAGATGCCAATGGAGATGACCTCCATAATGTGCCGACCAGAATAAAATCATTCCTGGAATATAAGGATTGGTTTGGAGGTGCGCACAATCAAAACCTTGCCGTTACCTTGGCAGAAGAGGCTCCTTTTACTGCCAAAAGTGTGGCTATTGATGGTGCTGCCTCACCATACAATATGTACTATTCCTTGCAGATGTATTTTGCCAATGGCGGTGGACCGTGTTTCATCGTATCCGTAGGTGATTATGATGCAGATGATGCTACAAAGCCAAGTTTGGATAGTATCAATGATTATGATGAATTAAAAGGAGGCCTCGATGCTATCAAAAAAATAGATGAAATAACCTTGATTGTATTTCCAGAAGCCATCCGATTGAGCGATGATCTCAAGGGCACACTTTATAAGGATGCACTTTTGCAATGCCAGGATTTACAAGATAGATTTTCCATTTTTGATGTGTCAGAACATGATACTGATGGGACAATCTTTAGAAATGGAATTGGCAACCAGTACCTCAACTATGGTGCCGCCTACTATCCATACCTCAAGACGACACTACCTTATCATTATGTGGAATCTTCTGTAAAATTTGTCCAGTCAGTATCTACCGTATTCAATGATTTTACAATGGAACAGATTGGAACATTGGCAAATGCATTGAATAATCAAGCCTTGGTCGCAGCGTCAATTGTAGTAGTGAATGATGCCAAGTCTGCCTCTGACGAACCAGGCATTTCTGCTGCCGAAAAGACTGCCTTGTGCAATATAATGCTCAAAGCCGTTGAAAAAATGAATGATAACGTTCAAGAAGCATTTGATCTTGCAGAAGCACCATTTGTCAATACAAACAAAAATGATGGTGATGGTAAATTGAGCGATGCGCTGGCAGAAGCTGTAATAGATGATAAGATTACGCTTTTGATAGAGGCCAAAGATTTTTACGAAGATGCAATCGATGAGATCGTAGCACAGATAAACACAGATACAGGTACCAGTGGTGTCAATAATGCCACGGTATTCGCAACATATACTAATGGATACATCAATGAATTGAAAGCATTATTGGCTTCATTTACAGTGACGATGCCTCCTTCTCCAGTAGCAGCAGGCGTGTATGCAAAAGTGGATGAAACCCGAGGTGTTTGGAAGTCTCCAGCAAATATATCTGTTAATACAGTAAGCGGACCTGCAATAAAAATAGACAATACAGACAACGATAGTTTTAATGTGCATCCAACGGGTAAATCCATCAATGTCATTCGATCCTTTACAGGAAAAGGAACATTGATATGGGGAGCAAGAACACTTGATGGAAATAGCAATGAATGGAGATATATATCCGTAAGAAGATTCTTCATTATGGCCGAAGAATCCATCAAAAAAGCTTCTGAAAGATTTGTTTTCGAACCTAATGATGCGAACACTTGGGTGAAAGTAAAAGCCATGATTGAGAATTTCCTAATCCTTCAATGGAGGGCTGGAGCCTTGATGGGTGCCAAGCCAAACGAAGCTTTCTATGTCAAAGTAGGGCTGGGAGAAACCATGACCGCAGATGATGTGCTCAATGGAAGAATGATTGTAGAAATCGGTCTGGCTGTAGTAAGACCCGCAGAATTCATCATACTTCGTTTTTCACATAAAATGCTAGAAGCTTAAAACGCCATTCTAACCTAAAAAAAGTAGAGCTCGATAACATTACCAAATGAAAAGAAGGGTAGCCTGACTGGGTTTTGGGATGTGGGAGCGGCATTGCAGCGTGGCATTAGCCAGTCTTGATTTTTTTGCTTCTGTTTTTTATCAAGAAAAAATAGAAGGCCTCGCCCGCGAGACGAAGAGTGGTTTGGGAAAATTACATATTGATTATTAACACATAGTGACTATTAAAAAAAATAAAAATTAATAAATCATTTTAAAACAAAAATATAATGAGTGAATATCCATTAGTAAAATTTCACTTCCAAGTAGAATGGGGTGGAACCAAAATAGGCTTTACAGAAGTATCTGGATTGGATTTAGAAATCGAACCAATCGAATACCGACATGGTGCAAGCCCAGAATATCACAAGACTAAGATGCCTGGTATGCAGAAGTTTAGCAACATCACCTTGAAGAGAGGTTCATTCAGAAGTGATAACGAATATTATGATTGGTACAATACAGTGAAGTTAAATACCATCACAAGAAGAGATATCACTATTAGCCTTCTGAATGAAGAGCACGAACCTACCGTAGTATGGAAGGTGAAGCAGGCATGGCCAGTAAAAATCCAAAGTACAGATCTCAAAGCCGATGGAAATGAAGTGGCTATTGAGAGTATGGAATTGGTTCATGAAGGTCTCACTGTAGAATACACATAATGGTCGATTATTATCCACCAGTTAGTTTTTACTTCAATGTTTCATTCAACGGCATTGGGTCCAAAACCATTGACACACAGTTTCAATCAGTGGCTGGTCTTTCTGTGGAAATGCAGACAGAGACAGTCCGAGAAGGAGGTGAGAATAGGTTCGAACACATATTACCCATCAAATCGAAATATGGAGATCTCACTTTAAAAAGAGGCCTTTTTGCAGATTCGGACTTGATAGAGTGGTGCTTTGATGCTTTCGAATCGACTATTATTTCTCCAGTTACCTTGGATATTTCGATGCTGAATGAAGAAGGAGATCCGCTATTCAGTTGGCACGTCGTCCATGCCTGGCCAAAAAAATGGAGCGTCAGTGATTTGAATGCAGAACAAAGTGCTGTATCGATAGAGTCTCTCGAACTTCATTACAGATATTTCAGAATTTCAAATGGATAAATTATGCCAGTAGAGATCTATCAATTGAATATCAATGTCAATGTCAAGGATGACAAGAAGAAACAGCCAGCGGGTGGCGGCGGAAAAGCTGGCGGTGGAATGGATAAAAAAGAATTAATCGATTCATGCGTAGAAGCAGTACTTAATATTATTAATCAAAAAGAGATGAGATAGTATGGAATTGGCAATGAACAATAAGATGACCATCAGGTCTTTCAGCGATCCTCAATTTGAGGAAGAATTGACAGATGTGGACCCATTTGTAGTTCATGTAAATCCTCAGACCTATACGAAGTCCACCCAGATTAATTTTTCCGAAGAGCAAGCTGCAGGTACAAGTTCTAATCAGAGCAATCATGATTCGACTGAGCCTTTAAAACTCAATTTTGACTTTTTACTGGATCGCACGGGAGCCTTGGGCAATGAAGTGGACGAAGAAAATGGCGTGGAAACCGATATCGAACACTTCCAGAAAGTTGCACTTGAATTCGAAGGCGAAATACATCAGCCAAGATATCTCAAGCTTTGTTGGGGTTCCTTGATTTTTAAGTGCCAATTGGAAAAATTAGATGTTGAGTACAAGCTCTTCAACAAGGAAGGGAAAGCCTTGCGGGCAAATCTCAAATGTGCATTCAGAGAATTCAAGGAAGACACCGAACGAGTAGCTGAAAATAATAATAGTTCACCAGATTTAAGCCATATGAGGATAGCAAGCGAAGGCGATACACTGCCCCTGATGTGTCATAAAATCTACGGTGATACGCGCTATTATAATCAAGTGGCAAGACATAATAATTTGACAAATTTTAGAAATCTAACTCAAGGACAAAGAATATTTTTTCCTCCAATAGAAAAAGTAATTAATGGCTGAAAAGCAAATCATATCAACATCACAAACGGCAGATTCTGTAACGTTTACCATACTGATTAATGGTGAAGTAATTCCTCAAGAAATCAGTGTGCAAAGCACCAGTGTTTGGTTGGAACTCAACAGGATTCCAAGAGCCAAGTTGATGATAATAGACGGTAAACCTTCAGATAATGATTTTGCCATCAGTGCTCAAGACTTTTTTGTACCTGGAAATGAAATTGAAATTCAAGCGGGATATCATTCTGATGAAGAATCAATTTTCAAAGGCATTATTACAAAGCATAGCATACGGATGAGAACAGGTGGGGCCAGTCATTTGGTGGTAGAATGTTGTCACTCATTGATCAAGGCGACACAAGTCAGGAAAAGTAAATATTTCTACGAATCTCAAGAAGGGGATATATGGAGCAGCATTCTTTCCGATTATGGATTGGAGGCGGACATCACTCCTACAGAATACACCTTCAATGAACTTCTCCAGTTTCAATGTACCGACTGGGATTTTTTAGTCACTCGTGCAGAACTCAACGGCTTTTTTGTTTCTGTTGACAAAGATGAAATAACCATAGGACCTCCAAATTTTGATCAGGAAGCTTCGGAAGCTGTAAATTTTGGATCTACCTTATTGTCATTCGATGCCGAAATAGATGCATCACTACAATTAGGAGGTGTGACGGCGCGAACCTGGGATTTCTCAAAAACAGAACCGACAGAAATAGAGGCTTCATCTAAAAGCCCCAAGACACCAGGAAATTTAAATTTCTCGGACCTGCAAGAAGTGTTTGGCAATGATCCATTGATCATAGATAGCGTATCAAAACAACCTGACGAAATACTTCAAAAATGGGCCGACTCTACACTATTGAGGCATGAACTAGCCAAGGTGCGCGGTCGAGCACAGTTTACTGGAATTCCCCAAGTACTGCCTGGAAAATTGATTGAGCTTCAGGGATTGGGAGATAGATTCAATGGAGAAGCATTTGTGAGTGGTGTACGTCACAATATTACAGGTGGAAAGTGGCTGATGGATGTGCAATTTGGAGTTGCCAAAGAGTCATTTGCAGAGCGATTCGATATCAATGCAAAACCAGCTTATGGCTTGACACCAGCCGTGCATGGATTGCAGATAGGGATAGTCACTCAGATTGAAGGCGATCCGGAAGGCGATGACAGAATATTGATCCACTTACCGATGGTGGAGGAAGGCGGACAAGGTGTCTGGGCCAGAATGTCAACTTTTGGCGCGGGGGATACCCGAGGCATAATCGTAAGACCAGAAATCGGTGATGAAGTGGTGATAGGTTGTGTAAATAATGATCCGAATAGCCCAATTATCCTTGGTGCACTGAATAGTAGCAACCTCCCATCTCCAATCCCTCCAAGTGATGACAATTTTGAAAAAGGATGGGTGACCAAGGGAGAAATGAAAATGATAATAGATGACGATAATCAATCGATAAATGTAGAAATGCCATCAGGAAAGCAGTTTTTTATAAGCGATGGAGATGAAGTCATAGAGCTAAAAGATGACAATGGCAATTCTATAAAATTGGATAGTGACGGCATAACGATAGAGAGTGGAAAAGATATAATATTAAAAACCAGTAGTGGTGATATTAATTTATCAGGAAAAAATGTCAATTCTGAAAGTCAGTTGGCGACAGCGATTAAAGCAAATTCTACCGCAGAGTTGTCAAGTTCAGGATCGACTACCATTAAAGGAGGAATAGTACAAATAAATTAATTATGGGAATGCCAGCAGCCAGAGTAGGAGATATGCATGTGTGCCCGATGGTCACAGGAATAGTGCCTCATGTGGGCGGACCGGTGAGTCCGCCTGGTACAGCCACCGTCTTGATTGGCGGCATGCCAGCAGCCAAGGTCGGAGATATGTTGGTCTGTACAGGACCTCCAGATAGTATAATAGCGGGTTCTGGCACTGTAATGATAGGCGGTATGCCTGCAGCCAGGCTTGGAGATTCCACAGCACATGGTGGATCAATAGTAGTAGGTGACCCCACAGTATTAATAGGATGATATGAGTACAAATAGAAAATTTACGGGAATAGGATGGAGTTTTCCTCCGACATTCAAAAAGACAGCCAAAGAGGTAATCATGGCTAGCGATGTCGAAGATATAGAGCAAAGTCTGACCATCTTATTGGGCACCATCAAAGGAGAGAGAGTAATGCACCCTTCCTATGGATGTAACTTGGATGAGATGCTTTTTGAGTCGTACAACTTGACCATAAAAAACTATCTAATTGATCTTGTGAAAACAGCTATTTTATTCTACGAACCGAGAATCGAGCCAACAAAAATCGGAATCAACGAATCATTTATTCATGAGGGAAAGGTGTTGATAGAAATTGAATATTTGGTGAGATCTACCAATTCCAGATTCAATATGGTCTATCCATATTACATCAATGAAGGTATTGAAATTCAACAATTAATCAAGTCATGAAAAATACTTGCGAACATAAAAATCCATTGTCAAGAGAAGGCACATCACAGCTTCAACGACTGCTGAATGCCCTAATCCCTGAGAATGTAAAGATTCATGAATTGGGAGTGGAGGACTGGATGAGCTTTGCAAAGAACTATGCCACCTTGATTAATTTTTATGACTCTACCAATGCCCAAAATGCAGTAGGTGATTGGGAAGAATTTTTTGTTGCAGAAGATGAAATTGGTGCTTTTTTAGAAAATATGAATAGTGGAGAATCAAGCCCACATCTTTCATTGTTTATAGCCTTTCTCAAACTTCTCCAATATCCACAAAATAGCTTGAATGAATTGCCAAAGAGGCATCTTGATTTCTACTATAAGGATGTATTACGATTAAGCCCCAATGAATTTACTCCAGATTCTGTTCACTTACTTTTCGAATTGGCCAAAAATGCTGTGTCGGAATTGGTAGCCGAAGGAAGCGGTTTTGAAGCTGGAAAAGATAGTGAAGGAAATCTTCTGAATTACAACTTGGATAAGAATATAGTTGTCAATCAGGCGAAGGTTGCTCAAATAAAGAGCATTTTTCTAAATGAATACAACGAAGAAGAAGATGCGCAACCTCTAAAATATGCCCTCCAAAGCAATACTATCGATGGCATCGAAGAACCCTTGGAGGAAGACCTTACCTGGAGCGCATTTGGCGATGAAGATTGGGTAGGAGACCTGCCTGTTGACATAGTCTTGTCCAGTGAGGTGCTCTTGATGAAAGAAGGGGTAAGGAAGGTCACTATTGATTGGGAGACATCGGACTCCATCGTTATTCAAGGAATCGCCCAGGTGATCTTGACTGGAGAAGAAGGTTGGCTTGATCCTCTTGATATTTCTTTTAGTAATGGAAATAAGACATGGAGTTTTGAAATGCCAGAGGATATGGATCCAGTTGGCAACTATTCAGAAAAGCTTCATGAAAAGAGGTTGAATACATCAAAACCTACTTTATTGATTTCTTTTGCCAATCCAATTAATTATAGAAATTTTCAGAAGGTTAATATTACCTCAGCCAAAATATCAGTCGATGTGACTGGGGTGAAAAATCTAATCGTACAAAACGAATTGGGTAGACAGACGGCGGATTCTCCTTTCATGCCTTTCGGCTCTAGACCGAAGAAGAATGCCACGATGACCATCGATGTCGAAGAGTTTAAAGATAAGAACATCACTGCGTATGATATAAGCATGCCATGGCTGAATATGCCTCCTAATTTTACTTCTCATTATGCGGCTTATACAGATGCGATAGCCAAACAAGCAGAAGAAGAGGTCAGTAATATTGGCTACTTGTTTGAGCACGTGCCCAATGATTATATAGCAGATGTTTTAGAAGAAGCAGAGGATTTCAACTTGGACAAACTCCATCCAAATGTATTGGAGTTAGGAGTGGTTTCTGATCCTATGCGAACAGATTTCAAGGTGATGGTGGTATCGCCATACAATTCAGGCAGTAGTACCCATGAAATGTTTATTGAGCCGACCATTTCTAAAACTGGAAATCAAACTTATATAAAGGGAGGACAAATCGAAGTACGACTGCTATCGTCATTCTATCATGATCTATACAATCCAATTTACGTTTCGGTAATAACCAAGAACATTTGGGCTGGTGTAGAGGCAGAAGATTTGCCGAAAGAACCCTATACTCCGCTCACCAGTGGATTGTCAATCAATTACAAGGCAGAAAGTAAAATTTCATTTGACGCTACGACGGCACCAGTCAAAGATGTTGACTTGCACCATACTTCTCCTTTTGGAACCGACTTGATTCAAGCAGGAACAACTTTGGTCCCAAATTTTATTCATAATGAACTTTATATTGGATTGACGGATGCACTGCCAAGAAATGTGATTTCATTATTATTTCAAGTGGCCGAGGGTACCGAAGATCCTGAACACAGCACATTTGGCCCCGGTGAAGCCTTGCAATGGAGCGTATTGACTGATGATGATACATGGATTTCTTTGGATGATGATTATATATTGAGCAATTCAACCAATAATTTTCTGACTTCAGGGATTGTAGAAATCACATTACCAAAAGAGACAGGATTAAATCATTACTTGTTGGACACAGACATGGTTTGGATCAAGGTGACTCTAAACAAAACCCCGGTCAGCGTAAGTCGATTTTATAATATACATAGTCAAGCATGTGTTGCAACTTTTACCAACAATGAAAATTCTTTAGAACATCTAAATACAGGATTGAGTCCTGAAAGTATTGTCCAATTGGCACAACGTAAGTCAAAGATCAAAGGTGTCACTCAACCTTATACCTCTTTTGGTGGCAAATCAACAGAGTCAGACCTGGATTTTTATAGAAGAATTAGCGAACGATTAAGACACAAAGACAGAGCACTCACAATATGGGATTATGAGAGATTGATCCTCCAGGACTTTCCTCAATTGCACCGGGTCAAATGCCTCAATCATACCAAAAAACATCTGACTTCTGTAGATGAATTATCACCAGGAGATGTGACGATCGTAGTGATTCCAAAGATAAAAGAGTCTGGATCAGAATATAGATTGACTCCAAAAGTTAGTCAAAATACCAAGGACCAAATCAAGGCATACTTACTACCAAAAAAGCCGATGCATGCAGAGATAGAAGTGGCAAATCCTATTTATGAAGAAGTAGAATTTCAATTCGAAGTGAGGTTTTATGATGGATATGACTACAACTATTATAGCAATCAGATCAAAGAAGACATCAAAGCCTATATCTCTCCCTGGATACTGGAAGAAGAGTTGAATCTCAAATTCGGAATCAGCATATACAAGTATGAGGTTATCAATTTTTTGGAAAATCTTGAATACGTGGACTACCTGGAACATTTCATTATGTCTCACAAACCTTATGGCGAAGATTGGGAAGTGAAAAACGAAATCTTCCCTTCCAATTCTCTGGCAGTTTTGGTAGCGGGTTCAAATCACATTATCAACGAAGCAACACCTTGTTAGAAAAATGACTGAAGTAAAAATATATAAGCACACAGCCACTAATGATGATAAAGACTACGATTTTCTTAGAAATGAGGGCGTGGAGTATATCAAGCAGATGGCTGGAAATGTGTGGACAGATCATAACCTCCACGATCCTGGAATTACATTTTTGGAAGTGCTGTGTTATGCCATTACAGATCTTGGCTATAGAATTTCAGCACCGATTCAAGACCTGCTTGCTGAAGAGAATAATACACAGTCGTTATTGGAAAAAACCTTTCCAACAGCAAAGAACATATTGACCACAAAACCAATTACTGAAAATGATTATAGAAAATTATTCATCGATATTCCTGATGTCAAAAATGCATTCATAAAGCCCTATTTAGATTCTACGGTGCATATGCATTGTTCGACCTTGGATGAGGTGACCGATGACAATCCAAAAGGACGATTGAGCTATGACAATGAGATCGAAGATTATGAACATCACAATAGATTTACCCTCAAAGGGCTCAACAAGGTCTTTTTTGTGCCAGATACATCTATTGCTCAAATGGAAGATGGTCCAGAAAAAGAGGAAGCTATAAATCTTCTTACTGATGCCATTACTACCGCCTATCATGCCAATAGAAATCTATGTGAAGATCTGGTCGAAGTATGCGTTGCCGAAGAATATGAAATCAATGTTTGTGGTGATATTGAAATTGAAAAAACAGCCGAAGCCAAAGAAGTAGTTGCTGAAATATTATTCAATATCCAGGAGTTTCTATCTCCTTCTCTCAAGCGATACACACTCCAACAATTATTGGATCAAGGGCAAAGGCCAGAAGAAATTTTTAATGGCCCCATCCTTGAAAATGGATTTATTACCGATGAAGAACTTGAAAATTCTAATTTTAAAACAGAACTGAGATTATCGGACTTGATCCAAATCATATCAGAAACAGAAGGTGTAAAAAGAATCAAGAAAATATTGATGAAGCCGTGCGCTTGCAATCAGGAAGAGGACGACGAACCCTGCCCGAATCTTGACAATCCGTGGAAAATATGCCTGCCTTCTGATTTTACAAAGATTATTAAGCTTTGTTTGGATAATAGCATCATCAATGTATTCAAAGACATTATTCCTATTGACCTGGATCAAGATGAAGTCAAAGCATTGGCCATTGAGAAAATGAATGAATTCAATGTTTCAAATTCATTGCCTTACGAAGATTTTCCCATCCCTTCCGGCAATTTTTTGAATTCTGGTATCTATCACAGCATCCAAAATGACCTGCCCAATGTCTATGGTGTAGATGAGATCGGACTTTCTCCTCAATTGCCAGAAGAACGCCATGCCAAGGTATTGCAGCTGAAGGGATACTTGAGTTTTTTCGATCAGATATTAGCAACCTACTTCAGCCACTTGGAGCATGTCGGAGAATTGTTGTCACTTGACGTTTCTGGTGCGAATACCTATTATGGTAATGACCTGACGGACATTAAAAATTTCAAAGAAAAAATTGTAAAAGACACATCCAGTTTTGAGTCACAAACCTTGCAATATTTGGATGAGTTGGATGATTACGTCGATCGTAAGGGAATATTTTTGGATCATCTCTTGGCAAGATTTGCAGAAAACATGAATGACTATGTTTTCCTTATGATAGACCTCTTTGGAGTAGAAAGCAAAGGTGCAAGCCTATTCCACAAATCTAAAATGCTTGAAGAATATGAAGATTTAGGATATAAGCGAGGATGTGCATTCAACTATTTTGGTAAAGAGCACGGCGTTTGGGATACATACAATGTTTCTGGACTGCAGCATAGATTGGCAAGATTGCTCGGGTTTAGAGACTACAGCAGGCGGGATCTCACCAGCTTTAATTTCGAATTTTTTCAGAAAGTAGATGAAGAAGATGTGGTACATCATGGTTGGAGGATAAAGAATGCCGATGACCAGGTCATATTTACAAGCAGCAAGCTTTTTCCTTCGGTAATAGAAGCTGAGGATGATATGTGGAAGACTATTGCCTTGGCTTGGGATGAGAATAATTATGACCTTCAAATTGATGGAGACGACAAGTGGTATTTCAGCCTTGTAGATAAATCCAAGGAAGTAGTAGCATTGCATGATGAATTGTACGATGACAAAGAATCGGCTGAACAGGCAATAGAAAATTATGCAAAGTACATCTATGATCATGTTACGGACGAAGGGATGTACTTATTCGAAAATATCCTGCTCCGACCAGACGAGAGTGATCCCAATGCCACGGAAAAATTCATGGAAATATGCGTTAATGATGATTGCGAACAATGCAAGCCAAACGATCCATATTCCTTCCGCCTTACCATAGTACTACCAGGTTGGACCAAAAGATTCCGAAATATCTACTTCAGAGAATTTGCCGAACGTGTAATTCGCGAAGAAGTACCAGCACACATCCTCACCAGAATATGCTGGATAGGATACCCTACTGAAGATGACAGCGGTGCGCCTTCTCAAATGCAAGAACTCGAAAAACTGTATCACGAATGGTTGCAAAAGAAAATGGAAAGCCCTCAAGATCAATCAGGAAATGACAAACTCAAACCACTGGTAGACCTATTACACGAACTAGACACAATATATCCGACGGGAACATTGCACGACTGTAAAGATGATGCAAGCGGAACCTCACCTATAATATTAAATCAATCATCCTTGGGTGATATAAACATAGAGCAAGATGGCAACACATAATTTACTTGACAAAAATATTCCTGTGTATCACAGATTTGTAGATAATCAGGTGTTGACTAATGATCAACTTAATCAAGTTATTGATCATATAAATTATCAAGACAAACAAACAAGAGCGAGCCTCATTGGTGTCGGACATATGTGTGGTATGAGGATAACCAAAAACGGGAATAATTTTACCATTTCCGGTGGTGTGGCAGTGACCTCTGATGGTGACTTGCTTAAAATAAAAGAAACAGAATTTACCGGATACAAGAAATTCAATGACGAAAGAGTCAAGTACAGCCATTTTCGAGATGGTGAATCGATTCTGGACTTGTATGAATTGAAAGAAGATAGCGAGCCTTCGAATGTAAAACCACTAGCTGCGTTTGATGCAGACACAGGGATTGCAGACAATGATAAGGTATTCATTGTTTATCTTGAATGTTTTGCCAAAGAAGAGGAGGATTGTTCGCCATTGGAGTGCAATGCCCAGGGTGAAGAGGTAGTCAGGAATATCAAAGTATTGATCACTTCCTATGAAAATGCCCAAAAGATAGCGGCTAAAGATTCGATTTTTTCTTCTTTTCTAAATGCGGGAAATGATAATGTTGCCGTAAATATTCCCACAGTCTACGTCAGAAGAATAGTGATAAATGCCGCTTCTGGTGCAAGCATTAATACACTCAAAAATGCCTATGCCATAAATTTTAATGAATTATCAAATGCCATTACAACCATTGGTGGCATCACCTTATTCAAAAAACAAGTAGATAATTTTCCTAAAAATATTCCATCATTTTTCAATGGAATCATACAACTCGATACCAATTTTCAATATATATATGATTTTTACAAGGACTTGATTGGAGCATTCAATGAATTAGCGGATAGCCTGAATCGTGCATATACAATATGTTGTCCTGATCCCACGGCATTCCCGAAGCATATTTTGAGAGGTGGATTAGCAGTAAAAACGAATACAATAAAACATGAATTTTATGCTTCTCCGATCCATGATCACGGCAATAGTGTAGAGTCACTCCAACTTATGTTTGAAAGAATATTGGAGATGATTCTCAACTTCAATGTGTCTGGTAAAGATGAAATTAGGGTTACACCATCCAAGCACAACCACTTTGCATTGGGCGAACGAGCACTTCCTTTTTACTATGATTTGGATAATTCGTCAGATCCTGATGTCATGAACAACGCGTGGAAATTAAATAATAAATGGTTGCTTCCTAATTATTATAGATTGGGCTACCCTCAGTTTTTTGGCGATCCGCTGGACTATTGTCTGGATGGTCATGATTTTTTTAGAGTAGAAGGTCATGTTGGCCGTAATGTCATTTCTGCGGTGAGCGATATTACCAATATCAGAAATCAGAAAGGACTTGGTTTTGATATTATGCCCATTGCCGTAGGTGCTTCCGCTTTGGAGCAGACGATAGATTATGACAAGTATAGAATCTACTTTGAAGACCTGCAAATTATCTTGCAAGCATGGAATGAAGAGATAAAATGCATCGTAAGTGGTAGTAGCCAATTCTTGTCCAATTTTTCAATATTGAATCAAGGTCAACATCTGGGATATGCCGTGAAAAATGTGGCAGGAAGCAGAGAAGGTAATGCTCCAGAAAGAGCAAGAGCCAAAAATCTGGCCGATGTCACGGATACTACTTCTAGATTGGCCATCCAAAATTATCAATCCTATGGAAATTATGGAGGACAGGACAAGGTCAATAATGTGATCGAAAATATTTCATCCACTGAAGGTTCCACAGGATATTACTGGAATGATCAAATCGCGGTAGAAGACAATCAAAATGATATTAGAATCAAGTTGCAAGATGCGGTTCAGGACGAAATAGCAGATTGGATCAGAGATTATCAAGTAGGTAGTGTGGAGATTCCTACCGAGGTGCTCGGTGCACTAAAGGATATGGAGGACAATAAGTTGTTGGACATTGAAGAATTTACCGAAACGAACTTGGAGAACTTTATCGCGTCACTCCAAAATCTATGCGATACAGGCAAGCAAGCAAAGCTGACCTTACAGACCTATGTCAGTCAGGAAAACAGCCTCCTGAAAAACCAAATCTATCTGGAGCAATACTACTTTGTATTGAATAATATTATATCTACATGCTGCATGATTGAACGTTTCCGAGTGCTTTATGAAGAAATTTTGAAACGTAAAAAATTGCTTTTGGACAGCCTGGTACTCAAAGAATTTATCAAGAAACATCCATCTGCAGAGCATAAGGCGGGTGTACCTGAAGGAGGAACATTAATCCTACTTTATTACTCCAAGGTAAGACCAAATAATCAAGTCTTGGATGAGGTGGTAGCCAATGAAGTAATTGACAACAAAGTAATCGTCAACCAATCTGGAGATATTCAGAAACTGTTGGAAGGCATCAATAAATTGGCCAAGGATGCACAGGAACTCAAGAAAATGCAGGAGAAAGTAGCTGGAGATGCTATCATAGGCAATCAATTTAATGACATCCTCAATATCAATGACAGATTTGGTGGCTCACAGTCACTTATCGATGATATTCTAAATCCAAGAGGTTCAGTACTTTCTGATGGGACAGTGATCGGTGATTTGTGCATTCCATACATCTGTTGTGGACAGACACCAGCGACAACTTTTGTTTTCCCTGATCGGGAGACAGATTTATTTGTGAGTAAAGAATTTGTTTGCAAATTGCCAGATACCGATGCTGATTTGGTATCAATCACACCTACACCTTCTGATGGTGATGTGGTTGCCTATGTTGATGGCAACGTGATATCAGACGCCATACAGGTGATCAACAAGAAGTACTTCTTCGACCCTAATGTTGTACAAACGAGCAATTACAATAAAGAAATAACCTTCACTGTCGATGGGCAAAATGTCCTGCCTGTCCTTACCATATATCAAAAGCCGGAACCAGAATTTAGCTTCAGTGGACCTATTTTCTCAAACCAGAATAATAGGGCTTCCATTTCTATTAAGAATCTGAGCACAGTCATCGACGGTCAGGTGTTTGCTTGGGATTTCGAAGTAGATCAGTTTGAAAATGGATTGACTGATTTTGATTTTAATTTTGATGTGCAACCTGGCGAGGACTATATATTTACCTTAAAGTTGACTGCTACTAATCAGAGATGCTCTGATACCTTCCAGTTGCCATTGGAATTTACCGTGCCTTCAAATGAAGAACCGGTAGTTGGACTGAGAATTGAAGAGGACCATATCTGCCAGATTCCTCGAGATGAAGCAGCTTTGATACCGATTTTTCCATCACCGGAAAATGCTCAAATCCGTGCCTTTGTAGACAATGTTGAAGTTGAAGAAAATATTATAGTGACTGGAGAAGATTTATTTTTGGACCCGAATGAATTTAGACCAGAACATTGGAATAAAATAGTGCGGTTCACCGTAAATAATCTACGTGTTGAGGCTACTTTTATTATTAATACTAGACCTGAACCAGCCTTTGAAGTTGGTGATGCACCGAAACTTTCTAATAATAACTCAACTTTAGAAATAAATATAATAAACAATAGTACGCCAATAGAAGGCCAGAAATTTGATTGGGAAATTGAGGAAACATTGTTTGAAAATAATGAACCTAATTTTATTCATCAATTTGATGTGACACCCGGTTCTGTCTTCAGTACAATTCTGAAAATGACTGCCGTAAACAATTTATGTTCTGTGCCAGCAACAGACCTGCCGTTTACATTTCCGATTCCTGGCGTAGATGATGGTAATAATGGCAATGATCTGACCTGCAACGATATCACTTTCGAAAAAGTGAAAGCAGGAAATATTAGGTTGAAGAAATTTGCAGAAATCAATGTAAATGGAATTGGTGGTTTCATGGAAATTTATCTGAATGAGGTTGTTCCAATGCACCAACTGATAGAAAATCAATTCGCATCAGTAATGCAAGGCGACCACGATACCGTAATAAGGAACCATATCATAGCAATTCAGAATGAGGTAGCCACAAAATTTGGCACGTTACAAGAAAATATTCCGAAAGAGTGGTATCTGCGTTTGTACTTAGAGACGATGCTCATTTTCTTCTACATCCAAGCTTGTAGAAAAGCACCAATAAACGCATTTACAAAGATTACAGGTGGTTGGATACCGTTTATTAATTCTGTGGTGGAAAAAGAACCATCCTTGGTTCAAGAATTAATATTGACTCATCCTTACCAAGATATGTTGCAGGAATTGCAAACAGATTTGAATACATTCTTGAGCAGTACGATGAAGAAATTATTAACCACTATTATCAATGCCTTAAACTCAACAATTGGATAATTCGAATTTACATATTATCCATAATATCAATGCTACCGTCAATTGTAATGCTGATAACTCAAAGGAAGTTAGTAATGCCAGAATTGGAGACTTGATCAAAGCTGCAATAGATGAATTGAGCCTTGAGTTTGATCAAGTAGGCAAAGATCATCAAATCAGTTTTTCGGAAATATCGATTAAAATTGATTTAGTAGATAATCAACTTTATAAACTAAAAGACAAGATCAAGGAGACAATAAGAAAGGAAGTCTTGAATACAGCGATAGGTGTAGACTTGCCAAAAAAATCTTCTACCGCACGAAAGGCAAGATCACTTTCTCCAATCGATACACTATTGTATTTTTTGAAGACAGGAAGCCTGCCTTGGAATGCCAAAACTGTCACTTTGCTAGAGTCGGATTATGAAAAGAGTGAATTGGATGAAAAATTTATCCAGCCATTGCAAAAGGCGCTTTTTCAACATCCAAATGCCATAACCAGATTAATTAATCAGTTCTCTGAAAAGGAAATTGCAGATTTGATGACGCTTTTGATTTCAAAGGAATTTTCGATGAGCGTGTTGAAATTGAAAAAGGAGATTCTAATTGCCAGTAAGAAACATTCTAAAATTTATGACTTAGGCTTCAGATTGGGTATTCTTTTACTTGAGGAAATATTTAAGTTAACAGTCTCTAATGCGAATGTCAGAAACGAAAAGAAAGCTTCTTTTTCCAATGCAAAAAACTGGAACACTATTGTGATCAACTTAATGAATCGAAGTATAGAGCGCTATCCTGATCTTGATTTAATTCTTTTTGAAGAAGCAATATTAGAGACTAATCATTCTCTTCTTATTTCATGTTTGAATGATGTCCGAGAAATCAAATCTAACATGGAGTTCCCCACGTTTAATACAAAAAAAGAAATTGTCTCTGATCTCAGAAAAAACCTTCTTGAAACAGACGAAGTACATGGTGATGCATTACTTCCAAAATCAAAAAGCAAATCTTCAAGAGCAGAGTCAGAATCGATAAAAATGTCCAGATCGAATGATGACGGGAAAAATATTCAAGTATTTAATGCCGGTATCATTCTACTGCATTCTTTCTTGCCCGCATTTTTTGAAAAGGTGGGATTAATAGAAAATGGACAATTTTTATCAAAAACAGGACAGCAAAGAGCGGTTTGTTTGTTGCACTATATTGCGACAGGTGAATTGAAATTCGAAGAGCAATACCTTTATTTTCAAAAATACATTTGCAATTATCAAAGTGATGAGAGCATTCCCAAGAATTTGCCAATCAGCCCATTCGAAAAAGATGAGGTAGACAAATTATTGAAGGCAGTACTTGCACATTGGAAGAGTCTGAAAGGTGCATCAATCAGTGGGTTGCGTGGCAATTATCTAGTGCGAAAAGGAGTACTTCAAAATATCGGAAATGAGCCCGTAATTCATGTCGAGCATAAAACGGCAGACATCCTCCTCAAGCAGATTCCATGGACCTTGAGCATAGCCAAATGGTCCTGGCATTCCAAGTTATTAACTATAAAATGGTCGTAATATGTTTTCAAAATGGACATATAGAAAAAGCACGCCCAGGCAGAGCAATTGGCTGGAAAGTAATGACCAAAGCAAGGACAAATCTTTCATCCCTCCAATTCAGACCAAATTAAATATCGGGAAGCCAGGCGATGTATATGAAAAAGAAGCGGACAAGACAGCAGATGATGTGGTCAATAATACCGCCGAGCAATCAAATATCCAAAAAATGGGCGAGGAAAAAGAGGATGTTCAAGCAAAGGGAACAACTGAAAATATCACACCATTTGTCCAAAAAATGGGAGAAGAGAAAGAGGACGTTCAATCCAAAGAAGAAGAGGAAGTACAAGCCAAATGTGATAATTGTGCTAAAGAGGAGGCGGTGCAGAAGTTTGAAGAAGAGCCAGTGCAGGCGAAGGAAGAAGAGGAAGTTACTCAAGGCAAAGAAGAGGAAGAACCTGTGCAAGCAAAAGAGGAGGAGGAAGTTGCCCATGGTAATGAAAAGGAAGAGCCAGTGCAAGCAAAAGAGGAAGAGGAAGTTGCCCAAGGCAAAGAAGAGGAAGAACCTGCACAAGCAAAAGAGGAAGAGGAAGTTGCTCAAGGCAAAGAAGAGGAAGAACCTGCACAAGCAAAAGAAGAAGAGGAAGTTGCCCAAGGCAAAGAAGAGGAAGAACCTGCACAAGCAAAAGAAGAAGAGGAAGTTGCTCAAGGCAAAGAAGAGGAAGAACCTGCACAAGCAAAAGAGGAAGAGGAAGCTGCCCAGGGCAAAGAGGAAGAAGAACCGATGCAGGCAAAAGAAGAGGAAAAAGAAACGCAGCAAAGTGCAGACAATAAATCCAAAAAATCAGAAAGCATAGAGCGTAAATTGGGTGCTCATAGAGGAGGAGGGCATTTGATGGATGAGGAAACCCAAGGGGAGATGGAAAAGTCTTTTGGCAATGACTTTTCGAATGTAAGGATTCATACTGGTGGATATGCCCAGGACATGAACAAAGAGCTGAAGGCAAAAGCATTCACCAATGGAAATGACATCTACTTTAATTCCAGCCAATACGACCCGCAATCCGAAAGCGGCAAACGTCTGTTGGCTCATGAACTGACGCATACTATTCAACAAAAAGGCCCAATCAATAAAGATGTACAAGCACAAGATGGTGCACCCGCTCCAGCTGCCGCCGTGCAACAATTAAAGACTGATATCCAAGCCTTGATCACGGCTAATAATAGATCATATAATGCCTATAAGACCTTAATTCAGGCAGCTACAGCAGGCCAAAGGCAATTTGCATTGAATACAAGTCGCCTGTTAACCGATTTGAAAGCCCGGCTCTCTTGGAACAATTGGGCTCGATGCATTGAATTATTAGGAAGACAGATTCCTTCTGGAAATACAATGAGAAGCAACGCGACAGTTCGGGCTGCTATGCAAACGGCATGGAATGCATCAAATCCAGCAGTTACCCGATGGTCTAGACCTCATCCAAGACATCATTTGGCCGCGCAATGCAATCCCATTGCCAACCAACCACCAACTACTGCCCATGAAGAAGGAGGATTCATATATCTGAATCTCATAACAGGAAATTTGTCAACAAGGACTGTTCCGAGAGGTAGACAAGCTACTTTGCCATTGGCAAATCCACCAACAGTAGCCAACTCGGTTGTCGTGGGTGCATATCATACGCATCCTAATGTAGGCCAATGTTGGGGAAGACCAAGGTTTGGAACAGCAGATAGGACCTGGACTACGACTCAAGGTGTGCCATTGTTAATGATCGGAGCACATCCAGGCATTACAGACACCTCATATCATCAAACTGGCAACTCACGTCGGCATCTTGCTGGAAATAGGGGAGTGCCAGGACCATCAGGCGGATTGGCTCCATAATTTGAATTGACATTCTGAAGCACTAAAGCATTCCCATTACAAAAAGTATTGAAATAATTATGACATTCAAAAATAGCAGAAACAAAATCACAAGAGAAAAGGCGCTCAAAATCGCCAATGACGATGCCTCATTGATCTATAGTGATTTGACACCATATGAGATAGAATCAAGATTGGAAAATGGGAATTGGGTTATAGACTATGAGATTAAGGATCCAAATGTGGTAGGTGGTGGACCTCATTATATAATCTCTGGTATTACTGGTAAAATCCTGTTGTTCAGATATGACCAATGACTTGACCAACAAATGAATCAAAACATTGACCCCATCTTTTTAAAAGAATGAATATGAAATCATAGATGTTTACAAAAGCTGCACATATCAAGCCTTCTTCAAAAAAAGCACATCACCCTGCTTTTACCCGAGCGCAGCAAAATGATTCCTTTATTCCATCGATTCAACCCAAATTACAAGTAGATTCTCCAACCAGCACCTATGAAGTTGAAGCAGATCGCATGGCTGATCATGTGGTGTCGAATGGTGCCTTTGTCCCACCTTCTAATTTTGTGTCTGCGGCACTTGTGCAAACTGCTTCAGTACCCATAGGAAGCCAGGCTTCTGAATTAGATGCTGATGAAATGGCTGATAAGTTGATGCCTCCAATGCCAGGTGAAGACTCCAAGGTGAAAGATGCCGATGCCGAACCAGAAACCAATGTAGAAGAAGAAAAAGTAGAAAAAAAAGAACCAGAAGTAGTAGATAAAGCTGTCAAAGAACCTGGTGGTGGCAAGGATGCAGGAAAGAAAGGCAAGGGCACACCCGCACCTAAGGAAGAAAAAGAAGAAGAACCTCCAGCACCTGAAGCAGAAGGCGAAGAAGTTACTGCCGAGGATGCTGCTGCATTTCAAGGCGAGCCCACTATGGAACCTGTAGCTCCAGTAGAAATCACTCCCGAATTGAGTGCTCAATTTGTACAAACCAAGATGGAAGAATCTCCTCAGCATGAAGAAGAAAATGAGGTTCAAGAAGAAGGCGAAGAGGGGCACGTCCGTACCAAACTATTCGATGAAGAGGGAGGTGTTTCAAAAGACAATAAAATTCAAAGAAATGGTGATGGCGCCCCTGAAGTAGGTTCTAAAACGGAGCGGGGCATTGCCGAAAGTAAATCTGGCGGTCATTCGATGGATGGGCATACTCAGCAATTCATGGAGTCACAGTTTCAAGCCGATTTTTCGAATGTAAAAGTGCATACGGATGGCAATGCTGCTGATCTCAATAATCAGCTTCGTGCTAAGGCTTTTACCCATGAAAATCATGTCTACTTCAATGAAGGACAATACGATCCTGGTTCGAAAGACGGGCAGCATTTGCTTGCACATGAGCTTACCCATGTCGTACAACAAGACGCATCGATTCAACGGAAGCCACAGATTAGCAATGCGCCCGCACCAAAAGTACAACGACTGGGGATTAGCGATGCACTTGATCATTTTGCGGATGCGGCAAATGCCATTCCTGGATTCAGAATGTTTACCATTATTTTAGGAGTCAATCCAATTAATATGAGTTCTGTGGATCGCAGTGCTGCCAATATTATGCGAGCCATGGTAGAGTTTTTACCTGGTGGCATTTTGATCACAAAGGCATTGGACAATCATGGAGTATTTGAGAAAGCCAGTGTTTGGTTCAAAGAGCAAATGGATTCATTAAGCATTACAGGTGGAAGCATAAAAAAATCAATTGACAAGTTTCTTGATTCTCTGGGATGGTCGGATATTTTTGATTTAGGAGGAGTCTGGATAAGAGCAAAGAGCATTATTACTACTCCAATCAAACGGTTGATCAGTTTTGCAAAAGGATTGGTTTCTACTATTATAGAAATGGTGAAATCAGCGATACTCAGGCCGCTGGCAGCTCTTGCAGAAGGCACCCCGGCTTACGACTTGTTGAGGTTGGTATTGGGCAGCGATCCTATTACGGGTGATCCATATCCTCCTACAGCGGAGAATTTGATTGGAGGCTTCATGAAGTTGATTGGACAAGAAGAGATTTGGAAAAACATCCAAGAAGGAAATGCCATTGAGAAAGCTTATGCATGGTTCCAGGGAGCAATGTCAGGTTTGATGGGCTTTGTTACGGCTATTCCAACTACTATTATCGATACACTTACTTCATTGACATGGAAAGACATCGTATTGTTGCCAAAGGCCTTTGTCAAGGTTGGAAAGGTATTCCTCAATGTGGCGGGCAAGTTTTTAGAGTGGGCTGGCGGTACAGTTTTAAGTTTGTTGGAAATCATATTTACTGTAGTTGCACCAGGTGCAGTCCCTTGGATCAAGAAGGCGGGTGCCGGATTCAATAGTATATTAGAAAATCCAGTAGGATTTATTGGCAATTTGATCACAGCTGCGAAAACTGGTTTCGAAAAATTCGCTGCCAACATTGGCAAACACTTAAAAGCGGCAATGCTCAATTGGTTATTGGGATCTCTTGCAGGAGCGGGGATTTACATTCCTACAGGCCTCAATTTTCAAGAGATCATCAAATTTGTACTTTCTGTATTGGGAATTTCATGGGCAAATATCAGAATCAAACTTGTAAAACATCTTGGCGAACCTGCTGTCAAAGCACTCGAAGTTGGATTCGAATTAGTTACACTTTTAATCACTAAGGGACCAATGGCTATGTGGGAACGAATTATGGAGCACCTCAGTGATTTGAAGTCTATGGTCATCGGAGAGATCACGTCATGGGTGGTGACCAAGGTGGTTACCAAGGCAATCACCAAGCTGGTAAGCAGTCTCAATCCTGCAGGAGCAGTGATACAAGCCATCATTTTCATTTATGATACGATTACCTTCTTGGTGGATAAAATATCAAAGATTGCGCAAGTCGGGTTTGCTGTATTAGATTCTATTGTGAATATTGCCAATGGAGTGCTTGGAGCGGCAATTAAAAAGGTAGAGCAAACATTGGCTGGTATGTTGACTTTGGCGATTAATTTTTTGGCACATTTCTTAGGCTTGGGTAAGGTGTCCAAGAAGATTGTGGAAATTGTGAAAAAGTTGCAAGAGAAAGTAGATGCGGCAATCGATAAGGCAATTTTGTTTGTAGTCAATGCAGCGAAGAAGTTTTTGAAAGGCTTGATGAAGATGGCTGGAGGTAAAGATAATAGATCGAAAGAGCAGAAAGCAAAAGATTTACAAAAGGCTGTAGCTGAGGTGAAAAAACTTGATGCTGATCCAAAAATAAATAAGAAACAATTTAATAAAGGCTTGGCCAAGATTAAGAAAAAATACAAGATGAAATCTTTGGCATTAATACCTAAAGAAGGAACCAAGTTTGACGTAGCGGCTGAAATCAATCCAAAGACCATAGTTGGTATAGACATTGCCATAGATTTGCATCCTGACATAGTATTGAAAGCAAAATTTGAAAAGGGTGATAAGGTCTATATAGTAGTATTAATTGACAAAGCTAAAAATCGATTGGATATTCAAAACAGAGGCCTTAAAAGAAAAAAGAAAATAGATGAATTTAATGAAGAGGTAAAAAGTGGGGTATATGTAAAGACAGATAAATCAGATATTCCAGACCAACGATACCTTCCTTTGAGCATGAGACCTGGAACAGCATTTATTAGACCCACTCTGTATGAAAAGCACGGTTGGAAAGCAAAAAGTAAGGCAAAGAAGGCAGCTGACATTCCAAAAATAGTTACCAGAGTTAATAATGTCATTGCCGATACTACATCAGCAAGAGCGGGTAGATGGAAGAGTCTTAAAGATGAAGGAGTAGTAGAAAAGGCAGCTCATCCAGATTTCTACGATCCTACAAAAATTAGTTACCAAACCGATCATAAAACTGATTTGGCAATCAAATGGAATTCTTCTGGTTACAATACAGATGATGCTACAAGAAAACTTCATGTTTTATCGGACAAAAACTTGAAGGTTATTACAGCCGAGGCAAATAATGCAAAACCAAAAATCACTTATAATCTGTTTGTAGGTGTTGGATTTGAAAGCAAAATGGCTAATTCTACAAAGAAAAGCCTGACAATTAATGGACAACAATATCTGGATAGTAAAAACAAACCAATTAAATGACAACAAAGAAATATGAAAATATCAACCATTCGCCAGTGTTGTGTGCTGATTATTTCCATAAGGAGGGATTATTGGCTATAGGACAACAACTGCACGAGTCAAAATCAAATTTATGGATTTTTTCAACTGATGGAGATAGTTTGACAGAAATATATCAACACCGATTTAGAAATGATATAAATACGATTTCATTTTCCGAAAGCGGTAAGAGTGTATTTATTAATGGATTTCCTAGTGGGTTGCTTGAAATCGATTATGACAATAATATCCTAGTTGATGGAGATTTTGGTAATGTCCAGTTGATTCAATTGATATCAGATAATAACTTTATCGTTATCGATAGTCATATTTGGATTTATAATGCAGAATTAAAGGAGAAAAAAGAGATATTAGAAGGTTACAAGGTAGGGAAGATACAAAGTAAGCACCCCCCCCAAATGAATTTTGATATGGGGGCAAAGTATCTACCATATATCAATGAATTGCCCTCGATTGAAGTGTCTGTCGAGGAAAGGATGGTTTTTGTTTCAGGATTCAATGAACCAAAAGTGAATGTTTATAATTTAGATTTTGATTTATTGGATGAAATACCATTTCCTTCATTCCAAACTTCGAACATTATTTATCGCAGCCAAACAAAACTGCTTTCGTCCAATAGCTTGATACCCTCAGCTATTTTTGTTTATAATATTGAAGAAAACAAATTTCAAAGATCAGACTTGTTTAATGCGGTTATTGGAGATTCGGCTCAAATTGAAATGGATGAGAAAGGCTCTATTGTTTGTACTGGTTCTCACATAGGGGGCATAACATTTTACAACTTATTTAATGAGGGTGAATTAAATTCTTATAAATTACATAACTCCTTTATCAGTTTTTTAAAGTATGATCCAAGAAAGAATATTTGGATTAGCTCTTCTCATGATGGAACAATAGGCATCACAAAATTTAAATAAATATGAAACCACTAGAAATTAATCTTTTATATAACCTAATAAAAAATAGTATTAAAGCATATATTGAAGGAAGTGACTATAACATTCCTTCATATCGGCCTGAAGAGATCTTACTTTCAATTGCATTGGTTCCACATATTAATCCTTGTTTTTTAACTACAATTGTTCAAGAATTCATGCCACAAGGTGGAGATTTTCCAGAATTTGGAGGAGTAAAAGGAAAAAATCACCGAGGAATAATTCCTACTGGTGAGACTATACAATTTATCTTAGGTGGCATGAATACAGAATATCGACTAAAAGCAGCTCAAATGCTTTCAGACGATGCGCCTCTGGTCAAAGACGGAATCCTGTACCTCGAACCAGTGCCAGAAGGCGAGCCGATTATGAGCGGTAAGCTGGTCATGTCTCAGGACTATGTAGACTACTATCTGACGGGCAATCGATCCAAACCAAAATTCAGTCCCAATTTTCCAGCGCAAGAGATTACGACAGAGATGGAGTGGGATGACCTTGTACTTACGGATGATGTCAAAGATCAAATTCAAGAGTTGAAAATTTGGATTGAGAATCATGGTGTCTTGATGAATGATTGGAAGATGTCCAAGAAGATAAAACCGGGATTCCGAGTACTGCTCTATGGACCATCAGGAACCGGGAAGACATTGACAGCCACCTTGCTAGGAAAATACACCAACAAACCAGTCTTTAGAGTAGATCTTTCGACTGTTGTTTCAAAATACATTGGGGAAACTGAAAAGAACCTGGAACGATTATTCATCAAGGCCAAAAATCGGGATTGGATTCTATTCTTTGATGAAGCGGATGCCATCTTTGGCAAGCGGACTGGAGTGAAAGATGCCCATGATCGATATGCCAATCAGGAAGTGAGCTACCTTCTTCAGCGAATAGAAAATTTTAATGGCCTCGTTATTTTGTCTTCCAATTTCAAATCAAATATCGACGAGGCTTTCTTGCGAAGATTTAATATGATTGTGAAGTTTCCATTTCCATCGAGGAATGAACGTAGAAAGATTTCGGCCAAATCATTTCCAAGCAATATTAAGTTTGAAAAGAATATGGATATTCACAACCTGATCAGTCAATACGAATTGAGTGGCGGAAATATTATTAATGTGGTACAATACTCCTGTCTCAAGGCCATTTCGAAAAGTTCGAATACTATAGAGAAAGTGGATGTGATCAAGGGAATTAAGAGGGAGGTAGAAAAAGCAGGAAAGATATTTAGTGAGGTTTATTGAACGGGGTAATTTTGTTGAAGGTGTTGATATTAGAATAAAAATATTTTTTCTAAGCAGGATGTTGATTTTAACCGCAAAGTACGCACAAATTCGCAAAGGATTCGCTAACTAGGCATATTCAAAAGTAGGCTATCTTTTTAAAAATCGAAGCATGAGTATTAAAACGGGAGTAAAAAGAAGCGTGGCCGCGGCTGCGTTTTGGGATCTGGGAGCGGCTATGAGTGCTGCATTAGGCAGCCTTGATTTTTTTTGATTCTGTTTTTTGATCAAGCAAAAAATAGAATGCCTAGCCGGCGAGGCGAATGAAAGTTATGAAATCCAATGACCCCGTTTTTGTCGAAAATCCCAATAAAACGGTGTGACTTTTTAGTATTAGCTTAGCAATATGCGCAAGTATTAAAATTTTAAGTTGCAGGATTACAAATGTTTATAATCATCATTTAAATTTAAATTAAACTTCTGAATATCCCTATGTAGACAAATACAGTGCTTATTATTTTATTTGACCTTGATAATTTAGCACTTCTTTAAGCAAGGAGTTTTGAGGAAAAGAAATTGAGCATGGCAATCAAATCATCATTTTGCTTGGCTGTGCATTTGAGACTTGTGAGCTTTGGCAGATGTTCGGCAAAATAAATTTGATTGTTTGACATTTCAAATAGATTGCTTGCCAGACTGGTGCTGTATTCAAATTCGGGGTTTATTTCCAAAATAATATCAGAAACCAATTTTACCAATGTTTTATAGGAATGGAAAAGACCAGCTTTATTTTCTTCATCGATTGATTTTATGTGGTAGGCCTTTCCACCTTCATTGATCACTACTTTGTGCAATACATTTTCATTGATGTATTTGTTCATCGGGTTTTCTGAAGTCGCTTTTACCAGATTCGAAATAGCTATTTCAAGTTTTCTACTTGGGTCGGTGATGTTTTTGATATTGATGTAGATCAGGTAGTGCACCCATTCCCAATACCAAGATGTAAGGAAGAGCAGCAGAAAGTGTTTATTTTCAAAGTATCTGTAAATTGATTTTTCGGCAGAACCTATTTTGATAGCCAATTTTCTGAATGTAAAAGCTTCGAATCCAATGTCATCAATCATCAGTATGCTATGTTCCAATATTTTTTTACCCAATTCAGTTTCCTGAGGGTCTCTATTGAATATGCTTTTGTTTATTTCAAATTTGATATTAATCATGAAATACTGTTAATTATGACAGTAATTGAAAATTTTATGCCAAGTTACTAAACAATTGTGACAGTAATACTGTCTTATGTATGGAACTTTATTATATTTGCATTGAAAATCAGTTTACATGAAGTTAATTTTTGCCATATTATTAATGTCTACCGTCATCTCCTGTGAGCTGTCGAACATTATTAATGTCAGCAATTCTGATATTTGTTTGATGGACACCTCCAGCGAAGGAGAGTCTGAAAAAGAAGCTTCAGAAAACTTGGAAGACGCAGCCAAGGTAAAGATCAAACAAGATGTAAATTTCATGTTTTTATCCAATAAAGAGTGTAAGGCTGACCTTTCATTAAAGTGGCCATTGTCTACACCATATCTCGAAATACATAGCCCTCCACCAGAACAAGTTTAAACTTCTATTTTGACGGCTGTGCCTCTATGAAAGTACAGTCAATTATGAATTTTAAAGTATAAGATGTGGTCTGTTGACAACTATCTTATGCAAGTACTTAATTTTTTAATTTTAAAATAATGAGTTTTAATAATAATTCACTTTTTGGGAGTTTAAAAAATGATATCCCATCAAGTATAGTTGTATTTTTTGTAGCGCTACCATTGTGTTTGGGGATTGCGTTAGCCAGTGGTGCTCCATTGTTTTCAGGATTGATTGCGGGAATCGTTGGAGGCATCATTGTAGGTTCGTTGAGTGGATCTCAAATTGGAGTTAGTGGACCAGCTGCTGGATTGGCGGCAATTGTTTTGACTGCCATTGGTGCATTGGGCGGATTTGAAAATTTCCTTGTAGCAGTTGTTTTAGGTGGTATTATCCAGGTCATTTTTGGAGTATTGAGAGCTGGAATTATTGGATATTACTTTCCATCATCAGTAATCAAGGGAATGCTTACAGGAATTGGAATAATCATAATTTTGAAACAGATTCCTCACTTCTTTGGATACGATGCAGCTCCAGAAGGCGATTTTGCATTCAACCAAACTGATGGAGAAAATACCTTTTCTGAGATTTTTGTGATGTTTAGTAATATTAGCTTGGGACCTACTATTATTGCAATTGTAGGACTCGGATTGATGTTGTTTTGGGATAAGGTATTGTCCAAGAGAGCCAAAATATTCAAGATAGTACAGGGGCCTCTAGTTGCGGTAGTATTGGGAATACTCTTTTATAATCTGGGTAAAGGAACATCATTCAATATTGGAACGGAGCAGCTTGTAAGTGTGCCTATTCCGAGTGATTTCTCATCATTTTTGTCTCAATTTAGTTTTCCAAATTTTGCGGTGATTACAGAACCAGCTATATGGATTACGGCATTTACGATAGCCTTGGTTGCGAGTTTGGAGACCTTGCTTTGTGTAGAGGCGACGGACAAATTGGACCCAGAAAAGAGAGTTACACCTACGAATAGAGAGCTAATGGCACAGGGTACTGGAAATATTCTTTCCGGATTGATCGGAGGCCTTCCTATTACCCAGGTTATTGTAAGAAGTTCGGCCAATATACAATCTGGCGGAAAGACAAAGATGTCTGCCATTATTCACGGATTTTTATTATTGATATCTGTGGTATTGATTCCAGGTTTACTGAATATGATTCCATTGTCAGTCTTGGCAGCGATACTATTGATTGTCGGTTTCAAATTGGCTAAGCCTCAATTGTTTTCTGTAATGTACAAACAAGGATGGAAGCAATTTTTACCCTTCATGGTGACTGTATTGGGAATCGTGTTTACTGACTTATTGATTGGAATCGGAATGGGATTAATGGTAGGAGTTGTCATTATATTGATAAAGAGCTATCAGAATTCTCATTTTCTTCATATCGTGGATGCCAGTAATGGAAAGCACAAAATCCAAATGACATTGGCGGAAGAAGTGACATTTTTCAATAAAGGAGCTATTCTCAAAGAATTGGACAGCCTTCCAGAAGATTCTTATTTGGAATTAGATGTAAGAAAGACCAGATATCTGGACAATGACATAGTAGAAATATTGGAGGATTTTGCTTTCAAAGCGAAGAATAGAAATATTGACATTCAATTGATCTCGGAGCGTGGTACGATTGAAAACCCACCGAGTTATATAGAATTTTTCAAACTGAAGCCGAAAGTGGCATAATGATGAAGAATGACAAAAAGATTGGAAGACTGGTGCGGTGGAGAGAGTAGAATCTTTTTGTTGACGACTTCTAAAATAGATTAAATTTTAAACGCTAACACCCAAATATATTATTAACTAAACTTTAAACAAAAGACAAATAATGGACTTATCAAATCTAAATACGAATACGCAAACCAAACAAACACAATCTGGAATTACACCCGATATGGCACTGGATCTTCTCAAAGAAGGAAATAAGAGGTTTGTATCAAATACACCTGTCAATCGTGACCTATTGACTCAAGTGGGAGATACGAGTGCTGACGGGCAATTTCCTTTTGCTACAGTATTAAGTTGCATAGATTCAAGAGTTTCTTCGGAGATAATTTTTGATCAAGGAATCGGTGACATATTTAGTATTAGAATTGCAGGTAATTTTATCAATACCGATATTCTTGGAAGCATGGAATTCGCGACTAAGTTGGCCGGTACCAAGGTTATTGTTGTATTGGGGCATACGGCATGCGGAGCTGTAAAAGGCTCAATCGGTGATGCTCAATTAGGTAATTTGGGTTCATTAGTCGGAAAAATAAGACCTGCTGTAAATGCGATTACTGAACCTGCCAATCAAGATGAAAGGGTAACAACGAACACCAAATTTGTTAATGAAGTAGCAAAGAAAAATGTTGAACTTTCTGTCGAGAGAGTATTGAATGAAAGTACAGTAATTGCACAGATGGTGGCTGATGGAGCAATCAAAGTTGTGGGTGGTATGTACGATATCACTACAGGAGTGGTTGAAATATATAGTTAAGTTAGTTTTAATAAGGCGCAAGGTCGAAACTTCTTCATATGGTTTCGGTCCTTTGACGCTTGTACAAAGTAGTTGATGCAATTCATGGCCTGGCATTTTTGCCGGGCTATGAAATTTATTTTTTAAGCACTTTTTTCCTTTTACATAGAATTGATGCCATTTACTCAATCAGAATCGCTGAATACTTAATATCTATTTTCAATTTTATCGATTTTCATAATCTTGTTGTGTCATTTGAATCCAATACCTAAATTTAGGTGGGATTCCTATTAAGATCAAATTGAAAAACCTGCGACATGAAAAAATATGTCATTTTAGCCATCTGTGGCTTTTTCCTAGTTATTACCCAATGTACTCAAGTACCCTCATCAGAAGGGGCAGCAAAAATTGAAATGCCAAGAATTTCTGCGGGGCATGGAGCCATTTTTAATAACGGCAAAGCGATTGTCCCTGATGAGAAATTCACTCTACAGGCCCAAAGTACAATGCTTGCATTTGTGGAAGCACAAATCGGAAAAAATGAGAAATTGGAAGACAAGCTTAGCCTTATAAAAAAACATGTAAAAAATGAAGTGCTTCGAAATGCATTGATGATTGATGAAATGATTCTTACTATTTCAAAAACTAAAAACAAGAAATTAAAAGGAGTTCAAGTAAGTCGTCTGAAGTTGACCAATGATATACTGAGATCTTATTATGTGCATAGAATTCAAAAAAATCCAATTCTGCCCGAAAGCAATAAGGATTGGTTTAAAGGACTTGAAGAAGAAATAGCTGCTATTTTGGAGAGTGCTGGAATCAGAGTAAGTCTTGCGACCAATGCCGGCGGTGAAGAATATCTCGCCGAATGCCTCGAAGCGCTTGTACCTGTACCCGAGAATGTCTTTGGATCGGACGGATGGCAAAATCTGGGCGAATTTGACAATGAGTTTATCATTCCTGGAGGTGTGTCGGAGTTGTGGATTTATAGGTCTGATGATCCACCTGGAGTTTGTTTGGCACTGCCGCGTTATGAAGGAAATGAGGCGGATGCTCTCGGTATGATTTGCTTGAATACTCAAAATGGAAATACCTGCTTTTTCGACAATGACACCACGGTGTTTTTTGAGCGAGGTGTAAATCATAGTATAGATGACTTTATTGGAGGATCGGAATTATGGAATGGAGTGTGTACCGATTGTCATGGGGGAGAAAATCCCTTTGTAGTTCATGCAGATACCAATTATGTTCCCTTCAGAAACCTTTCTGTTGAGTTGATGTCGGAGACCTGGTACAGACCTTTGGTCGTCGAAGATTGGCCTCAGAACCCTGAACCGGAATTTGATTTGAGTTCTATCGTGGGAGATAGAAATTGTACGGATTGTCATGTGAAAGCGGGAGCTGGAAGATTGCCGATGCATTTGGATGAATTGCCAGGATATTGCAATGCGGTGTTTAATCAGGCAGTAAAAGGATTTCATAATTGGACAGGTGTGGTCAATCCGAACGGTCCTACCATGCCACCGAATATGGACAATCTTTGCGAATATGCTGAGCAGGTGAATTACATGTTGCGAGAGTGCAATCTACCAGAAATAGAACCATGTGAAGATGATGGATTTGAAGATTTTTTCCTAGAGTGTGGGGTGAATGTGGTTTGTGAAATATTTGAAGAGATTGAGCGGATTCCAGATTTTGAGGTGGGATGCGAAGTCATCGATTGTTGTGAAGGGTGCCCCAATTTTGAAGATTATTTGGATGTTATTATTCTATGGAGAAGTGATGTCATCAAATCTCTACACGTGACTTCTATATCTGAAAAAGGAGAAAAAATAAGTAAGACCATTTATAATGATCAGACCTTTAGAGTGCGATTGAAACGAAGTCAAAAAGATATTAAAAATGTCATAGATTTTTCTGCTAGCTCCGAAGAAGACTATCCTAGCATTGCCAAGCAAATACAATCTAAAAAGATAGATAATGTTGGGAAGATTATTGTGACGCAATTAATGGATAATAGGATCGCCAGTACCAGGAAACTAATGCTAAAAATTAAGAAGTAAGAACAATATCAAGTTTAAAACATATCCTAATTGTTTACTTTTTTCTCAAATCATTGACTATAGAATAACTAGAACTCGTTTAAAGATGGGCAAGGCACTGGATTTCTTATCTTTGAAGTGTATTAGCTTTAACGACAAACTTATAAGTCAATTTAATGAAGAATTATTTATACTTGATTCTTGGCATTTTCATCATTCTTGGGTGTTCCGAGGATAATGAAGAACCTATAACCGAGGAGCCTACAATGGAGGATCCCGCAACAGAGACGTCTTCAAAATGTCTGGATGGTTTTGAATTAGATGTCAGACTCGGTAATTGTCAGACCGAATATAATGGTGAATGTATATTAACTTATATTGGGAGTTCTGTGCTCTCTACAGAGTCGAAATCAAATTTTATAAATTTTTGCCTTGAATTAGATTCAACTTTTAGTTTTGTAAACGATCAAGATAAAAGGCTGGAATGCAAAGTGACGGAAAAGACTTATGAGACTTTAGTCCATTCTATTACAAAATACTCAGAGCCATGTGAGGAATTTTGCATGGATAATGAAGGTGCAGAGATTATTTATAGATCTGATAGATTCTCATTGCGAATAGAATTAATAAGGGTTTTGACCAGAGAATTAAACAACATGAATGAGTGGGTTTATGAGCCTGCAACAATTTATGCCATTAAAGCA
Source organism: Saprospiraceae bacterium (assembly GCA_965230575.1). Taxonomy (GTDB): domain Bacteria; phylum Bacteroidota; class Bacteroidia; order Chitinophagales; family Saprospiraceae; genus CAJXUU01. Next base: position 4,564,066 of record OZ246013.1, read on the forward strand.
ATTTTTGACATTCAGGAAAATGGAGGATCCAAAAGTCAGTTTTTGTTTCAACTTCCTATCGAAGATAAAAATTATGACCCCATTCTTGATCCAGATACTACACGTATAAGATTTCACGAATCGATCAGCTTGAATAATTTGTCATATTCAAATGTGTACAGCAATGAAAACAAGGAAATTGGAAATGGTTATACACGAAAAGAAAAAGTTTATTTCAATGTGGAAGAAGGCTTGATTGCCGTCAGAGATTCCTTTGGAGTTTTATGGACAATTGAAAATTAGAAGTAATTACTTGTAGTAAAAAAACTATTCATTACATCAATCATTTGCGAGTTAAATATTTTCCAATGACAATGGCTATGATGAAGGTGAGGTAAAAATTGCCCATGAGCCCCAATAGCATTGCCGTCTTTTTAGCTACTTGCGTCAAGGGGACGATATCTCCATATCCTATGGTGAGTAGGCTTACAAAACTGAAATAGGTCAGGTTTTGAAATCGAGCTTCTCCAGTTCCCAGGTTTGAAAACGAGCCAGCGTGTGTCAACTCGATCAGGGTAAACAGGAAAGATCCAATGAAGCCCAACATTATGAGTCCTGAAAATACAGCAGCGATCATTTCATTTCCTACTTTTTCGGCGTTGAGAACGTCGCTGTAGACCTTGATCGAAGCCAGTACGAAGTAAATGCTAAAGACCAGACCCATGCTGAATCGAATGGTGGTATTATCCTCCCAATAAAGCAAAATGCATTCTGAGGCCAGAATTGTGCTCAGGATTACAACAAGGATGAATAACCATTTTCTACTATGTCTAAAAAGCAAGAGACCGATAAGTACATTTTGAATTATGAGCAAATGTTGCCAAATGACTTCGAAGCCGCTGGGCAAAAATATTTGGCCAAATAATAGAATGAATAAGCTGAGTAGGTATGCTTCGTATTTTCTTTTGTGAAGAATATTAATCAAATTTCTCATCCTACTTTTTTAATGATTTTACCAATTTCCCCAGTGTAAGCCCTTGAACAATTATTGAAAATAGGACTACAATATAGGTCATTAAAATGATTCCATTGCCAAAGGGATAAGCTCCGAGGCTAAGTGCTAACGCAATCGAAATGCCACCCCTGAGTCCACCCCAAGTCAATATTTTGACAGTATTGATTGGACGTGTTTCAGGATGCTTTAAAAGAGAATAGGTAGAGTATATCGAAATAAATCGTGCCGCTAATACGACCAATATTGCTATTAGCCCCATTATAAAATATTGATAATCAAAAGTCAGTAAGTGCAAGGCCAGGCCTATGAGCACAAAGAGAATGCCGTTAAATACTTCGTCCAATACTTCCCAAACCTCATTGAGCAATTGTTTGGACCTGGAGCCTTCGGTATGGTTTATATCCAGGTTGTTGCCAATTATCAAACCACAAACCACCATCGCCAAAGGTGCTGATACATGGATAATATGTGCGATTGCCGAACCAGACATTACTATTGCCAGGCTGATCAAGACTGCAAGTTTTGGCTCTTCAAAAACTGATTTTATCAATCTATAACCCAGGTAGCCCAGCACTAGTCCAAAGGCCAAGCCGCCAACTGCTTCTTCTAAAAACAGCAACCCAATCTCAGAAGCAAGATTGCCACCTTCGTTGGATGAATCCATCATAGGTAGTAGAAGCAACAGACCTGAAAAAACCACAACTCCAATGCCGTCGTTGAAAAGCGATTCGCCTTCGATCTTCAATTGAAGGGTTTTGCTCACCTTGGATTCTTTGAGAATCGACAATACGGCAATAGGATCGGTAGGGGAGATCAATGCACCGAACAATAGACAGTAGATCAATGGAAGGCCAAGACCTAAAATCATCGAGAACAAATAGATGCCTCCGCCGATTAGAAATGTGGATATCAATACACCAAGTGAAGAGAATAAAAATACCGACCATCTCTCTTTTGCTAAATCTCTGATATTGATATGCAATGCACCTGCAAAGAGCAAAAAACTTAATAAGCCTTCAAAAAGCAATTTTTCGAAATCAGCGGCATAGACAATGTCACAAAACATTTGGAAAAAGCCAGGGACTATTGGTTTTATCAAGTATAGTATCCCCACTACCAACATGCTCAGTATCATCAATCCGATGGTGTAGGGCAATCGCAAAAACCTATAATTGATAAGACTTAGTAAGGCAACTATTCCAAATATTAATGATACTGATTGAAACATATCTTAGTCATGTTTGTGCTGGGCTTCATGAAGTGCAACTTCTTTTTCGTCCAGGAGAAGGATTAATCTTTTAAATACAGACTTTGTCACTCGAATATAACTCTTTGTCTTGGTATCATAGCCGATCCATTTGAAATGGTTGCCAAATGGGCACAGCGGAGCACCCTCGGTATTGCCTTTTCGTAATTCATATCTTGTAGGATCGAGTTCATACACTTCCGAGGTAATGACAGGTAAATTGTATTTTAATTTTTCTGATTTCATGATTTTGAAAAGGTTTTATTAATAAGTGATTTAATTCTACTTCAAGAGATAAGATAATCTCTCGGCTTCATGCTATCAACCTAAGGCGAACGCGCTGCGTTGGGAAATTACCTTATGTGAGCTTGCGGACATAAGGTAACTGCTCTGCAGTTATAAATATTTTGAACTTTAAATCACTTCAATTCCAACCAAGCTTTTTTCTTTCGTTCCAATATTTGACGGGGTCAATTGACAAAGATTTCAATAGATTGATGTCGTCATCTTCCAATTTAAATTTAGAGACGAGCAAGTTGTCCATGATGTGCTGTTCATTGGCAGCTCCGCTTAATATCTTGAATGACGGAATGCTATCCATGCAGAACCTTAATGCTATGGCATCTGAACCAACTTCGTACTTATCTGATAATCTACCCAGGATATTATATGCCTTGGAGTAGTCAGGATATCTATTATTGACAAAGACTCTTCCATTTGCCAAAGCTTCCTTTATGACCAGCCTCTTATTCTGATTGAAAAGTAGCTCGGCTACATCTGCCAGACTTTGGTCAAAAACATTATAGGTGGATTGAAAAACATCAAAAAGCTGAACACCAGCTATTTCTACATCCAACGCCTTATTTACCACTTCATTTTGATTGGAGCCAGTTGTAGTGAGTCCGATTAAAAAACCATGCTCATTTTTCAAGTCTGCCAGGCGATGAAGAATTTCATGATTGCTCAAAACTCCTGTGTCCAATGTCGCTGAATGAATCTGATAGGTACTCAGATTAGGCAGTAGAGCTTGAGATCGATTCCATTGCTCATTAAGTTTCTTTAAGGAGTGCTCCTTGTATTCGTGTTGTGCAGCATTTGGGTCAAAGTTGGCCGTGTAGGTATATCCCCATTTTGTTGCAATCTCGATGCTGGAGTCATTTTTTTCATTGATCCAATCGATAAGTAAATCTTCGGCAAATCCATAACCAGGAGCAGTATCAAAATACCTTATCCCATTAAGGTAAGCAATATCCAAAAGTCTTTTTCCATTTGCTCTGAATGCCTCAAAAGAGAGATTTGTATCAGATTTTTGCCTGATATTAATGTATTGGGGACGACCAATAGCAGCCGTCCCTAATCCAATTTTAACTGATTTTTTCACCTTGACTTACTTTTTTCATTGCCAGAGCATTAATACAAAAACGCAGCCCACTCGGAGGCGGTCCATCTTGAAACACGTGTCCAAGGTGGGCATCACAAGTATTGCAGACCGTTTCTATTCGATACATCCCGAAGCCTTTGTCCTTGTGGTAGGCAATGGCGTTGTCCTTGATTGGCTGGGTGAAAGAAGGCCAGCCAGTACCGCTTTGAAATTTTTCTTCACTATCGAATAAAGGTGTATCACAACAGACACAGGCATACTTTCCAGCTTCGAAAAGATTACACATTTCTGAGCTGTGCGCCCTTTCAGTACCTTTTAATCTCGTGATTCGAAATTGCTCTTGAGTAAGTAATTTTGCCCATTCTTCCTCTGATTTTTCGACGCGTGTATCAGGAGTAAGATTTCCATTGTTGGCAAATTTTAATACATCAATCCATTTTAACATCATAATATATAATTGTGTTTTATTCTTTGAAATTCTTTAATTTTCTAGCAATTCATTGATTTTTAGATCCAATCGCAAGAGCGCATTATTCGGGTCAGATCCAAAAATTGAATATTCGACATTGCCATCTTTATCTACCAAAATCCAGTGCGGAGTACCTCCAGCTCCATAATTCAAAAAAGTAGTGTCATAATTTTTATCCTTGTAAAATGGAAACCGGATGTAAAACTCCTTCTTGGCATTTTCGAATTTATCTAGTTTGAAATCTATTCCCTCAAAATTGGTATGGATTCCAATCACATTAATGTTGTCGCCATTTTCGTAAACCACTCTATTCGCATAAGGAATGGCACGTCCCAGACACCCTGGACAACCCAAACTAAAGAACAACACCAAGAATGGTTTGCCATTGTAATCACTTACCATTGGTGGATCCTTTTTGTGAAATATGGACTCTAAAGACCAATCGGGCAGTGGTTTTCCGAGCTCGACTTGGCTTAATTGCAGTCTGTTGTTTTCCATTTTTAAGCTGTTTTATTTGTATATAAATTAATTATAGATTGAAATAATGAGTGTCCTCAAATGGCATTTTAGTATACTACCTTCTGCAACTCATTCCTATAAACTTTGTAAAAACTCAATGGCCTTCTCTGTATTCAAATGGTAGTCATTAAAAATAACAGTATCATTTTGATCAATAAAGATAAACCACGGCGTACCTCCAGTCCGATAATTATACATCGTGCTTGAGATGTGTCCTGTCGTATTGCTTCCTACATCATGCCCAAAAGGTATCGACAAGTCATACTGTTTTTGGATTTCCTTTACCCGGTCGAAGGTATTGGCATGGCTCCCTTCGAACACGGTCTGAATAGCCAGGAATGCCACCTTGTCATTGCCTTTGAGTGCTTCCGTCATTTTTTGCAAAGAGGGTAGACCTTGACTATGGCATCCAGGACACCATGCCTGAAAGCAATAGATAACTTTAAATTTTCCTTTATAGTTTTCAAGCGAGATGGGAGTCATTTCTTTACCTTTTCCATCTATCCAAATGGGTACATCCAGCGCCGGTGCTTGTCTACCTTCAATACCATATTTATGTTTAGTGTTATTCATTTTTAAATCTTTGATGTCAAATTCGTTTTGTCCAATGCAACTTATACTCATAGCGATTAGAAAAAACGTACTTAATAATTTTGATTGCATAATTCCTCAATTTTCGGAGCACTAGACGCTCTCTTTTTTCAATCTATCCGCATATTCCTTTTTTAACTTATTGATCTTTGGATTGATAACTACACGGCAATAGCCAGCCAACGAATTATTATTGTAATAATCCTGATGGTACTTTTCTGCTGGATAGAATTTTTCCAAAGCTACGACTTGAGTGACGATAGGATTGTCATATGCACTTTTTAGATTGTTTATGACTCTCTCAGCTGTCAACTTTTGCTCATCATTATGGTATAGGATGATGGATCGATACTGTGTCCCGCGATCCGCTCCTTGCCTGTTCAAGGTAGTAGGATCATGGGAAGTCATGAAAATCGTCAATAGATCTTTATATGTGATTACTTCAGCATCGAAGGTCACTTGTGTCACCTCAGCATGATCGGTGGTGCCAGAACATATATCCCGATAAGTAGGATCGATGGTCTTACCTCCAGAATATCCAGAAACTACAGACTCTACTCCTTCCAATCTTTGAACTATGGCTTCTATACACCAAAAACATCCTCCTCCGAATGTTGCTACTTGTTTGTTTGACATAATTTATCTCCTTTTTGTTGGTGCAAATATATGGGTGACTATTATAATAATGCTTATGTGTTTTTCCTTAAGATTTGTAAATTATTCCCTTGGTGCTTTAAATGTGAATATTGAGCTTAATAATTTGATGGTTTGATGGAATAATAAAATATTCAAAATGAGTTGCTTTACGATTTGGAAGATACAGAATTATGGATGAGATCGACTACATCATATTTCCCACTTATTTGTGGATTATTCCCTCCTTGTTAATTGCTCGCATTTTTAGTTCGAAAGACTGATGGAGGCATTCCCATTCTTGAATTAAAAAAATGACTAAAGGATTGCACATCTTTAAAATTGAGTTCTTCAGAAATTTCCTGGATAGAATCATCGGTATAGGTGAGAATTCTTTTTGCTTCTAGTATTCGCCGTTCATTTATGATTTGTAAGGGAGTCTTATCAATGTATTTTTTGAAGATGTTGGACAATGTTTTGGGTGACTTGTGCAGCATACGGGCATAGTCTGAAACCTTGGAGTACTTCTTATAATTTTTTTCAACGAGGTAGTTGTATTCTCTTATCAATCCGATACTGACATTATCGGTGGGAAGGTCGTGGTTTTGCTTTTTGTAGGTTCGCACACATAGAATTAAGAACCGCTGAAGCAGACTTTTAAGCATTTCCAATTTGAAGTCGTCTTGTTCGTCGATCTCCATAAGCAAAACTTCCCAAAGCAGTTTGAATTGTTTCAGCTGATGCTTTGCAATGGTAATTTTAGGAATATGCGATCCACCAAAGAATAATAGACCTCTACACCCAAGGTCACTTTCATTTTCGATGCAGTAAAATTGACGATTGAATTGAATGACATTCATTTTTTCGAATTGAAACTCATCGATGTTGTAGTATTCTGTAAGAAAGATTATACAGTTTTTGTCAATTATTATCTGCTCCTTATCAATCATGAATTGTGCCTTTTCGCCCGTATTCCAGATCACACTCAGGCCTGTCTTCAAATCTTGATTGAACATATAGCTACGCTCAGGTATAATTTCAGAAACAAAGATGGTTTCATCAATTTTGCTTTGGAATTTCATATCGCTAATTTCTGATTTTACGCATTAGAAATATCAAGATTTGAATATTATTTTCTTGGAATATTGAATTCTGTCTTCCGAGCCTTCAAAAACAAGTGATATTGAATCTTCTCTCCAGTTGTAAATATGCCTGGTTTATAACAAATATTTTCTTTGGACGTTGAATTATTAAACCCAGGTGTAATTATGAATTTGAAAACGTTGAGTGCTTGTTTTATTCTGACTTTTCTATTAGACATAGGGAATATCAAAGCTCAAAGCTTCTTTCAAGATTCTATAGAAATTGAGAAATTTATCCAAGTTGAATTTTGCGGACCAGACTATGGCGAAAGAGATAGTTTGACTGTAGATGTTACCAATCCCGAGACCCTGGAAATGTTGTTGGATAATGGTCTTTACAATTGTTTTACGGGTTATGAGGATGAGTTTCCTATTTTATCATTTCTATCCAGGCATATTTACGCAATTGAAACAGAGCTTATCATTTCCAGGATTAAATCCAATGAAGAGGACAGAATGTTATACTTGGCATTATTAGAAAGCAAACTAAAGTCGATTTCAAATCCTGATGAAATTATTCTTTTTGCGGAGGATTTTGATCACTTGAATCAGCATGATCTGGTGATGTTCAGGGATATTCTTTATGCATCGTCTATTAAATTGAAGTAAGTCGATATACCTTAAAAAAGGGTTGATATTAGAATGTTTTCGATTATAGTGACGTCCTATTTTCCTGACAGTTAATGTTTTATGATTTAGCCATTTTACAATGAACATGGTCCAATCAAATTTTAATTATTGAGTTGAAAATGTTATTTTCACTTAACCCGTTTTCTGTCATTTTGATAATACCATTCGTGATTGCGATATTAAGTTTCCACTTTAATTTTATAAAAAGAAATAAAACGTGCGTATAACAACTTGCGAATTTGAATTGACATTCTGAGAGAAATCGAGCATTGTCACCCTGAGCGGAGTCGAAGGGCGACAATGCTTTTAGTTCTTTAATTTCGACCAACGCGGAGAAATTTATAAGGGCAGGTCTGTTATCAACCCCCAGTAGATTTCTCCGTTGCAGTCGAAATTAGGATCGTTCATAATTGCCTATTCCTCCACTCGTTGCACTCGGTCGGAATGACAATTAATATTTCAGACTTTTTCTTTTGGCGCAAATTGTTATGCACACGAAAAAAAACTTAAAAAAGGAATAAATTTAAATTCTACTTATATTTAACTGATAATATCATATTCGAAAACCAATCTCATTAATATGAAAAGGATTTTGCTATACCATTTTTTAGTCCTGGTGACCATATTTCAAATCAATACTGTTTCAGGTCAAACAGACTGGACAAATTTTACCAATACTCAAGGAATTATCGACATTGAAGAATCCGAGGATGTTCTTTGGATGGCGAGCACTGGAGGACTAACTAGAGTTGATTTAGAAACAAATGAAATACTACATTTCAACAGAGGTAACTCTGGAATACCTTCAAATCATGTTTACGACATCCTCCTACACCCAGATGGAACACTTTGGATTTCTACCTCAAGAGGAATTTGTACTTATAAAAATGAGGTGTTTGAATTAAGCCCGGATAGAGGAAGGTCTTTTACTTTAACCCCAGATAATAGAGTCGCCTTAATAATTGGTAATGTAATTCGAATCTATACTTCATTAAAGATTTACGAAGATATAATTAAACCTAGTGAATTTAATAACGCGAAAGATTTGCACATAAATAGTAAAGGAACCTTTTATTTAGCGATTAGCGATTTATTTAGCGGTAATGATATTATCTCATACAAAAATGGAGAATGGGAAATAATCTACCGAGTTTCAGGAATAGCATATAATTATCTAGCGTTGGATAATAACGATCGTCTATGGCTATATAATTATGAAGGCTTGAAGTATTATGAAGAGGGAACTTGGCACAATGTATCCTTGGAATTACAGAATCCAGGACGTATCCATAAAATTGAAGTTGATATTGAAAACAACGTCTATTTATATGAAAACAACAATGATTGCAATATACTATACAAGTGGGATGGTACTAATCAAGAAACAATTGATTACAGAAAGGATGACTGCCAACTTACCTATTTTGTAAAACCCTCTGCGCTCCAAAGTGATTTATTCTATGCCACTCACAGAGTCAATGGATATTATACTTTTTCGTCTTCAGGAAAAGGAAATTATTCATACATTTCTCAATCTCCAATTTATTCAAATCAAGTAAAGGCAACTTATCATTATTCGGATGGAAGGAAGGTTATAGTAGCTCGGAAAAACATTCAAATCTATGATCAAGGGGAATGGACTTACCTGCCAGTATTGCCAAATTTTGATGGGCATATGTTGTATTCTTCATTCGTAAATGATGTGCTTTGGGTAAGTGATACAAAGTCGATATGGTACTATGAAAATGAAGAATGGACAGAAGTCGGTATTCCAATGGAAATTTCATCGATAGATCATCTTGCAGTTGGCGATAATGGCGATGTATGGGTTTCTAAATTCTTTACTTTGTACAGATATAGAGATTTGGAATGGACAAAATTTGGATCGACAGAGACGGGAATATCTACTGGTCCGTTTGAAGAAATCCTTGTTCAGCAAACAACAGGCGACTTTTGGCTACTACACAAGTATGATGGAGGTGTATATCATTTCGACGACGCAGTTTGGACTTTTTATGAAATTCCTGAATTTTTAACATTGCACAACATGAGCTCTACTCCAACAAAGTTATTTATTCAAGCGGAGCAAAATTTGTATTCCATAATTGACAATGAATTGATGCATGTCGATATACTACCAGAAGGCCTATTTGATGGATTGCCTGAGTTAAGTACTGATGAAAACGGAGAGCGTCTATACATTACGGATTTCGATGTATTGGGAATATATGAGGATGGGAACTTGAGTACTTATACCTTGGAAAACTCAGGAATGTATAACAACTATACGAACCACATAAGTCTTGACGAAAATGATAATATTTGGCTTTGCGGAGAAACTGGCGGATTATCTATTTTTGATCCTTCACAAGTATTAAGTTCTGATTATAATGAAAAACAATCAAAATTCTCAAAATCACTTAAGGTATATCCAACATTTATGGAAAGTGAATTTATAAATGTCAAAGCTCAAGAGGCTGGTTTATATTCAATCACTTTGACCGATACATTTGGCAATACTATTTCACAATCTGATGAGTTTTTTGATTCGGAGTCCGAGAAAAGAATACAAATAGGTTCAGATTATACAGGGCTAATGTTTATCACTGTCACAAGAAATGGAAGAATACATACTGAGAAAATTGTGAAATTCTGAGGATTACGGAAGAACGATCAGTAACACTGGTTGAGAATACTAACCATACCCTGATCGGCTATAAGGTAAAAATGAACTGTTGAAGGTTACTTAAAAATGAAAATAAAACTTATTACGAAAATACTTTCCTTGATTACCTTAGTGTGTATGTTGTCATGTGATGGTGAACAAGAAGCAGTTCTGGAATGCCCTTGTCTGAATAAAGATGAACAGGCGCCATACTACAAGTCCTGCGAAGAAATGGGTGAGGATGAAGAACGATGGGAGTGCATGGTAGGCGTGCTCTTGGCAGATATCTATATGCAATTGGCGTACCCCGAAGCGGCAAGAGAGGCTTGTATAGAAGGAACCGTTGTTATTGCAATATTAATAGATGAAAAGGGGAGTGTATCGAAAACTGAAATTCGAAATGAACCTTTATTGGGATATGGACTGGAAGAAGAGGCATTGAAAGCGGTAAATTTATTAAATGATAATTGGTGTTTAGGATTGGTGAACTGCGAAGCTGTAGAGAGTGAATATGTGCTTCCAGTAAAATTTAAACTTGCCAAATGAATGAGGTACCTCTAAAACGAAATATCTGATCAAGCTTCCATTGGTCGGTTACTTGATTTACTAGAATGATATCTCTCCTAGAACAATTAGACAATTCAAGATTTTCAAGTTCATCGATTTAGGTATATTTAATTATTCAAAAAATAAATGACCAAACCAATGAAGAACATTCAGTCCTTGAGAGGTTCAATCTATTATTTATAAACTGGCATCAGGCAGAAGTAATATCGAAAGATGATTAACGACAAACAAAATACTCGAATTAGCAAATTCCTCAGTCTTGTTCTCCGCCATGCTCCTGAGAAAATTGGAATCAATCTAGATGATGCAGGATGGACGTCAATAGACGAGCTTATTGTCAAAATGCGAGATAATGGCCATGAAATTGACAGGGAAACACTTCAACAGGTAGTACTGACAAACAACAAGAAACGATTTGCAATAAGTGAAGATGGAAAAATGATTCGTGCCAACCAGGGACACTCGATCAAGATCGAACATGGTTATAAGCAAAAGACACCTCCGTCCAGGCTTTTTCATGGAACTGCACTAAAAAATCGGGAGAGTATTCTTAAGTCCGGTCTGGATAAAAGAAAAAGGCATCACGTACACTTAAGTTCGGATATCGAGACTGCTATAGCTGTAGGTAGGAGACATGGCAAGCCAATAGTATTTGATGTTGATTCTACCCAAATGCATGCAGATGGGTTGAAGTTCTATCAATCTGAAAATGGAGTATGGTTGACAGAAAATGTACCTGCAAAATATCTGGTAATGAATAAAAATTATGTCTGATGTGACTTATCTTAATAGACTCTCTATCGTCAGTCATGGCAACATATGAAGGCCATTTTAGTCAAATATGAAAAATGAAATACAATCTCAACGAATGGAAATTTAAGGAATTAGTTGCATGGATGGATGGCGGCTCAACTACCTTGTATTTTATCGATGATAACCATCAAGAGCAAACTATTGAGATTCAACAGCACGTGTCAAAAGAATATTATAAAGAACTTTCAAAAATTCCTGGCAGGTTATATATCAATGATGAAATTATTGAAAAGAGATCCATTTCAGAAGGCACAATCCTCAAGTTTTTAAAGTAGGTGGTAGTCCCAAAACTTAAAGGATTGGAAAAGGATATTTTGATTGATCAAATCAATTGGATAGAGTCCAAAGAATATATTGAGTTGATACCTGTTAAATTGATGATGTCTGAAGCAAGAAAAAGGGAGTATGAAGCTCATATGAAAACCAGAGCAAAGAATGACTAACCAAACTGAATAGCAGAGTACTAAAAAGTTAACTCTTGTCTTGCGATAGATCAGTGTGATGAGTTTTGAGTAGGCTTCCTAGCGCTCAAAATTGTCATTGATGGGGGAAGTGATAAAGATCAAAATGTCAAAATACAAATTGGTCAAAAATGTTTTGAACGGAAATGTACGCACAGTTTCGTATTGATGCTTAAGGCTTTGTGTGCTTAACAAATTGCACCAAAAGAGAAAATCTGAAATAATAATTGTCATTCCGACCGAGTGCAACGAGTGGAGGAATAGGCAATTATGAATGATTCTAATTTCGACTACAATGGAGAAATCTACTGGGAGTTGATAACAAACCTGCACTTTTAGATTTCCGCGTTGGTCAAAATTATAGAACTAAAAGCATAGTCGTCCTTCGACTTCGCTCAGTATGACAATTCTCAATCACTCTATCTATGACAGTGCAAATGTGCAATTTGGTATACACACAAAGGCTTTTTCAGTTTGTATGATTTTCTTTTTTTTATTACATTTACCTTGTATACTGTAGTTTACCTGCCGTTACTTACTGCAAAGTATAGAAGTGTTAAGATCTAGAAAGTGCAAAGCTCACATGATTTGATTGAGAGCTGCCTTGGTACCTATGCCAAGGTTACTAGTATCCAAAAGGTTTAATACAAGATAGTTTAAATGATGTTTTTTACAGCCAGGATTTGAAGGGGCTTGCGTAGCAATATACGTTACCGTAAGGCTACTCTTTAGACTCTGAGTAAACCGATATACAAGCGATATACATTATGTCCGATAAGCATATGGGAAGATATTATTCCCATCAAGTCTATTAGATATACTTTAATTACTTAATTAAAATTTTGCATTATGAAATTGTTCAAACTGCTTATGACCTTAGGTGTCATTTTATTGATTTTTAGTTGTTCTGAAGATGAACGAGCCAACGTTGAATCCGAAGAGCAAAGTCTAACTGAAACCCATGTTTGTGGATATGATTATTACACTCAGCCAGGTAATGAAAGTATCGTAAAAAGACAAGAGGTATTTGATGATACAGCCATTGGCGAAGCTTGCGATGTTGCAAACTTAACCATATCAATTGACCCTTGTTTTGATGCATTGCCCGTATACCTTACTGCAATTACCAATGCAGTGGCTATGTACAATGCTATTCCTAATTGTGTTGTCAGTATAACCATTGTACCAGAACCCGGTGATATCCATATTGATTGTTTTGATCAAGCTTGTGCTTCTGGAAGTATACTCGGTGGGTCAGCTGGTCAGTTTTATGATAATGACAATACCACTAACTCGATAGAAATCAACACAAATGCCGCTGAAATGGGTTCATGTTGTGGAGGTACATTTGGGTTATGTGATATTACTGGTCTGATCGCTCATGAAATAGGACATGTTATTGGATTAGCACATACTGGTTCAGGTGATGGGGATCATATACCAGGAACTGCGCAAAACGATGCGGCATCATTATTTAATGGAGGATCTTTGTGTGCAGGAATTTGCACTTTCTCTCCAGACGATATACTAGCTCTTCAAACGCTCTATCCCGAATGGGCACTATGTCCTTCTTGTGAGAAACAAGGACAATTCAATATTGAAGGGCCTCTTGATTTATGTGTTGATGAAGTGGGGACATTTTGTATCACAGGATTAAGTCCTGAATGGACTGCTACTATGACATCAAGCGGCAGTACTCCTGTATCAGGTGGGAACTTTTGCCAAGATTTTTCTTACTCAGATGCGAGAATTCATCGTGTTTATGTAAGGGCTTGTCATAATGTGTATACAGACTGCTGTGTAGAAAAAACATTCGAAGTGAGTGTTGTGCCCGAAGATGGAGAATGTTATTGTATTTGTGAGGCGCAAGAACAGGCTAGTATTGAGGACATCTCATGGAGCAAAGGTGGATTAGGCAAAGGAAAAGTTGGTCATAACAATATTGAAGAATGGGTATTTCCGATTGATGACTGCTGTGACCCAAGACCTTGTTCAGAAATTATCCCAGAATGGTGGGATGAATATTTGGTTGATGAGCGCGATTGTTTCAAGAAAGAAGTTGGATGCACCCCTCCCTCAGTTGTTTTGGAAGGGCCTGATACGATCTGCGTAGGTCAAGGATATGATAATGAAATTTGTATCGCTGGCACATACAACAGCACTACGAATTGGAGTTCAAATAGCGGTACTCTTTTTTATTCATCACCAGATTGTCGAAATTTCACAGCTTATTCTCCTGGGACATATACAATTACAGTAGAAGTTTGTAGTCGTGAGGACGGAGAAGGACAAGAAGATTGTTGTGTCACACTGACAAAAACGGTAGTGGCTGAAGCATGTGATGTAGAATGTTATTGTGAATGCGAAGATGGTGACGGTAATCCAGTTGAATTAGTTTATGATTGCGACGAAGTTGGAGATTGTTGGGATATTTTCTATGAAGATGATATTTATAACTGTGAACAGAAAACTAGGTAAATATAAATTGAGAACAAGTTAATTTTTACCACCAAATTTAATTCAATTAGAGTGGCTGTCGGTGCTATACTGGCAGCCGCTTATTCTTTTGTAGCAATCTTTATTTAGAAGAGATTTTTAAGTAAATTTTGTAGATTCCTTTGTAGGTTAATGATTTTCATTTGGTCGAATGATAGAAGTAGAAGGATGGATAAAATAAATTATATCAATGTCTCAGAAGGAATTATGAATTTTATGGACTGTCTAAACCTTGATAAGGATTGTGTATGAAGATCAGAATGGTCGCTTTTTGTTTGAAATATACATAGAGATATCACCATTAATAAAATGAAACGATACGTTCTCATATTAACACTGTTTTTATATTGGTCCTGTGCAGACGTGGGTCAAATCGTAAGTGAAATTGAAACGCACAATTTGATGGAAACAGAGTATGTTGGATTAGCGGCACATAAAAGCGAAGAATACAATCGATTCCAAAAGCTAAAATCTCAGGCAAGCGAGGAAGAATTGAATCAATTAATTAGTCATAAGAATCCCATCGTAAAGACATATGCATTCTTATCATTAATCGAAAGAGATAAATTGAGGTCTTCTGACGCATTCGAAAAAGCAATGGATGAAAATGAAAGTTTTTCTAGAATGAGTGGCGATCAAATATTGGGCACTAGCGTATGCACCGAGATATATTTTGACTTGTTGAATGAGACTCCAAATTCGACCTCGGAAATGAAAATTATAGACAGCCTCATTATATTTGGAATAGACAGTACACACTTCCTTCACTACGTGGCGTTAAATGATAAAAAGCACAAATCAACATTTAATGAAAGGATAAGGCATCTCGCCAACCAATACGAAAATAATCATGCAAAGGTTTATCTTGACAAACATAATATTGAGGAGAGATGAAAAGTTGTTATTTGAGAAGGAGCGCTAGTATTTATTAATCAATTACATTTAAATCGGATTAACCTTTGTTTTTTAATTCACATAATAATTGAGAGTAATCGTCAAACTTAACCATCACGAATAATGAGCCAAAATGAAATCACAGATCAGATGACATTTGTCAGTCATGCGTATTTGATGAATGACGAAGCTGAAAACAAATTGTCGGGAAGGTATGGATATATTCTTTACTTGATAATGGGTATATGTGTAGTATTCATGATGATCTTTGAAGAAAATCATTTTATCCCGATGATGATCATTTTGATATGTTTGGCTATTGAAATCTTTCTCAAATTTAATAGGTTCAATATCGACAAGAAAGCTAAAAAAGTAATTGGCAGTTTGGAAATAAATGAACTGGAAATAAAATTAAAAGAACGAAAAATTAAAATAAGCGACATTCAAAAAATAAGCCTAAGGTTGACCGACTTTGAAAATAAAATCACTCCTAGATACAATTTGGATTTTCGCGGTATGTACTCCGATGGTGTCAATAATTACATTGATATTTTGACTAAGAATGGCGAAAGAATTTATTTCAATTTCAGGCTCAATTCTAAAAAGCATAAATTAAAATTGATAGGGTTTTTTAAGGCACTTATTGCGCATAATCTTCTTAGTATGGATGAAGTAATTAAGATTCTTGAAATTTCAGAAAGTGAAAGAAAATTATTGGAAAATTGAAAACTGACTATAAGAATAAATCTGGCAACAACATACTTCTTTTACTAGCGTACCGTTACTTTTATGAATCAATTGATGGCTGTTCCCAGAAATGAAAAAAGCAATTCAAATTACAATATTGGGTGTCCTAATTTGCACCAATCTAGCAGCTCAGGATATTTCCGATGCAGAAAGGCTGGCAAATTTGAGTTATATGAAATATGCCAGTTCTGTAAATTGTGATAGCACTACTGGTTCGAATTTGGAGCATAAAATATGTCTTAATTTGGAGTTTCAAGAGTTGGACTCAATTATGAATGTCAGATTTAATACCTTATTGAAAAGTATAGAGAGTGATTCACAGAAGCGTGAGATTCAACGATTGCAAAATGCTTGGATTGAAAATCGGAGAACAGAATGTGGAATAAAATCCGAAGGACTCCGTGGACATGGATTGGGAATCACTTATCTTAGTTGCATGGTAAAATTGACAAGTCGAAGAATTGATGAAAATTGAGTAGTACAAAAGAAGATATATTACTTATTCTGAGAAAAATGAAATCCTTCGATATTGACTTTGTTGTAATCGGTGGCTTCGCTAAATATCTTCATGGAGTCGAAGACAATTTTAAGGACATCGATTTATTCATATCAAAAAAGTCAAATACCTCTGAAAACATTATCCGATTCCTCAAGTCATTTAATGCCAATTTTAAAATGTCAAAATATGAATTTGATGATATTTTAAGAATTAGAATGGGTGGCATACAAGTGGATATTTTACCCAGATTGCACGGCTTGGAAGATGAGAGGGTACATGATAATATAGTGACTAAAAAATATGATTCGGAGCACGTAAAGGTATTATCTTTAAAAGACATAGAAACTAATATTCAAACTGTAAAACAACTAATTACCAAAAATGAAGTATGACCATATAGTCTTTATCGATGGCGACTGTGCAGATCTGATCTCAAAAGAAGATCTGGAGATATTGAACAATAATTTTGAAAGCTACACTTGTATCTGGAACGAATCCAAAACATTCAAACTTGAAATAATATTTGATCCGCTCTATAATATGATCCATGCCTGGCATCGTGCTCCGGACCAATATAAGATGAATGAAAGGAGAGAGGATATTTTAAAATTGGAAAAATACCTCCCTATTGCGACCATTGAGACACTAAGTTATCTTGACTATCTCGGCGAAAAAATATACAGCTGTGTCAAGCAACTTCCATTGGATTCCGAAGAGGATTATCCAGACTGGGACATCCTAAATTCAAATGACTTGTATAAGCTCATGACCGGTCTGGAAAAATACTTGCAAACCAATTATGTCCAAAACCATGAAATTGTAAATGAGCTGGTAGGTCAAATAAAAATTATGGCAGAGGTGGCCAGGAAGTATAAATTGGATATTATTTTATTTGATGAAGATTTTTAGAACACCGTAAGGTACTCATACGCTACTTGGAAATTTAGAATTATATTTCATTGCGTGCAGATGTCTTATTCCTGAATTGAAATCCTTTTTTTTAATAGGCATTTTCAGAAGTAGACTATATTTTCAAAAATCGAAGTCTGAGTATTAAAACGGGAGTAAAAAGAAGCTTGGCCGCGGCTGCGTTTTGGGATGACTGAACGATCTCGGAGAGTGGTGACGATAGTCGCCAAGCGAAGGAACGCGAAAGTGGTGGGTGGCTTTAAGGCGGCTATTAGTGCTGCATTAGGCAGCCTTTGCCTGCCCCGTAAAACGGGGATTTTTTTTGATTCTGTTTTTTGATCAAGCAAAAAATAGAATGCCCAGCGGGCGAGGCGAAACAAAGTTAAGTGTTCCAACTACCTCGTTTTCGTTGAAAATACACTGAAAAAGGTGCTATATTCTAATATTTATTCAGTAGTAACGATATATTTTATAAGCCTAATTTGTTAATTTATAACTAATTATAAAATCTATATATAAGAAATATTTACTTAGGAATATCCCTTAATATTTTGCCAAAATGCGAGGTGATATTTTCAACTTGAATAACATCCTATTATCATCCTACCTAGATGTATTTTTCCAAATTCGATTTATAGTTTCTTGTAACCTTAATTTCGGATTGATCTTTCATAATCACTAAAAGATCACTTCGTCCATCGGTTTGAATCTCATTTACATATTCCATGTTTACCAGGGCCGACTTGCTTATTCGAAGAAAGCGATGTGCGTCCAATTTCTTTTCCAGGTCTTTCAGCGTGGCGCGTACTACGTGCGTTTTTGTCAAGCTATGTACTTTGACGCAATAATCATATCCTTCAATCCAAATGATATCGGAGTAATCCACAAAAACTATTCTTCCTCTATTTTTTATCGTGATCTTGTTCCATCCTTTCACAGGGGGGATCAACTGTTCCATTTCCTCATCTTTTTGTTGACTCGAAAGATAAGAGGTGACCACTTTTCCTATTAATTCACTTTGGTTATTCTCTCTCTGCAGGTTGTCAATAGCCAAGTCTAAAACCGTTTGAAAACGTTCGTCTGTGAATGGTTTGAGTAAATAGTCCTGTGCGTTTATTTCAAAAGCCTTGACGGCATATTCGTCATAGGCAGTAACAAAAACAACATAGGGGATTTTATGGCTGATGCTATTGAGCACTTCAAAACCATTGACCTTGGGCATTTGAATATCTAGGAAGACCAGGTCCGGTTTTAGTTCATCAATATTTCTTATGGCACTTATTCCATTTTCGCATTCGGCTACGATCTCCAAATCCTTTTGTTGAACCAACAAGGAACTTAGACCTGCTCTAGCCTTCGGTTCGTCATCAACAATTATAACTCTTATCATGCCTGATTTACTTGAAGTGTGGGAATGGCAATTCTGGCGATAACCAATTCCTGATTATCACTATTTTGTAGACTAAATTCGTATTCATCAAATAGATTACGGAGGCGGTTTTCAACATTCTTCAGTCCAATTCCTTTATTGGATTCGAAAGACCAACCTTCGATTAATTTTCCGCCATTATTTGATATTTCCAAAATCAATTTATCCTCTTCAATTTTTGATTCTATTCTGATGAATGCGCTATCCAAATTTTGAGAAACGCCATACTTGAAGGCGTTTTCTACTATGGGTTGCAAAATCAGGTTTGGAACTCCGAGCGTCTCTGTCATTGGGTCAATATTGATTTCTATTGTCAAACGATCACTAAAACGCTCTTGCTCAATCGCCAAGTACTTTCTGACCAGCAACAATTCTTCCTTCAATGGTATGATTTGAACCGTTTTCATATTCAGACTCATGCGCAATAAATCACTCAGAGATGAAATCATAGAGACGGCTTTGGAATTACTTTTTGACCGCACCATCATGGAAATGGTATTCAACGCATTAAACAAAAAATGAGGATTCAACTGAGACTGTATGGCCTCAAGTTTTGACTTGGACAATTCAAGTGCCAGGCTAGTGCTTTTAATGTTTTCATCGCGGTATTTCTCATAGTAGTCCAAGGCAATGATCAAACTCAGTAAGAATGATGCCATCAACATTCCTATAAAAACACCAAATAGAAAATATTTCATGCTACTTGACAACATTTCGTAATAGGTTTTTTCATGTCCCATGAAGAATTTGTAAGTTGTCAAATAAGTAAATTGGGATACAAAGGCCTGCACGGTCGCTACTAGGATTACAATTCCAAACAACTTGACCCATGCGCTTCTTTTTGATAATGGTTGGACCTTTCGGTAACCGAGGTAGAGAAAGATCAAAAAGACACTCCACACCAATTGATCGGTCACAGAGAGAAAAAGACTGCGACTCCATTCTATTTCGGTGGCTTTTCCTGTGACCAATGAAGTCCAGGATTTAGCCTGATCCAAAAGGAACTGGAGAATCAGAAAACCTGCGAATACGGGCCAATATTTTTTAAAAAAAGCTCTGGCTGTTGTCATTCCAAAATTAATCCTATTTGAGTTTTAGCAAGATGTAATTTAAAAACAATAATGACCTCATTTAGCACTTATTAATTTGTCAAAGATTAAATTATTATTGCCACATGGATTATTATTTGGGTCTGAGGTTTTCAATAATCTGAGCATCTACCCAATAACTTTTTCCTACCCAATAGGTACTTCCGTCTTCTTGGGTCTCCCATTCTCCTCTCGAAAAGAATAGATATTTTCCATCGTCGGTCACATGCGCACCGCTATCATTGAATGCTGTGTTTATCTCATTTCCCATATTCATTGCGGGTAGCCAGGAGTTATCTTTTGCTCGAAAACTGATGTAGAGATCAGACCCACCATATCCATCATCTCTGTGGCAATCCCATATCAAGTAGGATTCATCCGGAGCTATAGTTGGGTGGGCTATCCATGTCCCCGTATTGATTTCTTCGCCCAATTTTTGACGGGCTTCGTATATGCCGTTTATCAGGCGTGAATAACTGATCGCACCAATTGTATCCTTTCCATCCCATTCATCAAAGTAAAATGTACCTTGGTCCGAGACAGATATGCCCATTATATGCTTGTCTGAGAATGGTGGGCCCATATTTTTGAGTTCTGACCAACCCGTCTCTGTTCGTTCCCTGTATTTATTTCCTCTGTATATTTTATTGCCATCCTTGGAGAAGCGAGGGTATTTTATTTCCGTCTCAGATTCTTCGCTCCAACTGTTATTTTCATATCGAATAACAAAGAAGGTGCGCTCTTTATATCTTCCATTTTTTCTGGAGAAGTAATACTCTTTTTTATCAGGTGAAAACTTGCCGCCTTCAAAAAGTCCTTCTGGCGAAACGATTTTAGGGGCAAAAAGTTGAGTAGTAAGGCCTGGCGGTTTTTCTCCGAAGTATGAAGTTTCTGGCGTTGTGGAGGTGTCTTTTTTTATGTTTTGTTTTTTAGTTTGGCAGGCACTTAATAAGAGTGTCAATATGAGTATTAATGTGAAATCTGTTCTGTTCATGGTTGTTAGACTTTTAATCTTGGGAATGTTGATTGATTGGATGTTGACTTTAACCGCAAAGTTCACGAAGGATTCGCAAGGGAATCGCAAGGAAGGGTACGATGGATTGTGTTTAGGTATGTGTATTACTGCTTGTTATTGTTTTTTAATCGAGGCTACACGGAATCCAAAATAATCATACAGTTCACCATTAAAAGTGCTTCCATAGCGAAAGGCGACACTGCAAAAAGTGGTATCAAGATTCCAACCGCCACCACGTACTACTCGGGCATCTCCTTTAATAGCACCCTTGGGGTTATTTTTAGGGCTATGGGCATAATAATCGCCTCCGTATTTGTCCATACACCATTCGAATGCATTGCCGCTCATGTCGTAAAGCCCTAATTCGTTGGCTTTTCTGCTTGCCACGGCATTGGTCTTTTCTTTAGAATTGGCATCGTACCAACTCACAGCGTCTGTGTCATTCGCACCGCTGTATTTAAAACCTTTCGACATATGACCACCACGGGCGGCATATTCCCATTCTGCCTCATAGGGTAGTCGCACTTCTTGGTCTAATCTACCAGAAAGCCATTCTGCATAATTCATTGCATCACGCCAACTAACATTCACAATTGGATGATCATCTTGCCAACCCCAACTAGGAGCTTTAGGCATAGCTATTCCAGTGGCATTGCAATAATAGCGGTATTGGGCTACCGTAATTTCGGTCTGGCTTATATCAAAACTCTTTAAGGTCACCTCGTGGGTAGGTCGTTGATCCTTATTGCCTGCGCCCCATTCATCACCCATGGTAAAGGTGCCTCCCTTTACGTGCACAAATTTTGGTAAGTCTTGTCCATAACTAGTGAAAGTCAATAATAAAAGAGCGACAAAAATTAAGAATGGTGTTTTTTTCATTGTTTGCGATTTACTTTATACAATTTTCTTAATGTACGCGAATAATTGCTAAGAAAATATTAGTGTCAACATCTAGGAAGCATGGGAATGGCAGCTATCGTGGGATGAGGGAGCGGCCCTGCGCGCTGCATTTTAGCTGCCTAGCGTTTTGGCTTTACTTTTTTGGCAATAGGACTGAATGAACTTTTGAAAAAAGTGAAAATGATAATTTTCAAAAGAAGGAACACGAAAGTGGTGGGTGGCTAAAATCCCGCTGATAAGCGCATATGAATTAAGAATTTGATGATTATTCTACTTAAATATATAATTGAAATTTCAATTATATATTGATTATCAAATCATTAGATGTCCTTATTAACCGTTGTTCACATTAATGAGTTGTGTTTTCAATTTCACCTTACTGACATAGATAGTCCTTGACCTTACTTTTAGCATCAAAAGAACATTTGTAGATTCGCAATCTCAATAGAGATTGTAGATTATTATTTAGGTCTCAACGTCTCAATTATTTGCGCATCCACCCAGAATATATCTACATCCTTGTACTTGGCCGAGGTCGTAAATTCCGTATTCCGAATAAAGAAAAGATATTTGCCATCAAGGGTCACATAGGCACTCGCTTCCCAAGCATCCGTATTGATTTTGTCTCCCATATTTATTGCCTCTCCCCATGATCCGTCCTTCTGGCGAAAACTGATATAGATATCTGAATCACCATACCCACTGTCTCTTTCTCCATCCCATATCAAATACGATTCGTCTGGAGCAATAAAAGGGTGGGCATTCATTTTTCCAGTGTTGATCTCCTTGCCAAATGACTTGGGTTCCTCTCTTTTGCCATCTACTAATCGAGAGTAGCGAATAATGCCATCTCCGTCAGGCATACCTACTTCATCAAATACGTAGGTGCCTTTCGCCGAGGCCGTGAGGCGCATGATCTGAATCTCTTTGAAAGGGGAATCCATTTTTTTTACCTCTGACCAGTCGCCTGTCGCGGTACGCTTCTTATATCTCCTTCCCAAATGCATGGTCTTACCATCTGGTGAGATAAAAGGCTGTCCCACTCTTTTCGATATTACTGACTCGTACCAGCGATCATTTTTATTTTGAATAACCACAAATTCCATTTTTTTATCTTCCTCGACTTCTCCAACTTCCCGAATGAAATAAAATTCCTTGAGGTCGGGAGAAAAGGTGCCACCGATCTGCCAGTCCTCCGTCGTAACAATCCCTGGTGCGAAGATTTCAGGCGTCATACCAGGTGGTTTTTGACCAAGATACGGGCCTTTTAAGTGAGGAAGGCAAGAGGTGGTTTTATTGTCTTCCTGTGCAAATACAGTATTAACCGATAGAGCACATATCAATATTAAGAGCATAGTGGTTTTCATAATTAAATTTTTCGTAGCTTTCATACAACAGTAAAAATTTAGAGTTTTAGAACAATGTAAAATGACTTTATTACCCCAAAATTAAGCGTTGAAAGCCATACAAAATCATAAAAGAAGGCTATCGACGACATCATGCAGCAAAGTGATATAATGATGCAGGGAAATAGATAATTCATGGTTTTTGGAATGGTCAAGCTTATCTAAAAAAGTGCCAAATATATGCTCCCCAGTAAATCAGATGTCGCTCCTACAGAGCTTTGAAAAAATGTCAATATGATTGACTATTAAGATGTCGTTCCGCTGGAACTAATATATTGATGAAAGGACAAGAAATGAAATCTGCTATACACACTTTCCAGAAGACAGCGGAGCTCTCAATGTCAATTATTCAATAAAGTCTCAGCGAGACGACATCATATTAACAACAAACTAGTGCTCAAAGGCAAGCGCTGTAGGTGCGAAATTTAAATGACAGCTATAAGCTTCCCGGCAAATCAGATGTCGCTCCTACAGAGCTTTGAAAAAATGTCAATTTGATTGGCTAATAAGATATCGTTCCGCTGGAACTAATAACTTGATTATCGACCAAGTAATGTAGTCTACAAAACACATTTACTAATTGACATTGGGCCGCTGACCTCTCCTCGATATAAAACGCAATATATTTTATCTACTCGTACAAACTCCCACTTTCATATTTGAATTGTTATTGCTAACTTCACTCAATCGGTAATCTATCAATGTGATGGATCATACTGAGATAGCTATTATTTAATACTATTACGAATAGATCAAAATAACCAATATCAAAATATTCGTAGGATCAATTAAAGGTATACAAATGAGAGTTCAATTTAGAAAAGAAATAGAAAAAGCTTTAGAAGAACTTAGCCATGAGCAAAAAAGAGCATTCGCTTGGCTCTGTGCCGTTCGTAGCTTGCCATTTCTAGGGGCCTCAGGCTCATTTTCTTTTTGGCCAGAAGATAAGAGATTAATATACCTTTGGAGTGTTTTTAATGCTGTGGATCTTAGTTGTTCAGACACCGCCGACACCGCCGACACCGCCGACACCGCCGCCGTCGCCGCCGCCGACGCAGTCATCGCCGCCGCCCATGCCCGCAACTTCGCCGCTGACACCGCCTTCCCCGCCGACACCGCCTTCGCTGCCGCCGCCGCCGACACCGCCTTCGCTGCCGCCCACGCCGCCGACACCGCCTTCGCCGCTGCCGACACCGCTGCCGACACCGCCGCCGCGTACGCTGCCTCCGCCGCCGACGTTTATAAGCTAGACTTATATTCTATAATTCGTCAAGATATTATAAATATTAAGGCAAACGAAAAGCAACTAATTTCTATATCAACATATGGAGAGGTATGGGATAACTTTCAACTGGCCTTAAAAAATGAAGGCTGTGAATACTGGGGCAAGTTGTATGAGGATATTTTTAATAATAATTTTGAGATTGACAAAGAAGCCTTGGTAAATAGATTGAATGTTCCTAAGGAAATAAGCGTGCAAGGTGCCTCTGCTGTTGCCAATTACCTCGAAGAATTAGAAAAAGGAGGACAACGACTCAATGAAGCGCGAATTATTATTTTAGGAGAGAAGGGGGTTGGGAAGACCTGTGTCGCCAGAAAACTGGCAGATCCCGATGCACCGATGACCACTCCCAGTGAAAGTACTCCAGGAGTGGATACTTCACTATGGAAATTAAAAGAGGACAATATTAATATAAGGATTTGGGACTTTGCGGGTCATACCGTCACCCATGCTGTCCACCAATTCTTCTTATCCGAGAGATGCCTATATATTATGGTTTATGACGGACGCACAGAAGATCGGAATAGATTGGAATATTGGCTCGACCATATGAAAAATTACGGACAGAATTCACAGGCCATGATCCTGGTGAATGAAAGAGATCAGCACCCAGTAAAAATTCCTATAAACGCCTTAAAGGAGAAATATCCTATCGCTGGATTTTATTCTTTTGATGTGGGCAAAGATGTCAAGAAGTTGGCAAAATTTCGGGTGGAAGTCTCCGATTATATTAAAAATAATCCTTCCTGGAAGGTCCAACAAATACCTACCAGCTATTATCAGGTAAAAGAAGAATTGGAAGAACTTTTTGGAAAGGAAGGTGATGGAAAGGAACATATTACTAAAGAGACTTTTTTGGATATTGCTGAAAAATTTCAAGTTGAGGATACCAATAGACTTCTCGAAGACTTGCATTCTCTTGGAGTGAGTCTGTGGTACAAGGAAATGGAACATTATGATACCCTGATCTTGAACCCCGAATGGATTAGTCAAGGAGTATACAAGATTATCAACTGGATTAGTGCTGAGAACAAGCATAGTATTTCTTTGGACTCTTTTAGTAAAGTTTTTAGTGAAGAAGAGGTCCGCTTTCCTGAGTCCAAGCATAAATTTCTATTCGACTTGATCAAACATTATGAATTGGGATTTGAGACAAAACCCAAGAAGCGTTTGATTATACCGCATTTGCTTAAGGAGGACCAGCCCGCTGAGTTTCCTGCCTTTGATCCTGAGGATAGTTTGATGATGAGGTATGAAGCGACCCATACTTTGCCGCTGAATACCATATCTCGATTTATTGTGAGACATAATGAACAAATCAAAAAAGAGGGTAGGGAATATCTTGTCTGGAAGTATGGGGTGATCCTTGAAGATGGGAAGGGGAGTCTGGCCTTGGTTCGGGAAATCGATCGGATTATATCTGTTTCTGTAAAAGGTAAAAACAAGACAGAATACCTTAGTGAGATTAGAGATACACTAAACAATATTTTCGATAGTTATGTGAGTCAACAACCAGAATTGACATATAGGGTAATTGTCGATAAAGAAAACCCGAAACGAGAACTTTTTCTGCCTGGGAGAGATATTGTTGCCCATATTGATGCCGAAAGACAATACTTTGATTCTGTTACCCGCAGGGAGATTGCATTGAAACCTACTGCTATTCATTATAATATTTCACATTATCATTACCATATTTCCAGGGCTGACAATATTTTGTTTGGAGGCGAAGGCCATCAAGTCATAAATAACACTTTCAATTTCAAAGATTGTAATCTGGACCTACAAGGCACTTTGAATGAATTGGCCCAGAAGCTCAATAAAAAAGGCAATCATGAGGATGCAGAAGAATTGACTGAAGCGGTGGAGATCTTGGAGACCCTGGAGGAAAACCCAACGAAAGAAGAGGTCAAGAAAAAGGGTATTGCCAATCGACTTGGTAGAATAGTAAAAGATCTGGGAGATGAAGATTCGACGCTGTACAAAACGATAGAGGGAATGAAGCGAGGTGCAGCTATTGCACAGGATATTGCGAAGGAGTATAATAAAATTGCGCAATGGATGGGTTTGCCTCAGGTGCCAAAACCGTTTTTGAAGGACGAAAAGGGGGAGTAGTGGAGGTTCGCAGATTTGATATAAAATAATGGATGAAAAGAAAGCCTTTGAGCTGAAAAAATTGAAATTCAGGGTAGGAGAGAAAGAAATGGCGATTAAGCATCCCGTATGAACATCTTAAACATGACGACAAATTAAAAATGAAACTTATTCAAGTATTAATAGTCCTATCATTGATGTGTCTTCCGAACCTCCAAATGGCTCAATTCGAATTTCCAATTGAAAACGCAAATAATCTGCGAAAGGAGTTTTGTCAGTCGAACCCCACGAAGATCACAGAAGTACGCTTCAAGAGAGATAGCCTGTTCAATGAGTATGAATCTTGGAGATGCGAAACTGTTTTTGAGAAAAATAGGGTCTCAAGTTATTCCATGATCTCGGAGAGTCGTACTTATTATGAAAATTACGATTGGGAGGAATATGAAGATGGACTAAAACTAGTCCGAAGAGATTCAACATGCTATGCCGATACGACCAAAGTACATAGGTACGGGACAAACTTATCAAAGAAGATTAATCATCAGGACACCTTTGTTCTTTTATTCAATAAGCAAGGAAATCTGGTAAGCAGGATTGGGAATGGAAGATTTGGTAGATATATATACAAATATGACAAGCATAATAATATTGTTTTATTCATGGCTTTTGATCCTGAAAATTCAATTGTTCGCAACAAATCATGGAATCACAAGTACGACGACAAGGACCGAATTCAAGAATCTAAAATTTACAGTCAAGATGAGTTGGCTGAATATGTCAGGATTTTCTATGAAGATCGGCAGGTACGTAATTATAAAATCACTTATTCAAAAAGTAAGCCTGTCACGTTATTAAAAAATTACAGTTATTATAATAATGAGGGGCAAATGATAAAGAGAATTGAGGAATTTAGTAAAGTCGGAACAGATAAAAAAGCCAAAAAGGAATTTCGCTTCAATAAACAGGAAGACTTAATCTATGAATCTGGGACTACTCTAATATTGGATGAATTGCACTTTGCTGTTTTTAGATATGAGTATAAATATGATGCTAATAACAATTGGATAGAGCGAACCACCTACTTGAAACAAAATGAAGAAAAAGAGTTTAAGTGGTTTAATAGAAATGAGCGGATTATCGAATACAATTAGGAGCGGAATACAACATTGAATGATCTTGGATAACAAATTTCCTCTTTTTATGAGAGTGAATAAGGATATTAAAGATGTTTCATTACTAGACAATCAACTTATAAAAATTATGAAAAATTTATACAATTCCCTATCCACAATATTTATGATTCTAGTGGTATGTGAAATTTCATATGCTCAATCGAAACTTGATATTAATGTTATTGGTCAACCGATAGTGGGCGAGACAGTCACAATAGAAGTGACAGGGATGGTAGAAGAAGGAGTTCGAAAGATTTGGCTCATTCAGGATAATAATGCGCTTGATAAAACAGAAATGAATTGTTCTGGGTTGCCATCCTGTACATTAGAAAAAGAAATTGAGGTGTTTTATCCAGGCATTGTGCGATTTGAAGCTATTCTTTTTAAGAGCCCAAATACCTACTTAAGAGATACATCCATTTACGTTGATTTTACATGTCAATCAGAGTATTGTGAACCTGGACCAATACTTGAGAACTTCTTCCAATGGATGCGCGAGGTAGATTACGATGAATGCTTAATCGAAAGATATTATTCCTATCTGCTAATCCCTGAATTGAGAACAGAAATGAAGTCCTATTTACGTGATAGTACGATTACATATGATCATGGAGATACTGTTATATTTTATGATATTATTCCGACTGATTTGGATGCCACTTTTATAGGAATGGATACTGATGAAGCACCGGATTGTGAAGGACAGTCTGGTATCCCAGGATTTTGTGAGAACCCAACTTCTGCTGATTATAATTTTGTTCGAGATCATTGGGAAAGGACTTTTGGTATCGATTTCGTTTTTCGTTACGAGAGAGTTGAATTTTCTTATCTGGAAGAATTTGGAGAACCGACTTGGGATTCAGCAAATAATTATTGGATTTTTAATATTCCAACTCCTTTTTTGGTAATAAATACAGAACCGCACAACCTTGCTCATTTTGCTTTGGAAACATGGAAAGGCGCTCCAGTACGTCAAGTTAATGGAGGTGCGTGGTCTTCTTTATTATTTTTTGAACCCATTAATCCATTTCAAATGACAGTCTATACGCATGAATGGGGGCATTCCCAGGCTTTGGGGCATACATTTATTGATATAGACGGTGAAAGAACTTTTTTCTCAACGGATGGAATTATGACTAATACCTACATGCAAAATACCTATGCCGACGGATTGGATCCATTAGATCCAATAGAGAGATACCTATTTGAACCGAGTGAGGGATTTTTAGACCAGGAAACTTTTGCTGAGCGATACAGTGAAGGAATTGTATCATCCTGGCAATTCAATAATATATGTTCGGATATTGATCCGGCTGTCACCTCACTTTCCCTGGATCATGTCACCAACGAAAATTATATTTTTAAAGCAGTCCTAAACAATTTGGGCAGTATCAATGCTGCCTTCATTGATGTTTCTTTGTATCAAAAAGATCTAGAGACCCCTCCTTTATCAGAACGGACATATGAATGTATCAAGCCGAATGTACCAATAGAAATTTATTTTACAATTGGTAAAGAGGCGGTAGATGATGACTTAATTATTATCAAAGTAGATGCAAATGAGGCAATCTCAGATGAAGATGAGAATAATAATGTACTCATTTTGGATAAATCAACAAACGTCCACTACTTGGATGATTCGGTTTCTGATATTTTCATTTATCCTAATCCAAGCACCGAACATATTGATATCAGCTTTCCTGCTCATTTTGGAAATAGCTACACAATAAAAATATATTCCTCAGATGGGCTGTTGTTTGGAGAATATAAGAACAAATCCAGGATTGATATTTCAGAGGCAAATAGAGGTATTTATTATATAGAAATTATTAATGGGAAAAGTGGAAATAAGATTATTCAGAATTTAGTGAAAATTTAAATTAAGTCCGCTCTCTTTTAGAATTGAAGTGATTTAATTCTACTTTAAGACATTGTTATTTTTCTGAATGAGATGTTGACTATAACCGCAATGGCGCAAAGTTCGCCAAGAATTCACAAAGAAAATATTAAAGTTAGAAATCAATTTATGGAAATTCGTTTTTCACAAATAGAAGAATCAAGGCTGAGTGATATTCAGTATAAACTGTCAATAAATGAAAAAGGCCTGGGAATTTTGAGCTTCCATGGCATCTGCGGTTATGGAAGTGAGGGCAACTCAGATGGAGAATTTATGCATCAAATTTCGAGAGCTACCGTCCTCCGCGATGATATCACTAAATTAATTGTTGATTTCAGTGGCTTAAACTATCAATGGGGAAATTACATTACCAAGGTGCTTTTCAATTTTTATGATGCGAGTGTGCCAGTGGCTATCATTTATAGTGAGCATTGTAAAGCTATGCTACCGCCTGATACCACTATTTTTTTTGACAATAGACAAGAAGCAATGAGCCATATTGATACATAAATAGAAAAATAAGACGTTCTGTAAGAGAACCAAACTTGAGAGTGTTGCATCTAATATTTACAATAAACCATTAATGCAAAATAATCGTATGAGCAGCACAGTATTGAAAATTGATAGGATGACAAAATTTTATGGTCTGCCTGTGTTATTTTTTCTGTTAAGCATTCTTTTTATTCATTGTAAGGACATTTCGAAAAGTGGCGATTCTGCTGATCCCATAGAGGCCCCGACAGCAACTTCACATGAGACCAACCTTAAAAATGATTACTGCTATTTATTAAAAGACGAATATGGAATTCCCAACGAAGAGGGCTTAGTCCTTATGCATTGCAGACATGATAGTATTTATGTGGATCCAAATTTGGTCATCAACCTAGATCTTACACCAGACTGGGGTAGGAATGACTTTCCAAGAGAAATATTCAATTTCCCAAATGTGAAAAATCTTTACATTGGTATGAGGAGTTTTACAAGTATGCCGAATGAAATCACAAGATTAAGTAAGTTGGAAAGCATTGATTTGCAAAATAGTCTTTTCAAATATCTACCTCCAAATATTGGTGAGTTGACAGAATTGAGAGAGCTGGTTTTATTGGAAAGTGATGTTGAAGAATTGCCTGCTTCTATCTGTAATCTGAAAAAGCTTAAACGGCTTCAACTTGGGAATACGAATTTGCGCGAACTTCCAAATTGTATGAATGAGTTGACCAGCTTGGAAATATTAATAATGGGAAATGAAGAGAAAGAATTGCCCAACGCCCTGAAAAGACAAATTGAAAAATTAAGAAAAGATCTTCCAAATTGTGAAATTATTACACCCGATTCATATTGAATTGTATGGCGATAGTCAAGATTTGAAAAATGATTAAGAATCTATTCGTTTATTTTGTGAGGGAAAAAATCGGCCAAAAGAAATTTACTAGTTTTGATTGCTTTAAAAATAAACCATAGCCAGACTTGATTTTATGATGAGCGGACAATTGTTAACCGATAGACTGAAAGAAGAAATGATTCATTCTTTGGCGGATAGCTCTGGAGAAGAAAGGAGGGCTTGGATTGAATATATAGTCGATCAAGACATTGCTCTTGCGGACTTGGTCGAGATACTTTATTGTGATTATAAGACGGCAATGAGATTTTCTTGGATCATAGGTTCTCTGTGTGAAATAGATTCGAAGAGAGTATTTCCAGTAGTGCAGCAAATCTTTAGGAATAGGGAAAGAATCAAGATCCCAAATTTTGATCGATCAATGGCAAAAATGTTTTACTTGGCTGGCATTCCGGATGAGCTTGAAGGGGAGGCTGTCGATATAATGTTTGCTTGGATGCTAGACCCAAAAATACTTGTGTCGACGAAAAATTTTTCACTATTTGCCTTGTATAATACATGCCTGAATTATGGAGAGTTGAAAAACGAATTGAAAGTAGTGATTGAAGATCAGTTGGATAAAAACTCTAAAGACTTTAAGAAAAGGGCGATGAAGGTATTGAAGAAACTGGAGTGAATTTTATTCCCCACAGATTATATAAAAGCTGATAAAAATGTATTTGACAAACGATAAATTAATTTTTAGCAATACAAGAAAGGAGTATTTCGCCTATGACCTCAATAATGAATCTATAACCCGGATAGACATTCAAAAATATTGTGAAATTCTTTTTGGAAAATACAATTATCGCCTCAGAAACATCCTCAATTCCAATATTAGCATTACAAAGAATCGAATCTATAGTACATTCTACCAAGGAAGCGATCTTTCAATTTTTGATATTGAAGGCGAATTAATTGAAAAAAGAGCTCATTTTTTTGACGATTTGATAGCTGATTCCATTTCCGTAAATGAAGACAAGGATGAAATTTGGGTGGCCTCAAGTGGATTCCAAATTGTTGATTGTATCGAGCTAAAAACAGGAAACCTTAAAATTAGATTTGGGATTATTCATGAAGAGACTGAAGAAATGAGTTTTCCCGAGGATGTATTTGTTTTTAATGATGAAGTCTATATTTCTGAAATGGGAAATAAAAGAGTCTCAAAGATAGACCTGAATAAAATGGATAAAAGCACCCACCTCAAAGTGCATGAACCTATTTGGAAATTCGTAAAAAATCAATTGGGAGAATTTGTACTTTTAGATTCTGGGATCCATAGGGTAGTGGATGGTGAATTTATTAAAATCAAACCAGATTGAAATACATAATGTCTAATGATTGCGGAGGTATTCTTGGGCTAAGTGCCAAATTACGAATGATACAAACTCGGATCAAAAAATGTTGAATAATGTCTAAAGATAATATTGAAAGCGCATTAAAACACATAATCATATTATTGCTGTTTGGGGTACTTTTCCATATTAATGTTTATGGGCAAACTTCCACATCATACCTTTTGGACTCAATCAATACTGAATTGGTAGAAAAATGTTTTGGGTATAAATTAGTCAAATGCGATATGTATTCCTATAGATCCAGTCGTATTAGGAAAAATGAATCAAGGATAAAGGTGGAATGCAATGAACTTGGTCAAATCGAAAAGGCCGAACTGGTATTTAACAATAATCATTCGCTTGAGATTGAGAATTTCGAAGAATGCTTGCTTCCTTATATTACAATGAGGCCGATGAAAACCAGATATCAGAGGATCGGAAGGAATGTGATTTCTATCACCTTTGATTCCCTGATAAGTGAAGAAAACGAATACTACGCTTTTAAAAATTCTTTGGAGTCCAGTCAGGCACAATCAATTAATTATTACAAGGAAGAAAAGAAAATGAAGTCTCCTGATTGGGACCTGAATGTTAGCAAATTCAATAGGCTTGAATTAGGTGAAGTGGCGGATTCAATCTTCCTGGAACTTGAGAATTCCACTGATATATTAATGGAAAATTATTTGAAAGGATTTAAGGAACACTCGTCTAGTTTGGAAAGAACAAAATTTGCGAATAAATCGCGCAAAGAATTTGAATTTGAAACATATCAACGGTTTTTGTTCTTATTGGCTGAATATTTTGAAGGGGACTAATCCTATCATAATGAACACAACTAAAGCAAGACTCGCTTTGATGACTTTTTCCTATTGGCATATAGAATGTTATTATTCGCTTTCTTAATTAGTTTAATTTTTGAGAGCTTAACCTCACTTGTTGCGTGTTTTTTTGAAAATTTTATTTCTGACTTGAATGATTCAAGGGAAATATTTGGATCTTATTTTTGAAAAGAATGGGTTTTTAAAATGGCAACTGATATATGATTTTACTTGGGCAAGACTCACAATGTTTGTGTCTACTTAATTCAGGAAATTGAAAGAAAATCCATATTGAATATTGATAATATGATATAAATGGTTTAATTTAGACGTGCAATATAAGGAGTGTATAATCGTTTTATATTAAATCAATTATGTAAATAAACCAATTACTTACATCTTGAACAAACGAGGAATTCAGTCTTAGTATTATTAATTTGAATATTCAGTGCTTTTAATAGCATGAAATTAAACTTATAGTATGAGCAGAATAATTGATTTTATTCTTACGCTCATGGCCAGTTGGTGGACTATAACATTTCAGGCGTGAACTTTAATTTTAATTAATAAAAAATGTGATCTATGAAGACGTTTAAAGATTTTAAGAAAGTAGAATTACTACATGTAGAAACTGTTAAGCTTGTCGGTGGAAACGGAGGTGGAAATGTAAATGAGGATGTTCCAGTTACGAATTTAGGTACAGTAACAAATAATGGAGAAGGATAATTGACGTGAAATAATGCGATAGACCAAATGTTAGGTTCTCCAATTACCAATTATAACAATACAAGTAGGTCTTTATAAATATTCGAGGCTGCCATCATGAAGATGTGGTGCGAAGTGTTAGATGACTTTGATTCTGACACATAGTATTTGGTATGCCCTAAATGTGCCAAACAACGTAGTTCTGCTATAGCGAATAATTTGACTCAGTGAAAAATGCCTTTGCGGTCACCTATTTTTTATTGAGCCACAGGACTAAATTTTATTTATTAACCAAAATATATACTTATGAACGAGATTAAGGATTTTAAAGAAGTGGCATTGTCAAGTGATGCTACAGTAAAACTTGTTGGAGGAACTGGAGGAAGTGGCCATTCCGAGGATGTACCTGTAACAACATTAGGTACGATAACCCATGATGATGATATCTGATAGCCATCTGTAAATCATTTTTTTAATCAATAAAATAGAAGCATATGAAAGAAATTAAAGACTTTAAGGAAGTAGCATTGTCAAGTAATGCAACAGTAAAACTTGTTGGAGGAACAGGTGGAAGTGGTCATGTCGAGAATGTACCTGTAACAACATTAGGTACGGTTACCAATGATGATGATATCTGATAGTCATCTGTAAATCATTTTTTTAATCAATAAAAATAGAAGCTTATGAAAGAAATTAAAGACTTTAAAGAAGTAGCATTGTCAAGTGACGCAACAGTAAAACTTGTAGGAGGAACAGGTGGAAGTGGTCATGTCGAGGATGTACCTGTAACCACTTTGGGTACAATTACCAATGATGATGATATCTGATAGCCATTTGTAAAACATTTTTTAACCATTAAAAATAGAGGCTTATGAAAGCGTTTAAAGATTTTGAAAAAGCAAAATTGTCAAGTGTTGATTCTATGGAAATTGTAGGAGGTAATTCAGGCGGCAATACATCTGAAGATGTTCCGATCACCACATTAGGAACCATTACAAATGAAGGAGATTAAAGTTTTGCCAGGGTTTGTTGCAGATTAAAATAGGGGATCTATTAAGGTCTGACATTCGGAGCCCGTGGTAAAGTAGTTTTATTACAAATATTAGATAACCAAAAAAAAGAGCTTATGAAAGCGTTTGAAAATTATAGAGAATTCGTCTTGCCCAAACAGACATTGAATAAGATTGTAGGAGGCAATAAAAGTGAAAACCCTGACGAGGATGATGGACCGATTACAAATTTAGGAACCATATCTAATGATGGTGATGAATAAGGACCTATCACAAAAAAATATTTGCCAAAACTAAAAATGTGAATTATGACAACAATTAAAGATTTTAAAAAAGTAGAATTGCCAAAAGCGAATTTGTGCAAGCTTGTTGGTGGAAATGGTGATACCAATGCTTCGGAAGATGTTCCAATTACAGATTTAGGAACGATTTCAAATGACGGAAGTATATAATTGCCAATTATAAATCAAGAGGTCAGAAAGTTGATTTCGCAAATTGTGAAAGAACCGCAATAGTTATTAATGGAATCCATTTTTGAATTCAGTGCATGATATTCAGTGCTAGTATTCTATTTCCACTGTTGCGGTATTATTTTAATTTTTTATAAAAGTATTATTATGAATGAGTTTAAAGATTTTAAAAAGGTCGAATTATCGAAAACTGCTTCGTCAAAAATTGTTGGCGGAAATGGAGGCGGCACCGTAAATGAAGATGGACCTATTACTGATTTAGGTACCATTTCAAATGATGGTGACGGATAATATCCCTGGTTTGAACCGGTAGACCAAAAAGTAAAATACCCAAAAGGCAATTTTGCTATTGGGTATTTTACATTTGAGACTGGAAATCATTTACAGAAATTGCCGAGAATGGAATCGCTTTGCGAGGAAATTGGGGTTTGAACCAAAACAAAAAAAATATTTTATATTTAAAAATAGAGTTGCTATAAACACTTCAATATTTAAAAGTAGTTTCAGAACATAAACATATTATTATATGCCGTTAAGATTTGATCTACTGGCTAGCCGAAGATTTCAAACATCTATTTTTGCAATCTTGTTAGCATGGGTAGTGTTGTCGATTACAAATTTAGGAACCATATCTAATGATGGTGATGAATAAGTACCAATCACAAAAAACATTTGCCAAAACTATAAATGTGTATTATGACAACAATTAAAGATTTTAAAAAAGTAGAATTGCCAAAAGCTAATTTATGCAAGCTTGTTGGAGGTAATGGTGATACCAATGCTTCGTAAGATGTTCCAATTACAGATTTAGGAACGATTTCAAATGATGGAAGTATATAATTACCAATTATAAATCAATAAGTCAGAAAGTTGATTTCGCAAATTGTGAAAGAACCGCAATAGTTAATAATGGAATCCGTTTTTGAATTCAGTGCATGATATTCGGTACTGGTATTCTATTTCCCTGTTACGGTATTATTTTAATTTTTTAATAAAAGTATTATTATGAATGAAATTAAAGATTTTAAAAAGGTCAAATTGTCTAAAACTGCCTCGTCGAAAATCGTTGGTGGAAATGGAGGCAGTGCTGTAAATGAAGATGTACCTATTACAGATTTAGGGACGGTTACAAATGACGGTGATTTATAATTGTCCTGATTTGAATCGGTAGTCCAAAAAGTAAAATACCCAAAAGGCAATTTTGCTATTGGGTATTTTACTTTTGAGGCTGGAAATCAATTATAGAAATTGCCGAGAATGGATTCGCTTTGCGAGGAATTTGGGGTTTGAACCAAAACAAAAAAATATATTTTATATTTGAAAATAGAGTTGCTATAATCACTTCAATATTTAGAGCACTATTGAACTGGAATCAACCACTGTTCCTTATGATCGAAGTTTACATTATGGAAGGTAATTGGCCAATAAGAATCTATCAAATGAATCAAGAATTATGAAATATATATTATTTTTTATCATTTGTCTGTTTAGCGCAATTTCATGTACCAATGAATTAAGTCTGGATTTAGAGCAGCAAATCGATCAACGAAATTTTAGTGGAGCCTTTGGATTCGATGATCCGCATTTGGCTATCGAGCAACTGGGAAACTACATGCTCTTTGGGTATTATACCGACTTTGTTGCGAGATTGGATATGACGAGAATTTCGAGCGGAGCCACTTCGGGTTTTATATTATTAA
This sequence comes from Saprospiraceae bacterium, assembly GCA_965230575.1. Taxonomy (GTDB): domain Bacteria; phylum Bacteroidota; class Bacteroidia; order Chitinophagales; family Saprospiraceae; genus CAJXUU01. Next base: position 4,601,423 of record OZ246013.1, read on the forward strand.
ATTATACTCCTTCTCCAGGGCAACCTTCAGCAGACGCTGGGACTGTTACCATAAATGGTATAGAAAGCGCCTGGAATGATGAACTTTCCCGATATACCCAATCTACGAGCGATGCTCAATCTTTAACCCTAGCATTGAAAAATGAATGTTTTGGAAATCGTGTTAATTTTTCAATTGAAAGGCCTGGTTTCAGATATAGTCATGACATGTATATTCCAAGGGATATCAACCTGGAAAGCATAAGCGATGAAGGTATCGTTGAAGGAAGTTATACCCACAGAATAAATCGAAATAATACCGCAATATCATGGAATAGTGATGAGAATAATGAAAATGGAGTTTTGGTTTTTGTAAGATGGGATGGTACTACAAGCAGTTCAGTTTTAGGAGCTCTACATAACGAAGTCTTAGTGGAGAGGGCAGTAGTGCTTCCAGACAATGGATCAGCAACTTTGCCTACAGATTTGTTCGATAATATTCCTGCTGATGCGAGAGTATCCTTCAATTTGGTAAGAGGAAATTTTGCAATTGTTGACGGTCAAGATGGAAGAACATACAAGAATTATGGAATTAGTTTTGATAAGAGAAAATTCTTAATGATCAACTAGGACTTTCTAAGATTTGTAAATCCTAACAACTACTTCTTAAGTTTAAGTGGAAAAATTCTTTTTGGAATTTTTCCACTTTTTGTTTGTAGCATGTAAATTGGTTCTTACTAATATCAATGCTAGTAGAAAGGATTTTTAGCATGTGTTAAGAATGAAAGACTTAATAGAGATTTATAATTCAAAGTGAATGACAACTTAAGTGACATGGATGAAAAAGTGAGATTGATGCCTTTGGTGAAGTTCTTGATTTCCAGAGGGAAGCTGAAAAGTGCGATAGAGAAAATCATTGGCTTTTTGGAAAATAACGATGATAAATTGTTTCAAGAAATAAGAGACGACTTGATTTTAATGCTTTGCCAATTTGAATCATTGGAAGGGAAATTGTTGAAGGGAATAATTAGCTTTAAGGAAGCCGAAACAAAGGAAAATCGAATAATGGCTTCGTCTCTTAAGCTTATCAATGACTTTGAAAAACTATCTAGCTTGGTAAAATTGGATAATAAACCACTTGAAATTCAAAACTCTGAGAGAAGCATTATTGGCACATGGAAATGCAATGAGGTATCACCCTCATCTGGAAATGAGAATCAAATCATATGGATAATAAAGTCCGATGTTCATTCCTCAATGTATTTTGACATTGATACAGGAAAACTGAGAAAAAGGACTCCAAAGAAGAAATATAAGTTTGAAAACGGAATTAATATTACAGAACAAAAGAATGGGAAAATTACAAAAGGACTTGTAGAATGGGTAAGTGAAGACAAGTTTATTTATACCATTATTGAAGGTGTCATGAAACATTTAGCTGGTCATAAGAGGATTTATACCAGGATAGGGTAGTTAGAAATTTGCTTTTTTTGTGATTTCATCGATCCATTAGGCCACCGAGGTCAGTAAAGAAAGTCGACACTGGGGTGTTTATGTCTTTTTCTATTCAGCCTCAATCGCAAATGAATTTGCATTGATCATAAATAGAAAAAGCCAAGTACTGCGTACTCGACTTTCTTTATTCTAGTGAGACTGGAGGGATTGATTTCATCGATCCTTGAGACCACCGAGGTCAGTAAAGAAAGTCGACACTGGCGTGTTTATGTCTTTTTCTATTCAGCCTCAATCACAAATGAATTTGCATTGATCATAAATAGAAAAAGCCAAGTACTGCGTACTCGACTTTCTTCATTCTAGTGAGACTGGAGGGATTGATTTCATCGATCCTTTAGACCGCCGAGGTCAGTAAAGAAAGTCGACACTGGCGTGTTTATGTCTTTTTCTATTTAGTCTCAATCACAAATGAATTTGCATTGATCATAAATAGAAAAAGCCAAGCACTGCGTACTCGACTTTCTTCATTCTAGTGAGACTGGAGGGATTGATTTCATCGATCCTTTAGGCCACCGAGGTCAGTAATGAAAGTCGACACTGGCGTGTTTATGTCTTTTTCTATTCAACCTCAATCGCAAATAAATTTGCATTGATCATAAATAGAAAAAGCCAAGTACTACGTACTCGACTTTCTTCATTCTAGTGAGACTGGAGGGATTCGAACCCACGACCTCTGCCCTGTCAAGGCAGCGCTCTAAACCAACTGAGCTACAGTCTCAATAATTTTAATTTGCAGACGCGAAAATAATACAAATTAATTATTATGGTCTCCATTTAAAGGATTTTTCATCAATTGCTCGCATTGTACATAATATCCCGTCTAGATGATCACATTCATGTTGAAGTAATTCTGACAGGTCATCACTTACTTTCCAACATTGTTTCTGCCAATTTATATCCAGATATTCTAGTGTCAAACTCTTATGTCTGCTTACCCTTACCAACAGATTCGGGAAACTCATGCAATCATCCCATACTTCAAACATTTCTTCACTTGGATTGACAATTTCTGGATTGATCAATACAATGGGGTCATCAATATTTACATAGATAAGTCGCTTCATAATGCCCAGTTGAGGTGCAGCAATCGCTCTGCCAAAGTTGTACTTGGCCCTAATTTCCTCCATCACATTGTGTAAATCTTGTACCCATTCATTTACAAACTGCAAGTCATCTTTCTTGACGGGGTCACAGATTTCATAAAGCAACGGATTGCCCAAAAGCAATAAGTCAGATAAGGTTTTCATGGTTTTTAAATCAAATTACACATTACGATTTCTTCTTCAAATACTTCTTCAACCTCTTCATTGCCACCTTCAAATAATTATACGACACAGCTGTAAATACAACCCTAAATATGCCCTTTCTCAAATGCTGGAACCCCATACCTGGTGTAAGCAATATTCCAGTATTCTTATAGATGTCCAACCACAAGTCTTCTTGCGCCTGGTCGGTATATCTATCCATGTATTTGGATAAGTCTATCCATATGAAGAGGCTTCCACGGCTGGGAATATATGGGATGTCCAGTTTTTTCAAAAGCCGAACTACCAACAAATAACTCTTGTTAAGTCGCTTTTTGTTTTCAGAAATATAGGCAGAAATGAATGGATCGTCTTTTATCAATTCGCCCACCATCCATTGCGTATAATTTGAGACCATATGCGGAATATTCACATTACTCAAGGCTCTCATAAAGGATTCATTGAGACTGTGGACAATGCCAAATCGCAACCCGGACATGGCAAAATCTTTCGAAAATGCATACCACAAATGCAAAAATGGACTTTTCTTTTTTCTTATGATCTTGGCAAAAGACTTGAAATTGGTATGCTTGCGATAATCTTCTTGGAGGGCCCGGTTTTTGGTGTCAATGAGTGAAAGACCATATATTTCATTCACTATCATGTGTACCTTATTTTTGATACACCAGTTGGCCAATTTTTTCAATTCTTTTTTCGAATAGACACATCCCGTAGGGTTGTCAGGAGAAGTAATCAAGAGGATTTTGAAACGCTTGCCAGCCTCTTCAAGTTCTTTTTTGACTTTCTTGAGCATCGACGGGACTACAGGTGCAGAAGACCCTACTTCATCCAAATAGTAATGTGTCTGTAAGTCGTATCTGTCAATTTTACTTTTGACACCCATATCATTGGTATACATGGGGTAGGAGGGTGCTGGAATCACCACCACATCATGAGGATTTGCCAGCACAAATGAGCTGATCTCAATAATCGATGAAGCTCCAGCAGAAAAACAAAGTGTATCGGGATCTATTGGACATCGGCAAAGATGTCTTTCCATGAATTTGGCCACATTTTCGCGGACATACGGATTACCTCTGGGATCGGTATACTTCATCACCCAATCAGGCATATTATTTTGCTCGGTGATCTTATCGAGCCTATCCTGAATCAATGCGGTGGAAATTGAATTCTCAGCTATATTGAGGACAAAAGCACCTTTGGGATTAGTCTTCGGGTGGTATAGATTCTGTGAGGCCTCTGCAAATATTTCGAAGTCGATTCTAGCAGGATTCGAAGCCAATGATTGCCCTCTGGAAGAAAGGGTGTTTATTTCTTTTTTCATAATATAGAGATTACCTGCTCCCAAAGATGAAAGCTATACACGAAAATAAATTTTCTAGCCAACTAATCCGCCAACAGTCTCAATTATCGGAAAAGATTGATTATGCGTTTTCCTTCGCCTTCAACAAATTCTTTTGATACCTTCCTTGTACTATATCGATCAATACCAACACCACTATCACAAAGTAGAATGTCGTCTTACTCATCGGAGTAATCGGATTTCCAAATAGATTAAGATGAGCGAGATGACCACCTTCTGACAATAACATGATACCCACGATTAGTAATATGAAGAGTCCTAATACCTCATACATCCTATTTTTCTGAAGAAAGTCAGATACTCTATCCGCCAGAACAATCATTAAAACTCCTCCCGAAATAATAGCGATTGACATAAGGATCATCTGTGCTTTGAATTCCATGCCGCTGGTCAAAGCCATGGCGCTCAAGATTGAATCAAATGAAAAAACGAGGTTCATTATCACAATCCAAAATATTATCATGGTCACAGAATTTCTTGCTTTATCCGTCTCTACGTGTTCTTTGAGGTACATCATATGCCAGATCTCCTTCATCGCCGTATAGATGATGAAGATGCCTCCGAGAAGGACAATGACACTATGTAGATTTATTGAATATTCGATTATATCATTACCATGAAGACTCATGAATGGATCCTGAAAATATTGAATCAGGGACATTAGAGCAAATAGTAGCACAATTCTCAATGCTATAGCCATCCCAACTCCTAATCTTCGAACATAGCTTTGCCGCTCTTTAGGTGCTTTTTTGGATTCAAGTGATATATATAGCAGATTATCAAATCCTAATACCACTTGCAAAAGTACCAGCATAAATAAGGTGAATAGACTGTCTATAGTAAATAATCCTTCCATCGTTTTCGTCTTGATTATGTTTGAAAGGGTAAAAGTAATAATTGTTTGGAATATGATTGAATTGTGAAACTATATGAGGGCAAAAAGGAAATAAAAGTGGAATAAAGAGCATATGATTTGCCTATCAGTCAATCACTCTTTTTAATTAAAATTGCAATGGATATCTAAAGCTCTTCATGTGCAATGGGAATGTTAAAATTATCTACTAATGAGTGGGAGGAAAATTGGTAAGTTATATTAATATTGTAATGATTTAAGTATTTTTATTTTAACATAAATTCATAAATTCAAAAAACCGTAAATGATTGGACCTGCCCTACAGTTTTTGGCTAAAGCCATTGATCAAGTTTTAAGAAATCAATTCGAACTTAGTGAGAATTCTGTTGTAATAAATCGAATTGTAGAATCTGATGGTTCAGAGCCTCAAAAGAATGAAAACAAGATTGTTTTGAGTCCCATAAATATTGGCTTGGAAACAAGAAAGTCTGTTTATAATCCTAAAATGAATAGAGACAATAATCAATTTGAGGAGACAGACTCAAGTCAAATCTACAATCTGGATATTCTGATGAGTTCAAATTTTGATGACCTTGTAGAATCGATTAAATTCTTCGATGAAGTGTTTCTTTTTTTACAGAAAAATCCCATTTTCGATAGGAGATTATCCAGCAATATCCCCAAAGGAATAGATAAATTGCATTTAGAAGTAGAACAGATGAATTATTCAGAAATGCAAAATTTATGGAATTCTATGCAAGCAAAGTACAAACCATCGATAGTCTTCAGAATGCGATATGCATTTAGTCAAAGAGATGAAAATCAGGAAGTTGAATCCATTATTACACCAAATGAAATCAATAAAGGAAAGACATGAATATTCAATATAATAAGTTAATAGAATTAGGAGTTTACCATACCTTTTTTAAAGATGGAAAAATGAAGCGTTTGGTTTTAAATCCAAGTCCTGAGACTCAAAGCTTAATTACAAAGTATGGGCTCTCAATTAAAGCAATGGAGCATGGATTTACCTTGTTTAGTTCCAATAGTAATGAAGTTGGCGATATTTTGGAGTACTTGAAGAATAATACAGAAACGGAAAGTATGGAATTTGAAATATCTTCTAAAGACCCCAACTTTTACAATTATACAGATCTGCCGTTATATTCGTCAAACCAACTAGAATATTCAAACGATGCAGATGAGAATCTCACTGATAATGGCGTTTTGACCCTAAAGTCGAAGTCAATTGAGAAATTGCAAACGACTTTTTTTGGAACGATCAAAATCTATTTTGAAGCATTAAAAGATCATTTATCAAAAGGTATATCAGAATATGAAATACATCTAGATGCTAGAAAGACTCAATGGAATTACTTGGTAATAGCATCAACTCCAATGATAGGTAAGCTCTTGATTGAAGGTAACTCTGATTTGAAGTTTGAAGAACCAACGGAAATAGAATTGATGAATGGAGACAAAGCGCAGAAGCTTTCATCTGGGAGTACTCTCTTACCACTACAGGAAGACTTCATTAAACTGGATTTGGTTTTGGATTCAAGCCATCATCCTCAAGGCAGAGTCAAAAAAGAGGTGCTTCTACCCAATCTGCCCAATGCAAATCCGGATAAAATCGGGAGGTTAGACACTGATAAAGGGAAAATAGCAACTTCTGACATCTATATTTATATTTAATAGAAAGCCATATTTGAAGAGTATTTCAGTATCCAATCTAATATGGATGTTTTTTTTTGAGATATTCAGGAGTACACTAACTTTCAAAGAAGATAGTTCCAGAAATAACCAAGAGGTAAAAGAAGCGTGGCCCTGACTGGGCTTTGGGATGACTGAACGATCTCGGAGAGTGGCGACGATAGTCGACAAGTGAAGGAACGCAAAAGTGGTGGGTAGCTATAAGGCGGCTATGCGCGCTGCATTGGGTCAGTCTAGACTTTTTTGGTTCGTTTTTTTGGCAATAAGACTGAATGATCTTTTATGCAAATAAAAGTGATAATGAAATTATCAAAAGAAGGAACACGATAGTGGAGGGCGGAATGAACGCCCGTTCTGGCGAAGGACTAGTCTAGGTTGAAAATAACACCTCGTATTTAGGTAAAATATAAGTAAAACGCGGTTTCAATTCAGGAGTAAAACCTATGCAAACATTGATTTATAAAGAATATTCCTACTTATGAATATCCCTTTTTTGAGAAATGAATTATAGTTTTCAGTTCATTGAGAAAAAGATTATATACATAAGAATAAGTATCAATCAATTATTATTCATTATTAATGATCACCGCCTTTCCTTTAACCTTCCTTTCCATCATCTCTTCCAAAGCATCTGGAGTTTCTGCCAAGTTATATGTATTGTGAATATGCGGATTTACTTTTCCCTCCGCATACCAATTCATGAGTTGGAGGCTATTTTGCATATTTTGACCTGGATTTCTCATAGCAAAACTGCCCCAAAAGACACCAACAATCTGACATCCTTTGAGTAATGGCAAGTTCAACGGAATCTTTGGAATTTCACCTGCAGCAAATCCAACAACCAGAAACCTGCCTTCCCAGGCAATAGCCCTTAATGCAGGCTCAGAATAAGGGCCTCCTACAGGATCGTAAATGACGTCCGCGCCTTCGCCATCTGTCAATTCTTTAATTCTATTTTTGAGATCTTCGGTAGTGTAATTTATTATATCATCCGCTCCATGGGCCGCACACAATTCCAATTTTTCTGCCGAAGATGCTACAGCTATCACTCGTGCTCCAATCTGCTTGGCAATTTCTACTGCCGCCAATCCGACTCCACCCGAAGCACCCAATATGACCACTGTCTCGCCCTCCTTTAGCCTGGCTCGATCTACCAGAGCATGGTAAGATGTACCATAAGCCATTAGGAAGGATGCCGCAATGGCAAAAGACATTTCAGGAGGCTTAGGAAATATTGTTTTGGCATCCACATTGGCTTCTTCGGCAAAGCCTCCCGTCATCGTAAACCCAAATACCTCATCTCCAACTTTCAAATGTTTCACGGCCGACCCGACTTCCAATACAATCCCAGCAATATCACTCCCTGGTGTAAATGGCAATTCTGGCTTGAATTGATACAAGCCCTGAATAATCAATGTATCCGGAAAATTGAGACTGCAAGCTTTTATTCGCAGGCGCACTTGTTTCTCCCCTAGAGGCGGAAGCTCCACATCTTTCAATACTAAGTCGGATGGAAGTCCGTATTTTTCACATACTATAGCTTTCATATTTTTATTTTTTAATCGCTTAATCGCCAAATCCCTAAATTACTAATACGCAAATACGCTAATATGCCAATTCGCTAATTCGCCAATTCGCGTGCAATGTATCTTTGCAAATTCTTAGTGATTACCCCATGCCTTCTGTGGTTAAAAAAAACAATCACTCGATCACCTTCAATACCAACTTACCCTTCTTCTCACCTGAAAATAGACGTAAAAATGTTTCATGAAAATTCTCAATTCCATCATAAATATCTTCCTTGCTTTTCAGTTTTCCTTCCATCATCCATTGGCCCATTTGCAAGGCAGCAGCTCTATAATCTTTGGCATAATCCATTACGACCATTCCTTGCATGGATGCCCGATTTACCAATAAAGACAAGTAGTTTGAAGGCCCTTTTATCGGACCTTTATTATTGTACTGAGATATGGCGCCGCATATTACGATGCGTGCATGCATGCGCAGTCTGGCCAATGCTGCATCCAATATTTCGCCACCGACATTATCAAAATAAACATCGATTCCTTTGGGACAATGTTGCTTGAGGGCGGCATAAATGTTTTCATTTTTGTAGTCAATCGCGCCGTCAAAGCCCAACTCTTCGACAAGATACTTGCACTTTTCTGGGCCACCTGCAATTCCAATGACCGTACAACCCTTGATTTTGGCAATTTGACCTACTACACTCCCTACAGCACCAGCTCCTCCAGAAACCAAAACAGTTTCTCCCTCTTTGATCTTTCCTACTTCCAAAATGCCGAAGTAAGCCGTCATGCCTGGCATGCCGAGAGTACCGATATACATGGGCATGGGCGCCAATGAAGTATCCACAGGATAATATCCTTCGCCATCGGTAACAATATACTGTTGTACACCTCCCCATCCGGTAAGCACGTCACCCTCCTTGTATTTTGGATTTTTGGATTGAATCACCTTGCCGATGGATCCCGCTCTCATTATGTCACCCAGAGGTACAGGCGGAATGTAAGATTTACCTTCGTTGATCCATCCCCGCATCGCTGGATCAAGAGAGATGTAGTGATTCTGAATCAATATTTCCCCGTCATTCAATGCAGGTATCGATTTTTCTCTCAATTCCCATGTATCAGCTTCGGGCAATCCAACAGGTCTTTTAGATAGTATCAGTTGTTTATTAGTCATATATTCTAAAATAGTTATTTTATTAAAAAAATGAATTGCACCTAGTCCAGGGAATAAAAAAAGTCAACATCCAACTTTGAGCATTCTTTGTGCTCCCCCTAGGCGCACTTATAGGTTGAAAAAAATCATCACAAAGATAAACCACCATCAATGGTAATAGTTTGCCCAGTTATGAATTTGGACTTTTGCGAAGCCAACCATAGCACTGCTTCTGCTATTTCATCTGCTTCTGCAAATCTTCCCATCGGAACATGTCTAAGCAATTTTTTATCAATTCCTGGTTGTTTTTCTACCACACTATCCAACATCGGAGTCTGTGTATAAGAAGGGCAAACGGCATTAATACGGATATTATAAGGTGCATACTCCATCGCTGCAGATTTAGTCATTCCTACAACAGCAAATTTACTGGCACTATAAGCCAGGTTATGGCCAGATGCTTTTAATCCTGCCAGAGATGCTATATTTACGATGCTTCCATGTCCTTGATTCATCATGTGCTTTAGTGATGCTTTCAGGCAATAAAATACCCCAGTTTGGTTAATTGCTATCACCCTGTCCCAATCATCAAAAGTATGATCGGCGGTAGGTGCGCGCAGATCATTCATTATCCCTGCATTATTCACCATGATATCGATTTGACCAAGGGCATTAACTATATTTTGTAATTCTTTTGCCACTTCATCATAGTCCGTCACATCCATTTTGATGGGCAGGGCCTTTCCTTTTTGATTTGCCAATGACTGGGCTGTATCAGTTGCAGATTTTAAGTTAATATCAGCAACAATTACCGTTGCACCTTCAGCGACAAAATGAGATGCACATGCCTTTCCTATTCCTGATCCCGCCCCGGTAATGACAACTACTTTGTTTTCTAATTCCATGAATTAATTTTTAGAATAGGTTTTCAATTTTGTTTTTTTGAATGGCTTGAAGTGCATAAATACAAAGAAATTGGGCCGCCTTGTCCAGATTTGCAAATTTCTCATCATTGGTAAGACCTTTATTGTATCTATAAAAAATCTGCTGGGCGATAACAGCAATCTTGAATAAACCAAAAGCGTAGTAAAACACCAGATTGGGTATTTGCCTACCAGATTTTTCGGCATATGCATTTACAATTTCCAGTCGACCAGGATTTCCTTCAAACATAGTGGGAGATGGTAGGCCATTGCGTACCATGTCTCCGTCCGACGCCATTGTCCAATATGCCAACGATGTGCCCAGATCCATCAGTGGATCGCCCAGGGTACACATCTCCCAATCCAAAATTGCAGAAATATGTTGCCAGGTAGCATCTGAAAATACAACATTATCATATTTGAAATCATTGTGGATCAACGTGTGCTCATATTCTTCCGGCTGATTTTTAGCCAACCAATCCATTACTTTTTGAGCCTCAGGTACTTCGCTTGTAGCGGCCTTGATATATTGCTTGCTCCAATTGTCAACCTGCCTTTTGACATATCCATCAGGTCGCCCAAGGTCTTCTAATCCAAGAGATTTGTAGTCCAAGGCATGGAAAGCAACAAAGGTGTCCAGCCATGAATTGGCTATGGTCTTATATTCTGATGGAGGTAGATTTCTTTTTCTTGCCTCTCCTGCAGTCAATATTATTCCATCAATTTTTTCCATGATGTAAAAAGGACAATCCATCACAACCCTTGAGTCAGAATATGCATATACCTGTGGACATTGATCAAATCCCACTTTCAACTTGGACAAGACTTTAAATTCCCTTCCCATATCATGACCCCTCTTGATCGCTCCTACAGGTGGTCTTCTCAGAACAAAAGATTTATCATCTACATCCAATTGATAAGTAAGGTTCGAAAATCCATTTGAAAATTGACTGACCTTAAGCGGACTATCTTTTGAACGAATCAATTTATTTTCAAAAAGAAAAGTTTTAACCTTCTCCTCGTCTAGCTCTTCGCCTTTTCTTACACCTTGAGACATATCTTATCTAATACATTTTATCATCAAAAATCAAGATTTGAACACAGGCGCTAAAGATATACAAAAATCATATTCCTTGGCATTTATAGTTTACGAGGTCTGTGAATAATATTTTATGATTTGTAAAGATTTGAGTGTTGTGATACATCGATAATGGGTTGAATACCCTAGTCTCGCCTTGGACCTGTAATAAATGAAGTCGTGTAATTCTTCCTGATAATTAGTGCTTGTAACCTCATTTTCAAATACCAGCTGCCTTTACATTCTACTAACTCATTATCTTTATTACCTTTAAATTTTTAAAAGAAGGTAATGAGCAGCATAAAACAAAAATTTGATTTAACGGGTAAGGTAGCCATTGTCACAGGGGCTTCAAAAGGAATTGGTGAGAGTATTGCACGTGGCCTTGCGGAATATGGAGCCAAGGTTGTAGTGAGCAGCAGAAGCCAAGAGGCCGTCGATAAGGTGGTAGAATCAATGAAGTCTCAAGGGCAAGATGCTATAGGTATTGCATGTAATGTCGGGAACGAAGAGCAGAGAAGAAATTTAATTGCCAGGACGGTCGAATATTTTGGAGGTGTAGATATACTGATTAATAATGCCGCTACCAATCCTGTTTTTGGTAAGTTGGCCGAGGCTGAAGAAGGTGCTTTTGATAAAATAATGGATGTTAATCTTAAAGCATGCTTGATGCTATCCAACAAGTGCTACCCAATCATGAAATCTAGAGGTGGCGGATCCATAGTAAATATATCCTCCGTTGAAGGATTGCGGCCTTCGTTTGGGCTTGGAATGTACAGCATCAGCAAGGCCGCGCTCATAATGTTGACCAAGAGTCAAGCCAAAGAATGGGGGAGGGCTGGAATAAGGAGCAATGCAATATGTCCAGGATTGATACAGACCAAATTTAGTGCAGCGATATGGAAAGATGAAAAGACCTTGAAGTATTTTGAGCAACAATTGCCTTCTGGCAGGATGGCGCAACCAGATGAAATGGTAGGTCTGGCGCTCTATTTGGCATCAGATGCAGGGAGTTATTCTACGGGAGGCGTGTATACAGCTGATGGTGGATATATGATTGCAGGATAATACCATGTGTAAAAAAAGGACAAATGAATTTTGAATATACCCAAAGATCGATCGAACTTCAAGGAAGAGTGGATGCTTTTATGCAAGAACACATTTTCCCACTTGAAGAAGAGTACAATGATTTTGTTGCCAATAATCCTTGGCAGATTTTTCCAAAACAAGAGAGTCTCAAATCAATGGCAAAGGAGGCAGGGCTTTGGAACCTGTTTTTACCCAAAGATTATGGAAGCGATAGTCCAGGATTGACAAATTTGGAGTATGCACCATTGGCGGCCTTGATGGGAAGGGTATTGTGGTCATCTCAGATATTCAATTGCTCTGCTCCAGATACTGGAAATATGGAAGTCCTGTCAAAATACGGTAGCGAATTTCAAAAAGAGAAATGGCTCAAACCATTGCTGGATGGAAAGATTAGATCTGCATTCTTAATGACAGAGCCAGATGTAGCTTCTTCGGATGCTACAAATATTGAGACTTCAATTACAAAGGATGGGGATGAGTATGTGATCAATGGCAGGAAATGGTGGTCGACAGGTGCAATGAACCCAAATACAAAAGTGTATATTGTAATGGGAAAAACAGACCCGAATGCAGATAGACATCGTCAACAAAGTATGATTATCGTGCCTGCTGATGCGGAAGGTGTAAAGGTAATACGCCCGCTTAAAGTTTTTGGTGCATTGGAATCGCCTGAAGGTCATGCAGAAATAGAGTTGAAAAATGTGAGGGTGCCTAAGGAAAACCTTCTGGTAGGAGAGGGCAGCGGCTTTGCAATAGCTCAAGGCCGATTGGGGCCAGGACGAATCCATCATTGCATGCGGCTTATTGGTTGTGCACAACGAGCTTTGGAAATGATGTGCAAGCGTGTAAATGTGCGGGCGACATTTGGCAAAAAGATTGCTCAATATAGTAGTATAAGGCAAGACATTGCACGATCAAGATGTGAGATCGAACAAGCCAGATTGCTTACATTGTCGACAGCGGACAAGATCGACCGTTTTGGGATTAAAGAAGCAAAAGACTTGGTCGCAATGATCAAAATAGCCGTACCACAAATGGCATGCAATGTATTGGATAGAGCGATACAAGCATATGGTGGTATGGGAGTGAGTAGTGATACACCGCTATCAGAATTCTGGGTATATGCCAGGGCATTGCGATTGGCAGACGGACCAGACGAGGTGCACATGTATCAATTGGGAAGAAATACCATAAAACAATATTCTTAGAAACATTAGGTTTAATATAACGTGAGAGAACTAAAAGGTGCCATATTATTAATTGTTCTATCCTGCTGTCTGCAAGGCTGCTCTTTCGATCATAGGTTTGAAATAATGAACCCTACAGACAGAGTTTGGAATGTGGAATATGAAATTTTAGACCCCCGGGGCGTTTTTCGAAACAAGATATCTATTAGAGAGAATGAGTCAAAAGAGGAGAAAACACAGGTTTTTGAAGGTAGTATTGTGCGATTTTCCTTAAATCCTAATGAATCAGCAGATTTGTTTTGGATAAGGAATACCTGCTATGACATCTACAAGAAGTACACTAGATATCACAAAAAGGAATCCTACAAATCCTTTATCAATGTAAGGAAGATATTGCTGTCATCTGGAGATGATAGTTTTACCCTCGATCCAACAAACCTTTCTGATGCCCTCGACAAAAACTCCAGAAATCTTGCACGAATTAATATTGGAAAACTAGTAAAATCGTTTGCTTCGATAACTCCATAATAGTTGGTTATTCCTTGATCAACAGATTCTTACCCCAAACTATAACATTTACATTCAATACTAAGAATTCTTAAAATTCGATGAAGTCCAACATTCTACGGTGCCATTAAGAGGCAAGTAGATAATGATTTAGTATTTTGAGGCGTTAAGTACACAGAACCATCACATTTCATGAAATTCCTTTTTCGTCCAATTGACATAGCCTCGCTGGCATTCTTTCGCGTTATCTTTGGTATTCTTGCCTTTGCAGATGTCACCAGCACCTTGCTTTACAAGCATTGGTACAAGGGCTATCTTAATCCTCATTCATTTCATTTTAAATATTATGGTTTTGAATGGGTGACGATTTTTAGTGATCCATGGCTGTCCTTATTCCTCCTTTCATTGATGATCTCAGGGCTGTGCATCGCGGTTGGTTATCGTTATCGACTGTTTACCATATATTTTGCTCTTGGCTTTAGCTATACTTTTTTCTTGGAAAAAGTCTTTTATCTTAATCATGGATACTTTCTAATTCTGCTAAGTTATCTCATGATTTTTATGCCTGCACATCGCAATTTTTCTCTTGATATATTCCGTCACCCTAAGATTTATCTAGAGCGAATTCCTTATTGGCCACTGTTCTTATTGAAGTTTATGATGGGTGTCGTCTACTTCTATGGAGGAATTGCCAAATTGAATGGTGATTGGTTGCGCGGCCAGCCATTGAAAATATGGCTACAGTTAAAATCAAAAATACCTGTAATTGGTGGACTTCTTAGACATGATTGGACCGCCTATTTTATGAGTTATGGTGGATTGATTCTTGATCTATTTGTTGTATTCTTTTTGCTCTCGGCCAGAACACGTAAATGGGCATTTGGATTTGTTTTGTTTTTTCATCTAACAAATGTCATCATCTTCGAAATCGGGGTGTTCCCATGGTTGTCTATTAGCCTGACGGCTTTATATTTTAACCCTGATTTTCCACGACGGGTTTTTGAATATTTGGAAAGAAAAGTTTCATGGTTATCGCTTGCAGTGCGCAGGAGCCGTTGGATTTCAAAGCTTGAAAAGATTGGCATCACTCCAAATCAACAGACTTTAGCCCATTCATCCCAGAAGAAAAACACAATTGCCATTTTGATTGGATTATATTGTATGGTTCAATTGCTTGTTCCACTTCGTCATTACACCTTCCCTGGCCCTGTAGCCTGGACGGAAGAAGGGCATCGCTATTCATGGAGAATGATGCTCAGGAGCAAGCGGGGAAAAGGACATTTTATTGTAAAAGATGGTGTTACAGGCAAAGAAGAACGGGTAAATCCCTTACATTTTTTAACCCCCAAACAAAGGCATAAACTCTATACACACCCGGATATGATCCTGCAATTTGCTCATTTTATAAGAGATAAATATGAAGCGCAAGGAATGCAAAATGTTGAAATTTATGCCAAAATAGATGCCAAGCTCAATGATAGAAGGTATCAAAAGTATATTGATGAAACGGTGGATTTGGCAAAGGTGGAATGGAGTTTTTTGAAAACTAAAAAGTGGATTATTGAGTTTGAAGATGAGTGAGTTGATATTCAAACAAAATTATTAGCATAAAGTAGTCAAATCGGAGGCTTATTAAATCTCTTAAATTTTTAACTTAATCTTTACACCCTGTAGGATATGGTTTCCGTTTTAAAATCGTCCAATAAGTCTAGTCGAACAAAGAAAAAGTCCATGAAATTATTCAACACCATAATATTCTTTTTTATCGCCACTTCATTTTATGCTCAAACCGAGGTCGATATTTATACCGAACGCGAAGGAAGTACGGTCTACATATACGCTGATAATCCGTCCTTCATACCTATGACAGCGGATCTGTCTCTTGAGCTTACCAATATGGAGACAGATTTCGGGGGACGAAAGGGCTCTTTTGTGATCCCACCGTACAGCAAAAGACATAGATTGGTCGTAGCTGAGGCCAGTAAGCGAAATGGGAGGATAGGCCTGGCATTGGAATCAACAATATATATAGGTGATGTGACGAAAGAGCCCGATAGTGATTTTGTATATGAATTGCCATTCGAGTCTGGTGAGACTTATGCGGTGACTCAGGGTTACAATGGAAGATTTAGTCATAAAGGCGAGAATGCCTTGGATTTTGCGTTAGAAATAGGCGATAAAGTGTTCGCAGCTAGAGGCGGAATCGTGTATAAAGTTATTGAAAAGAATTCTAAATCCTGTCAACATTCCTCCTGTCAGGAATTCAACAATATGATTACCATCTACCATTCGGATGGCACTTTTTCAGAATATTCGCACCTGAAATACAATGGGGCCAGAGTAAATGAAGGTGAAGAAGTAGCGACGGGTGATTTTATAGGATATAGTGGGAATACAGGATGGTCATCAGGGCCGCACTTGCATTTTGTAGTCTATAAGTACAGCGATAAAGGAAGACGGGAAACGCTGAAGACCAGATTCAAAACTTCGGATAGGGATGGTATATATTTACGAGAAAAGGAAGGATATACCAAAGGGGAATAGTAAGATCAAAAATCCTTCATGGATAGGAATGGAATTTACCACTATTACAATAAAAAAGGCATTTTCAGGAGTAGACTAACTTTAATAAAATCAGATGCTTTTAAATTAAATATGAGGTAAAAAGAAGGGTGGGTATTATATAAAAAAAGACCTAGAGCATATGAAAATCAAAGCTGTAGGTCTTTTTTATTTTACTTGTATTTTCCTGTTATTCAGGTGCCCCTGCATTAATCCATGCAGTCAATTTACTGATAGAACAATCATCTAATTTGGTGCCACCTTTTGGCATATTGGATACTCCGTCTTCATGATTGATGGCGGGTATAATTTTCATTGTATCGACAATTATTTTTGCATCTGTATAAGTTTCAAAACTACCAACTCGAGGCTCGTCCTTATTGGCTTCGACATGGCATCCACCTAAAGTTGCACAATTAGTGACTAGAAAGTCTTGGGCAAAATTATCATAAGTGAGACCAGTTGTTTCACATTCTCCTGAGTCATCATCATCTCCACAAGATGAAATAATTATTAGTCCACTGATTAATAAAACGAATAAAAATCCATATTTTCTAAGATTCAATAATTGCATTTGATCATCTTTAATAGTTAATAAAAATCTAATATATAATTTTAAGTGCTCACTTCGTAGAATATCAACAATGATTCCAAATTTGATGTAAACTGGTACTACCTGTGATTATCTCCAATTTAACTGCTCAGTCCTTTTAATTCCCTAAGCAATTGGTCAGGTTTTTTAAATCCAACTATGACCTTGATAGGATTGCGATCTTTATCAAGTACAGCAAATGATGGATAACTCAAACGACCTTTTAACAGTGCTGGAGCAAGTCCATGGACTCCGCGTCTGCCGCCCGGTTTGTAGATATATTCAGTCCCATTCCAATTGACAATATCGGTTTGCTCCGCATTGAATTTGATTACATGAAATTGCTCATCCAAAAACTTAATGACCTCAGGATCGGTAAATGTCTGCTGATCCATGACCTTGCACCATTTGCACCAGGAGGTATACACATCGACAAAATAAAGTTTGTTGTCCGTATTTTTTAGCCCTGCCGCTTCATCGATGCTCAGCCAGGTAAGACTGCCGTCACTGTTTTTTTTGTATTCCGTTTTTGGTTGACAAGAGGTGCCAATAAAAATTAAAACTGCTGAAAATATGATAGTTGATAATCTCATGATATGGTTTATGATGTTGATGGAATAAGGTTTATTTCTTTGCCTTTTTCGAGCATGTATTGATGCGCTTCTTCAAACTCATTTTTGATTTCTCCGTCTAAAATGGCTTCTCTAATGGCCGATTTTATGACACCGACCTCTCTGCAAGGACCAATGTTGAATGTCTCCATTATATGCTCTCCTGAGATTGGGGGTTGCCAATTGCGAAGCTTATCTTTCTCCTCTATTTCAATCAATTTTTCCTGGACCATTTCATAATTCTCCAGATATCGTCTGACCTTGTTTTTATTTTTCGAAGTGATGTCAGCTCGACAAAGTGTCATCAGATCTTCGATATCTTCTCCCGCTTCGAATAGCAATCTACGTATTGCGCTGTCGGTAATATTTTCCTTGGTCAATGAGATCGGCCTCAAGTGAAGACGTACCAGTTTTTGGACATATTTCATCTTGTGATCGAGGGGCAATTTTAGCCTTTTGAATATTTTAGGTACCATGATTGCACCCAGGGCTTCATGTCCATGAAAAGTCCATCCCGTTTGTTTATTGTATCGTTTGGTTGGAGGCTTTGCAATGTCATGAAAGACTGCGGCCCATCTGAGCCAGATATTTGTAGTGTGCTTGCTGATATTGTCAACTACCTCCAGGGTATGATAAAAATTATCCTTATGCCCCTTGCCATCAATGATGTCCACCCCTTGCAATTGCGCCATTTCTGGAAAAATGATGGCCAATAATCCTGTGTCATACAAATGTTTGAATCCTATAGAAGGAACATCCGAAGCCAGTATTTTTTCCATTTCAGAAATTACACGTTCCCGTGATATGATCTTGATCCTGTTTTTGAATTGGGAGATAGCATTTAAAGTAGCTGTCTCGATAGTAAAACCAAGTTGACAAGAGAATCTAATACCTCTCAGCATTCGCAGCGGATCATCACTGAATGTTTTTCCTGGATCGAGCGGTGTTTTGATCAATTTTCGCTCCAAATGATTAAGCCCATTAAATGGATCGATAATCTCTCCAAAATTTTCCTCATTTAGACTTACGGCCAATGCATTAATTGTAAAATCCCTTCTATTTTGATCATCTTCCAGATTGCCGTTCTCTACAGCTGGCTTTCTCGAATTGTGGCTATAAGACTCCTTCCTCGCACCAACAAACTCTATCTCCATATCCTTGTGCTTGATCATTGCCGTTCCGAATCTCTTGAAAACAGTAATTCGAGGTATAGGTCTCAATTTTGAGCACAATTGCTGCGCAAGTTCAATACCGCTGCCTACACAAACGATATCCATGTCCTTGGAGTCACGTGCCAACAACCTGTCCCTCACATATCCACCAACCACATAAGTCGGATACCCCAGCTCTATGGCTGACTCTTTGATAAGATCAAAAATTTTTCTTTCGTATGGTTTAATGTTGAATACCAAGAAACAAGCAAATTATTGAAGTGCAAATATATTTGAATAGTTGGAATTATAATTGTTGCGGATTCCCTAAATCATATGAATAACCAGAATCAATGCATAGCCTACAATTACAAAAGTCTAAATAGCCCAATCGCTCAAGACTTAGTATCTACCCGTTAATTGAACGTTTCTGTACAGCCAAATGCTCTCACCACCTTAGCGTAACTTAGCGACTTAGCAGTCAAAAAATGTCAACACCCGAATTAGCCATCACCATTTCCACCCTCCAACTTAGTCCAGTAACTTTCATCTCATATCCTTCCAAAACAAGTCATCCTCCACATTCGTTTATTCAGCATAGGATTTCAGCAATTTGTCTGATTATTTAAAATTAGCGTATAATATTTCCGACCTTCGACACGCAATTGAAAAAAACATGAATCACCAATTCTAATTTATGAAATACAGTCATATTTTTTTTCTTCTATTATTTTCTTTTTCCGTTCAGTCCCAGGTCAATTTTACTTTGAGCGGATATGTCAGAGATGCGAATACTGGCGAAACTTTAATCGCCGCTAATGTGATTAATGCAGAGAATCCTGTGGAAGGTACTACTACCAATACCTATGGATTTTATTCGATTACCCTGCCAGAAGGGAAGTACAAAATCGCATTCAGCTACCTCGGCTTTCAAGATCAATTTTTTGAGCTCGATTTAAATAAGGATCTGGAATTAAATGTAGACTTGGCCGAAGGTGTAATGATGGACGAGGTCGTCATCTCCGCAGAGAAAGAAGCCAAAAGAAAAAATGTAGAAAGCACTCAAATGGGAGTTATAGAGTTGCCTGTTGAGAATATCAAGAAATTACCAGCGATCTTTGGAGAAGTGGATATTCTCAAGGCTATCCAACTGCTGCCAGGAGTACTATCGTCAGGTGAAGGGAATGCAGGATTTTATGTGAGAGGTGGTGGACCAGATCAAAATTTGGTGTTGTTGGACGAAGCTGTAGTGTATAATTCAGGCCACTTGTTAGGCTTCTTTTCAGTTTTTAATGCCGATGCCATCAAGAATACGACGCTAATCAAAGGAGGAATGCCAGCAAATTATGGCGGCCGATTGTCTTCAGTTTTGGATATTCAGATGAAGGAGGGGAACAATAAAAAATATGCGGTAGAAGGAGGTGTTGGTCTCATATCATCTAGATTGACCGTACAAGGACCGTTGGTCAATGAAAAGAGTTCTTTTATTGTCTCAGGAAGGAGGACTTACATTTTGGACCTTGCCCAACCTGCATTGAAAGATTCCGATTTCGAAGGGACCAATTATTATTTTTATGACCTCAATACAAAGTGGAATTATAGATTTTCGAACAAGGATAGACTCTATTTTAGTGGATATTTTGGCAGAGACGTTTTTAAGTTTAGGCAACCCAAAAGAGATTTGTTTTTTGACTTGCCTTATGGCAATAAGACGGGGACTTTGAGATGGAATCACCTATTCAATGACAAGCTATTCTTCAATCTATCTGCTATTTACAATGATTATAATTTTCAGTTTGACGGCGGGCAGGAAGATTTTATTTTCAAGGTGTTTTCAGGTGTTCGGGATTACAATTTGAAACTTGATTTTGAATATTATCCGAATACAGTTCACAATCTGAAATACGGAGTTAATTATACTTATCACAAATTGACGCCCAATACCGCAAGTGCGACCAATGGCGAAGTTGATTTTAGTACTGAGTTTTTACCAAAATATGCCAATGAGATAGGTTTGTACCTCCTGGATGATATCAAATTGAATAATAAATTGAGTATCAATACAGGACTCCGCTATTCCATTTTCTCTCAATTGGGCCCATATACCAGTAAGCTGACAGGCGAGGAGTTTGGCAATTTTGAATCTGCCATTACCTATACGGGTTTCGAACCTCGAATTAGTTTTAAGTATGCCCCTTCCAGGGATTTATCCTTCAAGGGAGGTGTCACCATGACCAATCAATATCTCCACCTTGTCAGCAATAGTTCGAGCACACTGCCCACTGATATCTGGGTGCCGAGCACGGAGATTGTGGAACCGCAGAGGGGAATTCAATATGCGGTAGGTGCATTCAAAAACTGGAAAAATGATATGTACGAAACCTCATTTGAGGTATATTACAAAGACCTGAACAATCAAATTGACTACGCAGATAACTATGTGAATGACATCGCTACCGAAGTAGAAGACGAATTTGTTTTCGGAGAAGGTCGAGCTTATGGAGCCGAGTTTTTTGTTAAAAAATCAACGGGTAGGTTGAATGGATGGATAGGGTATACCTTGTCGAGGTCGGAGCGATCTTTTCCAGATATTGAAGACGGAAGGTGGTATCCAGCAGTATATGATAAGACCCATGATTTGTCAATAGTAGCGAATTATGCCCTGAGCAAAAAATGGGATATGGGAGCCACATTCATATATGGTTCAGGAAAATATTTCACCCCAATCCAGGGTTTTTATTTCATCGAGCAAGAGTTGAATACATTCTATGGCCCAAGGAATAGCGAGAGGTTAGATGCGTATCATCGATTTGATATATCTTTTACCTATACCCACAATCCAGAGAGTAAAAAGGCATTTCGCGGAAGTTGGACCTTTTCATTGTACAATACCTATAATCGTAAAAATCCATTTTTTATCAATTACGATATAGAAACAGATTTTGAGAGTGGGGCCAATACAATTGTGGGGGAAAAGATTACCATATTCCCACTTATTCCATCGATTACTTACAATTTTAAATGGAATCAGCAGTGAGGAATACAAAGATCATTTAATGACTGCAGAGCAGTCACCTTAGAGTGTCAAAAAAGAAAAAAGATTGAAGAGACCAAAGATGAATGCAAAACGACAAATAAAATGACTGCAGAGCAATCACTTTAGAATACCGAAAAAGATTAAAGATTGAAGAGCCCAAAGATGAACGCAAAACGACGAATAAATTGACTGCAGAGCAGTCACCTTAGGTGAGCAAAGCGAACCATTTATCATTGACTACAGCGTAGTCACCGTAGAAAGGCCAAAGACTTAAAACGTAACATAAGCCTTAAAAAATGAAAAAAATGAATTTATCTTATATGAATAAATATATTTTGGGGATTGTTTGTACAGCCATCATTTTGGTGGGATGCACAGAAGAATTCGTCCCTGATACCCAGGAAGAAGACCAACAATTTGTGGTAGAAGGCTTTATTGAAGCAGGGGAAGGAGCCATGCCCACCTATGTATTATTAACAAAGAGCGTCCCATTCTTGTCGACCATAGACTTGAATACATTTAATTCCATATTTGTAAATGATGCCGTTGTCACCGTTAATGATGGATCGAAGACAGTACAATTGCAAGAATTTTGCCTTGAAGAATTGCCAGAAGAAATAAGAATAGCGGCTGCCGAAGCATTGGGATTTGATCCTGATAGCACCACCCTGAATATTTGTGCATATATCGATTTGCTCGACGAGTTGGATCGTAGGGAAGGTGGTAGCTATGATCTGAAAATCGATATAGCGGATGAGACGATTACTGCCACTACGACCATACCTAGATTTGTGCCACTATTCGATCTGCGATGGGATGATCCACCAGGCGAGCCTAGTGACACCTTGGCTAGATTATGGGTGACGATTGACGATCCTGATGGCGAAGCAAATTTTTATCGTTATTTCACCGAAGAGAATGATGATGGATTTGTTACTCCCTTTTCTTCAGTTGTGGATGATAAATTTTTTGAAGGCAAGGAGTTCGAATTTCCGCTCACCAAGGCAGAACCTAGAGACGGTGATTTTGATGCCAATACATTTGGCCTGTATTATAGAGGTGATAGCATTCGGATCAAGTGGATGACGCTAGATGAGGCACATTTTGAGTTTTGGAATACATTGGAATTCAGCAGGAATAATTCTGGACCATTTAGTTCGTACAATCGAGTGACATCGAATGTAGAAGGTGCATTGGGTGTGTGGGGTGGATATGCAGTGAGGTATTATGAGGAATTTGTGCCTTTGAAGTAAGATCAACACTAGATATCAGAGTCGGACTCTACAGCTTATAATTGTGATATTGACAAAGTGTTTTTGGAGGCAATTGTGATTTCTTTTTGTGTACAAAGCTTTTATAACTAAATAGAATTGGATTCCATACTCTTGCCCATCATGTAAAGAAGTGCAATTTTTTCTTCACGTTATCATTACTAAGAATTACATGTTAATTTTGAGTTTCACCAATTGGAAATGTCAAAATTCTAAAAAACCATCTATGAGTATTGAAAACAAGCAGAAAATAAGGAGACTTTTGTTTTTGGGGAAGCTTGAGTCAGTCGCTGATACAGTCTCAAAACATTTAGAAGAGAACGATTTTAACGATGAAAATCTAATCTCCTTTTTAAATGCCTACAATGATTATAAAATAAAATCGTCGCTTGGAAACTTCACACTGGAACAAGAAATATCCTTGGCCGTTGAAATAACAGAGTCAATATTAGCTAAGATAAACATCAACGAGAACAGTGAATTTGAGGCAAAAAATATTTCCGAAAGTGAATTGAAACATTTTCAATCATTAATTGCCAACAACAGAATCAGCGATTTTTTGGAAATTGTTTTCGATAAAATCAATGATTATCCAATTTTAATTCAAAACAGAATCATAACGCTCGGATTGGAATTAAACCTTGTTCGCAGCATGTCTATGAGAGGATTAATTGATTTTGACGAGGAAAGGAAATATTTAAATGGTCTACTCAACTCAGTGTTAAGATTAATTCAACTGTTAAGAGAGATTGAGGACTTGCAAAGATACCATCTCAATGCCCTGGTTTTTGTTGTTATCTCCTTCAAGGAAGAAATGGATGAAGTTTACAATAAAATTAAATCTATTGCTTCTCGCTTCGGATATAATGCGATAAGGGTAAAAGATGTTTCGGGAGATTATAGGATTACCGATAAAATTATGAGTTTGATTGACAGATCCCATTTTGTAATTGCTGATCTTTCATATGAGCGGCCTAATGTCTATTTTGAGGTGGGCTATGCGAGAGGAATAGGAAAAAAGGTGATTAGCATTTGTAATAAGGACTCCGAAATACATTTTGATGTCAAGGATTGGACCTGCCTTTATTATAATAATTTAAATGACCTGGGCCAAAATTTGGATCAAATGCTCAATAAATTTAAAGGTGGAGAAATGGAGTTTGATTCATTTTAAATGGGAGAATTATTCTGCAAATATTAATAAAATCTCTTCATAGATTTTAAGTGAGTTCAAGGCAATTTGGATTAGATGACTTCAAATATAAGTTTGCGGTGTTTTATTCTTGAATTTGTCAAACAGGTATTTCTACGCTCAAAAAAAGCTAAGACTCTTCTTATAATTACAGTCTGAAAGGTGATGATTAAGATCAATTTTGAAGCATAGCTAATTTCTTGAGATTTTTCCAACCTCTTTTATTTAATATTCAATACACATTCAATGGAAATTCCAACAATTTTTGTCGCGATACTAATCATTTTAGGATTAGGCATTGCTTTTTATATCTATTATAGAATAAAGAAGGATATAGAATATATTACAGAATTGCGTCAATTGAATCTCAAGAAGCTGGGATTTACGGAAATGCCAGCAGTCCCATTTAGCATTCCAGATACTTTGGAGACAATAGTCCAATTGGGACTCAGAACTCAAGAGTGCAAAATGGCCAAATATGGTTTGAGCAATGAGTACACGCTCAAAGATGGCAAACATTCTGCCTATACCTTTATGTACGATGATCAATCTCATGATACGAGCAAAGAGGCAAGAGAGAAATTATTTAAAAAACTTGAAAATACCATTGAAGAAGACCTGATATTGACTGGGATGATGGATAATATGCTCAAGGATGCGGCGCATAAGAAGGTCAAAAGAGGAGGCAACTCCTTTATGGATCAGTTTCTGGAAGAGCCGAATCAATTTACCATGAGCTGGACCAATTATTATGATGTGTATAGGGACAATCTGGACAAAAGGAAGGAATACTCTGATATTTTGTTGGATGATGAGGTAGCTACGGATCAATTTTGGCCAATAATTGCTGAAAATGGACTTGCCTATAATTTGCTTTTCCTGAATAAGGTGAAAGAGGATGAAATGGAGGAGATTAGGATCAATTTTGATGGAACAGAAGAGAATAATTTTGATTTTGACCGTTTGTTAAAATTACAACAGGAAGGAAGGCTCTACTCAATAGATTTGAGAATATTTGAAAAATGGGGAGCCGAAACTGTGAACGGTTTTGATAGATGGACTCCTGGGTCATGGATACTTTTGGAACAAGATCGTGAGGACAAAAAAATGAGACCGATAAGTATCAGAATTTCAGGCCATAAGGATAACAATGCAACTGAAGTTTATCACCGTGAAAATTGTACTAAGAGTGCCTGGATATTTGCGCTTACGTCTGCTAGATGTTCGGTGACAGTCTATGGCATTTGGATAGGGCATGTCTACCATTGGCATATCGTAACCGCTGCAATGCAAATGACAATGTTCCAAAATATGGAAGAAGATCATCCTATTCGAAAGTTGATGGATCCACAATCCAAGTCACTCATTGGGTTTAATGATACCTTGCTCTTGCTTTGGAGTCAAATAGGACCGCCGACGTCATTTTCCAGCCCGGAATTATTCCTGGATTTGACCAATACATTTGCTGATGGTAGAGAGTTTTTCGATGATGACCCCAATGTCGCCATTGAAAAACTGGGCCTCAAGAAAGAGGATTTTACGTACAAGGAAGATTGGGACCGATATCCTATCGTAAAAGACTTATTGTACTTCTGGAAAATATCTGGTGAGTTCGCCACCGCCTTCACGAATGCTACTTATGAAGACGATGATGATGTAGGAAATGACAAACAATTGCAAGCGTGGATGACTGCATCAAGCAATCCTGAAAAGGGTAATATTAGGGGACTTCCGTATATGTCGAGCAAGCATGAATTGATTCGTGTTTTGACCAGTCTGATATATCGAGTGGTGGTTCATGGCAATTCTCGTCAGATGAAGTCGCTCAGTGCAGCGCTGTGCTTTGTATCCAATTATCCACCTTGCATGCAAGATACTGATGTGCCTGGACCTGGTGATGAAGTTTCGTTGGCAAAGTTGATGAGACATCTGCCGAATACAGGTACGATCGGTGAGATGATGACGTTCTACTACATATTCATCTATTCTGCACCGAAGGATCAATTGCTGCCCCTGTTTGGCAACGAAACAGCATTATATTTTGATGGAGGGCCTACTGAAGCAAGAAATATGGCCTTAATTGAATTTAGAGAAGCAGTGGAGGCATTTATTAAGGGGTACAGAGGAGGAGATAATTTGATACACCAATGGCCTTCTAGTATTGAAACGTAAATAGGTAATCCTACTTTGGGATATTGTTTTTTCTTGACTAGATGTTGACTTTATCCGCAAGGTGCACGAAGGATTCGCAAAGAATACGCTGTGAAAATAATAGAGTTTATCTGAGGCCCCTGCATGTAAAATCAAATGTGATTATTTCTACTTTAAGAGATTAAAGCTCACATAAATAATGACTACAGAGTAGTCACCCTATGTGAGCTTGCGAGCATAGGGAAATTTACGAAGGCAGCGCGTTCGCCTTATGTTTATAGAATGATGTTCAGAAATTAATAGAAATTCCTGGTTTTTGAATTTATCTTCGAGATACAACTAAGGCGACATCCTAAGGGGAGCGAATATGACATATCCTTTGTGCTGAAATAAGATGGCATCTCTGAGGTCAGGACATTGAGACACAAGGATTTGCAGGGTTAGCTTTTGACAATGTAGAATAAATGTCAACATCAAGCTCTGTGAACGTTAGGTGAATTCAGAAGTAAGAACAGTTTAAGCTTAAAGTATATTTTTATTACCAAGGATTGAATTTTGTTTGGAATAAATCGGCCTTAGTTGGTTTAGGATTTTGAGTTGTATTTTGACGTTAAAAACTCACAACTGTTTGAGCGATAGCGAGTTTTGTGTGTTTAGTCAAAATGGAATTCAAAAGCCGTTAAGAACCAAGTAAAGCCTTGAATTCTTTGGTTCGTTTCTTTTTCAAGAAAGAAATGAACGCCCGAGCGGCGAGCGGAAGATTAAATTGAAAAAAAATACCTCATTATTACGCAATATCTATCAAAAAAAGGGTGATCAATTCAGAAGTACAGGTTATTACATGAAATATAAATAACTGAATTTCAGTATCTTGAAAGAAGTAAATGGAAAGATATTTTATTAATGAATATGCCGTTAAACAATGTTTCTGAATACTTTAGATTTCATAATCTGTATAATATTGACGAAAGCCTTATTTTAGAATTAATACTCTTCTTGAAATAAATTAATCTAAAGTCCCAAAATGGAATTAAATTTTTATCAAATCATAGATTCAATACATCTTTCATGGTGTAGAGTCCATTTTTATCATGGAGGTATTCTGCGGCAAGGATAGCTCCAAGAGCAAATCCATTTCTGTTCTTGGCGGTATGTTTGATTTCGATGTCGTCGATGGCAGAACTGTACTTTATTTCGTGGGTGCCAGGTGCAGGATCCTGGCGGATGGATTTTATTAGAATCTCTTCCTGAGTTGGAATTGATTCTTGAACCCAAGTTGATTTTCTATCCAGATGGTTGATGATGCCATCCGCAAGTGTGACAGCTGTGCCACTTGGAGCATCCACCTTGGCCGTATGGTGAATTTCGGTCATGTCAACATCATATTCTGTATGCTGATTCATCAATTTGGCGAGATGGGCATTCAGCGCAAAGAAGATATTCACTCCAACACTAAAATTTGAGGCATAGATAAAAGACCCATTGTGCACACGCATTACATCGAGGGCCAGATCCCAATCCTTCAGCCATGCCGTCGAGCCGCTGACAACTTTCACACCTGCTTCAAAGCAAGTCGTGATATTATGATATGCCGCATGTGGATTGGTAAACTCTATTGCCACATCAATAGCCAGCTTTTTTAGGTTTTCAATGTTGAACGCTTCCAGATTACTTCTTGAGATTTTTAAGACAATTTCATGCCCTCTCTCCAGCGCTAATTTTTCGATGGTTTTACCCATTTTCCCATATCCGATAATAGCTAAATTCATTTTTGTCCATTGATTGATGCAAAGAAATGCCAAATATAATGAGCCTTTGTGAGGAAATAGAAATTGTAGACAATATGCATTAATAATGAATAATGGAAATTTAGGATTATTGGAATGTTAATACAAAGTATTGCAAGAAATCTAATACATGGTTTATTAAAATAAAAAATAATATTTCCAGCGCAGTTACCTTAGTTCGCTAAGATCTGGCTAAATAAAACAGGACATAAAAAAGATAATCCTAGTGGACTTTGCGCAAAACCTCGTGTTCTTTGTGGTTAAAAAAAAATCATTGATAATTAATCAATAATACATTTGCAAGAAGATTTTATTTCTATTTTAGAATTTGATTTTTAATTCAATAATAATATCCAAAAAATGAAAATTACCTTCTTAGGCCATGCAACTTTGTTACTTGAATTCAATAACAAAAAGATATTGGTTGACCCATTTATTTCTGGGAATCCATCGGCCTCACACATTGATATAGACAATATTAAATGCGATTATATATTTATTACTCATGGACATCAAGACCATGTTTTGGATGTTGAACGAATCGCCAGGAATAATCCAAATGCCTTATTGGTCTCAAATTATGAAATAGTTACCTGGTTTCAAGAAAAACAAATCAATGGGCATCCGCTGAATCATGGTGGAAAAAAGGACTTCGATTTTGGTACAGTCAAATATGTAAATGCAATTCATTCAAGTGTCTTACCCGATGGTTCATATGGTGGTAACCCTGGAGGCTTTGTAATATACAATGATGAAAAATCAATTTACATTGCCGGGGATACGGCATTGACCAGAGATATGGATTTGATTCCTTTGACTTGTCCTAAATTGGATGTTGCGGTTTTGCCTATTGGAGATAATTTTACGATGGGATATGAAGATGCCAGCATTGCAAGCGACCTCATTGCATGTGACAAAATAATTGGTTATCACTACGACACTTTCCCGCCGATCGTATTGGACAAAGAGAAAGCAATCAAGCATTTTGAAGAGTTAGGAAAGGAATTGATATTAATGAATATTGGAGAATCAGTTACTTATTAATGGACGCACAACGAATGTACTCAACAACGTCTAAAAGATAGATACCTCTTAATTTTACGTGCGATATCTATATTCTTGTTGATGCCAAGATACTATCGAAGTCAAAAACTGGGAGAAATAATAGTTGTAAAATAATAGTACTACAATTGTTTGATGCACTATAGGATGGAGAAGAGATCCAATTTTGATTGCACTGCCTGTCTATCATCGAATTGTCAAATATGCCAGACATTTTAGGAGAAAGACCAAATACCACAAAATTGAATTTATCTTAGCGCTCAAACTGAATCTATCCTAAAGAATGAAGAAGTACGCAAATGATATTTTCCTGAGAACAGTTAATGGCGAGAAAACTGAAAGACCACCTGTATGGCTTATGAGGCAGGCTGGAAGGATATTGCCACAATATAGAGCGGTTAGAGCAAGCCTTTCTGGTTTTATAGAATTGGTGACCACACCAGACCTTGTTGCTGAAGTGACGATCCAACCGGTAGATGAACTTGATGTAGATGCGGCGATTATCTTCTCAGATATTCTTGTCATTCCTGAATGTATGGGGCTGGAATATGAAATGATAGAAAAGAAGGGCCCATTCTTCCCAAAGACTATTCAATCACTTGCGGATATTGAAAAGCTGGATTCTGGAAAATCTGCGGCTGAGAAATTGGACTATGTTTTTAATGGCCTGGATATTACCAAGAAAGAATTGAATGATCGTGTACCATTGATCGGGTTTAGTGGAGCTCCATTTACCTTGTTTTGTTATATGTTGGAAGGAAGTGGTAGTAAGACTTTTTCGAAGGCAAAGAAGATGCTTTATCAAAATCCTGAAGCTTCACACAAGTTGCTTTCGAAGCTTACAGATACCATCATCGAATACACCAAATTGAAAGCTCAGCATGGTGCCGATGTTATTCAAATCTTTGATTCTTGGGCAGGCGTACTTGACAATCGGATGTACAAGGAATTTTGTATTCCTTACTTGAAAAAAATAAACGATGCGCTGCAAAGTCAGGGAATTCCGACTATTGTATTCAGCAAGGGAGCCTGGTATTCATTGGGCGATATTGCGGGTATCGGGTCGAATGTGATTGGTATCGATTGGAATATGAGTACTGGCTTTGTAAGAGATACAGTAGGACAGAATAGGGTAGTGCAGGGCAACCTTGATCCGTGTGTATTGTATGCAGAACATAAAGAAATCGAAGCTAAAACGATTGAAATGATCAAGGCCTTTGGAGGGAATCATATTGTGAATTTGGGGCATGGAGTATATCCAGATACACCACTTGATGGAGTGAAAGCATTTGTGAATACGGTGAAAAATTATTCATATTAATTCCTATATTTTTCAGCATACCTCGGATGTTTTGATTATTTTGTTCAATAATTTCTATCAAAATTAATTTTGATAGAGTTATCATTTAATAAACCAAACATTACAAAATGAATCGACGAAATTCAAACACTGTTCTCAATCTATTTCTTTTACTTATCCTGACTTTTTGCTCAATAATTGAATCTCATTCACAAGAGTACGGTTCAGTTCAATATGAAGATGGTACCAGATACCATATTTCCGATTTGGATAATGATGAAGAAAACTTTCCAAAACATGAAATTTATTTTGGTGGCTTTATCAATGGGGGAGTCAGTGGTCTTTTGGGATATACATACACAAATCCATTTTCTCAGCAGTTTAAGGTCGAAGGGGGAATTAATGGATTTTCGGTAAATGCTTCACATATGTTTTACAGTAAAATCAAAGAAAAAATGCAAAAACTTGATTTGGGTAGAATGATTACAGGAACTAACTGGACTGGTGGTGATAATGTAAATGTGTACAGAGGTGAATTACCAATAAATAAAGTTATTTCTTACGGTATAGGCGGCGGGTTTGAATATTTTCAAATAGAAGCGTTTGATGGTATTTATGATTCAGAATTTGACTATAAGGCCAAAGCTGCAACTTTTGGATTTGTGCGTATCGCGACTAAGCAAGTAACCTATAACATTGAAAAACCACATTTTAAGGGGAAAAGGAATAAACGGAAATCCGCGTCATCCAAATTGTTTGTTGGCCTGGTATATGTTAACCCTAGTTTTATAGAAGATCAACCAAGTGAGGATTTGGAGTTTAAGAGTATCGTGCCCAGAATATCCTACGAATACAGCGTAAGTGTATTTCCATCAGGTAAGGGAGGGCTCAGATTTTTGGTTGGGTTTCAAGGATTGTACGATCCTACCTTTAGCAGTTCTTTTATCGTAGGTGTTGGGTATAGGAGAACGATTGGTTAGCAGCCGAATATAGGTGGTATTTTATCTTTCTATTCATTTTCGAAATAATGTTGACTGATCATTCCATATATTAAAGTCATTGTAAAGCATCAAATTTTTCTTGCAATTGAGGATTGAGGGCATGCCTTTGAGGTTAAATAATTGTTGCTTTTCGAAAATAACTTTTCCCTGGTAATAACTTAAGTCAATCAAGGCACTGACAAACATCATTTTAATTCATAACAGACCAGCATAAATTGAATTATACCAATTGGGTATATACAATTATCGTAAATGTAAAATAGTATTAAAATGGAAATGGATCAAAAATTAAAAAGTGTAGAGACTAAAATAAAAATAGGAGATTTTGTACAAGGTGGAATAGTATTTTGGGTAAATCCTTCTGGCGAAAATTTTAAAGTAATCAATATTTTTAAAAATACTAATATAGAATGGAGCAATGTTATAGATGAAGAAGTTGGTCTATTAGCTCAAAGCGACACAAATGGTGCTAAAAATACAGAAGCTATCATCCAACAAGCTGGACATCTTAATTCGGCTGCAAGTTTATGTGCTGGCATAGGTAGGGGAGGATATAAGGATTGGTATTTGCCAGCTGCAAACGAGGTAGATTTAATTATGCAATACAAAGATCTTATCGGAAGAAAATCGGGTGAAAGTGGCGGAGATGATTTTTCAGAGACTAAATACCTTTGGAGTTCTACAGAGAAGGATACATTGTTTGCATGGTTATATAATATAGAGGGTGCAAAAATAGATTCCCACAAAGATGAAAAATTGGAAGTAAGAGCAGTCCGCGAAATTTCTACGAATGATTTGACTAAAATCTTTTGAGTTTACTTAATGATATTCAGATATATATGCTTATAAATATCCTACTTGCTGGGCTTCATGAGCATCGGTTTGTAATAACCCAAAATATTACAATATTGTTTGAAGTCCAATAATGCGGAATGAATCTTAAATTTTGACTTGATTGTAAATTCCTTAGTTTTCAGATGTGAATGTTATTCCACATGCCTCAACCAGCCCAAGACATCATAATCCGCAACAGTATAAATACCTTGAAATTCGGCTAGGGTAAGTTTCTGTCGAGTCTTGGTGCCATAGTTTTGTTGAATCAAAACTACGTGGTTTTCTCCTACTTCACAGATGATACCAGTATGACCAAAAGGATTTTGCGAGCTTCTGCCATAGACCAGAATGTCTCCTTCTTGCGGTTTTTCATATCTGGTGTTTCGGTATTGCATTAGGCCTCGCTCGGCATTGAATTCTGCATCGCCCAATTCATTGTCGAATAGATCTTTGGCGTGACCGTAAGAGTTTGGCATTTTATGTTCGTAAACTTCGTAATAGAATCTTTTCACATATTCTACGCACTGATATTTAAGCCCCAAATTGTATCCATCATTGGTTACATTTCGACCATTTACATTTCTAAAATCACTTCCATTAAAATAAACTGGGACATCATAATACCTATCAATCACTTGTCCAACTTCAAAATTGAAACTCGTAAATGATAAGAATGTAAAACTTAAAACAAAAAAAAGGGTGAATCTACTCATTCTTAAAAATTAATGATGTAAAGATATGTATAAGACACATACTAACATCTATGCCCCTATGTGAAAACAAATTTTGTCAAATACTTAACATTTTTTAAACGCATGATTAATTCTGCTCAGTATTCATCTATATAATAATATTTCTAATATTTATGCTTCTTGCTTGGTCATTGATAAATTCGGATTCCACCTTGTCAATAATTCAAATGAACCGAACATAATAATTCCAAAGACAAAATTTCCTAAAAGACTATTCTTCAGAAATGGAAGCGCAAATGCGAAATTCTCAATCATGCCCGCAAACGTGATTGGAAATAATCCTGTTGGCGCCAACCAGGCTCCGATGTTTGAAACGATCCAAAAAATTACCGTTGCCCCTAAAATACCAAAAAAGCCATTCACCAGATTTACTTTTTTCAAGAAATATCTACCGAATAAGACGATCAAAACAATAGCCGCAACATTCCAAATCATATAATCTGCAAAAATTACAGCACCTTCATGGTCAGGAAAAAATGGCCTTGCAATTGTATTATTAATGACCAAATCACTGAAAAACATCGCAGCCAATGGTATCAAAATTGCAAGATGTCTCATTGCGATATAAGCACCTCCAAAAAGAGCCAAGGTTTCCAAGGCGGAGAAGTTTGGTAAAAAAGTAAACAATCTACTGAAAGCACCGAATAGGATAAACAATCCACTCAATACTAAGGTCTTTTTTGATTCTGACTTCATATCTATATTATGTATTATTGCAAATGTAAACTTCCCGCGGGAGAAAATCAAACAATTTGTACTATGCAATTTTCAGAAATTTCAAAAGGAAGGCTGGAAGATGTCGAAAAAACTCTCGAAATGTTTGTGTCCATTACCGATGCACTGTTGGCCCATGATATCGATCAATGGAATTATGACTATCCTGATATCCAAACCTTGAAAGATGATGTTGTGAATGGAGAAAACTATGTAGTCAGAGCACCCAATATGGTATTGGCAAGTATAGTACTCAATGATGCCCAGGACGAGCAATACAAAAATATACGATGGAAGTATAACCATGATGCCGTCCTTGTCATTCACAGACTGGGAGTGCATCCGCAAAGTCAAGGAAAAGGACTGGGTAAGAAAATGTGCCTTTTTGCTGAGCATTTTGCCAAGGAACACAATTTTAAAAGCATAAGATTGGATGCGTATTCCGGTAATGAAATATCAAATAGGTTATATCAGTCGCTAGGATACATTCAAGCTGATGGACTATGCTATTTCCGAAACAAGGATATTCCTTTCAATTGCTACGAAAAGGAAATTATCTAAATACAAAAAATATCCCTAAGTCTTATTCATGATACAGGTGGTGACAGGATTGTGTTCATTCATCCCAAAAACAAAAAAAGCCCGAATTTTTCAATCCGAGCTTTTTATTTTCATCGAAGGAAAACGCATTATGCATTCCCTTTCTTCTGCTTCTTAATTTTCTTTTTCCCTTTTGTGTTTTGAGCCAATTTTATAGCGTTATAGAGATTGACGACCCCTCCAGATACGCTCAATGTTTTGAAATTGACCAATTCTCCGCTTTTATCTCCTGGCTTCTTCACATCAATATCAAGCGGGGTAGAGCTTTTCATTAAAATCTCTTTTACTTGTTCAGCTTTCAAAGTAGGGAAGTGTGAACGAAGTACCGCCGCCACTCCAGCTACGACTGGTGAAGCCATCGAAGTCCCTTGAAGAAAAGCATATTTGTTTTCTGGTAGTGTGGCATAGATTTGTACACCTGGTGCAAAAAGATCGACATTGTCTTGGCCGTAATTTGAAAATCCAGCAACAGAATGTTCACCTGGACGTGGTGATAATGCGCCAACTTCAACCCAATTTTTGGATTTCTTCTTTTTCCAGAACAAAAATCCACTCGCCTTTCTGTATTTATCATTTGGGAAATTACCCGTCACATCATTATCCTGAGCCGAGTTGCCAGCCGCATGTACGAGTAAAACATCTTTTTTAGTGGCATACTTTACCGCATCATCTACGATATCCTTATCCCAGGCATAGCCCTTTCCAAAACTCATATTGATAATGCTCGCACCATTGTCTACGGCATATCTGATGGCGTTTGCCACATCCTTGTCCCTTTCATCGCCATCTGGCACTGTCCGTACCGACATGATTTTGACATTTGCCGCCACACCATTCATTCCTATTTCATTGTCTTTTACGGCTCCAACGATCCCTGCGACGTGGGTACCATGAAATGAGTCTGGACCTTTTACATCATTATTTCCATATACAGTCTCCTTACTATCTGAATAATCATCCATAACAATGGTAGATCTCGGATCGTAATCTGGATTGTAAGCATAATCCAATTTTTTACGCTGGCTTACAAGATCCGCATCAATATCATTATTAATATTGCTTTTGATCTCTTCAAAGTTTATGTCCTTGTCTGAGTCACCAAAATCTCTCACTACCTTCTGGCCAATAACTACCATTTGCAACGAACTCTCAATTTTCTCAACGTTTTCCATCGTGTAGCTCATAGAATCCATATCAAGTTGAGCTTGCAAAGCATCCAACGAAGCCATGATTGTAGCTCTTACCCCTTCCACTTCCTGGATCGCTTTTTCAGCCTGAGATCTGTTTTTATCAACTTCTTTTTTGTAAACCTGAAATTGTAAATACTCTTTCTTGTCCTTGTCATTCAAAAGAATAGGATTGGCATTTTCATATTTATATCTATATTTTCCATAGAGACGTGTCACCTCATATGTATCCGCATCTACATTCTTTCCATCCGGGCCACCGATGAAATTCCAGCCATGCACATCATCTACGTACCCATTTTTGTCATCATCAATATTGTTATTTGGAATCTCTCCTGGATTGGTCCAAATATTTCCTTCTAAATCTTCATGGTAGATATCCACTCCAGAATCTATAATGGCTACTATGACCGGTTCAGAATCTTTGTCTTTTAGCAACTCTTTGTAAGCCTTATCGATTGATACTCCCATATATCCTTGCGATGGATCTTTGTGATACCAATCTTTCAATTCATCTTGAGCAAAAGAACTGCTAATGAACAAGAAGAAAACAATAGCTCTTACTAATAATTTCATATTTTTATTTAGATTTTTGTAATTCAAACAGTAATTATACGTTAATTGTGTATCAGAAAGTTGATCCTGAGATAACTTTCACATTTATTTTTGATTTGTCAAAAATATACTTTTATCAAATTTCTTTAGCATTAATCCCGTTAGTATTTAATTTTTGTTGGCAATGAGCGCCTTAAATGGTATTTCATTTTTATGATTGGGTGTTAAGAATTGAGGTTTATTCTGATAGATAGTTGACAATAATCAGTTTTTACCTTGAAAAATGACAAAAGCCGCAAGAATAAGAGGAAATTTGAAGTTATTTATAAAGAATTGCAATTTTTTATAGGATTTAAAAAATAAAATATTAAACTTTGCATTAATATGTAATGTGGTATAATACAATGAAAAATCTATTACTAATTTTTATCATAAGTATATTGGGGCTTAGTTCTGCTAAATCTCAGTATTTAGAATACGGACTAGGAATCGGTGGATCGGTGTATTGGGGCGACTTGAATGCTCCTGATTTTGGATCAAATTTATCCAATATGAACCTTGCTGTTCAGGCAATGGCGAAGTTGAATTTCAGTAAATACATAGCTGTAAAAGGGAATTTATTGTACGGAAAATTATCTGGCGATGATGGCAATTCGTTTTTAGAGTGGCAAAAACAAAGAAATCTTGATTTTAAATCTACCCTGATTGAATTTGCATTACTTGGAGAATTCCACGTCTTTGGCTACAATTTTGGGGAAGAAAATCCACTTTCACCTTATGTGACTGCTGGTGTCGGTGCTTTTTATTTCAATCCTACAACACAATTCGAAGGTACCACATACGCACTCCAACCATTGGGTACGGAAGGGCAAGGGATGCCAGGATTTGCATCAAAATACAATAGATTGGCTATTGCTATTCCTTTTGGTGCTGGTGTGAAATTCAAAGTGAATGATAAAGTAAATTTCTCTCTGGATATTCTGGCTCGAAAAACCTTTACCGATTATATAGATGATGTCTCCACCAATTATGTGGCATATGATGAATTAGCGGCGGGCAATGGAGTCATAGCGGCAAATCTAGGAAATAGAGTTGCGGAATATCTGGGTCAGGAAAATCCTGTAATTATTGAGACAGGCTCTCAAAGAGGTGGAGCTGATGTCACAGACTACTACTTCACAGGAATGCTTACAGTTACTTTTAAGCTGAATAGAAATGTTCAGATATTTGGTAGCCACAAGCACAGAACGGATTGCCCTAAATTTTAGATTTTTTCCTGCGATTATAAGGTGATATTTAGGATCATTATTTCACTTGGGATGAAATGAGCATCATTCGTTTTTTTACACCTTTCTACATCCTGTATTTTCTAAACAGAACTTCTTTCTATCTTGGGCTTGTATTTGATTAGAAATTATGATTTCACCATTATCGGTTTTAAAAAAGTATTGGGGATACGATGATTTTCGGTCTAGTCAGAAAGCCATCATTCAATCAGTAATTGATGGCAATGACACTCTTGCTTTGTTGCATACCGGGGCGGGAAAGTCCATTTGTTACCAGGTGCCTGCTCTATGCTTGCCTGGAAAGACTATTGTGATTTCTCCACTTATAGCCCTTATGCAAGATCAGGTGGATGCACTCAACAAAAGAGACATATTTGCCAAAGCCATTTATTCAGGAATCGGATTTAGGCAAGTCGATTTGATTTTAGATAATTTTGTAAATGGCCCTTTGAAAATACTGTATGTGTCGCCCGAAAGATTAGAAACGGATATCTTCCTGGAGCGATTCAAGCTGGCCAAAGTGAGCCTGATAGCCATTGATGAAGCGCATTGCATCTCACAATGGGGACATGATTTCAGACCTTCATACTTCAATATCAGTAAGCTACGAGAATTCAAACCAGAAGTGCCGATTGTCGCTGTGACCGCCACCGCTACTGAAAAAGTAGCAAATGATATTGTAGAAAGACTTGAATTCAAAAAACCATCCATTTTCAGGAGTTCCTTTCGCAGAGAAAACATCTCGTTTACCGTGATGATGACAGAGGAAAAGGAAGAAGCCTTGCTCAATGTTCTGAGCAAAGTAGGTGGAAGTGGAATAATATATCTTAGAAGCAGGACCAAAGTCCAACAATTGAGCAAGTTTCTTAATAGCAAGGGCATCAATTCTAGTTTCTACCATGGTGGCTTGAATATGAAAACCCGGATGCGCGTTCAAAAGGAATGGATAGAGAACAAACAACGGATTATTGTAAGTACCAATGCATTCGGCATGGGCGTGGATAAGCCCGATGTTCGATTTGTGATCCATTATGACATTCCACCGAGTGTCGAAGAATATTATCAGGAAGCTGGTAGGGGAGGTAGAGATGGCAAATTGGCCTATGCCATATCGATAGTAGGGTATAGTGATGTGGTAAAACTGCAAAAGTAT
This sequence comes from Saprospiraceae bacterium, assembly GCA_965230575.1. Classification (GTDB taxonomy): domain Bacteria; phylum Bacteroidota; class Bacteroidia; order Chitinophagales; family Saprospiraceae; genus CAJXUU01. The sequence goes on from OZ246013.1 coordinate 4,640,374, forward strand.
CATTTGAATAGTTTTCCGGAATTAGAGGTGCTGGAGCTTTTTTATAACAGACTTTGTTCGTTTTTGAAAGTTGGATATGGCAGTGGTGCTGGTGAATCGAAACAGATCAATCTGGAAGATTTTTCCAATTTGTACCGATATTCACTATCACTTATTTATAGCTGTTTGAATATTTTGGAAAAGGAAGGTTGGTTGGTTTTAAATGAGGGAATCAAAAATCCATCGAAGATTGTCTTTACAACTGCCAAAGACAAAATAAGTCTATCGACGCGTAACAAAGGGGTAAAGTCGGAAATCCTTTTGTATTTATTGAGAAAATATGAAGGTGTATTTGTGGATTATACAAAGATTGATGAAGGTGCAATGGCCAATGATTTGAATATTTCCACTACCACGGTGATGAATGAACTTAATGTAATGAAGCGAGAGACCATTTTGGATTACATTCCAGCTTCCGAGATGCCTAAGATTTTATTCTTATTGGATCGTCCTGCTCCAAAATCATTTTCAATTGATGCTGTCAGATATAGAGAAAGAGAATTGAATGCACGAACAAAGATGAGGGCCATTCAGGACTATATGACCACCAATTCTTGTCGTCAGAAAGGAATCTTGGACTACTTTAACGAAGAAAGTGAGCCTTGCGGATTATGTGACATCTGCAAAGGAAGCAAGCAAGATCTATTTAGTGAAGATGAAAAAAATGCGCTGCTGGATCACCTTGTGGAAAAGCTGGTTGATGGCAAGATAGATGCAGAAGAATATATGAAAATCTGGCCCTATAATAAACGAAACAAGGCCTATGCCTGTATTCAGCAGTTGGTAAAAGAAAAGCAATTGGTCTATGATGAAATGAACATTATATCTTTACCTTCAAATCATCAAAATGGCTAAGACCTTCCTTGTTACTGTAACGAATGATCTCAATCAGGATCAAAGAATGCATCGCATCTGTGATACGCTTGCAGCAGAAGGGTATGAAGTATTACTACTTGGTAGAATTAGAGCTTCATCGAGCCCTCTTCTAGACCATGCATTCGATCAGAAAAGGCTCAAATGTCTATTTTCAAAAGGCATTCTTTTTTACCTTGAATACAATATTAGGATTCTGTTCTTTGCCTTGAATTTTAAGCCAGATGTCATCTATTCTGTTGATTTGGATACTTTGCTGGGGGGAGGTTTGGCCACAAGGATTTTGAAAAATAAACAGATCCACGATGCCCACGAATACTTTGTAGAGATGCCAGAATTGGAAAGCAAGGGATTAAAAAAGCGTATTTGGAATTTTATAGGTTGGAAGTTTGTGCCGGGTTGCAATTTGTGTTTTACAGTCAATAAAGAACTGGCGGAAATCTTGGGTGAAAAATATAAAAATGAGTTTCATGTGATCAGAAGCGTACCTTCTCTAATACAAAAGGATAAGGTCGAAAATAGACCAAATGATGTTCCAGTTATACTTTATCAAGGTGTATTGAACAAGGGCAGAGGTCTGGAAGAGGCGATTGAGGCAATCAGCAAGTTGGAGGAAAAGGTTGTTTTCAAAATAGCAGGAGAGGGTGATCTTTCCGATGAATTGCGAGCATTGTCACAAAGGCTAAATGCTGAAGATAGGGTGAAGTTTTTGGGATGGCTCAGTCCCAATGAGTTGAAAGAAGAGACATCAAAAGCTGATATTGGGTTGAACTTACTATCGGGAACAAGTTTGAATTATAAATATTCGCTAGCCAATAAATTCTTTGACTACATGCATGCAGGAGTAGCCTCGATCAATATGGATTTTCCAGTATATCGACGTATTTGTGGACAGTATGAAGTAGGGCTCTGCCTAGCATCCTTGGATCAAGAGTTGATTCAGAAGGCCGTATTTTCCCTAATCAGCAATAAGGAAAAGATATCCCACATCAAAAAAGCATGTGAATTGGCAAAATCGGAATACAATTGGGATAAGGAATCCAAAACTTTGGTTGAGTTGATAAATAAATATGTTTAGCCTTGAAATGACCAAGACAATCAAGAATTAATATCTTTGCCATCCTATAATTTAGCAGCAAATATGCAGGTCATAATGGGTGGATCGGGAAGCACCGGGTCATCACTTCTTAAAAACATTCTAAATCGACATCAAGAGGTATTTTCTGGTGGAGAAACGGCATTTTTTGCAAAGAAGATGATTTATGAGAATTGGACCAAGGCAAGATCGCGGGTGTTGAAGCGAAGGTTTTATGGACTAAGAAATCATGGTTGGCATATCTATAATGGCACCGATCTGTTGCAAAGTGAGTACTTGTGGAAAAAAGATGAATTAGAAAATCTACTTCGAAATTCTGATTCATTGCATGCATTCACCTCAGCATTTTATCAAAAGCCACTTGACCTTCATGGTGCCAATATCTGGCTGGAAAAGACTCCTGCAAATTCTGCTTGTTTTTCCTCGTTCCTGAATACTTTTCAAAGTGGCAAGGTCATTCATGTAGTCAGAAATCCATTCGATACGATTGCCTCATTGCAAAACAGAGGGATCGATTTGTACTATGCCACGGGCATCTATTTGTTGAATGCAGCATGTGGTATTGCGGTCAAAAAATCGGATCGCTCGTGCACCATCAAATATGAAGACTTAATTGCCAATTCAGAGGAAACCATTCGTGGAGTTTGCCGATTTCTGGGCATAGACTACAGGCCTGACATGCTAGAACCACAAGGAGAAGTAGTGGATAAGCCAAAACTGAGAGGTTGGAATTATGATGAGACTGAGGCAATTGGAAGAAAATCGGTTGGTAGGTTTAATCAATTGAATGATGAAGCGCAGAATGCAATCATGGAAGCTGTCAATATGATTAATGTCAATACTAAAGGACAAGCGTATTACAATACTCGGATTCGGAATGTAAAGGATATTTGTGAAGACTTGGGTTATGATTTTTATGATCTGGGAAAGACTTCAACTTTCAAATCATTGAAAAAACAACAACGAAAGGATAGATGGAATAGGGTAAGTCGAGGATATCCAACGGGTTTTTATTATCCACTCGAAATACGGAAATAATCGATGGTAGAGCTGAAAACATACATTTCAACAAAATTGGAAAAATCATTTTCCAAGGAATCTATCGATTCCGTAGTTGCCATTTTATTGGAGGATATTCCCAATATCGCCTCACTTCCCAAAGAAGAAGTAGACGCACTCATTGATCGGATTTCAAAAGGAGAGCCATCGCAATACGTTACCGGAGTCGCACCCTTTTATGGCTATTTTTTTAAAGTGGACAAAAATGTATTGATACCGCGCGTTGAAACCGAAGAACTTGTCTATTCCGTTGAAAAATATATTAAGAAGAATAATCTTGAGCACTCAAATGTTCTCGACATCGGTACAGGTTCTGGGTGTATTCCTATCACGCTGAAAAAGTTGTTTCCCAAGCTTAATGTTGTGGGATTGGACGTAAGCGAAGGTGCGTTGTCTATCGCCGAAGAGAATAATAATAAACTCAAGACTTCTGTAGATTTTCAAAATGTTGACTTCTTGGATGAAGGGAAATGGGATGCTCTGGGCCAATTTGATATTATTATAAGCAATCCACCATATATTCCGCAGAATGAGCAGTCATTGATGTCTTCTAATGTATTGGATCACGAACCACATGTAGCTTTATTCGTAGAGAATGAGAATCCATTATTGTTTTACAATGAAATATTTCGGTTTGCAGAAAAACAATCGAGCGATAAATTGGCTATTTTTTTAGAGTGCAATGAATTCAATGCATCCGAAGTTCAAGCCGTTTTTGAACAGGATTACAAAACTCAACTTATTCAAGACTTGCAAGGTAAGGATCGGATAATTCAGGCAATCCGAGATTCTTAGTGAAATCTATGCGATCATGGTTGTCAATATTTATTCTTACCTCATTTTGATCCACAAAGATCACGAGGCATTCATGAAGAATTCGCAAGTCAAAAGTTAGATAATGTCAAAGTCATCTTCTGGGTCAATGTTGATTTTTTCCAGGGCTTTGATGTAGTCGGCATTCATTTGGCTGAATCTGGCATCAATACCATCCATAAAATCTGGAGTCAATACCAGCTCTGCAGAAGGGAGATCGCTCACTCCAGATCCATCTCTAAATACATAGGATTGGGTGACAAGTCGATCTTCGATTTGCAAGGTGACTTTTTCATTCATCTTCAGGACGGTAATTTTATATTTCGGATGTTTGATTTCTCCAATTACTCTCATACTTTCGGTTTATAGGTTTTTTGGATGCTTTTGGAAATAGATTTATAGATTTCGGAATATTCATTGTTTTGCTTGAGAAGGTCTAGATGCGCAGCTAGTGTTTTAGCATCAAGTCTTCTAGCTGGGCCAGTCTGCGCCTCAAAAGCACCCAGCATTTTTTGTTTCTTGATGGTTTCCTGAAGCAGGGGCTGTAGGATGTCGGCATCGATGTCTTGACTTTTAAGTAGGTCTTCCGAAACCATAATTAAGTGATTCACAAAATTATTAATTATTACTGCTGACAGGTGAATGTTCTTTCTTTGATTGTCATCGATTTGATGGACCGTATCGCTGATCGCAGCTGCTAACTTCAAAAGCTTATTGATCGTTTTTTTATTCTTACCATTTATACAAAAAGGAATCGACCGATACGTCATTTTATTTCCTTTGGTAAATGTTTGTAAGGGATAGAAAACACCTCCGTTTTTACAGGAATTCAAAGTCTCACTCATCGACTTACTTCCTGAGGTGTGCGCTATTATTTTGGATTTCCTTACTGATTTGGGCATTGATTCAATTATGGATTGAATAGCGTCATCAGAGACACAAACAAGGTAGATGTCCGCATCAGTAGGGATGTTTTTGAGCTTTTGATGCCAGGCTGACTTTGACATTCGCGCTATGGCCTGCCCTTCTTTCTTATTTCTTGAATAAACACCTGCTAAGCCAACATTATTTTTTTTGAGTGCCTTGGTCAAGTGGTAAGCAATATTTCCAGAACCAATTATAAAAATATTCAAATCGTAATAATTTGGATCAAAAATAACTTGATCTCGCAATTTATATGCGAATCACACAAAAAAGTATGTTTCTTTATACCGAATCGATTAAAAAAATGAACATGGGAATTGATGAATTGGTGAAAAATACAATCACAATGATGCAAAATGTTAAAGTGGAGGCTGATAGTGTACAGATGATGCGTTATATGAAAAATCATTTCGAATTTTTTGGCGTCAAATCCCCTGCTCGGAAAAATGTGCAGAGAAAGCTGAAGATCCATTGGAAAAAAATGGATACTGATTCATTATTCACCTATGCGGAGTCGCTTTGGAAATTGCCTCAAAGAGAATTGCAATATACAGCATTGGATGCTCTGGATACAAGGTCGAAAAAACTGGATGAATCATACCTGGATCGTATCGAACAACTGATAATTACCAAAAGCTGGTGGGATACCGTGGATGGATTGGCACCAAATATTGCTGGAGCTATTTTCTTTAAAAATCACGAAATCCGTAATCATTGGGTCGAAAAATGGAACAATTCTGATAATATGTGGCTCAATAGGTCAGCATTGATCCATCAACTGCGTTATAAAGACAAGGTGAATTTGGATTTGCTGTTTGCGCTTGTCGAATCTAATATTGGCTCAAAGGAGTTTTTTATTAATAAGGCAAGTGGATGGGCATTGCGTCAAGCATCCAAATTTTATCCATTAGAAGTAAAGGAATTTATTGCCGATCATCCAGACCTTGCCAATTTGACCAAACGGGAAGGCAGCAAATATTTGAATTGATATGAACAAACCTATCGTATACCTGCCAATTTCGTTTTTAGTGATCTTGTCAATCTTGTATATTTCTTTGAGTGTTCCATCGTTCAGCCTTTTGCTCCACTTTATGAGGTTGATTTACTTGACTCTTCCATTGGCAATAATAACAGGACTGATTTTTTATTTCAAGTTCAGGAAAAGTTTGGATTTTGATAATTTATATGTTCTGGTGGGTTCAGCGGTACTATTTTCATTTGTGATTTGGTTTGCCCTAATTACCTTTTGTAATAGGCAGTACACAACCAAAAACTGTAATTTTTCATCTTATGAAGTAATTGGTTATAAGGGAAGGATGGCTTCGGGATATGGCAAGCTGGAAAAGGGAGAAATTAAAGCCAACCAATGGATTCTAACGATCGTTAAAGATAATGAAAAGAAGACTTTTGTGCTTGATAAAGATATCGCAGAAGGCAAAAATGTAACAAAATCAATTGATTTACAGTTTTGTAAGGGATTGCTAGGCACAGAATATTTAAACTTGGAACAATAACTGAAGTAACCTTTGTTTAATACTGGGATAGTTTTAATTTTGTATTATAAAATGATGTAATGTGTATTGCATTACGAGAAGTGAAAAAGCATAATCGCTCATAAATTCACTTCCAAACTAAAAAAGATTATGAAGTCAATTCTTACTGCTTTTATTTTTAGCATTTCATTTTCCATAGGCTACAGCCAATTCGGAATAGGTCTTACGGCCAGTCATGATATTTACCATTATTACCAAAATCCAAACGATGCGCTTGATGAATCTACTTCTGCAGGTAGTGCATTGCTCAATTTGGGTTTGGGTCCAAAGATTTGGATGGGAGGCAATGATTTCTCTTTATCTTTAGAGGCGCAGGCGACCATTGGTCTGTTCGGGCTTTCGGTCAAGGATTATAAAGGTTTGGGTACTACTTCATTTCCGATTATGGCAAAGTTTAATTTTGGTGGACTAAGTGGCTTGGACAAGGAAGGCAAATTTGGTTGGTCGATCGGAGCTGGAATTCAATATAGCAAGACAGAACTTTATTATTTGGCTGATTCATTCGAAGAAAAGGGTGGTCAAAGAGATTTATTCAAGACTTATATCGGGCAGGTCGGATATGGCTTCGGAATGAGTGGATTTTCGGCTCATGCATTTGTGCGCTATGGCTACCATCCAGATGACGGGTCAAGGTCGCTCAATATTGGAATTCAATATGACTTCAATATCCCGAAACTAAGAAAGATTACCGACCCTGAGAGCGAATTGTAGCCTTTAAATCTTGTATATCTAACTCTACTTTGCGATCAATACAGATCTATGATATCTAATAAGTCTGACCTCCGCGACTTCAATACCATGCGAATGACCGCCAAGTCTAAAGGCATCATTCCTATTTATTCTGAAAGAGGGATTTATGAAGTTTTGGTCAAAGGATTAAGTCCATTGAAAATATTAGGTGGTGGAAGTAATATATTGATTACCAAGGATCAAGATGCTTACATCCTAAAGAATGAGATTAAGGGCATCGAAATTATTGATGAGGATGAAGATAAGGTGCTTGTAAAGGTAGGAGCAGGTGAAAATTGGCACAATCTAGTGCTTTGGACTATTAGCCAAAATTTAGGAGGTATCGAAAATCTAGCGCTCATTCCTGGTTGTGTAGGAGCGGCCCCAATGCAAAATATAGGCGCTTATGGAGTAGAACAAGAATCAGTCTTTCATAGCCTGCATGCGATAGATTTGAATGAGGGCACTTCAAGGGTGTTTTTCAAAGAAGATTGTAAATTTGGGTATCGAGAAAGTGTATTTAAGAATGAATACAAGGGCAGGTACATCATTACCCATGTCAATTATATATTTTCCAAAAGACATGTTCTCAACACCTCGTATGGTGCCATAAATCAAAGATTGACTGATAAGGGAGTCACTCATCCCACTATAGAAGATGTAGCCAATGCCGTTATCGAAATTCGACAGTCAAAATTGCCAGACCCAAAAGAAATCCCAAACACAGGCAGCTTTTTCAAAAACCCAATTGTCCCAATAGAAATCCTAAATCAAATAAAAGAGACCTATCCAGCAGTTGTGAATTATCCAATAGATGATAAAACGGTCAAAATTCCAGCGGCATGGCTCATAGAAAAAGCTGGATTCAAAGGAATGCAAAAAGGAGATGCTGGTACGCATAAGAGCCACGCCCTCGTCTTGGTCAATTATGGAAATGCGACTGGTGATGAGATGTTGTCCTTCGCAAAATCCATTCAGGATGGGGTAGAAAAAATCTTTGGAATCAAACTGGAGCCAGAAGTTAATATCTGGTAAAACCACTAGCTGATAAATTAAAATCTCAAAAAAAACTTAGCGCCATTAGCACCTTTGCGGTAAATCAAAGGGCTTTTAGTTCCAACTTCATTACAGATTCATTCCTCCTCTTCCTCAAACTTATAGGCAATCAAGTCCTCCATCATTTCTTGTAGATTCGGTTTTGGCACCAAACCATTGATTACTTCTATGACTTTCTGATTTTTGATAAAGATGAGGGTAGGGATGCTCTTTATTCGGAAGTGTGCCGAAAGATTTGGGTTCTTCTCTGAATCTACTTTTACGATCAACGCCCGATCTTTATATTCTTCTGCCAATTCATCGATTATGGGTGACATGACCTTGCATGGTCCGCACCATGATGCATAAAAGTCAAGTAGAATGCCCTTGTCTGTTTTTACCGCTTCATTGAAAGTAGCATCGGTCAACTGAGGAGCAGGATTAATTTTCTTTTTATTCCAGAACATTATTTCATATTTTCAAAAGCAAAATTAGTCTTTTTTAATAGGGACATTTGTAGCACAAGTTACAATCCATTGAGAAAGCATGTCGAATAGTAAATAGATGCTGCGAATAGACTATATGCCCTGAAGGTTAAATATTCCATTCAATTAAATAATATATAAATAATCCTTCTTTTCTTTGTGTTTGAAATTAAGAAGCATGTCAAAAAAAACAAGTAAGAATACCATCACTATTGATGTACAGCTCAATGAGGACAAACATCCTGTAAATATTGCATGGAATAGTACCGCGAACCCGAATGATACACCAGACAGTGAGTGCAAAGCAATGTTGCTGTCATTATTCGATAAGAATCATTTGGATACTTACAAAATTGATCTTTGGACGAGTGAAATGCAAGTGGCTGAAATGGATAGATTTATGTTTCAGACCTTGAGAGCATTGGCAGATACCTATTTTAAGGCTACCAGAAATCAGGCGCTGGCCAATGATATGCAACGATTTGTTCAATACTTTGGAGAGGAAACTGAGATCATTCCAAAAGAGAATAGCTAATGGATTTGTCTGCTTTTTATACTGACACTATTTCTTTTTCAAGTTATAGCATCGAACACTTTTTTAGCGTTTTGATCGTCTTGATATTTGGTGCTTGGTTCATCGCGAAGGGAAAACACTCCTGGAATGAAAAGCAAAGATGGAGAAATGTTATTATTCTGGCCGCTGTACTGTACGGTATTCAGCTTTTCAAAACCTTCATTAGGTTGTACTTGGGCAATTTTGATATTACCGAAGATCTTCCGCTACAGTTGTGCAATATCCTACCACTATTATTAATTTTGGGATTGTACTACAAGTCGAGAATTGTACTTTCTGTAACTTTTTTCTGGATCTTGGCTGGTACTGCGCAGGCCAATATTACGCCTACATTGTTGAATACCTTCCCGCATTATGAAGCCATTCGCTATTGGGCTATCCATACCGGACTTCCTGTCATCGCAATATATATTTACTACGTATTGGGTTATCGGTTCAGACTCAAGGATGCTGTTCGTTCCGCGTTGGCCCTCAATATTCTCGCTGCTATCATCTATCCACTTAATTACGTGCTTGGAAGCAACTATTTGTACTTGAATGCCAAGCCACCTGGCACCACTATTTATAACCTGCTTGGTCCATGGCCATGGTATATCATGAATATTGAGTTTCTAATGTTGGTCTTGTTCTCGGCCGTGCTTATCCCATTCTACCTGTACGAAAGAATCAAGGGAGAAAAAGAAGCAATTGCGGCATGATTTAGGTGCAGAGTACAGGGTTTAAGGCGACAGGTAAGATGTAGTTTACTTTCTGACAAAAGTGCATATCCTTCTTCCTCCCGTTTTCCACCTTTATTCAATAACATATTTGTGATATCCTTGTGAATCTTGGTGAACTTTGTGGTTGAAAAAAGAAAAAGAAATTCATTATCTATTCTTACACTACTTCATTACTTTTGCGGCTCAACCATCAATGCATTTGTGAAACTATTCGTTTTGTGTCCGCGATTTCCATACCCGCTCGAAAAAGGGGACAAATTGAGGATGTATCATCAGCTTAGGCATTTGGGCAAATCGCATGAGGTGTTTTTAGTGGCGCTCACTGATGAAGAAATATCTACAGAACACATGTCGAAGGTTGAATCCATAGTAAGTAGGCTTGAAGTTTTTAGATTGAAAAAGCACAAAAGAGGACTATCACTTTTGAAGAGTGCCTTTTCTCGTACACCTTTCCAAGTGGCCGTTTATTATTCTTCATCCATTCACAAAAAGATAAGAAAACTAGCTGAGCAATTTCAACCAGATCATATATACTGCCAGCTGACTCGAATGTCGGAGTATGCCAAGGATCTACCTTTTCCAAAAACATTGGACTACATGGATGCCTTGGGAGTAGGTATGGAACGAAGGGCAGAAGTAGTTTCCGGGCCTCTTTCATTGATATTTCGACTCGAAGCGAGCAGGTTGAAGAGATATGAGTCAAGTATTTACAAATCATTTGACCATCATACCGTAATAAGTGAGCAGGATAAACATCAAATAAATACACCAGTAGAAAATAAAATAACCGTCGTAAGGAATGGAATTGACACGGACTTTTTCTCTCCTCAGGTGAAGGAAAAGGTATATGATGTCGGTTTTGTGGGCAATATGGGCTATCCACCTAATGTCGATGCTGCGGAATATCTTATAAATATATTGAAGCCGCTCTTGAATCAAAATTTGAGGTATCAGATTGCAGGAGCGAGACCTGATAAAAGGGTGAAACTTCTTGCGGGTAAAAACGTTACTATTACTGGCTGGATCGAGGATGTGAGAGATGCATATTCAAGTTGCAAAATATTTGTAGCTCCATTGTGGTCTGGTACTGGTCAACAAAACAAGATTTTGGAAGCTATGGCCATGGGAATTCCCTGTATTACCAGTACTTCAGTGAATAATGCCATCGGAGCCAAACACAATAAAGAGATTTTGGTGGCTGATACTAAAGAAGAGTTTAAAGCCAGTGTTGAACGATTGTTGAATGATGAGCAAATTTATATGGAGTTGAAAGAAAATGCCCTTATGTTTGTGAGAGAAAACTACAGTTGGAATCAAAGTATCGAAACATTGACAAAATTATTTGAGAAAAGATAAAATGAAATAATGATAGAAGATAAAGTATCATCTGAGATCAAATTGGACACTGTCCAAAGTGCCATTTCTGCAATTAAGAATGGCGAAATAATAATCGTTGTTGATGACGAAGATAGAGAGAATGAGGGCGATTTTATCTGTGCAGCGGAGAAGATCACACCTGAGATGATCAATTTCATGGCTACACATGGCCGCGGGCTTATCTGCACACCTATCGAAAGTGAAAGAGCAAAAGAATTGGGTCTCGATTTGATGGTGAGGGATAATACAGCATTGCATGAAACTGCTTTTACAGTGTCTATTGACCTTATTGGCCATGGATGCAGTACTGGAATATCGGCCTACGACAGATCCACAGGTATCAAAGCCATGGTAGATCCTAATATAAAATCGTCAGATTTTGCACGTCCAGGTCATATTTTCCCATTAATCGCAAAGTCGGGTGGAGTATTGAGAAGAACGGGACATACAGAAGCAGCGATAGACTTAGCTAGGATGGCTGGATTTTATCCCGCAGGTGTTTTGGTAGAGATTCTGAACGAAGATGGTACCATGGCAAGACTTCCTGAATTGAGAAAATTGGCTGATAAATTGGACTTGAAGCTGATATCTATCAAGGACATGGTCGAATATAGGATGCGCACCGAGAGAATAGTAACCAAGGAAGTAGAGACTGAAATTGAGAGCGACAAGTACGGAAAATTCAAAGTAGCAGCCTACAAGCAAAATACTACAGACGATGTTCACCTGGCCATATACAGAGGCGAAATTAATGCTGATATTCCTACAGCGGTCAGAGTGCATTCGAATACAGAAACAGGCGATGTGATAGGCCTTTTATTCGATGGCTATGCATCAAAGCTTGATCAAGCCATGAAGATTTTGGCAAAAGAACAAAGCGGGGTTTTTCTATATATGCGTCATGGTGAAAAAGGAGATCAAATTATTCAAAAGCTAAAGTCAATTGATACCGATCCTGACAATGATCCATTGATAAGTACAGAACAAAGAGATTTTGGAATCGGTGCACAAATATTGAGAGACTTGAATGTTGGTAAAATCAAATTGATCTCAAGCAATGACAAGAAACGTATTGGCTTGATCGGATATGGTCTTGAAATAGTGGATCAAATTGAATTAAAATAAAGGTTGCAATGGCTGAGAAGGAGAAGGAATGGGAAGATGATGGTTTGGATGATTTGTATGAACAATATAAAATCATCGTAGATAAAAAACAATCTCCTGTGCGGATTGATAAGTTTCTCATGTCGAGAATGGAACATGCCACTAGAAGTCGGATTCAGAATGCATGTAAGGCAGGCAGGGTCAGGGTAAATGGTGAGACCACCAAATCCAATTACAAAATAAGACCATTAGATGAGATCAAAGTGTTTATGGAGCACGAACCCATGGCTGGGCAAGGCGTCAAACCAGAACCCATACCATTGGACATTGTCTATGAAGATGACTACATTCTGGTAATCAACAAACAAGCGGGTCTGGTGGTACATCCTGGAGTGGGCAATTGGTCGGGAACCTTGGTCAATGGACTGGTTCATTATTTCAAATCTACAGAGTTGCCAGTAATGGAAGGCAATCTTGCCGATAGACCTGGATTGGTGCACAGGATAGATAAGGATACCTCTGGTTTGCTTGTAATAGCGAAGACAGAAGATGCCATAAGCGGATTGAGTAAGCAGTTTTTTGACCATACTATTGATCGAGAATACATCGCATTGGTATGGGGTGATGTAGAGAAAGAAAAAGGAACAATCGAAGGAAATATTGGCCGTCATCCTACGCTTAGAACTCAAATGTTTGTATATGATGAAGAAGAGGAAATGGGAAAGCATGCCATTACACATTATGAAGTTTTGGAGAATCTATACTATGTTTCTTTAGTGAAGTGCAAGTTGGAGACAGGTCGGACGCATCAAATAAGGGTGCACATGAAATACCTCGGTCATACCTTATTCAATGATGCGAGATATGGAGGTGATAAGATTCTGAAAGGCACTGTTTTTACCAATTACCGAAGATTTGTTGAAAATACTTTTGACCTCATCCCTCGTCAAGCATTACATGCTGCATCGTTGGGATTTGTCCATCCGATAACCAAGGAAAGAATGCATTTTAATTCTGATCTTCCACCAGATTTTGCTGCGGCGCTGGAAAAATGGAGGGGATATACAACTACACGTAAAAAACTTAAACGAGATGGAGCTTAAGGATAGAATTAAGGCATTAAGTTATTTAGGAGAGGAAATAGAATCAGGTGCTGATTGGCTTGAGGGACCAATTGTTCAAGCCTATAATGAGAATAAGTGGTTTACCTCAGAGAATTCCTGGAAGGCATTGAATGCGATAAGGGATCAGTTTTTAAGAGAACCTATTTTGACGGCATGGTCCAATCATTATAGCATTGCCGATAGGGGAGAGATGAAGAAGGTAGGTCTTGTTTTGGCTGGAAATATTCCGATGGTTGGATTCCATGACATTTTGAGCACCTTTGTCAGCGGGCATATGTCAATGATCAAATGTTCCTCAAAGGATTCAATATTATTGAAGGCGGTACTAGGTAGAATGACAGATCAATATCCAGAAAGTAAATCCTATTTTGAGTTTGCCGAACGCCTCAATGGCTTTGATGCAGTGATAGCTACAGGAAGTAATAATTCTGCACGATATTTTGAGCAGTATTTTGGGAAATATCCAAACATTATTAGAAAAAATAGAAGTGCCGTAGGTGTCTTGGATGGCACAGAATCAAAAGATGACTTTTTAGCTCTGGGAGAAGACATATTCAATTATTTTGGACTTGGATGCAGGAATGTATCGAAGCTATATGTACCAAAAAACTACAATTTTGATCCACTGCTAGAAACCCTTCACGACGGATATAAGGATATCGCAAATCACAACAAGTACCGAAATAATTTTGATTATAACAATGCACTTTTTTTATTGAATAAGGTTGAATTTTTGATGAGTGGTAGTCTGATTATCACAGCTTCCAAGGATATTACCTCACGAATAGCCACGCTTCACTATGAAGAATATTCTGATTTGGAATTATTGTCTCAACACCTAACGGATGCGGCAGACCAAATCCAATGCATTGTTAGCAGGACTGATATTCCACAAATGTCTGCTTTTAAATTTGGAGAGGCGCAAAAACCCTCTATTTCTGATTATGCGGATGGAGTAGATACCATGCAATTCTTAAAATCACTCTAATGGCAGCCAAGCAAGAAAAGGTAGATCATATCATTGAGATATTAGAAAAATTGTATCCAAAGGTTCCTATTCCCTTGGATCATCGCGATCCATATACATTGTTGGTGGCCGTACTGTTGTCAGCCCAATGTACAGACGAACGAGTGAATATGGTCACTCCCAAATTATGGAAGTTGGCAGATAATCCACATGATATGGCCGTTCAGGATGTGGAAGACATAAAAGCGATCATTAGACCATGCGGACTGTCGCCTCGCAAATCAAAAGCGATAAGTGAGCTCAGCAAGATTATTATTGAAAAGCATGATGGAGAAGTGCCCCAGTCCTTTGAGGCTTTGGAAGCTCTTCCTGGTGTGGGGCACAAAACTGCTTCGGTGGTAATGTCTCAGGCCTTTGGAGTACCTGCATTTCCAGTAGATACACATATTCATAGGTTGGCATATCGCTGGTGTCTGAGTACGGGAAAAAATGTTGATAAAACGGAAAAAGACCTCAAGAGGTTGTTCCCCAAAGAAAAGTGGAACAACCTCCATTTACAGATAATATTTTTCGGAAGGCAATATTGTCCTGCGCGAGGTCACAATGCGAAAGAT
Source organism: Saprospiraceae bacterium (assembly GCA_965230575.1). Taxonomy (GTDB): domain Bacteria; phylum Bacteroidota; class Bacteroidia; order Chitinophagales; family Saprospiraceae; genus CAJXUU01. The sequence goes on from OZ246013.1 coordinate 4,655,459, forward strand.
TGTCCGATTTGTAGTTTGTACGGTCGTAAAGGAATTTGATTCCTTTTGTCAAAATATTCAAATGCTTTCAAACTACGCCTCTTCTTTTTGCCTTTCGAGACCAATTTTGATAATATGATCTCGGAGTTCAATTTTTAATAAGAATAACTCTCTTCTTCTTTCTCTATCGGGTTCATTTTCAACAAGATATGTCAGGTCATCAATAAGACTTTGGGTCTCCTCTATGGATTGGGGGTATTCAGATTTTCTCATTTTATAAAAATTGTTAGTTGTTCAATACAGCCAGCATATGCCAACTTATTAAAAGGACATTTTATATTAAATTGCTAACAGGGTATTTGATCTGAAAAACTCACTGGATTGACAAAGTGGTCAACATTGAGGTTTTACACCAAGGATGTGCAAAGGGAAAGGGTTAAATGACTATATAAAAATTAGGGTTGTTTGTAGTAAGGGAGTGACGATTATTAAAGTAAATAGATCAGATTGCTATTCAACTCGTGATAATAATCAAACACTAATATATTAAACATTTTTTACATATGAAAATTGTATCTAAATTTTCTGAAATGTAAAAAAGGACTTCGAGTAGATATACCCAAAAAAGTGAATATTTCTCCATCTCAAAACTAATTAATACATGGCATTCGTGTACAGTTCCTTAAATTTTAATATTTTTTGCCAGTATTTGACATTTCTTAGTATCATTCAATATGGGTTGTCTCAATAGCATCTGGGTAAACGTTTGCATTTGGCATGAGATAATGATGCGCTTATATAAATAAACCTTGTTGATATCTGACATCATATATTTGTTTGTGTGTAAAACAAATTGCACTTTCTGATGTATAAATATACTCCTTGTCATCTTGAGCGGAGTCGAAAGATCAAGGAGTATGTCCTAACTTTAATTTCGACCATCGAGGAGAAATCTACCTCAGATCAATGACTTTCACCCTGTTAGATTTCTCCACTTTGGTCGAAATAATTTCTTTTTGTCCATTGACAATCCCTCCACTGTGGTCGGGATGACAATGACAAAAAATAATTTAGTGCAATTTGTTCTACACACTATTTGTTTTATTCATTCCATACTTTGATATATTTTATCAATATTTACACCATTAATGAACTAATGATGGTTAGAAAACATTAATGAGATGCCTTTGGTATTATATTCAATAGGCGAGAAGACTATAATGATAGCTTTCTAAAACATATGGGGCTGACTGGTATCGACGGGATCGATGATTTTACAGTAAGCATGCAGGGGGAAGATTGTATACTCCTTAACCATTTCCAATCAAACATTAATTGGCGAGAATAATTTCGCAATGGCTGCATAATCTAGGATTATAAAGCTTTTAGTCAATACGCTTGACGCTCGATACACAGCGTAACGACTTAAACAACTTCGGGTATGGGTGGTAGGATGCTTCGACTATCACCCGAGATAAAGAAGATAAGGTAGACATGTCGCCGTTTTTATGCCTGTGTCTACTCGAAAATCCGAATAAAAACTAAGCATGTAGAAGGTTGTAGGGTGCTTTCTCCGGACCAGGGTTCGAATCCCTGCAGCTCCACAGAGAATGAAATCTTTTCGCGTAAGCGGAAAGATTTTGTTATTTAGATGGAAATCAAGCTCGCTTGAATTTTCATATGAATGACAAAATACGATCGAAGATCGTGAGATTTTATTTTGACCTTTGGAGCCATTAGGGATGGACGTAGTCAATCTCTGCGAAGTAGCTACAGCAAATTGCCATACTCAATCCAAGCTCGCTTGAGTATCTATTAAATGACGAAATACGATCCAAATTCTCGAGATTACACTTTGACCATTGGTACTATGTGTACTAATAGATTCCATCCTTGCCAAGCATGAAAACCCAATTTATCCAGGATGTTTAAGAGGCTTCAATCAAAAATAATTTGAGGATTTAGAATAAGTCCGCTTGCGCTGATATCACTAAGTTTTTTCTAACAAGCTTTATTTTAAGTCCTAATAATGTCACAATACGAATAAATCTCAGTTGTAGTTACAAATAAAACTAATTACACAACCAATTTAAATGGAATTAGAGCAATATGAAACACAATCGGATGAAACTGGATGCTTTTTTACCTTTATCAGTAGAGGTTTGAAAGATGTGGTAAAAATTGTTCGATATGATAAAATACAAATATTTTATAATAAATCAGGCCTTGATAAAATTGAATCTTTCAACCTGGGGTTTGGAAATAAATTATTAGGATCATATGATATTGATGATCTTGAGAGATCTAATAATGGTGATATGTACATTGTTTTTAATACAGTTCTAAATACCATACCTATATTCTTCAAAAACTTTGAAAATTCAGCAATACATGTAAAAGGATCTGATGAAATTCGACATTTAGCATATCATAGATTTATAAATCAGAGGTATAAGAAATTAATTCTAGAATATGAATTCTATGGGTCACAAAATGGTACTATACAGTCCTATGAAGTAGGAACTATTTATGATTATATTGTTGTTTTACCTAAAATGCCTTAAATTTGGTAATATGAAAAAAGAAATTTCAAATACATCCAAAATGATTCTCAATACACCAGCCGAAAAGGAAATGCTTCAAAAAGTAATTGATAATATGAAAGACAAAGAGCTTTTTTTAGAAAAGAAGGCTTCCATATTGGCATGTGTTGATCCCGAAAAATCTAAAGAAGGAGAGCTTATTGTATCATTTAAATAGAACAATTTACTAGAAAAATATACTGGCCTGGGTTTAACGACCTGGGCTTTTTTATTTGCCAAATGATTATTACGGATGTATTGTTTCGTTGCAATTCTGCTTATTAAGTATCTTTAATTGTACTTAAAATATTAAAGATGATAGTATTATTAGATAACGGGCACGGAGCACTTGTCAATGGCACATACCAAACACAAGGCAAACGATCACCTGTGTGGGATGATGGCTCTCAACTTTTTGAAGGTGAATTCAACCGAGCAATAGTAAATGGCATTATTGAACAATTGACAAAGTTGGAGGTGAAGTATGTGAATATCGCGCCCGAGTACCGAGACGTCACTCTTAAAACTCGAGTAAATCGAGCGCATCGATTCTTGCCTCAGGATTGTTTTTATTTGAGTATTCATAGTAATGCTGGAGGTGGTCATGGATCTGAAGTATATACTTCACCTGGAAGTACAACAAGCGATCGGATTGCTACGATTTTTGGCAATGAATTCAAAAGTATGTTTCCAAATAAAAGGCTGCGAACAGATTTTAGTGATGGTGACCTGGACAAAGAAGCCAAGTTTTTTGTACTTACCAAAACCAAGATGCCAGCGATTCTAACGGAGAATTTCTTTATGGATAATGAAGATGAATGCAAAAATATCTTGATGACCAGAGATGGAAGAGATAAAATTATTCAATATCATATCAATGCTATTTTAAAAACTCAGCAGCAAATTTTTTAACGAAATAGGATGAATCAAAACAACTCATTTAAGAAGCAAAAAAGGAAATTGAATATCAAACGAAGGGTAATTTATTTGGCCATCGCAGCCATGATATTTTTTACGGCTATTTATATTATTCCGATTGAGGTTTATGAAAATTACACCATATTGTTTTCTGCAATTTTTGGTATAACAGGTTCATTTTTTCTTTTTCAAGCTATGTTTGATTATGGAAGAGAAGACTGGAATAGTAATGGCGGTGAGTCGACCGATTATAGTGTGCTTTGGTTATCCCTTTTTGTAGTGTTAATCCCCGTTTTATTGATTGTGAATCAGTCAAATAGAAAAGACAACTTGCTTTTGGATGATGGAATTGCAGCCAAGGGTACAGTAATGGATTTGTCGAAATATAAGATGAAAGGAAATGAAATATTTGACGTTAGTATTAAATATCGGAGTGGTGACGATGTAGAGCATAACTCCGTTGCTAGTGTAGGAGAGTCCGAATATTATAAGTTGAAAAGAGGACAAGAAGTAGATATTTTTTATTCACCGTCCAACCCCGAAATAGTGAGTTTGCTCAATTCAAAGTATACAAGGGAAAAGTTTAATATTAAAAACTCAGATTTGGGAATAGAAGAGGATGATGGATTGCCCAAAACTCTTGAAGAAACGCAAGCGCTTATGGAGGATTTGAATGCCCAGATGATAAAGGAAAAAGACAAGACTGTACAAATAGAAATTTTAGAAAAATATTTGATAGCTAAGAACCATTTGAAGCAATTTGAGCAAGAAGATAAATGAAATAAGAATTCAGTGGAGATCATATTGCTCTTTGAAAAGACTGCTTTTAGTACTTCTTGAAACTCAATTAATTTGGTGATTTGGGCTAAAAAGTAAGTTGAGAATATTCAAAGTGGAGATATTGGATTTAATTTGAGTTTCTTCGTAATTCATTCTATTCATTAAATAAAAAAAGGATAAATTGTTGGTTCCAATAAGACAATTTGTATGCACACTAAAAAAACTTACACTACCCGCGAAATGGCGTGGTGGACCAGATACGAAACATTTTTGTTTGTAGTAATTATCACCATCTGGGTGGCCATCTACTACTTCCTTGATCTCAATTGGCTCAAAATTCCCTGGACACCTTTAGCATTAATTGGTACAGCGGTAGCATTTGTGATAGGTTTTCAAAACAATTCAGCCTATGGAAGAATTTGGGAAGCCCGAAAGATTTGGGGAGGGATAGTGAATACTTCCAGAACCTTCGGAATGTTTGTACAAGACATGTTGACCAATGAATATGCAAAAACTCCGATGTCAGAAAGTGAATTAGAAGGGGAGATTAAAACCTTTACCTATAGACATATTGCTTGGATGACGGCGCTACGACATGCTATGCGGATGCCAAAGCCATGGGAAACTGCGGTACAGCATAAAACCAATCAGGAATGGGATGCACGACCACCCGAATTGGATTCAAACCTGGAGGATGATTTGCGACCGTACTTATCCGACAGTGATTTTGAATATGCGATGAGCAAGAATAACAAACAGACAGCAATACTTTATTTACAATCTCATCATTTGAGAAAGCTAAAAGAACGTGGAATAATTTGGGAATTTTCATTTTTGCAGTTAGAGGGTGTTTTGGAAGAAATGTTCACACTTCAGGGAAAGAGTGAACGGATTAAGAACTTTCCCTATCCGAGACATTTTGCAACCCTGAATCATTTTTTTATGTGGATTTTTGTGCTTTTACTTCCTCTTGCCCTGGTTCCTCAATTTGCCCAAATCGGTCAAGAAATGGCCGAAAATCAACCCATTATGGGAGATGTATTTGTTTGGTTGTGCATACCGTTTTATGTTATTGTGGCTTGGATTTTCCATACCATGGAAAGGATAGGACGGACAGGAGAAAATCCATTTGAAGGTACTGCGAATGATGTGCCTATTTCTACTATAGCTCGAGGAATTGAGATTGATTTGCGTCAAAATTTAGGTGAGGATAAGGATGAGATTCCTGCTCAATTTCCAGTTAAATATCACACTCAATTTTAATTATTTGATAAAAATGAGAGTATTATTAATATGGATGTTTTGTGCCACATTGATTTCTTGTGGAAGAAATACATTAGAAATGCATCGAGACCATAATCAAAGCTCGGATAAAAATCATGAAGATGCTGTGACATCAGGAGAATTCAGTTATCCAGAATTGGCATTAAGTACTATTGACGAATTAGATACATGGGTCGAATCAAATGGAGGGGTAAACTTGACTTATTTTAAAAGCGGTAGTTTGGTTCCTCAATTTGTGTTGAGCGAAATTTTAATTGAACATTTGGTGGTAATTATTAATGGCAGTGATGGAGAATCCTACAACCTGGTGGGGCATACAAATTCACAAGGAAGTAATACGGCCAATATGACTCTTTCCATTCAGCGATCCAGCTCTACTCTTGAGGTGCTGGTGGATAAATTTAACTTGGATTCATCCAAAATATCAGCCATTGGTGAAGGAGAGAGCAACCCGCTGAATGAAAATATTACAAAGGAAGATAGAAGATTAAATAGTAGGGTAGAGTTGAGAAAAATAAAATGATGATAATTCAACACTAATAGTGTGTAGAATAATTTTGCACTAAATTATTTATTGTCATTGTCATCCCGACCAAAGTGGAGTATTGTCATTCTGAGCCTGTCGAAGAACGTCAATGGACTAAATGAAACTATTTCGACCATCGTGGACATAGGCGTCAACCTAAGGAAATGATATATGAATATTTTCTATACATATAATTCATTTTCAAACTAATATGGTCGCTCGCCGCGACTGGCTTTCATTTTCTCCTTGATGAGAAACAAAAGAATCAAGCCGCTAAAAAGGCTATGCTGCGAATGCAGCTTTAGTCCACCCATCGCTTACGCGTTCTTTCCTTTGTCGACTCTCGTCGCCACTCTTCGAGCTCAGTCACTCATACCCACTGTTTAGCGGCAGGCAGCGCTTTTTTAGGGGCGTCTTCGACAATCAAAATTCTAAGTCTAATATTTTAAATTGCAGAAAATTAAGTATTTATACATAGTAAATATTTATATATAAGTGAAGTTGTCTAGTTTGTAAATCTAAAGGAAATCTAACAGGGTGAAAGTCATTGATCTGAGGTAGATTTCTCCGCGATGGTCGAAATTAAGGTTAGGGCATACTCCTTGATCTTTCGACTCCGCTCAAGATGACAAGGAGTACATTTATAAATTAGAATGTAATTTGTTTTACACACACACACACACACACACACACACACACACACACACACACACACATTAATATATCAAAGATCTATTCCGGAAGTGATGCATATATTAGTCAGGACACATTTCAATTTGTCATTTATCCAACCTTTTCAATGTTATTTCAAATCATTTTTATTGACCCTCAATGAGTTACATTATATTAACAAAAAAATCACACATTCCGAACAATCAAAATTGATTTTGCTGTGTTTAATAACCATAACATCTTAATGAAGATGAAATAATAAAATATGAATCGCTACTTTTTATTTTATAACATAAAAATTCAACAAAATGGGTTTAAGTCACTCAAACGGTGAAAGATCAAAAACTAAATTAATAGTAGTAAGTAAAAAGGATGGGAAGTTTTTTGTTAAGTTTCCGAGATTAGAAGTTTTGGTAGAAATGACTACTCAGTATTTCCAAGAACTTTTAGCGTCAGGTAAATATTCCATTCAATACGATGCAAACTTTGCTATTCAATAGATTAAATTTATTTAATTCAAAAAAGATAAAAAATGAAGCACCTCAATCGGGGTGCTTTTTTATTTCTACAGACTTTATATCTTAGCAAAAAAATAATTATGCCCGCCAAATACAAAGATATAGAAGACTACATTGCCAATATTCCTGAAGATCGCATCGGTCCATTCATGAAACTAAAAGAAACGATTGAAAGTAATATTCCTGATGGCTTCGAATTGATGCTGAGCTACAATATGATAGGCTACCTAGTGCCTCATTCGACTTATCCTGATGGTTATCATTGTGATCCCAAACTACCACTTCCATTTGCGAATATTGCCAATCAAAAAGGCTTTATTGCCCTCTATCATAGTGGGATATATGCAGATAAGAAACTCCACGACTGGTTCGTTGCGGAATACCCAAAGCATTCGAAGTACAAACTCGATATGGGAAAGAGTTGCATCCGATTCAAAAAAGTTGACCACATTCCGTATGAATTGGTTGGAGAATTAATGCAAAAAATGACCGTCGAAGATTGGATCGCTTTATATGAAAAAAATGTAAAGGGTTAAAGTAAGTTTCGCGCTTGGATGAGCAAGGATGCTATAAGTAGAAACATCCTATATATAATTCATTGACAAAATAGGCATTACTCTTGAGCCGACATCTCGTTTTTCTGTATACGACTAAGCACTAAAAGAGGTGTTTTAATCCTGAATTCAAGGATGAAAATCAATATGTACATTTCTTAATCGCTTCTGTAACTTTTGGTTTGGACATTTGATATTGTACGATATTTCTTTGTCATTGAAGTGTCGAGTCATCTCTATAAGTCCTTTGATACCGCTACTATCCATATCTACATGACTATCGCATTGAATTGTTACTTCAAAGATGGAGTCATTTTCCAAGAGCTTGTTTTTTATCGCATCTTTAAAATAGTTGACATTCCCAAAGTAAACGTTGTTTTTTACATGCACCTCACAGATACAATTGTCTGATTGTGCATTGGTGCAAAAAATCTCATCCTTGAAATTTTGAGTTAAAACTTTTCTCAAAGCAGTAAAAAAAGAACCTTTAGCTGCATATAAGGCAATGAACGATGCCAGGAAACCGACACCTACACCAACTTCGATACTTACTAATAATGTGACAAGGAAGGTGAGCATCATTATTTCAAAATCAAAAGTGTGTAGTTGAAATAGTTTTTTGGCCAAGTTATACTCAAACAAATTTTTGACCGCATAAATAATTATCACAGCTAAAATTACCTTGGGCAGGTAGAATAAGTATGGTGTCAGAAATAAGAGGGCCAACATAACGAATAGAACTGTTATAATAGAGGCTACTGTAGTCTTGGCGCGGTTTTCATGTAATAGCGCCGATCTTGAAAAACTTCCAGAAGAGGGTAGTGCAGCAAAGAATGCGCCTCCGATTTTTGAGACACCCAATGCCAGTAATTCTTGATTGGTATTTATTTCATACGATTGGTTCTTGTTTTCCAATGCCTTTGCAATTCCGATGGATTCTACAATGCCAATTATTGTTACTAATATGACGGTCGGAAGCAGTGAAAAGATATTTGAAGAAGAGAGTGTTGGTGTATCGAATGACGGAAGTCCTGAAGGTACAAGACCAATAATATCGACTCCTTTTGCCGCCATATCAAAAAAGTACGAGAATAAGATTCCTAAAACCACAACTACCAGGGCACCTGGAATTTTTCTATGAACTCTTTTCAAAATGAAAATCCCAAGAAAAGAAATTAGTGCTATTCCAAAAGTAAGGAGGTGGGTCTCGCCAATGTTTTTGATGGTAAACATAATGGTCTCATACAGATATTCGAATCTTGGGATTTGGAGCCCTAAAATATCTTTGAGTTGACTGGAAATAACAATTATTGAAGCAGCTGAAGTGAATCCCGTAATTACAGGATAAGATAAAAGATTGATAAATCTGCCCATCTTGAATAGCCCCAAAATCATTTGCGCCACTCCAATGAGCAATCCTGCTAAAATGACCAATTCAATATATTCAGGAGTAAAAGGTTCTGCCAACTGGCCCACTCCCGCCAAAATCAAAATTGCTGATATGGCAACTGGTCCAATGGCCAAGTGCGGTGATGTGCCCAAGAGGGCGTACAATACAATCGGTACCAGGGCAGCATACAATCCATATTGCGGCGGCATTCCTGCCAGGTAGGCATAGGCAATCGCCTGCGGTACCAATAAGATGGCAACGATCACGCCTGATGGCAGATCAGACGAGAATGTATCCCAATTGTACGTTCGGATCGTCTTTAAAAATGGAAAATACCGCTCGATAAGTGTTGTTTTTTAAGACTGTAAAGTGAGTTTGAGAACAAATATATAATAAGTGTGTTGGGTTTGACTATATTTTGCGAATTAACGGAGGTGTAAAGTGTGAGGATCAAGGTGCAAGGTGCAAGGTGTAAGGTGGAAGGTTCAAGGTGAGAAAGTCCAGTCTAACCTCTAGCCTTGTATTTTCCTCAATGATCATATGATATAAAATAACAAATAAGGTGGAGTTAGATGGTAATTTTCTAATATTTGAAAATTCTATATATGAATTCGACTTTTTATCAATTAAAACTAAAATGCTTTGAATGAATGATTAGTTTTGCAGTCCAAACTAATATGAAACTAAAATGATAGATAATCCTGCAGGATGGTTGAGCAAAAAGAAGTCTGCAACCGCCCTAAATTATTACATCGGCGAATTGATGTATCAAAAAGGCATTGAACTTGTTTTATTCCGAAATTCGTTGAACGAGGTAAGCATTTCAGAGCTGTTGAGTCTTCATGAATATGCAAAAGAAATAGTGGGCAAACCTATAGAAATTGAAAACTCTGTCGAGATTGCAAAAGCCCTACTAGAGCAAGACTTGGGAATGAGCAAAATCGATATTGGCAAGCTCAACAGTCAATGGTCTGGTCATGGTAGCAAATTTGCAGATTTGAATGCTTTTCTCAAGGAAGAGCTTAAAGATTTGCATATCGATTCTATTGAAGTGAAGGATCCAGTGGATGTGGTACTCTATGGATTTGGACGTATCGGTCGATTGTGTGCAAGAGCCATTATTGATAATACAGGCATTGGAGCTCAATTGAGATTGCGCGCCATCGTCACCCGAAATAATGATGCAGCACAAATCATAAAAAGAGCAGACCTGTTGAGGATGGATTCGGTTCACGGCCCTTTCAAAGGAGTAATACAAGTCGATACCGAAAATAAAAAAATGATCATCAATGGAGAGGAAGTGCATATGATTGCAGCAAAAGATCCTTCGGCGATTGACTATGAATCCTATGGAATCAAGAATGCGCTAGTCATAGATAATACTGGTGTTTGGCGAGATAAAGATACACTTTCACAGCACACACATTCGAATGGGATAAGCAAGGTATTGCTGACAGCACCAGGAAAAAATATACCAAATATTGTATATGGGGTGAATCATGAAAAATTTGAATCCAATGGAACGGATGTTTGGTCTGCAGCTTCTTGTACGACCAATGCGATAGTGCCTATACTTAAGGTCATCGATGACAAGTTGGGCTTGTCCAAGGGACATATCGAAACCATCCATGCTTATACCAATGATCAAAACCTTCTGGATAATATGCACAAAAAGCACAGAAGAGGAAGATCTGCGGCTATTAATATGGTGATTACGGAAACAGGAGCAGCTAAGGCGGTATCTATTGTACTTCCACATCTCGAAGGCAAACTGACCGGGAGTGCAGTACGTGTACCTACTCCGAATGGATCATTGGCCATAATGAATTTGGAGTTGAATGGAAATACTTCGGTGGAGGAGGTGAATGACATTATGAAGGATGCAGCTCTCAATGGTGTCCTAAGAAATCAGATCAAGTACAGCTTTGAGAAAGAATTGGTGTCAAATGACATTATTGGAAATTCATGCTGTAGTGTCTTCGATAGCCCAGCCACCAAAATCTCTAACGATGGAAAGAGTGTGGTACTTTATGTTTGGTATGACAATGAGTATGGATATACGCAACAAGTAATTCGATTGGCAAAATATATCATGGATGCGCAGCGAAAAGTCTATGATTAAGAGATTGAATTGAGATTGAATGAGGGTTTCAAGGAGAAGCACAGAGGAAAATTTATAAACGTACAGTGCATCTTCTTGGAATCTCATCTAATTTACGTGAAACCTAATATATTGTAAGTCACGAAATTTCTCAATAACCAAACAAATAAACAAAGCTGTAGATTGGCTATAAATATTCCTAAATTTGGAACATGACATTATTTGCAATGCTCAGTCTTATTGAAATTGATCAAAATTTATTTTACCAGATTAACTCTGAGTGGACGAATGCATTCTTTGATTGGTTGTTGCCAGTATGGAGGAATAAATATTTTTGGCTGCCAGTGTATCTGTTTATTATCCTTTTTGCTGTATTTAATTTTGGAAAAAAATCCTATTGGTTTGTTCTATTTTTGGTGGCAGCAGTGGGGACTTCTGATTTTGTAAGTAGCCAATTGGTGAAAAAATCAATCAAAAGAGTAAGGCCTTGCAATGACACCAATCTTCAGCAGGTAAGGAGCCTGGTGCGCTGCGGGAGTGGATATAGTTTTACCAGCTCTCATGCCACAAATCATTTTGCCATTAGCTATTTTCTATTTGCTACATTAGGCATTCGATTCAAGAAGATTCGAGGATGGTTGATCGCTTGGGCCGCAAGTGTATCGTATGCTCAGGTGTATGTGGGTGTGCATTTTCCTATTGATGTGGTTTCAGGAATGATCTTGGGCATACTTATCGCCAAACTTTTTGCTTGGCTATATGAGCGCAGCGGAAAATCAATCAACACTTAAGCAAAAAAATAACAATATTTCCTACAGCTTAAATTTTAAGGGCAAGGTGTATTGGATTTTGATATTTCTTCCTCTTTCCATGGCAGGCCTCAGATTAATCTTGGAGAACGCTTCTTTTGTTGCTTTTATCACTGCATCCTCAAAATAGCCTTCGACATCCCTTAAAACTCTGATGCCATCAATTTTTCCAAACTTATTGATTGCAAATTGCACGACTACAGTTCCTTCGATTCCATTGCATTTTGCTTGTTCTGGATATTCCAGGTCTTGGTAGATATAACACATCAACTCCTCTTTATTGCATTGCTCGAATTCTTTTGAGTTGAGTTTTAATCCTTCACACCCAGGAAAAATAGGGCCCGTTCTTTTGTATCCAATGAAGGTTTCATCCACCATAGGCGGCGGTGGCGGAGGAGGAGGTGGAGGTGGCGGAACATCCAAAACAACGGGTAATTCAGGCCATTCTTTTGTAGTTTTATTATCTTCTTCTTTAGAATGACTTGTATTTTGAGCGGTAAGACTACATACAATAAAAATGAGTGTTAACCAGGATATTATTTTCAATTGATACCCATTCATTTTTATATGTTTTTACTTGGTCTTACAGATCTACAATTTGAATTTCACTGGGATTGTATATTGCACTTTTACTGGCCTGCCTCTTTGCTTACCAGCTATCCATTTAATTTCTGATTGCATTTTGGTAAAAACATTTAATGCAGCCTGGCCACAAGACGCTTGATCTTCGTATCCTCCTCCGGGATCTCTAACAATTTTTGGATCCAAGATACTGCCATCTTTGCCTATAACCAATTGTATGACAGCCATACCCTCGATACCATTCTTCTTGGCGTGTTCAGGATATATCAGGTTGTCCTGTATATATTGGACTAATAATTCTTTGGCACATGAACTTAATTCTCCTCTAGAAAGACCCTGATCTTCGCAGCCTGGAAATCTAGGCATCTCCTCTACTACTTTAAAAATCTCTTCTTCAATTATTCGCTTTGGTGGTGGCGGCGGTGGTGGCGGTGCGTCAGTAACCTTATTTTGATTATTCTTTGTCACAGAAGATTTCTCTTGCTTCTTTGCAGGAATATTTTGCTCTTGCGCATTCGCGTTTGTACAAAATATTAAAATGAGAGCCAGGCACAATATGTAATTAATTCTATTTTTCATTTTTTCGATTTTATGAATTATTCGTTTCTAATTTAGATTTATGTTTTGGTTTAATGGTGGGTGCCATCGTGTACATGTCCGTGGTCAAGTTCTTCAGCTGTAGCCTCTCTTACAGATAAAATCTCTCCACTAAAATGTAAACTTCTTCCAGCCATAGGGTGATTAAAATCAACGACAAGAATTTCTCCTTTGTCCTCAATGATTGTTCCTTGAAAAGAGCGACCTTCCTGATTTTTCATTCTCACCGGACTGCCAATTTTTATTGTTTTTTCGTCAATTGTCCCATCCTGAGCGGCAAAATTTGCTTTGGGAATGTCGACAATGGCATTAGGCTTTTGTCCACCGTATGCTTCTTCTGGAGTGAGGAGGAAGGCATATTTGCTGCCTTGTTCATGCTTTTCAATATTGGCTTCAAATCCAGGTATCATCTGACCAATACCGAATATGAAAGACAGCGGGGTGCCTCCTAGTGTTTCTTCTATTAGCGGACCATCTTCGGCTCCATCTCTTAATGAGTAGTGAAGCGTGACAACTTTATTCTTTGAAATTGACATTTTTTATTTTTTAATCAATTCTATAGTAATATAAGGGTAAAGGTAAATTTATACATTGCAAATTGTTATTAATTGTTTCTTAAATGTTTGATGTTGAGAAGAAGTGTGGTGAGTAGAGAGGTATGAATTGGGAAATTTTTGGGACAGTTGTATTATTTGAGTAAATTGAAGATTATGATTGAATCGTATTTCAAAGACAAGAGGGTCTGGATTACAGGGGCTAGTTCTGGGATTGGTAGAGCATTGGCTATTGAGATCAGTAAGCATGGGGGTAGATGTATATTATCTGCTCGATCGGTGGATCAGTTGCATGAGACCAATGCTTTGACCAAACATAAGAAAGCGAATGTGGTATTGCCATTGGATGTCACTGATGAGGTAGCCGTCGAAAATGCGCATTCGAAATTACTGGAGGATGGACCGATTGATATATTGATTAATAATGCAGGAATTTCTCAAAGATCTACTGCTGAGACTACCGATTTTGCAGTTTATCGAACCTTGATGGAGGTCAATTATTTTGCGGTGGTAAAATTGACCAAGACAGTATTGTCTGATATGCTAAATAGAAAATCGGGGAGTATAGTAACAGTGAGCAGCATAGCGGGAAAAGTAGGTCCACCATATCGCTCTGGGTATGCAGCAAGTAAACATGCCCTCCACGGATTTTTTGACAGCCTGCGATCTGAGGTTTCACATCGTGGAATACATGTCTTAATTGTATGCCCGGGATATATTAATACACCAATCGCTTTCAATGCACTCAACGGCGAAGGCGATAAATACAACAAGCGAGACAAGGAAAACGCCGAAGGATTGGATCCAACTGACCTTGCAAAAAGGATATTAAAGGCAATGGCCAAAAAGAAAAATGAAGTCTACTTCGGTAAATTCGAAGTCAATGCTGTCCGACTAAAACGCTTCTGGCCAGGATTGTTGACCAAGCTTTTGAGTAGGAAATTTCTCAAAGATCCCAAGAAATAAGAGGTAGTGAATAATTTTTCATGATTCACTATCTATTAAAATTAAAAATTGTCTTTCACATCATCCCAGTTTTCGACATGTGGCTCTCCAAGCATTCCTAAAGAATTACCAACGACCATAGCTACTGTAGCATCACCTGTAACATTGATTACCGTTCTGCACATGTCTAGCGGTCGATCTACTGCAAATATCAATGCCAATCCGATGGCAAGCGATTCAGCTGGTAGACCGATGGATTCCAAGACGATTACGAGCATTACCATTCCTGCACCAGGAACGGCGGCAGAACCAATAGAAGCTAGTAGAGCCGTCAAGACAATAGTAAGTTGATCTGAGAAGGTGAGATCAAAGTCCAGGGCTTGACAAATGAATACGGCGGCGACTGCTTGGTAAAGACTGGTGCCATCCATATTTATTGTAGCTCCTACAGGCAGTACAAAACTGGAGACTTCCTTGTTGACTCCTAAATGTTCTTCTACTCTCTCCATAGTCACGGGTAGGGTGGCCGCACTTGAAGAAGTAGAAAAGGCTAATAATTGTGCTGGGCTGATACCATTTAAGAAAAATCCAGGTTTCTTTCCAGTGAAAAATGCTACAGCTATTACATAAAATACGACCATAATCGCCAAGCCAGCAACTACACAAAAGACATACCAGCCCAAGGCTTGGAAGAGGTCGGGATTGGTGGTTTCGGCGACCAGTGATGCGAGCAGGGCGAACACTGCGTATGGCGCAAATAGCATAATCAAGTCCACCATTTTTAGAATGATATCATTGAGGCTGTCGAAGAATTTTTTAAGCGGTTCGCTTTGCTCATCCCGTACCAGGAGCATACTGATACCAAGAAATACGGCAAAGAAAATTACCTGAAGCATATTGCCATTGCTGGAAGCAGCTCCAAAAATATTTTGAGGCACCATGTCCACAATAAATTGAAGAGGGCCCTTACTTTTTTGGTTGGTAGCTGAAACTACTCTTTGTTCGGCATCTCCCTTGAAGGATTGAGTCAACTCGGCAACCGTTTCGGAAGAAACATATTCACCGGGAGCTACAATATTTACTATGGTGAGACCGATGGTGATGGCAATAACGGTAGTAATTATATACATGACAATCGTTCTCAGGCCCATGTTTTTGAACTTCGAAATGTCTTTGAGGTCAGAAATTCCCTTTATCAATGATGCTAAAATTAGCGGAATCGCGATTAATTTCAAAAGGCTAATAAAGATAGTACCAAAGGGTTTTATCCAATCGGCTACAAATCCTTGCCAACCCAATTTAGATGCAATAATTCCAAATATTACCCCCGCAATCATGCCTATCATGATTTGCCAATGCAATGCTAATTTCTTCATTTTTTGAGTTTTGTAAGCCACAATTTAGTAAATCAAAGGCTTCACATGCTCAATAAGGTGATAATTTTTGGAAGGAAAATGATTAAACCTACGAGAAAAGCAGAAATAGCAGTCAAAAGTACAGCTCCTGCAGCAAGATCTTTGATGCTCTTAATACGTTGGTCTTGTTCAGGTTGGATAAAATTGGCAATTTGCTCTATTGCGGTGTTGAATGCTTCGGCGGCTAGTACAATACCGATACTCAATATTATGGCAATCCATTCCAATTGCGATATGTCAAAATAAAATCCCAAGCCAATCGCACAAATGGTCAACAAGCCATGAATCCATGCATTATGTTCATTTTTGAAAAGAAGGATAATACCATTAAAAGCATGGATGAAACTTTGAAGTCTTTTGAGAATGGAAAATTTTTTCATATTTACTAGAATGACTTACTTGCTAAAGCCAAAGTCAAATATACTATGATTTTGATTGGGAGTCATTTATATTTTTTGGCCAGTACCATCTATTATGTCATTCTATATCATTATTGATCAATTTTGGTTTTTCAAACCAATTAACTGGATAAATGATGTTTTGCGGCGAAATGAAATGGGTACCGAATGGCCTTCTTTAAGAATGATATTCCCGCCTCTTCCAGTGCTAATAGATTCGACTTTTGTGTAATTGATAATATAGGATTTGTGGGTTCGATAAAACATGTCAACAGGCAATATCTCTTCATAATAGCTCAACGAATGGGTGGACAAATGCTTGCGATTGTTTTCCAAAATAAAATTAACGTATCCGCCCAAGGCTTCGATATACAGTACTTCATTGAGAGGAAATAACACGTGTTCCTGATCTGACGAAATCACCAATTGGCCTTCAAGACTTCCATTGTTGTTAAGATTCCATTCCAGACTTTTCATACGCGTTCTATCCAGATGACTTTCATTTTTAGCTTTACGAGTAGCCGCCTGCAATTCCTCAATATTGACAGGTTTGAGCAAGTAGTCTAATGCAGAATATTTAATGGCCTGAATGGCAAAATGATCATAGCCTGTTACAAAAATGACATTGAACGGAATAGGATCAAAAGCTTTGAGTACATCAAAACCATCTCCACCAGGCATTTCAATATCTAGAAAAACCAAATCTGGTTGCAGATCTTGGATAATCCGAATTCCATTTGAGACATTCTCAGCAACACCGATTACTTCTATACCCTTACAAAATTCATCTAACAACTGATTCAGCAAAACACGGCTGTTATATTCATCTTCAATAATAATAGCTCTAATCATATTAATTGTATTAGTTAGTGTGATTATGAATTACTTGGATATTGGATAAGTCTGACATTAGCGATTTGACAGGAATCACAAACGAAACTCGAACACCACTTTCATCCGATCCCAAATCTGCACGATTGACAATAGTAAATGAAGCTCTTTTTCCTTCTGTCTCTAATTGTAACGCATCAATTTGATTTTTGACGATGGTCAATCCTAATGATTTATGATGATCTTGCGTATTATTTTCATTAATGCTGTTTCCTGTCAGACCGCTCCCATTGTCTTGAATGACCACAGAAAGAGATTTGGCAGGTACCAATTCCTCGATTTTTATTTCGATCAATCCCTTGTAATCAATTTCTTTAAATGCATGCTTGACAATATTCTCCAATACTGGTTGAAACAACAGAGAAGGGATAGAATATTGTTTTATTGGAATGTCGGGATCTATATCAATCCGATAATCAAATGTTTCTGGAAATCTCATTTGTTCCAATTCCAGATAAGTCTTTAGGAATCGAATTTCATCACTCAGTCCAATAAATTTCAGTCTTGAAAATTCCAACGAATCTCGCATCAACTTAGAAAATTTGGACAAGTAATAATTCGCCTTTAATCTGTCATTTTTGAATATATAATTCTGAATTGCATTAAGGGAGTTGAAAACAAAATGTGGATTCATTTGATTGCGGAGTGCTACAAGTTCGTATTCATTAGCCTGCATTTGGGCCTTCATGAGATTTTGCTGAAGTGCGTTTCTTCGTTTGAGTTGTTTGTCTCTGAAAAAGAATAAAAGTGCAAATACCGAAAGCAATATGGCAGCGATGATAGACTTGAATAGCAATGTTTGCTGAAAGAAAGGCTCGATTTCGAATGTGAACAAGATTGGGGTTTTGCTCCACTGTTCCGAACTATTCTGTGCGGCTGCTTCAAAGGTATATTTGCCAGGTGGTAAATCGATAAATCTAATATTCCTATCGCTTGTATAATTCCACGCACTTTTGTTATCAGATTCAGACAGACGATATCTATAGAATGCATTGGTGTTTTTTTTACGATAAGAGACTCCACTCATTTGAAGAAATATATCATTCTCTTCCGCTTTCAATTTAAGCCCATTTTTGACAGCTCTATCAATATCATTCACGACAAAATTTTCCAGATAAATAGATATTAGCGGGTGATTCGTTTTTAGAGATTCAGATTTTATATATGCTATTCCCTCATTTGTAGCCAGCCAAAGATAGTCATTCCAATACTCAATCGCATTGATGAAATTTGAGGGAAGGCCATCCAATACTCCAAATTTTTGAATGTAATTTACATGTAATTCGTTATCGTAAAAATTGTACGAAAGTTTGTTCAGGCCTTTGTTTGTACCCACCCATACGGTGTTGGAATCTTGCACAAAGACACAATTGATCAAGTTGCTCAGAAGCCCATCTTTCGAGGTGATATTGAATAGAGAATCTTTTGTCTTGTAAACAAGCCCGCTTCCAATTGTAGCGATCCAAAGATTTTCGTTGAGGTCATTTTTTATGCCTTTGATCCTATTTGAAGAAGTGATATCCGTATTGGAAGTTTTTTTCAACTTAAAGCCATCCTGCGGTCTCATTTCATACAAGCCATCATGTGTACCAATCCAAATATTTCGATTGATGTCTTCTTCAACGCAATCGACCCTTAGGTTAAAATCGGGAATTGTATTACTCGTGCTAAGCAAAGTTTGGTTGTCTTTTTTCATGGTAAAACCAGTGGCATCGCCAGAAAATAATGTACCATCAAACAATTGTTTGATTACTCTCTTATATTCATATTTGACATTTTCAAATAGTATACAACTTCCATCCTCTTGTTCTATAATACCACGTTCTCTAAAAAAAAGAATGCTGTCCAGGCGATAGACATGGTTCAAATTTTTAGCTGATTCATTATTGGGATTGTAAATGGTATCCAATTGAAAATTTTTATCAATAGAAAATATCTCACCCCAATAGGATCCAAAATAAATTCGATGATTAATGGCGGCAGTAGACAGAATACGCCCGCTCTTGGAATTTGCATCAATAAAACTCAAAGTATTTATTTTGGGGTCTGGTATGAAAAATACACCTTCATCACCAGTAGACATCCAGTAATTTCCTTCAAAATCTTCTTTCAAATGTGTAATATTCAACTTTGAAAAATAGATTCTGTGGTCCTTACTCAAATCGGCATTCTCAAAATAAAGAAGGCCCAGATTTGTGCAAACCCAAAGATCTTCATGACTATCAATGTAGCAGAAATCAATCCTGCCATCCAGTACAAGCTCTTGGGCCATAGATCCATTTTCATTGAATTTATACAAATGCGAATACGACCAACCGACCCAACTTGTTCCAGCTTTGATAAATGGTTTTTCAAATCTAACCCCATCTGTAATAGGAAATACATTATCCCCAAATTTAGCAAGGTTTCTTTCGGGATGTTCTTTATACAAATATCTGCTTTCAATATCCTCATGATCCCACATTTCAATCAGATCACTTGCAGGGTCCCAAAATATATACGTCTTATCATAAAATTTACTTCTCCTATTGAAAAATAAATACTGACCTTCATGGTTTTCAAGAGGTGCATAAAAGAAATCATTATTCATCAATTGTTTCAAAGTGTCCAGGATCGGATCATGCCGAAACTTCCCATCTCGAAACAAGCTAATGCTTCCATCAATGCCTGCAAACCAAAGTTGATTTTTAGAATCTTCAAAAATATTAAAGTTGGTATTCGTTTTTAATCCGTCTTCTGTAGAAAAACTGACAAATTCATAGCCATTGTATACAGCAACTCCTCTATCCGTAGTAAACCATGCCTTGTTGTCCGTAGTGAAATGTAAACTATAAACTTCCGAACTTGGCAGGCCATTATTGGTTTCGTAATTAATGTAAAAGGGAGTTTGTGCAGAGAGCGTAACTCCTGCAAATAATAAAAATATACATGCCCAAACCGAGAATTGGATATTCATAAAACTTGCTTTATAGTAGGGGAATTTCGCTTAGAATTTTAATAAAGACCTTTGTGTGAATATAACACATAATGCGAATACTCCAAATAGGGGGCAATCGTAAACTTCGATTTAGTAGGTATTCTGTCACTCTTGATTACTTCATCAACTGAGATATTGGGTGCGCTTGCGCCATTGATTTTCAGAATGGAGAATCTTGGCGTTAATTTTGCACTACTTACCCAAACCATCTTTAATGGATATAAAAAACTATAAACCCAGTCGAGCACAAGTCTCAAGATCAGCTATTCAGCGATTACACACCAGTATGAGGCACCTTTTTATGCGGGGCGGATACAAACCATTGGGAGTGTCTGGTGAGACTATGATATCTTCGATGTTGGCACTGGCTCCTGAGATATACGGGTCTATTGCAGATGCTGAAAGGGTAGAATTGACAGGCCTTCTATATATTTTTCAGAGGCTGCCTATCGGTATAGAATCAAGCCGGTATGTCAAATTGATTAGCCGAGAGGGCTTTGAGGACAGTGAGTTTGATGCCATAGTGCCTTCCAAGCGAAGAAGAAATTGTTATAAGGTGGACGACGAGCAGATGTTTATTGAGATGACAAGAGGGCGGAGTGATATCTTCGATGTGCTTACCCATCTTACCTTCCTGTTTATCGAGTCCGAAAAAATCAGAAGGAATAGCCTGGATAGTAAGGACAGAAAGGTGAGGTCCTGGAAGATGCTTGAACAAATCATTGAAAGGATTGATAAAGGAGAAAAGTTTAATCATCAAGTCGGTTATACCTATTTGAGTACCTTACTGGGCCGAACATTTGACGAAACGGTACAGGCATGTAAGAATTTTGAAAAAGCATCTGGAGTCAATTCCTTGTTCGAAATAGTCTATTGGTTGGGCAAAAGATCGATGGAAGAATATCTTGAAGACAATGATCGAGAAATCACTTTTTCATCGGCATTACGTGAAAAACTGGATCATCACATCTATGGCAACCAATGGGCGGATCAGATAAAAGAATACCTTAATGCAAATGGTTTGATGGAAAAGGAAATCCATATCATAAGTGCCAATCTCCACAGTGTTATGAATACCCTCTATGCACATAAGGTTTTGAATTCTAAATCACAATTTGGCAGTATTGAAGATATTGCGGAAGAGCTGAGTAAGAGTGGTAATAAGGCAAAAAGAGAATTGGTACGGAAATATGCTCTGAAGAATGGAATGGTAGAATTGCATGATAATAATGGTACTAATATATCCGTACAGATATTTGACTGCAGCAAAATAGACGCTAAGAGTTTGGCTCCAGAAATAGGAACAGTATCCAACTTGGATAAAAAGGTCATTATCGTCATGGATTATGCCTTTGGGCAGCAAGCATTCGAAACAATGGATGAATTGTTGAAGCCATTTGAAAATGGAACGGGGAAATTATTTGTAGATGCGAAATCAATAGGTATTATGGGCAAGGCGGGCATCCTGTGCGGAGGCAAAGGCGACATCATGATACCAAACGCGCATATATTTGAAGGTAGTGCCGATAATTATCCATTCGAAAACGCACTCAAACCTGAAGACTTTCTTGATGATGAAATAAAAGCTTTTGGAGGGCCTATGATTACAGTATTAGGCACTTCGCTTCAAAATAAAGACATACTTCGGTATTTTTTAAAATCTTCCTGGGGAGTAATTGGCTTGGAGATGGAAGGAGCTCATTATCAAAAAGCGATACAGTCTGCTTCAAAAATAAGGAATAGCATTTCCGAGGATGTTGTGCTCAGATATGCCTATTATGCCTCGGATAATCCACTGGAAACTGGAAGCACATTGGCTTCTGGTAGCCTTGGGATGGAAGGGGTGAAGCCTACGTATATGATTACGATTGCCATGCTCAAAGGGGTGTTTGGAGAGAGCTGAAAGAATTGAGAGATTGGAGAGATTAGAAAGATTGGAGAGATTGGAAGGATTGGAAAGATTTTTAATTTTAGATGCTTGAAACAAAAATGGTGTTATAATAGATCAAGATAAAAACTGGTGGGGGAATGAAAAGTTATTATTATAAAGCCTGAAGGGTTTTTATAGACTAGCAAGGGGTAAAATACCAGTATTTTACCCCTTGCTAGTGAAGCCTGGAATCTGTTGGCTGTAAGTTCCTTATTGATATTTACGAAATTAACACTAAATCAAGTGTAGATATACCTTCACGTGATTCATCAGCCTTTTCTGGTTCAGTACTAGTTTGACCTCCAATTAAGGATAATGTTGATTTATTGTTCAATACTTGTTGAGCACTTAAGTGCTTTTGGAATTCTTGAAATTTTGAATTTTGAGCTTTCATTTTACATTATTTTATGGTTATCTAATGAAGTGATTTAAAAACGTAGGTTTAAATCACTTCATTAGTTGTAATTGTATATTATAATTGTGTGATCTTTACTATTCAACTGACTTTTAGCATTAATATTTTAGCTATTGATGAAAAAAACTCTAAATGAATACTTTATTTTTTTAAGGCTAGATATTGACTTTGACCATAGGACTCACAGAGAAGTTGCAAAGTATACACAGTGAAAAAATCAATGATTAAATATCAAAAAATACAAACTGGAGCAAATCCATAACCGATTTTGTTGTTGTCAGCAAAATGAATATGAAAGTTTTTATTACCATCAGAAGATTCTGAAACATGGCCGATTCTAGCCATTGGCACCACTACCATATTGTCATTATGAATGGCTGTCATGAATCGCAATTCAACAATTTTTTCCTGTCCATCATCTGTTTTGAAAATTTTGAAGTTCACCTTTTTTTGGGCAATGTAGTCATTCCAATGTTCAGATAAATCATCCAGAATTTTGGTTGAAGGGTTGAAAATAAGTCTGTGGCCGGCGGCTCCCCATTTGTGCTTCCAAATATATTCTTCATATTTCAGTTTGCCAGATCGAAAATCTTGAACGACATCTTTTAATTCAAAGCATTCGGGATTGAAGGGGTGGTCGATATAAGGAGAAAGTCGCTTGGATATCTCAAATTGCTTTATGGGGTGATTGATGAATTTCAACCCATCGTATTTATGGTCATAACGAAAATTCCACATTTTTGAATCTTGCGGATAGTTGTCTTCAAAAAGGGCTTCAGCCAATAATATTCGATTGTATAGACGTGTGATTTTGATTGGTGGTCTGTCGGGTGAAACGTGGTAATACAATCCTCCATCCCGTTCGAAGATGTCCTCTAAATCAACAATTTCTAAAGGAATGTCAATTTCTTTTTTAGTAGCAAAAAATTCAAAATTGGTTTTTTGCTTCTTTATGTTTCTATCTGTGAGCACCACTCCATAGGATGCATTGCCTCCAATGATATTCTTATAAATGTTCAGGAAATCTGCCCATGAAGTTTCTGGTGAATCAGCGAAGATGAAAGCATCTTTTATATCCATGTGATCCAGCAAGTGCTTATTCATTATCGCAGCACTTATGGGGTAGGTAGCTATAGCCTGAAACTCAATATTTTGCAGACCATTAGAGGTTACTGCCATGTCAAAACTGCCCAGAGTAAAACCTCCTTTTAGTTCAGTTTGCAGCAAATTGTCTGATTGAGGTTTAAAACCTTCAGGGGCTGACATGATCGGGTATTTGTGATTATTAATGCCCTCCAGCATTTTATGAATGAAATCCATATAAATATTCGATAGCTCACGACTAATTCCGACATAGTAATTGCTAATCCGCATTCTTTCGCCATTCTGAAAATTGTAATCCGTCCTAAATTTATCAACCAAAGAGTTGTAGATGTCATCAGGTATCCTCTTCAAAAATACATCTTCTCCACTCCACTTCATTGACTTGTTTTGAACTTGGGTTTGATTGTTGCTAGTCATTGTTGGTCAGTAGATTGTGTTGCATACTTTGTGCTGCTCTGGAAGCTCTTTTGAATGAATTATTTTTAAATGAGAAGTGCTCCAAAAATGCTTCAATTCCTCCTTTTTTGAATATACGAATCGCCAAATCGGCTGGCGTTTGTCTGCGCCTTAATCGTTTGTACAAGGGCTCCAGGAATTTTTCTTCTCCTAAGTTTCGACTTTTTAACCCACTACTTACCAAGTCCAAAAATCTTGTAAGCAAGGGAACTATACTCTTACCATCAACCCTTGCATCAAAAGCATGTCGTGCACATTGTTGTCTTAATTCTCGCCATGTTTCAATAGGGTATTCATTTACCAATTGTTGAGCTGCTTCAAGGTTTTCAATGATTCCCAGGGCTAATGCTGCGGAGGTCAAGGTCTCATTTGGTGGTTGTTGGCAGCACATTCTGGATTCGATGGTTCCATACTTAGGAGCCAATCTGGCATTGAAATATACGAATGGCAGCAATTGATGAATGTCCGCAGCTCGAGGATGGACTATTGATTTTTTACCATTTAGTGCATCTACCAAAACAGGGGTTTCGCTTTTTAGGAAATCTCTAAAAGTCTTTTTGTTCAAAATCTTCATATATCTTCCCTTTCTCATGACCACCATCGGTTCAAAGTCTAAGATGTGAGATACATAATGTTCGATAGAATCAAATTTTGGTGGTATGCCCAATTGATTGAGTCTTTCGGGAAATGAATAGTTCCACAGCATTTCTCTGCTGGCCTTGTATTTGGAGTTGATTTCTCCCGCCCAGATTGGAGAGTTGGCTTGCAGGGCAATTTGCAATCCAGAAAGTGCATTTATTACATTCGTAGCAGATATGGCATCGTTAGCACCAACTTGTAAATGACATTGATTGGATGCGGTAAAAGTGAGGTGTGATGAGTCTGCACCTACTGATTTTGGAATGAAATGATTGGATGACAATTTTTCAAAGAAGGAATATCGTTCAGTTGGCATCAACAACTTTCTGGAAGGGGAGGTGAGGGGCTGTATTCCATAACCCAAAATCTTGCAGTTGACACTGTCGAAATATGAGGTCAAGATTTCGAGCAATTGGTTGAATTGAATTTCTATGTCGTGAAGATTGCGTCGCGGAGCCAGCACGACTTCTACAATGCTATACCCGGTATCGGTAGTGATCGTATGAGAATTGAAATCAAACTTGGTTAGTTTGCCAGAAGCTTTTCGAGTAGCAGCGATGATTAGGTTCGAGAAATTATCAATTTCCAACTCAAAGCCCAAAGTCTCCAAATGTGAAAACATATTTTGGATAATTGAAAGACCGACAGCCTCTCCTTCATCCGTCACAACTGGCAGTTCGCATTCGATTCCAATACCTCTAAAACTTGTTTTTTTATTATAATTAAAAGACTGCTTGAATTGACTCAAGATTTGTTGATCTAACATACTTTAATTTTAATTTTCTGGTAAAAAATATCAATAGTATCCCATCAATACCAAACGTAAATGATTGATATTGAACAATTAAAGAGTGTTGCAAGGGTATCTTTGATTAAAAAGATTGTTGCATGTATATTGGAGTTATACTAAACGTAAAGGATGTAGTGAATAAAAATAAATTATCGACTTTTAAATCTTAAACACGATCTAAAATAAGCAAAATTTTTGTAATACTGAGTACCGACAACAAATTTGACTTCTGCACCAATTTTATTGCTTTTCATATAAACATATTACAAATAGTAAAATATGAATGAAGAAAATTCGGCGCAAAATTAAAAGTTGAAAGCTCAAAAACTGAGTATGAATTTGTGAATTACTATGGGGTTAACATCATGTTTTAAAATTCACCTCACGACATTAAAATTATTTATTATCATAATTGGATGTTGTCTTTAATATCGAAAACTTCATAGAACTTATAAAGTATGTGCAATGATATTATCAATAATACTAGTATGCATTACGGACTTTAAAGAACCAGGTCATAATTTCAAAAAATGTATTTAATAATAAAGCCTTTCATCAAATCTACCGAAGTAGAATATTATCACTTCGTTATTAAAACGGACATAAAAAAAGGATGAAGTCTGATTTTATTCCATTAGCTTATTTCTAAACCTTCTTCACCAAATAGACAAATACTGGAAAGTGATCCGAATATCCACCTTGGTACTTATCACCACTGAAAGTCCTGAACGGATATCCCTTGTATCGCCCTGAGCGCTGAATCAAATACTTTTTATTGAAGATGATGGCTTTATAAAAGAAGTAACCATCTTGTTCTTTATCCAAATATCCTGGAGAAAGGATCACTTGATCGAATAGACTCCAATTGTCACGATATGCATTACTACCCAGTCCTCGACGATAATAATCATGCATTGGATTAAATAGGTCTTTGCTGGTCACATCTTTGATCTTTCCTTTGGCTCTCAAGATACCTTTGGTGCTGGTACTGGTAGGATCGTCATTCAAGTCACCCATTAGCAATACACGCACATCAGGATTGATCATTTTCAGTGAATCTATAATTCTGGTACATGTTTGAGCGGCTCTGTTCCTTCTTGGTGCCGATCGCTTTTCTCCACCAGATCGCGATGGCCAGTGATTGATCAGTACATGGGTGGTGTCACCATCAAGAATACCTTCGACGTGCATGATTTCCCTTGTCCTCAGTGTATCGCCATCATCATAGAGGAAGTTGATGTTTTCCATTTTGACGTTCAGGACTGTAAAGTGAGCTGGATTGTACAACATCGCTACATCTATGCCTCTTCTATCTGGAGAATCGCGATGGACTATCTCATATTTTCTATCTGCAATGGCTTCTTGTTTTACCAAATCTTCTAATACACGCCTGTTTTCCACTTCTGAAACTCCCAGGATTGATAGACCAGCTGGTGTGACATCGATTCCCATTTGGCTGATTACATATGCCATGTTGGCCTGCTTCTCATTGTATTTCTGCTCGGTCCAGGCCCTCTTACCCCAAGGAGTGAATTCTGTATCCCATATAGTGGTGTCTCTTTCGAAATCGAATAGATTCTCAAGGTTGTAAAAACCTACTGAAATGGCTTTGAATTGCTCCTCTTGAGCAGTGATTCCTGATGAAATAATAAGAGAGAAAAAGAAAGCGTAAAAGATTTTTAGCATACCTAAATTGTTTGAAGCCGTAAATATAGTTTTATTCTGAAGTGATTTGATACCATTATGGTTAATTCCTTCACCTGTTATTGAATTCTGATTTTTCATATTTTTTGGTGTTAAACCTATTTTGTCTTCCTTAAAAATGATTCATTACAAAATATCAAGTTTGATTGTCACCCATTATTTTGAATTGCAGGTTACAAGCATATCGATATAAAAAATGATTCAAAATTACTTCATTGTCTGTTGTATTACTCTAATTGACACATTTAGAAATAATAAATATGAAAATTTCACATGTATTACTAGCAATAAGTCTATTTTTGCATCAAAATGTGAATCAACCACAATGATAGGACGCGAAAAATTAGTACTGGTCATTTTCTTCTGGACCTTTAGCATTTGTTTAACGATGGCCCAGACAATCACTGGTACACTTAAGCTGGAAGATGGGAGCCCTTCGGTAGGTGCTGTAGTATTTTTAGGAGTAAATGAATCAATATCCAATGCACGAGGGATTTTTAGATTCTACGATGTCGAACCTGGAGAATACACCTTTAAAGTAGAAGTAGAAGAAGGAAATATTGTTTCATTGGAAGATGTTACGGTGACAGGGGGCAATCAAGACCTCGGCGAGATCAAATTAAGTGTAAATCAATCGGGAGTGAATGCTACGGATATAGCAATCATTTCTATCAATACTGCTGATATTGGAGGTGAGGGAGATGACTTGGGTCAGGAATATTCGAGTATTCTTTCTGCAGGTAGAGATCCTTTCAATGCAGCTGCCGCATATAATCTCAGCGGTGGAAGATTCTATGCAAGGGGCTACAATAATGAAGATAGACATGTATACCTCAATGGTTTTGCCGTGAATGACTTGGATGATGGAAGGGTGCTTTGGGGAGCCTGGGGTGGATTGAACGATGTATTGAGAAATCAAGAAAATAGTTTTACTCTACAAGCTACAAGTTTTGGATTTGGCGGTATTGGCGGAAGCAGCTACATAGACCTCAGAGCTTCATCGCAACGACCAGGGACAAAGATCGTCTACAATAGATCCAATAGATCATATACGAATAGATTTATGGTTACGCATAATTCTGGTCAGACTGAAAGTGGATGGAGTTATTCGCTATCAGGCAGCAGAAGATGGGGAGATTCTGGTTATGTAGAAGGTACTTTTTATGACGCCTGGTCATTGTTCGGATCTGTAGAAAAAAGCTTGGGCGCAAATCATAATTTAGGGTTGACTGTACTGGCATCACCTTCGGACAGAGGAAGGTTTTCTGGAAGCGTGCAGGAGATGTATGACATAGCAGGTAGCAATTATTACAATGCCAATTGGGGATTTCAGAATGGAGAAGTACGAAATTCAAGAATCTATAAGACTGCGCAACCGATAGCCATTCTCAGACATGATTGGACGATTAATTCCAAGACCACACTTACCACTAGTATAGCGGGGCAGACTGGAAAATTTGGGACTACCAGATTGGATTGGTACAATGCCAATGACCCTAGACCAGATTATTACAGAAAGTTGCCAAGCTTCTATGAGCGGGATGGATTGACCGATATTGCAAATGATGTACACGCCAAACTTTCAGGCAGTGTAGCCGCGAGACAATTGGATTGGGACAGAATGTTCGCTATCAACCAGAATAGAAATGTTACCATCGAAAATGCGAATGGATCGGGTGAGGCAGTGACGGGAAGGCTGGCTGCATATGTAGTGGAAGAACAGAGATTTGACAACGATAAGTTTAATTTTAATACCGTACTCGAATCCTTGGTAAGTGACCGATTCACTTTGAATGCTGGTGCTTTTTACCAATATGAAAATGTGCATAATTTTAAAGTGTTGGATGACTTGTTGGGTGCTGAATATTATATCAATTTGAACAACTTCGCTCTTAGAGATTTTCCTGGTAATACAGAAATCGCCCAGAATGATTTGCAAAACCCGAATCGATTGGTATATGAAGGGGATAAGTTTGGT
Organism: Saprospiraceae bacterium; assembly: GCA_965230575.1. Taxonomy (GTDB): domain Bacteria; phylum Bacteroidota; class Bacteroidia; order Chitinophagales; family Saprospiraceae; genus CAJXUU01. Next base: position 4,684,947 of record OZ246013.1, read on the forward strand.
TGGAATTATGACATCGTGACACAAAAGTTTGGGCAATGGGCTCAAGGACAATACAATCTAAGAAAAGTAGATCTTTTTGCAGCGTATGAAATATCCAATACCTCATTTTACAGGGATGGATTTTATCAAAACGGTCAGTTTCCAGAAAGTTCGCTTGGCAAATCAGAGACTCAATCTTTTTTCAATTATGGAATAAAAGCAGGAGCTACCTATAAAATTGATGGACGAAACTACTTGTACGGGGTAGGAACTATGCGTACGAGGGCTCCATTCAGTAGGTTTGCCTACCTATCGGCACGTACAAGGGATCAGGTAGTAAACGACTTGACCAGCGAAAAAATTAGAGGTGGAGAAGTTGGATATGTATTTAGATATCCAGGATTGAAAGGTAGGTTGAGTGCATATTATACCACCTTTGCAGATCAGATTGAGACTACGAGTTTTTACAACGATCAGGAAAGAACATTTGTCAATTTTGTATTGGCTGGTGTAGATAAAAAGCATCAAGGAATTGAATTTGGAATGGAAGCCAAGGTGACCAGTACCCTGAGCCTCGACTTTGCAGCGGGGGTAATGGCCAATCAGTACACTTCAAGACCACGAGGAACATATACCCAGGACAATAGTGCCAATGTAATTGCTCAGGATAGGGTCATTTATATCAAAAATTTCTATGTGCCTGGTCCTCAACAAGCCTTTTCACTTGGATTTGATTATAGATCTCCGAAATATTGGTTTGCCAGTATGAACCTCAATCATTTCAGAAATATTTATTTGGATTTCAATCCTGATAGAAGGACGGATGAGGCTGTTGGAGGATTATTGCTTCCAGATAGAGAAGAAGAATTTCGTAGAATTGTGGATCAAGAAAAACTGCCTTCACAATTTACCCTTGATTTCTTTGGAGGAAAGTCATGGAGATTCGGAGACAAGTTCCTTTACTTGAATATTAGTGTTAACAACATTCTTAATAATAAAGATTTTCGTACAGGTGGATTTGAGCAGGGTAGATTTGATTACGACGGATTTGATGTAGATCGATTCCCACCACGATATTTCTATGCTTACGGAACAACTTATTCGGTAGGTGTGACATTAAGATATTAAATAAATAATAGACAATAAATTTTCAGCAATGAATACATTCAAAAATTATTTTTTCCTTGTCATGTTATCTTGTGGATTGATGATCACAAGTTGCGTTGACAATGATTTTGACGAACCTCAAAATACATTTACAATAAATGATGATAGCGTCATGACCATAGCTGAGGTTTTGGACCTCCTGGGTAACAATTCATCAGTGTTGTTTGATGAAAGTGTAATTGGCGAGGAGCCGATGTACATTCGAGCAACGATTAATGCGGACGATGCATCAGGAAATTTTTACAAAACAATATCTTTTCAGGATGCTACAGGGGCGCTTAGTATTATTCCAGATAGAAATGAGCTAAATGCTGAATTTCCAATGGGCAATACGATCTATGTGAAGCTGAATGGATTGACTTTGGCCTATGATGCAAATCTTCCTAGACTTGGATATGGAATTGATGGCGGTCGACTTCAGCGGATACCTGATATTTTGGTAAATGATTATTTATTTGCAGGAGGCAAAGCAGAGGATTTGGTGCCTGAAGTAGTTACTTTGACAGAGCTTCAAGCCAATTCTATTTTATACTTCAATAAGTTGATTGCAATCGAAAATGTAGAGTTTAGCATAGCTTATGTTGGACAACCTTATGCCGATGCTGATAATCCAGATGGCCCTCAGACGATTAACACCATCATCATGGATTGTGATGATAATGAAATCATATTGAGAAATAGTGGATTCTCAGATTTTGCCAATGAGCTTATTCCTCTTGAAAATGGAAGATTAGTAGCTATAGCAAGCATATTTAATGATGATCTGCAGCTTTTCATAAGAAATACGGATGATGTACAATTTACAGAAACCAGGTGTGATGGATCAGGAATGCAGGCTACGAATGAAATTACCATTCAATCTATTCAAGACCGATATTATGATTTAGGTGCAGATAAGGCAGAAGATGGATTTATTACAGGAACCGTAATTTCAGATAAAAATACTGGCCAGGTAAACTTCCAGAATGTATTCTTACAAAATGGGGAGGATGGTATTTTAGTTAGATTTTCAAGCGAACATAGTTTCGATATTGGTACTCAATTGAAAATTACTGTTTCTGGACATGAGGTATCTGAATTTAGAGGATTGCTTCAATTGAATGAAATTCCATTGTTCAATGCTGAGGTTACCGGAAGCGGTGAGCTTCCTGCACCAAAAGAAATTACAATTGATGAAATATTGTTGAATAATAACACTTATGAATCCACCAGGGTATTGATCAAAAATGCAACATTGAGTGGACCTTCAACCTTTGCTGGAAATGTATTTGTAGATGATGGAACTGAAGAAATTGTAATTTTTACTTTTAATACTACTTCTTATGCGAATGACCCTGTGCCTTCGGGCACTGTTGATGTAACGGCCATAGTTACTCAATTCGAAGAAACTGTACAATTGACAATCAATGGGCCATCAGATATTTCAGGTGGAACTGTGGATCCAGGAGGAGATGACAATGTAAGTACAGGTTTTGAAGATTACAATGATGACGATCCGATCAACAAGGATGGATGGATGACAATCGCTACAAAAGGCACCAGGACATGGTTCTCCAGTTCGTTTATGGATGACAGATTTGCAGAATGTGAGGCATATCAAGATGCAAATCCGGAGACAGAAGCATGGTTGATTACACCGACCATAGATACCGACGAAAAGTCAATCTTTTCTTTCCAAAGTGCTCAGGCATATTGGGCACATCAAGGGCTTTCAGTTTGGATAAGCCAAGATTTTACTGACTTTGCTGATGCCAATTGGGTTTCCCTCGATCAGGCAAAAATAGCCACTAATGACGACGAATTCTTTGATCTTGTCGATTCAGGAGATATTGATTTGAAAGATTACCTTGGTGGGAAGGTAAGGGTAGGGTTTAAATATGAAGGCACTGCTGCCGCCAATACTACCAAGAGTAGAATAGACAATGTTGTGCTTAAATAGTAAAAGATTAGAAGAATTTTGAGCCTTAATTAATCAATGCAATTATTTATAAATTGTTATCATAGAGAAAAAATATTTGACATTGTAAAACAATTTAGCTTACATTTGCATTCTATAAAACAAGAAATGAAAATATTTAATATACATACACATCATCATATGCACTTAACTCAGTTGAGCAGATGATGTAGTATAGTAATATTTAAAATTATATAAATCCCGCTTGACTTTTCAAGCGGGATTTTTTTATGCAGTCTCCTCGAAAATGTCAAGCTTCAATAAAAAAGAGATGACATTAAAAATTGCAATTCAAAAATCAGGAAGGTTATACGACGAATCCATTGACCTCCTTCGTAAATGTGGATTAAAGGTTGAGAATGGGAAAGGACAGCTCAAAGCACGTATTTCAGGTTATGATGCAGAAGTATTATTTCTGCGCAACAGTGACATTCCCAAATATCTTGCTGATGGAGTAGCGGATCTTGCCATTGTCGGGGAGAACGTGATTGTAGAAAAGGAAGCCAAAGTTGAAATTCTGGAACATCTTGGATTTTCGACCTGTAGATTGTCTATAGCCACTCCCAAAGAAATGGAATACAATGGTGTTGCTTCTTTGAATGGGAAGAAAATAGCCACTTCATATCCTTCAACATTGCAGGCGTATCTGGATCGAAATAATGTCAAAGCCGAGCTGCATATTATTTCTGGATCTGTGGAGATCGCTCCGAATATTGGTTTGGCCGATGGGGTTTGTGACTTGGTGAGCAGTGGCTCTACCTTATTTCAGAATGGATTGGTCGAACAAGAAATAGTACTCACCTCAGAAGCTGTACTGGCTGCAAACCCTCAATCATTGACTTTAAAAGCAGACTTGATTGAAGACCTGGTTTTTCGAATCAAGGCGGTATTAAAAGGAGCAGAAAACAAGTACATCTTATTTAATATCCCAAATTCCAAGATTGAGGCAGTGTCGAAGGTTCTGCCTGTGTTGAAAAGTCCTACAGTATTACCACTTTTGGAAGAAGGGTGGAGTTCTTTGCATTCGGTAATAAATAGAAAAGACTTCTGGGGAGTGATCGGAAAGATCAAAAAGGAAGGAGCTCAAGGTATTTTAGTCGTGCCCATCGATAATATGATAATTTAATAAAGAACGATAACCATGATAAATAATATTTTCATCGAACCACAAAAAGTTGACTACCGAAAAATTGGTCAACGGCCTAAAAAGGATCAGAAGAATCTGGAAAAAACCATTTCAAATATTTTTAAAGAAGTAGAGAATGGAGGTGATCAAGCTGTAAGAGCATTTACGACAATGTATGACAAGGTTGAGATCAGTGATTTAGAAGTCACCTCTTTAGAAATCAAACAAGCATTAAAAAGTATTCCTGAATCACTTAAACGAGCGATCAATATTGCCAAGGCTAATATCTCTAAATTTCACGAAGCACAGATAAGTCCAGATGTCAAAGTCGACACTATGGAGGGGGTCACTTGCATACAGAAATCGGTGGGTATTGAGAGTGTTGGTATATACATTCCAGGCGGCACTGCACCTTTATTTTCTACGGTTTTGATGCTTGCCATTCCTGCTGGATTGGCGGGGTGCAGGGAGATTATATTGTGTTCGCCACCAAATGAAGCTGGAAATATCAACCCAGCAATTCTTTATACGGCAAATCTTTGTGGCATTTCAAAAATCTATAAGGTCGGGGGCGCTCAAGCAATTGCAGCGATGACCATAGGTACCGAATCCATACCTTCAGTAGATAAGATATTTGGCCCAGGAAATCAGTATGTTACAGCCGCCAAACAATACGCACAAAACTATGGTGTCGGCATGGATTTACCTGCGGGACCATCCGAACTATTGGTTTATGCCAATGACTCCTGCATACCTCAATTTGTGGCTGCAGACTTGCTTTCTCAGGCCGAACATGGCATGGATAGTCAGGTCATTTTAGTGACTAGCCGTGAAGAGATAATAAAGGAAGTCAATCTTGAAATTGTCGAGCAAATAAAATTATTGCCAAGACAAAATATAGCTGAGAAGGCTTTGATGAATAGTAAGGCACTCTGTATTCAAGACTCCGATCAAGCATTTGAATTTATCAATGATTATGGCCCCGAGCACCTTATTCTAGCCTGTGATAATTATGATCAATATATGTCCAAGGTCATCAATGCGGGATCTGTCTTTTTGGGAAATTATTGTCCTGAAAGCGCAGGCGATTATGCATCTGGAACCAATCATACCTTGCCTACAGATGGATGGTCCAAGTCCTACAATGGTGTAAATATTGACAGCTTTTGTAATAAAATTACATTTCAAAAAATCTCGGATATCGGAATCCAAAATTTGGGCGAAACGGTGATAGAAATGGCCAATAATGAGCTTTTAGCAGGTCATGCAAGGGCAGTGGAAGTAAGATTGAATCACGTGAAAAATTAATGACATGAATGAAATGAGTAAATATTTCAAGCCTTCGGTAGTGGCACTAGAACCTTACTCCTCTGCGAGAGATGAATACGATGGTCAGGAGGGAATCTTCCTCGATGCCAATGAGAATAGCCACACCTTTGAATTCAATAGATATCCAGACCCATATCAAACCAGACTAAAGGCAGCTATTGGACAATGGAGGGATGTTGATCCAAGGTCAATTTTTATTGGAAATGGTTCAGATGAGATTATTGACCTATTGATTCGGGCCACTTGTACATCTGGAAAAGATAGGGTATTGTCTTTGGATCCAAGCTATGGCATGTATAAGGTATCCACAAGTATCAATGAAATATCGCTTGACCTTGTGGAATTGAATACAGATTTTACCATCAATGAAAATTGCCTTTTTCGAAAATTAAACGATCAGCACAAATTGATTTTTCTTTGTTCACCGAATAATCCCAACGGTGGAATTATTAATCCTGAGTTGATCGAGCAGATATTAAGACAGTGTAACGGGCTTGTGATTATTGACGAAGCCTACATTGATTTTGCAGACTCAGATTCTTGGTTGACTAGGTTGGAGGAGTTCGATAACCTTATTGTGCTTCAAACATTTAGCAAATCACTCGGGGCAGCGGGTATCCGTCTTGGAATGGCATTCATGAACACTGACCTCATAGCCTTTCTCAATAAAATAAAACCTCCCTATAATATAAGCGCCCCAAACCAGAAAGCAGCGCTAAGCAGATTGGGAAATCTTGGAAAAGTACAATTAAGCATTAAGGATATTATTGATCAAAGAAAAGAGATGGGAGAATCTTTGAATAGGCTTGGGATGGTAGAAAAAGTATTTCCTTCTAGTGCTAATTTTTTATTGGTAAAGACTTGTGATGCGCAATTGGTTTACAATCAATTGAAAGATAGAAAAATTATAGTGAGAGACCGTTCTAATCAAATGAATTGCGAAGGATGTTTGCGGATTACCATTGGTACAAAAGAGGAAAATGAAATTTTATTAAAGGAATTAAAAGAGATTGATAAACGAATAACATTGGCCATATGAAAAAGATATTATTTATAGATAGAGATGGAATATTAATGGAAGAACCATGGGACGAGCAAGTGGATTCACTGGAAAAAGTGAAGTTCTTACCAGGAATGTTTACCTATTTGGGAGAGATTGTACGGAAACTGGATTTTCATTTGGTAATGATTACCAATCAGGATGGTCTAGGCACAAAATCATATCCAGAATCTGACTTTTGGCCTTATCAAGAATTGTTGATCAGGAGTTTGAAAGGCGAAGGCATCGTGTTTGATGAGATTTTAATTGATAGGAGCTTTGCCAAAGATCAATCTCCTTATCGTAAACCAAATACAGGAATGCTTACAAAATACATCGAAGGAGAGTATGATCTTGAGAATAGCTTTGTAATCGGCGACCGCTGGAGTGATATGCAATTGGCGGCCAATCTAAATGCCAACGGAATCTGGTTGAATAGAAGAGATTCTGATAAATCGGGCAATTGGAGAGAGGCTGTCGTGACTAATTCTCAAAATTGGAAAGAGGTATTCAACTTTTTGATGAAGATCGATCGAAAAGCCAAGGCCCAAAGAGTGACTTCTGAGACAAAAATATCAGCTTCCATGAATTTGGATGGTCAAGGTATTTCTGAGATAAAAACTGGTTTGAATTTTTTGGACCACATGCTCGAACAAATCTCAAGACATGGTGGGATTGATCTTTTTATTGAGGCCGAGGGTGATCTGGATGTAGATGAACACCACACTTGTGAAGATGTAGCCATAGTCTTGGGAAATTTATTTTGTCAAGCGCTAGGAAAGAAGGCCGGAATCACTCGATATGGATACGCCTTGCCAATGGATGATTGTCAAGCCCAGGTATTATTGGACTTTGGAGGTAGAGCATGGTTGGAATGGGATGCTTCATTCAATAGAGAAAGGATAGGAGATGTGCCTACAGAAATGTTCTATCATTTCTTTAAGTCTTTTTCCGATCATGCCAAATGTAATCTTAATGTGCAAGCTAAGGGTGTCAACGAACATCACAAAATAGAGGCGATTTTTAAGGCATTGGCAAAAGCGATAAAAATGGCCAAAGAAATCAATAAATCCGATTTTTCAATACCAAGTACAAAAGGGACGATATGATAGCAATAATCAAATATGGAGCGGGGAATACGCGCTCGGTGATGAATGCACTGGATAGGTTGGGAGCTGCATATGTACTGACTGATGATGCCAATGAAATTCTTTCAGCATCTAAGGTCATTTTTCCAGGAGTAGGTCATGCACGACATGCAATGGCAGTATTAAAATCCAATGGCTTGGATGAAGTAATCCGCAAGGTCAAAAATCCATTGTTGGGTATTTGTGTGGGCATGCAACTCTTGTATGAATATAGCGAAGAAGGAGACACAGAATGCCTTGGGATAATAGAAGGAAGTGTAAAGAAATTCGATGATACAAAGTTGATCGTACCTCAGATTGGATGGAATGTCATATCCTGCAAAAAGCATAGCCTATTTGCTGGAATGAATGATACACCTTGGTTTTATGCAGTGCATAGCTATTATGCCGAAGTTGGAGCATATACGATTTCTACGTCAAGGTATGGACTCGAATATACTTCTACCGTTCAAAAAAATAACTTTTATGGGACCCAATACCACCCGGAGAAGTCCGCCGCTAATGGCAATCTTTTACTTAAAAACTTTATTGAGTTATGATCAGAATACCAGCAATAGACATTATCGATGGCAAATGTGTACGCCTCACAAAAGGAGAATTTGACAAATCCACATATTATAATCTGAATCCTGTCGAACTTGCAAAACGATATGAAGATGCAGGTGCAAAATACATCCACATTGTTGATTTGGATGCCGCGCGTGGTTCTGGCTCCAACATAAAAGTTCTAACTGAAATTCGACGAAAGACTGGTCTTAAAATTCAGACTGGGGGTGGGATTCGGAGTGCCGATCAGATCGAAAGATATTTGAAAGAAGGCATGTACTCGGTGATCATAGGCAGTGCTGCTCAAAAAGAGAGGGACAAAGTGAAAAAATGGATAGGTAAGTACGGAAGTACACGTATTATCATTGGCGCAGATGTAAGAGATAAGAAGATTGCTATTGATGGATGGATGAATACAAGCGATGAAAATATCATTGATTTCATATTCGAATATAAGTTGGCTGGAGCTACCACATTCTTGTGTACAGATATTCACAAAGATGGGATGTTGGGCGGCACTTCCAATAGACTATATCGCAATCTAAGAAGCAAATTTCCCGATTTGAAGCTGATTGCTTCAGGCGGTGTGTCCTGTATGGAGGACTTGAGAATTTTGGAAGGAATGGGCATGTATTCATGTGTTATCGGTAAGGCATTATTTGAAAATAAAATTTCATTGACCAATTTATTTGCTAAAACATATAGCCAGTGATCGCACGAAGAATTATTCCATGTCTGGATATCAAAGACGGACGAACGGTCAAGGGGACCAATTTTAAAGATCTTCGAGATGCAGGTGATCCCATTGAGTTGGCAAGGAGGTATGCCGATGAGGGTGCGGACGAATTGGTCTTTTTGGACATTTCCGCCACCTTGGAGAAACGCAAAACTTTGGTGCCCTTGGTAAGAAGAATCGGACAAGAACTGGATATTCCGTTTACTGTTGGAGGTGGAATTCGGGATATCGATTTAGTGGATGAGCTCTTGGAGAGTGGGGCAGATAAGGTGTCGATTAATTCTGCAGCTATTTCAAATCCAGGACTTTTGACAGAAATCTCTGACAAGTACGGGGCACAATGCCTGGTCGTTGCTATAGATGCGAATGTGGTGGATGGAGCATGGAAGGTATTCGTGAAAGGAGGAACAGAAAATACAAATATTGGACTCTTTGATTGGGCCAGAAGGGCTGTCGATTTAGGAGCTGGAGAAGTTTTATTTACTTCAATGCTTAGAGATGGTACGAAATCTGGATTTGAGATCGATGCATTGAAAAGATTAACCGATTTTGTGAATGTGCCAATCATAGCCTCGGGAGGAGCAGGAAAAATTGAACACTTTACAGAGTTATTTACCAAGACCAAGGTAACTGCGGGGCTCGCAGCAAGCATTTTTCATTTTAAAGAAGTAGAAATCCAAGCGCTTAAAAGAGAGTTGAGTGCACAAAATATTTTAATAAGAATATAATATGGTAGATATTAAAACGATAGATTTTGACAAGGGGAATGGGCTGGTGCCTTGTATCATTCAAGACTTCGGGACCAATTCTGTATTGATGTTGGGATATATGAATAAAGAGGCATTGCAACACACTTTAAAAGAAAGAAGGGTTACTTTTTGGAGCAGGAGTAAAAATAGACTTTGGACGAAAGGTGAAGAGTCTGGAAATTTCTTGCGCCTAGAAGATATCAAGATCGATTGCGACCAAGATTCTCTTTTAGTATTGGTGACACCTAGTGGGCCTACCTGTCACAAGGGAACAGACACATGCTGGGGAGAGACAAATTGCCAAAATTCCTTGTTTTTAGAAAAACTTCAGCGTACAATTGTAGGGCGAAAAAGTGATCCTCTTGCCACTTCTTACACCTCTTCACTTTTTGCCAAAGGAATCAACAAGATAGCTCAGAAAGTAGGGGAGGAAGCCGTAGAGTTGGTCATAGAATCCAAGGATGACAATGAAGAATTGTTTTTGAATGAGGCCGCAGATTTGATGTATCACTATATTGTCTTGTTGGTAGCAAAGGGATTTCGGATTTTAGATGTGATCGATGTATTGCGAGAAAGAGAAAAGTGAAATGCTGAATACCCGTTAGACTTCGTTGTTAAATTTTCAAATTCTCCCAAATTTGTAGCGGCTAGTAATTGAATTTCATAAATAATATTTTTACTTTGAGGCATCTTGAAGAATTCAAATTGCCAGTTTTTAATTTTAGGATTTATCAAGAAATATTGAATTATCAATTAATACCTAAAACTTGAATAGAAGGGAAGTCATTAAAAATTCAATTTTAGCAACTTCTGCTTTAGCTATAACCGCCAGTAGTTGTTCTCCAAACCCTAAAAAAGAACCTGAAAAATTTTCCTTGAAAGGGAAGGTTAATCACTCTGCATGCAGATGGTGTTATTCTAAAATGCCCCTCGAAGAGTTGGCAGAAGCAGCCCAGGAGTTGGGTATGAAGTCAATAGAATTGCTTAATCCTGCAGAATGGGATATTATGATCAAGCGCGGACTGACCTGCGCAATCTCTAATGGCAGCGAATTAGGAATCACCAAGGGATTCAATGATCCAAATAATCACGCCAAATTGTTTGAAGATTATAAGGCCTTGATCCCGCAAGCGGCCGATCGGGGAATAACACAGATTATTTGCTTTTCTGGGAATCGAAATGGTATGACCGATGAAGAAGGGTTGGAAAATTGTGCCGTGGGACTAGATCCTGTGATCAAATTGGCGGAAAAACATGATGTCAGGATAGTCATGGAGCTTTTGAATAGTAAGGTGGATCACAAGGATTATATGTGCGATCATACTGATTGGGGGGTGAAACTGGCGCAAAAATTAGGGTCCAACCAGTTCAAATTGTTGTATGATATCTATCACATGCAGATCATGGAAGGAGATGTAATAGCCACAATTCGAAAAAACAGATCATATATTTCACACTTTCATACTGGTGGAGTGCCTGGAAGAAATGAAATTAATGAGACTCAAGAACTTAATTATAAGGCAATAATGGAGGCGATTCATGAGGGTGGATATAATGGTTATGTCGCCCAAGAATTTATACCAACAAGAGAAGATGCAATTTTTTCATTAAGAGAGGGCATCGAAATTTGTGATGTTTAGGAAAGAGAACTCCAAAAGAGTTAAAATTTATAATTTTTTAAAAAAGACTGATGTATTTTAATAACAATGGAAAAGAAGAGGTTACCTATGATGCCATAGTGGTAGGTTCGGGGATCAGTGGTGGCTGGGCTGCCAAGGAGCTCTGTGAGAGCGGTTTGAAAACTATCGTTTTGGAAAGAGGAAGGATGGTAAAACATGGTGATTACCCAACAGCCAACATGGATGCCTGGGAAATGCCTAATCGTGGAAAACTGACAGAAGCAGAATGGAAAGACTACGACAAACAAAGGCGAACGGGGTACACCATGTCCAAATTCACCGAAAAAATGTGGCCCAAGGATAGTGAGAATCCATATTCAGAAGACAAGCCTTTTGATTGGATTCGATCATATCAAGTAGGAGGCAGATCCTTGCTTTGGGGTAGACAATCCTATAGATGGAGTGATCTTGATTTCGAAGCGAATGCCAAAGAAGGAATAGCTGTAGATTGGCCAATTCGATACAAGGATATTGCTCCCTGGTACGATAAAGTCGAAAAATTCGCAGGTATCAGTGGACAGAAAGCTGGATTACCTCAATTGCCAGATGGTATATTCCAACCGCCAATGCAATTGAATTGTATAGAAAAAGAAGTAGCTGAGCGGATCAAGGAACATTATGATGACCGAATGTTGATGATTGGGAGAGTAGCAAACCTTACTGAACCTATCGGAAGTAGAGGGTCATGTCTTAGTCGTAATCGATGTATCAGAGGTTGTCCTTATGGTGCATACTTCAGCAGCAATGCGTCCACCCTTCCTGCAGCGGAAGCGACAGGTAATCTTACGATCCGACCTTGGTCTATCGTGACTGAGATTATTTATGACAATGAGACGCAAAAGGCAAAAGGAGTGCGCATTCAAGATGCAGAATCAGGTGAAGTGAAAGAATATTTTGCAAAAGTGGTTTTCCTTTGCGCTTCAGCATTTGGAAGTACCTGGATCATGATGAATAGCAAATCAGAGCGATTCCCAAATGGTTTTGGTAATGATAGTGGTGAGTTGGGACACAATGTGATGGACCATCACTTCAGACTTGGCGCCAGTGGAAAGTCAGATAAATTTGCAGATCAATATTTCAAAGGAAGAAGACCGAACGGCATCTATGTACCTAGATTCCAAAATGTTGATGCCAAGACTAAGAGAAAGGATTATTTAAGAGGATTTGGATATCAAGGTGGTGGATCGAGAGCTGGCTGGTGGAGAAATGTTGCGGAAGCCGATTTTGGTGAAGATTATAAAAAAGCAGTGACAAGTACACCAGGAGATTGGTCAATGGGATTGATGGGATTTGGTGAATGTCTTCCATATCATGAAAATAGAATCTACTTGAATGAAAGCTTGAAAGACAAACATGGATTGCCTACGCTGACCATGGATGCCGAGTGGAAGGACAACGAATATGCCATGAGAAAGGAGATGATGAGTGCGGCGGCTGAAATGCTGGAAAAGGCAGGACTCAAGGATGTAAGTACATATGATAGAGGATGCAATCCAGGATTGGGAATACATGAAATGGGTACGGCCAGAATGGGAAGAGATCCAAAGACCTCCGTCCTGAATAGCAACAATCAAGTACATGCAGCAAAAAATGTATATGTGACCGATGGGGCTTGTATGACGTCTTCAGCATGTGTGAATCCATCATTGACGTATATGGCATTGACAGCAAGAGCAGCGAGTCATGCCGTGAATGATTTAAAAAAGAATGGTTAATTTTAAGAAGAAAGAAAAATGAATAGAAGAGATATATTAAAAGCATCGGCCATCTTTTTGGGTTACGGCCTCGTAGGTGGTACATCGGTTGCAGTATTGAATGGTTGTAAGGCAGATAAGAGTGTAGATTGGAAACCTTCCTTTTTTACGCAGGATCAGATTGATATTTTGGCCGAAGCGGCGGAGCGGATCATTCCAAAGACGGACACACCAGGTGCCAAAGAAGCACTTGTGCATCGTTATATCGATGAGGCGGTGAAGAATAATTTTAAAAAGGAAGAACAGGATGAAGCGTTGCAAGCTGTAGGCGAATTCGATCTTCAGGCGAATGAAAAATTCAATAAGAAATTTGTGGATATTTCAGATGCACAAAAAGATGAGATTCTTCAGGGATTGGCAGATGCTTCGAAAGAAGAAGGGGATAATGCATTGAAAAACGTGTTTCCGAGCCTAAAATCATTGGTGGTGTCAGGTTATTTTACATCTGAAATTGGAGCTACAATGGCCTTGATCCACGATCCTATTCCAGGACCGTATCAGGGATGTATACCGCTTGCGGATGTGGGAGGAGTCTATTCTTAGGGAATAATGCGCTTGAAGAGCGGAAAAGCATTTGTGATCAGTTGGATGACCATTGATTACTTATAAATTAAAAACTAACTAGATAAATATACAAGATGGACTTTAGAATGGACAAAAGTAGCTGGGCGATGCTGGCCTTTATGTTTGCTACATTTATGTACTTTTTGATTCAGGGTGGCGGAGGCAGCCTTTCAGGAGCAGGTTATGGACAAGCAGTTGGATTTTCCCTATTGACCTTAGTCGCTTTGGTAGCTTTGAGCTGCATACCTGTTTTGATCTATTGTTATTTTGTCAAAATGATACCAGATATTGATTATTCTATTCGAGTGGCCTTTGCAGTGACCATTATAGGTATTATTTCAGAGCTTATCTTTTAATTTTTTAATACGAGTAAACAATGGCAAACAGAAGATATTACGGGGGTACAGGAGATCCATATAGCAGACAAGGTAGAGGCGCAGGAACAGGTAGATTCAAAATTTTCTTGATTATCGGGCTGATGATGGCAGGATATCAAGCGTTCAAATATTATGGAAATACACAGACCAATCCGATAACGGGCGAAGAGCAAAGAGTGCAGTGGACTACAGAGGAAGAAATGACTATAGGGTTAAATTCCAGAGCGCAGATGGCTCAGCAGCACGGAGGGCTTCATCCAGATGAAAGAAAAAGAGAATTGGTGTCTTCAATCGGAAATCGATTGGTGAATAATAGCATTGTCAGAAGATCTCAGTATGCTTATGAGTTTCATCTATTGCGAGATGACAGGACGGTCAATGCTTTTGCCTTGCCAGGAGGACAAATATTTATTACTGATGCGCTCTTGAGTAGATTGGAAAATTATGATCAATTGGCGGGTGTGCTGGGTCATGAAATCGGCCATGTGATTCATAGGCATGGGGCAGAACGAATGGCTAAATCGGGTTTTATCCAAGGCTTGATTCAGAGTGTGCTTATTGGTTCAGGAGGTAATGGTTCGATGGCTCAGATAGCCAATGTGGTGGGCAATTACAGTAGTATGAAATATGGAAGAGATCAAGAATTGGAATCTGATGATTTTGGAGTGCGGTTGATGATCGAAGCAGGATATGATGCCCAAAACTTGATAGGGGTTATGGATATTTTAGAAGCTGCAAGTGGTGGTTCGAGAACTCCAGAATTTCAGAGTTCTCACCCCAGTCCGGAGAATAGAAGGGCAAAAATTAGAGAAGCTATTGAAAAATATGGTGGTTAATTTATATTTTTGGGTATAAAGCATAAATCAATTAATGATTAAAACTACTAACTACTATTTAACTTTTCTGGGAGGAGCATTTATGTTTCTCCTTTTTTTAGGCTGTAATCGAACTTTGCAAGAGGCTATTGCTATTGATGCCAATGACAATCCTCCCAATGTGATGATTGCCTCTGGAAGCATGGGCTTGGGGCCTTGTGAGCCCAGTATATGCATCAATCCGTCCAATCCGAATCATATAGTGGCAGGATCTATTCTGAATCGAGTTCACATCTCAAATGATGGGGGCAAAACCTGGCAGAATGAATGGCTCTCTTCTTCTCTGGGTGTATATGGTGACCCAGTAGTAAGAATTGGGCCCGAAGGAAATGTCTATTATTCTCATTTGTCAAATCCTACTGGCAGGGCATATGCAAGTGTGGAATTTCTGGACAGGATAGTAGTTCAGAAATCAACAGATGGAGGCGTTACCTTCAATGATGGCACCGCTCCTGGCAATGATCGCACCAAAGACCAGGACAAACAGTGGCTCTATATCGATCCGGAAGATGGCAGTATATTGATGAGCTGGACCGAGTTTGATGCC
Organism: Saprospiraceae bacterium; assembly: GCA_965230575.1. Taxonomy (GTDB): domain Bacteria; phylum Bacteroidota; class Bacteroidia; order Chitinophagales; family Saprospiraceae; genus CAJXUU01. Next base: position 4,700,519 of record OZ246013.1, read on the forward strand.
TATAATAGCAGTGATCCTGAGGACAAGTCAAGAATATTATTTTCAATGAGTACTGATGGTGCTGAGACCTGGAGTGGACCTGTGGATATATCGGATATCGACGGTGATTGTCTGGATGATGATGATACGACTGAAGGTGCTGTGCCGATAAAAGATAAGAACGGAAATATCTATGTGACTTGGGCCTATGGCGATAAGATCTATCTTGACAAATCTACGGATGGAGGCAAGACATGGCTGCCCAAGGATATTGAAGTAGCTGATCAGTTTGGTGGATGGACATTGTCAATTCCTGGAATCAATCGATGCAATGGGATGCCAATATTGGGTATAGATCGATCGGGAGGTAAGAATGATGGCAATCTTTATATCAATTGGAGTGATCAGAAAAATGGCGCACATGACACCGATATTTGGCTTGTGAAATCAGTTGATGGAGGCAAAAACTGGTCGAAGCGTATCAGAGTTAATGACGATGTAGCAGGGAAGCATCAATTTTTTAGTTGGATGGATGTAGATCCTGTAACTGGGTATATCTATATCGTATTTTATGATCGACGTGCTTATGATGACAACCAGACAGACGTATATCTGGCATATTCTACGGATGGGGGAGAAAGCTTTGTTAACAAAAAAATAAGCGAAAGTCCTTTTTTACCTATTGATGCTATCTTCTTTGGTGACTACAATGATATCAGTGCTCATGATGGAATGATCAGACCGATTTGGACAAGGTTGGAGAACAGAAAATTATCTGTTTGGACAGCTTTGATTCAAATGAAATAATGTATGATTTTAGTTTACAGTTGAAAAATTCACAATTTTAAGGTGTTTAAGAATTACTTATTTAAATATAAAACCAATATGAAAAAAATAATTACAATTACTGCTTCTTTATTCTGTTTGCTCAATCTTGGTAATGCGCAAATACTTGATTTGATATACGCTGATAAATATGATTTTCAAGACGTATTATTTGAAACCAATACAGGATTTGACCCTTTAATAATGTTTAGTGATTCTTCCGACCTCAGCCATTATAATGTTGATTTTGATCCAATGGGTATTATCAGCGGTTCTATATTTTTTGCAGATGGTGGTGAAACGGAATATGCAGGCTCATTTTTTGGAGATTCTGATGTGCGATTACTTGATGTACATTTTAATGAGGAAGTAGAGCATCAGACAATTTTGCTAGACTTGAATGGACCATGCAGTTTTGTAGGGGGGGATGAAGATACATTGAATTTTCATTTTCCTTTAATGGATAATATGACGGGGATAATAAATTTTTCAGATGAATCCGGAATGGATTCGTTCTGGTCGACTTATATTTTGGCCACTGAAAAGAGATACCAGCATTTATGGTCTGTAGGAGATTTGACATTAATTTCTGGTTCTGCCACTGAAAATGAATTGCAATATGTAAACCCAGACAAGACCATTCAAGATATTGAAGTGTTTGGCGGTTACAATCATTATATAATTGCCATTGACAAATTTGGTTTCTATCAATGGTCATATGTCAATCATGGTTCTGAAACTTTACTTAATCTTGCAGAGGTACGAGGGATTGAAGTTCGAAATAATGAAATGACCATATTGGTAAATGAAGTAGATCTATTAGATGAAAGAGCAAGTAGACTCATTTACTTGGATTTTGATGGGAATGAGGTTAAAGCCCCTAACGAATTTAAATGGGTTTTTATGGATCATTTTGAGATGGATGATGATGGTGGCATGGTGATATCCGGGAGTTATAATGTGGATGCGGGTGACACTAATATGGACCTCAATGGTGGAGAACTATTCCTTGAAAGTTCGTCTGTTGCAGGATTTAATGGTTTTGTTATAAAGTACGATGGTGAGGGAAATGCAGAGTGGGCCAGGACGTTGGATGGAGAGCAAAACAATTTCGTAACTAAATTTGCTAAATTCTCGGATCATATTTATTTCACTGGACTAATATCGCAAGGAGCAGTCTTGGAAGTGGATGATTCGAATACAATGAGTTTTGATGACGTCGGTGAATTTGAATTATTCGTATCTAAATTTTCAGAGGACGGAACTATGGTATGGACAGTACCTTTTGGAAATGAAAATTTTGCCCTTGGTCGGGGTATTGTATTTTTCGGAGACGAAATAGGGCTATTTGGCTCTTTTGTGAGTGATATTGATATCGATCCTAATTCGGGTTCTGAATCCATACTTACAAATGAAAACCCAGATCTAGGACGTAGTCATTTCTTTGCGGTATTCGATGAGCGACCGCTGAATACTATTGAATTGGAAAATAAAGGCGCGGTTTTACGACCAAATCCTGTTTCTACCTACTTGGATACAGGGGATAAAAATATTACGATCGCAGAAATCAAAGATATAACAGGACGAGTCGTAGGGAGATATAATTCTTCTAATGTAGATGTATCCAATTTGAAAAATGGAATGTACGTTGTGACCTTGGATAATAATGGAACTAGGAGTACTGAACTTATTTCTGTGATGCATTAGTGCTGGCAAAAGAACATCTGCTTGTTAGACTTTGATAAATATTGATTGTCCTTCAAAGTCAACTCGCACAGTTCAATTTATAGATTCAGTTAGTTGCTGCAACACGTGGCATTAAAAGGATATAAGTACAATTTCAACTACAGATTCTCAGCCCTTTCTCTAAAATCGATCATTTTTAGGCTCTATGTATCTAAAAAAGAGGAAATTTCCTTTGACAATTAGGTAGTTATACCCTAAGTGATGGTCTACGATTTTTGTATATTTATTGGTCACTACTTGTAGTGCATACCCAAAACTGATGACTTGTGTTAATCATCACCCCATTAAATTTTTATAAATGAAAACAAAAACGAACTACCTCGCAGAATATGATGCAGCTCCGACTGACAAGAAATATCCCCTTGTCCAGAAATGGATGAAGAAAGAGCCTTTGCCATTTTTCAAGCAATTAAGAGATGAAAGACCAATTCTAGTCACTCCAGAATGCACGCTCATTTCTTTGTTTACGGACATTAGAGATGTGTTGCAAATGCCTAAAATATTTACTGTGGATCTGTACAAGCCAAAAATGGGCGTGACAGAAAAGGAAGTAGGATATTTGATGGCACACGATGATGACGCCATTCATTATAGAGAAAAATCAATAATGCAGGGTTTTCTCAATCGAAATGACATTCCTCGGGTACGTCAACTAATCCAGGACTCGAGCAAGGAATTATTGGACAATGCGGGTGGAGGTATAGAAATAGTAAATAAGTATTGTCGTATGGTACCGGCTATTATGGTACAAGAATACTTTGGACTTGATGGAGTGGATAAAGAAGACCTGATAGAATGGTCTTTTTGGAGTCAGTACAATACCTTCCACAATCAACCTTTTGATTTGAATCCGCCCGAGCTGAATGATAAAATAGTGAAAAACCATGGAGAGTCTTCTGAAAAGTTGAAGAAGTACCTTACCAAACGGATACTTGAGAAATTGGTAATGGTCAAGTTAGAAAAAACTAAGAATTTCTTGTTGATAGGCTGGCATTTGGTCAAAGGTCTTATAAACAGACTTAGAGGTATAAAGCCAGAAAAACTAAAAGATGACATGTTGAGCCGAATGCTCAGAACTCATTTTGCAAAAGAAGTGGAATTTGATCTGGCCAGATTGGGTGCAAATGCGGGAGGATTGTTGATCGGTTCGATTGAGACTACTTCGCAGGCCGTAGCCCAAACCATTGAATACTTCTTGCAAAGACCAGAGTTATTGGCAAAAGCAAAATCATTAGCTGCTGACTCTGACCCTTCAAAATTTGATGGCTATGTATGGGAAGCACTTCGATTTGTGCCTATTAGTCCATATATGTTTAGACAAGTATCCCAGGACTATACTGTGGCCAAAGGGACAAATAGGGAGACCACTATAAAAAAGGGAACCAATGTACTCACATTGACACAATCAGCGATGTTTGATGACTACTCTTATGACAATCCTGATGAATTCATTGGAGAACGAAATTGGTATCATCATTTCAATTTTGGCTTTGCCACCCATGAATGCCTGGGTAAATACGTGGGTATGGTAATGATTCCTGAGATGGTGCGACAAGTATTACTCCGAGATAATATCCATGATTTGGCAGCAATAAACTATAAGGATGGTCCATTTCCGGAAGAATACAATCTGGCATGGAGTTAGGATTAAGGATATTTTTTAGATTTTAGGTTTACTAAACTTCTAAAGTTTAGTAAGCCTAAAATCTAAAAATCTTATTCGCTCAGCAACTTGGCGCGCAATGATATCAGATCGTCCAATTGTTTGTTGTGACATGCTCTTTGTTCCCAGCGGCCTACTACTAATGCGACGATAAAGGTTCCTGCAATCATAAATATTAGCCAAAGTTGAGTGTCTTCTATAATGAGATTTATTATTGTCAATATGCCTACAATCACGATATACCATGTCAAAAAAATATTGGTCATTTTGACTTGATAGGTGGCATTATGAATGGCGTGATCCATAGAATCCAGCATGGACTTCCCCCAGTTTTTTTGACTGTTAATCCTTCTCTTTTTGTAGTTGTAGGTGTATATGGCAGTGATCAACATAAAGATTCCCAGTGCATATTCACCAAAATGTTGTTTGTCTTTCAAGCTTGCAATACCGAATAAAACGAGCGGGACAATAACATTCATTCCAATAATAAAATTTTCTACAAAGGCAGCCCTTCTGTTTGCTGAATTGGCTTTGCCTTTAACTACTTTTTCTACAGCTTTTTCGTCCATGACATATAATGTTTGATTTGTTTTAGTATCCCAAATTTTTTGCATCTCTTCTAATTTCATGATAATTTGGATTTAGATTTTTCTTGTAAATGTGATTTAATACGGCTGATTTTTACACCTACATTACTAGTAGTGATACCCAAGATATTCGCCATCTCTTTATAACTGAATCCATCAAGCATCAAGAGGGTCAAGGACTTATCCACGGTGTCCAATTTTGAAATCTCATTGTATAGCCATTCCAAGTTGGAGTTTTCATTTTCGTTTGGTGTCAACAGCAATATATCATCCGTCAATTCCAAATGAGACTTTGCTCGATTTCGGGTCGACCATTTGATAGCTGTATTTAGAGTCACTCTATATATCCATGTATGTACACTTGATTGCTCCTTGAAGTTTACCACAGATTTCCAGATTTGAATTACGATCTCCTGAAACAGATCGTTTTCATCTTCAAGATTGTCAGCATAAACCCTCACTATCTTGAAAAGAAGTGGCTTGTAATCTGCAATCCATCGTTTGAAAATATCTTCCTGCGCGTCCTTTGTCATATTATTCACAACCTATTAGTACCATGTGAATATCGATTTATTACAAGATTGAGAAAAAACTTCTAAAAAAGTAGTGGCCGCAATGCGATAGTGAATAAAAATGCCTTGTACAGCAAAATTTAAGCAATCAACGTTTCCTCCATATTGTGTGCAAAACAAATTGCACCAAAAGAGAAAATCTGAAATAATAATTGTCATTCCGACCGAGTGCAACGAGTGGAGGGATAGGCAATTATGAGTGATTCTAATTTCGACTTCATCGGAGAAATCTGCTGTGGGTTGATAACAGACCTGCACTTTTAGATTTCTCCGCGTTGGTCGAAATTAAAGAACTAAAAGCATTGTCGTCCTTCGACTACGCTCAGGATGACAAATCTCGGTTACTCTCGGAATGACAATGCAAATGTGCAATTTGTTATGCGCACCTCCATATTTGATCTTCCAGGAATTTTAAAAAAAACTTCTACCTTGTAGAATATCTAATGAGTTGAAAATTATTGAACAACTATTTTTCTGGTAATCGCTCCCATTTCCGTTGTCAATTGGATCATATACAAACCTGGTGTCAAATCTTCAGTATTCAATTGATAAGAATACTTGCCTGAAACGATGCCAAGTGATTTTTTCGAAATTATTCGCCCCGCATAATCATATAGTCTGACACCTAAATCGACACTGCTTTCCAAGTCAAGATGGATTACTATTGATTCTCCTAGTGACAAAGGGTTTGGTGAAATGGAAATTGATTTCAATCCACTAATGTTGTGGACAGAAACAATATCAGGTACGCATTCACAATCTTCATTTAGCCCGTCATTTGAGGTGTTTGGATCTCCATCATCACAAGGCGCACCAATTTGATTCGCACCATCACAAAGATTTTCGTAGACTCCTTCCCAAGCAAGTTTTGGATTGCCACTCAAGTCGTGACCATTATCAGAATATATGACATAAGTCTCGCCTCCAACCTCAATGGATGTCATAAGATAACCATGTTTGTTGCACAGATTAACGATACTATCTATACAACCTGTAAAGTCATTGTTCGCTAAAAATAAACTTTGAGAATCGAAATCATTGATAACCCATCCAGGTAGCGGACCTGAAAAGTTATTGCTGGATAGATTAATATTAGTAACATAGCTCTTCGAGGCAAATTCAGTTGGTACCTCACCTTCAAAGTTGTTGTCATTCAATATTATGTTGTCCAAATATTCAAAACCAGGAGGAATGATGCCTTCCAATTGGTTGAACTGCAAAGCCAATCTATTCAACTCGGTAAGTTGACCGAGTGATTCTGGAATGTTTCCACCCAGATCATTAAATCCCAATGACAAAAGGATAAGCTCGGAAAGATTGCCCAATTGATCTGGAATATTACCGGAAAAATCATTTCCCCAGGCACTTAAATATTCAAGATTGGTTAGATTACCTAATTCGATTGGCAAGCTTCCTTCAAAATTATTTTCAGAAATAAAAAGGGCTTTGAGGTTTTCCAGAAGCTCTATTTCTCCAGTAATTGTCTCAGTGAATGAATTATTATTGAGACATAAAATTTCCAGGTTTGGTAAATCGATAATTCTAGGGAAGATGCTTCCTTCAAGATTGTTGTTTCTCATATCAAGAATGGTAAGGGCAGTCAAATTTTTTATTTCTTTTGGAAGCGCACCGACGAGATTATTATTATCAAACCCAAGATTTTCAAGATCTGTAGAAGGTCCCATATCCAATACTGAAACACAACAAGAATCATTCAGTCCGACGCCGTACCAGGTATGTACTGGAGCATTCAGATCCCAGGTAATATTCCAATTGGCACCTCCTGTTGCATTGTATATTGCCACCAAGGCCAATGAATCGGATTCGGAACATACATTACAAGGAGCCAACAGATCCTCCCAATTCCTATCATCGTGTCTATCAAGGTCTACAAATGCACCTTCTCCATAGTCGTTGTACCATTTGAAATTCAAGCGATCTTCATCCATTTCGACATCTTCAATGAAAAATGTTTCTCCCCATTGACTGCTTCCGGAATATGTAATATCACCACTGTGATCAATGGCAAAAAATAGGGTAGGGAAGTCCGCATTCGCGTTCGCCATGCCAGATTGTGAATCAGTTTCATAGCACGCATAATAGGCACCAAAACTCGGATCATTGAACATTTCGCCAGTAAGAGATTCCGAATAGACATTGTATTTATTGAAATCTACCTTTTCAAATTCTATGATGCCTTCGTAGATTTCTCCATCACATGAAAAGGGCAGGCTAACAGGATCTTCATATTCTGTAACCACATCACAAACACCACTGAGGTCTTTGATTATCTTTTTTTGTTGATTCAGAATTGTGATATCGTTTTTGAGTTTCTTGATTACTTTATTTTCATATTCAGTGTCTTGGCTGAATACTAGAACTGGTGATGTTGCAAATAAAATGTAAAGAATAAAATAGCGCATAATACATGGATTCGTGAAAAAAGATTGATTTGATTCGCTCTCTACTTATAAATATAACTTTTTCTCAATGCATTTAAAAGTGAAAACATCATTCTATTTGTAGAATTGTACAAATTTGGAATGTGTCTTCAATCTCTCGGTCTAATGCTAATTCATTGGAGAAGAAAGTATGCGCAAGAAAAAAACGGTTGATGAATAGTCCATCATCAACCGTTTCTTATTATTGTCACTAGGCGTATTTTGCCTCATGTATATTATGTGCGCAATCTATTGAACAACAAATTTATGAGATGTAACGCCTTCTTTCGTTGATAATTGTAGGAAGTACAAACCACTAGACAAGCCATCACTCTCTAATGTGACTGAATTCGACCCGCTGCTTAATTTCAAGTTTTTATTCATAATTACTTTACCCTGAAGATCAAGTACATCCATGTTGATTTCAATATTTTCATTTAGATCAAAGGTCATATATATCGGACTTCCTGCTTGTAGAGGATTTGGTGCAATGGAAATTGAATTCAATTCTGCTATATCTTTCACAGATACGATTTGAGAGCAGTCACAGTTGACATCAATGACATCATTGGTCGTATTAGGATCACCATCGTTGCATGGAGCACCAATCTGATCTTCACCATTGCAGGTATTTTGAGTTGCTCCTTCCCATGCCATTTTGGGATTATCTTGGAAGTTGTATCCACTTAAATAACTAGCATAATATTCTACACCGTTTATAGTAACAGTATCAAGAACATCATTGAAAGGTTTAAAACAAAGATCATCAATATTTTCCACACATCCAGTAAAATCATTATTGTTGAAGTATAGTTCTTGAAAGCTGTCACTCAAAATAAATCGACTTGGGAATGGACCAGTAAAATTATTGTAGGCCAAATTGATTTCATTGACTCCTATCGTTGTAATAAAATTATCAGGTATTTCTCCAGATAAATCATTGTTGTTTAATCGTAAAATATTCAAATTAGGAAAACCTTCTGGTATGGAACCGCTCAATTGATTAAAACTAAGTCTTAACAGTGCTAAGGATTCAATCTCTCCTAGGGATGCTGGGATTTCGCCCGATAAGTTATTGAAATCAAGGGTGAGATTGAAAAGCCCTTCAAGGTTTGACAATTCACCAGGAATGCTTCCTGAAAAATTATTGCCCCACATACTTAAATTCCGAAGCGATGGGAAATTTCCAAATTCTGCAGGAATTTCACCTTCCAGAGTATTATTAGAAGCGAAAAAAGTTGTTAATACTGGTAATGTGCTGATCTCTGTTGGTAATTCTCCTTCCATATCATTCGAGGATATTGAGAAAATTTCCAGATTAGTCAAATTTGATAATTCCGGTACTATCGTGCCTGAGAATTGATTGTTGGATAATGCCACCATCTCCAATTTTATAAGGTCAGCAATTTTGGGTAGGATTTCGCCTTCCAATTGGTTATTTCTAAAATCTATTGAAGTCAACTCAGTAAGATTAGAAATTTCGGTTGGGATTTCACCCGATAGGTTATTGTCATTAAAACCTAGCATAATTAATTCAGCAGAAAGTCCCATGTCCAATTCTGTGACACGGCAAATTTGAGGATCAATCGTCACACCATACCATTCTGTGATAGGGGCATTTAGATTCCAGGGAATATTCCAGTTTGGGCCATCACAAGCGTTGTAGATTGCCACCAGAGCTAGAGAATCTGACTCTGAATCAAAGACACATGGGGTAAGCAGATCTTCCCAAATTTGACCATCTTGTCTTTCAAGTCGTACCATGGCTCCTTCACCATAATCATTGGTCCAGTTGAAGTTTAATTCTGCACCATCCATTTCGATATTAGAGATACTATATACTTCTCCCCATTGACTCGAACCAGAAAATGAAAGTTGGCCAAAATCATCTACATTAAAAAAGAGTGTAGGATTTAATGCATCGCTATTGGGCATGCTATTCTGACTCTCCGTTTCATAGCAAGCATAGAAGGCCCCGAAAGAGAGGTCGTTAAATGTTTGCCCTTCAGGGCTGACTGAATATACATTGTATAAATTGCCATCTATAAATTCGAAGGATATTTCTCCCTCCCAAGTATTTCCGCCACAGTTGTCCCATCCGATACCTACTCCTTGATCGGTAGATGTTGTGAAAGCATCACAGAACCCAGAGATGTCACCAATGCTCTTGTTTTGATTGCCTTGTTTTAATAGCTTGAATTCTTCTATTGCCTTGTCCTCTTCATTCATGTATTTATGCTGGGCAAAAATCATATTGGTAAATAGTGAAAGCAGAAAGATGAAAGTTGCATTTTTCATGATAGTTTGTTTTTTAGTGTAAATCTATTGTAGATTAAATATTCCTTTTATGCCAATTAGGATAAAAAGGTAACTATTCTTTGATATTAATTTAAGAAATCATCCAAATTTATTTGTGATTCCGTGTGGTGTAGCAATGCATTTGAAGTGGAATCAATTTGAATAATGACAACTTATTATTTTTTCTATACGAATTATCTGCAATCGAGTGATTCGCACTTCATACAATCAATAAAAAAAATGGCTGAAGTTTTTAAGCTTCAGCCATCTTATTAAATAACGTCGAGGCATGTTTTGTCCCGATCTATTTTTTATAATTATTGTACAACAAATTTATGTGATGTTACACCATTTGCAGTTGATAATTGTAAGAAGTACAAACCGCTGGATAAGCCATCACTCTCCAATGTGATTGAATTCGATCCATTATTCAAATCCAAAGACTTATTCATAATTACCTTGCCCTGCAAGTCCAGTACATCCATATTGATTTTTATATTTTCACTGATATCCAGCGTTACAAAAATAGGATTGCCGGCATAAGTTGGGTTTGGAGAAATTGTAATTTCATTTAATTCTTCAATTTCAGTAGTAGATACTATTTGGGTACATTCACAATTGGCATCTATCCCATCGTTTGTGGTATCTGGATCTCCATCATTACAAGGTGCACCGATTTGATCATTTCCATCACAAATATTTTGAAGTTCTCCTTCCCATGCAAGTTTTGGATTTCCTGCAAAATTGTACCCTGTTGCAAATTGAGCATAGTATTCTACACCGTTAATCAATACGGTATCAAGATTAGGATTATGGTCGTGGAGACACAAGTTATCAAGACTTGCCAAACACCCAGAAAAATCATTGTTTGCAAAATATAGTTCTTGAAAATTGAATTCAGAAATATATCTGCTCGGAATCTGACCAGATAGATTATTGTTTGACAGATTTATTTCGTTCATCACGTCTGAAGTTCCAAAAACAAGAGGCACTTCTCCAGACAAATCATTATTATTTAGGCGAACGATAAAAGTACCTGGAAATCCTGAAGGAATCTCTCCGCTCAATTGATTAAAGCTCAATCTTAAAAATATTAGTGATGGGATGTCACCTAATGATGCAGGAATTTCTCCACTTAAATTATTGAAATCCAATGTTAAATTTGACAATGTTTCTATATTTCCCAATTCGCTAGGAAGACTTCCTGTAAAGTTATTTCCCCACATGCTTAGAGAACGCAAGGACGCGAAATTTCCGAATTCGGCAGGTATTTCTCCAGTTAGATTATTGCTAGAAGAAAAGAATGTTCTCAATTCTGGCATTGTACCTAATTCAGCAGGCAATTCACCCTCCATATTGTTTCCAGAAATCGTGAATAGTTCAAGGTTAACCAAATTAGCAAGCTCTGGAATAATGGTACCCGTAAATAAATTATTATTAAGCGACAAGAATTCTAAGCTTGTCATGCCAGTAAGCTTGGGTAAGACTTCACCCTCCAATAGATTAAAACCAAGGTCGAGTACGGTCAATTCTGTAAGATCTGCAATTTCATCAGGTAATTCGCCAGTCAAATTATTACCGAAAAATCCAAGAGCCGATAATTCTGGCGACCTCCCCATATCTATTCCTGTGACTCTACAGGATACAGGATCAATATTGACTCCATACCACTCGTGTACCGTTGTATTCAAGTCCCATGGAATATTCCAATTCGGACCATCTGTAGCATTATAAAGTGCGATCAAGGCGAGAGAATCAGATTCGGAATCAAATGTGCATGGAGTAAGCAAGTCTTCCCATATTTGACCATCTTGTCTTTCCAATCGTACATTGGCTCCTTCTCCGTAATCATTTGTCCAGTTGAAGTTTAATGATGCGCCATCCATTTCGATTTCCATCATGGTATAAACCTCTCCCCATTGACTGGCTCCGCTAAATGAGAGTTCACCTAGTTCAGATAAATCGAAAAAGAGAGTAGGGGCAAAAATATCACTATTGGGCATGCCATCTTGAGTCTCTGTTCCATAGCAAGGATAATAGGCACCAAAGGAGAGATCATTTAAAGTTTGCCCTCCGGGACTTATCGTAAATACATTGTATGATGTACCTACGGAAGCTTGAAATTCAGCTGTGCCTTCATACACCTGGCCATCGCAATCGTCCCATCCAATTCCTGCGCCTTGGTTAGTCACAGTGGTCACTACATCACAGATACCAGATATATCACCAATAAATTTGTTTTGATTGTTTTGTCTTTCTTGCTTGATTACTTGAAGCGCTTCATTTTCTTCTTGCATATATTTATGCTGGGCAAAAATGAAATTGGTTGTTAGTAAAAGGAGTAAGGTAAAAGTTGCTTTTTTCATGATAGAATGTTTTTTAATCTAATTTTTTAATAAGTAAATAATCTTTTGTTAGTCCGAATTAAGGGAAAAAGGTAACTATTCTTTGAAATTAATTTGAGAATCTTACCAGGAATTTTGGAATTATCTTACATCAGCGAAGTATTTGGATAAAAATATCTTCCAACTCATATGCAGGACATCCATATTTTATTGAATTGTAAATAGCAAAATCAAAACTTAGATTAATAGCAGCATCGACATAGCGAAGCTTAAATTGAATGATCGGAATGAAATCAGACTTCTGGCTCGAATGGTCACAGAGTGGACTTATAATGTCGTGTTGAGCTATATACAAAATAATGAGGATGCAGAAGAGATAGTTCAGGATACATTGATGGCGGCTTTGAATGGTATTTCGAAGTTCAAAAACGCGTCAAGTCTCAAAACCTGGGTGTATCGTATTGCTATCAATAAGTCTAAAGATGCACTGAAATATAAAAAAAGGAAAAAGCGATTTGGCCAAGTTGTCTCAATTACGAGGGAGGATGAATCAAAGCGGACCGAGATTATAATATCTGATTTTGTTCATCCGGGGATTGAATTGGAACAAAAGGAGCAGATGGATTTATTATTTGAAGGAATCAATCAATTGCCTGAAAATCAGAAAGAAGCATTGATACTTGCCAAACTAGAACAGATGTCAATGAAGGATATAGCTGCAGTAATGGAGACAACCCCAAAGGCAGTAGAAAGTTTGCTGTCGAGAGCCAGATCTAATTTTAAAAACTATTTAGAAAAAGAAGGATTGCATATTTTTAAAAAGAGCTAATATGGAAGAGAAGAACAAAATAGACATTGTAATCAATGCGTTGGACCAGGCTGAGAGGGCCAGACCTTCGGAGGCATTCCTAGTGCGAATGGAAAATATGGCATTGGCCTATTCTTCAAAATTGAATGCCTATTCGAGACAAACTTTAGTGGGCATTGCCTCCGCTTGTCTATTGTTATTTGCTGCCAATATTTACGCAGTGAATAATTACCAATCACAGGATACCACCACTAATCAATCTTCGGCAGAATCCTCTTACATTTTGGTACCTACAAAATTATTATACTGATGAATAAGATTAAGACACTAAGTTTTTTGGTAGGAATATTGGCATTGATAAATATTGGATTATTGATTTTTCTACTGATGGGACCTCCAAGGCATAAGGGACCAAAAGGAATGAGGGGAAAAGAAAACGCAGAGAAATTCATCCAAATGAAATTCGGTTTTGATGAAGGTCAGATGAAGCAGTTTCGCAGGAGCAAGGTTGAGCATATGAATACTTCCAAGGCATTGTATTCTCAGCTAGACAAACTCAGCGCAGTATATTATAATGATGATTCCACTGATAATAATGCAAATCAAGATAGCTTGTTGAATGACATCCAAGTCTTGAGTGAAGAAATATACAGGAATAATAAAAAGCACTTCGATGAGGTAAGAGGGATTTGCCGAAGTGATCAATTGCCTGAATTGGAAAACTTTATCAATGGATTGATTCAACGTAATGGAAGTGCGGATCGACCTGGGAAGAGAAGGAAAAAATAGAATTTAGGTCCGTCAATTTCCAAATGGGATTGCTTGGGTAAAGGCACTTTTAGAATTGATTTTTTCTATTAAAGTACAAAACAGGGTGTTCAGTGGTGCAGGAATTCCACGAGTACTTGCTACATTGACAATGGCCCCATTCTTGGCCTCGAGTTCAATTTTATTTCCCAATAACCTATCTGTGAGCATAGAACTACCTTTGTCATCTGGATAATTGGCAATTTTCTGTATCAGTGTATATTCCAGGTTCTGGTCTATATTTGCACCATCTGCAATAGCCACTTGGATTCCTTCTTTTATTAATTGTTGACAGAGGTTCAAGATTTTTGGGTCCCTGAATATGTGGCATGTTTGACCAGTGAGGCAAAGTATAGAACCTAATGCTGCACTCTCAATTAATTTTATCCAATTCGCTGTCTTGAAATCGTCCACTTGATTTACGGTAATGTCATGCGGCACAAATAATTGTTCAAACTCTTTGGCAAGAGCCGATGTTTTGGTGGTTATAATTGAACTTCGAAATTGCTTGTAAAACCCGTTGTCCATGGGCTGAACAGGACAGTCGACCATACAAGGCAGGATGTTTTTCGTGAAAGTATAAGGCTCAATGTCTTTTGACAAATTGATCCCATTTCTGATGATGGCAACCTTGGTATTTTTGCTGATCAGCGCTTTGAATAGGTGATGAGCATCTTTGAATTGATGTGCTTTGAGGCAAATAATCAACCAATCCAAATTTTCATCTTGACCAAGTTCTGATTTACACTCAATGGGTATTGTTATTTTTTTGCCTTCGAATTCAATTTTGATTTCTGATTTTGGAGAACGTGTATAAAAGGACAATTGGTTTTTTGGGTTGCTTCTGAGTGCATTTGTGATTACTGAACCAATGGCTCCTACACCAATAATAGCAATCTTATTTTTTATGACTTTTGGGGTTTTGGACATTTCATTTTTGGATGAAGTTCAGACCTGATATTTGATTAAGCATTTGGTTGATACTCGCTTGGTCATCTGCCGAAATCGATGATTTGGAGACAATATTGGCAATTTGCTGTGAGGTGAAAAATAGATAGTAATTGCTCCGATCTTCTACCTTGTGAATCTTGGACCAATCTGTTGTCATATCATATCCTTCACCATGAAAATTGATTTCTTGTGGATTTAATCGAATCTTCATGACATTATGAAAATAGGCGTTGTCGCGATATGTTTTCTTGACCCTGAAATAAATAACGGCGGCAATGACCAAGAAAAATATAAGGGGCATGATGTCAGAAATATTGAATGAAGCGCTAGGTTTTGAAATCGATACCAGGGTGTTTAGAATAAGAGATATCACGACTACACTGAAGATGATTATAGTCACTATTCTAAATTTCGCAGATACTAGACTGTTCATTTTAAAATGTATGAAGTCTTTTTCTTCTACAGTATATTCCAATTCTATTTCTTGAGTCATTGGTATTGTTTGGTATCGAAAATTTCTTTGTAAAGTGTGCTACAAGATAGAAATTAATACTTATTTCTTGGTGCAAAATCCTTGTGTTTCAAAGTCTACATTGGAGATTGAAAATGCCCGGGTGTATATTTCAGAACAAGGCATTTTTTAACCATGAGGAACACCAAGAATTTACTAAGAAGGCAATAAGATTGGGACATCTAGTAAGTGGTGAATAATTTTCGAACCAGATGTCCATCTTCTAGTCTTATTAATGCAATCAAAGTTTGGCTTGATAATTTTCCAAATTTAATTTCAAGGCTCATGCTTCCTGTTTCTTGAATCGATTTTATCCTCCTACCATCTGTGCTGTAAATCTCTGCTGAGACGATTTTTTGAGGTGCGGATATGGTAATCTTATCCATTGCGGGATTAGGATAGAGAACTACATTGGCGTTATCTCGTATATCATCTGTGGACAAAGGGCCCAAGTCATGATAGCATCCGATTTCGTCTCGAATACAGTACTCCATGAGCGTTTCGCTATAAGTACCTACAAAGGCAAAATTTATATCTAGAAATAGGCCTTGTGGATCACCAATCTGTTGATATTGAATTCGATTGCCATCGTTTATCGAATATCTTGGAAGGGTGTAATCAAAGTAATCCAAGGTGTCAATTGTGCTTACTACCTGTTGCCCATTCGTACAATATATATCTTCATTAATATTAGGCGCGAAATCAAAGATCAAAACCTCTTCACCAGCAGTGACAGGCAAGCAATTGTATTCATCTTCCAGCTCGTCATACAAGACATAGACCTTCTTTTGGGTGGTGTCGTCTCGCATATAGAAAACTGGATTGTCAGGATCAATGCTGTACTCCAATGTTTGGTAGGGAGGAGCGACGAGAAGGTCTGCATTTATCCTGAAGCCTTTTTTATAAGAGGTGTTATTGATTGAGGTGTCTCCTTCAATCCTCCATCCATAATAGCTAATGTTGTTGTCATCCTTCACCTTATAAACCCAATTGGCTCCTTCAATTGCCATAGGATAATAAGGGGTGGTCGGTGGTGCTGATTCACATATGCCTTCTTGCATGCCACAAAATGAAAACCAACTATCATTTTCGAGTTGTGGATTATCCGAAATGTCAACGGAGGTATAATTACACAAGGATAAATAAGATGAGTCTATACATCCTTCGAAATTATTAGAACTCAAATCAGCCGATAATAAAGTTTCAAGATCAGAAATGAAAGCAGGAAGTGGTCCGGAAAAATTATTTTGGTCTAAAAAGATATCCAGGCATTCATCCAAATTTTCCAATGATTCAGGCAAGGTGCCACTAAGATTGTTACCTCTAAGAGAGAGAAACCAAAGATCACTCAATAAACCAAATGATTCGGGTACTGATCCACTCAATTCGTTATTGCCCAGGAGTAAAAGATTGAGTGAATTATTACTATTTATTTCAGGCAAATTTCCAGTAAGGTTATTATCACTCAATAAGACCCATGTTAGCTTTTCAAGTTGAAAAAGAAAACTTGGCAAATTCCCGTCTATGTCATTTTCGTTCAGTGTAAGATTTTCCAAATTTGGAGTATTTTCAAATGATGAGGGCATCGACTTCAAATCATTTTCTCCAGCTGCGTAAGTCTCTAAATTAGGTAACTCCATTTCAAAATCTGGCATGTCTCCTGTGAGTTGATTTTTAGACAAGAAAATATAATAAAGGATTGGCAATTCATGCAGTTCTTTCGGTATGTTTCCTGAAATTGAATTGGTCGCAAGATCCAAATACTCAAGATTTGTCAAGTTCTTGATTTGTGCAGAAATACATCCACTCAATTGATTATTTTGAAGATTTATGGTTCTCAGTTTTTCAAGATTGTATAAAGCTGAAGGGATGTTTCCAGATAGATTGTTTTCAATAAGCTGGATGGATTCGACTCTTTCCTGGTCGTTGCACGAAACTCCGAACCAATCGCAAGGATCACAAAAAGGTGTATTAAATCCATCTGTCCACCCTGAATTATTCAACCAGTTTTCGCCATCCGTAGCACCAAAGAATGAAACAAGAGCAGGAATGTCAGGATGCCTGCAAAGGTTGTTGCAATTGGATGGGAACTCATCCTCCTGGCAATGGAATATTTGGACTACATTATCTTTAATTTGTCTGTAAATGGATTCTTCGTAATCACAGGTGCTTGCGGGTTCGAAATAACAATCTTCAAGAAGTATTCCATCACAGGTGAAAATATATTGAGTGAAAAAAGATTTGGAAACGAATGAAATTTCCTGTGAAATCAAGATGACAGGGATATTGCCATATAAACTTGTGGAAATACTATATCTATTTTGATCAGTACACGGTAGATTTTGAGCAAAATTTTGCACCCAAGATTTACAGAGCACATCTTCAGCTGTGGCACAATCTGGCATGATATTGATGCATTGGCAATCTTCGAAGTAACCTGCAGAATTGTAACCACAATGTGCACCATTCTGGGATTCTAGATCTTTCGATTCACAAAATTGATTTGTGTCTCCTTGCCATGGCAACATTTTATTGAAGTCAAGATCCAAGGTTCCATTTGTGCACAACTGTCTATATGATTCTGGAATACAGCCTTCAAAAAGATTGGTAGACAAGTTGAGGTATTCGAGGGTCATCATATCACCAATATCTGGAGGAAGATTTCCTGTAAAACTATTTCTGAATAGATTGATATATTCTAAATTCGGATTCGCCTGAGCATTAAATGGAATTGTGCCAAAGAGGTTATTGTTACTTAAATCTATGTGTTTTAAAGTTGCTATGCTGCCGTATTCGTGAGGTATGGCTCCTGTCAGAATATTGTTATGCAAGTCTATGAATTCAAGTTTCGGTTTTTCGGTCCAGCTGATCGGCAAAGTACTGTAAAATGAATTATTGCTCAAATTAATGGACTTCAGGCTATCCATTAGGTCCAAATTTGGCAATGCACCATTCAATTCGTTATTGCTGAGATCAATCTCTTCAAGGAATGGCAAATCGTCAAAGCCCAATGATATTTTTTGAGCCAATCCATTGGCTGACAGGTCGATCTTGATTACCCTGTTGTCATCATTACAAGTGATTCCGTACCAATTGCAAATATCGCAATCTTTGGCCCAGCCTTCGGTCTCACTATCGGGATCATCGTTGGTGCCTTCATGTATCCAGCCATGCAGCGAACTGGATAAAAGTCTCACCACGGAAGTCATGTCGGGATGTTCACAACTGACACATTCACAATTGTCATCAATAAAATCCAAAAATTGAGAACCATTTCCATCATCACAGCTACTGCCAATTTGAGCATCTACCGTTCCATCGGTAAAGCAGAAGTCCATAAATTCACCATAGAAGCTCATGGCATCATTTTGATTAAAATCTATGGTGTTGCCGCATTTATTATATAGGTCAGTCGGAAAGCAACCACTAAAATTATTATTTCTTGCTCGCAGTGATTGAAAGGATGGAATGTCTCCAAGACCTTCTGGAAAACTGCCAGAAAAATTATTGTTAGAAATGGTCAAGCTTCGAAACTTGTCACACTCAGAAAAGTCTAGATTAAATCCACCTTCAAAGTTGTTGTAGCTGATATTGAAGTTTTCCAAAGAATCCAGATTTACAACTTTGTGGGGTAACTCACCGCTTAAGACATTGTCATCAAAATGAACATATCGAAGTTTAGGGAAGTCGAGTATTTCTATTGGGAAACTTCCAGTCATCGCGTCACCCGCAATTCTAATACCTTCCAAGTCCTGGTAATTGCCCAGAAAATCTGGAAAGGGTAGACCGTCATCAAAACTATCCCACATTTGTATAACCTTTAATTTCGTAAGATTTCCCATTGACTGAGGATATGAAGTGAAAAAGTTATCTACCAAGTTGAGGTACTCAAGATTGACCAGATTTCCTATTTCTTCGGGTATCTCACCTGTAAATGGAGCATAGTCTACATTCAACGATTTGAGATTTATCAAAAGCCCTATTTGTGGAGGCATGGGTGTATGAAATTCATTTCCCGATAATCCCAATTCTTCCAGTTCGATAAGTTGACCGATAGAACCGGGAAGGGTGCCAGAGATATCATTGGATCCCAAACGTAGAATTTTTAATTTTTTGAGCTTGCTTATTTTAGATGGAATGGTGCCGACGAGTCTATTGAAGCCCAAATCTAATTCTATCACTCTTCCGTCTTCGCAAGTTACCCCATACCATTCACAGTAATTGCAACCTGCTCCTTCATTAAGGGATTCATACCAACCATCATTGTTTTTCCAATTGTCACCATCCGTATCACAATACAATTCCTTTAAGGCATCGAAGTCATTGTCGTTGGGCGCAGAACTGCAAATTACATTGCATTGTGCTTGCAAGAGATTAATAGACAGTAGGGTGAAAATTATTATGATAAAGAATTTGCTCTTTAAGATTCGCTTCGACAATTGATCCATGATTTATCTATTTGGTTCCTAAATATACAAGATATTACCTATATGTAGGGTACGGGATGCTAAGCATTTGTAAGCCTGCTAGAGCCTTGGACGACATTACGTTGAATATTGAGGATTTGAAGGACTAATTAAGGACTTCTGTCATATCGAATCATGTATTAGATTTTCACAAAAGGGCTCTGAAACATTCTTCCTTCTTTACTTTGGCCAGTAATAAAATACAATCCATTAGACAAGGATGAAATATTCATCGATTTCGTATTTTGGGATGGATTGTCTGATATCACCAGTTTGCCTTGTGCATTGATTATTCTGATGTTTTTCAATGGTGTATCGAAGGAAATTTCATTTGTGCCAGGGTTTGGACTTATTTTTAGAAGATTTTCTTTTGGGAAGATCTCATTTATGCTTACCGAAGTATTATTCACATCCAGTCGGTATAGTTGGTTATTATTTAATTCTTCGCTACCTGTGAAGTACAATTCCGAATTATTAAAAAATTCAACCTGCCCGAATCCATTTAGACTTGATTGATTCAAATCTACTACTAATTCCACTGACTTGGTCTCTGGCGAAATAGACCAAAGTTCGTTTCCATATTCAAAAGATGGAATGGTTATAACAAGTTCTTCGTCATCTGTTTTTCCAAGATATTGAACATCATTTACGGTATAGCAAGAACTGAGATTTATCCTGGCCAATTCATCGGACACATCAAGGTCTTTGTCTGCTTCCGAAATTACAATTTCCGAACTATTCCTGGTTATGAAATAATAATTGTCCTCCGAATATATGACTTCCAGGATTTGTCTATCATCTACCAAATCTGAAATATTGGTGGCATTAGAAAATTGATCGACAATAAAAGATTCCTGATTTACATTTGTGAAAAACAAGTGGTCATTTTCATAGGAAAAAAGACTGGACCAACCTTGTTGAAAAAGTAAATCGGAAAGATCATATGTATTTACCCTTTTACCATTCGTAGCGATTATCAAAGCATCAAGCCCCTCAAAAAATGCCATCATTTTCCATTTGTTTGATGTATTATTGATAAGAGGAATGCGAGTTTCAATTTGGTATTCTTCCAGGATCAACTCTTCTCCAGTTATTTCGTCAAAAGAATATAGAATGTGGCCATTCTCAGACTTGAATACAAGT
Source organism: Saprospiraceae bacterium (assembly GCA_965230575.1). Lineage (GTDB taxonomy): Bacteria > Bacteroidota > Bacteroidia > Chitinophagales > Saprospiraceae > CAJXUU01. The sequence goes on from OZ246013.1 coordinate 4,721,661, forward strand.
ATTTTTATAGCTGTATTATTACTCCAGGATTGATAGATGAGATTGACGCTATTGACTTCTTCATCAATCACAACATCAAATTGTTCTCCATCAAACCAAGCCAACTTGTATATTCCTTCAATATTGGCCTTAACCAATACCTTATCATTTGCTTGATGATACACCTTTCTAATGTCATAGGGGATTTCAATTTCCATTGCATCGGAATTTGGATAAAATTCGACAAGTTTATTGTATTGTTTTAACTGATAAATTTTTTCATTTAAAGAATACAGATTGTAAATGTAATTCTCTTGGACAAAGGGTAGCTCCTTAACCAGGTGCAGGCTATCCGCTTCAATGTCGTATTTCGTGAAGAATGTGCTATTGTCCATATTGATGAAGCCAAAGACTTGTTTGTCTTTAAGAATTGGTGATGGGTGATAACGATAATCATTTGATGCTTCAAGAAGTCCATCTTTAAAAATGTGAATTGTTCTGGATTGTTGAGAATAGATCATCTCATTATCATACTTCCATGAATCAGGTGTGTTGAGTATTAAACCAAAATTCTCAACTTGACCAATGTTGTATCGATTGACTTCATTCAAATCATTATCGAAGACTATTGAGGTGTGCTGATTGTCAAAATGCCCCGTGCATATGAGTTGATTGGAATCATTAGTTGTGAGATTCAAATTGGAGTAAGAAAATAAAGCATAAGCCTCCATAGTATTATGTGTGATAGAAGCACCTGTTCTTAAATCTATTTTGGTTATTTCGAATCTTTCATTGCTATTTTCCCAAATGAAATAATAATTGTTTTCGTCAACATGTATGTCGTATACAAATTCGGTTGAGGTATTGTAATTATCTACTTCCAATGTATTCAAATCGAGCATAACAATTTCAAAGGCGAACTGAAAAATGAGATACTCGTTCTTGTCGAAGGAAGTATAAATAGGACTTCGCACCATATTCCTGCCTGAGAAGGCGACATGGTATACACATGTGTTTTTGTCGTGAACTGTGAATATGTAATCACCAAAATGCTGTTCAGAATAGCTTTGTTTATAAATGTACTTGTCATCATAAAACGCTTTGTCATAAACGCCAAGATTAAGGTACTGATTAAAGCATTTTTCCGCTACCACATTATTAGAATCATATGAGAATATTTGCCCTGTGCTATTGGTAAATAATACTTCGGTGCCTTCGTCGATGCTCAATATCGGACGAAGAGAAGTCCCCGAAGTCAAAAGGGTGTGGGAGTTTTCTGCAAGATTATAGGACCACAATACTGTGCTATCGCTTGAAAAAACCAGGAGTTCTTCTTGAAAGTGTATGACACTGTGTGAAGGAGGAAGGATAGTAAGGGAGGATTGACCATTGGACAAGTCAATTCGAACATATTCTTTTTCAATATTTTGGGCAGTAAATATTTCACAAATAATTCCATTTTGGTTATCACCTGTCATACTATTAATGCTTCCATATTCCCGTAGACTAAACCTTCTTGTGGACTTTTCTTCGATAAGGTCAATTTCTTGAATCTCATAGCTGTTGCCAACATAAAGAAAATCGCCATTCACTACATTGAGCTTATGAAACGAACCGCAATTCATCTCTGTTTCAATGACAATTGGAGGTTGGTCCAAGGCACTTGGGTCTTGTAATTTTATCGTATTCCCACTGCTGGTTACAATATAGTTGATGTCATTCCAATGAAGCTTGTAGGATTTCCCATTTCTGGCAATGGTTTCAATTTGCGAGTATTGTTCGTAATTGGAAACCCTTTCCTGGGCATTCGAGTCAAGGCAGAATAATAGTAAAAAGAGAATGGAAACAAAGTTTTTAAAGGGAAACATAAGCGTCGTTTTGATGTACCGAATTCAGGTTGTGATAAAAAATAATTGAATCGGGGACGCTAGAATGTAAAAGTGAATATAAATGATAGTTTTGATTAAACATAATTTCGATTCTATATTTTGGCTGGTCAATGATTGAATAGAGAATAGAAAAACACTACTTTTAGAGAAATTAATTATTAATGAAAATTACTTTTCTCACATTTATTCTTTTTGTTACTTCCTTTAATTGCGAAGCTCAAGAATCGAAAGAAGTGCTTTTTATTGGCAATAGCTATACCTACTTCTGGAATCTACCTCAATGCGTCGAAGAATTGTCCGTAGATCAGCCGATTCATCTCAATACCAGACAAAGTACAGCGGGAGGAGCAAATTTGGGACAGCATTGGAATAGCGAGAAAAACCTGGAAACTATTGAAATCCTGAACGAAAATAAATTTGATGCGGTGATCTTACAAGATCATAGTCTAAGAGCCATCGAGCATCCTGACAGTCTACTTTATTACGGCATCAAATTGGGCAATCTAATCAAATCCAGAGGAGCGAGGCCATTTGTATATATGACATGGTCGCGAAAATGGAATCCTTATATGCAGAAGACCATAACTGCCAAATACATCGAGCTTGCCGAAAAAATAAATGCCCAGATCGTACCAGTAGGTTTAGCATGGCAGCGGTCAATCGAATTGCGACCAGATTTGGAATTATATGATGAGGATGGTAGTCATCCTTCTGCCTTGGGCACCTACCTCACAGCATGCGTATTTTATGGAACCTTGACTGGATCTTCACCGATCGGTCTGCCCAAGCGAATTGTGACGGAAGATGCAGATGGAGAAAAACTGTATCTCAATATTCAATCTCAAGAGACGGCCACTTTTTGTCAAATGGTTGCGGATGAGGTGATCAGAAACTTTGTGGATTAGAAAGGAATATTCATAAGTAGGAATATCCTTTATAAATCAATAATTGCATAGGTGTTACTACTGAATTGAAACTCCGTTTTTCTAGTATTTTACCTAAATACGAGGTAATATTTTTCAACCTAAACTTGTCCTTCGCCAGGACGGGCGTTCATTTTTTGCATTGCCAAAAAAACGAACCAAAAAACGCTAGACTGTCCCAATGCAGCACGCAAGGCTGCTCCCGCATCCCAAAGCCCAGTCAAGGCCAAGCTTCTTTTACCTCTTAGTTAAAACTCAAGCTATCGTCTTTGAATGTTAGTCTACTCCTGAATATGCCTACCTAAATTTAAGGAGTTTTTTTTAATCTGAATTAGTCCTTCGCCAGGACGGGCGTTCATTTTTTGCATTGCCAAAAAAACGAACCAAAAAAGGCTAGATTGACCAAATGAAGCACGCATGGCTGCCTTAAAGCCACCTGCCGCTTTCGCGTTCCTTCACTTGGCGACTATCGTCACCACTCTCCGAGATCGTTCAGTCATCCCAAAGCCCAGTCAGGGCCACGCTTCTTTTACTCTTGGTTATTTCAGGAGCTATATTCTTTGAATGTTAGTCTACCCTGGAATATGCCTAGAAATTGAAGTCTGATCTTCAAGTAGACTTATCAATTCATAGGATCATCTCGTACTTCCAAGATACTTTTACTCACATTGCCACCACTAGTCAAAGTCATTTTATAAGTGCCAATTCCCGCCTTTGATATTAAAAACTTTTCGTCAAACTCATAATTCAGATAGCCGCCGGTCAAAGGGGCGATCAAACGTCGAATTTTGTCAGATGATGTTTCTTCCTGAACTCTGGCATGAATTCTCTTTACCCTGGAATTGCCAATTTCAGTGACAATGGATGCTAGAATTTCATCTAATTCAGCAATCTCATCAGGCGTAAAATCTCTGTCATTGAATTCTCTATTCCAATAATATTTATGGATGCCTGGGCTTGGATCGAGCTTTATATCGACTGATTTGCTTCCATTGATATCTTCTATCCTTAAGTTCAAGGAATCTGAAATACCCGAACCGACGTAGTAGGTAATACATGCATCAATAGCGGTGGCTGCTCTTGGCAGGGATGATAAGTTGCGGACAGTCTTTGGATTGTCTCCAGCCCACCAAAAATGACCTCTTTGGCCACCTCGACTTATATTATTCCAAAGGGTCGTTACTTTCTGATCGAATAGATGGACCTTGGTACTATTGTGGATTTCTGTTATTTGTTGAAGAGGGGATATATCATCGAGGACCCACAGACTTCTGCCATGGGTGCCGACGATCAGATCGTTTTCTCTTTCGTGAAGTTTGATGTCATACACAGAGACGGTCGGCATGTTGAGTTTCAACCTTTGCCATTTTTCTCCACGGTCTATACTTACCCAAACTCCCGTTTCTGTACCTGCGAATAAGAGGTTTGGATTTTTGTTATCTTCTCTGACTACTCTTACCGATTCTTCTTTTTCGAAACCGCTGGTAATTCTTTTCCAGTTCTTTCCATAATTTTCCGTAACAAATATGAATGGTTCGAAGTGATCACTTCTGTGCCCGTCAAAACTAACATAGGCACGGCCATCTTTGAATTTTGAGGCTACCAATCGGCTCACCCAGAGGTCTTTTGGCACACCTTTTATTTTAGTTCTGGTATTGGTCCAGGATCTTCCGCCATCTCTGGTATACTGAATATTACCATCGTCAGTGCCTATCCAGATAACTTCCGGATCGAGATGTGAAGGGGACAGGCTGGTAATGGCACAATGAGTCTCCGCACCTGTATTATCAGGGGTGATGCCTCCACTTTTGCCTTGGATTCTTTTTATTGGATCATTGGTGCTCAAGTCTGGACTGATGATCTCCCATAGTTTGCCTTTGTTGGTGGACTTGTAAAGATGATTTCCTGCCACATAGATGGTATTCGGATCATGGGTGGACATGACCAGTGGAGCTGACCAATTGAATCTTATAGCAGATTCTTTGTCTGTTTCCTCAATATTGCTAAAGTAGTCTGAATAATTTATTGTGTTGAATGCATTAGGTGATATTCTATTTATGTCTCTTGTTTTGGGGTTGTACTTGAAGTAACTTCCATTTTCCATAGATGTATACATATCGGTATAGTCATATGGATTGGCGGCTGCATCCTGACCATCTCCCCAGTGCATTTTCCAGTTGGCATCATTGAGTATCCCTCTGGCATCTCTCGAAAAACTAGCGGTCGCATACGATCCATTGTCTTGAAGACCTCCGTATACGTAATAAGGGTCTCTCATATCGTAATTGATTCTATAGAACTGAGCTATTGGCAAGTTGTCAATTAAGGTGAAGTGTTTGCCATGATCATGGGTGATAGAGAATCCTTTATCGGCTCCCAGATAATATCTATCCTTGTCTTCAGGATCGAGCCACAAAGCGTGAAAATCTCCATGCACTTCCTGATCCGCACTTCCATTTTCAAAAGTGACTCCCCCATTATTCGAAACCATAAATCGGGTAGTGAGCACATATACGCGCTGATCATCATTGGGATTAATTCTGATTTGAGAATAGTAGAATGGTCGGTTGTTGTAGGTGTTGACATATTGCCACGAATCGCCACCATCTTCTGAGCGATATATTCCGCTTCCAGGAATGGTCAAGTCATCAGTTTTTTCAGCCTCCACAATAGCCATTATTATGTTAGGATTTTTTTCATAGATAGCCAGGCCGATCCTTCCAGTAGGCGAGGGTAGTCCATTGGTCAATTGCGTCCATGATTTGCCATTGTCGATTGATTTGTAAATGCCACCTTTTTCACCTCCGCTATGAAAATGATAAGGTTGTCTCAGTCTGTGATAGAAGGCGGCATATAAAATATCTGGGTTTTTACTGTCTCTTACCAGATCAATACATCCCGTCTTCCCATCGGTTGGTAATCCATTTTTTAACTTGCTCCATGAATCTCCACCGTTATTTGATTGGAAGAGACCTCGATCTCCGCTATATCCCCAAAGATGGCCAATCGCACAGACGCATACATCATCCGAATTGTCTGGATGTACCAGCACTCGCGCAATCTGATGGGTAGATTCTAACCCTTTATTGACAAAAGTCTGTCCGCCATCTTCTGATTTATAAATTCCGTTTCCCCATGATACACTGTTTCTATTATTGGACTCTCCAGTACCTACCCAGATGACATCATTATTGTTCTTGTCAAGAGCAATGTCACCGATGGAGGCTGTCTCATAGTCATCAAAAATCGGCTCCCAAGTCGTTCCAGCATTATGAGATTTCCAAACACCTCCAGAAGCAACGGCAATAAATACATGCTTGAAATCATCTCCCCTGGCTTCAATATCGGTGATACGTCCTCCTTGATTTGCAGGACCAATATTCCGATATTCGAAAGCTGAAAAGAGGTCTCCACTTTGGGAATAGACAGTGGAGGAAATGATAATTAGAAAAAGAATGACAAGAGTCCGTGTCATAGTTGGAGCGTTTTGGATTTAAGAGTAAAGTACCAAAAATTTAGGATTTTTAGGTTTTAGGTTTACTAAACTTCTAAAGTTTAGTAAACCTAAAAATCCTAAAACCTAAAATAAAAATGTACTGTTTCGATATTACTCATTCACAGCAGTCTTGGTAAAGATACCAGGATCATCTGCTGGTGCATTTGCATTGGCATTTAATTCTGTGGATGGATACGGAAGTCTTTGTACGTGTCCACTTGCACTGCTATCATTTACTGGAAAAGGTACAACCAAATCTGTATCATCTTTTCTCAATCTTCTATGATCATCAAAAGGCATCCATGTCAAAAATCCAGAAACATATCTTTCCTCTACAATTTCTCTTAGTAAGGCTCTGATGTCTGCAATCCCGTCTTGGTTTTCCATGCCACCATTTGTAAAGTCAGCCGCTTCATAAGGCAGGTAGCTAAATGCTTCTCCACTAAAATTTGCATTTAGGAATGCCCCTGTATTCAACCAATCTCTATAAGAATTCAAATGGTCAAGTCCTACATCAAACCCAGAGGTCCTTGCACCCGCTTCAGCCAAAGTCAAAGCATTTTCTTCATACGACACCATATTCTGAGCCTCAAATTGCTCGATAATGCCTGAGTTTGACAGACCATCTGCTTCATGCACATAGCTATATCCCGCTCTGGCTGTTTCATCTGTTTTGCTATTGCCCCGGTATACGCCAGAACTTGAATCTAGCAATTGAGTGAGGTAGCTATCTCCCGATCCGATGTCACCACCTCTTGCTCCATTAAGCATAGTCCAAAATTGATTTTTGTCATCAACGGTAGATTCTGTTCCAGTAGGTTGGAATATCATCGATGCGTCAGCACTGGCTATACCATTTTGTGCTGCTGCATAGGCCGCCGCATAATCACGATTGATCATATGATACCTTGCTTTTAATGTATAGGCAGTTGCAATCCATTTGTCAGCATCACCTCCAAAGTGGAGATCTTCAGGTAAAGGTCTGCTTGAACCTTGAAGACTAGCTATGGCCTCATCCAATAAAGTCTGCATATTGCCCAAGACAGAAACCTGACCATCAAAAGCTGGGTCATCAATATCGGGATTGTTGGCTTCATTAAATGGAACATCACCGAAGACCGTAGCTCCAGCACCTATTGCATGAGCCTCCAATACTTTCGAAATGCCTATCAACAAATCATCATTTGGGGCATTGGCTTCTATTGATTTTGTATTGGTACGAACACCAACATAAATCTTGTCCCAGCTGGAATTGCTTTCGGCGGTGGAAATATTGTACTTGTAGACATCCCCATAGACAGATGCAAAGCCGAAAAGTTGACCTGAATAAAGTCCAGAAATTCTACTTAAATGTCCAAGTTGAAATGAGACATTGGCCAACTGTGCACCAGATAGAAATAAGTGTTGAGGTACATCTTCAGTCGGAATGCTGTTTGGGTCGTCATTGATATCTTCAACAAGACTCTGACAGGAAAATAGCACTAGTGAAAGGCAAATTCCCAATGTATATAATAGTTTATTATTTTTCATTTTTACGAATTTTAAGATGATTAGTAATTGACTTTGAAGGTGAAAATTATTGACTTGGTACTTGGATTTGTAAAGTAGTCCAACCCTCTTGAATTACCCACACCAAATTGATTGGTTTGAGGATCAATGCCGTCAATGTCATCAAATACAAATAGATTTCTTCCCGTCACTCCAAATTCGATACTTCCAAGTTTGGTTTTATTTTGGAATGATTTGCTATCCATAACATAAGATAATGAAAGCTCTCTAAGTCTCGTATTCGTCGCATCATAGATTGCAAATTCGTAGATTTTACCATCTCCAAATCCTCCTCCAGGTCCATTTCTATACCATTCTTCATCTCTCAAAACAGGCCCACCTCCGAAATCGTAGATATTACCTCTGACTGTCGTACCAGCTGTGAATACTTCACCTGCATAATTGACGATGTCTTGGTCAAGCTTGGTTTCTATTGCAGTCTCAGCCGTTGTTCCAAATCGGCCCAGAACAAACAATGTTCTGAAAGAAAAGTCTCCACCTTGTTGGTGATCAACCAATGCGCTCAACCTGAAGCCTTTGTACTGTGCCTGGAATCCCAGACCAGCTCTCCAATCTGGATTCGGGTCTCCGATAATGTCACCTTCTGATCCAGAAATAATTGGAAATCCATTATCATTCAATACGAAATTTCCATCTTCATCTTTCATTGCTGATGTTCCCCAAAGTACTCCTAGAGGATATCCTTCAACTGCTCTACTACTGACTGACTGTCCAGCACCAATATCCACTGATTCTACTCCTTTAAGATCCAGTACTTTATTATTGTTTTTAGAAAAATTTGAATAAAGATTAAAGTTGAAATCTCCAGACCTTACCAAGTCATAATTGATGTCAGCTTCGAATCCTTTGTTTTGCATTACGGCAGCATTCGTATAAATGTCTTCAAATCCTGATGAAGGCGAAGTAGCAATCCTAAGAAGCATATCTTCAATCTTATTGCTATAATAAGTCATGGAAAGTCCAAGTTTATCCTGGAAGAATCTTAGGTCCGTACCGATTTCATATTCCGTTTTAAGCTCTGGTTTTACATCTGGATCATTTGCATTGTTATTTATTCTGAATCCTCCACCAAATTGATTGATTGATACCCCATCTGAATAGGTAGAATATGAAAAATCTCCTTCCGGGAAATTTTGAGCTCTGTGTGGTAGGGGTTGGATACCTACTTGCCCCCAAGCCAATCTCAACTTACCAAATGAAAGCGGACCAGGATTGGACATGTTTTTGGTAAACTGCCAAGCTGCATCAAATGCTGGATAGAAAAAATTGTCGGCATATGTTGATGATGCTTCCAATGTTCCCGAGGCCTTAACGTATAATTGATCATACATATCAAAACCCAGAACGGTATAAGCTCTATTGGACCTAATATTTCTTCTGGATACGCCAAATGTTGATGCTTCAGATGCTGTATTCAAGTCCGTAGTTTGCTTCGAAGATCTTACGAGAAACCCTTGAATCAAAGAAGCATTAAATTTTCGTTTTTGATTGTTGATATTCCAACCGACTGTGGCATCCAAATCAATGTCTGAAGTCAACTCAAACCTTGCTTTTCCAAGGATGTCAAAATTGGTTTCAGTTTCTGCTACTACATCTTCTCCATAAGCTCCATTTCGAGTGTCGCCATCCGCAGATCCTTGAGGGAAGAAGGTGACTCTATTGTCATTATAATTATCGACTCCACCTCTAAGAGTGAAAGTCAACCAATTGGCCGGTGTAATATTAATTTCAGAATTTACAAGAAATCTATTTACGTCAGTTGTATTCTTTTGTTCATAGATTGTCCATAGTGGATTACTGTACCCTGGATTAATACTTTGGCCCAATTGATTTCTATAACTTCTATGGGAATAAGCAGTAGGTGTGCCATCTTCATCATAGGCAGTACCTCTATAATCTCTAATGTCAAAATCTGGTGCATTACGCAAGAGACCCAACAATAATCCTGTAGTATTCGAACTTTGTTGAATTCTATTTCCAAAACTCTTCGTATATCCAGCCTTGGTAGACATCGACAGCCAATCGTTGAAGATCATTTTATTATTCAATCTTACATTGGTACGCTTGTACTTGCTTTCTCTTATAATTCCGTCCTGATCCAAATGACCAAGGCTGAAAAAGAACCTTGCTCTATCGGTACCTCCACTGATGGAGAGGTCATTTTGAATCACTTTTCCAGTTTGAAAGACAGCATCAAAATTTTCGTCAACAAAGGTTTCTTTAGAGTTTTTTACATTTCTGTCAGCCAATGGATAGTATAAAGTACCATCATCAGCTTCGAAATATTCGCCATCTGTCACGACATCATCATCTCCTCCTGTACGGTCTGCTATTCTATCTCCCCACGACTCTGCTCTTGACGACCTTTCGTCATAAACTCCATCTCTACCTTTTCCAAATGTCGACTGCATGGGCAGTTTTTCTGATATGTAATCCATGGAAAGGGTAGAACCAAAGCTAATTTTTGGCTTACCCGCTTTACCATCTTTGGTTGTAATTACGAGCACACCATTGGCAGCTCTTGATCCCCAAAGCGAGGCCGCTGAAGCACCTTTTAACACCTGGATGGAAGCAATGTCATTTGGATTCAAGTCATTCAATCTTGATTGGTTGGAAACACCTCCTGATCTAGTACCCGTAAGACTTCCAGCTCCTCCATAAATGGTAGAATTGTTCAATGGGACACCATCCACAATGATCAATGGATTACTCGACCCAAGAATTGTGTTGGCTCCTCTAATTCGAAAATTGGTACCAGCGCCTGGGTCTCCATTGGTGGCCAGGATTTCTACATTCGAAGCTTTCCCCGCAAGTGAATTGAGCAGTTGGGGTTCGCCAGACCTTAGTGCTTCTGCTGTTCCTATCACAGATGATGTAGAACCCAGTTCATCTTTCTTTTGTTCGAAACCCAATGCCGATACTACTACCTCATCTAATAACTTGGTATCGTCTTGCATGGTAATATCCATCACAGATTGATCTCCTACCACAAGCTCAATAGTTCGATATCCAATATAGGATACTTCCAAAACTGAATTTGTACCCGCAACTGTTAAGGAATATGTGCCATCAATATCTGTAATTGTTCCATTGCTTGTAGAAACTTCGATAATATTTGCACCGATAATTGGTTCTCCCAATCTATCCGTTATGGTTCCAGAAATGGTTTTCTGGGCTTGGATAGCTCCGATTCCCCCTAAGGTAATACAGAGAAAAAGAATAAATAGTTTTTTCATCATTTGCAGATTTTTTAATTAGTAGATAATTGAATAGTTATTTTTTATTTCGTGTAGGACACAATAGGTAAGTCTTTCATTGTCCATAGTCCAGGAGATGCCTTTAGCACATTTGGAATGGCATTTAAGACTATAGAACACGTAGCAATATCACCATTTACTCCTCCTTCAATCTTGGAATGCACATTTGGGTTTCCACTTATTACGATCTCATCATAGGAAACACCAGTACCAATAGTTGCTTCAAAATACAATTTTATTTTCTCTTTGCCATTTTGCCTTGCCACTCCGATTTGCTGTACGCCCATGGCATTCCCCGGGGCGATTTTTATGTTTTCTGTCTCTATGGTCCTATCAGAAACCACGGGATTAATCACATCTTCGGTATAGTCGATTTCCCATCCCAGGGAATCCGCAATGAAGTGCATGGATTCTGTTAGACCTACATGTCGTAGACTACCATTTGCTTTTTTGCTTTCAAAATCTGGAAGGGTCAATCCCGCTCCTATTTTTTGTTGGAAGGGTACTCTTCTAGATGTAGCATCTTGAACCCTCTTTACTGAAACGTGCGAGACCTCCTTACAGATGCCTGTAAGCATTGCAGGGAGGGTATCCATTAAAAATCCTGGGTTGACTCCAGTTGAGACCACGGCCACATTATTTTTCTTGGCAGATTTATCTATTTCTTGTGATGTAGTTGCATCATTGTGCCATGGGAAGGTGAGTTCTTCACAAGTCGAGACAATGGGTATGCCATATTCTATGATTTCCAGGACCTGAGAGGATATAGTATCAAGGGAAGAAGAGGTAGTAAGGACGGCAATATCAATGTCCTCTAGATTGGGGACTTTAGATATGTGATCATAGATTTTGCCTTTGTTGACTTTGGTATTGCAATGTTTGCCAAGGTCTTGTCCTACCAGATTTGGATTTATATCTACACCTGCTATGGCTGACATTGATTCTTTTTCAGCTATGTATTGATTGATTTTGATGCCCAAAGGACCTAGTCCGACTTGAAGAATGTTGATCATTGATTTGTATATTTCTATGCAAAATCGGTATAGACCTTAATTCTAATTGTGCAATTCTTGCTAATTTTTGTTGGGGAAGAAATCTAGTGTCCTGATTTTATGAAGCGGTGGATAGTCACATCTCCTTTAGGGTCTGAGAATTTCACGATGTACAGACCATTTGGCAGGTGTCGAATATCCAGATTTACACTTTTTCCATTGGTGGACTTGGACATTATTTTTTGATTTGCAAAATTGTATACTTCGAAAGTAAAGTTGGTGATGTTGGAGAATGTAATGGAGTTTGAAGCAGGATTTGGGTGGATGGGGAAGTTTTGATCTGTTAAGTCCTGGACAGAGGTGCTAGAACATTCAGAATTGTCAAATCCATAGTGCATCTCCATGTAATCAACCAGATTTCGGGCTAATTTTTTTGCAAAATCTTTTCTTATTGTTGCATTGAATCTGACATCTTGATTACACTCAATTTGGATGGCATCAGTAATGTCTTGATTTCTAGAACCATATTGTTGGGTGATATATCCTCCTGTGAAGTAGGGATTATTTTCTGGAAATTCATCATCAGACGAGGGGACAGCTGGATAGCTATCTTCCGAAATCAAAGTGCCAAGGCTAAATTCTCCGCGCAATAATTCTGAAAATGAGAGTGTGCCTATATTATCTGAAGTCAATTGCCGAATACTTGATAATTCTGAATAGTTGTTTTCTTCTAGAATTTCATCATCTTCATTGAGTTGTGACTTGCTAAGGAGATAACCTAATTCTAACCTTTGAATGTCATGAGCATGGCCATGAATATCCACCAATAATCCACGTCCATTAATTGATTGAATAGAATCTTGGGCAGTTTCAATATGGTCATGATAAAATCGCCATGCAGATTCAGCATCTGCATTACCATCTGCAGCTTCAATGATTCCTCGGTTGGCATCGAGCTTCGATCTATGCAATCTATTGATGATAATATAGGGTAAACATCCAGTAATATATTCTATTTCAGCTGCGATCTCATTGGTCAATTCCTGGGTGTAGCTGTCATTTACCACTACACAATTTGTACAATCTCTATCGGGAATGCTTCCTGGCTTCTTTTCGCCTCCATGTGGACTGGAAATTATTATTGGAAAATTTCCATGAACATACTCGATATATTCATTTTCATGAAAATAATGCTCCCCAGCTTCATAGTTTTGCGCGTTGCAAAATTTAGTGAATGCAATAAAAAGTATTACAGCCAATATAGAATTAGTCCTTAACATTTTAATCTATATTCCTGAGGTGAAATGCCTATATGTCTTTTGAATAATCGCCCGAAAGATCCTTGGTCCTGATATCCGACCGCGACACTTATTTTGTTGATTGGGAGGTCAGAATCATTTAATAAAAACTTGGATTTTTGGATTCTTTTTGATTGTAAGTATTGATAAGGGGTTTGCTTGAAAATGGAGTTGAAGCTCCTTTGAAAATGAAACTTGGACATGGTGGATTCCTTTGCCAAATTTTCTAGAGATAGGTTTTGGTCGAGATGGGCATCTATGAATAATTTAGCCCTTAGAACTCGCTCATAAATTTCAATCCTGGTACTTCGTTTTTGTGCTTTGATTTGTCTGATGCTTTTGTAAGTATCTCTTAAATCAAGAAAATAGCTTTCCAAGAGACTATTAAAAATCTCTTGATAATATAGGTTGTCGGAAATATTGTTTTCGATTCCAGAAACAATTTTCTTAAACAAGGTTGCCATTCTCGCTCGCTGAGCCGATACAAATAATCGATTTGGCACTTCAAGCGACAAGTCTTTGTATGGATTATCAAGTAAATCACCATGGGTAGTGGTCAATTCTCTAAACACATCATCCAAGTCATCTTGATGGAAGGCGGCAATTATACCCTCGACAGGATTGTTGGTCTCCAATTCACTTTGAAAATGTTCGCCTTCTGGTATGGTCAAGTAACTCTGATTGTCTATTACATAATCTCGATTGCCAATATTGTAAGATTGATATCCAAATGAAATGCTTCGAATGCTAAATCTTGAGACATGTTGTCCAGAACTTAGTTTATTAGATTTGAAATAGTAGGCATTAGATTTTACGCTGTGGATTGTATCTCCTGTATTGCTGCAATAATTCTGATTTGGGAATGCAGAATGCAGGGAATTGCAATAAGGACAAAATGATTCGGAAAAGCTCATTACCACTGTGGTTATTAAGTGTAATATAGCCAAAAAAATAATTCTTGTCTAGGAAATTCGAATTTCAGTGGTAGCTACAATTAAAAAATGTAATCATTTTCAATTAATATCCAGTTAGGTGATTTAACCCCATGATTTCCATTCATCAGTGTGATTTTTTCTCCATATTCCTTTACCTACTTCTAATGTTAGTACTTTGTTCAAAGTATTATCTATTCCAAGCATTACGGCAATCGGAACTACTCTTATATCTTCTTTTTCGACATCAGGACCTGGGCCTGCAAACATTTCCCATTCCAGTTCTTCCCACCTCATAACTTCTGTTATTGGTTCTCCTTGAAGAGCATCAATATTAGTGACTACGGATACATCTTTAGGTAAATCTAATTCCCAATCTGATTTAAGCCATTTCCATATCGGATCGGATTTTTCAATAAAAGGTGTGGACATATTGGGGATGTCAGCTGTAAAGAAATGCGAACCAGGAAGAATTTGATATGCCTTGACCTTTTTAATATCGTAATAATCGAAAACGCCCAATAACATAAGTTCATTCCAAGAATTATGAGTTTCTCGTATCTTGAAATCGCCCCATTCTCCAACTAAATATTCTTGGTTGTCTAATGTGTTTTTATTTTCGTTTACTGTTGCTGAGGCAATATCATTTAATATTTTAAGAATATCTTCTTTCAAAAATAGTACTGCCCCAGCAATTATCAATTCAAATCCTACTTTTTCATATAATCCAATCGTATAAGCATATCTCGGATCAGGACCACCAGCCACGATGGATACATGATGTCCATATTCTTCAATATTTGATTTTATTAATCTCTTAAATTCTTCTTTATCTCTATTCATTTTTATCCTTCCGATGCACATCTTTATGACAATCCTTACAAAGGTTCACGCCATTATCGGTTGTGGTTCTACCACCATCAGCATGTCGATCAATATGATGCCCATCCATTTCACTAATATCTTTCTTTTCACCGCAATTGGGACATTCCCCATTTTGGCGTTTTTGCATTTCTTCTTTTTGTTTTTTACTAAAGGCTCTTTGAGGATCTCGATCGCTTGGATCCACTGATCCTTTTCCTCTTTTAGATTTGCCAATTTTTTTAGTGACATCTTTAGCGTCATCTGTTATTCCAAGTGCTTTTCCTGCAGCTTTCGCTTCATCTCCAAATCCTGTTAGTAAATCAAATCCAGCCAGCAATTTTTCACCAACACTGGCGTCAGGATCAATAATAGTCGCTCCATTATCAATTATGTTAAGAGCCTCATCCTTTAGAGCTTTTCCAACGGATTTAAGATTTACCTTACCCGTCTTCTTATACGTTTTGTAGGTTCTCTTACCTACATTGTATGCAGCTTTCAGACCTTTTATTATAGATCTACCATCTGGGTCGGTATATATGATTGGATTGTCATGAGTATAATGATATGGAGACCATGCTGAGTATGATTCAGCTAAAGGATCTATAGTAGTAAATCTTGCTATGGATGGATCATAAAATCTCGCACCATAATTATACCAATCTAAATCATGATCCAATATTAACTCTTTTCCGTTATATTGGTAGGCATAATCTTGCTTTAATTTACTATTCCATTCACCCATCATGGACATTCCGAATGGATAATAATGGGATTCATCAAGTATTTCAGTAATTGAATTGATAGAACCGTTTCCATCGACGTCAGAAAATAAAACTCGATTGTTGCCTAAATGATCTTTTATCACATACTCATATTGCCATACAGTGCTATTGCATGGAGAGATTTTAGCTAGAAACTCACTTCCCGCTTCTACCTTGAATCCATCCTTCATTTTCACGGACGTATTACTCAGGAAATCGATATTGGAAATAGAAGAGAGGTTTGATGTACTAAAGATATGATCACCTTCAAATATTTTGGTGTCATCTAATACGCCATCGAGATGATGATTCTGGTCGCATCCTTTTGATAGAACTACTCTTCCATGATCATGATTAACCTGTACTAAATTGCCATTTTTATATTCTGTTTGATCAACATAATGTCTATCTTCCATTACATTTGCATTGTCCAATACTTTTTTTCGAAGCAATTCTCCTTCCGAGTTATAAGTCCATTCAATCTTTTTGCCTCCGCCGAAATCAATACTTCTTGGAAGATTTAGAAAATTATAATTTATTGTTGCACCACGACCAGGATCAGAGATTATATTACCATTACTGTCATAGCCATAATTAGTACCACCTGAATCTCTAGCTCCATATTTTTTGGATATTAGAGGTGCACTATCAGTTATATTGCTTAATTGGTTTGAATTATTGCCGTAACTTAAAGACAATACGTCAATATCACCACTAGTGAACACGCCGTTAAAAGGATATTGTCCTTTTCTAGAAATTGTATTTAAGTTTCCACGGTCATCATACGTATATGAAGATGTAAACTTGTCAAAATTTATGAGTGAGCCTGCACTGTTGATATTTCTAGAATAGGCATTTTTCAATCTATCGTTGAAATCATACCTGAACCCATAAATTAATCGATCCTCATTTTTTACCTGAGAGATTATTTCTGAAATATTTCCATTAAACTGAGCAACTGCATTACTTCCACTTGTTACTTGATCATATTTTAACTCGAGATAAAATAGATCATTATTGGTTAGTCCCGAGTTGTTGATTTTTTGGAGAAATCGATTATCTAAATAGGAATAATCTAATTGTTGTAAATAGCTGCTTGATGTTTTGCCCAGATATAATCTTTGTACTTGATTCTTTTCTGTATAGTCAGTATTGCTTATTTCAACGTTCGCTCCACTATCAAATTTATGCAAAATCTTATCTGCTCTTCCCGCAAAATCAATAGTTCTGGTTACATCTATAAAATGAGTGGATCCATTTATTGAATGTTGATAATCTTCAAATGTAACATTATCTGCACCGTCATATGAATACGTGAGAGATCTAGAATTTTGAGTCAAATTCAATAAGTTGTTATTGCTCTCATTTGAAACTCTTCCGCATGGATCATAGCTTAGATTGGTAATTATGAAATTACCTAAGCTGCCATCAGCATTGTGAACTCGTGATTCCTTATTTACAATTTTGTCTTTATCTATAGTATTGGAGCCATAGACATACTTCGAAAATATATTGCTTGCGGAAATGAAAGGATTTGATGAAGAATTATTGGAGTTAGGAGAAGTTGTGACACCAGTAAAGACAGTTCGACCATAGACATCGTATTGAGTAGCATGCCAAACACCTTCGTTTAATAAAAAGCCATCTTGGTAGTGAATAGGTAAATCTCTATCATTGTACCTATATATAACTTTCGCCATATCAGGTACTTTTTTCTCTTGAACTAAATCATTTCCATAGTATAAATAGGAGTAATTCAATGATGTCATAGAGGAGGAAGAACCTGGTGGAATTATAAGTGATTTTCTATCTTTGTCATCATATTGGGTTTCTGTTGTTAAAACAGAAGTTTCAGCATTATTACTTGACTGTGAGACAACCACCCTTAACCTTTTATCCTTATATTCTACTTTTTTATTGTTATTTCCATCAACTATGGTTGTTCTTAAAAGTGAATTGGATGAGTAACCATTTAAACTAGTTGCATTACTCCCATAAAAATAGTTAGTGGCATGCCAATTAGGAAGTGTGATTGATTTTGTTCTGCCCAAAGGATCGTTGTAGAAATCGTTGGTTGTCTTAGACCAAGAATATAACAATGGGTTTTTGTATACTCCATTGTTATTGCTAAATGCTTTGGGCTCATATTCAGAAATGATTAGTCCTCGATTATCATATTGAATAGCTGTGATAATATCTTGATTTGAGGATGGTCCCTGATTTTTGTTAATACTTTGTATTTTTCGACCAATTCCATCGAAAAACTCCACATTTGTCAATGTGTTCAAAGCACTATTGGTACTAGATGGATATGTGGTGGTAGTTTCTATTTTATTTCCACCAGATGCAGGACTTCCATAAAAATAAGATATGTCAGTAACAGTGTTTTTGCAATTTTCAGTTATCGTTTCAAGACGCATCAAGTTGTCATAGGTATAATCAGTTGAAGTGCCATCCACTTCAGTAGTTTTGGACAACAGCCTAGTGCCAGGAAAATAATCGTAATTTACTGTGAAACCTTCAAATGTTCTTTGATCTATCAGCCCATCAGAAGTCCAGGTGTACGTATCTGGTAACCACCCATCCATCTGAAATAGTGAGGGTTTTCCTGTATTTCCATCGATAGAATTAACTGTTGCAGCCAATACCCATCCACTAGAGATGAGATTATTTGACGCTCCCCAAGTGACTTCATATCTTCGATGATATTTTGGATATGGAAATACTCCTGTGTTTACACTGAAGTTCGCAAATTCAGTTTTCGTCCCATCTACCATTACATTGGAGCCTTGCGGGTTGATAAAATACTCCGTTGTAACTGGATTGAGTCTATTCGCATTTACAAGAGCCGTATAAACTGATCCAGAAACATCATGCGGGTAGGTATATTTAGTTTGAAAAACCTTCCCATCCGAATTCGTCATCTCCTCCGTCAATGGACTGAAAAACCTATCCAAAGGATCATAGGTATATTCAGTAAGTGTGGTCACACCATCCAATTCAATAGATTTTTGCTGAATCTGATATACACCAGTGTATAAATTATATTGATTTATGCCCGCTATGTAAGCCGGTGAACTATTTTCTCCAGAAGAACAGGAGAAAGTGTGCGCTAAAAAAGTCTTTAGCAGCAAATCTGATTGTTCATAGACTGGTTCTACAGGAGTGATCGTGGTATTTTGAATTTCTACATCAGTTGAAGACAAAGAAGAGGATTCAACTAACATTGCTCGTTTGACCGCTAGCTTTCCCAAATCTTGTGGAAAACTCATGTCGATTGGTGTCGTCTCAATATCAAATTCGTAGGTGATTTTTCCATCTTCACCATTGTTTAGAATCTCTTCTACATTTGGATAGTATAGATGAAAACCTTCAATAGTTTGCAAGGGGACAATACCTCCATCAATAAATAAAACAAATGTGTGTGGTGCTGGATTACTTCCCTCAGCAAAACTTACACCCGCAATTGTAGCTCCATATATGGGTTCTTTAAGCAATATGCCACTGGAAAACTGAGGATCAAGAGGATTATGGTAGTTGTATGTTTTTACAATATCATTTGTAGTTACTCCGTCTTTAATGGTTATTTGCTTGGTGCGCAGACCACCAACTTCTTTGTTCCCATCGTATGTATTCGTTGTACTTAATCTAAAGTCACCAGGTGATGCGACAGTCTCCAAATCAAATCTGAACAGTCCTGGAGTAGTGGTTCCAGTATAAAGTATATCTGTAAAGTTTCCATCAACACTTGTCGGAGATGTATCTTCAGTATTATATTCCATGAATCCTACATCAACCCAGGTACTGGAGACATATTTAAAGACTCTAATACTTATATTGAATTCATTCTCGTCTGGATTGATACAATCTTCCGGGAACAATCTCAGATCAAAAGTTGCATTGTCAATATCTGCTTGTTGAGCGAATGTATATTGACCCGAATTTGTAATTTCGGTTATACAATCATAGTTTGGAGGTTCGTCTGTATTAACAGAAAATACTTGTACTGGAGGATCTGAAAGCAAGGTTTTGTAAGTGTTGGCTTCATAGATGAACTCCGTACTTCCGCCAGTAGGGTAAGTAATTGAAGATAGCGTGCCCTTTACCATTTCAGTGAAATTGGATTCGCGATTTGCTCCTCCTTCCGTATATCCGCCTCCGGTGTTTCCAAAAGGAATAAAGGTTTCAGGGATATTCATTTCTGTATTAGCATTGGAATTATTCGCTCCATTATAATATCCCCAATGATCTACGTCTCTCGAATGTCGATCAACAGAAGGAGAAGAATTATATGCCAAGGTAAATGGCGGTTTGCTTTCTGTTCCATCACAACTGATTTCCTGAACTGTTTTTAGTGTTAGTCTATCTCCAAATGTGGAATTGTCGTAGCCGAGATCGAAGTCTTTGCAATAAGATCCACTCGATACCTTTATTTTATTCAGTTGTAAAAAGTCTCCAGAAGGTACGCTTGTGAATGATATAGTTTTGGTGTTAGAAGTAATGGATTCCAGCTTGTAACTATCTATAACATAATTTTCCAGGCCTGGACATAGAATCGGAGGATTGGTATCTGTACATCCCGCTGTGAAAAAGTAAGCTCTCTTACAACTTGGTTTGATTTCATAGGAGTAGTCAAATACGCTGTAATTAAAATCGATATTGAATAAATTGTCAAATGATTCTATTCTGATTAAAAACCAAGAGGCAATGTTACTATTGGGATTCTCAGATTCTACTTCTGCAAATTCTCTGGCATATTTGTTTACTCCCTGACCATCGTTATAATATCCGAAAATATATCTCGTGCCCATGGGGTCAGTTACAGTAAACTGTCGGAACATCAAACCCTGAAAAGATGTTATTTCAATTTTCACATCGGATTTAGGAAATTGCTTTATCTGAGGGGTTCCATTTTCAAACTCCAGATGAAATTTGCCCGTATATCCAGGTATTGTATAATAAAAAATATCAGGTTCTCCATCTCTCTCTCCTTTAATAGTCTCTGCAATATGAGTAAGATTAGTTGGAATTAATTCGTCTCCAAAGTAATAGTATCCATTGACTCCATCATCAGGTCTTCCTTGAACAGTCCTTGATATTATTCCACCGATATTCAGATTCCATCCTGAACCTACCCAACTAGGGACATCACTCACTTTAATACCAGAAGCATGATATCTAAGATCAATGGGTAAACTTAGAGTGCCCTCCTCAATTGTTGCAATTGGAATTGAGATATTGGGAACACCTGTAGCATGATTCACAGGGATGTCAGTATATTTTCCAAATGCTGCTGCTGCTGGTGTAGGTGACACCACATCGTTCAGTATCGTATTAATTGGCTGAGCAGACAGATTAATACATGAAAGCACTAGAAAACTATAAACTAGTGAGACTCCTATTTTTCTTACCAATTGGGATTTTATTCTGGTATATGATCTTAACATGATTATTGTATTAATTATTGGTAACTACGATTTTGATACTTTCTATAATGTTTTCTTCTTGGATGAAAACAAAATTATAGATGCCATTGGGCCATTGAGATACATTGATAGAGACTTGATGTTCATCATTTGAAAACAGCACATTGTTATAGATTAACTTCCGATCTATGGAATAGACCTGGACAGAAATATCATTTAAATCTGTTCTGCTCATTGATCTCTCGATGTATACGCGCTCATTAGCAGGATTTGGGAATAATGTAAGCGGTTGTTTCGTTTCCATTTCTTCGAAGTCATATTCCAGACATTCAATCTCTCCCGATAACAATGATGGGCGAAGGCCGGCATCAGAGAGCGTAGAATGCATTCTTTCCTTCTGACCTTTTGTAAAGTGATTCTTGCATGCATCTGAAGAACTGTCCATGAAGTTTGATGTCAATTCTACCTTATGGCCCAGACAGGTGGATACGTGTTTGAAAGCTGGACAACCAGAGTTGGGTGCATTGTGCAGTGGAGTATCACTTACTCCATCATCACCGCATGGTTCAGTGCCCCACAAGCTGTATAGATTCAGATAATTACCTACAAGATGGGTCAATGTTTTACCTTCATTGTAAGGCTCGATTGCTGTTCCAGAAATTCCGACATATTGATAATCAATGACAATACCATCGGTACTTAGAGGGCCACCAGGCATTTGGGCAAATCCCCCGATATCATCAGCCAAGTTTACAACCCAGACATTGAGGTATTTTTCAGGATCCCATGCATCAACTCCACCAGTGCGGATTGATTTCATAGCATCGTCTACTTTCCAGGTTTCTGTTTGAATTTTGTGATAATTTATTCCAGTAGATTCGTCTCCAACTGGGTTGGTCGCTGCCAGGCAAAACCCTAGTTCAACTGCTGCCGTGATATCGCGAAGCCTTTCTGGAATATCTTTTTTATCTGGACCTTCCAAGAAATCTCTATTCAAGGCAATGACTTGTGAAATAATTTGTCTCACACTTATTTTCTCAACTTCGTCATTGTACAAGACATGGAAAACCATTGGTATTGATTGACCATTAAGCGTTATATCCTCCGAAGTTTGTTGTTGAGTTAAGTCTGATTCTTCAGACCTCTTGGTTATTTCGACACCTTCCAGATTTTGAATCCTGGTCATGTTTTCATGACTCACAATTTTCAACTTTGCGCGTTGAGAAGTTGCACTGTTCCACGAAAGCATAATAACCAACATGAACAATACCAATTGACGCATATATATGATTGATTTCATAAAAGAGAGTTGTTTTAATAGACAGAATCGGCAATGATCTTAATCACCTCATCTGATTGATAATTTGAACTAATTGAAATAAAGAAATCCTTATATGTTGATTTCCTTGGCTAAGAAAATGGAATCTTGAGCTACTTTTCTTTCTTGATTTGATCCAATTCTTTACGCAGTTGAATCACATGAAGTGTCAATTCTTCGATCTTGGCAAGAAGCTTGGCATTCATATCCGCCAACTCTATTCCATCTTCCAAAACCTCTTTTTCAGAAGGAATTCCTGGAAGGTGATCATGTTGATTGATAAATTTTTCCAAGTCGTGCAGAGACATCAATTCATAATCATCTTTGAAGACATAATCACTCCATCCAGTAAGGGTAGCTTCATACTCTTTTGCTTTGATCTTGCCATTTACGCTAAGCAAGTCTGATGGGTTGGCAGTGCCAATACCTACATTTCCACCGCTGTAGTAGATGTTTGATCCATTTTGCAACCAGAGACCTCCTCCGCCTCCACAGGGCGAACAAGATGAACCACCGCAGTCGATTCCTTCTTCATCTCCATTTTGTACTCCATCAGAACATGTTTGGACAATTGTGATGGCAGAACTGGAGACATTGTTATTCTCATTGGATTCGGAAACCGTATTGCTATAATCTGCTCGATAAATGATGTAATAATTGCCTCCTGAGGTACTGGAAGGTATGGTGACATTCGCTGATTGGAAGGATACGGCACCCGCGGTTTGAGCACCTACAATACCTTGGGCAAGATATACATCATCGGTACTATATGTTGAATTTGTTGACAAATAATAACGCAGATAACTGGTAGCTGTCGAGTTACCACTTCCAACATTTGCAACATGGCAGTTTGCCAACACCGAATTTCCAGCTATGACACTGGAAGCATCTGTAGATTGATTGGTTGTTATCAAGTCAGGAAGATTACCAGAACCGCCACTTGCGCTAACTGTAATATTGTCAATTGCAATATCACTAGACCAACTTGATCCAGTGGTACCTTCAAATTTAAACATTACTGTACTGCCTAAGTAAGTTCCCAAATCAAGATTGACTGAATTCCAGGCATTTCCTTGACTTCCAGTTAAAGACCAGAAACTACTGTATGAAGTTCCATTGTTGGTACTTATCAATAGGTGCAATGAACCTACAGAGGTTCCATTCATGTGATAATAAAAATCAATAGATGCAGAACTTTTATTTGTCAAGTCGTAGCAAGGACTCTCAATGACATACAAATCATTGCTACACGAACCAGAAGCTTCGGTATACACGAAATAGCTTCCCGACTGCGCACTGGTAGGTCCAGTACCCGAACTTGGGGTGTTGGTATTTCTACGCTGCCAAGATTCATCGGCAGAAGAACAAGTTGTGGTATAAATGTCTGAATAGGGTAGCCATGAGATATTAGATTCGAAGCTTTCATTGTGTGGAAAACTTGTTATCGTACTAGAACATTGGCTTGTAATATTGGAAATCGAGACAATGGTGCATAGGAATAGTAGTATAGATCTTAACATGTTTGGTGTAATTTAATTAGCTGATACTGTAAATATTACATATAAAAATTTATAAATGCAATGGTTGAAAAATATTATTACGCATAAATATTTTTAAAACCACAAGTAACTTGGGAATTAAATTTTCATATTGCAAGTAAACTTTTAATTGAAAGATTGAACGCGTTATAATTTCTTATAAATGCGACATAAGAAGATTTCGAATTTTATTTTTTCTATTAATTGTAGATATCAATTATTGAAAATTATCCCTATTGATTGCTGGAAAAAATTAAATGTTGTGAATGAATTTCTCTGATCGTGTTTAGGTACATTAATACAATAAAAAAAGCATCCCTCTCAATCTTCACAAGAGAAGGATGCTATTAAAAATGAGAACTAAAATGACTTTTTATCTTATACCCATGGTATGTATTATATTTTGATGAATGGCAACCACTCACGCATGTTTTTATTTTTAATTAATAGATGATGAAGCCCTGATTTTAAATCTGTCAGATCAATAGAATAAATATTACTTCTAGTATCAGGTTTTAAGTTTTTAGAATTTATAACTCTACCCGAATTTTCATAAATAATAAATTCGAATGGCTCTGATGAAGGACTTGGAATATGAACATTAATAAATCCAGTAGAAGGATTCGGGAAAATACGAATCTTATCTTCAGAGGTAGAGGTACTTTCCTTTAATATCATTTCCCGCTGACCGAGTGATGAATCCATTTCTGTAGATTTGGGTTCCATGTATATGGTCGATTCATTTTCATCCACAAATATTCTACTTTGACTGACATTGATGCCTTGAGAAGTGGAGTTGGAATTGTTTTTCCACCAATAACCTATTCCTGTATCGAAAGTATGGATACCCGGATGTACCGTAATAATATCTGTCGTATTGGTACCAAAAATATGAACGGCATCACTATCCAGATAATCATCATTCCCTTGGTTGGGTTCGACGGCCTCTATTACAGAGATGTCACTGAATTCGAAGTAATATTCTCCAGGTGAAACGCACATTTCCCAATAGCCATCTTCACTATAATTTCCTGGTTTGAGTCCAGTATAACTCGTATTCACCAAATTCCAGGACCCATTTATGTTTTTATAGGCTCGTACCTTTATACCATTGACCCCATTTTCCAAAGGGTCTTTTATGCTGTTGAGGATATAAGCATCAAACCAGGCTATACCACCTATCGTACTGCATGTAGTTATGCCCGCATCTATTGTAGAATCTACGGGTGTAGAAATGGTTACACATTCGGTATTATTTGAATTGGGATCAGGATTACTATCCAATGCATCATCACCACCTTCTCCAGCATTGACAAGGAAGTAAGGTTCTGGAATATTATAGTGAACGATGTAATCACCATATGGAATATCGGGGAAGCAGTATTCACCATATTCTCCAGATTCAGTAACGGAAACTACATTTTCATTACAATCAAATAGGGTAATAATAACATTTGGGACACCTTTTTCAAATTGATCTTGTATTCCATTTCCATTTTCATCATACCATACCAAATCTCCTATTTTTCCTAAATTGTAAAGTCCGACATCCATGTCCTCATATTCCTGTGAAGAGGCCAGATAGATACAATCCGATTCCAAGGTGGAGCTATGAATGTCATTATTGATAGTATGGTCGATATTATTAATATCCGTTACCGCCTGTCCATTATTTAATTCAATTTTGACCTTGTACATTCCAGGCATCAATCCCTGAAAATGATAGTATCCTTGTGCATTGGAATATGTGCTGTCTAAAAGATTTCCGTCACAAGAAAGCAAGTACAATTTTAGATTTTCGACAACTTCTTCCAAGGTATCCTGAAGTCCATCCAAATCATAATCTATCCATACAAAATCACCGATGGATGATTCGAAATAGAGACCCGCGTCGATATCAGTCCTATCCTGACCAGAGAGCAGATCGATACAAGAAGTCCTATTGTTAAGTAGGTCAAAATCACTATCCAATAGACTATCCTGTCCCATTGATTCTGGTGAGAGAATCGAATTAGGCAATGGAGTAACTTCCAGATAATAATCACCAGCAGAAAGGGAATCAAAGATGTAGTAGCCTGTAGAGTCTGTCTCTATGGAGGATAAAAATTGACCATCACACGAGTACAAACTTACTGGTACGTCTCCTATAGGCGGCTCACCATCTTCCTGCACTCCATTGGCATTCAAGTCATGCCACACATAATCACCAATAGAAGAAATGTTATAGAATCCAGCATCACAAATCACTAAGGTGTCACCACTTAATAGCTGCTTGCAATCGGTTATTGAATTTTCGGCATTGATATCCGAATCGATGGTTTCATCTCCTACATTTTGTTCTACGGCAACAAGCCCATCCGGACTGCAAAATTGAAGCGAATATTCTCCTGGATCCAAATCACAAAAGCTGTAATTTCCAAATAAATCAGTGGTGGTAGAATCGAGTAAATTTTGACCGCAATCCATAATTTTTACCACTACATTTTCAATCCCAACATCCAACGAATCAAAATAATGATTGAGATTGATATCATTCCAAACCTGATCACCAATACACACTTTTTGATACCATCCCGCATCGATTGTATAATTCTTTTCGTATTCTGCCAATACTATTTGGACAGTTTTATGGCTGAGGGTATCAGCGTCACTATCTACTTCCGTGTCAAGAGATGCCAATGGATGAGTGGCATAATATTCCTTTGGAGGTTCGAATTCGACGATATATTCACCTCCTTCCAGTGCATCAAATAAGTACAATCCATCCTCATCTGTGGTGTCCCTGCCGATCTCTTCGTCCATCTCATTTCGAAGGAGTACGATGACGCCCTGAAGCGGAAGATCCGTCGAATCTTGTATGCCATCATAATTGATATCATGCCAGACGTAGTTGCCCAATTCCGCGCAAGGGAGAAAATTGACCAATGCAGATGCTGAAGTAGAACAGCCAAGACTATCTGTCACTTCCAGGGTATATAGACCAAAATCTAAGTCCGTAATCGAATCTTGATTGGTGACATCATTGGACCATTCTAAACTGTACGGTGGAGTGCCACCAGTAATTGTCGCACTTATGCTTCCAGTAGGTTGACTACACAGTGTATTGCCGACATTCAATGATACTGAAGGATTTTGATGCACAGTGATTGCAATTTGAGCACTTTCCATACATCCATTCGCATCCGTGACCACTGCACTGATTGTAGTATCCTGAGTAGCTAGAATCTCGATTGCAGATGTGTCGACAGCTGTATTGCTCCATTGATAAGAATATGGAGGGCTTCCTTCTGTAATATTAGCACTGACTGCTACTGTTTCTCCAAAACATGCGTCTTGAGGACCAACTACCTCAACCGTTGGTGGTTGATTGACATTGACGGAAGAAGAAAGGTTTTCTGAACATCCATTTTGGTCATATACGGTCAATGCATAAGTGGTAGTGTCTATGGGCGACACAGTTTGATCTTTTCCAAAACCAAGATCATCCCAAAGATAAATAAGTCCATCCGCGCATGTAGATTCCGGAGAAAGTGTAGCGCTTTCAGAAATGCAGATATCTTGGGCGTCGGGTAGGGTAGTAAAGCATTGTTGATCCTTACAACTGAGGATGCTGCTCATCAGTATGTCGATAGACTCATTGATTGAGGTGAAATTCAAACTGATAGTCCTAAGTTTTGAAAAATCCATCTGATCGAATTGGTCGAAGTCTTCAAAGAAAAATACAGGAAGAATATCTGTATTTGGCCCTTCCGATTCTATTTTGTCGGATAAGGTCGAAGTACGGAAATCATCTGTAACGGTGATCGTCACCGCAACATTTCCCTGATCAATTTTCATTTCAGTAAGTTCGAAATAACTGTACTGGCTGATGTCCAGATATTCATCATCTGGACTGAAGTATGTCAAGGTGGTACTCGTTCTACATCCTGAACAATTATTGATGAAGACTCCACCGCTTGATGAATTGATACTGGAAATATTGGCACCTTCGAGCAATTCTATACTGATGTTTCTACCACCGCCAATAAAATTCTCATTTATGTCTATGACTGAGATTGGTCCTGGGGAATCTTCACTTACAAATATATCGATGGGCACTTCTGTAAAATCAAAAACGTCAACATCCTCGCAATCTTTAATACTCACACCCTTGGTCAATTTGATGAAAATATTTTTGACAACAGGTATGTTCCAATCATCGGTAACTGTGACTCTAATGAGCAGGTTTGAATCAGCCATGAAGGAAGTACTACTTTCGGTAGAGCCGTCATGACTCCAGTGAAATGAAGGAGTCCCACTATTTCCTGTAATTGTTGGGCTGATTTCTGTTGGAGTACCTTCACAGACATGAAGAAATGCCTTGGTCAAAATCAAAATGGATGACCTGAATCCAGCATCCAGCTTAACCAATGGGTTGTTGCTGTCTAAAAAAAATAGTGATGAGATACCGTTGGATGCCAAGTCGGAATCAATATTATCATCACCGACATCTTTCAATGCCAGCTTCAATCCTTGTTTTCTCTCAAATTTTAGATAGTATATGCCTTCAGGAATGTTGGTAAATGAATAATTGCCATTATCATCCGAAAAAGTGAACTGAACCATGGCACCTTGTTCGTCAAATAAATCGACTTTGACTAAAGGAAGTATATTGTCTAGTGCTGTCCTTGTCCCATCATCATCCATATCTAACCAGGTTACACCTTCTATGTCGTGACCCATACCTTGACCCATAGTATCTGGAATACCTAGCAATAGCATTGCTAAAAGTATTGCTATACTTTTAATACTCATTTTAAGTTTATTTTGAAATATTGACTAAATGGGCATTTTGTCAATGTTGTCGCTTGGATCAAAGATTAAAAGAAGGATGATCGGGAATGTTTTTTTGCATTTAAATAGAAAAGACAATAATTGATTGAATTTTGCTCTTCTTTATTAACGGGCGTTAAAAATCTAAGTGCGTTAATTTGATCAAAATGGAGAAGAATAATTAAATTATATTCCTACCACCTTTCGACCTTGATCCATATCAGGTTTTTAATAGGACAATATTTGTGCCAGAATCAATTGTAATTCTCAATTATACATCCACAACGAATATTCAAAATAGTGCAACGAATAATTATTTCCCAATAAACTAATGACTTCCATAGTCCAAATTTGAATCATTAATTAACCATTCAAACTTTAGACCATGACGATACGCGGAATCATATTTTTCATTGTTTTTATTTTAGTTAATACCAATATCAAGGGTCAATCAGATGATTATTCTGAAAGCCCATACTTTCTTTTGGAAGGTAAAAAAAGTGAATTTGGTTTTCCCCTTTTGGCCAATAAAATGGAAGCGACAATCCTGGGACCAATCGCTGATGTGACGATAAGGCAAACCTATAAGAACACAGGTGAAAAGCCCATCGAAGCCGTGTATGTCTTTCCTGCGTCGACCCGTGCAGCCGTCTATCATATGGAGATGATCATTGGCGATAGAACAATAATCGCAGATGTCAAAGAGAAAAAAGAAGCCAGAAAGACTTATGAAAAAGCCAAAAGCGAAGGAAAAAGAACGAGTCTGCTCGAACAGCATCGCCCTAATGTATTTCAAATGAATGTGGCTAATATTATGCCTGGTGAAGAGATATCAGTGGTCATGAAATACACTGAATATATCATTCCAGAAGAGCAGGAATACACCTTTGTATATCCCGCTGTAGTGGGGCCAAGGTATACTGGAGAAAAGAAAGAAAATTGGGCACAACAGATGTACTCATCCTTCAAGGGTAAGCCAAGTTTTGATTTTGATATTTCTATAAATATGCAATCATCCATCCCTGTCGCAAAGGTGAAATGTGATACCCATCATACTTCTATCAATCAATATAATCCAGGGGAAATAAACCTGACCTTGGATAAGGAAAAGGGATTTGCAGGAGATAGAGATTTTATTTTAAAATATAGCCTTAGTGGTGATGAAATCGAAACAGGAGTGAAGACTTTTGAAAAGGATGGAGAACATTTTTTTCTATGCCAGATGGAGGCTCCTATGTTGTCTCCTGAAATGAAAATTGTCCCAAGGGAATATATCTTCATAATAGATGTGTCGGGATCGATGAGAGGTTTTCCGCTCTCAGTTTCAAAGGATTTGATGAGAAACTTGTTTTCAAAACTAAAATCTTCGGACAAGTTTAATGTTATGTTTTTTGCGGGAAGTGCATTCTTATTGGGCGAAAGATCTTTTTTGGCTACCGAAGAAAATATCAACTATGCCATGAAGGTGTTGAATACCCAGAGTGGCAGGGGCGGAACGAATATGCTGGGAGCGATTAAAAAAGCGATGAATATTCCTAAAGATCCTAACTTTTCAAGATCATTTGTCATTTCAACAGATGGATATGTGACAGTCGAAGAAGAAGCATTTCAATACATATCAGATCACCTCAATGATGCCAATTTTTATGCATTTGGGATCGGTAATTCGGTAAATAGATTTTTGATTGAGGGCTTGGCACATGTTGGTGGCGGTGCACCATTTATTGTGTCGGATAATAACAAGGCAGCTGCTCAGGCAGAAAGATTGAGAAAGTATATTCAATATCCAGTATTGTCAAATATCAATATCACTGGTCATGGAGTGGAATTGTACGATGTCATTCCAGAACATATTCCTGACCTCATGGCGGGCCGTCCAATATACTTTTTCGGGAAGTACAAGCCAGATGGTCGCGGTCAACTAGAAGTCAGAGGAAATCAAGGCGGTCAAAAATTTGTCAGTCATATGCTCTTGCCGACTCCGGAAAAGGAAAATCTTGCCATTTCTTACCTCTGGGCACGAGAGAAGATAAGATTTTTGGATGATTTTAATACGCTGCGGTATGATGAAGAGAAGGAAAATAAAATTACGTCCTTGGGATTGAAGTATAATTTGCTGACCAAGTATACCAGTTTTGTCGCTGTAGATGATGAAGTGGTGAACAAAGAACGAAAGCCCGATAAGATCAATCAAATTTTATCGATTCCAAAAGGGATGAACAACCTGGCTATCGGATTTGAAATGGAATTGGAAGAAATGGTGGGAGGAGAAGAGCCGTCTTCGATAGATATTACGATAGCTTCATCAGATGCTCAATTCAAACAAATAGCCGAGATATTGCTTGAGTCAATCATGAGAAGCGAAATCGAAATGCCATCACTTGATCTCAAATCTATTGAAGTTGATTTTGATGACGCGGGACTTTTAAAACTTGATAAGGAACACGCACTTTATGATGTCATCACCAAGCTTGGAGAAGCGTTGAAAGGCTTTGGCTATGAATTGAAGGACTTAAAATTTAGTATCAATTTCAAAAAGTTGAAAAAATGAAGAAGATCTTGATGTTTATATTCTTTCTACTTGTTATTTGGGCATATACGAGATGTTCTTCAGATTTGGAGGTAGAAAGACCGGGAGAAGATCGAAAGAGCATCACCTTCATCATGTCACATGACAAGCCAGGGAAGTCTTATTATTCCCTGGCGACGGAATACTTCGCAAATCATAAAACGGCTAAGACCAATATTGTAACAACGGAGTGTAGGACTATCTCATGTGTAGTTGAAAGTTTGAATGACTTGAAAGGTGGCAAATGGTCAGAGGTGAATCTTGTGGCACATGGCAATTCGAAGACAGGTCTGAATTTGTATTTGGATGATGAGGGACATAAGGCTACACCTAAAAGGATGGTACAGGAAGTTTTGCTAAAAAATGTGCCCAGGCTCTCAAGCACCGTAGTGGATAGCAATACGAATATCAATGTCTTCAGTTGTGGCATAGGGACCAATCCACTCATTTCACTTTCCATGGATCAGATTTTTAGTGCCGATGTGAGTTCTCCCAATGTGAATTGTTCCGATAAGTACATCGTCTTCCGACCAGATAGCAACGGGACAGTACAATTGATAGAAGCGAATTATTGGCCATATTACTACAAGCGTGGGTATCGACCTAGTGTATCAGAAATAGATGCGGAGATGAAGCGCCTTTATCCCAACGTACAAGAGGATTGGGCAGAAAAGTTGGAAGATACCCATGCTGATCAAATGCAAAGAATGGATTATCACATTCCAGTATCTTTTACCAGAGTATATGCGGATAGACACCAAAGACCAAAATTTGATTCATATGAGTCAAAGATGGAGTGGGTGAAGGAACAAGAGCAAATAACATTGCAATTGGAGGAATTGGAAATGGGGTATGATGACTTTCATTGGTCTGTAGATCGACGAATTATCAAAGATGAAAACGGTGGTAAGACCTATGCCGTGAAGGCTATAGGAATGTCTACTGTTTTGTGCTTTTTGGATGCCTCATGAAAAGCGAAGTGAAAGTTGATTTATTCGATTACTTCATCCATTCGAATAAATCAATTTTTCACAAAAGTGCCAGCATGAATATTTTCGCCATCTATCACCTTGAGGTAGTACAGTCCACTGGATAATGCACTGACATCAATCCCATTATTAGCATCCATTGTGTATTGACCAATAAGTTGACCTTGCGAAGAATAAATCATGACGATCGGTGAATTTCCTTTAGTCGAATCCAGGTCTATTTTTATTCTATTTGCTGACGGATTTGGAGAAATAAGCAAAGCATTATCATCTTTCTTTAGAATGGTGGTTTGTAATGAAGATTGAAGCGCAGGAATCCTGTGAACTTGCCTGCCCAAAATCGGGTCGAAGGCGATGAAGTAGAAGTGATCATTTTGTCGGAAAATTCCACGTGAGCCCGGATCGGCAGGAAGAATCAAGTCCTTCACGATCTGAAAATCATCATTTAATATCAAGTGTTTATTTCCTATTTGGAGTAATCCGCCTTCATCATCAAAATTGATATAATCCAAATTCACTCCAAATGAGACAGCGTCAAATTCTTCGACCAAATCAAAGTTAGAAAAACTCACATCGGTTCTATAAATTGAAATATTATATGCTGGAGAAAAAGTGGAAGAAGTGATGTAGTATATGTCATCGTCATTAGGAATAATGGATACAATTTTTAGTTGGTTGACCTCATCTGGTAATTCTTTGACCTCATCCGTAAGAGCATCGTAGACCGAATTTTGAGAGGTATTAATATCAATGCTTTGAGATAATAAAATAAATCTATCTGAGTAAAACCGAAGAAGATAATTAGGTGAATCAAGTAAGACTTCATGATTATCAGTACCATCATAGAGAATGAAGGAACTATCACCTGAAATGAAGAATAGTTTGTCATTAAAAGTTCTCAATGAAACACTGTATTCATTATCAAAGTCATAAATCCTTTCGACGCTTTGACCACTCACTTTGTATATTCCATCATAATTAAGAATGTAGTGAGCGCCATCAAGAACGGCTCTTTCAGGTATGAAATGGGCCTTGAAATCTGAAATCACGGTAAATTTATTGCCCAAGGTATCCAATCTGAATAATGTGTCATTTTTAGAATAATAAACAAAATCTTCCAGTGCAAAAAAAGCATCAAAAACCCCCATTGCAGTTATGAGAGTGCTTTCTTTGGTATCAGCTTGGTAATGAAATAAAAGGTCGGCACCGGGGCCGCTTTTACTCATCTCATAATAAATATGATTTCCAATTATTGCATAATCTTTTACGTGATCTGCACCAAATTGATTTGGGTTGGTGCCTTCTAATTCGCCATAGTTGATCTGCGTTCCGTTTTTGTGTGATGCTGGTTCACAAACGTTGTTTTTGGCTTGTATCCAGGTTACTTTAGACGCATCTTGTCTTATATTATTGTAAGGAAAAGGAGTGATCGCGCCGCTATTCAGCTGGGTTAGGGTTTTGTCATCAATATCCCAAATATCCGTTGAGGCGAGAACAAGATCATGAGTAGTCTGCATCAATCGGGAATTATCAGAAAGTCCACTATTGGTCTCGGGAAGAAGATTGGGTGGGCTAACACTAAATTGTCCCAAGGAAAAAAGAGACTTCACTTCAGCATCAGGAGAATCAAAATTCACATAGTGCTGATTTTGTGATTCTATGATTGTAATCCCGTGGTTGCTCCCATCGAAATCAGAAGAAAATATGCTTTTTTCTGTCCAGTTTTGGTAGTCGATTTGGTAGATCGAGCCATTTTTCTTGGATAGAATGTATCGGTCTTGATAGATCAGATAATTTAATGTTTCTTCTATGGTACTGGAGAATACTTGACGTTGTCCAGTTACCACATCTATGCTAAATGATTTGCTATAGTCAGCAACAAATAATCGACCATTTAGGACTTGTGGAATAATAAAGTTTATTCCACCTTCGAAATTGAAAGTGGATTGTAATTCCATGTTATGGTCATATAGATATGTAGTATGTTGTTCAAATGATTCTTCTATAAAAATAACCGTGCCGATATCAATAGAATATATTTTCAGGCTTCTGGCATCCTCTGGATAAGGGAGTAAGGTCTTCACCTCATTTGTTTCAATATCAAAATTTTGAATCACAGAATCATTAAGAAATGTGAATCCATAATCATTGAAATCGGATTGATATGCATAAAGGTAGCCGACAAATGCTTCGGTAGAGGATCCGGTATTCCTATCTATAATATTGAATATTTGCTGACCAGGAATAGTTTCTTCGTCTCTATGCAGAAAGTAGTTTGGAGCGCTGTTTAAAATGGTATTTCTGCCGTAAATAGTGTCTATCTGCAGGGTGGTGAAATCTATGGTATAGTGTATTCTATTATCAAAGTTGGGATCGTATTGTCTCAGTGTTGCAATTTGATCGCTCAGTACATGCCATTGAGACTTTTCATTTTGCCCAAGCAATGGAAATGAAAGTTCTGAATTTGAAACAAAATCATAGGCAACTGCCCGTGCTACTTGCTCTAGAAGTAGATAATTTTCCACCATGTAGTAATACCTCTGGGTATTAGCTCCTTCCATTTTTATGTGGTGCTGATAGCTGAGAATTCCATCTTCTTCAATATATGTGGTTACGATATCTGACTTGTCAATAGTAATTAAGTAGTTGACTTCATCGATGGTTTTTAATACTATTCTTTGGGTCGTTCCATTTCCTTCAAAATCGGTAATTCGTTCTTGTGCCGATAATGAAAAGCAAATGAAAAATGTAATTAAAGTAAGTATTGATTTAATCATGGTAATGTATTTGGTAATTTGATTTTAGTCTTTTGAATAATTTAGTGAATAAATATCATCTTAGAAAAGACTGATTTACTTCTTATAACTTTTACTATATATATTCTATTGTTGAAGTTGTCCACATTAATTGATGTTTCGTTAGAACGAATAGGTGTTCGTGAAATCAATCCACCATTGACATCCAGGATTTCAAGCATGACAGGAAGATCTATATTTTCAGAAAGATTGACCTGTAAGATTTTGGAAGCTTGATTTTGGAAGATATGGATCACTTCTTCCTTGATGGTATTATCATCGGATAATTCTTCCTCTACAAAAACTGTTGCAGGGGCACGATCTCCTTCGCATAATCCGTCTCCCGAGCTTTCTGTGGCATAAAAGATGGCAGACTCTTCAAGATTTTCGACTACCAATTGATTTCCAGTACCAATAACTTCAATACTTGTCTCGTCTTCATACCAGGATATATTCATCCCTTCTGCGCTGAGATAAGCCGTTTCATTTGGGAATATTGAATCTCCCATTGTCTGTGGTGGAGTTGGATATTCGAATACCGCTATTTCAATTTCATTAGATGTGAATGTTCCACAGGCATTTTCTTGAGTATAGGTGTAGACTCCAGATGCATCCACGATCAAGGAATCTGCTTGAGATCCATCCGACCACATTTGATTGTCGACATCATCCTGATTTGTCTTGATCAATATGGTGGTTTCACCTGCACATAATTCTTCATTACCCACTACTTCTATTGTTGGAGTCAATGCAGAATCAAAATCCACATTGACGGCTTGACTGGAGGAAGTGCATCCGATTTCATCTTCGAGCATTACATAATAAGTTCCAGCTGTAGTAACGATAATTTCTGGACTTGTAGATCCGTCATTCCATTCATAAGAAGCATATTCCTCTTCAAGACTGAGTGTGAGGCTTTCACCATTGCACAAGACAAGATCTTCTTCTTCAATATTTAAGCCTGGTGCATCAAACGTACATTTTTCAATTATTAAAACCTTAGAGTTGATATCCAAATTATATTCAGTCTGAATGATTCCCGATGGCCATCTTATCACCATGGAATCGATTGTCTCCGACTGTCCCAGACCAAAATACTGAGTCATGGAATTCATGATGCCGTAACTTTCGCCAGAGCGGACTTCTCTGATCTGAATGCCCCAGTCACCGTATATTTCGACTTTGGCACCAATGGCACTCCGATTGCTGATCGTCCCTTGAAGTCGGACGGCAAAATGATGGTTTCCTGATTCTGCGGCATTCATCCATGCCTTATCGCCAATATTTCTATAACCTGCAAATACATCGATATATCCATCACTATTGAGATCGCCCAAGGCATAACTTGTGATAATCGTATCGCCAAATACCCCTTCTATTTTTGTGAAGGTATTGTCTTTATTATTGAGGTATAATTGATGTCCATCGAAGCCAGCAGTGAATATATCGACCCAGCCATCATTGTCAAAATCCCGCATTACACCCTGAAATACTTCGCCGGTAATATTTAATCCAGAATTTTCAACTTCAGTGAATATGCCATCCCCATCATTCAAAAATACCTGAGAGAGAAAATCGTGGTTTGTAATAAATACATCAAAAAGACCATCATTATTTATATCCTGGAAATCTGCAGTCCAGGATTGCCAGCCGATCGCCAATCCGAATTCCTCTGCTTTTTCGGTAAAAGTGCCGTCTCCGTTATTAATGTAGAGGGTATTTATTCTTCGAGAATCAGTAGGGTCGGTAACGTGAGCCCGGCATTTTGCAATGTAAAGATCAATATCTCCGTCATAATCTATATCTGTCCAGATGCTTCCATAATTTCCAGATGCATCTTCTCCATGCGACCCATTGATTGAAAAATCTATCCATTCGGAGTTTACAATGAATTGACCACTTCCATCATTTTCCCAGATAAAATTTGCCCCATCATCATGACATGTAAAAACATCTAAATGACCGTCATTGTCTACATCAACTACATTAGTACCTTGCACAAATACCTGGTCAGAGTTTGGTAGTATTCCATAGAGTGTCTGATCACCATCTGAATTGGAAGTATTGTAAATTTCAATGGGTTCATAATATCCTCCACACAAGACTTCATTTTCACCATTGTTGTCCAGGTCAGCAATACAGATGCTCCATTGAGGACCAAATCCAAAATGGCCTAAAGTTTTTTTGGAAAATTCACCACCCAAATCATTTTGAGAGCGAATAACAACATTACTCAGTTCATTTAAATATGCTATATCGTCTAATCCATCGTTGTTAATGTCTGTGACAGCTCTAGTATCTCCTTCAAAGCCTATAGCCCCAAAAACTTCGCTCGATTTATCCAGAAAAGAGACTTGTGCTTGCAATGGTGTATGAAGAGAAAGTAGAAATACAAATAGTAATAATTGTTTCATCTGGGGAGGATTATAATTATGGTTCATTAATAATGCTGGACAAAATAGTCAATTATTGATATAAAGCGTAATTCTTCCAGGCTTCTAAATTGTCCAATGAAATTTTAATTTTAATGCTCGTACAATATCAAATGAAAACAGGACTACTAAATTGATATCAATAGTCCTGTTTTAAGAATTACGGTAAATTGATTGTCTCTTATTCGAGGATGATCATCTTTCTTCTTTGTTCAATCCCTCCTCCTCTCAATTCATAAATAACCATTCCCTTGGCACCAATATCTTCGGACTTTATAGTTAAGGTATGTGCACCAGCTTCATAATCATCGACTATTTCATGTAATATTTTACCATCTAATGAATAGATTGTAAATATAAACTCACCTTTTGCAGGCACATGAAAATCAATTTTTGTCACATCAATGAAAGGATTAGGTTCATTTTGATGAAGCTTGAAATTGTCAAAACTATTTTGGTCAATTCTCCATTCAAATTCTAAATCCATTATCTCCAATCCTGTAACGTAAACCTCCGAAGCGACAAGGTCATTCTGACTTAGAGATAGGGTAGAAGACAAATCAATGTCACTAATTTTGATTCTAAACAGCACTTCATCCTTGGAAACCTGAATACCCTCACTTTCAGACCAAGACATCCGCAATTTGTCCGAAGTCTTGGCAATCATTTCTGGTGACACCTGCAATTTTCCGTTGTGAATTCCATCAATCCTGAGCCCATCTAACAGAGCTCCAAACTGAAATCCGTATAATGTTTCATCATCGCTTGCCCTAAATTCAACGTACTGATCGCCATCAATCGTAACCTTTTCCAATATCATCTTGAAAACTTCATTTGATCTGGTTGATATATTGGAAACATGGTTTTTTAATTGAGTAGACGCAGTGCCATTCACATCACCAATTTTTACCGCTACCATATTGGCATCATAAATATTGTCGGTTAGATCTTTAATATTTATGCTCTCTCGATATGGAAATGGAGATTGAATATTTTCGAATTCATATCCTGCATCCACAAACCTCCAGGAATTATTTTCAAACTCATTCGTAATACCCAGGATCAACTTCCTCAATGCCAATAAGTCACCAGCTTTCAATTCTTCATCATTGGTGACATCACCAGCAATTACGTGATATGGACTATCAAATTGTTCGAGACCTAAAATATGACGTTGGATCATGACGAGATCGAGGGTGTTTACCCCTTCTCTATAGTCAGTATTTCGCTTGGCAGTAGCCTTATAATCGTAGCCCTCAGGATTGTACAAGAAGTAGAATTGACCATCACTTCCTGTAACATTGGTATGAGGATATTCTGGAGCAAAACTCTGAAGTAAGATTTCGACATTGCTGACTCCTTGCTCATACTCCGTAGCGATTGATCCACTGATGATGGCAAGATTGCTTGAGGTGTCTTGACAAACATCCAAGTTGTCTTGAATTTCAATTGAGACATTACAGAAATCCTTATTGCCTGCCTCATCCCAAACCCACATTTCCAGATCAAATACCTGACTTACTCCATTTTCGAGATCTTCGCAATTGAAGGTCAAATTCGACACTTCTTCCTCTCCAGAGAATGAAATAATCAGATCTTCTTCGGCAGTACAGTTATCGAATGAAGCCAAATTGAAATCACTTGCATTTATAGAAATGGTGCCAACATCTTGCATCAATACGGTCACGAGGTCTGAATAGCAATATGGAGTTGGCGCCTTACCATCACGGATTACAAAATCTTGCTGACAAGTACCCACATTCCCGCATCCATCAAAGGCTTTCCAATTGATCTTGTAATTTCCAGGAACTGCATCTTCGATAATAACTGATGCTTCTAATCCTTCGAGGATGTCATCCGAAATATCATTGTAATCCCTCTCAATATCCCAAATGCCATCTGAATCAATGTCGAGCTGATATGCCCATCTGATCGGAGCATTAATCCCGCACACAGAATCAATAGCGGTATTTGTAATGACGATGTCTTGTATACAATTCTCAGCGGTCAAGTCAATGGTGAAATCCTTGCAATCCTGAACTTCTGGAGCTGTGTCATCACTGATTTTGATAATTTGAGTGTGATTCCAAATTCCTTCTGTATTAGGATTATTGGGTTCATACTGACACCAGTCTATCACCGTCCATTCTTTTACTAGTTTGTAACAAACCCCTTCCACAAAATCAA
This sequence comes from Saprospiraceae bacterium, assembly GCA_965230575.1. GTDB lineage: Bacteria > Bacteroidota > Bacteroidia > Chitinophagales > Saprospiraceae > CAJXUU01. The sequence goes on from OZ246013.1 coordinate 4,761,687, forward strand.
ACGTGTCGGTGTCGGCAGAGAAGGCTACCTGATCGCAGGTTCCTTCCAAGAAGATTGGTTCATTCTGAGGAATATTATCAAGACATGCACCTTCCCAATCTGCTGGCCATTGAATGCTTCCATTAAATGGATCACCAGTAGTCAACTCTATTATCTGAGTACAAAATACTTCTGTATTGCCAACTACATTCCATCGTCTACTTATGACAGCGGCTCCACAATCATTGATTGGGTTGACGAAGTCTTGGTATTCAGCGGTGTGAGAAAGACAAACACCAAAAATCTCAGGCTCTCCTGTTATTGTTAGGTCTTCTATGTCAGCATCGCATTCCAAGGTAATATCAACAGGACAAATAATAGATGGTGGGATTTTTTCTTCAACCGTTACTTCAACCATACAAATACTTGAGTTGTCGCCTTCATTTCCTATGATGCCATCCATATTTGCGTCATCCCATACACGTAATGCAACCATAATAGGTGAGGCTTCAATATCTTCACAGCAGAACTCGACATACTCTCCAGCTTCCAAATTTTCTGAAATATTACAATTGTCATTCATTCTGAAAATCTCTCTTCTAATATTGGTACAATTATCAAAAGATCCCGCGTCAACTGATTCTACATACATCTTTGCTTTTCCGTCTGTTGTAAGGCTCACATTGATAAATTGAGTGCAGACTACAGCGGGTGCCGTACCATCCACAACATTAATCGTAAACTCACAAGTAGAATAATTATAGCAATAATCTCGAGCTCTTACCCTTACCAGATGTTTTCCTTTTGCCATATTGGTAATGGTATATGTGCCATCAAGATTGTCGACTACAGAGCCTCCATTTACAGAAACTTGAACTTGATCCACTCCTCCACAATTATCATCGATTGATGAAATAATATCAGCCAATTCATAAGTGCCAGTACATGACCACGGGTCGGTACTTATAGTTACATCTTCTGGACATTCATGGATGTTTGGTCCTTCATTATCTATGATTTTAATGATTTGATAATGTTCAATTGGATTCACTCCAATTTGTACTTCTTCACACATATCTCTAACAAACCACTTCCGTAAGATTTCATAAGATCCCTGACAAGAAAATAATATTTGATCATCCCAATTCCAGGACAGCATACAAAGTCCATTGGTACTTAGCAATACCTCTATACCGTTGATAGTAGGATAGCCTGTACTATCTGGATGAATTTGTGAAGGATCATTTTCGACTAAATTGCAATCCAAAGCCGTTTCAATAGTATAATCTTCAGGAAATTCTATGTCTTCTGTGTCAAATTGTTCAATATCAATTACTTGCGTACAGGTAACTATATTATTACTTTCATCTGTTACTGTCCATTGTCTTGTTATTCTCGCTCTTGGTTCTCCACATGGTCCGAAGTCTTCATAATCATCAAAATAGGTGATTTGGACATCTTGTTCGCAGGTAAGTACGGATGGATATCCAGTAAATTCAGGATTGGTTGCCATATTACAACTGATAATTGTATCTGGAGCACATTCAATTTCAGGTAGCTGTTTTAATTCGACTAAAATAGTTGTAGAACAGCAATTTGGATTTGGTCCAGGTGAACAAACAGTAACATCCAAGATCATTCCTACATGTTCGAGTCCTACGAAATTAGTGCCATCTTCACTGTTCCCAATTTCTCCAGTTGGTCCATTTATAGTCACTATATAATTGTCGTAACATCCATATGGGCCACCTTCTAAAATCAAATTCGCTGTGATTTCAGCCGTGCAATCCTGACCAAGACTTAGATTTAAGTGGCTATTACAGGCCAATTGATTACTTGATATTTCATATTCCAAGACTGTTACATTGAAAGTACAACTATGTTCGTTGCCCGCAGCATCATATACAGTTATTGTCACTTCTGTAATACCAATTGGGAATTCAAAATCAGCTGGAGGATTATAACTAACCGAGTCTATTCCACAATTATCCATGGCTCCCAAAGGTGCAAATCCACTGTTTACAGGGAAGCCAGTACCATAGCCAGGAAGGGCATTGTCACAATCTCCAGGCTCTAATTGGATGGTTATATCTTGACAAAGACCAGATTCTGCAAATACATTTGACAAGTCGGGATTTTCTGTGTCCAGCACAGTAATCTCAAATCCACATTGCGAACTATTACCTGCTCCATCAGTAAGCGTATATAAAACTTGTGTAGTTCCAACCGCAAAGAACTCACTCGCAAGAGTTCCAGCTTCAATGGTGATTGGCATGACGGGATTATTATCATCAAGGAAAATATATTCCACGGTTATATTTCCTGCTTCACAATTGTCACCAATAAATGGATGCTGCCAATCGAATTGAGCGCCACAGACCAAGGTGTCATTTACAATCGTTGTATCAGTCTGGCTATAAGGTGCCAATTCTGATAGTTGCAATGTCCATGTAGATAATACACCATTATCAATTCCCGATGCATATACATCAATTTGCCAATCTCCAAAAGAGGATTCGCCATAAAAAATGGACATTGATTGAAGAGGTTGATAAACACCTCCATTTCCTAAAGGACTACATGTAATGCTCGCTTGTGATTCTGCCGCTTGATCATCCAGACTGATATCCCAATCGCTTGTACCCGCACATAATTTATCAAATAGGGTAACCACAGTTCCTTGAGGAGAAGTCAATGTTACGGTCACTTCATTCATATCTGGATATTCTCCAGATAAGTCAATAATATTAACATCACTTACATTGAATACATCACTTACATTTATAATTGATGTAGCACATCCTCCATTTGTAAACGAGATAGGGGTATTTGTACTTGAATAATTTGACATCTCTAATTCGGCACAATAAGGAGCTTCTGTATCCATAACCGAAACGGTAAAGCTACACGAGGCACTATTAGCTGGTTCACTCTGAAGTGAACTGATAGAACCATTACCTTCAAAAATTGGCAGTTCTGGATTAAATACACCAAAACTAAGTCCTGCACAACTATTTCCAATAGACCAATCATCAGCAGAATTTGTATCTGGGAATCTTGACCTGAATATTGTGCTACTCGCAATATCTCCATCAAACGTAAAATTGTTTGGCACATAACCATTGACAGCTACACCATCAATAATATTATCCAAAAGTCCAATGGTATACCCAGCTCCTAAAGTAGGATCGATTGGGTCGAAAAATAGGGTATATACTTCTCCAACATTCAATATTGTACCATTTGGAACATTAAAAGTTGTATCCAAGGCACCCACTCTTGATACATCCATACATGAAAGATCGACATTTGCAGGACCAAAGTTGCTTATTTCTATACCCACTTGACCACCATCATTCATTATTTCTGTGATCAATACAATCGGTTGATCGAATACCTCATAGGTGACTGTATTTACACCTACTGGAAATTTACTTCCGCTGGCATCTTCAACTCCTCCACCTATAATTGTCCCGTTTTCGTCTGCGATTGTATAAACGACGGCGAGATTATTTGGACAATTATCTATTATGTCTATTGGCGAAATTTCATTAATAATCGCACCACACATTGTAGGGTCATTATCAGCGGTGATGTCATCTGGGCAAGCAATGCTTGGAAGTGTATGGAAGTCATTTACTATGATTTTCAATTCACATACTGTGCTATTTCCACAAGAGTCTGTAGCTGTAAATTCAAGAACAGTAAGACCAACTGGGAATAAATCACCTGTACTTAATCCTGTAGAATCTGTTTGTTCAACCATAGGTACACCACAGTTGTCAGTTGCAGTTGGAAATGAGAAGTTTACAAATGAATTACACCATCCCTCAGGCGCATCTACAATGACTGGAGGTCTCGGACAATTTGTGAATTCAGGTGGTGTATTGTCACCAGTGCTGAAGTTCAATGTTATGTCAGATGAATTTCCACATTCATCGGTAACGGTGAAAATGACATCAATATTTCGACTATCATTACATCCATCAACAAAATTTTCAACATCGTAATTGTTGCTCCATACAATGGCTCCACACAAGTCACTAGCATTTGCTCCACCATTATTATTTAACCAGCTTAAAAGTTCAGCATCATTATTTCCATTTGATTGATCACATTCACCTGAATAATCTTCACCGCCAGTAATTGTTGGCGGAGTAGTATCTTGAATAATAAAGTTAGCCGTAGTCGTAGAAGTGTTCCCACAATCATCAGTAACGGTAAATAGATATGTTTGACTGCCTGTATTTCCACAAGAATCCACTTCAGTAATCAAATCAAAAGTCCAGGCCAACGGAGTAGAACAAATATCAGTTGCTATCGCACCGCCATTATTATTCAACCAAGTATCTCTTTGAGCAATATTACCAGAACCATCACATTCTACAGTTAGATCAGCACCCGCAATAACAGCAGGTGAAGTAGTATCAATAACTGTAAAAGTAGCAATGGATTGCTCACTCACATTATCACAATCATCAGTAGCGAAGAAGGCATAGGTATAAGCCGTAGTCATGCCACAACCAGGAATAGTTTCAATCAAAAGACTATCATAATCCAAAGGTTCAGAGCAATCATCTTCAAATATTACATTGGCATAATCATCTAACCAAGCTGTAAGATCAGCCATATTCCCAGAGCCGTCACAAGAAACAGTAGTGTCTTGAGCAGGTACAAGTAAGTTTGGGGCAAGATTATCAACAAGAGTAACAATGGCAGAAGTATCTGTACTATTTCCACAAGCATCAGTAGCTATAAATGTGACCGTAGCCGATCCCGTATTTCCACAACCATCGGAGAAACCAGTAAAGTCATTAGAATAGACCACAAGTGAGCAAGAATCTTCGGCTTCACCGCCACCTGCGATATTCAACCAAGCTTCGATCTCACCATATGGATCAGTCATGTCATTACATTCAAGCGTCAAGTCTTGCGGAGCAATTTCCCAAGCTGGAGGAGTATTATCATTAATAGTGAAAGTAGCTGAGGTTGTTGAGGTATTGCCACAGTCATCAGTAGCGGTAAAAGTGACTAGCACATCACCCGTAGTACCACAATCCGCATCAATAGATCCATAATCATTGGACCAAATGACATCGCCACAAATATCAGTAGCCGTAGCTCCGCCATTGTCATTCAACCAAGCAAGTATGTCGGAACTATTCGAAGCTCCATTACATTCAGCCATAAACGGCTGAACTTGATCAACGATTGTAGGAGAAGTAGTATCTTGAATAATAAAGTTAGCCGTTGTCGTAGAGGTATTTCCACAATCATCAGTAACGGTAAATAGATATGTTTGACTACCCGTATTTCCACAAGAGTCCACTTCAGTAATCAAATCAAAAGTCCAGGTCAACGGAGTAGAACAAATATCAGTAGCTGTCGCACCGCCATTATTATTCAACCAGGTATCTCTTTGAGCAATATTACCAGAACCATCGCATTCTACAGTAAGATCAGCACCAGCAATAACAGCAGGTGGAGTAGTATCAATAACAGTAAAAGTAGCAATGGATTGCTCACTCACATTATCACATGCATCAGTAGCAAAGAAAGCATAGGTATAGGCCGTGGTCATACCACAACCAGGAATAGTTTCAATCAAAAGACTATCATAATCCAAAGGTTGAGAGCAAGCATCTTCAAATATTACATTGGCGTAAGCATCCAACCAAGCTGTAAGATCAGCCATATTACCAGAGCCATCACAAGAAACAGTAGTGTCTTGAGCGGGAACAAGCAAATTAGGCGCAACATTATCGACAAGAGTGACAATGGCAGTAGTATCAGTAGAGTTGCCACAAGCATCAGTAGCTGTAAAAGTCACAGTAGCCGATCCCGTATTTCCACAACCATCGGAGAATCCTGTAAAGTCATTTGAATAGACGACAAGTGAGCAAGAATCTTCTGCTTCACCGCCTCCTGCAATATTCAACCAAGCATCGATCTCACCATATGGATCAGTCATGTCATTACATTCAAGCGTCAAGTCTTGCGGAGCAATTTCCCAAGCTGGAGGGGTATTGTCATTTATTGTGAAAATTGCTGAAGTAGTTGAGGTGTTTCCACAATCATCAGTAGCGGTAAAAGTGACTAGCACATCACCCGTAGTACCACAATCAGCATCAATAGAACCATAATCATTGGACCAGGTAATGTCACCACAAATATCAGTAGCCGTAGCTCCGCCATTGTCATTCAACCAAGCAAGAATCTCAGAACTATTCGAAGCTCCATTGCATTCTGCCATAAACGGCTGTGCTTGATCCTCGATTGTAGGAGAAGTAGTGTCTTGAATAATAAAATTGGCTGTAGTCGTAGAAGTATTTCCACAATCATCAGTAACGGTAAATAGATATGTTTGACTGCCTGTATTTCCACAAGAATCGACTTCTGTGATAAGATCAAAAGTCCAGGTTAACGGAGTAGAACAAATATCAGAAGCTGTCGCACCTCCATTATCTGCCAACCAGGTATCTCTTTGAGCAATATTACCAGAACCATCGCATTCTACAGTAAGATCAGCACCAGCAGTAACAGCAGGTGAAGTAGTATCAATAACAGTAAAAGTAGCAATGGATTGCTCACTGACATTATCACAAGCATCAGTAGCAAAGAAAGCATAAGTATAAGCAGTCGTCATACCACAACCAGGAATAGTTTCAATCAAAAGACTGTCATAATCCAAAGGTTCGGAACAAGCATCTTCGAATATTACATTTGCATAATCATCTAACCAAGCTGTAAGATCAGCCATATTCCCAGAGCCGTCACAAGAAACAGTAGTGTCTTGAGCAGGTACAAGTAAATTAGGTGCCACATTATCAACAAGAGTGACAATGGCAGTAGTATCTGTAGAATTGCCACAAGCATCAGTAGCTGTAAATGTGACAGTAGCCGACCCAGTATTTCCACAACCATCCGAGAATCCAGTAAAGTCATTAGAATAGATGACAAGTGAACAAGAGTCTTCGGCTTCACCACCTCCTGCAATATTCAACCAAGCTTCGATTTCACCATATGGATCAGTCATGTCATTGCACTCAAGTGTCAAGTCTTGTGGAGCTATTTCCCAAGCTGGAGGGGTATTGTCATTAATAGTGAATGTAGCTGAAGTTGTAGAAGTATTCCCACAATCATCAGTAGCGGTAAATGTGACAAGGACGTCACCCGTAGTACCGCAATCTGCATCAATCGAACCGTAATCATTGGACCAGGTAATGTCACCACAAAAATCAGTAGCCGTCGCTCCACCATTGTTATTCAACCAAGCAAGAATCTCTGCGCTATTTGAAGCTCCATTACATTCAGCCATGAAAGGTTGTGCTTGATCAACTATTGTAGGAGAGGTAGTATCTTCAATAATAAAGTTAGCTGTAGTCGTAGCCGTATTACCACAATCGTCAGTAACTGTAAAAAGATAAGTCTGACTGCCTATATTTCCACAAGAATCGACTTCTGTAATTAAATCGTAAGACCAAGCCAAAGGAGTAGAGCAAATATCAGTAGCCGTAGCACCGCCATTATTATTCAACCAAGTATCCCTTTGAGCAATATTCCCAGCCCCATCACATTCTACAGTAAGATCAGCACCAGCAATAACGGCAGGTGAAGTAGTATCAATAACAGTAAAAGTAGCAATGGATTGCTCGCTGACATTATCACATGCATCAGTAGCAAAGAAAGCATATGTATAAGCAGTCGTCATACCGCAACCAGGAATAGTTTCAATCAAAAGACTATCATAATCCAATGGTTCAGAACAAGCATCTTCGAAGACTACATTAGCATAAGCATCTAACCAAGCTGTAAGATCAGCCATATTACCAGAGCCATCACAAGAAACAGTAGTGTCTTGAGCAGGTACAAGTAAGTTTGGGGCAAGATTATCAACAAGAGTGACTATGGCAGAAGTATCTGTACTATTACCACAAGCATCAGTAGCTGTAAATGTGACAGTAGCCGATCCCGTATTTCCACAACCATCGGAGAATCCAGTAAAGTCATTAGAATAGACAACAAGTGAACAAGAATCTTCGGCTTCACCACCTCCTGCAATATTCAACCAAGCATCGATCTCACCATATGGATCAGTCATGTCATTACATTCAAGTGTCAAGTCTTGCGGAGCAATCTCCCAAGCTGGAGGGGTATTGTCATTAATAGTGAAAGTAGCTGATGTAGTTGAGGTATTCCCACAATCATCAGTAGCGGTAAAAGTGACTAGCACATCACCCGTAGTACCACAATCAGCATCAATAGAACCATAATCATTGGACCAGGTAATGTCACCACAAATATCTGTGGCCGTAGCTCCACCATTATTATTCAACCAAGCAAGAATCTCAGAACTATTCGAAGCTCCATTACATTCTGCCATAAACGGCTGCGCTTGATCAACGATTGTAGGAGCAGTAGTGTCTTGAATAATAAAATTGGCTGTAGTCGTAGAAGTATTCCCACAATCATCAGTAACGGTAAATAGATAAGTCTGACTACCTGTATTTCCACAAGAATCGACTTCTGTGATTAGATCAAAAGTCCAGGTCAAGGGAGCAGAGCAAATATCAGTAGCTATCGCACCACCATAAGTATTCAACCAAGTATCTCTTTGAGCAATATTCCCAGAACCATCACATTCTACAGTAAGATCAGCACCAGCAATAACGGCTGGCGGAGTGGTGTCAATGACGGTAAAAGTAGCAATGGATTGCTCACTCACATTATCACAATCATCAGTAGCAAAGAAAGCATAGGTATAAGTTGTAGTCATACCACAACCAGGAATAGTTTCAATCAAAAGACTATCATAGTCCAATGGTTCAGAGCAAGCGTCTTCGAAGACTACATTAGCATAAGCATCTAACCAAGCTGTAAGGTCCGCCATATTCCCAGAGCCATCACAAGAGACGGTAGTGTCTTGAGCAGGCACAAGTAAGTTAGGTGCCATATTATCAACAAGAGTGACAATTGCTGTTGTATCAGAACTATTACCACAAGCATCAGTAGCTGTAAATGTCACAGTAGTCGATCCCGTATTTCCACATCCATCTGAGAAAGCAGTAAAGTCATTAGAATAGACAACAAGTGAGCAAGAATCTTCGGCTTCACCACCTCCTGCAATATTCAACCAAGCTTCGATTTCACCATAAGGATCAGTCATGTCATTACATTCAAGCGTTAAGTCTTGTGGAGCAATTTCCCAAACTGGAGGGGTGTTGTCATTAATGGTGAATGTAGCTGAAGTAGTTGAGGTATTCCCACAATCATCAGTAGCTGTAAAAGTGACAAGGACATCACCCGTCGTACCACAATCAGCATCAATAGATCCGTAATCATTGGACCAAGTTAGACCACCACACGCATCAGTGGCCGTAGCTCCACCATTGTCATTCAACCAAGCAAGAATCTCAGAACTATTCGAAGCTCCATTACATTCTGCCATAAACGGCTGCGCTTGGTTGTCAATTGTAGGTTCTTTAGTATCTTGAATAATGAAGTTAGCTGTAGTCGTAGAAGTGTTCCCACAATCATCAGTTACAGTGAAAAGGTAAGTTTGACTACCTGTATTTCCACAAGAATCTACTTCAGTAATTAGGTCAAAAGACCAAGTCAAAGGAGCAGAACAAATATCAGTAGCTGTCGCACCGCCATTATTATTCAACCATGTATCCCTTTGAGCAATATTACCAGAACCATCACATTCTACAGTAAGATCAGCACCAGCAATAACAGCAGGTGAAGTAGTATCAATAACAGTAAAAGTAGCAATGGATTGCTCACTCACATTATCACAATCATCAGTAGCAAAGAAAGCATAGGTATAAGCAGTCGTCATACCGCAACCAGGAATAGTTTCAATCAAAAGACTGTCATAATCTAAAGGTTCAGAACAAGCATCTTCAAATAAAACATTGGCATAAGCATCTAACCAAGCTGTAAGATCAGCCATATTCCCAAAGCCGTCACAAGAAACAGTAGTGTCTTGAGCGGGGACTAGCAAGTTGGGCGCCACATTATCGACAAGAGTGACAATGGCCGTAGTATCAGTACTATTACCACAAGCATCAGTAGCTGTAAATGTGACAGTAGCCGATCCCGTATTTCCACAACCATCGGAGAATCCAGTAAAGTCATTAGAATACACGACAAGTGAACAAGAATCTTCGGCTTCACCGCCTCCTGCAATATTCAACCAAGCATCGATCTCACCATATGGATCAGTCATGTCATTGCATTCAAGCGTCAAGTCTTGCGGAGCAATTTCCCAAGCTGGAGGGGTGTTGTCATTGATGGTGAAAGTAGCTGAAGTAGTTGAGGTATTCCCACAATCATCAGTAGCCGTAAAGGTGACAAGAACATCACCAGTAGTACCACAATCAGCATCAATAGATCCATAATCATTGGACCAAATGACATCGCCACAAATATCAGTAGCCGTAGCTCCGCCATTGTCATTCAACCATGCAAGTATGTCGGAACTATTCGAAGCTCCATTACATTCAGCCATAAACGGCTGAGCTTGATCAACGATTGTCGGAGAAGTAGTATCTTGAATAATAAAGTTAGCCGTTGTCGTAGATGTGTTCCCACAATCATCAGTTACAGTGAAAAGGTAAGTTTGGCTACCCGTATTTCCACACGAATCCACTTCCGTGATTAGGTCAAAAGTCCAGGTCAAAGGAGCAGAACAAATATCAGAGGCTGTCGCGCCGCCATTATTATTCAACCATGTATCCCTTTGTGCAATATTACCAAAACCATCACATTCTACAGTAAGATCAGCACCAGCAATAACAGCAGGTGGAGTGGTGTCAATGACGGTAAAAGTAGCAATGGATTGCTCACTCACATTATCACATGCATCAGTAGCGAAGAAAGCATAAGTATAAGCTGTAGTCATACCACAACCCGCAATAGTTTCAATCAAAAGACTATCATAATCAAGAGGTTCAGAACAAGCATCTTCAAATAAAACATTAGCATAAGCATCCAACCAAGCTGTAAGATCGGCCATATTCCCAGAGCCATCACAAGAAACAATAGTGTCTTGAGCAGGGACAAGTAAATTAGGCGCCATATTATCTACAAGGGTTACAATGGCAGTAGTATCAGTAGAGTTGCCACAAGCATCAGTTGCTGTAAAAGTCACAGTAGCCGATCCCGTATTTCCACAACCACCGGAGAATCCAATAAAGTCATTAGAATAGACAACAAGTGAGCAAGAATCTTCCGCTTCACCACCACCTGCAATATTCAACCAAGCTTCGATCTCACCATACGGATCAGTCATGTCATTGCACTCAAGTGTCAAGTCTTGTGGAGCAATTTCCCAAGCTGGAGGGGTATTGTCATTTATTGTGAAAGTTGCTGAGGTAGTTGAGGTGTTTCCACAATCATCAGTAGCGGTAAAAGTGACAAGCACATCACCCGTAGTACCACAATCAGCATCAATAGATCCGTAATCATTGGACCAAGTTAGACCACCACACGCATCAGTGGCTGTTGCTCCACCATTATTATTCAACCAAGCGAGAATCTCAGAACTATTTGAAGCTCCATTACATTCTGCCATAAATGGCTGTGCTTGGTTGTCAATTGTAGGTTCTTTAGTATCTTGAATAATGAAGTTAGCAGTTGTCGTAGAAGTATTTCCACAATCATCAGTAACTGTAAATAGATAAGTCTGACTGCCTGTATATCCACAAGAATCGACTTCCGTAATAAGGTCAAAAGTCCAAGTCAAAGGAGCAGAGCAAATATCAGTAGCTGTCGCACCGCCATTATTATTCAACCAAGTATCCCTTTGCGCAATATTACCAGACCCATCACATTCTACAGTAAGATCAGCACCAGCAATAACAGCGGGTGAAGTAGTATCAATAACAGTAAAAGTAGCAATGGATTGCTCACTCACATTATCACAATCATCAGTAGCAAAGAAGGCATATGTATAAGCCGTAGTCATGCCACAACCAGAAATAGTTTCAATCAAAAGACTATCATAATCCAATGGTTCAGAGCAAGCATCTTCGAATATTACATTGGCGTAAGCATCTAACCAAGCTGTAAGATCAGCCATATTACCAGAGCCATCACAAGAAACAGTTGTGTCTTGAGCAGGTACAAGTAAATTAGGTGCAACATTATCGACAAGAGTGACAATAGCCGTAGTATCAGTAGAGTTGCCACAAGCATCAGTAGCAGTAAATGTGACCGTAGCCGATCCCGTATTTCCACAACCATCCGAGAAGCCAGTAAAGTCATTAGAATAGATAACCAGCGAACAAGAATCTTCCGCTTCACCACCTCCTGCAATATTCAACCAAGCATCGATCTCACCATATGGATCAGTCATGTCATTACACTCAAGTGTCAAGTCTTGTGGAGCAATTTCCCAAGCTGGAGGAGTATTGTCATTAATAGTGAATGTAGCTGAAGTAGTAGAAATATTACCACAATCATCAGTTGCTGTAAAGGTGACAAGCACATCACCCGTCGTACCACAATCAGCATCAATAGAACCATAATCATTGGACCAGGTAATGTCACCACAAATATCAGTAGCCGTAGCTCCGCCATTGTCATTCAACCAAGCAAGTATGTCGGAACTATTCGAAGCTCCATTACATTCAGCCATAAACGGCTGAGCTTGATCAACGATTGTAGGAGAAGTAGTGTCTTGAATAATAAAATTGGCTGTAGTCGTAGAAGTATTTCCACAATCATCAGTAACGGTAAATAGATAAGTCTGACTACCTGTATTTCCACAAGAATCCACTTCTGTGATAAGATCAAAAGTCCAAGTCAAAGGAGCAGAGCAAATATCAGTAGCTGTCGCACCTCCATTATCTGCCAACCAGGTATCTCTTTGAGCAATATTACCAGAACCATCGCATTCTACAGTAAGATCAGCACCAGCAATAACAGCAGGTGGAGCAGTATCAAGAACAGTAAAAGTAGCAATGGATTGCTCACTGACATTATCACAAGCATCAGTAGCAAAGAAAGCATAGGTATAAGCAGTCGTCATACCGCAACCAGGAATAGTTTCAATCAAAAGACTGTCATAATCCAATGGTTCGGAGCAAGCGTCTTCGAAGACTACATTTGCATAATCATCTAACCAAGCTGTAAGGTCCGCCATATTCCCAGAGCCATCACAAGAAACAGTAGTGTCTTGAGCTGGGACAAGTAAGTTGGGTGCCATATTATCTACAAGGGTTACAATTGCAGTAGTATCGGTAGAGTTGCCACAAGCATCAGTAGCTGTAAAAGTCACTATAGCCGACCCAGTATTTCCACAACCATCTGAGAAACCTGTAAAGTCATTAGAATAGACAACAAGCGAACAAGAATCTTCCGCTTCACCACCTCCTGCAATATTCAACCAAGCATCGATCTCACCATATGGATCAGTCATGTCATTACATTCGAGCGTCAAGTCTTGCGGAGCAATTTCCCAAGCTGGAGGGGTATTGTCATTAATAGTGAAAGTTGCTGAGGTAGTTGAGGTATTGCCACAGTCATCAGTAGCGGTAAAAGTGACAAGGACATCACCAGTAGTACCGCAATCAGCATCAATAGATCCGTAATCATTGGACCAAGTTATACCACCACATGCATCAGTGGCTGTTGCTCCACCATTATTATTCAACCAAGCAAGAATCTCAGAACTATTCGAAGCTCCATTACATTCTGCCATAAACGGCTGAGCTTGATCAACGATTGTCGGAGAAGTAGTGTCTTGAATAATAAAATTGGCTGTAATCGTAGAAGTATTTCCACAATCATCAGTCACCGTAAATAGATAAGTCTGACTGCCTGTATTTCCACAAGAATCCACTTCTGTGATAAGATCAAAAGTCCAAGTCAAAGGAGCAGAGCAAATATCAGTAGCTGTCGCACCTCCATTATCTGCCAACCAAGTATCTCTTTGAGCAATATTACCAGACCCATCGCATTCTACAGAAAGATCCGTACCAGCAATAACGGCTGGTGGAGTGGTATCAATAACAGTAAAAGTAGCAATGGATTGCTCACTGACATTATCACAAGCATCAGTAGCAAAGAAAGCATAGGTATAAGCAGTCGTCATACCGCAACCAGCAATAGTTTCAATCAAAAGGCTATCATAATCCAAAGGTTCAGAACAAGCATCTTCGAATATTACATTTGCATAATCATCTAACCAAGCTGTAAGATCAGCCATATTCCCAGAGCCGTCACAAGAAACAGTAGTGTCTTGAGCAGGAACAAGTAAATTAGGCGCAGTATTATCAACAAGTGTGACAATGGCCGTAGTATCTGTCGAATTACCGCAAGCATCAGTTGCTGTAAAAGTGACCGTAGCCGACCCAGTATTTCCACAACCATCGGAGAATCCAGTAAAGTCATTAGAATACACGACAAGTGAACAAGAATCTTCGGCTTCACCGCCTCCTGCAATATTCAACCAAGCTTCGATTTCACCATAAGGATCAGTCATGTCATTACATTCGAGCGTCAAGTCTTGCGGAGCAATTTCCCAAGCTGGAGGGGTATTGTCATTAATGGTGAAAGTAGAACTTATCTCAGAGGTGTTACCACATAAGTCAGTAGCTGTAAACGTAACAGTAACAGCACCAGTAGTTCCACAATCTGAACTTATTGATCCATAATCATTTGTCCAAGATATTGCACCACAATCATCACTTGCTAGAGCCCCTCCATTTGTATTTAACCAATTTAGCAATTGAGCAGAATTACTTGATCCGTTACATTCAACATTCAAAGGTGATGCTGGAGTAGTTATGTCTGGAGATGCAGTGTCTTCAATAGTGAATGTAGCGAGTGCTGTCGACTCATTACCGCAGCCATCGCTTGCTGTGAATTGATATGTTTTTGTACCATTAACGCTACAAGAATCCGTGAAGTCGATTAACTCATAAGACCAATCGACAGTGCCACAAATGTCAGTAGCAACTCCAATATTTCCATTAGAATTTAACCATGTATCCAATTCAGAAATATTTCCTGCTCCATCACATTCGACAACTTCATCTTCTGGACTTGTTGTAATATTAGGTGGTGTAGTGTCTTGAATTGTAAATGTAGCTAGAGATTCAGAACTATTCGCACATTCATCTGTGACAATAAATGCATATGTATATGCTACTGTGCCATCACATCCAGGAGAAGTAAATCTTAGTTCATTTGAATACACCAAATCTCCCATGTCGGAACAAGAATCGACAGCCATCATACCAGCATTATTGGCCAACCAAGCAGTAGTGTCTGCCATATTACCCATGCCGTCGCATTCTACTGTCATATCTGCGGCTTCGATAGTGATTATTGGTGATGATGTATCCACAATAGTAACAGTCGCAGATTCCATAACAACATTTCCGCAATCATCTGTTGCTGTAAATTCATAAGTGGTCGTTCCAGTATTTCCACACGAACTGACAAAAGTACCTGGTGAATCATTTGTAACAATTACACTTGAGCAAAGGTCTATTGCAGAAGCCTCATTCAACCAATTGGCGATTGTATTGGCATTTGTAGGGTCACCGCATTCTAAAGTAATGTCATTTGGCACAGAAAGTATTGGATCAGTAGTATCTTCTATTATGAACTGAATAGTGTCAGGCACTGAGCTATTACCACATTCATCAGTAGCAGTGAAGGCAACTTCATAGTATCCAATATCATCAGAGCATGCTGGATTAGACGTAAATGTGATTGACTCAAAATTATTACTCCAAACAATAGAACCACAATCTTCTGTCACATCAGCATCTGTTAATCCTCCGTTATTTTGTAGCCAAGCCAAAAGCTGAGCATTGTTTCCTGATCCATCACATTCTACAACTGTATCTGCAGGCTGATTATTGATGACTGGTGGTGTCGTATCAGTGATCTCGAAGTTTGCAAGGCATGTGGCAACATTACCAGCATCATCAGTAGCCGTGAATAAGTAGGTAGTTGTATTTGTATTTCCACAATCACTGGTCTTATTCCATATTTCGCTTGTAATCTCTACATCAGTATCGCAGCTATCGGACGCCATCACTTCTCCAAGCCATGCCACCAATTGTGAACCATTATCAGTAGATGAACATTCAACCAATTCGTCATCTGGACAATCGATAATCGGGTCTTCACAATCTTCCACCAAGACTTCAAAACTACACGTCAGTTGATTGCCCATGGTATCTACTAAGGTATAGGTGACGGTCGATAATCCTAATTCAAAATCGATCATGTCTAATCTCGGAAGTGAATCTCCAGAAGCACTTGTTGCTCCAGAAACAACATATGAAAGATCAAATCCACCACAATTATCAGTAAAGATTGGATCAAGTGAATCATCAGCAGGCCATGCGCAAGTCATTGGAGCAGTGCAAACTACAACTGTATTACTTGGGCAAGAAATTGATGGATCTTGACTGTCAATGACCGTAATGTCGAATGATATCATTGATGTATTCATGCAATTGTCAGTTGCTTGGAAAACTATTTCGGTAGTACCTACTGGAAATTCAGATCCTGAAGGTAAAAGATCGCCATTGCTATTTGCAATTTGAATAACTGTGACTGGATTATTGCAATCTTCTGCCAATGGAGTAGAGAAAACCACGCTTGATTCGCAATTGTCAACATCTACATTCACAGTGATGTCAGAAGCAGGATTCACAAAATCAGGTGGGGTAGTATCATCTGCGTAAATAATATTACTCATGTCCATAGCTACATTTCCACAATCATCAGTGACTGTAAATATTACTTCCAGCGTTCCACCACATTGATCTGGAAGATCACCCATATAATTTGTAGATACGTCAGTAGATCCACATCCATCTGCTACTATTGCTTCACCCAGCCATTGTACAATTTGCGTTGCAATATCGGTATCTCCACAAGATATCATTAGATCAGCAGGAGCCATAATTGTAGGAATTGTGTCATCCTCTATCTTGTATGATGCGAGGGCGGTTGATGTATTACCACATTCATCTGTAGCAGTGAATAAATAAATTGTTTCGTTCGTATTTCCACAACCTGATACAGTATTGTAAATTTCATTTGTTATTGTTGGCATACCACATAAATCTGTGGCTGAGGCAGTTGCTATCCAAGCAGAAACAGTGGTGGCCATAGCATCTTCACATTGTACTGTGATATCTTCTGGCTCGGTTAGTTCTGGCGAAGTTTCATCTATAATGATCAGATTTGCAGTCGTAGTTATCATATTGCTACATGAATCAGTAGCAGTGAAGGTATATAGGGTAGTAGAAGTATTTCCACAGTCATCAGTAGGTACACCAAAAGAAAAAGTCCAGATTACAGGGCCACTGCATCCATCCGTAGCAGTTGCAAATCCATTCATATCTGTCCAATTCATTATCTCTGCCGAATAGTCTCCACTCATGGTGCATTCTATGATCAAGTCCGTAGCTTCATTGGTAATGACAGGTGAAGTATTATCAACTATAGTTATGGTTTGATCTGCAACTGTGGTTAGTGAACAATCATCAGTAGCTGTGAACGTAACTGTATATACTCCCGTCATTCCACAACCATCGGCAAACATTGAAAGTCCATTGTTCGTTACGGTAGCATTCCCACAATAATCAGTAGCATATGCTTGATTGAGCCAACTTTGAATTATCTCTTCATTAAGATCATTATCACATTCTAAAGTCAATGCTGTAGGTAGGATTAATGTAGGTTGGGTCGTATCCTCAATCGTAAATGTAGCCATTGTTGCAGAACTATTGCCGCATTCGTCACTGGCTGTAAAAGTGACCAGGGATGATCCCGTGCTTCCACAATCATTGCTCAAGCCAGTATAGTCATTTGTCCATGTCACCTCTCCACATAAATCAGTTGCTACTGCTCCACCATTTGATGATAACCAACTTAATAACTGGGCATTATTTCCTTCTCCATCACACTCTACAGTCATATCACTTGCAGGAGTAATAATGTCAGTTTCTGTCGTATCGGCAATTATCACATTTGCTGTGCAAATTGTCGAATTTCCAGCATCATCTGTAGCAGTAAATGTATAGGTCAATGACTGCGTATTTCCACACATGTTTTCAGTATGTGAAATCACATTGGAAATCGTTGGTGTCGAAGAACAATTATCAGTAGCACTTACCGTTGCTATCCAATTTGTTATAGAATCTGCTGTC
Organism: Saprospiraceae bacterium; assembly: GCA_965230575.1. Classification (GTDB taxonomy): domain Bacteria; phylum Bacteroidota; class Bacteroidia; order Chitinophagales; family Saprospiraceae; genus CAJXUU01. Next base: position 4,779,854 of record OZ246013.1, read on the forward strand.
ATAGCATTGGCACATTCTAATGTAATTTCTCCATCCGTAGGACAAGAAATATTTGGAGCTTGACAATCTTCTACTAATACTGATACTGCACATGTAATGACATTGCCCATGGTATCCGTAAGTGTATAAAGTATATTCGATAATCCCAATTCAAATTGAACCATGTCCAATCTCGGAAGTGAATCACCCGATTCATTTGTAGTACCAGAAATGGTATATGATAAATCTATACCACCACAATTATCTGCAAATATAGGGTCAGTGCTCATATCAGCCAACCAAAAACACTCATCAAGAGCTGTGCAAACTGTAATGTCTTGCGGACAATCCAAACTTGGTTGCTGAAAATCAACAACTGTAATTTCAAAAGAGTCAATGCTTGTCTGTCCACAATTGTCAGTAGCCTGGAATACAACAGCTGTCGTACCTACTGGAAATTCAGCACCAGAATTCAAAAGAATTCCGTCACCATTGGCGATTTGGGTAACAGATGTCGGATTGTTGCAATCTGTAGCTATCGGAGTTGAGAAGATAACGGAACTTTCGCAATTATCTACATCAACATTGACAGTGATGTCATCACTAAGATTTACAAATGTTGGAGCAGTGTTGTCTGGTGAAATTATAATCATAGCTGAGGTTGTGCCAGCAGCTCCACAGCCATCTGTCACTGTCCATGTCACTAAGATGTTTCCGCCACATGCATCTGGCAAAGAACCATCATAATCGTTAGTCACCGTGGTTTCTTGACATGCTTCGGTTACCATAATGTCATCGAGCCACGCCAATATTGAGGTTGCTATATCATCTCCACAAGCCAAGGTTAGATTGCCAGAATTGTGGGCTATAGTCGGTGGAGCATTATCTTCTATTATGAAATCCGCTGTTCCAGTAGTGGCATTTCCACATTCGTCAGTCGCTGTGAAAATATATGTTTCTGTTATAGTTGTTACCGTAGATACACATGAAGTACTGACTAAAGGTGTGTTGTATGTTATGGTTACATTTCCACCACAATCATCCATACCTGTCGCAGACATTAGCCATGCAGTTCTAACTCCATCAACATCCAAATTGCATTCAACTGTGTTTGAAGCTGTCGGTAGTGTGAGATTTGGAGGAGTCTCGTCGATAATGATTAAGTTGGCAAATGTTGTTACGCTATTGCCGCAATCATCGGTAGCAGTAAAAGTATATTGAGTAGTGCTAGTAGCTCCACATTCATCCGAAGGCGCACCTGCGTTAAAAGTTATTGTCAAATCAGCATCACAATTATCGATTGCGAGTCCATTGCCATTTGCAGTTACCCAATTTGATACAATAGTTAGACTATCAGGATCGGTACATTCAACGATTAGGTCAGTCGGCGGTGACATAATTTCGGGTTTCGTATTGTCTTCCAAAGTGATCGTAGAAGTATCAGAAGCCATTAGGACACCACAGGCATCAACTACAGTCCATATTAGTGTGTCGATTTCATTTCCACTAGTACAATTTGATGGTAGGCTAGCGGTTGGTAGCGTTACTGTGACATTTCCGCATACATCACTGGCAGTATATCCCTCTATCCAATTTTCAACGATTGCTAAATTATTTGGATTGGCACATTCCAAAGTAATGTCATCTGGGGAAATTATAGTTGGATTTGTTGTATCTTCTATAATGAATGAAGCTTCAGTGGTTGAGGTATTTCCGCATTCATCTGTTGCAGTGAAAGTAACTAGAGCTGAGCCCGTTTGACCACAATCATTTGATAGTGTTGTGAAGTTGTTACTCCAAATGACTTCATCACATTCGTCCGTCGCTGTTGCACCTCCGTTATTATTCAACCAAGATATTAATGCTGCATTATTTCCTTCTCCGTCACATTCTACTGTCATAGGCATTGCCATAATATCAATGCTTGGAACCATGGTATCTTGAACGATGACCTGAGCAGTGCATGTGGATGTATTTCCAGATCCATCAGTAGCCGTAAATAAGTATGTAGTCGTTGATGTCATTCCACAGGCCTCTTGTACATTAGAAACGACATTCATTATTGTAGAATCAGGACAATTATCTGTAAAGCTTGCAGTGGCAATCCATGCATTTATTGCAGTAGCATTGTTAGCATCTCCGCAATCGAGGACTAAATCTCCTGCTGGTGGACATGTAACAATTGGTGCTTCACAGTCATTAATTGTCACATCAAAGGAGCAAGTCGTAGTATTCCCCATTGTATCTACTAAAGTGTATGTTATAGTAGATGTACCTAGTGAAAATTGCACCATATCCAATCTTGGAAGAGAGTCGCCTGAAGTATTGGTCATTCCTGTGATGGAATAAGAAAGGTCAAATCCTCCACAATTATCAACAAATGCTGCGTCTACGCTTGAATCCGCAGTCCAGTAACATTCTCCGGTATCATTGCATTTTACTACCTCATTGGTTGGGCAGGACAAACTTGGAATCTGAGAGTCAACGACAGTGATATCAAATGAATCTAAGGTAGTGTTTCCACATAAATCTTCTGCTTCAAATACAATCGTTGTGATACCAACTGGAAATTCTGAACCAGAAGGAAGAATATCTCCATTTGCATTTGCTATTTGGGTCATACTCACTGGTCCATTACAATCATCACCAATTGGAGTCGAAAAGACAACCGAACTTTCACAATTGTCCACATCTACGTTTACAGTAATATCATCCGAGATATTTACAAAAGTAGGTGGTATTATGTCATTCGTAATAATGATGTCAGCCGTGGCAGTGGACATTGCACCACATCCATCAATTATAGTCCATGTGACTGAAGTAGTGCTTCCACAAGTATTAAGTGTAGCTGGGTTATATGAATTCGTCACAGTATAATCTTGACAAACCTCAGTTACACTATAATCATCCAACCATTCTGCTATAAATGCGCCTAAATTATTTCCGCAAGCTAATGACAAGTTAGCGGGAGCTGTTATCATCGGCACAGTATTATCTGTAACTGTGAAAGTGGATTGACCCGATGATTGATTCCCACAGGCATCGGTAACAACGAATAAATAAGTATATTCTTCGACTGAATTGGTACCCATGCAAGAGAAATCGACAGTAAGTAATGAGTAGGTTATATCTGGATTGGTATCGCAATTGTCAGTAGCTGATGCTCCAGTAATCCACGGATCGATAAGTGTACTTATTGGACTGGCGCAATCATTACTTGTGCCAGGAGTAGGTACCGTTAAAACTGGGTCTATTGTATCTTGAGAAATGACGTAAGCAATTTCAGAAATAGAGTTTCCACATAAGTCTGTGGCTGTAAAAGTGTACGCTACGATTTGATTTTCTCCACATGTGCTGGAAGTATCACCCACAGAAAAAGAGAGGATAGGTGTGTCACAATTATCAATTGCTGTCATACCACCAAAATTAGCAGTCCATGCATTGATCAATCCTGCTTGAGCTGGACAATCTATCACAAGGTCGGATGGAGGTGTCATTATAGTTGGTTTGATATTGTCAATCAAAGTGATGGATGCAGAATCTGAAACCATCAAGCCGCATGCATCAATTGCTGTCCATGTGATCCTGGATTCATATGCCACTTCACAATCTGTAGGAGCGCCAATTGTTGCAAAATTATTTGTTACTATAACATCTCCACAATTATCAGAAACTTCGTAACTATTTAACCAGCTATTAATGAGAATAGGGTTTGACTCATCTCCACATTGAAGGCTGATATCTGAAGGAACGGTAAAGCTTGGCGCGATTAGATCAGTAATATTAAATGAAAAATCTACTGAAGAACTTAAACCGCAATCATTTGTAGCTGTAAATGTGACTGTAGTAGTACCCGTAAGTCCACAATCATTTGAAACTCCAGAAAAATTGTTGGTCCAGGTTACTGATCCACATTCATCTGTTGCGGTTGCTCCCGCATTTGAATTTAACCAAGCAAATAGATCAGAATTGTTTCCTTCTCCATCGCATTCTACAGACATATTCGTTCCCCCAACAATAGCTGGAGGTATAGTATCTGAAATGGTTACTGTAGATATGCAGGTGCTACTATTGCCAGAATCATCAGTGGCAGTGAACATATATGTTGTAACATTAGTATTACCACAACCCGTATCTATTGATAAAATGGAAGATGTAATATCAACGCTCATGTCACAAAATTCTTTTTCTGTAGCACCCATTAAAAAGTTAGAAATAGAAGTAGCATTTGTAGCGTTTCCACATTGTAAATCAATGGGGGCTGGACATGTTATAATTGGAGCTTCGCAATCTTCAACTGTAACAGTAAATGAGCAGCTTATCGAGTTGCCCGCGGAATCAACGGAAGTATAAGTAACTGTAGATAATCCAAATTCGAAATCTACGCCATCTACACTAATCAAATTAAATCCAGTCGATGCAGAAGTAGCAGTAGTCACACCAGTTATGCTATAAGTCAATGTATCTCCAATGCAATTTTCCAATACATATGGATCTGCAATATCAGTAGCATTCCAAATACAACCTCCATCTTCTGCACATATAGTGATATCTGCAGGGCACAGTAATGAAGGAGTTTCATCATCCATTACTATAATGTTGAAAGTGCATGTCTCTGTATTTCCGCACGCATCTTCTGCTGTAAAAAGCATTGGAGTGGTTCCCAGTGGAAATATTCCTCCAGATGGAATATTGCTTGCACCTGGTGTTATTGTTACAGGCATATTGCAATCATCTGCGGTAGGAATGGGGTAGGTCACCCTTGCTTGGCAATCATCCGTATTTACATTTACAATAATATCTTGTGTAGGGCAGTTGAAGAAAGTCGGACTTGTCGAATCATTGGATATAATAATATTCGCAGTGGCAGTGCTCATTGCACCACATTGATCTATTATCGTCCAGGTAACAACTGTAGTACTCCCACAAAGATCCACCATAGAAGGATCATAATCTGAGGTGACACTAGTCGTTTGACACGCTTCTGTAATTGTATAATCATCCAACCATTCTGTAACTGCCAAGGATATATCATCTCCACAATCCAACATCAAGTCACCTGGAGCAGTAATCATAGGAGCAAGAATGTCACTAATGGTAAAAGTCGAAGTGTCCAAATCAGTATTTCCACATGCATCCATTGCTTCGAATACATAGGTGTAAGTCGTAGTAGTGCTGGTGCCCGAACAAGTTTCATCGAATGATAATAAACTTGAAGTTACCGAAACATTATCGTCGCAAGTATCACTGCCTGATCCACCTGAAAGCCAAGCAGCCATTACTATAAGCGGGTCGGAAGTACAATCATTTGAAGACCCAGCTGCTGGTGCATTTGCCGTAGGATTGGTGGTGTCTATGGTATGTACATATGCTACTTCAGATATGCTATTGCCACAATCATCTGTTGCAGTGAATGTATATTCGATCACGAAAGTATTACCGCATGTATTAGTGGTATCACCGATGCTAAATGATAAATCGACCATGGCATCACAATTATCAATTGCAGTCATACCACCAAAATTGGCTTCCCAGGCATTCAAGTCAGGAAGTGTAGCTGCACATTCTTGATACAAATCTTGGGGGGCAGTCATTATAACTGGCTTTTCTCCATCTATATTAATATTCGCTGTGTATGTTGAAGTACAGCCACTTGGTTCTGTATAAGTATAGGTGACTGAATATATGCCAGGGCTTCCTACATTAAAAGTAGCTGTGCCATCCATATTATTTGTAATACCTATTCCAGTAAATAATCCTCCGATAACGTCTGGTGTCAAAGTCACATCAGTGTTGATGCATTGACAATCACTATCAACTGTAAAACTTACCTCAGTCTCAGTATCAATGAATATATTTCTACAAAATACTTCTTCACATGAGGCCATCAAGGTATCACACATTGAAGTCAGAGTCTCTGTCATACAAATAGTAGCTACACCCGCTCCATTAACTGAGATTTCTCCTGTCATAGCATCGATGTCAATAACATCAGTGGAAGTGCCAGAAGGTGTCTCGCTATCTATATTCCAAGATCTGATTATTGTGCCAAAACTATTGTAAGTTGGACTGGTAATTATAGGAGCAATTGTTTCTACTCCCGGACCACCTAAGCAATAACTGTATGGCGTTGAGAATCCTGGTTCGGGAGATTGAGGAATGAAAACATAGGCATCATCACTCGACGTCTCACCTTGGCAATTGACCTCGTAGATTATATGATAACACCCAGGTTCAGTATATATTAAAGTTTGATTTATTATTTCAGCTCCAGGTACGGTGGTGCCTTCCATCGTTACGCCATCAGAAGTGAACTCAAATTCGCCATTATCCGCCGTGTCTTCAGTCCAAATCGTGGTCAAGCTAAAAGTACCATTTGGATCTGTTTGGCAATTTAATTCAATATCATTTAGATTTGGATTAGGAGCTCCAGAAACTATGATATCATCAATAGTATGTTCTTCAATACCTCCACTTACTCCATTTAAAACACAAAACTGAAATTGCACACTATCACCTACAATATTGGTATCACTCACATTAACCAATCCGCCAAAATCATCATTGATTTGTTGGATGAGCATCCAGCCACCATTATCCACATTTTTATATACAGCAATAAAATCTGTAGGCTCCAGGCCACCGTTCGATTGTTCTATCACCACAGAGAAATCTACTGAATCGGCAAATGATATATCAATCACGGGTGTCTCTAAACAAACTACTTCATCGACACTCCAAAATTGTAGTCTGCCATTGATTGCTCGTACGGAGGCATCTGGCGTATTGCCGTTGGTGCCAAAGCTGGTAAACTCATTGGCTCCTGGTACTGCAGGAGCGTCAGAAATTCTTAGGCTAAAAGCTGGGTTGGGGTTGTAAACATCACAAGAAGCTGGATCATCGGTCCCACATCCTGCTGGAGAGTCCTCTTCAACATAAACCACATCCGTCAAAAATTCTTCTTGGTAGATCACACAATCATCTGCTTCACAAAATCCATCAATAGTAAGTGTTGCAGTACTTGTAGCATAACAATCATCATCACTGGCATCCGTACACATGCCAGGGCAGGCATCTTGATTTCCAACTGTATACATGATATCAAATGTTCCACTTTGGGAATAATTGAGAATGTTTCCTACGATATTTCCCATGCCTGTACCACCAACGAGGGTGAAATTTCCGTTTGGCGTGGTACCGTTGGAAGTAAACATTATAGTGAGATCATATAATGCATTGTTGTCTTCACAAACTGAAAAATCAGAAATCTCAGCATTTACAATAGGGTAGACCGTAAAGTTCTGGCAGTACGTAACATCACATGTGCCAGTGAATACATCCACACATATGTTATAAGTTCCGTCAGCATCGGTGGTTGTAATCGTAGCAGTCTCACCATCGTCAGTCACTATTACAGAAGTGCCATTACCTCCATACCAATTGATCCTATCGGCATTGGTGATTCCACCGCACATATCTAATGTATTATCTAAAGATATTCCGCTAGTAGTCGAATTGCTACAAATGTCACTATCTAAAGTAAATGTGGCATCTATCATATCTTCAACTATGTAGGTGCCTGTCAAAGTATCAGAATGATTGCCGCAAGCATCTGCTGAGCAAAATATATATGTGTAAGTTGCTCTTCTCGTGTTCGCCAAGCATATTTCTTGGTAATCAATGAGACTGAATTTATTGATTACATCAGGAGAACATTGATCACTTGCAATTATATTGCCAGCAGCCCAACCAGATGGATCTGAAGTAGCACAGGTCACGGTAGTAGTAGTCTCCGTTAAAGAGAGCGTTGGTGGCAAGGTATCAATGATACTAATTGTAGCAACTATTGAAATAGAATTGCCACAATCATCTGTTGCCGTAAAAAGATAGGGAAGATCTTCACTTCCTCCACATTGATTAATTGGCGTATTTGCTGAATTTGTAATGGTTACGTCTGAGTCGCAATCATCGATAACTTGCATTCCACCATTCGTACTCAACCAAGCTGCTACCTCGGCAGTATTACCTGATCCATCGCAATAGAATGTTGTATCTGATGGAGGAATCATTATGACAGGTTTAGTATTATCTTCAATATTCAATGTTGCTGTTTGGGTCACAGTATTCATGCATTCATCCGTCGCAGTCCATGTGATTAGTGTAGAATTCATTCCCGCCACACAGTCGGAAGCGGCAGTTGCAGACATATAATCATTGGTTACTGAAAAAGCACCACATTCATCTGAGGCAATAAAGCCATTTAACCAATTTTGAATAATGGCATCATTATTAATATCGCCGCACTCCAAAGTAATACCTGAAGGAGCGATAAGTGATGGTGGTATTGTATCTATAATGGTTATTGAAGCATTTGCAGAAGCGGTATTTCCACATGCATCGGTAGCTGTAAAAGTGACCACTTGAGTACCTGTATTGCTACATTCATCGGTGTATCCATCGGAATTGTAAGAATTTGAAATCACAACAGCACCGCAACCTTCTGTAGCAGTAGCTGAATCCAACCATGCTATCAAGCCTGCGAAATCACCACAATCAAGTTCAAGGTCACTTGGAGGAGTAAGTATTGGTGTTATGGTATCAAATATGACAACACTTGCCAAACATTGTGCTGTATTGCCACTTCCATCTGTAGCTGTGAATTGATACAATCTGGTTTCTGAATCACCACAAGTACTTACAGTAGAGATAAGCTCAGATGTGACAGTCGGAGTGCCACAATCATCTGTAGCAGTGACATTAGCCCATGCAGTGATATCAGTTTCTATATTCGCATCGCCGCAATTCAAAGTTAGATCAGTAGGACATATCAAACTTGGCGCTTCTTCATCAACTGTAATGATCAGGCTAAAACTATTTGTACATCCATTGGTGGATTCAATGGTATATGTGACAACATATTCACCAGGTGTTGATTGGTTGAATGTACCGCCAGTACCATCTCCATTATCGGTAACGCCTTGACCAGTGAATATTCCTCCATTTGAAGTTGGTGTCAGGGCGACATCTGTATTCGGGCAAGGTGTTTGGTCAGCAGTAAATGAAGCATCAAGCATATCTCCAGATTGCACGGTAATAGGCACTATGTAATCTTTCGTGCATGAACCACTTGCAATATTTCCGCAAGCTGGATAATCTATGGTTTCAGTCATACTTACATTATAAGTTCCAGTTGCTGTGATTTCAACCACACCCGTTTCAGAATTAATACTTGCACCTGGGCCTCCTGTAATCGAAAAGACTCTATCCACAAGAACGTCATATGCTGCTCCAGGACTATTGATTGTAGGAGTTAATGAAACGACATCTGTATCCGCATCACCAGGCAAACACACTTGATCTTGAATAATAAAACTTGGTTCTGGCGCAATCGCTCTTAATATGGTAATGGTTTCACTATTAGGACCTCCGCATTGACTGGCAGGAATGGAATAGGTGACTTCAAAACATCCAGCTCCAGTCACGGTCACCTCTTCATTGCCAATATTGGTAATTGAAGCATTTGTCGTCAAACTATTGTCAACTGATACTGTCAGGGTGCCACCATCATCAGAACCAGGGAAAAGAACATCTTTTGAATATATTGCAGTTGTATTTAAAACCTGATCGTAGTCTCCACAGCCATCATTCAAATCCACAGAAAGAGGGATTGTAATTAAATCATCGACAAAGATGTTCACAGCTATGAATGTGGTGTCACAGTCACAGCTTCCTGCTGCTGGAAGACATGCTGCAAAATAATCGTATTCACCAGCTGATAATGTAAGTGTACCACTGTTTCCAAGAAAATTTGCACCTAAGGGGTCGGAATATATAGCTACATCTCCACCGCATGTATAGGGCACATTGTCTGATCTTAAAATAAGATTTATTGTCTCTCCTTCACAAATGTCAACATCGTCAACAGATAAAATAGGGTCTGGGACAGTACATCCAAGGATACTTCCTGCGTTGGCTTCTGTAGTATTGGTCTGACCTATAAAAACTGCATTTCCTCCACCTGCTCCAGTGAAATCTGCAACACCGACAATATAAAATTGCCCTTCTATGGCACACTCAATTTCAATGGGTACTCCATCTGGTGTCGCTACATCTGGGTTACATACAATATTATTGGCAGGTGTAAGATCGTCGATACAATTAGGAAGACCATTAAATGGTCCCCAGGCATAAACGTCAATGTCATTTGGATTTAGCGTGGGATCTGAAAACTTAGCAATTAGGTCTACGTCTCCACATTTCTCAATGAATACATTAAATAGACAAAGGTCAGTAGTACCTATTGACCTTCCGCAAAGGCTTGTTGGTCCATCATCATCCAAGGTATTAGTACCAGCTCCTTCATTATCAATATTCCAATTGTTATTACTGGTTGTATATCCAATATTACAAATTATTGGAGTTGCACAATCACTACACCCAGAACAGTTGTCCACATTGATGACTTGTGAAGCAACAGAAGTACATCCACTATCAGTAATGGTATAAGTTATGGTGTGAAGCCCAACTCCTGCTGTAAGAGGATTGAATGTCGTTCCTGATATGCCAGGTCCTGCTAATGTGCCTCCTGCTGGGGATATCGTTAAATTAAAAGGTCCAGCATCCACACAAGTATAACTTGGAGCAAGAATTTCAGCAGGTACTTCGATTCCACAACTTCCAGAAAGAAAGAATTCGCATCCTTCTTCATCGATGATTGTAACTGACCAGGTATGTTGGTTTTCATCTAGTGTTAGTGTCACTGATCCGCTTACATCTGCAGTTGAGGAAGAAAGTGTTCCTCCTGATGCTTGAAGCATATATAATGAATTGTCATAATCTGGTAGTCCTCCATCGAAGCCAGCAATGGTCACTACGCCAATGTTGGTACTTGATCCAGGGCCAGCATTACAGGATTCGCATGTTGCGGTGGCTGAAATAGGGTCGAGAATTACAAATGAGGCATAGCTAGTGGTATAAGTACATCCGATAATATCACCAGTACAAAATCCTGCGGCAGATGGTTCTATATTATTATCGTTCCACACTGATCCTAAAACTTCAATTAATGTGTTTGAAGGCAGATTGCCTCCTCCAGATGCTAGTGGAGCATTGGTGTCACTATGATCTTGTATTCCTGATCCTCCTACATTATTAATAGTGACTCTTGGATTAGATCCAAAATTTGATACAGTATATGTATTGACTACATCGCCAGCAGTTCCTCCCAAATTAGTATCATAAGGATTCGGTGAATCTGGTCCACCTCCGTAGTAAAAGTCTAAATGATAAGTACCTGTTTCGTCATTTGAATCTCCACTTCCTTGAGGGTCTGGAAACATCAAATCTTGTAATACATCAATATTAAGTGATTCTCCGTCGCATATGATTTCATCTGTTGTATTTATTGTTCCGCCAAAGGTTGCAGTTTCTATTGGCCATATAAAAGAGGAGAGAGCCATACAATTACCGTCATCCATTCCATCTCCATCACAATCTACACCGGATGCTCCGCCGCAGGTGCCATCTACTTGTGATCCTTGACAGCAAGTGTTGGTCGGTGTTCCATTGGTTCTGATTTCAAATTCAATGACTCCATCAGCTGCGGCTTCTACCATGTCAGCAGCGGGTATGATTACTTGCAGGGGGAATATTATATCACATTTATCGTTTTCGGGTAATCCTGTAGTTGTGGATTGTGCAATTATTATATCGCACTCGTTTACGATGTATGCTACCTCCTGAGAATTGTTGAAATCTCCTCTCAAAGTTATATTCAGCACAGCAGGCTTACACGAGAATCGTTTACTTTCATGGACAGGAATAGAAATTAATAAATCTGGTCCTTCTCCTAGTCCAGTCGGAGATCCAGCGGCACCTAGTTCATCACAATACTCCGTGCCATCTGTTACATCCACAACATTTCCACTTCCCAGATCAATTCCATTGACAGTACCAATAAAGTTCATGTTGAGATCCACAGCAGCAATATTATCGCCTACACGGTTGGTTGCATTATTAGGTGTAAATGCTGGCACACCAGAATTATCGCAGGAAATAGGATCAGGCAGCGTTTGGGCTTGGACTGGAGAACAATCTAATGCAGTCCAGATTAAAAATATTACAAAAATAAAAAACCTCATGTAGTTACGTTTTAACGCATTCACGGACAATCCGATTAATCTCGATGAAAAGAAATCGATGTCAATTAAATAATTACGGGGTGTTTAATAGCAAAAGCCTAAAGGGGTGATCTTAACTAATAAACTTAGGCACGCCAGATGAGGTGTTTATGGCGATGTAGGTGTTTTTGTTATTATAAACAGTACATAAAGAGTGCCAAGATGCAAATTAGCCAACACAAATATAATTTTTTTATATATGTATAAGCAAAATATGTACAATTTATATTATTCATTTATATAATGTGAAACTTGTTGATGCTGTGCAAGGTAAATTTGATATTCCATTAAAACAAAAAATAGGAATTCTTGTACATGGTTAATTTATCTATTTAAACCATACTTCAGTGGCTCCACCGTTGTTTTTATCAAATGTAAACTGGACGTCATTATAAAGTGAAAGCAAATGTAGAATTTCAGATTTTAAGACGCCTTCACCTTTTCCGTGGATGATGAGTATTTTCTTGGTATTATTAAAAATTGAGTCTTCAATGAAATCCTTTGCAGCTTTGACCTGAAAATCCACAATGCGCTCTACTCGGCTAGTTTGAAGAGATGGGTTGAGCTCTTCAATGTGTAGATCTATAATATCTGAAAGTGCCGCAGAAGATTTTAATATTTTTTTAGGCCTGTGTGAATAATCGAATGTTTCAATTTTTGCATCCTTGGGAGCATATTCTACATTGGTTATTGGGGTAATGATCATTTTTTCTCCGACCTTTATCCGCACCTTTTTGTGCCCTGATCGACCTTCAAATTTTCCTATTCGGCCTGATTTTTTGAGTAATAACAAGTCACCTATCCAAAGATCTCCAATATCAATCATGCTAAAACTTATATCTGACTACAGCTTTGATTTCGCTTCTTTGATTTCCATCTATGAATTGTCCTGACGAACTGATATATTCTCTGTTTTGGTAGTAGGTATTGGCATATCGAAATTGTAAATTCAAGTGTCTGCCTATCTTTTGATGCCAATTGATATAAAATCTCGTGCCTCGATCTGCATAAAATGGAATGCTGAATTCATACAAAAGATCATTTTCAAAAGTGTAGATTCTGGTATTGAATCCATCAGTGTCAAACATGGCATATCTGGCGGAAAAAGAATATGATTTGCCAGTTGGTTTGTAGATGACATCTTGAAAAATCATGTATCCATTGGTCAGCACGCCATCCAATTTGTAGAAACTCATTTCAAATCTATTTCTGAGCCTCAGGTTTTTATTCAAGGTATGACTAACATGCAATCTGGCCCGGTGCTGAATTGTAGAAATCAATGGATCGATTCTGCGGCTAAGGTCTACACCGTTTCTTTGTTTTTGCTCAACCCGATATTGAAAGTAGGCATTTAACTTCCTCCTCTTGTAATATTCTACTTTGAATAAAAATTCCTTACCCTTCGATGGTGCATCTACTTGGAATCTTAGCCAGGGATGTTGCCAAATGTCAAAATACGAACTGAAAGTAAAGTGCTTGTCTGCTCTGAATTTCAACCCAAAGTAAAAAGCTCTTTCATTGATAGGAAGGGTAGATTCACTAAAGGCATTGGCGTTCAGAACTTGATAGTCTTTGCCAAAATTGCGATATATAATAGCAAGATCAACATTCCTGCCAAGGCTGGTGAGCAGTCCACCGATCAATGCCAGGCCTCCATTGTTGCTCCTTGCAAATTCACCAAACGTATTGAAGTTTTTGTATCGATAACTGAAATCTGTACTTAGATTGGTCAACTTGTCTCCATTGAACCTGTAACGTTTGTAGAGCGCTAAGTCGTTTTGTATCGGTATAGAAAATTCTTGCTGCAAGGCATTTACTGCCAGGCTAAAATTTCTCTTTTTGTATTTGACAATGCCGCCGTAAGAGTTTTGAGAAATGGTATTTTGATTGTTAATTTCAGATTCCGTCCGATGAAATCCATCCACCTTGATCGATGTAAAACTCTCAAATCCTGCATCTATAGTCGTATCAATACGCACAGATCCATCAATCTTTTTAGCCGAAACGAATAAAGATACTTCCAAATCCTTCCTTAAATCCAACGTTGCTGCAGTACCTCGAAAAAAATTAGCCTCAGTCACCGAGCTGTAGGGACGAATCGGTCTACCTCCTTTTTTGACATTGGTCACATAAGAACTTTTGCCTCCTCCAAAACTATTGTGAAGTATCAAGCCTTGACCCATGCTCAAGGTGTAGTCTCCAAAATTCAAAGTCGAAAATAAAGGCAACACATCCTTGATGTGGATGAAGCCAGAATAATAGTCAAACCCATTTTTGTTGTTTCCTGAAAAGAAACTTTCTCCCGGGTCTTTTTCCATGGTTAAGCCAGCCCTTACATTTCTATTGCTGAAAAAATTGTACCGCGCAAATAAATGATTAGGATCGCCAAGATAGCTTCCGTCCTGGAATCCTTTTCTTTCCTGCAATACTCTCTTGCCCTTTAGAATAACAGTAGAAGTTGACTCTTTCATTATTGACTTGAAAGTATGATTTTTTCGTTCTCCACCTTCCGTAACCAATGGAACCAGGGCTTTCAGTATGCCCAAATCCAAGGAGGGAATGGTTTGCAATTCATACTTGCTAATGAACGGGCCGTACTCATTTCGATATTGCAGGATGTCAGAAATTTGAATATCGGAGAGCATTTGTAGATTGTGAAAATCTTCTTCAGTCGCTTCATTAATGTTGAGCGGATTTTTTAGGTATTCCTGAAGATCATCATACAAGGTGAAAAAATCATAACTCCCTTCATCATTGTTTTCCAAAAGGTCCTCTAGCAAGTTGCTGGATATTACGGCAATACTATCCTGTCCATAAGACACAGTTGATGTAGATAGCATCAGAAGAATAATAACGAACCGAAAAATCCTCATTGAAAAAGTATGAATTTTGGGTAAATATAATTCGATTAAAATAATGAACGGTAACAATACAGCGGAAACTCTGGCATTTTTAAAATCTCAAAGAAATTACATGCATGTTTTCCTTATTAATGCGCTATTGGTACATTTGGATGGTCATTCTTAATTTTAGACCCAATATGAAGATTAGCACGGATATTATCCAGAAGATTATAGAAGAAAATTATGGTTTTGAATGTGGTGTCAAACCATTAGCAGGTTATGTAGATTTGAATTTTTTGCTGGTGAAGGATGATGGCGCTAAGTATCTTTTGAAGATCTGTAAACCAGAAATTACTAAAGAAGAGATTCAATTTCAGGTGGCAATATTAAACCATCTGAAAGTTCATGAAATAGCCTATTCCATACCTGAGGTGTTGTCAAATTTTAATGGTGATGACTTCTTTCCTCAGGAATTCGATGGCGAGACCTATAGGATACGATTGCATTCATGGGTGGAAGGCAGGATGTTGGCAGAGGTTAATCCCCGTACACAGGAATTGTTCTATTCATGGGGAGCAGTCTGTGGCGAATTGAGCACTTCGCTTCAAGGTTTTGATCACCCAGGAGCGCATCGTTTTGATGAGTGGAATCCAACAGAGTGTCTCTATTCTCGAAAATATATCAGTTATTTAAATTATCCTGAAAAGCTTGAAATCGCCGAATATTTCTGGAATTTATTTGAAAGATCTGCTTTACCGCTGATGGATAAGTTGAGAAAGAGCGTCAATTATAGCGATGCCCATGAACATAATTTATTGGTCAATCAAGAATATCAAAGCCCACGGGTAACTGGTGTAATCGATTTTGGTGATGCGGTTTATGCGCCTACCATTTGCGAGTTAGCCATTGCTTGTGCTTATGCTGGGATGTATGTCCCTGACCCAATTAGTGCGATGGCCAAATTGGTGGAAGGATACAATGAGCAATTTGAATTGGAGGATGTTGAACTAGAGATTTTGTTTCCGCTCATCTGTGGCAGATTAATGATTTCGGGCATGAATGCGGCTTATAATTATCATTTGGATCCAGAGAATGATTATCACCAGATCAGCGCGAAGCCAGCATGGGACTTGTTGAAGAAGCTAAGGAATATTAACCCTCAACTTGCAAAATATACCTTTAGATCGGCCTGTAAAAAAGTGGCACATCCGAATTATGAAGAATTTTTCAGGTGGAATATTCTCAATTTAAACGAATTGTTTGTTCCAATTGAATTGAATAGTAAAAAGACAATTTCGATAGATTTAAGCGTGGGAAGTTTGGATTTGGGTAGCAATGCGAATTTTGAGACAATTCCAAGATTTAATCAAAAGATAAATGAATTATTACTAACTCAGGAAGCTGATATTGGGATTGGAGGATATGGAGAAATTCGCCCATTCTATACCACTGATGCCTACAAAATAGAGGGAAACAATGGACCAGAATGGAGGACAATGCATCTAGGCCTTGATTTTTGGACGAGAGCAGAAACAGAAGTTTTGTCTTGTTGGGATGGTGAAGTCCATTCTATTCAAAATAATGATAATCCCTGCGACTACGGACCTACGGTTATCATAAAACATAAGTATGGAGAAGGTCTATTTTTCTATACACTCTATGGTCATTTGAGCTTGAACTCTTTGACTCTCTTGAAAGTCGGTCAAAATGTAAAGAGGGGAGACGTCGTAGGATGGATAGGGAATGAAGATGTCAATGGCGCATGGCCTCCACATTTACATTTTCAGGTGATGCTGGATATGCTTGGCAATAAAGGTGATTTTCCTGGCGTGTGTTTTGTTTCCGAAGCAAAAACCTGGCTTAATATCTGTCCAATGATTCTACCAGAATCGGTCATGGCTGAAAATGATTCGAACCAAGAGAAAGTCGAAATTTTAGAAAAGAGAAAGAATGTCCTTGGAAAGAGCTTGAGTGTATCCTATCAAAATCCATTGCACATGGTACGTGGTAGTGGAATCTATCTCTATGATAATACAGCGAGAAGATACATTGACACGGTCAATAATGTAGCACATGTTGGGCACGAACATCCGCGGGTAGTCCGAGCTGCTCAGAAGCAAATGGAATTGCTAAATACCAATACACGTTATCTGCACGAGAATATAGTGAAGTATGCGGAATCAATTTTGGCCAACTGCCCGAAAGAAATGGAAGTGGTATATCTCGTGAATTCTGGAAGTGAAGCAAATGAATTGGCATTGAGAATGGCCAAGACATATTCTGGTCAAAAGGATGTAATTGCCTTGGAGACTGGATATCATGGCAATACGGGAGCATGCATTGATATCAGTAGTTACAAATTTGATGGGAAAGGAGGAAGTGGTGCTCCAGAACATACTTCTATTTGCAGAATGCCTGATATATATCGCGGAGACCATAAAGATTTATCAACAGCGGCAGTATATTATGCCCAGGATGTGAGAAAAGCCATTGCGCAGCTTAAAACCAAGGGGAGAAATGTAGCTTGTTTTATTGCTGAAAGTATATTGAGTTGTGGTGGGCAGATCATGCTTCCTCCTAATTATCTCAGGACTTGTTATGAAGCGATTCGAGCAGAAGGAGGATTGTGTATTGCAGATGAAGTGCAGGTAGGATTTGGCAGGGTAGGCCAGCATTTTTGGGCATTCGAATTGCAAGATATAGTACCAGATATTATTACTTGCGGAAAGCCTATTGGGAATGGACATCCACTCGCTGCTGTGATTACCACTAGGAAGGTAGCCGATGCATTTACCAATGGCATGGAGTACTTCAATACATTCGGTGGCAATCCAGTCTCATGCGCCATCGGTAATGAGGTAGTAGCAGTAATCCAAGATGAAAACCTTCAACAAAATGCAAAAGAGGTTGGTACATTTTTGCTTGATGGATTGAATGCACTAATGGAAAAGTATCTCATAATTGGAGATGTGAGGGGCATTGGTCTATTTCTGGGTATCGAATTAGTAAAAGACCGAAAGACATTAACGCCCGCTTCCGAAGAAGCTACTTATCTTGTAAATCGAATGAGGGATTTTGGTGTGCTGATGAGCACCGATGGCCCCCTGCACAATGTGATCAAGATCAAACCTCCGATGTGCATAACCATTGAGATAGCCAAGGAAATATTAATGCGATTGGATAAAGTATTTGCCGAGGATTTTATGAGTATAAATATGCTTGAAAGTAATCAACCATTAAGTGCTTAAGAAATATTTCAAGCCAATTAAGATCCCATTGCGGACTAAATGCTTTGCCAGTTTAGCGCATTCTTCGAGTCCTTGGTGGCTAAAAAAAATATTACCCGAACTTTGTTAATTTTACCCGTACAAATGAACTAACGACATGCAAAATAAATCAGCACTAGAATCATTCTGGAGGATGGAATTCTTGAATGAAAGACAATTTTCCCTGGCTCTCGGACATTTTGGGATGTTGGTCTTCCTTGTTTTTGGATTCTACTTCTATCAAGAGCGATTGTTGATTATTGATGCTTCGTATTATACTTACAACATCTTACATGAAGAGACTTTCTTCATCGCCCACAACAGATATATCAATTATTTTAATCAATGGCTACCCCTATTATTAATGAAGATGGGAGTTGGATTAAAAGGAGTCTTGATTGGTTATTCTGTAAGTTTTATTCTATTTTATTACGCCATTTTTGCCATTGTGGCCCACCTGCTCAAAAATCATAAGGCGGCTTTGTTTATGGTTATTACTTTGATTTTGAGTTGCAGATTCAAGCATTTTATGGCTGTTACGGAAACTACGAATACATTGGCACTTTCCTTTTTGTTCATAGGATGGGTCACTCGTGATCAGTACTTGAAGGAGATGCATAAGAAGAAAGAATGGTTGGTCGCTTTGGGCCTGATGCTTTTGCTGCTTTTGGGCCATCCGATAATCTTTTTACCATTGATGAGCTTCCTGGCCTTCTACCTCGTTTTTTACAAGCAGCTTAAAAATAAATATGCCTGGCTGACCTTTAGCTTTGTGTTGATCGCCCTCTTCCTGAGATACAAAGTTTTGCCAAGCAGCGGATACGAACAAAACAAAATGGCTGCCTTCGAAAAAACAGGAGAAATACTTCCAGAGTTTTTTAATAATTGGACTTATAATCAGTTGAAAGATTATACCATTAAGCACTTCAAATGGGGCTATTATTTCTACCTATTGGTGCTTCTTACTTTGATATATATGAAGAGGTATCTTTCTGCTCTGGTATCTGTGCTCACTTTGTGTTGCTTTGTTGTCGTGGTGGTCATTATCTACCACAAAGGCGAATCCGTCAATATGTTGGAGAGTTATTATACATTCTTTGGTTACTTCTGGGGATTTACGGCACTGGCCGTTTTCAGTCAGCTCAAAGCACCCAATTATGTCCGTTTCGCACCTGTCGCCATTATTCTTTTGATCAGCTTTCGATCCTTATTCCTACATGGCGGATTTTTTACCGAGCGATTGGAGTATATCTACAGCTTGACAGAAGAAGCTGCGAAGAATGGGTCGAGCAAGACCCTTTATCCGAAAAAGCATAAAGATTTTAAGGGGAATACGGTAATTGTTCCTTGGTCGGTCTCTTTCACATCTCTTATTTATAGCACTTTAAAGAATCCAGATGAATCTCGCACTGTCTATCTGTATAGTGAAAAGGAATTGGAAAAGAAAATAGATGAGGAAGATAAAAATTTGTTTCTCGGAGCCACTTTTAATTTAAAACAATTCAAGGAAGAGGATATTCCAAAACGATATTTTAACCTGAAGGGAGGTAAGTACTATTTGATAAAATGAATCTAAGAATCAGCAACAAAGTAAGAGACCTTTCATAAGCGGAAAGATCTCTTTAAGACATAAGCCAATTTTATACAGATTATGAGACCTAAGGTATTCAGAAATATTGTTTAATGTTTGCACAACCAGGTGTTGATAGTTTTATAAAATGTCAACAGCTAACCCGGCAAATCCTTGTTTCTCAATGCCTGACCTCAGAGAGATCACCTTATTTCAGTGCATAGGATAAGTCATATTCGACCCCATGGGGTGTCGCCTTAGTTGTATCTCGAAGATAAATTCAAAAACCAGGTAATTCTATTAAATTCTGAACATTATTCTATAAACCTAAGGTGAACGCGCTGCGTTCGTAAATTTCCCTATGTTCGCAGGCTCACATAGGGTGACTACTCTGTAGTCATTAATTTTGTTATTTAATTCTACTCAAGGAGAATTAAATAACTTCCTTGTGAAGAGAATCTACTGAATCACAAAAGTGGAACTCTTCTTGTTTTTATTCTGTGTAAGAATTACATGATAAGTACCACTTTTCAAATTATTACTACTAATAGTCGTTTTGGCTTTTGGGTTTTTAATGTTTCTTTCTAATACTATTTTTCCCGTAGAATCAATAATATTCAAATGAATAGGATCTTGTCTGAAATTTTCAGGAATTTCTATTTCAAAGAAATCTCCATTTGATGGATTGGGATAAATGTTGAATCCTTGAGCGGGCTTTTTTACTTCAGATGTAGAAGTAGGATTACATGCCAGCACATCTCCTTGTTTTAGTTTGCAGAAGGTATTGATATTGACATTTTGAAAAACTTGATCTTCGCCAATGCCCCAGTCTACAATCAAACTGTCAATCATTGTCGCGTCTCCCAAACCAAAGTGAACTGCAAAAGAGTTTTGACAATTATATCCACTTTGTCCTGCTATCCTTCTCATTTGCCAGACAGATTGACCATTTATCGTAGCTTTTATTTTTACAATTGTGCCGATAGCAGATCTATTTGTTTCTGACCCTTCACAAGATATTTTGAACCAGTTGTTATCGTTCCCATTGTTTCTGAATAGTGAATTTTCCTGATCATCATCTTTACAATTGGCTAGTAACAAATCCATAAATCCATCATTGTCATAATCGCCCCATGCACAACCAAATGTCCATCCAGTTTGAGCGGCAGGAGCACTTTGCTCATCTTTTAAGAATGTACCATCTCCATTATTGATGTAGAAAGAATTTTTTTCAATACCTCCGAATGCATTGCAAACGTACAAATCGACATCACCATCATTATCCACATCAGCAAAAGCAGAACCAAAGGACCAGGTTTGATCTTGGACAATGGCTCCTTGATTTACTTCTGAAAAAGTGCCATCGTTGTTATTTAGAAACAATTGATTCTCTTGAGATTGATAATTGGCCACAAATAAATCGAAATCACCATCATTGTCAATGTCTGCCCAGCTGCTACCAGCAGAATTTTTAGAAGTGTTTAGTGGATCTAAATCCGTGATTTTGACAAATTCTCCGTTGCCTTGATTCTGATAGAGTTCATTTTTTTGATTGTTTTCATTGGTAACGAATATATCGGAATCGCCATCATTGTCATAGTCTATCCAATCCACAGACCTCGATGCCTGATTGGAAGAAACATGAGGACCATTGGTTATTTCTATAAAATTGCCATCTCCAGAATTTTGAAATAACTGATTTTGTTTGTTTCCAGCACTATTGGTAATATACAGATCAAGCCATCCATCATTATTCATATCTCCCCAGGAGGCAGTCTCTGAATATGTGCTTGCCTCGGTTAGGTTGGAATTATTAATTGACACAAAATTATCATCCTGACCAAGGTAGTAGTTGTTTTTTTGTCCATACCAGGTGACCACATATGCATCCAGGTCTCCATCATTGTCGGCATCTCCAAAGCTCGCACCATCAGATTTGGCTCCGTCATTTACAATAGGATCATCTTGAACAGTAGTAAATGTACCATCCTGATTATTCAAGTAGAGCATATTATTCTCACCAGTAGAGGGGCCATTTGAAATGAAGATGTCATCCCATCCGTCTCCATTGATATCGATAAAATTGGCACTTCGAGAACCAGATTTGGTGTTGACGTAGTCACCAGAAGTGATTTTTGTGAAAGATTGCCCAGAAGTATGGATGGTTGGAATTAGAAATGAAATTAAAAGTATTATCTGCTTCATATTATTTTTGGATCAAATAAAAATAATTGGTGCCTGGTATTTGTAGAAATTGTAAATACTGCCTGTTCTTATGGCTCAAGAACCTTGATTAGATGTCAAAAGCAATACATGGATAATTGGAGGTAGTACATGTGGAGGAAGAGGTTGTTTGTAGGTTGTGTGGTAATAAATCGTTCCATTTTTTGCAGATTTGTATTATGAAAATTCGATTGGGTTTACATCTTGGGTTTTGGCTATTTTACTTAATATTGACATCGTACATCACAGCCGACCTTGGCAATTCGTCGTATCGAGAATATTCCTGGGCATATAGATTGGGGATTGCCATGATCGAGAAAATCGGAATCGTAGCCATTCAAGCCTCAGTATTTTATTGGTTGTTTTATTTTTGTCTACCACGGTTGAAAAAGGCAAATTTTAAAATGATTTTGCAATTGATCCTTGGTGTTGTGGTTTCAATATTGGTGTATAGGCTGTGGATTGGTGTTGTTTTATATCCAATGATTTATGAAGAAGAATACCAAGGCAACCCATTTGCGTTGTCCCTAATGTTTTTTTCATTTATTAATATTTATTCTTTCGTGGGCATAGCGGGTGCAATAAAGCTCATTAGAAATAGAGAGAAGCAAAAAATAGTAGAACAACAGCTCATAAAGGAAAAGCTGCAGTCAGAATTACATTTTCTTCGTGCTCAGATCAATCCTCACTTCTTTTTTAATACTTTGAATAATATCTATGGGTTAGCCAGAAGACAATCGGAAAATACGGCAGAAGTAGTGATGAGACTTTCCAAATTGATGCGATTCATTTTGTATGAGTGCACATCCGACAAAATCCCAATCCTTCAAGAAATTAAAGTGCTGGAGGATTATATTGAATTAGAAAAATTAAGATATAATGAAAGGCTCAAGGTTGAATTCAAAAAGGAAGTAGATGATTATGACCAGGAGATAGCACCTTTACTTTTACTCCCCTTTGTGGAAAACAGCTTCAAGCATGGGGCCAGTGAGATGCGTTTTGAAACTGAAATCAATATTGAACTAGTACTTAGGGAAAAAAAGTTGTTTTTTAGTGTTAGCAACAAAAAGGAAGTAGATCTTAAGAAGAATGAAAAAGGGTTGGGATTACAAAATGTAAAACGACAGTTGGAATTATTGTATCCAGAAAAGTATGAGTTGATTGTAGAAGATGAGGAAGATACTTTTAAGGTTCAGCTTAAAATAGACCTGATTTAAACGAATAATTGTGGAATTAATAAAGTGTATTATTGTAGAGGATGAACCTATTGCCGCTGATATTATGGAAGATTACGTCCAAAATATTCCTCAGTTGCAATTGATAGGTAGTTTTTCAGATGCGCTTTTTGCAATTGATTATTTAAGAGCAAATGAAGTCGATTTGATCTTTCTGGATTTACATTTGCCAAAGTTGAGTGGTTTTGATTTTATAAAATCTTTAAAAAATCCTCCTAAAGTTATCGTGACCACCGCATATCACCAATATGCCATCGAGGGCTATGCGCTCAATATAGTTGATTATTTATTGAAGCCAGTTGAATTTAGTCGTTTGATTCAAGCAGTAAATAAGCTGGATATCAATTCGCAGCCAAAGAAAGAGGCAATCTCCAGTACGACAAATGAAGAAGCACCATTTCGATTTTTTAATGTAAATAAGAAAATGGTAAAGGTCTTTTTGAATGATATATATATTATTGAGAGCCTCAAGGAGTACGTAAAGATTCATCTAAAAGATTCTCAATTGGTAACCTTGTATCAGATTGGTGAAATTGAGAAAGAGATGTCAGGAATTAATATGTTGAGAATACATCGGTCTTATTTAGTCGCACAATCTAAAATTGAGGCTTACTCATCTTCAACCATCGAAATTAATGGAAAGGTATTACCAATTGGACGCACGTACAAACGCAAAGTGTTGGAACAAATAACCAATAGTATCAAGAAATCAAATTAGATAAAAGGATAAACAGAAATTTCATAAATTCCTGATGTGATAAAAAGGCATTTTCAGGAGTGGACTAACTTTCAAAGAAGATAGCTCCAGAAATAGCTAAGAGGTGAAAGAAGCGTTGCCTTGACTGGGTTTTGGGATGTGGGAGCGGCTATGCGTGCTGCATTAGCCAGTCTTGATTTTTTTTGGTTCTGTTTTTTTATCAAGAAAAAAATAGAACGCCCTTGCGGCAAGCAAAAGAATAATAAGCACATTCGATTATCCCGTTTTCCATCATAATTCTATTAATTTGGGGTATTAATTTAACATTTTCCAGAAATTATCGTTGAATTATCAAAATTAAACAATTGATTATTAGTTGTTTATAAATTGATTTAAAAGAAGAGAGTTACTTATGGATATCCCTAAAAAAAGAAAAGGTTGAAAATCATATTTGATTTCCAACCTTTTCTTTTAAGAATATATTTTAATTCTAAATCGAATCAATTTTCTAATTGCTGCCTGTAAGCTCATTCACAATTCTATCTGCTTTGTAGATGTATTTCATCGCAGCCATAATTCCTCCAGCATGAACACTTACAGTTCTGGCTGATTTGGAATCATATATAAAATTGCCAGGTAATGACTCGATATTTCCATCGAAGATCAATCCTACCGCTTCTTTGTTTTTATTGATTAATGGACTACCTGAATTACCTCCAATGATGTCATTGGTAGAGACTGTATTGAATGGTGATCTCATCAATTCCATCGGAGGGTTGTCCAACCATCTATCAGGCAATGACCAAGGGAATACCTCACCATTAGAATAGTGTCTGTCATATAACCCAAAATAGGTGGTTATAGCTGGTGCACTGGTACCATTGTAGTCATATGCCTTGATCACACCATCAGAAATTCTACAAGTAAATGTTGCGTCAGGGGGCAAATTGTCACCATAAACATTGAATACTTGATTGGCAATTTTTGCTTCCAATGCCTTTCTTCCCGGGCTTGAAGATTGGAAGGTAGTGGCAGCTTCGAAGTATCTCGGAATGAATATCCTCGCGGCCAACAACATTGGGTCTTTATCCTTTTTGATTTTATCACCCTTAAGGCATTTTTCCGCTTTCTTGGTGTCTTTAAACCTGGTTTTGTCAATCAACATATCTACATAGTCATCGATGCTTTGACCATTAAGGACCTTGCTCAAGGTCATATCTCCCTCATAGATATCTGCTTGTATTTCACTGAGTAAAAGTTTGAACTTTGAGATTTCTTTTGGATCTGTAAGCGTTGGAGCCATTTGCATGATGCCATCTCTGATTTTTATCTTGTCGGGATTTTCTTCTTTCTCATCACCCGTTTCAGCTTTTACCATTTGGTCATAGTTGAATAGTTGGTGCATCATCATGTAGATATTTCCTCTCAATCTACTTGGGCCCAAATGAGAAATAGCCCATCCGTGTGGATTTAGTTCACTGTAGGCATCATCCAGGTCATCCCAGTAAGTAATTCCTGGTGATTTGGATCGGATATAATTTTCCATTGCTACCTTTCTTCCAAATAAACCTGGATCATTCAGTCCTTTGATGATACCACCATAAGCCTTCATGGTATTTGCCAAAGATGCTATGGTATTAAGCAGTGCTTGGGCCTCGAATTCTTTCTCAGGATCATCCTTCATGGCATTATAATCCGCAACCAACAAATCATTTCTGTTTTTGAAAAATCTATGTGTCATTGGATAGCGGTAGTCTCTGTCATATTTCAATTGAGCTACTGTTCTGTACCTTTCTGTTCTACCTGGATTTCCGACAACAAAAACGGCTTCACCTTCTTCAGCACCTTCCTCCTTAAAATTGAAGTAGTGCTCAGAAGTATTTAGAGGTTGTCCATTTTCATCATATGCTCTCCAGAAAGTACAGTCCAAATTATATCTTGGATACGTAAAATTGTCCAGATCGCCGCCATAGAATCCCAAATCCACTTCAGGTAGCAATACCAATCTGATATCATCAAATCGCTTGTATCCATACATGGAATATTTTCCTCCACTATAGTAGGTTACAGTCTGTAATCTCAAATCTTTCCATTCTTCTTTTGCGGCATAGTCTGCTTCTACCTTTTTTAAGGCTGCTTGACGCATTTCCATCATTTCCGCATCACTTCCATCAAGTACAAGGGCCGAAACCTCGTCTGTGATGTCTGCTATTTGAATGAGCTGCTCTACATACAATCCTTCCGCTTTTCTTTCATCCGCCAAAGTACTTGCATAGAATCCTTGTTTGTCAAAGTTTTCACCTTCACCTTGTAGCTTGCTTACTACATCTCTTGAGCAATGATGATTGGTCATGATCAATCCATTCGGAGATACGAAAGAAGCACTACACCAAGTCGCAAATCGCAATGATGCTTTTCTCACATCATCAAACCATTGGTCTTCAGGTTCAAAATTATAAGCTTCCTTGAACCACTCTTTTGGTGGATTTTCAAATGTCCACATTTTACCATAGTCAAATGGATCTGGTGTATCATTTTGAGCGGAAATATTGAAAGCACATAAGACCAGTGCGATCAGCCAAATCAGATTTATTTTCTTCATTAAAGTTTGTTTAGTTAAAGTAAATAGTTGTGAAGTGTGTCATTTTCACTTCCAGCATTTAAAGTCTTAATTAAAGTCGCACGAAAATACAGAATTTGTTTGAGCTATAGAATTTTATAACAGGGTAGGTACATTTAATAACATCAAATCTTAAAAATTAAAGACTTAAATGTCTCTAAAAAGGAATTTCTCAAAAGAATATAATCAACAATTCATCTCATCGCTAAATCAAATAAATAGTTATGCAAAATCAGGACTTTCTCAACCATCCCAATACATACTGATGATTGATATAGCTTTGGCTACCTCTTTTTTCAAGATTAAACCATTGCCGGCTAGGATTATTGCTTCCCGGATTTTGCTGGGCGATTTGTATTCTATCTCTTTCTACTTTTGAAATAATACCTACATGGCCAAATTTATTGAAGGGAGTAGGCCCGAATATGAGTAGGTCACCGACCTTAGGCCTGGATTTACTGGGATTGGAAAATTGCCTCAAGTTTCTCGCTGGATTGATTTGTCCATCTTCAATGGCATAGCTATAAAAATCCTTGGCATTGCCATAGCTATCTGGCATCTTGTGATTGTAATATTCATAATAATATCGCTTGACAAATTCGACACATTGATATTTCAATCCTAAATTGTACCCATCCGCCGTCACATTTCGACCTTGAATATTGGCTACTCGTCCATTGTAATAAATATCTACACCATTGAATGTATCAATCACCCTGCCTACTTCACCGCTCGACTTTACCGAAGGTGGCTTTTTTGTTTTTGTAGTTTTTTTGTCGCTTTTGGAAAACCATGATTTTACTTCATCGAAAGCTGGGATGTTTTCTGGAATACCAAAAACATATCCAAAGATTCCTCCGAAAATGGCAGCGGTAATGATAAATGCTATGAACTTTGATCTATCTACTTTCATTAGGCGACGTCGTAAAAATGATGGCGAAAATAGGTTCATTAGCCTTGACTGCCAAATGAGAGTAAGAATATTATCTGCTTTTTGTAATTTATTATTATTCCTTTCCGAAAAACATGGACAAAAATCGGTGGATTATAGCCCTATGTTTACTAAACTTCGAAAGTTTAGTAAACATAGGGCTATAACTTACTTCACACACATCACTTTTTGCACAAGCTTGCTTCCCATGCCTACAAATGATAAATAGTAGATTCCGCTCTTCAAATTTTCACTTGTAATGTGAAAGTCATTCTGGCCGATCGATGTTTTAATGTTGGTATTGTTTACAATTTTTCCATCAAAAGAATAGAGGGCAACTGTAAATTCAGATTCCTTTTTGGAGAGTATTTGATATTCCAAAATTTCTGTAAACGGATTGGAAAGAATCTTTAATTGGTTATTTTTATCTATTTCCACAAGGTTCAATATTGACTCATCAAGGCCGTCATTCTGGCATTCAATACAAATGTCGACGGAGGACAAAACATCTGCTTCAAGTTCTGGATAACAAATATGCCGAGTTTCGTGGAAAAGCTTACAATTGAAAATTTCATCTGGACCTGTATAATTGAATATTGGATAGGTTTCCCATTGATCCTTATCCATAGAATAGGTGAAAAGGCTCAAGTCCATTGGAAAACTCATGGTGGAAGTTTCCTCATGACATTCAATGTTTCCAGGAAGAAGTACTTTTACTTTCATAGTGGCTTTATACAAGATATCAATTGTACCATCAGCAGATTCTATTTCTGCTTGAAAGGCCCAATTATCCAGTACGTCGGTATATCTGTAATTATTGGGACTATAAGCATATCTAAGAAATGGACTCGGATAATTCTCTGGAAAAGAATTCTTTGACCCAACATCAGCACCAGGAATATTCACTGCAAATGCGGCAATTTCGATTTCAACTTCTTCTGGTGAATCTTCGGAAATCGTTCCTAAAAGACTTTCTATGCCACAGGGAGAGTTGAGATGGTGGGTTTTACCTCCTGAATCACTACTGCATATTTTGATTAAACTTATTCTTTTTTGAATTTTTTGAGAAAGCGCATCAGGCTGGATAAGAAAAAGTAATGCCAGGACGGAAAAAATATATTTTACAATTAATTTGTTTTTGAAAGTAATCATATCTATTTGTTTATAATTTTTTTTAATGGATGAAAAAAGACATGTTATGGATGAATCTCAATTCTTAGGCAAGTAGGACCATCAGATAATCTAAAAGAACATAGGAGTCCTGCCTACCTATAGCAAGACTCCATATTCCAATTAAACCAAATACGCTTTACCTTACGCACATTACTTTTCGAACTGTTTTTGTTCCTTCTCCTACAAATGAAAGGTAGTAGATTCCGCTTTTCAGGTGATCACCTGAGATTTGAAAATCATTTTGACCAATGGAAGTTTTAATATGGGTGTTAACCACATTTTGTCCATCAAATGAGTGAAGAGAAACATCAAATTCAGATTCCTTTTGAGAGAATAATTGGTATTCTAATATATCTGTAAAAGGATTGGAAAGAATTTTCAGTTGAGTGTTTTTATCCAATTCTACGCTATTAAATATCAGATCACTGAAAGTTGTATTTTGACAAGGAACACAAATATCGACAGAAGAATCAACCTCAGCAGGTTCCAGACTAGAATCACAAATATGTTTGGTGTCATCGAAGATTTCACAACTGAATATATCATCACTACCACCAAATTGATGTATTGGATAATCCTCCCAGGCATCACTTTTCGCTGAAAACGTAGAAAGCTTCAAGTCCATCGAAAAATTCATTGTTGAATTTTCATTATTGCATTCCGCACTTTTTGGCAGTTTTACCTGGACCAGTTTTTCTGCTTTGTAGAAGTAATCAACTTTACCATCCAGAGATTCAAATTTGTCAATCAGGGTCCAATTGGTTAATTCGTCTGTGTATTTGTAAACTCCTGGACTGTATTCATATCTGAGAAAAGGCCTTGGATATCCTTCAGGAAAAGAATTATTAATTCCGTCAGTGGCATTAGGGATATTGACTGCATAAGCAACAATGGATAGTTCAATCAAATCAGAAGAATTTTCTGATACCTTTCCGTGCAAACTTCCAGGTCCACATTTTGAGTTTAGAATTGGATTAATGTCAAATGTCCCGCCTCCTCCATAACTGCAAATTCTAATTACATGTTGTCGAAGCTCAATATTATCACCTTGAGAAAAGGCCAATTGAGAAGAAAGGAGGATTAATGAGAATAAAAGAAATGAAAATTTCGAAAATTGATTGTTGTAAAAGTTAACCATATAATATAGTTTTAGTGATGAAAAAGGGAGACTATATCGCGTTGTAATTGGTTTTAGCCTCCCTTTTGAAATTGATTCAATACTTAAAAAAAATGGGTTTTGATTTCAATGATGCTTTAAATTTATATAGATTATTTAAAGAAATTGGCTAAAATTATTGGATGTAGGAAATTCATTGATGAAACCATTATTTGACTTATCGAACATTTCTAAAACCCACAAAAATCAATACAATTTCGATCATTTCAAGGACTGTTTGTAATACTGAAATAAGCATGGTTTGGTCAGGAATTAAGGATTTTTTGATTAAATGGTAATGAGATAAATTAAAAAGGCTTTCTCGCTTGGTGATTTTCTATATGCTATTCATTGTGTACTTCCTGGTAGAAAAAACGATGCACACCACTTCACGGTTCATTTTTACATCCGCTTGATATTTTGTATCTTGACAAAAACCAACCAACAAAACCATGAAAAACTACCTCAAAAAGGAACCACTATTATTTTTGATTCGACTATCAATTGGGCGTTAAGATTTCAAAATGGAATAAATTTCTAGCACAAAACACAGCTATGCTTGTATACTGATAAAGCATTCTTCAAAATAAAATAATTTCAAAATCAATCTTAAAAAAACTCAATCATGCATGTAATTATTGAAATAGCCATCTCGATGGTGGGTCTGTACATCATATTCAGTATAGTGAATTCTGTACTGGTAGAGGCGTATGCCCAATATGTCAACAAAAGAGGAAACCACCTCAAGGATAGCCTGGACAATTTTTTTCAAGATCCGGAAAATGAATCAATCAACCTTGCCAACAACCTGTACGAACATAAATTGATCCAAGCTTTCATGGAGAAAGGCAATGTCAAACCTGCCTGGATAGATCCGAAAATTTTTACTCAAGCCTTCATGGAACTGGTATTTAAGAATACCCATACAAAAGATGGGGAATTCAATGGTGAAAAGAAAGATGACCCCAATATAAAATTACCTGCTGGATTAGAGAAGACGCTACAGTTCATTATCAATAAGGCCACAGATGGTAAAGGTGTGGATATGGGTAAAGTCCAAACCGAAATTGAAGGACTATATGAATCCTACATGGTGCGTGTGAGTGAGTGGTATAAGAAAAAGATGAAGTTTTTACTTGCCATTACGGGTGTAGTTTTAGCTTTTACGTTAAATCTTGATTCGATAAACTTTTTTACTGCTTTAAAAAATGATGGGCAACTTCGGAGAGAGCAAGTGCAATTTTCCAAAAATCTAAATAATAATCGAGATGTCATTATCGCAAAGATTGAGACCATGAAGGATAGTCTGACAGTATCCGGTCTGAATCCTCAAGAGGTAGAACGTGGCCTAAGTGAAATAACGAAGCAATTGTTTGAAGAGAATGATGCAAGGGCGTTGGAAGACAATTTTTCAGAATTAAAAATAGGCATTCACCAGTTTCACAAAGGCAAGACCTCAACTGGAGATTATATCTGGGGCATATTTGGAGTCCTGTTGACTGGGTTTGCCCTTTCATTTGGCTCTACATTTTGGTTTGGCTTACTGAAGAAGCTTGTAGGGAAGTAGCACTATTATGTTTTAATATTGTGATGCCTAAAAAGGTAATCGGTATTGAGCAAACTATGTAGTTGACAAATTTGGAGTGCGGTTAATAGCAATTCTCTAAATCTTAAAACTTGGCAAAGCAAGGCTTACCTATCTCTTGTTGACCCCTGCCTTGCATACTGTTGTTCGCAAGTGCTATTGGGTAAATTTTCAGGTTTTTGCAAATTGGATTCTGGAAGAAATATGCTTCTTAGTAACATCTAAAGAATCTTTGCGGATTAGAACGGTCACAGAAATGTTATATAACATATTCAATTTGAAAAGTAGAACAAACTTCCTTACCTTAGGAATGATTAATTAAGCCACAAATTAACCCCTTGTGGCAGACCTTATATAACTCTAAATAACCAAAAAATGAAAAAGAAAAGTATTACCCTTGAGAACAGTTATACTCCTCCCCATGAAGGCTCAAAACATCTAGGACCAACACCAGCGGACACACCTTTTGTAATTTATATTTATGCGGCAGTTTCGGATGTAGGAGTACAAGCTTATGAAGCCGCTAAATCCAACTCTGCAAATCATCTTTCCTATGATGAGTTGGTCAACATACGCTGTGCCAATGAAGAGCACTTGAATCAAATTGCCTCTTATGCTGAAGAGAACAATATGAAAGTCCTAGATGTAAACCCAGCAAAAAGAAGGGTTACTGTAGTTGGATTAGCTGAAGAAATTGGCAATGCATTTGGGGTGACCTTGCATGGCTTCGAACATGATGATGGCAACTATACGACGCATGACGGTCATTTTCAAATTCCAGCTTCTCTTGAAGGTATAATTACCTCCATCATAGGAACGAATACGAGAATAATAGCAACTCGTTCAGCACATGCCGCTGCAGAAATCAGTGCAGATGCCAGTACATTGCCTACGCCAGGTGGATCATTCACAGCGATGCAAGTGGCTCAAGCTTACAACTTTCCTTCAAATCTTGACGGATCAGGGGAGACTATTGGTATCATAGAATTATCAGGTGGATATAGAGATAGTGACCTCGATACATATTTTAGTGCAGCCGGCATCACTAAGCCGAACATTACTTCTGAAGGGCCAAATATTCCAGGTACTATGGGAAATCCGGCAGGTGCGGATGGAGAAGTGGCATTAGATTTAGAGGTAGCTGGTTCAGTCTGCCCTGGAGCCAATTTTGTAGTTTATTTTTCAGAAAAAGGAGCCAGCCAGCAGGGTTTTCTTGATGTACTTGAAAAAGCTGTTCATGATACGACGAATAAGCCTTCCGTGATTTCTATCAGTTGGGGAGGGCCTGAAGTTCCTGGAGATGCTTCGTTTGCCAATCAATTCAAAGAAGTATGTAATGATGCGGTGACTCTTGGGATTACGATCTTTATCTCTTCTGGAGATAGTGGTTCGCCGAATGGGCTGAGAGGTGGATATTTAGCACCAAGTTTTCCAGCAAGTCTTCCGAATGTAGTGGCATGTGGAGGTACGTTGTTGAAAGCTTCGGGAAGCACAATTGAAAGCGAGGTTGTTTGGGGAGAATTAGCAGAAGGCGAAGGTGCATCAGGCGGTGGTGTCAGTATTTTGTTTCCATTGCCAAGTTATCAGGCAAATTCGAATGTGCCAGTTGTTCCTTCCAGTGGTATCAAGCCAGGGTATAAAGGTAGAGGAGTGCCAGATGTAGCAGGAAATGGAGCACCAAATTCAGGATATATCACTTATGTGAATGGACGATATGGTGTAGTAGGAGGTACTAGCGCCGTTGCTCCATTGTGGGCTGCCTTGATCATATTAATCAATCAACATGCAGGAAAACGATCTGGGTACATCAATGAGAAGTTATACAATATGGCAGGGACGAGATCATTCCGGGATATTACAGAAGGGACGAATGGCATCAATGGCAGTGACTATTTTGCAGGTCCAGGCTGGGATGCTTGTACTGGTCTTGGTTCTCCTGACGGTACAGCGATAATGAATGCTTTGTTGGACAGTTGATAAATGCTTCTGCCAAACAACAGAATATAATTATTGATTATTGCACTCATTCAGCTATTTAGTTGAGGAGTGCAATAATTTTTATTCCTATTTTAATATTGAAGTGAATTGAGGACATTAAACTGATACCTTTGGAAATCAATGGCATGAAAGAAGGAAGGTAGATACAATATATTCATTCTTTTTTCAGTACCTAGCAAGGGTTTATATTCTACAAAAGCTTCATATTAAAAACCAATCATATTCCAAATATTAGTTAACCTTAGTCTTTATTCTCAACATTAAAAAAACTTATGTCCAGTCCTAAAACCAAAATCACATGTAAAAAAAATGGTAATGTGACCATTGTTGTTGCGTGTAACTATCCCGCGAAAAAGAAAGGTAATACAGCTCAACTAGTTTGGGACATCGTTTCAGATTTTTCCAGTATAAAAACAATTTTCCCTCTTGTTGTCCGAAATTATATAACTTACCCTGATAGCAAAAACACTGAAATAGGTACCATCAGAGATATGACTTTTGGTGGAACAAATCTTGAAATTGGAATTGAGAAACTTACCAAATTGGATAACAAAAAGAGAAGCCTGACCTATATATCATTAGAAGGTCTTCCAGTAAAAGATTATAAGGGGAAGATGAAAGTAAGAGGCAAAAATGCATGCACTTTGATATGGACCATTACGTATAATAAAATGCCGGTGGATAAGAAATTTGCTACTAAAATGGCTGGCCTATTTGTGAATGGAGAAAATGAGATAGGTAAAGTCGTGAATTCTCAATAGGGCAGGTGGCATTGTTGCTCAAAAAATACTCAGGGCCTCATCAAATTAAATCATTTGGAATTCTTCATTTTTAATTTTGACATCTTTTCACATGATTTTCGGTTATTTGTGTTGTAATATCAATAAAAGACAGGATTGAACGTAAAGAAATTCTTTAAATACAAAAAACTGCTCAACCTATATCCGCCTTTTCTGGGAGCAGGGATAAGACTGAAGAAGTATAATAAAAAAGGTACTTCCTATCTGGTCGAGATGAAATTGAGATGGTATAATCGCAATGTTTATGGCACTCACTTTGGAGGCTCGTTGTATGCCATGTGCGATCCATTCTTCGTATTTGCGGCTTATTCCTACTTCGGAGATGGATACATCCTTTGGGACAAAAGTGCATCAATAGAATTCAAACGACCCGGCAAAGGTACTGTCCAGGCCTTATTTGAAATCCCAGACGATCGATTGATCGAAATGAAACATGAAGTAGATGTAGATGGTAAAAAGACCTTTCACTTTGTCGCTGAGGTAAAAGATAAAGATCAAAATGTAGTAGCCATTGTAAATAAAGAAATCTACATAAGAAAGAAAAACTAAAAATCACTGTGTACCCCTGTGAATACTCCCAGTGTACCTCTGTGAATTTTCTCTGTGGTCCTCCGTAAAATCCCTATCCCAAGTCATCCAAACTCTCCGTCCCATTGATCCAATCCACACACTCCTGAATTGACATCGCCCGCTCCACACTATACTCACCAATCGAATGCCGTCTTAATGCCGTCAAATAAGCCCCGGAATCAAGCGCCTGTCCAAAATCGTGTCCGATCGTACGGATATAAGTCCCCTTACTACAATCAATAAAAAGGTCAACTTCTGGAGATTCGAATCGGGTAATTTTGCATTCGTTGATTCGAATCTTCCGAGATTTTCTTTCCACGGTGATCCCTTTTCGAGCAAGCGTATACAGCTTTTGTCCTTTGATTTTAATGGCTGAATACATGGGTGGAAACTGCTCAATGTCTCCTTGGAAAAGCTTGATTTTTTCGGCCATTAACGCCTCTGTAATGTGGTCAATAGGGTAGGTGGCATCTTCATCACTTTCGGCATCATAGCTCGGTGTGGTCGCTCCTAGCTTTAAGGTGGTGAAGTACGTCTTGTCCATTCCTGTCAATGATTCGATGGTCTTGGTATACTTACCGACACAGACAATCAATAACCCTGTGGCCATAGGATCGAGAGTGCCAGCATGTCCTACTTTTATTTTTTTTATTCCTAATTTGTGCTTGATAGAAAATCTCAGCTTGTTGACTACATCAAATGAAGTCCACTCCAGAGGCTTGTCAATAAGTAGAACCAATCCAGCCTTAAAAGCTACCGAGGAAGGTAAATTAGCTTTGGATATTATGTTTTCAGATATTATTTTGGGCAATTCCTTGATGTGAAGGTTTTTTAGTGATTAATGGAAGAATGCAAGATAGCCAAAACCTACGGCTGCCACTACAAAGCAATAATAACTAAAGTACTTCAATTGACTTTTTTTGACGAGGGCGATCATCCAGGTGCATGCCAGGAGGCCGGTAAGGAAGGCAGCCAAAAAGCCCGCTCCGAGTTCTATGAAATTGGTATTGAAAGTAGAGAATGAATCATCCAAGAGGTCTTTTGCAATTTTTCCAAAGATCAAAGGTACGACCATCAAGAAAGAAAATCTCGCTGCTTCTTCTCGGTCGATGCCTAATAATACACTGGTGGATATCGTAGCTCCAGATCGACTGATGCCTGGTATAATGGCAATTGCCTGAGCTATTCCAATAACTATGGCCTGAAATGGACCTACTTTTTTATTTGTGTTTTTGGCCAAATCTGCAACATAAAGTAGCAAACCAGTTACGACCAACATACTACAAACAAGTAGCATATTCTTATTGAATAATTTTTCCATGAGATCATCAAAGAATACACCGACGATCGCCGCGGGTACCATGGATATTATGATGTTGAGAATAAAAGATCGGCTATACTTTCCAGCTTTTGAAAAGGCAGAAACTATGATGTCCCAAATGAATTTTCTGAAAATAACGATTGTGCTCAGAGCAGTGGCAAAATGAAGAATGACCGTCATAAACAATGATTCCTCGCCAACCGCATCCTCACCTAAGATAAATTTGGCTATTTCCAGATGGCCACTACTAGAAACAGGTAGAAACTCTGTTAGACCTTGTATAATGCCTAAAACTATAGACCTAATAATATCAATCATAAAAAAGTAGAAATGTCAAATCCAAAAACTAAAAAATAATCTATCAGTTGGATTTTTTGAATATAGCTAATACCTGAACAACCAATCCTGATAAAATGAAAATAGGTGCAATCAATGTTCTTCGTGTACTATAGATTATGGATTC
Organism: Saprospiraceae bacterium; assembly: GCA_965230575.1. Classification (GTDB taxonomy): domain Bacteria; phylum Bacteroidota; class Bacteroidia; order Chitinophagales; family Saprospiraceae; genus CAJXUU01. The sequence continues at coordinate 4,816,463 of OZ246013.1, forward strand.
ATCCCAAGTATTTGGGTCTGGCATACTGCCTCCTGACATCAAGAAAAAGCCAATCATCATTAGCAAAATTCCACCTGCTATGTACATGTAGTTAGTCCGGTTGAACAATAAGTCAGAAGAGGAAGAATCGCTTGGAGCATCATTTTTGATTGCCTGATCCTTTAAATTTGGTTTTACAACCTTACTCTTGGTAGGATTAATCGTACTTTTCTTTGTTACTCTTTTTTTACTCATGTTTTTAATCTTGGCTTCGGCAAAAGTAAGTATTTCAAACAAATATGACTTATTTATATCAATATCTTTCTCAAAACCTGCATGTTAACACAATATTTGAATAACGGATGTTGAATTTCGGATGTCATCAATATTGAATTCTATTGGAATTATAGTAATTAATCGATTCACTTTCTTACTTACAGCAGGACTATACAATTACCTCTCTCTGAGCCTGAATACCTGCATCCTTCATATATTCATCAAAATCTTTCAGGCTGTCAACAAAACCATTTGGCCCGATCTCAATAATTCGATTTGCAACGGACTGGGTGAAAGTATGATCATGAGAGGTGAAGAGAATATTGCCTTTGAAATTTATTAGTGAGTTGTTCAATGCCGTTATCGTCTCCAAGTCCAAGTGATTGGTAGGTTCATTGAGCATGAGTACATTGCCCTCGGCAAGCATCATTTTACTCAACATGCATCTTACTTTTTCACCTCCAGAAAGTACATTTGATTTTTTGAATACCTCATCTCCTGAGAATAACATCTTGCCCAAAAAGCCACGAATATACATTTCGTCTTTCTCTGTAGAATATTGTCTCAACCAATCCATTAAATCTAAATCCGCAGTGAAAAACTCAGAATTTTCTCCAGGTAGATAGGAAGTTGTTACCGTTTGTCCAAAGGTGAAGTCACCCGTATCTGGTTCAATATTTCCAGCAAGGATTTCAAACAGAGCCGTGATTGCCAGACTATTATCACTCAAAAAGGTCACTTTTTCACCTCTGTTAATGTCAAAATTCAAATCTTTGAAATACACCTCTCCATCTACCGCATAACTCAAATTGCGCACTGACAAAATTTGATCACCAACTTCTCTGCTTTGATTGAAAATTATTCCTGGGTATTTTCTGCTGGATGGTTGGATATCTTCAACATTGATCTTCTCCAACATCTTTTTTCGGGCAGTGGCCTGTTTGGATTTTGAGGCATTGGCACTAAATCGATCAATAAAGGCTTGGAGCTCTTTACGCTTGTCCTCAGCTTTTTTGTTGGCAGATTGTTTTTGCTTGAGAGCCAATTGCGAGCTTTCATACCAAAAAGTATAATTCCCTGAAAACAAATTGATCTTGCTAAAATCTATATCCACGATATGGGTACACACCGTATCCAAAAAGTGTCTGTCGTGAGATACTACAATGACCGTATTCTTAAAATCCAATAGGAAATCTTCCAACCAACTGATGGTATGGATATCCAAATCATTCGTAGGCTCATCGAGGATCAATATGTCTGGAGAACCAAACAAGGCCTGCGCCAACAATATTCTCACCTTCTGATTACCATCCAGGTCTTTCAATAATTTGTGGTGGTCATCCTCATGAATCCGCATTCCACTCAACAATGCCGCTGCATCGGGTTCTGCGTTCCACCCGTCCATTTCTGCAAATTCGGCTTCCAATTCACTTGCTCTTATTCCATCTTCATCAGAGAAATCGGGTTTGGCATAGATGGCGTCTTTTTCCACCATGATTTCCCAAAGTTTCTTGTGTCCCATCAGTACGGTGTTGAGCACAGTCACTTCATCATACTCATAATGATTTTGCTTGAGCACGGCCATCCTCTTGCCAGATTCTAAAGTTACAGAACCAAGATTTGGATCCACCTCTCCTGATAGTATCTTTAGAAAGGTCGATTTTCCAGCTCCATTAGCTCCAATCACCCCATAACAATTGTCTCCTGAGAAGGTAATATTTACCTCGTCAAAGAGCACTCTTTTTCCATATTGAAGGGTAACATTATTTGCTGAAATCATTGCGGATTTTTTTTTGAAGCCGCAAAGGTAAATTTTTAAATTGTTAGTACTTGTAAAAAGCAAGAAAGTTTATTCTCATCCATCAAAGAGTTCTTATTCGAAATACCGAAAGGTCCAAATCCTATGGTATAGGCACATTGTTTTTGCACTGCTCATTGCTATTATGTCGTAACTTTTTTTGAATTTTACAATTGCCTTGAACATTGTATTCGCATTGCCTGTAGAGCAATTACTCTTATAGCATGTGGCACCGCCACATGCTATAAGAGTATAATACGCGGTGTATCCTGCAGGGATACTACAAATTGACTGGAAATTCTGAATTATTTGACATTCGTTATTGTCAAATTTTTAAAATAGGGGCTTGTGTGGTTGCCCTACAGGCAACATTTATTGATTGATAATATAGCATGGGATTGTGTCCCATACTATATTTGTTTTTGCCTTACAGGCAAAAGTATGTAATGTAATAGCCCGCATAATCCCAATTACCACTATATCAGCTCCAGCTTCTTTATCCAGTAGAATCCCAGTTATACACACCTTCTTTAATCCTCGATTCGAAGCCCATTCCTGACATCTGCTTCAATCCACCAATTCGAGTATGAGCGTATATTATTATTAGACACAGCTTATGTTATAATGTGGTAAACTCTCAAATTTTGCAATTGCCCTGAAGATTGTATTTGCATTGCCTGTAGGGCAATTACTCTTATAGCATGTGGCGACGCCACATGCTATAAAGATTATGATACGCGATGTATCCTGTAGGGATACTACAAATTGGCTGGAAATCCTGAATTATATGACATTGGTTATTGTCAATTTTTTTTTTAAATAGGGGCATGTGTGGTTGCCCTACAGGCAACATTTATTGGTTGACGATATAGCATGGGATTGTGTCCCATGCTATAATTGTTTTTGCCCTACAGGCAAAAGTAGGTGACGTAATATCTCAATTACGGATGATCTCCATTACGACTATATCGGCTCCATGCTCGACTTCCTTTCCCACCTCAATCATACCCACCTTTTTCAATACCCGAATCGAAGCCTCATTCCTAATATCCGCTCGCCCGACAACCCTGTTTAGGTGTAATACTCGAAATCCATATTCCACACTCAATAGAGCAGCTTCAGTGGCATAGCCTTTTCGCCATTGGTCTTCAAATAATCTGAAACCTAGATCGACAAAGTTTTCATGAGGGTGGTATTTCAGTCCACACCATCCCAGGATTTGGTCACCATCTTTGAGAACGACGGCCCATCTACCCATCTTATATTTTCGAAATTGATCATAATTGGCTAAAAATGTTCGTGCTTCTTCGATACTTTTGAAGGCCGCATCACCAGTATATTTTATGACTTCTGGATTGAGGTTCAAATTATAGAATACCTCAGCATCATCTGGAGTTGTCTCTCTGAGGTATATCCGATCTGATTCGGCAATCCGATTCATTGGTTAACTCAATTTATTGATCTAAGTAAATTGTTTATCTCTTTGCGAATTTCTCTTTTTTGTCTTTGTTCGCTGGTTTCCATGTGGGAAATCTCATCTTCCAGTTCGGTAAGCAATTCTTTGGCTTCGAATGACCTGTTTTCTTCGACCAAGAATTTGGCATATTCTGAGCGGTGAACATAATTACTGAATCGGATATCCATTGCTTTGAATACTTCCTCAGCCTTGACCTGATTGCCCAAGTAATGTAATGACCAGGCATAAACAATCCTGGATTCTGAGTTTTTAAAAGATGGATTATCGTTGAGCTTGTCGCCTAATTCTCGCACACCTTCATAGTCTTCCGTGAAATACTTGGCTACCATCAACTTCTCTGTAGTCTTGAGATCATCAGCGTTGAAACCAGTAAGACAAGACTCGTAGAGTGCTATCGCCTGATGATATTCTTGTTTGGAAGCATACGTGTCAGCAAGTCTAATCCGATTGCTAATCGTATCGGAATACTTGGAGTTTTTTATCAACTGATCGACCTCATAATTGCTATTGACGGCACTTTTAATCGTTTCGCTTACCGTTTCCAGGTTTGTCTTTGATCCAAAATTGCTAAATAAATAGAGCAATGATCCGATGAGGGGTAAGAATAATACAATTAAAATCCAAAACAATTCCTTTTGATTCTTAATCGCGTGATAGATACAAAAGACCTGCAAAAGAATGGTGAGGTAGTACAATTTGCTCATTGTTGATAGTTGGTTTTATTTTGAAGTGATTATACAATATAAATTCAAACTATTTGTACATACCTAGCATTCTTAAGCCTTGTAAAGTAGTCAGGTGATATGCAAAAGAATCAACATTATATTTTTTAATCACTTTTTTATGTGAATATATTACTCAAATGCTTGTCAAGCGTAATTTAAGTAAATATTTTAATGAAGTGCATCAACCCACTTGGAGAAGTCAGCTAGATTCATCGCATTCAGACACATTTCTTTAGTCAATCCACCTTTTCTTGCTGCACAAACTCCAGCTTCAATATATCGAATTTGATCTTTACTATGGGCATCGGGATTGATGGATATTTTCACATTTTTCTCCAAGGCATATGGAATCCACGACCAGTCCAGGTCTAATCTGGATGGATTGCAATTCAATTCGATCACCATATTATTGGCGGCACACGCATCTATAATAAGGGCATGATCGATAGGATAACCCTCTCTTGCCAATAGAAGTCGTGAGGTAGGGTGTCCCAAAATATGGGTGTTTGGGTTTTCTATTGCTTTGATCAGCCTTGCATTGGCCTTGGCCTCATCCATTTTGAGATTGGTGTGGATTGAGGCTACTACGATTTCAAATTCCTTGAGAAAGTCATCGCCATAGTCCATCGACCCGTCATTGAGGATGTCGCATTCAATACTCTTGAATATTCGAAAATCTTCATAACCCTTGTTGAGCGCATCTATCTCTTCCATCTGCTGAATAACTCGATCTTCGGATAAACCATTGGCATAAAAAGCAGCCTTACTGTGGTCAGAAATGACAAAATACTCATAACCCAGTCGCATGCATTCTTTTGCCATGTCGTCTACAGAGTGCAAGCCATCGCTATATGTGGAGTGATTATGCACCACACCCTTGATGTCTGCCAGTTCGATAAGAACGGGAAGATTGCCATTTTTTGCTTGCTCAAATGCGACTTCGGATTCTCGATATTCTGGATAAACAAAAGAAAGCCCTAAAGTCGAGAATACGTCTTCTTCACTCGATGCATCCGGTAGGCTGGGGATTTGATCCAAAAAATGCTTTCCAGAATTCATTTTGAATGCTTCGGTGCCAAACTTATCAGAAGTGACATTATGAAAGAAAACGGGATAATTTTGATATTGCAACATGGAGCCTTCTTCATCCATCTCCAAGCCTTCGATTGCAACTATTATTTTTTGATCTTCGACTGTTGACAAAATTTCAATTCCTTTCACTTCAGGCATCATTCTCTTTACGAGTCCAACGAGGGCTATTTGATCGTCTGGAAATGCCTTCTTTATTTTGTCTTCCAATTCATTGGCATGAGCGGCAACATTATCATACAGATATTTGCCTTGGCTGTCAATGTAATATTCAAGTTGTTTTTTTAGTGTGGATTGAGTTTTGAGTCCAAATCCCTTGAGGTCGACCAATCGGTTTTCATTACAAGCATACAATAGCTCTCCTATGGTTTCGATTTGCAGTTCTTTCCAAATGACATTGATTTTTTTCGGTCCAAATCCCTTGATGCCCAGCATCTCGACTATTCCGTGAGGAGTGAGATCTTCGTACTTTTTATAAGCTTTTAATTCACCTGTCTGAATCAATTCCTGAATTTTGTCTACAATGGTTTTTCCAACTCCTTTGATAGCTGCCAATTCTGATTCTGGTGTGTCGGCAAATGGGGCTTCGATTTTTCTCAATGACAAGTAAGCATTGGAATAGGATCTGATTTTGAAAGGATTTTCCTTGTGCAATTCCATAATCTTAGCCAATTTGTTGAAATATCTGGCGATCTCTTTATTTGTCATGTTGATGTTTTAAGTCCTAAATTTAGAATTTGGAGTAGATTGTATTAATCTTTCGCAATATTACACATTTGATTTTTTGTCATATAATCTTTGGTAATTTTATTTGCAATAGTAAATTTGTTGCCTAGTTAATCAATTTAAAAATTACAATCCTAATATTATGAAAATCCAGAAGAGCCTTTGTTTAGCAATTGTCATTACCGTTATGTTGTCAGCATGTGGAAGTGGAGGTACTGCTGTCCCAGTAGCTGCGAATCTTGATGGATATACCGTAAGTCCTTTGAAAGGTACAAATGCTTCTGTTGCCGAAAAATTTGATGCCAATGGCAATAAAGTTGAAAGTGGCTATGTGATTAATGGTAATAAAAGTGGTCAATGGACCAGATATGATGCTGATGGTAAAATCCGATTTGTTGTCAATTACATAGACGGGTTGAAAAATGGAGACGAACTTTCATTCAACACCAGAGGTCAGATCGAAGCCAGAACTTCATATAGAAATGACCAGCTTGATGGAATTTCAGGTACATATAAAAGTGGACGACCTACTCAAGAAATTTCGTATAGAAATGGTCAATATGATGGACCTACTAAAAAGTACTTCCCAAATGGAAAGATTCAACAAGAAATTAATTTCAAGGACGGAAAGCAACATGGTATGTTCAAGTACTTTGATGAAGAAGGAAATGTGACCTTGGAGTATGAGTACAAGAATGGCGAGAAAATAAGTGGTGGGATCGTAGATAAATAATAAAATTCACTCAGGGCTTTGTTTAACCACAAAGTTCACGAAGGAGGCACGAAGTTCGCAAGGTGAAATGTCAACACCAAACTTAGTGCCTCCTTTTTGATTCACTCGCGCAATTTCTGGTTTGAAAATACATTGCTATCTCACCCTCACAAACCGCTTCATCACGGTTCCAAATTTTGTTCTTATTCCCACCATATAAATTCCTGGAGGAAAGTCCAAAACGTCAATGGAAATTATAGACTCAGAAGTCAATTTTTCATTCCAAACTAAGTTGCCCGTTTGGTCATAGATATTGATCTCTTCCATATTTATCTCGGATTCCAATATGATGCTCTGAGAAGCGGGGTTCGGATAAAGATTTACACTTGCCAAGTCGAGGTCTTCGGTGCCTACCAAACAATCGGGTTCGGGCAGTACATGCAAGATCAGATTCACGGTCGTGTCACAACCCTGAGGATGAGGCAGATTAATATTCAAATATTCCCCGCTTTCGAAAAAGCCATACAAAGTATCTCCTTCACAAATGATCTTCTCAATATTCAGTGTGTCAATTGGGTCAACTTTCAAAACCAAAATTCGTATAATACTATCGCATCCTTGTTGGCTATAGAGCGTATCTTGATAAGCACCAGCATCAGTATATCCTTCGAAGTCTTCTCCTTCACAAATGGTTTCATTCTGAATGCTTAGCATAGATTGCTGAAATTTGATTCTGATGTCTCTTATCGAATCACAACCTGTAGACATGGCCACTAGGGTATCTACAAATTGTCCAGGCTGATTGTATCCTTCATAACTTTCGCCAATACATAAGATGGTATCAATGCGGGTATATTCTGATGGGATGATGGACAAATCAATCGTTCGTACAGAGTCGCATCCTAATTCAGTAATCAAGGTATCTATATAAACACCTTCCTCGGTATATCCTTCATAGTTGTCGCCTTCACAAATGATTTCCGTAAGGTCAATAGATAAAGGTGGCTTGACAGTCAAATCAATCGTCCTGAAAGAATCACAGCCATAAAAAGTGGTCAAGGTATCCAAATATACGCCACTCGTATCATAACCCGCAAAGGTCTCATCATTACAAATGGTCAGGATCGTATCCCAGGAAAGTGGTTCGTCCAAAATAATAATCGTTCGGATTGAATCACAACCTGTAATCAACGATGGCAAAGTGTCAAGATATGTTCCAGGAAGATTGTAACCTTCAAATTCTAATTCATTGCAGATATTTACGATTATTTCGCTCCTCTGATAAGGAATGATTTCTATGTTGATGGTGCGTATTGAATCACAGCCTATTGAGGATTCTAGCGAATCGACATACGTGCCCATTTCGCCGTAGCCCGCAAAAAATGTTCCTTCGCATATGGTAGTATCAATGATCTCAAGAGCTGGAGGGATGACGGATAAGGTAAGTGTGCGTATCGAATCACAGCCCGTAACGAATGACACCAAGGTATCAATGTATTCACCGCTCTCTGAATAAGATTCAAATGATTCGCCCAAACATATTTGCCTAAATATTTCAGATGTCACTGGAGGAATGACCGTCAAATCCAGCGTTCGGATTGAATCGCAACCAAAAATAGTCATCAATGTGTCCACATATTGCCCAGTCTCCGTATATCCTGCTACATTATCATCTTTACAAATTGTATCAGTAATGCTAACAAACTCATTAGGTTTTACATCCAATGTCAAATTTATTAGTGAATCGCATCCATTCGTTGCTTGCAGGGCATAGGTATACATACCTGATTCCGAATTGCCATCTATACTATCACCTTCGCAAATAATGATGGTGGTGTCGACTTCAAAGGTAGGCAAGACCGTCAAATCCAGGATGAACAATGAATCACATGCATCTTCTGTTGGCAGGAAATCAAAGTAAATTCCCGTGGTAGTATATGGGTATGTATCATCTCCAAAGCATATGGTGTCCACGACCATGAGGGTATCGACGGGGATCACATCCAAATTGAGACGCCTTATGGAATCGCACCCCGTAGTAAAGGCAAAGAGGGTGTCAAAGTAGATTCCTGTACTGTCATATCCGTCAAATGTTGTGCCTCCACATATCGTAGTATCGACCACCACAAACAATGGTTCAATCACCTCTAGATTGACAGTGACAAACGAATCGCAACCATTGTCCGCTGGAAAAGTATCCAGATAAGTGCCTTCAATTTGATAAATGCCAGCGAAGGTGTCTCCTTCACAAATACTGGCATTGATAATGGTAAACGTATTGGGCAATATGGTGAGATCTAATATCCGGATCGAGTCGCATCCAAATTGATTGGCAAAGGTGTCCTGATAAATTCCTTCTTCCGTATAGCCGAATAAATCCTGACCATCACAAATCGTATCTACAACTGTTGTATCCATCGGTGCCAGAACCGTTAGATCCAGAATTCTGATAGAATCACAACCGAAGTCAGTCAACAATGTATCGGTATAAATTCCATTTTCAGTATATCCTTCAAAAGTATCTCCAAGACAGATAAGTTCTTCGATCATGCTGGTGTCAATGGAGAGAATATCCAAGTCAATAAAAAGGATTGAATCACAACCTTCCATCGTGGTCAAACTATCTATCCATGCTCCCGTTTCAAAAAATCCAGAAAATGTGTCTCCGTAACATATGCTTACTGCCGTATCTATAATGTATGTTGGGTTTACTGTGAGGTCAATCGTTCTAATCGAATCACAACCGCCAATAGAAGTCAAGGTGTCAATATATACTCCTGTAGAGAAATAGCCCTCAAAATTGGCCCCTTCACAAAGCACGACGGTTGTGTCTACAAAAAAGCTATCCACCAGAATAAGATCAATTATTCGAACCGAATCACAGCCTACCGTCGTCATTAATGTATCAATATAAACATCGGTGGAGTCATAGCCCTCATATGATGTGCCACTGCAAATAAAAACTGTTGTATCTGTAACAATGGAGTCTTGTACAATGAGGTCCAGAAAACGCAGTGAGTCGCAACCAAGTTCAGTAATAAAGGTATCGACGTACATTCCTGTCTCAAAATATCCCAAAAGCGTGTCACCTCCGCAAATGGTATCCATGAGAAACAAAGTATCCACTGGAATCACAAAAAGACTGAGGTGAAGAATGCTATCATTGGGATCATCGACTGTAAATGTATCAATGTACATTCCAGTTTCGGTATGTCCATTTACCGTATCTCCCTGACAAATAGTAAGTGAAAGGTCCGTCATGGTGGTATCCATAACTTTTAGAAAGTGGTCATCTTCCACAGAAATATATACTCTGGACAAGGAATTGGACAAAAATACTCCCATGAAAAGTACTAGAAGAGCAGAGGACGTATAGAACTTCAGGTTGGACATTTTCTAAATCGTTAAGGACGGTTATTGAAGTGTAAGATAATTATTTTAATAAAAATGAAGTAGACAGATCAATAGAAAGCTCTTTCCTTAGAAAAAATTAGTATCTATTTGTACTTTTGCCATCCTTTTAAGAAAAGAGCATTTTAATAAACGCTTTTATACAATTCAAATAACAATTATAGTCTAGAAGATATGAGTAATAACAAAGCAAAAATAATATACACCAAGACAGATGAAGCCCCAATGTTGGCTACTTTTTCATTGTTACCAATAGTGGATGCATTTACCAATGCGGCTGAAATCGAATTGGAGACAAGAGATATTTCTTTGGCAGGTAGAATTATTTCTGCTTTTCCGGATTACTTGAATGAAGATCAAAGGATCAATGATGATCTAGCATATTTAGGTGAATTGGTAAAACAACCAGAAGCGAATGTGATCAAATTGCCAAATATTAGTGCTTCGGTACCGCAATTGAAAGCAGCTATTTCAGAATTGCAAGGCAAAGGATATGCTTTACCCGATTATCCAGAAGATCCAGAAACGGATGAAGAGAAGAAAATTGCTGCACGATACAACAAAATTAAGGGAAGTGCCGTGAATCCTGTACTTAGAGAAGGGAATTCAGATCGTAGAGCTCCGATTCCTGTGAAGCAATATGCAAAAAATAACCCTCACTCAATGGGGGCTTGGTCTGCAGATTCAAAGTCTCATGTAGCAACAATGGGACAAGGAGATTTTAAATCGAATGAAAAGTCAGTGACAATATCTGAGGCTTGCACTGTTGATATTGTGCATGAATCAAAAGATGGAAAGAAAACTGTTCTTAAGAATAATCTGCCTCTATTAGCAGGCGAGGTTCTTGACGGTACTTATATGAGTAAGAAGGCCTTGATCGCTTTTCTTGAAGCTCAAATCAAAGATGCCAAAGACCAGGGTGTGTTGTTTTCCCTGCACATGAAGGCTACCATGATGAAGGTATCCGATCCGATTATTTTTGGACATGCTGTTCGAGTGTTTTTTAGCGATGTTTTTGCCAAGCATGCAGAAACTTTGGAGGACTTGGGAGTAGATGTGAATAATGGTTTTGGAGACCTACTTTCTAAACTTGGAGAACTACCCGCTGATAAAAAAGCAGAAATCGAAGCTGATATCAAAGCTGCTTATGACAATGGGCCAGATCTTGCAATGGTGAATTCGGATAAGGGAATCTCAAATTTGCATGTGCCGAGTGATGTGATTATTGATGCATCGATGCCTGCAATGATCAGAACCAGTGGATGTATGTGGAATGCAGCGGGTGAGACACAAGATACAAAAGCAGTAATTCCAGATAGTAGCTATGCAAGTATCTATCAGGCTACAATTGACTTCTGTAAGAAAAATGGTGCTTTTGATCCGACCACGATGGGTACGGTGCCGAATGTAGGTCTGATGGCTCAAAAAGCAGAAGAGTATGGTTCTCATGACAAAACTTTCGAGATGTCTGAAGGCGGTACAGTAAGCATCATTGACAATAATGGCAAGGTGCTTATGAGTCATGAAATAGAAGCTGGTGATATATGGAGAGCTTGTCAGACAAAAGATGCTCCAATCCAAAATTGGGTGAAACTAGCGGTGACCAGAGCTAGAGCGAGTCAGACACCAGCAATATTCTGGTTGGATGAAAATCGTGCGCATGATGCTGAGTTGATCAAAAAAGTGAATGCGTACTTGCCTCAGCATGATACTTCAGGTTTGGATATATCTATAATGACACCTTTTGATGCCACAAATAGATCGTTGGCACGAATGAAAAATAGTGAGGATACAATTTCTGTGACAGGGAATGTATTGAGGGATTACAATACTGACTTGTTTCCAATCTTGGAAGTAGGTACGTCTGCTAAGATGCTTTCTATTGTTCCGTTGATGAATGGTGGGGGATTATTTGAAACAGGAGCTGGTGGATCTGCACCGAAGCATGTACAACAAGTAGTGAAAGAAAACCACCTCAGATGGGATTCGCTAGGTGAATTCCTGGCACTAGCTGTGTCTCTTGACCATTATGGAGAAGTGAATGACAATGCCAAAGCAAGAGTCCTGGGTGAAGCATTGGATAAGGCTACAGAAAAGGTTCTTGCCAATAGGAAGTCACCTTCTCGAAAAGTAAATGAATTGGATAATAGAGGCAGTCACTTTTACCTGGCAATGTACTGGGCACAGGAATTGGCCAATCAGACGAAAGACCCAGAGTTGAAAGCACAATTCTCTCAGATTGCTCAAGAACTGACGGGAAATGAGGACAAAATTGTACAAGAATTAAATGAAGTACAAGGAGCGGGAATCGACATGGAAGGCTACTATATGCCGAATGATGACAAGATGGCAAAGGTAATGAGACCAAGTGCCACGCTAAATACTATCCTGGCAAAATTGTAAAAACTTAAAATTTGATCTGATTCTACTTGCATCTGAATATCAGTTGAAAGTAGATGGATTGAAGAGCCGTCTAGAGACCTCTGTAAAGAGAACCGAGCAACAAAAGTACATACGCTCCGAGTAATAACCAGACTACATTCTCAGTCAATCCTTGATAGTGAAAGAGACCCATTGCAGCTGCTACGGCAATTATGGTAATGGAGATTGTTCTGGCTTTTGGAGCATTGGTTCGTACTTGCATAATTTGAATTTTGTGCTAATATATTACGAATTTTTGTAATATGAAAACGATTATTAAATTCTAAGGAAGAGTTTTATATTTACAGCCTTCAAAGATTTTAGTCATGGATACTGTCAACTTCGAGAAATATTACCAACTTATTACTGATTGGGCAGTAGTTTTTGTACCCAAACTGATTATTTCAATTCTTGTGATATATATAGGATTGAAAGTTGCCAAAAAGATGGGCAAGTTCTTTTCAACCGTATTGAAAAAAGCTAATATCGAAATCGAGATTGAAGAATTCATTCTTTCACTTCTCAATATTTTTCTGAAGATTATAGTAGTAGTGATCGCTGCGAGTATTGTAGGTATTAAGTTTTCTGCCTTGTTTGGAATTCTTGCAGCTGCTGGATTTGCTGTTGGTTTAGCTCTCCAGGGTTTTATGGGCAATTTTGCATCTGGATTGACAATTATCTTTTTCAAGCCATATAAGGTAGGGGACTGGGTGCAGATATCCGATACTTTTGGAAGGGTGAAGAACATCGAAATATTCAGCACCAATCTTGTAACTCCTGGCGATAAAACATTGATTATTCCCAATGGTCAAGTGACTGATAATATCATCACCAACTATTCGACACGCGGTAAAATAAGGATTGAATTATCGGTCACTATGCCTTATGAAGAAAGTTTTCCGAAAGTAAAACAAATCATCTTGGATGCCATGAGTAAGTCGGATATTATTCTCCATGATCCCACACCGATGGTTGGTATAGAATCCTATGACAGTCACAATATTGTAATTGCTGTTCGACCTTATATTCTTCCCGATAATTACTGGGAGGCCACCTTCGAGGTATACTCTTTGATCAAGCAGGCTTTCAGAGAAAATAATATCAAAGTTGCTTATTCAGAAGGAGTAGAATTAGGGCCAATAGGGGATTAATTAGCAAAAAAAACTTTGCGAATCCTTGCGCATTCCTTGTGAACTTTGCGGTTAAAAAACGAGGTTAGATTCTTGATGTTTTTTAAGATATGGAAACATTAAGATTATTACAAAGAAATTCACAATAACAGAAGGAGTGGGAATTGAACGGATAGGGGTAAAAAGGGGAATTCAGAAGTATCCTAAGTGCTTGGTTTAAAACATATTAAGCTTTATCTTAATGCAAAAGAAAACCCCGTTTTTTACGTTGGAAGCGGAAAAACGGGGTAATCCAAAAATAATTAAGATGAAAGTACGACGTTTTTCTCAATCTCAAGGTCTTTTGGTGTTTCCAAATTTCGATTCTAATTACGACCAACTCTATTCTTCATTTTTAAAAACTCGGTTAGGATGTTTGTATAAGGCGATTCCTTGGAGTAAACTAGTGAGTGATTTAGAGCTTTGTGAGTATAGGAAAGGCCCTCAATGTATATTTTCTCCTAGAGGTAAAATCGCCTTGATGTTTCTGAAGCATTATGTTGGATGTTCTGATTTTAAACTTATAGAACACATTAATGGTAATATTCACTATCAGATCTTTTGTGATATTGTCATTCCTACTAATTCACCAATCACTAATTACAAGATCGTCAGCGAGATCAGATGTGAATTAGCCAAGAAGTTAGATATTGACAAATTACAGCATACTCTTGCAAATCATTGGCGTCCACATATGACGAACTTAGACAGTATGGTATGCGATGCTACCTGTTATGAGAGTGATATTCGATACCCTACTGATATTAAGTTATTGTGGGAAGCAACCCATTGGAATCACAGGATGCTTTTGGCTTGTTCTCGGCAATTAGGAAGAAGAATGCTACGAACAAAGTATATCAAATGGAGTAAGAGATATACCAACTATAGCAAATCAAAACGACCTTCCCGAAAGGAAAAGAAGGCACTTCGAAGAGGATTGCTTAAGCTATTAGCCAAAATAAATGAATCCTTGAGCGATCTAGAGACAAAGGTAGGTTCAACTTTCACTGATGCATATTGGCAAAGGAGGAATGCGAGTAAAACTGTTCTTAGTCAGCAATGGCAATATTTTTTCAAACAAGTAAAACCCATTGATCGAATCGTAAGTATAGACAAACCTTACATACGCCCTATTGTAAGAGGAAAGGAAGTGAAGAAAGTTGAATTTGGAGCCAAGGTGCATAAAATCCAAATAGATGGGATAAGCTTTATAGAACACCTAAGTTTCGATGCCTTTAATGAAGGGATTAGATTAAAGAAGAGTATCTGGGCGTCTCAAAAACTATTCAGAACTAAAATCAAAATAGTAGGGGCCGATCGTATATATCACAACAATCCAAATCGTGTATATGTAAGTAAACACGGAATCAAAACGGACTTTACAAGAAAAGGAAGAGCCTCGAAACATAAAGATCATTTTGATCAACTAGCCATGATGATAACCAAAGAAAGGGCAACTCGATTAGAAGGAAGTTTCGGAACGGACAAAGAGTACTTTCTCCTGAAAAGGATAAAAGCAAGAACCAAGGAAACTGAAACTCTATGGATCTTTTTTGGAATTCATACCTCCAATGCCATCCGAATAGGACAAAGATTGAGCAATATCATAGTTCAAGCAGCGTAAAATATTATTAAAATCCATTTTGCCGAAAAATGGATGGGATTCCTATGCTATTACTTCTGAGTATCCCTAAAAAACAAAGCAGACTCCCTGCCTGGAATCTGCTTTGGCGAGGCTTTGCTGGCCTCATTTCTTATGTTTAATTTTTTTTTACAGTGAAATATTAAATTTCAAAAATCCTTAGAATTAAAAAAGCTCAATCTACGATGTGGCAAATTGAACTTCATGTAAAATCCTTTTGGCTTCAGAAAGAATAGTATCATCAGTAATGTTTACTATACCTCCATTTGGGCCTGGCTGGATGTGCTTTCCGACGAAGTCCCCGTCCCCGAACTTGTTTGCACCAAAGTAGTTGCGAACAGTCTGCTCATCAATGTTTAATCTTTGAGCGATTTTTTTAACACTGCCCGTAGGTAGTTGGTGCTTTATGCGCCGTAATTCTGCAAAAGTTATATTCATATTGAGAAATTTTGGTGAAAAGATTGTAGCAAATTAAAAGTTTAATCTCCGTAAATATACAGAAATATATATTTCAATAACTAAAATAATGGCAATTAAATTTCATAAAATTGCAAAAAGTAGAAATCATTATTATTTCGACTGGACTCTAATCTGAAGATCGTAGTAATGAAACAAATGGCAAGACGAGATTTCTATCTTTTATTCCAGGCTGAGACTCAAACTTGCTGTTAATGTCAATTCCAATGAACTTGGGATGATCGATATCCAGAATCTGAGACGCATCATCAGGACCTATTCCTCCACTTAATAGAAATGGAATGTCACCAGAGTATTGCTTCAGTTTTTCCCAATCAAATTTTTTCCCACTTCCACCATAATTCTTGGTTTGTGTATCGAATAAAAAATAGGTCGCCATAGAATAATCGGCTAGAGAAGATTCGAAATGGAATGTCTCATCGATTCGAAATACCTTTATAATAGGGATTTGCTCGGCAACCTTAGAACAAAAATTGGCATCTTCATCACCATGCAATTGTACATAATCAAGTTTGAATCGCTGGCTAATTTCGAAAATGGCAGAAGCCTTTTCATTGACAAAGACACCGACTCTTTTGATATGATCTCCCAACTTATCGAATATGTTAATTTCAATATCATCATCAATATACCTGCTGCTCGGCCTGTAAAAATTAAGACCGACCATATCTATCTTGGACTTACTCAAAAATGAGATGTTCTCTTTAGTTTTTATTCCACAAACTTTGATTATCATTTCTTTGCTGCTGACAATTCTTGGATGAATGACTTACAGGCTTCTCCAGGGTGCGCATTACTCATAAAGCGCTCGCCAATCAAGAAGCCATCATATCCTATGGCTTTTAGATCATTCACGACACTTGCATTGTGTATTCCACTTTCGGATACCTTGGTCGCATTGAGAGGAAGTTTGCTGATGAGGTTTTTAGAGAAGTCGACATCGGTTTTGAATGTGTCGAGATCTCTATTGTTGACCCCAATAAGCTGTATGTCATTCACATATTTATCCAATTGGGCCTCGCTGTGCAACTCCAACAAGACTTCCATGTCAAGCGAATGAGCCATGGATGATAGATTTTTGACTTCCTCCTTTGTCAATATCTCAGCGATTAGCAGTATGGCATCTGCACCGATACTTCTTGCTTCTATTATCTGGTATTCATCGATGATGAAATCCTTTCTAAGAATGGGGCAAAAATTATACTTTCTAGCAGTAGTCAGGTCTTCTGATTTACCTCCGAAAAATTTATTATCGGTCAATACAGATAAGGCCGAGGCTCCTGCCTGCATGTATGAAGTGCTTACTTCTTCTACATTTGCATAAATATTGATAGAAGGTTTGGAGGGAGATTTTCTTTTGAATTCTGCAATGATTCCACTCTTATCCTCTCTCTTAATATAATGACTTAGAGATACGGTCTTGCTCTTGAAGAAAGTACTTTTTTCGAGCAATGGAGTAGGGTACAACTCCTTTCTTTCTTTTACCTCTTTATGTTTGTGTGCTACAATTTTGTCTAATATGTTCATACGTATTTTATTAAATCGAATTTTTCTACTTTAAGAGATGATATTTAAAGGTGACAAAGGGTGAATTTTCGTATCATAACCTCACAATCCCCAATCTCTCTATGCTCTAATTTTATCTAAAGCTTCTTTTGCTTTTCCACTTTCGATTGAAAATCTGGCCTCTGCGACACAATCGATAATATTTTTTTCCTGATCAAAACATTGGATGGCTATTGCCGAATTGGCGAGGACTACATCTTTTTGTGCTTGAGTACATTTATTTTCCAAAACATCGATGAAGATCTTTGCGGCCGATTCTATTGTGTCGCCTCCGAAGATATCGGAAGGTGCATAAGATGGCAATTCAAAGTAATCCGGACTTGCAATGTATTCTTCCTTATTACTAATGATTTTTGTCTTTCCTGTCAATGAAATCTCGTCATAGCCATCAATTGCATGGATTATAGAATATTTCTTTTCCAAACCTTCATGAAGATACTGATAGAGTCTGGCCAATTTGAGATTGAATACACCTACACTTTGGTGATTGGGTAGTGCGGGGTTCACGAGCGGGCCGAGCATATTGAAAAATGTTTTCACGCCCAATTGGCGACGGATCGGACCAACAGATGCAAGCGCTGGATGAAACATCGGTGCATGTAAAAAGCAGATATTGGCCTTATCCAATTGTGATAATAAGGCATCTACATCGTTTGTGAATTTGTATCCAAGGTGTTCGAGTACATTGGAGGAACCACAAATAGAGGATACGCCATAATTGCCATGCTTGGTCACTTTGTAGCCAGCTCCTGCGACTACAAAAGAAGAAAGCGTTGAAATATTGAAAGTGTTTTTTCCATCTCCGCCTGTACCACACAAATCTATTGTGTCCAATCCACCCGTATCCACCCTTACGCACAGATCGATCAGGGCTTCTCTAAAACCTTGCAATTCTTCCACTGAAATACCGCGCATCAAATAGACCGATATGAATGCCGCTACCTGAGCATCATTGTAGGCATTTTGTGAAATATTGATGAGCACTTCTTTGGCTTGATCTTTAGTAAGCTTTTCGTGCTCAAATAGCTGATTAAGTATTTTTTTCATCTTTACTTTTTGTCTTTCGGTTTATAAGGATAGAAAATTGTTCAACATTTGTTTGCCATCATCTGTCATTATGGATTCAGGATGAAATTGGACACCGTATATATTGTACTCCTTGTGCTGTGCAGCCATAATCTCACCTTCATCGTCTACAGAAGTTATGACCAGGTTAGACGTGTTACTTTCTTTATCTATGACCCAGCTGTGATATCTGCCCGCATAAAATGAATCTGAAATTCCATCAAATATCGGTGAGGGTGATTCTGTCTTATGCATTATAGTGCGTTGGCCGTGGAGTACGCTCGCTAGATTCCTCAATTTAGCACCATATACCTCACCTATTGCTTGAAGACCAAGACAGACTCCAAATATCTTCTTTGTACTTCCATAAGTCGTGATCACTTCTTTCAATAATCCAGCTTCTTCCGGCAGTCCAGGGCCTGGTGAAAGGATGATATATTCGTATTCTTCCAAATCTGATAATTCAAATTTATCATTCCTGACAACTCTTACTTCTTCTCCCAACAACTCTTCAATAATATGCAAAAGGTTGTATGTGAATGAATCATAGTTGTCTATTATTATTACTTTTTTAGAATTCATTTTTTATTATTTTTTTGAAATCCACTTTTCTATTTTTAACAATGAAAAGTAGTATTCAACTCAACTTTGGCTTCACTGGCTTTTTATTCATTTGCCATCAAAAGATTTCGCCTTCCTTCCTTTGTAGGGTTTAGTTATCACTATTCCAGATCAGTCTGTTCCTTTTTCAGACATCAGCAGTGCTTTTTTCAAGGCGGCCAATTTGTTATTTACTTCTTGTAATTCTTTTTCTTCCTGAGAATTAATTACGATTCCCGCACCGGCTTGATAATGTAATTTTCCTTCATAACTCAAGAAAGAACGAATCATGATGGCATGGTTGATGTCACCATTGAAGCCCAACATGCCAATACCTCCTCCGTAGAATCCCCTGCTTGTCGGTTCCATATCGTCTATCAATTCCAATGCCCTGTATTTAGGAGCACCTGACAATGTACCTGCGGGGAAGGTATCTGCAAAAATTTGATAAGGCTTCACTCCATCTTTCAAGGTGCCTTTTACTACTGACGTCAAATGAATGACATGGCTGAAATATTGTACTTCTTTATATTTTTCTACATGGACATTTGAGGTGTTTTTTGACAGGTCATTTCGTGCGAGATCTACTAGCATCGTATGTTCGGCATTTTCTTTCGGATCTTCGGATAGGGCTTTTGCGGACGCGATGTCTTTCTCTACATTTCCCGTCCGTTTGAATGTGCCTGCGATAGGGTGAATTTCAGCTACTCTATCTTGAATGACCATCTGGGCCTCTGGACTGGAGCCAAATATTTTATAAGAACCATAATCAAAATAGAATAGGTATGGACTAGGATTGATAGATCGAAGTGAACGATAAACATTAAATTCGTCACCTCGGAATTTTTGAGCATATCGACGGGAGGGAACGATTTGGAATACATCTCCTCGCTGACAAAATGATTTGGAGCGTGTGACATTGTCTTTGAAGGCTTCATCAGTCATATTCTTTTCCTCATCGCCAACGGTCGAGAATGTATATGCCTGATGATCTTGTTTATTGATAAGCGTCAGGATTTTTCCCATCCTTGATTCATCATTCTCAGGCACATTCTCTATCACATACATCTGTCCATAGAAATGGTCAAAGACTATAATATTCCTAAACATATCGTATCGAATGTCTGGTACTGTATATTGAGGTTTTTGATCATCAAAGACCACAGATTCGAAGTACTTTACGGCATCGAAGCTGGTGTAGCCAAATAGTCCCAGAAAGGGCCGTATTTCATCGGGGGCTTCAATTTTATACGTATCCATAAAACTTGAAACTTCTTCTACCACATTCTTTAATTCACTTTGATTTGTAGTATTGGTACAAAAGTCATTTTGCACAACTACATGATTTTTAATTTCCAAGGTTGCCAGTGAATCAAAACATATAAATGACAAACTACCTTCTTTGCTGCTATAGTCAGAACTTTCCAATAAAAGGACCTCTGCATAGGTCTCTCTAAGTTTGAGAAACATGCTGACTGGAGTCGTGAGATCAGAAAGCAGCTTGCGATAAGAAGTCTTTATTTTCATATAATCTTAATTTGTAAAAATGAAAAAACGGCTTGTCGGGATTAATCGACGAGCCGTTTATAACATTATTAAAAGATGGCAAGATCAATTCCCTGTCGAGAGTCGAGATTTAAGCCACCAAATAATATTATGTTTTTTCATGCTTTAATAATATGATGTAAAAGTAGTCAGATTTATCAAATTTCATAAATCTTCACTAGTTTTTTGTTCATTCAAGTTACTATCGCGCTATTTTATTAACGTAAATGTCCCTTTGAAGAATTCGGTTTCACCGGTCGAGTAGACGACTTCGAGTACATATGTATATACTTCTGCTGGTGCTTCATCTCCATTGTCATACCTTCCATTCCAACCTTCAGGAGGTAGATTATTGTCATAGATGAGATTTCCCCATCTATTGAATATCTTGGATTTTATCACTTCTACGCATTCTCTTTGATCTTCTCGAATGATGATATCAAAGAAGTCATTCGTGTCATCATTATTAGGTGAGAATACAGTAGGAACTTGTACCTTGTTGAGTGCAGTATGCGTGAAAGTATCTACCGCAGTGGACTCACAAATCTCATCATTGGATTGAATTTTGAGCGTTATATTATAGAGCCCTGATTCGGTGTAGGTATGCACTGGGTTTTGTTCTGTAGATGTCTCTCCATCACCAAATTCCCACAAATAAGTATCCACACCACCTTCTGATGAGTCAATAAATTGGATTTCTTTATTACAAAGATTTACGGTATCCTTTATTATTCCAAATGCGGCAACTAAATCACTCAAGTTCAATGTCTTATCGATCGACCGCTTACATCCGTTTTCGGACTCCAAAATCAAGGAAACACCAATGGTGCCCGCCAAGGTATCTGGTAAGAAGGTATAAGGATGTTCAACAGGATTTTGATCAGAAAGTGTCACACCGTCTCCAAAATCCCATTCATAAGTCACAACATCCGTCAATTCTCCCAGCGTAAATGTGACTACGTCTCCGAGGCACAAAAATTCTCTGTCAATAGTGAAATCACCGTTTGGTCCCTGAAGTGTGACTTGTTGAGTATAGGTATCACTACATCCATAAATGGAATTTACGGTCAATACTATGTCATAGGTGCCATCGTCAAAAAATGCAACTGGATTTTCACCAAAACCACTTGTATTATTACCAAAGTCCCATACATATCCACCTGGACCATCAAGGAATGATTCATTTATAAATGATACCTGTTCATTTGGACATAATACTTCTTGACCCTGCAAGTCAACTGTGAATTCAGCAGTAGGGGGTATTATGCCTCGGATGGTGAGTGGATATTGATTTGTACATCCAGTCGTATCTTCTACTACGGTCAGTAAAATCGGAGTTTCTCCTGATTCAGTTACTACGATACTGGTACTCTGGTCCATGGATGTTCCGTATGGCCCAAGATCCCAATCAAAATTCAAAAATGAACCTCCAGCCGTAAAATCACTCGCGGATAAATTGATGGTTTCTCCCAGGCAAACAATAGTGCCAGGGTTAAATGAGATATTGGATACCACTTCATAGACAGGGATTTCAATAGTAAGACTATCTACGCACCCCAGCACATCCTTTACAATTAACTCAACACTTAAGACTGAATCTTGTCCTGATGTATTGGCTAAAAACTCGACATCTGTAGGATTTTGATCCATTGAACCGAATGACCAGTTCCAATCCATCAATGTGGTATCTCCTGTAGAAAGATCTTCAAAAGAAATTTCACTAGGGAAACACATCATGTCTCTGCTTGGCTCGAAACCAGCTCGCACCTCAAATGCTTCGGACTGTTTTTCAAGGGTATCTTTACATCCATTCAAATCTTCCACCACTAAACGGACCGTAATAGGCCCAGGCGCCCATGCTGCCTGAACTACTGGGTAATCTACTTGTCGCGGTCGTATTGCTATTCCAAACCACTCATATCCTTTGCTGCAAGTCTCATCTACATCTATACTTGCAGAAGCATCTAATTCTATGGGAGTAGAGGCACATACCTTGTCTGGAAAATCAAAATTGGCTTGAATATCTCTGATGTAGACGTTGACCGTGCTGGAATCTGGATCACACATGCTATCATCATCCGTCCACAGCTTGACTGTATAATCTCCCGTAGAATCAAAGGTATAGTTGAATACATCACCAGTGATGGTATCCATGTTGATCGTATCGCCATTAATATACCAAATCGAGGTAGTCGCATTGAGACTGCTATCTTGAAACATTACCGTATATGGATCAATACAGTTGGTCATAAATTTGATCCTTGATTTAGATCCATTTACCGTTATTGTTTCTCCAGTATTAATGGTATTGTAACAGCCATTATATTCGATGGTCAATGATACAGGAAAGGTGCCAGGTTCATGTATGAAAGTATGCGATGCATCTGGTGTGGTATAGCAATCGCTAATCCTGCTGCCGTCGGTATCAAAATGCCAGGCATCGATCCTCGGGTCCAAATTCAATGCTTCAAAATTTACAGATTCATTCAAACATATTTCAGTTTGATCGAAGGTATAATCCGAGTCAATTGGTTCTCCCACATAAATCCATACACCTTCTGATGTGTCTTTACAACCAACCTCGTTCTCAATCCAAAGTTGTACATAATACTCTCCTGGTTCGGTATAGGTATGCTGCATGTCGTCCGGAGTCGTGGTGCTATTGGACTGTCCATCTCCAAATACCCAATCCCATGATATTATATTTTCTACAGATTCTGAAACCTCGTCAAAATTGACCGTTAGTGGGGCACATCCTCTTGATGTATTCGGAACAAAGTGAGCCCTTGGAGCCCTATGGAAAAACTCCAGGCTATCCAATGCAGTACATCCTGCATTGGTCTCAATCTCAAGAAATACTTTAAAAGTATCTAGTCTGCTGATATAGAAAGAATCTCTATTTGGTTCATCATATATGAAGGTTTGTGATGGTCCACCAGTAAGCGAAATATCCAATTGTTCGATATACCAATCATATCTTTTTAGATCAGTTCGCGGATGTTCGAATACATATGTGGAAGGATCAAAACACTGTATGATAGGGTCTATTGTAAATGCGGCCCTTGGATCATCGACAAATACAGTAAAGAATGTATCTGCTGTACAATTTGTCGACGCTATGGATGAAAAAGTAACAATTTGAGGCCCTCCTTCGGTAAAGGTCACCAATGGATTTCTATCCTGACTTGTTTGAGGCATTGCACCACTTCCAAAACTCCAGGAAAATGCATTGCCTTCACTATTGTTTAGAAATGCATAAGTCTGATCAATACAGACTGTATCAGGAATAGATAGGTTGATTTGTGGTTTTCCGACGCTCACCAATCTGGATAAGGTGACTACACATCCTTCTCCATTATCTACCATCATTGTGATTAAATAAGATCCTTCATCTGTATAGTTGGCAGCGGGAGGATTGTAATCAGTAGAGGTCTGTCCATTGCCAAAATCCCAGGCATAGGTATAGCCAGTCATGTCTACCGTATTATTGGTGATATTGAATGTGGCAGGAGCCTCACAAATAACACTGTTGTCAATACTAAATCCTGCCTGTACATTTCCAGATACCGTAATGAAATCATCAAATGACTCAGTAGTTGTACAATTGTCAAGGGCAGATATTATTTTCAATGAGACTGGGTAAACGCCCTCCATTGAATATATATGTGTAGGGTTTTCTTGAGAAGAACTTTCTCCATCGCCAAAAGTCCAGAAGTAGCCAATAATCTCAGCCTTTGGGTCTATTATACTCTCATTAGTGAATTGGACTTGAAATGGACTACATCCCATCGTTTCATTGGCACTTATCTGTACATCTGGTGGTGACAATACAGTAATCTCGATTTCGCCAATTTTTGGACCACCAGTTCCTTCAAATAGTTCTACTGTATAGACTCCAGGTGCTGTATAATTATGTGATGGATCTTTGACTTCCGAGACATTGCCATCACCGAACCTCCAGAAATAAGTACTTAAGGAAGGACTGGTAAAATCTACTTCCAAGGGGTCACAGCCTATCGTTACACTTGCCGTTTGTGCGGATATGATGGAGGTTGTGAATATTGCTATTATAAAAAGTGCTATTTTTTTCATTGATTTATGTTTTTTCAGAAACAGAAATAATTTGCGCATACTGTTTCCAATTACCACATTTTAGGATTAGAATTTAAATAGGTATTTGCCATCTTTATATATTGATCTCGAGTAAAACCGCAAGAACAACTATAGTATGACATAATATTACCAACGTCGGGCTGATAAAATTGACCTAGAGAATCTCGACCCTCCCAAATGAATTCGCAACCGTCTGCTCCACCTTGCCAAATAATCTCTGGGTCACCTGTGTAGGGATCGGCGGGAGTATCACAAATCTGATCACCGGCCGTCTCACAATTGGACCCATTGACTAATTCTGATCCAGGATTTTCGAAGGTGTGAAGTAGGCCAAATAAGTGACCCAATTCATGTGTGGCACATCCTCCAGACATAAAGACCATTCCATTGTTCATGGCAGCAATACCTCCGACTGAAGCGAATCCACAGACCTTGTTAGGCCCCTTGAAAATTTCTGATATTATATAAAAGTTTATCCTGTTATCCACATGAAAAAGGGTCTTGATTTCTGCCTCTTCTTCTGGCGTAGCTGTACTGTCAAATTCGTAATTAGTGATGGTGTCAACACCGCATAATTCAAAACTTATGCAAATGGGAGCGAATGCATCATTGACTCCATTTAGTTCTGATCTGAGCTGATCTGGTGTGTAATTAGCGACTCCCAGAGAGTCTAAAAAGATATGTGCATATACCTGGAATTTCTTGTTTACACATGGCAGATCTTTATTCAATGTTCTCAATTCTCCTTGACCCGAAAGGTTTAAAGAAAAGAAGATTAATAGACTAAAAAGTATATATCTCATTGGTAAATTTTTCTAATATATTTAATTTATGTGATTACAGTCTTGGACAATAAATGATTGGTTTGACCTTGGGCTTTTTATTGAAAATGAATAATTTTTGGACACCCAATTCATAGGCAGTTGCTATGCCATTGGCCGCCAGATCTGATATGCCATAATCATAAGACAAGGCAGCAGTCCAGTCTTTATATTGCATTCCTAGTAAGAGCTGTGCAGCGTCACCTACACGATAGCCCAGACCCGTAATTATGGATAAATCTCCTTTTTTCTTTAGCAAATACTGATTTCTTAGTTGAACCTGAATATTACTGGCTCCTGTAGTGCTGGAAAAATATACGGAAGGCTCCCAAATCATTTGTCTGCTTGATGCTCTTCTATATTTGGCGTGGGCATTGATCCTGCTTCCTATTTCATTTCTTCCGCCTCCCATTCCAAAATTGAAACTAGGATTCAGAACATGCATCATTGCCGCACCGATTTCGAATTTTGAAAATTTGTCTATTGTGCTTTTGTATAATATGCCCACATTGAGATCTCCATATCCTGCACTGAAATCTTCGCCCGCATTACCAGTTCCAGTGATGAATTCTCTATCCGGGCTATTCCCAACTAATGATGGATCCAATCCTTCATCTTCGCTGAGCCATCCATCCAAATTGTAACCTCTGTTGGCAAATCCATATTGGGCACCAATGGTAATTACATTGTTGAATTTTTTATCCAAACCGATGTGGTAGGAAACGCTGGGATAAAAACCACTCCAAGTCTGTCCTGGTGCTCCAGCTCTGTCATAAAACAATGTTGCCCCGACACCAACCCAATGTTGCTTGGACAGTCCAAATACAATTGGTGAATCGAATGCTATAACTGCTTCTTGAAACGGATTTGATGTCACAGATCTCCACTGATCCCTGTATAATATAGCTCCTCTAAGATTGCCAGCGAAGGCGCCCGTCTGAGCAGGATTGAAAAAAGTAGGGGTGATGAAGTAGTTGGTGAAATGTAGATCTTGAGCAATTAGTTGGTTCGAAGAAAAACAAAAAATGGTCAAGAATGTAAATAGCGATAGGATTCTTTTCATGTGTTTTAGGTTTCGGTCTATCAATAGATAAGCTTACTACTTATCAATAAGACTACCAAATTAGTAATTAACGTTGCAATTCAAAGGCTTTAATTATAAAATAAATTTAGATGTCGCGGAGAGATGGGATAAATTGAAAATTGAAATATGAAAATTGAAAATCTAATCATTCATTTTCAACTTTTGGATATTCAATTTTATTAATCTTCCACTTCCATCAGTTTTCTATGGATTTTCCAGACTTGACTTACCAAAGAGACATCGCCACTATTATCAATAACGAAATCTGCCACCTTCTTTTTTTGTACTTCAGGAAGTTGGTTCGCAATTCTCAATTTTACTTGATTGTAGTCTGACTTATCGCGTTTTACTACTCTTTTGATTCTCATCTCAACAGGGGCGGTCACTACAATGAGAAAATCCAATTGCTTATAAGATGCATTTTCTACCAAAAGTGCTGCTTCTTTTATGGCATATTTAGTCTTTTGTTTTTCGAACCATTTTTCACCATCTTTTGCTACTGCCGGATGCACAATGGCATTCAATTTTTCAAGCTTTTGTTTATCGTTAAATACAATTGATGCTACGTGTTTTCTATTCAGTCTTCCATTTCGGAAATAAGCATCATCTCCTAATAAATCTTTGATTCTTGCCTTCAGATTTCGGTCAGAATTCATCAGTCTCTTGGCTTCGCGATCTGCATAATACACAGGGATGTCCATTTTTTCAAATAGCCTGCATACTGTTGTTTTTCCCGATCCAATTCCACCTGTGATCCCAACCTTAATCATACTCCATTATTTGTTCAATTTTGCAAAATGCGATTTCCGTTTCTTCATTGATCTGTTCTTCACTCACTTGAAGCAATTTAGCCTTCAATCGAGTAATACTACTTCCAGTTTGGCTTTTAGCAATTTCAATAACTACAAACGGAGCAGATTCAAATACTTTTTCGGTAATTGTTAAAGATAAGGATTTAATTACATTTAAGACATGTCCCATTTTAGCATAGTCAAATGTCAATTTAAATTGATCACTTAAAACTTTATTTCTTTTTGTCGCATTCGAAATGGCATCCAAGGTAGCTGTTTTGTAGGCATTAATGAGTCCAGAAGCACCCAGTTTGGTGCCACCAAAATACCTTACGACTACTACCAAAACATCGCTGACATCCTGACTCAACAATTGTCCCAAGATTGGTTTACCTGCCGTACCAGAAGGCTCTCCATCATCATTGGCCCTATAAATGTCACCGTCAATTCCTATCCGATAGGCATAACAATGGTGGCGTGCTTTGGGATGCATTGATTTAACCTCCTCAAGATAATATTCGAAATCATCAAGAGAAGAAACTGGGTAAGCGTACGCCAGGAATTTACTGCCTTTTTCCTTGTATTCACCTTCAGAGGGTGAAGCGATGACCTGATATGTATCCTTTATAACTTTATCCATATTCGATGCGCAAGATAGTAAAGTTAGTCATTGCGCATTGTGAATTGTTTGCTGCCTTGTCCTTTATCTAATCTGTTGCGATAAAGAATTAATATCATATTAAAAAATTATTTAATATATTGCAAAACTTTTTTTCCTGTACTACATGTTATATTAATAAGCCCCATCTGTTATAAAAAAATGTCTTTTATGTCAAACCGTGTTTCATTTGCATTGTCAGCTTCCAATCAATTCTTGTCTGACCTCTTCGAGGAAGCCTTGGATGATGCTGTTTCTTCTGAACCGTTGGAGGTCAATTCTGTGGAGATAATATTAAAAAGGGTAGGAGAGGCAGAATTGAGACCTGATCACAAATCCATACACATTTACCTGCCCTTGAATATTCAGCTCAAGAGACCAGCGGGATTGTTTACAGTAGAAGGAAGTGGTTCGATAAACTTGCATTTGGTGGTGGATTTTGATATCGATAGTGCGATGAAGTTGAGTGCTAAATCATCATTGGTGACTCACGAATGGTTGGAAAAACCTGTCTTGGAAATTGGTGCATTGAATATTCCAGTTGAGACGTTGGTGAACTTGGTGCTCAATCATCATGAATCTATTATCACTGCAAAAATTGATGCTTCACTAAAGAAAGTTTCCGATCTGAATGGCCTCCTCCTTAAAGGACTGGATAAAGCGAAGGAAAGCCTTAATGAACAAGACTTAAAGGGTAACAAAATTGACTTGAACCTGCATAAATTGTCGCTCGTGGAGCCCGTACTGGAAAATGGGAAGGTGTTTTTGAAAGGTTTTATGACTCCAAGCATTGGGATAAATACCAGTAAACAGTCAGAACAAGATAAAATCGAATTTGACTGGATAGAGCAAGATGTACTGTCTCAAGACTCTACGATGCAGATCGACATCGAATTGCCCTATGATTTATTAAAGGATGAGATGAAGGAGACCCTGCAAGGCCTGGAAGTAGGTGGAAAACATTTTGATGTGAGATCCATTGATGTTTCTGGAGGTAAAAACTTGATCATCCAACTGGAAATTGATGAGCCAATAAAAGCACAGATCTTTATTCAAGGCAAACCGATATACAACGAGATTGAAGGCGTATTGATCATGCAAGACATCGATGTGAAAGTTAATCCATCAAATTTTATCTATAAACTGACCGCACCACTGGTCAACAAATTCATTGAAGGAAAGATGAGTGATTTCTTCCCGTTAGAGGTGAATCAAAAACTAGGAGAAGTCGTAAGCAGCAAAATACCTTCCGAAATATCTATTCCAAATGGAAAGATTAATGTAAATCATCAAAAACTATCAATCGATGCTTTGGATTTTGCCAGGGATCGGATTGTTGGTAAAGCGACTATTTCGAATCTTTCGGTGGAGGTTGCGCATCATTGATTTTTTTTGAGGTGTGTGGGAGTAGCATGAGCTCTAAGGGGGATGGTGATTTGTTGGGGTGTCTTGGCTGGGCTGCGGGGCTGCGTTTTTAACGTATGGTGACTACGCTGTAGTCAAATGTTGATGGTTTTGCTTTGCAAAATCTTTATGGATTGAGGGCTTTTTGGTTTGGTGATTTAGACCAGGGTGTGTTACTTTTTTTTGGCTTCGTTCCATAAGTTGTCCATCTCTTCTAAGGTCATATCTATCAATGGTTTGTGTGCTTTTTCTTCGATGTATTCAAATCGAAATTTGAACTTGCGATTTATCTTTTCCAAGGCGGTTTCAGGGTCAATATTTTTGAATCGGGCATAATTGATCAATGAGAAGAGTACATCTCCAAATTCTTCCTCGATTTTCTCCTGATCGGTGCCATCAGCGACTTCCTTGAATTCTTCCAATTCTTCTTCCACTTTTTCCCAGACTTGATCGGCATTTTCCCACTCAAATCCGACTTGTGCAGTCTTGTCTTGCATGCGATAAGCTTTGACCATGGCTGGTAGTGAATTAGGTACTCCGCTCAAGACCGATTTTTTGCCCTCCGCCATTTTGAGTTGTTCCCAATTTCGCTTGACTTCTTCCTCATCCTCTACATCAATATTACCATAGATATGAGGATGTCTATTAATCAATTTGTCACATATAGCATTTAAAGAATCCGCGATGTCAAACGCACCTTTTTCTTCTGCAATCTTCGCATAGAATACCATGTGCAGCATAATGTCTCCAGTCTCCTCTTTTATTTCATCCAGATCATTATTCAATATGGCATCTGCCAATTCATAAGTCTCCTCGATTGTCAAATTTCGTAGACTTTCCAAGGTTTGCTTTTTATCCCAGGGGCATTGCTCCCGCAGTTCGTCCATGATTTTAAGGAGGCGTCCGAATGCTTCTTTTTTCTGCTCAGTTGTATTCATAATGTGAAGGTAAAGAATTGGTTGAGTTGTAATAGAAAAAATTAGGTTATCTACATTTTCTCCACATTCTAGTAAATATATGGCTGAAAACGTATTTAAATTTTTCTATATGTTTATTTTACAGAAATCTAACTACTAAAACTAAAACACATGAAAAAACTATTTGGATTATGTATTATATTCCTATTGAATTATGCAACCTATGGTCAAATCACTACTGCAAGTATTAGCGGTAAAGTATCTAGTGAAAGCGACGGTGGACTTATAGGAGCAACAGTTCTGGCTACTCACATTCCATCAGGTACACTTTATGGTGTCGTCACGCTCGATGATGGATCGTACAACATACCCAATATGAGGGTCGGTGGGCCGTATACAGTCGAAGCGAGCTACGTCGGATACGAAAACAACATTAAGGAAAATATTTACCTGGCCCTTGGTCAAAAGTTGAGACTCAATTTTGATATGAAAAGTGCGGGTATCACCCTTGATGATGTAGTAATTACTGGATCTCTGGATCCAATTATGAATGGTGAAAAAACAGGCGCGGGTACCTCTATCTCAAGGGATCAGTTGCAAAATTTGCCTACCATTTCCAGATCTGCAGATGATTATACTCGTTTGAATCCAATGTCGGCCGAGGGAGGCTCGTTCGCTGGTAGAAATGATCAATTCAACAATTACAGTTTGAATGGTACCATATTCAACAATCCATTCGGTTTGGATGCGGCAACACCTGGAGGTCAATCGGATGCACAACCCGTATCTCTTGATGCCATCGATCAGATTTCGGTGAATATTGCACCATATGATGTGACACAATCTGGATTTACAGGAGCTTCGATCAATGCTGTAACCAAATCCGGGAATAATAATTTTGAAGGTACGGTCTATGGATTTTTCAGAAATAGTGATATGACTGGAGGTACTGTAGATGGTACCGATGTACCAAAAGGAGATCTGTCTTCATTACAAACCGGATTTGCAGTTGGAGGCCCGATCGTAAAAAATAAGGTTTTCTTTTTTGCCAATTTGGAATTTACAAAGCGATCGGATTTAGGTTCACTGTTCGAGCCTAATACAGGGAGCGGGGCTAGCAATGAGTCCAGAGTTTTGGAATCAGATATGAAATTTGTGTCAGATCTATTGATGTCTGAATACGGATATGACACTGGAGAATTTTCAAACTTTAGATTTAATAGAGATAATACCAAGGGACTTTTGAGGCTGGACTTCAATCTTAATAGTGCGCATAAACTGTCTTTATCCTATAATTTTCTTGATGCTTTCAAGGAACAGCCTGCACACCCTTCCGCAATAGGAAGAAGAGGTCCGGATTTTACAACGCTTCAATTTGAAAATAGCGGTTATAGAATTAATAATAAGATCCATTCAGGAATAGCAGAACTGAAATCTGTATTCGGAAGTAAATATGCCAACAACTTAAAAATTGGCTACACCTCATTTAGAGACAATCGGGATCCATTTTCCGAACCATTTCCAGTCTTGAATATTACTAAGAATGGTACGAATTACATTATAGCGGGACATGAGCCATTTTCTGTAAATAATGTTTTGAGTCAGGATGTTTTGCAACTTACCAATGACTTCAATATTTATATGAAGAATCATAGTTTGACCATTGGTACATCATTTGAGAGGTTCAATTTTGACAATTCCTTCAATCTTACATCTTATGGATTCAGAGTATTTGCACCAGGGATAGATATTGGAGCGGTTGATAGTATATTGACTTCAGCTGATTTTGCCGCAGAGGTAGATGCCGCTCGTGCTGCTTTTACGAACAATAATGCCAATGATTCATGGGCCTTGGCCGAAACCAATCTGGGACAGTGGTCGGCATATATTCAGGACGAATATCAAGCTTCTGACAATTTGGCCTTGACCTTCGGATTGCGTGTAGACATGCCTTTATATTTTAATACTGCTGACCTTATTCAGGAAAATATAGACCGCAAAGGCGGCAATCTTGATGATGGCGGAGTGTACGCTCCAGATGTTACATATTACAATGCGGATGGAGATGCAGTACAATACAATCATACGGACCTACCTACAGGAAATTTATTGATCAATCCTCGGTTTGGTTTCAATTATGACATAAATGGAGACAGAAGCGCACAACTAAGAGGGGGGACAGGATTATTCTCAGGAAGATTCCCAGCGGTATGGATTGGCAATCAGGTAGCGAACCCAGATTTCTTCTTTTATAATATGACTGACCCTGATTTCAAATTTCCTCAGATTTGGCGGACAAGCATTGGTTATGACCGAGTGATAAATGATTGGACAGCAACGGTTGACTTGTTATACACCAAAGATATTCAAGCTCAGATGGTACAAAATCATGGATTGAGATTACCAACAAGTACCTTGAGTGGGGTAGACAACAGACCTGTATATGGACCTGATGATAGAGCGCAAGGTCCATTTGGAGGAGCTACCAATGCTTATGTTTTTACCAATACGAATATGGGATCATCGTTCAATGCATCTTTCCAGATTCAAAGAAGTTGGGATGATACTTACGTTTCTTTGGGTTACAATTATTTGAAAGCAGAGGAGGTGAATTCTATTGATGCGGAGATTTCTTCCGATGCTTATGATAGAAATCCAGCGAATATTACACATACGAATGCTGCTGATTTGGCACCTTCCTTATTTGGCAATAAGCATAGGGTGATTGCGGCACTTTCGAAGAGGTTTAATAGTGGAGGGAAGTATGCAACGACTGTGAGTCTATTTGCAGAATATGCCAAGGGAGGCAGATATAGTTATACTTATTCTGGAGATATCAATAATGATGGATCGGTTTTGAATGACTTGATTTATATTCCTAGTGATAGTGAAATCGATCAGATGGCATTTTCTGGAGACGATGCATCGCAAGGTGCTCAGAGAGCGGCATTTAAGGCATATATAGCACAGGATGATTACTTGTCAGGAAAAAGAGGTGAATATGCGGGTCGATATGAAGCGATTTCTCCATGGTATAGCAGTTGGGATTTGAGGATTTTACAAGACATTGGAGTTTCTACTGGAAACAAATTTCAAATCAGTCTGGATGTTTTAAATATAGGTAATTTGATAAGTAGTTCTTGGGGTGTGAGACAGCGTGCAACGAACACTGGTTTGTCCCAGCCAATCGCTGTAAGCGTAGAGAATTCGGGGCCTGTGTACACATTTGATGAGTCATTAGAACAGACATTCTTCAATGATTTTGGCTTGAATAGCAGGTGGCAAGCTCAGCTGGGTTTGAGATATATTTTCAAGTAAATTTTTTAGAAATCACTAAATTTATAATGAAGCCTCTCGATTTTCGGGAGGCTTTTTTTTGAAGGAATTTAAGTTTGATAATTAATTCAGTGATTTTGTTAGAGACGAATTTATTTGAGCTAAAATTGATCCTCAAAATTTAATTTTTTTTACATTTTTTTTTGTGTCTTCTTAATGAAACGTTACAATTTGATTACCAATTAGATACAACGAAATTTAACATTTCCTTTGTTGAGATCTCAAATTTTTTTTAAAATAAAATGAATTATAATGTTGGAAGTTATGCAATATTATTTATAAGTTTGCGGTTCACATAACCTAATTATTGTCGACAGCTAATTATATTTTGTGTTAAGATCAATTCCAATTATTAACTAAGATGTGAATTAAAAATTAAGGTTAGATAGGTTTGTAAGTGCTTGATATACAAGCTGATGCTCTTTTAGAGAAACATGGCATTCGTTAAGGGTCAGGAAAGAGTTGATATGTTCTTGAATCAATGACTCGCAAAGGTGTTTATCTTATTTTCTTAATCCACTCAAATATTAAATTAAATTAAGATCATTATGAAAAGATTTTTTTATGCGGCACTCGTGTGTCTATGCATACCATTATCTTTATTCGTAGGTAGTTCCTGTGGAGGTGGTGATGACGACGGTGGAGAGCCCGAGCCAGCAACGCTTACGGTCCAATTCTCTGGAGCTGCAACCAACTGCCTCAATGAAGGTGGAAACGAATGGGAAATGGATGTTTTTGTGGATAATTTGTCTGGTCCATATTCTGATATCAATACTACATTCCGAGTAAGTGATGAAAATTCTACCAAGTTTAACATAGATGTTCCTTCATCAGGAATGTATACGATAATGGTAGAAATATTCCCTACGAATGGAACTAGTTGCATGGAATGTTGCTCAAATATTTGTGCTCCGGATGATACTGGAGAGCCTGAATTTGCAGGTACGCAAACATTTACCGCTGGACCGTTATCACATGTTGTACCAGTCAATCTAATTGACTGCGATTGTTGTTAAGATTAAAAATTAAAATTTAAAAATTAGAAAAATGAAAAGTAAAATATTTTTGCTATTGGCATTGTCAATAGCTATGTTTTCGTGCACAAATGAAAGTGCCGTTACAATAGATAAAGAATTAAGTCTTGAGTCAATGAAAAGATCAATCAATGACATCTATGACATTTATTCTGCTATTAATACCGATGATAACTACGTAGTGAAAAAATACGAAAAGAGTTTGAATGGTGTAAATCCAAGTATCAATGTCGCTGTAAAGGGATCACAATTTGGAAGCTATAACTACTTGGGAAAAACTCAAGGTATCAAAGGAGGTTATGCGAATACTTATATTCCACCTAGTGATTTTGACGAAGTATACGAAGTGAATAATATCACAGTTGGTAAAGGTGCTTATAATTTCAGCTCTATTACACCAATTGAATTATCAGATCAAGGATCTACCATTGCTTCTAATCAAGTAATCGAATGGAATCTTGCAGAACAAGGTACTACTAGTCTTGGTAATATCATCCTTGTAATCAGACCAGATAATTCAGAGATTGATGAGGATCAATCAGCTTATGAAGCGAAAGTAATTCTTACTGAAGACGATGGATCTTACACTGTAAGTGCAGAAGATTTGGCTGGATTTCCTAAGAAATTGCCATTGGTTGTAACTGCTGTAAGAGGAGATTACACACAAAATAAGAAAGGCCCACTTGTGGGAACTGTATCAATTTTTCACACTGGAACTTTAAATAAAATATAATGAAAAATATAATAATAAAATCAATAAGCGTAGTTATAGCGGTATTCGCTGTAATTGTTTTCAATACTGCCTTTTCATCTTGTAAACCAGATGATAGTGTAGAACCTGTAGATCCTGCATCAACTGTCACTGTGAACTATACTCCTGAGGCATTAGCATGTTTAGGACAAGCAACACCTGAAGAAATGAAAATTCAAATTCTAGGTGGAGATATTCTTAATGATCCTGAATATATAGATTCTCAGACTTTTCCGGGTAGCCAAGTTCAAAATGGTGGTAGCTACGAAATGGCTATCCCAGAAGGAGCACATGGTATCGTTGTAAAAGTAACTTTCCCAGATGGATCATGTTTGGAATGCTGTGCTGATATGTGTGAAGTGGAAGAAGGAGGAAAGCCATTGTTGAGAAATACTCAGGTATTCGAAAATGGATCTATGAATGAAACGATTACCGTTGGAATTCAAAGATGTAGAGATTGTTGTGGATAGGAATTAAAAATTGATTTAAAGTAATGTTTATACTTTTGTATAGACATTACTTTCTATGAATTCTATTGTGCAGATACTGGATAATGGACTTGGAATTGGTTCCTGGAATTTCATTAGAAAAACAATTTATGTGAATTTGAAATAATTAAAAGCCTGTATGTATAATATAAGTATAATGTTTGGGATTTTGGTGTCATACATTATATATACTAAAAGAATAAAGGATAGCACTCAGCAGGGACTTTTGTCATTGCTTTTCTCATTGTTGCTCGTAAGCTTGGTTTTTACTGCTTATGGTACTGAAAAAATCATAGGATACAAGTCAATGATATTAGAGGTTTATACACTTTTTGTATTTTCTTATCTTACGAAGGTTTTTGCAAAAATACCCTTTACAACATTTCTCAATTATATTTCAATACCTGTTTTACTTACTTTAATATTTGGTAAGATAGGGTGTCTTTTTGAAGGATGTTGTGGGACTGCAAATTCGAAGTATGGCTTACAATTATTTGAGCTTTTTTCCTATATCTCTATAGTGATTTACGGATTTTTAAAGAGTTCGAAACTTTCTGGAGTATACATCTTGTTGTTCATGCTTTTAGTGCGTTGGATATCAGATTATTTCCGTGTAGATAATGAATTTTTTTTCTATAATGTTTTTACAGTCAGGCAATTACAAATATTTCCATTGTTGATGTTTATTTTTATTTATTTGAAATTTAATAGGAATAGATAGTTGTATTAAGCCAATTTGATTTATAGTTACATATAAACAATAGCTAATTTTGTCGACAACTAATTATCATTTGTGTTAAGATCAATTTCCAATTATTAACAAATATTAAATTAAATTAAGATCATTATGAAAAGGATTTTTTATGCGGCATTTATGTGCCTATGCCTGCCGTTATGTTTACTCGTAGGCCCATCATGTGGAGATGATCCACTTCCACCAGCAAACAATGATAATGCAGAAGTTACTGTATTCATGGTTGGAGATGCTGGTTTCTGTTTATTTGAAGATGATACCCAATGGAATATGGATATTTTTGTAGACGTTGTATCTGGACCATTTTCGGATAAAGAATATACCTATACCATGGCTGACAATAACTTTACTGGATTCGGTGTTGAAGTACCTACTTCTGGTATGTATACCATTATGGTAGAAATATATCCAAATTCTAGTACAGCTTGTATGGAATGTTGTAGCAATAGATGTTTTCCTGAAGATACAGGAGAGCCGACATTTGAAGGAACTGAGACATTCAGTGCCGGAGGATTTTTTCACACCGTTTCAGTTGATATCTCAGATTGTGACTGTTGCTAGGGTTATTTAATTAAAAGTAAAATTTAAAGAAATGAAAAATAAAATATTATTGATGTTATTGGCAGTTACGATGATTGCTGTATCATGTACGAATGAAGCTACGGAGTCAGTTACTCCAGATGCTGAAATCAATTCGTCTAAGAGATCTATGTATGATATTTATAATGAATATTGGGATGTGGATTCTTATAACGATGTACTAGTTAAAAAATATGAGAGATCTCATAATTTAGATAATCCAAGTGTAAGTGTATCTGTAAAGAGTGATGCTATCAACAAGTTTCAATTTTTTGGAACTTCAAAGAACTTGGATGAAAATGGATTTGCAAACTTGTATATCCCACCAAGTAGTTTTGATGAAGCATATGCGGCAAATGGTATCCAAGTGGGTAAGGCAAAATACCAGTTTCAGAATATTACACCAATGGAAGTAGGTGAGATAGGAAAGACAATCGCTAGTGGTCAAGTTATCGAGTGGAATGAACCTGGAGATGGTACTACTGCACAAGAAGATGTAATCTTGGTGATAAGAGCTGATTATACGCTTCTTGATAGAGAAGATCCTATACTTTATGAGCCTACTATTATCTTTACAGAAGATGATGGTTCATATGTAGTTACTGATGAAGATTTGGCAGCTTTTCCAAACAAAACACCATTAATCGTTACAGGTGTAAGAGGTGATTACACAAAAGTGCCGAAAAGTCCTCTTTTAGTAGGAACTGTTTCAATCTTTCACACAAGTACTATTTATAAACTATAATAACAAACAATATTCTTAATATATACATCTGTATTCAGAGCAGATTAATGGAATGAGACGCTCAATTTAAGAATTATAGATGTATAGGGACTATTGTGTTTTGAAACATTGAATTGATCTAAACAATAATATAGGACTACACTAAATGTTTGTGTAGTCCTATTAATTGTGAAGCGTTTCAAGAACACACATATTGTTGATACCTTTGCAAAATTCTAGGTTTCAAGCAATCCGGCAGGATTATTTACTATATACCAGCCGCTTTGTTGAAGGGTTTACTTTCGGTTTCTTGCCTAAGATGGCTTTGGTATCATAACTGCGCATCGAACTGTCAGACTTAAATTTGGCTAAGCCGTTAAAAGTTATTTCGATTTGAAAATCAATCACATATCAATCATTTCATACATTTTTGAAGCGACATCAATGTGAGTTCGAAATAATTAATTGCCTGTAGATAAAATTTAAGAATTTGAAGGATGTTGTGGGGGTGATAACTCAAATTATGCCTTGCATTTATTTGAGCTTTTTTTCTAAGTCAATATAGTGACTTATATATTTTTTTAAGCAGCCCAAAACTTTCTGGAATATACATCTTGCTGCTCTTGCTTTTGGTGCTGAGGATATCGGAGTATTTTCTGATGAATGATACATTCATATTTCATAATATTATTGCGTTCAATAATTTACAAATATTTATATTGTTAATATATTAATATAATTATTTGAAAATTAATAGGGATAAATAGTTGTTTAAAAGCAATATTATTTATAGATTTACAATTCACATTAACTAATTTTTGTCGACAACTAATTATATTTTGTGTTAAGATCAATTTCCAATTATTAACAAATATTAAATTAAATTAAGATCATTATGAAAAGGATTTTTTATGCGGCACTTATGTGCCTTTGCCTACCATTATGTTTACTTGTAGGCCCTTCTTGTGGAGGCGGTGGAGGTACCATCCCCACAAACAACGATAATGCAGAAGTAACTGTATTTATGACAGGAGATGCTAGTTTTTGCTTGTTTGAAGATGATACCCAGTGGAATATGGATATTTTCATCGACGACTTGTCAGGACCATTCTCAGATAAGGCATATATATTTACTATGGATGACAATAACTGGACTGGATTTGATATTGAAGTTCCTACAAGTGGTATGTATACCATTATGATAGAGATTTATCCAAATTCTAGTACAGCTTGTTTAGAATGCTGTTCTTGGGAATGTCCATTTGCTGATAGAGGTGAACCAACTTTTGAAGGTACACAGACATTCAGTGCTGGAGGATTTTTTCACACAGTTGAAGTTGACCTAACAGATTGTGACTGCTGTTAAGATTATTTAATTAAAAGTAAAAATTTAAAGAAATGAAAAATAAAATATTATTAATGTTATTAGCAATTACCATGGTTGCTGTATCATGCTCAAATGAAGCTGTCGAATCTACTGCTCCTGATGCTGAGGTAAATTCAGCTAAGAGATCTATGATTGATATTTATAATGAATATTGGGATGTGGATAGTTATAATGACGTCCTTTTGAAGAAGTACGAGAGAACAAGTGTTTCTGACAACCCAAGTGTTAGTGTTACAGTAAAAAGTGATGCTATCAATAAATTTCAATTTTTTGGCACTTCAAAGAACTTGGATGAAAATGGATTTGCAAATTTGTACATCCCATCTAGTAGTTTTGATGAGGCATATGCTTCTAAAGGTATCAAAGTAGACAAAGCTACTTACCAGTTTCAGAATATTACTCCAATGGAAGTTGGCGATGTTGGAAAAACAATTTCAAGCGGTCAGGTAATTGAGTGGAATGAGCCTGAAGAAGGAACTACTTCTCAAGAAGACGTTATTCTAGTAATTAGAGCTGATTATACTGGTGTTGATAGAGAGGATCCAGTACTTTATGAGCCAACAATTATCTTTACTGAAGATGATGGTTCATATGTAGTTACAGAGCAAGATTTGGCAGCGTTTCCAAACAAAACTGCTCTTATCGTTACTGGTGTAAGAGGAGACTACACAAAAGTGAAGAAAAGCCCTCTGACAGTAGGAACTGTGTCAATCTTTCACACAAGTACTATATATAAACTATAGTAACGAACAATATTCTTAAAGCACAACAAAATTCCGAGCTGAATACTGGAATAAGACGCTCGATTGAAGAATATTGATGTGTAGAGATTATTGTATTTAAAACATTGAATTGATCTAAACAATTATTTGGACTACACTAAATTTAGTGTAGTCCTTTTAATTATTTAAAGCCCAGTTTTATTGGGATAATGTATTATTATATTTAGAAGGTAAAGAATACGAACCTTCCAATAAATGTTAATTTTGATCAGCCACGATAACCAATAATTGTGATTTTTTTAAAAGAAATAGAATCTAAAGAATAGACTTACTAAATCAAAAAAGTATATTGCTAAATGTTTTGGATGAATCTTAACTATTATCTTGAAAAATGGATATTGAAGGATTTGTACCAAAAGCAAAGCCGACTTATATATTTCAGATGCCTTTTCAGGGATTATGCTGTACTATTTTGAGTCGAATTATCAAGGATGTATTTGAAGTAGAACACTTCAGTATAGCAATCTCATAATTGATAAAATTATAAAGGAAAGAAAAGATTTGTCAGTTTAAATAAAAATCAAACATAAAATTACCTGGTAAGAATCGGATTAAATAATAGGTAGATAATGGCGACCTTTAGATTCTTAATAGATAGCATTTTATTAATTTTAACCTGTGACATTTTTAAAATAATTTATGAAGCATATTGTAGAGTATTTGGAGCATTGGGCAAATGAACAGCCTAACAATACATTATTTGAATTTGAAGATAGAAATCAGATAGAAAAGTATTCGTATCAGCAGTTTAACGATAAAACCAAGGTTACAGCCCATTTCATTAAGAGTAATTGTGAATATGAAATTGGAGATAGGGTCTTATTAGTCTATCCCCAGGGCCTTGACTTGATTATTACCTTTATGGCTTGTGTTCGGTTGGGGCTGGTCCCAGTACCATCTTTCATGTTTCAAAAAGGAAGAGAAGAGCAGATAAATTACATCGTAGGAGATTGTACTCCAAAGTATATATTCTCGACTCCGGAGTACAAAGATTCCATGTCGGCATTAGAATGTATCAATAGTGATATGTTATTGGCCGTATCTCCCAAACTGTTGCCAGAGACAGAGAAAGTGGATGACATTATCTATAATGAAATTTGCTTTTTACAATATACCTCAGGATCCACATCAAATCCCAAAGGTGTAATGGTGACTCATGAGAACCTGATCACAAATGGTGATTTGACAAT
Organism: Saprospiraceae bacterium; assembly: GCA_965230575.1. Classification (GTDB taxonomy): domain Bacteria; phylum Bacteroidota; class Bacteroidia; order Chitinophagales; family Saprospiraceae; genus CAJXUU01. Next base: position 4,857,954 of record OZ246013.1, read on the forward strand.
TGGTGACTTGAAACCTATTGGAGTTTCATGGCTTCCACAAAACCATGATATGGGTTTAATCGGATACCACATCTTTATCATTTTAAAAGGTGGTAGCAGCTATGGCATACCGCCTATTAAATTTATTCGGGATCCGATCTACTGGTTAAAACTTATCACGAAACATAAGGCCACGGCTACTTCAGCTCCAAACTTTGCATTTGCTTACTGCCTGGAAGCATTCAAACGAAAAGTTGATGAAAATATCGACCTTAGTTCGCTGCAGAACCTGATGATTGCCTCTGAACCAATCTTACCAGAAACTTTCACTGAGTTTAATGAGTATTTCTCCGCCTATGGATTGAAAAAGGATTGCCTGCTAGGAGCATACGGGCTGGCCGAAAATACCCTGACGGTATCTCAAAAAGGAAGTGCAATAATAAAAATAGATAAAAAAGGTCTTGAAAGCGGAAAGATCATTCATCAATCGGAAGGGAATACGACAACATTGGTTAGTTCTGGAATTCTTTTGGAAGATACCGAAGTCAAAATCGTGGACCCCGATACGTTGGAAGTCAAACCAGAAAATGAAACTGGAGAAATTTGGATTGCAGGGAAGAGTAAATGTTTGGGGTATTGGAATAAACCAGAATTGACAGCAGATATTTTTTATGCCAAATTAAATGGTTATGAACAAAGGTATCTGAGAACAGGAGATATCGGATTTCTTGATGGTAAAGACATTTATATATGCGGAAGACTAAAGGATACTATCATCCTGAGAGGAATGAATTACTATCCTCATGATATTGAAAAAGTTGTTTGGAAATCATCAAAACACATTAGAGATGGCCATGTTGTGGCGTTTTCGAGCGTAGAGAATAAGAAAGAAGAACTGATCATTGTAGTTGGTGTCAAAAATTTGAATGTGCTTCCAAATATTAGCACCATAGCTAAGACCATAAATGTAAAACATGGAATTACGCCATATAAAACCATTCTAATAAATGCAAAAGATATCCAAAAGACTACTTCGGGTAAAATAAAGAGGTATCAGGTAAAAAGTGAATACGAAGCGAATACATTGAACATCATAGAGTCACATACTTTTGATAGCAACATCGAATTCGTCACTCCTTCTGAAATCATAGCTCATTTATTGTCAAAATATGAGTTTGATGGATTGGAGGATGATCCTTTGTATACCATTTTGGACTCACTCGATTTGGCGATTTTGGTAAATGAACTGAGGGATTATATCAATGAAAAGGCTCCTGAAAAAATAATTAAAGATCTGGATCCAAAGATCATTCAGGATATGTCGCTTAATCAATTGAACCAGTTCAGTGACTTGATGTTGGAAGAGTCATCCATTGGAATTGAGTGGTTGGAGAATCACTTGCGCGAATTGGGCGAAAAACTTCGTAAGGATGAGCAGGAATTGATGATGAATGATTCGAAATATGACCTTATCCAAAAAAATGATTCTTCGATATCGACGACTAAAAAATGGAATGAAGTGCCGATCCTCTTGACAGGCGCGACGGGATTCTTTGGTCCATTTTTGCTGAGGTCATTAATAAGTGAAGGATATAATGATATTACCATCTTGATCAGAGCGAATTCTGAAGACCATGCTTACAAAAGAATTCAGGATAGCTTGAAAAATGTAGGTATTGAAGAGGAGGTTTACAAATCGGATTACTTTCCAAAGATCAAACCAGTAATAGGTGATCTTGCAAAAGTGAAATTTGGTTTGAGTCCCGAAATGTGGGATCGCCTAGCTTCTGAAATTGGTATAATATACAACAACGGTGCATTGGTAAATTATCTGTACAATTATATGTCGATGCGTGCCACAAATGTGGATGGAACGAAGGAACTGCTTGAATTTTGCCTGCAAGGAAGCAAGAAAATACTGAATCATATATCCACAACTTTTATTTTTGGCTGGGCGACCAAGGATGTCTTGTATGAGCATGATATAAATATGGATTTGTCCTTGCTCGATTTTGGATATAGTCAGACCAAATGGGTGTCAGAAAGACTAATCAATCAAGCCATAGAGGCGAATCATATTGGTGGAAGGATATTCAGACCAGCACTTATTTCTCCAAGTATTGATGGTCTAGGGTTTAATTATGACATCGCGATCAGGCTGTTGTCGTTTATGATCAACCATGAAATAGGAGTGGATACTCCGAATCAGATAAGCTTTACGCCAGCTGATATTGGTGCTATGAATATGGTCAAGATTTCGATGGAGGAAACTTCGATCAATAAGACCTATCATGTCACCAGAGATACTTTCAATAGCATGGTTGATGTCACTGATATTGTGGAAGATTTGACTGGATTGAAGTTTAAGTTGTATCCAATTGATGAATTTATTGATGTGGTAATCAATAAATGTACGCAGGAAGATATTCTATACCCTCTATTGGATTTCTTGAAATCTTCGGTAGACAATATCGCCAATATGAAGTACAAAAGATATGACAGCTCAAACTACCAAAATGCCAGATCAAAGAGCAAAGGTGTGGAAGACCCTCATTTGATTGAGGTCGTGAGAGGTATTTTGATATTTATGAACAAGCATAACTTAATTTCTACAGAAATAAGAAATCTGGTTGCATCTGTAAATGAAGAATAGGAGTAGAACCGAGATTTTGCAATTTTTGGCCCTGTCAGCAGTCCTATTATATGGTATGTGGCTTGCTACTCCGAAACTTGTGCATCTTGTTATTATTATCAATGCATTACTCATATTTCATTGGCGAAAAAGGGTAAAGGTCATAAGTATTTTATTTTTTCCATTGATCCTGAATATCTTGATCTTTGACCTGATCCAACGGTTTCCAAATTATAGTTTTAGAGATGTCATTTCTGAAAAGTTGTACCTTCTCGAGAAAAACTATTTTGGATATGGAGGAAATACCTTTAATGAATTATCCAAAGAAGTGTACTCGCCTTACTTGGACATTCTATTTGGAGTCATTTATTTAATTTGGTTTTTGCTGCCGCTTATGCTTGCGGTCTTTCTAATATGGAAGAATAAGCTGAAGGTGTTGAAAATATTTTCTACAAATTTTATCACGAGCAATGTTTTGGGTTTTGCCACGTACTATATTATCCCAGCAGCTCCGCCATGGTATTATGAAAAGTATGGAGACAAAATAATAAAGGGAATTACTGGTGAGCCTGCAAGATTTACCGAATTTGACAATCTATTGAATCTTGGGATTTATGAAATGCTTTATGGTATGAACAAGAATATTTATGGAGCGATTCCTTCTCTACATTGTGCGATACCATTCGTATGTTTTTTTTCCTCGTTATTCTTGAAAGATATGTTGTGGCTAAAGATCACCTTGTTTATAATTTCAATCCTCACATGCTTCGCCGCGGTTTATAGTTCCCATCATTACATTTTGGATATTTTAGTAGCTATCATTATAGTATGGTGTGTGCATCTGGTTTCAGTATTCAAAAACAGACGTAATGGCAAGATCTAAGTTCATCGTTATCCTTCTTTTTGGGTTGTTTGTGTCATCCATTGGAGCACAGGATTCTACCCAATTTAGGCAAGACTTTGATCTTGAGACAGTTGCTCAACACATTCCTTTGAGCTCTGGTAAAATTAGTATAAACGATCGGCGAGTTACAGACAATCCGTTCAATCATATGGCAGTCTTCGCCAGTTTTAATTACAAGGCTTCATACAAGGAATCTTATTTTGTTGACTTCCGATTGATCAGTGAGCAAAGAGGCCATTCTGGCGGAAATAATTTTGTTGGAAACCTTGTCACCTTTCCTAAAATCACTCTGAATGTCGAAGATTCCATTCGCTTGTTTGATAGAAAATTTAAAATAGCATTCAAGGGCGGAGATTTTTGGGATGAAGACTGGAATGACAATCTCCGAATATATAATATTGATTTCAATGCCCTCCAACTAATAATAGGGTACAAGGATTTTAATTTTGAATATTCACGAATTGCGGATTTGTCATTCAATATTGGTCTAGGACTGGAGGAATATGAAAAATTGAGCATTCGATATTTTAATGGTAAGACAGATTATGCGATTGCCCTGGAAACCAACTATCGTGACTTCGACCCAGAGGTCAGTTATAATTTAAACGGAACATTTAATTATCGATTAAGTGAGGCGAGCAAATTTGTTGCACAAGCGAATCTCAGACTGGATATGGACATTCCTATTGCAGGCTATTTGGGATATGAATACAAAAAGCCTTCTTCCAGGATTGGGCTATACTTGCGGTATTATGGAGATGGATGGAACGATGAATATTACAATCCTTCAAAAATAAGATATCTGGGAGGTTTTTCTTCACCGTATGTAGGATCGCAACTGTACCCCCTCAAAAATTATTACCGCCCAATGAATCAATGGGCCTTGTTTTCATCGATGCAATCAAGTTCTGTTTTTAATATAAATCTTAGACTTTTTAAGAAGATGAATTTGAATGATTTATTCTATATCATTTTTGATTCGGATACCAACTTGATTCGAACCGAGCAATCTGTTGAAGTTTTTCCCTTATATGATTTGGGATTAAGTCTGGAACCATATGAAAGTTTGTCGTTCTATGCTGGGATAACGAATAAGCATATGAAATTGGATTCTCACTTTCAGACATTCTATGCTTCCGAGTTGCCCTCGGTGAAGTTTAGAATAGCCAAGAGGTTGAGTGGGGAGTGAAAATAGAATTACTTAAATCTTGAGTAGGGTAGATTGAGAATGCAGTTAGTTGATTTTCTGGATGATGAAGATTGCTTATAGAAAGGAAAGGGAAGGCTTTGAAGATCCGTACACATAAAATGACCCAAATTTGTTTGCTAGGAATAATTAACGTACTTTTGCACCCGCTAACCATAGATCTATGTGTGATCTATATATTGGTAACCTATAATTAATTAAAAAATGGCAACTTACAGACCTAAAGAAAAAATAGAAGAAATTTTCGCTGAACATGGCGGAAGTGCTAAAAACACTGGTTCCGTAGAAGGACAAGTGGCATTATTTACATTTAGAATTAAGGCACTTTCAGAGCACTTACAAACAAACCATAAAGATCATTCTTCAAGAAGAACCTTACTTGGACTAGTTGGTAAAAGAAAAAGATTACTAGGATATCTTGCTAAAAGAGATATCACAAAATATAGAGCGCTTATTGAAAAGCTCGATATCAGAAAATAATTTTAAAAGCCTTTCGAAATTTCGAAAGGCTTTTTTTATGTCCTTATTAGTCGAGCAATTGTCATTCTCTCGACAGGCAGAAACTTCCAATTGGTTATACATTTTTTATGTAGAAATGCCTTAATCCCTGAGCCGTAAAGCATTTGTCAAAAGTGTAAGTCAATTTCCAAAACATATTATTTTTCTTAATATGTAATGAAATGTAATTAAATAAATGTATTTTCGTGCCGAAATAAAAAGAACAAATAAAGCTGTACGAGCGTAGAGAAAGCTAAAAACGCTCTGAAAACATTTCTTACTGTTGAAAAGGTTGTTATTATTCAAGTAGCAAAAGTGAGGTAAATTACATTTATAAAGTAGTCAAACTACAAGATCTCGACTTTAACCATTTTACTCTTCAACACTCATGAATGTCCGGCATTTGTACATTAATTAAACCTTAAATAATTGACATTCTTATGGGAAATCAAATTCCTACAACAACTTCGTTTAACTTGCCAGATGGTAAAGAAGTTACAATTGAAACCGGAAAATTGGCAACACAGGCGCATGGTTCTGTTGTAGTCAAAGTAGAAAACACAATGTTGTTTTGCTCAGTCGTATCTGCACATGAACCGAGAGAAGGACAAAACTTCTTTCCATTGTCCGTAGATTATCAAGAGAAATTTGCCGCAGCAGGTAAGATCCCTGGCAATTTCTTTAGAAGAGAAGCAAGATTATCTGATTACGAAATATTGACATCAAGATTGGTCGATAGAGCATTGCGGCCTTTATTCCCCGATGGATACATGAACGATACTCAAGTGATTATCAATCTAATATCTGGAGATGAACGGAATATGCCCGATGCGTACGCGGCACTTGCAGCTTCGGCGGCATTGTCTGTATCAAATATACCATTTGCAGAAGCACTTTCTGAAGTGAGAGTTGCCAAGATAAATGGAGAGTATAAAGTGAACCCAGAACGTCAAGAACTGGAAGAAGCAAGTATGGATATTATTATCGCAGCTACTATGGACAATGTGATGATGGTAGAAGGTGAGGCTGATGAATGCCAGGAAAGCGAATTGATCGAAGCCATTAAGGTAGGACATGAAGCTATAAAAGTTCAGATCCAGGCTCAACTGGACCTTGCTCAAAAGGTAGGTGAGAAAGCTACAGTGAAAAGAGAAATTGAACCTGCTCCTGAAAATGAAGAGGTTGAAGCAATGGTGGCCGCAAAATCAAAAGATGCTATATATGCTGTTGCGAAAGGCGCCCACAACAAGGAAGATAGAAAGAATGGATTGAAAGATGCTAAGACAGCATTAAAAGATGCCTTACTTGAAGAGCATGGAGAAGAATGGATGGAAGAGAATGGTGATTTTGTATCCACTTATTTTGACAAACTTAAAAAAGCCGTAATCCGAAAAATGGTACTTGATGAAGGTGTTAGATTGGATGGACGGAAATCAGATGAAATCAGACCTATTTGGGGTGAAGTTGATTATCTGCCAGCAGCGCATGGATCTTCAATATTTAATAGAGGAGAGACTCAAGCACTGTGCTCACTTACTCTGGGTAGTAAGACGGATACATTGATGATCGATACAGCATTGAACAATTATTACGACAATTTCATACTTCACTACAATTTTCCAGCATTCTCAGTAGGAGAGACTAAGCCTATGAGAGGGCCGGGAAGAAGAGAAGTAGGGCATGCAAATCTTGCGGGTAGATCATTAAGAAAGGTACTTCCGGAAGAAAATCCATATACAATAAGAATTGTTTCAGATGTATTGGAATCAAATGGTAGTTCTTCTATGGCAACAGTCTGTGGAGGTACTATGGCAATGATGGATGCGGGTATCAAAATCAAAGCTCCTGTGTCAGGTATTGCAATGGGAATGATTGCTGATGGAGACAATATTGCCATCTTATCTGATATCCTTGGTGACGAAGATGCCTTGGGTGATATGGACTTCAAAGTGACAGGTACTGAGAAAGGAATCACAGGATGCCAAATGGATATCAAAATTGATGGACTTCCATATTCTACTTTAGAGAAAGCATTGGAACAGGCAAAAGCAGGAAGGTTGCATATATTGAACGAAATGAGTAAGGCTATCCCAGCTGTGAGAGAAGACTTGAAACCACATGCACCTCGAATGATCGAGATTATTATAGACAAGAGCTTTATCGGAGCGGTAATAGGCCCTGGAGGTAAAATCATACAAGAACTTCAAGCTACCACTGGTACAGTAATCAATATCGAGGAAGTAGATGAAAAAGGAGTTGTTTCTATTTCTAGTAGCGACAAGGCGGCTATCGATGCAGCAAAAGCGGCTATAGATAAGATTACCTTTATGCCAAGTGTAGGTGACATCTACGAGGCAGTTGTCGATTCAGTGATGCCATATGGTGTGTTTGTGAAATTCAGCGGAAAGAGTGGATTGCTCCACGTTTCAGAAATTTCGCATACAAGAATCAATGATGTGAGCGAGGTGTTCTCAGAAGGCGATCCAGTAAAAGTGAAGTTGATCGGAATAGATGAGAAAACTGGAAAAATGAGATTAAGTAGAAAAGTACTTATCCCTAGAGACGAGAATAAAGGGTAGATTCCTACATTTTAGAATAATAAAAAATCCTGACTGCGCAGAAATGCTGGTCAGGATTTTTTTTGAGTTTGGTCGAGTTAAGGGGTATTCATAAAAAGCTATTTTCCTTAGATATCGACTCTTTTCGCATGTTTCTTCTGAAAAGATTACCCCATTTTTGCTACTTTTTACGTGAAACAGGGTAATATTTTTTCAACTCATTTGATCATTCGTCATGACGGGCGATCATTTTTGGCTTGGCCCAAAAACGATCCAAAAAACCCAAGGCTTTATTCAGTTCTTAACGCATTTTGAATCCCCATTTTCTTAAACTCAAAAAACTCGGATCAAAAGTTAAAGTTTCAATTGTAATGTATTGATTTGCTGGAATGTATACTTTCAAGTAATCATTTGCTATCCTCAAACACTTTTGAGTTTTTAACAGAAAATAGGAATCCAAAATACTAAACTGAATAAGGCCAATTTTTGCCCTCGAATATTCTCAAGCTCTCCAGCTGTACTCAAAGGATGTAATGATTGTTACTTCTGAATTCCCCTAGTTAAGAGAAATATTTTTAAATATTGGTCAATGCCCAGAATTGCCAGAAAGGTAATAATCGTACTGAAGATTGATGATATCCTGTACACAAATACGATGCTGTGGTTGACTTGCATCCAACTAAAATTGATTACACCATAGCCTGGAAATTTCTACCCCTGGCTATTGTGTACCCCCCCTTCAGGACTTAGATTTATCCTTGTGAACATTGCGTATTCTTGGTGAACTTTGCGGTGAATAAAAAAAAGGCTCAACATCAACGACGTCAAGCCTTTTTCATTAGTCAGCAATATGCCAACCACATATTTCTAGTCCACTATAAATGGATAATCCTTTTGTACATAGTTATCATCGTAAAGTTCAGAACCCAAAGGATAATCAGACTCTTCTGCAAATACCAATGCATCTTCAACCTCCTTATCAATAGCTGTCTTGATCTTATCAATTTGAGCTTGAGTTGCTATTTTATTATCGATCATTTTATTCACGATTAAGACCACAGGATCCTTGTCCTTGTATTCTTTCAGCTCCTCTTTCGTTCTATATTTTGCTGGATCTGATACAGAATGTCCTCGGTATCTATACGTATTGATTTCCAGGAAGTAAGGCCCCTTACCAGACCTGATATGCTTAGCGGCTTTTTCCAATGCTTCGTGGACAGCTTCAGGATTCATACCATCCACTGGTTCGCTTGGCATGTCGAATGCCGACCCGATCTTGTAGATTTCCTGAACATTACTTGTTCTTTCGACTGAAGTACCCATAGCATACTTGTTGTTTTCACATATGTATAGAACAGGTAGCTTCCAGGTCATCGCCATATTGAATGATTCATAAAGCGCGCCTTGTCTTGCCGCTCCGTCTCCAAACATGGTAACACATAGATTCTTAGTCCCTCTATAATTTTCAGCAAAAGCGATTCCTGTACCAATTGGAATTTGAGCACCAACGATACCATTTCCTCCAAAGTAATTGTGCTCCTTGCTGAAAAAGTGCATACTTCCACCTTTTCCTTTTACACAACCTGTAGCCTTACCAAAAAGCTCTGCCATACAAGAATTTGAATCCAAACCTCTGGCCAAAGCGATTCCATGCTGTCTGTAAGCAGTTACTACTTTATCATCTTTGGTGATTCCAGATGTCAATCCTGCGGCGATGGCCTCTTGTCCAATATAGACATGACAAAATCCTCTAATCTTCTGCTGAGAATAAGCGTACAATGTTCTTTCCTCAAACTTCCGAACTCTATACATTATTTCAAACCAGCTCAAATATTGTTTCTTGCTATATTTTGGTTTTGCTTTAGACTTCATTGTTGATTTTTTTGCGACCGCTTTTTTCTTTGTTAGTACTTCTGCCATATTATGTTTTTTACACAATCCTATTTTTGGAAACGCTAAGATATAACAGTATAAATAAATCTTATTGCCATAGGGATAATTTTTATACCAATACAACAACTATTCCAGTGTTTTGGTTGATAAAAGCACTGTTATTCACAGATGAATGACTATTATAAATAAATATTGGATTAGGTTTTCAACAATAGCTCTAATTCTATTCTATAAATCACCAATTCTTGTTTTCTTTGTCAGAGATAATGAATCCATGCAAGTAAAATCCATTCAGCTTACCAATTTTAATAATTACGCCACGGTTCAAGCCGATTTTCATCCACAGGTCAATGCGCTGACGGGAAAGAATGGAATGGGTAAAACCAATATGCTGGATGCTGTATATTATCTATGTATTGGCAAAAGCTATTTTTCTTCGGGGGACAAATATGTGGTCAAAAAGGGAGAGACTTTTTTTAGATGTTTCGGTGTCTTTGAAAATGGCTCTGGTAAAGAAGAGGTGGAAATAAAAGTGATCCCTGGAAAGAAGAAGGAAATTATTTTATCGGGAAAGAAGAGAGAGAGATTATCCGATCATATTGGGCAGTTTCCATGTGTCATTATCGCACCGATTGATATCCAATTGATGTTGGAAGGGAGTGAAGAGAGACGAAAGTTGTTGGACAATACCATAATGCAGTACGATAGATCATATGTCGATGCAATATTGGCGTACAATCGATTGTTGAAGCAACGCAACGTTACCTTGAAAATGTTTGCAGAGAAGCATTATTTTGATCAGAGGTTATTGGATTCTATTTCGGTCGGGATGTACAAACCGGCTCAGATGATCTACGACATGAGGAAGGCTCTTATTGATCAGTTGTCTCCTTTATTTGAGAAGTATTACAAGATCATCTCAGGTGATAATGAGCAATGCAGCATTGGATATGCTTCCCACCTGGAGAAAGACAGCCTCGAAAATATTTTTCAATCTGTAATGGAAAAAGATAAAATATTATCTAGGACAACATCGGGAATTCATAAGGATGATATTGCGTTGAAGATGAACGAGCAGAATCTCAAGAACTTTGCTTCTCAGGGCCAACTTAAATCGGTAATTTTAGCATTGAAGCTGGCACAGTATGAAATATTGAGCAATAAAAATGACACACTGCCCATCTTGATATTGGATGATATCTTCGACAAGTTGGATAGGAAGAGGGTAGAGCAGCTGTTGTCGATTGTGGCCTCAGACGAATTGGGACAAGTCTTTATTAGTGACACGAATGTGGATCGAGTACCTGATTTATTGACAAAATTAAATGTAGAGCATTCAGCATATATAGTAAATGAAGGACAATTGGAAAAAGTACGTAGTTAAACACAATGATAGAAATATCCGTGAAGTCCTTGATGACATGATTGGCAGTAATCAGAAACTGCAAAAGGGATATTCAACTGTACGCATCAGGGAAGCATGGAAAAGTGAAATGGGTGAGATCATTTGTTCGTATACCCAAAAATTATACTTCAAAGATGGAGTTCTTACCGTTTATTTGATGTCTGCTCCATTGCGAAGTGAATTGAGTATGTCCAATGAAAAAGTGATCGATTTATTAAACAAGTCTTGTGGCGAGGAAATAATAAAATCCATTATTTTTAGATAATTGAAATTTTGAATCTTTAGAACGATACCCAGGGGGAAAGAGAATATTTGCATATGAATATTGAATTGAGAAATAAAATAATTGAGCTTTTCGAATACAGACAATTGCCTGAATTGATAAGTTTTGGTGGGAAAGATTGGGATGATGCATATTATGAGCGATTGATAGAATTGCAATTTCATATTTATAAGTTGGATCATGAATTAGAGACCAATTGGGATGTTGACATGTCCATTATTGAAGATCGCTGGAGAAAGATTTATGGTGCTTTGGATGGTCTTGCAATTCCCAATCACTTGCATCACAGATATTGCCGTCATATTTATAAGTATCAGAAACATGAATTGGACATTCGAAGGTTGAAACTGCCTACTCGCTTGTCTATGGAGTATTTCTACTTCTACAAATCTTGTGATGTGAAATTGCTTAGAAAAATTATATACAGAAATAATTCTGAACTATCCAAAGCAATCAAAGAATCTCAATGGCGATTGTTTGACCTGGTGACAGAGATTAATGATGACATAGCCGATTTGCAAGAAGATGTCACTACTATTAATGGCAATAGATTCTTGATTAGTTTGAAACAACTGGGCAAGGAGGAAACTGAAAAAATATACAGCGAATTTTTAAATGAAATAGCATTAAGAAATCAATCTGAACCCATATCTTTCAAAAATATAGACTTGAATGAATGGACAAAAATCCAGGTGGAAGAGACGCTCAATTTACTGAAAACTCAAATTGAATCTTTTGATACTTTAGATACAAGCTTGTATAATCGATTAATCACCAATGCTAAGATGGAACCTCTTTCCAAGTAATGCTTATCTAATAATAGTTATATCTCCCACTTCCCATACATCGATCCCATCAATAGTCTTAAAGGATAAAACATACATATAGACTCCGTCATTCGCTTCTTTATTCCTGGATATTCCGTCCCATGGAGTAAGGTCTGACAGTTGTTTATTGTTTTGAGAATAAACATTATTCCCCCATCTATCATAAATCACAAATTGACTTATTGTAATGTCCAAATAGTTGGTTGTTATTTCAAATTCATCATTTATTCCATCTCCATTAGGGCTGAATATATTTGGAACAAAAACATACTTTGTCTTGTCTACCATTATTTCTGAAGTCAATACTTCTATACAACCTCGATCATCGGTGAATGTAACTTCCACCACTTCATCTTCTGTAACGGTAATAAGGACAGTCTTGCATTGACCTTCATGAAAGAATTCCGTGCATTCGTAAGCATTTGATACATCCCAATCAATTTCAAATCCTTCAACCGCCAAATCACTTATTATTTCAAGAGTCAATTCCAGCAATTCTCCTTCCTGCAAAAAAGCAGATTCAACGCTCAAGTTTATTTGCTTTTCATTGGGATTTATTACCTCAACATCTTGAATAGCAATCATGCAGTCTTCATTGATCTTATAGGATATAGAATAGATTCCAGAAGACAAATTTCCAATATGTCCATTTTCATTCAGCATGACTTCTGAGTCGTTGATGTAAATGGGGTAATTATTAAGATTATCTCCTGTCACCTCAATGCTTGTATATTCTTCATCACAATCAAAGTCGATTAATTCAAGCTCAAAATCAACGACGGGAATATCTTCTAAGGTAAAGTCAGAAGTATTGATGCAGCCGTTTTGGTCTGTGACGGTCACTCGATATATTCCAGGACTTAGATTATTTATTTTCTTGTCCGTCATTCCATTATTCCAGGAATATTCGAAAGGCATTGTACCTCCAGCAGCATTGATTTCTATTGCACCATCTGGAATACCTACACAAGAAATATCCATCACCTGACCGTCAATATCGATTTGATCGGGACTTTCGATGTTAAATATATCAGATATGATTTCACTTCCAGATGCATCGACAATGGTTGCTTGATACATCCCGTTGCACAAGCTGGTTAGGGAAGGCGTGGTTTGTCCATCTGACCAAGTAAGGGAATAGGGCAAAATGCCTCCACTAATATCCAATTCAATAGATCCATTACATTCTCCGAAGCATATATTGTGTTCCAGAGAGCTTTGAAGTGTCAAAGGGTCATTATCCAAATCAATATTTAATTGGGCAGTACAACCATTGGCATCCACTACATTGATAGTATGTGTGCCAAAACCTAGTCCCGATGCTGTAGTTCCTACCTGTCCGTTGCTCCATTCTATTTGATAAGGAAGCGTCCCACCTTCTATTTCAATTTCTATTTCACCATTATTATTTGTTGATCCTGGCTCCGTTATTGAAAGTATAGTGATGTCAATTTCGAAGATTTCTTCAACTGTAAAATCCAAAGTCGACCTGCAATTATTTATGTCCGTAAGAGTGACTTCATAGTCGTTGCCAGGCTCAATATTTATTGTGGATGAGGTAGCTCCCGTCGACCACAAAATAAAATACGGGGCAAGCCCTCCAATTCCTTCAATCGAAATAGAACCTAGTTCGTCATGGCACAGTGGTAAGGCTATTTCTTCTATGATTTCCAATGAATCTGGCTCGAATACTGTGTACAATTGAATAATTTCGCACCCAACAGCATCAGTTACTGAGGCCATATATGTACCTGCAGTCAAGTTAGAAATAGATGTTGTGTTGTTGTTATTGCTCCAAATAACTTCATAGGGTTCAATACCGCCTGAAATTCCAATTGAAATTTGACCTTGGCTATCTCCGTGACATGGATTATGAGTAATATTTTCATTCAGTTCAAGCGTACTGTTTTCGGAAAGTATAAAGGAATCCAATTTAGTGCAACCTGCATTGTCAGTAATGGTTAAATAGTAGGATCCTGCCTGAATATCGGAAATGTGATTGGTGATATCCCCTGTACTCCAATTATATGATAGTGGCAATGAGCCTGATATTGGAGATATTACTATTGAGCCATCTGAAGCTCCATTGCATCCAGGTTCTGTTAAGCTCGAACTATATTCCATCTCTGATTCTTCGTCAACCACATAGGAATAATTGTATTCACAGCCAAAACTGTCTATGAGCGATAACTCATACAATCCTGCCGAAATATTGAATAGGTCTTCATCCGTACTTCCATTACTCCACAATATGGTGTAAGGACTGGTGCTATTTTCGATTTGAATATTTATGCTTCCTTCTTGTCCTTGAAAACATGGATTATCTTCGATTTCTGCAGTAATAGTCAAGTCTGAATTTTGAGATAGGGAATAGGATTCATTCCAGGTGCAGCCATTTTCATTTGTAATTGTCACCGAATAACTGCCAGGTGGTAAATCAAAAATATAGTTTGAATCCGAAGCTATATCCCACTCAATTTCCAAGTCATTCGTGCCTCCCAGGATGTCTAAATATATAGATCCATCATCAAGACCAGAACAATTGGTGTTTGATACAATTGCCGATACTTCTATACCGGAATCAGCATGGACAACAACAGAATCTATAGCCATGCAATTGTTGCTATCTGTTACTGTGACAGTGTAAATTCCTTGAGTCAAGTCACTCAAATCTTCACTCACAGAGCCATTATTCCAATGAAACATAAATGGGGCCTGGCCTCCTGTAATATCCAGGTCAATGCTGCCATCTAGTGCTCCATTACAACCGGCTAAAGTTGTGGCAAATGAGAGTTTAAGTGAAGGGAAGGTGTCAACCACAAATGTTAGACTCTCTATGCAACCATTGTCATCTTCCACCGTTACAGTATGATTGCCTACTCCAGCATTTAATAGTGTATCCATAGTGCTGCCATTGGACCAAGAGTAGATATATGGATGTACTCCACCACTCACTTCCAGGGCAATGATGGTATTCTCTGAAATGTCACAAACAAAATCCTGGTAATCAGCACTTACAATTAATTCATCAGGTTCTAATACAGTAACTGTACCTTCAAATGTAGAACCGCTTTCATCACTTACTACATAATCATAGCTGCCTGCACATACATCACTGGGCATAAATCCATCCAGATTTGCATCTGCCCATACCACATTATAAGCCACATCAGGCCCATTAATATCAAGTGAGATGGTACCATCACAGCTTTCATGGCATGAAACTCCCACAGTAGAAGTATGTACCACGAAATCAGAAGTTATCTCAAATACAAGTACTTCGTCGCACCCATTTTCATCGGAAACCGTAACTGAATATATGCCTGGAGAAAGATTATCATCTGAAGAGGAGGAGTTACCATTGCTCCATTGGTAGGTATACGGCATTATACCACCGGTAGTGGTAATAGTAGCTGATCCAGGGTTGCCCATATATGGCTGTACGACATCAATAGTATTGATCATTGGATTTGGGCCTTCAATTGTGAATTCCATTTCTCCGAAGCATCCGTAAGCATCCGTAGCGATGACCGTATATGTTCCTGCATAAAGGTTTGCAATATCCTCAGTTGTTTCACCATTACTCCAGAAATACGTCAATGGAGAATTGGTTTGATCTGAAACGGATATATCGATGCTGCCTGTAGGTTCAAGAAAACAATTCAAGTGAAGAATATCCCCGTCAATATCCAAAACCTCTATTTCTGTATCAACCACTAAGGAATCTGAAATAATGTTGCATCCCAAATCATCAAAAATAGATACTTGATACGTTCCCAATTGACTCGATTCTATTTGGTAAGGATTTGTAGTGGCACCTAAAATAGGATCACCATCCACATACCACTGGTAAGAATCTGCATCATATATATCAGTTTCAATATAAATGCCATCAATACAGTTTCCTGTATATGATATTTCTGGGATATCACCTAATAGATCCAGAGGACCAAGGAGTCCAGTGATTTTAATGTCGTCTATAAAATGGTAATTATGTGGTAGAATATTTTCAATAAAAGCGCAACTATGTCCAATCGCAATTGCTGATATATCAACACTAGGGCTAAAAGTGGATGAAAAGTGCACCCAACTATAATCTTGGTCGCCTATAACATTAAAGGAGGCAATTTCAAACCAAGTAGAACTGAAACAGTTGGCATGATCAACCATGTTGGCGCAATTAGTTGATCCAAAGAGTGAGAATTCAACATCCAAACTAGCTAGTAGTTCCAAAGCGGTATGGAATCCGACAAAAAAACTTATGTCATAGGGTTCACCAGCCAACAAATGGTTATCTAAACAAATTCCAATTGATTCTCCCCAAGTTGCAAGGCCTACTGCTCCATTTCCAGAGGGGATAGGTAATGGTGCCGGTGGTTTGATAATTCCGCCAAGATAATCGCAGGTATTAAAATAGTCAGGGCTACTAGAGGTAGCTTGCCACCCATTAATACAAAAAGTTTGTCCATCTTCTTCTGGACAACATGAATAATCTTCAAAATCTTCGGCGATTGTTCCATAAATGTATCCATAACAAGCATCACAAGCAGGATCTAGATGATCAATAAGCCCATTCCCATCATCATCAACACCATTATTGCAAATTTCCTGACCAGACAATAAATTGACACTCAGAATAATGACCAATGCTGTATTAAAAATGAATTTGAACATCTTAAATCTTTATCAAATGAATGAAAAAGCAAGGGTTATAAAAGTTGCTCGGTTTGTAATTTAGTTAAATGAAGCTGGAAAACCTAATGAAATAGTACGTTTTAGTCAATCGTACCAAGTTGAGTTGATGAAAATTGAAAGAAAGATTCTGATGATTTTATGTCAAAAAATACTTTCTCGAACTTTTGAATGGTGTGTTCAGAAGGAGACGGATTTTTATAAAATAGGATAATTGGTGTATTATATGGAAGCGAAAAGTAGGGTGGCAAAGTGCTTTATTAAAAGCGACTTAACCTATGTCAAAGAATGAATGTCTGAATATGTCTTGATAGATTTTGTCATTGACAAATTGAAAAGAGGCTAATTGAAAAGATGAATTTCGGATTGAAAATATAGAATTGGATCACTTAATAAACCTGAACAACTTGATGAAGACTCTAGTTGTTCAGATTTTGTATTTCCATAAAAAGCATTTGAAGAATTTTACTTCACTTCATGTGACCCTTATTGTGGAAGTGGACGTCTACTTCCCATTCAAAGCCCAGTCATATTCCATAAAACTAACTTTAGCGTTGGGCTTTACAGTGCTATCTGCATATCTCATTACAAAAGATGCCACACTGCCAAAGTCTTTTCCATACCAGTCAAAAATCTTGGATACAGTAATTTCATTCTTGCCCAAGGTATTGTACGCCGAATTGTTGACGAATTTCTTAGTCTGAGACTCCAATTGACTATCCAATGATTTGTCTTTGTATGCTGCATTTAGAAGTGGGGGACATGATTTGGCAGCACAATTGACCGCAAAATGAATTCTTGGTTCATTGAACTTGGGACGAATAATATCATTTTCAATATTATTCAGAGATAAATTCTTACCATCAATTTTTATCCATTTTACATCCCAAGGCTTGCCACCGTGTAGATCAGTAATACTCTTTACAGGATAATTTTTAAGAATAAGTTTAATGGTATAAGCATTGTAGGCATTGATCCAGTACGCCAGCTTTTGATTTCGATTCCAAGTTGTTCCTGGTGGGTTCGTCTCCAATTTGGTCAAGTATTCATCTAATTTTGATTCTTTACTTTTCAATCCAGCATAGTCCACTACACCACTAGCTGATACATGAGCCTTCAGCAATCCGTCCAACGTTGCATGATTTGGGAAGCCAACAAATTCTTCAATCCTTTCTGGCTTGCTCGGTTTTTCAGTTTCCATTTCTTCTATGGCCTCAGGTTTTGATTCCTTTACAGGAGTCTTAGTGTCAATTTTCACTTCTTTTACGGGGTCTTTTACCTCCTTTTTTGGCTCGGTTTCTTCCATTCCCATTTCGATTTCTATTCCTTTATCGACAATAGGCTTTTTAAGATTTTCTTTTTTAGTTGAAGAAGATTGACCCTTGGTTGATTTTTTTTCTTTCACAGGTTTGACCACCTCTTTGTCTGTTTCTTTATCCTCATTTGTGCCAGGGACTTCCTTGATGTCAGAATCATCTGACCCAGTATTAGCCTCAACGACAGGTGTATTTACTTCGACTTTTTCTGTTCCTGAGTATTCGGGTTTCTTTACTTCAGATTTACAAGAGGCAGCTACAAATAGAAGCGCCAATACGAGATGGAAAGACATTTTATTATTCATGACAAATACTTTAATTCTGTTTAATTTTTGAATTGTTTTGGAATGTATGTATAACATAGTCTTACAGTTTAATTGTTCTGAAATGTTCATTCATTTGTTATAGAGACGACTATTTCCAATCAAATACATAATCTAATCTCAATGCATAAGCTATTGGAGCTTCTAACAAGGCTGGACGAACGGTATATTCAATATTGGTCAAATTGCTAATTAAAAAGGCGAGTTTGGCATTTTTGTATGTATATGAAATACGACTGTCCAATCGCGTGTAGCCATTATTATTTTGTTTTCTGTATCCTTTTACCCCTAGTATATCGGGCATGTCAAGAAAACCTTCAAAGTCCCTGCCTTCCAAAACCGCATCGATATTGATTACATGACTGGTTCGATTGACCGCAAGTCCTATTGCAAAGTTTTTGTATGATGCCTGGACATCCATTTTGGCATTATGTTTCGATCGATATTTTAATACATTCACACCTTCTGAAAGACTGAGTTGAAGAGAATCGTTACCTTCAAAATTGGTATATGTCGGATTGATATAAGTATATCCACCAAATCCCGTTATTTCGATTGGGCCTAAATTGGCAGTTGCGAAAAGACTGATTTCAAATCCATTTATTTTGGTGTCTCCTATATTTTGAGAAGTAAATGTAGCTCCCGATGCCCCTAGTCCAAATGTAAATTCCATCATCTCTTCGTACTGGCTGGTAAAAATCGAAGCATCCAGAAATCCCTTGAATCCTGCAAATTTGAAACCTTGCTTCAGTCCCAATTCTGCTGTCCATCCTGATTCAGGGACCAAGTCTGGATTTGATCGAATCTGGAAAATTCCAAATGTAGTAGTAATAAATCGCTCCGTGATGGTCGGGAATCTGTATCCTTGTCCCCAGGATGCTCTAATCGAACTGAATGGCATATATTCATAACTTGCACCAAGTCTGGCAATCCACTTTCCAGCACTGATCTTACCATCGGGAATGACAATATCATTGAAGACTTCAGGTGTGAGCTGTTCATTGTATTCGTACCGCAGACCACCAGATAAATTCAACTTTTCAAAAGCTTTCTTTTCCAATTGGGCATAATAGGCGAATACATTTGTGGTGAAGGTGGTATCACCGAATAGTTCAGCATCCGTATTACTCTGAGAGCCAATCAGTCCTGTAGTTACAAGCGTATTTATCGATTCAAATTTTCTTTGAAATTGATACTCTCCAAAGAAGGTATTCGACTTGTTGGATTGATTGCCACTGTTGGTGTTATTTATATGATGAAAGCGGGTATTGAGCCGATGGGTATTGCCAGCTCCATCCTCTATTACGAACGAAGGGTCGATAAAGTATCTAAAAACTTCACTAACAGATTCACCACCTACAATTGGATTGTGGGCACGTGCATCACCAAATTCCCAGATGAAAAAATCACCATCATTTCCTTTGTTGATTAAGGTGTTCAGACCAATAAAAGCCTTGTCGGATAGTCGATATTTAAGTTTTACGGTACCTCGATATCTATCGTCATATGTTGCTTTATTAAAGCTTTCTTCTCGATAATGGAAAACCGATCCAACAAAATCCAATTTGTCAAATTTTTGTTTGTGAACCGCGCTCAATACATATTCATATCTCGCTGTATCTCCCCACCATTTTTTAGTCGAATCTGCAGGGTTGCCAAAAGCACGATAGGAAGCAGAAATTTTTGTTTGTGGTACCGAGGTAGGTGTACCTGTTCGGATATTAATAATCCCATTCAGGGCGGCCGACCCATATAATGCCGATGAGGCTCCTTTTACAATCTCCACCTGATCAATATTCTCTACAGGCATATCTCCCCAATTTGGGAATCCAGCATCGGATTGAAGCGCTGGCATGTCATCTATGAGCAACATCACTCTTGAACCAGCCCCATAAGAATATCCACTACCTCCTCTTATATTGGCTTGTCCATCAATCAATTGTACCCCTGACACTTTGTCCAATGCATCATCAATCGTCACTGAATTGGAATTGTCTATAAGCTCTGGTTTTAATACTTCAACAGATACGGTAGACTCACTCAATCGCTTTTGATATTTCGATGCAGTAACCGTCATAGTTTCTAATAAAACCATACTTTCAAGAGCAATCACAGCTGGCACGTCATCCTGGCTGACGACGATAATGCTCTTTTCGGCATAACCCAAATAATTGACAGTCAGGGTATCTGGAAATTTGTTTAATGCAATGGATATAACACCATCTTCGTCACTTATTCCATTGCCGCTGCTAGCCTGTAACGTAGCCCCAATCAATGGCTCTTCATTACTTTTATCTATTATGAGTATTTCATTGGTTTGGGCGTGCAAGAGTCCACTGAATAATAGTGAGATATAGACGATAATCCTCATGCGATTTTAAATTTTGAGCAAAATACTACTTATTATGAGACTGTACAATATAGATTTGGAATTAACCGCGAAGGCGCTAAAGACGCTAAGATTTTCGCTGGATATCCACAATTAACAATCCACAATCAATAATTTCCAATCCCTCCAATCCCTCCAATCCCTCCAATCCCTCCAATCTCTCCAATCTTTCCAATCTTTCCATTCTCTCCAATCTTCAACAATTAACAATCAACAATCCACAATCAACAATTAACAATCAACAATCCACAATTTCTAATCTCTCCAATCTTTCCCTTCTCTCCAATCCTTCTACTTCTTCAATATCTTCTCAAACTGCTTCAGTGCGGCCCTGATATCCTTTGGCGGCTCAAATTCCAAATCAAGTTTTTTTCCTGTAATTGGATGTGGCAGTATTAATCGATGAGAGTGCAGTGGCTGTCGTGTCAAAAGAGGTCTTTCTTCTTCTCCTTTTTTCATTCGGTACTTTCGCCCTTTGATCTCAGACAGGTAAAAGGCATCTCTGGCTCCATAAAGAGAATCTACCATAAGAGGGTGACCGATATGAGATAGATGCACACGAATCTGATGCAATCGCCCCGTATGAATTCTCACTTTGAGACATGAAAATTTCACAAAATTATGAATGACTTCATAGCTGGTCTTTGATTGCTTGCCTCTAGGATGGATGAGCATTTTTCCACGAGTTACCATGGATTCTGTTAGCGGTTGATCGATAGTCCCTTCCTTTTCTCTTGGCACACCATCTACTATGGCCAGGTAGTATTTCTCAGGTATTCGATCTGCAAACAATTCTGAAAGTGCTTTGTGGACTTCCTTGCTTTTGGCAAATAATAGCCCTCCACTGGTGAATTTATCCAATCTATGCACAGTATAAAGTTGTGCTCTGTTTTTTGAAAGCATAGCGAATAGATTCGGGATATCCTTTCTAAATCTGTCTGGAATGGTGAGAATACCAGCTGGTTTGTTTACCGCTAGCAAGTGCTCATCTTCAAAGACGATTTCCACTTTTCCTTTCATTTACTTTTCTTGATTAGACTAGAAAATTTCTTTTTGTTTCTGATGTAATGATCCCACACTATGGAAGTACTGAAACTTGACCTTGGGACCGGACTGCCTACCTTGTATTTGTTGATAAGTGACTGATAATGTCTCTTTTTCTTTCGGAGCTTGCCAAAAGTCATGAAGAATGACCAATGTGCCTTTATTATTGCTGAAATACTTGAAAACTGTCCGCCAAGTAAAAATTTCAAACCTGCAACACCATCTAAAATAAGACGGGCTGGCAGTAGCCAAAGCAATCTGGATGTGGACTCATTTTTGAAAATTGTGAATAAGCTATTTCTGAAATTCAAGTATACTTTTCTGGGATTTCCATAATCAAGGGTGCCACCACCCAGGTGATAGATTACGGATTCTGGTACTACTTCAAGGCTGTATCCTGCTGCACGAACTCTAGTACAAAAGTCAATTTCTTCCATGTGAGCAAAATAATCTTTGTCGAATCCTCCCAGATTCTTGAATACATCGGTCCTCACCACCATCGCTGCTCCTGTAGCCCAATCAATGTTTTCGATAGATTGATATTGCTTCGAATCTTCTTCTACATTATCGAATATCCTTCCTCTGCAATAGGGGTAGCCCAGGGCATCCATGTAGCCACCAGCGGCACCAGCGTATTCAAACTTCGATTTTTCTTCCAAGCTCAATACTTTCGGTTGTACTGCAGCCAGGTGCGGATTGGCATCCAATCGTTTTAGCAAAGGATCCAGCCAATTGGTAGCTACACTGACATCAGAATTTAGGATTACGGTATATTCTGCGTCCACATATTCCATCCCCCTGTTATAACCTTCGGCAAATCCATAGTTTTCGGCCAATTCGATGATATTGACTTCGGGGTGCCAATCCTGGATGTAAGCAATCGACTCATCTGTAGAGGCATTGTCGATCACAGTGATATTTATCAAGTCTTCGGAAGAATATAGCACCTGCGGCAGGTAAGATTCCAACAATTCTTCGCCATTGTAATTCAAGATGGCAATACATACCTTATCTCGATTATTAGAGGCGACCGGTTGCTTTGCAAATGCCGACAAAACAGATTCTTTATCTTTTGACAATTGAAATTTGAGTGATTGTAAAGAGTCAAATTTCATGTCTCCACGAATGTGGTGGTGGAGTTCGACCTCGATTTCCTTATCGTAGACATTGTCATTAAAATCAAAAAGATTGACTTCGATTTTTTGAACAGGTGCCTTGCCTTCCAGGGTGGGGCGAGTGCCGATATACATCATGCCATTTTTTTTCAGACCTTCTATTGTACATTTTACACCATAGACTCCTTCTGCAGGAATCAATTTATCTTCTTCGGTCACTTTTATATTCGCTGTCGGATATCCAATCGTTTGGCCAATTTTGTCACCATGAATAATTTTTCCTTTGAGGCTGTAAGCATGATTCAAAAATTGATTTGCTTCTTGAATATTACCTTCTTTGAGGGCTTTTCTGATTTTTGTAGAACTGATGGTAATATCTTCCAGCTCTTGTTTTTTGATTTGAATTACGGAAAATCCATTTTCAGATTCATATTCCTTAAGCAAGTCGATATTGCCCTCTCGATTCAAACCATACCGATGATCATAACCAATCACAATATATTTTGGAGCAAATAAGCCGATCAAAAATTTCTCAATGTATTCTCTTGGATTTTGTTGTGAAAACTCGATGGAAAAAGGGACGATCAACATATTATCAATCCCAAAGCTCTTGCATAGATTTATTTTCTCTTCAAGGCTTGTAAGTAATTCGAGTGTATTGTCTTTAGGATAAATAATTTTTCTGGGATGCGGATCGAAAGTCACGATAATAGACTCTCCCTCTATCTCTCTTGCAAGTTGATTGATTCTCTTGATTATCTTTTGATGTCCACGGTGTACACCATCAAATGAACCAATAGTAATGACTGCATTCTTAAATGAGGGAAGATCTCCGAGATCCCTGAATATTCTCATATAATAATTCCATTTTAAGGAAGTGCAAAGTTAGTTTTTTGATGTATAACGCCAAGAGGAGGGATTGGAAAGATTGTTGAAGATTTGAAAGATTGGAGAGATTTGAAAGATTGCTTATAGTATTTCTATTATTTCAAATTTCTTAGCGACATTAGCGACTTAGCGGTTAAAAAAAATTACGCACACAAAATATTCAAAACATCCTTTATCAATTGAGCTACAAATTCTTTTGGGTTTTTACTGAAAGTTTGATGGATTCTATTTGCAATAATTGCATTTATAGATATGGCCTCATGTCCCAAGATGGAGGACATTCCGTATATGCCCGCTGTTTCCATTTCAAAGTTTGTGACTTTAAGATCATTTATACCAATCGCAGCGAGATCATCCAGAAAAGTTGAAGATTTTGGGGCCGCGATTACTGTCCTTCCTTGAGGGCCATAGAATCCTGTAGCTGTGATCGTTATACCTTTTGAGCCGAGAGGAGCGAATTTTTCAACTAATGCAGTCGAAGCGGTTGTGGAGTAGGGGATTACATTTGGCAAGTTGGATAATGCCGTTCGAGCCTTTTCGTTTAGTTTCGATTCGTCGTCTGAGTGTTCGAGATTATAATAATGCATTAACCCGTCAATGCCTATGGACATGCTGCTGATCAAAATACTATTTATATCAAGATCCGGGTCTAATGATCCAGAGGTACCAATTCTATAAAACTTTAGTTTTGTATGAGTTGTCTTCTTGGTTCTGGTTTGGAAATCCACATTGACCAGAGCATCCAATTCAGTAAGTACGATATCGATGTTATCTGTGCCAATACCTGTGCTTATCACAGTCAACCTCTTCGGTCCGATCCAGCCTGTGACGGTATTAAATTCCCTTTTCGATACCGAAATATCTATGCGATCAAAATGTTTTGCCACCTTTTCTACGCGATTGGGATCACCTACAGTGATAATATCATGGGCAATATCTTCAGGTTTGAGATTGAGGTGGTAAACCGAACCATCTGGATTAAGAATGAGTTCTGATTCTGGAATTCTATTCGTCATGGTTCAAAGTTAGGGAATATATTTATTAAGTTTCAATTGCGATTTATATGGTTTTAGATTATGCGCTTACTAATCAGACATGAGATTTTAATTCAAAATTTGTCCGCACTCCGTTAGCCCTTTAAAATAAGGGGATTCCTGTATTATATTGAATCTTTTAGACAATAATTTGATGCTCTTTAATTCAATTCTAACTTTAGGGAAATGAGATATTTTTGTAATTCCTCAGTCATTTTCCTTTTCTAGATTTGTATTCAATGAGAATATCATTTGTGCTTTTAAGTTTTAAGATCGCCGTATAGAAGTACATATTTCAAAATTTTATTTTCAGTAATAATAGCCATTTAGTCCTAAGCTGAATGGCTTGTCTACACACCCCTAACAAATACCTAATCCTAATAAAATGAGTTCGCTTCAGGCCAGTCGATGTTGCAGCCTGAACTAGACCGTTTATTATCTAATTTTTTAAATCATATATATTATGAAACAATTAAACAACACATTTTTGAAAAGTCTAATGAGGGGAAAGTCAAAACTCATTTTGCTTTTATTGGGTATTGGTACTATCGGCCTTCTTTCTTTCTCAAACGGAATATTCGAAGATCCATTTGCGAAATTCTTTACTGGAAACTCAGATACAGAAATTGCTCTTACAGAATCTGAAATTGAAGCTGAGTACAAGTTTTATGTTGAAAACAATGACAAAGAAATAGTAGATGAAATGCTGTCGAATAACCTTTGTCCAGCCGGGGTAAGAGTTTTTCCTAATATTGATCCTGGACCTGGGCCAAAATATCCATTTCATAGAACATCCGGAATTACGGTACAGAGCTTTTTCGGCAATTGTATTCAAGGTTTGACTCCTTGTCGATTTATTGGACATATCACCATTAGCACTTTGCTTAATCAATCTGGTGATTATCGACTGATCACACCGAACGGGATAATAGACTTGCCCAATGTGAATGGCTCAGTAAATGTTCCATTTGGAACAGCTCAGGATCCACTTGAAGTAAGCTGCTCTTTCTATGAAAATATCATTCTTCAGGCAAAACATCCTGTCACTGGAGTATGGCATTTTGTGAGACGATTCAATTTCATTTGCCTGCCATGTTGTACTGGACCGATTCAGAATTGATCGATGCATTCGAATAATTCGGGTATTCCATTTTAAGGTGCAAACCATATAATTATTATCCTTTTTTAATTAATAAAAATCAAATTATGTTATTCAAAAATTTTAGAATTTTTCTTTTATGTTCCTTGTCTGTCTTTCTTCTATTTTCATGTAGCACCGAATTTGGTGATTCAGATCTAGAACAGAGTGAAGCATCGACCCGGGATATTGGAGAAGCTTTTACCACTGCGAAAGATTCCTGCAAGCCCAAAAGTGTAGATGGTTCTACCTACCATTCTCAAAAATTAGATTTGACGGGGAAGGACTTGAAAAGACAATCTGGAGAAAGTGTAGAAGACTTTTTAGCAAGACTTGGCTTCACTGCAGAACTTTGTGAGGGTACGTGTGATACGGGAGGTGAAGATTGTACTGTGACTAATATTTTCAATAGTATAAATAGTGATCTGGCTGGAATTCACGGAAGTGGTCATTCGAAAATAATCAAAAAACTTTATCCAAGATCTAGAAATCAAAATATGGCTTGCGTCAATGTAGTCATCAGGGCTATTTGTAAATGTAAGTAGGCAAATGATTGGAATTGACTGCATTCAAAGAATTAAGTATTTGGATGCAGTTTTTTTTATCTTGATTTTCTGAATATGATTGGAATATGACAGTGTGTAAAACAAATTGCACTTTCTGATGTATAAATATACTCCTTGTCATCTTGAGCGGAGTCGAAAGATCAAGGAGTATGTCCTAACTTTAATTTCGACATCGTGGAGAAATCTACCTCAGATCAATGACTTTCACCCTGTTAGATTTCTCCACTTTGGTCGAAATAATTTCTTTTTGTCCATTGATAATCCCTCCACTTTGGTCGGGATGACAATGACAAAAAATAATTTAGTGCAATTTGTTCAACACACAATTTGACAGTAATAGAGTAGAAGTTTGTGCCTTTATTCTATTTTTGTTGCTTACAATAAAAGTTTTTATGAAAAATATAATATTCCATTTGTCGACTTGCAATACCTGTCAAAGAATTATTGGAGAATTGGGCGATTTGAAGGATGTTGAACTTCAAAATGTAAAGGAGAAACATATATCAGCAAAAGAGTTGGACTTTGCCATGAAAAAAGTGGGAAGTTATGAAGCGCTTTTTAACAAGCGGGCGATGAAATACAGAAGTATGGGATTGAACAATCAAACGCTATCTGAGAAAGAGTGGAGAAAACACATATTGGCGGAATACACATTTATCAAAAGGCCATTAGCCATAATAAATGACAAGATTTTTGCTGGGAATGCCAAGAAGGTGGTAGAAGCTTTAAAAGCGGAATTGAATGGATAAGCCGAAAGCCTCTGAAGTACAGGACTTTTTCATGGACCTTCAAGATAGAATCTGTGCTGGATTGGAAGAATTGGATGAGAAGGGAAAATTTCATCAAGATCTTTGGGATAGACCCGAAGGTGGAGGCGGGAGATCGAGGGTGATTCTTGGCGATAAAATCGAAAAAGGAGGTGTGAATTTTAGCGCTGTGGAGGGCCACCTGCCCGAACGTATTTCGAATGCTTTAGGATTGGATCCAACTGATTTTTATGCGACTGGCGTGAGTATTGTACTGCATTCAAAAAATCCTCATGTGCCAATCATCCATATGAATGTGCGCTATTTCGAAACCTCTGTCGGTAAGTACTGGTTTGGTGGAGGTATCGATGTGACTCCGCATTATATCTATGATGAAGATGCGCAGTTTTTTCATACATATTTGAAAAATGTGGGTGATCGACATGACAAGGCATACTATCCTCATCACAAAAAATGGGCGGATGATTACTTCTACATTCCGCACAGAAATGAAACAAGGGGAATTGGAGGAATATTTTTTGATCGTTTGGAGGCAGACGATTCGCATTCTAAAAATGATCGATTTGCCTATGTGAAAGATGTGGGCAATGCATTTGTACCGATCTATTCAGAATTGGTGAATCGCAATTGTGACAAGCCTTTTTCTAACCAGGAAAAAGAATGGCAACTGCATAGAAGAGGCAGGTATGTAGAATTTAATCTGGTCTGGGACAAAGGGACAAAATTTGGCTTACAGACCAACGGACGTATTGAATCTATTCTTATGAGTATGCCGCCAGAAGCCAAATGGACCTATGACCATGCAGTGGAAGAGGGGAGTGCCGAACAAAGAACCCTGGACTTATTGATCAAGGGCATAGATTGGGCTGGAAAATAGGTGCAGTCATGAAAAAGAACAAATATGTAATTCAGGTCTATACGTCTTTTGTGACTTCTTCCTACTTGTATCTGAAAGGACGGGTATTGAAGAATAAGTCTCCCATGAGTTTTGTGAATCAGGGCCCAATTTCATCTTTGTTTAATACCATATTGAGGGTGCAAAGCCGAGAGTTGCCAAACATAGCTATTCGCTGTGGATTTGGAATTCATACTTTTGAAGTAGTTACGGATAGTGAAGGATACTTTGAGGTATTTCACAATATTTCTACTTTTCCAGCGATCCCAAAAAAGATACGGATAGAGGGTGATGTCAAAGGGGAATATATCAGGTTTGAACGCGATTTGCGGGCTTATCTATATGATGTGCCACACGGTATTATCTCCGATATCGATGATACCATAATGGTCACTCGTGTCAGATCTTTTTTCAAGTTGAGGCTTTTGATCAATTCCGTATTTATCAATCCATTCAGGAGGAAGCCAATTGGAAATGCGGCGGAGGCATTTCATAAAATGCTCAATGATTCAGAAGGTCAGAGCCCGATGATCTATCTGAGTAATAGCCCCTGGAATATCTATGACTACCTACAGGCGTTTTTGTTGCACAATTCGTTTCCTGTCGGTGAAGTGATTTTACGAGATATGGGGTTTCAGCTTTTGAGGTCCAGGGAAATCACAGAGTACAACAAGTATATCGAAATTGAGAAATTGCTTATAGCTTTTTCAGATACCACCTTCACATTGATCGGTGATACAGGAGAGAAGGATTTTGATATTTACAAAGCCATTCTTGAAAAACACCCCGACAGGATAGATCGCATCATTATGAATAATGCTGGCAATCAAAGGAAGATTGAGGAAATAAATAGTTATATTTCAGAAACGAAGAGTACGAAGATAGCCATTGTCAAGGGCTATCTGAATATTGACTGACCTTAATTTTTTAATAGTTTCGAAATGGATAATAAAGACTTACTTGATCCGATTGAGAGGACTAATGCATCGCGATTTAGCTTATTTTCGGTAAGGACATTTCTGATTACGATACTGGTTTTTGTTTTATTTTTGGTGCTTGCCTTTATAAATGTAAATCACCCGGTTTTTGATGTCATGGTTATGATACTTGCTTTGGGGTTTATTATTTCAAATATTGCGGGAGTAGTTTTTACAATTAGGAGTATTACGAGGCAGGAGCCTGATAGGCGGTATAGGACGGTGGGTGCGATAGGGAATATATTGTTCTTTTTTGTGATGTTGGGGATGGTGAGTTTTGTGTTGATGGATATATTGGCTTAGAGATTTAGGTTTATACTAATTACAATTCTTGGTTTACTTCTGTTAAGTTTTATTGGATAATGAGATTTTGATCTAATTGGCTCTTGCTATTATTGATGAGGTGATGGGATGATGTATTATGTATTTGGTGGCTGTAGTTGACTTACAGCCAACATGAATTATGATCATAGAACAATGGGCGGGTGCCCATTGTTCTATGATGGAAGCCTTACAGGCTTGACTTGAAAGATAGGGAGTTTATTTTTGTGCATCTAAGCCCTTTTTAGGTGGAAGCCTTGCAGGCTTGGAGGTTTTGAAAGACTATTTTCTTGGTAATGTGAACAATATTGTTCGCAGAATCTTGAATGCTACTTTTGGATTTTTACGAATTGGATGGCGTCTGAGTTTTTGGCGGCTACCAAATAATCATTTTCTCTAATCTTTATTTTGGCCATGTCTTTTACGTCTCCTGAAATGAGAAGTCCGCTTTCTCTGGCTGGGACAGGAGTCAAGTCTCCTTTTTTATTTCCGAGAAGGACAAGTCCAATGCCGGCATCGCTTCTGGGTGTCTCTACTTCTGAGGCGTGTAAATTACCTGCAATCAAGGCATCCAAATGTCCATCTTTGTTAAAATCTTCAACTGTGATTTTATTGATGCATGAAGTTTGCGCTTCATTGGGCAGAGATCGGATTTCAAAGCCTGTAGGAGTGTTTTCTAAATATATACTGGCAAATGATTTGATTTGGTAATGAAGAGATTTTTCCAGATCATCCTTTGTATATACGTCTTCCAATGTTGCTATTGAGAAGGATTCGTAATTCTTAAACTTGTTTTTGATGGCAGGTATTTGTTGTGAAGAACATTCTCTTCCTCTTACTGGAAACTGCTCGCCTTCATTATAGTAGCTAAGCACAATGTCATTCTTATTATTCTTGTCAAAGTCATTGAAGTAGATATCAAAGGTCTCTTTTTCATTGGCCTTGTATTTATAATTCAGTCCGAGGTTGCCGACTATGTAATCCGTATCTCCATCCTTGTCAAAATCACCTTCTCCAATGCTAAACCACCAACCTCGAGTATCATCTACACCTAGATCGTCAGAAACATCGCTAAATATTCCATTTTTATTTTTCAAAATTACAATCGGCATCCATTCACCAATAACAATCAAATCTGTCCATCCATCGCCATCGTAGTCAGTCCAAAGCGCATCAGTGACCATTCCTATTTTTGCCAGCATTGGTGCAACATCCGAGGTCACATCGGCAAATTCCACTTTATCCTTTGTGCTTCTATTTTCCAGGATGTAGCTGTCAGTAGGAGAGGGATAATTGCCTGGTACCAGCCTGCCTCCAACAAATAGATCCAAGTCGCCATCTTTGTCATAGTCATGGCTGTGTACTCTCGAACTACTGGTATACATCTCGGGTAATGCAGTCTCTGCTTTAGAAAATTGACCTTGGCCATCATTGGTATAAAGTCGATCTTGCAAGATTTTTGAATTTGGAGCGAACTCATTCCCCCCGCTTGCAATGTAAATATCTTGGTCTCCATCGCCATCCGCATCAAAAATATGGATGCCCATGTCTTCCGATAATCGATCTGCCGCGAAAGATTTCAAATCCAATAATTCAAAATCATTCTGCCCTTGCAAGTATACCGATGTCGAAGATAGGGATGCACCACCAACGACCAAGTCCTCCAAGCCATCGCCATTCAGATCTTCTACTGCCAGGTTCGGACCAAACATCGAAGTTTGATGTGGTAGTAGGACCTCCTTTTCAAAGTCGTTGTATGGATTTTCTTTGTGTCTATGATTCAGGATATCTTCATTATCTACAGATGTAAAAAGCTTAGCTGCCATCTGTTGAGTGACGTTTTGATTTGCGACTGCATCTGCATGATCGATTAGAAGTGTCTGGTTCGCTGAAGTACTGGCAATGACTTGAGCGCTTCCGTCTGGCCAATCAATTCTCAATGAATCGATTGTTTCCGTTTTTCCCAAACCGAAATTCATGCCTGGAGCAACCGAAGATTGAAATCCACGAGTTAAGGTTAATTCTTGAAATTGTTTTTGATCTCCTGTATGCAAAGTGACTTTCACTCCCAGGCCTAATGGATTATCTTTTGTTCCCTTAAATTTCAGTGCGAGGAAGCCATTATTTTCTTTATTTTTATTTTCGAATATGGATGCTTTATCATCAATATTATTGGTGACAATTTCCAAATCACCATCATTGTCGAGGTCGACATAAAGCGAGCCATTTGCAAATGTTTTTTCATCAAAACCCCAGTCCGTATTTTTTTGCTGGAAGGTGAAATCTCCATTATTCTTGTAGACGTAGTTTTCGATTTTTTCTGATGGAATTTCCATAGCCTTCTTCAATGTGCTATCGGGATGGACACCATTCTTTTCTATTTTTTTGAAAAAATCTCTATTGTTGATTTCTCTGCGTGTTCCATTTGAAATGAAAATATCTTTCCATCCGTCATTGTCCAAGTCGACGATGAGAGGTCCCCAACTCCAGTCGGTTGATGACACTCCTGCCAATCTGGATACATTGCTGAAGTGAGGTAGGTCTTCGGTGAAGACACCATTGTTCAATTGCAAGCTGTTTTGCATGTATTGATAATGAAAGCCAGCATTTACGGTACCCCAGAATAAACTTGGATTCATACTTGCCATATTGGCCTTGGCTCTACGATTCAATTGAGCTGTCATATCTACTTGAATAATATCGAGCAGTTTGTCATTATTGAAATCAGCTATATCTACACCCATTCCGTAGAAAGATGTATTCTTTGTTGTTTCTTTTACACGTTCAGAAAAAGTCCCGTTTTTGTTGTTGATAAAAAGATAATCTGGTGTGCTAAAATCATTCGATACATAAATATCTGGCCATCCATCTTGATTCAAATCACCAACGGTGGCGCTCAGAGAAAGGCCAAAAGTCTTCAATCCAGCTTCTGCAGTAACTTCAATAAATGAATTTCCCTCTCTTTTGTATAATCTGTCAGAATCTAATTCATCTGGATTTTTTTGCTTGAAAGCATAATGAAAATTTGGGGCATTGAATGCCGTAGGAGGATAATTGGCAACATACAAATCCAAATCTCCATCCAAGTCATAATCAAAAAAAGTTGCCTGAACACTATTACTAGGATCTGCTATACCGTATTCCTGTGCTCGCTCGGTAAATGTGTTGTCACCATTATTAACAAAGAGCTGATTTTCTTTGGGTGCAAACTTGCCTCCGACCGAACAATAAATATCCAAAAATCCATCATTGTTGATATCGATCATCGTGGTACCAGTATACCATCTAGAATCACCACCTATGCCAGCAGAAGCGGTAATGTCTTCAAATTCCAAATTTCCCTTATTCAAATATAATTTGTTGGAGACCATATTCCCTGTAAAAAATAGATCTGCCAGTCCATCATTGTTAATATCGCCTGCAGAAATGCCACCTCCCATATAGATGTAGGCATAGGTGAAATAATTGAGGCTGTCATTTTCAGTCAAGTCATTTGAAAAATCTATACCAGTAGATTTGGAAGATAGTTTTACGAATGCGGTATGACTTTCCACTTCATCTTGTGCGCAGGAAAAAAATAAAACTGAGAAAAACAGGATCGCCAATACAATTCTAAAAAAAGAAAACTTCATGTTCAAAATATATTCTAATGGATTGATCACAAATAAATATTACGTCATAACATTCCGACGAGGGGTCTGTGATCTTTGTCTCGCATTACAGCTATTCACGAGAGGATGGTCTTTGACCTTTACGCGGATTGATTGATATTTTACCCAACCCAATACACACTGTATCGGATTACGAGCTTGATGCAAATATATCAACGATATGCTGGGAAGACCTCATTTATAAATAAAAAAAGTCTTTAAAGTTTGCTTTAAATTTATAGGCATCAAGCTTGAAAAAATTAAAGGCTAAACTTTAAAGACTAATATCGAAGTGATTTTAACATACATTTTAAAATCACTTCATTGTCATTCGGTATCCTAATGAAGCAATCTAGTTGAACAGATTTTTAATTAAAATATTCATCTAGATTGCTTACATTTTATTGGATATGAAATGTTCTTAGTATCCTGAATTTTGAGTTAGTGCTCCACCACTCAAATCAATAGCGCTAAGTGGAATAGGGAAGAGATTGTGCTTGTCTTCGTATGGACTTACTTTGTCTCCAAAATTTGTGATTATTCTTGCTTCATTAGCGAAGTAATCATTCATGGTTTGCTTAGCAACTCCCCATCTTCTAAGATCAAACATTCTGTGACCTTCCATTCCCAACTCTAATCTACGCTCAAAACGTACCGCTTTTCTAGCAAAATCTGCACTTGCAAAATTGCTGTATGGTTCGATTACATAGTTAGCAGCATCAACTGGGTTATCTGGATCCGTAGTCTTCACATAAGTAGAATTCTTAGCTCTTTCTCTTACCATGTTCACATTTGTCAAAGCCGTAGCCAAGTCACCTGTTTCTACTGCTGCCTCTGCTGCCATCAATAATACATCTGCATATCTCAAAATGTGATAGTTGATACCAGACAATTGTTGTCCCCAACCACCAGTAGCTTGAGTATTTCCTGCATCATCAGACCAGTATACATTCTTCTTAGGCAAGTATGGTCCAGAAATATCAGCAAAAGTCGCTCTTATCCAGTCTTTACCAATATGCAATCCATAACCATTGTAATCAATCCCTCTTCTTCCTACCGTATAATCAGCTCTAGGATCCAAGTTGCCTTCAAACATATCAAAATCTGTAGGAATCGGATTTCCTTCTGCATCCTTTATTACTTCTCCATCAGCATCTTTTTGGAATGACTCAACTCCATAATCTGAATTTACATCAGTTTGGTTGTAGTTATCCAAAAGAGGCAAGCCGTTTGCATCAGTTTGGAATGCATTCAATAAATCCTGTGTAGGTTGATAAAATCCGCAGCATGATCCAAAAGGACCAGGATTCGGGAAATTCAGTGAACCAGCAGAATTGGCATTGAATGACTGACCGCCATCTGTAGCAAACTGAATTGCAAAGATTGATTCTGATCCAGTTTCTCCTTCAGATCTGAAATTATGTACAAAATCAGGTAGCAAAGCGTATGGACCATTATTGACAACATCATTCAAGGTAGTTGATGCTTCAGACCATTTGGACTGATACAAGTACGCCTTTCCTAAATATGCCTTGGCAGCCCAAGATGTAGGTCTTCCTATCTGGTTTTGAGTAGCTGGCAAGTTATTCGCTGCATAGTCAAAATCAGCTTCTATTTTGTCCCAAATCGGTCCAGGATTTGGCTGATTAAATTCTACAGCAGCATATTCCTCTTCTCCAATGTAAGGTACATTTCCCCACATTACTTGAATTTGAAAATTGAAGTTTCCTCTCAAGAATCTTGCTTCAGCCAATTGTGCTGAGAAGTCTCCTCCTTCGATCTTGTTGATCAAGTCAATTACAGCATTTGCTCTATTGACACCAGCAAAAAGAACTCCCCATCTAGCATAGAAATATCCATTTCCAGTTGCCCAATTCATCAACTCTACTTCTTTAAGATCAGCCTGATCATCATCTGTACTTCCTTTGTGTGCATCATCTGCCATCACATCCATAGTCCAGTTGTCAGCCGCTCTTCCCCATCCATTTCCAAAACCATTGGCTCTATCCGCAGTCAAAGCTGAATAGGCACCAGTAAGAAGCAGATCTACACCTGTTTCATTTTGTAAGGATTCTTCACTTAGAGCACCGACTGCTGGAGTGGTGGTGAAATCTTCCGAACAAGACACTACCGCGAAAACTATAAATAAGCTTATTAATAATATTCTCATTTTTTAAGATTTTTATTTATTTAAGACAACTTATTAGATAAACTGTCGTGAGTTAATTTTGTTTATGATTTTCTAAAATCTAACGTTTGCTCCAAAAGTTATCACCTTCGACATTGGATAGATTCTTCTGTCAATTCCCAAACTTAGGTTGTCATAAGAAATGATCTCTGGATCAAATCCTTGATAATCTGTAAGTGTAAATAGATTCGTAGCTTGAATGTAAAATCTAAGTGACTCCAAGTTTGCTTTGTCTGAGATTGATTCTGGTAAAGTATAACCAAACTGCAAGTTTCTCAATCTAAAGTAAGATCCATCTTCTATGAAGTATGAGTTTGAAGAAGCTTCTTCCAAAGGATATGAAGTAGTCAATGCAGGTACATCTGTGTCAGTGTTACTTGATGTCCAAGCATTTAATACTCTGTCACTTCTATTACCATTAAAGAACAACCCGAAATCGGTAAATACTTTGTTGTAGTTATAAATCTCATTTCCTTGTGAACCAGTAAAGAATAATGACATGTCAAATCCTTTGTAATCCAACTTAACGTTGATACCATAAGTGAAATCAGGGTGTGGAGATCCCAACTTTGTTCTGTCATTATCATCAATCACTCCATCTTCGTTGATATCTGCATAAGTAAATCTTCCC
Organism: Saprospiraceae bacterium; assembly: GCA_965230575.1. Classification (GTDB taxonomy): domain Bacteria; phylum Bacteroidota; class Bacteroidia; order Chitinophagales; family Saprospiraceae; genus CAJXUU01. The sequence goes on from OZ246013.1 coordinate 4,894,074, forward strand.
GACTCATCAAATCCTGTAATCTCTCTTCCATAGAAGTAAGACAATTCATCTCCAACCTCTGTTCTTGTTACAGATCCATTACGCAAGTCTCCTCTTCCCGCAACAGGTGCATCATTAATAAGGCTAATAACCTCATTTTTATAACTTGAAATATTGAATGAAACATCATATCCGAATCCTCCGCTCGTACGGTCTCCATAACCCATGCTCAAATCAATACCTGAATTCTTAATGTCTCCCAAGTTTACCAACGGTGCTCCAGCATCACTTGCTGTAGAACTGATAGTGTTGAAATCTTGTACAACCAAATCCTTAGTTTTGATATTGAAGTATTCTATTGTTACTTGGAATCTATGATTCAACATGGATAAGTCAACACCAAAGTTGGTAGAAACAGAAGTTTCCCATTTCAAATCAGGGTTTCCTACTTGCGTTAAGAAGGCTCCTGCAGTAGCTGTAGATCCATTAAATGGATAGTTGGCCAAAGACTCACTCAAGTTATATATATTAAGTGTAGGGTTGTTGGCTGGTAATGTTTGATTTCCAAGCTGTCCCCATGATCCTTTGAACTTAACTCTGTCAAAAAATCCTCCTTGTGGGAAGAATCCTTCTTTAGACATATCCCAACCCAAACTGAATGATGGGAAGATATCTGACTTGTTGTCTCCTCTAAATCTTGATGACTTATCTCTACGTACAGTAGCTGTCACGAAATATTTTTCCATGAAGTTGTAGTTGGCACTTCCAAATAATGATTCCAACGTACTCTCTCCTTCGAAAGCGTAATCAACATTAGGTGCACCAGATCCATTGCTCAATAGGTAAAAGTTTGGATCTTCAAACAAGTAGCCTTGTCTTGATACTCCAAATCCTCTTGACTTTTCTCTCAATGCCTCAACTCCTACAATCGCGTTGATATAGTGGTCTCCTGAAGTCTTGATATAATTCAATGTATTCGTCCAGTTCCAATTGAAGCTTGATTGATTTTGCTCATTCAATGAATTGTTTGAAATAGGCTCACCATGTTCTGGATCAAGCGCTGTAAATGCACGTGTATCAAATGTTCCGAATCCTCCTGCTATTACAGTTTTTGCTGTTAATCCTTCCATGATCTCAGCAGAAAGATATACATCTCCTAAAAGATTGAATCTCTTCTCAAAGTCATCTCTAGTTCTATACAATTGAGCGACAGGATTTCTTGTGTTACTCAATCCTGGTCCTGCAACTCCTGTGAAATTTCCGCTATCATCCATCACTGGTAATAGAGGAGTCATACGAAGTGCACCTTCAATAGCCTCATCGGTACCTCTGTTTCCTTTGGTATAAGAAATATTAAAGTGCTCTCCAATTTTTATTTTATCACCGATTTTGTATTCTGAATTTGCTTTAATGTTTCCTCTATTAAAACCAGTATGATTCAAAATACCATCACGTGTAAGGTAGTTAGCTGCTAAGTAATACTTTCCATTTTCTTCACCATTGGCAACAGATAATGAAAGATTAGTAAGTTTTGCAGATTGTGAGATCGCATCGATCCAGTCAGTTCCGCCTGGAGCAACAGTTGCATTGAAGTCGCCTACAGGTGCAAATGTTATCGGGTTGTATGATGCTACTCTTGTATAACCAATTATTGATGAAGGTACCGTAAATGTACCATCTCCATATTGTGGATGACTCGGTGTCTCTCCATTATTGGTTTGACTCTGGAAAATCATATCAGCATGCTGTTGAGCATTCAGAAGGCCCGGTTTATTTGAAATAGTAGCCGAACCTGTATAAGCGTTAAAATTAACCACTGGCTTGTCCATATTGTAACCACCACCTTTTGTAGTGATAATTACAACTCCATTCGATGCTCTGGCACCATAGATCGCCGCTGCTCCATCCTTCAATACATTCATTTGATCAATGTCATCAGGATTTATATAATTTAATGCATTAGGATCATCTGTTTGCAAACCATCGATAATGTACAATGGATTGGTATTATTACTTGTACCGAATCCACGGATATTAATTTTTGGCGCATCTCCAGGATTTCCATTGGTCACTACAGAAACACCTGTAACTCTTCCTTGCAATGCTTCTGCAGCGTTGACTACTGGAGTTTTTACAGCTTCCAACATGTCTACTGATGCTACAGAACCGGTAATGTCACCTCTTGTTTGAGTTGCATATCCTACCACAACTACCTCATCGAGAGCAACACCTTGAAATAAGTTAATGGTAATGTCTGAATTGTCGCCAACAGTAATCTGCTCACTATTATAGCCAATGTAGGATACCATTAATACATCTCCAGCTTTTGCAGAAGGTAAACTAAAGCGTCCATCAATATCTGTAATTGTTCCATCAACTGATCCCTGGATTAGAACAGAAGCTCCAATCAAAGTTTCATTGGTTCGTCCATCTACAACGGTTCCAGATACCTGCGCAAAGCCCATTGCACATACACCTAGAAAAAGTAAGGTTGCCAGCCCCCGCTTTAGATAAGATTTTAGAATAAAGTTAAGTAGTTGTGTGCTTTTCATATTGTAAAATTTAGGTATTGATAAAGTTTGTTAAGTAAATAATTTTAATACAAAATGTTGTTTGAAAACAATTAAAAATAATCATCTTCTTGTTGATATTACACTAAGGTAATTACAAATTGCAAAAAACCTATATGTATCACAAAAAATTACGAATTGCGGACAGAAATTATTTGTCAAAACAAATGATTTTGGATTTTTAAGAAGATTAATAATAATTTTCTTTGTTTGACAAAATTATCTTTTGTGAATGTCTTTGAAATCGGTATTACTGTTTTACAACCTAAAATCTTAAGGAAGTGTAGGGAAATTTTAAATCTATAGTATTATTGATAATAAAAAAGAGTAAACTTATTTTAAGGTCAGTGAATATGAATAAAAATTGGACTATGGAGTCGAAATGATAAGGGGTAAATTGCAATATCTATTTGAAGTGTTTTGACTCTTTAATCTGGGATATCAGGTAATCCTAAAAAAATGTAATGAGTGGACCTTCCAAATGTCTTCAATCCATCCTCGCCAATTGATGTAAATCAAACTTTTGGCGGATATAGCATTTGCTCATTTCTGGAGCTTAAACTTTATATTTTTGATAGATAGGGCAATCGTGTTTTTAATACCAAAGATTCAGATTTGAGAGGGGACGGCATCTATCAAAGGGCTGAATTGGAGCAAGGTGTGTATATGTATATTTTGAAACATCAGCTGTCTCAAGATTTACAAATCAAGACGACTTTCGGCTCGATTACCCTGGGAAGATGATGCTAAATTGATTTAATTCCAAACTATTAAGATCTGTATAGCAATTTTGATCAAATTTTTGTCAAATAAAATCTAGTGTAATTTGATTGCAATTGGTATCTTTAACGTGTTGGAAAATGTCTTTACTCCGACAGTAACAAATAAAGCGTATATCCATGAAAGTAATATTACAAGTGACTTTTCTATGTTTTTTTACTATTTCCGTTTTTGCACAAAGCAATGTCACAATTAAAATCAACCACTATCTAGGTGGCGAGGAATTTGAATATGAATTGGAATCTCAAAACGATCTTGATAATGACTTCAAATTGGACAGGCTGGAATATTATTTGTCCACCTTTTCGATTACCCATGATGGAGGACAGGTCACTACAATTGATGATTTGTATGTTTTGATCAGCATGGAAAATAAAATTGCACCAACAGAAATTGATCTGGGTGTATTGGAAATTGAGAATATCGAAAGTGTCAACTTTTATTTTGGAATTGATGAAGAGGCCAACCATGCGGATCCTACTCTTTGGCCAGCGGACCATGCATTGGCGCCAAAATTTCCTTCGATGCATTGGGGATGGGCAGCAGGATATAGATTCATTGCATTAGAGGGATTGAGTGGGCCAAATATTGATCAAGAACTGCAATTTCATTGTATCGGTGACGAATTTTATGAAGAGTTGAGTTTTCCTGTGTCTATGAGCGGTGAAGGTTCTTATGTGATCGAAATCGATGCAGAATATACCAATCTACTCTCAGATATTGATATTAGCGATGGATTGATTATACATGGCAATTTGAATGAAATACAAACCCTTGCCAATAATCTGAAACAGAAGGTATTTACAGCCGCAGAAGTTACAGGTGTAGAGGACAGTGAGCTGGTAAATTCTTTTGAGATGTATCCCAATCCTTCATTTGATGGTATTTTTACAATGAATATTGACGCCTTGGGAAATGATAATGTCATTAGAGTTTCAGATGTAATGGGACGAACCATATCGACTTCTTCGTCCAAGATTCAATACCTTAATATTAGAGAGTCTGGTCTTTATTATGTCTCTTTGATGGACAATCAAGGAAATACTCTTGCCACAAGAAAAGTAGTGGTACAATAAACATTGCGACGAGAGATTTGGTATATCACTTTACTTTGTTTACTCGCTTTTTCATGTTCCGAGGAGGCGGACAAAGCAGAGATTGGTGATTTAAATTTGATGGAAGTACCTCCTCATTTTCCTGATGTAGAACATTCTGACGGTAATGATTACTCCTATGAAAGATGGTCCTTGGGTAAGAAATTATTTTTCGACCCTATTTTATCAAAAGACGGCAAAGTAAGTTGTGCCTCATGCCACAATCCATCCTTGGCTTTTTCAGATGACGAGGCTGTAAGTGAGGGGGCTGGTGGATTAATAGGAAGAAGAAATGCACCCACTTTGGCCAATGTGGCATATCACCCATATTTTACCAGAGAGGGTGGGGTGCCTACCTTGGAAATGCAGGTGCTGGTGCCGATTCAAGAGCATGATGAGTTCAACAATAATATTGTGCTTATAGCAGATACTCTTGCTAATATTGAGAACTATGTTTCGATGGCGAGAGAAGCCTACGATGAGGAACCGAATCCATTTGTGATAACTCGTGCGCTTGCGCAGTTCGAGAGAAGTCTTATTAGTGGTCAAAGTATTTTTGATATGCAATACCATTATCAGATCAGTAGAGCCATGTCTGTTTCGGCGAAGAGGGGAAAGCTACTTTTTGAAAGTGATAGAACTTCATGCTCATCCTGCCACTCAGGTTTCAATTTTACAGATTATAGTTTTCAGAATAATGGCTTATATGAAGAATATGAAGATATAGGCAGGGCCAGATTTACACAGAAGGATGAAGATGTGGCTTTGTTCAAAGTTCCGACATTGAGAAATGTTGAAGTCACAGCACCATACATGCATGATGGGTCTATCCAATCTCTGGAAGAGGTGGTAGATCACTATGATAGCGGTGGAGCCAATCATATAAATAAGAGCGAATTGATCAAGCCGTTGCACTTGACGAAAAGTGAGAAAGAAGACCTTTTGGCATTTCTAAAATCACTTACGGATGAAAAATTTATAAACAATAAGAATTTTCAAGAATGAATAAATTGAGATTACTCATTTCTTTTTTGCTGATAGTTGGAATTACTTTTTCATGCAGTGACGATCCCATTGTAGATCCGCCTGAAGAGGAAATATTGCAGGATACTACCAGCTATGAATTAGTATACGGGGCACTACCGTCTCCTGATTTGCCAGAGGATAATGCTTTGACGGTTGAAGGTGTAAAACTTGGTAGAATGTTGTTTTACGAAAAGATGTTGTCCAAGGATGATTCTCAATCTTGTGCAAGTTGTCATCGACAAGAACATGCATTTAGCGATACTACTAGATTTTCAATAGGAGTCGAGGGTCTACCTGGAAAAAGGCAGGCCATGTCTGTTTTTAATATGGCATGGAACAGCAATGAATTTTTCTGGGATGGGCGGGCACATTTGTTGAGAGATCAGGCCATTCTCCCAATTCAGGACGAATTAGAAATGAATGAAACCTTGGAAAATGTGATTGCAAAATTGACTAATAGTAAGATGTACAGAGATCAATTTTCAAGGGCCTTTGGAAGAGATGAAATCAATGTCGACAATATGGCAAAGGCACTTGAGCAATTCATGATTAGCATTGTTTCGTACGACAGTAAGTATGATCAATGGAAGGCCGGGCTGGTTGAGTTGACAGAGAGTGAAGAAAGAGGTCGATTATTGTATGAAACTGAGTTTAATCCTTTCTTTCCTCAATTTTCAGGAGCAGATTGTGCCCATTGTCATGGAGGTGCAAATTTCGAAAATGATCAATACATGAATAATGGCTTGGACACTGATGAAAATTTCATTGATTTGGGGCGGGAGAAGGCTACTATGGACCCATTGGATAGAGCAAAATTCAAAGTGCCATCCTTACGAAATATAGAATTGACTCCGCCATATATGCATGATGGAAGATTCTCCACATTGGAAGAAGTTGTAAATCACTACAATGAAGGCATTCATCCATCTTCGACAGTCGACCCAGCCATATTAAATACTGCGGCGACTGGATTATTCCTGAGTGATGATGATAAGGCAGATCTTATCAATTTTTTAAAGACATTGACGGATCAAAGGTTGATTACTGATGAAAACTATAGTGATCCTTTTTAGTGGAAGGAATATGGATGTTCATGGATAGGAATATCTTTAAGGGGTGTTTAGAAGTACGCTAACTTTTTTAATAATGGAAAGTTGAGTGGAAATACAAGTTGAAAAAAGGCGTGGCCCGTCTCTTTACAGTGGGCAGCGGGTGCTGCATTTAGTAGTTGAGCCTTTAAAGAGACTAGAATTTTTGCGTACTTTTTTTTCAATGAAAAAAGTATGGCCCGTCTGGCGAAGACAAGGATAAATTGAAAACCTTACAATGTTTTTACGTAAAATACTAATAGAACGGGTTATACATTTATATGTCGAATAGCTCAAGTCTTTGAAAACTAAAGGGTATTTCTACTTAGGAATATCCCTCTTTTATAAATTATTTATTACTTAGGTTGTACTCCTTGATTGATTGATCAAATCTTGAATATTCGTTGGATGTATTTTTGTCGTGTCTCAAGGTCGGAGATGATTATATAGTAAAAGCCAGAAGGAAGCTCTTCAAAATCAAATCTTTTGGTCCTACTTCGAACCCTTTCTGAGTGTATTGAATGACCAGAGGCACTCAGAATATTCAGTTCAAATTGATTGAAGGGAGTTTTGATATTGAGTTCATGAATTGTTGGATTGGGATAGATTTGAATAGATAGAGTAGGGAGATCTTGAGCATTCGTCACATTGATAGAGTCATTTTCTATTAAAATAATATCGTTGCAATTGCCATTCCAGCATCCTTCTTTATCGATTGAGAATAGCCAGGAGGACGGATCATTGATTGGGGTTGAATTTGGGTCGTAAGCATCAACCAAGCCTCCTAGAATAAATTGATCCTCATGCTCGACTCCCGAAAAAAAGCCGTTGAGCAACATATACCTGTGGTCAAAGATCGCTCGCTCCCAGATCAATTCACCATCTGGACTCAGTAGAAAACACCAAGCGGAATAGGCATTGAGAGGAGAGGGAGAAAGGTCAAAAGTATACAGTTCATCAGATGCCCCATATCCAAATATATTACCCTCTTCTGTTTCTATCGTACCAATAAATTGCTTTGCAGACTTATGTACAAAGGTATATTCCCACAATTTTTGGAAATCCTCATCATATTTATAAATAACAGTTGGGTAGGGAAAAGTGTCAAATAATGTATGAGACAAATCATTACTCCAGGAAAAAATGTAACCACCATCAGAACTGGCAATTGCTGATACATTTGAGGAAATTTCCGAAATGGAAAAATCGTTGAAGTCTTCAACTATATTCAAGTCCTTATCAAAGATTTTACAATTGAATTCATTATTAAAAGCGTTCCAGGAAGAATAGGAAAGGATAAGATAGTCCTCAGAACTGGATAAAGTGATATCATTGCCAATGGCACCTGAAATCGGGTATGAATCCAGTAGACTCAAATTTTGGTCGAATTCGAGAAGTTCTAATTTGTTGGGAGTTGATTCTTGAATTACATAAATGAGATCATTGAATAAGACTATACCTGCCACCAGTGATAGGTTTCCATTAATGGGAATTCTTTTGGAATCTATTAGTTCTCCTTCTATAGTATGTTTATTAAAAAGGAATTCCTTTTCTGAGCTTGATGAAATTATGGAATAGATTGAGAATATGGTATCATCGTGAATGATCATATTTTCTTCTTCGGCCAAGTAGAACTCATCGATATCAGATGGAATTATTGAATCAGTCCAAATAACATTACCACGCAAATCTAATTTGGTCAATTGCAGCCCAAGAAAGGTTTCATTGTCTATTTCGAAGTCTCTTTGTCGAGTGGCTCCATAGACATGGTCATCATGAACAAGGACAGTAGCAAGGTAGTCCGCTTTTTTGTTTGAAAAATTGAGGTTGATAGAAATTTCATTTTGACTGGACAGCGTCAAGGAAAAGAGAATGAATGTAAATAGTAATAGATTTTTCATAAATAATTAATGAAGTGGGCCCCCGAAGAGACCCACTTATTAAGTAAACTATAATTTTACTACTTTTTCTACGAAAAGGACTTCATTTTTATCATTTACTATTCTTAATACATATATGCCTTGATTATAGTCTTCGATATCTATTTCGAGTGACCGTTTTGAATTTATAGTATTTGAATACTTGAGTTGACCAGTATTGTCTACTATTTCTATCGTATGATCATCAATCTCAGCAATGGACGTTAGATTGATCGTCAATCTATCACTTGTCGGGTTTGGTGAAATTGTCAAACTGATTTTTTGACCTTCCTCGGTCTCAGCCACTTTTCCACCTCCTCCACCTTCGATGAAGTATTCGTCAATGTATTCTTTATCCTCCAACAATCCTAAGATAGATCTGGCATAAGCCTTTACTCCAGAATCACTTTCGGACAATTCTTCCAGAACACCTTTTTGACTAGCTGATAGTTCAAAGCCTTCTAAGTTTTGTAATCTAGAAATGTTAATTTTCTGAACCTGAATAAATTCATTGTACTCAGGATCTTCCGCATCGAAGGACTGCAATAATTCTTCGGCGTTTTCTAAATTACCATTGCTCATATAAATTCCAAATTTTGCCATTTTGGAATGAGCCGTATTGGCTTGATCCAAATAAGATATTGCCTCATCTGAGTTACTATCTTTAAGTGCCTTTTCTACAAAGTAAGTCAGCATAGCATCTCTTTGCTCAAGAAGTGCATAATATTTATCACTCTTGACATCGTCATTCGATTCGTGCTCGGCGATGTTTTCAAGGACTGCAATCCATTCGTCGTAACTAGGCGTTTGGAAAGGAGGCAATTTTCCACATCCGGCAAAATTTGATTGTATGGCAGTATAATTTCCTGGATTTGCTGGCACCTTGCATTTTTGCTTGGCAGAATGGTAGTAATTGAAGTGGACGGTAGAACCATTTGTTGATATATCTGCAACCGTCACTGGTCTGGTCAAGCAATTATCTGCCGGACTAAACAATGTTCCCTGGAATAATCTGATTTCCCCTGGATCACTACCATTATTCGTTTCAGTCACTCTAATGTCCCAATTATTTACAAATTGATTACACAGCACCTGGAGTTCTCTGTTTCGTCCATATGCAGTTACACCTGAACTTGTATTGAAACCATTGAATCGTACAAAGTTGTGCTGGTTTGCATTCATGGAGCCAGCATGCAATGAGACAACACCTCCAGTCGAATTAGCCAGTGAATTATTTTCTATCAAATACTTACTTGGCCCAACAATCCAAATTGCAGAATTTGCATCAAAAAATTCATTGTTTCGGATTATCAAACCACTTAATCTATCAGTGGCATATGATTCTATGTGGAACCAGTTTTCATAAAAATAATTCGGATCGGTTCCATTTTGACCTACAACAAGATTTGCTCCATATGGATAAGTCGCTCGATTGGATATGCCCTTATTGTTATACATGAAATCATTGCCATCGATCACATTTGCTCCAGCATCATAGGTGAGTAGACCCTGGCTCTCCATATTGTAAAATCTGCAATTGTTAAATGTAATTCCATCAGTATCCCAAATAGTGACACCTACAGTTGTTCCCGAAATGGTACTATTACCATCCATTGTTACATTGATGAATTTACTCTTATTAGTTGGTACATATTTCATGAATTCAGCTACGCGCCGATTGTTATAGAAGTCCGAATTCTCTACATGGACCAGACCACCCCATTTTTGACTTGTCCAGCCGCCCCAATAATTGGTGGAAATGGCAGTCCTTGCCCAGTCGATCAAGGAATTGTTTCTTACGAGTACTATTCCTGCTTGACCCACAGCAGGCGGGTCAAAAGCATCAGGTTGTGATTGACCACTGAATCCTTCTACAACAACTCCACGCCAATGTGGCACAGTAGAACATCTGGTCAAATGTCCACCATTAAGATCCAACTTGGCTCCTTGTCTTACTACGAGTGCCTTGCCTTCTAAAAATTCGATTTTAGCAGTTACAGTAAGTTGTACACCTGGCTCAACAATGATATGCCCTCCGGCAATCATGTCACTGCTAATGGTAGTATTGCTGCTGATTATCATATCAGGAGCAGCGCATGGACTACACTCATCGACTGTGACACAAACATGGTCCCAAGCATTTACGACAGATTTATATTCATCACTTCCACAACCCCAATTTTGTGCAGCTACTGTAAGGGTAGCATCACTAAATTCTGCATAATCCGAAGTAGCTGGAATAAGCGCAAAAGCATCTTTTATTAGTGCGATTACTGTCGGCATGCCTAATGCTGATACATCGATGGACGAGTTACCAGTAGAGAGGGTGTAAAACCAGTGACCTGCGATCAAACCACGAGTATGACCTCCTCCTCCAATAGTAGTAAGACATACAGGATTGGCCAGGTCTCTGCCGACTGCTGCGGCTACTGCCGGCTCATCGTCTCCCATTACCCAATCGACGCCACTTGTCTGAATAAATGATTCGACATAAGTTCCAAAAACATCACTAAACCCCTCATGTAGAGATCTATTTCCAAGCGTTGTATATTGTAAGAAAGTCCAAATGTAAACATGTCCTAACTCATGAGCTACAACGTCGTAAATTGAAAGTGGAGAACCAAAGAAATCTCCTAAAGTTATATATGCATCCGTTGACACATTTCCACCTATGGCAAATGCATTGGCAACATTATTCGCTGCGATATGAACATTACCAAAATTAATACCCGCTTGAGATGCATATACTGGGATTGCTTCTGTAGCCACGTGCAATGACTGTTGAGAACCAGGGGTGGCATCTGTACCCCAACTCACCGTATTGGTGGTCGAAGGTATTAATAAAGGATCCCATTCGGCTACGACCAGTGGAAAGGATGGATTAAGACCTTCATAAATCCGAATATCTTGTGAAGGTGATTCCAAAAAAGTTGTAGTACCTACAGTATTATCGATCAAGGTCTGAGTACCATATGTAGGAGTATTTCCCTGCAAATGAATATGGGCCTCCAATTTTTCATATATTTCACCCGAATTGGCATCTACCCATGCCATATAAGGCTCTCCTTCATTGGAAAATTCTACATAATAACATAGAGTATAATCCTTGCGATAGTGGTGGTCGATTATGAGTTCTTTGGTAAAGTGTTTATTGTCAGGATTTAGCAATTCGAGGATCTCACTATCACCAATTTTAGGCGTAATATTGACATCAATATCATAAAAGATATAAGGTGTAAAGGAGGAAACTCTTTCTGTGCCACTTCTTTTATTCAAGTATAGGGCATAGCCTCCACCATTGACTTTAATTCCTTTATAATACTGCTCAAATCTCTTTGTTGTGACCTCCTCATTCAACATTGAGGTAGCTTCATGAGTATTGGTAAAACTGGATTCTTTGTCCAGACCAATGGAACTCAATAAGTCTTTTTCTAAAACAGATTCGGAAAATTGGATTGTACCGTTGTTAAATGTTTTGTCGATACTGAATCGGTTATTAAAATCTGGAGAATTCTTGAATGTATTGACTACGTTGCTTTCATAAAAATTGTTGTAATCATCAGAATTTTGACCGTGAGTCGGTACGTGATAAGATATCATTGCCGCAAAGAGCAATAATATTAGTAAATGTCTACTTTTCATATTATTTGGTTTAAATAGATTAATAAATTCCATTGATACTATTGGAATCAATAGATATTCATTGACATAAATGGATTAAATGATAGAGAGCTTCATGCCTCGGCGCCAAGGCGAATCTGAATTCTCATCTATATTAGCATCCTAGAATCTAGTGGATGTTCTAATCTTTTTGATATTTGGTGACGATCGATTAATAACTGCACATTAGCCACAGTTCTTTTTGGAATTGCACTTTCTTAAAGCCACACGTTGATAAGTTGTGAATCGACTGTATTCTGTCTTGATGAGTACGAGTATAAACCTCACCATTATACAAGGCAAAATTATTTTCGATACCTACTTAAATCTAAAAATTGATCTTACACCTAAAAGTACTTTCCTTAAAAAAGAAAAACACTTTTAATAATTTCATCCGATCCTATAACAGATTAGATGAAATAGAAACTGGTTAGTTCTGGTTTTTAACTATTTGATTTATTATCAAAGTCAAAAACGAAGAACTTACTACATATTAGAAAAAAAAAGTTAAATAAGCAAATTTATATGGGGTAAATTGATTTTTTAACCAATGCTTATTTTGATTATTTTAGTTTTAGGAGTTAAGTATTTTGTTTGTTGAGTGATTCTTTTAGATTTAAAATATCTACTTATTCCTGGTGAAGAAAAAGAAAGAATATCCCAATTGGATTTGAAAAAATTGTTGCTTGGGATTATTCTTTAAAAAACTAAATCTTGTTCTAAAAAATAAATCGCCAGCATCTGAAATATTTGATGTTGCCAAAAATTCTAAATAATGATATCTCTCAATCCTTGTTGGCGAAATACTATTTAATTGCTCCGAATTATCAACCTCATCACGAGAATTTATAGGAATGATAATATTATCTTCTGAAGGGTAAAACCTAAACCACTTATGTGCATACTTAAACATGAAGCTATACTTGTCACTTGGATTGATTGTCCATTCTAGAGATGGTCCAAAATCTCTTGCAAGATTGGTGAAATTATTTTCGGTTATGGTGACAATGTTTGTAGTAGTATCTATAGTTGAAACCTCATCTTTAAAAGAAATCAAATGATAGGTCAGATCAAAGTTTACCGAAAATTTTGACTGAATCCCTGGCATTCCAACACCGAAAATATTTAGATCCATACCAATACTTGAACGACGATATTTGAGAAGATCTTCATAAGAAACAACATTTATAGAATCGGGTAGAGATGGAAAACTGTTGATATTTAATTCACTGTCGTCATCCTCGATCTTACTGAGCGTAAACATGGGTTTAATAAAGTTCAAGAAAGTAAAGTATGTGCTGCCTTTATACTTGCTGTAAGGTCGGAGTCCAGTATATAGATTTACAATTTTACTAAATTCTAATTGAATGATACCATTAGGCTCATCTCTTCCGAGACCAATAAAATCTGTATAAACCTTAGCCGAGAGTATTTCTTTATTACTCTCTTTATATATGTATGAAGTCTTATTGGGATATAGCATGACTATTTGATCCTTTGGAGAATAATTCTCTGTTCGAAGGAGCAATTCATAATCATTATAGAACAAGTCTGGATATCGTAATTTTAATATTTCAGTTTCAATCGAACTCGTTAGAAAGTAATTTTTCAGCTGTTTTGAAAGTGAGTTTTTGGTAGAATAGGGTATAGGGTACAAATTTTGAAATATTTCTACAGTGTTCCCTATTTTTCCAATTGCTTTTACATTGTTCAGTGTACCATTCTCAAATTCCAACTGTACAGAATCTAAATCAAATTTGAATATTAATTTATAGTCATCATTGTCGTTATCTCCACTGCCTTCCTTGATATTATTTTTGGTGGTTGCAGTTGATGCAGTATTGGATACATCAACAATAATATTCAATGAATCAATATTTTCATCCTGGATTCCAGGACTAGGATCATCATTGTCTTTGATATCATTACCTAAACTGTCTTTTTCGATTTTAGTGGTTGAGGATGCAGTATCTGGTACTTTATCTGCATTATCCGATGTCTCATTATTTTCTTTGCGGATGCTGTAATAAATGTCATCCTTATCCTCATGTTCCTCATCATCATCGTCGTTGTTAAATCCTCTTCTAAGTTTTTCTTTATCTCGTTGACTTTTAAACTCAGGTGAATTCATTATCCTTTTGTTATCATAATTATAAATTGAACTAATATCGTAGGGTAAAGATGGATTTTCATAGCCTGCATATGCCCAAACACTTTCTTTCAGACGCAGCCGTCCGGCTAAAGAAGCATCAACAGGATTTATTCTGATTGCAGTTTTAATTTCTTCCAAAAGTGAAGATGCCAATTGATTTATTTGTTCCAGATTGTCTTGCAAATATTTATCCCGATATGAGTTGCACATTGTTTCTTGAGTGGTAAAGAAAGAATTAAGTGAGCTACTCAAAATTTTAATTGAGTCAATTTTTTCATGAGCGTAAATAGAGTCGCAGGAATTGAGATAACTTAAATCTCTTATAAGTGAAGAAATGTTTTTGTTTAGTTTATCTGTTAGGATGTAGTTTGGGTTTGACTCGACCGAATCTAGAACGACTGAAAGGATTGCTTCAAATGCCTCTTCTTTTGTATCCAAATCATCAGATGACTGGCTATACATCTGACTTAAAGATTTTTGTAGCTTTAATTGGAATACTTTGAGTCCAGAAACTGATACGAGATCAAATGTGTCCTTCAAACTTTTATTTTCAGAATATGTAAGATAAAAGTTGAATTGTTGTGGTTCCTTTTCCACTTCTAGTCTATACACATTTGCCTTATAAATAAAATCTTTTCTGAAAACGTAAGAAGTATTCGGTTGAGCATATAAATTACTTCCTGAAGAAACGAGAAATAAAATAGACAACAATATATTCGATGAGAATATGTTTGTTAATAGTTTAGATCTGAAAATTTGGGTTTTCATAATGGTTTTTAAGAATTGAACTTTAAAGGATATCTTAATCGTCATTAAGGTATTAAAAATAATTATTAAAATAAAAATGGCTTAATTCTACTTTAAGACATTGTTATTTTTCTGAATGAGATGTTGGCTTTAACCGCAAAGGCGCAAAGTTCGCCAAGAATTTACAAAGAAAATATTAATAATGCTTGTTAGTATAGTCAACCTTTGAGCAATCTTGTGACATATTTCAAAACTCCTGCAGAACTCAAGTAATCAACAATTACATCTAATTTAAACGCTCCAAAGTCATTAATCTAAAATCAATAGCCTCGCCTCCTTGAATAGCTGAAGCTGCAAGTGACAATTCTATTGAGCCTTCGGTCAAGAGGATAGGATCGAATATCAACTGTTTCCACTCTTTAACATATGATTCACCTCTCACAATACGATCATGCTCCATACCTCGCAATGGAGGGTCAAAACTGTCGCTTACGATCTTACTTGCCAAGATTTTCTTGCCACTTGAAATACTTATGTTCACCCCTGTATTTTCTTGTGCGCATGTATAATATATTACAGCTTGAAATTTTCCCGATGATAAAACTTCTCCCTTCCAATAAATTCTATCCGATTCATTTTTCCAGTTGGTATAAAATGAACAATTGGGCCATCGATTAGAACGAAGTATTCCACCTTTGATCTTTGCATCTCGAGCTGGGAGTTGGGTTAAAGGATAGTCGGGATGTGCTATTGGAAAACTGCGGTGGTCGACTTCTGGAAGCTCGGACAAAACCTCCTTCTCCCACTTTGATTTGGCAATGACTAACTCCTGATGAATGGTAGGAAAATCTTTGGCTACATCTAATTCCTGAGAAGGATCATTTTGCATGTCAAATAGCCTATTATCATTATCCAATCGGTAACGCTGATTTCTCAAACTTAAATTCCCTTTCCAAAAACTATAGAGAATTCTATCTTTTGCCTGTTGCTTTTCTTCCAAAAAAAGATTAGCCAAATTTATTCCATCGAAATGTAAGTCATTCGTGGGTGCAATATCTGCCAAAGCCGTTAGGGTAGGATAAAGGTCAATGGCATGGGCAATATTTTCTATTTTTCGTCCACCGTTTATTTTATCCCCCCATTTGATAACAAAGGGCGATCGGACTCCGCCTTCATCAGTATGTCCTTTTTGCCCCTTCATGTTATTATTCCATCGATATCCATTGGGGCCATTGTCAGAAAAGTAAATGACAATGGTATTGTCGGCTATGCCCAAAGAATCCAATGTCGTCATAACCCGACCCACATTCCAATCAATATTCTCCGCCATGGCATATGCGGCCTTGGTTTTTTCTATATTTTCTTTATCACTATAACGATGTTTTGGCAAGGACACATTTTTAAACTTCTCAAACCACCTGTCTGAAACCTGCATGGGACTGTGCGGTGTATTTAATGGCAGATATGCAAGAAAAGGTTTATAAGCATTTTCTTCAATAAACTCAATGGCATTGTTGGTCAAAGCATCTGTGAGATAACCTTTGGATTGGATGATCTCTCCATTGTGCTCGAGCATTGCATCAAAATAACTGCCCCAATGCCCTGAGCAATACCCATAAAATTCATCAAAGCCTCTCGCATTAGGATGATAGGGAGGCTGCATGCCATTGTGCCACTTGCCAAATGCTGCAGTATTGTACCCAGCTGTTTGAAATGCTTCGGCAATCGTATTTTCTTCTAAATCCAATCGTTCACCACCTTCCGATGTGCTATACACACCACCTCTGACATGATACCTGCCTGTCAGCATTTCTGCACGGGTAGGCGAGCATACAGAGTTGACATAAAAATTATCGAGTACTGCACCTTCATCAGCCAGCTTATCGATATTAGGAGTATTCACTATAGGATTGCCATTCATACTCAAGTCTCCCCATCCTTGATCATCGGCAAGTATAATGACGACATTCGGCTTCGTGGTATGAGCGGATTTTTTTTCTTGGCAGCTCGAAATGAATAGTAGGAGGAAGAAGAAATAGCAGCTTATCTTTATTCTATTCATTTGATGTTTATTTTCTTTAAGTGTGCCTTAAAATATTTTTAATCTTTTGATTTTCTCGATATACATTCGAGCATTGTGACCATTCTTTGTCTTTTGCCGAATATATTGCTTTTTATGAAATCGCAGTAATTTAGAATGACTCGGGAGTGGTAAGTAGGGAGTCGATAATTTTCAAAGCCGTTTTAATGTCGCACCTATGGCGCTTGCTTTTGAGTGATTGATAGTTGTTATAAAGGTTTCGCCTATCTGAGACTTTCTGGACTAAATGTTATTGCATCTCTGACCCTAAGTCTTTAAGAGCGTGCGTTCAAAAATTTCATTATTGGGATTTTGCCCTAGCTATGAGTTCCATCGGAACGATATTTTAATAGTCAATTTATATTGACATTTATACAAAGCTCTGCAGGAGCGACATCTAATGTACAGGTGATTTCTGACAGCTTTTGCATTTTTCAAATTGCCATTTATCGGGATTTAAGAATCAGGCAAGAGTTGCCCAAATTTTATTTTTTTATAGAAATAAATCTACTAAGCAATGAACTTTCAATGTTCGAATGTATATTGAACTTGTAGAATAATAAGTGTGGGATGAGCAACCTTAATAAGAGTCAAAACAAAGCTGCAAAATATACAGGAAAACACTTGCTTGTGCTGGCAGGAGCTGGAACGGGAAAAACCAAAACCATCATCGCCCGAGCCAAATATCTATTGTCGACCGGGGTCAATCCTTCTAATATTCAGATCGTAACATTTACTAAAAAGGCGGCTTCCGAAATAGTAAATCGAATTAAGGCAGGACTAGATTCTGATGCAGGTAAGGGATTGAATGGTGCTACCTTTCATTCATGGTGCAATCAATTGATCAACAATTACCCCAATGTTTTTGGCACTTCCAAATTCACAATAATAGATAGTGATGATCAATTGAGTCTGATGAAAATGATTTGTGGAAATAAAAAGACTCAATACACCAAATTGAGAATAAAGCCTCAGAAATTTCTTGATTTGTACAGCTTCGGCAGAAACACAAAGAAAAATCTTACTGAGTCAATCAGAATTAAACTATTAGATGACAAGACTGAAAAGGAAGTTGAAAAACTGATGGTGGAGCTAAAACCAAATGTAACTGAGATACTGAAGACATATGAAATGAAAAAACGAGAGCGCAAGTATCTCGACTATGATGATATGATTGCCCTGGTGGCGCAGCGGCTGAATAAGGATAAAAAGGCAAGAATAGCCATTTCAAAAAAGTACAAACATATTCTTGTGGACGAAATGCAGGACACCAATCCATTGCAGTGGGAGCTCTTGAGACCTTTCCAGGAGCTGAGCCATCTTTTTTGTGTAGGAGATGATGCGCAGTCAATTTACTCTTTTCGCGGAGCAGATTTCAGAAACATCCACCAATTCGAAAAGCGCGTTCCGGATTCTCGAACCGTTCTCCTGGAAGAAAACTACAGGTCCACGCAAGAAATTTTGGACCTTTCAAATTGGCTGCTTTCCAACAGTCCATTGAACTATGATAAAGAACTCCATGCATCTCGCGGAGCAGGAAACAAGCCGCAGATTATTAATGTGACAAATGAATGGGACGAGGCTCAATTTGTAGCTCAGACAATAATAGACAACTTTACATTAAAAGATAAAAAGTATTTTGATCATCTGGTTTTGTCCAGGTCTCAGAATTATACTAGGAGTCTTCAGGCTGTATTCATAGAAAAGAAAATCCCTTTTGTCACTTACGGAGGACGTAGTTTTATGGAGTCGGCTCATATCAAGGATTTGTTCAGTGCCTTGAGGGTGGTAAGTAATCCTAAAGACGAGATTGCCTGGGTCAGATTTTTGACCTTATGGGATGGTATTGGAGAAGTTACTGCCAGCAAATATATCAGCCAATTAATCGAATATGAAGAATTTGAAAAATGCCTGGCTTTCTTTTACAACAACAAATCAGATTCGAATGACAAGATACTCCGAACCTTGACCAAGGTTTTTAATGTGCTAGATGAAGTGAAATTAGCCGTGGAGGAAGGATATGTGGCAATGAAAGACTTATTGGCAAATAAATATGCTACTGACTGGAAGACCAAGCGTAAGGCGGACTTCAAGGTACTGTCCAAATTAGCAGGCAACTACAGCAATTTAGGTGAATTCATTACTGAATGTCTTTTGGATAACAGCACATCTGTGAATAACTCACCATTGTTAAAGCAGTCCAGAATTGAGAAAACTAAAGACAAGGATAAGGTCATAATATCCACAGTCCATTCTGCAAAAGGACTTGAGGCAGATACTGTATTTGTGCTTAATGTATCACCAAAGGTATATCCGTCGGCCTGGTCTATGGGAGATGAAGATGCCGTGGAGGAGGACAGGAGGGTATTGTATGTTGCCCTTACCAGAGCCAAAAATCACTTGTACATTACCAGAAAAACCAATTCGATCAATGCAGTGCAATTTCAAAACAGAGATGGGAAGATTATTGAGAGCTACTTTTTCAATGAATTGCCAGATACATTGGTGGAACAACAGGCCTACAATTTGGAGCGTGGACTATATGATGATATCGATGAAGCCAACGACCTGGAGTATGATTTTGGTATGGACTTTTCTTGAACTAGAGGTAGATTCAATGATTATCACCCAATTGTGAGAGACAAAAATAATTCTACATGTTGAATAATATAAAATCTAGTATTCTCAATTTGAATATAAAAACTTATCAAAAGGACAGGGATGAGGAATTACTGATGAAAATGATAGAAGATGAAGGAGATGAATGGGCTGATTATACCGCGGAAAACGTATCGGGAAAATATAAGTTGGCCTTAGAAAATTCAATTACCTATGTGGCCTATTTAGCAAGCGAGTTGTGTGGCTATTCACGTTCGATCAATGACAATGACTTCTATATTTTCGTATGTGATTTGCTGGTAGCGCCAAAATTTAGAGGGCATAATATAGGAAGGTTGTTAATGGACTGTATCAAGGAGGATTTTCCTGATTTCCAAATATTTGTAATGTCTGATGTTGATGAATACTATCAGAAACTAGGGTATAAACGGGAAGGGACTTTGTTTGAAGTGGGAATTCAGTGATCTGGAGCAATTGGTTCATTTTTCAGTATTACAATAGTGACAAGGTATACATGAACCTCAGTCTATAACAGAAGATTTCTATTCACACCAACGTGCTCGATGGTCAGATAAAAATGACCTATCATTTTTTATGCCTTCACTGTTATTTCAATTCCACCGAATCTTTAATCCATTGTTCATATGCCTCATTGGCCTCCACATCAATTTTCAGAATACAGGGGACTTCATAAGGGTGGATTTTGGCTACTTGTGATTTCACGGCTTCCCAGTTTTCTGGAATCGTTTTTACGATAGATACCCATTCTTTCTCATTCTGCACGGCTTCATTCCACCAATAGGCGCTTGTGATTGGAAATATATTGGAACAGGCGACAAATTTTTGTTCTACCAGTGAATTAGCTAGTATGGTAGCGTCGCTTTCATTCGCATGAGTGATATAGATCAGGCTGAAACTCATCTTTAAATTATTGCAGGTGATTGGATAGTATTCGATCGCAAAAATAGAAAACTTCATTTTTTATCTCCAGCTTCTGAAATGATGAGGATGCAAAAGGGACTTCGATAAAGATGGGAAAGGAACGGAAGCGTCATGCTTTCAAAACAAATGGAATATACCGTTTACATGCTTTTATTATCCATTCATTTAAGAAATAACACCAGTCGCAATATGTCTCGAAATGCCGAGTCAGTACACTTTAAATTGCAGTATTTACAGGAGATATCCTCTTCATTTCTAGGGGAAAAACCTTTAGGTGGGGACTGTGATATTTCATAGATTTGGTTCTTAGCATTTGACCACACCCTTAAAAAAACATCAAACAACCTTGAACACAACAAACCAAAAATCAGAACAAAATAAAAAACCATCATTTGTCAATAATATTGAACAACTGACCAAAGAAAATGCCACTCCTTCAAATGCCATAAACATTCCTCAGATCAGTTTGCCAAATGGAGGTGGGGCACTGAAAGGCATCGATGAAAAATTCAAAGTCAATTCTGCCAATGGGACATCCGCTTTCAGTATTCCACTTCCTATCACACCTGGTCGTGCTGGCTTCTCACCTCGATTGTCTCTAAATTACAATTCAGGCAGTGGTAATGGTCCATTTGGTTTGGGATGGTCCGTAGATCTAATTTCGATCAAACGTAAAACGGATAAAAACATTCCCAGATACAGGTCTGGAATCGATGAGGATACTTTTATGCTTTCTGGTGCTGAAGATCTAGTACCATATCTAGTAAACGATGGTGAAGAATGGGAAGAATTCCAATATTCTAATCTTGTGGAAGATGTCTATACAGTAAAGAGATATCGTCCAAGAATTGAGGGCGATTTTACCAAAATTGAAAAGATTAGTTCAGAAAGACATGGTGTCTATTGGAGGACTATATCAGCTGATAATATTACCACTTTTTATGGCCGAAATCCTGAAGGACAAATATCTAATCCTGAAGATGAGTCGCAGATTTTTGAATGGTTGCCAGAACTTTCTTATGATGATAAAGGCAATTGGATAAGATACAGATACAAAAAAGAAGATTTAATTAACGTACCTAATGTAGTATTTGAAAAAAATAGAATTGAAGATATTGCAAAGCCAACCAATACTTATTTGAAGAAAATTGAATATGGCAACAAAACGGCATATTTTCCGCATAACATTCCAGGATCTAATCCATTTAATCCAACCACCCCAGAAAACTTTGATTGTTTTTTTGAATTGCGTTTTGACTATGGAGATTTTGATGAAAATAATCCTGAGAATGAAGGTGAGTGGGATTATAGACCAGATGCATTTTCGACTTTTCGTTCGGGGTTTGAAATCAGAACAAATAGACGGTGCAAGCGAATATTGATGCTTCATCATTTTGAGGGTGAAAAGCAAATAGGTTTATTGGGTGAAGAAGTGGATTTTGGCCAGAATTACTTAGTCCGTTCTTATAATTTGGAGTATGAAAATGTGGTGCACCTTGGTTCTCAACATTCTGAAACAAGTTACCCAAGTTCGATTACACAATCTGGATATATTAGAAAAAGCAATGGTACTTATTCAGAGAAATCACTTCCTCCTATTGAGTTTTCCTACCAAAATCTAAATTGGAGCCAAAAAGTTCGGAAGGTAGCCAGGGAAAATATTGCAAATGCTCCAGTTGGGTTGACTAATAATTACCAATGGGTAGATATTTATGGAGAAGGAATATCCGGGATTCTTTCAGAAAGTGGAGAAGGGTGGTATTATAAAAGTAACCTCGGAGATATAAAGGAAAGCGGAGATGTAAGATTCACAAATGCGGCTAAAGTAGCACCTAAACCGTCTCTTTTGGGGTTGAATGAAGGTCTGCTTTCTCTGCAAAATCTTAAATCGAATGGAGAGAAGCAGATAGTCGTAAATACAAGAGGAGTACAGGGATATTTTGAGCTATCAGAAAGTGATGAGTGGAAACCATTCAAGAGTTTTGTAAATATTGCAAATATTGATTTTCAAGACCCGAATATTAGGATGGTTGATCTTACAGGAGATGGACAACCGGATATCATTGTTTCGGAAGAAAATGTATTTACATGGTTTGCCTCTGATGGTGAAAATGGACATCTTCAATCCGAACGAACTAAAAAACCATTTGATGAAGAGCTGGGGCCAGCGATTGTCTTTTCTGATGGACAAGAATCCATTTTTTTGGCTGATATGAATGGTGATGGACTTACCGATATTGCAAGAATAAGAAATGGTGAGGTATGTTATTGGGCGAATATGGGTTATGGCAGATTTAGTGCTAAAGTTACAATGAGTAACGCACCTGTTTTTGATCATATTGATAACTTCAATCCAAAATATTTACACC
This sequence comes from Saprospiraceae bacterium, assembly GCA_965230575.1. GTDB lineage: Bacteria > Bacteroidota > Bacteroidia > Chitinophagales > Saprospiraceae > CAJXUU01. Next base: position 4,917,099 of record OZ246013.1, read on the forward strand.
TCGCCGACATTAGTGGTACTGGGGCAACAGATATGCTCTATCTGGGTAAAAATGAATTTCAATCATACATCAATTTAAGTGGAAATAGTTGGAGCGATCCATCAATTATTCAACCCGCTTTACCTATCAATTCGAATAGCAAAATATCTGTCATTGACCTCCTGGGGACGGGTACCTCTTGCATCGTCTGGTCATCCGACCTTTCTATTCATTCCAATTCGCCATTGCGATATATTGATTTAATGAATGGTAAAAAACCTCATGTACTCACCTCGTATAGAAATAATATGGGCAAGGAAACCCATTTTCATTATAGGAGTTCGACCTACTATTATTTGAAAGATAAATTGGCTGGTAAACCGTGGATTTCAAAAGTGCCATTTCCAATTCAATTGGTAAGTAAGGTAGAATTAATAGATAGAATAACGAATGTTCGATTTACCACAGAATATAAATATCACCATGGATATTATGATCCTTTTGAACGGGAATTCAGGGGATTTGGAATGGTAGAGCAGTTGGATTCCGAGGAATATGAAGAATGGAAGATAAATAATGATTCTACCACTTTGGAAAAATCCGTTGAATTGTATCAAGCACCGATGCTAACTAAAACCTGGTTTCACACAGGTGTTTTCTTGGACCGAGAGACGGTGTTGAATCATTTTAAGAAGGAGTATTGGTTTGAAGAATACAATCGAAAATTCCCTCATGATCAACTGAATATTGTAGAACCGGAATTGCCAGGAGCCATACTTTCCGAAGCGATTAATAGTCTCGGAGGTGATGAATATCGTGAGGCTTTGCGTGCGTGCAAGGGAATGGTCCTTCGTCAGGAAGTATTTGCTCTTGATGCGCCGAAAAACCCTGAAGAATCGGACCTGCAAACCCAAATGAAACCTTATACAGTGCAAACTCATAATTGTGAGATCCAATTGATGCAACCAAGGTTAAAAAACGAGTATGGGGTGTTTTTAGTTACTCAATCCGAAGCTCTGACCATAAGTTACGAGAGAGATGAAACTGATTACAGACTATCTCATAAACTCAATACGAAATTCGATAAATATGGAAATCCATTGGAATCTGCGACAGTGGTTTATGGACGTAGTGCTGAGAAAGCAAGAGCTGAATTTCTTTCATTATTGTCGAATACAACAGATTTCTCGGAAGACGTCGTCGATAATAATAATGAACAAGCCAAGTTGCGTTCTGCATTCGAAGCCAATGTCCGTGTCACAGAAAGATCCCAAACAAAAACAAACATCACTTTTACTAAGAATAGCTATGCAAAACATAAAGTAGGAGACACCATATTTGATGATATTGACAAACCAAATGCCTACAGATTGCGCTTGCCCTGTGAAACAAAAATCTACGAACTCATAGACTTTGAGACAGAAAATGCACTCTTTAGTTTGAGCGATTTTGATGATGTCCTTAATGATGATATTGTAAAACCGCTTTCTTATGAATTCAATGAAAATGCGGATGTTGACCCATTTGCAGGATTCGGAAAGAAAAGATTAATAGAGCATATTAAATCCAAATATTACAACAATGACTTGGAGCCTCTTGATTTCGAACTTTATGATTCTTTGGGTTTGGAGTTTGAAAGTTATCAACTGGCATTTTCCGCTGATCTCCTCCAAAACATTTATTCAAGATCTGACGGCACAGAATTGCGTGGATTCAATTCTGATGTCAGTAGTTTGATTGAAAACGAAGGTCATTATTTTAAGTTTGAAGAAAATGATGATCTGTGGATAAGATCTGGAATTATTCACTATAAGGAAGGGGCAGAAGAGCCAGTAACCAAAGCCGCCAAGCGTTTTTATTCTGCGATTAAATATGAGGATGCGCTCCAGCAAGTTACCAAGATCAAATATGATAACGAACGCTTTGAGAATGGAGTTAGATTGGAAAGCGGGTTTTTCTTGTATGTCAAAGAGACCGAAAATGCTGTAGGACATAAATTGATGGTGGATAAGTTCAATTATCGGACAATGATGCCCAGCAGGATGTTTGATATCAATGCAAACCCATCTACCATCTTGATCGATGAATTAGGTCTTGTTAAGGCATTGATAATAGAAGGAAACGGAAATTTTGCAAATAATGGATATGAATTGCCCTTGGACCAAAAGGCGGATGGCATTGGAAATTTAACTGAATTTGATAATGATGAAGATGATGCCTCGATGAATGAATTTTTCAACGCCTCTTCACATTCTGGTACAGATATGGATGATTTGATTCGTTCGGCGGACAAATTATTGAGTCATGCCACGATTCGATTTGTATATGATTTTGATGCATACAAAAGAACGCATGACAGTAATAAGAATCATATCCTGAATAATGAACCTGAAAGAGTAGAGCCCCTTCCTCCTGTAGTGGTTTCAACTATCAAAAGAGAGGATCATCATAATATAGATAAAAATAAACCTCTTGATCAAAGAAGGTTTCAGATCCAGTTTGAATATACGGATGGATTTGGAAAGTTGGCGATGTCCAAGATTCAGGCCGAACCCGGTATAGCATTTCAAAGTACGATAGATGATAATGGAAGAATATCCACAAGAAAAGTAAATACAAAAAATAGAGATTCTGATGCGGTAGAAATCCCACCATTGGATGCAGCAGCAAAACCTCAGTTGAGATGGATCGGTCAGGGTAGAACAGTACTCAACAATAAGGGGAACCCTGTAAAGCAATATGAACCGTATTTTAGTATAAACTTCTTATATGAAGATGCTCCTGAACTGGTCGAAAGAGGAGTAAGTCCTACCTTGATTTATGATTCTTTGGGAAGAAAAATAAAGACTAAATACCCTGACGGAACTTCGTCAATGGTAAAATTTGATTCCTGGAAACAACAGAGGTTTGATCAGAATGACACAGTGCTGGAAAGTGATTGGCACCATGACAGAATCAACAATAATATAGATGACAGCCTTCGTAGCCAAGGGAAGGACCCGGAAAAGGAGCGGAGAGCAGCTTTGAAAACTGCCCTGCATTCGAATACTCCTGATTCTATTTATTTGGATTCTTTGGCCAGACCAGTCTTAAGTATTGCTCATAATGGAAGAGACAATGCCAACAATAATAGATTGTTTACTACTTCTGTAGACCTGGATATTGAGGGCAATACGCGCACGATAACGGATGCGCGAGGCAATATCGTCATGGCATACAAATATGATATGCTTGGACATCGGATGCATCAAAACAGTATGGATGCGGGCGAGAGTTGGAACCTGAATAATAGCATGAGTAATCCTATTTATCAGTGGGATAGTAAGGGACATGTATACTTCACTACCTATGATGAATTGCAAAGACCCATAAACCAATTTTTAGAAGACAATGCTGGCAATATACACCTCATCGAAAAAATGGAGTATGGTGTAGGTATGAATGATTCATTTTCCCATAATCTAAATGGTCAACTCATCAACCACTATGATTCTAGCGGAAGGCTTACAAATGTCTTATTCGATTACAAGGGGAATGTGTTGAAAGCTGAGAAAAAATTGGCAGCAAAATACAAAGCAGCAATAATCAATTGGTCAAATGGGGCAGAGACGAATGAATTAGAAGCGGAAACATTTACATCAATCACTGATTTGGATGCATTGAATCGCACAATTAGGCACTACAAGTGGCACAAGACTAATAATAGGGTGATGGTAGAAGAACCGATCTACAACGAACGTGGGGATATCAAATCTCAAAGCATAGTTGCTAATGCAGTTCGCTCGGAAAATAATCTGCGATCCTCTTATCAGGGTGGAAGCCGACAGATGGTTACATCAGCCATCGAATACAATGAAAAAGGACAGCGGACCAAAATAGTTCAAGGCAATGGTACGACAACTCGATACCACTATGACAAAGAAACATTTCGATTGATACAATTGCGGACTACACGGGCAGCTAGTGATGCATCATTACCCGATACTCCCTCAAATTTAAGTGACCCTAATGTATTGCAGAATTTATACTACACCTATGATCCAGTGGGTAATATTGTAGAAATAGAAGACGATGCCTACGAGCCTGTATTTTTCCGTAATCAACAGGTGGAGCCAAAATGCAACTATTCCTACGATCCAATTTATCGTTTGATCGGGGCAGAGGGGAGAGAGAATCACACCTTCGATAATGTCCCTGTCAAAGATGAAGCTGCAGCAATTGGTGTAAGCTTTCCCAAAGCAGACAAGTCGCTCAGAAACTATATCCAAAAATATAGCTATGATCCCGTTGGAAATATTCTCATGATGAGGCATCAGGTGCAAAATGGAGTGGACCGTTGGACTCGGACATATTCATACGCGGATAATAATAACCGATTGCTCAAAACCTGGAAAGGAGGAGATGTATTAAATGCGGTTACTTACAGATATGATGTCCATGGAAATATCCTGAATTATGTGAATACAGCCAGCGATATTGACTGGAATCATATGGATATGATGTATCGTTTGGATCTGGGCGGTGGAGGAAGTGCTTATTACCAATACAATGTAGATCGGGAAAGAAGCCGAAAACGCATTGAAAAAGGAGGCATTATAGAAGAGCGAGTTTACTTGGGCGATGTAGAAGTATACAGGCGGTGGAATGGAGGGCCTGTTGAAGCAAATCTGCAGGAAGAAATCGAAACTCATCATATATCAGATGGTGTTCAACGGTCATTGATTATTGAAAATGTGATACGCACCGATGATGTGGCAATGGGGACAGGAATATTATTTCGATTTCAATACAGCAATCATATAGGTTCTGTAGGCTTGGAAATGAATCTACTAGGAGAAATCATTTCCTATGAAGAATATCATCCTTATGGAACTGTAGCTTATCGGGCAACAAATTCAACAATCAGAGCCAAGGCCAAGAGATTTCGCTACACTGGAATGGAGAGGGATGAAGAGAGTGGACTCAATTATCATACTGCGCGGTATTATTTGCCTTGGCTGGGGAGGTGGTTGAAGCTGGACCCCGCTGGCCTAAAGGATGGTGTAAACATGTATTCATACGTTTCAAATAATCCGATATTAAAATTGGATAAAACTGGAAAAGAGGGCAAAGTTTTGGCCTTGGGTAGACGTAGTATGGAATTTGAAGTAGCTGGAATGAAAATAAAAGGCACAAATCTTCCAGAAACGCATGCCAAACGTGCAGCAAAACTATCTGGTTATTCAAGTTATAGAGATGTTACAGAGCTACCAGGAAGTAAAAGAACATTTAATACCGCCGACCCAAGCAGCTCGGCAAGACTTGTTCGACAAGCACTTTCAGGTCAGCATAATGTCCGAGCTGTATATATTAATTCCCAACAAGTTGGATTGTCAAATGCAGACGTTGGAAGATTCCATACAAGCGCAGAATTGAGAACTGTTTTGGAAACAGTGGCAAAAGGTGGACATAAGACGGATGTATATATAGAACATGGAGAAGGAACGACTGTCTTTAAAAAAGGTAGCACAACTGGTCAGGGGGCAAAGTTGCCAGAACCACTTAGTAAACAAATGTCAAAATTTGCAAGAACAGGAAGCCCCGCAAGACCTAAAGGTGAGGGAAGCGCAAAACCTAAAGCTGAGGGAAGATTGGAGCGAGCAATGAGAGCAGCTAGGGCATCAAAACCCAAACTTACTGCTGCGAGAACTGTACAAAGAGCGATGTCTCTTGCAATAGCGGGTGAGGCAGTCAAAGATCTTTATGAAGGCAAACCGGGTGAAGCTGCAAAAACGGTTGCTGTAGGAGGAGGATCCTTGTATCTTATGAAGAAAGTTCCTGCTTTGGTGCCATTGGCAGTTATGGCCTCATCCATTCAGGCGTACGATGACGAAATTCAGGCAAAAGCAGAAAGCGATGGCAAGGCGTGGGAAGACTTAACGGGCAGCAGGACTGTAGGGGCAATAACCTCTTCTGCCTCGGCTACTGGAAGGTCTGTTTTCGATGGTACGTTCGGTGTGACAGGAAGGGCGATTGGTCAAGGAGCCGCCGCTGTATATTTATTGCTCACTGAATAAAATGTTCAAGGTGAGAACATAAAAGGAATTATGACATGAGATGAAGTATGAGATTAATGCAAATATTTAATGCTATCGACTCTAAAAGAAAATATTCAGGTAGCAATATTGATAAAAGATAAAATGTACAAAAATGCCTATTAAAAAAATCAAAGGGAAATTATGGTTTGAGAATGGCCATATAGCAAGCCAACAACAAGTATTTATTTATAGAAAAGATTTCGGGAAAGAGGTTGAAATAGGGAAGGGGAAATCTTCAGGCAAAGGCGAATTTGATCTGAGTTTTGATGTTGATAGCAAGGTTCTAATTTATGTGATTAAGGTAGAATCAGGTGACAACTTGGTGACCTTGACTGCACCCAAAAACCTAGGAAATGAAGATGTTTTCCTCAATCTGGTAGTACCAAACAAAAAGAAGAATCCTGGATCTGAATATAAGAGACTGAATGCTGGATTGGATAAATTCCTAAATGATAAAAATCTGGCCGATGCACAAGAAAATGATCAGAATACAGATCTTAGTCTATTGTACCTGAATTCCGGATGGGATGCTCGATTAATTTCTTTGGCCTCCAAGGCAGAGAAATTATCAGCTAAAACTGACATTGATTCTCAGACATTGTACGGCTTGTTTAGGACTGGTCTACCATCAACTGAGAATAAATTAGCGTCCTTGTCGTCATCTATCGTTCGTAAGGCCATTGAAAAATCCAATAAAAGCGGCATTACAAAGACAAACGTAGATGCCGCCGTACGGACCTTTGATAATTTCAAAGAAAAGTATCAATCCAAGCGTAAATTGATCGGAGGGATCGACAGCATTTCATCTTTCCTGGATAATTTAGATATTGATGATCGTCAGAAGAAAGCTATAATTCAAGCCTATACAGAAGATGGATCGAGAGGAGAGAAGTTTTGGAATAATTTGAGAGAACAAGATATATCCAAAGAAGCGATCACCGAGTTGAAGAATAGAGGTAAACTGGCCTATTTGACAATGAACAATGGAAGGTTGTCCAATTCTGTCGTAAATGAGGTAGGCGGCAAAATGGAAAATCTTGTTAGTCAAGGATATCACAATGCCAAGAAATGGCAAAATAAAATCAATGAGGTAGCGCAAAAGAATGGTGTTAAAGTTGATGATCTCATCCCAGACATTTATGACAAGGGAAAAACAGAAGAAAGACTCAAGGCATATTCAGAAGACCTGGCACGAAAGGTAAATTATTCTTTCCCTACTCAACATCTTAGTACCAAAATAAATAAGAATGATTTTCATCTTAGAAATAGTGGGGGTGATGAATTGATCAAACCTGTGAAGCAGTTTTTAGCCAATGCTGTTAAAATTGATAAGAATTTTGTATTGGGAGACCGACAATTGGGCAAGTTTATCAAAGATCGAGAAACAGCACTAACCAAAGGAATAGAAAAGAGTCTTAGACCTAAAACAATAAGCGCTGTCAAAACATTGGGCAGGCAATATCAGATGACTGCGGATGATGCCTCCATGAAGATATTACAGGATATAGGATTAAATTCTGCATTTGATGTCATACAGTATGAAGAAGGCGAATTTGTACATTATTTTGGAGATAAATTCGAATCCAATTGGTATGCAAAATGGTTGTACCGAAGAGCCAAACAAATCTCAAATGTCACCTACAATTTTTTTGGTGAGGTACAAGGGCTAAATAAGGCAGTGCCAATCACAACCTTGTCTCCTGATACAGCTGTGAGGGAAGAATCTAGATCCAATCTATTGAAGCAGTTTCCAACGCTTGAGGGATTGTTTGGATCCTTGGATTATTGTGAATGTGAACATTGCAAGTCTGTCTTGAGTCCTGCAGCATATTTTGTTGATTTGCTGAAATTTTTAGAAAGAGAAGAACGAGTATGGGATAGCTTTGAAAGTGACTGGAATGATAAAAATCAGGAGAATTTTAATGACAAATACAAGAGGCCATTTGATTTGCTGATAGAAAGAAGGCCTGATTTGCAACACCTCGAATTGACATGCGAAAACACCAATACTGTCTTGCCATATATCGATGTTGTCAACGAGATTCTAGAATTTTATATTGCCAATAATAATGCGCTAAATGAAGATGCTGCCAAGAACACAATTTCGGGTACAGACTCTCTCGACCTGGAAGCGGAACCTCAAAATATCATACCTGAAGCCTATGATTTTATAGATAATAGTTTATTCCCAATTTCCCTGCCTTATGATTACTGGTTGGATTTGGTGCGCAACCTGACCAATCATTTTAAAAAACCGTTTTGGTCATTGTTACGTGATTTTAGAAAATTGGAGGTGCTGGATGCCCCAAATAATTCAGAAGATTATGGATTGAGAAGGATATATCAAGAACAACTGGAGTTGTCCAATTCTCAGCTCAAAATATTTGTTGAAAAACCGACAAGCGAGTGGCATGAATTGTATGGTTTTTCGGCAGAAGCAAGCGCTTTGAATGATTTGACCTCAGCCAAGCTGCTTTCCAGAAAATTGGGACTCAGTTATAAGGAAATAGTCCGGATTTTTGAAACTCGGTTCATAAATCCCAATCTTTCCAATTATGATGCTTTGAGAAAGCTGGGGATAACAATATCCAACATTTACAGTTACAAAGACCACCAAGATTATCCTGTTATTACTGAAGATGAGAAGGACGAGATAAGATCAAAAATAATTGATTTTGGATTGACTGAGGAATGGTTGGACGAAAATTGGGATAATGGAAATTTTGAGAATATTCTGGTACTTCATGATAAAACGGCTGCATGTAATTTTGATTCTACTACCGTCAAATATGCCAACGGTGATGCAGCTTCCAGAATGGATTATTTAAAAATCAATCTTTTTGTTCGATTGAAGAAATATCTCAACAAGAGCATTGAAGACTTAGATGAAATGTTGATGACCTTCATTCCATCCCAGATTAATACTCTCACAGAAGCAAATATTAAATCAGTTTTTAAAACCATACTTTTAAATGCCGCACACCTGAAAACTTTAGAGTCGATACTGAAATTAAAATCAAAGAAGACTTCCAGGATATTGTCATTTTGGACAGACATCAATACCGTCGGAAAATATTCCTTGTATGCAAAGTACTTTTTGAACCCTTTGATACTGAAAGAAGACAGTATTTTTCAAAGCAATATAGGTCAGTATTTAAAATTTGACGACAATGGTACTTTTGAAGATTTTAAATGGGAAGAACGAGAACAAGAAGACATTGAAACAGGATTTGTATCATTGAATAGACATATCAATGTTGTAAAATCAGCTTTGAATTTAAGTACAAATGACATTGAACTTATCTTGAAAGATTTGGGTGAAGATCTCACTACAGCAGCATTAAATATCCCTGTTATTTCCCAACTTATACGATACAAAACGCTATCAGAAGGATTATCCACGGATCTGTCTGAATTGATCAAGATCAAACGGTTGACAGGAATCAATCCATTCAAGCCTTTGCATAATGACATTATAGATACTGCAGCCAAGGATCATGCTTTTAATTCTACAATAAAATTTGTGGAATATGTTTTGAAATTCAAAGCTTCCAATCTTTCTATTGAAGAGATAGCCTATGCGCTGATGCATGATATAAGCGAGAAAAGTAAATTTAACCTCGATGCATCAAAATTGATTGACCTTCTAAAATCTATTGTCAAAGAAAATAGAAGAATAGATGACGCATTGACGAATAAAGAAGACTTTGGCAGTTTGAGCGAAAAAGAAATTAATCAATTGATTTCCAAATCATTCTCAGGAGAAATAGGCAACACTGTGAAGGGCTTGCGAATGGGTACCCATGTTTGGGAAGTATCTCATTCTGGAAATATTCTACCCAATGATGCCCCAGATCCAGCACTTTTTTCTCAGGAAACAGATATTTCTCTTGATTATGATGAGATTGCTCAATCTCTAGGTTTGAGTTATTCGGGTTTATTAAAAAGGACCAGGAAAACGTCCTTGATCGATTTTATAGATAACCAGCCAGCCGACAAGCTATCTGCCGCAAATAAGACAAGGATTAAAGCAATGTTGGATGATGTTCATAATGAAATGATTTCCTTTTTCGATGCGAATCTTCAATTCTTAAATCCGACGAATGAAGTGACTGAGACTCAAATGGAAAAACTGTTTGACACGGATTCAATTGAAAGTAAAAAGGAATTGGTTTCAATTTTGATTCAGTACCTCAATTCAAAATTGAAAAATGAGTATTTGCTTGAAACATTTAAAGATGAATTGGATGGTACAAGTGAGATCACGACGTTTTTACTTGATGTTGTCAAAAGTGAAGCTCAACCATTCATAGATTCATTGAGAAAGAGTTCTTACCTGCCTTTTTCCATATTAAATGAAGGTAATCCGGTTATAAATAAGGCCTCTTCTAAAAGTGTCATTGTCAAATCTACGCTTGATGGTCATAATGCAGCTAAGTTGATTGGATATGTCGAGTTTCCTTCATCAGGAAATTATCGAATGTTTGTAAACTGTAAGAAAGCTGGAACCAGGATTGTAAAACTTACTTTTGATCATGTACCTGATCCGCTAATAAGCAATGCAGTTTCCGCGGATGCGCTCCTGGAGTTTAGTGAGCAAATATATTTCAAAGCCAATACTACATATCGGTTCGTATTAGAAACTGAAAATATACAAGAGGAGGTGAGTTTGATGATCCAGGGTGATAATGTAGAAAAAGGTGATCTGGATAGGTTTGCTCTATTTTCAGAAAGTACTGCCAACAATTTTATCAGTGGATATCAACGTATTTTCAAATCTAATTTATTGATTCAAAGCCTGGAATTGAGTGAGAGAGAGGTTGCCTACTTCACAAATCAGAATGCTGATTTTCATAACTTTAGCTTGGATGATCTGCCTTCTACTTCCTCAGATCAAGAGGACAAAATTGTGTCAAGAAGTAAATGGTTTAATCAATTAATAGATTACGTAAATCTGAGAAACGAAATTGCTCAAGGGCACGATGATCTCATCGATGTTTTTGAAGCAGCTTCCAAGAATACGCCTGCCTCATTGCAGGAGCTGAGTAAAATGGTTAGTGATATTTTAAACCGCGATGCCAAGACCATTGATGATATCGTCGAATATCTAAATCTGGAAGTGGGCAGTTTCAAAAATAGTATTGCCATAAGTAAAATATGGAAACTGACACAAACACTATATAAGTTTGGAGTGGGAATTGATGAGATCAAAGATGTACTGACGATCATATCCCCTGACTTAAGTGTGGATGACAAGTATCGAATTTCGACTTCCTTTAAAAATGCAATTAAGGCCAGATATTCATTAGATAGTTGGAGGAAAATCGGGAAAGCTATTTTTGATCCATTGCGACAAAATAAACGGAATGCATTGGTTCAATATATAATGTCCAAAAATGGTTTCAGCCAGGAGGAACAGCTTTTTGAATATTTTCTTATTGATCCTGGAATGGAGCCAGTAGTGAAGTCGTCGAGACTAAAATTGGCAATCTCTGCGGTACAAACCTATATCCAAAGGTGCTTGCTGAATCTTGAAGGCCCCATCATTAATGAAAATGGTGAAATATTGGCCAAAGGCGTAAGCCCTAAATCCATCGTTGCAAGGCATTGGCAATGGATGAAAAGATACCGGGTTTGGGAAGCAAATCGTAAAATATTTTTATATCCTGAAAACTGGTTAGAACCAGAATTTAGAGATGATAAGACTCATCTGTTCACAGAATTGGAAGGTGCCTTGTTGCAGGGAGATGTTTCGAAAGACCTGGTCGAAAAATCATTCTTTTCTTACTTGAAACAATTAGAAAAAATCTCCAGATTGGATATACGCACCATGTATTGTGAAAGCGATCCATTGAATCCTTTATCCAACACGATCCATACTGTTGGTCGAACTTTTAGTCTGCCGTACGAATACTTTTACAGAAGCTATTCTAGTGGAGAATGGACACCTTGGGTACCAATCACTTCCAAGATTGAAAGCAATCATTTGACGATGATAAAATGGAAGGATCGGATTCATCTATTTTGGATTACTTTATTGGAAAAACCGATATCGAGAATTGACGATTCGAAAGATTTCGGAGGGATGGCCGAACAAAATGTGCATGCTTCTACAGCGCTGAATGTTGAGGTTCAGTTGAATTGGTGTGAATACTTTCAAGGGAAGTGGTCGAGCAGTGAAGTGGGTGGATTAGAAGGAGATCAAATTGTAACCTTGCATAGTGTAGGCCTTGATTTTGACCCTTCCAAAATTTACATTCATTCCACCAAAAAATACCATCAAGGAGAGGAAAGAGAAGTATTGGTTCATGTCAAATATAAGAATAGAGATAATGGAGCATTTAAAATTGTGAGCAAATTGAGTCAACCAGAAGAAAGTTCATATGAACCACCTGTCGAGACTCCATTTCCATCCGCTCAAAATGTTAACAACTCCAGGTATGTGAGCGATCCTAGAACGACAAGTGTGCTTTTTGTACAATGGACCCATAAAACAGTAAGTAAAGATGCGAAGACTGAACATCAATCGCTATCTGATCCTTATATCCTGAATAAATCTAATGGCCGATTTGTCTTGGTTGTTTGTAATGATCCATTGGAAATATACCAGGGTAGGGATGCACGAAGTAGGGAAGAGGCAGACAAATTGATAAGCCCTTTCTTCTATTCAGATAGCTTGCATACATTTTTTGTACAACCGACTTTCAATGAAGTTGTGATTCAAGAATGGGATGATCTAGTGCTGGAACCAGCTCGCCCGGACTTTGAGTTTGAGAAAGCCCTGGATGAGTTGATTTTAGAACCGAATGAAGAAGTACCAATCGATATACTACCAGGAGGAGGAGTTATTGATCCACTACCTATGGATGGTCTATTTAAACTAAAACAAATAGAGGATTGGCTGATTCAACCAGGAAATCTTGTGGAATTCGAAGGAGCCTTGCTTACTGAATATGGCAAATTGGATATTACATCCCAGCCTTCATTTGGCAACCTTGATACCGTGAATCCTGGCAATTTTGGCAATGTTTTCGATAGCGGAGTTTTAGATGCGAAAGTCATATTGTTTGACCGACTTACCGGAAATAAGATAAACAATATCAACGTCATCGGTGAATCGGGGCTCAACGATAGAATTAAAGATATACTTGGATCAGGTGGATTGCTGCAAGGCTTGAACACTGGAACTTTTTAATAATTGATAAGAAAAATAAAAGATGAGAATAGATAGCACAACAAATCCTGGATACAAGTTTCACAACTATGACAATCGCTTCTTGACAGATAGGTATTTCCGCTTTAGAGATATGCAAGATTCAGGACTTAAAACTACAACTACGAGAAATCTGAATTATCGGTTTTTCCTTCATTTGCATCCATATATTCAAAAGCTTATCCAAAATTTACTGGAAAGTGGAATTAAGGGACTTCAGGACAGCGATACAGAAAAAAAGAGCGATGGATCAGGTGATTACTTATTATCCGCTAAATTTTTCAAACAGCAATATGCGCCTTCAGAGCTTGTTCCTGATACAGCCGAAAGCCCACATCCAATTAAAGATCTGGATTTCACTGCGTCAGGTGCTTACAGCGTGTACAATTGGGAAATGTTTTATCATGTACCCTTGACTATTGCCATGCATTTAACAAGGAATCAAAACTTTGAGGAAGCCCAACGGTGGTTACATTTCATTTTTGATCCTACAGACGATAGTGCAGAATCCACCCCTGAACGATTTTGGAAAGTCAAGCCATTTCAAACTACTGATGTCAAAAGGATCGAAGAGATTTTGAGAAATTTGTCCACTGGGGATGATAGGGTATTGCAGAGAGATACCATAAATAGTATAGGAAAGTGGAAGGATAATCCATTTCGTCCACATGCAATAGCACGATTTAGACCCTCGGCCTACATGTTTAAGGTGATTATGGCTTATCTTGATAATCTTATAGAATGGGGAGATTTTTTGTTTGGGCAAGATTCTATAGAAACCATAAATGAAGCAACTCAATTGTATGTTCTTGCCGCCAATATTTTAGGCCCAAGACCACAAGCTGTTCCCAAAAAAGGCAGTATACGACCTCAGACCTACCATAATTTGAAGGCTGATTTGAAAGAATTTGGAAGTGTTATGCGCGAATTGGAGGTAGAAATTCCTTTTGATTTGTTGCCGCATCCTGTGGATGGAGGAGAAAGTAGTGCCATGGTAGGCCTGAAAAGTATTGGACGTTCACTATATTTTTGTGTCCCGAGAAATTCTAAATTGATCAAATATTGGGATACTGTATCCGATAGGCTTTATAAGATTCACAATAGTCTAAATTTACAAGGAATTTTTAGACAGTTGCCTTTATTTCAGCCACCTATCGATCCCGCATTATTGGCCAGAGCAGCAGCTTCAGGACTTGATATAGCTTCGGCGGTAAATGGATTGAACCAACCGCTTTCTTTGGTGCGATATCGAGCATTAAATCAAAAGGCAATTCAAATCGCGCAAAATGTTCAAAGCCTGGGCAGAGAGTTGTTGTCAAATATAGAGAAGGAGGATAATGAAGCGCTTGCTGTGTTGAGGGCCAAACAAGAGAAAAGTTTACTACAAGCAGCTGAGTCGGTCAAATATGCACAATGGCAAGCGGCAATAAAGAATAGAGAGGGCTTGGAGCAGACCTTGTTATCTGCTTCGATACGATATGTCCATTACGAACGATTGCTGGGGGTTGATGAATCTGATATCGAAATCCCGGAATTGGAAGACATATCCAAGGAAAGCCTGAACAAGCTGGAATTCGAACATGATGAGCCGGAAATTGCCGAGCGGAAGATTGAAGTTGATATCAATAGATCACTGGGAACATTTGCATTGGGCAAAAAGGTAAATACATATGAGGCCATGCAATTGGTCCTGGCCAATGCCGCTGCTTTAAGTAAGCTGGGTGCCAATATTACGAGTGCCATTGGAGGCGCAGTGAGTATGATTCCGAATGTCAGCGTAAATGTACAGCCTATGGGTGCGGGTGTCACCACTTCTTTTGGTGGCTCAAATTTGGGCTCAGGAATGTCATCTACGGCTGCAGTATTTAGTGGAATTGCGGAATTGTTGAATCATGGAGCACAGATGTCTTCAATCATTGGAGGCTATCAAAGAAGGGAGCAGGAATGGTCGCTGCAAAGCAACATTGCAAGGAAGGAAATAAATAGCATACACAAACAAATAGTTGCGGCTCAAATAAATGAATATGTCTCTGAAAAAGAATGGAAAAATCACCAACAGCAAATTCAAAATGCTGAAGATATTGAGCATTTTCTTGAAGGAGAAAAAATAGAGCAACATAAAAAAACTTCTACTAAGGGTTTCTATGCTTACTTGAAACGGGAATCGAGAGCATTGTATAATCAATATTTCAACCTGGCCTTTGAGGTGGCCAAGAAAGCTGAGAGAGCGCTTCAGCAGGAATTGGGGAAACCAAATCTAAGCTTTTTGAAATACGACTACATGGGAGGGCGAGAGAAGCTGTATGCAGGAGAGAAGTTGATTTTGGACCTGCAAAGAATGGAGACCGCATATGATGATCTTAATATTCGAGAATTGGAACTTACCAAACACATAAGTTTAAGACAATTGGATCCTTTATCGCTTATTCAGCTGAAAAAGACAGGAGCATGTACGGTAAGCCTGCCAGAAGAATTATTCGATCTTGGAGGGTGCGAGGGACATTACTTTAGAAGGATACGGAATGTTTCGATCAGCATTCCTTGTATCGCAGGACCTTATGCCAATGTGAATTGTACGCTTACATTGACCAAAAGTAGCATTCGTAAAAATGATAGTCTTGCCAATGGAGTATATAAAAGAGAAGGAGATGACGCAGAACGGTTTTCAGATAATTTCAGTTCTCTTGAGTCTATAGTCACAAGTAGTGCGCAAACAGACGGAGGAATTTTTGATGTCAACGCTGCCGAGGAGCGAAAACTGCCCTTTGAATATGCAGGGGCGATCAGTGAATGGAACCTTGAATTGGCTGATCCTGAGAATGGATTCCCTCAATTTGATTATGATACGATTTCAGATTTAATATTCCATATGCAATATACTGCAAGAATAAGTGGCGGTGCCTTTAAAAATGCCGCATTAACACACTTGAAGGATGAATTTGAAAATGCTGGAAGACATATTTCACTGACGATGAAAAATGATTTTCCGACAGAATGGTACAAGTTTTCATCTGCAGAAATTGATGATAATAATAAGGTGGGATTGAAAATCGACCTAAAGAAAGAACATTACCCATATTGGTCTAGTGCCAAGTTGAATGGGATAAAAAGCATTCATGTCTTTGCAATATCCGATGCATTGCAAGAATTAGAGATTTTTGATGAAAACAACCAGAGTTTTGCTTTGGTTAAGAATGACGAGATGGGTTCAAATGTTTTGAGTGCAAATTGGTCCACTTTTGACTTACCAAATGATATAGGCGAATTTGAATTGTTTTTTGAAGAGAATGATTTTGATGATTTAATATTTATAGTGAATTATGGGGTAAGGTAGTTTTATTGAGAAATTGCTTGATAAAATCCTACAAAGCATTTTGGGGTTGTATAAGTAGTGAGATTGCTTAATGTCAGCAGGTACAAGGTACAAGGGAAGAGGTTTTGCAAGGTTAGATTTTGACTAATGTCTGATCAACGTCTAACCCTGCATAACCTTAAATCCTAAACCTCGAGACCTTCTACCCAATTATTTTACTACCCGTCAGAAATTCTACTTGATCCTAACTAAGCGCATTCTTTGTTTCTTTGCGGTTGAAAATGCCCGAGCCATGACATATCATGAAGGCTAGGTTTCGATTTTTCACCGCAAAAAAATCGAAGAAATTCACGAAGGGAACACAATACAAATTATTGTTTGATTTAAAAGGTCATCCTATATGAATTACACTTCTATATATTCCCAAAAAAATCAATTTCGCTTGATGACTGTGTAGTTGCTTTTTTAGAAGTAATCATTGTCGAAAGAACCTCCTATGAATACAGTAATTTTAAAAGAATCTACTGCTCGTACTTTTTTTCTATTTCGACAAGCAATTCATTCAATTCTTTTGAGACATCTTTAATTTTTTTCTGAATATCTTCATCGTTGATGATTTCTTTGATTTCATCGATTTTATCAGAAAGATCTTCTTTGAATTTCTCATCTTCTAACTTCAGTTTCAATTCATTTAGACTTTCTTTCAAGTCGTCTTTCAAATCTTCGTCCCAGACTTCTTTCAGGTCTTCAATCAAATTGTCCAGATCCTTCTGAATATCTTCATCAAATATATTGGTGATTTCTTCAACAGCATCTTCTAATTCCCCGCTTTCGAGAGCATTGTTCAGAGCTTTGATACCCCTTGTAGATCCATATTGCAAAGCGTATTTTGCGATCCTTGCTTGCTCGAAAAAACTAAGCTCATCTTCATATTTTTTATACAACTCATCGCTAAATGTGGTAAACTTTTCATCCTTTTTCTTCCACTCTTCCTCAGAATATTCGTCCTTATTCTCTTTGATCTCCTCGATAAAGGATTCATATTCCTTGAGATAAGATTCCTTGGTGTCTATTGTATTTTTGCAACTTGATAGACCCAATAAAAGAATAAGCAGTACTAAGGCAGATGGAAATAGTTTAATTTGATTCATGTGTTTTGATTTTTGTAGTGGAAACAATGTACGTCCCTTTTTTTGTAATAAATCCATAATATCTGAAATGATAGCGGAAGTCAATAATTATCGACTAAGGTAGGAGATAAATCTATATTAAATTATTCTGTAAATGAAAGGGTGTGTAAAATACACTGCACAGCAAAACAAAAAACGAAAAGAGAGCTTAATGATTACCAAATCGACATAGTTGTTAATATCTGTGCATCAATTCTTAATCCTTATGATCATATTAAAAATTGAAAACAGCTAACGCGGTCATGATTTATTCACGACTCCATAGTGTATTTCATAATAAATACATGCCTTAATATTATTAATGAAACTACTTCTGAAATTCAATTTCAATTTCTTCTGTCACTGGAAGCGCCTGACAGGTCAATATCATTCCTTCATTAATTTCCTTGTCTTCCAATGCCATGCAGGACTTCATTTCTGCTTTGCCTTTGGTCACTTTGGCAACACAGGTGGCACACACTCCACTTTGACAAGAATATGGAGGATTGACTTTGGCATCTTTTAGCACCTGCAATATGGTCTTGCCACTAGTAACGGTGAGTTGATGTTTTACTCCGTTTAATGTGGCAGTTAATTGAGCGTTATCCACGGATTTTATATCTGTATTCAATGCTTCGACATTGCCACCGAATTGCTCAATGTGGATCAATTCTTTTGGGATTTGCAATCCAATCAAAGTGTCTCTTACACTTAGATTCATAGCTCCGGGTCCACAAATATAATACTCCGTGCTTTGGGCAATTGGAGGATAATTGGTGATGAACCATTCGACAGCTTCGGCATCAATTCTACCTTTTCTACCTTTCCATTGCTCCCATGTGGACCAGACTTTTGGATTGCTCAAAGTGTATACAATTTGCAATCTATGTGAATGCTGTCTTTGTAATTCGTCCAATTCATTTTTAAAAATAATCGTATACTGATCGGTGTTTCCATAGAAGAGGTTGACGACACTCTGAGGCGATGCAATCAGTACGGATTTCAGTATTGATATTATAGGTGTGATGCCGCTTCCAGCTGCAAAAAGAAAATAAGTCTTATAAGCATCTACCTTGACATCGGCATAAAATCGACCTTGAGGAGTCATCACTTCCAGTTCATCTCCAACTTTTAAATGGTCTCCCACAAAATTCGATACCAGACCACCTTTGATTCTTTTTACCGTTACCTGAAGCGCCTCTTCTTTGAACGGACAACTATTTAAGGAATAGCTACGACGAGCTACTTGACCATTGATTAAAAACTTAATGATCAGGTGTTGACCTGGAAAAAAATGGAATGATTCGGAAAGGTGTGCGGGGATATCAAAAGTAATGGTTGTGGCATCTTTTATGGGGTTGTGGATAGAATGGACTTTGAGCTTGTGAAAAACCATATTGATTTTTGATTTTTGATTTTTAATTGTTAATTCTTAATTGTTAATTGTTGATTCTTGATTCTTAATTCTTGATATCGGCCTGCAGCGCAAAAGCAATAGACTTATCACGTATTAAATTCTTTTTCATTCTAAATTCTTTTCATAAAACAATACCACCCAACATCCAACATCCAAAATCAACCATCTAACACCCATCTCCCGACAATCTCCTGAAATTTCCTTACCGTGCTCTCTCCGTATTTTGCTGTAGCTGCCACATTGAATAGGGGATTGATTAATGATTTTTGCTGCTGTTCGCAGACATACACATCCTCTTCCATAAAGTCATTCCATTCCATTGGATCATCAGAATCTGGATTGGGTTCATTGCCGTATTTGGTCTTGTTTCCCATAATACCTTTCCATGATGCATAGGATTTCATGCTTTGTTTGGTAAATTCCCAATTGCTCATCGGTTCCATCTTAGTTCTTACTATCACCTTGGTTTTATCAGGGGCAAGCGGAATGGCGACAAAAGTACTCCAGGTAGTTTCGTTTTCGGCCAAGCCGATATTTGGAAACAACCAGGGAACAAATGCTCCAATATAATCATCGGTCATTTCTTGAATTCTCTTGAATGGGATCAGGTTATCCAGATTCTCTTTATATTTTGATTCCAGTGGTTCCCAAAACATATAGTGGTCACCTACAAATCCATATTTTGCCTTGGCATGATCATACATCTGCAAAGTGTTGGAATGTAGATGGGACAAATGATATACATCTATGTAATTTTCTGCCACTATTTTCCAGTTGGCGTTGATGATTTTTTCGTAATAAGTATCTGGATACTCAATCAAGCGGTTAGGGTCATGAGGCCCCAACTTCTCCCAACATCCATCAAACCACTTGGTAATGGATTCTGCATCGGGATTTGGATGTACCCATAGCATACCTCGCCAAATATCAACCGAGGCCTTGTGCAAGCAGATTTTATCCAATTCCAGATCTGGGAATTCTGTCTCTTTTTCGGGTACACTGATCAATTGCCCAGATAGATCGTAGGTCCAGTCATGGTAAGGACAGGTCAAGGCTTTTTGTTTTTTGCCCACCGCACGAAGCAGCTGCGTGCCTCTATGCCTGCATAAGTTATGAAATGCCCTGAGGCGTTGGTCACGTCCTTTTACTATCACAATATTTTGATGACCGCATTGAACTGATATGTAATCTCCCGGGTCATTGATATCTTCTACCAATCCGGCGAATTGCCAAGAGTTTCCAAATATTAATTTTTGCTCCTTGTCAAACCATTCCTGAGAAGTATACGCTTCAACGGGAAGAACAGGCATTTTACGTTGTGTATTCATTTTTATTTTTTTAGTAATCCACCAAAGAAAAACTCTACTTTACCGCAGTACTCACATCCTACCATATCCAGTTTTTCCTGTCTATTTAGAAATCTGCCCCAGTCACCAAAAATTGATGACCAGTCCATACCCTCGTCAAATTTTTTTGTTCCAATTGGAGTCATTTGATTGCCACACCTCAAGCACTCAATAACTTCATTTTTAATTGTTTTGTCAGCCATTATTGGTAATTATTTAATTCTGGATAAAAGAGGGATGCCATTGAATATAATGCCATCAAGATCCAACTAACGACTATCACCCAATACAAGATTGGAGAAGACTTCTTTTCAATATATTCTATGAAATATGTGTTTCCAGTATAAATGTCTGGAATGACCCAAATGAGAAAGAGAATTCCCCAGGCCCATTGCCAATTGAACCACATAGCAATGTACATAAGAATCAAGCCCAATATCGTTCGCCATTTTATCTTCGAACCAGTCTTGTTTGATAGTGAATTTGCGTTACTGCGATTTTGCATATTATTTTATTTGTAACTAAGAATCTAAAATACACGAACTATATTAAATCCAAAAAAGATATCTCCTTCAGACCAATTGCCGCCAGCGTTGCTTATGAATGATGGCTCATTCGTGGATTGCGAATTTGTAAACAAAAGTTGAAATACATGCCCACCTGTCTCAATATCAATTCCAATTGTCAATGGATCATTATATACTGATTCGCTCCACCTCGATGCGTTATAGATATAATCTACATTAAATGACATTCGCTTTGTCAATTTGTACCTAAATCCGACTCCCAACCCATATTGTTCGTGATTTTGTTCTTTTTCAAACACCAAATTTTGGCGAACAAAAGTTGGCGCAACTTCGAATGAGAATGAATTGCTAAATCTTTTTGAAATTAAGAGTTGGGTGCAATAACTCAATCTGTCTGCATACTTCATATTGGGATATTGTTCTTCATTCAATTGTGAATTCAGATTTATGGTAGAATATGCTGCAACCGTAAATGGAAACTTAGAAGTTTGACTTATCAATTTAAGTTTTGCTGATCCTGCGTAAGTTTTTCTGAACGACTCACGACTCAAACCTACCTGAAGTCCGTCAAATAATCCATATACAAGCTGAATCTTGGTGTTGGCATTATCCAATCCAAAAAATGTACTGGTGCCATCTTTAAGCGACCCGAATCTATGTGAAATATACATGTAGAGATCACCTTTGTGCGCTATCTTAGTGGACTGAAGATTTCCGATTTTCATTGCTTTGAAAGCGGGTTGAATAAAGACCTGATCCTCTGATTCATCTTCAATTAATGCCAACAAATCATCTTGGGCATTAATATTATTGCAATGAATAAGTAGACAGAGAAAAATTAAATAATGCGAGATTGTTTTCATTGTCTTTTGTTTTGATACTGTGGTTTTACTATTGATTTAGAGAATTAGGTCCGACTTACTCTTTGTACCCATCTTCCGCCCATTTTGATATTTTCGCTCTGTCTTCTGCTGATAATAATCCTGAAGGAGGCATCGGATTTGTAGAATCTTCAACGCGGGACAAAAGAGTTCCGTTTAGTGCGGCGGTTTTGACATTGGTAAACGTTTGTAAATTTAAATCAGCCGCAGGAACTGAGCCTCCATGGCAAGTCACGCAATGATTAAACATAATGGTTTCAATATCCTTGGAATAAGTGATCTCTTCATCCAATATCGGTTCGTCACCTTCATCAATAAAAGCTGTCGTACACATTGAAAATATCAATACACATCCTATCATCAGCAATAAGATCAATTTATTTTTCATAGCTGTCTTATTTAATTTTGAATATTAATATTAGAGACTGTAAGTTCTAAAGTCGATTCCGGCAAAACTTCAATTTCGATGGGAAGATGGGTAATATCTCCTTCTGATGGTCCAAGGTCTCCATCCCGATCCGCTACCAATGTAATGAAATACTTGCCTGGATGAATATAAGTAGCAAGAAACTGATTTTGACTTTTGACCAATCCAGAAAATAATAGGATCGAATTATATGGTTCTTCATTGATTTTAAAATATCCCGATTCATCAACCAATGACTCTTTGGACAAGTACATCAACATATCGTCATTTATGATGAGATCATTTTTTACTATTTCGAGGGATATATATCCTAGATAGGGATGCTGGCCCAAGGTATAGGGATCACCAGCTTCCTCCGCCAATTGGAAAACATCTTTGGTGTCCGATTGGGAAAGGAAGGTTGCTGATTTTCCTCCTTCTGCGGCTTGTAAATATTCTTCCATGAAGCCATCAGAAAAATCAATTAGTACTTCATCTGATGGAAATCCAACAGCTTCTGCCGCATTTTGAGCCAGACTAAAATCATTTCGCACTCCCTTGAAAGTCATATGTCGTGTAGCTATGACATTGAGGCCTAGCCTGCTGGTATACGCATTCCAATAGAGACTATCCTGAACAAATCGCAACTCCATAGACATGGTTTTGGCCCCTCCATGCGCATCTATCAATCTATAGTAAGCATCCTCGCTGGTATAACTCACGCTGTCCAAAACAAAATATGATGTCCTGTAAATTCCATTGAGCAAGCCTCCGTTTCTAGCCATTATGGTCTTAGTGCCTTTGAAGTTTGTCACAAAAAAGGAAGTTTGCAAATTCCCCTGCGAGCCACCTTCAAATATGCCTTGAATCTGAGAAGGAGATATCGCCCTATAGTCAAATGCAAACCAGGGATAATCGTCTGCTATTACTCGATTAATTCCTACCCATTGACCTTGCATATTCTCCAATAAGTCAAAACCCTTGTCGCTGATATCAATGGGGATGACCTTAGCATCGACCACTGGTGGGGTAGTCTCATCGGGATCACCCAATATATTTCTTGCATCCTTTTCACATCCAAATTGAAGAAATGCACATAACATTATCAAAATCAGCAAGATTCCATTTAACTTTTTAATACCCATGTTATTTAATTTTTATCCAATATTCTTTTAATGGTTTGTTCATAATAAAAGAAGTGACGCTTAAAGTGTCAGTAGATAATTTATTGATTGTCAGTGAATTTTTGTTTAGAGCAGTAGCCCCAGAAACACCATCAATATATATTCCATCCTCACATTTCAGTTCGTTGGCCAAGTAGTATGGAGATTTACCCCTATTGTCAAATCTACTTGTGCCATCATCATATGTGAGTACAGCGCATTTAAGTTCTCCATTGATATCTTGAATTTGAAATGAAGCATTGTAGTAGGGGCTTAGTACTTTCCAAGTCCCCGATATGTCTTCACATCGATCTGCACAACTCCAAACAAACAAAACCATTAATAATCCACCAATCTGTTTCATACCTCAAATTTACAAGCGAAAAGCTATTGTTTTTTTGATCTAGGTCAAAATTTGGAATTAAGTATTATGTAGAAGGTCTATTTATATATTCACCGCTTGCTGATACTACATGAAATATTATGATGCATTCCTTTTTCAACAATTGGTTTGGAGCGTGATTTCAGAAATGTGAGACCATTTTACTTTCGTCGGATTCGACTTAGTGTTTCTTGAGTAATTCCTAGAAAGGAAGCGATATATCCAAGATTTACTCTTTGCGTAATATCTGGAAAATATAAAAGTATCATTTCATATTTTTCTTTGGCTGTCATAAACATAAATCCTTTGTAGAATGTATCCAAAGCTCCAATTATTTCTTCCATAATGATTCTTCCGAAAATGGCCATTTTGGGATGATTGGCGTAAAGCGAATTTAAGTTTTGGTGTGTGAGGCTGATTAGTGTACAATCTTCAGTACATTGAATGCTTTCGTGGGCAGGGATTCTTTTGAAAAAACTGCCATATGCGGTTACCAATTGATTATTATTATAAATCCAGGATGTTACTTCTTTGTCTTTGTATATGTACATCGTCCGAACAGAACCTTCAGCAATAAACCAAATGTGGTTTGGAGTCATTCCTTCTTTCAAAAGGTAATGCCCCTTCTTAACAGTAATAATTTCACTATTCGCGATTATAGCGTCCAGAACGCCAGTCGATACAATTGTGCGTTTATTAATGAATTCATGAAATTGAGAATAAGGCATATATTTTATTGAGCCGAAGCAATATTGGCTTCATCGTTTAATTTCAATCAATAAAACTAAGAGAAAATCTCAATATATGGCTAAAAAGAAAACGCTTCGTTAAGATGTTGGAGGTGATTTAATATTCTTTGATATTCAACAATATAATTCTATTTACTACGAATATATAATTCGATGGCTACATCTATTATATTTGTTACGTCCTAATTTCAAATATTAGTCCTTAATTTATGCGAATGTACTTTGTTAAAAGAATTGGATTCCTCCTATTTACATTTTGGATAAGAAAACACTAGGGAAATATAAATGATTCTTAAACGTATTTTTAAAGCAACCAAGCAAAAAAATAAAAGCATTGAATCCACGCATGGGTTAATAAGTAAAACAATATTTTCCCAATAATCAAATGTTTAATTTTTCACTTAATCTTTGACTTCAAAGACTTTTCCATGCTCAACCATAATACTTGCACCTTCTAATAAAATCGAGGAATTGATGCTCGCATTGATATTTACAATTGGTTGAAAAGGAGTGCCAGAAGGTATGATCACATCATCCGATACGCCTGGTAATATTCCGCCTCCCCAATTTTATGGATTGTTCAATTCGGTACTGACTACGCCTATCCAGCCTTTGGCTTTTTCATTGGATAGGGCAAATTGTCCAAATTCCGTAATATTTGAATTTGTACTAAATGAGATGCTTCCTTCTACTTGGTTATAATCGTCTCCGGCGTCTTCTTCGTTCCAAGTATTAGATTCTGTATTTTTAGCACGCTTGTACAATTTAAAATCATTGGCAACAGCACTTGGAGAATTTATTCCGATATCTGAAAATGCGATACTGGTTAAGTCGGTTATTACCGCATTCGAACCATAATTATTGATCACCCAATAGCTGGGAGACTTTTTTTGAAATCGACTTTTTTATTTAAACTGAAATTTCCAATGTGATTTCATAAATATCATTTTCCTGCACCTCTTTTAGAATATGTTTATCCTTATAGATTAATGCAAGTCGTTCTTTTAGATTTTTTAGACCTAACCCACTAGAAATTTTTTCCTTTCTCTTAAAAATTGAATTTTTTACCAGCAATGTGATCTTATTATCATTAGAAGTAAGCTCTATTTTTATGGGTTTGGGGGATGTGCGACTCACTCCGTACTTAAAAGCATTTTCAACAAGAGGAACAAAGAGGAGGGGAGCTATTTTTAGTTCATCGTTTTGAATTTCATATTGAAAGGATATAGGAAAATCATCGCCCAATTTTGTCCTTTGCATGCTTATGAAATTATTCAAAAAACCGACTTCTTTTTTCAACGGTACTTTTTCTTGCATTCCATCTGTGAATGGATATCTCATCATCTCCGACAATTTGAGTATGGCACTTGATGTCATTTCGGCATTCTCTTCTTCGGCCAGGGCATATATGGAATTCAGTGAATTAAAAAGAAAATGAGGACTTACCTGGGTTGATAGGAATTTAATTTCTGTCTCTTTTTGCTTTTGATAGGCATCTATTCTTTGCCTTTCATTTTGAGCGGCTATCCTGCTAAATCCAATACTTGTACTGATCCCCATAGTAACCAAGTAGAATATTAAGGAGCTGTCGAAAAAATCTATTAAATCCATTTGGCTATGAAAGCCTGAAGAAACCAACAAGTGCATGATGATCAACCCTGAACCCATTAACAATATCATCAAAATCAATAGGTATAAAATATATTTGAGCCAGGTTTTCGTCTTCATAAACCTTGGAATCAAAATATCCAGATTTATATAAAATAGAGCGATCAAAGTAGGAATTAAGATAATTCCTTCATCAATAAATTCGCCTCTGATCAATTCAATTATTGATATGCCAATACCTATAAGATCAAAAATCAAATGCAGAAGCATTATCCATATTAAAAAATGAATAATGGGAATAGAATGTTTTTTATTTAATAGCATACCAATTTTGCAAGTAACATAAAGGTATAAAACTTAATATTTTATGCATTTTCAATTCATTACCAGACCCTTTATCAATTTATTACTTTCAGCAGAACATTTTAATATTCAATATTGAATTACCTGCTACTGAGTCAATAATTTATACTGTGCAATCTCCTCATCTGTCATCCAATGAATATCAGATCCCGGGGCAGCATTAATGGTGAAATAGTAAAAAGCCTCTGCGTCCGATTGAGTGAAGCCCATTTCAACGTAGTAATTTATATAGGGTAGATGGTTTTCATGCCCTTCTGGAAAGAAAGTAGCATCATTCGTACCGTCAGACCAGGAGTGCACTCCGATTTTACTGCCGGCATCCCGGGTGCGAGTAGTGCCAGAAAGGTACAAATCAACAGCACCTGAAGCAATTTCAGCCGTTGAAGGCAGGTGAAATGATAAGCCAGCTTGGCGCATTTTTCGTGCTGCCATGAGATTGGCTTCATCATCTTCTGAACCTGGACAGTTCATCATCACTACATTTTTTGTATTGGGATAAGCCGCAATATAGCTTTCCCAGTTGCTCGGTGTATTAGAACTAATGACTCCATTCATTGATACTGTCGTATTATCTTGAAAGGAAAATATTCCAAAGACGTTTTTTACTAAAGGTTCATCATCACATGAGCTTAAGGACATTACCCCAAAAAGCAATAAAAAGGCAAATAACTTATTTTTCATTCTTTGTTTATTTTAGAAATTTTCACTACCGCATATAACTTCCATCTGGCAGCAATGTAGGGATTTTATATTCAGGATTGGTCAATATATTATATACCGCTGGATCTTGAGTTTTGACCAGGTCGTTTGTATTAAGTTTCCATTCATGACCGATTTCTGCAAGCCTGTTTTCCTGTGCTCCCAACACTGATGTCAATGCCCAGTAAAAATATTCTGTATTCATACAATTGTAATCGCAGGTTTGATCATCATAAGTGTACCAGGCTCCCTCGGGATATGAACTTGGAATAGAGGTAAATTGACCACCTCTGGCAATATCCATGGCGTCCGATAATGCACTTCCTATTGTCTCACCAAAAATATCTGGATATACTTTTGAGAAACCAGCATGGGTGATGATGTGGAATACTTCTTCAAGAGATGCATCGAACTGACCTGTCTTTCCACCACTTACAAAATTTACAACTGTTTCGTCATTACCAAGATCTTGTCCGAGTCTTCCAGACGGGATACTGGAAGGAAAATCATTTTCTGTCTTCCACATGAACAAAAAGGCCTTGTTTTCAATCATCTTGTCCACTACCAATTGATTGTCGACATTCCCATCTTCATCATTGTCCAGATATTGCGCCATCACATTGGCCGCATGTAGGAGTTTGGAATCTTCAACGGTAGGTGCAGCATATACATCAATACCAAACACAACAACTTTTCTATTCGCATTTGACATTCCATCATCACTATGTGCAATGATTTTAAAGTTTGGATCATTTCCTTCATTGATGTCCGTGGTCGTATCATTGTCTTTTGAACAGGCCAAGAGAAAAAGTAAAGAAAATAGTATCATTATATTCGATTTCATGATTCAAAGTTTAACGATTAAGTAAAATAATTCATTTTAATTGAGGATTAAACTTATTTATAGGCTCAAAGATTATTCAATTGTTCTTTATGTTTAGAATGTGTAGAGTAAGGGCAAAAAAGTGTAGACGAAGGGTAGGAATATAAATCTCGCTGCGTAAAAAATAGCGGTAACTTTGATTGTGAATTGTATATGGTTAAAATGGAATTATGCAGATTTCTATTATTGATGATGAACTTCCTGCTGTAAAAATACTTTCCAGGTTTGTGGAAAAAACCGAAAGTGTTCACTTGGCACTTGCAACAACGAATGCAATGGATGCTATTGATAAAATAAATAAAGATGGGACAGATCTATTGTTGCTGGATATCGAAATGCCAGACATCAAGGGAATCGATCTCATTGAGAAGCTGGACAATCCACCATTGATAATATTTACCACAGCGTATCCCGAATATGCTCTTGATGGATATGACTTGGATATTATAGATTATTTATTGAAACCTATTCCCTACGAGCGATTTTTAAAGTCTATTCACCGAGCGCAATACCTATTCGAACTTCAAAAAAGTGCAGCCAAGACAAGTATGCCTAAATCTCTTCGGCTTACAATTGACTATATGAAGGTAGATATCAATTACGATGACATACTTTACGTTGAGGGACTCAAAGATTATGTAAAAATTTATACTACTGATGGATTGAAACTTACCAGATTAAGCATAAAAGGAATCTCTATGATCATTGAGCATCCCAGATTGGTAAGAGTACATAGATCCTATATTGTCAATTTGGATAAGGTGACGGCAACCAATAAATCTAGTATGAAAATAGGTAGTGTGCAGATTCCGATTGGGAAGTCGTATAGATAAGGCATATCCCTACATATTCTAATTTTAGATTTTATAGTCTAGTTTCTTACAGGTAATGCGAAAGGAAATGTCTTGAGTTAATGCTCATATATCTCTAATATCCCTAATCATTCCTTCAATAATAGATTTTCAAGACGTACTATTCTATCCAAAAGTGCTATGTTGTCTGCCTTTAGCTTTTCAATTTCATCCTGTTGTTCTTGCACTGCTTTAATGGCCAAAACCGACATTCCTTTATACATTATGATGTGCTTGTCCAGGTCTTTGAGATATCTGACGTTTTCAGGGAATAGCTCCTTTACCTCTTGTGCAATAAATCCAAGTTGATACTCGGCGTCATCAGATTGTGACTTCATTTGATACGAGGATGGTTTTAGTTGCATCACTCGGTTTAGTACAGAAGAAAGATGAGATATGTTTTTTTTAGCCTTAGCATCCGACAGTGGATTATAATCACCAGTGCCATTGCTGAAAGCACCCTGGAAAGCTCCATCTGCATACAAATAAAAATTACCATCATCATTTACCCAGAATTGCCATCTGCTGGAACCGGTGTTTTCAATACTCAATCCGCCAGTTGCACTTGATGAAGGGCCACTCGCATGTTTCAAATGAAAATCTGTGGAAGGCGTAAAATAGCCCTGGCTTCCAGTTCCAATTCGACCATCTCCATTGACAAAAAGTTTGGTGCTGCCGTTGAGCTGAACTCGAAGCGGATCTTCTGCAGCATCGGAGTCGATATTAAGTTTTGCAGACGGTGAGGAATCTCCAATACCGACCTGACCATCACTGGCGACAATCATTTCGGTAGTACCATCAACCTTCACTCTTAAAGCAGTTTCAGCGGCATCAGAATCAATTTCCAGCCTTGCAGACGGTGTAATGTCTCCAATGCCCACTTGACCGCTACTTTCCACAATTACTTCTGTAGTCCCATCTACGCCTACACGAAGTGGATCTTCTCCAGAATCCGCATTGATACTTAACCGACTTCCTGGATTCGTATTTTGCATTCCTATACGACCTGTACCTCCATCGATAAACATAAAGCCGTTCAGATTGATATCCATGTCCGCTCCTTGACCTACGATGAAGGTAGATAACGTGCCTTCCGTCATAGTAAGAAAATTCTTATTCCCTATTTCAATGGTGACTTGATCATCACCAAATCTAAACTCAGTATCTGAATCTCCATTATGAGCGATTTTCAAGTCAATGCCGATGTCTCCAGCTACATCCAAGGTGAAGTCGGGACTGGTTGTTCCTATTCCAACCAAATCTAAATCAGTATCCACAAAGACCGAATTTCCACCAATGCGTACATCTGTTTCCTGAACGATGAGATTTTCCTGTCCGCCAGCCGAGAGACGGATATCATCGCTCGCAAAGGAAAAATAGGTATCCGTATCTCCAACATGGGTTAGAAAATTATTGATGCCCATCTGGCCGTTGACCTGTAAGGCAAAATCTACAGCACTTGGAAAAGCAAGATTGATTCCTACATTGCCTCCATTGGGTTGCAGTCGCAAAGGCTCTGGATTGCCATTAAAATACGATTGTAAGGTATTGAAGTCAAGCTCGAGATTGGCATTGGCGCGATCACCCAGTAAGAGTAAACCTCCGGGTGTATAAACTTGTCCATTGCTCCAGAGATGTAGGGGAGCATCGGGTATTAATGTTTGTATTCCAACGTGTTGTGAAGAAATAGCGGTCCAACTTATAATACAGAGAAGTATCAAGGATTTTTTCATAACAAAGGGGGTTAGGTCTCCTGTAATATACGAATTTTCGATGATTAACTCAATTCTAAAAGAATGCATGCCGATGGTACATTTATTTTGCTCTGGATCTTTGGATATCTCTGTTGCTGTGCTCTCGATAGTGCTACTTGACAAAACAATTAAAATGGAAATCTTATAGACCAGACATAAAATCCCTCTTGGCATTATTCAATTTAATTAAATAAATAACGAAGTATAAGGTAGCCGCAACCATTTAATCTACCGTGAAAATTGGAGATATGCAGATTCCGATTGGAAGTCTTAATAGAAAGGGATTATGCCCAAGTCATTTTGCTTGGAATTTTATTCTCTTGTTTTTTTCGAGTTTTCAATTTTAAGAATTCGCGAATAAATGAACTTCTAGAAAATTTGATAAGCATCACTTACATACGTGATTATAATCATAGGATTGAATTTCCATTAGACTGATTTTTGAAATAAGGGAAGGGCAAAACAATGAATGAGCACTTCCATGACGAAAAACAAATTTAGTGATATGAAAGAAAAGCTTTTCACAATTGTATTCTTCTTTTTTCTGGTGGTTGGAGCCATTGGTTTCTACCAAAAGATGCACACCAATTCAGATAAGAAGATAGTATTCCTTAATAATAAAATCAGTCCTGGAAATTCACCAGGAAAGTTGGAATTGGCAGGCAGCTTAGAATTTGGTCCTGATGCCATATATGAAGTAGAGTTAAAAGACCTTTCAGGTGCTGGTTTAGGACATGATATTATTGAGGTGTCAGATAATGTAGATTTAGATGGAACATTAGAAATTGTTCTGGATGGATATACTCCCTTGGATGTTGATCAGTTCGACATTATAACCTTTGGAGGGAATGTCAGCGGTACTTTTGAATCTATCAATATGCCTGCGTCCATGAACGATTGGGAAATAGACTATGGCTTTTTGGTTCCTAATAAAGTGACAATTTATGGCCCAAATATAGCTTTGCCTGTTACACTTGTCCAGTTTGATGCCAGGGAAGAAAAAGCAGGGGTAGTTCTGGAATGGGAAACTGCCTCAGAAATCAATTTTGATTACTTCACAATTCAGCACAGCGCAGACGGTATTGACTTTTCTCTATTGGATGAAATCGAATCTTCAGATCTTGGACGAGGTTTTTATTCTTATGTCCACAAGAACCCATTGAAAGGAATCAACTATTATCGTTTACAGATGGTCGATCTTGATGGAAGCTTTGAATACTCTGCTATTGAGACTGTGCATGTTCAAGCTAATGGATCAATCACTTTTGAGCCAAATCCTGCCTTCAATATGATCAATTTTAGCGAGCCCGTTGATGATGTAAAAGTTTACGATCAACTGGGACGAGAATTGATTCACGTTTACGGGACAGGGCAATCGCTTGATGTCTCTGAATTGTCGAATGGAATATATTTCATAGCGATAAACAATGAAAAAAATACGCTCAAATTAATCATCACTAAATAATCCAACTTTTAAAACACCTTAACATGAAAACAGTAATTCAATCATTTTGGATCGTTGTACTTCTTTCCATAAATATGACTCCAGGTTTATCTGGACAATGCCATGGTTATAATGTATTTACAGGAGCTGTAAGTGATGACTGGAATAACAGTGCCAACTGGAATCTGGCTTGTGTACCTGCAAGCCCTATTTCAGGACGCATCTTGATAGCATCAAATTGTAGCAATGTTTCCAACACGGACTATACATTTGAGGCAGGAAGTACACTAGAAATTATGGATGGCGTAACATTTACAAATTCCAATTTAGCAAACTGGACAATAATTGGCGATTTTGTCAATAACGGCACCTATATTCGAATGAGTTCAGAGGTGGATGGACAATATAGCGGTAATGGCAATATCATTGGAAATATAGTTTTTAACCAGACAGTAAAGACTGGTTTTACTCCATGTATTCCTCTGATAATTGATGATTTTATTGAACCAGATGTAAATGAACTTGGATTTTTGTCTCTAGCTATCGCCTTTGATTCAGTTCAGTATGGTGATGATAGTACTGTTGATGTTGACGATATAGGCGCTGGATTATGGTATGAATTTCTGAGTTCTGGAGCTGGTACTTGCGTTGATTATAGCAACTACAATTATCTGGAAATAAAGTACTCTGCGAACAATTCAACCAGCAGTATGTGGGCAGCTTTCATAATACCAAATGTAAGTTGCGATACAACATACGATGTCAATGAAACTGATCATGTAACTGTATCGCTTACGCAAGGAGATGAAAATATTGTAAAAATTCCTTTATCGGACTTTAATTATTTAGCTGAAGAAGCTGTCTCCATTGTCTTTGGTGTGAATGGAGAAATAACGCTCCATCATATAGCAATGACTTGTGAATAGTTAGTAATTCTATCCAATGTCTTTTTATCAAATAATAGAATAATCAATATTTTTCAATTTGACCTTCAATCTATTTTTTGTCGCGATCAAATTATTGGGAAAACTTGATGGTCTTGCTTGAAATCAATTCTTCTTGTGACAAGGGTCATTCATAATTCTACATGACAATCATAGATTTGATATTAAGAATAGCGCAGTAGATTTATTTTAAATACCCTCAAAAAACAGCGTTAATAAATTCAATTATATAAAGATTTAAATACAATCAATATGGAACTAAATAAAGTAAGAGAATTAGGTAGAGAAGCTGGAAGAAGCGGCGCAAGTGAAAGTATGAAGCAAAGCTTAAAGAAACAACATTGTTTGTCTCCACAAGCAGAGGAAGAATTTGATAAAGGGGTAAAAGAAGGGAATAAGGAACTGCAAAGGCAAATGAAAAAAGAGATAAAAACAGGTGGTTAGATAATTTGAGAAGCTTCTGGAGATAGGGTAGAGATGAAAGGTTTTTTTCAAATTCTGATCACTAAAGACTGGTAGTTTTAATAATAGATTGTCGACAAATGGGGTAGAGAATCTCTTTATTGTAAAAAATTATATTAACCATATTCAGTAGTAGACTAATTCTCTATCCATAGTCTTTGAAAGTCAGTCTACTACTAAATATGCCTAAAATGTAATAGGAATTCAGTGGTCAATAAATGGAATATATTTATATTTCGTGGTTATTATTTAGAAATTCACTCCAATGTAAATACTGGGTTCAAAGAGAAAATAATTTCTCCATTTATCATCCAGTTTTTTAAATTCTGAGGGCGTATTTGTGTCAATTACCCAGTTTTGACAATGTACTTGAGGTTCTATGAAAAACCGTTTATTCTTACCAAAAGAGAAATGATAGCCAAGGTGATATGAAGTATATAACTTAAAGCCGTTTGCTATTTTTGAATTATTCTCATCCAGGTAGGTTTTATATTGTGGCAATACTTCAACAGTTGCAAATAGTCCTTTCCATAGCATGCGCTGATAAGTTATTCCTAATCCTGTTTCTCGTACAAAGCCAGGATAAAATTCACTTTCAGTATCTATCTTATCTATAAGTCCATCCCACCAAAGAATTCCCATGGGTTGGAATAATCGCCATGTAGCAAATTTTACACCTATGATATCCTTGGAATTTAGTTTGCGTTTAAAATGAAGTTCAATGTGTTGTGTATTTGTCTTTTTTCCTCCATCATCTATATTGAGTAAGATTAATGCAGGAAAACTAAGCCTATACTTGTGAGAATAATCGGATTCGTTGCCTAAATGTGGGGTGCTCTGAGCAAATACACCAAGTGTGCAAAACGTTAAAACTAGAATTAATAAATTTTTCATGATTTTATTTTTTAAATGTGATTGATATTGATTTCTGTTTATTCTTTTTAATAGCTTTTTCGATGGGCCAATAAGCAGTTACTACACTCACGTGCTCAATGACCATCAACCAATAAATTTTATTGGAGAAAAAGCTTCTGAAACTGACTTCTTAATTTTGTGAAAACAATGGGATAGATATTATGGTATCCAAAATCAAATTAATGATTAGCATTCCAATATCTAAAATGAATCCATTGGTACGGTGCTCTTTTTGAATTTCCATTTCAGTCCAAATAAAGGGGTGAAGAAACCTATCCTTCTAATGATGAATTCATAAATGAGGTAGCAGACCAAACCGGTAAAAGCTACAATACATATGAATTTTAAAAGGATGGGCATTTTCAAAGGCAATATGAATATGGCACCGGCATACAATACAAACATGTGAATAATGTAAACAGGATAGGCCGCTTGACTTACGTAACTTAAGGTTTTACTCGGTTTGTTCAAGTACCGATAACCAAAACCAAAAATTCCAAATATCCAGCAATTTGATTCGATGGCCATGAGGTACCCAGGCGATTCAGTTCCAAATACTGCGATTCTAATACCATACAGAATGACAGCTAACATAGTATACAACCATCTCCATTTCAAAACAGTCTTCCAAAAGCTTTCACCACTGTACACTAACAGAAAGCCGAAAAAGAAAGCAAGAAAACCATTAAAAAAGCCATGCCAGGTCTGAGCATACAATACAAACATCTGAGGATCTATTATCATAACCTCAATGACAAAAAACAGGGATATCAACAAAGGAGTAACTGGATTGCTCATTAGAGCAGATATCACTCTCTTTGTTTCAGTATTCTCTTGCTTTTTAAGAAAATGAAATAGTGGCAAAAGCAAAAGAACGTACGCAAAGATATTCCCCAGGAACCATAAATGGCCTTGGTGAGGGTAATATCCCAATGGCAAATTATAGTATTTCTGAAAAATGAACATATGCAAAGGCGCAATAGCCACTATGCCAAACATAAAGGGTAACAAAATCCTTTTTGTCCGTTCTAGAAACAACTGCTTCCAGTTTCTTTTGCGCATGGCGAAATAGAGCCCCATTCCTGATACGTAAAACAAAAGTGGAATTCTCCAAACGTTTAGCATTGTCATGGGTGTCCATAAAGCCTCTAGTGGTTCTTCACTCTTTATAAAGCCAACGAACATGGCCCAAGGTTGGAAAATGATGGCTATATGATAAATTAGTAATAAGCCAATAGCTACTACTCGCAACCAATCTATATCATGTCTTCTTCCTGATTTCACAATGGTATTTTTTTAATTAATAATGTGTTTTAATACTGCTTTAGGACATTAAAATTTTAACCGCCTCGAAGGCAATGAATTGCGCGAAGTACGCCAAGTTGAAGGAATACGGTTTTCAGTCTCTGTGACCTTTGCGAATTCTCCGTGAACTTTGCGGTAAAATGTCAACATCATATATTACAAAGCTTCCAATGTCCTATAATGTAATTGATTCAGTCTTGAAGTCTATTGCAGCATCATAGCAATCACGGGACGCGTTTTTTCTATTTCGTTTAAATCAAGTTGCAATCCAAGTGGACTTAATTGCTGCTGGAGCATTTCATATACGGGCTTCATATCTGTAAAAGATCCCATCACACTTTCTCTTGGTGTCACACCAAAGTTGTTTTTTAACGCCTTGTCCGCTTTGGCATCAATAAGCAATTGTACGATTTCGACCCGGCAAAAAAAAGCGGCGGTGTGCAAAGCAGTGGCCCCATCATTGTTTTTAATGCTCAGATCTGCTTTAGCATCAATTAATGCTTTTACAATAGCTGTTTTGCCGAAAGTTGCCGCGGTGATTAAAGGCGTTGAACCGCTCATTTGATCTTTTCTATTGATATCTGTTCCTGCATCTATATGCTGCTTTACAATGTCGAGCTTGTTAGACAATATTGCCGTTTGAATGTCAATTTTCGGTTTGTCTACTATTGACTTGGTTTTGGTACTCTTGTCTGACGCATTACAAGAAATTGTAAGTAGAATAACAGCGATAATAAAGCTGAATACTGCAATAAGAGAAAATTTTTTGATTGATTTCATAATTTGAATTTTTAATAAAAGAATTTGACTTTGTTTTTAACTATTACAAAGATGGGACAAGCGTGAACGCCTTACCTATCAGCTATTCAGCAATAAATATCAAGTTTGAGGAAGAGATGAAAACTATGACGCAAGAGTATAAATTATGACGCAAAAGCTGATTTTTTGGATAGATTTCTCGACATCGTGAGTAAATCAAATCGTACTTGCAAAAACGGCAAGATATTAGAGATCTTTGCCTCGCTTTTAAACTAAGGGCGAAAGGAAGGGGCTCCGACCCAATGTCATTTAGTTAAGAAATATGTATTCAAAAATACTCGAGATAATTATCTACAAGTCATGCATTTGCGCTAACAGACTCCTTCATCTTTCCAAATTTTAATGATATTTAGAAATATATAGCCTTGTCATCCTGAGCGAAACATTGTGGAGTCGAAGGAGCACAAGGCATCACTCAAATGAAATTTCGACTTTATGGAGAAATCTGCAACATTTATAAGAAATACTTATTTTTGATTCTAATTACAAATCACATAAACAATTATAGAATGAAAACTCAAAAGTATTGGATATACTTTGTTACAAATCCAATTATATCGATCGGGCAATTGCCAGAGAAAAGCAGCTCAAAAAGTGGTCTAGAAATAAAAAGAATTGGTTAATCGAACAGAACAATCCTAATTGGGAGTTCAAGAATAAATTATTCTCCAAAGTCTGAGCTAGGTTGGTTGCTAGTAGATTTCTCCATAAAGTCGAAATCGGATAATTCATAAAATTGTCGATCCTTCGACAAGCTCAGGATGACAATTTAGTTATCAACGGTATTGAAATAGAGTGCCATCTTAATCCAAATCTTTACTGCTTAACTAAATGACATTGGATTCCAATCCTTACGCAGGCTTCAGGCTTAGGAATCCCTTTCGTTGGAGGATATCATAAAATCAGATATGTGCAATTTGGTTTACACGCCTCGACATTTTTATGACATCCGTTTGTATTTATTTCCCTAATTTCGTATTATCAAAAAACCATATGTCGAAAGCATCAAATTCAGGAGCAGGCTTTATTAATCAGGTAAATGCCCTTGTTCTGGAAAATATTTCCAACGAACAATTCGGGGTTTCTGAATTAGCCGAGCTTATGAATATGAGTCGTTCTAACCTGCTTCGAAAAATCAAAAAGCACACGCAACTATCGGCAAGTCAATTTATTCGTCAAGTTCGGCTTCAAAAGGGCATGGAGATGGTTAAGGAGGAAAAATTGACAATTTCTGAGATTTCATATCAAGTAGGCTTTGGAAGTTCATCTTATTTCATCAAATGCTTTCGGGAACATTATGGGTATCCACCAGGTGAAGTTTTTAACCTTGATAAAAGTGAAGGAGAATCTCCAGAAAGGCAGCGGCAATTGGTTGCCATTATGTTCACAGATATCAAAGGATATACGGCCCTCATGCAAAAGGATGAGAAAAAGGCAATTGCTTACAGAAACCTGCACAGAAAGATTTTTGATTCCACTACCCAAAAATTTGGCGGACGAATCCTTCAGTATTATGGGGATGGCACTTTGAGCATATTCACAAGCGCCATTGCTGCGGTACAGTGTGGAA
Organism: Saprospiraceae bacterium; assembly: GCA_965230575.1. Lineage (GTDB taxonomy): Bacteria > Bacteroidota > Bacteroidia > Chitinophagales > Saprospiraceae > CAJXUU01. The sequence goes on from OZ246013.1 coordinate 4,955,338, forward strand.
TCGAAATGCAGCTGGCTTTCAGAAAGGAAAAACTCAAAATCCCAATGCGGGTTGGTATCCATTCGGGTGATATTATTGTGACTGATCAAGACATCATTGGGGATGCCGTCAATATAGCTGCTCGTATCGAATCATTAGCTGAAACAGGAAGCGTTTACATTTCTGAAAAGGTGTATGACGAAATAAAAAATCAAGCTGAACTGCTTACAACCTCGAAGGGTGTTCATACATTGAAGAATGTCACAAAGCCCATGAAAGTTTATAATGTTTTCAATCATGAGTTGGGTTATATTGACAGGCCGACTACCAAAGTAGTGGAAGATTCAAGAGATCGTTCATTTATAAAATGGATAGCAATAGCTCTTGTTACGACCTGCCTTGCGATTTATTCTTATTCCTCCAAATTCTTTAATCGGGAACCAGTTCCTGACTCTATAACAGCGAGCGCTGACAAATCAATTGCAGTACTGCCTTTCAGAAATGAGAGCAGTGATTCATTGAATCTTTATTTCGTAAATGGTCTTATGGAATCGGCTTTGAACAAGTTACAAAAGATTGGAGATCTGCGCGTGATTAGCAGGACCTCAGTAGAGAAGTATCGAAATACGAATAAGGGTATTCCCGAAATAGCAGAAGAGCTCAACGTAAATTACTTGGTAGAAGGCAGTGGACAGAAGGTTGGAGATCAGGTTTTGCTCAATATCCAATTGATTGAAGCTTCAAGTGATCAACCGATATGGGTGGAGCAATATAATCGTGAAGTGAGAGATGTATTTGCACTTCAGAATGAAGTTGCGAAGGAAATCGCAACAGCTATTGAAGTAATGGTGACCCCTGCAGAGTTGAAACAAATTGAGAAAAAACCAACTGACAACCTATTAGCTTATGACTACTATTTGCAAGCACTTGGTCCATTTTCCTCCAGAACACCTGATGGACTTCAGCGAGCAATAGGATTATTTGAAAAAGCTATTGAACAAGATCCGCAGTTCTCTCAGGCTTATGCCAACATTGCTATATCCTACTATCTTCTCGAAATGTCTCAAGCCGAGAAGCAATACACTGAAAAGATCAATATTTATGCTGATAAGGCCTTGCTTTATGATTCGAAATCCGCCGAAAGCCTGATCGCTAAGGCATTTTACTACATACAAACAAAGGATTACCAACTGGCCTTACCACATTATAATAAGGCATTGGAATATAATCCGAATTCAAATTTGACGGTGCAAATGCTTGCGGATTTTTATTTTCGCTTGGTTCCCAATACGGACAAATACCTGGAGTATGCCTTGAAAGGAGTTCAGATTAATGTAGCCAGTGATTCTATCACCCAGAGCTATGTCTATTTACAGTTGAGTAGTGCTCTTATATCATCAGGGTTTATAGATGAGGCATTAGAATACATCAATAAGTCTTTGGGTTACAATGCGGAGAACTACTTTGCACCACATTTAAAGGCAGCGATCCTGTTCGCCAAGGATGGAAATATGGATAGGACCAGAAATCTACTGATAAAGGAATGGAATAAGGATTCTAGCCGTCTTGACATTCTACAGGATGTCGCCAAGTTTTATTATATAGAAGAAAAATATGACAGTGCCTATTTCTATTTTCAAAAATTTGTCAAAGCCAGGGAAGATAATGGTCTCGACATTTATAGACAGGAAAACATAAAAATTGCTGAAGTCTACAAAAAGATGGGTTTGAACACGGAAGCCGAGAAATTTTTTAATGATTATGTAGAATATTGTCAAGAGGATCAGTCTTCATACAAAAGTGTTAATCTAGCCTGGAAATGCGTCTATGAAGGAAAATTCGATCAGGCTATCGAGCAACTCAATATATTTTCTGAAGCAGAAAATTACCCCTACTGGTTTTTGTTAATTGAAGATGAACCAATGATCAAACAGCTGAAAAGTCATCCAGAGTTTGATAATATCATGCAAAATATTAAAGATAGATATTGGGAAAATCAGACTGAACTGAGAAAGTCTCTGGAGGGTAAAGGGTTGATTTGATCTGTCTGTAGATTACTCTTCGCTACTAGGGGTGCAAAATTTTTTTATGTCATTTGAAACCCTTAAGAAGACTTATTCAAACGCTAAATTATGAAGGGATTTTTGTAAGTATCTAATAGCCCTTGCACACCAGTTTTCTTTTCAATCTTAATCTGAAAATAAGAAAGAGAAGCAATTGTTAAATCACATATGTTTTCTTTCTATTGTATTTTGATCTAAGTATCAACTTAATTAAGATTTTACATGTACTATTCAAACTGGTAATTGTAAATCTGCATTTATGGATACAATCTTTGCAATTTTACTCCAGAGAATTTTCAATGTATTGAACAAAATTGTATTAACCATCTAAGCTGGATGTGTAAGGATTAAAAATCAATCGACAATTGTGCTAGACTGAAATAAGATGAATTGCGGATTTTTAATTCATAGGTTCGAGTCAAGATATATATTTATCATTAATTGAATAAGCATTTGTATTAAACTTATTCTGGCAATGAGGTATATTTATTCAATAACGGCCAACCAAGCGTAATGAGCCATATGATGGCGGCCACAATAAATACACTTTCCAAGACTCCTCCCAAACCGCCAAGCCAACAAATAAAGAGCCAAATCGATTTGATCTGAAAGTTATTGTCTGTAAGCGCCAATTCGAATCGATAGCTGAGATAGACAGCCATGAAAAGATTGAAGAGAATAAGTGCAATAGGCAGTCTGATCAATTTGGTTTTCAGACCTAATGGAGTAACTATAAAAAGAGCAAGCAGAAAGAGCAATGGGACTAAAAAGAGTTCTCTATGCTTTTGCAAGATCAATTTCGTGGGTTTAATTCTTCTCACTGTTTTTTTATTGACTATGCGATTGATCTTACGCTTATCATAAATTTTCACAGTAAAATCCATACCATAAGGATTCTCTGGTGCTTTTGCTTTATAGTCTACAAAGAGTTCAGGATTGATAATATTGAAGGTATTTTGGCTAATGTGGCTACAATACCTGGCATGCGGTTTTTTAATGAATTCCAGGTTTGAAAGTAGGATCATTACCACCATCAATACAGCAAAAGCTGCAAAGCGTATTAGTATTTTTTTAGGCCAATTCATGTTTCACTTGGCTGGAGAAAACATATTTTATCCATATCAACCATAATAACACAGTAAAAGCAACGAAGAATATCTGCCAGACATCCTCATGAATGATCTGAAAGAATTGTTGGCTGCCATAATAACCTGAATAATATTCCTGAAATTATAGAATTTGCTGATAAGATTAATAAAGGCTATGTGAAAACTAAAAAGATGGGCAGGAAACATGGAGAACAAAGCAGCACTTTGTCTCTTTTGCTTCAAACATTAGAGGCTAAATTTATGCTAGATAGATTAGTTCCGACCATTAATAGATGTTTTCCAAATATGCCAATACTGACAATTCATGATTCTGTTTTAGTTCCTAAAGGCATGGAGATAAAAGTAAGATATTTAATGTCTGTTTTTGCATGGAAGTCTTTGGGCATTAAACCTATTATCAAATTAGAGTAATTGAATTTTTTGAAAGGGTGGTTTCTTGATTGAAGCCCCCCTTTTTCTATACCTATCTAAGTACCCCCGCCTTTTATTTGAGAAAAAAGTATAATTGTGATGTGTCTGGATGTATCCAACCGCCTTACCCCTATTAAGTGTTGACAGGCAACATACCCCTATGCTTTGTTGTCAATTTATTCAAATTTAAAATCCATTTATTATGGTAGCAGTTATTAACGCATTTGAGATTGAAAATGCAGAAGGAGATACATTTGTAAGCCTTGAGTTTCAAGGTGGTATTACCTTGATTCAAAGTAAATCTTCAGGTAAGTTCTATGCTACGAGTAAAAGGACTCGGATTGCAAGTACTTTTGATCTTGAGACTGCTAAAAGCATGATTGGAGAAAAGATACCTGGTAGCATAGAAAAGGTCTCCTGTGAGCCCTATGAGTACCAAGTTCCTGATTCTGATGAGACAGTAAACTTAGATTTTACTTACCAATTTGTAAGTGAAGGTTCAAAGTTTAAAAGTCCAGTTGTCACAAACCAATTGCATACTGATGCTGAGGTATTTAGTCCTAATGGACAACATTTGGTGGAAGGCTAACTGTTATCCATTTATTTTGGAGAGTGTATCCTAGTTTAGGCTAGGATGCCCTTTTTTAGTATCCAATTTTAATACAAGTGCAAATTACCTTACGGATAGAGGTTGTAAATTAAATTTCTAATTGAACCGATCAATTAAAATAAAATTGAATAGAACAAAGAATCTTTTATTCTAAATCAAGCAGCTCATCTAGGAATTTAGTGTCCCTGTTAATTTTTGAGGATATAGATTTTATTTTTTCTTCTATATTTTTCTTAAAGGTGTCAAGCACAAGAGACTGAAGAACAGAGTTAGATATAAGTTTTTCTATTTTTTTGTCAATTTCGTCGATTAATATTTTCTCAGTATGCCAGTTGTCATATTTGAGTCCTAAAGCTTTCCCAATATCATATTTTGATTTACCAATTGCATCATCTTCAGAAGAGTTAATTATTTCAAATATTTTTGATACTGGTAGCGATAAAAAATGTATCAGTCTATAGTATAAATTAGTTTGATCATAATAAAAATCAATTTTATATACATTCTTAGTGTATAATTTTTTATGTTGATTGTCCTTGATCTTTACTGAATCCAAGCTTAGGTTTGGAATATTTTTAAATAAATTTTCTCTAATAATTTTTTCTTTCCCTTCAATGGTTTCAAACACCCGTATTGAATAATCATATTTCTCTAATATGGAAGAATAATGTAGCCTTATATTAAATAGTTTGGATATATTCTTAAAGGCTAATATTGAAGGGCTAACGCTGATACTTTCTTTAATAAATTTTAATAGCTTTAAAACAAAAAAATTATTAAAACCTATGTGATCAAGTTCTTCAGCCAATTCCCAAAAATTGTAGCCGCTATCAGTAAACTTAGATTTGAGTACTTCTAAATATTTATTATATGCGAATTCTTTCTGATTAGTTGATAATTTACTAATAAAAAGTGCACAAAAGTACTCTTGCATTGACCTATGGGGGAATGTAAATTCGAATCCATCCAATATTAAAATTCCTATAGAGGTTCTCAGGTCATAAACAACGTCCTGCTCAATAAACATTAGATCTAACTTGTCTCTTACTTTAATAAGTCTATCTTCCAATACTTCATTGGTAAAAACAAGCTCTCCTTTGTAGTATGTTAAGTAACAAAATGCTTCAAGAATCTTTTCAAAATCACTTCTACCTAGGACTGTTTTCTTTTCTCTTTTAAAACTTATTTTTGTAATCCCATCATGTTTAGAATAAAGCGTATCAAAAACATTTCTATAAAAAATATTTTTCTTATTCGGTATTTCGGGATGATTACCAAACGTTAAAATAAACATTGATAAGAGCAGCGGATTTGACAAATAATGAGAATACGTTGAAACATTATTTTTTTTTGCTGTTAAAAGCTTTGTTTCTTTTAGTATTCGGTTTTTTCTTTCTTGATCCTCAACTAATCTATTAATAAATGAGATGATGTCATTTTTAGTTAGCTTATTAACTTTATAATTATTGAATCGTGGAAATGATTCTACACCACTACCAGGTCTTGAGGTAATAATATAATCGCACTTACTAAATTCATCAATAAATTCATCTATTTGACTAGATATATCACCTTTTCTTGCGATATATATTTCATCATAACCATCTAATAATATTACGAATTGTCCTTTACGCAACCCTCGTTCTAATGTAGACTGAGAATTCTTTATTTTGTTAATAAGGAGTTTTGAATAAATATAGTCCTTTAATGTTTTATTGGTTGAGTTTAGATAACGTAGTTCAAGTATAATTGGTATTTTATATTTCGATTTTATACAATTAAGAAAAATATATTTTATCAATGTACTTTTCCCAGACCCAGCATTTCCTAGAATAGTGAAATATTTGTTCTTTCCAAAATCTTGAACGGGTGAATTAAAAGTATATATCTCACTCTTATTTCTTATAATCAACTGATGATATATCGAGAAAAAATTGACCTTCTCAAATCTATGTACAAAAGTATTTGTGTATAAATGTTTCTCCGCTTGGTTTTCAAGATAGCTGGAAACTCCAATATTTAATAAATCTTTTCCTTCATTAGTTATAGTCTCTATTGAATCTATTAAGGGTTGAATTAATTGTGTGATTTCAATTTTTATATCTAACATCTGTATTATTTTTGTTTCAATCTATATGTATGTAAATTTATTGTATTAAGAAACGATATCATTTTTATAGAAACACCAGTGACTTAACATGATATACGATTTCTCTAAAATGAAATCAAAAGGACATTATTTTTATAAAAAAGTATTCTTTAGATTATCTTAACCACATAAAGATAATTTATCTTTTAACAGATCATTAAACTATTTCTAACTGATATAAGGCGTTCCTCATTCAATTGCTACAATTAAGTCGCCAGAGATTCTTCCCTCCTTGCTCTCAGTCAGAACTCACCAGCACATAAAGCCTCGTTCCTCAGCTTTAAGAGCTTTGTCACCTTACTTGTTTTGCTGCATTCATTCGTCACCCGTGGCTCCTTTAGTGTTACAGTACTGATTACTTCCTTCACTCCGTTTAGAGTCAAGCTCACACTACGCTCCTCAGCACCACTACCGTTATCAGACCTCTAACTCTACCGCCACTTCTTGCATGGCGGGCAGCTATTGCACTTTCCACCAAATTCTATTCTGAATTTGCTCCCCACAAAGGCTATACACTCGTCATTTAATACGCTTCACCACAACTATATTGTGGCTGACGCTCTCTTATTCCTCTAGCCCCGTTCGAGTCTGTCAGTAGCGTGCAGCTACTTTTACATCCTCTAGTTGCAAGTGCGCCCGCTGTTGCCCGTTGACTTATAATATAATTATTCATTTGGAGAGTTACTTTCTTCAGTATTTGGTAAATGTGGACTATCCAAATTGTAAATATATTTTCTTGTAGTAGGATTTTGATATATTAACTTCAACCAATATTTGTCTTCAGTCCAGTATAAATCATTCTGTCCAACATATGCAAGATTCGTTAGATCATAAATATCATTAATTTTAACTTTTGCCGCGTTTTTTGCACCTCCACCACCACTGGTAATTTTATTAGTTAGAAATGCGTCCCAAACTAGAAAAAGCAATTCAAAATTGTCATATTTAATTTTACCAATAAGTTCGTTTTCGTCAACTCCCGTTTTTTGAGCAATAATTTCTCTTATTAATTTTACAATATGTTTGTACGAATCATTATCGTCTATAATTGATGCATTAAATGCTTTTGTTGATCCTTTTTCTGCTCTTCCTTGTTTTCTGATTTTGGGTAATATAGCCGTCATTCCATCAGCAAACTTTTGTGCCGGAGCATTTATTTCTTCAATTCTTTCATTAAAACTTCTAATATTTTCAGCATGTTCAAAATACCCATCTATTTTATCGTCAATTAGAAGTTCAAATTCTCTAATTTGCTTCATGAAAAAATCTTGATCAGGTTTAAAATCATAATCAACGTAGTGGGTTATTATATAGTCAAACGCATCGTAATTTATAAATTGACCATAATCATGTAATGCTTGAAGCGCTTTTTTAACTAAATCTAAATTTGAGAAGAAATTTTCTGTGCTTGCAAACTCAATAATGTTGGTTCCTGGTGCAATTAAATCAACTCCTTGATGATCTTCAATATTGATACGACCTTCTGCAATACCGTACCAGACATTCATGTCGCAAATAACTCTCTTTTTCATAAATATGTTTTAGTTTGATAATTTTTTACATATAAAAACTATACTTGAGTTCCATATTATCTTCTGGACCTAAGTATTTTAAGATATCACCTACATTTCTTGCACACTCAATTGTTATTGGGAATTTTCTATCAAACTGAGTATTATTCCAATTCATTTTTGTTAAGCCGAGTATTTCCTCACATATCAAATTTGGAGACTCATCATATTCAAACAATCTTACTTCAATTGGGCTAGGAATATACATTCCTGTATAGGTTTCATAGAAGGGCACAGAACCTCTTGTATATAACAAGTGACGATCTTCTTCAAGAGTTAAATGTGTTCCTCTTAAAGGTGGATATTCTCTTGATCTATAAAGCCTGATAGGAGAAGGTTGGATAGTAATTAAATCAATTTGGTATATCTGTCTTTCTTTAGCAGCTTGTTTAAATCCATAAATTTCATCTGGATTGAAGTTTGACGTTTTATGTAAAACTAAACGTTTGGGATTTATTTTAACTGAGTCATAATATTCTTTTAATGATTGATTTAATAAGTTGTATGCTTGTTCTTCAGATAAATGCGGAGTCCTGTCGTCTCTGTTTATCATTATTTCTTCTCCTCTTAGAATTACACCATTACCTTGTTCATTAAAGATTTGAGCTATACTTGTTTGAATTGATTTTCTATCTCTACTTTGATAAAAACTCACTCCAGCATAACAAGTAGTTTCGGAAAAATCCTTTCTAACTAATGCCCACGGAGTTCCTGAAGACTTATAATAGAGTGCTGTGAAAAAGTTCCAAGCAATAGTCGCAGGATCTTGCATTCCTTTAATCGGAGAAACAATGCTATCCCGGCAAAGCTGAATTGGAATCTTGTACTTCATTGCCCTTGCTTTCAATAATCTTCTGAAATTTTGCTCTAGTTCAATAATCTTATCTTCAGAATTTGATTCTGCTTCTTCTTCATTCTCATCACTTACATCTGTTGAGTCTTTGTTAGTAATAGCGCTCAATATTTTTTTATCCATTATACAGAGTATAACCTGTGCAGATTTATTGTTAGAAAGGTATTTTATTTCAGTCATATATAATTCAACTACCAATTCTATTCTTTCAGATAGACTATTTGTATTGCTTAGAATATCTTTAAGGTCAGAATTCTTAATTGACCGTTTGTAATTATCATCATAAACGATTTTAGATTTGAAACCTACATTTTCATTAAAGCCTGGGAAATTGAGAAATAGGTTGTCCAAGTTCTTACCCTCTTTGCCATTTATATGAGATCTACAATCTTTTATCCAGTCAATGATTTTTTCAATACTTTCAGATTTCCCAACAAAACCTACAGTAATCCTGTCTGGTCTTACTGTACTAATATCAAATGGAGAATAACTATAAATTCCTTGTTTAGGGCATATATGCTGATCGTTTCCAAACTGTAGTGAAGGTTCGTCTATATATCTTATATTCATTTTAGAATAAATTTTGTGTAAGTTCTTTATCTATCTCTAGTGTAACTTCTTCTTCTATTTCATCAATATCTTCTCTTACAGGAAGCCATTTTTGATCAATCAATGATGGCGATAGCTCGTATGTAATTATTGGCTTAATGTTGATTAGTTTTTCATTATTAGTATATAGGTCTTGGTATTTTAAGTAATAAATCCAAAACATAGTAAAATAGTAAACTTGAACATTTCTTTCCATCCGCTTTATGCCTGATAAATATTTATCTTGAAATCGACTAATTCTTTTTTCACCAGGATTGGTGAAACTCCATGTAGAGTTTACAATCAAATACCAAGAATCACTGAGAAACTCAAATTTTGGTACAAAGGCAAGATGTTTGTAACAGATTACGTGTCCTTTTTCTTTATTTCTCATTTCCTTGATGACTGTCTTTGTAGCTTTTTTCTTTGCTTTCCATGAAACCTTAAGGTCACCTTCATAGCCATTTGGCAGTCTGAATCTTATGAGATTACCCTTTCTTACATACTCAAGCCCTCTCTTAGAACAGTCTTCAATTAGACTATTTTTGAGAAGGTATTTTAATGTCCTAAGGTCGTCTGGATTTTCATAAAATTCAATACTTTGATGTTCTTCAATTGTTCCAAAATCTATGAACTTATTCAGCTGATTGGATGAATCATTTAAATCACTGAATGTGAAAACTCTATTGTTTTTTATTAACCAATCTTTTCTATAAATTTCATTATAATATAATTCAGATTTAAATGCTTTGTGCTTATTTAAGACTTTACTAAATGGTGTTTTACGATGCTTTGGAAGATTTTGATTCCATCGTTCTAGAATAGATGCTTCATCTAATTGTATTTCTGCGGAATATACTTTTTGAGGAATTGTTATTGGCATCAAATTAGAGTGTATATATTCTGGCAGGCTTGAAAGGTATCCTTCTTTGAATCTTTTTTGACGAGACTCTATTTGTATATCTGAAAATTGCTGCTCATATATTCGAGAATAAAATTCCAATTTTTGAAGTGAGTGATCAGATATACGCTTTAGTAAATCAGAATTATCTAAAATGTGCTGTTCAACATCAAATACTAGACGCTCATCTAAGATTTTATCTAATTTTTTAATATTATATTTTTCCTTTTTACTACTAAGAATTAGTATGTAAATTTTGTCAAAGGTGTTATAGAGTTCATTTTTGTAAAATTTCTCAATTGTATTTGTAACCTTTTCATTTGAATTTGAAACTGTAATTTGAAAACCCACTCTATTTTGGTAGTCAGCTAAATCCAAAGCTGGGAAATTCTTTTTTACATTGTTTAAATTAATCAGGTCCAGATCAAATGCTTTATTTAAAATCGGAATGAAGAAATTTTCACAATGAATGTTAATATCATAATTATCTAATGCATTGAATGCTGCAACCTCCTCAAGAAATCTAGAAGAATACTTTATTATTTTATCCAATAATTCTTTACTTCTCATTATGGAAAATGTATTGATTCATAAATTCAAGGAAGCCATTGAAGAAAATCTTTAATCTACCCTTAATATTCTTCTAAGTACTTCGTATTCCATTTATTTCTTCAACTATTAATCCATGAATAAATACATGACAAATAGACATATAATAAGATGCTTAATGTGTTGTGATCTGAATTAATTGTAATTATGGCATAAAAGAAATGTAATATTGGCTTTTCCTATTGATTAGAATATCATGTTAATTCTAGGGAATAATTGTTAGGTTATATGAATTCAAGCTTCTAGAAAACCTTCCACCAAATTTGTTCCACCCAATAATTTTGTAAAGATCAAGTGAATATTTGGTCTTTTTCTATTTTCAATTCACTCAAATAATCTTGACAAAATAGCCACCCTTAGTCTGTTGCTTACAGGTTTTATATGCTAATAATAGAAAATTATTGCCACTTAATTTTCGACTAAAATTTCAAAGACATTTTAATATCTTATTCCAGATTATTTTGATTTGTAACAAATGAATAAATTGTATTCTGCCATGATTTCTTAGATTTCGTCTCAATATAGATGGTATATCTAAGATAATAAGCATCATTACCGGGCTTATATGTAGTTGTTAAAAATGCCTTTTCATTAGGAGCAATTTTTTCGGTTGCGATGTAATTAGTTAAGTAGTTTCCTTTTTCTAGATCGGGATTTGTAAAATCTTTAATTTGATCTGTTGTTAGTTTTTCAGTAAAGCCAAATTCTTCAACATTTAAAACACAATTTGGAAAATCAATTACTTTGGTGCCTTTATTTTGAATTGTAATTTTCAACAGTTGAATCAATTTATTCTTTTCCCATGATTTTTTAATGTAGATATCAATGTCAAGATTTTCATAATATGCACCATTTCTGAAAAATCTATCATATGCTAAATATGCACCTACTAAAATTCCTAAAATTGTCAATAAATCTTTTGTTATCCTGATTTCTTTTTCCCAATCATTGAAATATTTTATTAAGCCAAAATCAATCTTAGCAAAAACTAAAATAAGCCAAAAAAGAAGCATTACTAATAAAGCATTAAAAAAAGTATTCTTGCTCATAAGATTTTACATGTGAATAAAATGATCAGAGCAAATACAATTAATATTCCCCAATATATATAACCAGCATCATTATCATTTTTAAGGATAGGTCCAAATTTATTTGATTGAGAGTGATCAAATTTAGAACGCTTATTGCCAAATTCATTAAAGTTTTCTAGTATATCAATAAAAAAATCACTAAGCGTTCCAAAAGGTACCAAGACTTTTTCAAAACAGTCTATAATAAATTCAATAATGATCTCAAGTATGTTCTTTTCCCTATGTTCCAATCTTCAATTGATTCAATCTACTTAATAACCTTTGGATTTTGATAATCAATATAAAAAGAATTCCATCTAAATTTTATCAAATTCATTAATATCTGGATTTCTACTTTATTTAATCACTTTTAAATTAATTATTTATGCTTATTCTAGGTCAGGTAGTATATACTGCCTCTATATCCAATGCAACATCCTCAAACCTCTATTATCGTGTTTTTATCCTTGAATGTTTGCTGAAGCATTTGAACTATGATTTTGGCATTTTATGCAAGGAAGATCACAATGCAAATATGATCGCCATTCAAAATGGAGGTAGAGTACTTTCTATTTATATGATTCCAGATGAATTAAAAATTAATCAGGAAAAAATCTACATTATTACAGAAGCAGATAGATCATGTATAACAGTCCTTTATCCTTGTGAATACTGAACCACAAGTCTCCTGACAAGTGTCCTAAGATAGCTTTATATGCAGTCTATGAGGGTATTTTTATCAGGGGATTTGTGGAGATACATACAAACCACCCATTTTCACCTTAATCTGGTCAAAAATGAATTATTGCACCTAACATAAATTCAAACTTCCTTAAAACTTGGATGATCAAAAAAATGAAATGATGTAATTCCTAAAGCGTTGCAGACTTTATTTAAAGTTCCAATTGTAATATTTGATCTTCCAGCTTTAATTCTAGCCATATTACTCTTATCAAAATCACTTTCAGACGCTAACCTCTGCAACGACCTCTCTTTTTCTAAACGTATTTCTTTAATCTGTGAACCAACTAACTTATAAAATAAACATTCTCCATGTCTTTTATTGTTGGGGTAAGGTTGATTAAATTATTGATTGGGATAAACTTTGGCTTGCTAGATTACCTTTGAGTGATCCGTTCTAGGAGTTACTCCTCATTGGAAGATGGTTTATTGAATCAATTCAAAAATGATTGAAGCTATGCTCATTAATCACAATTGCTGTATGTAATGGCAAGTATAAAGGTAAGAGAGTTAGGATGGTTTTAGCTTTGATAACATTGACTTGATTTCTATTCAGAAATTGCTTCAATTTTATAAATATCGTGTTTCTGAATTGTTTCACTTTCTGATTTCAAATTAACATCATAGGTTCGTTTCGGTAAGGATTGTTTTTCGAATGAAAACATTTCAATGTTTACTCGAAAGTTAATATTGGATATAGTGTCAATAGTCTGGTATTTTGTTTTAATGTTGAAATTTTCAAATAAATTTCGATATATTACTAATCCATCCACATAATTTTGGTGAATTGAATTGTTAAAACAAAAAACAGGGAAGATTTTTGCGTTTGCTAAATTACTATTATATATAACAGTGTTCTTCATAGTCGCGACATACCAATTTAGATTAGTCAAATTAGAATGCATTATTTGTAAATTATCAAAATCAACATTATGAATTGAACTATTTTCAAAAATTACAGAATTTAATTGAGTTTTAATCAATTCACAATCCTTAAAAAAAGTATTACTTAGATCCGAATTATCAAGTCTTACTGGAGGAATTTTGAATCCTTCGAATCTAGCATGATTTAAATCAGAGTATGTAAAATTGCCATCCTTAAATAATTTGGATAGAGTATTTTCTTCTAAATCCAAATATAGAAGTGATAGGAATAATTGTCCCCTTTCAGGGCTAGTTGGTCTTGAAACAAGTTCATCCCCATCAAGATATCTATAAGGTTTTAAAGCATGTGATAATGAGATAATTCTACTTATTAATTGGGGTGATAAATCTCTTTTACCTTTTAACCCAATGTCATCCCTTATTTCTCTGTCAATTGCATCCAGAACATTATTAAATAAATGAACTAAAGAGCCTCTCCTTTCAGCTTCTTGAAGATAAGTTTGTTGGTCCAGCCTTTTATTCTGATTTGTAACCAAGTTGTTTTGACTCTCGAATAGATCGTTTTGCTGAAATAAAATATATCCTTGGACACCAGTAATCAAGACTAGGATAACCGCTACCCAGAGATGAATTCTTTCTATTCCAATAATTTTGGAATTAAACTTTTTGGTTTCTTCCTGATGTCCTTGAATTTCAGATATTCTACTTTCAAGCTTTTTGTATTCTTCAATCTCAGATAATCTTCCTTCAAGCTTTTGGTATTTGCCTTTCCAGTCTGTTTTTTTTGAATTGGACATGGTTTTGTGAGTGTGGGTTCTTAACAGCTCTAAAATACAGAAAGATTTCTTTAAATTGGATCAACTAAATGAATTACTATGGCAGGTGTTCTTATTGTCGCTTGAGCCGTAAGTTTGTTCAGGACATTTAAAGGTCTGGTAATTAACTTCCTTGTAAATGGAAATATTAATTATGAAATCCCGACTATAACGGTTATTTAAAGTAAAGTACTACAGGTCAAAATGTTTGGGATATGTTTGGAAATACAAGCTCTTAAAATACAGTAAGCCCCGTACACATTGTGCATACAAGGCTTCCCTAGTGACCACGGAAGGATTCGAACCATGGTCTGTATGTCACTGGTATACAGTTAATTGCAATTAATCTTTATAATTCATTCACCGTATAACTCCCGTAAGGAATGTGTTAATCTATAATCAAATGGATAATGTGAAGATAGGGGAAATAGGGGGATATGTCAAAGATATTACCGCGATTATAAAGAAAGGATAAGATATCTCTTCAATACCTATATGAATGATTTAATTCTCAGACAGTGTCATATTTTAACTCTAAACCTCTTAGTAACTCTTTAGTGTTTTCTGAATTTTTCGAATACCATGATTTGTCTTTAGGTTCCATATGTCGTGTGAAGTCACCAAAACATTTGAAATATTCGTAAGCCGTAATTTTACCAAAACTTTTCTTTTGATTCTTTATCTTCTTGTTGTATCGTAATAACAATTTATCTAGACCTTCAGATTTTATGTACGCTATATTTCGATACAGGAAATCAAGTGTGATAATCACAGGTGATTCCACTCGTTTAAAATTATTTGCCTTGATATTTGAATTGAAATAATTAGCCAAATAATCATTTACTCCGTCCAAAGTCAACATGAAATCTGTTATAACCAAAATAGGGTAAACAACAATATTTCTCCTTTTTTTCTTTACCGTAAAATCATCAAGTGAGTATAAATTTTCATTTAGATGATCAATGCATTTTATCAATTGTCCAATACCTCGATCTTCTTCTTTTTCGTTTCTTATTAGCTTTTTATCAATTTCATTTTTAAAGTCTTCAAATGATGAATTTGCGTAGGATTTAAAATTTAACAGGGCATCCTTGAATTCAAATATGAACAAAGAATTATTCTCTCTTACATAAGCGTCTGGTATTCCTTGTGAATCTTCTGTATCAAATATTTTAACCGTATGCTTATGATCAAAAATTAACTTTATTATGGGAACAAATACCCGTTGTTCAATAATTGTCTTTCCTACGTAGTTCTTGAACTCTGCAAAACTATTGAAGGATTCATTGATTTTTGAATTATAGAACAAATCAAATAAAAGACCCAAATATGTTTGGTTGCTTAAAAATGACCAATCCAAAACAACATAGCTTCCATCATCTCTTTTAAGTAGAGGAGATTTTAGGACCGAAAGGTTTTTAAGGTTGCCTATTTTAGAACATTCCAAACTCATATTCCTCAAAAAATCATCTGAAATGTTGTCTAAAGTAAATGAAATCCGTGGAATTCGACTATTTGGCTTTTTAGTATTGGCCAATTGTATAATTTGAAAAAGATCATAGTTAAAAGCTATATAGCTGCTCTTATCTTTATTATCTAAAAATTCATCCAATGCACCTGAAAGTTTTGAATCTTTTGAAATTGTATCTAAGAGACACATGGAACGATGAAGTTCAAAACTATTATAACACCGATAATTATATCCATATTGAGATAATAACAATGGCCAGGTATGTGATTGAAACCATAATTTTTGATCAGCTGGAGGATTTTCCATAAGTCCATCTAACTTAATACCAATTTTCTCATGGAAAATAATATAGACTTGAAAAAGTCGAAACTCTTCTTCGGGTGTTGTATCATTCGTCTTAATGGATCTGAAATTGTTTAATTCATAGTCAATCCAAGAACAGATTATTTTTCGGCTTAGTATTTTAATATTTTTTGTTGAAGAACTACTGATGTTCAAATATTTAAAAATCGAAAACGAAAGTTCATAAGTTTTCTGTCTGGACCAATTTCTAGACAGGAATGCGAACATTTCCTCAAAGGAATAATTACTATGCTCCATTGAATTAAGAATTGCCAAATAACACAATACAGTTTCAGAGCTTATACCTTCAAGTAGCTTATTAATTTCAGGTGGTTCTATTCCAAAAATTGCTTTATGAGAAAGAGTGATATTTATGTTCATAGAGCGCTAGGATTAGTTGAAAACAAATTGTTGCATTGAGGAAATACTCCTTGGAAATCGGACTTTCGTTATAAATATGAGACTCCTAATTTTTTTCTAGACAATCTGTAAAGCTCTCCATAATGATTTGCGATTTGTTTGGTTGATTTGTTTAAATCTTTAACAGCCATATTATATTTTGCTTGATCATCTATCCTCCATTCACGCGGCACTTGAATTCCACCTGATCGCCCTTTTGTAGGAAATGTAAAATTATATATTAAAGTATCAAAAAACTCCATTTCTGCAATAAGGGATTGCAATAATGATTGAAGGTCAGAATCAAAGAATTCAAACCAAGGCTCGTTGTTCATTTTTGTTATAAAATCTTCAACTGGAACAATATGATCAACTTCAATTCGCTTTTCTCCAAAGTCATGATTTCTTAGATAATTAATTACGGGGTCAATTGGTAAAAGAGCAATTATATTAGCAAAAGTTTCTTTGTCTTGATTTAAGTGTTCCGAAGTTCCAGTACCTAAATTATTCCCTGCTAATTTATACCACTTCTCTCTATGACCAACTAATTCAGCTTCTGAATATTTTGCTCCTTTCGGATGTTTATGATCATATGAACCTTGATCTGCATGACAATCAAAACATAAAGGGATACAATTTTCCTCAGTTTCTCCACCACCTTCAGATTTCAATTTAATATGATGTAGCTCTATTTTTGGTCCACAAAACTTGTGACAAATGCAACAATGACGACCACAATTGATTAAAACTTTATCTTTAACATTTCTCGGCCAACTCATAAGTTTTCAACTTTTAAATAAGTATTATTAATACATATAAAATAGAGTAAAATTTTTATACGGAAACTTTTCTTTTCGGTTTTTCATATGAATTCAATTATCATATTCAAGAGGAATAAAATCAGCCTTTTCCCCTTCCAAAAGTAGTTCTAGCGGTAAGAGTTTTTTCTGTTTATTAATTTTTGTAAAGTCTATGTTCTCATATTTTTGATCCCATCTAAAATATGAAGATTCGGTAAGAGAAAGACTAGGAAAAATTACACCAATAGTAACCGTAATATGATATCGTAACTTATAAAATACACCTAATGCTCTTTCTTTACCATAGTTGATAATGTAAACACCATCTAATTCATTTGCTGGATTTAATTCTCCAATAAAGTTCAATGATGGTAAAATATCTTTATCTGGATTTCTGAGCTGGTTTCTAATTTCAGAAAATATCTTGTAAATACCTTTTTCACCAAATATAGTACTGTATCCAAAATGGCTAAAAAGTATTAAATAGGCATTTTTTAAATAGGCTAATTTTACATACTTAGTTAGTTGCCCATTTGGTTTAAAATCTACTTTAAATTCTCCTTTATTATTCATAGAAGATAGAAACTCTTCGAATATAGGATTGTCTGTTTTACATCCAGGAGATATAAATTTTATAGTTGGCTTTCCTTCAAGATTAACCTGAATATTTCCTGTGATACCATTCGAAAATTTTGCACGGCCGGTTGATATTTTCTTTACTCTATTGTTGTAAAGCTCTTTGACTCTTTCTAAAGCTAGTTTATCATATTTTCCAAAGCTATTATTCCATTTCTTATCTGTTAGACATAGTGATTGTCCACCTAAGCTTTTTTGCGGTACATGTTCTACAGAAAGTTCATCGTATTTGGAATGATTATAAAAGTCAAATGTAATTGGACACATATATCCTGTAGGAAAATACTCTTTAGTTTCATTGTTGTAAAACTTTAATTTATTTCGTTTTTTAATTTCTTCCAAATTGGAAGTGTATTTATTATAGAATGAATTGCTCATTTAAAAATGTATTATTGGTTAGGCCAATCGCTATGATCAAAATTACATATTTTCTTTTATAATATATATGTGGTTTCAAAAAAGGAGCAAAAACAGGTCAACCACAAATAATACAAACACGGTATCCCGATACCTAGACGAAGTAATCAACAACTACTGCTGACCCGCCAAATCCTATGAAATAGACTAATACTTAAATGAAAATAATAGAAAAATACTCATAGAAAATACGCATAACCTTCCAATCATTCAGGAAATGTTCAACATATTGTCAAAATTAGGCAACGGACTATATGTATCATTTATGTATCTTTGCATCAATATTTTATGAAAATAAAAGCTATACATAGAATTACTGCCTTAACAATGGCATTCCTGATGTTCTTCACATCAGTAGGATTTTCTGTGGATATTCACTATTGCAAAGGAGACTTAAAGTCATTTAGTTTGATTGGTGAAGCTTCAGCTTGTCATCAAACAAAAAAAACTTGTCCTCGTCATAAGAAGATGGAGTCTGAGGAAAAAAGTGAGGATTCAAAATGTTGCTCGAATGAAACTGTAGTTGTGGATGATCTGGATGTGGATTATAATATTTCTCCAGATGTAGAATTGACTGATCTTCAAGTCAAATTTGTTACAGCTTTTGTTTACACTTTGAATGGTTTTACATTCCCTAAAGTAGTAAAATCTGATTTTCCAAAAACGGATGATCCATCACCTCCAATGGATATCTATGTCCTATTGGAAAGATTTCTAATTTAAAATTTCAATTAACAGCTTACAGATTTATAGATGATATGGTGGTATTATATCACTACTTATTTTGATCTAGATCTGTAAAGCACTTTACTATCAATTGGTCTAAGACGATAGATGTCGAGAGACTTATTGCTAATCGTTAATTGAAATATCTTGAATTATATAGTTAAGTTCTTTCTTGAGAACAAACTCATTACCTGGTTACTTTTAGTGCTTTTTTTGGGTTGGGGAGTAGTGGTTGCGCCATTTGATTTTGGTGTTAATTGGCTGCCCAGAGATTCCGTTTCTGTAGATGCTATCCCAGATATAGGAGAAAACCAACAAATCGTTTTTACAGAATGGATGGGTAGGTCACCGCAAGATGTGGAAGATCAGATTACCTATCCGCTGACTTCATCTCTTCTGGGTATTCCTGGTGTAAAAAGTGTGAGGAGTAATAGCATGTTTGGTTTCTCCAGCATATATCTAATTTTTGATGAAGATGTAGAATTCTATTGGAGTCGAAGTAGAATACTGGAAAAGTTAAACTCTCTGCCAGCCAATTTACTACCTGATGGAGTATCACCAACACTTGGTCCCGATGCCACAGCGCTAGGCCAAATATATTGGTATACGCTTGAAGGACAAGACAAAGACGGAAATCCTACTGGTGGATGGAACCCACAAGACTTAAGATCAATTCAAGACTTCTATGTGAAGTATGGATTAGTAGCAGCTGAGGGTGTTTCAGAAGTTGCATCCATTGGAGGATTTGTGAAGGAATATCGCGTGGATGTAGACCCAACTTCCTTGAAGTCCAAAAATATTTCTCTTGCTCAAGTGATGAAGGCTATAAAGGGCAGTAATCTGGATATTGGTGCACAAACTATTGAGATCAATAGAGCAGAGTATTTTGTACGAGGATTGGGATATGTGAAGTCCATTTCTGATATCGAGAATAGTGTTGTGAAATCAGTGAACGGCACTGCAATAACGATTGGCGATATAGCTAAAGTTTATCTCGGCCCTGCTACAAGAAGAGGAATATTAGACAAATCCGGAGCTGATGCTGTCGGAGGAGTTGTTGTTGCCAGATATGGAGCAAATCCATTGGAGGTTATCAATAATGTAAAGAATAAAATAAATGAAATTGGTCCTGGATTGCCCTCTAAAACATTAGCAGATGGCACGGTTTCTCAGGTAACTATAGTACCTTTTTATGATCGGACTCAATTGATAAAAGAAACAATAGGAACTCTAGAGGAAGCACTGACACTCGAAATAATGATTACAATTATCGTTGTCATTCTTCTCTTGTTCAACCTTAAATCATCAATTCTTGTTGCTGGTTCGCTTCCGATTGCAGTGCTTATGTGCTTTATCGCCATGAAATATTTTGGTGTGGATGCCAATATCGTTGCACTATCAGGAATCGCGATTGCAATAGGAACCATGGTGGATATGGGTATTGTGTTGACAGAAAGCATCATCGATCGGAAAGATAAGATGCTCGGAAAAGAATCTTTAATGACCACAGTGTTTGAAGCGACGATGGAAGTAGGTTCAGCGGTATTGACGGCAGTGGCGACTACGGTAATCAGCTTTTTACCTGTGTTTGCCATGGAAGCGGCTGAAGGGAAGCTTTTTAGGCCACTCGCTTATACCAAAACATTCGCACTTATAGCAGCAGTTATAGTTGCCATTGTTTTTATTCCACCTTTGGCCCATGCTTTATTCAGTATTAAGATAGATCGAAAGAAACTGGGATTAGGTATAAGCGGTATAGCATTCATTGCTTCTCTGCTCGGCTTTATTATTATCGGACACCCAATGATATTGATCGTTACAGCGATTAGCGGGGTGGCATTGCTTCAAGCATTAATAGATCAATATTATGCTCGAGGAAGTAAGATTTTCAAGATACTCTCAAATGTATTTTATGCTGTCTTCATAGCCGTTTATCTTACAAAGGCCTGGATGCCTCTTGGAGTAAATAAATCATTGATTACAAATAGCTTTTTTGTCATTCTAATTATCGCTGTTCTATTGGCATTTTTCTGGCTGGTGATTCATTTTTATGAAAATATTCTTAGGTTTTTACTTAAGGTTAAGGTTCTATTTTTACTATTAGTAGGCTTTATTATTTATTCTGGTTTTCAAGTGTTTCAAGAGACTGGACAAGAGTTTATGCCTTCTCTTAATGAAGGTTCCTTTCTACTCATGCCAACATCAATGCCTCATTCTGGAGTGGAGGAAAATAGTAAAAATCTCAAATTATTGGACATGGCTGTAACTGCCATTCCCGAAGTAGAAAGTGTTGTTGGTAAAGCAGGTAGGGTAGAAAGTCCACTGGATCCGGCACCTCTGTCTATGTACGAGAATGTGATCAATTATAAATCAGAGTACAAAGTTGATGAAGATGGTCACCGAGTAAGGTATAAATATGATAAAGGAGAATATATAAGAGATGACTCTGGCAATTTAATCCCCGACAAAGGTGGAAGATATTTTCGACAATGGAGAGATCATATACAATCACCGAATGATATATGGAATGAGATTGTGAAGGTGACCAAGCTACCAGGTGTAACCTCTGCTCCAAAGCTTCAGCCTATTGAGACAAGGCTTGTGATGCTACAAACTGGAATGCGAGCTCCCATGGGCATCAAAGTAAGAGGACAGGACCTGAAGACCATTGAAAAAGTGGGGTTGGAATTGGAGAAATACCTCAAAGAAGTAGATGGTGTAAAAGATGCGGCTGTCTTTGCAGAAAGAATAGTAGGAAAACCGTATATGCTTCTTGATATCAATCGAGATGCAATTTCAAGATACGGCCTTACTATAGAAACTGTACAGAAGCAAATTCAGGCTACTATAGGTGGAATGGAAATGACTACAACAGTAGAGGGAAGAGAAAGATATCCTATTAGAATCAGATACCCTTTGGATTACAGGAGTGATGTATCTACCTTAAAAAACATCTACATTGATACTCCAGGTTTTGGCCAAGTTTCTCTAGGTGAATTTGTAAACGTGAAATATGAACAAGGGCCGCAATCGATAAAAAGTGAGGATGGATTTCTTGTGGGATATGTATTATTTGATAAAGAGGAAGGTTATGCTGAGGTGGAAGTGGTCAACAATGCTCAGACTCATTTTCAAGAATTGAGGGATAATGGAGAATTAGATATACCCGCTGGTATCAACTATGATTTTGCCGGTAATTATGAACAACAAGTAAGAGCGAATAAACGACTCGGGCTGGTCGTACCAATTGCGCTGGCACTAATTTTTGTTATTCTGTACTTACAATTCAAATCTGTTTCCATTTCACTTATGGTTTTCTCCGGAGTCTTTGTTGCATTTGCGGGGGGCTTTATTATGATTGGTTTGTACAATACAGAGTGGTTCATGGATTTCACATTCTTCGGGTCCAATATGAGGGACTTGTTTCAGATTCATAACATTAATTTAAGTGTAGCGGTCTGGGTGGGATTCCTGGCATTATTTGGAATTGCAACAGACGATGGAGTCTTGGTGGCTACTTTTTTGAGAGATAGTTTTAAGAAGAATACACCGCAGAATTTATCAGAAATAAGAGATGCAGTGGTGGAAGGAGGACTTAGGAGGGTAAGACCTGCGATGATGACTACGGCTACTACTATACTGGCTCTATTGCCTGTATTGACAAGTACAGGTAGAGGATCAGATATAATGCTGCCTATGGCCATCCCAAGTTTTGGTGGAATGGTACTTCAGGTGATTACTATGTTCACAGTACCAATACTATTCTCCATGTGGAAAGAAAGTGATTTGTTCATTAAAAAAATAAGGAATAATCATGACTAAACTCTTTTCAATATTGGTTGGCGTTCTCTTTCTTTTTGGTTGTGATTCAAAAGATGTAATAAGTGTTCATACAGCTGAAATTGAACTAACAACAACGCACTCTGGTGAGCCTAACTTGACCGTGAGTAGCGAAGGGAGCACTTATCTGTCATGGGTGGAATATGTAAATGATTCTTTGGATATGCTTATGTTTTCAATGTTGAAAGAAAATGAATGGACAGTACCAAAGATGATTGCTCAGGGTAATGATTGGTTTGTGAATTGGGCGGATTTTCCATCATTAGTCAAAGTAGACAATACTAATATGACTGCTCACTGGTTGCAAAAAAGTGCAACAGGTACTTACGATTATGATGTTCATATTGCTCAATCACAAAACAGTGGTAATTCCTGGTCTTCATCCATTATACCTCATAGGGATGGAGTGAATGCAGAACATGGATTTGTAAGTATGGTGCCTACTCCTGACAATAAGACATTTATGGTGTGGCTTGATGGTAGATATACAAAAAATGAAGAAGACAATGCGATGACTCTTCGTTCTGCCGAAATCGATAATGATGGCAATTTAAGTGAAGAATTTGAATTGGATCGACGCGTATGTGATTGTTGTCAGACAGGGGCTACCTGGACGGATAAGGGACCAATAGTCGTATACAGAGATAGGTCAAAAGATGAAATAAGGGATATCAGCATAGTAAGAAAGGTCGATGGTAAATGGACTTCACCTCATGTGTTTTCTAAAGACGAGTGGAAAATCGCAGGATGTCCGGTCAATGGACCAAGTATAGATAGTGATGGCAGCAAAGTAGCAGTGGCATGGTTTACAATGGCGGAGGACAAGCCAAGGGTGTATGCTGCTACTTCTATGGATTCGGGGCATACGTTTTCGAATCCGGTAAGACTTGATCAGGGGAAGGCAATAGGTCGTGTGGATGTAGTCATCGATGGAAGTAATGCGATTGTGACTTGGATGGAGAATGAAGGCGAAAATGCAGCGATCAAAATGAGGTTTGTAGATTATGACGGAACAATATCCAAAGTCTTTCAAATTGGAATCAATTCCAACTCTAGAAGTAGTGGATTCCCTAGAATCGTAAATAATGAAACAGGTTTAATAATAGCATGGACTGATGCCTTAGACTCTCTTAGTAAGGTAAGAACATTCAAAATATCATTAGAAGATGAATAGAATTGTAATTATATCAATATCAATGATATGTCTGTCATTTGTTGGATTCGGGCAGTCTATTGATGTGTTTATCGACATGGCTTTGGAGAACAATCCAGGGCTTAAATCACTCAGACTGGAATATGACGCAGCTTTATTGAAAGGTGATCAAGTAAATGACTGGCCAGATCCACAAGTTAATTTGGGTATTGGAGTATTGCCGGTAGAAACTAGATTGGGTGCTCAAAGAATTAAAATTGGGGCTTCTCAAATGATACCATGGAAAGGACTTCTCAATGCCAGGAGCAATGTAGCCAGGTCAATGGCTGAGGTGATATCAAATAAAGATGAAGTAAAAGAAATCGATATTGAATATGCTATACGAACAGCCTATGTTTCTCTACAATTTTTAGAATCTAAGAAAGAAATTATTGAAGAAAAATTAAGTGTGCTTGATGCATTAGAGGAGCTTGCTAAATCAGCTGTAAGATCTGGAAATGGGAAATTAAGCAATGTGCTATTCACGGAAAGAAAACGGGAATTGCTCAATGCTGATCTCAGTCTGATCACTAAAAAAATAGAGCGACCTACAATAATGATCAATAGATGGGCAGGAAGAGATTTGAATGCCAATATAGAAGTGCAAAACATTCAGGAGAGTCTGCTTACAAAAGGGCAAGTAGTAGAATATGCCACCAATAATCATCCCCAATACAAGATTTACGAGAATCAAATATTGGCTACCCATTCAAAAATAAGTTTGACTAAGTATGAAGCTAAACCAAAGATTGGTGTTGGACTTGACTACGCATATATCGATGCACGCAGTGATGTAGAGATTCCAGGTAATGGTAGAGATGTTTTGATGCCGATGGGTAGTATATCTATTCCCTTAAATACTGGAAGATTCGATGCAATCCGGCAAGAAGAAACGATCAAACAACAAGCGATTCAAGCAAAACGAGATGATACAAGAGATATGTACGTCGCTGAAATTGAAATGGCTTATTCCATGATTGAATATGCAGATCAAGTGATTGAAAAATACCAGTCTCTAAAAGATATCACTATTGAAACATTGAAATTGATGAGAATCGAATATGCTTCTGAAGGAACGAGGTTTGAAGAATTGTTACGGTTAGAAATGGAATTGATTGACTATGACAATGAGATTGTAAAAGCACAATATGAAAAGAATTTGGCAACTGCAACTTTATATAAATATAGATAAGAAATGAAAAAGTATAAATCATATATAATAGGAGGACTTTTCCTTTTGGTGGGATTAGCGATTGGTTGGAAAATAAAACCAACTAACAATACAACCACAGAATCAACACATGATCATTCTCAAATGAGTGATGAGAATGGTTCTATGAGTGAAGAAATTTGGACCTGCTCCATGCATCCACAAATCAGACAAAATGAACCAGGCATTTGTCCTATATGTGAAATGGATCTCATTCCTCTAGATAACTCAATGGATAATGATGATCCGACTATCCTAAGGATGAGCAAAGAAGCTGCAAAACTTGCACAAATTGAAACATTTATTGTTGGAGCAAATTCAACGGCCAATTCTTCAGGTGATAACCAAAACAGTGCATCTATCAAGGTAGATGGTACCATTGAGTTGGATGAGCGAACTATAAAATCGCAAACTGCTCACCTGAGTGGTAGAATAGAAACAATGGCTGTGACATTCGAGGGGCAATACATTTCAAAAGGCCAGAAAATAGCCTCCATATATTCAACTGAACTACTTGCTGCTTCACAAGAATTGCTTACTGCTGCTCAATACGATGACAAAGTGGAAGGACTTAAGGATGCTGCAATCCAAAAGTTAAAGAACTGGAAAATCACAGATAATCAGATTCAACAAATTCTGTCAAGTGGTAAGACAATGGAAACGATCACCATCTATTCGGATCATGCCGGTTATGTCATCAATAGAAAGCTATCTCAGGGAGACTATGTGAAACAAGGACAATCCATGTATTCGCTCGGATCAACTTCAAGATTATGGCTGATATTTAATGTTTTTGAATCTGACCTGGCACGTGTGAAAAAAGGTAACAATATAGTTTTTACTACGCCTTCTGTACCAAATAAAGAATTCAAAGCAAGAGTAACATATATAGAACCATTGCTCAATAGTCCGTCGCGGACAGCAATAGTAAGGGCTGAAATCAACAATAGTAACAATCAACTAAAGCCAGGAATGTTGCTCAATGGAATGATTGCTGCCAATCCAACAAGAGCTGTTACAGGAGAAACTAGTCCAGTGACCATTCCTAATTCTTCAATACTTTGGACAGGGGACCGGTCGGTAGTATATGTGCAAGTGCCGGATAGTGAAGTGCCCTCCTATGAGTTCAGAGAAGTAGAGATTAGCAATCGATCTGAAGAATTTTCTACTATCAAATCAGGCGTAAATGTGGGAGATGAAATCGTGACACAAGGAGCATTTGTAATAGATGCTGCTGCGCAACTAAACAATAGCTATAGCATGATGAATAGAGAGGTAAAAGTGAAAAAAGAGGAATCTGCCGGCATTGTACCATCTTATGCTGAAGAGGTGTCAACTGTATTTATGGAACAATTAGATCAAACACTAGTCAAGTATATTGAAATTAAGAATGCATTGGTAGATACCGATTCTAATGCTGCCTTGAAAGTCACTGATTCATTTCTAGAATCTATAGAAGGTGTAGATATGACCTTATTAAAAGGTGATGCTCACATGTACTGGATGGAACAAAGTAAGGCCCTAAAAACACATGGAGAAAAAATCAAGAACGCAACCGATGTGGAAGCCCAAAGAAATCAATTTGATTATTTGTCCCAGGCTATGATCAATAGTGTCAGAGCATTTGGGACAAATGGTAAAACGTATTATGTCCAGTACTGTCCCATGGCCAAAGATAATCAAGGTGCAGATTGGATTTCGACAGAAGCGCAGATAAAGAACCCTTATTTCGGAGACAAAATGATGAAGTGTGGATCAGTAAAACTAGAACTCAACTGATATGGAGACTCTATTTATTAAGAATATGGTTTGCGATAGATGTATAACATCTGTACGGAAGATATTTGAAAAGTATGGAATAATCCCAGGAGAAGTAAAATTAGGGATAGTCAATGTAAAGGAGACTATTTCGAATATGACTTTAATTTCTATTGAAAAGGATTTGAAGGAGATTGGATTTCATTTGGTATCCAATAGGACACCTGTACTTGTAAACAAAGTAAAATCTGCATTGATAGAACTATTTAATCAAAATGAAATCCCGGAAGGGTTTAAACTATCCACTTTTCTAACTAACAAATTTTCATATGACTATTCCCATATCAGTAGAGTTTTTTCTCAAAATCAGAATTATACAATTGAGCATTATCTCATAGAATTGCGGATAGAAAAGGCAAAAGAACTACTCCTTTTTAAAGATATGAATATAAGCGAAGTTGCCTATAAACTTGGATATCGCAGTAATGCTCACTTCTCCAGACAATTTAAGAAACTGGCAGGAGTTACACCAACTATTTATCAAAGTAACCCTACCGAGCGCAGGTCTTTGGAGGAAATTTAAAAATACAAGACTTAATAATGCAATATTCGATAGTTATAAAAAATAGAAGATTTCAATGGATTGAACATGGAATTTTACATGAAATTATTATCGATTATTCTGAATATCAATTTACTATTTATCCATTTAATCAAACTAAAACAACATTATGAGCAAATTAATTTTTACAACTTTTATCTTTTCTCTGATGATGACAATGGGTCATTCACAGATATTATTTACAGAGGAATTCGAATCTTCTACCATTCCTGTAGATTGGCAAATCAACTCAAATGCAACCGATGGAGGGTGGAAATTTGGAACGAGTCAATCTTTATCAAGTGATTTTTTTGAAATTGAGTCCAATGGCACGTTCATCGCTGCTACTAATGATGATAATTGTAACTGTGATAAAACAGATGAATATTTAATCTCAAAACCTATTGATTTAAGCGGGACAAGTACCGCGATTCTAAAATTTGATTCATACTATACCGATCAAACATATGAAGGAACGCAAGAGGATGCTTCCGTTGAAATATCAACGGATGGAACCAATTGGACAATTTTAGATGACCTTCATGGTCATGGCGGATGGGATCAACACATAATTAATATTACAGAATATACTGGAGACACAACGGTATATATAGCCTTCAGATATGATGATAATGGAGGATGGTTATATGGAATGGCTATTGATAATGTGATCATCGAAGTTCCAAACAACCTGGATGCTTCATTGATTGCTCTCGATCAAAAAGGATTTGGCGAGATAGGTAAAGAGTTTAATATCTCCGGTACTTTGCTTAATAATGGTATTGAACCTATTACAACAATTGAGCTTCAATATACAGTTGAAGGAGAATTGCCTGTTGTTGAGTCTTTTGAAAATCTAAATATCGAAGGTTTCACATACAGTAATTTTGAGTTTGGTGAGAGATGGATACCTGGCCAGGAAGGAGAAGTAAATATTAATGTAGAAATACTATCGGTAAATAATTCTATTGATGAAGTTGCTGATAATAATTCAGCATCACTCTCTACGGAAATCTTTGGAGACGTGATAGTGCCTAACAATATTAATCAAATTGTATTTAGTGATCCTAATATTACAACAATAGCCACTTTTAATGAAGGTTTGGATCGACCTACGGATTTAGATTTTTTTCCAGTACTTGGAAAAGATGAATTGTGGGTAATCAATCAAAGAACTGAAAATGCAGGAGGAAGTACTGTAACTATCAGTGATGCAACTGCTGAGACACCTAGTGATTTTCAAATGAAAGTGGATGGTAATTCCTGGCATTTTATGTCTCTACCTACCGGGATAGCTTTTAGTAGCGATAATTTCAATTTTGCAAATAGTACCGGTGTACAAGATGCCAATCACAATGGAGGCACATTTACTGGACCAGCTTTATGGTCAAGTGATCCGGAGATATATGCACAACCTTCAGGTGGAAATGGCAGTCACCTTGACATGCTACATGGAAGTCCATTTTGCATGGGGATAGCTCATGAAGTTGATAATGTTTTCTGGGTGTATGATGATTGGAATAAAGATATTGTAAGATACGATTTTGCGGGAGATCATGGACCAGGGAATGATGACCATGCAGATGGAAGAGTTAGACGGTATAGTAATATTGGAATTCAGAAAGATCTGGATATTCCGAGCCACATGATTCTGGACAAAGCAAGCGGATGGATGTACTTCGTCGATAATGGGAATAGTAGAGTATTGAGACTTGATATAAATTCAGGATCTGTAGGTGCTACTTTACCACTAATAAATGAACCTCTTGCAGAACATGTAAGTATGACTGGATTTACCACAGAAGTAATCATTGAAGATGGATTAAACAGGCCATGCGGTATAGAATTTTTTGATAATTATTTATTGGTAGGAAATTATGGTAACGGTGACATTAATGTATATGATGTTACTAGTGATTTCGTACTAGTTGGAGTTATTAAAACAGAGGAAGTAGGACTTACAGGAATCACAATAGGACCAAATGGTAATATATACGCTGTAAATAGAATAAATAATTCTCTAATAACTATTTCGGAGGGAAACCCAACCAGTACTGTAGAGTATGGAAGTGATTCGAATTTTAGTGTTTATCCTAATCCCACAGCTGACTTTGTATCCATAGAAATAAATGGTAAAAAAATTACCAGTGATGTTTCAGTTAAAATAATGAATGCTCAAGGGCAACAAGTCTATTCAAAATCAAAAGATAATGCGGCTATAGTTGATGTGTCTGATTTGAGCAATGGCATATATTTTATAGAGGTGAATGAAGCTGAAACAGTTTATAAAGAGAAGATTTTAATAATTAAATAATCAAAAAATATTGACAAATGAAATCATTTAAATTAATCATGGCGATAATGGTGTTCGGGCTGCTGGCAATGACCATTTATGCATGTGGAGAAAGTAAAAAGTCCAATAACACAAATACTGAACAGACAGAAGAATTGGCGAAACAAGGCAAAGAATATACATCCGACTATATCTGCCCGATGCATTGTAAAGGAAGTGGAAGTGATAAGCCAGGAAATTGTCCGGTTTGTGGAATGGCTTACAAAAAGAATGATAAAAACAAGACTGAAGATCATAGTGGACATGACCATGGTGGCGATGATCACAGTGGACATAACCATTGACAGGAATGAAGAATTGCTGTAATAAAGGAAATAAACCTTCCTTTTTGAGCAAAATATTGGAATGGATCGTGTATGCCATCATTGGGTTGTTGATAATCCTATGGTTGTATTCAAAGATCTGAATAAATTAAGTTTAAAAATTAATAATATGACAAAGTACATTTTATCTGTAATGCTCTGTTTTGGTTTGTTATCTACAACTTATGGGCAAGAAACTATAGCCACACAGTCTGATAACAAGATAAAAACAGAAACTTTTACAGTTTATGGAAACTGTGGAATGTGCAAAAGAACCATTGAGGGATCACTGAAGAATGAAAAAGGTGTTTCTGAAGCCATATGGGACATGGAAAGTGGAGAGATGAAAGTTTCTTTTGATACTAAAAGTTTATCGCTTGATGATATTAAGCAAAAGATAGCTGAAGTAGGGTATGATAGTGATACGCATAGAGCCAAGGACGATGTGTATAGCAATCTTCCTGGATGCTGTCAATATGAGAGACCGAAATAGGGTGTGCAGTGGCAGGAGTATTGATTCATATTATGGGGCTCTGCTCTTGCCCACTACAATGTAAAAATGTATAGCAAAGGTAAAAATCTCTTATTACGGAATAAGCATATCTATCTTGAATCTGAACAGGCTCATTGGATATATTTTTTGGTGGAGGGAAGTGTCCGAACATATAAGACTCACACTGTAAAATCGAATAACATTACTTTTCAAATGATTCATGAGGGTAGTTTTTTCGGATATTTTGAAGTGTTTACCAAAGGAAGGATTCGAAAAAGTTCAGCAGAGGTGACCAGTAAATATGCGATTTATGAAAAATTCAGGATTGATGAATGTTACACTAAATTAATTGAAGATAGGGAGTTTTTTGTAGAATTATATTTGTCTGCTTCGAATTATAAGAAGGAATTGTGGGATAGAATTTTTGTCTTTAAAGAATATGATACTTTCAAAAAGATAGCATGGATGTTAATCAAAATAGGGGCTCCAATTGATCAAAATGAAGAAATACTGGAGATAAAGAATTACACTCATTTATTACTTGGGCAATATACCGGATCATCAAGACAAACTATTACTTCTGCACTCAACGAATATCGAAAACTGGGAATAATTGAATACAATAGAAATCATATTCTTATCAAGAAAACATTGATGCAGCAACTTATAGATGAATGAAGTGATTTTAAAACATAATGTTAATTCTTTTGGCATGTCATTAGTTCTCAACTTATCACAATTGTTTCATCACTTAGCTATGGCTAATCTCTTCAAAAATCGTTTCAATTTGAAAACTAAGCACAAACAAACCAACTTAACCTACATTTTAAAATTACTTCAATGAGAAAAATTGCAGGTATTTTATTTCTGACTTTATTTTTTATGCAATGCACAAAAGATAGATTAGACTATCAACCATTGGACAAAAAACTCACAAACCTTATTGCCGCAAAAAGTCCAGATGGAACAGCAGAATATTATATTCTTCCCAATGAAATAACTGATATTCCACAGGATGTAAAAAATCCATTGACTGTTTCAAAAATAGAGCTTGGCAAGAAGTTGTTTTTTGAAACAGGATTTGCCAATAAGGCCATTAAACCAGAAAGCATGGGTACATATTCTTGTGCAAGCTGTCATGTTCCCAAAGCTGGGTTTAAACCTAACAATTTTCAAGGAATTGCAGATGGCGGATTAGGTTTTGGAATTGATGGAGATGGAAGAGTGAAAAATTCGAATTATGAAGACTATGAAATTGATGTGCAGTCTGCAAGGCCCTTAAGTTTGGTAAATGTAGCATTTGTTTCGAATACATTTTGGAATGGTCAATTTGGTCCATATGGTGTCAATGAAGGCACAGAATATTTATGGGATCAAAGCGAAGATACAGAACGAAATCATTTGGGTTTTGAAGGTATTGAGACGGTTAATTTTGCTGGACTTATCACACACCGGCTAAGTTATGACAGTTTATCTATTGATAGCTTAGGATATAAAAATGACTTCGATCTTGCATTTGCCAATGAAGATAAATCCAATCGATATTCAGATTTTACTGCTTCATTAGCACTGTCAGCTTATATAAGGTCAATTATTTCCAACGATGCTCCTTTTCAAAAATGGCTCAAAGGAGAAACAAAAGCAATGTCAAATAATATGAAGGAGGGTGCCCACTTATTTTTTGGTAAGGCCAATTGTTCTTCATGTCATTATGAACAGAATCTTGGTTCATCTGAATTTCATGCACTTGGAGTTCAGGATATGTATCAGCAGCCATCATATAATACGAGCGAGACGGATAGACGAAATTTAGGAAGAGGTGGATTTACTCGAAATGTTGATGATTATTACAAATTCAAAGTTCCGGGATTGTACAATATTGGTGATACAAAATTCTATTTTCATGGAGCTAGCCACACTTCACTTGAATCTGTTATAAGGTATAAAGTTGATGCTAAATCTGAGAATATTAATATTCCTGATAGTCTGCTTTCGATAAAATTTAAGTCACTTACCTTGTCGGACACAGAGATTGCAAACTTAGTCTCATTTCTTGAATATGGATTGAATGATCCTGACCTTCAGAGATATGCTCCAACCGAAATTTATTCAGGTAACTGTTTTCCTAATGCCGACGAACAATCAAGAATAGATTTGGGCTGTGACTAAAGAAAAATTAATATAGGTAAATGGATAGTATAACACAAGCTGCTCTTGGTGCAGCTATCGGAGAAGCAACATTAGGGCGTAAAATAGGTAATAAAGGGGCAATTCTAGGAGCCGCTGTTGCAACCATACCAGATCTTGATGTTCTACTTACTCCATTTTTTTCAGAATTGGAAAAGATAAGTATCCACAGAGGATATAGTCATTCCATCCTATTCAGTCTGCTGCTGGCTCTATTATTAGCGTTACTATTTCGAAAAATGAAATGGACTAAGACGGTAAATTTTCGAACTTTGCTGTTGTTTAGTTTCCTAAGTCTATTTACTCATATTCTTTTAGATTCTTTTACGACATATGGTACTCAACTTTTGTTGCCATTTACAGATTGGAGAGTAAGTTTTGATAGCATCAACATTATTGACCCGGTATATACTATACCCCTTATTGTTGGAACTGTTTGGAGCGTCATGGTTTATAAGAAGGAAGCTCCAGGAAGAAATTTGCCCAATCAGATTGGACTTTTGGTAAGTTCAGTTTATCTCATATTCACTCTGACCAATAAACAACGCATCCAAAATGTATTTGCAGAGAATCTTCAAATGCAAGAAACTCCTTATTATAAAATGTTGACTGTACCGGTCAAGGTGGGAAATGTCAATTGGTACGGTGTAGCAAAAGATGCCACACATTTGCACATCGGTAAGTATTCATTGGTTGATCAAAACGAGATAGAATTTCATTCCTTTCCAATAAATGATCATTTGCTGGATGGTCTGGACGAAGAGTTAGTGGGTCGACTAAAATGGTTTGCTCAAGGATATTATACCGTTGCAAAACATGATGGAAAGATTAGGGTGTACAATATGCAATGTGATATGCAGGGAGTGAGAACCTTTGGAAAATATAAAGCTCCTACTGCCTTTTATTATGAAATAACACCCCTGAAAAATGGTGGTTATGACTTGGAAGTAGGTATGCAGATGACGGATAATTGATGAATATCAATATTAGACAATCATTGGTCAATAAAGCATAAAATTTCTAAAAAAATCTGATTTATATTTATAGAAGTGATTTAAAAACATATTGTTAATTCCTTTGCATGTCATTGACCCTCAACTTATCGCAATTTTTTCGTCACGTAGCTTTGGCTACGATCCTTAAAAATTGCTTCAATTTGAGAATCAAGCACATACGAATCATTTTAACATACATTTTTAATCACTTCTTAAAGTAAAAAAGAAAATGATGAAGAAAGTTCTGTTTGGATTACTCATATTTCTTACCACGAATGCCATTATTGGTCAATCACCTCTTTTGATCCCTGATTATTTGACTGGTCATGAAATGCAATTAACGCTTCAAGAAGGAGAAGTGGAGTTATTTCAAGGATTTAGTACGCACACAATTGGATATAATCAAAACATACTTGGTCCAACATTGATTCTAGAAAAAGGTCAGGATGTAGCAATAGATGTGATAAATGAATTGACAGAGACTACAACGCTTCATTGGCACGGACTTCATGTTTCTGCCGAAAATGATGGGGGACCACATACTGCTATTGAAGCAGGTCATACATGGTCACCTTCTTTTACGGTATTGGATAATGCTGCTACCTATTGGTACCATCCTCACTTACATGAACATACCGAAGAACAAGTTACTAAGGGAGCTGCCGGATTTATTATTGTAAGGGACGATGAAGAAAGTAATTTAGAATTGCCAAGAACATATGGTGTTGATGATATACCTATTGTGATACAATCCAGAGCTTTTGATTCTGACAAACAGCTCCTTGATAAAACTGCGGCTGATGATATAATAATGAGCAATGCTACGATCAACGCATATTTAGATGCACCTGCCCAGGTCATTAGATTGAGGTTGCTCAATGGATCGACCGAGCGAATATATAATCTTGGGTTGACTAATGATAAGATGTTTTATCAAATAGCAACGGACGGTGGATTGTTACCAAATCCTATAGAACTGACTCGACTGATGCTTGCACCTGGCGAACGGGCTGAGATATTATTGGATCTCTCAGATATGTTGGATGAAACCGTAGCATTGAAAAGTTACAACTCTGAGTTACCAAATGGATATTATGGTGCATCGAATCCAAGTGCAATGCCCATGGGGAGCATTGCTGGATACTCATCGAATAGTTTGAATGGAAGTGATTTTGAGATATTAAATATCAATGTTGTAGCTCAGAATGAAGATGCTGTATTGGCTATACCGCCGTCATTGGTAAATCATGTCCCTTATTCTGAAGATGATGCGGACATGTCAAGAAGCTTGACTTTTAGACCCAACCAAATGGGGCCAACATCCATGGTAAATGGACCATTTAATATAAATGGTCAAAGTTTCGAATTAGATATAATCAATCAAGAAATACCTTTAAATAACACAGAAGTTTGGGAGTTGACCAATATGAGTGCTATTGCCCATCCTTTTCATATTCATGATGTTCAGTTTTATATATTGGATATTGATGGCAGTCCTCCACCACCAAATATGCAAGGCAGAAAAGATGTGGTACTTGTGCCACCGATGTTTGGAACGGTTCGATTTATAACCAAGTTTGAAGATTTTGCTGATGAAAATATACCTTATATGTATCATTGTCACATGCTCAGTCATGAAGATGAAGGGATGATGGGACAATTTCTTGTACTACCATTGACTACTGTTAATTCTAATGAAAAACATTCAAGAGTTTCTTGTTCTCCCAATCCTGCAGAAAATAATGTAAGCATTATTGGAGCATCCGAATCTATTCTTAGAATTTACGATCTACATGGGAATTTGGTCAAGGTCATAAGTAGATTGGTTGAAGATCAAGATATAGATATTAGTTATTTGACTCGGGGAGTCTATATTCTCAACATAGAAGGAGATAAATTTATAGATAGTATTAAACTAATTAAGATCTAAGGAATCGAGAATAACTTTTTTTGCATAGTGTTGAAATAATAAACATACCAATATGAAACAATTAAATGCAAAACGATTTGGTATTGCATCCGGTCTTACTTAGGTAACTATTTATATTGCCTGTTTTCTGGTAATGCTAATATTAGGGAAGGATGGACTAGTGAAATTATCAAATTTACTATTTCATGGAATGGACTTTACAGGTATCATTCGGATGGATATTCCAATCGGTGAGACATTATTAGGCTTAGTTTTATCATTTCTCTTTTGGGGAGTCACAGGATATTTATTAGCCTTTACCTATAATAGAATAAATCTATAAGAGGCAGTCATGAGCAATGTGCATACATAATAAGTTCATTATGTGTTGGCTTAAGCACTCAGATATTGCCTATAAAATTGCATTGGGAATAAGTCTTTCGATGCGGAGTATGAAGCTACATATCTAATGATAAAAACTATAATTGTCAAATACTTTTATTTAAATCTGCTCAATGTCATAAAGAGACCGGCAGCAGTTATTGTCATTATAGCCATTTTTTACATCTTAATAATGAATGTAATAGATCATAGCTATAAAATTGTATTGCCAATTGTGTTGTTCTTATCTGTTTTAAAATCATTCTATATTATAAAAACCGTATTAAACAATCTTCAAAAATTGGTCAAAATATGCTATTCAGTTCATCAGTTATTATCCGTTTTTGGATCTCTAATAGTTTTAACAATAATATCTTTTGCGACTGATTATTCCTGTATATATCATGCTGATAAGGAATCTTTTATAGGATTTCAATCTTCTAGCTCATACTTAGAAAATCTTGGAGACTTCATTTATTTCAGTGTAATAACCTTTTCAACTGTAGGCTATGGAGAAATGATTCCTGCTACGGGAATTGCTAAAACGATAGTTCTACTAGAGATAATGTTAAGTTTTTTGATTCTATTTTTTGCATTAGCTAATATCAATAAAATGCATATAAATGAGAGATAGAATAATCATTTTATATACCTGCCTTAGATCTGAAAACCGAGTACAAATGATTTTAGATAATTTGTAACTCAATATAATTATAAGAGTAAAATGTAGAAACCTCAATAAGATGGAACATTCAAAAATGAATCATTCAAGACATATTACTAATCCTGAGCATGGCGAACACGGTCATGATCATCATCGTATGATGATTGAAGATTTTATAAAACGATTTTGGGTATCTACCATTTTGACCATTCCTGTATTGATGCTTTCTCCAATGATACAAGGATGGCTGGGAGTAGACTGGTCATTTCGTTATGATCATTATCTTTTATTCTTATTGGCCAGTGGCATATTTTTTTATGGTGGATGGCCTTTTTTGAAGGGCATGGTTGGTGAGCTTAAAATGGCTAATCCAGGTATGATGACTTTGATAGGAATAGCAATATCAGCGGCATATTTCTACAGTGTTGCAGTGATTTTCGGTCTGGCGGGGAAGACATTCTTTTGGGAATTAGCTACCTTAATAGATGTAATGCTTATTGGCCATTGGCTTGAGATGAAATCAATAATTGGGGCTAGTAAAGCACTTGAAGCCCTTGCTGAATTGATGCCTGAAGAAGCAAATTTGTTTCATGGTGATCATGAAATGAAAGTACACGTTAGTAAACTCAAATCAGGAGATGTAATAATCATCAAACCTGGTGAAAAAGTGCCAGCCGATGGATTCGTTAAAGAAGGCCAAAGTGATTTGAATGAAAGTATGCTGACTGGAGAAAGTAAGCCTGTAAAGAAAATCAAAGGTGATTCTGTAATAGGTGGAGCAATAAATGGAAGTGGAGTATTATATGTCCAAATCAAGAATACAGGTGAAGATACCTACTTGTCTCAAGTTATCAGTCTTGTGAAACAAGCACAAGGCCAAAAATCCAAAACTCAAAAGCTTGCCGATAGAGCGGCAAAATGGTTAACAATAATTGCGCTTGTTGTGGGTATATCCACTTTTGGTATCTGGCTAATAATGGGAAAAGAATTGTCATTTGCTTTGGAAAGGATGGTTACCGTAATGGTAATTTGCTGTCCTCATGCGTTGGGATTGGCTGTGCCTTTGGTGGCAGCCATATCTACCAGCATTTCTGCCAAGAATGGATTATTGATAAGAAACAGAACAGCCTTTGAAAACTCAGGAAAAATATCAACCATTGTTTTTGACAAAACAGGTACTTTGACAAAAGGGTCGCACGAAGTTGTCGATATTGTTACTTTGGAAAAGGAATATTCTGAAAATGAATTACTTCAGTATGCTGCTTCTGTAGAAAGTCCCTCAGAACATCATATTTCAAAAGGGTTAAAGAAGAAAGCTCTAAGTAATAATATTGATTTATTCCCATGTGTGGACTTTGAATATCAAGCAGGTGTAGGAGTAAGGGGTAAGGTCAATGATCAATTAGTAGAAGCTGGCGGTTATTTACTGTTGGAAAAATTAGGAATATCTCCTCCAGAAGAAGCAAATAATGATGTGGTAACCAAAATCTTTACTATTATTAATGGACGTCTCATTGGCTATATTACGTTTGCCGACCAAATCAGGGAGAGTTCTTTTGCAGCAATAAAGACTTTACAAGAAAATGGAATAAAATGCACATTACTAACAGGTGACAACTATAACGTGGCGGCAGATGTTTCCCAACAATTGAATCTAAATGAATTTATGGCTGAAGTATTGCCCGAGGTTAAGCAAGCTAAGATAAAAGAACTACAAGCTGCTGGTGAATTTGTGGCTATGACTGGGGATGGTGTAAATGACGCTCCGGCTCTTGCTCAAGCAGATGTGGGAATTGCTATAGGCTCAGGAACCGATGTTGCAGCTGAAACAGCGGATATAATATTGGTGGAAAGTGATCCCAAGGATATAACAAGTCTTATTTTATTTGGTAAGGCCACATATAGAAAGATGTTGCAAAATCTAGGATGGGCAACTGGTTATAATCTAGTGGCATTACCATTGGCAACTGGTTTTATTCCAGGGCTTATGATTAGTCCGGCCTTTGGAGCAGCGTTGATGAGTATCAGCACTATTATATGCGCTATAAATGCACAATTATTAAGAAAGAATATGAGATAGTTTAATGGGGCATATAAGCGATTACTTTACTTCTTAATATTATAGAAATGATAAAATAATCTACCTAGAATATCCTGCCAAAATAGGAATACATCAAATTAGATAGAATAAGGTTAATTACGAATTCAATATCAAAATTAGTCAAGTACTCATCATCGAAAGGAAATATTCCTATTCAATGAAAACATACCTTTGTATCAAATAGAATTTTGAAAATGAAGCATACTTATAAGATAGATGGAATGACATGTCAAAGTTGTGTAGAAAGTGTGACCAAAGCACTTTTGGGTATGGATGGGATTAATGAAGTGAATGTTGATTTGGAGAAGGGTGCAGCGACAATATTAATGGATCATCATATAGACATTAATGATCTTCAAAAAAGCCTTCCAGATAAATATAAAATTTCAATTGGTGTAGATCAGATGCCGATAAAAGATTCTGTAATTCCTGATGAGAAATCCAAGCTGCAGCAGCTAAAATCACTATTTTTAATCTTGTTGTATATAGCAGTTGCTAGCGTTTTGTTGCATATGAAAGATTGGAGTATTCAAGAGATGATGATCGACTTCATGGGTCTTTTTTTTATAGTCTTCAGTTTCTTTAAGATGCTTGATTTGAAAGGTTTTTCTATGACATTTTCAATGTATGATCCCATTTCAAGATTCATTCCTTTTTATGGGAAAGTTTATCCCTTTATTGAGACTGCTCTTGGATTGATGTTTTTGTTTCGGTACAAATTGAATATGGCATTGATTTTAACCATTATTGTTCTAGGATTTACGACCTATGGAGTGAGTAAAACCTTACTATCAAAACGTAAGATTAAATGTGCTTGTTTGGGCACTGCCTTGGACCTTCCGATGACAGAAGCCACCTTTATTGAGAATGCATTAATGATTTTAATGTCAATTGTAATATTGATCACTTGATTAAAACGCTTCGTCAGAATACATTACTAGATATTAGATTTCTTACTAGAAGCTCTCAATCGGGCTGAAATCATTACAGGTAATTTAATTAGAATGTCTCTTTATGCGTCAACATTAATCAATATAATGTCAATAAAAAGCAAAGTGTAATGAATATCTATTGATACCTTTACGGTGGTTAAAAATGTCTCTTACGGACAAATAAAAAATTAAAGTATATTTCGATGAAAACAACTCTACAAATTATTCTTCTATTCTTTTGCACTCTTTCTTTAAGTGCTCAAAGCTCTATTACAATCAAAATTAATCACCTACTTGGTGGAGAACCTTTTGAGCTGGAAATGGATTCCAAAAATGACCTGGAAAATGATTTCATGATAGACAGGTTGGAATATTATCTGTCAACATTTTCTATTGTTCATGATGGTGGACAAGTTACTCCAATTGAAGATCTATATGTTTTGGTAGATATGGGGAATAAGCAGGGGCCGGTGGAATCAAGATTAATTGACCTTGGAACATTTGATATCCAGAATATTGAAAGTGTAAATTTTTATTTCGGTATAGATGATGAAGCTAATCATGCAGATCCATCACTCTGGCCTATAAATCATCCTTTAGCTCCTAAATTTCCATCTATGCATTGGGGGTGGGCAGCAGGTTACAGATTTATAGCCCTTGAAGGATTAAGCGGACCGAATATTGATCAAAATTTGGAATTTCACTGTATAGGAGATGAGTTTTATGAAGAAATGAGTTTTCCAGTATCTATGAGCGGTGAGGATGACTATGTTGTTGAAATCGATGCGGAGTATGCAAATCTGCTTTCAGCGATAGATATCAGTAATGGAAAAATAATACATGGTAATCTTGGAGATATACAAACACTCGCGAGTAACCTTAAAGAAAAATTATTTACAGTTGCTGAAGTTACTTCAGTGGAAGATAGTGAATTGGTTAATTCCTTTAATGTATATCCGAACCCTTCTACTAATGGCTTCATTTCAATAATGACAGATGCTGTTGGCAATGATAATATAGTCAAGGTTTTTGATGTGATGGGACGAATAGTTTCAAGTACTTCACCTAATACTGAAAACCTCAATCTTATAGAATCCGGATTGTATTATGTCTCATTAATGGATAATCAGGGAAAGACTTTGGCTACAAGAAAAGTAGTGGTCCAATAGAATTTGCGGATTAGCATTTGGCATATCGCATTGCTTTGTTTTCTTGCTTTTTCTTGTACTGAGGAAGCAGACGAACAAAGTATTATCGATTTATCATTGATGGAAGTGCCACCTATGTTTCCGTCTATTGATCATCCTGAAGGAAATGAATATACCAATGAGAGATGGTCTTTGGGCAAAAAATTGTTTTTTGACCCCATTCTTTCAAAAGATGGAAAAGTAAGTTGTGCTTCATGTCATGAGCCATCGTTGGCTTTTTCGGATAAGGAAGATGTAAGCTTAGGATCAGATGGAATACCAGGAACCAGAAACGCTCCAACATTAGCCAATGTAGCATATCATCCTTATTTCACAAGAGAAGGTGGAGTACCGACACTAGAGATGCAAATATTGGTACCGATTCAAGAGCATAATGAATTCAATAATAATATTGTAATAATAGCGGATTCCCTTTCAAAGATTGAAGCATACGTATCTATGG
Organism: Saprospiraceae bacterium; assembly: GCA_965230575.1. Taxonomy (GTDB): domain Bacteria; phylum Bacteroidota; class Bacteroidia; order Chitinophagales; family Saprospiraceae; genus CAJXUU01. The sequence goes on from OZ246013.1 coordinate 4,997,051, forward strand.
CACTAGAGGCATATGACCAGGAGCCTAATCCTTTTGTCATTACCAGGGCTTTGGCTCAATTTGAGAGAAGTCTCATAAGCGGTCAAAGTAAATACGACATGCAATATAATTATGGATATGGTGGATCGATGTCCGTATCGGCCAAGAGAGGTAAGCTATTGTTTGAGAGTGAAAGAACTGCATGCTCTTCGTGTCACTCGGGATTCAATTTTACAAACTATAGTTTTCAGAATAATGGTTTGTACGAAGAATATGCAGATCCGGGAAGATCGAGGTTTACCCAAAAAGAGGAAGATGTGGCTCTATTCAAAGTGCCAACCCTTAGAAATATTGAGGTCACAGCACCATACATGCATGATGGGTCTATACAGACGCTGGAAGAAGTAATAGAGCACTATGATAGTGGCGGTGTTGGTCATAAAAATAAGAGTGAATCTATAAAACCCATAAACCTGTCAAATAGCGAGAAAGAAGACCTTTTGGCTTTTTTGAAATCACTTACTGACGAAAAATTTATAAACAATAAGAATTTTCAAGAATGAATAAACTGAGCTTATATTTTATCTTTTTGCTTTTTGTAGGAATTATATTTTCATGCAGTGAAGATCCAATTGTAGATCCTCCGGAAGAAGAAGAAGAGATACTGCAAGATACAACGGCGTATGATTTGTTCTATGGGGCATTACCATCACCTGATCTTCCTGAAGATAATTCATTGACAGTGGAAGGAGTGAAGCTGGGAAGGATGCTGTTTTATGAGACTTTGCTTTCTAGAGATGATTCCCAATCTTGCGCCAGTTGCCATAGACAGGAACACGCATTTACGGATACCGCAAGATTTTCTTTGGGAGTCGAAGAGCTGCCTGGAAAAAGGCAAGCCATGTCTGTCTTCAATATGGCATGGAACAGTAATGAGTTCTTTTGGGATGGTCGAGCCCATTTGTTAAGAGACCAAGCTATACTTCCCATTCAGGACGAATTGGAAATGGATGAAACCCTCGAGAATGTAGTTGCCAAGCTGAGTGATACCAAGATGTACAGAGATCAATTTACCAGAGTGTATGGCAGTGATGAGATTACAGTTGATAAATTGGCCAAAGCGCTGGAACAGTTTATGTTCAGCATTGTATCGTATGACAGCAAATATGATCAATGGAAGGCAGGACTGGTTGAGTTGACGGAGAGTGAAGAAAGGGGTAGGCTACTGTACGAGACTGAATACAATCCATTTTTTCCAGAATTCTCAGGTGCTGATTGTGCTCACTGTCATGGCGGTGCAAATTTTGAAAATGATCAATATATGAACAATGGACTTGATGGCGATGCGGATTTCACAGATATGGGTAGAGAAAATGCCACAATGGATCCAGCAGACAGAGCAAAATTCAAAGTGCCTTCGCTTCGAAATATTGAACTTACTGCACCGTATATGCATGATGGAAGGTTTACCACTTTGGAAGAAGTGGTAAATCACTACAATGAGGGCATCCATCCATCTACTACTGTAGATCCTGCTATTCTGGCAACCTCCGAAACCGGATTGTTCTTGACCGATGAGGATAAGGTTGACCTTATCAACTTTTTAAAGACATTAACTGACCAAACGCTTATCACGGAAGCAAGATATAGCGATCCTTTCTAAGGAAGTTATTAATTTGATCTGGCAGGTCTTCTCAATTATATTTGGGAAGACCTGTCTTTTATAGAAAATTGGTAAAATTGGAACATCGATATTAATCTGACTTTCGGCATCAATCTACGTATACCTATTATGGCTTTATATCTTTGCCGTATAAAGAAATAAATAGTGATTTATTATGATAAAAAAGGAGCTAAAACAGCTCCCCCACAAACGAAACAAATACTGTATCTCTAGCACTAGGCGAAATAACCAACAACTGCTGGCCATGTAACCCCGATGATACCTGCTCATACTCAAACACCGAAGAATACCGCCCACCAAACTGAAACCCAGCCACACTAGACTCAAAATCTGAACCACATACCATACCAACATCCCCTGCTCGATGCCGAACCAATGATGAACTAATAAAATGTAAAAACAATAAATCGAGTGACAAACACTCACTGACCTGCGCTGATAACTGTACCGTACCAGCTGATGATGAAGTAACCATAATAATGATATATATAGTGAAAAGAAAACTGATGAGACTCATGCTCATACTATCGTATGCACACTCAGGGAAGATATACTTATATGCAAGGTGGATCGCCGACGCAGGAGGTGCAAGGGCGCGTAGCGACCAGACCTTGCAGATATGTAGATCTGGACCTAACTATGCAGAAGTATGTATGATAATGACCTACCGAATGTACTCAGTCATTGGCTCCAGGTGATATCGCCTGTTTGAATAAATAGCCTTTGAGATAGCGCTTATTAATACAGGAGAGTTGCATAGCCTAGAAGAAAGGTAGCCATGTCTAGAATTAATTTTATTATTTCCACTCCATGCGTTGCAGCCGCACTGCATTCAAAATCGCTAACAAAGCAACTCCCACATCTGCAAACACTGCTTCCCACATGGTAGCCAAACCACCTGCTCCCAATATCAAAACAATTATTTTTACACCAAATGCCAAAGTGATATTTTGCCATATAATACGTTGAGTAGATTTGCCAATTTTAATGCCTATTGCTATTTTGGAAGGTTGATCAGTTTGAATTATGACATCAGCTGTTTCGATAGCTACATCACTACCCAGGCCGCCCATAGCTATCCCTACATCGCATGCAGCCAAGACAGGAGCATCATTGATACCATCTCCTACAAATGCCACTACTTTATTCGGATCTTTTTTAATCGCCTCGACTTCATTCAGTTTGTCTTCAGGTAGAAGTCCACCTTTAGCATTTTGTATACCCAATACAGTTGCCACTTTTTGAGTGATCGAATCTTTGTCACCTGAAAGCATCACCATATGATTGATTCCTACATTTTGAAGATTTTGAATGCTTTCTTTCGCGTCTTCCTTCAATTCATCCGCTATGGTAACATAGCCTGAAAATTGTCCATCAATGCCTACCAACACTATACTATCGACTATTTCATCAGTTTCAGCTGGAACTTGAACGCCAAACTGCTCCATCAGCTTTTTATTTCCGACTAAAATATATTTTCCTTCTACTTTGCCTTTCAAACCTTTTCCTGCAATTTCTTGAATTTCGGTAGCTTCCGGAAGATTGATATCAGAGGAGTATTCCATTATGGCTTTGGCGATTGGATGCGTAGATTTTGATTCGACAGCCATTAAGGTTCGCATAAATTCTTGCTCAGGTATGCCATTGGACAGTACAATGTCTTTGATCTTAAAAACTCCTTTTGTCACTGTTCCTGTTTTATCCATGACCAGTGTGTTTACTTTTGTCAACTGATCGAGGTAGGTTGCTCCTTTGAACAATAGACCATTTTTAGAAGCAGCCCCCAATCCTCCGAAATAACCTAATGGAATAGAAATCACCAAAGCGCATGGACAGGAAATGACAAGAAATATTAGTGATCTGTACAACCAAGTTGAAAATTGATAATCAGAGACAAAAAAGTAAGGTAAGATACAAATGGCAATTGCCAGGTAGACCACAATCGGTGTATAGATCTTTGCTAAACGCCTAATAAGTAATTCCGTTTTTGATTTCCGGGAAGTTGCATTTTGTACCAATTCCAAGATTCGGGCAATCGAACTATCATTGAATAATTTATCAACTTTCAGTTCAACAACTCCATCCAGATTGATTGAGCCTGCCATGACTTTTTCTCCCTTAGCTATATTTTGAGGTTTACTTTCGCCAGTCAAAGCTGCGGTATTAAGAGCTGCTTTTTCTGAAAGCAATATGCCATCTAATGGAATCTTTTCGCCAACTTTTACCTGAATGGATTCACCAATCTGTATAGTTTCAGGATTGACGGATTCATAAGATTTATTCCTAAGTACATTTGCTATTTTTGGACGGACATCAAGTAAGGATTTGATATTGTTTTTCGCCCTGCGAACAGCAGCCGTTTGGAATAATTCACCTATTGCATAAAAGAGCATAACGGCCACCCCTTCAGGATATTCACCTATGGCAAATGCTCCAATAGTGGCAATACTCATTAGAAAAAATTCTGTAAATACTTCCCCTTTTAGCAATGCTTCCCAGGCCTCTTTGATTACAGGAAGACCAACTGGAATATAAGCAATAGTGTACCATATGATTTTTAGCCAACCTTGAAAAAAAGAAGCTTTCAATAAATATTCGATAGCCAGACCTGAGAGTAAAATCACTAAACTGATAAGAGCTGGCAAATAGGCTCTCCAACCCAAAGCTCCGTCATGACTGTGGTCATGAGAATGATCATGGCCATCTCCTTCATGGTGCTCCAGTTTCTGCCGTACGATCAAAGGCGGAGTTTTTGCATCTATTTTTTCTTCTAAGGAACAACAGGTAATATTACCCTTTTCGTCGTAGGTATGAATGTGATTATCATCTTTCATTTTTCATCATTAAATTGTCCAAAATGCCACAATATCCCTGAAGGATCGTGCATAAAAAATTCTCTGCCCCAATCAAATTGTTTGATTGATGTAAAGCGTACATACTTGTATTTATCTTGCAATCCTTTACCATGAAGCTCATCCCAACATTTATCAACATCATCTACTTCTAAAAATACCATTGAATTGTTACACCACTTTTTGACATAATACTTTTGTAGATAGAAGCCTAAATTTTCATTTACTTTAAACAATGACATTTCTGCAGAAAGCACAACCTCCTCAAACCCTAATTCCTGATAGAATGTCCTGGACTCATCATAATCTTTTGCCCCGATAAATGTTCGAATGCTTTTTGCTTGATAACTCATTTAACAACAATCTTGATTTAATTGAATAGGAGGACAAGCAACTGTGCCATAGCTACAATAAACACAGCAATCACCCTGTTGGGGTTTTAAGACTTTTTTACAGTTCTCGCAATCATAAAAGAATTGACAGGCATCAGTGGGCATAGTTTCCTCTTTTCTATGACCACATTCTGGACACGTAATTGTAGACTGTAACTGAACTTCGTTAGGTTGCATATTTGAGTTTCTTTTATTGTAAAATTGATATCCTCCGTAAAGTAAAGCGCCGGTACCAATTGCCATAAAGACACCGCTATACTGCTCTAATCCATTTGCAAATGCTAACATTCCACTTGCTCCACCTAGTGTAATTATAAGAGCAGGAAGCCAACAACAGCTAGTACCAATAATGAAAGCGACTATACCACCGATAATAGACTGATTTGCTTTTATTTTCATAGATTATTCATTTAAATTAGAACCAGCGCCTTACCTGATTTAGGTAGTCTAAATAGGCTTGTCCATGACTATTTTTTAAAAATTCTTCTTCCAATCTAATTTGTGTATTTATACTTATTGTTGATAATGATACAATTAATAGTGTAAAAGCATTTGGTATAATTAATAAGAGTCCAACGTTGGCAATCATAATCCCTAGAAATATTGGGTTTCTAGAAATGGAAAATAAGCCATTTGTAACCAATTCGGTTTTATTCTCTTCATCAATTCCAATTCTCCAGGAATTGGCCATATGCGATTGGGCAATCCAAACTAACACAAGTGAAAGCATCAATAACCCCCAACCAATATATTGCAAGTAACTATTTTCCAAATACCAAAAAGGAAGTAAATACTGATACCATTCACTTTTGAATGTATAGATAAATACTACTACTAATTCCAGTATAGAAATGAATGTAAATACTTTCCCATTGTAACCGTGTGCATCGTCTGATTTGTTAAATGTCAATGGATTTACTCCTGTCTTTTTCCAAAGCATGTACGATCGAAGGAAAAAAACAAAGAAAAAATAGACGATTAGAAATAGAAATAAATAAATCTTCATTTTCATTAATTTTCTACAAAAATAGCTCAGTATTCAATGCAATGTAATTGCAAACTTACCTTTGGCAATTTGGGCATATGCCTTTGATTTTCATACTCACTTCTTGCTGACTATACCCGGTAGGAAGTTTCATTGCAGGAATTAAGATACTTTCTATACAGGTGACTTGCTTACATTTCAGACATTGAAAATGTGGATGATGATCACGATGATGAGAAGGCGAACAATGCTCATTGCAAAGTGCATATTTAGCTTCTGCTCCTTCTCCCTTAATGCTATGCAGAATGCCATTATCCTCAAAAGTCTTAAGCGTACGATAGATGGTAATTCTGTCTGAGTTTGAAAATATTTGTTCCAATTCAGATAACCCAATTATTGTATTATGATTGATGAAATATTCTAAAAGAAGCTGTCGCATAGCTGTGATACGAACCGATTTTTGTTCTAAGTTTTTATTTACCTGCTCCATATCTCTATTCTGACAATTTTAATATTCTCAATGCACCCTGAATTACCAGTACAAAGACAATCGTTCCGATTATTAAATCTGGCTTGCTGGATTCCAACCAATTGACCATTACACCTGCTGTAATTACGCCCAAATTAATTATCACATCATTGGAAGTGAATATCATACTTGCCTGCATATGCGCTTCTTTACTTTTAGATTTTTGCAACAGATATAAACAAATCCCATTCGCAATTAAGGCAAAAATAGAGACTATAATCATAGTTGAAAAATCGGGCATCTCTTCTACACCGAAAAATCTTCTCAACACTTCTATGAATCCGATAATAGCTAAAGTGATTTGAAAATAGCCTGCAATTTTTGCTATTCTTTTCTTCCTGATTACCGTACTGCCAACAGCAAGCAGACTAATACCATAAACAAAAGAATCTGCCAACATATCCAAACTATCTGCCACTAAGCCCATAGATTTAGAAATCAGTCCTGTTGTCATTTCGATTAGAAAGAAAGCAAAATTGATGACGAGCACAATCCACAGTAATTTCTTCTGACTTGCTTCTTCGCTAAATTCAATATCTTCGGTTTCAACGGTATTTACTCTTTCTCCACCCAGGTTCAAATCAGTTACGGACTTTTCGATTTCGTTGGTTTGCCCATTATGATATACAGTGAGTGTTCTGTTTGGAATGTCAAAATCAAGGTTCTTTATACCCGAAATACCATCTAATTTCATACGAATCAGATTTTCTTCCGAAGAGCAATCCATTTGTGTGATTTTGAATATTGTCTTTTGCATCTTTAATTATTTTCTAATAAAAAGCTTGAGAGTAATCGATAAAATTACTCTCAAACGATTTTGGCTTAAATTTCTATTCTTCTTCTATTTCTCCGAAAATTGTCCACTTCAAACCAGCTGTAAAAATAAAACCATCTGTAGGTGCCCAAATTTCAGGGAAAGTAGGGTTCGTATGTGGTGGCACGACGGTATCCTGAAATTTTGAAAGTCTCGTATCTGTGAAGTTCTCAAAATTAACAAACACATTCAGTTTCTCTATTTGACGAGATACCAATACTCCCATTGTCCAGTAATCATCTACCGGAGACAAGTCAAACAACGTTTGTCCACCTGTGAAGTACGCCTCATAACCAAGTCTCCAATTGCCGCTTTCATACATCAATATTGCCCCAGCATTATGCTTTGGGGTTATTGGTTTTTGCCTATTGATGCCGTCATAATCTATTTTGGCATCGATAAAGGCATATTGTAGATATAGTTTAAAATCATCATACCCAAATTTAACATTTGTTTCCAATCCTTTGCTTTCGGTTTTCCCATCTGCATTGACAAAGAAGAATTGATTGTCAGCATCTTGCGTAAGAATCAAAGGGTCATACAATTGAGTATAGAACAATAGATTATTAATCGAAAAACTGACTTCGTCAAATAAAATCGTCTTGTAATTCACATCCCAATTGACTCCTAAAGATGTCTCAGCTATTGTATTATCTATTCCGATAGGTAGGATGCTTTGAAAGGTACGGCTTTCCGCTTCTTCACTAAAAATTGTTGGAAGTTTGTAACCCATCCCTCCGCCTATTCGAGTAGTCCAATGCTCATTCAAGTCTAGCAAAAGATTGATACGAGGTAGAACAAACCAGTCATAATCGGTATTGTAATCAATTCTAAGACCTGATTCTAAGGCTGCTTTTTCTGAGAACGACCAAACATTCTGACCAAAAACACCAAAAGTATTATTGCTGTAATCTCTTACTGGATTTTGGTTGAAAGCTGTTTCGGTAAATTTCTCAGTCCACATATTTGCACCAAATACCCAATCCACTTTATCATTCGTTGTAGAATAGGATACCTCAGAAAAACTTGCTGTTTGTTGACCATCAAAAGTAAAATCAGGAATTTCTATACTTCTGTCAAAGAAGTTGACACTATTTCTAATTGTTAGAGTGGCATCTTCTGTAAACTCTTTTTGATAACTGATTTGAGAAGCCAATCGTTTAGATTTATTTTCTTCCGTAAAAGGATGTTCTGTGGTTGGTGCGTTTTCAATCGCTGTAACATCACCACCCAGACGATTTTCAAAAGAACTATTTATGCCAATCCTCAAATTACTGGATTCGTCAAAGTTGTAAAAGAAAGTAGGATTGATGGCAATATTCTTCACTTCGGGAAGCTCAGTGAAGTCATCATCATTGACATCATAGGCTTGTTGAAGATTCCCTGCTGTGTAAAGAGAAAAACCAGCCTTTCCAAATTCCTGGGCATAGAACCCATTTAACGTAGAACCTAATGCTTGTGTTTGGGTAAACATAAACTCCAATTGCGGTTCTTCTTCAGGTCGTTTACTAATCAAATTAACCAGTCCCGCAATTGCGCCACCACCATATAAAGTAGAAGCACTTCCTTTAATAATCTCTACTTGCTTCAAATCCAGTGGTGGTATCTGCATGATACTTAACCCTCCTGCAAAGCCTCCAAAAATCGGAAAGCCGTTCTTTAGTAATTGAGTGTAACGACCATCTAAACCTTGAATACGAATGCTTTGATTGGCTGAATTGGCAGAAGTTTGTTGCATTTGAATCCCGGTGCTTTCTCGCAAAAGCATGGAAATATTAGTGGAATTCATAAAGGCTTTTTCACCCAGTTCTTCAGCGGTGATTGCCTCCAATCGTGTAGGTAAATCTTGAATTAAACGACTGCTTCGAGTAGTAGAAACAACCACTTCTTCCAATTCTTCGCTTCCAGATTCTAAAAGTATGATCAATGGTTCTTTCTGAGGCAGAGTGACTTCCAATTCTTTAGTTTCATAACTGAGGTAACTTACCCTAACCTCAAAAGTACCATTAGGAAGATCTTCTATAACAACATTTCCATTTTCGTTTGTGATATCTCCCTTATTGAGTTCTTCAAACAGGACATTAACACCAATTAATGGTTCTTCGGATTCTTCTTCCAAAACAGTTGCTTTGAATGTGTTTTGACAATAGACCACATTTACAATAGCCATTGCCATTACTGACAATATTAATTTTTTCATTTTTAAATATTAGATTAATCAAATAATTTTAAGAAAAAGGCATACTTATCTATGCCAATTTGATTAGCCTAATTTTGGAGGCTGCCAAATGGAGTTGACAAAGGAGGATGTGTAAAAATGTATTATGAATGATGGAGTCGTTTTTGGTGATGGTGGAAATACTTTCTCAGGAAGGAAATATTCCTTTGCTATTTCAAACGCCACATAACAACTGCTACAAATACAAAACGGAGAGCAAGACCCATCTTCACATGGATCAGAATTTTGATCAAGATCTAAAATAATTTGTAATTCTTCGCCGAATAGTTTATCAGCTAACACCATAATACCACCACCTCCATCACCGCAAGGAACCAGCGATAAAGAGAAAATATAAATAGTAAATAAATGAATTAAAAATTTCATTAGTGCAAAAATAGCAAATTCTGAAAGGTGCACAGTGATTATGTTGATGAGATTGAATTTTAGTTAGATTGATTTGACAAATTCAATTCAACATCATAATAGAAGAGTACGGTGCAAAGTAAAATATGAACTACTAATACTCCCACGGCCACAAAACTGTAGTGACAGACCGATCCGCCTCTGTAATAATATAAATCTTACTACCATACTCCTGATGAACTGAACCACACTCATAAACTGAAAAAATACGACGACCTGAAGTGAGAGCCCGCTCATTGCTCTCACGATCTGCTGCGCAAAGCTCTCCCCAATCTCCCTCCTCATGCCTCATAATGGAAGTATAAATGAATGTATGAAAAGAAAGATCTGAAGACATAAGAGAATGAATACTCGAAGTAGCCACTAACTGGCCTAATGATAAAACTGATATAAGCATAATGTAAGTGATATGAGATGAAAAAATGAAGAGACTGATGCTCATACTATCGTATGCTCGATCAGGGAAGAGATACCTATATGCAAGGTGGAACGCCGACAAAGGAGGTGAAGGAGTGACGTAGGAACTCAGACCTTGCAGATATGTAGATCTGCACCTATCTATGCAGAAGTATGTATGATGGTTCGACTCCGCTCACCACAAGTAAATTGTAAATGCCCTAACCAAAAATAACTGCCTCAATCAAATCAATGTCTATCGCCATATAGTCAGCAAACTCTTGAATAGTAATTAATTGATATTTTTCTTTTCCAAGTTGCTTTCTTATTTTGTCTATAATCATCCTTCCGTATCGATCACTCCTTCCAGTGATCAATGCAACGTCCTGAGGATAAATCACAATTCTATTCATTCTTCTCATAAACCTTCCAAATTACTAAAGGAACTTAGAGTCAACCTACCTGATTCTGATGAATCAGTTCCTTACTTTTTGATTGACAGTTAGTCAATCAAATTAGGAAAAACTAACCAGTCATTCCAATACACTATCCATACACTATCCATACCTTATCCATACCTTATCTATGGAGTATCTATACGGCTAATAAAAATTGAAATTGGAAGAAATAAAATGAGATATGAGGCAAATATGTAATATATAACTGACATAGATGGCAAAAAGTGCCTTATAGTGACATTGTCGGAATTGGAAACTTGCATTAGGAATGTACCCACCACTATTATTGGATTATTAAATAACCGCTCATTCAATTGTAATGAGCACAAAATTATAATCCAATGGCAAAATTAAAAGGCATTTTAAAAATCAAAGGTACGCTTGATGATTTGACCTTCTACAAATCCGGAAAGGATTATCTGGTGAGGACAAAAGGTGGTATTGATGGTGATCGAATCGCAAATGATCCAAATTTTCAAAGGACCCGAGAAAACGGTTCTGAATTTGGTAGATCTGCGACTTCAGGAAAATTATTGAGAACTGCAGTACGAAACCTCATGACCAATGCAAAAGACAGATTGGTCACATCGAGACTTACCAAAACCATGACCCAAGTCAAAAATCTTGACACGACAAGTGCAAGAGGTGAAAGAAATGTGGGTCTTGGAATTGTGGAATCGGCAGGTAAGGCATTGCTGAAAGGATTCAATTTCAATATCAAGGCGATTCTGTCCAGTATCTTCTTCGCAGAGTATGAGTTGAATAGTGAAACGGGAGAGATCAATGTCAAACAGTTGAATCCTATCAATGATGTTGTGGCACCCGGTGGTGCAACTCACATGGCCATTAAAGCTGGTTGGACCAATGTGAATTTCCTTACAGGAGAATTCGATACCAAAATCAGTAATGTGGAGACATTTCCAATTGATGCCAATGTAGCAGACTACAGATTACAATTTGCAGCTCCTCCGGAAGGTGATGGTTGTGGTTTCCACTTGATGCACATCGAATTCTATCAGGAAGTGAATGGAGATCTCTATTCCTTGAAGAATGGTTCTTACAATTCATTGAGCATCCTTGAAGTTACTGGCGCTCCTGTAGCTGCTGGTGGCGAAGAAGGCGGTGGTGAAGTATAAATCCTGAACTATGGTAATAGAATTAGGAAGAACATACTACCCTGAATGGACCAAAGGTCTGATCACCATCAATAACGTGATCGTCTCGAATTCATTAGAGTTGCCCTGGTTAGATAATCGCAGAAATGTGTCTTGCATTCCAGAAGGAGTCTATCCAATTCAAAAGAGGCATAGCCCAAGATTCAGAGATCATTTATTGGTAAGTGACGTGCCTGGCCGAGATTACATTCTTCTGCATCCTGCAAATGATGCGAGTGAGGAATTACGAGGCTGTATTGCTCCAGTGATGCAATTGGTGGGTGGCGACAAAGGAAGCTACTCTCGAATTGCACTGGAGCTGATCATGGCCAATCTTGCCCAGGTGAATTATCAAAATTGTTTCATCAAGATTTATGAGTCGTTAGACTCTTGAATCTTACAAATCAAAAATGTATGAATTTAATCGATAGGGTTAAAAGCCCAACGCCCAAGTTTTTCAAGGTGCTTCGAAATATCGGAATTGCCCTGGCAACTGCAGGTGGTGCGATCTTAGCATCTCCTGTAGCTTTGCCAGCTGTGTTAGTGACCATAGGCGGTTACCTGGTAACTGCTGGAGCCGTGGCGACAGCTGTTAGTCAGGTAACTACTGACAAGGATGCTTTGAAGACTTTAGATAAGTTTCCAAAAGGGATTCTGAATGAGCCATATAAGTAATCAAAGTGCCGGTACTTGTGGCGGTACCATCTTGGCTATCGTTGGGGTCATGGACTTCAACGATATGCTCAAGACGGCAATTCTTGCCGCAATCGGAGCCATTGTAAGTTTCATCGTTTCAGCTCTTCTGAAACGCATTTTCAAATCCAAAAAGAAGAAGAATGTTATTTAGGTATAGAGCAAAAGTGGTGAAGGTAGTTGATGGAGATACCATCGATGTTGATATAGATTTAGGTTTCTACACGATTCTCCGGAAACAAAGAATTCGTCTTAAAGGCATCGATGCACCCGAGCCAAGAGGCAAGGAAAGATTTGCTGGGTTGGAAAGTAAAGCCTGGTTGAAAGATGAGATTGAAGGGAAGGAAATCGAGATAGTAACTTTCAAGAATGCAAAAGGTAAGTATGGACGATGGTTGGGTGTAGTTTACATGAATAGACAGAATATCAATCAATTGATGGTTGAAAAGGAATTAGCTGTTCCTAGTTTGTAGAAGCAAACGAAGTTTAGTTATTTATCTATAAGATAGCCTCAGGAAGAGATTTCTGGGGCTTTTTGTTATTTCATGACCTCGCAAATACACAATGCATGGTGATAAAAACCATAGGCACCAAAAGGAGAAGGAATCATGAAGCCAAGGTGGAACTCCATAGCTGCTAAGAGTACGCTGAAAGGTATTCAGTGGACCTTGGCGGAATGATGACGATGCCTACTTTGCCGTATGGTATTTATCATCATACCACAATAGCTCAAATCTTGGGAACTTGGGAAAAGGATTTAAATTCACAGGACTGACTGTATTAGGAAAATTAAGCTGTGAACCCCAGACAGCTCAACAAAGAGGCGATGATCGAAGAGTAACGAAGATCAGCGACTCGACTTGTGCTGACTGCCGGGCTAAAAAGCGGGAGTCCTCAACCTAGGGGATGCATACTGACCAGGCTCGTACCTGGGAAGGCATACCCGAACGGGGCAAAGAGGAAGGAGTAGTGACAGTCCATGACGAGGAACGATGGCATGGTGAAACGTAGCGACTGACGAGAGCCAAGCAAATGAGATCAACGAAATCCAATAAATTCAGTAGATAATTTTCGGTTGATCGGGCGTGGAGCGAGCATCCCTAGGTGCTGCCTTTGAATACCGGCCACCAGAGGTGGTAAACTAAAAAGAGATAGCACATAGGGCTGCGAGGGGCGGAGGACATAGCGGCCCGCTAACAAAGAAGTGGCGGTAGGATGAAGAGCTCTGATAACGAAGGAAGCCATGAATGCAAGCGACTGTGCGATGACGGAATGCTGCGAAATGAAGGAACGGCTAGCGTAGGATTTGTGTCATGCTAAGTGAATGAATGGAGTGGCAAACGTATGTGGGTGGACAGAGCTGAAATGAATGGCTGACTGAAGTGTCCGGTGGATATCGCAGTGTCAGCTTGTCTGAAAACGAAGAGAGTCACCTGATCAGTGCTCTCATACTAGAGTAGCCACGAGTGGTGTAGAGAGTGAAGCAAGACAGCTATGATGACAAAGCTCGTATGCCAAAGGTACGCATGGCATATGTGCTGATTCCTGCAGTATTGCAGGATGGCGACATAGCTGTGGCAAGCTCTCGAAAGCACACCGCTTCACAGCGCGCATACATGAAGTCTGAGGAACGAAGCGGAATGGATGTGTGGGATAAAATTTGCGACCAAAGGGAGCATGTCAATTGATTATTTCGCCTTGAGAATTTGGGAATACTCCATTTACTTAACGAAGAATAAAACTTTGTGAAATAAGAAATTGCTTTTAGAAGTTGTAGTGAAATTTGGTTGATTTGAATCATAATTGATATTGTATAAAGTTATTTGAATTGGATAAAATTGAATTTTGAATTTTTAAAAAATACAGAGCCTTTCGACTCTGTATTCCCCATTCTCATATCACGATAACGATCATCCTTTATGGAGTTTTTAGGATGATCTTCAACCAATTACAAGAGCAATATATATCAAGGTTTTCATTCTTGCAATAGCTTAGTAAGCATTGGGTTGTATTGGTTTAATTTAGTTGAAAATATTTTTCTATTCAATGAAAAAACTGAATTTCACTGCCTCTTATCGAACGTATTTTCATCATAATAAATCAAATTGAACATCTCTCTCAATCTAGATCTGACTCTTGTTCCATACCTCTCTTCCAGTTCTTCAGAATTAAGATTCGTAGTACCATGAGTGAGTAAATTTGTAGAAACAAAAAGGTCATATCGACTGAGTAATATTTCACCAATGACATTCACCGGAGTGCCAAAATATTTCATAGGAAGTTCTACACCAATATCATCTAGGCATAATGGAACTGGAGAGCGCACTGATCGAGTATATTTGTGAATCACATCATATCCTTGCTTGGTAAATTCTAATGTAATTTGACGAGCTGGCTTAATGTAGAATGCTCTGGACTTCTTCGTAAGGTCGCAAAGTAATGTCATTATTGAAGTCTTTCCACAACCGACCGGACCAACGAGCAGAATACCTTTCGCAAGTGAAATATTATGTTTTTTACATCCCTCGTGATCTCTAATCATCCAACTCAGGAGTTTGTGTGCAACCTGAAAATCAACTGGATGAATTTTGAAGTGTTTACCAAATTTCTCCTTGCCTTTGTACTCCAAATATTGAATAGTATTGGTGAAGTCAAAATGAACAACACCATCTTTGATTTGCATAATTTCAGAGAGGTTCATCGTATCTTTTTTTGTTATTGGTTTGGAGGTAGTCCATTTGCTGGACGCCGCCTTTCTTGGTTTGCTCCTTTTCATGCAAAATCCATTTTCGAGCAGCTGCTTTCCAATCGACAATTGGTGTCATTCCAATCATCCAACCTTTGGATTGATTGTGATTCCAAAATTTCTGTCCTTCGATTTTTGAAGACCCATTTTTTTTAAAAAAATCAATAACAAATTTTTCAGAGTCGGGACTCTCTTTATTGTTTATATGTTTATGTTTATATGTTTGTTCAAATAATACCACGTCTAGTCCATTAAACGATCTAGGTTGCACTAGGGCTAGTTCATTTGGTGGACAAGTTATTTGCGATTCTTGGTTGAGACTCGTCCATTTAATGACCAAGCTAAAAGTGCTTTTTACGAATGGATTATTGGATGGTTTGTAACAGATATATTGCCATTTAGTGAGTTCATTTAGACACTTTGAATAAGTTGATTTGGACCTCACTTTTGAGAGTTTCATAATGTCTCCTCGAGGTGCTGTGAAGGTTTCTTGAAATCGATTTACGTTCCAAAATTGGAACAATGCCATGTACAAACTGATATGAAATGGTGATAATCTATCATCCTGATATGCCCTTCTAAAAAAGGCAATATTTTGTTGTATATAATTGATTTTTTCCATTAGTTGTATTGTTTATTATCCACTTTGTTATCTGATATCAGTTTTACTATATCCTTATATTCGTAGAGAATAATACCCCCGACTTTCGAGAATGGAAGTGTTCCATTTACCCTAAGATTAGCAAGTGTACCTGCTGAAATTCCCATCAGTTCTTTCACTTGTGGAGATTTGAGCCATTGCTTTTTAGGTTCTTGAGCTATTGTTTTAATAATTTCTTTTAATTCATCGAGTAATTCCATTTTGAATTCTCTAAGGTCGTCTGTTGTTAGGATCTCTGCTCCCATGATTTGTAATTTTTAAAGTGATATTCCGAACTATTTCGGAACAGGTAAAATCGCAGGGCATGGAAAACGTAAACTGATACCTTTGTACCTGAAAAGAACGAATTGAGGTCACTCAAAATAATATCCATGCCCTAACGAAACTTTTTGATATTGTAAGAGCAAAGTTGAATTGAATAATTGGAATAAATTCACAGTGATTCACAGGTGTGAAAAAATAAATGCAGTTAAAATGTGTAGAAATTAGCACATCATGAAAGAATAAAGTAGTAGATTCTAAAAGAAATATTTTCTCTGCAGAAGAAAGAATCAGTGTTTAGAAATGTCAAAAGAATAAATAAGAATATAATTATAAATCAGGTACTTATGCAAATTAAATATGCTTTTCGCCTTGCATAGTAAATCTCTAAACATAATGGAATATTTTCAGCTGATTAGAATCAATTTGATCTGATCAATTATTATTTATTTGAGAACAAAAATATCTTTAAAAAAAATAAAAATGATAAATTGGCTATCGAATCACTGTTTAATCAATGTTAAATATGTCTTTTATGGGGCTGGTAACAAGGTCTTCTTACAAAAAATAAATGATTATTTTTCACAGTAGTTCACATATGTGAAAAAATAATTTAGCCCTTTTTTCATAAATACTTGTTAGTCAAGGTCTTCATCAATAGATTTTTCTAGTGCTTTTGCAGCTTTTTCCAAGTATCTGGTTTGAGAATTTGTTCTATACTTAATATCTCGATAAATACCAGAATGGTCAATTGGTCCAATATTTATCACTTGTGATAATATCTTGAAAACTTGAGATATATCATCAGTAAATGCCCCCTCCGCATGAAGTGCCGAAATGGTTTCCACATAATCTACTTTTTTACGATTCCAATTAAGTGTTTGCAAATTAGTAGTAATCTGACCGTTCTGATTTTTGAGGCTATCCAACTTTCTATCTATGTATTTGAGTGTACGATGACCGCTCAAAATTTTTCCTAATAAAAAACTGTGATGGGTGGAAAAAGTTGGATCGCGATCCAGAGATGAAAATAAACCAAATGATTTATTAATATCATCCAGAGTAAAATACTCCTTATCAAAATGCGTAGCCTGAGCAGTAATGTAAATAATAAATTCGGGATGATCTCTTGAGACACTATCTAGAATTTCAATTTCTTCTTTCAATATTTTAAACTGCTTTTTCATGGATTTTGAGAGTAAACGGTGTTCGATGTTTTGAATAGATTTATAGTGAAGACAAAGACCAATCAATTTAGAATGATAAAGTTTGAAATAATCAATTTGTTGATGGATGGAATTGAAGGTTGTATTGATAAATATGTCTTTGGCCTCTGAATAGTGCTTTTGTAATAAGTTTTGAATTCTGTTGATATTATGAAGTATAGGGGTATTGGATGCAAGAATTTCATTGCATTGTTTATCCAGGGCATTAATAGTTTCAATTAGAAGTGTTACGTTCATAATTGGTGTGATAGCAAATCATCGGATTGGCGACGATGATGATTAAAAAATAAAAGGGTGTAATTGGAGTAATATAAAAGCAAGTATATAACAAATTGCAATAAATAGTAACAATTTGTTTGTAAATGTTTTGTTATTATGAGATTAAGTGCTTTTTTTGAATTAAATAATAAGATCAATTATGAATGTAGGTGAAAGATTAAAAAAGATTATTAAACACTTAAATCACAATACAAGTAGTTTTAGCAGAAGCATTGGACTGACTAATAATGTCACTCTCATGCGCATAGTAAAAGGTGAATCTGCTCCGTCATACAGTACGATACAAAAGATAAACGACACTTATCCAAATATTAATATCGAATGGTTGATATCAGGAGCGGGGCATATGCTTAAGGATTCAGTAAAAGATTCTGACTGGTATGAAAAAGCACTACTCGATGCTGAAAAAGAAATTAAATGGCACAAAGAGCTCATCAAAACGCTGCAAAATGCGTTAGATAGTCAGACACAATTAACAAATAGGGATAAACCAAGAAAAGAGAGCGCAGAAACTGATTAAAACACTCTTAGAAATTCCCTTGTATTTTAAATAAAAGTGTATCGATGTTTTGACACTGATACCTTGATTCATGAGTTGATGTTTACAATCCATCAATAGGTTTTTGGAGAAATCCAGAATTGAATGATGTGAAAGTAATTTTATGTAGCGTTTTATAAAAATGAATTAATATGGGGGTTATTAACATTGTGAAGGAATATCCTGAAGTATTTGGGAAGGTTGGAGAAACTATTGATGAGGAAGATGCATGGAGGATAATTGCTTCCGTGCAAAGCCACGGAAGCACAAAAGAAAAGGACTCAATCTCGGGCTATATTCAATTCAATGCTATTTACAATTTATTCCAAATAGGGATAAGGGATGAAGCTGTGGAATTGGCTGTGGAATTATTGAAAAATGCAATAGAGTGTCAATATTTTGAGGTTGCTCAAAAATTATGTAAGCTTTTGGTTGAAGATTCTTTTTTGATGGATGACATTGATTCTGCTCAAAAGTATGATCTACTGTATAGAAAGTATTCGGAGATAACTGAATTAGAATATGATGCCAAATTTATATATGGTAAACTTCTTTTCAATCATGATAAAGGAATAGAGTCTAATGAAATTGAAATCATAAGAGCTTTCAGTCAAATTAAAGAGAAGCTTTCATTTGATAACCTGACCTATAATTATTATTATCATTCTTGTCTTCTTATTCTTGCTTCGGAAAGTGAGTATAAAGGGAGGCTCCAAAACGCGATTGGGTATTTTGAAAACCTGTATTATAGTCATGATCATTATCTGAGTCCATTTGTAATAAAGCTGGTACTACATTATCAAAAAGTTGGTCAATACATTAAAGCCAATAACTTACTAGAAAAGCATTTGGAAAGATGCAAAGAAGGTAGTATGGTATGGTTTAAATATATGAAAACGGCATGTCTACTTTATTTGTCATCTGGTGAGATAAAAATGGCTCAGGATTGTATCGAGATGGCACTTGCGTGTGAGAAGTTTCAAGATCTTTCAAATAAGGAAAAGGAAGAATGGGATCAATTTAGAAGTGCATGGATTTAATTAGATACTTTCTTAGGGGAAGTAAAATTTTCAGCATTATTGGTTAGAGCAAACTATGGATATCCTATAACAAGACTAAATATTTGGTATATATGTTTGACACAGAATTATATATTTTGTGTCAGAAAAGCAAACAATACAACGAGAAAATATATTGAAAAATTTAAACCTAATTTATCGTTTAGCATTTACAGAGACCTGTTTTAAGATTGTCTGACAATCGGAAATTCAAAGTAAGGGGAAATACAATTTGATATTCCTAATATTTCGTTTTCGGACCTTCTTTAATTACGCAGGGTTCTACTTTTTTGCTCTTTTTAAATTCTTTGGAATCTAGAGAATCTATTGCTAATTCCAAACTTTTTATTTGGTTTGAAAGAAGAAGTAATGAATCTGAACAACAACAGTTTTCTTCTTTATCTTTTTGCCGTGTTTCTACGGATTCATTACCAAAATTTAGAATGGTCCGACTAATACCATCAAGTGAGTCAGAAAGAAAAAACATTATTGCCCCAAGTAAAGTAAACATTTTAAGGATTCCAGAGCTCCTGAAAAAAAAATCATCCAAAGATTTAGCCTTTTCGTGTTCTTTCTTAGCTTCTTCAAACTCTCTAAATTCAAAATCATGTGTGACATTTTTAAGACCTTTAGCTCTGTCTAAACTTTTCCTTTTCTTTTCTACATATTCTTTTGCTTCTGGTGCTTTTTTATACCATATAAGTTGACCAGCAGTAGTGATTATGTACGGTATGCCTATTCCAATAACCAGTAGATAGGCCCGTGCCCATGCTGACCCTAGCAGTAACCATATTATTATTGGAATAATAACCATGTTGATAATAAATATATATATCAATTTCTCTGCATTAATTTCCCACCAATCTTTTTTCATCGTTTTTTTAACCATACCTAATTTATTATTAAGTTTCTTTTCAAGATGAGTAATTCTATTTGAGATTTTAACAATATTCTTTATTTCTATTTCAAACTAATTGCCATACTTTCTAAAGAATCTATGGCCTCCAAAAGGTGATATTTTGTAGGATCGGCTCTTGATGTTAATTGTAAATATGATCCTACATCTGGAAAAGGTATAGGGTCAACACCATAATAC
The DNA here is from genome assembly GCA_965230575.1 of Saprospiraceae bacterium. Classification (GTDB taxonomy): domain Bacteria; phylum Bacteroidota; class Bacteroidia; order Chitinophagales; family Saprospiraceae; genus CAJXUU01. The sequence goes on from OZ246013.1 coordinate 5,017,496, forward strand.
CTTCTAACAACTACCTTGAAACCTCTAAATGATTCTAAAGAGTTATGTGCAATATGGTTTCTGATTTTTTTGTAATCTCTCATCCTAGTTAAATTAGTTGTAAATGGATGTTTAATTGGGAAACCATCTTTCAAATAAAGTTCTGACCTCTCAATTATTTGATCAGGTGAATTCCAATCAAGAAAATTCATTGAAGATTTCATCATTTTTTCTGCATGGAAAAAATTTTTCGGCTTCAAATAAGATTTAACTTTCTTCCCACTAGATCTAGGCTTTTCTTGAGAATATAATATGAAAATATCCCTAACGTAATTTTCAAATTCTCTATAAATAGCAAAAAATAGTGACTCACAAAGCAAATTCATTTGACTAGATTTCAAAGTTCCATCTGCAAAGTTTTTTTGATTATCAGAATCTAGTCTTCTTATCTTTCGTACCTGCTTTTCAAAGTGATTGTAGGCAGCCGATATTTTGGTTCTCTTGGAAAGTGACATTAGTTAGACCTTGATGTTAGCTGAAATTTGTTCACACAAAAACTTTGCTCTAACCCTACGTGCATTTGTATCAGTTGTTCCTCTTTTTGAGTAGTACATAAATTCCTTCCAATATTCTGGAATATTAGTTTCTTTGTCTTGAGAGTATTCATCAAATTTCAGAGATACTTCATCAAATATGATCCTCAGCCTTCCAAATGATTTTTCGGTTAATTTTGTTTTTGGAGCTTCTTCAAGACCACTCAAGCCATATAAACAATGACCAATGGTTACGAATAAACTATGAAATAAGGGGTTTCTTTTCCAATTTGTATTCTTTAACTCTTTTGCGGAATAGACACTACCAATAAACGACATTATCCTATCAAATTTTGGTTTAGCTTCTCCTAGAGGACCTTCAATTTCTTCATATTGTTTGTAATATGTTTCCACTCCTTTGTTAGTTTTCACTGAATCAATTAAACTTACAAATAGATCAGCTGAAAGTTCAGCTTCAGCCATTCTTGTGACATTTGCTTTGGATAAAATTCCTGCTTCTATCCAAAAACTGACATATTTCAATCCGTAATTAAATATTGTTTGTTTAAAATATCCTACGTACCTAGCATTAAAAATTTCTTGTGTTTTTAATTTTACGGTGTATGAATTAATTCTGGCAAAAATATCAAGAATGTCTTCATAAGGCATATCAAATAAAAGGTCTACACCTAGTTCATACTTCAGAAATTCATTTTGAATATCTTCGGGAAGAGTATCATATGTTTTTCCCGCCAATTCTTCGTTATGAACCTTGCTAATTTTGAAATCACCATTGTAGAAACCCAGCATTGTTCTAAGTCTTTGTTGACCATCTACAACTATTCTCACATTTTTCTTGCCCTGAAGTCTTTGAGATATTATGAGTTTAGGAATTGGTTTTCCTCTAACAATAGTATCAATAAGATAAGATTTAGCTTTTTCAGTCCAAACAGATCTCCTTTGAAAATCGGGTGAAAGTTCTAAAAGTCCATTTTCATGCCACTCTATAAAATCCGATATATTGTATGTCCTTGTATCAAAATTTTTCATTCTTTAATTTTTTAGCAAATCTTAACTTGTTTAAATTTTAAAACAATTTACAGATATATTTCAGATACTTTATTCTGGTATGAATAATTAATTATTGAGAAATAGTAGTAATAGCTATCAGATGATTTGACAGATAACATTCAAAATGTTGATTTATTTTATTCTTCTTAGAGATGTGCCGAGTTAATTAAAAGAAGTATATATGACCAACCTAAATATTATTTTAAAGCAGAATTTGTTATTATTTGCTCAAACTAGAGCAATAACACACTATATATAATTCTGTCTCAGATATTATTAATGAGTCTAATTGAGTTAACTTGATTTTCCTTAAAAATTACTGCTATATGATAGAGAAATGCTTAATCATTTACTCAACATTGAAGAGGCATGTATTGTGAATGCACGTGATGAAAAAACCTGATGAAGAATCGTCAGGCCTCTTGCCATGCATTGGATTTCTAATTTGCAATACTTATTACATTGTCATCATTACTGTTTGAGCCTTTCTTGGTATTCAATAAATCTTTAAGTGCTTTCATGTCATTGCTTATCTTATTATCAATAACTCGGGCATAGATCTGTGTAGTAGAGATTTGTGAATGACCGAGTAATTTGGATACTGTTTCGATTGGAACTCCATTTGACAGAGTAACCGTAGTTGCAAAAGTATGTCGGGCCAGGTGAAAAGTGAGATTTTTATTTACTCCAGTAATCGTAGCAATTTCTTTTAAGTAAGCGTTGAGCTTCTGATTGGATATTTTAGGGAATATTTTTCCCCGATTTAATGACCTTGGATCAACTGAATAACAATCCAGAATTCTAGCTGCAGTTGGAAGTAAAGGAACCTTGACAAGATTATCATTCTTGCCCCGAGTTGTGAATATCCATCTTTCATTGTCAATACCAATAGCAACCTGGTCCATGTCCAAATCAATAACATCGATATACGCTAATCCACAATAACAGCTAAATACAAATAGATCTCTTACCAATTGTAGGCGAGGGATGGTAATTTCTTTCTTTTCAATGGCATCCAATTCATGCTGAGTGAGATATCCTCTATCTACCTTATCATAAGAACATATATACGCTTTAAATGGATCCTTGGCCAACCAATCAAGTCTTATCCCAAGGTTTATAATGGTCTTGAGTCTCTGTATATGTTTTACAGCAGTATTACGTGAAAGTTTTGTTCGAGAAGGACATCTATTGGACAGAAGGAAATTTTCAAACTTGACAAGAAAACTGTAGGATAGGGTAGAAAGAAAAATGTCATTTACCTTAAGTTCATTTTGTAGAAATGCTATGATATAGTTATGAAGAGTCTTAAAATGTTTCCTGGTGCCTTCTTTGATTTTTGGAAAGTGGTGTGTTTGATGATATGCAATAAGCGAAAGCAAAGACTTGTTTTCATCATCCTGTTTTAAGTATCGCTTTTTGATAGTGGCAGCATCAGCAACAATGTTATCTTTTCTTAATTGATTTTGGATTTCAACGAGCTCTGCTTTTACTTCATTGATATAAATGTTCAGTCTGCGAGCATCAATAGAGTTTCCTTTTGCTTTGCCTCTCTTTGAATCCCATGAAGCTCTATCGATAGAACGTTGAATACTGAATTCAGCTCTTCTACTTCCAACTGTTATCCTTGCATAAAGGAGAACGGAATTATTGGTTTTGGAACTAGTTCTAGGAATAATAGTAATTGAAAATGAATGATTGGATGATTGTCTCATATGACATTTGAATTTATATGGTTATTAATAACTCATCGCAAAAAGTGCGAAAAGCGTACAAACAATATCAAATGACTATAAACTAAAATAAACGTTACGAGTTGACCTTCAATTGGTTAGGGCTAATTTGGTGAGCTTTTTTGTAAAATCAAAATAACTCACCGAATAACTCACCTAAGTAATGTGTTTATTTATTTCTAAATAAATGTCTTAAAATTATAAATGGCTGAAAATCATAAGATTAACAACCATTTGTAATTTTTTAAAAACTTAAAAGTGACCACGGAAGGATTCGAACCCTCAACCCTCGGAGCCGAAATCCGATATTCTATCCAGTTGAACTACGTGGCCATTTATATCTGCAAATATAGGAGTAATATTATATTGCAAAAGTTTCTAATCAAAGTTATTCTATTCTGGGTGTACTTTTTTCTGAGAAATGATTTTTATTATCTTGGGAAGTATAATTATTGTCACATTAATCCAATTGAATTTAGATGAAAGTTAAAACGTATTATTGTCGGGTGGTGGAAGATCAGGAGTTTGAGAATCATATGATTTCGGAAGAAATATATGATGAGAATGAAATGAAAATTGAACACGCTGACTATGATGAAGCGGGAAATCTTCTGCTAAAAGAATATCGGACCTATGATGGTGATGCCTTAGTCGAACAAAAAACGGTAAACTACGTTGCGAAGATTATTATTACAAAAACATTCAAATATCAGGGCAAACTGTTGGTGGAAGAGAAAGAGCTTTTCGAGAATGGAACTTTTCAACTTACCATCCATAAATATAATGATCAAGGAAAATTGATCAATACGTATATGACCGATGAAGAGAATGCCTATCTCGGCGAGGAAAAGATTACAATCAATGGTAATGAAAAGGAAGTTGAATATTATGATGATCAACATTTCAAATTCAGAGTAGAAAAAATTACGCATAACGATGAAGGAGAAATACTGGAGAAAATAACGCAAGATATTTATGAAAACGTTGAACCATCGAACGAAGAAATGGTAAAGGAGCATATTGAATATGATCGTAATAATAACCTAAAATCAAGCATAGGATTCAGAGGAGATGCTAAACAATGGGAAGCCAAGTATTCATATGATTATAAAAATAGATTGGAATCAGAAGAATTATGGAGTGTTGAAGAGGAAGGAATAACAGTTGTAAAACATAGTTATGATGCCAGAGGTAATGCAATTGTCGAATCTATATTTCAGGATGGGGTTTTGGTTGAAGAAATTAAGTTCGCCTATAATTCGAACAACCAAATGATAAGATTTGATAACATGACACTGGCTACTGATGATTATCCGTATAGAACAAGGTATTATTATAAATATGAAAAATGATTATTTGAGTTGATCTTTGACTCATAGCAATCAGGACAAATAATTAGAAGGTTGGATGGATCGTACTCAGGATATGTCGAGAATTATTGAACCAACTCAAAGGTATAATCCAATACAAAAAGATATTGACTGTCTGATTTTGGATTGATATTTTTGAGATACATGTCTACATCCACCGTCTCAGAAGCTTCTTTCTCTGTGCTGTCAAAGATTACGTCAATGATCCCTTTTTCACCAGATTTTATTTTGCCGCGGGTCCAGTCCAGGGTAGTGCAATCACAACCAGAAACTATTGAAATTTCTACAGTTTCGGTTCCAGTATTAGTGAAGGTGTATTGGAATGTTCTTTTTTCTCCTCTTTTCACTTCACCCAGCTCGAGGTGTTCTTTTTCGAATGTAAGATCTAATCCTGCCGTAATGACTGATGGAGTGGTCTGCGCAGAAGTCGCAATTGTGTAAAAAGCGGTAAATAAAAAAGTAACTATCAATTTCATATCCTTTCGACGGCGTTTAATTCAAATAAGTAACACAAAAATGAATAAATGCTTTTACTCTTTGTTTTAATACAATGTTAAATAATGAAAATTTGACAGAATCACGAAGGACACTGTGGGTATCAACAAAAAAAACGAAGCTACACATCTTCAAAATAACCCCTTTCTTTGTGAAATCTTAGTGGCCTTTGCGACTTTGTGGTTAAATCGTACATGATATATTGGAAGGAATTGGCTCACACGGATTTCCTTGCCCTCCGAAGGTCGAAACCAATTTTCTTGTTGTCCTTAGCAGTCCAAAAATTAAAAATGGATGGAATTGTAATATTCGAGGATTGATTTCATCGATCCCTTGCCCTCGGAAGGTCGAAATCATTTTGCTTGTTGTCCTTAGCAGTCTAATAATTAATAAAAGGTTGGAATTGAAATATTCGAGGATTGATTTCATCGATCCCTTGCCCTCGGAAGGTCGAAACCAATTTTCTTGTTGTCCTGACGTCTAAAAATTAATGAAAGGATGGAATTGTAATATTCGAGGATTGATTTCATCGATCCCTTGCTCTCCGAAGGTCGAAACCAATTTTCTTGTTGTCCTTAACAGTCCAAAAATTAAAAAGAGCCAAGAAAATCACAAGCGAGCTTGCATTCTCTTGACTCTATTTAATTTGACCAATAAAATTGGCTCTCTGCGGAGGAGGAGGGATTCGAACCCCCGGTGCCCGTGAAGGCACGCCGGTTTTCAAGACCGGTGCATTAAACCAGCTCTGCCACTCCTCCGATTGCATTAATGACTTTCATTAAGCGATGCAAAAGTACACTTCATTTTGATATTGCGAAAGATTTGAATACTTTTTTTTAATCAATTTTGGGTCACGTACAAAAGTTGGGGAGCAATATAAAGAATTGATATAAATGTTAGGTTTGTATAATGGAATTACAAACACTAGCTTCTTTACTTTTGCCTGAAGGGATTCTTGATCATTTCGAGGTTATTCGGATTTCGGAATGTTGCGACACTATTACAAAGAAGGTTGAATATCGTATATGGATAGATGAGTTAAATGATAGCCCAGATGGGTATGAGTCCAAAGGGTTTTATAATGAAAAAGTAATACAAGATTTTCCACTTAGAGGCAGGGCAGTATATCTACATGTTAGAAGGCGACGTTGGAGAGATGTTATGGGCCAAAGGCCTGATATTAAAAGTGATTTCAGTTTTGTTGCTAAAGGAGTCAAGTTAACACAAGAGTTGGCTGCTTTTTTAAAAGCATGAGGTATTAGATCGAGAAGATACGATCAGTAATATATCTAGTTATTATTATGTAAACCCCAGAAAAACGAGTCGGGTAATCAAAAAGCTCAATTCTGATTATCATCGATTTAAATATCAATTACGAGAAAACATAAACCAAGTCTATCCTGAAAATATGGGAGAGCACTTACATATAGATGAAGTAGCACTTTCAAAAGGAGAGTTATTTACTTTTTTGACCAATCCTCAAGGTCGCGCAAAACAGGGAACCATTGTAGCGGTCATTGAAGGAACCTCTTCTACCAAGATTAATGAGGTACTAGACAAAATAGCTTTGGTTCGACGAAAAGCAGTCAAAACAGTAAGTCTGGATATGGCTGGAAGCATGAATTTGGCTGTAAAGGCTAGTTTTCCCAATACCGCTTTAATCATTGATAAGTTTCATGTTATAAAATTAGTTATTGATGCACTTCAATCTTATCGGATCCAATTAAGATGGAAGGTTTTGAAATTAGAAAACCAAAGAATTCAGTTTTGTAGAGAGCACAAGTATCGCCTAACAATAAGAACTTATCCCAATGGTGACACTGAACGTCAATTGCTTGCTAGAAGTGTTCATTTACTATTCAAAAACCCTAATGATTGGACGGAAAGTCAGGAGTTAAGAGCCCATATCTTATTTCAAAATTATCCAAGGCTAAAACAGTTTTATGAGCATGTTCAATGGTTTAGAAAGATATATATGGAGCAGAATGTAAACAAGGCCAGAATCAAAATAGAAGACTGGATAACAAAAAGCTATTCATACAGAGAAGAAGTATTTCATACAGTGGCAAATACTATTGAAAATCATATGGAGAATATACTAAACTACTTTCAATACAAAAAAACCAATGCATTTGCTGAATCATTTAACTCCAAAATCAAAAGGTTCAGATTTAATCAAAGAGGAGTTACCGATCATATATTTTTCCATTATAGACTAAAAGCTCTATTTGCTTAATCCCCAACTTTTTGACATGTCCCTCAATTTTTCATTAGCGGTTGTATTTGTAATATTTCACCCATATACATAAAAAAACCTATCGACATTTCTGTCGACAGGTTTGATCTTGAAGTGATATTTACAGACTAGTATCTGTTATTGTATCCTCCGTTGTCTCTTGGTCTGAAAGGCTTTTTGTACCCATCATTTTTAGGCTTAGATTCCTTAACTACGATAGTTTGACCTTCGAATTCGAATTCATTAAGTTCTTCAATGGCTACTCGGCCTTCCTCTTCATTGTCCATTTCAACAAATCCATATCCTTTGGATCTTCCTGTGTCTCTGTCCATGATGATTTTACAACTGGTAACATTACCATAGTTTGAAAATAAATCATTTAGAGAATCAACAGAAGTTCTGTAATTAAGTTTAGCAACAAAAATATTCATAATAAAAATTAAAAGTGTGCATTTTATAGGCAATTTTTCAAGCCCCTTTTATGCAATATTAAAAATAAGGTCGATGGATTTGAATGGAAAATTAGACTTAAGCAATAAAGCAAATTAATATAAAATTCGAATAAATAAACCGACTGTCGATATAAGAACGAAGCGAATCTTCAATTAGTTCTTTTATGTATGAAAAAAAATTAAAATATTTTATTGACTGTACTGATTGACAATACCTGCATTATCCAAATTTGAATAAATAACTGTAAAACTAAGCTCCTATTTCCCTAATCGAAAGTGAGTATAAATTTGTTCTTTTTACCATTCTCAAGGAATAGATAATTGCCTTGAATAAGATGGTCATTCGAGATTTTGTAATCTTCTGTTACGACTTTTTCTTTGTTTACAGCAATGGCATTGTTCTTTATTGAGCGCTTTGCTTCTCCCTTAGATGATTGAATATCAGTGTGTTCTGTCAGGAGTGTTACGATGTCTACACCATCAGCTAAAACATCTCTCTTGAGTGTGAAATTTGGAATCTCTTGTTTGATCGTTTCCAGGGCCTCGGTTGACAATCCCATTAGAAAATCATTTGAAGCTTTTTTATTGAAAAGGATTTCAGAGACCTGAAGCACAGAATTATAGGATTCTTCAGAATGTATCCTTTTGGTCAATTCTTTTGCCAGTAAACTTTTAAGTTTTCTCGGATTATCGGCAAATTCTCGCTCTCTAGCCTCGATTTCCTCCTTGGAATGAAGGGTGAAGTACCGCGTGAAAGTCGGAATATCTGCATCATCAGCATTGATCCAAAACTGATAAAATTTGTAAGGAGATGTCATCTCACCATCCATCCAAATATTTCCAGCTTCAGACTTGCCAAATTTTTTGCCATCTGATTTGGTCAATAATGGGGTAGTGACAGCATATGCCTTGCCATCAGTGTTTCTTCGGATAAATTCAGTTCCAGAAGTTATATTTCCCCATTGATCCGAACCTCCCATCTGCATTGTACATTCATATTGCTCGTAGAGACATTGAAAATCGTATGCCTGAAGCAATTGATAGCTGAATTCTGTAAATGACAATCCCGTCTCAAGCCTATTTTTTACGCTATCCTTGGACATCATATAATTCACAGTTAAAGTCTTTCCCACATTTCGCAGAAAGTCCAAAACATTCATTGATTTATAAAAGTCATAGTTGTTGACCAATTTGGCAGCATTAGGACCTTCAAAAGATATGAATTTCTTCATCAACTGGACCTGACGTTCCAGATTGCTATCCAACTCTTCGTGCGATTTCAATTGTCGTTCTGCATCTTTTCCTGAAGGATCACCAATTCGACCCGTCGCACCACCCATTAAGATAATAGGGTTATTTCCAGATTTTTGAAATAAGGTGAGCAACATGATCTGAACATAGTTGCCAATCGTCAAACTCTTGGCCGTAGGATCAAAACCAATATATCCAGTTACAGAGCCTTTTTCAAGGGCTTCCTTCGCCCCAGGAGTAGCATCGTGCAACATCCCTCTCCATTCTAATTCTTCAAAAAAATTCATAGGATAACTTTTTGTAGCCCGCAAAATTATAAATTTCTTTGAATGGACGTGCCTTGCTTACAGAAAAGTGTAGATATGATCAATCTATTATCAATAGAAACCAATTTTCATGCGAATCCCAACCTTTTAAATGCTATAGTTCTGTTGATCAAAACAGCATAATTTCAAATCGCACTCACATTATATTCTTTATCGACAAGGATAGAGGCCATTGCCTTGTGTTTTTTAATAATGGTATGTTCAATTTCCAAAACATCTTCTATAAAAGGAGTGATTGGGTCACGTGCTCTAGCAATTCTATTGGGTTTGGTATCGTGATAGGTTCGAGACATAAAAACCTTGGCATCGATATTTTCCAAAAGTGAGACATACGTACCTTCTATTAAGATGACATCCATGCCCGTAGGACTAAAAATCTCTTTCCGTTTATCATTTTCCTTATAATGAATAAGTGGCTTTATTATTTCATGCACATTATTTTTAATCGCCGCTATATGATGCTGCATCAATTGTAAATCCACTTCTTGAGGACCGACATGGTTGATATCTTCCATTCTTTGCAGATGATTGCTCGTGGGCGGAAGGTGGAAGTAGTCGTCCATATGAAGGATGAAACTCTGAAATCCATGTTCGGCTAATGTTTCCTTCAAAGCAATGGCAAGTGTAGATTTTCCGCACCCAGATTCTCCAGCAATTGTGATGAAGAAAGGAGAAGAATCCTCTTTTTTCCATTTTGATTTTAGAATGCTAAAAATATCTCTAGCAGGTTGATAATGGTATGGTCTCAATATTAATTTGTCTCCAATCATTTTTATTTTTTACGGTTTTATAAGCATTAGGGCACCAGAGGCACTATAGCACAACGGGAACTGCCCCGATGGATTGAGTTTGTCTGATGTTATATATTCTGAAAATTTGAAGTTCTCTTTTTGCGAAATGTCAAGATATGCATTTTTCATTTTTTGGACTATCGAATCACATCCATAATATGTCAACCCTTTTGCCAACCAACCATTCATTATTGGCCAGATACCTCCATTGTGAAAATGGAAGGGTTTATTTTTAAAAGAATATGCAAAATTCGAGATCAGATCTTGGTGCAATTCATGACCTTCATCAATTACAGACCAAAAAGCGGGCATCAAATCTACTTTTAATATGTCAAATACTGATTCCAAATATTCTTTGAATGCGGGTACATGATCACCGTCCATCAATCCTAAGGACAATGCAAGCCCATTTCCCGCCGCATCAAACATGGAATAATATCTGGACGGATTAAATCCAGCCATGAAGTATGGTTTTTCTCCTTTGAGTAATTCTCTTTCAAACAATAAGGAATGATACTTTTTTGCTTCATTCTTCCCAGATAAATTAAAATTGGCTTTGATAGATTCTCGAACCGCATTGATTTTGCCGCTCAACGACTCACTATCGCCTATGTGCGCTTTATACAATTTCAGACCCCAAAGCCTAAGGCAGTTGTCATACAAGGTATATCCATGAATAGGGTATTCATCCGCCCAATTTCCACTCAACGGTGTATAAATAAGATTTTTGTTGTTGAATTCCCAAATTGTAGACACTTGCATCGCTTTTTCAATGTGCCAGATGTGTTGTCTGCGAAAAGAATCATCCTTAGAATACGCCATGTATTTGAGGGCACCTATAATATACCAAAGCGTTGCATCCACGCGACCTGCTGTTCCTCCATAACTTACGACAGGAGTATCATCTATCGAAACATTTGAAGGTATGATTCCTTCTGATGACTGATGGTTTTTTAATGTGTCGAGCGATTTTTTTAGACCAGTTATTATAATGGAGTCTTCATAATCAAGACCTACCAATCCAGCCATAACGGAGTCACGTGCCCAGATGCGAGTGTAATTTTCTACTATGTCTTTTTTCGGTAAGGCCAGAATACCATTCTCACAAGTCGCCTCATGCAATACATTTAGTGCCTTGGTCTTTAGTATTTGAAAGGGATCACTCAATGCCAGTCATTATTTAAGCGAACCACAATAAGATTATGACTACAAGAATCATAAGTGCCAGTCCTTGATATCGATAATTTTGATACCAAGCCAAATCCTTCAAACTTTCGGTTTCTTTGTGATATTCTTGCCTTGTCCAAATCATGCTCTCTAAAGAAGTAGCTGAAGGCGGATCAGTAGCCATACTTACAATGATCATGGCAAGCATGGATAATGCCAAATGGATTCCTGCGACATATAAAAAGTTGGGCAGTGCGACAGGAGAATTTCCATTGGAATCGGTGAGATAAACATTCAATATCAGCAATACTGTAAATGTAAAACCTACCAATATTCCCGCAATTGCACCTTTGTTATTGATCCTTTTGGAAAATAAACCAAGTACAAACAAGGCAACTACGGGAGGACTAAACCAAGCCAGGGTTTGCTGTAAATAATCCCATAACTTTGGGAATTTGCCAATCTGCGGTGCCCAAAATACGGCAAATATCATGACGATCAAAGTCGTGACCCGACCTACCTTCATCAAGTTTTCAGAAGATGAATTGGGCTTGAGTTTTTTATAGAAATCCATTGTAATAAGGGTGGATACTGAATTTAATCCTGAATCCAAACTCGACATCATTGCAGCAATCAATCCTGCCAGAACGATTCCCAAAATACCTACGGGAAGAAAATCGAAAAGCAGAGAAGGATAAATCGCATCCATCTTTATGGTGGTGATGCCATCCAAGGCTGTGGCTAAAGCCGCTCCATTCTCATCCGTCCCCGCAGAAGGGTAGAGTACCCTTGCAAACGCTCCAGGAAAAACCATTACAAATAGGATGGACAACTTCAAGAATCCTGCAAAAATTGCCCCCCACTGACCTTGCCTTACATTCTTGGCTGCGAGTGTTCTTTGCGTGATATATTGATTCGTTCCCCAGAAATAAAAGCCAATAATCAGTACTCCTGTAATGATCCCAGGATATGGTAGGGCCTCGTCGTCAATCGGTTTTATAATATTGAAATGACTAGGATCGGTAATGGCTTCTACTGCTTCCCAACCACCTGCGGCATTGTATGCAAAATAAGTAATCAAAGCTGATCCAAATATGAGGATGATGGCTTGAACAGCGTCTGTATAAACCACCGCAGCCAAACCTCCTGAAATGGTATAAATTCCCGCTATAACCGCAAGGAAAATGATAATTGTGGTCAATCCATATGCTGGGAAAATCATATTGATCACAACACCTCCGGCATATAAGGTAGCTGCAATGTCTACTAAAATATTTAAGACTATAGCAATGGAAGATGCATATGCCCGCACGGTATAGCTAAATCTTTTTTCCAGGTATTCGGGAATGGTGAAGATCTTGTTTTTAAGGTAGAATGGAAGGAAAAAGACAGCGAAAATAACCAGGATGACTACTGCCATCCATTCATAGGTGTACACAGAAAATCCATCATTATATCCTGCTCCCGCCAGTCCTACCAAGCTGTTGCTCGACATATTTGATGCGAATAATGAAAATCCTATAAGTGGCCAGGTAAGTGATCTGCCTGCTAGGAAGTAATCTTCGGCGTCTTCATGTTTTTTTCCAAAATAAAATCCCAGGAGAACAACAAAAATTAGATAAATAATGATAATTGATAAATCTATTGTTCCAAGATTGAAATTCATATATGCAGATGTGTTTAATAATCGGGACTAAACTTACATAGAATCATTAGAAAAATATGACTTATTATGGTGGATAATGAAAATTCTAATTGTAAAACCAGATGTTGAATAGGAAATAAACTGTTTGCGATAATCACTTTCCAGCAATAGATATCAATTTTCCTGAACGAGTTTCAGGACTCATAGATACTAGATCGATAAGAGGTTTTGCACGAGTTTGGGAATACCGACAGTTGCTTTGGATTCAATGATTTGTAGATTTTTCTGAAGACTTAATTCATAAGAAATATGCGGGCGTGGATCGACATAATGAAGATCGGCATGACCTGGGGCATAGGATACGAGTCCAGCAGCTGGATAGACTTGCATAGAAGTACCAACTATAATCACAATATCTGAATGTGACACTTCACGGGCCGCTTTTTCGAGCATGGGGACCATCTCACCAAACCAGACAATATGAGGCCTTAATTGATGTCCGTCAGCTGCCAGGTCGCCAAGTTTGATATCATTTTCGGTATACGAAATGAGGGATTCGTCATTCACCGATCTCACTTTTCGAAGTTCTCCATGCAAATGGATTACGTTCGAACTGCCAGCTCGTTCGTGTAGATCATCAACATTCTGAGTAATCACTACTACCTCATACTGCTGTTCCAATCTTTTTATTTCCAAATGGGCAAGATTGGGTTGTACTTCTTTTAATTGTCTTCTTCTGAGATTATAAAATTCAAGAACTAATTCTTTGTTTTTGTTCCAGCCTTGAGGAGAGGCAACTTCCATTACATCGTGTCCTTCCCATAGTCCTCCTGCATCTCGAAAAGTCTGAATTCCACTTTCTGCACTAATTCCGGCTCCAGATAAGATTGCAATTTTTTTCCTTTTCATGCTGCGATTGTTTGATTATCAAAGTCTGACATTTATAGTACAAAAATAACAATTGATTGTACAGTTTTAAAGTTAATTTTGAGTCAATGTTTTTGAAGACTTTGGTGGATTCTAAAACGACAATGGAGATGACTCAAAAATGAAAGTGTATGACAGACTTACTCAAGGATTTAGTGGTGGTAGAGCTGGCGTCTGTATTGGCAGGACCTCTGGCGGGAAGTTTTTTGGCCGAACATGGAGCTCGGGTCATAAAGATCGAAAACAAAAAAAGTCGGGGTGATGTCACTCGACAATGGAAATTGAAAAATGAAGATGCGAATGCGGGGATAAGTGCCTATTATGCAAGTGCGAATTTCGGTAAAGAAGTTGTCACCCTTAATCTGGATGAGGAAGAGGATTACAATTCTTTATTGTCAATATTGAAGAATACTGATGTGGTAATTTCGAATTTCCAAAAAAAGACAGCAAAGAAGCTAAAAGTAGACTACGATACGCTGTCGATTCTTTTTCCACAGCTGATTTATGCCCAACTTGTGGCCTATTCATGGGACGATCCCAGACCAGGATATGACCTGGTGATGCAGGCTGAGGCGGGGTTTATATCAATGAATGGAACCTTGGAAGGGACCTTGGTGAAAATGCCTGTTGCATTGATAGATGTTATCGCAGGGCATCAGATCAAGGAAGCGATATTATTGGGTTTATTGTCGAAATATAAGAGTGGAAAAGGCTGTTATTCAGAGGTCTCACTGTACAAATCGGCCATAAGTGGATTGGCGAATCAAGCTTCAAATTATTTGATGTCTAATCATGTGCCCAAGCCGCTTGGAACACTGCATCCTAATATTGCACCTTATGGCGATGTAGTGGTAACAAATGACAAAAAAATGGTGATTTTGGCAATTGGATCGGATAAACAGTTTGAAAAACTAGGGAAAACCCTTAAATTAGCTTCTGACTTGCTACATACATTTAGGTTTAATAAAGAAAGAGTTTCTAGAAGAGAAGAGTTGATGCTTCTGCTTAGAGCAAAAATTGAAGCGATGTCATATACTGCTCTAAGTATGAACCTACAGAATGCTAATATCCCCTTTTGCACAATTGCACAATTAGACGAAGTATTTGAAAACCCTTTGGCAAAGGAAATGATACTCGAAGAAATAATTGAACACCAAAAGACCCTTAAAGTACGCAATACCGCATTTACATTAAGACAGAGTACTACCAACAATAATTAATGAGTATAAAAAGTGTTTTTCTATCATTTAGTGATGGAAAAATTAATACTTAGTACAGTTTTTGCACTATATTATGTGCTAAAGCGAATGTTTGAGTAAATAACTCTAATACTTTGAAGAACAGATCATTACATATTTAGTAATGTGATAATATATAAAACTACCTGATTTGAAGAAGCTAAACTATTGTTTTTTGGTGCTCTCGATGCTATTTCTATTTAGCAGCAATGAGCTGGTAGGACAGGATATTCATTATTCTCAATTCTACAATTCTCCTCAGACCTCCAATCCGGCATTGACTGGGATATTCAATGGAGATATTCGATTCATGGGCAACTTGAGAGATCAATGGCGTTGGGTACCAGTGCCGTGGTTTACTTTTGGAGCCGCTTACGATAGGAAGTTTTATCCAAAAAAATCTGAAAAGTACTTTTTTTCTGGTGGCTTGAATATCTACCACGATCGTCAAGGTGATTCGAGACTCAATCTTTCTACCATCAATCTTTCAGGGAGCTATAGTCGAATACTGAATGCCCAAAACATACTTACTGGTGGTGTTACGCTTGGATTTTCATCCAGAGGATTTAGTGAGACCGATCTGACCTGGGACAAGCAATGGGATGGCAACACTTTCAACGCCGGACTTTCATCTCAAGAACAATTCAATACAAGTCGTATCAATTTTCTTGAAACTGCCGTTGGTGTCAATTATCGACATCAAAGGAGCAAGAGAACAAAGTTTGACCTGGGAGTTGGAGCATTCCATTTGATAAGACCAAGTGCTGGATTTTACGACAATGAAGATCAAAAGCTTCCAATAAATATCAATTTTACCGCTATCGGTTCATTCTATCTTATGGATGCCCTCGACATTCAATTGCATGGTATTCATCAAATGCAAAGTGAATATAAGGAAACGATCATCGGTGGTGTAGCCAAGATCTATGTGAGCTCAAAGAGAGGAAAAGAAACAAAGCTGCACTTGGGAATGGGGTATAGAACGTCAGGGTCATTGATTCCAACTGCAGCTTTGGAATACAAGCAATACTATCTAAGTGCGAATTTTGATATAGACGGAACAGATTTCAACAATTTTGAAAATAATAAGCGGGGAGCAGTGGAGTTTCATTTTCGATATACGATCACCAATGTAAAACCACTGAGACAATTTAAAGTTTGCCCAATCTATTAAATAAGAGAATGAGTATCAATCATATGAAAAAGTATATAAGTTGTATCGTATTCATAGCCATTGGGATTTGTTCTGGCTACTCCCAAACTCAAAAGGCATACATCAAGGCCGCTGAGGAGGCATTTGCGACCAAGAATTATTATGGTGCGCTTACCTGGTTTACAGAAGCCCTGGATTTTGATAGAGATAATCCTGAGCTTACCTACAAAGTGGCAGAATCTGCCCGTCATTTTGAAGCTTATGACCTGGCTGCAGAAAAATATAAATTGATAGTGGATACACTCGGTCAGGGAGAATACCATGATGCAGCCTTCCATTTGGGCAAGATGTATCAACAGATGGGTAGATACGAAGATGCTAAAAACTATTACAACATCTATATTTCCGAGTACAGTGGCGAAGATGAAAACCTGACTAAGATGGCCAAGGATGAATTGGAGTCGGTGGAGTATGCAATTACCAGAATCGAAGATATTGACAAGAGTGCTGAAATAAACCAGTTCGAAGCAGAGGTCAATACACCTTATTCAGAGTTTGGAGCGATCAAGAAAGACGATGTTCTGTACTTCTCGACCATGATGTACGCTGAGCAAAAAACTGAAGACTTCCCACCAAGGAGCATTTCAAAATTGCACACCTTGAAGGATGAAATGAATGAAGCGATAGAAGGTGAAATCAATGATACCGACCTTTTGGTTGCTCATTCCACTTTCACAACTGATGGATTGACCATGGTATATACCTTGTGTGAGTACATCAATGATGAGGATATTCGATGCGACTTGTACTCGCGAATGGTAAATTCAGATGGCACATTCGGAATTGAAAATAAGCTTCCATCTCCAATTAATTTGGATTCTATTACTACTACACAACCTCAAATTTCATATGATTCCACCATGCAAAGTGATGTGATGTTCTTTGCTTCAGATAGAGATAGCGATGATGGCAAGTTGGACATTTACTACTCCCTGGTAAATTCGAATGGGTCTTTCAGTGATCCTGTGAGTATGGATAATATCAATACGCCAGAAAATGATGCCACTCCATTTTACCATTCTTCTTCAAATACCTTGTACTTCAGCGCAGATGGTAGATTAGGGCTTGGAGGATATGACGTATATTCCATAAGTAGGACAAGAGATGGATGGACAGAAATCAATAATCTGCGGGTGCCAGTGAATAGCAGCTACCATGACTTGTACTATGTCATGGATGATGATGGAGAGGAAGCCTATTTTTCTTCAAATAGAGAAGGTACCATGTATCTCGACCCTGCACAGAAGGCATGTTGTTTTGATATTTTCAAAGTGTCGTATGATGAGGTGATTGTAGATCTTAATGTTTTGGTATTCGATGCATTGAGTTCAGAACCGCTCGAAGGAGTGACCGTAGCCTTGATAGATGCCTTAACGGGTGAGACTCTCAAAGTGTTGACAAAGGATGATGGCAACGACTTTTATTTCAATCTTAAGAAAGAAAAGGAGTACACCATTCAAGTAGAGAGGGCATTTTATAATTCTCAATCTATTCCGCTAAGTACTTTGGGGCTTACGGAGTCCAAAACATTTGACGAAAAAGTATATCTAAAAACAGATCGTACTCAGTTGAAACTCGAGACTTTCAATAAACGTACTCAAGAAGAATTGGCCGGTGTTCAAATAACTATTAGGAACCTGACTTCCGGTGAGATAGATACAATTGCTGTAAATGAATTGGGTAATAAATTTCACTTCTATATTGAATTGGGTAATAAGTATGAGATAGAAGCATCCAAATTTGGATTTGTGACCGAAAAAGAAATCGTGGATTTGACCGATGTTTCAGAGCCGACGATTATTACAAGCAAGATGTATCTGGAAGTATTTGATATTGAAGATTACATGCCTGTCACCGTTTATTTTGAGAATGATCATCCAAATCCAACGAGCAAATCCACCAATACGGATAAGATTTATGGCAACCTGTACAATACCTACATGGCTATTAAAACTGAGTATTTGGAAAATTATACAATTGAGAAAAGAGGTCAGGAAAAAATAGATTCTCGAAACAGACTCGATGGATTTTTCGAAGGCGAAGTAGCTGGAGGATATGACAAATTGAAGAGATTCATGAGGGCACTGAAAAAAGAATTGGAATTGGGTAGAAGTCTTGAGATTGCGATCAAGGGATATGCTTCACCAAAAGCTGATACTAAATATAATCTTGCACTTGGACAACGAAGAGTAAGCAGTGTCAAGAATGAAATATTGAGTTATGAGAATGGAATATTTAGAGAGTACGTCCGAAATGGGAAGTTGATACTTACCGATATTTCTTTTGGTGAGGAAACATCTCCTGCCGACGTAAGTGATTCGAATAATAGAACACTTTCAGTCTACAGTCCTGAGGCAAGTAGAGAACGAAGGGTTCAAATTGTTAAAATAAAAGACCAATAATTTGGTGCAAATAGATCAAGATATGAAAAAGAAATTGTCATATAATAATTCAAATTTGATCCAATTTTCATCAAGGATAAATTGGACTAGACACTATAAATCTATGGTAGCAAAAAGTATAAAAGCATGTTTGTTCTTATGTATTGCTTTCTTCAGTTTTAAAAGTGATGTTGCGGCAACGCACATTGTAGGTGGAGAATTAAAGTATAAGCACCTTTTTGGTAATAAATATGAGGTTACCCTGACATTTAGAAGAGACTGCGAATTCGGTGATCCGGAAGCTGACTTTGACAATATCGCCAAGGTGTGGATCTTCAATGGAAAAGGTAATTTTCAGAATCAACTGCCTAATAATGGTGTGTTGAAAATGTTTTTTAATGATGCAGATACACTTAATAATATAATAATGAGTGATTGCGGATTTGAAGGGAAGGCAGTATGTGTACATGAAACCATATATCGGCAAGACGTAGTTTTGCCCTACAATCCAGGTGGTGACGGATACATTTTGTCGTACCAAAGATGTTGTCGAAATGAGACATTAGAAAATGTTATTGAACCCCTGGAGACAGGAGGTACATGGACCGTACATATTACAGAAGAAGCTCAATTGGAGCATAATGAAAATCCATGTTTCAATCAGTGGCCCGATATTTATATCTGTGCCAATGAAGACCTCATGTTTGATCATTCGGCGACAGATGCAGATGGTGATTCATTGGTTTATAAATTGTGTGCACCATATCTTGGAGGATCAAAAGATGATCCGATTCCTTCCAGTTCGCCAAAGCCACCGTATACAGAAGTTACTTGGGATCCTGATTTTAGCTTGATGGATTTGCTTGGAGGGACTTCTCCACTTCAGATTCACCCTGAGACGGGGTTGCTAACAGGAAACCCCAATATGGTAGGTCAATTTTTGGTTGGTATTTGTGTAGAGGAATGGCGGGATGGCGTCAAAATAGGGGAGGTGAGAAGAGATTTTCAATACAATGTGCGTATGTGTAGCCCTTCTCCATTAGCAGAATTTAATGCCAATGACGAAAATTGTAATGGACCTGATGTGCAATTTGTCAATACGAGTGAAGGCGCGACAGCCTATCAATGGAATTTTGATTATCCAAGTACCGATCCTGCATTCCAGTCTACAGATCAAAATCCTGAATTTGTATATCCTACTGAAGGTGTTTATGATGTCCAATTGATTGTAACGAGAGGAACCGATCAATGTTCAGATACCTTGATACAACAGATAGCAGCCTTATTCACTGATATAGCCGTGAAGTACAAATTGGAAATTCAAGAGTGCAACGAGAACGGCGGATTTACAATTAGGTTGACAGATCAATCTGTTGAGCCAGAAGATGGATTTGATATCATAAATGCCGAATGGACAATTACACAAAATGGAATGTCTCAAGTCTATTTTGGAGACATTATAAATGTGATGGATTTAGCGAATGAAGATTTCATAATAGAATTACAGGTGGAATCTGAAACTGGTTGTAAACAAACTCTTATTGATACAATTGAAGGAGGAATTGAACATTTGGCTGATTTTGTCTACGAACTCGATGGCTGTTCAGAAGCTGGAATAGCAACACTGGCTTTCGGAGATGCTTCAGAAGACCTCAACCCATTTGACAATATAGAAGGATATCTATGGACAGTGACTGACGAAGGTGGAGAGACCATGTTTACAGATTCAAGCTTTATGATCGATGTGGCAGATGACGATACGATAAGCGTCAATCTTCTACTTGATTTTGGTGGAGGATGTATGGCGGAAGTGACCAAAGAAATAATTCTTCAGGAGGAAGTACCCCAGGCATCTTACGAATGGTTTGCTACAGGCTGCCCTGACGATGGTACCGTAGATCTCACTTTCAAAGATACCACTACAGGCTTGGACAGCAGTATTACGATCTCTGAAATAAACTGGACAGTCATGGTAGTGGGTGATACATTTACTGAGACGGGAGATTCAATAGTCGTGAATGTCCCCAAAGATTCTCTGGTGACATTTACAATGGTCGTTAATTTTAGCAATGGATGTCAGGATATCATAGAAGATACTTTTCTCCCTGGTCCATATGCCAATATAGAATTCAATATTGACTCGCTTGTGATGTGTCTTGGTGATACCATATTCAATGTGACTTCTCCAAATAGCGATTTTACCTATACATGGAGTCCAATGGAAGGAATTTATTTTGAAGACATGGCAGATCAATCCAATCCTGGGTTTATCGGGATTGAGAATACGGAATATAGTGTCACGGTTACAGATGGCCTTTGTAGTATCGAGTCTTCATTTGAAATTATAGTCTTGGATGACAATAACTTATCCATTACCGGAGATTCCATTACCTGTGATGGCAATGTATTATTGGTTGCGGATGGCGGAATTGGTGAAGGTGAATTTGAATGGGCCTTGACGTCTGATTTTGCGGATATTATTTATACTGGAGATACCTTAGAAACAAATTTTGATGGTCAGGAACAAATATTTTATGTAAGATTTACTGGTGAGTCATGTGAGGATCCTTATGCCGAACATTTGGTTATTCTTTCCAATATCTTTGATGTGGTTTTCAATGGAGATCCAGTCCGTGTTTGTCTTGGAGATACAGTGCCATTATTGGACAATCCAGATCCAAGTTTGACGTACGTATGGTCACCATTGGATGGTATTCATTTTGTGGATCCTGCGGACGGTAGCACGGCGCATGTGATTGGTATCATGGATACGGAGTATTTCGTTACGATATCTGATGATTTTTGCAGCCTGGATACTTCCATAAATGTAATTATTGCAGATGGTCAAGAATTCCAAGTGCTGGGAGATAGCATTGTATGTGATGAGAATGTTCAATTGGTTGGTTTTGGAGCTACAGGAATCGGGACCTATCAGTGGTCATTAGATTCTACATTTACCGATATTATTTTTGAAGGTGATACATTGAATACTACTTTGACGGGACTTTCAGAAACCTACTATGTCCAGTTTACAGACAAGACATGTGGAGATTTGATCTTGTCATATGACGTAAGGATGTTTGTATTTGATATCCTCTTTGCGGAGCCATTTGAAATTTGTCCTGGAGACACGGTTGATTATCCTATTTTCAATCTTGGCGAAGGACCGCTGACATATCTGTGGTTGGAAGACCCTCATGTGGTGGCGAATGATACTACTACGACGCCATCTATAGGTGTTGGTATAGATGAAGTTGATGATTTCGAATTGATATTTATTGCTACCAGTCCTACTGGATGTACATATACGGATACAGTAAGTTTTGTATTGATAGAAAATCCGATTGTAGATTTTACTTTTGAATTGGAAGAATGTGGTAATTACACCGTATGTTTTGATATTCAAGGTGAATTTAATGGATTTCCAAATTGGGATTTCGGAGATACTACAGTCACTACAGATGTTAGTATAGATACGATGCCTTGCTATACCTATCCAGGAGCCGGCACCTATGATGTTTTGCTTTCCAATCTGTCAACTTTCTGTCCTTATAAGGATGTGGTGAAAACCATTACCATAAATGATGAAATAAGCATAGATGCCATTGAAGATCAGGTCTTATGCCTGGATGATACAGTTTCCCTGACAGCAACTACGAGCAATATCAATGTTTCCTTCGTATGGTGCAATTTAGCTGGAGATACCATTGCCATCGGACCAGATTATGAGCAGGTGGTAACCGAAGAATTTGAAGTGATCGTAAAAGGAGAAGACCCCAATGGCTGTACCGACATGGATACAATTAAAGTCAGTCCTTTTGTTTTTGATATAGAAGTTGATATTCCACCAATCTTTTGTGAGGATGAAGAGACTGAGGTGTCAATTACGGTAAATGGTGTTCAAGATGGTTACTCTTTCCAGTGGGGGCCTGATGATTGTATCGTAAGAGATGGTGATACTGGAAATCCGGTACTCTTGACAGGAGAGGCAAAGGAATATTCGGTCACTGTGACCTATGATGAATTGGGATGTGAGGTAATGGAGAGTTATTCCGTTACGACTACAAGTTATTCAGTTGAGTTGGATGCCATTGACGAAAATGGAATCAATACAGACACTATAAATAAGGAAGAAGAGATTACCATTTTTGTGCTCGATCAAATGGAAGATTATTCATATGAATGGAGTACAGGTGAAGTAAATACTACTGGCGAAATCACAGAAAGCCCTGAAGAAACTACGACGTACTCCGTGACAGTTACTGATGGCATGGGTTGCACAGCAGTTGCCTCGATTACGATTATAGTGAGACAGCCAGTATGTGATGAGACAGATGTGTTCTTACCATCCGCTTTTTCACCGAATAATGATGGTATCAATGACGTTTTGCTTGTACGAAGTAATTTCATCGATGAGATGGAAATATTGATATACAATCGATGGGGCGAAGAAGTATTTTCTTCTCAAGATCAAAGTGTTGGTTGGGATGGTACTTATAATGGTGAACTACTTTCTCCTGATGTATATGCCTATACGTTGAAGGTGATTTGTATCAATCAGGCAGAGTATAGTGTACGAAGAAATGTGAGTTTGTTGAAATAGAAGGAGTTGCAATTATTGAGATTTTGATTGTCTAAGAAGACGATATCTTGGCAATAACCTTTGACGGTTCGAAGGCAAGAGTTGTACAGTCGAAGCTAAAATTTAAAATGAATTGTAAAATCTTCAGAATTTGGCAATAAGTAAATGACACTTTGCCTGACTTTTGGGAGAAGTGAGAGAGAAATGCCTATGATACTTCTTTCTGTTTGACCATTTGTACCATTTCGTTCGCACTCTTTTTTAACAGTGCGCATAACAATTTGCACCAAAAGAGAAAATCTGAAATAATAATTGTCATTCCGACCGAGTACAACGAGTGGAGGGATAGACAATTATGAGTGATTCTAATTTCGACTTCAACGGAGAAATCTACTGGGCGATGATAACAGACCTGCACTATTAGATTTCTCCGCGTTGGTTGAAATTAAAGAACTAAAAGCATTGTCGTCATTCGACTCTCAGGATGACAATTCTCGGTTACTCTATCTATGACAATGCAAATGTGTAATTAGTTATGCACACTTTTTTGGATCAAGTTGAATTTCTGGTGGGTAGAATAATAATTGGGCAGTATGCATGAAGAAAGTATCGAGGCTTAGGGTTTTAGATTTTGCAAGGTTATACGTTGATCAGGCATTAGTCAAAATCTAACCTTGCAAAACCTATTACCCTGTACCTTGTACCTGCTGACATTAATAACCAAATGATTTATTGAATCTTAATTTATCATAATCCCACCAACTTTTAATCTTGATCCACTTTTTTAATTGACTTCATTGGCACAGAGTAGAATTAGTGCTATCTTTGATTCGAATGTATTCTAATTAGATACAAATAATGCGCGAAATAGCCTTAATATTATTAGTAATCATGTCGATGGCCTCTTGCCAATCCAGCACACCTTCAGGAAATGAGATTGTTTTTACTGATGTAATAGGCAATTACTTGGGCGAATGTGCGGATTATGCAACGTCGACTGCGGAATTGATGAATCGAGAAGATGCCACCTTATCTGTATTCGCAGCGAGCACCGATGACGCGGGAATAAATACCAGCTGCGAACGCATAAAAGACCAAAACCTTCCCCTCAAATCAGCATCCGCTGCTGAAATTGTTTTCGAAAAAACGGAGGATAATTCTACTATTACGATGACGTACATCGCAGTATCTGACAGCATTGTGATAATGCAGACTACCGAAGGCGTAAATTATAACTTGATCTTTACAGGTAAAAGAAATTAATAAACGATCAACTTCATAGTTTTCTGACTATACCCATTCGAGATATTAAGAAAGTACAATCCACGTGGCATATCCAATGTGTTGATGACATTTGAATGATTGGATCGTATATTCAAATTACTCACCAAAGCCCCAGAAATATTGAAAAACTGAAATTTCAACTCTTCCGATTCGTTATTCTCAATCGTTATCAGATTGCCAGACTGGCCTATTTTGATATTGCTGAATGCCGCTTCTTTTAGACTCGTTTCGCAATCTTCGATTAATACGATATCTTCACTAGCACATCCACCACCAACATTCACTACTGTAAAGATAAGCGCAAGACCAGTTGGAAACGGACCGACCAGGAGTGGTAATTCCGAATAATTTGCCGTATCGCTAAAAGAACCGCTTGTGACAATGAAAGAGTCACCTGTATTAGCATATTCAAAATTCAAATTGCCATAAAAATTATCATTTTCATCACACTCCACAAACTCTACCTCTATATCTGAGATAGTACAATCAGGTGTGACACAGTCTAATTCAATCTCAGCAGTCGCTTGGCATTCTTCATCTTGTGAGTCCAGAATCTGAATCACAAAAGAATCAGGCAGGTCCATTTGATAATATTGTGGTAAATCTGAATAAAACCATGACCCATGATCGTTTCCATCAATAATTAATCTATAAATTGGGGAAGGAGGATTTTCATAAACAAAATCAAATGTGATATTCTCTACATTTGCTTCATCCAGGCATTGATAATCAATGATTTCTATATCTCTTATGTTGCACTCATCAGAACAGCATATCGGTTCGTCAAAAGCATAGAATGAATTGCATCCTTCTAATATTTGATCACTCACTACAAATTCATAAATAGTCTCACAGTCACCTTCCAGTGGTCCTACAGTATAGAATTGCTCACCGTAAGCGAAAGTACCATAATTCATACCATTGCCAAGAATCTCAAAACTATCGGATACTTGCCCAGCATAGTTAAACTCTAGGTCAACAAAAAACTGATCCTCTTCACACTCCTGTGGTTCTGCAAAGACGTCAAAAATTATACATGGCTCATCATCACATTGGGAAGTAAATAAGGTAGAAATATTACATTTCGGATCAGCACCATCATTTATTGAAATTTCGTATTCACCATTAGCTAGAGGTGGTACTTCAAGAGAAAAAGTGAAGTCTCCATAAAAGAAAGGACCATAGGCGGTACCCATGAATTGTACAAAGTAAAAACCACTAAGATTGATGCCGTTATTTTCGAAAGTGCCGATTATGGTAGAAAAATTAGGCCCACATTCAACTTCGGCCTCAAAAGACGTGAAGTTGCAATCTGGCAAACAACAAATCGGATCGGGAAAGTTGTAAAAATCCGAACAGTTTTCAGATCCACTATCCTGAACTATCAATACAGGTGCTGTATCACAATTGCTGGGAATCGGTCCTACTGTATAGAAACTTTCTCCATATTCAAAGGTGCCATAACTGATTCCATCCACTAATATTTCAAAAGTACTTCCTTCTAAATCTTTACCGTCAAATTCTACATCTATAAAATACTCTCCTTCTTCACACATATATGCTTCACCGACGACATTGAAAAGTTGACACTCGATATTACAGTCTTCCACAATGCCCAAGTATGCCGTACTAAAGCAAAAGAAATCTTCCGTATCTGCAATCAGTATCTCCTGTGCTTCATCGGATAGGAAGATCGGTCCTGCGGTAATCGGGAGATCATCGTAGGTAAATATTCCTAAAAATATGTTTTCATTGTTATTAGAATAACCCATTTGGAAACTATCATTGGTCGCTACATGATCAAAGTCTATAATTACAAAATAGGTAGAATCTGTGCTGCTGCAATCCACTATATTTGTTGTAATATTGGTCATGCCACAGACACAAGGATTCAAGAAGGTATAGGTGTCACAGCACTCAGGCTGATCATTGTCACAGACAGTTATTACATTCAAGCCTTCTTCTTCGGAGACAATGTCATCTATATTTAGTGGTAAATCTTCATAACTGAATGTTCCATAAGATTCTTCATTGATTGACACTGAATATCCGTCATCTCCAACAAAATCATATTCCAGATTTAGTGTTAGCCCAAAGGAAACATTGTTTTGACATTCCGTGGTTTCAAAATCAAAAATCGAGATTTGACATTCATCATCACAACAGACAGTGCCAAAGTCCACAAAATTGGCGCAAGTGGGATCATCTACATCCCGAACGATAAATTCATATTCAATTTCACAATTTCCTGTCAATCCGTCAATAGAAACTGGGAGGTCTGCATATTGAAATGTCCCATAATTATTCCCATTTCCCAGAATTTGAAACCCATTTTGCCCTGTTTCGTCAAAATTGAAGTCAATTTCTACAGAAAACTTATTATTTTCATCACATTCGCTATTGGTAACGACCATATCACTTATTGAGCATTGCGCCATGATATTAGTAGTGCTGAAAAGCATAAAAACGGAACAAGTAAGCAAGAGTTTGTAAAAATGAAAATTATTCATAAATCGTATCTTTTGTGTTGGTTGCTAGGTGTTTATATATTTAATATGGTAATATATAGCGCAAAATAAGGAAAATATATTGGTGGAGACATTATTAAGACCATAAGAATATTAAAAGTGCTGCTGGATTGTTACCTTTATAGTATCTAATAAGCCTAAATATGAAAAAGAATCTGTTATTTCTCACATTTGCGATTTTCGCTAGTTTTAGTTTGAATGCACAAATTTTCTGTCCAGATGATATAATTGTTAGCTGTCTATCTGATTTGACTCCTGATGAATGCGGTATGGCTACTGTCGTTTCTGGAAATTATCATCCGTCAATGATCAAATATGTTGATCAGAATGAGACCAATGCGTGTAATGAGGGAGTGGTATATCGAAGATTTTATCTGGATGTGGACTATAGCAATACGTATAGCGACAATGAACCGTCATGTATTCAAACCATTACAATGGTGTATTTAAATTTGCCGTTGAATGTTCAATTTCCTGCGGACAAAGAGTATACATGTGTAGATGAAATTCCAGTAGATTCACCAACATGGTCATTCAATCCATGTGATTTGGTAGGGTATACCTATGAGGATGTAATCTATGAATTTGAAGAGGGAGCTTGCCTTAAGATTGTAAGGACATATAGTGTTATCAATTGGTGTGTGTACGACGTTGATGCGAATGAAGGACTTTACGAGGGAATTCAGATAATTAAGATTGTTGATAATACACCTCCGGAAATTGATGATTGTGCAGATCATTATTTTGATACTGGCGAAAATTGTGAAACATTGGTGACACTAACCAATTCCGCTTCTGATACTGGCGATTGTCCATCTGGAACATTGACTTGGAGGGTAACAGTTGACCTTTGGGGGGATGGTACTCCAGATCTTATCTATGGTCCGAATGAGCCACTACCTTATAGACTTGATCCTGTAGAAAATGGAGGAGAGATTCAGGTGGTGATTCCAGAAGCATTGAGTGTATCGAAGCACAAGGTTGATTGGAAGGTGACCGATGGCTGTGGTAATGTGAGAGCTTGTTCGTCAGAATTTTTTGTAGAAGACAACAAACCACCGACTCCTTATTGTATAAATTTTACAGGAGCTACGCTTAATGGAGAAGATGGAGGATCGCTAGTGATTCCAGTTTCGTTTTTTAGTCTTGATGCGTTGGACAACTGTTCTTCAAAAGAGAATATAACCTTGTCGTTTAGCGAGAATGTAGAAGATACAGAAAGAGTAATTGAATGCGGTGATGCAGGTTTCCAGTTTTTCAGAATATACTATACGGATGAAGCGGGAAACCAAGATTTTTGTGAGGTATTCATGATAATCTTTGATAACAATTCTTGTCTGCTAAAGTATGCACCAGAAGGCATGATCACCAAACCAGACGGATCGCCAATAAATGGAGCCACTGCCTACTTGATGGAAGGAGAAGAGATAATTTCGTCTCAAGACAGTGATGAAAGTGGATATTTTACCTTTGGCGAGCAGGATTTGATGGAGGCTTATGTGGCCAATGTCAAGAGTGAAGATGAAGGAGAAGGTGATGTGGATATTGACGATTTCATAATGATGCGTTCGGCTTTGTTGGGAATAGAACAATTGGATTTTTATCAAAAAGTAGCAGCAGATATCGATCAGAATAAAGCATTTGATGTAGATGATCTGCGAGAATTTAAAGATGTACTACTGGGAAGATCTGAAATTGAAGTAGAAGATTTATGGAGCTTCATTCCACAAATGTATGATGCTAAAGATCTGCAATCCAATCTAGATGTGTCCGAAAGTATCTCATATAGCCAATATAATCAAGGATTTGACTTTTATGGTGTGCGTACAGGAGATCTCACAGGTTCAAAGATGATTTCTTCAGATGAAATGGATAATGGTGAGGAAATTGAGTTGACTTTGGAGATTACCAAGAATGAAATCACAATATCTGCGGGGCAAGATTTTGTATCGGATGCATTCCAGTTTGACCTGAATGTTTATGGTTCACAATTGAATGAATTGTCATCTGATGAGTCTTTTGAAGCTATTGAAGATGGACAAAGGTTTTTAAATATAAATTCCTCCTCTAAAATTGAAAAGGGCCAAGTATTGATGGCACTGAATGCCGAGATCTATCTGAATTCGTCAATTGAAGAGATTGTGAAGTCTGCTAAAGTGTTTGAGAAAGGTGCATTGGCTTCTTCTTCCATTGATTGGACATTTATAGATAAGAGAGTAAATCCAGGAAAACTACTTGAAAGCGTTTTGGATATCCAGGTTTTCCCTTTACCTATGCTCGATAGGTTGAACGTTAGTGGAACGAATATTACGGATGTGTTTATGTATTCCGTTTCGGGTCAAAAGCTGGATGTGGAAATTTCTCTTAATAATAGGGGAGCGGTGATTGCGCCTAGGACTATATTGCCTCACGGTATCTACTTGTTGAAAGTAATATCTGCTGGTACCGAGAAGGTTATCAAAGTAGTGAAGTAAAAAGATTTTTAATCTAGCTATTTTTTAAGACTTGAAAATCAGATTCTATTTGTTTTAGAATGTTATTGACGTCAGTATTATTGACGTGGGTGGGTTTTCCGAATTTCAATGATGAATTGAATGGTACGATAAGACTATCACCTTTGGGCATTGCCTTTCCCATACCTTTCATATATGCAGGGACATATTTAAGATTTGGTCTTTGTGATAATATTATGCCTATCCCTTTTTTTAGTGGCTGTTCGACTTCAGGTTCGCCTCTCGTGCCTTCTGGAAATAGAATAAGAGAATAACCTTTATCTAATTCCATGAGCATTTTATTTATAGGATCATTTTCTGGATTGATCTTGTCCCGACCGCGTTTGATCAAGAGTGCATTGACAAAGAAAGATGTCAATTTGCCTTTGAGTTTTGTTTTACCAAAATGATCACCTGCGGCCACAGGTTTTACCTTATTGATAATTTTCCTTGGCAGTGATGCCATCAGAGTCATTGTATCCAAATGGCTATTGTGATTGGCGACGATAATGAATTGATCTTCTTCCACCAAAAAATTAGCATCGTCAAATTTGACTCCAACAATATATTTTAGAAAAAATCGCATCAATATGCTATAGATGAGTTGAAGTGTTAATTTTTGCATCAGTATACCAAGAAAAAGACTATGTGAAAGAATACAGGAGCCGTGTATGCCAAGGAGTCAACTCTATCCAAAACACCTCCATGCCCTGGAATGGAACTGCCCATATCCTTGACACCAATATCTCTCTTTATGGATGATACCACAATGTCACCTACAAATCCCGCAATGGCAATCATAAAGCTCACAAATATGACTTGAGGCACCGTCAATGGAGTCAAAAACCCCAGAAAATATCCGATTATAGTTGTGGAAATGACTCCACCAAGAAATCCCTCCCAGGTTTTATTTGGACTCACTTTGGGGATGATCTTATGTTTGCCAAATAACTTGCCCCAGGTAAATTGCATGACATCGTTTATCTCGGTCAGGAAGACTAAGAATAACAGTAATCCTCTGCCTCCTGAATCAAATCCTTCAACATCAGGCAGTGATATCAAATATGCCAAATGACTCAATCCAAAAACCGTAAGCATCAAGGTCCACTGCAACAATGACATGGAGTTTACTATTCCATCGGTATCTCCTTTAAGCACCAACCTCACAGGAAGAATCAAAAACATAACTACGGGTATGAAAATGATAAAGGCGCCATACCAACCAATGTATGCGAGGTAGTACTGAACAGGAATAGAAACAAATGCCCAAAAAATTGCCCGTCTATCAGATTGGCGAAAATTGAGTAGGGAGTACAATTCTCGAAATGCCACGAAGGATAAAAATGCCAGGGCAATGTATGAAATATTGGTATTAGCAATGGTAGTACCAATAAAGAGTGCGGCTATGATCCACCATGATTTTGTCCTTGCTTTGAGTTCGTCCAAGTTTGCCTTTGGAAAGATCAAGCCTCCAATGAAAAATAACAAAGTGGCAAAGATCAGAATGCCAAAAATTATGGAGACAACAAAAATGATTTCACTACTCTCGAATAATTTTAAATGGAAGATTTCCTTCATGCCTATCGTATGGATTTGTTAATTCGAACTAGGGTACTAACGATTATGAGGATGTTTATTATTACAAAAATCCAAAAAGAATATTCTCCGAATCCATTCCAAAAGTAACTCAATAGCCCATAAATACTAATGACAAAGGCCCTGTCACTTTTTCCCATTGGACCATCATATTGCCGTATTCCAGATACTGCCTTGCCCAGGATGCCCGCATATTCATTGATAATACTTAGACAAATAAATATGACTATGAGATACAGAATCTGATTCTCAAATAAAAGTAAAGGAAAGAATATAAAAACATCGGAAATAACATCTCCCAACTCATTGAGAATCTCTCCTTTTTTGGATTGTTGATTGTAAGTTCTTGCCATCATTCCGTCGAGCGCATTGAGTGCCATTCGGATAAGCAATCCAATAGGCAGGGCAAGGAATAAGAATCTATAATCCTTGGCATACCAAAACGCAATACCAATCAATAGTGATAGTACCACGGAAGAGATGGTAATTTGATTTGCAGTTACTCCAAGCTTATGAAGTCCTTTTAAGATTGGGGCAAGAAGCTGTTGAAATTTCGGCTTAATCTTATAAATTGATATCATTCGCAATATTCTAATTAAAGATTTTAAAACGTTGTTCCATTCCAAAATCCGCCTAAATATAAGATATTCAAATCAGTTGCCTACTTTCCGCCTGGTATCGACGGCCTCACTTCAATTTTACTCGGCAGAGTTCTTGGGTTAATTTTCAGTAAGTCTGATACCATCTGTCCGAGATCTTCGGGCTGAATTTTCCATGCGTCTGCTTCAGAAGGAGTCCGCCCATTAAAATATGTAGATACTGATCCAGGCATAATGGTTGTCACCTTTATTCCGTGTTGTCTTACGTCAAGCATTACAGATTGTGTAAAACCTACTAATCCAAATTTACTGGCATTGTATGCAGATCCATTGGCAAAGAAGTTGGTGCCCGCCAAACTTGCTATAGTGATAATATATCCCTTTGAATTTTTTAGCGCATCCAGACTGGCTTTTATGCTGTAAAATACTCCCGTCAAATTGACGTCTATGGTCTCATTCCAATGGTCAACGCTCATGTCTTCGATTGACGCAAAATGACCCACTCCTGCATTCGCGATAAGTACATCCAAAGATCCAAAATGAGACATTACAGCTGCAACGCACCTCTCCTGACTGGAAAAATCTCGCACATCGCATTCAATTCCCAAAACATGATTCCCAAATTCTGTTGATAGTTCCTTGGCAACCGCCTGGACCGCGCTTTCTGTTCTTCCTGTAATTGCGACTTGATACCCGTCATTCAAAAGTGATTTTGCTATTCCGAGACCTATTCCTTTTGTACCTCCTGTGATTAATGCTGTTTTACCCATTTCTTTTATTATTATTTTATAATCAATATAAACCCTTAAAAGAGCAAGTTGTTTTGTACAGTGCAATAATCGGCATATTGCGCTTGAATAATCCTATAAACTTTGAGATTTTTTCTATTTTTAATATTCAACAATAACAAAATTTAAAGCCATGTTAAGAAGTATACTCATTGTTTTTTTGCTTTGCACAGTTTTCAATATCCAAGCACAGAATGTCGGTGTGGACAAGGAAAATCCTGATTACAAATTGGATGTAAATGGATATTCAGGATCAGATAATCAGGTAAGCATCATTCCATTGTGGCAGGCAGGAAGCAGTTATGGAATGAATAATACATCTGGATCAGATCTCTCAAATTGCGAAAGCGCCTTGGACCCTACGGCTTATGATGCTAGTGGTAATATTGAAGTAAAACTGGTAGTGAGAATTACATCTACATCAGCAGGTACCACAAATTTTCAATTGAGAGCACATGACGGGACTACACAGTCTTTTCCAATAGTCAATTCCGATGCATGGACCTTTTCCAATACACAATCGGGAATGGTGGCTGTGAGCCCTTGGAAAGATTGGGCTGCTGGTACTAATTTTCAAGAAATTCATCTCTTTGGCTGGGTGGATTCAGGCAGTACAAATTTCAATAGCTGCTACCTGATGATTAGACCAAACAGGTAATAAAGGAGCCAGAGTGGTAAGTTGCCTCTACCACATTCACTTTATTTACAGGAATATCCTTTTGATATGCCTTATCAATTATCATTTGGAATTATAACTCGGAATTTACAATTAATGACTACTTATTGCCTGTAAGGCAATCACTATTATAGCATGTGGCAACGCCACATGCTATAATGAACACGAATCGACATGTATCCTGAAGGGATACCACAAATTCATCTCGAAATAAAAGAAACAATTAGAATTCTAAAACACCACATAAAATCAATCGTACATCGCCGAAATATTCTTACTCAAATACTTATTCGAAGCAGCATTTGTAGTAATCGCAGGAATGATGATAGACAACAAAAAGATGGCTCCCAGAGAAATCAAGACATAAAATACATTGACCACTTCCCATACCCGGGGCAGGTACAGATACACCGCTGCGAGAAGAGAAATAATCAATACCGAAGCCAATAAAAACGCCTTGAACCCCACAATCACACTGGTTTTAATATAAGGCATCTTAATGAAGTTCCATTTGGCTCCGACGAGCTCCATAGTTTTTATTTCCCATCTGTCTGCATACATGCTCAGGTTGATGGTGTTTCGGATAATCACTATAGCCAGGAAGACGAAAATCAATCCGATAAAGAAGACTGTATATGCCACTTTATTCAGATTGGTCTTTATGTTTTTGATGGTGAGGTCTTCATAATAAACCGACATGATGTCATCTGTTTTCTCCAACTGCTGTTTTATACTTTTAAGAGTTGAGATGGAGTAATGTTCGGCTTTGACGTTGAATACGATCACATCTCGGAATGGATTGTTTTCGGAGTCAAAGTTGATTTGTAGACTTGACCCCATTGTTTGCAAAGCTTCTTCTTTCGGAATGTAGGTGACGGTATTACTTCTGATTTCAGAAACCGATTTTATTACATTTACCACTTTTTCGCCATCTGCAGATTCCGAAAGTTCTGCCACAATATTCATTTTCTCTTTTATAAGATTTGTAAGATTGTGGCTGTGCAATAAGATAAGGACAAATAAACCCAATAAGAACATTACGATGGCTACCGATATGCTGGAATAAAGATGTGAAGGTTTTGATTTTGTCGAATTCGACGCCATATTTGCTTATTATGATACAAAAGTAATATATGAGATCAATTAATAATATGAACTGGAATAATATTTCATTTATTATTAATTGTGCGTATTGTTTTACCCATTAATTTGTAATTTCATTTTATAACCACGAATTGATAATTATGATCAGGAAAATATTGATAATCATTTGTTTAGGTACAGTTGGTTTTTGTAATGCACAAATAACAGTGATCAATCCATCTTTTGAAGATGAGCCTGCCGATGCCACTACACCTCAGGGATGGTTACCGTGTGAATTGAATACTACTCCTGATATTTTCCCTGGTTTTTGGGGAGTGTATAATGAGCCTAGTCATGGAGAAACTTACGTAGGTATCATTACAAGAGAAAACGGAACATTCGAAAGCTTTGGTCAACGATTATCAGGAACATTGAAGGCTAATTCCTGTTATTATTCCGAAATTGATTTGGCACACTCTATTATCTATTCAGGATATAATAAACCGATCCAACTTAGAATCTATCTTGGCAAGGATAAGTGCTCGAAAGATCAGATGATATTCGAATCGCCCGTGATAAAACACATGCAGTGGAAGACCTTCAGATTTGATTTTAATCCCAAAGAGGCATATGAATATATAATTTTGGAGGCTTACTATATGGATGGCCCATTTTCGCACAAAGGAAATATTCTCATAGATAATCTTCGACCTATTCTGAGGTGCGGGAATGCTTAATCGCTGGATAAGGCGAATTTTGGGTTATTGATAAATTGGACATCTGTCAAAGTTTTGAGAAAGGCAATAATATCATCTTCTTCTTCAGGAGTCAATTGGATTTGATCAATAATTGGATTTTTATTCGAATGGGCAGAGCCGTGACTGGAGTAGTGTTGCAATACAGATTTTAAGGTCGGGAGGCTGCCATTGTGCATGTATGGAGAGGTGAGCTCGATATTTCTTAGTGTGGCCACTCTAAATTTTCCTTCATCTGCAGGGTCCAAGGTGATTCTTTCTCGGCCTCTGTCTTTGTTTGCATAACTTTCGAGCAGGCCGTTGTTTTCAAATGCATAATTGCTAAACTGATTGCCAGAATGACATTTGCTGCAATGGGCTTTATTGCCAAAAAATAGGTCTTTCCCTCTTTTCTCAGCATCAGTGAAAGTCATTTCATTTTCACCATTCACATATTGGTCGTATCTGCTATTATCACTGATGAATGTCCTTAAAAATGAAGCTATTGATCTAGTAATTACAAATCCATCTATTTCTCGTTGATAGGCTTTTTTAGAAGCAGAATTATATTCGGGATTTGACCTCAATCTTTTTCCAGCAAGCAATAGATTGAAACCCATTTCATCATGATCTTCAAGCGGCACAGATGAAAATATGTCCAAGGTGCGAACTCCGCCATCCCTGTTGAAGTAGGGAAGATATGCCACATTGGTCAAGGTGCCGCTATTCCGAAGTCCTTTTCTGCCCTCTATTCCTTGAGAAAGTGGTAGTCGATCAGCAAAACCAAATTGAGCAAAATGGCAAGAACCACAGGAAATGGTAGAATCCAATGATAGGGCGGGGTCGAAAAAAAGTGACTTGCCCAAGGCAATGGATTCAAGGGTTAGGGGATTGTTTTCGGGAATGATTGGCTCTTCCCATCCCTCTCTTAAGTCATAGATATATGGAGTTGTTTCATTGATTTGAGAACATTGGGTAAGTGATAATACTATCACCATCCCAATGCTCCAAATAAGTGAATATCTTGATTTGTACTTATTGGACAAAAGCAAAAGAAGAACTGTAATTATTTAATAATTTGTCCGCGATGCTTTTGTTGTCTGGTTGTACTTTAGTGAAATTCTCAGTTGCAAAATCCAAATTGGCTAGGAATGTGCTCATATCAAAAATGATCTGGAAATTGTTTCCTCCTTCATCCAATTTTTGATTTGGATTGAGTGTAATATTTTTAAGAAATTCATTTTTTCCCAGGTGATAAGTCAATTGAGTCTCGAATGTTCCGTCTCCATCGAGATCAGCCATAGCATCGATATTCAAAAATCGATAGCCTCCAGACCATCCCCAGTGCATGCTTGGATTTTGTTGACCCAGTGGATCTCCTTCTGCTCTTTCAGTGAAGTCCATTTCTGATTCGGAATTCGTATCTGCATCAACTCCCACAAAAAAGGTGATTTGTGAAAGACTGAGGTCATCACCTCCTTCATCTGCTGGAATCGAAAAATTAAAATCAAAAACTCCTGGCTTGATTAAGTGATAACGCGAAGTGGATTCATAAGATTTACCATCAGAAGTTTCGAATTTCATGTCGCCCAGGTAAAATGCAACATTGGTAAACTGAACATCTGCTCCATTGATATTGTATGTTGTTTCGTGCATGAGTGCATCGTCACCAACATTCATTTGCAGTTTTACATTTATATCTTTCAGCTCATCTTCTCCACATGAGCTTACCACAAGCCCAAGTAATAATATGCTTAAAACTGATTTTACTATTTTCATATTTAAAATTTATATATAGCGTTTGTTAAATTATTTGAAATCTCTTCCACCGCATGTAATTGTGAAAGTGTGTGTATTTGAGGGGTTTCTTCTATTGGATATATTCGATCTGCTCCATCAAAAAGTTTATAAATGTCAAAGACAAGGTTAATTCTTGCTATCTCATTCTTCTCGACTTCTATCGGGTATTCCAAAGCAATATTTCTGAGCGCTTGATTAGATCCTGTATGCAGCGCTATTCCTTCCTCAGCAATACCGTCATTGTCAAGGTCTATTTTACCTTCTACTTTTAGAAATATAAAACTCATCCAACTGAACCAATTTTCTGCAGGTTTGGCAAGCGGATGTCCTGATGGGAAATCTCCAGGATCTTGATTATTCAATGCTTCAGGTACTCCAATATTGAATGAAATATTGTTGTAATTTCCTGTAGGTACATGGTCGATTTTCCAAGTATAACCATTATTGGCAAATGGCAAACTTGCATGTGAATTGGTCAAATTATGAAATTCTATATCGTTGATTGTAGTACCATCTAATTTTGTCTCCGAGGTGTAAAATGAGCATCTCGTGAAATTCATATTCTTGCCATCGGGATAATCGTATGGCTCAAACATCACGAGTGGAGCACCATTATATAATAGTTTGAAATTAAGTTCTACGCTACCAGTTGGAATAGGCTTGTACTCAAAGCTTCTTTCAATTAATGTATTGTTTTCACACTTATCGACGGCATTGATGCTTAATAAGATTGTACCTTCAGTTGGGTACAAAAGCTCAAATTCCTCCTGAATAGTTTGCGAATCACCGCTCAACTCAACTTTTCGTAACATCAGGCTTCCGTTTGGTCCCGTAAGGGTGACGACGGCAAAGTCCAACTCTTCGTTGTCAGTGATTGAGGCATCGAGTGACAGTGTTTGTGTAATAAAGAAAGTTGAATTTTCTATCGGAGTATGAATTTCAATTTCAGGTGCAATATCATCTCCACCACATGAAATCCATATGAGAGAAATAGTTAATATATAAAATACTAGTTTGTAATGTTTCATTGATTTTAAAACTTCTAAGTCAAAAGTAATTTAATCTCATATCTACTTGTGCTAAATATTTGTTAAACTACTTATTAATATAGTCTTAAAGACTTTAAAGTAAGTTTATAGTATTAATTTTGGAACGCCTTATGAATAAATTAAGTTGTCATTGTTTTGTAATAATGCTCATGTGGTTTCTGACATCCACAAATGCTAGTGCTCAGGTGAAGATCTATGAAAAATTTAATGATTTTAATAAAGAGATTCTTGAGAATACGAGTGCAGATTCAACATATGTGATTAATTTTTGGGCTACATGGTGTGCGCCGTGTGTGAAAGAACTGCCATACTTCGAGGAGTTGAATGAGAAATATTCAGGAAGTGCATTCAAGCAAATTTTGGTCAGTCTGGATTCTCCCAAGAAGATCGAGAGCAAGGTGATTCCCTTTATCAAAAAAAAATCCATCAAATCAGAGGTGGTTCTCTTGGCAGATGGTAAATTCAATTCCTGGATTGATTTGGTCGATCCGAGATGGTCGGGAGCTATACCGATAACATTGATATTGAAAGGAGACCAGAAACTATTTTATGAGCAGGAGTTTCATAGTATGAAGGAAATAGAAGATGAATTATTAAAATTGTTTTAGAAACAAAAAACTATTATATATGAAAAATTTCGTGAACACATTTTTATTGGCATGCATGATAGCCTTTACAGTATCAGCGCAATCTGGATTTAAGGTTGGTGACAAAGCTTCTGATTTCAACCTCAAAGGAGTAGACGGAAAGATGCACAGTCTCGCAGGCATGGCAGATGCTAAGGGATACATCGTCACGTTTACTTGTAATACATGTCCATATGCAGTAATGTATGAAGATAGATTATTGGCACTTCAGAATGAATTTGGACCTAAAGGCTATCAGGTTGTAGCTATCAATCCGAATGATCCGGAAGTAAAAGAAGGAGATTCCTATGAAAAAATGAAGGTCAGAGCAAGTGAAAAAGGATTCAACTTCCCATACTTATTTGATGAAGGACAGAAAGTATATCCGAAGTATGGAGCTACTAAGACTCCACATGTATTTTTGCTTGATGATAAATTAATGGTGCAATATATTGGTGCCATCGATGATAATGCAAGAGATGCTGAAGCAGTAGAAGTTAGATATTTGGCAAACGCCATTAATGCTTTGGAAATGGGCAAGAGCCCCGATCCTTCTTTTACAAAAGCAATCGGTTGCAGTATTAAGACTAAATAGTGTCTAGAACTTATTTTTCTTTGAGCTATGCGATTTGCTATCAAGAAAAGTGACTCTATAAGTTATAATGAAGGAGGTAATGGTAAAATCATTACTTCCTTTTTGTTTTTAAAAGCTACATTTATGCTTCCTTTTAATATAAAATGAACAATGAATAAATATCTATTCCTTATCCTCCTTGGCAGTATACTTTTTATCAATTGTAAATCTGACAAGTCTGCGTCCTATCCATCTAAAGATTTATTAAAGCATGGGTTTGCAATCAGTGTCAAAGCCCCAGAGTCTGCAGAAATAAAGTCTGATGATTTTGGAATTATGCAAGAATTGACCATTTCCAGTGGCAATGAATATAATGTCCAGATATTAAAGAGTGTGAGTAATACATCGAATATGGAAGAGGCCCTAAAAGGTCAAATGAATTTGGTGAAAGCGGATAGATACTTTTCAAAAGTGATTGAAGAATATGAAAATGGTTTTATATTCGAAAAGAAGATCGATGAAAATATCAATTACGATTTCAGATATGTAAAATTAATCGGGCAAGACGAGTATATCTACCAGACGGGCATGATAGGTACTTACACCGAAAAAAGTGTTCGAGAAATGTACAATTCTGTTCAATAAAACTAGAGGAATCTTAAGAAACCTGAAGTAATTTATCTCCAAATAGAAGTACGACGAGCAGTGCAATTGCGAATATTATCATAATTGGGTGGGTTTAATTTGCTATGTAAAATTACGTATTAATACTAGTTTTGTCAAGAGGACATATATTATATTAACACATTTTTATCAATTATAATATATCAAGTATTGTGCCTAAGCCAGATATGTATGAATATATTATAATATTAATTTCAATTATTATATGAAAATTCCTGGATAATGGAAGAAATACGAGATCATGAAGATTTCGAAATACTCTATAGAGACGATTATTTCGTCGCGATCAACAAGCCTCCAGGTTATGTGGTGCATCGATCTTCTATGGTAAGGAATGCTCCTATGGTAGTCTTACAATTGTTGCGCGACCAATTGGGGCAAAGGGTGAATCCATTGCACAGACTGGATAGAAAAACAAGCGGTGTGTTGATCTTCGCTTTGGCTGCAGAACCCAATAGGCTACTGTCTAATCTTTTTGAAAATCAACACGTAAATAAGGAATATCAAGCCATCGTGAGAGGCTGGACGGATGAAAGCGGCACGATAGATTACGCTCTTGCCAACTCTAAAGGCAAGTCTCAATCTGCCTATACTGAATATAAAACATTAAACCACTTTGAAATTGATTTGGCTTTTGGGAAGTTTCAAACGTCAAGGTATTCAGAAGTGTGCCTGATGCCGAAAACTGGTAGGATGCATCAATTGAGAAAGCATATGTCACATATATTTCATCCTATAATTGGAGATAGACCTCATGGCTGTAATAAGCAGAATGGGTTGTGGAAACGGACATTCGGCATGGATACCATGATGCTTCATGCCAGGACTTTGTCATTTGTTCATCCCTATACCAAAGAGGAGGTTTTGATTTCGGCACCGTTTTTCGATGAGTATTTGCGAGTGAAGGAGATTTTGAGGTAGCATATTAGCATGTTAGCACATTGGCAATTGGCATATTAGCGATTTGGCGATTTAGGGATTTAGCGTTTCTGCTTTTCAAAACCACAATTCATCCTTATTCCCTGGCTCCCCATGGTAATTCAGGGTAATCTCCTCTCCAGCCTCAATAGGTTTTATGGCTTCGATATCAATGGTCTTATTGAAAATGTCCAGAATGAAATTGGCATTTGGATGGAGTTCGTGGTTGTAGATGCTGCCAAATCCAAGGGCGATGGCACATTCTTCCAAATCTTCTCCCCATAGAAAATAATAGTCATGCAATACCGTCTTATGGATAATGGGCAATTCTACTTTGGGAATAATCAGCACTGGACACACTTCGATTACTTCTCCCTTGCCTATGGATTGGCTGGTGAATACACCTCTTCCTTTTCCTTCTGAATGGGCAATGTATAATCCTGGTCTTTGATTCATGACTAAGTGCTTGGTTTTTTTATCAAATATACACCTGTAAGTATTAGGATCATACTCAATATTATAATCAAACCGATGGGTTCTCCATCCAGGAATCCCCAACCCATGGCCACTAAAGGCATGAGATATGCCACTGAACTTCCAAATACAGCCGTTGTGTCCTGAATAAGTTTGTAGAAGATTATAGTCGCTATTACGGTACCTACCAACGACAAGATCAGAATAGCTCCGAAAGAATAGGTCTGCTCAGAAGTCCATTCAAGGTTGGTCAGTCCGCCGCTATATATAAGGTAGCCAATTGCTGGCGGCCCTATCAAGAAAAAGGATGTAGCACTTATAATGAGGCTATCTACGTTCTGAAAGTAGTGTTTGACGAGGTTGCCGCTCATGCCGTAGCAGAGTGTACCGAAAACTACAAATAGCCCAAACCACAAATTGGCATTGCTCCCTTCTGATTTGCCCAGCAGGATAAGCAACGCAGCTCCTAAAAAGCCAATAGTGACTCCAATGATTTTTGATAGATCCATCTTGTTTTTAAATACGATAATGCCAATGATGAGTGTCCAGATTGGAGTGAGGCTATTGAGTAGTCCTGAGACTGTGCTATTGATATTGGTCTGTGCTATGAAGTACATGAATGCGGGTATACCACTGCCTGTGAGCCCTACAGCAAGAAACAATTTCCACATCTTCCAGGGGATAACTTTTCGTTTGAAGAATAATATGGGGGTGAATGCTAAAGCTGAAATTGAAATCCTCATGCATGCCAAATCCAGTGGGTCAAAAGCAATGAGGGCTTTTTTGATAAGGATGAATGAACTGCCCCAAACAAGACTTAATGCCAGTAGAATGAAGAACGATTTTAGTTCTATTGGCTTTTCCTGCATTTTGATTTATTTCTATGTGAATAAGACCAGGGCCTTAAAATTCGAAAACACCATTTTCTTCTGTCAGTACGATAGGGTAGCCATCTGTTATCACCAAGGTGTGTTCATGCTGCGTGACATAGCTATTATCCTTGGTCTTCATTGTCCATCCATCCTTCATCTCATGCACATACTTGGATTTAGTAGAAATGAAGGTCTCAAGTGCAATTACAGAATTTTTTCGAAATCGTTGGGTATTGAATCGATCACGATAGTTGGCTATCTCGGTTGGTGGTTCGTGCAGTTTCCTGCCTATTCCATGGCCACATAAGTTTTTGATTACCTGAAAGCCCCTCTTTTTTGCTTCTCTTTCGATCAATCCGCCTACATTAGCGATCCGTACACCATCTTTAATATTAGCCATTGCCAATTGAAGAATCTCCTGAGATGCCTTTACCAAGGGTGCCAGGTTATGCAGATCTTCACCGAGGATAAATGATCCTCCATTGTCACCATAAAATCCATCCTTCGCCGCGGATACGTCAATATTCACAAGATCTCCTTCTTTGAGAATCAAATCTTCAGACGGGATGCCATGACAAGCAACATGATTGATGCTGATGCATGTATGTCCAGGGAAATCATAATCCTTTATCGGAGCGGATACTGCGCCAAATTCTGCTAAGAGCTTGCCACCATATTCATCCAGTTCTTTAGTACTCATTCCCACCTTGGTATACTCTTTCATCTTCTTAAGCGTAATGGCTACCGCCCGTCCAATCTCCCTTAAACCTTCTAATTCTTCCTCGTTCTTTATTGACATAAGTTTCTAGGTATAATATTAAGCATGCAAATATCGCATTTATTTCATCAGGTTTTACCTTGAATCAAACATTTTGAAATAACGTTCTCTCAAGTATTTGGTTCAATTTTCTCACCTTAATTTATGTCTGGAATTTACTTTTCGGTATTATTGAAATATTGCAAACCCAT
Organism: Saprospiraceae bacterium; assembly: GCA_965230575.1. Lineage (GTDB taxonomy): Bacteria > Bacteroidota > Bacteroidia > Chitinophagales > Saprospiraceae > CAJXUU01. Next base: position 5,060,632 of record OZ246013.1, read on the forward strand.
GGACAGTGCTGTAACCAAGGAACATCCAATGATATTTAACATCAAATAGCTGACTACATCAGCCTTATAAACACCAATGACTATAAGTTGTGAAATGATCGCACCTATAAAAATGGCGTTCCCTTTGACCCATTTTATATAAAAACCAACGAGGAATATTCCTAGAATTGTCCCGTAGAATATACTTCCTATGATGTTGACAAATTGAATTAAGTTTTCAAATAATGTCCCATAGCAAGCAAACCCTATTGCTATTATCCCCCAGACAAAAGTCAAGAACTTGGACATAAATAGATAGTGCTTTTCACTCCGATCAGGTGCTATACTCCGTTTGTATAAATCTATGGATGTGGTAGTTCCCAGAGCATTCAATTCGGACGCGGTGCTGGACATTGCCGCTGAGAATATCATTGCCAGCAGCAAGCCAATTAATCCTTTGGGTAGGTAATTGAGGATGAATGTTATGAAGACATAATCTTTGTCATTGGTTTCTACCTTGGGTAAGGCTTCCTTTATGATGTCTTTGGCCTTATTTCTAATCGCCCTTTCCTGGCTGTTGAGAACACTTATTTGGTTGGTCAATTCTTCTGTGACGCCAGATTGCGCTACAGTAGCATACAACTTTTCTTTTTCCAGAAAGAGCAGATCATATTCATCTTCTACCGCTCTATAGTCATCGGCACTTGCGGTGAGATATACTTGCTCGCCCAAGGGATTAAAGAAGACGGGAGCCTTATTGAATTGATAAAATACAAATACCAATACGCCTACCAGAAGTATAAAAAACTGCATTGGCACTTTTAGCAATCCATTCATTATCAAACCCATTCGACTTTCTTTGATCGACTTGGCTGATAAATATCTTTGTACCTGAGATTGATCAGTACCGAAATACGAAAGCATCAAAAATAAACCACCTGTAATTCCTGACCAAAAAGTATACCTCGACTTGAAATCAATATTGAAATCGAGGACATCCATTTTGTCACTAGCACCTGCTATTTTTAGTGAATCGACAAAGCCTACACCTTCTGGCAAATAGCTCAATATCAAATAGAAAGCCACAAACATTCCCAGCATGATAACAGCCATCTGCTGCTTCTGGGTCACATTTACAGCTTTGGTGCCTCCCGAAACGGTATAGATAATGACCAATACCCCAATGATTACGATCAGCATATACAAGTCCCAACCCAATATGGTGGATAGAATAATTGCTGGTGCATATATGGTGATACCTGCGGCTAATCCCCGTTGTACCAGAAACAAGATCGCAGCCAAGGTCCTGGTTTTGAGATCGAACCTGGATTCCAGGTACTCGTAGGCGGTATAGACCTTGAGTTTGTGGTAGATCGGTATAAAGGTGACGCAAATAATCACCATCGCAATAGGCAGACCAAAATAGAATTGGACAAAGCCCATGCCGTCATGGTAGGCTTGACCCGGTGTGGACAAGAAGGTGATTGCACTAGCCTGTGTGGCCATCACACTCAGACCTACTGTGGTCCATTTGGCTTCTTTCCCCCCAAGGATGTAGCTGTCCATACCTTTGGCCTTTCGAGTTTTCCAAAGACCGTAGGCTACAATAAAAATCAGGGTTGCACATAAGATGATCCAATCAATCGATGCCATCTAAGAAAAGGTTTTCATGATTATGTAAAAGATAATGATATACAATGCATTCAACAACAGTACCACTGTATATCCCTTATTCCATTGAGGAGATCCATCCTTATCCATATTAAGGCTTTATGTCATTACCAAGTGAAATGATGTTTGCAAATAGTCTATAGGCTCCAGGAACTCCTGCTGGAAGATTTCTAAACCAGCTGTAGCCGCTATAGGTAAAATAGCCCTCTCCATATTTGGCAATCAATAATCCACCATTTCTAGGTTCTTCTCCTGGGTCATTACTTGAGAGTATTGCATCATACTTATCGTCCCATTCTCCTGCAAAATACAAACCTCTTTCCTGTACCCAATTGTCAAAATCTGCTTGAGTTATTTTGTTGGGATAGTTGAGGACGGTATGATCAGGTTTGAGCATTCTGACTGGTGCTTCTTCTACCGATACCCGTGCTCTGGATAGAGAAATAGGATAGGGACCGATATTGTCCACTTTCAGTCTTCTGTTAGTATTATATTGAACGATCATATTGCCACCTTGCTCCACATATTTCATCAACTCGTCTTGTTTGAATTTGATGTCGTCCCACTTGTTGTAGGCTCGGATGCCCAGAATTACTGCATCAAAAGTGCCCAAATATTCAGCTCTCACAGCATCAAGTGGCACAACGGTGACATTATAACCAATTTGCTGAAGGCTTGCAGGTATTTCATCACCGGCACCTTCAATGTAGGCAATATTATTACCCAGCTTTCTGATGTCAAGGTTTACAAACTTTGCCTTAGCGGGCAATGAAACCAATTGTAATGGAATATGATTATAATCTATTTTGAACAATTCTCTTTTATATTCCACTCCATTGGATGTTGCTACAGGACTCACATCTATTGATTGAGGATCCTTAGGAGGAGTCACTTTGAAGGTGTAGGTATTTTCTTCACCGATGTTTTCTATCATAAATGGAAATGAAGAAGGAGATATTTTCCAACCTTCAGGAACTGCCAATGTCACTTCACCAGATTGATTTTTCATCATAGCTTTTACGGCAACAGATACATCATTGCTATGGCCACCTTCAAAAATATAGACCTTGTCAGCAATCGAGGTGTATATTGGTTCTACAATTTCGAAGGGCTGGTGGACTTGCCCTTTTTCTGGATCTGTGTATTTGTAGTTTACGGGCTTTTGTATAGTGAAAGCCACACCATTTATTTCCAACGAATAATTTGCAATCAAATATCTATCGGATTCTGGTTTTCCGATCTGTTGTCTTTCATCGACCTTGTACATCCCGAGAGAGCCTGACTCTTCAAGCCAGTAAGCAGAGGTAGCAGGTGCATCTTGAGGGATGGTAATTTCATGATCGAAAAGTACACCTTCGTTGTCGCCCAAGTCTATAGCCAAGCTGGTGTCAATAGAAGTATGGGATACAGAAAGACCAGTGAGTTTTACTTGTCCGTTGAGTCTCTTGATGACCTCAGTGGCCAATTCTATCGTTGCACCAGGTGTTGCGGTATTGGTATTTGCATTGGTCTCCATAAATAACCCTGCACATGCCTCAATGATTTTATCCAGATGAGGGAGTTTTTGTTCTTTCCAAAAATCATCATCTAGCTTGGTGATATCTTTTCTTATTTCTGCCAATAAAGGAAGCGAATTTGATGGATTTCTAAAATCAAAATCATCTATCACTTTTTCCAACTTGGATTGTATCAATTCTCCACCTTTTACTCTGCTCCAGGTCGTATTGATGCCTTCGAAAACATCCGCCCTATTCGGTGGCATATCTCCTTTTAAAAGCTCAAAGTATTCAAGTTGACTTCCTCTTCTAGGTGTCGAACCCATACCTTGACATACGTGTTGACTTCTTGATTCAGCTGCTATTTCATTATTTGAAGTACCCAGAATAGGGTAGTAAACCCCAATGTCAACACTCATCAAATTGGTCTTGTCTGCTTTGTCGAAATTTTCTCTACTGCCGTAAAACCACCATGAGGTATTCATGAATAATCTTTCGGGTTGCCATGTATCTACATACTTGAGTTGATCCGGAAATTTAGTCTTGTCCCCAATCAAGTCCCAAGCTTTGTGACTTAGCATTGCAGAGGCGGTATGGTGACCATGAGTACGTCCTGAAGTCCTATGATCAAACCTGTTAATAATAACATCTGGTCTGAATTTTCGAATTGCCCAAACCACATCTGAAAGTACTTGCTCATCATCCCAAATCTTGATTGTCTCCTCTGCATTTTTGGAATATCCAAAATCATTTGCCCGAGTAAACATTTGTGAGCCACCATCGATTCTTCGAGCAGCCAATAGCTCCTGAGTACGAATGACTCCGAGTAATTCTTTGATTTCGGGACCTATTAAGTTTTGACCTCCATCACCACGCGTAAGTGAGAGATAACGAGTGTTTGCCTTTACTTCATTCGATAAATAGGAAATCATCCTGGTATTTTCATCATCTGGATGTGCTGCTACATAGAGCACATTGGCCAATACTCCAAATTTCTCCAGTGCATTGAATATTTCTCCAGACGTCTCAATATTTTGACTTTGTGCATTGGTCAAAGATGATTGTAGGAAAAGGCAAAGAAATAGAATGTTAAAGAAGAATCGCAAAATGTACTTCATGTGGTTTTATTAAAAATTGGAACTATTTGAAAATATAATACTAAATATTAAGAATATAAATATGCGAAAATTAGTGTACCAGATGACATTTTTGTGAATTTTGTTTTTATCATTGTGTTAATAACTAAAACAAGCGTCCCAAATGCTCGTACTTACAATATTTTTCACCCTTTTTGCTTTCTTTGGTCTTATAACTTTCGGTTCTAGAATAGTTCAGACCAAAAAATAAAATTAGGCAGTTTTTACATCAGGCATTTTGCATTCCTCTTCGGGAGATTTGCCACATACACTACATTCACCTACCTTGTTTTTAAGCATTGGGTTATTGGATGCGCACGTGCCGCGGAATTCTTTCCCAGTCACTACTTGTCGCAGATTGATAAGTATAAAAGATACACCGAATGCTACGAAAATGATCAACAGTATATAAAGAAACTCTTTCATTTGTCTTTCTCTAATGGATTATTTCAATACAACAAAGATAACATATTAAAGTTTTTCGGCCACTGTTGTGCATATTTTAGTAAAGAATTAAGGACTACTCTTATGGATCTTTTTGATCAAGGTGTTTTGACCCAGATGTTCTTAACTGTATATGTCAGAAAGGTATAGCAAAGCAGAATATATGAAAAATGTCAATCCCAATTCGCCTTAGTGATCTTCGCGCCTAACCTTGGCGCCCTTAGTGGTTAAAAAAACATAAACCCCGATAAATGAAAAAATTACATTTCAGACACCTTTAGCATAGTATCTTCCACATGATGCACAAGCTCTGTGTATCTCGGATCACGCTTTATCTCCCTTGTTCTTTTCAATGGTAGGTCAATATTGATTTTTTCTACGATGGTAGATGGTTGTGCTTTTAGGATGAATATATCATCTGCCAGGTACACCGCTTCGGCAATATCGTGGGTCACAAAAATGACTGTACTTTGAAATTTTTCCCAAAGTCCAATAAGGAGGTCCTGCATTTGCAATCGAGTACGAATATCCAACGCTCCGAATGGCTCATCCATCAATAATATTTCAGAATTGGCAAGCAGGCTTCTGGCAATCGCCACTCTTTGCAATTGACCACCAGATAGGCTGGGGTATTGTGCATATTTATTCTGATGACCATCCAACCCAACGAGTTTGATCAACTCCATGGCCCGTTCGTCTCGTTGCTTTTTTGGTACATTTTGATATCGCAAGGCAAGACCTACATTGTCAAGAACTGTCATCCAGGGGAGCGATGAATATTGTTGAAATACCATGCTCACTCTATTGCTGGGGGATACGGGTTGTCCTTTGATCAATACATCACCTTGAGTAGGTACTTGTAGTCCAGCGATATATCTCAAAAGGGTAGACTTTCCGCTTCCAGACATACCAAGAATTACAGAAAATTGACCCTGATTTGGTTTGTCTTCTATAATAAAGTCAAGACCTTGTATGATCCAGTTTTTGCCGCCATCATAGCTTTGGGATATATTCTTGAGTTGAATAATATTGTCAAAAGCCGCATGGTCTTTATGTTTATACTCCGCCATGTGCTTCCTTTTTCTTTTTGTTAAAAATGCCGAATATCTTATATGACAAAATGGATAAAAACACGAAGTGAATCACCCATGCGGTATCTGCAAAGAGGTAGGTAAGAATATTGATATGTCCCAGGATGCCAAATAATTCATCGATAGTAAAAACGACATACAGACCAAGCGCATTCCATGTCAATGCCAACCAGCAGTAGTCAAAGATTATTGAGAGCAGTGTATCCTTTTCATCCTCAGAATTATGATCATATTTTCCTTTCGATTGATACTTATGCGGGAAAAGCTTGCGGTCCATATAGGCAAATATCTTATCCTGGAATACCCCAATAAGAATAATCAGGATCAATAATGCAAATACCTTGTCGAATCTCCCTCTTCTCTTTGCGCCTCGAATAAGCAGGTCTCCGATTCCTCCTTCACTTCCATTGGCTTCTATGAATACAATGTAGGTCCAGGATATGGCTGTCATTATTCTGATGTCGTCCCAAAGTCTGGACATTACCGAAGGAATATAGACAGTCTTTATTGTCTGCCAATCTGTAGCGCCAAGGGTGTATACCGTCTTGAGGTACACGGACTTTACTTCGTCGATTCTCTGGATGACTACTGGCAGCAGGAAAATGAATATTCCAAATGCCATAAATATGGATTTCATAGATACACCTATTCCAAACCAAACAATGAATAAGCCCAAGGTGGCAGTAAGCGGCACAAATCGAATGGCCTCCACATATCGCTGAAATAAGCCTCTCAGCACAGGAAAAAGTCCAACAGCGAAGCCAATTGGCAAGGTGAAGAGTAGAGCCATTACATAACCTGACAGATTCAAACCAATACTTTTTGCAGTATTGACAATCAAATCATTTTCAACCAGTAAATCTTTATAAGAAGCAAATACGCTCCATGGACTAGGCAATGTCTGTTTGCGAAGGATGGGGCTTTCACCCATAGTCAGAATAATCCAGAGGATAAAGAACAATGAAATTCCTATTATCCCAAGTATTATTGATTGTCTTTTGGACAACTTCCCCCTTAGTTCAAACATCCAATCCATGAAAGATTGATTTGGTGGTTTTTGGTTTTAAATATTAGTCCGCAATTAAGGAGAAGTCTGTTCTTCTATTCTTTGCCTTACAGTCTTCGTTTTGATTTTGTTCGCAACCAGGTACAGGTTTGCTTGGACCATTTCCAATGATCACAAATCGATTAGGATCCATTTTGTACTGGGTTCTTAAATAATCCGCCACAGCTTGAGCTCTTTTTTTGGACAGATCAATGTTCATTTGGGTGCTACCGACATTATCCGTATTCCCTTCAATTCTGATCTTTGCATTTCCGAATATTTTTGCCGTTTCTGCAAATTGTAGATCGATAATGGTCTTGGCATTTTCACCCAACTGAAATTTTCCAGAATCGAATGAGATACTTACGGGCTTATTACTTATTGCAGGAGCGGTAGCATCACCAACAGATTTTTTAAAGACTTTGGCTTTTTCTGATCCATATTGACTTCCAGCCAAATTGCCATCGGCAGCTTGTATAGCTCCTGTATATATAACAGACCTCCATGGAGGAGCAACCTTATCAGCATCTCCAGTTTTTACAAAGTTTTGAGACATTTTTGAATATAGATCTGAACCAGTCTGCCCAGCATAACTTCTATTAAGACCAAAGAAATTCTTATTGTCACCATGACCTGTCCATTTTACCACACTCATCATTCCCATAGCATCCTCAGGACCTACTCCGTTTAATTCGGCCATGAATTTTGCCGCCTTGTCTTGATTGCCAGGTACACTTTCCAATTCTGCCACACCTTTCATCCATCCTTCGTAAAATCCATTGATCATATCTTTATTGGCATCAATAAAGCTTTGGCTAGCAAACATAATGTCACCAATAATATGTGATTGTTCCTTGGTAGTCAATAATATTTTTGATCCTGGTACTGCCTGAGTAGCGAATACATCATCTGGGCTCCAAACTACTGCTGCATCCACCTCATCAGATTTGAATAATTCTGCTGCTTTAAGATTGTCAGTAGTCTTGACCACTTTTACATCTTCATATTTCAGGCCTGCAGCTTCAAGCGAAGTGATCAACAAAGTCTGAGCAGGTGAAGGTACTGCTACTGCGATTCGCTTTCCTTTCAGATCATTGATAGTCCTTATGCCTCTTTTTACAATGATGGCATCACCACCTCTCGACCAATCCACTTGCATAAATGCCTTCGGGCCTAATTCATTTATCTCATCAGGTGCTGTATATAGTGGAAAAGCATCGGCAGTCTGTACCAATACATCATACTCTCCAGCAAACCATGCATCCATGGCTCCTATCAAATCGTTATTTAGCTTAAAGTCTACTTTGAAGCCATAGTCTTTCAAGTATCTGCTTCTGCTATTGGCTGCGGCTCCTTCATTAAAATATAAGCCTGGAGCATAGCCACCCCAACTTACCAACTGGACCCTCAATACTTTATTTCCATCTTTGTCCACGGCTGGAGAAAAATCATTGGTGCTAGTAGCCGCATCGGTTGATTCACTTTTTTTGGTGGATGCATTATTTTTCGCTGCATCTTGTTCACTCTTAGCGTTTTCTACAGTTTTTTGAAGATTCTCACCGAAAGAAGTATTGTTGTAAATATATCTTCCACCGAAAAATATCACAGCCAAAATAAGGACAGTAATAATAAATTTAGAAAATGAAGTAAGTCTTGCCGCTACCATATGTTGTTGTTTGTTTTAATTTGTTTTGTAATTATAATGTGCTTGATCTAATCAAAAAAATCGTCGTATTGATTATCTCTACCAAGCACTTCTGGTTCTTTTACCGGATGTTCCAGATCGAGGATATCTTCTTCGTTATTAGCTTGTAAAATCAATTCTTCTTTCGCTGTACCCAAGAGGAGGGATGTACTCTGTGCCTCCCATTTTTCGAGCATCTTCAATCCTTCTTCTTCGAAAATACCATTTTGAAGATCGACGGATTGCATAAATGATTCGGACATGTCCATGAATTGCTCCATTTCTCCAACCTTATTCGAAACATCATCCGCGATGGCTTCCAATGCTGCATCGAACATTGCTTTTTTATCGTTGTCCCCTTTAATCACGTTCATCGCAGATTTCATAGCTGAATGTCCAGCCATCAATGCCTTTCTTTCCTGTTCTTTGACCATTACCTGATCTTGAACATCTTCTACCAAAATAGAACTATTCTCATACATTTTACCTAAAACTCGATAGAGGACTTCCATTTTTCGATAGAGATCTTCCAGTTTTATATTTGAATCCTTGAGACGACCAGCTTTTCGGCTTTTTAAGATCATCTGGGCATTTTTATTGGAAGCTTTTGCCTTGCTTGCCATTGCCATGTTTGACTTGATCTCTTTTTGATTTTTTAGGATCATCTCCTTCAAAACATGCATCTGTCCTCTTAGCTTGCTGATCTGACGGTTCATTTTTCGGAGGTTCTCTTTCAGATCTTCTACATAACTCTTGAGGATGGCGATAGGATTGATCTGAATGAAAAGACTTGTAATCCATCGCATAGCACTCTTGTACATATAGCTCACGAGCGCCCTTGTCTTTGGGTCTATAGCCATAAAAATAATAACCCCTAATGTAAATAGGCCCACGACCATCCCAGCGGTGGTGCTCAGGAAAGCAAGAATCGCTGCAATTGATGTAGCAGCCAAATAGCCGCCTCCTATTACAACTCCTGCTAATATCAATGCACCTGTTACGCCTTCAGGTTTTCTCCAAAATGATTTTGGCTTTATATCTGTCATCTATTGAAATAATAATATTTTGATAATTAATCATTATCCTACAAGTCCCAAAAATAGGAAAAATTTAGGCTATTTCATCTAGCTTTCGACCAAGGTATTTAATGAGTCTCTGAAAATGCAATTTTTGAGCTTAAAAGAATGAAGAAAACCAGGAGTATCAATTGATTTTACCATGTCCAACTATTTCTTAATGCACCCCACATTTCATCTGTGAATTGTTTCTTAAATTAATCACATATTTGTTTTTAGCATATCTCTCAATCTTTCTCAATCTTTCTCAATCTTTCCAATCTCTCCATCGTCCCACTTTCTTAGGTTCAAGCTTAGCAAACATTACAAGTTTACTAATCTTTCCAATCTTTTCAATCTTTTCAATCTTTTCAATCTTCCCATTCTCTCCCAATCTCTCCATCGTCCCACTTTCTTAGGGTTCAAGCTTAGCAAACTTTACAAGTTTACCAATCTCTCCTAATCTTTCCAACCTTTCCAATCTTTCCAACCTTTCCAATCTTTCCAATCTCTCTCAATCTTTCCAATCTCTCTCAATCTTTCCAATCTCCCTCAATCTTTCCATTCTCCCTCAATCTTTCCCAATCTTTTCTCTCAAAATAAATATTTCAGTTTTGTGAGTGCTAATTTTTTCTACCTTTGTCATGCAAATTTTAACACCCCAGGACTTTTCCATTAAATTCAAACGAAGATAATACTTTATGGGTTGGTTCAAAAGACTGAAAGACGGAATTCAGACAGCAACAAAGTTTAAAAAAGAAGCACCAGATGGCCTTTGGCACAAGTGCAAGAAGTGCTCTGAATTGACGACAATCAAAGAATTAAAAGAGAACATTTACATCTGTCCAAAATGTGATTACCATGTGCGAATCGGTTCTCATGATTACTTTGATATAATATTTGATGGCAAGTATACCTTGTTGTTCGAAGACTTGGTTTCTAAGGATATTCTGAATTTTAAGGATGTCAAGACATATGAAGAAAGGTTGGAAGCGGCACATACCAAAACGGGATTGAAAGATTCTATTTCTGTTGCACATGGAAAATGTGGAAGGAAAAATTTTGTGATTGCTGCCATGGACTTTTCATTTATTGGTGGATCGATGGGGTCGGTAGTGGGAGAAAAAATCTCCAGGGCTATTGATTATTCGATCAAGCATCGCTATCCTTTTATGATTATCGCAAAATCTGGAGGAGCACGAATGATGGAATCCGCTTTCTCCTTGATGCAAATGGCCAAGACTTCAGTGAAATTGGCACAACTTTCAAGAAACGGCATTCCTTATTTTTCTTTTATGACGGATCCGACCACAGGGGGAGTGACTGCATCCTACGCCATGTTGGGTGATATCAATTTTGCCGAACCGGAAGCTTTAATTGGTTTTGCGGGACCTCGGGTGATCAAAGAGACGATCAAAAAAGACTTGCCAGAAGGATTTCAGACTTCAGAATTCCTGTTGGATCATGGATTTTTGGACTTCATCGTGCATAGAAAAGAATTGAAAGAAAGACTGGAAACTTTGCTTACTATTTTCGCACCATCGAGTGTGGCAGAAGAGGAGTTGGAGGAGGTGTAAACTCAATGTGAGATGTTGACTTTCACCGCTAAGATCGCCAAGAATCTCGCAATGGGACCGCAAAGATCTTAGAATTGTGGCTATTTTCTGATTTGAAATATCTTTCTCTTTTAACCTGTTTTGCGAACTTCGCGCATAGCTTCGAGCACTCTGCGGTTAAAAAAAAATTAGAAGAAGTCTTATTACTAAATGCTAATGCATCCGATCCCCTCTGGTTTCGAGACGTGTCATAAGTTCTGCTTCGAATTCGAGATATTCCTTCCATCTTTTCAAGGCCACATCTTCTCCGAAGTACAATTTCGCAAGCTCTAAAAACATCTTATAGTGTCCAGCTTCTGATACCATAAATTTGTGGTAAAACTCTTTCAATTCTTCTTCAGCAATATGTAGGGATAGTAGCCTGAATCTTTCGCAACTTCGAGCTTCGATCAATGCAAAGGTCATGAGTTTTTCGAGGAGCCTGTCATCAAGTGCACCGCCTTTCTTCTGAAATTTCAGCAATTCATTGACGTAAATGTCTTTGCGTTGATTTCCAAGGTTCAGCCCTCTTTTGTCAAGCTCCTTTACGACCATTCTGAAATGCCCCCATTCTTCTGTCACTACGGGAGAGACTTGCTCGACCAACTCTTTTTTATGAGGATACAGACTAATCAAGGAAATACACTGAGAAGCGGCTTTTAATTCGCAAAAGGCATGATCTGTAAGTATATCCTCCAGACTTATTTCTGCCATATTGACCCATCGAGGATCGGTAGGAAGCTCCAATCCCAGTACACGTTTATGATCTACTTGCTGAGACACTCAATTTGGTTTGTCAAGAAATCTACATTATAAATTTCATATTCTTCATATCCACTGGACCATATTATGCCAATACTATCCAGGTAATTGCTTTTGAGCTCGTTGACATCTCCCTTGTCCAATTCGAAAATGCCAGTATATAGGGTGTGTCCTGTATATGATTCGATCTTACCAACATCATTGTTGATACTAGTACCATAAACACTTCTTCCATCAATCAATTGAATTTTGATGTTTTCTTGAGCCCTCAACATGCCGTAAGTCTTGCTGGCATCTTTGGATCTTATCCGAATATTGAGTGTCAGATAATATTTCTTGTCCACTTTTGATATACTGGCCGAACATTTGAGATAATCATCGGTCTTGAAGTATGGCTTCATCTTTTCTTGAGAGAAACTGAAAAACGGTTGTGTCTTTACCTCCCTTCTTTCTGAACCTATTGCTTCGTCGAATCCATCGAATACGATTTCACAATCATAGTTGTTTTTGGAACCTCGCGATTCTTCAATGCTGAAGCTTGTAGAATATTTTTTAGGTTGTGGAGCTTCGATTGTGTTGTTTTCATTCACTTCCTCTTCTTCCTCTTCTCCACTGCTCAGACCTCCCATGCCAGAATTGATAGCGTCAAATGTTTTGGACTTCAATTCCAAAGAAGCAAAAGCTTTGTCTTTATTCTTTACTTTTCCGTCCAAAAGATCATTTGAGAGTTCGATTAATTTTGATGTTTCCTTGTAAAATTTTTCATCGGACTTGATACTCTTTTTCGTATTGGCTATTTGATTTTTTAATTTCTCAGTATTGTCCTTGTTTTTTTCTTTTTTTGACTTGGACTTCTCTTCCTTCAATTGATTCATTTTACGTTTGCCCATTTCTACATTTACAATAAGTTGGGCTTCATCGCTCATCAGGGTGGTCAGTAGATTCTGAATCATCTCTCTCTGATCGGGAGTGATTGGATATTTACCTTGTTTTGGGGATTTGAAAGAATTCAAACTTGGGCCACTTTCAGATGCTTCTCCATCAAGCGTTTCGGTTTCGGAAATTAACCTCCATGAGCCGTCGTCAACCAATAAGATTCGTTGTCCTGAATTCGTTGTCAATACTTTTTGACCAATAAGTGAAGTAGAAAATAAAAGCGCTACGACTACAAAATAAAATGTGTATTTCAAGATATCTATGTTTTAAAAAACAATGAGTTGGTATAAATCACTTTAAAGGTGAAAAACAAAGATAAGGAAACATATATTTATTTTTCTATAATACTTTATATATCATTGTAATATTGCATAGGAATGGCAAATTTGGTTTGTTTAGTTGAGTTTTTGTCCTGCAGAAATATTCAAAATACATGGTAAAAGACTGACTTTTAACAAATGCATTTAATTGGTCGGAACTTTGAACCAATTAATCCGAAATCTTAAGACGGCTAATTTTAAAATTTCCATTTTCATGTGCTTAATTATGCTTGTTTAAAAATTATTTACTCTAAACTATTCCAAATGAAAAAATACATGTTATTTCTTATGCTTGGTGGCGTATTTATAGGTTGCCAAAATGAAAAAAAAGCTGAAGTGAAATTTGAAAAGATTGAAGTGACCTATCCGGATACGGAGAAAGGTGATGTTGTGGATGATTACCATGGTGTCGAGATTAAAGATCCGTATAGATGGTTGGAAGATGACAACAGTGAAGAGACAATGGATTGGGTGAATCGTCAAAATGATGTGACACAGGACTACTTAAAGAATATTCCTTATCGTGAAGATATTCAGGATAGATTAGAAAAACTGTGGGACTATGAGAAATATTCTTCTCCTTTCAAGGAGGGAGATACCTACTATTATTTTAAAAATGATGGCTTACAGAATCAATATGTCTTGTATGGATCGAAAGATATCAAGGCTGAAGGTGAAGTCGTATTAGACCCGAATAAATTTTCTGAGGATGGTACCTCGTCTCTCGGAGGAATGTCATTTGATAAGTCTGGTAGATATCTGGCATATTTGATATCTGAAGGTGGTTCGGATTGGAGGACTGGATATGTCAAGGACCTCAGCACAGGAGAAGTTTTGAAAGACAAGATAGAGTGGGTTAAATTTTCTGGGTTTTCCTGGAAGGATGATGGATTTTACTACAGTAGGTTTCCAGAACCGAAAGAAGGAGATGAGTTGTCTGGAAGCAATTCATATCATGCATTGTACTATCATAAGTTGGGTGATGATCAGTCTCAGGATAAGTTGATCTATGTCGATAATGAAAATTCAAAACGAAATGTTTATGCAGGCGTTTCGGAAGATGAGCGTTTCTTGATAATGAATATATCTGAGTCTACCAGTGGAAATGAGTTGGCTTTTATTGATCTGGAAAAAGGAGATGGTAAGATGGTAAAACTGGTTGAGGGCTTTGATTCTGACTATTCTTTCATTGATAATGACGGTGATGACTTACTCTTTACCACCAATGCAGATGCACCCAAACAAAAAGCAATTTCTATCAATGTCAATAATATTGATCCTTCCAATTGGAAGACAATAATTCCAGAATCAGAAGATCCACTTAGAGGTATTTCTATTGTGGGCAATAAGATGTTTGCTTCTTACATGCACAATGCCAGTTCTCAAGTGAAGGTATACGATCTCAAGGGGAAATACCTCCAAGAATTAAAATTACCAGGTATTGGATCTGGCGGTGGTGTCAGTGGAAAAAAAGCAGATAATTTTGGCTTTTATTCGTTTACATCATTCACAAGACCTTCTACGATATACAGATTGAATACGGAGACAATGGAATCTGAAGTATTCAGACAGCCAAGTGTTGATTTCGATTCAGATAATTATGAGACCAAGCAAGAATGGTATACGAGTAAGGATGGAACCAAGGTGCCTATGTTTATTACGATGAGAAAAGGATTGAAGCTCGATGGTAAGAGGCCTACTTTATTATATGGATATGGTGGATTTGACATCTCGATTACGCCTTCGTTTTCATTGACAAGATTGCCATTGCTCGAAAATGATGGGATATTTGTAGTTGCTAACATCCGTGGAGGAGGTGAGTTTGGTAAAGAATGGCATAAGGCAGGGACAAAAGGTCAAAAGCAAAATGTGTTTGATGATTTTATTGCGGCAGCTGAATTCTTGATTGAAAATAAATATACTTCATCCGACAAGTTGGCCATCGAAGGTGGTTCTAATGGAGGACTTTTGGTAGGAGCTACGATGACACAGAGACCAGAATTATTTGCTGTTGCATTCCCACGAGTGGGTGTTTTGGACATGCTCAGATATCATGAGTTTACGATTGGCCATTTTTGGGCTACAGATTATGGTCGTGCAGATAATCCAGAAGATTTTAAATATCTGATCAAATATTCTCCTTTGCACAATGTAAAAGAAGCTGCATATCCTGCGACAATGGTGATGACCGCGGATCATGATGATAGGGTGGTGCCTGCACATTCATTCAAGTTTGGAGCAGAATTGCAAAGCAAGCATAATGGGGATTCACCTGTGCTGGTAAGAATCGAAAAATCTGCCGGACATGGAGCGGGTAAGCCGACCGCCAAGATTATTGAAGAAGCCTCAGATGCGATAGGGTTTATGCTTTATAATATGAATGAGCCTTACAATAAGAAGGTGAAAGGGTAGTACACCACCAATTGTTAGACAAAGGGTTTCTGTGTTGTTTTTTAGCCAGAAACCCTTTGTCTATCTTTTACGATCTGTTCATTCCTTGAGTAGTGTTCTCAGACACACTCTAATCAATATTTCAAAACAATTACCTCTGTTGCATCACAATGCGCTATCGTACCTGCGATGAATCTTCCTTCTCCAGTACCCTTCCAAGTCGTCATATCCTTAGTTTCTTCAAATTCATTCAAGTCAAGGCAAAACTGATTTTTGTTGGTCTTAAGGTTAAATGCTCCAAATTCGTTCTTGTCACTTATAGCGTATAGTATTGAATTGTGAAGATGAACAAATTGGCCTTCTATTTCCTGAGTTTGACCACTATTCAAATTTATCACCAGTATGTAGTCTTCCTTGGATACTATTGCATGATTACCTCCTGTCGCTTCAAAGAAGATTCCATCGGTAGGTTTTTCTATGATCAGGTTGCCCGTCTCCATGTCATATGATTTTACGTAATCAAAGGTGGCATCGACCAAGAATTGCCCTCCTCTTACCCAACGAGAAGTGTTGCGGGTTTTGCCAATGTCTTTTCTCCAAACAACACTTTTTTCATTTAATGAATAGGCATGTGCGTAGGATGAATTTTCATTTTCAGACCGAAATATGAGGTATTTCTTGTCGTTTTTACTTCCAAAGAATAGATGATTTAAATAATATCCATCTTCTGGATTTGTCTCTTGATGGATTACTGAAGATTCTAATGTTTGTAAATCAAACCTTACAATTTCTATGGTTTTGTTTTCACGGTTTATCTCGGATGTATAGAGCATGTCATTATCAATGATTGTAGACCCAACAGAATTTATTAGTTCGGACTGTGCCAAAGATGTCTTGGTAAAACTTTCTCTGTCAATAGCATAAATGTTTCTTTTGACTCGCTCATAGAGTTTGCCATTGGTATGATCTCTGGCTACATCATAAGGACTGAAATCTGTTTTTACCACTTTTCCTTGATCACTAATAGCCTTAATGTTGCTGCCAAAAATCGAATTGTTTGGATTAAAAGTCAGTATATCGGCATTCGCAATTAGTGTATATTCACGGAAATTTGGATTACTCACTCCAATCCATTTCAGCGCATCTTCACAATTGTTTGCCATGGATTCATAGTGCACTTTTTGAAGGGTGACTTCTTCGGTATTTTTTGAACAGGAATAAGATATCAAAACTGTGGTAATAAATAAAAGCAGGAGTTTAAATGGTCTATTTTTCATAGTGCTATATTGATTTAGTTTATGAAATCGAATATCGGGCACCAGGTGAAAATACTGTTGTGCTAATGTAACATGAATGCGGTGAGATGTAACAAAGCGCGTGAAATTGGAATTTTAGCTCTGAATTAAAATGTTAGTGGGATAGGCTGGTTATCAATAAAATTGACGAAAAGTTCTCATGAATAAATCCTTAGATTTAGCCTTTTGAATATTATCCATCAATGCTTCTTTTTTTCAATATCAGCAAAATGTTCTAACAAATATCTGTGTATAAAAATATAGCCGCCACCAACACGTCGCATGAAATGTAATTCATCTACAGCATAATCCAGAAAATCGGCAAAATCCCATGGGCCATATCCTCTAATATAAATTAGAAGCCTTAGAGTGAAATGTTGAATCACAGACTTGCCTCCAAACCAAATATTACCAATTATTGCACCAATGAAACCATAAATAATCATGAATTGCAGTGTTCCTGATAATGGGTCCGAATTCCATGACGGATAATTGGAAGTATCTATAAAAATAAATATTATCAAAGAAATATAAAGTCCCATAAGTAGGCCTATTATTGAACCTAATATTAGCCATTTTTTACTATTCCTTATTGTTGAACTTATTCCTTCATTAGGTTTTGTAGTTGTTTGGGGTAATGTCATATCCCAGCCAGATATGAACATAGCAACAACACTTGCACCAATACCATTAGTTAGGGTGAACAAAAAGACATTATCCCAATTTGTCTCTTCTTGTATCAGTGCAATTGTACATCCAAATAATAGTGTTAAAAGAGATCCCAATTTGAAGCCTATTTCCGCTGCACTTTTATAATCTCCATTCAATTTATTCCATGACCATAAGGTTTGTTTGATTGTATAAATAGTGGAACCATTTTTTCTTGTTGAGATCATAAATCCAATGACAAACCCAAATATTAGACCTGAAACAATTCCAAATTTGGCTGGGTTGTTTAGTACTGGAAAAAAATTGGAAAGCGTCCCACAGATTAAACCAATTATACTAAAAATAATAACAAACGATATCCGATGAATAGTTCTTTCATATTTACCTGAAAGCCATGTTGTTTGCAAATCTTCAATTAAAAATACGGTCTGATCATGCTGCTGCATATTCTTCGCAATCCAAGACAGCCATCTGGTCGACCTTTCTTGTGAATATTCTGGCTTCTTATTTTTTACTGACTCATTCATATGTTAGTTCCATCTTCAGCCATTCGAAATTGATTTTTTACATAAGCTGCCATGAGTTGCTTTCTTTTAGCATTGATGGATTGCAGTTGACGACCAGTCATATGATCTGATTCAAAATCTCGAAATGTTTGCATCATTAAACTTAACATCAAAGGTGTTTCAGCTAATTTTAGAAAGGAAGAATCTGTTTTAAGAAGTTCTTTCAACCCCGAAAAAGATGGTCCTGCTAAATCTAGATAATTCATGATCTTTTCTGAAGTTAACAATCGGACTCTAAGTGCTCCATTTACTATCAATTTAGAATCCAATTGCAAATATTCTTTGAATCGACAACACACCACCACTCCCATCACAGTTGTTTCTTCTAAAAACGAATTGATTGCTTTTACACATAAGTTTCGGCTCACACTACCCACTTCGTCCAATCCATCAAGAAGAGGAAGTAAGCGATTGTTTTGTATCAAATCAATACCAAATTTACTAGGTATCATATATTTGGTGCTCAACTCATCCGCCAACCATTTGAGTATAGGCTTGGCGGTTTTCGTCCATGAAGAAAGATTGAAAACTACAGGTAAAGGAAGTCCTTGTTTACTTTCGTATTGGTCCAGAAGCTCTTTTGTTAAAGTAAGTAAAAGCGTAGTTTTTCCTGCTCCAGGCTCTCCAAGGATGAGCAATGATCGACCTACTTCGTTAAAGACAGTGATTATAGAGTCGTCTTCGGTAATAGGAGAACTTCCCCAAGGACTATCGACCATATCTGGCATATTGTCAAACCCCAATTTCATTAGAGCTGAATGTTCAATGGAAGGCTCAAGTACTCCATTAATCCAAAAATTTCTAACTTTTTTCATGAGGATGTTGAGACCTTTATTCTCATTAGAGGATAATGGAATATAATCACCTGGATCTTCATCTGAATCTAGATTGTCTATGGGTTTGGGCTTATCTTTTAGTTGTGTTTCAGAAAAAATAGCACTGGAAGTATCAATATCAAAAAGTCTTCCATCAGTCGAACGCATATGCAATACAGGTGTTGCCCATTCAACAGAATTTTTATCTGCAAAAGTGATGGCCTTTCTTGCTTTTTGTAAGGCAGTGTCGATTGGTAAACCGTTGGCTATTTTTTCATAGAAAGTCCGTGAAAATTCCAATGCGGCAAGATCAGTAATTTCGTATTGCATCGACACGACGGCGGGAATACCTTTTCTAATCAGACTTGCTCCTGCACTAGAAAATATATCTTCATCACTTGTTTTCGCCCCCTCACAGGAATTTAATACCACCAACCTTAAGGAATGGTTGCCCTCCAACATGCGCCCCAACTGAGTAGAAGAGAGATGGTTGGCAGAGCCATCTTCATTGGCAAGTGCAATAGTTCCTTCTTCTGTCTCAGAATCAAATCCGCCATGGCCTATAAAATGCAACATGTGCCAACTTTCATCCATAGCGTTATCTAAATCTCGCCACGTTTGACCTTTTAGCCATTTAAGTTCAATAAGACCTGTACTAATTAAATGTTCAATGGCCATGTTCATGTTGGCCTTTTCTCTTTCAACATCTAAGGTGGGTAAATTATTCGGACTGGAAATGATCCCCAATATTCTAAGAGGTGGTTGTACGGTGAGTATTTCTACTGGCTTAGCCAATTCTAAAATTCGAACAAGTGGCGTTTTGATTGAAAGACAGAGATAATCACCTGCGTCTTTATTATATAAATATTCCCAAGGAAGGGAGGACAAATCAGCATCTTCAATCCCAAGTTTTATCCGAAGACCTTTTTCTTCTTTATCCGCTAAAAGTAGACTGGCATGAAAAGAACTTTTGATTTCATCGGAAAAGAGTCTTTCAAACAAGTCTGTACCAAATTCCTTTACAGATGTTATTTCTTCATCTGGTGAAAATTCCATTCCACCTCGAATTGGAGATAGATTGTTTTGACTCTTTTTACGTGTTTTACTTTTACCTCGACTGCTTTCTATAATTTTTAGATGACTTTTAAACTGAGGATCATTTAAGGGGAAAGACACCATGGCACTGGTTCCTCCAACAGGAGAGTCAATTACAGAGACTGGATATTGATCACCATTTTTGATCCCAATTCTGAGTTCAAAATTCAAATATTCCATATAGAAAGTCTTTGCATATCTGAAAATACATGATAATTATCGAAATCATTCAAACTAGCATGATTTTTTTAATGTGATTTGAGCACATTCATGATTTCGATATAAATGTTCAAATAATGAAAGTCTTTCATTTTTAAATTGGGAAGTGATATGAAAATAAAGCATTTATTCCTTCAAATATCAAAGCGCAAAACCTTGACCCATAGTCTGGCTTGAGGACCTTACGGATATTGGTGTATCACAATTGCTATACGGTTATTTGGTGAACACCAATAATTACCATGATTAATCTTCGAATGTATCAACTTTAAATGCTACTCCTCTGTATTGTAAGCCGTCTGTTTGTAATCCGAATTATTAATAGAAACTGGCTCATCAATAATCTTCTTCACCACGAAAGACGACTTCTTGTTTTTCTTCTTGGTCTTGGTTTCTGATTTTAAAACCATGCCATCGGGCATTTCGTCTCTTCGTGTTGTTGGCATCAGTTCTTTCATAAACCGGCTAAAAGAATCTTTCCAGGATATTGGGAATTCTTTAGCAACATAACTTTTTGTGGTGGTCGCTTCTTCATCGGTTTCCCATTCATCACATTTGTAACCTAGAATTTTCTTGGTTTTGCCAGTTTTTTTGATGGTTACTTTATAAGCATCTTCGTCTTCTACTGGTTCAGGAGCCATAGCACCTGCGAGTGAAAGCATGGATGGAAGAGCCGTGACTTTTTTGCCTTCTTCATCTTCGGTGTATATGGCCATTATACTGTTCTCCATATCAAAAACCATCTTGCCAGTTTCTTTGTCCTTATCCTTGTTGTCATATTGAACAATGCCAATAGCGGAGCCATCCTTTGTAAGCATCATATCCAATCTTGACTTTTCTCCATCATAATCCTTGGCTTCAGCTTTTAGCACCATATCAAAATTATAATTTGCAGGTAGATCGACTGGGACAGTGAATGCAGCGAGGAAATCATCATAGTTGCGCGAAGTAGTCCTTCCGCTGATGCTATCTTGTTCGTACCTTTCTCGCAGCATGTCGTCGATGGCTTTATCCACAGGTTTCATTGCTGCGCGTGTAATTTCATCCGATATTCTTTCAACGATTCTATTTTCTATCTCACGACTGAGTTTGTCTTGAGTCCTGTCGAGAATACGGTCAAAAATCTGTGCACTTGAATCTATGGCCAGAAAGGTAAAGATGAAAGCTAGAGTGAGGTATTTCATTTCTTATACTATTATTTGTACTGTAAATATAGATAAGATGCTTCTAATATTTATGTACAGTTTCAGTTCTGGAAATAAAAAGGGGAAAACCCTATGAATTATAGATGATAAATTTCAATCTTGCAACAACTTACAACTTGAATATGAATCAGAGTGCCATAAAATTTCGAAAGAAAATCCTCAACAAATTCAACTTTTTCATTTTTAGTTTGACAAAGTTGCCCTCACTGGCATGGTGGGGAGTGAGGTTAAAAAGTATGGATGATCACAATTGTGAAGTGACTATACCATTTGGATGGAGAACTCAAAATCCTTTCAAGTCGATCTACTTTGCCGCACAAGCAGGAGCCGCAGAATTGTCAACAGGCTTGCTGTGTATGCAGGCACTCAGTGGGAGAGGGAAGTGGTCAATGTATGTGATCGGCTTCGAAGCGGAATATGGCGTAACTGCAAAGACAAAGACTACTTTTCGTTGTGAAGACGGAGCGCTATTAAATAATCTACTAGATAAAATAGAGTCTACAGGCGAACCAGACAAAATAGTAATGATATCTACAGGCACAAATACAGATGGGAAAATGGTGTCAAGGTTCAAAATTACATGGTCTTTCAAAAAGAAACAATGATGAAAGTGACGATCGAAATTTCACTATATCCATTGCGAGAAGATTATACGGGAATCATTATTGAATTTATCAAAGGATTGAAGTCGAATAGCTCAATCCAGGTGCGTTCCACAGCAATGAGTACCTACGTCTCTGGAGATTATGACACAGTTATGAATACTGTGAATATGGAATTGAAAAATGTCTATCAGCAAATTCCAGACTGTTCTGCAGTAATGAAGATTATCCCCAAAGATCTGAATATTGAGGAAGGATATTTGAATTTTTAGGATTACAAAATAAATCACATTTAATCATAATAATCAGCGTTGTCTGCGTTCAATAAAATGCTTTTTGAAGGCGGATGACACAGATTTGACCGATTTTCGCGGATTTTTCGTTGAAAATAAAAATTATCTGGCGATGACTAATAATCTACTTGAATAGTGAATCTACAAATGCCTTTTTATTGAATATTTGCAATTGTTCCATTCCTTCTCCAACGCCAATGTATTTAATTGGAATTTTGAACTGATCAGAAATACCAAGGACAATTCCACCTTTGGCTGTACCATCCAACTTGGTAAGTGCAATAGCCGTAACATCTGTAGCTTCAGAGAATTTTTTGGCTTGCTCAATGGCATTTTGTCCCGTAGTGGCATCAAGTACGAGTAGCACTTCGTGTGGTGCACCTGGGAATTTTTTGTCGATGGATTTCTTGATTTTGGTCAATTCTTCCATCAAATGTCTTTTGGTGTGAAGTCTACCAGCTGTATCGATTATTACTGCATCAAGATCCATGTTTTGGGCAAATTGTACGGTCTCATAGGCTACCGCCGCAGGATCAGTATTCATTCCTTTTGAGTAAAAGTACGAACCTGAACGCTTGGACCAGATTTCCAATTGATCTACGGCTGCGGCTCTGAAGGTATCCGCTGCACCAAGCACCAAGGTCTTGCCTTTTTTGACATATTGATTCGCAATTTTTCCAATTGTAGTCGTTTTTCCTACACCATTCACACCGACTACTAAGGTAATAAATGGCCTTTCGTCAGTAGGGAAATCATAGTCTTCCAAATCCACCGTCTTGTTTTCGGTTAATATTTGGATGATTTCATCTTTAAGAATATTATTTAATTCCGAAGCATTGATATACTTGTCTCTGGCCACTCTAGCCTCGAGTCTTTCGATAATCTTTATCGTTGTATCCAGTCCTACATCAGAAGCGATTAGAATATGCTCCAATTCATCAAGAAATTCTTCATCTACCTTGGACTTTCCTGCTACTGCCTTAGTTATTTGACTAAAGAAACTAGTTTTAGTTTTCTCTAATCCTTTATCTAAGTCTTCTTCTTTCTCTTTTGTGAAAAATTTCTTGAAAAAACTCATGCTGTAATTTATTTAGTTGTTCGGATTTAATTTTAATAAGTACTTGGTAATTGGCCGTGGGCGTTATTTCGTAAGTCTTTATGGGTGAAATTCCAAAATGTAAATTCAAAGTGTAACCAGAATAAACCAAAATCACCATTTAGGCTATAAACACCAAAAGGCCTTTCCAAATAGAAAAGCCTTTGATTATATTTTAAGGTAGTAAGTAACAGTTATTTGTTCTCAGCGAAAAATTCTTTCACTTTGTCTTTGTGCACCATTACTTCTTTGTAAGAGTATTTTCCAGTTACAGGATTTTTAATACTTTTTACAACTTTAACCATATCCCTACCTGTTCCTTGGTTAGCTGCTCTTTGTCCTACTCTGGAGTTTTTCGATACTTTAGCCATGATTATTTGATTTCTTTATGAAGCGTATATTTCTTTAAAACAGGATTGTACTTTTTAAGTTCCAATCTGTCAGGAGTATTTTTTCTATTTTTCTGAGTAATATATCTTGACGTGCCA
Source organism: Saprospiraceae bacterium (assembly GCA_965230575.1). Taxonomy (GTDB): domain Bacteria; phylum Bacteroidota; class Bacteroidia; order Chitinophagales; family Saprospiraceae; genus CAJXUU01. The sequence goes on from OZ246013.1 coordinate 5,084,580, forward strand.
GGCATACCTGTTGATTTGTGCTCGGTACACTCTAGAATGATCTGATTTCTATTACCTTTTGCTTTCTTTGCCATTTCCTAATGATTTATTCTATTATCTAAAAAGTATTAAAGCTTTACACCTGTATCTACTCCTTTAGCTTCTAATTTTTTTAAATATGCATGAAGACCAAGTTTATTGATCGTTCTTAATGCATGTGAAGACACTTTTAAAGTAACCCAACGATTCAATTCTGGAATGAAGAATTTTTTCGTTTGAAGATTTGGTAAAAATCTTCTTTTAGTCCTTCTATTCGAGTGAGAGACATTGTTACCTGTTATAGGTCTTTTTCCTGTTAATTGACAAACTCTAGACATCGCTGTATCTTTTTTATTTTTTATTTCTTTGTGACTCCGGAAGGGTTCGAACCTTCAACCTCCTGATCCGTAGTCAGGTACTCTATCCAGTTGAGCTACGGAGCCTAAATCTAGGTAAAAATGAATGCTTCCTTTACCGTCACTTTTAGAATTAGAGCGCAAAGATACACTTATATTTTTATTTATGAAGAAAAATCTGCTTTTCCAGTAAAAAATATTTTTTGCAAATTAATCGACAAAAACCTTTTGAGTGCTGATTGTGTCATCATTATATATAGAAATAAAATATATACCAGGAATTAATTCCGGAATTCTTACCCTCAATTGTTTTCTTCCAATCGTCGGTGGTGTGAATTCCAGGTGCCTGATAGTTCTTCCGATGCGATCTGTAACAAGCACAGAATAAGGAGATTCATCTGGAGTTATATAATCTATAATCAACGAACCCATGACCTCTCTATTTATTTTGACGATTTCAAGATCTCCTTTAGGTGACGGAAGGTCTATGTCACACGTATTTTGTAATATCTCTATAGCACCATATATGTCCAATCTGCCACCAGTAACCGTTATTCCTTCTAATGTGGAGTTGTCAGACACCCCGTCATAGATGGCGTCCCTGATAATCTCGGCAGCCTGCGCTGGATTCTGTATTGATAATTCAGCGATCGTAGTACACGGTACACTATATAGCAGCGCTATGGACCCGGATACATGTGGTGCGGAGGCTGATGTACCACCAAAATTTTGATCATATCCTGCATCTTTGTCCAATGCTAAGGTACCCCTTCCCGGAGCACCAAGATCAATGTTCAGTAATCCAAAACCAGAACCTGAAAATTTAGTGTCATTCATATCTGTATTGGTGACTGCGACCAAAAACTCACTTGGACAAGTAGTAGGCATATCTCCGTCTTCATCCACATTCACATTTTTATTTGCAGTAGCACCAGTAGACAGGATCCCCACTTCACCCATGGCATCATACATATCACACCAGGACTTGAATTGTGGATCTGTACCATCGGCATTGTCAATTCCTGCTGAATAATTGGTAACTACCACAAAAGCTCCTTCCGCTCCATTGGATTCATTGTATCTTTTTCTCATATTCAAAACATACTGATATCCACCGATTACTTCAGCCTGGGTTGCAATTCCAGAAATAGGCAATATTTTGATCTGCCAATTGATTCCTGCTATTCCAACTTCGTTGTTCGTTTTAGCACCTATTATACCTGATACAGCTGTGCCATGATTGTCGGTGATTGGATGATTGTCATCGTCATTGGTTGTATTCCAGCCTTGATAATCATCTACGTATCCATTATTATCGTTATCAATGCCATCATTCGGGATTTCTGCTTCATTGATAAATATCCTTCCTTCCAATTCAGGGTGATCCAATTCATAACTTTCATCGAGTACAGCGACCACGATTTCATTTCCATTGATATCATACCCTCCAGTCGTTACTTCCCAGGCATCAGGAGCATTGATAATATGCAAACCCCACTGCATGTCAAAATACTCGTCATTGGGCAATAGTCTCTTTTGTACGTAATAATTATATCCCCAGGTTTCGACTTCGGTATTGCGATCAAGCCAATTTTCAAGATTCTTATCTCCTTCTATTTTTGATGTTAATTGGATGATGTCCAAGGTCGAACTCAATACTTTGACTTCTAGGTCGAACGAAGCTATGGCCTGTCTTTGATTTATAATGAAAGATTCTGAAACACCTTCTTTTAAGTCAACAATGTAGCTATTTTTGATCACCTGAGCATGGAGATTCAAACCGCAAGTAATAAGAGAAATAAGTAATATAATTTTTTTCATTGCTTATTTTATTTGAACCAAGTTTAGGCAATTCCCTTTTTGTCTTGGTATCGATTGTGACATATCGTGAGATACAAATGTATAATGAACGTAAATATACAATAGTGGATTGTAACATATTGTTCATTTTCATAAACTTTGGCAAAAATTGAAATGACGTAACATAGAGGACACTAAACGTCATGCCAAACAATCCAGCCTCCATCTTCTTGGATTTTGATTATGAAAGCACAGAAATACGAAATTCTTACATCGCCAATTCTCTGGCTCTGCCCATCTTATCGATCAATATCCTGGATTGTTCATAATCCAAGGTCTGTTGACCATCAGAAAATGCCTTTTGTGGACATTCGTGTACTTCCATGATGACTCCATCTGCACCTGCCATTATTGAAGCCAAAGCAATCTTGTCTACATATTTACGAACGCCAATACCATGAGAAGGATCGGCTACTACAGGAAGATGTGATTTGTCCTTTAGAATGGTAATCGCATTGATATCCATTGTATTTCGGTAGGCCTTTTCGTAGGTACGGATGCCTCTTTCGCATAGGATTATTTTCTCGTTGCCATTGGAAAATATGTATTCGGCTGATTGTAACAACTCTTCAATTGTTCCAGACATCCCTCTCTTGAGAAGGACAGGCTTGTCGACCTTTCCCAATTCATCCAAGAGGTTGAAGTTTTGACTGTTTCGCGCTCCGACTTGGAAAATATCCACATAATCATGCATTTCAGCAATTTGAGATACTTGCATGACTTCTGTTATTATTTTAATGCCATTTTCATTGGCCAATCGATGCCACAATCTGAGTCCGTCCATCCCCAGTCCTCTAAAACTATAAGGAGAAGATCGCGGCTTATAGACTCCACCTCTCATTATTTTGATTCCATTTGCCTTGAGATGTGCTATCGTGGATCGAATTTGATCTTCTGATTCTATAGAGCAAGGTCCAGCCATTATTTGAAAATGACCATTGCCTATTTGAATTCCATCACCAATATCGATGGCTGTCTTACCTACCTTCCATTTGGTGGATGTGAGCTTGTATGCATCACTGACTTTGAATACATCCTGCACACCTGAAAGAAAGCCAATTTCTCTTAAATCTATTTCTTTTTTACCAATACAGATCAGATACCTGGCAACCTGGGTTTGAATATCATTGAATGAATACCCCAAATCTTTCACCTTCGAGGTTATTGTATTTATTTCTGAATCCGATACTGATTTGTTCAATTGAATTATCATGATTCTTCTCTTTTAAGTTTTTGAATGAATGATGTGGTAGTATCCACTATATCTGTACTGTTTGCTAGAGCTCTGATGAAAGCACTTCCTACTATAGCTCCATGACTATATGCGCAAGCGGTTTCAAAACTTTTGTTGTCATGAATCCCAAATCCAATCAATCTTGGACTTTCTAATCCCATAGAATCTATACGATTGAAATATGACTTTTGTACTTCTGAAATTTCACCTTTTTTACCAGTAATACTACTTTGGCTAACGACATAAATGAAGGCACTGCTCAGGCGATCAGCTTGTCGAATCCTTTCTTCTGAAGTCATGGGACTGATTAAAAAGGATATGCTCAAATTGTATTTTTCAAAAAGTGATTGATAGTCTTTTTCATAAATATCCATGGGCAAGTCGGGGATTATCATTCCATCCACTCCATTGTCCGAGGCTAGTTTTAGAAATTTTTCTACACCATATTGAAGCAACTGATTGAAGTAGCCCATCATTATGATTGGAATAGTAGCCGTTTTTCTTGCCTCAGCAATTTGATCGAAGAGTATTTTTAGATTCAATCCATTGTCCAATGCTATCCGACTGCTATTCTGAATGGTGACTCCATCAGCAAGTGGATCTGAATAAGGCATACCCAACTCAATCAAATCAACACCCGCATTTTCCAGGGATTTCACCAGGATAGGAATACTTTCGATTGTCGGATAACCAGCCGTAAAATAGACATTTAACGCTCGACCATCCGCTGCTTTTATTTTTTCTCTGATTCTATTCTGCACTATTCTGATTTTCGAGATAGTTGATAAATGTATTTAAATCCTTGTCGCCTCTGCCAGATAAACAGACTACCACATTGTCACCTTCTTTTAGTCCGATTCGATCTATGATGGCAAGTGCATGAGCTGTCTCCAAGGCAGGAATGATGCCTTCTTCCTTGGACAATTCTATGACTGCTTGCATCGCTTCATCGTCGGTAGCTGCATAGACTTTTGCGCGCTCAGACTTTATGAGGTGAGCGTGTAGTGGTCCGATGCCAGGATAATCGAGACCAGCAGAAAGAGAATATGGTTCGATAATCTGTCCGTCCTCAGTTTGCATGAGTAAGGTCATACATCCATGGATTATACCTTCAGTTCCCAAAATACTGGTAGCTGCGGATTCCCCAGAATCGATGCCCAGTCCCGCGGCCTCTGCCAAGATGAGTTTTACCCTTTCATCATGCAGATAATGATAGAATGCTCCTGCTGCATTGCTTCCACCGCCTACACAGGCGAGCAAGTAATCCGGATAGTCTCTACCTGTTTTTTGTTGGAGCTGCCACTTTATCTCTTCGCTGATGACACTCTGAAATCGAGTGACCATATCTGGATAGGGGTGGGGACCAATAGCTGACCCTATGATGTAATGCGTGTTTTCTGCATTGTTGATCCAGTCGCGAATCGCCTCATTGGTAGCATCTTTCAATGTTTTGCTTCCGCTCTCAGCGGGGATCACTGTAGCACCAAGCATCTTCATTCGAGCAACATTTGGTGCTTGCCTTTTGATATCTACAGCACCCATGTATATAAAACATTCAAGACCCATCAATGCACAAACCGTGGCAGTGGCTACACCATGCTGACCGGCTCCTGTTTCTGCTATTATCCGCTTTTTATTCAGTCTCTTGGCCAGTAATATCTGACCTATGGTATTGTTGATTTTATGCGCTCCTGTATGATTGAGATCTTCTCTTTTGAGATAGATGTTGGCCTTGTATTTTTTTGATAATTTCTTGGCCAGGTACAGTGGAGAGGGCCTGCCTACATAATCTTTGAGTAGTTGATCAAATTCTTGTTTGAAATCGTGTTCATTGATAATATTAAGGTAGACTTCTTGCAATTCTGCAACATTGGCGTGTAGCATTTCGGGAATGAAAGCTCCACCAAATGGTCCATAAAATCCTGAATCGTCAGGGTGAAATTTTTGTTTTGTATTGTTCATTAATGATTAATGTTGCGCTTAGGGTGAACCGTGATTACTAACCTTTGTATGGTGCAAATATAAATGAGATCATGGACACGATGCTACTTTATTATCCAATATTAATTTTGAATTCAGAAAACTGTGAAATAATTCAACAGAATAAAATCACTTCCGTCCACTTCTGTCAATAGCGGTAACACTTGCTTGTTGAGTTCCCATGACCAATAGGTCTTGAATATTGACATGGGCTTTTTGTCGGGTCATGAAGAATATGATTTCGGCTACGTCTTTAGATGTCAATGGATTATAATCACTATAGATATCCGCTTTCTTTTCATCACCATCGAATCTGACTTTTGCAAATTCAGTCTCCTCTACATGACCAGGAGAAATCTGACCGACTCTGATTCCAAATTTGTGCAAATCCAATCGGATCGATTTTGTCAGTGCATCTACAGCAAACTTTGTAGCGCTATAAACATTGCCATTGGGATACACACTGTGTCCAGCTGAAGAACAGACATTTATAATTTGTCCTTTCTTAGCCTTGACCATTTTAGGACTTACCAGCCTTGTGATATATAGCAATCCTGTGATATTGGTGTCAATCATTTGTTCCCAATCCTCAAGTTTTCCTTTATGAATAGGGGCAAAACCTTTGGCCAGACCCGCATTATTGATTAAGATGTCAATATTTTGTTGGTGACCTTCAAGGCTATTCCAAGCTTTTTTGGTTGCCGCTTTATCTCTAATATCGAAGCAGAGTGCTTTAGCTTTTACAGCATACTTTCTTTTAAATCTTTGCTTTAGTGCTTCCAGCTTATCTTTTCTTCTTCCTGTTATGATCACATTATATCCTCTCTTTGCAAAAAGAGTAGCAGTGGCCTTTCCGATTCCAGAAGTCGCGCCCGTAATAAGGACTGTTTTAGCTAAAGGATTATTCATTTACATTGATTTTGGTTGATCTCTAAGTTCTAATATTAATGATTTGAATTTTTGTTCGAATGCAGGAAAATCACTCGTCGCTGGTCCAGCAAATCCAGTGTGCACATATCTTATTTTATTGGCCTTGTCCACAAATATGAGTGTGGGGTAGGATAGTACCTTACTGATCTGAGGGAATTTTTCGGAAGCGATTGCCTTATTGGCATAGCCTCCATATAAAACGGTGAATGGCAGGTTTAATTTCGCCTTATACCTTTTTAATATCTCCTTGGCCTTGTCAACATTTTTATACCTCTCGAATGCCACTTCGATGACTTCGATATCATCTGATGGATTGTTTTTTAGATAATCCATTAAGAAAAGACTTTCGTCCTTACAATTCGGACACCAGGTACCTGATATTTTTACAAGTTTTATTTTGTTTTCAAATTGCTTGTCACTCAAACTCACTTTTTCACCATCCAATCCATCAAAGGTGAAATCAAATGTTTGATCAGCAATCTGAGAGGTGGTCAACTCAAAAGCATCACCAATTTTGGCATTGTCATTTTTTGTTGCAGACCAGGTTGAGGTATAATGTTTTCCAGATTTGAATGAACCAATAAGTGAATTATCTTCCAAAATCTTGGCTTCGAATAAAAATGCATGGGCCGCATCGAAGGTGGATAGGAATATTTTATTGATCTGAATAGTACCTTCGAGATATCTGTAATCTCCTGTTTCGGTCATAAATGTTCCAGTGACATGATTGCCATTTTGAACAAATTCTCCAATCGCAGGATATTCATCTTCGGTATCTACTTCAAATTTTACATCCCATTTTCCCGATATATCAAGAGCAGGCTTCTTTTTTAAGGTAGTGAATCTATGTGCCTGACCAAAATAAGCTTTGAAGGGTATTTGATAATTTTCTCGATAGTTGACATACCAATCTCCTTCCATCAAGTCATCTTCGTAGATCGCCTTTATATAAGTATCAAAAACGGGGAAATTGATAATGATCGTATCCTTGGCCGTGGCCTTGTCTCTGCCATATACGATGTCAGAAACTGCAATTCGCTCCTCAGCATTGTGGATCTCTACATAAAAATTTTCTTCATCAGTATATTTCACCTCAAAATTAAAAGGCAGTTCTCCCGAATAATCTTTTTTAATACTTACTTCTTCATCAGGATCACTCACCATAGGTTTATCATCCAATACCAAGACGCCCCGCCAAATGCCTGGAGGCAGTTTTGAATAGGCCTTGTCTACAGGTTCGACGCAAGAATTCAGAATAAGGATGACCAAACTAAAGATTATAACATGTCTCATTAGTGCTTGTTTTGAAGTGCAAACAAATGTAATTACTAATTGGTTGTAATTATCACTGAAGACCGATTAATTGTTGGAAGGATGTCAAATATCTTTTACTCTTTCAAGAAGAAACTATAAGGTCGGAATACTTCTTTCACCATCGGATACTGAGTCACCATAAAATCTCCCTTGCTGTGATTGACAAAGAAGCGTTCTATTTTTTTTGCCTCCTCCAGATCTCGAGTATTGACATTTTTTAAGAGTAAGTCTCTGAATGGGAAGAAGTCCACTTCATTGATATGACCCGTCTTATCTTTTACCGCTACGGTGGCAAAAGGGACCAATCCTGCAATCGAATCTCTTCGCACATTATCGTTGTCATAATCCTCGCCGTAGATACGAGTGAATGCAGATAAATAGGCCTTGGCTATATCTTGGTTTACTTCTTTCTCGGAAGGCTTGATGAACTGACTTAGTGGCTTGACCTTTATTCCTGAATCTTCAACTGTCAATCTAAATGATTCTTTTTGACTTTTGTGAAATTTTATTCCAACCTCTACAATATCATCCGGATCGTATTGCCATATTTCTCTATCCCTCCATTTGTCTATTTCCTGATAGAATCTAGTCCTCATATTGCCATCAAAACCCTTGATATACATATTGTACGGTTGACTGGAACCATCCATGAGGAAGACCGTGCCTTTGTCATCATAAGATTCCAAGCCTACCTTGTAGGAGCGCATTTCATTACCATCCAAGTCGTATACTTTCACCTGAATTCCAATTCTCTCGATATCTTTTAGAATATTTTGAGTTGCACTCTTTGAAGGAATATTATGAATTTTAAGATCGGAAATACATTGCAAAAGATAGGGTATTGCAAATTGACTTACCTTGTACTTGTCATTGATATACCAATGTCCTCCTTCTCTCTTGGTAAAGGTTTGCATGGGATAGTCCACCTTCTGAATTGTAATTTTTCCAACCTGATCTCTCGGGAAGGCAAAATCTCTTTCTGAGGTAGCCAAACTTGTCTTACCACTGTCTGAAGTCGAATTCAGGTAATAAGCTATACCGCCTAAACTTATCAAAATGGCAAATAATATTGCTAATCTTTTCATATAGTTATTACTGTTAATTGAAGCATACGCGAGGCAATTGGATTACCTGGAATACCTTCTTTTTCTTATGAAATTAAATAAGAAACCAAAGAGTGCCAAAAATAAGAGAGGAAGTCCAATATTGATAAATTGCCACTTCTTTCTTTCTTGTTTTGTCTTTACTGCGTCTAGCAATCTCAATTTTACCTCCTTGGATCTCGAATCCAAAATGCCATTGTCATCCAGAAGATATTCTATGGCATTGAGAATAAAATCCTTATTACCATCAAAAACCTTTTGCTCCCAAACATTGAATCCAATAGGATCTGCTGTATTAGTCCTTGAATTGACCCTGTTTTTCATGAAGTCCGCATCCGAAATCACGATTTGTTTGGTATAGACACTTTTCGACAGGAAGGTAATATCCAATTGATCCAAAGTGGCTTGAAAACCAGGTGTAATTCTGTTCGTATAGGCCGATTCGAATTCTCCTTCCAGAAGAAGCCCCAAGGTCTGTGGTCCCTTGTTGAATTGATCTTGCTGAGGTGGATATTTTAATATTTCAAAGTTCAATCTTACCGGATTCAATTGATATCTTGAGTACGGCGACGAGCTAAGTATCGGAGTCTTGGTTACTGGATATTTTGTTTTTACGGTATCTATCGAACTGGGAAAATACATATTGATACGATCCAGGTTTTTACCGATAGGATGATCTCTATTGGCAATGGCCAAGGGGTGGTAAAACCATTTGTACAGCATTGTTTGGGGTTTGCCATCCTGTTGTCCTACGACTTGAGGAATGGCTGAACACTCCAGATCAAGTACCAGGTTGGGTTGTATTCTGGCACCATACTTAAAGAGTAGATCATCTACACCAGTGATTATATCCTTGGGGACATAGAATCGATGTTTGTTGATGCTGTCAAGGTCAGAATCCAATTTTTCAATAAGCCAGATTATCCTTCCACCATTCATTATGTACTGATCCAACTTGAATTTGGACTTGTCATCAAATTCAGATTTCGGAGCCGCGACTATAAGCAAGTCCAGTTCTTGGTCAATCACTATAAGGCTATCAAGATTGAGGCGTCCTACATTATAAAAGTTCTCCAATTCTTTTTGCAGCCTCAAAGTCCTCTCAAATGGCAATTCTCCATGCCCCTCGGAAAATGCAATATTCTGTCTTTTATTTAAAATTAACTTTTGAATCTGATTGGTAAATTTGTATTCGAGCAATTCAATACTCCTGTTGAGGACTACTTCATCATCTTCACCCAGGTTTTGCTCTTTTAAAAGACTGATTTTGCTATTTCTGCCTTTGTAGCTAATTAAAGCATAGGGATATATTCCTTTTTGGGTTACTTCTTTTCCATCGTTGTAGGTAAGCGCTACTGGGATGACACCATCTTTGGCAAGTTGATCTCTTCTACTTTTGATCTCTTGGGTCGTACCTTCAAGTGGGTCTTCGAATATGTATTGGATGTCTGGATTGATGTCTTTTAATTCATCCAGAAGTTCTTTTGTAGAATTCTGAAGCCGCTTAAACCCAGGAGGCAAATCTCCATCCAAGAGTACCTTGACAAAGACATTCTCGTCCAAGGATTCTACCACATTATGTGTCGATTGGGATAGGGTATACCTCTTCTCTTCGGTCAAGTCGATAGCACCAAAAAAATAATTGGAGATTATATTGATGAATATAATTATCCCAATAATTAGCAATAATTGTGTAATTCTCTGTACTCCTTTCACTCTTTATTAACGACGGTTCATTATTAAGCTGCAAATATGCCATCTTATCTCCAAGCATCCAACTACTTGCGAGAGTAAAATTCAATAATACCAGTAGAATTTATGTAGAAGTCGGGGAGACTTAATGAGTGCCTTTTAGGACAGTCGTGAAATATTTAGTCAAACATATCATTCTCAGTCAGAAGTCTGTGTGCCTCTTCCTTGTCACTCTCACGCACATACAATTCGACTTTACCACCCAAGATGCCCGCATAGACAGAGTCTTTTTTGTCGACTGTAAAAGACTCAATACCAGCTTCGGTTAAGATATGTCTTGCAGTGATTATTTTTAAATCTGATAAACTAAAATAAATTAGCGTGGTCTCCATATTTTATTTTTTTCAATTGATGAAGTCTTTCTATTGACTTCGAAATGCTGATCAATAAGATCATTTATATGTATAACAAAATAATGTTTAAATAAATTTCGCGACTTCAACTTTCGCTTCTTCAAGATTGTTGTGAATGTCGTCTTTTAGAGAGTTGAGCCCATCCAAAACTTTTTCTTCATGCGCGAGTAATAGGTCCAATTGATAGAAATTATTGTCAATCTTGCCTTTGATACGCTTGGTATAGTCCATCAATTTTTCACTCACTTCCCATTCCAATTTTTTACGACCTTTTTCAATCTCCTGTCTGAATCCTTTCAAAATCTTCTTCTTTTTCAATCCCAGGGTCACTCCGGCAAATAATACTCCGATAGTAGTAAGAATACCACCCGTAATATCAAAAACAGCTCCTTGTGTAATAGTGGCTATTATGACACCAACTACTGCAATTCCTGACCCTGCTGCCAGATTTGGAGCAACATTACTGGACTCGGAAGCAAAATTTTCGTCGTAGAAGTTTTCGGAATCATTTAAGAAATTGGTAAAGCTCTTTTGCAAATCCATCAACACATTTGCCCGCTTTTCAGCAATGTCAGCGAATATTTCGTCGCTATCTTCCAATATCGTCTTGCTGTCCTTGATTTTGGCATGCACCAATTTTCCCATTATTTGAATATTATCGGCTACATCAATGATACCATTCGTGAGTTTTTCTTTTAATGATGTATTCAATTTGTATTCAAAATCCTTTGCCTGTTGAATGAGCCAATCTTTCAAATTTTGTTGAGAACCAAATATCGAATTGATAGATCTTTTCAAGACGGTCACAAAGCCAAGACCTGCAGCTAATTCTTTCTCCTTGGCAAGCGTTATCCTGTCGTAAGAAGCGAGGAGGTTTTCAATGAGAATTTTGATCTGATTGTTGGTTTTTGATTCCTGAAGGTCGAGTGTTTCCTTAATCTCATTCCTGAATTCCTGATCGTATTGCCATTGCTGCTCTCTCAGTCCGATACTATGCGCGATCTTTTCATTAATTGCGAAAGAGGTATTGATATTATTGGCAATTTTCAGATATGGAGCCTTGCCATCGATTATATTCTCTTGAATGTAATTGCGAATCTCCATGAATCCACTAAGTTTTACATAACCATCCAATTCCATTTTGGCAGAGACAGCAAATACATTGGGGTTTTCAATGCCTTTTTTGATTGCGTTTTCATGGACTCCGTTGATATTTATTTCCAGATCACCTGGCTCCATCAAGTCTTTTTGTTGAAGGACGAATATGATTTTTCGCCTCCATTCTTCATTGATATAGTCAAAAAACTCCCAGGCCGATTGGCGGTAAGGATTTTTGGCTTCGAATACAAAGACAATGAGATCGGAGTGGGGGATAAATCGTTCAGTGATTTCCTGATGATGTTCTACAATGGTATTCGTGCCAGGCGTATCTACGATGGCGATTTCTTTTAATATCTCAACAGGTTGATAAATACGTTTGAAATGAGGATTGACTTCTTCAATTTTTTCTTCTTCACCATAGGTAATCAGTTGTATCGTATCTGTCATTGGTGATGGCGCCACCTTGCAAATGTCCTTTTTAGCTTCAAGCAATGCGTTGACAAAACTGCTCTTTCCAGCTTTTACTTCCCCAACAATCACAAAGGTAAATGGGGCACTCAATCTGTCCAATATATCTTTGACAGTACTATTGAGCTCTTGGTTTTGGATAGATTTTGTCAGCTGAAATAATTGCTGTATAGCATGTTCAGTCTTTGCATTTAAGTTTTTGAGCGCTGGATTAATACTGTCTTGCATACAGAGTTTGGATTTACTTAGTCTCGATTTTTAACAACATTTAATTGACTTTATGATCAAATATATAAAATACTCTCAGGGCCTTTGCACATTAGCAGATCCAAAATCGAAATACCTGAAACGAAGCCATGTTTTTCCTCAAAGACTTGATTGTAATTTTTAGGCGTGTAGGAAGTTAAGTTGGGGTTGTTGAATTTGACATTTCGTAAGTCGCAATCGCCGTCTCCATAAGTAAATTGATAATCTTCGGTAGGTTTGATTTCGACTTCCAGGTTTAATGATTTGATAAAGTAGTCCAGTAATTGTTGGTTGAGATTTAAAAGTGAATCGTGCTCCAGACTTATTATTTCTTTCAATGCATCAAAGTAGAAATCAAAATAAGGAGAATTGCCATATGCAGATCTTATACTATGCAGATGTCTATTTTGCCAATTGTCTTCATATGATATTTGTACCTCAGATATAGCCATCTTGCTATTTTTACCTCTTTTTAAGGGGACACTTAATACTTCAATGTTATTGACGCCAAGAATTTTTGAACGGTTTCGTGTGCTTTTTTTTTGATAATTCTCATTGACCTCCATCAAAATATTTTCCGAATTGAGAATGGCCCAGAACGTGGAAATTGGAGGTAGGTATTCTGTTTTAAGAATTGAAGTATTAAATATCATATCAAATTGGATCGTACTAGAAACTTAGATGCCAGCGACTGACGCTTACCTACTTTCGGCCTGACATTACATTGTGATATAGCCCCTCACTATAATTGGACCAGGCAGTAATATCTTTCTGGAATTTAGAGTAGGAGGCATATACTTTTTTACAATCTGCATCACTTTCGACCAGATCACCAATGACTTTTTCTCTTGCTTGGAAAAGAGCAGTCAAAACCTCAGGATTTAATTGTCTAATTTCTGCATCAGATTCATTGATGATTTTTTGTAGGTATTCATTGTTTTTGGCTTCAAACTCTGCTAGCGCCCAAGCGTTTAGCTTATAAGCTGCGGCATCTAGAATTGCCTGAAAAGATTTCGGCAGATTGTCGTAGAGCCTTTTGTTGACGAGGATTTCCAAGTTGGAACCCGTTTCATGCCAACCAGGAGAATAATAATATTTAGCAATATCATGAAAGCCCATCAAATAGTCGTGGTAGGGTCCGATCCATTCCGTAGCATCGATTACACCCCTTTCAAGATTGGTATATATTTCTGATCCAGCTGACAAGACAGGTGTGCCTCCAATTTCTTCGAGCACTTTTCCTCCCAGTCCAGGAATCCTCATTTTCAGTCCTTCATAATCTTCAATCGTATTGATCTCCTTATTAAACCATCCAGCCATTTGCACTCCTGTATTCCCACCGGCAAAAGGCACCAGATTGTATTTGGCGTATTGCTCGCGCCATAGTTCCATTCCTCCTCCAGCATAAAGCCAACTGTTCATTTGTTGTGCATTGAGTCCAAATGGAACCGTAGTGAAAAACTGAACAGAAGGATTTTTTCCAGCCCAGTAGTAAGATGCCCCACTTCCCATTTCGGCCGCTCCACTGCTCACCGCATCGAATACTTCAAGGGCAGGAACCAAGGTGCCACCACCGTAGACTTTAATCTCAATTTGGCCATTGGTCATTTCATTGACCCACTCCGCATACTTCACGGCTCCTGTACCAACGACAGGGAAGTTGGGCGGCCATGTCGTTACCATTTTCCACTTGTACTTCTTATTGGATATGATATTGGGACTAGTTACATCCTTCGCAACATTATCCGCACCACATGAACTCAATATCGTAGCACCTAAACCAGCCGCTGCCGCAGTCTTAAGAAACTCCTTTCTGTTTATTCTCTTTTTCATCTAAATGCTAAGATATGGAATTAATGGAATTGGAGATTGGATGAGGAAAGGGGATTGTTGATTGTTGATTGTTAATTGTTAATTCTTGATTGTTAATTCTTAATTGTTGATTGTTGATTGTTGATTGTTAATTGTTAATTGTTGATTGTTAATTGTTGATTGTTAATTGTTGATTGTTAATTCTTGATTGTTAATTCTTGATTCTTAATTTTTGATTGTTGAATTTAGAATGTAATCTTTCCAATCTCTCCAATCTCTCCAATCTTTCTCAATCTTTCCAATCTCTCCAATTAACAATTTCCAATCCACAATTTTTCCCCTTCCTTTTCTATTTCGAACTATCCCCTTTAAAGTGGTCCTCTTTGTATTTGAAAAGAACATTGAAAGATGTAAGACTTCCGTAAATTCTTGTGATGTATTGTTGCAGATTTACTTTTTCTTCGTCGGTGAGTTTGCTGCTATTGATTCTTTGTTCCATCACTCTAAGGCGATCTCTGACCATTACTATTTTATGGAAGAAGGTATCAATCGGAATTTCTTTAGACTTGAGGCCAGTGTCGCCGGGTTGAAGAATCATCTTTCCATTGTCCCATTTGTCACCCAGTTCTACAACTTCGGATACTCCCATCCAAGCTTTCAAGATTTTAGTAAGGGATTTTTCGGCTTCAGTGAATGAAACACTTGAAGTATGTTCGATGGCTTCTATGACTTCCCAGGCAGAGTATTCTTTCCCCACATGTTTTAGTCCGTATTGCATAAAACAGCATTGGTACGCTGCGACATCTACGCTAATAATGACACCATCTCCATATGCTGGATGTTTTACCCTGGACCCAATTCCTAAAATTGTTGTTTCGCTCATTAGTTTTTGACTATTTTTTCTGTTACCGAATTATTATTCATAATTATAGTAACAAAATAAATGCCGTTGTTGAGATCTGACAAATCTAGAGACAAGTTTTTTATTTTTTGATTCGTAAATTTTTTCACCAATCGTCCTTGTTGATCAGAAATAGTGACATTGGTCAAATCTTCATATTCACTATTCAAAATTAACTTGTCTGTAAATGGATTTGGAAATGTTTGGATTCTTGTTTTTGCTTTTACGATTTCTTCTTCGATTCCTACTACTTGCTCTTCTACTTCAAAGTCCCATATTCCTCTTCCGTACGTTCCAAATCTTGCCGTTTGACTTTCTTCCAGATATTCTACACTCCAATAAGTTTGATTCGGAGTACCTACACCGCTCAGGTCATACCACTGCTCTTCAGAAGCCACATAGACATATGGTCCAGCTTCCGTGGCAGCAAATATTAGCGATTCATCTTCATTCGGTGCGATACAGAATACCAAAGTACTCGGAAGTCCATTACCCATTGGCTGGTAGGTCTCACCAGCATCTGTTGATTTGAATACACCATCATTCGAGTAGCCACTACCTGAAATATAAATTACATTCGGATCCAGCTTACTTGTTTTGATACATGATCCATATAAGTAATGTCCACCAGGAAATCCAAAGTCTTTTCTTTCGAAGGTTTGACCGCCATCTATGGATTTGTACGATATACCATTGGATGAAAGAACATATATTTGGTCATGATCGAAGTGGTTGAATCCAATGGCAGAGACATCTCCTCCAAATTGGCTGAAATCATAGTCCAATTGAGAAGGAACGATTTGCCCAGCAGCATCGATATCCAGCCTAATAATATGGCTCGCATCATTCGAATCCATACTTCCTCCTGCCATGAAAATTGTGTTTTGAGATTTGTCTGGGTGGCTTACTAGTGGCGGTATCCATGCTGAGTTATTGTCATCTGGAATTGTCCATCCTGCTGTAGGTCCTTGAATTAGAGGGTTGCCGTAATAGCTTACCGATCCCCAAGGATAGACAGTCCACATATTGTTTTCAGTACCAGAAAATACGATGTGACCATAATCACCAGATATTACCTGATCCAATGATGCTTCACTGTCTCCATTTATTTTTCCACGCTGAAATCCTTGATCTTGTGAACCCGCGAAAATCCATCTTGGATCAGTCGGGTGGGTAACCACACTATAGTATTGACTAATATTCAAGGTCAATAGACCAATGTTTTCGTAAGTGTCTCCATAATCAAAACTTTGGCTCACACCACCATGGTTGCATACCACAGTGAATGGTGTGCCATCTGCTTGTTTGAATTCTTTTATGTCCATGATGTCGGCGTGCAACTTGGTGAATATGTCGTCATAATATTCCCACCAAACACTCACTTGGTTCCAGAATTTTCCTGCTGTTGCTGATCTGTAAGGATTTACCTCGCCGTACATCATCTTGGTATGATCCGATGGGGATACATATACGCCAACCGCCCAAGGGGAAGTAGGAAGATTTGCCAACCATTCCCATGTTTGCGCAGTATCCATGGATACAAAAAGTCGATTTTCATGGTTTCTTACATAGAGTCTCAAACTGTCTTCTGCAAATGTGGCATTAAGATTTGCCCTGTCATTTCCTCCAAATCCAACTCCTGAATTACTAGCGACTCTTGCAAATGCATCCAATTCATCTTCCCACAAATATACATTGGACAAGTCCGTATCTACCTGCTCAATAACCATTAATTTGTCTGTATTACTAACTCCAACGAGGTTAAGATTTCTATTGTCTGAAGTAAGGAAGGTCTGTATATTGGTCCAGCTGACGCCATCATCTTGTGATCGATATACAGAATAATTTCCACCACCATTTGATTTTTGAAGAACAAAAATATCTCCATTATCAATTTCGACAAAGTCCTTCATTCTAGCTCCTCCATTCGAAATTATTCCCTGTCCTTCAACCCATGTTATTCCACCATCATCAGAATAAACGGGGTGGTGATTCAGATTTGCAATTATTCTCAAAGTGCCATCTGCGATATATCTTGCTTCGATGAGGTCTGCCGAAAATCTATAATCTTGATTGATTACCTGCCAGTCAAATCCTGATCGATCACCTTTCCAAAGTGTTCCTCCAGCTGAAATCCCATATAGCATATCGTCTTCTACAAGGTAATTCACGGTGAGCATCGATCCCGCATTATTATTACTACCTCTTTCCAACCATCGACCTCTCAGGTTTCCATTGGCAACCAATTCGATAGAATTTCGCTCATATCCATTTTCCTTGCGCATTACATTTTTACGCAAGGCTTGTTCTTTTCTGTTTTCTATTTCTATCTCTCTCCAATCTACACCTTCAGCGGATTGGTGCATAAGCTCAAACCAAGCTTCCCTGTCTTTCTTTTTGGGAACATCCTCAGCATCTTTCTTGACAATAATGCCATCTACAGGAGGCTTATAGGCCGTCTGTTTGTTGTCAGCCGGTTTGCAAAGAATAGCTAAGAAGATTATGCCGAAAAGTGTAATTAGTAAGAGAAGTTTTTTCATTAGGTTGGATTTTAAGATCGTTTCTTGTTTTAGCAGATCTGATCTGTATTGGTGTTCTTTGATTTTAGGAATGCTAAAGTAATATTTTTCGGGTTATATCTATAGCACAAGTAGGCGAAAATGTCGCGATCAATTAACAATTTCAGGATATCTCTAAGATTTAATATCCTATTCTCTTTTTAGAATCATGATCAGGGTCATTTAAATGAACCATTTTTATTGCAGTATGAGCGGCCTCGATTCCCTTGTTCCCGTACTTTCCACCCGCTCTGTCAAGGGCTTGTTCTTTAGTGTTCGGTGTAAGTACTCCGAAGATCACAGGTTTTTTGGAGGTCAGTCCCAGGTTCATAATTCCTGCTACTACAGCATTATTTATATAGATATCATGATCGGTTTCACCTTTGATTACACAACCCAAACATATGGCTGCATCTACTTTGTTTTGACCCATTACTATTCGTGCCCCAAGCGGCAATTCGAAGGCTCCGGGAACATGATGGATAAGAATGTTTTCAGCCTTGGCACCGTTGGCTTTTAAAGTGGCGACACATTCATCTCTAAGCGCATAAGTGATGTCTTCATTCCAATCCGAAACTATGATGGCGAACGAAAAATCTTCAACTGATTTAAGTTTTTCCTTTGATCCAGAAGATAAATTTTGATCTTTACTTGACATATCATTTTCTAATTTACGCGCTAAAGTAATGAAGTGAATACTATATTTATAAAGTGATTTAAAAACATATTTCTCAAATTATTGTATGTCCTTGATTATCAGTTATTCACATTTTTTTTCATTTCCTCGGCAATTGCTGGGTATTCCAAAATAGCATCAATTTGAAATTCAAACATCAGCAAAACATTTTGACATACATTATAAAATCACTGCATTATAAGCTTGGCAAGATCGTCCTAATGTTTTGCTTCATAATTGGTGTTTTGGGTATGGGATGTGGTGGCAAGAAGGATGTAAAGTATAACGTTTTTAGGTATAATCAGATCAATCATATCACCTCACTGGACCCAGCTTTTGCAAAGAGTCAAAATAATATTTGGGCAACACATCATATTTTTGATGGCTTGGTCCGTCTCGATGATGGGTTGAATATCCAACCTGCTATTGCCAAGAGATGGAGTATCCTGGAAGGTGGGCTTGTATATCAATTTGTACTCAGAGACGATGTTCATTTTCATGAGGATGATTGTGTGGATAAGGATAGGGTAGTGACCGCAAAAGATGTGGCCTATAGCCTAAGAAGGTTGGTCGATGAGAAGGTAAATTCTCCTGGTTCATGGTTGTTTTCGGATAAAATTGATGGCAAGGAGGCATTTATGGCTGTAAATGATACGGTTTTCGAGTTGAGGTTGAATGCTCCATTTATACCAATGCTGGGTA
This sequence comes from Saprospiraceae bacterium, assembly GCA_965230575.1. Lineage (GTDB taxonomy): Bacteria > Bacteroidota > Bacteroidia > Chitinophagales > Saprospiraceae > CAJXUU01. The sequence goes on from OZ246013.1 coordinate 5,103,944, forward strand.
TACTGTCGATGCAATATTGTAGTATAGTACCTAAAGAATGTGTAGATGCATATGGCAGCGAGTTTAGATCACATCCGATTGGTACGGGCCCTTTTCGATTCAAGAGATGGGAAGAAAATCAAGCTCTTTTTCTAATTAAAAATCAAAACTACTTTCGCGATGTAAAAAATAATTTGGATGGGGTCAAGACAACTTTTATTCCTGACAAGAAGATCGCTTTTTTAGAATTGCTCAATGGCAATCTTGATTATGTAAGTGGGTTGGAATCTTCGTTTATTCATGATCTTTTGACACAAGACGGAGAATTGTTGGATTCGAGAAAGGACGAATTGAACTATATCAAGGCACCTTATTTGAATTCTGAGTACTTGGGTATCAATATGGCGAATCAGCCAGAGAATAGTCCATTGAGAAAGAAGGAGATCAGACAGGCATTGAATCTTGGTTTGGACAGGAAATTAATGCTGACTGCCTTGAGGAATAATGTGGGAAAACCTGCTACAGCTGGATTTGTGCCGAGTGGACTGCCTTCGTTCGATGCTGAAGCAGTGAAAGGATATCGATACTTGCCCGATTCTGCCAGAGCGCTCATTAAGATTGCAGGATATGGCCCGGATAACCCAATGCCAGAAATTGAACTGTTTACCAATAAAGACTATTTGGATCTGACTACATTTATCGCGCGACAATGGCAGGAGATTGGCATCAAAGTCAAGATTGAAGTGCTAGAATCGTCCATTTTGAGAGATGGAATGAGGAAGTCATCCATTCCATTTTTTAGAGCAAGTTGGATTGCCGATTATCCAGATGCAGAGAGTTTTTTGTGCATGTATTACAGCAAATATCCCGCACCACCAAATTACACGCGGTATTCCAATCCGGAATTTGACGCCCTCTATGAAAAAGCCATTCAAACAGATGACCTCACCGAACGATTCAAACTGTATCATCAAATGGATCGGATGCTGATAGAAGATGCACCTGTAATCTTTCTATTTTATGATGAAACGGCTTTGTTTTCTTTGAAAAATATTGAAGGCGTATCAGATAATGCAGTCAATTTATTGGAGGTCGAAAATCTGGTGAAGTCTTAATCCGCATTTTTATTTAAAAAAATAATATTCAGATGTCTTGGATTATCATTCCTTGTTTTTTTCGGAAACGAAGAATAGATTATCAATGAGTTAGGTGAAATTATTTTAGGATTTTATTAATAAATGGGGATAAAAAATTCAATTTTCAGTATTATCCTTTTGTAAGTAAAGTATTAAACCATTGAGTTTTTTTATAAAATTAATATCTTTCAGTAATAGAAAATTATTAAATCACTTCTTCTTATATAGAAGTGATTTAAAAACATAATGTTAATTGCCTTGCATATCATTGATTCTCAACTTTTCTCAATTTTTTCGGCGTTTAGCTAAGGCTATGCTTCTTAAAAATCGCTTCAATTTGATAACCAAGCATATACAATTCATTTTAACCTACGTTTTTAAATCACTTCATAAACCAAAACACAAACCAATGAAAATATTTCGACTAACCTTCTTATTTGCTTTTGTTTGCATTGCGCATCATAGTTTCGGACAATGGATAATTCAAGACAGCGGGACTTCTACCCACCTTCGCGGTGTCCACTTTTTTGATTCAGATACTGGCATTGCTGTGGGCTTCAATGGTACAGTTTTAAAAACTCATGATAAAGGTCTCAGTTGGAATGAAATTTCGACTGATTCACAATCAAATCTCTGGGATGTTTATTTTGTGAATAAGTCAACTGGTTGGACCATTGGTGCGAACGGCACCTTGTTGCATTCTGGAGATCAGGGTGAGACCTGGATTCAACAAGAAATAGAGAACGACCAATTTATATGGGGCATGCACTTTATGAATGAAAACCAAGGTTGGGTAGCTGGTAATGGTGGTAAAATATTTCATACCATTGACGGAGGCGAAACATGGATAGACAAATCCACTAGCTGGCCAAGTTCTATATTAGATATACATTTCATTACAGATTCTATTGGCTATTACATCTCTGCGGGTAATGTGGCAAAAACAGTGAATGGAGGAGAAAGCTGGGAATACAATGATATCAGCTTCCATACAATCAGTCGACTCCATTTTATTGATTCGATGACTGCTTGGGTATGTGGAGAGCAAGGAACCATCTATAGGACTGTGGATGGCGGTGAAAATTGGGAAAGACAGTTTCCCCCAACGATAGAATGGATTCAAGACATACAATTTACAAATAAAAATGATGGCTGGGCAGTGGGCAGAAATGGGAGGATGCTATATACCAATGACGGTGGCGAAAATTGGGAGGCTATAGTGAGTCCAACAGATGATCATGTGATGAATGTCCACCTTACTAATGATAATGAAGGCTGGGCTGTGGGGTCGAATGGGACTATTCTCAAATATGATGTTATGAGTTCTATATGGAATTCGGTGAATTCTGAAGAATCTGAAATTGTGGTTTATCCTAATCCAATTTTGGATTATGCATCGATTGATGTTCCTGTCAATTCTGATAACTTGAAAATTGAATTGGTAGATTTTACTGGCTCCAGGATTATTGGAGAGCACTTAATAAAAATTACGGATAAGACTTATCAATTTGATAGAAGAGATTTACCTTCTGGGGCATATGTTTTGAATGTAATTGGAGACGGAATGCCTAAAACTAAAATATTAATCTTGGAATAAGAGGGAATAAATTAGCCCTTGCAAACAATATTGTCACAAGGGCAATTAAGATGATATCCTCGATGATTGAAGATATTATGTGTTATTAATGTCTTGGAATAACTTTCCACATTGTTCCACTGGCATTGGTTTGACGTGAAAGGAATGCGGCTCCTCCTAGCGTGTTGTGCTTATCTAGTCCGCCATTTCCTTCAAGTACGACGCCATGCGTTTCCATAAAACGAGTTGTCAATTGGAAGTATCCATTAGGCAATGGGATGGCTTTCCACATCGTACCAGTTGCATTTTTTTGAGGAGACATAAAAGCAGCACCTCCTAAGGTGTTTTTAGGGTCAAGACCACCGTTACCTTCAAGTACAAGACCTTTCTTTTCAACAAAAAGAGTCGTTAATTGAAAATACCCATCGCCTAGTGGGATAGCTTTCCATATCTCACCAGTAGCATTTTGTTGCTCAGACATAAAAGCAGCTCCATCCAAGGTGTTTTTTGGATTCAATCCGCCGTTTCCTTCCAATTGAAGATGCTTTTCTTCTAAAAATAGCGTTGTGAGTAAAAATTCTTTTGGAAATTTCATAAAAAAGTTTTTTAAGGTTAATAAATGAATCGCATAATATCTTCCTACAGGCATTTCTGAAGTCCGTTAAATAACTGCGAATTGTTAGGTCAAATGTAAATGGGAGGGGTGAGATCTATATGACCAGAATTACTCGTTTTTGAAAATAGGGGTTACTACTTAGGAGCACGTATTAATACGTATTTTAATTCGGCTTTGGCAATCAGAGTATAAAAAGAAATGACCAATAACCCTACGAAAACGTAGGAGTCAATTATGAGATAAAGACTTCGATCAGGTCATTGTGATAGTCTATTCATCTTATGTGTTACTGTAGAAGAGAAAGTGGAAGACTGGTATGTGAAGAATGAAAGTATATATATATCGATAAAATCCATTACAATTCGATAATACCATTTTTCATAGCATATAACACAAGCCCAGCTGTATTACGAACATCAGCTTTTTCAAGAAGGTTTTTACGATGCCCTTCTACCGTCCTTATACTGATGTACAACTTGTTTGCAATTTCACTTGAAGTAAACTCCTGACAGATTAGTTTAAGTATTTCTTCTTCTCTCGAGGTAAGTTGGATTTCCTGAAATAAGCTGGACTTTCCCTTTCTAGAAGAAGGGTCTCTGCTGCCATTGAGGAGTGCACGAGAAGTATATTCATTGAAATAAAAATCCTTTTCGTAAACTGTTTCGATGGCTTCTTTTAATACATGTGGTTCTTCATTTTTCAGCAGATAACCATTTGCTCCCAAGGACATGATCAGATTGATAATACTTTCGTCATTGTACATAGTCAATAGTATGATCTTAACATCGGGATAGGATTCTCTTATTTTTTTCGTGGCTTCAATGCCATCCATGACAGGCATCTTGAGATCGATAAGCACTACATCTGGAGAGTGCTGAGCAATTTCTTTTATCAATTCCTGGCCATTTTGCGCTTCTGCAACGAGGGTGATAGAATCAAAAGAATCTATCAAGAGTCTCAACCCTTTTAAGAATAACACCTGATCGTCGGCTATGATAAGTTTGATTTTACTCATTATTATTTTGGTTTACATCTCAGTATTAAAGTGGTATGACCATCTCAATTCTGACATTTTTATTTGTAATTACTCATTAAAAATCACGTAGTTCTACTTGTTTTGACTACCTACTAATACGTGATTTTATTGGAATTCAATATAAAGATTAAATTCTTGATTGTGATTGGATTATATTGAAAATTATTTTTCACCTAAAAAAACTTTAAATATGAAAAAAGTAAAAAAGACAACTGCAGATATAGAACCCATATTGATGCCAATTAAAAAAGTCAAAAGAATGATGAGTAATTGGCAAAAATGCCTCCCTATTGCACTAGGCGATTTATTTACCAGAGAGACCAAAAACGGAATTGAAAGATATGATTCTTACCAATTGGCATCACAAAATGTAACATTTATCAAGAAGCTCAATAATCTTTATAAGGGAGATAATGTCAGTGCCATTTCAGTAATAATGGGAAAAAAGGATCATAAAATAAAAGTATTTCCCGGATCTTTCGATTCCAGCCAAAGTGAATTCATTCCTATTTTGAAAGTGGAGTTGAAATTGGCTCACAATAATAATCTTGCTTATTACTTTCCAACAACACCACAGAGTTCAACATTTAACTTGAATTCATCTATAGCTATGAGGTCCAAAATCAATAGACTGGCTAATCCTGGTGATGAAGAGCAACGTCTTTCACCCAAGGTGGCTGAATTATTTATTGTAAATTGGCAAGCATTGGGTGATACAGAATTGATAAGCGCATTTGATTGTTTGTCACCGGAAGGTACTTTGGAAGTAAATAAAAATGGTCCTGCTCCTTTGCAAACTGTTTTTTCACAACAAAAATTGATGAGGGTAAAACAATATAATTATGATGAAGTAGAAACCAGGGCTATTTTTGATAATCTGAACGTATCAAAAAATGTTGACTTCTTAATAAGCCTTGGTGCTGGTTTATCGGTTGCCGATTATCACCCTTTTAACTTTAGACCAATCGTCAGAATTAATGCTATTGGAACTATTAAGAAAAAAACTAAGACCAAAACGAAGTTAAGAGGTGGTCGATTTGTAGATGAATTACCTCCAGGTTTTTATGATACATCGAGACCTTGTCCACCTTGGTGCAAGCCAGATCAATTGGAATCTCTGGGCTCATAGCGATAAAAACATTCAAACAATGGTAGAAAAAATAGCGGGTATAGCTTCTTATGCATCAATCTATTCTGTATTGATACCCGCTATTTTTGCCATAATTTTAATAAAGAGACTAGATAAAGTACAACGTTTGATCGCCATTTTAGTGCTAATCACCTTCATTGGCGAGTTTGGCAATTATGCATTGACATTCTTCGAAATAAGAAACCTTCCAGCTTTCCATCTTTTTACAGTTCTTCAGTTTGGAGCTATCGTACTCATACAGTCCAAGGGGATACAGCGTTTTTTCTCGCAAAAGCAATTAATCGGAGTGATTGTATTTTTTGTATTATTCGCTATTGTCGATGCTGCTATATTAAATGGAATTTATAGTTTCAATAGTTATTCAAGGCCCTTAGCCAGTTTTATTGTTCTCTTTTTTGCCTTGTGCTATTTCTATATTACCATTTCCGAATTAACGATAAAACGATTGGAAAATGAGCCACTATTTTGGTTGAATTTGGGAGTATTCATATATTTTTCAGGGAGCCTGTTCATTTTTCTTTTTTCAAACTACTATAAATCATCAAATCAAGCTCTATTTACGCTTTGGGGAATTCATGCTATCTTTAATATTTTCTTGAATATTTCATATACCATCGCCTTATGGATCCGAACAGCGAGATAGCATTACCCCTCTTTTTGATTCTTTGTGGAGTCTTGGGAATGCTGACTTTGGCCATCGCCATAGTTGTTTTTATTTTGGTCTATCAAAAAAGGTTGTTTGCACAGAAAGAGAATATCCAAAAAATGGAAAGGGAATATCAAAAGGACATGTTGCAATTTTCTTTCGAAGCCCAGGAAGCAGAACGTAAACGGATTGCTTCAGACCTCCATGATGATATTGGGAGTATACTATCAGCTGCCAAGATTTATGTAAATCAACTAAACCCTTCGGCAGACCAGGACTCCTATCAAGAGTTAAAATCGGAATCAACAGAATTAATTGATAATGCCCTGGTGCAAATTAGAAATATATCTCATAATCTATTCCCTCCCAACCTGGAGCATGTAGGATTTATTCAGGCGTGTGAAGATCTATGTCTCAGGATTGAAAAAATGAAGAAAATAGACGTTGTGTTTGACTATGTAGAGGTTCCTCGATTTTCTAAGCAGAAAGAACTGAGTCTTTATAGGATCTTGCAAGAATTGACCAATAATACACTAAAACACGCAGAAGCCACTAAAATCAAACTCAAGTTCAGGTCTAAAGGAGATAGTTTTGAATTTTATTACAAGGACAATGGCAAGGGTTTCGATTTCGAAAATAAGGACAAGGCGGAAGGTGGCCTCGGTATGAAAAGTATTGAGAGTCGGGCAAATTCTATAAATGCTTCAATTGAAATCAATACCCAAATTGGAAGTGGCTTTGAATTCATTCTTGCTTTAGATGAGCGACAAGAAGAAAAATAGACTTGTGTAATTGACAATTACAAATCAGATCTTAGTTTTTTCAATTCTTCATTAGAAAGGTGACGGCCTTCTCCACTTTTTATATCTCCAAATTGTAAATTATTTACTTTCATCCGAATTAATCTTAGACATGGAAAATCAACTCTGGCGCACATTTTTCGTATCTGCCTGTTTTTACCTTCTGTGATTGTGATTTCAATCCAGGAAGTAGGGATATTCGCTCGATATCTCACTGGTGGAACGCGTGGAGTAACATTTGGCTTTTCTACTTTGCGAGCGAGGCAGGACTTTGTCTTATATGGACCTTTTTTTAGTTTGATCGTGACGCCATTTTGTAAGGTCTTGATCGCTTCATCCGAGATGTCTCCATCTACTTGGACAAGATATGTTTTGGGCGATTTTCGATCTGGACTTAAAAGCTTGTTTTTGAGTTGATTGTCATTGGTGAGCAAGAGCAACCCTTCACTATCCTTATCTAATCTCCCAACAGGATAGACATCGGATGGCAGGTCAAGATAATCCTGAAGTGTGATATGCTCAGGCACCTCTTTTGTAAATTGTGATAATACGTTATATGGTTTGTTGAATATGTAATAAACGTACTTAGACATTGAATCTGAAATGCATTATGTCACCGTCATGAACCACATATTCCTTGCCTTCAATTCCCATCTTTCCAGCATCTTTTACTGCAGCCTCTGAACCTAGAGATATATAGTCATCATACTTAATGACTTCTGCTCGAATAAATCCTTTTTCAAAGTCAGTATGAATCACACCTGCGGCCTGAGGAGCTTTCCATCCATCTATTATGGTCCAGGCACGCACTTCTTTTTCCCCCGCTGTGAAATAGGTTATCAGATTGAGCAATTTGTAGCACGCTGTGATTACTCGATTTACTCCTGGCTCCGTGAGGCCCATTTCTTCCACGAATTCCATACGTTCCTCCCTGGTTTCCAATTCCGCGATATCTGCTTCTATTCCAGCTGATATTAATATTACTTCTGCATTTTCGGATGCCACCAATTCCATGAACTTTTTCGTCATTTCATTTCCAGACAGCACACTGGCTTCGTCCACATTGCACACGTATAGTATTGGCTTGCTGGTCAATAAGTATAGCTCCTTGTATAATTCTTCCATCCCATCTTGAACCTCAAAACTTCTGGCTGGCTTTTCTGCTTCCAGGTGAGCATAAAGTTCTTGAGCAAATTCCAGTTTTCTCAATTCCTCTTTATCACCTCCTTTAGTACCTTTTTTTAGCTTCTCAATTCTCTTTTCCATGGTTTCCAAATCCTTGAGAATCAATTCCATGTCGATGATGGCTTTATCTCTTACTGGATCCACATTTCCATCGACATGAATCACGTTGTCATCTTCAAAACATCTGACAACATGGACGATGGCGTCTACCTCTCTGATATTGGCCAAAAATTGATTTCCAAGGCCTTCACCCTTGCTCGCTCCTTTTATCAATCCCGCAATATCCAGAATCTCTACCGTAGTAGGTTGAACCTTTTGAGGATTGACAATAGCTGCCAGTGCATCCAGCCGTTCGTCTGGAACAGTAATAATACCAAGATTCGGGTCCTTGGTTGCAAATGGATAATTCGCTGCCAAAGCCTTAGCCGAGGTCAATGCATTGAAGAGTGTTGATTTGCCTACATTCGGTAGTCCTACGATGCCACATTGAAGAGCCATATATTATATACTTTTTATATATTTTCGAAAAGCGGTGCAAATGTAAGAAGTTTTTGGAATGAAAGGCTTTTTTTTGGGGATAACCGCTAAAGCGCTAAGATCGCAAAGGATAGGACAATTTTTTCTTTGCGTAATTCGCGCCTTAGCGGTAAAATCAATTTTGGATTGTACATTCGCATTCAAATGAATCACAGACATTTCAAAATCCATAAGCCATATGGCTATCTCTCTCAGTTCAAATTGGCCAAACAGGGCAAGAAGAAACTTTTGGGTGAGCTCTTTGATTTTCCAGAGGGTATAATGTCAATTGGAAGATTGGACGAAAGTTCGGAAGGATTGCTCTTGCTGACTACAGATGGAAAAGTAAGTGCAAGAATCAATAGTAGTAAGGTGGAAAAAGAATATTATGCCCAGATAGATGGCGAGTTGGATGATGAAGGTTTGATGAAAATGCAGACAGGAATTGAATTGAGCTACAAAGGAAAAAAATATACTACAAAGCCATGCCAGGTTTTACGACTGGAAGATCCGCCACAATTCCCAGAGCGCACACGACGAATTAGAGACGACAGACATGGCCCGACATCGTGGATTTCAATAGTTCTAAGAGAGGGTAAATTTAGACAGGTGAGGAAAATGACTGCTGCGGTTGGCTATCCTACACTCAGGCTTTTTCGCGTGAGAATAGGTGATATATTTCTTGATTCGATGGAAGCAGGGGAGGTGATCGAGGTAGAGTCGTTTTTTTAAATCACTTCAAGATATATCGAGTAATCCAACAAATCTGTTACTTTTGTAGCTCTAAAAATATCACATTGATGAAGGACAAATTGAGATATGATTTAAGGGGTGTTTCCGCATCAAAAGACGACGTGCACAAGGCTATTAAAAACCTGGATAAAGGACTTTTTCCAAACGCATTTTGTAAGGTCTTGCCTGATTATGCGGCTGGGGATGATGCCTACTGCAACATAATGCATGCCGATACAGCTGGGACTAAAACGAGTCTTGCGTATATGTATTGGAAGGAGACTGGTGATATCAATGTGTGGAAGGGAATAGTGCAGGATAGTATTGTCATGAATATTGATGATATGGCATGTGTCGGTGCGGTAGAGAATATTGTGCTTTCCAGTACCATTGGCAGGAATAAAAACCTCATTACGGGCGAAGTATTAAATGTGATCATCAATCAGACTCAGACATTTTTGGATGAAATGGAAGAGGTGGGAGTGAAGATGATATTAGCAGGAGGAGAGACAGCAGATGTTGGAGATATAGTGCGGACTATTGATGTTGGCTATACGGCTTTTGCCAGATTGAAGAAATCAGAGATCATCAATATTGATATTCAAGAAGGGGATTATATCGTTGGATTTGCTTCTTATGGTCAGGCGACCTATGAGAATGAGTACAATGGTGGTATGGGGAGCAATGGACTTACTTCTGCCAGACATGATATTTTTCATAAAGAATATGCACAAAAATATCCGGATAGTTATGATCAAAATACGCCTGATGAAGTAGTCTATCTTGGATCCAAAAGGTTGACCGATCCTACGGAAGTGGAGGGTGTAAATGCGGGTAAGCTTGTGTTATCACCGACTCGAACCTATATTCCACTTATCAAAAAGATAATCGACAATCATAGAGGAAGTATCAATGGAATGATTCACTGTACTGGAGGTGCTCAAACCAAGGTCATGAAATTCCTGGACAAGAATCTGAGAATTGTTAAAAACAACTTGCTTCCTATCCCACCTCTCTTTAAAATGATCAAAGAGGAATCAGGTCTTGATTACAAAGAAATGTATCAGGTATTTAATATGGGGCACCGATTGGAAGTCTATACACCCAGTAAGGAGGCAGCCGAATCCATGATTGCCATTGCCAAAACATTCAATATCGATGCTCAGATCATTGGTCATACAGAGAAGTTTGATGGGCAGGAGCTTGTGATTGAGAATGAATCAGGTAGGTGGGAGTATTGAAGATTTCTGAAGGGGGAGGAGAGATTTGAAAGATTTGAAAGATTGGAAAGGTTGGAAAGATTGGAGAGATTTGAAAGATTGGAGAGATTGGAAAGATTGAGGATTGGAGACTGGAGAGAATTGAAATTGAAAATCGGAGAGTGATTTAGCGCTAAAATTCTAGCTTGTGTATGTAGGCCCTATCGGGACGAAACCTTTGTGGCAAGATTATAATTTTGATACAATTTAGCGGCGTAGGTGCGATATCTTATTCAACCAATAATGCATCACAATTCGATAACCTTTCTTTGGTATCCGTTATAGTCACAGTTGGAATATCATTTCCCCACGCCGTATTGATGTAATTGATCATATTATTAATTTGGATGTCGGTATATTTTTCTCCTGGCATTTCTTGATTGTAGATGGTGCCATTGACCGTTATTTCTCCTGATTGTCCATTTCGTATAATGCAAGGGATGAGGTCTTGATTTAATTTCAAGTAGTCCGAATTGGCAAGAGGTGGAATCAATTTGGCGAGTCCTTTACCATCTTCCATATGACAATTGGCGCAATGTGCAGTATACAGTCGCTCTCCTTGGCTATAGGTTTTGTTTTTGCAACCATAGATTGCCATGCCACTCGATAAAAACAAAAGAAAGAGAATTCTACTTTTCATTCGTTTCGTATTCCTTCAGCAGTGTCTTTATATCTTTAATCAATTTAGGTGTTTCATCGGGGTCAGTACCTTCTGAAAAAGATCGGATATGTCCGTTTTTGTCTGTAAGTATTAATTTCCCAGAATGATTGAATCCTCCAGGAACATCGGAATCTTCATAAGCAGTATTGAAATAGTCTAATGCGAGGTCATAAGTTTCTTCTTTGTCACCATGAAGAAACCACCATTTTTTTGTGTTTACTTCCAAGTTTGCCGCATACTCCTTGAGTTTTGCTGGCGAATCTCGCTCAGGATCTATGGTGAAGGATACCAATTTTACCTGTGGATTATCTTCGAATTCCGTATAAATCCGCTTCATCTCGCGCATGGTTTTCGGACAGATGGTCGGGCATGATCTGAAGAATACATCTGTGACGTATACTACATCAGACAAGTCTTTATTCGTGACCATGCTACTATCCTGATTCATAAACTCCCAATTTGGAATTGTATGATCTACTTCTTTGCCTTCAACCATTTTTTTCTTACCAAGGATAGGCAGCTCTTCCTGAGAAGATGAATTGCAACTCGCTCCCAAACAAATGACCATTAAAAGGAATAAGAATTTTTTTACCTTCATTTTAGTTTTGATTTTTCAATGAAATTATTGGCCTTCTCTAAACTGGACAACATATCATGTTTGACTTTTGTTATTTTTTCTTTCTCTTTTAAAAGATAAACACGTTTCTCTGGTTCATTCTCTGGTACCTTCCATTCATGCATCCAAGTCATCATACCCTCATCTGCATTTTCCAAATCAGAAATCATAGTCAATATTTCCGATTTTATAGCTTCATCTTCAGTAGACTTCATCACCTCACGTAAGTTTTTCCGAGCCAGATGCATAGCACCCATCTTGGGCATTACCTCATCGTGGATGGCAATCACTTCAGCTTCAAGGTCGGACTTTTCTTCACAGGCGGTGAAAAGAGCTATTGTCAAAAAAAGTAGTATAAACTGCTTCATTAAATTTCTTTTTACAAAAATAGTTGATTGCCTTGAAGATACATGTTCTTGATATTCTATTTTACAAAAGAATGGCAAAGTAATAACGATATTGATGTTTTGAGTTGTTGAATGATTTTAGAATTTGAATAGATAATATTGATATTGGAATAATTGGATGTTGGTCTGGAAAACCCAATGAATGTAATTGGTTTAGCACATTTGGATAGAAAATAGCAATTTGTAATTTTCTTGAGCTATTATTATTCCTACTAATAAGAATTATAAAAAAACCATTTACATTTGCAATTGTTATATTCCTAGAGAGTATCAAATGGCAAGAGCAAATAAAACAGCAATTCTTTGGTTCCGAAATGATTTAAGAATTCATGATAATGAGGCATTACATGATGCCTTGGAAGCAGCAGAAAATGTAATTCCAGTTTATATTTTTGATCCGAGAGTATTTTTTTCTAAGACTAAATTTGGTTTTCCTAAAGTTGGCAAATATAGAACTCAATTTATCATTGAATCTATTCAAGACCTAAAGCAAAATCTCAAAAACCTTGGCTCAGATCTATATATCAGAATTGGTAACCCTGAGGATGAAATTTTAGAATTGGCTCGTCAAGTAAAATCGAGTTGGGTATTTTGTAATAGAGAACGTACTCAGGAAGAAGTAGATGTGCAGGATGCTATGGAGCACAATCTTTGGACGATCGGGCAAGAATTGCGATATTCCAGAGGAAAGATGCTCTACTATACTGCTGATTTGCCATTTCCTGTGACACATACGCCAGATATTTTTACTCAATTCAGAAAGGAAGTCGAAAAATACATCCCTGTCAGACAGCCTATTGATTCTCCAGCATCGATAAAGCGCTATGATCTTGCTGACATAGATTATGGTGAAGTGCCTTCGATGGCTGATTTGGGACAGGAGGAATTTGGACTCAATTCAAAAGGTGGCTTTACCTGGAAGGGTGGTGAGACAGAAGCGGTGAAGCAGCTCCAATATTACCTTTGGGAAACAGATTTGATTTCTAATTACAAGGAGACCAGAAATGATTTATTGGGAAGAGATTTTAGCTCTAAATTTTCTCCATGGCTGGCTCAAGGATGTCTATCTCCTAAGTTGATTTATGCTGAATTGCGGAGGTATGAAGAAGAGAGAACAAAAAATAAAAGTACTTATTGGCTATTCTTCGAATTGATGTGGAGAGACTTTTTCCGATTGACGGGGAAGAAATATGGCAATGATATTTTTAAAATTGGAGGCATAAAAAAAGAAAAACCATCTACTACAAATGAGGATATGGCCTTGTTCAATACATGGGCTGAAGGGCGCACGGGTATTCCATTTATTGATGCCAATATGAAGGAATTGAATGCCACTGGTTTTATGTCCAATCGTGGTAGACAAAATGTAGCCAGTTTCTTGGTAAACGATCTAAAGCTAAATTGGCTTCTCGGTGCAGAGTACTTCGAATCACTTTTGATCGACTACGATCCTTGCAGCAATTATGGCAATTGGAATTATATAGCAGGAGTTGGAGCTGATCCAAGAGAGGATAGATATTTCAACATTATTTCACAAGCCAAACGCTATGATCCTAAAGGGAAATATGTGAAATATTGGATTCCGGAGATCAAAGATGTTCCTGAGACTTGCGTGCATACTGTAGATAGACTTTCTCAAGAAGAGCTTGGAAATTATAATGTCACGCTGGGTAAAGATTATCCTCAGGCCATTCTTAGTACTGAAAAGTGGTAATAGTAGGAATATCCCTATCAAAAAAAGGGTAATCAATTGAGAAGTAACATCCCAATTATTCAATAACCAATTTCCTATTCAAAGTCTTTTGCTCCGCTTTATGTGTTATTTTAATAAAATAGGTGCCCCTGTTCAGATCAGATGTAGGTACCATGAGGTTTGAACTTTTGCAAGGCAGATTATTCTCATTCTGAATTATTTGTCCTGCGGCATTATATACAGTCACATCGTAATTGCCAGATTCTAGATTTGTTACTGAGAGATTGTTTCCTTCTCTCAGAGGATTGGGATAAAGTATTACATTATCTGCGTAGCCTGGAATATTTTCGACGCTCACAATTTGGTGGGTAAGTGCGCCATAGGCGTTCATCCGGCCGTGTCCATGATAGATGTCAAAACCATTGATATCCTCGGAAGAATCACCAACTTGATCTTCTGCCGTTTCTGCCAATATAGTTCTTATATCATCGAAGGTCAAAGATGGATTTTGTGCAAGTAGAAGAGATATTACACCTGCCACTAGCGGGGTGGATTGGGAAGTGCCTCCCCAGTATGAACCGTACCATGTATCTGAATCATAGCTGAGTCCGTACATATAATTTCCTGGTGCCACAACATCTATATGAGGTCCATAATTGCTGCCACTCGTCAAACTCCAAAAGAATGGTGCAGTCCGTGTATCATCTGGATTTGTAGAACCGACTGCTATTGTCTTGGGATAGGCAGCAGGGTAGTAAGGAACATCATTGTTGAAATTCATCATGCAAGCCACCAATACGACCCCATTCGCATGGCAATAGTCGATAGCACCGCTCAAAGTGAATGATTGACTGCTACCGCCAATAGACATATTGATCACTTTCGCTCCGTTGTCTACAGCGTAATAAATCGCTCCAGCCATTGCTGAATACGATCCACTATTATTGTCATTAAGTGATTTGCAAACCATCATCCTTGAATTCCAGTTGATACCTGCATAGCCAATATTGTTATCTCCTGTCGCAAGTGCTATCCCTGCCACATTGGTACCATGTCCATGATCATCAACAGGATGATTGTCATCATTGATAAAGTCCCAACCTGCAACAACGTCATCTACAAATCCATTGCCATCAGTATCAGTACCATCTATTACTTCATTGGGATTGGTCCATACTCTTCCGTCAAATTCTGGATGTGTAAGTCGTACTCCTGAATCTATAATAGCTACAATCATATTAGGGTCACCTTGCTCAATGTCCCATGCCAACTCCATATCGATATCGGCACCACTAACTGCAGTAGATTGTGAAAATGTGCCATCATTCTTTAGTCCCCATTGGTTGAAATATCTGTCATCGTTTGGAACAGTATTCACCACACCACTTCCTCTGCCAATGAAATTGGGCTCGACATATTCAAAATATTCTGAATCCTTATACATCGCAATGACTTCGTCTATCGAATAGTCACTATTGGAATAATTGAGTACATAAGTATGTGTAGGAGTCTTGCTTTTTATTTCTTGTATTTTCGAAACTTGTACTTGGGCATTCAACAATCTTAAATCATTGTTATAAAATGGTTCACTAATATTTTCTGTCTGATTGCTTTCGGTTTTGAATTTGACGATAAATTCATTTTCCATTCTCTCGCCAAGGTTCTGTGCATAGGAGTCAAGACAAAAGGCGAAACTTAGAATCAAAAATAAATACTTCATTGTAGTGTGTTTTTAGGTATTAAACTCGAAATAAGTACAAGGCCCAAAAATGTAATTATTTCAAGAATGCCATCCAGAACCAATTATTTTCAAATGATTAGAGTGAAAATGATCATCTCTATGGATACTAAATGAGTATCAGGATTATTTGTTTAATAATTGGCCATAGATTATCTCTCTTAACACTAAAGTTAAGAAATTTTATTGAGAAATATTGAGATTATGTAGACGTAAATGAGCTATTCTATTTCCACGACCATTTCTATCTCTGCACAAATGCCACCGGGAAGTGCGCTCATTCCTACTGCCGCTCTTGCATGTTTGCCATTATCACCAAATACCTCGACCATAAGATCGGAGAATCCATTGACCACCTGCGGTTGTTTAGTAAACTCATCAGTACATTTTACCATGCCCAATACTTTTACCACTCTTTTTACCTTATTTAGATCACCCAGGTGAGATTTCAAAACTGATAATTGTGCTATACCTATTCGTCTTGCTGCTTGATATCCTTCATCAATAGTCATGTCATCTCCAAGTCTGCCAACAATATTATTCCCAGAATCATCTTTCGGACCTTTGCCTGCCAGAAAAAGAAGATTGCCTGTTTGAACGACATTTACATAGTTTGCGACAGGAGGGCTAGGGGAGGAGAGTTTGATTCCAAGACTGTCCAATCTTGCTTCGATATCGTAGGTATATAAATCCGCTGGTCGTGGATCTTGCTTACAAGAAATTCCAATCAGAAGTATTACTAGGATGAATGAAAGGAAATTAAGATTTTTCATAGTTGGTTATTAGTTGAAATCAAAATACTACTTATTTTAATTTATCTGTGTTCAGAAGGGAATTGTTTGTTGTTTATTAAAATATTTTGGCCTTTGTAGTGTAAATATGTTTATTAATAATTCCTCCAACTCTAGTCCCAAAAGCGATTTCTTTCATGGGCTTTCTTTCCTTCATATGCCTTTTCTATGTGCAATAAATTTTCAATGCTTCCTTTACATACAATTTCAAAAGAAATATCATCCCACTCCTTGAAGTCACTTTGAAACATATTTATAGTGGGTACACCATAAATTTTGGCTAAATCGTATTCCAACGTAATGCCCGTTTTTGACCCTGACAATCCTCTGTGCCTATAACTGTCTTCAGTCCTGAGTGCAATAATATATTTCGTTTGCTTTATTAATTCCTGCATCACAGGTATCCATCCTTTTGTTCTTACTTCATTTTCATAATTGTAAACATGATCTACTTCCCAACCCAATTTGGCAAATGTTGATTCCAATCTATTTAGACAAGCTTTGGTATCTGTAGCAAAGTCAAAAATCACTAAAACAGAATTTGACTTTTTTTGTAATTGACTGATATCAATGGATATACCTTTGTTCCTTAAATCAAGTTTTTGGTAGATCTCGGGAGAGAATTCCAATTGGGAAATAATGCTTTGACACATTTGTTTGAATTCATGAGGTGTGAGATCCTTCCAAATGTCTACATTGTTATCAATTATTGGAATCTGTTTTGCACGTGCCGCTTCATATGCACTCATGACCCCATAAATCAAATAATTATTATTTTCTAGTTTGTAACCAGCACTGGTTCTGAGTGTCAGCAATGCTTCAGAACTCCAAACCAAAGGCAATATAACCAGGGCCTCACCAGCCGCATATGGGGCGTCTGAAGTTTTGTATATATGATGAATTTCAACCCCCAACTCGTTCATCGTTTTTTCCAGTCTTTCGAGAAGGCCCAGGTTTGCAATCAATCTTTCAAAGATGACTGTGATCGATTGGATTTTGTTTTGACTGCTATCGTTGAATGGTTCTTTGGTGGAATTCATGGCGTCTAATATATACTATTTTCGACCATTTTAGTTTTTATCTATAATATCAATCACCTTCAAAGAATCATTCTTCATTCTCAGTTTTAAGAAATTATGCAGGTACTCCTGCCTCTCGTCCTGGTCCCTTGATTTATTCTTCCAGGTTATTGCAATTATGGTTTTTTCTTTTCCGTAGGCAGTCAAATCACTCGTTTGACCTCGCGCAAAAGTAACTTCTGCTATATCGGGCTGCAAGACCTTGATCTCATCACACAATTGCTTGAAGGCGGTCGAATCGATTTTGTAAGCCTGTAATTCGTTTTGCAAGCTTTCTATGACCTTTTCATCTTCCGTTTTTTGACTTTTGACCACGTCCAATTGAGAAGTCAAATCCTTAATACCACTGATTTTATTTTGAATTTTCATCAAATCCTTCATCGTAATTTCGGTGGTTGGGATGATTTCAATTTTTGTGTTTTTGAGACCAATGTCATTGAGAGCGTATTGATAGAAGTCCATTTTATCCGTGCTGATCGAATCACCATAGACTTTTAATATAAGCAAGTTTGAATCTTTATTTGTGGTAAAAATATGATCGTCCAAATACTTGTTGTTCTTACCTATAACTTCTTCAATAAACTCTTCTACCATGTTGGCATTATTTCTATCCTTCAATATCTTGGTGAAGGGGAAGTAAGAAATGATAGCAATTGCTAACAGGAAGCCCAAAATGTAAAGATTGTTTTTTCGTTTTTCAGCTTTGTCGATGAAGTCCTTCTGAGGGAATTTAAGTAGAAAGTGCACGATAATATATGTGGCAAAGGAAACGAAGACGGTGTTGATAAAAAATAGGAATAAAGAAGATAGGGCAATTTCCATATTTCCGGCAGCAATACCATACCCTGTCACGCAAAGTGGAGGCATCAAGGCGGTGGCAATGGCTACTCCTGGTAAAGTGGTGGAAATATCTTTTCTGGCAATGGAAACGATTCCCGCTATCCCACCAAACAGTGCGATAAATATATCGAGTGGTCCTGGAGCTGTACGAGCACTAATTTCTTCGGTTATACCTCCAAGTGGTGTAATCGAGAAATATATTGTCGAAGTGACCAGGGCTATGACAACCGCCATAGAAAAATGAGCCAAACTCTTCTTCAAAGTATCTTTGTCATTGATACCAACGGCCAATCCAATACCCAATATTGGAGACATCAATGGAGAGATCAACATGGCTCCAATAATTACGGCTGGAGAGTTGGTATTCAAACCCACTGATGCAATGACAATACTACACATGAGCATCCACGCATTGGCGCCGCTCATGGATTTTTTATTCTTGATCTCATTGATGGTCCCTCTCTTGTCCACTCCTTCTTCAAGGTCCAGGGCATCATTGAAAAACTTTCGTATATATGTTTTTAGAATGAAGAGATTATCTTCAGGAGTATTAGTTTTGGTTTCAGTATTTGCAGTATTATTGGGTTTTTCTTCCATGATCATCTGATTAATCCATCTTCCATCGTGATGGTTCGGTCACTGAGATTAGACAATTCTTCATTGTGAGTTACGATAACAAATGTTTGATTCATTTCATTTCTCAACTTCTGTAGCAAGTTGTGAAGATCATTGGATGTGGCTTTGTCCAGGTTGCCCGTAGGCTCGTCGGCAAAGACTACAGAAGGATCATTCATCAATGCCCTGGCTACTGCTACTCTTTGTTGTTCGCCACCAGAGAGTTCATTCGGTTTGTGAGTGATTCGATCAGCCAAACCCAAATAATCCAGGAGTTCTTTGGCTCGATTGAGAGACTTTTGTTTTGGCTCTCCAGAAATGAATGCAGGTATGGCAACATTTTCTTCTGCCGTAAATTCATTCAGTAAATGGTGAAATTGAAAAATGAAACCAATATTCTTATTCCTAAATCTGGCCATGTCTTTTTGAGAAAGATCAGAAACTTTAGTGTTATTTAGTTCCAAACTTCCTTTATCCGGAAGATCAAGTGTGCCTAAAATGTGAAGGAGGGTACTTTTTCCTGCACCTGATTTTCCAACAATACTTATTATTTCTCCTTTTTCGACTGATAAATCTATTCCTTTTAGAACATGAAGGTCGCCATAGGATTTATGAATATTAGTTGCTTTGATCAAAATTTATAATTTTTTGCAAATATATAATTTACTGTACAGTGAATATTTCTTAAAAATTTAAATAGTAAGTGTTATTGTAAGATATTTATGTAATTGTTTGAAAATTAATAAGTTGTAATCACAATTGTCTCAGGAAATAACTTTTTTTAAATGTCTGCTTGAATAATTCAGCGAATATTTCGTGCATGTCTTGTCACATTTTGGCGCTAAATTGCATTATATAACCAAACAAACAGCAATTAAAAAAGAATAAAAATATTAAGAAAAATTTAATTGCTTTTTTGATTACCTTTTTTGATTTTAAGATACTAAATAGTAAGAAAGAAACATTAAAGAGTTATTACAATAATTACAAATTACACATCATGAAACAAATTACAAAAATTACATTCGTCCTAGCACTAATCATATCACTGGCTTCCTGTCAATCATCCAAAGTAGGATGTTACGACTTCGGAGCGATAGATTCAAAAGTATCTGAAAATAGCAAAACTGATACTCAAAAAGATTTTATTATTACAAGTGTCGTGAGTAAACCATAATCAATATTTTTTAACCAACCATTATTTAATCAATTACATATTAAGATTAATAGTCCTCATTAATCTATTGGAGATTCATATCTCTACTTAAACACTATTTACAATTACGAATAAAAATTAATACCCATGAGAAAATTTATTTTATTAGCAGCATTTATGATCACTTCGCAAGCCGTATTCTCACAGTTGAGATTAGGAATCATAGGATCATATGGAAATTCAATCAGTCGTTCACAATCTACTTTACTAGGCACCGATGAAGGTCTAAAGGCATATGAAATTGCCTTTTTGGAACACAAGAGTTTGCCTTCAATCGGGATAGGCTTGTACCAGGAAGTTGGCAACCTGTTCTTCATGACAGAAGCACACTATCGGAAAAATGCCTACACCCTCAGAGTGAAGAATTATAATAATATTGATGAGCCGATGAATTATATAGAGGAGACTGCCTCTACTGTACATATTCCAGTCACAGGTGGATTGAAGTTTGGAAATATAAAATTAGGTGTCGGTCCAATTTTTAATTTTCAGTTGGATAAGACCAATCACTTGACCAGCAGTTACGAAATCAAAGATAGAAGCAGAGGACTCCAAATGGGCTTTGCTGGCCTTATCGGCCTTAATTTGAACAAACATTTCAGCGTCAACTTGAAGTATGAACATTCATTTTCACGAGTAGGCGACGATTATAGATATAGAGGTAAGACATTGCCAATAAAATCCAAGTTGGATTATGTCACATTCAGTGTGGCGATGTTCTTATAAAGATAGGTTTTGATTTTAGTAGTAAATAGGAAGAGGCTATGCTCAAAGGAGGTGGCCTCTTTTTTCTTTAGCGGAGGTTGTTGATGTTGGCGCTACCAAAATTATTGTTGAGTGAATATTGGGCCTCGGGTCAGGATGGCGCACCTACGGAGCTCTAGTTTGTTACATGTATGTCGTTCCTCTGGAATTTTATTTTGGTAATCCTGATCACATCCATATACTGATCGGCCACCACCCAGATGTTTCGATTTCTGAATTGGTAAAGGTGATCAAAGCCAATTCATCATAATGGGTGAATCATTAAAATTGGTTCAAGGAAAAATTTAGCTGGCAATTAGGGTTTGGGGCATTTAGTTATTCCAGATCTCATATTGGTCGGGTTATAAATTACATTCAAAATCAGCATCAACATCACAAAAAGAATAGCTTTAAAAAAGAATATACTACGCTTTTAGATAAGTATGAAGTTTCTTATGACGAAAGATATTTGTTTGAATGGAGTGAATAAGAGGTTAAAACACCCAATAATTTTCTACCAGTAGTTATTTAAAATCTCCATTCTATTTAATATGAGGTACTTCATATTATACGACCAACGTAGATTGATGTCAAATTCCAGATAAAAATAAAATTATTACCCCCATGTATTGAATTTATCTCTGGGAATAGGAGTTGTATTTTATTTATAATAAATTGCATTTTGATTGTAGATAAGATGATATGGCAGAAGTACTCTCAATAACGGAAGAAGAACAAAAAGTTATCCATAAAGCTTTTTATGACTTGCTCGATAGCATGAGTAAAAGTCTTGTCAATGACGACAAGGAAAATCTTCAAAAAGCATTTGAACTTGCCAATGATGCGCACAAAAACCAAAGAAGAAAATCTGGTGAACCTTACATATTACATCCCATCGAGGTAGGACGAATCTGTTATCAGGAGATTGGTTTGGGGCCGACGGCCGTGATAAGTGCAATCTTGCATGATGTGGTAGAAGATACCCCCGTTGAGCAGCAAGAAATAGAAGAAACCTTTGGCAATAAGATCGGAAAAATTGTAGACGGCCTCACAAAAATTGATGGGTTGTACAATAAAGAAAGTGCTAATATCGAAAGCCCTCAAGCTGAGAATTTCAAAAAAGTACTGAGTACACTTGTAGAAGATGTGCGAGTGGTATTGATTAAGATGGCAGATAGATTGCATAATCTACGGACAATAGGTTCGATGCCCCAACACAAGCAACTTAAAATTTCGGCAGAGACTTCCTATATATTTGTCCCTTTAGCCCATCGACTGGGTCTATACAAGATCAAAACTGAGTTTCAGGACATCTGCATGAAAATATCAGATTCTGAGACTTACCAGGAAATCAAGCAAAAACTTAATGAAAGTAAGGACAGCCGACAGTCATATGTGCAGAGCTTCCTCAAACCGATAAAAGAAAAATTAGACAAGACCGATATCTCGTTTAGAACTTTGGGCAGATCTAAAGCCATCTATTCGATCTATAATAAGATTAAGACCAAACAAGTACCATTCGAAGAAATCTATGATCTGTTTGCCGTGCGTATAATCGTGGATGTGCCAATAGAAGATGAAAAAAGCGTTTGCTGGCAGGTATATTCGATCATTACAGATGTATATCGACCCATACCCGAAAGGCTCAAAGATTGGGTGACTTCGCCAAAGGGGAATGGTTATGAATCCTTGCATACCACTGTCATTGGTCCAGAAGGACGCTATGTGGAGGTGCAAATCCGAAGCGAACGAATGGATGAGATTGCAGAAAAAGGATTTGCGGCGCATTGGAAGTACAAAGGAGTGAATGACGACCATTCGGTATATGATACATGGTTGGAGAATGTGCGGGATATCCTGGATACACAACATGCCGATGCCCTGGAATTTATTACAGATTTCAAGACTAATCTATTCAATGAGGAGGTCTATGTTTTTACACCGAATGGAGATATGAGGATACTGCCGAAAGGGGCAACAGCCTTGGATTTTGCCTTTGATATTCACACAGATATAGGATATCGTGCTGTAGCCATCAAGGTGAACAACAAGCTGACTCCAATGGGGCACAAACTTGAAAATGGAGATCAAGTGAGTGTCACTACCAACAAAAATCAGAAGCCCAATGAGGAATGGTTGAAGATGGTAGTTACTGGAAAGGCCAGGTCGAAGATTCGGTCTTCCATGAAGGAGGAAAAAAGAAAACAGGGAGAAATAGCGAAAGAGAGAATTGAGCGGAAGTTGAAAAATATGAAGCTGCTTTCAGAAGAAAACATTGACTTCCTGGTCAAGCATTACGGCTTCAAAAACAGACCTGACTTCTATATTGCGGTGGCCAATGGCAAGGTGAAGGTAATCGACTTTAAGAATGTACCTACCGAGAATAACAAGTTCATCATAAAGAAAGTAAGTAAAGAAGAGGATGAGCATGAGATAGCCGCTAGAGAAGCAAGACGCGCCAAAAAAGCGGGTAAAAACAAGTCAAATATTCTGGTGAATGGAGAACCCGTCGATCAGTACAAATTTGAATTGGCGACTTGCTGCAATCCTGTACAGGGTGACCAAATTTTTGGGTATACCAATTCTTTGAATGAGTTGAAAATCCATCGTCAAAATTGCCCAAATGCTACTGATCTCCTGGCCAATTATGGTTATCGAGTACTAAAGGCAGATTGGGCAAACATTGTAAGTAATAATTTTGTTGTAGATTTGATGATAACAGGTGTTGATAGTGGAATTGGTGTCATACAGTCACTAACGAATGAAATTTCCAATAAACTAGGAGTAAATATTCGATCTTTTAGTATTGATGGACATGAAGGATACTTTCAAGGTAAGATTAGCATCGTAGTAATAAATAAAGATCAATTGAATCTTGTTATAAAATCAATTGAGCGATTGGATGGAGTATCCACAGTCACTCGAATTGACAAATCTAATGTGAATGGATAATAATAGCACAGTAGAGGATAAAAAGCAGAAATTAATAGAAGAAGTAAAGCAAATTTTTTCTGCCCATCTGGAGAAAGGTGGTTCGCGAAAGACGCCAGAGCGATTTGCGATACTTGAAGAAATTTATAGTAGGACAGATCATTTCGATGCTGAAGCCCTCTACATCCATATGAAAAATCAAAATTACAGGGTGAGTAGAGCTACGGTATACAATACCCTTGAATTATTAGTTTCATGCGACTTGGTCACCAAGCATCAATTTGGGAAAAATCTTGCGCAGTATGAAAAATCTTATGGCTACAAACAGCACGACCATCTGATATGTGTAGATTGTGGAAAGGTTTTAGAATTTTGCGATCCCAGACTTCAAGGTATAAAAGATATGATGGGCGAGATTTTGAATTTTAAAATTACCCATCATTCATTGAACCTGTATGGCAATTGTGACGGGGCTTGTGATCGGACTAAAAAGTCTTCTTGATCAAAAAGTCGAAATTGCGAGTATGATTCAGATTTTCTCTGAAACATAGATATACATTATTAAATAAATTGAATTTCTTCTAGACCGTGAGTAATACGAATGTCAAAATTGAAGCTTCCTGGAAAGAGGCTCTTGTAGATGAGTTTCAGAAGCCTTATTTCAAAGAGATCAAACAAGGAATTCTTAATAGTAGGGCAAAAAACAGAAAAGTTTATCCTCCAGGCCCTGAGATTTTTGCCGCGTTCAATTATACTCCATTTGACAAGGTACGTGTGGTGATATTAGGTCAAGATCCGTATCATGGAAGAGGCCAAGCTATGGGTTTGTGCTTTTCAGTAAAGCGAGGTATACCGATTCCCAGGTCCCTGACTCGAATCTACAAGGAATTACAAGCAGATGTGGGGACTTCGATTCCCAATCATGGAGACTTGGTGAAATGGGCCAAACAAGGTGTATTTATGCCTAATGCGATCTTGACTGTCGAGGAAGGAAATCCAGCATCACATAGTAAGATTGGTTGGCACTTCTTTACAGATGCTGTGATTGAGTCTATTTCGAAAAAGAAAGAAGGAGTTTGTTTTTTGTTGTGGGGAAATTTTGCAAAATCCAAGAAAAAACTGATCGACACTTCGAGACACCACGTTTTTGAGTCGGCCCATCCTTCTCCGTTGGCTGGCAATGCATTTTTTGGAAATCATCATTTTTCTGGTGTAAATAAGATATTGGTGGATAGGGGAGAAACGCCAATTGATTGGCAAATTGATTAGTCAAACTCAAATCGTCTCAATATTTTTAAACCTCTACATTGATAATTTGTTACTGAAAATATGGATAATATAAAGAAGGCAATTTTTGGCGCTGGATGCTTTTGGTGTGTAGAAGCCGTGTTTCAAAGATTGGAAGGAGTCACAGATGTGGAATCAGGATATATTGGAGGAAATACGGAAAATCCAACATACAGAGACATTTGTACTGGTCAAACTGGGCATGCGGAGGTTATTAGATTCTCTTATGACGAAACATTAATCACTTTTGATGAATTGTTGGAAATATTTTGGACGACTCATGACCCTACCACCATGAATCGGCAAGGAGCGGATAAAGGAACGCAATACAGATCTGCAATTTTCTACCAGGATGAATATCAAAAGGAGCGAGCCATTGCTTCAAAAGAAAATGTAGCCACTAAAATCTGGGATGATCCGATCGTTACTGAGATTACCGAAGCCACCACTTTTTACAAGGCTGAAGTATATCATCAGAATTATTTCAATTCGCATCAATCAGCACCTTATTGTAGTGTGGTAATCAACCCTAAAGTAGCAAAATTAAAGCAAAAATTTTCTCATAAATTAAAAGCAGAATATGTCTGATAAGAAATATAATGAACTGACTCCTGAAGAAGCTCATATCATTATCAATAAAGGAACTGAGCGACCTTTTACGGGAGAATATGACAAACATTTTATTCGCGGAACATACATTTGTCGTCAATGTGATACGCCACTATATTCATCGGAAAGCAAGTTCAATTCAGGTTGTGGGTGGCCCGCATTTGATGATGAAATAGAAGGAGCAGTAAAGAGAGTTCCAGATGCGGATGGGCGAAGAGTAGAAATCGTTTGCAATACCTGCGATGGGCACCTAGGTCATGTTTTTACAGGGGAAAGACTTACAGAAAAGAATACCCGTCATTGTGTGAATAGTTTGTCAATGAAATTCATCTCAAGTTGAAAATTGAAGATGTTTGATATGGGATGTTAAGCCAAATAGCATAAATAGATAATTTTCAAATTGATGATTTACCAAAACTAAATGGATTAAGGCAGTTGGTTCATTTGGCTTCATTGATAATTCATATCTCTATCTTTATAGTTAAAAAATAATATGGACCCCTTTCACACGAAATATAACGAGGTCAAACCACTCGTTTTCCCAGATGCAATAACACTTAAAATATTGGTTTCAGGTTCCCAAACAGGAGGCTCCCTAGCTGTTTTTGAAGATATTGTTGAACCAGGAGTAGGTCCAGGTCGTCACATTCATTATAATCAAGATGAAACCTTTTTCTTTCTTGAAGGAGATTTTATTGCTGAAGTAGGAGGGGAATTATTTGAATTTACGCCAGGTGATGTAGCCTTCATTCCAAGAGGAACTGTTCATGCATTTAAGAATATTGGGAATACACCTGGTAGATTGCGTTACATCTTTACACCTGCGCTTACTATTGAAGAAATGTTTCGTGAATTCTATGCATCTCTCGAAAATGGCACTTTTTCACCAGAACTTATGGCTTCAGTTTCAAAGAAACATGGTCAAGAGTTTGTAGGACCACCATTGTAGTATTTATACATCCTTAATTTTAAGGATAACTACTTTGACCAAGCCGTATATCCGCCTTTCATATTAGTCACATCTGTGAATCCAAGGTCGATCATTTTATTGGAAGCACCGACACTTCTTCCACCACTTCTGCAATAAACCAGATAGGGTTTTGATTTGTCCAATTTTGCAATTTCTGAATCAAAATTCGAATTGTGATAATCTATTATAATAGCATTTGGAATGATACCTTGGTCCGTTTCTTCCGGAGTCCTCACATCAAGAATCACTAAATCTTTGTTTTGTGCGATCATGGCATTCGCCTCTTTGACATCTACATCTTTGAAGGTTGCACCTGTTTCTTTATTGGATACTTTACTCTTACATCCTATTCCAATAAGGATTATTCCAAAGATTATAATTAAAGCTTTCATTATTAGTTTTTTTGTTTTGTAAATTTAAGAAGACTTCTGCCACTTATCAAAGCCAAAATAATATAACTCAATACTGCGGCACAAGGCGCTAACGGAGGGTTAATAAATAATACAAGCAGGAATGAGAGGAATGATATAGCATGATATGGATTGTTCCAAATCGGCTGCTTCATGCTCTTGAGAGAAAACATTTCCAATCTGCTGAGCATCATTACTACCAAAAATATTGGAATAATAAAATAACCTATATCATCAGAAATTATTTTGCTTATTATTGGAATATCGGCATTGTAGGACATGAATATTCCAAACATAAAAAAGGCACTCGCTGGTGTGGCTAAGCCCGTAAAAGTCTTTTTTGATTCCAAGGTATTGAATTTGGCCAATCGCAATGCCGAACCCAGTAAGTAGATAATGCCAGGCATGAAATAAAACCAGCCTTCACCAGGTGCCAATAGAAAATACAGGTATGCCGGAGCCACTCCAAAGGTGACCAAATCTGCCATGGAATCCAGTTCTTTTCCGACCTCACTTTGAGCATTTAGAACCCTTGCCGCGATGCCATCACCCACATCCAAAAACATACCCAATAGGATTAGCCAACCGCTGGAATAAAAATCACCCAATAGGATGGCTATAAATCCGCAAGCTAAATTAGCACAGGTAAGAAGTGAAGGAATATGTTTTTTCAAAGTATAGGTTTAAATTCGAGGCAAATATATTATTTTTCTACTAAGCTAATTTGTCTTGTGGAGTCCGCAATAGCATATTAAAATCTTAACAAAATATTTATAGCTAAACTTTAGATGTAAGCGTCATAAGATTATCTTTGGCACTAATGGTGTTATAAAAAATACTTAATATGAAATTATCACTTAACTTTTCCCCCATAGCCCTGACACTTGTAATTTTAGTTTTATCTTCCTGTAGCAGGAATCCCGTCACTGGCAAAAAAGAGTTGATGCTCATGTCAGAAGGACAGGAAATCAACATGGGAAAAAGCTATGATCCGCAAGTCACTGCCTCTTATGGACTTTATCAAGATGCCAAATTACAGGCATTCATTACCAAAAAAGGTAAGGAGATGGCAGCAATCTCACACAGACCGCATTTGCCCTATGAATTTAAAGTAGTTGATTCTCCAGTTGTAAATGCTTTTGCTGTTCCAGGAGGCTTTGTATATTTTACCAGAGGTATTATGGCACATTTCAATAATGAGGCTGAATTTGCCGGGGTTCTTGGTCATGAGATAGGGCATATTACTGCCAGACATTCTGCCAAACAATACAGCAATCAAATGCTTGGTCAGGTGTTATTTATTGGAGGGTTGATCGTTTCTGAAGATTTTAGAAATTTTGCAGATATCGCCAGCCAGGGAATGGGGTTGTTATTCCTGAAATTTGGAAGAGACAATGAAAGTGAGTCCGATATGCTAGGAGTAGATTACAGCTCGCAGATTGGATATGATGCAAAAGAGATGGCTGACTTTTTTAATACCCTGAAACGGATGCGAGACGACAGTGGACAGTCCATGCCTACTTTTTTGTCAACACATCCTGATCCTGCCGATAGATATAATAAGGTGAAGCAGATGGCGAGCACCAAGCAGTCTGAAAATCCAAGCAAGCAATATAAAGTAAATAGAGATTCTTATTTGAGAATGATTGATGGCATAGTCTACGGAGAAGATCCAAGACAAGGATATGTTGAAAACAGTGTTTTTTATCACCCAGAATTATTGTTCCAGTTTCCTGTGCCCCAATCCTGGAGGGTAAATAATTTGCCAATTCAAGTGCAGATGTCTCCAGAAGATGGTAAGGCGATGATGACCATGGATTTGGCTGCGGGCACAGATTTGAATGCTGCGGCCACCGAAGTAATTCAAAAGAATGAACTTACAGTCATAGAAAAATCGAATGTCAATGTCAATGGCTTCAGTGCCATAGCTATGATTTCTGAGCAGACTGCAGCTTCGGCGAATGGAGCACAATCTCCGACACTCAGAATTCTTACCTACCTTATTAAGTATGATGGTAAAATATATAAGTTTCACGGCTTGAGTAATAAAACTGACTTTAATAGATATTTTTCAGATTTTCAGAGAACAATGAAAAACTTTAAAAGACTTACGGATCCAAATAAGATCAATAAAAAACCTACTGTGATTAGAATCAAGCCAGCCAAGAAGACAGGGACCTTGCAATCTATCCTAAATTCATATGGTATGAAGGCCTCTACGCATAATGAGCTTTCTTTATTGAATGGAATGAATCTATCTGACCAAGTCAAAGCAGGCACCTTGATTAAAGTTTTGGGAGAACTTGATGCCGGAAGTAAATAAGCCACTTAAATAAAAAAATAATACTTTAAAAGAGATTCATACCAGATTATGAATCTCTTTTGTTTTTTACTTGTTACAAATATATGTCGAAGCAAAGACCAAAAGTAGAGTTCGCTACGCACTTGGGAATTTCATATAAAAAAGCATGGGATTTACAATCCAGCTTGCATGATGAGCTCAAAAGAAATAAACTTGAATGGCGCAATTTGCCTCCGGAGGAGAGATTGGATAAATATCAAATCAATAAGCTATTGTTCTGCGAACACAACCATGTTTATACGCTTGGTAAAAGTGGATCAGAAGCCCATCTTTTGTTTGATAATGAACAGCTGAAAGATGAAAATATTGAATACTTTAAGATAAATAGAGGGGGAGATATCACCTATCATGGTCCTGGACAATTGACGGGGTATCCAATATTTGACCTGGATGAGTTTTTCACCGATGTTCATAAATATGTAAGATTTCTTGAGGAATGTATTATCCAATTGCTTGATTCTTATGGTATTAAGGGCTATAGAGAAGAAGGGTTTACAGGGGTTTGGTTACATCCAGATGACAATAATGTAAAGAAAAGAAAGATTTGCGCAATAGGAGTTCACTTAAGTCGTTGGATAACGATGCATGGATTTGCATTCAATGTAAATACTGACATAAATTATTTTAAGAACATAATCCCTTGTGGTATAGTTGATAATGACAAAACGGTCACTTCTTTGGAATTGGAGCTTGGAAAAAAAGTAGAAATGGAGGATGTTTTAGTCCGATTGAAATCTATTTTTGCGCAAGTTTTTGAATTTGACTACATATTATAATGAAAGAAAAATTGGTTAGTGAATCTCGCACTATAATGACCGAGATGATAATGCCTAATGATACGAATCCATTGGGCAATTTGATGGGAGGAAACCTAATGAGATGGATGGATATTGCCGCTAGTATATGTGCTGCCAAACACAGCGGATCTCATGTAGTAACAGCATCTGTAGACCATGTTTCATTTACGAATCCCATTCCTGTGGGTGATGTGATAACTATAAAAGCAGTGGTGACAAGGGCCTTTACTACTTCATTGGAAGTTTATGTAGAAGTTTCAGCTGCGGATATAACTGGAGCGAATGCCATTCAATCAAATCATGCCTACCTATCATTTGTAGCCATTGATTTTAACTCTAAAAAACCTTGTAAAGTGCCTCCGTTGAGACCAGTGAGTAGCGAGGAACAGAAGCTTTATGACGGTGCATCAAGACGACGAGAACTCAGATTAATTTTGAGTGGAAGGATGAAACCCGGTGATGCAACTGAAATTAAAGACTTTTTTGCAAACACGTAGGCATTAAATTGTCCATTAAGATGCTGCTTGCTATTTAAAGCGATCTTAATTTTTACATTTTTGCACTGATTAAAAAACAGATAATTGTCTAGAAGAAAAAAATACAATCAGCAAAAAGTGTCTCTGAACAAAAAGAACATTTCAGATGCAATAAAGATTTTCAAATATATTAGGCCTCATTTGGGGTATTTTATATCAGGAATGCTCCTTCTAATAGTTGGAAGTTTGGTTTTTATGGTATTGATGGGAATTCCAGGAGAAATGGCAAATGTCGCATCGGGTGCACCTCGGTTCAATTTAGGCCTGACAATTCGAGACTTTGGGAAGATTATGCTAATACTCTTGGTAATTCAAGGTTTATTTTCATACTTCCGAACTGTTTTTTTTACAATAGTCTCTGAAAGAGGAATGGCGGATCTCAGAAAAGATTTGTACAATACTATAATGACTCAGTCCATTACTTTTTTTGAAAAGAGAAGGATTGGAGAATTGACAAGTAGGATTACAGCTGATGTCGAACAATTGCAAAGTGCATTTTCAGTGACCTTGGCAGAATTCTTGAGGCAATTGGTAATCTTGATATCTGGAATCACAATTATAGCATTATGGACTCCCAAATTATCATTGATAATGTTGCTGACATTCCCGGTGATTGTAATTGCTGCGATGGTATTTGGAAGATACATCCGTAGGTTGTCAAGGAAAAGACAAGACCAACTGGCCAAAACCAATACGGTAGTGGAAGAGACTCTTCAGTCGTTTCAGGTGGTGAAGTCATTTGCGAATGAATGGTATGAGTCTATCCGTTATGGAAAGGCAGTAGATGAAGTGGTCAAGATTTCATTGAATTTTGCAAAGATTAGAGGGTTGTTTTTCTCATTTATAATAACCATCTTATTTGGAGCTATATTTTTTATTCTTTATCGAGGAGCCTTGATGGTGGAAAACAAAACCATGGAAGTTGGTGATCTTTTTTCATTTATAATCTACACTGGAATTCTGGGTGGAGCAATAGCGAGTTTTGGTACGCTCTATGCCACATTGGCCAGCGCAATTGGGGCTACAGAACGAGTACAAAGTATTCTCAATTCGAAGGGGGAGGTCATCTTAGAAGATGCCAAAGAAAATAACTTCTTATCATTGGAGGGAGACATAGAATACAGAAATGTTCATTTTTCCTACCCGACACGTGTAGAAATGGAAATTCTGAAAGGGATCAACCTCAAGATAAAAGAAGGACAAAAAGTAGCATTGGTAGGTCAGAGTGGAAGTGGTAAATCCACCATTGTGTCTTTATTAATGAAGTTTTACCCTTTGGACGAAGGAGAAATATTAATCAATAATCAAGCAATCAACGATTACAACATCACTCATCTAAGACAAAATATTGGAATCGTTCCTCAGGAAGTCATTTTGTTTGGAGGATCTATTAGAGAAAATATCTTGTATGGTGACCCTGATGCAAGTGAAGAAGAAATGATAGCAGCCGCAAGAAAGAGCAATAGCCTGGAATTTATTGAATCTTTTCCCGATGGTTTTGACACTATAGTAGGAGAGCGAGGAATCAAATTGTCAGGAGGCCAAAGACAAAGAATAGCCATAGCCAGAGCAATACTTAAAGACCCCAGAATTTTGCTCTTGGATGAAGCAACATCTTCTCTGGATGCAGAGTCCGAAAGATTGGTTCAGGAAGCGCTTGATGCCCTCATGGAAGGAAGGACTTCTATAATTATCGCACACCGTTTGTCAACCATCAGGGATGTAGATCAAATCTACGTCTTAGAAAATGGAGCCATTGTTGAGAATGGTACACATGAAGAATTGATGGAAATGAAAGATGGTGCTTATAAAAGTTTGGCGCAGTTGCAATTTTCATAATTCGAAAGATAGGAAAGAGATTTTCCTAAGTAAATATTTCTTTCAAATAAATTTGGGGTATTTATAAGTTGATTTTTCTCTATGAATTTAATTCGAATTATTGATAATCAAATGGTTATGATAAATTTTCAGATTCTATTTCTGAATGGATTCCTCATTTTATTGACTTTTTACGTAAAAACGAAGTAATTTCCTTTTAATTCATTCTTGTTCCTCGCAGGAACTGGCTTTCATTTTTGGCTTGGCCCAAAAACGAACCAAAAAATCCAAGGCTTTATTCAGTTCTTAACGCATTTTGAATCCCCATTTTCTTAAACTCAAAAAACTCGGATCAAAAGTTAAAGTTTCAATTGTAATGTATTGATTTACTGGAATGTATACTTTTAAGTAATCATTTGCTTTCCTCAAACACTTTTGAGTTTTT
Organism: Saprospiraceae bacterium; assembly: GCA_965230575.1. Lineage (GTDB taxonomy): Bacteria > Bacteroidota > Bacteroidia > Chitinophagales > Saprospiraceae > CAJXUU01. Next base: position 5,137,140 of record OZ246013.1, read on the forward strand.
AACAGAAAATAGGAATCCAAAATACTAAACTGAATAAGGCCATTTTATGCCCTCGTTAATTCTCAAGCTCTCCTGTTGTCCTCAAAGCAAGTAATGCTTGATACATCTGAATTCTCCTAATAAATTTTATGGTTATTTCAGAGTTATACTCTTTGAAAGTTAGTCTTCTCCTGTAAATGCCATCTTAAATCTCTTCATCCACCTTCCCTGCCAAATCCAGGAAGTATGCATATTCCATAGCCACTTCTTTAAACTTTTGGTATCTTCCAGATGCTCCGCCATGACCTGTATCCATATTACAATACATCAATAAGGGCTGATCATCCGTTTTTAAATCACGCAACTTGGCTACCCATTTTGCGGGTTCCCAGTACTGAACCTGGCTATCGTGATATCCTGTTGTGACCAATATGGAAGGATAGTCTTTTTCTTCTACATTGTCATAAGGCGAGTATGACTTCATATAATCATAGTAGACCTTATCATTCGGATTGCCCCATTCGTCATATTCACCCGTAGTTAATGGTATCGAATCATCCAGCATTGTGGTGACAACATCTACAAAGGGTACTGCCGCAACGATTCCTTTCCATAAGTCCGGGCGCATATTAGCAATACCACCCATTAGCATTCCACCAGCACTTCCGCCCATTGCAAATAGTTGATCCTTAGAGGTATAATTGGCCTCTGTTAAATAATCACCTACATCAATAAAGTCGGTGAAAGTGTTCATCTTTTTTAAGAATTTTCCATCTTCATACCATTGCCTACCCAATTCTTGCCCTCCTCTGATATGAGCAATGGCATATCCAAAACCTCTGTCCAGTAAACTCAATCTGACTGAACTGAAGTATGGGTCAATGCTGTGGCCATAAGAACCATAGGCATACAATAGGAAAGGAGCCTTCCCATTTTTTTCGAATCCCTTTCGGTAAACAACTGATACTGGAATCTCTTTGCCATCTCTGGCCTTTACCATCAATCTTTCAGAGCTGTAATTGTTTGAATCAAAATCACCGATGACTTCCATTTGCTTTTTTACTTCCAATTCCCGAGTCTCCATATTATAGTCGTAGACGGTATTGGGAGTGGTCATCGAAGTGAACGTAAGTCGTAGTATATTGGTATCAAATTCGAGATTAACACTGGTTTCTGAACTGTATGCATCTTCATTGAAATCAATATAATGATCTTCTCCATCCCAAGGCATCACTCTTATGCAACTGATTCCTTTGACACGCTCATTCAGTACGAGGTACTCCTTGAATATTTCAATACCTTCGAGAAAGACATCTTCTCTATGAGGTATGAGGTCTTGCCAGGCTTCTTTGCTCGTGTCCTCTTCTGAGGTGACCATTAATTTGAAATTGAAAGCGCCATCTTTATTCGTTCGGATATAAAATTTGTCATCATAATGAGCAAAACTGAATTCCAACTTTCTTTCTCTTTTTTGAAATAATTTTAGTTCTCCATGCGGATTGTTGGCATCAAGGAGATAATATTCTTGTGAGAGCGTTGCCCAAGAACCAATGACTATATATTTTTTCGATTTTGTCTTATACACGAAGGCATTGAAGGTGTCATCAGTTTCATGATATACTTCTACATCATTCTTTGGATCATCTCCTATGGTGTGTCTGAAGACCTTGAATGATCGGAGGGCATCATCTTTTCGTGTATAAAATATGGTCTTGTTGTCATTTGCCCAAATGGCCGAGCCTGTAGTGTTTTTTATTTGATCATCAAGCATTTCGCCTGTGACAAGGTTTTTAAATCTTAATGTGTATTGTCGTCTGCTCACCGTATCTTCTCCAAAAGCCAGAAGGGTATTGTCGGTACTTACGGATTTTGAAGATATATTGTAGTAGTCAAAGGGCTCAGCAAGTTGATTGACGTCAAGCATTATTTCTTCAGGACTATCAAGGTTGCCTTTCTTTCTTGAATAAAATGGATATTCCTTGCCCTTTTCGAAACGAGTGATGTAGAAGTATCCATTGGATTTGTAGGGCACCGAACTGTCATCTTGTTTAATCCTGCCTTTGATTTCTTCAAATAGTTTTTCTTGGAAGCCTTCAAGGTGATCCATGACCTTGATCCGATAATCGTTTTCGGCATTCAGGTAATCCAAAACCTTTTGAGTTTGTGGATCTGGTTCCTTCTTGTTTTTTTGTTCATCGGTAAGCTTCATCCAATAGTAATTGTCTATTCGTTCGTCACCGTGTATAGAATGGACCTTTGGAAGTTTATCGGCAATTGGGTAATTGATGTTTTTTTTATCCAGAATACTCATAGAGTTAGATTTTTGAATGACCAAAATTAGAAGAATTGAATTTAAAATTGCATTGATTCTAATTTTTTTAATTCTGTTTTCTATATTGCTCATGAGATGCGACTTAACACCTCTTACAAACAAATATTATCAATATCCGTCCCAATAATGTTGGGCAGTGCTGCCCAAAATATCATAGTACTATCCGACAATGTATTTTTGTATCATGTCAGTGAGACAGATTTTGCTGCCGTTGGTTTGGTGGGTGTTTTTTATCTTATAATAGCTTCGATAGGCTATGGCTTTTCTCGTGGAGGACAGATACTTATAGCAAGGAGGCATGGAGAAGGAGATTTTAGGGCGGCAGGCAATTATTTCAAGGCTTTGGTCCTATTTGAATTGGGGATGGCAATAGTGCTTTTCCTGTTTTTGTTGTTCGGTTCGGAATGGTTTTTTGCACTCTTTGTCGAGAATGAAGACATCTATAGGAAGTGCCTGGAATACATATATCCTAGAAGTTTTGGGGTGTTTTTTAGTTATGTGGGCGTCTCTTTTGTGGCATTCTATACCGGTATTGCCCGCACAAAGATTATTGTCTATGATACCTTCATTCTCATTGTAGTCAATATTGTGCTCAATTACATTTTAATCTTTGGACACTTGGGCTTCGAACCCATGGGGATAGCTGGTGCAGGATGGGCATCGACCTTGGCCGAAGTAGTCGCATTTCTGGCTTTTATAGTGTATTTGATATTCGATAAGGTGAACAAGGCTTACGGCATTACAGATAGACAGTTGATAAAATTGAAGCTGGTAAGACAGACATTTGATATTTCAGCGCCCATCGTTTGGCAGTCAATAATCGGGCTTGGCTCCTGGTTTATATTCTTCACCCTCATCGAGAATATGGGAAGCCGAGAATTAGAAATTTCCAATTTGATCAGAAACATTTATTTGATACTTTCCATTCCGTGTTGGGGTTACTCAGCTGGCATCAATACTCTGGTGAGTAATTTCATAGGAAATAGGAAGAGGCAAGCCGTCGTACCTATAATATGGAAAACGGCAAAAATGAATCTTATGACTACATTGTTGTTTGCCGTTCCAGTAGCAATATTTCCAGAATTTTTTCTTTACCCGCTTTTTGGGAGTGAAGATATGTCGTTGGTCAATGAAGCCAAGCACCTCATGCCGATCCTGGTCCTCATTCTAAGCATCTTTTCATTTGGCTCTATTTTTATCAATGGCCTCACTGGTACAGGACACACCAAAACCGCATTGTGGATTCAGTCTATTTTTGTTGCATTTTATATTATCTATTCTGTCATTGTAATCAAAATACTTGGATTAGGACTTGACTGGGCATGGAGTGTAGAGATTTTCTACTGGGTTGGAATATTTATAGTCTGCTATTGGTATCTTAAGAGCAAAAAGTGGCACTTGAAGCGTTTTTAAAACGATGCTCTCCAATTATGAATATCAAGTTGGTTTTTGAATCTCCTTACTCGCTTTAGCACCCAATTGCTTCATTTTTTCAGCTTTAGATATCAAATTACCTTTTCCAAGATGTAGTCGCTTCATTGCATCATTGTAGACATTTTTGGTCATATCCATTCGTTCACCGACTTTTATCAGATCATTTACCAGATTGGCAAATTTGTCATACATCTTACCAGCTTCTTCTGCGATTTGATAAGCGTGTTTTTGCTGTTTTACATTCTTCCACATTGTATCTACAGTTTTTAGCGTGGCCAGCAGAGTTGATGATGTTACAATGACAATATTTTTATCAAAAGCATAAGAATACAAGTCGGAATAATGGGATAAGGCGGCATTAAAAGCGGTGTCAATAGGAATGAACATCAACACAAAATCTGGACTTTCCATTTTATAAATATCATGGTATTTTTTCTCAGACAATCCATTGACGTGTGTCTTAATTGATAAGGCCAGTGCTTTGATCGCAGACGCTCTATCTTCGTCATTCTTGGCAGAGAGAAATGCATCATATGACTTCAAACTCACCTTGGAATCTATGATCAATTTTTTATTGTCTGGAAGGTGAATGACAATATCGGGTCGAATCATCTTTCCTTCATCATTTTTATATGTAGGCTGTACAGTATATTCTCGATTTTTCTCCAACCCTGATTTCTGAAGTATCGATTCGAGGATGATTTCTCCCCAGGTGCCTTGCGCTTTATTATCTCCTTTGAGGGCATTGGTAAGGTTGATGGTTTCGTTGGTGATTTTTAGATTCAAGTCTTTTAGATTGTTAAGCTGCATGTGCAAGGCTGTGTGGCGAGTCAAAGTCTCTTTATTGCTTTGATCGACTTTCTCTTCGAATCTATTTATTCTTTCTTTGAGCGGATCCAAAATTTCCTTCAATCCTTTTTTATGATCTTCATCAAATTGTCGTGTTTTTTGGTCCAGGACTTTTGCGGCCAATTGTTCGAATTGTTGCTTTGATTCTGATTGAGATAGTAAAAATTCTTCATATCGTTCTCTCAGGTTTCCAAGATTGGATGATAGGGTAGCGACTTCTCTTTCAAGCCTAAGATTCTCATTTTTGACTTCTGCTAATAGCGCTCGCTCCTGATTCAATTCTTGATTCAATAATGCATTCTGCTCCGATATCATTTTTAGTGATCGCTCTTTTTCTGCACTCGCTTTTGTCATTAATACATAAATCATTAAAAGTACAAGGAGGAAGACAATTATTATTGTGATCAGACTGATAGACATATTCATTCTTAATGGTTTGGTGATGTAAAGATAATATATTATGAATTATTTTAATGTGTTGATTTAATAAATGGTTTAAGGTGCAGGGTGTATGGTGCAAGGCTGGATGTTGATAAATCACTAAAAAAAAGGATCAACATCCAGCCTTGTTGCTTTAATCCTTGTACCTTGCACCATTAATCTTACACCTAGAAAGTGAAATCATTAACATTATTTGAAGTTGGCAAACCGATAAAGTATGCAGATGCCAGTGAACCGTCTGTTCGGGATGATCATTCAATAGTAGACCTTCAAGCTTCGGCGCTCAATCACCGAGATATTTGGATTACAAAAGGAATGTATCCAGGAATTGTTACCCCGATTATTCTGGGATCAGACGGAGTGGGATTTGTGGATTCCAAGCCCGTGATTATAAATCCAGGGATCAATTGGGGAGGGAATGAAGCCGTGCAGTCCAATGAATTTGAAGTCTTGGGCTTGCCGAGAAATGGGACATTCGCGGATCAAATAAGTATCGAAAACAAATATATCTATCCCAAGCCCGCCCATCTAGATATGCATCAGGCGGCCGCTTTGCCATTGGCTGGTGTCACTGCCTATCGAGTATTATTCAAAAGATGTCAGGTGAAGCCTTCAGATAAGGTGCTTGTCACTGGTGCTGGCGGTGGAGTCGCACTTATGGCAATCCAGCTGGCAATTGCACATGGATGCGAAGTGCATCTTACCAGTGGGAGTGATGACAAAATTGAGAGAGCAATAGGCCTGGGCGCGTACAAAGGATATAATTACAAAAAAGAAAATTGGTACAAGGATGTCAAGGAACAATTTGATGTCATTATCGATTCTGCAGGCGGAGAGCCTTTTCAGCATTTGGTGAAACTATGTGCTCCTGGTGCTAGAATCGGTTTTTATGGCGCCACCTTAGGAAAGTACCAAAACCTGAATCCACAATTATTGTTTTGGAGACAAGTGTCAATTTTAGGTTCTACCATGGGTAGTGATACCGACTTTAAATCAATGCTGGATTTTGTGGGGAAACATAAAATATATCCTGTGATAGATGAAGTATTAGACCTAAAGGACGGAGCAAAAGCCTTTGAGAAAATGGAAGCAGGTAAACAGTTTGGTAAAATAGTATTGCAGCACTAACGACGTATGAAAAAGATCGCTTTAATATCAGACAATCATAGCTATGTAGGGAAAGATGTATTGGATCATCTTGGTGGAAAGGATGAAATATGGCATGCTGGCGATATAGGAGATTTGAAATCCATAGCACCAATATTAAAGTTGACAAAAACTTTCAGAGGTGTATATGGCAATATTGATGTCGCTGAAACGCGTGAAGAATATCCTCTTAATCAAATATTTGAAATAGAAGGACTTAAGGTATTGATGACCCACATCGGAGGATATCCAGGAAGGTACAAGACAAGGGTGAAGGCCTTAATCAAAGAGCACAAACCAGATCTCTACATCTGTGGACATTCTCATATCTTAAAAGTAGTACGAGACAAGGAAAACGACCTCATTCATATGAATCCTGGCGCCTACGGTCATCACGGCTTTCACAAAATGCGCACCATCTTGACCTTCAATATTGACAATGGAAAAATCGGTGACCTCAACGTAATCGAATTAGGAATGCGGGGTATTGTCAAAGACGTTGACGACTATATTTTTAAATTGCATAAGTAGAAATATCGATTGTTGATTCTCAATTGTTGATTCTCGATTGTTGATTCTCGATTGTTGATTCTCGATTGTTGATTCTCGATTGTTGATTCTCGATTGTTGATTCTCAATTGTTGATTCTCAATTGTTGATTCTCAATTGTTGATTCTCAATTGTTGATTATAGCGCCTATTCTCACCTATTACAAAAATCACTATGTGTAATAGAATCATTTCAGTATCATTGTGATCGCAATTAAAATACCAAGAAAAAACTATAAATGAGCGCATATAACGAACCAAATGGATTGAACGACGTCGCAAAATTCCATGAGACATTTAGCCTTCCAATCGAAAAAAAACCGTTGATACCTGATTCAAAAAGATGTGAATTGAGAGTGTCTCTATTGCAAGAAGAATTGAATGAGTTGAAAGAAGCAATCGAGGATAATGATTTGGTCGAAGTAGCAGATGCATTGTGCGATATTCAATATGTATTGAGCGGTGCAATTCTGGAATTCGGATTGGCAACGGATTTTAAGACATTGTTCGATGAAGTGCAGCGGTCCAATATGAGTAAGACGTGTAAGACAATGGAAGAGGCCGAAGCTACCCAAAAACATTATTTGGAAACAAAGGGAACGAAGTCGTTTATAGAGAAAAAAGATGGAGAATATTTAGTCTATCGTGAAGGAGATAAGAAGGTGCTAAAATCCATAAAATATTCACCTGCCGATTTGAAAACCATAATAGCCAAGGCTACATAACATAGAGGAAGTGTATTACGTAAGAGATATTTCATTGCAATTTGGGGATCGTATTCTGATGAAGAATATCAGTTTTATGATTGGGAAGAAGGAACGAATTGGCCTGATCGGTAGAAATGGGGCTGGCAAGTCGACCCTGCTCAAGATTATTGCAGATCTTATGAGCCCAGATACAGGAAAGATCGAAATGCCTGCTACTGCAACCATTGGATATCTAAAACAAGAATTCGAATTGGATGAAAGTCAGACGGTTCTTTCTGAGACAATGAGTTGTTTTGAAGAAGCCAACAAGTTGAATGATGAGTTGGATGGACTCAATGAAGAAATTGGGAAACGTGAAGATTATGAAAGCAAGGAATATGGAGATCTTGTCACTCGAATTTCTGAGATTTCTGCCCAAATGGAACATTTCGACCTTTCGACTTTGGAATCGAATGCCGTGAAGGTATTAAAGGGATTAGGGTTTCAGGATGCTGAATTGCACAATCAAGTCAATACACTTAGTGGAGGATGGAAGATGAGAATCGAGTTATCAAAGCTTCTTCTTCGCGAACCAGATCTTCTGCTCCTGGATGAGCCGACCAATCATCTGGACATTGAATCAATAATCTGGCTGGAGAATTATTTGATCAATTATGCTGGTATTGTCATCCTGATTTCTCACGATACTACTTTTTTGAATAATGTCACGAATCGTATCCTGGAGATTGAGCTTGGAAGGTTGCATGAATTCAAAGGGACTTACAAAAAGTATATTGTTGAAAAAGCTCAGATGCGCGAGATCCAAATGAATGCATATGAGAACCAGCAAAAAGTAATTGCCCAAAAGGAAAGGACGATTACCAGATTTATGGCCAAGGCGACAAAGACCAAGATGGCTCAGTCCATGAAAAAGCAATTGGATAAGGTAGAGCGCATCGAGATTTTGGATGAGAATACGGCCAATATGAATATCAGATTTGCTGAGGTGCCGAGATCAGGAAGAGATATTCTTACAGCTAAAAAAGTATCAAAATCTTTTGGAGAGAAGAATGTGCTCGATCAGATCGATATTGTGATTGAGAGAGGAAATAGAGTGGCTTTTGTGGGGCAAAATGGACAAGGAAAGACTACTCTCGCCAAGATACTGATTGGCAACCTTGCACCAACTTCCGGTGATGTCATCCAGGGACATAATCTGCATGTATCTTATTATGCCCAAAATCAATCCGAATTGCTAGATGTAAAGAAGACAGTCCTGGAAGTGATGGAAGATAAGGCGCCTGAAGAACTGAGATCTAGAGCGAGGTCGATTCTTGGAAGTTTTATGTTTTCGGGCGATGATGTAGATAAGAAGGTGTCGGTTCTGTCTGGAGGAGAAAGAGCTCGCCTTGCCATGGCCAGTTTGGTGATGCATCCATGTAATGTTTTGCTCCTGGATGAGCCAACAAACCACCTTGATATTCAAAGCAAGGATATCTTGAAGAACGCTTTGAAAAATTACTCAGGTACCTTGATTGTTGTTTCTCACGACAGGGACTTTTTGTCAGGACTCACGGATAAGGTGATCGAGTTCAAGGATAAAAAACTACATGAATACCTGGGTGATATCGAATATTATCTGGACAAAAGAAAGTTGGATGATATGCGAGCAGTGGAATTGCAAAAATCACATTCGACCGACAATTCTTCTAATCAAAGCGCTCAAAAAGACAATTCTGCTAAAGTTGCAAAACTTTCGAGAGACGAAGAAAAGGCAATAAAAAGAAAGATTCAATACCTCGAAAGGGATATGGAAAAACTTGAAGCCGCTAGTAAAGTCATCGAGGAAAAAATGGCTGATCCCGCATTCTATAAAGATCCTGACTTCAACAAAGAAAATGACGCTTATCAGAAAATGCAAAAAGAGTTGGAGGACAAAATGAATCAATGGGAAGAACTTGTTGAAAAACTTTAAATCAAATTTTAATTGGATTGCTGTGGATCTGATAAGTGTGTAAAACAAATTGCACTTTCTGATGTATAAATATACTCCTTGTCATCTTGAGCGGAGTCGAAAGATCAAGGAGTATGTCCTAACTTTAATTTCGACCATCATGGAGAAATCTACCTCAGATCGATGACTTTCACCCTGTTAGATTTCTCCACTTTGGTCGAAATAATTTCTTTTTGTCCATTGACAATCCCTCCACTTTGGTCGGGATGACAATGACAAAAAATAATTTAGTGCAATTTGTTCTACACACATCTGATAATTATCACTATGCAGTACCTAAAAATTTCTATATTAGAATTTCCAAACAAGAAAGACATTCTACATGGTCGAGATTCTAAATGATCCAAAATACCTCGAACTACTTCAATTGCATGCCAGCAAATTTGGAGAGGACATAGAACAGGTTAAGGTAGAATCAGAAACTTATCTCAAGGAATTATATACTACGCAACAGCCGATGTTGTTGGCTGTCGCTACTCAGCTCTCAGAGTATATTTTGAATCGGGGCTACGACAGGACCATTGATACGGATCCAGAAGAGGTCAAAGCGCTGGCAAAGGTGATGAGGCGACATCCTGTTGCTTTTGTGATGACGCACAAGACGTATATTGATATGATGGTGCTTGGAGTGGCATTGGCTCGGCATGGTTTGCCGATACCTTTCATCTTCAGTGGTATTAATATGAGCTTTTTTGGACTGGGAGAGATTGGAAGAAAGGCGGGAGTAATATTTATAAGAAGATCATTCAAAGAAAATCACCTTTATAAATTGGTCCTTCGATACTTTATCTCAAAGTTGGTGGATGATAAGAAAAACTTCATGTGGGCGATCGAGGGTACTCGTTCTCGGACAGGGAAGATCGTTTGGCCCAAAATGGGAATCCTCAAATATATTGTTGAAGCAGATGAGCACTCTACCAATGAGGTGAAGTACATTCCTGTATCGATAGTCTATGACATGATTCCTGATGTGGAGCAAATGGTGAAAGAGGGGAGAGGTTTTCGAAAATCTCAGGAAAGCTTTATGTGGTTTGTCGACTACATCAGAAAAATGGGAGATGATTTTGGCAAAATAAGTATCCGATTTTCTGAGCCTGTAGACTTGGTCAAACAATCAGACAACAATACATCATTGTCCATATCAAAAACACCTCCTAAACTGCCAGAATTTGCTTTTAATCTGGTGCATAATATCAATCGAGTGACTCCTGTCTCGACGGGGTCATTGATATGCATGGCACTGCTAAGCCAATTTGCCTTGAATAAGAAAGAATTGGAGGCCGCGGTGGCCGAATTGATGCAGATTGTCGAATGCCACAAAAATGATGCGCTAGTAGAAAGAGGCAAGTCCCTTGGACAAAGTGTACAAGATGCCATCAATAGATTCATGAAAATGCGTCTGTTGAAAAAAATTGGAAATGGAGTGAAGGCCAAATATGCCATTGTACCTGAGAATTATCTCAATGCCAAATACTATGCGAATATGAGTGTGCATTATCTCTATCATATCGCTTTCATCGAATTGGCATTGACCAAGATGAAAAGGTCGGTTTCGGAAAATAGGTTGAAAGTTTTTTGGCAAGAAATCATGAAGTTGAGAGATCAATTCAAGTTTGAGTATTTCTATTCCAACAAATTAGAATTTACGGATGAGATAGAGAGAAACTTGGAGTATCTCAGTGATAACTGGGTGAAAATATTAAAATCAAAGAGAAGCAATCCGCTGTCATTGATCAAAGGAAAGAGGGTCCTATTTTCTCAAACTGTATTATCCACATATATCGAAGCTTATAAAATTGTTGCTGAATGTCTATTTTCTATGGATAAGAAATCCTCTTTGAAAGAAGAAGATATATTGGCGGAATGCCTGTTTTTGGGAGAGGAAATGCATTGGTTGGGCAAGATTCATAGATTAGATTCTGTATCGAAGCCATTTATTATCAATGGTATACGGTTGGCACAAAATAAAGGACTGATCTCCACCGAATCTGGAGTGGATAAAAAAGGAGTAAAAAAATGGATTTCTTATTTGAATGATCTGACCCGCAGAATCAATTCACTCAAATCTTTCCGAGATACGACTAGAACCAAAAAGTTGAAGCAAGTTGAAATTGAGAGGTTTATTATTCCAGGGTCTAAAACTGAAACAGTCACTTCGCCAGTAATGGAGGGAGAACGAGGACCTCATATCGGTGCTTTTTTCGACTTGGATCGAACCTTGATCAAGGGCTTTTCTGCCAAAGAATTTTTCCAAAGAAGGTTGTTCAGTGGCAAGATGACCCGAAAAGAAATCATTGCTCAATTCAGTGGGATGATGGTTTATGCCATGGGCAATAGAAATTTTGCTGGATTGGCGGCCATTGGAGCACAAGGAGTGACAGGAGTAGCCGAGGAAGTTTTTATGGAAGTAGGCGAGGAGGTATATCTAAAACATCTTGCACAAGAGATATATCCAGAATCCAGGGCGCTGGTAGATGCACATCTCGCCATGGGACATACCGTGGCCATTATATCTGCTGCAACACCTTATCAAGTGAATCCTATTGCCCGTGATTTGGGAATAGATCATATTATGTGCACAAGAATGGAGGTGAAGAACGGCAAATTTACTGGTGCTATTATTGAACCAGCATGTTGGGGAGAAGGGAAAGCCAAGGCGGCTATTGACCTCGCGGATAAGTTTAAATTGGATCTCAGTAAAAGTCATTTTTATACGGATAGTGCCGAAGATTTGCCACTTTTAGAGATTGTAGGACATCCTCATCCTATAAATCCAGATGAAGAATTGTCAAAATTGTCCTATGAGAATGATTGGGATATTGTACGATTTAATGACGATTCCAGACCTGGCATTTCGAATATCGTTAGGACTGGATTGGCCGCAAGCAGCTTGATTCCAGCAGTTTTTGCAGGATTGACTACAGGTGCCATGAATATGTCTTTCAGGGATGGAGTGAATTCTATGATGTCTGCAATAGGCGATATTGGAACAGCTCTCGCAGGTATAAAGTTAGTGGTTAAAGGAAAAGAGAATCTTTGGAATCAGAGACCCGCTGTCTTTATCTTCAATCACCAAAGCAATGTCGATCTACTGATAATGTGCAAATTGATAAGAAAAGATTCAGTAGCTCTTGCCAAGAAAGAATTGAAGTACACACCTATTGGCCCAATATTACAAGCGGCAGGCGTGATCTTTCTTGATAGATCCAACAGAGAGAAAGCGATTGATGCCATGCAACCAGCTGTTGAGGCTTTGAAAAATGGAACATCTGTCGGTATAGCACCTGAAGGCACCAGGAGCAAAGATTACAATTTGGGAAAATTCAAGAAAGGTGCATTTCATTTGGCAATGCAGGCGAAAGTGCCCATCGTGCCTATTATTATTAAAAATGCACACGATGTTATGCCCAAGGGATCTAATCTTATAAAGCCGTCAATTGTCGAAGTAGTAGTATTACCAGCGATAAAAACTACACGATGGAAGAGGGAGACCATTGATAAACACATAAAAGGGATTCGAGACAAGTACTTGCACGAATTACATCAGGACTAGGGGGATTCCGAAGTAACAATCATTACATCCTTTAAGTACAGTGGGAGAGCTCGAGAATATTCGAGGGCAAAAATTGGCCTTATTCAGTTTAGTATTTTGGATTCCTATTTTCTGTTAAAAACTCAAAAGTGTTTGAGGATAGCAAATGATTACTTGAAAGTATACATTCCAGAAAATCAATACATTACAATTGAAATTTTAACTTTTGATCCGAGTTTTTTGAGTTTAAGAAAATGGGGATTCAAAATGCGTTAAGAACTGAATAAAGCCTTGGGTTTTTTGGATCGTTTTTGGGCCAAGCCAAAAATGATCGCCCGTCATGACGGATGACCAAATGAGTTGAAAAAATATTACCCTGTTTTTACGTAAAAAGTATCAAAAATAGGGTAATCTTTTCAGAAGAAACATGCCAAAAGAGTTGATATCTAAGGAAAGTAGCTTTTTTTGAATACCCCAGGATTAAGATTGACCTTATAAATTCTGAAGTATATCAATTACCTTTTTGGCAAATGCTTCATCACCTGTAAGCACAAGCCTCCCTTGTACCAAAGCAGAGTCATAATCCAAAGCTCCATTTTCTATCTTTTTCAAGTGCACATCCAGGATGGTGAAGGAGGTGTCAAATGCCTTGGCTCGCACCTTGCGAATTGTTGGTGTCTTGGCATCCAGATTCAATAGGTAATCCACAGGTTCTGGTCCTTTGATAAGAAATTGGACCTTGCCTTTTAAGCCCGCAAAAGCCTTTGGATTTTCTTTGATTTTCTTTCTTAATTTGGTGAAATAAGTATTGGTCTTTACCGACTTTGCCTTTTTCTTTTCCTTTGACTTTTTGACCTTGGACTTATCATAAGCCAGAACACATTTTTCCAATTCGTTGGCCGCATCCAAAATGTAGTTTGAAAAAGCAGTCGAGTCAGGCATGGAATACTTGTCCGTAGTCGGGCTAATAGTAATTTCATCTCCATAACTGAGGATGGTTATGATCAAACCCATGCCATCGATAATTGGAGCCATTCCCATGATATGCAGCAACTTATGGCCATGAAGGTAAATTGGAATTTGAGGTCCAGGCACATTGGTGATCACAACATTGAACACGGGATTGTGCATCTTGGCCAGACTAAATCTGGAATACAATCTTGCGGCTTGATTTGCTACTCCAAAAGGAACAGATTCAGCAAGATTTGACAGGGTCTTAGCACCTGTCGCACCTTGGTAAGTTTTGCCCTTGATCGTGTTTTCATATATTTTTTCCAACCGCTCGATAGGGTCTTCAATATGAGTGGCCAATTGTACCAGCATTGCTGATAATTCATTTCCGTCTGTCCCTCCTTCCTTTTGTCGAGTCGATATCGGGACCATTGCCACCAGAGGCTTTTTGGGCAGTTTCTTTTTCTCTTTGAGGTATCGTCTCAACGCTCCAGAGCAAATGGCCAATAAAATATCATTGACCGTAGTACCCATAATATTTTTCAACTGCTTTACACGAGTAAGAGAAATGATAGAGGTATTCCATTTCCTTTCTGCTGAGATGATACCATTCAATGGAGTCTTGGGAGCGGTAAAAGGAGCCGTAGGCAGATCCAAATGCTGCGCCCTTGTCACAAATCCCGCCTTGACCGTAGCTTCCAAAGAATCTTTGATGATCCTGGGGAATTTTAATGGGTCCTTAGCGAAGCCGATCCCACTTTTTAACATCAAACTTATTTCATTGGGAAGAGGTTTGGGCTTGTATGGTCTGGGTTCGGGAATCTCTTGTGCATCAGGTCCAAAATCGAATAATACTGCCAGTAATCCTGCACCTGCCATACCATCGATCGCTACATGGTGTACCTTGGAGATGATGGCTACAGAGCCTGGTTTTACCTGAGAGAGATTGTCCAGGCCTTCTACAAAGGTGAATGACCAAAGCGGCCTGGATTGATCAAGTGGTTCACTGAATTCTCGTGATGCCATTCTTCTCAGCTGCTTCCAATCACCTGGCTTCGGAAGTGCAATATGCTTGATATGCATGTCTATATTAAAATCAGGATCGTCAACCCAATATGGATGATCGACACTGAAAGGGACATACATCAACCTCCTGCGAAACTTGGGGATAAGGTGTATTCTAGACATTATCAATTTCCTGAAATCCTTGTATTTGAGAGAACCTTCGATGATGGCTACACTGCCCACATTCATTGGACTGGTAGGTGTCTCTGCATAAAGGAAGGTAGCATCCATTCCTGAAATGGACTTTACATTTGGCAAGTTTAACTGAGATATAAGTTTATTGATCAATGATATATGTTTTAGACTCTTTTCAAAGATGGATAAAATAGCAAATCTTGAAGTTGGGTGTCAGGGACAAAGTGAGACCAATTCTCATCATGATATTGCAATCTGTCTGCGATGATCCAAAGAATGCTGGGGTTTACACCCATTCCCAGGTGGCTTCCCCTCACTTGAATGTTTTGGTGGATGGCTGTTTCGAATTGTTCCATGCACAGTTGCCATGGGACGATACCATCTTCTTTCGAATAGATCGCAGTGGTCGGAACAGGGGCGGGCATTGGGATATCAGCTATCAGGTTGGGACAAATGCCATCCGTGCCTTTGCCTTTTGTGATGATATTGTGCATCCATTTGGCATTATTAGGTTTTGTGATGCCCTTGAATGGCGATCCCATGGTGATTACCTGTCTGACAAGATGAGGACGTGCCTTGGCGATCTGTCGAGCAAATACACCTCCCAAACTCCAACCTACAATACTTACTTTTTGATCGTATTTGAAATGTAGATTTTCAATTTTTTCGAATAATAAATCCAGGTTGTTGACGTCGGCAAGATTTCTACCAGAACCCCATCCATATACTTGATAACCAAGATTGTATACAAATTGTCTTAAAGGAACGGTTGACTTGTCACTTGCAAGAAAACCAGGTAGGAAGATAACAGGATGACCATCACCTCGCTTGGGCAGTCGGCTCATAAACTTGTAAGGGTAAAATATCCCAAACTCAATCAAAGCCCTAGAAACCTCGGTCAAGCTCCATACTTTTGACGGTCTTTTGATCGTGCCTCTCATTTCAGTCATACTGCGATTTTACTAAATATTCTTCAATATATTACATTTAAAAATGATATATCGCTTTGAAAGTTCATTCTCAGTCAATTTTAAGTCAATCTTATCATTGCTCCAGCAGGTATTTTCTATTAGTTTTTTATCAAATTCTGGGAACAAAAAAAGGCCAGAACTTTCTCAAGTTCCAACCTTTTAAATTTGAGCCGCCTATCAAAACAACATCGACAAACTTTAACTAACTATTCGTAATTGTAACAGCTCTCTTTTTTCCTTTTTGTATTTGCTTCTTCAAAGTCTCCAAGGTGTCAAACATCAAATCTTGCTGTTTAGCAGCTACTTTGATTCCTCCTTGAATAGCTTTTTCACCAACTAATTGCCAGTCTTCTGTTCTTTCAAGCGTTGAGTCCAATACTTCTTCCGCAGTATCAAGAACAAATTTATTTACACTCTTTATGGTATTCCTTAAATTTTTGAAGGTAAATACACTTTTATTACTTGCTTTTTTATTAGCCATGATTTCTATTTTTTCAGTTATTATTATTTAGCAATTGCCTTAGCTGCTGTGATCCATTTATTAGTATCGAATGATCTATATCTATTACCTGCATTTGCCGCGATTATTTTCAAGGCAGTAGGAGCAGCATTCTGAAGATCTTTTATTGTCTTTATTCCATTATCATTCATTATTGCCGCAAGGCTTGCTCCGATTCCTTTGATTTGAGTCAATTCTGAAACGGCTACCTTTGCTTTTTTACCAGTTGTAGCTTTCTTGGCAGCTGTAGTTGCGCTTGTAGATTGGGTTTTTCTAGCTGGGGTTGTTTTTTTAGTCACTGTCTTGGAAGCTGCAGAAGTTTTTGCTTTTGACTTTACAGTTGTAGTAGCTTTTGATTTAATTTTCTTAGCAGTTGTTTTGGCTTTTACAGTAGCTCTTTTTACAGCAGCCTTAGTCTTTTTCGTTTTAGCTGTTGCCTTTTCCTCTACCTTTCCCAACTCATCAATTTTTAATCTCTTGCTTATTCCTTCGATTCTCTCTTCAACATCACTTTTCGCCTTCCCTACGATTTCCTTGGCATCATCCATCATTTCTTCTACTGAAGGGATTTCCTTAATCTTCTCTTCGATAGTATTGCTTAGCTTGTTATACTGTCTTGTAAGACCGAAAAGTTTTAAAGCTCTTTTTCCTCCTTTATTCGCTTGATTCTTTAGTGCTTCTACTGTATCGAAAGTGATTTCGATTTGCTTTTCCAAGATAGGCTCACTTTTTTTGATCACCTTTCCTGTGATTCTTTGCATTCTAGTCAAGGTAGCAACTGTCTCATCGATAAAAAGATGGGATGTATTGAGTAGCTCTTCATGTACCCTTGCAGATACCTTCTTGATTGTTTCTTTATTCTTATTCATGATTGAAATATTTGAATCTTTTTTAGCCATTATGATATGATTTTATGTATGTCAATGTTTATAAGCCACAAATCTAAATTGGGGGAGTAACAGATGAGTTACAAATGATAGATGTTCATCGAATAAAAGAGAAAAGATGTATTTTATTATTAATATATTTAAGGTGTAAAGTAGAGAGATAAATGAGTTAGGGCTGTGAAATGGCCTCTCATTTATAGTATTTAAAAGATAATTCAAACATTGGGTAAAATGATAACGGTCGAAACAACAATTAAAACATCAGCTTCCAAGGCATGGGAACATTGGACAAAACCCGAGCATATAACAAACTGGAATTTTGCCTCGGAAGAATGGCATTGTCCAAGAGCAATTAATGACTTGCGAGCTGGAGGAGAATTTAATTGGCGCATGGAAGCCAAAGACGGTAGTATGGGATTTGATCTTACAGGAATTTACGATCAAATAGTGGAACATGAATTAATTACATATAAAATGTCTGATGGACGAAGGGTGGAAATCAAGTTTTCCGAAAATAATGATGAAGTCAAAATTTCGGAATCTTTTGAAGCGGAAAAGATAAATTCTGAGGAGTTACAAAGAGCGGGTTGGCAATCGATTCTGGGTAATTTCAAGAAGTACGTCGAATCCAAGTGATTTAATTCAACTAAGAGTTCTACATTCGAGGCAGGCTGAAAGCCCATTCTCCAATATTCAAAAAGAGGATATTCATTTGTCCTGGAATAGGGTAAATTATTAACTTTTTCTGCGAATAGTAGTGGTGCTTCAATCGCCAAACTCAGGGTGTTCTCTATAAAATTGTCCTGAGAAAATAGAAAACTTTGATTTGTTAGCCATTCTTATTGGCAAATTTCTTATATTTAGAGTGTTAAGATATCAATTTTCTACAAATAATTATTTAGTCTTCCCCAGTACATCTGTACATTATCCGAATATGCATGGATAAATCATAAGTGTTATATGTGGCTGATAATCAATTGTTTGAAGAGAAAACAAATTTAGACTTGTAATATAATTGTGCGTTGCTCTTCCAATCAGGATGTTGCTGATGCTAATCTATTGTGGGTCATAAAAACACTATAAGATGAAACAAATTTTTACATTTTCTTTGACAATTTTAATGATTTTTGGAGGCGGAATGACAAAGACGGTTATCGGTCAGTCAAGCTACAAGGGACTGCCTTTAATAAAGGCGGAGTCAATAATCGCAGATTATAGAATAGGAGAGGATTGGGTAAGGGCCAGCTGGGGGATTTCTCCGCAAGTGGCATCTGATACGCTACCTATTAATTGTTACTCCAAGAGTCAGACTTTTGGCTTTTTTACAGACATGGATAGCATACTTTTTGATTTGAAACCAGGACAAGTTCATCCGTTTTATGTTCAAATGAATGATACAGCTTATGCCTTGACTGTCATAAAAGGTATTCTGCCAGAGGTGTTGCAGCATGAATCAGATTCTAAAAACAGTAATTTGAAATTTTGGTATGAACAAAATGAAAACAATGAATATTTGGATTTGCTTCGTTCAAAATACCCATTTGAGAGCCTGGTCAAGGGCACAAAGAGCGATCTTGAAAAAACTCAAATAATAATGAATTGGGTGCACAACCAATGGGATCATAATGGAAGAAATCAACCTGAAAATATCGATGCCATTTCAATCCTTGAAGAGGTCAAGGAAGGAAAAAACTTCCGATGTGTCGAATATGGAATAGTAGCCACCGCCTGTCTGAATGCCGTCGGACTCAAGGCAAGAACACTCGATCTCAAAACGAAGGATGTCGAGACTAGTGAATATGGTGCGGGGCATGTATTATTAGAGGTGTACTTGAATGACTTGAATAAATGGATTTTACTTGATCCTCAATGGGATGCTATGCCTTTTCTAAGTGGTGTACCACTAAATGCGGTAGAATTGCAAAAAGCTATTTCGGAAAATTACAATGAAGTAGAAATTAGGACTTCGGTTGATATTTCAAAAAGACATTACATTGACTGGATCTATCCTTATCTGTATTATTTTGATATCTCATTTGATAACAGAGAGGGTACAGAGATCAGTCTGAATGAAGTCAATGGCAAAAGGCGGCTTATGCTTGTTCCAGTAGGTGAGAAAAATCCAACAGTTTTTGAGATAAATAGCGCCATTGATGATTGTATTTATACCAATTCGTTGAGTGATTTTTACGGAGAGCCCAAATAGATAATAGGGGTACTTACAAGTGCTTCCAATTCTTAGAAAAGAAGCTCCATCCCGACTGTAGTGTAAAACCTACAGATGCAACTAACAATGCATATAGGATAAATGCGACCCAAGGGGCGGGTTGTATGTCACCGTAGTGGCGAAACATAAATATGAAATAGGCGACTGGTAAAGTCACAAATTGAATGGTGGTCTTAGCCTTGCCAGACCAGGTAGCTGCTGTAACCAAGGGTTTTTCTTTTGACAAGAAAATCAAGCGAATTACTGTAATCAATACTTCTCTCAAGAAGATAGGAATCACCCACCAGAATGAAAACGCATCTATATGAGTAAGAGATGAAAGAACAAAAAAGCAGCCCAGAAGGATTATTTTATCAGCTATAGGGTCCAGGATTTTGCCCAGCTTGGTCACTAGATTGTACTTTCGAGCATACCATCCATCAAGGTAATCTGTCACTCCTGCAATGAAAAAAAGGACAGCAGCTATTATTCGACCTTGTAGATCGCCGTACAGCAACAACACTGGAACGATGAAGCCTAAAATAATTCTTATTATTGTTAAAATATTTGGAACGTTCACGCTGGAATCTTATTTCAATTGTAAATGTATAGAACTAAAATTGAATTAAGGAATTAATTGGTAAAGGGATGTGATTTTAAAGAATTCATTTATGGGATGAATAAGGGAGAAAATTGCACTATTCTTATGAAAATAGGTAATTCTTATGTTATTCCTTTATCTATCTTTGGAACTGAATAGCAATAAAGAAAGTTAATAAATTCGATCACGAAAACTAATAAAATGAAACAAACGATTCTCGGATTTCTAATGCTAGGGCTCACACTTCCTATCTTCGGACAAGTAGATTGGATAAACAAACCTGATTATGAAATAAAACAATACATTACCCTTTGGGAGCAGACCGAACCAAAAACAGATACAATTCTAAATAATTTAGGTTATTGTTATTCGCAAGGAATTGTTGTCACTCAGGATTACACAAAGGCATTTATTTATTATCAACAATCTGCAGAGATGGGATTTGGAAGGGCACTGAATAATTTGGGTGACTTCTACAAAAATGGATTCCATGTAGATAAAGATTTGCAAAAAGCATTTGATTTATTTACCAAATCTGTGGAAAAAGGGGATGAATATGGGATGACAAGTCTTTCACACTTCTACGAAAACGGAATTTTGGTTGAGAAGGATATTCACAAAGCTATTGAATTGTTGGAAGCTGCATCGAAAAAAGGACATAGCCCTGCACAAAATAATCTTGGAACAATCTATCTAATAGGGCAAGATGTAGAAGCTGATTACGAAAAGGCAAGGCTGGAATTCGAAAAGGCTGCAATGCAAAATGAACCAATAGCAATTACTAATCTTGGCAGGATATACATGTTGGGATTAGGAGTTGAAAAGAATACGGAGAAAGGTATGGAATTGTTATTAAGGGCTGTTGAAAATCAGGAGATGTACGGCTTGTATGAATTGGGAAATGTGTATTATAACGGTGAGGATGCTGAAAAAGATTTCAAAAAGGCGATTCAATGCTATGAATTATCAGGGAGTTTGGGTTTTTTTCAGGCCCAGGTAAATGTTGCTTACATGTATGAAACAGGAACCGGAACCGAAAAGGATTTGAAGAAAGCAATTTACTGGTATGAAAAAGCGGCAAGGCTAGGAGATAAATATTCCATAGATAAACTTAAGGAATTGAAATAATAAAAGGGCAATTTTAAGCCAACCTATGGCACCAATTATTCAATGAAAGAAATACAAATACTTATGAAAAAGCTATCCAAATATTTAATGGCAACATTAGCCTTTTTGGCATTTGCATTTACTGGAACTTCGCAACCTGAAAACATTAAAATTTTTGTCAATGATCAGGCTGAACAAAACTACTTAGAGGCTGATGATTTTTACTTGACTCATTACTTATACATAGATTTATTTTTGAGAGAAAGTTTATTTGATGATGCAAAAGAAGAGGATGTTGTCTATGTATTAGAGGCGATTAAAAAGTATGCGTCAGAGGATACTCCATTGGACTTTGAAATCGAGTTGGACGAGAATCGGACATATAAATTAAGGATCAGAATGGTAAAGAAAGATGGCCAGGAGTTATTTATTGCTTTCACCAATTTTAATCCTGAAATACAACAGTTTGAAGATGAATTTGGACAGAAATCGTACACCAGATGGTACTTCTTGAATGGAGAAAAAATGACTTATAGAAAAGACATGTCGACGGAAAATGACTATTCTAAAATGGACAATTCAGACTTGGCGAATGCTTATTTATTTGACGAATTGGTAGAAAACGATAAAGAGATAGAGGCTGTTTTTTCGGAAATGGAAGGTAAAAAAGATGATGAGAGTATCCAAGCGAAATTGACAAGAGAGTTGATTTTGTTGAAGTACTATATATTCAAAGGTGATGAAAAGAAGACTAGAGAATTGGTCGAGACTATTGGCATTGATATAAAGCTTAATAAACTTACTACAGATTTGAGAGGCATAGAAAGTGCATATATTGCTACTAAATTTCAAGTAGAATTATTGAGGATGTTGAAATAGTATTCTCTTTTTCGGAGTGATGCCATAGATATTCCTATGCAGTCTTTTAATTAAACAGCCAGAATAAAATGAGACTTTTGATTCTAGTTTTCTTGATCCCTTCGTTTTTGTATTCACAGCATGAAATGTATGATGAATTCATTCCAAAGTTCAAAAGTGAGATCCTTGATTCTACCAATATCAAGAAAAGCAGGACCTCTCGAATATTAAGAGACTTATCTTTTACAGGCGCCTATAAGGAATTGTATGAAATGGATTCTTACATTGACACAACGATTGAATCTTACTTCACAAACCTTATAAAAGATGCAGCACTCCATGAAGCGAAGGAATACATATTAGAAAATTCCAAAACAAGAAGAATCTTAATTACAAACGAATCACATAATCGACCAGAACATAGGGTGTTCACTTCCAGCCTTTTAAAAGACCTATACCAGCAAGGATTCAGGTATTTAGCACTGGAAGCAATGCTGAGTACTCAATTTTATAATTCCACAGTACCACCCAATTCTTACAATTTGGCGGATACGACGATTATGGATAGGGGATACCCACTAATGAAGGCAATGTCTGGAACATATGTGAAGGAGCCTCAATTTGGCAATATGATAAGGGAGGCTATAAAGCTGGGGTTTGTCATTATAGGTTATGAAAAGTTTGGAAAGGGTAGAGAATTAAACCAAGCCAAAAACATAGCAAGAGTATATGAGTTGGATCCTGCTGCAAAAATTATTGTTCATTGTGGTTTTGGCCATCTTATAGAAGTACCACGAACAAGACAAAGCGGCAAAGTTGATACCTTCATGGCTGGACATCTTAAAAGGATAACAGGCTTTGATCCTTTTACAGTTGACCAAACGAATTACGCCCAATGCTCTGGTGTTGATGAATTAATTTTTGGCAATAGAGAAGCGACATTACCACTAACTTTTGTAAATAAAGGAGAAGCTTTCAAATCAATTCGAAAAGAAGAACAGGACTATTGGGATCTCACAATATTTCACAAACCTGTGACCTACATCAATGGCCGTCCGTCTTGGTTGGTACACAATTCAGCGAATGTTTTTGAATTTGATGTGAGTCAAGTGAAAATTGATTTCCCCGTACGAATAGAACTGCTCGAAGGCCAAGATAGGTTGGATGCGGTACCTATTGATATTATGGAAATGGAAGCTCTAAGTGAATCAAAATTGCATCTTTACGGAAATATAGAAAATGGTAAATTTGTGGTCGAAAACATGAATAGCGATAGACAGGTAATATATGTGGTTGGAAAAGCGAATACTCTGGCGAAGTGATGTTGAATTACATTCCACCTCTTTTTGCGAGATATTTTGATAGACCATATTAAAACAAAATTTGAAAAATGAAATACCTAATATTAAGTACAGTTTTTTGTGCAATCATATGTTGTCAGGCAAAGGCTCAGGATATTTCTACTATAAATATTCATCAATTCTCAGACCGAGCTCAAGAAGTTAAATACAATTTTAAATATGAAATTGGTGCTGAAGGCGAAAATGCTATTGGTAAAACAATATTTGAAAACAACATCACCTTGTCTCAAGTAAAACTGAGCGAGGATACAGTAATAATAAAAATAGAGGCCGACTCCACCCAGATAATTGGAGAAAATAAAGATGGTGAAGCAATGTTGTTGTTTGCCATGATAGGTTTGGACATGAGGCTTAAATGTACATCCGATGGGAAATTGATCGAACTAATGAATAAGGAGGAGGTATTAGCAGAATTCAAGCAGGGAATTAATTTTATGCCAGACCAAAGAAAGGATGAATTTGTACAGCAAATGCTGGATGAGGGTGAAGCCCTGGTCTATGACAAGATGATTGAGGTGAATTATGGTTTACTTCTTAAATACCTTAATACGGATTTGGAAGTGCCTTTCGAAAGTAAAAAAGACAGTTTGATAGAAGCTACTTTGGAAACTCCAAAAACCAGTGTTGAAACATCACAAGTGCATACAAAAACTGGTGACAAGCTTGTTTTTAAGACTACGGTATCTCAAAAGTCAGAAGAATTTACTCAAAATGAAACGAGTTATTCTATCACTAATAAACCTGTTGTCACCAATACTGAGCAAATGCTCACAACTGACAATTCTGGATTGATGCTCAATTGGTCGGCAAAAACGGTATCGAAAATGGAAGGTATGGTAATGAAAATGGATGGCAAGATCATGCAAGAAATGAAATCATTTATTCAATACACATCGATCGATTATACCAGATTAGATTGAGTCGATTTGCGATTATAAAGCTTTTAACACAAAATATGACATTTGCAGATTTTCATAAACAGCTAAATACCATTGACTTTGAAAATGGAGAGAATGTAGAATCTCTGGAAAAATATCTACTTGCCTGTTTAGCGCAATTAAATCTGAACAAGGATAAGGAACCGACTTTTGAATTATTTCTGTCTATGTATGATAAAGCGCGTAATGGCCCTTGTATGGATTTTGATCCTTCCTGGAAAGAACTCGACGACCCTAATAGAAAATGGGACAGCAATCAGTCAGACTGGGACAGGACTCTGGAGCAATTCCATATTCTTGCAGCGGATTTGATTCATACCAGAGAGGTTAGAAGCCGACCTGGATATGTGGGAAAATCATATCCTTTTGAATGGGACTCTGAAAGTGGTCGCCGATTCTATAATGGTACAACACCAAACGCTATTTTGAAATATTCAGCGACAAGATTTATTGGAGAATATCCACCAGAAGCCTTTGAAGAATCTCCTGCGAGGTGGATTGAATTTTGGGAACAATTCGAAATTGGGATAAGCTATGAGTAAAGATGTACTATGGAATTTGATCCAAAGGAGAGTTTTTGTGGTTGCATTTCTAAATATGGCTGTCATAATTTCAATAAATGCTCAGGATAAATACGATCCAGAAATGATAGTCTTCAATGGAGTTAAAGAAATAGAAGCATACATTTTTGAAGAAGAGGGCAGGGCGGATTCATTTCTTATCACTAAAGAATATTTCAATAAAAAAGGAAGACGTACCAAGATAGCTGTCTATGATTCAGTCGGAATACGAAGTGAATACATCTACAAGTACAAAGACGATACGCTTCGAACAGAACGGATAACAAAGATTGATGGCGAATTTTTGAATAGAACTGAGATACATTACGATAAAAAGAACAGAGAAGTAAAGGCAATTGACTATGACATAAACGATCGAAAGACTGGAACCTACTCGAAAACAAAATACAACGATCGAAAGTCAACAAAAGAAACCAAGATCTATTTTTCAAATCGGCTGTCCATTCACTCCAGAGAAAAGTATGATGAGGATCATAAAGTGATAGAATATTCAATTAAAAAGAATGGAAAATGGGTTCAACAATTGGATAAGGAAGGCAAGAATCCCAACTGCAAAATTACCGAAGCTGAAGATTATCAAAATTCAGGTTTGAAATTGATCAAAGAAGAGTTGTACGTTGAAAAAAGCAAAATAATACTTGGATTGAAGGGAAAGATAAAGCTCTCACCCAAGGATGTATTGACGACGGAAAAATACCTGAACGAAAACGGACTTATCGTCTATGAAAGGCAGTTTTTGAATGGTGAATTTATTGCATTGAAAAAATACCGGTATTTTCAATAACGGAAAACCTGAAGTTCTACAAAAACGTTCTTTCCAAAGAATTGTAATTTTCAAGTTTTCTGTATCTCCTCAATTTTTTTCTTACTCAGAGGTCACATTTTTAATGACCTGCTATACTATTAAATGAAGACAACATATAGTTGGCAAATTTAATCTTGGAATGATATGTTTCTTAAGCGTAAATCCAAGACTGAGTTTATTAAATAATCAATTAAAATTAAAGCTTATGTCAAAAAGCAAAAGACTAAGAAAAGGATACAATAGTGGCCCTTTGACAGTGAAACAATCCTTAAGACTTAAAAAGGTTGCTAAATGTGAAAACAAAGGACCAAC
The DNA here is from genome assembly GCA_965230575.1 of Saprospiraceae bacterium. Lineage (GTDB taxonomy): Bacteria > Bacteroidota > Bacteroidia > Chitinophagales > Saprospiraceae > CAJXUU01. The sequence continues at coordinate 5,163,378 of OZ246013.1, forward strand.
TATGCTTTCTGCGGTAGTAAACTCGAAAGGGAAGCTTATTAGAGGTTGCTACGCTGTTTCGGCAGACAGAATTGCAGAAGGGCGTTATGAAGTTATATTTTCAAGAGATGTTAGGAAAGGAACGTATGTTGCAACTATTGGATCACCGAAGCATAGTGGCGTTTCGGCGCCTGGTGAAGTAACTGTGGTAGGAAGGGTCTCCAGTAATAACGGAGTTTTTATTACAACTTCAAGATCTGATGGGTCTTATAAAGATTTGGGCTTCCACCTTATTGTACACTGTCCTGAAGGCTTTGCTTATTAACAAAAATCACTTGCTATAATTTAGGTATGAATTGACATAACCCAGAATCTTTTCTATAGTTTTTGGGTTATTTTTTTGCCTTGGTATAAATAAGTAATACCATTTTTTACTTACTCATTTCTCTTTTCCATTTAATATAAAAATAGAAAGCTATACCACTAGCCACAGCAAAAATCCCAAGCGGCATATATGAAAATGATTTTGTGATCAATCCAAAGATTGCTGAAAGACCGAATAATAAACCAACTTCGAAAATAAGGTGGGTATGTTTCTTTTTAGAATAGTTGCCATAGCCCATACGTGAGATCCCTTGACGAATGAAAAAGTAAACAAGTAAAACAATGCTGATCAGTGAAAGCAGGCCAGAAAGCAATTGCATTATTCCAATGAAGAAATGTTTTCTTGAAAGTGTCAGCTTGTCTGCAGACCTCACGATGAATGCTTTGATGTCTGCAGCTATTTCGTCTGTAGGAGTGGCGAGGTACGGAAAGACATTAGTCGCAAGCTTTGTAGGTCCATCCACGCCATCGCTAATGGTAGGCTTCTTCCCTCCATTGATCAGCATGGTGAAAATCACATCAATAATATCTTCATTAGGCACTCTGCCTCCACATGTGGTGTTCGACGTACCATTGAGCAAAGCATACTCAATTTCGAAGTAGGTTTCATCACTGAATGGTTTTGAAACATCAACTACCAAATAATCATTCAGCAGTATTTCAGCCAATTGGTTTGTTGTTTCTGGCGTCCATCCATTGGTGCTGCTCAAATTGTCATAAAAAGTAATATTATCGCGTAAACGCTGTCGGAACAATTCCACATTATTCCCCTGAAGATCAAATGATTTTTGAGCATTGTAGAGATCGCGTAGTTCTTTTCGCCCATTATTCACCATTGTGATATTGGTGATTTCTGGTCGGCCAAGACGATCTATTTGTCTGGTTACATTACCATCCGCAGTAGTAGTCTCTGCAGCCACAGCAAATAAGGAACCTTTGTCCAGCCCTAGCTCCTTCTCAATGTCGATGACTACTACTATACTCAGTGCATTCAGGTCCTGCATGATGTTGATGTCTTTTGGAGTGCCTATTTTACCACCTGATGCCGCTACTGCCCATGCTGCATTAAAGAAAAAAGGGTCAGACCTACGACCTGCAAATACATGAATATTGCCATCTGCTTTCATACCACTCATATCATCTACCTTAATACGAACTGTACTGCCATTCGAAGACTTGCAGGTAATCCAATGGGGTGCAGAGAATTCATGAGGCGTTTCGAAGGTACACGACAAGCTGTAGTCTCCCGACGTAGTGAATCCCATTTCTGATCCTTCACCAGCAATACTAGCGTGCTTTACTAAAAAGTTATAAGAGACCTTATCTGAAAAATGACCACTTGCGGCGACGCCTGGATATACATTCATAATCAAAGCCAAATGTCCTGGTTTGTCCGGACAAGGGAATGCAAATAAACCTGTCAAGTCGGCGACCGGATGATTGGTGGTGACGGGGCCATCGATATGATCACTTGCTGGCAACAACGTGTGTAATGCAAAGAAAATAACAATAAGAAATAGTTTTTGGAACGTTCTAAGATGTGGAGTCATGGTGGTTTTTTGAAGTTGTAAAGAATCATAAATCCCAAATCTATATTGATTTTGCCAAATTACCTTTGATATGTTCTTTGCGGTTTAAGTAAGAATCTTGAAATATATTATGGATACATACTAATATCTAAAATAGATTCAGTGCAAAACGATAATTTTGGTTTCTTGGAAATCCAGCTTTCTGAAATACACTTTAAAAGATTTGATATTCGGATTGAAGATAATACTTTTTTAATTTCCAGGAATAATCAATATATCAGCATGTAAATACAAAATAAATATTGTTCATTACATCCCATTTTCAAAATCCAATCCTCATTGTCCAATTAACTTCTACAAGTGCTCTTTTATATATTTAAGAATCCTGGGCAATTCTTCAATCAATAATTCTTTCAAAGGACTAAATTTTGTGCCATCGAAATACCGTGGATCAGTACCTTCTCCTTCAGGGCTGCCATGATCTGCATCTATTGATTCCCTCCATTTTTCGGTATGCGCAGACCATTCAGCCTGATCTACCAATTCTGGAGCCGTAAACCATACATTCCAGGTTAGGACATTGCCGTTTTTAAGCATATTGCCCGATGCAGTATTGAACACATCGAGAACCAATTGATTAAACTTGTTTACCACGTCTGATTCTGTCTTGACGATTGGTCCAATCTCAACAGCGAGATGCCCCAGAGTCCATGATATTTCTTCATGTTTCGCAAATTCAGGGATTGGAAAACTTGTGCTAGGGCCTCCTGCCAATGAAAATATTGGCTGATCTGGCGTTCCTGGATTGTAGGTGCTTACTCTTATGGCAGTTGCCTTGCTTGAGGGGAAGGGGAGATTCAATTTTTCGAAGTATTCTGAAACTTGCTGCACCAGTAGTTTTCGATGTGCACTAGGACTAAACCAAAGTCTGGCTTCTACCGTCATGTCGGCAGCCATTTCATTATTCGCTTCGTCCGCCCAGCCTCTATTTCCAGTAACTGTGATTTCGACATTCATACTTCCAAGATGTGGTGAGGCTGCGCCCTGCTGAGGACAAATGATAGAGTAGACCTTTCCCTCCGCCGTATACCCAAGCCTTGATATATCGGGTGCAAACATCTGATAGCATCGTTTGGGATCCGCTTCACCTGGTTCGGATTCCCAACTGAACTCTGGCCACAAGACCTTCATTTGACGTTGTAGCTTGTCAATGTTGGTTCGGTTTTTTTCCATGTCCAAAGAGCTCAAATCAGGATTCGGAAATGCAAAATCAGGATTGGACTGTGCAAATCCTCCCACCCAACCAGGCGCAGGTTCTTCTTTGATTAATGACCTCAATTTGTCGTTTTGCATTGTCACCTCAAGATTTATAGGAGGTATTGTTTCGTCAGCATTTACGATCACTTTATCTTCAGTATTAAGAAGCTCGGTTCCGGCATCATTGACAATGAAATACAAGTCTGGTTTGCGATCTATTAGGAAGAAACCAAAATCGGAAGAGTCAAAACTTATGCTAAACTTTCCCAAAGAATCAGTCACTCCTATGCCCAGGAAATCATCTTTTCCAATACTGTCTTTATCATATGCCAGGACATGAAGATCGAGAATGCCTTTTTGGGTCTCGATGTTTTTTACCGTTCCTTGTAAGGTGTAATTGTTGCCTGAAATGGAAAGTGCGTTACTCATGGTTTTTCTATTTTGGGTTATGAGTCAATGATAATAATAAATTCGCAATTTTCCGATCTTAAACGCCCATAACCTCTTCCATCAATGCCACCGTCTCTGGCAAAGGCTCGATTCCAAATTCTTCTTCCAAAATTTTCTTGCAACTGTTAAAAGTCTTAATCACTTGAGGTCGATTTCCCTTTTTGCTATAAGCCATCATCTGCAGACGATAGGCTTCTTCCCAAGTATAATCAATCAGTAAGGCCTCTTGTGCAAGACGAATGCTTTCTTCTGGATTGGTATCCAATTTCAATTCTCCCAATGTGATCATGGCATTGATAGCCAGGAGTTGTAATCGTTCTCTTTCCAGTGAAGACCAATCTTCAAAAATTCTGTTAGGAAGATATGAACCCCGATAGAGGTTGGTAGCGAATTCCAGGGCCTCGATTGTCGTTTGCGGATCGGATTGTTGATAATGATTCGCAATTTTGATGGCTTGGTCGAAGGCCTCGGAATCAATCCAGATCCTATCTTCATTGATTTGATACGTGACGCCTTGCCTCTTTATATATTTGGATTCTTCCCGGCTCTTACGATTTGGCTCCAGGGCTTTATTCACTCCATGATAGGCGATTTTGAAATCCCTGTTGCCGCCATCCATCCCGATATCTGGCCATAGTCGATCGATGATCTGTTCTTTGTGAAGACCCTTTCTGTGCCGAGATGTGATAAAAAATTGAATGAGCTGAATCGTCTTGTCGCGCCCCCAGTCTTTGGCAGATATGTCTCGTCCATTGACATCCGCAGTGAAGGTGCCTAGGGTGTGAAATATGAGATCTGCCGATTCTCTGGATTCTAGAAGTGCTTTGAGCGCATGATTCATTCGGGCGAGCGATTATTTATTTTCTAATGCATCTACTTTTGCCGAAAGAGCATCAATTTGTTTAGACATCTTTTGCATCAGACCTACCATCTCTTTATAGTCTGATCTTGATACCATTCGTAAGTTGTCAATTTCAATTTTTTGACTTATTTCATCACCGACATCCTTGATCTGTTCTTCGATTTGATCTTTAATATTGCCGACCTGTCCAATTGGGTCTTTAATTGTGTCCATAACAATTTTGGGGGCGTTGTCTTTTATCTTTTTTAGCAAATCAAAGCTCTTGGTCAAAATACCATCCTGTTCCTTTTCTGATTTCCCTGCAATGGACGAAGCCGTCAAATCTTCCAATTTCTCTTGCATGAATTCTACGGCATTTTCAAATTCTACAAAACTTTTGTCGTCTCCAGATTGGACATGAGAGACTTTTCCTCTCCATTGAACTCCAGGATTTCCATCCTTTTCGCTGAATATTTTCTGGGTGAATCGGATCATGAATGATGCGGACTGATTGGCAGACATTTTTATAAGTTTGTATGATTTGCAATAGATGGACTAAGTTATATAATGTTTTTAAGTGAAGGTCAAATCTATGTCAACAAAATTTTATCACCTAAACCACAATTATAATTTAGCAGACAATGAAATAAACATTTTGAAATTTAAAAAGGTTATGTTCTTGGAGTCCTTGAATAATAATAATTTTAGGAGTCAAATCATTACAAGTGGCAACATGATTTTAAAAGGCTTAGAGGAAACCCCTTACTTGTAGACCTCAGAATGCGGAAAAATTACGATATTACGAATAATTACAAACCAGAATGAAAATTGAAATCATGAAACAAATTACGATATTACTTCTACTTTTTATTACACCTTATGCTTATGCTTATGCTCAAGACACAACTGTTCCTGAGTTGATTTCATTTGAAGTATCTCCGCAAATAGTAGATATTACAGATGGTCCTGGCACAGTGACGGTTACCATGGGGGCTACTGATGATATAAGCGGAGTGCAAAACATTAATCCATCCTTATACTTACCCAATGGATCGAATAGCAATACTGGTGGATCTTTGATCTCTGGGACTATTCAGGATGGGGTTTGGGAAGCGACGTTTACCGTTCCGCAGTACACAGAAACGGGAATAGCGAGTATTAATTCAATATCTTTCTTTAGGGATTTTGCAGGAAATCAAACATACATTCCAGCTTCAGAACTAATTGCAGCTGGATACGATATAGAAATTGAAATTATTGACGATAATCCTTCCGATGTGACGGTGCCTGAATTAATTTCTTTAGATGTGTCACCACAAATTGTTGATATTACAGATGGACCAGCTACAGTGACTGTGACACTTGGAGCAACAGATGATATAAGTGGCGTAAGCAATATTAATCCTTCACTTTACCTCCCAAATGGGTCTAATAGTAATAAAGGAGGCTCATTGATCTCTGGAACCATCCTTGATGGAGTTTGGGAAGCTACCTTTACTGTCCCGCAGTATACCCAAACGGGAACGGCAACAATTAATTCTGTCTCCTTCTTCAAAGATTTTGCAGGAAATCAAACTTATATCACAGCAGCCGAACTCATTGCTGCGGGATATGATATCGAAATCGAAATAATTGATGACAACCCCTCTGATGTGTCGGTGCCTGAATTGGTATCTTTTGAAATTTCCCCTCAAATAGTAGATATTACTAATGGTCCCGGTACGGTGACCGTGACGCTTGGGGCCACTGATGATATTAGTGGGGTAAGCAATATTAATCCTACTTTGTACTTTCCAAATGGATCGAATACTAACTCTGGTAGCTCTTTGATTTCGGGGACGATTTTGGATGGAGTATGGGAAGCCACCTTTAATATTCCTCAATTTACTCAAACAGGAACAGCAACGATTAATTCAATCTCCTTCTTCATGGATTTTGCGGGGAATCAGACCTATATCACCGCAGCAGACCTTATTGCAGCGGGATACGATAACGATTTTGAAATTATTAATACTTCCCTTCCAGTAACTTGGCTTCACCCTTTGAAAATTGATGACCAAAATAAATTGACCTGGACTATATCGAATCAAATAAATAACTCTCATTTTGAAATTGAACATAGTATTAATGGCCAATTTTATAAGGCTTTAGATAGGATAGAAGGAGAGGGCAACACATCTAAAGAGGTAGATTACGAATATGTGCATAATCATCCTGATCTTGGAATGAATTATTACAGAATCAAGCAAGTAGATCTTGATGGAAAATATAGTTATAGTAATGTCGTGTTTACAAATTACAAATTGATTGAACCTCTTATTTTTCCTAATCCAGTATCTACTAACAGATTGTTTGTCAAGTCTTTAATCGATGATTCCATGATCATATATAATCAACTTGGCCAACAAATTGAAAGGTGTAAATTGAATAAAGGATTGACAGAAGTCAATATTTCAGCATTACAAAACGGGATATATGTATTAAAATTTGAAAGTGGTTATGAAGATAGATTGATTAAAAATTGATATGGTTTTTCATAGATTCTATCTGACTTAAATTAGCTTTGGCAATGCACTTCAAAAAGAGCTTCAATCTGAATTCCAATTACATATAAATCATTTTAACATACGTTTCTAATTCTACTTCCAGAGATTAAAGCTCACAAAATTAATGACTACAGCGTAGTCACCCTATGTGAGCTTGCGAACATAGGGAAATTTACGAACGCAGCGCGTTCGCCTTATGTTTATAGAATGATGTTCAGAAATTAATAGAAAATCCTGGTTTTCGTATTTATCTTTGAGATACAACTAAGACGACACCCTCTGGGGTCGAATATGACTTATCCCTTGTGTTGAAATAAGATGACCTTTCTGAGGCTAGGACATTGAGATATAAGTGTTTGTAGGGTTAGCTTTAGATAATGTATTATAAATGTCAACATCGTGTTCTGCAAGAGTTAAACATTGTTTCAGAATACCTTAGATCATATAATCTGTATAAAATTGACGAAAGTATCAAAGTAGAATTAAATCACTTCATCACTACAATAGAGTTTTTAAAGTATTCCAAATATTCTCTGCTACAATCTTTTGACCTTCGGCATTTGGATGTTTGCCATCTTGTAAAAGTAAAGCTGGATTGCCAGCTACACCTTCTAAAAAGAATGGTATGTAGGTTATTTTTTCATTAGAAGCAAGGTCCTTATATATCTTCTCAAATTCTCTGACATAGTCGGCACCCATATTTGGAGCACCTCCCATTGCACATAGACCGATTTTGGCATTGGGATACTTGGATTTCACTTTCTTCACAATGTTGAAAAGATTTTCTCTTGTGTTTTTTAATGGCAACCCCCGAAGCATGTCATTCGCACCCAATTCCAAGATGAAAACATCCACTTTACTACGAAGTACCCAATCCAATCGCTTCAAACCATCATAAGAAGTATCTCCACTCAATCCTGCATTTATCACGGAATAATTCATATTCAAAGAATCCAATCTATCTTCAATAAGCGAGGGAAAGGATTCATTTTCTTCTAAACGATACCCAGCAGTCAGACTGTTGCCATAAAACATAATTACTTTTTTATTATCGGTTTCGGTTGGTTGATCATCTTTATTTGACGTTTCGATAGCTTTTTCCTCTGTCGATTTGGATGACTTTGCATCTTTGCACGATGTTAAAGAAAAGGTGATACCCATACATAGTATTATGGTTAATACCTTTGAGAAAGATGTTTTTAAGGAAGATGGATTTATAAATATTAACTGCATTTTTTTCTTTATTGATAGTGAATACTAAAACTTGCATCTAAAAATGTAACATTAATCGGTAAATACCTGTTACTTGTATATTCAAATTTAACTCGTAAAACGAAATTAGCTTTTATTGGTTCTAAATTTAATTGATTTATAATTTTTTAGTTTTAAATAGAAAGAATGATTCTTGAGGTAAAAGATATTTTCAAAGTTTATAAGGGCATTAATAGAGACTTGACAGTCCTGGACAATATAAATTTTTCAATAGAGAAGGGGGAGACAGTTTCTATAGTCGGTCCTTCTGGTTCAGGCAAGACGACATTGTTGGGACTTTGTGCAGGATTGGATGTCCCGACATCAGGCACTATTAATCTGGCAGGAGAAGAAATGTCGGCCATGACCGAAAATGAAAAGGCCGCACTGCGAAATAGGAGGATAGGATTTATTTTCCAAAATTTCCAATTACTTCCAACGCTTACGGCTCTCGAAAATGTCATGATTCCATTAGAGCTTCAAGGAAGGGCAAAGGGAGCGATTGACAAGGCAAAAGGCTTGTTGGATAGGGTAGGTTTGGAAGGACGATTCAATCACTATCCAAGTCAATTGTCAGGAGGTGAACAACAAAGAGTCTCTCTCGCAAGAGCTTTTAGCAACGATCCGGAAATACTATTTGCAGATGAGCCTACAGGAAATTTGGATGAGGAGACGGGCAGCATCGTGGAGCAATTGCTATTTGACCTCAACAAGGAAAAAAACACCACGCTTATTATTGTGACCCACGATATGGAATTGGCAAATATGACGAATCGTATTATCAGGTTGAAAGGTGGGAAGATTGTCAGCGATGCCCGAATCAATGAAACTGCGACTGTATGAATTGGGGAATAATTCGAACTACAGCTATTAGAGACAGTAGGAAAGACAGGTCAAAACTGATCCTATTCATGTCTTCAATTGTTTTGGGAATAGCGGCTCTGGTGGCTATCAACTCTTTCAATGACAATCTTATTCGAGATATAAATAATCAATCGAAATCACTGCTGGGTGCTGATATGTCCGTAGGTGGCAATAAACAATTGAGCCCGGATCTGGTAGCTTCGCTTGACTCCTTGAATGCAGATCGATCGAGCGAGATTGAATTGTTTACAATGGCCTACCTGCCTTCAGTAGAAGAGAGTCAATTCGTAAGACTCAAAGGATTGGGTGGAGACTTCCCTTATTATGGCAAAATTTTGACCCAACCTGCTAATGCTGCCGATACTTACAAAGCTGGTCCCAATGCACTCGTTGATGATGGCATGATGCTTCAATACAAGCTGGAAGTGGGGGATTCTATAAAATTAGGAGAAGTCACATTTCCTATTGTTGGGCGCTTGATGAGCGCTTTTGGTAGTGCTGATGCTGGAGGGTCATTTGCTCCTTCTGTATATGTAGGGATCAACAATATTCCGAGTACAAATTTGGTGCAGCCAGGTAGTTTGGTCAATTACAAGGAATACCTAAAGATCAAGGATGGTACGGATTTGGATGCCTGGAAGGACGATCATAGAAAGATGTTTCGTGATGAATCCATGCGCGTGACTACGGTGGAAGACCAAAGAGAAAATTTGGAAGAAGCATTTTCTTCATTGAACAATTTTCTCAATCTGGTAGCCTTGATTTCTCTTTTGTTGGCTTGTATCGGAGTAGCTAGTAGTGTATTGATTTATATTAAAACCAAAATCCAAAGTATAGCAATTTTGAGGTGTCTGGGAATGAAAGGAGAAGAAGCTTTTATGGTTTATTTTCTTCAGATCTTTGTGTTGGGTACGCTTAGTGTATTTCTTGGAGCAGCTCTGGGTAGTGTTATCCAAGTCGTTTTACCTATTATTCTCAAAGGGTTTCTTCCGATTGAAGTCAATATGAGTTTGTCATGGATTGCCATTGTGAAAGGGATAATTATGGGCATCCTGGTTACAACTTTGTTTGCCTTGGGACCATTGCTGGGAGTGCGAAAGATTTCTCCACTCAAGACATTGCGGGTAAGTGATGATGCTGTAGAAAGGGATTATTGGACTTGGATTGTCTATGGTTTGATAGTCTTATGTGTGTTCGGCTTTTTGTTTACCTTGACAGGTTCCTGGATGGATTCAGGAGTGTTTACAGGCGGATTGCTTTTGGCATTTTTTGTTTTATTTGGTGTAGCAAGGCTGGTTACTTGGGGCGTAAGAAAATTCTTCCCTCGAAATGCCAACTTTATTGTGCGCCAGGGATTATCCAATCTCTACAGACCTAATAATCAGACACAGACTTTGATTGTATCCATTGGCCTGGGAACAGGGATACTCACGATCCTACTTATCCTTCAAGGAATGATTTTGAGCAATGTAGAAGGTATGGGCGCTGGTAATCAACCGAATATGATACTTTATGGTATAGAGGCTGATCAGAAGAATGATCTGGAGACACTTACCAAATCCTTTGATATGCCAGTGATCCAGCATGTTCCTGTGGTGACAATGGCGTTGGCAGGATGGCAGGGCAAGACCAAGAAAGAATGGATGGCAGATACGACAAGGACGGCTAGTCGATGGGCTATAAATCGGGAAGCGAGAGTGAGTTATCAATCAGAAGTGCCACCAGATGATCAGCTCATGGAGGGCGAATATACTGGTGTGTATGAAGGTGGAGATTCTATTTTTATCTCTTTGGATGAGAGATATAGCAGTGGTCTTGATGTTGGTATAGGAGACGAATTGGTTTGGAATGTGCAAGGGGCAATGATCAAGACTTATGTAGGCAGTATCCGAAAAATAAATTTCAGAAAACTCGAATCTCGATTCTTTATTCTATTCCCGACAGGCGTCTTGGAAACTGCACCACAATTTTTAATTTTAGTTACAAAATCACCTGATAAGCAAACAACTGCAGATTTCAGAAATACAGTTGTGAAAAAAATGCCGAATGTGTCAGTGATTGATTTAGGAAGCATTCTTGTGACATTGAATGACATTATAACCAAGGTCAGTTATGTGATTAAGTTTATGGCGGCATTCAGTATTTTGATTGGTCTTATTGTTTTGATTAGCTCCCTTTTCTTGAGCAAGTATCAAAGAATTCGAGAAAGTGTTTTACTGCGAACTTTGGGAGCCGTAGAAAAGAAAATTTATCGAATCAATGCTGTAGAGTATGCCTCTCTTGGCATATTGAGCGCACTTACAGGAATTTTAATAGCGGTCATTGGAAGTTTCTTCTTGGCGAAATATGTTTTTGAACTTGAATTCAGTTTGAATTGGTTGCCTGTGGTAGGAATATTCTTGTTTATTGTCCTGCTTACGGTCTTAATTGGACTTTGGAATAGTAAGGATGTTGTTCGCAAGTCACCATTGCAGATTTTGAGAAATGTTTAATTGTTTTAATGTGTAAAATATTGTTCCTGAGAAGCTTGAATATTGGTATTTTTTATATTGAAAAAATACCAATATTTAGGAGTTTTTATTGCATTTTCTATGGATATATATCGTTTTAAATAAATTACCTTACGCTTCATAACTCAACTTGAGGCAAATTGAAACACACATTTTTCTATCCCCATGAGCATTTTATGCCCGTTCATTTCAGCGGCATGGTATGTTCATTTCTTGCCTCAGTTCAACTTTATTTTCGTAAAATTTTATTAACCAATTCTTTTAATAACATCCCGTGGGCATGTGATGTCCATCCTTTAACCAACAAAATATGAATAATATTTACCCGCTTATTAAAAACAAATTAAAACTGGTGCTTTTTTCGGCATTGTTACTCAATTGTATTGCTGCAAATGCCCAATGTGATTTGGTTGTTGACTGCTCGAATATTTTTGATCAGCCATTGCAATGTAGAACTGACCTGCCTCCGGTAGATTTTGATTTGCCTATTGTTGTCGATTCTTGCGGAGATGTAACAAAATCTGCATTGACAATAATTCCTGGTAATACAGGGTGTCCTGGAGACCCTCGAATTATTACTCGAACCTACTTCTTACAAGATGCAATGGGTAATATGGAAGAATGTATGCAGACATTTACTGTGATAGACACTGAACCACCTGTGATGGTGTGTCAGGATATCACTGTTCAGATTGATAATTCTGGATCGGTTACCGTGAACCCAGCTGATTTAGATGGCGGTTCGACGGCAAATTGTGGCAGTGGAATTGCATTTTCTCTGGACAATGATACATTTACATGTGGTGACGTTGGGCCCAATACAGTGACCTTGACAGGTACCGATGATTGTGGGAATAGTGCAACATGTACTGCTACTATTACAGTGGAAAGTACATTGACAGTTGACTGTTCAAATATATTTGACCAAACGTTATCTTGTAGAGCCGATCTTCCACCAGTAGATTTTGATTTACCTATAGTGGTAGACTCATGTGGGGATGTTATATTGTCTGCATTAACTATTATTCCAGGGAATTCAGCATGTCCAAACGATACGCTATTTGTAACAAGAACATATTTCTTACAGGATCAAGCTGGAAATATGGAGGAGTGCATGCAAACTTTTACGATTATAAATGATACTCCACCTGTCATGGTTTGCCAAGATATAACAGTCCAGATTGACAACTCTGGATCAGTGACCATAACACCTGCGGATGTAGATGGTGGATCAACCTCAACGTGTGGTGAAGCACTTACCTTATCCTTGGATAATGATACCTTCGTTTGTTCAGATAATGGTACTAATACTGTTACATTGACAGGAGAGGATGCATGTGGAAATACAGCAACTTGCACAGCGACTGTAACGGTAGAGAGTCAGTTGAATGTCGACTGCTCAAATATATTTGATGAAACTTTGGCATGTAGAGAAGATTTGCCACCAGTAGATTTTGATTTGCCAGTAGTAATTGATTCTTGTGGTGATGTGATTCATTCAGCCTTGACTATTATTCCTGGTAATTCAGGGTGTCCAGGAGATGAAGTGACTATTACAAGAACTTACTTTCAGCAGGATGAAGCCGGGAATATGAATGAATGTATGCAGACATTTACAGTTGTGAGTACTATGGATCCTACATTTACGTTTGTCCCAGCAGATGTTACAGTTGCCTGTGGAGATGATACATCAACAGCGGTTCTGGGCACAGCGACTGGAGACCAAGAATGTAACTTCTCAGGAGGGCCAATTATTACCTTTAATGATGTGTCTACACCTGGAGCTTGTCCACAAGAAATGACGATTACCAGAACCTGGACTGTAACAGATGATTGTGGTAGATCAGTGGATCAGGATCAAGTCATAGAAGTGGTTGATGATGTGCCGCCTACAATGATGTGTCAACCAGCTACTTTAGAGCTTGATGCAAATGGCTTGGCGACTTTGGTACCTGGAGATATAGATGATGGATCTACAGATAATTGTGGAGGACCAATTTCATTCTCATTCAGCATGGAAACATTCTCATGTGAAAATGTTGGAGATAATGTTGTTTGGTTGATAGGAGAAGATGAATGTGGAAATATTGATTCTTGTATGACTACAGTGACTATAGAGGATAATCTGGCACCAATAGTTGATTGTCCAGGTGAAATAGGAGTTCAATTGGAAGCTGGAGAGTGTGAAGAAATCGTATTCTTTGATATACCATTCTCAGACAATTGTGGAACTATCGATGCGGAAGCAAGCCAAGCGATAAACGAAGGATTGGTTAGTACTGCATTGGATTGTGCCAATAACACTTCGAACCACTTAAGATATTTTGAAAATAATTTGCCAGTACCGGTAGAAATAACTCAAGTTAATTTTGGAATCTTCAACTCAGGAACTGCAGAGACAGTAACCGTAAATGTATATTCCATAGCTCCAGGAGCAGCTTTCGAATATGGCAATATGACCTTGCAAGGAACAGTGGATCATGATGTTCCAGCAGGAATGAATAATGTGATTCTAACAGCAATGCTAGAAGCAACAATTCCAGCAGGTATGAACTATGTATTGGAATTGAAAGCGAATAACACGACCAACTTTGTAATTGGTTATAATGACTTGGGAGAGACTGGGTCAACCTACATTGCTGGAAATAATCCAGTACCATGTGTAAGTTTAGAGCCAGTAGATATTGATGTTTTAGGTTTTGGTGCATTTGCTGTAATCTTATTCTCAAATGCAGAAGGAGGAACATCTATTGAGCAGACTCAAGGATTGCCATCGGGTAGTTATTTCCCACAAGGGATAACCACTAATACATTCATCGTAACCGACGTAAATGGCAATACTACAGAATGTACTTTTGATGTGAATCTAGTAGAGTATTCAAATGGTGTGACAGGCATTATGGCTTGTAATGATAATATCAATGTATCTCTGGATCAAGATTGCCAAGTGGTTTTAGGAGCAGATATGTTGTTAGAAGGAGGAGCTTATGGTTGTTATGATGACTTTGATATTGAAGTATCAGGCGGCGTTACAGGCAATGTAATCACCCAACCGGGAACATACACAGTGACAATTACCGACCCTGACACTGGCAACAGTTGCTGGAGTACAATCAATGTAGAAGACAAGAGTGCACCGACTATCGAAGAATGCGCTTGCCCAGTAGGTGGATCTGAAGTAATGACACCATTCGTAGGAACACTGGATGGTACAGACCCAATCTGGACACGACCATTCGTGGCAGGAGGAGCATGTAATCCAAGTGGAGCAGGAGTAGATATTCCTTACGATACCTACAACTTCTCATTGGATATGGATGCAGGTCTAGGAGCAGAGGTAGTTTCATTTTCAGCACCAAGTGGCGATAGCTTCTTATGCTTGTATGAAGAAAGTTTCGACCCAACCGACCCATGTGGTAATCTGGTAATCACCAATGATGATGGTGGAGTAGGACTATTGAGTCAATTCGATGTAATGTTGAATTCAGGAGTAAACTACATCCTGGTAGTAACTACCTTTAACAATAATGGTAATGACTTTGGAGACTATGTAGTAGAGATCACAAGTGATGCAACATTATTAGAATTGGCAGAAGAATGTAATTTCCGATGTGTGGATATCGAATACATAATGGGAAGTGATGATTTGACACCAAATCCAACGATCACCTCATGTAGCGATTACGAAGCATTCTTTACAGATGAATTGACAGTAGATGCAAATGGCAACCAAATCATCTTAAGAACATGGTTGGCACAAAATGCAAACGGAAGTTCAACATGTACACAACAGTTCAATATAGCACCGATAGCAATCGACGAACTTACGCTACCAATCAGCCCAGTCATCTTGAGCTGTAATGATGGCACAAGTCCAGAAGAGATCGTAGCGATATTCGACAATCCTCTAACTCAGGACAATCCGAATACGAGCTATGTTGAGAATAATGAAGGCTATGTATATGCTTACCCAACTTACTTGATCAATGGTCACCCACAGAAGGTAGACAATCAAGTATGTGATGTATATGCAGCATACACAGACCAGGAATTAGATGCATGTGAAGAAGGTTGTAATGGAAATAGAAAAGTAATCAGAACATGGACCTTGGTAGATTGGAGTACACTAGAGATAGATACCTACATCCAAACGATCAAGGCAGTAGATACAGAAGCACCAACACTGATTACAAAAGATGTAACAGTAAGTACAGATGCATGGGGATGTGAAGCAAGTTTCCCAGCACCACTTCCATGGGAACTGCATGACAATTGTGACAGCTACCCAGAGTATACCATCACTGGACCAGCTGGAGTAACAATAGAAGGAAGCTTCGAAGAAGGATATGTAATCAGTGGTGCACCAAAAGGCACACATACATTTAACTACATCGCTTATGATTGCTGTGGTAATGAAGCCAGCTATCCATTTACAGTAACCGTAATAGATAGCACACCACCAGTTGTGGTAGCGAAGCAAAATGTAGTGATCAGTGTAACAAGTGGAAGCACAAATGGAGCGGGACTAGCGAAACTATATGCAGAAAGCATCGATAATGGAAGTTATGATGGATGTAGTGATGAAGTGAAATTGGAAGTAAGAAGAGATGAAGACAACTGTGATATCAGAGGAAATGCGACCTACAATGCAGATGGTCACCCACAAGATGGAAGTCCAAATCCAAACTCACCAAGTTATGATCCAGATGGAGGAGAATATGTTAAGTTCTGTTGTGAAGACTTGACAAATGCTACCGTTGATGTGAATGGCGATGGCGAATTGGATGCAGGATATGTAAAAGTATGGTTGAGAGTATGGGATGATGGCGACATGGATGGAATCTATGGTACAGCAGGAGACAACTACAACGAAGCATGGGCATATGTGAAAGTAGAAGACAAGTTAGCTCCAGCAATCACTTGTCCACCAGATGTAACCTTGACATGTGATATGGATTACACCGACCTGAATATGACAGGAAGTGCAAGTGCATACGGTTCATGTGGCGGAGTAGATGTAGAATACAATGACATCATCATCAACTTGAATAGCTGTAATGAAGGATTTGTAAGAAGAAGATGGAGTGTAGTAGGCAGAAGTGATATCTTCTGTGACCAGACAATCACAATGGATGAATTGGATGCACCAGTGAATGTAAGCTTCTCACAAGTAGGAGACTTCACCGCAGCGAATTGTCCAGATATGATTGCCTTGGGTGAGCCAACATGGATAGCAGGTCCATGTGATGTGATGGGTTACACGATGGAAACAGATACCTTCTTCTTTGAAGATGGAGCATGTTACAAGCTTGTGAATCACTATACCGTAATCAACTGGTGTGACTATGAGCCAAACAATCCATTCTGGGATGGCGAAGGATTATGGGAGCATGTACAGGTGATCAAGGTAACTGATGAGACCCAACCAGTAATCGAAGATTGTGACGATAAGATGTATGCGATCAATGATCACAGTGATAGTGATGATGACGGAGAGGTGTGTGAAGCTAAGATTACACTTGAAAATGTAGCAACAGATGAAGGCAGTGCCAATTGTCCTACAGGCTGGTTGAAGTGGCAAGTACTAGTTGATCTATGGGGAGATGGAACAGTAGATTTAGAGTACAGTAGTTTCTTACCACCATTTGATACACAATTCAATGATACGAATGGCAATGGTATCCCGGATGTATATCTGGCACCGACAGCGAATGGTGAGACAGTAAGTGTACCACTACCAGACATAGTAGGAAGCATGAGTAATCACAAGGTAAGCTGGAAGGTGACTGATGGCTGTAACAATGTGACTACATGTGATACAGAATTCATGGTAGTAGACAAGAAGGCACCGACACCATACTGTGTAAGCTTAAGTACAGCTGTAATGGATGAAAGTGCTGAAGTAGAGCTTTGGGCAATCGACTTCAATATCGGAAGTTTTGACAATTGTTCAGCTCAGGAAGACTTGAGATTTACATTTAGTGATGTAGCTCCAGAGGATGATCCTAACTTCGATCCAAGTCAAAATAGTTCTTCACAAGTATTTGATTGTGATGATGTTGAAAATTCACCAGTAGAAGTGAATATGTATGTATGGGATGAGAAAGGAAATGCAGATTTCTGTGTAGTTTATTTGACAATAGTAGATAACTTTAGTAACTGTGGAGCCAGTAGTAAGGTGACTATTGGAGGTAACATCCATACCGAACTGGGAACTCCAGTTGTAGGTGTTGAGACGACGTTAGATGCAAGTTTACCTGAGTATCCAAGAACTGAAATGACTGATGAGGATGGAGCCTATGCATTTTATAATAATCCATTGAATGTAGATTATGAGATTTCAGCAAGTAAGGATATTGACTACCTAAATGGTGTATCTACCTTGGATCTTGTTAAAATTCAGAGACATATACTTGGACTTGAATTGTTGAATTCTCCATACAAATTGGCAGCTGCTGATATCAATGCGGATAATTTGGTTAAAGCAAGTGATCTAGTTGAGTTGAGAAAATTAATCCTGGGTATAATAACTGATCTTCCAAGTAATGAATCATGGAGGTTTATTGATGAAGCTCAAGAATTGACAATGACAACTCCATTGGAAGATTTTGATTACAATGTTGATATTAATAATCTGGAATCTGAATCCATGAGTAATAATATGGTAGCAGTCAAAGTAGGAGATGTTACTGAAGATGCAATTACCAATTTGACAGGCAATACATCAGCAGTGGTAAGATCCAATAAGACGCTATCATTGAATATCCTGAATCAAGAAGTGGAGGCAGGACAAACTGTATCAGTAGGATTTACAAGTGAAGAGTTCGAGCAGGTATTTGGATATCAGTTTACGATGGAGTTGAATGGATTGGAGTTTGCTGGAGTCGAGAGTGGAGCTATAGCTATGAAGGATGGCAACGTAGGAGTATTGTCAAGCAATGTAGTGACAATGAGTTACAACAGTTCAACTGCCGTAAGTGCAGGAAAGGATGAGACAATCTTTACGGCGAAGTTTGTTGCTAATACAAGTGGAAGCTTGAGTAATATGATTGATATCACATCTAAAGTGACGAATTCAGAAGCCTATGTTTCGACAACGCTCAACACAAGTATTGGAGAGACGCTAGAGGTAAGAAATGTTGTGATAGAAATGAGAGGAGATGTAGTGGAAGTAGAGACATCAGAATTGTATCAGAATGAGCCGAATCCATTCAAGATGCAAACCACAATCGGATATAGATTGGCTGCTGAAGGCAAGGTTAATTTCACAGTACATGATGTTACAGGAAAAGTATTGATCAATAAATCACTATCAGGTGTAAGAGGCTACAATGAGATTACATTGAAGTCAAGTGATCTTGCCATGAGTGGTGTATTGTACTATACTTTAGAGAGTGGAGAATTCACAGCAACGAAGAAGATGATTATTTTAGAATAAGAATATTCCCGATTATTGATTTAGACTTTTTGATATTATTGTATTCATTAAGTTGGATTGAATAATTAGTGAAAAAGACCTTTCCAGGAAACTGGGGAGGTCTTTTTGGTTGAGAGGGTTAGGAGAAGTTGTAAATAGGTGTGGGGCATTATTTAAACCACAAGGAGCGCAAAGAAATCGCGGAGTGCACAAAGGAGAATTTTGATGTGTAAGGATTTTGCATTAAGGTAGAAACCCGCAAATCAGCGATAATATAATAAGTGAGGGTTAGATGTATCTGGATGCTATTGTCTTATCTCAAGTTTTGAAAGAACGTCAATACACAACCTATCCCATAATTTTGAAACAAAAAAAGGACCATTGATTCTAAACCAATGATCCTTTTGAAATTTTACTTGCAGATATTACACTACAATATTAATCATTCTTCCTTTCACAAAAATCACTTTCCTAATTTCCTTTCCATCAATCCATTTCTGAACATTATCCAAGCCAAGGGCTATAGCTTCAGCCTCTTCCTTGGTAGCGTCGGTAGGGATCATCACAGAATCCCTTTTCTTACCATTTATGGATACAGGATATTCGATGCTGTCTTCTTTTAGATAGGATTCATCAAATTTCGGATATGATGAGTGGTGCACAGATCCTTCGCCTCCGAGGTTTTGCCATAGTTCCTCGCATAAGAAAGGCGCGAATGGAGCAAGCAATTTAACCAAAGGAGTTAGTACAGCTCTTTTATTACATTTCAATGATCTGAGTTCATTTACACAGACCATGAATGCGGCAACGGAGGTATTAAATGAAAATTTCTCAATGTCTTCACTTACCTTCTTTATCGTAGAATGAAGGATTTTCATTTCATCTGCACTTGGCTCTTCATCACCTACAACCCATTTGTGATCGCTATAGAATAGACCCCAAAACTTTCGTAAAAATTTCGATACTCCATCAATTCCATTGGTATCCCAAGGTTTGGATTGCTCGATAGGACCTAAAAACATTTCATACATTCTAAAACAATCAGCGCCATATTTGTCCACCATATCATCTGGGTTGACGACGTTGTAATAACGCTTACTCATTTTACCAACTTCAGACTTTGTCACGATCTTGATATCCACATCTGCTTGACCATCAATATATTCTGCTTCTGAACTGATGAATTTTGCTCCTTTGTAAGAAGGCCACCATTCCGTAAATTTCTTCAACCCGTCCAAGGTCAAGTGACTTTCTTTCGAACCATAAGCAGAAACAAAATCAATGTGCACTGGAATCATGGCATATTCTACATCAGGATTTGCCTTGGCGACTTCCTGACTTACAAATATATTCTGACCACCATCTCCTTTCTCTTTCTGTAGATACACAAATTCTATGACACCTTGTATCATTCCTTGATTGATCAATTTCTTAAATGGCTCTTTCGAAGGAACAATTTCAATATCATATAGGAATTTGTGCCAAAGTCGAGAATAAAGCAGGTGACTCACTGCATGTTCTGTACCACCAACATAGAGGTCTACACTATCCCAATATTTCAGATTTTCTTTACTGGCAACCTCATCAGGATTTCCAGCATCCATATATCGCAAGAAATACCAACTAGAACCTGCCACAGCTGGCATTGTATCTGTCTCTCTGGTAAAACCTGCTTCTTCATTGACCCAAGCTTCATTTCTAGCCAATGGAGATTTTCCTCCACCTGCTGGTTGAAAGTCGTCGGTATCAGGAAGGACTAGGGGCAATTGATCCAATGGCAGCGCATGTGCAATGCCCTGCTCATCAAACTTTATAGGAAAAGGCTCACCCCAATACCTTTGACGAGAGAAGTTTGTATCTCTCATTTTGAAATTGACCTTTCCCGCGCCGATTTGTTTTTCTTCAATGGACCTTATAGCCGCTGATATGGCTTCCTTGACTTCCATTCCATTTAAGAAGTCAGAGTTGATCATTTTACCAATTTTATCCTTCAGGGTGGCATTTGGGTATTCTGATTTGTCTACAACATCTATGATTGGTAATCCAAATTTGGTAGCGAAAGCTTTGTCTCTATCATCATCACTCGGTACCGCCATAATCGCCCCCGTCCCATAATCTTTCAATACATATTCACCAATCCAAATAGGAATTCTCTCATTGGTAAATGGATTGATAGCGTATGAGCCTGTGAATGCACCCGTCACTTCTTTAACCTCAGACATCCTTTCGATCTCAGACCTGCTATTTACATATGAAATGTATTCATCGATCTGATTCTTTTGATCTGACGTCGTCAATTCTTCAACCCAATCATGCTCAGGTGCCAATACCATGTAAGTCGCCCCAAAGATTGTATCAGGACGTGTGGTGAAAACCTCAATTTTTTTATCATTATTCTCAATATCAAAGAATACTTGAGCGCCTTCTGACTTACCAATCCAATTACGCTGCATTGCCTTTAGAGAGTCCGACCAATCTACGGAGTCAAGATCAGACAAAAGTCTATCCGCATAAGCTGTAATCCTCAAGGCCCATTGTTTCATCGCTCGTTTCTCAACAGGATGACCTCCTCTATCCGAAAGTCCATCTTTGATTTGATCATTAGCGAGAACAGTACCTAAAGCTTCACACCAATTCACATATCCAATCTTCTGATAGGCCAGTCGATACTGCATAAGCACTTCATTCTTTTCGACATCGGTATATGCATTCCACTCTTCTGCAGTGAAGTCTTTTTCCAGTCCGTTTGCAGCGTTCACAGCAGTTGATCCACCTTTCTCCAATTTTCCAATCAAGTCATCAATAGACATTGCCTTGTCTGCATCGATGTCATAATAATGTGCAAACAACTGCGTGAATATCCATTGAGTCCATTTGTAATATGCTGGATCACAGGTCTTTACCGATCTGGACCAGTCATAGTTGAATCCAATGTTTGACAATTGTTCGATGTACTTTTTGATATTGTCATTGGTAGATTTTGCTGGATGGACACCAGTCTGAATAGCATATGTCTCTGCTGGTAATCCAAATGCATCGAATCCCATTGGATGTAAGACATTGAATCCACTTTGACGCTTGTATCGCGAAAAAATATCCGTAGCTATATAGCCGAGAGGATGACCGACGTGTAATCCGGCACCAGAAGGGTAGGGAAACATGTCCAGAACATAAAACTTAGGTTTAGAAGTATCATTGGAGACCTCGTAGGTCTTATTGTCTTCCCAGTATTTCTTCCACCTACTCTCGATTTCAGCAGTATTATAATCCATCTTTTTCTACTTGATTTTAACGAAGATGCAAAGGTAGGCTTTTTGAATGATTCAATGTGCAAAATGTCATTTGAACTTGTATACCTAATTATACAGGAGTTTGTCGCCTTGGACATTTAATTAGCCCTTGAAAATTTCTATATTCACAAGGAATCAAGCCAAACACAAGATGAAGCCACTAACACTCTTATTCATTTTATTCTTTTGCCACAATGTTTTGCTAAGTCAAAATATAGTAATCAATAACAAACAATGGGAAGGTGATCAATTCGATTTACCATTTGGACCGATTACTCCTTACAATTCCAAGTTTCGAAGTAATACGAAGGAAATAAATGGACTTACATATCGAGAACTTCTGTTTAAAGTTGAGGGAGGATGGTTTGAAGGATCAGGTCAATTTTATAGAGAAGAAAATAATAAGGTGTATAAATGGTATAATGGTCAAGAACGTGTGATTTTAGATTTTACGCTAAATGTAGGAGATACGATACAAGTGAGCAATGATACTGGTGAATTATTTGATTTCATACCATATCGTACAGTTGATACAACCATTCAAAATATAGTACGCCGAAAGCTTGAAATAAATGCTTATCCAGCTGACGGATCTGCAAGTATTCCCGAAAAACACGTTTGGATTGAAGGAATAGGGGATACAGGATTCTTCTTTGGCAATGGAATTGTTTATAACAATCTATATGCAAGCGTAGTCTATTGTGTAAAAGAAGTGGTCTATATTTTTGGCGCATTAATGTTTTGCCCTGAATTTATGCCCACCTCGACCGAAGAAGAAGGATTGATTACAAATTTTTACTACGATATCAATTCAAATCAGATTCACATTAATAACGAAGAAATTAAGCGCCTGGATATTTATTCAATAAATGGAGCAAGGCTACGCTCATATTCGATAAGCAAAATAAATAAGGTAGTAGACCTGAGTGAAATAGACTTGCCGTTATGTGTCATTGTATTAAATGATGGGAAGACTTATGAGAGCAAAATTCTAAGACTTTGATTTGCTAATCTCCTTATTCAATCACCGAGCATTCAAACATTTTTAAGAAAGCAGGGTCATAATCAGCACCATGCCCTGGTGTGTCATCCACTGTAACCAGCCACTTGTCGCTGTATTTCAAGCCTCCGATAATGGGATCATCCGACATCATAAGCGGACTATCCAGGTCATGGTAGATAATATTGTCCCAAGCGAGATCAAAATGGACCAGGGCAGAAATACCCAATCTAGACTCTGAAAATGAACCGACCTGACAATACACTCCAGCAGCTTCACAAACAGATGCTACCTTCATCGCATTTTCTATTCCGCCTGTTTTTCCAAGTTTAATATTGATCAAATCTGCAGCGTTTTCAGCAAGAATTCTATGTGTGTCATGATGATTGAAAACGGCTTCATCGGCCATAATAGGTATTGGACTTTCGGCGGTCAACCTTCGTTGATCTCTTATGTTTGCAGCGGGTACTGGCTCCTCGCAATGCTCGATATTAAATTCTACCAGAGCATTGAGGGCGTAGGTAGCATCGTAATAATTCCAACCTTGATTTGCATCGATCCTTATTGGAAGGTCATTGCCAATAGCCATTCGAATTGCTTCTATTCGTTCGACATCTTTTTTAGATGGTTGCTCACCCAATTTGACTTTCAAGACGGGAAAACCCATTTCCTTGAACTTGAGGGCTTTTTCGGCCATCTTGTCCTTGTCCAAGAGGCTTACAGTATTATCGGTGAAGATTTCCTTTATATTGTCTCCACCTAAAAATGCATAAAGAGGCAATTCGACAATTTTAGCATTGAGGTCGTACAAGGCCATGTCAAATGCACACTTGATAGAAGCATTATTTTTCATGACGCGATTCATCATATGTAGATGCCGCTTGGTATTTCTGGGATCTTTGCCAATGAGATTCTTGGCTATATCCTGGGCTATCACTACTTGACCTTCGACGGTCTCACCATGAATAGACCGATATGGACAGCATTCACCAATACCATATCGCCCATCTGATAATATAATCTTTACGACTGTATTCCGTGCATGTGTAATTGCCCCAACGGAAATCACAAATGGTTCGGATAAGAGTAGCCGAGTGGGGTAGATCTCTATCCGTTTTATCGTCAATGCCTGCATTTAACTTATTTTTTATCCAAGGAATACTTCCCTGCACCTAGCATGCCAATGCAAATGAATCCTACTGCATAGATCAGCGCAAATTCTTTTTTACCCCAAGGATCTCCACCGTGGACGATAAAAGCAGCGACAATCATGGTGATTACAAGCGGTACTGCCGCCCATTTAGTTTTAAATCCTACAACTATTAGTGCTGCACAGATCACTTCTGCAAATACGGTAAGAATCAAAGAAGTTGTGGCACCAACACCAAGAGGATCGGGAAATTGAATTTCACCTCCAGCGAATAATTTCATCATTTTTGGAATGCCATGGGTAAGCATAAAACCACCAAAACCCAATCTTAGAATAAGTTTGGCCAAGTTAGATTGATCGTACATTTTATAATCGTTTTGTTATTGATCCAATATACATAAATATCTAAGATAAAATATTTATCCGCGCGAAATTGAAAGTATCGAACACTTAAAACGTCGTCATTTCGGTATAAGGATTTTTGTGGAGGTAGGTTCGAATGATTCCATTAGTTTCTGGATTAATGGGTACATATTTAATCGCTTCCTTGATTTCTTCGATTCCATAATTGAAATCTTCGACATTGATATAGCCATATCCTTTATAATGTCCTGATTCGACCAAGACAACAGCTTTTTCATCTGAAGTGCGCCCATCAAGTGTAAGGAAAAAATTCTGATCAAAAATACGCTTGAGCATATCAATTCCCAGCTCCGCCCTGCTATTATAGTCTTCGGCAGTTTCTTCGGAAATGCAGGCTCCATAACACACCTTGGTCTTATACAAAAAGCATGGTCCATCCTTGTCATAAAGATCTGTTTTGGATTGGCACAGGGACAGCTCCTGAGTTATGCCCGCTAGATGTGATATTGCACCTTGCTTGGAGCCATAATGCGATAGAATCTGTTTGTTTTTCCTCGTTTTGATCGATGATTTCTCCCATGCATAGTTGAGGAAGCCCTTACTGTCGAAATAGTGGTGAATAAAATATGGGTATTGGCTCGTGCGTTGTGCTTTGTTGACTTCTGGTTGCAATGCCTTGATTTCATGCGATTCGAGCAACATGGCTACTAATTCACTGCCGGTCTCTTCAGTGGTAATATCCGTGACCATCCTAGCCAACCTCTCAGCCTTTTGAGTGGTTTTGGAGAAGTGCTGCATTACTCTTTTTTTGATATTGATACTCTTACCGACATATATCACCTTGCCATAAGTATTGTGCAGGTAATAGACACCTGGTGTCTCGGGCAGAGCGTGCAATTTATCCAAGGTGATTTCTTTTGGGAGTTTGGAGCTTTTAATCCCTGCATTTACGATCTGATTTATATTTTGATCCGCATAGTCTTGACTCAGTATGTTTTTTAATAATTCTGTAGTGGCCATGGCGTCATCCAATGCTCTGTGGCGAGCACTGACTTTGATGTCAAAATGTCGTATCAAATTTCCAAGACTATAGGATTTTAAACCTGGGAAAGCCTTTCTGGATAGACGAACAGTGCACAGCTGCCTTTTGGTGTAGGTATAACCAAGACTTGCAAATTCTTCTTTCAAAAAAGAGTAGTCAAATCGCACATTATGGGCCACGAAGATGGCACCTTCTGTGAGTTCTACCACATCTTTAGCCACTTCATAAAAGAATGGAGCATCTGCCACCATTTCATTAGTGATGCTGGTAATACGGGTGATTTCTGGAGGGATCGACCTCCCTGGATTGACCAGGGTTTGATAGGTCTTGATTATTTCTTTCCCATCATAGAGCACTATGCCGATTTCTGTGATCTTGTCCCTTTTAGCCATTCCGCCAGTGGTTTCTAAATCGACAATTGCATATATTTTTTTCTTCAAGGCTCCTTGGTTGATAATAAAATTAAGGACAACAATTTACTATAAATTATTCATTTAGAACAATAAATACTTATAATTAAAACATAATATGAGAGATGTTATTCTTCTTCTTTGTGTAATTCTTTGTACATTCCTTAGCGTACTTTGTGGTTAAAAAAGATGCCACCAAGTACTTCAATTTAGCTGAGGTGAAATGAACGGGTAGCAGGTCTTTAAAACGACGAAAGACTCAAAAATTTATAACGATTTCACATGGGTCAATTCCTTAGTACTATTCCTGACTTAGCCCCTAAAATGCCATTTCTATAGGTACCTTCCGTATACACTATTCTATCAGCGCCATACGCATTTGGTAGATTTACCTTCTTCTTGATATTAGCTGTGTTGATAATAATCAATCTGTTTTCCCCCTCCAATATCCGTTCATATGCAATTAAATTGTTTCCAACATTCATAAATTGATAGGTTCCAGCTTCCAAAGCGGTATTCTCTCTTCGAAGCTTTGCCAATTTCGTGTAGGTACCATGAATATCTCCTCTGGATTTTGGCTTGTGCACATATTGAATATCTGTAAAAGGAGGATTTTTCTCTTCATCAAAAGCTATATCATCCCACACCAATGGCTTCCTACAATCTGGATCGTCACTACCAAACATACCCATCTCGTCACCCATCCAAATATGTGGAGCTCCAATCCATGTGAATTGATGAAAAAGAAACAATCGCATGAGCCGATAGTCTTCTTCGGAAGGAGGTCCAATATTGTATTGCGAGTTGGCCATGGGATGGGCGTTGTACTTATACTTCGTTTTGTTGGATAGGGAAGTGGCCATACGTGGGCTGTCATGAGATGCGCCCAAGTTCATCATGGCTCTTTTTGTGTATTCTGGATAAGAACCAAACACACTATCCATCGAAGTGGAAAATTTGTTGGGCAATTGCTGATCATCTGGTAAATGAAAATATGTTCTTGCAGGTTTGTACCATTGGTAGTGCATCACCGCATCGAAGATATCGCCTTTGACCCATGGTTTTGGATCCATCAGGGTATCGGGCCAACTCGTCCACCAATTTTCTCCGACAAGGTAGAAATCAGGATTTATGCCACGTACGTATTTTCTAAAATCTCGCCAGAAGCCCAGCGGGACATGTTCTGCCACATCAAGTCTCATTCCATCGATTCCATCAGAAGTGTCCCCATCTCCATTGGGATCCATCCATTTTTTAGCAACATTAAATATGTGCGTTTTGGGTGCTTGTACCATATTGCCTTCATACGGATGCCCTGGTCTTTTTTTGGTTTCTCTTATTTTTTTTATGTCAGGTAGGGTCGCTACTCCGAGCCATCCTTCATACTTGAATTCATTTTCATCGGTCGAAGGATCATCGAAAGACTCAATTTCATACCAGTCTTTATAGGCCGATTTTTCTTGATTCTTAATTACATCTTTAAATGCCCAAAACTCACTTCCTGTATGATTCCAGGAGAAGTCTACAATGACCTTTATACCATTTTTATGTAATTCGTCTACCAATTTGAAAAAGAGTTTGTCGGCAGCTGTGAGCTTCCAGCTACTGGGGTCATCAGGAGTTTCAGCGGCTATGATTTTGTTATCACCGATGGGGTCTGGACCAAAATTTACGTCGGCATGTCTATAATTTCGAGCATCAAATTTGTGCAAGGAAGGTGCATCGTTGATGGGATTGAAATAGATGGCCGTGACTCCTAAGTCTTTCAGGTAACCTACCTTGTCTAATACCCCTTGAAAATCTCCGCCATACCTTCTCATCTGGACCGTTCGGTAAAATTCAAGGCCCGTTTCCTTGGCCCAATCTTCCTGTGAATACCAGTCGTGTCCCCATTTTGTTACAGCCCAGGAGTCTGGGAAGGGATCGAACCATGAGCCTTCGATATTGGTAAGGGTAGGATCATTGTTAGTATCGCCATTTCGGAATCTTTCTACAAAAAGTTGATACCATACAGCACTTTGAGACCATTCAGGTGGCTCATTGAAGGGGGTAGTTTTTTCGGGCTTGGTTGCAACTTCTTTTTGGACATCATTCGAACAAGAAATACAAAGTAATAAGAGTAAAAAGCAGCCAATGCTCCATCGACAAATTGAACACATAGATAAAAATTTAATATGAAGATACAATATTGGATTAATAATGAACGAATGAACCTAATATTTAAATGAAATTCTTATTTCTAATTTATTGATCTATTTTCATTGCACCTTATTTAAGGAGGAGGGATAGAATTGGATTGGAATTGACATTACATTTTGACTGCTAAATATGTTTTAGTGTTTTAATATTTCTAGGTTTTCAATTTTTAACTTTACCCACGTTTAGGATGAATTTCTTTTGACAAGTAATCATTTTAGAGTAGGGATAAGATAGACATGTTAAAAAGGGATTAGAGGAAATATTGGATAAAAGTAGAAATATATTGAATGCAACTATTATCACAACCATAAGATCAGGAATTAGGTTTGAGAAATTCCAGAAAATTAATCTTGGTTGAATCATACTTTGTGTAATTTGAAGTGAAAAGGTACCAGAAGTATAAATTTTTATAATCATAAATATTAATTGGAACTATGAAAAGTAGAACTCCAGTATTGGACAATTTTAGTAGGATATTGAATCAGCAGTTTGAATCAATGAATTATTCTATTCTACACAGAAATAAGGAAGTTGATTTTGTTATGAGTAGTTTCAATAATTCAGCTAAGAGAAGTGTATTATTAGTTGGGGATGATAATATTGGGAAGGAGTCAATACTATTTGGTGTTCTTGAACATCAATCCAAGGAATTACCCAGCAAGGAAATAAAAATTTGCAAATTAGATATTATTCAACTTGTCGCAGGTACAAAGTATCGAGGTCAATTTGAGGAAAGAGTCAAGGCAATAGAAAACGAACTTACAAAAAATCGGAATGTTGTTCTTTATGTTGAAGATTTCAAAATGATTTTTGCGAAAGACTTTAGCGTTTTTTTGGAAGAGGGAGAAGAAGGGGCTGAAAGTCTGAATAAATCTATATCCATTTTTGATATATATAAGACCAAGATTGAGAATGGTGAGGTAACAGTGGTGAGTATGATATCGGAAAAATTATATAATGAATATTCTCAAGAGAAAATCGATTTTCAAAACTATTTTCAAATTCTTCATGTAAGTGAATTGAACGAAGAAGAAACCTTGGATGTGCTTGTTTCTCACAAAGAAAGACTAGAGAGCTATCACTCAGTTGAATTCAGTGATGAAATATGCGCTCAATGTGCTGAGTATGCACACCTCTATTTTTCAGATATTAATAGACCCCAAAATGCGATTCATGTTCTGGATTCGTTAGGGGCTTATGTCAGGACAGAAAAAAACAAGGATAAGCCCAAAGAGTTAATTGAATTGCAGGAGAAACTTAGAGAAACAATAAAGCTTAAAAGTGACTATGTCAAAAAACAACAATATGAGGCAGCTGCTGATGTCCGAGATGAGGAATCTAAAATCTTACGGAGAATTGACCAATTCGAGGAAGAACTCGAAGATTATAAAAAAGAGAACCCTATAGATGTATCGGAAAGTTACTTGTATATAATGCTATCATCTTCATTGAATCATGACATTGAAGATGTTAAAATGAAGATTCCTAAAGAGAAGAAAAGTTATAGCTCAAGTGATTTCTTTAAAGAAAAATTCCAGGATTTTGATCTCAATGATAAAGAAGGTATCATCATAGAAAATATTCCTGAAGTTCTCAAGACTTGTTTGCAACAATACATTGTATACTTCAGAGAATTCTTGTTCAAGGTAAAAGGTATTAAGATATTTTTCAATGTAAGTCTTATTGAAGAAGGTCTTCGTTTAGAAATTAAACCAAATGAAATTGGCGATGGAGTTAAGCTTCAATCTTGGTTTGATGAGTATATGGAGTACATCTATGAGAAGGAAGAAGAGTTTAAAGTTAATTTTGAGACAGAAGTCAGCGACAATGAGGCCAGGATTGCGATGGCTGAATTAAAAAATCAAATCCGTTATCTTGAAAGCCAGTTAGAAATTCATGCGATTGCAATAAACGCTCTAACTTCTGGTAATCAATCTACCATGCGGAGATTGCAGTTCCCCAATAAGGATAATTACTTCAGCAACAGAAATTATTCAGATATAGATGATTATTTAAATGCATTGCGAAACCTATTAGAAAAAGTAAAAGTTCGAGCTGCAATTGATTTATTGAAAGATTATACCAGCCATTCTGGAGATCTTTCTATTTCAGGAGATGAAATAATCCTATTGAAATCTCGATTAAATTCTATAGAACATGAGAAACTTCATGAACAGATTTCAAGCGATACCTACATCACTAAAAAGCAAAATATAATTATGCATATCCTGAAAATCATTAAAACATTGGAAGAAGAATAATTTACATCGAACTTCTTATTAAATATTTTAGATATATTCAGGAGTAGACTAACTTTCAATGAAAATAGCCCCTGAAATAACCAAGATGTAAAAGAAGCGTGGTCCTGACTGGGCTTTGGGATGACTGAACGATCTCGGAGAGTGGCGACGATAGTCGACAAGTGAAAGGAACGCGATAGCGGGGGGTGGCTATAAGGCTGCCTTGCGTGCTGCATTTGGCCAGTCTAGCCTTTTTTGGTTCGTTTTTTTGGCAATAAGACTGATTGATCTTTTATGTAAATAAAAGTGATAATGAAATTATCAAAAGAAGGAACACGATAGTGGAGGGCGGAATGAACGCCCGTCCTGGCGAAGGACTAATCTAGGTTGAAAATAATACCTCGTCTTTAGGCAAAATATAAGAAAA
Organism: Saprospiraceae bacterium; assembly: GCA_965230575.1. Lineage (GTDB taxonomy): Bacteria > Bacteroidota > Bacteroidia > Chitinophagales > Saprospiraceae > CAJXUU01. The sequence continues at coordinate 5,194,527 of OZ246013.1, forward strand.
ACAGGTTGTCAATTCAGGAGTAAAATCCATGCAATCAATGATTTATAAAGGTTTCCGACATATAATTATCCCTTTTTAGACAAAAATTACTTGATCACCTAACTTTCAAAAATGGCTTTGCTATCCTTCCTTCATTAGTTTGAATCAAGATAAAGTACGATCCTGAAGGAAGCTCTGAAACCACAATACTTTCAAGCGAATTCCCTTGCACGGATTGAGTTAGAAGCGTCTGCCCAGATTGATTTAAAATTTTTATATTTTGAATTGTAAGACCTTGTGAATCAATGATTAATTTGTCACTCACTGGGTTTGGGTAAATGCTTATATCCAATTCTGCGAAATCATCCACACCTACAATCGTATTTGCAAAATCAACTATGACTGGTAGGTGGTCGGAAGCGTTGATAACATCCCCAATTTGAAGATTGTATTCGGCCAAAATGGAGTCATCCAATCCAGGAGTATATAGCGCATACGCATTTTCGATAGTTAACTTACTATCGGTATAAAATACCCAATCCAACTTTCCTGGGAAGAAAGACCCATTGATATTTAGCCATGTAAAATTGCCAAAAGCATTCGTAGTGAAGGCATTGGCATCTTTGAGCTCTGACTCATCCCAATCAGGATTAAAATCAGGACCAAAAGAACTATTAGAAAAAATATCACCTGTCCTAAAAGTATAGGGCTGGTTGGAATCGCCAACGAAATTCATATCACCAGCTATAATTATTGGAGTGCCCTCAGGGACATTGTAATTGCCATTTCCTGCCTTTAATTCTCTGATGTATTCCATAATAATATCAACCTCCTGCTGTCGGTCAAAATTATTTTCACAACAAGGCAGGTGGCAGTTGATCAATACGACATCCTGACCATCTACATCTAGATAAAACGCGGCATTGCCATCTACAGATTCGCTAAAATTGATAGGATATTTACTCACGGTCACAATATCAAACCCATGTTTCTTATGATGCCAAACTTGACCAGGAAGAAAATCATCGATTAAGTTTTTTGTGGCCAAACTGCTAAAATCTCTAATCTCTTGAAAAGCGATAATGTCTGGTTCAGTCGCTTGAAAAATTCGCTCGAATGAAGCACGTCTCGAAAGATCAAAAAGCTGATCATTTTCGATATTGTAGGTCATAAAACGAAAATCAGTATTACTGGGTGAATCTAAATTGACTTCAGGAATATTGGCAACGTTGGATTGATCCAATTGAAAGTCAATACCAGATAAGTCGTCAGGAGCTTCGTCTCCATTAAATCCATTATCTTCAAGTCGGACTGAAATGGTGGGATTCGCCACGAAATCAATACCAGATTCACTTACTTGCCGTGTAATCGAAATTTCAAATTCTGTGCTCGAAACAGATGGCGCAACCAGCATTTCTACAGGAAAAAAATTGACAAACTCCATGTCATTTCCCTCATTTATTATTCCAAATCTATCTCCAAAGAAATATCTGACTTCTGCACCTATGCCATTGATTTTGAACCCTGTGTTGATATTGTCATCATAGTCAATATAAATAGCCAGATCATTGTTTTCTTGAAGATTGATCTCTTTGGTAAGTTCGAATCTAAAATACAGGTTGTACTGATCGTTATGTGCCCAGATACCTCGAATGTCTATTCCATTATTTTGTCCATCTCCTGCATTGTCCACAAATATCGGCGCCACATCCTCCCAATCATCAAAATTTCCATCAATAAGAATAGTTTTTTGACCCAAAATTGAAAATTGGAAAGAAAATAATAGAACTACTACTAACAACTTTTTCATCTTGCGTTTCAACTTTCTTGATCAAATGATATTTTATAATACTTACTTCCATCCACCTCTTGAATCCTCTCAATCTTGGATCTGTCTCCATGCACGTAAATGTGAAAATTCTTATCCAATTTTATGACAGAACGAAAGGTCTTTGATTTTTTCTTCACAGCATGTGCAGATATTTCAAAAGTATCAGGTAATCTTACTTGCCTCTCTGATTCAAAATCATCACTAAATTCCTGAAATGAGGTTTTCAGTTTTTCATTTCTAAATACCTGATCTTCAAAGTCCGATCGGTCAAAAGTTTCTACATTTTGCAGATATTCTTTAGAACGGTGCATAATCTCTGCTTCATCTATTTTTGACGTATTATCTTCGTGCTTTAACCTTTCTTTGACATATGATTTTGTCAGCGAAATATATTGGGTAGTCGCATGATAATTATCTTTCCTGGAAGTCACATTCAAAAAATCCTCTCGCCAATACAAGGCATCCTTATTTCTATTGGATTTGTCGATGATCGACAGCTTGAATCCTTGATCTCTTTCAGTATCAAAGATGAGACATGCCTTGTCCAGTTTTTCTACATTGATGCCATTTTCAAAGTCAATTTCATAGTTGCTCCCATCTGATTGTAATTTGAGGAACGCATCCTTGCTTTCAGATTTGAAAATAGCCACTGCATTCAACAATTCATCGTCTATCAATACATTTTCAATGTATGCCACTACCAGATCTCCGGATTTTATGTTTGGATGGCTGGACTTCTCATACAGATGTCTTGTGATCTTGACGGATTGTTCCAATAGAGATGATGGATCGTCAAAGATATTACCGACAAAATTGTAAATAGGATTGAGTTCTACTTCTCCTGATGTGAAGGTGAAATGGAAGAATTCAGGGTCTTTAAAATTGTCGAAGAAATACTGCAACAACAATTCGTTCAAGATATCTTCTGTAGGAGATAGAATACTGTTGGACAATTTTATACCTTCGTCCTCGGCTGCATTTCCCACTTGGTGAATGCAAATACCAAATAAATTTGCTTCAATTCTGTTGATCATAGATTCTATTAATCTTTACTTAAGGTATTTTGGCATTTATGAAATTCCGGGTTTGCAATGAAGTGAAAATCGACTGCAAGATAAACTCTTGATCGTACATTCTATGAAATATATGATTCGAAATTTATTTAGTCTTATTTAATAACCTATTTGGAGGAAATCTGTTTAACATTTAGTAATAATACATCGGAGATTGACGAATAATAATGAGAAAAAATTGAATGTGGCAATGGTAGGTTACTATAATACCTTACCTTTTTTGCACGGATTGAAAACAAGCGATACTTTTAAATTGATTTTAGATATTCCTTCAAAGTGTATGGATTACTATGATGAAGGAGCCGCTGATATTGCTTTGGTCCCAGTGGCTACCTTGCTCGATCGATCGGATTACAATATAGTTACAGATTACTGTATTGGTTGTGTGGGTTCGGTACGGACAGTTTGCCTTTTTTCTAATTCGAAATTGAGTGAAATAACCAAAATATATCTGGACAAGGATAGTAGAACTTCTCAGATGTTGGTCAAAACCTTATGCAAGCGATCATGGAAGATTCAACCTCTCTTTGAGGAATGTGATGCACGCGAGATACATCCAGAATCTCTGAAATCTCATGAAGCGGTCTTAATGATTGGAGATAAGGTATTCGAAAAGGAAGGTGGCTTTGATTACAATTATGACCTAGGAGAAGAATGGCTAAAAATGACTAACCTGCCTTTCACTTTTGCAGTGTGGATTGCCAAAAATCATGTGAATTCGTCTACCATTCAGAAATTGAATCAAGAACTTGGTCTGGGCGTGAATAACCTAGATGCAGTACTAGATCAGAATAAAATACTTGCGACCAAAATAGACTTATCCGAATACTTCAAAACGTACATCGACTTTCATTTTGATGAAGATAAAAAGGAAGCATTGAGATTATTTTTTGAATTGAATTCGGAGCAAATTTCTGTAACATAAATTAAAATGGCCTTTCCAATCCTGAAAAGACCATCTCTAATCAACCCATTTGAAATATTATTATCGAACCACAACCAATCTTTTGTTATAGATTTTCTCTTCTAACACAATTTGTAAAATATAGACGCCACTATCTTGTATTTCTATAGCTTGATTATCAGTGACATCCATAACTTTTATTCCTTCTGAAGAATAAATGGTCGCCGTTGAAATATCCATATTATCGGCATATTCAATATTGATAAATCCTTGAGATGGATTGGGATAGAGCTTGATTATTTCATCCACAGATACATCTTCAGTGTTCACGATACAAGCGGCCATTGTATTTACAGTAATAAATAGATTGTCACCTGAATGAATGTAACAACCCGTAGCGGTGGTATTCTTTCTTACTTCTCCAATAGCTGGATTCAATTGACCTGAATAGCTGATTCCATAGACTCTATACTGCTCCTCTTGAAGTCCCTCAAAATTGTAAATAGAGTCAAAAAATACTTCGAGTAATATCTCGGAGGTGTCTGTCAACAAAAATGCATAATGTTCTCCAGGTTCCGTATTGATATTATTTTGGATGAATATTTCATCATCAATTCCATCGTTCGCACATATGTCAATATTTGTTACCCATGCCGTAGAAGCGGTTAAACTTCCTTCACATTCGAATTCGTCTATACATCCCGTTTTGGTAATTGTCAGAAAAATATTCTCATCGGAGTGAGTGAAACAGCCAGATGCCGTAGTATTTGTTCTGATTTCACCGATTTTAACGTCTAATTCGCCATCGTAATTAATACCATAGACCCTTTGTTCTATTAAATCAGATCCCTCAAAATTATAAACCGAATCCATTACTACTTCCTGCAATATTTGATTGGCATCTGTGAGCAAGTAGGCAAAGTGTTCATCTACAGGTAGCATCAGGTGATTTCTAAGTTCTATAATATCAGCTTTTCCATCAGTAGGGCAGATGTCAACCTCTGATACCCAGTCAGTGGTAGCGATTAAGGTAGACGCGCATTCATATGAAGGAGGACAGGCATTCTTGGTAATTGTCAAATACAAATCCGAGCTTGAGTGTTCATAACATCCAGTCGCGCTGGTCATATTCCTATTCTGTCCGATTAATACAGTGAGTTCACCCTCATAATGAATTCCGTATACCCTTTGAGTTTCTGTACTTCCACCTTCAAAGTTGTACTCACTTTCATTAGTATAAGAAATTACGATCTCATTTTCATCCGTTACCAAATATGCATAGGCATTAGGATCATCGATCATTTGATTATTGCGCAATTCAATATAGTCATCTTCACCATCCGTAGGACAAATATCAATTTCGCTTGCCCAATCTGTCGTAGCTACCGAAGTTGCCAGACATTCAAATGGGGGAGGACAGCCATTTTTGGTTATGGTAAGATAATCCGAGCTGCTCGAGTGTTCGTAACACCCCGTAGCGGTAGTTTGTATCCTGTTTTCACCAATCACAACATTAAGCTCACCATCAAAATGAATCCCATAGACCCTTTGTTCTTGATCCCCTGAACCTTCAAAATTATAATTATCGGTCTGCGTAGGTGCAATCACTATTTCATTGACATCCGTAATTAAATAAGCAAAATGTAATCCCGCTTCAATCATTTGATCGTTTGTCAATGAAATGATATCATCCGTATTGTCTGACGGACAGATGTCGACTGAGCTTGTTGAATTTTCGGCAGAGATTGTAGTGCTCAGACATATGAATTCTGGTGGACAAGCACCTTTGGTTACGATTACAAAAGTATTTTCATCCGAATGTTGAAAACAACCAGTAGCAGAAGTGTTGGTTCTGATTTCTCCAATTTGAGTGATTAGGTCGCCGTCATAGTGTATGCCGTAGATTCTTTGTGCCTCATTAGTGCTGCCTTCGAAGTCATAACTCGTTGACAATACTACTTCTACCAATATTTCATCTTCATCAGTAATTAAATAGGCATAGTGGCTGCCCACTTCTGCATCAATGCTGTTCGTGAATTCGATGATGTTTGCAATTCCATCGCTAGGACAGATGTCAATATTGTTTCCGCTAGTGCTGCCTGTATTGCTCTCTTCACAAATGAAATTCGATGGACAAGCATCCTTGGTGACTGTGAGGTAGTTACTGCTATTGGAGTGCGTAAAACATCCGCTCGCAGTGGTTAGTTGTCTATTGGATCCGATGATAGGATTTAAGTCGCCATCATAATGAATGCCATACACCCTTTGCTCTGTATCTGTGGAGCCTTCAAAATTGAAGCTTGATGTATAGACAACATCTTCTAATATTTCGTTGGCATCGGTTATCAAATAAGCATAGTGTTCGCCAGGATTTTCATTTATACTATTCAATAATGAAACTATATCAGGACTTCCATCTGAGGGACAAATATCAATCAAAGAAGATCCATTAGTCGTAAAGGTGTTGCTAAGGAAACAATCAAAACCAGGGCAGGCATTTTTGGTGATCTCGATGTACTCAAGATTACTCGAATGCGTAAAGCAGCCAGTAGCTGATGTGGCGTATCTGGTGCTGCCTATGGCAGGTTGTAAGGTGCCATCATAGTGAATACCATAGACCCTTTGTTCTTCTAAAGTCGTGCCTTCAAAGTTGAAGTTGTCACCAGTAATCACTTGTTGAAGAATTTCATTTTCATCGGTAAGCAAGTAAGCATAGTTGGTAGTAGGAGGAAGATCAAGGGTATTGATGAATGTGAGTACATCGGTATTCCCGTCGGTCGGGCATATATCTATTGTCGCTGTACCATTTGACAAGGTAACATCACTTTCTTCGCATTCAAACCCACCTCCAGGAGGCGCAGAATCACTCCATTCGCCTGATGCCCACAACTGCTGAAATTGAAAACAGAAAAAAACGATGTATTGATAATCATCTATGCCCACTCCAGCTGGTACTTCAACTGTAAGTGCACCATTAAAATGATTAATATCGCTCAGATTGACTACTTCAATAGCACCAGTTGCACTAATCGAATTATTCAAATAGATTCTGACATCAGGTCCTGCAGGAGTTGAAAAATCATCGGACAGTCGCAGCTGGAGTACTCCATTGTCTAATTCTTCCAAGTATGCTGTACCTTCTATGACGTACATCTCATTCATGAGTTCGGCCACTCTTTCGAGCACAACTGCCTGAGAATAAATTGCTGAGGAAAGTAGTATTCCAAAAATTACATTTAATATTTTTCTTAACATACCGAGGTTACATTTTTTTTTACGAGTCTCAATTGAAATAGTGATTCATTGAGTTTAACAGTTTACCTATACCCATGCCTGATGGAAATGGTTGTTCGTCACATTAAAAAAATGTTGTATTTAAATTGGTATGTCCGCGAGGGAACATCAAAAGACTGTTTAAGGCAAGACCTGATTTTGAATTTAATATTGGGTGGGCGGAGAAATGGAGTGCTTATGTAAAGGTGAATCTTGCTTATCTGTATTATCGGAGTAGAAGCATATCTTAATACTGAATTTCATTGACGAAGCTTTCAGTCAAAATAGGTGTTGTCAATAAATTGAATTGAGATTCTGATTTTATGGTGAGAGTCCATGATTATATGAACCCTCAGAGGTTAATTTTGGGGAATTCAGAAGTAACAATCAATACATCCTTTGAGTACAGCGGGAGAGCTTGAGAATATTCGAGGACAAAAATTGGCCTTATTCAGTTTAGTATTTTGGATTCCTATTTTCTGTTAAAAACTCAAAAGTGTTTGAGGATAGCAAATGATTACTTGAAAGTATACATTCAGGTAAATTAATACCTTTCAATTGAAACTTTAGCTTTTGATCCGAGTTTTTTGAGTTTAAGAAAATGGGGATTCAAAATGCGTTAAGAACTGAATAAAGCCTTGGGTTTTTTGGATCGTTTTTGGGCCAAGCCAAAAATGATCGCCCGTCATGACGAATGACCAAATGAGTTGAAAAAATATTACCCTGTTATCACGTAAAAAGTATCAAAAATGGGGTAATCTTTTCAGAAGAAACATGCGAAAAGAGTCGATATCTAAGGAAAATAGTTTTTTATGAATACCCCTAATTTTAGTCATTGCTCAAATAAAAAAGAGCCGCACACCTTAGCATGCAGCTCTTCAATTTATTCATTTTTAGATCTATAATACCTCCAATGACTTCTTAACCTGTTCTTCCAGATTATACCTTGGATCGATGTAGGCAATATTCCCATCTCGTCCGATCAAGAATGTCTTTGGAATACTTCTTACACCATATTCAGCCGCGGGAGCAGATTCCCACTTTTTTAGATCGCTCACATGAGAATCCCAAGTAAGATTATCCTTTTTGATTGCTGCCAACCATCTCTCTTTTGATCTATCCATATTCATTTTGATCTGCTCTTCAGACTTCAGTCTTTGTTTTGTTCGAGTATCCAATCCGTCAAGTGATACAGAGAATACATCAAAGCCTTTTGACTTGTATTTTTTATAAACATCTACTACATGTGGGTTGGCTTTTCTACAAGGTCCACACCAGCTGGCCCAGAAATCAAGCAATACCACCTTTCCTTTCAAGTCGGATAATTTTCTTGTCTTTCCGTCTACACCAGGCAACACAATATCTGGTGCTGGCTGTCCAACCTTGATTTTTTGACTAGCCATCTGTGATGCATACTGACGTTCGACTTTAGCTACGTTGCCTCTAAAACTCAATGCGAGTTTGTCATCTGGATATTTCTCACCCAGCTTCTTGGCAACTGCCTTATGTACATTCAAAAATTCTGGTCGAAGTCTTAGCATCTTTGTCGAAACCATATAACCAATAAGAGGGTCAAGTTCATTGATTGTCTTATCAGTAAGTCCCTTTGTATCTATTTCCTTATTTGTAAATGATTGAATTACCGACAAATACTTCTCTGTTAGCGGAGCCCCAGAAACAGAATAAGTCAAGTCACCAAAACTTTTAAAGTCACCTTTGATATCTATTGCTTTCTCCGTTCCGTCAAGGATTAAATCAGCAGATTTTGCCCCGGCTCTTACACGGTATATTCCCATCTTAATTCCATCTGGAAAGTTGAAATCAAACGCTCCCGAAGAATTGGCTTTTGAATTCAAAAGAATTTCGCTGGTATTTTCAGGACCCAGTCTATCAAAGTAAATACTCATATTAGCCGCATCGCTTATAGCACCAGTTACATTTGTGCCACTAGGTGTTCCTCCACAACTAATTAGTATCGAGCCTAAAAGTAGAAAGGATGCAAATTTTAAAAGTTTCATAATAATCTAATTGCCTTTGGTAAATTAATGATTTACGAAAATCTATTTTTTCTATTAATAATCCTCAAATAAAACCTATTTTGATAATAAATTAACCTTTGAGCACACAAAGATATAGAAAAATCATAATATGTAATTTATCTTCATGCTTCCAGCCCATTTATTTTAAAAACTTGGTGAAATTCTTGATTCTTAATTCTCAATTCTAAATTCTTAATTCTTAATTCTTAATTCTTAATTCTTAATTCTTAATTCTTAATTCTTAATTCTTGATTCTTGATTCTTAATTCTTAATTCTTAATTCTTAATTCTTAATTCTTAATTCTTGATTCTTAATTCTTGATTCTTAATTCTTGATTCTTGATTCTTGATTCTTAATTCTTAATTTTTGATTCTCAATTTTTGATTCTCAATTCTTAATTCCAAATTCTTCATTCTTCATTCTTCATTCTTCATTCTCAATTCTTAATTTCAATCAACAATCCACAATCAACAATCAACAATCCCAAAATTTTTCATTGAATCAAATAATTAACCAAGAAAAACACCACCAAGTATATCCACAGTCCATCCAAAAAGTGCCAATAAATATTGAATAGGTTAAGTCTTCTCTTTTTCTTTAAATCGCTGAAGTATATCAAAACACTGACTGGACTTTTCATCTTACGTATGGCATTGACCATAAACATGATCAGGAAAGGTATACCTGCAACAACATGCAAAAAATGCAATCCTGATATTAAGTACATATAAGAAGCCATATTGTTGTAATTGATAAATACATCACTCGTTTGCAATTGTCGCCAGGCAAAGATTTGAGATATCAAGAATCCTATGGTCAAGATCAACGTGATGATCAGGGCTATCTTATAATTCCTGGTATTGTCTTCTTTGTATGACTTTTTGGCCCAATTCAAAACTGCACTACTTCCTATTAATAACAAGGTGTTGAAATAAAACAACGAAGGCAGCTTGACTGGCGGTATGCCTTGCTGGATCCTGTTGTAGAGGTAAGCACCCGAAAACCCGAGAAATAAAGATGTGACTCCCGCCAGCAGCAGAAACATCAAAATATAAGAAGGATGGATTAAAAAGTTTCTCTCTTTTTGCATGGTTTAAAATCTCTACAAAACTAATTGTGAAAATATAAACGAAAACTTTGAGTTTTAGTTTTATGTTCGTGATTTAATAATTAAAGATATGGATGTCATAAAGAATAGAGTAGAGGTAAGTCGTACAGGTGTATATTTTCAGGCGGGCGATCTGGAGAACGCAAAAGTCAATTGGTTTGCTTGTCATGGTTATGGTCAGTTGGGCGAAAACCTCATTCGGAAGTTTGATGGATTTGTTGATCAAGGACATTCGGTAATAAGTGTTGAAGCCCTCAATAGGTTTTACTGGCAAGGCGTGACGGGGCAGACGGCAGCTACTTGGATGACAAAAAGATTTAGACTGGATGAGATTAGAGATAATAATGCCTATCTCTCTCAGGTATTTGACCAGGTGAATGGAACATCTAAAAATGTACTTTTTGGCTTTTCTCAAGGAGGGACGACCATGTGGAGATGGATACACGAAAAACGTCCAGAATTCGATGTATTTATCAATTATGCGGGATGGATGCCAGAGGATATTGATTTATCAGAATTGCAGGATTACCTGGAAGACAAGAAATTAATTTTCACTTATGGTGCCAAGGACAAATATCTTACTGAAGATCGGATAGCCATGTTTCAAGAGGTGCTTGCGAAATCAAAACTCAATGTAGAAATATATAAAACAGGTGGAGAACATAAGGTGGATAGGGGAGTATTGGCGGACATACATTCCAGGTATATAGAATGAGTTCCAGTGTGAGTTGTTTTACTCATTTTTGACTTTATTACCACGGGAAACATAAAGGAGGTACAAAAGTTGAATCAAAACAAGTTCTATAGATCCATCAAATACAATAATTTAATCAATCTTCAATTCCCAATCAACAATCTTCCCCAATCAACAATCCTCCCCAATCAACAATCTTCCCCAATCAACAATCTTCCCCAATCAACAATCTTTCCCAATCAACAATCTTTCCCAATCAACAATCTTTCCCATCCTCCGCTTGGCTTAATTATTGCAATTTGTATAAAGTTATTTGCGGTACTACTTTTTGATTTAAGTTCAATAATTGTATGTTTGCCGCTCAATTAGCTGAAATATTTTGTTCACTAACTCTTTAATCATGGAAAAATCCGAGTATGATTCGATACTATACAAAGACATATCGCAGGTTTATGGAGTTGGAGCAAGAAGAGGATGCTGCCTGGATTCATATATCTCCGCCATTTGAGCAGGGAGAACTAAGTGCATTTTCAAAGACCTACGACATTCCCCCAGACTTTCTAACAGATTCCCTGGATATTGATGAACGCTCTCGATATGAAAGAGAGGAAAATGCCAATCTGATATTGGTCAATACTCCTTTGCTCAATGAAGAGTTGAAAGAGAATGAGGCCATCTACTATACAGCACCTATTGGTATAATATTGATCAAGGATAAAATTGTGACGATCACCAGTCGAGACAATCCTATAATAGACAAGTTTTTGGAGGACAGAGTGAAGAATTTTGATCCCAAGGATCCAAAGCTGTTCGTCCTGCAAATATTCGAGCAAAATGTGTTGAGGTTTTTGGAATGTCTGAAAAAATTGAATCTGAAGCGAAACCTTATAGAGCAGGAGTTATACAATTCGAGTAGGAATAGAGAACTCAAACAACTCCTACGTATAGAAAAAAGTCTTGTCTATTTTGTCAATTCTTTAAGTGCCAATGAACTGCTCAAAATGAAGATGAAGCGGACAGACCTGCTCAATATTCGGGAATTGGAATACCATACAGACTTATTTGAAGATGTGATAATTGACAATAGTCAGGCCTTGGAGATGTCAAATGTGCATACCAATATCCTTGGAGGTACGATGGAAGCATATGCCTCTATTATTTCTAATAACATGAATGCAGTTGTCAATCGACTCACTATAATCACAATCACATTGATGGTGCCGACATTGGTTTATAGTTTCTACGGAATGAATGTTGATTTGCCAGGAATGAAAAATCCACACTCCTATATTTATATTTTAGTACTATCTACTCTGATCGTATTGGGATTATTGTATTTTATAACGAAAAAAAGGTGATTTAAAGTAAATTTCAGGTGCTCAAAAAAAAATGTGAAATTCTCCTGTTTTTATTCTTTCGAATCATTTAATTTTTTAATAAAATCTTGCTTTTGCTTAATTCTGTAATTTTCCCATTATTTTCTAATTAAATACACATGAGGAAAATTTTACATACATATCCTTCACTATTACTATTGATTATGACACATATTATAAAAGTTATTAACATATGAACATATTATAAAAAATTATATAGTGTTGATTAATAAGCACTTGAACAACTTATCCACAAAGTGTTAATAACTTTTAGTTTTTACATTACACAATCATGTCGAATTTTACCTTTATTTGTACTCCACTTTAGTATTTAACCTAAAGTAGTAAAAAGAACTGCTAAGTTCGGATTACGCATCCCTTTAATCACACAAACAACCTGACTGAAATAAAGATTAGTGATAATATGCTATTGCTAACTTGGGAGGATTGTCTCTCCATATTTTTTTGAAAGAATGATTAACAGATAGAAAATCAATGCGACTGTTGATTTTAGACAAACATATAAATAAGAATACTTGCCCATGAGTAAAAATGCAAAATCAGAACCATTATTAGACGAAAATCCAGGGAGATTTGTTGTATTCCCAATTCAACATGATGACATCTGGCAATTCTATAAAAAGACCGAAGCGAGTTTTTGGACCGCAGAAGAAATTGATCTTCACCAGGACATCACTGATTGGGAAAGCAAATTAAATGATGACGAAAGACACTTTATAAAACATGTACTTGCATTCTTTGCGGCCAGTGATGGTATCGTAAATGAAAATCTTGCCGAGAACATGGTGAATCAAGTTCAGTATACAGAAGCTAAGTTCTTTTATGGTTTCCAGATTATGATGGAAAACATACATTCAGAAACTTACTCTCTACTTATAGATACATATATAAAAGACAACAAAGAAAAAGACTACCTATTTAATGCTGTTGAAAATCTTGACTGCGTAAAGAAAAAAGCAGATTGGGCATTGAGATGGATTGATGAAGGATCATTCACCGAAAACCTGATTGCATTTGCAGCAGTAGAAGGTATTTTCTTCTCAGGATCATTTTGTTCCATTTTCTGGTTGAAGAAAAGAGGGCTTATGCCAGGATTGACTTTTTCTAATGAGTTGATCTCCCGTGATGAAGGAATGCATTGTGATTTTGCATGCTTATTATATAATAATCATATTCAAAACAAATTACCAAAAGAGACAATCCATAAAATCATAACTGATGCCGTGGAAATCGAAAAAGAATTTGTTTCAGATGCTATTCCTGTCAAATTAATAGGAATGAATGCAGAGTTGATGTGTCAATACATTGAATTCTGTGCCGATAGATTATTAGAGACACTAGGAAACGAAAAAGTATATAATTCAGAAAATCCATTCCCATGGATGGATATGATCTCACTTCAAGGAAAAACCAACTTTTTTGAGAAGCGAGTAGGTGATTATCAAAAAGCTGGAGTAACTGCTGACAGAGACAAGCAGGTATTCTCGCTTGATGAGGACTTCTAGTCCTAATCAAAGGAATACAATCGAAATTAATTGATTGTATTTCTTTTTCTCTAAACACATATAAAAATATTTAATATGTGCAAGAGAAATGACATTTTTTTAAGGCAAAAAATAAGATTCTTTTAAAACTACATTAATTCACTCTCCAAACTATTATCAAAGATGCAAGTAATAAAAAGATCAGGCGCGAGAGAGGCAGTAAGCTTCGACAAAATAACCGCTAGAGTTAAAAAACTATGTTATGGCTTGAATTCAACCTACATTGAACCAATCGATATTGCTAAAAAAGTTATTCAAGGACTCTATGATGGTGTGACAACCACTGAATTGGACAACCTTGCTGCTGAAACTGCAGCAACTATGACCACAAGACATCCTGATTATGCCATGTTGGCCGCAAGGATCTCAGTGTCAAACCTACACAAGAACACGAACAAATCGTTTTCTTCGACTATGGAGGCTTTATATAATTATATAGATCCCAAGACTGGAGACAAGGCAGGATTGATTGGCGAGTCAACAATGAAGATTATCAAAAAATATTCAGCTGAATTGGACTCGGCTATTATATATGATAGAGATTATAGCTTTGACTTTTTCGGATTCAAGACATTGGAGAGATCGTATCTGTTGAGAATGGACGGCAAAGTGGTAGAAAGACCCCAGCATCTTTTAATGAGAGCTTCGATTGGCATCCACGGAGAAGATGTCGAATCAGCAATCAAGACCTATAATTTGATGTCGGAGAAATACTTCATTCATGCAACTCCTACACTTTTTAATGCGGGTACACCTAAACCACAACTTTCTTCTTGCTTTTTACTAAGCATGACAGATGATAGTATTTCTGGTATTTTCGAGACACTTACCAGATGTTCTAAAATATCTCAAAGTGCTGGTGGAATAGGATTGTCAATCCATAACATCAGAGCCAAAGGAAGTTATATCAAAGGTACTGGAGGTACTTCGAATGGAATAGTACCGATGCTGAGAGTATTCAATGATACTGCAAGATATGTAGATCAAGGTGGTGGAAAAAGAAAAGGAGCCTTTGCCATCTACCTGGAGCCATGGCATGCAGACATTCAGGATTTCCTTGATTTGAAAAAGAATCATGGAAAAGAAGAAATGAGAGCTAGAGACTTATTCTATGCCATGTGGATTTCAGATTTATTCATGGAAAGAGTAAAGGCGAATGAAGAATGGTCATTATTCTGTCCAAACGAAGCACCTGGTTTGCATGATTGCTATGGAGGTGAGTTTGAAGCATTGTATCACAAATATGAAGCAGAAGGACGAGCTAGAAAAACTGTGAAAGCTCAAGATCTTTGGTTTGCCATTTTGGAATCTCAAATTGAAACAGGTACTCCATATATTCTATATAAGGATGCAGCCAACAGAAAGTCAAACCAAAAGAATCTGGGTACAATAAAATCAAGTAATCTGTGTACGGAAATCATGGAGTATACCTCTCCTGATGAAGTAGCAGTATGTAATCTGGCTTCTCTTTCATTGCCGAAATATGTGAATGCTGATACCAGAGAATTTGACTTTGAGAAGTTGCACGAAGTGACCAGGGTAGTAACCAGGAATTTGAACAAAATAATCGATGTCAATTATTATCCTGTAAAAGAAGCTGAGAATTCAAATTTCAGACATAGACCGATAGGACTTGGAGTTCAAGGTCTGGCAGATGCATTCATGATGATGAGGATGCCATTCGACAGTGCCGAGGCCAAGCAAATGAACAAGGATATCTTTGAGACTATATACCATGCAGCCGTTTTAGAATCGAATGCTTTAGCAAAAGTAGAAGGACCGTACAGTTCTTTTGAAGGTTCTCCTGCAAGTGAAGGTTTACTGCAGTTTGATCTTTGGGGAGTAAAGGCAAGTGACAGATATGATTGGGATGCATTGAAAGCTGATATTAAAGAGACAGGATTAAGAAATAGTCTGTTACTGGCACCAATGCCTACAGCGAGTACTTCTCAGATTCTTGGTAATAATGAATGCTTTGAGCCATATACATCTAATATTTATACAAGAAGAACTTTATCAGGTGAGTACATCATTATGAACAAGCACTTACTTAAAGATTTAATTGGACTTGGCCTTTGGAATGAAGAATTGAAACAAAAGCTGATGGCAGAAAATGGTTCAATTCAAAACATCGATGAAATTCCAACGGATTTAAAAGATTTGTACAAGACTGTTTATGAGTTGAGTCAAAAAGTGATTATCGACCAAGCTGCAGATAGAGGAGCTTACATATGTCAAAGTCAAAGTTTGAATCTATTTGTAGAAAATCCTACATTCAGTAAATTGTCTTCCATGCATTTCTACGGATGGCAAAAAGGATTGAAAACGGGTATGTACTATCTCAGAAGTAAGGCGGCTGTAGATCCTATTAAATTTACACTGGACAAGAAGCACCAAAGAATTCAATCGGATAATACTTCGGAGCAGGAGGTAGTAGATATAGTTGAAGGAGAAGTTTGTACTATGGAGGAAGGATGTATCATGTGTAGCGGTTGATTTTTATTCTCCAAAATTTATAAAATTGGAAAGAGGAATTCATTTATTTGAGTTCCTCTTTTTAGTTTATGTTTTTTACAATTATTAATGACCTGATTTAAGGGATTATTTCCTTTGATTTATCCTCTATGTTTTAACTTTTAGACTCATCTTGACCAGATTTAGTTCAGATTTCCTACAAATGAAGTATTAAAAAATAAAAATATGTTATAGACGGTAATCCGCCGCAAGCCACGAAGGCTATGGATTTCTGCGAATTACATACGTGAAAAACTTTATATATATTAAATTTTAATGTGTAATAATGGAAAAAACAAGGTAGTAGGTGGTGGATTCTATCATAATTTACATATTTTTGCTCGATATATTATTTAAAATAAGTTTCAAATCGTGTATTTGAATCTAGTTTTGGTAGTATATTTGCGGTTTAGATGAAAATCGAACTAATATAATATCATAGTAGTTGTGATATTTATTGACATATGACCAACTTTTGAGAGCATTCTTAGAATCCCTTTCTAGTAGTTATGGTTTATAAATAAATTACTGTGAAATTGTATTGTTGACAACTGTGAAATTCATTTAATGTCTAAGTTGAGTAGAAGTACTATTTAGATTATAGAAAAACGAACATTTTTATTTTAAGTCAAAATACACGGAAATTTTGCTTGCACATAATTTAGTAATTATAACCATGAGAAAAACTACCCATCGAAATAGCAATTCAAATTGCTATTCTTTTAGCCCTTTTTTCAACCCAAATCTCAAATGGCTGAAGCATTCATTGATGCTTGCCATATTTTCATTGATGTTTTCAATGTCATCTATTCAAGCTCAAGATGTAGCAATCTGTGGATTTGATGCTTCTGATGAAGAATTCACATTTGTTTTATTACGTGATTTCGCAGCAGGTGAAGTAATTTATTTCACAGAGGATGAATATATATCAGCTTCAGGTAATTTTGCTACAGGAGAAGGACATATTTCATATACAGTTCCAGCTGGTGGATTAACAGAGAATACTGTTATAGGGATAGAAGAAACAGGGACTGATACTTTTTCTGAATTTTGTGGACCAGGTGGAACTATTACTCATTTAGGTGGCTCTTGGTCTTATTCAGGTTCGGATGAACTTTATGCTTTTTCTGCTTCAACTGCGGCCACACCTTGGACTTCTGTAACAGAAGTTCATAGTTTTTACTATGGATCTGTTATTGGTTATGGAGCAGCGCAAGATCCTGAACCTGACCATCCAGATGTGGTAATACTTCAACCTAACCTTGGAGATGGAGCAGCGATTAATGCTGATTTTAATGACGCTGCTAGAGTCAATACAACTCAAGCTATTATAGAGGATAAAACAAATTGGACAACAAATGCAAGTGGGATAACACTATCGTGTACTGACTTTACCAACCAAATGATAGGAGGTCCAGCAGGACCAACAGTTACCTGTAGTTCTACACCCGTACAATGTGATGATGCAAATGGTAGTTCAGATGATGGAACTGCAACAGCATCTGCCATGGACGGCACTCCTCCTCTTTCTTATGCATGGAGTAATGGTCAGACAACAGCAACTGCAACTGGACTAGCTGCAGGTATGTATACAGTTACAGTTACAGATGATGATTCTAATACTGCTACATGTGTAGCAACAGTAGCAGCAGCTTCAGCACTTACAGTAGCCTGTAGTTCAACGGATGTACAATGTGATGATGCAAGCGGCAGTTCAGATGATGGTACTGCCACGGCTACACCATCAGGTGGAGCGGGTTCAAATACCTATGTATGGAGTAATGGTGGTACTACGCAAACAATAACAGGACTAGCCCCAGGAATGTATACAGTAACTGTAACAGATGCAAATGGATGTTTTAATACTTGCACGGCAACAGTAGCAGCAGCTTCAGCACTTACAGTAGCCTGTAGTTCAACGGATGTTCAATGTGATGATGCAAGCGGCAGTTCAGATGATGGAACAGCTACAGCAACACCATCAGGTGGAGCGGGATCAAATACCTACGTTTGGAGTAATGGAGGTACAACACAAACAATAACAGGTCTAGCTGCAGGAATGTATACAGTTACAGTTACAGATGCAAATGGATGTTTTAATACTTGCACGGCAACAGTGGGAGCAGCTTCCGCACTAACAGTAGCATGTAGTTCAACGGATGTTCAATGTGATGATGCGAATGGCATTTCTGATGATGGAACGGCTACAGCAACGCCTTCAGGTGGAGCGGGATCAAATACCTACGTTTGGAGTAATGGAGGTACAACACAAACAATAACAGGTCTAGCCGCAGGAATGTATACAGTTACTGTAACAGATGCAAATGGATGTTTTAATACTTGCACAGCAACAGTAGCAGCAGCTTCAGCACTTACAGTTGCCTGTAGTTCAACAGATGTTCAATGTGATGATGCAAGCGGCAGTTCAGATGATGGAACAGCTACAGCGACGCCTTCTGGTGGAGCGGGTTCAAATACCTATGTATGGAGTAATGGAGGTACTACACAAACAATAACAGGTCTAGCCGCAGGAATGTATACAGTTACTGTAACAGATGCAAATGGATGTTTTAGTTCCTGCTCGGCAACAGTAGGAGCAGCTTCTGCACTGACAGTAGCATGCAGTTCAACGGATGTTCAGTGTGATGATGCGAATGGAAGTTCAGATGATGGAACAGCAACAGCTACACCATCAGGTGGAGCGGGTTCAAATACTTACGTATGGAGTAATGGAGGAACAACACAAACAATAACTGGACTAGCTGCAGGAATGTATACAGTTACAGTTACCGATGCAAATGGATGTATGAATAGCTGCACCGCAACAGTAGGAGCAGCCTCCGCACTAACGGTTGCATGTAGTTCAACGGATGTTCAATGTGATGATGCAAGTGGAAGTTCTGATGATGGGACAGCTACAGCAACACCATCAGGTGGAGCGGGTTCAAATACCTACGTATGGAGCAATGGCGGTACAACACAAACAATAACAGGTCTGGCAGCAGGAATGTATACCGTTACTGTAACAGACGCAAATGGATGTATTAATTCCTGTACAGCAACGGTAGCGGCAGCAACACCATTAGTAGTTACTTTTACTGATGATCCAGTTGATGCTTGTGTTTCTTCATCAGATCAAATGGGACTAGGAGATGGAATGCCAGCAGAAGGAACAGAGGGAGGTGATGATGGAGTATATTCTGGACCTGGTGTTACGGATAATAATGATGGTACGTATGACTTTTCGCCTTCCACGGCAGGAATCGGAATACATACTATTACATATACATATACAAGTGCGAGCGGCTGTACAAATTCAGCTACTGTAGATGTTGAAGTTTATGGTGCACCAAATGTAACTTTTACAGATGCTCCAATGGATGCATGTGTTGATGCGGCAGATGAGATGGGATTAGGAGATGGAATGCCAGCAGAAGGAACTGAAGGAGGAGACGATGGTGTATATTCAGGACCTGGTGTTACTGATAATAATGACGGTACTTATGATTTTTCACCGTCAACAGCAGGTGTTGGTGTTCATACAATAACTTATACTTATACAGATGGAGGTGGATGCTCAGGTATGGCGACAGTTATGGTTGAAGTATTTGACTTGCCTGTAGTCACTCTAATGGCTCCGATGGATGTTTGTATTACTTCAGGTGTTATGACTTTTAACGGTGGTTCACCATCAGGCGGAGTATATAGTGGACCTGGTGTTACAGATAATGCCAATGGTATGGATTATGACTTTGATCCTACAGGGGCAGGGATAGGAATGCATACAATTGCTTATGACTTCACTGATATGAACGGATGTTCAAATTCAGCGACGGCAATGATTAATGTTACTCCTCCAATTCCAGTTAGTTTAACGATTCCACCAAGCCTGGATACATTATGTATAGACAATGGACTTGAAGTAATTGCTAATGCGGGATCACCTGCAGGAGGTGTATATAGTGGACCTGGTGTTACGGATGATGCTAATGGAATGAGTTTTACATATGATCCAGCTGCAGCAGGATCAGGTTTACACCTTATTACTTATACAGTGTCCGGAATGGGATGCTCAGGAATGTTTACGGATTTTATACATGTATTTGACTTGCCCGTTGTGACATTCAGTATTCCAGCGGCACAAGATTCTTTCTGCATTTCCGCGGCTCCAGAAGTAATTTCAGGTGGTGCACCTCCAGGAGGTGTATATAGTGGACCTGGTGTAACGGATGATGGCAATGGTACAAGCTTTACCTTTGATGCTGGAGCAGCAGGTGTTGGATTCCATATTTTGACTTATACATTTACAGATGCACAGGGCTGTTCTAATAGTTTTGATGATTTTATTCAGGTATTCCCTTTACCGGTAATTTCATATACTGCGCCAGCTGACTTATGTATTGATGCTGGAGTTCAAGCAGGATTAGGAGGCGCTACACCTGCAGGAGGAGTATATTCTGGAGACGGAGTAACGGATAATGGAAATGGTATGGATTATGATTTCGATCCAATGGCAGCTGGTGTAGGAGTTCATACAATTACATATACATTCACTGATATGTTTGGATGTGAGAATTCAGCAACAGATGATGTAGAGGTTTACGATTTACCAATAGTAGATTTTACTGCACTGGCAGACCTATGTGTGGATGCAGGTGTGCAATCAGCACAAGGCGGTGGCACTCCGACAGGAGGTGTATACTCAGGACCTGGAGTTACCGACAATAGCAACGGCATGGATTATGATTTTGATCCAATGGCAGCAGGTGTAGGAGTACATACAATAACATATACTTATACAGATGGCAATGGTTGTGTGAATAGTGCGACGGATGATGTAGAAGTATTTGACTTACCAACTATAACATTCACCGCGTTAGCAGATTTATGTATTGATGCTGGCGTACAATCAGCCCAAGGAGGCGGTACACCAACAGGTGGAGTATACAGTGGACCAGGAGTTACAGATAATAGCAATGGTATGGACTATGACTTTGATCCAGCGACAGCAGGAGTCGGAGTACATACAATAACATATACCTATACAGACGCGAATGGTTGTGAGAATAGTGCAAGTGATGATGTAGAGGTATTTGATTTACCTGTAGTAACATTCATGGCATTAGCAGACCTATGTATAGATGCTGGAGTACAGTCAGCTCAAGGTGGCGGTACACCAACAGGTGGAGCATACAGTGGGGCAGGAGTTACAGATAATGGTAATGGCATGGACTATGACTTTGACCCAATGGTGGCTGGAGTTGGTGTTCACACAATAACATATACGTACACTGATACGAATGGTTGTGAGAATAGTGCTACAGACGATGTAGAGGTATTCGACCTTCCAGTGGTAGATTTCACAGCGTTGGCAGATCTATGTATTGATGCTGGAGTACAGTCAGCACAATCAGGAGGAACACCAACGGGTGGAGCATATAGTGGAACAGGAGTTACGGATGATGGTAATGGAATGACCTATAGCTTCGATCCTGCAGCAGCGGGAGCAGGAGTACATACAATAACATATACCTATACTGATGGTAATGGTTGTGAGAATAGTGCAAGTGATGATGTAGAGGTATTTGATTTACCGGTAGTAACATTCACAGCATTAGCAGACCAATGTATCGATGCTGGAGTACAATCAGCACAAGGTGGCGGAACACCAACAGGTGGAGTATACAGTGGATCAGGAGTTACCGATAATGGTAATGGCATGGACTATGACTTTGATCCAGCGACTGCGGGAGCAGGAGTACATACAATAACATATACCTATACAGATGGTAATGGTTGTGAGAATAGTGCAAGTGATGATGTAGAGGTATTTGATTTACCGGTAGTAACATTCACAGCATTAGCAGACCTTTGTATCGATGCTGGCGTACAATCAGCACAAGGTGGCGGAACACCAACAGGTGGAGCTTACAGTGGAGCAGGAGTTACCGATAATGGTAATGGCATGGACTATGACTTTGACCCAATGGTGGCTGGAGTTGGTGTTCACACAATAACATATACGTACACAGATTCGAATGGTTGTGAGAATAGTGCTACAGATGATGTAGAAGTATTCGATCTTCCAGTGGTAGATTTCACAGCATTAGCAGATTTATGTATAGATGCTGGAGTACAATCAGCACAAGGAGGTGGAACACCAACAGGTGGAACATACAGTGGAACAGGAGTTACCGACAATGGTAATGGCATGGATTATGATTTTGATCCGATGGTAGCAGGAGTCGGAGTACACACAATAACATATACCTATACAGATGGTAATGGTTGTGAGAATAGTGCAAGTGATGACGTTGAGGTATTTGATTTACCAACAGTAACATTCACAGCATTAGCAGACCTTTGTATCGATGCTGGAGTACAATCGGCTCAAGGAGGCGGAACACCAACAGGCGGAGTATACAGTGGAACAGGAGTTACGGATAATGGAAATGGAATGGACTATGACTTTGACCCAGCAACTGCAGGAGTCGGAGTACACACAATAACATATACCTATACAGATGGTAATGGTTGTGAGAATAGTGCAAGTGATGATGTAGAGGTATTTGATTTACCTGTAGTAACATTCATGGCATTAGCAGACTTATGTGTTGATGCTGGAGTACAATCAGCTCAAGGAGGCGGTACACCAACAGGTGGAACATACAGTGGGGCAGGAGTTACCGATAATGGTAATGGAATGGACTATGACTTTGACCCAATGGCGGCAGGAGTTGGAGTACATACAATAACATATACCTATACAGATTCGAATGGTTGTGAGAATAGTGCTACAGATGATGTAGAAGTATTCGATCTTCCAGTGGTAGATTTCACAGCGTTGGCAGATCTATGTATAGATGCTGGAGTACAATCAGCACAAGGAGGTGGAACACCAACAGGTGGAACATACAGTGGAACAGGAGTTACCGACAATGGTAATGGCATGGATTATGATTTTGATCCGATGGTAGCAGGAGTCGGAGTACACACAATAACATATACCTATACAGATGGTAATGGTTGTGAGAATAGTGCAAGTGATGATGTAGAGGTATTTGATTTACCAACAGTAACATTCACAGCATTAGCAGACCTTTGTATCGATGCTGGAGTACAATCGGCTCAAGGAGGCGGTACACCAACAGGCGGAGTATACAGTGGACCAGGAGTTACGGATAATGGAAATGGAATGGACTATGACTTTGACCCAGCGACAGCAGGAGCGGGAGTACATACAATCACATATACCTATACAGATGGTAATGGTTGTGAGAATAGTGCAACAGATGATGTAGAAGTATTCGATCTTCCAGTGGTGGATTTCACAGCATTAGCAGACCTATGTGTTGATGCTGGCGTACAATCAGCACAAGGTGGCGGAACACCAACAGGTGGAACATACAGTGGTGCAGGAGTTACTGATAATGGTAATGGAATGGATTATGACTTTGACCCAATGGCGGCAGGAGTTGGAGTACATACAATAACATATACCTATACAGATGGTAATGGTTGTGAGAATAGTGCAACAGATGATGTAGAAGTATTCGATCTTCCAGTGGTAGATTTCACAGCATTAGCAGATCTATGTATAGATGCTGGAGTACAATCAGCACAAGGAGGTGGAACACCAACAGGTGGAACATACAGTGGAACAGGAGTTACCGACAATGGTAATGGCATGGATTATGATTTTGATCCGATGGTAGCAGGAGTCGGAGTACACACAATAACATATACCTATACAGATGGTAATGGTTGTGAGAATAGTGCAAGTGATGACGTTGAGGTATTTGATTTACCAACAGTAACATTCACAGCATTAGCAGACCTTTGTATCGATGCTGGAGTACAATCGGCTCAAGGAGGCGGTACACCAACAGGCGGAGTATACAGTGGAACAGGAGTTACGGATAATGGAAATGGAATGGACTATGACTTTGACCCAGCGACAGCAGGTGTAGGAGTACATACAATAACATATACCTATACTGATGGTAATGGTTGTGAGAATAGTGCAAGTGATGATGTAGAGGTATTTGATTTACCGGTAGTAACATTCATGGCATTAGCAGACCTATGTGTTGATGCTGGCGTACAATCTGCACAAGGAGGCGGAACACCAACAGGTGGAACATACAGTGGAACAGGAGTTACCGATAATGGGAATGGAATGGACTATGACTTTGATCCAGCGACTGCAGGTGTAGGAGTACATACAATAACATATACTTATACGGATGGCAATGGTTGTGAAAATAGTGCAACAGATGATGTAGAAGTATTCGACCTTCCTGTGGTGGATTTCACAGCGTTGGCAGATCTATGTATTGATGCTGGTGTACAATCAGCACAAAGTGGCGGCACACCAACTGGTGGAGTATATAGTGGAACAGGAGTTACCGATGATGGAAATGGAATGACTTACAGTTTTGATCCAGCAGCAGCAGGAGTAGGAGTACATACAATAACATATGACTACACAGATGCAAATGGCTGTTCTAATTCAGCGACAGATGATGTTGAGGTATTTGATTTGCCAACAGTCACATTCACAGCATTGGATGACTTGTGTATTGATGCTGGAATTCAAACAGGATTAAGTGATGGTGTACCTGCTGGCGGAGTATATAGTGGAACAGGAGTTACCGATGATGGAAATGGAATGACTTATAGTTTTGATCCAGCGGTAGCAGGAATAGGAGTACATACAATAACTTATACATATAATGATACAAATGGATGTACAGGTACTTTCTCAGATGATGTAGAAGTATTTGATCTGCCAATGGTAGACTTTACAGCCTTAGATGATATTTGTATTAACGAAGGAATTCAAACTGGTCTTGGTGGTGGTACACCAACAGGTGGTGTTTATTCTGGAGCAGGAGTTACCGATGATGGAAATGGAATGACCTATACCTTCGACCCGGAAGCAGCTACAGCAGGTACACATACATTAACCTACACTTATACGGATGCAAATGGATGTACAAATTCCGCTTCAGACGATGTTGAGGTATTTGGAGAGTCAATTGTGACCTTAACTGGTCCAGATGATTTATGTGAAGATGCTGGAATTCAGACTGGATTGAATGGCGGTACGCCTCCTGGTGGAATATACAGTGGCCCTGGCGTGACGGATGACAGCAATGGCATGACATATAGTTTTGACCCAGCGACAGCGGGAGTAGGAGTACATACAATAACATATACTTTTGTTGATATCAACGGTTGTATGACAACTGCAATGGATGACGTTGAAGTATTTGAAGCACCAGTTGTAACATTTACAGCGCCAGCTGATCTATGTATTAATGATGGAATACAAACTGGTCTTGGAGGTGGA
Source organism: Saprospiraceae bacterium (assembly GCA_965230575.1). GTDB lineage: Bacteria > Bacteroidota > Bacteroidia > Chitinophagales > Saprospiraceae > CAJXUU01. The sequence continues at coordinate 5,220,239 of OZ246013.1, forward strand.
ACTCCAACAGGAGGTGTTTATTCAGGAATAGGAGTTACTGATGATGGCAATGGAATGACTTATAGCTTCGACCCAACAATTGGAGGAGCTGGTACATATACTATCACATATACATTTACTACTGCAGATGGATGTGTTGCTTCAGCAAGTGATGATGTAGAAGTATTTGGATTATCAATAATTGAGTTTACCGCTCTTGCAGATCTATGTTTGGATGCTGGAGTACAAACTGGATTAGGTGGAGCTACACCAACAGGAGGTACATATAGTGGTGCCGGAGTTACTGATGATGGTAACGGAATGACTTATAGCTTCGATCCAGCAGCTGCTGGAGCAGGAGTACATACATTGACATACACATTTACAGATACTAATGGATGTACGAATTCGGAAGATGACGATGTAGAAGTATTTGACCTACCAGTTGTAGCATTTACAGCACCAATGGATGTGTGTGTAGATGCAGGCGTACAAGCTGGACTTGGTGGTGGAACACCTACAGGAGGTGTATACTCAGGACCAGGAGTAACCGATGATGGTAATGGCATGACGTATAGCTTCGATCCAGCGGCAGCGGGAGTAGGAGTACATACAATAACATATGATTACACAGATTCAAATGGTTGTTCAAACTCAGCATCGGATGATGTAGAAGTATTTGATCTACCAACAGTGGCCTTTACAGCCTTGGATGACTTATGTATAGATGCAGGAGTTCAGACAATGCAAGGAATGGGAGTGCCACCAGGCGGTGTATATAGCGGACCTGGAGTGACAGATAATGGCAATGGTCTGGATTATGACTTTGATCCAGCAGCGGCAGGAGTAGGAGTACATACGATTACCTATACTTATAATGATTCAAATGGCTGTACAGGTGCATGGTCAGATGATGTAGAAGTATTCGATCTACCAGTAGTAGACTTTACAGCATTGGCAGATTTATGCCTTGATGCAGGAGTACAAGCTGGACTTGGAGGTGGAACACCTACAGGTGGAGTATATAGTGGAACAGGAGTTACTGATGATGGTAATGGCATGACGTACAGCTTCGATCCAGCAGCAGCAGGAGCAGGAGTACACACTATAACATACGATTATACAGATGCTAATGGATGTATGAATTCAGCTACCGATGATGTAGAGGTATTTGATCTTCCAGTTGTAGCATTTACAGCACCAATGGATGTGTGTATAGATGCAGGCGTACAAGCTGGACTTGGTGGTGGTACACCAACAGGAGGTACATATAGTGGTACAGGAGTCACAGACGATGGCAACGGTATGACATATAGCTTCGATCCAGCGGCAGCGGGAGTAGGAGTACATACAATAACATATGATTACACAGATTCAAATGGTTGTTCTGGTACGGCATCAGATGATGTAGAAGTATTTGATCTACCAACAGTGGCCTTTACAGCCTTGGACGACTTATGTATAGATGCAGGAATTCAGACAATGCAAGGAATGGGAGTGCCACCAGGAGGTGTATATAGCGGACCTGGAGTGACAGATAATGGCAATGGTCTGGATTATGACTTTGATCCAGCAGCGGCAGGAGTAGGAGTACATACGATTACCTATACTTATAATGATTCAAATGGCTGTACAGGTGCATGGTCAGATGATGTAGAAGTATTTGATCTTCCAGTAGTAGACTTTACAGCCTTGGCAGATTTATGTATTGATGCAGGAGTACAAACTGGACAAGGTGGAGGAACACCAACAGGAGGAGTGTATAGCGGAACAGGAGTTACTGATGATGGTAATGGCATGACGTACAGCTTCGATCCAGCAGCAGCGGGAGCAGGAGTACACACCATAACATACGATTATACAGATTCGAACGGTTGCTCAAATTCAGCTACCGATGATGTAGAAGTATTTGACCTACCAGTTGTAGCATTTACAGCCCCAATGGATTTATGTATAGATGCAGGAGTACAAGCAGGACTTGGAGGTGGTACACCATCAGGAGGTACATATAGTGGAACAGGAGTTACCGATGATGGCAACGGCATGACCTATAGCTTCGATCCAGCAGCGGCAGGAATAGGAGTACATACAATAACATATGATTATACAGATGCCAATGGTTGTTCTGGTACGGCATCAGATGATGTAGAAGTACTAGATTTACCTGTGGTAACATTGGCTACAGTAGCTGGATATTGCTTGGATGCGCCTATTCAGGGAGCTCCAATCACCGGTGGATCTCCAGCAGGAGGTGTATATTCTGGTATAGGAGTTACAGATGGTGGTAATGGAACAAGTTACAATTTTGATCCAACTGTGAATGGTCCAGGAATTGTGACTATTACATACACATATACGGATGCTAATGGCTGTACCAATTCAGCAATGAGTGATATAGAGATCTATGAATGTGCTGGAGAAAATGACTTTGAACCAGAAGATCCATGTTCATGTCTGGATAATGCCACGATATTTGATATGGATGCAGGAACAGGAGGCGACGATGGACAATTCTCAGAGGTTGTTACTGTTTCAAATGCTTCGGGAGCTCCACTACCTTCGGGACAGACATGGACAGTGGTTGGTGCCACAGGAGCATGGGATGCCTTTAATGTACCAGCTATTGGTGTACAAAGTGCAGGAATAGTTGTACCAGGTGATGGTTCAGTAGTATTAGCATATAATGCTATGGATGGAGTTTATGATATTCCATTCGTACATGTGGATGACATAGGATATACATTGATGATCGAAGGACCATTCCCAATGGGAAGTGCGGCTAATGTTACCTTGACAATAAGTAACAAGTGTCAATATCCAAATCCAGTATTTGATCCTACTATTCCAGATATGATCAATACAATGGATCCAGTAATTACACTTGGAGGTACAGACACTAATGGTGGAACGGCAGATGGAGTTACATTTACATTAGATGGATCCCCAGCTACAGAGATCGATCCTTCGGCACTGGCAATGGGTACGCATACAGTTACAATGACTTATGACGGAGCAGAAGATGGCAATGGAGGAATTTCACCAGATGGAGGAACAACATCAGCATCGCCAGGATGTATACAAGAAGTAACAAAAGACTTTGAAATAGTTGTTTGCGACTTAGTAGTTGATTGTTCAAATATTGTTGATGAGACATTGGCTTGTAGAGCAGATCTTCCACCGGTAGATTTTGATTTACCAATGGTTACAGATTCATGTGGAGATGTAATAAGATCAGCATTGACAATAATACCAGGCAACTCAGGATGTCCAGGAGATACAGTATTCATAACGAGAACGTATTTCTTACAGGATCAGAATGGTAATATGGCAGAATGTATGCAAACATTCACAGTGATTAGCACAATGGATCCTTCATTTACATTCTTCCCAGCTGATACTACGGTATTATGTGGAGCAGATACATCACCAGCAGTCTTAGGAATGGCTGAAGGAACTCAAGAGTGTCCAACTTTCAATGGTATGGAAGCTTCAGTGACATTCAATGATGTAACGACACCTGGTGCTTGTCCAGCAGAAAGTACAATTACCAGAACATGGACGGTAACAGATGGATGTGGAAGAACAGTAGATATGGACCAGACAATAATGGTTGTAGATACAATAGCACCAACAGTAGTTTGTCAGGATATCACAGTTGAGTTGGATGCCAATGGAATGGCAACAGCGTCAGCGGATGATGTAAATAATGGATCTAGTGATAACTGTGGTGGTACAGTAAGCTTATCGTTGAACATGGATATGTTCACATGCGCAAATCTTGGAGCAAATGATGTATGGTTGATAGGAGAAGATGAGTGTGGAAACATAGATTCATGCATGGCAGTGATTACAGTAGAAGATAATATTGCACCGACGATTACTTGTCCGGGAGACATTGAAATGGATAATGATCCAGGAATATGTGGAGCAGTAGTGACATTCGATGTGATGGGAGATGATAATTGTGATTTCACAATTACTCAGACAGCAGGAATCCCAAGTGGAGGATTGTATCCAGTAGGAGAGACCATGAATACATACATGATCGAGGATGCAGCAGGAGCAACAGCGGAATGTAGCTTCTTAGTGACGGTGAATGATGTAGAAGGCCCAGTAGTAGATTGTCCAAATGATATAGGAGTACAATTAGAGGCTGGAGAATGCGAAGAGATTGTATTCTTCGATATTCCATTCATGGATAATTGTGGAACGATAGATGGAGAGATGAGTCAAGCAGTAAATGAAGCATTGGTAAGTACTGCATTGGATTGTGCAAACAATACATCAAACCACCTAAGATATTTTGAAAACAACTTACCAGTACCAGTAGAGATTACTCAAGTAAACTTTGGAATCTTCAACTCAGGAACTGCAGAGACAGTAACAATAAATATTTATACAATATCACCAAGTGCAGCATTCGAATATGGCAATATGAACTTGGCAGCAACAGTTGATTATGCAGTACCAGCAGGAATGAATAATGTGATTCTAACAGCAATGATAGAAGCATCAATTCCAGTTGGAATGAACTACGTATTAGAACTGAGAGCGAATAACACTACCAACTTTGTAATAGGATATAATGATCTAGGCGAGACAGAGTCAACCTATATCGCTGGAAACAATCCTGTACCATGTGTAAGTTTGGAGCCAGTAGATATTGATGTTCTAGGATTCGGAGCCTTTGCAGTAATCTTATTCTCAGATGCAGAAGGCGGACCATCGATCGAGCAGACAGGAGGATTGCCATCAGGAAGTTACTTCCCATTAGGAACTACAACAAATACCTTCGTAGTGACTGATGTATATGGAAATACAACGGATTGTGAATTTGATGTAACCTTGGTAGAGTTCGAAAACGGAGTTACAGGAGTAATGGCTTGTAATGACAATATCAATGTATCTCTGGATATGGATTGTGAAGTTGTCTTGGAAGCAGATATGTTGTTAGAAGGAGATGTATATGGCTGTTATGATGATTATATAATCAATGTATCAGGTGGAGTAGTAGGAAATGTAATTACAGAACCTGGAACATACACAGTGACAATCACCGATCCAGATACAGGCAATAGTTGCTGGAGTACGATTAATGTAGAAGATAAGAGAGCACCAATCTTGGAAGATTGTGCATGCCCAGTAGGAGGTACAGAATTGGTGACACCATTTGAGGGTACTTTAGATAATAATGACCCAATCTGGACACGACCATTCGTAGCAGGAGGAGCATGTAATCCAAGTGGAGCAGGAATAGATATTCCTTACGACACGTATAATTTTGCATTGGATATGGATGCCAACCTTAATGCAGAAGTAGTGACCTTTACTGCACCAAGTGGAGACAGCTTCTTGGCATTGTATGAAGAAAGCTTCGACCCAACTGACCCATGTGGTAATTTGGTAATCACCAATGATGATGGCGGAGTAGGACTATTGAGTCAGTTTGATGCAATGTTGAATACTGGAACTACTTACATCTTAGTAGTAACAACATTTAACAACAATGGCAATGACTATGGAGATTATGTAGTAGAGATGACCAGTGATGCTACCTTATTGGAGATCGCAGAAGAGTGTGACTTCAGATGTGTAGATATTGAATACATAATGGGTAGTGATGATTTGACACCAAATCCAACAGTAATAGCTTGTAGTGAATATGAAACATTCTTTACAGATGAACTTACAGTAGATGCAAATGGTAATCAAATTATTTTGAGAACCTGGTTGGCACAGAATGAAAATGGAAGTTCAACTTGTACACAACAATTCAATATAGCACCGATACAGATTTCTGAACTTACTCTACCAATCAGCCCAGTAATCTTGAGCTGTAATGATGGCACAAGTCCAGAAGAGATCGTAGCCATATTCGACAATCCTCTAACTCAGGACAATCCGAATACAAGCTATGTAGAGAATAATGAAGGTTATGTATATGCTTACCCAACGTACTTGATCAATGGTCACCCACAAAAGGTAGACAATCAAGTATGTGATGTATATGCAGCATACACAGACCAGGAATTAGACGCATGTGAAGAAGGTTGTAATGGAAATAGAAAAGTAATCAGAACCTGGACATTAGTTGATTGGAATACATTAGAAGTAGATACTTATGTACAAACAATCAAAGCTGTTGATACAGACGCACCAACCTTGATTACACAGGATGTAACAGTAAGTACAGATGCATGGGGATGTGAAGCAAGCTTTGAAGCACCACTACCATGGGAGTTGCATGACAATTGTGATAGTTACCCAGAGTACTATATCACAGGCCCAGCAGGAGTAACAATAGAAGGAAGCTTCGAAGAAGGATATGTAATCAGTGGTGCACCAAAAGGTACACATACATTCAATTACATTGCTTATGATTGCTGTGGTAATGAAGCCAGCTATCCATTTACAGTAACCGTAATAGATAGCACACCACCAGTAGTAGTAGCGAAGCAAAATGTAGTGATCAGTGTAACAAGCGGCAGCACAAATGGAGCAGGACTAGCTAAGTTGTATGCAGAGAGTATCGATAATGGAAGTTATGATGGATGTAGCAATGAAGTGAAGTTGGAAGTAAGAAGAGATGAAGACAACTGTGATATCAGAGGAAATGCGACCTACAATGCAGATGGCCACCCACAAGATGGAAGTCCAAATCCAAACTCACCAAGCTATGATCCAGATGGAGGAGCGTATGTTAAGTTCTGTTGTGAAGACTTGACGAATGCCACAGTGGATGTAAATGGCGATGGCGAATTGGATGCAGGACATGTAAAAGTATGGTTGAGAGTATGGGATGATGGCGACATGGATGGCATCTATGGTACAGCAGGAGACAACTACAACGAAGCATGGGCATATGTGAAAGTAGAAGACAAGCTAGCTCCAGCAATCACCTGTCCACCAGATGTGACCTTGACATGTGATATGGACTACACCGACCTGAATATGACAGGAAGTGCAAGTGCGTACGGTTCATGTGGCGGAGTAGATGTAGAATACAATGACATCATCATCAACTTGAATACCTGTAATGAAGGCTTTGTAAGAAGAAGATGGAGTGTAGTAGGCAGAAGTGATATCTTCTGTGACCAGACAATCACAATGGATGAATTGGATGCGCCGGTGAATGTAAGCTTCTCACAAGTAGGAGACTTCACAGCAGCGAATTGTCCAGATATGATCGCCTTGGGTGAACCAACATGGATAGCAGGTCCATGTGATGTGATGGGCTACACAATGGAAACAGATACCTTCTTCTTTGAAGATGGAGCATGTTACAAGCTAGTGAATCACTATACAGTAATCAACTGGTGTGACTATGAGCCAAACAATCCATTCTGGGATGGCGAAGGACTATGGGAGCATGTACAGGTGATCAAGGTAACGGATGAGACCCAACCGGTAATCGAAGATTGTGACGATAAGATGTATGCGATCAATGATCACAGTGATAGTGATGATGATGGAGAGGTGTGTGAAGCGATGATTACATTAACGAATGTAGCCACCGACCCAGGTAGTGCAAATTGTCCTACAGGTTGGTTGAAGTGGCAAGTACTAGTTGACCTATGGGGAGATGGAACAGTAGATTTAGAGTACAGTAGCTTCTTACCACCATTTGATACCCAATTCAATGATACGAATGGCAATGGAATCCCGGATGTATACCTGTCACCGACAGCGAATGGAGAGACAGTGAGTGTACCACTACCAGACATAGTAGGAAGCATGAGTAATCACAAGGTGAGCTGGAAGGTGACTGATGGCTGTAATAATGTGACTACATGTGATACAGAATTCATGGTAGTAGACAAGAAGGCACCGACACCATACTGTGTAGACTTGAGTACAGCGGTAATGGAAAGCAGTGGAACAGTAGAATTGTGGGCAATCGACTTCAATGTTGGTTCATTTGACAATTGTACTGCACAAGAAGACTTGAGATATACATTCAGTGATGTAGCACCAGAAGATGATCCAAACTATGATGATACACAATCTTCATCAAGTATGACATTCGATTGCAGTGATGTGGATAACAGTCCAGTAGAGGTGAATATGTATGTATGGGATGAGAAAGGAAATGCAGATTTCTGTGTTGTATACTTGACGCTTGTGGATAATACAGGAGCATGTGGACAGAAACCAGATATTGCAGGAACAGTGGCTACCGAGACAGGAGTAGGAGTAGAAGAAGTAGAAGTAACACTAGAAGCATCACTTCCAGAGTATCCGAGATTAGAAATGACAGATGAGAATGGAGAATATGTATTCGTGGAGAATGCGTTGAATGCAACTTATCAATTGTCAGGAAGCAAGGATGTAGATTACTTGAATGGAGTAAGTACCTTGGATTTGGTTAAAATCCAGAGACATATTCTAGGACTTGAGGAATTGAATTCACCATACAAGCTAGTAGCTGCAGATATCAATGGAGATACAGAGATCAAAGCACATGACTTGGTAGAGTTGAGAAAGTTGATCTTGGGAATCATTACAGACCTACCGACGAATGAGTCATGGAGATTTGTAAATAGTGAACAAGAGTTGACGATGGATATGGACTTGGCAGATGTAGATTATTCACAGGAAGTAGAGAACTTGCAGACCAATACGATGTCGAAAGACTTTGTAGCGGTGAAGATTGGAGATGTTACTGAAGATGCACAAGCTAACCTGACAGGTAATACATCTACAGCAGTAAGATCTAATAAGACCCTATCATTGAATATCCTGAATCAGGAAGTAGAGGCTGGACAGACTGTATCAGTAGGATTTACGAGTGAAGAGTTCGCTGAAGTATTCGGATATCAGTTTACGATGGAGTTGAATGGATTAGAGTTTGCAGGAATAGAGAGTGGAGTAGTAGCAATGAATGAAGGCAATGTAGGAGTGTTGTCAAGCAATGTAGTGACGATGAGTTACAATAGTTCAACTGCCGTAAGTGCAGGAAAGGATGAGACTATCTTCACAGTGAAGTTTGTTGCTAAGACAAGTGGAAACTTGAGTAATATGATTGACATCACATCTAAAGTGACGAATTCAGAAGCTTATGTTTCGACAAGCATAGGAGAGACGCTAGAGATAAGAAATGTTGTGATAGAAATGAGAGGAAATGTAGTAGAAGTAGAGACATCAGAATTGTATCAGAATGAGCCGAACCCATTCAAGACGCAAACCACAATCGGATATAGATTGGCTGCTGAGGGCAAGGTGAATTTCACAGTACATGATGTTACAGGCAAAGTATTGATCAATAAATCACTATCAGGCGTAAGAGGCTACAATGAGATTACATTGAAGTCAAGTGATATCGCAATGAGTGGAGTATTGTACTATACTTTAGAGAGTGGAGAATTCACAGCGACGAAGAAGATGATTATTTTGGAATAAGATTTCCAAAAAGAATAAGGAGAACTAATAAAACTCAAAGTGATTGCTTCTCCAAATGAAAAAAGACCTTTCTGGGAAACTGGAAGGGTCTTTTTTATTTATTAATTGAATCCTATTATTCTTAAATACTGGGACATGTCAAAAAGTTGGGGATTAAGCAAATAGAGCTTTTAGTCTATAATGGAAAAATATATGATCGGTAACTCCTCTTTGATTAAATCTGAACCTTTTGATTTTGGAGTTAAATGATTCAGCAAATGCATTGGTTTTTTTGTATTGAAAGTAGTTTAGTATATTCTCCATATGATTTTCAATAGTATTTGCCACTGTATGAAATACTTCTTCTCTGTATGAATAGCTTTTTGTTATCCAGTCTTCTATTTTGATTCTGGCCTTGTTTACATTCTGCTCCATATATATCTTTCTAAACCATTGAACATGCTCATAAAACTGTTTTAGCCTTGGATAATTTTGAAATAAGATATGGGCTCTTAACTCCTGACTTTCCGTCCAATCATTAGGGTTTTTGAATAGTAAATGAACACTTCTAGCAAGCAATTGACGTTCAGTGTCACCATTGGGATAAGTTCTTATTGTTAGGCGATACTTGTGCTCTCTACAAAACTGAATTCTTTGGTTTTCTAATTTCAAAACCTTCCATCTTAATTGGATCCGATAAGATTGAAGTGCATCAATAACTAATTTTATAACATGAAACTTATCAATGATTAAAGCGGTATTGGGAAAACTAGCCTTTACAGCCAAATTCATGCTTCCAGCCATATCCAGACTTACTGTTTTGACTGCTTTTCGTCGAACCAAAGCTATTTTGTCTAGTACCTCATTAATCTTGGTAGAAGAGGTTCCTTCAATGACCGCTACAATGGTTCCCTGTTTTGCGCGACCTTGAGGATTGGTCAAAAAAGTAAATAACTCTCCTTTTGAAAGTGCTACTTCATCTATATGTAAGTGCTCTCCCATATTTTCAGGATAGACTTGGTTTATGTTTTCTCGTAATTGATATTTAAATCGATGATAATCAGAATTGAGCTTTTTGATTACCCGACTCGTTTTTCTGGGGTTTACATAATAATAACTAGATATATTACTGATCGTATCTTCTCGATCTAATACCTCATGCTTTTAAAAAAGCAGCCAACTCTTGTGTTAACTTGACTCCTTTAGCAACAAAACTGAAATCACTTTTAATATCAGGCCTTTGGCCCATAACATCTCTCCAACGTCGCCTTCTAACATGTAGATATACTGCCCTGCCTCTAAGTGGAAAATCTTGTATTACTTTTTCATTATAAAACCCTTTGGACTCATACCCATCTGGGCTATCATTTAACTCATCTATCCATATACGATATTCAACCTTCTTTGTAATAGTGTCGCAACATTCCGAAATCCGAATAACCTCGAAATGATCAAGAATCCCTTCAGGCAAAAGTAAAGAAGCTAGTGTTTGTAATTCCATTATACAAACCTAACATTTATATCAATTCTTTATATTGCTCCCCAACTTTTGTACGTGACCCTAAATACGGAGTAATATTTTACCTCTACCCAACTTGTCCTACACTGGATTGGGGTATTATCTCTATGTTCTGCATTTACATTTATTGAATTGTTAACTATAACTACCACATCTACAATCATCATACATTCTAATTGACAAAAAAAAAGAATAAAGAACTGGACTAGCGCATTGTAGAGGGCATAGCCTTATTGCACCAGACGTTTTCACGTTCCCTCACTCGCCGACTAATTTCGCCGCTAATTGGATTCATTCAGTCGTCCTAGAAAATAGACAAGACAGACTTATTTTTACCACTTGGTTAAAACTCTAGCAATCGTCTTTGAGCGTTTACCAAGCCCTGAAATATGGATAGGGCATAAAATGCAAACATGTAATGAGTTTTATAAGATTTTCGGACGAAGTGAACAAATATAAGAGGGTGTGAGTTGTGAAAAATAGTTTTGTTAAACATTTGAAAATGAGGGGGTAATAAAACATAAATAATTATATATTAATATATTTGTTATTTGTAACAAGTTTTATGTAATTCATAACCAAAATCTCCAAATTCCTATTTATTGTCATAAGAATTAAATTTCTTTGACCCTTTATTTAATGGGATTAAAAAACACTACCAACCTAATGAGCAAATTATTATCTAAAGCTTTATTACTAGCTTTTACTTTTTTATGTTTGGGTCTAAACGCCCAAGTTACACCCACAGATGCAAATACGGATGCGGAATGCGGAGCAGATTGCTGGGATCTGTTCTCATGGTCTACCGTACAAGACGGATCTGGAACAAATATTCCAAATTTCAGTGAAGGTGTTGCAAATGACGCGAATTGCAATACAACAATTGATGCTTCAGCAGAATATTTTGGCGCAGATTCAAATGGCCCCGATTTAGTTGGAACATCTATTGGCGCGAATCTACAAGGAACTTCAACTGATCTTTGGGTCATTGGTTTTGGTGAAGAACTAACCAGTCCAGTAATTAATTTCTCAGCTCTTGAAACATCCACAAATGTGCTGATTACTGACTGTGATGGTAATGAAATTACTGCAAATTGTATTTCAAGTTGTGGAGCAAATCTAATGTTTACACCTGGTGTTGGATGGAATGGCGATGTTGCATACTCCCTGCAGTTGTCTGGTACATATGATTGTATTAATATTTCATTTGATGTTACAAATAATGATGCGTATAATTTTTCTATCGGAACATGTTTAAGTGCAAATCCACTTCCACCATGTGTTTCATGTGGTACAAATGAAGATTTTGAATATCTTAATCTAGTCAATAAAATGGGAAGTGGAACTGGTGCGACAGCAGACGTAGAATTGGATAACGTTTTGGTGGGAAGTGCTGAAGTATTATTCTCAGATTTGGATATTAATGAAGATTTATCTGGTACAACATTCGGGGGATTTGATAATGATGGTGGTACGTATCTTTTAAAACTTACTTTCTGTGAGCCAATATCAGTACAACAATTTGAAATTAAAAATTTGGAAGTTGAGTCTGAAGTATCTATAGGAACAACTATTTCGGGAAGTGGTGCAAGCGCAGTACTTGGTGGTCTGGCGTTAACACAATGTGCAGGTTCCAATAAAATGTCATTGAATGATGGGGCACCTAACTTGGTAATTACTGATGGACCAGGATGTGGAGCTAATCCTAATGGCTCTTATACCTTGGACAATGCCATGGTTGATTGTTTATACTTTAAATATAGAAACCCAGATGGCGGATGTTCGTTTGATTACGTAGGATTTAAAATAGGAAGTTGTGTTTCTGATGGTGCAGATGCTATCCCAGTATGTCCACTTACTTATGTAACTTATGCTACGGATATTGTTGATTATGTTGATAATGGACCAGATTTTATTGGAAATGATGCTAATGCTTTTCAAGTAATGCGAGATGCAAACGGAAACTATTTTGATCAAAATTGCACTCAAATTCAAAATGAAGTTGAAAATGGTATAGCCATCCCGACTATGGCAATCAGTCCATGTGCTGAAGTGGTTGATGAAGAGGATTGTGATTTTTGCACACCTGTACCACCATGTGCAACTTGTCCAGGAGGAACAGATTATGCTTTCATAAGATTGACGAATGGAACAGGTTCTGGACCTGGAGCAACGGGAGATGTAGAATTGGATGGAGTGGTCTTTGGTTCTTTCACTGTTTTAGCCAGTGATTTGGATGTAAATGAAGATATATCAGGAACCCAATTTGGTGGTTTCGATAATGATGGAGGAACCTACTTGTTGGAGATAGAATTTTGTGAAGAAATAACGGTAGAAGAACTTTATATAAGAAATCTGGAGGTAGAATCAGAAGTATCGATTGGTACTATGGCATCAGCAATGGATGCCACGGCTAATCTTAGTGGTTTGACTTTAACACAGTGTGATGGAAGTACTCGAATGGGAGTAGATCCCAATCCAGCCAATGGGGAAATGAATTTTGTGAAAACAGATGGTCCTGGATGTGGCGCCAATCCTAATGGGGTTTATACTGTAGGAGGAACTGCAGTGTCTACCTTATATTTTAAATATCACAATCCCCCAGGTGGATGTTCTTATGATTATGTAGGATTCAAAGTAGGTACTTGTGTAGCTCCTGATCCAGATGTTGTTCCGAGTTGTCCATTGTCATTAGTGACAGTAACTACTGATCCTGATGATGTTTTGGCGAATGGAATTACGAATGGAAATACAGATCAGTATGTTATGGACTCTGACGGGATAATGTTTGATTACCAAAGTTGTACGGCTACTGCTTTACAAAATGCAATCGACAATGCTACCGCTCTTCCGCAAGCACCTGTTGGTCCTTGTGCGGAGGTAGTAGATGTAGAGGAATGCAGCAATTGTCCTCCAATGCCTATTTGTGCGACTTGTCCAGCAAATAGCATATTTAGTTATATAGATTTGTCTGATTATGATGACATGACAAATATGGGTGTAATTAATTTAGAAGGAATGCCCTTTGGATCGTTCGAAGTATTGACTGGAGATGATGGTCAGGCAGGAGAGTTGGATGTCAATGTTGATACGAATGGTGAAAGATTTGGTGGATTTGATAATGATGGCGGTACACTTTTAATGAGATTAGATTTTGATAGTCCTCTAAATGTTGATGAATTTGAAATTTTTAATCTTGAAGTGATGTCAGAGGTTTCAGTAGGAACAACGGCCTCGACTAATGGTACCGATGCTGTTTTAAGTGGATTGTCACTTACACAATGTTCGGGATCTATGAGGATGGGAGTTGGACCTGCACCTAATGAAGTCATTACAGACGGACCAGGGTGTGGTGCAAATCCAAATGGGACTTACACTTTTGATACCCCAACTATTTCTACCCTCTATATAAAATATACTAATCCAGATGGAGGATGTTCTTTTGATTATGTAGGATTCAAAGTTGGTTCTTGCGTTTCACAATGTGATCTTGTAGTAGACTGTTCAAATATCACAGATCAAACATTAGCATGTAGAGCAGATCTGCCACCAGTAGACTTTGATTTACCGATAGTAGTAGATTCATGTGGAGATGTAATACATTCAGCATTAACCATAATACCAGGTAATACTGGATGTCCAGGAGATACCTTGACAATAACAAGAACATATTTCCAGCAGGACTCAGAAGGGAATATGGCAGAATGCATGCAAACCTTTACTGTAATCAGTACAATGGATCCTGTGTTTACTTTCTTCCCAGCAGACACGACAGTGTTATGCGGAGCAGATACCTCTCCAGGAGCAGTAGGCATGGCAGAAGGGGAAGGCGAATGTCATCCAGCCACACCACAAGCGACGGTGACATCGAATGATGTGATTACCCCAGGAGCTTGTCCAGCAGAAATGACAATCACAAGAACCTGGACGGTAACCGATAGATGTGGTCGATCAACGATGATGGATCAAATCATAAATGTAGTAGATACGATACCACCGATGATGATATGTCAGGATGTAACGATCCAATTGGATGACATGGGAATGGCAACCTTGAGCCCAGACCAGGTCAACAATGGATCTAGTGACAATTGTGGCGGCGCAGTAATGCTATCCTTGAGTCAGACAGCGTTTAATTGTGATAATATTGGAACTAATATGGTCACCTTGACTGGAGTAGATGAATGTGGAAATATGGCTACCTGTGAGGCAACAATTACAGTAGAAGATAATGTGATGCCAATAGCGATATGTCAAGATGTGACACTTTCCCTGGATGACTTAGGAAATGCTACGATATCACTTCCAGGAGGAGGATCAATCATAAATAATGGATCAAATGACAATTGTACACCAGATGATGAATTGATAATATCCTTATCAGTATCAGACTTTACATGTGCAGATATTCCATTAGGTCAGGCATCTGTGACCCTTGAAGTCATCATGACAGTGACAGACGCGGAAGGAAATTCTTCCACGTGTCCTGCGATGGTAACGATAATGGATGATACACCACCAATAGTAGATTGTCCAAATGATATCTTCGTACAGTTAGAAGCAGGAGAGTGTGAAGAGATCGTATTCTTTGACATACCATTCTCAGATAATTGCGGAACCATGGATGCAGAAGCGAGCCAAGCGATTAATGAAGGATTGGTTAATACAGCATTGGATTGTGCAAATAACACATCTAATCACCTGAGATACTTTACAAACAACTCACCTGTCCCAGTAGAGATTACACAAGTTAACTTTGGCATTTTCAACTCGGGAACAACAGAGACAGTAACCGTAAATGTATATTCCATTGCCCCAGCGGCAGCTTTTGAATATGGAAATATGACCTTACAAGGCACAGTAGACTATGATGTACCAGCGGGAATGAATAATGTGATACTAACAGCAATGCTAGAAGCAACAATTCCAGCAGGCATGAACTATGTATTGGAATTGAAAGCGAATAACACTACCAACTTTGTAATTGGTTATAATAATTTGGGAGAGACAGGGTCAACCTACATTGCTGGAAATAATCCAGTACCATGTGTAAGTTTAGAACCAGTCGATATTGATGTTCTAGGATTTGGAGCGTTTGCAGTGATCTTGTATTCTAATGCAGAAGGCGGACCAACAATCGAGCAGACTGAAGGACTACCATCAGGATCATATTTCCCACTAGGAACAACAACTAACACCTATATAGTAACCGATGTAAATGGTAATACAACCGAATGTACATTTGATGTGACAATGGTAGAGTACTCCAATGGAGTTACAGGAGTAATGTCTTGTAATGATAATATCAATGTATCATTAGATATGGATTGTCAAGTTGTGTTGGGAGCAGACATGTTATTAGAAGGAGGAGCATACGGATGTTATGACCATTTCGATATCAATGTATCAGGAGGCGTTACAGGTAATGTAATCACCCAACCGGGAACATACACCGTAACAATCACAGACCCAGACACTGGCAATAGCTGCTGGAGTACAATCAATGTAGAAGACAAGAGTGCACCGACTATCGAAGAATGTGCTTGCCCAGTAGGTGGATCTGAAGTTATGACACCATTCGTAGGAACACTGGATGGTACAGACCCAATCTGGACACGACCATTCGTAGCAGGAGGAGCATGTAACCCAAGTGGAGCAGGAGTAGATATTCCTTACGATACCTACAACTTCTCATTGGATATGGATGCAGGTCTTGGAGCAGAGGTAGTTTCATTTTCAGCACCAAGTGGCGATAGCTTCTTATGCTTGTATGAAGAAAGTTTCGACCCAACCGACCCATGTGGTAATCTGGTAATCACCAATGATGATGGTGGAGTAGGACTATTGAGTCAATTCGATGTAATGTTGAATTCAGGAGTAAACTACATCCTGGTAGTAACTACCTTTAACAATAATGGTAATGACTTTGGAGACTATGTGGTAGAAATCACAAGTGATGCAACATTATTGGAATTGGCAGAAGAATGTAATTTCCGATGTGTGGATATCGAATACATAATGGGAAGTGATGATTTGACACCAAATCCAACGATCACCTCATGTAGCGATTACGAAGCATTCTTTACAGATGAATTGACAGTAGATGCAAATGGCAACCAGATCATCTTAAGAACATGGTTGGCACAAAATGCAAACGGAAGTTCAACTTGTACACAACAATTCAACATAGCACCGATAGCAATCGACGAACTTACATTGCCAATCAGCCCAGTCATTTTGAGT
The DNA here is from genome assembly GCA_965230575.1 of Saprospiraceae bacterium. GTDB lineage: Bacteria > Bacteroidota > Bacteroidia > Chitinophagales > Saprospiraceae > CAJXUU01. The sequence goes on from OZ246013.1 coordinate 5,237,358, forward strand.
TGTAATGATGGCACAAGTCCGGAAGAGATCGTAGCAATATTCGATAATCCTCTAACTCAGGATAATCCGAATACGAGCTATGTAGAGAATAATGAAGGTTATGTATATGCTTACCCAACTTACTTGATCAATGGTCACCCACAGAAGGTAGACAATCAAGTATGTGATGTATATGCAGCATACACAGACCAGGAATTAGACGCATGTGAAGAAGGTTGTAATGGAAATAAAAAGGTAATTAGAACTTGGACTTTGGTTGATTGGAATACTCTAGAAATTAGTACCTACATCCAGACGATCAAGGCAGTAGATACCGAAGCACCAACGCTGATTACACAGGATGTAACAGTAAGTACAGATGCATGGGGATGTGAAGCGAGCTTTGAAGCACCACTTCCATGGGAGTTGCATGACAATTGTGATAGTTACCCAGAGTACTATATTACAGGACCAGCAGGAGTAACAATAGAAGGAAGCTTCGAAGAAGGATATGTAATCAGTGGCGCACCAAAAGGCACACATACATTTAACTACATCGCTTATGATTGCTGTGGCAATGAAGCCAGCTATCCATTTACAGTAACCGTAATAGATAGCACACCACCAGTAGTGGTAGCGAAGCAAAATGTAGTAATCAGTGTAACAAGTGGCAGCACAAATGGAGCAGGACTGGCGAAGTTGTATGCAGAAAGCATCGATAATGGAAGTTATGATGGTTGTAGCAATGAAGTGAAATTGGAAGTAAGAAGAGATGAAGACAACTGTGATATCAGAGGAAATGCGACTTACAATGCAGATGGCCACCCACAAGATGGAAGTCCAAATCCAAACTCACCAAGTTATGATCCAGATGGAGGAGCGTATGTTAAGTTCTGTTGTGAAGACTTGACGAATGCCACAGTGGATGTAAATGGCGATGGCGAATTGGATGCAGGATATGTAAAAGTATGGTTGCGAGTATGGGATGATGGCGACATGGATGGCATCTATGGTACAGCAGGAGACAACTACAACGAAGCATGGGCATATGTGAAAGTAGAAGACAAGTTAGCTCCAGCAATCACTTGTCCACCAGATGTAACCTTGACATGTGATATGGACTACACCGACCTTAATATGACAGGAAGTGCAAGTGCGTACGGTTCATGTGGCGGAGTAGATGTAGAATACAATGACATCATCATCAACTTGAATAGCTGTAATGAAGGCTTTGTAAGAAGAAGATGGAGTGTAGTAGGCAGAAGTGATATCTTCTGTGACCAGACAATCACAATGGATGAACTGGATGCACCAGTGAATGTAAGCTTCTCACAAGTAGGAGACTTCACAGCAGCGAATTGTCCAGATATGATTGCCTTGGGTGAGCCAACATGGATAGCAGGTCCATGTGATGTGATGGGCTACACAATGGAAACAGATACCTTCTTCTTTGAAGATGGAGCATGTTACAAGCTAGTGAATCACTATACAGTAATCAACTGGTGTGACTATGAGCCAAACAATCCATTCTGGGATGGCGAAGGGCTATGGGAGCATGTACAGGTGATCAAGGTTACAGATGAGACTCAACCGGTAATCGAAGATTGTGACGATAAGATGTATGCGATCAATGACCACAGTGATAGTGATGATGATGGCGAGGTTTGTGAAGCTAAGATTACACTTGAAAATGTAGCAACAGATGAAGGCAGTGCAAATTGTCCTACAGGCTGGTTGAAGTGGCAAGTGTTGGTAGACCTATGGGGAGATGGAACAGTAGATTTAGAGTACAGTAGCTTCTTACCACCATTCGATACTCAATTCAATGATACGAATGGCAATGGAATCCCGGATGTATATCTGTCACCGACAGCGAATGGTGAGACAGTGAGTGTACCACTACCAGACATAGTGGGAAGCATGAGTAATCACAAGGTGAGCTGGAAGGTGACTGATGGCTGTAACAATGTGACTACATGTGATACAGAATTCATGGTAGTAGACAAGAAGGCACCGACACCATATATGGTAAGCTTGAGCTCAGCGATTATGGATGAAGTATGTACGGTAGAGTTGTGGGCAATCGACTTCAATATTGGAAGTTTTGATAATTGTACTGCACAGGAAGACTTGAGATATACATTTAGTGATACACCACCAGAAGATGATCCAAACTACGATGATGCATTGCACTCATCAAGTATGACATTCGATGGCGATGATGTATTGAATAGTCCAGTAGCTATTCAAGTATATGTATGGGATGAAAAAGGAAATGCAGACTTTGCACAAGTATCCCTTACCCTTGTTGATAATCATGGATGTGTAGATCCACCACCACCGCCGATGGACGAGTGTTCATGCGAGCCTACCGATTATACAGGATGGGCAGTAGGAACATGTAATGCAGAAGAAGGTACTGATGGTGCTGTAGGAGTAATCTACAATATGACCAATACTGAAAATGCACCGAGCGAAATGGATTATGCAACAAGCATAACGACAATCCACCCAGCGAATTGGACAGTAGACCAGATCGGACAAGTATTCGGTATAGCGATGGATAACAGTGATAATGTATTCTTAGCAGCATCGGATGTATATGATACAGGATATGATAATGATCCATATGGTCCAGGACAGATCTTCAAGGCGAGTGCAGGAAATAACTTTATAGCAGAACCATTTGTAGAGCTTCCAAATACAGGAGGATCATTGAATGGAATAGGAAACATAGCATATTGCAACGATAATGAGATGTTGTATGCGAGTAACCTTGAAGATGGTATGATCTATAGAATCAATGCAAGTGGAGCGATCATGGAAACTTATGATCCATGGACAGCAGATGATGGATCAGCAGGTTTGGCAGATGTATCGGAGCAAGTATGGGGAATAGGATTGAATAAAGAAGATGGCTCGAAGAAATTGTACTTCCCACGAATCACAGATGGAGCAGATGGAGAGCGAGCGATGTATAGCATTACCTTGAATGAAAATGGTTCTTTCCCAGGATCAGGCAGTGAGGTAGTAGAGTTTGATGGCATCATGGGCGTAGGATTGAGAATCAGTGATATAGCCTTCAATACAGGAGGAGATCAGATGGTGTTTGCAGAGAGAGGAACGAGGTTTGTGACAGGAGCACATGATAGCAAGGTATTGAGATATGACCTTGTAGGCGGCACTTGGATGATGGAGTTGAAGTACTTTGTAGGAGGCTGGGTAACACCACAATTCCCAAGTATTGATGTAGAGCCAGGCGAGAATACAGGAGGAGGAGTAGACTTTGGAGCTACGGGAGTATCATCCAATGGTATAGAAGGATGTGATGAATTGGTATGGTCAAGCATGCACTATGTAGAGACATCAGATGGTAGCTTGTATTATGGTATGCAGGGAATGAGTGCAGATGGAAATAATTCAAGTGAGTCAGCGAGTGACCCGAATTTCATGACGGATATCATAATAGATTATGATGGAGCGTATGATAATTTTGATCAGAAAGGAGACCTTGGAGATGTAGAGATATTCAAATGTGGAGGATCGACATCAACCAAGCCAATGATAGCAGGTATGATAGAGACCGAAGGCGGAATGGGAGTAGAAGAGGTAGAAGTAAATCTGGGATCAGTACTACCAGAATATCCAGTTACTACGATGACAGATGCTACGGGATACTATGCTTTCCCAGAGAATGCCTTGAACGCAGATTATCAATTGACAAGTAGCAAGGATGTAGATTACCTGAATGGAGTAAGTACCTTGGATTTAGTGAAGATCCAGAGACATATCTTAGGATTGGAAGAATTGAATTCACCATACAAGTTGATAGCAGCGGATATCAATGGCGATACAGAAATCAAGGCACATGATTTGGTAGAGTTGAGAAAGTTGATCTTAGGAATCATAACGGATCTACCGACGAATGAATCCTGGAGATTTGTGAATAGAGGACAATCGATGGATATGGGCATGGACCTAAATGATATCGACTACAGTGTAGAGGTAGATAACCTAGAATCAGATGAGATGTCGAATCACTTTGTAGCGGTGAAGATAGGAGATGTAACGGAGGATGCGATAGCAAACTTATCGAATGGAGCGACAGCAGTTACCAGATCAAATAATAAATTATTGTTGAGCATCTTGAATCAGGAAGTAGAAGCAGGACAAGAAGTGTCAGTAGGATTTACAAGTGAAGACTTCCAGGAAGTATTCGGATATCAGTTTACGATGGAGTTGAATGGATTAGAATTTGCTGGAATCGAGAGTGGAGTAGTAGCAATGAATGAAGGCAATGTAGGAGTATTGTCAAGCAATGTAGTGACGATGAGTTACAACAGTTCAACGGCAGTAAGTGCAGGAAAAGATGAGACTATCTTCACAGTGAACTTCATAGCTAAGACAAGTGGAAACTTGAGTAATATGATTGACATCACATCTAAAGTGACGAATTCAGAAGCCTATGTTTCGACAAGCATAGGAGAGACGCTAGAGATAAGAAATGTAGAGATAGAAATGAGAGGAGATGTTGTAGAAGTGGAGACATCAGAATTGTATCAGAATGAGCCGAATCCATTCAAGACGCAAACAACAATCGGATATAGATTGGCTGCTGAAGGCAAGGTTAATTTCACAGTACATGATGTTACAGGCAAAGTATTGATCAACAAATCACTATCAGGCGTAAGAGGCTACAATGAGATTACATTGAAGTCGAATGATCTGGGTGTAAGTGGAGTATTGTACTATACTTTAGAGAGTGGAGAATTTACAGCGACGAAGAAGATGATTATTTTAGAATAAGAGTTCTTCTTGAAAATTGATTTAGAATTATTGATATTATTGTATTCATTCAGTTGGATTAAATAATTAGTAAAAAAGACCTTTCTGTGAAAACGGGAGGGTCTTTTTGGTTTGCAGGGGAGGTGAAGAAGGGGAGAGGTGTTTAAGGGGATTAGGGCATTTTTTTTAACTGCGAATAACGCGAATAACGCGAAGGATGTATGAAGGGAAGATTTGTCGCAGAGATGTTTCTTTTGAAGGGTTCAGATTGAGTACTGAAAAGATGACATTAATAGTCTTGATCTGGTGGTATGAATAATATTGAGAAAAGAATCATTGGCAAGTTTCTCATTACAATTTTACAGGAAAGGTAAATGAATCCTTGAAATTGCTGACTTTCTTTCTTACATCACTTTCATTCTTCATAATGCGAGTAATTGCAGTTACTTGAGATTTAAAGGATGCCTTTTGTTTGACTTGATCTTCTTCAAAATCTAATCTTTTGAGCAAGTGTATTTTAAAACAGTGCTTATGATCAAAAATTTCTTGTAATAGTGTTTTATCCGTAAGACTGAGAGAGTGTCCAAGCACATATGCATCATAAGCTATAACCCGAGTGATATCATTTATCAATGTATAATATTTATTATCCATCATATAATTCACTGTCTTGAAATTTTCCAGAATAAAGTCTTCTTCCAAGTTTTTCATTCGCTGATATTCTTGATTCAGGTCATTGCCATAGCCAAATATTTCATTCTGTTCTTTTAAGGTGCCGTGGATGTTGATGTTTTCTATTTTTGCATTGGGCAATCCCAAATTTCGCAAGTATAAATTAAATGTATCAGTATAATTAAAATTTATAACTGTCACTTCAGAGTAACCATTAAAAGTCTTTCTAATGAATTGATCTATTCCATGATTCCATTTGAACTCAATAGTCTTTAGATATTCTCTTAATTTGATCTTGAGAAACTCTAGCTGAGAATTCAACTGGGTTATTGTATTTTTTCGATATTCAGTATTTGAGTATTCAGAATATTTACACAAAAAATCATAATATATATTTTCAATCGCAAACCAATTCTGTTTTCTTTCGGAATATAGATTCGTGATGAAATTATTATTAAAAAATCTCTTGTATAAGGCTGGATTGCTTTTTAAGAGCTCAATTATTTTATCAGGATTATTACTTTTTAATGCATCAAAACAAGGATGGAATTCATCATTAACATGAAGATGACCATTGGTTTCATACTTCCCGTTTCCAAACTTATTAATCATTTCATCTGTCAAGAAATCATTTGCTTCATTGTTCTTAATAATTCTGAAAAACCTTTTTATATAATCTTCCAACAACCAATTAGAAAAGTCGATGAATGAAGTTGGCGCATCATGGGCCAGGTCGAATCCATTTCCAATAATTATACAGCACTTAATAGGCATTAAAAAATGATTTTAACAGTCCTTAGTCATACTCCAAGAAAAAAGAATATGATGTCCAAATATAAAACCTATTTCTATTATTTTGAATTGTCAATGTTCATTGCAATTTATACCCAAGACTAAAATTGTCGTAATCAATATTATTTCAATCCTTAGAATTAGTTACTCGCTGAATCATATCAAGAATACAATGTGTCGATATCCATAAATACAACAAGCTTTGGAAACATACAAATTCGGCAAACTTGAATCAATAGATAAATCAAATAGTCATAGAAAATCAAAATTGCAATTGAGCTTTAATCAGTCCACTGTCAACTTTCGTATTGATCAATCAAAAAAAATAACTGGCTTCTATCCAAAATAAAAACAAACAAACTTAATTAATCAATAATACATCCCCAATTACCACTTCCGATCTACCATCTGCATATTGTATAATCATCTGATACACATAAACTCCTGGAACTAACAAGCTCCCATTTCGAGTACCATCCCAAGAAAGCTCATTTTCTGCTGCTTGATCTCTAAATACCAAATTCCCCCAACGATCATAAATACTCATTGCCATTGATACTAAATCCGTATCATTAATTCGGAAAATAAATTCATCGTTAGAATTATCCCCATTTGGACTGAAGACATTAGGATGGATGTTTACAATTTCCCTTGGTTCGACTTCTACTGTTATACTTAGAGCTTGAGAACAGCCAAGACTATCGAATACATTTAGCGAATAGGTAGTAGTAGCAGCAGGCATCGATATAGGATTCGGGCAATCAATACAACTAAGACTTCCATCAAGATCAATCCATTCATAGGTATACATCCCACTAGAATCAATGACAGAACCTTCAAGAGCAACACTCTCACCTGAATCAATTTGGTGCAATTCAGTATATGAAGCAAAAATAGAATTATTATTAGCAGTCAATTCTTCTGAAAAGCTAATCATGCAGCCATTGGCATCCATTATTTCAATAACATATAATCCAGTATCCAAATCAGAAAGAACCATCGGGATCAGGACTTCACCATTGACAGTGACATTGTAAGGAGAAATGCCACCAATAATTTCAGAAATTTCGATTTGACCATCAATAGACCCCAGGCAAGAAGGCCCAATTACAGATATAGTAGCCGAAAAAGCATCGGGCTCAGGCATCACAAATGTTGTATCAAGAGTACAGCCATTTTGATCGGTAACAGTCAAGAAATATTCTCCAGCAATTACATCTTGGGCCAGTGGTGAATCTCCAATAATGGTAGGATCCCAATTGTAGCCATAAGGTGACATGCCGCCATTGGCTTGAAATTCAAATGAACCAAAATCCCCTGCACATAGGATAGAGTCTGTAATGATCCAATCACCATCCATGATAGGATTATTGTCTATAATGGATACAGTGCCTTGGTAGATTGAAGTTCCTGCAGCATCTTGAATAGTTATATTATAGGTGTCAGAAATGAGATTACCTATTGTAATCATATTTTGATCTGTATCAATTACAAGAGAGCCTGTCACCCCGTTACTTATTCCATCCCAGATAATGGTAAATGGAATATTGATATCAGAAAGGATGTCTAAAGTAATGCTGCCATTCGCATCCATGGCACATTCATTATTAACAGCACTCAATGTCACATTGACTTCGCAAGAAATAACCATCAATTCTGTAGTGATGATGCTATCACACATGTCAATACTCTGCAAGGTATCAATAAAACTACCCGCGGTAAATTGCCAATCACCTGCCAGGAAGATACTGTCTCCGTCACAAATTGTTGCCATATCAGTCTCCTCAAAGATCGGAAGTATCGAAAGTTGAACATTTACTGTGCTATCACATCCATTCACACTTCCATCTGTTATTATCTCTACACCTGTAGTATTGCTTGAATTGTAAACAGTGCCATTGATAATAATAGAATCATTTTCGCAAATAGACTGATTGAAGTCTGTGGATACTGGTGCGAAAAATCCCAGATCGATGTTTACCAGACTGTCACAACCAAATTGACTCGATCCACTGATCAGTTCACTTCCTGTCGGATTGCTGCTGTCGTATTGGGTGCCATTCACGATTATTGAAAAATCAGGACAGAAGGTGCCAGAGATTAAGCTATCTGCAATATCGTAAAACAACAAGTCAATATTAACAATGCTATCACAACCAAACTGACTAGAATCCACCAATATTTCACTTCCCATCGCATTGTTGATATCATAAGTGGTGCCATTTACATCAATCGAGAAATCCGGGCAGAATACTCCTGACAAGGTACTGTCAACTTCTTCATGAAAAGACAAATCAATATCTATTATAGTGTCACACCCTGTTCCATTCAAAATTACCTGACCAGAAGGACTCGCGATATCAAAAATTTGTCCAGCAATATCCACAAAGCCATCAGCACACAAGGTGTCATTGATAGCGATCATTATATCATTAGAAAACTGAAGAGATACCTCTATTGTGCTATCACATCCATTTACGGACTGCCCCATGAGCACTTCTGTGCCACTGGTGTTGGAAGCATTGTAGACCGTATTGTTGACTATGATCGAATCACCAGTACACAAGGTCAAATTCAACATGGAATCCGCAGGTGGAAAAAAGGAAACATCAATCACAAGTAAACTGTCACATCCATTTGGGTTGACTACATTAATCTCGGCATTAGGTACTGCTTCACTAAACCACAAACCTTCGATCATTATTGAATCACCACTGCATATGGTCGGATCAATAGTTACCGTATCTGCATCCAAAAAGTTTACATTAATATTGATTATACTGTCGCAATTCATACCAGGAATAGTGTCCTGAAAAGTAGCATTTCCATTGAATAGCATGACGCCATTGATCACCAAAGTGTCGGTAATACATGCTGTAGTATCCAATTCGAATAGGGTATTTGAGAGAGTGCTGATTGTCAATGTATCGGAGTCGCTGAGAAAGTCTATTGTACAGTTTACATCATTTATAGTAGGGATGGTGACATACCAAACACTATCGTTAGGTAAGTTTAGCGTGTCATTTGCAAATTCAATTGTACCTGAATTACATGCCGTAAATGTCAAAGTGTTTGAAGTAAGTGTTGTATCAATAGATATTATCAAATTTCCAGAACCTGATGAATATATCTCGATAGGAAAGTTGAATGGCGGTTCTCCTGAAAAATTAATTTCAAGTTCTTCACAAAAATCTTCGCAAATAACTGCCTCAGATTGTGCAAAACTATAGGAAGGGTCTTCAAAAAATGTAAGTGTTATTTCTGCATCATCCTGTGGACATGTAATTCCATCACCAACAATATACTGGTATGAATATACGCCAGGAGTAATATTGGTTGTAGTTAGGATACTCCCAGATAATCCACCACTCATATTAACGTCGAAAAAAGTACCTCCCGCATCTTCATTGGTCAAGACATCAAAAAGATCAATATCGCCATCTGTGCAAAAAGAACCCAGAGCATCATCACCAGCGCTTAGACTTGATTCAATGTTGACGGTAAATATGGCCTCATCCTGGCCACATGGACTCGACATTGATCCAACAGTAAATGTGAAATTAAAACTCTGTCCAGCAAATCCACTTGTATTGAATACACTGCCTGTTAACGCACCAGATCCATCAGAATCGAAAAATACTCCGCTGCCATTTGCACCGTTGACGAGCGTTTGGAGGTCTAATTGAGCTCCTTCACAAACCGTGGTTACAGCATCCAAGCCAGCAAAAGCACTTTCAAGAATTACTACTGTAAGAATCTCTGATTGTTCTTCACAGGGTCCATTTGCTGTAAGCAGATATTCGAAATTATATGTGCCAGCTGCGATACCATTAAAATTAACTGCAAATGGATCTGTAAGATCAACCGTAGAGCCATCAAGGTCACTCCAAATACCACCTGGGTCTGGATTGCCAAGAGAAAGAACAAAGTCCAAGTTGCCAGGATCGGCACAAAACTGTATGTTGTCCGAAACTCCAGCAAAATTTTGTTCGAATACTTGTATGGTAATTACAGCCTGATCAGCAGGGCAGGGTACAAGACCATCCACTGTGTATGTGAAAGTATAGGTGCCTGGAGTCACATCAGTGAAATCCGTGGCCATTGGATTAATATTCACATCTATACCCACACCATCATCATCAGACCAATTTCCTCCAGGGTCATGTGCCAAAAGTAAAGCATCCAAATTATATGCCGTGCCATCGTTACATACATCGAGAAAATTATCTATTCCCGCATTGGGCGGGTCCACATTGGATACATTAATAGAATTTACAGCAGTACAATTATTGCTATCCGTTATAGTGACATCATAATTTCCTGTAGAAAGCATTACTGTTTGGCCGGTCATTGCATTGCTCCAATTGTACATTGCGTAATTTTCATTGACAGTAACTGCGACTTGGCCATTGTCACATACATTAGGCGATGCTGGATCAAAGGTGATTCCAGAATCAGGATATTGCAAAATATTTATTTCATCGGTATCGGTACATCCATTCATATCCGTTACGGTGACGGTATAATTTCCAGGGCCCACGTCTATAGTAGGTGTTGTTTCTCCATTTGGATCCCAATCATATGAGGTGTATGATCCCGGATCCAGAGTAGTCGTCTCAGTTGCACAAATAGTCTGATCCATTCCGAGATCGGCAGGAACATCAATCAAAAGATCCTCAACCGTCACAGTTACACATAATTCATAATCCAAAACAATGCTGCCAGATGAAATTGTGCTTTGACCAACCGAACAAGCAGTGTTGCCCATGGCTGGAACAATGTCTACACCCAAAGTCTCACCGAATGCAAAGTCAATAGGAGGACATGTAAAGTTAACCGTTTGAGAAACTGGAAACCCTTGAATTTGGTTGAATATGAAATCACATGAAGCGGGAGCAAAGTCAGGACAGTTGTCAGAAAAATTGATAAAGTAATCAAAAAGAGGGCAGTCTCCAGGCAGTCCACTGTCGTCCACACTATTTATAGTAATGTTGATTTCTACGTTTGTTATCTTCTTACAGTCACCGAAGGTATTATTTGGTAGATCGAAATTGTGCATCACACCCTCACTATGCGCATCGGTTGTTCCTCCATTCCAATTGTTTCTATCCAGACCTATAAAAGCGTCAACTTCACTTTGACAGGGTAAATTTACAATTTGAGAATAACCAGTATTTCCCAAAATGATAAACCAAGAAATACAAAAAAATAGTCTCAATATTGGTGGTATATTGAACAGGTTTAATGTAGTGAAAAATTTATTATTCAATTTTTTAAATTTAAATTCTTGTAATATCAAATGGGGAATCTGTAAAATAGGTGTATGAAAAATACACTAATGTTTTGACTTTAATATCTTAAAGTATGAACTAAGGCAATATTAGTTTAATTATTCAATTTAATCACAATAATTGGTACATCATGGCTACATCAATTCATGATAAATACTTTATTTATTTTGAGTTGGATTTACCAATAATTTAAACGCTAAGTATTGATTTTTATAGTAATTAATAAATATTAAAATATATTAATATGTTTGCTGATCATATTCATCCTTTTACTACTTCAAACATGTCTCATTAGTGCCGATAGACAATCAACTCCATATTGTCATTATTATTGGACACTAAAAATCCAGGTCTCTTATTTGGACCAATATGAACGAGTTTCAAATCTCTTACATCCTGGTGCAAGAATAAGCCACTATACTCTATCTGAAGATTGGTTTCAAATCGACCATCACCCATCCCCTTCAAAAACAATCCTTTTCCTGCATCATATAAGGGTGTTTCGACTTCAGTTTGTTTTAAGTTGCCGGCCACAACAAGGTCGATGATTTTGTCTTGATCAAAATCTTTGGCAATAATGCCATTAATGGGTGCCAATTGAGCTTCTTTGGGCAAATCAATCATCTCAAAAGTCCCATTACCATTATTTTTCAGATATACACTTGAAAAGTTGTTTGCCTCGTAATGAACCGAATTGGAAAGCTGTTCTTCTTGATAGATGTCTTCTAAACTTGCAGTTGCAAATCCCTCATACGTTGGAAATTTTTCTGCTAGAAAAGGCATTTGTTCTGTAGAACATTCTTTTCCACGGACAGGTACTTTATGACCATTGTATATCTTGCTTAAGACTATATCCAACACCCCATTCTTATCAAAATCATTGGCATAAATGTATAGTGGCTTTTTTTCGGTGGGATGAAATTTATTATTCAATCCAATATTACCTACAACGAAGTCATCATCTCCATCCTGATCGATATCCGATTTTAATAAACTTGACCACCAACCGGTAGAATTTTGTATACCAATCGATTCGCTCATATTGGTGAAGCTCTTGCCGTCATTTCGAAAAACAGTAATAGGCATCCACTCTCCAACCAAAAGTAAATCCATATTTCCATCAAGATCTGTATCAGTCCACTCAGCAGCTGTAACCATTCCAATGCTTTCCAATTCTGGAGCTAAATTTTTTGTTTCATTTGAAAAGGCGCCATTGTTGTTTACAAGTAAGTATGACTTGGGAGCAAGCGGGTACTTTCCTGGTTGCGTACGACCACCTATAAAAAGATCTAGATCCCCATCCTTGTCCCAATCAATTTCCGCTATTGCTTTTGTACTTGATTCTATTTTTGGCAGTCGATCTTTTTTATACACGAAGTTTCCTTTTCCATCATTGAGATATATTCGATCTTGAAGTAGATTTTCTTTGTCTTCAAAGTCGCCACCACCGCCACTAGCTACATATAAGTCCAAATCATTATCTCCGTCTATATCAATGAATTTGGCACCTGTATCTTCGTACGCGGTACTGTTTTTAAATGCCGTCGTAGATTTAGCATGGAAATGACCACTGCCATTTTGAATATACAATGTTCCTTGTTGACCTTTTGCGCCACCAATATAGAAATCCTCTGTTCCATCTGCATTTACATCGCCGACAGCTAGAGTAGGTCCGATGGTTGATTGTCGATGAGGCAATAGAATCTCTTTCTTAAAATCATTAAAGGGATTCTCTGTATGTTTAAACTGGGGATGCAAATAGCTATTGCTAAGGTTTGCAAATAAAGGAATGACCTTTTCTTTTACGATAGGTGCAGATGTAGTTTTTTGTTTATCGATTGTGTGTAATTTATTTACTTCAGGGTTTGGAATGACACTTTTCTTGCCATCTGGCCAAATAACTTCAAGCTTTTCAATTTTGTCTTGGTTTCCCAAGCCAAAATGTATTATTGGTTCGACAGAAGATTGAAACCCCCTTGTAAAGGCATAGTCGGCAGATTGCATTTTATCACCGTAATAAATATTTAATTTGGAGTGCAATACAGTATTGCTGGACTTTCCATCCTTTAACTTGAATTGAATAAAATAGCCTTCTCCTTTTTCTCGGCTATTGTTTTTGTACACAAATGCAGGTTGATCAAAATTATTAATGACAAGGTCGAGGTCACCATCTCTGTCCAAATCTGCATAAGCAGCGCCATTAGAAAATGAAGGAGTGGAAAAGCCCCATTCATCTATTTTATCTTCAAATTTCAAACCATTGGTATTCTTGAAAATTGAATTTGGAACAGGATTAATATCTGCTTTTTGTAAGTGATCAAAGTAGTCTTGAGCACTAAAATCATTGCCTTTGGATTTACTGATCTTTTCTAATTCAATTTGCCAATCGTTGTTCTTTGTATCCTTTTTATATCCATTAGTGACCATCAAATCTTTAAATCCATCATTGTCGAAATCTGCAAATAAAGGCGCCCAACTCCAATCAGTCTGGGAAACTCCAGCATAAAGACCTATATCACTCATTACTCCAAAACCATTGTTGACATATAAGCTATTGGTCATATACTGCGGAGTGAATTTTTTTGATTTCGTCAAATAATCAAATGTGGTTACATCCATGGAGGCCATTAGTACTTTATTACGCACATGGTCTGAAGGGGTCATATCGAGTACTGCCAAATCTGTCAAGCCATCATTGTTGAAATCAGCAGCATCACAACCCATGGCATAATAAGAGGTGTGGCTTAATTTTTTTTCTAATCGATCTGTAAAGGTGCCATCTCCATTATTTAGAAACATGAAGTCAGGAATGAAGTAATCATTGGCAATATAGACATCTAAAAATCCATTTTGATCAAAGTCATTAACGGCAATTCCTAAACCAAAACCAATTTTTTGTATACCTGCTTCTTTAGATACATCTGTAAACTGACCATTGCCTTCATTTCTATATAATGTGCTACATTCTCTGTTGTAATCTTCAGAACTAAGCTCATTTGAACGATCAAACCATTCTTCTGCTCCTACTCCTCTTCTTCTTTGCCCATGATTCATTACCCACAAATCAAGATCTCCATCCTTGTCCATGTCAAAGAAATTTGCTTGGGTCGAACGAGAATTATCCGCTATACCATATTCTACTGCTTTATCAGTAAAGCTATTATTACCATTATTAATGAATAATTCATTCTGCATATCAGCAGGATTAGAAGAAGGACCAGAATTGCATACATATATATCCAACCATCCGTCATTATTGATGTCAACCATGGTAACACCAGTTCCCCACCTTCCAGTTTGAATGCCAGAACTCTTTGAAATATCTTCAAACTTAAAATCTCCTTTATTTATATAAAGATGGTTGGGTGCATCACTTCCTGCAAAAAATATATCTGGTAGACCATCATTATTTACATCACCAATTGATACTCCAGAACCATTATAAAAATATTCATAAAATGTAAAACCTCGGTCTACTGTCTCCTCAACATAATTTTCAAAAGTAATCCCCGTATGGCTCGCAGGTAGGAGAGTGAGTTGTTTGCTAAATTCTTCAGAAGTCTGTTTGTTTGAATTGCAATTAATGAATAGAAAACAAAAACTGCAAAACAAAATAGTCAATAAACTATATTCAGATTTAAATAAAACTTTGTTATTCTTTTTAGTCATTATGTATGAGTAGATTTCTTAGAGCCTTTTAAATTCTAATGAATAAGTCAAAAGCAAATGAGTTTTATATTGAAGTGATTACAAACTAAAATGGCGGATGCAAAAGTAAATCTATTATTAAAAGCAATAATTAAAATGAATTATTATTATATCAAACCAATTTCAATAATAATTTTACTAAGTGTTTTATTACATCTAAAATCCAAAATTTCACTTTCTCAAAAGTAGCCATGAATTCTGTGATTTATAGGTAAAACAGGCGATTAATTACTACATCATACCTACATCATGCTAATATTTAACATGCATAGGCAATCTAATGGAAAGCCCCATTGCTATTGTTTCTTAAGCACTTTCACCAGTAACATATGTTATTTTTTACTTATATAATATGCATATAACTAATGCTTTAGACTGTTAGGACTAAAAACTTTGCTAACTTTGCTCACTTTAATAATCAACCTTTGAGCATAAATAATATGAGAACCTATCTTATTATTCTGTCTTTCTTTGCCCTTACCCTTAACTCAGCTTTTGGACAAGGACCATGCACAGGAAATGTACCTATCGAAAATTTAACAAATGGAATGGATTACAGTATTACAAGCGACGCTGCTGGTAATATTGATATTTCAGTTACCGTAGTAGACAATCCTACTGGTTTAGTAGGCTTTCTCGGTGGAGCAGGAAATCCTATTTCCTTTCCCGATGCATCTGGAACTTTTACGTATAATCTCACAGGATATACCCCTGGAGATATATTTAGTCTAGATATGTTTTTTAATTGGACTGCTGGTGGACAAGGAAATTCTGAAACTGTTTCTGTTATTGTCAATGGTGCTTGCATGGCGATTCCGCCGGTATTAGATCTCCCAATTGACTTTGATGATGCTGCAGTTAATTATGACTTGGCACCGTTTGGATCTAATATTAGTGCTCAACTTGATACAGATCCTACTGATGCGGGAAATATGGTTCTCAGTGCTACAAAAACTGCAGGTGCGGATTGTTGGTCAGGTGTTACTGTAGGTAATTCTGGTCTTGCAAATGCAATTCCTTTTACAGCGACTGAAATGATTATTTCATTGAATGTTTATTCTCCAGTTGCAGGAGCTCCAATTTTAGTTAAAGTAGAAGATGCTTCAAATGGAGCGATTTCTTCTGAAGTCATCGCGCTTACTACAGTAGCAAATGCCTGGGAAACATTAATATTTGATTTTGCGAATGGATGTGCTAGTCCACCAAATCTAGCTAATACTTATGATAAAATAAGCATATTCCCTGAATTTACATGTGATCCAGATGCCTGTGGTGCCGTTAATCCAGGTACATCTGCTGATTCTGACGATCCTTTCTATTTTGATAATTTGATTTTTGGTACGCCAGCACCTGTACCTCCATCACTACCAATTGATTTTGATAATGCAGGAGTTGATTACGAATTGGCACCTTTTGGATCAAATATGAGTGCGCAACTTGACGCAGATCCTACTGATCCAGGAAATATGGTACTTAGTACTACCAAAACCGCTGGAGCGGATTGTTGGTCGGGTGTAACTGTAGGTGGATCGGGTTTAGCCAGTCCAATAGGATTTACAGCTACCACTACAACCTTTACTATGGATGTTTATTCACCTGAAGTAGGTATTCCAATATTATTAAAAGTGGAAGATGCTTCAAATGGTGCTATTTCTTCTGAAGTAATAGCTGTTACTACAGTTGCAAATGTGTGGGAGACGCTTACTTTTGATTTTGCAAACGGTTGTGCCAATCCACCAAACTTGGCCAATACATATGACAAATTGAGTATTTTCCCTGAGTTCACCTGTGATCCAGATGCTTGCGGTGTGGCTAATCCTGGTACAGCTCCAGACACAGATAGTCCAATTTACTTTGATAATATAGAATTTGATGGTGGATCGGGACCTACTTTGGTAGACCCTTCTCTTCCAATTGATTTTGGAGATGCGGGTGTTGATTATTCATTAGCTCCGTTTGGATCAAATATGAGTGCTCAACTAGACACTGATCCTACTGACCCTGCAAATGATGTACTGAGTGCAACAAAGACTGCTGGTGCAGATTGTTGGTCGGGTGTGACAGTCGGTGGATCTGGTTTGGCAAGTCCAATTCCTTTTACGGCAACTGATATGTCGATTATAATGGATGTTTACTCACCTGAAGTTGGTGTTCCAATATTGTTAAAAGTTGAGGATGCAGCTAATGGCGCTATTTCTTCTGAAGTTATTTCACTCACTACAGTTGCAAATGCATGGGAGACTTTAGAATTTGATTTTGCAAATGGATGTGCCAACCCACCAGATTTAGCTAATACATATGATAAAATAAGCATATTCCCAGAATTTACATGTGACCCTGATGCTTGTGGTGCAGCTAATCCAGGAACTGCTCCTGACACAGACGAACCATTTTACTTTGATAATATAATTTTTGGATCTCTTCCTGACCCATGTTCAGTAGCTGCTGGAGAATGTGTGGCTTGTGGTACATGTGAAGAATCAGTGGATATTGATTTGACCTCTGGAGGCACTTTCAATTTGGCACAAGAATTTGGACCTGGCTTTTGCTGTTTCCAAGAGAATACGGCACCGACTTATGATCCAGTTACAAATACTGGAACTTGGACAATGGCGCAAGGTGCTGTAAATGCATTTGCTGTTGGTGGTGTTGATAATATAGAATTGCCGGCTTATGTCTCTGATATATGTTTGACGGCAGATATCAATGCTATTTCTGGAAGCTATCCTTTCTTATTGGAATTCAGACTTGAAAATGGAACAGGTGCTCCAGGTAATGGAGGCCAGGCTATGGTTTTTGACGTTATGGTTGATGGCCCAGGTGTATGTTCAATGGGAGGAACAGGAAGTGTGAATGGAACTCCAGTAAATGGTTTCACATATGTTCCAGGGGCTAAATATGCGATTGCTGTTGCTCTTGCAGATTTTTCTGGAAATCCAGTTGCTGCAGATGTTGAAGTTGAAGTATCTAATATAAGTTTGAATGTTTGTGCTGCGGATGCCGTTGCTCCTGTATTGGATTGCCCAAATTCTGAAGAATTACTAGTAAATGGAGATTTTTCAGATGTTACAACACCAGGCGCATTCCCTGCTCCTGCAGATTTCGCAAACTGGGATGAATTTGGAGATACATTTGATGATATTTTACCTGCTGATCAGACATTAAAATTATTTGGCGCTACTTCTGGAGTATTCCAGGATTCACCTGTAGCTGAGGGAGATTGGTTATGCAGTTATGCAGATATATTGACCCAAGCTACCGACAACATTGTTGGAGATGATAGCTGGGCAGAAGTGAAGATTGAATTTTATGACGCAGGCGGAGTAATTATAAATGGACCATTTGGGACAGTGTTAGGTGATTTCAATCAAACTACACCTGCAACTGCTAATGTATGGACAAAGACTGGTGGATGTATCCAGGCTCCAGAAGGAGCAGTTACGGCAAGGACAGTTGTTATTTTCTTAAATTTTGCGAATCAGCCTGGATCTATTATTGTTGACAATGCTTCTACACACAAGATTAATCCTACATATTTTGAGGCAAATGCTGCAGGATGTACAGCCAATGCATCAATAACGAATCCTGTGCCAACAGATGATTGTGGAGTAATGAGTCTCATTAATACATATAATGGTACAGACGATGCAAGTGGTAATTATCCTCAAGGGACGACATTAGTAACATATACAGCGGTAGATGAAAATGGAAATGAATCATGTTGCTCAATTCTTGTAGAGGTAGGAGATATGACTGGACCTGAAGTAGATTGCCCAAGTGATATTGGTGTACAATTAGAACCAGGAGAATGTGAAGAGCTTGTATTCTATGACATTCCATTTACAGATATTTGTGGAACAATTGACGCAGAAGCAAGTCAGGCAATTAATGAAGGATTGGTCAATACAGCATTGGATTGTGCAAACAATACTTCAAACCACTTAAGATATTTCGAAAATAATTTGCCAGTTCCTGTTGAGATTACTCAGGTTAACTTTGGAATCTTTAATTCTGGAGCGGCAGAAACGGTAACAGTAAATGTATATTCCATTGCTCCTGGAGCAGCTTTCGAATATGGAAATATGACTTTGCAAGGAACAGTTGATCATGATGTACCAGCTGGAATGAATAATTCTATTCTTACCGCAATGGTAGAAGCTACAA
Source organism: Saprospiraceae bacterium (assembly GCA_965230575.1). Taxonomy (GTDB): domain Bacteria; phylum Bacteroidota; class Bacteroidia; order Chitinophagales; family Saprospiraceae; genus CAJXUU01. The sequence goes on from OZ246013.1 coordinate 5,256,749, forward strand.
TTCCTGTGGGAATGAATTATGTATTAGAATTGAAAGCGAATAACACTACAAACTTTGTAATTGGTTATAATGATTTAGGTGAGACTGAGTCTACATATATTTCAGGAAACAATCCAGTACCATGTGTTAGTTTGGAGCCAGTCGATATTGATGTTCTTGGTTTTGGAGCCTTTGCAGTAATCTTATTCTCAGATGCTGAAGGAGGTCCTTCTATTGAGCAGACTGGAGGATTGCCATCAGGTGTATATTATCCAATTGGTACTACAACTAATACATTTATAGTAACTGATATCAATGGTAACACTACAGAATGTTCATTTGATGTAAACCTTGTTGAGTTTTCCAATGGAGTGACAGGTGCATTGTCTTGTAATGATAATATCAATGTATCTCTCGATCAAGATTGTGAATTAATCTTGGGAGCAGATATGTTACTTGAGGGCGATCAATATGGATGCTACGATGATTATGAAATCAGTGTGTCAGGTGGAGTTACAGGTAATGTAATCACCCAACCAGGAACATACACCGTAACAATAACAGACCCAGATACTGGCAACAGCTGCTGGAGTACGATTAATGTAGAAGACAAGAGTGCACCGACTATCGAAGAATGTGCTTGCCCAGTAGGTGGATCTGAAGTAATGACACCATTCGTGGGAACACTTGATGGCACAGACCCAATCTGGACACGACCATTTGTAGCAGGAGGGGCATGTAATCCAAGTGGAGCAGGAGTAGATATTCCTTACGATACCTACAACTTTTCATTGGATATGGATGCAGGTCTTGGAGCAGAGGTAGTTTCATTCTCAGCACCAAGTGGCGATAGTTTCTTATGCTTGTATGAAGAAAGCTTCGACCCAACCGACCCATGTGGTAATCTGGTAATTACCAATGATGATGGTGGAGTAGGACTATTGAGCCAGTTCGATGTAGTGTTGAATTCAGGAGTTAACTACATCCTGGTAGTAACCACATTTAACAATAATGGAAATGACTTTGGAGACTATGTAGTAGAAATCACAAGTGATGCAACCTTATTAGAATTGGCAGAAGAATGTAATTTCCGATGTGTGGATATCGAATACATAATGGGAAGTGATGATTTGACACCAAATCCAACGATCACCTCATGTAGCGATTACGAAGCATTCTTTACAGATGAATTGACAGTAGATGCAAATGGCAACCAGATCATCTTAAGAACATGGTTGGCTCAAAATGCAAACGGAAGTTCGACATGTACACAACAATTCAATATAGCCCCGATAGCAATCGACGAACTTACGCTACCAATCAGCCCAGTCATCTTGAGCTGTAATGATGGCACAAGTCCAGAAGAGATCGTAGCATTATTCGACAACCCATTGACGAACGACAATCCGAATACAAGCTATGTAGAGAATAATGAAGGTTATGTATATGCTTACCCAACGTACTTGATCAATGGCCACCCACAGAAGGTAGACAATCAAGTATGTGATGTATATGCAGCATACACAGACCAGGAATTAGACGCATGTGAGGAAGGTTGTAATGGCAATAAAAAAGTAATCAGAACTTGGACATTAGTTGATTGGAGTACACTAGAGATAGATACCTACATCCAAACAATCAAGGCGGTAGATACAGAAGCACCAACACTGATTACAAAAGATGTTACAGTAAGTACCGATGCATGGGGCTGTGAAGCAAGTTTCCCAGCACCACTTCCATGGGAGCTGCATGACAATTGTGATAGCTACCCAGAGTATACCATTACAGGTCCAGCAGGAGTAACAATAGAAGGCAACTTCGAAGAAGGATATGTAATCAGTGGTGCACCAAAAGGCACATATACATTTAACTACATCGCTTATGATTGCTGTGGTAATGAAGCAAGTTATCCATTTACAGTAACCGTAATAGATAGCACTCCACCAGTAGTGGTAGCGAAGCAAAATGTAGTGATCAGTGTAACAAGTGGCAGCACAAATGGAGCAGGACTGGCGAAACTATATGCAGAGAGCATCGATAATGGAAGTTACGATGGTTGTAGCAATGAAGTGAAATTGGAAGTAAGAAGAGATGAAGACAACTGTGATATTAGAGGAAATGCGACATACAATGCAGATGGCCACCCACAAGATGGAAGTCCAAATCCAAACTCACCAAGTTATGATCCAGATGGAGGAGAATATGTTAAGTTCTGTTGTGAAGACTTGACGAATGCCACAGTGGATGTAAATGGCGATGGCGAATTGGATGCAGGATATGTTAAAGTATGGTTGAGAGTATGGGATGATGGCGACATGGATGGTATCTATGGTACAGCGGGAGACAACTACAACGAAGCCTGGGCATATGTGAAAGTAGAAGACAAGCTAGCTCCAGCAATCACTTGTCCACCAGATGTAACCTTGACATGTGATATGGACTACACCGACCTGAATATGACAGGAAGTGCAAGTGCGTACGGTTCATGTGGCGGAGTAGATGTAGAATACAATGACATCATTATCAACTTGAATACATGTAATGAAGGCTTTGTAAGAAGAAGATGGAGTGTAGTAGGCAGAAGTGATATCTTCTGTGACCAGACAATCACAATGGATGAATTGGATGCGCCAGTGAATGTAAGCTTCTCACAAGTAGGAGACTTTACCGCAGCGAATTGTCCAGATATGATCGCCTTGGGTGAGCCAACATGGATAGCAGGTCCATGTGATGTGATGGGCTACACAATGGAAACAGATACCTTCTTCTTTGAAGATGGAGCATGTTACAAGCTTGTGAATCACTATACAGTAATCAACTGGTGTGACTATGAGCCAAACAATCCATTCTGGGATGGCGAAGGCCTATGGGAGCATGTACAGGTGATCAAGGTGACGGATGAGACCAAGCCAGTAATCGAAGATTGTGACGATAAGATGTATGCGATCAATGATCACAGTGATAGTGATGATGACGGAGAGGTTTGTGAAGCTAAGATTACACTTGAAAATGTAGCAACCGATGAAGGTAGTGCAAATTGTCCTACAGGTTGGTTGAAGTGGCAAGTACTAGTAGACCTATGGGGAGATGGAACAGTAGATTTAGAGTACAGTAGTTTCTTACCACCATTCGATACCCAATTCAATGATACGAATGGCAATGGAATCCCGGATGTATATTTGGCACCGACAGCGAATGGTGAGACAGTGAGTGTACCACTACCAGACATAGTAGGAAGCATGAGTAATCACAAGGTGAGTTGGAAGGTGACTGATGGCTGTAATAATGTGACTACATGTGATACAGAATTCATGGTAGTAGACAAGAAGGCACCGACACCATACTGTGTAGACTTGAGTACAGCGGTAATGGAAAGCAGTGGAACAGTAGAATTGTGGGCAATCGACTTCAATGTTGGTTCATTTGACAACTGTACTGCACAAGAAGACTTGAGATATACATTTAGTGATGTAGCACCGGAAGATGATCCAAACTATGATGATACACAATCTTCATCAAGTATGACATTCGATTGCAGTGATGTGGATAACAGTCCAGTAGAGGTGAATATGTATGTATGGGATGAGAAAGGGAATGCAGATTTCTGTGTAGTATACTTGACGCTTGTAGATAATACAGGAGCATGTGGCCAGAAACCAGATATTGCTGGTACAGTGGCTACCGAGACAGGAGTAGGAGTGGAAGAAGTAGAAGTAACACTAGAAGCATCACTTCCAGAGTATCCGAGAGTAGAAATGACAGATGAGAATGGAGAATATGTATTCGTAGAGAATGCATTGAATGCAACTTATCAATTGTCAGGAAGCAAGGATGTAGATTACTTGAATGGAGTAAGTACCTTGGATTTGGTTAAAATCCAGAGACATATTCTAGGACTAGAGGAATTGAATTCACCATACAAGCTAGTAGCTGCAGATATCAATGGAGATACTGAAATCAAGGCACATGATTTGGTAGAGTTGAGAAAGTTGATCTTGGGAATCATAACAGACCTACCGACGAATGAGTCATGGAGATTTGTAAATAGTGAACAAGAGTTGACGATGAATATGGATCTAGCAGATGTAGACTATAAGCAGCAGGTTGATAACTTGGAAGGAAGTTCTATGAATAACAATTTTGTGGCAGTGAAGATAGGAGATGTTACTGAAGATGCACAAGCTAACTTGACAGGGAATACAACATCAGTAGTAAGATCTAATAAGACGCTTTCATTGAATATCCTGAATCAAGAAGTGGAGGCCAGACAGACTGTGTCAGTAGGATTTACGAGTGAAGAGTTCGAGCAGGTATTCGGATATCAGTTTACGATGGAGTTGAATGGATTAGAGTTTGCTGGAATAGAGAGTGGAGTAGTAGCAATGAATGAAGGCAATGTAGGAGTATTGTCAAGCAATGTAGTGACGATGAGTTACAACAGTTCAACTGCAGTAAGTGCAGGTAAAGATGAGACTATCTTTACAGTGAAATTTGTTGCTAAGACAAGTGGAAACTTGAGTAATATGATTGACATCACATCTAAAGTGACGAATTCAGAAGCATATGTTTCGACAAGCATTGGAGAGACGCTTGAGATAAGAAATGTAGAGATAGAAATGAGAGGAGATGTTGTAGAAGTGGAGACATCAGAATTGTATCAGAATGAGCCGAACCCATTCAAGACGCAAACCACAATCGGATATAGATTGGCTGCTGAGGGCAAGGTTAATTTCACAGTACATGATGTTACAGGAAAAGTATTAATCAATAAATCACTATCAGGCGTAAGAGGCTACAATGAGATTACATTGAAGTCAAGTGATCTTGCATTGAGTGGAGTATTGTACTATACCTTAGAGAGCGGAGAATTTACAGCGACGAAGAAGATGATTATACTAGAATAAGAATATTCCCGATTATTGATTTAGACTTTTTGATATTATTGTATTCATTAAGTTGAATTAAATAATTAGTGAAAAAGACCTTTCCAGGGAACTGGGGAGGTCTTTTTGGTTAATGAATGTAGTTTTTTTAAATCTTCATGCCATCAATAATCATCTTCTAATTCATTTTAAACACGAATGGTATTTTGACGATTAATTAAATTCTGAATTTGGTCCTTTTTCTTTTGAAATGCTAATGTGTTGTTGGTTAGCGGATTATGTAATTATAATATTCATATATATAATTATTGTATTTAATTAGTAAGTTTTATTATTTTTGTTCACTTAAAGTCCAAATTATTTATATGGACCAAATTGATAATCGAAACAATAACAATTTATAACCCAACCTAATGAGAAATTTATTTCAAGGTATTTATGTAATTGCATTCGCCCTTTTGAGTCTTAGCATAAATGCACAAAACACCCCTTTAGGAACACCTGCTACGCAAAATCCAGATGGAACAACTGATACACCAGGAACACCTGCGGCTTGTGCTGCAGGATTCAGTATCTATTCCATCGATCATGAAGATTCCAAAATTGGTTTTTTACCAGGTGGATTCTGCGTTTCTACAGATCAACAAAACAATGGAACTACACCCATAACAATTACTGGAACACCCAATGGAGCTGGAATTGGAGATGTTGACAATATAGTTGTTGATGGTGGACGTATCAACTACTCAAGTACTGATGGGGGAGACCTGGATGCTACCTATGAATTCTGTAGCACGGTTACTAATCCATATGTATTTATAGGTGATTTAGAGACTTTTACTACAATAAATTTCTTTGATTGTAGCGGAAATCCTGTTAATATCAATCTTATGAATGGTCAAAGCAGATTTGCTACATCTGGAAATTCTGCCCTCATTACAGGAACTACTTCGACCAATCAGGACGGATATGTACAAGTGCCTGGTTCATTTGATTGTCTAGTTATCAATATCAACAATCCTGCACCTTTTACCTTGGATGTCATCCAAATAGCTGTAGGAGTTTGTATGCCAGACCCTCCAACGGGTAGCATGACTTGTCCATATGACTTGTATATGTGGAAAAAGGATAACTATTGTGTTCCTCTATATCGAGATGCTAATGGTGTTTTTTATGAAAAAGATCAAAATAATAACAATATAGCTTCGCTTGGTGACGAATTTTTTGTTGATGGTCCTCTATGTGGAACAGTAGAGTTTTTAGAAGCAAATGCTATCGATGACAATGCTTGTGAACCAGAATTTACTTGTGATGCGTTTCCTGTTGAGATTGAGTTTTATGAACCGGCAGGTGATGGATGTTTGTTCTCTACTTACTGGTATGATCAGACTTCCTTTCCTATAAATGATTCTGATCCTGGTAATCAATGGAGTGCTATTTTCTCAGGTACCGATGCTTTCGGTCTACCGGCACACCCAGGTACACCTACCAACGCAGCTGAAAATTGTGGTTTGGAATGGTTGGGAGATAATGAAGGAGATATAGATTTTGACGATGAAGCTGGTGGCGCAAATGAAGATGAACAATTACAATTGGATGGTTGGTTATATGTTGCCAATCACTTGGAATGTTTACAATTTAGGATAGGAAGTAGTGCCACGGACCATTCTGTAGCGCTGTTTTTAGGACCTGACCTGAATAATATGTCTTTAGTCACTGAGGAAAATGATGAACAAGCTGGAGGTGGAAATAATGCTAACGGAGTTGTTGGTTCTTATTGTATTCCAGATAATGCAGCAACCACCGTGGATGATTGTGCCTGGAAACTGGTACGTGTAAGAATATATGCTCATGATGATGATACGGCTTATGATCCTGCAGTGGATTGGAGTTTTAATGGTGGTCTTACCTGGGATGTGGTTGAAGAGCAATGGTTTGTTGCCGCTTCAAGTGCCAGTGATAATACTCCTCCTGTAGGAACTGGTGTTGGAGGATGTGATCCAGTAACTAATTGCCTTATTGATTCTGATGAAGTAATAGTCGATGAACAAGGTAATGTTTGGCCCGCAGGTAATTGTAACAATGCACCTAATAACTTATATGAGCCAAATGTGCCGAACGGTGGAACTTGTTTCGGTGATGCTAACGCAGAAGAAGGAGATCATTTTGCATTAATGCCTTATTGTGTTAGATATAATGATGAGCCTGCATTTACTTGCACACTTTGTGAAATAGACCTTCAAGTTGACGGTTGTGCTTGCAACGATCCAGATAATAACTTTGCCGATTCTTGTCCACAGAGTGTTACTGAATATGCACAAACTATAACAATAAATAGTGAAACTAATAATAGTTATACCGTAACTGGTATGGGTATTGTGGGTGCTATAACCACCGTTGATGGAGTGGGTGAGGAGCAGACCTACTCATTCTTTGTTACTCCAGGTACTCCATATACAATAACTGTTGTTGGAGATGATACAGGAGTAACTCAAATTTTTGAAGGAGTCTGTGAAGCACCTAACGACTGTAATTGTCCTTCAGCTCCAGAGATTTGTGGTGATGGTATGGATAATGACTGTGATGGTCTTGTTGATGGCGCTGATCCAGATGTTGCGGGAGATTGTGTTTTGGCTTGTACGCCAGATCCAGTAATAATAGATGGTAAAGATCTTTGCCTTGATGGATTCCTTACGCATCAAGTATGGTCGAGAGAGTGTGGCAATACAGGTTGCTGTGGAAGTTCAATTAATCCACATTCCTGTGCACTTACTGCCTTTCCGTGCGTAGATGTTAATGGCCTGCCCGCGCATTTCAATCAATGTAATACGGGACCAGTTGATCCTTGTAACCCTGCACCTCCTGGGCCAGCTGGTCAAGCAGGATGTACCGGAAATGATGTGTTCACATTGTTGGGAAGTACACATAATCAAGCACCTCAGTTTTATTCTACACGCCCTGAGCAGACTCAATTGGATGGATGGCTTGTAGTTCCTCCAGGGCTTACATGTTTTGAATTGAAAGTAAATCACCCAAGAGCATGGGATGCTCAAGCTATATATATGGGAGCAGGTGTGGCTAGCATGAATTTTATTGGAGCCAATTCTTATCCTCCATTATATAGTACAGATAATGAAGCTTCATGTCAAGCGGATGACGGTTCAAACCCTACAGGTGAAGTCTTTAATTTTGATGTAACTACTGATGGCTCTACACCAATTGTAGTAGATGGATGTACTTGGCATGTAGTTAGAGTAAGAGCGTATATATTTGACGAAAGCTGGTATCACGTTACTCCTGTTCAATGGAATTTTGGAAATGGATTCCAAACTATACCAAGAAAATATTTTCAATCTGTAGGTCCTGACGGATGGGATACAGATAATAATATGCCTACCGCGGCTAATATAATTGATGCTGCACCATTCTGTGCATATCAGGATGCAGATGGAGATTTGTTAAATGCACAGGGTGAATTTTTTGCATTGGACGAATTTAGTTGTCAGCAGATTGGCACCAACACTTGCCTGGATTGTCCGCCATTTTATAATGAAGAATTATGCCCGGATAATGTTTGTGTAAATATTCCTGAGACAGATGATAATGGTGATGTAGTTCCTACTCAACCTGTATGTAATTTGTTCTTATATGAAATCACTCCTCAGGTAGTTGATGAGATGGCTTCTCCAGGAACTGGATTATTGACGAGATACTGGGATCATGACCAAGCGAATTGTACCAATACTCAAATAGAAAATGAAAGTATTTTCTGTGCCTTTAGTGCAACTAATGGTGCCACAGGTACTTGTGTTGAAAATAGCACTGGAGATGACAGTTGCCCAACCTGTCTGCCTTCACATCCTAACTTTGATAATCCTACAGAGGCAGATTTAATTACCCCAACATTGGGTAATACTATACATAATCAAACAGGAAATGATGTTGATGGTGACGATTTTGTATTAGGAGCTTATAATCGAACTTCTGGTGAAAACATACAACAGGATGGATGGTTGTTAGTACCACCAGATGTAACTTGTGTCGCGTTTAGAATTTACTCCTTATCATGGGCTTCAGGCGCATTATACCTGGGACCTAGTATCAATGATATGACTTTTGTTGGTGAATGGATTAATCGTAGTGGTAACAATTCTCAGGACATCTTCTATTTTGATATTCCAACAAGTGCACCTACAGTGCCATGTGTGGATTGTGATAATCAGGATTTCAGAATGCTAAGGGTAAGAACCTACACGCATGATAATAACATGTTTGCAAATACCATTTGGGATTGGAATGTTAATGGAGTATGGCAGCAGGTGCCAACCGCTAATTTATTCCCTGTTCCAGATCATTGTTCAGATGTGCTTCCAACGGATATTTGTCCTACATATACTACTGGTACACCTTTTACTGCTGTGCATGAAGACTCTAATGGCAATGGAACTGTTGATGCAAGCGATAGATGGTTTGCTTCACCATGGGCCGATTGTGCTGCAGCACAGACTGCCATAGATCCACTTAATCTTCCAGACTTAACTCCGATTGGATTGGGATCGTGTGATGAGGTTACAAGCTTGGATTGTCCATTGTGTTGTACTTTAGAAGTAGACTGTTCAAATATCACAGATCAAACATTAGCATGTAGAGCAGATCTGCCAGCAGTAGACTTTGATTTACCGATAGTAGTAGATTCATGTGGAGATGTAACACATTCAGCATTAACCATAATACCAGGTAATACTGGATGTCCAGGAGATACCTTGACAATAACAAGAACATACTTCCAGCAGGACTCAGAAGGGAACATGGCAGAATGCATGCAAACCTTTACTGTAATCAGTACAATGGATCCTGTGTTTACTGTTTTCCCAGCAGACACGACAGTATTATGCGGAGCAGATACCTCTCCAGGAGCAGTAGGCATGGCAGAAGGGGAAGGCGAATGTCATCCAGCCACACCACAAGCAACGGTGACATCGACTGATGTGATTACCCCAGGAGCATGTCCAGCAGAAATGACAATCACAAGAACCTGGACGGTAACAGATAGATGTGGTCGATCCACGATGATGGATCAAATCATAAATGTAGTAGATACGATACCACCGATGATGATATGTCAGGATGTAACGATACAATTGGATGACATGGGAATGGCAACCTTGAGCCCAGACCAGGTCAACAATGGATCTAGTGACAATTGTGGCGGCACAGTAATGCTATCCTTGAGTCAGACAGCGTTTAATTGTGATAATATTGGAACTAATATGGTCACCTTGACTGGAGTAGATGAATGTGGGAATATGGCTACCTGTGAGGCAACAATTACAGTAGAAGATAATGTGATGCCAATAGCAATATGTCAAGATGTGACACTTTCCCTGGATGACTTAGGAAATGCTACGATATCACTTCCAGGAGGAGGATCAATCATAAATAATGGATCAAATGACAATTGTACACCAGATGATGAATTGATAATATCCTTATCAGTATCAGACTTTACATGTGCAGATATTCCATTAGGTCAGGCATCTGTGACCCTTGAAGTAATCATGACAGTAACAGACGCGGAAGGAAATTCTTCCACGTGTCCTGCGATGGTAACGATAATGGATGATACACCACCAATAGTAGAATGTCCAAATGATATCTTCGTACAGTTAGAAGCAGGAGAGTGTGAAGAGATCGTATTCTTTGACATACCATTCTCAGATAATTGTGGAACCATGGATGCAGAAGCGAGCCAAGCGATTAATGAAGGATTGGTTAATACAGCATTGGATTGTGCAAATAACACATCTAATCATCTGAGATACTTTACAAACATCTCACCTGTCCCAGTGGAAATTACACAAGTTAACTTTGGTATTTTCAACTCGGGAACAACAGAGACAGTAACCGTAAATGTATATTCCATTGCCCCAGCGGCAGCTTTCGAATATGGAAACATGACCTTACAAGGAACAGTAGATTATGATGTTCCAGCAGGAATGAATAATGTGATACTAACAGCAATGCTAGAAGCAACAATTCCAGTAGGCATGAACTATGTATTGGAATTGAAAGCGAATAACACTACCAACTTTGTAATTGGTTATAATAATTTGGGAGAGACAGGGTCAACCTACATTGCTGGAAATAACCCAGTACCATGTGTAAGTTTAGAACCAGTCGATATTGATGTTCTAGGATTTGGAGCCTTTGCTGTGATCTTGTATTCAAATGCTGAAGGCGGACCAACAATCGAGCAGACTGAAGGACTGCCTTCAGGTAGTTACTTCCCACTAGGAACAACAACTAACACCTATATAGTAACTGATGTAAATGGTAATACAACTGAATGTACATTTGATGTGACAATGGTAGAGTACTCTAATGGAGTTACAGGAGTAATGTCTTGTAATGATAATATCAATGTATCACTAGATATGGATTGTCAAGTTGTGTTGGGAGCAGATATGTTATTAGAAGGAGGAGCATACGGATGTTATGACCATTTCGATATCAATGTATCAGGCGGTGTTACAGGTAATGTAATCACCCAACCAGGAACATACACCGTAACAATAACAGACCCAGATACTGGCAATAGCTGCTGGAGTACTATTAATGTAGAAGACAAGAGTGCACCGACTATCGAAGAATGTGCTTGCCCAGTAGGTGGATCTGAAGTTATGACACCATTCGTGGGAACACTGGATGGTACAGACCCAATCTGGACACGACCATTTGTAGCAGGAGGAGCATGTAACCCAAGTGGAGCAGGAGTAGATATTCCTTACGATACCTACAACTTCTCATTGGATATGGATGCAGGTCTAGGAGCAGAGGTAGTTTCATTTTCAGCACCAAGCGGCGACAGCTTCTTATGCTTGTATGAAGAAAGCTTCGATCCAACCGACCCATGTGGTAACCTGGTAATCACTAATGATGATGGAGGAGTAGGACTATTGAGTCAATTCGATGTAATGTTGAATTCAGGGGTGAACTACATCCTGGTAGTAACTACTTTTAACAATAATGGTAATGACTTTGGAGACTATGTAGTAGAAATCACAAGTGATGCAACGTTATTAGAATTGGCAGAAGAATGTAATTTCCGATGTGTAGATATTGAATACATAATGGGAAGTGATGATTTGACACCAAATCCAACGATCACCTCATGTAGCGATTACGAAGCATTCTTTACAGATGAATTGACAGTAGATGCAAATGGCAACCAGATCATCTTAAGAACTTGGTTGGCACAAAATGCAAACGGAAGTTCAACTTGTACACAACAATTCAATATAGCGCCGATAGCAATCGACGAACTTACATTGCCAATCAGCCCAGTCATCTTGAGCTGTAATGATGGCACAAGTCCAGAAGAGATCGTAGCATTATTCGACAACCCATTGACAAACGACAATCCGAATACGAGCTATGTAGAGAATAATGAAGGCTATGTATATGCTTACCCAACTTACTTGATCAATGGTCACCCACAGAAGGTAGACAATCAAGTATGTGATGTTTATGCAGCATACACAGACCAGGAATTAGACGCATGTGAAGAAGGTTGTAATGGCAATAGAAAAGTAATCAGAACATGGACCTTGGTAGATTGGAGTACACTAGAAATAGATACCTACATCCAAACGATCAAGGCAGTAGATACAGAAGCACCAACACTGATTACAAAAGATGTAACAGTAAGTACAGATGCATGGGGATGTGAAGCAAGTTTCCCAGCACCACTTCCATGGGAGCTGCATGACAATTGTGACAGCTACCCAGAGTATACCATCACTGGACCAGCTGGAGTAACAATAGAAGGTAACTTCGAAGAAGGATATGTAATCAGTGGCGCACCAAAAGGCACACATACATTTAATTACATCGCTTATGATTGCTGTGGCAATGAAGCCAGCTATCCATTTACAGTAACGGTAATAGATAGCACACCACCAGTAGTAGTAGCGAAGCAAAATGTAGTGATCAGTGTAACAAGTGGCAGCACAAATGGAGCAGGACTAGCTAAGTTGTATGCAGAGAGCATCGATAATGGAAGTTATGATGGCTGTAGCAATGAAGTGAAATTGGAAGTAAGAAGAGATGAAGACAACTGTGATATCAGAGGAAATGCGACCTACAATGCAGATGGCCACCCACAAGATGGAAGCCCAAATCCAAACTCACCAAGCTATGATCCAGATGGAGGGGAGTATGTTAAGTTCTGTTGTGAAGACTTGACGAATGCTACCGTTGATGTAAATGGCGATGGCGAATTGGATGCAGGATATGTAAAAGTATGGTTGCGAGTATGGGATGATGGCGACATGGATGGTATCTATGGTACAGCAGGAGACAACTACAATGAAGCCTGGGCATATGTGAAAGTAGAAGACAAGCTAGCTCCAGCAATCACATGTCCACCAGATGTAACCTTGACATGTGATATGGACTACACCGATCTGAATATGACAGGAAGTGCAAGTGCGTACGGTTCATGTGGCGGAGTAGATGTAGAATACAATGACATCATCATCAACTTGAATACCTGTAATGAAGGTTTTGTAAGAAGAAGATGGAGTGTAGTAGGCAGAAGTGATATCTTCTGTGACCAGACAATCACAATGGATGAATTGGATGCACCAGTGAATGTAAGCTTCTCACAAGTAGGAGACTTCACCGCAGCGAATTGTCCAGATATGATTGCCTTGGGTGAACCAACATGGATAGCAGGTCCATGTGATGTGATGGGGTATACAATGGAAACAGATACCTTCTTCTTTGAAGATGGAGCATGTTACAAGCTTGTGAATCACTATACCGTAATCAACTGGTGTGACTATGAGCCAAACAATCCATTCTGGGATGGCGAAGGACTATGGGAGCATGTACAGGTGATCAAGGTAACTGATGAGACCCAACCGGTAATCGAAGATTGTGACGATAAGATGTATGCGATCAATGATCACAGTGATAGTGATGATGATGGAGAGGTGTGTGAAGCGATGATTACATTAACGAATGTAGCCACCGACCCAGGTAGTGCAAATTGTCCTACAGGCTGGTTGAAGTGGCAAGTACTAGTTGACCTATGGGGAGATGGAACAGTAGATTTAGAGTACAGTAGCTTCTTACCACCATTCGATACCCAATTCAATGATACGAATGGCAATGGAATCCCGGATGTATACTTGTCACCGACAGCAAATGGTGAGACAGTAAGTGTACCACTACCAGACATAGTAGGAAGCATGAGTAATCACAAGGTGAGCTGGAAGGTGACTGATGGCTGTAACAATGTGACTACATGTGATACAGAATTCATGGTAGTAGACAAGAAGGCACCGACACCATATATGGTAAGCTTGAGCTCAGCGATTATGGATGAAGTATGTACGGTAGAATTGTGGGCAATAGACTTCAACATTGGAAGTTTTGACAATTGTACGGAGCAAGAAGACTTGAGATATACCTTCAGTGATACACCACCAGAAGATGATCCAAACTACGATGATGCATTGCACTCATCAAGTATGACATTCGATGGCGATGATGTATTGAATAGTCCAGTAGCGATTCAAGTATATGTATGGGATGAAAAAGGAAATGCAGACTTTGCACAAGTATCCCTTACCCTTGTTGATAATCATGGATGTGTAGATCCACCACCACCGCCGATGGACGAGTGTTCATGCGAGCCTACCGATTATACAGGATGGGCAGTAGGAACATGTAATGCAGAAGAAGGTACTGATGGTGCTGTAGGAGTAATCTACAATATGACCAATACTGAAAATGCACCGAGTGAGATGGATTATGCGACAAGCATAACGACAATCCACCCAGCGAATTGGACAGTAGACCAGATCGGACAGGTATTCGGTATAGCGATGGATAACAGTGACAATGTATTCTTAGCAGCATCGGATGTATATGATACAGGATATGATAATGACCCATATGGTCCAGGACAGATCTTCAAGGCGAGTGCAGGAAATGACTTTATAGCAGAACCATTTGTAGAGCTTCCAAATACAGGAGGATCATTGAATGGAATAGGAAACATAGCATACTGTAACGATAATGAGATGTTGTATGCGAGTAACCTTGAAGATGGAATGATCTATAGAATCAATGCAAGTGGAGCGATCATGGAGACTTATGATCCATGGACAACAGATGATGGATCGGCAGGTTTGGCAGATGTATCGGAGCAAGTATGGGGAATAGGATTGAATAAAGAAGATGGCTCGAAGAAATTGTACTTCCCACGAATCACAGATGGAGCAGATGGAGAGCGAGCGATGTATAGCATTACCTTGAATGAAAATGGTTCTTTCCCAGGATCAGGCAGTGAAGTAGTAGAGTTTGATGGCATCATGGGCGTAGGATTGAGAATCAGTGATATAGCCTTCAATACAGGAGGAGATCAGATGATGTTTGCAGAGAGAGGAACGAGGTTTGTGACAGGAGCCCATGATAGCAAGGTATTGAGATATGACCTTGTAGGCGGCACTTGGATGATGGAGTTGAAATACTTTGTAGGAGGCTGGGTAACACCACAATTTCCAAGTATTGATGTAGAGCCAGGCGAGAATACAGGAGGAGGAGTAGACTTTGGAGCTACGGGAGTATCATCCAATGGAATAGAAGGATGTGATGAATTGGTATGGTCAAGCATGCACTATGTAGAGACATCAGATGGTAGCTTGTATTATGGAATGCAGGGAATGAGTGCAGATGGAAATAATTCAAGTGAGTCAGCAAGTGACCCGAATTTCATGACGGATATCATAATAGATTATGATGGAGCGTATGATAATTTTGATCAGAAAGGAGACCTTGGAGATGTAGAGATATTCAAATGTGGAGGATCGACATCAACCAAGCCAATGATAGCAGGTATGATAGAGACCGAAGGCGGAATGGGAGTAGAAGAGGTAGAAGTAAATCTGGGATCAGTACTACCAGAATATCCAGTTACTACGATGACAGATGCTACGGGATACTATGCTTTCCCAGAGAATGCCTTGAATGCAGATTATCAATTGACAAGTAGTAAGGATGTAGATTACCTGAATGGAGTAAGTACCTTGGATTTAGTGAAGATTCAGAGACATATCTTAGGATTGGAAGAATTGAATTCACCATACAAGTTGATAGCAGCGGATATCAATGGCGATACAGAAATCAAGGCACATGATTTGGTAGAGTTGAGAAAGTTGATCTTAGGAATCATAACGGATCTACCGACGAATGAATCCTGGAGATTTGTGAATAGGGGACAATCGATGGATATGGGCATGGACCTAAATGATATCGACTACAGTGTAGAGGTAGATGACCTAGAATCAGATGAGATGACGAATCACTTTGTAGCGGTGAAGATAGGAGATGTAACGGAAGATGCGATAGCAAACTTATCGAATGGAGCGACAGCAGTTACCAGATCAAATAATAAAGTATTGTTGAGCATCTTGAATCAGGAAGTAGAAGCAGGACAAGAAGTGTCAGTAGGATTTACAAGTGAAGACTTCCAGGAAGTATTTGGATATCAGTTTACGATGGAGTTGAATGGATTGGAGTTTGCAGGAATCGAAGGTGGAGTTGTAGTGATGAATGAAGGCAATGTAGGAGTATTGTCAAGCAATGTAGTGACGATGAGTTACAACAGTTCAACGGCAGTAAGTGCAGGAAAAGATGAGACTATCTTCACAGTGAAGTTTGTTGCTAAGACAAGTGGACAGTTGAGCAATATGATTGACATCACATCTAAAGTGACGAATTCAGAAGCTTATGTTTCGACTACGCTCAACACAAGCATAGGAGAGACGCTAGAGATAAGAAATGTAGAGATAGAAATGAGAGGAGATGTAGTTGAAGTGGAGACATCAGAATTGTATCAGAATGAACCGAACCCATTCAAGGCACAGACAACAATCGGATATAGATTGGCTGCTGAGGGCAAGGTAAACTTCACAGTACTAGATGTTACAGGAAAAGTATTGGTGAATAAATCACTAATCGGAACAAGAGGCTACAATGAAATTACCTTGAAGTCGAATGATCTGGGTATAAGTGGAGTATTGTACTATACTTTAGAGAGCGGAGAATTTACAGCGACGAAGAAGATGATTATTTTAGAATAAGAATATTCCCGATTATTGATTTACACTTTTTGATATTATTGTATTCATTAAGTTGAATTAAATAATTAGTAAAAAAGACCTTTCTGTGAAAACGGGAGGGTCTTTTTGGTTTGCAGGGGAGGTGAAGAAGGGGAGAGGTGTTTAAAAGAATTAGGGGACATGTCAAAAAGTTGGGGATTAAGCAAATAGAGCTTTTAGTCTATAATGGAAAAATATATGATCGGTAACTCCTCTTTGATTAAATCTGAACCTTTTGATTTTGGAGTTAAATGATTCAGCAAATGCATTGGTTTTTTTGTATTGAAAGTAGTTTAGTATATTCTCCATATGATTTTCAATAGTATTTGCCACTGTATGAAATACTTCTTCTCTGTATGAATAGCTTTTTGCTATCCAGTCTTTTATTTTGATTCTGGCCTTGTTTACATTCTGCTCCATATATATCTTTCTAAACCATTGAACATGCTCATAAAACTGTTTTAGCCTTGGATAATTTTGAAATAAGATATGGGCTCTTAACTCCTGACTTTCCGTCCAATCATTAGGGTTTTTGAATAGTAAATGAACACTTCTAGCAAGCAATTGACGTTCAGTGTCACCATTGGGATAAGTTCTTATTGTTAGGCGATACTTGTGCTCTCTACAAAACTGAATTCTTTGGTTTTCTAATTTCAAAACCTTCCATCTTAATTGGATCCGATAAGATTGAAGTGCATCAATAACTAATTTTATAACATGAAACTTATCAATGATTAAAGCGGCATTGGGAAAACTAGCCTTTACAGCCAAATTCATGCTTCCAGCCATATCCAGACTTACTGTTTTGACTGCTTTTCGTCGAACCAAAGCTATTTTGTCTAGTACCTCATTAATCTTGGTAGAAGAGGTTCCTTCAATGACCGCTACAATGGTTCCCTGTTTTGCGCGACCTTGAGGATTGGTCAAAAAAGTAAATAACTCTCCTTTTGAAAGTGCTACTTCATCTATATGTAAGTGCTCTCCCATATTTTCAGGATAGACTTGGTTTATGTTTTCTCGTAATTGATATTTAAATCGATGATAATCAGAATTGAGCTTTTTGATTACCCGACTCGTTTTTCTGGGATTTACATAATAATAACTAGATATATTACTGATCGTATCTTCTCGATCTAACACCTCATGCTTTTAAAAAAGCAGCCAACTCTTGTGTTAACTTGACTCCTTTAGCAACAAAACTGAAATCACTTTTAATATCAGGCCTTTGGCCCATAACATCTCTCCAACGTCGCCTTCTAACATGTAGATATACTGCCCTGCCTCTAAGTGGAAAATCTTGTATTACTTTTTCATTATAAAACCCTTTGGACTCATACCCATCTGGGCTATCATTTAACTCATCTATCCATATACGATATTCAACCTTCTTTGTAATAGTGTCGCAACATTCCGAAATCCGAATAACCTCGAAATGATCAAGAATCCCTTCAGGCAAAAGTAAAGAAGCTAGTGTTTGTAATTCCATTATACAAACCTAACATTTATATCAATTCTTTATATTGCTCCCCAACTTTTGTACGTGACCCAAAGTTATGAGCGATAATAATGAGTCTTAATACAGATCCCAAAAGAATATTCGGGTTGGACATCGTCCGATCTATTGCGATTCTACTCGTGGTCTTCGTGCATGGCGGATTTATTCTTGATGACACGGTTTTAGAGGGATTTCCTTATTTCAGAATGATTGATGGGGTGACAATATTTTTTGTCTTAAGTGGATTTTTGATTGGGCGGATATTGCTGAAGGAGATTGAAAATCAGGACGGATTTGGACCAAGGGAGTTGACCAAGTTTTGGAAAAGAAGGTGGTTTCGGACCTTGCCCGCTTATTACTTAATCCTGGCCTTAAATTACATCTTTGTAAAACACAAAATCATTCAGGAAGATATTGAACAATTCAATTTTCACTTTCTAACATTTACACAAAACTTTAAAACTCCATTCAAGCATTTTTTCTGGGAATCGTGGAGCTTGTCCGTCGAGGAATGGTTTTATATAATGGCGCCACTGTTGATTTTGTTTTTGATGAAGGTAATGAAGCCGAAGTACTCTTTCTTGATCACCACGCTGATAATGATAATCGCGCCCATTTGTTATCGATATTCAATCTATGACGACCGTATTTCCAGTGCTGTATATAGTTTGATATTCAAAAAAACAGTTTTATGCAGATTAGATAGTATTGGATATGGCTTGGTCCTGGCCTGGATATACCATTATTACAATACCTTGTGGGAAAGAATCAAAATTCCTTTTTTCATTTTTGGCGTCATACTCATCATTGCAATTTTGAATTACAAACAAAGCGTTACTACAATTTATAGGCAGGTAATGTATTTTTCACTGACTCCGTTGTCAATAATGTTTGTTCTTCCACTCACGGAAAGCTACAAGAAGTCCAAGGGTGTTTTGGCTATTGTGATACAGCATATCAGTAAAATATCTTACTCTATGTACCTGATTAATTTGGCCCTGGTCGCAGAAGTGATACGAGACAATTTTTCGCCCGAAGGAGGAATGGATGGCATCATTAAATACTTGATATATTGGTGCGTCGTTATTATCGTATCATCTGCCTTGTACAAATACTTTGAAAAGCCAATGATGGATCTTAGAGACAAAAAATTCTTTTCATTTTAAGAATGGTACTGGAGTCCAAGAGTCAAGGGGCACTATTAAAATATCTAAATCATCTACCTCATAGCGCAAATATTCGTTTTGTATTATGCTAAATCTTCCTTAAAGGGAGGAATAAATTAAATACCTTGTTTAAATTTGAAATATCTTTAGATTATAAATTGAATCTGATATTGATTTGAATAATCCAATTGAATCTGCTTGATTTGGCTATGAAGTATATATTATTATTGTTTTTATCATTTATCATATGTGCAGCTTCCGCACAAAGTCAAGATGTTGAATTTTCCGAGGAGATGGAGGAGGATGAGATTTCAAGAGTTCATTTTCTAGATGTCAATTTTTCAATGTATGCTCCGATAGATGCTTTTTCTGAGAAAATTGATAAAAGCTTGCTTTATGGTCTTTCGCTGGGTTATTTATTACAATTGCAAAAAGAAAAGCCATCATTTATTGGGATTGAAGCTTTTCACATGAATCTTGGATCGTTTAGTAGGGACTATGATGCGGTGGTAGGCAACGAGCAGCTGGAGGTTTCTGGTCGGGTGGCTAGTAATGCCTTGGGAATCAATCTCAACTATCGATATTATCCTCCAATTAAACTGAGTAGGATAGAACCATATGTAGAAGGAAGCCTTGGAGTCAAATGGATGTATACTTATCTTTCAGAATCAGGGGTGTTTTTGAATGATGAAACCTACGAAAGCTTTGATATTCTATCTGGAGAATGGGTACTTGCCTATGGCGGTGCTCTAGGATTTCAAATCCACATTTCAGATATCTACTATCTTAATTTGAAGACCGCCTATCATTTTGCTGTCTCTGGTGAATATCAGAAAAAGATCGGCGAAAATTTGGGATTTGTCGAATTTCCACAAGAGGCATTTGAAGTTGTACAAAGTGCGACCAATGTCATCAAAATGGATATAGGAATGACATTCTTGTTTTAATTTTTACGCTATTCCTCAAAACACATTAATTTTCACTCTTTAATCAATTACGATCATCGTCAAAATATATCAATTAATCTAAACTTGGGATATTCTTTCAATCATTTTCCCTTACAAGTTGTTTTAACAATATTGTACAATTATATTTGAATTCGAAAAAATAACAAATGACCGTAGATCTAAAGAAACTATTTGCCAGCGAAGATATTACCAATTCCAAAATGCAAACCGCCCTCATTGCAGCCATTAGCAAGAATGCAAGCGAAGATTTTGATTATCTAAAATTCAAAGTATCGGTAAAGAAGATGCTTGAAATGGGGATGGACAAAGACACAGCCCTAAAGTCAGCATTTGCTACCGCTTCAGTAATTGGGGTTACTAAAAATAAATTGGTCAATTCAGCTAAAAAATATAAAGGTTCACTGGACAAGGAACGAGAGCAATTCGCCATCGCACTGAAAAACAAAATTGCCAAAAATGTAGATGGTAAGAAGGTTGAAGCTGAGCGATTAAAGAAAGAAATAGTAAGCCATAAAGAAAAAATAGCTAAACTATTGAAAGAAATTGAAATGTTCGAAGGCAAGATTGGACAGGTGGACGATGTCGTGGCTGCTGCTCAAGAAAAGATAGAAGCAACAAGAAGTGACTTTAAGTCTACCTTCGATGCTATTTATAGTCAAATAGAAGAAGATATTATCAATATCAGTTCATCTTTATAATACGAGACTTTTGTAAAATTTAATTTTTAATATTCTAGTTTGACGAAAACTATTATCTTCATCACTTAAGAAATAAAGACATAATGGAAAATACAGATTTTAAGCCCAAATCATTTTGGAGCAGACCAGAAGGCACTACGGGAGCGCTCTTTCTTTTAGGAATAATTGGGGGCGCTGGATTTTTATTGTTCAAATATAGTGGAGCAATCTTGGCTACATTGGGAAATATGTTTGGAATTGTAACCATGCTATTAATTTTGGGCGCAATTATTTACATGGTTTTGGACCCGAAGATGAGAACCCTTGTGAGCTACATGTACAAATCTGTCATGAGATGGATCACAGGAATATTTGTTACGATTGACCCAATAGGAATATTGAAAAATTATATTGACGACCTGAAAGACAATCTCAAAAAAATGAGCAGTCAGATAGGAAGTCTTAAGGGGCAGATGCGAAAGCTTAAGACCATCGTCGCAGACAATAATAAGGAAATTGAGAAACAAATGGCCATTGCTAGAAAGGCAAAACAAATGAGCAATCAAAAGGCTATGATGCTTTCAAGTAGAAAGGCGGCTCGATTGAAAGAGAGCAATGGGAAGTATTCAGCCCTTCACTCTAAAATGTCTGTACTATATAAGGTGCTTTCAAAAATGTACTCTAATTCTGAAATCTTACTGGAAGATACAGTCGATCAGGTAAAGGTGAAGGAACAAGAAAGAAAAGCTATAAGAGCAAGTCACTCGGCCATGTCTTCAGCCATGAGCATTATAAAAGGTGATAGTGACAAGAGAGCCATGTTTGATCAAGCGATGGAAGTCATTGCTGATGATGTATCAAATAAGGTAGGAGAGATGGAAAGATTTATGGAAATGTCTTCTGACTTTATGAATAGTGTAGATCTACAAAATGGAGTATTCGAAGAACAAGGGTTGAAAATGTTGGAAGAGTATGAGAAAAAATCTACCTTGCTTCTTCTAGGAGGTCAGGAAAATGTCGATAGCGATGTTTTGGATCTTAAAGAACTTGATATCCAAACCAATACGAGTTCTGGTGAAAGTTCGGAATACGATGGATTATTCGATTAGTATGCTTCAGTATACTTTGATGATCATATAAACAAAACGATAGGGTAGTTCTAGCAAAGGAGTTACCCTTTTCTTTTTCGCTTGAGTTAGGATTTGTTAAATGCGTGCAATAGGAAGACGATAAATATGTCGTTATCGAAAATTACTATGGTTGACTTACAGTCATCTAATTCAGAATAAAATAACAATGGGTTAAATATGTGCATATTTAACCCATTGTTATTTTATGAAAGTCATTCAGGATTTAGCAATATACTTTTTCAGAAAAAATATTTTTAGAAAACAATTTGCTTGGCAACATTTTGAATGATGTGCTGGAAGGCATCGATGTCGGCCATTAATCTAATGGTAGTTTCTGAATCGTTTAGTTCTGCTAGTGAATTATGGTTTGGCTCAACGTGAAGATTGAGGTAAAGGGATGAAAGAATACTAAGTACGACTAGCGACGAAAAAAAATATTGCTGAAGTTTTTTAGAGTTCATTCTAATAAGTTTTCAATTGGGTAGTAGTAAAGGTCTTAATCATTAGATGCAAAAAATTCTAAAAGGTTGCATCTACGCAATATAAAACGAAGGTTAGTTCTCAAAAGTTACAAAATTCTTATTTTTTATTTTTTTTAGTTAAAAAATTAAGAAAGTCAACCTGATCGGGAATTGTTGGTTTGGTCAAAATAAAACTGGGTGCGGCGAGCACTTGGAATCTTTATAATTAGTATGTATTAAAATTTGATTGGATTTTCCTCCTGTCTATTCATGTTCAATATTCTATTTATTCTTCCGATTGAATTTATTTATCCATACCAAAAGAAATACATATTAAAATTTTATAAATATATATAAATAGATATATTTGCGGCTTCAACTGTGAGCAATGAAGCAATATCAAGATCTACTGCGCCATATATTGGATAATGGTGTGAAAAAATCCGATAGAACTGGGACTGGAACAATGTCCTGTTTTGGATATCAAATGAGATTTGATTTGTCTGAAGGCTTTCCGATGCTCACCACCAAAAAATTACATCTTAGATCTATTATTCACGAATTACTTTGGTTTCTCAAGGGCAGCACAAATATTGCCTACCTTAAAGATCACAAGGTGAAAATTTGGGATGCCTGGGCGGATGAGAATGGTGATCTTGGTCCTATCTATGGAAAACAGTGGAGGTCATGGGGCACTCCCAACGGAGAATCTATAGATCAAATTCAAAGAGCAGTTGATTTAATAAAAAATAATCCAGACAGCAGGAGGATAATTGTGAATGCATGGAATGCTGGCGAACTGGACCAAATGGCTCTTACACCTTGCCATTGTTTATTCCAGTTTTATGTAGCTGATGGAAAATTATCTTGCCTCTTATATCAGCGTTCGGCAGACACATTTTTGGGCGTACCATTTAATATAGCGTCATATGCCTTGCTTACTATGATGATGGCACAGGTGACTGGATTGGAAGCGGGGGAGTTTGTACATTCATTCGGAGATGTGCATTTATACCTTAATCACCTGGAACAAGCAAATTTACAATTGAGTAGAGATCCTAGACCTCTTCCTCAAATGAATATAAATAAGAATGTAGATTCAATTTTTGACTTTGTATATGAAGATTTTACATTGGAAAATTATGATCCACATCCACACATAAAAGCAAAAGTATCTGTTTAACAAGATTTTACACAAAAATTACAATTGGGCTATTTAGATGAAATCTAAATAAAGAATATACGAGCTCATAAGTTGTTTTAAAATCATGTTAAATTCTATTTTTGCACTGTGAAATAAGACGATTTTCATAAGCCTCTAGAAATGAGGGTTAAATAAGTATTGAAAAGAAATTATATAATGATATATAAGCATCTCAACCTAAATAAATTGCTAACACT
This sequence comes from Saprospiraceae bacterium, assembly GCA_965230575.1. Classification (GTDB taxonomy): domain Bacteria; phylum Bacteroidota; class Bacteroidia; order Chitinophagales; family Saprospiraceae; genus CAJXUU01. Next base: position 5,281,079 of record OZ246013.1, read on the forward strand.
CTTGTTAGTTTTCGCTTCTTTCAGTTTGATGGCAGAAGTTAGTCCTGATGCAGGTAAAAAACTTTTTAAGAATTACTGTGGTACCTGCCATGCCAAGAATATGGTTTCTGCATCTACGGGACCAGCTCTAGCAGGTTCTCAAGAGAGATGGGACGATGACGAAGCGCTGTATGCATGGATTCGTAATTCTCAACAGCTTATTCAGGATGGGCATCCTAGAGCCTTGGAATTGTGGGAAGAATACAAGCCGACCATCATGACCGCTTTCCCGTCTTTGACTGATGATGAGATTGGTTCGATACTCGCCTTTGTGAATGGAACTGCAGATGGCACATATGGTGTAAAAAAAGATGTAGTAAAAGATGATACTCCTACTGAAGATGATTCAAATGGATGGTTGTACGCCTTATTATTAGGTATCCTTACCTTATTAGCAGTAATCCTTACAAGAATTATTGGGAATTTGAATGTTTTAGCTGCGGCTAAAGATGGTAAGCAAATAGAAAGAAAAACATTAATACAATCTCTAACTTCTAAAGGTGTAATCAGCTTTTTGATATTTGCCTTGGTTGTTCTTGCAGGTTATACTACTGTAACGAATGCTACGAACCTTGGAAGACAAGAGGGATATCAACCAGATCAGCCGATCAAGTTTTCACACGAAACACATGCTGGTATTCATAAGATTGAGTGTCAATATTGCCACGATGGTGCAAGAAGATCAAAGCACTCTGTGATCCCAGCGGCCAATACATGTATGAATTGCCACAGAGCGATTACGACTGGTTCTAAATACGGAACAGCCGAATTGACCAAAATATATGCATCTATTGGATTTGATCCTTCTACTAATAAGTACATCGAAAATTACGATGACATGTCAGAAGAGGAAATCAAAGAGATTTATTCAAAATGGATCGAAGCTAAGTACATCGAGAAGAATGAATTGATTGAAATCGATGCAGATGGAAAAGGAGAGGTAATTAGCCAGTGGAAGGGCATCAAAAATTCTTTGACGAATGCTCAAAAGACCAAAATACAAGGACCAATTGAGTGGATCAGAGTTCATAACCTTCCTGATCATGTATATTTCAATCACGCACAACACGTATCTGTTGGTAAGGTTGAATGTCAAGATTGTCATGGTACAGTTGAGAAAATGGAAGTATTGCAACAACATTCACCACTTTCAATGGGATGGTGCATCAATTGTCACAGAGAGACAGATGTGAAATTCAAGGATAATGAATATTATAAGAGTTACTCAAAATATCATGAAGACTTGAAGTCTGGAGATATGGAAAAGGTAACCGTAGCCGACATCGGAGGACTTGAATGTCAAAAATGTCACTATTAACATTAAAATTTAGAAACTATCGCTGTCAGTAAAAGTCAGCTATACTATATAGTCAAACAGTATTAAATGAAAGACAATACATCGAATATTTGGATAGGAGGAAAGGATTTAACAAATGATCCTGAATTCATTGAAATATCTCAGAAGGAATTTGCAGAACCTAATCTAATCGAGGATTTAGGAAATCAGGAGGTAGCTGAAAACTTAGGTGGAAACAGAAGGGACTTTCTTAAGTTTCTAGGATTTGGTCTAGGAGCGGCTACAGTAGCTGCTGGTTGTGATATACCAGTGAAAAGAGCTATTCCTTACGTTACCAAACCTGACTCTATTGTACCAGGGATTGCAAATTACTATGCATCTACTTATGTCTCAGGCGGGGATTCTGTACCTGTTTTGGTGAAAACCAGAGAGGGGAGACCTATAAAAATTGAAGGAAACAATTTGTCTTCAATGACAGGTGGTGGAACATCGGCTAGAGCTCAGGCTTCAGTTTTGAGTCTGTATGATACTGCTCGTTTTACTATGCCTCAGATGCAACAGGATGGAGCATTTGTAAATAGCAGTTGGGCAGATGTGGATAAGGCAGTGAAAGCTGCTTTGGCCAATTCAAGAGGAATAAGAATAGTAACCAATACTATTTTAAGTCCTACAGCTCATGCAGCAATTGGCGAGTTCAAAGCCAAGTATAACAATGCTCAAGAAGTAACTTATGATCCAGTTTCTAGCTCTGCAATTCTAGATGCAAACCAAGAAAATTTTGGAGATAGAGTAATTCCTGACTATAGATTTGATAAAGCAGATGTAATTGTTTCATTTGGAGCTGATTTCTTGGGCACATGGATTTCTCCAGTTGAATATGCTGCTCAATGGGTCAAAGGAAGACAAATAAAAGACATTACAAATCCAAAAATGTCAAGACATATTCAAGTTGAATCTGGAATGTCATTGACAGGATCAAATGCAGATAATAGAATATTGGCCAAGCCATCTGAGATGGGAGCAGCAATTGCATATTTGGCTAACAAGATCGTAGGTGGCATTTCAGTGCCAAGCCTAAATCCTGCGGCTAAAGCTGGTCTAGATAAGGTTGCAACAGAACTTAAAGCAGCACAAGGTAAGTCCTTGGTTGTGAGTGGATCGAATGCTGTAGCTGATCAACAATTGGTAAATGCTATCAATAGTGCTCTTGGCAATATTGGGTCTACAGTTAACTTCGCAAATGCTTCATTGCAAAGACAAGGAAGTGAAGCAGAATTAACCAAGCTGGTAAGCGATATCAATTCTGGAAATGTTGATGTAGTCATCTTTAATGGTTGTAATCCAGTATATGATTATGCAAAGGGAGCAGATTTGGCTACAGCATTGTCAAAGGTGAAAACAAAAATTTCGTTTGCACAGTCTAATGATGAGACGACAAGCAAGTGCGATATTGTAGCTCCAACTCACCATTCATTGGAGAGCTGGGGAGATGCAGAAGCGAAGAGAGGACAAATAAGCTTAATTCAACCTACTATAAATAACCTATTCGATACAAGACAATATGAGCAATCATTGTTGACTTGGGCAGATAGCAGTAATTTGAATGCTGATTCAGATCAACCATATTTCGATTATTTGAAGAAGAGATGGGTTGACAATTACTTAAGCAGTTCGGCATTTACTTTTGCGAATGCATTTTGGGATTCAGTACTTCAAGATGGTGTATATAATGTAGGAAGTACGGCTAACAATGCTCCAGAATTTTCTGGAAGTGCTGCTTCGGCTGCTACATCGATAGCAAAACCTGCGAACAACGAATTAGAAATAAATTTCTACGAATCTGTATCAATGGGTAATGGACAATATGCCAATAACCCTTGGTTGATGGAAATGCCAGACCCAGTAACGAGAACTTCATGGGGCAACTATCTAGCAGTTCCAGTTAATTTCGACGGAGTGCGGTCTTTTGATGGTTATAAAGATTTGGAAGATGGAGACTTGGTGAATATTACTATCGGAGGAAAGCAAATGAGTGTACCTGTAGTTCAACAATTTGGACAAATGCCTGGTACAGTGTCACTTGCGCTTGGATATGGAAGGTCTTTTGGAATGAAAGGCGATCCAGTGGGTGTGAATGTGAATGATGTATTGACCGTCGATGGAAATGGCAAGACCAATTATTACAACACCAATGTCGAAATAAGTGGAAAGACTGGAAAAGAAGATTATTTCTCTTGTGTACAGTACCACCACACCTTTGGAGTTACAGCTCCTGAAGAAGGTACAGGCGAGATCATTAATGCGGATGAAGCAGCGACGGTATTTTTCGATTACTTCACGGGAGTAAAAGGATTCCAGGGATCATTGACAGATAGATCAATCATCTACAATTCGACTGTTGGAGATCTAAAGGAAAACGTAGAATTTCTCAAAAATAAAAGAGAGCATGCTCAACACCTTAATGAGCAGCAAATATATAAGGGCTACGACCATAAGTATGAAATGGGACACCATTGGGGTATGAATATCGACCTTAATGCTTGTACAGGATGTGGATCATGTACAGTGGCTTGTATGGCTGAGAATAATGTAGCAGTTGTAGGAAAAAGAGAAGTGTCAAGACACCACGAGATGACTTGGTTGAGAATTGACAGATATTACTATGGAGATGCTAAAAATCCAAATGTAGTGTATCAGCCAATGATGTGTCAGCATTGTGATAATGCACCTTGTGAAAATGTATGTCCGGTAAATGCGACGAATCATAGTTCTGAAGGATTGAACCAGATGACATATAATAGATGTATCGGAACTAGATATTGTGCGAATAACTGTCCTTATAAGGTAAGAAGATTCAACTGGTTGGATTATACGACTGCGGATTTATTCCCAGCGAATCAGGTGAAGATTGCAGATGAAGAATTGCCATTTGGAGCGGACAATTTGACAAGAATGGTATTGAATCCAGATGTAACTGTAAGAGCAAGAGGAGTAATAGAAAAATGTAGTTTCTGTGTTCAGAGATTGCAGACTGGAAAACTTACTGCTAAGATGGAAGGAAGAAGATTACAAGACAAAGATGTTAGTTCTGCATGTATGACAGCTTGTCCTACAGGAGCTATAACTTTTGGAGATTTGAATAACAAAAAAGGAGATTTGGTCAAAAAGAATAATTCTCCATTGTCATACTTGGTATTAGAAGAGGTGAATGTTAGACCTTCAGTGACTTACACTATGAAGGTGAATAACAGAGACAAATCATTTGATGCTTAAGTAAGAGAAGATAATATTTAAAGAAAAAAACACATAACACTAATATATGAGTGCTGTTGTAAGTCCAATAAGAGAACCCTTAGTAACAGGAGGGAAAACGTACCATCAGATCACCGAAGATCTGATCGGTCCAACAGAGAGGACCCCATCCAGACCATGGATAATAGGTTTCTTATTATCCGTAATGGTATTATCATTTGGTATATTTTGTATCATTTGGACCATTTGGCATGGTATAGGTACCTGGGATCTTAACCGAACCATTGGTTGGGGTTGGGATATTACCAATTTCGTTTGGTGGATCGGTATCGGTCACGCGGGAACGCTGATTTCGGCGATTTTGCTTCTATTCAGACAGAAATGGAGAACAGGAGTAAATAGAGCTGCGGAGGCGATGACCATTTTTGCCGTAATGTGTGCTGGATTATTCCCAGTGATCCACATGGGTAGGGTATGGTTGGCCATATTTATTTTCCCATATCCAAATACAAGAGGTCCACTTTGGCCAAACTTTAATTCACCATTGCTGTGGGATGTATTTGCGATTAGTACTTACTTCACCGTTTCATTGTTATTCTGGTATACTGGACTTGTACCTGATTTTGCAACAGTAAGAGATAGAGCAAAAGGATTCAGAAAGAAAATTTACAACTTCTTATCATTCGGATGGACAGGATCAGCGAAGCACTGGCAAAGATGGGAATCATTATCATTGATCCTAGCAGGTATAGCTACACCATTGGTACTTTCTGTACACACGATAGTAAGTTTTGATTTCGCCACTTCTGTAATTCCTGGTTGGCATACCACTATCTTCCCTCCATACTTCGTGGCAGGTGCGATATTCTCTGGATTTGCCATGGTATTGACATTGATGTTGGTCGTAAGGAAGGTATTGAAGTTGGAAGATTACATTACCCTCGAGCACGTCGAATCTATGAATAAGGTCATCCTGGCTACAGGTTCGATCGTAGGGGTTGCATACTTGACAGAGTTGTTCATCTCATGGTATTCAGGATATGTTTATGAGCAATTTGCATTCTTCAATAGAGCACTTGGACCATATTGGTGGTCATATTTTGGAATGATGTTCTGTAATGTAGTATCACCACAGTTTTTCTGGAGTAAGAAATTGAGAAGAAATGTATTGTTTACCTTCTTCATGTCGATTTTTATCAACATCGGAATGTGGTTTGAGAGATTTGTGATTATTGCGACTACGCTGGCAAGAGATTATTTGCCATCGAGTTGGTCATTATATAGTCCTACATGGGTGGAGATTGGTATTTTCATCGGTACGCTAGGATTATTCTTTGTATTGTTCCTTGGATTTACAAGAGTAGCGCCTACTGTGGCAGTTGCTGAGATCAAGAGTATCTTGAAGACTTCAGGAGATCAATACAGAGGAAAGAATTTGGGACATTCTCACAGTCACGAGGCTGTATCAACAGAAGATGCTCATTAATTTAATAATAAGAGATAATTAGAAGCTATGGCTCATAAAAATATAGATGTAGTATACGGACTTTATGATGATGAAGTAGACATGATGGAGGCTGTAAAAAAAGCGAACAGCGATCATTTAGAAATCATGGATGTTTACAGTCCATTTCCAGTACACGGATTAGATCCATTGTTGGGGCTTGAAGAATCAAGACTTCATATCGCAGGATTTATTTTTGGTGCGATGGGAACATTGACTGCCTTCTTGGGTATGACATGGATTTTTACCAAAGATTGGCCTATTATATTTGGTGGTAAGCCTTATTGGTCAGTTCCAGCTTTTATTCCAATCACATTTGAGCTGACAGTATTGTTTGCGTCTATTGGAATGGTTGTCACTTTTTATACGATTTGTGGCTTGGGACCTGGGGTGACCAACCCTTATCTGGATGATAGAATTACAGATGACAAATTCTGTATTGCCTTTAATAAATCAGAAGTAGATTCTTCAGCAGCAGAATCATTCTTTTCTTCGACTGGAGCTTCTGAAGTGAACCACAAAACGATATAAACGAAAGAGATCTAATAAAGATGAAGAGTAGTAAAATATATATGTTTCTCGTTTTGATAGTTGGGGCTTTTGGCCTTCAATCTTGTCAGCAAGCGGGAGTCAATAATGCAGGATCTGAGTACATGCCCGATATGGGACACTCTGTTGCTTACGAAGCAAATTATTATAATTATTACTATTATAATACTTGGGGTACTGAGGATGAATATTACAAATATGCGCAGCCTGGATTGCCTGTAAAAGGTACAGTCCCAAGAAGGAGCAATGGCAATGGATTTACCATTCCAGTACAAGGAAGTGTGCCTTATTACTATGGTGACACAGAGCCAGAAAGAGAAAGAGCAATGGCTGAGCTTGTGAATAATCCATTCCCTATTACAGAAGCAGGTCTAGAAGAGGGCAAAGAATTGTACAATGTTTTTTGTGCTACTTGTCACGGAGATAAAGGAGACGGAAATGGTTATCTGGTAAGAGATGACGGAGGTGTATATCCTGTACAACCAGCAAATTTCCTCTTGGAAGAACATGTAAATGCTTCAAACGGAAGATATTATCATTCAATAATGTATGGTAAGAATATGATGGGATCGTATGCTGATAAGATTTCTTATGAAGAGAGATGGAGTGTCATTCATTACATCCGATCTCTTCAAGCCAAGGAATTAAAACTTACATACAATCAAGAAGAGAATACATTGAATGCGATTGATCAACCTGCTGGTAAAGATTATTTAGCATCGAATATGGACGGACATGGTGTGGATATTGAGCATAAAGATGATCATCATCATATTGATGGTCAAGATGAGCAACATGTTCAAGAAGAGCATGGCCACGGTCATAGCGGATCAGGAAGTGAAGGTAATCACGATCATTAATCGAACGAAAAAAAGAAAAAGACAATAATGAATCAATTTGTTTTTAAAAGTACAGTCAAAACATTCTTAATGTCATTTATGGCATTGGGTATTATATGCATGGGACTCACATGGTTCTCAGATGATCAAGCGCATACTCGTTTTTGGTCCAATCTTCTGCACAATGCAGTATTCTTTACTGGATTGGCTTTGATGGCTACTTTCTTTATTGCTGTGTGTATTACTGCCTATGCAGGATGGCATGTGCAATTCAAAAGAGTGTGGGAAGCCTTTGGATCTTTCCTATATATAGGTACCGGACTAATGGTATTTATCGGAATAGCAACATATTTTGATCTAAATCACCTCTACCACTGGGCTGGTGAAATTGAAGGAGATGCTGTTTTAGAAGGGAAATCAGGATTTTTGAATAAGAATTGGTATCTATTTGGTACAATAATTATTGGAGGGACTTGGATCTTTTTCTACAATAGATTGAGAGCATTATCACTGGAAGAAGATAGAGAGGGTGCAGGTGTGAATTTCTCCAGACACAGAAGAATGAGATGGTACGCAGGTGTATTCTTGCCGATAGTTGGTTTTACTTCTGCAGCAATGATCTGGCAATGGGTGATGAGTATTGATGCACACTGGTACAGCACAATGTTTGCCTGGTATAGTGCGGCAAGTTGGTTCGTCGCGATGATTGCACTTACAATCTTGATTTTATTGTACTTGAAAGCACAGGGATATTATGACAATGTGACTCAAGAGCACATTCATGATATAGGTAAGTTCTTGTTTGCATTTAGTATTTTCTGGACTTACTTGTGGTTTTCACAATACATGTTGATCTGGTATGCAAATGTTGGAGAAGAAACAATATACTTCAGAGAGCGTATGGATAAATATCCAGTACTGTTTTACGGAAATTTAATCATAAACTTCATACTTCCATTTTTCATTTTGTTGAGAAATGATACAAAGAGAAAATTTGGTTCTGTAGGATTTGTTGCTGGTATAGTAGTCTTGGGACACTGGTGGGATTATTTCTTAATGATAAAGCCAGGTGTATTGATTACCGCGAGTCATCATGGTGAAGGAGATCATGGCGCAGGACATGGAGCAGCTGATGCCGCAGCGCATGGACATGGCCATGGAGCGGAGCATGCATCTGAATTTTTACTTGGATATACATTCCCTGGATTTTTAGAACTAGGTACATTTTTAGGATTCCTAGCATTGTTTTTATTCGTGACATTCAGGAGTTTGAGCAAAGCATCGATGGTGCCAGAAAATGATCCTTACTTGGGTGAGAGTTTACACCACCATGTTTAGAGAAAAATTGAATAAGATTTAATCAAAAAATAAATAGTCAAAAATGTCGACTGGATTTATAGCAATTTTAATAATGGTCATCCTCGCAGTTGTCGTGGTGCAGATAGGAAAAATATCTGACCTGGCAGCAAAGATTAGAGGAGAAGAAGAAGTTGCACAGCAAGCCAATGATCGGACAGCAGTTTGGTTAGTAGGTTTTATGGTGTTGTTCTTAATTGGGACAATATGGTCAGCTGTGTATTATAAAGATGTAATGCTGGGTTATGGACCTCATGGGGCTGCATCGGCGCATGGTGGTGAGATTGATGGTATGTTTGATGCCACACTGTGGATAACATTCATTGTATTCTTCATTACACATGTACTTCTTTTCTGGTATTCTTATAAATATAGAAGTAGAGAAGGAAATAAGGCTCAATTTATTGCGCACAACAATACTATTGAGTTGGTATGGACTATTATTCCAGCCATAGTACTTACGTTTTTAGTAGTAAAAGGTCTGGTTGCCTGGAATAATATTATGCCTGATCTTACTGATGAAGATGAATACCTTGAGATAGAAGCTACTGGATATCAATTTGGATGGGATATCAGATACCCGGGAGCTGATGGCAAGTTGGGAACTAAAGACTATAGAAATATCAATCCAGCTTCGAACCCACTGGGAATGGACTGGGCGGATGACAAATCTATTGACGATATAGTATTGGGTGGTACGGACAATATTGTCTTACCAGTAGATACTACAGTAAGAGTAAGAATCACATCAAAAGATGTATTGCACAATTTCTACTTACCTCACTTCAGAGTGAAAATGGATGCAATACCAGGTCTGCCTACTTACTTTATTTTTGAGCCTATCAAAACTACAGATGAGTACAGACAAGAATTGAGAAAGTACCCTGAATGGAATGTACCTTTCGATGAGAATGATCCAGAAAGTCTTCCAAGATGGAAAGAGTTTGATTATGAATTGGCTTGTGCAGAGCTATGTGGATCAGGACACTATTCTATGAGAAGAATTTTGAAAATTGTAACTCGATCTGAATACAATGACTGGTTGGAAGGATTACAATCTACTTACTTGTCAACAGTAAGAGGTACCGATGCTGATCCAAGAAAAGGACAATTATTGGACTTTGAAATCAAGGAAAGAGCACAGGAATTAAGAGCTGATTTCAAGAATGCCTTGGACAGCGAGAATGCTGATGATAAAACAATTTTACTAAAACATGTTTTCTATAATACAGGATCTGCAGCACTTTCAGATTTGTCGAAGTATGAGCTGGATAATTTGGCGAATATTTTGAAATCGAACAATAATGTGAACGTAGAATTAGCAGGACACACGGATAGTCAGGGAGATGATGCTTCAAATATGGAGTTGTCACAAAACAGAGCACAGAATGTAATGAATTACTTGAGTAATAAAGGATTGGATATTTCGAAATTAAGATATGCTGGTTATGGCGAAACTTCACCTATTGGCGACAATAGTACTGAAGAAGGAAGAGAGCAGAACAGAAGAACTGAATTGAGAATTATATCACAATAGATTTAAAACTAAAATTAAAGATGGCAAATATTGCAACAACATATAATGAAGATGCACTGATCCAAGAATTGGGGTATGAAGATCACTTTCACGATCATCATCATGGTGATAAGTATCAGTCAAGTTTCATAAGTCATTATATTTTCTCGATGGATCATAAGATCATCGCGAGACAATTTTTAATAACAGGTATCATTTGGGCTGTCATTGGTGCTGCGATGTCTATTGTATTTAGATTACAATTGGGATTCCCTGAAGAGAGTTTGACCTGGTTGAAGCCAATGCTTGGAAAATGGATTGTAGTGGATGCTACTGGAGTTGGTACTTTGGCTCCTGAATTTTACTACGCCTTGGTTACCATGCACGGTACGATCCTTGTCTTTTTTGTATTAACGGCAGGATTGAGTGGAACATTTAGTAATCTTCTTATTCCGCTTCAATTGGGAGCAAGAGATATGGCATCTCCATTCTTGAATATGCTTTCATACTGGTTCTTCTTCTTGGCTGGTATTGTAATGTTTTATTCATTATTCTTGAGTACAGGACCATTTTCTGGTGGATGGACAGCATATCCTCCGCTGAGTGCATTACCGCAAGCCTCGACAGGATCGGGCACGGGTATGACGCTTTGGCTCGTGAGTTTGACATTATTTGTAGTGTCAGTATTGCTTGGAGGTATCAATTATATCACGACAGTATTAAACCTTAGAACAAAAGGAATGACGCTTTGGAGAATGCCATTGACAATATGGGCTTTCTTCGTGACAGCGATCATCGGAGTATTATCTTTCCCAGTATTGGCTTCAGGATTTTTCATGCTGATGATGGATAGAGGATTGGGAACTTCCTTTTTCTTGAGTGAAATATTTATTGAAGGCCAGGCTTTGGATAGAGTAGGAGGGTCACCAGTATTGTACCAGCACTTGTTCTGGTTCCTTGGTCACCCTGAAGTATATATTATTATCCTGCCAGCGATGGGGATAGTATCAGAGGTATTAGCCGTACATTCTCGTAAACCTATTTTTGGTTATCGAGCGATGGTATATTCTATATTGGCAATTGCATTCTTGTCATTTATAGTATGGGCTCACCACATGTTTATGTCTGGTGTGAATCCATTTATCTCTAATTTCTTTGTGATTTTCACATTGATTATAGCCGTTCCGTCGGCCGTAAAAGTATTCAACTGGATCACCACCTTATATGGAGGTAATCTACGGCTGAATACTCCAATGTTGTTTGCTATTGGATTTGTATCCATGTTTATCTCTGGAGGATTGACAGGTGTATTCTTGGGTAATTCTACTATTGATATACAGATGCACGATACCTACTTTGTGGTTGCTCACTTCCATATTGTGATGGGTGTAGCGGCATTCTTTGGAATGTTTGCTGGAATCTACCACTGGTATCCGAAGATGTACTCAAGATTCATGAATGAGACTCTTGGAAAGATTCACTTCTGGGGTACGATGATTGGCGCATATGCAATATTCTGGCCGATGCACTATATCGGTATGGCAGGTGTGCCAAGAAGATATTACAGCTTCGATAGTTTTGATGCGTTCAAGCACTTTGCTGAAATGAATCAATTTATCACTATTGCGGCTATCGTGGTATTTGCTGTTCAATTGTTGTTCGTGATTAACTTCTTCTATAGCATTTGGAATGGTAAGAAGATGACAACTAAGAATCCATGGCAAGCTACTACTCTTGAATGGACGACTCCTATTGAGCCTATACATGGTAACTGGCCAGGTAAGATTCCGTCAGTTCACAGATGGGCTTACGACTACAATAAAGACGAAAGAGAGTTTGTACCACAATACGTTCCTTTAGAAGAGGGCGAAATTGGTGATCATTAATAAAGATGTGAAAAAGTTAAGCATTGGCTAAAACACAAACATATCAATTAGAACGGACGGTTCCGAAATCTTATTCCAAGATAGGGGATTACATCATGTTGGTGAAGTTGAAATTGTCACTACTTGTTGTATTCACTTCTCTCATGGCATACATGATCGTAGCTGGTAGCAATGTCAGTATTATTGGATTGGTGATGTTGGGGATTGGAGGATTTCTAGTGACTGGGGCGGCGAATGCCTTGAATCAGGTGCTGGAGAAGGACCATGATAGAAATATGACAAGGACGGCAGATAGACCGATCACTGCAGGTAGAATGAAGCCATCAGAAGGAGTGATGTTTGCGGGATTATCTTGTCTGATTGGAGTTTCTATTTTGGCGATGTTCAATCCGCTTACCTCATTGTTGGGTATGCTTTCATTGATTTGTTATTCATTCGTATATACACCTATGAAGCGGTATTCAACTTCGGCGGTAGCGATTGGTGCTATTCCTGGAGCATTACCTGCTTTGATTGGATGTACAGCTTTTGAAGGGACAATCACAATGTTTGGAATTGGAATTTTTGCATTACAATTCTTATGGCAATTTCCTCACTTTTGGGCCATAGGTTATCTTTCATTTGATGATTATCAGAATGCTGGATACAAATTATTGCCAGAAGATGAAGATGGAAGGGTCAATCGTAGCTTAGGTTTGCATTCGACAATGTATTCCTTGCTTATGATTCCAGTTATTGGATTAATGTATTTTATGGGATCAGGTTCACTTATTGCTTCGGTGATAGTTTTGGTGACATCGATCATATATATCGCATTCAGTTTTAATTTTCATAAGCGATTTGATAGAGCTTCTGGATTAAAGTTGATGTTTTATTCTTTTGTTTACTTGCCAATAATCTTGGCAGCATATTTATTTTTCTAATCTAGATTATTGAAAGATGAGTACAATGACAATAGAAAATAAAAAGGAGAAAGGAATAAATCCACAAAAGTTTGCGCTTTGGTTGGGTATGGGCAGCATCATTATGATGTTTACTGGATGGACGAGTGCATACATTGTCAAGCATGCAGCTGGCAATTGGTTGGAGTTTGGACTTCCTTCGCTCTTTTATGTAAGCGTTGGGCTTATTGTGTTGAGCAGTATCACCCTACATATTTCTTACATATCCTATAAGAAACAAAAAGAAGGTCTATACAAGGGAATGTTGATATTGACCTTTATTTTAGGAATAGCATTTATCGTTTCGCAATATCAAGGCTGGATGCAGCTGCAAGCGATCGGTGTTGATTTCAAAGCGAATGTCGCTGGATCGTTTACTTACCTCATTACGGGTGCTCATGCAGTGCATGTATTGGGAGGGATTGCCACTTTGGTAGTAGCAATGATTCATGCATTTTCATTGAAGTTTAGATATACAGAACAAAGAAAAAATAGATTTGAATTGGTATTGCATTATTGGCACTTTGTGGGAATCCTCTGGATTTACTTACTGCTGTTTATATTGAATATCAAATAAATTAACGAGACTTAAATTATTTAAAGGAATTAATACATGGCTACAGAGACTATAGCACATAACGATACACATTCAGAAGAAGCAGAAGCTGGGTGGAAAGGAGCCGCTAGGCCTTTTAAGGCAAGTTATGGAAAGCTGATGATGTGGTACTTTTTAGTATCAGATGCATTCACATTTGCTGGATTTTTGATTGCTTACGGATCCTTGAGGTTTAGTATGCCGACTTGGCCAGTACCAGATTTTGTTTTTAGTACGACACCATTTGGCGGACATGACATGCCTTTGGTATTCGTGACTATCATGACATTTATTCTTCTTGCCAGTTCTTTTACTATGGTAAGAGCGGTACAAGAAGGACATCAAGAAAACAAGAGAGGCGTTGTAAAATGGATGATTTTCACCATTATCGGTGGATTGATGTTTTTAGGATGCCAGGCTTGGGAGTGGAACAAATTGATCGCTGAAGAGCATATGACCATCAAGCAAGATCCATTTGGTACACATATCGAAGCAGGTGAATACTTGGAGGGAGATGGACATGGCATCGAAGCAGGTACAACTTTTGAAGCAGGAGACTCTTATTTGATTCATAAGCATGACGGAGAATGGCAACCACTTAAGTTTAAGGTGACGGAAGGACCAGATGCCGGTATGGTGAAAGAGCAGGTGAAAGGGCCTAAGGCTTTTGGAGCATTGTTCTTCTTTATTACTGGATTCCATGGATTCCACGTTTTTTCAGGAGTAGTGATAATGTTGATCGTTACAGTAAATGCAGCGACAGGAATGTACGTGAAGAGAAAGAATGGATATGAAATGATTGAAAAAGTAGGACTGTATTGGCACTTTGTCGATTTGGTATGGGTGTTTGTATTCCTATTGTTTTACCTACTGTGATTCATGCATTAATTATTAATTGAGAACGAAAGATTTTAAAAGATCAATAAAGAAAAATGGGACATTTAACATACGAAGATTCTAAAAAGTTAGCGACAAAAACAATAATCATATTGGCTATTATTACCATAGCAGAGGTATTGTTTGCACTCTTAGGAAAAGGTCACCTTGTAGAAGGAGTAGAAATCCCTGTGATAATAATAGGGGGCGTAATGATCATTATGAGTGTTGTCAAGGCATATCTGATCATATTTGAGTTTATGCATATGAAATATGAAATCCCTGGACTTGTGAAGTCAGTATTATTGCCGACCTTGTTGTTGGTTTGGGGTGCTATTGCATTTACCTGGGAAGGAGCTTATTGGCATAATAGTCGAAAAGGTTTAAAAGACAAAAACGAATTGCCCGCGAAAGATATGGGATCATTGGTCGATGAAGTAAAAGTCGAGCAATTAGGATAAAATGAAAAGCGAATCAAATTTTGATTCGCTTTTTTTATGATTATACGTTTACAAAATTTCAAAAGTTTAGTAAATGCATAATCATAAGTCAGCCAATTGTAAAAGGCCTGGATTATTTGAACATAGCCATTTTATAATTGTATAACTAATATGTAATTACCGATATTTGTATCAAATTTAGTTTTAATGAAGTATTTAGTCAGTGCCGTTGTTTTTATAATGCTATTTGTCCTCCCGTTGGGCTCCTGGTATTATTTGCAATCAGGCCTGGACTATAGAAAAGAGGCATTGGTAGAATTAGAGCCAAAAGGTGAGTTTTCAAATTCAATGGTCGATAAGGAGAGCTTGAAGTCGAAGACGACCTTGATGCATCTCAAACCGGTAGATAACAATGTGATTCAGGAGATATTTGGACAATATGGCGGTTCCCAAACATTTCAACTCATGAGTATAGAGACACCTGAAGAAGGAGCTAAGAATTGGATTGAAATTGATGAATTCACAGCAAACTCAATATCATCAGCAAATGCAAACGCCGGGTTTTTATTGATTGATACCAGTGGACAGTTGAGAAATAGTTATCCTGCAGATATGGATGGAGTAAGAAGGTTGATAGAACATACATCGATTGTCCTGCCAAGAATTAAAGAAATGGATGTAAAATTGAAAGGGAAATGACGGAGAATATTCCATTAGCGAAGAAATTGGGAGTTGTAGCCTGGATTATTTCCGGAGCTGTACTTATACTTGTAGGATTGATGCGCAGAGTGAAGATAGATGTAGGAATAGATTTTTCATTCTTGCCGCCATTACATGCTTCGTTCAATGTGGCTGTTGCGATTGCGCTCTTATTTGCCTTGTACTTTGTGAAACAGAAAAATATAAAGGCGCATAGAAACTCGATTTTCGTTGCAATGCTATTTTCATTTCTGTTTTTGCTTTCTTATGTAGCATATCATTTCACGACAGAAGAGACGAAATTTTGTATGGAAGGGACTAAAAGGACAGTTTACTTCCTATTTTTGATTTCACATATTGTTTTGGCTGGAATATCATTGCCATTTATCTTATTTACTTTTATCAGAGGATTTACCTATCAAGTAGAGAAGCATAAGAAATTGGCAAGATGGGTATGGCCAGTATGGTTTTATGTAGCTGTTTCAGGTCCGATCTGTTACTTAATGTTACGACCTTGTTATGGTTGAGAAGATAATCTTTAATGATTTTTTGAATCAATATTGAATCGAAGATTAGCATAAGTCTTGAAATGGTATAAATCAGATGCTAAGATTTGGACTTAATGAAAAGAGAAATTAATAGTATGAAAATAAGATTTGGAAAATATTCAGTTTCGATATTATTGATAACAATATTTCTGGTACTTCCTGGGATGGAAGCCATTGCCCAATGCCCGATGTGCAGAGCTGCCGCTGAAACCAATCTTCAACAAGGTGGTACAGAAGGGAAGGGCTTAAACACTGGAATCCTTTACATGCTTTCTTTACCATATCTCTTGATAGGAACCATAGGGTATATATGGTGGAGAAATAAAAAAGAGGAATCAAAAACTACTTAAGCTTCGATTCCTCTAAAAACCCGTATTCTAATCTTCGTATTTCTGAGATCTCTCAAGAACGAAAGAATTTGGTCTTATATAGAAAGGTGTTTGAATTCTACTCTAGAAAGTATATCCATAACCCACTGTCCATTGAAATCCACTATTCTTTACGGATAGATCTGCAATAGGATTATTGATGATATTTGAAAATCCGTGCTGATATCTGATGTCTGTGAATAGTTTTCCCGTTGCTGTCATGTGTTCTACTCCTCCTCCAAGGATGCCAGAGATTTCCGTTCTGTTGTAAATATTGTCTGATAAATCAATGTTCACTTCTGGAAGATTGAAATCAATCAACAAGGTCACTTTTGGCTGAATTCTGGCAGATGTTGCATATCCGATAGAAGGTCCTGCGACACCATATATTTTTGTGTTTCCTTGTCCCAACTTGACTTTTGCAAGCAATGGAGTTTCTATGTAGCTAATTGATGTAGCGGCCTTGGCTCCAACTGGAATATCTAATCCAAACAAGTTGAAAGAGGTACCTTGATCAATTGTAAATCCTTTTTTAGAGTATATAATCTCAGGTTGGAAAGAAAAGATTTGATTGATAGGAATTTCTGCCAAACCACCCAAGACGAATGAAGTATATGTCGAAGGGGCATCATTGACAGCATCGATAAAAACATCGGCTCTGGCATCTGAAAAATTTAACCCTCCTTTCACGCCAATACTTACTTGTGCAGATAGGGTAGTTGTGAATATTGTGATTGCTGCGAGTACGTATGTAATCTTTTTCATAGCCTAATATTTAATGGTTAGTAATATTGGAGGTAAGACTATGAAGTGGTGTTAATAAAGGGTTATGACGCTGTTATTAAAATTAAAACACGAGAAATTGAAAGTTGTTGTTACGATGTTTGGTTATGTGCAATTGTTTGATAATTAGTATTTTAACACGTATCTGACGCCCAAGTTGGCATGTAAGTCAAAATTGGAATCTGTATCAGAATTTAGATTGTAATTTGGACTTGCATCGATAAAAAAGTTGACAGGAGTATGATCCAAGGTGTATTCCATTCCAATAATTCCACCAGGTGCGAAAGAAGTATTATCACCAGAGTCATTCTTTAAATTGAGGTAAAATCCACCTCCAAAATACCACTTCAATGTTGGTACTTGTGCAGTGACATTCCCGTGAATTTTATAAAATCCCCCAACCAGAAAATCCGACTGATTAGCCTCTCGAGTGAATCCGCCAATAAGTTCAATGGATCTACCTTCCGTCACATAGGTCGAAAAAGATACCGAAATATAAGTGCCGAGTCTACCACCAAGTGCCGATTTGTAATCTTGAGCTTGAGCCACTTTACTGAATGAAGCAACAATCAAAAATGTAAAGACTACAAGTTTTGTGAATCTGAAAAGGGTCATCATATAATAATTTTCACAAATATACATATTATAATTTATTGTTATATGTATTCATTTTAATGGTTTACACTCATGTCAATGACTGTTACACACCATACACGGCCAAACTTCGTAAGGTCTTCAATTTACAAGTTTAAAACCTTACGGTAAAAACGAAAAATGAAAGCTCTCAATCGAATCCCACAATACTATCAAAGAGGTCCGAAACATATAGCACTCCTTACCCTTCAAAATTGAATGAAATTGAAATCACCTGAGAAAAGACATTTTCCAATACCTTGGCAGGCACCAGATTATTATCGTAGATCAAGTTGTTGGTGATTCCGCGTGAAAATTTGATCTCTGGAGAGAAGATGAAGAATGGATAGAAAAATTGCATTCCCAGGCCTACTTCCCACTGAAAATCATGAGATGAGAATTTTAGAATAGACTTCTTTGAATCGCTATTTCCAGCCACATCATATCCATATTTCAGACCACCAATCACAAATACTCTTTTGTCCTTGTATGGTTTTGACTTATAACGTATTTGGAATGGAAGTTCGAAGTAGACAGGTTCGGCATTGTTGAATTCAGTAAGACCTGTTTCTACTTGAGTGAATTCCAATTGTCTGGATGCGAAAGAAAAGCCTGGTAAAAATCGAAAATCAAAGTGATCACCTAGTTTCAAGTTAGCGATCATATGTAATTCAAGACCAGTACCACTTGCGGGTTCAACAATTTTGATCTCATCATTGCCAATAAAAAAACGAGACTGATTTAAAATGTAGCCACTTTTATTTATTCCAATATTAAGACCAAAGTAGTATGCTTTCTTTTGAAAACCCTTGTAGTTGTAATTGTCTACAGAGTTCTTTTGACCAAAGAGAAAGCTACTCGCAATAGTGAATGCAAGAATTGATAAAACTATTTTTTTGCCAAATAAATGGTGCATATGCCGAAGCTTAATGGCTTGTAGTCAACTTCTACAAAACCAGTTTTTTTCAAAATTGATGCAAAGTTATCATAATCAGGAAAAACCTGCACAGATTCGTATAAGTATTCGTATGCTTTTGGATCTTTTGAAGTTAATTTACCTATAACGGGTAAAATATATTTAAAGTATACATTAAATATTTGCTTTAACGGAAAAACTCGAGGTTTTGAAAATTCCAGGATCATACAAGTACCGCCTTTTTGCAATACGCGATTCATCTCAGAAAGCCCTTTCTCAAGATTTTCAAAGTTTCTAACGCCAAAAGCAGCCATTACAGTATCAAAAGATTCATTTTCGAACCGAAGATTTTCTGAGTCACCTTGTTCTAAAGAGATTATAGAAGAAAGATTTTTTTTGTCAACCTTGGTTTGACCGACCCTTAGCATCTCTTTTGAAATATCCAATCCAACGATTTTTTCAGGCGTCCAAATTTTGTTAGCCATTATCGCAAGATCAGCAGTGCCGGTAGCGATGTCCAGTGTCTTCTTTGGGTTGCTTTTTGCCAGCATACGCAATGCTTTTTTACGCCAAAGCACATCTATCCGCAACGAAAGAAATCTATTGAGAAAGTCATAGTAGGGAGCTAACTTATCAAACATCGAGGTGACTTGTTCCTTTTTAGAATCAGCCACATTGTCGTAAGGGGTCACTTTTTTATATTCAGCCATTATCTATTTTACTAAATGCGTATGCCAATTTTGTATTATTATTAATTAACCAAAATCCAATTAGCTTTGCAGGTACAAAGATATTAATAGATATATACAATTATTGTTTTATTTATACAGAATTATCTGATTGTATTTTAATATTGAAATGTTGCCTGATGTTGACTTTAACCGCAATGTGCACAAAGAAATCACTAGGAATACACAAAGTGTGACGAAAGAAAGAAGGCAATAGAAATTATTACTTAGCGATTTTTAAGAGAAAATGAGTAAAATTCCTTTCCAATTGGTACTCAAATATTACTGGGAAGCTAAGACTATCTTTAGCGCGCATTCTCCTTTCATTTATCAATTTATGAAAGATGTAATGGGTGATAAGGGAGGTAACGGGCATGTGAACTGGATAGAAACAAAAAGGAGTGAATTACTGAATTCCGAAGCCTCAATTCCTTTTATTGAATATGGAGCAGGTTCTTCAATAGGAGCGAATAATGCTACCAGAAAGGTGTCAGATATAGCCAAAAACTCTCTTTCCGGAAGATGGCAGTGCAGAATATTGCATAATCTTGTAAACTACTATAAGGCAGAACATATTCTTGAGGTCGGAACTTCCTTAGGGATATCTACCGCATATTTGGCTGCTGGCAATCCTCATGCTAAAATAATGACTCTGGAAGGAAATCCAGATTCTGCCAAAATTGCCAAAAAAGTATTTAAGGAGCTGGATTTTGAGACTATTGATGTGCGAGTAGGGGAGTTCGGTGTCACATTACAAAATGCAGTGAATGAATTAGATACCATAGATATGGCCTTCTTGGATGGGAACCACAGGAAGCAGGCTACAATTGATTATTTCAACTTGTTAAAATCCAAGACTTCTAAAAAAAGCATTTTTGTGGTCGATGACATTTACTGGTCAAAAGGAATGAATGAAGCCTGGAATGAAATCATTGGCGATGATGCCGTGGCCTTTTCAATAGATCTTTTCCGAATGGGCATCTTGATTTTTGATCACACAATAATGCCAAAACAACATTTCAAATTGATACAGTACAAATACAAACCCTGGTCTATTGGGGTATTTGGCTAAAGTTGTCGGGATCACTCTTCATATATTAAATTTTATCTACATATATAACCGTCTCTTAATCGATATTGGCTATATTTATAATTAGAAAATATAGAGAGATGAGAACGATTTTACTAAGTCTATTAAGCATAGCAATATGCTCTTCGATTTATGGTCAAGTAAGTTTTGTCAACGGGCAGTCCCAAGTTTTAGGAGATGAACTTATTTATAGCACCATTTGTATAGGTGTGGACGATATCAACGGTGATCTTCTGGATGATCTGATCCTATTGGATGATGGAAAAATATTAAAAACATTTATTCAAGGAGCACCAAACCAGCCATTTGCCCATGAAGAACATTTGCAAGTTTCTGCCTTTGGAGATTGGGCAATTGTATCTGGAGATATAGACAATGATGATGTCCCGGAAATAATTTCCAGTGGAGTGGAAGATGGCTCTCAGTTTTTGAAATATGATGGAGAGAAGTATAGCACTATTTTTAATGTGGGAGACGTATATTCTCAAAATACCAATCTGGTAGATTTGGATAATGATGGATTTTTAGACTTTTTTGTTTGCAATGATCATGGAGAGAATTTAATGTTTTTGAATAATGGAAGTGGTGGAATGGTAGCTACCAAATTAATAGATTTTCAGACTACTCCAGAAGACGATATGTCTGGCAATTACAGCAGCATATTTACAGACATTGACGGCGATGATGACCTCGACTTGTATATCGGAAAATGTAGGGCTGGAGTGGATGATTCGTCAGACCCTAGAAGAATCAATACCCTGTATATCAACAACGGAGATGGAACATATACTGAGAGTGGTGAAGCATTTGGTGTGAATAATGGTGCACAATCTTGGTCAATAGATGCTGGCGATATAGATAATGATGGCGACACAGATTTAATCGTTGCCCATCACAATAGCCCGCACGATCTATATGTCAATGATGGAAATGGACACTTTGATAGCAAGGTGCTTTTGCAATGTGGGGATATATGCTATGCTACCCAAAGCTTCTTTTGTGACTTTGATAATAATGGATGGCTGGATATTTTTATTACGGATATTTCTGCATCCTACATCTTATTCAATGATGAAATGAGCTTCAGCCGAAGAGACATTGTGGAAGAAGGAAGACAACCTTTTAGCGGAGCATATGGAGATTTTAATTCTGATGGATTTCCAGATTTATATCTTGGTTTTGCCAATTCTTTTCAAGATGCTTCTATGATAGCCGATAGGATATTTCTTAATGAAACAAATACCAATAATTATCTGGATATCAATCTGATAGGCACTGTGTCCAATCGAGATGCCATAGGAGCTAAAGTTTACATTCATCAAGGAGATAGGATCCAATATCGAGAGATTATAGCTGGGAAGAGCTACGGAATTATGAATACCACTATTGCGCATTTTGGCCTGGGGCAGACCACAGAGGTGGATTCCATTCATATCAAGTGGCCTTCTGGCGAAGAGACAGTAATAAATGATGTGCCAGCCATAAATACTTTAATGTCCGTGACAGAAGGAGGGTGCATCACTTCTACATATCATATGCCCGATCTTCAATTGTGCAATGGAGATTCGATCGAAGTGGTTTTGCCAACAGAGTATAATAATTTTAAATGGTCCAATGGGTCTACTGAGGCGAATACCTGGATATCGGAGGCAGGATGGTATAATGTAGAATTTGAAATAAATGGATGCTTGACAAGGTCTTCATATTTTGAAGTTACCGAAGAAAAGCAATTAGAGCAAGGTGAAGTACTCTCTCAAATTGAAATTGCAGCTTGTGATGGTGATGTTGTAGAACTTGAAGCTCATCCTGGAATTGCATATTACTGGTCGACAGACGAGACTACTCAGGTAATTGAGGTGACAGAATCCGGAGTGTATAATGTGTCTATGGCTACCAATTGTGCGAATTATGATTCAGGTGATGCAAATGTGTTTTTTGCAGATACGAAGATTCCTGAAGTCGAAAATGATTCGGTAGTTATGGGGACAAGTGCCACCTTTGTTGGAGATAGTGAGGCATTGAATTGGTATCAGAATAAAATTGATTTGGAACCGATTGCCACTGGAAGTGAATTTGAAACACCTGCAATATCCGAAGATCAGACATATTATGTAGGTGAAGTAACAGAAGGTTTTGGATTTAATAAATCATTGATGAAGACGGTTCCTTTGAATAATGTTGGCGATTCTATTTATTCTGAAAATGATTTTGTAGAGATTGAAGTTCTGGATAAATTGATCCTTTACTCAGTAAAAGTAAGAACGCAACAGGCAGGGATACGGAGGATTGTGATCATGCAAGAAAATGAAGAGTTGTATTCTGCTGATAAGAATCTATTGGTAGGAGTCAATACGGTAAATATAGATTTTCAATTGGAACCTGGTATTTACAAAATTGGTACAGACACTGAGTTGAATCAAACCAATTTTGGAACTGATCATCCTCAATTGTCATATTCCGAAATTTATACTGAAAATGATAAGCTTATTAACGGCTATCTGGAAGTAGGAGAGAGTGACCTGTACCCTGGTGTGAGTCCACATTTTTTCGATTGGGAGATTTATTATGGTTATTATTATTGTGAACCCAGGGTCCCTGTTCATGCCATTGTGAAAACCCCAGTTTCAACTTCAGAACTTTCCACCAATTCATACATATACCCGAACCCAACATCTGGACAATTAAATATTCGAACAGAAATGGATTTGCCTATTAAAATTGATGTGTATGATATTTCGGGTGCCAAAGTAATGAAGACTATTCATGGGAGTGAACCTCATGTGACTATTGATATGCCAGCAGCTGCAGGAATGTACATCATTAAACTGACCAATAATTTATCAAGCCAAACAAAAAAAATATACGTTCACTAATTACCTAAATCAAGTACTTCGATATTTAGTGACTTTAGTGACTTTAGTGACCTTAGCTACTTAGCACTAAGATAAAATGCCCTAAATCCATTTCGGCGTATAAGCACTTTTATACGTCTTCACCTGATCCAAAAGCAAACCAGCATCACTCTCCAGAATCAACTGGTCAATAGGGGCAGATTTAAGCAATTTTTCCTCCATCATGTGTTTGAAAAAATCAAATAACTTATTGTAAAAGCCTTCAACATTGTAAAAAGCGATAGGCTTCTGATGAAGTCCAAGCTGAGTCCAGGTCATCACTTCAACGACTTCTTCCAAGGTCCCTATTCCACCAGGCATGGCAATAAATCCATCAGATCGCTCTGCCATTATTGCCTTCCGTTCATGCATAGTATCGGTGACGATCAATTCCGTGAGATTCATGTGAGCGACTTCCTTATCCACCAGGTGCTGGGGAATAACGCCAACCACCTCACCTCCCAAGCTCAAAATTTCATCAGCTATTACTCCCATCAGGCCGACGTTGCCAGCTCCATATACGAGATGATATCCTCTCTTGACCATTTCTTGTCCGAGGACTTTTGCTTGTTGGGAATATATTGGGTTGGAACCTTTGCTGGATCCGCAGTAGACGGCTAGATATTTCTTCATGTGCAAATGTAGAAATTGGAGAGAGATAAAGAAAAATGTGTGGTGATTAATTTAAAGACAAGGAGATATTTTCTTCTTTGATAATCAAGTGGGTATGATTCTTTTTAATCACAAAGTTGCCAAGGTCGTACAAAGCTTGTAGTGTTTTGATACGATATTACTAGTATGCGTCAAAGTCAATTGTAAAAGCCATATGGATAATGGCATTTTTTTTTGCTCAAGCGTAAATTGAATTGTTTTTTTGCGTAACCCATTCATGTATAAATTTTAAATACTCATGCGGTTGTTTAGAGTTTGATAATAAACAAATACTCTGTCCATGGGAATTAAATGCCACTAGGGATCCTTGAGAAAAATGATTGCTATCTATTTTGAAACCTATTTGCTCTAAACGATTCTTAAATTCATCAAGGTCAGTTTTTTTATAATTGCGTATAAAAGCCATTATTCTTCTCCATAGTTTAAGATAACCGTGATTGAAATTTGTATACGGTATAACTATGAAAAATTTACCTATTAAATTCAATTTCCATATGGCATTTAATTCGAAATCCAGGCCATTTGTGTTTTCTGGAATGGCAATTATGGAGGTAGAAGATTTTGCCCAATTAATGAAGTTTTTTTGCCAAGTATCATCCGTATAATAAGCATTTTTAACCCCGATTAATGGTTCAAATTTTAAAGGATCGCCAATCAATACTACATCGCTACTTTCATCTTTGATTCCAGCACTTATGAATTCATGAAACGCGGGGTACGACAATTGATAAGGAGGCTTGGCTTTAATAGAGATTTTTTTGAGTGGTACCAAACCCCAAATGAACGGCACGAAATCGGATGTGAATGATCTGATAATTAAGTGATATGGTTTGCGATTATCCCTTTTGTATTCAATCAAAGTATTGTCAAATGATTTCTCATATCCTAAATAAAAACTTTGAATTATTCCTACCAAAGTGCCAAGTATAAATAGGAGTTCTGATTTTGTAAACCCTTCAGAGATTCCGAATTGTATTGAATATTTGATGAACATTATGATCCATGATAACACGATAATTACTGAAAGAAAAGTTGTAATATCAATCATTTTTTTCCAACCGTTTTTGATCTTTCTATCTTCAAAACTCCTTTGAGGAATCCAATATTTCCTCGAACTCAAGAAGTAAAAAAATGGAGGCGCGCCGATAATCATTATAAGCAGGAATAGCATTTCTAAAAACCAATTACCTAGCAAATCGTAATCCAATGTGAAAACAAAGATTACTGACCATATAATAATTGATACAAATGTGAAATAGCCAAATCTATGTATAGGCACTCCCCATTGCCTGTGCTTATAAAAGGCTTTCATGTACCAGGTAAGTGCATATGCCATATAGGCCCATGTCAAGAATAGAATAAAGGAGAGATCCATGAGGTTATTTATTTTGCGGTTGATTATTACATGTCGTCAATTCAATATTGACAATATTAGAATACTGAGTGGATTGTGATTTTTTTTGAATAGATTTTGAGCATGCTTTGAGCTACGATTCCAAGATATGAGTTTAGTATTATGACTCATTATTAATCATTCAATTTATCAATTATAAATCCAATTTCCAGTAAATGTACTGTTGCTATTAGGAAAGAATTACTTGGATTTCGAGGAAAGAAATACGTAAATGAATTATGATTAGAAGAAGATATGCACGTTTTTGAAATTGGAGTTAGAGAATGATCAAGAATAAGTAAACGGGTAGTTGTTTTGAGGTGATTGAACTTTTGGATGTATTGATTGTAAATGATGTGGAAGTAAAACTTACTTTCAATTTTGCTCACCATTTTAGAATGACATCACTTTGCCCAGATACGTTCGGCAAAACCCATGTGCCATTCATTGGAATACCATTTTCATAATTAACAACGGAACCGTCTTCTGCACAATGCAATACCTTATATGTCTCTTGGGCCAAGACGGAAGATTTTGCCAGTTGATTCTGCACTTCTGGAGTGAGTCTTTTATAATGTTTGCTTATAAAATGTTCCATGAAAGTCAGTAATTCGGATTGAGAAATCTCAAAACTTGTGTCGGCAGGATAGAAGGGGTGATCTATATTTGGAAATGTGGAGTACAGACGATTCATTTCATCTGAGCTTGTTTGAAGCCTATTAAGTGCATCAAAAGCGGATTGTTGTGCTGGTGTTGGTTCTTTTTTCTTTTGAGAAAATGTGCAAGTGATTAAGAAACAAGGAATGAATAGAATCACTATTAGGTTTTTTGCTTTCATTGATCTGCAATTGTCATTTTCTTTCTCAAAATTAATAAATCAAATTGATCTGGCATTAAATCAAAAAGCCCTTCCAGGCATCAAAGCTGGAAGGGCTGTAATTCTTATATTCAATCCCCAAAATCTAATAGGTTGATCATTGTATTTTGGATTTTGAATTGCTTATTTGATATTTATCCCATACTGGCAAACTGAGATTCTACACCCTTAGGACTAGAGGTATAAGCCTGACCAATTTGGCTGGACATCACATCTGGATATATGTCTTCCACTCCCTCGGACATGGCCTTGATTATATTGTTAGCCACATTTTCAGGAGAGTCTTTGTCCATGTCAAATCCCTTGGCCATATCTGTGTCGATAGGTCCAGGATATACACCAGCTACCAAGATGTTGGAATCTTTTAGTTCTCCTCTTACACCTTGTACTATGCTGTGTACCGCGGCCTTCGATGCGGAATATGTCAATATCGCGGGCATATTTGCCAGACCTGCAACGGATGAAATGCTGACAATGGCCCCAGATTCTTTGGCTTTTATATTGTTATAAAAGGCATTCGTCAATTTTACAAGACCCCAGACATTTACATCAAAATTGGTCTGCATACTATCCAGGACATTGCCTTGAGCAAAGTTGCCATAAGCCAATACACCAGCATTGTTGACCAAAATGTCGATGTCAGATGCTGTGTTGGCTGCATTGGCTATGGATTCATCTTTTGTGACATCTAATTCCACGGGAACCAATCGCCCCTCGTATTTATCCTTCAATTCATCCAATGATGCTATGTTTCTGGCCCCTGCATATACTTTGTTTGCGCCATTTTCTAATAATGCTTCGGCTATTGCTTTTCCAATGCCTCGGTTTGCTCCACTTACTAATGCGGTTTTTCCTTTGACTGATACTTTCATTTTTTATTGTTTTAATTATTGTGGTTATGATGGATTGAAATAGGTCAATTTTTGTTTTTCGCTTTTTCAATTCATACTGAATTAATTTTATTTGTACTAAACGGTACAAAATGAAAATTGTTTTGACCAATCGGTACAGAATTGCTTTTTTTCTTATTTTTGTAAAAAAAATCGGAATGCCCAGGGTAAAATTATTTGATCAAGATGAAGCTTTGAAAAAAGCAATGGAGTTGTTTTGGCAGAAGGGCTATGCATCTACATCATTGAGTGACCTGACCGAACATCTGGGCATTGGGAAAGGAAGTTTTTATGCTACGTTTAAGAGTAAGCAAGAATTATTTGAGGCGGCTTTTGATTTATACAGCAATTCTAGAATAGGTGTATTAGAAAATTTATTGAATGCTGAATCTGATGTGAAATCAGGATTGAAGAAGCTTTTAGAATTGAATTTGGAAGAGTTTCTGAATGATGATCTTCACAAGGGATGCTTTGTATCCAATTCATGTTCCGATTTTTCTGGAAATAATGAATCTTTGCACACCAGACTTTTGACACACCATCAAGTTATAGAACAGGTCTTAGTCGATTATTTTGTGCGGCATGGAGTGAGCACCACGAAAGCTGAATCTGTCACTTCTACAGTTATCACTTTTTTAATGGGGATGAGCCAACAAACAAAATTCAATAGGGACAAAGACGGTTATCTCAAATCTATAGATCATTTGGTTGAGCTGTTGGGGTGATTTTTGTCCACATTACCAGATTCAAATCAACCAGTTGGATATCCCTTTGGTTTCTACCTATCAGAGATGCAATAAAGGTTTATTCCGCCTTCCCCATTATCCTATCCTTTATCACCTTAATATCATTATAAATCGTATCCAACTTATACTGCCCAGGATCCATTGCCAGTTCCTTCGTGATCTTGCTGTGAAACTCCCAAACCTCCATCACCTTATCATATTCGAGAAATTCCTGATCGTATTCCTTATTAATAGAGATGAGGACTAGATGGCGCGTCTTTACATCATTATATACTTGTTTGATTCGAATGCCTTCTGTGTCGACGACTACATAGATATTATTGTTTTTGACCTGGTCGAGGTTTTCCAGAGCCTTGGTGATGATCCACTCATCGGGGAGGATGGTTGGTGACATACTGAAGCCTTCTACTTGAAAACATCTGAAAGTAGCATTCCGATATTCCGGAGTAGGGAAGGAGAAAGCAGGCAGCTGTTTGTGGTATTCCTGATCGCCGAGATTGCCAGCATAACCAGCCGCGGCTTTTTGATTGACCATCAATATGTTTTCGAAGCCTGAACTGTCCACAGTGACGACGGCTGGACTGGCTTCTTTAGCCCTTGGATTCAGGTATTTTTGCTTGCTTTCACCGTAGAGCCAGAGAGGGTTGATATTGAAGTCGCTAAGGAGGCGAAGGATCAATTCTCCATGCATTTTTGTCCTGCCACGCTCGTATTCGGTGGTAGTGCTGCCTATGCCGAGTGCTTCCGCAAAAGAAGATTGTGTATGGTTCAATTCTTCTCTTATTTGTCTCAATCGCTTGCATTGTA
Source organism: Saprospiraceae bacterium (assembly GCA_965230575.1). Classification (GTDB taxonomy): domain Bacteria; phylum Bacteroidota; class Bacteroidia; order Chitinophagales; family Saprospiraceae; genus CAJXUU01. The sequence goes on from OZ246013.1 coordinate 5,310,210, forward strand.
TTGGTAAGTCCATTAATGGTGTTTTATATTAAATGATTTTGAGAATGCTGTATTCAAATGTTTTATTGTTTTGCAAAAGTCTATTTCGTGATTATTGAATCTTACTTCTTTACTATATAACATATAAATATTTATAAATCAATAATTCAATGTCTCTTGTCGAAGACACAACTTAAAAAAGAGCAGAGCCCGCCGCTAAATAGTGGGGGACTGAGTGATCATCGAAGATGTGGCAGCGATAGCTGGCAAAGGAACGCGTTAGCGGCGGGTAGCCATCCCATCCTGCAATGCAGGTTCCCTCATTTTTGAAGCTGTCACTTCAAACTATCTGCGATAGTACATTCGGTCATATTAGAAGCATAGTCTTTATAGACCTTAATGTTGAATCTTTATCCAACTCTAATCACAAAATCCAATGTGTATATATTAATATAGAATATACAATACATGGATTTCAACACGCATTTCTCAAATATTTTTAGTAAAAATAAATAAATTTAGTAAAAATTACGAATAATTGGTAAAAATTCCATTAATTTGTAATCTTAACTAATTATAGTGATCTGAATTCATTTTAAGAATATGGTTTAAATCACTTCAATAAATGGTTCCTGAATTTTAAAGTTTACTCAGTCGTAGTGCAATACTTGCGGTGATAGGTAGACGGCAATTTTTAAAATCATTTTAATACCTGAGATTGATGAGGCGAGCAATTTTACATCTTGATTTGGATACATTTTTTGTATCTGTGGAGCGACTGCTGGATAGTCGACTCAATGGACTGCCCATCCTTGTGGGGGGTACAGGCGATCGGGGCGTAGTATCGGCAGCGAGTTATGAAGCACGACCTTTTGGAGTGCATTCGGGGATGCCGATGAAGATGGCCAAACAGTTATGCCCGGAAGCAATTATCATTAAAGGCAATGCGGGGACTTATACCCAATATTCGAAGGCAGTCACCGATATACTTAAAGAAGATGTGCCCATTTTAGAAAAGGCGAGTATTGATGAGTTTTATGCTGATCTGACGGGTATGGACAAGTACTTTGGCTGCTATAAGTTTGCTTCCGAAATGCGAACGAGAATCATTAAAGAGACAGGGCTGCCGATTTCCTTTGGGTTGTCTATCAATAAGACGGTGTCGAAGGTGGCTACAGGGGAGGCCAAGCCGTGCAACCAGATCAAAATAGATGATGGTTTTGAAAAATTATTTTTGGCCCCGCTCTCGATCAAGAAGATACCATCCGTAGGTGACAAGACCTTCCAATCACTTTGTCACTTGGGGATAAAGAAGGTAGCGACCGTGCAGAAAATGCCTGTCGAAATGATGGAGTCTGTCTTTGGCAAACACGGCAAATCGATATGGATGAAATCAAATGGGATAGACAACACCCAATTGGTACAATACCACGAAAGGAAGTCGATCTCGAATGAGCGGACTTTTGGGAAAGATACCACGGATATGCACAGGCTCAAGACAATCATTAGAGCAATGGCAGAAACATTGGCGTTCCAGCTTCGCAATGGCAAGAAACTTACTTCATGTGTGACAGTGAAAATCCGTTATTCAGATTTTAATACCCACACCAAGCAAGCAAAAATACCGTATACCGCGGCTGATCATAATCTGATCCCCAAGGTGCTGGAATTATTTGATCAGTTGTATTCTAAGCGGCTTTTGATAAGGCTGGTGGGCGTGAGATTCAGCAGTATGGTGTCTGGAAATTATCAAATGAGTCTTTTTGAAGATACGCGAAAAACTTCCAGCCTGTATCAGGCAATGGATCTGATTCGCAATAAATATGGAAGCCGAAGTATATATCGCGCTTCGACATTTGGAGCAAAAACAATTGGTGGTGTGATGAATCCTTTTAATGGAGAACCGCCTATTGTATTGGCGCATAGGACCGCTTAGAAAGTGGATTTTGGTAGGGATAATACCTCTAAAGTGAGGCTCTAAATATTATCAATGTTTTGTCAACAGCAGCATAACCCCTTAATTTTTAAGTTTGGCAAAACAAGTGTTAAGATCATGTTTGGTTCCATCGATATTTCGGTGGAACTGAACATTCAACGAATTAAAATGCCTATAGAGACTGAGACTTGAGGTAGGATATAGGATAGATAGATATATGTGTATAGAGATTGCATAATTAGTGCTGTCGTTCCACATGACGAAGGAATTGACGAGAGGTTGGAAGACTTAGTCTCACATCAATGTCTTGATTGATATTTTGATCGAGACGAAGGTCTTTTGACCCTCTTTTGGCTCGAACATTTTGTGCAAACTTGGGATACACGCGATAAGATAACTACAGGAAATTGTTACTAATAATTGTACTTTTAAATCAATAAATATGAGGAAAAATAGATCAATCGTACTCGGAGAACATTTTGAAGAATTTGTCAAACACAAAGTCGAAAAAGGGAGGTATAAAAATATAAGCGCAGTGGTCAGAGCAGGCCTGCAACTCCTTGAGGAAGAAGAAGGAAAAATTAATACGCTGAAAAATGCAATACAGAATGGAATAGATAGTGGTATCGTCGACAGCTTTGGTCCCACTATGCATCTTAGAGAACTGAAAAAATTAAAATCGCTAAATGAGTAGGTATCAATTTACAAACAAAGCAGTCGAGGATTTGTCAAATGTATGGAATTTCACATTTGACACCTGGTCTAAAATACGGGCAGATAAGTATTATTCTGAACTTGTCGATACATGTATAGAAACAGTCGAGAAACCCTTTCTGGGAAGAAATTATTCGGGTATAATTAAAGCCGTGAAAGGAGTGAAAATTAATAGGCATATTATCTTTTACCGAGTGATAAGAGAGGACTTGGTAGAGATAGAGAGAATCCTCCATGAACGCATGGATACGAATTGGAGAATGGCGGAGAAATAATTAACCAATTGCCGAAGGGTGGCAGCGATGTAATAAAGGCGTTGTCACTCTTCGCCCTCTCTTCGAATAATGTATTCTATGTACAGATGATACAATGAAGTGATTTAAAAATATATTGTTAATTCCTTTGTAAATCAAGTACTTACAAATCATCTTAACACACGTTTTTAAATCACTTCAATATAATAAGGTGAATAGATCTAAATTTGTAACACTAAAACAAAATTAGATATGTGTGGAAGATACGCTGTAGTCAGCAAACTGAAAATTATAGAAAGAGAATTTCAAGTCGATGTGTCTGAAGTTCTGGATAGGTTTACCCTAAGCCCAAATATAAGCCCAAGTGAAGATGCATTGGTCATCACCAATAAAGCTCCGGATAAGGCGCAGTTATTTCAATTTGGATTTACGCCATTTTGGGCTAAGAAAAAAATGTATGTGATCAATGCCCGAAGTGAAGGAGACCAAAACAAAGAAAATGACCCAAAATACAATGGTGCGAAGGGGATTCTGTCAAAACCTATGTTTCGTAAAGCGATACGATCGCAGCGATGCCTGGTCATAGCAGATGCATTTGTAGAAGGTACAGTCACTAAAAAGTTAAGTGAACCCTATCTCGTATACCGAGGAGGCAAGAAGCGCCCTTTTGCAATGGCAGGAATATGGGACGAATGGATAAATAAGGAGTCTGGAGAAGTGACTTCCAGCTTTGCGATCATTACCACACCTCCTAATGAACTGTTGCAAAAAATACCCCATCACAGAAGCCCTTTGATACTTTCTCAGGAAGATGAAAAGAGGTGGTTGAGTGATGATACACCGCTAGATGAGATTACGGCAATGATGCGTCCATTCGATGACTCAGATTTTAATGCTTACCCTATTTCTACTGATATAAAATCATCTAGAAATAAAGATTTTGAGGTGCTCAAGCCTGTAGGAGAGAGATTGAAAAAAGAATACGATTACATCTTCTATCAGGAACTGGAGTTGCAGGGGATGGGAGAGACGACAGCCAGAAAGCGAAAGCAAAATGAACAATTGGACCTCTTTGATTAATACTTTGCGAACTTCTTTGCGTGCTTAGCATCTTTGCGATTAATAAAAAGCCCTAAACCCTTTTTCACCTTCAAGGCACTTTATTAACCACAAAGTCCACGAGAAAACAATACATCATTACGACAACCTTCTTTGCGACCTTAGCGCCTTAGCGGTTAAAAAAAAGCCCTGAATCCCTTCATAATCCAGAGCATTTTATCAACGACAAAAGGCCCCGGGGCATCACAAAGAAATTACATTAAGAAGCTAATAAATGTACATAAATACCCATACATATTATAGCCTCAGGTACGGCACCATTTCGGAAAAGGAACTGGTGGAAATAGCACTATCAGATAGTGTCAATGAAGTCGTACTTACTGATGTGAACAACACTTCGGCTTGCCTCAATTTTGTCAGGTTGGCGCAGAAGTCGGGCATCAGGCCAGTGCTCGGTATTGACTTCAGGGATGGAGCCAGACAGTTGTACTTGGGCATAGCAAAAAATAATAATGGGTTTCAACAATTGAATACCTTTTTGTCAGACCACAAGCATAATAAGAGACAATTTTCTGAATATGCTCCAAAGCTGGATGATGTAGTTTTTATCTATCCATTCGAACAGGCCAGGTTGCTGAATAAGTTGGAATTTTCGGAGGATGAGTACATTGGCGTGGGGCGATTTGAGATCAACAGATTGATTGTCTCTGATTATTCGAAGTATCCAGATAGATTGGTTGCCCTCAATAGTTTTACTTTCAGGCAAAAAAGAGACTTCAATACGCACAGGCTGCTCAGGGCAGTAGATAATAATGTACTGCTGAGCAAATTGGAGAAAGAACAAGAGGCGAATGAAACGGATGTCTATTTGTCGAAGAGTGAACTGGCATTATATTATAAAGATCACCCACATATTCTGAGCAATACACAGAAGCTTATTGATGGTTGTCATATTGATTTTGACTTTTCGAAAGGCCGACCACATCAAAACAAGCTGAGTTATTCAGGGGATAGAGAAGAGGATGAAAGATTGATCACTTCCTTGTGTAAACAGGGCTTGACCTATCGATACACTAATGTTACGCCTGAGATAGAATCTCGATTGCAAAAAGAATTGGAGATGATCAAGAAGATGGATTTTGTGCCCTTCTTTTTGGTCAATTGGGACATTATTGATTATGCCAAGCGAATGGGCTATTTTCATGTAGGGCGGGGTAGTGGAGCCAATAGCATTGTGGCATATCTATTGGGTATTACCGATGTCGATCCCATACATCTTGATTTGTATTTTGAGCGATTCATGAATCTCTACCGCACCAGCCCTCCAGATTTTGACATTGACTTTTCATGGCGAGATAGAGAGGATGTCACCCGATATATTTTTGAGCGATTTGGCGGGGATGGGCAGGTAGCCTTATTGGCAACTTACAATACATTCAAACACAGCGCCGCAGTCAGAGAATTGGGGAAGGTATTCGGTCTGCCCAAACACGAGATAGACAAGTTGAGTAAGGGGAAGTTCGATTTTAGGTCATTGGACAAGCTTTCGCAATTGGTCATTATTTATTCCAAGGAATTGGAAGGGAGACCTAATTATTTGAGTATTCATGCAGGAGGTATTATTATAGCCGAAAAGCCGATCCACTATTTCACGGCGACGGACCTGCCACCAAAGGGGTTTCCTACGACCCAATTTGATATGGTGGTGTCAGAAGATGTAGGACTGTATAAATATGACATCCTGGGACAGCGGGGCTTGGGCAAAATAAAGGATGCGCTGCAACTTGTAAAGATAAATCAACCCGATGCAGATGATGTCGATATCCATGATGTAAAACCATTTTTTCGAGACTCTAATATCAATCGCCTTGTCAGTCAAGCGAAGTGTATTGGTTGCTTTTATGTAGAGTCGCCAGCTATGCGGATGCTCTTGCGAAAGTTGGAAGTGGACAATTATCACGGCTTGGTCGCTGCCAGTTCGATCATTCGGCCAGGAGTAGCCAAAAGTGGGATGATGAGAGAATATATCCTGCGGCACAAAGATCCTGAAAGAAGGAAGTTGGCCCATCCCATACTTGAAGGAATTATGCCCGAGACTTATGGGATAATGGTCTATCAAGAAGATGTGATTAAGGTGGCGCATCACTTTGCCGGATTAGATCTCGGCGAGTCGGATGTGTTGCGTAGGGGTATGAGTGGTAAATACCGGTCAAGGGCAGAATTCGAAAAGGTAAGGCAAAAATTTATATCGAATTGTATTGAAAAAGGCTATCCCAAGGAAATGATTGCTGAGATTTGGAGGCAGATCGAAAGTTTTGCGGGTTATGCATTCGCCAAGGGTCATAGCGCTTCATATGCGGTAGAAAGTTATCAAAGCCTCTACCTGAAGACCTACTATCCGCTCGAATATATGGTGGCTGTGCTTAATAATGGTGGAGGATTTTATCGCGCGGAATTGTATGTGCATGAGGCCAGAAAATCGGGAGGAAATATACATGCGCCATGTGTCAATAAGAGCCATTATCCGACATGGATTTATGGAAAAGACATCTATCTGGGGCTCCACACTTTGGGTGGACTAGAATCCAATACTGCGCTGCGTATTATAAAAGAGAGAAAGGAGAATGGTGATTTTCAATCGTTCGATGATTTTCTGGAGAGGACGCCCATTTCTATAGAGCAAATCAGTATCCTCATAAGAATCAACGCATTTCGATTTTCTGGTGTGGATAAAAGAACCTTGCTTTGGAAGGCGAATTTTGCATTGAATAAAAACCCTCATCGAGACAGCCAACCAGTACTATTCAAGTATACGGAAAGAAAATCTTATGACCTCCCAAAGTTTGAAATCAAGGAGTTGGAAGATGCTTTTGATGAAATAGAACTTTTGGGCTTCCCGCTTTGCCATCCCTATTTATTGCTCAAAGATGCATTGCCAGATCAATTGCTTTTGTCCAAGGATTTGGCGCGATATCAGAATAAGATGATTACCATCTATGGCTATCTTATTACCGTTAAGAATACAACTACATCTGGTAATAAACGTATGCAATTTGGGACCTTCCTCGATTATTCGGGCGACTGGATTGATACGGTACATTTTCCACCTGTAGCTCGACGATATCCATTTAGAGGCAAGGGAATTTATATGATAAGAGGCAGGGTAGTTGAGGAATTTGGATTTTATACGGTGGAAGTTGTGGCTATGGAGCGGATGGCATTTTTGGAGGATGTACGATTTGCGGTGGAGAGGGCGTGAAGAAAATTTGAAAGGTTTGAAAGATTGAGAGTGTGAGGGAAGATGAAGGGAAATCTTTGTTGGAACCCTTTGATTGTTGGGATGTGGTCTTGGAGTACCCGAAAGACTTGGAGGTTTGAAGAAAGAAGCGATTCCACTATTCGAGTGATTCTGTGATTCCGGGATTCAAGCAATTTAACAAATTTGCATAGACATGCGTGCTTTAAATTCAATTGCTTTTACTATTTTTCCATATCCTTCAATTGATAAATAAGATATAATGAAAGACATTACCAAGAAATACAAGAACGGTGAACTTACTGTAGTCTGGCAACCAAGCAAATGTATACACGCTGCCGAATGCGTCAAAGCCTTGCCCCAGGTTTATAATCCCAAAGCCAGACCTTGGATTCAAGCTGAAAATGCAAGTATCGATGAATTAAAAGATCAAATCAATAAATGTCCGAGCGGGGCATTGACTTATATTATGGAGGGAGAGGAGCATAAAGAAGCAGAAGAGTCTTTGAAAATTGCCGTGGAGGTTTTGGAAAATGGGCCGTTGCTTGTATATGGCACATTAGAAGTAGTGGATCAAAATGGCAATAGCGAAACCAAAAATAAGACAACAGCCTTTTGCAGATGCGGAGCCTCGAAAAACAAGCCCTATTGTGATGGATCACACATGAAAATCGAATTCAAGGGGTAGTCCACCTCGTAGTTTTTTGCGCTCTTTGCGAATCCTTGGCTTCCTTTGCGGTTGAAAAGGAGTTGTGCGGTGGGCTTCACGACACTTTAGATGTTTTGGTAAAACAAAGTTTTGATATGTTCGTTTTTAATATGTATTTTAGAAGAAAGCAGATATTTATTGTATGTTTTAATAAAATTAGATTATGAAAAAATTAGTTATTGAAAGCGAGACTTCTGGTTTTATGATTGTTGAGGATGATGGAGTGGGAATATAGAAAGTTTTTGATGATAATAAATTGAGAAATTATGAATAATAAATTTGTAGTAGATGAAGAAGGAGTATTCAATATAGTTGAAGATGAGGGTATTGGAATTAATATTGTTGAAGACAATGCTGGGCAAATATAGCTTGACTTTTGGAGCATTAAACCAATTGAAATATATTGCTACAAGCAAATTATAATTTAAAGGTAAGTATATATGAATTATAAAATCGTAGAAGATGACGCTGAAGGTTTTCTGGTAATAGAGGATCAATGCTCAGGATTGGCTATTGTTGAAGATGTGGCTGGTCCATTCTAATTAATTATATGACATTCAGAAAAGCCAATAAACAAGACGTAATCGAAATCGTCCGAATGATTGCAAACGATAAACTAGGAGTACTGAGAGAAGATTTCCAAGAGCCACTTCCAGAAAAATACTATCAGGCATTCAATAATATCAATTCCGACCCAAATCAAGAATTAATCGTTGTAGAAGACGATGACCAAGAAATCATTGGTACACTCCAACTTTCATTTATCCAATACCTTACATATCAAGGCGGAATTCGCGCTCAAATCGAAGCGGTAAGAATAAGAGAAGACCAAAGAGGGAAGGGGATAGGTGAAAAAATGTTTCTCTGGGCCATTGAAAAATCTAAAGAGCGAGGGGCCCATTTGCTACAGTTAACTACTGATAAGAAAAGACCAGAAGCACTAAGATTTTATGAGAAATTGGGATTCGTAGCTTCGCATGAAGGGATGAAGTTGCATTTTTGATTTTATTACTGAGCCTTTATAAATCACGGATTAAAATAATCGCATTGTTAAAAATATCGAGTAATGCTTTGGTCGCCTAGTCCTTTTAATACATTCAGAATAAAAAAGCAAAGGCCTCTCGAAAAGACCTCTGCTTGGTACTTGATCTTGCCAGGATGGGGCTACACAGGATTGAAGTACTGATTTTGGTTTTTAAGATATCTGAAACCTGGTGAGAATAGCAGGTTTTTCGATTGTTTTTACCATCCTCTTGATTTTGTGACCAATGATTTCTAACATCCCTGTGACACAAGTGCTTCGGTGTGCCTTGAAGATGAAGGTAGCCTTATTGTTGATTCGGTCTCTATGGATTTGAATGGATTTGGATGTCTGTCCATATAGTCTGGCCAATGACCTGGAACATGTGCCAAAGAGGAAGTATTGAGTGCCATACATTCTCAATGCATAGGTCATCGATAGCCATACAAAGATGTTCAAGAAGGTGTTGGTTCTGTATTTTCTAGCGATCCAGAAGCAGGTGATTTCGGTATATTTTGTTAACTCTTCCAACTTGTTTATTACTGATTCTTGTTTTTCTGGTTTTGCGAAAAACTCGATTGTTCTAAACTTTGTATCCCTCCCAAGAATGAATCCTCCAATCAATTTGCTTCTCCAGTAAATAGCAAATACACGATTCAATTCATTGGTCATATATTCTTCGGGAATAGGTAGTCCTGAACATTTGAAATACATGTTTGAATAAGCATTAAGTATGTCCTTGGCTGTGATTTGTTTAAGTGTTGGAAAGAAGTTCATAATTTTAATTTTATAGGGTTTTTCAAGTATTAATCTTTTTGTGATTGTTGACATTACAAAGATGAAGCATAAAGGAATGTAGTAGACCTACATCTTGATGTGGGCCATATGGATTTTCGATTGGATCTTTCTCGATAATGATTTTTTTAAATGGTTATAAATCAACTTTAGTCTTGTCATCCAGTTTGTTTTTTTAGTTGGAATCAAGTGTCGAATGAATTATAAATCAAAAGTATAGGAAAGATGAGCCCCAGATAAACGTGCTATCACCCGATTTGAGAATCAGGTAGTTCTACTATTTTATAGGTAGTTCTACGGGGTATTGTAGAAGTTCAGATTGTCATATGCTGCGCCATAGCGTTTTAAGTACTAATTGATGTCCTTTGATTATTAGGTATGCAGCCTTCTAGCAGTTTGATTTAAAACGAAGGGAATCTAAGAATGATCTCATACCCAGCCTCAGTATCGACTTCCAAGCTGCCTCCTAAATTCTTAGCCCGCATTTGCATATTGCTTTGACCTAGACCAGTTGTTTTATATGACTTACCTTCAAAAGTGCCGTTGTCATGGATGCGCATTTCGAAATTGGATTTGTCCATTTTGAGATCTATATTGACAAGGTCTCCGTTGGAATGTTTGGCCACATTGGTAATGGCTTCCTTATAAATGAGGTAGACGTTTTGTCTAATAAGAGGGGGCAATGCCTGGGCCATTGATATTTGCTCGTCATTGACTTTGTAACCAATATCTTTTGGTATCAAAACCTCTTCAGCATGTTCTCTCATTCGATCCACAAGGTCTTCAAACTTATCCTTCCGCGAATCGATTGCCCAGACCGTATCTCTCATTCCAGACATGGCATTTCGGCTCATATCAGCTATTTGCCGAAGTTTGTCTTTTTCCTCATCCTTGGCAGTCATTTCCAAGATTTCAGATTGCATGGCTAGTCCGGATAGTATTCCGCCGACATCATCATGCAAGTCACTGGCTATCCTTGTGCGGAGCCTTTCCAGTTTTAATATCTGGGCAATTCTATACTTAAATATGCCATAAATAATAGCCGTGATCAAGGAAAGACACGCTAGATAAAACCACCAGGTTTGATAAAAAGGCGGTGCAATGGATATGGATAATTCCAATGGCGTTTTGTTGAGCACCAAATCAGAATTGGTTGCCCAAAGTTTGAATACATAATCGCCTGGCGGGATATTGCCATATCGCGTAAAACCTCTTGAACTATTGGGTACAGGAGAATCATCCAGGCCTACCATTTGGTGTACAAATTCATTGCATGAAGGATCGGCATAGTCCAAGGCCGCAAATTCAAACGAGAGTGTATTTTGGCTATAAGAAAATTCTAAAGAAGTGGTTTCTGTTATATTCTGAGTAAGGGAATAAGCTTCATCATTAACCAGCAAATTTGTCAATTGGGCTTTAGGACTGCTTTCTAATAATTCTATATCGGCAGGGTCAAAAACATTAATCCCATTTTTGCCACCTACCCATAATTCTCCAGTCTTAGAAGATCGTAAACTTGAATTTTTATTGAATACGTTTGAAAGTAGACCGTCAGATGTTTTGAAATTATGAATTTGATTTGTTGCTGGATCAAATCGATATAAGCCCTTGTTTGTAGGCAGCCAGAGATTACCCAAGAGATCTTGAACTATTTCATAAAAACTTACATCTGCATCGAATAATTCAATGGGTTCAAACTTTAAGGAATCAATATTGATAAATCCTAACCCCCTTGTTCCACTTACCCAGATTTTTTCCTTGGATTCATCTTCTTGGAATGCATTTAATACTCCAATGTCCGTGCGTTCTGCCAATAGGGTCAAATAGGTATCATTTGTCTCAAATATTAACAACTTGCCATATTCGTCGTTAATATAGATTCGCCCCTCTTTATCCTGATAAATAATCTCTATTAAATCCAAATTAAAATTTTCAAGAGAAAACCAGGGAAGCGTATCTACTTTCTTTTTATCCAAATTCAACTCATATATTTTATTTCCGAGTGCTGCAATATTTTTTCCGTTGTTCAGTTCATAACAAAAATTAATCCTGTCATTACCAGTATGTGCTACACCAAGGAAATAGGCGAAGTCAAGAATGAATTCGCCTTGCTCCTTATCCCATGCAAAGAAGTAATTACCCAAATTTCCCCACCATTCGGAGTTCGAATTGTGCATGAAAAAGTCGATGTTGGGCAGCGGATTTGATCCCTTGCTATGCCTGGTGTTTTTCAATCTTTTAGTTCGAAATTTCAACTCTTTTTGGGGACTGAATACATAAGTGCCAGAATCAATCGAACTGCACCATATATCTCCATGAATATCTTCTTGGACATTGACAAAGGAGATTCCTTCCGTTTTATCTAATTTTGAAAATCGATTTTTATAAATATTTGCGAAAGCTATTTTTTGATCGTTTCCTGATAACCAAATATTGCCAAGTGCATCCAAATGAATATGGTTCGTTCCTTTTAATGTGAGCGGATAATTATTCCCTTTGGTCTCCTTGAATTGGTAAACAATCTTTGCAACTTCTTTATCAAATAGAAATAATCCGTTATCCGCCCCAATAAGCAGCATCTTATCATTAAACCTATTTATTGCTTTTACCCAACCTATATCTGGCATTATCGAATTTAGTCGGTCGAAATGAACAAGGCCCATTGTATCTCCAGGATAATATATTCCAATTCCATCATACAGACCAATCCAAGCAGCACCGTCATTGTCAATGAAGGCAGCTCTCGTTGCGCTGGGAAAGTTTAATTCTTCTCCATTGACATATTTGGGGAATTCGACATGAATAGTTTTGTTATTAATCTTATCAATCCAATTCAGCCCCGATTGATTAGGCAATGAAATTGAAAGAATTTGGTCTGGTTTTCCATCTTTATTTACAATGGGGACACACGCTTCTCCTTTGAGTTTTGTTCCCTTTGTAAATGTGTTTTTGTCACGATCAAATAGAAAGAAATATCTATTGTCTCCTGATCCTATACTTAAATGATACGCGGACTTGTTTGCATAAAATAAGTCGTAATCTTTGACTTCCTCATTTATAATAAAGGACGAAAAGGAATTAGAATTTCTATTGTAGCGATTTAATGCACCGAATGTAGAAAACCACAAATTTCCTTGATCATCCTCGTAACACTTACTCGTTATTTTGTTTTCGACAAGAGAAGTGCTGTCATTCGGATCATTTTGATATTTCATCAATGACTTGCCATCAAACCTCAATAATCCATTGTCACTACCAATCCACACAAAACCTATGTGGTCGGTAGTGAAGAAATATTTGTCACTCTGGGTCAAACCATCTTTTTCGCTTAACTCATGAATTGTCAAGGGCAAGTTCTGTGATCTAAGATGTAGACCACAGAATAACAGTAAGAAGCTAAAGAGGTAGTTTGAAATTTTGATGTGCGACTGTGTTTTAAGTGTAAATTTAAGAATCTCTCCATTCAAAGAGGTAAGGGTCAGTTTGAGTAGCATTGGCCAATTCCTCAGGGTCAACATTTATTTCATTTCCAGAAGTTTGTTTGACAACACAATGCCCTGGGCATGGATATAGGCTCAGAATATTACCTGTCGTGTTAGGCATTAATGGTATAAATCCTCCAACTAAATCCGTTTTGAATGCAATATGAGATTGAAAGTTGGATCGATTGTTAATAAAATCTGATTCGTGGAGATTGACATTAAAATCTCCGGGTTGAAGTATGTTTAATTGGGCATTGTAAAAGGACAAACCCTCTGGATCCCCATCAAAAAGATTATCCATTAAGTCTTCTTTGCTGAAGAACGACATGAAACCATGCCTTATATTTCCTGCATTGACCCTGATTGCAGCCTGAGCATGATCTATTGGGGTGATACTATTGCGAACAAATCCATTCGCTGGATGTGCAAAGTAATAATCATCGCCTGAGTTGATTTCCATTCCATCAGCTGTTATTGCACATGCAGCAAGACGAAACCTGGGAATAGAATCATTGCTTCCTGCGACTGGAACAAATTCTTCATAATCATATATTCGAATGCCCACACTTTCAGGAGGGGCTAGCAATTTGAGTAAATCAGTTCTTAGGAAAAATCCACTAAGGCTTCCAACCGTTAATTGTGCACTTTGAATTTGGGTTGGATTCAATCCAATCCCCGCATTTGCAGCACTAAATAAATCTATCATTATTAATTGTTTAAAGGGTAAAAAAATTATATGTCACCATCCAGGGATTTTCGGATGATTTCTGCTTTTGAATTTACTTCCAGGGCTCGATATATCCTCTTGATATGAAATCTCACGGTATCGATCGAGATGTCTAATTTGTCTGCGATCATTTTATAGCTCAGACCATCTACGATGCCATCCACTATTTCCAATTGTCTTGGTGTCAGTACTTCATTTTTTACTTTGATTTTGGGTACAAAGTGTTTGGCAATCTTTCTGGCTATGGAGGGAGACATATACGAGCCTCCTCTATGGACTACAAAAAGGGCTTCCTGTATTTTGGCCAACGATGTGCGTTTCGAAATATAAGAACAGGCACCCGCTGTCAATGCATCAAATATATTCTTGTCATCTTCGAAGGTAGTCAACATCACGATGTCTGCTTCTGGTAGATATTGCCTTATATGCTGAATTCCCTGAATCCCTGTCATGCCAGGCAGCCCAATGTCTAGAAGGACGAGGTTTGCAAAGTCCTTGCTTTTTGATTTTACCTGGTCCAGAAAATCTTCAATGCTTTGAGCGACTAGTCGAACTTCGATGGCAGGATGAGCACTGAAGTATTTCTCAAGACTTTCTCTTATTACTGGTCTGTCTTCGACGATGCAGAGTTGTATATTTTCCATATCACAAAGTAAGATTAATAATTTTATATCTTGATCTACATGGTCATGTAGGTAGTCTGAAATTTTGATGATAAGGCATCAATTTATATTGCATAAGCCATGATAAATCGAAAATATTGAAATGATTTTTTTGGCAAAATATGCGTTATACCGAGCCTTGTAGCCATTTGCCTAAAAAAACATAAAATAAAGTTGTTAAAGTTATTTCATATTATTCTAATAAATAATATTTTTACCCCCAATTCATAGAGATCATAAATTGCATATCTTATTATTACCCTTTCTACTTTTATGAGTATGTGCATTTATTAGTTCCACAAAACTCCCTTTATAATTTGCGATTATCGTAACCATTGATAAGCTCTTGGCGTGTCTCTAATTGATTAGAATCAACCATTAGAATAATACATTGGCATGATAATCAAGGAACTAACAAAAACAGGTATTATAATGGAATTTAAAAGAGTACTCAAACTCAAAACTCCAAAAGGTGAGGAAGTTTTGGTAAATTTTAATAATGTAGCGTATTGCCACAAAACTAATAATAATCATACTTCATTGCGTTTTACTTATGCACAAGGAAAGGAAAATAAGGGAGTCTATTTAATTGTTGCAGAAGCGATTGATCAGATTCAAAAAATGCTAGGGGAAGAAACAAAACTCGAATTATTTAATGATTTGAATATTAGTAAACAAAGCTAAACCTGACTTATTATTTTGATTAGTTTATCCATGCATCGACGATTGATCTCATTTGGGGGCATTATTTGCTTGAATAAACGGATGATAACAATTATGAACACTAGATTTACAAAGGTAATCACGCATACGATATTTTAATTTTGCGTAGAATTACGCAAATAGTGTGTATAATTACTCACATTAGAATTTCATGATATGATTTCTTTACCGCGTTTTGTAAATTTGGAATATTAAAGAAATTTTAGGTGAAAGATATCATAGAGTTAACAACTCCAAAAGGTGAAAAGGTATTATTGAACTTTGACAATGTGGTCTACTGCCACAAAACGCATAACAACAATACCTCATTAAAATTCAATTACAAGTTGGGACTGAATAATAAAAGTGCCTATCTGGTTGTAAAAGAAGATTACGATACTATTTTGCAGCAGTTGGGATTAATGCCCTGAAAAAGTTTTAGGTTTTTTTCTGAATCGGCGTTTTAAATTCTATCTCAAATAAATTTGTAATTGGTATTTCATTTTACTGGCAAAATAAATAAGGCAAGATATTGATACTATATCTTGCCTTTTCTATTTTCATAAAGTTTAACTATTCTTGTGCTGTATCTCCTCTCAAAGTGAATTTTCGAGTTACAGGATTGTTTGGGGCACTTATTTTATTGCCATCCATATCAACCAAGGACAAAGAGACCGTATTTTCGCCTAGCGGTAGTCCTGTAATATAATAAGGTTGCCATTTTGTGATTTCATGCTCTTCTCCATTAATTGTAGCAATTACTTTCTGAGTGATTCCAATATTTGCATTTACAGGATAAAAATCAAGCATTACTTTTTCAGTTTCCTTCTTTCCACTATAGGTGCCTTTCGGTCTGCTGTAGAACAGGACAGATTCCATGATCGGTGCAGCTTCGACTATAGAGTTGTTTTTGATGGTCACTTTTTTCGCTACATGTGCCTTATCTGTTTTGATACTTTCATGATATGACCTGGATAGGAATGCAAGTAAATGATGTTCGCCATCATCGATTCCATATTCAAATTGATTGGTGTATTTGGCCGCATATGGGGCATCGTCGACTATAAGATGGATATGCTGCCCTTTTCCAGAGTTGGCGCACATCTTCGAATCGGCATCCTCAGTCTGAGCCCCAAGTGTATAGTCACCCTTTGCGACGTCAAAATCAAATTTTCCATCTTTATAGCTCATTCCCTTGATTTCAGCATCTTTGAAAGATTGTGAAGGAGAAAAAGGAGTTAGCGTATATTTCTTGGCTACAGTCGAGATTTCTTCTTTAGTTGGTGGAGTTGCTGCCTCGGTACTTTTGTCAGATTTGCAAGAAAGAATTATTAGAGTTGAGAAAATAAGTAATAGTAGTATTTGTTTCATTTTTATATATTATATTTATTTTTAATATGTTAAAATCGCCGTGTTATTCTTGTCACAAACAAAGGAAAGTGAAAATATTGTCAAAAATACGCTATTTCTAATTACTTTTGAGCTGTTTTGGAGATAATGTCACGCCCGGATATACATATACTGGATACACTTAAGGAACAACCAGAAATTGCTCTTAAAGTTTTGTATGATGAATACTATAATTATATATGTAGTGTTGTCTACAAAATGGTGGGTGATAGTACGCTGGCGGAAGATATTGCTCAGGAGGTTTTTGTAGAAGTCTGGAAGAGGAGAGAGTCCCTGGATGTCAATCTTTCACTTAGAGGATATCTGAGAAGAGTGGCAGTAAACAAAACATTGAATTACATCAGATCTCAAAAAATGAATTTTGAGGAAGAAGATGCGGTTTTACAAGTGCCTTCGAACGAAAATTCTACCCAAAAAATTCTAGAGGCGGCAGACTTGCAAAAAGTTATAAATGACTCTATTAATAGTCTTCCAGATAAATGTAGAGTTGTTTTTGGCTTGAGCAGATTTGAAGAATTATCATATAAAGAGATTTCGACGGAATTGGGAATTTCCATAAAAACAGTTGAAAATCAGATATCTAAGGCCTTGAAATTGGTGCGTAAAGCTGTTCTGGAATATGAAGAATAAAAATGTTAAAAAAAAAAAATAATATGACGTAGGGGTAGTGCATAGATAAATGTGTCTTACCAGTAAGGAAACACCAAACACCAGAAATTACCGCATGGAATATAGTAATATACAAGATATAATAACAAAAAGTATTTTAGAGGAAGCTTCTTCTGAGGAGCTTGTGATGTTAGAAAATTGGAGAAGAGAGTCCGCCGATAATGAAAACTTATATCAAGAATATGCAGCCATTTGGAATGCATCTGCAAATTATTCTGCCGTCGACTTTCAATCAAAATCAGAATCAGCATATCAAAAACATTTAGACCTTCTTTCCAAAGAAGATAGTAATGTCATCCAATTAAATCCAAATAATTCCAGTAATTCAAATAGTTCAGGTAGTTCTGACCATTCGCCTTCAACACAACCAACGACAAAATTTTTCACCTTAAGCAGAGTAGCTAGCATTGCAGCCTTATTCGTTTTGGCTTTTGGTGCAATGGTTGTTTTTAATACGATGAATACTACTACTATTAATGCTGAGAATGGAGTAGTATTTGCCTCGTTGGAGGATGGTAGTTCAGTTTGGTTGGATGAAGGTTCTAGCCTTACTTATACCAAGGGGTTTGGAAGTGATCATAGAAATGTAGCATTGGATGGAAAGGCATTTTTTGATGTTGAAAGAAATGAAGCTGTAGCCTTTAATATTTCGTCTAATGATATCAATGTTTCTGTTTTAGGGACAAGTTTTACCGTAGATACAAAAGAAGATAAAAATATAGTATCCGTAAAGACTGGAAAGGTTTCAGTGAAAGGAGAAGATCAAGAAGTGATATTGACAGCTGATCAAAAAGCAGTTTTTGAAAATAATAAATTCACTCAGCTGGCTTCTTCTTTAGATGATGTAGCTTGGAGAAATAGCAATTTGTCATTCGATAATGCTCCATTGAATCAAGTTATTTCAGATATCAATCTTTATCACAAAAATAAGATCGTTTTGAAGAATGATGTCAAGGATTTGGATTGTCCATTTACCGCTCGTAGCTTGGCAAACACTTCTTTTGAGAATATTGTAGAAATACTTAAAATCACTTACGATTTAGAGGTTGAGAATCAGGAAAACGGTGATATCTCATTGACAATTTCTGAGTGCAAGTAATTGATAGAATCTATCACGATTTAGATTTGTTTATCAATTTTTCCATTTTTGTTTTAGCACTAATTTATATAAGTATATCTTTGGGTATGGTTTTTGGGTAATTACCATATAACTAGGATTTTTTACTTATTGCACCTGAGGGTTTGTTTATGTTAAAACGAATATTATTCTTTTTAATAATCTTTTGCTTTGCTCAATCTACAACTGGACAATCTGTGTTGTCAGATGAGGTAGTCATAAGCTATGTGGCCCAAAACAAACCTCTAAGTCTGGTCTTAAAAGAACTCAGTGAAAAATCCAATGTCAATATCGTTTTCTCAGAACGAAGAATTCCTGGCAATAGTAAAGTTTCCATTTCAGCTTACAATCAACCACTCGGCATAATCTTAAAAGCAATCCTGGATAAAAGGAAGTGCAAGTACGATATTATTGGAGACGAAATAGTGGTATCCCGAATATCATATCGAGACTTGAATAGATCACTTACCATAAGTGGATATCTATCGGATCAGACTTCAGGAGAAATGCTGGTCGGAGCGAATATCTATCTATTCGATAAATCAAAAGGTACACAAACCAATGAATATGGATTCTACAGTTTGACCTTGCCCAAAGGCACAAAAAGGCTTTATTATTCCTACTTGGGTTACAAACAAGAGGTCGAAGAATTCTATTTAGAAGAAGATACTACCATTAATAATGAACTCGTTCCAGATGTTCAATTGAACGAAATTATAATTCTGGATGATGTCGAAAATCAGGAAGAACCTCAAACTGTATCTCAGAGTAAACTGAATTTGGATCGGATAAGGACGGCATCTTCGTTATTAGGAGAATCGGATATTATGCGACTGGTCGGTATGATGCCAGGGGTTGATGGTGGAGCTGATGGATTGGGAGGGATGAATGTTAGAGGCGGATCGGCGGACCAAAACTTAGTGTTATTAGATGGGGTGCCAATATACAGTCCTGGACATGCACTTGGTATTTTTTCTGTATTCAATTCGAATATTATCAAGAATGCGACTTTGATAAAAGGGAATATTCCTGCTCGATATGGTGGCAGATTGTCTTCTGTATTAGATATCAGGACGAGGGAAGGAAATAACAAAAAATTGGCAGGAGATGTCACCTTGTCTGCACTAGCACTCAAGGGTGCAATCGAAGGTCCGCTGGGATCGAATGGCAGTAGCTATATTTTTTCAGCAAGAAGAACATTGCTCGATGTGTACATTAAAAAGATCACTCAATTTCAGAATGAAAGCAATGGAGATGACGGATTTTCCAATTACAATTTCATGGATCTAAATGGAAAATTGAATCTCAAGCTATCAAAAAATCACTCCTTACACTTGAATAGTTTTTATGGCAAAGACAATTTTTATACGGAGAAATTAGACGTTGATGTAGAGCAAACTACAGGTACTACTCTGACATCTGACACGGAGTCCACTTGGGATTGGGGGAATCGGGTATTTTCTGCAAAGTTGGTTTCTAAATATTCCAAAAAATCTTTTGGTAGGTTGACAGCTTATTATTCTGCGTTTGATTTTGATTCCTTTGAGAAGGATGATTTTGTTCAGGTGGATACTATGAGCAGAAGAGTATACAAAGCTGGTTTCTTCAAATCTGCTATTAGTGACATCGGTATCAAATATGACTTTGATTTTCTGCCCAATTCTACACATATTATAAGAATGGGTGTCGGGGCCATTCGTCATGAGTTCAGTCCAGGATTGGTAGCAATCAATAATTCAGATAATATTTTTCAGATGGGTGATACTATCACTTCTACCGTAGTTGAATCTCAAATTCAAGATACAAAACTGAAGGGCAATGAGTTTTTTGGTTATATAGAAGATGAAATTTCCTTGGGATATGGCACCACTTTTAATATTGGAGCACATGTCAATTATACGATGACCGATACACAAACCTATTTTAGTATTCAACCAAGAATTGCATTGTTGGCCAAGTGGGAGAATACCTTCTTCAAGGTAGGAGTGACGCGAATGAATCAATACTTACACCTGCTGTCCAGTAATGGCTTGGGGCTTCCTACAGATGTATGGTTGCCATCTACAGACAAGCTGGCTCCTGAGCAATCTTGGATCGGATCAGCGGGTATCGGCTACTATAATTCTGCTGGATTTCGTTTTGGTATCGAAGGGTATTACAAGCTGTTCGATGAACTCACCACTTATAATGAAGGTGGTTTGACAAAGATCAGTGCAGGAGAAAATTGGGAAGAGCTTCTCCCCGTTGGAATTGGCAAGGCGTACGGTATCGAAGTTTATTTTGATCACATCATTGGACGTACTACTTGGAATTCAAATTATACGTTGGCATTTTCTGACAGAGAGTTTGAAGATTTGAATAGAGGAGGGAATCCATTTCCGTTTAGATACAATAGAAGACATAATATTAAACTTGGCTTTCTACATAAGATAACCGATAACACAGAATTTACGCTTAATTGGAATTTGTCCAGTGGCAACCCAATCACCGAGCCAGACGGTCCAGTTGTGGATGAGGAAGGTGAATTAGTGGTTGTATATATCGATAAGAATGGAGGTTTGTTGCCAACCTACCATAGAGTAGATATTGGTTTTAATTTTTATAACAAACATAAGTGGGGTAGGACGAAACTATCACTGGGACTGTACAATGCTTTTAATAAGAATAATCCTTTCTACACTGATATTGAGAAAAAACTGGGAAACCCAAATGCTTACGAGATAGTCGAATTCTCTATTCTTCCCATCATTCCAAGTCTAGCTTACTCTGTCTCTTTTTGAAAATTGAATTCTATGACAGTATGAATTGTCAAGATTTGAATTATGACCCAGTTTAAGGTCAAATTTTTTATAACTTGCTAATTCTGAATGAGTTAAATTTAAAAAGGAAAATACGTGACTTTTCCTTGAAATTTGGTCTAAAAGTTAGAAATTAACCTAAAAATGTGTGTTATTGATATTTTTTTGCCAAGTAGGTGACATAAATATGAAAAATAGTGCTATTTTTGATAGCTAAATACAATACATAAAATTTGAAGAACTTCTCATCCTTAATTCTTTTATTTATCATGATTTGCCTTGCTGGTTGTGTGAATAGAATTGCCATTCCTGAAGATGAGGATTCCATGCTTTATATCAACTTGGAAATGCTAATGGAGGATACGGAGATTGTGGCAGATTTCAAGACGACCAATAATTTGAATGGTACCTTTCCAATTTATTCTCCTGAAAATGCTGTGATTAAGATTTCTCAATTGAACAGTGGTGACATTGATACAAACAAAGAGGTTTTTCTCGAGTATGATGCTGATAGTGGAAAGTATGTATCAGATGAAGAGATTAACAAGCAGTTTTTGTCGCATGGTAGAGGTTATTTGCTTGAAGCCAGCGTAGAGGGGGCGGAGTTTGATAAAATAACAGCAACTACAATTGTACCATATCCTATAGTAATAGATACTGTAGTTTTGCTTTCTGAAGAAGTAGTCACTTTTGAGGAAAATGATTATTGGCAAGGAACTGTTGGATTTACCTTTGTTTCTTCGGTAAATAGAGATACGAGATACGGACAGCTCGAGATAGAAGGCAGAAAAACGACTTTGAATGGAAATGGTGAGCACATATTTGAAAATGATTTCAGATTTTTTGAGCTACGAGATATTAATGTAGGTAGTTCTGCTGTCACTAATATTGGTCATAGAGATGGTTATTTGATAGATTTTGATAATCTTGAGAACGACTATATTGAGGTTGTATTGAGATCTCCTTTCCCTATTACTGATCCTAATCAAGTCACGGACTATCTTAATACCAATTTAATTGCTGTAAGCCAGGAACATTACGATTATCACATCGCGATTCATAATATTAAAAAGAACGAAGGAAATATTTTTGAAGAAAATGTTCTCTATCGATCTAATATTGAAAAAGGATTGGGGCTCTTCTCATCTTGTTATGAATTACCTGATATGCATGAATTGAGATAATCTCATTCTTCGCATTTGTCTATTTATTAATTTTCAATCAATTTCCTAAGAAGTACTTCGCTTCAATCTGCTCTGAAATTTTTCTATTTTCTTACTATTTTACTTATTCTGCAATTTTGCTTTACAATTTATTCAACACAATTTTATTGTATTTGAAAAAATAAAGAATTGTTTTTGACAATAAATAGCAAAAAAAATATACGTAAAACGCACATTGTCATAATTTTTGATTGCCCAATTGCTATTGCTTAACATTAGGAGTGAAAAAAATGTAAAATATATTATGTTTTGAATAGGGGTATGTCGCCTTTTACTGTGTCTTGTTTATGTAATGAGAATTAAAAAAGTAAAAAAAATGACTAATACACCGAATGCTTTCTTCGAAATCATAGATAAAGTTTCTATGCTTAGACAATTCAACCTTTTCACTGACCTTACAGAAGAAGAGTTGCAAGACTTAGCAAGATCAACAAGCATCAAAGCTGTTGGAAAACACAGATACATTTACAGAAGTGGTGATGAGAGTAATTACCTGTATGTATTGATCAATGGAACAATCAAAATCGGAAACACTTCATCTGATGGAAAAGAAGTAATTAAGACAATTCTACATCCAACAGCACTTTTTGGTGAATCAGGATTGGGTTCTTCAGATGTAAGAAAATCGTTTTCAAAAGCAATTGACTCAGATGTAAGACTACTTCAAATTCATGTTGACGGATTCAAAGAGTTGATGAAAAGTAACTTCGAATTCAACTTGAAAGTAGTTGAAAACTTAGGAAAGAAAATCCATAAAATAGAAAGCCGACTAGAATCATTGGTATTCAACGATGCTAGAACTAGAATCGTAGAGTTTATCAAGGAGAATGCAAATAATTTCGGTAGAAAAGTAGGATACGAGATGCTTTTAAAGCACAGCCTAACACAACAAGATATTGCAAATTTCACGGGTACATCAAGACAGACAGTAACTTCTGTACTAAATGACCTTAGAAATTCGAATCAAATATATTTCAAAAGAAAAAGTATTCTTATCAGAGATCTAAGTACTCTGGCATAGAATATAAACTCGAACTTTCAGAGTTAAAAGTTTTCTCATAGACATTTTACCTGAAATCCTAGCTATAACAGGTATTCCCGAAAGTGGGGGATACCTGTTTTTATTTTTTACAAATCTTTTGGAGTATCTTAACTTTCCAAGAATTAAGCAAGAGGTTTATTAAGAAATAAAAAGAAGCATTGCCTTGATCGAAATTTTGGATGAGGGCGTGATCATATGCCTTGCCTTGCATAAGTCAAGCCATAGAATGTGTTCAAATAGGTTTTAATTACAATTCAAAGTAATAACAGGAGTTACAATTTCATTGCTCTTATTTCCAGCCCGATCCTCTATATAAACAGTAAATGTCAAATCATTGGTGGGATATTGGACAGGACTTTCGCAATTTGGAATAGAATCTTGTACAGGGAATACACAACAAGTATTGAGCAAAAGCATCCTTATTTCTCCTGAGACACCATTGTTTGCCCCTTCTGGAGGGATGGCAGGTACTCTAAACCTATCGAATATTTCATTGGTCCTGTTGTCAATGACAAATATATTCTCGCCAGCGGTTTCCATATCAAATCCGATATCACCATCACCATCTGTGAATTTAAGCATCAACATTGTAGTATCGCTATTCAAGGGTGCCTGATTCATCGTGCGATTTGTAAAACTGATAAACTCAATCTCTGGTACATCTGAATAACGAGGTGCGTTCACACAACTTGTATAGATCAGGATGCCCACCAATAAAGAAAGTGCGTAATTTATATTTGATGTCATATTCTTTTAAACGATGTTAACTTCAAGTTTGTTTTGTAAATCATTATCCTGGCTATCTTTGCAAGTCTAAATAAAGAAAAACAATTGGATAGATCCAAATTGATATCATTAATATCTGAAAGCTCAAACTTCGATTTTGAAAATACTGCTATTGAGGTATTCCGCTATCAATATAAATATAATACTATATATCGAAAATGGGTGGATAATTTAAGGCTTCATCCCAGGCAAGTGCTTTCACTTGATGAAATTCCATTTTTACCGATTTCGGCTTTTAAGACACATAAGCTGCATTGCGAAAAAGAGAGGGAAGAAACTGTCTTTCTGAGCAGCGGGACTACGGGATCCATTGCTTCCAGACATTATGTTTATGATCTT
Source organism: Saprospiraceae bacterium (assembly GCA_965230575.1). GTDB lineage: Bacteria > Bacteroidota > Bacteroidia > Chitinophagales > Saprospiraceae > CAJXUU01. Next base: position 5,334,890 of record OZ246013.1, read on the forward strand.
TCTTTATACTTAATTAATGCCCAAAGGATTTTCGAATCATTTTATGGAAATGTGGAAGACTATTGTTTTTTGGCCCTGCTTCCTTCTTATCTCGAAAGGTCTGGATCATCACTAGTGGCCATGGTGGATCATTTTATCAAAAAATCAAATTACGCGGAGAGCGGATTTTATCTGTACGAGCATGATGATCTTTTGAATAGATTAGCATCTTGCCGAGATCAGAAAATCCCTACAGTTCTCTTTGGTGTGAGTTTCGCGCTCCTGGATTTTATTGACAAACATTCTATTTCATTTTCAGAGCTGATAGTTATCGAGACTGGAGGAATGAAAGGGCGAAAAAAAGAGATCACCAGAGATGTCTTGCATCATCAGATAGCCAATGGTTTTGGAGTCAGCCATGTACATTCTGAATACGGAATGACAGAATTATTCTCTCAGGCCTATTCTAAGGAGGGAGGGATTTATTACCCAGGAAGAACGATGAAAGTGTTGATTAAAGATCCTACCGACCCATTGCAACAATTAAAAAATGGAAGATCTGGTGTAGTGAATATTATTGACCTCGCGAATATTGATTCTTGTGCTTTTATCGAAACCCAGGATCTTGGAAAAAAATACGATGATGATTCATTTGAAATTTTAGGTCGGATGGATGTATCTGATATCAGAGGTTGCAATCTGATGGTAGGGGAGGAATAAGGCAGAATCTATTGCTTCCAATCAGAAACCAATAAAGAGAAAATTGCAGAATCCGTAAACTTGCCTTCAAAGAAAAAATCTTCCCTGAAATAAGCTTCCTGCCTGAATCCAAGTTTGAGTAATAGTCCCTCCGAGCTTTTGTTTTTAGGATTGATATTGGCCATAATATTATGCACTTTTAATTCATCAAAGGCAAAGTCAATCACTTTTTTTGCCGCCTCAAAAGAAATGCCCTTTTTCCAATATTCTTTTTGCAGAGCATAGCCGATTTCCGCTCGATGATTGGCATGATCTATCCTCCATAAACTCATGTAACCAATAGCCACACTAGAGTTTTTGAGCTTTATGGTCCAATTAATTCCTTTCTTGTCTTGAAAATCTTTCCTTATTTCACGAATCCGTTCGAGTACTACAGATTTGTCGGTAGCCATGGGCATGTCCATGTAGGCCATAACATCAGGATCACTTCTCAATTCAAACAAACTATCCACATCCCTTTCCTCATGCAATTGCAACGTCAATCGCTCCGTCACCAAATCAGGAAATGATTCAAAAACCTTGTAATTCATTATTAATTAGTTAATCCCTCAAATAACCAATTGGCTATCGCCTGTCTATTGGAATTTATTATCAATCGCTTGTGGTTGTTCTTGTTTCGGATATTCGCCAACTCTACAAAAACAGTAGTCGGCTGCGTATAATTGATAACATATAGACCCCTGGATTTGACTGTGCCCTTATAACCTCTGCCTTTTTGGTATTGCTGGTATTTTTTATCGAAGGTATCTCTGATCTTTTTGACCAGCTTCTTCCCTGTCTTACTTTTTTTGTGGTGGTAGAAGAAAACATCTTGTTGTTTGGATTCATTGTTGCTGTCGACATGCAAGAAAATAGCGACCTGATCTTCGTATTTTATTCCTTTGGCCTTATATGATCTGTATAATTTGTTTATTTCAGCCGCCCGTTGTACAAGCCTGGCTTTTTGCTTTCTTGGTATTTTGTGCTTACCCATGCATTTTTCATCATAGTCACATTTCAAATATTTCTCATCCCGAATCCCATCATTTGGATCTTGAATTATCACATGGACCTTTGCTCCGTGCTGCATCAAATCCCTAGCCAGCCTTAGTGCGATGTCATAAGCATATTCATCTTCACACATGTCGCGATTGTCTCCGCAATCATGGCACATAGCTCCTGGATCTGGTCCTCCATGACCTGCGACGACATAGTACACTTTATTTTTCAGGGACAGATCTTCGACCTTTACCTTGCCATACTTATCTCCAAAAAGACTGACGTAAAGACTGTTCTTGTCTATTTCTGACGAGGATAAATTGTCATTTGGTGAAGATGGTAAATTGCAACTTAATTCATGAAAAGGAACCCATAATATTTTACTTGTGATGTATGACTTGCGTCGATGCCCTCGCTTCAGAATTGATTCATTGTATTTTTTGATCCGCAATGCTTTTTCCATATTGAAGTCATCGATTGTGGATCGGATACTCTTACCATTGTAGGTGTACAGGTAGATAGGCAATTTGTACTTTTTATCAGATCTTAAATTGGACTTTGTAGTCAAATCATTCAGCTCCAGGAATTTCTTAAGATTACAGGGATGTATGTTGAGATCATATTTTCTCATCAAGGCGAATATCCCTTCTCCATTTTTAGGAGATACTTCATGGAATTCCGGCATTGCGGCAAACAAGGGAATCGAAATAAATAGAGCAAATAAAGAGAAAATTACATTTCTAAACATAGTTCGGATATTTTAAGACTGCAACAAATTTAAAACAAATTAAATAATTTCGTAATATGTTACTGTCTTTTTATTAATTAGTTAATGTATTTTTTTATCCATTTTATCTTTATTTGAAGGATTGTAGTCCATTGTAGTTTAAATGGTAAAGGGAGTAACGAAAAAAAATGAGCAAACATTGTAAGTAGTACTATATAGAATTCTTATTTGCGGGTTATATTTGCGGCATGAATGTATCCCACATTTTAGCAATAATGAAAAAGGATTTTGATATCGAAATCAGACAGAGCTATGCTATTGCTGGGATATTTTTATTTGCAATTACTACGGCGTATTTTATTTATAAGGCTTTCAATACGCTCTCTTCGTTGGAGTGGAATATACTGGTCTGGATTATCGTATTGTTTGCAGGTCTGAATGCCATTGTCAAGTCATTTGTTCAAGAAAGAAAAGAGACCTATCTATATTATTACACGCTTTTTGGTCCTTTAGAAGTGATAGTTGCCAAATTGATTTACAATTATCTGTTTACAATATTTTTATCATTTGTAATCATATTTACATTCACTATTCTATTTGGAAACCCTATTAAAGATTATCCGCTTTTTCTCAAAGGATTGTTTTTGGGTACCTTGGGGATTGCTTCTGTTTTTACCTTTGTGTCGTCGATCTCGGGTGCAGGAAGCTCGAATGGTACATTGATGTCCATCCTTGCTTTACCACTCGTATTACCTAGTGTATTGTTGATGGAACGTATAACGGCTGTGGCGATGAGGTTGTTTGTAGATTCGACTATTGGGAAAGACTTATATATATTGGCTAGTATTGATTTATTAATTATTGGAATGATAATATTAATCTTTCCTACATTATGGAAGGCATGATGCAAAATTGAAATGGTTATGAGGCAACATTGGTGGAAAATATTAGGAATACTTCTTTTGATTTACACGGTTATTGTGGGAATGGGTACTCCTTTGAAACCAGGGATTACAAAATTTGATTCAGTATCGAAAGGTGAAAATGGCAATGATACCACCTCAGTATCTAGCGGAGAGACCCACGTATTTGAACTCGGTGGTTATAATTCAAATTATTTGGAAAATGCAAATTCTGCATGGCTCAAATTGGATTCTATCCATGCTGTCAAGGCTTCGAAGTTTGAAGCCATAAGCGAGACTGAGGCAAGGTTACATTTTACAATGCCTACAGTTTTTCCTGGCGAAGATGTTTATCAACCATTGACTTTAGTGGTGTATAATGAAGAGGATGGATCCTCACTATTGCCAAATGCTGTTTTTGTGAAAGCGACTAATTTATCCGAATCCAATTTAGATGAATGGAAACAGAATCCAATCCAAGGGATTACAGATAAGCCAGGGATGCAGTTTCCGTACAGACCAATATTGAACGAAACAATAAGAAATACTTTTTTTCATATTCCGCTTTGGTTCTCCATGTTTATCATGCTCATTATTTCACTTGTTTTTAGTGTAAAATACTTAAGAGGGAATAATATCGAAAATGATAGGATAGCATCTTCGTTGGTACGCGTAGCGGTATTATTTGGAGTGCTTGGAATAATTACAGGATCCATTTGGGCCAAATTTACCTGGGGAAAGTTTTGGACTTCTGATGTCAAATTGAATATGTCGACAGTGGCAATGTTGATTTATGTGGCTTCTTTGATATTAAGGAGTAGTATTAATAATGTAGATACAAGAGCGAAGTTGTCTGCCAGTTACAACATTTTTGCATTTGTGGCATTGATACCACTTGTGTTTATCATCCCAAGAATGTCGGAGGTGGATAGTTTGCATCCTGGTAATGGGGGGAATCCCGCCCTGGGAGGGGAAGATATGGAGAACACACTGAGGATGGTTTTCTATCCAGCCATTATTGGATTTACCTTGCTTGGACTATGGATGTCTAGTATATTGATAAGATACGAAACGATCAAGGACAAATGGTTGAGTAGATAATAAAATGAGTATTGTTAAATTGAAATATTATAGAAAATAATTTGCACTAATTAGTTGCATATTTAGAAAATTAAACGAATTTCGTATTATGATTTTGAATGATGTGTTTGACAAAGATTCAAGAACTAATACATGTCATTCAAAAATATAGATATATGAAGAAGCATTCATCTTTTTTAATCATTATGGGGTTCTTTCTCATGGCGACCAACAAATTGCATGCAGAATCTGCTGCTATTGATTTCCTTAGATCCACAGGCGAAATATATTCAGTTATAGCTGTCATAGTCGTAATACTACTGGGCATTGCATTCTTTTTATATCGTATTGATAACAAGCTAACCAAATTAGAAAATCAAATAAATAATGAGCATTAAGCAAGCAAGTTTTTTAGATAGTGTGCAACGCAACTTTGATAAAGCTGCTATTCATACTGGCCTGCCAAAGGGTCTTACAGATCAAATAAAGGTCTGTAATGCAGTATACCAAATGCGGTTTCCAGTAAAAATTGGGAACGGATATGAAGTTATTGAGGCATACCGAGTTCAGCACTCTCATCACAGATCTCCTACCAAAGGGGGAATTCGATTTAGCCATCATGTAAATCAAGATGAGGTGATGGCTTTAGCGGCTTTGATGACCTATAAATGTGCCATAGTCGATGTGCCATTTGGAGGAGCAAAAGGAGGGGTTAAGATAAGCCCTCGAAGTTATTCGCCATCTCAGTTGGAAAGAATAACCAGACGTTACACTGTAGAATTGATAAGGAAAAATTTCATTGGACCAAGTGTGGATGTGCCTGCACCAGATTATGGAACGGGAGAGAGAGAAATGGCATGGATACTAGATACCTACCAGACTTTCAAAGGTGGTGAGATTGATGCGGTAGGATGTGTGACTGGAAAACCAGTGAATCAGAATGGTATTTCAGGAAGAACCGAAGCTACAGGCCGAGGTGTATACTATGGATTGAGGGAGTTTTGTTTACAGAAAAATGAAATGAAAGCTCTGGGTCTAACTCCTGGGATCGAAGGAAAGACCATTGTCATTCAAGGACTTGGAAATGTGGGTTCTTACGCTGGAACGATTTCACAAGAAGAAGGCGGAGCAAGAGTGATTGCTGTATCAGAGATAGAAGGGACAATCGTAAGTGATGATAACATCAATATCAAAGAACTGCTGGCATACAGAAAATCTAATAAAACGATCATAGGCTTCCCAGGGACGACCCAACTTAAAGAAAGAAATGATTGGATTGGATTGAAGTGTGATATTTTAATTCCAGCGGCACTTGAATCACAAATTACTAAAGCCAATGCCAAGAAGGTAAAGGCAAAAATAATAGGTGAGGCGGCCAATGGTCCAATAACGGCTGATGCTGAAGAGATACTGTTGAAAAAAGGAGTAGTAATTTTGCCAGATATGTATTTGAATGCAGGTGGAGTTACCGTTTCTTACTTTGAATGGTTGAAAAACCTGTCTCATATGCGTTTTGGTAGAATGGAAAAAAGATTCAACCAGAATAAAAATATGGACATTATCAATACGGTTGAGAAGTTGACAGGAAAGTCTTTGACTGATAAAGAAAAGGCACAGATCGCAAGAGGGGCGGATGAAGTAGATTTGGTACGATCAGGTCTTGAAGAAACAATGGTCAATTCTTTCTATCAAATCCATGATATCCTGAAAAGACGTAAAGGAATCAAGGATTACAGAACTGCAGCCTTTGTCACTGCCTTGAATAAGGTGGCGAATGACTATATGACATTAGGTGTATTTCCATAATAGACACTTAATGATGAGAATAATGAAAGCGGATCAGATTTTGGTCCGCTTTTTTTGTAGGTTTAGATTCTTAAATGAACGGCGATATCCCAATCTTTTCGAAAACAATTTCACTCTCAATTAAATTTTCTGCCTCACATTAGCACTCCCTTTATTTTCTATTCTTAACTTTGCATCCCGTAATGACATTTTTATTATTGTCTCAAACAACAGTAAATGGCTAAATATATATTCGTTACGGGCGGTGTAACATCCTCTTTAGGAAAGGGAATCATTTCCTCCTCTCTGGCAAAACTCCTCCAATCCAGAGGCCTTGAAGTAACCATTCAGAAATTCGATCCTTATATCAATGTAGATCCTGGTACCTTGAATCCTTATGAACATGGCGAATGCTATGTGACCGAAGATGGAGCAGAGACCGATTTGGATCTTGGCCATTATGAGCGGTTTTTAAATAAAGCTACTTCTCAGGGGAATAATGTCACTACTGGTAGAATCTACCAAACTGTAATCAATAAAGAGAGAGACGGAGCATACCTGGGCAAAACAGTCCAGATTATTCCTCATATCACTGATGAGATCAAACGCAGAGTCAGTCTCTTAGAAGCTGAAAAAGACTACGATATAATAATAACTGAAATTGGTGGCACCGTAGGAGATATTGAATCTCTCCCATATTTGGAGGCATTGCGACAGATGAGAAGAGAGCATGGAAGGGAAAATTGCCTGGTTATCCACCTTACATTGGTACCTTATCTGAGCGCAGCTAAAGAGTTGAAAACGAAGCCAACACAGCATTCAGTTAAAGAATTACTTCAGACGGGTATACAACCTGATATATTGGTTTGTAGATGCGAACGACCGATTACCAAGGAAATAAGAGAGAAATTATCACTGTTTTGCAATGTGGATGTGAAGTCAGTCATTGAAGCCATTGATGCGGAGACCATCTATGATGTGCCTTTATTGATGCTTAAGGAAAAGCTGGACAAAACGGTTTTGAAAAAATTGAATATCAAAAATAAGGTTGCGCCTGATCTTACGGCTTGGAAAGAATTTCTTGGACGCTTAAAAAATCCAACGAGAGAGGTTAATATAGCCTTGGTGGGAAAGTACAACGAATTGCAGGATGCTTATAAATCTATTCATGAGTCATTTGTACATGCAGGAGCAGAAAATGAATGTAAGGTAAATGTTGTACCTATTCATTCCGAAGCTTTGGAAAACGGAGATGTGGAGAAGGCATTACGGAATATTGATGGAGTGTTGGTAGCCCCTGGTTTTGGCGAGCGAGGAATTGAGGGCAAGTTGGAAGCCATTCGTTATATCAGAGAAAACAAAATTCCGTTTTTTGGAATCTGCTTGGGTATGCAATGCGCGGTAGTAGAATATTTTAGGAATGTCTTGAATGTAAAAAATGCCGCTTCGACCGAAGTAAATAGCAAGGCCAAAAATCCTGTGATTGACTTGATGCCAGATCAAAAATCAATATCTAAGAAAGGAGGTACCATGAGACTTGGGTCATACAAGTGCAAATTGGTTAGAGGAAGTCTTTCGCATAAGGCCTATGGCTCTTTGGAAATTTCTGAGCGACATAGACACAGGTATGAATTTAACAATGCCTACTTGGACCAATTGAAAAAATCTGATCTGAAGCCTGTCGGTATCAATCCCGATAATAAATTGGTAGAGGTGGTCGAATTAAAAGGACATCCTTACTTTTTAGGAGTACAATATCATCCAGAATTGAAAAGCACGGTGGAATCTCCACATCCATTGTTTGTTTCATTTGTAAAAGCAGCTTCCGACTATAAGATGTCGAAGTAGTCGTCGAAATGAAGAAACTAAAATTGACCGAACTGGGCAGGGTGTCTTTGGAAGAATACAAGGATGCGCCCAAAGTAGAAATTGTAGTGGTTCTGGATAATATTCGTTCGGCTATGAATGTCGGTAGTATCTTCAGGACGAGCGATGCCATGGCAATCAAGAGTATAATGCTCTGCGGTATTACAGCAACTCCTCCAAACAGAGAGATTACTAAAACAGCCATCGGAGCTACAGATTCTGTAGAATGGACTTATTTCAAAGAGACAAGAGAGGCCGTCTTGAAATTAAAAGCTGATGGATTTGAAGTGATAGCCATCGAACAAACCAATGAATCTGTGGAGCTAATGAATTTCACTCCCAAATCTCAAAAGCTCGCCATTGTTCTCGGTAATGAAGTGAGTGGGGTAGACGATCAAATTTTAGACTTGCTGGATGGAGCCATAGAGATCAATCAATACGGTACTAAGCATTCTTTGAATGTCTCAGTTTGTGGTGGTATCGTGATCCACCACCTTGCTGGAATGATGAGGCAAGTATACTAAACTTTAAAAGTTTAGTATACTTGCAACCTTTTTAAGAAAGCCCAGATATCTTCCCATTCTCATCAATCTCCATTCCTTCTGAAGCTGGTTTTGGTGGTAGACCAGGCATCCTCATCATTTTTCCTAAGATAGGAATGATGAATCCCGCACCGACGGCATACTCAAATTCTCGAACCTCTACTTCAAAATCAGTAGGTCGTCCTAGTAATTTGGCATTGTCAGAAAAAGACTTTTGTGTCTTTGCCATGCACACTGGTAATTCACCCAAGCCAAGTGCTTCGATTTTACGAAGATCTATAAGTGCCTTTTTACTGAAGTTTACTTCTGAGGCGCCATATATTTTTTGTGCTATGGTGATGATTTTATCTTTTATCGGCATCTTCCAATCGTAGAGTTGCTTGAAGTCATTTTGCCCTTCATCGATTACTGATACTACGGCATTTGCAAGATCTGTCATGCCATCTCCTCCCTTGGCCCAGCCATCTGCGACTACTGCTTTTACTCCCATGTCAGCACATTTTGATTGGATGAGTTGAACTTCTTCTGCTGTGTCACTAGGAAACGAATTGATGGCTACCACAGGATTCAGTCCAAAAAGCTTACAATTTTCAATATGCTTCTCAAGATTTGCAAATCCCTTTTCTACCCGCTCAGTGCTTGGAGTATTGTATTCTTCCTTCTTAGCGCCGCCATGATGTCTCAAAGCTCTAATCGTCGCCACTAACACCAATGCTTTTGGCTTTAATCCGCCAGAAACACATTTGATATTCAAGAATTTTTCCGCACCCAGGTCTGCTCCGAATCCTGCTTCAGTGATCACATATTCAGCTAAAGAAAGCCCCATTTTGGTCGCGATAATAGTATTCGTCCCTTGCGCAATATTGGCAAATGGACCGCCATGAATTATGGCAGGATTGCCCTCCAAAGTTTGCACCAGGTTAGGCTTGATGGCATCTTTCAGAAGTATCGCCATTGCATTCTCAGCATTCAGATCTCTGGCATATATTGGCTTCTTGTCGAAGGTATATCCTACAAATATGTTCCCCAATCTTCTTTTGAGGTCAGAGAAGTTTTCTGACATACAGAGGATGGCCATCACTTCAGAAGCTGGAGTAATGTTGAATCCCTCTTGCCTTGGAATCCCATTTCCTGTTCCTCCTAGTCCGATGACGATGTCTCTAAGTGCACGGTCATTTACATCCATTACACGCTTCCAGACTATTGTTCGAGGATCGATATTGAGGTTGTAATTTTTGCTTTGAATATTATTATCGATCAATGCAGATAACAAGTTGTTGGCTTTTTCAATGGCTGAGAAATCACCCGTAAAGTGCAGATTGATATCTTCCATTGGGATCACCTGGGCATATCCACCACCAGCAGCGCCTCCTTTTATTCCAAAAACAGGACCCAGAGAAGGTTCTCTCAGTACCACACATGCTTTTTTACCCACCTTGTTCAATCCTTCGGTGAGACCAATGGATGTTGTGGTTTTTCCTTCTCCTGCAGGAGTCGGTGTCATAGCCGTGACCAGGATCAAATTGGATTTTTGCACATTATCAGAATCGATAAGAGTCAATGGAAGTTTTGCTTTGTACTTCCCATACATTTCCAAATCGTCTTCTTCAATATTTAGCTTTTTGGCTATTTCTCGAATGTGAATTAAGGTACTTGCCTGAGCAATTTCGATGTCGGTTAGGTGAGACATGTTCATTGTATTTTTAAGTTGTGAATAAGCTTGTGTTAAGTTTGATGTTTTTAAATAATGGATTCTCCGTTTTCATTAGTTGTTAATGTTTCACTCATGAAATCAAAAAATGGACGCATGGCTTTAAAAGTAAGATTACACTCTTTGAGAAAATCTTTGGAGAGTGCTTCTTTGTCTGTGAAATCTCGGCCAATAAGAAACTGTTTTTTACGGATCAGGTCAATATTCGGGTGCTCTTTGTCAAATCCCTTTGGAGCAGTCTTCAGCTCCTCTCCATTCAATGAGCCAAAGTATTCCTTAAATTTTTTGGAATTGATAATTTTTCTGAATGGTTCGGCATTAACTAAAAATTCGTTCCTTATCCTTTTCAAATCTTGAGCATTTGGTCCCCAAAATCCACCACCAACGAAGGTATTGCCTGGTTCAATGTTGAGATAAAGTCCGCCTCTCAGCTTTTCCGTTGCTCTTTTAAATCCGCAGCCTATGCTGGTCTTGTAAGGAGTTTTGTCTTTTGAGAATCTTACATCTCGATAGATTCGAAACACTTTTAGGTCTTCAATATGGTCGTGCTTGCGCATTTCTTCCATCAATGCCGTGGCAAAGGCTGTAGCATCATCTTTAGCAAGTACATACCTCGGTTTGTTTTTAGTAAACCAATCCCTATTATTGTTTTTACCTAGGTCTTTGAGAAAGCCAAGCGTTTCTTTATTCAATGTCTGCATCAAAATCAGATTTTAAAATTTGAATTGTGAAAGTATTTATTTTAGTCTACAATACTAAATGTTAGTGCATTTTTAATGTCTGCTGTTGTATAATCATACCGACTTCGAATTCCGATGACTTGTAGGATTGTATCTTCTTTACAAACCACCAACAAATCTTCTTTGACAAATCTATTGATCTTCAAATCGGTGCACAGCTTTTTCAAACTCTTGGTAGCCCCTTTCATACCTTTTGGTTTGATCTTGTCACCAGCCCTGATGCTTCTTATCGTTAGCGGCCATGATATTTTTGATGCATCCAGGAACAAGTGAGCTTCATTCTTTGATGAGGAATCCAATTGAACCAACAATTTTTTTCCTTTGGATAATTGATATGATCCTGGCCCTTCAATGGTTAAGTTGATGGATTCAACATTTCTTTTTTTTCGAATGATCAAAGTGCCTCGATCAAAAAGAGCCTCATATTTCTGGGACTCGAACCTTGCTCCAGTATTGGATGTATCGAGTATCTCTTTGGCGTTGCCGTAATTAAACCCAAAGCCTTCAAGGATCAGGTAAAGTAATTCTAATTTATTGTGGAATGCTTTGATCTTGTCCAGTTCTATTGTGGAGTAGTTGGTTTTTGAATCATTAGTTATGAACTCATGGTGATCAATAAATTCTCTCAGTAACAAAGACGTCTTATCCAGATGTCCAATGGATTGATTGACATTTTCGATGAAGTCTGGGAATAGTTTGATGATTTCAGGAGTTACTCGATGCCTAATGGCATTCCTTTGATAATCATCTTTGTCATTGCTGGCGTCGTGGACAAATTTTACGCTGTGGTCGTTGCCATATTGGACAATTTGATTCTTATTGAAAATCAATAATGGATGGATTACTTGTTGGTTTTTGGCCCGCAAACTTGTCAATCCTTTGATGCCAGACTTTCGATTCAGATGCATTAAAAATGTTTCCCATCTATCGTCCTTGTGATGGGCAGTAGCGATCCACTTGCAATTCTGGTTTTCTTGGACCTCTGTTAAAAATGAAAACCTCGCCTTTCTTGCATTCTCTTGAAAATTTCCTTTTTGCAAGCTTTGGTAATCCAGTGTTTTGGAGTAAAATGGGACAGAAATCTCCTTGCAATGCGCTTCTACGAAAGCCAAATCGTCATCTGACTGACCATTTCTAGTAGAATGATTTATATGAGCCACAACAATATCGAAGCCTAACTGTCTGAATAAGTGCAACATAACCATGGAATCGATGCCACCACTTATAGCCAAAAGGATTTTATCCTCACGAATTACTGATAAATTGGATTCTATATATGATAAAAAGTCTTCAAGCATTATATTTGCACCTTGGCAGTTTTACCAAAATACAAACATAAGTATCTTAGAATGAAAAATATTCTTTCTCTACTATTAATCATAGGGTGTTTGATATGTACATCAAGTTGCAAAAACAGTAATAAAGAATCCAATTCAGAAGATAATGCTGGCGCAGTGAAAACCAACAAAGTCGTACTTGAATCGATGAATACAAGTATTGATTCCGATTCACTTCTGGCTATGGTGACCAATATGACCAAGATCAGGCCTGAAGAGGTGAAAGGAATGAAGGAAGATGCTGAGATCATTATCAATCACCGATACAAAGAAACAGGTAAGAAGAGCTACATAATATTAGATAAAGATTTGTGGGAGTTTGAGTTTATTTTTTCGGGAAGGAAAATGACTGCACCAAATCAATTGGCGGGTTATTGGATTGATTTCTCAGAAGATATGACTTATACCTATGGATATTATCAAGAGGTGAAGGGAAATGGGAGATATACCTTCAATCTGGACACAGGGCTATTGTTGCTTATAGACAATAGTGATAATATTAAACCACAAGAATACGAGGCAAAGTTATTTGACCAAACATTAGTCATGGACGGCAATGATATTTATAAGGATAATAACTACAATGCCAAATTGAAAAGGATTACACAAAGGCCTACAAAATGAATTAACAAATCATTGGCTAATGGCACCGATAATTAACATGTTATTGGATAAATCAAAGGAAGGATAGAAATAGATTTGCATTCAATAACGAGATAAAGGCAACATAGTGGAAAAAACACTTCGACAATATCAAAAGGCTACAGATCTGGCTAAAGATATTTTTATTAAAAAGACCAAAGACTATGGGACGGCATGGCGGATCCTTCGTCCATCCAGCCTCACGGATCAACTTTATATCAAAGCCTCAAGAATCAGAAGTATTCAGGAAAAAGGTCAGTCCAAAGTGGAAGACCCGATCGATTTGGAGTTTGTAGGAATTATCAATTATAGTGTAATGGCCTTGATCCAGCTCGAGCATACAGACATCACTGAACTGGAGATGCCAGTCGAAGAAGTAGATAAACTTTATGCACACTACATCAAGGTTGCTCGCGATTTGATGGCAGACAAGAATCATGATTATGGTGAAGCGTGGAGAGATATGAGGGTAAGCAGCATTACCGATTTGATATTGATGAAACTTTTACGCGTAAAAAAAATTGAAGGCAATGGTGGAAAGACTATTATTTCGGAGGGATTGGATGCCAACTATCTAGATATGATAAATTATGCAGTTTTTGCAATGATATTAATTGACGAAGAAAAAGAAAATAAATAAATGGGACTTACAATCACAATGGTATTTGTTTGGACAGGCATAGCAGCTTTGTTACTTACATTGGTAACTGGGTTTTTATTCAAAAAGACACACAAGTCTTGGATAATGACATTTCTCCAGTATTTTACAGGAGTATTTTTTGTATTTTCTGGATTTGTAAAAGCCGTAGATCCGCTCGGAACGGCATATAAAATGGAACAATACTTCAATGAATTCTACTACACATTTGAAGGTACTTGGTTTAGCTTTTTAGCACCAATATTTCCATTTTTCAACAATTATTCTGTTGTGTTCTCAGTCTTTATGATTGTCTTCGAGATTGTGCTGGGTATTATGCTCATCCTTGGTATGAGGGCAAAGTTGTCGGGATGGTTATTCTTATTATTGGTTGGCTTTTTCACCTTCCTTACCGGATTCACCTTCCTCACGGGCTATGTGCCAGAAGGAGTCAATTTTTTCAGTTTTGGATCTTGGGGAGAGTACAAGGCCAGCAATATGAAAGTGACCGATTGTGGATGTTTTGGAGACTTCTTGAAGTTGCAGCCACGAACCAGTTTTTTCAAAGACCTAATACTGCTTGTGCCAGCATTCTTCTTTGTGTTCAAGCACAAGGATATGCACCAATGGTTTACCAAAAATATCAGATATATTATCGTGGGCGTGTCTACCATTGCATTGCTTGTTTATTGTTGGAGCAATTATATTTGGGATATTCCACATGCAGATTTTAGACCATTCAAGATTGGAGCTGATGTAGCAACGATAAAGGAAAAGGAGCAGGATGCTCAAGCCAATGTTCAAATTGTAGCCTGGAAGCTTAAGAATAAGGATGGAAAAGTAGTAGAGTTGCCTTCTGACCAATACTACGCTGCATTGAATACTTACAACAAAGAAAATGGTTGGAGTGTAGAGGAGCAAATCAAAACAGAGCCAACGATAGAGGCCACAAAGATTAGTGACTTTGATATCAAGGATTTTGACGACAATGAAGTGACATATGAATATCTTGAGAGCGAAGGATATCATTTTATGGTGGTTTCTCACAAGATGTACGGTGATCCTAATTCGAAGATGGTAACTGTCCAGGACACCACTTTTGTGACTGATACAATTCTGACTGTGGATAATACCGAGCCTCAGATTGTCAAGAGCATTGGAGAGATCAGAAGCTTCGAGAAGGAAATTGTGGATTATACTTGGGATGAAGGTTGGAAATCAGATTTTGTTGATTTGATAAAACCAATAGCTGAAAAATCAGTGAAGGACGGACACAAAATAAGTATTGTTTTTGGTGGAGGTACGAAGACTATGGTTGAGGATTTGGCAATGGAGACAGGTATAAAAGCAGATTATTATCAAGCAGATGATATACTACTTAAGACGATTGTTCGTTCTAATCCTGGTGTTGTGTTGTGGAAGGATGGCAAGATCGTATATAAGTGGCACAAGAAGAAATTGCCTACTTATGAAGAGATAAAATCCGGATTTATAAAATGATGATGGGAGTATGCAGACATTAAAGACTAAAATCCATCTTTAATAATAAAAGACGTTGTGACTATAGGCTTAAATTTTGCATCTTACAATTAATAAAGAAATAATAATAATCTAACTCATAAATAAGTTGGTATATATTTAGAGTTAAAGGAAAAATAGTTTTCTTTGTATTATAAATGTTTATAATATATAAAGGTAATTGAAATAATGCTTAGCAGACGTAGTGTAAGAATCAAAGTAATGCAGCTTCTTTATGCGAAAAGTTCGGATGAAGCTCTTGATTTAAAAGGTAGCATGCAGCGATATTCTCGAATGATAGACCAAAGTTACGAGGTATTCCTATACAATCTTTTTTGCCTTGTACAAATAACCAAGATCGCAGCAGATGATGAAGCTAAGAAAAAAGCGAAGCACCTGCCATCAGAAGCTGACAAAGCTTTCTCCGCCAAATTATGTGACAACGAATTGATCAGAAGTCTTAGAGACAATGCGGCTCTTAATAAGATTTTTGAGTCAAAAAGTTTTAATGCAATGATTGATCGAGATCACATGATAAAGATCTATTATGAATTTGCAAAAGAAGAAGCATATTTGGCTTATTTGGCGAAGGATTGTGACAGAGCAGATCACGTTGAGATCCTTTTAGAATTGTACAGATTTTGCAGAAAGAACGAGCTTTTTAATGAAATCATAGGAGACGCATATCTCAATTGGATCGATGATAAATCATTGGTAATTGGGGCACTTAAAAAAGTGATTAAATCTCTTCCTATTGAAGGTACTGACTTCTTAAAAGAATATTACCCCGACGATGAAACAATAAAAGACTACGGAGAACCCTTATTAAATAGAACTTTTAACGGAGATACGGCGTTATTAGAAATTATCAAACCGATTTTGACAAATTGGGATCATGAACGGTTGGCATTAATTGACATGATATTGTTGAAAATGGCAGCCTGCGAAATGCTTGAATTTCCTACCATCCCTGCGAAAGTGACATTGAATGAGTATGTCGAAGTGGCCAAATCTTACAGCACTGATAAAAGTAAAGAGTTTGTAAACGGAGTGCTTGACAAACTAATGAAGCAATTGGAAGAGGATGGGAAATTGAAAAAAGAGGGTAGAGGATTAATTGACTAAATTGATTTTTTTCCTTAACTTTATATTGAAGTGTTCTGATAGAATGCTTTGAAAAGCAAATAGTTACCCAATATTAGTTAACTCATAAACTAATAACCCATGATGAAATTGAAAATTGCTGCTGCATTCGTAGCTACCTTCTTAATGTCAATCTCTGGCGTTTATTCTCAAAAAGAATCAGTAATACTTTATAATAGCCAAGCCGTCAAAGTGCAATTGTCTCAAAAGGGAACAATTGAATCATTTATTAGTGTTGTGCCAGATTATATGTCGGAATATAACATTGAAGTCAAACCAATCGAAGTAATTCCAGAAAAAATAGAAGAATCAATATTGCCAAAATCTACTGCAAAGAATGCGGATTATGCCGTAGTATCTACCGATAGAGTAGAATTGAAATACAAGCCTAATTTTGCAACGCTTGATAAATCTGTAATAAACAAATTAAATGAAGTTGCAGCTAAATTGAAAGCAGACCCTAATGCAAAGATTTTGCTGACTGCCCATTCGACTTCTAAAATCAAAAGCAAACTTACAACCAATAGGCTTTCTTCGGCTATTGCATATCTTGGCATCAAAGGAATTCTCTCATACCGAATTCAGACTGATATTCAACAAAGTGAAAACTTGGTGGATGTAATTGCACTTTATTATTTGATGTAATAGGGTAAAAGACTCTTATTAGGAATATCCCTTATTACTTCTTAGCCTTGTCATCGATCATTTTCATAATCTCCTCGTCGGTCTTGTCAATATTGTCCAGTAGAAATTTGACATCATCTACAAGGTCATTGTCTGGATAATTAGATAAGAATCGATTGTAAACCTCTCTGGCAGCTTCTTTATTGTTCAGTTCATTCTCAAGCATAAATCCTTTTAAAAACACAGTGGTTGGTGTCTTTTCATAGTTAGGATACTTCTCTTCTATCCAGTCAAAAATACTCAATGCCTTTGGATAGGTTTTTAATGTTCTGGCCATTTCCGCTGCTCTATACAGGTACAAAGGAGCATTTTTTTCTTTGGGATAACCGATGGCATATGCCTCGCAGGCATCTACATATTTCTGAGCAGATAATTTATTTATTCCAAACTTATCAGGGTTTTCAAATACTTTTTCCGCCATCTCTTTTATATATGCATCCACATCCTTAATATCTTCCTTTTGTTTGCCTTTGAGCTTATCCATGTATTTGCCAGTAGGAAAGGTTGATTCGTAGGCATTAACCAAGATGCTTCCTGGGATGTCTTTACCTATGTCTTGAAGTGCGGAGGCCAATTTTGCGAAATGATCTTCATGTTGTGGGATGTCTGAAAAATCTTTGACCAATGGCATTAAAAAACCTATTGCAGTTGGTCCCATTTTATATTCCTCTGCCACATTCAGGCCTTTGAGCAATAAGTCCATTTTTTTGGTCTTGTCTTCGGTCATAGACAACTCCTTTCTTACTTCCACTACAAAATTTTGTGCAGATGCTTTTCCAGGTTCAGTTTTCAGTTTTTCTATTGCTTGTTGAAATGAAGATAATTCATCTGATTTGGTTGTGGTGCCATCTTGTTTGCAAGATGATAAAATCAGCAACAGGCAAAATGCAATTAGATTTCGAGGATTCATAATGATTCAATTTAGTTTTGTGTAATTCACACTTGAATGAACCGACAAAATTAAACTTTGCATTGATATATTCAAAAAACTTTGATGTATAAGCTTAATCGTCATGTGGTATACCTTTCATTGTGCTTATTTCACTTCTTTTTTGCTTCTGCTTTGATTGATGAATCTACATCCTTATTTTGGTCATTAAATATTAAAATATGCCTTCTAAAAAAGTTGAATTCGTAAATAATAATGGATACAAATTATCAGCGAGAATGGAGCTGCCATTGTCGTCCAAACCAGATGCGTATGCCGTCTTTGCCCATGTATTTACTGGAAGCAAAAACTTATCAGCCACTCGACATATCAGTAGGGCTTTGACGTTGAATGGGATTGCAGTCTTGCGATTTGATTTTACAGGTCTTGGAGAGAGTGAAGGCGATTTTAGTGATACTAATTTTACCAGTAATGTGGAAGATCTATTGGCGGCTTGCAGATTTTTAAGGGACAATTACGAAGAGCCAAGTATAATGATAGGTCATAGCCTAGGAGGCGCAGCATCTGTATTCGCTGCTTCCAAGGTAGATGCTATCAAAGCAGTAGCGACAATAGGAACTCCGTCGGAACCAGAACATGTTACCCATCTCCTAACCAGCAAAATAGAAGACATTGAAGATACAGGCATGGCTAATGTAAATATAGGTGGTCGTGAATTTACTATTAAAAAACACTTTTTGGATGACCTGAGATCCAAAGATATGTATAAAATTGTGCGTAACCTAAACAAGGCCATTCTGGTGCTTCATTCGCCTCAAGATAGGGTAGTGGAAATTGAGAACGCGGCCAAAATCTACCATGCTGCCATGCATCCCAAAAGTTTTGTTACCCTGAATGAGGCAGATCATATGCTTACCAATAAAAATGATGCTTACTACGTCGGGAATATGATTGCTACTTGGGCAAAACGATATGTCGATATTCCTTCTACCACAAAATTGGTCACCCATAAGCAAGTTGTGGCAAAACTGGGAAGTTCTGGTTTTACGACGGATATAATGGCAGGAAAACATGGATTAATAGCAGATGAGTCGGAAGAATTAGGTGGTGCAGATTTTGGACCTTCTCCCTACGAAATGCTCAATGCTTCATTGGGTGCATGCACGGCCATGACATTACAGATGTATGCCAGACGTAAAAAATGGGATTTGAAAGAAGTAAAGGTTCATCTTTCATTTACAAGAAGCTATAAGGACGATTGTGAACACTGCGATGTGAATGATCGAAGATTGGAAGTATTTGACCGAGAAATTGAAATTAGAGGAAACCTGGATGAGGCTCAAATAAATAGATTGCTCGAAATAGCGAATAAATGTCCTGTGCATAGGACTTTGGAGGCATCAGCTGAGGTGCGAACTAAGCTTTTAAAAGTGAATTAGGTTTACTAAACTTCTAAATTTTAGTAAACCTAATTCCATAATATCTTTATTTATCCCGACTACCGAATACTTTCTTCAGTAGTTCAGTATTTCTTTGATCTACATTACTTCGAATTCCTTCTTCTTTCTTTGCGATAAGAGAAAACATCCCAACCAATGCCTTTGAATTGACGTGATCGTCCAGTTCTGGATTTACTTTCTTTACGAAGGGCAATTTATTGTATGCACTGACTACAGAACTCCAATATTCTCGTGCATTTACCTCATCTAGAGCCGATTGAATTACTGGCATGAAGGCATCATATAGTTTCTGATAACTTTTGTCCTTCAGGTACATCGTCGCGGCATCTTCCTCTCCACCCAAGATATCCATGGCATCATCAAAAGTGATGGATTTTACAGCATCGACAAATATCGGGGTTGCCTTTTTAGCGGCACTTTCTGCAGCCCTATTCATTTTAAGAATGAGATCTCGCTCTACATTCTCAAAACCTGGCACTCTTTTGACTTTTGAAATAACCTTCTCAGCTTCTGATGGAATTTCGACTTTGTACTTGCTTTTTAGGTAGCCATCTTCTGCGGATAATTTGTCTACAGCTTGTTCTATGCCCTGGTCCAAGGCTTCCTTGAGTCCATCGGCAACTTCATCCTTGGAAAGTGGATTTTCGCCCTTGACGACTTTCTTAGCTTTGTCTAGGATTTTTCCAAACTGTGCGCTTGAACTAGTGGTAACTGAAAATACAGTTAATATTATAAATAGGTATTTTATTGATTTCATCTTTTATTAAGTTGATACACATTGTAAACGGAAGAAAAGAAAAGTTGACTGCATCAGAATACATAATTAATTGTTAAACTATTAAGCTTATAACAATTGTATTTATTTGGATGTCAGTCAACCCCTCAATTTTATTCCTAAATCTTACTCAATTTGAAAACCTTGGTGGCATCTTTATAATTGACTTTTATAAAATACAAGCCTGGAATCAAATCCTCGATAACTACTGAAGAGTTGGATGAAGTTTGGCTCTTACTGATAGTTCTACCCGAATAATCAATAATTTCATACTCAATGTCAACATTTCTATCACTGCTAAATGAGAAATTAGAAACAGCTGGATTTGGGTTTATAGTCAGATTTTCCAAATCAATGTCATTGGTCGAGATTACCATTATTGTAAATGTGGTAGTGTCCAAACAGCCGTATGAATCCTGAACATAGCCTATGTAGTCACCATTTGCTAATGGTCCAAAATTCTCATCATCTGAGAAAGTTGTGCCATCAATACTATACACATAGGGTGCGGTACCTCCACTTGCGGAAAGAGAAACGAAAGCCTCTGCTACTCCAGACATGGCAATAAGGTCAAATTCAGGTTCTGTGATTTCTATTCCAATTTGAACAAATTCATTGCCTTCCGCATCTATTATTGTAACTTGATATGTTCCTGCAATTAAATTGGTGAAGCTGTCAAAAGTGATTGGTGGATTGTCATCTAGTTGATACATATATGGCGCTTTACCACCTGAAACGCTATTGATATAGATGCCTCCATTTGCATTACCTTTACAATCAATCCTCTCAGTACTTATGTCTGCACCACCTATTTGATAAAATACGAAGTCCATAGAAGACTCTGCAATACATCCATTTTCATCTTGAACATAAATTCGATAAGGAGTGCCGTCAAATATTTCTATTGTATTTTCTGCAAAATAATTTTGTCCATCTAATGAATATGTAAGTGCTCCGGTTCCACCAGCACCATCAATGGTAATTTCATTGTCACCAGGAAAAAAGACAAAGGTTATTTGAGTTGGTTCTACAATGGTCAATACTTGAGACTCAACTTCACTTCCAATATCATCCTTTACAGTTACAGTATAGTCACCAGGGCCCAAGTTTTCGAATACATTTTGAGCTTCAAACGGACCTTCATTCAAACTATAAGTGTAATTTGGAAGTCCTCCCATTCCCATGACTTCAATTCGACCATCTGATTCGCCAAAACAACTTATTTGGTTGGTAATAGAGGCATCAATACTCAATCCTGAAATACTGGACGAAATCAAAAATGTATTGTTGGATGTATATCTGAATTGATCATCTTGAGTATCAAAAATGAAGCTGTCATCAGTTGCGCTTAAATCTGTAAGCTCGTACCTTATCATGTCAAGATTGACATCCTCTTGTGAGAATGTATCGCCAATTTCAAGTGTTTCATATGTACCAGATGTGAGTTTTTGAACCTCTCCGTAAGCTGGCGTGCTTCGCAATGTGAATCGGGTATTTGTCGGATCACTATTCTCCATCTCCAAATGGGACATTGTGATTGTACCCATTGTAGTGTTGTTTAAGTTGAGAACATTGTTGTTGAGTAATGATCCTGGCTCAATAAAGACCGTTTCACAATTCATAATTGACCAACTAACCAACTCTCCGCCATCCCCTTCAAAATTATCCGTAAGTCTTAATGTCCAAGTACCAGCGATTGGTATATTTTCAAATGCTGAAAGGGACTCTGCTGGTTGGAAAGTACCCTCAATGGCATATCCTTCATCATCACATGTGTTTTCAAATTCTTGAGCTGTGCTTGGAGCAGTGTCAAAGAATGTAGCCAAGATATCATTGCCATCGCATCCAAAATTGGACTGTGGTACTCCAGGTCTATCAAATAGAATAACTTCTGTTTGATCTGGAGCAATCAGTGTGGCAACCAAATCACCAACCCAACTATGAGTAATATTCACTGCTACCTCAAAATCGCCATAGTTGCCATCTCCAATCATTTCAATTTCACTTTCTATTAAATTGTCATTGCTTACTGATATAGGCAAATTCGCCATTTCCGTCTCCGTAGCACAAGACAATTGCCTGGTTTGGAACGACTGAAATCCCTGCCACTCTGGATCGACACAACCAGATACTCCTCTTACTCTCCAATAATACACGGTCATTGATTCCAGCCCTGTAGGAAAAATAAAATCATCAGTTGTTGAAGCACCAAATGTCAGATTCGCAAAATTTGGACTTTCTGCTATTTCTATATCATAACTATCTACTCCCGCGAGTTCTTCCCAAGATAAAAATGCAGTGGTCGAAACACCAATTTGACCGTCTTCAGGACTCAAATAGTTGACAGGCATATTTTGATCTGTCCCTACTTCAAGAGTCACAGTCTCAGCCAATGATTCCATATCTCCTTGTGTTACGATTTCTAAGTTGTAGGTGCCAAAAAGATCAGCCGTAAGATTTTCAATTGTCAATATCACTTCGGTGTCTTCTGAAGCCTGGGCAGGCGTGAAAGTGTGTGTTGCACCTGCTGGCAATCCATTCAGAATAAATGTCGCTTCGTATGGATCCGAACCAAAGACGGTATAGTCAATAGTGAATGTGGCTACATCATTAGGGCAAACAGCTACACTAGATGGTGTAATCACCGAAGAAAATGGTGCTATAATATTAATATCACGATTGTTGAGGTCGAAGAATGTCTTCGTCGAACATTTCAACATTATCCTTCCCTGAGATGTAAGTTGGAAAGGTACAGTGATATCATGTTCGCCATCATTCGGAACATTTTCTGCAAGCACAATGTCAAAACTCTGTCCACGATTAAGAGATAGTATAATATCTACATTGTCGCAAGAAACTGGAGGTATATCGGTGTTGGCCACATCCCAGGTAACCGTTTTTGTCTCTCCAGCACTCCATGTCTCAAAAGAGTTTTGAGAAGTAATCATGAATGGTCCTGCTGAAGTGGTGAAAGTTACGCTCAAATCATCATCAGCAGTACAACCTCCAAGCTCATTATTGTCTCTCACAGTAAGGTTGAATTCCATGTCTCTATTTGCATTCGGTAATACTTCCCATGTAGTACCATTGGTGCCAAACAAAACACTTGCCAGACCAGGAAAATATCTAGTTGGGTTTTCTGATGGATCAAATGACCTGAAAGCAGGACCTACTGTAGAAGTTGCGCTAGGTGGCATTTGTGCCGACTCATTATCCATTTGTTCCCAACAATAGGTAAGCATGTCATTGTCAGGATCTGAGGCCTCAGCAGTAAGGAAAAATGGAGTTCGAACAGGTAGAACCTGTCCAGTCTCAGTTATAGATGTAATCTCTGGTGCCTCATTATCAATCATTATGAACTCAGCACAATTACCGTTGCCCGCTACTACAAAATTTGCTACTTCTTGCTGTGATACAGCATGGAAATAGTCATCGCTATTATTCTGAACATTTGGAGAACAAATACCTGCATATCCCATTATGGTACTTGCACTTCCAGGCTCCATTGCAGTACTACTATTTCTGTTGCAAGGATTGTTTTGTGTGTGATTTCCGCCGAATTGGTGTCCCATTTCGTGTGCTACATAATCTACCCAAAATGGATCTCCTGTGGGATTACCCAATCCTGTCACACCTCTAGCTTTTCTATTGGTACATGGGCTTCTAAGACTGGCAATACCACCACCACCAGTGCTGTATACATGACCAATGTCATAATTATTAAACCCAATGACTTGATCAATAGTCGCTTGGTTTTGTCCCAACATTGCTCCACCATCATTGTTGGTATATGGATCCGTATTGCCATTGAGATAGATAAGTTGATCTGTCTCAGCAATCAATTCCATAGTAATGGTGAAGTCTCTCTCATAGATACCATTTACTCTTATCATCGATGCATTGAATTCAGCCAATACATCTGGAACATTGCCACCATGAAAATTGGCATATTCACCAGTGCACGCCATGGCCAACCTAAATTTTCTTAGTTGACAATCACCGAATCTCGAATTGCTTTCATGTCCTTTGTATCCATCATTGGGTACTTCTACTGTACAAGTGCCCTCGCCTGGTGCAAGTTCACGTTCATAATTTGATCTTTTGTATAGGATATAGCTTTCTTGACTTTTTGGTAAATATCTATCCATATAGATGGTTTCATGCCTATTCGAAAGCAACATTCCCTCTATTCCCTTGTGCGACATACTGATTTTAAGCACAGCAGTGGGGTCAGTAAGACTAAGACCGGTGTAAGCAGATATTTCGGGGTACTTCGCAGCTAGATCAGGGTGAAAAACATCACTTCTTTTTACACTAAATTTCTGCATTTTTCCACTTGGCATTGGCCAATTGATAATTATCCCCTTTTCATTAGATTCAAATCTCTTTGGAGCATTTTTAAGCATTGATTTGAAATGTTCGAAATCCAATTCATAAGAATCATACTTGGTCGGTAAAATCTTTCTTTCCTGATCGAATGATCGAAACGAGGAATTCTCTACATTTTTCCATTTTTGGGCATTTGCCGTTGTCAAGAATATTAAAGAAAAGAATAATAGTAGTATGCGATTTTTCATATTGCTTTCAGAAAATTTAATAGATCACTATATTATGGTAGAAACCTCGAAATTAAAAATAAAGTATGTTGCTAAAAGCATTAAGTTGAATTTCTTTTTAATAATTAGTTTGACGGACATAGTTTTGATAAAAGACTTTATCTGTACTTTTGACGAAGATATATATCGAATCATCTAATATTTTCGTTTTGGCAGTAGATAAAGAAGTAATATTAAAGCTTGAAAAACTAGCAAAATTGAGACTCAGCGATGAAGAACGCAGAGAAATTGGTGTAGATCTGGAAAATATTCTTTCTATGATCAATAAGCTGGAAGAAATCGATACGTCGGGAGTGGAGCCCTTGGTTTATATTCACGAGGAGGTGAATGTATTAAGAGCAGATAAAATTGAAGGAATGCTGGATACAGAGCAAGGATTGAAAAATGCTCCTAAGCGAATCGATAATTATTTTGCAGTACCCAAGATTATTAATAAATAGATAAATCATAAAAAAGTAATAAATGCAACAAGTAATTTCTATTAAGGACCTGAAGAAAACCTATATAATGGGTATGGAAAGTGTTCATGCATTGAAATCAATTACGATGGATGTCATGAAAAATGAATACATGGCATTGATGGGACCTTCTGGAAGTGGTAAATCAACACTTATGAATCTAATGGGTTGCTTGGATACTCCGACAGCTGGAGATTATTATTTGAATGGAGCTAATGTCAGTGTAATGTCCGACAGCGAATTGGCAGAAATTAGAAACAAAGAAATCGGATTTGTATTCCAAACTTTTAACCTTCTTCCCAGACTTAGTACATTGGACAATGTCGCCTTGCCCTTGGTCTATGCAGGATTGAGCAAATCCGAGAGAGATGATAAAGCCGAAGCTGTGTTGGAATCAGTAGGCCTTGGAGATAGAATCACACATAAACCAAATGAACTTTCCGGAGGACAAAGGCAGAGAGTGGCCATTGCAAGAGCCTTGGTTAATGATCCTGCGATTATTCTGGCGGATGAGCCAACTGGAAATTTGGATACAAAGACTTCTATTGAGATAATGGAAATATTTGAAAAAATACACGCTAATGGCAATACGATCATTGTTGTAACTCACGAACCAGATATTGCTGAGCATTGCCATAGGATTGTTAGACTTAGAGACGGTCTTGTGGAGTCAGACAAGCGAAATGATAATATCATTTTGGCAAGCGATCCTGATCATAGATACAACATTAATTAAGTCGATGAAAATATATACTAAGACAGGTGATGAGGGGATGACTTCTCTTTATGGCGGAAAGCGCATATCAAAAGATGACATTCGGATTGAAGCATACGGTACGGTAGATGAATTGAATTCGAATATTGGATTGCTCATTTCTTCACTTCCCAATGATGATCAAAAAGAATTGCTTCTGGAAATTCAAAAAAGATTGTTCACTATTGGATCTATTCTGGCTTCGGACCCTGATAAGGAGTTGCCAACACCAGATTTATTGGAATCAGATGTAGAATTGCTTGAGAATGCCATGGATAATATGGACGCTCAGTTGGAGCCCTTGAGAACCTTTATCCTTCCAGGAGGCTCGGATAGCAACAGCAAAGCCCATATCTGCAGAACTGTGGCTCGAAGGGCAGAAAGAAGAATCATATCACTTGCTGGAATTGCAAACCTGGATCCTATCGTTGTAATCTATTTAAATAGACTTAGTGATTACTTTTTTATTCTGAGCAGGAAAATTGCTCATGATCTGGGGCATGATGAGGTGCCTTGGGTGGCCAGATAATATTCCACTGTTTACTAAACTTTTAAAGTTTAGTAAACTTACAATGGAATATTCCCATGCTTTTTCTTAGGCAGACTCACTGCCTTATTCTCCAACATCGAGAATGCCTTAATTAACTTCCTTCTTGTATTTTTTGGCAGTATTACTTCATCAATAAACCCTCTTTGGGCCGCTGAGTAAGGATTAGCAAATAGATCTGCGTATTCCTGCTCTTTTTCTTTCAATGTAGCTTCTGGATCATCAGATGCAAGAATCTCTTTTCTGAAGATAATTTCACTGGCACCTTTAGCACCCATCACTGCAATCTCGGCAGAAGGCCAGGCATAATTCATATCTGAACCTATATGTTTGCTATTCATCACATCATATGCACCTCCATATGCCTTTCTGGTAATCAATGACACCCTTGGCACTGTAGCTTCACTCAATGCATAAAGCAATTTGGCTCCATTGGTGATGATGGCATTCCATTCTTGGTCAGTACCTGGTAAGAATCCTGGAACGTCTACAATCACTAGGAGCGGAATATTAAAACAGTCACAGAATCGCGTGAATCTGGCTGCCTTCTTAGAACTATTCACATCAA
Source organism: Saprospiraceae bacterium (assembly GCA_965230575.1). Classification (GTDB taxonomy): domain Bacteria; phylum Bacteroidota; class Bacteroidia; order Chitinophagales; family Saprospiraceae; genus CAJXUU01. The sequence goes on from OZ246013.1 coordinate 5,361,987, forward strand.
GACATCCTGCAAGGCTCATCGGTTGATTCGCAACAATGCCAATGCTTCTTCCGCCCAGACGAGCAAAACCCACCAAGATATTGTCAGCGTAGTTTTTATGAATTTCGAAAAACGAATCTGCATCGATTATCCCTTTGATGACCTCATGCATGTCGTAGGGTTTGTTCGCATTTTCAGGTACGATAGATTCCAGTTCTTCTCTGATTTCTGTACCCAATTCTATGTCCTCTTTTACTGGTTTTTCTTCGCAGTTTTGAGGGAGGTAACTGAGAAGCTGTTTTATTTTTTTAATACAATCCAGATCATTTCCAGCGGTCAAGTGCGTCACTCCAGATTTAGTAGAGTGGGTACTGGCTCCTCCTAATTCTTCAGAAGTGACCTCTTCATTCGTAACTGTTTTGACTACATTCGGACCAGTAACAAACATGTAACTCGAATTCTCAACCATAATGGTGAAATCTGTCATTGCGGGAGAATATACTGCACCACCTGCACATGGACCCATGATCGCGGATATCTGGGGAATTACACCAGAAGCCATGACATTGCGATAGAAAATATCGGCATATCCACCAAGAGAACGAACCCCTTCTTGAATCCTGGCTCCACCACTGTCGTTCAATCCTATGAGTGGGGCGCCTACCTTCATGGCCATGTCCATGATCTTGCATATTTTTTCAGCATGTGTCTCGGACAATGAACCTCCGAAGACAGTAAAATCCTGGGCAAATACATACACCAGCCTTCCGTCTATCGTGCCATATCCTGTTACCACTCCATCACCATTTATTATCTGGTCAGCCATCCCGAAGTCCTTAGTTCTGTGCGTGACCAGAATACCAATTTCTTCAAATGACCCTACATCCATGAGGAGATTGATTCTCTCTCTGGCAGTTAGCTTGCCTTTTTCATGTTGCTTGTCGATCCTTTTCTGACCACCACCGAGATGAGCAGCTTCAACCTTTTTTTTGAGTATTTCTTGCTTATTATCCATCTCTTATCTAATTTCTACTTTTTGACCAAATGGCTGATTGGTGATTAATTGGACTTAATTTTTCCTTTAGTTTCAAATATTGTTTTACGGCGAAGACGGCTGCTATCTTGCGTTCCTCGCCTTGACTTTTTTCAATTGCATCTGCAGAAAAATTCTTCTTTACAAAATGGGTGTCAAAATTTCCTGAAACAAAGTCTTCATGTCTGAATACAAATGCACCAAAAGGAAGCGTGGTTTCGATCCCTTCAATCTTGTATTGCGCTATGGCTTTTATCATGGTATCTATTGACGATTGTCTGTCATGACCATAAGTGATCAATTTTGCAATCATAGGATCGTAATAAATAGGAATATCCATACCTTCTTCATAGCCATCATCCACCCTTATATTTTCACCCGTCGGTCTTTGATATACGGATAGGTTTCCGATACTTGGCAAAAAATCATTCATAGGATCTTCTGCATACACCCTCAGCTCCATGGCATGTCCCTGTATCTTCAGATCTGATTGTTGAATACTTAATTTTTCTCCTCTGGCGACTCTGATTTGCTGTTCTACGAGATCCACACCTGTGATCAATTCTGTGACCGGATGTTCGACTTGAAGTCTTGTATTCATCTCGAGGAAGTAAAAATTCTTTTGATCATCCAAGAGAAATTCTACGGTTCCTGCGCCTTCATAATTGCATGCTTTTGCCACCTTAACCGCGGCTTCACCCATAGCTTCTCTGAGGCTAGGGGAGAGTACGCTTGAAGGAGCCTCTTCTATTACTTTTTGATGTCTTCGTTGGATGCTGCATTCTCTCTCGAAAAGATGGATCATATTGCCATGTCGATCTGCCAATACCTGGATTTCAATATGACGAGGAGAAGTGACATATTTCTCGATGAATACTGACCCATCTCCAAAAGCTGATTTTGCTTCACTGATGGCACGTTCCATTTGTTCGGGCAACTCTTCAGCATTCTGTACGATCCTCATTCCTTTTCCCCCACCTCCTGCAGATGCTTTAATTAGGATTGGGAATCCGATATCCAAGGCAATGGATTTGGCTTTTTCTACATCTTCAATGGCCTCATCGATTCCAGGAACCATGGGGATGTCGTATGACTTTACAGCATCTTTTGCTGCCAGTTTGCTACCCATTACTTCGATGGCTTGCACATTTGGCCCTATGAATGTAAAGTCTGTCTTATTTATAGCCCTGGCAAATTCAGCATTTTCACTTAAAAAACCATACCCTGGATGTATTCCATCTGCACCTGTTTTTTTTGCAGCATCGATTATTTTATCAATGACGAGGTAAGAATCAGATGAAGGTGCCGGACCAATATTTATAGCTTCGTCAGCGAACAAAACGTGTGGGGCATGTCTATCTATTTCAGAATAGACGGCTACCGTTTTGATACCCATTTTCCTGGCTGAGCGCATTATTCTCAGTGCTATTTCACCTCTATTGGCTACAAGAATTTTTTTCATTAAGATTGTACTTTGATAGATTTAATCAGATGAGAATAAAATGATCAGCTAATTTCGATGATTAATTGTCCTTTTTCGACAGTATTTCCGATCGATTTATGGATTTTCTCGATTGTTCCGCTGCCTTCAGCTTTTATCACATTTTCCATTTTCATGGCCTCCAAAATAAGCAGTGAACTGCCTTCTTCGATTTCGTCTCCCTCCTTGCACATAATATCCAGGATAAGACCAGGCATTGGTGCAATGATATTATTTGACTTTTGTTCATCAATATTAGACAAGCCCATGGATTCTACCTGCTGGTCCAGTGGATCAAGGATGGTCGCCTCCAAATGCCAATCATTGATTCTTAGTAGTTGAGTTTTACCTTGGTTGTCTATCGAATCGGGCAATATATTGTAGGAAATGGCATTGTCCAATACTTGATACAGCCCTTTGTTGCTATCAAAAGAAACATCTAAATTGTCCAAATCTTCTTGATTGACAATGAATTCCTGACCTTCGATTAGAACTTTATACATCGTTGAAATTTTGAATCACAAAAGTAATAAAAGTGTGTATACTTTTGTTCAGTATTTTAATCAAGATAATGAGGACTAATCATTTTAAAAATGATATTCATCTAAAATTATTTTAAAGACAGGAATTAAGGTACTATTCTTGCAATAAATAAGTATAACCGTTGATCGCGAAATGGATTTAAAATTAAATAAGGCACCATTAGATGCTTCAGAGTCGCTTGGCTATTGGAAAGATATACCAATAGAGGATATTGCTCCATTGCGACTGCATCAAAGAATAGATCAATCCATAGGCGGACTTGTCGAATTACTCGAGCAGATACATCAGGCAGAAAATGATGCTACCAATCTATATTTATCTTTTGTTTGGTCCAGCACTGTTCGTGACTTCACTATTTTGTTGAGAGACTCACTCCTGGCTTCGGTAAAGGAAGAACAATTAAGAAAGGATGATAGAAATATCCAAGAATCGATAGCCCAAAAAATCCAAACGGTAATTCAAAATGCAGCTACTGAGGTATGGACTGAAATAAGTACAAGTGGTGACAAGAAACATGACACCAAAGCCTGGCAACATCAAGAAAGTCCTATCACTGAAGTCATAAAACAATTAAAGGAACTTCAAAAACAATGCAAAAAGATTCATAGGAGTGGTGTGAAGATCGATGATATTCGAACGAATATTGGAGATTATGTCAAGGACTTTCATATTCAATATTCAAAACAATCTAAAGCAGTAAAGGAATTGTTTGATATTGTGGATGAAGTGAAATCATTAATCGCAGGAATAACTTCGGAGTCTTCTGAGACCATGATTAATAATGTTGTTGATGAGATAGGAGAAAATAGTCTAAAACTGGAAAAGGTTCAAGGAACAGATTCAATTGAAATCCTGCCTTATGAAAATAAAGAAACGCTCAATATCCCAATTTCTACAACTGGTGGAGTGCTTAATTTCAAGTCGATCAATATAAAATCTGAATTTGCGAGGTGGTTTTCTTCTTTTATCTACCCGCAGATCGTGGAATTGGAGAGTAAGAGAGATCATGCTGTAGAAAAGTGTCTATTGGCATTCAGTCAAATTAGAACTAAAATAGCGGCAATTTCTTTGGCTGATATTGATGATACCGTAGGATTACAAAAGGATTTTGGTACCATATTCTCTCAACTGGATAAAGAGGTGTTGGAATCTCTAAAGGAAGAGGAAGAAGAAACAAATGCCCTGGTATCCCTGCATGAAAGTAAATTTTTAGTGGCCTCAAATGTGTATTCGAATGAAACGCTTTTCCTCCCGGAGAGTGGGACTAGTCAGATTTCGAATATGAGCCGGGATGCTCAAAAGAGATTACTCAGCTACTTCGATAAATATAAAAGAGACCTAAAGCATTATATAAATAGAGTGCTTTCCAGGTATGTGGAGATGGACAAAACATCTTATAGTCAGTATATCAAGAATCAGATGACGATTTATGAAGAAGATGACTCTTTGGCTCTTTTTATGAAAAATGGATATTTGGGAAAATCATTTACCGTGCCGCGTCCAGAATTGATGAATGTCATTCTTGATGAATACAACTTGTGGATGGATGGTTTTGCTGGAGCCGTATTGGTTTCAGGAGTGACTGGAAGAGGCAAAAGCACATTACTTGGAATGATTAACCAAATAGGGTTGAATGAAGAAATAATCCTATTGAAAACGGGTGAATCTTATTTTATTCGTCACAGGTCATATGATGCAAATTATAACCTGAAAGAATTACTGGATCATGTGCGCGATCAAAGCAGAGGTGAAAAAATAGTAGTGTGTATTGATGATTTAGAGTTGTGGCATGATGATGAATATGGCTTGTATGACAACATCACCAAGCTTTTCGAAGCAATGGTTAGATATAGGTCAAAGATGTTTTTTGTTGTGACCTGTTCTCCTTTTTTGAAAGAAAGAATAAAATTGCTGAAAGATTTGAAAGCAGTTTTTTCTAGTCAGATTGAATTGGGAAAAATGAATTCTGGCCAAATAAAAAATGCTTTGGATCTTAGGGCTAGGGTAAAGGATGTGGCAAGTATTCCAGGAGTGGATATGGAAGCTCGCTTTAGAAATATCATTCGTGATTCCAGGGGGAATATAGGTCAGGCAATGATGGAGTATTGTCGACTGTACAATGAAAATTACAAACCTAATTTGAAATCTCAGGAATTCAAGGAGGTGATTAGAATGCATCAGACATTGTTGTTGTTTATCTCATCTTACCAAATGACATCATTGAGTATTTTGTTGGAGTCATTATCTGAAATTGATTATACAGAAACATTGAGATCAATAGATCACTTGGTAGGTCAAAAGATCCTTATTCGACCGAAGAAGGGATATATCTCGATTAATCCCTTGTTGATACATACCATTGAACGTACATTGTCAAAACTTCGAAAATAGATGGAAGAATTAAGAGGATACGTATTTCTTTCCTGGACACAATTTTTTATGATTGCTGTGATAATAGCCGCAGTAATTTTCATTTTGAGTAGATTCCATCTTTTTATCAATCATGAAAAGGATAGGTCGATAGGGTTCAGAATGTTGGACTACCTACTTATCATGCTTGTTGTGGTAGCGTTCATATTGATACGACCATTCGATCACATATTGCTTTTGCTGGTTGTTTTTGGATTTTTTTTCAAGAATATTGTGTCTTATTCAAGGGCTCTATTCAGTCTGTATTTTTCAAATGTGAGTTTTGGGGATAGGATTAAAATAGGTGATGTATCTGGTACGTTAAAGAGTATGAATTTTGGTGGTCTACATATTATTACTGAAGAGAATAAGGTTTACTTCCCTTTCAATATGTGGAATGAAAATAAAATTGTCTTAGAATCAGAATCAGGAAAAATATTGGTGTCATTTGAATGTACAGATCAACAAGGGAGAAATGACCATCATTCCATTCACGATTTAGAAAAAAGCCTTTTCAATTACCCCTATTTGGCAGTTTCTAATGTATCTATTGATAAAGAAGCAGACGTATTCAAAGTAGTTGCGAGAATCTCAGATTCAAAATATAGAAGTGGTTTATTCGACCATATTGACAAAGCAGGATTTCGTTTAAAAGGAAATATAATATAAATTGGACTTATGGATTTATCATCACCTTATTCGCTGATTATAATTGCTACCGTTGTTTTAATAATTTCATTCTTTTTTGGGGAATTATCAAAACGTACAAGCATTCCGTCAGTATTGATGCTCATTGTTCTGGGTGTAGTGTTGAAGATTGGCTTGGATTCTTTGGGGATGACGGACCTTGATTTTAAGAAAGAGCTGGAGATTCTGGGGATTGTGGGATTAATCATGATTGTTCTGGAAGCTGCGCTCGAATTGAAACTGGAACGTAGCAAATTGGCGCCCATTCTCATTTCCCTTGGGATAGCTTTGGTCGGTTTGGTGTTGTCAACATGGATTACGGCAGAACTATTGTATTTCTTCATTCCTTTTTTCAAGAGTGAATATATTATTCAAGTGGCTGGAGAAGCCGTCAATCAAGGAAAATTGGTAGCTTGGATATATGCAACTCCATTGTCTATTCTCTCAAGTGCCATTATTATACCGAGTGTCGTAGACCTCAAGCAAGACAAAAAAGAATTTCACATATACGAAAGCACATTTTCTGATATTTTAGGAATTATGCTTTTTTACTTTCTCAAGGGCTTGTACATCATTCCTGGCGAACCATCGAATGGCGGCGTGGGCAGTTTTGCGTTTACCACTGTTTTGACCTTGGTGATAGCCATAGTAGCCAGTTATTTACTAGTGCTTATATTTCAAAAAATTAGCTCTCAGACCAAGCTCTTTTTACTGATATCCACCTTGCTCCTCATTTATTCAGTAGCAAAGTTGCAGCACTTGTCATCCTTGCTTATCATTCTTGTATTTGGACTAGTGATTGCGAACAAAGATCTTTTCTTCTTCGGCCCTTTCAAAAAATGGTTGGACAAAAAGAAGGCCGATGAGATCTATCACGGATTACATACCATTACGATGGAGACGGCATTTGTGGTACGTACATTTTTCTTTGTAGTCTTTGGCTTGACGATTGTATTTTCGACACTTGCGAGCTGGTCGGTATTTGGGATATCATTATTGTGTTTGGCCGTAATTTACATCATTCGGTTTGTGCTTTTGCGCGTGAGTATTGGACAGGATATAGTACCGCAGCTATATATTGCACCACGAGGATTGATTACAATATTGTTGTTTTATGATATTGGGGACAAGCTGATGAGAGATGAATTTAGCCCTGGTATTTTGCTCTTTATTATTATTGGTACCAGTTTAATTATGACAGGAAGTCTCATTTTTGATAAACAAAGAACAAATAAAGCTATTAATAAGGTGAAGTCTACCGATGTATCCGAAATGAAATGGAAGGCACCGGAAGTCAATTGATATATCTATACTTAACTAAATATTTAAAATGGAAGATCAAAACAATCAAAATCAAAACATTAATGTCAAAGTAATTCCTGGAGGTCCTTTGATGATTACTGGCACTTGTGAAATTACCCATTCTGATGGGAATACTGAAACCAAAGAAAACAGAACCACTTTTTGTAGATGTGGGGCATCGGCAAATAAACCATTTTGTGATGGAGCGCATAAGTCGATAGAGTGGGAATAATATTGCGCAGGTATACTATACTTCTAAAGTTGATTATACCTCTACGCAAAATGAGGGATATTCATTAGTAGGAATATCCTTTATAAATTATTGATTGTATAGGTATTACTTCTGATTTGAAACCCCGTTTTTCTAATATTTTACCTAAATACGAGGTATTATTTTCAACCTAGATTAATCCTTCGCCAGGAAGGGCGTTCATTTTTTGCATTGCCAAAAAAACGAACCAAAAAAGTCTAGACTGGCCCAATGCAGCGCGCATGGCTGCTCCCACATCCCAAAGCCCAGTCAGGGCCACGCTTCTTTTATCTCTTGGTTATTTCTGGAGCTATCTTCTTTGAAAGTTAGTATACTCCTGAAAATGCCTAGTATACCTGAACGCAAATGAAAAAAGGTACAGAATCAAATTTCCGTACCTTTTTTGGTTTATAAGTGTCTTATGATTATTCTCCACTTACTTCTTCTGATGGTTTAGGCTTGTCGATTCCCTGCTTTTTCACCAATGATTCTGGCAAGGTCATTCCGCTTTGACTGAGGAAATCATTCAACTGAGGCATCATTCCATACAATCCTTGTACAAAATTTGATACACCTTGTCCGCTTCCGTTGTCATAGACCACAACCTTGTCTATGTCCAATTCTTTGATCGCAGAAGTTTGGATTTCTGTCAATTCGGCGAGTTTGTCAATCATTAGGAAGTTAATTGCACTTTGAGGGTCGCCATTAGCAGCATTGACCAATTTGCTGAATCCGTCTGCTTGTTTGGTCAACAACTCTTCCATACCTTTCGCCTGAGCGAGTAACTTGGAGAGTATGGCATCCGCTTCTCCTTTTGCGATCTCTCTTTGTCTTTCTGCTTCAGCTTGTGCACGTAATACCGCCTTCTCCTTTTCGATCTGTTCCGCTACCACCTCATCGGCTGATCTTTGCGCCTTGTCTCTGTTGGCTCTTGCAAGTTCGGCAGTTTCTTCCGCTTTATATGCTTCCTCCAACGCCTTTGCGGCAGCCACCTTCTGCGCAGCTATGGATTCTCTTTGCATTTCTGCAATCTTTATATCTCTCTGTGCATCAGAATCTGCAATTTTAATTGCACTTTGATTCTTTCCTTCTATAGCAGCGGCATCAGCAATCGCTTCACCGATCTCGGCTCTGGAGTTGGCATCTGATACCTTGATTCTTTGTTCTTGCTTGGCTTCAGCTTCACCGATCGATCCAGTCCTAACCTCATTGGCCACTTTCACCTTGGCATCGTTGATGGCCTTGGCAGCTGCCTCCTGACCAAGTGCTTTGATATATCCTGACTCATCTTGAATGTCAGTGACGTTTACGTTGATGAGTTCAAGTCCGATTTTGTGTAGCTCATCACCTACATTTCTATATACAGACTCTACGAATTTGTCTCTGTCGGTATTGAGTTCTTCGATATCCATATTGGCGATTACAAGCCTCATTTGACCCATAATAATGTCATGCGCCAGAGAGGAAATGTCCGCTCTGCCAAGTGCAAGCAACCTCTCAGCCGCAGCGATCATAAGGTGGGGCTTGTTGGATATTCCGACGGTAAATTGGGCTGGTACCGAAACCCTAATGTTTTGTTTTGAAAGTGCATCCTGGAGGTTGACATCGATGGATAGTGGTGTCAATTCCAAGAATCTGTAATCTTGAAAAAATGGCATTACGAATGTTGCTCCACCAGCATAACATTTGGCTGAAGCGCCCCCGCCAGTTCGTCCATAGACCACCAGGATTTTATCACTGGGACATCGTTTGTATCTGGCTAGAAAAACAACTATTATCAAGAAAAGAATAAAAAGACCGAATGCCAGTAAGGCAGTACCTATTGTGCTCATAGTTTGGTTTTAAAAATGTGATTAAATATAATATAGATTGATTAAAATTTTGTTGTTACCATGGCAAATTCTCCATCGATTTCTTCCACTTGTATTACAGTACCAGTAGGTATTTCCTTTTTGTCGTTTGATTTTGCCTTGATCTCACGAATTACGCCATTGATATTTACCTGGATTATTCCCGAACCCACCTTGGGTATTTTGAGGTAGACCTTGCCTTTTTCAAAAAGTGAGTCTTCCAATGACCAGTTTACGTTTTCTTGCTTGCTCAAAATCCATTTCAACACCATAGTCAAGATAATAACAGCAACGATACCGGATATGACTCCAGCTGCCAGGGCAACCAGGGGATTGTTGTCTGCCATTAAAAAACCTCTTACGATATACGCACCAACTGAGAAAAACGTAAGTGTACTCTTGATTATACTACCACCATCATCAGCATCTCCAATGTCAAAATCAAGATCTAATCCAGAAAATAAGGTAAGCAGTAACATTAAAACTAGAATACCGCCTGAAATCAAGGATATATAAAGTAGGATCGTGAGCATATTAAGTAGTTTTTAGATTATATTAACATAAATGCAATTCACAATGTAATGATTTCTTTCTTTGGATGAGTTAGTCTTTGGAAAATTCTATTTGGTCGATAAATTGGCTTTAACGCCTATATTTTGGCACTTAATGATAGGATTTAATTATGTGATGCTGTAGCATTCGTAAAGGTGTTCGTAACAAAATGCACCAAAAGAGAGAAACTGAAATAATAATTGTCATTCCGACCGAGTGAAACGAGTGGAGGAATAGGCAATTATGAGTGATTCTAATTTCGACTGGAATGGAGAAATCTATTGGGGGTTGATAACAGACCTGCACTTTTAGATTTCTCCATGAAGGTCGAATTAATTTCATTTTGTCCATTGACGTTCTTCGACAGGCTCAGAATGACAATACCTCTCTTTGGTCGGGATGACAATGACAAAAAATAATTTAGCGCAATTTGTTCTACACACTTCGTAAAGCATAAGGATTTTAATTATTTAAAAAAATATTATTTTGTGTAATAAATATTAGAAGTAGTTAAGACAAAAATCTACTTGCTAATTCCATCTAATCATTAATTCTGTTACTCATGGCAATGTTTAAAAGATTGAATTTAGATCCGAAAAATGTTACTACTATTTTTGGTTTATTGACAGTGTTTCTTTTGGCACTGGAAGGAATATTGGGTTTTTGGCTCTTTGTGGCTGATGATTCTACTGAACGTATCGTTGCAGGGATTCTTATGACCGTAGTATTATTGGTCTTCCTTTTTACCATTTTCAAGTTGTACGAGTTGGGGCACAATCGATTGACACCAGCTGGATTTCCAGAAGGACTTACTCCTGCGAAAAAGGAAGTGCTTCCTGAGGATATTAATAGTCAATTGGTTGAAAAAGTAGCGGGTGTAGAGGGGACCTTCAGAATAGATCGACCTGCAGAGAGTTGGATTGTGAAGCAAGTGAGTATGAATGAATTGATAAGGGAGAATCTGGATGTGAAGGATGGAAAAATGGTGGATGAAATGTTCGGTTCGGTCGATAATGTAAATCGTAACATATCACTTTTCAGGTCGAAAAAATTAATTTCTGTAATTCCAATCCCAGGCAAATCGAAGATTCAAGGTAGAAATGTTCCCACTGCATTGGAATCGAAGGTTACTACCCAACTTGCAATTATTCCCTTAGAAAGATCAAAGCCGCCTCTATTTTTGGAGTTTTCCCTTATGCATAATGTCTTGGAATTTGCGTATGAAATTGCCAAATCCAGTGCTGTAAAGCTTGAGGATGTTACCAAAGGGAATATTGAAAAAAGTAATAAAGAGTTTGTTCAAGTGGAGATGATCCAATATCTGGAGAATGTATTTGTAGATGGTGTTGTCGTGGACAAAATACAGGTCAATATCAATGTTATCGGTATTAAAGGTGATTTGACAGATCATTTACTTCTTATGAGATATCCTACATATGATTCTAAAGATGGAAAGAAAATGGACGAAGATTTAGAAATCTTAAAGTCATTGGTCAATTCATTTGAACCTCAAAAAATAATTGATGCAGAGGCTAAATTGGCAGCAAGTCGAAAGAAAAATGATTTGAGGTATGAAGAATTTCTTATAAGTCAAGGAGAGGAGATATTCTTAATAGAGTTCAGACTGGTTATGGCCAGATTGATGAGTGCTGATTTGGACGACCCTGATCAAAGGATAAAGGCAGTCCGAAGTCTTAAGCCTTTTAAGTCTTTTGCCAAGGAAGTAAAATTCGAGCATGAATTGCTCGATCATCTTTGGGGAACCTTGGACGACGCTGAAAAAGGACAAAGCGGAAACTTTAAAAAAGCTCTTTCACTAGTTATTGAAGATATGAACGGCGGAGGTGAAGATAGCACTCCAGAATTGGAGGCACCAGAATAATCTTTCAAACTATATAGGGATATTCATAAGTAACTTTCTTCTTTTAATTCATTTTATAAACAATTAATTAAATTCGATTATTCAACGATTACTTCTGAAAGATGTTAAATTAACACCCCAAATTGATAGAATTATGACGGAAAACGGGGTAATCGAATTTGCTTATTATTCTTTTGCTCGCCGCAAGGGCGTTCTATTTTTTTCTTGATAAAAAAACAGAACCAAAAAAAATCAAGACTGGCTAATGCAGCACGCATAGCCGCTCCCACATCCCAAAACCCAGTCAAGGCAACGCTTCTTTTACCTCTTGGTTATTTCTGGAGCTACTTTCTTTGAAAGTTAGTCTACTCCTGAATAAGCCTATATATGCCGAGAGGAATTTCGCTGATTAATAGGTGACCCTTGACTGCAGCATATATAGTTTTACTCCTTATTTATTTACTCAAATCAAGAAAAACTCCAACTGAGTAAGACGGCGCAGCAGCTATAATCTGTCCTCTAAAAGCAGAGGCGAAAGATGCAGATACTCCAAAATTCTTGGTGACATAGTATGCTGCTTCGACACCGAAGCTGGTAAACTCTGAATTGTTGGCGAATATACTTGTAATAGTATTGTCCGCTGTTTCTACTCCGTTTTGAAATGATTCTACACCTCCGATTCTTCCAATCAACCATAATTTTTGATTTAATAGCCCAGCTCCGAATTCAATTCCATATCTGAATTCTTCGGAATACCCATTTGTCCTGTTGTTGATACCTACATATAGGCTGGAGTATGCTGAGGTGCCGCCCAGTTGAAAACCAGTACCTGCATCTATTTGAACCATTTGGTTGAATTCTCCATCTCCTGTTTGAAGTATTCCAAGTTCGCCTTTACCTACTTGTCCAAGTGGAAGCCCAAGGGTCAAAGTTGCTGAAACTGGAAACTTGGCACCAGGTTTCGTAAGTCCATATTTAAAGGAAATATCAAAATCTCCTACTGAATTTAATGCTTCTCCTTCCTGTATGATATCTCCTGTTGTTGCAGAGACTCTATTGTTGTGGAAGCTACGACTAAACACGGGAGCATATATGATTCCCGTAAATCTGTCAGTAAAACCGTGCTCGGCATAGATAGAAGTATTGAATATACCAGATGTAATATTGGCATCTGTTTTTCCTGAATCCGTATAATGCTTATTATATGTCAACCACCACTCGGAAAATTTATAATAACCTTGACCTTTTTTTTGTGTCCAGGGACCACCTGCAAAGGAAGTCGAAATAGTAAAAAGAACGAGCAGGAATAAAGAAATTGATTTTTTCATTTTATTATTTTTAGAAGCAAGTTGCGTTGAGAGTTTTTAAGAATTATGTGTACAAATAGGGTAGATGACTATCATTTAATTTCTCCATCTCCTACCTTTACAGTAAAAGGTTTGCAGAAATACAAGAGAAATTCATAGTCATTGATTCCTATGTTTTCTATGGTATATGAATGGGCTCCATTGAATGTTTCCACCGCTCCGATTTCATAGGCATTGGCAGTGGAGTTACGGTTATTTGTAAGGTAGATATATAATCCTGGCAATGCAGTAGACGCTTTATAATCATCGGCAAATTCCAATATCAAATTGCCACCATCTTCCATTAGGGTAAAGCTGCCTTCCAAGAGGTAAGAACTGGTCGTCTCGATGATTCCAGATTTTCCTTGGGTCTGAATCACTGTACTATTGCCAACTGTGACATTGATGGTTTCTGATAGGTTGCCAGAACTACTTTGATACTCCACAGTAATATCTGAGCTTCCTTCTGCCTTCGCAGTTGCCAAGCCTGAAGTAGTAATTTCGATTATAGACGGGTCGGAACTTGACCATTGTGCATCCACCTCTTCTTCAACACCAATATTATTCAAGTATGTGTACTCAAATTGAAAAGTGGAATTTAATTCAATGGTGTCTGGAACGTTTGTGAGACGTATTGTCGGTTCAACAAAATCATTTACAAGGTCATCTTGTATACAACTGGTAAAGATTGAAACTGTGGCTAAAAGTAGGACTAAGTAATTTTTCATTTGATTAATGTATCTTTTGTATTTATGACACAAATATCAAGTATAAATTGTTCAATCCATTGTAAAATAGTACCAGTTAATTGGACAATTGGTCCTTTTCGAGTACTTAATCAAAAATAAATCAGGGCATTGGACTATCCCCTCCCAACATTTTAGCACCATCCTGAGTAATCAAAAAATCATCCTCTATTCGGATTCCTCCAAGATTTCGTTTTTTGTTCAAGAGCTCGTAATTAATGAAGCCTTCAAATCTATTTTCTGCCTGAAACTTATCAATGAGCTCTGGGATAAAGTAGATGCCCGGTTCTATGGTGATCACGTTGCCGACTTCCAATTCTTTGCCTAATCTCAGCGATTTCAAACCGAACTGAGTAGATTTTTTAAGGGAGTCTGTATATCCAATATGCTCTTCGCCAAAATTTTCCATGTCATGAACGTCTAAGCCCATCAAATGCCCCAAGCCGTGCTGGAAAAACATAGCATGCGCTCCTTCATTGACAGCTTCCGCGGTATCACCTTTCATCAGTCCGATATCTTTCAGCCCATCTACCAGGACACGAGCCGCATGAAGGTGGACGTCCAGGTATTTGACTCCAGACTTAGCGATGCCAGCAGCTTCTTTATACATCTTATGTACCAGGTCATAAATTTCCTGCCGCTCACTTGAAAACCTTCCATTGGCAGGAGTGGTCCTGGTAATATCACCACAATAACCACTTGCCAATTCTACTCCTCCATCTACCAATACGATGTCATCTTCTCCTATTTGATGCCCGTGATAATGATTGTGGAGGGTTTGTCCATTTTTGGTAAGAATGGGTGGGAATGACCACCGTACATTGTTTTCAAAGGCATATTTGCTGGCTATACCGACAAGTTCGTATTCATATATTCCAGGTCTTATATTCTTGATGACCTCAGCGTGCATGCCCTTACTCAATCGACAAGCTTCTTCGATCTCGACAACTTCTTCATCTGTCTTTATTGATCGCTGTTTCTGTACGGCATTGATTAATTCTATTGAAGGTGACAGTAGCGATATATCCAGCAACTCTCTTAGCGTCTGACTTTGGCTGGCTCTATATGGCGGCAGGTAGTGGACATTTCCTGAAATATGATTTTTCAATTCTTTGTAACTATAGACATCTGAAATACCTACTTGTTCCGCCAGTTGGTTGATTTTTGGTTGAGGACCAGTCCAAATGATCATATCAATGGACAGATCATCGGCAAATAGTTTGGTAGTTCCTTTTTCCACATCAATAAGGATGGCCATTTCTGGCATGCTCAATGCCCCATAGTACAGAAAGGTGCTATCCTGTCTGTATGGATGCCAATTGTCTTTGAAATTGATTGAAGACTCTTCATTTGCAAGAAGGAGGATTTGCCCTCCATTCATGTTTGAGATTAATGTTTGTCGTCTGTCGGTATATGTTTTGCTTGAAAATGGAATATGTACTGCCATGAATATTTTGTGGTATTTTTTTTGAATCAGCAAATTAAATAAAAAGCGGCAACACTCCACTACAGAATGATGCCGCTTTTTTTTACTTATTCGTTTTTAGCCTAAATCTTTGAAAATTTGATAGTCTCAGAAATTTTGTTCTCACCCAAAATCTGCAAAGAATATAGTCCTGCTGGGAGGGTATTTACATCAAGGCTAGAAGTAGGATCAGTAAGTTCTTTTTGAAATACTACCTTTCCAATTCCGTTCATGATGATTATATTTTTTCTTCCTTCCCAAGCGGAGTTTGAAGTCAATGTTAGTGCCCCATTTGTTGGGTTAGGAAAAATCGATAATCCCAATTTTGTAGTTTCAATCAGCCCTGTAGGATTATTGAATCCAGATGCTTTGAACGAATCAAATCCTGCTTCAACAACATGACCAGAATTTCTATCTTCTGCATTGACAATGATTCTGATATCATCATTTAATTCCATTTGAGTAGCATCCACTGATGTTTCTATCAAGGAAGACCAAGAACCGTTATTATCATCGATTCTGGTCAATTCAATAACATCAATTCCATTTGTAACACTTACGGTTACCAGATCATCAGGTGTGGTCTCTCCTCCAAGATTTGTAAACCATAAATAGTAGCTAAAATCAATTCTATCAAAACCTGTGAAATCCATAGGTGGTGAAGTAATGGATACAAAGCCGTCATCAATATCATTATCACCGATGCCAGTACCTGATGCACCTGTAATGTAATAGGTGTTTCCAATATCTGTAGGAATGTCATTGCCAGTTTGGGTGATTTGCCCTCCTCCAAAAAGAAAATTTGGCTCTGCTATTTCCCAGTGTCCTGTCGTAGCATCACCTTCGGCCGTCCATCCCAGATCTGTGAAAAAGTCGTCTTCATATCCGAGTTCAAGGGTGAAATCAATTGCTCCACCTCCAACAAAATTTATTGATTGAACGGCTCCACTGTATCCCCATTTTGCAGCATAGACATTATATTCAAAATTCTCTCGTACACCTGACGACCAAAATCCATCTTCATCAGATAGGGTAGTAGTATTTACATTTTCATCCTGATTTTCAATAAATATTACTGCATCCTTTATAGGATTTCCATCGCTATCTGTAACCCTGCCTGAAATTTCAGAATTCTCTAACGCGATGTCCAATATGGTCACCTCTCCACTTACCAGTGTTGCTGTTGCCATCTTAGATTCATAATTTGGATGAGAAAATTCAACGGAAAAGTCACCAGGAGTTACTTGTCCCGTTTTGTAGTCACCCGTCAATCGTGAGTTTGCCTCATTCGGATTATTGGACAATATTCTGATAGTGGCATTTGGAATTGCAAATCCTGTATTTAGGTCGGTCACTTTTCCTTCTAAGTAACAAGCTCTTTGATACCCATTTTCTCCATCTTGTCGTTTGGGTTGAAATACAAAAAGGCCATGATTCATATCACTTGCCAGGATGAGTCCAGATGGCAAGAAAGGATATGCACCCCAACAACCTTGAAAATCTTCTGTAAACGTCAATTCCGTGTCGTAAGATCCTACTTTGATCAAATTGTCAGGTTTAGTTGCATCCAATATTACCAAACCATCTGTATACCAACTTGTAACTAAAAAGCCATTGTGGTAGTGTGTGTTATGTGGTATTACGTTGGTTCCGGTAGTCTCCAGAGGCTTATATCTGTCAAGAAATCGAATGTCATCTAAGTCCGAAATGTCAAAGGCATCAACCCAGGCATTAGCTCTTTCATCTGTAGTAAACAAATATTTTTCATCATCAGATAACCAGGCATTGTGACTAAATCTCATTGAAGTTTCCATTTCGGCTAAAAAGACAGGTTCTGTTTTATCTGATATGTCGTACACACTAAACACTCCTAAAAAAATATCAGAAGTGTACATTTTATCGTTTTTCACGAAGACATCATGTGTATAGTTATTGTTCATGGTCCCGACCAATACAGGCTCTTTTTTATCCACATTAAGGTCTAGGATTAAAACTCCTTGTTCTCCAACATCACATCCTGCCAAATAGCAAAATCCTTGATCGGTATCGATATATAGATTATGACACTTCCCGAGAATTTCTGATGCCCCGTTTATTTCCAAAGTGGGTTTCCAATATTCCCAAGTAATATTTTCAGGAGCCTCAGACATATCTATTATAAGTAGTCCTCGATTTCCTTGATCAGAAGTTACATACAGATGATCTTCAAAACTTTTAATGTCTCGCCATATTCCACTTGGACCTTGAATTGAAGCTCTTTCAATAGGATTGGAAGGGTCCTCAAGTGACCATATTTTGGTTGTGTTTTCTGTACCCATTATGGCATATTCCACGCCCATGGAATCCACGTATCCCCATACGTCATTTCCCAATTCACCTACTGGTACATTGGATATCATTTCTAAATTGAAGTTTTCCTGACCCAACCCACTAATAGCCAGTAAACAAAGTATAATTACTTTTGAAAAATTATTCATCTATTATTTAAAATTAAATATTGGAAAAAATATAACATTGTGAACATCAACCATTGACATTCAGATTTGTTGAATCGACGCCCAAATGTATTCTTTCTTTTCATATTATTTTTGACAAAAGAGTACTCTCTAGGACATTCACCCAATTATTCTTCATTATCTTTTAAAGGATGTTTGAACTGTCATCTCAATAGTGAAAATGTCAATTTGATGGGTTGGAACCAATTACAAAAAAGCCCAAGTTTTAAGTTACTGATAAAGAAAGGTACTTTTTTTGAAGAGCTGTTGAATTAAAAACGGCAACACTTCAATACGAAATGTTGCCGTTTAAATATATTATTTAGCTTCCATTAAATCTTTGAAAATTTAATCGTTTCTGATTGTATGCGATTTCCTATTATTTGCAAAGAATACATTCCAGAAGGAAGGGAAGTAACATCTATTTGCATTTCTGGGTCCGTTAGGTCTTTTTGAATCACTACCTTGCCCATATTGTCGATAATCGTAATTCTTTTCTCACCTTCCCAGGCCGTCTTTGTTTTCAAAGTAATGATATTATCAGAAGGATTAGGAAATACCGAAATTCCCAAATGATTTGTATTACTCACGCCCACCGGCTTGAATCCCACTGCCTTAAAAGAATCAAAGCCAGCTTCTACAATATGTCCAGGTGATGCATCTTCTGCGTATACAATGACTTGCATATTATCATTGAATTCCATTTGACTATTGTCTACAGAAGTTTCTATCAATGAAGACCAGCTAGAACCATTCTCATCGATTCTGGTCAATTCAATTGTATCAATACCATTCGTGATGCTTACGCGCACATGGTCATTAGGATCAGGATTGTCATTGGTCTCTAAATTGACAAACCATAAGTAGTAACTAAAGTCTATTCGCTCGTATCCTGTGAAATCCATCGGCTGAGAAGTAAGAATCGTTGATCCACCATCTATATCATTTCCGCCCTTACTAGATGCACCAGCTCCTGTGATATAGTAAGTGCTTCCCAGGTCGGAAGGAATGTCCGAACTCGTCTGAGTAGTCTGACCGTCACCGAAAATAAAGTTAGGTTTTGCTATTTCCCAATCTCCATCATTCGCAGTGCCAGTTACTGACCATCCCAAATCCGCGAAAAAGTCGTCTTCATATCCTTCCTCAAGTGTAAAATCTACTGTGTTTCCAGGTACGAAATTTATTACCTGTACAGCACCTTTGTATCCCCATTGAGCTGCATAGATGTTATATTCAAATCCTTGTTTGATTCTTGTAGACCAGTTGCCATTTTCATCGGTCAAAAGATTGATAAGTACATCTTCGTTGCGATTTTCTATAAACACTGTTGCATCTTTCATAGGATTGCCATTGGCATCTGTCACTGTACCTGTAATCTCATGGTTGACCATTTGCATGTCCAGGATGGTGATTTGACCAGCTTCTATGATTGCAGTGCCAGTTTTAGTATCATAGATTGGATGGGTAAATTCTACTGAGAATTCTCCAGGGGTGACCTGACCAGTTTTATATCTTCCAGCCAACTCCGTTTGTGCTTCATTGGGATTGTCGGATAAGATCTTAATGGTGACATTCGGAATCGCCAAACTCGTATTCATGTCTGTCACCGTACCCTCTAAGTAGCAGGCTCTTTGATATCCATTCTCACCATCTTGTCGCTTGGGTTGGAATATAAATAATCCATTGTTGATATCACTGGCCAAAATCAGACCTGAAGGTAGAAATGGATATGCACCCCAACATCCTTCAAACCTTTGAGTGAATACAGTATCGGTATCATAAGAACCTACTTTTACAAGATTGTCTGGCTCATTGGCATCCAATATCACAACGCCATCAGTGTACCAACTGGTGATCAAAAATCCATCTAAAAAATGAGTGTTATGAGGTATCACATTGGTGCCTCGTGTTTCTACTGGCTGATATCTGTCCAGAAACTGAATGTCATTGAGATCAGAGACATCATAGGAATCCACCCAGGCATTCGTTCTTTCGTCTGTGGTGAATAGATATTTCTCATCATCAGAAAGCCAGGCATTGTGGGTGAATCTTCTCGAAGTCTCCGCGCCACCGAGATGCACAGGATTCGTTTTGTCAGAGACGTCATATACATTGAACGAACCTATGAATATGTCTGAAGTGTACATCTTGTCATTTTTGACGTATACATCATGGCTATAATTATTGTCCATAATGCCTGTAAGTACAGGTTCTTTTTTGTCCATGTTGAGGTCCAAAATCAAAACGCCCTGATTCCTGACGTCGCATCCTGCCAGATAGCAAAATCCTTGATCGGTATCAATATATAGATTATGACATTTGCCCAAGGTGTCTGGGACTCCAAGTGTATCTTGAAATACTTCGACTGGAAAAATAGGGTTCCAATATGCAGATGAAATGCTATCTGGAGCCATCGACATATCTATAATGAGCAGTCCTTGATCTCCTTGATCCGAAGTGACATAGAGATGGTCTTCAAAACTTTTAATATCTCTCCATGTGCCAGCTGGTCCAGGTATAGAAGCCCTTTCAATGGGATTGGCAGGATCTTCAAGTGACCATATCTTAGTAGTCGTATGCGTACCCATGATGGCATATTCCAATCCAGTAGAGTCTACATAACCCCAGACATCATTGCCTTCTTCACCAACATCGACATTGGCAATCATTTCCAAATTGAAATTCTCCTGACCGTACCCATTTATGGCCATCAAACAAAGAATAAATACTCGAGTAAAATTTTTCATCTATAGATAAAATTAAATTATAATCTTTTGAATATCAACGGTAGACATTCAAAATTGTTGAATATATAACCAAATGTATTGTTTCTTTTTGACTTATTTATTGGAAATGGGTGCTCATTAGGACATTCGGGGTATAAAGAAATGGAAGATTGGGGGATGGGGGTAAAGTTTATGGTGGAAGGTGCATGGTGTATGGTGCAAGGTGGGATGTTGACGGATTTCACCTTGTGAACTTTGTGAATGGCCTTTGTACACTTTGCGGTTAAAAGAAATACACTTATCTCTTTTTATCATTAGCGTTGAGAAATAGGGTTGGGGGTGCAAGGTGGAAGGTACAAGGCGGGATGTTGACGGATTTTACCTTGTGAACTTTGTGAATGGCCATTGTGCACTTTGCGGTTAAAAAAATGACGCTTTTCCCTTTTTTGTCTTTAGGATTGAGGGATAGGGTTGAGGGTGCAAGGTGTCAGGTGCAAGGCGGGATGTTGACGGATTGGTCCTTGTGAACTTTGTGTATGGCCTTTGTGCACTTTGCGGTTAAAAAAAAAATACACGCTAAACCCTTTTTAATCTTTTGAATTTGGGATTGTCATGGTTGTCAATCTGGAGACGCAGACTAGGTTGTTGCTTTCATCATGGATTTCGGTGTTCCAGACTTGTATTTTTCTTCCGATTCGCACTGGCTTGGTGGTGGAGTAAACGTGTCCTGAACGAACAGCTTTGAGGTGATTGGCATTGATTTCTACTCCAACAATTGAAAAATTGAGTGGATCTTCCAATATCAAGACGCTGGCAAAACTGCCCATGGATTCGCTCAAGGCTACTGATGCTCCGCCGTGCAGGAGGCCCATTGGTTGTTTTGTACGCTGATCGACAGGCATCTTTGCTTTTAGAAAATCTTCACCAATTTCTATTATTTCAATTCCGAGATGCTCGACCATATTCCCTTTGCCAAGCATGTTCAAGGCTTCTGCTGTAGGATTGTTTTTCCAAATCATAATATTGTATTTTTGGGTTTGAAGTAAAATGATGAAAATGGAGAATGTGAAATTAACAAAACTATGGATAGAAAGATTTGTGATAGGATTGAGATTGTGTCCATTTGCTCATTTTTCTTTTTATGGAGATACGATTTATTACGATGTGACATCTGCTACCAAATTGATTAAGGTTAGAGATGAATTAATGGCTTTGGCACAGAAGATGTATGAGACTGGTCCATCTGAAATTTCTAATGCCTTTTTGATTTTTGATGAATCACTTTCATTTGATTTTATGCTTCTGGCAAAGGAAAAGTTTGATGCTGAATTGATGCGGAATGGATTGGAAGAAAAATTTCAGACAGTTGTATTTCATCCAGAATTTCAATTTGGAGATGAAGACTTCCATGCTCCTGGCAATTTTACCAATCGATCCCCTTTACCGATGATACATATGCTACGGATTGATGAGGTGGCCCATGCTATTGAAGTCACTGAAAATGTGGATGACATACCATTTAGGAACAAAGAAGTATTAGAAAAACTGAATATAAAGAAGATTTCTGAAGTGTTTGACGATGACTTTATGGAATTAATTAAGCCATATATCTAAAGTTTAATCCGTTACAAGGTTGATTTTAAGATTATCATTAAATTCACGAATGCGCAAACTGATAACCATATTATTTTTTCTCTATCTGTGTGTACCACTTATTGGGCAGAAATCATTTTTTAAGATAGATAGCCTCAGTGTGCTTGAGAAGAGGCCGAAAATAGGATTGGCATTGAGTGGTGGAGCAGCACATGGTCTGGCGCATATCGGAGTGATTCAGTATCTTGATGAAATAGGAATTGACGTAGACTATATCACTGGGACGAGTATGGGGGCGATTATTGGTGCCCTATATTCTATGGGATATGATGGCCAAAAGATTGAAAGTATTGCCAAAGAATTGGATTGGGATGCGCTACTGAATAATAAGATTCTGTTGAATGGGGTAGCTGCTGTAGAGAAAGCATATCACGACAAGTATCCACTGACATTTGTGATTGATGACAATAGCATCCTCCTTCCGCAGGGATTTTTGAATACCAATAAGCTTGAATTGGAGTTGGCAAAAATATTTGCACCTGCCTCCAATATAAATGATTTTGATGACTTGCCTCGGCCATTCAGATGTTTTGGTGTTGATATCGAAGAAGGAAAGATCATAACAATGAAGGATGGACGGCTGGCAAAAGCATTGAGGGCTAGTATGGCGATACCTTCTGTATTCGCTCCGAAGTACTATCAAGGCAAGCACCTGGTAGACGGCGGGTTGATGCGGAATTTTCCAGTTACGGATAATTTGGAAATGGGCTCTGATATTGTCATAGGATCCTATGTAGGCAGAGAGAAAGCAGACATTTCTCGCCTTCGGACCCTTGTCGATATATTGACTGAATCTGCTTTTATGATGAGTATTGTAGATTCCAAGCTTCAGAAAGAATTGTCTGATGTATTATTACTGCCTGATGTGAAATCAATGGGTGTTTTTGCATTTTCAGATTATGAGGTATTCATTCGTAAAGGCTATGAAGCCGCTAAGTCAAATGGAGATGAATTAAGAGCTCTTGCTGAAATGCTGAAGAAGTATCCAAAACAAAAAACCACTGCTTTGGATGATCCTGGTTTTGTATTTATCGATTCTATAAAAATCAATTCCTTGCCATACAATGATGAGCAATTGGTTTTGGACAAGTTGGCTCTTAAAGAACGGGCTTATATGACTTATGATCAGATAGAGGGTGGTATAAATAGAGTAGCTTCAACCTTAAACTTCGAATCTGTATCATATGATGTATTGAAAGTGGGACCAGATAAGGTATTACGGATAGAAGCCGTGCCGAGAGAAGAAAAGAGAATTGGCATCAATTTGAATCACTTTTCTTCCAGCAATTCATCATTAATCGTTAATGGTCAGATAAGAAATTTTCTTTTTAGGTTGTCCAATTTAAGAGCTTCCTTACGACTCTCCGAAAATCCGGCAATAGGGGGTGAATACTTCGTCAGAGGGGGATTAAGTAATAAAAATTGGGTTTTTGGAGCTCGAATAGAAGCACAGCGGTACGATATGCTCTATAAATCGCTGGGTGGTCAGAAAAAAAATGGATTTACCTGGGAAGGTCATTTGATTCCATATCTGACTTATGAATTCAGCAATTTGATGAGTATTCGAGCGGAGGTGGATGTGAAGCGATTTGATTTTAGAAATGAGCTGCGCAGCGAGTTGGACATTAAGCGATTTGTTGAGTTTGGCTCAGAAGCTGGATTGATTTTCACCTTGGATGACAGGGACTCCAGGATGATGGCGACCAGTGGATTGTATTGTTATACGAGGCTGGGATATGGGTTCAAGATTGGAGACAATGTGAGATATACATTGCCAGGTGCCGAGGAGGCCCTGAAATTGCCGCATGGTGAAGATTTTTTTCAAGGCGAATTGTTTTTATCACAAACGGTACCTGTATCAGAGACGGTATGGTGGACGATTATGGGAGATTTTTATTACAAAAGCAGTCCTTCTATCCTGGATAATTATAGCGTAGGAGGTACGAGTATAGAAGGTATTAGAAATCTTCCATTCATAGGTTTTTCAGAACAAGAGTTGAGAACAGATCAACACATCTATGCCAGATCTGACTTGAGAATTGGCGTCTATGATAATGTATCGATTTCCATCGTAGGTAATATAATAGTAGGCGAGAGCAAGGCATTCAAATATTCAGATCCAAACAGGGACAATACTTTTACGGCATACGGAGTCGGCTTTCAATTTGGAATAATGCTTCCAATTGGTCCAGTACTATTTGATATCGGATATAATAGCGAAGCCAAGAATGTGCGAACAGAATTAAGTATTGGTTGGAAGCACTTTTTTTAGTCTTCGATGTCCTGAATTTTCATTACCCAATCAACAGGAATTTCAGCCTTTCGCAAGTTGACAAAGTCATAAGCCATTAGGGTGTTGTAAATTATAGCGCACAACTTTTCATATTTTTTGCTGAATATTTTGATTTCGCAGATCAGCCTGTCTTCTTGGATTTCTGCCACTTTGAAGCAAACGATTACAGTGTCGGGGAATTTTACTGGAAATATATATCTGATATCCTGACGTGCCAGGATAGGACCCAGAGTAATATTTTGAAGACTGCCTGTAATATATTTGGTCAGATATTCTATTCGAGCTACTTCGGCCCATTGAGCATAAATGGTATTGTTTACATGTTTGAAGGCATCCATGTCAGCCCATCGTACAGGGATTTCTATTTGAACTTTGTAGTCGTCTATGTTTTTCATCTAAGTTTTGTGTTATACTAAATATAGCAATCCTTGTATTTTTTCAAAGTCTCTTTCTGAGCTCAAAAAATCATTCACACCCCAAATCCAATTTAGATTGTGTATCAGCATTTGGAAAACAAAATCCTGAAGGAACAGAGTCTGGTTTGTATCTGATCAAATTTGGATCACTCAAGCCGACTTTGATAAATTGTACGAGGTGTTCCTTCTCTTCTTCTGTAAGATTTAGTGGTTTGAACTTTTGAGATATTTGACTTTCGGGGACCTTATTATTTTCTGGAATTGCTTGATTGAAGTATTCTACTAAATCTTCAATCTTCTTTACACTGGCACCATGAAAGAAGAAGTCTGAATCTGCAATATTGTATATACCTGGTACTTTGAATTTATAAAGATCTTCTTCATTCTTAGTAAAACCACCTCTTCCCAGATTTCTGAAATCCGATTCTTCGGTAGAGTAGGATGGTTGCTGATACATATCATTTACACCCAATGCATGAAACTCAGGAGAACCGAGATTTTCATTGTAGTGACAGGTAGAACAATTGGCCTTGCTGAAAAATAATATTGCTCCTTTTTTGGATTTGTAGTCTAGAGCCGCTTCATTCCCTTTTAGCCAATTTTGGAACGGCGCTTTATTCGAAATGATAGATCTTATGTATGCTGAAAAAGCAAATGAAGCTGTTCGAATTGTATAGCGTTCTTCTACATCTACGTCGGGGAATGCGGCATCAAACATATCTGTATAGCCGTATAAATCGAGTAATTCTTTGTTGATGGTGATTCGATGTGATTCTACACCTTCAAAATTCTGTGTTTCAATCCCCTCAAAACCTTGATGATTTCTTTCAGTAGCATGGTCATCGTCCCATACGTCTTCTGTACCCATATTGATTCCCGTAGCCCCGAATTGACCATTCCAGAAAGTATTGGTCACATAAGCTACATTCACCAAGCTAAGCGGACGAGCATCTTGAACGTCCAGTTCATCTTCATTGTATTCTGGGTTCTGAACTCTGTTTTCCCCATTAATACCAAATGCGCTTCCTCCATCCGCTATACCTTGAAAGTTTCCAGGCTTGAATCCTGCTTCTGGAATATGGCAAGATGCGCAAGAATAGGTACCCATGCCAGATGGTTTGACAGCACTTTGTGCCAGACCAGTATCATAAAACATGAATTTACCTAATTCAACCTTTTCTTTGGTTAGTGGATTCTTTGGATCTGCGGGGATATTGGCATAGTCATCTTCATCTGGAAGAATATAAAAGTCCATATTGCCATTAGGAGCACTAGCCGCTACTAGATTCCTTAATTGGTTATCTAATTCTACCAAAACCGGCATTTTATCTTTGGTACATGCAACTACAAACAAAACTAATATAGAGCAAACCAGGGCTACTTTTCTCATAGATTTAAATCAGTTTAGACTGAATTGTCATTCCGAGTGCAAAGATATTATTTCATTAACATCTCACAAAACAAGGTTCGAACAATTTTCATCTTTTGTCAGGATTAAACAATTGTGCCCATTACCATCTCGTTGTGAGGAGTAAATATATTACAAATATTTTTAATATGTATTATAATTTACTGCTTTTGTTGTTAGAGGATTGGAGAAAGGCGATTGATTTATCACTTATATTCTAAATCCTTCAACCAATTCTATTCAAAAGTGTCTTAATACATGACGATTGATCTGTTTTTATAGTTTACGAGAAGCTATTTCAAACATTAATTGATAAATAATTTTATTTTTGCAGTCCATTAAAAAATCTACTAAGAAATGTCAAGAATATTAACACTAAGAGATGCTCTAAATGAAGCGCTAAAAGAGGAAATGAGAAGAGATGAATCCGTCTTTTTGATGGGAGAAGAAGTTGCTGAATACAACGGTGCATACAAGGTGAGCAAGGGGATGTTGGACGAGTTCGGCCCTAAAAGAGTGATTGATACTCCAATCGCTGAACTTGGGTTTGCGGGAATTGGTGTAGGAGCTGCAATGAATGGATTGAGACCAGTCGTAGAATTTATGACTTGGAATTTTGCAGTTTTAGCTTTTGATCAAATCGTGAATAACGCTGCAAAAACTTTATCGCAGTCAGCTGGTCAATTTGGATGTCCAATTGTATTTAGAGGTCCATCAGGTGCTGCAGGACAATTGGCACAACAGCATTCACAAACTTTCGAATCATGGATGGCCAATACGCCAGGACTTAAAGTGGTGTCTTGTATAG
The DNA here is from genome assembly GCA_965230575.1 of Saprospiraceae bacterium. GTDB lineage: Bacteria > Bacteroidota > Bacteroidia > Chitinophagales > Saprospiraceae > CAJXUU01. Next base: position 5,389,289 of record OZ246013.1, read on the forward strand.
ATCCAAAAGATGCGAAGGGCTTGTTGAAGTCTGCTATTAGAGATGATGATCCGGTATGTGTTTTTGAGTCAGAGCAATTATATGGACTTAAGGGAGAAGTGCCGGAAGAGGAGTATTTGACACCTATTGGTAAAGCAATTGTAAGAAGAGAGGGGACAGATGTGACTATCGTATCTTATAATAAAATGATGATAGTGGCTATGGATGCTGCTGAAGAGTTGCAAAAAGAAGGAATTTCTGCCGAAGTTATTGACCTGAGAACAATCCGTCCATTAGACCATGAGACGATTGTGAATTCTGTCAAAAAGACAAATAGATTGGTAGTAGTGGATGAGTCTTGGCCTTTCGGAGGTGTATCCGCAGAGATAGCCTATGAAATTCAGAAATATGCGTTTGACTATCTGGACGCCCCAGTCACAAGAGTCAATTCTGCCGATGTTTCTCTAGGTTATGCACCTACCTTTGTAGAGGAATATCTTCCAAATCCTGCGAAAGTGATTAGAGCTGTAAAAGAAGTGACCTACGTTTCGTAATTCAGTAATGGATTTTTCGAATAATTAAAAAAGAACAACCAAAAAGGAAGATGAACAACACTCAAACTTATATTGAATCTAATAAGGAAAAATTTTTATCAGAATTATTAGAATTGTTAAAAATACCCTCTGTGTCTGCCGACCCGGCTTTTGCTTCTGATGTCAAAAAGACTGCAGATTTTGTAAAAGAAAGTTTGGTGAGTGCAGGCTGTGATTTGGTAGAAGTGCATGAGACAGCTGGTCATCCAATTGTATATGGAGAGAAGCTAAAAGATCCTTCATTGCCTACCATTTTAGTATACGGTCATTATGATGTCCAACCCGCAGACCCAATTGAATTGTGGGATAGTCCTCCATTTGAGCCTGTGATTAAGAAGACTGATATCCACCCTCAAGGCGCAATTTTTGCAAGAGGATCTTGCGATGACAAGGGGCAGATGTTTATGCATGTAAAAGCTTTCGAAGCGATGGCTGCATCTGACGAATTGCCTTGTAATGTCAAGTTTATGATCGAAGGGGAGGAAGAAGTAGGATCTGTCAATCTAGGACAGTTTTGTAAGGAAAATAAAGAAAAACTTGCTTGCGATGTGGTCTTGATATCCGACACGTCTATTATTGCCAATGATGTACCTTCTGTGACGGTTGGCCTTCGTGGCTTGAGCTATGTAGAAGTCGAAGTGACTGGACCAAATAGAGATTTACACTCTGGTGTATATGGCGGGGCAGTAGGTAATCCTGTTAATATCTTATGTGATATGATCGCATCACTAAAAGATGAGAATAATCACATCACCATTCCTGGATTTTATGACAAGGTTGAGGTGGTGAGCCAGGAAGAAAGAGAGGCCATGAATGAAGCTCCTTTTGATATAGATTCGTATAAAAAGGATCTGGAGATAGAGGCAGTTGATGGCGAAAGTGGTTATACCGTATTAGAGCAAACTTCAATAAGACCTACTCTGGATGTAAATGGTATCTGGGGAGGGTATATTGGCGAAGGGGCCAAAACTGTACTTCCGTCACAGGCATTTGCTAAAATATCAATGCGGTTGGTGCCTAATCAATCCCCTGATGAAATTACAGAATTGTTTAAATCTCATTTTGAGTCGATCGCTCCTGCAAGTGTAAAGGTGGAAGTGAAACCTCATCATGGAGGAGAAGCTGCGGTGACTCCTACGGATACTGAAGAATATAAAGCCGCCTCGATGGCGATGGAGCAGACTTATGGTAAGAAGCCAATCCCGGTTAGAGGGGGAGGAAGTATTCCGATTGTTTCATTGTTCGAAAATGTATTGGGTATAAAGACTGTTTTGATGGGATTCGGACTAGACTCCGACTCCATACATTCGCCAAATGAGCATTATGGTTTGTTCAATTATTACAAAGGGATAGAAACGATTCCTTATTATTTTAAATACTATACTGAACTAAAGAAGCAATAAAATAAGTTGTATGCTTCGTAGGATGTAAATCGATCCTCGGTTTTATAATTTTAAGAATAAAATAAAAGAAATGATTATTAGAAATATCAAGATTACTACTATTATTTGTGCCTTGTTTTTTTCGTTGAGTACAATGACAAATGCACAGACTATAGAAAATGAAATAGATTCAGTGTCTTATAGTGTAGGAGTACTTTTTGCTAAAAATATCAAGCAACAGGGTATTGAAAACCTTAATGCTCAGGTTGTAGCCAAGGCAATAGATGATTATATGAAAGGTACGACAAGGGTAATTCCTGAGAATGAGTGCGAGCAGATGTACATGAATTATATGAAAGGTGTTACGGAAGCTAAAAAAATGAAGGCTAAATCAAGTGGTTTGGTATATCTAGCAGAGAATATGAAGAAGCCTGGTGTAAAGGTTACTGAAACAGGATTGCAATATGAAGTATTAAAAAGCGGTACTGGTCCCAAGCCAACGGCTACAGATAAAGTAAAGACACATTATCACGGAATGCTTACAGACGGTACTGTCTTTGATAGTTCGGTAGACAGAGGTGAACCGATATCTTTCAATGTCGGAGGTGTCATTAAAGGTTGGACCGAAGCTTTACAAATGATGAGCGTTGGTGACAAGTGGAGATTGGTTATCCCTTCAGAATTGGCATATGGAGCAAGGGGTGCGGGAGCAAAGATTCCTCCACATTCGACCCTTGTTTTTGAAGTAGAGCTCTTGGGTATAGAATAAGATGCGCATAGATGTAATATCTGTTATTCCTGAATTGCTTGAGGGGCCATTTAGTCACAGCATCCTTAAAAGAGCGGCTGACAAAGGTCTATTTGAAGTAGTAGTTCATGATCTCAAAAAGTATGGATTGGGTAAAAATCATCAAATCGATGACTATCAGTATGGTGGTGGTGCAGGCATGGTCATGATGATTGAACCAATTGAAAAATGTCTAAATCTTCTTAAAAAAGATAGAGATTACGATGAGGTTATTTATCTTACACCTGATGGTGAGACGTACAACCAAGGAATTGCCAATGAATTGTCATTGAAAAATAATCTTGTACTATTGTGCGGTCATTATAAAGGTGTGGACGAACGAGTGCGAGAGCATTTTGTTACAAGAGAAATATCAATAGGAGATTTTGTATTGTCAGGAGGAGAATTGGCAGCTGCATTGGTGGTGGATTCTATAGGAAGGCTATTGCCAGGTGTGTTAGGAGACGAAAGTTCTGCTTTGTTTGATTCTTTTCAAGATGACATGCTAGCTCCACCGATATACACAAGGCCATCGGAGTACAATGGATGGAAGGTGCCAGATGTACTCTTGTCAGGAAACGATAAGTTGATTGATGATTGGCGAAGCGATAAAGCATATCAGAGGACCAAGGAGCGAAGACCAGATTTGTTGGATTGATATTGCGATGATCGATTGATGGTTTGTGTATACCATGATACATAGATTTGGAAAAAATATTTAAACTTTACATCATAATTGAGGTAGTAAATGATTCGAACAGACATATTAATAGTTGGTGCGGGCCCTGTGGGTTTGTTTACAGTTTTTGAGGCTGGATTGCTGAAGCTCAAATGTCACTTGGTAGATGCCTTACCTCAGACGGGCGGGCAGCTTTCCGAAATATATCCAAAGAAACCTATTTATGATATACCTGGATTTCCTTCTATTCTGGCTGGAGAATTGGTCGATAACCTGATGGAACAAATTGCACCTTTCAAGCCTGGGTTTACACTTGGAGAGAGAGCAGAATCTATTGAGAAAATTGAAGATAAATTATACGAACTTACAACGAATAGAGGGACAAAAATCCAAGCTCCAGTCATTGCAATTGCTGGCGGACTAGGTTGTTTTGAGCCGAGAAAACCTCCAATCTCCAATATTGCAGATTTTGAAGACAAGGGAGTTGAATATATAATTAAAGATCCAGAAATATATCGTGGTAAGAATATTATCATTGCCGGCGGAGGAGATTCTGCATTGGATTGGACAATATTATTGGCAGATGTGGCAGATCAGGTCACCCTTGTACATAGACGAACCTCATTTCGTGGGGCATTGGACTCGGTGGATAAAGTCATGGAATTGGCGCAGCAAGGAAAGATCAATTTGATTACAGAAGCACAGATTGTAGGCTTACAAGGAGAGGGTAAGTTGAATAGTGTTACAGTTAAGGATAAGGCCAAAGGTGACTATGAATTGGAAGTAGATCATTTTATCCCTTTGTTCGGATTGTCACCCAAGCTGGGACCGATCGGAGAGTGGGGATTGAATATAAATAAGAATGCGATTGAGGTGGATACCGAGGATTATAGTACCAATGTCGAGGGCATTTATGCCATTGGCGATATCAATACGTACAAGGGAAAATTAAAACTTATTCTTTGTGGATTCCATGAGGGAACATTAATGGTACAATCTGCATTCAAGTATATATATCCAGACCAAAAATTGAGTTTTAAGTATACTACGGTAGCTGGAGTCAATGGATTTGAATAATTCTGGAAATTATTAGAGTTAAAAATTGAATTTGGAAGATATTATTAAAATTACGGTTATAGACAGAGAAGATGTTTCTCACGAATTAGAAGCACCTACCGATATGGCCATGAACTTGATGGAAGTGTGTCGATCATACGAGCTTCCTGTAGAGGGTATTTGTGGAGGAATGGCCCTTTGTGCGTCTTGCCATTGCTACGTAATGAGTGATCACGAACTAAACGAACCTTCGGATGACGAAGAGAATATGCTCGACCAGGCATTTTTTGTAGAAGACAATTCCAGGTTGGGGTGTCAAATTCAAATGAAAGATGAATTGGAAGGCTTGGTCATCAAATTAGCCCCTGTAGACTAAATTATCCTAGGATTGAATTTTCTTTATTGACCTTTATTATCATTGTAAAAAAAATGCAATGGGACACTAGGTTTTGCCTGCATTATTAAGGGGATATCAATTTTAATGCATGGTTTCTCATCTTGAAAATTATTATTCTTTAATACCTTAGCATTAAAGATGACTAATCATGGAGGATAAATATAAAACCACATATAAACCATTGGAGCTACATGATCTGGAGCAACAACACTATTCCGTAATCCGATGCCCTAAATGCAATGAGGCGACCTCATCTTCAGAAATCAATATCAACGATAAGATTGCTAAGTGTAATCATTGCGATGTCGTTTTTTCATGGGAGCAAGAAATGGTATCGCTTAGAAAGGATAATGCATCTGAAGAGATCAAACGACCTGAAGGTATAGATTTACTTGTTTTCGAAGATGAATTGGAATTGGGATTGACTCAACCATATGGACCCATATACTCCGCTGTATTAACACTTACACCATTACTTATATTTATTTTTTTGGCCCTTTTTTTTAAGAAAGATATGGCTTGGGCACTCTATCCTGGAGTTGGGGTTTTGACCATGTTTGTCTATGCTTTGTACAAGCTGATTCGGTTAAAACATAATAAGGTTTACATAACTGTTAATTCAGAAGACCTGGCGGTGCAATGGAGACCTCAAAATTTTAACCAGGATAAAGTTTATAAGGTAAGTAATATCGAACAAGTATATGTGAAGACTGATTCAATGGGGCTATCACTCTATATGATTGTCAATGGGATAGATGGTCAAAAGCATCAACGTTTATTAAGTGGTTTTACCAATATCATAAAGGCCAAATATATAGAACAAGAAATTGAAAGATTCCTGAATATTAAAAACAAAAAGGTTTCTGGAGAATTGGCCTAATTTTTTTCCATGTCTATGTTTACTAAACTTCTAAAGTTTAGTAAACATAGACATGGAAGATTAACCTTATTTCTTTGAATAAATGTTCAGGAATTTGTTACTCGCATAATTTAGGAAATGATCCACATTTAAGGATTCACCAGTAATCATATTGCACAATTCATCGGCTTCATACCTTCGACCATGCTGATGAATGTTCTCTCTCAACCAGGTCAATAAAGCACCAGTTTTTCCTTTAGACAACTTCTTTCCCAGTTTTGGAATGTCTTTTTCAGCTTGAGCGAAGAATTGAGCCGCATAAAAACTTCCAAGAGAATAAGTCGGGAAGTATCCAAAGCTGCCATGCCCCCAATGTACATCCTGTAAGACTCCAGTATTCGCATCTTTAGGCGATATACCCATATATTCCCTATACTTCTCATTCCAAATCGTATCCAGGTCTTCAGTATCAATACTACCTTCGATGAGCCCTTTCTCAATCTCATATCTGATCAACACATGAAAATGATAATGCAATTCATCCGCTTCAGTTCTTATCAAGTTTGGCGCTATCTTATTGATGCCCGCATAAAATTGATCGAGATTTGTTTTCTTTAGGTTTTTCGGGAAGTCTGCTTTTAGACTAGGCAACCAATATGTCCAATATTCCTTGCTACGACCCACATGATTTTCCCAAAGCCTGGATTGTGATTCATGAATGGACAATGAGATGTACGAGCCAGAAGGAAGGCCATAATCTTCAGCAGACAGTCCTTGCTCATATAATGCATGCCCACCTTCATGGATGGTGCTCCATAGCATGTAGGCAAAATCATTTTCATCCACGCGGGTTGTCACTCTTACATCTGTTGGTGAAAAAGAAGTCGTAAATGGATGTGCACTCAGGTCTTGTCTTCCACAATTAAAATCATAACCCATGTTCTCAAGAATGTCCAATCCAAATTCCCATTGCAGATCCCACTCATATTTTTTTCTCAAAAATCCATTTTTCACCTGCTTGGACTTTCTAATCTTTTTGATAAGCTTTTTAAGATCTTTTTTGATTCCTGCAAATATGGGATCAAGCTGTGCTACAGTCAGTCCTGGCTCATAGATATCCAATAAAGCATCATAGGGATGGTCGCCAGCTTTGAGCTTTTTGGACTCTTCTTTTTTGAGCTTTACCAAATCACTCAAGGCATCCTTGAATACTGAATAATCATTGGCTTCTCGGGCTTTCAACCAGGAATGATAGGCATTCGATTCTATTTTTGATTTGCGAATAATAAAGGCTTCACTAAACTTTGTTGCTTTTTGATAAGCATCCATTGTCACCGATACATTCTTAGCTTCTTTTGCACTCAAACTTCTCATTCGTGATAGTCGCTCGAGCAAAAGACCAAAGTCCTCATCTACGAATTCATTGTGACTAATTCCAGCCAATGTAGCTACTTGTTGTGACCGATGTGCAGCACTATCTTTTGGAAGATTTACTTCCTTGTCCCATGAAAGCACAGCAATTGCATGATTGACATCTGCTACTTTTCGCATTTTACTTACGTACTTATCGTATACTCTAGCCATTTTCTTTTTGTTTTTTTTTATAAGTGAATCAGTTGTTGAGTTCGTTAGTTTTTTTAGAAGGTGAGTTTTCTTGTGTTCTCCTTGCCTTCTCTTATTATGGTAATATCTACGGTCTGCCCTTTTTCAAATGCACCCAGAGCCTTCATATAACTCATCATGTCTACAATTTCCAAGTCTCCCAATTTTACTACGATGTCTCCTTTTTTGAGATTCGCATTGGAGGCAGGTCTATTGTCTTTTACACCATCAATCCTCATGCCCTTGCCATCGAATAGGTAATCTGGAATGACACCGAGGGTGACTTTGAAATCCGGAACCTCTTGACTCTCGTCTTTGGTTTTAGTGAATTGAAGTTTTCCTCGGTTCTCCGTATAGTCGATTACGGCAAGGATGTAGTCAGTAATTTCGATGATCCCTTTATAATTGATCAAATGTGCATCGTCAGTCGGTCTGTGATAATCGGCATGCTGACCAGTGAAAAATTGCAAAACAGGAAGATTCTCCAGATAAAATGAAGTGTGATCCGAAGGACCAACACCAGATGCCTCTTCCTTTTTTCTGAATTGACTGCCTTCTTCTATGGCTAGCGCTTTTTTCCAGAGTGGGGTAGTACCCGTACCATAGATAGCCAATTGCTTTTCTTCATTGAGTCGACCAATCATGTCCATATTGATCATATAATTGATCGTATTAATGTCAATTGTTGGATTTTTGGTGAAATAATTACTTCCCCAAAGTCCTTTTTCTTCACCACTGAAAGCTATGAATAGATAATTGAGTGACTTGTCGGTGTCTTTCATCAATTCTTCTGCAATCCTAAGCATTCCTGCCACACCACTGGCATTGTCATCGGCTCCATTGTGAATTTCAGGATCTCCTACATGCAATGATCCTTCAGCGCCATAGCCAAGGTGGTCGTAATGTGCTCCTATCACCGCGGTATATGCCGCTCCATTGTCAATCGTCCCAACCACATTGAGTCCAGTGATCACCTTATCATCTGGAGAAGGGGCATCCGCATGTGGATTGCTTTTTATTCTTCGATCAAAAGATTGGTAATAACCGTCAAATACACCTCTTGGTGTCAATCCTATCTCTTCCATTCGCTTTGCTATATACCCAGCAGCTTTTTTCTCTCCAGGTGTTCCCGTCTCTCTTCCTTCCATGTCATCCGCAGAAAGGGTAACAACATCCATCTTTACTTTTTCGAAAGCGTAGGTGGATTGGGAAATATTTTTTTGAGTCTTACAACTGTAGAGGGTTAGAAAAGCTATACTCAGAAAAAAAGCAAAAGCTTTGATATGTTTCATATGTTGATATTTGTAGCAAATATAGCTTGAATATATCTGAATAGGAAGTTGAAATAATCACGAAAAAGTAAGATGTAAAGAATATTATTCGTCAATTTATTCAATGTTAACAATCCATTGGGTAAATTACTAAAGTTATTATTTCATATTTGGACTAGTTTAAAAACAATTCCTCTTAAATTTTGGCTGAAATAGTAATATTAAGTCAAAATATCTTGATATGAGCTCATTTTATAAATTTTACTTATAAATTAACCCTTGGTTATCAGAATAATTACACATTATTCAGTATAATTATATGACTTAGGTTGATTTATATAGTATGTATGTAAATTAAAGACGTATATTTGCGTCGTTTTTCCAAGAAAATAAATAAAAATATAACATGCAAGGCAAAGGATTATTGAAGTTTTTCTTGATACTCATAGCTATTGTGAGTGCAGTTCAGTTGCTTTATTTCATACCAACTAACAAGGTAGAGAATGCAGCGATAGAGTATGCGCAAGAAAGAGCTAGTAATGTAGACGAAGGAATTAAATCTAGTACTGAAAAGTTTGCAAAAGCCTATTACTTAGATTCTATCTCAGATGAGACTGTATTGTCGATACCAGGATTGACAGATTATACGTATTCAGACTTGAAGAAAAGACAACTTGGGTTTGGATTGGATTTGAAAGGTGGTATGAGTGCGGTGCTACAGGTAGATCTTAGAGAGGTACTTGAAGCACTGGCTGGAAGTAAAAAGAATGATAAAGATTTTGTAGCTGCTTTGAATAAGGCTTCTGAAGACTTAAAAAGTAGTTCATCTGATTATATCACTCTATTTGCAAATGCCTTTAGATCTCTTTCTCCAGATAAAAGAATGGGGAAAATTTTCCAAAGAAGCAAAAGATTGGATATCAACAATGATACTTCAGATGGAGATGTAATCAAGCTATTGAGAACAGAAGCTGATGAAACAGTGGATCGTACTTTCAAAATGCTTAAAGAAAGAATAGACAGATCTGGAGTAGTACAGCCTAATATATCATTGGACGCAACAAGGGACCTTATCCTTGTCGAAATGCCAGGTGTAGAGAATACCAAAAGAATGGAAGACCTTATCCAGGCTTCTGCACAACTTGAATTTTGGGATACTTATAGAATAGGTGACCCTGGTGTAGCACAAATGTTTACTGAAGCTGACAAGAGAATTGCTGCTTCAAGAGGAGAAGAGGTTACGGTTCAAATGGATACTACCTATAGATATGAATATGATGAAGATGGTAATGTGAGTGACTCTACAGAGGTTGTACAGCCAAGTAATAATGTCTTTGGATCACAAGGTCCTTTATTGAGCAAGTTGAGATTGAATGGTACAGGCGGAAAGGCATTGTATCAAACAGTAATGGGACTTGTGAATAAGAATGACGTCGCGAGAGTAAAAGCAATGTTGCAATCTGATGAAGTAAAAACTTACTTCCCAAAGAATTCAAGATTTGCATTCTCTTATAAGCCTTACAAGGATGTTGAAAGCGGTGAATTGACAGATGATTACGAACTTTACCTTATTAAGACGACAACATCTGGAAAGGCTCCGATAGAAGGTGATGTAGTCATTGAAGCTTCACAACAAATAGATCCTACTACTGGACAACCGGAAGTTTCGCTTACGATGAATTCTGAAGGTGCAAAGAAGTGGGCAAGAATGACCGATATCGCTTATAAGAATAATGGTAGAGAGATCGCCATTACACTTGATAGCCAGGTAGTATCAGCGCCAGGAGTTAACAATGGAGCCATTACTGGAGGAAGGTCATCTATCTCAGGTAGTTTTACAATCCAGGAAGCAGTTGACTTTGCAAACATTCTTGAGGTAGGAAAATTGCCAGCAAAAACTAAAATAATTCAAAAATCTATAGTTGGTCCTTCATTAGGAGCAAAGAATATCAAGAGTAGTGTTACTTCATTGATAGTTGGATTTGCATTACTTCTTCTTTTCATGTTGTTTTATTATGGAAAGGGTGGTGTTGTTTCGATTATTGCCTTGTTGGCGAATATGTTCTTCATTTTTGGAACATTGTCTTCATTGGGTACGGTATTGACACTTCCAGGAATTGCAGGTATTGTATTGACTATTGGTATGGCCGTTGATGCCAACGTAATCATCTTTGAAAGGATTCGAGAGGAATTGCGGGCTGGTTTGCCTACACTCGCTGCCATCACTAAAGGTTTCAAAGCTTCTTACTCTGCCATTATTGATGCCAACGTTACTACTTTGTTGGTTGCATCAGTACTTGCATACTACGGACTTGGACCAATCAAGGGATTTGCGATTGTATTGATTATTGGTGTGCTTTCATCATTATTGACAGCGGTATTATTCGGAAAGTTGATGATCGATGGATATACCAGTACAGGTAGAGAAATGAGTTTCTGGTCAGGATGGTCAAAGAATATGTTTGCCAATCTTCAGATCAATTGGATGTCAAAAAGAAGAATGGCATACATCTTTTCTACAGTATTGATCGTAGCAGGACTTGCATCAATATTTACAAGAGGATTCAATTTGGGTGTGGATTTCAAAGGTGGATACTCTTATGATGTTCAATTCGAAAGCAAAGTTGATCAGGATGATATTAAGTCTAAATTAGCTGTTGCGGATATATTCGGTAAGGCGCCGATTGTAAAGACTGTAGATAGTGACAATACTTACCAAATTACTACAGATTACTTGATCGATGATAATACTGATGGCAATGATAGATTGGTTATGGCCAAGCTTTATGAAGGGTTGAAAGGAATTGACGGATCTACATCTACTGCCGAACAGTTTGAAGATTCGAGTTTTGAAGGCGGAATGCATGTAGTAAGTAGTAGTAAGGTAGGACCTACTATTGCAGATGATATTAGAAGTAGTTCATTTTACGCAGGTATCTTTGCCTTGATTTTGATCTTCCTTTACATCTTTATCAGGTTTAATAAGTGGCAGTATTCATTAGGTGCGGTAGCAGCCTTGTTCCACGATTCATTGATCGTACTCGGTTTGTTCTCGCTTCTAAAAGACTTTATGCCATTCTCTTTGGAGATTGATCAGGCATTCATAGCGGCGATATTGACCGTGATTGGATACTCGATAAATGATACGGTGGTCGTGTTTGATAGAATCAGAGAATATCTCGGTATCTATACAAATAAAGAGAAAGACGAAATTTTGAATTCAGCTTTGAATAGTACATTCTCAAGAACAATAATCACATCGATTACTACTTTGATTGTGGTAGCAATATTATTGATATTCGGAGGTGGTACAATCAAAGGATTTGCATTCGCATTGTTGATCGGTATCTTGGTGGGTACCTATTCATCTATCTTCGTTGCTACACCTATCGTTAGAGATTTATCTGATGATTTGAAAGGAACAGTTAGAAGATCAAATAGAAATACAAAGTCTTCAAAGAGCTTTGGTAGAGCTGCGGCAGCTGCTGCGGCGGCATCATCTGCTGAATAAGAAAGACTTAGAAATAGAATAATGAAATGCCTTGGCTTAATTGTCGGGGCATTTTTTTTGCCACGTGGTATTTTTTTCAAAACCAATATTGAATATTCAATTTACTCAAAATACAGCCTTGGACTACCTTGGAGACTATCTGGTGCGCTTTGTGCTAGAAAATCACAAAGTCATGAGAATAACATAATTACCTATTTACTAATCAATTTTTCATTTTCCTGCGTTATAGTTGATGTAAGCGAATAAAAATTATATTTGTATTCATGTCTAATTTATTTAAATCTTTTTTCATTCTCAGTATTTTGGCAATTTGCCTATCAGGATGCAGCTTTGGCAAAAAAGTCAAAACTGGTGAGATGGCATATGAAAGAAAACAATATGCTGTTGCAGTCGAAATGCTATCCAAGGAATATGAAAAATCTGACAATACTAGACTAAGAGCCAGACATTCCTACCTTTTGGGAATGTGCTATGTCTACCTGGAAGAAAATCAACTGGCCATAAATTGGCTGGAAAAGGCAGTGGACAAAGGTTATGGAAACGAGGCCTTACTCGCTATCGCCAAAGAATACAAGAAATCAGGTGATTACCTCTCTTCAATAGGTGCTTACGAACAATTGAAGCTAAATAGCAATTCTTCGAGACAGATCGATAGAGAGATTTATGTATTAAAAGAAGTGGCCTCCTGGACCAAAGACCCAAATCAAGACATCGATATAGCGCCTATAAATGAAAATTCAGGATTCTCAGAATATTCTCCCGCACTGCTGGACAAGAACTTTTTAGTTTTTACATCTGACAACAATGAAAGTACTGGTGGAGAGACATATAAGTGGACTGGAAATAAACATACGGACCTCTTCGTCATGTTGAAAAATGGCTCGGACATAAAAAGATTTGATGCCGGAATCAATTCGGATCAAAATGAAGGTACGGCCTGCTTTTCAAAAGATGGAATATCCATGGTGTTTTCAAGATGTTATGTCGAAGGAAATTCAGATGGGTTTTGCAAGCTGATGTATAGCGAACGATCTTCAGGCATTTGGTCCGAACCAATACCATTGCCCTTTTTAGAAGAAGGGGTAAATTATGGCCATCCGACCTTTATTGAAGACGATAGTGTTTTGGTCTTTAGCGCGGAAATGATTGATGGGGTAGGAGGACACGATTTGTATTATGTTGAAAGAATTTTTGATGAAGAGGGAAATTTTGAATGGGCCGATCCATTTATTTTTCCACAAACCGTAAATTCGGCAGGGAATGAAATGTTTCCTTCAGGAGATGGAGATACACTCTATTTTTCATCGGATTATTTTGCAGGACTTGGAGGGTTGGATATTTTTAAAACGTGGTTGCAACCAAATGGACAATGGGCACCTCCGCAAAATTTGAGAAAACCCATCAATTCGTCATTTGATGATTTTGGCCTTGTAGTGGACAATGATGCAAGCCTTAGAGGTAAAACTGTACAAAAAGGATTTTTTACTTCAACGCGTAAAGGATTTGGAAAAGAAGATATCTATCAATTCGAAAAAAGACAATCATTTATTCCTCAGGATACGATTAGTACAGATACTTTAGAAAAAGAAATCGAAGTAGAAATCTATTTAGCAGGCAAGACTAAAGAAGAATCTTTTGAAGATCCCGAAAATCCTAATAGCAAGAAAATGGGGAAGATACCTTTACCAGATTGCTATATCGCGATAGATGACGGAGAACAACAACAAAAGGTATATTCAGATGAGAATGGCCAATTTATAGTTCAATTGGAAAAGGATAAGAACTATACCATAAGGGCGAGCAAGGTGGGATATTTGAATGATATTAAAACCATAAGTACGAGGAATCTGAAAGTACCCAAAGGAAAGCTATCCACGACCTTGAATATTGAATTGGTGTTGACCAAGATTTTCTCTAATGTAGAAATTACACTGGAAAATATTTATTACAACTATAACAAGTGGAATATCAGAGATGATGCAAAACCTACTTTGGATAGTCTTTCTACCATACTTTTGAACAATCCACAAATAAGGATACAATTGTCGTCGCATACAGATTGCCGAGCTGATGATGAATACAATCAAATCTTATCCCAGAAGAGGGCTGATTCAGCCGTGAAATACATTTCCTCGAAGGGTGTGGCCAGAAATAGAATGATTGCCAAAGGCTATGGTGAGAGCGCCTTAGCTGTTAATTGTAATTGCGACGATTGTACCGAGGAAGAACATCAGATCAATAGAAGGACGACTTTTAAAATATTAGAGCAGTAAATTCGGGGTATTCATAAGTTGATTTTCCTCTGCGAATCTAATTCAAAAGATTGATAATCAAATCATTATATTAAATTTTTAGGTTTTATTTCTGAATGGATTCCTCGTTTTATTGACTTTTACGTAAAAACGAGGTAATTCCCCTTTAATTCATTCTTGTTCCTCGCCGGAACTGGCGTTCATTTTTGGCTTAGCCCAAAAACGAACCAAAAAACCCAAGGCTGTTACAATTTCTTAACGTTTTTTATCAAGATAATTGCTAAACACATGAAAACTCGCACTAAGTCTGGGAATCTTATTCTAAACTGTTTGATTTGCATTATGTGGAGTTTCAACTTGTCATTTATTTTGCTCAAACACTCATGAGTTTTTAACGCAATTACCTTAATAAAAAACTAAAATTGTAAATGCCAATTTAGCCTCTCGGCATATCCGAGAAGTAGAGTAAGAATCAATTCAATTTATTCTTGTCTACTTCTGAACACCCCTGAATTCAATCAGTCATTCTTCGTTTGTCTACACTAAACGAAAATACATCCGGACGTTGATAATGACCACTCGTGGCTAGGTTCATTCTTTCTGTATACAGATCATGTAATGGAGGCAAGTCAACATAGATAATATCTTCTTTTTCGTATTGAGGCTCCAAGATGAAATTGCCATTGGGATCAATAACACAACTACCACCATCCAAGAGGTATGGACTGCCATTATTTACCACTTCAGGTTTCATTTTCAAGTAATCAGGAATACTGTTTTTGTGCAGAATTTGCCCCATGGCCACTACGTAACATCGACCTTCAAAAGCATAATGACGACTGGCCAATTTATGTGATGATTTTACTGCTGGCCAGAGTCCAAAATGAATGTCTTCACCTTCATCATGCATAGCCTGGCGTGTAAGTGGCATCCAATGCTCCCAGCAAATAAGCCCACCAATGTTGCCATGAGGTGTGGCTATCGATTTTAGCCCGTGCGCATCACCATAGCCATGCACAAGTTTTTCATTGTATGTCGGCATTAGTTTTCGATGGTGGACGACTATTTCTCCTTCAGGATCGATAATCAACAATGTGTTATACAAGGTGCCATTTCCCTTTCCTTTTTTGATGGCTTCATTCGCACCGATTACTACATATTTTGAATTTTGCCTCGCTGCTTCCTGGATAGCATTTATTTCAGGACTAGGAATTGAGATAGCATCAGCAAACATCTCTGCCCAGATTTCCTTTACCTCTTTTTGATCCCAGCATCCCATATGAATGGAATAATCAATCCAGGCGGGATAGCCACTGAGCCAGCCTTCCCCAAAGACAATGATATCAGCTCCTTCAGATGCGGATTCATTAATATATTTAACCGCATTTTGAGAAGACTTCGGCGCATCCAAAAAATCCGGTGCTCTTTGAACCAATGCAATTTTTGTCATATCATATCCCTTTTTTAGAAGAACTATAAAATTATCAATTATCTCTTATAAATTACCCCGTAATTGCCTTTATTCCTGGAAGTGTCTTTCCTTCAAGGTATTCCAACATCGCTCCTCCGCCTGTAGACACAAAACTTACTGTATCTGACAATCCAGCCTTATTGATAGCTGCAACACTATCTCCGCCACCAATGAGGCTGTATGCCCCTTTCTCAGTAGCTTGCCCAACAGCTATAGCCACTTGATTTGTTCCTTTGGCAAATGTTTCCATTTCGAATACACCCATAGGTCCATTCCACAGGATTGATTGTGCATCCAATATGATTTTTGTGAAAGATGCTATAGTCTCAGGACCAATGTCCAGTCCCTGCCAATCATCAGGAATCCTATTGGTATCTACAATGTCGGTATTGGCTTCATTGCTGAAATCATCGGCAATCAAGGTATCGATGGGAAGATGTATTTCCGTGCCTAAATCTTTGGCCTTGTTCAATATCTCCAGGGCCAGATCCATGTAGTCGTCTTCGCAAAGTGACTTGCCGATATTGCCTCCGAGGGCCTTCTTGAAAGTATAGGCCATACCACCACCAATGCAGACATGGTTGACTACTTCTACCAGTTTTTCGAGAAGCTTGATTTTGTCGCTTACCTTGGCTCCACCGACAATGGCTACAACTGGTCTTCTAGGACTTTTAAGTAGTTTGTCAGCACTTGCTATTTCACTGTACATCAATAATCCCAGGGCTTTTTCTTCGGGTTTGAAGTAATTTGCAACGGTGGCTGTTGAAGCATGTGCTCGATGCGCTGTGCCGAAAGCATCATTCACATAGATATCTGCCAATCTTGATAACTTGATCGCCAGGTCCATGTCTCCTTTGGACTCTCCAGCATGAAATCGTGTGTTTTCGAGCAATAATATTTGTCCTGCTTTTAGTCTTTCTGCCATAAGTTCAGCATCTCCACCCACACAGTCAGGAGAAAATGATACTTCACTACCAGAAAGTTCGGCCAGATGATCTACCAAGTGCCTCAAGGTAAATTTTTCAACATTTATAGATCCATCTTCATTTTTTTTCTTTTGTGGCCTTCCTAGATGAGAACAAAGAATGACTGCTGCTTCCTGAGAAAGTAGATACTTTATTGTGGGCATTGCTTTTCGCATACGAGTATCATCTGTGATTTCGTGATTCTCATTTAGCGGCACATTAAAATCTACCCTTACCAGTACTTTCTTACCCTTTAGATCTAAATCTTTTATTGTTCTCATTTTTAATTTTTAGTGTACAAATATACTTGAATGCTTATGCTCAAATAAATTAATATTCGATTATCTGGTTTTTAAAATTTTACATAAAAAAAAGGCTTCAAAATCATTTTGTTTTGAAGCCCTAATTATTTTTTTCTTGGATTGAGATTTTTATACTCTAGCTACCAAATCTGCCAATCTAGCACTGTAGCCAGCTTCATTATCATACCAGCTAACCACTTTTAGAAAATTGCCATCCTTAACATCTGTGAGTAAAGAATCAAAAATTGAAGAATGCTTGTTCCCAACGATGTCAGAAGAAACCAAAGGATCGGTTGCATATTGCAAAATACCCTTCATAGGTCCGTCTGCCATTTCTTTGAATTTGGCATTGACTTCTTCCTTGGTTACGTCTTTTTCTACAATTACATTCAATTCTATCAATGATCCCGTAATTACAGGAACACGTACCGCCATTGCAAACATTTTTCCTGCAACTTCAGGTACAACCAAGCCCACTGCATTAGCTGCTCCTGTGCTTGTAGGTACTATGTTATAAGCTGCAGCCCTTGCTCTTCTCAAATCTGCATGAGGTGCATCTTGTATTCTTTGATCCGCTGTATAGGCATGAGTAGTAGTAAGCGATCCCGTCTTGAAACCCCAATTGTCATTGATGATTTTACAAACAGGAGCCAAACAGTTGGTCGTACAACTTGCATTGCTCAATACTGTTTCTTCTCCAGAGATCGAATCTCCATTTACACCTAATACTATAGTCTTGATTCCATCTCCTTTTCCAGGAGCAGAGATCACTACTTTTTTAGCACCTGCAGTGATATGTTTTGAGGCAGCCTCCTTGCTTCGGAAGATTCCTGTACATTCCAAGACAACATCAATATTATTCGCAGACCATGGCAGATCTTCTGGGTTTCGAGTAGAAGTGGCAAGTATTTCACTGCCATTGACAATAAGCTTGTCATCAGTATAATCTACGGTTCCGTCAAATTGCCCATGCGCGCTATCATACTTTAATAAATGGGCCAGGGTGCCATTATCAGTTAAATCATTAATAGCCACTATTTCAACATCACTATTGGATAGTAAATTTCTGAAAGTCAGTCTTCCAATACGTCCAAATCCATTGATTGCAATTCTTTTCTTTGCCATTGTCTTTATATTATTTTCTTAGTTAGTGTAAAATTAACAATAATTAAGTTATATAACAGTTATTATATCAATAATGTTTGAAATGAGAAGCTTTGAAAAGTGCCAGAATGATATTATTCTATTTTGGATTTCTTATAAATGGCATTCGATTATTCGACAAAAGACAAAAATATCTAAAAAATGCTTTTAGATTTTTATAAATGCAAAAATTTTATTCTTTTTGCGCCTTGAAAAAATAAAATTAAAAAACATCAATATGACAACTATAATTAGAAAGACTTTTGCGTTTATGGTCGCATTTTGCCTGATTTCTGGATCAATAATGGCTCAAGATGCCAAATCTGCAGCATCATTGTACAATGAAGGACTAGCCCTTCTCAAAGCCAAGGATTATGCAGGAGGACTTCCAATTTTGGAATCGGCATTAGCGAAAGCCACAGAAGAGGGCAACGATAAAGTAATCGGACTGGCAAAGAAAAATGGAGCAAAAGCTGCATATAATTTGGGTAACGCCAAGAAAAAAAGTGGTGCAGCAGACGAAGCTATTGAATTATACAAGAAAGGTATAGAATGGTCTCCAAATTACGCTTCTAACTACAAAGGACTTGCAGCGGCTACTGAGGCGAAAGGAGACAAAGTGAGTGCGATAAAAATGTACATTACGGCTGGAGATAAAACAACTGCAAGCGGTAAAGCAGAGAAAGCTAGCAAATTGTATAAGAAAGCTAGAAATATGGTAGGTAAGATTTACACCAGCAAGGATTATGCAAATGCTATAATAGCTGGTAAAGCATTCTTGGAAATGAGAGAAAATGCTGAAGTATGTTATTACATGTGTAGAGCGATTACTGAATCTGCTGCTTCAGAGGAAGCGGTTACATATGCTGACAAGGCAATTGCACTTTCTGGCGATACTGTTGATGACAAGTACTATGTGGCAAAAGCAAAAGCCTATGAAAAGCTAAGCAAAAATGATGATGCTATAGCTGCCTACAAGTTGGTTACTGGGGATAAGTATAAACCACAGGCTGAATACAAGATCAAAGAATTGGGCGGAAAGTAATTTTCTGTTTTAATAATTTTGAAGATGGAGGTCAATCTGAATGGGTTGACCTCTATTTTTTTAGTATAAAAAGATTTATATTGTTGGATTCTAATCAAAAGAAGACGATAAATATTCACTGCTGTATTTTGACAAATACCCCTCAAGGAAAAGGTTCTTTTTATTCATTTTAATGCCCACGAAGACTTTTTTCGATCATATTATGTTAAAAGCGTTTTTTATTGCAGCATAAACAAACCCTATACTATCTTAGTTACGTAATATGGTATGTAAGAAAGGATGTGCCTTTCAAGTTTTATATATTGAATTATATTGCTTTTGATATTTAAGGCAAAGCAGAATGAACGCCAATGACATATTTTAAAAAAACGCTCTTTTTTATATTATTACTATTTGGATTTACTCAGGTAGATGGACAAGCGTTGACTTGTGAGACAGCAGATTTATTATGTTCGATCAATGAACTGGATAATTTCTCTTCTTCCATGCCACAAAGTAATCCGAATGATGTGCCAGCACCTCTCTGCCCAGGTTCTCCTGGTAGCGATGGCAATCCTCAAAATATGACATGGTTTGCCTTTATTGCGGGATCAGCTTCTGCAACATTGGAAATAACATTTACCAATTGCCAAAATGGAAGCGCAGTTCAATATGGTGTGTATACGGATTGTACCTTCTCAGAATACCTGACTAGTGCATGTGAAGGGGATCCTCAAAGCTCGAGTTCTCCAATAACAGTCAATATCGATGGCATGGTGCCTGGTGATGACTACTTCTTTTTTATCGATGGTGATTTGGGTACTTATTGCGATTATTCTATTGATGTTATTTCTGGGGTAGACCCTCCGCCTGTACCCCAGCCTACGGCACTTAATTGTATCAGTGCCAATTGTCCTAGTGACGGAAATATTTGTTCGACAGGAGAGACGTTTACATTTGAACCAGAAGGGTTGGACCTATCCATAGACTATATTTGGACCGTAACACCGAGTCCACCGTCTGGTGCAACTATAACAGGAAATAATGATTTCTCTGCCACTTTCAATACGCCTGGAGAATATGAGATTTGTGTAGTGGGAGACAACGGATGTACACAAAGCGAACCCGTTTGTTACACGCTCAATGTTCTGGAAGCAGATGCTGGAATGCTAGAAGCAGATCCAGAAATGTTGTGTCCTGGAGGAACTTCAACTGTTACAGCTACAGGATATGTAGACTCGCCACCTATTGAGCAAGCGGTGATAGCCGTTGGGCCAGATGGGGTAGTGATCGGTGTGGTGATGGGAGATATGATTGATGTGACTTACGATGAATGTGGGACAGTGACGGTATACAGCTATAATTTCAATCCAGCAGATAGTCCCGCGCTACCGAGTGTCGGTGATTCTTATACGGTGCCTGATTGTAATACTTCATGCTGTGATACCGAATCGATAGATGTGATCTTTGAAGACAATGAACCGCCTACCTTGTCGAATACACCAGCGGATATTACCTTGGAATGTTTCGAGACGATACCAGATTTGGCTCCAGTGGATTGGACGGATAATTGTGATGGTTCTGGAATGGTGGATGGTGTTCAGGATGATAATTATGATGTATGTATGGGAGGCACCATAACCCGCACATGGACCTATGCCGATGCTTGTATGAATGAAGTGGAATATGTGCAAACCATAACTATAAATGCACAGGAAGGTGGAACTTTTGAATCAGAACCAGAAGACATGACCTTCGATTGTGAATCAGATATACCAGATCCCATGGACCTGAATTGGACAGGTGATTGTGATGGTACAGCCGTGGTTACACCTGTAGATTCTGGGGATGCAGACTTGTGTGCAGGAGGACAGGTAATCCGAACATGGAGTCATAATGATGCTTGTGGCGGATTCACTGAGCACATTCAAACATTTACAATAAATCCAGCAAATGAGGGCGAATTTATTGATCCGCCAGCAGATACAGATGCACAATGCGATCAAAGTGATCTTCCACCGATGATGGATCTCACCTGGATGGGAGATTGTGATGGTACAGCGATGGTAGCAGGTACAGAAGATGTTGATGTTGAAGCGTGCTCTGGAGGCACAATCACTAGATTTTGGACGTATACAGATGGCTGTGGAGCTGTGACTGAACATACACAAATCATTACAGTGCTGCCTCCTCCATTGGCAGAGGCGATCAATCCACCGCCACCGAACATCACCATCAATTGTGATGAGATACCTGCAAGTTTTCCTACTTTGGATTTTGATAATGGACAAGCGGGAGATTGTAATATAATGGGTACAGCGGAACCAGAAATTATAGGAGATCCTACGATTTGTGGTGGTAATATTTCAGTGACTTGGGTATTTACAGATCCTTGTTTTAATGTCAGTTCCTTTGTTCAAAATATAACTATTTTACCTGCAGCAGCTCCAGAATTTATTGACCCGCCAGCAGATATGACTATTTCTTGTGTGGAGACTTTTCCCACACCAGGAGATTTGGACTACACGAACAATCAAACAGGTGGCTGCGAAATATCGGGAACTATTGAACCTCTTGTCACAACAGAGGGTGATATATGTGGAGGTGATGTAATCAGTATTTGGGAATTTACAGATCAATGTGGGGAAGTACATTCTCACACTCAAACTATAATAATTGAGCCTTTGGTCGAACCGGACTTTATTGACCCTCCGTCTGATATTACAGTCTCATGCGCTGATGGTCCTGGAACTCCAGTAGCTCTTGATTATACCAATGGAGAATCTGGAGGATGCGAAATAGTGGGTAGTGTAGGCCCTACTACGGATGGAACGTATGATGTCTGTGGAGGAACCATAACCAATACCTGGGAATTTACAGATCTTTGTGGACGTACGTTTACCCATGAACAAGTAATTACTGTAGATCCTGCACCAGAACCAGTATTCACCACTTTGCCCGCTGATATTACGATTGGATGTGATGAGATACCTCCTACGCCTCCAAGCTTGGATTACGAGAATGGGGGAACTGCAACTTGCGAAATTGTAGGTAGTGTTGACCCAACGGTAATAGACAATTCAAATAGTTGCGGAGGAGAAATAGAATATACCTGGCAATTTACAGATCCATGCGGAAGAGCCATATCACATACACAATTGATTACCATTGAGGAAGCTCCAGAGCCGTCCTATACCACAATGCCAGCTGATGTCACAGTCAATTGCGGAGAATTACCTCCTCCTGCAGGACCACTGGATTATACCAATGGTGATCCTTGTGAAATAATGGGGAGTGTAGATCCTATCATTGATGACAACAACGATATATGTGGCGGAGAAATCATAAATACTTGGGATTTCACCGATGAATGTGGAAGACAATTGATACATGTGCAGACTATAACAATCAATCCTGCTCCCGAAGCTGAGTTTCAGGATGTACCAGCGAATACGACTGTAGCTTGTGGTGATGATGCTACGAATCCTGGAGATCTGAATTATACGAATAATGGCGGCACTGGTTGTTTGATATCAGGATCTGTAGCCCCTGTACAATCTGGTAGCTATGATGCATGTGGAGGAGAGATTCTTTTTACCTGGGAATTTACAGATGAATGTATGAGGGTGATCCAGCACGTGCAGACGATTGTGGTCGAGCCAGCTTCTCAAGCTTCATTTACGAATCCACCGGCAGATATTACAGTAAGTTGCGAAGATTTCAATCCTACACCACCATCTTTAAGTTATACCAATAGTGAAACTGACCTTTGTGAAATATCGGGAAGTGTGCCAGGAGTAGTGGTGGGAAATCCAAATCCATGTGGAGTAGATGTCACTTATAGATGGGAATTTGTAGACGACTGTGGTCGAACCATTACTTACAACCAAAATGTAACGATCGAGGAGGCTCCTGAAGCTAGTTTTGTGAATCCACCAGCGGATATAACATTGAATTGTGATGAAGTGAGTACTACAGTGCCTTCATTGAATTATTCGAATAATGCTGCTGGAATTTGTCAGATTTCTGGTTCTATTGTTGGAATACAATCGGGATTTTTTGATGAATGTGGAGGAGACATTACCTATTCATGGACATTTACTGATGAATGTAATCGAAGCATTTCTCATAGTCAATCTATAACTGTAAATCCAGCTGCTGATCCGATGTTTATCGATCCTCCTGCTGATATTACCCTTGCCTGCGGGGAAGATTTTCCAATTGATCCGCCTTTGGATTATACGAATAGTGCTACTGGGACATGTGCTATTGCTGGAACTGAGATAGCCACTTCAAGTGTCAATGGAGCTGTGACTTCTTATACTTGGAGTTTTACGAATGATTGCAACGGGAATGTTATATCTCACACACAAAATGTTACAGGAGTTCCCACACCAGATATATCCATTGATCCAACTATGGTTTCTATTTGCATTGGAGATGATTTTGATTTGGGAAGTATTGTTGTTACTGATGCTAATGGAAATCCATTTACCGTTTCGTTTGCAGACGATATGGGCAACCCTCTATCGGGACCGATTGTAAGTCCTACATCTGCTACTACATATACCATCATAGCTACCAATGACTCTGGCTGTTCAGATGAGGTATCTTTTACCATAGATGTAGACGAACCAGCCAATGCAGGTATGGATGGAATGGGCAAGGTTTGTGGTGCAAATTTGACATATAATTTATTCGACTATCTAAATGGGAATCCAGATCCTGGAGGAACTTGGTTTGATACCGATGGTACGGGAGTAAATATCGATAATCCATTTTCTGTAAATTTCACAGGAGTAGAATCTGGAATTTATCAATTTACGTATACCGTATTTTCTACCAACTCTTGTCCCGATGCTACAGCAATTGCTGAAATAGAGGTTATAGCTGAATTGGAATTCGAAATCTTAAGCATAGAATGTGCGCCTGGTGGAGCTACTTATACAATTAATGTATTTCCAAATGGTAACAATATATTTTCAAGTTTGGGCGATGTTACTGTTATTGATGAAAATAATGTGACTGTTACTAATATTCCCGCAGGAGAGCTTGTAGTCATTTCGGCAATCGATCAAGATGCATTTTGTATTACTGACATTTTCGTGAATCCGCCAGATTGTGATTGCCCTGAAGTGGACTCTCCTGTATCCGATGGTAATCCAGAAATTTGTGAAGGTGATGACATTCCTGAGCTCAGCGTGAATGTTGGTAGTGATTTTACTGTCAATTGGTACGATGACCAGACCAGTCAGGATCCTATTGCCACTATGACGACTACTTATACTCCAACAGTAAGTGATCCAGGTGTCTACTCATATTATGCAGAAGCCGTCGATGAAGACGGATGTGTGAGCTTGATTAGGACCTTGGTGACACTCACTATCAATGCGGCACCTGAGGCAAATGATATAATTGTACCATTGTGTGCCGACGAAAATGGAGATGTCAATATTGACCTTCAATCGTTGAATAGCATGATCAACTCGAATGCGAATTTTACTTTTGAGTATTATGAATCATTGAGTGACGCAGAAAATGAAACAAACCTTTTGGATAATAATTATACGACCAGTTCATCCATTTTACTCTATGCAGTGACGACAAACACATCTGGATGTACTACCATTTCAGAGGTGCAAATAGATGTGAATCCGCTTCCAACATTCACAATAGAAATTGATCCTGAAAGGTGTTTGGGAGATGGAGATGGAAGTATTACAATTGTCGATATTGTCCCATCGGCAGGTGTTGAATTTAGTCTGGATGATGCGGATTACAATTCATCAACGACTATTGGTCCGTTGGTATCGGATGATTATACCTTGTATGCGAGATCAGATGCTGGATGTACCAGTTCTCAAGTGTTCACAATGAGCCCGGGACTTGAATTGACTTATACAGACTTGTTGATTACCTGCAATGATAATGGTACGAGCTCGTCATCCGATGATGATTTTTATGAGATACAATTTAATGTTTCAAATAATCTTGGAAGTACAGGAATGATACAGGTGACTTCTGGATCAGAAGATTTTGGAGCTTTTTCTTATGGACTTGTGGAGTTGTCAATAGATGCGGGGGCCATGGTAGAGTTGACCGTTTTGGACATTGACTCAGGATGCAGTATTATGATTGATCTGGGACTTTTGTCTCCTTGTTCTACGAGCTGCAGTTTGACGATTGATCAATTGGATTTGGAATGTGATGGGAATGGAACCTCTACGGATCCCAGTGATGATACGTATACCATTACTATCAATGCCTCAGCTGTAAATGGTGCCTCGAATAATACATTCAATGTTTTAGTAGATGGCAATATAGTTGCAAATTTTGAATATGGAATAGGAGGTCAGATTTCGATACCAGCACAAGGCCAGAATGTAGTGATTACACTATCTGACAATGAAGATGATCAATGCTTTTCCACAGAAAATATAGGTCCACTTGTACCTTGTTCCTCAGAATGTATAATTACCATTGATAATCAAAATTTTATTTGTGACAATAATGGGACCATTGGTGTGCCTGAAGATGATACATATGATTTTTCATTTACTGTTTTGGCCACCAATTCGACTTCTACGACTTACAGCTTATTTGTGAATGGCAGTAACGTGGGGACATTCAATTATGGTGATCTTTCTACTTACGAATTGCCAGCAGATGGATCTACACCGATAATTGAATTTGTGGATACAGATAACCCTGATTGTAATGTTATGGTTGTTGTTCCGGAGCTCAATTCTTGTAGTGGGTCTTGTACGGTTACAGCCACATTGGAGAGCGTTTTATGCTTTAATGAAAATACAAGTGATGATCCTGATGATGATACTTTTACTGCGGTGATTTCGGTTGATTTGGTCGGAGGCACAGGGATGTGGGAGATAGTTTCGTCTGGAGAGACAGGTACTTCAGGACAGATGGTTACAATGGGTCCATTCTTGATTTCTGATGGAATTCAGATCATTGAGGTTATTGATCCAGGTGTGACGGATTGTAGTACGACTTTGCAGATAGACCCTCCTGAGGCATGTTCAATGTGTGAAGAGACTGTAGAAGCAGGTGATGATGTAGAATTGGATTGTGATGTGACAGAAGCAGAACTTGTAGGGCTTTCTTCCATCGTCGGAGATCCTACTTGGACTGGACCTGGCGGTTTTTCTGAAGACTCTTATAATGTCACAGTTGATGTGCCTGGTACCTATTATTTTACGGTTGATTTTGGCGATGCATGTTTAAGGACGGACAGTCTTTTGATTACAGTGTCCAATGATATCCCTCAGGTAAATATTGATTCTCCTTTAGAACTGACATGTACTATAGATTCGGTTTTATTATCCGCCACAGTGGTAGGTGGAAGTGGAAATTTTACATATCAATGGACCGATGACGCGATGACCGTTATTTCTACTGATTTGGAATTTATGGTAGGGGAGAGTGGTAATTATTTTCTGGAAGTATATGATGTAGATTCCGATTGTACATCGCCACCTATGTTATTGGAAGTTTTAGACTCATCAGATCCTCCATCTGCTTTGATATTGGCTGATCCTGACAATGTGCTGGATTGTGTTGTGGATGTGATCATTCTCACCGCGGAAAATGAACCTGATGTCCAATATATATGGACTGTCAATAACGTAGAAATAATAACTGAAGCGGTAACCATTGATGTAGCTTCGATGGTCGAATTGTTGGCAATAGATACGATTACAGGTTGTAGAGATAGTAGCATGCTTACAATTACTAACCTGGAGGAATATCCGATTGTAGATTTGCAAACTCCTGATATTTTGGATTGTATTAATGGGTCTGTTACTATAGATGGATCTGCATCTCAGAATGGGGCAAATATTGAATATACCTGGCTGGATGCTGAGGGGAATGTATTGGATATAGACAATAATACCTTGTCTGTCGAAGAAGAAGGATATTATTATTTACAATTGATAGATGTCGATAATAATTGTACAAATACCGACTCGATATTAGTGACTTCCAATTTTGATTTTCCAGAATTGATGCTTGCTGATGAAGTGGAGATTCGATGCGACGCTGCTAATTTGGAAGTTCAATTATCAGTAAATGGAGATATGGATGATTTTGTGATTTCATGGTCAACTTTGGATGGAAATATAGTTTCTGGCGAAAACACCTCATTGTTAAATGTTGATTCACCTGGATCGTATTTTGCCAGTGTACAGAATGTGAATAATCAATGTGAATCCTTGGATACTGTATTGATCAATCTTCCTGAGTTGATTAATGATTCGCAACTTTCTATTCTAGACGAAAGCTGTGATGAAAATGGTGATGGCGTGATAGAAATCGAAAATATAAGCGGAGGTACAGAGCCTTATGCATATTACTTGGATGGCGAACTTCTAGCAAGCCCGATTGCTGAAAATTTGAGCGAGGGCTCATATTTGATTTCGGTGATCGACGACAATGGGTGCACATATGACTCTACAGTTACAGTCGAAGTGTTGGATGCTTTTGAAGTTGATCTTGAGGCTTCTATTACACTTAATACAGGAGAAGAAAGACAACTCAATGTTGAGGTCAATATTCCTGAAAATGAAATTGCTTCAATCTCATGGACTCCAGATGTTGGGCTTTCGTGTTCTGATTGTTTGAATCCAATACTCACTGCTCCGAATCAGGATGAGGTGTATTCAATATTGATTACAGACATCAATGGGTGTCAAGTAGAAGCATCTATACAATTGCTTGTTGTAGATGAAGTGATCATCATTGCACCAAATATATTTTCTCCAAATCTTGATAATAATGAGAATGACAATTTTACTATTTATTCAAATGTAGATGGAGCTTTGATCAATTCATTACAAATTTTTGATAGATGGGGAAATTTGGTGTTTAGCAAGAATTCAATTCCTACTAACGATCCAAGCCTGGGTTGGGATGGTAAATTTGGAACCAAGTCAGTCGAATCAGGAGTTTATGTATTCTATTCAGAAATACTGTTGCCTGATGGGGAGATGGAAATTAAGAAAGGGGATGTTACCGTTGTGAAATAGTCAATTTTATTATTTTCTTTGTTTAATGAATATTGAACAATATGAATGTCAAATTGATGATAATACTACGTTCACTTTCTATAGTAAAGGGGAGAAGGTTATTAAGAAGATTATTAAGTATGAATCTATAAATCTGAAGTTAAGAACACCAGATAATAGAACGTTTGAAATCTATAATTTAGGTTTTGGTGATGAAGATGAAGAAACTAAAAAGATCAAAGATAACGTTGTATCAAATAATGGAGATGGTCGTATAGTATTTAATACAGTCTTGAACTCAATCCCAACCTTCATAAGTGCTAAAGGTAATGTTGGAGTTTCTGTTAAAGGTTCTGACGATCAAAGACATAGAGTATATCACAAATTTTTGTCTTCAAATATTGAGGAATATTCGAAGGAGTATTCTTTTTATGGCATTAAAGACAATCGGATTGTTCCATTTGTAAAGAATGAAATATATGAGAATATTGTGATTTTGCCTAATTATTAATAATTTTGAATAACCAAGTATGTAGATATGAAAGCGGCAAAAAATAAGGTTAAAAAGGTTATACCTAATTCTTTAAAAGATAAGAGAGAATTGCAAAAAACAATTGATCGGGTTAAAAATGTTGTTTTGTTTGAAGAAAAATTGAATTCAGTTAAGAAATCCTTTGAAAATATAAATAACCAAAACAGTATCTTAAAAACAGATTGTTCTACTTGATCCATAAGGTTAAGTATTCTCAGTATATAACAAAAAAAGCCATCGCAAATCGCGATGGCTTTTTTATTTTCTTCGAATAATTACTACTATTCAGGAACATTCGTCGGATTCAACAAATCATAAAATTGATCTAATTTTGGAAGAATAATTATTCTAGTTCTTCTATTGATAGATCTTCCTTCAGAAGTACTATTGTCGGCTAGGGTATTGTATTCACCTCTTCCTGCAGCAATAAGTCTGTTCGGGTCAATTCCATGAGTCTTTTGTAACAATCGAACTACGGAAGTGGCTCTTTGTACACTGAGATCCCAGTTGTCCTTAAGACAGTCATTGCTAATCGGAATATTATCCGTATATCCTTCTACCATAACTTCAAGATCAGGTCTGGATTTGATGATTTCTGCTACTTTGCCCAAAACTTCATTGGCTCGGGCTGTCAATCTTGAACTTCCAGACTGATAAAGCATCTTGTCTGAGAGATTTACAAAGACTACAGTTTTATCCACTTTGACATCGATATCGTTGTCTGCAATTCCCTGACTTAGTACTCCTTTGAGGTTTACAGCCAAAGCAAGATTGATCGAATCTGTCTTCGTTCTTGCA
The DNA here is from genome assembly GCA_965230575.1 of Saprospiraceae bacterium. Classification (GTDB taxonomy): domain Bacteria; phylum Bacteroidota; class Bacteroidia; order Chitinophagales; family Saprospiraceae; genus CAJXUU01. The sequence continues at coordinate 5,418,915 of OZ246013.1, forward strand.
GCTTGAACCATTTGAATGTACTTGTCTTTTCCTTCCAGTTGCTTGAGTGTCTCTTTGATGTTTTCGTTCGCAGATTGAGAGAGAACGGTAAGGTCGCCTACTTGAGTTACTTGAGTGTCTCTTTGTTTTTGGAGGTCGGCAATTTGTGCTTTCAAGTCTTTGATTTGTTCATTTCTAATCGTCAACTCTTTTTGGTCACCTTTCAACAAGTTTTTCTCTTTCTCGCATTTTTCAAGCTTGGCCATCATTCTATTAAGGTCTTCTCCCAATCTTCCAAGATCTTTGTTGGCTGAGTCTAATTCCAGCTGAAGAGCTGCATGTTCTTTCTTATTCACTCCACAAGAAGCAAGGCTTAGACCAAAGGCCACAAGGCATAATAATATTTTTGAATTCATATGTTAATTTTGTTTAATATATAAGTAGCACATTTCGTGCCTATTTCGACTACAAACACTGATTTAAAGCATTCTTAACATTACAAACCACATGTAATGGAATAACTTAGTTAAAATAATACGCTAAAAAGCAATTTTACTTTTTTACAAATTTGGTGGAAAGATTGATATTTTCTCCATTGATATTGATGAAATACAGTCCTTCTGAAAGCGAAGAGACATTGGCCATTATTTTATGACTGCCTATTCCAAAATATTCATTTCTTCGAAGCGAACGAATCATCTTTCCATTGATATCAACGATATTAATCTTGACCGAAGTACCTCTAACCAGATTAAAATTAATAAAAATTGATCCATCAATAACGGGGTTGGGATATATAGGTTTAATCCAATTGCCTTGGGTCAAGTCTAAGTCCGTCACAGAGGATGTCGGGTCACTAAAAACAACGTCTTCATCCCCATCTCGATATGGTACAGAAAGTATAGGTAAATAGTACATTTCGTCAGTAGTGCCTTCTCCCCACCAGACATGTTTTGGAGGACTGGATGGGTTTTGAGGATTACTAGTGGTATTGTCATAAGTGGCCACAGCATGGATCGTGGAGCCAGCCATAGCAGGTATCAATCTCGGAAAATAATAGCCACCTTGCCAATTGAAATCCCAATCTTCAATTCTTATGAGATTGGTAGTACTTCCGTTTGGTCCTTCGAGCCATACTTCCCAATTCTTACCAAGATAATGCATATGTGGTGACAAGCCAATCAAACTGATGTCTTGTGTAATATTCCATCTTCCGTGAAATTCTTTTACTTGATTTGGCGGTATTGAAAATCCGAAAAAGCCACCGGGTAAATCGAAAGGAAGCATTATCCTGTCATCTACAAATCGGTCTACTTCCTCATCTTCATCCGCGAAAAATATATTTACCGATGATTTATCAGACGCATCCACAGGCCAAGGTGCATAATGCATCTGTACGACTAGATCAGAACCTGCAGAAAGTATTTGACCAAAACCATCTGGATAATATATCGGTTTTGTGCCTGGGACGTAACCAGGGTATTGGTCACGATCGAGCACTTCATCTGTACCAAAAGATCCAAATCCTTCAAAACCGTATTCGGGAGTTTGAGCATCATGAAAAGCAGCCACTCCTTCTGTATCTTCGAAAAACAATGCGTGATGCACGATTTGAGTATTTCCAGGTCTCAATTCTATAGCCTTGATCGCCCGATCTTCAGTAAGACCAGTAGGAAGTACGAAATACCGATATTCATCTTCGTTGTTTCCTTCATGAATGTGGGTCTGTTCGAATGTCAATACCAGATCTGGCTCTCCAAGCAGTGAGCCCTCAGGAAAGTTTGGCAAATCTGGCTCATCTACACTGCTACCATATTCAGCACCTTGATCTACCCAATCAATAATACTCTGTTTTTCCGCATCTGTCAAATAATACTCGCCCAGGAAATGTGAGTATTCTGGATCTGGTTTCCAAGGCGGCATATAACCCGTAGAAACTACCTCTTTGATAATAGCTGCTCGATCGGCAGCATCATCATAAGATGTCAAAGTGAATGGACCTATCTCACCTGTTCTGTGGCAGGTTGTACATTTGTTGTAAATAATCGGGGCCACATCTTTGGCAAATGTTGTCTGACCAAAGCTTAAAGTCGCCATAGCAAGAAATAAAAATAGAGTGGATAGATATTTTTTCATAATCACTTTTTATATAATATTAAAGCAAATCGGTATTCAACAAAATTATCGAATTATTCTTAATCATTTTTAGTTTTTCTGCTAATGTTATCGCTATAATTAATAAAGCATCCAATGGGTTCTACATACGACTTTTCCACAGGAGTATTGTTCAGAGTTTGTTCTATCGCCAATTTAAGGTTGTGCTCTGTCACTACATTCCTCCTTCTTCCCAGCTTATAAAATTTATTGTCAATTCTTCCTTGATAGATAACCTTGTCTTTTGTATTGTTATATAGGACTACCTCGGGTGTCACTTGAGCATCGTATTTCTTTGCCTGTTCCTTGAAATAATCAGTTAACAATGGGAAACTGACACCATACTTATTCTTAAATACTTCAATCTTACTTTTCTTGGATGAAAAATTTGGAAAATATCCCACAAACGATATTTGATCACCATACTCTTCATGCAATTGTTGGATAGTCGGAGTATATTGAATGCATATCGGGCAATCGTCCAAAAGAAAAATGTACAGGGAAAGACTATCTCCAGCCTTGAGAGAAGAGATGCTGGTTATAACACAAAACAAAAAGGTATAAAAAACCTTCATTCAATTCTAGATAACAATATTGGTTTGCCACTATAGGCTGATTATTTATGACTCACAGTGTGGGTCTTAATTTCGCTCTTGTATTCTCTTGTGTAAACTGTCCAGGGCGTATTTTTGTAGTGATTATCGGAAAAATAGGTCATTATCAACTCAAACATCTGGGCATCCTGAAATCCTGGAATGGGTTGAATGATAGACAAATTTTCATCCAGAAAGACTACTGTAGGGTAGCTAAGTTGACCTTGCGTAATTGCTACTGCCAGTTCATGATATCCTTTCCTTCCTTTTTTGATGAATTTGTATGTCTTTCCATTGAATTCGATATCTTTTTTGGTCTCAGCATCGAATTTGATAGCGTAATAATTTTTATTTACATATCTGGCAATGTGATCTTTCTGAAAAGTCTGTTTATCCATTCTTTTGCACCACATGCACCAGTCTGTATAAATGTCTACAACAAATTTTCTTGGCTGAGTCTTATTGGCAGCGAGAGCATCTTCCCAAGTCATCCATTTGATCTTGTTTTGACCATTAATTTCGGAATTGACACTAAAGAAAGCAAAAAGAGCAAACGATAAATTAACTAAATATTTCATTCAATATATTCAATTCAATTATGACAATCGATAAATCTAACGTCTAATTAACGGCTAATTAAAATGAAATCTATTCGATTTAAGGGCTTTAATTGTTTTTTAACGGTTTTATTAAGAATTGAGGTTTTTATTGTTGATAAAATTGTGAGAATTGGGGTAGAATTGTCTTTTGTTGACATCTTTTGCTTGCAGTATTAGCCACAAAGTTAGCTAGATAGCACAATCTAATCCATAATGTAAGACAAGAAGAAATAGGCAATTGGTATTTTACTAATTGTTAATGTTTTGGATAATTTGAATTATGTCTTTGTCAATTCTGTGACTTGATTTGATTTGACCATTTATATTAACAGCTTTTATCCCTGTTTCTAAGGTCTTTGGTGTATTGATGACTACTGCTTCATCCCACAATCCTGCCGATACAAAGGATTTCAGTAGTGATACTCCACCTTCTACCATTAAGTGATAGATTCCCATATCAAATAACTTTTTTAAGATCGTTTCGATTATATTTTCACTTGAGAAATCAACGACAATTTGATTTTTGACTTTATTCTCAATATTTCGCTTTGTAGCTGTGAAAATAAGACACGGCAAAGAATCTGCAAGTAGGGTCTGGCTCAAAGGTATTTTGCCTTCTCGGTCAAGTACTATTCGTAGTGGTTGCTTTCCTCGGTGGTGTCTTAGGGTGAGCGCCGGATTATCCACCAATGCGGTGTTTGTACCAATTAGAATGCCATCTGTATAAGACCGCAATTTATGGGTGAATATACTGCTTGCATCATTCGAAAGCCATACCTGACAGTCCTTCTGTCCTATAAAATTGTCTTTGCTTTTAGCGAATTTTAGTTGAACAAAAGGTCTTTTTTTTAGCTGATTTACTCTGAATTCAGCTATTGTATTATTGTGTGGAATAGGAATGACATCCACCTCAATTCCATTTGCCTTGAGCTGATCTATGCCCTTGGAATTGACCTTTTGTGTTGGGTCGATTTCAGCAATACAAACTCTTGGGATTTTATTTTTAATTATTAAGTTGGTACAAGGTGGCGTGATCCCAAAATGACAACAAGGCTCCAGAGAAACATACATTGTGCTCTGGGTGAGAAATTGTTTGTCTTCTTCAGCAACACTATTGATGGCATTGACCTCTGCATGAGGACCGCCATGCGTTTGATGGTAACCTTCTCCAATTATTCTCGAATTGTAGACAATTACAGAACCGACATGTGGATTTGGCCTTACTTCCTTTCTTCCTAGTTTGGCCAATTCTATGCATCTAATTAGATAGTCTTTATCCTGCATTCAGTTTACTTAGCTTGGTTGGTGTCATTGATTTTATCTTTTCGATCACTTGATCTACTTCTTCCAAAGTATTGAATTTTGAAAAAGAAAAGCGAACTGTTTTTCTGTCTTTGGGGTGGTTGATAGCTACCAATACGTGCGAATCGGTTTCAATGCCCGAACTGCATGCACTTCCTGATGAAGCACTAATTCCTGCAATGTCCAAATTAAACATCAGCATTTCGGCTTTTGGAGAATTGGGAAATGATACACTTAATACGTGGTGCAAGAAATTTTCTTCCTGATTTCCATTGAATCGAATATCATCCAATTCATTGATCAACCTGCTTTTGAATCTATCCCTTAATGTTGATATATGGTCGATTACAGCTTCTCTTTCCTGATATGAGATTTTCAATGCTTCAGCAATCCCAATTATGCCATGCAAATTTTCCGTACCTGCTCTCATATTCCGTTCCTGCGCACCGCCATGGATAAAAGGGGGAATTATATTGTCTCCATTCATATAGAAAAAACCAACACCCTTTGGTCCGTGAAATTTATGTGAAGCTCCAGATAAAAATGAGACTTTATTCTTACTTACATCAATATCATATTTGCCCACAGATTGAACGGCGTCACAGTGAAATAATACCTCATGACTGGAACACATTTCTGAAACTTTGGCAAAATCCAGTTTTGTCCCTATTTCATTGTTGCCATGCATCAAAGAAACAAGGGTTTTCTTCGATTTGTCCGAAATGAGTTGATCTAGTTGCCCCAGATCTGGATTGCCAAAATCATCAACATCAAGAAAAACTACTTCGAGATCATTGTGCTCTTTTAGATAATCCAGAGAATGAATCACACAATGATGTTCGGTGGGTGAGGTAATGATTCTTTCTACATTGAGAAACTCAACAGCATTTTTTAGAATCATATTATTGGCTTCGGTTGCGGTTGAGCAGAAATATATTTCTCCAATTGATGCTCGTAAGATATTGGCAATTTTTTTACGCGCTTCTTCCACCAACGATCTCGCATGTCGACCATGGTAATGGATAGATGAAGGATTGCCAAATTGCTCCTTCATTGCTTTAATCATCATGTCATATACCCTTGGTTCTAAAGGTGTTGTTGATGCATTGTCGAAATATATCCTATCCATTTTTTATTCTGATAACTCTTAATTAAACACCTCTCCAACCGAAAAGATTACAATAATCTTCAAATTTCTTTTTAGACAAGTGGTTTCGAAAACCAATCGTCCACCAATGACGATTCACCGCAATTGCCATCTTTATGTGTAAATTCATTGGACTTATTGCAGTATTCGTAATCGATGGCCCATGCTCTATGATTTTCTGCTAATTCCTTAATGGATTTTACAATATAGATTACTTCTTGGTCCGTCATCGTCGGGTGGATAGACATACGTACCCAACCAGGTTTGTTGGTCATGTCGCCCAGGTTAATGGTACTTGTGATGCTTTGTGATTTTTCATACGATACTTCAAGCAGATAGTGGCCATATGTTCCAGCGCATGAACATCCTCCTCTTACTTGAATTCCATATCGATCATTCAAAAGCTTCACGGCCAGATTATAATGCAGATCTTCGATATAAAACGAAATCACACCAAGTCTATCTTTTAGGTTTTCGGCAAGAATATGAAGATTGTCGATTGATTCTAATGTGGGCCAAATGAGATCCAACATCTCATGCTCTCTTTCCAAGATCTTTTGAGTTGTCATTTTCTCCTTGAGTTGGATACACAGGGCTACGCGCATGGTCTGAATAAATGAAGGAGTACCTCCATCTTCTCTGGCTTCGATGGCATCGTAATATTTGTGTTCTCCCCATGGATTGGTCCAATCTACCGTGCCGCCGCCTGGATTGTCGGGTATTTTATTAGAATACAATTTTTGATTGAATAATAATATGCCCGAACTGGAAGGGCCTCCAAGGAATTTGTGCGGACTGAAGTAAATGGCATCCAGATAGGCATCTTTGTCTTCGGGGTGCATATCGATGTCGATATAAGGTGCTGAACATGCAAAATCTACAAAACACAATCCACCATTTTGATGCATGAGTTTGGCAATTTCGTAATATTCGGTGAATACTCCAGTCACATTGCTACACGATGTCACAGCAGCAATTTTGATTTTTTTGTCCTTGTATTTTTCCAATAATTCTTTCAAATGCCCGAGGTCACATTTTCCTTTCGGGCATGCACGAATTACCTCGACTCGGCAAATAGTCTCAAGCCAGCTGGTCTGATTGCTGTGGTGTTCCATATGAGAGCAAAATATGACAGGTCTGTCTTCTTCAGGAATGTCAATTTTGCTATTGAACTTTTCATGAATCTTTATGCCCAATATCCTCTGCAATTTGTTGACCACTCCTGTCATTCCTGAATTGGAAGAGATTAAAATGTCCTCTTCATTTGCATTGACATGGGCTTTGATTATATCTTTTGCTCGATGGTAGGCCAAGGTCATTGACGACCCAGTGATAGTGGTTTCGGTATGGGTATTCCCGACGAATGGAGCAATTTCTTGAGATATCAATTGCTCTATGGGTCTGTACATTCGCCCACTTGCAGTCCAATCAGCATAGATGATTTTTTGCTTACCCATTGGAGATTCAAATTCCTGATCAATTCCAATTATTTGCTTTCTGAATTGATCAAAATATTGCTCTAGACTCGCCTTTCCTACAGCTTCGTTAGTTTTAGTGGAAGTTTTCATCACGGTTAGGTTTAATATTGTATGGGTAAAAGTAATGATAGGTATTGATATTTTTCGTTTTTTTAGCATCAGAATTATCGGATTGTAAAACTTTTGAAGAATCGCATTCCTATAATTGAAATTGGTATATTTAGGATTTCTAAAAAATAGATAATGAGAAGTATTTGGAAAGGACATATTACGTTTTCTTTGGTGACAATACCTGTGCAAATATTCAATGCGCTTGAAAGGTCAAATGACATTAGTTTTAAGCAATTGCATAATGATGATAATGGTCGTGTGAGATATAAAAAGGTCTGTAGTGTTTGTGAAGAAGAGGTGCCCTACAGCGATATTGTAAAGGGTTTTGAATATGAGCCGGATCAGTATGTGGTTTTGAATAAAGATGAATTCGATGCTATTAAATTAAAAAGCACTAGAGCGATTGATGTGAAGTCGTTTGTAGATGTAGATGAGGTGCATCCTTCCAGATTCGAAGCAGTGTATTTCATTGGACCCAACGGCGATATTGCGATCAAAACTTTCAACCTTTTCAGAAAAGCACTCTTAAAGACCAAAAAAGCTGGGGTTGGGAGGATCATATTGAGGGATCGTGAAGATGTGGTATTGTTAGTGGCGCAGGATAATGGAATCATCATGTACAAGTTGAGATATCCATATGAATTGAGGAGTATGGATGATGTCCCTGATCTGCAGGATATGGAAGTGGATAAGGCAGAACTAGAATTGGCGGAAACGCTGATTGGGTCATTGGATACACCTTTTAGTGAGATAAACTTTGAAGATCGATATCGTGATGCATTGCTCGAATTGGTTGATGACAAGGTGTCTGGAAAAGAGATTGTTACCTTGTCTGAAGAAGAGGACTCGACTCCGGTGGTAGATATAATGGATGCTCTAAAGAGGAGTATCGAAGAAGCAAAAAGAGAGAAGAAAGGAGCCTGATGATCAAAATTCTAGCATGGAATATTCAAGCAGGAGGGGGTAGCAGGATTTTGCCGATTATTAGAAAAATTGCCGAGAGTAAGTGCAATATTGTCACTTTAAATGAATTTAGAAATAATGCTTCTGGCCAGAAAATTCGAAATGGATTGCTTAAAGCTGGCTATAGATATCAAGCGGTAACTGATTCACACTCAAATGATAATAGCGTAATCATTCTTTCAAATATCCCTTTTTCATCTGAATTGCACTCAAAAGTAGATCCTAAGTATTCAGGAAATATAATCAGTGCAAAATTTTCTGCTTTTTATTTTATGGGTGTCTACATGCCGCATAAAAAAAAGCATAAGTTGTTCGAATCCGCTCGCCACATTATTACAGAATCATCCACACCGTACATCATGGCAGGTGATTTTAATAGTGGAAAAAATTATGTTGATCAAAAAGGCAACTCTTTTTGGTATACTGATCAATTAGATGCGATAGAGAAGGAAGGCATGAGTGATGCATTTAGATTCGTAAATGGAGATGTAGAGGAATATTCCTGGTATTCTCATCAAAAAAATGGCTATCGATACGATCACATCTATATCGACGAGACTCTGAAGCCGATTGTTAAGAATTGTTTTTACGATCATTCGTGGAGAATGGAAAAATTAAGCGACCACAGTCCCATGTTTTTAGAAATTGGTTGATATCCCATTTACAATTTGTAAACCCTCAATCATTATTCATTATTCCTGATTCATTATTACCCAACCTTTATTCATTATTCCTTATAATTGGCTATCTTTATTCCTTAGAAATTAATGCTTCTATTAAGTGATCCTTACATTACTTTTGGGTTTTGATTTTGCAGAGAGAATTTCTCAGAAATAATAGGTTCTTCCTAAAAATAATTAAATGGTTACTTCCGAATTAAACACCTCAATATCCTATTCAGATTTTCTTGATTCATTTAAAAATACACTTAAAACGGTGTTTTATGAGCGGGATAATATTGAAAAATTCACTCAAAAAAGAGGATTTCCTGCTTTGGTTTTGAGGGAAATTATGTCACATGCACCACTTTCGGTTGCCATCGAAAAAAAATATGGCGGAAGAGGTGCCATTGTGAAAGAATGCCTCGGTCTGCTTTCTACTTCATCTTATGAATCACTACCACTTTCGCTTACTTTTGGGATCAATATTGCCTTGTTTTTAGAGCCTGTTGGGAAATATGCACAAGAGTCCGTCAAACAAGGAATCTTTACCCGTTTTTTGACCAAACAGAATTTGGGTGGCTTGATGATTACGGAACCCGAATATGGAAGTGATGCCTTGGGAATGCAGACTTCTAATGTCTATAAAGATGGCAAATACCACATCAAAGGGATCAAGCATTGGCAAGGATTGACCAGTCTGGCAGATTTTTGGCTGATGACCAGTAGGTCAAAGAAAGAGAATGGTGAATTGGGCAGGGATATTGACTTTTTTATTACGGATGAGTCCATACCAGAACAGCGCATTGTTGTAGAAGAACTATTTAATAATATCGGATTGTATCCAATTCCTTATGGTCGTAATAATGTGGACATCGTAGTGCCAGAAGAGTATAAGTTGGTTCCGGAATCAACTGGGTTAAAATTGATGATGGACTTATTGCACCGAAGCCGAATACAGTTTCCTGGCATGGGCATGGGCTTTATCCATCGTATGTTTGATGAGGCTTTGAAGCACACCAAAGGGAGAATGGTGGGCGGAAAAAGCCTTTTTGAGTTAGATGAGATTAAACATGCGCTGGGAAGAATGCAAAGTGCATTTACCATTTCATCCGCCATGTGTTTTAAAAGTTGCCAATTCAGTGGAATCGAGAATAATATGGCTCCACATGGAGTAGAAGCCAATTCTATGAAGGCATATGTTTCCGACTTGATGTTCGAATCTTCTAATAGGTTGACTCAATTACTAGGGGCCAAAGGATATAGAGAGGAAAGTTTGGGAGCAAGGGGAATTGTGGATTCTCGACCTTTTCAAATATTTGAAGGAGCGAATGGAATGTTGTATTCTCAATTGGCTGAAATGATTGCCAAATTGATGATGCGTAAGAAAATCCCGAATTTGCTGGAATTCCTTTCACAGTACAATTTGACGGATAAAGTGGCAGAGCGATTCAAGTCCTTGCTAAATTTTAAAATTGAGGGCAAGTTGCCACAACGGAAATTGGTAGTTTTAGGTCAAATTCTTGCACGGATTGTATGTGCTCAGCAGGTCGTAGAGATGGGGATTGGTGGTTTTAGGCCAGATTTGATTCGAGACAGCTTGGAGACAATGAAGTATGACGTATCATCCTTATTAAGTGCATTCAAATTTTCTACTGATGTGAATCCAATTGAAGAATACAGAGAAGGGTCTACTTGGCTGGATTTGTGCTAAGTCTTTTCGAACACCAGAAGTAGAAAAGTCTTATAGATGCGAATTCGAACACCAGAAGACGTCGATGAATTAGAAAAGAAAATTCAAAGCCAATTGGGCATTGATGTTAAGAAGTATAGAAATGAAGAAGTCGTCGAGAGTTTTTTAGACTTATTGCTATTTCCTGATTATATAATTTCTTGGGTTATCAAACCAATACTCTTTTTTCTGTTCTTGTTTGTCAGCGGATTTTATGTATTGGATCTAGTCCATATTGAATATTTCATATATGGTGTTTTAGGAATAGGATTGTTTCTATCCTCTGGATTGTCCTTGGGCTTAATGCTGTTGTTGGATAGAATGAAAACGGACATGTGGGGAATTATTGAGTATTCCTTATCTATCATGAAAGAGGCTTCTGAGGATTTGAAACATGCAAATCAAAATATAACAGACGAAAATAGAAAAGACAGTTTGAATCTCTTGTTCAAGGGCATAATCCATATTGTCACTATTCCGTTGATCTCAAAAGGAATAGCTCAAAAAGTCCCTTTTTTCGGTGGTATGGTTAATCTATTGGCGAAAAGAGTGTTAATTCTAATATCAGACAAAATTGAGATAGATGAAGATGTTATTAATAAAGAGCTTCAAAGAAAAGACAAAGAATCCAATGCTTTTCATGACCATTCTGAAGCTCTTTCTTTTCAGGTTTCTGGCCTGGAGAAAGTTCTAAACGTCACCTTTAGAATTGCGAAATATCCACTCTTATTTTGGTTTGTATTTTCATTTCTAACTCTATTGATTTTAATATACTTTATTAATTAGACAGGAGAATATGAAGAAGACAATTGCCATATTTGGAGGTGGACCTGCATCATTGGCAATGGCATCATTTATTGATACTGGTCTTTTTGATGTTACTATTTACGAACAAAATAAAACTTGTGGAAGGAAATTCTTGGTGGCAGGAAAAGGAGGCTTTAATCTTACTTTTTCGGAGTCGATGGATCAATTGAAAAAAAGGTACACTCCATCATCTTTTCTTGATGACGCACTCAACAAATTTACCAATGAAGACCTAAGAACATGGTTGTCTAATCTTGGTATCGATACCTTTGTAGGAAGTAGCAATCGAGTGTTTCCGATCAAAGGGATTAAGCCAATTGAGGTATTGCATGCTATTTTGAAACATATCGAATCAAGAGGAGTGAAAATAGAATTTCGGAAGCAATGGAATGGATGGTCGGAGGCTGGACTACCATTGGTCAATGATGATATTGAGATTGATGCAGATTACTACGTTTTTGCCTTTGGTGGTGCGAGCTGGAAAATTACTGGCTCTACGGGAACATGGGCGTCGCACTTCAAGACCAGAGGTATTCAAATCAATGATTTTGAGCCTTCTAATTGTGCTTTTGGTGTAGATTGGAGTGAGGCATTTCTTGCATCCGCGGAAGGAAGACCACTCAAGAATATTGCAGTAAGATGCGACAGCAAAAGTAAAAAAGGGGAATTGGTTATTACCAGATTTGGATTAGAGGGTAATGCAATCTATGCCTTGAGTGAGTGCATTCGAAAGCAATTCAAAGAAGGTGGTAAAGCCCAAGTATCTATTGATTTCAAGCCAATGTTTACGACCGATGATATTAAAATGAAATTACAAAAGTCTAAATCCAAAAACAGTACAGCATTTTTGAAGAGGGACTTGAATTTGAGCAGTGTTCAAGTGCAATTGATCAAGCATTTGACGACGAAAGATGAATTTCTGAATAAGGAAAGACTAGTCGAGCTCATCAAAGGTCTACCGATCACTCTTGCGGGAATGGCACCTATAGATGAAGCAATCTCTTCGGTCGGTGGAGTGAGGAGAGGAGAATTGACTGATGTATTTGAGTTGAAGAAGATCAGGGACTCATTTTGTATTGGAGAGATGGTTGATTGGGATGCGCCTACGGGCGGGTATTTGTTGCAGGGGTGCATGAGTATGGGGGTGTATTTGGCAGGACGGTTAAATGAGCTTGCTCTGAATTGATAAAGAAGTAGTTTTAATCTCGAAATATTAGGGAAACTTGAATGTCTTGAATATATATATGATAATAATTAAAAAACGAATAACACGTTAAATGGAAAATTGCACAATCTATAGCCACAAACTTGATTTCGAAAAAGTAATCCAAATCGTAAAATCAGAACTGCCAAAGGCGAAAATCGAATTCAATGATGGTGGAAAACAAAAATCATTGATGGCAACCATCAAAGGAGGCTTTTTTGGAAAGACCAAAACACTAAAGATAAACTATCGAGAACGGGAGAATCCTTCTTACAACTTGACTCAGGTGGATTGTGGACTGACTCAAAACTTGGCAGGAATGACAAATTTCATCCAATCGCTGCCAGCAAAAAATCAAACTGTCAAGGATAAGTTTTTGATAAAGGTAATGGCGGCCAACTGTGAAATGCCATTTATGGCCGAACCAGAAATCAACAAAGAATTTGAGGCAGTAATGAGAAGGATAGTGAGTGAATTGAATGGCTTTATCTTTGCCCAATCCAATCGAATATTCAATAAATCCAACGGACAACATTTTGTCGACAAGAACTTAAATTTGATATTGGATACGGCTGGCAATTGTGAGATTCAGGACATTGATGTGAGCGTAGATGCCAAGTATTATGATGAGCCTGCTGAAAACTATACCGAAGATCAAATAGACCGTAAAGCCAAATCCGAAGCATTTCTGGAAAATCATGGAATCAAGGTCAATAAAAATTTGCCATGTACACCTTCGGCTGCAGCGACACAAATAAGAAGCCAAAAGGAAGTTGTTGAAAGGGCCTATGCCTTATTGATTATAGCCGCGAAAGGGGAGGGCATAGAGCAAGTACATCTGACAAAAACGGTCAAGTCGAATAGAATAGATTCTTTCAGTCCTAGGGAAAAATACATCTATGAATCCGAAGTTTTGGATGATCAGGAGCGTGCATATGCCACTTGGAGATATGAAAGCCTGTATACCTTGATGTGGGCATTGGGGAAAATGGATAAGCTCAAGTACCCAAATGATATTTGTGATGTGCAGACCATAGTAGGGCTGATGATTGAGACATCTAGGGAAGAATTTGAAAGTACCGCAAAGTTTAGAGGCAAGGAAGAAATAATAAACGAGTTGGACAAGGTATATCGAATGAATTGGGCGTGTGTAGATGCCAGGATTAAAGGCGCCGAGGTGTCAGGTGGTATAAATTCCAGCGTTGTATATGAGAGACATTATGCCTTGAATTGGTTGACAAATTATCAAAATCAAGATTGGGATGATGTCAAGACCAATACGTAGGTGTGTCAAATCAACAAAGACTAATATCGAAGATTTTACCGACATTAATTCACTCCTTATCTTAGTGAAGTGAGTAGGACATGACCAATTCGGCGATAGAATATTAAAATAATTAAAACCAATATGGACAATATCGAGAAGTTAGAATGGTATGAGCATATACGCAAGAGATCTGGAATGTATATCGGTGCAGTAAACATTAAGGGCTTTGTCGAGATGCTGAAAGGGATTATTAATTCTGCCATTGTGATAAATGGAGCTAATTTTTTTTCGATGGAGTTTGGAGACAATCTTAAGGCCAGACTCAGATTCAATAATATGAATGGGGAATTCGAAAATAATTGGGGGATGTTCAAGCCGAATACGGTTCATCCATTTTTATTGGACCTAAGTGCCTCAAATGCTTTAAGTAAAACATTCAGGATTAGCTTTTGGGATTCAAATGATGAAAAAGTAGGAGAGGAATATTTTGAGGAAGGAGTTCTGATCGAAGGCCAACAGTTGGACAACATAGAATGTGCTTATGTGGAAATTGATTTTATCCTTGATAAAAGTATATGGAAGGAAGACCAGGAATGGAACAATAGTTATATCGTACATCATTTGAGGGAGTTTGCTTACTTGTACAAGAAAACAAAATTCGAGATTAAATATCAAGCCAGTAATGAAGACTGTAGAGTAGTCTATTATTTCAAAAATGGCCTAAAAGATAGAATTGATATAGAAATATTAAATGGCTTGGGAAGCAGTTATTTCGAAACTGAAATCGATGCCAGGATTGATAATATTCATTTAGAAGCGGCCTTTGCATTCAGAGATTATTCTGTAGATCCACCGTACTTGAAGTCATATGCGAATGACTATTTTACCTTTGAGAATGGTACGCATGTGGACGGACTGCTCAGAGGTTTGACATATGGTGTAATGAAGTACTTTCAAAAACATGATCTCACCCGAAAGTATAAAATATCTGAGAAAGGGATGCGCGAAAACCTTGTAGCTGCAATAAATGTCAAATTGGAAGCTCCTGTCTTTAGTGGATGTGTGAAAAATAAATTGGCAAATCCTGAAATCATCGAGCCGATAGCAAATTATATATCCGAGCTGTTGTTTAAGAAAATCGAAGAAGATGAGGAGGCGACACAGCGATTGATCAGAAAATTTGAAATGTAGAAATGCCAAAATACGGTTTTGGATAATGAAATTTTGACAATTAATAATTTCATTTTTCTTTTAAAAATGAATTCTTCAAACGTTCTATTTTGTTTTTTGAAGAAGTAAATATTCCACTATTTACCCTACATGATTTCTCTCCATAGTAGCACTAATGAGTGTTGTAACATGGGGCCTTGGTCTACGGCATAGCATTGAGATTGCAGTATTTCAAGCAGTAATTTGTCGATGGATTTTTGTAATCAGTCGAATTAGAAATTGTTCTGGAACTAGTATTCTAGTGAAATCGTAATGCAAATATCGTTCACTACAAAATCAAATATTATGGGACAGAATTCAGGACAAGAAAGTTTTGCGAATGCCGTAGGATGGATATTTGCAATTGTTGGCTTCTTTACGTGTTACTCAGATACCAATGAATTTGGAACTGCTATTGTTGTAGCTATCATTGCCGGAGTTGTTGGATATTTAATTGGTCAAATTGTATGGCTGGCTATTATTTTAGCCTTGGTAGTAGGCTGGTTTATTATAAGACAAGCTGCCTGTGAAACGGTTAGAGATGTTGTAGTTACCGAATTGAGAGCGAATGATTCTAATAATGAGGAGTATGTCGCTAGCTATACAAGCTCTACCTCAAACACAATAGAAGTGAATCTGCAAAACAAATGCAATGAGAAAATTTTTGTTGCAGTAAATTATCGCGATGATTCAGGAGATTGGATCACTGAAGGGTGGTGGTCGGTAGATCCATATTCTACTACCAAAACCAATATCGAGACGACCAATTCCAATCTATATTTCTATGCCGATTCTAATGAAGGCACGGAATGGAGTGGAGTAGGGAAGTCTGGAGCCATAACTAAAAGGGTGTCATCAGACGCATTTGAATCTCGCAATAATAATGGCGTATATGTTTGGGATAAAAATGTTCGAAATGAAACTTTTTTTCATAGAGTAGTCAATGGTTATGGGGTGTACACGCAATCATTTAGTTGCAATTAGAATATCTGAGACTTTAATGGTACAAGAATGAATGAGAAACTTCAGGACCATTTCAAAATTGAAGAGATTGATGTGATAGATGGAAATACAAATATCTTTTCAATCTCTTCAATTGAGAAAGTTCTTTTCAGCTAGTGTTTTGGAGATTGTGGGCATGTACCAGGCTCATATGGTGGAGGAGGCTTGCCTTTACCTATTGCAATGCAAACAGAGGTGTCGATTTCCTGTGCCATCTTGTATAGTGCGGCCATTGGTTTTCCATCTGTGTATGGCAGTCCTGGTGTTCCAGAAAAATCGGGATCATTGACATTATAAGGTGTATAGCTGGAGTGGTTTGGTGGACAGCCCAACCCAAATTTTCTGCATCTCCGAACCATATTTATAGCAGTTGCAAATTTGGTCTGCCCAGGCGTCGGTGTATAGTCCAGCCTTTGAGAAATCCAAAGTGCTGCAATGGTTACGGATCTGCTGCCTCCACTCCAGCAATGCACCAGAATTTTGGCGTTTTTTTGAGATTCGGCTTCAGCGAAAAGCTGATCAATGGCCTGAACTGCTTGAATCATTGTTTCTCGACTGTTTTTCTTTGTAGAACCAGGATAAGGACCAGTATCACACAGCCCTACTTTTGAAAAATTGAGAAGATAGGAAGTGGTAGGATATCCAACTTCAGGATCGTCCAGGGCAACATTCAAAATTCCATGAATATTTGCGTTGACGACATCAGGAAATTCTGACGAGCTTGCACTATGAGAGTTTCCTACATACAAGCCTGTCGAAGTTCCTGTACAAAGACCAGTTTCTGTGGGGTTTGGTGTGTACAATATTTCATTCATATTGCTAAATCCAGTTTGATCACATGTATTCATATTAATTTATTTTGGGGTTTTAAAAAGTAAAATTGAAGTGATTTATAATTAAAAGCGTGTGTGCTTAGAAAACTGTACTTACTAATTAGAAAGTGAAGTAACAGACTTTTCATACTAAGATCTTCTAATGATCATAAATCACTTCTTAAGAGGTACGAAATCCATGAATTATCATAATAATCTCGTCCTGTAATTCAGATCAAGAATCAAGCGCTTATTTGAGTTTTCAAATACTCCGCCAATCGAATTGATAGTGCCATTATGGTCATTGTTGGGTTTGATACTCCCGTGGAAGGGAATACCGATGATCCTGCAACATACATATTGTCTACTGTATGGATTTTAAGATTTTGATCCACAACTCCATTGTCAGGATCTGTAGAAGCGGTCATTTTTGTAGTCCCAATATGATGACCATTGACTGTCCATTGATTGAGTAAATCCTTCCAGCTAGGCCAATTGATTATTTTTGAAAACTTACTTGAAGAGGCGCTAAATAGTTCGCAATTCATCTCATAAGTTTTTTGATCCAGATCAGTGAATTGCCAGTCAATATGGGTCTGTTTTTGCTTGAAAACTGGATCCGTAGAATCGTTCAATGTTATGACGCTATCATAATTCGGGGCCATTTCAAAATACATCTGATTGGAGTTGAATTGCCGGTTTGCCCAGAACCAGGATCTTCCAATTTCATTTTTCTGGGCCGTATCTGCATCAGCGGTAAACCTGCCTGTGAATCCATTTATATTATGAGTCGGGTCACTCCATCCTACACCATTCATTAGATTCAATTCATCATTAGTCAAGTAATTCTCTGTAGTTTGTATGATGGAAGTTGCGGACAAAGGATGACACATAAAATAGTGCCCCACCATTTTTTGATTACCGACTTCAGAAAGCAGTAACTGTCTTGCATTTGCTACCGCTCCACAAGCAAGAATATATACATCGGCAGTGACTTTGAATTCGGTTGCCTTTTGTGGAGTTTCACCAGATTCACCTTTTATACTGGCAACATTCAAGTATTGAATTGACCCAGACTGCTCGACAATATTGAGAACTGTTGCATTTATAATTACGTCTATACAAGGATTGTATATGTTTATGTCAAAGGACCTGGTAGCTGAATTTAGCCATTGAGAACCCATAAATTGGTACATCTCCACGTTGAATCCATTCATTTCAGGTATTGATGCAGAAGATCCCTGACTTTCAATTTGTGAAACCCAATATTCAGCCGTGAAATTGGTTCCGGATGTACCATAATCTCCATGAAGATGGTTGAATACTGAAGCTTTGGCATAGTAAGGATCCAGATCTGTACGACTAATAGGCCATCCTGGAAATCCCTTTCTTTTTTCGAAAGTGATCGGGTCCAGAGGCCGGGATTGACCTCCCCAATGGGTGGAAGTTCCGCCTATTACACGTTCTCTTTCTCTGGGAGAATAGGGTTCATTATTATTAGGTCTAATAAGGAAGTTGGGTTCACTGATTTTGAATAATCCATCTGCCACTCCATTGTATAAAAAGACCTTGTCGTCCCAACTAAGCTTGTAGTAAGTATTGTTGTTTTCTGGTGCTTGACGACCACCTTCTAAAACGATTACATCAAATCCAGCTTGGCTCAATTCATAAGCAGCAGTGATTCCAGCAGGACCAGAACCAATTATACAGACTTGCGCATGCTGATCTGTACTAATGTCTATACCATTACGTATCATTATAAAATTTTTTGGGGTTAAAA
The DNA here is from genome assembly GCA_965230575.1 of Saprospiraceae bacterium. Classification (GTDB taxonomy): domain Bacteria; phylum Bacteroidota; class Bacteroidia; order Chitinophagales; family Saprospiraceae; genus CAJXUU01. The sequence continues at coordinate 5,437,713 of OZ246013.1, forward strand.
AATCTCAACTAAGATTCCTAATATAACAATATTATATGTGATTGTCAATGAAGTGATTTAAAATCATATTGCTAATTCCTTTGCAAGTTCTTGATTTTGCTGCCACCCGAAAGGTTACTTTCGGTTCTTTCCCTATTTTGACGCTGTCAAATTTGCATAGCAACGGTCAATCTTAGCTATTTCTTTAGTCTCCAAAGTTCAGGCTTTGTTGAGAGCTTTGGCTACGAACTTCAAAAAGAGCTTCGATCTGAATTCCAATTACTTACAAATCATTTTAACATACATATGTTTTTAATTCTACTTTAAGACTTTCGTCAATTTTATACAGATTATGAGATCTAAGGCATTCAGAAACAATGTTTAACGTTTGCAGAACTCGATTTTGACAATTATACAATGTCATTAACTAACACTGCAAACCCTTGTTTCACAATGTTCTTACCTCAGAGAGGTTATCTTATTCCAGCACAAGGGATAAGTCATATTCGACCCTGTGGGGTGTCGCCTGAGTTGTATCTTGAAGATAAATTCAAAAACCAGGATTTTCTATTAATTTCTGAACATCACTCCATAAACATTAGGCGAACGCGCTGCGTTCGTAAATTACCTTATGTTCGCAAGCTCACATAAGGCGACTACTCTGTAGTCATTAATGTTGTGAGCTTTAAATTCTCAAAGTAGAATTAAATAGCTTCAATTTAAATAAGCCTTCATCCATGAATTGTTTTTAATTCTACTTTAAGACTTTCGTCAATTTTATACATATTATGAGATCTAAGGTATTCAGAAACAATGTTTAACGTTTGCGTGTCTCAAAGCCCTGACCTCAGAAGGTCATCTTATTTCAGCACAAGGGGTAAGTCATATTCGACCCTGTGGAGTGTCGCCTTAGTTGTATCTCGAAGATAAATTCAAAAACCAGGATATTCTATTAATTTCTGAACATCATTCTATAAACATAAGGCGAACGCGCTGCGTTCGTAAATTTCCCTATGTTCGCAAGCTCTCATAGGGTGACTACTCTGTAGTCATTAATGTTGTGAGCTTTAATCTCTCAAAGTAGAATTAAATCACTTCAACTGAAATAAGAATTCATCGATGATTTTCAGGTGATGACTTTAGTAAACATTTGAATAATGTATTTGAATTTTTATATATGTTGAAAATAATGTAAATTAAAGCATAAAAGTGAATCTAAGATCAATTCAGAAACCTTTGTTTTAACCCCTTAACATTTCTTCTATTGTTCTATTATCAACACAATAATAAATATGAAAAATGAAAAACCTCAAACTAACCTCTCTGTCTATTTGCCTTTTTTGCAGCCTAGTATTAATTGGGCTTTCTTGTAAGCCAAGCGCAGAAAATAAGGAAATTACCTACACTGCTGACGCTGTGACTAACCCCTTACCCCCTAATATTGTATTTATCTTGATAGATGATATTGGAGTAATTTCAACACCACCTTATTCAGCAAATTTGGATGGGTCACAGGTCGTTTCAGCATCTCTTGATACAGGATATGTGAAGAACGGAGCCAGTTATCACCCCTACACGACTCCAAATATCAATAAACTCGCTTCTGAGTCTTTGGTATTCACGAAGATGTATTCAACTCCACTTTGTGCTCCTTCCAGAGGTCAAATAATGACGGGGCTCTATCCATTCCAGACTGGGGTTGTATTTCCAGCTTATTCAGGAAATGTACCTGCCAGCCCTGAAAATCCAGGATCAGGACCTCTAAATCCAGATTTCACAACCTATCCAAAACATCTGAAAGAATCAGCTGATTACTTTACAGGTTTTGGTGGAAAATGGAACCTTAGATGGGGTATTTCAGATTTTGAGGCAGATCATGACGAGGGACCATATCCATACTCAGCCATGGTAGATTCTCAAAGAGTGCACTTGAATAGATGTGGTTTTACAGAGACTTTTAATCCAAATGCATTAATTGGGCATACGATAGATTATTATCCACCTCAATTGCACAATAAACCTCCAGGGTATCTTCCTTTTGCTATCAATACCTGGGCGCAGGAATTTCTGGAAGCTGCCAAGACTAATATTCAGATGAACGATCAACCTTTTTATTTACACTATTGCCCAGGCCTCATACACGATGAAGGTAATGCCGTGCATAATATTCCTGGCTATTCTGATAATGGTTCAAGTGATATTCATTTTGGGAATAAAATCCATGTCGTCGACAGCTTGATTGGCCTGGTCATTGACAAGGTTCAAAACGATCCTTTTCTATCTAAAAATACAATAATAATAGTAGCAGGTGATAATGGTACAGAGGAGGCTTATACAACAAAATATCGAGGTAATGACACACCAGGTGGTAAGTATTCTCCAAAATCATATGGTAGTAATGTGCCTTTTATAGTGAATTGGCCTGGAACACTTAGTGCTGGTACTTACTCTCAATTGGCTGATTTTGCAGATATTCATGCAACCATTACCGATATTGCCGGAATAGGCTCTACTTCTTCAAATACTTCTGGTGTATCCTTTTTGGCTAATATGAAATTACCAGCATCTTCGAGAACTGAGATCAGAAATTATATCTATAGCCAAGCAAGTAATCTCCATAGTAACCCCACAGTACCATCTGGTGTTAATCTTGGTAATCCTGTTGCATTTATAGCCAATCAGAACTATTCATTGATTCCGACCCATGCTGGAGGAGCCTTATTCAGTATTGATCCTATTACACTTCAGGATGTCTATTTGTGTCAAAATGGTTGTCCAAATGCTACAGTTGAATACCAGAATGCATATTGCGAACTCTATCAAGAATTGATCGAATTGGGGCCAGATACCAGATTTGTCCCATACAATAGTTCTTATAAATGTAACAGCTAATCTTTTAAAATTAACGACCCATGAAAAACAATCAAGGAATTGTACTTTCGAAAGATTTTATCAATAATCATAAATTATCTACTTCGCCACCACCACAAGATTCACTTTTTTGGAAGATGTGGAACTCCTGTCAGGATATTGCAAACGAAGCACTGAACACTGCATTTATTCAAGGTATAAAAAATGCCAATCTGGATCCTGTGAAGTATGGAGGTTTCAATGTGAGTGATGCTTATTATTGCTTCCATGGTGCCAGTGATTATTTGACTGCTGCCAATAAAGCCTCAGATCAAGTGTTGAGAGCATTTTTGATGAAGAAGTATGTGAGCTATGATAAGTACAATCAAACTTTTCCTCATATATGGCACGTTCAGGATGCAAATGGGATCGTTCCAAGTGAAGTATGTAAAGAATATTCCGCTTATGAAAGTAAGATAATAGCGGAGAACGAAGCCATCTATGCCTTGGTTGTAATGCTGCCTTGCGAATATCTCTGGGCATGGTTGGGTGGACAGCTCAGCCCTCCAGTTTCGGGGAATTTATATGCTCCATGGATTACTGGTAATGATGATCCTACTGGAGCATATGCCATGGGCAATTTTATTGATCTGTATCAAAAGAATTATCCAATTGATGAGGATTTTGCCACTCAGATCTATACTCAGGCAATGACTTATGAGTTTGAAAATTTTAAAACTGCAACGGATTGATTTTTAAATAGAGTTTGTAAAAATTAATGATTATGAAAACATCATCACGTCGTTTGTCCAAGGTGTCGACTTCAACCCAAGCATTTATTCCAAGATCTAGTAAAGGTGGATTATTTGCAAAATCACGGAAGGATGAAAATGGTTTGTCCGGAAAGCCTTTCATTCAGCCAAAGCTGAAAGTTGGCCATTCTGGTGATAAATTTGAACAAGAGGCAAACGCTGTAGCTGACCAAGTTGTACAAAGGACAGAACAGCCCAAGACTTCTCAAGTTCAAAAAGCTGCTGATGGAATGATTATGAAGCAGGATAGACCAGAATCAGCTCGTGAACTTGCTAGTCCAATTCCAAGTCAGATCGAGGAAAATTATGCCATGGCGGTAAGAAGGGTAAGTAATGTAAACCGAGAGTTGGGCTCATATCTTGCACGTGGCAGTGTAGATCGACATAGGATAATACGTACTGAAGATGTGCCAAGCGGAAGCCAGGGCCAAGTGACAAGATATCGTTTCGAGTTGCATATAGTTCAAGAACAACGTCCAGCGGATAATCCTGCACAATTTCGATCAGTCGGTTCTGATCCAGCCAATGGATTTTATCCAATGGAAATCGGCATTGACCTCAATCGCCCGATTGGAGATGTCGCTTCCAGGTTATTTCATGAGGGATTGCATATGCAACTGCACATGGATGAGATATTACCCTCCGCACGAAGATCAAGCTTTTGGTACTCTTTTGAGCAGTATAAACAAAGAGCCAGAGGCAGTTCGCACTATCCAGGATTGCGCAGCATGATTTTGAATTACATAACACGTGCCTTTAGTGCGGATGGCAGCCCCAGTGATTTAGAAATTACCACCAATCGTAGGATTTGGCAAGTGCTGGAGGAGGCGTATGTAACGGCACTTCAAGATGCCAATGAAACCACTTTTCAAAATGTAAGAGGTACGATAAGAGTTCAAAGACCAAATGACTGGTTAAGGCCATGGATAATGAACTACATTGTGCGCCCAATAAGAAGTAGAGTTTCAGTTCCTAATTCAGATGCCGAAAGTATAGTAAGAAGATTCCATCAGGTGGTTAATGATGCCAGATAAAAGGTATTGCCTCTAGACTCACGCATGGTATTGCGTGCATAATTGAACCAAAAGAGAGAATCTGAAATAATAATTGTCATACCGACCGATTGCAACGAGTGGAGGGATAGGTAATTATTAGAGATTTTAATTTCGACTGCAACGAAGAAATCTACAGGGGTTGTTAACAGACATGCACTTTTAGATTTCTTCGCGTTGGTCGAAATTACAGAACTAAAAGCATCGTCGTCCTTCGACTATACTCAGGATGACAATTCTCGGTTACTCTATCTATGACAATGCAAATGTGTAATTTGTTATACACACGATGGTATTGCAATAGAGGCAGATTAGGTGTTTATTGATTAGATTTGAGGATCGAATTTTATAAATGCCTTTATCCTTGAAGAGAGACAAACAATATGTGAAATTTTGCTTGTATGGATTTCTAAAAAATCTGAGGTTTTTTGATGTCTTTTTGCTGTTGTTTTTTCTTGAGAATGATCTAAGTTTTAGTCAAATAGGCATGCTATATGCCGCACGAGAAATCATAACGAATATCATTGAAATACCATCAGGCATTGTTGCGGATTCCTATGGTCGAAAAAGTGCTTTATTGACGGCCTTTTTTATTTACATCCTGTCATTCATTACCTTTTATTTGTCATCCAACTTTGTATTATTGCTTGCTGCCATGGCCTTGATGGGCATTGGTGACGCTTTCCGTTCTGGGACACACAAAGGGATGATCATGGATTATCTGAAAATAAATCAATGGGACGAATTCAAAATTCAATATTATGGAGAGACAAGATCATGGTCGCAAAAGGGGGCGGCCATATCTGCTTTGCTAGCAGGTGTTTTGGTGTACTATTCAGGAGGCTATCGGGCGATCTATTTGATGGCAATCGTGCCCTACTTGCTGAATTTTATAAATATCTATAGTTATCCAGATGGGCTAAATCACTCAATAAAGGAAAGGGCAAAATCTAATTTTTCTTTCAAAAATGTAATGAAGGAAATCCTGGATACATTGAAGAAGGGGAGAGTCATTCAAGTTATAAATTCTTCAGCCCTCCATTCAGCATATCTGAAGTCCATCAAGGATTATATACAACCGCTCATTGTCAATCTCGCAATCTTACTTCCCTTTGGTCTTGCCGCTGATTCAAAAAGTGAAAGCGGAATGGTCGTTGGGATTACCTACTTTTTTATTTTTTTACTTACATCGTATGCCTCCAAGAATTCAGCGCGAATATTGTCATTCAACTTGCATAATATTGAACAAAAAACCTTATTCGCAGGATTGTGTATTGGTATCGGATGTGGGATTTTTTATCATTTTAATATATGGTGGCTATCATTGATTTTTTTCGTTTTTATATATCTGGTTGAGAACTTGAGGAAGCCTATTCTGACAGGCTACCTAGCTGACAACGTGCCCAATGAAATATTGACCTCGGTACTCTCGACCCAATCATTTTATAAGACAATGGCCACTGCGACAATCGCAATTCTTATTGGTGCTTTTGCAGATTATTTAGGGGTGGGAGTAGCTTTGTTGCTTGTTTCGTTGAGTCTGATTTTATTGACAATATTTATTGATATGGGCTTGAAAAAGAATAATTCTCGATCATAAAAAGGCAGCCCTTCCTTTCACAAGATTACTAATGTTGATAAGAGTAATTCTCTACAGTAGCTAGGCTTAGTCCAAAATATCAAAATTATTTGTTATCAACCATTCGAACAATGATCATAAACAGGGAATAGCCTGATATTCATCATTGTATTCTCCATCAATCGTGCTGTAATTTTAAAGACATAATTCACCGTTAAGATTATTTATTATGACTTCATTTACCAAACCTGTCTTCAAATCACCATTATATATTGCCTGGGAGGTGTCATTATTGTGCAATGCAAAATGTATCCATTGTTATTCTTCTTCTGGACCAGGTATCAAGCACCCCGATGAATTGTCAACAAGCGAGGCTATCGACCTGATTGATCAACTGGCAGATTCAGGTTTATTGATTTTGGCATTTTCAGGAGGTGAGCCATTGATAAGAAAGGATATATTCCAACTCATTGAGCATGCTGTAGCTCGAAATCTAGTAGTAAATGTAGCCAGCAATGGAGCTGTAATAAATCACAAATATGCAAAGAAGATAAAAGAGAGTGGTGTAAGAAGTGTCACCATAAGTCTCGATGCAGCGAGCGGTGAATTGCATGATGGATTCCGCCAATGCCTTGGATTATTTGAAAAATCCACTAAAGCGATAAAATTATTGGCTGACGAAGGAATCAGAGTCGTAGTGAGTTTTACACCTACATTTTTGAATTTTCAAGAAGGGCGAAAGGTCGTGGAGTTGGCTTATGCGCTGGGTGCAGATGCTGTGAATATGTCTGAGTTCGTCCCAGCTGGAAGAGGTACAAAAGAATTGAGCTTGCCCCCTGATTTATTAAAAGAAGTAATTGCGGACTGGATCAATATGAGAAAGGAATACAAAGGCAGAATGCAAATCATATGGCATGATTGCCGCGTAGCATTATTGGTGCCTCCAGAAGATCAAGATAAGTATTCGGGATGCGGAGCAGGAAAACTTACTGCAAGGATCATGGCCGATGGTACATTGACACCGTGCGTATTTTTATCCAATTCTGCGGGTAACCTGAAGACCGAACAATTTCAAGATGTATGGCAGAACTCTGATCTATTGAAGGCCATTCGAAATAGAGATTTGATAAGTGGCAACTGCCTATCGTGCGTGCATAAGGATATTTGTGGAGGCTGTAGAGCGGTTTCGATGGCTCATTATGGAAGTCCATTAATGGGTGACCCTTCCTGCTGGATTAATAAAGTACAGCCCATTTATGAAAATGAGGTGAATTAAATATGTCTACCTAAAATCTATTTGACTATGAGAAATGGACAACAAATATCGATTGATTCAATCCCCTTTCTTTCTAAGGATGTAATCACTCGTGAAGATGAAAATGGAATGTTATTATTTCAGGTACCTACCGATGAAATGTACTACGTAAATGAAGAAGCATATTCGGTTTTGGAGCTTCTGGATGGATCGATTACGATCGAGGAGATTGTCGAGCAACTGGAAGCTTCAAATAATCTATTCAAATCAAAAAGTGGAAAACACCACTTCATGAATTTTGTGAATGAATTGAAGAAAAGAGAAATTATTGAGATCTGGTATTAAATATTAGAATATGGAAACTCTGGAAAAAATAAAAGCGCCAATAAAGAAATTCACTTTCAGACCTAAATATCCATATCATCTGGTTTGGATAGCTACCAATGCGTGTAATGCGCGATGCGTACATTGCTCGACGGAAGCAGCTAAGGCCCTACCAAATGAATTGTCTACGGAAGAAGCCAAAAATATGTTTCGCGAACTGGCAACCCTGGGAGTCTTTGATATTGCGGTATCCGGTGGCGAACCATTGGTGAGAAAGGATATTATGGAAGTCTTGGAATATGCCGCTGATTTGGGATTGAAAATTGGAATTGGATCTAATGGATCTACAGTGACGAAAGCCAAGGTGAAGCAATTGAAAGAAATTGGTATTGATAGATTGCAGATCAGTATTGATGGTACCGAAAAAACACATGATTTAGCCAGAAGGTGGGATGGCTTGTATAAAAGATCTGTAAATGCGATAAGGCTTGGAGTGGAAGGAGGGATGAAGGTGCATGTGTGTATGACGCTTCATAGATTGAATTATAACGAAGTAGATGATGTAATAGACAATTGCCTGGAGTGGGGTGTAAGTAGATTCAATCTGTCAAGATTTGTACCCACGGGAAGAGGGACTAAGTTTTTGGACTTGCCCAATGACATTTGGAAAGAAACCATTGAAAATTTTGAGGAAAGAAAAAGATCACTGAAGGGACAAATGGAATTTTCGACGCACTTGGCGCAGCAAATTTTGTCCGACCCATCATTGTCTTGTTCAGGTGGTTTTATAGGTTGTCAGGCGGGTATTGGTCAGGCCTGTATTGGTCCTACAGGGGCTGTGTCCCCATGTGTAATGTTACCTGTAAGTGTTGGCAATATTCGCCGCAGTTCATTTCAAAATATATGGACTAAGTCAGAAGAATTGAAATTACTGAGGGATAGGAACAACTTGAAGGGCGAATGTGGAACCTGTTTTATGAAAGAAAAATGTGGAGGATGCAGGGCGGTGGCCTTTGCTTATACCCAGGATATTTTAGCCACTGATCCAAGGTGTTGGAAATAATGAAAAACGAAAATATGTAATTCAGAAATCGATTTTATACTAAGTCATATTGATTATGGAGCATCGCAAAATGCAACTTTAGGAATAATATTTTTAATATAAAATTGTATAATTATGAAAACTGAAATAACAGATTACAAACTTGAAGTCGCTAAAAAATATTTTAGCTTGATCAATGAATTGCGAAATGGTAGGGAAGGTTCTATCGATGGATTGATGGAATTATGGCATCCAGATGGTACATTTGATTTCTGCGGTTCTTCTCCTGTAGTAGGTTCATTCAAAGGCAGTATGGCTATTAATGCGCTTTACAAGAATAGATTGTGTGCCAACGGAATGTCCGTAAAATTGGGCTCTGGCAAGGAACTGAGAGAAACGGCCATGGGAATTGTAGAAACCGATGTGACCCATATGAGAGAAAAGGAAAATAAAGTCATAGCTGGATGGAGAACGACCATCGGGACAAAGGAAGGGACAGGATTCGATGTAGCTGGATCTCACATGTTTACCATCGAGGATGGAAAAATTACTAGTTTGAGAGTAAATGTTTCGCATAAGGCCGATCAAAGCAAATTGAGTGATTTGACCCTTGATAATTTATCAGTACAAGATGTGGGTCGACTGTCATTAGCAGCTTGGCCAGTCGTCTAATTTTTTTAAACTAGCATGTAAAATATGTCTATAGCTGAATCGTGCATTATTATTATCTATGTTAAAGATCAAAAGAAGAGTGTTTCTTTTTACAAAAAGGTACTGGATGAAGAACCAATTCTTGATGTTGAAGGAATGACCGAATTTAGGATTAATGCAAATTTGAAATTGGGCATCATGCCTAATTCGGGTATAGCAAATTTGATCTGCCCTGCAGTGTCTCACCCGGATTTGGCCCAGGGGATTCCGCGTTGTGAAATATACTTCTATGTGGACGATCCGCAATCTTATTTTGATAGAGCCATTGAAGAGGGCGGGGTATTGGTCTCAGAATTGAACCTCATGGACTGGGGAGATAAGGTGTGCTATGTGGCTGATCTCGATGGACATATTTTGGCATTTGCCGAAGCTCGATAACGGCAGATTGATCGAAGTTTGGGATCAGCTTTATTCTTCAGTTGTATAGGCGGACCTATCAAAAAGTGCTATAAAATATTCGGTTTCTTCTTTTTCAAAGGACTATCCACTATGGTCTTTTTGTGCTGCTTTTTTGGAGTGTTCTTATGCGAGTGATCAGGCTTCTTATCCCTGGGACCTCTTAAATGTATCACCAGCCCATTCAAAAAATTTCTAAGAATCTGATCTCCGCATTCTCGATACTTGGGATGGTCTTCCTTTCTGAAAAATGCGCCTAACTCACTTTTTGAAGTATTGAAATCAACGAGTTTTAATATATCCACTATCTGGTCGTCTCTGAGTTGAAGTGCGACTCTTAGTTTTTTTAGAATATCATTGTTAGTTAAGCCCATGGTGCGATTTTGACGCCAAGTTATATAATTAATGAATAATGCTTTAGGAATAGTTGTCTTTTGTTCTACACACTTCTCTTTTAAAGTATTTCTAAATTGAGATAGGGGATAAGTGATACAATTTGATTTAAGGTGTGCAGGAATAAAAAAGGGAGAAAACCATATAGCTTTCCTCCCTTCCGTTATCAAGATGTTTTTAATTAAAACTCTTAAATTGGTTTCCCCGATTCAAAGTTTTTTATCGCAGATTCCAAATTGGATTTATTCAAGGAATCGGGAGCATTTTCGTGCGCTATTTTTGCATATTTAAGTGCTTTTTTTAAGTCACCTTTTGCCGAATATCCACGCATCAAACCCACGTTAGTAGGCCAGGTTCCCTTGTTTCGATCATAGTTCAATTGGAATATTTTCATAGCTTCATCCAATTTTTGTTGGGCCAGCAATCGGCGACCATAGCCGTGCAATTCAAAGGCCGTTCCGATTTCGACAGCCTTATTCATTTCTGCTTTTGCCTTTTCTACTTTGCCTAGTTTTGTCAACAATCCAGATTTGGTAGACATCGTATTGAATGTAGCAGCCCCTCCAAGATTTGGGCTTTCAGCTCTTGTGATCCATTTCAAGGCCTGTTCATGGTTTACATCATTATTCAAGCACCAGTTTGCGGCGGTAGTAAGGCTTTGTGGGTTGAATCCTATGCCTCCAACCATTTGATCTTTGATAGAAGCCAGAGTCAGTGCATTCACATCCATTTCGATTGTAAATGGAATCCTCCAATGTTCCCATTCCATTGCCATTTCTACTCCTGTAGGTGTTTGATTGCTGAAAGTATATTCCATACGCTCCTTACTTGTAGCAATGTCTGTCTGAGGAGTAGCATCTACTCGTAGTACATCCATCGAAGCGTCATAAAAATAACTGCCCCAGGCATTTGTATTTTTGTTGAATATCAAAACACAGTTGTCTTCTGCGAGTTCAATAAAAAATGCGTATTTGCCAGCTTTTAAAGATTTCCCATTCACCGTCACATCGCTGCTAAAAGAGATGGTCGTACATTCATCTGCTCCCGCTCTCCAAGGTGATTCCACATCTGAACCAAAACCCAGGACGTTCATTCCGTAAGGAGCTACATTGGTGCCGAAGACTTTTCCTTCCCTGCCTTTGACGCCTGGAGCATTCCATTTTACCTCAATAGTAGTGGTGCCAATGGTCCGTCCAGCTTCACATTTGTAATTCGTATTTGTATTTGGAATATTTAAATTTTGGCTATTCATCGTGATACTCCCCAACAAAAAGCTGAGAGTGAAAATAAATGTTGAAAGTTTCATGCGTTGAGTTAATTTTAGTAGTAATAAATAGTAGCCTTATAGAATAAAATATTGAGCGTTCCTTTTTAATAACGTGGGAGATTTGATTTGTGCGCCAGGTGTGTGGTCCATTTTGTCGCCATAAGCACATAGTTGTCCTTCCAATTTCTAACTTTCTCATCTTCTACGGCGACCTACGCGTGTAAAACAAATTGCACTTTCTGATGTATAAATATACTCCTTGTCATCTTGAGCGGAGTCGAAAGATCAAGGAGTATGTCCTAACTTTAATTTCGACCATCGAGGAGAAATCTACCTCAGATCAATGACTTTCACCCTGTTAGATTTCTCCACTTTGCATAAGCGTCAACCTAAGGAAATAATATATGAAGATTTTTAATTTATATATTGCTTATTTTCAAACTAATATGGTCGCTCGCCGCGACTGGCTTTCATTTTCTCCTTGATGAGAAAAGAAACAAAAGAATCAAGCCGCTAAAAAGGCTAGACTGCGATTGCAGCTCCCGCCACCCACTGTTTAGCGGCAGGCAGCGCTTTTTGGAGGTTGCGTCTTCGACAATCAAAATTCTATGTCAAATATTTTAAATTACAGAACATTAAATATTTATACATGTGTTTTTATCATATATGAAAATATTAGGTTGACGCCTATGTCCACTTTGGTCGAAATAATTTCTTTTTGTCCATTGACAATCCCTCCTCTTTGGTCGGGATGACAATGACAAAAAATAATTTAGTGCAATTTGTTCTACACACGCGACCTACCTCTAAGTTTGCAAAATGTGATAATGTGCTTACATTAGTGTCTACATCAAAAAATAGATATGATTATCGATTCATTAAAATCTCTTTTTCTGAGGGATTTGAACAAACTTAAAAAGGAAATTAATCTATATTCTTCAGAAGAAAATCTTTGGAAGGCGGATAAGGAAATTGCGAACTCGGGAGGCAATCTCTGTTATCACTTGATTGGAAATCTGAAGTACTTTATAGGCAGTCAATTGGGGAATACGGGTTATGTGAGACAACGTGATTTGGAATTTTCAGCTAAAAATATACCTCGTGAAGAATTGGTGACATTGATAGATGAAACCATACAAATTGTTGAAAAAGCACTAACATCACTGTCGGATGAAGATCTGGGCAAGACGTTTCCAATTGTTGTGTTCAAAGAAGAGATGACTACTGGATATTTTCTTATTCACCTGTCTACACATTTGAATTATCATCTGGGGCAGCTCAATTACCATAGGAGGCTATTGGAGTAGACCTACCAGTAAATGATCATTTTTTTATAAAAATATAATTAAACGAATCTTGGTCTTTAGTTTGGTTTTAGTCAATACAGCCAAGGTTTGCCAGAAAACCTACGACCATATTTCCACTGAATTCCTACTTTCGTAGAAAAAATGTCTTAAAAAAATCATAACGTGGCAATTTTACATGCGTTTGTGAAGCTAAAGACTAATAACAATTTTAGATTTGCAAGAAGTTTACTAATAAATTAATTCAAAGGGACTTATATCATTTACAAGTCCGTAATACCAATCTTAAACATTATGAAAAAAAATCTTCTTTTTGTAGTTTTTGCATTTTTAGGTTATTCCCTGAATGCTCAAATGAACAAAATTGACTTTGAGGAATATACCCTTGATAATGGATTGCATGTGATCCTGCATCAAGATAAGTCTACTCCGATCGTTGCAGTATCAGTAATGTACCATGTAGGCTCTAAAAATGAGAAGCCAGATCGTACAGGTTTTGCCCACTTTTTTGAGCACCTTTTATTTGAAGGTTCTGAGAATATCGAAAGAGGAGAATACGACAAGTACATCGAGAAGGCTGGAGGTACCTTAAATGCCAATACTACTTATGATCGTACTTACTACTACGAAATACTGCCTTCAAACCAATTGGAACTTGGACTGTGGTTGGAATCTGAAAGAATGCTACATGCCAAAGTAGAAAATGAAGGAGTAGAGACACAAAGAGAAGTGGTAAAAGAAGAAAGAAGACAAAGAATCGATAATCAACCTTATGGTTCGATCCTTCAAGAATCTCTTTCAAGAGCTTATAAAGTCCACCCATATCAGTGGCCAGTAATCGGATACATGGAGCACCTAAATGCGGCTCAGGAAATAGATTACAAAAATTTCTACAATGATTTTTATACACCGAATAATGCCATCCTCTCCATCGCAGGTGATATTGACATCATGGAAGCAAAAAAATACATTGCTAAATACTTTGGAAAGATTCCAGTAAAAAATAAAACGATCTACAGACCTAAGGTGGTGGAGCCAGAGTTGACAACTGAAATCAGAGATACTATTTATGATAATATTCAATTGCCTGCAGCAGTAATGACATACAGAATTCCTGCACAAGGAACACCAGATTACTATGCGGTATCAATGTTGGGTACTTTATTATCACAAGGACAGTCTTCAAGATTGTACAGGGCACTAGTGGATGAAGAGCAAAAAGCAGTTTTTGTTGGTAATTTCCCTCTTGGCCTTGAAGATCCAGGTGTGGCCATCGCTTTTGGTATTGCCAATATGGGTGTTAGCATCCTGGATGTAGAGCAATCGATAAATGCTCAGATCGAGAAGGTGCAAAATGAATTGATCACTGACGAGGAATTTCAAAAACTGAGAAATCAGACTGAGAATGACTTTATCAGTAGCAACTCAAGGATTGCGGGTATAGCAGAAAGTCTTGCCAATTATAAAATGTATTTCGGAGATACGAATCTTATCAATACAGAATTGGATAGATATCTGGCTGTTACTAAGGAAGATATTCAAAGAGTAGCGAAAAAATATTATAACATCAATAATAGAGTGACTTTACATTACTTGCCAAAACCAGGAAATCCGTAAGATCTCACTTCTATTAGAAAAAATATTTATCAATTAGGACCAACAATAAATAAATAAAATGCAAAAATATTCAATATACATCCTATTCGTCGGACTTCTATTTGCTCAATGCAGCAAGAAGACTACGGATAAAATGATGGACAATACACAAAATACAGCAACTACAGCTGTAAATAATTCTCTTGAATGGAGGGCCAAAGCTCCTGGGGCTGGACCCGCAAGAGAAATTAAATTAGGAGATTATACCTCATTCGATCTTGAGAATGGACTTAAGGTAATCGTGGTAGAAAATCACAAAATTCCAAGAGTATCTTACCAGTTATCATTGAACAATGACCCGATCATAGAAGGAGATCAAGTGGGATATGTGTCTATGGCTGGAAATCTAATGAGTACAGGTACAAAAACAAAGTCTAAGGCTGAAATTGATCAAGCTATAGATTTTATTGGTGCCAGTTTGAATACGAGTGGCGGAGGTGTTTTTGGGAGTTCATTGAAAAAACACTCAAAGAAACTGCTTGATATAATGACTGATGTATTGTACAATCCTTCTTTCCCTAAAGAAGAATTTGATAAAATGAAGACTCAGACTTTGTCAGGATTAGCGAATGTGAAAACCAATCCTGATGCAATGGTGGGAAATGTTGCTTCCGTATTGAATTATGGAAAAGATCATCCATATGGAGAAATCCAAAACGAGTCACATGTCAAGAATATGACCCTTGAAAAATGTAAGTCTTATTATAAGGATTACTTCAAGCCTAATAACGCATATTTGGTAATAGTAGGTGATGTTACACCTGATGAGGCCAGAGCAGATGTTGAGAAGTACTTTGGAGACTGGAAAGCTGGTGCACTGCCAAATCAAGGGAGAAAGAATAAATTGGCACCTCAAGGCAGAAATGTGGCATTTGCCAATAAAGACGGTGCAGTTCAATCTGTAATCAGAATTACTTATCCGATAGATCTTAAGCCTGGTGCAGACGATTTGATTAAGGCCAGAGTTATGAACAACATCTTGGGTGGCGGAATTTTCTCAGGAAGATTGATGCAAAATTTGAGAGAAGATAAGGCTTATACATATGGTGCCAGATCTTCTATGTCTTCGGATGAGTTGAAAGGTAATTTTAGAGCTTATGCGAGTGTAAGAAATGCCGTGACGGATAGTTCAATAACTGAGTTTTTGTACGAAATGACTAGATTGAGAGATGAACCAGTGAGTGCAGAAGATCTTCAGTTGGTTAAAAACTCTATGGCAGGAAGTTTTGCGAGATCATTGGAATCTCCACAGACTATTGCAAGATTTGCCAGAAATACCTACAAGTTTAATTTACCAAAAGATTACTATCAGACTTATCTTCAGAGATTGGAGGCAGTGACGATTGCGGATGTGTCAGCAATGGCCCAAAAGTATATTGATCCAGATAATGCATATATCGTTGTGGCAGGTTCTAAAGATGAAGTAGCAGAAAATCTTAAGCAGTTTGATTCTGATGGCGAGATTGATTATTATGATGCATTTGGAAATAAAAAGGCGAAGCAAGAAGCCGCCCTACCTGAAGGTCTTGATGGCAAGACTTTGGTGTCCAACTATCTAAATGCACTTGGAGGAATGGACAAACTGAAATCTGTGAAAAATGTGGTTACCAAGATGTCTATGGACCTAATGGGGCAAAAAGCAACCATGGAAATGGGACAAAAGGATAACAAAATGTTCTACTCAGAAATGTCTATGAATGGTAATGTAATGCAAGAACAACGGTTTGACGGTGTGAAAGCCAAAGTAGGAGGAATGGGACAAAGCATGGCTGTTACCGATGGTCCTCAATTGGATGCAATGAAGGAGCAAGCTGTGACCTTTGGTCAATTGAAGTATCTTTCTGGTGGTTATGAAATGAATATCAAGGGAGTTGAAGATGTAGAAGGAGAGAAGGCCTATAAAGTAGAAGTAGTAAAGCCAAGTGGTGATAAAAACTACGAATACTACAGCGTAAAATCTGGACTTATGGTAAGAAGCGTGAACTCACAGGACGGACCAGATGGTACTCCATCGACTATCACTACCGATCTTAGTGATTATAAGGCTGTAAGTGGTGTAATGTTTCCACATACCATTACGATCAATGGAGCTATGCCAGTACCATTGGTTATGAAGGTAGATAGCTATGAAGTGAATGGTGTCATTCCAGCAGAGAAGTTTAAGACTGACTAATATTCACGGCAACATAAATTATATGAAGAGGCTGTAGCGAAAGTTACAGCCTTTTTTTTTATGCGTGTTTTATTTCTGGACTTTCGACCATTACCTTTTTCTTTAATCAATGTATGGCAGGAATGCAAGGGGAATTCGATTTCTGCTGGCATTTTTTGTTGTGTTTTATAAGAAGTAGAAACGGGATTGATTTCCAGAAATTTTTAACTAAAAGTAATTGGTCATTCATCACAACAATCAGAAATATAAGGATGGCAAAAGGGGCTACAGCGAAAGTTGCAGCCCTTTTTTAATGCAGTTATCATAGGTAATTGAAGAAATAAATTGAAATACTTATAAAAGTTGTGTCACAAAGTGCTCCACTTTTCTTTACTAGGATAGATTCTAATTTGATGGCGATGAATTTGTTTTCAATTGGAATGTAACGACGGCTAGCTGAATCATTTTTTTAGAGAAATTATTGTTCGACAACTCTATAATAAGGTAGGACATTACTAAATAAACTAATAATGAAAAAGATCAAATTATTTTTGTTTTTAGGAACGCTGTTTTTTGTAATAGGCTGTTCCGACGAAGCCGATGAATCAAAAGAGATTCTTCAAGAAGAACAAGAAGTTGAGATAGAGAAAAGACAACACATTTGGAATGGTTTTACTACTATTTCTCCCTGTGAGGCCTCGAATCTCACTTTTTTCATATCTGAAGAATGTGCTGGTACACCATATGCAAATGCCATTCTTTCTGCGATTCAAAGATACAACAGTGCTCCAATTTCAATAAACTTCACCGCTGCTGCTACAGCAGAAGAGGCAGATTTGTTGTTTTCTTGTGTCCCTGGTACAACTTGTGCAGAAGCCATAGCATCAGGACCATTGCCTGCTAATGATGGTTTTGATCCAGATGTTCAAACTACATTTCCTTCTGGCGGTTCTATAGGGGGAGAAATAGCATTGGATGTTGGTTGGGAAGATTGCCCTTGTACAGATAATACAGACTGTAATTTCATAAATTTCGAACCGCAATGTATGTTCATTAGAACAGTAATGCACGAAATCGGCCATGCTCTTGGAATTGCTCATAATGGAGATACTCAAGGACTTGATGGAAATGGGACAACGCATATAGATGGAACACCTAACACGACTGATGATCCAAATTCGGTATTTAATTCTGGACCTGTGACATATGGTAACTGTGAATGGTGTATTGCACCCTGCCAATTCAATGCAAATGATCTATTGGCCTTGCAAACCTTTTATCCTTGTGGTTGTGAGCCTGAATTGCTGGACGCTGATTTGGACCTTTGCGTAGGAGAGACATTTACTTATTGTATAGAATCTGTGCCAAATCAGATTGTAGAATGGACTTCACCTATAGCGTCAACTGGAAATTGTATAACATTTACAGCTCCATCTTTTGCTACTTCTGTATCACTAAATGCAGTAGTAAGTGTAGCGGGATGTGAATACGAAATTACTGAGGTTATCAATGTTCACGAAAATGAAGTATGCACACCTCCATCTCAGCCTCCATATGATTTTTCACAAATATGTGTAGGAGAACTGACTCCGGTATGTTATGACTTTGGAGATTGGGGTTGTCTGGAAATCATTGAGATTGAATCATCTAGTAGAAAGCTGCTCTGGGATGCGGAAGGCAATGAACTTTGCCTCAATTATATTTGGACCCATCCTACCACGATTCAATTAGAAGTCTCTTTCATCAACTGGTGTGGTGAAGTCGAAACTGCGAATTGGACTATTGAAATCGTAAATTGTGAAGATCCTTATGATGACGGAGACCCTCCACATGGTGAAGATGATCCTCCACATGAAGGCCCAACAGCTGAAGATTGCAGTGATTTTGACAATCCATGTACTTGCGACACTGCCGCTGACTGCCCACCAGGTTGGAAATGTATCGGTGGTGGCGGAAATAAAATCTGTATAGAAATTTAAGAGATTTCGATCTGTTATCGATTGATTTTTAAAATCGGATAAAACATGGAATGCAAGGGGAATTGAATTTTCCTCTTGCATTTTTTGTACTAAGCATTTATCAATAGGTAGATGGTGTTTTTTGAGTCCAATATTTTCAAGGACTTTACAATTTTAATTTTCAGGTTAGATTAATTCTACTTTGAGAGATTACTGGAAAACACTATTTTTTCATGGTTATCCTTTGAAATAAGTCACAAGACTACTCAAAGGTTGACAACACTAACAATCATTATTAATATTTTCTTTGTGAATTCTTGGCGAATTTTGCGCCTTTGCGGTTAAGGTCAATATCTCATTTAGAAAAATTACAATGTCTTAAAGTAGAATTATGTCACTTTATTAAAGCATCCCCAATTATTTATTTCTTTGGACATAATTAAAAGAATTAGTTTTCTAACTTTATTGATAAATAAAACCAAAAGCTAGAAAATCAATTTCAATTTAGTCGATACAGGCTATAAATTAAATATCCATTTTTATGAAAAACCTATTAAAAATCAATTTTATATTCCTGATTCTTTTTAACTCAATATGCTTGCAGGGACAGACTACTCTTGCAGGAGGAAATATCTCTGGACTTATTACCAAAGCAGGATCACCTTATCTGGTAGAAGGGCATCTTATTGTACCTGACAATATGACCCTCACAATAGAACCAGGTGTGAATTTTGTTTTTCAGGGGCAATACAAGTTATTTTGTAATGGGCAGATTCTGGCTGAAGGAGACAGTACCGATATGATTGTTTTTGAAGCAGCAGATAATAATTCAGATGGTTGGCTGGGATTCAAATATGAGAATACACCCGAGACCAATCCAGAATCCTTATTCAGATATTGCATAATCAAGGATGGGAATGCTTCGATAGGAGAGGTTGGGAATGATGCAGCTGGAGGTGCTTTTTATTTTGAGAATTTTTCAAAGTGCATTATTGACAATTGTATAATTGAAAATAACTATGCTACTCGAGGAGGTGCGATGATGGTCATAAGCTCTTCTCCGACTATTACCAATAATACCTTCAGGCACAATGATTCACGATATGGTGGAGCTGGGATTGACCTCAACGAAAGTGAAGCTCTAATCGATAATAATATTATTATTGGACCTGGAGGAATCTACGGTGTCAGGAATGAGAATGTTGTCATATCAAATAATCACATAAGTTTTTGTGAGCAAGCTGGTATTTCGTTGTTCGAGTGTTACGATATTTTAATAAGCAATAATACCATTGAATATAATACAAACTCCAATGGAGGAGGTGGAGGAGGAATATTACTTTCAAAGTCCTCTGCCAAAATTGTTGGAAATAACATTAATAATAACTTTTCCGCTACTGCTGGAGGGGGTATTTCTTGCCACAATCATCCAAACTCGGCAAAAATAACATCTACTATCATTTCAAATAATTTGATTTTTGAGAATTCTATTGATGGAAATAGCACGACAGGAGTAGCAGGTAATGGAGGAAGTGGAATATACAGTTCGAATAATGATATATTGATCGTTGGGAATACGATAGTGAATAATTCCAGTGAAAATATAGGTGGAGGAATCTATTGCCGAAATGTATCAAACCATACCGTTATCAACAATATTGTTCGAGGAAACATTGGAAAGAATAATAGTATAGTGAATGTTTACTTGATGGATAATGACAGTGACCCTGACTTTTATAACAATAATATTGAAGGAGGGATAAATTCTAATGGCAATCCTTTTACGGGTGAATATGTTGACAATATAGATGAATATCCAGTCTTTAGAGATCCTCCAATTGATTATAGACTTAGCGGTGAGTCACCAGATATTGATATGGGACAGGTAGATACTGCGAATTTGTGTATTCCCCAATTTGACCTGAGTGGAGCGGATCGTATATATGGAGATCGAATAGATATTGGAGCTTATGAGTATGATGGTACTGGGCCTTCTTCAATTTTTTCATTGGAATCAATAGGTTTTGATATTTCATTATTTCCGAATCCTGTTACTACCACATTGAATATCGAACATGATCTTACTTCAGATTTTGCTGTGGATATTTACGATCATCAATATCGCAACATCGTAAAGAATAGAAATATCTCACAACTGGATGTAAGTCATTGGGTAGAAGGTGTGTATTATTTGCGGATTTCTGACCTCAAATCTGGAGCATTGGCTATTAAAAAGTTTGTCGTACAATAGCAATTGAGCCACCCAAGATCAATAATTCCTGAAGATCTCGGATGACTCAATTCTACTTGTCAAAGCAAATCTATTTTGGCCTGTATTTTTTAAATTTCATAAAGAGCCTTTAAAATTTGCTTCAAATCGAGCGAGACTTTAGTACCAGTCTAATGTCTAGTACAAAAAGCATCCATAAGGCCATATTTGTACACCACAAATATATCCTGGATTGTTAGGGTGACAAAATTGACCAGTTGGAGGTGGCCATACTACGGCCTCTCTACATTTTTTGGCGGCCATTGTTCGAGAATTCATCTCAATGTAGTCATACTTCTCAGCTTCTACTTCCTGCTTTGTAGTTTTGAAGAAGTCCGCAAATAATTCTCCTGATGTATCCTTACCATAAACAGTATAATAATAAGTTCCCAATCGGTCTTTATGAGCATCTACATAATGAACTTCTGAAAACATATCTGAAAACTGAGTTTCGAATCGCTCATTCAAATCGGCATTAAAAACACTATGGAGGTAATCCTCAGCCATTACACTTGGTATTTCGGCTTTTTCTATTGAATTAAATGCACTGCCAATAGCTATCAATAGTACAGCTACAAAAATTGATAAAAATGTTTTTTTCATTATTGAAATTTTTGTGAATGTTAATAAATAAAATCATGCATGAAATCTCTTCAATATTATGTGGCCTCAAACTTGAAGATATCGTTGGCAATTTCAATCAAAATATGATTCGCGACTTCATCCAGCTGGATGAAAAGCGCTGAATAATCATCACCATACCAGATGAAACTTGCATTTTTTATTAAATCACATAACTATATGATCTCAGAAAATGATTGCTTTGATGCTTCTTTATCATGCAACTGAATTTCTAATAATCATTCTTTTGAATCTTCCTGGCTATTTGAAATATTAATAGCAATTACGACTAAGGCTATTCTTTGATTCTTTTGAGACTTTGGAATGTCAAACAAACGATACATTTTTCGGAGAGAGGATCTTACACCATCGATACTAAGAGCGACCTTATTTGAAATCTCCCGATTGTTTATTCCAGGTGATTCATAGAGCGCATTTAGAATTTTCCAATCAGAGTCATTCAAATTGCCATCGGCTGCGGCAAGGATCATGTCTTTTTTTAACTTGGGTCTATCTGCATTATTTACATAAAGGCCTTTTTCCAACATAGAGTCAATGGTAATAATAGGCTCTATATCATCCTGTCCTACTACTGGACTTGCGGTTTTAGCAGCTCGTCTTTTATGAATCAAAAAATAAATAATGGCTCCCGTGGAAAGGAGTAAGAATGATGCCCATTTGAGATGAGCAGATTTTCTCGATTTTTGGTCGTTCAGTATGCGCTTATGGCTTGGTTCAGCGGAATGTTTTGTCAGGACATATGAATTGTCAGAAGACATTTGCTGTCGACCACCTTCGATGTTAGAGATGCTTTTACGAATGCCAATAGACGGATCATGAACTTGAGTGGGTTCTACCGTTTGGCCCCTTGGATAATATTCCAGCATCAAGTCTTTTGATGCGTGCCTGACTTCTGTGACAGACCCTACAGACTGTGCATAGACTAAGGCTTTATTGTTATATTCCACAGCAGTAGTGTATAATTCATTGGACTTTATCAATTCTTTTTTCTCAGAGGCATCGTCACCCAGGATGTAGTAAATGTTGGCGATGTTTAGTAGAGATTCCGCCATGTCACGTATCAAATTCAATTCCTTTTGAATTTCGTAGGTCTCTTGGAATTTCTCAATCGCAGTTTTGAAATCTCCTCCAATCGCATTGACTATGGCAAGATTGCAAAGCGAGTGGGCCACTTCAAGTTTGTCCGCAATACTTTTGTTGATCTTCAAGGCTTTTGTAAAGTACAATTTTGCATTATCATTATCTTTTTCTTCCTTATAGATTGTAGCAAGTCCATTATAAGCAGCCACTACTTTTTTCGGGTCTTCCAATGACTTGGCTGCCAATACGCTCTGATGATAATAGTCAATGGCTGTTTTGGGGTCTTGTCGTTCATAGAATACATTCCCGAGGTTCGTGATCGATTCAAGAATTCCTTTTTTGCACTTTACTTCTCTGCAAAGTTCCAGAGATCTTCGATGCAGGATGATGGCATTCTCAAAATCACCAAGTAAACTATATGCCCGGCCTCTTGAATTGAGTGCCTTAGCCAAATAATTTTTCAGACCATTTTTAATGGCAATATCGTATTGCAACTGAGCCAGGTAAAATATGCTATCAGGTGGAATTTTGTGATAGTTGATATTGATAAATTCATGGACAGCATCTATTCGAGTGGTATCTGGCAGTGAAGTATCATTCCAGATATCTAATAGATTGTCTTGTTGATTTTGGCCGCGAACAAATACAGACGCGAAAATAAAAATGATCATTAACAGAATCCTCATGGTATAGCGTTAGGTAGATTTCCAAGTTAAAGAAGGTATATCTTATATTTTGTCCAATGACGGACTATGAAAGGGGATGTTGAAGTCAATTCTTCATCCCAGTTGTACAAAATGCCTGTCATAATAAAAATGCCATTACTCGCCTTGCAGAGCCCATTATTAGGATAATAACACAGAATTGCTATCTTCACTAACTAAACCAATAAATATCAAACTATGGAAAATTCAACTTTAGACAACGATTTTACAACACCTGCAGGATTAACGATTGATCCTGAAACCCAAGCCTATCTGAAAGAAACGGCTAAGTGGGCAAAATTTTTAGCAATCGTAGGTTTTATTATGGCTGGATTTATGGTGATTATGGGGCTATTTATGGGGACAATGATGTCTACCTTGGGAAGTGGCATGGGCGGTGATGTCCCAGGCTTTCCGATGTGGATAATGTCGGCCATCTACATCCTCTTCGCCATCTTGTACATCATGCCAATGCTCTACATGTACAGATTTGCCACAAAAATGCAAACCGCCCTGCTCCATGAAAATCAAACTGTACTGACTTCATCATTTGAGAATTTGAAGTCTCTATTTAAGTTTGCAGGTATCATGACTATTATCATGTTGGCATTATATGCTGTAATGATTCTTGGCAGCATGCTTGTGGGTTTTATGGCATTTTGATTCGATTCTAGAATCATCATCGCTTAAATAGATATTGAATATTATCCTTCATTCAATTTCTGACTGATATTTTCAGAATTCGAATGAAGGATTGATTCATTTCAATTTTGGCATTTAGAAATATTACTTATTAACTAGGCATATTCATAAGTAGACTATCTTTTCAAAAATCGAAGTCTGAGTATTAAAACGGGAGTAAAAAGAAGCGTGGCAGCGGCTGCGTTTTGGGATGTGGGAGCGGCTATGAGTGCTGCATTAGGCAGCCTTGATTTTTTTTGATTCTGTTTTTTGATCAAGCAAAAAATAGAATGCCCAGCCGGCGAGGCGAAACAAAGTTAAGTGTTCCAACTTCCTCGTTTTCGTTGAAAATACACTGAAAAAGGTGCTATTCTAATATTTATTCAGTAGTAACGCTATATTTCATAAGCCTAACTTGTTAATTTACAACTAATTATAAAATCTATATAAAAGAAATATTTACTTAGGAATATCCCTAACTATTATTCAGAGTGCCTTAAAAATTGTGATCACGTGTAGAAATACTAGGATCCACCTCGATTACCTCTTCTTCAATAATCACCTTCTCAAGATTCTCCAAGTCAGGCTGTCCAGCATCTATCCATGCGGAGTACCAAACACTTCCAATCGATAAAATAGCATCTTGCATTCTTGCTTCCACCATGCCATTCAATCCCTCATGATAAGCATATGCAAATTCTGGGCATTGTGTTTTTACAGTTCGTTCCATTCGTTCGTCAAAGCACATTTGCTGATCTTCGGGAAAGGTTTCTGTGAGTTCTTTTTCTATGGCCAGGACATCTTCGAGCAAGTCATGACTGTCTTTGACAATATTCCAAAAATAGGAGAGTGGCTTTTCTACTTTTTCGGCCTTACCGACTAGAAAACTATAGGTTTCATCCGCATATAATTCAGGAAGCCGTGATTCCCAAAAAGCATGAATGCCTACTTGGTCCGTCAATTGTCCGTTGTAATTTTTTGTTGTATGAAGCGGCACATGTGCATCGCCAATATAATGGCCAAATTCTGCCGACAATCTAAGAATATTCTCCGAATCCTGATTTTCAAATGCTTTGACCAACCAGTAGTACATCATATTGAGATGATAGGGTAGTATGCCCTCCTGAGAAAACTTGTCTTCAATTCTCAAATTGGTATAATCAGAAATTCCAGGGAAGAGCTTGTTCAGGTCTTTGCTTGGAATCACCCATGAACCGTCATAATAATCAGGCATGATCGAGTCTCGAAAATAATTTCTTAATGTATCTGTCTGGCAGGTATAGGTATTCTTATTGTAAATGAGACTTACGGTATCTCTGGTGTACTTTGCTTCTACTATGACTTCTGTGCCACCTGTCATTGTATATTCTCCATATTTGATCAAGGCATCTTCAAATATTCTGGGAACATCGTAGAATGGGTTGTCTCCCCATGAGTCGATATCTATATAATGCCTCACTGCCTCATGTTTGGATGCATACCTTCTTTTATCAGGATCGATAGAATGCTCGGTGATATACTCGATATTCTTTTTGTAGTATTGAATCATCTCTGGTGGCAAGGTGAAGACGGCCATCCTGTTGATCTTCCTATGTCCAAAAAAGCCCCAGTCCGGAGCAGAAATAAATGAAGTGAGCAAGAGAAATACTGGAAAAACTACAGCGATTAAAATTACAGAGACAAAAGCCTGGGAATTGATTCCAAAGAAAATCTTGCTTGTAATGTTAAAAAATGATTTCGCTGTGTTTTTTATTTTCATTCTTACTTGATGTTCATATTCATAATTTTTGGAATTTTTCTCCGCTTAAGCTTAGTGAGCCTTGGAAGATTTCCTCTCCTAAGCTTAGCAAACTTTGGAAGTTTACTAAGCTTGCTTCTGTTATTACATGGCTAAGATCTCGGCCATCTTTACCAAGTCCTTGTTGAGGTTTTTACTTTTTGTTATAGCATCCTTGAATGGAGTATAGGTGATTTTATCATTCACAACTCCAAGTGCTACCCCAGATTTTCCTTCCAAGAGCGCATTCACTCCTGCGAATCCCAATCTCGCTGATAGTACTCTGTCCAAACAAGAAGGTGCTCCTCCACGTTGCAGGTGCCCAATAATGGTAACCTTAGTATCGTATTCAGGGTTCAAGTTTTTAATCTTTTCGGCAATTTCGACCGCATTACCATTCTTATTTCCTTCGGCTACGATAACCAAATTAAATAGTTTTTTTCGCTTGGCAGATTTGGTCAATTTATCTGAAAGTGCTTCGATCGAATCTTCAATCTCTGGTAGAAAGATAGAACTCGCTCCACTTCCGATTCCAGTGTGTAGGGCAATATAACCTGAATGTCGACCCATCACTTCGATAAAAAACAATCGATTATGACTGTCCGCAGTGTCTCTAATTTTATCTACTGCTTCGATCGCTGTATTAATAGCTGTATCGAATCCTATTGTATAGTCGGTACCAAAAATATCATTATCGATAGTACCTGGCAAGCCTACAAATGGGATGTTGTATTCCTTCATGAAAACCTGAGCCCCAGTAAAAGTACCATTTCCACCAATAGCCACACATGCATCAATATCATGCGCCATCAATGATTCAAATGCTTGCTTTCTTCCTTCAGGAGTCCTAAAAGCCTCGCTTCTTGCTGTTTTCAACATTGTGCCGCCTCGGTGCATTATATTACCAACATCTCTTCTTTCGAGGCGTTTTATTTTGCCATTGATCATTCCATCATATCCGCGAGTGATTCCAAATACATGGAGGTCGTGGTATCCCGCTGTTCTTACTACAGACCTTATGGCAGCATTCATTCCTGGCGCGTCTCCACCTGAGGTGAACACGGCAATTCTCTTAATCTCTTTCGACATTTCTCTTTCTATTTAAAATAGTCCACCAGTCCATCGATGGGTTTTCTGATTATCGATTTACTAGTAAGACCGTTGTATTGTAATACATCTTTTATAACATCAGTGTAAAAGTACGCTATCGATCCAACAAAATATAAATCACGGCTAAGATATTCTGAATATTGTTTTATTCTTATATCAATAAAATCTTGAAATATTGGGAATAAGAAGTTTTTGCTCCAATTTTTATCTTCAGTTTCATTGAGGAATACTGCAAAACTGGCAAGAAAAGCGGTTGGATTTCCGCCTTTATAAAGTTGTTCTACAATATGACTTTTTGTTATTTCAAATTTATTTTCAAATTCTGAGGCTACGGCAGAAGGCATTTTTTTATAGAAGTATGATTTTATCAATTCGCTGCCGATCTTGCTGCCTCCTCCTTCATTGCTCAGAGCAAATCCTAGTGCTGGAATATTGTCGGTAATTTTGGACCCGTCATAAAGACATGAATTGCTTCCTGTGCCTAGAATACAGATGATTCCCTCATTGTCGCCTGCGGTAGCTTTGGCGGCACCGAGCATGTCACTCTCGATCTGATAGTTATTCACATTTTCAAAATATCTGCTCAACCATTTTTGGACTACAGACCTCGTCCTTTCATCTATAATACCCGCTCCGAAGTAGTGAATTTCATTTATGGATGGTGCGTGATCAATAAGTTCGGCAGCTTCATCCTTTAAGTCAAATAGCTGATCGTTGGCAGAAGGATTAATGCCTTGAGTTGAATATTTATAATCTTTATCTGGTGTGATTATTACCCAATCTGTTTTGGTAGAGCCACTTTCTATTATTAGCTTATGCGCCATAAGATTGGAATTTTGAAAATTTCACTGAGGTCTCAATGCAATGCTGCCCGGATTTCAAGACCATTCAAGACTTCAGCTTCCTGCTCCACCCACCATGCCAGACGGTCGTAGACTTGTTGCTCAGGAAAATAATTAAGAGCCATTTTTACAAAGAGGTGTCCATGTTTGGCTTCACTTGCCCATAGGATTTTATAGAATCGGTGCATTTCTGGATCATCTTGCGCTTCTGATACCAATCTAAACCGCTCGGCACCCCTAGTCTCTACTACTGAGGCGATCAGTAATCGATCCAGGAATCTTTCATTTCTACCGCTGTGACATTTTTTGATCAAGGCTTTGACGTAAGGATCTTCGCCGATGGAGTGAGTAAGTGGTATGCCCCGACTTTCCATTAATTCATATACTTGTTGGAAGTGTTCGAGTTCTTCGATTCCTGTAGCAATAAGATCAGGTAATATTTCTTTTCTGTCAGGATATTTTGCTACGAAACTCATAGCCATTGCAGATGCCTTTCTTTCACAATCGGCATGGTCCTGTAAGAAACTTGGAAAATCTGCCATAACTGCATCTATCCATTCTTGTTTGCTATCAACAGCAAGATCAAGATTTAACTTCATATTTATTATTCTCTTTTGTTATCGACAGCTCCGACTTGGTCCTGTCTACATCACATTTCTATACACCATGTAAAGCAGTGCAATTAGAATCAAAGTAACGATAAGTGTAACAGTAAAAAACTTCTTTTGTGCAGCCTTATTTTTTCTAGCCAACTCTTTTTTCTTCTTCGATCGTGCCATGAATAATCATCTTTTATTGATGGACTAATATAACAAGAAAACCAGATTATTGAATAATTAATAAATAATAATGAAATAATTAATACTGGCAATTAAGAAATGGATCTCCTACATTGAGAATTTGTCAAGTTCTGAGTGAAGAT
Organism: Saprospiraceae bacterium; assembly: GCA_965230575.1. Lineage (GTDB taxonomy): Bacteria > Bacteroidota > Bacteroidia > Chitinophagales > Saprospiraceae > CAJXUU01. Next base: position 5,466,470 of record OZ246013.1, read on the forward strand.
AATTGAAGGCTTTCTAACTCCTACACAAGCTAAGCAAGCTTTTCAAGATTACCAGGCTTGGTCATGATTTCAAATTTTAATATCAAGCCATAATTCTAATTTATCTACAAATTCCTTCTTCTCCTCATTTGTCATATTTTTTATTCTTGCATTGGCATGATGCTTACCTTTCATAAAAAACCAACTGGAATTCACCTTTTTTGAAGGAGGTACTGCTGTGGCCGACCAGGTGTCGATTGCTCCGTTGATGTAGAGCATATTATTACCTTTTTCCTCGATCCATTTTGCTACTTTATTGGTGAGGGTGCCGTCCCATTCGACTTTCATCTTATTGGGTACAAAAGCGGCATGTGGGTGAGGCTTGTACGGCAGATATTTGAGCAGTCCCTTGAAGTCATCTGTTTCGTATCCGTAATATCCCATTTGGGTGGCAGACTGGTAGTAATGAGAACCAAAGGCTTTCATATCTCTGTCCGAAAAGAAGTCAAGACCTACAACGTTTAGGAAGTAATTTATTTGAGTCTCCTGATCTTTTCCTACGGGTATTGTTGCACAATCCTGACCGTATTGCCAAAACGAGAATGGTAATTCCAGGACAGCAAATTCATAGGCTTCTTCGAGACTGAGATAGTTGAATTTTAGCTCTCGACCCTTTGTGTACCACTTCAATAAAGGGATGATTTTGTCAGAATTGGTCAGTAGATCTTTTTGAAGTTTATATATGTCTTCTCTACATTCCTTGGTGCCAATATTATCCAGAAAATCATATATTCTTTGCTCTTCATATTCATAATTTAGTGGTGCTACATACGGTATACTTACATCCACGTCATTTGGGTAGAAGTACTTGTAAAAAATGGTGGTAGTACCTCCTTTGCTTATCCCTGTTGATATCCATTTGCCATTGTATATTTCAGAAAAAAGCGTTCGTATTCTATGCAAATCAGCTGTTACCTGTTCGAAATTCAAGTATTGATAGTCCATTTCTTCTGGCATGCTTTCGCCAAAATATCGATGCTCAACGTTTAATTGATTTGCGCCTGTAAGTGTGGCAACTTCCGTGATGTTGTTTCCATTTTTATTATATCCATTGGTAATTATGGCTGTAGGATTTGAATACCCTTTATGACTGTAATACACCTTTTGGTAAAAGTGACCCGCCGACTCATTGGTATGGTCGAGTGGTTGCTTTATCATCAATTTATAAGCCGCCTGGTAACCTTCAGGAGTTTCGATTTTGGTAAATATTACATCTGGCAATTCAAATAGCTTTATTTCCAAATCAGATTGACCCAATACTGGTAATGTAAGTGCTAGGAAAAGTATAATCTTGGTAAATTTCATGTCGAAGAATTCATTTTTCAAATAGTTGACCAAAAGTAGTAAAAAAGCACCAGAAGCGAGACCTCATATTATTAAGGGTGAGGATCAGTAATATGGATGACGCTTCAACAAAACTTTGATAAAATGTTAATTTGATTGATTAGTAGGGTGTCGTTTATTTGAACAAGTAGCATAAAGAAAAAAGCTGTGATCCAAATTTGAATGAATCACAGCTCTTAGATATTCCTTTAATCTATTTACTTGGTTATAATTATCTTTTTAAGGATGATATCTGTTTCAGATACTAATTTTATATAATAGACACCATTCGAAAGTCGATTTGTATCAAAAGTATACTTACTTAGACTTTTTTCAAATGTTGATGCTATTAATTGTCCAGTTACCGAATAGATGTGAGGATTTGAGATTAATCTCGCATCTGTCTCAATTATAAAAAATGATTGAGCCGGGTTGGGGTAGATGTTCGCAATTATAGGATCGATTTCTTCCAGACTGGAAATGACTCCTACCGTGTATGGCCCGAATGTCTTGCTGCAACCATTTTCGTCTGTTACAATGGCTTGATATGATCCTGTCGGCAATTCTTCAAAACTTGAAATACCAATTGGGTTTCCATTCTCATCTGTGTATTCTATGGATAGCGCCCCTGTACCACCTGAGAATCCTATTTCTATCGATCCATCTGAACTTGTCGAAGTAGAAGCATCGGTAATAATTGGGTCAGAAGCAGTGATGTCAGCTGGCTCTATTATAATCATGTCGGTTATTTGAATTTGACAACCGTTGGCGTCAGTAAGCGTAACACTATATTCTCCCGCGGCTAGATTTGTCAAAATTTCACCAGTAGATCCATTGCTCCATTCATACGATATCGGATCGACCGCACCAGTCAGTTCTATTGATATAGATCCATCCATCAATCCAAAACATGAAATGTCCTGGGTGTTTACCTCTGAAGTGATATCACAATCTCCATTATTGACGACAGCGGTACCTGCTACCATACAGCCATTTGCATCAGTGATGGTGACATCATATTCTCCTGGTGCCAGATTTTCTATAAGTTGGGTCGTATCTCCCGTACTCCAATTATAGGAATATGGAGGTGTTCCATTTTGCGGGTCAGCCATTGCTGTACCGTCTGCGACACCGTTACTTGTTTCATTGGTACTTGTAATGTTAGGATCAATCTCAGGTGGTGCTACTAATTGTATTGTTGTATCATATGCACAATTATTTGCATCACTAATTGAAAGGTTATACACATCTGCTCCAAGGTTTTCTATGGTTTCGGTTGTGTCTCCAGTGCCCCACATAATGCTATAAGGTGCACTGCCTCCTTCCAATGTTATGGTAATACTCCCGTCTTCACCATCACTACAAGTCGGTGAAGTGCTCTCCGCGATTACCATCAATTGAGCGGCATCATCCAAGGTGAAATTAAATACAGCTTCACAGTCATTCGCATCTGAAATAGTGACTGCGTAATCTCCAGCGGCAAGATTGTCTGCAGTGGCTGTCATATCTCCATTACTCCAAAGAAAAGTAAGATCGCCAGTGCCTCCAGATGGATTTATAGTTATCGAGCCGTCCATTTCGCCAGGACAGGAAGGAGTATTGGTATCAATATCTCCAGTTACAATTTCATCTGGCTCTTCGATTACAAACTCAATTTCTCCTGTACAATTATTAGAATCGGTTATTGTAACGCTGAAAATGCCAGCAATGAGATTGTCAATTGCATCGGTGGTGTCACCTGTATTCCAGAGATATGATAATGCGCCAGTTCCTCCAGTTGCATTCAGTTGGATAGATCCATCTTCGATACCATTGCAGGTGATGTGAGTAAGTGTTTCGTTCGCCGCAAAAGCATCTGGCTCAGTAATCTCAATTGTTATTTCTCCTGTGCAATTTCCTTCATCAGTAACTGTAATGGTGTATTCTCCTGCAGGTAAATTATTTTCCGTTGCATTTGTGCCACCATTTGACCAATTGTAAGTATACATTCCTGTACCTCCTGATGCACTTATTGTGGCTGTACCTTCACTATCACCAAAGCAGGTGTTGTTGCCAACATCATTAGCAGCAAGAGTCACTCCGTCATTGTCTTCAAGGGTAACCATGCTTACTGAAGTACAACCATTTTGATCCGTAACAGTCACGGTATAATCACCGGATCCAATATTTGTCAAAACTGGATTGGTGGTATTGTCATTCCATAAATAGGTGTAATCTGGAGTGCCACCAGTGGCAAAAGCCGATAGTTCTCCATCCTGATTGCCACAATTAGGTTGGTCGATGATCGATATTCCTGCTTCTACCGATGTTGCTGGTTCCGTGATGTCGATTGTGCTGGTTGATGTACAATTGTCGCTATCCGAAACCGTTACAAAATAGGTGCCTGCTGTTAATCCGGATTGTGTAGCACCGATGCCGCCATTTGACCATTCATAGGTGAATCCGCCACTTCCGCCAGCTCCTTCTGCAGTAGCCGTACCATCATTGCCACCAAAACAAAGGACATCTGTACCAGATATGGTTGAAGTGACTTCATCTGGTTCTCCCAGGGTTATGGTGGTTTGGTTGATGCAGCCTTCGTCATCTACGACTTCCACCTGATAATCACCAGCTGGAATTAAGGACAAGGTACCTTCATTTGGTACACCTATTCCGTCCAACCAATTATAGGTGAAGTTTCCATTTCCGCCTGTTGCTTCAACCGAGATCATGCCATCATCATTTCCATTGCAAGTTGGTTCGTCCATGGTAATTATATTAATTACGATAGGATCAGGTTGACCTATTGAGACACTTATTTGCTCGGTACAACTGTTCAAGTCGGTTACTGTAACCAAGTAATTTCCAGCAGCTAGATTATTTTGAATAGGACCCATTATTCCACTTCCCCAGTTGTACGTATATCCAGGAGTACCGCCATTGCAGGTCAATTCAGCTGTGCCAGACATTTCACCATTGCATACGGCATCACTTTGAAAGATTATTGCAGGTACAAGTGGATCGGGAGCACCGATCGTCACCATTTCTACAATTTGATCGTTGCTATCATCGGTCACCGTTACAGAATGTTCACCCCCTGAAAGCATTACTGCCGTGGCGTTGGTTTCTCCATTGTCCCAATTGTAAGTGTAGTTTCCACTTCCTCCCATGGCGTTGATAGTAGCACTTCCGTCATTTGAGTCGGAGCATGTGGCATCCACAATATTAGAAAATGTCCCGGAAAGTGGGTCTCCACCACCACCCAAGGTCACTGACATATTGGTCGCTACGAATTTGTCATTGCTATTTCCATTGGCACCATTTGCAATTATTGCTGCGGCATAGACGGTGATATCTCCAGTAGCCGATGCAGGTGCTGTCCACTCCACGTCATAAGTAGCTACATTTCCGGAAAAGTTTTTAGCGGGTTGATGACCAACATATGATTTTCCAGCAGCGGTTTTTACCTGTGCATTACTTTCTGTGACAGGGACTGAAAAAGTGCCGCCATTGGCAAGGTTTGCCTTGAGTGAAACCATCTGAAAACCAGCTCTGACTGCACTACCTGCCGTGTTGGTAATGGTGATGGTCAGTGGATAGGTGGTATTAGGTGTTACAGAAGAGGGAAGTCCCCCTATTGCTATATTACCATCAAGAGGCCCTCCAGGGGTATGACATGTAGTACATACGTTGTCGTTTGGAGCTCCAGTATATCCTCCACCTGCAGTAGTGGGATGAGAACCACTAAAAGCAAATAATAAGAGGGAAAGGAAAATTGAAAATCCAACTAAAGTTTTTGTAGAAAAATGACGCGTCATGCCTATAGTTTATTTTTAAAAAGAAATCAAATATATAAAATTCATAATATATAGATTATTGTTACTTATATTAGTAGGCAACATCTATTTTTTATATCACAAATTTGACTCAATGGGAAGAGTTCTCAAAATACAAAATTGATAAGAATTGAAATTCATCTTTTTCCGAACCTTAATATTAAAGATCTGAATCTTAGATTGCAGGGTGTTAGAAGTTGTAAATTTAGAATTTGATTAGGAATAATGATTTGTTAAACACATATTGATGTTATAATATATGAATGGATAAATCGATTTTGGCATTGTAAATAACAAGGAATGGAAGGAATATTTAAGATACTAGATAATATTACGCGGTCAATTTTAATTTTATTGGGTGCGATTTTATTTTTTTCATGCGCTGACAAGAAGAAGACTACTACTAAAGTAGGGGTAATGTCGAGTGCTGTGGAGGCAGAGCTTGAAGTGATTCCTGCAGCGGAAAATGTAGCGGTATATTATGACTTGCTCAAAGATAAAAAAGTGGGCATGGTCGTAAATCAAACGAGTATGATTTCCAATAAACACCTTGTAGATTCTTTGATAGAGCTGAATGTAGATGTAAGAAAAATATTTGCACCAGAACATGGATTTAGGGGAGAAGCCGATGCTGGTGAGGTAATAAAGGATGGTGTAGATACTAAGACTGGCCTGCCATTGATCTCATTATATGGAAAAAAGAAAAAGCCGGCCAATGAAGATTTGGATGGGCTTGAGGTGATTGTTTTTGATATTCAGGATGTAGGAGCAAGATTTTATACATACATTTCATCACTTCACTATGTAATGGAAGCTTGTGCCGAAAATGAGATTGATTTGGTCGTATTGGATAGACCGAACCCAAATGGACATTATATTGATGGCCCGATACTGGAAAAGGAGTTTAGCTCATTTGTAGGGATGCATCCCGTGCCTGTGGTCTATGGAATGACCATAGGAGAATATGCTCAAATGATAAATGGAGAAGGGTGGTTGTCTGATGGTGTAAAGGCCGACCTTACCGTAATACAAAATAGCAATTATACCCACGATACATATTATGAATTGCCAATCAAACCTTCGCCCAACTTGCCAAATATTCAATCTATCTTCTTGTATCCATCTCTTTGTTTTTTTGAGGGTACGCATGTGAGTGTGGGAAGAGGCACTAATAGTCAGTTTCAAGTCATCGGACATCCCAAATTTCAGTATGGCACACATTCTTTCAAACCTGTGTCTATGGCAGGTGCAAAGTACCCAAAACACGAGAATACATTATGTACAGGCATTGATTTGAGGAAGGAGACAAAGGGCAAGTTGTTTGATTATGGAAGAATGAATTTGTCTTATCTTATTGCCGCCTATAATGATTTGTCGGCTCAAAATTTGGATTTCTTTTTAGATAATAATTTCTTCGAAAAACTTGCAGGTACGGATGCCTTGCGCAAACAAATAAAGGGAGGATTATCTGAAGATGAAATTAGACTAACTTGGTCTGATGGATTAGAGAAGTTTAAAACGATGAGGGCGAAATATCTGATTTATGATTGATTCTTTTCAACAATTACCACTCCACAATTTCTTATAAAGAATAGCCTAAGACGAAAGCCAGGCAATTTAATTCCTTTAAAATCTTTGCTGTTGGAATTACCGCATAAGACTCAGGAACGTTTTTCTCCTATTCATCTGATTTGTCGTCTTGCTTTTCTGAATTTAGAATTTGTTGGATCGATTTGGTATTTAATCAACTGGACAAGTATCTTACGTCAACATTGATTAACAACTTTAAAGTATACTTCTAATGCATAAGCAATTATTGCCTTTCTTACTTCTTTGCCTTTTTTCATTGACTGCGACTTCACAATCCAAGTACAGCCGTGTAAAATTTGACCTTTCCAAAACTGATATTTCAGAATTAAGCAGACTAGGATTAGAGACGGATCATGGTTCATACATTCCTGGGGTACATTTTGTAAATGATTTTTCAGAAAAGGAATTGCAACTTATTAATGAGGCAGGAATCGAAAATTTCATTGTAATTGATGATGTTAAGGCAGATTATAAGGCCAAAAAGAATATATCTACAGTACGGTCAGGAGGGTGCGATGATGAAGTATTATATGATTATGAGACTCCTGTCAACTATACATTTGGATCAATGGGCGGCTACCATACTTATGATGAGATGATGGAGGTTTTGCAATTGATGCATGAAAAATATCCGCACCTGATCACTCAAACAAATGCTGTAGAAGGGATTAAGACCTGGGAGGATAATGATATTATCTGGTTGCGACTATCCGATAATCCTGATATGGACGAAGATGAACCCGAAGTGCTCTATACAGCATTGCATCATGCCAGAGAACCGAACGGGCTATCCCAAATGATATTTTATCTATGGTATTTGCTGGAAAATTATGAGACCGATCCAATGGTCAAGTATTTGGTGGATAATACAGAGATGTATTTTATGCCTTGTCTCAATCCTGATGGATATAAGTACAATGAATTGACCGATCCTGATGGAGGAGGCTTCTGGAGAAAGAATAGGAGACCTGAGCAAGATTCGGATAAAATCGGTGTGGACCTCAATCGAAATTATGGCTACTTCTGGGGCTTTGATAATTCGGGGAGTAGTCCAAATATGGAGTCAAGCACATATCGAGGGCCGCAGGCATTTTCTGAACCTGAGACTCAAGCCGTACGAGAGTTTTGCATTGATCACAATTTTCAAATCGCTTTAAATTATCATACACATGGCAATTTATTGATCCACCCTTGGGGGTATAATGACGAACCTACAGACGAAGATGCACTCTTCAAAGCTATGGCCGTCTCAATGACCAAGGAGAACAATTTTCATTATGGTACGGGTACAGAGACAGTGGGGTACAGGGTGAATGGTGATAGCGATGACTACATGTATGGTGAGGAAGCCGAAAAGAATAAAATCTACACTTTTACACCTGAAGTAGGGCCTCGGTTTTGGCCTCAACCTACTGAGATTGACCAATTGAATAAATCTTGTATGTTGCAAAACTTGAATACGGCTAATCTCTTGTTGAATTTTTATGATGTCACGGTCGAAAACTTGGATCCTATCGTCTCGTCACAAGAAGGTACATTCGAAATGAGTGTGGTGAAAGCTGGCCTCACATCAGGAAATGCCACTATCAGCCTGGTTTCGAACAATCCAGATGTTTTGTCATTTGAAGAATTTGTATTTCCTGTGGCGCTTGATGAATCAGAAGGCACTGTTCTGCCCATTCAATTTAATATTTCAAACAATGCATCTCCTCTTGAGGATTTGAGTTTTGATGTTTTGGTTGATAATGGCGCGTTTGTATATAGCGATACCTATACTTTTACATTTAGGAATACGATTTTTGAGGAGGAAATGATTGATGATTTTACCAGTCTTAGCAATTGGAGTACGGGAGAATCTACTTGGGGATTGACGAATGAGCATTTTGCTTCTGGACCTACTTCATTGACAGATTCTCCATTTGCAGATTATGAAAGAGACAGAGAGGATTTTGTGGAATTGATGAATCAAGTGAGTCTTGAAACCAGCGATTTTACTTCTTTGAAATTCAGTGCCAGATGGATGATTGAATTTAATTATGATTATGTTTTGATTCAGGTAAGCAATGATAACGGTCAGACATGGGAATCGATGTGTGGAAATTATACACGCCCTGGAGTGAGTACGCACGGTACGAATGACCCCTTGTATGATGGCATGCAGGATGAATGGATCATTGAAGAAATAGACTTGTCTGATTATCATGGACAGGTGATCAATTTGAGATTGGCATTCGTGAGTGATGCAGGTGTGGAGATGGATGGATTTTATATTGATGATATGCTGATAGAGAATAATACTCTGGTAGCAGTAGGTACTGAAGATATTTTGGACGTTGATGCCTTTGCGGTGATGCCTTCATTGAATAATGGGACATTTGATATTGTGGTGGATGGCAGTTTTGTGGATGAAGGTGCTATGATCGAGGTGATGGATATGGAAGGGAAGCTATTGGAGAGACTATTGAATGTGAAAGGTAAGGAGACTGTGGATTTGAGGAATGTAGGGAGCGGGGTTTATATTGTGAGGTTGGTTGATGGAGAAGGGAAGTCTTTGAGTAAGAAGATTAATGTGATTCGGTGATTAAGTGATATGAAAGGGGATCGCGGTGGGTAGGATTTTCACGGAGATTCACGGAGGATTTACACGGAGATTCACGGAGGTATTGTGGGGTATTCACGTAGAGTCTTTTTGGAAGGGAGATTTATTTGTTATATTGAAGTGTTAAATCTGATCGATATGAAATCTTTTACTTGTGCTATATTATCATTATTTATTATTTCTTGCAGTTCTGGTGGATTGGAAGGTGAGTGGGTTGCCAGTTCTTACAATATTGAAAGAGAAGTTTGTGAAAATGATAATTGTAAGTGTACTACCAATGCTTGGGTAGAGGATCCCGATTATATGCTTACTATAAATAATGGAAGCTTTAGTGTCGAAGGAAACTATGTTGCAAATTTAGAATCTGGGTGTAATGGTAATGTAAGTACATTTTTTAGGGGCGATATTCGAAATGTTGGTAGAACAGGAACGTATACAATCGTTGATAATCAATTGAAATTCAGCAATATATTATTTGAAATTACTTCTCATGCCAGCGAATTAGAATTTCCAGAGCCTGTGGATGAAAATGCGGTATATTCATATTCCATAAATGATGATGTGTTGACCATTACGCATGAAAATGTAACTGAAGATACGCCTCATCCAACTGTAACTTTTACTCGAACTACAACATTAGTATCAAAGTGGGTGAGGAATTGAGGCTGGGGGGAATGGGTGTGAGGTTTTGAGAGGGGCATGGGGCAGGTAGGAATTACACGGAGGTTATTGGAGAATTCACGGAGATTCACGGAGGTATAGTGGGTGTTCGCGGAGGTATTTTATAGGGAGGGGCCTTCTATGGCTAGTTTTTCTTCTCCTTTTAGTGGGATGTTGTCGAGTTGTTCTTTTATGATGTCTCGGTGTTTGAAGAATTCTGGAAGTTCGGCCTCTGGCATTGGTTCTGCTGGAGGGAAATTTTCCCTGAGGTGGTCGATTTGTTTTTTGTTTTTCCAGAATCTAAAGCAGACATGGGGACCCGTTGCGAGACCAGTAGAACCTACATAACCAATAATGGCTCCTTGACTTACATTTACTCCTGGTCTGATGCCTTTGGCAAATCGTTGCATGTGTAGATACTGCGTTTCATAGGTGCCATCGTGCTTCATTTTGACATATCGTCCATTATTTTTGGTATAGCTCGTTTTGGTGATTACACCGTCTGCTACGGCCATTATCGGAGTACCATATGGTGCTGCATAATCTGTACCAAGGTGTGGAATTCTTCTTTTTTTGATCGGATGCAATCTTCTTCTATTGAATCTTGAAGATATTCGCGCACTACCTTTTATCGGGGATTTTAAAAATGCTTTTTTGCTTGGGCGGCCTTCCATGTCATAGAATCCTGTGTACAAATCATTTTCATAATGTACGGAATAATATTCGCCATGTTTATTCTTGTAGTAAGCGCCGAGCATTTTGCCTAGTGATACTGGCTCACCATCGATATACTTACGTTCATAGATCACTTTGAATTTGTCACCGACCTTGGTATGGTAGAATGAAACAGATGACGCTAGGGCATCTTCCATTAGATCGATTACGCCAGGATTTATGTTTTGATCGGTCATCGATTGCCATAGAGAAGATGTTATTTCTCCAGATGCACTTTCTCTGACGATGCTATATTCCTTGTCCACCACCTTGACAGAAACAGAATCTTGAAAATCATAGATGATATATCTCAACGGATCCGGTTCGTAGATAAATGCAAGTGCATTGTCCTGGCAACTGTCTTTTTTTATAAGGTGAAATCTCTTTCCAGCTCGTATATTCCTTACATCAAAAATATCCTTTGCTTTCACTTCCAATTCAGCAATTGTGCTATAACCAACTCCATTTTTATTAAGAATATCCCCTAAAAATTGATTGTATTGTATGGTTCCACTTTCGAAATGGTGGTTATTGGTTTCGTAACCGTACTTGAAATCTTTGGTTTGTTCTTCGTGCGTTATTTCTTCTTCCGTTTCGTCATCCAAGTAACTCTCTAGAGCAATATTATTATAGACATGATAACCGATTATAAACAAGGCAGCTATAACTATAGAGGCAAGAATATCAACAAATAAGCCTTTCTTTTTGACAGAAGAATCCTTTTGGGTCACGAGTGTTTGTTAAAATGATTACTTACTGGAATTACTTTAAGGGCGCAAATATAATACCATTGAACGTATCTTGCGGGGTTTATGGTATTAATTTTTGTCAACTGCTATTCTTTTTTAATGAGAATGGGAAATGTTTGAATATAGAATTGCGGTTTTGATTCATTGAGAATTCATGTAGATACTTGGCAAGTACTTCATATTTTAATTTGATTCACTTTAAATTTGGTAGGTGATATTACACTTTTATTTATATACATTTACAAATTATAAAAAAATGTAATGCGAACATTGCTATCTTTGCACAATGAATTGGTCTTCCTACCTTAAAGGATTTGAGGCATACCTTTTGCTCGAGCGCTCACTTTCAAACCATACCGTGGAGGCGTATAAGTATGATGTGGATAAATTGTATCAATTTGTGGTTGCTACGAATTTGAACAAACTACCAGAACAACTAGGATTGAGTGACTTGGAAGACTTCATTCATTACATCAATAAAATTGGAATAGGAGAGTATACACAGGCGAGGATATTGTCAGGGATAAGGACATTTTTCAAGTTCTTGTTGATGGAGGATATCATTGATTCAGATCCTACAGAATTGTTGGAGGGACCTAAACTGAAGCGCAAGATTCCTGATGTATTGAGTTATGAGGAATTGGTTTCTGTGTTTGAGGCGATTGATCTGAGTCAGGAGTTTGGGCATCGCAATAGGTCCATCTTGGAAACCTTGTATGCCTGTGGAGTACGGGTGAGCGAATTGATCAATTTGAAGATTAGCAATTACTTTCCCAATGAGGGTTTTATTAGGGTCATCGGAAAGGGAGACAAGGAACGTGTGGTGCCAATAGGTGGTGCGGCGATCAAGTTTATCGATATCTATCTTGAGCACAATAGAGTGCATGCACCTGTAGTCAAGGGGCATGAGGATTTTGTTTTTTTGAATAGGAGGGGGAAGAAGTTGAGTCGGGTGATGGTCTTTCTTATTATTAAAAAGACGGTAGAATTGGCTGGGATAGACAAAACGGTGAGTCCACATACATTTAGACATTCATTTGCCACACATCTTGTGGAAGGTGGAGCTGATTTGAGAGCTGTGCAGGATATGCTGGGTCATGAGAGTATTACCACAACAGAAATTTATACGCATTTGGATCGTTCATTTTTAAGAGATACCTTGGTGCGGTTTCATCCAGGTTATCAAAAATAAAAACATTATGAAGTTATCACATTTAAAAGTTAGTGTTCTACTTGTTTTATCAATAGCCATGCTGAGTTGCAAGTCTAACAAGAAAGATTCCTCATCAAAGACCGAAGAGGCAAAAGAATATCTAATTTTTCTTGATAAGGAAGAGGCTGAAAAACAAATTGTAAAAGACGCCACAGATGGATTTTTTGAATCTATCACAATTGCAGATATGTCTATTCAGATGAAAAAGGCAGATATGCCTGGTTCTGGTGGAGAGTCTAAAGTGCTATATCAGAATCATTTAAAGACTGAAATGGAAAGTTTTACTCCAAGCGAAAAAGAATTTATTCATGAAGTATTCGCATCGGCAAAATCGGCCATCGATAAAATCAATCCTAAATTAATGCCTGACCATATTGAATTGATTAAGACCAAGACGAATCATTATGGTCCCGATGTGTATTATACCAGGGAAGATGCAATTATTCTTCCAAAGAATATATTTCAGAATCCGTCTGTAGGTGACCAAATGCCGATAATGTTGCATGAGATATTTCATATTTTAAGTAGGTACAATGAAGATTTTAGAAACAAGATGTATGCGCTTATTGGCTTCTCTCAATTCAATGAAGATTTGGTTTTACCTCGTGAAATATCAGATAGATTATTGACCAATCCAGATGGAGTGCGGAAGGATTATGCTATTAATTTGAAAGATAAAAATGGGAATTCCCAAATGGCTTTGCCTCTTATATTGAGTACCAAAAAGGGTTATCAAGCTTCGATGCCTACTTTTTTCGCATACCTGTCTTTTGATCTGTATCCATTAATCAAAATAACTCCAAATCAAGTGACCTTAGGCCTCAATTCTGATGGTGGATCGGCATTGTCTGTGGAGCATAATGGCAATTTTTTTGAGCAGATCAAGGACAATACTCAATATATAATTCATCCAGACGAGATCATGGCAGACAACTTTATGATGGCAATTATTGCCAATCAAAATAATTCATTTGAAAATTTTTCTGAAGAAGGTAAACAGTTGTTGATGGATGTTATCGAAATTTTGAAGACCTTTGAATAATATAATGTACATTTAAACCTAATGTCAACTCGTAAAAAAAAGAATTTTAGCCCAGCTCGGGAAAAACTGCATGAAGTAATATTTGAAGCAGATACGAAGGCTGGAAAGAGATTTGATGTCATCCTTTTATTCGCAATTCTGGCTAGTGTGATTGTAGTTATGTTGGAATCTGTGCCTTCATATAACGATAAGTATGGCACTATTTTTAAAGTTTTGGAATGGATGTTGACCATATTTTTTACCATTGAGTATGGGCTCAGATTGTATTGTGTGTACAAGCCAATGAAGTATGCCAAAAGCTTTTTTGGAATTATAGATTTACTATCGATATTGCCTGAATATCTTAGCTTGATACCTGCTATTGGAGGCGCACATAGTCTTATTATAGTACGTGGTCTACGTCTCTTACGTGTCTTCAGGATATTTAAGTTGGCAAATTTTTTAGTTGAGGGTCAGATAATAATGTCAGCCTTAAAAGCAAGTCGGGCAAAAATATCAGTGTTTGTAATTTTCATACTGATTGTGGTAAGCATTTTTGGTTCATTGATGTACCTGATTGAAGCCAGCCCGAATACTAAGTTTGACAGCATACCGCGGAGCATTTATTGGGCAATTGTTACATTGACCACAGTGGGTTATGGTGATATATCTCCTGTGACTCCTTTAGGCCAATTTATTGCAGTGATCATTATGATTTCTGGATACGCGATCATAGCTGTTCCTACGGGAATAGTCACGGCTGAGGTCATGTCTGCGGCAGGCTCTAAGAAGAATAAAGTAGTTACTTCACAGGCTTGCAGATATTGTAGTGAAGAGGGGCATGATGATGATGCCGAACATTGTAAATATTGTGGTGAAAAGTTGAATGAAGATGATAATAATGAAAATAGTAGTTGATGAAAATAAGAATAAAAGACAATACAATAAGATTTAGACTTTCTTCTACGGACTTAAAAACGTTGAAGAAAAAGGGGAAAGTTGTCAGTAAGTGCACTTTTGGTACTACTCAGATTTTTAAATATTCAGTCGTTTCTAAAAAGAAAGGCAATAGTGAATATTTATGTGTGGATCTCAAGAAGAATCACATAAAGGTTGAACTGGCGGCTTCTGATGTCAAGGCGTGGATGAAGTCTGATCTGGAAGGTTTCGATGCACACATGGATAATGGGACTAAAGAAGGACTATACGTTCTTATAGAAAAGGATTGGCAATGCCTGAAGCCTAGGGATGAAGATGAGTCTGATTTGTTTCCCAATCCGAATGCTTAGACAAATGGCGTTGTGGGTGCAATAGAAAATAAAAATATAGTCCGCCACGATAATGATTCCAGCAAGCTCTTGGCTGATACTTTGACGATAGAAGAGCCATTGGAAATCCGAGTAAGGTATCACACTCAGCATGGTGTTTTTAGGATTATCAGTTTGGCCGTGACAATGCGTACGCCTGGTGAGGATGAAAGCTTGGCTCGAGGCTTTTTATTTACAGAAAGCATCATCAAATCACAGTTAGATATTACCTCCGTCGAGCAGTTGGAAGATAATATTATTTTGATCACACTTGATGCCTCGGTTCATTTTGATGCTGATATGTTGAAGCGCAATTTTTACACGACATCGAGTTGTGGTGTATGTGGAAAGGCTTCGATCGAGAGCATTCATTCAGATACAATTTTTCTTCCGTGGTCTTCGAATTTTAAGATTTATAAAAAAATGCTTTTTGCATTGCCTGAAAAGCTCAAGCAGCACCAGTCTCAATTTGTTCAGACTGGCGGTATCCATGCTTGTGCCTTGGTGAATGAAGCTGGAGAAATAGTCCTGGTGAAGGAAGATGTAGGCAGACACAATGCCATGGACAAGTTGATTGGAGGCCAGACCGAATATCCACTTTCAACATATATGGTTTTAGTGAGTGGTAGGGCTAGTTTTGAGTTGGTTCAAAAAGCAAGTAAGGCGGGCATCGCTTTGATGGCTGCAATAGGAGCACCATCATCTTTGGCTGTTCAGTTGGCTGAGGAACAGGGGATGGGGTTAGTTGGATTTTTGCGAGAAGGCAGTTTTAACGTTTATACAGGAGAAGGAAGAATAACGTTATAAAATTAGACGGGAATAATTTTTAGGATATAAATTTACACGATGATAACGCTTGATCACTTAAAAATTTTCTATAAGTATGGTGGAGATTCGGATGGCTTTGCACGTATGGGGTCAAAGAAAGATAAAGAATTGATGCACAATAATTATTGGTATTTGATTGACAATTTTCAACAAAATATCGAACTGATTAATAAAGGTCTAGCATCCGATAGTTTTGAAGAAAAAGTGCTTTCCGACCTAAACGAATATGTTGATTCTGAAGTCAGAGATCATCTTTTGAATAATAAAAAGCCCAAATCTAAATCATTGTTTAAGCGCATTTTTGGATTTTGAATTTGATGGCAATCTTAGGGATATTCCTAAGTAAATATTTCTTATATATAGATTTTATAATTAGTTATAAATTAACAAGTTAGGCTTATTAAATATAGCGTTACTACTGAAAAAATATTAGAATATAGCACCTTTTTTAGTGTATTTTCAACGAAAACTAGGTAGTTGGAACACTTAACTTTGTTTCGCCTCGCCGGCTAGGCATTCTATTTTTTGCTTGATCAAAAAACAGAATCAAAAAAAATCAAGGCTGCCTAATGCAGCACTCATAGCCGCTCCCACATCCCAAAACGCAGCCGCAGCCACGCTTCTCTTTACTCCCGTTTTAATACTCAGACTTCGATTTTTGAAAAGATAGTCTACTTCTGAATATGCCAATCTTAGTTTAAGAGAATTCTCTTTCCATCGTCTTTAGCGCTTGCAAATATGGCATCAACGATGTACATATCTTTAAGTCCATCTTCTCCAGGCACCATCAACGGAGTATTGTTCATGATCGCCAAAGCATCATCGTCCATTTGTCTGGCTTGTTGATTGGGTACATAGATATCCAGAAGTTTTCCATCGCTGGTCTTCCCAGTGACCCCATGATAGGATTGAAAGGGAGAAAGGCCATAAGATCCATTTTCACATTCCAGATGAAGGCGATTGATTCCGGCACCGAGGGTAGTGGTACAATGAGCTATGACACCTGAAGGAAATTCAAGGGTAAATTTGGTAGTCTCATCTACTTCATTGAATATATCTGGTCGGGTGACGTGATGGGTGGCAGATACTGCTATTGGTTCTTCACCAGTTGCATATCTAGCCGCATTGAGCGGATAGGTACCCATGTCATACATCGCTCCACCTCCCAATTCTTTATGAAGTTTCCACCCTCGATATCCAAATGCCGTCCATCCTGCTTCGGCGGTCAATGTCTTGATTTGTCCATAGGGCTTGCTTTTGGCCCATTTCATTATTGTACGGGTATTGGCTTCGTGTTGCATGCGATATCCAACGGACAGCTTTACCTTGTTTTTACTACAGACATTGACGAGTTTGTTGGCTTGGAAAGCATTAATTTCCAAGGGTTTTTCACACCAGACATGTTTGCCGGCATTCGCGGCGATCTCTACATATTTGAGATGCAGTGCATTTGGAGTCACGATGTAGACGACGTCAATATCTGGATTGTTGGCCATCCTGTGCATCGATTCATAGTCATAGATATTTTTGTCTTTTAGACCATGTCTTTTTTGCCATTGTGCAGCTTTTTTGGGACTCCCGGTTACAATACCTGCAAGGTGGCAATGCTCGGTAAGTTGTAGCGCAGGAGCTAATAAGTCGGTACTATAATATCCTAACCCTACTAAAGCTACGCCGATTGATTTCTTGGGTGATGGTATTAATATCGAAGGCATCGCAAGTGAGGAAGATGCTATTACAGAAGTTTTTATAAATTGCCTTCTTTTCATGGTTATGTGTATTTTGTTGTAAGATATGATATTATCGAAAAGTCATGAATTATTGGAAAGACGTTTCTTTTTATTCATAGTTGTACGATGAATCGAAAACTCAAATTAAAATTAGTGATATGGCATTAAAATGGGGTATTCTTGGATTGGGAAAAATAGCGAATTCATTTGCTATGGACTTGGTTCTTGTAGAGAATTGTGAACTTGTTGCAGTAGCTTCCAGGACGATCAGTAAGGCAGAAAAGTTTGGAAAGCGCTTTGAAGCAAAATATTGTCACGGATCTTACCAGGAATTATTCGAAAATCCTGAGGTTGATATTATTTATATTGCCACACCACACAATTCGCACTTGGAATACGCTTTAGAGGCTATGAATCATGGCAAGCACGTACTTTGCGAAAAACCTCTTGCCATAAATCAAAGTCAGGTACGTCAACTGATCAGTGCTTCACAGGCAAACAATGTATTTCTGATGGAGGCGTTTTGGACCAGATTCAATCCATCTTTTGAAGCTGTATTAAAACATATTAAGAATGATGAAATCGGTGAGGTAAATTATATCAATGCAGACTTTTCTTTTTATAAGGATGCACTTCCAGAAAGTCGATTGTTGAATATGGAATTGGCAGGAGGAGCTTTATTGGATGTTGGTGTTTATCCGATATTTTTGAGTTATATGATAATGGGTATTCCAGGCCAGATATTAGCCGCATCGAACAAGCATGCCACTGGAGCAGACCTTCAGACTTCGGCTATTTTTAAGTATCGAAATGGAATGGCTAATATTATGAGTGGCTTGAAATCTGCATCCGATATGGTGGCCAAAATTTATGGTACTCAAGGAAAGATATTTATTGACCGTAGATGGCATCAGGCTCAGGGCTTCCGAATAGAAAAGAAGGGAAAGCAGACAAAATTTGACTTGCCAACCAAAGGAATGGGATATACATATGAGATTGAGGAATGCCTCAAATGTATCGACGCAGGGAAGATCGAGAGCGAAAAATGGTTGCATCAGGATAGCTTGAATTTGATTTCGATATGTGATGAGATAAGGCAGCAAGTAGAGCTCAAATATCCGAATGAGTAATAGTCAATTAGCTCTGAAGCATTCTTTTATTTTTATAGACCTCGTGAAATTCTATAAATGCTCTCCTCGCTTTTTCTTCATCCACGTCAAACATATCGAATACAGCCTCAGAGTCGACTATAGAAGAAGAATCATTGATAAATTCTGGATAAGAAGAAAAACTCCACTCATCATAATTGGAAGTGAAGCTGTGATGTATTGGATTATGATGGATATAGGCCAATTTTTCCAATGACTCGAATCCGTTTTGAATACCAACCCTCTTGAATCGTTTTTGAAATAGACTTCCAGTGCGCCTTTCTTGTTTATTAAAAGCTAAGGCGTATGAAGAAAATAATCTCTTGAATTGATCTTCTAAAAAGTCATTGTAGCAGATATTATTTGCAATTAGATTTCGACTTTTAGAAGTTTCGATTTCTTCTATGCATTCTTTGATTTCTACTGTTAGCGGTTTGACCAGAACTAAGAAATGAAAGTGATTAGGCATTAGACAATAACCAAGTGTGTCGAAGAAGGGATGAATCAGCATTTTCCACTTTCTCAGTAAAAATTTATAATTCTCATTATATTTAAAAATATTGGTTCCATTTATTCCTCGATTATAAATATGATAATAGGAGTTTTCTTGGAATTTTTGCCAGTAATTGAATTTGCCCATGATACGTTAAATTTAGGTTTCCTTTAGGTTTACTAAACTTTTAAAGTTTAGTAAACCTATAATAGAGAAAGTATCTGTTTTGTGACATGACTTCTAGATATTATTTTCATTTTTAATGAAGGATTAAAACGAAAAATCTATGTATAAATTAATTTTAGTTAACATTCTGCTTTTTACATTGGTTTCGATGAGTGCTGCGCAAGAATCATTATCACAAAATTCTTATGATAAGCACGGTGTAGTCTGGAGTGCAGGTTTATTCAAGTCATGGCTGAAAGATAGGTATGTGGGCTTTAATAAAATTGGAAATAAGGTGACTCCTGTATTTACAGAACAAAAGAAGATGGGTTTTGCAGTATATTCACATTACATGTACAAGCCAGCTAGTTGGGTTGGAGTGGGTATTCATTTGGGCTTGGGCTTGGATGTGAATAGTTATATCGAAGCACCTGTGGTCTTATTTGGTGCAAGTCTGTCATTCGGTAGTGATCATCAGTTTATTTTAGACGTAGGTTGGGCGGATGCCAAACGGAAAATTGTCCCAGGGGCCATAAGAGATCAATTAATGCAAGAAAATTATTCAGAGATTCCTGAAATTTATAATCATACAGAATTGAATACAGGCTATTATATAGGGTTGGGGTACAGGATATTTTAGCATTCTAGTACCCAGTTAAATATTGAGTATTCGCCACAGAAATTTATTTAGCAACCACTAATTTTTTTACAATCATCTGATTTGAATTCAAGTCTCGAATTACTATTACATAAGTGCCATTTGGGATATCATTTAAAGAAAGGCTCTGGTTATTGTTGTCTACATATATGAGTTTGCCCAACAAATTGTGAATTCGGAGTTCATATTCAATATCTCCTTCAATATTAATATTCAGTTCTGAAGATGCCGGATTTGGGAAAACATCAATTCTTAATTGCTCAATGTCTTTTGTAGAAGTAGTCAGATCCATATTGTCGCAATTTTCATCTATCCCGTTGTCTGCAATTTCTTCAGCCCCAGGATTAATCGAAGGATCATTGTCATCACAATCATCTATAAGCAGGTACCCATCTTGATCCAAGTCATCATCTAGCGTAGCTGCGTTGCAATCATCATCATATCCATTGTATGGTACTTCTTCTTGATCAGGGTTGATCATAGCATTGTTGTCATCACAGTCCTCATGCGCATAGAATCCATCAGCGTCTTGGTCTACAATCGAACAATTCGATATATTGGATGTGATGAAGTCGTATTGATTTATTGCCTTCCACGTCGCTGGCGGATGATATTCTTCTCCAAGGGCATAGGCAGTCGTTTCAGAAGTTGGGAATATGGCATGAAGATTATTGGCTCCGCAATCAGTAACTTGTGAGGTGGCAAAATTGTCATCGGTGTAAAACACAACTCCATCTCCTGTGATATACCATCCTGTAGATTTGTTATAAAAATAAAATTCATCCACATCTTGTACATCCGTAATTTTGGTCCAATTGTCACCTCCGTCAGAAGTCTCGTAGAGCCAGTATCCATCGGTGCACATTCCATCTTGTGGTGTGAAAAATTGAATTTGTTGAATATGGAAGGGGAGTGATTTATTGGTCCAGTTGTGGCCATCATCAGTCGAAACTGCCAATGATATTTTATTCGCACTCCCAGGAACAGTAGTGATACCTCTTGCAATCATGGTATTTCCTTCACTATACAGGAATTCTCCAAGTATTTTGTTGTAGTTGTAAAAAATGGTATCCCATGTTTGGCCGTAATCAATAGTACGATAAAAGTGGTTGTAATACCTATTCCTCCAAACACTGGCTTTTCCATTTTCTTGGATCAAAATATTCGAAATATGGTAGGATTCTGGGATTGCCGAGTGCCAGGTAAGACCGCCATCATTTGTGATAAGGACGGATCTTTTGTCTTCAGTCGTAGTACTATAGTCACCTCCAGCAAGTCCATGAGATTCATCCCAAAACTTGATTGTATTTAACCTCCTTGTGACACCATCAGGTGCAATATTGAGCGCTTGAGATGTATTTGTTTTTCGATTGATTTTCAAGAATTCTTCATTGGCATAGGTGATGGTAATTGAATCATTGATAGGAAATAGTCGTCCTGTTGCTGTCACTCCATCGAAAGTTTCTTGATCCCAGGCATTATCCACGCAAATTTTGGTGACGGCAGAATTTATTATTTCTTGGATACAATCATTGCTGCATATAAGTGAGACTTCATAGCACCCAGGTGTACTGTAGTTATGAGAAGGATTAATGTCTGTACTGGTATTGCCATCACCAAAATCCCAATAAAAAGATGTGTAATTAGCAGCTTCATTTTCTAAATTCAATTCAAAATCTTCGATGCTATACGAGAAATCTGAAACAGGGTAAATACAACTATATTCGTCACATTTATACGTCTCATTATGATCACCTTCAATAAGTAAGTCACCATTTATTTTAGAACAAATAAAGACATCATAACCCTCAAAGTCCAGGAAATTAGGAATCAATCCAGATTCAATATCCCCAATGCCTTCTATAATAACCCGCTCTTCATCTCCTAATTTCAATCTGTCAAATGTTCTGATTTCGCCATTGAGCAGCGTGATGTCACCTGTTTCTACAAGTGTATATCCTTTGTACTGACTTTCGGTCATTGTCTCACCAATCTGCAACCCAAAATCATAAATCAATGTCATTTGTTCATTTTGAGAATCATATTCAAATACTCTTTCATCTTCGATAAACAATGTCAATTCTATGCCCAAGCGGTTGTGTTTGAATACATGTACCTCTTTGTCATCAATCGTGGTCAACTTGTCAAAAGTATATGAAGTGCTCCAGGTCGAAGCCACTGTCCAATTATAATGATATGCATTTATTTGAAGTCCATCAATGGCAAAAAGCTCAGATAAACTTTGAGAATTCACAGATATGGAACAAAGTAGAATGGTTAAAGTAGTAAGGAATTTCATGATTATTAGTAAGTTATAAATGTAATTAATTACTAATATATAAAATATTCATGAATTTATAAGTGTATTATACTAATTGCCTTAAACTGATTTCTATATAGGTTGAAATACCACACGATGTAGTTGCATTTAATGATTGAACGCAAATGGTCGATTAAAACATGACTCTTTTTATTTTATAATTACGGACAAATCTTTACTTCAAAACCTCAAGGCTTCACAATATTACAAGAATTAATAATTGGCTAAAGCAGTGAGTCATCTTTACTGATTGCATATTTTATCTGGCAATTTTACTTCATTTAATTTATCCCATACATGATGATCAATGGCCTTGGGTGAGAAGCGAAACAAAATAATTGCTCGCTCAATTTGATTGCAATAATGTTGGACAGCCTTGACATTAAAAGTGAGTGGTTTTTTCTCGAAAAAGGCATCAAAAGTTTCAATTTTTCCTGTATAGATTATTGCTCCTTCAGAGGACGGAGTTTTATGAAATTGTGCCTTTGTTCTTTTAACTCCAGGCTCTTGTAATCTCTGTTCGACCCTCATAAGGCCGTCAAAATACAATTCCATACTATTGGCCATTTCATCGGTAGTGAGCATCTGTGGATGACCTATATTCCATGCAAAAACATAGGACCAAAATGTGCTGCTATCTGTTACTTCCCATCCGACAGGAAATCTGGCATCTTCAATTCCTCTAAATGGAATATCCGGAGCAAAACTCAATGGGACCCTGAATAATTCTTTTCTCCATTTACTATTGACCTCCAAAAAGTGGGAAGAATGAAATTTGGAGGCTGGTTCCCAATCCACTTTTTTGGCAATAAGGCCAAGCGTGAATTGTTGGATTGCATCTTTGCCATCAATGTAATCGGTTATTGTTTGGTGGACATAATGGTCTGGCAGGACACCGACTTCATAATCTTGAGAAGACACATTAGAAATATGGGTGTTATTAGCGACGTAGAAATTCATTTTTGTATTGGATAATCTGCATGTCTTTTGACCAGCTGAGCAGAATTGGTTTGACCCTAATTCTTCGCCGATGATAGTGCCCAGTTTTCTATCTTTTGCGATAGCCATGAAATGACCTGTAGTCGATTGTCCTGCACCGTCAATGATGAAGTACAAATTACCATGATACCCATTTTCGAAAGGAGTTTGCACTTTTTCTGTATTGGTCTTTTCGGTTTTACCTTCAAATTCTGCTATGGCGGTGTAGATAAATGGTTCATGGATTAAATATTTGAGGAGGTGGATACTAGATTCTGGAGAACCACCACCATTATTGCGCAAATCAATGATCAAATGCTCCGTTTTATTTTCGATCATTTCAGCCATGCTTTCGTTTATAAATCGTTGAAAGACTGTAAAATTATTCCACTCATAATAGTTGAATGAAGAGATGGTCATTTTAGCTATTTTCTTTCCTTTGTCAATGTATTCCATACACAAATCATCGCCACAGTAGGCCTTGGATTCATCACGTTTTGGATCGTTATGATATTCGGCTTTATGGAGTCTTATTGGCACATTATCTCCCACCAATTCTATGCTGTATTCCTGTGGGAAGTTGAGCATGTATGATATCATGACTGTCGACCAAGTATTGAATTCATGTAGTTTACTCGTCTCAATATATCCTTGAGAAGGGATGTATTTATATATGTCTTGAATTAGATTTTTTATCGTTACACCATTGATACTTTTGATTTCATCTTTGATTGAGATTTGATCTTTATTATTCAGAGGGTCGATTACAAAGAGTCTGTCATCTACCAATCTTGTCTGGAGTGGGAATCGCACTTCTAAAGGCAGCATACTATTTTTTTGCCAAAACCCGCCTGAACTCGTGTGAGAGCAATTGATATTTGCCAAAATCTCATTACAATGCCATGTAAATTCGGCGTATGTCGTGGTTTCATTGATCAATGTCTTTTTGTCTTGAATTATCTTGGTGAACTCTTCTTTAGTAATGAATTGAAAAACATTTGGATGGACCTTCATCAGTGTATTGCCTAATTGGTCAATGTCTTCCAGATATTCTTGAACCGAATACTTTTTATAAAATTTTTCCTTTGGTCCAAGTCGCTTTTTATTTGGGTTTTTAATTAAGTCAATCTGGTCTTCCGCGTTGAAATTATCTGGATCCAGGACCAGGGATTTTTCATAATTAATAAGTGCCAAATCCTTGTTTCCAGATTTCAGGTATGCTTCACCCAGGCTGTCATATGTATTGGATGAGTTTGGAAATTCTGAAACCAGGAGTTTGAATATCTCGAGGGCATCATTCAGATTGTCGTTCCATAGCAAGGAATATCCGTACATATTCATTTCATCTTCGAGATTATTTGAGTTGGGATTTTCCGCTTTGTATTTATGGTAAAGTTTTATTCTTTCGGAAATTGGAAGTTGGCTATTATCGACTAGGGTAGAGGTCAGTGATTTAGAATTGGTGTCATCGCTGGTTGTATCTTGGGATATAATAATGTCTGGATTGACCATCAGTATTGTCCAAATAAATAGCCCAAAACATAATTTTAATATTCTTCTATTCATGTGATTTTTAATTTATTGGCAATGTAGATTGAAGTTTACTCCTGCGCGAAACTATTACTGTAAAAGTGTGTAAAATATATGTAAATCAATTTTAATTACTTCGTTGAACGCCTATATGTTGAACAATCCACGATAATATAAAATAATCTTCTAGAGGTCACCTTTCTAGGAAATAGCATCACCAAGTAGGTGTAAGGTGCGATCGCCAAATGTATTCTTTTATCAAATTTTAATAGGAATGAATGTCCAATTATAGCATCATTCATTTTTACTTAATCAAAATATAACTATTATGAAATATTCTATTTACAAGATAATTTTTGGCTTAAGTCTCTTTGTGTGTATTACTAGCTGCAAATGTGATGATGAGGGCCCCACTGGCGAAGTGGATGAATTTGAATCGATTTCAGAATTGGTCGAATCACTAAAAACTGAGGGGCAGACGATAATAATTGCTGACCCTACTGTAGAACAATCATTTACGGGTAAGGATGGAACGGTCATTAATATTGGGGCATTGGCCTTTTTCGATGGCACTGGTCCAGTATCAACTCCAGTTACTGCCCGACTCAACGAATATTTGAAAAAGGAGTCTCTTGAGACTCCTTTTTCTTTAGTGATCCCGGCAGGATTCGAACTCTACCAGAATCTATATTGTATTTCAGTTAATTAGATTTTTTCGACTTAATTTACTCACTGATTACTCACTACCGAAATGTAACAGAAAGTAATAAAATGAACCACTTTAAGCTCGCTATAAAGATAGACAAATCGTTCATTTAGTTCAAGATGGATATGTTTTAATTTTATAAAAATATACATTGTTTGATCTATGATAAAGGAGCCTAAAACAGCTCCCCTACAAACGATACAAACACAGTATCCCTAGCTCGAGGCGAAGTAACCAACAACTGCTGACCCACCAAAGTCGACTCACTATACTCATACTCAAACACCGAAGAATACCTGCCACCAAACTCAAAGGCAGCCATCCCAGACTCATAATCCGGACCATAGACCTGACCCAGATCACCAGCGCGATGCCGAACCAATGAAGCTGAAATGAAATGTAACAATGATAAATCTAGTGACAAACACTCACTAACCTGCGCCGATAACTGAACTGTACCGGCTGATGATGAAGTAACCATAATAATGATATATAAATATGAAATAAAACTGATGAGACTCACGCTCATACTATCGTATGCCCAACTAGGGAAGAGATACATATATACAAGGTGGATCGCCGACGAAGGAGGTGCCAGGACACGTAGTGGCCAGACCTTGCAGATATGTAGATCTGCACCTAACTACGCAGAAGTATGTATGATGATTTCCCGATACCTGGTATCAAATGAGCGCAAAGAATGAAGAGGAATAAGAAATATGTTAACAATAAACGTATCTTTGAGCTGTTATAAATTGCAAGTAAATCTAAACAGTAGAGGCTTTCTTTGATAGTTTAGATTTACTTTTTTCTTTTACATGAGATCAATATACGTTATGTTTAATTAGGTAATTCTTAAAATTCCTTTTTAGTCAATTGAGTTTAATCTGAAGGATGTTTATTTTTTATCCTTATTTATAGAGTATTAGTTTTGCTTGATATTAAGTTATGTAATGCACAATTAGAATGAAAGCATTTCTCATTTTGTAGGTAATATATTCCCATTTTGCGTTTCAAGGATAATAATTTCAGAACTACCTGTATATTACCGTCACTTATATAAAATGGACTAAAACTATTATATTTATCAAAAGTGAAGAATGAAAAAAGTACTATTTCTTTGCATACTCCTTTGCAGTTGCCAATCAAGATCCTTTGAAAATATTTATAATGTCCAGTATCGTGGGGCTTTGAAATTAATGATGCACAAAGGAGATGTTTCGGCCAAAGCAGAACTGAAGGGTCTTAAATCATTAGCTCATGTTTATGCCTTGGGAGCGCTGGAAAACCTAAAAGGAGAAATTCAAATTTTTGATGGTCAACCGTATAATACAATCGTTGAAAATGGTAAGTCTGTAATTGACTCTACATTTGGTAAAAAGGCTACTTTACTGGTTTGGGCCCAAATCGAAAATTGGATAGACGTCATAATCCCTTCTGAAATACGGAGTTTTGAGGATTTAGAAAAATTTATTGCAGATTCTGCTTTAGGCAATGGAATTCCACTCAACGAGCCTTTTCCCTTTTTACTCAATGGAAAAGTTCGATCACTAGACTGGCACATTATAGATTGGAAAGATGGGGATATGGAGCATTCACATGAAAAACACATCACTTCAGGTCTGCATGGAACTCTTGAGAATACGGAGGTTGAAATCCTGGGATTTTATTCTAAACATCACAGGGCAATATTTACACATCATACTACAAATATTCACTCCCATTTTAAAACTCAAAATTCACCTTACGGTGGCCATGTGGATGATTTACAGCTTGGAAAAAATATGATACTGAAGTTGCCAGGGGTGAAAGCACAGTACAACTAATGACATCAATGGTCTTTCATAAATCAGTTCAAGTAGCTATTGAGTAATGCAATAATTACATTGCAATGATTACACAATAGAATGTTCGTTGTTCCACCTTCTTCTTACCTTTACTGTTCCATTACGTTTATAATATGAATTCTTTTAAATCACTAGCCTTTAAAAATGCCATTATCTATCTGATCATTTTTTTGATCGGTCTGAGTATTATGGGTTTTTTACTTCTTGAAAGTTCTTCTAAAAGAATCATTAAAAATGCGGAAGATCAGCTGTTGCATACTGGTAAATTAATCGATGTTCAAATCCAGGAATATATTGATGAGTTGATAACGGATATTTTATTTTTGGATGGCAACCCTGTTTTAAAGAATTATCTGCAGGGACAATCTTCGAAAAATTACGAACTTTTGAATGAAGAGTTTCTCTCACTTTTAACAGCAAATAGTGATTATGGCCAAATTAGATTTTTGGATGCGGAAGATGGTAAAGAGCTGGTTAGAGTAGATCGAATGAATGGTAAACCTGTAATCACACCAATTGATAAATTACAGGTAAAGAAAAATAGACCTTATTTTCTTAATACAATCCAGCTGGACTCCAATGAATTGTATTTTTCACCCATAGATCTAAACAAAGAATTCGGAACGATCAGTAAACCTTACACTCCGACATTAAGAATAGCCACTCCTGTACATTTCAAAGGTGTTAAGCAAGGTATAATAGTTATCAACACTGATCTGACAAAGTTTTTTGAAAAATTGAATAAATCTGTAGAGTCAGCTTTTTATCTGCGTGTATTCAATGAAGATGGTTACTATCTCTTACACGAAGAAGTAGACAGTACATTTAGGTTCGAATTTGGGGCTAATTCCTCTCAAGTATCTATGCATCAAAATACCTTAGCGGGCGGAATACAAGGTAATGAACATGAATTATACTCCGGCCATATTGTATCTATTCCAGAAATGGGATATAAGATATATTATCATGTTATTGCGGATAAATCGGAGCTTCTTTCATCCTACTACTCCTGGATAAAACAAAGCATCTTTCGCATTTTAATTATAGTTTTCATATTTACGATTATTGCTTTTTTGATATTGAGAAGTCAATTTAAAAACCTTCAAAATCTCACCAAAAGCATAAAAGAGTTTCCCAAGAGACGAAAAGTTTCCGAATTGCCCACAAAACGAAACGACGAGATTGGGGAGCTGGCAAAGAGCTTTGAAGAAATGTCCATAATCATAAACGATCAGATCAACTCTATCGAAGCAGAAAAACAAAAAGCCAAAGAGGCGGAAAAGGATAAATCGAACTTTATTGAGAACATAACTCATGAAATAAGAAATCCACTTCAATCCATAATTGGTTTGAGTACGATTCTTGAACAGAATAATCCGAACTCTAATCAAATTGATGTCTTGAATAGCATTCGATTGAATACGACGAATCTAAATGCCCTAGTCAATAGTATTCTTGATTATCAAAATATATTGAAGGGCAATTTAAAATTGCAACTTGGCTATACGAATCTTAAAAGTTTGATTCAAGAGCTGGTATTGGGAATTTCATATACTGCGAATCAAAAAGGTATCCAAGTATTAACCAAAATTGATGAAAATCTAACATCCATCGAAGCAAATATTGATCGCCTAAGGATTAGTCAAATTTTAAATAATCTACTTTCAAATGCAATTAGACACACAAAACCAAATGGAACAATTTGGATCCAATTGCATCAAATTAGAAAACAGAACAATACGAATGAAGGGGCAATTTTAAAATTTCAAGTGTCAGACAATGGGGTGGGAATCTCAGAGGATGAAATTGATCGGATAAAGGATCGCTACTATACCAAAACTAATGAGGTTCTTACTTCCAATTATGGATTAGGGCTGACCATTGTGAATGAATTGCTCGACATCATGAATTCTAAATTGCACGTAGAATCTGAGGAAGATGTTGGTTCTTCATTCTCATTTGAAATACAATCAACCACCAGAAAATCAATTGAATCAGATTCTTTACAAACAGTGAGTGATACTATATTAAGTGGGGAGAAAATACTTGTTTTGGAAGATGACGAACAGGTGATTAATCTTTACAAACACTATTTCGAGAATGCCAACATATCAGTCTATTCCAGTTTTGATGCATTGACACCTGATCAAAATGATAGTTTTGATTTGGTAATAACCGACTTCTATCTTCATAAAAGCAAATTGAGTGATCATTTGCATACGCTAAATCACATAATGTCAGAATCAACGGCATTGGTAGTGGTAAGTGGTCATCAGGACTTAACCAGTGAACAAATTAAGTCGGTTATACCCAATGCAGTTTTATTGTCTAAGCCTTTTACTAAAGAACGATTATTTGATGCTGTAAACAAGGCTACGATCTATGCACGATATGGAATGCCCAATACTGATGTGGTTAAATTAGATTATGATAATGATAAATCTAAGTACACAAAAGCATTTCAGTTGCTGCTAAAGGAATGGCAAATTTACACAGATCGGTTAATTGAAAATATCCGAAACAGACAAATAAATGGACTTGAAGAGGTACTACATAAACTGAATAATACATTGAGAAGGTTGCAATTATTCCGACTTGAAACGTATCTGTTTAATATTAAAGAAGATCTCAATTCGAAGAGTTTTGATTCTGAGATCGTGAGTATGGAAATTGCAGAAATCATGCGTATTTACTTCGATTCTATTTCCTCGACCATGGATTAAGAGTTGGAAACTATGAATTGCTTTACACTTTCCCGAAATTGTTGACTGATGGGTATCAATTCATTCCTGAGTTGAACTTCATCTAAGTTTATTCGATCAATAAATTTTGTGTTAATAATATAAGATCTATGACAACGGATGAAATAAGAGGGAAGTTTAGTTTCAAGATCCTTGAGTTTTGCCAAGGTCATGACTTTTCCGTTATCTGTTAGAAATACACAATAATTGGATTCGGATTTAATGTATTGAATATCAGTATATTTGATAGGCAGCCAATTATTGCCGTCTCTCAGAATGATAAAATCTCGTATCGTTGAAGTATCCGAGGTGTCACTAATGGTTATCCTGTTAACTACTCTTTTTATCGAAGCATAAAAGTCGTCATAATTAAGAGGTTTGACCAGGTAGTCTATGACTTCATCATATTTATAAGAATCTACCGCAAATTCAGTGTTTGAAGTAATCATAATCACTTTGCTGGAATCCTTTTTTAACTCCAATAGATCACGACCATTCAATTCTGGTAAGTTGTAGTCTAGTAAAAGAATGTCGAATTGACTATTGGTCAAAAGCTTTAGACCTTCAATAGAATCATTGCATACAACGCAGTAATCTATCAACTCACATTTTTCTGAAAAGTGTTTAACCAAATCAGTAATCAAAGGATCATCATCAATAACAAGACATTTCAAAAGTAGACGGTTTTAATTCATCAAAGATAATTCATGTTTCACATATCCAAATGCTTATTTCACAAATTGTAAATCATTCAGGTGAACACTATTTCTAGTTTTGCGCTAATAACTTACTCAAAAATATGTACAACAGGGAGTCCATTCTGAGATATTCGATAGCTGCAATTTTCATAATATTTGGAATGCTTAAGTTTTTTCCTCAACTGAGTCCGGCAGAAATTATTGGATGTGAAACAGTAAACCAATTGACTGCAGGAATATTACCAAAGGCGGTTTGCCTTAAATTGCTGGCCATATTTGAGTTGGGAATTGGACTAATGCTTATACCCAGGAGAATGATCCGGTGGGCTATTCCATTGGCGATTCTTCATTTGGTGATGACCTTCACTCCCTTTTTATTTTTTCCGGGAGAAGTCTTCAATTTGTCAGTCAATAGTTTAAGCCTTCTTGGTCAATATATTCTGAAGAATATTGTCATTATAAGTGCCTTAATCATGATTTACCCAATAAAGAAAAACTATAATCCTTCAATTATTAATTAATCAGAAATACAATTAAAATGAATAGATATTTTTTACTCAGCGCATTATTCGTGATGAGTTTCGTAATCAGTTCTACGGCTCAATCTGACGTGATGCAAAAAAAAGGAGCAGAGAATGTAGCCTATAAATGGGGTAAAATGGCTTTGGATGCTACCGCAAATGATACTGAAAAATTCAATCCACGTCCGACTATTACTTCAAGATATTTAGGACTAATTTTTACATCTGTTTTTGATGCCTGGTCAAGATGTGATGATAATGCCCTACCAGTTTATCTTGAGGGGATTGACAGGTTACCAAAAGAAGAAAGAACTGAAAAGAACAAAGAAATTGCCATTAGCTATGCTGCATATCGGGCATTGAGCGAATACTATTTTACGGACATCCCGATGTATAGAAGACTAATGGATGATCTAGGATATGATCCGGACAATAATACATTAGACCCAAACACTCCTGAAGGAATTGGGAATCTGGCAGCTTTGGCAGTAATCAATGCACGAAAACTGGATGGATCTAATCAATATGGTACGGCAGAAGGATCAATGGGGACAGCATATTATGATTATACCGGATATGAGCCGGTAAATACTATTGATGAAAATGTGGACTTGGAAAAATGGCAACCCAAGTATTTTGAAGATCAGTATGGTAAAAAGTTTGTTCCAAAGTGTTTGACTCCATATTGGCAAAATGTAAAACCCATAACTTTGGAATCTGCAGATCAATTTCGTCCTGGCCCGCCACCGGCAATTGGGTCAAAGCAATTGGAGGTGGAAGTAAAAGAAGTGGTGGATTTACATTCTAAACTAACGGATAAAGAAAAAGCCTTAGTTGAATTTATGAGAGATGGACCAAAATCTGTACAACAAGCTGGCCACTGGCTACTTTTTGCACAGCAGGTTTCAGTTAGAGACAAGCATACGCTTGATGAAGATGTAAAAATGTATTTCTTAAACCAGATCGTAGCCATGGATGCATTTATTGCTTCCTGGGATTCAAAGATGTATTATGATTATGCGCGACCGTATGCTCTTGTGCATGAGTACTATAAGGGAAAGAAAATATATGGATGGATCGATCCGGTAAAAGGATGGGGCGAAATGGATGGCAGCGAGTGGAGGCCATATTCACCGGCGGCTTTTCTATGTCCACCGTTTCCAAGCTATGTTTCCGGTCATAGTTGTGTGAGTGGTGCTTGTGGTGAAGCATTGAAACTATATAAAGGATCAGATGAATTTGGGTCATCAGTAGAACTTCAGGCAGGATATCTTACCGAACCCAATCATTTGGGTGAAAAAGTGACATTGAACTTTCCTACATTTACAGAAGCTGCAGAAATGGCAGGGCAATCCAGAGTGTTAGGTGGATATCATATTCAGGCAGATAATGTTGCTGGATTGGAACTGGGTAGAAATGTAGCTCGACATGCGTACAAATTTTATCAAAAACATCTAGGATTAAAATTGAAGAAATCATCAATGGATTAAAATCTAATTTAAATAATATTTTTGAAAATATAGTTTCAAGAACTGGATCGTTTTACATATGATCTGGTTCTTGAACTTTTATAAATATGGCTAATATTCCCACGGACAAAGTACAGTAGTAACAGACCGATCCGTCTCTGTAATGATGTAAATCTTATGACCATGCCAAAATTTTGAAGTTAAGTTTACTCTAAGTGCATTACGTCTATTAAGGAATTCGTCTTTGTGAAACTGCATAAATCAGAATAATAGATAATATTGGAAAGATTAACTTTACATTGTCTATGAGATAAGTCGAAAAAAGTATTATATGCAGTACCTAGAAATTCTAGTAAAACTTCGAAAGATCATTCGATCTATAAACCTCGAAAGTAAAAAAATAGAGAAAGAGTTTGGAATAAGTATTCCTCAGCTGCTTGTATTGCAATTTTTATCTGAACAAGAAGATTATCGTGCATCTTCAAAAGATATAAAGACGTACATCAACTTAAACGCCAGTACGGTTTCAGGCATTGTAAGCCGATTAGAAGATAAAGGGTTGGTAGCTAGACTTCCCAACTCCCAGGATAGAAGAGGAACATATATAACGTTGACCGCTAAAGGAGCTGACTTATTAAAGGAATCCCCGACTACATTGCAAGAAAAAATGTCGATTCGTTTGAAGAAACTCTCTCGTCAACAAATTGAACAACTTAATTCCAGTATTGAAACATTGACACAATTAATGGATGCTGAAGATATCGATGCTGCTCCTTTAATAACATTGAATGAAATTCCAAAAGTGAAATAATAGTTTCTGTAGGAACTAAATTGACTTATATTTGCGTTATTATTTATAGGTCATCTATTTTTCACCAAATCAAATTTATGTCTAAAAAGAATTATTTAGAAAAAGCTATTCATTGGATAACCAAGAAATCTACCACATCTATAAAAGCGCAATTGGATGGGTATGAAGCACCAAAGGTGTTCCGCAACAAAGAAACTGGAGAGGAAATACAAGCGGATTTTTCATTTATTACACAGGGAGGGGCGAAATCATATACGGATATTGCTTTAAAATCAGACAGCCCTCAAAAATTAATTACGAGATGGAAATTGCTAAGTATGATGGCCGCTCTTAAAAGTGGAAAATTGTATTTACTAACTCCTAAAGGACATAAGATGTTTGCGCAAAGGCTTGTAGATCAATATAATATCAATGCCACTATCTATTCACTATAAAAAACTATCTATTGATAATAATACAAAGAAAAGACGACGAAAATATCGACAGAATGGTCAAGCGATATAAGCGAAAACACCGTAAAGTTCAATTGATAAAGGAATTAAGAAGAAGGAAACATCATACTAAAAAATCAGTTGCCCGACGAAATGAAATTTTAAATGCTCAATATCGATTGACAAATTATTCATAAATAAACTACTAATTAGTTTCTACAGAAACTAATTAGTATATTTGCCAAATGTCCCAATTCAGTTACAAAACTTATACACCACACAGCAAATTAACTACAATTGAGCGAATAGGAGTTGCCAATTTTCTTTTTGAGCATTTAGGAAAATATGGTGATCCGTTGTCTGATATTAAACTATGCATTGATTATGCAATGAAGGAGGTATCTGCTCAAGGTGGTTTTGTGATCACCTGTAGAGAAAATAGAAGTATAGTGGGAACCGTTGTAGTTAATATAACTGGAATGAAAGGGTATATTCCCGAGAATATTCTTGTCTATATTGCAGTACATAAGAAGTACAGAGGCAATGGGATAGGACAGATGTTAATGAAACATGCAATTAAATATGCAGAAGGTGATATAGCATTACACGTTGAACCCGACAATCCAGCAAAAATGTTGTATGAAAAGCTGGGCTTCGAAAACAAGTATCTCGAAATGAGATATAATCACAAAAAGAACTAATACAATTCAAGAATTTAATACTTAATACTCTGGGAATAATCATTGCCAGGGTAATTATTCATTTATAAAACTTTATATGTATATTCAAAAAGGAGATATGGGAGGAATGGTTCAGGAAGAATCGCTAGAAAAAGAAACGAATAAACCAATCAACAAATGGAATAAAAGCGAACATGACAAATGGAAGAAAATTAGAATCACTAAACCTAAAACTAACTTCCAAAAGATGTCATACTGGCAGGTAGTATCCCATTGTACAATCTTATGATATGACCATTATTGACTACATAGTATTTGCGCTTTACTTCTTGTCAATGATCGGAATAGGTTTTTATTTTTTTAACAAGAATAAGAGTCAGGACGATTACTACGTAGGAGGAAGGAAGATGGGAGCCGGACACATAGGTTTATCTGTAGTAGCCACTGATGTCGGAGGCGGTTTTTCTATCGGGCTTGGAGGGCTTGGATTTATAATGGGGTTGTCGGGTTCCTGGATGTTATTTACGGGTTTGGTCGGGGCATGGCTCGCTGCTGTCTTTCTCATTCCAAGAGTACATGGTCTATCCAAAGAAAATAACCTACTTACCTTTCCTCAAATTTTTAAAACGCACTTTAATCATAGAGTTGCACTTCTGGCAGGAATCATTTCTGCCATCGGATATATTGGGTTTACAAGCTCTCAGTTACTTGCCGGTGCAAAATTGGCATCCGCTACATTTCTGGATTTAGATCTCGATACTGCTTTACTAATTATGGGAGTTATTGCTGTAGGTTATACGGTGATAGGAGGCCTGAAAGCTGTAATATATACAGATACCATTCAATGGATTATTCTAATGGGCGGGCTAATTTTTATAGGAATTCCATTTGGCTATTCGGCTATTGGTGGGTGGGACAGTATTAGAGGATCTGTATCACCAGAAATGTTGAGGCTCGATAATATTAGCCCAGTCACCTTCATTAATTGGTTTGTGACCATCGTTCCCATCTGGTTTGTCGGTATGACCCTATACCAACGCATATATGCATGTAAAGATGTAAAAACAGCACGTAAAGCATGGTATATAGCAGGCTTGTTCGAATATCCGATTATGGCATTCATGGGTGTACTTTTGGGTCTATTTGCTAAGGTTGCTTTTACGCAAGGCATGTTTGAATTTGCCGGATATGCTGCCCATGTAGAAATAGACTCGGAAATGGGTTTGCCATTGTTATTACGAACTGTGCTTCCCACGGGGTTAATGGGTCTTATGCTATCAGCCTATTTCAGTGCGATAATGTCTACTGCTGATAGTTGTTTGATGGCGGCTTCGGGTAATGTAGTTACAGATATTATTCAACCTATGACAAAAAAAGAATTGAATACTAAAGATAGTTTACGCTATGCCCAAATTGCCA
This sequence comes from Saprospiraceae bacterium, assembly GCA_965230575.1. Taxonomy (GTDB): domain Bacteria; phylum Bacteroidota; class Bacteroidia; order Chitinophagales; family Saprospiraceae; genus CAJXUU01. The sequence continues at coordinate 5,502,673 of OZ246013.1, forward strand.
CATTGCTGATTGGCATATTTTCCCTGATTCTGGCTTCTGCGATGCAAAATGTATTGGAATTGATGCTGATGTCCTATGCATTTATGGTATCGGGATTATTTGTGCCCGTATTGGTGGCATTATTTGGAAAAAATAAGAATTCAAAAGCTGCATTTTGGGCTATGTTATCAGGAGGGTCAATTACTACAATTTTAATGATCCTTCAGGTCCAATTACCACTTGGTCTTGATGCCAACATTGGTGGCATTACTGCAGCAATGATTACTTACTTGGCTTTATCAAAAATTAGAATCTTTAATGGTGGAAATGTTTAATATTACTATAAATCGGACTAAAATAATTTTAATTGATGGAAACATTTTTGAACTAAGCCTCAAGAACCTCAAGAGCAAAAAAGTGGATTATTGGATTTTAAAATAGTATTTACTGAATTGCTATTAGTGCATGGGTGGAGTCAGGAGATAGTTATATTTTAAAAAATCTTGAACAAAAAAGCAGAAATATGTGTACTGAATTAATAAAAATAAGAAAAGACCTTCATGCACATCCGGAATTATCTAATAATGAGTTTGGGACTGCGCAAAAAATAATAAAGTATGTGTCTAAGTTCAATCCTACTGAAGTATTGAGAAATATTGGCGGTACAGGAGTGCTGGTAGAGTTTGACAGCAAAAAGGATGGCCCTACAATATTATTCAGAGCTGAACTTGATGCTTTACCCATACCGGAACAAAATAAATTTGAACATCGATCCGTGCATAAAGATGTATCCCATAAATGTGGTCATGATGGGCACATGACTATACTACTTGGATTGGCAAAACAAATCGATAGTTCACCACTGAAAAAGGGGAAAGTTGTATTACTTTTTCAACCCTCAGAAGAAATAGGTGCAGGTGCACAAGCTGTCTTGCAAGATGAAGTTTTTAAAAAAATGAATCCGGATTATGTTTTTGCACTGCACAATTTGCCTGAATACCCACTACACTATATTGTGGTTAAAAAAAATTATTTTACAGCATCGGTTAAAAGCTTAATCATTAAGTTGATTGGAAAGACAGCGCATGCAGCAGAACCGGAAAATGGATCTAATCCTGCTCTTGCTATTGCGAAAATACTTCTAAATGCCAAAGCCCTGACCAATGAGAATCCGAAGGATTCAAATTTTTCCTTAGTTACCCCTATTCATATTCACATGGGAAGCATTAATTATGGGACTTCTGCAGGATATGGTGAAATACATTTGACTATTAGAGCATGGAATGAGGATCAATTGACCATTCTTCAAACCAAATTATCCGAAATGGTCTCATCGATTGCAGCAGTTTATAATGTGAAAACGAATATAGAATCAACCCACCATTTTGTAGCCAACAAAAACGATTCTGATGCTGTAGATTTGATTTTACAATCCGCCAAAGAAAATAATTTGTCCATAATTGAGAGGCCATACCCTTTTAAATGGGGCGAGGATTTTGGGCTTTTTACACAATCATTCAAAGGAGCTATGTTTGGCATAGGAGCTGGCCTGAATTCTCCAGCCTTACATAATCCTGATTACGACTTTCCTGATGAAATTATTACTACAGGTGTAAATCTATTTTATTCCATATCTCAAAAAATACTATATTAATTTGCCGAATACATCTCAAATATTACTCAGTAGGTCTGCTCTTCTCCATAATCTTCAATTTATCAAAGATATAATTGGTCCAGATACCATGTTATCTTCTGTGGTTAAAGGAAATGCATATGGGCATGGAATCGAACCTTTTGTGGGACTAGCTCAAGAATGTGGAATCACTCATTTCTCAGTGTTTAGTGCGAGTGAAGCTGAAAGAGCAGTAAGGATACTCAATAATAAAGCCTCTGTTATGATAATGGGGATGCTCGATGATGATCAAATAGAGTGGGCAATAAGAAATGGAGTGTCATTTTTTGTTTTTGATATTGATCGATTGCAGAAGGCTGCTGAAATAGCAAAAAGTATGGCGACCCCTGCACAAATTCATCTGGAGATTGAAACGGGAATGAATAGAACCGGATTCTCGACCAAAATATTTCCCAGAATATTAAAATATGTCAAATCAGAAATAGATAATCTGGTAATTAAAGGAATGTGTACACATTTCGCCGGAGCAGAAAGTATAGCAAATTATCATAGAATAAAAAGGCAGGAAAGTATTTATAAAAGAGCTTACAACAGAATGTTGAATTTTGGTTTGGAACCAGAAACCAGACACACAGCTTGCTCTGCGGCTTTGTTAAGATACCCTAAGTCTCGTTTGGATATGGTGCGTGTAGGTATCCTTCAATATGGCTTTTTCCCAAGCAAAGAAATCCTTATTCACTATCTAACCAAATCAAAAAGAACGGACTATCCTTTAAAACGCATGATTACTTGGAAAAGTAAAATTATGAGTGTTAAATCAGTGAAAACTGGAGACTTTATTGGTTATGGCACCTCTTTTCTCGCCAACAGTGATATGAAAATTGCAACAATCCCGGTTGGCTATAGCAATGGTTTCAGTCGCTCGCTTAGTAATCAGGGAAGGGTTCTCATCCATGAGCAAAGAGTGAGTGTGATAGGAACTGTAAATATGAATATGATTACAGTGGATGTATCCAATTTGGGAGGAGTAAATAAAGGGGATGAAGTAGTACTTATTGGAAGGCAGGGAGACTTGGAAATTTCAGTTGCTTCCTTTAGTGACTTTAGCGATCAGTTGAATTATGAAATGCTTACCCGGTTGCCTGAAGACATCCCGAGAATTGTAACAGAATAACATAAGCTATGGCACATATACAATTAGATAAAAAGAAATTTATACATAATTATGAGTACCTGGATAAGGTGTTTGCTCGCACTGGCAAAGATTGGTCTATTGTCACCAAACTTCTATGCGGTAATAAGGATTTTCTGGATGTAGTACTCAGTACTGATATTAAAGAAATTTGTGATAGTAGAATAAAAAACCTCAAACGTATAAAATCATTAAGACCAGACATTCAGACAGTATATATAAAACCTCCAGCCAAAAGAAGCATACCAAATGTGGTAAAATATGCCGATGTCAGCTTCAATACGGAAAGTAAAACTGTGGAACTGCTTTCTAAAGAAGCGGTACGTCAAAATAAAACACATCGTATTACAATCATGATTGAACTTGGGGACCTTAGAGAAGGTATTATGGGCGAGCATCTAACATCATTCTATGAGAAGGTCTTTGACCTGCCCAATATTGAAGTCGTGGCCATTGGTACCAATCTAAATTGCCTGCATGGAGTGATGCCCTCCAGAGATAAGTTGATACAATTAAGCCTTTATAAGCAAATAGTAGAATTGAAATTTAACAAAAAGATCCAATGGGTTACTGCTGGCACGTCGGTCGTACTACCATTGCTTTTTAAAAAGCAAGTTCCTAAAGCTGTCAATCATTTCAGAATAGGGGAAACACTATTTTTTGGCAACAACCTCTTCACAGGCAAACCAATAAAAGCTATGCGATCAAATGTATTCAAGCTTTTTAGCGAGATTATAGAGATTACAGAAAAACCAAAAGTTCCTATGGGTGTTTTAGCTGAAAACCCGTCAGGTAAAGTATATGAAGTGGATGAAACTGAATATGGAAAAACTTCATATAGGGCAATACTAGACTTAGGATTATTAGATATAAACCCTGATTACCTTATACCTGACGACACTAAGATTTCAATTGTAAACGCTAGTTCGGATATGTTGGTCGTAGATCTGGGCAAAACCCGTAGAAATTACAAAGTCGGTGATTATATCACATTTGGACTCAAGTACATGGGAGCTTTGAGGTTAATGAGTTCGGATTACGTTGAAAAACGGGTGATTTAATTTTGTTGAAAATGGATGATTGAAATCATAGAGCCACTTTAGTAGAATATTTAATTTCCTCCAATACAATCTGGCTATCGATATCATTAATGTTTCGAATGGCCGCAACTTCATTTACAAGAAAATTCCTATAATCTTTTATCGTAGCAAATCGCACCTTTGCTAAAAAATCAAAACTCCCGGAGGTGTGGTAGAATTCAGTAACCTCATCCAGAGCTTCCATGCTTTTTACAAAGATATCACGCGCCTCTTTATGATGGTCCTTAATTGTGATATTCATAAACACGATGATATTCTTGTTTAGTAAGTCCGTATTAAGTAATGCCACATACTGTTTAATGTAGCCCTGTTTTTCTAATTTTTTAATCCGTTCATATACAGGTGTCGTCGTCAAAGACAATTCTGCAGCCATTTCTTTGGCCGTTCTCTCAGAATTGGATTGAAGCATATCCAGAATTTTTATATCTATTGGATGCATTTGCGGTAAAATATTCTACTTAATAGTGATAAATCTATTAAAATATTCTACGTAAGTAAAGTAGTCATAGAAATAAATTAGAATTTTAAAGTTAAAACCAAATGCAATTCTAATTCAAGGCATATTCCGACTCCAATTCTGCTACGTTGTCATAAGCCATTACCTTCGATTCGAAACACTCGGTTTTATTGTTATAAATCTTGCAGGAATCAATAGGAGAGGCATAAATATGGAAGGTCATCGCTCTGTTCTCTGAATCATTTTGGATAGAATGAAACCCCATTTTATCGTTCATAAATGTCAATCTTCCAGGAGAAAGTTTCTCGCGATTAGATTCGATTAGTTTACCATTAAGACAATCGAATCTAATTTCCAGGACGGAACCTGAAATCTGATATACCCAACAATCCTCGCCACCGTGATCATGGACAGGAGTTTTAGAATGCTTATCCCAACACAATAATATCAGTTCATACTTCATGGACCTCGCGAGGCAATTTCTGGTGTAATCATGAGCGACCCAGGTGGAATAGGGTTCTAAAATCTGTGGATTGATATCAATATTCTTAATTGCTTTTGGAAATTCATGAAGGTCTATTTCATCTAATAATTCTATCAACTCTTCAATCGTAGTTATTTTACTCAACATCTCAACTTAGTGTTATGTTCTAAAATGCAATTTCGCTAAAAATAATAAAATAGTTAGAGAAAAACACTAATATATTGTAAAATATAGACTTAAATAATTGAAAAAATCTTATTTTAGGTGTTTTTACAGCGATTTAAACTTTTATTAATGAAGACAATGCTTGAACTATTTCAAAGAATAACCAACGACCTTTTGATAGACGAAAAGGAAAATCCAGTCGCAGAACATATTCCTTCGTCAGAATTATTTAAGACAATTGACTTTTCCTTAGCAGAACATCCAATCAGTGAAGAAGAGCTTGAGAAAGTACTAAGAAAATTGGTCTTCACTTCGCCTCGAACTGCAACCAGAGGTTTCTTTAATCAATTGTTTGGTGGTAGAAATGACAAAGCAATTTTGGGTGAGTTATTATCTGTTATGTTGAACAATAGTATGTATACGTACAAGGCTGCAGGACCACAAATAGGAGTAGAAAAGGTCATTATTCGCGAGGTATGTGACATGATTGGATGGGATGAAAATGCAGGAGGTACATTGGCTCCGGGTGGTTCCATGACCAATTTTATGGCCATGTTGATGGCAAGGGATGCGGCTTCATCCAAAGTGAGGCATCAGGGATTACGGGATAAAATGGTAGTTTACACCTCTAAAGAGTCTCATTACAGCATTCCTAAAAATGCAGCTTTTTGCGGCATAGGTCGAGACAATGTGAGATATATCCCCACAGATGAGCAAGGCCAAATGAAAGTTGCAATGTTAGAGGCTAGTATATTGGAGGATGTGAGTAATGGATTTATACCGGCATTGGTCAATTTAACGGCTGGAACTACCGTAATGGGGGCCTTTGATCCGATACGTCCGATAAGTCAAGTTTGCAAAAAATATAAAATTTGGTTGCATGTGGATGGTGCGTATTGTGGTTCTGTATTGTTTAGTAACAAATACAAACATCTTATTGATGGTGTGGAATTGTTGGATTCATTTAGCTTTAATGCACATAAGATGCTTGCCACACCTCTTTCTTGTTCTATTATTGTAGTTCGAGACAAAAAACATCTTTACGACTCTTTCTCTAATGATGCAAGTTACCTATATCAGACAGACCATGATGGATTTAACCTGGGTAAAACCTCGCTGCAATGCGGAAGAAGAAACGATGCCCTGAAATTTTGGACGCTCTGGAAAAGCGTAGGAACAATGGGCTTGGAAAAAATGGTGGATCATCAATTTGCACTTGCCGATACCGCACGAAATTATATAAGAAACAACAAAGACTATGTTCTTTACAGTTATGATGATTCTGTATCTGTTTGCTTTAATTACAAAGGTATTCCAGCCCAGGACATTTGTACGCTGCTTTATGAACATTCAGAATTATTGGTTGGATACGGTTCCTTCCAGAAAGATGAATTTATACGTTTGGTTACCATAAACACCCAAAATGATCATGAGGATATATTAAATTTCTTTAAGACATTGGAAGGCTTTGTTGCTAAACATGAAGATTTGTTTGCTCAATCGGTTCTCTAGATTGAGATTTTCAAAATCCTTCATTATTCTTTAATCTCTTTATACAAACCCAATGGATGCCTCAAAACTAATCGCCCTTGTAATCTATATACTGATCTTATTTTTGATTGGAATTTTTGCCTCACGCAGGATCAAAGGCATGAGTGACTTCTATGTAGGTGGCAAGAAAATGGGATTTTTAGCGGTTGCATTTTCTGCGAGAGCTACTGGAGAATCAGGATGGTTACTAATCGGATTGACCGGCATGGGGGCCATTTCAGGACTATCAACCTATTGGGTGGTGGTAGGAGAGGTACTTGGTGTAGCACTATCATGGTGGTTTATGGCAAAACGCTTCAAACGAAAATCAGATGAATACAAGGCAATAACGGTACCCGATTATCTGGAAAGTCATTTCAAAACAGATACTAAGACATTGCGTATTTTAGCTTCAACCATACTTTCTGCATTTGTGATCATTTATGTGAGTTCACAGATTGATGTAACCGGGAAGGCATTTGAATCCATGATGGGGATAGATTACTTTGCGGGAGCCATCATAGGTTTTTTCATCGTATTAACTTATATCTTCATAGGTGGTTTTGTTGCTGCAGTATGGTCAGATATGTTTCAGGGTATGCTGATGTTTATTGGTTTGGTATTACTTCCAATTGTAGTCTATTTCTCTATGAATGGAGGTGTAGACATAGTGGATGGCCTGAATAGAATAGACCCTGCATTGACCAATCTCTGGGGAACTAGCTCTGATCCATGGATGAATGTAGCTACAATGCTGGGTTTTGCATTTATTGGTTTAGGGTTTCTTGGATCACCACAGGTATATGTACGATTTATGTCCGTTAAAAATGAAATGGAGATCGACAAAGGAAAGTGGGTGGCTATAATTTTTACGCTGTTGACAGATGCGGCTGCGGTAACCATAGGAATATTGGCAAGAATATTATTCACTGAAAGCGGTCAAGATCCGGAGGCTATCCTGGGCAATGCTGGAGAGGACGTTCTATCTATCATGACAGAAAATTTTCTGCCTTATGTTCTCGTCGCAATATATGTAGCAGTGGTACTTTCAGCCATTATGTCTACAATTGATTCTTTATTGGTGATCGCTTCCAGCGCTATAACCAGAGATTTTTATCAAAAAGTATTCCATCCAGAAATTCCGGACAAGAGCCTTACCAAAATGTCCAGGATGGTTACACTAATAATGGCAATCTTAGCTTTAATTATAGCTTTAATCATTGCGGTCAATTCTCCAACCCGAACAGTCTTTTGGATGGTGATATTTGGATGGTCGGGAATAGCTGCCTCATTTTGTCCTGTTATTATTTTATCTTTATTTTGGAAGGATTATTCTGAGGCTGGTGCAATAGCTTCAATGATTACCGGATTTCTTTGTGTTCCATTCTTTAAGTTTGTTGCAGTAAACATTGCAGGAATTGGTCCGTATTTTGAGAAGCTGGATGTTTTGGGACCTTCCTTTTTAATCTCGTTGATGGCGGGATACATATTTTCAAGATTGTTTCCTGCAAAAGATAAGAAAATCAAAACTGATCAAGTTATAGAAACTAAGAGTCTCTAATACTCCCAAGGCCAAAGTACCGTAGTAACAGACCGATCTGCCTCTGTAATGATATAAATCTTATGACCATACTCCTGATGTGCAGGACCACACTCATAAACAGAAAAAATGCGACGACCAGAAGTGAGAGCACGCTCATTGCTATCACGATCTGAGGCACAAAGCTCTCCCCAATCACCCTCCTCATGCCTCATGAGTGAAGTGTAGATAAATGTATGAAAAGAAAGATCGGATGACATAAGAGAATGAATGCTCGATGTAGCCACGAGCTGGCCTAATGATAAAACTGATGCAAGCATAATGTACAAAGTATAAAATGAAAAAATGATGAGACGATGCTCATACTATCGTATGCTCACTTAGGGAAGAGATACTCATATGCAAGGTGGACCAGCGAGCTATAAGGCGAGATGACAGGCGATGATTTGTGCGGTTGGGACCTTGCCAGTGAGTAGATCTGTACCTATCTATGCAGGAGTAGTATGAAGAGATTATAAATCGTAACTAACAAGTTTCTAGCCTTAATTAATCGGCATTTGAGAGACTATCCAAAATTTTGTGTTTGAGAAGAATTAGCTTCATAATGGGTTAAGAAATAATTCTGTCTTCAAAATAAATATACAATTGATTATAGATTGTGGTCCAATTAAACCGTGCCTTTTTCCATTTGGATCGTATATTTTGAGCGGCTAGATAAATGGACTTCAATGCCGAATCATCATTAGGGAACACCTTTTTGTTTTTAGTGTGCTTTCTGAGGCTGGCATTGAAGCTCTCTATAATATTTGTGGTATAAATCAATTTTCTGATTTCTTGTGGATAGTCCAGAAAAGCGGTCAGTGCATCCCAATTCTCTTCCCAGGATTTGACCGCATGCGCATATTGATGGGCAAACTCCTGTTTAAATTCAGTAAATGCTTCCTGGGCTGTTTTCTCATCGCTTGCTTGATAGATTGATTTAATAGAGCGGATCATCTTTTTGCGATCTTTATAATTTACATATTTGAGTGAATTGCGAATTTGATGAACAATACAGATTTGATGGATGCTATTAGGAAAAGATCCTTTAACTGCATTTTGCAGGCCTGTCAAATTATCTGAACACAAGAACAGAACATCTTCAACCCCACGATGCTTTAAGTCATTGAAGATACCCATCCAGGTCGCAGCTGTTTCTCGCTGTACAATATAGAGTCCTAAAATATCCTGGCGACCATCAATGCCAATTCCTAGGGCAACCATACAAGCTTTGGTAACAACCTTCCCTTCATGGCGAATCTTGTAATGGATGGCATCTATCCAAAGTACAGCGTATTGATCATCTAATGGCCGTTGTTGCCATTCTTTGATATCTTCTAACAAAGTGTTGGTAATTAGAGAAACCTGAGAAGTGGAATATTGAACTCCGTAGGTTTCTTCTATAAACTGAATGATATCCGCATTACTCATTCCTTTGGCATAGAGACTAATCATGCAAGCCTCAATTGATTCAGACATCGTCTTGTGTTTGGGAACGGTTACCGGATCAAAGGTGCCATTGCGATCTCGAGGAACATCAATGGTTACATCGCCTTCAGAGGTTTTTAAGGTCTTTTTAGAATACCCGTTGCGTTGATTGTCGGCAACAGGTTTGCTTCCAGAAGGATAACCCAGATGACCATTCATCTCGGCTTTCAACAAAGACTCAACACCACGTTTAAATAATGACTCCTTAAGCTTATCCAGTTCTTCTTTACTGGAAATTTGATTGATAAGTTGGTTTAATAAATCTTCTGATTTTTCTTTCATAATACAAAGTTATACTATGAAACAAAATCTTCTCAAGCAAAGGTCAAGTTTACTCACAATCCAACACTCCTAAAAAATCCTTGGAGGGGATTTTTGGAAGTATTGAAATGTGGAAAACTCGTATTGTGCCTCAACCGAAACACAAAATTATTTACAGTCCCGCATTTGAATTTATCACTTTGAATTTCGCCTAATAATATGACAAATGCCTTACACTCATGACCAGAAAATAATCAACGTCTTGAATTCTTGACATTCAATATCATCTTTATTAGGCTATACTGATTAATTCAAATCATTACTATTATGATTGGCTATTTCTTAATTTACGGATTGTATATCGCGAGTATTTAGTTATTTATAAATTAAAATCCTTTCTTGGCTCGTGCTTTATTAACTGCATAGCTTAAGGCATATAAAATTCTTCCTTGTAAACTGCGATCAGATGGTATATACAATCTTACTACATGAGTTTTTTCTGAATATGGAAGTGGAATAATATTATTTACTTCAAATAATGGCTTATTATTAATACTTTTAATAAGTATGTAATAGTTATTGTATTTGTCCTTTTTAATTTTTAACCTTTTCGTGTCCACCTGCTCCATATATATGATATCAGATCTGCTATATTTGGTTAACCAATGATTCTCTCGTTCTACTGTATTTACAATAATCAATTTTTCTAATCCAAAGATGTTTTTCCAACGTGATTCATAAGTGAACTCAACTGTCTTTTCATATTTTTTTCTTCCTATGTTATAATTGTGTTTGGAAAGTTTATTTTCTAACCACTCAACTGTTTCATCGTATGTAGCATTTATGTTTTCATTGGCAGGCATACATAGTATGCCATCAGAGTTTAATAATTTTACTTTGTCCCATGAAAAGCAATCTCTTTTTCGATACTCATTAAATACATGCATTGCTGCTTTGGCATCTTCATAATTATCAGTCTGGATTGTAAGACTACCAATTGATTTTGTCCTTTTTACTATCCATTTTAATCCATCTTTTACACCTTCTTTGATTTCATCTTTCCTTATTTCAACTAACACTTCTATACCATGATAAATGGCATTGCAAGCTCTAATATTTCCTGTTGTATAAATGCAAATGCCAAGAACAGAAAGTGGAATTAATTCTGTAGATACTGTTGCTATAACTTCATACCAATCAATATTACCATTTGATTTTTTAAGTAAAATTGCATAATCACTTTCTAATAAGATTTCAGTTGATATTTTGACATGATCAGCGCTTGAAAAACTTGGTCCAATATTATTTTGGCAAGAATTGGTTCCAAATAGCGGGACAGATATAGTTGAAATGAAAATTATTAGAGTAAGAAAAATATAGTTGTTTGAATTTCTTTTTGAGCGCATTATTTTAGTTTTAATTTGATAGTCTAATTTTTCTTAAAAACTACAAAGATTTAAGCAGTAATTATGATAAAATCGTCGAAGAGTTATTGTGGTCCGATCAATGGACCTAAATAAGTAATATGATTCAACATAGAGATTACTAAAACTTTTTATTATGCACTCATTGAGAAATAGAAGGAGATAACTGACAAAGAAGATTTTGCCTTATGGTTAGAAAATATAACAATGTTAGTTTAGTCCATTTTTGAACATAAAGGTTATAGAGTGTAATCATCAGTTAAGTTAAGTAAATTATTGGATCATGGACTCAACCAATGAAATTTCAATCCCCATATAAAGAGCAAATTCATGAATTGTAACCAATTGATGATCTTCTTTCCCAAGTTCTTCTTTTATCCTCTTAATAATCATTCTCCCATACCGATCACTTCTTCCAGTAATCAGTGCCACATCCTGAGGATAAATCACAACTCTTCTCAATCTACTCATTAGCATTCTTTTTAATACACTATCCATACTGTATCCATACAGTATCTATGGAGTATCCATATAGATGAATTTTGGCTGCCCACCCGATTCTGATGAATCGGTTCACTCACTTCAAATTGACATTTAGTCAATTTGATTCCAACGTTTCGTTGGAACCGCTCCTTCATATACACCATCCATGGAGTATCTATAGGGATAATAATGTTGAAATTGGAAGAAATGAGATGAGATATGATGCAAATATGTAATATATAACTGACATAGATGGCAAAAAGTGCCCTGGATTGCCATAGCCGGAAGTGGAGATTTGCTTTTCGAAGCATGTCACCTTTAATATTGAATTATTAGTTAATCGCTCATGAGATTAAATGAGCACTAAAATTATAATTCTATGGCAAAATTAAAAGGCATTTTAAAAATCAAAGGTACGCTCGACGATCTGACCTTTTACAAATCAGGTAAAGATTATCTGGTGAGGACAAAAGGTGGAGTGGATGGTGACCGAATCGCAAATGATCCGACCTTTCAAAGGACCAGAGAAAACGGTTCTGAATTTGGTAGATCCGCATCTTCAGGTAAGTTGCTCAGGACTGCAGTAAGAAACCTAATGACCAATGCAAAGGATAGATTAGTTACATCTAGACTTACCAAAGTAATGACTCAAATCAAGAACCTCGATGCTACAAGTGCAAGGGGGGAAAGAAATGTAGGGATTGGAATTGTTGAGGATGCCGGCAAGGCACTTTTGAAAGGGTTCAACTTCAATGTCAAGGCGATTTTATCCAGCATTTTCTTTGCAGAATATGAGTTGAATAGTGAAACTGGAGAGATCAATGTCAAACAATTGAATCCCATCAATGATGTTGTGGCTCCGGGAGGTGCAACTCATATGGCCATCAAAGCAGGTTGGACAAATGTGAACTTCCTTACCGGAGAGTTCGATACCAAGATTAGTAATGTAGAGACATTCTCGATCGATGCGAATGTTGCAGATTACAGATTGCAATTTGCAGCTCCTCCGGAAGGCGATGGTTGTGGATTCCACTTGCTGCATATCGAGTTCTATCAAGAAGTGAATGGAGATTTGTATTCTTTGAAGAATGGTTCCTACAATTCACTAAGTATCCTTGAAGTGACCGGTGCTCCTGAAGCTACTGGTGGCGAAGAAGGTGGTGGTGAAGTATAATTCCTGAACTATGGTAATAGAATTAGGAAGAACATACTACCCAGAATGGACCAAAGGTCTGATCACCATCAATAACGTGATCGTCTCGAATAGTTTGGAATTACCCTGGAAAGATAATAGAAGAAATGTGTCATGCATTCCTGAGGGCATCTATCCAATACAAAAAAGGTATAGTCCAAGATTCAGAGATCACTTGTTGATCAGCGATGTGCCTGGGAGAGATTACATCTTACTGCATCCCGCAAATGATGCCAGTGAGGAATTAAGAGGCTGTATAGCTCCAGTGATGCAATTAGTGGGTAGCGACAAAGGAAGCTACTCTCGAATTGCGCTGGAGCTGATTATGGCAAATCTTGCTCAGGTGAATTATCAAAATTGTTTCATCAAGATTTATGAGTCACTAGACTCTTGAATCTTACAAATCAAAATGTATGAATTTAATAGATCGGGTTAAAAGCCCAACTCCCAAATTTTTCAAAGTGCTTCGAAATATCGGCATTGCCCTGGCAACTGCAGGTGGTGCGATCTTAGCATCTCCTGTAGCTTTGCCAGCTGTGGTAGTGACCATTGGCGGCTACCTGGTAACTGCTGGAGCCGTGGCGACAGCTGTTAGTCAGGTAACTACTGATAAAGACGCCTTGAAGACTTTAGATAAGTTTCCAAAAGGAATTCTGAATGAGCCATATAAGTAATCAAAGTGCCGGTACGTGTGGCGGTACCATCTTGGCTATCGTTGGGGTCATGGACTTCAACGATATGCTCAAGACAGCAATTTTGGCTGCAATTGGCGCCATAGTCAGTTTCATCGTTTCAGCTCTTCTGAAGCGCATTTTCAAATCCAAAAAGAAGAAGAATGTTATTTAGATATAGAGCAAAAGTGGTGAAGGTAGTTGATGGAGATACCATCGATGTTGATATAGATTTAGGGTTTTACATGATTCTCCGGAAACAAAGAATTCGTCTTAAAGGCATCGATGCACCCGAGCCTAGAGGCAAGGAAAGAATTGCTGGGTTGGAAAGTAAAGCCTGGTTGAAAGATGAGATCGAAGGAAAGGAGATCGAAATCGTGACTTTCAAAAACGCCAAAGGCAAGTATGGCCGATGGTTGGGTGTAGTTTACATGAATAGACAGAATATCAATCAATTGATGATCGAAAAGGAGTTAGCAGTTCCTAGTTTGTAAGCAGCAAACAAAATGAGTTGAATGCCTCGGGAAGAAATTTCCGGGGCTTTTGTATTTTATAGCTTACCTCAAATACACAATACATGGTTATAAATGCCATAGGCACCAAAAAGGGGAGAGGAACCATGAAGCCAAGGTGGAACTCCAAAGGTGTCGTGAGTACGCTGAGAATTAATCAGCGGACCTTGGCGGAATGGTGACGAGGCCTAGATTGCCGAATGGTATTTATCAAAAATAACAAATGCTTTAACCCAAAATAGTTGAGATTAAAGCTGATAAATTGCAATAGGTATCATTGAAATTCTTGTTCTTTATAATGTGATAATTCATAAAGTGAGTATTCCCAATTTCATTTTGAAAAAAATTATAATTGTCAAAATCGGATGGAATGTCTTTGACCTTCATGGCTGATTGATGAAATAAAATAACAGAATGAACTTGTGATTTCTGATTAATTCTTCTTGAAATCTTATTAATCATGGGCAACAGAGGGTTGGCAAAGAATAATAAACTGGGAACTAAAATTGCAATAATTCCGATACTATTATCTGGAATCTGTTTTACCTTGGTTTCTATAATATTATCAGCAATTTTATCTGAATTTACTGATGGGGAATATGGGACTCCCTTCATCCACAAGTCTCTTTTTTCATCTAATGCCACCCAATCTTTTAATTCCGTAAGTAGCTTTTGGTGACAAATTCCAATCTCAAAAAATGAATTTCTAAATGTAAAGAGTTTATTCGTACAATATTTGATATCGATTATATTTTTAAGTTTTTTTAATTGGTCATTGCATTCCTCTTTTGATATATTACGCAATAGTCTACAGGAATAAACAAGAGGTAATGAATCAAGAAAAGAATGAAATTTTAAAAATGCAGCTGAATTGTCTTTTTGAATATCTTTTATTTCTGAATGGGTGATTTCTACGAAAAATCGACCTTGATTTGTTTTAAAAATAATATCTGGTCTTTTAGTGAAACCAGGAATTGAAGGTTCTAATTCTATCGAGTCTGTGATAGATGAAAATAAATTGAAAATTTGTAAAAATGGAATTCCTTGGTAAATACAGTCAGAAGGATTTTTAAGATACTTGATGATTTGGTCATTTGGATATGATGACTCCAAAAATTCGTGTAGATTATTTGCAATCCAAATAATGTACAATATTGAATTAGGTGACCTTTCCGCAAGAGCATTGAATATAGGATTTCCTACTAGTGATGTTTTTAGATACCCTTTGCCCAATTTTAGGCTTAAATATTTGACTGAAGTGGCGAATTCAATTTTATTTATAGTGGATATTCCTTTCTTAGAATTGACTTCTTCGATATAATCATCCCAAACTGTAGAAATATGACTTTGCCTTTTTCTATTTTCTATTTTCCTCATATTACTAAGATAAAAAAAGCTGTGAACCAACAGGCAAGTACAACAAAGATGAGCGATACGCAGTGTAACGGAGTAGAGCGAATCGGCTTGTGCTGCCTGCGGGCCAAAAAAGCGGGAGTCCTCAACCTAGGGGATGCATACTGGACAGGCTTGTACCTGGACAGGCACACCCGAACGGGGCAAAGAGGAAGGAGTAATGGCAGTCACGCCACTAAGGCGTGATGAAATGTAACGACTGACGAGGGTATAGCAAATGAGATCACCGAAATCCAATTTCTTTAATAGTTAATTTTCGGTTGATCGGGCGTGGAGCGAGCATCCCTAGGTGCTGCCATTGAATACCGGCCACCAGAGGTGGCAAACTAAAAAGAGATAGCACATAGGGCTGCGAGGGGCAGAGGACAAAGCGGCCCGCTAACAAAGAAGTGGCGGTAGGATGAAGAGCTCTGATAACGAAGGCTGCCATGAAAGAAAGTGACCAAGCTAAGGTAAAATGCTGCGTATGGAAGGAATGACAAGCATTGTTAAGGTGGGAAGGAAAATGACTGAAAGAAGTAGCATTGTTGGGTATGGGGGAAACGAAATGAATGGCAGCCTCAAGTGTCTGGTGAATATCGCAGTGTCAGCTCTGCTGAAAACGAAGAGAGTCACCTGATCAGTGCTCTCATACTAGAGTAGCCACGAGTGACGGAAAGAGTGCAGCATACAGCTATGGTGACAAAGCTCGTATGCCAAAGGTACGTATGGCATATGTGCTGATTCCTGCAGCCTTGCAGGATGGCGACATAGCTGTGGCAAGCTCATGGAGGAACACCGCTGAACAGCGCCACATGCCTGGAGTCTGAGGAACGAAGCGGAAGGATGTGTGGGATAAAGTTATGCGACCGCAGGGAGTATCATCCTATATAGGATATGTTTGAAAATTAAGTAAACCAATCGTCATGATACAATAAATGACAAAGAGACCCATTCAAATCATTGTATAATAACCATAATCGACAATTTTGTGAATGAAATTTTTGATTCTCGGTTTTTAACTTTGTTGTTGTACCTCTAAATTCAAAAAATACCCAAAATGGTTTTAAGTTGTAGTTTTCAATGAGATTGTTAAAACTTTTTTTATCAAGTAATAAAAGGGTTTGTTGATCCTTAAAATTTTCACCTTTGTAAAGGGATTTCAATATTATTTCGGATTTGTTATTTATATAATTGACACCATCAAAAATTGATAATTTTAATTTATTTCTTAAAAATGTACTTGGAGCAGAATAAGAATTCTCGTCTCCTATCAAGGAAATGGTGGATATACTTTTAACGGCTGGAACAACAGTTCCATTGCCAAAACTTATGTCCGAATTATCAGAATCATCAATTTGTGAATTGAAATCATGTAGGACAGAGTTTATTTCGGGTAAAACCGGATAGGTAAATAAATTTTCAACACGATCAAATTGAGGATAAGTCTTCTTATAATTAGTTGCGATATAAGAAATAAATTCTTCAAAATTATCGCCGGAGTAAAAACAACAAACACTATGAAATGAAATTCTACAGATATTGCTAAATTCAGCAAATGATGTGTACTGATTTAATATTATCCATTCTAATTCGGAGTTTTTATTTGAATGTTCTTTTAATTTCATCTCCAAGAAAAACTCAAATCTAGGTAGTGTTTTAAGATTTGTCCAAGCACGTATTGATTCTTTTAAATCATCATTCCATTCTAGATTTGATGCAATTTTATAAGGTTCGTAGAAATCTTTTAAAGTTCTATTTGTCCGTGAGTAATAGGTGAAAGTCCTGGTGAAATTTAAAAAATCTATAGATGACTTTTTTAATGAAGAGTCAAGACTATGAATTGCTAGGAATCCACTCAGGTTATAAACTGCTGACCAAACATATTTTTCTTCAAAAGTGCATAATGAACTAATCTCACCATGAGTAGCTTTTGTAGAGGAATTTTGGCCCAAATATTTCCAGCCTATTCCATCCATGTAACTTAAACAAAATGCAACAGCAAATGAGAACGGTTCAAATGCGTAAGACAACTTTTTACTATAATGGGCAAGAACTTTTTTCGAATTTGAAAAAGGCCCTTCTTTTTTGAATATATGTTTGTATCCTTTATCTAATACGTACCATTCCAAATCATTACCAATAACACCATTCTCTCCTTTTGTAAGGTTGGGTATAGGATAATTGATAGTGTATTCTGAAAGTGATGGAGTTATAAAAAGCTGATCAACGAAATTTGTATCTATAAGATTTAATGAAATCAAATAATTACATACTAATTTTAAATTGGAAAGAACTCTGGCATCAAAAATATCATGAAATTTAATTCGGTTTTCACTAATCCAGTTCCTAATTGATTTCAGTGATTGTTTATTATTGATTTGACAAACAATTGAAGCCAAAACATCAGATAAATCGGCACAAATTTGAGGATCTTTAAAGAAAATTAGACTAAGAAGATTTGTAAAGGAGTCTATATTTTTTAAGCCCCATTTAAATAATTGTTGAGAACCATAGTTTCTATAATTAGTATTTAAGCTACACAATGCCCATGCAAATAATAGCGGCATTGCTTCGAAATGATCATTTGGCTCTAAAGTTGTTGATAGTAATAAAGTTCCAACATTATCAAACTTGCTTTCATCATAGTAAGGAGGTCCAGACCAGAAAAGATCTCTGTCATAGACAGTTTCATAAGAACTCAACACTTTGTGAACAATTTCATGGACTAATGATGTGTCTCTGGACCTAGGAATAATAATTTCTCTAAGAATCTCGTTTCGCCCTTTAATGTTTTTTTGGAAATATTTAATGATATGTGAATGATAAGATTCTAAAGAATCATATGAAAGTTGCGATAATGTTTTAGGAATATAATATGATTTTTGGTCTGTTGTGAGAGCAGATATTCCAAAATCAATTCCTATTAATAGATTCTCTTCCTCTAATATGATTTGAGAGAGTAAATCCACAATATTAGTGTCTTCATTTAGATTTAATGTTTTAGGAAATTCCCAATTATTTTTACTCATTTCACCATAGTACAATAATGCCTGAGCATAATCATAGTACGACTTACTCGAAAGATGATAGATAATTGTAGATGGTGAAATTCCATCTTTTGATTCAATTTCTTCTCTCACCAAAATAGAATAGTCAATTAGCTTGTCTAATACCCTTTGTATATTTTTGTGCGAGTAGGAGTTCTCATTTGTTATGTCACGTATCTTTTTATTTGATATTGATGTTCCTAATGTACTAGAAACAACCTTGAGATAAATATCTTTTACAAGATTAAGTTCTATACCGTTTAATTCTTGAGATATGGAATAAACTTGGTTGTTAATTAAACTTGACAAGCTAAATTTTGTAGATATTTGATCTTCATCTTTACCTGAGCTTGCTTCGCAAAAAAGTCTTAGTGCAAGTGGATTATGGATTGATCTAGTAATCCAGTGGTCTTCAGGAAGTTTAACATTGTAGTCTTTATAATAAATTGGAATAAGGTCAGAAATAGAGACATTACTATCATCTATATAACATTGCGAACAGTTGTATTTAGAAGCAAGTAGAAAATCTGAGGATCTATAGCTAAAGGCAAATTTAATCCAAGGATGATCTTCATATATTTTGTTTGATTGTTTTATCAGGTTAAACCATTCTGTTATATTGCTAGATTCATCTATTCCATCAACACATATTAAAAAACTTACTTCCAAATCGGACATTCCTTTTTGTAAGTGAAGGCAAAAGCTTTGAAGAAAAGCTAATAAATTGGTAAGTGAATGAATTTTTAAACCTAAAGATTTATTTAAAATTGATTGCCAACTAAATTCTTTTATTTGAGAAGCTCTGATTACAATTGCAGGACATCCTTGATTTAAATAGTTTTCGACAAAATGAGCAATGCCAGCGGATTTTCCACTACCTGCTTTTCCTATAATCATCAAATTAGAATTAACCGCAATTTTTTCAATTTGCCTTAGATGTTGTTCAACATGAATATTATGAACGATTTTGAGAATTGATGCTAAATTACTGTAAAGATGGCGAAAGCGGGGAGCAACTTTTTTTTGAACTTTCCTTAATTCCAAAATTTGATCATATAATTTGACCTCTTTGCAGTCTATTCTCTTTAAATTTTCACCTTTTTTAGATTTTACAATAATAGTATTTAGATGTTTTTTGAATTCCTCGAAGTTTAATTTGAAAAGTTTCAATTGTTCATGATCAAAGTTATCGTTATCGACAATTGATAAGAAATCATCAATAGCTATAATGCCTTTATCTAGATCTGTAATTATATTTATAGACATTGAGATCATATTCTTGTGGAATATCCGATCTTTAGTTAGCCACGAAAGCTGTCTGAAAATTTTGCCAGTCTTATGTAAATTTGGAATATATTTGTTACTAAGCCAACCTCTTTGACTATATTTGAAGCTCTCTTTTAGATTAAATAAATCCAAAGAATTGTTTGAAAACCAAAAGGTATAAGCACCTCTGTTTTCAGGGTGCTGTATTTGTTCTAACAAGATAGAACGAGTCCAAAAATGAACCTTAATATTTGGATAAGTTGATTTACAATATGATTTAAATGTGCTAGCCTTATCAAATTCACTATTTACCGTTTTTTTATTTCCCTTGCTATTTTTTGGAGGTGAAAAGTCACGAGGTATAGCAATTACATATTCTTTTATTGTAGGATGTATTGAAAGAGCAGTTTCTAGTGATTTTTTTATTTGACTAAATTGACTATTGCCCAGAGCTTTGTCAAAATATTTTGCTTGAAAGCCTACCTTAGAAGAATCTTTTAGTACTGCAAAAGCCTCAACTCCACCATCTCCGCCGCTTCCATTTACGATATGAGTTTCATGCAAGTTGGCAGAGAATTCTCTTAGCACATATGACTTAAATAATTGAGATCCGAAAGCTTCAAAACTATTTTCATGGGAGTCGTTGTGAGTATTAAAGTTTTTGAAATTCATACACCTGCAATTGATTAAATAAAGATAGAAGATTTAGTCTTAATCAAAAAAAAATGCAGAGCCTTCCGACCCTGCATCAACCAACTCTCCTATCACGATAATGATCATCCTATTGGAGCTTTTTTGGATGATCTTCAACCAATTACATTCGTAAGATAGGGGCATACAAATCACATTTCCAAATCAATGAATGAGATGATACAACTTCATATCAGATGAACGGTCTTATTTCCGTTTATCCATGGATTCGGGAGAAAAAGCAATGAGATTGACCATTTCTCTCAATCGCGACCGGACTCTATTTCCGTATCTGGATTCTAGTTCTTCAGCGGTCAAATTTGTGGTGGCATGTGTCTGAATTCCTTTAGCGATAAAAAGCTCGTATCTGGACAGAAATATTTCTCCCATTACATTGATATGGTCGCCAAAATACCTCATTGGTGGCTCAACACCGATATCATCAAAGCAGATGGGTTTTGGCGATCTGATTGAGCGGCTATATCGATTGATCACATCATAACCTTGTTTGCTGAATTCCATAGTGACATCTCTGGCCGGTTTCACTCGATAGGCTCTGGAAAGTGGAGTTAGCGAAGCAAAAAGCTTCATGAGTGAAGTCTTGCCGCAGCCCACTTGCCCGGTAAGAATAATTCCCTTGTCTCTTGAAATGTTGTACTTCTTACATGCTTTTTCATCATTTACAATCCAAGCGATGATTTGATAGATAATCTCATAATCAATTGCATGAATTTTGAAGTGAGTGCCAAACATCTTCTTTCCTCGATATTCAAGAAACTGAATGGTGTTAGTCAGGCCATAATGGGGAATTCCATTTTTGTATTGTATTACTTCAGAGAGGTTCATCATATCTTTTTTTGTTATTGGTATGGAGGTAGTCCGTTTTTTGGACAGGTGCTTTTCTGTTTAATTCTTTGCTCCGGAGAATCCAATTTCGCGCGGAAGCTTGCCAATCGATCATGGGTGTTTTTCCGCCGATAAGCCACCCATTGGATTCATAATAATTCCAAAATTTTTGAGCTTCATTTTTAGTGGATTTTTCAAAAAGAAAAAAATTATTAATGAGATCTGGCGAGAGCGCGTTTTCCCTCTCTCTAGTTTTATTGTTTAGTTTATATGTTTTAGAAGGTATTAAGGCTTGTCCATTATTTGCGTCACTGTTCGTCAAGGCTGGTGCATCATTTGAGGAACTTCCACTCAAGGCTTGTCCATTTTTTGCATTACCTTGTATCATGTCTTGTCCATTTAATGAGGTAGTACTCGTGCAAAAATTGATTAAGCTAAAGAGACTTCCTTTGTATGGATTGTTCGAAGAAACGTATTTTATGTAGCCAAATTTCATCAATTCTTTGAGGCACTTGCTGTATGTGTTTGGAGACTTCACATTGGCTAGTTTCATGACTTCAAATCTGGCTACCGAAAAAGGATTTTTGAACCGATTTAGATTCCAATAATTGAACAGAGCCAGGTAAATACTTATGTGGTATGGATTGATTCTATCGTCCTCATATAATCGAATAAACAATCCATTCATATGCTGTATATAATTAACTTCACTCATCTAAATGTTCTCTTTATTAGATTCCAAAATTTTGATAATATCATCCAGGTCATAAAGTAGAATATTGCCAACCCTGGTAAATGGAAGAGTGCCATTAATCCTAAGATTATGAAGTGTGCCGGAAGAAATGGAAAGCATCTTCTTGACTTCGAATGATTTGAGGTACTTTTTACTTTCAGAAGATTTTGGTGCTTTGATGAGGTCTTTGATGTCATCGAGTAATTCGGCTTTGAATGCTCTTAGATCATCGGTGGTGATAAATGTATTAGACATAATAATTTGGTTTAAAAATAGCTGGTTTGAGAACCTGACTATTGGATTTGTAAATTGGTAGAATGGAACGAATCGAATGCCTTTGCACAAGAATCAGAAACCATTCTACCATTAGGTGTTAAATGATTTCTGTTGACAAATGTGAACCAAATGAGTGAAATAAAATAGAGACGTCAGGTGAGGTCACCAAAAATATTTTCACTCAAAAAATGTATAAAAAGACGTTCAATTCGATACAAATGGTACATGTTTTTAGTTGGATTGAACAGAAAATTGGAAAAGGGGAGGTAATGGTGACCTCACCATTTATTTATAATTCGTTTTCTTCCTTAATTTGTTTGGTAAGTGCTTCTAATAAATTGAAAGTCAAAAGGGTAGCGTTGATTTTTCTATTTTTGATTTTGTACCAAATTTTATAGGCGTCAACGTTATCCAATCCAAAAACCAGACTCAAAACTTCAGAAATCTTCAATGTAGAGTCATTTACATATCCAGCGGCCTTTAAAGCATAAATTAATTCTACAAAATCTGTTTGTGTTCCATTCCAATTTAGCTTTTTGATTGAATTTGGTATGTATGAACTCTTATCAGGAGAATCATTTTTTAGCTGAGATTGAAAATAAATGGACAATCTTTTCTTGGAAATAATCTTACCAATGATGTATCCTTTTTTGCTAGTAGTCCTAAAATCTTTAGCCCCTAAATAATAATCCACTTTAGGGTTTGGTAGCTTGGAAAGTCGGGTGAAATAATCTTGGTCCAAATGACGATCTTCGACAGATAGATAAGAACAAAAGTCTTTATGTTCTAAAAAGAAATTGTCTATTCTTTGGAGTTCGTGTTTTATATGTTTTTCTGTGGCCTCTTTTGATAGGTTTTGGCAATGTCTCAGCGATCGCACTCTGGAATAGGAATAATGTTGCTCGGCAAGCAGCTTTGGTTTTGCATTTTTAAAGAAAGAAATTTCCTCTTCAATGGATTGAAATGAGTGATCAATTATCTTCTCATTTAGTTTAGTCATTGCGGCGGAAAAAAGGGAAGCTTGAACAGAGAAGCGCTTCAATGGATTTGACTGCAACTGGTGCATTTCAAGTATTGAATATACTTCTTCTATCAGCTCGTCAACGTATTCTTCAAGCATTGTAATTGGATTAAAGGTTAACAAATAAAACAGCTAATCGAGGTTGTCTGATCTTTACCCTTAATCTATTTTATATAATGAAGTTTTGCTCTATTTTTTATCGTGATTAATAGTGGTAAATGTAACGGATTGCTATTAGAAAAGTTACTTGATTTTGATGCATTAACAGTTTGTTCAAGATTATGTGCGGAAAAGTACTCATTATTTTGAGTAGTTTTCCTCGAAATATATGACAAGTCACGAATTTTGTCAGAAGTATCAGTGAAAATAATCGTGACAAAGATGATACTTATATGATTGCGTAGAATTACGTAAAAGTTGCGTAGATCTACGCAATATCCCTAAATTCTATACTAAATGTTATTAAGTAAATTTCTTGTATCGCTATCTTCATTATTTATTACTTTTCTCTAAATTAATTTTTCTCTGTAAAAATCGGAATAAGTAAAAGGTTCTAATCATTTTAATATCTTCAATATTAACTTCATATGTTTAACTAAAAAAGAGTTAATGGTAAAGAAAACGAGAAATGGCTAAGAAAAAAAAGAAAGACAAAAAGAATAAGGATTTTACAAGAATATCAATTAACAGCTTTTTTAATCCTGAGGCTTCCTATCTGGATGTATCTTTAAGTCAAGTCAATTTAATACACCCAACTAATATTAGTTCTTCTGGAAATCAATTTGAGGTAGTTGTAAGAGAGTTTTTTAAGCAAAAATTACCTAATAAATATTATATTAGTAATGGTCATATCATTGATCGAGAACTAAAAACGAGCCCGCAACTAGATATTATAATTGCAGATAATTTTAAAACACCAATTCTTTATACAACTATTGATAAAAATGAATATTTGACTTATGAGTCCATTTATGCCTATGCCGAAGTAAAAACTTCATGGAATAAAAAGTACATTTCAGATTTTATAACGACAAGAGAACGACTACTTAAATTTTTAAACCGAGTTGACGTAGATCCAAGCTACATTGATACTGGTGGTAAAGGTATCCATCTTGACATCCCAACAACTACCAATACTAAAAAGAACCCTCTACTTGCTTTTCTGTTCATTGGCCGCTCGCAGAAATTTAAATTTTCTGACATAACAGATGTGTATGAAAATACGGATTGGAGATTTCTTCCAAATATATTATGTCTCTTTGATAAAGGCCTTATCGTTAACGTTAATAAAGAAAGTTTAGATAGAGGTATTTTTAAGATAAATTTATATCCTGAATTCATCTCTGATCAAAGTACAAATGAATGGGTATTGTTGAGTTATGATAAGAAGCAATCTACCCTAGGCACGCTCTACTATATTATTCTTGAACATTTGAACACCTGTGTACTTGGACAAGCCGATATGTTGAGTTATATGCAACAAATATTTGAAATTAGAACCGATAACATTGAATTTTTAAAAGATCATCGATAATGATAAATACTGAAAAGATAGAGCTTAATAGAATAATTATTCATAGAGTAAATAAAAAGGAAGCTGATGCTGATCATGGAATGTCAGTTTATTCTGAAAATCTTTTTGATTTTGGTACTGATGAAATGGAAACTTTGAAAAGTAGAATTGGTGCTGCTTTTTCTAGAACAAAGAGATTTTTTAAATTGGAAATATCAAGAATTGATCCAGGCACTTTTTTTGATGTCGCAAAAAACCTTAGTTCCAGCAATAAATCTGAATTTATAGAAAGATCAAAGAATATAGCTGATCTTTTAGCTGTAAGCCATAATAAAAGGACTATTCCTAGCGGATTATTGTTGATTATGGATGGATTATATGACAATTCGAGGACTTGTACTGTCGTCATAAAGGCTGAGCTGCAGGAAGCTTTTACAATAGTCGAAGATGATGGAAGAAAACTTATAGAACTAATTAATGATCTCTTTTTATCTCCAGCTAAAGATTTTTATAAAATTGGTTTTCTAATACAAGAAACAAATTCTGATAAAACTTATCCAAACTCGGACTTCTCTGCATATATGTATGACGATAATTTTTCAAGCGGAAAGAGAAACCTTGCAGAATATTTCTATGATACATTTCTAGGCTATTCAACAAATTCAAATGATAAACTATTAACTAAAAATTTTTACGAAGATATTGGGTTATTTATTGATCAAAATGTTGCCAAATTTGATGACAAGAAAGGTTTAAGGAATGCATTGAATACTCTATACAGAGAAGATACAACTGGAATAATTAATCCTCAAGAATTTGCTGAGAGGCACTTTGATAGAGAGCTATTACGCAAATTTAGTAGTGAAGTAGGAGTTACTTATACTCATTCTTTTACAAAAGATTTAGAATTGGTTGAAGGAAAACTTAGACGAGGAAAAATAAAACTGATTAAAGAACTAAAAATTGAAGGTCCAACAGATTCCCTAAATGATGTCGAGGTCATTACAGGATCAAATATTGATTTTCAAGCCTTAAAACTCTCAATTGAAAGTGGAGAAATAAAGCAGGTAGTTACTATATCTACAGAAGAAGTCAATAACTAATTAATAATTTTAGGTACTGAAATACAATTATATGAAATTGTAAAAAAGGAGAATTGATTTATCGATTCTCCTTTTATCATTACTTATTATCCAATATTAGAATTAGAAATACTTTTGAATTTCTTTTGCTCATTCGCCTTTATCATTATTTTCAAATTCCCCATATCTTCACTTACTTTCTGATTCAAAACCTTCGCATACATCTGAGTAGTTGTAATCTTAGAATGTCCCAATATCTTTGAAAGTGTCTCAATAGGCAGTCCATTCATCAATGCAATGGTAGTAGCAAAAGTATGCCTGGCCACATGAAAGGTCAATTTTGACTCAATCCCAGCTAAAGTGGCTAATTCCTTTAAATAAGAGTTCAAGCGTTGATTTGAAATTTTAGGAAATAAAGTACCGGCATAAATAGAACGAGGATCCTTTTTGTATTTATCAATCATCGCTTCTGCTTTAGGAAGCAAAGGAATTCGAACAGATTTTCTGGACTTCTGTCGATCTGTATAAATCCATTTGCTCCCATCAATTCCAATCACAATATTCTTCGAAGTAAGATTCATAGTATCTATATAGACCAATCCGGAATAGCATGAGAAAATGAAAAGATCCTTCACATACTGTAAGCGATCACCAAGCCCTTCCAAATCTTCGAATCTGGCCAATTCTTCATTCGATAAATATTTTCGAGTAGTAGGAACAAACTTACATTGATATTTTGAAAAAGGATCTTTATCAATCCATTCCAATTTCACTGCTAAAGAAACTACTTTTCGCACACGTTGTATATGTTTCATAATAGTATTATTGCCAAGTGGCTTTTGGTGATCCACTGGTTTATATTTCCTCAAGAACAATTCAAATCTTGTTATAAAGCTGTAGGATAATTCGTCCAGATAGATATCCTCAGCCTTCAGGACTTTTTTCATAAATCTTTTAACATGAGCCAGGCAAGTATTATAATGTCTTGCTGTTCCTGGCGCTAGAGTCTTGGATACTTCCTCATTGTGATACTTAAATGCTGCAAGTAACGTGATTTCAGAACTGTCGTTATTCAGATATCTGGCCTTAACAGATTTAGCTGAAATAACCGCTCGTTCTTTTTTCAGTATTTCGTACGTCTCTAATATTTGACCATGGATTTCTGAAATGTAAGTATTAATCTTTCGACTCGTGATGGAGGTACCTTTTGCCCTAGAAGCACGGGTATCCCAAAGCCTGGTTTCTATATTACGATTAAGTGAAATTTCTGCTCGCTTAGAATTGTAAGTGATTCTAGCGAAGAGAGTGGAAATAGAGTTGTCTTTCTTCGTGGCTCTTGCCACAATGGTAATAGAAATGGTGGATTGTCTCATATGACTTAATAATTTGGTTGAATAATTCCCACCACTCTTGTGATGAGAGAACAAATAAAGAAGTCATTTAACACCAAAACAATACAAACCATTTAGTCTGATTGTCAGACGATTAAGTGCAAATTCGGGAGTAAAATCGAGAAATGCAAATTTACTCCCGAATTACTCACCACCAATATGTATTTAGATGAATAGTTTGTAGTGGTCTAAAAACATAAAAGGCTGTAAATCAACCGATTTACAACCTTTTGTTTTTGAATGAAATCATTCTAGTGATCCCGGCAGGATTCACTTTTATATCTTTGATTTACTGAAAACCAATCTGTTAGAGGATTTTGCAAAGCCATCGCCCCAATCTCGCCCCATACAAATTGAACTTATTTGAATCCTTTAAGGATCAAAGGTTCTGATATAAAGATACACAAAACGTTCATTTGGTCAAAATATGGTAGGAGTAATTATTTTACTAAATTTACAAGTTAGCCAGGCTTATGAGTTGTGGTTAATACTTATACAAATCTTCAAAATAATACAGTGTTGGAGGTGAAAAACTGGCAAATGTATCCTCAATAGCATCAATGCAAGTAATATATAGTTGATACTCACAAATAGCTGATACTCTCATAGATTTAGAATTTTCTTCGTGCCTCTGAGAAATCAATTCAACTTGATCTCCAAGCTCAAATCTACGCTTGTCAGTCCATCTTAGATTCTCGACAGGTACCCATTCAGAAACTATTTTAGACTTCTCCTTCCAGAAGCAAAAAGCTTTACCTTTCTTAATAGCTTTGACTTTCATTAAAAGCTCCTTCTTACTTCCTTTTCGATAACTAACAGAGTCTCCAATAACTATGTCTATTTTTTCTAAATCATCAATATTAATGTGTTCTATTAAATTTTTACATTCATTATTTCTATGAATACATAAAGCTATATTACCAGATTTCTTGAACCCTTCAACAAGCACAATTAAATCCGTGTTTCTTTTTTTAGCAAAATCCCATTTTTCAATTTTATTTTGAATTCTTAGTATTTCCTTTCCACTCATGATATCTTCGATTAGTGCCATATTCGTTTATTTTATTAATTTATTAGATTCCAGGCAAAGGTCTATTTGCTATATGCCAATATTAACTAAAGTTTCTCAACAGCAATGTATGTGGTAATTTATAATCAAAATCGCTGATAATAGCATGGACTTTTTAGTAATGACTTTCAAGTTTATCAGGATTTAGGTTTAGTATATAATTGTATAAGCTTGGATTAAAAACCATCCAATATGACGATTCCCCATCAAGAAAATTCTTCACCTTAACTATTATTAATCTGGTCAACTTTTCAAATTCGTTTATCCATTCCATTAGATCATGTTCATAGAGATCATAATAGTCAGTTTTAAATTTTTCTTTACTCTTTATTTTGAGTTCCCTAATTGATGGTATTAAATTTTCTATGTCTAAATAAGTACACAAAAATTTATAATTTCTGTGCATGGATTCAAAAAATATAAGATCGTGGTCTTCAATGCCTAAATGAAAATCACGATTAGAGTGTTGAGATTGAAAATTGATAAAATGATTCAAATTAGTTAGAAAGAATAAGATTTCATTTTCGAATTGCTGTCGATATTTTTCAAAATAATAGTAAAATCGAAAAGCAAATAATCCATCCTTTCCGTTAAATAAATCTGCTTTTCTAAATTCGTAATTAAATTTCTCTTGTTTCATAAAATCAGAAAAATTTCTCCTGATAGTGTAATTAATAGATTTAAAATATATTTCTTGCAATTCTATGTCTGCTAAAAAAACAAATACTGGAACTGCAAACTTGTACCAATAATTTGAAGTCGAAATATTTATACCACGTAATGTATATTTCTCACTCTTAGTCCAAGGAATCTTTTGTTTAGATTTTAGCTGAATTAATACAAGATCACCAGATAATTCATCATTTTCATTAACAAGCTCTAAATAGCAATCAATTCCATAATCTCTTTCAGTAACCTCTCTAATAATCCAATTTGCGGGAGCTTTTGATTGAAATAACTTATAAGATGCGGATTCAGATTTATGTTGTTTTGTTCTTTTAGGTAACTGAAATTTCATTAAATTAATAGTTGATGTGATCCCTTAATAATACTCGACTATTTGCTTACAATTAGAAATATATTCTAATTAATTAATACCATCTGAATGCAAGATAAACAGATAATCTAAGTGTATTTTAAGTATTGCGTATCATTTATTAATTCCAAAGGATTTTATTTTCTAAAGCTATTTATAATTAAAGGAGATAAACAAAAAAGGACTTTTAGAATAAAAAAGAGGAGCTAAAACAGCTCCCCCACAAACGAAACAAAAATAGTATCTCTAGCACTAGGCGATATAACCAACAACTGCTGACCATGTAACCCGGATGACAGCTGCTCATACTCAAACACTGATGAATACCGACCTCCAAACTCAAACCCAGCCACACTAGACTCAAAATCTGAACCACATACCATACCTACATCTCCCGCTCGATGACGAACCAATGATGAACTAATAAAATGTAAAAACAATAAATCGAGTGACAAACACTCACTAACCTGCGCGGATAACTGTACTGTACCAGCTGATGAAGAAGTAACCATAATAATGATATATAAAGTGAAAAGAAAACTGATGAGACTCACGCTCATACTATCGTATGCACCACCAGGGAAGAGATACCTATATGCAAGGTGGATCAGCCCCAACGGGGATGACTAGCGTGGAAGTGTGTGGCTGGGACCTTGCAGATATGTAGATCTGGACCTACCTATGCAGAAGTATGTATGATAATGACCTACTGAATGTACTCAGTCATTGGCTCCAGGTGATATCGCCTGTTTGAATAAATAGCCTTTGAGATAGCGCTTATTGATACAGGAGAGTTGCATAGCCTAGAAGAAAGGTAGCCATGTCTAGAATTAATTTTATTATTTCCACTCCATGCGTTGCAGCCGCACTGCATTCAAAATCGCTAATAAAGCAACTCCAACATCTGCGAACACTGCTTCCCACATGGTAGCCAAACCACCTGCTCCCAATATCAAGACAATTATTTTCACACCAAATGCCAAAGTGATATTTTGCCATATAATACGTTGGGTAGATTTACCGATTTTGATGCCGGCAGCAATTTTGGAAGGTTGATCGGTTTGAATTATGACATCAGCCGTTTCTATAGCCACATCACTACCCAGGCCGCCCATAGCTATCCCTACATCGCTTGCAGCCAATACAGGAGCATCATTGATACCATCTCCTACAAATGCCACAACTTTATTCGGGTCTTTTTTAATCGCCTCAACTTCATTCAGTTTGTCTTCAGGAAGAAGTCCACCTTTAGCAATTTGTATACCCAATACAGTTGCCACTTTTTGAGTGATCGAATCTTTGTCACCTGAAAGCATCACCATATGATTGATTCCTACATTTTGGAGATTTTGAATGCTTTCTTTCGCGTCTTCCTTCAATTCATCCGCTATGGTAACATAGCCTGAAAATTGTCCATCAATGCCTACCAATACTATACTATCGACTATTTCATCAGTTTCAGCTGGAACTTGAACGCCAAACTGCTCCATCAGCTTTTTATTTCCGACTAAAATATATTTTCCTTCTACTTTGCCTTTCAAACCTTTTCCTGCAATTTCTTGAATTTCGGTAGCTTCCGGAAGATTGATATCAGAGGAGTATTCCATTATGGCTTTGGCGATTGGATGCGTAGATTTTGATTCGACAGCCATTAAGGTTCTCATAAATTCTTGCTCAGGTATGCCATTGGACAGTACAATGTCTTTGATCTTAAAAACTCCTTTTGTCACTGTTCCGGTTTTATCCATGACCAGGGTGTTTACTTTTGTCAGCTGGTCGAGATAGGTTGCTCCTTTAAACAGTAGACCATTTTTAGAAGCAGCCCCCAATCCTCCGAAATAACCTAATGGGATCGAAATCACCAACGCGCATGGACAGGAAATGACAAGAAATATTAGTGATCTGTACAACCAAGTTGAAAATTGATAATCAGCAACAAAAAAATAAGGTAGGATGCAAATGGCAATTGCTAAGTAGACCACAATCGGCGTATAGATCTTTGCCAAACGCCTAATAAGTAATTCCGTTTTTGATTTCCGGGAAGTTGCATTTTGTACTAATTCCAAGATTCGGGCAATAGAACTATCATTGAACAATTTTTCAACTTTCAGTTCAACAACTCCATCCAGATTGATTGAGCCTGCCATGACCTTTTCTCCTTTGAGCACATTTTGTGGTTTACTTTCGCCAGTCAAAGCTGCGGTATTAAGAGCTGCTTTTTCTGAAAGCAATATGCCATCTAATGGAATCTTTTCCCCAACTTTTACCTGAATGGATTCTCCAATTTGCACAGTTTCCGGATTGACGGATTCGTAAGAATTATTCCTAAGTACATTTGCTATTTTTGGACGGACATCAAGTAATGCTTTGATATTGTTTTTCGCCCTGCTTACAGCAGCCGTTTGGAATAATTCACCTATTGCATAAAAGAGCATAACGGCCACCCCTTCAGGATATTCACCTATGGCAAATGCTCCAATGGTGGCAATACTCATTAGAAAAAATTCTGTAAATATTTCACCTTTTCGTAAGGCTTCCCAAGCCTCTTTGATTACAGGAAGACCAACTGGAATATAAGCAACAGTGTACCATACTACCTTTAGCCAACCTTGAAAAAAAGAAGCTTCCAATAAATGTTCGATGGCCAGACCTGAGAGCAAAATCACTAAACTCATAAGAGCTGGCAAATAGGCTCTCCAACCCAAAGCTCCGTCATGACTGTGGTCATGAGAATGGTCATGGCCGTCACCTTCATGGTGCTCTAGTTTCTGCTGTACGATCAGAGGCGGAGTTTTTGAATCTATTTTTTCTTCCAAGGAACAACAGGTAATATTGCCCTTTTCGTCATACGTATGGATGTGTGTATCTTTTTTCATTCAAACTATTTTTTTAATTCCAGTTGCTACAAATACGCCCCCTCTGTTAAAAGAAGTATTGACTTCAAAGTTCACAACCTTTGATTTTAAATATTGATAGATAGGACGATTGACTTCGCCTTTTCCTATCCATTTGATAAATGTTCCTCTCAACGTCGGTTTTGGAATATACCAATCCATAATAACCAATCTACCATTCGGCTCTAATAGGTCGAGCAAATTATTAATCACTTGCTCCCAATCAGGAAAACCTGACAAACCCAAGTCACAAAGAATTGCATCTATTTTAACAGAACTGGCAAAATGATTGGCTACCCATTCCGTATTGATTTGTGTAGCATCTTCTTTGATGATTTTGATGTTATTCCAGTTATTGTTAGCTTTTTTTATTTTCGCTTTTTCCAACATTCCTTCTGAGAGGTCAATGCAAATAATTAGCCCTGTTCCGTTGAGGTATTTTTGAAAATACTCAAAATTTTGCCCCGTACCACAAGGCAGGTTTAAAACTGTATCATCTGACTTTAAAGCTAACTGCTCAATGGCATAAGTTCTGGCTTCATGGTAATACCATTTTGGCGAAAGCCAGTCATAGACATTGGAAAATTTATCGTAATATTTGATAGCCGCTTTTAGGTGTTTGTCCATAATTAGTTCAAAATTTATTAATCATTAAACTGTCCAAAATGCCACAATATCCCTGAAGGATCATGCATAAAAAATTCTCTGCCCCAATCAAACTGCTTGATTGGTGTAAATCGAACATACTTGTATTTATCTTGCAATCCTTTACCATGCAGCTCATCCCAACATTTATCTATATCATCTACTTCCAAGAATACCATAGAATTGTTGCACCATTTTTTGACATAATACTTTTGCAGATAGAAGCCTAAATTTTCATTTACTTTAAATAATGACATTTCAGCAGAAAGTACAACCTCCTCAAACCCTAATTCCTGATAGAATCTCCTGGATTCTTCATAATCTTTTGCTCCGATAAATGTTCGAATGCTTTTAGACTGATAACTCATTTAACAACAATCTTGATTTAATTGGATCGGAGGACAAGCAACTGTGCCATAGCTGCAATAAACACAGCAATCACCCTTTTGGGGTTTTAAGACTTTTTTGCAATTCTCGCAATCATAAAAGAATTGACAGGCATCGGTGGGCATTGTTTCCTCTTTTTCATGGCCACATTCCGGACACGTAATCGTAGACTGTAACTGAACTTCGTTTGATTGCATATTTGAGTTTCTTTTGTTGTAATATTGATATCCTCCGTAGAGTAAAGCCCCGGCACCAATTGCCATAAAGACACCGCTATACTGCTCTAATCCATTGGCAAATGCCAGCATTCCACTTGCTCCACCAAGTGTAATTATCAGAGCAGGCAACCAACAGCAACTGGTACCAATAATAAATGCAACTATTCCTCCGATAATAGATTGATTTGCTTTTATTTTCATAGATTATTCATTTTAAGTTAAAACCAGCGTCCTACCCGATTTAGGTAGTCAAAATAGGCTTGTCCATGACTATTTTTTAAGAATTCTTCTTCCAATCTAATTTGTGTATTTATACTTATTGTTGATAATGATACAATTAATAGTGTGAAAGCATTTGGTATAATCAATAAAAGTCCAACGTTGGCAATCATAATCCCTAGAAATATTGGGTTTCTTGAAATGGAAAATAAGCCATCTGTCACCAATTTGGTTTTATTCTCTTCATCAATTCCAATTCTCCAGGAATTGGCCATATGCGATTGGGCAATCCAAACTAACACAAGTGAAAGCATTAATAACCCCCATCCAATATATTGCAAGTAGCTATTTTCCAAATACCAGAAGGGAAGTAAATACTGATACCATTCACTTTTGAATGCATAGATAAATACTACTACTAATTCCAGTATAGAAATAAATGTAAATACTTTCCCATTGTAACCGTGTGCATCATCTGACTTGTTAAATGTCAATGGATTTACTCCTGTCTTTTTCCAAAGCATGTACGATCGAAGGAAAAAAACAAAGAAAAAATAGACGATTAGAAATAGAAATAAATAAATCTTCATTTTTATTAATTTTCTACAAAAATAGCTCAGTATTCAATGCAATGTTATTGCAAACTTACCCTTGGCAATTTGGGCATATGCCTTTGATTTTCATACTCACTTCTTTCTGACTATACCCGTGAGGAAGTTCCATTGCAGGAATTAAGATACTTTCTATACAAGTGACTTGCTTACATTTCAGACATTGAAAATGTGGATGATGATCACGATGATGAGAAGGCGAACAATGCTCATTGCAAAGTGCATATTTAGCTTCTGTTCCTTCTCCCTTAATGCTATGCAGAATGCCATTGTCCTCAAAAGTCTTAAGCGTACGATAGATGGTAATTCTGTCTGAGTTTGAAAATATTTGTTCCAATTCAGATAACCCAATTATTGTATTATGATTGATGAAATATTCTAACAGAAGCTGTCGCATAGCTGTGATACGAACGGATTTTTGTTCTAAAATTTTATTTACCTGCTCCATATCTCTATTCTGACAATTTTAATATTCTCAATGCACCCTGAATTACCAGTACAAAGACAATCGTTCCGATTATTAAATCTGGCTTGCTGGATTCCAACCAATTGACCATTACCCCTGCTGTAATTACTCCTAAGTTAATTATCACATCATTTGAGGTGAAAATCATACTGGCTTGCATATGCGCTTCTTTACTTTTAGATTTTTGCAACAGATATAAACAAATCCCATTCGCAATTAAAGCAAAGATCGAGACTATAATCATAGTTGAAAAATCGGGCATCTTTTCTACCCCGAAAAATCTTCTCAACACTTCTATGAATCCGATAATAGCTAAAGTGATTTGAAAATAGCCTGCAATTTTTGCTATTCTTTTCTTCCTGATCACCGTACCACCAACTGCAAATAAACTTATACCATAAACAAAAGAGTCTGCCAACATATCTAAACTATCAGCCACTAAGCCCATAGATTTAGAAATCAGACCTGTTGTCATTTCGATTAGAAAGAAAGCAAAATTGATGACGAGCACAATCCACAGTAATTTCTTCTGACTTGCTTCTTCGCTAAATTCAATATCTTCGGTTTCAACGGTATTTACTCTTTCTCCACCCAGGTTCAAATCAATTACGGACTTTTCGATTTCGTTGGTTTGCCCATTATGATATACAGTGAGTGTTCTGTTTGGAATGTCAAAATCAAGGTTCTTTATACCCGAAATACCATCTAATTTCATACGAATCAGATTTTCTTCCGAAGGGCAATCCATTTGTGTGATTTTGAATATTGTCTTTTGCATCTTTAATTATTTTCTAATAAAAAGTTTGAGAGCAATCCAAAATATTACTCTCAAACTATTTAATTCTAAATTTCTATTCTTCTTCAATTTCACCAAATATCGTCCACTTCAACCCAGCTGTAAAAATAAATCCATCAGTGGGTGCCCATATTTCAGGGAAAGTAGGATTCGTATGTGGCGGCAGAACTGTATCCTGAAATTTTGAAAGCCTGGTGTCTGTGAAGTTTTCAAAATTAACAAACACATTGAGTTTCTCTATTTGACGAGATACCAATATTCCCATTGTCCAATAATCGTCAACTGGAGACAAGTCAAACAACGTTTGTCCACCTGTGAAGTACGCCTCATAACCAAGTCTCCAATTGCCGCTTTCATACATCAATATTGCCCCAGCATTATGCTTTGGGGTTATTGGTTTTTGCCTATTGATACCGTCATAATCTATTTTGGCATCGATAAAGGCATATTGTAGATATAGTTTAAAATCATCATACCCAAATTTAACATTTGTTTCCAATCCTTTGCTTTCGGTTTTCCCATCTGCATTGACAAAGAAAAATTGATTGTCAGCATCTTGAGTAAGAATCAAAGGGTCATACAATTGAGTATAGAACAATAGATTATTAATCGAAAAACTGACTTCGTCAAATAAAATCGTCTTGTAATTCACATCCCAATTGACTCCTAAAGATGTCTCAGCTATTGTATTATCTATTCCGATAGGTAGGATGCTTTGAAAGGTACGGCTTTCCGCTTCTTCACTAAAAATTGTTGGAAGTTTGTAACCCATCCCTCCGCCTATTCGAGTAGTCCAATGCTCATTCAAGTCAAGCAAAAGATTGATACGAGGCAGAACAAACCAATCAAAATCGGTATTGTAATCAATTCTAAGACCTGATTCCAAGGCTGCTTTTTCTGAGAACGACCAAACATTTTGACCAAAAATACCAATAGTATTATTGCTGTAATCTCTTACTGGATTTTGGTTGAAAGCCGTTTCGGTAAATTTCTCGGTCCACATATTTGCACCAAATACCCAATCCCCTTTATCATTCGTCGTAGAATAGGATACCTCAGAAAAACTTGCTGTTTGTTGACCATCAAAAGTAAAATCAGGAATTTCTATACTTCTGTCAAAGAAGTTGACACTGTTTCTAATTGTTAGAGTGGCATCTTCTGTAAAATCCTTTTGATAACTGATTTGAGAAGCCAATCGTTTAGATTTATTTTCTTCCGTAAAAGGATGTTCTGTGCTTGGAGCGTTTTCAATCGCTGTAACATCACCACCCAGACGATTTTCAAAAGAACTATTTATGCCAATCCTCAAATTACTGGATTCGTCAAAGTTGTAAAAGAAAGTAGGATTGATGGCAATATTTTTCACTTCGGGAAGCTCTGTGAAGTCATCATCATTGACATCATACGCTTGTTGAAGATTCCCTGCTGTATAAAGAGAAAAACCAGCCTTTTCAAATTCCTGAGCATAGAACCCATTTAACGTAGAACCTAAAGCTTGTGTTTGAGTGAACATAAACTCCAATTGAGGTTCTTCTTCTGGACGTTTACTAATTAAATTGACCAGGCCTGCAATTGCACCACCACCATATAAAGTAGAAGCACTGCCTTTGATAATCTCCACTTGCTTCAAATCCAGTGGTGGTATCTGCATGATACTTAATCCCCCTGCAAAGCCTCCAAAAATCGGAAAGCCGTCCTTTAGTAATTGAGTGTAACGACCATCTAAACCTTGAATACGAATGCTTTGATTGGCTGAATTGGCAGAAGTTTGTTGCATTTGAATCCCGGTGCTTTCTCGCAAAAGCATGGAAATATTAGTGGAATTCATAAAGGCTTTTTCACCCAGTTCTTCAGCCGTGATTGCCTCCAATCGAGTAGGTAAATCTTGAATTAAACGACTGCTTCGAGTAGTAGAAACAACCACTTCTTCCAATTCTTCGCTTCCAGATTCTAAAAGTATGATCAATGGTTCATTCTGAGGTAGAGTGACTTCCAATTCTTTAGTTTCATAACTGAGGTAACTTACCCTAACCTCAAAAGTACCATTAGGAAGATCTTCTATAACAACAATTCCATTTTCGTTTGTGATATCTCCCTTATTGAGTTCTTCAAACAGGACATTAACACCAATTAATGGTTCTTCGGATTCTTCTTCCAAAACAGTTGCTTTGAATGTATTTTGACAATAGACCACATTAACAATAGCCATTGCCATTACTGACAATATTAATTTTTTCATTTTTGAATATTAGATTAATCAAATAATTTTAAGAAAAAGGCATACTTATCTATGCCAAGTTGATTAGCCTAATTTTGGAGGCTGCCAAATGGAGTTGACAAAGGAGGATGTGTAAAAATGTATTATGAATGATGGAGTCGTTTTTGGTGATGGTGGAAATACTTTCTCAGGAAGGAAATATTCCTTTGCTATTTCAAACGCCACATAACAACTGCTACAAATACAAAACGGAGAGCAAGACCCATCTTCACATGGATCAGAATTTTGATCAAGATCTAAAATAATTTGTAATTCTTCGCCGAATAGTTTATCAGCTAACACCATAATACCCCCACCTCCATCACCGCAAGGAACCAGCGATAAAGAGAAAATATAAATAGTAAATAAATGAATTAAAAATTTCATTGTTGTAAAAATAACAATTTATAAAAGGTGCAAGTCATAATTCTTGCACCTATCATTGTTTTCTAATATTTTAATGCTCATGTGCTAATTCTCCTGCCTTTGACTGCGCATAAACATAGTAAGCTCCACCCGTCACAATTTTGAATCCTTTAGGCATTTCATTGATCAATTTTACTGCAGTATATTCTTTATCAGTGGCACCTGGAATCACCATTATTTGTTCAAATTCATATTCGTCATTTTCTGGCTGGTCGTTTGCTACATAGATAAAAGATGAAGTACCATCTTTAATAATGGCTTTCTCGGGCAAGGCCTTTACCGTTTGATCATTTAGCCAGATTTTAGCTTCTACAAACAAGTCTTTTATGAATTTTGGTCTTTCTTTTTCCAAATGCCCATGAATACGGACAGTCTTGGTTGTACGGTTAAATTCTTTACCAATTACATGGACTTCTCCTTCGTAAACATCATTACCCAAAGCAGGTACAGTATAGCTAATTCTTTGTTCTTCTTTAATGTTTGCAATGTCTTTTTCAAAAACATCCAATTCTAAATGGAGGTGATTTTCGTTCACGATTTCCATCAATTCCATATCAGGTGTCACATACATTCCATCGTGCATTTTTATAGAAGTAATGTAGCCTCTCATTGGTGAATAGATTGGTATTCTTTCTACAATATTGTCTGAAGATAAATCATCCACTTTTATTCCCAGGTAGGCCAATTGCTTTGCTATTCCTTTTAGCGTTGCAGTTTTGCGATTCACTTCTGATTGCAGTTTTTGCACGTTTTTTTCGATACCTGCATTTGATTCGAAAAGTGTTTTTTGACGTTTAAGTTCCTGATTATCAAATACCAATTCAGCCGCTATTTCAAGATATTCGCGTTGATGTTGAATGAATTCGGGGTTTTCCAAATACGCCATGATCACTCCTTTTTTCACATAGCTTCCCTCTACATATTTGTTACTGTTTTTAATGAAACCATTTGCCTTTGCACTTACCGAGTTCAAAGCATTTGGTGGTAGTCCTAATGTTCCTGTTGTACTGACGAAATCATTTACTTTGATAGAAGATAATTCTCCAAATTCTAATCCGATAGTTTCGGCTTGCTCTTTTGTTAAAAATAAGCCTTCTCGGTGTGCTTCTGCGCCATGATTATGACCATCATCATCAGAATGAGATGCACTTTCTTCAGAGTGATCATGTCCGTGGTCATGCCCATCTCCTTCTGAATGCTTATGACCACAGGAAAAAAGCATTATTAAAAATAGTGTAAGTATTGGTATGATATATTTTATATTATTCATTGTCATTTCTTTTATTGATTTGTGAGAAATTGGAAGTCTGCCACAGCTTTATTGTAGGCTACTATCTGCTCCCAATAATTTTTATTGTTGGTTGCCATCAGCTGTAATGTATTCAATAATTCCAAATAGGAAATTTCACCTGCTTGATAATTCAATTGACTCATTCTAATAATTTCAGGATTGGTCGTTTCTATTTGATTCTTGTAAAATTGAACACCTGCCTCGTACAAGTTCAATGTATTTTGTATCTCTAATTGTTCCTGCTCGTACGCAAGCAGCTGGCTCTGATATTGATAATTGCCAATATCGATTTGCATTTTCTGAGCCTCTATACGTTTTTTAGTTTGTCCATTAAAAAGAGGAATGGAAACACCTGCCTGTGCAGCATGAAGCCAACCCCCTTCATAAAATCTTTGGGCAGCATACCCAACATTGAAGCTGGGTTTTAACTCAGCCTTCATGGCATCAACCTTTGCTTGTTCTATGGCTATAGTCTGCTGACTTTGCAATAGAAGTGGATTAGTAACCGTATCTATTTGACTTGAATAGGTGGCAGTATGCAGACTATCTGTTGTAGTAAGCGACTCAGTAGTATTGAGAAACAATTGAAATCGCTTATTCAAATTAACAATCTCCATCCTCACCTGGCTTAAGAGTAATTCATATTCTTGCCATTTCGATTTCAAAGTAAGCGACTCAATGGGATTTGTTGCTCCAACTTCCACCCTTGTCGTGGCTTTAGTGTAGTACTCTTCATAAGTAGTTGCGAGATTTAGGTAAAGCTTTTGCAATTCTTTCTTATACTGAATATCAAAATAAATTTGCTTTACTTTCCATTTTAACTCATTGGTAGTAAGTTGTTTTTTATAGATACTCTTTATAGCCAACTCATCTTGCAATTTGTTCTGAGCTTTTGTAATACCAGGATTGGGAATATTTTGAACGAAACCAATTTGATTGACTTGTTGCCCAAATTGTGTATCAAATAATCCATCGCCTTGATAAGAAAACTCCGTATTGCCTAGATTGTACTTTAGATTCTGGAGGGATTGCTCTTTCTCAACAGCTAAACTGGCAGCTCTTATATTCGGATGGTTGCCAATGGCCATTGAAATTGCGCTCTCCAAATCAATCGGTCTTTGCTGTGCTTGTACGCCAAAAGACAATCCTATAAGTAGTAAAACTGTGGTAATCCCACTAATAACCTTTGAATTGTTTTTAGATTTCCGCTCATGCCACTTTTCCAACCAATAATAAAGTATAGGCAAAATGACCAAGGTTAAGAATGTGGCAGTAATTAAACCACCTATTACAACGGTGGCTAATGGTCGCTGCACTTCAGCTCCACCAGAGGTAGAAAGCGCCATAGGTAAAAATCCTAATGAAGCCACAGCTGCTGTCATGATTACAGGACGCAGTCTAACTCTTGTACCCGTTATTATCCTTTCTTTAATATTTGTCATCCCTTCTTTTTTGAGTTGATTGAAATAGCCAATAAGGACAATCCCATTCAATACGGCAACACCGAATAGAGCGATAAATCCAATACCTGCAGAAATACTAAAAGGTAGTCCTCTGAGTTGTAACGACCATATCCCACCGATAGCAGACAATGGAATGGCTGTAAATATTAATACAGCCTGAGATACAGAACCAAATGTGAAAAAGAGTAAAATGAAAATTAGAGCTAAAGCGATAGGTACTGCTATCAGTAACCTTGCATTCGCTGCTTTCAGATTTTCAAATTGACCACCATAAGTGAAATAATAACCTACTGGCAAGTCTATTTTTGAATCCAATTCAGTTTGAATTTTCTCTACTAAACTTTCAACATCAGTATTGCCAACATTCACACCAATCACTATCCTTCTATTGGTGTTTTCTCTGGAGATCTGCATAGGTGCATTTATCAACTCTACTGAGGCAACGCTGTTAAGTGGAATTTGGCTTCCATTATTAAGTGTTATAAAAAGGTTTTCTACATCTTCTATCCCAGTTCTGTTTTCTTCAGTCAATCTAATTACCAAATCAAATCGCTTGTCACCTTCGTAGATAATACCTGCTTTTTCTCCTGCAAATGCTGAACGTATGACTTGATTGACTTCTCGGATGTGTAAGCCATATTGAGCCATTCGCTTGTAATCGTAGCTTACCATTACTTGTGGCATTCCTATGGTTTGTTCCACATTGACAGTACCAACTCCTGAAATTTGTTTGATTACTTTTTCAGCATCAGTGGCATGTTGATATAGTAAGTCCAAATCTTCTCCAAATAATTTAATAGCTATATCCGCTTTTGAGCCTGTCATCAGCTCATTAAAACGAAGTTGTATAGGTTGGGAAAACTCATATCCAATTCCAGGAATGGAATGTAATGACTCTTCCAATTTTTCAAACATACCTCGTCTACTTTTGGCAGTAGTCCATTCTTCCTTTGGCTTCATGACTAAAACATAATCAGCAATTTCAACAGGCATGGGGTCAGTAGGTATTTCTGCAGAACCAATATTGGCAACAACATCTTCTATTTCTGGAAATTCCTTGAGCAATTTGTTTTGTATCATTTTGGCAGTCACAATACTTTGGGAAAGAGAGCTTCCAGGTGGAAGAATATGCTGCATGGCTAAATCTCCTTCTTCTAAAGTAGGAATGAATTCGCCTCCCATTCTGCTGAAAACAAATAAGCTGACCAAAAAAGCGATAACCGCAATACTTACAAATATCATTTTAAATCGAAGTGCAGCATTCAATACTGGTGTGTAGCCTTTTTGCAAAAAACCTATAATCTTGTCAGCAATAGTTTTCTTATTCACTACTTTTTTATTGAGGACAAGTGCAGCCATCATAGGTACATATGTAAGCGAGAGTATCAGTGCCCCACCAATGGCAAGCATGACGGTTTGGGCCATAGGTTTAAACATTTTGCCTTCTATGCCTACCAATGCCAAAATAGGAATGTAGACCATCAAAATAATGATCTCTCCAAATGCGGCTGAGTTTCTAATTTTTTGAGAAGCGCCTATTACCTCAGTATCCATAGTGGATTGGGTGAGGTTATTACCGGCTTTTCTGACTTGAAGCCTATGAACAATGGCTTCCACAATTATCACTGCACCATCTACAATCAGACCGAAATCAATGGCTCCTAAACTCATCAAATTGGCAGATATGCCGAAAAGGTTCATCATGGAGACTGCGAATAACATCGCTAATGGAATAACGGAGGCTACTATAAGTCCAGCCCTCCAATTTCCAAGTAGTAAAACCAATATGAATATAACTATCAGTCCACCTTCTATGAGATTTGTTTTAACAGTGCTAATGGCTGTGCTTACTAAT
The DNA here is from genome assembly GCA_965230575.1 of Saprospiraceae bacterium. Lineage (GTDB taxonomy): Bacteria > Bacteroidota > Bacteroidia > Chitinophagales > Saprospiraceae > CAJXUU01. The sequence goes on from OZ246013.1 coordinate 5,545,716, forward strand.
TTATCACGTACCAAGTATGGCTCTATGACAACCCCTTCAGGTAGAGATTTTTGAATCTGAATTACCCTTTCTTTGACCAGTTCTGTAACCTGAGCTGAATTCGCTCCTTTGAACATCATTACTTTTCCACCAACCACTTCTTCACCATCTCGAACTAAAGCTCCATATCGAGGTGCTTTGCCATATTGCACTGTTGCTACATCCTTGACCAGGACAGGAACGTTACCCTCATCACTTACTACTATGTTTCCAATATCTTCTTTATTCTTTGCTAACCCTTCCGAACGGATATAGTAGGCGTTCGAATTTTTCTCGATGTATGCACCACCGGTATTTTCATTGCTTTTTTCTAAAGCTGTAAAAATATCTGAGATACTTATCCCTACTGATTTTAATAAATTGGGATCGACGGCAACTTCATATTGCTTCAAAAATCCTCCCATTGAATTGACTTCTGCTACACCTTCAATCCCCAGGAGCTGACGAGTAACTATCCAATCTTGAATACTTCGTAATTCAGAGGGGGAATATTTGTCTTTAAATCCTTCTTCTGGACGTACAACATACTGATAGATTTCTCCCAGCCCTGTAGATAGAGGTGCCATTTCTGGTGTGCCTAATCCATCAGGAATTGCATCTTCGGCTTCCTTTAATCGTTCACCGACTAATTGGCGAGCCAAATAGATATCATAGTTTTCCTCAAAAACTACGGTAACCACGGAGAGTCCAAATCTAGAAATAGATCTTATTTCCTCTGTTTTTTGAAGACTCTGCACAGCAAACTCAACAGGAGTGGTAATAAACTGCTCTACTTCCTGAGTGGCTAGGGTTGGAGAAATGGTGATGATTTGCACTTGATTGTTGGTGATATCAGGTACAGCATCGATAGGTAGCTGTTTGAGGGAAAACAAACCCCAAACTACGAGGGCTGCTACGAATAGCCCTATGACAAACTTATTCTTTACAGAATAAGCTATAATATTATCGAACATTAATATTTGCTTTTATTGAAAATTAAACCTTAATAAGAATGAAATGGGCATAGATATCCCAAGAAAAAAGGTTTAAGATTGTGTTGGTGGATGCCATACGCCTCCCACATAATCAAGAGAATAATCAAATCTGTAGGTAAATAGACACCTCGTCGAAATATCCATTTTCATTTCATGAACAAAGTGACTGGAAGGTAATGAAATAATAGAACCACAACATACGCAGGTGCAGAATGGTGTGCAATGATCATCAGCATGATCAGAATGATCGTGCTGATGAGATTGAATTTCAGTATTGGATTCTAAAGCTCCTGTACATTCTATCAGCCCATCGTAGCATGGTACGAAAGAAAGAATTGCAATGTATACGGATAATATGAATGAGATTTTCTCCATTAATGCGTCAAAAGTAAGATTTATTTAGTGCAACTTTATTGCAAAAGCGAATTTCCATTAACCTGATTGGATAAATAACATTTCATTTAGAGAAATGAACAGTAAAAGTAGAATATGAAGTACTAATACTCCCACGGCCACAAAACTGTGGTGACTGACCGATCCGCCTCTGTAATGATATAAATCTTATGACCAATCTGCTGATGAGCTGGACCACACTCATAAACTGAAAAAATGCGACGACCTGAAGTGAGAGCCCGCTCATTACTCTCACGATCCTCAGAACAAACCTCACCCCAATCACCCTCCTCATGCCTCATAATAGAGGTATATATGAATGTATGAAATGAAAGATCTGATGACATAAGAGAATGAATACTCGAGGTAGCCACTAACTGACCTAATGATAAAACTGATGTAAGCATAACTGAAAATATATAAAGTGAAATAATGTGTATGAAGACTCATACTATCGAATGCACTCTCAGGGAAGATATACCTATATGCAAGGTGGAACGCCGACAAAGGAGGTGAAGGAGTGACGCAGGAACTCAGACCTTGCAGATATGTAGATCTGTACCTATCTATGCAGGAGTAGTATTGATCAATTCTGATCATCCCAGCTAGATTCGATCAACTAATTGATCGGATTATACATTTTGGTGGATTTTTTATACTAATCCAACCAAGAAATGAAATCATAAAATAACACCAATAAAGTACTATAAGTATGGTAATATTGAGATTTCGTTACTCAATCAAATAGACAATCAATAATGAGAGGCTAGAAACGGGCGTCCCTAACCTCTCTCACGATAAACCAATTACATCATGAACCCTTAACTTTTATATTTTATTTTGGAATTGCTAACATCTGTTTTCTCAGAGATTGATTATCTAATAATTTTCACAACGTATTTAAATTATAATTACGATTTTTTTATTCACAATAATAATTAGGCTTTCCAAGGAAGTTCAGGCATTAAAGCCCTTAACAGAAATACAATGACTAGTAACACAAGAAATACTTCATATAATTTTCTTCGTCTCATTAAATATACTGTAATGGCTGCCAATAGAATTACAATTGGAATTTCAATTAAACTACCTATACCAGTAGCTCCAAAATCAAAATAAACCATGCCAACCCAAAATCCTAATGAGATAAAACTCAGTACTACAAATCGAACAACTCCTATTATTATTTTATCTGGATCAATATTTTCTTCTTTCACAATCATAATTAGATTCTGGTAAAATAAGATTAATGGACTATTAATAATTACATAGCTCCATTCAGTTACATGTTTTCAATTTTGTCATCAATTTTATATCTTAAATAATTATCAATCCAAGCATTCAATAAACAACTTCAAAGTCGGAGATTAGATGTTTATGAGTATTTCGACGGTTACTATTAAGATAGTCTAATTCTCCATTTATTGTTTCACCAAAATCATTGGAGTTTAGCGCAAAATAAAATTTTGTGCGACTACCTAGCTTTTGGTATTTCCTTGTTTTTATATCCAAAAGTAAATAACCTTCATATTGTCGACAATTAGCATTATAAACATAGTAACGTCCACCCGGAAGAAAATAGGAATAGTTAGATAGACGATTTGAAGATGTGAACCCTTTGAAATTTTCTCCGGAGACAGTTCCTTTTACTAACAGCCGTAGAGTATCTTTAGAGATTAAGTAATTTCCAGAATTTATTTCTGCATTTGGAAAATATTCCCAGCTGTCAATTACTTGATATTTTAGATTTGGTGTATGATTAAAAAGATCACCAGTCGTTGCGTTCAGAAATATTCTTTCATCTGGGTATGTATTATATTCCATTACTATTTCCTCAGTCTTAATTGAAATTTCTCTAATAGAAGTTTCATTTTCATTTTTAAAAAATTTATAAAGTATTCGTTGATTATCTTTTGAAAAATAGAATGATAAAATCTTTGGTAGAGTAATTATTTTAATTGGAGAATTATTCTCAATAGAGTATATATGTAAATAATGTTGATCAAGATTTGTTGTATCCTTCGCAATAAATGCAAAATTTTGCGAATCAGAAGACCACTGTATATCTTTGTGCTGATTTGAGGATCGATCAAATTTCACTCGAACTTCCATTGTGTAATTTAAGGAGCGTATTTTTTGAGAATCAACATTCATTAAATATAATTTGTAATCATCAATGAGTATAAATCTCGAGTCTGGAGACACTATGACATCATTATCTAACCAGATATCTTTTTCTTTAAATTCATAAATAGCTTTTTTTTCACTCTCACTTTCTCCATTGATCAGATAAAGCATATTATTCATTTCTTTGAATAACAATTGATCTATTTCCCATTTAAAGTCCTCCGCTTTAAAATTTTTAATAGTAGCTGGTTTCGAACATGATGTTATGCTGATTATGAAGATAATAGTGAGAATTTTATAGTGCATAAAATTTATTATTAAGATAAAGTTTATTTGTTAAATCTAATCCAAGAAAATGGTCTTCTATTGCCGAGTTGAACTTGATACTCCGCAAAGTTTATAATAGGGATTCTAGAAATGGATTTAAAACCTATTTCACCCATTGCCACTTGGCACATATGATCACAATTATTAGTCACAAAATTGTACTTCGTTTTTGAAGCTGTTCTTACTTTGTCTAGGATTTCTTGAGACCTAGCAAGACCCATTTCAATTCTTACACTATTTTCATACCTGGCTCCTTGTGGACTATTAAAGAATTCTTCTGGTGAGTTATATGTCCCCACATCTACTTTAGCTACACCGTTTTCATTTGAACCCGCCTTAGATAAAAAATGCCAGAGACCATTTTCATCTTGAATCAGTAATGCAGAATGTCCAACTCCAATGTTACCAACACCTTGCTTATCCAACAAATATATAAAATCATCTGGGCTTGAAAGCGCATGAGATAAGTGGTTTAAACCCACTGTAATTAAGCCTTGTCCTATTCCCAACCAAAAACTACCGCCTGCTAATTTCGAACCAATTCCACCAGATAGACTTCCAGTAACTAGGGTTGGAACAGAACCAGCACCAAGATTTCCGAAGCCAGAACTTACAACAGAACTTAAACCACCCCCTACGAATCCGCTCAGAGGATCACTCCCTTGATTCATAGCAAAGATTGCTCCGGTCCAACTATGTCCGATTGCTTGAAAGACTGCTACACTTATTTTATCACCTATTGTTTTATATGGAAGTTGTGATGCAACTGAACCGACCGCACTACTTAATGCACCTCCAATTGCTCCATAGGCTGCTGCTTTGCCAGCACCATCGAAAAACGGTCGATGATTTATTGTATTGATAATTCCATTGGTGGTTACACTTACTGCGGCACCAATGGCTGCTGCCTTAACCGCTGCAACCAAAGCGGCGGCAATTACTATTTCCCCATCTGGATCAGTATATCTCAATGGATTATTGAGTGCATAAGTATAACGGTTGTAGTTTTGTGTGTTGAATGGCAGTTGAATATTATTGTCTGGGCTTAACATCCTACCAATGATAGGGTCATAGAGCCTACCATTCATGTTGATAATCTGAAAATCATCTAAATATTCATGTCCCGTATATCCTCTATTGAACCACGATGGTCCATCTGCATTTGAGATGTAATCCAATGAAATAGGATGCCTTCTTCTTCCCCAAGGATCATAGTTATAATTATATTCGTCACCGTTTGTATCTCCTATATACATGATAGATCCTTGATAATCTGTCATGGTTCTATAATATTGGTCGATGCCATCTTGTTGTTTTATAATCATATGCACACCCCGACCTACATTCACGTAGTGGAGGTGAATTGTATCTCCATCTTCTATAACGGTTTCATAATCACCAAAATAATATCTAGTAGTTGAAGTACCATCATTTTTAAGGAATTCACCTTTTATTCTTTGATAATCAGAATTATAGGTTAACTCCAATTCATGACCATGCTCTTTGATTAGTTTAGGTTGCTCAAAAGAATTAAACTTAATGTATTGATTGTACATGGATAGACTAGAATAATCTGCCCCAAGAATTCCAGTTACTGCATTAGGCTGATCTCCATAATAAGTGTACATAGTGCCAACATCCGATTTATCACGAATATTGCCATTTAATGTATAATGCAGTGTCATCGCTGGATGATTTTGCGCCGTATAAGTCTTTAATCTATTTAGATTATCATATGTAAAAGTATCAGTCTTCGGCACAAAACCCATATAACCCTGTCTTCTTTCCATTAAATTACCACTAGCAAAATCCCACGTGTAAACATGACTTGCCTTAGTTCCACTTTGGATGTTAATAGGTATCGTATGATTATAGTCGATTGAAGTGGTTTGAGTTTGACCATTGATTACACTTTTATATTCCGCCTGCAAATCCATTGGTGACATACTAATATTCTCGTAGACGGTCTGAGAGTTATCTCCATTTTTGATGGTTTCTAGATAGCCTTCTGTATTGTAAGTATAATTGAGTGAGAATCCTGACGGGAAAGTTTTTGATTCGATATGATTAAACTGATCGTAGGTGTAACCAAAAGTGTTTGATATTCCGTCAATCAAATGCGTTTTTGATTCTAGCCTACCAAATTGATCATAAGCAAAAAACTCCATATCTCCTGAGAAGCCAATTATTGTATCGACTTGATTGATTGCTGAACCGTTATCATTGTAAGAAAAAGTTGTTGTCCCTTCTTTGCCAACTCTAGTAAGCACTTGATTAAGTTTATTGTACGTTATTACTGTTTCATAACCTTTAGCATTGGTTTCCATGCCAAGATTACCCCACGCATCATAGTGATAATTCAGAATACCTGCATTAATGTCCGTCAATTTGGTTTGCATTCCAAACAGATCATATTCCAATGACATAAGTTCTACATTATCTTTGATAACCTTTTCTAATTTGCCATTCGAATGATAAATGTAAGATTGTGTGCCACCGTAATCCGTTGATTCTACAATTTTACCAGTTGCATCTTTTTTACTACTGCTTACTTGTCCTGCTGGATTAGTAACATTGATGTTGAGTTCACCATTATTGTAGGTATAGACCATTGTATTCGTTCCATAATCATTAGTAATGGTTAATGGTCGATTATAATCATCATAAATGTAGGAAGTCGTAAATCCAGAAGGCAATATTTCAGTAGTTTTAAGCCCTCGACCATTATAACCGACACTCGAAGTATTTGTCTGACCGTATCCTTTTTCTTCCGTTTTTCTTACTCTGTCCAAAGCATCAAAAAACATGGTTATCTCACCATCACCAGGTCTTACCGTTTTATGAGAATAAATGTACCCTCCGGATTCCCATTCATAAAATTCATCAATTTCATATCCTTGTGGTGTAGTAGTTTTCATCAACCTTCCAAAATCATCATATTCATAAATAGTAATTAACCCGTCCAATCCTGTAGTAGTTAGTGGCTTTCCCCATTTCGGATCATAGGTAGCACTTGATATTTGTCCCATCGTATTCGTTGCGGTTTCTATATACCTACCTTTTGCATCATAAATACTTGAACTGGTTTTTGTTTCTTCATTTATTGCACTTATCGAAGTACTATCAACATTGCCATTGAGATCATATGAATAAGTTGTAATAGTAGATTTCAATAATTCTGGATTAATAGTATGGGTTTCAAGTTGACCTAAGTTATTATAGGTCAGCACCTCATATTTTTGGAAATTAGAACTTGCTCCACTTCGGTTTATTTCATTGAATACGGTCACTGGAGAAGATGGAATAGGAGAACCAAATTGTTCATATGTCGTGATTGTTGTTCTAGTCTCGATTCCGTTTATGTCCAAAGTGCTGTTCAAAGGATTGCCATATTCATCGTAGACTGTACTTGTGATCGTAGTTGTACCTTCAAAAACATTATCATCTGTTGTGCCTGTGATGTGATGTATATAATAATCTATTCCACTTTCAACAGCTGTAAAATCCGTAAACGTGTGTTCTAATGTTCTTGTATTCAATAAGTCTTGCTGTCTATTTCTTATGATAGTCTCTGGCAACATTATTAAATGGTCATTATCCAAAACGAAATTAGTTTCTTCATTCATCGTAGTTCCATCCAAGGTAAATGTCTTTATGCTTTCAAACCCCATAAGACCTCGACCTTCTTTATGAAGTTTAGCATTTGTATATTCATAAGTAGTTGCTGCAAATCCATCTTTTTTGAGACTAGTCGGCAAATGCATTGGCACTCTAATGATATTTATAGGATGATCCTGAAACTCTGTTCTTAAATATCCCAACCCGTTTCTTGTCATATTCGCATATCCGAAGGTAGTCACATGACCATGTCCATTTTTGACTTGTGTCAAGAGCATATCTTCTCCTTGCGGTTTATATTTCAATACTTTAGTGAGACCACTAGAACCTGAACTTCTATTCATCAAATCTGTACGACCGTCACCATTAAAGTCTTGAACGCCATAGGTATTATTGTCCGCATTTTCATCGATGGTATGTCCTTTATAGTACCATGCTTCACCTCTACTAAAATAAAACTGTATTTGTTGGTCATTTTCATAATTAACACCACGAGCAATATCAGACTTCCCGTCTCCATTGTAATCTCCTATAAGTAATAATTCACCTTGATAGTCTTGGTCAATTTCTGGTTGAGAACTTATCCAGAAAAAGAAACTTCCATCTTCTACGAAGCCATTGCCAGTACCTCTTCCGACTGTCCACGAAGCGTTTTGATTATTTAGATCTGTACGTGTAAGCACATCAGTTTTTCTGTCACCATTAAAATCACCAAAAAACATGAGATGATATTGAGTAGGATAACCAAGAGCATTACCGTTTATGCTACTTACTTCAGTGCCGTCGAATTCATAAATTTCTGAGAAAAGTCCACTGGTAACCATCAGTTCATTTTTACCATCACCATCTATATCAATGACATTAATATTCCGCACACCCCAATCTTCGATTTCCAAAGTTGATGTTCCTGTCAATGTCACCTCTTCAAATTCGGTAGAAATATTTCCGTAATAAATATAGGCTTCGTAATTTTCTAATGTGATATTACCACTAAAATCAAAAACGAAGTCACATAATATCATTACGATATCCATGACTCCGTCCCCGTTAAGATCGCCGGTATTTAATGCCTTATTTTGATGCCAGAAGAAATCTTTAGCACCAGAAGGAAACCCGATTACCTCTTTGGTAACGCTTTCTGCATCCACTGCCATTTTATGCAGTTCAACTTCACCAAGCAATCGAATTTTGTCATTATTTACCTCTGTTGAAAAAGCATAGACCACGTCATCACGTCCTTCTCCTGTAAAATCACCTGAATAAAAATTATACTGTCCTTTCTCATCACCAATCTTCCCTTGTCCTTGCAGGTTTTCGGTGAACTCGTAAAAGAAATTATCATTATTCGGTGTGGGTGCTTTAGTTTCGATGGTGTAAGAATCGTGGTAAATCTCTCCATCTTCTTCAACAATATTTGCAACCAGTTTATCTGAATAGCCATCTCCATTAAAATCCCCAGTATAAATGTCACTTGTAGCAACTGGATGCCAACCAACAAAATCATATGTAAATTCGCTGGTATAATCTCCATATTTAAAAATCGTAGGATTTAAAGCTTCATCATTACTGCCTAACTCTGTTATGCTTTTCAGAAAAGCATTGATTTGATCAGTAGCGTAGGTGAATTCATATTTTTTTACCAACTCATTGTTTTCAGTAACGATTTCAATTTCTTCAACTAGGTTTGATAAATTGATAGTAGCACTAGCTTCAAAAGTTTTATTAGATGTAAATCCTCTATCCTTATATTTGAATTTTATTCTATTATAAGGGGTTAATCCCGTAACTTCATTACCCGTATATCGTATCTCTGCTATACGATTGTCCCGACCATTATTGTTGTAGAGAAACTCAATATAGTTCCCATCTTTATAGATCACTTTACTGACCTTCCAAAACATAATCTCGTCTCCATCGTCACTCAATATCTTAGAGAAATTGGTTTTCCCTATTTCCATAACAACACCATGCTTGGTCTCAACTCTAAACCATGATGGACCGCTGCCAAAACTTCCCATTTCTTCGATAATGCTGTAATCGTGGTTCTCTTTTACATATGTATTATTGGTACTTTTGATTAATCTGGCACCGTCCAATATAAATTTATCTTCATCAGAAAACTTTACACCTTGTGATTTCCCATCGTGATAAATGGTGTGAAGACCTCTGCTAATTGTAGATATTCCTGAAATATTCCATCCATAACCAAAATGTCCGTCTCCGCCTTGACTGCTGTAAACAAGAGACAAGTCAGGAGCAACACTGTTTGTACCGACTGGTATTTGTAGCGGTATGATATAACTTGATGTTCCATTGCTTACATCTGCCGACCCGCCAATTGCTCCTACGGGTAAGCTAGTATCAGTTGACACAGCATCAAACGTAGCTTGAGTATATAGGTCTTCGTATGTTATAGTTTGTCCATGTAGGACAATACTTTGACAAGCTATTACTAATGCAATAGCGAAAAATGAAACAATCTTATTCACTCCTTTATATTTTAGGTTTATTTTGATCTATCGACACATCCCCAACCTCTACATAGTTTATTCGCCCCATCTTTGAATGCGTAAAATCTAAAACGAAACGCTCCTTCATGTTCTTCTAAGTAGGGTTCTACGATGTTATCACTAATTCCATCCCAAGCTCGATCAACTTTACCTTCTGAATAAAGTAGTGAAGGTGTGCTATATAAAATCCTTACATCACTCCAATCATCTTCAGGCGTATATATAGAGTATTGAGAAATAGTTATGCTGTCGTTTTGAAACCGAGGAAAAAAGAAGTCTGTTTCTCCATCATCATTGGGAGTAAATACTGAAGGTAATTTGATAATATCTCCATCCAAATCCCAAACTATTGTATCTACAACTATGGAGTCATGCACACAAACAGATGAAACCATTTCTTCAGGTTCATCAATTATTATTTCTTGCTTGGAGCAACTGAAGTAGAGAATTGCTATTAATAATGCTGGTATCATATTGTATTTATTGGTAGTAAGCATAAATTAGATTTACAGATTCCAAAATATTAAGCACACCCAAGTTAAGGAGCGTGCTATTCATTCCTTGAAAAGCCCCATCGTCTGTTAAGGTTAAGTTTTTTAAAGTCAGAGTGCCATGATTTAAGAGAATTCTCGGATTATCATCAAACCCATTTTTGCTGACCATATTTACTTCATCAATTACCACAGTTTCACTTGGTTCTATCTCCATAACTATGTGGTCTTCAATGGCTCGAAGAGTTATATCCTTTGGGGAATAGAACAACTCTAACTCATTTATTTGAATGCTCTTATCGATAACTATGGCTCCCGTTTCTAAATTGATCGTCTGCCCGTTTAGAGTATCTTGAAAGGTTATATTGTCTCCATCTTCCGCACAGAAGATCGCATTCCTAAGTGAGCCGACACCAATATCATCCGTATTGGCTACTAAAGTACTGCACTCAGGATCACAATTATTTCCACGAAATATTCTATTCCCAGAGTCATCATATTGAATCTGAATATTGCATTGAGCATAGCCAAATTGAACAATACAAAAAACCAGCAGTAACATGGATATTATCCTAACATTCATCCTTTACTTGATTAACAACTTATAATATCACAAAGCTATGCTAAAGAATTTTTCTTTTCATTCACATATGGTAAGAAATCAGGTTTTATTGATTTCTTTTCGAATTCTGCTCAAAGATTGTGGCGTGATTCCTAAATAGGATGCGATATGATATTGTGGTGCTTTCTCTAATATTTCAGGATTGTGTTTGGCCAAATCAAGATACCTAGCTGTTGCATCTTTAGTGAGCATTCTCCTGTCATGTCTACTTACCTTTGCAAAAGTCTGCTCCACATAATAACTCTTTACAATGGCATATTTAGGATTGAATTCAATCAACTCCGCCATTGAGTCTAAAGATAGATTTAGGACGGACGTTTTTTTGAGTGCCACTATTCCCATTTCAGAAGGTCTCTTTTCATTGATGCTAGCGATGTCTGTATTCCATGAATTTTCAAATGAGAAGTCTATCGCTGTTTCTTTGCCATCTTCCAATTGATAATACATAAAGCATCCGTATTCTATGAAGCCTAATTGTTTAGGGAGTTGTCCTATTTCCAGATAGTGATCACCTTTATTGTATGTCTTTTGGACGAGGTGCTTGTATAATTCGTTTATTAGTTCTTCTTCAAGAGAGAATTGGTTTTGAAGGATAGTTGTGAGATCTGTCATTACCTATAATATAACTTCTGAAATTTAGAAACGCATATTTGTACTAATTGATTGTTACTCTGAAAATCAAATATTGGTAATTTATTTGTTAATAGTTAATGGATTCGAAAAATATCAAGTAAGTATAAATAAGTTACGTAGAATTACGTAAATATTGCGTAGATCTACGCAAAAAAGCAAATATTGAGATTTAGCTAGATCATCTTCATTATCTTTCAGTTTTAATTTTCAGAACCAAAATAGAATAAAATGAAAAAGGTGTTTTTCCTATTAATAATCATTCTTTCGATTTCGTGTGCAAAGAAAATAGATAGTTCTTCAGATGAAGCTTTTCAAAAGTCATTGGATGATATTAAGTCGACCTTAAAAGGAGATAAAGTTGCAGAGTTTGAAGAGGCCATACTTCTTATTACTATGAGTGAGATAAACTTTCAGGATATCATGTCTGGTAAAAAAGATGGTGATGATCTGAAACGGGATGCAAAATCTAAGCTGAATGGATTAACATCTCAAGGAGTTTTTGATATGGCTGCTAAAATGAAGCTGAAAATTGAAGAAAAGAAAAAAGAAGAAGCCAAAAAGGAGATTTTAGAATTAAGGGAACAGCAAAAGCAGGCCTTATCCGACATAGAGAAATTAAAGAAATTTAAAGTTAATCGCTCAAGATTTTATAAAAGAAACAGAAGTTACGGTGGAGCTGAACCAATTATTGAACTCACTGTCAAGAATGAAACTAAGTATGCTATATCGAGGGCTTATTTTGAGGGTACATTATCCAGTGAAGGTAGAACAATTCCTTGGCTCAAAGAAGAGTTTAATTATTCAATTTCCGGAGGTTTAGAACCTGGTGAGGAGGCAACTTGGTACTTAGCGCCGAATATGTTTAGTGAGTGGGGTGAAGTGAATGCTCCGAAGAATGCAATTCTTGTAACTACGGTTACAGGTCTCGATGGGCCTGATGAGGAACAACTATTTTCAATAGACAAATTTAATGAAGATGACAAAGAGCGTCTAGAAGAATTACTTAAATCCTATCCTGAGTTTAAATAATAGTCTACTAATATTATATGATATGAAGATCATAGTTTGTCCAGTATGTGAAAATTCGAATAACCAAGGTCTCTCTAACTCATTTAATAAAGAAGGTGAACGGCCTAGTGATGAAAAAGTAAATTGCCTTGTATGCGATGATATTGGGCATATAGAACCTCAATTTTTTCTTGAATTTACATTTGAAGAATTACATTCTGAAAATAGTTATTGGCTACCATTAATGATTTATACAAATGACATGAAAGTCGCGGAAATAAGAAAAAAAGAAATAGTTAAAGCACTTAGTACTAAATTTAAGAATATCGCTTCACCAAGACCGCTTCCATACCATAGACTTTCACAATTTCATTTGGAGCAAGCTTTCGGGCATAGAAAAGGTAAGCTTGTTAAAAAGCTAAATATAGCAGTTGATCCTATTCAAGAAACTGAAATACCCAATAGCGTGATATTTTCTACGAGTCTTTTAATTCCTGTTGATGCCGATGATAATTTAAATTTTAAATATAATATTAGGCAATTCCCGGTTTGGGTAATGAAAGAGTCAAGTGAATTCTTTGATTTGAATGATATTTTGGTTGTAAGTTTCAGTAAGCAATAAATTTGGGGGCATGGATAATTGTTTAACCGAATAATCGATTTTCAATTAAACAAATATCAATCCCCATATACTCTGAAAATTCTTTAATTGTTACTAAGTGATGATCTTCCTTTTTTAAGTTCTCTTTGATGCGTTTTATTATCATCCTCCCATATCGATCACTTCTGCCTGTGATCAAAGCAACGTCCTGAGGATAAATCACAATTCTATTCATTCTGCTCATAAGCTATCAAATCTATTTTATCAATTCCTACCCACCCGCAAGATTTGCTTGCGGTTCTTTTCCTATGACACCTCTAGTGTCATTGCTGCGCAACGGTCAGTCATGATTCTGATGAATCGGTTCCTTCCTTTTAGATTGACGTTTAGTCAATCTAATCAGCTAAGCCTGACCAGTCAGTCCCATACACTATCCATACTGTATCCATACTTTATCCATGGAGTATCTATACGGCTAATAAAAATTGAAATTGGAAGAAATGAGATGAGATATGATGTAAATATGTAATATATAACTGACAATGATGGCAAAAAGTGCCCTAGAGTGACTTTGTCGGAAATGCAAATTTGCTTTGTGGCATTCTTCACCTCTATTATTGAATTATTAGTTAACCGCTCGTTCAATAGAAATGAGCACAAATCTTATAATTCTATGGCAAAATTAAAAGGAATATTAAAAATCAAGGGTACGCTCGATGATTTGACCTTTTACAAATCAGGTAAAGATTATCTGGTGAGGACAAAAGGTGGAGTGGATGGTGATAGAATCGCCAATGATCCCAATTTTCAAAGGACCAGAGAAAATGGTTCTGAATTTGGTAGATCTGCTACTGCAGGGAAGTTACTGAGGACAGCTGTGCGAAACCTCATGACCAATGCAAAAGACAGATTGGTCACATCGAGACTTACTAAAACCATGACTCAAGTCAAAAACCTTGACACGACAAGTGCAAGAGGTGAAAGAAATGTTGGGATTGGAATTGTGGAAACGGCAGGTAAGGCATTGCTGAAGGGATTCAACTTCAATATCAAGGCGATTCTGTCAAGTATCTTTTTCGCAGAATATGAATTGAATAGTGAGACAGGAGAGATCAATGTCAAGCAATTGAATCCCATCAATGATGTAGTAGCACCTGGCGGAGCCACGCACATGGCCATCAAAGCCGGTTGGACCAATGTGAATTTCCTTACTGGTGAGTTTGATACCAAAATCAGTAATGTGGAGACCTTCCCAATTGATGCGAATGTAGCTGACTACAGGCTTCAATTTGCAACTCCTCCGGAAGGCGATGGTTGTGGTTTCCATTTGATGCACATCGAATTCTATCAGGAGGTGAATGGAGATCTCTATTCATTAAAAAATGGATCTTACAATTCATTGAGCATCCTTGAAGTGACTGGCGCGCCTGAAGCCGTCGGTGGCGAAGAAGGCGGTGGTGAAGTATAATTCCTGAACTATGGTAATAGAATTAGGAAGAACATACTACCCAGAATGGACCAAAGGTCTGATCACCATCAATAATGTGATCGTCTCAAATAGCTTGGAATTGCCCTGGTTGGATAACCGCAGAAATGTATCATGCATTTCTGAAGGAATCTATCCAATCCAAAAAAGGTATAGCCCAAGATTCAGAGACCACTTATTAATCGGTGATGTACCTGGGAGAGATTATATCCTTCTGCATCCGGCAAATGATGCGAGTGAGGAATTAAGAGGTTGTATAGCTCCAGTGATGCAATTGGTGGGTAGCGACAAAGGAAGCTACTCTCGAATTGCTCTGGAGCTGATTATGGCTAATCTAGCTCAGGTCAATTATCAAAATTGTTTCATCAAGATTTATGAGTCGATAGACTCTTGAATCTGTAAATCAAAATGTATGAATTTAGTAGCGAGGGCAAAAAGCCCAACTCCCAAGTTTTTCAAAATCCTTCGAAATATCGGAATCGCTTTGGCAACTGCAGGTGCTGCGATTTTAGCAGCTCCTGTAGCCTTGCCAGCTGTGGTAGTGACGATTGGCGGCTACCTGGTAACTGCTGGAGCTGTGGCGACAGCTGTTAGTCAGGTAACTACTGACAAAGATGCTTTGAGGACTTTAGAAAAGTTTCCAAAAGGGATCCTGAATGAGCCATATAAGTAATCAAAGTGCCGGTACTTGTGGCGGTACCATCATAGCATTCGTTGGGGTCATAGACCCTAACGATATGCTAAAGACAGCAATACTTGCAGCAATAGGAGCCATTGTCAGTTTCATCGTTTCGGCTCTTCTGAAACGCATTTTCAAATCCAAAAAAAAGAAGAATGTTATTTAGATACAGAGCAAAAGTGGTGAGAGTTGTAGATGGAGATACGATCGATGTTGATATTGATTTAGGTTTTTATACGATTCTCCGGAAACAAAGGATTCGCCTGAAAGGCATCGATGCACCCGAACCAAGAGGCAAAGAAAGATTTGCAGGATTGGAAAGTAAAGCCTGGTTGAAAGATGAGATTGAAGGGAAGGAAATCGAGATCGTTACTTTCAAGAATGCAAAAGGCAAGTATGGCAGATGGTTGGGTGTAGTTTACATGAATAGACAGAATATCAATCAATTGATGATTGAAAAGGAATTAGCAATTCCAAGTTTGTAGAAGTGACTAAAGTTTAGCTATTTATCTATAAGATAGCCACAGTAAGAGATTTCTGGGGCAATTGTTATTTCACGACTTCGCAAATACACAATGCATGGTGATAAAAACCATAGGCACCAAAAGGAGGAAGGAATCATGAAGCCAAGGTGGAACTCCATTGATGTCATAAAAGGTTCACAAAAGTTATGTAGTGGACCTTGGTGGAATGATGACGATGCCTACTTTGCCGTATGGTGTTTATCATCATACCACAATCGCCGAGTTTTTGGAAAAGGATTTAAATTCATTAGACTGATTGTTTTAGGTTAATTAAGCTGTGAACCACAGGCAGCTCAACAAAGAGGAGGTGATCGTAGAGTAACGGAGATCAGCGACTCGACTTGTGCTGACTGCCGGGCTAAAAAGCGGGAGTCCTCAACCTAGGGGATGCAAACTGGACAGGCTCGTACCTGGACAGGCATACCCGAACGGGGCAAAGAGGAAGGAGTAATGACAGCCACGCCATCAAGGCGTGGTGAAATGTAGCGACTGACGAGAGCCAAGCAAGGAGATTAACGAAATCTAATAAATTCAATAGATAATTTTCGTTTGATCGGGCGTGGAGCGAGCATCCCTAGGTGCTGCCTTTGAATACCGGCCACCAGAGGTGGCAAACTAAAAAGAGATAGCACATAGGGCTGCGAGGGGCGGAGGACATAGCGGCCCGCTAACAAAGAAGTGGCGGTAGGATGAAGAGCTCTGATAACGAAGGCAGCCTGAATGAAAGCGACCGCGAATGGCTGTATGCAGGTGAATGAAGAAATAATAAGCAATGATTTTGTGGGTGGATTTATGAATGAATGAAATGGCATACGAATATGGGTAGGTGGAGCTACAATGGTGGGCTATATGAAGTGTCTGGTGGGCTATATGAAGTGTCTGGTGGATATCGCAGTGTCAGCTTTGCTGGAAAACGAAGAGAGCCACCTGATCAGTGCTCTCATACTAGAGTAGCCACGAGTGGTGGAGAGAGTGAAGCAAGACAGCTATGGTGACAAAGCTCGTATGCCAAAGGTACGCATGGCATATGTGCTGATTCCTGCAGTATTGCAGGATGGCGGCATAGCTGTGGCAAGCTCTCGAAACCACACCGCTTCACAGCTCGCATACATGAAGTCTGAGGAACGAAGCGGAATGGATGTGTGGGATAAAGTTATGCGACCAAAGGGAGCATGTAAATAAACTTCTATTACTTAAAATTCAATTTAACTACTAGCTTTTGCATAAGTGTACTCGATTTTAGCTACCATTTTATCCTTCCAATTTAGAGGTAAATCAATATCATATAGACGATCAAAACCACAACAATCAATCTCTCCTTGGAATTTCCATTCAAATCCCAAGTGTTTAGAAGCTCTAAATGTTTTTATTGGAGAACACTTTCTGTATTGGCAAAAGCTGTTATAAGAGTAAACGCATGAAATATTTCCTTCTTTATCTAAGACAATAGAAACATCTCTAATATCCGTTGATCTTAATCTATTTTTCTTTGAAAGCATGGAAATTGCATGTGGAAGTACTTCGTTGATTAAAATTTCTGATGATTGAATATTCATAATTGTGATATATTAAAATGTTATAATATATTAAAACCATTAATCTAAGATTAGTTCACTTCTTTAAAAATTAGAATCTTCAATATGATAATTTAATCGACATGCAATTATCATGGACTTTTTTTCATTTGACCTCTTAATCTACAATTGCATCCTACATGAAAAGGCATTTTAGGTGCGTTGGATCGAGTATAGGTCTTTTTACACTCTTCTACGGCTCGTAAACATGTACTATTATGTCCAGGCTCAACAATCCATTTGTCAATCCATGAGTTAGACCTGTTGATGTCTTCATGATTTCGTTCTCCATCTCTATGAGTACTTTCTAGTAAATAAAGATACGCTCTAAGATAAGTCCATGAATTAGCTATTTCTTGCATATTAGCATTTGCATATTTAGCAGGTAATGGATTTACCTTAAATATTTTCCGAGTGGCTAAATGATTGCCAAGATTATGGCCTAAATCTTCTTTTTTAATATAAGTGATGGCCGCTTTTTTTCTTTTGAAATATCCTTCTTCTTTTTCTGCGATTGCATTGAGTATTTTAAGTGGTTGAGTGATTAATATTTCTTCTAGGTCTATATCAACAATCAAGGAAATGAGATCTGTTTTAGCTAATTCCTCTATCTCTTTACGTTCCCATGAAGTAATAACTTTGCCCACCTTATTCTGCAACTTCATGTACTTTGAAATATTTTCAAACCCATAATTTTTAATCAACTCATCATCTACCGTTGTAGCAATGTCATTATAGTCGAAAAGATATTGCAAATCACTTTCTGTTTGTTCATAAAGCAATGAAATAGCTTCATATTTAAACTCTTGATTTAGATCTCTTTTGTCCATTTCAGAAGCATCCTTATATTCAGTTGACTCTTCTTGGGCATTTTGAATATGAGCTATATAAAGCGGTTTATATTTGGCTATATATTCTTCAATTTCCTTACAAAGTATATTGTGTTCAGCGAACAAGGGAAACAATTCTGCAACTTTTCGATATTCTTCATTTTTTAAAATCACAGCAACTTGTTTGAGATATTTCTGTGGAGCATTGTACAAAGTGATGGGAAAAGAACTTTTAGGATTGACGACTAAAACTTTAGAAGAAGATAAGGGTAAACTTGATTGAGTAGGATTACCATGCTTGTTTAGTATATCCTCTTTAAGTTCTCTAATTCGTGTAGTAACTTCAGACGTTAATTCGTCTCTAAGATTGATTCTATCCACTTCCGTAATTGAATCATTTGCTATTTCTTCTACTTTCCTTAATCTGTTTTGTTTGGCATTATCCCTTTTTAAGTTGCTAATTGCTATGTCTTGATCTTTGCAAAATTCATTATAACAATTTGCTATACAATTCAGATAATACTTTTCTAATTTATCATGATCTGGATTGTACAATAGGTCGATCTCATAATCATTGAGTTGTGTTTCATAATATGTTGTTTTAAAACTATCAATACCATGTTGAATATCTGAGGTGAACCGATTATTGTGTTTAGCTAGAGTGAGGTCATCGTAAAAAGTAGTGATGAACTCATAGCGTCCTTTGAGCGTATCAAAGTTTTTAGTAGTACCCAGTAAATGAACACTTTCTAACAATTGTAAACTTCGATTCCTTACGGACATATATTGATAATCATAGTTTTGGATTTGTTCTTCACGTTTTTTTCTTTGTTCCAAAACATTTTCTAAGATAGCACCAGTATCAATGGTTATAGTAGAAGTATATCCAGTATCAGTTTTCTCGGTGACTGCGGATGTTATGTTACGTTGTGAAGAGGCGGTCTCAATTTTTTTTGGAGTATTACTTGCTTCTGATTTCTTCTTTTTTTTATAAAACCATTTAGAAGTAGGGGGTAAAATCACTAGTCCCAGAAGAGTCATAAAAATTCCATATCCGAATTCCTCTGATGCACAACCTCCAATTCCTCCGAAGAAAATGAATAATCCTAAAATCCATCTTATTACTGATACCATAACACCTTTTTTTCTTGATCTGGATTAAAGGTATTAATAATTATCAAAAACCTATTTCACCAAAATGATTGTATGTTATAATCAGATTTATTTCTTTGAATTCCTTAAGAGGAGAAACACGCTTCATCTTAGCAGCATGTAATTCTTTGTTGGTTGGCATATTGGTTATTAAAAAAGTAATTGTATTATTTTCGAATATAAATAACCTGGGTTAATAATAATTCATTGAATTTGATTAAAGTAAAACTTGATTAACAAAAATGCAGAGCCTCCCGACTCTGCATTCCCCATTCTCATATCACGATAATAATCATCCTATTTGGAGTTTTTTCGGATGATCTTCAACCAATTACAATCGAAAGATAGGGGCAAATAAATCACATTTCCAAATTGATGAATGAGATGATACAACTTCATATCAGATGAACGGTATTATTTCCTTTTATCCAACGATTCTTCGGAAAATGCGATAAGATTGACCATTTCTCTTAATCGCGACCTGACTCTATTTCCATACCTGTTTTCCAATTCTTCAGCAGTGAGGTTTGTGGTAGCATGTGTCTGAATACCTTTCGAAATGAAAAGCTCGTATCGGGTTAAAAATATTTCTCCCATGACATTGATCTGATCTCCAAAATATCTCATCGGTGGTTCAACTCCAATGTCATCAAAACAAATTGGCTTAGGAGATCTCACAGATCGACTGTATCCATTTATGACATCATATCCATGTTTGCTAAATTCCATTGTGACATCCCTCGCGGGTTTTACGCGATAGGCTCTCGAAAGTGGAGTAAGTGTAGCAAAGAGTTTCATAATTGAAGTCTTACCGCAACCTACCTGTCCGGAAAGAATGATTCCTTTGTTTCGAGAGATATTGTATTTTTTGCAAGTTTCCTGATCATTAATTATCCAAGCTACCATTTGAAGAATAATTTCATAATCGACCACATGAATCTTGAAGTGATTTCCAAATAACTTTTTGCCTCGGTACTCTAGAAATTGAACGGTGTTTTTCAAATCATAATTTGGAATGCCATTTTTATAATTAATTATATCAGAGAGGTTCATTGTAATTTTTTTTGTTAGTTGTATGGAGGTAGTCCTTTTTTTGGACGACCCCTTTAACGTTTAAATCTTTGCTCCTAATGATCCAATTACGAGCTGAAGCTTGCCAATCAACCATGGGGGTTTTTCCACCAATGAGCCATCCGTTGGATTCATAATGATTCCAAAATTTTTGGGCTTCATTTTTAGTGGATTTTTCAAAAAGAAAAAAAATAATTATATGATTCAGCGTGAGAGAGTTTCCTCTCTCTTTGTTTATACTATTTAGTTTATATGTTTTAGAAGGTATTACGACTTGCCCACCATTTGCGTCACTGTTAGTCACGGCTTGCCCATCATTTGAGTAACCTTGTACTACGGCTTGTCCATCATTTGAGAAACCTTGTATCACGACTTGCCCATTATTTGCGTTGCTATTTTTGCAAAAATTAGCCATTCTAAATTGACTTCCTTCGTATGGATTATGCGAAGGGTAATATTTCAAATACCCCCACTTCATGAGTTCTTTTACGCATTTGCTATAGGTATTTGGAGATTTTACTTTTGCAAGGTTCATGATCTCATATCTAGAAACACAAAAAGGGTTTTTGAATCGGTTTAGATTCCAATACTTAAATAGGGCGAGATAGATACTTATATGGAACGGATTAATATTTTGGTCCTCATAAAGTTTGTTAAATAATCCATTCATTTGTTGAATATAATTGATTGTACTCATCTATATGTTTTCTTTATTGGTTTCTAAAATTGTGATAATATCGTCTAGGTCGTAGAGTAAAACATTTCCAACTCTAGTAAACGGCAGTGTGCCATTAATCCTGAGATTATGAAGTGTGCCGGAAGAAATGGAGAGCATCTGTTTGACTTCGAAAGACTTGAGATACTTTTTAGCATTTTGAGAATTAGGAGTTTTAATAAGGTTTTTAATGTCTTTGAGTAATTCAACTTTGAACTCTTGAAGGTCATCAGTTGTGATAAATGTATTTGACATATTAATTTGGTTTATAATAGTTGATCAGGAGACCAAACTATTGGATTTGTAAATTGGTAGAATGGTATTAATCGAATGCCTTTGCACTTGAATCAGAAACCATTCTACCATGAGGTGTTAAATGATTTCTGAAAACAAATGTGAATCAAATGATTGGAATAAAATAGGGAGGTCAGAAACCTCCCTAAATTTTTATTTTTGCTAAAAAAGACGAAAAATAAGGTTCAATCTGACATGTTTAGTTCAATTTTAGCAAGAAATGTCCTCCTAATAGAAAAATAGGGAGGTAGTGAACCTCCCTATTTTTTCTAGGACTATTTTTCATCCTCAATTTGCTCAATTAATGACTCTAAAAGTCTGGTTAACAACCTAGTAGAATTATGCTTTCTATTCTTTATACGATTCCAAACTTTATATGTGTCAATGTTGTTAGACCCGAAAACCTGACTCAAAACGTCAGAAATGTTCAACAATGTGTCATTTATACATCCGGCGGCTTTTAAAGCATAAATTAATTCTACTAAATCTGTCTGAGAACCATTCCAATTGAGCTTGTTTATTGAAATAGTATCTTCTGGACTTCCATTCAATGACTCTTTTTCAAGAAGAGATTGAAAGTATATTGATAACCTTTTCTTAGAAATGATCTTACCGATAATATGCCCTTTTTTACAAGTTGACCTATAATCTTTGTCGCCTAAATAATAATTGACTTTTGGATTCGACCTTTTGGAAAGTCTAGTAAAGTAATCCATATCAAATTGTACTTCTCCAATTGAGAGATAGGAACAAAACTCTTTATGTTCTAGGAAAAAGGCATCTATCTTTTGTAGTTCGTATCTAATATATTTCTCTTTAGCTCCTTTAGAGATATATTGACAATGCCGGAGAGATTGAGTTCTATAATGAGAATAATGTAGTTCGGCAAGTAGTTTTGGTTTGGCATTTTTAAAGAAAGAGATTTCCTCTTGTATAGAATTAAAATAATGACTTACTACTTTCTTATTTAGTTTGGTCATAGCGGTGGAAAAAAGGGAAGCTTGGATAGAGTAGTATTTCAAAGGATTTGAATGCAATTGGTGCATTTCTACAATTGAATGTACTTCTTCTAATAGTTTGTCAACAAATTCTTCAAGCATTGTAATTGATTTAAAGGTATGTTATTTAATACTGGCCTTTTGAGGAGGTTTGTCGATCCTAACCTTTAATCAATGTTTATCTGTGAAATTTTTCTGTAAAGTGTTTTATGGTGATGTAATTGGTAGTAATAGAACGTAATAAACGTAATATAGTTACAAGAGTCGGAAAAATAATTAGGATTTAGATTACATTAACAATATGTTCGACGAAATGAATTTTGCAGTTCAATTATAAAAGAAACCTTTTAGCCAATATTCAGATCTCTATATGTATTAGAAATTTTGCGTAGATCTACTTAAAATATACGTAGAACTACGTAATAATTTTACTTTTTACTTTAATAATTAGGCTGTTGTTAGGGTGAAAAGTATATTACTCTTTGATGAAGAATGAAAGATTTATTGAAGGAGACGCATACTTTTTTATATTAAAAACTGAAAAAATCTTGAGTTTACCATTACAATTTAATCACTTATTTAATTGCATATTAGACACCATCTATAAACGTAAATAATAATGACCAAGTAATTATTTTAATATGCTGAAAATCATCTATTAAAACTGATGATCTAATAGTGGAATTTAAAAGAAATAATAAATGGATACTAAATAGGGATTTTATAATAGTGAAATGAACCGCATAATTATTGAAAAATATAAATAAATGGCAAAAAGTGTAAATGGAGCGTTTTCTACGTTCCTATCAGATAAAGTTAATTTAGACAAAGATCGAACAAAAAATGCAAGAGGAAGTAGAGATTGGTTACTAGACCAAATAAAGGAATTTCAAAAATATGAAGATTTTCCAAAATCATATTCTGAAAAAGATTTTCACTTTGGATCATTTTCAAGAAAAACTAAGATTAGAGAATTAGATGATATAGATTTAATGATATGTCTAAGTGGACAAGGAGGTACATATTTGGCTTTTGAAGACAGAGTTGAAATAACAGTTAATCCAAACTCTAATCTTAAGCAATACTGTAACGATAATTCTAATATTCTTAATTCAAGAAAGGTGATAAATATTTTCATCGGTAATTTAAAAAATATACCACAATATTCAAATGCTGAAATAAAAAGAAACTTGGAAGCTGCCATACTTTCTTTAAAATCATATGAATGGGTATTCGACATTGTTCCTTGTTTTTTTACTACTACAACCTCAGCAGGTAGAACCTATTATTTAATTCCTGATGGAAATGGAAATTGGAAAATGACAGATCCAAGAATTGATCAAGAAAGGACTACTACGATTAATCAAAATCATAATGGCAGAATTCTTAACATTATTAGGATAGTCAAGTATTGGAATAAAAGACCTACCATGCCTTCTATGTCATCATATATGTTAGAATCGATGATACTAAACTACTATGCCTCAAAGCTTGATAAGGCAAGCCAATATGTTGATGTTGAACTGCCATATATATTCTATCATATTGAAACTAATATTTTATCTGATTTCAATGACCCTAAAGGAATCCAGGGAAATATTAATTACTTAACTTGGGAAGAAAGACAAAAACTAGCAAGAAGAGCAAAATTGGATAAAGAAAAAGCAATTGAAGCTCGAAATTTTGAAAATGATGGAGAACAAGAAAAGTCAATAAAAAAATGGGCCGAGATTTTTGGAGACAAATTCCCAAATTATGAATGAAACTGGAAAACAAATAGTTGCTGCAGAAAACTTAGAGAGAAATATTCAAAAGCTATCAGCGCAGCGAGAGTTATATTCAAGAGCAAAAACAACTCTAGGATGGCAAGTTTTCTTAGCTGTGCCAGTAACCCTAATATTAGCTGTTTTCAATCTTTATTTTGAAGTTCAATATCAGCAAAATATTGAATGGGTTGTTGCAGGATATGCAGTAATTTTATTCATAATAGATTCATTTTTCTTAGATAGGTCAATTAGTTTAAAGAAAGAAAAAGCAGCTAAAATTCAAGAACAATTTGATTGCGAAGTATTACAAATAAAATGGAACAAATATTTAATAGATGAAAAACCAGATAGTGAAGACATCATCAAGTTTCACAATTTAAGAGTAAAAAGAAAAAAAGTAGATAAATTCAAAAATTGGTATTCAGAAAAAATATCCGTCATTCAAAATAATGTTGCCAAATTAATCTGCCAACGATCAAATGTAATGTATGATTTTGCCTTGAGGAGAAAATTTTTAGTTTGGATAATATCCATTGGAGTCATTTCATTAATTATCCTTTCTGTAATTGCTCTAATGAAAGACCTTAGCTTTAGGTCATACTTAGTAAATGCTATAACCCCTTTTTTACCACTTTTCACATTAGCCACCAAGCTGTATCAAGAGAATAAAAGATCAATCGAGAATTTAATATCTGCAAAAGCAACAATTCAACAAGTCTGGTCAGAAGTAATCGAAGATATAAATAATGAAGATATTTCAGAATTAGCAATTAGAGGTATACAAGATAGAATATTCTTAAATAGAAAGGATAATGCCCTAATACCTGACTTTATTTACAATAAACTAAGAAAAGGGCTTGAAGAACAAATGTATTTCTCAGTTGACGAATTGATCTTAGAGTACAATAATAGTAAAGAATGAAAATAATCAATGTCTAAGATGTCAAAAATAACGAAATACAGTTACAGATTTAAATAAGACGTTTTAACCAATTAAAGGAACATAAGAATAGAATATGTCATTTGAAAAGCCTATTACAATTGCTGAAACAATAGAAAGAATAGAATCAAATCAATTTCTTTTACCAGCAATCCAGAGAGAATTCATTTGGACTCATACAAAAGTAGAATGGCTTTTTGACTCCATTATGAGAAATTATCCTATAAGTTCTTTTCTCTTTTGGAAAGTAAACGAAAACACTTCAAAAAGCTATAGATTTTATAAATTTATTAGCGAATATAGAGAGCGCTACAAAACACATAATGAGGAAATTTCAACAAACGGGATTAATTCTTTCAATGCTGTCTTAGATGGACAACAAAGATTGACATCTCTATATCTTGGATTAAAAGGAAGTTATGCTTACAAAGAATATAGACGAAAATGGGAAGATACTGAATGGAGCATTCCAACCAGACAATTATATCTTAACATTACAAGTGAGTTGATAAATGAAGAAGACGGTAGAATCTATGAATTTAGTTTTCTCGAGAAAAGAGATACAGAAGAAACTGAAGTATATGAAAATGAATCAAAAAGCTGGTTTAAAGTTGGTGCAATACTAAATTATTCTGATGATGAAACTTTCGATAATTTTGTTGAAGAGTTCGAAAATAGCTTTTCTCGGAAAGCAATAAGACAGCTAAGAAGGACAATAATTGAAAAACCGATAATCAACTATTTTCTTGAAAAAGAACAAAGTCTAGACAAAGCATTAAATATATTTATAAGAATAAATAGTGGAGGAGAGCCTTTAAATTTTTCTGACTTATTGATGTCAATTGCAGTTGCAAATTGGACAAAAAAAGATGCCCGAAAAGAAATTCATAAGCTGGTTGATAGTGTAAGAGATAAAGGTTTTACTATCTCAAAGGATCTTGTACTAAAGTCTTTTTTATATCTGTACAGTAAAGATATAAAGTTTAGAGTTACAAATTTCTCTAAAGAAAATGCGAAAGAATTTGAGACAGAATGGGAACAAATCCGGGATGCGATACTATCTACATTCGATCTGATAAAATCCTATGGATTTACGGATTTTACATTGACTTCTAAAAATGCTGTTATTCCAATAATTTACTATTTATATCATAGAGATATTTACAGAAATTTCTCATCAAAGATTGAGTTTAAAAAAGATAAAGAAAATATAAAAAAATGGCTTCATATTGTTCTGATCAAAAGACTTTTTGGTGGAACATCTGACAACGTACTTTCTCAAATGAGAAGAACATTTACAAATAATGTAATAGTGATAAAGATTAACAGTGAAATTACTTATTTTCCAATTGATACGATTTTCAATCATATAAGAAAAGATACTAGTGTCGGAGAAGAATTTATAGAAGAAATCTTGTTTACACAAAAAGATAATCAATATGCGTTTTCAATTTTATCACTTCTATATCCTTATCTAGATTATAAAAACAATAACTTTCATAAAGACCATATCCATCCTGCCAAATCTTTTGCCAAACTAAGCGTTGCAAATAAAGAAAAATATGGATGGCATACTTTTAATTCCATTTACAATTTACAAATGCTAGATGCGAACGAGAATATGTCGAAGGGTGATTTGAGTTTAAAAGATTGGGTTCAAAAAGAAACTAAAGACAATGATAAGATTCAATTTCTAAATTCTCAATTAATACCTAATGTTGATTTGAGCTTAGAAAACTTTGAAGAGTATATCGATAAAAGAAAAGAGATGTTAATGGACAAAATGAAAAATTTATTGAATTAATAAAATGTTTCTCCACAAAGCAATAGTAACGAGGCTTATTTAAATTTGTTGGAATGAGCTAGATGAACCGGGGTAAGTATTCCAATAAAAAACAGAACTAATGAAATACGTTGAACATCAATATTCTTCAATTAGATTGGACACGGATATATTTTTAGCAATTGATCAATTTCTTGCTGATAACAATTATAAAGGTGCTATTCGAAAAATGTCTAAATCAATTCAATCAATGTTTGGTGTAGATGCTAGTATTTATAATCATGATTTACTATACAGTAATTATCAATATGAAGAATATCAAGTTGGAGCAGAAGTTTATTCGAAAGATAAGTCCATAGTTATTCTAACTTATAAACAAGAAAGTTTTAATGATTTCAATGAGTTTCATTTTGATGAGGGACTGCACCTAACAGTAATTTCAAATACTCGAGAAAAAGCAGAAAAAATAAAACAGGATACAGGGTCATTAATTATAGAATTTCTAAAAGATGCAAATGAGTTGACAAAGTATCAAGATGAAGCTCAAACAGTTTGGAAGCAAATACTAAATGATGAAACTCCCGAGATTTTAAAAAGTAATTATACAAAGCCAAATTATTCTAATATTGAGCTTGATATATCGAGACACTTAGCTAATAATGATGTTAGAGAAATTGTGAAATTAATCGCAACTTCTGGTTCCATTTCAGCAGATGATTTTTTCTCTGACATTTCTAAGAAATTGAATATTAATAAAAAAGGAATTGAGAAAGTAATTTCTAATCTTTTGGAATTAAATGGGATTGAGAAAAAGGCATTAGTTATTTGCAAAAAGTCCAACAAATCTCTAACAATCTTAGAGTCAGATGAAGAACTTAAGGATAAGAAGATTGCCAATTTACAATGTGCAACTTGCGGAAGAAGGTATAAGGATGAAGTGCATAAAAGTATATACAGTTCTACAGATAGATTACGATCTTTAACAAAAAAGAGTAGGTGGCTAGATATACTTGTTACTGACAAATTGCTATCCTTAGGGATAACTTCTGATATGATTTTTTGGAATGTAGTAGATCATTCTGAAGAAGTGGATATTGCATTATATTTTAAAGGCGAAGTAATTTTGATAGAATTAAAAGATAAGGATTTTGAGACTGGGAATGCTTATCCTTTAAATTATAGGAGAGTAAAATATGATGCTTCAAAACTAATGATCGTTACAACTAGTCGAGTCTCAGAAGAAACAAAATCAATATTTCAAGAGCTGCATAATAAAATTTATGAGGATGAGGAAACGAAGAAAATGACATCTTCGGTTATTCCGATATATGTTGAAGGCCTTGAAAAATTAGAAGAATCAATAATATTACTGATTAATTCGACAGAAAACTTGCACTTAGAACGTGTTATTGAAGAGCTTGTGGATATTACAAGTGTAAATTTTTATGAAATATTTTATAATTATTAAAAAATCAAATCAATGAAAAAGGAGAACCAAGCCAATGATTCTCCATATGATTTCTAGCTTACTTTGGAATCATCCTCAGTTGTCTTATGTTTTCCTTCTTTTTTAGCTTTCATTACCATTTTTAAACTTCCCATATCGGAACTCACTTTTTGATTTAGGACTTTAGCATACATCTGAGTAGTTGTAATTTTAGAGTGACCTAGAATTTTAGAAAGTGTTTCAATTGGTAGACCATTCATCAAAGCAATTGTAGTAGCAAAAGTATGACGAGCTACGTGAAAGGTTAGCTTAGATTTTATTCCAGCAAGGTCAGCCAATTCCTTCAGATAAGAATTTAAACGTTGATTAGATATTTTTGGAAAAAGAGTACCGGCATATATTGATCGAGGATCCTTTTTATATTTGTCAATCATTTCCTCAGCTTCTGGTAGCAATGGAATTCTGACAGCTTTACTGGACTTCTGTCTATCGGTATATATCCATTTGCTGCCATCTATGCCAATCACGATGTGTTTTGGCGTCAATTGCATTGTATCAATGTATACAAGACCGGAATAACAAGAAAATACAAATAAGTCCTTCACATACTGAAGGCGATCACCAAGACCATCTAAGGCTTCGAAAGAAGCAAGCTCTTCATCGGATAAATATTTACGAGTACTAGGTGTGAACTTACATTTATATTTAGCAAAAGGATCTTTATCTATCCATTCCAATTTTACAGCTAATGTAACTACCTTTCTAACCCTTTGAATATGCTTCATGATTGTATTGTTGCCAAGTGGTTTCTGATGGTCCACAGGCTTGTACTTTCTAAGGAACAATTCAAATCTAGTAATGAAGCTAAATGAAAGTTCTTCCAAGTGTATATCTTCAGCTTTCAATACTTGTTTTAAGAATCTTTTTACATGAGCCAAGCATGTCTTATAATGACGAGCTGTTCCAGGAGCAAGAGTATGTGATACTTCTTCATTATGATATTCGAAGGCCGATAAGAGTGTAAGCTCTGAAATGTCTTCATCAAAGTAACGTGCTTTGACGGCTTGAGCAGTAATAAACTTTTTTTGTCTTCTCAACTGGTCATATGCGCTGAAGACATTCATTCTAATTTCTTCCAAGAATAGATTGAGCTTCTTGACTTCTGCAGAAGATCCTTTGGCTTTTCGATTTTTAGCATCCCACAATGCTGTCCGGATAGAACGATTTAAACTAAATTCAATTCTTTCTGATCCAACAGATAGCCTGGCCAGAATGGATGAATGAGTAGGAAGTGATCTTTTCTTTCTGATGCGAAAGAGTAATGAAAATGTACTTGATGTTGACATAATTGAATGATTAAAAGGTTGAATAATAACCATCGATATCGATGGCCAGAACCTAAAATCATTTAATCACCAAATGGTACAATTTGTACTTAGAAACCAAAGTAAGGAATTACTTTTATATATAATGCCTCGCCCCATGAGTTTATTGCTCGCCCCATCCTCGCCCCAAACATGATGTGTTTAAATGAACAATTTAGATTGCCCCAAAAACACAAAAGACTGTAAATCAGATGATTTACAGTCTTTTGATATGGGATGAATTCCCTTTAGTGATCCCGGCAGGATTCGAACCTGCGACCTGCTGATTAGAAGTCAGCTGCTCTATCCAGCTGAGCTACGGAACCATTTCTCACGGCTTCTAAGTAATATTCTCATCATTCGAGACCCAACTAAGAAACCATTTCAGCTTTAAAGCGGGTGCAAATGTACCACCTTATTTTTATTTTCCAAGTATGATTACATATATTTTATTGCAATTATTTGTTTGATCCAGGAGATGCAAAGATTCTTCTAATATGGATGGATCGAAATGGTTTATTATTTGAAATGTGGAGTGAGTCCTGCATTACTTTGACGCCATGAATTATAAGGCACTTCTTTCTTGAGCAAATTATAGGTGCTGTATTCACAACTGGCTTTCGGGGAGAGTAGGGGATGACCAATTGAGAATTGTGAATTGAGAATTGTGAATTGTGAATTTGAAATCAAGAATCAAGAATTAAAAATCAAGAATCAAGAATCAAGAATTGTGCATTCGAATTTTGCCTTCTACGATTAATCAGGATGAGCGCTTTTTTTATTTTTTGCACCGCATGGCATTACCATTTTTAAATTAATGGAACTAAGCTTCAGAGACTCTCTAGAAATTCTAATTTAAACCATATTCAAGGATATTGTATAATTACATACCAATTCAGAGCAAATACTTTTTTACCAGTCTGGTCTTCCGCTTGGCTCGATCATACTAAGCAAGTATTACTGAATCGACCAATTATAATTCATCCAAGAATGATAAACTAAAAATGATGAAAAAAATAATTTTACCCTTTTTGACATTTCTATTTTGTATTAACCTATCGGCTCAATTTGGCTCTTTCGAAAATGAAAATAATTGCACCCTCAATGCCTCTTCTTTTGCGGATATCGATTGTGCTGAAACATGGTTTTCCGCAGGTGGAAGCCCTGATATGGTAAACGAAAATACCTGGCTCTTTTATGACCCAATAGCTGCACCTGATGGAGAATTCTTTGCTTTGATGGCCTATGAAACTGCCAATCAAGCGACAAATTGCTGGCACGAAGCGATATATAAAGAATTGGGCACCTTGAATCAAGGATCCAAATATTTGTTGACTTTTGAGCATAGAATTGCGGGTGTTCAATTTGTAGATCCGGGGCCTATTGGTGTAGAAGTTTTTTATACCAGTGGGTTGTCACCAAATCAATCATCGAGCCTGGTTCCGTGCCAGACCTTTGGAGGGAGTGTTTTTTCTGAAGCTCAATTCGACAGTGAAGATTGGGTTGAAGTCTCTACTACTTTTATCGGAGATGATACCAAAGACCAGTTGGCATTTGCACCTTATGGTCTTGCACAAGGCGATGAAGGGGCTTACCTTGTAGACGATGTACAAATTGTGAATTGCGACGATTTTGCTCCTGACTTTAGATTCGTGAATGAAAATGGCGATGATGTAGAAAGCTATTGTTATGGAGAAGATGTCTACATCATGATAGATGATGTCGATTACTGGATCGGACGATATTATATGAGTGCTGAGAGTGAAGGTGTTTACCTGGGGGCAGGATGGCAAAATCAAGTTACAGCTGGCGGTCCCTGGAATATAAGTCAAATATTCAGAGACGAAGGTTTGGATCCTTTTACCCCAGATCAAATTTGGGATTTCAAATTGGCAGTTAATCACCCCGATTGTGGTTGGGTACAGCGTGTAAAACCGTTTGAATACATATGCTGCGAAATTGATGCTGGATTCAGTTTAGTAGCCAGCGATTTACCTGATAACTATAGAGTGGATGTTGATGCCAATTTTGACTATACACCATATGGTGGGACCCACGAATTTTGCCTCATGCAATGGGATGATAATCTTAATGATTTTGATGTGATTGTATGCTCCAATGACCCAAGCACCTGGTTTGGAAACCTTCCAGAAGGGCATCGATTCTACATTACCCATGTAGTGACTACACCATGCGGTGAATTTTGTGAATCCATAGACTTTTGTTCGGGAGACGGATGTGAAGGTGCAGTTCCGCAAAATCCATGTGATTATGTTTTGCCTCAGACTTGCATAAATACTCCACCTGAAGGATTGTCTTGTCCAAGACCTAGATTAGGCGAGGGTAATGAAGGTCAATTTGGGGTAACATGGGATCCGATTCCTGGTGTTGGAATTTGGCAAATCGAGATTATTCAGGCTGATCCAGACTGTAGATGTGAAGTACCTGAAGTAAGTTATCCCGAGCATCATCAAGGAATTTATACCATTGATGGCACCAATTTTAGAATCTATGCAGGTGACTGCTTTAGCTATAGGATTCGAGCTTTTTGTCCAGAAGAACAAATGTATGGACCATGGTCGGACAAGGTTTGCTACCCTGGATGCGAAGGTTCAGAACCGCAACCTAGACCTAGAAATAGTCTACACTTCTCGAGTACAGAATTGAAGGTTTATCCAAATCCATTCAGTCAGGAAATAAAAATTGAATTGAAACAAGCACGTGATGAGCAAGTCGATATATCTGTCTTCAATCAAATTGGACAAGTGATCCACAATCAATCTTTCAAAGATCATGAAGGAAATGTAAATACAAGTTGGACACCTTCACACGAAATAGCTCCAGG
The DNA here is from genome assembly GCA_965230575.1 of Saprospiraceae bacterium. Taxonomy (GTDB): domain Bacteria; phylum Bacteroidota; class Bacteroidia; order Chitinophagales; family Saprospiraceae; genus CAJXUU01. The sequence goes on from OZ246013.1 coordinate 5,578,527, forward strand.
TTTATATTTTGTCAGAATAAGCAATGGTGCTACCGTTATCAATAAGAAAGTTATTTATAGCAAGTAATTCAATTGTTCTGATTACGATAAAATTCTAAAACAGGGGTTGTCTTTAAAAAAAGGCAACCCCTTATAGATTTAACTTCTACAATAAAACTTGCACTAGATCGAGAAACCTCTAAATACTTATTTTTTTACCCAATACACCTATCAAAAAGTAGGAGTCGTAGATTATTTCTTTAGGCTCAAGTTTTTTCTTGACTGTTTTATTAGAATTTGATTTGATATCAATTACCTCATTAACTTCAGAATATCCATTTTTCCTGATTACCATATTATAGCGGCCTGCTTCCAAAGCAAGCGTTACTCTTCCACTGTCATCGGTTGTAACTTCTGTGAAAAAGCTTGAATTTTTAGATTCGAGACTGATATCTACATCTTCAATGCCATCGTTTTGAAAACTATCCAAAATCTCAAAATGAATGTTGCTTTGTTTCTTTTTTGGCTTTTGTTGAACAACTCCCGTATACAATTTGTGGGTTACTGCCGACATGGAAAACTTAGGGCTGAATTTTGCTCTGAGGTTGGCGAGCGGTCTTTTCGGTTTCTTACCACCAGCTCCACCACCTCTTCTTCCCGTGGTGGCTGGGGCAGCTGCTGATACAGTAGGAATAGTAGCCGTAACAGTATTCGCCCTGAGAAATTGAGCTGGTGCTTTGGCTACAATTTTAGCCATTGATTTAGCCGCCAGCTTGTGAAATTTTAAATTGCTTACGGGTTTTATCATTGCATGTTTTGCTGATTCCATCTTGACGGTTGAATTAAAGACCAAACCCAAAGTGCGGAATTGTAATGGAGCTTTGGAAGACTTCACTTTTTTGATTCCTGCTTTTGACAACATAATTGATAAATCCTTGATCAATATAATTTTTCTGGCATAGAGCAGTTCCAAGGGAGCAGGACGCTTTTGTATGTATTCACTATTAAGTAGTGGTTCGTCCAGCCACTGCCTTCTTATATCAACTACACAATATTTCAAAGAAATAGACTCAATATAGGTCTCATCATATTCGATATCCATCGGACCATCACCAATGGCCAATAATTCACTCTCAGCTTCTTTAAATAGCTTCGGAATTTCGGACTTTGACATGGATAAATCACTCCAGGAGTCATCATTTTTATGAAATTTCAGAGGCGAAAGATACAGTGCAGAATATTCGCTTTGTGAAGCCAATCCAGTCTGACCTGCACTACGTAACTTTTCTCTTACATCTTCCAAATTGGCAAGAAAAGCATCGTATCCACTGACCTCATTGATTTTGGCAAGCGCACTTTCCACTTCATGTTTGTGGCCGATCGTCTCCCAATCAGCCAGGAGGATGCTCAGCTTTCGATTGATGACCGCAAGCTTTGATCTATAGATATCTTCCTCCATTTCATCTTGATCGTCCATAAGGGAAATTTTTTCCTCGACAAGATTATCATGGTCTTCAAGAAATTTGAGATATCTCTTATATTTTTCGTTCTTTTCATTTTGGTCTGTATAAAGAATTCTAATTTCATTTGCGTCAGAGACAACATAGTCATCTCGATCTTTCAATTTGAGCCTTTCTATTGCATTGCTATATGCACTGAAAAGGTTGCGATTCGTATCAATGTCCCAAGGTGCATTTGGTGCGGACATCGAATTCAATTGAATCGATATTTCTTCTTTGTTAATAAAATCTTCATGCGCTATCTCTGTGCTTACCAGATACTCAAAATCCGATGGCTCAAATGCCCTCAATGAGGCACAATTGCGAAATATTGTCTCTGAAGTTCTTGTAGTAGTTTCTAATGTGTTTTTGATTTTTTGGACTAATGCAAAGTAGAATTTCATGGAGTGATTATTTAAATTGTGAGCTGCCGAAGTAGAATAAGGTGTATACCTCGACAGCTCTACATTATTGATTAATTAATTAGGATACAGAAATCCAGTCTTCATCCTTGATTGATGTCAGTGGATCTGGGGCTAGATCTAAAATTTTGCATTTTCGACCTATCAATAATATTTCAGAACATGTTTGCTGTTGACCTTCCCTTGATCCGGAAGAGGTCACCTTTTTGTCTTGATATTGGTATTTAGAACCAAGGTTCCAAGGACCAATTCTAAAACCTCCGCCAGCTTTGATATCTTTTTCGGCCAACTTGTAGGAATTAGATCCTTTTTTAAATCCAATCTTCAAGTCACTGATAAAATACAATTCAGTAGTGACTGCGGGCAACATTCCATTACCTTTACCGTCGCTGACCATCTGTACTTTGGTACCGTCATTAAATTTCACCTTGCCCACCTCAGAATATTTCCAATATTTGGATTTGATGAATGACATCGCCATCCAAGGTCGAGAAATGTAGCACTTCGTAATTTTAAAACTCATTTCAAAGTCTTTGAAGTCATATTGAGAATCTATATTTCTCGTTTTGCCATCAGTGCCAACGGAAAAGACACCAAACATTCCACCCTTAGCAGACCATTTATGTGATTTAGTTTTGGTACTTCTATTGTAACTGGATTGAGTAATCTTGATTTCTGGCCATTTTCTAGAAGACTCTAATATCTTCCCGGGAATAGGAGCTGTATACGAATATGTAGCACTACTACCTAATCCTGTTCTTTTCGAAGCGGCCAACTCATCTTCATACCTCTTCTTGATGGTTAGAAAATTACTACTTTCAATTTCATCAATATAATTCATGATCTTCTCAATCTTACCTTTATATCCCAAGGTCTCCCAACGTTTAAGTGACCTGCTGACTCTCTTTTTAATATTTTCTCCATCTGTGGCTTTTTTTACCATGGCGTCGGTATCACCATTAGCAATGGCTATGTCTAATTCTACCATTTCCTCTACTGCCTCTTCATGCAGTGCTTGATATTCCAAATACTTGGTATACTGTACAGAATTGAAAGACTGATAAATGAACTTAGGGTTGTCTTCTGGATGCTCTGGAAATTCTGGGTCGAAGTCAGGATTTTTGAGTTTCTTAGTCTTGAATATTTTTCTTCGTTCTCTTTCTAATTTTTTGATGACAGCAGGGTCTTCCTTGATGTCAGGTACCACACAGAACTCAAGTAGATCGGTATAGACATTTGATACAGATAGATCGGCGTCAGGGCTGAAGATTGAAAATTTACGAGCCCCGTTTTCTAACTCTGGTACGTAAGATGGGATTTGATCCGCTATTCTTGCAAATTCTTCTGCTTGAATATAGCTTCCCCATTTTTTCGAGGACCGCAGATCATTGTATTCTTCATCTGTCATATCCTCAGTACGTGTTGGAGTGCCGAAGACGCCCTTGGATACGAAGTCAAAGGCTTCTTCATCGATTACAGTAGCTACTGGTTCCCATGCAATAAAGTTTTCGGGTCCCAGCATTTTGGGGTCACCTCCGTTGGTTAATTTTTGATAAACTTGCCCAAAGATGACATTGATTAAGTCTTTTGGAAATGGAATTTTTGCCATTTTATGTATGATTTTAAGGTTATTACTTACTCTATTTTGGCTTTTCAGTTTACGCCATGATTATATTATAAAAAGCTGCTTTTTCTATGTTTACGTTGAGTATACTCCATACCAGTCTCCTTAGTATTTTCATACTTTAATGAGTGATTTGAAATTTTTTTACTTAAAGTTTAGCTCCGAATAACTTTTACCGCTATGGATTGACAAGCGTCTTGAGATATGCTCTGGTCTTTCGATTGAATATTCCGTTTTGAGTCAATTGGCCATCTCGCTGAAGCTCTTTTACTGCGTTTTCAGTCATCGCACCAAAGAAGCCATCAGAAGTACCGCAATTATAACCAGCCATTTTCAAAGTGTCTTGAAGGTCAGATACTTTTGGTCCTTTATCTCCTCTTTTCAAAACAGAAAGACTCATTCTGGTTTTCAATTCCTTAATTCTCCGAAACTCTAATAAGCGTTCTACGGGATAACCAGAAATCGAAACTGAATTGCCTTGGTTTCCACCCAAGGTGTAAATTCTGGACTTGTCAGCTGAAAATCCCAGAAATAGTCCAACATGACCAAAAGGTCCATTTACATTTCCACGGGAATAGACTACGACATCGCCGGGTTCTGGTTTATCCACTTTGAATCCTATGTCGAGCCAGGATTTGGCATTCGCTCTGTTGGACCTTTCGTATTTCGCCTTATGTGCTACCCAGTTGAGAAAGATACTACACCAGGCTTTTTCGTCTTCCTTTATCCAGCTCATGCCAATATCTGATGCATATTTTAAAATCCTGGGATTATGTTCATTTCCTTCAATTTCTCGAGTGCCAAGCTCATTAGATGCTATTTTCAATAGTTTTTCCATGGTTTAATTTTTTACTTTTTAAGGGTTACTTTATTTAATAAATTGGAATGTTATGAATGAGTAAAAGGAAGGGTTAAAAAGGTTACCGACTATGATTATTAAATTGAAATATTATTGAAAAACGATGAATGAAATCCTTGAAAAAGAAAACAATTCATTGGCCCGAAGGAATGTAATTATGGTATTGTGATCTCTTGGTTCGATAAGTTTGACTTACAACTTTTATATTTGCATTACCTTGAAAAATAAGCGTTTGGCAGTAGTTTTTAATAGGTTGGAAAAACAAATCTCAATCTCGAGATAAAACTTTTTGTCAAGTTCTTATGTTTGTTTTGAATTCCAGAATTAGATTATTAATTCTTTTTTACAGATTTTAATTCAAAGCTGATTACATTTGTTAAAAATAGATTGCTCCCATGTCAGAGAATAATGATAAATCTAATAAGCTAGAAAAGTTCGATGCCAGAGGACTGCAAACCTTGTTTAGAACCTTGTCGAGAAATCATTACAATCTTATTAAGATGATTGATAACAAAGCAAGTATTTTGCTGACTATCAATTCCATCATCATTTCTATTATTCTGGGTGCTTCATTTATGATCAGGGATGCCGATGTTGAACATATCAATTCACACGCCATCGTCATTTTCAGATTTTGTATTGTATCCATGGTCATTGCATTGATTGCCATGCTTCCGCACAAGTACAAAAACACCAAGAAATCAGGACATAAAGGATCTCTATACGCGGGCAGTTATTCTAAATTGAGCATCGAAGAATATCGATCTGAAATGAAAAGAATTATGACCAATGGCAATAGTATCTACAATGAGATGATAGATGATCTTTACTACTTAGGCAAGGCCATCAATATCAAACATAAGCTGCTAATAGCATCATTTGTTGTTTTTATCTTCGGTCTATTATTCGCCATAATCATTGGGAAATCGCACGCTGATATGTAATCATTGATTTCGAATACTCCAGAAAATTACAGAGCATCATACTAAATTGAAAAGATCAAAAAGACTTCGGGCACTGCCAATTGCAGCGAATCGATCCACATCTTTTTGATCTTTTCTTCCAAATAGTTTTCTAAAGCTTAAACGGTCCCAAATACTCAATATTACTTGGATCTGAAAAATCAACAACCATGTACCTTCGTCCAGCCTTGTCAACTGTGGCATATAGGTTTTCTCTTAATTTTGTTATCCCTGCGATACCATCTGGAAATTTCCCAGGCAGGTAAGTGCCATTGACATTTGGCCCACCAGTAAGCCATGAAACAGGAAATTCGTATATAAGATTTGGGTTAATATTGCCGCTATCGTATTCAATATGTACTTCTTGCCCTGCTTTATTGACCGTCCATACGGACCCAAAAAGCCCTCTGCAGGCTGCGCTTATTCCCTCATTTTTATAATAAGCCAAAGCAGGAATATTTTCCAAGTATATAGGCGTATCAAAATTGGAGACTGATGTAGTAGCCAAATTGCCTCTCTTATTAATGAAGACGAATTCATTTTTGTAACCAGAGCCAGTTTGCACCGCATAAGCATATCCAGCGCCAACATCTTCGATTGGTAATTTAAAAGATGAAAGTATTTCAGAAATGTTTTCAAAGGGACCATGCAATTCTTGTCCATCATCATACACACATCTAACCCCTGCTGAATCAAAGAAAATTATTGGTATTGGGGCTCCTCCGATTCCTACATGATCCTGGGTGGCGCTGAATCTGGTTATTGCACCGACAGGGCTACCCAAAAGGTCTTTAACTCCAGTCCAATGCTCCGTAATGACAAGAGGAGGCAATGCACTTATAGCAAAACAAGACTTTTTCTCATAATCTGTTGCCAATTGTACGGCCACGACTTCATTTGTTTTTACGGATTGCGCTTTGTAGGAAATGGGAACAGCGGTCCGTATATCAGTGGCTCTGACCAGGATGTCATTGAGGTCTCCCAAATTATTTTTTGTCAATCCTCCTGCTCCAAGAGTAGTAGCTGCATCACCTCCAAGGGCAAATATCTTGATATTGACCTCTTCAATATCCTCAAAATAATCCGTTTCTACGGATCCGCCACCTTGGCTTGTGAGCCCTTCAAAGGATCCTTCGACGGCGGCAAACAATTCTGTCTCGGAAGCCGAAGACTCTACCAACATGTAGAATATACGACCGTAATTGACAGAAGATATATAGCATGGCGGATTTCCAGGACCCATAAACCTTTCCAAGTCTTCAGGATTTGCTGTAGGAGCAAAAAATCCGTCTACATTGAAGGGTGCTGTAAATGAAAGGGTATAGAAGGTCTGTTGAAGAGTTACCATCATTCGACTATAGCTTGAATTATTCGAAAATGACAAACTACCGCTCATGGATGCCCAGGCATTGCTATAATCAGCTTTGACTCTTAGGGCAAATTCTTTTTCACTTTGTATTATGGATTTGGAGAATTGGAAGTTGGATGGGATTACGGATTCGGCATCTTTACCACTGAGGATTTGATTGGCAGCAATGGTGACACTACCCAAGGATATTTTGTCAACATCGACAGAACTTACATCAGCTCCATCCAATATCGATATGGTAATTTCTCCACCTGCTCTATCTGCCAAGATTTCGTCAGGAGTGGCTTTGTATAATGATCCGCCTTGAATAAGGTTTCCAGGAAATACGACATTGGCATTCGGTGAAAACAATGAAAAACCATTTTCTCCACCCAAGGCATCTTCTACAGAGACTTTGGTCGATGTACATGTCCAAATTTCATCTCCTTCAACGGATTCGGTCTCACCTAAATCTTCTGAGGTTTGTGATATATTGACACTCCCAAAATCTCCACCAGAATTAATGGCATCGCTAAAGGTGGAGTAGTTCGCCTCATCACTTCCGCAGGAAAAGACAATTAATAAAAATACAAAGAATAGCAGCGGTCTAGTTGTCATGGTCAATTGAAATTTTATGTGTTTATTATTTTAATTTTTAAAAAATTATGATCGGCAAATTGCAAATTGATTCTATATCTCCGATCACAATGCAAATATGCATTCCATGCAATATGAAATCCTAAAATGGACGGTAGACAAACGGTGGACAAATTGTATAACTGGTTGAATTTTGGACTTTTATCATTAAAAGGGTGGACATTTTATTGTTATAAGTTGATTAAGCAAAAAAAATTATTTGGAGGGATGAATGGGTTTATTACTTGAGAGTTGAACCAAGTCAATCAGGTTAAAAACATATTTTTTATTAAAAAAAGAATAAAAGAATTGTATTAGGTGAGTACAACATTAGATTTTCTCTCTTTCATAGGTAAATAACAAATTCAATAACAATAAAAACCTATTAATTATGAAAGAGCTAAAATTATTTATTCTAGGAATGACAGTATGCAGCCTCTTCATGATGAGTTGTGAAAGTTCTGAAGATACCTCAACAACATCTACTTCCAATGAAGGAAATACCAGTCAATTAATCGATGACTACTTTCTGGCCTATGCCTTGGTAAATGCAGAATACGGCACCGAGACTGTAGTGACCATCGAGGATGATGAAAGGGTAATGGTCACCAATGCATTGCCCAATCATGATACGGGAGACTTTCCGAATTCTGGAAATCCCAATACAATCTCAGCTCAAAATATTACATATCGAATACCATTAAATCCTCAGATGTCTGGTCAATCCGTATGGGTGAGAGAACCAGGTGTTGCACTCAATGGTGTGAAGTTCGAACCAGAAACAGCCGAAGTATTGCGATGTGAGTCAGGTGAAAATTACAAAATTGAAGCCATTCAGGACTTGGTCAATCTTGGCCTCGATCACAATCACGCCCATGTACAGCCGACTGGTGCTTATCATTATCATGGTGCACCTACAGGAGTGATTTCTACCTTTGACAAGGGAGAAGACCTTGTGCACATTGGTTTCGGTCTGGACGGATTCCCAATCTATTATTCTAAAAGTGACGCCTACAAACCAAGTTATAGATTGATTGATCTAGAAAGAGAGGGGACGGATTGTACATATGAGATTCCTGGTACCAGTATTGATACAGATTTGGAAGGTACAGATCCTGATGGCACCTATGTTTTGGATTGGGAGTATGTAGCCAGATTAGGTGATCTTGATGAATGCAATGGCGCGGAGATTAATGGACAGTACATGTATCTGATTACGAATGACTATCCATATATCGGCAGGTGTTTGAAAGGAGTTTTATAAGAGTGCTTAATCCAAATAGAAACACAAGAGAATGACCTTGTTAGCTCTATCGTTAACAAGGTCATTTGAATTCGAAGGTCGATTTTTATTGTTGAGTGCCACGCTCTTTTAATTTCTCAGACAACAATATTTTTAATTTCTTAGGCAACCATATTTATTTATCAAGCGGTATATCTATTTGTAGCGAAATGAGAATATAATAAAGTATAGTATTCACACTCACATTATTTTTTTCATTTTAAAAGATGCGGAAGTAATCAACATGAAGTTGTTGGGTTACTAATTTGATCGGAAGAAAAATATATCACGGAACTCAACTCCCCGTGGTATGTTTTCTTCCATTTAGGTAATTGACAATTAGCATTTTGGTTATCCTCAAAGTCCAAGTTTATTAATGAGCAAAACAGCACATATCATATACGTTTATTCGATGGTTTTAATGGTCATTGTAGCGACGATGTATATAGGTGTGGTTGGATATTCCTATTATTCACTTCCGTTGGAAGAGAGATTTTATCACGAACAATATGATTGGTTCAAGCCCTCAGGTATTTTTGGACAAGGCTTGGGTGTGATAGGCACAGCTATGATGTTTTTTGGAGTCTTCATCTACATTGCACACAAAAGATACAATGTCCTGGGCAAGTCGGTGAGATTAAAATATTTACTTGAGTTCCACATATTTTTATGTACTCTAGGCCCAATTTTAATTTTGTTTCATACCACATTTAAATTTGGAGGAATAGTTTCTGTAGCATTCTGGAGTATGGTGGCTGTTGTTTTGAGTGGTGTCGCGGGAAGGTTTATATATCTGCAAATTCCCAGGTCTATTGAAGGAAGGGCAATGAGCCTGGATGAATTACAACAAAAGAAAAATTCATTGTTAGACTCATTAAGCAATTTGGCTTTGGAAGATGCAAACTCAATTCAATCTATACTTGAAAATCATGAGAGCACTGGCTGGTCATCAGGTAGAAGAAAGGTAGTTTCAAAATTGAAGAAATTACTCAAAAAACGTGGAGTGAGTAGAAATAAAATCAAAGACATCATCCAGGTAGCAGGTGAAGAAATCACTCTTTCTCATAAGATTGGAAGGCTCGAATTAATGCAGAAATTGTTTAATTATTGGCATGTGATTCATATGCCTTTTGCCATTATTATGTTGATTATTGTTGTTGTGCATATCGCTGTTGCCATTTACTTTGGCTACAATTGGATTTTCTAATATTAAGAAAAATATCATTGAGTAAAGGAAGTACATCTTGTGCGAGATGCTAATGAGAATATTCAAAACTAAGTAATGATATTCCATATGTTTATGATGATGCGGGTTTGAAGCTTTTCGACTTATTTCAATTAAATTCCAATAAAATTAGATATTCAAAATGAATTTCGGTCGCTGATCTGAAGAGATATGGTAGTGATGTTATCATTGCACTACTTGTGTCGATAAAGATTCTGATAATCGTCCAATTACAAATTTTGCCTGAAACGAAAATAATCTTAAAAATTGAAGTTTGGGGCAACCATAACGGAACAAGGCTCTGTACATAGTAATAAATAGCGTTTGTGTCAGAGAATTGTAAAACGATGCGATTGAATTAAACGCAATTACTCAGAAATTTTGAATAACCAGAGCCAATATGGATTGGATCATCCAAATATCAACATACTTCGTAACCTTCCTTTTAATGATAGGAATCTTGCTTTATTATCTTAAAAAGCAAAGAGAGATGACCACGCTTACCGAGGCCAAGATTGCCATTGCGAAGGAAGAGGGAAGGTTTGAGCCAGTGTCGTTGCATCCTTACATCGATTTGTCGACTTGTATTGGTAGTGGAGCCTGCATTACCTCCTGTCCAGAAAAGGATATTTTAGGACTCACCAGTGGTAAGGTGTCGGTCATCAATGCCAGCAATTGTGTTGGACATGGAGCTTGCTTTCATGCCTGTCCAGTAGAGGCAATATCACTTAGAATTGGTACAGAATCCAGGGGTGTAGAATTGCCTCACGTCAATCATACCTTTGAATCCAATATCCGAGGAATTTTTATTGCTGGAGAACTAGGTGGAATGGGCCTCATCAAAAATAGTGTGGAGCAGGGTGTTCAAGCAGTAGAAAATATTGTCAAAAATCTAAAATCACCTAAAGAGGGAGTGCTCGATCTAGCCATAATCGGGGCTGGACCCGCTGGTATCGCAGGAATGTTGAAAGCCAAAGAGTTGGGGATTACATGTCAAACTTTTGAACAATACACTCTTGGCGGAACGGTATATTCATTCCCAAGGGCCAAGATTGTAATGACTAGCCCCATGGATTTGCCACTTTATGGAAAGATCAAATTGTATGACACATCGAAAGAAGAGTTACTTGGAATATGGAATGACGCCCTTAGTCGTAATGGACTTACTATCAAGGAGAATACAAAAATTGAAAATATTATTCCTAAGGAAGATGGCACATTTATTCTTGTTACAAATAACAATGAACGCATTGCAGCAAACCAAGTATTAATAGCTATTGGAAGAAGAGGGACACCTCGAAAGCTAGGTATAAAAGGAGAAGACAAGCCCAAAGTATATTACAGATTATTGGAGCCGGAAAATATATCGGGGAAAAATATTTTAGTGGTTGGTGGGGGAGACTCCGCCGTTGAATCCGCCATGTTGCTGATGGAAAACAACAAGGTCACTTTGAGTTATAGGAAAGACAAATTTGCCAGAATTAAAATTAAAAACAGAGACAAGATTTCTGAGGCCATAGAAAATGGAAGATTGAATATGATTTTTAATTCCAATCTAATTGAAATAATGGACGAGGAGGCAGTGCTTAAAATTCAAGATGATGAAGTGGTCAAGATTGAAAATGATCTGGTGTATGTTTTTATCGGTGGTGAGTTGCCATCCAATTTTTTAAAACAAGCTGGAATAGAAATTAAAAAACGATTTGGGTACATAATGAAGCAACATTAATCAACACTATTGAAACACATTAGGAGAGCACATATTATTATCTTATTAAACGCTATGTCAATGATTGCATACAGTCAAATATCACCTGGGAAGCTAGCTAAAGCTCATTCTCATTTGGAAGGTATAAGCAATTGTACGCAATGCCATGATCTTGGAAATAAGGTGCCTGATCAAAAGTGTCTAGACTGCCATGTAGAAATCAAGGATCTCATATCTGAGAATAGAGGATATCACGTTTCTGAAGAAGTAAGGAATAATGATTGTGTGACCTGTCACAATGATCATCACGGTCTGAATTTTGATATGGTCCGATTCGATGAGGATAATTTTGACCATAATCTCACGGGTTACGAATTGATTGAGAGTCATGCTGTCATTGATTGTAAGGCTTGTCATGTATCAGATTATATTTCAGATCCAGATCTTAAAAAGAGAGAAAGTACCTTTCTCGGGCTGGAGCAGGATTGCGTTGCCTGTCATGATGATTACCACCAGAATACACTCGGAAATGATTGTGCTTCCTGTCATGATATTATAAAATTCAGGCCTGCGCCATATTTTGATCATGACGAAGCGGATTATCAATTGTGGGGAGCGCACATAAATGTTGATTGTATAGAATGCCATCCAATGACCACTCGAAATGGAGAGGAATTTCAGCAATTTACGGATATCCCATTTAACGATTGTGTAGAGTGTCATGACACACCACACGGCAATATGGCAGGAAGCTGTATACAATGCCACACCGAAAACACTTTCGTTGAATTCGTTGGGCAAAAACTATTTAACCATGACATTACTGAATTTGAATTACGAGGCAGCCATAATTCTGTGTCCTGTTTTGAATGCCACGATCAATCGTTAAGTGCCGAAGAAATATTTTTAGATAAAGCAGGAATTGAAGAAAATGATTGTAAGGCATGCCATGAGGATGTTCATGAGGGAAGATTCGGAGATGATTGCAAAAAATGCCACAGCGAAGAAAGTTGGTTTGCTCTCAATAATATGGATTTGTTTGATCATAGTATGACAGATTATCCGCTGGAAGGATTGCATGTCAATGTAGATTGCAAAGAATGTCACATCAACGAAAAATATGGCGATCCGATTGATTTTGCAAATTGCTACAATTGTCATGAGGACTATCACAATGGTGAATTTGTTGAGGATGGGGTGACACCAGATTGTAATGAATGCCATACGCTCGAAAATGATTTTTCTTACACAACATTCGGCTTGACAGAACATCAGGAATCAGAGTTTCCGCTGGAGGGAGCTCATATCGCGACACCGTGTTTTGCCTGTCATGTAAGCGAAGAACATTGGAATTTCAGAGATATTGGCATCAACTGTATTGACTGCCATGAGGATGTGCATGATGGAAAGATTACCGCCTCATTTTACCCAGAAAAAGATTGTACTGCTTGCCACAATAGTGATTCCTGGACAGTTATAGATTTTGATCATGATGTCACAGATTGGCCACTCACGGGCGAACATGTAAGCGTATCCTGTCGCGAGTGCCATTATGATACACAAGCGGATGCCGAGGTGCAAATATTTGCCGACTTGGGCCAAGATTGTATTACCTGCCACGAGAATGTACATGATGATCAATTTGCAATAGATGGAGTCACAGATTGCATGCGATGTCATATTACAGAATCTTGGGAACCACTGAATTTTGACCATGACTTGACTGATTTTCCACTGGATGGACAACACATCGATGTAGAATGCAGAGCCTGTCACAAGGAAGAAGTAATAGAAAATGGAAGAGTAAAAGTAATTTATCAAATAGAAAGTTTCAGATGTATAGATTGCCATTCATAATAGTATTGATATTTGGGTCATTTGGACTGCAGGCTCAATCGCCTCATGGAGAGAATTTGACCTTGGATTGTATAGCTTGTCACACCACAGAAGGTTGGGAGATTGATGATTCATTTTGGGAATTCTCAGAAGATATTAAAGAAATTGGAGCGGATAGCATAGCAAAATTCAACCACTTCGATACCGAATTTCCACTGGAAGGTATGCATGAACAAGTGGATTGTAAAATGTGTCATACTGCATTGATATTTGATGAAGCAGATACAGATTGTATTTCTTGTCATCTCGATGTGCATCAATCCACCTTTGGTAATGACTGTGTACGGTGTCATGATACAGAAGATTGGTTGGTGGATGCAATTCCTGAAATTCACGAGCAAAATGGATTTCCTTTATCTGGTGTCCATGCCGATGTAAGTTGTATAGAGTGCCATGTAGATGAGAGCCAACTCCAATTTCAAAACACAGGCAATGAGTGTGTGAATTGTCACTTGGATGATTATAATGCAACTACAAACCCCAATCATATGATGTCTGGATTTTCTTTGGATTGTACAGAATGTCATACGACTATTGTAGATGGATGGAGGACAGAAAATGATCATGATGCCCTTTATTTCCCAATCTATTCAGGAACACATCAGGGAGAATGGTCTGATTGTATAGATTGCCATATCAATCCCGATGATTTTTCAATTTTCAGTTGCATCAATTGTCATATAAAATCTGAAACGGATGATGAACATGATGGTGTTCCAGGATATGTTTATGAAGACAATGCTTGTTTGATTTGTCATCCAACAGGAGAAGAGGGAGAAGGTTTTGACCACAACCGTACCAACTTTCCACTGACTGGTGCCCATATTAATGTAGATTGTATTCTTTGTCATGCGGATGGATACAGTGGCACGAGTACAGAATGTGTCGATTGTCACCAGATGGATTTTAATGAGACGAAGAATCCAGATCACTTGGCTGCAGGTATAAGTAACGATTGTATTCAATGTCACACTACTGATCCAGGATGGAAACCAGCTACTTTTGATATCCATGATGATTATTATCCATTACTAGGTGCTCATGCCTCGATTGCCAATGAATGCGCCAAATGCCACAATGGAGATTATCAAAATACCCCTAATACTTGTGTTGGTTGTCATCTGGATGATTACAATGATGCAGACAATCCCGATCACTTGGCTGCTGGAATTGGTAAAGATTGTGTTCAATGTCACACTACTGATCCAGGGTGGAAACCAGCCACTTTTGACATCCATGATGATTATTATCCATTACTAGGTGCTCATGCCTCGATTGCCAATGAATGCGCCAAATGCCACAATGGCGATTACCAAAATACTCCTAATACTTGTATTGGTTGTCATTTGGATGATTACAATGATGCAGACGATCCAGATCATCAGGCAGCTAATTTTCCAGAAGATTGTACTCAATGTCATAATCTGAATGATTGGGAGCCTGCCGATTTTGATCACGACGCCAAATATTTCCCAATTTATTCTGGTAACCATAAAAATGAATGGAACAAGTGCAGTGAATGCCATTTGAATAATAATTACGCAAGCTTTAGTTGTATTGATTGTCATGAGCATAATGATCCAAATGATTTAGCGGATGAACATGATGATGTGAACGGATATGTGTATGAAAGTAATGCTTGCTTTGAATGTCATCCCAATGGAGATTGATGACAATCCCTAATTGCCTAACTAAAAAATAAAGGCCTATGAATGTAAAGGTTGTAATCTTCAGTATATTTTTTTGGGTACTTCTGGTGCCTGAAGGCAACGCGCAAAACACAATAAATGAGGGAGAGGTGACTTTTACTACCTCAGCCAATGTCTACGTGCGTTTCGAATCAACAAAAAATATAGAGATTGGAGATACCTTGTATAGAAGGGAAGGGGAGCAGATAATGCCATGTATGGTTGTCTCTCAAAAGTCATCCAATTCTACCGTGAATAAAAGCATTGGAGATTGCAAGCTGAAATCTGGAGATGTCATCTTTTTCATGAAGGATATTTTTATAGAGGAAGAAGAAATTGAAGACGTACCAATTATTGAGGAGCCGTTAGAAAGACCTTTGGCTGAAGAAGAATTAAATTCTCCAACCGAATTACCCTTGTTTCAAGAAAGAATTCGAGCCAGAATGAGCTTTGCCTCTTACAGCAATATGTCTTCTCGGGGAGATAAAGATCGTCATCGAATCATGCTAAGAGGCAATATTAATGCCCGTAATATCAATAATGGTAAATTATCATTCGAATCATATGTAAATTATGGGCAAAACATATTTCAACCAGGGGCAAATCCAAACTCAGAGACCAAGTTTTTACGGCTCTATAACCTGGCACTTACCTACGATGTGAATGAATCTATGCAATTTTCCCTGGGAAGAAAAATCAATCGGAAGGTGTCTTCTATTGGTGCAATAGACGGATTGCAAGTGGAAAAATATTTTGGTAATTTCTTTGTGGGCGCTATCGGAGGCTTCAAGCCCGACCTGTTTAAATTTGATTTTAATAGTGAATTGCTGCAATATGGTGGATACATCGGATTGGTATCGAATGATAGAAAATTATACAGCCAGACTACTTTGGGGCTTTTGGAGCAAAGGAATGGCGCAGCAGTAGACCGTAGATATGCTTATTTTCAGCACAGCAGTACATTGAATCGCAAGCTTACAATCTTCGGGTCCGCAGAAGTAGATCTCTATCAAAATCTGAATGGAGTGGAATCTACTCAACCACGATTGACAAACTTATATGCCTCAGCCAGATATAGATTCAGTCGAGCGATTTCACTCACAGTCTCTTATGATACCAGAAAGAGAATTATTTATTACGAAACGCTCAGAACAGATGTAGAAAAACTTCTGGCAGACGATCAGGCGAGACAAGGACTACGAACTCGTTTGAATGTTCGTCCGTTCAAATTCCTAAGTTTCGGAGCAAGTTTTAGCCGTAGATTTCAAAATAACAGGCAGAATCAATCTGACAATATCAATGGATTTATCAGTTATTCCAAGCTACCTTTTGTGAAAGGAAGGTTGGCTATTAATGTCAATCAAAATGAGTCCAACTATCAGCGCACTAGAATTCTAAGTGGAAGATATAGTCGTTCAATTATTAGAAAAAAATTGAGTGCTGATTTTTACTACAGAAAAGTCGAATACAATTACATAGGAAATGAAAGTAGAACAACTCAGGATTATTTCGGTGCCAGCTTTAATATTCGCTTGACAAAGAAACTGTCCTTAAGTCTTCTTGGAGAATTTGCTCGAAGATCAAACGAGGAAAACTATAGATTTAATACAAGACTGATAAAAAGATTTTAAAGATGGGATTGAAAATGAAATATATGGCGCTTTTATTAACGACTACAATATTGGTCAACTGTGATCGTGGTCCAAAAATAATAAGTACTCCGATAAATGAATCCACCGAATATTCCAAAAATAAAAACCAGAGCTCTACTGGGATTTTTAATAATGGTGAAGTCACAAAAGCAAAGAATAACGAAAAATCCATAGGTCAAATGTCTGATGTACATACCGTAATGGTCGACGAAGTACTCCCGACTCAAAAGTATGTTTATATGAAAGTTACCGAAGGTGAAGACAGTTATTGGATTGCTACTGGAAAACAGGAAGTAGAAGTTGGGAAGCAATATTTTTTCAAAGGAGGCTTGTTGAAAACCAATTTTGAGAGTAAGGAGTACAATAGAGTCTTCGATAAGGTTTATCTCGTTTCAAAAGTGGTTCCGTTAAATCATGGTCAAGACAAGATTGTTGAATCCAAACCAAAAGAATCTACCCAGGAAGCACCCAATAAATTCAAGTTGACCTTTAATCATGGAGATGAATTTGTGAAAATTTCAGATTTGGTGAAGAATCCATCCAAATATGCTGGCAAAAAAATTAAAATGACGGGTCAGTGTACCAAGCTAAATGCAAATATCATGGGCATGAATTGGATTCATCTCAAAGATGGGAGTATGGACGAATATGATCTGGTATTGACCTCATCCACTGCTGTTCCTGAAGGGCACATCATCAAGGTTGAAGGTACGGTAGCCGTGGATAAGGATTTCGGAGCAGGTTACAAGTACGATATCCTCGTCGAAGATGCAGTAATGTTAAACTAGAATAGATTGGATGGATTATAACAAAATTATTACTGTCGCTAAGAAGTTTTTGCTAAGACTGGTAGATACCAGAGCGGCTGGATTATATATTGTATTGTTCGCCGCGGCTATTGGAATAGCTACATTTATTGAGAATGATTATGGCACAAGCTCGGCTCAGAAAGTCGTTTTTAAAGCCTGGTGGTTCGAATTGCTATTGGTACTTTTTAGCGCAACCCTTATAGCAAACATTTGGAAGTTCAGGATGATCCAAAATAAGAAATGGGCACTTCTCATATTCCATGCATCTATGATTATCATCATCATTGGCGCTGGAATTACCAGGTATTGGGGCTATGAAGGAGTGATGCATATTCGCGAAGGTGAGGCTGCAAATACTTTTTTGTCTGCAGAGACATATTTGAATTTTGAGCTGTTGAAAGATGGACAACGCTATCAATTTGAAGAACCCGTTCTATTCGCAACCTTGGGAAATAACAACTTTAAAGAAAGCTATTTGATAGGAAATGATTTGGTAGAAGTTGAAATAAAGGATTTTATTCCTAATCCGAAACAAGAGTTGGTAACCTATGAATCTGGTACTCCCATATTAGAAGTAGTCTTTGGTAGCGCATCTGGAAGAGAAGAATATTTCATTTCAAAAGATGAGCGCAAGCGATATCGAGGAGTTAATTTCAATTTTACCGATGCTTATATTCCCAATGCCATCAACCTTAAATACAGGGACAATACACTCTCTATTAAAGCAGATCAAACCCTGGTGCAAACTGTAATGGCGACTCAGACTAGGGATACCTTGTTGCCAAGAGAACAACCTTATCCTTTGCGATTAAAGTCACTATATGTTATGGGCTCGAATAGCTTTGTTTTTGGTGATTTCAATCCACATGCTAAAATTGAAGTTAATAGTGAATACCCAAAAGTCAAAAATGAAAGCCTCACAGCATTAAACACCGTGGTGAAACTAAACGGAGAGGAACATCAGGCCTACCTCTATGGGAAAAAAGGCCTTCCTGGAAGAGCAGGAATATTTAGCAATGAAAAAATGAGTTTAGCCATTTCTTATGGTGCTAAAACTCGGCATTTACCCTTTGATATCAAGCTGCACAAATTTATCATGGAGCGATACCCAGGAACCAATAGTGCAGCATCTTATGCCAGCGAAGTAAGATTAATTGACGAAGAGAAAGATGTCAATTTGGATTATAAAATATTCATGAATCACATTCTTGATCATAGAGGACATCGATTTTTTCAATCATCATTTGACAAGGATGAAAAAGGAACTTACTTGAGTGTTAATCATGATTTTGTAGGTACGTGGGTTTCCTATTTAGGATACGCCTTACTTACAATAGGTATGATATGGTTGTTTGTCTCGCGGCGCACCAGATTCTATCAGGTCAGCAATCGAGTTAGAAATTTAAGTGCCAAGACATCTTTTATTTGGTTGATACTGATATTTACTTCACCATCTAATCTTGCGTTTGCTCAGACCATTGTTGATGTCACATATCCAACCGTTGGTGCTAGCCATGCCGATATGTTTAGTAAGGTTGTAGTTCAGGATTACAAGGGTAGGATGAAGCCTATTCATACCCTTTCTCGAGAATTAATGAGAAAGGTGAGTCGCAAGGAATCTTTTTCAGGATTGAATGCCGATCAGGTCGTCTTGAGTATGTTTGCTGATAAACAAAATTGGCTATCGGCTCCACTAGTCAAGATCAGTAGCCATGAAAAATTACAAAGTACACTCGGTGTTTCAAGAGACTATGCTGCTTATCGTGATTTTTTTACAAAAAGTGGAGAATACAAGCTGAGAGAAGAAGTAAGAAGAGCCTATGGCTTGCAACCAATCGATAGGGGTCAATTCGAAAAGGATGTGATGAAGATAGACGAGCGAGTAAACATCATGAATATGATTTTTTCGGGTCGAATATTTAAGATTATTCCTCTTCCAGGTGATGAGAATAATTCCTGGACCTCCGCACATAATGGAAACCATGGAAACAACTCAATAAGCAATCCTATCGCCAGTAAGTTTTTCCCAACATATAAAAAGGCTTTACAGAATTCTATGGAGAACAATGATTACAGCTTACCAAATCAAATTCTTGGTGAGCTGGATGCCTATCAAAAAAAAGAGGGAAGTGCTATTATGCCTTCAGGTATACAAAGGAAAGCCGAAATACTTCTCAATGAACTGAATGTATTTAATCGCCTTTCGGCATATTACTCGTTACTCGGAGTATTGTTTCTGGGCATGTTGTTTTTATCAGTATTTCGACCACAGACCAACTTGAAGAAGGCTTACAAGGTGATGTTGGGTTTGGTGGTTTTAGGATTTATATTTCATACTACTGGATTAGGGTTGCGATGGTATGTATCAGGTAGAGCACCTTGGAGCAATGGATATGAGTCAATGATTTATATTGCCTGGACAACAGCCTTGGCGGGAATGATATTTACGAGAAAATCACTAGGAGGATTGGCTGCGACGATGATCCTAGCTGGTACCATTTTACTGGTTGCCATGCTTAGTTATTTAGATCCTGAGATCACACCTCTGGTTCCGGTGCTTAGATCTTATTGGTTGACAATTCATGTCTCTTTGATAGCCGGCAGCTATGGCTTTTTGATGTTGGGAGCAATTATTGGTCTTATCAACCTGATCTTGATGGTATTTCTAACCAAACTCAATAGAAAGAATATATTATCAAAGGTAAGAGAGCTCTCCTATATCAGTGAACTTACCCTCACTGGTGGGCTGGTAATGATCAGTATTGGCACCTATCTTGGAGGTGTTTGGGCCAATGAGTCCTGGGGCAGATACTGGGGATGGGATGCTAAAGAAACTTGGGCCTTGGTTACAATTTTAGTATACGCCTTTATTCTTCATATGCGATTGATTCCAAAATTACAAAGTCTTTTTGCCTTCAACCTGGCTACTCTTTTTGGATTTGCCTCTGTTGTGATGACCTATTTTGGAGTGAATTACTATTTATCAGGACTTCATTCATATGCCGCAGGTGATCCCGTGCCCATCCCGCAGTGGGTTTATATTGCAATTGCCAGTGTAACAATAGTCAGCATAGTAGCTTTTGTGCAAAACAAGAAGTCGATGTCTTAATTCTAAAATAATCACAAACACACTTAAAACAGCGTCGCAAACCTTGGTATTAGCATTTGCAAATAGCTAAATTTTAAGATGCTGGTCAGCGTCTAAAGGGACTGGTGAAAAATCAAATTCAGATTTTTGCACTTTCAGGTAGGGTATTCTAATTCTCATTTGTTTCAAATGCAACTTGTACATTTTTTGATAAGAATGAGCATCGAAATATTCAATGAATTGAGTGTTTCAATGCGATATTCTTTAGTGACGAAAATCTATAAGTAATAATTGGAGAATTCAGAGAAAGAAGTTTTCTGAAAAAATAAAGTTGCAGAGGCAACCTCTGATTCATATTGCACTGTATTTATTCATATAAGAGAGTTGACGTATCAAAGATTTATTTGAAAATTGTAAAAAGGGTTCAAGAAGTGCTCAAAAAGAGCTATTTGATCGGTACTATTCCTTCGGCTACCAAATTGCACGCAGGTATAGCAGTACCACTGATGATGCAAAGGAGATAGTGAGCAATGCTTATTTGCGTGTTTTCAAAAAAATAGACTTGTATGACACCAATAGATCGTTTGAAAGTTGGTTTGCGAGAATAATTATCCATGCCAGTAGTGATTATTACCGCTATTCCAAGTCAGAAACGATAGATCTAATTGGGATAGAGCATGACCTGAAAGTAAATGAAGAAATAATTGATGTATTGAGCTATAAGGAAATACTTAATTGTATATCTGATTTAAGTCCACAGTATCGAATGGTTTTTAATATGTATGTGATTGATGGATACAGACATGCCGAAATAGGAAAATTTTTGTCGATATCTGAAGGAACATCAAAATCGAATTTGAGTAAGGCGAAACAACAACTAAAGAAAATTATGGCTGACAAATATGAAATCAGACTTGAAAATAGGTAATGAAGGAATGAGGTGAAATCATGAATTAGGTTAAAACTGAACATTTGGAAGAATTTTACAAAAAACTAAATGACAAGCTGGAAAATACTCCTAATGAGCCAACGGATTGGTCTGTCTGGGACAAGATCGAAAATGAATTGGATAGGGATAAAAAGCGAGCAATAATACCATTTTGGTTTTGGCCATTGGGCATGCTTGCTGTGGGCTTGCTTGGATATATGCTTGGGAGCGAGATGCCATTTAATATTCCATCAAACGAGAGGACAACTCTTGTTCGCGATACCATTTATATGGATCGAATCATTACAAAAAGTGACACCGTTTTTCAACATACCTCATTGACTGAAAATCCAATTTTTTCGAATTTAAATGCTGAAAATCAAAGAATACAAAATCAACTCCAGGCACTTAAATTATATAATAGACAAATTGCCAATCAACTCAATTCCTATGGACGATTGATAGCGGAAAAAGGACTATTAGCGGATATTGATTTCTCAAAATTGCCCAATATTCAAGACTTTGAATCTTTCGCATCAAAAATGGAGGTGGCTAATTCAGATATATTTCCCAAAGAGAAAAGAGATTTTTTGAATTCATTGGAGTTTTTGGATGGAATTCCTATTTCAAAGCAAATCGAATATGATAGAAAGAGACCAATGCCAATTGTTGGTCTTACTCATTCTCAAATTCTCAAAATGATGGAAAACCCATCGTTTATGGATAAAATTACTCCAGATTATGTCAATATTGGATTTTTAACAGAAGGTCCATCTTTCATATTTGACCAAAATGGTAACTCAGGATCAGCTTTTGGCGGAGGCGGAATTGTAGAATTGATATTCTCACCGAAATTAAGTTTGATTCTTGGAGCCTCTTCAGTTTCCTATTCCTCAAAAATAGAAGACGAAACCAATGCCGGAGTTTATCCTCAACCTATGAATATTGGGGAGGACGAAATATTTGAGAATCTGAATATTCTATCATCGAGCTTAGAGATTCCTGTGTCACTCAAGTATCGCTTAAATTTTATTAAATCGGTTCAACCGTACATCGTAGGAGGTCTATCTGGTGTGAAATTTAGAAATATCGAGTACAAGTATGAATACAGTAGCGGAACAAATGAGACCTATTATGAAGTGAGTGCTAATGCTGTCCTACCATGGGGTTGGTCGGTTCATGGAGGCCTCAGTGCCGTAAAATCAATTTCAAATTCATTTGATATCTTGGGAGAAGTTAGATTCAATTACCAATTGGGTGATGCCGCACTGAATAGAGATCGGTATTACGGATTGGGTATTCGATTAGGTGCACTGTACAAAATATAACCTCAATTTCTATTTTATTTGCAAGTCAAATGCTTCAAAGTAAAATCTTGAAATAGAAATAAATCAGCTCTTAATAATAAAATTCAATTCTACAGGTAGGGTAAATAACACACACTTTGTTTCAAACACGAGATTACATTATGTGAACAATTAAAATTATTTGTTATGTCTAGTTTGAAATTTTTAAAAGTTTTCTTTTTTGCATTTGCAATGATGTCTGTATTGGTTTCTTGTTCGAAGGAGGAGGAAGATGATGATATGTACGAAATGGAAGAAAATCTTGTTTTAACCGAAGATCTCTCTACTCGAGATAGTGATGATGATTCTGATGATGATGAAGATACAGAAGATGACGAGGAAGAGGTGGAAGGATTGGAGTTTGACGACGATTGTTTTGAATTTGTATTTCCTTTTGATCTTGAATTACCAGATGGTATGATAGTATTGATAGAGACGGATTCGATATTGGAATTAATAATTGATGAATATGATGATGTAAATATTGATTCTGTAGGATTTCCAATTCCAATATTTCCATTGGATGTAGTATTGGATGATGGCACTGAAACTCAGATTGATTCGGAGGAGATGTTTTTGGACTTGCTCGCGGAATGTGAAGCTATCGAAGACGAAGAAGATGATGAAGACGACGAAGAAGATGAAGAGGATGAGGATGATGACGAGGAAGAAGATGATGAGGACGATGAGGATGATGAGGATGATGAGGATGAAGAGGATGACGATTAGAATTGATATGAAAAAATAAAAATTAATTAATATTGGTGGGTAATGTTTGATTGAGATTTTGATTGGGCATTATCCATCATATATTTGATTAAAATTATGTATTCAGTAAATGATTATTAGGTGAGTGTTTGTAAGGAAAAGGTTTATAAAGAAGTATATTTTAAGTATAGTGAATACTTGCGCAATTTTTTGTACTACAAGTCAGGAAATTTGAGCGTGGCCGAAGATATTTCTCATGATGCCTTTATGAAGTTATGGGAGAATTGCAGTAAGGTAGGTATAGACAAGGCAAAATCTTACCTTTTTACTGTGGCCAATAACCTCTTCCTTAATAAGGCTAATCGGAAAAAAGTAATTCTACAATTTGAAAGTAGCATTAAAGAAAAGTCCGACCATTCCAATCCTCAATTTATTTTAGAAAAAAATGAATTTAGAGATAGATTGGAAAAAGCAATTTCTGCACTGCCAGAAAATCAAAGGGTGGTGTTTTTAATGAATAGGATTGATAAAAAGAAATATCGCGAAATAGCTGAGGAACTTGAGATAAGTGTGAAAGCAGTAGAAAAAAGAATGCACCTGGCCCTCACATCACTTAGGAAACTGCACAAGAGGGTCTAATTATTAATATAAAAAACAATGTCATGGCTTATGATGAAAATATCTACGCAAAAATAATAAGTGGGGAGTTGAGCAAGCAGGAAGAAGAATCACTGCGCAAATCAGGAGAATGGGATGAAATACAACAAATTCTAGAAGTGTCTTCAACTTTAAGTTTACCTGTACATGATGCAGAGAAAGGTTATTCAGAATTGAGATCTGCACAAAATAGTAAGACAGGTAGCGCAAGGATTAAGAGATTGTACATTTTAGGCAGCAGTATTGCTGCTATGATGATTCTGGTTTTCGGTTACTTATTTTTGTTTCAATCCTCAAGTGGAATTCATTCGGCTCCCTATGGACAGACCGCTGAATTGTCACTTAAAGATGATACAGAGGTGATTTTGAATGCTGGTTCGTCATTGGACTATGCTGGATTTTTGGATGATAATATTCGTGAGGTAAAATTGGAAGGTGAAGCATTTTTTAAAGTGATACCTGGCAATGCCTTCAAGGTTAATACCAAAAACGGTTCGGTAGAAGTCCTGGGTACAGCATTTAATGTCCGCGCCTGGGGAGAAGCTTTAATAGTGGAATGTTATGAGGGGAAGGTGTCTGTTCGTTCTGACAGAAACAAGATCGAATTGTCTGCGGGCGAGTCGGTAGTAGCTCGTAGTGGTGAGATGGGCAATGTCAAACAGTCTTCTTCATTGCAGCCACTTTTATGGAAAAATGGATTGTCAAGATTTGAAAATGAGCCTTTGAGAGAGGTATTCAATGAATTGGAACGACAATACGATGTGAAAATAACGATGCCTGAGTCTATTAAATATTTTAATGGCGCTTTTGGGCACGATGATTTACAAAAAGCCCTTCAAAAAATATGCGATCCTATGGGATTAACGTTTAGTTTTACAGATGAAAAATCTGTAATCATTAGTGAGTAATCGGAGTATATTTTTGTGGTGTTTTGTTTTTCTGGTAGTCGTGGCACCAGGAGATATTGTCTCCTGCCAGGAACGCAGCATTACCTCCCTTATTAAAGAGATTGAGTCTAATAGTTCTTTTATTGTGAATTACGATAAAGCACTTACGGATATTCAGTCTCTTGATTTTTCTTTTGAAGGCAACTATTCCGTAGAAAATATTGAGAAGTTTTTTAAACGTAGCTTATTTGAAATAGTCATTGATGATCAATCGATCGTATTGCTTCCCTTCGATGAAAATGTAAAAGTACTGTATGGCAGGGTATTGTCCGAAGATGGCAATCCATTACCTTTTGCAAGTCTTTTGATCGATTCGGTTCAGGGAATGGAAACAGGAGCGGATGGTAGTTTTGCGCTCAAGTATAAAGGAGGATTGGAAGGCACTTGTGTAATCAGCTATATTGGTTATCGAGATACGTCAGTAACAGTCAGATCATTAACTGACGGAGGGAAGATATTTCTCGAAAAGGACAATATTCTTTTTCCTGAATCAATAATCATTAAGAGCTATATCAAGAAAAGTATAAGTGAGGGCAGGTCCTTTGGTTCATTGGACATTGATATGTCGACAGACCAGAACGGATTTGTTGCCAATGACCAGGATGTCTTTCGATCATTGCAAAATCTTCCTGGTATTTCCAGCCCTGATGATGGTGCCACAAATCTGAATATTAGAGGAGGCACTGCGGATCATAACAACATCACCTGGGAAGGCGTGCCACTATATGATCGAGGATACCTTTCGGGAATGATATCATCTGTAAATCCATACAATATTGATGATATTCAAGTCTACAAAAGTAATACCAGTGCCGAAAAAAATAGTAGGATAGGAGGGACAATTGATATGCAGTTAAGTGACGATATACTGGATAAAACAATTCTCAGTTCAGGAATCAACCTTACAGAAGGGCATATTAATATTGGAACACCGTTGATTCAGAATCAGCTTGGGCTGTACATTGCTGGAAGAAAGTCCTTGTTTAGCGAATTTTACAGCAGTCCTACCTTGTCGAGTTATGCTCAAAAAGTATTTCAAACAGAAGTGTCTGAAGTAGAATCAGAGAGTGAATCCAGTGAAGAGATCGAACCAAAAATCTCATTCCATGATCTGAATGCTAAACTTATTTATAAAGTTGACGATCGACTTATGGTGAAGTCTGCATTACTTAGTAGTAAGGGAAATAATGAAAATCTTTCCATATTAAAGTCAATAGATTTGAATGGAAGAGATATTTTCAAGACATCATCTAATGCTTTAATGAACTCGTTGCATTATGTTCTAAATGAGGCGAATAGAATTGAGTTTATACACACCTTGTCAAAATTTGATAGTGAAAATGAACTCTTGTATTCAAATGATTCAAGTACCACTACTATCGAAAAGGAGGAGATTTTTAATTCAATCCATGAAAATCAATTCAAGTTGAAATGGCAGTACAATGGTACTTGGTGGACTTCTTCAATGGGTTATATCCATGATAGGAAACTTACGAAAGTAGAAATGGAAAAAGAATCTACAATTGGTCCTGAAATTGAGGAGGAAGTCGAGGTTGAGGGTATATTTCACCATCTGTTTATTGATCAACAATTGGCCAACGAAAAGCGAATTCTTGATTATGGAGTGAGGGCTACCTATTCATCTTCACTATCTCGATTTTTTGTCTCTCCTTCACTATCTTATAGATATCGACTTAATTCCAATGTCATTCTCAAATCGAGTGCTGGTATTTATCATCAATTTATCAGACAGGTTTACAATACTATTGACGATGATTTGAATGATGACAATACAATTTGGACCTTGAATACTGCGAAGGATGAGCCCGTTTTGCGTGCACACAAATTTTCGGCAGGCAGTAGTTGGCGAAACGCATCTTGGTTGATAGATGTTGAAGCCTATATTCATCGAACAAGCGGACTTGCCGCAGAGAATCCAATAATCCGAAATTCAGTTACATTAAACAGTAAAAATCAACTATTTTCTAAAGGGATTGACCTCATCGTGACTAAAAAAATAAGTAATTGGTCAACTTCAGTATTTTACAATTTATCCAAGAATTCAATAACTCTTCCCGAGGTTTATGAAGGTGAAAATGAGTCTTTCTTTGCCAATAATAATCAGACACATAAGCTGAGAATCAATGGATCCTATCAATTAAAAAGCTTGGTATTTGGAATAAGTTATAATTACAAAACCGGACTTCCTTATTCCAGTCAACCACAACTTAAACCATCTGAAGACGATGAAGAGAAGTACGAACTTCAGTATGAAAATATCAATAATCAAACTCTAAGTGATTATCACAGGTTGGATTTTTCTGCTCGATATGAGGGAAGCTGGAGAAGCATCAAATATCAACTTGGATGTTCGGTATTAAATTTATCGGATCGTACTAATGTGGGCAGTAGGAAATCCATTCTTACGAACACAGGGAGTACTACTGCAGAACCTACTGTCGTAGAAATTAGAAAAAAATTATTGCCCAGAACATTTATTTTTTATTCAAGAGTGTTTTTTTTAAGTTGTTGATTATTAAAGAATTAGTTTGGTTGGGCTGATTCGTGTTCCATTTTCTTATTTAAATTATTAGATTTTTTTCCATCCTCAGGTAGGGTAGATTGTGATCAGTTTGTTTCAAATAAAATTAATGCCGTATGAAACAAATAACAGTCTTTTTATTGCTGATTGCCAGCTTTCAAATTTATGGTCAGAATGACTTTCTCACTTACGAAAAAGCCTTGCAACGATCCAAAGAAGAAGGAAAACCAATAATGTTGGTCTTCTCTGGATCCGATTGGTGTAAGCCATGTATAGCCCTAAAGAAAACTATACTTGAAACTTCGGATTTTCAAAAGATCAAAGAGAAGGTGATTTTCATGTATCTGGATTTTCCATACAAAAGATCAAATAGGTTGAGCAAGGAAGAAACCAAGCACAACGAAGGTCTAGCCGATAGGTACAACAGAAGTGGAGAATTCCCAAAATCGATACTCTTGGATTCATCTGGTAAGATCATTCAAGAGGTAAGGTTCGAATATGGTATGAGCCCAGATGAATATATCAATCAAATCCAAAAAGAAATATAATATGAAAAAATGCAATCAAAAAACAGCCCACCATCACCCACTACTGCTTATGGGATGCGGATTTGTACTCACCGCAGTGGATGAGGATAAGCAAAAAGCATGGGATGCCCTCTTGGCAGCAGAGTCAGAAATCCGACGGATAGAAAAATTGATTTCATCCTGGAGTGCAGATAGCCAGACTACAATGATCAATGAAGCATCAGGTCACCATTCGGTAACTGTAGATAAAGAATTGTATCAATTGATTGAACGAAGTCTTAAAGTATCAGATCTGACTTGTGGAGCATTTGATATCAGTGGAACAATCGCAAGGTATTTCTGGAAATTTGACAAACAAGAACATGTCCTACTTCCTGAAAATAAAATCAGAGAATTGGTATCTCTCGTGAATTATAAGAATATCATTTTGGATCCGAATGACAGTTCAATCTTTCTTTCAAAAAAAGACATGAAGATTGGATTTGGAGGAATAGGAAAAGGATACGCAGCCGAAAAAGCCAAGAATATAATGCAAGCTTTTGGTATTAAAAGCGGATTAGTCAATGCCTCAGGAGATTTATTGGCTTGGGGAAGTCCTCCTGAGAGAGATGATTGGGAAATATCTATACCAGATCCCAGAGACAGATCGATGAATCTTCTTTCATTGTATCTGGATCATGGATCAGTGGTCACCTCAGGAAGTTATGAAAACTACACAGTGATCGATGGAGTTAGATATTCCCATATCATCAACCCGAGGACTGGCTATCCTGTAACTCATACCAAAAACGTGACAGTAGTGTGTCCGAATGCAGAATTTGGAGATGCTCTGGCCACCGCTCTTTCTGTGCTTCCTATCGATGAAGGGATCAATCTGGTAGATAGATTGGATGGGGTAGAGTGTATCATAATTGATGCCTTTGATAAAGCACATTTTTCTAACCAATTAAAACAAAAAGCTTATGCGTAATCTACTATTTATTTGTGGTTTGATGGCCTTGTTTTGCACGGCATGCAATGTCAAGCCTTACCAAAAAATGTATCTCAATGATCCATGTATGGCTCTGGCCAACAACAAACTGGATTATTTTGAAGTGAATTTTATGACTTACCGTGAAGGTGCTTCTGGAGCAAATGGGGGCAAAGTAGGAGGAGGTTGTGGATGCAATTGACTTTAATGACCATCGTTTTTATCATCTTCTTGGGCCTACAGGAAATAAAGGCTCAAGTTCAGAATTCGTCTTTGCTGGACAACAAAGATAATGCTGATGTCAAAGATGCTACAGAAGTAAGTACTGATTATTTCCGATCGGATTGGAAGAAGGTGGAAATTGATTTCCTGAACAGCTATTACAGTCAGGATGGAAATAATGCTGCGGTTACCGGAGGTATTGGAACAGAGAGGTTGACAGATTTTACACAGAAAGTAATGATTAGCATTCCTGTTAATCCCAGATTAAGAGTCAACGTGGATGGAGCTTATGATTACTATTCTTCTGCTTCAACGGATAATATAGACAATATCAGATCATCAGATAGTAGTTCGGATGTACGATCACAATTCGGTGCGGGAATGGAATACGTGGCGACCGAACAATTGACCACAGGATTCAGATTAGGTACCAGTATAGAATATGATTATTTCTCAGTTCATGGAGGATTTAATTTCAGCTATGCCAGTAAGAATGGAAATCGGAGACTTGACTTCGCAGCTCAATCATTTTATGACCAGTGGTTTGTATTCTTTCCTGAAGAACTGAGAGGAGATGTAAATGTGCCAACGGATAGGAGGCAATCGTACAATGCGGCACTCAGCTATAGTCAAGTGGTAACGAAAAGAATGCAATTTTCGATTATGGTCGAAGGTACTTACATGGAAGGATTATTGTCGACCCCATTTCACCGGGTATATTTTAAGGATCGGGATGGTCCGGATATTGAAAGACTGCCAGATAATAGATTGAAATTGCCGTTGGGTATGAGAATGAATTATCATCTGGCAGAACGAATAATCTTTCGATCGTACTATCGATATTATTGGGATAGTTGGGGGATGCAAGGACATACGGCAAGTATTGAAATGCCAATAAAACTCAATCGATTTTTTGCGATTTACCCGCATTATCGATATCACCATCAGACAGCCGTAGATCATTTTCTACCGTATAAAGAAAACGATTCACATAGTCAATTTTATACATCTGATTATGACCTTTCAGCATTGTCATCGCATACTTTTGGTGCAGGGATTTTATATAGCAGACCTGAGGGGATTGCCAGCGTGAAAATCCCCATTATAGATAAGAAATTGACTTTGGAATCTATTGACCTAAAAGGCAGTATTTATCAAAGAAGTACAGGTCTTAATGGGTTCATAATCAGCATAGGGGCTAAAGTGAGCTTTTGATTGCATTGAGGGTTCGGTTTCCGCCAGCAGGAGGCCGACCTTCATTTTTTGATCTTTAAGGTTTGTGGTTATCTTTGCGGACTTTTAAAACAAAAGATAAACACAAAACTTATTATGAAAAATTTTACAATTGGGATTCTAATCC
Organism: Saprospiraceae bacterium; assembly: GCA_965230575.1. Lineage (GTDB taxonomy): Bacteria > Bacteroidota > Bacteroidia > Chitinophagales > Saprospiraceae > CAJXUU01. The sequence continues at coordinate 5,609,411 of OZ246013.1, forward strand.
TATTAACCTTTCCTAGTTTTTCTCAAATTGACATTGGTACCTTATCCGAGGCGAGATATGGTATTCGTTCAGCAATTATGGGTGATACTATAATTTTTACAGGAGGTGATGATTATGACTCGGCAGATTTTTTTACTGTCGATGATGGGATCGTAGATACACAATTTTATGGCTCTGACGGATTTACAAGCGCTAAAGTAATAGTTAATGATGATATAGCCTTTTTCTATGATATTACCGGTGTCAATCTTGTGATTAGAGATTTTTACAAATATGATAAAACCAACAATGAATGGACGGATGGTAAGTACAATGTTCTTATAGAGGAAGATGTATTGTTTCTTGATGGCGACTTGATGTATAGCTATCACCGTGTGGAATTTGACAGTGTTTCGGTTTTTAATATTCGTACCAATGAATCATACAAGATAGAATCAAACCTGCCTGTGAGAGAATTTACTGTTGTAGAGCAAGACCACCTGGTATATTGTGTTGGTGGAATTACTGAAGATGGTTCAAATTCGAATGCCCTGAATATCTATAACAAAAATACCAAAGAATGGATATCTACAGAGCTCAAGAGAGCGAGAAGAGAACCTACTGTATTGATTCACAATGACATCTTGGTCATCAATGGAGGTTTTAATAATTTTTCGGATGAGGTAGAAGTCGTAGACCTGAATTCTTTTGAATGCGAAATTGTAGAATTGCCACAATCAAATAGAGATGGAAAACTAGTGGGTGCCGGAGATGTTGTATTAGTTGCAGGAGGATCAAGAAATCATGCAGTTAGCATAAATTTACTTACGCTTGAAGTCGGAGACCCATATGTGCTTGAAGAAGAAGCAAATCTTTCGGGCCTTGATTTTTTGCAAGGAGTAGGTCTGGGAGATGAAATAATTTTAGGAGGAGATAGGTTTCCACGGTTCCATATTTACAACACCAAAACTGATACCTGGAGTGTAGTTCCAATAGATGCAGTCAGAAGAAATGCTTCTATGTTTAAACACCAAAACAGAGCTTATTTTGTTGGTGGTCGAGACTCTGATGATAATAATTCAGATGCGATTACAGTATTTGAAAATACGAGCTCTATTACTGAGGCTGACTTGCTTAATTTTAATATCTATCCAAATCCAAGTAGTGATTTTCTAAAGATTGATTTTGATGGAAGTGAGTCAATTACTGTCAAAATCTTTAGCAATAGCGGAGAGTTGTTGATCTCAAATACAAACAAAAATGAAATTGATCTTTCAAACTTGAATTCAGGATTTTACTTCGTTACTGCCAAAATTGGAAATGATAAAACAGTAGTTCGCAAGTTGATTGTTGAATAAGCTTATAATGATTTACAAGAATAGAATTGCAACTTTACAATTCAAAATTATAGTATAGAACAAGAATACAAATGACATACTAAATGCCCTGAAGAATTTCTTTGGGGCATTTTTATTTCTGCTTTAAGGAGACTATTGTAAAACACAAATGGTGGACTACAATTTTGAAATGAAAAACAGGGTGTTTCCGATGTGCCTCCATACCTCCATTTCATAAACTAGACCCTCCTACATTTTCATCATTAAGACAAAGGAAGGTTTAGAACAAATCTGAAATTATTATTTCGTACCTATTTGACCCCCTTTTCGTACCTAGCCAGATTTATTCCTACCTAATTAATGTATCAACTGTCACATCAAGGATAGTTATCATAAGTACCATTAACCTAAGATATAGCTTTGTGAAATGTATTATAGACCAATCTATTCTAAACATTTTGACAAAACAGAGCACCATTTTAATACACTTATATCTGAATTGAAATTATTAGAAATAGAGCTCCCAAAAAGGTAAACCTTACAAACAACTAGCAAATTCATTATCATCTAAAACAATTAATATGTACAAACTAAAAAACTTCATTTTACTCCTGACAATTATTGGAATCAACTCCTGTTCGAATGATGCCACATTAAAGCAAGAATCTGCAGATAATTCTATAGAGACCACTACTAAGAGGAATGATTCAAACGATGCATTGGAAAACACAATTTCATTGGCCACTTTCAACGAATGGAACACAAATTGGGAATCTCATTGGAATGACACTCATATTTCTTACTTCGAAATGCCATTGAGCAATTTAGAAAATCTAGTTAATACTCCAAAAGTTAAAGCTGCACGATTATACCTTGGATACTCCGAAGAGGATGGTCATGCCCATCTGACCTTGGTAGGTGTTAATAAGACAGGTGAGAGTATGATTGGCGCTAATGACCATATCTATAATTTTTGTGTGCCTTGTCCTCAAGAATGCGGAAGTGCAGAGACATCAGACCCAATACTGCCACCTTCCGGACTTCCCGAAGAACCTGAAAATACTATTTCACTGGCTACCTTCAAATCATGGAAAGCCAACTGGGAGACTCATTGGAGCGATAACTACATCAAATATTTCACAATGCCTTTGAGCAATCTGCAGAATCTGGTAAATACAAATGGCGTAGTTGGCGCTAGATTCTATCTTGGATATTCTGAGGAAGAAGAACAAGCCCATTTGACTTTAGTAGGTGTAGAAGAAGGAGGTGCAAGTATGGTTGGAATCAATGCGAATATTTATAATTTATCGGCGCCATGCCCACCATGTCTAAGTGAATAATCAAATTAAAAGGGTAATTAACTTCTTCAATAGTAGATAATTACCCTTTTGATTTTTAATATCAATTAGTCTTCATAGTACTGGAAAAATATTCAAATCTGAAATTCCCTAAGTAACTGGTTGTCTTATTATTAATGACTGAATTTATTCACAATTGAAATTGATAAAAACTTCGTATTACCATCTTTTTTTAATAATAATTATTTTTTGGTAGGGTATAATTGATGTTGCCAGTCTAACAAGTATATGATTACAAAATGTTTTTTCTTATGAACTCAAAACTTGTTAAAATGAAAAGGTTAATATTTTTATTCTGTATACTGGGAATGTTGTTTACATTTCAATCTTGTACTGACGAAGGTAGCAATGACAATCCTGACAATCTCAAAGCTCCGATTATACCCTCGACATCTTTATTTACGATTCCAACACAGTCATTTGGATTGAAAGAGGACAAAAAAACATCTTCTTCCAGAAATGATAAATCCAATTGGATACATGCAGGATTGAATGTATTGGTTTGGAATACAGTCGTATTTGTACATACCGCAGTGCCTATTACAGCTTTCGGTCATGCATTTGATTATGAAGCGGAGTATAGAGGCGATTTGACCTGGGAATGGAAGTATGAGTATGTGGCACCACCAGCAAACGGATCAAAGAAGTATGATGTTTCGTTGACAGGACAATACATAAGCAACAATACAGAAGTGGCATGGACAATGACGGTAACCGAAGAAGGAGGATCGAACGGATTTGTATGGTATGAAGGTGTAGTTTCTATCGACCATTCATCTTCAAATTTTACTGTAAATATGGATCCTACTAGCCCCAAACCATACATGATGTTGACCTCAACTAGAAATTTAGATTCTGGAGATGTTACCATACGGTTTAGCAATGTATTAGCCAATGATCCTGGAAACGGAGACTATATCGAATGGAGAACACACAATGGAAATGAATACGACCGTGCTTATGATGTACTCACAGGAGATAGCCTCTTGGAAATCGGAGGAAATGAAACTTCAAAAATAGGAAGGGTAAAACATCCAAAACATTTCAACGACAGTGATTGGCATTGTTGGGATGAAAATCAATTTAATATTGATTGCTAGAAAAGAATAAAATTTTTGAGATTATAAAGGTAGAATTGTTGAAATTCTGCCTTTATTTTTTGGTTGAATATTTGAGTTATTTTCTTGTTTAGTTATGGGAAAAGGAAGATTCGGAGAGATTGGGGAAGATTATGAAAGATTGGGAGAGATTAGGAAAGATTGGTAAGATTGGAGAGATTGTGAAGGTGGGCTTATTTGAAATCATATCCTTTTCTGAGCAGCAATAATAAATCTGTTGTCACTTCTGATGCATCAGAAATCCTTATGTGGTGAGCATAGATATTGTTGTATTGAGTAGTTTTCTTAATAAGGACGTGGTCTATTTTCTCGGAATAATAAAATTTCACATCCAGTTGTTTGGCCATTGGCTTTATAATGAGCCATGCTTTTTCTTTTGTAAAGACGATGGACTTAGTGCTTGCTCCCACACTACATGGCTCCCAATCTATTACATTGATCAATATCTCGTCAAATGCCAACACCAAATTTTCCGAAACACCCTCAAAGATATCATCTATTGTTTTCGAAGTACACATGTGAGATTGATTCACAGACTTGAAGTTTCTATTGCATTTTGAGCAGGTCCACATCTATTGTGATTGAAAATAGTAAGTTGAAAATTGAGAATTCTTACACAATATTAATTATTCATTATTGTATATTCAAATCGTCTTATTTAGAAGTTCCTTGGCTTGATTCTCTTTTGCTGCCCAATACTTTGTGTGCGAGGCAAAAGGTATATTCTTGGTAAAAAATGAAGATTCTGACCTTAGACATATATCCTTTACCCCTTTTCCAAATTGCGGAGCTACAGGGCCTCCGACGTAATCATTCTGAAAATAAATATTGGTCCAAACTGTCAAAGCAAAGAAAGCGGCGTGGTGAGGTACGACAATCGTTTTCTCCTTATTTTTATAATAAAAAAACTTCAAAGGATCCAGATCATCCTCCACTGGCGGATTGGTTGGCAACTCTCGTATCGCTTGCTTTTTTTCGAGTTCTTCTTTGTCATCTACTATTACCATTGAGGCATGGGTGAGCGGTGATCCCGCAGTAATAAAATCTGTCACCCTCCATGAATTGTTCACCTTTCTGCAAGCCTTCGACAGATCTTTTTGAAGCTGTTGGTAGTGGTCAATGTCAAAATCTGATTTTTGGGCGGTATAAGCTACAAATTCTTTCAACTGTTCTTCGTTAAGTCCATCTTCTCCCAATGCATATTCGCCCTGATATCTGGGATACAAGGCAGTCAAGATATCATAAGCCACAATCGATCCAAGGCTATGACCGACCACCACAATCTCCGAATATCTAAAATTCCCTTTTGAATCTTTCGCTTCATGCAAATTCACTAACAAATCGATTCCTTTCTGTCTAATATTATTTCTAAATCTTATGTTTTTATGAGAGGGTTCTGTATATCTCAGCACATCGCCTATGGATTGTAAAAATGTGGACTTTGTCACCGTTTTTACGACGGGTATCAAAAGTCTGAAAAGTACAAAGACAATAATACCTGATATCAATAAACTTAGTTGAGTTTTCACGAAATCTACCCATCCATTAAGGAAGTAACTACCTATTCCAATACCTATCGCCAATAGTATAATCAAGAATCTGGAAATAATAACGGGCATCCTGGCTCTTTGCGAAGGCGACTTCAAAAAAAGTAGTTTTAATGACCACACTATTGTGTCAAAAAAGGAGGGTTCTTCAACCAAGTCGGCCCAATACAATTCATAATAATCATTCGACCTGTTGTGATATGAAAATCTTCTGGACTCGAGATCTTGCGAGATTCTATCGGGGCTGCTATAAAGTTTTTCGCCTCCGACATCAATGTTTTCTACGAAGGTGCGTATAGTGGTTAATGGTCGTTGGCTTCCCATTCCGTGAACAACAACAATGGCTTTTCTATATGACATATGATTATATCTTAACTTCCTAAATATAAGAAATAAAACTTGTCTCAAATTTCAAGATAATATTTAAGCAGCCATTCTATCCTTAGTTATACAAATATTTTGAATATCAATCATTCCTAAACTATCTTATATTTGCTTATATCTAATCATTCTATTTCGTCTCGTGGAAATGGGCATTCATTAAAATGCATCGTTATAATACGATAGGCAAAAGGATTATAGAAATGAATACCAGGAAGTTGACTAAATAAAACAAACCACTCAACATGGAAAAGCAATTGGATTTTGTTCCCTTTGATATTAAATGCTACAATAAACTTGAAGAAAAGTTTCAATACTTATTTGAACCTAAATTGATAAATGAGATTTGTCAAAATGGAAATTTGAGGATTTACAAGGCGGACGAAGTGATTGTTGATATCGGTATGGTGATCTCCCACATGCCCTTGGTCATTTCGGGATCGATCAAGGTATTAACAGAAGATGACAAGGGGGATGAGTTGCTCTTGTATTATTTAGAATTAGGGGAGACGTGTGCTGTGACGCTTAATTGTTGTACTCGAAAGACCAAGTCTACGATTAGAGCCATTACCGAGACGGACGCCGAAATACTCTTTGTCCCTGTCGAAAAGATGGAAGATTGGATGATCAAATACAAGTCATGGAGATCTTATGTGCTGGATAGCTATAATGAACGACTAAACGAAATGGTCAGTGCTATTGACAACATTGTCTTCAATAGTTTGGAAGAAAGATTGAGGCGTTACATTAGAGATAAGGCCTGGATGGCAAAGAGCGCCATATTAAATATCAGCCATCAGGATATTGCAAATGATCTTTATGCCTCCAGAGTAGCGGTATCCCGATTGATGAAGAAGCTGGAATCAGATAATTTCATCGAACAGCAAAGAAATAAGGTCGTTGTGGTGGAGTACAACAAATAATCCACACATTTTTGATTAAATTTATTGGAAGAATATATTTCGCATCAATAAGATTTAAGCGACATGTTTGATTTAGATACAATGTCAGAGGCACAAAAATTTGTAACCTTTGATTATCAAGAGACAAAGGATTTATGCCTGCATTTTTTGACTTTAGTTTCGGCTATTTTGGTTTTTTCTCTAAACTTCACCGATAAGGTTTACGATTTTCATAATGCCAATAAAAAGAAGAAGCAAATAATTATTGGAAGTTGGTGCTTGTTGCTTTTGGCTATTGTATTTTGCGGTATAGGACTATTGTGTATCACTAGAGCTGGTGGTATTGCTGCTTATGAGCAAGAAGGTTATGAGGTCCTTGCTGGGATATCTTATCTCTTCATTGTCGCAGGAGGAAGTAGCTTTGTCGCTGGAATAGGAATGTCTATTTATTCAGTAATTCTTTCAGGAGAATCAAATTCAAAGGAATAATCTGTTGTATTTTATTTTCACTAATTCTTAAAAATTAATAATGTACGGTTACTAAACCTCTGAGGTTTAATAAACCTTATCTCATTTTAAAAGCCTATGTAACGCTTGTTACACGTCCAAAAGAATTGGCCACCTACCTTTGTTTCAAATTTTTGAAAGGATATGATAGAATTATTATTCGGACCGTGGTCATGGTATGTAGCGGGACCATTAATTGCCATAGTCATGTTTTTGTTGATATATTTTGGTGAGAATTTTGGGATGTCCAATAATCTTCGGACGATGTGTGCCATGAGTGGTGGAGGGAAATTTGCCGATTTTTTTAGAATTGATACTAACCGCCAATATTGGAATCTTGCATTTGTATTGGGAAGTATCCTTGGTGGATTTATTGCCATTCAATTCATGACGCCTGATTCCGCCATACATTTAAGCGAAAAAACAGTGGTCAGTTTAGAAAATTTTGGTTTTACCAATGCAGGCAGTGATTATTTGCCTTCAGAAATATTTGGAAATCAAAATCTGGCTTCATTGCCAGGCTTGCTCATTCTAATTGGAGGAGGTTTTCTTGTTGGCTTTGGAGCGAGATATGCGGGAGGATGCACTTCTGGTCATGCGATTAGTGGATTGAGCAATTTGCAGATTCCTTCACTCATCGCAGTGGTTGGGTTTTTCATTGGTGGCCTGATGATGGTACATATTTTAATGCCAATTATTTTTTAAAAATCGATTATGAAATATATAAAATTTGTTGCTTTGGGCATCCTCTTCGGGATTGTAATGGCCAAGGCTGAGGTTATTTCCTGGTATCGGATATATGAGATGTTTCGATTCGAAGCTTTTCACATGTACGGCATTATTGGATCTGCTGTAATTCTCGGTGTGCTAGGGACCTACCTTATGAAAAACAGAAAAATTCGATCCATGGATGGAAATCAAATAGAGTTTCCTCCTAAAAATATGAGTATTCCGAGATACCTGATTGGAGGTATATGTTTCGGCTTGGGATGGGCACTGGTTGGAGCTTGCCCAGGGCCAATGTTTGTTTTGATAGGTGGAGGATATCTTCCCATTTTAATTGTGCTTCTCGGAGCTCTTTTGGGTACTTTTGCTTATGGTATGCTGAGAAAGCACCTTCCACATTAATAGATTAAAAAGACAAAATGATATTAGGATATATTGGTGCGCTCTTGGTAGGACTCACATTGGGACTTATGGGCGGAGGAGGTTCTATCCTCACCGTACCGATTCTTGTTTACCTGCTTGGAACGAACCCTGTACTTGCTACGGCTTATTCTCTTTTTGTTGTAGGAGCTACTTCATTGGTAGGAGCCTTTCGTAATATGACCAAGGGGATGGTTGATGTCAAGGTGGCTGTAATATTTGCCATTCCTGCCTTCATCGCCGTCTATCTGACGAGGGCATATTTGGTTCCAGCGATACCTGAAGAGATATTTGCGATTGGAGATTTTACCTTGACTAAGGACTTGGGGATCATGCTGTTTTTTGCCATCATCATGCTGGCGGCATCAATATCAATGATTAAAGGACGAAAGAAAAGGGAAACCACGGATACTCCAAAATTGAACATTCCCTTGATTATTATTGAAGGTGTTGTGGTTGGTGTATTGACAGGAATAGTAGGAGCAGGTGGAGGTTTTTTGATTATTCCAGCTCTTGTTCTTTTTGCCAATCTACCTATGAAAAAAGCAGTAGCAACATCTCTTTTGATTATAGCCGCCAAATCATTGATAGGCTTTCTTGGTGATGTACAAAATCTTACGATCGATTGGGGCTTCTTGTTGATCTTTACGGCAGTGTCAGTAGTAGGAATATTTATTGGCATTTACCTCAATAAATTTATCAATGGGAAGAGTCTTAAAAAGGCATTTGGTTGGTTTGTGCTGGTAATGGGCGTTTATATTATTATCAAAGAATTATTTTTGAGTTAGGGCAATTCAGAAGTAACTCGTAGTTAAAATTCTAATGATATTATTGGGGTGCAGGGAGTTTCTTAAAAGAAAACAAGTATACAAAGGGTGTTCGTTACTAGCGAACATCCCTTTTGAGTTAGAAATAGCTTTAAGCAATGTACTTTTCCGCGTTTCTCAATGAATGGACTTCTTAAAGTAATCTATTTCGATCCAACATTAAATCTTACTGAATATCACCTTTTTCTTGGTCTCTTGATCCAGAATGAAATATAATCCTCTTGCAAGATTAGAAGTATCAAACTCTTTTGCATCCGACTTCAATTCCCAAACAGCTTGTAATTGCCCATGTATATTATAAACCTGAAATGTCTTTATCGGAGAACTGCTGATTAACTGAATCATGTCTTTTGCAGGGTTGGGGTAGACCTCAAGACCAACCGTGGGTAATCTGTCATCAGTGGAGGTCAATTTTGAAATGGTAGTACAGTATATATTATTTTCAAAATCGTCATCCACTTTAAAATTGGCTCCAACCACATATACACATAAATCTTTGTCTGTATCAGGGTAGTAAAATCCTGGATAACTCACAGAGGTATTAAAAGATTCACCTGGCAGGATATTTAATTGAGTCAATTTTTCAAAATAAGATTGATCAAAGCATTCTGCACCATCAAACCCATTCGAAACAACACTCAAATTTTGAACTACTTGATCACTATTATTGGTAATTGTAAGTTGCAAATCGACATCAAATTGGTAGGAAGTAACATTGGTAATATCATATTCAACATCGTCTATAGAAATGTCCAAAGATTGACTGGTAAGATCAAAATTCTCAAGATTGTAATCCAATATGTAGTTGTGTGATTCATATAGATCATCATACGTCGTCCTTGGCAGCGGCACTAAATGATAAGATATACCTTTAAAATCACCATCCCAATGAAGTTGCAGATATTGATCATTTATACCTGAGACATCTATTTCAAAATCATCTTTTTGCAATATCTGATTTTCATCCAGGTAGATTTTGTTCAAAGTGATGAGGCCATCAACATCAATTGTATGGTAAATAAGGTTTTGACCATGTTGTCTAAAACCTTTTATTTCCTTGCCTTGCTCCAAATATTCAAAGCCAAATAAGCCAAATACGGCCGAAATCTCATCCACATCCTGAAAGATGGCATAGTCTCCCATATAATGTATGTTTCGAAACTTATCTCCCAAATTAAAAGAAAGTAGATTGTCAGATTCGAACCGATCTTCAGTACTTTTTATAGCATCTTCATTTTTAAACTTATAATAAAGAAAACCTTCGTCTGGAGAGAATGATTTTAATATTTGAAATTCAAGTGGAAGTTCAACAGGCGTAATAGTTGATAATTCAAAATCAGTGAAGTATGCCATATTGCTTCCAGCGAGTACTAATTCATCTTCATTGACAACTGCTGAGAATTCGATGTCGGTTAAAGGGATTGATGTATTATCATCGATAATCGAGCTTATAGTGTAGTCACCATCAATGAATCGAATTGTATGAATTATGTCTGGTTCAGGGGTATCTATGGTAGCATTGGTAATCAGGACTAAAAGCCAATTGTTATCTGGTAATTCATTGAATGATCTAAATTTAGAAAACCCCGAACTGAAAATAGATTCTTCCTCTCCATTGGGTTTCAATATTTTTACGTTGACATCTCCACATACGGTTACGAATTCTAAAAGCACCAAGTCTCCATTTTTTAGAAGCTTAGTACTTAACATGTAGGTATGTTTATCATCTGCCCCCAAATAGGTTTGTTGGGCAACGGAATTGTGAATGAAAAGAAATGAAATCAGAAGTGAAAAAAAGATTGATTTAAAGCTAGTCATGATATTTGGTTTTAAGTATGATCATAATACACCTTCAGTAATAGTATTACAATCATACTTAAAACGTTGCGAAAAATGCAATTTATCTAGTGTTGGTTACGACTTATACTCAAAAATTTCGTCAATTCTTTCTACCAAGTCGTCATAGTGGTATTTTGTCATGTCGTCATTGCCTCGGGCCGAAGACAGCATTCTCTTCAAATCTTTAAGCTTTCCCCGGGCGATCGCCTTCATATCTGTATGCTCATATTTGTTGGACTCCATTTCTAAAGTTCGCTCAAGTCCCTCTATAAAAGTTCGCTGTAGATTCCTTCGGTACAATGACACCGCTTGATTTGATTTTGCCTCTCTATAAATACTAGAGATCAAATCGTCAAACATCTCATTGATACTATACGATTGACCATTATTTACAGCCGCATTTTCGATCATTCTATTCAATCGATCAGGATTCATCAATTGCGCCAGGGTTCTGTCTTGGAGTCCTCTGATCCGCTCGGTAATTCCAGTCTCTTCGATTCGAGCCAAGATATCCTTATCGATCAACCAGTCTGGTGTAGCAAAAACATTTTTATTCAAGAAATTGATCGCATCCTTTTGTTTTGCTTTTTCGACATGGGTATAGACGACATCTTGTTCATCACTGGTTTTATTGTATTCGTACACACCTCCTACATTGGCGACAACATGACCAACATACCGTCGAAATTGACCAAAGACATTGTTATAAATCTCCTTCAATTCAGAATAATCCTTCGTCTCTTCCGATGTCCATTCTATCAAGTTGGGTACAATTCGCTTCAGGTTTTTGAGCCCCAGCTCACTTGCCCTCATGCTATTGTTGCCCAAATCTTCAGTCTGTGCAGTCGGGTCGGTAGGAGAGAATCGCTGCCTTCCGAATCTATAAATGGGATCGTCTGCTTTTTCTTTTATCAAATCATTTATTGTCTTCCGTTCAGCATCTGGAGAATCCAAATTTGGAAATCTTCTATAGCCGAATTCTATCGACCACTTGTCATATGGTCCGACATTTGGCATCAGGCCTACATCTCCATCACCAGGTTGAGCGACGTAGTTGAATCGAGCATAATCCATAATCGAAGGTGCTGTTCCCATTTTTTTGGTAAATGATGGACTTCTCAAAGAGTCCACTGGATAGGCTACACTTGAGCCCATATTATGCGGAAGCCCCAAGGTATGACCAACCTCATGGGCCGATACGAATCGTATGAGTCTGCCCATAATCTCATCTTTGAATTTTGGACTTCTTGCCTCTGGATTGATAGCTGCAGTTTGTACAAAGTACCAATTTCTCAGCAGGTTCATCACATTGTGGTACCATATGATATCACTCTCCAAAATCTCACCCGTCCGTGGATCATGGACATGAGGTCCCATCGCATTCTGAATGTCGGTAGATACATATCGAATCACCGAATAACGAACATCTTCTGGCGACCAGTCGGGATCTTCTTCCTTGCTCGGCGCTTCTTTAGCCATTATCGCATTTTTGAATCCTGCCTGTTCAAAAGCCACTTGCCAATCATTGACACCTTGCATTAAGAAGGGCCTCCATTTTTTCGGAGTAGCAGGGTCGATGTAGTAAACAATTGGCTTTACTGGTTCTACCAACTCTCCCCGTGCATAAGCTTCTGGATCTTTTGGTTCCAGCCTCCATCTTGTAATGTACCTCTTCTTGAAAGCCTTTTGTTCATCGGCACTATAATCGGTTTGCGCCAAACTAAAATATGACACTCGAGGGTCATAATATCTAGGCTGCATTGGCTCTTCGGGAAGTAGGATGAACGACTGTGTCATCTCAATCGACATGGTACCAGTGATCTGATTATCTGGCAACTTACTACCTGTATAGGTCAATACATGTTTTACATTTATATTTTCAGGAAATGCTTTTATATCTTCGATGAAAGACCTGCTTCCATCTACTCCACGGATGCCAAAATTTTTCCTTTGTCGATCACCCATGGCAGATATCATAGGCACATCTGAGGTGAACATCGATTTCACATCAAAGACATATGAGGAACTGTCCTTTGATATGGCCTTGATGTCAAAAGTCTTGATGATTGGCTCAAAATTATTGTTTCGGACAGACTCATAAATTGGATCCTCAAAACTGGCTACGCTATTATAGGAAACTGATCTCAGTAAGATTTTCTTTCCTTTTTTTTGCCATCGTATTACCTGCTGTGGTTTTGATCTTATTCCCGCTCCTCCGAAGTTCAAGCCCTTGACAAAACCAGATATTCTCGAAGTCACCAATATTTCTTCTTCCAATAAGGAATCTGGTAATTCAAAATACCAATCTTCATCGACCTTATGAACAGTGAACAGCCCACTTTGAGATATGGCATCCTTCGTGATCACCTTATTATAGGGCTTCATCTTCTTTTTCTTATCCCCATTATCCTTTTTTGCTGTTTTCTTGGGTTTCTTTTTGAAGATTTGTGCATTCGTACTAGGACTTGTTGTCAGCGCAACAATAAATGCAAGAAAGAATATTTTGATAAATTTCATTGGGTAATAAATTCGTTTTTGAATGAGTAGGAAAGTTAGGGCTATTATTCAATGACAAAGCCCCAAATGCCACACAATAATAATAAAGTTACTGGATATTTATGTCACTTCCATCATAGTTCGTAGCCTTCAAGACAAGACTTGCATCTAATCCTTTCAATTCCAGAAATTTATCTTTGACCATTTCAAAATCTTCTATTGAGGTAAGTAAGAACGAGAAATCATATTGTTCTTCATGATTATAAATGACCACAGATTCGTCTTGCGAATAATAGAAATGTCCATAATCTCCTTTCAACTCATTCATGCCATTATCAATACTCTGCAAGTAAGTTTGAAGCTGGTCAGCAACATCAACTTCGGATGTAGAATAACTGCCCCAGATCATGCCAGGTCGAACCCTGTTTACATGGGTTCTGCTGATTTTAAGACCATCAAATTGGCTGAATATAATTTCGAATTCGGATTTGTCGGAGTACAGGGTTCCGTAGTTTAAGACTGCATTTTTAAGATTAATTTCAAAGGGTACGGAAGGATTTGAGGTTTGCATCAAGATTTCTTCGCTGATAATCGCAGGGCCTGGAACACAACTTCCCTCTAATTTAATATCATCTAAAACGATTTGAATTTTTTGATCCGAAATTATTGCCTGATGTGCGATTGTGGCATTTTCGCAATTTTGTAAATCCAATGAATTTATTTGAAGCGAAACAAGGCCACCATTCTCAGAAAGTTCCTGATGAAGCTTGATTTCATACTGATCTCCAATATTGACGATGCTGTGCGGTTGTGCCTCTTTGGTGCATCCCGCCAGTACTAGAATCATTCCAATCCAAAACGTGTAAAAGATCTTTTTTGCGCATGTTTCTCTCATCACTTTTTTGCATTCTATTGTTAATCTATAAAAGGCAAACGATAAGGAAATGAATTCGCTGTTCAACCATATGATAATTTCGACGTAAAATTAAATTTACCCGAAACCCAAAGGCAAAAAATACATTATAGCAAAGCAAGTGCTTTAAGCGCGAAATTTACACCGTAGCCATGCGAAAAAAATAATGTCGCTCCTGAAAAAAATGTCAATTTGATCGACAATTTAAAATGTCGTTCCGCTGGAACTCACCAATCACCAATCAACAATCACCAATCAACAATCAACAATTAATAATAACCAATCAACAATCAAAAATCAATAATCACCATTCAACAATCAACATTCACCAATCAAAAAAAATCATTCCGACTCGAATAACTTCTTAGAACTATTTTTTGGCAATGCATCTTTATGAAGCATAATAGAAACCGTTTTCATCTTCATAAATGACTCCGACATATACAAATACCCCATATAGTCACTGATTTCACCCCATGAATTTTTAATAATATAATACTTCGTCCCATTCTGATCCAAGGCGATTCCTACAATATGCATCAAGTGATCATCAGTAGTACTATAATTTTCAAAATTTGATTGTCGATTGGCTTGATTAACTGCTTTTTCTGGTCCAGGTACGGTAAATAAATCTTCTCTTTTGTTGTCCACAGGCAATACAGCAATACCATTCCTGGCAGAAAATCCTTTTTCACTTACATCACCATCCCAAGCAATCGAATATCCAGCCAAAAGGGCATAGTCAATAATACTCATCATTTCGTCAAGCGGTACATTGTAAAACGAACCATTAGAATAGTTATCTGGAATTTCCAAAATAAACTTTTGATAAAACGGATGGTGGGTAAATGAGGTGATTGAAATATAATTACTCGTTTTCAATTTGGTAAAATCTGCAAAAGTGCTTGCCGTATATGTTTTTCCTTCATAATCAAATTGATCAGGAGCAGGTCCCATATAACTATCCAAAATCCCATTGAAAGCACTCTTCCACTTGGTAGACAATACCTTGGATTTTCTAATGCCATCCAAAAATCCCTTCAGGCCATTCTCCATTTCACTATGATCATATCGAGTTTCACCATCCATAAGACCAGAATACGCTCCTTCAGTCATCAATCCTTTCATCTCTGCTATACGGATCAAATCGTGGGCAAGACTTCCCTGACTAAAATTGGCCTTTCCTTGACGCATCACATAGTTCATCGCCTTGTCCTTGTAGATATTACGCACAATAAACATTTCTGACAGATTGATGTCATCCATACCCATTCTTATCAGTTCTGATTCCAAAAAAGAAGTCGTAGCGAAACTCCAACAAGTTCCAGTTCGAGCCTGATTCTTCACGGAAGTACAGTTTACTCTCTTCTCAGTTTTGAATTCATACTGAGCATTTAATGAAGTGGAAATCATTAATGCAAATATTAACGCAGGGCAGTATTTTTTTAGGAAATTCATCTTTTTATTGTTGTTATAAGGTAATATTTTGCCAAATATACAGAAATGGGAATAATTAGTATTTGAATTGAAAATTGAAGGCTAAAATTTGATCCATCCCAAGCGAAAAGTCAAGTTGAGCTTTAAGAATTTATTAGTGATCCCCTTGTGCACCTACAGATATATTAAATTCCCACTTGGCAAATCCCCCCAATCTCTCCAATCTCCCTAATCTTTCCAATCTTTCAATCTCTCCAATCTCTCGAATCTCTCCAATCTCCCGAATCTCCCCAATCTTTCCAAACTTTCCAATCTTTAAATAGTGTTATATAAGGATACTATATATATTTGCACCCATATGAAGAATATTAGGAATTTTTGTGTAATTGCGCATATAGATCACGGCAAAAGTACCTTGTCTGATAGACTTTTGGAATTTACCCAGACCATCTCGGAGCGGAAGATGCAGAATCAGGCTTTGGATGATATGGATATCGAAAGAGAAAGAGGAATCACAATCAAGAGTCACGCCATCCAAATGGAATATCATCACAGCGATGGTGAGGAATATATTTTTAATCTGATAGATACACCCGGGCATGTTGATTTTAGCTATGAGGTGTCTCGATCCATAGCCGCTTGTGAAGGTGCCCTCTTGCTGGTAGATGCCTCGCAAGGTATTCAGGCACAGACTATTTCTAATTTGTACTTGGCGATCGAACATGACCTGGAGATAATTCCCATCTTGAATAAGGTTGATATGGAATCAGCCATGATAGAGGAGGTCTCTGATCAGATTATTGATTTGATTGGTTGTGATCTGGAGGATATTGTTCATGCCAGCGGTAAGACAGGAATCGGAATACAGGAAATAATGAATGCCATTGTTGACCGTGTTCCAGCGCCAGAAGGAGATCCTGATGCGCCATTGCAGGCATTGATTTTCGATTCGGTATTTAATCAGTTTAGAGGAGTCATAGCTTATTATCGGATATTGAATGGAAGAATTCACAAAAACGAGCAAGTCAGATTTGTCAATACTGGAAATGAATATTATGCCGATGAGGTTGGCGTGTTGAAGATGGACCTGTTTCCTAAAAAAGTGGTTGAGGCGGGAGATGTTGGCTACATTATTACAGGAATAAAGCAGAGCAAGGAGATCAAAGTAGGGGATACGATCACTACGGTGGCCAATCCTTGTGAGACGGGAATCGATGGGTTCGAGGATGTGAAACCGATGGTTTTTGCCGGGATTTACCCCATTGACAATGACGACTTCGAAGACCTCAGAGATAGTTTGGAGAAATTGCAATTGAACGATGCATCTCTCGTATTTGAGCCTGAGACGTCGATAGCCTTGGGATTTGGATTTAGATGTGGATTTCTAGGCATGCTTCACTTGGAGATCATTCAAGAAAGACTATCCAGAGAATTTGACCAGGAAGTGATCACTACCGTTCCTAACGTGTCATATTTTGCAACGAACAATAAAGGAGAAAAATTAAAAATCAATACGCCAAATGATCTTCCAGAACCGACCCTCGTGAAATCGGTAGAAGAGCCATACATCAAAGCTCAAATCATTACCAAGCCAGAATATATAGGCACGATAATGACCTTGTGCATGGAGAAAAGAGGTAATCTCACAAAGCAGACTTATCTGACTCAAGAACGTATAGAATTGACTTTCGAAATGCCTTTGGCAGAAATTGTTTTTGATTTTTATGATAGATTGAAGTCGATAACCAGGGGCTATGCTTCATTTGACTATACGCCGATAGATTATCGAGAGTCGGATCTTGTGAAGTTGGATATGCGTTTGAATGGAGATGCAGTGGATGCGCTTTCATCCTTGGTACATAGGACTAAGGCAGAAGGATTTGGTAGGAAAATAGCGAAAAAACTAAAGGAACTGCTCCCGAGACAGCAATTTATGATTGCAATTCAAGCCTCAATCGGCGCGAAGATCATAGCAAGAGAAACCATTTCTGCCCTCAGAAAGGATGTCACAGCCAAGTGTTATGGTGGAGATATTACTAGAAAACGTAAGCTTCTTGAAAAGCAGAAAAAAGGAAAGAAAAAGATGCGTCAGATTGGTAATGTAGAAGTGCCACAAAAAGCATTCCTGGAGGTTTTGAAACTGGATTGACAAATTTTCCCTCAAGTCATGCCGTTCTCAATTTGTTACCACTAATTGTAAAAGATGAACAAATCGGTTGACAATTATTTTATCGAAGGTTGTGGACGTTGTCCCCTTGGTGGGACACCTGATTGCAAAGTTCATAATTGGACTTCTGAACTGAAATTGTTGAGAAAAATAGTCCTCGACTGCGGGTTGACAGAAGAGTCAAAGTGGGGAGCACCGTGTTATACTTATCAGGGCAAAAATATTCTCATGGTGAGTGCCTTTGTAAAATATTGTTCAATCAGCTTTTTCAAGGGAGCATTATTGAATGATGAAAAAAATCTATTGGGAAAACCAGGACCGAATTCACAAGCAGCCAGATTATTTAAGTTCAAAAACATCGGTGAAATTCAAAAGATTGAAAGTGATATAAAAACATACATTTTCGAGTCCATCGAGGTGGAAAAAGCTGGATTAAAAGTCACCTTCAAACAAAACCCCGAACCCATTCCAGAAGAATTGAAAGCAAAGTTTGCGGATGATCTAGTCTTGAAAAATGCATTTGAAGCACTAACACCAGGAAGGCAAAGAGGTTACATCCTCTATATTTCACAACCAAAACAAGCAAAGACAAAAATTGCCAGGATCGAGAAGTCAGTGCCAATGATATTATCTGGAATCGGATTGCATGACAAGTACAAATCCTCAAAAAAATAAAAAGTAACACTAGCCGAAGTTTTGGACACCATCATAATCATAATTGCATTGCAACTACAACTCCACATCAATTCATTCCAAACCACAACATAAATCCTAAATTGACCACATCATGATCACCCAATGCACCAAAACAAAATAGCATTTCATACACCGTTAAAATTGCAACAATCAAGTACCTATAAATAAACGCCACATCAATTTAATCCAATACGATAACAAATAATGTCCTAAACTGAGCACATCGTGGTCACCTCATGCAACAAAGCAAAATAGAATTCTGTACACCGCTAAATTGTAATAACCAAGCACCTAATTAAACAAACTCTACATCAATACATTCCATAACCACAACAAATAATGTCCTAAATTGACCACATCGTGGTCACCCTATGTAAGCAAAGCGCACATAGCAAAACAAACGAACGCCGAGCGTTCGCCTTAGGTTTCCAGCCCCGATGCCTGAAAATCACAAGAGTTAAAAAAAATCAATCAATTCATCTTACATTCTACACAGAAAATACCTCTTCCTGCACAGCCTGATAAAGATGCATCATTTGCGCCGTAAGCAATTTTGGATTAAATTTTTCCTGGGCATAAGCCAAGCCCTGAATGGCCATTTCATTCGCCAAATCGGTATCATTTTGGATTTTTTCTATGGCATTTGATATGGATTCAGTCGATGATGGATCTATATAACAGGAACTTGGGCCACCAGCTTCGACCAACGAAGAATTTCTGGAAGTAATCACTGGTGTAGAAGAGAGCAAGGATTCTACCACTGGCAATCCAAAACCCTCATAAAAACTAGGATAAATCAACATGCTCGCATTTCGGTAAATAGCAGGTAGGATATCAGAAGGAATATTCGATAGTATATGAATATCTTCTTGTAAGTTATTTTTATTGATGTGCTTTTGGAGGAATTTCTTATGTCTTTTGCCATTACCAATAAGGAATAATGGAATTCGATGTTCCTTTTTGATATGTGTATAGGCCTGTATTACTGAAGCAATATTTTTTCTCGGTTCCAGGCTACCTACTGATAAATTATACTCGCTAGGGAATGATTTTGGAAGCGGCGAATTTTTTGCCGGGTCTTGAATATAATATTGCGGCAGACAAGATTGATATATAACTTCGATTTTAGAAGGATCAATCTTGTAATATTGAATAATATCATTTTTAGTATTCTCACTAATCGCGATAATTTTATCCGCAGTATGAAGGCTGTGCTTGCATTTGATATGATATACACTACGATCTACAAACGGGAAAAACTCAGGGTGAGGTTTGAAGATTAGGTCATGGATGGTGACTATCTTTTTGCAATGAAGGCTCTCATTATTTCTCGGCAATTCATGACTCAAGCCGTGGTAGATATCCAGTTCGTCTCTTTTAATATCATCCTTGATTTCAAAACTACGCCAAATTGTACGGTTCTTGGAACCAGCCGTTCGAATAAATACATTTTCCTTGGAATCAAGTTTATCCTTTTCTTCTTTTATTTCAATAGAAGGTGTGTATAAGAAGTAGTCACTTTCTGGATAGTAGGTACGTAGATTTGACACCAAGGTCCGGCTGTAGTTTCCCAACCCTGTTTTATTGTTAAAATATCTTTTTGCGTCAAAACCTAGTTTCATGCTCTTAAATTGGTTTATATTCTTAGGGATTGTAAATATAAACGAACAAAGTCAGGAGATGTGATATGTGGAAGTCAAGTTTTTCTAATTCCAGACATTGAGTAGTTAAATAATGCAAAAACTTGAATTTATAGGCCCTGAATTGAAAATATTCACTCCATTATCATATTAACCAAAGAAAACTTAGTTTTGAATCTTATGAGCAATATTGGTTTAGAGCAGTTGTCCGAACTTATTCGTGGTGAAATATTTACGGATGATTTGCACAAAATATTATATGCTACAGATGCATCGGTATATCGGGAGATACCTCTTGGGGTGGCATATCCCAAAGACGCGATTGATATCAAAACCATCGTTGAATATTGCTATGAAAATTCGATTGCCCTTATTCCAAGAGCAGGCGGAACCTCTCTAGCGGGCCAATGTGTAGGCAATGGTTTGGTGGTCGATGTGTCGAAACATTTGAGTGCCGTTCTCGATATTAATGCAGATAGAAAAACAGCTACGGTACAACCTGGTATAATTCGCGACGAACTGAATTATATTTTGAAACCTCATGGATTGATGGTCGGACCGAATACATCTACGGCCAATCGAGCTATGATAGGTGGTATGGTAGGGAATAATTCATGTGGAACGACGTCCATTGTTTTTGGTAGTATGCGGGATCATGTACAAATGTTAAAGGTCATCTTAAGTGATGACAGCGAAGTCATTTTCAGACCATTGTCCAGAGAAGAATTTGAGACCAAATGCCGTCTTGATTCTTTGGAAGGAGAGATTTACCGCCACTTGAAACTTCAATTGAGTGATAAAAGCTTTCAGAATAAAATTAAAGAAGAATTTCCGAAATCATCTGTAAAAAGAAGAAATACGGGATACGCATTGGATGCCATCTTGGATTGTCAAATCTTTACTGATAGTCAGGAAGAGATCAATGTTTGTAAGTTGATCTGTGGTAGTGAAGGTACCCTTGCCTTGGTTACAGAAATTACCATTGGTTTGGTCGATGTACCTCCACCCAATGAAGTCCTGATAGCACTTCAATTCGACAAGGTGAGCGATAGTCTGGAAGCAGTACCGCAGATTATGAATCATTCACCTTTTGCCTGTGAGTTGATGGATAAGACGATTCTGGACTGCACCAAAGATCAAATTCTATATAGACAAGATCGATATTTTCTGAAGGGTGATCCGATGGCTGTGTTGCTAGTTTCTTTTGTGCATGAGGATATGGCAATTGCACACTCTAAAGTGGAGTTGTTACTGGACTCTTTGAAGGAAGCAGCCATTCAATTTGACCATACAATTATTGATGAAAATACAGAAAGGATTTGGAACTTGAGGAAGGCAGGGCTGGGGCTATTGGCCAATTTGCCAGGAGATAAAAAGGCCGTAGCATGCATTGAAGATACAGCGGTGGCTATTGATGAACTTAGCGTATATATTGAAGAATTTGACGTCATGATGCAGAAATATGGACAAAAATCAGTCTATTATGCACATGCTGGAGCAGGAGAAATCCATTTGAGGCCAATTCTAAATCTAAAACTAAAAGAGGATCGGGAATTATTCGAAAATATAAGTCAGGCTTCGGCAAGCCTGGTTAAAAAATACAGAGGATCATTGAGTGGCGAACATGGAGATGGAAGGGTCCGGGCACCATTCATTAAAGAACAATATGGTGAGGAAATTTACAATGTATTTTGCGAATTGAAAAATACTTGGGATCCGAAAGGAATTTTCAATCCAGGCAAAATAGTCAATCCCAAACCAATAGTTTCAGACCTTAGATATGAAGTAGGTCATGTAGAAAATTCGTATGATACAGTTTTCGATTTTTCGAAATCAGGAGGTGTGCTCAGAGCGGCTGAAAAATGCAATGGGTCTGGAGATTGTCGAAAATTGCCTTTGTCTGGTGGTACGATGTGCCCTAGCTACATGGCAACACGAAATGAAAAAGATACGACACGCGCCAGGGCCAATACTCTTCGTGAGATTCTGACTAGACCAAAATCTGAAAATGCTTGGGATAATCAAGAACTGAAAGAAGTGATGGACTTGTGTCTGTCGTGCAAAGGTTGTACTTCTGAATGTCCATCGAATGTGGATATGAGCACAATGAAGGCAGAATTTCTCCACCAGTATCAAAAGATCAATGGTGTTTCATTTCGAGCCAAATTATTCAGCAATTTTGAAAGGCTCAATGCGATCGGATACAAAACGAGTACAATTTCAAATTTTTTGACCAGCAACAGATTTACGAGTCGGATACTTAAAAACGTAATGGGAGTCCATCCTGATCGCTCTCTGCCTAAGATTAATAAGAGTAGTTTGCGATCAAAAATTAGACGACTCAAGGAAAAATATAATCAAGTCCACAAACATAAAACCGTCTACTTGTTCATCGATGAGTTCACGAATTACAATGATGAAGAAGTAGGGAAGAAAGGGGTGAAATTATTGCTGGCAATGGGGTATGATGTCAAGATTACAGATCATTCAGAAAGCGGAAGGGCAGCCATATCAAAAGGGATGTTGGATCACGCGGTGAAGTGTGCCAATCATAATGTAGCCATTTTCCACCCTAAAATAAGTAATGATATTCCGCTACTAGGATTCGAGCCATCAGCAATTCTTACCTTCAAAGATGAATACCCTCGACTGGTAAGTTCGGAATTGCGAGAAAAAGCAGAACGACTAAGTCAAAATGTATTTACCATCGAATCATTTCTATACTCAGAGATCGAAAAAGGCAACCTGAGTGAGAATAATTTTAGCAAGGATAAAAAGTCCATTCTGCTTCATGGTCATTGTCACCAAAAGGCGCTGACTGATATTAAAAAGGTGGGGTGGTTGTTGTCTCTACCACAAAATTATTCAGTCCAGATAATACCCAGTGGTTGTTGCGGTATGGCGGGCTCTTTTGGGTATGAGAAAGAACATTTTGAGGTAAGCATGCAAATAGGGGAGTTGGTTCTTTTTCCTGCGGTACGATCAGCGGATTCATCTGCCATTGTTGTAGCTAGTGGTACGAGTTGCCGACATCAGATCTTGGATGGGACAGGAGTGACAGCAAAGCATGTGGTTGAAGTCTTGTTTGATGCATTGAAGCACAATTAACAATTAACAATCAACAATCAACAATTAACAATCAACAATCAACAATTAACAATCAACAATTAACAATTAACAATCAGCAATAAGATCATGAATAAAATTGAAGTTTTCAGAAAGCAATTTGAATATTATAAATCTCTAGGAGAGAAATCTATTGAACAACTGAAAGAGGAGGATTTATTTAAAGTAATTGGCAAAGGGAGCAACAGTATTGCTGTGATAATGAAACATATAGCTGGTAATATGTTGAGCAGATGGACTAATATTTTTGAGGAAGATGGGGAGAAGGAGTGGAGGAATAGGGATGAAGAATTTATAGATCGATTTACGGACAAATCTGACTTGATGGCTTATTGGGACAAGGGTTGGTCTGTGCTTTTTGATACACTTGATGGCATTGAGGAGGATGACCTGGAGAAAATTATCTACATTCGGAATATGGGGACTTCTGTACATGATGCGATTATTCGCCAGATTTGCCATTATCCTTATCACATTGGACAAATTGTTTTTGCAGCAAAAATGATTAAAGGTGAGTCGTTTGAGAGTTTGTCTATTCCGCTTGGTGCTTCTAAAGAGTTTAATTCTCAACGATTTAATAGAGAGAAGTCAATTAAGCATTTTACCGATGATATTAAATAATGAAGTGATTTCATTCTAATTTAAAAAATCTAAGCTGACAATTTTAATGACTACAGAGTAGTAGCCCAATGTGAGCCTGCGAACATGGGAAAATTTACGAACGCAGCGCGTTCGCCTTATGGTTATAGAATGATGTTTAGAAATTAATAGAAATTCAATGACTTGCAAAGGAATGAACAAAATGGTTTTAAATCACATCAATAATAAGAATGCTTCAAATTGAATTTATTAAGAAGGGGTTGGGGCTTTTTTTATCCATGAAGTGCGAAGGAAAATCACACAGGTGGTAAAAAATAGCCAAGAATGAGTTGTTAAAAATATATCATATATAAGATTTTTCTATGTAAATTAAGTAAAGTGTCGTAATTTAAGGAGCTAATCTGTTAAACTGTATTATGGAAACACACTTTACCTGGAGACGATTGAATGGTGATCAAGTAGATGGAGATCTATTAGAAGCTGTTGAAAAAGTCTTGATTCGAGAAAAAAATAAAGGGAATAGACTCAAGGTTTGTATTGGATCAGATAGCCAAGTCAAGGGCGAAATTGTGGAGTATGCGTCTGTGATAGTTTTTCTTCGGGAGAAAAAAGGCGGCTTTATGTTTATCTCCTCTGAAAGCAAAAGACAAAATATCGGTATAAAAGAAAGAATGATTACGGAGGTCGCCCGATCTGTCCAGGTTGCTTATTCTTTATGTGATCTGTTGGATAAATACAAAGTAGAATTAGAAGTGCACGCCGATATCAATACTGATCCAGAATTTCCATCAAATGTAGCCTTGAAAGAAGCCATGGGCTATATCTTGGGTATGGGTTTCATTTTTAAGGCTAAGCCAGAGGCATTTGCCAGTTCATGTTGTGCAGATAAGATTGTCTAAGAAAAATAAGAACAATTTCAGAAGTAAACTTTCTTTCAGAAACAGGAAGTTTGAGAATTAAATTTGAGGTAAAAAGAAGGGTGGCCTGACTCTTTATAGTGGGCTGCGGGAGCTGCATTCGCAGCATGTGTCGTCCTGAAAAAAGTTTACAGTTAATAATGATAATCCTGTCATTCATTTACAGTTTTGTAATAATCCTAAAATATGTTTACATTACAAAATGAGATTGAAACGGAAACAAGCTCTGCTGGAGAGCAACTTGCGAGGGATAAATCTCTGAATGACGAAATGTTATTTATAGACCGGATCACTTTTGATTCGGTTTTTATATTTCAGAATTCACTATGCCTTAGAAAAACTCATGTCGCTTTTGGCAATTTTGCCTTGATAGTAATTCTTCCATAATCTTTGTGGTTCAATATTCCTATTTTGATTATGCACTTCATACGGAGTCAAATTGCTAATACTCATATGGGGGCGGT
This sequence comes from Saprospiraceae bacterium, assembly GCA_965230575.1. Lineage (GTDB taxonomy): Bacteria > Bacteroidota > Bacteroidia > Chitinophagales > Saprospiraceae > CAJXUU01. The sequence continues at coordinate 5,634,808 of OZ246013.1, forward strand.
CAAAATTGTAGAGTTCTATTGAGCGATCTAATATTAGCTTTGCCTCTTCGAATGAATTTGCTGTTTGATTCCATAAATATTCATCTTTTAATATTCCATTTACCCTTTCGGCAATCGCATTTTCTAAAGGGTCTCCGTTTTCAGTCATGGAAACTTGAATATTATTTCCCCTCAGCAACTCTACATAGATAGTGCTGCAATACTGAGCCCCCCTATCAGAATGATGAATAAGATGATCAGGTATACTTCTCAATTTAGAAATAGCCATATGTAAAGCTTGAACTGACTCAATACTTTCTAAGGTTTTGGAAATATGATATCCTACAATCATGTGAGAATATGCATCAGTGATCAAGCTTATATACAAAAAGAAAGATCCACACTTCCAATATGTTATATCACTAACCCACAGTTGATTAGGAGCATTGGGCTGAAAGTTTTTAATTAAATTAGGATACCTTCTCAACCAATGAAACGAGTTTGTAGTATATACTTTTCGTTTCCTCTTTTTAACCAATAAATTATGAGAAGCCAAGGTTCTGAAAAACACATCACGACCCATTTTTATCTCATGTTCTTGTAAAAATGAAGAGAGCTTAAAGAATAACTTCCTGCCTCCCATCCTTTGATGATCCTTTCGTATTTTCAAAACTTGTTTAATTACAAGCTCTTGTTCTAGGGCATGTTCAATACTTCTTTTCTTATGTTGATAATAAGCTTGTCTAGTCAAACCAAACAATCCACACAATTTTTCAAGACTATTAGTTGGATATAGAACCCTCATTTCTTGGATGGTTTGGTATCGAACTTTTTTCTAATCGAAATATTAAATTTTTGCTCAGCCAAATCTATCATTTTAGAATAGGCTATTGCTTTGAGTTCAGCATCTCTTAATCGCTGCTCTAATACCTTGATGCGTTCCTCCTCAACCAGTTTTTCTAATTCATCCTTTTCACCTTTCATATATTTTGAAAGTTTGTCCTTGGTAGTGTAACCAAATTTTCGCATCCAACGAAGTAGTGTGCCATGCTCTTCATATTGACCAGTAAATTTCTTCCAGACTTCTTGTTTAGTATAATCATTTGCCAGATAATATTCAATTATCTGACGTTTAAATGCTTCTGAGTACGATCTTGTACTGTGTTTGACTTCTTTTTTTCTAGCCATTTTTATAGGTTTTTGTGTAAACCTATTTCAGGACAAGACAGCATAGCCTTTAAAGAGTCAAGAATTTTTGTTTCGTTTTTTTTCGATTGAGTCCACTCTAAAAAGGTTGGTTAAAGAAAATTGATTTTTGTATTTTGTAGTAAATATTAAAGATCATGTTTAGAGAAAACACAAGTTATCAGCAAGGTGATTTATTTGGCTTTGAACATTGTTTAACCGAGAAGCAGAGGAAGTATTTTGAACGATCTACGGAGGCCACATTCTTTCTTGAGGTATTTCATAAAATTAATGAGAAAGATTTTGCTCAACTGTACTCCAATACAAAGAGTAGACCTAATGTTCCGGTGAATCAATTGGTTGGAGCTTTAATATTGAAGCATCTAAATGATTGGACATATGCTGAACTTTTTACTAATCTTACTTTTAATGCATTGAGTCGATATGCTATTGGTATAACAAATCCTCAACAGGATATTTTTTCAGAAGCTAGTATTTTCAATTTTCAAAACCGACTTATAGAGCACTTTAATAAAACGGGAGAGGATCTAATTAATAACGTATTTGTATCCCTTACCGACAAGCATTTAGAAAAGTACAAAGTAAATACGTCTACTCAACGAGGAGATAGTTTTTTAGTAGACTCCAAGGTGATAGAGTATTCAAGACTTCGCTTGTTTATTGAAGTTTTAAAACGTTTACAGCGCATATTGAACAAAGAAGATCAAAAAAGCATAGAAGAATATGTAGGTGTATACGATGATCAATCTTCTGGTCATTATGTTTATTCCATACGCAAACAGGATATTACGCCTCACTATGAGCAAATCGCACAGGTATATTACACGGTATATCATATTCTAGGAGAAAAATATAAAGACAAGGAAGCTTATCAAACCTTCCTTAGAGTCTATAAAGATTACTTCAAACAAGGTCATGGGGATGACAAAATTGAAATAAGACCTGCCAATGAATTAGAATCCTCTAAGATTAATTCACCAGATGATCTTGATGCTACATTCAGTTCAAAATATGGATCGGCACATATCGGTTATTCCACTCATATTAGTGAGACAAGACATCCTGATAATAAAGTAGAATTGATCACCGATGTTGTGGTAGTTAAAAACAATGTGAGTGATGACAGAATACTGGAAACACGAATAGAAGCTATGAAGGCAAGAATGCCTGATTGGGAGGAATACTTTGTAGATGGCGCTTATGGAAATGAAAAAGTAGATAAATTGAACAAGGCACATGGCATCACACAATATCAAAGTGCAATAAAAGGAAGAAGGTCACATTCAAAACTACGAATTCAAAAAGAGGACGGGAAAATATGGGTGAGTTGCGGAGGTGGACAAAAAGTAAGCGTTCAGAAAACGGCAAAGATGTATTGTGCGGTGTTTGATAATTCAATATGTGAAACATGTCCTATTAAAAACAAATGTAGAACTAAGAAATGTGGAGGAAAGTTTGTCAAGGCAAAGAGGCTATTTTACTTTACAGATAAGAACATATTAGCCCATCAACGATTTATGAATATCGATCAATTACCCAAAGAACGAAAGACGATAAGAGCAAATGTAGAAGCCACTGTAAAAGAAATGAAACGTGGCATGAAAAACGGTAAAGTTCGAGTAAGACGTAGGATTCGTGTGTCCATGCATATGGTTTTTACAGCCTTAGGAGTCAATCTTAGAAGAATACATCTAAGATTGGCCGAATTTGCCATTATATTCCTCTTTTTAGACTCTCATCCTTCAACTTGCTTGAGATAGCCAATAATTGGATTGTTGAGAATAAAAGCTAAATCTTTAAGACTCATTGAACAAATTCATTTTGAACCATGCTTTTTAGAGTAGACTCTTCGATTGAAAAAATGAAAACCCGTCTGGTAAGACAAGGATTAATTGAAACGCATTACGTCGTTTTTACATAAAAAGTTATGAAAACGGTGTAATTATTCAGAAGTAAAACATCCCAATTTACCGTAAATATAGAAATATTGCTTCTTAGGAATATCCCCAATTAGTTTTACAATCTTTTGTTAATCACAATCTATACCTTCCACTTCCTCGACACCATCACCTACCAAAGTATAGAGATAACATGAGCCACCTGAAGATTTCATTTTTATCCCAGCTCTTATATTTGAAAAGAAAATATCTTCTCCAGTCAATTTTAATGCATTAGTGGGCAGAGTCAACACTTCTGTCAATAAAACATTGCCGTCATCTTGAATACCTAATCTGTAATAATCACCATTTGGATTTTTGAGAATGACTCCATTGGCACTAGAATTAAATTTCAAATTTGAATTTCCAAACTCAATTCGACTATCTGGAGCATTTGCCAGTTGCACAGTGTCAAGTTTTAAGAGATTGCTGAGCACTACTCTTACGTAGTTTTCCTCAGGTGTTCGAAACACAATTCCCTTATTCTCATTGTCAATGATAATGTCATGTGAAAGCATTGAGTTGTCTGCGTCGGGAGATATGGTCAGCTCCAAAGTATTTAGTCCATAGGTGCCATCTGAAGCAAGAATGCATCCTGAAGGGAGGTAGGGGTAGACTCCCCAAGCTCCATTATAGCCACTATATCCATTGCCATTATTGTCAAGATACGTGTCATAATATGCTATTCTGGTTGGTAATTCGGGATCTGAAACATCGTAGACTTGAATACCATCATGGTAGTAGGAAATATACAGTCGCTCTCTGAGTACGAATGGATTATGTGGTCTATTATTGGTATAATTTGGTTCTTCCAGTGGATCTTTGAATGAATAAGTAGTGAATGGATTGGCGATATCTGAAATGTCATATACATAGATTGGTTTCCCGATTGGAACTTCCTCTGCTACATACATATAAGACTCGTAGGGATGTTTCCAACTGCTATGATTGTATCCATTGGAGTCATCGAGCTCTCCTATGAGCGATACATTATCTACATCCACCATGTCCCAAATTCTATAACCCGCATAACCATGAGAGCAATATGCCGTGTCATTTAGCACATATATGTCATGTACATAATAGTTGCCACTTTGATCATTTTGTAAATCGCGAAAATTTAGATTTTTTAGAAGAATTGGATTTCCAGGATCAGTTTTTACATCAAATATTATTACACCGTGTGAGTTGGTATTCGAACCCACTACGTACAGTCTTCCAGATTTTTGTTCTAGGAAAATGTTATGGGCGCTTCTAAAGTGAGTCAAACTTTGAGATTGTGCAAAGGTGTTTTTATTGATTACTTGTAGACCCTCTTGACATGCTCCACCATCACAGACCGCATAGACGTAATCTCCGTATTCTTTAAAATCTCTCCAGATTACGCTACTCCCATCTACCCATTGATGCTCCAGGGTTGGATTTCCACAATCCGTAACATCGACTATATTGATAGCACTATTACTTCCAATCACGGCAAATTCTTTAGTCCCATGACGATAGCCCCATACATCATTGTATTCAGCTCCTAGACCTCCAAGGACGGCCATTTTCTTCATGTTCAAAGAGTCTTGAGCTGTCAGTTGAATTCCAAATAAACAAACTATAAAAAGTAGTCCTAACTTCTTCATATTACTTAACTATTAGATTGGATATTGTGGGATAGACTTAAAAGAAAATCAAATATAACGCTTCTAATAGAAATAACGGAAAGTTTTTCTGGACAGTTTTAAATATGCCGCAAATAGGACAAATAATATTTCAATTTAATTTCTTACCAATTAAATTTCAATGTTTTATCAAAGCTGAAGAGGATTGGATTGGTGCCTTTATCAAGAGGCGGATGAATCAGGAAATTCCCGTTGTCGATTGTTTTTACTGTAAAAGATAAATTTCGATTTTGATTCAATTCTTCTTTTGGAATTTTTAAGGTCCAAATCAAATGTGGTACCTCGTTTTGAGCGGATGAAGAGAAATTTTCTGAGAAAACAGCGGCTGTGGGATGGCCCGCGCAGTGGGTGATGGCATCTCCTTCCAAGAAGTAATAGCTGCAAATATCATAGTTTTCTGTGGGCGATTCATATCCGAAATCTATGTCAGCATCCTTCCTGCCATTATTGTTGATGTCGAAAGAGATGTTGCAATAATCCGTAGCATTAATTGATCCATTTCTATTGTCTGTAATGTCGGAAATAGCCTCAACTCTAATTGTTATGAAGTCTTCAGATTCGGTCGCGATGATATAGGTATTTTCATTTTGAACCAAGATGCTTTCTTCCAATGTTTCATTGTCTTGGCACGAAGTGAAAAATAGTAGAGTTAAAATGATAAATGCAAGCGAGAAGTATTTCATGATTTTTACGGATTTAGAAACGAATTCATACTTTCAAATTCTTAAATTTTAAATAATGTTGATGCTCCTCTGGTAAAGAAACGCGCTCACCCTGGAAATTGTTTGCTGGAATGTTAAAATTTTCAGAAGATGCTGGTATTAGTGAAAATATCGAGTTTGGTAATCATTTAAAAAAAATAGCTTCCCGAAATCATCGGGAAGCTAGTGGCAATTGATTTGGTATCTTAACAAAGATTGATGTAAAAATCTAATTCTACATTTTGTAATTGTAATAGGCGGTTTTATTAGAAGCTTCAAAATGATCCCAGCTATCAATTTCAGTTGAAAGATTGTAGCAGATGCAATCCTCATTATTGATAGTAGTTCCTGATCTATTTTGCTGATCTAATCGGTAATTAATATAGCCTTGTTTTTGTGAATTGTTAAAGTCGATTATAATTGCAGAGTGTAGCACTGCAGTGGATGAAATATTCTCTACCTGCTCAAGGTTTGTCGTGCTAGTTTTGGTTGAGTTTAAAGCAGAAAATTTAATAGTCATAAATGCAATACTTAAAATATTAATTACCTTATTAAATATTTTTTCGTCTCGATATTTGAATAGGCATTGTTATCTATTTAATACCATTTCGGACGAAAAGGTAATCCTGAGATTAAGGTTTTTTGAAAATATTTTTTCCAAAGAAAGCCATTAGACCAATTAATAATAGACCGAGAGAATAGAAGAGATATGTACTGAAAGATGATATTTCTATTGGATTATAGTTTCCAATTTGAACAAAGGCGGCCCAGTAATACGGATGTTGATTCGCTTTTTTAGCTTCTTTTATATACTTAAGCTTTGCATTCCTCAAGGCCTCTGTTTTCATTTCACCCGTATAGAGCTCATCGTAAAAGTTTATCATGATTTTGGAGGTAGCGCAGTCGTCGATAGACCAAAGGCTCATGATGATGCTAGGGCATCCCGCGTATATGAATCCTCTCGCCAGACTCATTACTCCTTCTCCTTTTGCCAGTTTTCCAGAACCCGTCTCACATGCACTGAGCACTGCCAATTCACTATTCAATTTTAGATTGTACAGATCATTATTCGACAGATAGTCATCGGCGAGATAGATTTTGTTGAATTCAGGGTTTTTGTCATCGAGACATGCATGGGTGGCCAGATGAATAATCCTGGAATTGGATATTTCCTCCTTGGTATTGAGTAGTGTGGCTTCCTTTCCCAAAAGCACCTTGCCGCCCAATCGCTCCTTTATTTTTAGTACTTCATTTTCGCTGCATTGCAGGCTGTAAAGTTCATTTTCATTACATACCCGCGTTTGTTTGTCATTCAACAGGCCAAAAGAAGGAGCGATTCCACAAAAGTCGTTTTGAGCCTCGATTTTATTATTCCTTAGGCTATTCAGAAATAGGGTCGATGAGTAGCTATAACTAATAGTATAATCTTCAATCAGATAAGATTGATTCTCTAGAGAAAACGAAACATTCTGAGAATTTGGTTCTGAGATGGTCAAGGCTTCAAAAGGAATATATCCAAATGATCCATCGGTAATTATAATAAGGTGCTTGCTTTCAGGAAATATGGCGTCTTTTACGAATTGGTCATAAATATTTTTGGAAGATTGTATATATGCGTTGAGTTCAGTTTGAATATTATTTCCTGACGGCGGAGTACTCAAATAATCTTTGATACGCTGAATTTCCGATAGTAGATTTTCTTGATTGGGGACTGTATTGACCTTAATTTCATCTTTGGATATTGAAAACACATAAGTATTGTCATTACCGTAGAAAAATTCGATGATTTGGATGTTGGTGTTTTGCAAGTACTTTTGGATGTCGGATATGCCCGCGGTTTTAGTATTGTACTTGATGTCATAATATTTGGGGTATTCTTTTTCAAATATCCTTATCAATGCATCATAATCCTCAGTATCCTTGAAGAGTTGTCTTTTTAATTGATCTATCTTGATTTGATCCTTGTCCTCCAGTACATTTTCGGCATCGTAGATCAACTTGTTCAAACCAGTAATTTGACCTTTGTATCCTTTTTCCATTAACAAGAGAGAATCTGGAATATTGCTGATCTGGCTTGCTGCAGATTTATTGATTGACTCCAACAAGAGGGTGGCCTTGCTTTTCTCATTATAGTTGAATGCCTCCACCAAGTATTTTTGTTCTTTGGTAATATTGTATAATTTTAATGCGGTGGCTATGCAAGACTCATAAATTGGAATAGCGATTTCTGAATATCTCAAAAGGGAAGTTTCTTCCTGCATTGAAATTCTCACTTGGGAGACTAGTAAGGAGGAATTTTCAAAGCTATTATATGCCGATTCAAGGTCTTCTATCTTGGCAGATTTATCGAATTTTGATAAATATATTTCTCCGATTCCTGTATAGGATTTTATGGCATTCAGAGGTTCATAAATATTGTCTGCGGATGGTATCGAAAACTCAGAATCAATTGACTCGTTATTTTTGAGGTTTCTAATGGCATTTTTGTATTGGGTTATTGATTTTTCGAATTCACCCACTTCGGAATACGCAGAAGCAAGAAGATTGCCGATTTCTGAAAAAGACTTGTGTTTCTTGAATTTTTTATAGTTCTTAAGATTAAAGTCCTTTGCAATTTGCAGATTGTGAATGGCCTTGGAATATTCTTTATTATTTAGGAAGTAATTGCCTAGAAGCTTGTATCCTTCATCTTTTTTAAATTCATGATTTCCAGTGCATAAACGAAAGGATTCATTTACATAGTATTGCAAACTATCAAACTGATTTAGATGCAGATAGATTCTAGCAAGGTCATTGTTTAGTTTTATGGATTTGTTGTAATGAAAATAGTTTTTCTTGTCTGGGTTCCTTGGAATTAGATTTCGTGCTTTTTGTAAATTATCAAGAGATTTCTTAAAGTCATTTTTACTAAGGTAAACAAGACCAATGTTTCGATGAATATCCGCTTTATTATTATTGCTGAGATATTTGGTATCCTCATTTCCCAGCGAAATGGCTTCATCATAATAAAGTAGTGCCTGATCCAAATCTCCCAAACGATTATATGAATCACCCAAGTTTTTCAGAGAAGGCACCAGCCTTTTCATATCATTGGCTAATCTTTTTATTCTTAAGACCTCCTTAAATTGTGTAATGGCTTCGGTGTAATTTCCAATATCTACTAAACAATAAGAATGGTTATTTAAGGAAATTGCCCGCATGACGTTGTCGGGGTCCAAATGCTTTTCACTCTCAATTAATGCTTGAGAGGCGTACTTTCTCCTGTCTTCTTGCTTGTTCGTATAAAAACTAATTATACTAAAAGCATTGAGACATTTGATATAATTTTCCCAATCCTCAACCTTTTGATATTCTTCAGAAGCTAGTTTGATATAATGAAATACACTATCGGGATTCTTGCCCGAAAAGTCTTCAGATTTTTTGTAATATTCATCTCCTTTCAGCGAAGAACTCTCTTCTTGACCATAGGATAAATATGGAGCGCTGACGAAGAATATCGCCAGCGCTATAAATTTTATTTTTGCTTTTGTTGTCATGAATATATGATCAGACGTTGAAAATGTTTGATCTTAATTTTTCACAAGCCTTTTGGTCATTACCTTATTATCAGATATAATTCTACAATAATAAAGACCTGAATCGAAATTTGCACCATCAATTCTGACCGTTTTATCAATATTATTATAGTTATTTTTAATTACCGTTTTTCCGCTCACATCAAATATCTCAACAGATACTTCATTATCGATGAAAGAAGAAAAAATAATATTGATATCATTAGTAAATGGATTTGGAGATAATTCGAAACTAAATTCTGTATTGGTCTCAGAATCTACCTCATTTATATTATCCTCTTCAAGTTGATTTTCTAATGTGAAGGTTTGAGAAGAATTGAGTTCAATTGTTTCTTCTCTGGTCAATTTATTTGTTCCACAGTCATTACAAGTTTCGGCGCAAGCCTGAATGTAATATTGTGGATCAGTACTTTCAAAAATTGAACTATAAAATATTTGATCACTGTTGCTGTAGCTGGCTACATCATATAATGATCCATTTGCTTGTGTGACTTTGGCATCGAAGAAAAGAAATGTATTTCCTGCAAAGCAAATATCAAAACAATCAAAAGTCATGGGAAGTGGATATTCGAAAAGAGGATAATCTGTCGAACCTACTCTGAATGACTTACCCCAATAAGTTGCTGAATTTATTGGACCTATCACAACAGAATTTCCATCATAAGTATACTCGTAATAGATTGGAGGTTGACCAGTAGGAAGAGGATAGGACTGACCAATTGCTGGACTAATGGCAAGGTTAGCAACCAAAAGAGTAGCGGCACAAGACCCGGTGCAATCATCTGCAATGGTTAATTCAGCTGGCATTCCTGGGCATTGACTGGATTCTACCCCGCTTGGGTTGGGTGCAAATTCACAAAGCTCAATATGGGATTCTACAACTATGTCATCTAGAATTTTGTCGGGTGTTGCGTCTTCGAAAGTAAAAGAAAGACAAATTAGGGTAAGTCCTAATAATAAAGGGAATAAGCGTTTCATTTTTTAAATTTTGAATCAATTAAATAATCTATGCGTAAATAAGAAAAGGGTGATTGGCAAGATTAATTAGGGCAATTAAAATCTAAGATGAAAATTTATTCGAAATTAGAACCAAATTGAATGTAGTAAAATTAAAATCTGCCAATTTTAACCATTATTTATTCACTTTTCAGGACTTTGTTCCATTGAAATCGAAAAGGTAACTATTCATTTAGATCTTTTTTTAAAATAATTATTCTTTTTTTGCATTACCATTTTAATTTAAATGATACTAAGAAATACAAAGCATGTCTGAATTGGATGATAAAGAACTGATGGCTTTGCTAAAGTCGAGCAATTCAAGTGAGAATGATAAGGGATTTAGATATATGTACAAAGAGTACCACGGCATGATACAAAACGTTGTATTGAATAATAGTGGTGATCGCCAGGAAGGTGAAGATATTTTTCAAGATGGATTGATAGTTCTTTTTAATCAGGCAAAAAAGGCGGATTTTGAACTGCGTTGTACGATTAAGACCTATCTATATTCAATATGCAGAAATTTGTGGTTGAAGAAATTGAGAAAATCCAATCGGGTGGTAGAGTTGACAGAATCAGTAAAGCAATTCGTAACTGTGGAAGAATCACAGTTGAGGACATTGGAAGTAACTGAGGAAAAGAAAATCGTAGCCAGTTATTTGGGGCAATTAAGTGAAGGATGTCAGGAGATATTGAAATATTTCTACTTCGAAAAAAAGAAAATGACAGAAATCGCAGAATTGATGGGCTTGGCAAATGAACAAGGAGCCAAAAATAAAAAATCAATGTGCATGAAGAAATTGAAATCGATGATGAAGGATTCTAAATATTTTAAGTAACAGATTATCAAAATGGGACCCAACGAAAAACAAATAGAGTTTGTAGGAGCATATCTTCGAGGAGAGCTTGAGGGTGAAGAGTTGTCTGATTTTTTGAAAGAGCTTGAGGAAAATGCTTCATTAAAAGAAGAACTCAATATTCAACAAGCCATTCAGGATGGAATCGAATATAGGAATAATCAAGAGGTCAGATCAAGATTAAATAAAATTGCTTCTGAAAATAAAACTTCTGAAAAAAATACCAGGATTGTTCCGATGCGAATTGTGAAAATGGTCTCTTCTATTGCAGCTGTAACCTTGCTTTGTTTTGCTGCCTATTTTTTGTTAAACCAGTCTTCAGATATCGATTCAATATATGCCACTTACTTCGAACCTTCAGAACTGACCATTACGAGATCCACTAATCAGGAGGCAGACCTTGTCAAAGTGAAAGAACTATACAACACCAGAAAGTATAAAAAAGCACTTCCTCTATTTGAAAAAATAATTTCAGAGAATCCGTCTTCATCCAACCTTAGATTGGCATATGGAAATACACTGCTGACCTGCAATAAAATTAATCTGGCAAGACAACAATTTAATTACATTATAGATGCCAAAGATCCTCTCTTCTCAGACCAATCCAGATGGTATTTGGCCTTGCTTGAATTGAAGGATGGTAGGGTAGATCAGGCTAAAGAGGCCTTGTCTTTCTTGGTTGATGACGCCAATTCAGATTTTTTCACTGAAGCACAGGCTTTATTGAAAGAATTGAATCAACTCGATTAATTAGCGTTTGTTTGCTAATGTATTAGCTTCGAAAATTCAAATGCTTGACTTATTATTTTTGCAAAAATAGAGCTAAAAGTCAAGTCTGGCTTATTTTGGACAAATGCCAAATAAAAAGAGATAACAGCTGACAAGCCATTATCTCTTCATCCCCATTTATTGTTTTATCGTGACAGTTTTAGATGCCTAAAAATCCAGGTGGCGCTCCTCGGTAGGTCTTTACAATAGAAATAGTCTCTTCAAATGTGCTGGAATCAAATATAATTATTGTGTCCAATGTATATTGATATTGCGTTTTTACAATTGTTAATCTTTCTTCATAGGTATCATAATCTATAACCACAGTCGTATCAAAAACCTCCTCTGTAATCCATTTCCTACGAGGATCATTCAAATCAGTCGTTTGGACCACCCAAGGTGAATCAGTAGTAATATTTTGTGTTGACTGAGGCACCATCTTGGTTTTGCATGAAAATTGAAAAAACAAAAAAGAAAATACCACCAGCATTGCAATATAGGACAGGCGGTTTGGTTTGGATTTAGAATTCATCATAATTAATCTCATTTTTATTATCGAATTAAAATTGTGTGCCAATTGTGATTGAAGCTTTTGGCTTACCAGGTCCAGGATATAATTTTGGTATCTTGATTTCCCCAATTGTTTTATTACAGCTTCGTCGGCCAGAAATTCATGCACCTCCATCAACCTTAACTTGAAAAGGTAGGCGACTGGATTGAACCAAAATACTGATTGGAATATCCAGGCTAGAATAATATCGATGGAATGATATTGGCTGATATGGCTTTTTTCATGTGCAAGCTCTAGTTCATTTATATTGTCTTGAATGGTCTTTGGAATGATGATGTATCGAAAAAATGAGCATATGCCCACATCTTCCGATACTGCTACTACCTTATGATTATTGACCATCTGTGAGTTTCCTGAGCGGATAACTGTCAATAAAGTAACAACCTTTCGGACCAGTATGAAAAGACTTATGACCACACCAGCTGCATAGAATGCGATCAGAATATTTGACAAGGTGAAAATGGTGGCCTGAGGAACAACATTGGTTGCTTGAGTAATGGCATTGGAAGTGGAAACAATGCCTATTTTGGTATTTGTTACTATCTCAATCCAGGGTATTAAAATCGATAGAAATATTACAGATAACAAGTAGATTCTATTGAATCCATGACTTGTATGTTTTCTGAAAAACACCATGTACACCAGATAAAATATAATAAGACAGATGTTGGCTTGTAGTAGATAGATGAGCATGGTTAATTGTCTTTTGCGTATTTGGATAATAATTCTTCAATTTCCTCATTGGAAAGATTCTCTTCCTTCAAAAAGAAACTCACGAGTTTTTGAGGTGAGCCCCCGAAATAGTCTGTCAATAGATGTTTGAAAATCGATTTTTGATATGCCTTTTTAGATATTTTTGGAAAATACTGATGACTCTTTCCAATTTTTTCATGGCGAATAAATCCATCATTTTCTAATTTTCGAATCATGGATAATACTGTATTGTATGGTGGTGTTGGGGGATTGATTTTGTCAATTACTTCTTTTGGGAAGGCCCGCTTGAGCTTCCAAAGTATGTTCATTATTTCTTCTTCTCTTTTATTCAGTCGGATCATATGTGGTAGTTTTGTAACTAAATATTCGTAATTATAACGAAATTTTCGTTATATATTGTGTGTGTCTCGAAACTTTTAAACTTTAATATGAGATTTCGAGGTTTTTTTAGGTTTACTAAATTCTAAAGTTTAGTAAACCTAAAAAACCTAAAATCCCGAAATCCTAAACCTGAGTTGGACTTACCCCAAAATAATCATTAAAGCACTTACTAAAATAGGTAGGCGAATTAAAACCCACCATATATGCCACCTCGGCAGAATTGCCAGCTCTCTTTTCCAATAATTCCTTGGCACGGATCAACCTCATTTCTCTTATTACCTGGTTTGGAGATTGATCTGTGAGGGCCTTTAATTTTCTGAATAGATTGCTTCGGCTCATTCCTATCTCCTTACTCAATTCTTCAACAGAGAATGTCTCATCTTCCAAACTAGCCTCTATCACCGATTTTACATTATTGAGGAATTGAGCGTCTATGGATGTAAGTGTCACTTCCGACGGGGTAAATTTGAAGTCTGAGGAAAATTTAGTGCGCAATAGCCTTCGTTGTTCGACAAGGTTGTGGATGCGTATTTGTAATTCTGCTTGATCGAATGGCTTGGTGAGGTAGGCATCGGCCCCTGTTTCGAGCCCTTCGATTCTATCTTTTTGCTCTCCTTTTGCTGTCAAAAGAATGATCGGAATGTGGCTGGTCAAGGGATCAGTTTTCAGAAGTTGACACATTTCGTTGCCATCCATTTTGGGCATCATAATATCAGATATTATCAAATCCGGTAATATCTTCTTGGCTTGGGTCAATCCATCATTTCCATTTTCTGCTTCGCTTATTTTATACAAATCCCGCAATTGATCTGCCAAGTACAGTCGTACGTCTTCATTGTCCTCTACGATCAAAACGTGGGGCATGTCAGCACTGCCAGCGTCAGTATTATTGGAATTCAGAAGCCCGACTTCCTTATCTTTCAAATTGATCGATTCTTCGGAGATTAGCTCAGATTCCGATACTTTCTTTACTTCCAGAATAGGTATTATTACCGTAAATGTACTTCCGATTTTCACCTCACTTTCTACATGTATCTCACCTTCGCAAAGTTCGACCAACTCCTTTGTTAGTGCCAATCCAATTCCACTGCTCATTTGCAATTCAGATTCACTGCTGGAGCTGTAAAACCTGTTGAAAATAGTATCCACCTGATCTTCAGGAATGCCTATTCCACTATCCTTTACTGCGACCGTCAACTTATTCTCAGCATAGACAAAACGTATGTGGATGGTACCTTCCTCAGGTGTGAATTTAAAAGCGTTGGAGATAAGGTTCATTAATATTTTTTCCAGGACATCTTTGTCAAAGTAGGCCAATATATTATCTGCAATGGGTTCGATACTGTAGATTATCTGTTTCCTGTCTGCCAGGCTGTTAAAAGAATAAGCTATCGTTTTGAGATATTGACTCAGGTCTTCTTCATGGAGGTTTAATTGTAAATGACCACTCTCCAATTTTGACAAATCGAGCAATTGATTGATGAGAGCCTGAAGCCGTTGTCCGTTACGATACATGATTTGTTGATACTTCAAGAGATCGCCCTTTAGTGTTCCATTAAGTATCTGTTCTAACGGACTCATTATCAAAGTCAGGGGTGTTCGTATTTCATGGCTGATATTGGTGAAAAATGAAGATTTGATTCGATCCATTTCGCGCAATTTTTCAGCCTCGATGTGCTCTTTTTCGGCGGTCATTTCGGCTTCCCGTCTACGTTTTAGAAGACGACTTCTCAATCCTGCAAATAATATGGAGAGCAGTCCGACAATGAGCAAGGATATTATAATGGTATTCGATTGTTTGGTCTGCTCGCGAGCGATATCCCGTTCTCTTTCAGTTATGACAGCTTCTTTTTCTTTCAGCTCATACTTTGATTCAATCTCCTCAATTGATTTGGTTTTTTCCAGGCCGTCGAGAGAGTCTTTGGCAACGGTATAATTTTGATAGTATTTATAGGCATTTTTTATGTCGCCAATAGCTTCATATGTTTGATAAAGACACTCACAAGCATTCAAGATAAGATTGAGATTTTCTGTTTTACTGGCATAGTCCAATCCTTTCAAACAATATTCAAGACTCTTGTTGTTTTGGTTCATCTGAAAATAAGTGATGCCAAGATTAATATTCGAAGTGGCAAGACCAGTTTCATTATTTTGTTCTATACGTAAGGCATGTGCTCTTTTTTGATAATCAAGAGCAGATTTGTAATTTTTTTCTTTGAGATAGACGTTTCCAATATTGTCGAGGCAGGTAGCTTGATTTCTATGCCCCAATTTTTCATACAAGACCAATGCTTCATTATAGTATGAAAGCGACTTCTCATATTGGTCCATATCTGAATAAGAATTCGCAATGCTCACAGCAGCATTGGCAGTGCCCACATCATACCCAATGGATTGGCTCAATTCAAAAGATTCCGTGGCATACTTCAGGGCATCCTCATATTTTTTCTGGACATAGTACACGGTAGCTATACCTTGAAGAGACAAGGCGATTCCCTTGGCATTTTTGTTTTCTTTTCTTACCTCCAGCGACTTGAAGCTATATTCCAGTGCTTGTGCCAAGTCACCTGACAAACGATATGCCACTGCTATAGTATAAAGCGTCGGACCGACACCTTTCTTAATTTTAAGATCTTCCTTGATTTTTAAAACCTTCTTGTATTGATCAATGGTATTTTGATGCCTGCTGTGATAGTAATAAGACAAACCTTTTAGCCGATGTCCTTCCGCTTCCCAGGTTTTGATATTTTTTTGCCTGGCCAATTGAACAATATGCTCGGCGAGAAGAAGGCTCGTGTCAAGGTCATTGGCGTAGTACTTTTTTTTAAGAATAATACTCTTCAATGCTTTCAGACGAAGGGTGTCGTGGTCTTGCTCATTGTTCCAAATTTCCCATAGACTATCGATAGCCATATTCTGGCTGAATGTTGAAGGCAAATTCAGAAATGTGCAGAAAATGAGTATGGAAAATATTCTCATAAGCTGGTCATTAAAGGGCATCAAGATTGGAAGGTTGAAGAAGTCAATTCATCAAATCTTCCCGAAATACATGGAGATGGAATGTCTGATGATCTCAAAATACAAAATCCCATCCGTAAAAAGCACTCTCCGCAACAAATGTTTTAGAGTGTGCTTTTAGGATTGAAAAAGGAATGGATGCAGTGATTTAATAACTGCAAGTGAAATGATTGTAATGAATCAGTCTTTCAAAATTGGACGATGTCAAGTGAACCACTTCACAAATTAAGTCAAACTTTCACCTTCTTTTTAAATGACTTCTTTGGCTTTCC
The DNA here is from genome assembly GCA_965230575.1 of Saprospiraceae bacterium. GTDB lineage: Bacteria > Bacteroidota > Bacteroidia > Chitinophagales > Saprospiraceae > CAJXUU01. The sequence goes on from OZ246013.1 coordinate 5,651,456, forward strand.
TTCTGCTGAGGGAAGGTTTCCAACATAAATAGCACGAAAATCATTGCATTGCAATTCAAGTATTAGTCCATCGTTTTTAATGCCAATGTCTCTTCCTTTGCCTATGCGATAAGCCCATTTTTGAGTCTTGGAATCTTTGGTCAGTACAGCTACTCCCTTTATTAATTTCGGCATTGGAGATTTGCCCTTTCTTCTTTTTCTGTCATGTTCGTGCCCGTCATCTTCGACAGCGATTTCGTCTACATCTCCATTAACAGTGCCTTCAAATGGATTAAATGAACCATCATCTTCAAAAGTGCAATCTTCATTGAACTTTATAAAGCCATTGGAAGGAGATCCATTAATTTTTGTACACTTCCAAATTCCGACAAATGAATTGAAATAAACCGGGTGAATGTTTTTAGTTGTATTCATAATTACTTTGATTTTAAGGTTGTTGTTTAAAGTTAGTTATTTTTTAAAATTTACGCTTATGGCCCCGAACATGGGTATATAGAGCAAATTGACCCAACTTGATCAGAGCCCACAAGCGATTTGAATTGTTTGAATCCAGAGACCATTTGTTATTATACTGTGGTCATTTCACAATCTCTGGCCGTCATTATTGGACGGAAAGGATGTGAGAAGAATGCATAGAGCTGTCTTACACCTTCTCCCACTAGTAATAATTCATTAAGTACTGGAGCTTTTTTGTTTGAACCAGGAAGAGGATGGAACTCTGCCTTGAAACCATTATTTCTATTCAAAGTATAATTCCAAATTATTACCCTGTGGTTGTACTTTATTTTGATCGATCCTTTTTGAGGATAGTTGGGTTCAGGGCATACTTCCAAGACTGTCCCATTTCCAATTCTACTTCCTGGACCGATGGGGCCAAAGGCAGAGCCATTTGAGTTGAAAATTAGGGGTCTGAATTCACTTTCAGGTCTTCCGCTGAGAAACATTCTCTTCCATATTCCTACGAAAGAATTGTTGTAGATGGGTTTTAAATTGTGTGCCATAATATATTTTTTTATTGATTAATAATATTATTGAATAGTAGTTGATTATCGGGATGAGATGTGATACTGGTATCTATACTTTTAATTTTGCCAGTACCTCTTTTTCTGTCACTCTTGGATGGTATGGATGGGACAAGAATGCATAGAGATGCCTTGCACCTTGACCTACAAGAAGTAGCTCATTTAGTACTGGCGCTGTTCTATTCGGTCCTATTGGATGAAAGTCAGCTTTAAAATCATTGTTCCGATTCAAGGTGTAATTCCAATGGATATCTTGTCCGCCAGAGTTGATTGTTATTACACCCGTGCCTTTTGCATTTTCATCTGGATCGATCTTCACCACCTTTCCACTACCGACTCTGCTGCCAGGGCCAATAGGACCAGAAACACCACCTCTACTGTTAAAGATTAATAGTTTAATATCCTGGTCCGGTCTTCCACTTCGAAATTTTCTTTTCCATATTCCTACAAATGATTTTTCATATATAGAAGGTATTTTGTGAGCCATAATTAAATGTTTTTTTGATTACTAATAAGGTTAAATGTTGAAGTGAATTGGCCATGTTTGTTTGAATCACTTCTTTTTGTAAAAACAGCTGTTTATGCAATCTTTAGGAGAAAAAATGTATCCGATATTAAGCTATTTATCAGTTGTCAATTTGAAATTTAATTCGCTCGACCATCCTTTCTAATAAAGAACATTACAAAGGTAGGTGGGCGATGAAGTATGGGTATGCAAAAATGTTGCAGATGCTTTAAAATTGGTTGCAAATGCAGTATTTATAGGGGATAGGATAGGGTTTACCTGGAATTTGCTATTAGCAATATTGAGAATTAGTATTTAAAATTTTAATGAATAATTGATTTTAGCTTAGGTGAAAGTGAGTATCAAACTATTATTTGTGGACTTTATTCTTGTTCCTAAAATCATTCACCTCCACCTTTCATCTGTAAGACTTTGACTTTGGCAAAAATTTTCTGTTGATCGCAGCACATGATCTAAATCATCACTTGTAAGTAACCCATGTTACTCAGTATAATTTCTATTCATCTTAATTTTACATCGTAATTATTACCAAAGTGACAGTTGGTTATTTTCTTCAAAAAAAATTAAACATAAAATACAATGAAAATTGAACAAATATATACAGGATGCCTGGCAGAAGCTGCATATTATATTGAATCAAACGGAGAGGTAGCAATCATCGATCCGCTAAGAGAATCGGCTCCGTACTTGGAACGAGCAAAGAGGGATAATGCGAAAATCAAATATATTTTTGAGACGCATTTTCATGCTGATTTTGTTTCAGGGCATATCGATTTAGCAAAGAAGACAGGAGCAGATATCGTCTATGGACCCACATCGATGGAGACTGGATTTGAAAAGATAGTGGCGGAGGATGGACAGATTTTCAAAGTGGGCAATATCACATTGGAGTTGATCCATACCCCAGGACATACCTTGGAGAGCAGTTGTCTCCTTCTGAGAGATGAAGAAGGTAAAGAAGTGGGCATTTTTACTGGAGATACACTATTCATTGGAGACGTTGGTCGTCCAGATTTGGCTCAAAAAGTTATTGCTGATTTGACCGAAGATAAATTGGCCAGACATCTTTATCATTCTTTGAGAGACAAAATATTACCTCTGCCAGATCATATCACAGTCTATCCGAATCATGGACATGGGTCGGCATGTGGAAAAAATATGAGCAAGGAAACCACAGATACCTTGGGAAATCAGAAAAAAACTAATTATGCCCTGCAACCTATGACTGAAGATGAATTTGTCAAGCAAGTATTGGAAGGTTTGATGCCTCCTCCTGGATATTTTCCACAGAATGTCCTGATCAATATCCAAGGGTATGAAAGTCTGGATGATGTATTGGATAAAGGTACTCAGGCACTTTCTCCAAGAGAGTTTGAATTGGTGGCAGAAGAGACGGAAGCACTGATTATAGATACCAGGTCGGGAGATGAATTTGCAAAAGGATATATACCGAAGTCAATTTTCATAGGCATCGATGGTAGTTTTGCTACTTGGGTAGGGACCTTGGTGCCCGATGTCAAACAGCCATTGCTTATAGTTGCTGATGAAGATAAGATAGAGGAAGTGATCACCAGATTGGCCAGAGTAGGGTACGACAATGCCAAAGGATATCTAAAAGGTGGATTCAATGCTTGGAAAAAGGAAGGACGAGAATATGATGAGGTGGATTCTATTACAGCTGATGAATTGGCAAAAGTATCTGAGGCATCAATTATTGATGTGCGAAAAGCCAGTGAATATAACAGCGAACACATTATAGATGCAATCAATGCTCCGCTCGACTATATCAATGAAAGTATGAAACTGGTAGTTGGAGAGGATAAGAAATACGTGCATTGTGCAGGTGGATATAGGTCATTGATTTTCATCTCCATATTACAATCAAGAGGATATAGAAATCTAATAAATATCCTTGGTGGATTCGATGCGATCAAAGAATCAAATAAAATGAAATTGACAGAATACGTCTGTCCAACAACACTTTTATAATCTCTATATATGTTGGGAGGTCCATTTGGATCTCTCAACTTTCGTTTTTTGGAATGATATAAAAAAGAAAGATGAAAAAAATACTGGTGCCTACGGAATTTTCAGATCTTGGTGATTTTGCCTATGTAGTAGCAAGCAAATTAGCCAAAGATACCAATGCTGAAATCATAACATTGTCAGTGATTCCAGGACCGCGCGGTGCCATATACAATGATAGCGGAGAATTGACCAATGATGAGGGCAATGATTATACGGAATGGACAAAAAGATTGGTATCAAATAAAGCTAAAATGAAGGAATGGATCGAAGACAAACCTGATGTCAAGCATAGCATTACCACTATAGGCAATATTGATAGTTCGATCTTGCATTGCAGCGAATCAAATGAAGTAGATCTTATTGTGATGGGGACAGAAGGTTTGTTTAATAAATCGATTTGGTCCAAAGGATCACATACTGAATATATCACCAATCATTCTGATGTGCCTGTGCTTTCCTTGAAGTGTGATCGGTCGAATCTGGATTTGAAAGAAATAGTATTGGCAAGCGATTTTTTGGAAAATGAAAAATTTGATTTGAGTGTCCTCAAGAGCATTCAAAAAGCCTATCAGTCAAAAATGATCTTGCTGAAGGTGAATACTCCCAATCAACACAGAACCAACGAGCAGATTGCCAATGACATGGAGTTATTTGCCATTGTCAATCAGCTGGAAAATTATTCGATGCATTTATACAATGACTCTACAGTAGAGTCTGGAATTGGCAAATTCAGTGCAGAGAATGATATAGATCTCATAGCATTGGGAACACATAGTGGGTATGGATTTTCAAAATTATTTAGAGGAAGTGTTTCGGATGATGTGGTCAATCACTTGTATCACCCAATCCTGACTTTTCCTTTGAAGTAATGAATGAAATATTATTGATAAAGCAAAATGATTTTGCGTGCCTGAATTTGTACCAGATCATAGAAAACTACAAATAGCTAAAACAGCGTAAATGATAACATATATATTATTAGCAGGAGCCGCAATTATTGGAGTAGCCCTATTTCTTCGACCAAAAGGTGGCAATACATTTAAAAACGTGACCATTGGTGAACTGGATCAATTGCTAGAGTCCCCTGACTCGGTTCTCATCGATGTACGGACTCCAAAAGAAATCCACAAAGGGGTTATAGGTAAACCGATGCATATCGAATTGGGCAATGCCATGCAACAAAAGTTTAAAGCTCTGGAAAAAGACAAAAAGTATATTCTTTACTGTCGGAGTGGGAGGCGAAGTGCATTGGCTAGTCGGATGATGGTGAATATGGGCTTCGAGGATGTCAATAATCTGAGTGGAGGCTACCTGGAATGGATAAATTCAAAGCAAACATAGATGATTACAAAAATTATACTGGGTATTATCGTGCTCCACCTTGTCGTAGGAATCGCATGGCTGGGCTATAAACTCAGTCCAAGAAAAGGAGACGAACTAATCGATAGCAGTCAAGAAGATTTGGATAAGTAAATTAAGGAAGGAAGAGAATGAAAATCATTTTAAATATAACCATATACCTCATTGCAACATTTCAATTAATTGGACAGAGTACTCATTTTGAAGTGGATTTAGAGCCAATTGTGATCAAAAATCTTGGAGGTATTCAATCCTACGCTGTTGGTACATATGATGGAGAATGGCTTATTATTGGAGGGAGATTAGACGGATTGCACAGAAGACGGCCTTTTGCGTCTTTCAGCCCCGATGGAAATAATCAGGAAATCATTGTTGTGAATCCAGATTCCAAGCAAGTTTGGAAAATATCTTTGTCTTCGTTGCCCACAAAACTGAAGGAGCAATTGGCTTCGACGAATATGCAGTTTGTCCAAAGTGATGACCGATTGATTCTAACAGGTGGATATGGTTACAGCCCTTCACAAGATGAACATATTACCTTTCCATATCTCACGGTCGTTGATATTCCAGCTGTCATGGCAGAAATAAAACAAGGCAAAATTTCAAGTGACAATTTTTATCAGATCGAAGACGAGAGCTTTCAAGTGGCTGGGGGGAGATTGGCACAGATTGATGACGTCTTTTACCTAGTAGGTGGTCACAAGTTCATGGGTAGATACAATCCCATGGGGCCAGACCACGGTCCAGGCTTTGTTCAAGAATATACCCATGAAATTCGAAAATTTAATTTGAATATTAGTGAAGACTATAAGTTGGACTTCCTTACTCCGCAGCACGATGAAATGCATTTGAGAAGAAGGGATTATAATCTGGTGCCCTATATTGAAAATGGGAAAAAGGGTCTGATGGCATATAGCGGAGTATTTCAAACCAACGCCGATCTTCCTTGGTTGTATCCTGTGAAAATCGATGCTAATGAATACGAACCTGTTGAGGATTTTGTTCAATATTTCAATCATTACCATTGCGCTACCTTGCCTATCTATGATGCGGAAGAAAATGAGATGCATACCTTGTTTTTTGGTGGTATAGCTCAATTTTACATGGATGAGGAGAATATCATGGTTCAAGATAATGATGTGCCTTTTGTCAATACGATTACTGATGTAAGCCGATCCAAAACGGAAGAATTGAATGAAACAGTATTGAAGACAAAAATGCCTGGATACCTGGGTGCAGGATCGGAATTTATGTTCTCACCAGAGGCAAAATTTTACGATGATGGAATATTATCTGGAGATGCAATCGATGAAGAATTTACACAGGTAGGATATATCTATGGTGGAATAAGGAGCTCTCTTCCCCATATTTTTTGGATCAATGAAGGAGCGGAAAGCGAAGCCTCAAATACAATTTACAAGGTCTCAATTAGAAAACGAAAAACCTCTGGTACTGTCTCAGAAAAAGGAAAAAATGAGAAGGTGTTTTTTTATCCAAATCCAGATCAGAAGAAAGTGAGAATGTCAATAGAATTGGACAATGCAGAAGACTTCCTTGTAGAGATTTATAATACGAATGGAAGTAAAATACATAGCCAGAAAATCTCCGAACCAATGGTTCATTCAGGTAAGAACCTGCTAATCTTGGACGATGTGAATATCGAATATGGAGCCTTTATTTATAAAGTTTCCTATGGAGATAGTAAGGTCATCAGAAAAGTGATATGGGCAGAATAGAAAGAAGGGAAGAGTAATTATGGACAATTTAGAATTAAAATTATGAATGTAAGACAACTGCACGATGCGAGCAAATTATTATCATTCAAGACGCTTTTTAAGAGTGAATGTGGTACAGTATCATCTTTGCAACTTCTTGAAGATGGATTACTGGACAAGCACACTACCAAAGTGCCAGCTGCTTTGATATGTATAAAAGGTAGGGTTGTATTTGAAAATGAAAAAGGTCTTTCTGAAACTTTGCTTTCGGGTGATTTTGTGTTGATCGAACCAAATGTTGAGCATTGGGTAAGAGGGGAGAAACGAAGTGATTTGATCTTATTTCGATAATTAGCTGAATATAAAACCAGGTAAGAAGCCAGGCAAAAACAAAAACGCATATTTCAATTTTTATTTGTCTTTCACCTATTCAGATCCTTTTAACATTAAGATCAGATTATAAACTCGCTTTATTACAATATCGAAATGAATTTCAATTCAGCATTAATCATATTATGAAAGACATTGGTTTGTGTAACACAGGTTACTCACCAAAAGCATTAAATCCCATATTTTTAAAATAGTATTTAACCTAAAAAATAGTAAATGGAATTTCAAGAAAATATAAATGGGATGCCCAGAATTGGTGATCAAGCACCGGATTTTGAGGCGGTAACGACTAAAGGAAAAATCAAGTTTTCAGAATTTGCAAAGGACAAATGGACAGTAATGTTTTCTCATCCTGCGGATTTCACACCTGTGTGTACCACCGAAATGAGTGGTTTTGCGGTACGGAAGCCTGAATTTGAAGCTTTGAATACAGAATTGTTGGGACTTAGTATAGATAGTGTGCATGCGCATCTCGGATGGGTGAATAATGTAAAGAAAAACACTGGCGTCTACTTCGACTTTCCAATTATTGCCGATTTGGACATGAAGGTATCAAAGCTGTATGGAATGCTTCAACCCAATGAAAGCGAAACGGCAGCCGTGAGAGCTGTTTTCTTTATTGATCCAGAGAAAAAGATAAGGCTCATCATGTACTACCCCCTGAATGTTGGTAGAAATATGGATGAAATTCTGAGGTCTCTAATAGCACTCCAGACCTCTGATAAACACAAAGTGGCCATGCCTCTGAATTGGAAACCAGGGGATAAGGTTATCATACCACCGCCAAAGACCCTTGAAGAAATGGAAGCTCGAATGGCCGATGATAGCATTGAGAAGGTAGACTTTTATCTTGCTAAAAAAGAATTAAATTTTTAACAGTTTGTTTTTGATCATGGAGCCTCAGTAATGGGGCTTCATGTTTTTGTTAGGAATTAATTCTCACAATTATTGAAGTGATATATTTCCTCTTTCAGACATTATCATTTTCTTAGATGGTGTTGACCTCTTCCACTTAGCCCAAATAATCTTTCTAACTGAAATTGAATCATTTTATCATTAAATCGATTCATCAATACTTATATATCGGATTTATCGAATATGTCAAATTTTACTATCTCAAAAAATAAAATGTACTTTATTTTACACTTTATCTATTTCAACTCATAACTTGGCAAAAAAATTATAGTTTAAATTTTCAAATTACACCCCCTATATCTATCTCCCTTTTAGATATACTGTGTTAAGATTATTAAGTTCTAGAAAACGCCCGATTTATTTCTAAACTCTAAATGTTATTGTCTATGAGATTATTGACGCGTATTCCGCTTGATGCACGGCGTATAAGTGTATGCCATTTACTTTTGCTTTTTATGTTGTTTCTCACTTTTCAATCAAAGGCTCAATGGCTTGATTGGCAAGATATTACATCTACTAACCTGGTTTTGACTTCCGTAGCCAATTCGGATGATGAAGAAAAAGATATTTCTGCCGGGGATCTTAATAATGACGGATTTACTGATGTAATTGTCGTGAGAAAAGAACCTTTTTCAGCGTCCACAGAACCCCCTAAATCAGACCTCCTTTTGATAAATGAAAATGGAGTTCTCGTAGATAGAACCAACGAGTTTGCACCCGAATTCATAAGCAATCCCTCCTTTGCAAGAGATGTACTCATCCATGACTTGGATGGTGATGGCTGGCTGGATGTTGTGGTGGCCAATACCTTCAATCAGCAACCCATCTATTATCGAAATCTTGGAAATGATGGCAATGGAGATTGGCAAGGATTGGTTGATGAATCATCCACTAGATTTCCAACCATGTCTGATGGTGCAACCCTTATTTGTGCGGTATGGGCAGGAGATGTCAATGGCAATGGCTTCGATGATGTCTACTTTGTGAATTATGCCCAAAATGGTACTGCAAAAGATTATTTGTTTATCAATGATGGTACAGGAGTATTCACAGATGAGTCCCAGGCCAGATTGGGAGATTTAAGAAATTCAGCCTTCGGTACTGCCGTGGAAATCTTTGATATGGACAATGATGGGGATAATGATATCATCAAGACTTCCGTGCTTTTTCAGACAGCTCCATGGAATACCCAAGGCCTCTTTCTCCTTTATAATGATGGTACGGGCAATTTCAGTAATTGGCAAAAAATCAGCCCAACGAATGCCTCTTACATGTTTCGAGTTGAAGACATCAATCAAGATGGAAAGCTTGATGTATACGTAGTGGATGATGCGGTAGATTACCAGCTCATTGCAGGCAATATCACAGCCAATAGCAATATCAATTATACGAGTACAAATATAAATTCTACAAGGATTACTGGTTTTGGAGGAAATGTTCATTCCGCAGATTTGGATATAGATGGCGATGTAGAATTTGCCATAGCGGATGTAGATGTAGATATTCCGCCATGTAATTCTGCCAGAACCTTTGCTATAATGCAAAATGACAATGGGAATATCATTGATCCGTATACAAGTACGGGTAATGTCTGGGAAGGAAATTCATACGACTTTTGCTTTTTGGATGTCAATAATGATGGACTGCAGGATATATTTATAGGCAGGTGTGAGGGATATGATCTATTGTTGAATGACAATTGTGATCTCGCTACTGGCGGGGCAGATTTTGATTTGGATGGTATCACAGATGCATGTGACGAATGTCCTACTAATCCTGATCCCAACTGTATAGAAGATCCAGATTTTCCCACAGTAGATCCTAATTTGAACATTGCCAGAAAATGGAACGAAATGTTGTTGGCATCGATCAGAAAAGATTTTGCTCGACCTACCGTCCATGCACGTAATCTATTCCATTCATCCGTAGCGATGTGGGACACATGGGCATCTTACAATTCTCCCGCCTGTCATTACTTGTTGGGAAATACCGTGGATGGATTTGCTTGCGATTTTAGTGACTTTACATCCACCTTACCTCCAGAAGAATCTACAGAAGCAACGATGAGTTATGCGATGTACAGGCTCCTTTCGCACAGGTTTCAAAATTCTCCAGAAGGAGGATTATTGCAGGAAGGCTACGATAACCTAATGACTGAATTGGGATTTGATATTAATATTGTTTCTCAAGACTATTCAGACGGTGACCCAATAAAACTCGGTAACTATATTGCCAATTGTATAATAAACTTTGGACTACAGGATGGCTCCAACGAACAAAATGGATACGCCAATACAGCCTATGCGCCTGTGAATGATCCGTTGATAATAGATAACCCTGGAAACCCCACCATATCCGATTACAACAGATGGCAGCCGCTAACACTCGATCTATTTATTGATCAAAGTGGAAATATCATCCCAGGTTCTACTCCGGACTTTTTAAGCCCGGAATGGGGTGCTGTTTCTTCTTTTGCCTTGAGTGACAATGACCTGTCCATATTTCAAAGAGATGGATATGACTACAATGTTTTTCATGATCCTGGAGCACCACCAAATACAGATTTAGGTGGTGGAGCTGAAACGGATGATTATCTCTGGGGTGTGGCAATGGTCGGAATCTGGTCATCACATCTGGATCCTACGGACAATGTGATGTGGGACATTTCTCCTGGAGTATCTGGCAACTCAGCAACTTTGCCGACTAGTGTATCTGACTATCCTGCTTTTTACGATCAACTTGAAGGAGGTACAGCTTCTACAGGGCATGCGGTCAATCCTGCTACTGGCCAACCTTATGCGTCCAATATGGTACCCAGAGGAGATTATGCCAGAGTTCTGGCGGAATTTTGGGCAGACGGACCTGATTCAGAGACACCTCCAGGACATTGGTTCTCGATACTGAACTATGTAGCGGATCATCCAGATTTTGAAATGAGATTTGAAGGTCAGGGTGCCATTCTTCCTGAGACTGAATGGTATGTGAAATCCTATTTTGGAATGGGAGGAGCAATGCATGACGCTGCAGTTTCTGCTTGGGGAATTAAAGGATGGTACGACTATATCAGACCAATATCTGCATTGAGAGCAGCAGCAGACCTGGGACAGAGTACTGATGCCACAGCATCAAATTACCACCCTGCAGGAATCCCATTAATAGCCGATCAATTTGAGACCATTGAAGTAGGAGATGACCTTGCTGGTGATGCCAATGAACATGTTGGTAAAATAAAAATGAAATCCTGGCTGGGTCACGATGCTATCAATAATGTAGATAGTGATGTAGCAGGAGTAGGGTGGATCAGAGTGGAAGATTGGGTGCCATACCAGCGACCATCTTTTGTTACTCCACCTTTTGCAGGATATGTTTCCGGGCACTCCACCTTCTCAAGAGCTGCGGCTGAATTTTTGACCAAGATCACGGGAGATGCTTACTTCCCTGGTGGAATGGGAACATTCACAGCAACTCAAAATGAATTTTTAGTATTTGAGGATGGTCCGAGTGTAGATGTAGAATTGCAATGGGCAACCTATCATGACGCGGCGGATCAATCTGGTCTGTCTAGAATATGGGGTGGTATTCACCCTCCTGCAGATGATGTACCTGGGCGACTTATAGGAATTGAGATTGGACTCGATGCCTTTGACAAAATGAAAGGTTATTTCTTAGATGAAGATGATGATGGAATTTGTGATCCCGATGATGTTTGTGCCGACTTTGATGATAGTCTGATCGGTACTCCTTGTGATGATGGTGATATATGTACGACTGGTGAGACCTATGATGCGAATTGTGGTTGCTCTGGAGGTACACCTGTTGGCGATAGCGACGGCGATGGCTTCTGTGATACGGAAGATCAGTGTCCCGACTTCGATGACAATTTGATTGGTACGGCGTGTGATGATGGTGATGCCTGTACGACGGGTGAGACCTATGATGCCAATTGTGGATGTTCAGGCGGCGCACCGATTGGCGATAGCGATGGAGATGGTGTATGTGATGCAGAAGACCAATGTCCAGACTTTGATGATAATCTGATCGGCACTCCATGCGATGATGGCGATGTATGTACTACAGGTGAGACTTATGATGCGAATTGTGGTTGCTTTGGAGGTACACCTGTTGGCGATAGCGACGGCGATGGCTTCTGTGATACGGAAGATCAGTGTCCCGACTTCGATGACAATTTGATCGGTACAGCTTGTGATGATGGTGATGCCTGTACGACAGGCGAGACTTATGATGCAAATTGTGGATGTTCAGGTGGAACACCGATTGGCGATAGCGATGGAGATGGTGTATGTGATGCAGAAGACCAATGTCCAGATTTCGATGATAACCTAATAGGTACTCCTTGTGATGATGGCGATATATGTACGACTGGTGAGACCTATGATGCGAATTGTGGTTGCTCAGGAGGTACACCTGTTGGCGATAGTGATGGAGATGGCTTCTGTGATACGGAAGATCAGTGCCCAGATTTTGATGATAATTTAATAGGAACGGCCTGTGACGATGGAGATGCCTGTACGACAGGTGAGACTTATGATGCAAATTGCGATTGTTCAGGCGGAACACCGATTGGCGATAGTGATGGCGACGGTGTATGTGATGCAGAAGATCAATGTCCAGATTTCGATGATAACTTGATAGGCACACCATGTGATGATGGAGATGTATGTACTACAGGTGAGACATATGATGCCAATTGTGGTTGCTCAGGCGGTACGCCAGTTGGTGATAGTGATGGAGATGGCTTCTGTGATACGGAAGATCAATGTCCAGATTTTGATGATAATTTAATTGGTACAGCCTGTGATGATGGTGATGACTGTACGACTGGTGAGACTTATGATGCAAATTGCGGATGTTCAGGAGGTACTGATGTTGGCGATAGTGATGGTGACGGCGTATGTGATGCAGAAGATCAATGTCCAGATTTCGATGATAATTTGATCGGTACTGCTTGCGACGATGGCGATATATGTACGACTGGCGAGACATATGATGCCAATTGCGATTGCTCAGGAGGTACGCCAGTTGGTGATAGTGATGGAGATGGCTTCTGTGATACCGAAGATCAATGTCCAGATTTTGATGATAATTTAATTGGTACAGCCTGTGATGATGGAAATGACTGTACGACTGGTGAGACTTATGATGCGAACTGCGATTGTTCAGGCGGAACACCGATTGGTGATAGCGATGGTGATGGAGTATGTGATGCAGAAGATCAATGTCCAGATTTCGATGATAACCTAATCGGTACTCCATGCGATGACGGAGATATCTGCACCACAGGTGAGACTTATGATGCGAATTGTGGTTGTTCAGGTGGTACACCTGTTGGCGATAGTGATGGAGATGGCTTCTGTGATACGGAAGATCAATGTCCAGATTTTGATGATAATTTAATAGGAACAGCCTGTGACGATGGAAACGCCTGTACCACAGGCGAGACCTATGATGCAAATTGTGGATGTTCAGGCGGAACACCAATTGGCGATAGCGATGGTGATGGCGTATGCGATGCGGAAGATCAATGTCCAGATTTCGATGATAATCTGATAGGTACTGCTTGCGACGATGGCGATGTATGTACTACAGGTGAGACATATGATGCCAATTGTGGTTGCTCAGGCGGTACGCCAGTTGGTGATAGTGATGGAGATGGCTTCTGTGATACGGAAGATCAATGTCCAGATTTTGATGATAATTTAATAGGTACAGCTTGTGATGATGGAGATGCCTGTACGACGGGTGAGACTTATGATGCGAATTGTGGATGTTCAGGTGGCACACCGATTGGTGATAGTGATGGCGATGGCGTGTGTGATGCAGAAGATCAATGTCCAGATTTTGATGATAACTTGATAGGCACACCATGTGATGATGGAGACATATGCACGACTGGCGAAACTTATGATGCCAATTGTGGTTGTTCAGGCGGTACACCAGTTGGCGATAGTGATGGCGATGGCTTCTGTGATACGGAAGATCAGTGCCCCGACTTCGATGACAATCTAATCGGTACGGCTTGTGATGATGGAGATGCCTGTACAACGGGTGAGGCTTATGATGCGAATTGTGGATGTTCAGGAGGCACACCAATTGGTGATAGTGATGGTGATGGAGTGTGTGATGCAGAAGATCAATGTCCAGATTTCGATGATAACTTGATAGGCACACCATGTGATGATGGAGACATATGCACGACTGGCGAAACTTATGATGCCAATTGTGGTTGTTCAGGCGGTACACCAGTTGGCGATAGTGATGGTGATGGCTTCTGTGATACGGAAGATCAGTGCCCCGACTTCGATGACAATCTAATCGGTACGGCTTGTGATGATGGAGATGCCTGTACAACGGGTGAGACTTATGATGCGAATTGTGGATGTTCAGGAGGCACACCAATTGGTGATAGTGATGGTGATGGAGTGTGTGATGCAGAAGATCAATGTCCAGATTTTGATGATAATCTGATTGGGACTCCATGCGATGACGGCGATGTATGTACTGCAGGTGAGACTTATGATGCCAATTGCGGTTGCTCAGGCGGTACGCCAGTTGGCGATAGTGATGGCGATGGCGTATGTGATACGGAGGATAAATGCCCAGATTTTGATGATAATTTAATTGGTACTGCCTGTGACGATGGCGATGCGTGTACTGAAGGTGAGTTATTTGATTCGAATTGTAATTGTTCGGGTGGTACCCCAATAGGTGACAGTGATGGTGACGGTGTGTGTGACGCTGAAGATTTATGTCCAGATTTCAATGATAACCTAATCGGTACTCCATGCGATGATGGCGATATCTGTACTACCGGCGAGACCTACGATGTGAATTGTGGTTGCTCAGGTGGTACGTATGTTGGGGACGGCGATGGCGATGGTGTATGTGATGCTGAAGATCAATGTCCAAATTTTGATGATAATTTAATAGGTACTACATGCGATGATGGAGATGTTTGCACGGAAGGGGAGACCTACGATGCGAATTGCGGTTGTTCAGGAGGTACATTGTTAGAAGATACAGATGGAGATGGAATTTGTGATTTGATTGATGAATGTCCCGATGATCCTAATAATGAATGCAACACTGTTTATTGCGAAGTAAGTGCAAGTACTCAGTATGAATATATTGATCAAATTACCTTTGAGTCGATTGATAATTTATCAGGAGATGATGGTGGATATGGAGATTATACAGCATTAAGCACAGATATACAGAAAGGTCAGTCTTATCCGATTACTTTGGTTCCTGGATTTGTTGGTACTGCATATCAGGAATATTGGTCGATCTGGATAGATATGAATAATGATGGTGATTTTGATGATTCTGGCGAAAAAGTCTTTGAATCCAATTCCAATACCACCATTTCAGATATAGTTGATATTCCATTATCTGGAATTGAAGGAGAAACCAGGATGAGAATTACGATGAGGTACAATTCATATAGTGAAGCATGTGGAGATATTGTAGAAGGAGAAGCTGAAGATTATACTGTGAATTTGCTCCCAGCGTGTGTAGCAGGAGAGCTTTGTGATGATGGCGATGAATGTACCACAGGTGAATTTTACAATGAGGATTGCGAATGTATTGGTGGAGTGGAAGAGGATTGTGATTGTCCATCTTACAATTGGAATGAAAATGCGGTGCTTTCTTATGATCCTGGTCAAGACTTGGGAACATTCGAAATCCAGGAAGGTGGGAACACCTTGTTTATGGAAGGCAATTCGTGGAAGGCCATTGATATTGGATATACAGTTACTTCAAATACGGTTATTTCATTTGAATTCAAATCCACCTTTGAAGGCGAAATTCATGAGGTAGGTTTTGACAATGATTTGATCGTCGCTCCAGATCATAGAATTGTAGTGTATGGAGATCAAGGCTACTCAGGTAATATACCTAGCCCGGATTATTCTGGTTCGGGAGACTGGGAATCGTTTACGATAAGTCTTGGAAGTAATTTTACTGGATTTTATCAATATTTGGTACTTACAGCAGATGATGATGCCACAGCTGAAGGTAATTCTTACTTTAGAAATGTGACCATCTTTGAAGATTTAGATAATAATTTGCTATGCGATGAGAACAGCGATTGTACCTTATTGATAGCAGATGATTTCGAAGGCGGATATGGAAATTGGAATGATGGTGGATCGGATTGTTTCTTATTTACTGGAAATTCAAATTCTGGAACCAATAGTGTAAGAATTCGAGACAATTCTGGATCTCAGTCATCTCTTATTTCAGATCCACTGGATCTCAGTGCCTACTCCTCAGTATTGGTGGATTTTACTTATCTGCCACTGAGCATGGAAGCCAATGAAGACTTCTTCCTGGAATATTCTGATAATGGAGGATCGACTTATTCAATTATTCAGGAATGGAATTCAGGTGTAGAATTTGTCAATGGTACCAGATATTTTGAAAGTGTTTTGATCGATGGTGTGGCCTTTTCCAATAATTCACGAATTCGATTCAGGTGTGATGCTTCTGGCAATGGAGATCAGATATACCTCGATGATATCACAGTCCAAGGATGTGTGATTTCGAACATAACTGATGACAATTCGATATCAGAATTAAGAGAAGAAAAAGTAGAAGAGATTCTTAATGATAAGTTGAATATGACAGTGTTCCCAAATCCAGCTAATTATCAAGTGAACTTGAGGATTACAAACCCTCAAATGAAGAATGGCAAGATTGAGATTAGGAATACCTTGAATCAATTGGTAATCACTCAAAATGTCGAAATGGACAGTAAAGAAAAAGTAGTGTCAGTCTTAATAGATGATTTAAAGACCGGAGCTTATTATATCACTTATATAAGCGGTGGTGATATGATAACCAAACGATTTATTGCATCGAATTGAGTCATTTTTAAATTAGTGTATAAGAGGTTACGCCGCTAGGAGTAACCTCTTTTTTGTTGTTATCTCATTTAGATTTTTAGTGGCCTAAAGAGAATGACACTTCTTTTATCACCTAGGGGTGATCCTCCATTTTTGATTTGAATTCCCTTCATTTTCCCACATTTGTATCTTTCCCGCTGCATGTTTGGGTACATCTTCGCTTGCGATCTCCATGACATATTTATCTCTACTCACAGTAGCCATGCTATAAGAACCGTCATTGTTTTTATGGAGAATCCAAATCTTATTTAAATGATCGGGATTACGATTATCCCAAAGTTGAACAGTACCTCCATTGACGCCAATTTCATGAGAACTTAATTCTAAATAATTGGATTCACGAGTTTGAGGTGAATTGCTGACTATGTGAAATCCGTCATGAAAGGGTTTGAATCTCCAGTCTTGAAAAGTATTGCCATTGGGATTTAAAGGCCAGGAAAGGACTCCACTGCCATTTCTTCCAAGATTATATCCATTTACCGATAATGCCAAGTCATTGGCCACATTTACAATGGTGCATACCTTGCCACCTAGCTCTTGTAAGATTGTTGAATTCATGTTAAAAATTGTTTGATCTTGCCTACTCTAAATTGGATTTTCAGCTCCCTCCATTTAATATCGCTTTAAATATATTGACCAGACATCATGTAAATAGAGAGTGAAGTAGCCAAATGTTATGAATCCCCCTTTAAATGTTACGATTATGAAAGTGCCCGTTAAAAGTAATTGTTTTTCATACCTGATCATTAGTGTGTAAAACAAATTGCACTTTCTAAAGTATAAATATACTCCTTGTCATCTTGAGCGAAGTCGAAAGATCAAGGAGCATGTTCTAACTTTAATTTCGACCTCGTGGAGAAATCTACCACAGATCAATGACTTTCACCCTGTTAGATTTCTCCATTCCAGTCGAAATTAGAATCACTCATAATTGCCTATTCCTCCACTCGTTGCTCTCGGTCGGAATGACAATTAATATTTCAGATTTTCTCTTTTGGTGCAATTTGTTAGACTCACCTGATTATTTAGTACAATTTTCATATTCGAAAGAATTAGTATTTTTAGATTCAAATTTTCGAAAATGAAACATATAGCGCTCCTTTTATTTATATCAATTTTGTTTATTCAATGCAAGGAAAGACAGGAAGAAGTCAATACACAAAATACCTTGGGTGAAATCGAATTTCAGGTGTCAGGATCTGAAGAATCTACCAAATATTTTCATGAAGGTCTGTTATTGCTGCACAGTTTTGAATTTGAAGATGCAGCGGATAAATTTGTTCAAGCACAGGAGGCAGACCCCAATTGTGTGATGGCTTATTGGGGCGAAGCGATGTCATTTAATCATCCATTATGGAGAGAACGATATACTGAAGATGGTATTGCAGCACTTGAGAAATTAGCAGCTACAAAGGAAGAGCGATTGGCTAAAGAAATGACACCTATTGAAAGAGATTTTCTAGGAGCAGTCGAAATTCTTTACGGTGAAGGAGACAAAAAAGAATTGGATGTAGCCTACAAGGACGAAATGGAAAGACTGAATAAGAAGTATCCAAAACATCATGAAGTCTCAGCCTTTTATGCTTTGTCACTTTTGGGAGCCTCAACTGGAAGGACAAAGGATGATGGATATGATAAAGGTGCGCGAATAGCCCAAAGCATTATTGAAGAGAACCCAAAGCATCCTGGAGCATTGCACTATTTGATACATTCATATGATGATCCCGATCATGCAACATTGGCCCTGGATGCGGCCCATAGCTATTCGCAAGTGGCACCCGATGCAGCACACGCCTTGCACATGCCGTCTCATATTTTTGTAGCTCTGGGTATGTGGGATGAGGTGATAAATTCGAATATCGCAAGCTATGAGGCCAGTCTTACACGAAAGAAGGAAAAGGACCTGGACAACGATGCCATTGGTTATCACTCATTTAAGTGGTTGATGTATGGCTATCTTCAGAAGGGAGAATTCGACAAGGCCAAGGAGATGGTCTACCTCATGCAGGAATATTGTGAGGAAAAGCCATCGAGCAAGGCAAGGGCCCACCTCATAATGATGAAGGGCGCATATCTGACCGAATCCACCGACTGGCAAGACCCGATTGCAAAGGTAAAAGTTGATCTGGAGAAGATGAATCTATTGACCAAGGGAGTGGAAGTATTTACCCACGGCATGTCTGCATATCATTCCAAAGAATCTGAAGGAGTGAATACCGCCATAGCAAAATTGGAAGAAATGAGATCGAAGGCGGAGAAGAAAATGGTCGTTGGTGCCGCCAAGATGTGTAGCGGTGTCTCTCGTTATATGCAACCTCCTTCAAAAAATGAAGTCAACAGCCTCAACGTCCTCGAATTGGAATTAAAAGCCGCATTGGCTATATTAAATAAAAATGCAGATTCTGCAGAAAAGTGGATGAAAGAAGCTACCCACCTGGAAGAGACTACGACATTCACTTACGGCCCTCCAAATATCGTGAAGCCTTCGTTTGAAATGTATGGAGAATGGTTGTTGGAGCAAGGAAGAAAGGAAGAAGCTATAGCCCAGTTTGAGAAAGTTTTGAAGCGGGCTCCGAAGAGGTTGCTGGCACTAAAGGGAAAGAATGCCAGTGCTTAATAAGAAGACTTTATTGCACAAAATTATTTGCCATGGCTTCTACCATGAAAAATCGAATGTACCATTCTTCGCTTTCTTTATGTAAGCTTTGTGAAAACTTCGTGAACTCCGTGGTTAAAGTAAACATCTGATCCAGGTATTTAAATAATTACAAATTTCTCAACAAGAATATCACCTTCTTCATTTGAAAGTATCAGCATGTATTCCCCGGAATCATAATCTTCAATATTTATCGATTTCATCTCTTGATCAATTTTGATCGAAAACACATTCTCTTTTGAGCATTCTTTCATTAGTTGAGCGCGATTAAACTGTTTTTTATCATTGTTGATAATGTACAAATTGCCGTTGTATGGATTCAGATAAGACCCAAATTCCTTGGAAACGTATTGGTCATACGTTTTGGCCTTTGCCATTCTTTCTTCAAAAGAAATCTCCGACTTGGTTTTGGAATTAAACTCGGTATTGTGCGCTTCGAATAGTTCGAAATCAACCATTGCCATCAATCCTGAATCATCAAAATCTTGCGCATTGACATTTTCAGAGAAAGAAATAAACAATAGTACAACGCATGCTGTTTGCCATATTTTCTTCATTACATATCGGTTTTGGATAGAAAATTAAACTCAAAGTAAAGTAAGATTTGAATGAGAAGGCATGTTATATTCTGGAAAAGAAAGCTGCTTTACATTTAATGAGTGGATTTGTAAAGTGAAGGCATGCAATATTAAAGAACTGGAAAGGCCCTCAAGATGAAATGGAAATGGATGGTCAGTAGTTTTACGCAAAATCTACGTAGAGTTACGCAAATGTTCAGGCTAGTAAATCTTAAAATCCACTACCAATCGTTAATAACAACGATCTTTCTATCTTAGCATCATTAGATCAAAAATCGAATTGTTAAGAAAGATCATCAATGGCACAACCGAAAGCAGATATAGATTTCGAAAAAGAACTCTGGGATGCGGCAAACGAGCTCAGAGGAGCAGTATCCGAAAATAATTATAAAAATTACATCCTGCCCTTAGTTTTTCTCAAACACCTCAGTGAAAGGTATGAAGTAGTGAAAGACGAGATCAAAAACCTCTTCAATGATCCTTCCCATGCATACAATAAAGCTGGAAAGGACGAACAAAAATACATCCTCGAAGATGAAGACGAATATCGGGCGCGAAATACATTTAAAATTCCAGAGACGGCTTCGTGGCAATATCTAAAGGACAATGCAGAGCAAGATGACATCAAGGTGATCGTAGATGATGCTTTTGATACCATTCAGGAATTGCTGACTGAGCACAATCCACAACTCAATAACCTTCTGCCAAGAATATTTGTGAGAAGTGAATTGTCAGCCAAACAGACAAGAGGCATCATCAACCTCCTGTCGCACCCAAAATTCTCTGAAAAGGAGAATCCTGAGACCGACATCCTGGGAAGGATATATGAATACTACATTGGCAAATTTGCCATGGCAGAAGGATCTGGGGCAGGGCAGTTCTTCACACCAGGGAGTATTGTACGCCTCCTGGTCCAATTGCTCGAACCATACAAGGGTAGAATCTTTGACCCCGCCTGTGGTAGTGGAGGTATGTTTGTGCAAAGTCTAAAATTCATCAAAGAGCATGATGGGGACAAGAGTGATATCTCGATTTATGGACAAGAAATGACCGCCCAAACCCTGAGACTATGTCTTATGAATCTCATGCTGCGTGATCTGTCCTTTGATATCCGATTGGGGAATTCTTTGCTGGATGACAAATTTCCTGATCTTAAGGCAGACTACATTATCGCCAACCCGCCTTTCAATGTGAGCAATTGGCATGCTGAAGATCTGCCTGAAGGCGATCCGAGACTATTCGGACCGAGAGAAGAATATACCACGGACGGTAGTGCCAACTATATGTGGATGCAGACCTTCTGGCATCACCTGAGCGATACGGGCACAGCAGGCATAGTAATGGCCAATGGTGCCATGACCTCCAATACCAAGGGAGAGAAAAATGTACGCCAACACATGGTGGATAATAGCATGATCGACTGTATAGTGCGGCTGCCAGATAAGCTCTTTCTTACTACAGGAATCCCAGCCTGCCTATTCATATTGAGCAAAAATAGAGATGGCAAAGATGGCCAACAGAGGCGTCGAGAAAATGAAATTCTCTTCCTGGATGCCAGTAAGATGGGTAAGATGGCAAGTCGTAAGCTGCGTGTATTCGAAGATGAAGACATCGACAGGATTGCAGATACCTACCACAATTGGAGGACGGAAGGAAAGGACTATGAAGATGTAGATGGTTTTTGTAAGTCTGCGACGAAAGAGGAAGTGCAAAAGCAGGATTATAAGTTGACACCTGGCATATATGTGGGAGTAGAAGCGGAAGAGGATGATGGTATTCCTTTTGAGGTAAAAATGGCTGGGTTGAAAGCTGAATTGATTGAACAATTTAAGAAGGGCGAGGAGTTGAAGGAGCAGATATTAACTAACCTTAGAAAGGTTTAAAAAAAATTGGAAAGAATAATATATAGTTTAGGAGATATTGTTGATTTAAAACAAGGGTTGGCAATTAATAAAAAGACAAAGCATTTGTTAACATCTTTTAGTTCAATGCCTTTATTCAAAATTCGGGACTTAATTAATAATACTGTGGAACATTATGTAAAAGAAGATGAAGTTCCACTTCAATGTATTGCGGATATTGATGATTTGATTTATACAAGAACAGGTCAAGTTGGTTTAGTTTTTACTGGTAAAAAGGGTTGTGTCCATAATAATTGCTTTAAAATTATACCTAATGAAAATATTTTATCAAGAGATTATTTGTATTGGTTCTTGAAACAACCAAAGATTGTTCGTTATGCAAATAATATTGCCAGCGGATCTGTGCAAAAAGATTTAAATCATACAGCTTTTAAGTCAATCAAAATAGGTATTCCAGAATCAAAGCTTGAACAAAAGGCAATAGCAGTCATACTCTCCGCCTTTGATGACAAAATCGAACTCAACCTCCAAATGAACAAAACCCTCGAAGCCATGGCAATGGCATTGTACAAACATTGGTTTGTTGATTTTGGCCCTTTTCAGGATGGAGTATTTGTGGATTCGGAATTGGGGATGATTCCTGAGGGGTGGGAGGTAAGACCTTTATCTGATATCACTTCCAAAATTACTGACGGAGCACATCATAGCCCCAAATCTATGGATGGAGGCATGCTTATGGCTTCAGTAAAGGATATGAATAATTGGGGGTTTAATTTAAATTCTTGCAGGCAAATTAGTATTGAAGATTATCATAAATTATCTAGCCAAGGATGTAGGCCATTAAAAGATGATGTTTTAATAGCAAAAGATGGTAGTTATTTGAAACATGCTTTTGTTGTTGAAAAAGATTTGGACATTGTTTTACTATCATCGATTGCTATACTTAGGCCTAATGATAAACTAGATCCGCAACTGTTGAATCTATATTTGAAACTAAATTCTGTTAAAACTCGTATGGAAAGCATCGTTTCTGGTGCAGCTATCCAACGTATAGTTTTGAAAGAGTTTAGAAAGTTTTTGACTATAGTTCCACCAAAAGAGATTCAAATAAAAGCCCTAAATGAAATAAAAGTATTAATAGAAAAATGTTGGTCAAATAATTCTGAAATTAGAATCCTCACCAAACTCCGAGACACCCTCCTCCCCAAACTCATCAGCGGAGAAGTCCGTGTAAAAGACATCGAAAAAACAATTGCATCTGCCTTATGACACTACTGAATGAATCACTGGTACAAAATGCCGCCATAGAATGGCTGGTCAATCTGGGTTACACCCATCAAGAAGGAAAGACTCTGGACCGTACCTTAAAAAAAGTAGTGGTAGAAGCAGACCTCCGAACCCATCTACAGCGATGCTATCCAGATGTGCCGACTACGGCCATAGATGATGCCATGGCAGCCTTCACCCAACATGAAGGCATGGATGTAGCACTGCGCAATCGAGATTTTCATAAGAAGATGACCCAAGGTGTATCGGTGACTTGGAAAGATGCGAATGGCAACGAAAAAGCAAAGCACATCTATCCGATCGATTACGACCATGTAGACAATAATACCTTCGTAATAGCCGACGAAACCACGATCCATGGAAAGAACAATCGCCGCACAGACCTGCTTATCTACATCAATGGACTGCCACTGATTATTTTCGAATTGAAAGACAAATTCAATCAGGATGTGAGTGTAGAAGAAGCGCACAATCAGATAGGCCACTATGTCCTGGATATACCTCAGCTCTTTGACTACAATGCCATCACTGTGGTTTCGGACGGGCACCATGCCTTGCATGGAATGTACAGCAGCGCCTTGGAGTGGTTTGCCCCATGGAAGAGTTTGCAGGGAGATGATATTCAGCAAGAGAAGGATTTGCGTTTGCAGACCATGATCAATGGACTATTTCCAAAAGAGACTTTGCTTAATTATCTACACAATTTTATTTTTCATGAAGATCACAATGGAAAGATCATCAAGAAAGGGGCAAAGTACCACCAATACTGGGGCATTCAGCGTGCTGTGGAAAGCGCAATGACCAATATGAAACCACATGGAGATGGAAGGCTAGGTGTGATCTGGCATACCCAGGGCTCGGGTAAGAGTATATCAATGGCCATCTTGACAGGCATTCTACGTCAATTGCCAGAAATGAAAAATCCGACCATCATCGTACAAGTAGATCGCAGTGACCTGGATAAGCAATTGTACGAAAATTTTGTGTTGGCCAAAGATCTGGTGGGCACGGTACAGCATGCAGATTCCACCCAGGAGTTGCGAGACTTACTGAGCAGTGATGGAGGCGGTGTGATCTTCACCACCATAGAAAAATTTCGACTCAAGGATTTGGAAAGCGGAAAGGAAGAAGAGCATCCGGTGCTTTCGGAAAGATACAATCTTATCGTCATGGCGGATGAGGCCCATCGTACCCAATATGGCTTCAAGGATGGCGGATTTGCCCAGAATATCCGTAGGGCTGTGCCCAATGCTTCGTTCATTGGATTCACAGGTACTCCGGTAGATACCAAGGATGCGGATACGGAATTGGTCTTTGGGCCTACTATACATACCTACGACATCAGACAAGCCGTAAAAGATGGAGCTACTGTCCCCATCCACTACGAGCCCAAAATGGTACCTCTGAATATCAAGGCGAAGTATGGGGCTGAGATAGATGAAGTAGAAGAGACTGAAGAGGATGCGACTAATGCGGTATGGGCCGCGATTGAAGATGCCGCGGGTTCGGATGATCGTGTAGAAACGGTAGCTAAAGAGATCATCAAACACTTTACTCTACGTACATCCACTCTTGATGGCAAGGCTATGATCGTGTGTATGAGCAGGAAGAATTGCGTGAAGATGTACGATGCCCTGAACAAGCTCGACGACTGCCCTGAGATCGCTGTGATCATGACTGGCAATATCAGCAAGGACCCCAAAACATGGAATTCACATATACGCACCTCTCCACAGATGGAAGCCATCAAAAAACGATTCCGAGATCCTGATGATCCATTGCAGATGGTCATCGTAAGGGACATGTGGCTTACAGGATTCGATGCGCCATGTGCGCATACCATGTATGTAGATAAGGTGATGAAAGGGCACAATCTGATGCAAGCCATCGCTCGGGTGAATCGCGTATTCGGAGATAAGCCTAATGGCCTGGTGGTGGATTTTATAGGTATATCTGGCTTCCTGGCGAAGGCTACCAAGAAATATTCCAAGAGTGGTGGGGAGGGAGAACCGACGATAGACTTGAATGCTGCGGTGCGATTGTGTCTTTTGCAATTTCATAAGGTGAAGGAGATGTTGGGCGACTGGAATCTTGAGATGTTGAAATCCATGAGTTCTGGCGAGCTAATCAATTGGACACAAGATGTGGTGAATCAACTCATTCATACAGATGAGGCGGCCGATGAATTTTTGAAACAAGAATTGAAATTGTCTCATCTGGTAGCGATGACTAATAGTGCCCCCGAGGTATGGGACATTCAGGAAGAAGTGGCCCTGATTCAGAAAATACGCGAGAACATAAGAAAAATCAAATACCCTCCCGGACCTGGTCGAAAGAAACTGGCTCGGATAAAGGACCTCATCAGCAAATCTCTGGAGTCCCATGGTGTAGTCGATCTTGCCAAAATGTACGATCTGGACAAGACGGATATATCGATCATCGATGACAGCTTTCAGGCCATAGTAAAAGACAAGGGTGGTGAGAATATCAAGATCCAATTGCTCCGACGTATCATCAATGATGAATTAAAGGTACGTACACCGAAGAATATTAATAAAGGACGCAAACTGAGAGAGGAGTTGGAAAAAGTGCTGAGCCGATACCACAAAGGCAGCCTGGATTCCATCGCAGCGATCAAGCACCTCATGGACATTGCCAATGGCTTCAAAGAAGACGATGCGCGGACGAAAGAATTAGGTTTGACCGAAGAAGAATTGGCATTCTACGATATCCTGGTTGCCAACGAAAGCATCATCAATGTAGCGGGACCAATTCAGGATTTGGTCCATAAGGTAGTAGATTCAGTAAAGAAGAATCTGGAGATCGACTGGACGAAAAAGGAAAATGCCAAGGCGGCCATTCGGTTGGCATTGAAGCATGAGTTGAGAGGGAAGGTACCGTTTTCGGAATTGGATAATTTGTTGAAGGAGGTGATTGAGCAGGCGGCGGGGATGTATAAGGAGTATCCGATGGTGGGATAGGTGAAATATCTTCTGCTATGATGTAGAGCTGGACTGAGCTTTAAGAGAAGGAAGGTGAAAGTGGAAGGGAGGCACTAGAGAGATAAAGGAGAAATGAAAAATTGGAAGGTAGTTTAGACGAAGATGTGAAGATGATATAAGGGTGTGATTGTGAATATTAAATTGGACTTGAGCAGTATTGATCAAGAACATAAGGGATGAGATTAAGATTTTAAATCAATAAAAGTCATGGCAAAAAAACTTACAGATGCGTTTCTGAAGACGTATCAATCGTACAAAGAGACGGATCAATATGACGAGGCATATAAATGGGAAGCTTATAAATATTGGTCTGAGGTGTGGAATTGGCAGGCAGAAGATAAAATTGCCATGTTGAAGGCTTGTTTTAAGAAAGATATTGCTGAGAATCTATGGCGAAGTAGAAATTATTATCCAGTCAAAATGTTGATTGGCTTTATAAAGGTATTGGGAAATGAAAAACCCATTGCTATGATTAATAATCTCTTCGATGAAAATATTGATCTCACTGAAAGAATATTAGAATTTAAATCAACATCAAAAGATTTGTTGAAAGAATATAATTTGATCGAAAACACCCAAAACAAGCAGAGTTATATGGGAGATCGTTTTGGATCATTATTACTTTCTCTTCAGTATCCTTCTAAATATGCATATTACAAGTATGGAGTATTTAAAAGTTTCATGAATACGATCAATGAGACTCGGGTAAAAATGGGGGATGATGAAAACTATCAATATTTTATGCACGCCATAAATGAGATGGTTGCAGAAATTAAAGAGTATCCAATTATTTATAAAAGATATCAAGATGAGTTAGTGCAAAAGGAAGTGTATGACGATCCAGGATTGATGTTGCTGGCTCAGGATATGATGTATGTGAATTTCCAAATAGAGCGCAAGGCAAAGAATGAGAAGTTATTAGAAAGTACCTATGACGAAAGTATAAACTATTATATATTGGGCTCAAAGTATGGAGAGAACTATGATGTAGACATTTTCCCTGAAATGAAAGCACATAATGTCATTAGCACGGGGTTTGCGGGCGATTATAATTTACAGGAATTCATAGGGTCGGGAGAAGAAAAGATTAAGTTATTTCTTGAAGAGAAGGGTGAGAAACGAAATGCAATTACGTGCCTCAAAAAATTTGTGAATATCAAGCCCGGTGACAGAGTAGCCATAAAAGGGTCTGGAGCTCCACGAGGTAAAAAGGCTTATTTGTCTATTATTGCTATTGCTGAAGTAATAGATGAAGGTATGTTTTATACCCATAGTTCAGAAGTGCTAGGGCATAAGATTTCAGTGAAGTGGTTAGAGACAGATATTTTTAGGGAATATGAGCTGGGATATGGATCCACACTGCACAAGCTATCAAAAAGAGAGGAAATAGAAAGTCTATTTTATGGAAGTGATCGACATAATTTTAATCATGCTAAAGATAAAACACGACAAAAGAAGCCTTTGCAAAAATTCCCTTGTAATCAGATTTTATATGGACCACCAGGAACTGGAAAAACGTACGAAACGATTACCAGGGCGCTTGAAATCCTAGGTGTTGATTATTCATCTGAAGATAGAGAAAAGACCGTAAAATTGTACAACTCACATGTTCAAAATAAGGACATAGCTTTCATAACTTTTCACCAGAGTATGGGCTATGAAGATTTTATTGAAGGAATAAAACCTGTTTTTGCGGATGATGATGGCAATGAAGTAGTGGATTCAGGAAGCTCAAATCTTCAATACAGTGTCAAGCCAGGTATATTTATGAAGATGTGCGCCGAGGCGGCTTATGATAATTTTAAGCAATATCAAGTTGAGACCAAGGTCACTTTTGATCAATTGTATGATCGATATATTTCTGATCTGAAGAAAAAAATCGATGCAGGAGAGCCCAAAAGAATTCTGACTAAAAGAGGGTTTCCAATCCTACTTGAACGAATCAATAGAAATGATAGTATAATAACGATATACGATGGAGAAGGAACTCCGTCGCAAACCAGACCTAAGCGCAAGGAACACTTACGCATTTTATATTCCAAGATAGATAGCGTAGAAGAGTTGAATACAGTGAAAGAAATAGGGCCAATCATAGGAACCAGGGGAGGAATGTCTTCCTACTATGCAGTATTTAAGGATCTCAAGAATTTTGAAAAGACTCTGGATAAATCGACGATAGATTCAGATGAAGAAGTTGAAGACACAAAAGATATCATATCAAATTTTAAAGCAGGTCAATACAATGATGTTTCTTTCGATGATTCTTCACCTAGAAAAGTATTAATTATTGATGAAATCAATAGAGGTAATGTATCATCTATTTTTGGTGAATTGATTACACTATTGGAAGAGGATAAAAGAATTGGCAGCGTCAACCAAATCACAACAGCTTTACCTTATAGTCCCGAAGCTTCTTTTGGAGTACCTAAAAATCTATTTATCATTGGGACAATGAATACCGCAGACAGATCTGTAGAGGCACTTGATACCGCCCTACGTCGACGTTTTACCTTCATTGAAAAAATGCCTGATCCAGCTATTATCGATAGTTCTGGTAATCCAGGGAAAAGTGAAGTCAGTGGCATCAAGCTGTCGCAAGTACTAGAAACAATAAATACCAGAATAGAAGCGCTTGTAGATCGGGACCACACCATCGGACATTCCTATTTCCTTAATATTCAAAATGCGAATGATCTGCTTGACACATTTAAGAATAAGATTATACCTCTACTTCAAGAATATTTCTATAATGATTATTATAAATTGTTGCTTGTTCTGGGACGTGGGTTTGTTAGGGAAGTGAAGAATGAAAATACGCAATCACTATTTGCTATCGAAAATGTTGAGGTTGATTTTGCAGATAATCGCTATGAATTAAATTCTTTAGATGATGGATTCAAAATAATTGAAGCGATAGAGATTCTACTAAATCAGTCTAAGAATGAAAATGACTGATGTAGATAATCCGATACAGGTATTTGAACATGACAAATTGAATCTTGGTGGGAGGTTTAAGAAACATCATCTCAAGGCTTTATTGAAACTTAACGAACTGCACTCATTCAATTACTTGGAGGCAACTTCCAAAGGTGTCAAATTCAAGAGTTATGTTGGAATAGTGCAAGTCGATAATCTGACTATTGAAATATTGCCTAAGATTGACAATCGGGAAGATGGGAAAGATAAATGGAGAAAGATTTTGCTCAAAATGCTATCCATTGCCAGGAAGGTGAAAGTCTACAATAGTGATCATGCTGATGTATTAATACATAATAGAAATCTTTTGGATGTCTACCTACAGTTGTATTTGGAAGAACTTGACCAATTGATTCGCAAAGGCTTGTGTAAGAAGTATAGAGTTGTAGAATCGAATGTGTTTGCATTAAAAGGGAAACTCGAAATTGCTGGACATATTAGTAGAAATGTTGTTCATAAAGAGCGGTTTTATACATCTCATCAGGTATATGACAAGGATCATATTATTCATCGAATTTTGAGAAGAGCGTTAGAGATAGTAGTTGTCCTGACTAAACAAAACTACCTGGCATCAATGGCGGGAAGGATTGACCTGGCATTTCCTGATTTAAAAACAAGTACTATTACCATTCAGTCGTTCGAGAAAATTTCATTGGACCGAAAAACCAGACCATATAGAAAGGCCCTGGACTTGGCAAGAATAATAATTGAGAATTTTTCACCAGGAATTCAAAAAGGGAATGAAAATATGATTGCGCTTTTGTTTAATATGGATAAGCTCTGGGAAGAATATGTCTATCAATCTCTTAAAAATAAAAGTACTGAATTGAACTTTAAAGTAAAGAGAGAGTGTAAGTTCTTGTTTGAAACTGGCGGATATAATTTACAACCAGATATAATCATTGAGAAAAATAATGAACAATTTATAATCGATGCTAAATGGAAAATTCCAACCCATACAAAAGTTTCTATCCAGGATTTGAGACAAATATATGCGTACAATAGATTTTGGAAGTCAGAGAAAGGAATGCTTCTATACCCAGGAAAAAAGAATGATAAACAGTTTTTTACTTTCAATGATCAGGACATTGTTTATTTCGATCCAAATGAACCGAATAACCTCAATAGTAATTCATGCAAATGTGCCATTGCCAAATTAAATATATTGGATAATGACCGATTGTCGGATTCAATAGCTTTGCAAATTTTAGCCTTTTTGGAGATAAGTTAAATTAGAAATACAATCAGTATTACTTTTTAGGGGAGATATTGAACGAATACGCATACTCCCGATCCGCTGGTATCGTATACTCCGAATGCACCAGCCGCCCCCAAGAGGTATCTCCACCCACTCCCATCTGCAAATAATCAATATTCCACTGAACCGTCTTTCCAATCTTGATATGCGCTCCATGCTTCTTGGTCACTGGTACGAGACCAGATGCTGATTCCTGTGCTTCGTCGCTGGTAAAGTCTATTTCTTTCATGGAGAAAGGCCAGACGCTGGCATTGAGGAGTTGATTGCTACTTGCTTTTAAAGTCACAGAAGGGGATCTTACTTCCATCCATCGTACGTCCGTTTTATTTCCAGTTTCTTGGGGTCGGGAGTAGCGCTCGAATTGATCTACTACTTTGCCTGAGTAGATGCCTGTCTTTTGACCTGTCTTTCGATCCCAGTAAGATTCTTTTGGCCCTTTTCCGTACCACTCTACATCAGTGAATTTGTCGGCTAAGGTCATGTACATTCCAATGCGTGGAATATTAGGCAGACTTTCTTTGAGTGGTATGAATCGATAATCTACTTTAAGTTTGCCGCTTTGATACAATTCATATTTGATTTCTACTTTTGCCTCCTGATTTGGAGTGACGTAGAGCACAATGAAAGCAACATTGTCATTGATGGATTTTGGACTCTTGATTAGGATGGATGTGTAATTGTAAGTTGCATCCTGCCAGATCTTGGCCCATTTGTCCATGCCATTGCCCAGGTCATTGTCAGTCGGTGGTCGCCAGAAATTGAGTCGAATTGGTTGAGAAGTAATTTCTTCCTGGGCAAAATGCCAACTATTGATTTCGCCAGATTTAGAATCTATGACCAATTCTGTGCTGTCATTTTTAATGTGAATACTTTCTTTCTTGTGTTCAATTTTGTAGGCTGAAGTATTGTCCAGGCCTGGAGCAAGATCAGGGCTTTTTCCCAATACAAATTCTTCCCAGGCTATTTCATGTTTATAAGGAAGGAGCTCACTTTTTTCTTTTTTTACCAGACTTGCCCTCATGATGTATTGGTCTTTGAGAATGCTGCGAGTGGGATAACTTCTAAATCTGATTATGTCACTTTCACCAGGTGGTGCATTTATCGGTATGTCTTTAAATTCGGCTAAAAGACGGCCGTGGTGGAAGAATCGGACATTGATCAAATAGTCAGAAAGATCCTTGAATTTGTAATTGTTGATTACTTTAAGAAATCCATCTTCCAAATTTTCAAATTCAACAGCTTCATACACTTTCTTGACCTCAGATAAATGAGGATGTGGATTCCGATACGGATCTACCAAACCATTGTTGAGAAAATTGCCATCCGTAGGCAGATCAGGATGATAGTCATGTCCATAGGCGAGATATGGCTCACCATGCTCATCTTTGTATTCCAATGATTGATCGACCCAGTCCCAGATGTAGCCACCTTGAAGATTAGGATAGCGCTCGATGATGTCCCAATAGTCTTGTAGATTCCCCACAGAATTGCCCATGGCATGGCAGTATTCTATCATTATGGAAGGTTTGTCAGAGTCAGATTTTCCATGATCTATGAGATATTCTGGCTTGGGGTACATCGGGCAGTAAATATCTGAGTAATCTTCCTTGCGAGCAGGTTCATATTGGACGATCCGATTCGATTCCCTTTCTTTTAGCCATTGATACATGGTGCGGAAGATTTCACCTTCTCCCGCTTCATTGCCCAAAGACCAGGAGTAGATACAGGGATGATTTCTATCTCGATAATACATGCGTTGCAGACGCGACATATGTGCTGGAAGCCAGGACATTTCATTTCCAATTTGGGTGCTGTCATGAATGGCAAGCGGGTGACTTTCAATATTGGCTTCATCCACGACGTACAAGCCATATTTGTCGCATAAGTCCAACCAATAGGGATCATTGGGATAGTGGGCAGATCGTACGGCATTGATATTGTTTTGCTTCATCAAGGTGATGTCTTTTAGCATGGATTCCTTGCTGACCACATGGCCTGTATATGGGTCGGTCTCATGTCTATTGACTCCTCTGATGTATATCGGCTTCCCATTAAATAGTACTTGAGCATTTTTAATCTCCACTCGTTTGAAGCCAATATTTCTATTGATAATCTGATTGTTATCTTTATTTGATTCATCCAATAGTCGAATTTGGATTTGATATAGATTGGGGATTTCGGCAGACCATGGCTTTATTTTTTCCAATGTTTTATCAAATTGAATCGAATTAGAACCAGGAATTATTTGCATGTTTAAAGAATCTGCATAAATCAAGCTATCTTTTTCATATACCTTGATGGCAATTAGTCTTTTCTCTTCTACTTCAGAAGAATTAGAAATATTTACAAGGGTGTTCAAAATCCCATTTTCATAATTTTGGCTTAAATTGGTTTCTGCATGATAATCTGATACAAATACTTTTGGTCTGCTGTACAGATAGACATCTCTTTCTATTCCACTCATACGCAGCATATCCTGACTCTCGACATAGCTCGCATCACTCCACCTAAACATCTGAAGGGCAATTAGATTTTCACTAGGTTTCAAATACTCAGTAATATTGAATTCGGCTGGAGTCTTGCTTCCTTGTGAATATCCAACATATTGGCCATTCACATAAACATACATCGCTGACTTGGCTCCAGCAAAATGCAGGATTACATCTTCTTCCAAAAATTCTTTCGTGAGATTTACAGTCCTGCGATAAGTGCCCACGGGATTGTAATCCTTTGGAGCATCTGGCCACAACGTTGTAAATGGATAGCGTTCGTCCAGGTAGATCGGGCGGCCATAGCCTACCACTTCCCAATTGGCAGGAACATTTATCTGCTTCCAGTCAGAGTCATCAAATTCCAGGTGATGAAAAGCATTGGGTCTCTTTTTTGGATCCTTTGTCCAATGAAAATTCCATTTGCCATTGAGATTGATATATCGTTTGGAATCCTCTTTTTCAGTAATTGACGATGATTCATACGCAAAGAAACTGGCTCGGGGTGCCAATTTATTTTGCTCGAAAATTTGATGGTCAAAGTGATTGGTTTGTTCTGCTACTGGAGTTAAATTTTGCTGTTTACATTGAGACAAAGTGATCAATAAGCCCAGAGCAAGTAGAATATCCTTTTTAGACATAGGAGTGATCGTTTATTTCAAATACTGTGTCGTTTATGATCGAGAATGAAGGTGGTATCTATTTATTTGGGTACAAATGCTTATGTGATATAAACAATAAGCAGAGCCACCACAGTCACAGTGATGCCATACATAAATATATTATAGCACCATCTCAGATAGCCGAATTTCTTGCCCAGGGACCTGCCGAGATAAAACAAATCTCGTGTTATAGAATCATCCAAGGCCTTAGATTTGCTCAATACATATTTGACTCCTGCCTTGTACTCTTCATAACTCATCTTGTGGTAATTGCCAAAGAAAAACAGGTTCGATTCATTGTTTTTAATCTTTTCAGGGCTGGTATATCCATCCATTTTAATGGGTCGGGTAGCCAGGGTAGCAAAGATCATTGATGTCAAACAAACCGCCGACATCACGATTGTAGGTAATAGGAAGTGGCTGTTGTCAATAGATTTGTCGATGAGAAACGGAAGTGCCAGGGTCAAGATTAACGCATTGACACTAAGCATAATATTGGCCTTATTATCGGCAATATTGCTCAGGTCGATATGGTTTCTGAGGGCAGTTTTGAATTGTGTTTGCGCACTCTTGTTGGTGGCGATTGTTTGGGCGGCATCCTTAGCTTTTGCCTTTTGTTTTTTATTGTACTTCTTGAATAATGCCGCAAGATTTTCATTCTTTTTTGCCTTGTATAGATCCTGAGCTTCCGTTGTTTTATACTTGCACTGCTTCAGAAATTCAATGTTGGTCTCATTCCATTTGTTCTTGGAAATGTGCTCTTTAAGGATATTATTTCTTTCTTGTCTAAGCCTTTCTGTAGTATCAAAAAAGTTGTCCGAAGCCAGTCCACTCATATCGGCGTCCTGAAGAATAAGAGATAACCGATCCGTATCTTTTGAGTTCATTCTAGTAGCATAAATACAAGCCTTCACCTTATCAATAAAATCCTGATCAAATCCATTTTCTTTTAGATAGGATTCTGCTATCTGTGCACTTCTACCTTCATGATTCTCGGGGCCATTATTGTATCCTGTGTCATGAAATAGTGCTGCAAGTTGGACAATGAGAAGGTCATCAGAACTCAGGTCTGCCGCTTTATTGGTGATTTTTTCGACAGATGATAGTACTGAAAGTGTATGCTCCAAATTATGATAGACATATATTGGATCAATCTGCTGATTAAAAAACTCTACAATGTATTCAGTCGCTTTGTCTATATGATTCATTAAAGTATCTTATGAATATATCAAATTAGAATAGAAGGTTGGAAAGATAGGAACAAATAATGAGATTGGAAAAGTATTGATTTGAGTTTAGTTTTGAGCTGTTTATACGCATGATCAAATTGATGTGATTATCGAAGGTGTGTAGAACAAATTGCACTACATTATTTTTTTGTCATTGTCATACCATCCAAAGAGGAGTATTGTCATTCTGAGCTTGTCGAAGAACGTCAATGGACAAAATGAAATTATTTCGACCATCGTGGAGAAATCTAACAGGGTGAAGTCATTAATCTGAGGTAGATTTCTCCAAGATTGTCGAAATTAAAGTTAGGACATACTCCTTGATCTTTCGACTCCGCTCAAGATGACAAGGAGTATAATTATAAATTAGAAAATGCAATTTGTTTTAGACAATTATCGATGCCATGCCAATCCTTTTTCTTTGATATTAATCAACGTCCTTGATAAATTAAAAAGGGATGAAATCTATGGCGCTTTAACCGTAATTCTTAATGCTTTCAATCCTTCAGCTCCAGGCAGTCTGTTCAATTCCAGTTCCTCAATCTCATCCTCAATTTTATCAGAGTGCTTCAAGAAATTGATGTATTCCAGATACTCGCGTTTTTCCTTGTCCTGCAAATAGACAATGGCAATTTTACCAGCCACAGTCAATCTTTCATTTGTATCCTTGATAGTAGCCTTATCTATTCGTTTTTTAAGGATCTCATACCGCACATTATATGCCCCATCGACATCAAATTTTTTCTCTTCCATTCTGAATCGAATATTCAGAGCATTGTTATAGACAAAGATCAATTGTGCCGTGGTAATGGGTACGGGAAGTGTAGGTGCTAATTTGGCTATTTTTTGCGTCACCTCAATCATATTTTGAATTTGCCAAATTCTGAATTCCCGCAAGTCATTTTCCGAAAACGTTCCATCCTCCAGGAGGCTTTGGCCAATGTAGATATTGTATTCTACACCATCGGTTTTATACTTTTCGAAATAATGGGGAAGTGTTTTTTGCATCAATGCATCTTCCTTTGAGAAGTATTCAGAGATATGTGCATTGAGAGTAGTCACACTCTCCTCATAGAGCTTACGTTTGTCATATACAATGCCAAAATTACTATCGAGCAATGAAATATATTCTGCGTAAGGAGAACTAGGCAAATCATCGTGCCTTCCCTTTAATTCTTCGAGTAGAGGATGCACCTCATTGTGCAAAAGTTCTATGATCATCGATTCATCACTGGATTCAAAGTCATCTTTCAGATGTTCAATGATTTCGGCAATCTTCAGTTGATAAGACTTGAGTAAAAAGAGGTGCTTCTTGTTGAGCCAAATTTCTATCAAATTGTTTAGTGACACCAAATTGAATAATAAATCTTCTCGAAGAGCTTCATTTCTCAATGACGAACTTCCTACGATGTCCGCTTGTCCATAGATAGGATATACATCTTCGAATTTGATTGGATCAAGGCTGGATTCTCCTTGTTGATTCAACAGGTTCACCTGATACTTAGTGGCTACTTCTTTGAATTTCCATTCGACACTTGGATGAATCGAGGTAAAATGATCTCTTATGATGAGGTCGACAAACTTGTCCATTTCTTTGGCAAAAGTATTGACCATCAATTTCATCAGACCGATCATCTCTTTTAGACGGAGATGTGTGACCTTGTTGACACCCATCTTATTTTTGCTTCCAATCTCTAAAATTGAGATTAGCTTATTGTCATCGTTATTGAAAATAGGGACAAGGATAATACTTTGAATACCATTTTTGATTAATTTTTTTTCAGATGGAGCAAGTGTATCTTTACTTCCCAGGCTATCTTGAATTATCGTTTTATGCATGTTGATAGCATCACTATAGATACAGTGGCCCTCCCTCATCTCAGCGGATACGATTTTCCGTATATCCAATTCTCCAGTCAGACTAATTGATTTCGATTCACTATTTATTAAGTCCACAAAGAGCAAATTTGCCAGACCTACTTCTATATTCGGATCATTCATATATGACTTGAAGAGAAGCTCAATCTCTTTCATTTTTTCATTTGGGTCCGTATCATCAGCTACATTGGCGATGTTTTCTCTCATTTGAGAGTGAATCTGAATTTTAGTGATATCATGGAAGGTACCAATTACAAATCCCTTGATTAGGAATCGATCTGGTGGCAATAGTTCGAGCCATACTTGCGGATTGGTATCATTATCCAATAGCCTCTTAATATCATCCTGAGACAATGGGAGCAATGGCTTCTTTTGGATTACTTCTACAAAATCGAATTTGATTCCGATTTCAAGATGTTTGATCAGGCCTGTTTTATTATTCTTAAATTCGAGATTGTCAGAATAAAATTCGAAGGCATCTATACCGTAGCAAGTTTTGAGAATGTAACTACCAATAGAAATAATATCGTTTTTTGCTGCAAGTTTTTCAGCATCGATCTTGATTTCCCAACTTAGGTCATGAAAAAACTCATCCAATTTGGCCGTGGACTGTGAAAAGCACTTGTTGAATGGTTTTGAAATGAAACTCATCTCGTTTTGCACAAACATAGAAGGCATGAGCATATTGATTGCTTCATTTTGAAGTTGATCACTTACCTCAGCTTCCTGATGATTCATTTTTAATTCCACATCCTTGAGAAAAGGGACCATGCTCGTCGAAAATCTGCAACTCTGGTCATATTGGGAATTTATAGAATTGATGTATTTATCAAAACTCAGCACACATTCATACGGATTGTCCTCTTCTTTGAGTTCAATGATTTTCATGAAATCCGTCATGTTGACGTAGTCCTGATATATATTAATGTCTTTTGTAGATGTTGTCTTCATACACTAATTATTAGGTTTTTTTGGTTTGCTTACTAGGGTTTCCAAGCTTACAGGTATAAATAACTCTAATAGTTTGTTAAAAGTAACATTAAAATGGGTAGTAAAGATTTCAAAATCTATGTGAATTGTTGATTCTTCGACATAAATCGTTATTTATCAGATTTAAGTCAACCATTTTTTTGGCGTCAAAAACCAGATATTTCAGGTTAAATAGATTGATTTTAAGAATTTCTGACTTTTCTTACCTACCTATGTTATGCACACGTATGTATAGGACTAATTTTTAAATCCTAGAATAATTATATATTTAGTATTAATTATCACTTGATTAGGTTAAGACAAAATTTATGGACTTTCTGCGCAATATCATAGCTTCTATTCTGAAGTCAATATTAAAATTGTTCACTAATTCTTATGGTAAAATGATTCTTGGAGACAAGGTTAATATGGATCTTGTGAAGAAACTTGAAGCACTAATAGAATCCTTTCGCACAAAAGTACCTGAGGCAGATTTACCTCCTGATGTAGGGAGTTCAAAAGAAGTAAATCTGGAGAATGAGACTGGAATTGGTCAAAATGAAAATGAGCTTTCTGAACAGACAAATAAGGTAGAAAGCGAACCACCATCCGATAAAAAACGCAATATAAAGAGTGGCTCTAAACCAAAATCTGAAAAGAAGAAATATAAGGTGGAAACTTTGCTTTTTGGTACCAATAGGAACCACCATGTTAAGGGAGAAACATTAGAATTTGGAAATGATAATGACACTTTAAGATTTGGGAAGTGTGAAGTTTCGATTCCAGATTCTCATAAAATAGGCAAGATAGAACGTCCATTTTGGGAAATCAGATATTTTGAAAATGTCAATAAACATATAGTCATTCAAAAGGTCGATCTACTTGATGCTGATGGTTTTGAAGAATTATTATGTACTCAAGTTGCAGCTGACCCTATGGACAAGGCATTTCTTTTTATTCATGGATATAATTCTACTTTCGAGGGAGCCGCCAGACGAACTGCACAAATGAAGTCGGATATGAAATTTGAGGGAGCTGCCATGTTTTATAGCTGGCCATCGGCGGGTAGTAAGGATGATTATTTCAAAGATGGTGAAATGACAATGTTGTCCGAAAGTCATATAAAATCATTCATCCTGACCGTACTTGAATGTACAGAGATAAAAAAGCTATACGTGATTGGTCATAGCATGGGGAATCGCCCCTTGTGCAATGTGCTGAAAGATATTATTACTACAAATCCAGAATACGCAGATGTGATTAAAGAGATCATTTTGACAGCGCCAGATGTCAATGCCGAAATATTTATGGAAGACATTGTTCCAGTCTTCAATGCGCATAAAAAGATTATAACCCTTTACGCATCTTCTACAGACTACGCCTTAAAACTTTCATATAAATTCAATGGATTTCGAAGGGCTGGAGAATCGGGCGAAAATATTATTATCATGGACGGCGTGGAGACCATCGATGCTACAGGTGTTGATACCAGCATGGCTGATGTGGTCAAGCATACTTATTTTGCCCAAAGCAGGTCGGTGATTAATGATATTGTTGACCTTGTAATAGATGATAAAAGGGCGGAACACAGACATGAAATAGATGATGTAATTGATGAAAAAGGAGTGTATTGGGCATTTCGCAAATGAATTGCATCCAAGACAGGATTCGCAAATTGACTTCATGAAATCTGCGTTTTGAAACCTGGCATAGTTAAGAACAAGATTTGGATGATTTGAACCCCAAGCTTAATATTTTCTAGTAGATCACCGTGATGTCACCATAAATCACTTTTGTTTCATTAACAGAATTTGAATATAAGATTTGATAGATGTAAACGCCTGAATTAACTGGTTTTTCATTGAATCTACCATCCCATGATGGTGCTTGTCCAGGCTCGTTGATATAAATCAGATTGCCCCATCTATCGTAGATCCTACATCGTATTACTTCATTGTTGATACTCGGTACTACCACCCAATCATCATTAATGCCATCATCATTCGGAGAAAAGATATTCGGGATATTTATGTCTTCTGATATTATATTAAGAGTGGAGCAGTGTTCCAAATCTATAACTTCAGTATGAATACAATATTCAAATTTTGAGTCAACAAATTGGATAGAACCTTCTTCTCCATTGGCAAGAATAATCAATGAATTGTCAGAGTCGTAGCTGAAAGAACCCAAAAATTCATCGTCGAGAAGCACATGGTATATAGAATCTTGATAGGGATATGTGGCTGAGATATTGAATGTAATGGTGTAGGAATCATCAGCAATTTCATGCGCTGTGCCATTATCATCGCACCCGGATATGTCAAAGTTCATTAGTGTCAATTCACATGTATTGGTGCAGCTTTCCACCCTGACCATTTCAGTAATTAAACAATCCGTGTTTTGGGAGTCATGGATGGTGATGAGATAGTCATCGTCAAGAGCAGGGAGTGTAATGCTATGTAAATTGTTGTAAGAAAATTGACCGATGACATTAGTGCCAATGATAAGAATGAAGACAGAATCCATCGAAGGATTTTGTGCCAACACTTCAAACGACAATTCAAATATATCATCTGAAGAATCATCAGGAGTCCCATTGTCTTCACATTCTGACACTGCAAAACTGGCTATTGATAATTCGCATTGAAAAGAACAACTTTCTATATCAAAGACCTCTGAAATGGTGCACTCACTATGCTGAGAATCTTCAAATGTCATTGTTATACCAGATCCCTCTGCCTGTATCGTAATGGTATGTTCGATGTCGTATGCAAATTCTCCTAGCGTATCCATGCCCATTAGGGCGAAGAAAGTCATATCAGGTCCCGCATTTATAGCAGATACCTCAAATGTAATTTCGTAGGTGTCATCAGAATTATCAACGGGGCTTCCGTTATTATCACACTCCGAGATAGTAAATTGTGTTATTTCCAATTGACATGCATCAGAACAGCTTTCAGTTCCTACAGTGGTCGTAAGAAGACAATCTTCTATCTGCGAATCAACGAAAAGAATGTTGTGATCCTCACCATCGGCAGGAAGCGATAATTCTTGTTCGAGTTCGTAGGAAAAGATGCCTAAAGTATCATCTTCTACAATGACGAAGTAAGTTGAATCAAGTCCTGGAGCGATGGATGTAATTGTAAAATTTATAGTAAAGAAATCATCACTGTCATCTGATGGAGTTCCGTTGTCATTACAGCCGTTTTCTACCAATTGTGCAATTTCCAATTCACAAGGAATAGAACAACTTTGTACATTCAATGTATCCGACCAGAGGCAATCCAAAAATTCGGTGTCAAGAAACCCAATACCATAGTCCATGCCGTCTGCAGGAAGAGTAATGGTCTCTTCTGTTCCATAAGAATACATTCCAATGGTGTCCATATTTATTATTAAATAATATGTGGAATCTGTACCTTGATATGCGCCCGATACATTGAAAGTCACTGTAAAAGTATCATCACTGCCATCATCGATAGTGCCTGCATCTTCGCATTCCGAGACTTCAAACTGTTCGACTTGCATTTCACATGGATAGATACAATTTTCAACACCTACATTCAAAGAAAGGAAACAATTTTCATTTTGAGAATCAATAAATTGGACAGCGTCAAAATTATTACTGGCTGTAATTGTGATTTTTTGATTTTCAAAATAATGAAAACCTTCAATCGTGTCATTTCCTATAATTACCTGGTACATGGAGTCGAGTCCGGGATATTCAGCTCCTATATTAAAATTAATAGAAAAAATATCATCTGAGGTGTCATCAGGCGTGTCATTGTCATCACAATCCGTAATAGATAATTGCAGCAAGTCCAGTGCACACGGATCAGAACAATTGGCCACATTGATAGTATCCGTCAAAAGGCAATTTTCAAATTGGTCATCTACAAAAGTGATTATTCGTTCTACGCCATCTGCAGGTAGGGTAATGGTGTGACCGGTGCCATATGAATAATTGCCCAGCGTATCATTTTCGAGAATAAAGTAAAAGCGGGAGTTGATGCCAGGGTGTTGAGCAGAAATATTGAAATCTAAAGTAAATGTATCATCTGAAAAATTGGCTGGAGTATCATTGTCATCACATTCGTTGATGGTGAAATCGTCAATTGAGAGCTCGCATTCCTGTAGGATCACGACCACTTCTTCTTCCATCTGAAAACAGTCAGTCTCAAACATCAGATTGAAAATTACGTATTCATCCAATTGATCTTGTGTGCCGAGGACATAGCTCAAAGTCGGATTTTCGAAGGCTAAAAATGTCCCATCGCCCAGACTTGTCCAGCTTGCCGTCCCTGAGGTATCCAGAGGAAAGTCAAAGAATAGGGTGTCTCCTTCAATATTCACAACAATGGTGTCGGGAAGATCAGGTGGGGAAGTGGGTGTTATGACGGTAGTAGTGGTGTTGGAAGTAAGTGTCTTGGTCCCACCATTCTCCAGATCAGGTACATTTTCCAACTCGGCACTATTGATGAGCGTGCCCGCTTCTTCCCAAAATCCAAGGCTAACATCAAATGAAAAACTGGCTACAGTATCTGCGTCCACCTGGTCAATGATAAATTGAGCAAAGTTTTGATTTATGAATTTAGTACCAATCGATAAGCCAGTGATATTGTACGGTTCGAACACCCAAGAACTAGGTTGCGGCACGATATCCGTAAAAACCAATCCTTGAAGAGGGTAGGTGAGTTCATTGTTAATGGTAAATGTAAAAGTGAGAAAGGCATCATCACAAGATTCGGTAAAATTGACTTCTTTGAAAAATTCGATGATGGTGGAAGGGCAATCAATAGTACCATCCAGGATTACATCTTCTGCAGTAGAGGAAGCGCCATCGTATCCATAGTATTCCTGATCCGCTGGGCCAGATAATATCACATCCTGATCTCCATAATAGCCGAGAGCTGCCCCAGAAGCATCATAAGAAAGTGAAATGGTAAAACAGCAATCTGCTTGAATGTCAAATGACCCATTATTGGCTGTAGCACAATCATTGAGGTTGACGACTTCATTCACCAGGACAAAGCCATCGGGAGCCTGATCAGTGACTACTACACCTACAGCATCCACCTCACTGATATTGCAGACATTGATTGTGTAGTTGACAATAGTGTCACAGGAAGGAGTTGGAGTTGTAGTGTATTTCAGAGCTTGAACTGTAGGGAAATTGCCGACACAGACCCATTCATCATCAATATTATTGGAGTAGGCCAGTTCTTCAATATCGGTAATCGGAAAGCTAATAGGACTGCCTTGACTGCCATCATCATTGAGTACTGCAAAAATGTGGCTGGGACCTGAAATAGGCAAGGTGACTGTATAAGACTCGGATGAATCAGGTGCTATGGAGCAGGGAAGTTGCCAGGTCAATAAATTTGACGCTCCGAATTGCTCAGGGTCATTGAGATAGAAAGAGACGTGAGTCCCTCCTGGAATGGATAATTCTCTAAATGCTTCGATTGTGAAGGTCAAATCAACAAACTCAGGATTAATACAATCGGGAATGGGCGTAATCTCCGTAATGTCGATGGATCCGTCCCGATTAAAATAGACATTCGACGTTTCGCCTGGATCGATGGGGCATAGATAGGTGAATACGATGTTTTCGGCCAGATCTTCATCCAACTCAGAATATGCTGGAGCACCTGGAGCAAGTGCACCAACGGACGCCATTTTGAAGAGGACGTCTCTTGTAACAATATCAGAATAAGCACCATCAAAAGCAATCGTCAAAATGTGAAAGCCTTTAGCTTTGAATTGATCTGCCAGAGCTATCAAAGAGCCAGGAACCTGACCTTGGCTACCGTCTGTAGCTATTATGAGGACATTTTCTGCCTCGGATCTTCCTTCATTGTTTAGATAGTCTCCTCCAAAAACCATGGCATCATGTATTATAGTACCGTCTGAGAATGACCTTTGAGCATTGGTATACTCATTAAGCATATTGATATCTCCTGTCAATGGAATCTTAATTTCCTGTTGATCAGCATTTGACCATTCGACTATAGCTGCCAGGCTTTCATCATCTTCAAGGCCAATATTTGCGGCTTGTAAAAAATTGACAAAAAACTCCTTGGATTCTTGATATTCTGTTTGATCTACCGATCCTGATACATCATTAAGTATTACAATGTCCAAGGGCTGGGAACATGGAAATGTGGGTACGGTTTCATCCAGAAGAGTCAGCATTACTTCTCGTATTTCACCATCACTATCTCTAATGGTTATGGAATATTCACCAGATGGGATAAGAGAAATGATTATGGTATCTGACAAAATTCCTGATTGAGAACCACTCACTGGCCCAGACCAACTTACATCATATGGAGGCGGACTTCCTGTGACTATTATTTGAATGCTACCATTGCTTAATTCATTAGTGCTATTAGTTGACTCTACTTGAATGATCTCAAATACGGATCCATCGAGTTCTGGCAGGTAGATGTCATAATGGGTGGATGTATCAAGTGCCGGGGTATGCAATGTCAAGTCATAAGT
Organism: Saprospiraceae bacterium; assembly: GCA_965230575.1. Lineage (GTDB taxonomy): Bacteria > Bacteroidota > Bacteroidia > Chitinophagales > Saprospiraceae > CAJXUU01. The sequence goes on from OZ246013.1 coordinate 5,695,688, forward strand.
ACCTGCCTGTAGCGTTTCAATATTAAATTTATCATCATAACTCAACCCAGAACCTGTCATGCCATCTTCATGTCTCAGCCAATCATAATGAAATGGGATGGCGTTATAATTTGTTACATCGATCTGTAAGGCGCCATTGTCCTGACCTATACATGCCGGATGTATGTAGTGGTTAAATCGAAGTCCGCAATACTTATCTACAATTTCAATTTCACTACTACATTCTGAAGGATTATTGTTGATTATGGTGAGTCCACCAATGCCAACTGGATCTACAAGCAATTCTCTAATTCCGCAGCAATCTTCAAGGGATTCATTGTTAGATATGCTAAGTGATGCTTGAATATGATTTAAATTAAAAAGACCATCGAGATTTGGTAATGAATTATTATAATTTATCTGAAGCGCGCCCATGACAGTTACGGTGGATAGAGCGTCAATATTTGATAAGGAATTATTTGCTGAGAGGTTACAGTTAATATCTATTTCAGTCAAATTTGAAAACCCCTTTATATGTTCGAGTATGAGGTTGGAGCCTACATGTATGCCACCAATTCGAGTCAGATTGTCGAACCCACTTATGGTTTTTAAGTTGTCATTATTTGATATTATCAAGTCAAAAGAGTGATCATTTAATAATTTTGAAAAATTGTCAATTTTGTCAATCAAATTATTGTTTTGAATTCTTAATATATTACTTACATAAGAAAGGTTGTCGGATAATCCATCTATATCTTTGAGAGCCATATTATTTATGATCTTTATATTTTGCATCACCGTATCTAGTGCTGATAATCCATCTATATCTTCTAACTTTTCATTAGAAAGTATTTCAAGGCTTCCATTTATTATTTTTAATTGAGATAAGTCATCCAGATGTTCTAAAAGTTCATTTTTACTTATAATAAGATTTCCGTTCAATTCTCTGAGTACAGAAAGATTGAATAGACTGGTGATATTTGATACTGAACCTCCTTGTCCTACTCGCCCAATGGTAATATTTCCGGTATAACTGGTTCCAGGATAAAAATTATCTACATGTGTTTGATGATTAAGTTGAACATCCTGAGCATAGGACAGAACGGAAGTAAACATCAAGCAGGCGATGATGCATAAAGATCGAATTGATGACTTATTATTCAATAGGTAGATCATAATACAATGAGGTATTGTCCGAAAAGAGGTTAGCCCTAACGGTTTGTTTCAAAGTAAAAAATAGCGGGGGACGTTGATTAGAAAATTAAGATTCGAGACTTGGTTTATTTAATTGTAAGAGTTGAGTATGCTCGAAAATTATAGCTCAATTTATAATTATTTTAAATAGAATTCAAACCAAAAGAATAATTTATAAAAAATATCTTTTTGAACTCATAGCTGTTATTTCTATAATACTGATAATTTTATTCTATGGAAGATATATTAGCAGCAAGGCTCCAAATGGCAATTTCACTCGGCTGGCACATTATTTTTGCATGTATAGGAATGGCCATGCCTTTTTTTATGGCATATGCCGAATGGAAATGGATGAAGACAAAGGATCAGGTCTATCTTGATTTGGCAAAATCGTGGTCAAAGGGAGTGGCTATTTTTTTTGCGGTAGGCGCGGTCTCGGGCACCTTGCTATCATTCGAATTGGGCCTGCTTTGGCCTGAGTTTATGGAGCATGCAGGACCGATATTCGGAATGCCTTTTTCACTTGAGGGAACAGCTTTTTTTGTCGAGGCGATCGCCTTGGGTGTTTTCTTATATGGATGGGACAAGATATCACCGACAGCGCATTGGATTTCAGGACTTTTGGTCGGTATCTCTGGTGTACTGTCTGGTATTTTTGTCGTCGCGGCAAATGGATGGATGAACAGCCCGTCTGGATTTGACTTTGTGAATGGTGAGTACCTCAATATTGACCCCATAGCGGCCTTGTTCAATGATGCATGGTTTACACAAGCGCTCCATATGACCTTTGCGGCCTTTGCCAGTACAGGATTTGCGGTAGCAGGAGTGCATGCTTGGATGTTGCTCAGAGGAAAGAAGATTAGATTTCATCAGGAGGCCTTGAAAATTGCCCTCATTTTTGGGGCTATAGCAGCATTTGCCATGCCAATCACGGGCGACATTGCAGCAAAAGATGTGGCGAAAAGACAGCCTGCAAAGTTGGCCGCCATGGAAGCCCATTATCATACATCGACCAGCGCACCTTTGATTATTGGGGGCATTCCAAATGATGAGAGACAAGAGGTAGAATATGCAATTGAAATTCCTGGTGGACTCAGTTTTTTGGCTCATGGTAATTTTGGTGCTGAGGTGATTGGCCTGGATCAGATTCCCGTTGAAGAGCGACCTCCGACCATAGTTGTTCATTTTGCATTTCAGATTATGGTGGGCTTTGGGATGTTGATGATGCTGATTGGGCTGGTCTACTTTGTAATGCGTTGGCGCAAATGGGATTATATCAATCAAAAGTGGTGGCTTAGGACAATCGCCCTGGCTACGCCTATAGGATTCATTGCACTGGAAGCGGGCTGGACTGTGACGGAGGTGGGAAGACAGCCATGGATTATTTATGGAGTGATGAAGACCGAAGAGGCTCTAACTCCAATGCCAGGAATTCAGTATTCATTGTTGACCATAGTCATCGTTTATTCTATTTTGACCTTGACAGTAATTTGGTTGATGAAGCGACAGATAAAATCTATTCATGAAAAATACAATACCTAAGTTATGTATACAGAATTAGTGATGATCATCCTGGGAGTGAGCCTGGTACTTTATACAATACTGGGTGGAGCGGATTTTGGCGCTGGTATTATTGAACTTTTTACGGGCAATAAGGGCAACTCCACTGTCTCCAGGGCGATGGCTCCAGTATGGGAAGCGAACCATATGTGGCTGGTGATAGCGGTAGTGATTTTGTTCAATGGATTTCCAAAGGCATATACCATCCTTTCTACCAATCTGCATATCCCAGTGCTGTTATTTTTGATAGCCATTATATTGAGGGGGACCGCATTTACATTTAGACATTATGATGCGTATCATGATGACTCACAAAATTTGTATTCCTATATTTTTCGATATTCAAGCTTATTTGCCGTTTTCTTTTTGGGCGTCACTGCTTCTGCATTTTTTGGAGGCACGATTCCAGTTGGCAATTCAGGTTCGTTTACCGAGATGTACATTTTTCCATGGTTCAATTGGTTTAGTTTTTCGGTAGGCATATTCTTGGTAGTTCTTTCTGCTTATATAGCTGCAATATTTTTGCTTGGGGAAGTAAGGACAGAGGAAGGATATTTATTGATTAAAAAATTTAGTGTTCGGTTATTTATCTTGGCTGCACTTTCCGGGCTAAGCATTTTCATTTCTTCTTTTTCTCGAGGATTGATATTCCACGATATCTTTATTGCACATCCATTGTCCATTTTTTCTGTCATAGGTGCTACACTCTTGGTTCCTTTTATTTTTGTGCTTATCCGACAGAAGAAGGTTTGGAAGATGAGGTTTGTGGTTGGTGCTCAGATTCTTTTGATATTGATGGGCTGGTTTATTATTCAGTGGCCAAACCTGGTCATTTATTCGGATGGATCCACATTGAGTATGTATGAAGCGACAGGACCAGTGATTACAATGAAGATATTATTTATTGCTTTGGCAGTTGGTGTGGTGATTATATTTCCAGGATTGTGGTATTTGTTTAAGGTATTTAAAACAGAGAAGTGAAATTGGTTAATCGTCGATCCACCCGAGTCACCATTTGATTTGAAAGCGAGATACATCGTATTTCCACTCAAATATAAATCACGATATAATTGTAGCAGGACAGCTATGTCTTAATGCTTATTAACATTCTTAACTTAATGATATTGGATCAATGACCATATTTCGTGTAATCCCTCACTTCATCCAATTCTTAAATCTCACCATCCTATCTATCGATGTAAATAATAACAGATCAGGATTGGATTTTAGAATGACCTTCATCTTGGTTGGAGATACCATGTACATGTGATGAATGTCATTTCTGGAAATAATATATTGTCGATTGATTCGGAAAAAGTGATTGGGGTTTAATTCTTTTTCTAATTGGGAAAGTGAAAAATCTATAGGGATTCTCTTTTTTTCATTGGTGAAAAGGTATGTTATTTTGTTGGAAGATTGGAAATGTGAAATTTGTTCTACTGGGACAGGTTTAAATTTTTTACCAACTTGAACCAGGAATCGTTCTTTAAAGTTTTTCTCTTGTTTTAATAAACTTTGCAAAGTGGCCAGGTCAATTTTATTTTCTGACTGAATTGAAAAGTGTTTATGAAATTTTTCAATGGAAGACTCCAATTCTTCGCTGCCAATGGGTTTTAATAAATAGTCTATACTTAAATATTTAAATGCCTTCAACACATATTGATCATAGGCAGTTGTAAAAATAATTGGCTTGCTAATCTCCATTTGTTCCAATATCTCAAAAGCACTACCGTCGGTCAGGTGAATATCCATAAAGATCAAATCCACATCAATAGTTGGCAATGTTTTTAGAGCGTCATTGACCGATTCGATTTTTGCAACAATTTCAAATTTGGAATCAATTTTCACTATCATTCTAGCGAGATTGTCAGCCGCTATTTTTTCGTCTTCTATAATGACAACTTTATACATCTTCAGGATTTATTAAGGGGATTATGGCAACAAATTCATTTTCTACAATACCAAAATGGTAATTTTTTTCACCCAACAGATCCAAGCGGGTTTTTAAATTTTTTAATCCGAGACCTAGAGACTCGGTAAAAGTGTTTCTCAACTGCAAATTATTTTTTACTATCAATCGATCATTTTCAATACTGAAATTCAATTTTAATGGTCGCTCACTATCCACCACATTGTGTTTGATCGCATTTTCTACCAGTAGTTCTAAAGTCATCGAAGGCAGCAGCCAGTCTTTCCGATTGTTGGGTATATCAATGGTGATGGGAATCTTATTGTCAAATCTGATTTTGATAAGAAAAAGATAAGAATCTAAAAAATTGAATTCTTGTTCGACTGTACTGACCAGCTCTTCACTTTGTTCCAGGACATACCTGTACACTTTAGACAATTCCTTAATGAACTGTGCAGACTTATCAGGATCTTGGTAAACCAATCCAGATAATACATTTAAAGAATTAAACATGAAGTGAGGGTCTAGTTGTTTTTTGAGGACACTGGCTTTGAGTTGAGCTTGCTCTTTTAGAATCTTTTCCAATTCTATTTTTTTTCGGGATTGAAGATTTAAGAAGCCGTAAGTTTCTTCAATGGCAACAACCAGAAGTAAGTAAAAAAAGATGGCCTCGGCTACTACAGCAAAAATTATGATAGGATTCCATTTATCGTCAGAATTTCTTTTTGATTTTTTTTGATCGGAATCTCTTGAGTTTATCTCATCTTTTTTAGCTAGTACTTCTTGATAGAATGCAGGGACGCCATGTTTTTTAATATAATAAGATGAGGGTATAAATAGTATGGCCGCAATGATTAAGGTACTAAGCAGGAGGGTTCCGAGAAGCACCAAAATTCTTTGTTTGTAGGCAGTACTCCATGGATATTTAAGATTGAGCTTGTCAAAAAATACTGCAATCCTTTTCTTGAACAAAACAACACCTATGAAAAATAAGATTAGAGATACCCATTCTTCCAAGGTGAAAATAATTCCTTTATTAGGATTAATTGTATCCGGCAGAATTAACGTCACAAGTAGAACGATAAATACTAGTCCATAGAGTACATTTTTATTCATGCTGAAAGAATGTAGTAATAAAGAGAAAAGAAAACGGCATTTTTAATCATAAAGATGCCGTTTTATTTTCTTAATCATAAGTTACAAGGTCTTGTCCATGGAATTTTATACAAAGAGTGTCCACCATTAAGAGGACCTTGAGAATCGGCAAGGTAAATATATTCATCGCTGCTATCAATATATAATCCATCTGGTCGTGTCATTCCCAGTCCATCAGGAATAGCCACTTCACAGGTTTGAGTACCAGCATTGTCAAATTGGTAAATAGCATCGAAGGTTAAAACATAGATGCTACCATCACTATGAGCAAACAGACCACTTGGCGAACTGGAAACCGTAAATTCATTGACCTTTGTTACAGCACCATCATTGTTTAGTGTTACTTCAATTATTGATCCCGAGCCTTGAATGCCAGCATAATAATTTCCTGTTGTCGTAGAATAGGTCATTGCTTCTATACCTTTATCAGTATTCGTAGAAACACCAATGTCTGCCAAATTCCACTCCTGTTCAATCTCTCCCGTCGCCAAATTCATCTTATATATGTAATTGTACTCATCGCCGATATATAGATAGCCATCTTCTTCGCCATAACTCAAGGCTTCCATATCTATTTCGTGTCCATTCAGACTACTAAAGGAGTAGGCTTGAATAATTTCGTCGGTATCTAATGATGCTTTGACGACTGATTTGGGATAGTAAGAAGTATAATCACCACTATTAACTGGATGAACTCCATTGACTCCAAAATAAGTATTATCAGACTCATCAATCACTACGCCGCTATTTCTGAATGTGTTGTCAATTCCTGCACCATCACCTGCTGTGATCTGGTCTGCCAAAGCATCGCCAAAGGTTTCAAATGTGGAATATTCCAAAGTTGTTGATATTGCATTTTCATCAACTGTAACATCATCGCCACAGCTACTCATCATCGCAATAATCATAAGAAATACAATTAATTTTGAATGCTTCATTTTTTTAATTTAAAAGTTTGAAAATTTATTTAATACCAATTTTCCATTGATATCGACGTTTATAATCTTATTGTTAACTGGCGTTTATAGCCAAGCCACAGGCATGAAATATCACTGTAATCAAATCCAGATATTACCAGTCATTTACTTTTTTGAACGTATGCGTTTGTCCTAAAAAAGTATTTGAATGGATGTGTTAAGATTTTTAGAATTCATGATTCTCTACGTGTGGTATGTTATTTATTGAAATCAAAAGTATTCCATATATCAATAGGTGAAAACTAATAGTTGATGAGTATCCAATGTGGACAGCTGAATGGCGTTAGATAGGCGATGAATATTTGAGCGGCTTAGACGACTTTAACTAATTTGCAGAAATTGAAAAATTCTAATTTTGGTTTTAGGGGCAGGTGATCTCAGTTATTTTTAACTTCCCCTGAGCATCTATGGAGACTCTAAAGCATGACCCTGTGGCATCTTTTAAAATGACTCCTTTTCCTGCTTCATCAATGTACAAATCCGAATCTGAGACTTTGACAGAGGGGGCATCTCCTGCAGGAAAATTGTCACATGCATCTCCAATGCCATCTCCATCGCCATCTTCTTGACTTGGATTTGAATCTTCAGGGCAATTGTCACATGCATCTCCCACACCATCAGAATCTGAATCCATCTGATCGGGATTGGCAATGTCTGGGCAATTGTCGTTATCAAATATGAAGTCGTTATCGGAATCGGGACATGTATTATAGATGAAGGCTAAATTTGAACAGTCTTCTCCATTATCATAAATACTCATCGGAATTTTTCTGTTCAACAACAAGTCCATTCCTAAGCAACATGAATTCAAATTGGGGTTGCCTCCAACATAAATGATATTGGCATATTTTAATTTATCCAAGCCTTGAATACTAGTTAAATTTGGATTATTTAATATGAAACTAGCACTTGACATAAATTCCAAATTTGAGAGAAAGTCCAAGTTAGTAACGGTTGGTACACCCTTAATTGTCAAGCTTAGACCATTTGTTACACTGCTTAACGGGTCGAAACTAAGTATTGAGCATCCATCCATTCTAAAGTCATTAAAGGACGTCATACCGATGAAATGAGATAAGTCAAAAGTATCAATTTCGCTCCCTTTTATGTTCAAAATGTTTGGGTTGAATCCAGTGGGTAAAAAGGAAAGATTAGTAATTCCTTTGGGTGTTATCCTGAGGTCATAAATATATTCAAGACTATCAAGTTCAGAAATATATCCATCTGAATCTTCTGTTATTGTCAGATGGAATAAATTTGAAACTGATTTTAGTTTTGGCATAAATATGGAATCTATGACACCAGAATACGAGAGTCTATCGGCTTCAATTAGTTCTGGAAATGAAATATGAGAAATTCCATTAGCACTTATCTGATAAACAGTTTTTAGATTTGGAAAAACAAGAGGGGATTGAGGCATGCTAAAACTGTTAACACTAAGATTATTAGTGATGGTGTCAATCAAACTCAAATTTTGAAAATCGGTTATTGGATCTAAAAGGTCGTTATTTTGGATTTCAAGATAAGAAACCGTACTACAGTTGAAATTGTCCATTTCTGTTTGAGTGGAAATAGTAACATTACCACATTGTCCCTGACCATCAATAACGAACAGACAATTGGACAAAATAAAAACCAAAATAACCAAGTAAAAAGCCTTGCGCATGTGATAGTGAATTAATTTATAAATGCAAATATATACTTATTAATAAGCAATTTATTGTGAAGTCATTTAAGAATGTATCTTCAATTTCTTTATTAGTCACCTACCAACCTACAGATACAATAATCGAAGGCTCTTAAAGGCATTTCTCCTACAATTCAAATTAATTAATGTACATTTTTTAAAAGACTTCAATCAATCATATAACGCAACAAAATGAAAATGTGACAATAAAAATAACTTCAACTGGATTTGCTGCGGAACAGATATTCAAACTTATCTTATCAAGGTAACATCTCCAAATTTTGAAACGCTTGCTCCCAATCCATCAAGATATATGACTTTGTAAACATAGACTCCCTGACTGACCAGTTTCCCATTAAATGTTCCATCCCAATGTGGTATTGTCCCTCGTTCAGTAGAATAGATTAAATTGCCCCATCGATCGTAAATATCACAAGTGATGATTTCGCTATCATTATTCATTTCGATAGTCCAATTGTCATTGCTTCCGTCATCATTTGGAGAGAATACATTGGGTATCGTGATGTCATCTAAAATAGGCTCTGTTTCTGAGCAATATGCCAAATCTATTGACTCGAATCCGAAACAATATTCCAAATTTGAATCCATGAAATGAATCGTAGTCTCTTTCCCATTGGCAAGGAGTTGTAAAGTGTATTCTTGACCGTAAGAGAAAGTGCCAAGAGATTCATCATCGAGGAATATGTAAAATGAAGAGTCCTGATATGGATGCTCGGCCGATACTTTGAAAGTAATAGTATAAGCGTCATCCAATTGGATGTCTGAAGTATTATTATCATTACACTCGGATATACTAAATTCTTCGATACTCAAGACGCAAGATTCCGAACAACTTTCTACACGAACTATTTCTGTCAAAGAACAATTTTCATTTTGTTGATCAACAAAGTGCAATACATCTTCCAAGCCATCTGCTGATAGTACCAGAACTTCATCTTCTCCATATTGAAATGCACCAATCGTGTCATTGTCGAGAAGCAAATGAAATGAGGATGAAGAAGAATTAGGGGAGGAGAGATTGAAGGTCACAAAATAATGATCAAAATCATGCTCTTCCGAAGTTGTCTCATCTTGACATTCAGATACATCAAATTGTAGAAAACTCAAGTTGCAATCATCAGAACAACTTTCTTCACTGAAAGTAGTTTCTAATAGGCAGTCCTCAAATTGGGAATCTTGAAAAGTAATAGCATCTTCAATTCCATCCGCAGGCATATTGACTTCCTGAGTTGAGTTGTATGGGAATACTCCGATGGTATCACCTCCAACCATTGCCAAATAGGTATCGTCGGAGCCTGGATTTGATGCAGATAAAATGTAAGTAATGCTGTAGGTATCATCCGTGTTATTGGTAGATGTGCCATTGTCATCACATTCAGAGACCAAGATGACATCAAGATTGAGCAAACATTCATGAGAGCAACTTTCCACATTTGTACTTTCAGAGAGTATACAATTTTCATTTTGCGAATCCATAAAAATGATTACATCTTCCACTCCATCTGCGGAAAGTGAAAGAGTCTGTTCGGATTCATAAGAGAGGGGGCCAAGTGTGTCAGATTCAATTATGACCAAATAGCTGGCATCCGATCCCGCATTCATGGCGGATACATTGAAAGTAATGGTATAGGTATCATCTTCGATATCTTGAGGCGTACCGCTGTCATCACATTCCGATGTTGTAAATTCGTCGAGACTTAGAATGCATTCATTTGAACAACTTTGGACATTCTCACTTTGGATAAGTATACAATTTCCAATCTCAGTATCTGCGAAAGTGATGACATCTTCTTCTCCATCCGCGGACAATGTGATGACTTGCTCAGATTCATAAGCGTAAGTGCCGATAGTATCATTGCCAATAATCACAAAGTAGGATTCAGAAGCACCTGCATTGAGAGCTGATAAGCTAAAGGTGACAGTATAAGTATCATCGGTATAATCTGTGGGAGTGCCATTGTCACTACAAACAGATGTGGTAAAGCTATCCAGCGACAATAGACATTGATCAGAACAACTTTCAACATTCACAGTTTCGGTCAGCATACAGTCGGCATTTTCAGAATCTTCAAAATGGACTACGTATTCAACTCCATCAGCAGGCAGAGAAAGTGTATTCTCGGACTCATATGGAAAAGTACCCAAGGTGTCATTCGCGATAATTACAAGATACAAAGAATCGATACCAGGATTTGAAGCGAATACACTAAAGGTGATGGAGTAGGTGTCATCAGTACCATCAGCAGGAGTACCATTGTCATCACAATCTGAAATTAGGAAAGATTCGAAATTAAGATTGCATTCATCAGAACAACTTTGCTGATTTACTTCTTCTTGTATATTGCAATTGTCAAATTGGGAATCCACAAAATTCAAAATGTCGCTTACTCCATTTGCATCCAAGGTGATACTTTCCAGAATTCCATAGGTGAATGGTCCGAGCGTATCATTCTCGACAATACAATAATACAGAGAATCTCCACTTGGATATTGGGCCAAAACATTGAACATTACTTGATAATTGTCATCGGAGGGGTCTGCGCTCGTTCCATTATTATCGCAGTCTCCAATAATAATTTCATCCAAAACCAACTGACATTCCTGAAGCAAGACTATCACTGCCTCTCCATTTTCGGAGCAATCTGTTTCGACAGAAATGAAAAGTGATATTTGTTGGTCTATCTTATCCTGACTGCCTAAAATGTAGGCCGTTGATTCATTGTTTTCATCAAGGAATATTCCATCACCAGCGCTGGTCCAGAATACATCACCCAGACCATTGAGCACAGCATTCAATTCTAGTGTGTCAGAGGTCAATTGAAAAATTATTGTGTCAGGAATGCCGATGGTCGGAGAAGCTGTGATTTGTGTAGTTGTGGTGTTTGATGTCATGGATTTGAAACCACCATTTACAGGATCAGGCACATTATCCAGGGTAGCCGTATTTACTACCTCGCCATCATTTGGAAATTTGCCAATACTCATATCCATCGAAAATCGGGCTGCGGTATTGGCCGCAACTTCATTGATGGTAAATCTTGCCTCATTGCCCTCAATGTCTAGATTTCCTATGGACAAACCTTCGATAGAGTAGGGCTGGAATACCCAGGTACTTGGGGATGGTACGATATCGGTGAATGTAAGCCCCTGGATAGGAATATTCATTTCATTGTTGATCGTGAAGGTATAGACCAGGAAGGCATCATCGCAGGATTCTGTTACATTCACTTCTTTGGTAAATTCGATTATTGTCGATGGGCAATCGATACTGCCATCAATACTGACATCTTCTCCCTGAGATGTCGCTCCGTCATAATTAATATAGGTTTGATTCGCTGGGCCATTAAGTACAACATCTTGATCATTGTAATATCCAAGTTGTGCGCCAGATGCATCATAGGTCAGATTGAGTGTCACGCAACAATTGACTGGAATATCAAAAGAGCTGCCATTGTCCGTTGCACAATTATTGGTGTTGACAGTAGTGCCAATGAGTTCGAATCCATCTGGATATTCATCTGTAACCGATACATCGTATGCATCAGTATCGCTAATATTGCAGACATTAATGGTATAGTTGACAATAGTATCACAAGCGGGAATCGGTGTAGTAGAATATTTAATGGCTTGCACACTAGCTTCTGTACCTACACAAATATTATCAGAATCAATATTGTTTGAATAGGCAATTTCTTGTAAGTCTGTGATAGGGAAGTTGATAGGTGCACCATTGATGCCATCATCATTAAGAACGGCATAGATGAGGCTGGGGCCAGAGATAGGCATGACCACATTGTAGGTTTCGCTACTACCTACTGGGATCGTACAAGGGATCTTCCAGGTCGTTATTTTTGTGGCTCCATATTGCGTGGGATCATTGAGATAAAAAGTGACAGGAGTTCCGGAAGGAATAGAAAGTTCTCTGAATGCTTCTACTTTGAATTCGACCTCAACAAATTCTGGATATGGACAATTTTTTTCAGGTTCTAAACCCAATATTTCAATGGCACCATCTCTATTGAAATATACAGTTGCCGAACTTCCTGGGTCTATTGGGCATAGATAGAGGTTGACTATTTCTTTCGCCAGGTCCTCATCCAAATCTGAATAAGCAGGAGCGCCTGGTGCCAGTGCATTGATTGAAGCTACATTTTGAAGTGTTTTTCTGGTCTGACTATCCGAAAACGCACGATCAAAGGCAATTGTCACAATGTGATATCCCTGTGCCTTGAATTGATCGGCCAGTGCAACTAACGATGCTGATATTTGACCTACGGTTCCATCGGTAGACAGTACCAATACTTTTTCAACATCTTCTCGCCCTACATTTTCGAGATAATTGTAACCATAACTCATAGCATCATGGGGATAGGTGTTTCCCGAAAAAGCTCTATCGGCAGTTAGATATTTATTGATATCAGAATAGTCACCTGTCATTGGGATGATAACCTTCTGATCTGATTTGCTGGACCATTCAATGATACTCGCCCGGCTTTTGTCATCTTCCAAACCAATATTAACTTCATTCAAAAAATTAACAAAAAATATTTTCGATTCTTTATATTCTACTGCATCTACTGAGCCGGAAACGTCATTGAGAATTACTATGTCCAGCGGCTCTTCACAAAGAAATACTGGCACTGTTTCATCCAATAATGTAATAGACACCGACAAGTCCGTGTTGGTGGAGTCAGAGATTATTATGTCATATGTTCCATGCACGATATTATTGATATTGAATGTTTGATCTGTCAAATCAGGAATGTTGCCATTACTTCCAGTTCCTGACCAACTTATATTAAATGGAGGAATACCACCAGAAACTTCAATTTGGATGCTTCCGTTAGCATTTTCATTAGAACTATTTGTAGAGTTTATTTCAATAATTTCAAAAATCGATCCGTCCAATTCAGATAGTATTATGCTATTACGTGAAGCGCTATCCGGTCTTGGGTTGGTGACGATAAGGTCATATGTTCCCTTGGACAAATTCTCTATAAGGAAGAAATCTTCGTTCGATACGCCCATGCCCTCTGCCCCATCTTCTTGCCTTACCCAATGATAATTAAAAGGGATGGTGTCATATCCTGTAATGCCAACTTGGATTGAACCATTGTCTGCATTGACACATGGAGGATTGGTGTTTACTATAAGATGCATTCCACAGAATTTGTTGAGTACTTCATTTTGAGAACTGCATTCGGATGGATTCTCACTAATATTAATAACTCCATTGACGGCTTCTGAATCTGAAAGAAGTTGTTGAATAGCACAACAGTCCGTAAGTTGGCTATTGTTGAAGATTGATAAATTTCCTCGTAAAGAAGTTATATTTTCCAAACCGTCAAGACTGGTCAGTGCATCATTATTCTTGAACACCAGGTTGTCTTCAACATAAGAAATATTAGAAAGACCATTCAGGTTTTCCAAGGCATCATTGGCTCCAAAAGAGATTGATTTTGACACTTCAGTAAGATTTGACAATCCATCAATATGAGTAATTTTTAAATTAAAATTCATCAATATACCTCCACCCAAATGAGTAAGATTATGCAAGCCATCAATATTTTCCAATTCGTGATTTGTTAGGATGACAAGATCATCGCCAACGAATGTAAGATTGGTCAAGCCATCAATATTTTTCAATTCGCGATTCACTTGAATAGAAAGGTCTCCTCCTACTGACTGTAAGTTTGATAAACCATCAAGATTTGTAATTTTCGCATTTCTGGCTATATAAACTTCCCCTCCAACTGAGTTTAAGCTAGAAAAATTGTCAAGATGTGTCAAATCGTCAAGTTCGGTCATATAAAATCTAGATCCTACTGTCGATAGGTTATTAAAAGCATTGAGATTAAAAAGTAAGGGCATTTGATAAAATTCCAACTCAGATCCGATGGACTGCAATTGTTGAAAACCTTCAATTTCCTGTAGAAAATCATTTCTGTCAATCGATAAATTTCCTCCGATGCTTTCCAGATTATTTATTCCGATTATTCTTTCAAGAGCGTCACAGTTGTAAATAGTGAAATCCATGCCGACTGCAATTAGATTATCAAAATTGTCTATGGTAACGAGAGATTGAAGTTGTTCTAATAAAATGCTTCCACCAACGGAATCCAATTCACCAATTCCATTAATATTAGTTAAAGCTGTATTACTCGATAATTCCAAGTCGCCTTGAACATAAGATAAGCCATTCAGACCATCAAGATTTACCAGTTCGAAATTGCGCCAAATCAAAAGGTCGCCATTTACTGTGGTTAGATTTGATAAGTTGGATAAATCGGTGATGTCGCTTATTACATTCAATGGGGGACGGATGTATAAATTGCCATTTACAATTGTGGTAGATGGATCAAAAGCATCAACATCAAATTGACTTTCTAAATGAACATCTTGTGAATAGCAAAAATGAAATGAGCAGAGATACAGAAGAACTAGAATTCCTCTTAAAGTTGGGATTTTGTAATGAATTGGTCTTGACATAGTTGGTATGTGAAATCAATCTAAATATAGAAAGATATTATATACATAAGAGTGATATTTGTAGCGTATCGCTGCTTAAGCCAAGTATGTGGGTAATTAGTATTAATTTATCTTGACAGATTGAAGTATTATTTGGTAACAATCTCCACCAAAAACCGCTTGCAAACCTCATGACTCAAAGATACATTTCGATGCTCTCCATAATCGACGATCATTGTCTTGTCAAAAGATTCGACTTTCAGAATTTGGAATGTGGTACCCAGTTTTATTTCCTTTTCATTCAATAAAGAAAGGAGTGCTACTGAGCTATCTCCAATGGCACACAGACGAGTACTGACCCCAGCCTTCAGATCTGCCATGTTGAGGTATTTTTTATCACTGATCACACCATTTTTATCTGGGATCGGAGAGCCATGTGGATCCACTGTAGGGTGGCCAAGGATGTCATCCATTCTATCGAAAAACAAATCGGATTTCAAATGTTCCATTTCTTCGGCAATGATATGGACTTCTTCCCAACCGAAACCCATGATCTGAACCAAAAACATTTCGGTAAGTCGGTGTTTCCTTATGATGAGCGCAGCTTCTTTGTTACCTTTCTTGGATAGGCGGATGGGCTTGTATTTTTCATAATTGATCCATCCATTACTGGCCAATTTCTTTACCATATTATTCACAGTAGGCTTGCTTACTTTCATGACTTTACCCAATTCGGTAAGCGATACATCCTTGTTTTTTTGCTGAAGGAAGTAAATCGCCTTGAGATAATTTTCCTTGGTCTGCGTAGCCATTTAGAAGAAATTTTGAAACAAATATATTAAAATATAGGTTTAAATTATGTTAGATGGTATCTAACAATGTATATTTGTATCATAAAACAATTAAATGAAAGGGAAACTTGCTTTATTTTTTAGCTTATTGATCTTTGCCATGTTGTCTTCTTCGGTAGTGGCTCAGACTGGTTCTATTGAGGGATTTGTCAGGTCAATGGATAATCAACCCATAGAATTTGCTACGATAGCAATAGATGAGTTGGGTAGGGGACAGACATCAGATGAGAATGGTTACTTCCAGATTCAAAATATCGAATATGGCACCTATACCATTACAGCATCATATATCGGTTATCAAGATCAATTGGTAAAAGTCGAGATAAGTGAACAGAATGTAGTAGCCGAAGTGATTATCAATCTTGAGAATCAAGCAATGATTTTTGATCAAGTGGTGGTCACTGGGACCAAGACATTCAAGCGGCAGACCAAGTCAGCAGTTATAGTGAATGTAGTAGATAGCAAGACCCTTGACAATGTGCAGGCCTGTAATTTATCAGAGGGTTTGCGGTTTCAGCCTGGACTCAGAGTGGAGACGGACTGCCAGACGTGCAATTATACCCAGTTGCGAATGAATGGCCTGGCTGGTGGATATTCACAGATATTGATCAATGGTAGACCAATATTCAGTCCATTGACTGGGCTTTATGGTATGGAACAATTGCCGGTAAATATGATTGACAGGATTGAAGTGGTGCGTGGAGGTGGATCGTCTTTATACGGCTCAAGTGCTGTCGGAGGTACAGTCAATGTGATTACCAAAATACCTAAAAGCAATTCATTTGAGTTGAACTCCACCTACCAAAATATAAATGGACAGACAAATGATAACATTCTGAGCGGGAATGCGACCTTGGTGTCCGAAAATGAAAATGCAGGTATATCGTTTTTCCTCAATCATCGAGAAAGAGGTTTGTACGATCACAATGATGACAATTTTTCAGAGCTGCCAGAGTTGAGGAATACTTCTATCGGCACCAACTTATTTTTCCTTCCCAGAGAAAATCAAAAGCTGGAAATAAGTCTTAGCAATCTGCATGAATATAGGTACGGCGGGGAAATGGTTGATAAGCCAGCATACCTTACCTTGCAATCGGAAGAACGGACACATAATGTCTGGATGGGGAGTGCAGATTATCAGATTAATTTTAATGACGAAAAATCTTCTTTGATCACTTATGCGGCATGGCAGCAGACTAATAGAGACCACTATACAGGTATTTTCCCAGACGATGAGGTTGAAATTCAGAATCATCTTGAAAATGCTCCTTATGGAATTTCATTGACTACAACCGTTCAAGGGGGATTACAGCTGAATCATAGGTTTGATAATTTTGTTTCGGGTGCCAATGTATTTACGATTGGCGGTGAATATGTGGTCGATGATACCTATGACGAAATCGCGTCCTACAACTATCTGATTGATCAAGCGACAAAAGACTTAGGTGTATTTGTACAAAGTGATTGGGAAGTTTTGCCGTCATTGAATCTTCTCTCTGGTATAAGAATGGACAAGCACAACCTCATTGATAATTTGCTTTTGAGTCCAAGGGCATCATTGCTGTACAAGTACATGGACAATACCCAATTTAGATTGAGTTATGGTACTGGATTCAGAGCGCCGCAAGCATTTGATACCGATTTACATGTAGCTTTTGCGGGTGGCGGGATATCACGAGTGTTATTGTCACCTGATCTTGCTCCTGAGCGATCCACAAGTTATAGTGCATCTATCAATTATGACAAGCCAACAGAAAATTATGTAGCGGGATTTACGTTGGAGGGCTTCTATACACGACTTGATGATGCCTTCATCCTCAACCCAATCGGAGAAGATGACTTCGGAGAGTTATTTGAAAAGCAGAATGGGCAGGGGGCTGTAGTTCAGGGGATCACCTTGGAGCTAAGGGCTAATTATAATAAGAAAATCCAGATAGAATCGGGTTTTACACTTCAATCCAGTGTTTTTGAAGAAGATGTAGAGTATATCGAAGATTTGGCAGGATTCAAGGATTTTATCCGAACTCCGAATGAATATGGCTTTGCGACGCTCACCTTGACACCAAATAAGAAGTGGAATGCCAATATAAACTATGTCTATACCGGATCTATGATAGTGCCGCATTTTGCTGGGGCACCGAATCAAACCGTTGATGAAATTATCAATTCAAATGCATTTTCAGAATTGAATGTGAAGCTTGGATATAAATTTTTAGTGCCAACTGTAGGTGTTGGAATTGAGATTTATGGTGGTGTGAAGAATGCCTTCAACGCCTACCAAGAGGTATTTGATATTGGCAAGAATCGAGACAGTAATTTTGTGTATGGTCCATCTTTGCCACGGACGGTGTTTATCGGTGCAAAGATATTCATGGATTAGTTTTTAGGGTTTAATCGTTTGGGTGGATATGGATTATTGCGCCTTTTATTTCTGCTTGTCAATAAACTCAATTCCTCTGATGTTTTTAATTATAGACCTCGTTAGTGCAGTAATTTCTTGATAATTTTCCACTTCACATGGGATGATTATCTTTCCATTTGCATTCATGAAATTATAGTCTTTTGCTTTAATTGTAATGCTGTAATTGCTTATTTTGACTTTCGCAATTTGAGAAAACGGAATAAATTGATTTTTGCTTTGCCCAGTTTTTGATTCAGCCCTCTTTTGAAAAAACTTTGAAACCACATCTACATCTTCATCAGCTTGAATTTGATTAAAACTGTCATCTGTTATGATAAATCGTCTGGCTTGGTGAACATTGTATGAAAAAAATGTCAAGAAAAATACAGCAAGCAAAAAGATGAAAACCCATGGTGCTAATTTGGTGAGAATTAAGCCGATATACCTAAATTTTGCAGCGCATAAAAATATTATTACCAGAGGCGATATTGCAATCATCATTTCACTTACACGAATCAGAGCCTGCTTTATCAAGTATTTTTCGATTTTGTCCTTATCAATCTTGTAAACTTTCATAGTTTGGTTTCCAGTGATTTGTGCTGACTAAATTTTTCAAGAATTGGTGTTTTTGGAACTATGGCTAATTTTTTAATTTGTTCTGGGATATGCGTAAAAATTACTATTACTTACTCAGTCTTAATTAATGGAGTTATTGAGAAATGCAACAATTATTTTTGCTTGTTAACGAACTCAATATTCTGGTTATTTTTTATAATTGATTGAGTTAGCTCAACAATTTCTTGATAATTTTCTGCTTCACAAGGTATAATTATCATACCATTAGCGTTCATGAAATTATAGTTCTTTGCTTTAATTTTAATGCTATTATTGCTTATTTTGATTTTTGCAACTTGCGAAAATGGAATAAATTGATTTCTGCTTTGTCCAGTCTTTGATTCAGCTCTTTTTTGAAAAAACTTGGAAACAACATCTACATTTTCATCGGCTTGAATTTGATTAAAACTGTCATCTGTTATGATAAAACGCTTGGCTTGATGAATACCAAATGTCAAAAAAGCAAAGAAAAACACCACAATTAGCAGAATGATAATCCAAGGCAACACTTTGACTAGTAGTTCGATGGGGAATTTAAATCCAGAGATTATGGCAAAAATAGATATAAGTATTAATACTGAAAATACCATATCCCTCACATGGATCAAACCTTGTTTTGCCATGTAACTTCCGATTTTGTTGTTTTCTATTTTATAAACTTTCATAATTTGATTTAGTGCGATTTATAATAATTGAGGTGATATTAGCTTTTTAGTATTTTCGAAACGGTGGCTTTTAAGGACGGGAGCACTTCTTCTCCGAACCATTCATTTTTCTTCTGCCAGATATTGTTTCGAGGAGAAGGATGGGGGAGGACGAAATATTTAGGCAGATAAGATTGATAGTTTTTTACAGTTTCAGTTAATGTGCGATGAGCGCGATCTTTTAGGTAGTAATCTTGGGCGTATTTGCCAATGAGTAGGGTCAATTTGATATTGGTCAATTGCTCAAAAAGTGGGACGTGCCATTGAGGTGCACATTCTTTTCTAGGAGGTAGGTCACCTGATTTTCCTTTTCCGGGATAACAAAAGCCCATCGGTATTATTCCTATTTGAGTGGGGTCATAAAAAGTAGCATCATCTATGCCCATCCAGCTTCTTAGATTCTGCCCGCTCTTGTCATCCCACGGAATCCCTGTCTTGTGTACAATCGAACCTGGCGCTTGTCCAATAATGATAATCTTACTTTGTTTGTGTACCGAAATAATAGGCCTCGGACCAAGTAACAAGTCATGGGCACAAATTGTACAATTGGTAATAGACTCTGTCAATAATTGTAAATCCGACTGACTGCTCATTTATGCTTTTTAAATCTCTTCAAGGTGTAAAATAGGACAATTAATATCAAATACCAATATATATCAATGATGCAATAATCAACAGTACGATCCATCCAGGATGCCTGCCCTTAGTACCTACAAGCACCAGCACAGATGATGTGAATATGGCGTACATAATGGCCTGGGCGATGAATAAAAAATTACTTCCGAGTTCTTCATTTCCGATAAATGATACCTTAATCAAAATCGCCCCGAGACACCATCCAAATATGGAGGTTAAGTGCCAAGTAGCCCAAATAATTCCCAAATGGCTCTGGCTCAAGGAAGGACTTGTCTTGGTAGGGATAATTTTTCCTTTGATCCTTTTATGACGAAATATTAAATATTCTCCAAGGATGGAATGGAATATTCCTAGAAGAATGGCAAGGATACCCGCAATTAAGAGATATAGGTTCATTTTTTTGTTGTTCTATTAGACTATGAATTAAATAGAACTTTTCATCCTTTTGTTTTGAGACCAATACCGATAGTCAGGGCCTGAATATTTGTTGGAGTCCAATTCCAAAAGAGAGTAACATCTATTTCTGTTCCAGGAATTTATTCTCCTTTAGATTAAGCACTACCTTGCTCTTATCTTTTCTAGTAATTGCCAAGTAGTCTTCTGGAAGCTTGCTTTGATTAAATGAATCACTTATTTCTTGTACATTATCTGCAGTGCCTACATGTTTTAGGTCATGGGTATAGATTAGACATTTATTATTGAATTTGTAAGAGTCTGGAATTTTAAACTTAAGCTTGGCAAAGAAGTACTTTCTATTGATGCTCTTTATTTCCAGGTCATCCGACGGATCCAACTGGATAATATTAAAATTCTGATCGATGAGGTAGTTTTGGCCATCAACACTTCCCACGCATATTTTATTATTATGCAGCTTTAAATTCAACCATTTGAATTTGAATGGTGTCTTTGCAGTACCAGTAGAATCAATAATGCCATACAGTCCATCTGATTTACATTTGTAATATCCATCATATAGCTTGGAAAGAGATTCATAAGGAACAGATAAAATTTTATTATCAAGCGTATCAATGATATGGGATGAAATCTTACCATTTTTATCCCTTTCCATAACAGTTGCATATGGATTTTTCTCACCAAAATTTTCTGCACTTATATATTTAGGCGGGATAATTTCTTTACCCTGCTTATTGACAAATCCATACAATATATCTGGATCACCTTCTCTCTTATATGCTTCAAAATACCTCAAGTTTGTGACCATGGCATGATTCAAATTACCTCCGAAGTCTTTCTTTCTAGATCCTCTTTCTATGGGTTTAGCATTATTTTGTGCCACTCCGACTATGGCTCTATTTTGAAAAAAATATTGATCCGACTCACCACCTAGAATATCGTAATCTCTGGTATTTATCTTTTTTCCATCCTTATTATAAAATTCAAATTTTTCTATCTCATAGTTGATCGCTACAAATAGATTTTCAACGAGCGTGGAAATAATACTCAGAAATGGTTTGACAATCCAATTGCCATCATAATCTATGACACCAGATCTGAAATGATAGTTGAGCGCAAGAATGTCATCGCGATTGGCCACATAAACAGTGCCTTTGTTCATTTTCATTAGCCCTATCCATTCAGGAGATATGTCATATCCCGGTGGAATTATCTCTTCCAGATCTTCATTAAGGACCTTGCATCGTTTTTCTTTATTCTCTCTGTAAACGAAAAAATAAGCTGACTTTTGAGTATCAGGATCAGTGCATACCTCTATTTGTTCATACGGATAATCGTCTACTGCATTACCCTCATTATCCACGAGTGTATACGTATTGGCAATCCTCTTTACTTGGTACTTCTGATGTTCGCGGGAATGGTAAAATGAGTTTAATATATTGCCATCAAAATCCATAGTTATGGTCTTGGATTTTGATCTCATATTTATTGTTTCACCTTTACAATCGCTATAATATAATACATCTTTGCCTTGACTAATTATCTTATCATCAGAAAGCCTTTTGATAATAGTAGTGCTATCAATAGTCATTTGGACGAGGTCCTGACATGGAAACACAATAATTTCCTTATACTTTGCAGGAACAATAGGCTTTTGATTGATATCCATGAGCCCGAGCCGAGGATTATATTTGGAGCCAGCTCCAGCAAATTTGAAAATACCTTCCCTGACTGTGGATTCAAGCAGACTGACAGTATCAGATTCTATTATGGTATTCAGATTACTATCCAAAACCGCATGCGAGTTTTCAGTACTACAGTGGATAAGGTCATTTTTTACTTCAATGGACGAATATATAGTGTCAAGTACAAGACTACCTTTTGAGTCATAGAGACCCTTGAACTTAGCTCTACTTTTTTTCTTGGAATTTTGAGTGTTTTTGTCTTGATGCCCTGAACTTTTTATATAATGTTTAGAACCCAGTCTTAATAAATCAAAAGGACGATTCTTAAAAGACATTATCTTGTTTAATTCAGCATCATATAGTGTTCTTTCATTATTATCCGATCGCACAACGATGAAATTTAGCCTAGATTTAATTGAACTGGCTTCAAGAAAAATATTTCCCTCGGCATCAAATAAATGAACCCTCTTTTTACTAGATCCACCATCGATTGTCTTTTTGAATGTTCCGTAGAAGAGCTTTTCGGCAGGCAATTGAGTAAAACTCGTATACTTATAATAGGTGATTCTTTCTTTATTTTGGTATAAAGCAAATAGACCATTTTTGCCGATGGCTGTGAATACATCATTTATGACATAAGCTTCCTGAAATGTATTTGAATGTATTTCTGCGCCTGTACTGTCTATGGCCGCACACGAATCATCTCTATTCGTGACAATAAAATTGTTGTGTATGCTGGACTGATTAGAGTTTTTTGGTTTTTTAGATCTTTTGTTTGAGTATCTGTATGCCTTATATGATTTATTGATTGCATTGGGGTTTATATAGTAGGCTACATTGGCATAGGAATCTTTGATCGAGACCAAATTTGTTGTTGGTTTGGCACTTATTTGATCTGCCCTGACACCTATAATATTTGGGCCTCGCTCTCCATATGATCTATCATTTTTCAAGATGTGGTCAAGTATCTGTTGACCTTCTAAAGAGAAAACTGCCCAAAGATCATCCTTCAATAGACAGATGAGATTGTGTTTTGGATGAATTACAACATTGTCATAGTCGGGAGATATGATCATCTTGCCACTTTCATCCACCACACCGTATTTTCCATTTGACAAATAGGGAAGCCGTTCTTTTTGAGATACTAAATCGCTCAATCCGAAAAAAATAAGCGCTAGGATAATTATTGATTTATTCATTATTGTTCTTAAACCTTGATTAAATATTATTCTCTGAATTGGCATCTAGGGATTTTGTAAAGTCCTATTTTGAATTGTCAGATTTAGCGTTGTGTTTCAGAATCATATACGACTTTCTTTGAGTCTTTGTCCACAACATAAAATCGCTCGGTAGACTTATTTACCATCGATATCAAATTGCCTTTTACCGCCAATGCATAATCTTCCAGGTCGTATATATGTTGACCAGTCTTTGCATCAAAAAGAGTCAGCCTATATTGATTGTCATTTGATGTATGCGAGACTTGAAAATATTGATCATTGATGTGGTAAATATTCTTGGTGCCCGTCTCAAAAATATTGGGAACAATGACTTCATTGCCTTCTGCATCGAATATTTTATAATTGACATTAAAATTTTTGCGGTCCTGAGTTTGATCCAAAATGTATCCACTTTTTGCAATGATATTTGAATAAGCATTTTCAGTTTGCCATACTATTTCTCCCTGATTGTTCAAATATACCAGATGGAAACCTGTTTTAATATCACCCTCTTTTAATAAGGTAAGCGCTATCAGACCATTGTGAAATTTTGATACACGCTTCACGGGAGTACCATTGAATGCTTCATGACTATCGAATATTATTTTCCCTTCTCGATCAATGAAATACACCCTGAATGTTTTCCCTTTTTTGTCTTCAGGAATTGCAGCCTTGACAACAGAAACACCATAATGGAAGGAGGTCGCAGACTTGACTTTTTCAATTTCTTCAGGTATTAGCTTTAGTTCATGCCCCAGATCATTGATGTAGCACCATTCATACTTGCTATTACGGACTGCAGCTAGCCCATCTACGAACACATCTGCATAATTATAGCCGTCTTTAGAGAAGATGATTCTACCATTGGTATCCAGAAAATGGAATACTTTGTATTGGCGGCTATAAGGAGAGTTTTTATCCGTGGAACTTACAGCTACATGGAATCCCTCATTACACGGAGTTATACTTTGATATATCTTTTTGAATTGATATAGGAATTTGCCATTAGTATCAAATAATGAGTGTGTTCGGGAATTTTCATTTACGGTTACGATATTGCCACAAGTACCTATATCAAAACTGGCCAAACCTTCCCTCCATCGGACATCGTGCTTTCCTTCCCAGCTATTGATAATCTTTTCACCTTTTGGAAGGGTAAAAATTTTGTTTCCTTCTTGATCAATCACTAATTGCGGTTCTGATAAAATGGGCATCCAACTATCCATTTGAGCGATCAATGACATTGGTAAAAATAAACAAATTGTCAGGAGCATTTTTATTCTCATAGAACTTTGCGGTTTTATTAAAATAGTCAGACCTGGACCGTAGACTTAATCAAAAGCCCAAATTGTGCACTTGGGAATGGATTCTGTCAAATGTCCAAACTCTGTAGTATTGTTCATTATTTTAAAAGATTTTTAGTGACATTTGCGATACCTTGCTTCCTTGCTATTTCTGCCACTTTAAATCGATTGGTATCTACTAACAATTCCTTGTCATTGTTAAATTTTAAAAGGTCATCCACAATATCTGGATTCGCGATTGACCCTTTAGAAACTATCTGATAAGCGAGCTCTTTGATATCTTCTGAGATGTCTGTCCGTTTCCTGAATTCATAACTTATCACTTTAAGAAATAATCTCTTATTTGATTTTACTACTCGATTTGCATTTACCTCTTCGATTGCATCCAGTGTATCTTTTGAATCTTCAATATTGTTGAAGTAGTTATTGAGGCAGTTAAATGCATCTTTTTGATTGTCCCAGCCTTTTAGAAGTATTTCCTGACCACTTTCCCTATCATTCATCTTTGTTCTATATACCAATGAGGCTTTTACATATTGATGTTTAGATCCATATTCTTTGGCCAGCAGAGTATATTGTTCATATGCACCTTCTATATCATGAGTCTTCATTAATAAATCACCTGCTTTTTCGTATTTTTTGAGTTCTTTGTATAGATCTATAGCCTCTTTGTAATACATGCCTTTCTCATAACATTCTGCTGCCATGTCTTGGTTCTTGGCATATTTTAGATAGATGATAGCTGCTTCCTGATAGAACTTGCCAAGGGCCATTGTCTCAGCGGCCTTTACATAATTTTTGAGCAGCTTCATATAGACAAATGCAGCCTTTTCAAATTTTTTTTCCTTGATTAATTCTTCCGCAGATTTATTGTATTGATCCAATAGTTTTAGAAAATGATCATTGGCATTTACATTACCACCGCCGCCACTTCTTGGTCTATTATTTCCAAAAATTGAAAAGTCGCCCCACAATCTTGTCATATTATAGACACCACCCATACCTCCTCTATTTGTACCTTTTTCATCAAGCGGAATGGCATACTTCAATGCCTCCTCTGGATTGTCTTTCATCAGATCCAACAATTTCTCCAATTCATTTCTATTTCGTCTCTCCAAATCCTCCAAATCCCTATGCATTTCCTCAGTCATACTATCTAGCCCAGGAATCATTTTACCCAAACCATTGGCCAAAGCCCCAAAGAAGCCACCGATCATTCCTCCACCTGTACCACTACTATTTCCTTCTTTGCCCAGGATAGCTTTGTACATTTTGAGCTTCGCTTTTTCCGCTGGTGAAAGTGGTTTGTCATTAAACCTTTCTAGTTTCAATGGCTCTTCCAATTCCTTCAATAACTCTTCTTTGGGTAGTGGTTGAATATGATAACCTATGATTTGTTTGGGTATAAAAATGGATGGAATAGGTTCAATTACCTCAACTTCATTTTCAATAATGTCGAGAATTAAGTTTGGCCAATCAATGGGACTACCTAGAGGTACTAATCCTGTTTCTGGGTGAAACAGATGTTTTTCGGCAGCAAATAACTTTATTGCATCTTCATCCTCTATTTTTGGAGATATTGTCGAATATTCGGGTATGAATAGAATGTTGTTCAGCATTTGGCATAATTCATACTTTCCCGCCTCTTTTTTGGTAATATTACCCGGAAACACTGCAATGCACCCCCACGTGCTATTGGCATCTTTTCCACCGATAGGGTATACATCTATAGATTTGAGCGGAATGCCTAATCTTTTAAAACCCAACAACCATTCTTTGGGCTCACTTCCTTTGATAAGGAATGCTCTAGTCTCTGCTATGTTCTTTTTGTGAGGTTTAAGATCTAGGACCATGGCGACTTATTTCCGATAAAAATTTATAGATGTACTTCATATAAAAATCTTGAATTGGTATAACTTCTTGTTCTTTGAATTCGTCCACCTGGACGTAAGTATATTGCTTTTCTTTTTTCAAATCTAATCCAGATTCGTAATACTCAATGCTAATATCATCCAAGTTGGTATTGGCAATATTAGGAGTATTGTATATTTTCCATAAGAGGCTTGATTCCTTGAAATATTTTTTGTTGCCCGCAAAATATCCTTCTGCACTTACTGCAATGGGCTCATCGATTATGGATAGAAGTTGAATGGTCGGTATCGCTTTATTGCTACTTTCCAATAATAGAATTCCGCATTTCAATACTTTGACAAGACTACCCTCAGCAAAAGCATAAGTGTTTTCTTCCACCCGTTTTGCTAATATATCATATTTCTGAGCTTGTGATGTTTTCTGCTTAATTTTTAATTCTTTTTTACTATTTATAAACATAACATGATCATTCAATACCAGGCTGTTTACTTTCAGTGACACTTTGTGTATTCGTTTTAATACCTGAACTTTAAATATCATCTTTCTCTTTAGCTCCTCAATAACTCTAATATATTTAAGGGCTTCTTTCTTTATTCTTTGACCTTCATCTACCTTCTTGACAAACTCTCCTGTCATATCCATTTGAATATGAGATGAATTACTTGATAAATGAAAAAAAGAATTATGGTATATAAAGAATTTCCATCTTGAGTTACGATGCTGATCAAAATGTCTTTCAATTATTTCATTTGTACTTATGTTTAACAGCCGTAATCTATTCTCATTTATCTGTAAGGACAACAATACAAATTGCCCATTTTTATTACGACCGATCGCATGAGATCCGTGGACATAGGTAATGTTTTTATGGAGCACCTCCCATCCTTTGGTCGCTTTTCCTGACTTTCCGTTCCGTTTGCGCAAAAGTTGCCCGTCTGGAGTTATAACGAATAGATCATCACCAGAAATAAGAACTTGCCTTTTGTTAGTTGGATCCGCAACTAATAGATTTACCTCCTCAATATTTGGAGTTTTTGATTTTGGAGTTTTGAAAGTAGCACTTCTTTTTTTTCTTGCCCACAATTCATTGAGAGGCAGTCTGAATGATTGATGATGCTTTCTTCCTGATCTGTATTTTTTGAATATATCAATGTTGCCAAGGCCATCTGGGTGCATCCAATAATCGATTGGATGATTATATTCATTCAATAAATTTGAGATTTCTGGCGTGTTCGAACTGCTTTTTTCAGATATGAAGAATACCTCATTGTTTGAAAAATCGCGCTCAGAAAATAACTCTTTAAGTCCACTTGCGGCCGAGATCGAAGTGTCTAATATTTGAACAGATTCAATAATCTCATCCATGTTTTGAATGGATAGCTTATATGCTCGTCTGCCAACTGCATAGCATGCGCAGGTATTCTTGGCTTTAGGATGATGCGCAATGGATAGCATCAAGGCAAATGCAACAATCTTAGTGGTACCCCAATTTTTTAACGATACGTCCAGGATTATTATTCGCTCTTCATTGTTGTCGGAAGGCGGAGCTTCTCTATTAAAATACATCGCCTCCTTATTCGCCAATCGAGATAAAAATGTAAAATCCTCATTGGCATACTCTGATATGAGCAATTTGTCAAACTCTCCTTTATTGGTAATATCAGCTACTCCACCAAATGGCTGTCCACTCGGAATTTTGAGATGCATTGGAATATTGGCACTGCTCCATATCCTTTTGATCAAAGCGCCTGATTTGAAAGTTTGAAGGTTTTGTTTGAGCTGTGAAACCAAATCATTGCTTAAATCTTCTTCGACCAATAATTCATCGAGTTCCAGTTCTTCAATATCCTCGACCATGACATCACTGCCACCCGCCATCGCACTTTTAATGGATTCGGCATCAGGAAATTTTTTTGATAACAATGCCAGTGGTCGAATGATATTGTAGACGTCGGTACTACCAAGGGTCTTCTTTCTAGATAAAAATCCTCTTACTTTTTCTTTGTTATTAAAGACCTTGAGAATATGGTTGGATTTTTTCTCTGATATTCTATTATGACAATTCTTGAATATAGTCGTAAATAATACGAGTCGCATTTCTCCAGAATGATATTGAGGTTCTAAACTTTTCAGAACAGCCATGAATTTCAAAACTTCATTAATTAATTCGGGATTAGTTGATTTATCAGCTTGCTTGAGCAAATGCTCGATCTGTGTATGCGAAATGAACTTAGAAGAAGAAGTATAGGCCAAAACCAATACCAAGGAGCTAAAAGGAGGGAACCCATTCATTCGAAGAACTGACAAGATTTGCAATATGGTTTGGCGATAAGCTATAGTTCCTGAATTTGGTACCGCAATTACTTCTTCGTCCTCTTCCCATTGCCAAAAGAAGTCCTCGAATGATTGGAAATATTTATAGACATCCATTAGTGTGCACCTTTTTGAGTATTAATCCACTGTAGTGTTTGCGCTACCGAGCTCCTTGTCAATTTGGTATATGTCGTTTTTGAGATTCTGGTATATGTTTGGTTTTCATTCCAAAGAAGATCGTACCTATTATCTGGATTTAATTTTTGATTGATGGCATCAGAGAGCGCAGGAATCTCAAAGTCATATCCGGAAGGAATAATGAAGTTTCCCAGTTTCCAATATGTCTTACCAGGAAGCGGAAGAATGGGTGTACCAATAATTAATGCCTTATTTTCCACTATAACCCAGAGCAATGGATGCAGTCTTAATGTGGACGCGGTTTTCACATATTCACCGAAAGTAGGTAAATCTACCATGTGAAAACTGACCTCTTTGGTCTGGTCGGAGGGAATGACATTTACTTGGAGGCTGGCCGCCAATTCAAAAAAGTTGTGATTTTTGGAAGGCAGGTCCAAATGGATTGCTCTTTTTATGGCTGTCCAAAGACAAGACGGTTCATTGCCAATAGGAAGAAGTTTTTGGAAAGGATAGAGCTTACCCGATTTGCTATAAAAGCGTTCTATTCCAGGTATACTCATTAATTCAACCGATTCTATTTCATCCTCCGTCAACCCCTTTATCCACAAATAGCCATCTTCATTTGCAATTGACAAATGTTCCCAATTATACAAAACCGCTAGTCGATCCAGGCCTGTTTCATGAAGTCTTGCCAGGTATTTTATATTGATTTGAGCATTGCTTGCCATAGTCCATTAATTTCCTGTTCAAGATGTTCTTTTTGTTCGATGTTACTTACCCATCTACTGCGCGTTTGGACATACCTAAGCTTGTCCTTGATAACATTTTTTTCTTCAAAAGTCAGTCCTTCACTTGTCCATTTGTTCTTGAGCAAAATCACTTCCTTCATCAATTCCTCTGCATTGGGGTTTTTATTAAAACGAGCTTGTGGATGGGCATCTTCGGTAATGTCTGTTTCTATTACGTTGTCTACCAATCCAGTCAGCAATTCGATTTGTTCTTCACTGTCCCAGATGTATTTGAGAATCCAGAGGTCAGAAACGACGGCTTTTTCTCTTTCACATATGAGCGCACTAGCTGCGATGAGATTTTGGAATTTTACGGCCCTTCGATCTGAAACATTAATACCTGCATTTCTAAGCGAATGAACCAGATTTACATATGGTTTTCTAATTTCAGATAGGTCCACCTTCCGACTTGCTCTTTGGAGTGCAATGATCTCTTCGGGAAGAATTGATGGCATTTCTTTTCTTTGTGCATTCTCCAAATTCCAACCTGCAATTAAGACTTGATCCAAAAGATCTGTATCAACATAATCACATTTTATTCGCACTAGAAATCGATCCAATAATGCATCTAATGCTTCATCTTCAGGTAGCAGATTACTTGCTCCAACAAACATGAGTGTAGGTAGCTTCAAGAGTTCTTTTCCCCTTCTAAAAACTTTTTCATTCAACGACATCAAGAGGCTGTTTAGCAAGGCACTATTTGCATTGAATATCTCATCTAAAAATACCAGAGAAGCCTCGGGCATCATTCCTTCGATATTGGTCACCAGCGTACCTTCTTTTAATTTTCTAATGTCGAATGGACCAAAAATCTCACTTGGCTCAGTAAATCGGGTCAGCAGATATTCAAAATTGTTTCCACCTTCGATTCTGTTGGATAATTGTTTGACAATGGCGCTTTTGGCAGTTCCAGGAGGTCCCAACAAAAATGCGTTCTCTCTTGCTACCAAAGCAATTCCCAGCAAATCTATAATGTCATCCTTTCCTACAAATAGTTCCTTCAGATCAGATAATACATTCTTGAGTTTATTTACAGCCATATCTAGTATTCAGTTCAGTTGTTTTGGAGCGTTTGACTCCTATTTTAATAATTGGTTTTTATAAATGCCCAGTTCATCGGAATAATATTTGTCGATTATTGGGACTTTCATGAGTACTTTATTTTGAAAAACAGCAACCCTTTCCGCATAAATTTGCAATAACCATCTATCTGATTCCAAAATAGTAAAATCAATATTATCAACTTTTTTGCAATTAGAAATCATGGAATAGTGCCATTCCAAACCAATACTCGTTAGTTTTTCGATTAATGGATCTTCATTGTCAATTTCGATTAATTGTTCGATAATATCAGGAAGAAATCGCAAACACAAATCTGCCGAAATAATGGATGATTTTGTAATTGTCCCTTCATAAGAGTTGAGATGTTGACTTACTGCATCTATAATATCTTCTCTATTGAGCAAAAGTTGCGAACTGTTGTAAATGAGTTCTGCAGCCCAATAGGCGGCCTCTTCGTCAAATTCGATTTCAGTCTTTGGATAAGCTATGAGTTGGTTTTTGAATTCTTCCTTAAGGTACTCAACCACAGATGTATCTTTACCCTCTAAGGGAACAAAATGTCCATGCATGGCGAGGACTTCATCTTGTCGCAATGATTTAATGACAAACAAAAAGTAGTCAGATATGGTAGCAGGAATATTCAAAAGTATTACAGTAATTAGGTTTGTGGCTGGAAGTTATAAAAATTAACTTAATCACCGATAAACGCAAGCAAATTTAATTGGTAATAAATTGAAAGTGAATTATCATTCATAAGCAGACATGGTCATTTAATAAATTCAACACAGATTTAAAATGCTTAATAAGCCCTAGGCTTGTCAAATTATTCGGATATAATTTGAGCCAATACAGGATCGACTCCATTGAGATAATGATACGAATCGTATTCGACGACCTTGTCGGGATAAATAGAATCATCATTGTTAGGGTATACTTCAAAGTACTTTGTCGAATATGACACTTTTAGAAAGCTTTTGGGCATTCGGAAATATCTGACTTCTCCATGGTGATTTGGTTTACCTCCTGATGGCTCGCCGTAGATCTTCATATCCAACTTGCGTTTTAGCTCTAGGGTGTTTAATACTGCTGCAGAAAATGTTTTTCTACCAATAATGACATAGATTTGATCCTTTGTGAATCGATTTTCGGAAACATAATTTTCTAATTCATCGATCAATGGTTTCATTATGGCAGAGTTGCCACCGCCATTATGCCGAAAGTCCAATACTATTTTATCAATATTGTTGTTACCATCAATTTCATTGACAATTTGATTTGTGAACGTTTCCATGGGCAGCTCTAATCTTTCCCGACAAGCGTTGTATTGGATATAAATAAGATTGTCATCAGTCAATTCTTCATACCAGTAATATGTTTCTGTATCCTCAAGAAACAGAGGTGTCGAAGTGGTTTCGACTGCCTTTCTTGTACTGTTTGTGTCGTTCAATACCAATTTACTTTCATCCTCAAATTTGAATAATACTTCATTTGAGGATTCTCCAAGCCCAAGAAATTTATAAAATTCGATAAAACGGATATAGTTGATCACTTGATTTTTGAAGTTAGATTCATTTTCATATGATATCACTGATCGGAATTGGTCCATGATTTGACCAATCGGCATATCATTGATCTCAATAATGACTTTACCTAAATGTTGGCTATGATTGATGTCCACTTCGGACAAAAGCAAACCATCATCCAGCCAAAGTACTCTGAAAGGGAGCGGACTCAATTGATGCGTAAATTCCAATTGGGTATGTGAATCTCCAATTTTGCTCAATATCTTGGCAAGTTCTATGAGTATTTGTGGTTCATCGAATTGACTTGTATTGGAGCGGAGATTATTGATGTCATTTTCAAACTCAGATTTGGATATTTTGAAGAATAAGTCGACGTGATTTTCTTTAAGATTCTCACCAAAATAATAGACATCTTCGTCCCAGATGTTTGAAAAAATGGGTGTGCTTTTTTTTGAACAGGAGAATGTCATGATCAATCCCAATGTCAAAAAGAAGAATGCAGATTTTTTCATCAATGGTAATATTTGATAATGCAAATTTTATTAATTGGCCACATCTCTCACTTTGGCTCTAGAGACATTACATAGTCATAGCTTTCATCGAGATAGGTGGCTAATGTACCCAGGTCTTCTAGCATTTCTTTAGTTATTAAAATATAACCTTTCATTGTAGCTCCATAGGACTTGAAGTAGGTCGTGTTGAACTTTTTGAAATAATTTTCCTGCACATCTTTCGAAAATCTAATGCCTATTTCACCATTTTTATTCAATAACGAAAACATGTAGCCATTTGCTGAGGTGTAAGGCATTGTCTTTCCTTTACGTTCGAATCTAGGACATTTATCTATTAATTTGTCGTAGATTTTTAGTTGCTCTTTGTACATGATCCATATTTTCAACAAAATATTAAAATGCCTAAAGATTATGAAATTTGTATTTATACTTCTTGTAAAAGGATGCGATTGTTTTTATCGGTCTTGACTAATTAAATCTCCCTTCTGTTGTTCACGATTCTCAACGGGAAAGGTCTAATTAATGTAAGAATTCGAACTAAATTCAGGAGTTAATTAAGAGTTTTCTTACTGACCGACTTAAGTTTTGGCCATTTTTTGTAAGTAGCTCAGCAGCTCATGTACTTTGACACCATCTTTGACTCTTTCGAAGGTAATATGCGGTCGCGTATCATTATTATCGAAATCAAATTTTTTGATATTGTACACATTGTTAGTTCCAAAATGTATAGTTGAGAATTTGCTGTCAGTATATTGTACAAGATTGATTGCAGTAATATCACTAAAAGGAATGTCTACTCTTTTACGACTGAAAAGCCCCCATTCGAAGGATATAAATTTTGGATAAATCGAATATTCCAAAGTCGCAAAAATATAGGTATTGGTAAATTCATAGACTAATGCCATGCCGTAAGTCGCAAGAATCGTAATGGAATCAAAACCAAATGAAGATTTATCAGTATTATCAGAAAAAGCGACAACGAGCAAAAAAATGATAAATCCTATAAAGGCAATAAGTTGAAGAATCTTACGGACTAAGGTAACTGACGAGCGAATATTTTGAGTCCAGATTACAGATTCAGTATTATCATTGAGGATTTGATCAATTTCTTTGAGTGAGAGTGTTCCGTTCATAATGTAATGGGTTTGATATAAATGTCGGTAAAAACTTCTAAAAATACAAATCTGTCAAGTCAGGATGGTCCGTCGAATACCTATAAAAACCACAATAAGGGCAGAGAAGGCGATAAAGAAAGGAATCACAAAATCCTCCATTTTCAATACCAATAAAACGGCCATAATCAACAATTGAAATCCAAGTCCAAAGGAAGAAAGCAAAGTCATAAACCACTTTGGAAATGGTCGACTATTCATCGCATTCTTATCCAATAAGTAGATTGTCTTATCAAATGCAATGTACAGGAAGTCATAAATCCTATAAAATAAATCGACATTTCGCTGTGATTCTCCTTCCATGGCAGTCGGTGGACTATCTTCAAATATGCGGCTGGTCGTATCTCCCTGAACTGTATTTCGAAGAATGACGTAGTAATAATTGTACAAGGTTCCTTGAAGTTGAACCCCAATGAATGCCAAAACCATAAGCATGAATGAACCATCTGTAATGTGCCAAAATGTGAGCAGAAAGCAAAAGTTCAGAATGATGTCTGCAATGGAATCATAATATCTGCCAACATAGGAAGGAGTCTCTTTGATTCTGGCCAATTCGCCGTCCGCTGCATCCAAAATGGACTTCAAAATTAGAAAAAATGCGGCAGCGGCAGTATAGCCATAGAACATGCAAATTATTGCCAATATTCCTGAAACGATGAACCAGGTCGTTACATGTATTGGAGTGATGGAAGTACCTTTTAGAGAATTGGCGATCCACCTCGCTACAGGTCTGCCATAATCTGATAAGTCTATAAATTGATATTGCGCTGGCAATTTTGGCATCAATCGAAATTAGAATGATCTTAATAATATTCAGCAAATATAGCCTTCCATTTCATTTATTCTCATTGCTATTTACAACTTACTCAAATACGTGGTCAGAATATTATCAATCCAAGGCCATAAATCAAGTACAAATGACTCATGAAATTATGACCCGTTTCAATCGTTTATTAGCATGTCAATAGAAGTCAAATGATGATCATCGTGTTCGGCCACAAAAAATAAAAGATCCACAGGCTTCATCGGCATTTTAATTCTTGGATGGAGGGCAGCATGATTTTGTGCTTCCAGACTCAATGAATCGTATGTGTCGATCAACTTTTTTCTTTCCCGTTGAAACGAATCGATCAGATCTTGAATTGATTTCTCGTTGTGGCTGGCTTGTTCGGTTTTTTGATTTGACATATCGGCATGGACAAGTTCTGGAACCAGATTTTCGAATTGTAAAAAACGATTGATCCATAATTCTTCCAAGTCAATGAGATGTCCAATATGTTCTTTGATACTCCATTTGTCATTGCGATTGTCAGATAGCCTTTCATCACTCAAATCATGGCAATAATGCGCTACGCGAATGGGACCATCTTTTATCCTGGTCATCACATTTTTGGTCCATCCAATGTCAATACCCAGATTGAATTCATGTTCTACCCACGGTTGCCTTTTTATCATATCAGTCATTATTTCTATTTTGGAAAATCTGCTCGGATGGGGTAGAACACATCAGTGACTTCTACATCGGTAAGAGCAACTGCCGAATGATCCGTATTCGGTGGTATCAGCGCGACCATCCCTGGTTTCATATGTGTAGTCACGCCATCAATGGTCAAAGCCAAAGTACCTTTGGTCACTATACTTACCTGTTCATTGATATGTTGATGCTCGGGCAAGACAGCATCTTTTTCGATCTCCCAAAAAGAAATTGTTTGCGTGTCGGTATGAAAAAGTTTTGCCTTCATCCCTTTGAAAGGAGCGAAGTATTCAAGAGAAGACAAATCTACAATTGGACTTTGGGGAGTGTTTGTGTTATGTGCCATGTTATATTTTTTAGTTGATATTATGTCTGATTGAAAAGCGAACTTATTGCAATAAATAAATTTAACAAGTTGCCTAGTATTGTTGCGATCGGCGCGTATTTCTTAGTAATCATATTGGTTATTAGATATATGACGATCGTTATGATCCCGATGACAGCGGGAAGCCAAATCAATATAAGAGCGGCCATTCCTGCTCCATCCAAAATACCTGAATTGACAATGATTGCAAAACAAAGCGCGGATATGAGGATGGTTGAAATAATATTTTTAGACTTGGTTTCAAGATATTTCATAGGTAAAAATTCGCTTTGTCACCAACCAGTACTTTGGGCAGAATTAATAATATCGAAGATAGAGGTTTTTTTAATTTTTATTGAAGCAAGCGATGAAATGTAAGAAATGACTTTAAAGAGAGCGCTAAATTTACGATCAGCATACCAAAGAATTTTCCTTGGGCTATTTTTGATTGTAAATCAATCCATCCTAGTCATGTACATATACCAATTGGGCTCCCAGGTAGATCCACCATCTGCTGAGAATGATTGACACCAAAATGGTTTTTGAATATCTGATTTGTCCCACAAGAATTCTACGATAATTTCTTGATCATTAAAAACATCCTTGCAATAAAATCTTCCCTGATTACCTTCAAATGAACCTACAGTAGGAGGCTGGAGCTTACAAGAAATGCTATCCATCCAATACATACTCCACAACCTTGTTTTCGGATCAAAAAGGCGTATGGTACGCCCTTCAAAAGGACTGTCATTAAAAGAGGTTATGAAGTAATCTGAATTTCCATTACCCAATAGAATGGTTTTCATTTCTTGATGTGCTTCAAATTCTATCCATTCCGTACTGCCGCACAATCGGTCTTTCAACTTCTTATTCAGAATTTTCCACTTGCCTACATAAAAATCAAAATCCCTGTTTGATGATGACTTAGATGGTTCAATTTGTAATGTCTTGTCTGGCTTTAAAGTACAGTTCTTCATAGTTTAGTATTATTTAATAATCTGAATATTACGAGAGGTCCAGTGCAATAGCTTCATCCAATAGCTTGTTGAGCGCCACTGCATCAATCTCTTCCACTGAATTAAATATTTTATAATAGACTCTCTTGTTTGTGCCCTTAGACAGATATTGGTCTTCATCCTTCAATTTGTACCCTTGCGAAAATCCAAATAACACCCCTTTTTTGATTCCTCCTCTTGGAATGGTAGCGGGCCAAATAATACAAATTCCCTTGTTTCCATAAAAGTAAGGAACATTGTGCGAGAATTTTTCTTTGCAATATTTCGGCAATTTATTGATCACTATATTTCTCAAAACATCCAGCATGATCCACTCATCTTCGGGAAGGATTTCAAGCAATTCATGAAGGTGTCGTATTTTCATTTGAATTTGTTGGCGTGTTTATTTTTAAAGATGTTGCAATAATTTTTGATCATCATATTTAAATAATAATTCGTATAAAAAATGTTTGAAATATAGTTTAAATAGAGGCAAAATTAATAATGGAAATGACAACCCTGTGTCAGAGGTCAGCAATTAAAAATATTTCAAATTTATTCAGAATGAGAAAATTTTCACTTGCATTATTGAACAATTTGATCGAACTTTATGGGCGGAAATACATAAACTAATTATTACCAATACGATATTTCCCAATACTGATTTACGATTTTTTATATATGGCAGAATCCAAATTTAGTTTGTTAGACTGATCACGAATAGTCTCGCATTCTTTACGCATGATTTTCAAGATAAACTCAATGGTATACACGTATGGCATAGTCTATTGTGCATTTGCAATACTGTGCTTATTTCAATTATATTCTATAAATCATAAACCTAAAATTATGAAAACATTAATTACAAGTTTTATTTTTATTATTTCACTATTAAACCCTTTTGGCGGCTTTTCACAAGTCACTAATTTTGATAAAAAGAAGGTTACTAAAAGTGCTCATTCTTCGAGTAAGCACAAAAAAAAGTTCACCAATCTTCATATCCCGAAAACCAAGATGAGCGATTTGAATAAGGTACTCAGAGATCATTATGGATTAAATGAAGATCATGAATTTATTGAATTCAGAAACAAACAAGATGATCTCGGACATACGCACAAGTATTTCAAACAATGGTATCATGGCTATCTTGTTCATAATGGTATCTCAGTAGTGCATATCAATGATGAGGGCATTTATGCCATCAATGGAAATGTCATCGGATTTGATTCAAGTTTAGGTCAAAAATCTCCTTCAATTGAAGTGGTCAAAAGCCTTGAAGCACAAAATATTAATCTTGAGAGCAAGACACCTAAGATTTATGCTATTGATGATGAGCCTGTACTGGCGTATGGTGCTTTTACAAGAAATGAAATGGGAGAGAGAAAAATACTCTATTCTGCCACATCTGGAGATGTTATTAATTCGGAAGTTATTTCTGAGCATTGTACCAGCGTCAGTGTGCCTGTGACATGGGAGTCTTCAAATGTCGACATCAATATTCAAGATATCGGTGGCGGCAATTATTCATTAGTAGATGATTGTTCTACTAATAGTTGGAAACTGACTACTGAAAGTCTTCCAAATCTTACTCATATTGCAGGGTTGAATGGCTGGGGTACACAAAGTAATCGAGCGACAACCACCGCTCATTGGGCAATGTCTCAGGCCTTGGATTATTACAAAAATTCTATTCCGCAAAGAGATAGTTGGAATGGAATGGGTGCTGATGTTAATGTTGAAGTTTCTGAATTATTTTTCTATGGAGCAGCATTTTTTCCTAGCCAGACAGGGCAAACTGGAGTGGCACAAATAGCGTGTAGCACTGATGGGCTAGAAAACGGTCCATGGGAAAATGCATTAGATGATTATACTACTCTTGATGTAATGGGACATGAATTGACACATGCCGTTCTTTACAGCGAGGAACTTTATTCGGGGGAGCATGAAGCAGAAGCATTGGCTGAATCTTTCTGTGATATATTTGGAAATGCTGTACAATGGTACGTTCAGCAACCTGTAACAAGGGGATGGCAAGTTGGTGAAGAACGAATCGTTGATGAAGAGTCATTTCCAGTTCGGGATATGGCGAACCCTAATAATCCTAACGTAAGAGACCCAGGACCAGACACATATCTTGGAGATTTATGGACAGGGACAAGTGACCATAAAGATGCTGGAGTTCAAAACTATTGGTTTTATTTATTAACTGAAGGAGATTCTGGAGAAAATGATTTTTGCGAACCTTATGATGTCACCGGAATTGGTCTCACCAAAGCACTTAAGATTGTCTACAAAAGCATGACCACTTACTTATCAGGGTTTCCTGATTATGCAGCTGCACGTGAGGCTTCTATTCTAGCAGCTCAATTCTTATATCCCGATGTTGGAGGTGAGTATTCCCTCGAAACTGCAACAGTAGCTGAAGCATGGGATGCTGTAGGTGTATATGGTGTTTTCGAAATAAATGACGATGGACCAATAACAATTAATAAGACTTATAATGCAGATTTGTACGTAAATGCCAATGTTCAGTTTGTGAATTCTACCCTGAAATTTACACCTGGCCATGGAATTATTATTGAACCAGGAAAAACAGTTTCGTTCACAGATTGTACCTTGACAAGAGATGATAGTGCCTGTGCTGAGGCAGATAAAACATGGACTGGTATATATTTGAGAGATTATATGCAATTTGGTGACGGAGATAATACATTGACGATTTCAAATACAGACATAGAATATGCGGAAATCGGAATCCAAGCCAGAAAGTATCGTGATGCAGTCACAATTGTTGTGGAGGATGAATCTATGTTTTTGAATAACCGATCGGGAATCTCTACAATTTGTGATGCCACTGTCACCATAGAAAATTCTACATTTTCGGCATACGAC
The DNA here is from genome assembly GCA_965230575.1 of Saprospiraceae bacterium. GTDB lineage: Bacteria > Bacteroidota > Bacteroidia > Chitinophagales > Saprospiraceae > CAJXUU01. The sequence goes on from OZ246013.1 coordinate 5,735,573, forward strand.
GTTCCAACTGGTCTAACATCTACCAGCCAGATTGGTATGTGGAGAGGGGTATTGGATATCACTGATACTGATTTAACAGGTGATATGTATTATGGAATAAGTATTAATCAGGTGGAATTGACAATGGAAGGAGATATAAATGCCAATGCTCAACCCGAAGTTAGTGATTGGACACAAGCAGGAATAACATGTCATTACTGGGATGCAAACAATATCTTTATAAATGGATATACGTTCAAAAACTCTATAGCAAACCTCAATTTTGAATCCTTGTCTAATGTGGATGTTCATAATAGTAATTTTGAGATTAAGGGGAATAGTGTTGGAATCAAACTCTCTGGTGTAGGCTTTGTCGACATCAATAACAATAATTTTACAAATTTCGGATCGTCTGCGTCAACAGGAGTTGGTATTATGTTTGAAAAGGTAGTTGAAAAGGGAGCAATAAATAATTCTATTGACAACAATAAGTTTGAGCATTTAAATGATGGTGTAGTGACCATGGGTCAGCAAGGCTCTCCTTCAGGTGGTTTGGAGTTTCTATGTAATACTTTCACTACGGATATTGTGGCGAATAACTTTAAAACAGAAGAAATCAACCCTACTCAGGGAGCAACTGATGAGTCTGCGGGAAATAGTTTCTTCCATAATGCTGCACCTGGAGACGATAGTGATTTTAATACTACTGGATCACTTCCAATAACGTATTTTCAACGTAGTATAGGTTCAGAAGCTTTAGTGGATTATTCATTCTTGGTTAATCCTGTGACAATATTTAATCAACCGGAGTGCCCAGATATTATGAATTTCTCTCCACCTTTTGACCCTACTGAGCCGACAAGTTCTGTACCTCTGCAGCCGCATAAAACCTCTGACGATGATGTTATATTTCCTGGTACAACGGACGGCGGTGATACAGATGTTCTGGTAAGTGTAATAGAAAACTATAGTGATACAAATACACCTTTTGTTCTCGCTACTCTTAATAATGCCAGCCCTTGGGTGTCTGCTGAAGCTATATATGCTTTACTTGAGAATAGTGATTACTATACGGAAAATGAGATAGTCAATGTACTGAGCCAAAACTCAACTTTGCTGCTGAATAGTTATGTAGCTTATCTGGTAAATGAAGCTCACTGTTTTAGTCCTTCAAATACTGCATTACTGAATGCGGCATATCAAACAGGAGATTTAAAAAAGAATTTAATTTATAAATTCATCGAATTCCAGGATGAATACGATGATTATGTCATGGATCTTATTCGTTATGAAAATGCCCAAACAAATCCGGATATTCAGAGAATCAAAAGTGCACTTTCTGTAGATCAATCTCTTCATGGAAAATATAGATTAATCAGTTTCTTACTAAATAATGACCTTGACAAAGATGTTCAAAGTGAATTTAAGTCCATTGATTTTAACGATATTTATAATCCTAGAGATTTAGCTGAGCTAGTTGACTTCAACAGGGTAGTTGAAATTCAGACGGATTATTCTGATTTAAGCCAGTTGCCAGCTCAAGAAATTTCTGATTTGAATACCATTGCTACGAACAACTCTGGTGTTGGATCAATAAAGGCCGCTTTGATTTTGAATAATAATTTTGGATATAACTTGCCGATTACACAAGCTACTAATACATATACATGCCCATCATTCTATAGTGGACCGTTTATCAAACCTGAAAAAGAGGATGATAGTGTATTGAACGTAGGATTTTATCCTAATCCAAGTTATGGAGAGATAAGCGTAGTCTTTGATGAAGATAGACTTAATGAGTCTCAAGCAACGGTCAGATTGATTGATGCATCAGGAAGATTGGTTTTTGAAAAGAAAAATGTGACAAATGGAGAAAGAATTGACCTGAATTTATCGAATGGAGTATATTCAATTCATTGTAGTGCAGGTAATCGTTCGTTCTCAGATAAAATTATTATCTTGAAATAATTCTTTGAATGTAAAATGTCAAATAAAATTTAGATGCCTTATTTCTCCCGGATAATATTTGCACTACTTATAATAGTTGGAGTAGAGAAAGAAGTCTGGAGCCAAGACCCTTTCACAATACTTGATAATTATGGATTATTTAGTGCGCGGGGTGAGGCAATACTTGAAATAGATCCCTCGAACCTATTAACTATAGGTTCGGGGGCTTTTTTGATAGATTCCACTACTGCAAGATGGGGTATCTACATTGCTGAGGTAAATAGTATTTCGGGTGAATCACAACATTCCGACACATTGATAATATTTAATTCTTTTCCAAGTATGGGAACTCATAATACCATATTGAGAAAGGAAAACATAGCTTCTTTTATTGTATCTGCGGGGCCCGAATTATATAATGTCAAGTATGATTTGGAAAATCATGAAGTCAGTGCGATTGACACTGTACACAAAAAAGGTTTAATCGCTGGATATGGACCTGCACAAACAACCTTAATAGATGATGCACTATATATTGGAAGTACAGAAAGTTCGGAGGATAGTGCAAAATATGCCATGCACATTGTAAAGGAAGATTTAGTAGACACATTAGTCCTGAATGGTCTTGGCAAGCATCTTGTGGCTGGTCCGTTTGAAGTATTCGAAAATGACCGTTTTTTGATTACTGGCACCTATGATAGAAGTAGACTCTTCATTGGTGAAATGAATCAATATGGTGAGTTATTAGAAGAATATATTTTTCCTGAATCTTTAAATATTTTCAGGCCTTATCGCATGATTAGGTTGAATGATGATGAACTTTTACTGTCTGCAGGTGAATGGGTAGGAGATGACAAATGGCCAGCGGTTGACGGATGGAGACCAGTGGTCATAAGGGTAAATTATAAAACCAAAGAAATCGTTTGGAAGCATTATGCGAATACTGAGTTTAATGATGAAAATAGCATCGCCTTTCATTCCCTCATTCCTTCTGAATCGAATAATTTTCTCTTTGCGGGTGTAGTGACCAAGGGACAGATAATAAGAAGTGTTATTGGAGAATTGGATGAAGATGGAAATTTGATTTGGCAGAAATTTTATTCGTTAGAAGAATGTGAACTATGCAGAAATAATATCAACGATTTGGAGTACCTTTCGTCTGGAAATTTAGTTGCATATGGAAGTTTTTCCTACCATATGATACCAGCCGATGGAAAGTGGTTATATTCCTGGTTGATGAAATTGGATGAGGAAGGAGAGATATTGCCATTGGAGATTGTAAGCACTGAAGATTCAGAAATGTATGACGAATCATCCATATTTTCAATTTATCCGAATCCTGTAACCAATGAATTGTATTTGCGATCAGAAACAATTTCCAGCGATTATAAAATATATAATCTTTACGGTGAAGAAGTATTTCACTACGAAACAAACTCTGATTTTGTAAATAGTATTGATGTCTCTATGCTTTCGAGTGGTATGTATATCATTGAAATGATTAATGACGAAAAAGTATTGTCATCCACGACATTTGTGAAAATATAATAGGGTGATTTGGGTAGCTCGGAAATGAAAGCAGAAAGGTTGTAAGGCACCTTCCCGCTTGTCTATTCATCCCCAAAAGAATGTTTTATTTCAATACATAATCACTTCACACAAAACTCAATATTTCGAAGGATTACTTCCTCTAAATTATTATTTATTGTTCTATTCTTCAGTGATTTCAGAATTTTAACTTTATGTGGTGTCAACGGTATTAAAAAGGTTGCAAACAACACAGTGTGAAGCTAGGAAGCTTGTTTTGGTCATTTATTTATGCTTATAATAGAAAATAGTTAATTTCGAATTTTTAGTCCATGAAGTTATTGAAAAGGAGGGTTGGGACATGTTGAAACGGCATTTACAACATGTTTTTGAGTCACTTCTTTTTGATTAATATTCATTTGGTTTTTTTAGAGAAATATTTCTTTCAATTATCAGTTTTATGCCAACCAAATACATTAAAGTACTTTCATTTTGCCTTTTGTTTTTGGTGCTGGCTGTATCCACCAACGGTCAGTCTTTTGAATATGTAGCTGAAAAATTTACTAAGGATCACGGACTGCCGGATGAATACATCAAAGATCTGGATATAGATAGCAAGGGCAACTTATGGATTTTAACAAGAAGGGGCTTGTTGAAATTTGATGGTTTTACATTTGAGCCGATTCATGTAGAGAGCATTTTGCCTTTCAAAGAATTGGAGGTTGACGCAAATGACAATTTATGGCTTAATCTCTCAATTAGTGAAAGAAATGAATTGGTCACGGATCGAATTATAATTTATAATACATTATCTAAAAAATCTTTAAAAATGGCCGAATATTGTCCTATCGGCGAATTTGATAACTCTAGAATTGTGTACTTATGGAATGATAGAGCGAAAAATATCTATTTGTCCTATGATAGGGAAACTATTTTCAGGTATGATGGTCGTGAGTTGAAAAAAGTTGGAGGTGATAATAGTAATTTGATAGTTGATGTCAAAAACCGTGAGCCCAAATTTTTATCATTCAGGACCAAAAATCAAGATGCCATTATTACAAAGGATTTGAACACAGGAGAAACAAAGCGCTACGAAGAAAAATATGCGCATATGTATGTCTGGTATGAAGGGGAAGCTAAGTTTAAAAGCCGATTTAATATGCATTGGACTGAATCTGTGAAACGGCTTGAAAAGGCTCGTGCTGAATTGGTTTCAAATTCGAATGATACATTAATTAGAGGGTCAAAAGATAACTTGCTGTATGAATTCATGGGGAATGATTTTTATTACATAACAAATGAACAATTATATGTATACAATTTAGAAAGTCGGGACAATATTAATTTGAGCGAAACTTTGCCTTCAATTCCCACAAACTTAGATTTATTAAAAGTTTCTGGATATGATAATACGATATGGCTAAGTACAAATAAAGGGCTGATAAAGGTTGAGAAAAAGAGGGATATTTTTCAAGAGATTTTGAGTGAGGATAATTTAAGTATCAGAGAAATGTTGGCTATTTCAAAAGATACTTTATTGATCTGCACTGAATCAGGATTGTACGTTTTGGATATTCCAAGCGACAAGATACTTGAGGTTATCCATCCTGGAAATCAGTTTTATGGAATTGCTGAGGTAGAAAAAGGTAAATATCTACTTGGAACATTTGGGCCAATATATACCGCTCTGGATCTAAATTCATCTACAACTACCAGGTCTAAACTCAAATTGAGTAATGGGCAGAATAATGAAAAGGGAATTAGTGCTTTTGTAAATTGGTTTAAGGACAAAAATAATCGAATTTGGATGACATCTTCACGAGGAATTTGTACTTATAATGATAATGAAGGTACTTTTTCTTATATGTTCCTAAACGAAATTGGAGATGTATCATTTACGGATATAGTGCAGGGGGCCAGTGATAAGTTAATTTTTTTATTGTCGGATGACGGAATATTTGAGATGGATGTGGAATTGATGAAGGTGAAAAAGTTCGATGCATTTGACAACAAAGTTATTTCATTCATTACTCAGGATGTTGATGATGAATCAATATATTGGGTTGGGACTAGATATGAAGGGCTTTTAAAATGGAAATACGGAGAGTCAAGTGCAGATGTAATCAATGAAGAAGATGGACTGAGTCACAATAATGTACATTCGATATTCGAAGATAGTTACAATAGACTTTGGCTTTCTACAGATTATGGAATTTCTATTTACAACAAATTGACTAAGGAAATATTCGTAATTTTAGAAGAAAATGGAATTCATGAAAATGAGATGAATAGGCACTCTTATTGTTTTGTGAATGATAGCCTGATATATTATGGCGGTATCAATGGTATTATAAAATTTAATCCATACGAAGTAAAATTGGAGGATAACTCACCGGAGTTTACCCTTAAAGCTCTGAATTATGTGAATATTGCCAATAACAAAAGTGAGACTATACCAATCGAGAAAGATAAAAATGAAGTTGTAATAAGAAGATATCATGGGAATGCAAATCTCATTTTTGATGTACCTCCTAATCCATTTTCCAATTCACTCCGTTATCTATTTTCTTCCAACGATTCTAAGTGGTCTTATACCCAGGGAAATTTTATTGACCTTTCAAAATTGGAAGAAGGTTTTACCAATCTTTTCGTCAGCAAAAAAATCGGAATTAGTGAATGGTCTTCTCCCAAAACCATCTCGATATACAAGATACCTCCTTTTTACAGGGCATATTGGTTTTATGGGTTATTGATTTCACTTTTTTCATTTGGAGCCTTCGTTTACGTGAATTATCGGAGGGTCAGGATTTTAAGCTTAAATCGCAGGATTAGCGAAGAAGTGGACAGAAAGACAAAGGAGCTTTATTATAAAAACAAGTCTCTGACGGAATCCAAGACATTGAACGACCAATTGTTCTCTATTATAGGGCATGACCTCAGGTCTCCACTAATCTCTCTTAATAATATTTCAAGATCAATAAATCATTTTACGGAAAGAGGAGAATATGATGAAGTGAAAAAATTGACAAATACCGTAGAGTCTAATTCCAAAAAAACGCTAGGCATCATTGATCGATTGATCGATTGGACAGAAAGACAAAGGAATATGATTCTTGAATTTCATGAGGTAAATATTCTGGATTGTGTAAATAAATCAATTTTTGAGCACGAAGAAATTGCCTCCAAGAAAGGAGTGGAAGTAATCAGCAATGGCAAGAAATGGATAAAATGTATTTCAAATGAGGCGAGCCTCTTGGTAGTCTTAGGCAATGTAATATCAAATGCAATCAAGTTTTCTCATGTCAACGGTAAGGTAGAAGTTAAATTTTATCGCAAAAATGAAAGGATTATAATCGAAATAATTGATCTAGGCATTGGGATGGATGAGACACAGCTGGATAAGTTAAATAATTCGTTAGCTATCGAACCGATGAAGGGACCTACTGGCGAAACAGGACTCGGATTGGGAATATTACTCTCTTCAGAAATTATCAAAAAAATCAATGGTACGCTTCACTATAACAGTGAATTTGGCAAAGGGACGACAGCCACTATCAGCTTGCCTCTTTGATTATTTTTCTTTTAATTTTTCTCTGAATAGTTTCTTGAATTTTCGGCCTATCGGAATATTTTCTGAATTTATGATTGCATAACTTTCGCTGATATTAAAAGAATCGACTTTTGATATATTTGCAGCGTATCCTCTATGCACTTGCATGAATTTATCTGAATTGATTTTGGCCAATACTTTCTTGATAGATGAACGAATGACTATTTTTTTAGATTTGGTGAAAATAAGGATGTAGTTTCCTTCAGACTTGATATAAAAGATATCGGACGGTCGCAGGTTAATCATTTGACCATTGGATCTGACAAATAAATTATGTTCTTTTACCTGAATGTCTTCTGTATCAAATAGAGATTCTTTCTTGGAACGTAGCGCACCTTCAATGGCACTCTTGAGGGTTACATCATCAAAAGGCTTGGACAGATAAACGTAGGGCTTGCTTTCCTTACTTTTATCATATAGACTGGAATCCTTGACCCCGGAAAAGAAAATAATAGGCGGAAGATCTTCTATAGTCTTAAAAAAGTCAAAGGCATATTCACCATTTTTAAGTTTTACATCACTGAGAATTAAATCTATTTTTTCTTTTTGTAAAGCTTCTTTGATTTCGGCAAATGATGAAACTATTCCAACGACCTTAACTCCGACTTCTTCTGCTCTCAACTTAGTATCGATGGCAAAAGCGTAATCATCTTCAACAATTAAGCAATTTAACATTTACTATTTTTTGACTTGAACTGCAAAAGAAAAAACAATCTCCTTTCTATGCATGATTAATTTAGTTAAATAGTTACCAACCCAAATATATTAGTTATAAAAATACAAAAAAATGATATTAATCATCGATTGTAATTATTTGAAATAAATACTGATTTTCACTGTTTTAATCCCTCTTTTTTTAATAAGCAAAAGACCAATTTTCTTATCTGAAAAACTGTAAGTATAAAGACATCAGATGATTCTGGATATGGCTTTATTTAGTCCGTAGACAATATTTTAATGTGATTCGACATTCTATTTATTGAAAAAAGACAATAGAAGGCATGTCCAGACCAGGAGTTCAGAAATGTGATGCAAAAGCCAATTAAATCATTTACATCAAGCAAACCCATATGAAATTCACTTTTGAAAATTCAATTTTGACTTTTTGTTTTCTACTATTTTCAATCGGATCTTCTTACAGCCAATCTAAGTTTGAATTTGGTGTGGGAATAGGCATTAATCACAGCGATATAGTTGAAGATATCAAAACCCAAATTGGAGGGCAAGAAGGGCAACAAAAAGGATTGAGGCTACCTGCACTGATGACTAGGGTAGGATACAAAATAAATGATCGATTTCACATAAATACCGGACCAGGATTATCATGGATGGGGGCAATTGAAAGAAACCATTCTTCCAGGATGATTGCATCGACTTTTGAGTTGCCACTTCAATTGGAATGGAATCCTAAGCATAGCATTCATTTATCTACCGGACCTATTTACAATTATATTTTAGGCATTAGCAATCAATCTGATCTAATGAATATTGATATGCTCCCAGGAGTAAAATCAAGACATCAAATAGGATTAAAACATGGTGTCGCCTTTTCATATAATCTGCTCGAGCTTTCATTGAGCTACTCACATTATTTGACCGATGTATTTAATATTCAACTTACTGATGTCAATGGAAACTTATTTGGTACATTGGTGTCAAGGTTTAAGAATATTCAACTCGGAATTCTAATTAGAAGGTAGGCAGAATGAAGCAGAATATTGAGATACTAGAAAATGAACTTTTATCTGACAACTGGTATAAACTGTACAAGGTGACGTTTAATTACAGTGACGATAATGGCGATGTGAAAACTCAAATTAGGGAAGCATACGATAGAGGGAACGGTGCAGCCATCCTCTTGTATAATAGGGATAAGAAGACTGTAATATTGACCCGACAATTCAGAATGCCGTCGTATTTGAACGGAAATAAAGATGGAATGCTGATCGAGGTGTGTGCAGGCTTATTGGATGAAGACGACGCAGAAGATTGCATCAGGAGGGAAACAGAAGAGGAGACCGGATACAAGGTGGGTCAAGTCCGTAAGGTTTTTGAATCATATATGTCTCCAGGATCGGTGACAGAAATATTACATTTTTTTGTTGCAGAATATGATGCCACGATGAAGGTGAGCGAAGGAGGAGGATTGGAAGAGGAACAGGAGGATATTGAAGTTTTGGAAATGGATTTTGAGGAGGCCTATGAGCTGATATCTACGGGGAAGATAAAAGATGCAAAAACGATAATGCTTCTGCAATATGCCAAAATCAATAAATTAATTCAATGTGACTGACGCCAAATTTATAGGCATATTCAGGAGTACACTAACTTTCAAAGAGGATAGCTCCAGAAATAACCAAGAGGTAAAAGAAGCGTGGCCTTGACTGGGCTTTGGGATGTGGGAGCGACTATGCGCGCTGCATTGGGCCAGTCTAGCGTTTTTTGGTTCGTTTTTTTGGCAATGCAAAAAATGAACGCCCGTCCTGGCGAAGGACAAGTTTAGGTTGAAAAATATTACCTCGTATTTAGGTGAAATACTAGAAAAACGGGGTTTCAATTCAGTAGAAACACCTATGCAATCATTGATTTATAAAGGATATTCCTACTTATGAATATCCCTTTATAAAGTCAAAATGACTCAAAACATGATCGAATAGGTCATTCCTTCCATCATCATTCCAGTTCAAACTCTTCTACAAGAGAAATCATATCATCATAATAGAAGAATTCAGGTTCGGCTTTGTTCCAAACTCTATTTTTAAGTGTTGTGATAGCTTCCTTCGCCATGGCCATTTGACCATCTTCTTTGTATGATTTTGCTAGTTCCAATAAGAAAGTACCTTCAAAGGGCATAAGTTTCATGCTTTCCAAACAGTATTCAATAGATTTCTTGTATTCTCCATTAAGACGATATTGTTCAGCAATGAGACCGCCAAAATTATCCTTATTGGCTTCGGTAGTATCTATATACATTTGGAAATATCGAATGGATTCCGAGTGATTTTTATTTGTTCGATTTTCGAATCCCTTGAATAAATATTCAAAAGTAGGATTGGAGACTGTCAATAAATCCCTACATGGTGGGACGGTACTTTTATCAAATTTTTCGCGGTCGTTGGTAAATGTGCCAATCAAAAAATCAAGAAGACATGAAAATAAACCTGAATAGTGAGAAGCGTATTTTTCCACATACTTTAGTTTGTCATATGCCAGGTCCTCTTGCCCCATAATGCCGTAGAGGCTCGATAACTGAATATGGATAGCCGCAGCTTCCATTTTATTCTTACCTGGAGAAGTAAGCTCAAAGTGATTATTAATGTCCACCACAAATTTTTGCACTTGACCTGTCCGATAATACAACAATGCTTTTTGAATGTATACACCTATGCTGTCTGCTCTCAACTTGCATTGTCGCAGGGCATCATCCAGAGTTTTCTCTGCCTTATCAAACTCCCCTTTATGAGAATAAACATTAGAAAGTTTAATTGTAATATCATGATCATTTGGATTAATCAATGATATCGATTCATACCATTCTTTCGCCTTGTCAAATTCACCTTTTGCCACATAAATATCGGCTAGTTGAACATCTTCTTCTCTCTTTTTATTTGGAAATACTTTATAATATTCGTCAATATACTTTTCGGCTTCTTCAAATTCTTTTCTCCCAATACAGATTTCTGCAAGTCGTTTTAATACCCTCGATCCATGTCCGTTTTTCAATGCGTCTTCCCCTGTAGCTTTGGCCTTCTTCGTATTTTGCGTTATACTGTAAAACCCGATTAATGAATTGTACGGATAATAATCGTTTGGATATAATTTTTTCCAGCTCTCTAGGAGTGGAATAAATTTGTCATAATTAGCATTATATCTATAGTAATACTGCTTGATACGAAATTTTTGTCGTTCGGGAAGTCCCTCAGAATAGTCAAGCGCTTGACCAATGGCTGCTTTCGCGGCTTCGATGTTATTATTGTTGTGATGTGCTATTGCCAATTCAAATTTTAAAGTGGCACTCCCAGGGTCAAGTTCATTGGCTGATTCGATAGGAGCCATCATGCTTGGGCTGCCCTCATCCTTGTTTCGTATCATCCTACACTGATAATATTGCTTCAAAGCTTCGATATTTCCAGTTACCAGATTCGAAGCTGGTAAATCAGTGAATGAAATTTTATCTTCATTATTTTCTAGATAAAGATTGTCTCCAAGTTCAGAATTTGTCTGATCCACTACCTCATAAATAGAATTGGTATGAAATTCTTTTTCGTAAAAAACTTCACCCGTTTTGGTTTCATAAATTTTGATCTGGGTAATTAAATTTTCTCCTTCATAGTCAAACTCACCTGTTACAAAATAGTCTACTATTCTATCTTTAGCAATCTTATTGTAAGTTGCGAAAGGAATATTATTATCCTCAATAGTATGATTATTGGACTCTAAACTATAGTCAAAAGCAAATGGGTCCAAACAATAAAAACGGACGTCCTGCTCCATATCCACACGCAACAAATTCGGAATCGCGTATTTCTGCCAGTTTACATCTTCGCGCCCCGACTTGTTCAAAAAAGGAAATAGAGCGAATGATTTTGTTTGTTCCATCGCTGGAATCATCCTCGTAATGGTATCTCCTGTTTCAGTTGTCACCGTGACCTCTGTAGGTGCCGCATTCACTTGATTCACTCCACCAAACAAGCTGGCAAAAACTATGGCAATGACAAAATTTACAGGGATCAAGTATTTTTCATAACTTTTCCAGGCATCCCTTCCAGGGGCACCATGGTTATATGTGAAAATCACAACAGCGGGAGTCATTATCAGCGCAAAAATGATGAACCGTTCGATATACGAACTGTCGATTCCATATCTGTCAGTACAAAATAACAAGACCTGTATAAATGCCCAACAAAAACCGATGTAAGTAGCTAAAAATTGAGGAACTCTTCTCTCCCAAAGGTCTGTAATAATTGATTTTTTCGTCTCTTCACTCATGATTAAATACTTTGCACAGAATCAAAAATAATTTTTATTTTCAAATACAGGACAAGAGATTGATTATCATTTAATATTTAGGTGATTTTTTAATATGATTTATTGTCTATTTCGTCAATATGTAGATTGTAGAACTCAAATATTTATTTGCTATTGCTGATTATTTTAATCTGCAACATGAATAATTTTCTGCATCTACAAAATATTGTTCCTTATTCCTGGGTTTTAATTGTATCTGTTGGTAGTCAATGGGGAACTATTTGTTTAATGAGCGGATAGATTGGCACGATAGAGATTAACAAAATGGAGTTCATGACTGGTTATAAATTAAAAGTATCGCTTTTGATTACTCACTTTTTTGTAGTGATCATTCTATTACAAAATTCATTAGTAGCACAAAATCTGCTTGCCAACGGAAATTTTGAAGAAATAAATCTTTGCAGTGAATATGGTGTAAGTTGTGCACCGGAAGCCTGGTTTAGGTATCCACCCATTGAATTAGATCTTCATTTGAAGAATGTCGATTTGGTTTATGAAGGAAAGAAAGCTGAAGTTGTAATTGTAGAAAATCGAAGGTTTCCGGGCAAATTTAGATTGAACCTGTATTCCATGCTCTTATGTCCACTGGAAGCAGGAGCCGAGTATACCTTGTCCTTTTATCTCAATCCAATAAATGACAGAAATTATAAACTTGAAGTGATGTTTACAGATCGAGAATTAATCGATTTTGATAAAAACAGTTTTGGGATGAAGTCCGACTTAACGTTTGTAAATGAAAAATCTACTGTGATAAGTAATAGATGGACGTATAAGGAGGGGAGTTTTGTAGCAGATGGCGAAGAATTGTATATTAATATTGGCAATTTTTCTGCGGATAATCACAAATTTAATTTAAACCAGTTATCTCAGGACCAAGGCAATGAAATCGCTTATTTAATAGATGATATAAAACTTGTAAAGAAAAATAGTACAGGTGCCAATGATTGTGACTTGGAGGAGCGTAAAAAACTTCTTTATGCGACAGATCGAAGACATACCTACAACAACCCTGAAATTTTACCTGGGGAAAAAGAACGGAGAAAGCCATTAATTAAGAAGAAAGAAGCCAAAAAAGAAATAAAACACATCATCCCTAATTTCGCCTTTGGAGTTGATGAATATTTTATTACTGATGAATATTACATGGAACTCGATGAATTGGTGACAAAGCTTAATACACTTGAAGTGGATTATATCGAAATTGTGGGACATACCGATGACTCTGGCGATACTGATTACAATCAAGCATTATCAGAGAAAAGAGCCAATGCCATTCATGAATATCTGAGCGAATACATACATGTGGAATACAGAGTATCTGGCAAAGGAGAAACGGAACCTTTCTTCCCTAATACATCAGAAGGAAATCGAAGTCGAAATCGCAGAGTGGTAATTGAAATTCATCTAAAGAAGGACTGATATCTTAATCGATCAGTTCATCCTAGAAACAACTCATCATAATACATATTGCCAATCAAAAACCTACCCTTGATTTAGCCTTGCTATATACTTTCCTTTCCAGATCACTTCGAATGAATGCAGGTTCTCCACTTTTTTCAACTACATGGTGGGAAAGAGCCCTATCATCTCCTGATACATTGACTTCCTCGTAGCTTTCCGACTCTTCACTAAAATAAGCGGATGATTTGACATTGCACTGACCAGATACATTTGTTGCTGTTATTCTTGAATGCAGGCTGGCAGTGATAGTTACGGTTTTTGTAGTTATAGTGGCACTTACTGTTTCGTAGATTGGTGTCCGAGTAGTTATTCCAGAAGTATCAGTTTTTACCTTGGTATCTACCTGTATTTCTTTAGTCTTGGTATCAGATGACACGCTTTCTGAAGTAGAGAAAGTCACGTATCCATAGTTAATGGTAAAATCACAATCAGGAAGAATATCGGAATCTTTGGGTACAGGTTTGAGAAAAAGTTTGCTCCCGATATTTCCATGATTTGATACATAATACACGATTCCCTTTTGGTGGGCATCTTCGATATTATCTGCCAATTGTGGGAAGAAACTTATCCCTTCATGCTTTTCACATTCTTTGAAACTTTGATAGGCGAGTCGAGCATCTGCCTTGTTATTTTCATAATAGTATTGATCTAAATGGTCGAGGCCTTCATCAAAATAATATTCTACAATTTGATAGTCAAGATCCTTTTTTTCTGTGCATAGCATATCATAAGGTTCTGATATCTTCCCTTCAATTATCAAGTTGGCCCTTCCTATTTCTTGAAGCAATTTGTACAATTTAGCCTGAGTCTTGATCCAGTCTTTTACGTTTCCCGTATTGCCATATATCGAGGAATACAGCATTGCTTCATCCACTTTCATCCTTGCGGACTTCTTGATCACTTTGATGTTTTGTTCGATATTTTTACGTGCTTTTACTTCTCGAAGCGCATTGGAAAACGCAGATTTGAAATTTCCTTCCTCTAATAATTCGGTAGGAGTCTTGCAAGCGGAAATAGCGACAATGAGAACGGCCAGACTTAGGTATTTCATAGGTGCAGAGGTTTGTAGTGATCAATGCTGTTTGCTTTAAGTTAATGTGAATTCAGACGCCAAACAAAAGGTAGATTTAGAATTAACACAATTTTATAATGATGGATGACAAATACAAATTTTCTTTGTATTTCGGTAAGATTTGAAGCTTGTAATTTGATTTTGGAGGAAGATTAAAGACGCAACCTATTTTTCCAATAAGGACTGTTGGGCCACCTCCTTTCCAAACCATAATGAGCAAATAGCTTTTCCGTATATGCCTGAAATGCATTTTCCACAACATAATGATAGGCATCCATGGCTTCTTCCTTGCCCGCTAGTTTGCTGGATATTCCTTGGGCGGCATAGTAACCTGAAGCCATCGCAGAGGTAATACCATATGAAGAGATGGGATCATAAGCAAATGCTGCATCTCCTACAGCAAGCCATTTTTCACCATAAGGCTTTCGCAATCGGCTAGTGCCTGCTGGCATAATCTTAATGTCACTTTTCGAGAAGGCCGTTGCGTAAGTAAGTTTTGAAACATGGATACTTGATTCGAATTCTGATTGTAAAAAAGAATTGATTCTTCCTTTGGGCGGAATTAGTTGTCTAAGGGTGAAAAACATTAGCACTATCTCATTCTGCCCATTTGGAGCGGCATACCACCATCCATTTTGTGTGGCTTCGACTATTATTTGATGTTCCTGTACCTTGTTTGAAGGGGCGGATAGAGACAAGGCAAATTGAGAATCCAAATCAATTTTAGGGATTCCCAGGTGTCGACAGACGGATGACTTTCTTCCCGTGGCATCAACAACAATTTTGGTTCGAATTTTAGTCTTTTGAGCTTTGTTGTCCAAGAAAAGCAAAAGGTCTTCTTTTTCCTCTTTAATGCTATTCAACCTGTGACCATTTAGAAGTTTGCCCTGTTGCCTGAGATATCTGTCCCAGAGTTGTTTTTCGAAGTAGTTTCTATCCAAGAGATAGCCATGACCATGAATATCAGAGATGAATTCTTTTTGTTCTAGTTTGTCGGCACCCCAGCAACTCTTGTTGCCAAAGTATTTGAGATGGCGATCGTCCTCCACAAGGTGCGCTATATCTAATTGTCGTAAAATGGGTTTTCCATTAGGAGGAAGTGCTTCTCCATATTTGTGTTTGGGAGTTGAATGTGCTTCAACTATACAGTTTGAAATACCCAGTGCATTCAAAGTCAAACCGGTGGCGATACCTGCAGGACCACCACCGACTATGACTACCTCATATTGATTCGGCTTCAATCTATCTTTCGTCTCTTCTGAAGGTTCTACGTGAACGACTTCGTTTCGGTGCCTCTTTCCTCGCTGCTAGCAAGCTCTTTGACACTGCTTCGAAAGTTGGCATTTCTTTCTTTTCTGCATAAATCACCTGCTCAAAGGTAGGATCATCATCCGTAAAATGTCTTCCTGTTTCTTTCCATACCACATCAGGGAGGAAACCTTTGATATTGTTGGGAGTCGTCGTATCATCCACCTTGGTAATAATGCCCAGTTCATGCCATTCGGCAATCATTAGGTTGATTTTCTTTTCATACTTCACACCAAAATCACGGAGCCAATCCTGCCTGTAATCAAAGTGCTTCAGCCGTTGGGCAATATTCAGATCGGCATCTTCCATCCGTGCATAGCTGTCTTCACTCAATACCTGATTAGGTACACGTGCAGCCCAAAAAGAGGGTAGTGGTAAGTAAAGCGATGTGTCATATCCTGAAAGACAACTGGCCTCATCTGTCTGCCAAGGCACACCCATCCATCGCGTCAATGCACCAGGTCCACTTTTTGACAATGGACCATCTGCACTTAGGGCAATTGCTGGAGAGAGCAGCGGACCAAAATCCAGTGGAGTTGGTTCATTTTTATCTACTACCTTCAATCGATATGGAGCTTCCCACATTATTTTCTGACGCATTGGCCAGGTGATTTCAATTCCTGGGTGAAATGGTCCACCAAGGCATTCTTCCATGGGAGCTTGATTGAGCGCGTTGATCTGCTCTGCAGGAGTCATTTTGTCGAATGGTATTTGTGGTTTTGGTTTTGTGGTGCCAAACTTCCCTTCGGCCCACATTTTCAATCTGCCATATTGTGTTATGGTTATTGGCAAGTCGACCAAGGCTATTTCCGCATAATCTCCGAACCCATCTCCATAGAATGGTGGTACTTTGGCTGGAGTATAGTCATTCGATTCTGGATCTCTAAACCAGTTGAAAACCCTCATCCTTGCTGGCTTGGCCTTCTTTGATTTGTCGCTGAGTATTTTGATCAATTTGGGATCGGTAAAATCTGAAGGTGAATTCTTTCCAAAGAGCATAAAGAAGCCAGAATTGACCCACTGTGTATCTGTCATTCTACTAAGAATAGGGTAGATGTCTCTCCAAAATTGCACTCCATCTGCTGCAGGATCTGGATAGCCCATTTCTCTAATGAACAGATCTTGTACCACATCATTCATTGTGACAACACCGAAAAGACCTGGACCGAAGTTGGGTGGTGTCACCGCAACCATTGCTGGTTTTGCATCAAATGTTTTATTGCCAATCGTCACTTTTGCTCTCACTACACCATCGCAGGTATCATCATGAAAACCATCATTATTGGCAAAGGTGATGGCGGGGAGGTTGTCTTTTGAGGCTGAATTGCCATCGCCGCCGAAGAAAAGGAGCCTTCCCTTGCTATCAGTCTCTACATGTCCAAGTTTGACCTTTTTACCATAAAATTCACCATCGTCAAAGTTGTACTTATCGTCTCTTACATTTTTTCCGCTAATTGTCACTGGATCTGGCGTGATGGCCAATTGTTCTCGGTCATCACCTGTCACATCCGCATTTCTATAAGCTGAGGGGATGCCTGCTCCTGGAAGATCCAAGGCATTGTTGAATTGGTACCAGGCCGCTTTAATATTTGCCACATGTACATGCCAATTGATCTTAGCTTCTTTGGCGGTCAATTCACGTATCGGTCTTCCGCTTTTATCGAAGGCATAGATTCTGAATCTTACGACTTGTTTTTTGACACGTCCTTCATCATCTTTGAAGCCACCTTTTGGGTTGGGAGCTACTCCAGGAATGTCCGAGGCGAGAAAATAGTCATCTGAATTTCCTATTCTTGCTATACCTATAGGAGGGTAGATGGCTACTGAATCGATTTTAACAACTTTCTTCATTATTTAGATTTTTGAGGTTTTTAAATGGATGATCTCAATCGTGGAAATATAGGGAATGGGTGGCAAATAGAAATAGGTGTAAATACCTGATTTTAGATTTTTTTGGATTATGAACAATGATATGTCTTTTAAAAAAACAAAATCGACTATCTAATTGACATATCATTATTCATTACAATTGAATACAGGGTAGTTTAACTATAACATTATGTAATACCTATTTGCAAAATAATTCGATTTTTACAGTGTATCATTCAATAAGTATAATGGTGCGTATAACAAATTGCACCAAAAGAGAAAATCCGAAATAATAATTGTCATTCCGACCGAGTGCAACGAGAGGAGGAATAGGCAATTTTGAGTGATTCTAATTTCGACTTCAACGGAGAAATCTAAAAATGCAGGTCTGTTATCATCGCCCCAGTAGATTTCTCCGTTTCAGTCGAAATTAAAGAACTAAAAGCATTGTCGCCCTTCGACTCCGCTCAGGGTGACAATACTCGGTTACTCTATCTATGACAATGCAAATGTGCAAATTGAATTTGCACACTATAATGTACCCATTCTCAGTGTCACCCCAAATTAAACATTTCCACGGTCCAGGAAACACCCATTCCCAAGGTGATTGGCAAGACATTAACACCCAGATCAATCGATATTCCAGGTCCACAGTTACTCCAATTGGTAGTATCCATTGGATAATTTCCAGAAATATTCGCCGTTATTCCTACTCCAGCCAATGGTGTATCGAATCCCACTTTTGTATATACACCAAACCCTTTCAAATCGGTTGGTGCAGAGTTGGGGAAAATTCCAAAATCAAATCCCACTCCAACTTCAGCGTTGGTTTCAACCCCGGCATTCATTATCAATACAAATATAGATCGATGACTGCCATCAAGACTTACCAAAAATCCCAGGCTATATCCCACGGAAAGAAAAAATGCAGCATTGGCTTCTATTCCGAAGAACAAAGATGGGCCTTTTTTAGAGGCTGCTAAAGATGGATCTTGAACAATGATGTCATTGAGCCCTTTTACAACTGAGCTGTTTTGAAACTCATCTACAGATTTTTTCAATTCATTATCTACATGCATTCCCCAAAATAAAGAGCCTACACCGACATGTTTCTTTTTCAGTGCATCTTTAATTTTGCTGGCATGCCCATCGAGGTTATTGTTATTGGCATAATCGGCCAATTCTCTCATTTTACTTTTTTGAGCGGGGCTTGGAGAATTATTTCCTCTTCCTCTGGATACATACGGTTGAGTAAGTCCCACCAGTGCCTTGAAATTAATCATATTGACAGTGCCAGATCCATGGGTTATGTCCAAGCTATTATACCTAAGTCCAAAAGCTCCAGATACTGCATCACCAAGTATTATTTTCTTTTCAAAACAAAGCTTATCATTTTCCCAAAGCTTCAATTTGTCACCTTGATAGATCATGACAATTTTTTGAAAATTTTGGAATTCTGATGACGCTATGTTTGATGTTCCCATTACTTCGAAGCTACCCTGATGGTCTCTTTCGTCTCGATAATAATATTCACCTGGAGACATTAATTTTCCACTTTCATCAACCCTCCAAACCATCATTAATCCACCAGGAAGTACTATTTCCATGTTATTCGTACCAACTGTATTTCTTCCTTGAAGTGCCAATTCAAAAGAAAAAGTCACATTCGTTTTTATCTTCTTTGCTTTGTCATTTAGAGTAAATTGCTTTTTAGTTGTTGCGACAATGTCTCCTCCAGTTGTCAAACCTCCGAATTCAATACCATTCTTAAGAAATGTACAAGCATTGCCAACAGGAACTTGGTCAGCATGTTTATCACGACGTACTACATTCCATTTATCCGGACCATTATCATCTGAAAAAGATGTTTCTGGTTTTCCATATCCAATACCTACTTTATCGGTTTCAAATGTTAGGGTTGGGTGTGGTTCAATTAATTCAAAAAGCTCTGCGTCAAAACTGTACTGATTTTCCATAAAGGGTATTATTTTAAATGAGAAATTAATATTAAAAGCTAATAGACAGGTATTGATAAATAATAGGTCAATCTTGAAAGGAGTTGCCTTTATTTTTTTAGAAAGGATGCTTTAAGTCCGGAATATCGGTCTATTAAAAATCAAATGTAGCTTATGCCAATTGCAGATTTACAGGTAAAAATACCTAATCGAATATTAGGTGATTGGCTACATTGAAAAAACAATCAGTTGCCATATTTAATAGGAATAGTCCTCAGACTCGATCTCAACTTTCCAGATTACCCGTTTTATTTTTCAATTTTTTCCTGATGAAGTAAAAGAGCGTACCGAATAACAAGGCAACTAATGCACCCCAGAATTTAATGAAATTGTCCCAAACGATATTGAGCATTTGGACCAATTTATTTTCGATTTCTCTCTCTGTATTTACAGTTACATTGACCGAAAGTGTTGCTGCTGTCTTAGGTACAAATGTTCCAGCACATATTGAATCCCGATAGATCTGGATATCTGCGCTTACTTTTAAAATGCCCTTTTTCTTGGGTACGATTTCGAAACGAATATGAGAACCGCTCGAATCTATTTTGATACATGGTACTTGCAATGGTGAGATCTCAAAATCAGGTGCAAAGGGTTTGATTTTAGCAAAATGACCAATTTTTGCAGGTATCGTTGTTGAATCTTTGACCATTTCATCATCATGTTCGATTCTTATGTCTTCTGCTCCAATCACTACTTCCAAGATGCCAGATTCATTTAGATTCATGTTTTCTGTTACTTTGAGCAATACTTTGAAATCCTCTGAAGTTTTGTTATTCGAGGTTGTGGTATCTTCAATATTAGTATCAGGTATGGATACAACTGTTGGGGGTTTCGGATCAGAAACTGTATCGCATGAAACAATTATGAAAATCCAACATATAGCAAAAATGGAATGAAGGAGGTTACGAGTTGGTGAATGGGTTATTTTTTGCATGTAGATTTTTTAGGGTGGTGTAAAATAATCTTGCTAGTATATTTACAGAAGTATCAACCACCTTTAATGAATGGTAGCAATACATTCGCTCTATCGTCCAGGCTAATGATTCTTATAAAGTATAGACCCGAATGGTATTTTTGCAAATCAATTTTCTTTATAGCTTTCTCTTCCCTAATAATATTGCCCTGTGCATCAAACAATTGAAACTTCAAAACACCTTCTAGGTCACCTTCAATCAATAGATAATCTTGAGCGGGATTTGGGTAAATATTTACATTCAAGACATCCCAGTCATTTATACCAACCAATAAATCTGCACCATCACAATCTTCATCAATACCGTTATTTGGAATTTCTTCGCCGTTTGGATTGATATCACTATTTGTGTCGTCACAGTCCAGATCATTATCAATAAATCCTGGAGGAAGCATACAGGCCAAAGTCGTATTATTTGGATCGCCAAATCCATCCATGTCACCGTCAGCATAGTAAGTAGTCAAAAGTCCATTATCAAGACTTTGAATTGTAGAGGTGATTCCCAGGCTTGTATTGTAATAGGAGCCGCTGCCAGTATTTTCCAGCTTGATGGCCTTGACCATGTATTCGTAAGTCGTATTCGATTTGACACAGTAATCAACGTACGCATCAGTAGCTACATGTTCTAAGAGTAGTTCCCATTCCTCTCCAATCTCTCTCCTGTAGAGGAAGTATCCATGACTGGCATTGGGACTAATATTCCAATTCAATTCTATATCAACTCCATTGAAAAATGTGGTCAATTCTGTCGCGGGTTTCATGGCATGTAATCTAAGCGTAGGATCACCCATCAAAGCGATATGGGCACTCTTGGCACTATTGCTCTGCATGTAGTAACTTCCATTCGCATTTTGAGTCACCCTTGCACTATAGCCAATATGCTTGCCGATTGACATATGGTAAAATTGCCAAACTGGTCTTCCTGCCCAGGCATTGGTAAGAATATCTCCGCTGCCCAGGGCCGATCGAAGAAAATTATTCTGACTGTCCCAATCACCAAAATAACTGCCAAAAGTCATGGTAAAAACCGTTTGTACATCTTTGGCGACCCAGAGATTTGAAGTGGTACCTACACCAGAACAACTCGTATAAGATCCACCACCACAAGCATATGAAAACAGATATTTATCAGTCTCCAATACTACATCATAGTTTTGGACAGATACATTCTCGCCTCCAAACATTGTCGTAAAGTTTCTCCATCCACTCTGCCCAAATCCTTCGGCAAATCCTCCAAAGTTGTTTTCTATCAATCCCCGTCTTGGATATTCCTTATTGCCCATTTTGAAGTCATGGCTCTTGTTGAGATATTGACGAGTAAGTTCGATCTCATCATCTGGAAACGCAGGAAGATCATGAAAATCAACCCTGCCTACTTCCATTTCCACCTCAGTAGGAATCAGGGTATTATCATACTTGCCATCGAAAGGGACATTCTTGTTTTTGTCTCTTGAGGGAGTGGTATTGTTTACTGTAAGGTCTCGCCAGAATCCGTCAACTTCGCCGTAGAAAACATCTGCTGCCCAGGCGCCTTGATGGTTTGTATGTCCATCATGTGCAGCATTGCCAGAATACGGGACTGGCACATGCCCTAGCAAGAAAAGGGATTGAGATTGATCATATTCGTCATCATACCAATCCAGAATCCTTATTTTAACCGATATCACTTCATCTGATTGGGAGACATTGATGGTATCTACGCTCCATCCATCCATGCGCATATCATCCATCAATTGTGCTATCTCCACCTCTAGTGGCTCGGTAAGAATATCGTCGATTACTATCAGGCATCGCCCTCTATCATGCCGAGCAGGGAGCTCCACACCAATTCTAATAATTCCTCTTGCCGATGTACCCTTGCTGATGTGGTAACCATATTCTTGCCCTACGTTCAATTCAATGATATCAAATTCTGTGGCTGTACCATCGAGGGTTTCGACAAACATCAAATTAGGTTCTGTATCTACTTCACTCACATTATAGCCAGTGGCATTTTCATCGGCGATCCATTTGAGTTTTATAGAATTGTTTGTCGAATCGGTCTCAAGCCACAATGGTACAGACCGGTCGAGATCTACTTTTGCCTGACCATTGATGTGGAATGAAAGGAAGAGGAAAACAGCGAATAAGATGGATTTTAACATTGGAAATAGAGGTTGGTGAAACAACAATTATTCTACCAAAGTTAAAAAATAGTCTTACAAAGTCGCTGTCGCAGTGCAATCAAGTAAAGCTATCCCATTATTAATATTCAAATTTATTGTGAGGACATCCATATTCAATACCATAGTGCCTTCATAAGAAGAAGCGATCTCCTGAAACGGAATTGTTATCGTATTTCCCTCATAAGTTGCATTGAGCAAAAGATCAGAACCACCTTCGAAGGTGATCAGTAAATCTTTGAGTCCAGCACCCCTTTGTATATCAAAATTAACAGATGTGCCACCTGGTGCACCACAGGTATAATCAGTAGATTTCCAATAGCCGATAAATTTGGCGATCTCTTCTGTTTCACAATTGGTGCCTATATATCCAGGATCACATTCACAAGTGCCTTCGACACAGGTGCCATTGGCCCCACAATTTACTTCTTCACAGGGATCGGGATCGCTACAAGCTAAAGCAGTCATTATTAGAATTGCAATAAAAAAGGATGATTTTTGTAATAGATTTTTCATTAGAAGCCAATTAGTTTTTTAATAATTAAACAATTTAAGTGTTTTCAAAATTATAACTCTTCTTAGATTAATTTGTGACTCGAAGTTTCTCAAGAATATTTTCAAATGCAACCCATTTTACAGATGATGTTTTTTCATTTTGATCTCCAGTAGCGAAGAATAGGAATTTATTGTCTGGAGTGACGAATGGATTTCCTTGCCCATTTTTATTAATCTGGTCATTGAGTTTTATAGGAGGTCCCCATATACCATCATTGCCTTTAAAGCTAATCATTAAATCGAGTTGTTTTCCTATTGAGGTAAAAAGCAGATAATCTTCTTCTGGTGAAATAAAAGGAGTACAAGTAGGCGTTGTGAAATCATTGGCGAATGTTACTCTTTCGACATTTTCCAACCTATTCTGACTTACCTTGGCTTTGTAGAGTTGCATATTGCTATAATCCAGATTGCTGGCATGGAAGTATAGGTTTCCTGCTTTCGATATAGATGGATGAGAGACCAGTTTGTCATTAAGATTGGGAATATCCACAAATATTGGCTTACTCCAATGATTGTCTATTTTTTCAGATTTCCAGATGTGCCAAGTTTGAGGAATTCTATCCACATTCACTGGCCTGGTCGAGCTAAAGTAAATAGCATTGTCGTAAGGTGTGAAACTCATCCCGTGTTCATTGTATTCACTATTGAAAAAAGCCTTTTCAGGTGCCGTCCAGGTGCCATCTTTCATCTTAATGACAAAGACATCGAATTGACTAAAATCCTGATCAGATATGGTGTAATAATATTCAGTCAAATCTGCAGAAAAAATTCCTTTGTGAATGATTTTGTCGGTAGGCTTGAGTGCTTGTTTAAATTCCAAGGGCTTGGAGCCAGGCTGCTGTTCAATTGAATAAAGCATTGGCATATTCGTAGAGTTTTGCCCGCACGAAAAGCAAGTGAATGTTAAGAAAATAGCTAAAAAGGTCTTATAAGTTGCCATCTTGAGGTCTTTATTATCACTTAATTCAGAGGGGTTTGTATAATTGAAATTCTGAACTGATGATGGCGAATGTATAACAAAATATTGAGGTATAGGAGGAAGGATAAAGTCAATTTTTTGAACTGTTCTGACCTGCACAATTACCAAACCTGTCTTGACATTATGACAAATTAGTTCTACATTGAAAGCTATTACATTTTACAAAATTTAAACTAATTATGAAAAACACAAATTTTTTCCTTTTAACCCTATGCCTACTTTGTTTCATCTTTATTGGAAGTGCCTTTACAGCAGATGATCAAGGAGGTGGTAATGGATCTGGATTTACTCATATGGAGGGCTTGGATTGCACTTCATGTCATTCTGCCTGGCAGTCAGGATCAGCGACACTCGAAGAATACATTGAGATGGGGCATCCAGTGTCGATTTCTTATTTCGAAAATTACATTGCGAATTATTCAAATGTCACAAGTAACAACAGTGGAGTAGATATAAATAAATTGACTCAATACATTGGTTCTCTTTAAAATATTCACTTGAAGTAAGAATGAGATTTAACATTAATAATGTGAAATTCCGAGTGAAAATCTCGAAATTAGAAGCGATATTTTATTCTAAATCACATTAAAATACAAGTTATGAAAGGTGTTAAATTCATTCTTGCCTCGTTTAGCCTTATGGCTCTTTTAATCATTGGAAGTTCGTTTGCTTCTTCATCAGATGATCCGATATCAATAATAGATATAGATCATGGAAATATAGAATGCTCGGCTTGTCATGCCTCATGGATGGTGGGCACTGGGACAATTGAGGATTTTCTCGAAATAAAGCATTCTGTATCCGTTTCCTACTTTGAAGATTATATTTCAAATTACCGAGTCAATTTGAATGAGAGAAGCAGTGTCGATATCGAAAAAATGACCAAGTTTATAGAATCTCTATAGCTAAGTAAGTTTCTTATTATTGATTTTTGGAATTTTGACCCAGGGTAATGACCACCTTGGTCCCTATCGCTTGGTTGTTATTGTCATACAGATCAATAATATTGACATCAATGTGATCACTAGAGATTATATTGCTAATAGCCATCCGATCTCTAGTGATTTGCATGCCCATAGATTTGTTTTTCTGAGCAGATTTGAGCTTTAGTTGATTGGCTCTTTCTCGTCCTATTCCATTGTCGATGATCTCTACCACTATGTCCTCATCCGATCTATAGGTATTTACCTTTATTGCTCCTTTGCCTTTTGCCTTGTGAAGGATGCCATGCCATATTGCATTTTCCACATAGGGTTGAAGTAGCATTGGAGGGATAGTTATTTCATTGGCAGTTATTTCATTGTCAATGGTAAATTCATAATCAAAGGAGGTGGAAAATCGCTTCCTCTCTATCTTAATATACAGCTCAAGTGTTTGCAGTTCTTCTT
Organism: Saprospiraceae bacterium; assembly: GCA_965230575.1. Taxonomy (GTDB): domain Bacteria; phylum Bacteroidota; class Bacteroidia; order Chitinophagales; family Saprospiraceae; genus CAJXUU01. The sequence continues at coordinate 5,761,449 of OZ246013.1, forward strand.
CCAGGCTGATTCTCTTCTTTCCAGAGTTTTGAAGTACCGATCGTATTAGTTTGGAAAAGTCGGTAATAAAATCTATTGCATTCTCTTGTTCATTTTTTTGCACATTCAATTTTATGGCATTGAGTACATTGAAAAGAAAATGCGGATTCATCTGAGCACGCAGGGCCTTCATTTCTGTCTCTGCCAATTGCTTGTTGAAGGCAATCATGAGATTTTGTTTTTCTTTAAGTTGAGCTAGCCTGTATCTGTACCCCAAATAAATAAGCAATAATAAGATGCCTAGACAAAGCGCCCAAAAGCTCTTTCTTTTTGTCAGCGGCGGTGTGACATCAACTGTCAGTAGAGTGACTGGCGCAGAATAATCTTTGGAAAATTGGAGTTTTGATTTTACCAAGATGTTTGATCGACCACCAGGTAAACCTGAAAATCCATATTCATTTCTTTCTTTGAGATCTATCCACTCATCATGTATTCCTTCAACTTTTATCGCATATGATTTTGGCTTTTGCGATACATAATTGAAGTCATTAAACCTTATTCTCAGAAAATTGTCATTTGGTCCCAAGTCTATTTTAGCACCTGTCTTGAGTATCGATCCATCCTTGTTTTTTATTGATTTTGCATCTAATTCTGCATTGAGCAACTGAATGTTTGGTGTTCCAGGGAAGGGAGTAAGTCTGGCAGGATCAATAATCAGGAAGGCATTGTGAGATAAAGCTATTGGATAAATCCCATTTTTTAATTCCAAGTCATCTATATCATAAAGCCGATGTCCATCACCAAAAAGTTCTATTTTATCATTCTTTTGATCGATTTGGATTAATCCCATTTTGGTGGCGATCCATATGATATTATTTTTATCTATTTCGATGTCATTAATACTTAAGTTGGGGACTATATGACTTAGATTTATTAAATGTGCATAGCCACCATTTAAGCTATCTTGGTCTACAACATAAACTTCATGTGTTTTTGCACCAAAACATATTTTACCATTATAGCCAATACCCAGGTAGGGGCTAAGTACGGTTATGGGTTGGTTCGTTTTACTATCTTTTAGATCCTTGCAGAATTTGTGATTATTGTCATTTGGTGAAATTCCAAAAAATCCATTTTGAGCCGAAAACCATGTATAATGATCTTGAGAAAAACCTTCTAAGTGGGCTCGATAGTTATATTCTATATGAAAACTCTCTTTACTCGACCCTCCATAAAATTTATATTCCAGGGTTATTGGGTCAAATGTAAATATGGTGCCATCATGAGAGGAAGCCCATATTGTACCATTGGGATTGGTCGCCAGTTTTTTGAATGACAAATCGGATTTGACTTGATCTAGAACTTTTTTGAAAGGTAGACTATAGCTTTGATTTTTATGATTGAATTTTATGACTTGGTCATTACTTAATAGCCAGAGGTAGCCCTTTGAATCATGTGCCACTCCCTCTACATATTTTTCATCCAATAATTCTTTTGGTACTCTAAATTCCTCAAACTCAGATTCCTTATGAATGGTTATTAAATTGGGATGTGAAATGCTGATGTATTCATCATGGAGTGCATCATAATATACTTCAGCAATATAGGATTGAGCGGATACAGAAGCTACTCCATGATCGTCAGGAAAATGTCTGTAAAGCGTACTAGACCATGAGGCCTGCCACAATTCACCATTGACCCATTCCATTTCTTGTGTCCTTCCTGACCATTGAGAATGAGGGATCTTATCATTGAATCGAAAAAATGATTTATTGTTTTTATTGAAAAAATAAAGTTTATCACTCGAATCCATGATGAGGGTACTATCGTTATAGATTTCGATGCAAGCGCCCGTCAAACAAGGTTCTTCCCAGTCCTCAACTTCTTGACACCTATAATTATTAAACTCTTTGGTATGAATGTCAAAGCTGAATAAACCTTGTCCATAGGTCACGCACCACAGAATCGAATCTTCATCCATGACCGCATCTCTAATAGTCACAAAGCTGTTATTATCATAATAGATAAACGTATCCAGTTTTTCATCATATTGGACTACTGCCGTCAAGCAGATATACCAATTGTCTATTCTTTTAGAATTTGCAGCCTTTACAGGTTTTATCATTCGTTGAAAGCCATCTAGGTTGTTAAGGGCAACACTATCTGTAAATACTTCGATTTTGCTAAACGAATCTTGATTAATATAGTAATCGATCAATCCATGTGTATGAGATGTGAACCTAAAAATACTGTCATTCAAAGTATGAAGACCATAGATCCTTAGGCTTGACAAATGATCTTTATCATCTATCAATGAGCGAAAATGTGTCAACTCGTTTTTATTAATATCGTACATCATCAAACCATTCTGCCAGGTTCCAATCCACATTCTATCTTCTTTATCAATAAAAAGATCATAAGACCGAATGGGGTTATCGAATGGTGAGTTTTTTACCAGGGTATTGAGATTGTCAAAATTATTTCCATTGTGTCTATATATACCTTCGAAAGTACTGACCCAAATAATGCCTCTACTATCTACGGCAAGATCATCTACACTATTATGTTTTAGTCCATGACTTTGGGTCCATCGCATAGTAGGGAAGTCATGCAGTTTGACTTGACCTTGTGCGATGTATTCCGAAAATACAAGTAGGATTAATATGATAATTCTCAGCTTCACTTATAATCAGATTCTAAAAATGTTTTCAATTCAGATTTCTTTGAGCGGGAAATGGGGATCATTGAATTGTCGCTCATGATTAAATAGCCTCCATCAGATTTTACATACTGACTCACCTTGTCCATATTGACCAAATAAGAATGATGTACACGCATAAATCCCAGGCCTTCAAGCTTTTCTTCAATAGATTTTAATGTTATAGATAAGGTCAATGGGCTGTCGTTTACGAGCATTACCTGCGAATAATTGCTTTCCGCTTTCACAGAAATAATGTCATTAGGATCTACAAATTTTTGCCTGTCCTTTTCTGGGAATACAATTTTCTTTTGTGATTTAGAGCTGAAATATTGGTCGAGGAGAAGGTGGATTTTGTCATTGCCTGAGTTTTTGGACATCAGCTTTTCCTTTACCTTGGCTACTGCTGCTTTCAAGTCTTCTCTATCGATTGGTTTCATCAAATAGTCAACGGCATTGACCTTGAAAGCATTGACAGCATAAGAATCATAAGCCGTCACAAATATCACCTCGAAGTCTATTGGACTCAGATATTCAAGCAATTCAAATCCATTCATCCAGGGCATTTCTATATCCAAAAACAACAAATCTGGTTTGGTGCTCTTTATATATTTAAGTCCTTCTTTTGAAGAAGATAGCATTTTGGTAACTTCTATATCTGGGCAATATTTAGCCAAATCGAGGGACAAACTTTCCAAACAATGGGGTTCATCATCTATAAGAATTGCCTTTATCATATTATAAAATTTTATTCAGGTATAAATCATTTCAAAAGTAATAGGTTTTAAATTGAAATTCTCATCTAAGTAGTATTTGGACATTACCCTTGAGTGATTTACCATACTCACCGCGTAACTTGTATAGGAAAATCCCCTTTTTACTTGATGGAATATTCTACTTGAGTAAGTTGCAATTTTCATTGAGTAATCTGCAATTCGCACCAAAATAGGTTAAAAATTACGACTTGTCACGAATACTCCACCAACGAATAAAGTAAAATGTACAATGGCTAGAATACCTAAAATTTGAACCTGAGAGTTATCAAATTTGATCCAAAATAACCACAAAATTTTAGTTATGAATTCAAAGTATATTATACGAATATTGGCACTTTTTGTTTTGATCTCCGTGAGTTTTTCTCAGGATATAAGTGCTCAATTCCCTTCAATGGATCTAAAGAAGGTGAACATCAACCAATCACATAAGCCCGTCATTCAAATAGGAGCAGATTATTTTACCATGAATACCCCGGAAGTTGATATTGACTCCAATGCAATATTTCAAATCAAATCTGATGACAAGGGAGTCTTACTGCCTCAATTAACGGAAGCAGCTATAAATGCTATTCAGGATCCAGCAGATGGATTGTTGGTTTATGATACGGACAACAATTGCTTTTGTTTTGCTATCGACGATCAATTTGTAAAAATCGTTACCAACCAAACAGGGAGCTTGGCTTGCCTGACAGATGTGGATGGTGATACTCAAGTATGTGTAGATACTGACCCATCAACCGATTCGGATATTATTACATTTCAGATAGATTCAACCTTGCAATGGGCGATGAGAGACTTGGCCTTGGAGCCGTACAATAGTTTTGGTTCGGTCTATATCGGTGCGAATACAGGATCTTCACCCACTCCAGGAGTAGGAAATACAGTTGTCGGAGATAGCGCCATGACTGCCAATCAAGGTGGTTCTCTCAATACAATAGTGGGCCTCGGAGCCATGCAACTGAATCAGACTGGTGGACTTAATGTTGCCATGGGAGCTTCCAGTTTGGCCAGCAATCAAGATGGACAGAACAATGCAGCGTTTGGGTCATTTTCATCATTTTCTAATGAAAGTGGGTGGCATAATACAGCTGTAGGTACTCAAGCACTGTTTTACAATAAAAACATCAGTCATTTAGTAGCTGTAGGAGATTCGGCCTTGTTTAGCAATGGATTTGATCCCGAAGCACCAGAGGACGCCACAAGAAATACAGCTGTGGGATCAAGAGCACTAAGAGCTAACTATAATGGATCTAATAATACTGCTGTGGGGCATATGTCTCTCTACAATAATTTTGATGCAGATCATAATACGGCAGTCGGGTCATCGGCTTTAAGAGCCAATACTGAGGGTAATGCAAATACGGCTGTAGGCTCCAATGCTCTATTGTCAAATACTACCGGATTTTCGAATACAGCAGTCGGTGATATGGCATTAAAAATGAATACGGAAGGAGTAAGAAATGTCGCTCTTGGTCAATCAGCCCTGGGAAATAATACAATTGGAGAAGAAAATGTGGCACTAGGTAACAACACCCTGGGTACTAATAATGAAGGATTTTCGAATACCGCAGTGGGATATTATTCCATGGTGAATAATGTTTCAGGAGATCACAATACAGCGGTTGGTGAAGGAAGCCTTCAAGGAATAACAGATTCTGATAATAATGTAGCAGTCGGTGATGATGCCATGTTGAATACAAGTATGGGAAGCAACAATACCGTAGTAGGACAAGGAGCAGCCTCATACCAAATTAATGGAGAGGGGATGATCGCCATCGGTAAGGATGCCATGAAAGGAGATTCTACCGGATTTGTTGAAAACTCAATTGCGATTGGAGTAGAAAGTTTGTGGGCTTTGAATACAGGAAGCTTGAATATTGGTATTGGTACTTCTGCGCTTGCTCACACCACAGGAGGTTCGGATAATATTGCACTTGGGCATCAAGCTCTTGAAAGTAATGAATTGGGATCTACTAATATTGGCATCGGAGGCAAGGCCATGTATAATAATATCAATGGTACATGGAATGTTGCACTCGGCGACAGCTCATTATTCGAGAACGATAAAAATTTCAATACAGGTCTTGGTCACCATACTTTGCAAAAGGGAAATGGCGCTCAAAATACAGCTGTCGGATTTCAATCTTCTTTTAATAGTACAGGAGATTCAAATGTGAGTGTTGGGAATAATGCACTCCATACCAATACGGGTAATTCTAATATCGCCGTAGGACAAAGTGCATTGACTACAAACAATGGAAATGCCAATGTAGCTGTAGGATTCGATGCCATGAAGGTCAATGATACGGGAGAAAAGAATACTGCTGTCGGTTCGTCTGCCCTGAAAGCGAATACACACGGACATACCAATGTAGCAATCGGTGGGGCAGCACTTGGATCTAATACCACAGGTGCATGGAATGTAGCTATCGGCGATAGTTCATTATACCAAAACAACGGAAATTTTAATACAGGAGTTGGTCATTATACCCTTCAAAATGGGGCCGGTGCGCAAAATACCGCAGTAGGATATCAATCTTCATTGACAAACACTGGTGATGCCAATGTCAGTGTAGGATTCGATGCATTAAGAGAAAACACTGGTTACAGGAATGTAGCTATAGGCCAAAGTGCAATGACTACGAATAATGGAGATGACAATGTAGTCATTGGCCATGATGCAATGAAGGTGAATGATACAGGAAAAAGCAATACGGCGATTGGGTCTCATGCCTTAAAATCAAATGTAAGCGGTAATATCAATCTGGCAATTGGAAATTCTGCACTTGGTCAAAGTACTACGGGTAGATGGAATGTAGCTGTGGGAGATAGCTCGATGTATGAAAATAACAATCAATTCAATACGGCTATTGGACACTATACGCTCAAAGAAGGAAATGGAACGGATAACACAGCCGTTGGATATCAATCATCTCTGGTAAACCATGGAAATTCGAATGTAAGCCTTGGACTTCATGCTCTACAAGTAAATTTTGGTAGCGAAAACATAGCGATCGGACCAAGTACAATGGCAGGAAACAATGGAGATCGAAATATTGCAATTGGAAAATTGTCATTGCAAACGAATAATGCAGGAAGTGGAAATACTGCTGTTGGTTTCTCAGCCATGAGATTCAACGATAGTGGATTCAAAAATGTGGCTATGGGTGACTCTTCAATGATCAACGCATCCAATGGCTCATATAATGTGGGTGTAGGTGCTCATACCTTGGAAAACAACAATGCAGGAGGATTCTCTAACACAGCAGTTGGTATCTATGCCATGAGAGGAAATTTGTCTGGAAGCCATAATACAGCAGTTGGAGAGGGAGCATTGCAAGGGAACACAACTGGTAATCACAATACAGCATTAGGAGATGATGCATTATTGGGAGGCAATGCTTCATACAATGTTGCTCTTGGATATGGAGCATTAGTGAATAACAATAATATTAGCAATACGGTCGCAATTGGTGACTCTGCTTTGTCCGTCAATAGTGCGACAAACAATACTGCTGTTGGTTCAAAGAGTTTGATGAATACCACTGGAAACTCTAATACAGGCCTTGGATTCAGATCAGGGTTTGGAAATATTACTGGAGGAGCGAATGTCTTTGTAGGAGATTCTACTGGATACCAAAATGATGGTTTCGACAATACACTTGTTGGTTCAAATGCTGGTACCCACTTGACTTATGGGTTTCAAAATACATACATAGGATCGAAGGCTGGACAATTCAGTACGGCCGAAGATGGTGGAAATGTCATTGTGGGAGCAAGTGCAGGTAGAAGCTCAGGAATCAATGCGAACAATGTTATGATTGGAAATCATGCTGGAGAATTTACATCTATGAATCAGGGCTTCAATGTCTATGTCGGTCAATACGCTGGACATCTTGATCAGGGATTTGGATATAGTACATACCTGGGTACTTTCAGTGGCCAAGGTGTGACCGACGGAGAACTCAATACATATGTCGGAACATATACAGGTGCAAATAACCAAACAGGGAAATTCAACACCTACCTCGGCGCTTCTTCAGGAGAGAATGCTGGTGGTGAAGCCTGTGTCTTCCTGGGATATAATGCAGGAATGAATGAAGCGGCAGGTCAAAAACTGATAATTGAAAATACTTCTAATGGTGCTGGTCAGGCTTTAATCTACGGAGATTTTGCTTCGGATGATCTGGAATTGAATGCTAATGTGAATATTAGAGATCTTTTCAAATTAACTCCGCAAGCTTTGCCTATTGGATTAGGTGCTGGTGATGCAGGTGTGATCGTAATGGATATCAATGATTCTAATAGACTAAAGGTTTGGGATGGTTCAGCTTGGAACAGCCTATGGTAAATAAAAATGAGACAAGCGATCATTTAAATTGATCGCTTGCCTGATGAAAAAAAAAATGCATAACCCACGTCACACTCACACTTGATTATAAAATTTCTCACCCAGAGAGTTTGGTGGCAGATTGAAGATATCTGCCACCATTTTATTCTTTCAAAAACAATTAATTATTTACCAATGAAACACCGATTTATTTATTCAATTCTATCTTTTGTTCTATTTTCATTTTTGACCTTGGAATCATATGGACAAGGTAATGTGGGCATTGGCACCAACTCACCTGATACTTCGGCAATTTTAGACATACAAAGTACAACTCAGGGTTTTTTACTTCCAAGAATGGATTCTATTCAGCGTGTGAGTATTGCAAATCCTGCTCAAGGACTAATGGTTTATGAAACCACATCTAAAGCCATTTGGCTATGGGATGGCACCACTTGGAAAAGAGGATCAATATCTGAACTTGATGATCTTTCAGATGCCAAAACTGGATACATGAATGGCAATCTCTTTGGGGGGCTGAATGCTGGAAATCAGATGCAAACTAATGGTGATAACAATACTGCCTGGGGCATGGAAGCACTTTTTTCTACGAATACTGGTGATGACAACACTGCTATCGGACAACAATCTCTTTACTCCAACCAAAATGGCTCATGGAATACAGCTGTTGGAACCAAGGCTTTGACTAATAATACAGGCAGTTATAATACAGCTGTTGGTCGTGAAAGCATGAAATTTAATACGACAGGAATAGACAATACCGCTGTAGGTTCTCAATCTCTCTGGCGAAATGAAGATGGAGAATTTAATACAGCCATTGGAGATCAAGCCATGTTGGAAAATGAAAATGGTGATCATAATGTTGCAGTAGGAAATAATGCTTTATCCAAAAATGTTGAAGGGAACTTTAATACGGCAATTGGAAGTCAATCCTTAGAGAATAACCTTAATAATTTTAATACCGCTGTAGGGTATAATTCACTTCAGTCAAATACTACAGGTGTGCGTAATTTGGCAATTGGAGCTTTTTCATTACACAGTAATATATCGACGTCTGACAATATTGCTATCGGAGATTCAGCACTTTATAATAATGGATTAGGATTACTTTTCCCCGAAGAGGGATTGGAGAATGTAGCTATCGGCACGAATGCCATGAAAAACAATACACGAGGACATGGTAATACCTCATTAGGTGCACATACTTACCTCAAGGACTCATTGGGCAATAACAACACTGTGATCGGGAATAAAGCTATGCGAAATGCAATTGGCTCACACAATAGTACAATTGGCTTTAGTGCTATGGCTCATGGTATTGGCGAACACAATGTGGCTATTGGAGCTTTTGCCTTGAGTGAGAATACTGGATATGCAAATTGTAGTATTGGAAGTGGCTCAAGTGCATCGCTTAAGAATGGGAATGAGAATATCGTAATCGGAACAGCTGCATTCAACGAATGCAAACTTGGTTCGGGTAATATAGTGATTGGAACTAGCGCCTTGGACATTGATACATTTAGTGATAACAATTTAGTAATTGGAAATTCAGCTTTGCGTACTAATTTTAGTTCTACCCATAATACAGTCTTGGGAAATTATGCAGGATTCCAAACTCAAGGAAGTGGAAATGTCTTCATCGGATATGAGGCGGGTTATTATGAGATTGGTAGTAACAAATTATATATTGACAATTCTGATACCATTAATCCGCTTATTTGGGGAGATTTTTCCGAGGATTCACTTACTATCAATGGCTACTTAACTTCTGAAGAAAAATTTGTTGCCAAATCTAATATGGAAGTTCATGACATTGCGGTATTCCGAAATGATTTATTTGTCAATAATTCTAATGGTCTGCAATATGTAAAGCTAGATTCAAATTCAATTTCGACAAAACCTGTTAATCTAATAGATACGGCAGAAGACCTCTGGCTTCAGACACCACATTCTTTATTAGAAAATTATGGGAATGTGAGAATTCCAAAATATACCCTTTTGGGAATAGGTACAACAAATAGTCCTTCCCATAGTCTAACTATTGAAGGAATAGGTGAAAATTTGTTTAGACTGATTGGTGATGGAGCAAATGGATCGGAATGCAGGTTGAATTTTGGTGATGCGAATTTTGTCTACATTGACGAGCCTGCAGATGACAAGATGAGAGTGCAAGCGGATAAGATAGGACTACGTCGCGAACCACTGGTCAATGAACTTGAACTTGAAGGAGGTGCGTCAAAAACTACGGCAGGCAGTTGGCTGGCTAATTCGGATCGAAGAATAAAAACCAAGATTGAAGAGATAGACAATAGTTTTGCATTGATGAAGAAATTGCGTCCCGTGACCTTCGAATACACCGATGAGTGGAAGGCCAATCATCCTTCGATTGAGAATAGACCCTATTATAATTTCATTGCCCAGGAATATGGCGAGGTATTTCCTCATTCTATTCAAGGCAGTGGTGAATATTTATCAGACGACAAAGATGAAATTTTACAGATCGATACTTATGATGCACAAATCGTGACCATGCAAGCCGTAAAAGATCTTATAAAAGAAAATGAAGAATTGAAAAAGCAGATTGAATCTTTGAACACGTCCATGCAAAATCTACGTGCGGAATTGATTTCTTTGATAAAGGAAAGTGCTGAAAATACGGTGAAATAAAACTTGGATGACATATTTTACCCCATATGGGGGATTTGCTAGAGTGAGGCCTTGATGTATCTTTGTACTACTTCAAAACCTTACTTATGCATAATTTTACAATCAAAGTTTATTTTTCAAAATTCATTGGATTTTTATTCTTTCTAATGTTCTCTTTCGGCACTATTCAAGTAGATGCCCAAATCACAATCAATGAAGATGTCTTCACCAAGTGGATTGGCAAATCGTACAAAGAAGTGCTATATGAGACCAACCTCGATATCGATGCACAACTGGCCGAAATCAAGGCAGCAGTTGGTCCTGATCAAGTTTGGGATTTCAGTAATCTGAATTACGTAGATTCTACAGTAATAATTAATGAAATAATGGAGGTAGACCCAGCTGATCCATTGTTGGAAAATGAGGAATTGGCGGGCTCCCAATATGTCAACAAAATAACAGTTTTGCCTGGATCTGGTGGGGTAGAAGACACCACTCGTACTTACATCTACACTTCACTCGTAAATGGCGTTTGGATTGTCAATGGGAACTTTACGATGATTGACCTTGATTTGGACGGGACCTTGGATCCAGCACTTCAATTTTTTACACCTCCATTTTTAGAAGTGCCATTTCCAGTGACCTCCACATCGGAATGGTTTGATTCTACGGGGCTTACAACTGTTTTTGATGGAATGGAATTTCTGGGTTCGATCATGATTGATTCGACTTGGGTGCGCGGATATGGCACGCTTATTACGCCTCAAGGTACCGCCGAAGCTCTAAGAGTACATAATAAAAACCTCACCAAAAACCCATTTCTACCCATCGTAGATGAGTCTAATGACTATGATTTTGTGACAGCCGATGATATGATTTCTGCTTCTATTGTTGTCGAAGATGGACGAGCATTTCATTCCATAAAGAGACCAATAGGACCTACATCAACCTATGATATAGCAGACTTGAAGTTTATTGTGAATCAAGCATCTCCTAATCCTTTCTATGAGACTTTGAATGTGAACGTCAATATGAAAGAAGCTGGTAATGTCCAATTCCAATTGATAAGTGTAGATGGTACGATCAAATCTCTCTTGAAAAAAGATTATTTGCCTACAGGTAATCAACGCGTTCAGTTGTCAATAAAAGATGTCCCAAGTGGCATGTATTATCTGCAGGTGAGATCAGGTCGATTCATACAGCATTTAGCAGTAAATAAAATTTAAAGATTTGCCTTGATTTATTGGTAAAATGTAAAAAGGAAGAACTCATACATTCAGAGTTCTTCCTTTTTTTATTTCTGGTAGAATATTTTCAATCCAATATTTCAACCTTCATGGGTATCTGAAACTTGACCCGCACTCGCTTACCTGCATACTCTGAAATATCAAGCAACTGTGGTTGCTCAGGATGAATGATCTGAAGCATCACACAGTTAGAAGGATCTTCAAAATCTAAATCGAAGTAATGAAATTGGGTGATATTTGAGGCATAAATCCATGAATTGTTCTGGTTTTTGATCATATCACTGAAACTATCACTTTCCATAGGCTCAGTACGGATTTCCACGGGCCCTTCAAGAATAGATTTGGTAATGTCAAAATTGTCTAGAGCATATTTCCAGCTCAAATAGAATGATCTCTTGCTCGATCCTCTTGATCTTGGGAGAATACCTTTCCTTTTTAGACTAATATTTTCTTGAACAAATTTTTCATCCTCAGTATCTGCCTGATAATCCTTATTTCGAAGTCTTTCTAGAAAATCATCCTTGCTACTGCTATTTATCCATGCACGACGAATCATTTTGAAATATGTAATTCCCATCGGATTGATGTCAAATATGGTGAGCTTCTTGGGCTTCCACAACGGGATCATATTAAGGCCGTACAGACCACCGACGACGCTTATCATATGAATATCATCTTTGCGGCTTTGGTCTACACCTTCATAGTGTCTGATAAAATCGGGAAATTCACCGAATGTACCATCTTGACTTCCATCATCAGTACCATAAAAGACTTGATTTCTGTTGGAGTGGATATTACGGTTGAATGCTCTTGGGGCTTGTGCCATAACTTCTTCTTGTTTTGTTTATGATTAAATTATTGCACCCAAATATAAGCTTGAAAAACATAGAATGGATTCTAGATCTTAATTTTAAACTTGGGGTTATTGCTGCTAAAAGTAGAAAAAAAATTGAATTGGAGAGTAGTTCGTAATCAATTTTGTGGATGGTGCGCTTTTTTTTAACTACAACAAACACAAAGAAATCACTTAGAGATAGACTAAGATTAGTTGTTGTGGTTTTAATGTTTTTAAGGCGAACATTATTCTTTTTACATATTTTCACTTACATCCGCTTCATCTTTGCAATAATGAAATAATATTTAACTTAGCAGCAAAGCCAACAAGATTTTATGACCTCAAATGAAGTGCACGAACCCATCTTTATTATCTGTACAGGCCGAAGTGGTTCTACCTTGTTGAGATATATTTTGGATTGTCATCCCGATATTGATGCTCCTCAAGAATTGCACCTGGGACCGATGATCAAAGAGTCGATTCGCATCACTAGATTGCTTCATGAAGACAAAGTTTCGGATCCTTCTGAATTGGAGGCATTGATCAAATCAGAGGTGAAGTCTCAAGTAGATACAATGATTCGAGCGTCCTTGAAAAGCAAAATATGGTGCGACAAATCAGTTTCATCAATTGACTATTTGGATGAGATCATGTACGTATTTCCAAAAGCTAAATATATATTCCTGTATCGTGATTGCATGGATTTTGTCCATTCTGCCCTGGAGGTTTCCAAGTACGGCTTCGAAGGCTTTTGGTTTGAGGATTATATTCTTAAGAGTCCAAAAAATATCGTTGATGGTCTGGTGAATTTCTGGTGTATGCAAGCCGAAAAAAGAATAAGCATTCACAAAGATTCCGACTATAATATTTATCCTGTGAAGTATGAAGATATTGTGCATCAAACAATACCAACTTTAGAGTTGCTTTTTAAGTTTTTAGACTTCACATTCGACGCTTCAATTTTAGAAAATATATTTGCTTCATTCAAGCCTGGAAGTGGCGATTTAAAAGTGCAATCCTCCAATAAAATAAATGACAATACAGGAAAAGGCAGAATGGTGCCATTGAAACATGTCAAACCAGAAAGTTTTGTCCGGATGAATAAAGCCTTGCAAAAACTAGGGTATCCGACTGTGGATAATGATTTTAATTTTTCTGGCAATGGACCAGGGTGTTCCGAAGCTAATTCCAAAGAGATAAATGATTTTCTTTCTTCCTGCATTCATAAAAAACAAATCCCTCTTGAGGTTAAAGGCAAACAAATATGCTTTGTTATTAAAGGCCTGAAAGATTCTCCTTGGCGCGTGGATTTGGATAAAAACGAAATTATCAAAAACTACCCTTCAGAAAGTAACGGCGCGCTGGAGTTTAAAATGAATGTTCATACAATGCTGGCTATGATGCATGGCCAAATGAATATTTCCATGAGTTATAGAGAAGGATTGATTAAGACCAATGCCAGCTACAAAGAACTGAATGAAATTGGTAAATTTATTTTTAATTGACCCTGAAAAATAAAAGGCTCCAATACCCGAAAAACTAATTGAATGATAATAGAAACCCTGGAAGACCACCAATTAAAGAAAGACATTGTAAGTCTGCCATACATCAGCGCATATACATTCAGATACTTCTGCGATCATGGATGGATGTCGGGACAGACCAATAAATATATCGACCGATTACCCAATGGGATTGATCCGACTGAAGTGAGAGATGGACAAACTCTTTATGTCACAACCGAATTGCTGGATCGATTCTTCGAAGAAATTGACCCTAAAATCAATGCTCGATACAAATTGATTTCTGGGCTCAATGACAAAGGCGTGAATAATCTACTCTCAAATAATATTTCTAATAACCTCATCCATTGGTATACCCACAATAATAGTAGTGATCACCCCAAAGTGTCGACAATCCCTATTGGATTGCAGAATTTGCATTGGCGAATGGATGATCATCCACAAAGTGATATTAGGAATATTATAAATGTCAAAAATGAAGAAATCAATGCAGAGAAAGACATCCTGGTTTCTTTTAGAATTGAGACCAATGCCAAAGATCGCCAAGCTTGCTTTGATTATTTTTCGGGAATAAGTGAAATAGTAACCTTCCGACAGAATTTTGAAGAATACCGCAGGGATTTTGATTACGTCGTCGATTTTTTCAGAGAAGTGAGAAGGCACAAATTCGTAGTATGCCCATTTGGCAATGCATATGACTGTCACCGAAATTGGGAAACATTTTCTCTCGGTGGTATTCCGATTATCAAAAGACACAGGAGTATGGAGGCGTTTTATGATATGGCAGCATGGTTTGTAGATGATTGGTCAGAAGTAACTCCTGAGAGTGTAGAGGTCAAGTACAGGGAAATCAAATCCAATTGGGCTTCATTCAATCATGAAAAGGTTTATTTCGATTATTGGAGAAAATTGATTTTTGAATCATAAAATGCTTCACTGGTGGAAAGAGATTTTTCTAAAGAATTATATATTGTCAATGCGCCTTTCTTGTACCGAGGATATTTGGGGTGGCCGAGTTTTTCTCCCGATGGCAGCAAGATTGCTTTTGCCATTGATGATAGACAGTCGAATTGCTCAATTAATATCATCGATGTGAATGATCCATCTAATTTGCATTCGATTACCAATCCTGACCAAATTGCAAAAAGACCAAATTGGAGTAGACAAGGCAACCAGATAGTTTATAATGTGGACAACGAAACTATTTGGGTTTTTGATTTTGACACCCAGACTTGTTCCCTTTTGATATCAGAAAAAGATAGAGATGGAAGGAAGTTTTTGCACCCCTGTTTTACCCCAGATGGCATGTCAGTAATTGTCGCAACTTATCAACGAGGTGGACCACAAAGAGAAGAGATATTGATGCGAATCACTCCAGACGTACCAAATTTTATTGAAGAGATGACGCAATTTCCACATGTATGTGCAGGCAGGATGACTGTAAGCCCTGACAACACTCATGTTGTGTTTGCAGGTCATGCGGGAAGTTTTCATCAGGCTGAAAATAGACTTTGGGTAAAGTTTGATGGTAGGGCTTCATATCCACTTGAAGAAGGCAACGATGCAGAATGCCACGGAAGAAGTCCATCTTATTCTCCCGATGGCAAATGGGTGGCTTGTGTTTCAGCACGTCCGATGGTAGGGCCTTCAGACGAAGAACCAATGTCGATATGGATTATTAGTGCAGATGGCAAGCGATCCTATCGACTGACCTCCAATGACAGGAGATATACCCACATGGCATGGTCTCCAGATCAAAGAAAAATGGCGACTATATGCGCAGAAGGACTGCAATTGATCGATCTTCCAGATATATTTCATTCGTAATGTATTTCTAAACTTCAAAGATTTCCTCTATAGACATGAATAAAAATCAAACCTCAAAATTGCGATTTCATTGGATGCTTCCAAAGGCGGGAGAAGTACAGGAAATAGGAAAACAGACTGAGAAAGAAGCTGCACAATACCGACTAAATGCTGCCCGAAATTCTACAACATACAATGCGGATATTGACGGCTGGAAAAACTTTGCCATTGTTGCAGAAGAGGCTGGGATAGAGGGAGTGCTCATTTCGTTTAGCACCTATGAACCTGATCCTGTGGCCGTAGCAGCATCCCTGGGTATGGTGACCGAAAAGCTTAAATTCATTTTGGCGTTTAGATCAGGTTTGATGCAACCCCCAGCAATGGTACAACAGATCAACACGCTCTCAGGATTGATCAATGGCAGAATACTTTTGAATACAGTAGCTGGCAGTTCGATTAGTGAGCAGCAGAGTTATGGCGATTTCCTGTCGCATGATGAGAGGTATGATCGCGCCAGTGAATTTCTTACCGTTTGCAATCAATTGTGGCGGAGCAATGATGAGGTCAATTTTGAAGGACGCTATTATAAAGTAACAAATGCCAAAGTACATCCAGAGTATATCTCACCTGATCGCGAAGTGCCAGAAATGTTTGTGTCAGGTCATTCAGCGGCTGCCCAAAATCTAGCCGTCACTCAGGGGACATGTTGGTTGAGAGTGATTGATACTCCAGAGAAGATTGCACCCATGGTAGCGGAGATCAAAGCCAAGGGTATCGAAGTTTGCTTGCGTTTTGGAATCGTTTGCAGACCCACAAAAGAAGAAGCCATTAAAGTTTTAGATGAAATACTCGAATTGGCAGGAGATGACATAAATAAGGCAACTGCCTCATCCAGACAAGATTCAAAAATGTTTCAAGAAGCCTCAAATACAAAGGAAAATCTGTGGTACAATGATACCATTTATGCTGGATTTGCCCCGCATTTTGGCCCAGTATGGACTATGCTTGTCGGGACACCGGATGAGATTGTAGATGCCTTGATGGAATACAAGAAAATAGGCGTCACCCAGTTCATAATCTCAGGGTTCCCTGAAATAGATGAAGTCCAAATATTTGGTAAAGAAGTCCTTCCATTACTAAGAAAAGCCGAACAAAAACTCAAAGACCCCCTCAATTAAAAAATACTCCGTGTTTCTTCGTGACTCCTCCGCCAACCACGGTATAAAAAATCAAATACTCCTTCAACTAAAAAAACTCCGTGTATCTCCGTGACTCCCCCAATAACCTCCGTGTAAAAAACTCAAACACCAGGATAAGCCGCAATTATATCCATCATCACAAGTGCCTTAGCCGGCAATTCACTTGCAAAAAATGAAGTCCTGACAGGGTAGGGAGCATCTCCCTTATCAGGCAACCAAGCGGCATAGATATTATCAATCGTCTTGTAATGTTTCATATCTTTCATGATGAGGGTTACTCTCACTATATCTGCAGGAGTACAGCCCGCCGCTTCCAAAATTGCGCCCAGGTTGGCGAGCAATTGATGTGTCTGGGCTTCGACGCCTTCTTGAAGAATGCCTGTGTTCGGATCACGCCCTGTCTGACCCACGGTGTATACCATGTCGCCAACACGAATGGCTTGGGAATGTGTACCAGTAGAAGGTGGCGCTGCTAAAGTTTCTATTTTTATTTTTCTCATGAAAGATTTTTGAGATTGATTTTTAAGGTGAAATGTAGATTTTTAACAAATTAAATAGTTTCAATTCTGATTGGATACTCGAATTTAACACGAATGGCATTGTCTGCATATTCGGCCAAATCCAATAATTGTGCATCCTCATGATGAATCTGTAACAAAACTACATTACTGGGTTCTAATATCTCCAGATCGAAAAAATGAAATTGGGTAATATTTGAAGCATAGATCCAATGTTGAGTCTTGGAACTAATAAGCTCCTTAAAGTTTTCTCCTTCAATTGGTTCTGTACGAGTATCAATTTCTGATTCTATCAAATATTTCTTGGTCTCATCAAAATTTTCCAATGCCAATCTCCAGCTATTTGCAAGATCTCTTCCATGCGAACTGAATGCACCTCTTACTTCATCGATATGACCATTTTTCTGGACTATCTGAATATTCTCTTTTAGAAAAGCATCGACTTCTGAGGTCACCTCATAATCTCCTTGTGTCAGTCGATCCAAAAAATGTTGGGCCGAATCACTTGATATCCAAACCTTTCGTATGATGTTGAAATAATTAATGGCTGCTGGATTGATATCAAAGAAGGTGATTTTTTTTGGCTTCCAAAGATGGATGAGATTAAGACCATACAAGCCTCCGATGACACTTACCATATGGATGTCATCCTTCC
Source organism: Saprospiraceae bacterium (assembly GCA_965230575.1). Lineage (GTDB taxonomy): Bacteria > Bacteroidota > Bacteroidia > Chitinophagales > Saprospiraceae > CAJXUU01. Next base: position 5,779,682 of record OZ246013.1, read on the forward strand.
GATTTGGGCTTACATTTTCATAATGATTGCGAATGGCAACAAACTCGCCAAACGAGCCATCTCGGCTGCCATCATCTGTACCGTAATATACTTGTTCTTTACTCGAAAATCTGGTAGGGACGAAACCTCTTGGGGCTTGGGACATGGGGTTGTTTTTTTAGGTTTTTTTATAAAATTGATATTGTCAAAGAAAGGCCAGAATCAATTTACTGTTAATCAGCGAATCTTGTTAACCTTGTGAGACAAATATAAATAAATCTATGAAATTGAATTTTAGCACCGAGTAGGGATAAGTGCACTGGAATTTTGAAATTCAATACGATAACACTTCTCATTTGATTTAATCACATGTCACACCTTTGTAGATACCTTCCTGCCAACATCCTGCTTTAATGAGCTCATCACCTTTATAGAGAATACCATCTCCATGTTTTAAATTATCTTTCCATTGACCGCGATAAGTTTCACCATTAAGATATGTATAAGTTCCTCCGCCTGTTCTCATACCATTGACCCAATCACCTTCGTAGGTTTCACCATTAAGATATGTATAAGTTCCTCCGCCTGTTCTCATACCATTGACCCAATCACCTTCGTAGGTTTCTCCATTCTTCCAATTATAAGTGCCTTCTCCATTCATTTTATCATTGATAAAGTTGCCAACATATTTTGCTCCATCGGCCCAAAAGTATGTTCCTGATCCAGTTCTTTTTTTGCCGTTCCAGGATCCAACATATTTATCTCCTACCCATTTTCCTGAAGCCCATATACAAGTTCCAAGTCCTGCTCTAAGATTATTTTTCCAATTACCAAAATGAATGGAATGAAATTGTTCATCTTTACTATCATTATACATAATGAGTCCTTTTCCATCTTTTAGACCACCTTTTGATTCTCCAATATATAGATTTCCATTATTGTATATATGCAGACTTATACCATTAAAACTATCATTAATCCATTGACCCCATACATTCGTTCCGCTATCATATTTCATTACTTTGTAAATATTAGACTCAATAGTGATTTCATCATTGTCTTCCAATTTGGCCCTCATCCAACCCACTTGTGCTGCCATTATTCTATATTCTCTAGGAGGGTGAGTATTGCTATCTTCATTTGAGTACAGCACAGTAGGTAAAATCTGTTGGAAAAATGAAATATCAATATCCGTAAGTTGTCCTACAGCATATCCAGCACGCTCATCTGCTAAAATTTCTTTCTTCAAATTATCGGCAACAATTTTTTCTCCGTAATGCAAATCTCCATTAGTATGATGTTGTATTTCATGCGCCAAGACCCAAATCAAAAGTGCTTTTTTCTGCAAAGAAGTATTCGTTTTTGAAGAAAAATGCTCGCTATTGATAGTGATAACTCGTGCCGCAGCGTCCGCATGAATTCTCTGTAAATGTGCCGCCGCAATATTTTGTGTAGTAATATTTCTGAGGTTGTATCTTGCAAATGGTTGGTTAAATATCTTTTTTATATCCTCCAAGTATGTATATAATTCGCTTTCTTTTGAAATAGGTATATTTTCATTTTCTAATTCATACGGATCGCAGACAGTATTCAATCCACAGACACCATTAGGAAAATCCTGTCCATTTGAAGAGGTCATCAGTAAACAAAACAAGATGATCATTGTATTTTGAATTAAATCTTTCATTTGTTTGCCTTTAATATTTTGTACTTACGATTATTTACCACCATCTTCATCTCCACCTCGATCCAACCTTATCTCTCTTCTTCGAACAAAAAAGAAACCATCCTTGTCACCATTTAATTTATCATACTTGACCTTATCATACTTAATATGCTTGTCCTTCAGCTTCATGCCATTTTCAAAGTATATATCGTTGTGATAAAGTAGATAGGCGAGATGATTGTCAAAATGCAAGGTGAATGTCTTTTCCTTGTAGTTGACCAATTGCGACTTATGGAGTGCTCCATCATTTGATTTTAAAACAATATCGCCATCCTTGCTCACCAGAAAGAACTCTACAAGATTGTCATCATAATCTTTGAGTTGAATTATTTTGATCTCATTGTCAACAGGGTAGAATATCGGGAATAATAAAAGTGATAAAACACTAAGCAGGGCTTTCATTTTTATATGGTTTTGATTTAGTCAAATAGAACAAATAGTAAATCGCAAAAAACAACCAAAATAATAGCAAAATCACATTTAGCAAAATTTGATTTTTAATTAGAAAAACTTCCAAATTATTCTCTATTAATCTAATGCTCTCGTTGGTGTTCAGATATATTTTTGGCAATTCTTTAATAGCCGGATTGGTCTTCGTCTCAAATGTCAAAATATACTTTGCATGTGGATGAATGATTGGGATTTTATATTCATTTATCAAACCATAAGCAAAACTCGTCAATGTATCTGGTAAAATAGCTGAAGGTGCAATGGGAATGATATTAGGCCTATCAATTTTTTTTGGGTTGGGAAGATCGGATTTATACGCAATTTGAAGGTTTAAATCTTTGACGGCTTTTTTACGATTATAATTGACCAAAGTGCATTCCCATTCCTTGTGTATTACACCATTATCCAATTTGCTTGACACTTCTTTGAATGAATAATTGATAATTGGGGAGTCGGTATGAATGGAAATAATGTTATTTATTTGGTAGGCAGCCAGACCTATCAAAATAGTCAATAAATAAGGTAGTTTTTCTTTTAAAAATATGTTCATTTCTAAGTTTTTATTCTAATCGCAAGAAAATCCCTGGTACACATCATTCTTCCAACATCCAGCATTTATTAATTTGTCACCATTGTATAGAATGCCATCTCCATGTTTTTGATTATTTTCCCAGAATCCACGATAAATATCTCCATTTGAATAATAGTAAGTACCTTTTCCCGTTCTTTTGTTTTCCTTCCAACCACCAGTATATGTTGACCCGTTTGCCCAAATATAAGTACCAAAACCTATTCTCTCGTTTGCTACCCAATCGCCATAATATGAATCACCATTTGCCCAAAATTTTGTTCCTTTCCCATTTCTTGAACTATCCCACTCACCAAAAAAAATAGAATAAGATTGATGTTGATCATTATAGTTAATATAAGTGCCAATTCCCTTTCGTGAATTTTCATATATCTCTCCAATGTATAAATTTTGTGAAGCATATAATTCTAAACCTATTCCATTGATTTGGTTGCCGAACGATTGACCCCAAGTCGTTGTTCCATTATTGTATTTGATTTTTTTATACTCGGTTGAGTCTATAATAACTTGGTTAGTGTCTTCGAGCTTGGCTCTAATCCAACCTACTTGGGCAGCGAAAATCCTATATTGTAATGGCGGGTGAGTGGAACTTTCATGATTGGGGTGTAAAAAAATAGGTAAGGATTGTTCGAAAAAAGAATAATCTACATCGGTTAGTTTTCCAACGGCAAATCCCGCTCGTTCATCTGCTAAAATCTCTTTTTTCAAATTATCCGCAACCACTTTTTGATCATAATGCAGATCTCCATTAATATGATGCTGCATTTCATGAGCCAATATCCAAATCAATATAGCTTTTTTTTGCAGAGGAGAATTTGTTTTAGAAGAATAATATTCATCATTGATAGTAATGACTCTTGCCGCATCGTTTTTATTTATCCTTTGTAGGTGAGCTGCGGCGATTTCCCTGTTAGTGATCTTTCTGAGATTATATCTTGCGAATGGTTGGTTGTATAATTTTTTTATGTCATCCAGATAAGCAAGCAATTCGCTACCTTCTTCAAGAGGTGTATTATTGGTTTTTAAAAAATATGAATCACTTATTTTATCCAATCCACATACACTTTTTGGGAAATCTTGTCCTTTCAAAGAGGTAAAAGAAAGAATAAAATAAATAATCATAGTAGTAAGAGCAAAATTTCTCATGTCTCAAAATTGGTTTTGATTTTATTTTATTTGATAACAAATTATATGCGCATATATCACTTCATTGTAATTATTAACGGTGTCCAAGTTTTAGAAGTTCATAATTCTTTTCTTTCCAACCAATCTCAAATATTTATTTGTCAGGCACTGTACTTTTATCACAATTCTGCCCTTTGTAGACGCCTTCTTCCCAACATCCAACTTTTATAATCTCCTTGCCTTTGTATAAAACGCCATCCCCATGCTTTTCATCATTCTTCCAAAATCCACGATATATACTACCATTGGTGTAGTACTTAATGCCATAACCCGTCATATCGTCGTCTATCCATTCACCTACATATTTGTTGCCACTTTCCCAAGTTATCGAGCCGTGTCCATTCCTCTTACTACTTTTATAAGATCCGACATACTTAGTACCACTGATCAAATGATCCACTGCATGTCCAGTTTGATCGTCATCTTTCCAATCTCCATATGATATCGCAGTCAATTGATTGTTTTCACCATTGTTAAAAATATAACATCCAATTCCATCTTTTAGATCATTTTTTTTCTCACCAAAATAAAGGCTTTGAGAATCGTATTTGGTAAAGCCAATTCCATTAAACTTATTATCAGAAAATTGCCCCCAAAAAGTATGTCCCTTGGTCTGAACTTCTTTTTTGTAGATTGTACCATCAATTGTTACTTCATTCGTATCCTCAAGCTTTGCTCTAATCCAACCAGCTTGCGCTGCCAATATCCTATACTTTCTAGGAGGGTGAGTATCGCTATCTTCATTTGGATACAATATCTTTGGTAGGATTTCTGGAAAAAAAGAAATCTTGGCATCTGTAAGTTTGGATACTGCATATCCCGCTCTTTCGTCTGCCAAAAACTCTTTTTTTAAATTATCCGCAACAATTTTTTGATCATAATGCAGATCTCCATTTGTGTGGTGTTGCACTTCATGAGCCATTACCCAAATCAATATTGCTTTTTTCTCAATATTCGTATTTGTTTTTGAAGTGTAGTATTCGTCATTGATCGTGATGACCCTGGCGGCAGGATTTTGATCGATTCGTTGCAAATGAGCTGCGGCTATTTCACTGGTTGTTATCTTACGGAGATTGTACCTTGCAAAAGGTTGATTGAAAATTTTTTTAATATCTTCCAGATATGTATGCAATTCACTGTTTTCTTCGAAAGGACTGTTGTTACTATTTAATTCATGGGGATCACAGGCCGTATCCAAACCACATACACTTTTAGGAAAATCTTGTCCTTTCAATGTAGTGATGGAAAAACATAAAAAGATGATCACAGAACAAAGAATTGATATCCTCATTTTAAATGACTTTATTGGTTGATTGTTTACTTTAAGATTGAATCTAATATGATTGATCTTTGGTCAATAATTTAACAACGTTGCAGTAAGTTTTGTTCCTAATACTTTTATTGAATAATGTATCACATCAAATCAATCTAAACTGCATAAATATAGCTGATTTCCTAATTTTATCCCATTATTCAAGACTGGAAAAGCCCTTTATTAAATACTATGCCTCGACATGCCAAGGCACTCGCTCAGGCATCACACCATGCTTTCGAGCCCAATCTTCCAACGCCCAGGCCTTGGTGTCAATATCTCGATAACCGCCCAACAATTGTCTCGTGACTGGATCTGACTTTTTGAGTAATTCGTCATCTGGCGGATCCAAATATACCTCTTGTTTCATCCATCTGAACGCGTAGCCATAGATTATCCTCTTCGCTATTCGATCCGTTCGATTGGGGGTGGCAGTATGAAAAATACGATTTTCAAATAGCACAGCATCTCCAGGATTCAACTTCAATTCGCAGACATCCTGATCAATGGGATCTACCTCTTCACTTGGAATCCTCAATGGTTCTTCATCAGTATGACTCTTTCTAGCGAATATCGTCATTCCAGAACCAGACTCACTAAAGTCCGAAAGACAGTAGCATACCTTGATGCCGACCATTGGCAATTGTGTATGGCCCAGGTCTCGGGGTATTCGAATATCTCTGTGCCAACCCCTTCTGTAAGGCGGCATTTCTGGATTCTCTGGTCTCTTATATGTAAGTGCGGTAGAATGCAAGTGAATGTTGGGTGTCATTAGTTGTACGATTAACGGCACCGTAGTGGGGTGGGTTACCAAATCAAGAAGGGCATCTTCATAAAGCAATCCAGGACGTAGATCCAGATCATTATACCAGGGCTTGTTCAAAATTTTTCCTTTATCAAGAAAATTACCAGACTTACGATCGCAAGCTTCCATTACAGCCTTGTTCTGATCTTCGGAGAGTGCATTTCGCACAACCAGAAATCCATCTTCCTTGAATGATTTGATTTGAGCTTTAGTGATTGGGGTAAATTCCATTTTTGGTTTTTTAATGGTTCGTTCGCTAATGTAAATTAATTTATGGATTGAAGAAAAGTTTCATTTGAATTTAATACTTATTGACATTACTAATAAAATGTATCAACTTTCTAAATTATTGGAAAATGAATAATGGAAAACGTCAATTTTACCCTGTTTTGGATTGATAATTAGTGGTTCATTTAGCGAATATAATGCCTTCACCTCAGTTCTATTTTTATAACCTGGCAAAATCATTATTAAATCAAGTTATTTTTCTAAGATGATAAATTCTATGTCCAAACAGGTATTATCACCTGATTTTCTGCGAAAGTTGATCCTTTATACATTTGGATTAATTTTTATTTCATATATTTCGTGCGGTGGTGTGAATGGTGAATTCGAGCTTCTTGAGATCATAATTAAAATTTGTGTTGGATCTTTAAAGCCGTTCTTAATCTTTGCTGTTTTTCTACCATAAGGATATTTCAAAACAAACCCCAGAAAAATGAAAGTCATCAAGATTCTTCTCTTGTCGGTAATGTGCTATGTATCTATTTCCGCACAAACTGACCAACCCACAATTATTTCCGGCGATACTGTAGAAATTTATATGGCAGCGCTTGACCAACCGTTTATGTACAACAGAATGGGAACAGCTCAACCTACCGGGATGATTTTTGCTCTTGAAAATGATATTGTGGCCAAACCACCTACCCGCGGAAATCCACTCAAAGGAAAGGTCGCAGGTAATGTACAACTTGCTGATGAGAAAAGACCACGACCAATTGTGCTTCGTGCGAATGTCGGTGATATCCTGAAAATTAACTTTACGAATTATTTACGACCATTTGATACCATTACACCTCCAAAGAAAGGACCTCAAAATCCTTTTGACTCTGTAGAATTCTACAAAGGATTTCCAACTGCTCAGGAAACTGTAAATGGTATATATCCCGCGACAAGAATGGCAGGGGTACATATAGTAGGTACAGAATGGCAAAAATCCGAAATGGATGATGGCTACTATGTAGGTAGCAATGAATCAAGCCTTGTGCCACCAAATGGAAAGATTACGTATTATTTGCGCGCAGCTGCGGAAGGCTCTTATGTTTTACATAGTGCGGCAGATAATATTGCAGACGGAACCATCAGAGCTGGGCAAATTTCTAATGGACTATTTGGGTCACTCGTAGTGCAGCCACCGGAAGCAGAATGGTATAGAAGTCAGGTTCCAGAAGAAGATTTGTACAAGGCCACTAAATATTGGCTGACTACTGATGGAGTTCGAACAGATAAGCCAGACGGAAAGCCAACTATTGAATTCAAACAGAGAAACAAAGGATTTCCAATCATTGATTATAATGCAATAGAAATGATCGAGAAGGTCATAAATGGCAAGAAAATGAAGGTGCCTATGCCGCTTCTGAAAATGTATAATCAGGAAACTCCAAATAGAAGACACCTTGTTCATTCAGATCTTACTGCTTTGATTACAGGTCCGAATGCTGGTGATTTTCCAATTTACTTGGATGGACCATCTTTTATGAATGTGCCAGCTTCACCAAATAGAAGACAACCTTATAGAGAATTCAGCATTCACTACCATGAGGCACCATATGCGGTTCAGGCTTTTCCAGAATTTTACAATAATACCAATGACTCAATTGGCAATATCGTACAAACAATTCAAGGCGGTGTAGACCAATTTGCATTTAATTATGGTACTGGAGGTATTGGGGCAGAGATTTTCGCCAATAGAGTCGGAGTAGGACCGATGGCAGATTGTGTGGATTGTGCCTACGAAGAATTTTTCTTAAGTGCTTGGGCAGTAGGTGATCCAGCTCAGATAGTTGATATTCCTGCCAATGTTTCAGATAGAAAGGGAAGTAAGAAATCACCTCAGGAATTGGTCGATAGTTCGTTGCAGCAACTAATGTTGATGGAAGCAGCATTGATATCTTCGACTGGCCAGACTGCTGAATCTTCATCTCTTGATATGGACTTGAAGGCTACAAAAGTAAAATATCCAGATGATCCTTCTAATGTCTATCATAGCTATATGAATGATCATGTGAAATTCAGAATCAATCATTGTGGTGCAGGTATTACCCATGTACATCACCAACATGCACATCAATGGTTACATTCTCCGAATAGTGATAATGGGCATTATCTCGATAGTCAAACGATCAATCCAGGTACCAGCTATACCCTGGAGATGCTCTATTCAGGAAGTGGAAACCTAAACAAAACCGTAGGAGATCAAATATTCCATTGCCATTTTTACCCGCATTTTGCTCAGGGCATGTGGGCTATGTGGAGAGTACATGATGTACTGGAAACAGGTACTGTGCTGGCAGCCGATGGTTCTGGAGTAGTGGCAAAAAATTCCAGAGCCCTTCCAGATGGAGAAATTTCGGCAGGCACACCGATTCCAGGTGTAGTTCCAATTTCTACATTACCAATGGCTCCACTACCGTCAAAAGTTACAATTCAAGATGGACAGATTATGTATCATGGTGGTGATGTCAGCCCAGGATATCCATTTTATATTCCTGGTATTGCAGGCCAACGTGCACCGCATCCGCCTCTTGATTTTGCTGTAGATACTACAATTTCTCCAAAAGGAGACACTTTACTTACAGAATTAAACGGTGGACTTCCAAGAAATGTAGTGTTCGATGGTAACGTACCTTTTACTCAGATGACACGATATGACTGGACCAAGATTACATCGGATTTAAGGGCTATCCGACTTCCAGAAGAAGGAACATATTATGAAAAACTGGCTATGAAGGCTCATGCAACTAGAGTGCATAATACCTTGACGCCTAGAGAACTTCCAGGAAATTTCCTTCTGAATGGATTGCCACCTGTGCAAGGTGCTCCTTATGCTGATCCTGCTGTTGATGAAAACGGCTATGCTGTTGGCACAAAGAGAACATTCAAAGCGGCAAACATTCAAGTCGATGCCGTCTTAAATGAGTTGGGTTGGCATTATCCACAACAGAGACCAATAGTGCTATGGGGAGATGTAGCATCGACAATGGCAGGTGAATTACCACCTCAACCATTTTTCATGAGGGCAAATTCGGGAGAATATATTGAATATTGGCACACAAATCTGGTTCCAGAATATTATGAGTTGGATGATTACCAGGTGAGGACACCTACAGATATCATTGGTCAGCATATTCATCTGGTAAAATTTGATGTCACTTCTTCTGACGGTGCTGCAAATGGTTGGAATTATGAAGATGGCACGCTTTCTCCTGAATTGGTAGCTGATCATATAAAAGACTTTAATGAAGGTGGCGCATTTTATGAACCAGATCTTGAGAAAGAATTTTTAGGTAAGATTGATACCAAATGGAAGAAATCTAAAAAAGTAAAATTAGAGATTCAGCCTCCAAATCCATTATGGGGAACACCACCATGTGAAACTTGTTGGGATGGAGCACAGACAACCATTCAAAGATGGTATTCGAATCCTCTGTATAATAACAAAGGAGAAGATAGAACATTAAGAACAGTATTTACACATGATCATTTCAGCCCATCTACGCATCAGCAAATAGGACTCTATGCAGGGTTGTTGATAGAACCTGCAGGATCAACTTGGCTGAATACCTGGACGGGAGATACATTGGGAGTGGCTACGGTCGGAAGGACTCGAAAAGTAGCTACGCAATTTGGTGTAGATGCCAATGGCGCTCCAATAAATGGAACCGACTCATTAGCAGTTAGTGATGGTGGTCCTACGGATTGGCAGGCGATTATTAGTACTGTTAATCCTGAAGATTCATATCGAGAATTCATGTTTGAATTTCAAGACAATCAACAGGCATATACCAAAGGAAGTAGAGGAACACCAGATATATATCCTGAATTCGATCCTCCGAAAAAAGGAAGTGTTCGAAAATATGCCAAGTTATTTAAGAAAAACGTAGATAAGAACTATCGTGGATGGATTGATTCAAAACATGTGATTGCACCACCGCCTCCACAGACATTGCCAGATGGTACTACCATTCAAGCACCTGAATTGGTAACAACTGGAAATCGAGGTACATTGTCTCTGAACTATAGAAATTCTCCTCTCCCAGTCAGAGTTGATACGGGATCCGTGGCTAAAGATCCTAGAGCAACGGACTTGGCATATGCATACAGTTCGCTTATTGAGAGAAATGTTGAGGCAATGAACCACCAACCGACTCCAGGTTATATAGACAAATCTGCAAACAAATTTATTTGGCCTGTACAACCATATTCTGCGGGTATGTTGCCTAAAGATCCTTACACTCCACTTGCAAGAGCTTATCAAGGAGACAAAATTCAAATGCGTACCTTGGTTGGAGCACATGTAAATCCTCACTTTTTCAATGTGCATGGTGTGAAATGGTATTTTGAACCATCCTTTGAAAATTCAGGATTCAGATCTACCCAGATGATGAGTTTGTCTGAGCATTTCGAAATGAATTTCCGACTGCCATATACGAAGGCATCAACTACAGATTATCTATATTCTACTAATGCCGATGATACTGGACTGAAGGCTGGTACATGGGGATTGATGAGGGCCTATGATGAAAAACAAGATTCACTTATTGCCATGCCGAACAATCCGTTGAAGGATGGAAAAGTAGTGACTCCAGAAGAAAGTGGATGTGGATGTCCAAGCGATGCAGAAGTGAAGAAATTCAATGTAACTGCCATCTCCATAGATAAGTATCAGCAATTTGGACCAGACTGGGGAATACTTGTATACAACAGACAACATAGAAATTTTGACTCCAAGGCAATTGTCTTTGTTCGAGATGAAGAATTGGAAGCTTTCAAGCATGACCCTAGTTATATTCCAAGACCTTTAGTACTTAGAGCTAATGCAGGAGATTGTTTGAATGTAAGAGTGAAAAATGACATTACACCTGAATTTGTGAATAATGTAGATAGTATAATTGATGCAGGTACCACTTATAATTACCAAACATCATTTACTGTTGGGTTGCACGCAGAATTATTGTCTTATGATGTGAGTCAATATGATGGAACAAGTGTTGGAATAAATGAACTAGGTAAGCAACTTTTACCGCAGAGCAATGACGGATCCAAGTATGTAGAGTATAATTGGTATGCAGGTCAATGGAATAGCGATGGAGACGGATTCACTCCAGAGCCAGTTGAGTTTGGTACTGTAGTCCTTACCGCACCAGATCCACTGCTTCAATATGTCAGCGGTCTTTATGGTGCCTTGATTATCGAACCAGAAGGAACATACTGGATTGAAGATCAAAACGATCCTACTTCAGCGAATATTTATCGCGAGAGTGATGACAAGTTTTTATTTAGAGAACATGTCTTACAGTTTCAAGATAATATTCAGGTAGTTGCAGAGCCTATTCAACTTACAGATACAACAACAGCTTCTGGAGTCAATGCCAGATCTGCAGTAAATTACAAAACAGACCCTTTAGCTAACAGAGTCTTTTATGATGCTGGTCCAGTTATAAATTTCAATTCTACAGATGTATCTGATGTTGTTTCAAATTTCAGTGTACTAGAATTACCAGAAACGCCAACTTTTGTGGCCAAAGCTCAAACTCCTGTTCGTTTCCGTGTAATGTATCCTGGAGGAGTGGGTGACGGATCAACATTTGATCTTCATGGACATGTATGGCAAGAGGAGCCTTATACTGATAAGTCAACAAAACTTGGTTACAATGAATTGTCACAATGGATGGGAGCCCGAGGACAATTGGGCGCTTTGAATTCATTTGATTTGCTTATTAATAGTGCTGGTGGAAATCAAGGAGTCATGGGAGATTATCTTTATAGAGATTATAGAAATGATGGATTCCAGAATGGTATTTGGGGGCTATTTACTGTCACCGATGGTAATGCTGCTATTCGGGTTGCAAGAATTACAGTGGACAAAAAGACTGGAAGTGCAATCATAAGAGGTGCCAATACTGTGAACCCTACCAGTGGAAAATATGATGACAAAGTTAATTTTGCCAATAATGGTCTTTCTATTGGAAGCTCTAATATTAATCAGTCAACAGGAGAATGGTCACTTAAAATCAAAAATTTCAATGCCGTTCGGAATCTAACTATTACATCGAGAACAAAAGATGGTGCTGATGCTGGAAGTATTGAAATTACTGGAAAAGAATTGTTCAAGTACATTGCTCCACCTAGAAGTAGAATCAAAATGCAACCTGTATTCCGTCCTACATCTAAACATACGGAGCCAGGCTCAAATAGAGGTTCATTCTTAAAAGCAAGAGATAGAGATTAAGAAAAGGAGTCTTTCCGAATAGAAATAGAATATGAAGAAGCCGATTTTGATGACACTTAAAAACATTGTAAATCCCACTTTGGGATTTGCAATGTTTTTCTTAGTGGCAATTTTTTTTCTGCCTCAAACTGCCATAGGTCAAGATATTGAAACTCATGAAAATGCATATTCTCAATCTGTAATCCATGAGGGAATAAAGGTAAAGTTTAGTCTGCATCATGTAGACTCTCAAAAAGACCCACGCATATTTACTCAGAACGACGATGTATTGTTTCGATTTGAAATCACAGATACATTATCAAACAAAGCGGTAACTGGAGCTGCTCCAGCGGCATGGATGGAACCGATGAAAGATGCGGTGGATCAAAATGAAGAATGCGGAAAAAAAATTGCCTCTTTTCTTGGAGGGTCAATATTCAATCGTGCTGAGCTCGACCTCAACGTCTTCTATGTGCTGGTCATGAATGATGATCCCAGTCTGACTGTGGTAGATCCGCTCTTTAGCTTTGGCGGTTCACAACTTTTGGCTTATGTCCAATTGGATGGAGTCCCTGAGGATTGGGAATTGAGTAAGGATCAACTGAGTCTCTATGTCTCTATGCCCCAATCAGAAATGGTAGCTTTGGTAAGTACTTCTGATTGGAGTGTTCAAAAAAATATTCCTATTAATGCCCAGGTCAATGAATTGACCTTGCAACCGGATGAAGCTTACCTCTGGGTGGATTTTACATCAAAGCGAATAGAAGATTACTCGGGAGTAGCTGCAATATCCACTGCGGATAATACGGTGAAAGCCTCAATTCCTACTGGAGCGGGAGAACATCATATTGTGATCAGTGATGATAATAAATATGCCTTTGTCAGCAATAGGAAAGATGCTACTGTTTCTGTAATTGATATAAATTCATTGACAAAAATTAAGGATATTCCTGTGAGAGGAGATATCGTATCCATGGCTTGGTCTGATATGGCTAAGGCAGTTTACGTCATAGATTCTGAAAATGGGATTATAACGGGAATTGATGCTCGTTCTCTTGTTGCTTTGCCAGAAGCTCAGGGCAAACCAGGAATAAGTTCGATTAAGTTTGAGCCCAAAGGGAGATATGCATTTATTCTGGGAAAAGAAGAATCTATCGTACAGATTTTCGATGCGGCAAGCAATAGGATTATTCAAAATGGATCTACCGAAGCGAAACCAATTGAGGTGACTTTCTCTGATGAATTGGCCTATGTACTGCACGAAGAAAGCGAGACGGTCATGATGTTTCCCTTACGTGTAATCGGAAATGAAGGAGAACAATTGCAAGCGGCTGATTTTCCAGGTGGACAATATCCTCCAGGAGAAATTGAAAATCCATCAAAAGGTAATCTGATGGTCCAAGCGCCCGGAGCAAATGCAATGCTGATTGCCAATTACCTGGACAAGACAATTTACTACTATATGGAAGGTATGGCGGCTCCAATGGGAAATTTTGCCAATTATAGTAAGAAACCCAGAGCAGTGGAAGTAGTGGATAAAAGCATTGAAGAACGAAAACCAGGGGTGTACGAAACCGTAGCAAAAATCAGAGGCTTTGGAGATTACGACATTCCTTTTTTTGTAGATGTACCGAGAATATTACATTGTTTTTCTGTTCCAGTCAGACCTGATGAAGAATCTGTGAAAGAGCAATTAAAAGAACAATTAGGGACACTTTCAATTCATCATACAAAAGATGTCGAGGTGGTAAAATCTGGAGAAAACTTCAAGATGATGTTTGTCCTTTTCGACCCCATAAAGAATGAACCTGTAACAGGATTAAGAGATGTCAGAATCAGAAGCGCTTCTCCAAATAATTGGTTTCAGGAAGGAGCAGCAGCAGAATCTGAAGTGCCAGGGGTATATGAGTATAATATCAAATTTGAAGATACAGGTGTGTATTATATGTATGTAGAATGTTTGTCAAGAGAATTGCCCTTTAGCAACCCACAATATTTGGTGGTAAAGGTGCTGTGAAAGATAAATTGTTGAAAGCATTAAAGTTTAATATCTTGAACCCAAAAGAATCATTAATGAAAAATACGAAGATCATATTTCTTTTCTTGAGCATGGCTTTGATGACAAATTTTTCCATATCCGCTCAGACCTGTTGTTCTGCCTCCAAAGAAGCAGCAAAGGAAGATAATAAATTGAGTATAAGCCAAATGGTTTCTTCTAAATATGAATTGACCAATCAGGATGATGTTCAATACCAGTTGGGTGACCTCATTGAGGGGAAAACCGTAGTGATGAATTTTGTATTTACCTCTTGCAAAACGATTTGCCCTCCGATGGGAGCAAACTTCGCGGCTTTGAAAGATAAGCTCGGTGATAGAGTGAACGAAGATTTGGTGATGCTTTCTATCAGTATTGATCCCGCAACAGATACCCCTCAACGATTAAAGGCTTGGCAAAAAGAATTTGGTGAGCATAATGATGGCATATGGAACATGTTGACTGGAGAGAAGGCAACTGTTGATAAGTTGCTTAAAGACTTGGAAGTATTTACGCCTCTTATTGAGGAGCACGCACCGATTATTATTATGGGAAATGCAGATAATGATGATTGGATAAGAACAAATGGCTTGGCGAGTCCAGAAATTTTGTCAGAAAAGGTAATTCAGTATTTGGATAAGGCCGCAGAGGCCAAGCGAGATATAAATGATTTGAATTATTTTACCGATTTGGAACTGGAAAATCAACATGGAGAGAAGTTTCGCTTTTTTTCGGATCTCTTAAAGAATAAAATCGTATTTATTAATCCATTTTTTGCGGAGTGTCCCGGATCTTGCCCAATCATGCATACAATGATGAAAGATGTTCAGGCTCATTTGGGAGAGAAATTAGGTTCTTCAGTAGTGATGTTGTCAATTACCGTAGATCCAGTAAATGATACACCAGAGATTTTGAAAGATTATGCCGCGAAGTATGATGCGAAGCAAGGCTGGCACTTTTTGTCTGGGTCTGTAAGTAACGTAAATGCTATAATGAAAAAAATTGGAAAATATGTCCCTGAAAGAGAGGCCCATGATACAGTTATTTTAATAGGTAATATGAAAACCAAGCTTTGGAAAAAGGCCAATGGACTTGCAAATGTTACTAAAATAATCGAAGTGTTGGATAGTGTGATTAATGATGATGGAAGTTCAGAATAACAAATAGAATTAATACCCAAACAAGAATGAACATCCCAATGAAAATCCTTCTAAGTTGTATGGTCTTATGGACCTTTTCTTTTACTCCAAAAGAGGCATCTTTATCCTATTTGAATGAACCTTCAATTGAAATTGGAAAAAAAATCTACACTTCAGGAATTGGTGAAGGTGATCAAAAAATTATCGCAGCTGTTTCAGGGAGAGACTTGCCAGGTTCAATGATGGCCTGTGTCAATTGTCATGGCAATTGTGGCAAAGGCGTCACACTTCAGGGGGTTGAAATACCAAATATAAGTAGAGCAGAATACATTGAATCTACATTGAAAGATGGTGTATCCTTTGATTCTGTGAAAAAAGACTTTCATAAAAAAATCAAAAAAGTTGTATCTATGGGAATTAAGTCTGATGGAGGAAAAATTCACAATTTAATGCCCAGATATAAAATGAGTATAAAGGATATGAATCACTTATTGGCATATCTCGAAGTATTAGGAGAGGATGAAAAATGTAGTAAAGTACAAACTAAATGAAGTCAGATCAACCGAAAGTAGCCATCCAACTCTTCAGTACTCCCAAATCGAGTAGTGACTTATTTGAAGTCATTTCCGCGGATGCAGTTATTGTACGCGCAGACTATATTGAGAATGAAGAAGACATCCATCGTATTTCGATTGCGAATGGAATAAAAATATTTTCACTTAGAAGCATTGGTGCAGGTGGTAAATTCTCTGGAACACTTGAAGAAAGATATTCAAGATTGATTGATGCTTTGGACAATTATGGCCTCATCGAGCTAGAAGCCACTTCAGATTTGACTACCGATATTCTTCGAATGATACCACCAGAGAGAAGAATTATTTCATGGTATGGAAAGACCAATTCTTATGAAGAGTTGGAAAAGCATTACCACCTTCTTCGAGAAACGGCAGCTGAATATTATCAAGTTACTAATATTGCAAATAGCATTTCAGACGGCCTTTGGTCAATGCAACTATTAAGAAAGTACAAAGACGAAAAGTTAATTGCTCATGCCAGTGGTGCCGTTGGAGTATGGACTCAATTGCTTTCTGTTTTTTTAGGGAGCAGAATGATTTCTGGTAAATTGAATAAGCACGAAGGTGATCAAGCCTTCTTGACTTATGATCAATTGAAAAATGAGTACAACCTTCCGCAGATTAGGAAAGTTGAGCGAATATATGGGATAGCAGGGAACCCAGTCTTCAGTTCTTTGTCTCCGCTTATTCACAATAAATGTTATGAAAATCTTGTAATGGATGCATTGTATCTTCCATTTCATATTGAGAGATTTGATGATTTTTGGGACTTTATATCTTCAAAGTTTCCTGCGGCTGACCTTGGATTGACTTTAGGAGGATTTACCATGGTTTCTCCATTTAAAGAAGACACATTTGATGCAGCGCATGGACATTTGAGTAAGCCGACTCTGACATCCAAAGCTTGTAATATCCTGGTCAATGATGAGGGAAAGTGGTACTCCGATTCATCTGATGGACTAGGAGTTTTGGCTGTGCTCAAAGAGCAGAATATTGAATTGGACGGTTTGAAGATTGCAATTATTGGATGCGGTGGGGCAGGGCGAACAATCGCTTCAAGACTTAAGAATGATGGGGCCGAAATTGTCATGTATAATAGATCAGAAAGCCGAGGCAATTTTGCTTCTGAACTTTTAGAATTGCCATTTCGTCCTATATCGGAATTGGATGTTGCGGACTACGATATTATCATCAATGCAACACCTGTAGGCAAACATGGACAAAAGCTCATTTTTGATCCTTCCAATATGAAACAAGATAGCCTTGCCATAGATATGGCATATACAAAAGAAGATACTTTGCTAGTAAGTGGATGTCGCAAGTATGGCAAGAATATTATTGAAGGGAAACAAATCCTTTTACATCAAGTGAAAAAGCAATTTACTGGATTGACTGGAAGAGAGATGCCACTAGAAGTTGAATTAATGGTACGTCAAAAAACGGCTAATTTGATAAAAATGAATTAAGTTGGCAGATATAAGCTAAAACGAATAAAAGATAATTGAATAGATAATGCAAATAAGAAAATCAGGAGATTTAAGATACACAAAAACGGACGACTTCAAAGGACGTGATAAGAATGTGGGACAGATGGATTTGTCTCCATTTGTTGGTGCATGGACCAATACCAAGGAGGGATCTGGTCAATTGCCACATGTAGAATTGAGAGCAGAAAGTGGTAAATTGTTTTTGAGAGCTTTTGGGGCAGGTGAAGGTGAATTGATAGATTGGGGTGAAGTGGAATGCGAGGTGTTTGCCGAGAATATCTATGATGGCACTGCGATCGCCTTCATCACCAAATTCAATTTTGAAGAGGAAGATGTAGAAATTACAGCAAATGTGAAGTTGGGTGTCCTGGTGATTCAAACGTATACGAGGTTTAGAGATGGCAGCAATAGATTGAATTACTATGCGAGAGAGTTTTATGGACCATTTCAGTCCTAATTATCAAAATAAAGAAGAAGAAAACAGTAAGATGATATCGACAGGACAAGTGACAGGAAGATGGAAAAATTCAAAAAGTACTACCAAGTGTATAGCAGGATTTACATTGGAAGATGGAGGTAATGGACTAGTATTATCAATAAGAGGCGCTGATGATGGCTACCTTCCCAGTACAATTGGACCCATTTCAGCGGTAGCCCATGCATCCAATATGTCCAGCACAGATTGTATAGCCTTTCATGCTGTAGCTGAAGTAGATGGGAAGGAATACTTCTTTGCGGGAAATGTGAACAAAGGATTGATTATTATAGCAACGTACGTCAAAGTTTCTTCTGGCAAGGATTCGAATTTCTTCGTGAGAGAATTCTTTTATAAGTTGAAATGAAAAATAGATTAAGTACAAATATCGACCTCATCAATAAGGCACGGGCATTGTCCCAGTTGCATTTTATAGATCGTGCAGAAAGGCATGACGAAGAGGCTGTTTTTCCAAAACAAAACTTTGAAGATCTCAAGGAAGCCCAATTTATGGCTTTGATGGCGGATGTACAATTGGGTGGGCATGGAATAAGTCATCAAAGTGGCTCAATTAATGATCAATGGCAGGTCACTAAAGAATTTGCAAAAGCAGATATGGCATTTGCAAGATGCTGGGAAGGTCATTCGAATGCAGTCCTAATCATAAATCAAATAGCCAAAGAAGAGCAGAAAAGCAGATGGTTCAAGGGGATTGTAGAGAATGGAGATATTTGGACAGCATGGAGCGGAGAACCTCAAGTAAAGAAACCAGGCCAAAAGGCTAGATTCGGAACCCAGATTCAAGAACTGGATGATGGATATATCGTAAGTGGTACGAAAATATTTTGTACAAGTGCTCCTGGAGCGGATTGGGCTATTTTGTTTGTAAGCCCTAGCGGTCCGGGCGGAGCGAGACATAATTCTGGTGATTCGGATGTGATCATGCTCGCATGCCCCCTCGATGATCCAACGATAGAATTTGATGATTCCTGGTGGAATCCGATAGGCATGAAGGCTTCTGTGAGTTATCTGGTTCGTTTCAATGAGACATTCATACCCAAAGAAAATTTGATAGGCTATCCAGGGCAATATTTAAAAGAAGACTGGCAAGTAAGATTGACACCTCAATATGCCGCTACTTTTTTAGGTGGTGCCGAAGCTGCCTTTGATTATACCTTGGAGTACATCAAAAAACAAAAAAGAGAAAGTGACCCTTACGTCCAACACAGAATAGCCAAGATGTCGATGAATATTGATACTTGCAATATGTGGTTGCAAAAGACATCAGATCATTGGGGGCGAGGAGAAATAGAAAAGGCAAAATTGGCCAGTAATTCTTCGAGGTATTACATCGAATTGTTGGTTACTGAGACTGTTCAGCATGCGATTCATATATGTGGTGCTCGTTCTATGATAAAGCCGAGTATCCTCGAGAGAATACTAAGAGACCTTTCATTCTACAGTCGACATGATAATCATGATCACGTATTGGCTACGATTGGCAAGTCTGTATTGGGAGAGACACATGATGTTTCATTTTTCAACAGAAATAAAGAAGCGACACAAGAAACTCAAATCCTTTTTAACCCTCAAATCCATTCCAAGTCATGAAGATCACAGGCAATAAAAGACAACTTTCGATATGGGTTTTAGCTTTGGGGTATTTTGGCTTTTATGTGCCTTATGGTGCCATGACCAAGGCTTTATCCAAGGGACTTTTTTCTGATTCTGGTCAATCAATATCGGGATTCCAAATGTTGCCGACTGTAGTCATTGCTACTTTTATAGCCCTTGCAGTTATTTCCTACTTCATGGGCTGGTACAGATTTGCTGGCACCGCTGAAATCTTGGGCGGAAATATTCCTTTTGCAACTAATAGATGGACCTTGTTTTCAGGAATTGCTACTGCTTTTATAATCATTACCACAACTCTCGCGTATAGCTTTGTGGGTATTTCTATTGTGTTTGCAGCCTTGCTTATGCGCGGAGGTGTACTGCTGATGGCTCCACTCGTAGATTGGAAATACAAACGAAAAGTAAAATGGTACTCGATTGTTGCCTTGATTTTGAGCATGTGCGCATTGCTATTGATATTTTCCGAAAAAGGTGGGTACAATCTCACACTTATCGCTGGATTAAACATTGGATTTTACCTCATGGGCTATGTATTCCGACTAAGATTCATGACTAAAATTGCAAAGGACGGCGACAAGGAAACCAACTATCGATTTTTTGCAGAAGAGATGTATGTCGCAATGTACAGCATCGTGCTGATTCCAATCATTTTGGCAATTCTAAATATTGGAAGCATCGGGAATGATTTGTACCTGGGCTTTGTAGAGTTTACTACCACATCGTTGGTGTTTCCTGCATTTGGTATTGGTGTTTTGTATGCATGTCTTTATGTCTTTGGTAGTAGAATCTATTTGAATTATAGAGAAAATACATTTTGCATTCCGATTAATCGATGCTCTAGTCTCTTGGCAGGAGTGGTAGCTTCGATTGTGCTTGGAGGTATAACAGGAGTTAGTTTTGTGAGTAGTACACAATTACTTAGTGCAGGGATATTATTGATCGCAACATTATTCCTGGCATACCCAGCTTTTGCAAAGAGGTTTGGTTGGAATGATTTCTCAGATGAAAATATTTCTTACAAGTCATATCTTTTTGTTTGCCCTGGTAATACAGGGAGATCACCTATGGCTGAGAATATTTGTCGTCTAAGAATCAACGAAATATTGGAAAGAGAAAACCTGGATTCTTCAAAAATAGAGGTCTTTAGTGCAGGTATAGCGCCGCAAGTTGGAAAGCCTCTGTCTGATGGTGCAAAAAGTGCTCTTGAAGAGTTTGAAATATACAGCCTTGATCATGAAGCAAGACAATTGAACAACGAAATGATCAGAAAGGCGAATGTCGTTTTCTGTATGAATGAAACCCATAAAAGAGACGTCATTAAGAAATTCCCAGCGGCCACATTGAAGGTGAAATGTATCGACCCGAATGGATCACTACCTGTTCCGCATGGTCAAGACATCAACACATACAAGAAGTGCGCGAGAATGTTGGATACCCTCATTATGGATGCCCTGGAATCACAAGTAATAAAATTGGCATGATGACGAAGCGATTGAGATTTCATTGGAGTATGTCATCTGTCGGTGAAGAGATGAAGGGATCGAAAGCAAGAGATCAGGTCTCGGGCATCCCTGACATTGCCAAGCACATCGAATTTTGTAATCACGCCGCGGAATGTGGAATCGAACACTTATTGACGGCATTCGGATTTCATAGGGCAGATCCCGTTGCTTTGGCTTCGGCCTTGTCCATGCAGACCTCAAATGTTAACTTCCTTGTTGCTTGTAGGTCGGGAGTAGCTTCACCAACATTATTTGTACAACAAATCAATTCACTTTCTGCGATATCCAATGGGCGCGTTTGCATGAATATGGTGGCTGGGCATTCACCAAAAGAATTTAGGTATTATGGTGACTTCTTGGCACCAGAAGAAAGATATGACAGGACAGATGAATTCTTGACCATATGCCGTGGGTTTTGGGAAGGAGATACACCCGTCAATTTCTCAGGCAAGTATTACACTGTAGAAGAAGGAATATTAAATACACCTTTTGTTTCGGACGATAGAAAAGCACCTGAAATCTACTTGGGTGGGAAGTCAAAACGTGCATTTGAGTTGGCCGAAAAACATGCATCATGCCTGTTGACATTGCCCGATCCTCCAATGGAATTGGCTACTAAAATTGAAGGCCTGCTCAATTCTGGTACAGAAGTCGGCTTACTCGTATCGATTATTACTCGAGAGACTAGAGAGGAAGCTATAGAGGCAGCGTATAAATTGATTGAACCATTGGGCGATTCTTCGTTGAAAGCGCATCAAGACTTTGTTGAAAATTCGGTATCAGAAGCCTTTAATTCGGTATTGAATTTGGGACAGAAAGAAGAGGATTGGCTCAATTCTTATTTATGGGTGGGAGCAGTTCCTTATCTGGGCGCGCCATCAATATCATTGGTGGGTTCATATGAAGAAGTTGCCGAGGCGATAATGGAGTATAAAGAAGTAGGGGTGTCACAATTCCTGTTTATGGGATGGCCGGATATGGCAGAAATGTCCCATTTTGCAAAAGGAGTATTGCCAAGGGTTAGACAAAAAGAAGAGGTCGTATTAGAAAATTTAAAAACCTTAACCTGATGATTACAAGAAGAGAAATAAAATTCCATTGGCGTTTGATTCAGGGCGGCGAACCTGATAATAATTCAAGGGCAAGACAGAATGATATTGATTCGATTGCCTTGCCTGGTCTTCAAGAACAGATTGAATTCAGCAAGTTGGCAGAGGAAGCTGGGATGAATTCATTACTGACAGACTTCAGTTTTGGGAAGCCAGATTCCTTATTGATGGCAAGTGGTATTATTCCACATGTCGACAAGATGAAATTTCTTGTTGCAATCAGATCAGGGATCATTAGCCCTACTTACTTTGTACAACAGGTTAATACATTTTCGGCCATGTACAATGGACGAATTTCCCTGAATATTGTCGCAGGTCATTCACCAGATGAGAATGCCTACTATGGAGATTTCCTGGATCATGATTTGAGATATGACAGGACGGAAGAGTTTTTAGAGATTTGTAATGCTTTCTGGCACAAGGATGAACCTGTTAATTTTAAAGGGTCTTATTATTCTATTAAAAATGGTAGAATTCGTACTCCTTTTGTCAGCGATACCGAAAGAGGACCGTATACTTTTATTGCAGGAAGTTCTAATAAGGCAAAAAATCTTGCCATAAGTCATGGAGACTGTTGGATGAGATTGCCAGATGTGCCAGAAAAGGTAATGCATGAGAGTTTGGAAGTAAGAGCGGCTGGTAAGGAAGTTGGTTTGCGAATGTCGGTCATGTCGAGAGATACGCATGAAGAGGCCCTGGCAGCAGGAGAAAGCCTTTTGAAATCCATAAACCCAGAATATAAAGAAGTCAAGAAAGAGAAAAAGTTTGTCAAAAAGAGTGATTCTGTCATGATGAAAAAGATGAGGGAAATATCGAAGGACGAATGGCTTACTCCTTGGCTTTGGACGGAGACTATTGGGACATTTGGAGCAGCCGCGATGACGATGATAGGATCACATGAAGAGGTAGCTGATGCCATCATTGAATACAAAAAGGCAGGCGTAACACAATTCATATTTTCGGGTTGGCCGAAGAGAAGTGAGATGGTTAATTTTGGTAAGAATGTACTTCCACTTGTAAGACAAAAAGAACAGGCGATTATAAAAACTACATCCAATTAAATGAAGATACATTTCTCATCATATCATAGATACCCAGGACGACTATACGGAGTCGCTTCTCATTCAGTGCATGATAATATTGTAAAAGGATTGAGCGAGTTGGGCCATGAGGTGTGGTATTCATTGAAAGAACCGCCCGAAGTGCCACTGCCAGAAGGTGTCATATACACACCTGATCGGATTAAGGATGCGGATATTTATCACATCAATAACAACTCATTCGAAGACCTGCCAGAAGAGAATATTCCGTGGGTCAAAGTTGTGCATTGTGATGTGCGTATACAAGGTTATGAGTTGGATCTTTGTCAAGATAATTGGATTTACGTTTCGAAAACATTAGCCAAGCTTTATGATTCAGAACGGTATGTGCGGAATGGAATAAATCCTGCAGAGTTCATTTATTCTGACGTGAAAGATGATTATTTATTTTTCTTGGTAGGTGGTTTGGGACGAGCAGAAATGAAGGGATTGGAAATGGCGATGACCGTTGCAGAAAAGACGGGAACAAAGTTGAAAATAGCGGGAACATCGAATGATCCTGTTGAACTTGAGAAGTTTGGTGAATATTGCAAATCTAGAGGAGTGACATTTTGTGGTCCTGTTCATGGACAAAAGAAAGCTGAATTGTTTGCCGGGGCCAAGGCAGTATTATTTCCATCAAAGTACAATGAAGCTTGTCCATTGGTAATTGCCGAGGCATTGATGTCTGGTACTCCAGTGATTTCTAGTGATAATGGTGCATGCCCTGAATTATTGACAAATAAGGTAGGCTTTGTTTGTCATGAGGAATTGGATTATTTGAAAGCGATAGATAATATAGATTCCATTCAAAATATTGATTGTCGAAATTATGCATTGGAAAATTTCCATTACTTGCGAATGGCTGAGCAGTATGCTGAGCAATATGAATTCGAGTTGGGAAAAGAATATGCATCAATATAATTGACAACATAGACAAAAACTGATTTTTATAAAAGGGTAGTGAATGACACAAAATTTTATTTCTAATGTTTCTATTCAGTTCGAATATTTTGATATTCAGCTCGATCACCCTGATTGGATGGATAAAAAGGTCATGGACTTTGGAGGGAATGTTGGAAATATACTTTCAGATCCTGAATGCAAAATCAAAGAGTCGAATTACTGGTGCTTGGATGTTTCGAGAGATGTTATTGAAAAAGGGCAGAATAGGTATCCATTAGCCCATTTTGAATTTTATGATTCCTACAATTTTTCTTATAATCCTTCAGGCATTGTCAATCTTGAAATTCCAGATGTTGGTGAGCGTTTTGATTACATTCTGGCCTATTCCATTTTTACGCATATGGATATACCAGAAGTGATATCCAAGGTCAATCAATTGAAGGCATTCTTGGCGGATGATGGGGTATTGATCTTTACATTTTTGGCACCTGATTATAATGCATCGCATTACTATTCTGACTTCCAAAATATCACCAATTTAGAAAAAAGATTGATGCGTCTGAATGACGGAGTTTTGGATAGCGGACTGATTGATAGAAGTCGAGGAGCTGAGAAAATTATATTGATTAATAATAAGGATTTGTATATCAATGATGAGACGTACTTTCACTCACACCGAAAAGAAGGTGATACATTCTTCAGTTTTTTTGCACCAGAATATTTAAAGGCCCTCTTTAATTGTAAGATTAAGCTACCACCTTCACAACCATATGATAATTACTATCCTGCTGAAATGCAGCATTCATGTATTCTTAAGAAAAATTAGAAAATGGGACTTGCTGTAAAAAATGGGATTGATATCGATACGCAAATTGTAGTGCCAGAAGAGACTTATGCGATTGGCTTGTACGAAGGGCAGTCTCCCTTTGATTTAAAGCCTTCAAAATTGGTTTCAAATCCAATATTATCTAGACATAATTTTGCGAAAGGACTTGTCAATTTTGTTGCAGATCCATTTGCTGTTTTTGAAGATGATATCTGGTACTTGTTTTATGAGTCTATGGGGGTAGGAACTAGAAAAGGTAAAATTTGTGTGACTACGAGCCCTGATCTTAAATCTTGGACGGATAGTGAGTTGGTACTTGAAGAGTCTTTTCATCTCTCATATCCACAAATTTTCAAAGATAATGGTACGTATTATATGGTGCCTGATACATATGAGAATGACGAGGTAAGGTTGTATAAGTGCACAAGATTTCCATTTGATTGGCAGTTTGAAAAAGTGCTTTTGCCAATCTCATGTGTAGATACAACATTGATTCGAAAAGACGATTACTGGTGGATGTTTACCTGTGATAATCCAGCAAAGCATGATAGTCTACGGCTGTACTATGCCAAAGATTTATATGGCAAATGGACCGAACATCCAGCTAATCCTATTCACATGAATAGCAATGATAAATCAAGACCTGCTGGCAAGATTTTAAAATATAAGAATCGATTGTACCGTTTCGCTCAAAACTGTGGACCATTTTATGGACATAGCATACGAGCTTTTGAGATCGAAAAATTGAGTACTAGTGAATATTCTGAGAAAGTGTTTCCTACTGATCCATTTCTTGGTGGAGGTGATGAAGAATGGAATGGTCTGAGTATGCATCACTTGGATTTGCATAGATTAGCCGAAGATCATTGGATTGCTTTTGTAGACGGAAGGCCTAAATAATTCAGAACAAAGGAATGAAGAAAGTTAGAGCCATATGGATTATTGATAAAGGATATATAGTGCCTGCCTATTTGTCTATTTGCAGTTTTTTGAAGGGGGCTGAAACCTCGGTGGTCTTGGTCTTTTGTGGTGATGAAGGAGTAGAAGATGCGAAATCCTTATTCGAAGGATTGAATGAGCATATTTTATTCGAAGAATTTAAGATGCCTGAAGTATATAAAGATCATCGTAGTCAGAAGGTAATTACCAACAGATTGGCGCGGATGCATTTTGTGGAAAAGTACAAAGAGGAAATTGTCTTGTTGGTGGATGCTGATACACTTTTTACTGACCAATGTAATACCCTTATTTCTACCATTCAATCTGATTCCAACATTAATCCATCTGCGGTTTATGGCGTTCTGGATTCCAAAATAGCATATCGGGATTATCTTTATTTCAATACGGCTGATGATACTGGTCGTGATGTTGTGATTCCTCATCTCGAACAAAAAGACATTTATGCGGATGTGTTTGGACCTAATTGGTGGCATCACTTGAAAGGTGCATCTATAAACAATGGGTTGGTAGCATTCAATAATTGTGACTCTTTGATTGATGCCTGGCGGGGTTTCTACCTAAGAGGTTTGAATCACAAATATGTCAATCCTGGTGATGATCAGTTGCCATTAGCTGCGGCCATTCATAGGACTGAACAAAAGGTAGTCCGACTTCCCGAAAGATTCAATTCGAAAGGACTGGTTTCTGGCGATTATATTGCTTATCATGCTTTATCTTCTATTTGGAAGATGCAAATTTATTCGGCCCATCATAAAGAAGAAGATGTATCGGATTTTGCCAATTTGGCCGCACAATTCATCCCTTTAGTACCATCAAAAACAATGGACGAATTCATTGGTGGTATTGGCGATCCTCAGCCTTATCTGTTTCGAAAGCTTGAGGGAAAGTTTGGGTTTCAGCACTTGTATGAAGATGTGTTCTCAGGTTTTTCTTCTGGAGTATTTGTAGAAGTAGGAATGGACTGTGGTAAGAGTGCTTGTTTTATGGCTGAATTGATCAAAATGGCTGATAAAAAAATTCAATTTTATGCCATAGATATTCCAGATAATAATGAGGAAAACATCAAGGATTTCAAAGTCCAATCCGACAGATATAATTTGGGTCAATATTGCTCAATTGTTAATGACGAGGAAAGAGACATAGTAAATGATCTTCATGGTAAAGTAGATTTTGTATTCCTAAATCTTGGAAACGATTACAATGCCTTATCGGAAAATTTGGAATATTGGTATGATTTACTCAGTGAAGGAGGAATATTGGCGGGATATGATTATACTTCTCAAATTGGATTGAATTATGGAAATAAGTGTGCTACCTATGACTTCTGTAAAAGAATAAATATATCACTAAGAATATCTTTCAATATATTTATAATCGAAAAACCAAGATCCCATAAAACTTATAAGAAGGAGGACAAAAGGAAATTATTATTACAAAGTTCAAATGTTGGCCAATGAAAAAGAGAGCACTTTGGATTTTTGATGAGAATTATATTATGCTGACTTACTTGTCCGTTTGTAGTTTTGTGGAGCACTGTGATGTAGTTGTAACATTGATTTATTGCAATGGAGAGATGGCGGCTCGGGATCGAAAGGCTTTTACAGACCTCAATGCAGAGGTGGAAATCTACCACTTTGATGCTGATGTAAGTCAATATGATGAGTGTATGCAAGCCAATATTCTGAATCGATTTGCTCGGCTGCATTATACGCGACTTTTTGAAAATGACCTTCTCTTTATGGTTGATTCGGATGTAGCATTTGGCCCTTCATTGAAAGAAGATTATTTAGAGGTCTTGGCATATTACAAAGCCAATGAGGATAAATCTCCAATGATTTCAGGAGTGGTAGAATTTTTGAGCGCATCTGATGCCTATCTTTATTTTAAACGTAAGGATGAGCATGGATTCACACGAAAGACTCCCGAAAAAGATCAAATCTATGCTTATGAATCCATCTATGGAGATGGGTGGCAATCTTTGATAAGAGGGTTTCAATTCAATAATGGATTTCTAATTTTCTATAAGGCCAGACCATTGATTGACCAATGGGAAACTTACTACCTCGATGGCTTGAAAAACAAGGAAATAAATCCACTGGATGATCAAGTGCCGCTTGCCGCTGCCATCCAAAAAACGGGTTGTGCGCATTGGCAAATGGAATCGAAATGGAACTCACTTGGCGACCTCAATGGCCCTTTCAATATGTTTCATGCCTGGGGTGGAGAATGGAAAATAGAGATTGATCAGGTGCTGGTCCATAATACACCTTCTTCAGACTATGGTAAGATTTGTCAGAAATATCTTGACAATAGCCCCGATCATTGGATTTCAATGTTCAAAGATGATTTGAAGTCCATACCTTATAGATATCGAAATATAAAAGGTGCATTTGACCATGGTACAGTCTTTTCAGATTTGGTGAGAGAGATGGAAGCAGGTCATGTGGTGGAAGTAGGCACTTATCAAGGAAGAAGTGCATGCTTTGTGGCTGAATTGATCAAGGCTGCTGATAAAAATATAGTGTTTGAGACCATTGATCATTTTGAGCGACCTGAAACGAGTAAGGAGTATGTGATTTCTAACTTGGAAAAGGCTGAAGTCGGTTCGTTTGTAAACGTAATAGAATCCCATTCTCTGGAGGCATCCAAGTTGTATGATTCGAATCAACTCGATTTTGTATTTTTAGATACAGATAGCGGTGCAGAAGAGTTGACAAAAGAGCTGGAAGCCTGGTATGATAAAGTGAAAGAAGGAGGAGTCTTGGCTGGTTATGACTATACGATCCATGATACTGTTTTCAAATCTTATGATTGTGTCTCGGCCTCATTTTGTGACAAGCATAGCGTCCCATTACGCACTTACGAATATCAATTTCTTATTCAGAAACCCTTTAAAAGCCATTGATAAGATCTATGATTCCTAGAAAATTTCACTTTTGCAGATTCAAAGCGCCTTCCAGTCGAGGAGGCAAGCCATTCGTTTATGCGAATTACCTATGTCTGTATTCTGTAATCAAGAATCATCCCGGGGCAGAATTTAATTATTATTACAATGATGATGAAGAAATAAATAGCCGCTGGTTTGACGTGATAAAACCATATTTGAAACTACACAAAGTAGAAGCTCCAACCGATATATTTGGAATCCCAATCAAAAGAGTAGAACATCAGGCAGATATATTCAGGATGAGAATACTATTACAGGAAGGAGGTATATATCTGGATACCGATGTTTTTGTGATCAAACCACTTGATGACTTGCTTCAGTATAATTTTGTGATGGGGATCGAAAATGGAATGGGACTTTGCAATGGTGTAATCCTCAGTGAAAAAAAATCCAGATTTGTAGAAGCCTGGTACGAGTCCTACCATCCAGATTGCACTAGAGAAGGATCAGGATTTGATCCAGATGGATGGGGAGAAATGTCAGTAAGATTTCCCGAATTATTGGCAAAAGAGTTTAAAGATTATGCGACAATTCTTCCTGTTACGGCATTTTTTCAACCATCTGGTAGCCCAAGAGGAATGGCTGTTTTATTTGATAGTGAGGAATATTGGTGTGAAGAGAGCTATGCCAATCACCTATGGGAATCGCAATCCTGGGACTGGTATTTGAGAGATATGGTGCCAGAAAATATTATTGAAAAAAATGGATATTTTTATAAACTTGTAAAGAAGAACCTAACTGAAAATGAAATTTTAGGAATTATTTGAAATGCAGCAATAAAATAAAATGGATTCAAATGAATTCAGGACTTTTAGCTATATGCATTCAAGTGATTTCAATTACTAAATTCATACAAAGAAAAAATAAATAAAACCTCAAATCGAATGTCTAGTATTGATTATAAGATGCCACCTCAATTGGTTGATTTTACTCCTGATATTGGTTTTTCAGAAGGACCAATATTGAAGTCCATCGAAGATCTTATGCAGGGAGAAGTCAAAAAAGAAACAGTAAGTGCTTGTTCAGGCGCGCAGGTGATTTTGGCCAATTATGAATTGCTCCAACATGACTTTCCTTGTTTGAGTCTGGAGAATTTAGAGAAAGTCAATCCTGAATTAAAAGCTGTTACGGGCAAAGCAAAAACCTTGATGGTCAAAGACTTGATTGATCAATGGCTGATTCGTCATACCTGTTTTGTCTCTGAAAATCAAACTACTCAGGAATATGTCAATACTAAAATCCATTTGACGGGCGAAAAAGTAGAAGCTTATCGACCAGTGCTTTATGGCCGAGCCCTTGTTTTTTCTCTACTTAATAATTATAAAGGCTTGGGCATCGATGCAGAAGCTATGGGATATGAGGATGGCCTTCTCGATGTGAAGGGTACAGGCCTTGAATCAGGAAAAGAACACCACTTTTACGACCATGGAAACGGCCTTCTTACCTTGGCTGAAGCCTTTCTGGAATATACTTATCAACAGCTCGTTGAGGCAGCTTTTCGACATAGTGGTTCGCATTTTGAAACGTTGCCAACCTATGGTATAATAAAGTTGGGCTTCAATGTTAAGAATACAGGAGGGATAGCTGGACCAGCGGGCTTACTCGTGCGTCGCGCACAAAGACGACCAGAAAATCCTGGCGGCCTTCCAGAGTATAAAACTGATATGCAATTGCTTCAATTGGAAGTAGAATTGCTCCTAAGAAGATATGGTATTACATCTTGTAATTATGTGACAGAAATTAGAGTATGGAAGGATAAAGGGAATACAAAGATTAGTTATGGTGGCAAGCCAGTCAATAACTTGACGGAAGACCAGCGGAAAAACATTGAAGAGGTGAGTCGGATAGATAACGAACGGCTTGTTTTCGAAGGGGTCAATATCCAACATACTAGAGAATTTGGCAAGGATCCCTGGAAGGCAGTTGTAATTGATTTCGGATCATTCCAAATTAAGGAAAAATTCAAGCACCCAATATTGAGCCTGGTTACTGATAAATTGATGCGTTGGGGCGGATCGATTTGGCCAGATTTTGATAGTTATCCGCAGCCCATCCCTTCATTAGCGGTACCTTATGATATTTGGGGTAGGGAGACCGAAGTATGGGGCTTCCGCGCTAATTTATACAATAGCAAGTTAAGCGTTGTTTGCGATGGAGTGGCCAGTCACCTGAGAGAAGGGAAATTAAAAAGAGAAGATGCGGTGAATATTCTGCATGCATTTTTGCATACTGCTACTTCCCGCTGGAAATAAATGGAACAATTTGATGAATCATGATTTCTCAAATTTGATGCTTTATTAGGATATCGATTTTTTATATGGTTATCTAATCATGGAAAATGCTATGAAAATTGCCTGTAAGGCAATCACATTAATAGCATGTGGTACCACCACATGCTATAATGGATATAAAATGACATGTATCCTGAAGGGATACCACAATCCACCAATTAACTAGAACCTAACGTCATCACAATATATTATAATGGAACAAAGCCTCTGGCTATTTGCTTGCCATAGAAATTGCCTGTAAGGCAATCACATTTATAGCATGGGGTACCACCACATGCTATAATTACAACCAACAATGCGTATCCTGTAGGGATACTACAAATCGCCTGAAATTTAAACCTAATAATTAAAATCAAATGTTGTGTTATTTTTAAAATGTAGATATTAGTTGTATCCCTACAGGATACATAATATTGACAACTCTATAGCATGGGGTGTCACCCCATGCTATAGAGTTATTGCCTTACAGGCAATATGAGAATTGGGATTGAATTCTAAATATGATTATTGAAAGTTATAGATGGAGGATTCAAAAAAAAATATAGCCCTATGGCTTGGTGTTGTGTGATGTCGGGTTACACAATTGTTGTCATTCAGGCAATGTGAGAATTGGGATTGATTTCTAAAAATGATTATTGGAGCTGATACATGGAGGATGCAAAAAATGATAATCCTATGGCTTGGTATTGAGTGATGTTGAATTACACAATTGTTGTCAGATGGGCAATGTGAGAATTGGGATTAAATTCACTTTCAACATGTTTCTGCTTTTATGGGAAATAGAACAGGAGAGGTGAAATTTTTCTACTATTAGCATTCCTGATAGCCAAAAAAAAGCTTTCTAAATCACGGAGATCTAGAAAACTTTTTAGGCCTATTATATTTACTTATATCCTTCTACAAATTCTGCGGCACCAGTTAGGATGGTATTAGTACCAAGTTCGATACTCTTAGCTCCTGATTCCAAAAATTCTGCTGGATCTGTGGCGCTTTCGCTCGCTCCTGACAAAGCTTCTGCTGCACCTTCCACCATCTTTTCTGCACCTAATTTTGATTCATCCGATTGCGCTTCACTTTGTAATAACTCAGCACCTATGAGGATTTCAGTTGCTGCAGGTACCATTGATTCCACACCGTCTGGTCGCTTTATGGCATGAAGTGCGCTTGCACCAGCATAAAAGTTTTCTGATGATCCTAAAAGATCTTTAGTCGTTCGTTTTATAAATTTGGCTTCTGCTTCTGCAAAACTATTATTTCTGAAATTCTCTGCAGCGTTCAGGTAAATATTTCCTTCTGCGCCATAGAACTCAGCTGATGTGTATGTAATTTCTCCTCCAATGAATTGATCTGCTCCTGTATCAAGCACTTCTCCTCCTTGACCAAGACTATCGGCATGATGCTCAGCGCTTTTAAGCAATTCGGCGGAGCCAATATGCATTTCCAGAGCGCCCTCTGCTGCAGAAACCCCTTTGGCGGCTTCAATGAAAAGTGGAGTAGTGGTGACTAATTGTTCAGCCCATGGAATGAGATCTTCAGCTATAGTATCTTTATTACCACCCAAAATTGCAGCTTCCGCATTTAGATTTTCTGCACCTAAGGCATAGTATTCTGAACTCAATGCAATATCGTCTGTGGATGTGAGCAGTTCTGCAACTCCTTCTAATATTTCACTTTCTGCCAACATCTCTACTGAAGATTCGAATGATTGGACACCTTCTGCAAACGCAGCTTCAGCTGAGAATACTTCACATGCACCTACGTATTCTTCGGAGTATGCCAACAAATGCTCAGATCCTTCAACTAATTCTGAGGTAGCTTCTGCATTTACAGCTTTATGAACCATTTCTGCACTATTGATCATATTTTCAGCAGCCGATACCTTTCTTGCTGGATGCGGTGTCGCCTCGGCAGCATTGGTAAGAAGATTGGATGCTTTTACTACCTTAAGTAAGGCAAAGTCTTCCGCTAATTCAGCTTGCAACTGCCTATCTACTGGCAACAAATCTTCGGCGCTGTCATAAATTTCTCCAGCAGCACTTAACATTTCCTCAGATGATATTTCAAAATTCTGTGGTACTTCTGCAGGTACAGCAGCTTGTTTGTTGACTATCTGCTCACCAATACTGACTATATCCAGTTGCCCAGTTCCAGACAAGGTCACATCTTCAGCTTCGGCAGAGGCCAATTCGCCACTTCCTGAAGTTCTTAATTCTGCAATTGCTGCATCAAATAATCTGGAACCATCTGTGAAAAGGTTAACGGACTTTGAAGGACCGTGAGAAAGAGGATGATGTAAGGATGCACAGCCATATACAACTGTTGGCATTACCATCATTCCACCTATCCCTACACTACCAGTTTTTAGGAAAAGTCGTCTTTTCATTGTTTTTGTTTTTTGGAGTAAAGAAGCAATTTCTAGGGTTTTGTTGATGGCTAAGTTGACATTGTTAACACCTTTGGCGAAAAATTCATCTTAGCTACCTTTGTAAAGTTCGCAAAAAAAAGGAAAATTCCTAGAAATAACGGTTTAAATTCAATTGAAATGCCACATTTGAAGGGTATCATTTACATATTATGAATAAATTCAATATCAAATAAACATAACCGAAAATAAGTAGAGTCTTTCTACTTGTTTTTTAAGGGAGTAAGAATACGGGTATATTTTATCATTTCGTCAATGAATTTGTGTGCAACCTTGTTTTGTTGTTCAGAAATCATTTCGTTTTGTTCATTAAAAGCTGATTGAACCGTACCTACTTGAAAACGATCAGGAATTACCATCCCCGCCATGGCAATGACTACTTGTCGCAGCTGTTGCAGGCAACTTGTACCAGCATATATTCCCGAGCTTACCGTACTTATTCCAATCGGTTTGTACCTGAAAACACCTGGTGGAAGATAGTCAAGAAAGTTTTTGAGTGATCCCGGATATCCAGATTTGTATTCTGGTGATACGATGACTATCCCATCGGCACTTTGGATGATTTTTGTCCATTCTTCAAGTTGATTTGTAATCGGGTTATTATTTGAAACTCGATCTACTAGAAGAGGGAAGTCTGATTTTCCCAGATCTAATAGCGTGGAATTGATGTCTTCTATAGATGAAATTCTATCATGAAGATACCTGGCTACTCTGGCACTTTGATTGTCTCTTCTTGTTGTTCCCAACAGAATGGGGATGGAATATTTGGACATTAGAATTCAGATTTTGTTTAGTCTTATTAACAAGGGTCAAGTATACAGAAGAAAATATAATTATTGGAGCATTTGTGGTTTTTAGAAAATCTTGGTTTTAATTCTTGAGTGTTGAGAAGTATTGTTGTGCATACGAATCTGCTGAGGCCTAGATACTCATAAAGTACGGTATTTTATTCATTTAACGAACTACCTATCTTAATTTGAGGGAATAGTTAATAAGCCATATTATACTTCTTAATGATAAGTTTGATTCTTTTCATTAAATTTGGAGGTCCCCAAAAAAGTCGAAAATCAATATGTACGGAAAATTTGAAATAAAGTATATAATAATTTTTCTGCTCTCCCTTACATTCTTAGCATTTCAAATAGAAAATAGACTAACTCCATCCCAAGAAAGAGGAAAGCTAATTTATACAAAGGGTGAGCGTGCATCAGGAGAACCGATAACAACAATGCTATCAGGAGCTACATTCGATGCCAAGATATTGCCTTGTGTTAATTGTCACGGTAAGAGGGGTGAGGGAAATCCTGAAGGTGGGGTAGATCCTTCTCCGTTGGATTGGTCCACGATGACAAAACCCTATGTGGTAGAATTCAAAAACGGAAGGAAGAGAACTGGATATGATCATGAGACACTAAAATTGGCAATAGGAGAAGGTATTGATCCTAGTGGAAATGAATTGGATATGGTCATGCCCAGATATACATTGACGGATCAAGATGTCGATGATCTTATTTCGTATCTGAAAATAATAGATGTAGAAGAGATTGAGGGAGTGACGGATACTAGCATAATATTGGGAGTGATTTTGCCTTCAAAAGATCGTTATGCTGGAAGGTCTGAAGCCATTGTGAAAACAATGAAGGCGTTTTTGGATATAATCAATGATAGGGGCGGATTGTACAGCAGGAAGTTTTATTTGCATGAATTTTATGCAGAGGATGCAGAAGAATTGAGCCCTGATTCACTGACGAAGTTTCTGGAATCAAATGAAATTTTTGCCTTTGTCGGTTCTGACCATGAAGGAATGACAACAACAGCTCTAGAAATATTGGAAGAAAAAAAGATTC
This sequence comes from Saprospiraceae bacterium, assembly GCA_965230575.1. GTDB lineage: Bacteria > Bacteroidota > Bacteroidia > Chitinophagales > Saprospiraceae > CAJXUU01. The sequence continues at coordinate 5,815,453 of OZ246013.1, forward strand.
CTGTAATTGGACTTATTTCTGGAGAGCCAAAGAAAGATGATTACCTCAAAAATAATTTTTACTACCTCTTCTCAGGCCTTGAAAAAGAGATTGAAAAATTGATTGATTTTGCATTAATTGATTTGGAAGCTGCACATGAGAAACTTGCCATATTTTATGATTCTAAATCTTCCCTTATAAATGCAGATATTACAGATTTCTTGTCTTTAGATAATCATTTGCGAATTGATGTTAGCGCGGAGGGTTTTAACATGAGTCGTGTCATGGAAACATTGAAAATGGAAGGAATCAAGAATTGCCTTTTTTTAGGTAATGCCATTCAGAGCAGGTATTTTTTGGAAAGTGTTTCCACGACCAAATGGTATCCAAATGTATTGATACCGAGCAAACTTGCCTCCCCATCCTGGTTTGAGGCTTCTGCCGCAATGAATGAAAAAATCTACTTTTCATTCCCTACCTGGAACTCCACGCGAACTGATAAAGCGATGCAGCAATATAGGGTCATGGCCTCAACCTATAATCTGGATCAGGTGTATTTGAATGCACAGTTGAATGGTGTGTCGGCTGCAATTTTATTTACAGAGGTTTTGAAATTAGCTGGTAGAGATATAAGCAGGGAATCGATGATAGATATTCTGCACCAGCAAAAAAACTTTAAGACTGGCTTCATTGCCCCTTTGTCCTTTGGCCCCAATGATCGTATTGGATCAGATGAAATATTTATTGTAAGAGCCAATCTGACCGACAAAGTTTTGGATTTGGCGAATTAGGGGATTTTCGTAAGTAATTTTCTTTTCGAAGCATTTGGTCCTTCGCGATGACTGATGATGCTTACCCTCATAGATAATATTGGATTTTAAAAGTAGGTTGTTGTTACTCATTTTTGATAACAAATAGGTGTTAGCTACTAAAAATTTAGGACAAATACTAAATAATTAGTAGATCTACTAAATTATTAGTATGTTTGTCTTAAATTATGATACAATGATAGAACTTACCAAAAGAGAAGACCAAATAATGCAGATCGTTTGGAAGCTGGGAAAAGCTTTTATTAGAGATGTTGTAGAAGCACTGCCAGAGCCAAAACCACATTATAATACAGTGGCTACCTTAATTAAGATATTGGTCAAAAAGGGAGTTTTGAAATCTGAAATGATTGGCAATACTCACCAATATAGTCCAGTCCAGGACTTCGATGAATATAGAGATACACAAATTGGAGACATCAAGGAAAAGTTTTTTGAGAACTCGTTTCCCAAGTTGGTGGCGCATTTTGCCAAGAATGAAAAATTGACCGATGCAGAGCGCGAAGAATTGATAAACCTAATAAAATCTAAATCATGATCCTACTTGTCAAAGCATCTTTGGTCATCATATTTTTATTATCCTTTTATAAGTTATTTCTAGAAAAAGAAAGTTTCTTTTCTGCCAATCGGATCTACCTTCTTGGCTGCCTGGTCTTGGCATGCATTCTGCCTTTTATTGTCCTTCCAAAAATTACCCAGCATCAAGGTTATGTGGATAATATACTGAGTCCCGCACCCATTTTAAAAATTGACAAATCACATATTGAAACATATTCAAAAACACCTGAAATTTCCTCGAATGCAGATGAAATACAGCTTGAAAATGATAAGAATTCATCACAAAGTATTATTGCAGATCAGGGACAGATAAAAGAGAATTCTAAAGACCTGTCCGAGCATATCCAAACAAATGAACCACCAGCTGAATCAAACTCTAAAGGAATCTTGTTTTGGTTATTGTGCTTATATTTATTTGGTGTTATAGTGCTCATAATCAACTTGCTAGGGCAAGTAGTTAATGTGACGCTTAAGGTGATGCGTAATCCTGATCAGATAGAAGACGAGGGCATCGTCATTGTAAATATGCAGGGCGATGTCGAGCCTTGTTCATTTTTCAAGTATATTTTCATCAATCCCTCAAGTTATGATTTTGATACGTACGAACAGATTATAGCGCATGAAAAGGTGCATGTTTCCAAGCGACATACCATCGATTTATTGCTTTCTGAAATTGCCATTATTATTCTATGGTTCAATCCATTCATTTGGTTATTAAGAAAAGAAGTAGAGAAAAATATCGAGTATCAAACAGATCATGCATTGATCAATCAGGAACAGGATCAAAAAGAAGCATACCAGCTCAATCTTGTAAAAATTGCCTGTAATACATCTCCTCTTGCCATCACTACCAATTACAATCAATCCTTGATCAAACAAAGAATATTAAGGATGAATGCAAAGCGCTCAAATCAATTTAGTTATTGGAAATATGCATTTTGTATGCCACTCGTCTTTGTTTTGTTATTGATTCTCAATCGGCCACTAGAAATTAATGCACAAAGTGGAGATCAGATCGCTGCTGAAATGATTGAGAATGGTGATGATGTCAAAAAAGTAGACGATAATGCTGATAAATTGACTGAAATGAAAAACGAGGTTTCTGACCAGCCTGCCATTGATAAAAATCTGGTGCGTAAAAAAAGCAAAGAAGAGAATACGCCCAAAATTATGGATAGTAAGCTGATAGCTGATTGTGAAGAATTTGAAAAAGCAGTAGCAGCGGGAGACCTGGTCAGGGTAAAAGAAATACTCAAGACGCTAGATCCGGATTGTCTAAAGATCAAGAAAAATGATAAGAGTAATTTGAGTGCCGTGAAAAACCTCGTGGAGAAGAAAAAATCTTCATTAAATCAAAAACAGACCAAGGCTTCAGATGAAGTGAAAAAGAATGATGTTTGTGAAAGATTGAAATTAGCGGTCAAAAATCGAATCGCATCTACAGCTAGAGACATCATACTGAATGAAGACATTTCATGTCTGCAAGATGCTGATGGCGGACCTTCGACCGATCTGGCATTGGTGAGAGGCCTGCTTAATCACGGGGCAAAACTTGATATTTACGGAGGCAACATGATCAAAATAAATCCCATCGGTTTTGAAATTGGAATTGAAGATGCCGAAGCCGTTGAATGCCAAGATCCGCATTATCTGAGATTGGTAGAGGCGATAAAAGCCAATAATGATTTCGAAATTAGAAAGATCCTTGCCGAGGAGTCATTGACCTGTCCATTGAACATTAATGGAGTTCGAAATGATTTTATTTTTATCAAGGAACTGATGAGGTACGGGCCGTCAATTATTAATCGAGATAGAAAAGGTATCAACGTGGGTGGCGTTGGTGTAGAAATAGACATGGATGATTTCAAGAAGAAGGAATCTACCGATATAAATAGACAAGGCTACCTGAATCAAATGGACATTCTTTCTGAGATAGAAAATAGCCTCCCCGTAAAGGTGGAAGAAAAAGAAATCTCATGTGTAGAGTTGATAGACGCTATAGATGCAAATAATATATCATTTGCGCAGCGACTTGTGCCGCAAGTAGACCTAGATTGTTTTCATCGGATCACCCGAACTCTGACCAACGATGAGGACAAATTGATAACCTCTACCATGTCCACTCCTTTAATATCGGCAATTAGGAAAAAGAATTATACATTGTCCAAATTGATAATGGATAATGATGCAGATATCAATTATTCTGGAGATGGTAAAGAGACACCATTGATCGCAGCAGTGAAAACAGAAAAAAGCAAGTTGGTCAAGTTATTGGTTGAGGCGGGGGCAGCACTAAACAGTAGAGATGGGGCAAATTTTACCGCCCTTGATTATGCAAGACTTAAAAAAATGGATTCGATCTATGATTATCTCAAGTCAAAAGGAGCCAAATAATTTTGCTTGTAATATTCTAATTTTGAAACGATTATAACCTTTTAATTAAACAAAAATATAATACCAAATGCACAATAGAACCCACGTTCTCATAGCGATAGCATTGCTCATATTATCAGGATTCAACGCCAATTCCAGAAGTTATTTTCAAGCAAGCGATAATACAATTGAAAGCCTGGCACCTCGACAATCACTTGCACAATTCTTCTTTGATATGTATACCATCAATGGAATTGAAAGTGGTCTGGATACCCTTGATAAGTATGCAAATTCGCCCAAATTTTACTTGTCATCCAATGAGATTTATAATGCCATGCATCTCATATACCGAAGCGAAAGGACAGCCGAAGCGGATTTATTATTGAATAAAATTAGGACCCATATTCCAAAATTGAATCAATCAATGACACAAATCATTTTTGAAGTCATGTTGAAGAATGGTGCTGAAAAGGGAGTGGAGTGGCTAGCTCAGAACAGATACGATTCCAAATATTATTCTAGTGTTTTTGAATTGGATAGGGCGACTCGGACATTCATGGAATTGAAAAAGTATGACGAGGCCAAGGTCATGGCTGAATTGTACAAAGCAGAAGATCTCAATGATGAAGATGCCTACTACATTCTGGCAGAGATAGCATTAGTTGCGGGAGATGAGGAATTGGCCATGCAACACTTGAGAGATGGAATGAACAGAAACGACCATATTACCTTTATGACTTTGGCAGGAAGCCCTTTGACAAAGTATATCCCGACTGTGCTGCCCAAGGATACTACTTTACTGTTCAAATCAGAAGGTAATTTGGAAAGTGATACGGCTTTTGTATTTATTCAGGGAGGACCCATGCCCGCATTGAGTGCTTACAGACCAAGACCTCTGACTCTATTGCCAGATCAGGAAAATACACTGCGCGTAGATGTTTTACAAGCACAAATGATCAATCAAACCATTTTATCTGCTGATCCTATTTTGACCAATGAGCAATGCCTCTTCGAACACAACCAAAATGCGGAGATGATGCACCGAACCATTGAATATTTGAAGAATAAGGGCAAGACTGTATTTGTGATTGGGCATTCATATGGATGTTATATAAGTCTGGAGTATTTGAAATCCAAGAAAAACCTTGCAGACAAACTAATATTGATGGGAGCCGATCTGGATGAAAACCCGGAAAACTATGCATTAAATGAAGATGGAAGTCGCAAATTTATAAGGTGGCGGAATGGTGTCGAACCATACGAAAAGGACTTTTGGAGGGGCTTTCCCTTGCTATCTCTTCTCAAACCAAAAATGCAAAAAATATTTACGAACACTGGGAATCTTGTGGCCTCTCATGCGAAACGAAAATTTACGGAATTATTGAAAGGCAAAGACTTGAGCAATGTTGTATTTTACCATGCCAGATATGATGAATCCAATGCGCGAACCACTCAGAAAGAACTTGACTTTTTAGAGTCGCATGGCGCGATCACATTAGAAAGTTGTGGCGATCACCATAGTATGTTGTCCCCAGCGTATATCGAAAATATATATGAATATCTTGCCAAGGGTAAACCATTAAAACGATCCGTGGCCTCAACAATCGCAGAATATTCCAAAACAATGCCTATAGATCAAGCCATTGACAAATTCAAAGAAAATAAATCTGATGCCTTTTTTGATATTGAGGAGGCCGAAATCAATTTACTTGGATATGAATGGCTACGCAAGGAGAAATTGTCTGATGCGCTTAAAATATTTCAATTCAATGTAGATCATTTCCCTCATTCATGGAATGTTTATGACAGCCTGGCGGAAACTCATCTTTCACTTGGGTCAAATACGCTGGCACGGATATTTTATCAGAGTTCGCTGGATATTCATCCTGGAAATTCGTACGCCATTCAAGCATTGGAGTCTTTGCGCTAGACTGGCGTTAGCAAAAAATGACCTTTAGTCGAAAAAATAATTAAACCATAAATCACTTCATTAACTTAACCCAATATGAAAATTATACTCAGCTTAATATTTTCCCTCTGTTCAATATCCTTAATTGCTCAAACCAATATTCAAGTTACTGGCAGTATCCTTGATTCCGATGACAATGGAGTCGATTTGGCATTGGTGTCATTGCTGAATACTTCAGATTCAAGTTTTGTGAAATCAGAATTTACTGATCAGGATGGTTCTTATTTATTAAATATAATGGAAGAAGGAAGTTATATCATTCAGGTGAATTTATTGGGTTATAAAGAGTATTCAGAAAGAATTGAGGTGGTTGCCAACAATTCTCGATTCGAAATACCAGTTATTGTACTCCTATCAGACACAAAAATGTTGGACCAGGTCACCATCAAAGCCAAGGTGCCATTTATCGAGCGGAAGATGGACAGGACAGTTGTGACACCAGATGCGCTAATCTCCAATGCAGGTAGTAATGCCCTGGAAGTGCTTGAGCAAGCTCCTGGTCTATCCATCGACAATAATGGATCGATAATGCTCAAGGGGCGATCGGGTGTGGCCGTCTTTATCAATGACAAACCTTCCTATCTATCTGGAACTGAGTTAGAAAATTACTTGCGGGCGCTACCTGCTGGGTCTATCAAGCAAATAGAGATTATGGAAAATCCGCCAGCCAAGTACGATGCGGCAGGTAATTCAGGTGTAATCAATATAATAATTAAGAGAAATACGCTGAAAGGTATCCACGGCAATACCTCCCTCAGCTATAGGAGAAGCAGATACAATGGAAGTAATAATAGCCTCAATTTGAATTACAATAAGGACAAGGTGAGTCTGTTTGCCAATGTCTATGCAGGATTTTACAATTCATTTCAGGATTTGTATATCAACCGATATTATCGAGATGAGAATGATGTGCGGCTTTCTTCTTTTGCACAAAATTCTTTCAATAGAAACAATGGAAAATATATCAATGGCAAGGTGGGGCTTGATTACTATATCACCGATGCTACGGCTTTGGGCATTTCATTTAAGAATGTGGGGCAGCCAGGTGAAAGAGGCGTTGACAATACAGCAATAATATCGGACAGTGATGAAATTCCTCTTCAAAGGGTGACAGCAGATAATATAAGTGAAAGTACATTCTCCAACAGTCTTTTCAATTTTTATGTCAACCATTCATTGGATACCGTGGGGAGTAAAATATCATTTGATGTGGATTATGTCAAGTACAATACCAACAATCAGCAAGTATTTCTCAATTCCATTTTCGATGCCGATGAAAAACTGACATATGAAGATCAAATAGATGGCGAGATCCCATCTGAAATAGAAATATTTGCAGCGAAGTCGGATTACTCAAAACCCTTTGCGGATGGTTCGCGATTTGAAGCTGGGATTAAAAGTGCGATCACCAAGACCGATAATGAAGTGGTATACACCAATACCATCGATGGAGTGACTTCACCAAATTACGGATTGAGTAACAGATTTAAATATGATGAGTGGATCAACTCGGCTTATATAAATTACAATCGAGCACTAGGACCAATAAATATACAAAGTGGGTTGAGGTTGGAATCTACCAGATTGGAAGGAGACCAGTTGGGGAATGTTGAGATTCCAGATTCGAGTTTTTCGCGTTCATATACATCTTTGTTTCCGACATTTTATGCGCAGACAAAGCTGGACTCTGTAGGGAATAATACACTTTCGTTTTCATACGGTAGACGAATTGATCGCCCGTACTTCCAGGATTTGAACCCATTTGTAAGACCATTGGATCAGTTTACATTTTATGGAGGCAACCCAAATCTCCTCCCGACATTTTCGCACAATCTATCTCTGACACATTCATACAAAGGCGTATTGAATACTTCACTGAGCTATTCCAAAACTTTAGATGGAATAAGTGAGACGCTCGAAATCCGAGACGGTATTTATTACAGCCGACCTGGAAATATTGCTTCGGGATCAAGTTATACCTTGTCTGTTGATGGTTCTACGGCAATTACTCCCTGGTACAATTTTAACACCTATGTAGAAGTCGGTCATTTGACCTATGACAGCCAGTTGTATACAGAACAATTGAATTCGAGTGGGACCTACGTGTACTTCTCACTCAACAATACATTCCAGTTGGGTAGGGGATGGAAGGCAGATATTGGTGGAAGGTATAGAAGCGATCTAGTAGCGGCCCAACTTTTGGTCAAAAGCTATCATGTCGTTAATCTTGGCTTTCAGAAAAAAATACTCAATGACAAAGGAAATATCAAGTTATCGGTGAGTGATCTTTTTTACACCAGACGGGGAGATGGCATCATCAACAACCTAAGATTGACAGATGCGGATTGGAATAGCAAGTATGATTCGCGGAATGTGACTGTTACGTTTTCTTTGAGATTTGGAAAGTCGATGGCCAAGAAACAAAAGTACAACAGTTCTGGATCGGATAGTGAACAGAGGCGAGTGAGGAATTAAGAGAATGGGATGAAGGTGTTAAATATAACCATCTCCTTTTGAAGTCTGATTGAAATAAATAAATTAGTGTTTTTAATTCAAATTTCTAAATTTAAAATTTCAATTTTAACAGATGCCAAAAGCTCATGAACCGAAGAGGGGTATTATATTAATGTACTATGGAGATTCCAATATTCCTTCTGGTTGGGAGCTCTGCAATGGAAAGAGTGGATTACCCGATTTTGAAAACAGATTTCCAAAGGGATCAGAAATTAGTGCTGTCGGAAGATCTACTAAGAAATCCAGTGATAGTTATAAAAATGTCATATTGACTGAGAATGATATTCCACCACATTCGCATCACGTCAACATTAAAGCTGATAATTTTAATAAAGCCTGGTTTTGGAATACCACTTCAGGAAGATGTCCTACGGAATGGCTGGGGGTAGGAAAAGGAAGCGTTTTGAAAAATGTTACGGATGCCCACACTCAGAAATCAATCGATATGAGGCCTTCATTTTTTGATGTTAGATTCATTCTAAATGATAAACTTGAAAGCTTCCAAATTAAACCAGGAACAATAATAATGTTAGCTGCGAACTATTCAATACCTGATGGATGGGTGCTTTGTGATGGAACTAATAATACACCTGATAGTATAAATAGATTGCCCAAGGGCTATATAAAGAATGATGGTAAAGAAGGTAAGGGAGGAAGTGCTGAAGTAGTCTTGTCTGCAAATAATCTTCCAAAACATACTCATTCACTTAAAAGTGGTGTCGGTGAAACTTTAAGTTCTACGTGGGATTTTAATACCACTACCGGGAGAAAACCATGCGTCCATCATGGTATGAATGATAGTAATGGGACAGGTAATGGAGATCACTCAAATACATCAAATAGCATAATAGAAAGACAATCAAGAGTAGAGCCAATCTCTCTGCTGCCACTTTATCAAAAGGTAAAGTTCATCAAGCTCATTTCAGGTCATGGTGTTGATAGAAGAGGAGTAGCGGCATTGCCAAGAGGTGCTATAGTCATGACTTCTAAAACTTCTAGAAATGCTCCTGAAGGCCTGGTTTTATGTGACGATAAGGGACCTATTGGAAGTTTTGTAAACAGGGTGCCAATGGGATGTAAGGAGTATGACCCTGCAACCGTTCGGGGTGGAAACGATAAAATAGAAATTGGTATTAAAAACTTGCCAGATCATAATCATCAGTTTCGCCTTACTATTTCCAAATTTAGCAATACATGGGGCAAGGACGAGGAATGTAGTCTTGAATTTCCTGCAGTATCTACTGATCATCATGTAAAAACAGAGAAAAATAGTGTGAATGAAAGTTTGAAACTTAGGCAATTTGATGATTTTCCTGGAACAATAAATTTTAGATTTTTTATTAAGCCTTAATCCTGATATGTGTCTTATTTACAAATTAAAGTAAGTTTAAGCATTACCAGGCAAACCTTTATTGGTATTGAATAAAATTGTAATTAAATGAGCAATAAGAATAATATAGAATTAGATAACTCTTTCATTTTAAGCACAGCACAAAATTATTTGGATGAGTCATCTATTATGCGGGACATGTGTCTGAAATTACCGCAGTATGTGATCAATATCAAATATGCATCTTTATTTAAGTCAATCAATAATTATTCTTTTTATAAGCAGTTAATCGAAATTCTAGTATTGGATTATGGGATTGCCGATTTGATGAATAAAATTGATGTCAAGAATAATAACCAGAAGTGCCGAGAAAGACGTTCGGAACTTCTGGGGAAATTGGATAAGAAAGTATTTGGTTCTAATGGTCATATGTCGAGCGATATGATTAAAACTTATGCTGAGGAATGTGCACGCTTGTTTGTAGAGGCGGACGGAGCAATTGGGGAGTGGGGTGAAGATGAGACACTAAGGTCAAAGTATGAGGAGAAGAGATCGATTGTTGAAAGTATATTAGAAAATTTTTCCGGGACTACGCTTCATGATCTAGCAACAAGTAAAAAACGGTTGAAAAGCAAGTCCAACGCAGAGGGAATATTCATATTTTTTGTTTGTTATCTATCCTTTAGAAAGTACTTTTTTTACATCCAATTTGAAAATCAATTATTAATATTTCAGGAGGAACGGAATCAGGAATTAAGCAGTCGGGATAGATCCAGGATTGAAGAATTGCTGGGGGAAGAATTTGTTACTGGAATAGTCAAGGATATAGGAGTCCTGGATTTTGCAAATACTCCACGGGGTGGTCGAAGGCCGTTGCTAGGTAAAAATAAGAAAACCAATAGACAACGATTTCAAGAATTATTGGATAGACATAAGTCGATTAAAGAGAAAATGCGTTCCAATTCTGAAACTATAAATACCAAGGTTGATAAACTCAAAAAACTTATTGAAGAAAGTGCTGAGGAGTCTAACAGTATATTCAATGAAATTTCAGCGATAAATGTGAAGCTCAATAAGATGGATGAATTTTCTGCAAAAGATACTTTTTTCGAAAATTCTATTATTGAATCAGGGAAGGCAAAAGAAAATGTTACCAAACAAGTTGTAAATTTTACATCAAGTTTGTCTAATTCAGTTGGTTTTGAATTGGGAAAAATGTTGGGTGGCGAGGTTGAATCTGATTGGTCGTCTGTGAAGAATGAAGCACTGACACTTGGTATGTCAGCTATTGGTACTATTTTTTTCGGTCCAATAGGAGGAGCATTGTTAGGTGGAATAATGGGAGGATTTCTTCAGACCCCGAAAGAAGACCCGACGCTGCTTGCCATAAATGCATTGCAAAACCGAATGGATTCAAGGTTCGATCATGTGGATGACCAACTTAATAAGATAAATAGCAATATTCATCTGGTTTTTAATCAAATTCAAAATCTAACAAGTAATATAGAAAGCCGCTTTCAGTCCCAGAATCTTTACATGTATGAGAGCTTCGAAATAGTATTCAAGAAGTTGGATTCAATAATTCATAAGTTGGAATACGCGGATTCCAACAATGTGTTGAGACAAAAATATTATGATCTTGATAATGAGCTTGAAAATTTTTATGATAAGATAAAAATAGCAAGAGAATCTATAGAGAATGATTTGAAAAATGGTCATGTCAAACACAGGTACTTAATTGATGGGATAAATGATCAGTACATTTACACGCCTTATGAGTTGGAGGAAGTGTTTATGACTCAGTTCAGTGCTTTGATGAAGAGGTTTTATGACAAGAACTTTAGTTTTTCGAGTGAAACGTACGAAGTAGCCAATTTGCCTTCTGAAGATACACTTTGTTATTTGATGAGGTCTTCGGGTAGTTTATATTTTGCCGAAGCATTGTCAATAATTCAAAAAATATCATTGCGTTTTACCAAGGTTGCTAATGAATACCTAGGCTTGAGAAAATCATTCAATCTGATTTATTATTACAAGTTTTGTTTTTCAGATCATAAATCTGAAAAATCAAAATCTGAATTATTTGAAGAGCTTATATTATTGAAAAGAAACAGTAATAAAATTCATTTGAGTACTGGAAGCATAACACTAATGAAAAGTTATATGATCAGTAATTCAGAACTCGGATTGCACAATCAGTTGTATAATCAAAACGCCAACTCTTTTTTCTTTGGTGGATATCATTTATATAAAGAAGAGGGAGAAAAAAAACAGCTGCAATATTTTGATAGAAAAGAGAATAAACTATCGAATTGTGATGATGACCACAAGTACATTTTTGAAGATAGAGTATTTTATCCTGTTATCGAAAACTCCGACTCGAAGGCATTTGATTTTTTATTTTGGGAAGACCCGGATAGAAGTCATAGAATGGATAAACATGTATTTTTTGGCAGAAAGAAGGGAGAAATTATTCTCGCTCCTAAAAAGAATCCTGGGGCAAAAAGCTATTTTGTATTAAAAAATATTCTGAATGATGATCCAAATTCATTTATTACTAAGATTCTTGATAATTGTAATCAGGAATATCCATTGGATTATGATCCCACCCTATATACTCCATTTCAAAAATTGAATCAGTTAGTCCGTTCAAAGGAAAATAAAAATGACGCATTGCTCATTGAATTTTTTCCATATACCACAGTTGTATTAAAAAATTACTTTAAGTACATTCCACGTGGTTACTACAGAATGGGTATGAAATTGTATTCTGTGGAAAATGAAGATGGAACTATGAAGCATGTTTTACATTTTGGACATTATGTGTTGGGTAAGAACTTTTCAAGAGTAGAAAATGTCAATTTCGCCAAACTGGATTTGTCTGACTTAAAATTTAATTTGTCATGTATTGCTGCCCCTCTCTGAATATGTTTGATTGGAGTCAAAAACTAATGCACATATTGATGGTATAAAATTATAAGTTGTAAAAGTAACGCATTAGGCACTAGACCCTAGTCATTTGAGGGCGAATACCTATTCCGCACCCAGATGACCCAAAGTATATTTGTATTAATTAAAAACACCAAAAAAATTAATATGAAAACTTTGATCTTAACCTTATTATTTGGAACTACACTCTTGGCCCTAAATGCTCAAGTAGCATCCGTGGATGTTTCTGACTTGACACCAAGAGATTCATCTTCGAAATCAATTGGCATAACCCCTGGCACAGCAAAGACCACATTATCTATCGATCAACTAAGTGACACTATATCTCAGAGTCTGTTGAAAAGCAATCTATTAAGAGATAATGACACGGAAGGTGCATTATTGTTGGAAGTATTTGTTGAAGAAAATGGTACGGTACATTCTTCAAAAATATCGGAGAGCGACTCACCTTTGATGTCAAAGATTGTATTGGAACTAATGGAATCAATTGGAAAGTTGGATTTAGGTGATAAGAAACCATCTGGAATATCAAAAGTCAAAATACCTGTTCATTATTCCTTGTAGAGATTTATGTCTTTCGTGTAGAACATAATCCTGAAGTTGTATAAATATCCGGCGTATTCTTTGAGGGATAGCTCGAATTATATGCTGGTTTAATTTATTTACTCTCATTATAAAAGAGTAGTTTGCGACGAGGTATGAGATCAGAGTTATAGAACTTACCAAAAAACTTAAAAGTAGCTGATGAAGTGCCTTATTTTATTTTTGTTGCTATCCACGACCTCCTTTAGTCAATCCGATATTGACAATGACAACAAATCATATCAAGAGAAGTATGAAGATTTCATGTCGATTTCTAATCCAAGTTCTCAGGATATTGAAGATGGTCTTTTATTGGCTAAAGAATATTATGAAGCCAGCTTGGATACCACGCTCTTGATAGCTGAGAAATGCGTCGAATGGTCTAAGAAAAGTGAGGACCAAGAACAATGTTGTCAAGCCATGATTTACTTGGCCAAGATCAATAATTTTGCTGGAAAAGCAGATGCCAGTTTGAGTCTGTTGGAAGAAGCGGAAAACTTGGCAGTTAAAATTGACAATTCAATCAGTAAGGCAGCAATCAACACTTTGTACGGCTCCATAGCCAATGACAAAGGAGAATTTGAAAGGGCAATAGATTACTATCTAAAAGCCGCTGAGTTGTATGGAAATGCCGGAGAGAAAGAAGGTGTTGGCAATGCTTATGTGAATGTCAGTGGTATATTCTTTGACAACAATCAACTAGATAAGGCACATGAATACAACCAAAAAATTGGCGTTTTAGCTGAAGAATTGGATAGTGATAAACTACGAATTGATGCAGGTGGTCTCGAAGGGATTTTCCTCATGACCAAAGGAATTCATTATTACCTGGCCAATCAATTGGATACGGCAAATATCCAAAGTACTATAGATACATTGAACAGTTATTTTCAAAGATCTGAGGTGGAGTATGATCAAACCATATCTATAGCGAGGAAGAATAAAGATGCTAAAATGACGCTGACGCTCTTGAATAATATGGTAGCTCTTGCCAATAATATGGAAAAACACGATAGAGCGGTAAAGTTGGCACTTGAAGCAGAAGAAATTGCCAATGGGTTGGGTTCTCGAGAATTGCAAGTGCAGTCTCAAACCAATCTATCGAGTATATATCGACGTAAAAAGGAGTATGAAAAGGCATTGGATTATGGGAAGAGAGCCTTGAATACTGCTAAACAATACAACTTTGAAAGAAAGGTAACATTGGCCAATAGACAACTATATAATCTGTACATCGAAATGGGACGACTCCAAGAGGCATTGGAGGTGGCCGAAGAAATTCGAGCATATGATTTGAAAATTAATAATGCTGAAAATACGAGGGCTATCGCAGAAATAGAAACAAAGTATGAAACGGTCAAAAAGGAGAAACAAATTCTCAACCTTGAAACAAACAACAACAAAATCAAAACTCAGCGAAATTATTTATTAGGTGGAGGCTTAATACTTGGAGTGTTGGCATTCTTTGGGTTTCGGATGAATAGGTTGCGTAAAGAACGAAATGATAAAAAAGCTTTTTCAGAGGCACTTCTCCTAGCCCAGGAAGACGAGCGGAAAAAGATTGCACGCGACCTTCATGATGGCATCGGTCAATCTTTGCTCCTCCTCAAGAAGCAGATGGAAAAATCCAATGAAATGACCTCAGCGAACCAAGAAATGATAAGTGAAACCCTGGAAGAGGTACGGTCTCTATCAAGAGATTTGCATCCTTTTCAATTGGATAAATTTGGGCTTACGGCCACCGTAGAGGAGATGATTCATAAGATTCAAACCAATACCGATCTATTTATTACTAAGGACATTGTAAACATAGACCATATTATTCCAAAGACTTCGTCCATTCATGTATACAGGACAATTCAGGAAGCACTGAGCAATATTATCAAGCATGCAGAAGCCACAGCTGCCAAGGTTTCTTTCAAGTCAAATGACACAAATACTGTAATTTCAATCCAGGATAATGGGAAGGGTTTTGATCCTGAACTCACAGTTGCAAAAAGAAAAAGTCTTGGATTGAAGACAATGCACGAAAGAATTGCCACAATTGGTGGACAATTTAAAATTGAAAATGGGGATTCTAAAGGGACCATCGTTTCCATTACCCTCCCCAAATTGAATAACTAAATTACTCAACAACTACAGATGTCAATAAAAGTTTTCAACGCAGATGATCATCCAATTTTGAGAAAGGGCATTACCGACCTAATAATAGAATCGGATGGGTACGAATGGGTTGGAAGCGCAGAAAATGGTAAAGATGCCTTGACGAAAATCCGAGCTATCAAACCAGATGTGGCTGTATTGGATATAGAAATGCCATTCTTGTCGGGCATGGAAGTTGCGAAAATTCTCATCGAAGAAAATACCGATACGACCATTGTATTATTGACCTTGTTCAAAGATGAATCCTTTCTTGACAATGCTCTAAAAATAGGAGTAAAAGGTTATTTGCTCAAGGAGTCGAGTGAAAAAGAGATTCTTGAATGCATAGCATCGGTAGCAAAAGGACATTCTTATGTCAATGCCAGCTTGACACATTTATTACTAAAAAAGAAAGGAGAAAAAGAAAGTGTCTTGTCTAAACTGTCCGAGCATGAAATCAATATCCTAAAGTTGATTGCCCAGCAAAAAACCTCCGCAGAGATTGCTGATATGCTTTTTATTAGTCCCAAAACAGTATCCAATCATCGAAGCAACATTAGCAAAAAACTTGAATTGTCTGGCAAACAAAATGGAATTCTGAAATGGGCTCTGGAAAATAAAAATATGCTTTTGGGATAGATTCCAAAAAGCTACGACTTTCAACTTGTATCATTTTTTGCATACCCACAATCTTGTGTAAAACAAATTGCACTTTCTAAAGTATAAATATACTCCTTGTCATCTTGAGCGGAGTCGAAAGATCAAGGAGTATATTCTAACTTTAATTTCATTTTGTCCATTGACGTTCTTCGACAGGCTCTGAATGACAATACTCCGCTTTGGTCGGGATGACAATGACAAAAAATAATTTAGTGCAATTTGATCTACACACCCCACGATCATTTCTAGTTTATGGTGAAAAGTAAATCGTATATTGAATCTTAATATAAGATGAGTTTCATTATTGCTCGACGTTAAATTGTAATTAATGACAGAAGAACAGATCAGTAAATTTATTCCCGCGATTGTACTATTGATTTTAGGTATTTTCGAAGCCATCGGTGGCCTTTATCTGGAAGACAAGAGGACCAAAAACGATTTTACCATCGAACTGGTAAGCCTTGTGACCCTGCCAACATTGATACAACCTGGTATTTTTCTTTTGGTAATATGGATCATGGGAAGCTTTTTTCCGACCATGGAGAATTTCTTTTTAGGATATTCCATTTGGTGGCATATTCTGGCATTTCTTATCCTGGATGATATGATGCAGTATTGGTGGCATCGGCTTTCGCATGTGAATCGGGTCATGTGGAAATTGCACAGACCACATCATGTAGTCGAAGAGATGGGCGTCCTGGTGACATACAGGAATGCGACACTGTATTACGCGCTAATGCCTGGAATATGGTTTTCTGCCATGTTGGTCTTTATGGGAATGGGCTATGTTTATCTATTTTATTTGCCGATTAAGTTGGTTGTGATTTTATTAGCACACAGTGAAACGAAGTGGGATAGGTTTCTTTACAAATACAAATTTTTGCACCCCTTGGCTTGGGTGGTAGAGCGGACTATTTCTACACCTTGCACACATTATGCGCATCATGGATTGACGGCAGAAGATAATGTCTCTCATCCAAATGGGAACTTTGGAAATTTACTGTTTATATGGGATGTTATTTTTGGAACTGCGAAAATTACCAGAGTATATCCGACAAAGTTTGGAGCCTGGAATCAATTGAAAGAACCCTGGTATGTTCAAATGTTATTTCCTTTTTTGAGGTCGTCGGATCCGAGGAGTGAACTACATTCTATAAAGACGAATCAGGATTATGATCCTTCGGTTGATTTTAAGGAGTTTCAGAGTTAGGTGTGGTAATTGACAACCTAGTGCACAAGGATAGTACGAAGGCCCCAGAAGGATTGTTTCGTAACTTGCCGATTAGATAGCCCGTTTATACTCAGTCCATATGCCTAGTACCGAAAATACAAGAAAAGTAAGGACACTACATACTTGCACACTGTTGACCCATCCCCAATCCACAATTCCTATCTTGTCTATGGTGAACATATTAAAATCTTGACCTATCAATGTGTATGCATACGGTAAGTAATGAGAGACAGGTGTATTGGTTACTCCTACAATCAGAGCGATAATAAAGGCTACAATGCCAATAGCTGCAGGTACCAAAAATCCTTTGAATCTGATACTGAGATAAAATTGAATACCAATAATTCCTAGAGCGTTGATTAGAGTCCAAAAAGCCTGGGAATAATATTTCGAAAAATGAACAGTGTAGTAGGAAAGCTCAGTTTCAGGAAGAAATAAATTCAAAAGATGCGCTGCTCCATAGATTAGTACAGCTAGTACGACGTAGGTTGCAAATATCAAAATCAACAATGAGATCAACTTGATCAATAGTACTTTGATTCTGGTCACAGGAGCACAATATTGGTACTTCCAAGTATTATTGTGATGCTCTATGAAGATTGCCGCACTTATTAGTAATACCAAAAATGGAACCATCATAAAAATCGAAAATATACCGATAGATGCATTCCAGATTTTGTGCCATGGATTTTTTCCAATAGCCGAGATCGATTCCACATCATTGTAATGTGCGAAAAAAATGAGCATCGAAATAGACATCACTGTGGCTCCTATCAACCACATGATTGGTGGATATTTGAGCTTTATAAATTCTGCTTGAATGTGCTTAATCATGGATTTGGGATTGATTTTCGTTTGATATAGAAAGGAACATGGTCTCCAAGTCCTGATTCGATTGTTTGAGTTCAAATATTTCGATCCCCTGGTTGGTTAGTTTTTTGACGAGCAATGGAATTTGAGCTTTTTCATCCAACCGCACGGAAATCAAATTTTCTGAAATCATATTTTTACGTGGAGTGTCAATGATGAGCATTGCAGCATTTGCATTATTTACCTGGATAGTGATTTCGATATTCTTTTCTCTTTGAGAATGAAGTTCACCGATGGTACCTTGAAAGGCCAATGATCCATTCTTGAGAATTCCCAAATGGGTGACCATTCGCTCTACCTCCGACAATATATGACTGGATAGGATGATGGTTTTGCCCTGGTCGTTCAACCTATTTAGCACTTTTCTCAACTCAATAATACCCATTGGATCGAGGCCATTGGTCGGCTCATCCAGAATCAATAATTGAGGATCATGCAACAGTGCTGCTGCCAGTCCAAGCCTTTGTTTCATACCTGTTGAAAAATGTTGCGTTTTTTTCTTCGCATGCTTTTGTAGGTCAAGTAATTCAAGTATTTCGGGGATTCTCTCTTGGGCAGAATTGTAATACTTCGACCATATCTTCAAATTATCGACTGCTGATAAATGTGAATAAAAAGATGGGTTTTCTATCAGTGATCCGATCCTGTTCAGGTATTTGGGATAGGTGGTTTTGGTACTTTTTCCAAACACAGAAATATTCCCTTGATAAAATCTTATGAGCCCTAAAATCATTTTTAAGGTTGTTGTCTTTCCGGCACCATTGGCTCCAAGGAAACCATAAATAGCGCCTTCTGGAACTTGAAGATCCAGTGCTTTGATGACGGACTCTTGTTTGGTGTAGCCAAAAGTCAATCCTTCAATATGTATGATGTTCTTACTCACGATTCTTCTATATTGTTAACCAATAAAATTGCCTTCTTAAGCAGTCGGTTGCTCCATCCTCTTGTGAAATTCACGGCGTAAGAACTGTTTTGAGCAGGAATGTGGACAATAGTGGTGCCCCACAAACCACTATGCATATAGGCATCATCTCCATAGAGAGTGACCTTCCACAATCCAGATCGATAGTCTTTGAATCTAGGATCTTCATCAGGGATGTAAGTCGATTCGAATTTATGTTTTTTGAGCATTAAGTCTAAAGTCGATTCATTCTCCAGTATTTCTTGATTGAAGAGTGCTTGAAGAAAAATAGTCAGATCCCCAGATGTTGACATCAATCCACCTCCTCCATACAAATCCATTGACGGATCAAAAGTTGAAGACTCATCCCTGCCAAAATATCTTTTCACTGGAGACTTTAGATTCATGGGCTCAGGCTCTAAAGATTCCAACCAGGTATGATTCATGCCCAGTTCGTCGAAACCAATCAAATCTCTCAATCCTTTTGCCAAATCTCCATTATAAAATGTCTCGATGATTTCTCCCAGCAAAATATAACCTGTGTCAGAATAAAGATATTTGTCACCTGGTTTTCCAGCAGGATCACCAAAATCCATGGCCAATTGTAATTGCTCAGTTCTGGTCCATCTATGTTGTGGTGATTTCTTGACCATCGATGCATAATCGCTGCCATTCATTGCATAGTCAAACAATCCGCTGGTATGATTGAGGCAGTGATACAATTGGATTTGATCAGGATCGTAACCACCAGATTTAAGAATAGAAATATGCTCTGGAGAAATGTATTTGGAAATAGGTTCATGAATATTTAAACTGTCCATCTCGTGTAGTTTCAGAATGGATGTAGCCACAAAAGTCTTGGTAATGCTGGCAATTCTGAATGGCTGATCTATAGAAAGGGTGTCCTCCTTTTTGACGCTGTCATATCCATAAATGCCTTCCCATCCACCTTCCAATTTTGGAGATTTGATAGCAAGCGAAATGCCTGGAATATGGTTGTAAGAGTTGTCTATAGCCTCCTTCATGAGTTTTGTAAGAGTACTCGAAGCCTTCTCAATAGGGACATCCGTTGCCACATTCTCTGTACATCCATAAATAACAAAAAGCGAAAGACCTAATACTATTGATTTAAAGCAATTCAATTTATTTTCATTTTTGCCAAGTCTAAAGATAATGCCGCTCATTGATATTTCCATTTCATTTATTCAAAGCACAATTTAATGGAAGAACATGGCACAATGTATTCAAACTATTATCCGTAGCACTCAAATAATTAATCGCAACCAATGATCCACTCAACGAAGAAACAACTTAGCGAACTTTCCGCCTTTGCGGTTAATAATTTCAGCACACAAAACAAAAGGCCCTTATAGATTATTAAAATAGTTGTAGTTTTAGAATTCCATTTAAGAGACCATTTCAAATAATATTGAACAAAGTACAACATATGCTTAAAAAGATATTCAAATACACACTTATTGCATTAATTGCTGTACTTGTCATAGGAGCATTATCCAGTTATATTTATTTAAAAAGTACGGCTCCAAGCTACGAAGGAGAAGAGACTTTGAAAGGTCTATCATCCGATGTAGAGGTAAATTTTGATCAATACGCCATTCCTCATATATATGCCGATAATGCGCAAGATGCATACAGAGCATTGGGTTATGTACATGCCCAAGATCGACTGTTTCAAATGGAAATGATTCGTAGGTTGAGCGCGGGAAGATTGGCAGAAGTACTGGGTGAAAGACTGGTGAGAACGGATAGATTTTTTAGGACTTTGGGAGTGAGAAAGATGGCTGAAAAAACGGCCGAATTAAATTTTAAAGAGATAGATACGGATTGGAAAAGGAATACCTTGGCATATCTCGAAGGAGTGAACAGTTTTGTGAAAAATGGCTCCACGCCTTTAGAATTCACCATTATGGGAATGCCCAAAAATGAATTCGAACCTGCAGATGTATATAGTATTCTTGGATATATGGGATTGGGGTTTTCTCGTGCACTCAAAGAAGATCCAATCATTGAAAAGATACGTATGAAAAATAATGGTGCATATTTGGATGATTGGCTGTTGGATACAAAGGAAGCTGATTCTACCCATCTTGCTCAGAGCAATGTCGGTGATCTTAGCGCATTGATACCTTCAGACGTAGAAGGCTACCTTGCTGATGCGGGTCTTCCGCTTTGGTATGGGAGCAATGGTTGGGCTATTTCTCCAGATCGATCTACTTCTGGTAAGGTCATCCTGGCAAATGATACACATATTGGAGTTTCTCAACCTTCTGTTTGGTATGAAGCACATATCAGTTATCCTGGTTTTGAATTTTATGGCAATTATTTGGCGGGAGTGCCATTTGCTGTGATTGGACATTCACGTGATTTGGGTTGGGGGCTTACTATATTTCCATTCGATGGATTGGATCTTTATAGAGAGAAGTCAAATCCTGAAAATGAAAACCAAGTATGGGAAAATGACAAGTGGGTCGATATGGAAATTCAACCAGAAATAATAAAAGTAAAAGATGGCGATGACGTCACGTTTGATAGGAAGGTCACTCGTCATGGACCCATAATAAATGAAGTTGCCAGTGCTTTGGATTCCAATGAAATGAACCCTATTTCATTTTGGTGGGGATATTTGGACAGACCGACGACTATCTTGGATGCCATTTACAAAATGAATACGGCTAAGAATATGGCCGAAGTGAAAGAAGGAGCGTCGAAGGTAGATTTTATAGGACTAAATGTAATATACGGTGACAAGGAAGGGAATATTGCACATTGGGCAACTGGTAGAATTCCGAAAAGACCAGCACATGTGAATCCCAAATTTATCCTCGATGGAGCAAGTGGCAATGATGAATTGTTAGGCTTCTACGATTTTAGTGAAAACCCTCAATCTGAGAATCCGCCATCTGGATATGTGGCCTCCGCCAATGATGATCCAGGTATGATAGACCGCAATTACTTTCATGGTTATTATTGTCCAAAGAATCGAATCAATCGAATCCATAAACTCCTTGAAACAAAAGAAAAGTGGAGCCAGGAAGAATTGAAATCTATACAATTGGACGAAATATCGGAAGATCATAAGCGGATGGCTCATTCACTATCCAACATCCTAAAGAATAGTAATAAAAGCAAAGATGATTATTCTAATTCAATAATTGCCGCGCTGGGTAATTGGGACGGAGGATATGAATTGGAACAAGTAGAACCAGTAATATTTACCAATTTGCTCTATCATACAATGTATAATACGATGGTAGATGAAGTAGGTGCGGAAGATTTCAAAACACTCCAGGGGTCGTATCTCTACAAAGGCACCTTGCCCCAACTTATTGATAATGAAAAATCTATTTGGTGGGATGATATTACGACAAAAGATAAAAAAGAGAGTAGGGAAGACGCTGTCGAAAGGGCCTTTGAAAAGACTATTGCAGCGCTAAAGCTTCAATTGGGTGATGACTGGAAATCCTGGCATTGGAAGAAAGTTCATACAGTAACGCACAACCATCCACTTGGAGCTGTGAAACCATTAGATAAGTTTTTTAATGTAGGCCCTTATCCAATATCTGGAGGAAATGATGTGCCGAATAAAATGATGTATCGGATGAACGGTGATGGAGAATTCAAAACACACTCTTCTCCTGCATTGAGAATACTACTGGATTTTGCGGATGTCGAAGCTTCTGAAAGCATCAATCCAACAGGGCAATCGGGAAATGTAATGAGTCCACACTACAAAGACCAAACAATCATGTTCAACGAAGGCATATACAGACCACAATTAATGAATAAGGCAGCCATCCAAGCATTCCAAAATAAACTAACCTTAAAATCCGTAAAATAATCACTGTGAACCTCTGTGCCTCCTCAATTCACCTCTGTGAAATTTATGCCCCGAGCCTCTAAAACATACCTCAGCATTATCAATTCACCGTAAATACCCGACTCACATTAAACCCAAATCCAATATCCCCATCAAAAAAGTCACCCGTATTTTCTGTGATAAACCCTTTTTCAATCATGGAAGTACTATTGGTGAAATGCAGTTGGAATACATGCCCTCCAGTCTCAATATCAAAACCAATACTCAATGAATTTGTAAAACCGTCTGCAATCTGATCAGGCGCTACATAGATATATTCAAAGTTGATCGATGTCCGTTTTGACAATTTCATCCGTGAACCGATACCAAGGGCAAGGACATCATTTTTCTCAGCATTGGTCGCTACAAGATTTCGGTGAACCAAGGTAGGAGAAAGTTGAAGCGTAAAAGATTCGCTAAACTTACGCCCTAAAATGGCTTGAAAAGTATAGAACAGCCTGGAAGAGTTCAAGTTGTCGCGATCCGGATCTTGAAATCTCAGCGTTCTTATGGCAGAAGTAGCAAGGAAAGAAGCAGTAATAGGCATATTTCGTTTGCCCTTACTCTGTCTTAGCAATTTGTACTTGATAAAGCCATCA
Source organism: Saprospiraceae bacterium (assembly GCA_965230575.1). Lineage (GTDB taxonomy): Bacteria > Bacteroidota > Bacteroidia > Chitinophagales > Saprospiraceae > CAJXUU01. The sequence continues at coordinate 5,838,814 of OZ246013.1, forward strand.
TAGGTTTTCTCGAAGCTATTTCTACCCAGTCCGATCATAATACGATCTGAAATTCCATATTCAAAACCAAATCTGATAGAAGACTGATCCAACCCAAAAAGTTCATATGCTCCACCACTGATAAATCCAAACCTGTGAGAGATTTTAAAATCCAATACCCCTTTGGCGGTATTCTCCAGGCTGTGCAGATTGATTACTCTGTTGGTCTTAAATGACGCAAAAGCATAATCAGTGGTCTCTTCTTCCCCAAGTAAGGCCAAAAGATCATCCTCTTGCGCATGATTTACATTGTGAATAAAAAGAAAGGCAAAAAAGAGGAGGCCCCACCTCCATTTTAAATTAGTTGAGAACTTCATATTGTGCTTGTATCGTTATTGTAATTTCCTTAGCAATATTATCTCTTACTACTGAAGGTATTTCTATTCCATAATCCGCCACTGCTATTTTGAGTTGACTTCTGCCTGTTACCTCATCGGATTTAACTATGAATGAGGCGTCAGTTGTGATATTTTGTTTTACACCATGAATGGACAATTCTCCTTTGATGACTACATTGGTCGTTCCATCCTTTGAGAAATCCAACGCTTCCGGATTTTCAATGACTCCAGCAAATTTTGCCTTGGGATAGGTATTGGACTCCATGTAGTTTTCATTGAAATGCTCTTGCATAAGTGCTTTTTCGAATTCAAATGATTTTATGAGTACAGCCCATTGAATTTTGCCACTTTCAAGATCAAAAACCGTCGATGCGGTATGACTTTCAGCCTCAATATCTTCAAGAGGAGTCTTGCTACTAAAAGAGATATCTCCTGTTTTGCTAAAATATTTTTGAGCTTGAATTTGCCATGACATCATGAAAGTTAAAAACAAGCTTAAGATCAATTTATACTTCATAGTTAATTAATTATATGATTTATTATTGGTTAAAGTAATATTCCTTTGATCAAGACTACATCGGTAAGATAGCCAGTACAAAGGCCTTTTATTGTGACTGTTGCTCCTTCAGCAGGTAAGTCTCCATCTATATCTTCCATTTGGCACATTATATTAGCCAGCATATCACCTGTATCAAGCATAATAGCCGACTTGCCATCATCTTTGGTAGTTTTAGTAACGGTACCTTTTACGACTATTACCTTGTCAAGAAACCTTTTGTTGGCCGTCATCTCATCAGCCTCATATGTTTCGAATAATTCGGTGGCCGAAATGTTTTCATCCACTTTCATCCCCTCCATCTTCTCGACGGGCTTGTTGTACATATAGTAGCCTATACTACCTCCAATAATAGCCAAGACTGCTGCTGCAATTAGTAATTTTTTCATTTTGATTAATTATTTGGATAATCCTGATCAATCCAATCACTCACTTTCTGAATCTGGCTATCTGACAATTTACTCGCTCCTTGTGGCATAGCTGACCATCCTTCTTCATGTTTGATCGATCCTAGTAATGAACCATCTTCTACTCTCACCACCAAATTGTCATAGCCTTGCAAATTGATATCTCCGCATGTAGCACCATCCTGATGACATACGTAGCAATTGGTTTCGACAATGGGCAAAATATCTGCTGAATAGGAAGTAACGTCCTGTGGTTCTTCTATTGGATACAAGTCTTCTTCACTATTGTAAGTACAATTGGAAAAGGAAAGTATGCAAATGGCAAGAAATAATAATGAAGGGCGAATTAATTTTGTGTTCATATTTATTTTATTCTTCATATTAGACGTTAAAGATTGAAGATAAGATTGATTATTTCAGTTTTTAGTTTCTGAAACTACTGTTTTTGTAACTGAATATATAATTTACTATCGATCTATCCATTTCTTGAAGTCCCTCGTTTTTTCAGTACTTATGACCAAATTGCCATCAAACGGAGGGTCCAGTGTAAGCCGTAATCTGGATGCTGTATGTGTCTTGATAGAGTCCAATGCATTGATGTGAATAATAAACTGTCTGTTGGCCCTGAAAAAGTTTTTTGGGTCCAATTGAGCTTCAAGATCATGCAATTTATAATCTGACGGAAACTTCTGTCCGCTTTTGGTAACGAAGTAGGAAATCTTGTTTTTTGAATAGATATAACTGATGTCAGCGATTTTTATGGAATTGAGTTTTGTCCCAAATCTGAATAAAAATCGTTCCTTGGATTGATCAGATTCTTCATTTCCTCTCTGAATATGTTTTGTGGCCTTCTCAAGCGCAGTGGATAATTCTTCTGCTTTTATTGGTTTTAACAAATAATCCTTCGCATCCTTTCGCAACGCCTCAATGGCATATTGATCATATGCCGTAGTGAAAATTACCTTGCTTTTGATATCAATGTACTTGAACAATTCAAAGCTATTGCCGTCGGCAACATGGATGTCGAGAAATAGAATGTCTGGATGTTCTTGAGTAGAAGAGTAGAAATTTTTAGTGTCGGTTATACTTTCAAAAGTATGAAGTATTTGGATGGCAGGATCAAGTTCTCTAACCATTCGCACTAGTCGCTTCGAAGCTATTAATTCATCTTCTAAAATTACTGCTGTTATCATACTGGAATTTTATTTAAGTAGATCGTAACTATGAAGTTCTCATCATCTTGCTCGATCTTTGGAGGTTTAAAATTATTGAGTGTATGTCTCTTTTTAATATTATCAAGGCCAATACCTGTGCCTTTCGAGTCACCATATTTAGGTTTTTTCTTATTGGATATAGTGATCTTGTCTTTGCTTTGATTTAAAGAGATATGAAGCGGATTTTTAGAACTGACCACATTGTGCTTTACAGCATTCTCTATGAGCAATTGAAGGGTAAGAGGTGGAATGTGATAAGAGTCGATGTCTTCCAAATTCAGCGTTATCTCCAGTTGTTCTCCAAATCTTTCTTTTATCAAGTGAATGTAAGTATCCAATAATTGTATTTCCTCCTTCAAAGGAATAAGGTCATTCTTACCTGCTTCCAAAACAGTTCGATAAAAATCCGTGAGTTTCTCAGTGAAAACCACACCCTTGGACGGATTCTCTTCGATGAGTCCAATCAAGGTGTTGAATGAATTGAATAAAAAATGCGGATTCAATTGAGTTTGTAAGCTGATCAATTGGGCTTCAATTCGTTTTCTGTTCAAATCTTCCTTTTGCAGTTTAGCTTTTATTCTCTCATTTCTCCATTTTCGAATGATCCCACCAATCAACAATATCATTAATGTAATGAACCACCAGGATTTGTAAAAAGACTGTTTTACTTTGAATTCAAATGAACTCCCTGATTCATGTGAAAAATCATTATCAATGCTAGCCTTTACCATGAATGCATAATTTCCAGGTCTCAACATGGGATAGATGGCCCTCTGGTCCCTGGAATTTCTCCAATTTTCATCAAAGCCTTCCAATTTGTATTGATAGGTCACCCGCTCCGGATCTGTCAGCCATGCCGCAGAATATTTGAATTCCAAATTGTTTTGATCTTCATTAAAACAATTTTCATGATCTACGTCGATAAGATTGACCATGACTTTATTGATGACGCATTCGGGGTAGGTTTTTTGATTTTGAAAACCATCAATTTTTATTATTCCATTAGGTTTGGCTAGATAAATATTTTTGTCATCCTGGGTGAAACTATTGAGATAGTAAGCCTGGTCCGAAGACTGGTTGATGTCGCTATGGTACATGAAGTGATCAGATGGAGGATCGTATACATCAATTGATGAATTTCGGACCATTACGATTTTTTGATCGGGCGATGTGATCAGTGAAGTATAGGGGTCTTGTAAAAATCGTTCGTTGTTGAGACCTTGAACCTCACCCTTGTCTTCATAGCCGATATATCCGACGCTCGACGAAAACCAAATTCTACCCGCATCACACTTGGTCATTGAATAAATCGAACCGAGTGGATTGCCATTGTCAAAATGCGTGATGTGTTGGAGAGAATCTGATCTGAGAATTTTCAGCCCTTGTCTATCAGTTGCGAAATAGAGCACGCCCTTATTGTCCAGAATCTGATATACATACCCAGGCCCCAGTTGAGTATTCAAATTCTGATATGCTGAAGTGGTATACTTCCCATTATTTTTGGTCAACCTAAATTTTACTACTCCTGTAAGAGATGATATGTATAGGAAGTTCTCTGCAGGAAGGACATATAATACAGATTGATTTGGATTATTTTCCCATCCATCTATAGATCCAATCGTTTCACCTTCTTCATTCAATATTATTATTCCAGAAGAATATGTACCAACAAGGATGTCTTTGCCAAGCATCTTCAGACAAGTAATATTTTTGTCCAGTACCTTTGTTTTGTTCAGTCCATCTACCTTGAATAGTCCCTCCGAACTTCCTATCCAAAAGCGGTTGTTGATCTTGAGTATAGCCTGAGCCTTGTCTATTGTATTGGGCATCGTCTGGAATCCCAGATTACCTTTTGATAGTCTATTGGCAGAGCTGCAAGCCCACAAATTGTTTTCTTCATCAATGGTGATATCCAGCACTTCTTGACGACCTGCATTCGGAAACTTTTTGATCCATTTGTCATTTTCCAAAATATGAATGCCATCCTGTGTAAAAACAATGAACTGATCATTTTGCGTAATTTTTAGACCATTTATTTTGCTTCGTACTGGAAGGTCAAATGTTTTTATCGAAAGCGTAGAACTGTCGATTTGGTAGATTTGCGAGTTGTAATTGCAAGCAAGTATTTTATCCTTATGGGAAATAATATTTGTGATGATTACATCGCCCAACCCATTGTTGTTATTTATGACTTTTGATGATAAGGAATTACCTGTTTTCTTTACAATCTGAATGCCTTGATCAGTGGCCAATATTATTTTGTCTTCTCTCAAAATTCCTGCATAGACTTCATTGCTTATCAGCAAGTTTTTGATTGTAAGTAATGTATCCAAGCCATCACTTTTCCATAGTACACCATTGCCATAGCTGATCATTAGACAATTATTATCGGCATTTTCACAATCTATAAAGGATATCGGATTATCAATCCCTGAAGACTGAGTGCTGATTATTTTATTTCTGTAAGGATTGAATTGTATTAATTCTCCAGAGTTGGTGCCGATAAAGTAGTTATGGCTATTGCTTTCACAAATCGATTTAAAAGAAGATGAATCAGCGGACTTACTCAATTTTCTATTCATCTTGAAGCCATCATATAGAAATAGTCCATCTTTTGACAATCCCCAAATGAATCCAATGGTATCGGTATGGATTGAGGTAAGGTTGATTTCTTCTTCCAGAATAATATCTTTCCAAATGGGTTTTTGGGCTAGAGATGAAGAAGCCCCAATCAATAATACACACCAAATAATCGAAAGTGCCGATTTCATTTCAGTGGGCTTAATTCACCAAAAACTTCAACATTGATGACTTCAGCGATTTTTTGATAGACAATTCGAGGGAGCTCAATTTCGTAATCTTTCAGTCGAACATCGAAATTTGAAGAAAAATACAATCCTTCATTTTTAGGTTCGATGTTAACATCAATGATTACCTCATGTGACAGACCATGAATGCTGAGAATCCCTTTGGCGCGGTAGTTCTTGGAAGCATTTATATCAATATCCTCTAATATCTTCCCCTTGAATATAGACTCGGGATAAGATTTTACTTCCATGTAATTTTCGTAAAAGTGCTCCTTTTGTAGAGGACTATTGAATCCATCAAAAGATTTGATGAAAAGCTTAAAAGCGAATGTTTTATTACTTAAGTCGAGTGCACCTTTGAGTTGATTGCTTTCGGCTTTTATAATTTCCAATGGGGCTTCGGATTTAAATTTTGCCGCAGCCATATTGGTATTATAAATTTGCCCTTGCATTACAAAGCCAACAAAACACAATGAAATGGTGAGGATCATTTTTTTCATAATGCCAAATTACATGCTTGGAAACTAAATCGATAAAATACTTATCTAAATCAATTAAAAAGTCAGCTGAAACTAATAATCAGAAAGTAATCAAAGTATTTTCGTGTGGGAATTGTATATATGACTTGAGGATAATTACCCCGATATTTCCATCAAGTTGAGTTTTGATGCTATGATCTTATCAAGATTCACCTTCGCGTCTCCTTCATTGCCGATCAAGTCGTTTAGTGAGATGTTTTCAAGCACCTTGTCTACGGTGTATTGTAGAATTGTCCACAACGATCTTATTGAGCAATCCACAGAATTAGTACAGAATTTTATTTCTCCGCTATGTTCTCCGCAGAAATTTTTATTGAACAGGTCTCCACCCAATGAACTAATCACATCTTTAATTATAATCTGCTCTGGACTTTGAGCCAATACATACCCTCCTTTTTGCCCCCTTGTACTTTCTACAAAACCAGCCAAACGCAACATCCTTGTTATCTTTCCTACATAAGGCTGTGACATACCCTCAAGTTCGCTCAATTGCGGAATACTAAGTCCAAGATCAGAATCACCTCGGGCAATTCTAAGTAATATCCTTAGCCCATATTCATCTTGTTTGTTGATTTTCATAATCTATTGTTCACTAGGTAAAAATTATTTTGCTCGCAGATTGCTACATCATATCCAATACAAAGGCTGCTTCTTCACTCATTTTGCTTTTGTCCCACGGTGGATCGAAGACCACTCGGAGATCTACATCTGTCACCCCTTCTATTTCCATTATTTTTTGTTGAACCTCCAATGGCAATGAATCTGCTACCGGACACATCGGTGTGGTCAATGTCATCTCCAATACCACCTGACCATTATCTTTGACTTCATGCGAATAGATAAGCCCCAACTCATAGATGTCAACTGGAATCTCAGGATCCATTACCGTCTTACATGCGGCAACAATCTCTTTCTCTATTCTTCCCTTATCCAACATAACTTATTATCAATTAATCCTAAATTTTTATTTTTCAATCTACAATCTTATATCCTCAACCGGAAAGCGCTAATCCATACAACTTCATCTGCTTCACCATACTTAAAAGTCCATTGGATCGAGTAGGGGATAGATGCTCTTTCAACCCTATCTTATCAATAAAATACAACTCACTCTTTGCAATTTCTTCAGCACTCTGATTGTTCAATACCTGAACCAATAATCCGATTATTCCTTTGGTGATTACTGCATCACTGTCGGCTGTAAATACCACTTTGTTGTCTTTGTTCTCCGCATGCAACCAAACTCTGCTTTGACATCCTCTGATCAGATTCTCATCCACTTTGTACGATTCATTGATCAAAGGAAGGCTCTTCCCAAGATCGATTATATATTCATACTTTTCCATCCAATCCTCAAAGAAGGAAAAATCTTCAATGATCTGGTCTTGTATTTCGTTAATTGTCATTCTTTAATTGTGTACTAACGCTCATTAATTCGATCAACCAAGCATCTTTACCGCTCGTTTTACACCATCGACCAATCTGTCCACGTCTTCTATATTACTATACAAGGCAAATGATGCCCTCACTGTTCCCGGTATTTGATAAAAATCCATTAATGGCTGTGTGCAATGATGACCTGTACGTACAGCTATTCCCATCTTATCCAGAATGGTACCCATGTCATAAGGATGTATGCCCTCGACATTAAATGAGATCACACTGGCTTTTTTTTCTGCCGTGCCGACTATCTTCAATCCTTCAACAGTAAGTAATTGAGCAGTAGCATATTTTAGCAATTTTTGTTCATGTTCTTCAATAGCTTCGTAGCCAATCGAAGTCATATAGTCGAGTGCCACTCCCAGTCCTATTGCTCCAGCAATATTTGGTGTGCCTGCTTCAAACTTAAACGGTATTTTATTATAGGTAGTTTTTTCAAAGCTTACCTTATCTATCATTTCACCACCACCTTGATATGGGGGCATTGCTTCCAGCCATCGTCGCTTTCCATAGAGTACACCCATGCCTGTAGGCCCGTATACTTTGTGGGCCGAAAATGCATAAAAGTCTGCATCCAATTCTCGCACATCTACCTTCGAATGCAAGGTGGCTTGTGCACCATCAATAAGGACGGGAATATTATGGGCATGAGCAATGTCAATTACTTCTTTCACAGGATTGACGGTGCCCAATGAATTTGAAATATGGACAATGGACACAATTTTGGTCCTTTCATTGATCAATGATTTGAATTCATCGAGTATGATTTCTCCTTTCTCATTTATAGGGATCACCCTCAAATTGGCCTTTCGGTCTTCACACATCATCTGCCACGGTACTATATTCGAATGGTGCTCCATGGCCGATATTATTACCTCGTCACCTTCATTGATAAATTTTTTACCAAAGCAAGATGCTACAAGATTAATGCTTTCAGAGGTGCCTCGCGTAAAAATTATCTCATCCGATGATTCTGCATTCAAAAACGCTCTTACTCTTTCCCTGCCAAGTTCGAATGCATCGGTAGCTTCCTGGCTCAGTTCATATACTCCCCGGTGCACATTGGCATGTTGATTATTATAGTAGTCAGTTATAGCATCAATAACGACCTTTGGTTTTTGGCTCGATGCCGCAGAATCAAGAAAAACGATTGGCTTGCCCCTCATTGTAGTCTCAAGAAGTGGAAAGTCGGCTCTATACTTTTCTATTCCCAAAGATGTTATGTCCTTATTGTCTACTTGCATAAAAGAATGCTTATTTACCGAACGATTTGCTTAATAATCTAAACCCTGCTCAATTTTTCATCTACCTTTCGGAGTACTTCCGATTGAATGGCTTCAAGTTTAAATTCTGAAACGACTTCACCGATGAATGCTTTTTGCAAAAGATTTTTAGCAGCTTCATCATTCAACCCTCGACTTTTAAGATAGAAGATTGAGTTGTCATCCAATTGACCAATAGTAGCACCATGACTACATTTCACGTCATCAGCATATATCTCTAGCTGTGGCTTGGCATCCATCACCGCATCATTGGATAATACAAGACTGCTGTTTTGTTGGAATGCATTTGTCTTTTGAGCATCTTGTCGCACCAATACCTTTCCATTGAAAACACCGCGCGCTTTATCCGTCAAAATGCCCTTATACATTTCGTTGCTTTGGCAGTGGGGCATGGCATGATCGATGAAAGTCTGATTGTCGATATGTTGCTTGTCCAATCCAAGATACACCCCATAATAGTTGGTTTGTGTTCCTGAATCCAAAAGTTCGGTGCTGAGGTTGTTTCTGACAATTTTTCCGCCCAAGTCTACAGTATAGTTGCTGTACTCGCTATCTCTAGCTTGGGTAACAATTGTATTATTTATTTGAAATGCCGATTTACTTTCATACTGCAGCTTGTAATGATCTACCTTGGCATTTTGGTCGACATGTATATAATTAGCTGCATTGTTGAAGTAGGAAGCATCAATATCAGGAGTATGATAGCTTTCTATAACCGTTACTTGACTGCTCTTTTTAGTGTTTATAAATAGCTGAGGATGAGTGAAATGCGACTCATCTCCTTTAGTGTTGATATATATGAAATGAAATGGCTTTGACACGACAGCATTAGCCTCAGTCTCTATGAGGTAGCCATGATTGGAAAAAGCAAGGTTCATTGGCAGAAATGTATTGACATCGGTACCACTCTTTTGTTGGATCAATTTATTGACAACAGAAGATTTTGTTTCATCTTGCAATACATCCTTTAGACTTGTCAGTGTAGCACCAGACGGAATTTGGTCCATTTCACTTAATGACTTGTCCAGGATGCCATTCACGACAACCACTTTTACCGTATCAAGATCATCGAAGGTATACTCATTCAAAAGTGAGGCATCAATAGACGTTGCAGTACCTTGCTGGTAAGGTGATTTGAGTATTGGACCCACATTGGTATACTTCCAATCTTCATCCTTTCTAGTCGGAAAACGCGCTTCTTTAAGTTGTAAATAGGCATTTTTCTTAAAGTCAGATATCGGATGTGAACTCAGGCCGTTAAGTCCTTCTTCATGCGCTTTGAATAGCACATCAAGCCAGTTTTTGGCATTCGCATCTCTATCTTTCGATATTATTGACATTTCTTGTTCTTTCTTTTTAAAAATTAGATGAGTAATTGAATTTTATATCATCTAAGCCAAAGTGGCACTGTCCACTTCATCCTTGATCCAATCGTAACCTTTTTCTTCCAATTGATGAGCCAGGGTCTTATCACCAGATTTCACAATTCGACCATCATACAATACATGCACAAAGTCAGGTACTATGTAATCCAATAATCTTTGATAGTGGGTAACTACAATAAAAGATCTATCAGGGCTTCTAAGGGCATTGACTGAATCTGCAACAATTTTCAATGCATCGATATCCAATCCACTATCCGTCTCATCCAAAATTCCCAATTTTGGTTCTAACAATGCCATTTGAAGCATTTCGTTTCTCTTCTTTTCACCACCTGAAAACCCTTCATTCAATGACCTTTTTAGGAATTTTTGATCCATTCCCAACATATCAGCTTTCTCTCTAAGGAGCTTTAGGATTTCAATTGGTGTCAATTCTTCTTGTCCACGAGCGACTCTTCCTGCATTGATGGCACTTTTCAAAAATGTAGCATTGGTGACTCCTGGAATCTCCACAGGATATTGGAAGGCGAGAAAAAGACCCGCATGAGATCTCTCATCTACGTCCATTTCCAACAAATCTTCTCCAAGAAAGTCAACACTTCCTCCTACGACTTCATATTCATCTCTACCTGCCAAAACATTGGCCATTGTACTCTTTCCAGAACCATTAGGTCCCATGATGGCATGCACTTCACCAGGATTTACTTCCAAATTGAAATCGGTGAGGATTACCTTGTCGTCAATTGATACTTTTAAATCATTAATCTTTAACATGTATAAATTCTAATTTTCTTTTTTTAATGTTGTTGGTTTTTCTAGCCTACTGATCCTTCAAGACTAATAGCCAATAGTTTTTGTGCTTCAGCGGCAAATTCCATTGGGAGTTCGTTGAATACTTCTTTACAGTAGCCATTTACAATCATATTGATCGCATCTTCCTCACTCAGTCCTCGTGCCTGTAAGTAAAACAATTGATCTTCACCTATCTTAGAAGTTGTAGCTTCGTGCTCCACCCTGGCCGATTTATTTTCAATTTCCAAATATGGAAAAGTATGCGCTCCACATCGATCTCCCATTAAGAGAGAGTCACATTGTGAAAAGTTGTGCGCATTTTCAGCACGCTTTCCTACTTTTACCAGCCCTCTATACGAATTATTACTTTTTCCAGCTGATATACCTTTGGATATGATGGTACTCTTGGTATTCTTACCTATGTGAATCATTTTAGTACCCGTGTCCGCTTCCTGGAAATTATTAGTCACTGCGACCGAATAGAATTCTCCAATAGAATTGTCACCTTTAAGGATACAACTCGGATACTTCCATGTGATTGCCGAACCTGTCTCTACTTGAGTCCAACTGATCTTGGAATTTTTACCAGCACAAAGTCCTCTCTTGGTTACAAAATTGTAAATTCCACCATTGCCATCCTTATCTCCTGGATACCAATTTTGTACAGTGGAATATTTAATCTCCGCATTGTCCATGGATATTAATTCCACAACTGCGGCATGAAGTTGATTTTCATCTCTCATAGGAGCTGTGCATCCTTCCAGGTAGCTTACATAGCTGTCTTCTTCAGCGATGATAAGCGTACGTTCAAATTGACCAGTATTTGCAGTATTGATTCTAAAATATGTAGACAACTCCATCGGGCTTCTCACGCCTTTTGGAATATAGACAAATGATCCGTCACTAAAGACAGCTGCATTTAAAGCAGCAAAATAATTGTCAGTGTAAGGAACCACCGTACCTAAGTATTTTTTGACCAATTCTGGATGATCGTGGACAGCTTCACTAAAAGAACTGAAAATTATCCCAAGTTCAGAAAGCTTCTCTTTGTATGTTGTTTTTACGGAGACGCTATCGATTACGGCATCCACAGCTACACCTGAGAGTATTTTTTGCTCCTCAAGCGGAATTCCCAATTTATTAAAAGTGGCTAATAATTCAGGATCTACTTCATCAAGACTTGCCAATTCTGGTTTTTTCTTTGGAGCGGCGTAATAGATTATTTCCTGATAGTCGATCGGAGGATAGTCCACCTTTGGCCAGGTAGGCTCTTTCAGTGTCTTCCAATGTTCGAAAGCCTTCAATCTATATTCCAATAGAAATGCTGGCTCATTCTTTTTGGCGGATATCTTACGCACAGTTTCTTCATTCAGACCTTTCGAAAAGGTCTCCATATCAATATCACTTGTAAATCCGTATTTGTAGTCGCTTTGGATGTTTTCTTCCAAAACTTGCATCGAATCACTCATTAATTGCTTTAATTTTATTAGCGTTCAAAATCTATTATTCAGAAAATAGAGAACGCAAAAATATGATCTATAATTCACTTCCTTTAGTTATTTATACAAAAAAGTATAAATAAAGTTTCGCAAAGATGAAAAAATATTTAAATAATTTAGATTCATTGAAAAAGTAACTGGGATTTCAAGACTTTAGTGCCTTGGTTTTACAGTGTATTCTAGAACTAATTGTTACATTTATTACATCAAAATCAACCTTCAAAATTTTAATAGTGAATAATAAAACATCTGGATATTCTCAAACACCCTTAGCCAGGAAGTTGGGTCTAAAAGAAGGTCATACTGCACTTCTAATCAATCGTCCTTCTCATTATTTTGATTTGTTTTCGGATTGGCCTGAGGATATTAATGTTGTGAAAAAGGCAACAGAGGGTGAGATCGATTTTATTCATTTATTTGTCAAAAGCATCGAAGAGTTTGAAGACAGGGTAGTCCATACCAAACCATTACTTAAAAAGGACGGACTCATTTGGGTAAGTTGGCCGAAGGGTGCATCTAAAATTAAGACAGATCTTAAGCGTGATTATATAAGGGAATATGTTTTGAGTATTGGATTGGTGGATGTTAAAGTATGTGCTGTGGATGAAGATTGGAGTGGGCTTAAATTTGTTTATAGGCTGAAGGATAGGGGGTGATAAATATTGAAAATTGTTGATTGATAATTGTTGATTGATAATTGTTGATTGATAATTGTTGATTAGAGATTGATAATTGTTGATTAGAGATTGATAATTGTTGATTATTGATTATTGATTGTTGATTGCTAATTTTTGTGGTTTAGCTTGTTTGTAATTTTCAATTTGAACAATTTAGAATTCACAATTTTACAATATATATTCCTTCGTCGTTTTTTCTTTTCTACTAGTCGATAGCTGGAAACTAATATCTGATTTATATGGATTGTAATTATTAAAATACAATATATATGAGTCTTCTTAGAGTTATTCTTGCTGTTATATTTCCACCTCTTGCTGTAATTGACAAAGGTTGTGGATCTATTCTTATTACTTTATTATTAACAATATGCGGTTGGGTGCCAGGTGTTATTGCTGCCTTGATCATTTTGAATAAATCTGAATCAAGAGTCCATTATTAAATTGAAAAATTAAATTACCACATGTTGATTTCTGAATGCAGAGGAATCAACAATATTCTTGGCGAACTTTGCGCCTTTGCGGTTAAAGTCAACATCTAGTCTAGCAAAATCAAACAACTTCAATAATAAATCATTCACCATTCACTTCAAAAACTGGAAAATATGAGGAAATACTTCCACTGCGATAATCCTCGGCCAAAGCTGGAATATCATCCCATTTGTAGATAGCAGCTTCTTCGACCGTGGGCATCCAATTGTTTTTAATTGCATATTGCACGGCGTCAACCACTTCATCATATGTCGCATAGTGTGTATGTACATGGGTATTTCGATTGATACATTCGATTGCCCGCATAGTACTAATGCTCATTCCTCTCTTCCATCCGCAACTGGCTATTACACCTTGTCGACGCAATGACTTCAATGTTGCCCGAAATACCGGAGCACCTATATTATCAACAAAAATAGAAACCTTTTTACCATTGGTCATTTCATGTAAGCGATTCAAAAACTGTTTTTCGGATGCCTTGTATCTTTCCTTCAGATTTGGATCTTTTTTAAATGCATATGGATTAAAATTCAAATTGGGAAAGTCATTACGGTCTATGGTCTGTATACCCTTGGATTGAATTTCAGCTAATCGATCTTTTTTAGAAGCAATCATTATTGTTTGGAATCCTTCATCCTTGGCCAACATCATTTCCGCTAGTCCAACACCTCCTCCCCAAGAACAAACATAGTGATCCTTCGGTTTGGCATAGGGCATTTGAGCACGCCAGCAAGCGAGTGCTACACGCCAGTTTGACCAAGCCGAAACAAACCGAGCTGAAAAAGCGGCCCATTGCGGCAGAGAAAATGGCACCTCTCCTTTAAAGGGAATAAGGTGATGGTCGTCCAGAATAGTGATCTTGGCCATAGTGCCTGTTCTGTTCGGAGCGTCATAGCCGATTACTTTTATCGGGTATCCATCTTCGTCGCTTTCGATCGTACCGAAGGTCATACAAATATCACCTTCTTTCACCTTGGTCACTTCACTGCCTACTTGATGCACTTTTACGACACAGGCATTTCCAAGCACAACGCTTGGTTCTCCTCGTTGGATGCAAATATCCACTGGGTCGCGAGAAATTGCATGTTCTTGATTTGCTTCCCAGCATCCGTAATATGGTTTCACGTAGGCTTGATGGGGTGTCAGTTTTGGTAGAGTGATTTCTTTTTTCTCTAGTTCACCTTCCTTTTTAGTTAGACTGCTTTCAAGCACCCAAGCCTCAGTTCTTAGTGTTGACATGTCAGTATAGATTTGGGATTAATGTACAAATTTTTCATTTTATTTTGTCGTTTTCTATTTATTGATTATTTTATGCTATTAAATTATAGGTTGTTGTTATGATCTTCCGCCTAACCCCTTTTTTACTCACCAAAAAATAAATTAAAATGAATTCAAATTTTAATGTAAAGCTTACTTTGGATAGTATTGAATATTCAAAAAGTGGCGCCAACGTTGGAAACGATTGGGAAATTTCTGTCAAGTACACTTCAAAAGCTCCCAAACCAATTATAATTAATGAAAGCGATTATAATGGAACGAAAACTTTTACTGAAAAAATTGGATATGGAGAGACTGTTAAACTTGGTTTGACTATAATCGATGCACCAGCCACTTCACCATATTCTGATGCATTCTGGCCAATCTATCTATCTCTTCATGCTGTTGAAAAAGATTTGGTCAAAGATGATCATGGCATGGGCGACGGCAGCATAATTGCCGTCTTGGATCAAAAGAAATTTGAAAATTCTACATCTGTGGAGATTGTTGTCCAAGAAGAAGTAATTGGAGGAAGTCGTGGCAGGGGAGTTTTAATTGCCCATTTCACACTTGTATCTACTCCGACTTCAGATGAAGAATTTGAAGGTGATAGATTTTTGAGCATTTATTACAATCTTGTATCCAAGGCGTGGAAAGATCCTAGTTTGAAAGAAAAGTTATTGGCAGACCCAGCAGGCATGCTAGCTTCTAATGGTGTAGACGTGCCACCTGGTGTAGCTGTCAAAATCGTAGAAGATACAGATAATGTAAAATACCTCAATCTTGCCAGAGAAATTGATGTAGATACGAATGCATACGGTCTTGGACTTTTGGTGAAGAAGATTCTTCCAATTAAAGAAGGACAGGAAATTCGATTAATTCAAAGTAGTGCCAAGACACGTTATCTCATTTTCCCAAATCTTCCAGATAATGTAAGTACAAAGCCAAATGCTGAGTCTAGAATCTCATTTACTGCTGATTCTTCGGGTGTTGAAGCTACCTTCCATGATACTACTGCACTTACCGAGGTAGAGCAAACGGAGGTGACTGTAACCACTACGAGTGTTGTCCAGGATGCTGAAGCTGCAACGACGGCAGCAGGGGTTGCGGAAGTAGTAGCAGTAGCAGCCGCAGTATTAACTTAACCAAAAACCAAATAAGTATGGTAATTTTTGATGATGGGCGTTTCATGCCCCTAATGGGAGATATATCTCATGTCCCAAAAGAATATATTCGCCAAATTGCAAACATTAAAAGGGTTTTGGAAAGATGGGTCTCTGATCCTGTCTACAGAGAAGAATTTGAAGAAGATGCTGCAACGGCAATTGCTTCCTTGGGGGTGGATGTGAAGAAAGAAGAAGTCACTCCACTGATCTATGAAGAGGAGGCCGTCAAATTCGTCCAGGCATATCATAACGGAGAGTATGAAGGATTTCCACTTTCTACATTCAGATATAAGGCATTTTTCGAGGAGAAAAAAAATCATAGATCCTCGATTAGAGAAGAAAGTAGATCTGTGGATCCACGACTAGATGCCTGGCGTCATAGACAAATCAACCGTTGTGCCGGAGTCCTGGGATTGAAAAAAGCAGATGCATTGGTACATGCTCCAGCAGCATTTGAGATATCCAATGGATGTTCGGTAGGGTGTTGGTTTTGTGGTGTGACAGCACCTAAATTTGAACACAATTGGCCATACACACCAGAAAATGCGGCATTGTGGAAGGGATCATTACAGGTGCTAAAAGATGTGATGGGACCATGTATCAAAAATGGTTTCATGTATTGGGCGACTGATCCATTGGACAATCCTGAGTACGAAAAATTCCTGGTTGATTTTCATGTTGTAACTGGGCGATGTCCGCAAACAACGACCGCTTTGGGGACAAAGGATTTGGATCGTACCAGAGCATTGTTTCAGCTTAGTGCTTCGCTTGGGTCCGATATTGATCGTTTTTCTGTATTGTCTCTGAAAATGCTTAAGAAAATACATGATTTCTTCGAGCCGGAAGAACTATTGCGTGTAGAATGTATTCCGCAAAACAGAGAAGCGAAAGATAGGTATCTAAAGGCGAATGCAGGAAGAGCAAGAAGGTTCCAGGAGAAGAAGCAGGCAGAGCTTACTAAAGAGAAGAATGGCTCTACAATAGCTTGTGTCTCTGGATTTTTGTTCAATATGCCTCGTCAGGAAGTACAACTCGTAACGCCTTGCACGGCCAATGAAAAATGGCCTTTGGGTTATTGGGTGGTGGATAAAAGAACATTTGATTCTCCAGAATCCTTACGTGAAGCTTTGGAAAGCATGATCAGTACACATATGAAGGTGGAATTGGAATTGGGAGATCGTATTACTTTCCGAAAAGATATTACCTGGGAAGTGGAAGGCGAAGATTTTAAACTGATTTCGGATTATATCAAAGTCTCTTTCTTTAAGCATAAGAAGCCTGAGTCACTTCTCAAGATGTTGGAACAAGAGTTGAAGATTGAAGAAATTGCATTGCGGCGAATGAGAGAAGATGATGTCCAAATGGCGGAGACATTTTTCTTATTGAACGAACTCTTCCGAAAAGGATTCTTGCATGAAGAGCCAGAAACGGAAAAGGTGACCATGATGGAACTGAGCGTTATATAATTCCTTCATCATAAAATACAATTAACTATGAAGGGGAAACAAAAGTACGACGTTTGCTTGGTGTCCATGCCTTATGCTGGCGTTATGCGTCCGTCACTGGCCCTCGGTATTATAAAACAGATATTGGTTGATGCTGGATTAAGCGTGAAGGTCGTCTGCGCAGATTTGCTTTTTGCAGAAAAGATCGGACTACCTATGTATACAGTTTGTTCGCATCAATTTCAGGTGAATATGATGGTTGGAGAGTGGACTTTTAGTAAGTCCGCTTTTCCAGACATCGAAAGAGATGATGAGAGTTATCTTGACGTTGTTACTTCTGGTCATAAACGAATCTTAGGATATCGAAAACCTGAGAATAAGGAAGTGCTGCGTAAGGACTTGCTGCAGCTTAGAGAAGATGCATCTGAATTCATTGAAGAATTAGCTGTTGAAATCAATGAGATTGGAGCTAAAATTGTCGGTTGTACTTCCACCTTTGAGCAAAATGTTGCTTCCCTGGCTCTTCTAAGAAAACTAAAAGAGCATAATCCTGAAGTGAAAACTATAATGGGTGGAGCCAACTGTGAAGGAGATATGGGAGCAGCTTTACATCGTAATTATCCTTGGTTGGACTATGTAGTTTCGGGTGAAGCAGACGGCATTGTGGCCTCATTGTTCAAAAACATTTTAGAGACTGAGGATATTCCAGCTACCGATCTCCCGAAAGGAGTACGCGGACCAGCACATCGAGGCGATTTGATGACCTCATTTCAATCTCTACCTCGAATCACCTATAATGAATTAAATGAATTGCCCATTCCAGATTTTAGGGATTACTTCAATACCTTGAGAAATCTTCAAATATCTAAATATATAAAACCTGGAATTCCTCTTGAAACTTCCAGAGGCTGTTGGTGGGGAGCGATACACCATTGTACATTCTGTGGATTGAATGGTACGAGTATGTCATTCCGATCAAAATCTCCTGAACGGGTTATTCATGAAATCGAGACATTAGAAGCGACATACAATAATTCGAAGTTTGAGGTAGTGGATAATATCATTGACATGAAGTATTTGAAGACGGTAATGCCTGTCTTGGCTGAATCCAAAAAGAAGCGTCAATTCTTTTATGAAGTGAAATCTAATCTTACAAGGAAGCAAGTTTCGCAAATGAAAGAAGCTGGAATAGGTTGGGTGCAACCAGGAATTGAAAGTTTACATTCAGAAGTGCTGCGGGTTATTGATAAAGGGACGAAAGGCTGGCAAAATATTCAATTGCTGAAATGGGCAAGAGAATTTGGAGTGCGACTTTCTTGGTCTATTCTGTGGGATTTTCCTGATGAGAAGGACGAATGGTATTTTGAAATGTTGGAATGGATGCCACTACTTGAGCACTTGCAAGCTCCAGGAGGACTGATTCCGTTGCGCTATGACCGCTACAGCGTTTATCATTCAAAACCCGAAAAGTGGAACCTTAAATTAAGACCTATGTCGGCCATGCATTATGTGTATGGATTGCCAGAAAGCGAATTGAATGATTTGGCTTATTTTTTCATCAATGAGGGCAAACACGATCATTTTGGCTTGGTTGGAGATAAGAATAAAGGCGCGGTAAATCGCCCCGGACTTAAAAAATACCTGGCTATGGTCGATCGCTGGACCAAGCGTTTTTGGTCTGAAAGAAAACCAATTCTCAGTTTAAAAGAAGTAGGCGAAAGTCTTGTTATTATTGATACTCGATCTATCGCCAAAGAATTCAATATCAAATTGGAGGGCTTGGATAGAAAGGTAATGATAATATGTGATGATGCGCCAAGGGCTGATCAGGTATCCAGATTATTAAAGGATAAGTTTGATGAATCTGTGGAAGAAGAAAAAGTGAAGACTGCAATTGATAGATTGAAAGATCTTCGACTGGTCTTGGAAGTTGACAATAGATTGATCGCATTGCCCGTGAGAGGAAATTTGCCAGCACTACCGAAACGTCATGATTTTCCTGGAGGCGCCTTGGATTATGGATCTGATTTTAAATCGGAAATAGGGAAATTGAATAAGACTGAACCCGTCAAAGAAAAGCCTGACAAGTTGATAGCCAAAAAACAAGTTGCTCAATTTACCACTCCACTATTGTTGGATTCTGGTAAAGAACTATCTACCTATCAGATCAGCTATCAAACTTATGGAACCTTGTCTCCCGAAAAAGATAATGCGATTCTGGTCTTTCATTCATTTACCAAGGACGATCACCTCGCTGGTAAATATAATGAAGAGGATAAGAAAACAGGGTGGTGGGATAAGATGGTCGGACCAGGAAAGACCTTGGACACCAATAAGTACTTTGTGATTTGTACGAATGTGTTGGGCGGTTGTGGAGGATCTACAGGGCCGTCATCCATTGACCCTGCTACTGGACAAGCATATGGAATGAACTTCCCCATGATTACAGTACGGGATATGGTCAGAGCTCAAAAGAACCTGATTGATGAGTTGGGTATTAATCGATTGGATAGTATTATCGGTGGGTGTTTTGGTGGGGCACAAGCCTTGGAATGGTTGATACAATATCCAAAATCGACGCGAAAGGCAGTCCTTGTTGCGGTAACTCCTGCTACCTCGGCACATACAATAGCCATCTCTAAAGTGATGCGTGATATGATATGCGGCGATCCGAACTGGAATGAAGGCAATTATTATGGCAAGACCTTCCCAGAGCAAGGATTGGTCAATGGTATCCTAGTAGCTGTGCCGATATGGATGAGCAGGGCTGCAATGGAAAATAGGTTTGGTCGAAAAATGCTTGATGGTAAGAAAGAAATGGGATTTGATACCCAGTTTGTTGTAGAGAAATTCATGGAAGATATGGGGGCGCAGGCAAGGCATGACCTGGACCCGAATAGTCTCTTGTATATGTCTCGAGCTGTAGAATATTTCGACCTGGCGCATAGCTATGGCAGCCTGGTGAGGGCACTACAAAATATAGAAGCTGATTGTCTCTTTGTGAGCTACAGTTCTGATTGGCGCTATCCATCTGAAGAAATGGAGCAAATGAATTCGTTGCTCAAGCAGATGGGAAGAAATAGTAAGCACATTCAACTGAAAAATGGAATGGGGCACGGGGCATTTTTGTATGATACGGCGGATTTGGCTCCGATCTTGGGAGCGTTTGTGAATGCAAGGGAAGAAGCGGTGACAGTGTAGTGCTAACTTTTATTGTTTAATACTAAGCGCGAAGATTTCTTAAAGATTTTCGAAAAGCTTAATCAGTCCAGTATTTCAATTGCATAATTCGATGTTGACATATATTATACATTGTCAACAGCTATCCTTGCAAATCCTTGTGTCTCAATACCCAGACTTCAGAGAGATCATCTTATTTCAGCACAAAGGATTAATCATATTCGACCACTTCGGGTTCCGTAGGTTGTCGCCTTAGTTGTATCTCGAAGATAAATTCAAAAACCAGGAATTTCTATTTATTTCTGAACATCATTCTATAAACATAAGGCGAACGCGCTGCGTTCGTAAATTTCTCTATGTTCGCAAGCGAACATAGGGTGACTACTCTGTAGTCATTAATTTTGTGAGATTTAATATCTTAAAGTAGAATTAAATGACTTCAATAAATATCTGAAAAATCATATTCCCTTTTTTGTACTTTTGCTTTACATCAATACTAATAGATCTGTTTGATTAATCAGATCATCTACATAAAAACACATAAATGATAAATGTAAATTCAGAGATAGGTAAATTGAAAATGGTTCTTGTGCATCGTCCAGATGACGGTATATCGAGAATCTCACCAAAAAGGGCGGAAGAATTGCTTTTTGACGATATTGTTTACCTACCGAAGATGAAAGAGGAGCATGATACATTTACAAGTATCTTGAAGTTGTTCGTCGGTGAAGAAAACGTAAGAGAGGTCCAGGATTTATTGGAAGAAGCCTTGAGCGTCCAGGACTCTATTCGAGAAAATTTAGTGAGGCGAGTGGTGGATTATGAAGAGCTGTCACAAAACATGGTGAAAAGATTGATAACACTCGATAATAAAGAATTGGCGGAAGTGCTGATTACTGGATATTTGGTAGCGGACGATCATATCATCTTTGACCCTATTCCGAATTTTATATTTACGCGTGATATTGCTGTGTCGGTAAAAGATCATGTCATTATCACGAAAGCTGCAAAGGAAGCGAGGTATAGAGAGAATCTATTGACGCGATTTATTTTTCATGCCCACCCATTATTCGAAGAAGTAAGAGAAGGGAATCGGATTATTAATCTCAATCATGTCGATCAATTCCCTCCGTCTAAGAGTGGCGAACGGGTTAGTATCGAAGGTGGTGATGTGATGATGTTGGCAGATGATTTTCTGCTCATTGGTTGCAGTGAACGAACCACAGATCATGCGATTCAATCCTTGAAAAAGGTAGTTTTTGACAAAGGACTGGTCAATAATGTGGTGCAAATAAATATTCCGAATGATAGGTCGTGTATGCATATCGATACCTTGTTTACCAGAATTAGCGAGACCGATGTTGTGTGTTACAAGCCAACTGTTTTTGATGGCACATCGTCGAATGTGATTGTGCATCGCAAGGATGGCAATAATGAAATATATAGTTCTGTTCGAGAATTCTTTTGGTCGGAGATTAATCGAGATACAAGATTCATTTTTAGTGGTGATGGAGTGAGCCCGTATCAGGAGAGAGAACAATGGACAGATGGATGCAATTTGGTGGCGTTGAGACCTGGAGTAGCTTTGACTTATGATAGAAATCCGAAGACCGAAGAAGCATTTAAAGAAGCAGGATATACCGTAATACACGCCGATGTATTATTGAAGGAAGTTGATAAGGGTTTGATATCACCAGATCAGATTCAAAATACAATTATTACCTTGTCTTCATCGGAATTGTCAAGAGCCCGAGGCGGATCTCACTGCATGACTTGCCCCATCATTAGAGATACAATTTAATATGTTTGTTCACGAACATAAGAAGCGAATTCGCTATGGAGAAACAGATCAAATGGGCTATTTGTATTATGGAAACTATGCCCTGTTGTTTGAAATCGGCAGGGTAGAAGCGATTCGATCTCTGGGACTGTCGTATAAGGAGTTGGAAGACAAACTTAGGGTGATGATGCCTGTACTTTACATGGAATCTAAATATGCATTGCCTGTAAAATATGATGAGCATGTTACCATTCGTTCGATACTCAAGGAGATGCCGACCAAGATGATTGAGTTTCATCACGAGATTGTGAATGAAGCCGGGAAAGTGGCGCACAAGGGCATTGTAAAATTGTTTTTTGTTGATATGGAGACCAATAAAAGGGTTTCTACACCATCTTATCTTTCTGACAAATTAGCTGAATATTTTGATTAAGAAGTGGCAACGATTTAAATTATGGGTTTCCAAATTGCCAATCCTCAAACAAATATTGGATTGGTCAAAAGTGTATTCTCTTCCTGGATTTTCTGGCGTGCCGATCTATAATATTCTGGTTTTTATTTACAAAGAAATGATGCGCGACAATATTACTACACGCGCCAATAGTGTTGCATTCAGTCTGTTTTTAGCCATCTTTCCATTTATCATTTTCTTGTTCACCTTGTTGCCATATCTTTTTGATCCAGAAGATTTTTCTTCCTTCTTTGCAAGCATCTTACCGCAAAGTACGTCTCTGCCTTCTTCTGGTACATACATGGACGTTTTACAGGAATATCTTGCCAGTGTTTTGCCGAGGAATGCCAATCAATACTTGTTGGGTATTATCGATGGGATAGTTGGGATCAAGAGAGAAGGGCTATTGTCCCTGGGTTTTGTATTGGCCATTTTCTTCGCTTCAAGCGGAATGTTGACGATTATGTATGGATTTGATAAGTCATATGAAGAAAGCTTCAAAACAAGGGGCTACTTCAAAAAAAGATTGGTGGCTGTAAGTTTGACAATGTTGCTTTCTATTTTATTGATTGCTTCCTTCTTTCTTCTGATAATTGGCAATTTGATAATGGCATATATTTCTGAAAGTTTGGGATTGACCAATTCGTCAATTTGGGTGCTTTCGCTGGTAAAATCTGTTGCTGCGGTGATGTTGCTCTACACTGGAATTACCATAATTTATAAATATGGACCGACCCTGAAAAAAAGAATTCCTTTCATTAATCCGGGCTCCATTTTGGCAACCATTCTATCAATTCTTACCTCTTTCGCATTTTCATATTTCATCAATAATTTTGGGCGATACAATGAGCTTTATGGATCTATTGGAGCCTTGATCGTGATCATGCTTTGGTTGCAATTTAATGCCTTTGTGATTCTTATTGGTTATGAATTGAATGCCAGTATTGCCGTGAACAGAGATTTGATAAATAATAAACCTGAGACATAAGGACTAATCTTCCCAAGATACAATAGTTCATTTTGCCTGACTCTCACACCATAGCTTTAGTAGAATCTGCGCTTATTTTACACTAAACAAGTATTGGGCATTTTTACTAAAGTTTTCAAAACATCCTTCACCAAAATCACATAAGAGATTTCCGTCACAATCGTACAATAAGGCCTCTTTATCACAAACACAGCAAACGCAAAGCGTGATAATTTCAGAATTGTACCTATATACTTCATTGTAAATGCAAGTCGACTGTTTTTCTTCTTCAGGCAAGATTGTGGAATCTTTTATACTATGACACTCTTCCACGGTACTGGCGATATTTTCATCATCGCAGCATGAAGAAAAAGAAATCAGTAAAACAATACTTAAAATGTATGCAGTGGTTTTCATAGTTGATTTTTATTTATTCATCAACAATGTTGAATAAGTATTCAGCTTCATCATAAAACGCTTTTCTGTTTTCTTCGATAGAGGCATCAATTACTTCTCCTTCACAGCTTATAGGATTCGCAATTTTAAAACATAGACAACATGAGCAGACAAAGTAGTATTCCTGCTGATAAAAGTATACTTCTTCAGAATAGCATACAGTTTTCAATTCTTCTGCTGTCAGAATCTTTGATTCATTGATCTTCTCGCAGTCATAATTTATCAAGGGATCAACAATATCATTTTCAGAGCATGAGGAAAATAATGATAGCATAATAAGGGCACTGAAGAAATACTTTGAATTCATAATTGACTATTTGCCTGTAGAGACGCAAAGTATAGTTGTAAAGGTTGGGTTTGACCTAGGCATATTCAGATATAGACTATCTTTTTAAAAATCGAAGTCTGAGCATTAAAACGGGAGTAAAAAGAAGCGTGGCCAGGGCTGCGTTTCGGGATGTGGGAGCGGCTATGAGTGCTGCATTAGGCAGCCTTGATTTTTTTTGATTCTGTTTTTTGATCAAGCAAAAAATAGAATGCCTAGCCGGCGAGGCGAAACAAAGTTCAGTGTTCCGACTACCTCGTTTTCGTTGAAAATACACTGAAAAAGGTGCTATATTCTAATATTTATTCAGTAGTAATGCTATATTTAATAAGCTTAACTTGTTAATTTATAACTAATTATAAAATCTATATAAAAGATTTATTTACTTAGGAATATCCCTAACCTAAAATCAATTATTAATGAACTCTAATGACTAAGATTTGGAATTACCCACATGCGAGTTTAATAATATGCCAAGGGTCAAATAATAAACTTGTACCCAACGCCTCTCACTGAATGAAAGTATTTTGGTTTTCGAGGATCAATTTCAAAATACTTTCTAAAGTTTAAGATGAAATTATCAATGGTTCGCGTGGAAGGAAAGACATCATAGCCCCATACATTTTGAAGGATTTCTTTTCTTGAAACCACCTCATTTTTACGTTCGATTAGCATTTTGAGTAGAAGCACTTCTTTTTGTGTAAGCCTGAAATTCCCTCGATGTCCTTCGGCTTCATAAGTCACAAAATTGACCTTATTGTCACCAAATTCATAGTATTCCAGTTCATTGACAGACTCTTCCGAACTTCTCTTTAACAGATTACTTACTCTCAACAACAACTCTTCAAGATTAAAAGGTTTGGTGAGGTAGTCATCTGCCCCATATTTGAGTCCAGTGATCCTATCTTGACTGGTATCTTTGGCGGAAAGGATAATAATTCCAACCTTGGTATTATTGAGTCTTACTTTCTGACATATTTGAAATCCATCCACTTCTGGCAACATGACATCAAGGATCATCAAATCAAAATGTTGGCCTTCAATGACGTCTATTGCCTTCCTGCCATTGTCTACTGCCACGACTTCATATCCCTCCAGTTCCAGATTCATCTTGATCAATTTTCTGATCTGTTCTTCGTCTTCTACTAATAATATTCTCATAATTTGAATTTCTTCTAAGCTCTACAATGTGATTTGAAATTTAGTTCCGCCACCAGGATTATCCTCTATTTTAATCTTGCCATTGTGGGCTGTTACTATTTGATGGACAATATACAAACCAAGTCCTGTTCCTTTCGACTCCCTCGTATCTTCATTTCCCACTCTGTAAAATTGATCAAATATTTTGGATCTTTCATTTTTTGCAATGCCTATTCCATTATCACCTACCTCAAGAATTACTTGACCTTCTTCTTCCTTCAACAGTACACTAATGTGTTTGTCTCCAGCGCTGTACTTATAAGCGTTTTCCAACAAGTTTTTGACAACCGATACGATACTTTCTCTATCTACTTCCTTGATAATATCCGTTTGGATATCTGAATCCAAAGATACATCTGGATGCCTTTTCTCAAATGAATGCACCACTTTGTACACCGTATTTGAAAGATCTGTCTCTTCAAAATTGAATGGATACGCCTTATCCAATCTTGTAGCTATTAGTATTTTATTGAATAACTCTTCCAGCCTCACACTTTCATTCAGTCCATCCTGACTCAATTCTTTAATTTTGTCATTAGGCAGTTCTCTTTTAATGAAGGTGCTCAGAATCAGATTTATGGACGCCAGGGGAGATTTTAACTCATGCGTGATGGAGAGAAGAAAGTTTTTCTGCTTTTCTGCCGCTGATAATTCTCGCACAAAGGCCCGATTGATGAAATAGATGCCCAATATTAGGGTTATTCCAAAAACTGCAGCCTCACCCAAAATCATATACATCTGACGGTTGTAATTAGATTTGAGTTCTTGATATTCTGGCAGGGTAGTGACATCCATTTGCGCTATACCTGCTTTGGTCATGTATTGCTCTTTCAGCAAATCAGCTTTCAATACAAAGACTTCATTGTTTTTTCTATGCAATAATATTGCCCACCAGAGCAAGGCCATCAGCATGTAGATGATGACGATGATGGACAATATTCGCAAACTCTTATTCCGCTTCACCTGATGGATTTACTTGAATACAATATCCAAAACTTCACAAATGGTCTTGGCAGCTTGTGCTAAATCACTTTCAGAATGAGCATCAGATACAAAGCCCACTTCATAACCACTCGGCCCCAAATAAATCCCTCTTTCCAGCAATTCATGGTGCATTACTTTGAATTTCTCCATGCCTGCCGCCTCTATTTGATCAGCACTGAATACTCTGTTTTCAGAAAAAGCGAACCAAAATATACTTCCGATTTGGACCATGTGCATAGGGTAGTGCTTCTCATCGATATGTGATTGGATGGTGGAGCAAAATCCTTTTGTTTTATTTTCTAAATTTTCATAGAAATCTGGCTCTAATAGCTGTTTGAGCGTCGCTATACCTGCAGACATAGCTACAGGATTTGCAGACAATGTACCCGCTTGATAGACTGGACCATCTGGTGCAATATGACTCATGATCTCCTTGCTTCCTCCGTATGCTCCGACGGGCATTCCTCCACCTACAATTTTACCGAATGTAATTATGTCTGGTTGAATGCTATAATATCCTGAGGCGCCTTCGAAGCCGACTCTAAAACCAGAAATAACTTCATCAAATATCAGTAATACATTGTATCTGTCGCATAGTGTTCGCAACCAAACCAAGTAGTTGTGATCCTGGAGGAGCAGGCCATTGTTGGCTGGAATAGGTTCAATAATCACAGCAGCGATGTCTTGATGGTTTTCTTCCAATAATGCTTCGAACCCAGCCAAATCATTCAAACTCAGGATTAATGTCTCTTCGACAAAGCTTTTCGGTATCCCCGCAGAGGTGCTCTCTCCAAATGTTGCCAGGCCAGACCCCGCTTTTACCAAAAGAGAATCCACATGACCATGGTAACAACCTTCGAATTTGACAATTTTGTTTTTTCCAGAATATCCTCTTGCCAGTCGAATAGCGGACATGACGGCCTCAGTACCAGAACTTACAAATCTAATTTTTTCGAGATAGCGATGATTATCTACGATCAGCTGTCCGATCTCATTTCCAAGTTTGGTAGGTGTTCCGAAGGATGTTCCTTTAGCCACTGTTTCAGTGATGGCTTCACGGATCTTATCATTATTGTGTCCTAAAATCAAAGGACCCCATGAGCAACAAAAATCCAGATAGGTATTGTCGTCTTCGTCAGTAAAATGTGATCCATTGCCTTCTTTAATAAATAATGGCGGACCAGAAACGGACTTGAATGCACGAACTGGAGAATTGACTCCTCCTGGAAATAATGTCTTTGCTTCGTCAAAAAGTTTTTGTGAATTTTCTCTTTTCATCTTGTCTTTTAAGTTGACTGCAAATTTACACACAGAAAAGTAGAATCCAGTCACGAATGAGTCAAAACAATAGGAATTGTCCCTGCAAAAGAATCAAGCGCCCATAAAACGCATTATCGAAGCAGTTTCTTGTTACAGGAATAAATCGAATTCTCTTTAACCTCAAATAATCAACGCGATAACCAAAGTCCAGAGTTAAATGCACCCATTAGACCTTTAATTGGTTGTTATTTGTAGTGCCGATACACTTCAGAAGGCATTTAAGTATAAGCTTATTCTTTAGATATCATTTTTAAAATGAAGTCAGCCTATTTGGTGTAAAAACATGGATAGACCAGCAATTGCAAACTATCAAATCCAATATTTTCTACTACATCATTTCGCTGCCAGGCAGTAAGACCTTGATTTATTTATTTACCATTTTAAACTAATTAATATGTTCAAGAAAAATTCTTTTTTAATTGTTCTATTGGCACTTATTATAATTAGCTGTCAAAAAGAAGAAACTATTATCCCATCATCAGTTGAAGAAAATACTGATTCGATTTCATTAAGAGCGTTGCATGATCTTTGTTTCACATCTTACAACATTCACGCACTCGATATTCCTTTTTGTCCCATAGATGAAGATGATGCTCTTTACATTGCAGAAGCATTAGTAGATAAGGATTCTGATGTAATCTTCTTACAGGAAGTGTGGTGGGAAGGTGGAGCTGACATTATCATTGAGCACCTATTGGCCAACGGATATGTGGATTTTGCTTTTGATGCGAGCTCAGGATTATTGACAATATCCAAGTTTGAGTTGCTGGATGTACAAGTTGTTGAATTTACCTTGGATTCGGGAACAGATCAAATAAAGGACAAAGGTTTTATGTCTGCCTTCATTGAGCTCGAAGAAGGTTGTGATTTCAATATTATTAATACCCATCTCCAGGCCAATGGCGGTCTTATAGATGGAGTTGTTGATATTTTTAACGGAAATTTCATTGGAGGACCAAGCGAAAGCGCCATTCGCAAAAGGCAGATGATTCAAATCAGAAATTTTGTACATAGTCTGCCCAATTGTACGCCATCAATAATAGGTGGTGACTTTAATATAGACGTCGATAGTGAAGAAATGAATGAACTGATCAATATCCTACCTGGACGTCCTACCTTCATACTAAGTGGAGATACGTATGTACCCCAGACCAGTCATGGAGGCGGAACTTTGGATTATTTCTTATTAAATAATTTTGGTTCTTACTTTTCCAACTTGACAAATACAACCATTGTCGGTGATTGCCTTGAGTCATATACCATTGAAAAGTTCAACTTAATCCATTATTATGAAGATTCAAGGGGAAAGCTGGTATGGGAAGTGGTTGGCTCTTATGATACCAGAGAAGAAGTGCAGCAAGCGCTGAATCAAACCAATACTACTGATCCAGGTGCTCCAGGATCCTATTTTATTCAAGCGGAAACCATTGAAGTTTGCACCCGAGAATTTATCAATCCTAGCGACCATAATCCCATCGAAACTTGTTTTACCTATGACTGTGCGCATCAAGAAGATTGTGGCGAACAAATATTTGTTAATCCGTACCCAAACAACAATACTTCTCAGGAATGCGGTACACATAATCAATGTCCAGAAGGTCAACAGTGTTTTGAAGGCACTTGTCAGCCATGGTAAAATGTGTATAGAATGCCATTTACAAGTGAAGTCGCCCTGCTATGCGGGGTGGCTTTTGTAGTTTAGGATGAGTTCATTAATTGGTACACTGCAAAAGATAAGAGGTGGATATAATGATATTCTCAGTACAAATAATAGACGCTATTCTATATTTCTCAAACAATCTTTCCATTTGAATCCATATCCTTGTTAAAATTAAGGCATATTTATTGCATTATTGATTAAACTAGCCTGAGATAACGACCAAATCGGAAATACCGTTATCTTAGCGTTTGGTTTGAATAGATTATGAAATTGGATATTCCATACTATATTAGACAAGTCCTGAGAGAGCAAAGAATGGTTCACATTCCTGGGATTGGTACGTTTCGATTGAATCAATCTGCAGCCAGTTTTAATGATGATAAAACTATCATTTCTCCTCCATCACTGAGCATCTCATTCGATGATTCAGATTCAAACGATGATTCTCTTCTAAAATATATACTTGATACAGGTCTATTGACTGAGGCCAAGGCCAAAAAGAAAATTGAACAATTTACCCAGTCGGCATTTAATAAATTGTTGAATGTAGATTCATTCTTGATAGATGGAATTGGTACTATTGTTAAAAGGGCTGGACAAGAAAAGGTGGAATTTGAAGCCAACTTATCAGAATTCACCAGAGAGTTCAGCGACTTGACATCTTTGAATCTTACACCTATAGCGAGGATGGCGGATCAAGAACCGCTGGCCGTAGCAGCAGATGCCAAACCAGAAATCGAGGATTCTGGATCTTTCTTTCCTCGGATATTATTGCTTTCCTTATTATTGATCGCGTTGTGGTTTATTGGTGCAGAGGTGTATAAATCGTATTTCAACAAACCAGAAGGGGAAAAGACAGAAGTGATAACCAAAGATGTGGATGCGCAGGCTACGAATTTGGATGAGGACAATGAAAAAAATCTCGAACAGCAGTATGAAGAAATTGATGAGCTGATTGATCCTTTAAATAAGGAGGATGACAACCAAACTGGTGATACGAAACTAAGCGAAGAATTAAATAATCTCTCCGAACAAACTGAACCAGAAGCCGTTGAAACAAAAGTTGATGATGCAGATGCTACCAATACACCTGATGCACAAGAAGACTCCAATAATACTACCGCTAATGAATCAGACAGCGAAACTGTAGTGTCAAAGGGGAATTCAGAACCATCTTCCAATAAATATGCGAATATAATTCCTGAGTCAGGAGAATGTATTATTGTGGTAGGATCTTTTATTAAATCGCTGAATGCCATTAAAATGGTGAGCCTATTGGAAAGAAAGGGCTACAAGGTGTACCAAAGTGAGTATAAAGGTTATAAAAGAGTTGGCTTGAAGTATGAATGTATCGATGAGGATTTAGAAGCATTTTTACATGATATCCGAAAGAAAATTTCAAAACGAGCCTGGTATCTCGATCCTAGTTTAGATGTGCCCTACTTGAAAAAGTAGACGATTACAATAAACTGTCTTTATCCAAAACCAATTTCAATTATATTATTTTCTAATAATTACTATCTTTCACTTGAATAATAGAACTAAGTCAATGAAGTGATTTGAGGACATTGGGTTGACACCTTGGCAGATTAGCTGTCCGGGAATAAAATCTCATCCTAAAATCAATTTCTATGAGACTTACTTAATTTAGATACATACCTAAACTAAATGAAGAGAACAAAAATCGCAGGTATTGGCAAGTACCTCCCAGAGGAAGTAGTCACCAATGATGACTTGGCAAAATATATGGATACTTCGGATGAGTGGATTCAAGAAAGGACTGGAATTAAGACAAGAAGATATGCCAAAAAGCACAAGGAAACTACTACGACGATGGGTGCCAGTGCGGCCAAACAAGCCATTGAAAGAGCTGGAATTACAAAGGATGACATAGATTTTATCCTTTTCGCAACCCTGAGCCCTGATTATTATTTTCCTGGATGTGGTGTCCTGGTACAAAGAGAACTGGGAATTACACATAATGAAGTAGGGGCATTGGATATTCGGAATCAATGTTCTGGTTTTGTATATGGACTCGAAGTTGCCGATCAGTTTATTAAGACAGGGAAGTACAAAAACATACTTTTTGTATGTGCCGAAATGCATTCGATGGGATTGGATTACAGAACTGAAGGAAGGGGTGTTTCTGTCATATTTGGGGATGGAGCAGCCGCCTTGATTTTGCAACCGACAGAAGAGGAAGGAAAAGGTGTTTTGACTACTCACTTGCATAGCAATGGTACCCATGCCGAAGAATTGGCGCTTATCAATCCAGGATCTCACGGTGGGTATCATTTGGGAACTGAAAAATTTGGTTACCCTGATACCGATATTTATGGAGGGGTATTCGTGACTCAGAAGATGGTGGATGATCATTTATTGACTCCAAATATGAATGGTCAATTGGTTTTTAAGAATGCTGTGACTAAGTTTCCAGAAGTGATCAAGGAAGCCTTGACAAGTACGGGACTGGCAGCGTCTGAGATTGACATGTTTATTCCGCATCAGGCAAATTTGAGGATCAGCCAATTTGTACAAAAGAGATTGGGACTGCCAGATAGCAAAGTGTATAACAATATTCAAAAGTACGGAAATACTACAGCAGCTTCTATACCAATAGCGATGTGCGAAGCATGGGAAGATGGCTTGATCAAGGACAATGATCTGGTGTGTGTGGCTGCTTTTGGAAGTGGATTTACCTGGGGAAGTGGGCTGATAAGATGGTAAAGGCAACTATTTCAGCGCTGTAGGTGTTGGAAGCAATGTAAATTTTGAATCATTGAGAAATAAAAAAGCTCCGACGAAAATCGGAGCAAAAACGAATTTTACAATAATAACCAAAACTTACACGGTGTAAATATAATATATATTATTAAAAAATGCAATATGTAGTTAATTAAATTTCAATTAAATATGAATTATACTTTTTTATAATATATTTAAATGATAGAAATCTTATTTTGATTTGGCTTCTTTCTTAAAAATAATAGTGAATTGAAAAGAATATATATAGTACGTCATGCGAAGTCATCATGGGGTGATTTGAGTCTGGCAGATATCGATAGACCTCTGAATAAAAGAGGCAAAAGGGATGCACCTTTCATGGGAGACGTGTGCAAATCAAAAGGCTATATTCCTGATCGACTGATTTCGAGCAATGCGAATCGTGCAAGGACAACAGCTGAGATTTTTTGTAATGCGCTTAAATTGGAGGACAGTAAATTATCCTTGGAAAAATCACTCTACCATGCACCCGAGGATACCTACCTGGAAACTTGCTTTGGCTTAGATGATGATATTAACTCTGTCATGTTATTCGGGCACAATCCAGGTATAACCTACCTGGCCAATTCAGTATCTGAGCAGTATATAGACAATGTTCCTACTTGCGGCGTTTTAGTTATTGATGCTACAATTGAGAAATGGACACAGTTGGATTTTTCGAATTGTAAACTCAAAGATTTTCTTTATCCAAAAATGTTTTGATGCAAGTAAAATCCTCATTTGTGTGGGCGTTGATTCTATCTCTTTTGATTATTTCATGTAAGGGTGAAACCAAGATCGAATTGCCATTTGAAGAAGAAAAAGTAATCAGTCTACTAGCCGATATGCATTTTGCCAAATCAGCGGCCAAAATACACCTTGTTGACAAAAGAGACAGTATGAAACTCATCTATGAATCTCAAGTGTACAAAATAAATGGAGTGACCGAGAAAGAATACAAAGACTTGGTGGATCTATTAGAAGCCGACCTGGACCTTTATTATGACATTGAAAAAAAAGTGCATGCCTATTTGAAAGAGGTGCAAAATAAGAAGAATTAATAGTAGTCCCATCCCTTAAAAGGTAACATAGAATTAATATGAATAATGAAGTCAGTAGTGACCTCGATATGTATATTTACTATATAATTATGTGAATATGAGCTTAGATGTACGTGTGTTGATTGTAGATGACGAACCTGATATTTTGGAGTTTTTGAGTTATAATCTTAAGAAAGAGGGGTATGAGGTGGCATCTGCAGATAACGGAAACGATGCTTTGAATGTTGCCAAGTCCTTTGATCCGCATCTCATAGTTTTGGACATCATGATGCCTGGATTGGATGGTATAGAGGTGTGTGATAAACTGCGAAGTGATCCACAATTTGAAAGTACGCTTGTCATTTTTCTTACGGCGAGAAGTGATTCTTTTACACAGGTGTCGGCATTGGAAACAGGAGGTGACGATTTTATCAATAAACCGATCAAGCCAAATGTGTTCAAATCAAGAATTAAAGCCTTACTCAGGAGGCATCCACTGTTGCAGAAAAATGATAAAGATATCATCAATGTATATGGTGAGCTGGAAATAAATACAGAACACTATAAAATCACTAAAAACGGAGAGCCTATCAATCTGGCGAAAAAGGAATTTGAACTACTCGCTCTCTTATGCTCGAAGCCAGGAAAGGTATTCAAACGTGGGGATATAATGAACAAAGTATGGGGAAGTGAGGTGATCGTTGGCGACAGGACTATCGACGTACATATCAGAAAATTAAGAGAAAAGATCGGAAGTCATTATATTTATACTTTGAAGGGAGTTGGTTATAAATTTGACTATTAATCTATCGTTTGTCCAAGAATTTCACAATACAACAGCTTACCGTAATAATTGCAACCATCTGCGTTGTCATATTATTGATCCTAATTGCTCTGCTTCATTATTTTGAATTTGGAAATCGAGGGTTGATTTATGTCTTTCTTTTTTTGATTATTGGAGCTTTTATTATTTATCATGCCGTTTCTTATTTATTGAATAAGTTCATCTTGAAAAAACTGGCTCTGATTTACAATTTTATTCAAGATACAAGATTGAAAAATTCTGCTTTGAAGAAAGAGAAGCTCAATATCACCAGTATAGAGGATGTGAAGTCAGATGTGATAAAATGGGCAGAAGACACCGAAAAACAAATTCAGTCTCTCAGGTCATTGGAAGAATATAGAAAGAATTTCGTGGGCAATGTTTCTCATGAATTGAAAACACCCATTTTTTCTATTCAGGGATATCTGCATACTTTATTAGAAGGTGGATTATACGATGAAAATATCAATATCAAGTACATAGAGAGGGCTGCCCAAAATGCAGATAGATTACAAAATATAGTTGAAGACCTAGAGGGAATAGCAAAGCTGGAATCAGGCAAATTGATATTGGAAAAACAAAATTTTGAAATCAAATCCTTGGTTCAGGAAGTTTTTCAAGACTATGACATTGCTGCTTCTGAATCGAAAATTGAATTAGGATTCAAGCCAGGTACGGAATCCTCTTTTATGGTCAATTGTGACAAGGATATGATCAGACAGGTATTCATCAATCTGATTACCAACTCTATAAAATATGGTAAAGAAGCGGGCAAAACAGAAATAGCCTTCTATGACATGGGGAGGAATGTTTTGGTAGAAGTTTCCGACAATGGTATCGGAATCGAAAACAAGCACATCAATCACTTATTCGATAGGTTTTATAGAGTAGATCCCAGTAGAAGTAGAATGTTGGGCGGTTCTGGATTAGGATTGTCCATTGTTAAGCATATTATTGAGGCTCATCAACAAACGATCAAAGTGACTTCAACTCCTGGAGAAGGATCTGTTTTTAGTTTTACCCTGGACAAGGCTTAAGTTCTTTAATACTAATCTGAATAAGGCCAATTAATTTTTGCCCTCGTTAATTCTCAAGCTCTCCTGCTGTACTCAAAGGATGTAATGATTGTTACTTCTGAATTCTCCTTTCTAGCTCTCATATTGTCCTCAAAAGATGAAATACCAGTCACCCCGAATGTCTCGGGAACCAAAAAAATAATCAACAGACCCAATTTCTCGATTGCAGACAGTACAAAAAAAAGCGAAAGCACAATACAGCACTTTCGCTTTTCTATTCCTTACGCAATTCGATTATTGAATCACAATTTTCTTATGTGTAGAACCATCTTTTGAATCCAACTTAAGAAAGTAAATCCCTGATTGAGCCATCGCATCGATAGTGATTGTATTGTCACCTTGAATGAGTCTCTGATTCTCTGAGGTGATCAATTTTCCCGTGATATCGATAAGAGAAATGGTCACATCATTGCTTTCTTCCATTGAGATAGATACATTGATATCCTGACCTCTTCTTCCTGGATTTGGAAATACCTGTACATTCTGGATGATCTCAGATTCTTTTACCGCAGTATTGATTCCATCTCCAGTGTTAAAGAAACTAGACTTTAATTCTGTATCAGTATATCCTTCGTTAAATGGTCTAACTTCCCAAAAGTAAAATGAATTTGGATCCAAATCTAACCACAATTCGGATTCAGTGACAAAATATTCTGTGAATTCTCCAGATTGTGAATTAAGAGAAACAAGATAATTTGAAGCACCGTCAGCATTTGACCAATTAAGTTGAACATTCGTATTAAATTCTAAAACTTCACCATCTATAGGATAGATTAATTCGTGGTTAGAAATAATTTCAGTTGTGTCAGGAATGTATGAGCTCCGAAGGTGATCTCTACCATTACTGTTGAAGTTGGCAAACATAACATCGATTTGGCCATCGGTAAATGTGTAATCTCCACAATTTCCAAAATAGCTCATGAAGTTATTTTCCTGAGGATCTACAATATCACCATTTGGATCTTTCAATGAATTGTTCCAAAAGCAGCCTCCAGCTCCAAATCCAAAATGATAATCAGGTGGTGTATCACAAATTCTATCTGCTGAGATCTCACAATTAGACATATTTACTAACTCCACTGGTTGATTGTTTCCTGGGCAAGTAAAACTAGGATACATCCCATTAAACTGTTCAACATTCCATGGCAAAAGTCCACCTTGATCATCTATCCAACCATAAAAGTCGTAAACACCTCCCCAACCAACAAATGGGTGAGCCAATGAGAAAAAATGACCCAATTCATGAGTTAATGTTGAGCTGCCAATTCCTGCTTCTTGATTTCTAACAATTAAGTAATCGCCTGAAGGACTATAAAAACCTAAAGTCGTTCCTGGACCACCATTATTTGTATCTGCATTTTGACAAAAGAAAACATTAATTGCGTTAGGATTTTTTTGATTTACAATCAAATTTTGAAAATTACCAGGATTCTCATAAATAGATGTACTATTAAGATAATGGAACTCTGTTTCATAAATATACATGTACATTCCAAATTCTTTAAAATCCTCCATGATAACCGCCAATTGAGTCAAAATAGAATTGGCTTTTACTCTACCAGAACCATCATTTTCAGCAGTCATATGTACTTTTACAGGAACGAAAATGGGATCATTATCCCTAGTTGTCGATTGGTTTGCAGTTTTATTATAATTTTCAACAAAAGCGATCATTCCTTGTTGATCAGCCTCTGAAACACCACAAACGTGCCGTTGAGAAAATGCTACGTTCGCAAGCGTAATTAAAATTAATACAGTAAATATTCTAATGTTCATATTATTTTTAAATTCAATTTAGTCGCTAAAATAAGTTTTTTCCATTACTCTTTTTGCATTATTTCATCCTTGATATCCTTCTCAGGACATTTTTTGCAGAATGAAATTCGAAAGTTAATTCACAATGTCTTAAAGAAGAATTTCAAGCAAGGTGTGGTATTTAATGTGCCATCAATAGATTAATCGTCCTCTTCTTCAATATGAAATGATTCATTCTTAAATCCATCCAAATCACGTCTTTCTCTTTTAGTAGGCCTTCCAGCACCTTTCTCTCTTCTTTCAGGAGCCGCTTTACCTATAAACCAATTTTTGTATTTATTCAGTTCATCTTCTGGTGTCATATTATTGTAACAAGGTTCGGCTAATGTAGCGGAGACCCTCTTATTGATGAGCTTCACCACTTCAATTACCAAATTAAAACCTTCCTTATATACATGGAGTGTCTCGTTTCCTTTCAAAAGATGGGAGGGTTTTAGTGGTTTATCACCAATCTTGACCTTTCTGGTTTTACAGGCATCTGTAGCTAGTGATCTGCTTTTGAAAATCCTAACACTCCAGAGCCATCTGTCTACACGTACTTTTTCCACTTCTCGATATCTGTTTCTAACGGAGGATACTCCAAATCCATATTTTTAAGCGCCTTCAATACCTCATTGGCAATGAAATAGTTTCGGTACCAACGTTGATCCACCGGGGCAATTATCCAGGGAATTTTGGACCTGTTGATGACATCTTCATAACATTCGATATATCTGTCCCAATGTTCACGCTGCTCCCAGTCCCCATCTCTGTGTTTGAATTGTTTACGAGGCGTTTCGATTCTCTCCAACAATTTTTCATGCTGTCTATCTTTAGAGAGGTGCATGTAAAATTTTAGGATTGTAGTATTATTATCAAATTGTAATAATTCCTCCCAGGCGTTGATCGCATTTATTCTTTTTGTGACATGTTCTTCATCGATCCATTTGTGTACTCGCTGAATAAGGACATCTTCATAATGCGACCTAATAAAAACTCCAATTTCTCCTTTTGCAGGCGCATGAGGATGTACTCTCCACAAGAAATCATGGGCAAATTCTACATCCGTTGGTTTACCATATCCTTTTGTCTTTACACCCGCAGGACTGCAATATTTGAATACTTCACGAGTCGCGCCATCCTTGCCGCTACTATCCATTCCTTGAAACACAACAAGCAATGAATGTTTTTTT
Source organism: Saprospiraceae bacterium (assembly GCA_965230575.1). Lineage (GTDB taxonomy): Bacteria > Bacteroidota > Bacteroidia > Chitinophagales > Saprospiraceae > CAJXUU01. The sequence continues at coordinate 5,877,156 of OZ246013.1, forward strand.
TGAGCATACATTATAGATTGAAGGTCCTCTATTTCTTTTGCAATTGATTTAGTCTCTTTTCTTATTTTATCTTCATCAGTTCCTTCCGGAGCTCTAGTGGATATATCTGATAGTTTTATCATAGTATTTTTTAAATCTTAAAATTTTATTGTGTTGTCAAAGTTGTTATAAAATGATTTTATAGCTTTAGGCTGCTACTAATACCATAAAATGGAATATCAATAATTAGGTTTTGTAATCTTAAGAACTAATAATTGAAATTTTGTACAAATAAAAAGAATTATGCCCATTAATAGAAGAAAATTTATTCAATCCTCAGCTTTGGCGGGTGCGGGAATCGCATTGACAAATTCTGGAGTCAATGCTTCACCGATGGAATCAGAGACCCAATCTTCAAAATCGAAAGTCAATATCGGTATTATTGGATCAGGTTTCAGAGGACAAAGTCATGTAGATTTATTGCTCAATAGGAGCGACTGTGAAGTAATAGCCGTTGCAGATATTGATGACAGGATGATCGAAAGAACAGAAGCCATTTTCAAAAAGTACAATAAAAAACAACCCACCTATTTCAAGAATGGTCCTTACGATTATAAAAATCTCCTTGCCATGAATGATTTGGATGCTGTGATGATAGCCACACCTTGGAGATGGCATACCGAACAGAGTGTCGATGCGATGAAGGCTGGTAAGTATGTTGGGACAGAAGTTTGCGGGGCCTTTTCAGTTGATGAGTGCTGGCAATTGGTCAATTCTCATGAAGAGACAGGAACACATCTGTTTTTTTTAGAAAATGTATGTTATCGCAGAGATGTTATGGCGGTAATGAATATGGTCAAACAAGGACTTTTTGGTCAATTGATACACTTGGAGGGAGGATATCAGCATGACCTTCGAGCTGTGAAATTCAATGATGGAAAACAAGCTTATGGAGGTGGGGTAGAGTATGGTGAAAAGGCATTCCATGAAGCCAAGTGGAGGACCCAGCATTCGGTAAAGAGAAATGGTGATCTATACCCGACTCATGGATTGGGTCCAGTAGCGCAGATGATTAATATTAATAGAGGCAATCGGATGTTGTACCTCACATCGATGTCTTCCCAGGCTTTGGGACTGCACGATTATATTGTGAATCATCCAAAAGGCGGAAAATCTCACCCAAATGCCAATGTAGAATTCAAGTTGGGTGATGTGGTCACTACGATGATCAAATGTGCCAATGGAGAGTCCATCACGCTGTTTCACGATACGAACTTGCCAAGGCCATATTCATTGGCATTCCGTGTACAAGGTACAAATGGGATCTGGATGGATGTGAACAAATCACTCCTGCTCAACGGAAAAACCGAAGATCACAGATGGACCGAAGCCGAAGATTGGCTTACAAAATATGATCATCCGTATTGGAAGGAGAACGAGCAAAAAGCTGTAGGTGCCGGACATGGAGGTATGGATTGGTTCTTAGTAGATGAGTTTGTGAATTGCGTAAAGGAAAATAAAAAACCACCTATCGATGTATATGATGCCGCTTCCTGGTTGGTAATCACTCCATTGTCTGAGCAGTCAATAGCTGCAGGAAGTAGTCCAATGGCGATTCCAGATTTTACGAGAGGTAAGTGGATTGAAGAGAGGGGGTGAGAAAAGGTTTCAGGTTAGAGGTTTAAGGTATAAGGTATAAGGTGCATGGTTTGAGGCTCAAGGTTTGAGGTATAGGGTGCAAGGCTGGATTTTGATTATAATAGTGTCAAAATCCAGCCTTGTACCTTAAACCTTGAACCCTATACCTAGAATTGATTTTTAAACAAAAAATTCAATTCTTCTTCAAATTCCTTTTCTTCTTTTTGCCAAAAATGTTTTGATCTTTGGTTCCTTCACCAAGTACTGGTTTGGGCATTGGCGGTTCTTCCTGGGTCTGGTGATAGATTTTGTCTACATAGTTGAAGTATTCGCCATCCCATTTGTAGCCTACATAGCTGCCATCAGGCAACATCGTTGGACCTTGACCTGGTATTCTTCCAATACGTGGGATCAAATGATCATAGACAATCATATCCAGTCCTGGATTATAATTCATTGTGGCATTGGCATCGCTGCTATAGTCTAGAATTATTCTGTTTTTTATAACACCTCTTTCGCCTGGATCTTGTTTCTTGAAAATCTCATTTCCAAATACTGGGGCACCATTATCAAACGTCAAAACATCAACCAATTTACGGTGTTCATAGTTTTTGTGTGCATTGTAACCAAAGAGGATGTACATATTCTTTTCGTCCTTGGTCACGGTATGTATGTTGTAGTATAATGCACCTGCCCAATCTTTGTCAGATAAAACATCATATTCCAAATCATCCAGAAATTCAGCATTTTTTAGAGGGAAGATCTTATCGTTTTTCAATAGATATCCAAAATATCGATTATCATTTTCATTGAGCTCAAGTTGCCAGGTGATAATTGTGAATGATTGATCTTCTGGTTGCTTCACAGAGAGCCATTGAATACTTTCAAGGTCTGCCTGATTGAAGTTTTTAGATCTGAGCCAACTGTCCAGTAGGGTGGAGAACTCATTGTTGGCTCTATCTTTATGGATAGGATTTCCTGCATTGGCGATTACATCTGCATAGAATTTGATATCGTCTAATTGATTTATCTGTTGAGCATTAATAGCTAAGGAGAATCCAAAAAGGAGCCCAAAAAACAAGAATGATTTCATATGAAAATAATTTTATAAACCGACTAATTCAATAACGCTGAAAACCTGGTAAAGATTCTGTCAACTAAATATATTTTTAAGAATGATAGATTTCAATTTTAAGAGATCTGCCATTAAATCATAATTCTACTCAACATCTTCTCTTCCACTAATTGTAATATCCAATTTACTTTCAATAAAAAAAGCCATCCCTTTTCAAGAATGGCTTTGGCTGTTGGTTTTAACAGTTGCAATTAAGCAACATATATAAAACAATTATCATACCAAAATACGACCAATGTCCATTTTGGTTTTCTTTTTCTCTTAAAATCTTAGTCCAACACTTGCAATCAATCTGGAAGGCCTTTGATCGAATTGGTATGGATTTCCATTTACATCTATATCACCTCCAAATTTGGATAGATTGGTTTCATAATTGAGATCGAGTCTGATTTTCCAAATATCAAAGCCCAAACCTCCTTGAACTCCGAAAGTGGCATCTTGAAATTTTTGACTATATCCGCTGATATCAGTAAGATCTGAGGCAGAATTAAGGAAAATATGTGCGACAGGTCCCCCTTGTATTCTTAAAAATCCGATTTTCATTCCTACCATCAAAGGAATGTCAAGATTGTTGTACGTTTCAGATCCTATAGTTGAAATTATACCAGTATCGAAGATTTGTCTGTCCAGGTTATAGTCTACAGTAGAACTATTGAACAGAAACGAAGGCTCAATAAATATATTGGCAATGCTTACTCTGGTATATAAACCGAGATGGAATCCATATTTAGCTTCAGCGATACTTATTTCTGTATTATTCTCACCATCATTAATTAGGATTGACTCTGGACTTAAATCTGTAGAACTAACTCCAGCTCTTAATCCCATTTCGAATTGAGAAAACGATAGAGTAGACAACAACATAAAAAGCATAAAAAATGATTTCTTCATCTTTAAGTATTTTGAAGTTTAATAAATATAACTCCCGGGGATTGAACTTGAATTATTGATAATTAAAAAAATGATGAAGGGAACGAATCCCGCTTCTTTTGCATTTAATTATCTTTGTTTCAGTATAACGACATATAAACTCTAATTGTAACATATTTATTGGATCAGTAACCCAAAAAATATCTATCATACTGATTTTTAGTTCATTATTATTAAACTTTATTTTATATATCAAAAATAGTGCCTCGATGGAAATTAAAGAAGTAGATTTTATAGGCAGCTTTGAAAGAGAATCACAGTGTCCTCAGGATATGGTGCCGGAATATGCTTTTATTGGTCGATCTAATGTTGGAAAGTCATCATTGATCAACATGCTGTGCAATAGAAAAGGGCTGGCTAAAGTATCCAATACTCCTGGAAAAACACAGACCATCAATTTTTTTAGGGTGGATAGCGCATGGCATCTGGTGGATCTTCCTGGATACGGATATGCCAAGATATCAAAGAAGATGCGTATCAAATGGGAGAATATGATCGAGCGGTACCTGATCACAAGACCACAATTGCAGGTCGTTTTTGTGCTTCTTGATTCCAGACATCCACTGCAAACGATCGATATGGAATTTATCAATTGGCTAGGGGATAGACGGGTAGCATTCGTATTGGTCTACACAAAAACGGATAAACTTAAGAAATCTCAGGTAGGTGCAAACATAGAGCGAATACAAAAAGGCATGCTAAATTATTGGAATTCTCTGCCTCAAGAATTTATTACAAGTTCAGAAAAGAAAGAAGGACGACAAGAGATTCTTAATTTTATAGGAGATTTAAATAATAATTTCTGATTTTTGCAGTGAAATCGTTTCAATTTATCTTTTTTGACGACTTCCTCATTAAAACAACCATAACTTGAAGAGTACTCTTCCACATATCATTCCTGACATTAAAGATTGGCCGATCTATAAGATCAGTGAGAAGAGGCCAGAATTCATTGCGGCACTCAATAAATATACTCGAAGTAGATTATTCGAAGATTCTAATGTATCTACAGAAGACTTGTTGGATAAGACGATCTACCTGGAAAAACTTAGGGCAAAAAATAATCCCTGGAAGGTGGATCCTGCTGATGATAAGAGCTATTGGAAAGAGCTGGAAAAAGAAATTGATACAGCCAAAACCTTCGAGGATAAGGATGCACGATTGGATAAGATCGTGGATCGAATAATAAATAGATACAACGAAGAGATAGTTGGCAATTTCAAAATGAAGACCTTCAAGTTTTCGAGGAAGTTTTTGCACTCGTTGTTTAAGCGATTGCTGAATCCAACTACCCTTAAAGGTCAATTAAGGCGATGGGGAAATAGAGATCAGGTCAAGCAGAAAATCAAACTTCATGGACATGTAGATGAACTCAGATCCATATTCCAAAAAGGAACTGTTGTCATTGTACCTACTCATTTTTCCAATTTGGATTCGGTCTTGATCGGTTATGCCTTGGATGCAGTAGTAGGAGTGCCTGCATCTTCATATGGAGCTGGCTTGAATTTGCTGGACAATGAGATAGTGGCATACTTCATCAATAGATTGGGGGCATATCGAGTGGATAGAAGGAAGAAAAACCCAATTTATCTGGAATGCCTCAAGAGCATGGCGTCTTTTTCATTACAGAATAATGTAAACCAAATATTCTTTCCTGGTGGAACTAGGGCAAGAGACGGAAGGATAGAGGATAAATTGAAACTTGGTTTGTTGGGCTCGATGGTTGAAGCACAGCGACATGCCATTGCTGATCAGAAAGAAAACAAGATTTACGTTGTGCCTTTGGTGCTGAATTATCACTTTGTATTGGAGGCCAAGTCTCTGATAGACCAATATCTTAGAAGGACGGGAAAAGAGAAATATACCAAGTCGAAAGAAGTAGGCAAATCCTCTGGGAAGTTGATGAAATTCATCTGGTCATTGATCTCGAAGCAGTCTGATATTGAGTTGTCTTTTGGAAGGCCGATGGACGTTTTTGGTCATCCTGTAGACATGGAGGGTAATTCCCTTGACAAACACGGAAATATAATAGATATATCTGGCTACTTCAAGTTGGATGGCGAAGTGCAGACTGTCTATCAAAGAGAGAAAGTCTATACGAAATTACTGGGTGATAAGATCGTCGAGAGTTACAAGATAAACAATGTTGTATTGAGTTCGCATCTGATTGCATTTGCAGCTTTTAGAATATTATTGAACAAACATGCGGAATTAAACCTTTATGATGTTATTAATATTCCAGTTGCAGGATTTCAGATAGAGAAGGAATTGTTTATTAAGGTGGTGAAGAAAATGCAAGCAACGCTGAAAAAGATGGAAAAGCAGGGAAAATTAAGACTTTCTGAGGCACTATTGCTGCCAACGGAGGAATTGATTGCAGATGGATTGAAGCATTTGGGATTGTATCATCCACAAAAAGTTTTAAAAGTTAAAAAGGATGGCTCATTGATGTCAGAAAATTTTAGACTTTTGTATTATTATCATAATAGATTAGACAGCTATCAACTGGAAAAATCAGTAAAATGGGAGGATCTAATAAAAATTAGCGATCCGATTTTAGAAAATTCAATTTTGTGAGATTTATTATTTACGATTTAGAAGCGACTTGTTGGCTGGGGCGACCACCAGGTGGAATAAACGAGATTATAGAGATTGGAGCTGTGATGGTAGACCCGACAGGAGATATACTCAGTAGATTTAGCAAATTTGTTCAACCCACGGTAAACCCAAAGTTGTCTGGTTTTTGCAAGAAACTTACCAGCATTAGTCAGGAGAATGTAGATAGGGCAGATAAATATCCCAAGGTCATAGATCAATTCAAAGAATGGATAGATGTGTATGAGGAGGATTATAGATTGTGCAGTTGGGGCAAGTATGACAAAGTAATGCTTACTGATAATTGTAAGTTGCACAAGATGGATTTGGATTGGTTGGAGGCATCGACTGATTTAAAATCTGAATATCACGAGATCAAGGGAGAGCACAAACTGACAGGGTTGAAAAATACCTTGAAAAAAGAAGGCTTGGAATTTACAGGTATCCATCACAGGGCAATATCTGATGCCGAGAATACGGCAAAAATTTTCATCAAGTATGTGGATGAGTGGAGGTGGTGAATAATCTCGGGCCATTGAAATTGTCAATTGTAGAATGTGTTATTAGCATTTCTGATCCCTATTTATAAGACCTGCTTATACCATTATAAGTAGTATAATTTTATTTTGCATCCTACAGTTTTTAGTTTGTTATTCGCTGATTCATATTAATTAGTACTATTTTTTCTTGCTTGTCCCTAATTATCTATTGCATTGATTTCCTGTAGTTTATGTTACGAAAAGTACATTTTATTTGTTGAAGTGCTAATTGGAATTAGTCTAATTAGAAATTGATCCTTTGTCTTATTTTTATATCAATATAGTGTTCAATATTCTTTGAAAAATAATTTAGATTAGACTTGATATATATTAAAGTGTTAATTTCAAAATATTAAAGTATGACTTTTGTTGTTACCGAGAATTGCATCAAGTGCAAACATACGGACTGTGTTGAGGTATGTCCCGTAGATTGTTTTTATGAAGGAGAAAATATGCTGGTTATTGATCCGGATGAATGTATTGATTGTGCATTATGTGAACCAGAATGTCCCATAGGTTCTATCTATTATGAATTCGAACTACCTGATTCACAACAGGAATATCTGGAAATTAATGATGAAATGTCGGATATATGGCCCCCAATTAATGAAATGAAAGACTCGCTTCCAAATGCGGATCAAATGGACGGAGTGCCAGATAAAGGTCAATACTTCACCCGGAATCCTGGGTAGTAAAGTAATAGATTCAGAATTATTTATTCAATGTGTTAAAATCAATAGTAATGTCAATACATAAAATAGACGCAGAACCAAGAGAAAAGGGTGTTGCACCCAATGGGACGCCATTTGTCAAACTAGCATATTATATGCAAGCCTTACCAGAACAGAAAAAATGGAAAAAAATTCCAGGACTTGTAGTCGGAAATTCAGAAGAAGAAGCCTGGAACAAAGCAAAATCCATAGCTGATCAACTGGACGGGTTGACTGTATTTGAAATGGGTAAAAAAGTGAAAGAATTCATAAAGAATAACCAAATGGTTGCTCATATTAGTCATTTGAAAAATTAGCAATCATTTAAGGAATCTGTTATGGCTGTTATTCACTCCCTGATCTTATGGCTCAAGAAATGAAGAAGGGTCATAGCAGCTTGCTAAGAAACAAATGAAATTCCTTTTCCAAAATGGAATAATCACCATCAACATTGAAGAGATTTTTCATTTCATCGAGAAGGTGATCTTTTTCCTTCGGTGTGGAAAAGTAGGTTTCCTTATAACTTCTTATTAATTCTAAGACCTGGTAGTCCGTCATATTATTAAATATTGCCCACAATTCTTCGAATTTTTCGGGCGAAACAATCTTTTTGATCTGCTCCTTTTCTGCATCAGAAAAATCAATATCCGCATGTGCGGCATAAATTAGGAAGAAGGCTAGAAATTCATTGAAATCCCAGTCAGTGTGACTCATAAAAGTAGTTTAGGGGAGTGAAGTCCAAATTTATTAAATGACACCCAGTTCTTTGCCAACTTTGGTGAATGCGGCAACGGCTTTCTCCAGATGGGCCCTCGTATGTCCAGCAGATATTTGAGTTCGAATCCGTGCTTTGCCTTTAGGTACTACAGGATAAAAGAAACCAATCACATAAATGCCTTCATCCAACAGCTTATTGGCAAATTGCTGAGATAGGGGAGCATCATAGAGCATTACAGGTACTATTGGATGTGTGCCAGGTACAATATCAAATCCAGCTGCTGTCATTTCTTTTCTGAAAAAAGCCGTATTCTCCTCCAATTTGTCTCTCAAAGCCGTGCTTTCTTCAAGAATGTCTATTACCGCAATACTGGCTCCAACAATGGCAGGGGCTAATGTATTCGAAAATAAATATGGTCTCGATCTTTGCCTTAGCATGTCGACGATCTCCTTACTCGCTGCTGTGAAGCCGCCTGAAGCGCCACCCATCGCCTTGCCGAATGTTCCCGTGATGATATCGACCCTTCCATAGGCATCAGCATGTTCGGCACTACCTCGTCCAGTCTTTCCTGTAAATCCAGTGGCATGACAATCATCGACCATGACCAGTGCATTGTACTTTTCTGCCAAATCACAGATCTTGTCAATTTGCGCGATGATACCGTCCATCGAGAATACACCATCTGTTGCAATCAATTTTCTTCTCGCTCCATTGGCATCTGCTTCTTGCAATTTGCTTTCCAAGTCCGCCATATCATTATTCAAGAATCTATAGCGTTGTGCCTTGCACAATCTGATTCCGTCTATGATCGATGCATGATTGAGTTGGTCTGAGATTATTGCATCTTCCTTGCCCAGGATTGGCTCGAATAGCCCTCCGTTGGCATCGAAGGCTGCAGCATACAATATGGCATCTTCTGTTCCCACAAATTTTGCAATTCTTGCTTCCAACTCCTTGTGAATATCCTGGGTGCCGCAGATGAATCGCACTGAAGACATACCGAATCCATGGGTGTCGATCGCATTTTTTGCCGCATCTATGACTCGTGGATCTGATGAAAGCCCCAAGTAATTGTTGGCGCAAAAATTTAATACTTCTTCTCCAGCAGTTGTTTTGATAGCTGCAGATTGAGGTGTAGTGATTATCCTCTCATGCTTGTAAAGTCCTGCTTCTTTTATTTCTTTGATTTCTGCCTGGATGGCCTTGTCGATTACACTCATATGGTCATTCTTAATTTTGTCAGATAAATTTTTTGTCGGTGTCACACTTTGACATTCTCAAGCATGTCTTTCACCATCTTTTCCAAATTATATTCATGATTCCAGCCCCAATCAGCTCGGGCGTGGGAGTCGTCTATACTTTCAGTCCAACTTGAAGCTATTCCTTGCCTAAAGTCTGGTTCAAATGTTACTTTGAAATCTGGAATATGTTTTTGTATTTCTCTTGTTATTTCGATTGGCGAGAAACTCATTGCGGCTAGATTATAACTAGACCTTATTTTAATGGAATCACTAGGGGCTTCCATAAGGTCAGTAGTAGCTCTTAAAGCATCAGCCATATACATCATTGGAAGTCGGGTGTCCTCTTTTAGGAAACAAGTATAATTTTCGCCTTTCAATGCTGAATAAAATATTTCTACTGCATAGTCAGTAGTGCCTCCACCAGGCAAACTTTCGTAACCAATGATTCCAGGATACCTTATCGATCGCACATCCAAATTGTATCGTTTGTTGAAGTAATTGCACCAATTTTCACCTGTGGCCTTACTCATTCCATAAACGGTTTCTGGAAGGAGGGGTACATGTTGAGGGGTATTGATTCTTGGAGTTGTATTCCCGAATACGGCTATAGTCGATGGAAAGAATACTTTTTCAATTTCTTGATCCACGGCCAGGGTAAGCATGGTCAAAAGTCCATTGAGGTTGACATTCCAGGTTTTTTTTGGATTCCATTCACCACTAGCGGATAGGATGGCTGCAAGATGATAAATTTGAGTAATCTTATGATCCGCTACTACTTCACGCAATCTGTTTTTATTAAGAATATCTAAGAATTCAAATTTTTCAGTATATCCGTCGAGTTTGGTAATATCAGTGGCAAGCACATTGTCGGTCCCATGGATTTGGCGCAAACGCTTTGTAAGTACCTGGCCAATTTGACCATTTGCCCCAGTGACGAGGATCATATTTTTTGACATTTTCAAGTGGTTAAGGTAGGGTAAAGTTAATTAGTCTAAGATTATATTCAAGCTTCAATGAGAGAAATTTAACATTAGAAATAAAGGCTTCAATATTGCATCTTTTCAAAACGACTGAATCGCTTAAATCTAGGACTTTCCAGCACTAATAATATTTCAACGCATTAATAAATTTCAATGATTTTTCTGAAGCCTTTTTGCTGCAATTATGGGCTGGAATAAATTATTAGCGACACCCTCAAGGTAAGATTTTGAGGTGATCGACGATATAGGTGTAATGTACATTATTATCCGTCAAGATGGCTGATAATTTATTTAACCACCAAAAATTATTGAAATGAAAAAAGTTAAGTATTTATTTTTTTTGGGGATTGCCATATTCCTATTGGTTTCTTGTAGCGAAGAAATTACCAATGAACGGACAGAGGCTTTGGACCTAACGACCAGATCCGCACCAGTTTCTGATTATAGCCTGGATAATATTCCAATTATTGAAAACAATCAAGATGTCGAGCTCCTTCTGACCAATCCAGAGGATAAGGACGACGAAAAGATTAACAATTACCTCTATGAATTAAGTTTGGCAACGAGGGAATTGACAATGGATGCCAACTTCAACAGTGTAATAATTGGACTGGCAAAAAAGTCAGAAAATCAAACTGCCAATTTGTTACAATTGAAAAAAGTTGCACCTAAGTATTATCGGGCGATCAACAATATTTTGTCTAAAAAAGGAATGTCGATAAAATCAATAGCAGCAGACTTGACCCACAAGCCAGTGGCTCCAAATCCAAAATATCCGCAAACTGCAGAAATTGAAAAATATATCCCAGCTATCTTTGTTCCAAACCTTGAAAATGCAGATGTCGATAGATTACCGATTATTTCACCAAATATCGAAGTGGATTGTCGTAATGATGAAAGTATCGAAGACAATATTGTTGCATGGTATTACACCGAGGATGGTGAATTACAGGAAATAATATTGAGTGAAGAGACGTCATTAAAAACTACAAATCCACTATTTTTCCTGGACAATGCGGTTACCACCTTGGAAATAGAACCTACTGATGGTCCATTGATGATCGAAGAACCCAAAACAACGCCTAGTGATAAGAAATCAACTTCCAGGTCAGGAGGAACACTTTCATTTTCTTCTCATGAACTTGGCATCACATCTTCATCTTATAAGTATGAGTCATGGTCAGGAGGTAAATCAGAATTTGCAGTAAATGCATATAGAATTGAGCCTAATGGCACAGTACATTGGATATATGATGCAAGTGGTACAAAAGTCATCCGAAAAATCTCTTCAAGTGAAATAGGTTCCACTGTTACCAAATGGAGTCATCATGCTTCAGATTGGCAGCCATATTCCAATCCATGGACTCCGAATGCCATTCAAAATGGAGTGAATATGGTATACTGGAATACCTTCGAAAGAGATTGGAATAGGTCTGCAAAAGGGCTAGGAACTTGTACGGCAAATGGAACAACAATCCATTTGTCTGGCAAAAGAAAATACACAAGTGAGTGGTATACCTGGATACCATCTACAGCACAGATACATTATACAAGGTTTCAATGGATAGACTCGAATTGGGCGCATTGGAATAATTCCTGGAAAGCCGACTTCCGCCTTTGGAAGGTATTTATATAAGTCTTGAATCAATTAATCAAAGGAGAGGTGATCTCGCCCTCCTTTGATTAGTTTTATTGTTTTGATCTATACTTTGCTTGCTTTTAAGAATTTTCCAAGAACTCGAACATTTTCTTTACTGCTCGTGTGCGGTGACTCATGCCCAATTTGATCTCATCAGGAAGCTCTGCAAAACTTTTATCATAGCCATCAGGAATAAAAATGGGGTCGTAACCAAAACCTTCACTTCCAGATTTATTGAGGGCAATTCGGCCTTTTACAATGCCTTCGAAAAGCACTTCTCGATCATTAAATATCAATGCTATACAAGCTCTGAATTGTGCAGATCTATCTTCGTGCGGTGCCAAGTTGCGAAGTAGTAAGTCCATATTGTCATGGGCATCCTTTTGAGGACCGCCGTACCTTGCAGTAAAGACTCCTGGTTCACCGCCTAATGCAAAAACCTCTAATCCTGTATCCTCCGAAAATACATTTTTACCAGTCCTTTGATGGACATATCGAGCTTTGATTAGCGCATTCTCCTCGAGTGTGGCGCCATCTTCTACAATCTCTTCTAATATACCCACATCCCGAAGATTCTTGAGGCTGTATTTCGATGTGTCGACTACCTTATTGACTTCTTCCAATTTGTGATTATTGGCAGAAGCAAAAATTAACTCCAACATTTTTTAGGTCAATTCTTTGTTGCGGTGTATTGACACACATCAGAAACAGATAAGCCCAATTCGGCTTTGTCTATTCTAATGGTAATCGGTCCATCCAACGTAATATCGTCGAATCTGTCCAATGTACCAGTTACGTATACCTCGAAAGGTCCTTCAACTACGAGTTCACCAACTTCAAGTGTATATTCAAAATTCTCAATATAAGTATCGATTATAGCTTGATCTTTTGTGATAGTTCCTGTCAAAAGCAAGGTGATAAAGGTTGCTGGATTGCTTACTAATACAGTAATAGAATCTCTGTTGTCGTCTCCTGGTCTTTTAGTGATTTCGGAAGATGCTGCATCCAATAATCCTGCAAATGCCTCTTGACATACAAATACTCCATCGTAATTGCCCAAGAACCTGTCGAAATATGTGCAACTTCCATCATCTTCTGTAAATGATGCATCATAATTGTCGCCATCTTCATCAGTGCAGCCAGGGTATCGGCAATCTCCAGAATCTTCTACCGCTTCAGGATCGTAGTTTGCAGCATTAGGATCAGTACAACCTGACTTATACGTACAATTTCCAGAATCCTCTTCAGCCAAAGGGTCATAGTTAAGTGCTGTTGAATCCATACAGCCCACTACTGGGTCGCTGCCGCAACTTACAAAGCATAAAGCACAGCATATTATTGATAAAAAAGTAAAAGTTTTCATTTATTAAGTATTTAGTTTTTTCCTTCTAATTTATTCACATAATCGAGAGAACCTAGTCGCATTCTTAAATTTACATTTGAACTTTTGGAAAGCTTGTGTTCAATTTTGCAAAAGATTGGCAACTTGTCTGCATCAAAAATAGAACGTTGTTTAATCGAATTTGTGGTTGTAGTTTTTGGCAGCTCGAAATGTAGATCCAAGGCTGATATTAATTTTATTTTCTGAGGTTTTTCGGGAAATGTGGTGGTGGCTTGTTGGCTAAACCCTGAGGATGAGAAAAAAATCAGTAATAGCGTAAAGACTATACAAACTTTTGTTTTGCTTCTATATAAAATGCTTGAGTTTTTTATCATTCTAACTTGTTATACCCTGATATTTTCTAATTTAAAACGCATTCTTAATCTATTTTCATGTAATGTAAGACAGCCACTTGGTATTATTTATCCTACCTACGTCTCCCACCGCTAGCGCGTTCCTTCACTTATCAGCTATCACTGCTACATCTGCGATGATCGTTCAGTCACATGTGATATTGTATGAATTTAGCAGGAAGTCCTCCATTCATCATATTGAACTCTTTGGTAATTCCTAGGCTAATATATTCCATTGCATCGAGATTTCCACTAAATACCCAAGCATTCGTCTGAATAAAGTCTTTCTTTAATTTTATTTCTATGTTTTTGTAGAAATTATTAATATCTGCTTCTTTGAGCCTTTCGTCATACGGAGGATTGGTGATCACCATCACTCCTTTTGGTGGATAGACTTTAAAAAAGTCTTTTTTCAATACCGATATTTTGTCATCGAGTTTCGCTTCAATCAAGTTTTGCTGAGTCACTTTTACACACCTCAAAGACTTGTCTGAGCCTGATATCGGAACATCTTTGTCTAAAACCTGGCTTTCAAGCTCTTGCCATATTTTCTGATACAAGGCAGCATTAAATGACTTCCATTTCTTAAATCCAAAAGGTCTATTTTTTAATTGCGGCGGTTGATTCAAGGCTATACGTGCAGCTTCTATCAATATTGTGCCGCTTCCACACATTGGGTCAAGGAGTGGGGTAGTACCATCCCATCCCGTCAATAGGATTAGTCCAGCGGCCAGTACTTCATTCAATGGCGCATCTACGGTATTCATTCGATAGCCACGCATATGCAGGGATTCATTCGAACTGTCGAGAGACAAGGTCACCTTAGTTCCTCGAATATGAATATTGAGTCTGTAGGTAGGTGTATGAATATTGACATTTGGCCGCTTTCCAAATTTTTTCACAAATCTATCCGCTATTGCATCTTTTGATTTTAAAGCAACATATTTGGAATGTGTAAAAACCTCAGAGTTTGTTGTGCTATCGATCGCAAATGTATCGTCCAACTTCATGATGGATTCCCAAGGGATATCGAACATCTGTCGGTAAAGTTGCTCTTCATTGTTGGCCACAAATTCTTTCTTTACAACTAAGATTCTCAAAGCAGTACGCAGCATGATATTCGATCGATAAAGCAGCTCTCTATCACCTACATACTGAACAGCCCTTTTCAGAATTTTTACTTCAGTCCCTCCCAAAGCCTTTATTTCATCAGCCAGCACATTTTCTAATCCTTCTAAAGTCTTTGCTAAAATTTTCATTTGTCGTTATTTGATTGACCGCTTGATTGTTAATTTATTGGATCAAAATGCTTTGGAAACGCATAATTGCCGAACAGCTCTAATCAGATTCGTAAATTTATCTTTCGTGATCATGTTTGAATTACGCCGACATTAAATTTCTCAATTTCTGCATTGTTGGCCATTTCTATTCCTTTTGATAAGATGTCTCTAGTGTCATTCGGATCAATAATGGCATCTACCCACAAACGAGCCGCGGCATAATATGGTGATGTCTGTTCGTCATACCTGCCTTTTATTTTCTCGAACAATTCTTTTTCGGCTTTTTCATCAGGTTCTTCTCCGCTTCTCTTGAGAGAGGCTACTTGGATTTGAGTGAGTACCTTAGCCGCTTGAGTGCCACCCATCACTGCAACTTTAGCGGTAGGCCAGGCGACAATGAGTCGTGGATCGTATGCTTTACCGCACATGGCATAGTTGCCAGCTCCATAGCTATTGCCCATGATAACAGTAAATTTCGGCACCGTGCTATTCGATACTGCATTGACCATCTTGGCGCCATCTTTTATGATTCCACCGTGCTCTGATCTCGTACCAACCATGAATCCAGTCACATCATGAAAGAATATCAAGGGGATTTTTTTCTGATTACAATTCATTATAAATCGAGAAGCCTTATCTGCCGAATCACTATAAATCACTCCTCCAAATTGCATTTCTCCTTTGGCATTCTTACTGACCAATCGCTGATTAGCTACGATGCCAACACTCCATCCATCAATGCGTCCATAGGCGCAGGTGATGGATTTTCCATAGTCCTTCTTATAAAAGGTAAGTTTGCCATTATCGACAATGCGTTTCAGTATTTCTGTGGTATCATATGGTTTTGTTGGATTCTCGGGAAAGAAGCCTGTCAAGTCTTTTCCATCTTCCAAAGGTGCCTCGGGGTCCACCCTGTCTATTCCAGCCTTGGTTTCGTGCCCCATTTTATCGATTAGGTCTTTTATAGTATCCAGACATGTCTTATCATCTGGCATTTTGTAATCCGTCACCCCAGATATCTCAGATTGCGTAGTGGCTCCACCTAGAGTCTCCTTATCAACATTTTCTCCAATAGCAGCCTTCACGAGATAGGGGCCAGCCAAAAATATAGAACCTGTGCCATCGACTATCAGCGCTTCATCTGACATGATAGGCAGGTAGGCTCCTCCGGCAACACAGCTTCCCATGATGGCCGATATTTGAGGAATGCCCATGCTCGAAATTTTGGCATTATTTCGAAACATCCTTCCGAAATGTTCTTTGTCTGGAAAGATCTCATCCTGCATGGGTAGGAATACGCCTGCACTATCAACTAGATAGATGAGGGGTAGTCTGTTTTCCATGGCTATTTCTTGAGCTCGGAGATTTTTCTTGCCTGTAATGGGAAACCAGGCTCCAGCTTTTACGGTGGCATCGTTGGCAATAATCATACATTGTCGCCCCTTCACTTTTCCGATTCCTGTCACTACGCCTCCACCTGGGCATCCGCCATACTCCTTGTACATATCATAACCTGCAAATGCACCTACCTCCAAAAAATCTGCTTCATCATCGAGTAAGTAAGCTACCCGCTCGCGAGCAGTCATTTTTCCCTTGGCATGTTGTTTTTCAATTTTTTTCTGTCCTCCGCCTTCATGAATCTTCTCAAGGCGATGCTTCATTTTAGAAGTTAGAAGATGCATCGCGTCAACATTTTTATTGAAGTCCAGATCGATTTTTGCCATTTGGGTACAGGTTGTTATTTGAAAAAAGTAAAGTGCAAAGATATTCTAAACTTGTAGAAGGGAGGAAAAAAACGTTGATTTTACATCAAAATTGAGTCAAATTTTCATTTCCAAACTTCATATTAAATATTTTGATAACATATTTTGACCTTATACATATATGATTAGAAAATAACATATTTGAAGCTTGCAATTTGTCCTTGTTGAAATAGCTTTTACCCTCAATGTCACTATATTTGCCCATCGATTATGAGATTAAAAAACCTTACCGTAAAAGGCTTTAAAAGTTTTGCCAATGAAACATCACTTAATTTTAATGATGATGTTATTGGTGTCGTAGGACCTAATGGTTCGGGTAAATCCAATGTAGTAGATGCCATCAGATGGGTTCTGGGAGAACAAAAATCCAAAGAGCTGCGATTGGAGAAGATGTCGGACATTATCTTCAATGGAACGAAGAAAAGAAAAGAAGCTTCGACGGCCCAGGTCACTTTGACTTTTGAGAATACCAAGGGGATATTGCCTGTAGAATATCAAACCGTTGCCGTATCGCGTATCTTGTATAGAAGTGGAGAGAGCGAATACAGGTTGAATGGTGTGACCTGCAGATTGAAGGATATTATGTCTTTGTTGATGGATACGGGGATAGGTAGCAATTCATATGCGATCATAGCACTCGGCATGGTCGATGATATTCTTTCTGATAAAGAGAATGCTCGTCGAAGAATGTTTGAACAGGCAGCTGGAATTTCCAAATATAAAAGAAGAAAGAGAGAAACACTCAATAAGCTGAAGGGCACAACGGCAGATTTGGATAGGGTAGAGGACTTGCTTTTTGAGATTGAAGGCAATTTGAAAAGCTTGGAGAAGCAAGCGAAAAGGGCTCAGAAATATCTTGATCTAAAAGCAAAGTACAAAACCTTGTCGATTCAATTTGCTCAGGTCTCGGTGAAGTCACTTAAGGATGAGTACAAGAGGTTAGGTGCAGCATTGAAGACAGAGCAAGACTTGTACAGCGGGATGGATGCAGAAATCCGAAAGAAAGAAGCACTGCTGGAAAAAGAGAAAAAAGGCAATCTTGAAAAAGAGCAAAGTCTATCTGTCAAACAAAGAGAGTTGAATGAACTCGTCACGAAAATCCGAAATGTAGAATCAGAGAAAAGCCTCCTGGAGCAAAAGCAAAAATTCAAGGAGTCTAATGCCAAGACTTTGAAATCTTCTATTTCGGCAAGTAAGGTTGACCTCGAAAGATTTGAGTCAGAAGTAAAATCACTCAAAAATAGATTACAAAAGGAAGAGAAGCAAAAAGGTAAACTGTTTGATGCAATAGATGATTATAAAAAGAAGTATGAGGCGATAAAAAATGATCATCAGAATGCCAAACAAGCTTTTGATGCGAAGGTGTTGGAAAGAGAAAACCTGAATAGAATCATTTTTGATATGGAAAAGCAATTGGCTTTGATATCGAATAATGAGAACAACATCAAAGAAGAATTAAAGCGTGGTGCTTTTGCCTTGGAAGGTAGAAAAAGTGAATATAAAAATGCTAAATCTGCCTTGGAAAAATTACAGAAGGAGATAGACCAAAAGGAGAAAAACCTGAATAACCTTGCCAAAGCAGAAGAAAATCGAAAGAAAAAATTATTTGACTTAGAGACAAAGCAAGAGGAAGTGCGTGCTCAATTGGTCAAGGTGACGCGAACTATTGATAGCAAACAGAATGAATATGATCTGCTGAAAAGTATGATTGATAATTATGAAGGTTTTCCTGAATCTATCAAATATTTGAGTACAAATTGGAAGAAGGATGTACCTGTCCTGTCTGATTTGTTGGATGTAGAAGAGGAATATAAGGGCATCATCGAGCAATATCTGAGTCCATACCTGAACTATTACGTGGTTGAGAATTTGGATGAAGCCAAAACGGCTATAGAATTGTTGACATCTTCACAAAAAGGAAAGGCAAATTTCTTCTTATTGGATCAAATAAAATCGATCAAAACAAACGGCATAAATCTGGCCGACACCTCTCCAGCATTTTCTAAAGTGAAAGTTGAATCAAAGTATGATAACTTATTGAATTTCTTGCTTAAAGATGTTCTTGTTTACGAAGGTGCATTTAGCGATTTTGACTATAATGTGCTTCCAGATGAGTATACTTATCTTGCGAAATCAGGTTCGTTTTTGAAAGGCAAAAATTATATTGGTGGTGGATCGGTAGGCTTGTTTGAAGGTAAGAAAATAGGACGAAAGAAGAACCTTGAAAAGTTGTCAAAAGACCTTAAGAAGCTTGAAGAAACCAAGGACAAGCACACGAATAAATTGGAACAGGTCAAGGGCCAATTGCTTTCATTGAAACAGACGGATAGTGATGCAGAGATTGGAAACCTGCAAAAGGAAAAGGCAGAACTTGAACGTGAACAAGCCAGCCTCAATACCAGAATTGACGTCTATAAACAATATAAAAAAGAGCAAAAGGACAAAGAGGAGGAAAGTGCTGTACAGCTGGAAGCATTGAAAGGCCAGGCTAAATCATTGGAGAAGAAAATGTCCAAGGCCAAATCGGATATTAAAAACCTGGAAGGGAAGAAAGGAGATGACACCGATCTGGATAGCTTGAATTCGGTATTGGCGGCTGCAAGTCAAAAATACAACGAAGCAAATATCAGTGGAATACAGCAGCAAAACTTGGTAAGTAATCTTACAAAAGACCTTGATTTTAAGATGAGTAGGGTGTTTGACCTTGAGAGAAGATTGAAGCAGGATAAGATTAGGAGAAAGGACGAGATCGAAAGTGCTGAGGATATAGGCAAGCAAATAAAATCGATAGAAAAGTCCCTCATTTCATTTTATACTACCAAAAAAGAAAATGAGGATAAGCTGAGTGATGCGGAGCAGCTTTATTATAGTACAAGAAACTCTATTACTGAGATAGAAGATGAAATTCGAAAAATAACTCGAAATCAAAACCAGATTCAGCTCAAGGTCCAACAAATAAGAGACAACTATACCGACGTGAAATTCAAGATCAGTGCGGTAGGGGAGCGCCTCAAAATAGAGTTTGGGATATCGATCAATGATATCATCAATGAAGAGGTCGAAGAGCTGGAAATCTCAGAAGCTGAATTGGAAGAAAAGGTAGAACGACTAAAATCACGTTTGGGCAATTATGGTGACGTAAATCCGATGGCAGTCGAAGCATATAATGAAATGCACGAACGCTATGAGAATATTTCCAAGCAGCGAGAAGATATTTTAGAGGCCAAAGAATCGCTATTGGAGACCATAAAGGAAATAGAAACTACGGCGAAAGAGATGTTTTTGAAGGCATTCGATGAGGTAAGGACAAACTTTATCGATGTATTTAGGAGTTTGTTTTCAGAAGAGGATAATTGCAATCTTATCCTGGTAGATCCTGACAATCCTTTGGACTCTCCAATTGAAATAATAGCCAAGCCGAAGGGCAAGAAGCCAAAATCATTGAGCCAACTTTCGGGAGGGGAGAAGACGCTTACCGCAACGGCCCTCCTATTTGCGCTTTACTTATTGAAGCCAGCACCATTCTGTATTTTTGATGAAGTCGATGCACCTTTGGATGACGCCAACATTCAGAAGTTCAATAGGATCATCAAGAAATTTTCTAAGGATTCTCAGTTCATTATTGTTACGCATAATAAGTCTACGATGTCTGCAGTGGATATTTTGTACGGCGTGTATATGCAAGAGCAAGGTGTGTCTTCAGTGACGCCTGTAGATTTTAGAAATTTTGATGGAGTGGATGAATTGCAGACGGTTGCTTAAATTGATTCTTTTAAAATAAAAACTGGTTTCCCTAAACCCTTCTTCAGGATGGACATTATAGACACGCTCAGCTTTCGCCATTAATTATTTGCATGTTGTCGCTACCAAATTTGTGATGGATAATCATTCATTCTAATTGTCAATAAAAACAGACTAAAAACGTTCACATCTAATCTGGAACCAATCCCTTTTCAGGCTTTGAGCGATCCTGAGTGACATCGTTAAATCAAATATGAATTTTATTCGGTAATTCAAGTAGGGCATTCGTCCTTAAATCATTCTATTTCGGGAACTTACCATTTCACTCCAAGCAAGATTATATAATTTGATAAAGGAAGACCCTTGAAGTACCGATGTGTACATGAGGGCTAAATACTATTTACAAATTTTTAAAATGAATCATTATGAAATTAGCTAATTTAAAATTTTCAAAAGTGTTTCCACAAAATTGGAATTTGTCTATTTTGCTTTTGTTGTTGATAATCAGTTTATTATCTTCTTGTGAAAAGACGGGATTGACTCTGGATGACGGCCAAATTGACCCCTCGATTGAAAAACGAAAGGCAGCTCCTCCAGAATGTTTTGAGCCTACCACGTGTGATTGTGTGGAGTCGGAATTGTACCCAACTTCAGGGACCATATCTTTTAGCAGCATAATACTTGGGTTTTTATATCAAAGAGCAACTGATTGCTGGGAGGAAATGGATGATTGCCCGGATATAGGAATTTGTCATCCTGTAACGGTAACAGAACCAAATCTTATCTGTGATTTTGATGTGCCGAATTTCGCCTTATTTAGAACTGGTGTTCCGATTGCAAATAATGACAATGTCACGGGTATGGTATGTCTGATTGAATCATTTATTGAAGAGAACAGACCTGACTATCCTTGGTCACCTGGATATTATGTAAAAGAAATAGACTTTTTTATATCTGAATTTCCTTGTGGTCTATTATTCTCAGATTGTGTGCACGAATGCGGAGTATGTTTAGATCCTTCACAAAATATAGTTCGAAGACTTGGTGTCCAAGTAGTATATGCTGAATGTACACCTGCGGGATGTCAATAATATCAATTCTTGTAGAGTAGTCAGCAATAGAAATTGTTTTTTCATCTTACCTTTAATTATAAGCTTCTTTTTTTTGAAAGAAGCTTTTTTTTGTATTTGAGGAATTGGAAAAGGGTAGAGTCAATTAAAATAATCCAGGATGTTCATTTATATTCTCTGAATAGGGTACTCTGATTTCAAAATAAAATTACCTTCACATTTCAGTATTATTATTGGTAAATAAAGACTATGAATTTTCTGGCGCACATGTTTTTGACTTATGGTGACAAGGAGCATACAGTTGGGAATTATTTGGCTGATTTTATTCGCAATCGTGATTTGGTGATGTTTTCGGATAAGATTGTTCAAGGCATAATGTTGCATCGACATATTGATCATTATACGGATACGCATCCCGAGGTGTTAAAAAGTACTCGGAAGCTGCGCGCCAGGCACAAGAAATATGCACCCGTAGTCATCGATGTATTTTATGACTACATACTTTCTAAGAATTGGGATCAATTTTCTGAGATTGATATGAGGTCATTTGCGGATAATATCTATGTGCATCTTAATGAATATTCAGAGGAATTTCCGATTCACATTCAGGATATTACGTCTAGAATGATTGCTGATGACTTTTTATTGCAGTACGGCAAGCAATCAGGAATCGAAAAAACATTCAATCGTATAGGCCGTCGAGCCAAGTTCAAGTCAAACTTCAGTACCGCATTCGAAGATTTAGAAAAGGACTATGAAGAAATTAATGAGGGCTTCTTGAATTTTTTTCCAGATCTGATTCAAGAGGTTCGGAATTTTAAGTTTTAATAGGTACTTGATTTTTAAATTCCAGCATTTTTCATAAATACATTTCACATTCATGTATGTGTTTGTAACGACACTTTTTATGCAATTTTTGATGATTTTAATAGATAATAGTAAAGCCTAATAGGAATTTACCACGTCAATTGCTCCTGCCCATATATTTCTACTTTTTAATCTTAAAACTTTATATTATGAAAATTTTATTGTTTGTTTTTCTCTTTTTTAGTTCTATGACTGGTGAAGTTGTTCCTACAAATAATTTGCAAGGAATTAATATTTCAGTTGAGATTGAAAATTATGATCCATGTGGCTGTGATGCTGATTTGCAAGAATGTATTCAGAATAGCCCTCCAGGATCTGGGTGTATTCAGGAGTATGTGCAATGTAGTATTGCTTGTGGGTGTTGATCTTTTAGTAGAATTATTTTGGCTCCTGTATTTTGGTACAGGAGCTAAATCATTTGGACAGCTCTAATTTTTTTAAACTAAATTTTTTAAATATAGAGATGACATATTAATGAAAGAAGCTGTCAATTTATTTGATACAGCCTCTTTTTGTTGTCAGCTAAATTTCCTTAACTAGCTCTTCGATGTTTTTGTATGATTACAATTTCCATTTATTATAAAACAAGCGGCTGGACTAGTATTACATTTGCATCCAATTATTGTTTTACGCTTACCGCCTAAGAGCCCAGCATCATATTCTTTATATATAAAATCACAGCAGTGGCACGGAACTCCTGAACATGAATGCTCAATACCAGTGCCACTTCCTCCAAATGATAGAGTACTACCCGTTCCATCACCATTTCCGTTAAATACGAAACCGATGGGAATTTCATTACTTTGACTATCTAAACCAAATCCATGTAAAGTCAATTGTTCTTTAAATGCCTCATTTACATCATAGTAAAATTCAGCATCTGTACGTGATACACTTGAGAAATTTAGAGATGAAAACCTGCTTTTGAGATACGTTCCTATTGTCGTTTTTTCTGAAGCGCTTAATGAGTTGGTTCCATCATTATTAAAGGTGATTGTAAGATTAAAATTGTATGAAGCATCATCTAATGTGTAAGTTACTCCAGCTGTTCTAGTTTTACTTGTTTCTACTGTTTCATTTACTTTTTCATTCTCTGCATTTAAATGTCCACATGAAATAATAGCGATACCGATAAAAGTAAATAAGGCCAATATTAATAAATAGGTTTCTTTCATCGAAATTTAAATTTTTGATTTATTTGATAACTTAAAGACGCAATTGGCACACCAACTTGAATATATTGTAAGTTGCAATTATATACTGGAACTCACAACTATTTGCGTAGATCTACGCAATTATTAAGTAGATCTACCAATGTATTTAAATGTCCAATAAACGGTCGTTTTTTAGAAGACTCCTTCAGAAAAATTAAAATCACTATTAATTCAATTGATTACTTCACTTGATGAGATATGGATATTACATCTAGAATGATTGCTGATGACTTTTTACTGCAGTACGGCAAGCAATCAGGAATCGAAAAAACATTCAATCGTATAGGCCGTAAATCTAAGTTTTGTTTCTTTTGTGTCGTATATATTCAGTATATTATTTACTGTGTATTAGTTTACAAAGAATCAAAAATACAATTATCGAGGTCTGTAAATCTCTGCAGAGAAGATTTTGTGCCAAGTCAAAACCATTTCCAATAACAACGATATGCATAGAGTAGATCTACTTTACTTATATTAGAGATTTCCTGCAACTTGAGGTATTTTTCTTGATGTAGGAAAGTTAGAAATTTTGTCAACATTAAATTGATCTGAACAAATTCTCCTAATGTTAACTTGTTTATCAAAATAATCGCGTTCATTGTAATAACAAATATTGATTTTAGTAATCCTTCCAGATTCGAATATTTGACGAAGGATTAACTTATCTGAAATTCCACAAGAATGTCCTAATATCCACAATTCATCTTTTTTATGACTGTACACATAACTATTCATATAATCTATAAATTCGCTGTATATCAGGGAATGTTTATACTTAATAGATTTGATATTTGATAAATAATCGTTGTTTTCCAAATTAAGTAATTCCCGCATTTCGGTATGTTCAGCTGCATACCCAAAAATTATTGAATTAATAGAATCAACTTCTCCATGAATATTAAAGATTGCAGTATTGGGTTCAAGGTAGTCAACAAAATTTTTAGTGTAGTTGAAATTTAATACCATATATGGTGATCGAAAGTTGCTGAAAAATTCTTTGAATTTATCGTTTGGTTTATTTAGTAGACAGTTATTTTTCAAATAATGAATGAGTGCGCATTTAATATCATAAAATTGCTTGTTGATTTCTTTTGGATCTCCCTTATACTGCTTTAGTTCATTGAAATATAATTTTTCAATATCACACCAATTCTTAGATTGGCTGAACGATGTAATTTTTTCAAATAGAGGGTTTTTATATTCGAAATACCTGCTATAGGAAGATTCATCAATCTTTTTTTTGCTTCCTCCTAGAAAAGACAATAGTGATAAATATGAAGTGTCGCCTTCAGATGTTGTGCGATGCACATATTTTATAAAGTCTGTATAACTTGATTTTAAGTTATGTGCTAAATCAAGTCCATTTCCAATTATTATAATGTCCATGTTTTCAAAATTAAACAAAAAGATATAAGTCAATCGGTCATACGGCACCATTATTAAGGAATCATGATTTTTACAGTAGTATATAAAAAACTTAATAGTATTCCTATAATTAATATTATGTTAAATAGGAATATTGAGAATTCCACCCCACCTTACAATGCCTGCACTATTTAGTATAGAGTATCAAATAAACATCGCTTGATACATAGTAAATCAGACACCAATTATTTTCCTCTACCATTATAAGATGAAACTAAAAAAAAGAAGAGCCAGAAATGCACATTCATCCAGCTCTTCGAATCAACGTAAAAAAAATTAAAACTGATTTACGGATATATAGTCACAGAATTACAGTCATGCCAATAAATCGTGAAATCTCCTGATGAGGAACATTCAACTGGCTCTCCTCCTATACATGCCATCTTTGACCATCCCGACATTCCGCCACCTGGCTCTGAACCTCCTATTCTAAAACTTTCTCTTGACATTGGTATAGGAAAACCAACTCCTGCATCTGGAGGAACAGCAAGTGAAATAAAATTGTCCAAATCAACGGGATCGCTACACGGCGGGTCAGCTACCAGTTTAAAATCACCACCAATATCCAAGGTGACTCCAGTTTTGTTTTTTACCCACAATGTCTGTGCTTGACATAGATTAACTGAAAATCCCAAAAAAATAAGCAAAACAAATGCTTTCATAATTTCTACTTTTTTAAACCCCTACTCTATTTAAAAGAGGCTTTTCGGGTGACGCCTTACAAACTAGTTTATAGTCTACAGTGTCACATTGCTTAAAGTATTACCCATAATATCAAGCAATTCGCAAATATCGTGATGAAGCCAGGAGCAAAGTGATTGATCCTTGGGAAATTGAAATTCTCAATAATATGAAATAAAGAATCGCTAGCGTATTAATACGTTAATATGAATAGGGTGTTACTACCCTATTCGTAAAGTTTGATCTTCACTTATCTTTTAAAGGTAGAACTAAAAATGTTCTTCAAAACGCCTCAAAATTTAACCAAAAAATCTTTTTATGTATTATTTTCCAGCACAGGCAGTTGCAGATTATCATGCCTCGCTTACTGACCAGATGAAGGAAGATCTGAATTCACAAAACGTTGATAAACAGATAGATGTTATCAAAAAATCACTTTCTGACAAATTCGATCTTACCTATATTACAAAAGTCATAATTCCCGCTCTTCAACAGACAACGATTGATGGAGAAAGAATTCCACTTCCACTATTGGATGTAGACAAATTGGACAAGCAAAATGCCTTGCCCTATTTTTTGTGGGGCTTGCTTTATGACAATTACGAACCGCCAACTCCTGAACAACAAAGTGAAAAAGGGACCACTGTTTTTCTGCGTGGCTACAGGACGAGAGGCCCCGAAAATCTCAAAAAGAGAATTTACTTTACGGCTCTGACCAGCAATTTGTACAAACCCAAGTATCAGCATAAGGTAAAAGGCTTCTTCGATGATTTCTTGAGCGCAAAAAATGAAGGAAAACCGCTCATGAGCATCTATATGGATCATATATGGAATTTGTATTGGGACTTGCATGTGGGCCAAGGGAAAGACCTTCCCTCATTTACAACAGATATCGCTGTGGCCTTTAATACTGTCTTGGCAACCATAATACCCTTCAATCCTGAATTCGTAAAGAATTATATGCTTGTAAGGAAATTAAGAAAGCCTTTGGATGAATGGCTCGATGCGAAAATTGAAGAAATAGAAAGTGGCCGTGTTGAGAATGCTGATGAGACATATGTCTACTACTGGCTCAAGAATAATAACGGCCCTAGGAATGAATATTTCCTGAAGAATGACATAATTTTTGAATGCTTCCATAATTTCTTGGCATTCAGTCAATATGGGAATTCTATCTATATGATGATGCAGGAATTTTCAGGCAGCAGTGATAGAAATAAAGCTGTTCAGGCATGGTTCAAAAAAATAATGCACATGGACTATGACAAGCCAATAGACGGAAGCCCATTTTCCCCTTTGGATCTTTTTACAATGGAATTGTTCAGAGTTCTTTCTCCGAATGGATTCAGCATGTCTACAGTAGAAGCAAATAATGTCTTCTCAAAGCATTTTCTAAATACAACTCCGCATCCTGGCACCAGTGATTATTACATGCATTGGACCGATGCCGAGAAATTTAATCCAGATAGATACTTGGATGTGCCTACCAGCGTGGAAGTGGATAAGAAGAAGTCCGAAGAAATAGGATTTGCTCAATGTCCATTTAGTAAAACTCAAATCAAGTCCTACGGTACACCCGACGAGAAAACTGAAATAACCAATAGCGCATTTGGTACAGTATTCGGCGTTACGGATGGAAATCCATCCCCTGTATGCGACTATGCTGGATATGCTCCTTTTGGCTTCGGTTACCGTAGATGCCCTGGTGAATTATTTACCATTGAAGTATTTAAGGACTTTTTAAGGAAGGTATGGAACGATGGTATCAAATTCGAGGTGCTGGATATCAAGAATCCTGAAGAAATTCCTGTAGCTCCGAACAAATTTGTTCCAGATAATATCGGATTTACAAGATCATAAGCAAAGGAAATTTTCAAAAATTAAATAATTAATTAACTAATTTCTCTAGGTGTGAGGTTAACGATTTGTCTTTTGATTTATCAATAGGTGTTGATTGCTTGTCCTATCATTTAGAGACTAAAACTTTAATGACTAACTATGAAATCAAACAAAAGCAAAGGCAAAAAAAGAAGAAATATTCTTGATTTGATGCGTGTATCTTCGGATCAACACGATCTGGCATGGCTAAAGGAAGCCCTGCAAAATGCTGTGGAACTGGAACTGGCAACACTACCCCCATATCTTACGGGAGCATGGTCTATATCAGCCGGATCTGGAGAAGCATACGACCTGATAATGAGTGTTGTAATGGATGAGATGTCTCATATGGGACTTGCCTGTAATATGCTCACCGCAATAGGAGGCTCACCTGCAATCAATGATCATGTGCCAGTATATCCTGGAGGACTTCCAGGTGGTGTGCGTCCAGAACTCACTGTTTATCTTGGAGGGTTGACCAAGGATATTGTTGGGAATGTATTCATGCAAATAGAGTATCCTGAATCAGGCCCCGTAGCCTTATTTATGGCAGAAACATATCCTACCATTGGAGCATTTTATACAGCGATAAATGATGCTTTCCACTCGATCAATCCAACATTTGAGGATAGATTTCAGGTGAGTTCTGGTGTAGGTGAATCTGGAGTATTTCCAATCAAAAATCTTGACGATGTAGACAAGGCGATCGAAGAGATTAAGGAGCAAGGAGAAGGAACTTCTCAATCGCCTTATGACATGGATGGAAATTTGGCCCATTATTACAAATTTGGAGAAATATACCATGGCAAAAGATTGATCGAGAAGGACGGCAAGTATGTTTATGAAGGAGCCGATGTACCATTTCCAACTACCCTGCCAATGGCCATAGTGCCAGAAGGCGGCTATCCGGATGAGGTGACTGGCGGCTTCGATGCGGCATACTCAAAAATGCTCGACCTACTTCATGATACCTGGAATGTGGATATCAGCAATCTTGGATCTGCAATTGGTGCTATGTATGGGCTCCAGGGACCAGCGATTACACTGATGAAGACTCCGATCCCTAATGGTGCCGGAAACTATGGACCGGATTGGAGGTATATTGCACAACCGAGTACGTTGACAGCCAATACGTCTGCCGTATCCTGTGACAATCCTACCTGGAATGATCCGATCAAGGGCTTTTTTACGCAAACGGATATTAATCATATGGCTCCTTGGATGGACCTGGCAAGCTATGAATCTACCAAAGCTAATGGAGAAGGTATTTATGCAAGATTAGAGCAGGGCAATATGCCTCCTGGTGGATGGCCAGCGGACAAAATTGCATGCTTTAAAAAATGGATGGACAATGGATATCCTGAAGGAAAAGCGACTTGATTGAGGTAGTTTTCTTTTAAATTGTACATTAATATCAATGCTCTGCGCCAAAAAGCGCAGAGCATTTTGCTTTAATTCTAACTACGAGCAAGTTCATTAAGATATTTCATTTTACATTTTTCTTTTATTCATCCAGTGTACCCGTTATACAAAAAATCATGAAGTTGATTCAGTAATAATTTCTAGAGCTTTTTGTATTCTATTCTACCTCACCAATTTTTAACCAATTCTTTGATTCTACCTTAAAGCCAACATCTAGTCTGTGAACATCATCGTGGTATAAAATAAGCTCCAAAAAAAAAGTAAATCCTGATATAGGTATAATTACCATATTTTCTTATTCCAGTATTCCTACCGTTAAATAACTGCAGTTTTTGGCCAAACTTTGTAATGTAATCAAACACAAATCGAGTAGCTACTTCACAATTGATTGCAAAGGAGGAAGTCGAAAATCCTAGTAAAGAGTAGACCTTAAAAAACTATATTATAATTATTATGAGTAAAATTAAACTTACTAAAGTAGAGCTAGCAGCTCTAGATGCAATGATCGCATCAATGGAATCAGATTCTTCAGTTTATGGTAATTCAGTAGACAGTGCTGCTTTTATTACAGCAATAGCCAGAACTGCAATAGCAGTGACAAGAGTAGCGACTAAAGCGACTCCAGTGGTTACACAAGTGACTCCAGAAGTCGTAGGAGCAGCGGCTAATGTATCAGAAAACCTTTCTAGAATAGCAGACAAAGGTGGCAATCTAAATTTGGATAGTCTTATAGAATTGCGAAGACAGGCTACAGGTAAATAATCCTGAATGATCTCCAATAAACCACTAGAGAGCTGGTAACGGCTCTCTAGTTTTTCTTCATCATTAATTTTAATCAAAATGATCTACGAAATAATAATAAGCAGCATATTCATAATTTGGTTTATCGCGACCATAATTGTCCAGTTCAGAAATTCTAAACTTGAACAAATCATTAAACCCCATGACCAATTAGCGTTACTACCTTTGTGGACTTTCTTTGCACCAAATCCAGGTGTCAATGATTATCACCTGCTTTATAGAGAGGATTACGAAGATGGAAGTAGATCCGCTTGGCAGGAAATAGAGATAAATGAAAAACGAAGCTTTTCGACCTGCTTTTGGAATCCGTCGAAGAGAGGCAAAAAGGTGATTTCTGATGTGATTCAAACCATTATTCCGCTTATAACCAGATACAAGGACAATCCAAGAGCCTTGATGTTTTCACTTCCCTATGTATTGATTCTAAATACCATAATGAAAGAAAAATTTGTGTTGACAGAATCAAAAAGGAGGCAATTTGTACTTACTGCAACGAGTGGGTATGAAGAATCAGAAGATCCGAAAATTGTCCTGGTATCAGAATTTCACCCAATATCTTGACTTATAAAAAAACAATATCATGTTACAACAAATATTATCTATCGAATTAATTCTTCAGTCAACGATAGTTTTCTTAGTTATAGGAATGCTCGTATCGAATTCTGAATATCTATTTAATTATAAAATTTTCACCAATGAAGGAATCCTTAGTTGGAATATTATCGAGACGAGATGGAACAATGGATTCACGAAAAGTATTTTGAGCTTCTTATTTAAGAATAAATTGGTCAATGGGATATTTATGCTTCGGGTCATTTTACTCGTAGCATTGCTCATTGCTCCTCCATTGAGTTACCTGTCCTGGACCATAATGCTGATATTGCTGGTCTCCTATCTGGTGACAAATCTATTTACATTTTATGGAAGTGACGGATCAGATCAGATGAGCAATTTGATACTCATCGCCATATTCTTGTGTGCTACACCATTTGCTTCAGAAAGATTGGTGACTATAGGATTCATCTTTATTGCGGCTCAGTCTTGCTTATCCTATTTTGTAGCAGGTGTCTCAAAATTGTTCTCAAAGGCTTGGCGCAGAGGTGATGCGGTCAGAGATATTTTCAGAACCAGAACTTATGGTTCGAAAGAGGTCTATCTTTATATTAAGGACAAAAGAAATTTGAATATATTTTTGTGTTGGAGTGTTTTTGTCATTGAGATGCTCTTCCCACTAGTCTTATTTTTACCCTTGGAGTATGGTTTTCTCTTCTTAGTATGGGGAATAGTATTTCATCTTTTAAATTCTCTGATCATGGGATTGAATACATTTCTTTGGGCTTTTTTAGCCTCTTACCCATCTATCATCTATGTGAATTTGTATTTAATTAATTGATATGAACAATTTGATAATATTTGATGGGGATTGTAATTTTTGCAATTTCTATATCAACAAATTGATCAATCTTGACACTCGGCGAAACTTTTATTTCACATCATATAATTCAAAACTCGCGGATAAGTTAATGACCGATGCTGGATTTTCAAGCGATTATAAGGAGAGCTTCATCCTTTTTATGGATGGAGAAGTGTTCATAAAGTCCGAAGCAGTGATTGTCATATTAAAGAAGCTTGCAGGATTCTGGAAAGTGCCAGCTTGGGTTATGAAATATATGATTCCAAGATTCATACGGGATTGGTGCTATGATCGAATAGCGAAAAATAGGTATGTAATATCCAAAAATTTTGATTCGTGCCAAATACCGACACCCGAAATGAGATCAAGATTTAAGTAGGAGTCCTTGAATTTCCTTGCGACTCCTCCTTGTATTTCATGGATAAATAAATGGCCTTAACCCGAATGTCGACATATTAAACAGTGAAGTATCTGGTTTAATCCTGGTATTAAATATAAATTTGATCTTTTAATTTGATTAAATCTATGAGATATTTCCTTCATCTGGCCTACCAGGGCACAAATTACAGTGGCTGGCAAAGACAATCCACAGCCATTAGTGTCCAACAGGTCATTGAAGATTGTATTTCAAAAATGCTAAAGGAGAAAATACACATTCATGGATGTGGAAGAACTGATGCCGGTGTGCATGCTTCTCAATACTATGCCCATATCGATATCAAGCGGGAGATTGATTTTGATTTTGTCGAGCGGGTCAATTTGATGCTTCCCAAGGACATTAGTATATATGAATTGATTCCAGTCGATGAGGGATGCAATGCCCAATATGATGCGCGGTATAGGACTTATACATATTATTTTCACATCAAGAAAATTCCTCACTTGGCAGAGTCCAGTGCATATTATAAGGTAGGAAGTTTGGATGTTGAGAAAATGAGAAAGGGCTTGGAAATTATTCACCAGACTTCAGACTTTCGATCTTTGTGTAAAAATCCTGATTTATTCAAGCATACGCGGTGTGTGATCGAAGACCTGTCTCTCACTGAATTGAAAGAAAACGAGAATTTCAAATTTGAAATTAAAGCAGATCGTTTTCTTAGAGGAATGATACGCTATATCATAGCTAGACTCATAGATATTGGTTCGGACAAGCTCGATTTGCAATTATTTGCCACTACCCTAGCTAACCGCTCAGAATTTGACTTCAGGTATCAAAAACAAGGATACCCGCAAGGTCTCTACTTGAGCAAGGTGGAGTATCAATATCTGGGAAAATCATTACAGTAATGTTCAATGCGCACTAGGCTGTAATTTACCAATGTTGCCAAATTCTTTATTAAAAGATTCATTGATTGCGTGTAATCTATTGTAAATCAAAGGTTAATGACTCAATTTTTATTGCTACTTGCCTTCTTGTTATAAGCGAATCGAGCAGCCTTATCAATGATTTCAAATAATTAACACCTTGATATTGCTTACTGCCCGGCATGATAAAATCCAAATCTGCTGCTGATTCCAATCATATTTTCAACTAGCATTCCAGCATAAATTTGAATTATTATTAACCAAATCAAATGTATAAAATGGACACGAATAAAGATGTTGGATTGTTTTTAGCTTGTTACGATGTAGTACCTCCAAAAGAATTATTAGGAGCACCTTCTTTGAATTTGAATCTTATGGTCAACGCCGCTTCCAGAATGGTAAGCGGTCAGTGTACGATAAGCAGGGCTTTGCCTTCTTATATACCACCATTCCATGTGCAAGGTGAATTTAGTATAATGACCGTAATGCCTCAAAATACGCACACCCAAGTAGTATTAAATGGGTTTCCTATGCCTTCCAGAGGAAATTTTAGTTTTCAAATCGTGATGGTTTTGGATGAGTTTTGGGGACCAAAAGGTACGGCCAATTTCTCTTATACCGACCCTGTTACAGGAAGGAAAGAACATTTCGATGCTTTTCTAGTCAAAAAGACAGAATGCAAATAAGATAGCATTGCAATCTTGATGAGAATAATTTCTATTCAATGAAATGATTTAAAATGCAGAAGGCGATGACTTGGTCATCGCCTTCATTTTTTTTGCTCTTTAATTTACTGGCTATTTTGCAGATTCAGTCTTCAGGTAATTGACAAACATTTCCAAGGCCTTCTTGTAGTTTTTATTATTATTGATTACGATATCTGCATCATCAATGTAGGGCTCAATATATTTTTCATATGCCGGCAATACATGGTGCTCGTACCTGTACAAGACGTCTTCCAATGGATAATTTCTTTCAATTCTATCTCGATGTATTCGCCGTATTACGGTAATTGCACTGCTTGCATAAATCATGATTTTGAAATCGAGAAGATTTCGTATTGCTTCTTGATGAAATATAAACAAACCCTCTACTATCAAAATCTTTGCGGGTTCAAATCGAAGCATTTTAGGGGTTACATTCTCATTGTTGAAGGTATATTCTCGTCTTTCAACAACCTTTCCACTTTTTAATTTTTTAATGTCGTCCACAAAGGCACCTAAATCAATGGAAGTCGGTAAATCAAAATTTTTGATACCATTCTTATCGATGAATTGTTCTTCTCTCGGGTGGTAGTATTCATCCTGCGAAAGAAGGGTGATTTCACCGTTGGGAAAGTGGTTTTTTATATCTCTAATAAATGAAGTTTTGCCCGATCCACTCCCCCCAGAAATTCCAATGATTAGCATAGTTTGATACTAGTTTGAATAAAATTACTATTTTACTTTCGCAATAATACAATATTGAACTTATTCACTTGTCTGTTGCACATAAAATTAATCTTTAAAATTTTCTATGGATACATTTATTGATATTGCCCGAGGCTGTTTGGGAATGATTGTTTTAATTGGTATTGCTTATTATTTTAGCCCTAATCGAAAAGCAATCAATTGGAAAACAGTTGGTTATGGTTTGTTGGCTCAGTTTCTACTTGCAGTGGGGATATTAAAGGGATCATCAATCGGGTTTAATTTGACCGAAAATTTTAGGATTGACTTGAGCTTTATTAGAGGCGCCTTCGATTTGGCGGGAACGATCTTTACTAAAATATTGGATTTTACTCTTGTAGGATGTAAATTTTTGTTGGGAGATCGCTTGCTTGATGTAGATATTTTTGGTGTTATTTTTCTTTTTCAAATATTACCAACAATTATCTTCTTTTCTGCCCTCACGTCGTTGCTTTTTTATTTAGGCATAATTCAAAAGATTGTTAGCTTTTTTGCGAAAATATTAACCAGAGTCATGAAAATATCTGGGGCAGAAAGTCTGAGTGTCGCAGGTAATATCTTTCTAGGGCAGACTGAGGCTCCTTTGATGATCAAACCTTACCTGGAAAAAATGACCAAATCAGAAATTTTACTTGTAATGATCGGAGGGATGGCCACAGTTGCTGGAGGAGTATTAGCAGCATATATCGGCTTTCTAGGAGGCGATGATCCTGTCAAAAGGCTGGAATTTGCCCGTCACTTACTTGCAGCTTCTGTAATGGCGGCACCAGGAGCCATTGTAATAGCGAAAATGCTTTATCCAGAAACTGAAAAAATTAGCACCAATGTCAAAGTGAGCTCAGAAAAAATTGGCTCTAATATGCTTGATGCCCTTTCGACGGGAACCACCGAGGGATTAAAATTAGCGGCAAATGTTGGTGCAATGCTATTGGTTTTTGTGGCATTCATTGCCATGATAAATGGAGCTCTTGGCTGGGTAGGAGATATTACTACACTTAATTCGGTAATTTCTGCAGGCACACCGTATGAAGCACTTTCGCTTGAGTTTTTACTTGGGTACCTTTTTGCTCCGTTGATGTGGCTGATTGGTGTTGCGAGCGAAGATATTGCCCTGATGGGCCAGTTGCTTGGAATCAAATTAGCAGCCAGTGAATTTGTAGGATATATACAATTGGCAAGTTTGAAAGATGCCAGCAATGCGCTGCACTTGGCCAACGAAAAGAGCATCATTATGGCAACATATATGCTATGTGGATTCGCAAATTTTGCTTCTATTGGAATTCAAATTGGTGGTATCGGATTTTTAGCACCTGGAAAACGGAAGTTGCTTTCTGAATTTGGAATGCGCGCCTTATTGGGAGGTACCCTGGCGTCCTTATTATCCGCTACATTAATAGGAATTCTCTACAGCTTCTAAGGTTAAAAAGTCAACATCTAACCTTGCGCTTTCTTCGCGATTCCTTAGAGAACTTCGTGGTTAAATCAGTCAACATCTAACTTTGAAGCCTTATTTATTCACGAAGTGCATGGAGAATTCACTAAGAATCCACAAAGCCTTGAAGCACTAAGATATTAATATCCTTAGCCTGCACTGTAATTCAAACCATCAATCTTGAACACAAAATACCCGTAGCTATTCCCACATTCAACGAATCAGCCACCCTGCCCTCCGCACCCGGAATAGCCACATGATAGTCCAATTGATTCTGAATAGCACCTCTAATCCCCCTACCTTCATTACCCATGACCAACAAAGCTTTTTCCGGCCAATCAAATTCATTCACAGGCTTACCATTCATAATAGCACCAATGGACTGATGTGGAATATCACCAAGATTCTCGAATTCTTCGGTATACAGATTGACATTCAAAAAACTTCCCATCGTAGCCTGGATCACCTTCGGATTATAAAAATCTGCCGTGCCCGAGCTACGAACTACCGTCTTGATTCCAAACCAATCTGCTATTCTTATTATCGTCCCTACATTACCAGGATCCTGGACATTATCCAAATATATCGCATGACCAAGATTCATTAACTTATTATTAATGGTTTCCCCTAGTTTTTCAAGAACTAATATTACATTTGTGGGCGTTTTAAGGGGAGAAATTTTACTCATTTCGCCATGGCTAATCCCAGTCAGTAACTTTTGGTGTGTACGCGCTAATTGGTCATTATTTTTGATCCATTTATCCGTAGCAAATATGCCATCAATCTTATATATAGAATTTTGTAATATTTCTTCTGCTATTTTATCTCCCTCAGCAATGAAATTATTATACTTTTGTCTGAATTTGCTTTGGTGCAATGACTTTATATGTTTGATTTGATTGTGTGTGATCACATCGTTCATTTTTTTGTAAAGGTAGTATGACCCGAATAATAAACAAGTTTGGCCTTTTTATTTTTTGTTTTATTACAATTATCCTGTTTGTCACTTCCTGTAGTACATCTAAATACCTGAAGGCAGATGAGACATTTCTAGAAGAAAACAAAGTTACAATTGAATCTGATTCCAAGATTGAAAATAAAGCCTTACTCAAATCAAGCCTGAAAAATCTGATCGAACAGAAGCCAAACGGAAATTTTACCTGGATACCAAGAGAGTATATTTATTACAAAAATACACAACCAGGGGATTCATCCTGGAACAATCGATTCTTCTTGAAGTACATGGCTGAAATACCTTCGATCTATGATTCTTCAATGACATATCGAACTGCCGAGGCCATGAAAAATTACCTGGTCAATAAAAAAGGCTTTTATAATGCTACAGTTAATTATGTTGAAAAAAAGGAGTTTCCCCATACAAAGGTTGAATATATCGTAGACCCCAAACAGCGATACAAGATAAATTCACTGGATTATTTTGGCGATGATACTGAAGTGGTAACTGCCATGAAAAGCATCGAAAACAAATCGTTGATTAACACGGGTGATTATATCGATGCAGCTGCCTTCGATTTAGAGCTTACAAGATTGTCACTAGCCTTGCAAAACATGGGTTATGCTAATTTTGCAACCAACTACCTAAGCATAAAAGGGGATAGTTCGCTTAATAATCATGGTGTGGATGTCTTTCTTGAATTGTTGCCTCCCCTACCCGATTCTTTTCATCAGAAATTTACAGTTGGAGATATCAACGTGTATACCGATTTTCATAGGGAGCAGGATACGAGCAAGTTGGATTTTTCATTTTTTAATGACGCACAGTATCATAAACAAGGAGATAAATTTCTTGTCAAACCTCGTGCCATTGACAATGCAATATTTCTAAGACCAGGGAACATCTACAAACGTGATTCACGGACCAAGACCCGAAGAAAATTATCGGAATTGGGTACCTATCGATTTGTTACCTTGAATGCAAAGCTGGATGAAGAGCACGATTCTATTATCAACTACGACATTTTGCTTACCCCGTTTCAGAATAAATGGGTGGCGGACTTTGGATGGGATTTCTTTATTTCCAGTACAAGTCAGACCAGTGATGGTAACAATCAAGTACTTGGCTTTTCATTAAACAATCAATTCAAAAATCGGAATTTCTTAGGTGGGGCGGAACAGTTTACCATAGCTTCACAAGGAGGACTAGAATTGCAGTTCAATTCATTGTCAGACACCATTTCCTTAATTCGATCTGCCTCTCTCGGTCTTAATGCTTCCTTGGATATTCCCAGACAGCGAAATTTGTTGAAGATGAAACCTTTGATCAACGTCCTTGGGATAGTAAGTGATGAGAATTTTGCGGCCTTTAAGGAAAATACGACAACGACCATAAGTGCGGGTCTCAACTATACGAATCTGGTTGACAATTACAGCAGGGCATCCATTAATGCAGCGTACAGTCATAATTTTAAGCCCAATACGACATCAAGATTTGTGATTCGTCAGCTAGGTCTGGAATACAACGATTATGAACTCTCTCCTGGATTTAGAGATCGTATTATTGACAATCAACTCTTGCTTCGAAGTTTTGATGATAACTTACTAACTGGTCTTTTTTTTAGAGATGTGACTTATATCTATACAAAGCCTGTAAATCAAGATGGAAATAGTTTTGCCTTCATTGCCAATTTTGAATGGAGCGGGATTGAAACATTTTTGACCAATAAATTGTACAATGCTATTTCAGGTGGCACATCGGATTGGAAACTGAATAATAATATTGAATTTGCTAAATATTTTCGATTGGAGATTGATCCTCGTTTCTATGAATTCTTTTCTGACGGACACTCTTTTGCAGCCCGGGCCTATGCTGGGATTATCATTCCGTTTGGTTCAAGTGCTGCCTCGCCATTCTTCAAACAATTCAGTGTTGGTGGACCGAATAGTATGAGAGGTTGGGATCAGAAAGAGTTAGGTCCAGGTTCTTATCTTGACCCTGATCCAAGTATTGGTCAGACATTTTTTCAGACTGGAGATATAAAATTGGAGGTCAACCTGGAATATAGATTTGATATATTTTATGTGTTTGAAGGTGCATTTTTTCTTGATGCTGGTAATGTATGGACCTTGAAAGAAAATACGGAAAGACCAGGTGCCAAGATTACTTCTAATTTTATGGAAGAGATTGCGGTCAGTGCTGGATATGGAATTAGATTTGATTTCACCTATTTCAATATTAGATTTGATTTCGGTTACAAATTAAGAAACCCTTATCCATTTAGCGGCGGCAAGCGTTACTGGTACAATTGGGATGAAATTAAAAGCCAGAAATTTGGAAATTTTCAAGTAGCTGTAAATTATCCATTCTAGAAATCTATGAATACGGTAAGCATAATAATGCCTTTTCGCAATGCCTTCCCATATTTGAAAGAATGCCTGGAATCAATCATTAATCAATCTTATTCGAATTGGGAATTAATAGCAGTCAATGATCATAGTGAGGATAAGTCGAATGCCTTGATTCTAGAATATGCCGCAATGGATCAGCGAATTCATTGTATTCAGAATAAAGGCAAGGGAATCATCGATGCCCTCAATTCGGGATATGCTCTTTCCAAAGGTGATTTTGTTACAAGAATGGATGCTGATGATGTAATGCCCTCTCAAAAATTGGAGGAATTGTTAAGTCTGCTTCTAGAATCGGGTGTGGGTTTTGTATCGACTGGAAAAGTGAAATATATAAGCGAAACTTCCTTAGGAGATGGATTTATTAAATATGAAAACTGGCTCAATCGATTGTGTGATGAAGCCAGACATTATTCCGAAATCTATAAAGAATGTGTAATACCATCGCCATGTTGGATGACGCATCGATCAGATTTCGAATCCATTGGAGCCTTTGATAGCGAGACCTACCCTGAAGATTATGATCTATGCTTTAGGATGTATGAGCATAAAATAAGGGTTGTATCATCAGATCAAGTGCTTCACATATGGCGAGATCATGGACAGCGAGCTTCACGGAATGATGATAATTACTCTGACAATAGATTTATCGACCTCAAGGTTAAGTACTTCTTGCGCAACGATTTGGATAGCAATAAGAAGTTGGTGGTGTGGGGAGCTGGTAAGAAGGGCAAGCAAATCGCACAATTATTGATAAGTAATGATATTCAATTTGAGTGGATAACCAACAATGAGAAAAAAATAGGCAAACACATTTATGATCACTTAATCAAAGATTCTTCACACATTCATGACCTTGACAAATTCTCTGTCATTCTCGCAGTTGCAAATGAGAAAGATCAAACAGAAATTATAAAGTCCATAGATTCAATAGATAGAGAAGTCCAACTTTATCCATTTTGCTAATTGACCCATAATAAGTTCATCAATGAATAATTATTACATCATGCTTTAATATCTAATTATAAGCTTACTTTTAGTTTGATAAAACTACCGTGCTATGATAAGACTAATTTCGGCAATTTTCTTTTGTCTATTTTTTATAAATTTTTCTTTTGGGGCTGTATATACCTTCCATACAGCAGGAAGTTACACCAATGCCGGGAATTGGGATGTTTATCCAGGGACAGATTTATTATCCGATGATACCATTTCTATTGAAGCTAATATTTTTAATATCGATTTACTAGCTACCGATGGCTATGTGGTTTTTGCGGAAGATGTAGTAGACATTCAGATTACCAACTTGTTTATTATGGATAATTGCCAATTGGAATTTCTAGCCAGCTTTTTTAATTTGGGAGTTACGGGAGAATTTACTTACATGGGTAATAATCAAATTTTAATTCCTAATGGTGCATTTATCTTTGTCTCTAATTTTGGCAACGGCATTAATTTCAATACATGCCCTATTTGGGACTTCGTTCATGTAGAATACAACAATTATGGTGTCCAAGGCTCTTTCCTCATTGAATGCATGGAAGGTGATTTTTACAACTATGGAATAATAGAAGTAGATT
Organism: Saprospiraceae bacterium; assembly: GCA_965230575.1. GTDB lineage: Bacteria > Bacteroidota > Bacteroidia > Chitinophagales > Saprospiraceae > CAJXUU01. The sequence goes on from OZ246013.1 coordinate 5,917,678, forward strand.
CAGAATTATTCATTCTTAATTTTGATTTATATCTGGAAGAAGGGACAATCGATGGAATGGTACCTTTTGCGATAGATCAGTTCAATGGTTCATTCAATCAGACTTGTGAGACATGTTCTGCTACCATTAACAATATAGAACACTTGCAACTCAATGCTAATAACACAATTAATGGGACGGTAATTCTGAATGCGCCAGATTAAAGATCGCTATTCATTTTGTCCATTGACGATCCCCCCTCTTTGGTCGGGATGACAATGACAAAAAAGTAATTTAATGCAATTTGTTCTACACACCACAAATATTTTATTCTACACGATAAAGATATATTAGGTATATTGTAGATGAGAAGATCATAAATCAAGAAATATGAATCTATTCAGAAATAAGCTGATATTGTTTCTTTTACTTATTCCTGTATGGGGAATAAGTCAATATAAACCAATGTTAAATGAAGGGAGTGCATGGCATCATTATCATTGGTTTGAAGGAAGCTGCAATCAACATTTGATAGTTGAAAACGATACAACAATTAATAACATTGATTATAAGAAAATTGCAAATCAAGGAGATCATTGTTATTATACAAATTATACTTTTGTAAGAGAAGATACAATTAGTAAAAAAGTTTATTATAATTATTTTGATACAGATATAATGATATACGATTTTTCTTTGACAGCAGGAGATACAATAAAAAGTACTTTTCAATATTATGAATTTGAATTGGTTCTTGACAGTATTTCTGGCCTATTACCACAATATCCTGCATGTATTTTGCCACCAGAAGTATTTATTCAGAATCCTAAAGTGTTTTACCTGACAGATCTTAAGTATCCAAATTCTGCTCAAATTATTTGGATAGAAGGCATTGGTAATATCTCAAATCCATTTATTAGTTATCTACCATGGACTGCTGGTGACATGGGTGATGCTCTACTTTGTCATTTTGATGAAACTGGATTTCAAGATTATCATTACGTTTATTGTGAAGAACCAGAACCTTGTCAAGGCCCTGTCCTAATAAATACTATTGATAAAACTGAACCAGAAATAAATTTTTATCCAAATCCATTTTTTGATAAAGTTTACCTTGAAGTATCTGGTAAAGAAAATTTTATTAAAAGTATTGAATATTATAATTCAGAAGGACAGTTTATTAGAAGTGAAAACGAAATATCCAGTCAAAATATAAATTTATCAGGATTTGATTCAGGTTTGATCTATGTAATAATTAGAACTAAAAAAGGAAATGCAATTACTAAGAAATTGATCAAAAGATGAGTGCCCTTAGATGATTCCAACTTAGAGATATTGCTTTTTAGGAATGTCCCTGACTTATATTTCACTTTTCCTCTTATGATAAAATGTAACGGGTGCCTTGCTATCATTCAAATATCCCCATTTTTCCAACCATTCACCATCATCTGAGATCGTAACTATCTCATAAGCTTCTGACAGTACTTGCTTGTCTTCTTCATTGAGAAGGACCATTTTGACCTCATTCCCATTTGTATCATGACCAAATAAAAAGGTTTTTTGCTTTTGGCTAAAACTATTATAGATAGTCTTGCTGACCATATTACCCTTGTTGTCGTATTGGAAACCTTCAATCCTAAGCAGCTCTTCCGAATCCCCTTCATATCCCTCAGATCTTACCTTCAACGAATCTTGATACTCAAATTTATATGTACTCATCAATGCACCTGCCTTATCGTAATATTTCGAACCAGAGGGGTATTTGGAATTACCATTATACTGATATATCTCCTTGCCACGAATAGTCTGATCGCTATTGTAAAAAGTCTTGTCCACCATACGATCTCCTTCAAAATTCTCATGCTCCATATACTTCAATGCACCTTTGGCATAATCATCATCCGCACCGGATTTCACTTCATACACTTCTGTGATAATAGACGAATTCTTGGTCTTTTCAGAGCTGCATCCGATGAGAGATATGCTTATGGCTATCACTAAAAAGATCGGGATTATTGATGAAAAGTAGTGTCTTGTATTCATTCCAGTAGTAATTTGTCCCAAAAGTAGTGAAACCAACATGTCCACCAAATTTTGGAGCTAGAAAGTAGAAATTGTTGTTTTCTGCAGCAATTGAAAATGGATAGCATTCTTCTGGCAAAAATGGATCATCACTCGCCGTAATCAGCAAGGTAGGAATCGAAATGTTCTCCAAAAATTGCTTGCTATTGCATTTGGAATAATAATCCTCAGCACCATCAAATCCATGAATCGGTCCTGTATAATATTCATCAAAATCCCAGAGCGTTCGTACTTTTTTTAGATGTGATAAATCTACTTCATCAGGAAAATGCTCTTGCTTTTCTTTCATTTTTTGAATGAGGGATATGCGAAATCGTTTATCGTAAAGCCAATTGGCCCTTGATGATATTCTCTGCGAACCACTGGACAAATCAACAGGTACAGATAGCGCTACTACTGATTTTAAATTGCTTGGAACTTCAAATATGCCATCGGCGATATATTTCAAAATAATATTCCCACCCAGACTGAATCCTACCAGGGAAACATACGGATAATCCTTGTTGTATGTTTCCAAAACTTCATGCACATCACTTGTAAATCCAGAGTGATACATTTGCAGTTTTAGATTCATTTCTCCACTACAAGATCGGAAATTGATGCAAAGCACATCCCAGTCATTGTCAAACAAATATTGTGCGGTATGTCTGATGTACTGAGATTCAGAATTGCCCTCAAGGCCATGGCACAAGATTGCCAACCTGGTATTGTCATTGCGCAAAAAGTCTAAATCAATAAAGTCTTCGTCTGAGGTGTCGAAGCGTATTCTTTCAAAGGGTGGGTTGATTTTATTACGAAATATATAAGGATAAATCGTATTTATATTCCCATTTCTAAATATCCATGATGGGCAGTAATCAGTTGCGTCTAATACAGGCATATTAATTGCTTCTTGCGTGTTCCAGTTGTATTTTTAGCTTGGCGACTTCCTCTTCCCATCTACTTATTGTTACCGCATCATCGTGCAAGTCACTTGCTTCTTTTGTGGCATTTCGTATTTGCTGACTCCACTTGTCCAGCATGGCATTTGTGCTAGATGCAGACATTGGACCATTGATCAATTGGCTTCTTTTCTGGTTATACAAATCTGTATAAGATGCCCAGGTCGCAGTCAGTTTGTCACAACTGGCAGACCATTGTTGAAGGCCAAAAGAACTATAGCTGAATGGCTTGCAATTGTTTGATGTGTATCCCCACTCATCGGCAATTGGAGTCACAGGATTGGCATCATTAATTATATTGTCAAATGCATTATCGAGGTCCCATGGTATCAAGTGTAATTTCTCATTATTCGGCTCTTCATACATGTAGAAGTTGTGATTGCTACAGCCGCTTGCTGTACAATACCAGTGAAATGGGCCGTCATCGTGTTTTATAGTCCGATCTACTGCAGCATAGGCAATGACTTTGTCAAGGTCCATATAGTTTTCCACCACATTCTTTCGTTCTGCAACTCCAGCATCGGCCACCATTTGACCAAAATTCCGAATAAAATCCACGCTAGGATATTGATCTTCATTAGTTTTTAAAGCCTTGACATAATCGGATTCACTATATGGTACTCCATCCATATTCAAAGGCCAAATCTCCTTGTACAAGTTTCCTTCATCGTCATCAAAATTGTACTTGACGAATCTGCCGTCAATTTGTTCCGTCAACGCAAATAAACCCTCGTATCTACCATTTATTATCAGTCTGGCATGGACAGAACGTGGAGCTGGTACACCCATTTCTCGAAATAACCAATACCCCAATCTTTCATGCATCTGGGATGGATCCAGATTTTGAGAATGAAATTGCAGCTTCCTCAGTTTAAAGAATTTGTCCTCTCTCCCATTCCAATTAATCTTGACTTTCATGGATAGCTTGGTACAAGTCTTGAAGCCAGATGGATTTGCCCAATCAGTTCCAGAAAGACAATTCACAAAGGCACCTACTGATCCTTTATATCTCACTCCGACTGGGCTTATGGTGTCTCCCTCAAATATCAACATGGCTTCTACATATTGCTCTGCTTTTGGATTTGAATTGATTTTTACCAAAGAAGAGGTGGGGATTTCCAATCTGAATGTGTGCAATATATCTTGATCAAAAATATAGTCGGAGTCCTCGTTTAAATATTGTTCTTCACCATTGGGAATGATAGTAGGAATGTCTATGTCGGGAACATTGGTAAAATCTGGGACTTCAGGCATATTATCCTCGTCATTGGAACAAGCTAAAAAAAGAATGGTACAAAGAACAAATGATATGTATTTAATAAATCTGATAATTGAGGTCTATTTAATAATCACTTTATTGGTAATGACTTTGTAACATAGAAAAATAGATTTTGGTTCGCGCTTACCGATTAAGCAAAGAATCAAAAAATATTACTGATTCGCCTTCACCAATTCCACCACTCGATCTGGATAATCACTAATAATCCCATCGACTCCCAATTTCATCATATTGAGTATATCTTCTTCTTCATTTACTGTCCAGGGAGTGATCTTGATGTCTTCTTTTTGACCATACTTTATCAAATCTTCGGATACGAGTTTGAAATAGGGTGAATAACCCCATGGCTTAAAACCCAATTTTGCAATATTACGCTCGAATGGCTCCATGTCTTGAATTAAAAGAATCAATTTAATATTTGGATACTTTTTATGTATGTATTGGAGGGTCTCCATATCAAAACTCTGTACTGTAGCTCGTTCTACAATGTCCAGAGAAATAACATCCTGGCAAACAGCTTCTGCAAATGTCTCCACTTCTGGATGGAATATATTGTCATTCGTTTTGACTCTTTTTACTTCAATATTGTAGTCGGGCAGATCATATCCTTCTTCCTTCGCAAAGGCATCGACGGCTACCACCATTTCTTTCAGGGTCGGCTTTATGGCTGGCATCTTCTTCTGATCTGGAAATCTTGGATGCGCTTTCATACCCACATCGTAAGACTGGATTTCTTCGACGGTCATTTCATACATATTGAAGTCTTTTTCATTCTCCTCGGTTATTTCTTCACCATTAGGACCTGTAGATATCTCATGATTGAAAAATGGTTCGTGGCTGACAATTACATCATTGAATTTATTGGCCACTACGTCCAATTCCATAGTGTTGGCTCCCATTTCGATGGCTTTCTTAAAAGCGATTATCGTATTTTCAGGTCTTAGGCCTCGACACCCTCTATGGCCTTGAATATCAATATTGGCATTCATATTTTTTGGTTTAGAATTACAAGAACTAAGGTGGACAAAAGCCATTGACAAACTTATTCCCAATAGAAAAATCGAACAAATCAGTTTTATATTATGGTGTAGCATGAAATTAACAATATGTTTTTAAAAGAATTCAATACCACAATCTACAAATAGATTCCTAAATTGCAGCTTTCAAAATAGTCAAGCTTATATTTAATATGTCTACTGCAAAAAAGGAAATTAAAAAAATAACCACCCACGTACTGGGTAGAATGAAAGCCCAAAACGAAAAAATTGCCATGCTCACAGCTTATGACTATAGTATGGCAAAAATATTTGATGCGGCGGGCATTGATATACTTTTAGTCGGTGATTCTGCTTCCAATGTTATGGCAGGCCACGAGACTACCCTACCCATTACCCTGAATCAAATGATCTATCATGCTCAATCTGTTATTCGTGCAGTCGATAGAGCTTTGGTCGTAGTGGATTTGCCATTTGGTACTTACCAGGGAGACAGCAAAATGGCCCTCAAATCAGCCATTAGAATAATGAAAGAATCTGGTGCGCACTCCGTAAAACTGGAAGGCGGTGCCGAAGTGAAAGATTCGATCAAGAGAATATTATCAGCTGGTATACCTGTAATGGGGCATTTAGGTCTCACACCTCAAAGCATCTACAAATTTGGTACATACACCGTACGAGCCAAGGAAGAGGAAGAAGCGAAGAAACTCATAGAAGACGCCAAACTATTAGAGTCAATTGGCTGTTTTGGTATCGTATTGGAAAAAATTCCTGCAAAGCTTGCTAAAAAAGTGAGTGAATCGCTTACAATTCCAACCATTGGAATAGGTGCAGGCCCGAGTTGTGATGGACAAGTATTGGTTTCTCATGACTTATTGGGCATTACCAAGGATTTTCACCCTAGATTCTTGAGAAGGTATTTGGAATTGTTTGACACAATAAAAGGCGCTGTCGAGCATTATATTGCTGACGTGAAGGCGGTAGATTTTCCAGGAGAGAAAGAACAATATTAAATTATTGATATGCTTAAAAAACTTTTTTATCTCTTTTTGATCCTTGTGGTTATTGGTGGTATTGGGGCTTACTGGGCCTACGGCAATATATTTTCGCCCAACACTGCTTTTGAAAAAGATGTGGTCAACATACAGATACCTCCAAATTCAAGCTTTGAGGATGCTTTGGGAATATTGAACGACAAGAATGTCCTGGCAGATGAGAGTTCATTTACGCGTGTGGCAGGATGGATGAATTATCAAAGAAAAGTTGTTCCCTCTGGTAGTTTTGAATTGAAAAAAGGTTGGAGTAATCGAGAAATATTAACTCAATTGCGATCTGGTATTCAAAAGCCCAAGAATGTAACTTTTAATAATGTAAGGACTATAGAAGAGTTAATGGGACCTCTGTCCGCCGAGATTCGACTTGACTCTACTACATTGGCCAAATATTTTTTGGACCCTGCAATCCAGGGCGAATTGGGTTTTAAAAAAGAAACAATGTTGACCTTATTCATACCGAATACGTATCAAATGTATTGGGACGTCAGTATAGATAAGTTGAGTAAGAGGATGAAGAGTGAGCACAAAAAGTTTTGGGATAAAAACGAACGAAGGGCAAAAGCAGAAGCATTGGGGATGAATGAAGAAGAAGTTTACACGCTGGCCAGTATAGTAGAAAAAGAATCTCTGGATGGGTCGGAAAGACCAATTATTGCGGGCTTGTATTTGAATAGGTTGAAAAAGGGAATTCCGCTTGATGCAGATCCTACCGTGGTATTTGCGATTGGAGATTTTGAAATAAGGAGGGTGCGATATAAGCACTTGGAATACGATTCGCCCTATAATACCTACAAGTATGCGGGACTGCCTCCAGGCCCAATTTATATGCCTTCAATAGAATCCATCGATGCAGTATTGAATCCAACTAAACACGATTATATCTTTATGTGTGCGAAGCCTGGATACGGTACTCAACATGCATTCGCAGAGACCAACCGAGGCCATGAAAGAAATGCAAGAAAGTATCATCAATGGCTCAATCAACAGGGCATTCAATAAATTACAGAACGGATGAAATTACACATAATTGAGACGGGAAAGTTCAAATTGGACGGTGGTGCCATGTTTGGAGTTGTACCAAAATCACTTTGGAAAAGACTGAATGAGCCTGATGAGAATAACATGTGCACATGGACGATGCGCTGTTTATTAATTGAGGAAGGTGAAAGAAAAGTTCTGATCGATACTGGACTTGGAGATAAACAAGATGCCAAATTTAGATCTCATTTTTACCCCCATGGTGATGATTCGCTCGAGAAATCATTGGTCAATGCTGGTTTTGCATTTGAGGATATTACAGATGTATTTTTGACCCACCTTCATTTTGACCATGTCGGCGGAGCAATCAAAAAAGACGAAAAAGATAATCTGATTCCTACCTTTCCGAATGCAACATATTGGTCTAATAAAAAACATTGGGATTGGGCTTTGACACCAAATGCCAGAGAACGAGCTTCGTTTCTAAAAGAGAATATTGTACCTCTACAAGATCATAATGTTTTGAAATTCATTGATGTTGAAGATGGTGTACGTTTCACAGATTCAATCAGTGTGGACTTTGTATATGGACATACTGAAGCCATGATGGTGCCGTATATCCACCTGGACAATGGAAAAACCCTTGTATATACTGCAGATCTGCTACCAAGCCACTGTCATATAGGAATGCCATACGTCATGGGATACGATATTCGTCCTTTGATGACCTTGAAAGAAAAAGCCAGATTATATGAAAAAGCGGTGAATACCAACCATATGATCTTCTTCGAGCATGACAAGGATATGGCTTGTGCTGAATTGGTGAAAAATGATAGAGGGCGCGTAGTCCTTGGAGAAGAGATAGATTTAGGTATTTAGGTTTACTAAACTTCCAAAGTTTGGTAAACCTAAATACCTAATCCTAGGAAGGGATATTCCTAAGAAGCAATATCTCCTTAATTACGGCAAATTGGGATGTTTTAATTCTGAGTAATTACACCGTTTTTATAACTTTTTACGTAAAAACGAGGTAATGTGTTTCAATTAATCCTTGTCTTACCAGACGGGTTTTCATTTTTTCAATCGAAAAAAAACGAAACAAAAATTCTTGACTCTTTAAAGGCTATACTGTCTTGTCCTGAAATAGGTTTACACAAAAACCTATAAAAATGGCTAGAAAAAAAGAAGTCAAACACAGTACAAGATCGTACTCAGAAGCATTTAAACGTCAGATAATTGAATATTATCTGGCAAATGATTATACTAAACAAGAAGTCTGGAAGAAATTTACTGGTCAATATGAAGAGCATGGCACACTACTTCGTTGGATGCGAAAATTTGGTTACACTACCAAGGACAAACTTTCAAAATATATGAAAGGTGAAAAGGATGAATTAGAAAAACTGGTTGAGGAGGAACGCATCAAGGTATTAGAGCAGCGATTAAGAGATGCTGAACTCAAAGCAATAGCCTATTCTAAAATGATAGATTTGGCTGAGCAAAAATTTAATATTTCGATTAGAAAAAAGTTCGATACCAAACCATCCAAGAAATGAGGGTTCTATATCCAACTAATAGTCTTGAAAAATTGTGTGGATTGTTTGGTTTGACTAGACAAGCTTATTATCAACATAAGAAAAGAAGTATTGAACATGCCCTAGAACAAGAGCTTGTAATTAAACAAGTTTTGAAAATACGAAAGGATCATCAAAGGATGGGAGGCAGGAAGTTATTCTTTAAGCTCTCTTCATTTTTACAAGAACATGAGATAAAAATGGGTCGTGATGTGTTTTTCAGAACCTTGGCTTCTCATAATTTATTGGTTAAAAAGAGGAAACGAAAAGTATATACTACAAACTCGTTTCATTGGTTGAGAAGGTATCCTAATTTAATTAAAAACTTTCAGCCCAATGCTCCTAATCAACTGTGGGTTAGTGATATAACATATTGGAAGTGTGGATCTTTCTTTTTGTATATAAGCTTGATCACTGATGCATATTCTCACATGATTGTAGGATGTCATATTTCCAAAACCTTAGAAAGTATTGAGTCAGTTCAAGCTTTACATATGGCTATTTCTAAATTGAGAAGTATACCTGATCATCTTATTCATCATTCTGATAGGGGGGCTCAGTATTGCAGCACTATCTATGTAGAGTTGCTGAGGGGAAATAATATTCAAGTTTCCATGACTGAAAACGGAGACCCTTTAGAAAATGCGATTGCCGAAAGGGTAAATGGAATATTAAAAGATGAATATTTATGGAATCAAACAGCAAATTCATTCGAAGAGGCAAAGCTAATATTAGATCGCTCAATAGAACTCTACAATTTTGACCGCCCCCATATGAGTATTAGCAATTTGACTCCGTATGAAGTGCATAATCAAAATAGGAATATTGAACCACAAAGATTATGGAAGAATTACTATCAAGGCAAAATTGCCAAAAGCGACATGAGTTTTTCTAAGGCATAGTGAATTCTGAAATATAAAAACCGAATCAAAAGTGATCCGGTCTATAAATAACATTTCGTCATTCAGAGATTTATCCCTCGCAAGTTGCTCTCCAGCAGAGCTTGTTTCCGTTTCAATCTCATTTTGTAATGTAAACATATTTTAGGATTATTACAAAACTGTAAATGAATGACAGGATTATCATTATTAACTGTAAACTTTTTTCAGGACGACACATACTGCGAATGCAGCTCCCGCAGCCCGCTGTAAAGAGCCAGGCCACCCTTCTTTTTACCTCAAATTTAATTCTCAAACTTCCTGTTTCTGAAAGTTAGTTTACTTCTGAATATGCCTAGGAATTAATCGAAAAAACATGTCTCATCGCCTTCCAGGCAATCTTTTTCCGATCCCTGGAAAAATTGGCATCATCTCGATTTTTAGGTTTTTCCAACCGTACAGCAAAAAAATAGACATTTTCTGCATATTCCACATATCCAATATACCATCCAAGATCCTTGCTTTTACAGAAAAATCTCCATGAACGGACAGTCCAACCAGTTTTGGACCTTAACGTGTATGCATCGGTTTTCTTTTCCACCATCAAATCTTTGACAGTATTCATGTGCGCTTGCTTGAAAGGCAATTCATTTTCGTACAATTTGGTCAATAATAAAATTTGATCCATTGCACTCATTCCTATTTTATTGCCATAATTCCAGAAATCCAGATCGCCTCTCTTTTTGCTGTTTACCTCACCATATTCTATCAATTTCAGGTAGTCGCGGTAAACGGAAAATTCGATAGGTTCACTCATCTTTTCGTAATACCATACCGTGCTATTTCGAAATGCCTGAGCCAGGTTGGAATCCTTACACCATGCATTGATTTTCCGACCCTTGTGTTTGTATTCTGTTCCATCCCATGCCAGTGATTGACTGGTGTCTTTTACAATCCCTAATTCTAAAAAGAGAAGGGTATTGAATATCTTGAATGTTGATGCAGGTAGGACACGATCATTCATTTTTAAACGATTCGAGGTGTACATCTGATCTTCATTATAATCATAGAGCAATATTACGCCATCATAATCTGCCTCCTCCAGGTATGATGCAAGAGTGGCGTCATATTTTTGGGAGAATGAGGGTGTAGTACTTATACCCGTCAAGAACAAGGTCAATAACACAAAATGCTTAATTGGATACACTGTCGTTTTCAAAATGGTTGATGTAAATATTAGATCTTGGCGATGGACCAAGACCTAATATTCAAATGTACAGTTTACCTTATTGAAAATGAAAATATCCTGGTATAATGCCTGCATCAAAAGATCTCACCATTTCGTCACTAGTAGAATAGATGAATACTTCTCCTTGACTGTTGAAATCTTTGGCATCAGCCATGTAAAGTCTCTGTTGAACATCATCAAAGCTCAATGCATAGGCTGATAATGATCTGATAACTTTGGTTTGGAGTTCTGTCAAATTCAAATCCTGTTTTAGCACTTCTCCTTCTGATACAAAATATAGAAATTCATTTTCAGTATCTATGGTAAGGTTATTCGATCCATTTGGCAGATCAATCGACCAGGCAATATTTTGACCAGTAATTTTTACAAGACTTCCATTGGTGTTGTTGGTAGGATCCATCCAGTCATTGATTCCACTGCATATTACGTATACATTGTCATCGTTGTCTTTTACCATAAGTTGAGGATTATGCCCTACGTTCAAAGAGTTTACAATAGAATTGTCATTTGGATCTATGATAAGGACTAATGAGTCAACACCAAAACCACCACCTTTTGCAACATATAGTAGGCCATCCGCAAATACTATACCTTCAGGACCGCTTCCAGTATCTATGTAGTCCTCAACCGAATCCGTTGTCGTATTTATTTCATACACACCACCATTCGAACCAAATGTGCCCCAAGAAGTCAAGTAGAGTTTTTCCCCATTGCTTGCAAAATACCTGCCTTGATCTATACCGCCAATGGTATCAAGAAAAGTAAAATCTTCATCGTCTGTCACTACGACTTTCCCACCATTATTTATAGAAATGTAATTTTTTCCATCATGCTGTATCATTGATTGTGCAACATTACCCAGAGTCATCCCATTATTTACGGTGCTAAAACTATTTTGGGCAACTGCTGTAGATTCTCTCTTTGCAAGAGTGAGTGTTCCTGTACCTGTATTAAAAATACCTTGATTTACTACTACAATATTGCCTTCTATTTTAATCATTTCTGGCGGTTCTTCATCACTCCCGCATGAAGTGAAAAGAATTGCCAATAGTCCAAGTCCCAATATTAGATTCTTAATCATTTTATTATTTATTTATTATAGTTTAATGTTTACTCCAAGCCTAAACACACGAAGAGGCATTGGATAAAATTTTATATTTTCATAATCATTGTTCAGTCCATTTTCCATCCTCAGTGATATTTGAAATTCACTCTTTTTTATGTTGAATGTTTTTATTGCTTCAATGTCAAGGATAAAATAGCCAGGGACATGGGCAGAATTGTCAACGGTATGATACCTTTTGCTGTAAAAAAGAGGATTCAAATGCAATTGCCATGATTTATTCAACCACGAAATTTGACCATTTAGCTTATGCAATGGGACAAAAATCGTTCTCTTGCCTTCATTTTCAGGATTCAAGTAATGTTTTGCCAATTTGCTATCGGTAAGACTATACATCATTCCCAATTTGACTTCCCCGGATTTCCCTACTTCAAAAGACTCTTCTACCTTAAATTCGAACCCCAAGTTGCGAACCTTTCTCTGATTTATCGGTTGAAAAAATCCTTCCATAGGCGTCCATTGAATCCAGTCATCAATAAGATTGAGATATAAATTCAATGTCAGCGATTTCGATTTTTGCTGCCCGTATTTGTACTTGAAGCCTAATTCGAATTCATGGCTTCTTTCGGTTTTTAGATCTGGATTTCCACCTGTCGGCCAGTAGAGGTCATTGAATGAAGGCAAGGTGTATCCTTTATTGTAGCGAAGTGAAGAAGTAAGATTGTTTGACAACGGTTTGCTTAATCTGAGGCCAATGCCCAGCGGTTGTCTCTGATTGTCAACCCATTCAGGCCTAATAGAAATACCAAGTTCTATTTCTTTGAAAAGTGTATTTTTATAATCTGCAAATATTGCAATTGTCTCACGCTCATGTATAGGTTCGAAGAAGGTAGCATCTACCCTATCAGTTCTATACTGGGTACTTAGGCTTAATCCAGATTGGTGGATCACATGCAAGGCTCCATTAAAAATCTTTGACTTGGCTATAGAAGATATTCCAGGCGCTTGATAGTCGAGCAATTCATCAAAGTATGCACTTCTTACTATAAATTTAACCGCTTCGGATGGATAATAGGATGCACGCAGATATCCTCGGTAATTGACATCTTTTTGCTCTTGGAGAATATTTACCGATGTTTTAGTGGGAGGTATATTTCTACTTGCATTTTGCAGCCAGACACCACCAGTCATTGAAAAATGATCCGAAGTAATGTAATGACCTTCATAGTTGAGCGACCACATTGAAAACTTGGCTGATTTTTGAGTTAGCTGGACACCGCCATTTTTATAGGCGTACTCATTTTTATTGGATGTTAGGTTCAGGGCCAGGTGATGTGAATAGCTTTTATGCCTTAATTTGTTGGTTATTGTGCCTTCAATATTTTTGGCGGTTGATCCCGAAAAGCCAAAACTTGTAGCATTTCCTCTGTGAATTTGATTGTCCAGTGACAGTGCACCTGCAATACTCGCATTACCAGTAGCGGTGGTTGTACTATTGCTATAAAATTGAACTTGATCAAAGGTATTTCTTATCAAACCAAGATCGTAGGTACCATTTACCACACTCTGGATATTGAATCCACCCCATAATACGGCAAGGTGTCGCGATGCCATTCCACGATGGAGGATGGTAGATAATATAGAGGGTCCACCTGATCTGATGGTAGCGAAACTTTGATTTTCAATACTACCCAACAAAGAATTTCCAGGGTTACTTCCTTCTACCACTTCTATCCGTTCGGGTCGAGCGATATAGTCAATGATATGTACCGAATCCGACACCACCTGACTCAATGTATCCTGACCATACATCTGAACTGTGCATCCAAAAAGAACAATTAATATTTTAAAAGATAGCCTGATATTCTTGCTTTTGTTATTCAAAATGAAAATGAAGTGAATTAAAAATGTTAGCAAAATGAATTATCTATGCTTGGTTATCAAATTGAAGCGATTACTGCGACAAACTCAGTACATGTTTTAAGAAGCATCTGTCCCAAAAGATGGACGTGCCGAAAAAAATGCGAAAAGTTGAGAATCAATGATATGCAAGTCAACTAACATTATGTTTTAAAATTACTTCAGTGGAAAAAATAGTAAGACAAAAGCATCTGGAGTCGCAGAATGAAACCCCAATAAAAGATACTTTTGAATTATATTATTCCCGATAAAATTCAAAATATAATTGCAATGGCAGGTCTTCTGACTCACTTCATTCTTGAATCTACCTTCCCAAATTTCTTCAGTGGTAAATATTGATTCAGAACAATTCGAAGTTTACAGCTACGGGTATAGTTTCAGATTTTCACTGAATTCCCTATTAATCCTGGTGCTATCACCAAAGGAACCAAATGCAGAGCAAAGGTAATAATCTTATGGAAATGAAGATTGACAAATTGAGATAATAATCTAGGAAGTCTGATTTTTTATTTCGAAATCCTTCTTTTTGGAAAAATATGCGATCATTTTAGATACAATCTGTAATTGCTCGAACTTACTATCTCTCAAAGCTTTAACCGTAAGCCAAATGGCTACTGGGAGTACGAGAAGATTGGCAATCCATGCGGCCAATACTGGATGAATCGATTCGCTTCGTACAAGTTTTTCTCCCATTATTGTCGTAATGATAAACAACATATAGAATAGAATTGCAAACAGGAGCGGGTATCCATATCCTCCTTTCCGTATAATACTGCCCAGCGGCGCACCAATGAATAGGAAGATAATGCAAATCATTGCAAAACTGAATTGTTGATTAAGTCGGAGGTAATATTTATCTTCTTTATAATTCAGGCTTTTGATATTGGTCGTTGCATTCCTCAGGATATCTTTCTTTCGGCTACTGCTTTGCACAGCCTTCACGTAAAGATTGTTTTTGTCGTTTGGGCTTATCGTATTGTACCAATATTCGTAATTGGATAAGGTATCTGTTTGATTTTGAACTACCAGTTTATTCAATACCTTTTTAGCATATTTCTTCGTGCTTTTATTGGCTTTTGACATCGCACTGGCTATTTGCCTTCTCCTTTCCTGATCCTTGTCTTCTTTTGTGGTTTTCTTCTTGTTTTTTTGTTTATCAGGTTTGGTTTTTGCCGACTTCTTAATATTGTTTTTTATCTGACTATTTTGTTTTAATCGTTCAAACTCATTTTTGTCATCATTGATTACAGACTCTACTAATTCGTCCTTTTTTAGATTCACAGAATCTATGGCATCCAACAATTGAAAGGCATTCAACATATCTTCCTTCCTCCCGCTTATATTGATCCCATTTTCATCATCTGTATCAAATTCGCTCATGTCAAATACCTTTTTCCATTCCTTGAAATCGGTGCGCATGAATGGATATTTTTTTCCTTCTTCTACCTTCCTGGCCACTCTTTTCATTTCTCGATAAGAGGTACCATTCTCCAATTCCATTATGAATAACCCTCCATCACTATCGTTGTACATACGCCCAGATTCCGCCTTGGTCAGATTCAACAATGACTTGTCACTCATAGTGTGGTCATAGATGTATACATCTTTTATGGATTCATCATCCTTGCCTTTCTCATTGACACGGATCGAATATCCCGAAAAATCTCTGTTAAAAATCTTTGCTTCAAGTGCCAATGAAGGTTTTTGTGATTTGATGGCAAGCATCCTTTTTTTGAATTGGAGCTGGGCAGAGGGCTTCAGGTAGTTGGAGGCAAATAGTGAAAGCGCTGCTGTAGCAAGTGCAAGGATAATCGAGGATCGCATTACTCTTATCAATGAAATTCCTGCTGATTTCATACTCGATAGCTCGTATCGTTCGCTTATATTACCCATCACCATGACCGAAGAAAGTAGAATGGCGATAGGCAAGGCCATTGGGATTTGTGTCACTGCAAAATAGGAAATGAGTTCGAGTAGATCTATTACAGAAAATCCTTTTCCAAGAATGTCATCGATGTGCTTCCACAAAAATTGCATAACAAGTACAAACTGGGCAATAAAGAAAGATAGAAGGTATGGCCCCAAATAACTTTGAAGAACCAATCGATCTATTTTTTTAAGTTTAAAGGCCAAGTTTACAAGTTTGATTTGTTAGACTTCATTATTTTTTAATAACGCCTAAATATAGCAATAGTGTTTTCAATAAGTAGATTTCAGAAATCGTTAACGTATATAAACAAAAAGATTCCACCGCATACGCAATGGAATCCTTAATAATTTTCGTTTTATTTTACTTTTATGCAAATACCTCAACTCCAGCAAAGTGAAAATTGCCTTCGATTGTTGCATTCTCGTCGCTATCAGACCCATGAACAGCATTCTCTCCAATATTCGTTGCATACTTAGCTCTGATGGTTCCTTCTGCTGCTTCAGCTGGATTCGTAGCTCCAATCAACGTTCTGAAGTCTTCTACCGCATTGTCTTTCTCAAGAATAGCCGCTACAATTGGTCCAGATGACATGAAATCTACCAATTCTCCATAAAAAGGTCTCTCTTTGTGAACTGCATAAAACTCACCAGCTTTACCTGCTGAAAGTCTTGTGTATTTCATCGCAACAATTTTGAATCCTGCTGCTGTAATTTGATTTAAGATAGCTCCGATGTGTCCATTTCTAACAGCATCTGGCTTTATCATTGTGAAAGTTCTATTTCCTGCCATTGTATTATAATTTTATGTGATTTCTAATTCGGGCGCAAAAGTACAAAACAAATCAACCTTTTCATTCAAAAAGCAAAAAGAAAATTTTGATAATTTATTAGTGGGTTGCAACCATCTTTTATCTCAAATGTTAATATGCCAATTAATGATTATGTGTTTCGACAGAAATGTTGATTCGCGACTCATTTCATATTAAAATGACAATATGTTTGGTTGGTTATTTAAGAAAAAGACAGATCGCGAAAAATTAGAATTACAATACAAAAGACTCATGGTAGAGTCATACGAACTTTCGAAAACAGATAGAAAGGCAAGCGATGCCAAAGTAGCAGAGGCAGAAATGGTCTCTAAAATGATAGATGAATTGGATGCCGCTGGGAAGGTCAACCTCAAGGATTGACAAAAAGTGATAATGAGCTAATACCAGAATTCAAAGGTCAAATCTCAAAGTTAAACCCTTTAGCCTTAAACTCTTCGTACTTTTCTGTCTCGAACCTAAACAGCTTGGCTGGTCTATGGGCAACTCCTGTCTGGTACTCCTTTACATCGATCAAGATGCCCATGGACAAAAACTTCTTTCGGAAATTTCGCTTGTCCAAACTTTTATTCAATACTGCTTCATACAGATCTTGAACGTCTGAGAGGGTGAATTTTTCTGGTAACAGCTCGAATCCGATTGGCATTATTCTTACGGAGTTCTGTAGTCTCTTTGTACACTTTTGCAAGATTTCCAAGTGATCGAAAGGTAGGGAATCCAATTCGAATACTGGAAACCACTCTACCTCAGCTGCAAAGGAAGCTGCCCTTGGCTTTACTTTTTGAATATTGACAAGGCTATAATAGGCGACGGTGACTACCCTACCAACAGGGTGTCGATCCACTTTCCCGAAGGTATGCACTTGCTCCAAATAGACATCGACCAATCCGGTCAATTCTTTTAGCACTCTTTTGGGTGCATCACGAAGATTTTCTTTGGGATGTACAAGATCTCCAGGCAATGCCCATTCGCCTTTGAATGGTTCACCTTTACGTCTTATGAGTAGTACTTTTAATTTGGATTCGTCTAGTCCAAATATTACATTGTCAACTGAGAAAGCGGATTGAAAGAAAGAATTTTTAAATGGCATATTACTTTTGTCTTCTTTTGAAAGGATATCTCCTCTAACTAAGAAATGTTTAATCATTAAGTTATGCAATCGAATATTTGAGACAAAAACATCATCAATGTAATCAATTTACACTTAGTTTTAAACCCAAAAGTAATTTTTTAGCTTTGAATAAAAAAGGATAATCAAGGATTTAGTGTAAAATATACATTAAGTACCCAAAAGAACAGTTAATTCTTGTATTCTTGCGGGATAGATTAACATTAAAAAAGGAAAGTTTGTATGATAAATTTGATAAGCGATACAGTAACTAAACCAAGCAAGGAGATGCTGGATCATATGATGAATGCTGAGGTTGGGGACGATGTTTTTGGAGAAGATCCATCGGTTAATGATCTTGAATCTTATTGTGCGGAACTCTTTGGAAAAGAAAAAGCAATCTTTTGCCCTTCTGGAACAATGACCAACCAAATCGCGATTAAATGTCATACTCAACCACTAGATGAAGTTATTTGCGATCATTATTCTCACGTCTATCAGTACGAGACTGGAGGTTATGCTTTTAATTCAGGAGCAGCTATTAATCTTATTGAAGGGACCAATGGCAAGGTCACGGCCGCACAGGTAGAGGCGGCAATCAAGCCAGTATATGATTGGCTGCCCATCTCGAAGTTGGTAGTCCTCGAAAATTCATGTAATAAAGGTGGAGGAAGCTATTACACCAAGGAGGAAATCAAGCCTATAACTCAACTGTGTAAAGATCGAGGATTGAAATTGCACCTGGATGGCGCAAGGTTATTTAATGTCCTTGTCGAAACAGGAGAATCCACTCAAGAGATTGGTGACCTTTTTGACTCTATATCAATTTGTATATCGAAAGGCTTGGGGGCACCAGTAGGCTCTTTATTGATTGGAACTTCAGAATTGATAAGACAAGCGAGAAGATATAGAAAGGTAATGGGTGGTGGAATGCGTCAATCAGGATATCTCGCTGCTGCCTGCAAATATGCATTGACCCATAATGTAGATCGACTCAAGGAAGATAATCAAAAAGCCAAAGACTTGGGAGAATTACTTAGTGCTATGCCCTATGTCGATTCAGTACGTCCAGTAAAAACCAATATTGTGATCTTTGATCTAAAAGAAGGATTGACAGCAGATCAGTTTTTAGCTGTGATGAAAAATGAGAAAATCATTGGTTCGGCTTTCGGACCGAGCACGGTAAGATTCGTAACACACCTGGACTATACCGACGATATGCATGGTCAAGTCCTGGATATCTTACGCAACATCAATCTGTAAAATTACAGGTTGCCCCATTTTCACATTCTATTAGTCCTTCATTCAGAATGGTCTTTCCAATAGAATTATTTACTTGTAGTGTACCTGCATTGAATATATTCCCATAATTCTGAAATCTGGCATTCGTTGCACTCAGGTCGATGGTGAGTGTAGATCCGTTCGGAATAGTGATTTGACCTCCTGATTCAACGACTATCGAGCTGTACGAAAAACTGCCCGCTGGAATCTGAGGATACTCCACTTCAGGGCATCCACAATTTGGAATCAAAATAGAATCTTGACTGGTGGGCAGAGAGTTTCCTGACCAATTTGAGGCGTCTTGCCAATCGGTATTGGTACCATTCCAAATCTTCCAACCTTCCAGGTCCGTAGATTCCGAATCATATGAAAACAAGGCCAATATTTCGGCATCAGACACATCATTCGGGTCCGAAAAATCAAGCCCAACATACTGTGCGGGTAAATCTACATCTTCAAATCGAGCATAATCAAAAGTGCCAATTAAATCTGCATTGAAAGGCTGCCAATTCGTTGGGTCAGGGTCGAGGTCAGAATTGAGGGTGTTGAAATTGTGGAATGCATATGAATAGGTATTTACCTTGGGCCAGTCTGTATAAGTCACCATTCCCACTTGCAAGGTGTCGGGCATATCACTTCTGTCGTATCGCTGTCGGACTACAAAATTCTCTCCTGGAATCTGATGCAAGACCACGATTGCTCCGTCTATTTTTATCAATCGTATAAGTGCCGTCAATCCGCTCACGGGATTATAATTTAGGACAGAATTGCTATTTATCGTAGATTTCACTTCAAATTTCGGAACATTGGTCACATTGGCCGATCCTATCGATAAGAATACGTAATTTTCATTTCCTTGAGACCACTCAATTGGAGCATCAGTCATACCAGTTGGTGTACGAATCATGGCCCCCGACAAGGAAAACGAAGAGGAAGGTTGGTCATCCTCTGCCTTATTAGAAGAAGAAACTAAAATGGTAAAGATGAAATCACCAGTTACTTCTTTGAAGAGCAGAGTAGATCGGTAATCATCAAACCAAGCCGTTGTCCATGGGATCATTGTAAGATGTCCTTCATTACTGACATTTACATCATATTCCTCGAGGTGTGATTGAGGCCAGCCTTCCACTTCCTCGACATTTTGCCAGTCAGAAAGCGAACACACCCGATTGAATTCATCAGAAAGATCTGATAATTGGGCATGTATAGATACATTTACAAGTAAAGCGAAAACGAATAAGAGAGATATTTTCATAAAATAAAGGTAAGTAATCGCTAAATTTAAACGTAATGGTAAACCACTATTTGGAGAAAGGATTTTTCCTATGATCAAGCACAAGCAGCCATTTCTTCCGATTTTTAGCATTCCATTGATTTGATAAATACTTCTACTAAAAAGCACTTCTCCAAACCTTTTTTCAGTCAAAGTGCCCTAATAATAAGTGTGTATAAAATTGCACATTTGCATTGTCATTCCGCGAGTAACCGAGAATTGTCACCCTGAGTGGAGTCCAAGGGCGACAATGCTTTTAGTTCTTTAATTTCGACCAACGTGGGGAAATCTAAAAGTGCAGGTCTGTTATCAACCCTCAGTAGATTTCTTCGTTGCAGCCGAAATTAAAATCACTCATAATTGCCTACCCCTCCACTCGTTGCACTCAGTCGGAATGACAATTATTATTTCAGATTTTCTCTTTTGATGCAATTTGAATTTTATGCACACCAATAATAATAAAGCGCAATAGAATCACAAATTCATTGTAGTTTTGCGCTATGTCCAAGTCAATTAAAAATAGAGAAGAAATACTTCAAAAGCTGAAAATAGATGCTTTGAACGATATGCAAAATGAAGCTCAGTTTGCCATTCATTCAAATCCAGAATTGATATTGCTGTCGCCGACAGGTACAGGTAAGACCCTGGCTTTTTTACTGCCGATTATATCAGAATTGGACAAAAATAAATCAGGTGTCCAATTTTTGATACTGGCCCCATCACGCGAATTGGCAATTCAGATTGAGCAAGTGATACGAGAAATGGGTACTGGTTTCAAGGCGAATGTGGTGTATGGAGGGCGACCTATTTCTAAAGATAAGATGGAATTAAAAAGTACTCCAAGTATCCTTGTAGGCACCCCAGGACGAATCGCAGACCATCTTAGAAGAGAGACTTTTGATGCAGATACGATCACTCATTTAGTGCTGGATGAATTTGACAAGTCGCTGGAAATTGGCTTTGAGGAGGATATGGAAGAAATTGTAGCTTCCATAAATAACCGCAATAAAATTGTACTTACCTCTGCCACGGAAGATGTTGATATTCCAGAATTTGTGGGAATTGAAAACCCAGTTAAACTTGATTTTTTGGATCAGGCGAGTGACAAATTGAATATTGAGGTAGTGATTTCTCCTACTAAAGACAAATTAGATACGCTTGTAGAGACCTTGTTGCATTTGGGAAATCAGCCTGGAATTATTTTTTGCAACTATAAGGCCTCTATAGATAGGATCAGCACATATCTTGAGGAAAAAGGGATTGTACATGGTACCTTCTATGGTGGAATGGAGCAAATAGAGCGAGAAAGGGCCCTCATTAAATTTAGAAATGGTACGCATCAACTATTATTGGCAACTGATCTTGCAGCTAGAGGGATTGATGTGCCAGAGATCAAATTTATTATCCACTACCATCTACCCCATAGAAGCCAGGAATTTACCCATAGGAATGGTAGGACTGCTCGGATGAAACGTGATGGTAAGGCAATAGTATTGAAGTGGGTGGAAGAGTATTTGCCTGATTTTATTGGAGAGTTGCCGATCCTCAATATTGATGAAAAACAACCAGTATCTAGATCAGATTGGCAAACTTTGTTCATTAGCGGTGGTAGAAAAGACAAAATATCTAAAGGTGATATCGTAGGTTTGTTTCTAAAACAGGCTGATTTGAGAGCCGAAAATTTAGGTATGATCGAACTCAAAAATGATTGTGCATTTGTTGCAGTCAAATCCAAGAAAATCGATAAATTAATAAACGTGGTGAACAACTCTAAACTCAAAAAGAAGAAAGTTAGAATTTATAAAATATAACGCTTGCTTAAATAATTGAATATTTGGGAAAAATAAGACCGAATAAATGAACTCTTATAGGCAATAATTCCTTAATATTACTGTCGCATATAATAATTCGTATATATTATATGCGAAGGATAATTTTCCACTCAGATAGTATTCAATCCAAGGTAGATATTAAGTTCTGAATTGAGTTTACCTCCGAATAATTTAGCATTGGAATCAGTTTTTTACATTAAAATATAAGTATGGCAAAGTCTCAACAGACATTTAACAAAAGTGAAAAAGAAAAAAAAAGAAGAAAAAAGAAGCAAGAAAAGGCAGAAAGAAGGGAGCAGCGTAAATTAGAAAAAGCAGAAGCAGGTAAGCTTAGTTTTGAAGATCAGATTCGTTATGTAGATGAAGATGGAAATCTAACCACCACTCCCCCGGATCCAACTAAAAAGAAAAAAGAAATCAAGGCAGAAGATATTATGCTTGGAGTTCCTAGCAGAGAATCAACAGGTTTTGATGTTGTTAGGAATGGTAGAGTCAATTTCTTTAGTACAGAAAAAGGATTTGGTTTTATTACCGACAGAGACACACGAGAAAGTGTATTTGTTCACGTAAATAATACCGAGGATACCATTGCCGAGGGAGATAAAGTGACCTATGAAGTGGAGATGGGACCTAAAGGAGCCAGTGCGATCAATGTTAAATTGTTGAAACTTTAATATTTAAATAAAAATATAAATTTGTAGAAAGACCCAATGGAATGAAAATTTCATTGGGTCTTTTGCTATTTAAGTGTATTGCTCTCATAGAAAATGCAAAGTGGGCCAAGGGCAGGTATTAAATTATATTTCTGTATGAAGCCTTCATGCCCTGAATGGTTAATGTTTGGCTTTTAATTTTTCTAATTTAGGGATATTCGTAAATACCAATATCCCTTTAAAATATATGGATAACACGATCTGCTTCTGAAAGAATTACCCCGTTTCATGAATTTATACCGTGAAAACAGGGTATGATTTTCAAACCAAACTGTTCGCTCGCCGCGAATGGCGTTCATTTTTTGCATTGCCGAGTCCACTCTAAAAAGGTTGGTTAAAGAAAATTGATTTTTGTATTTTGTAGTAAATATTAAAGATCATGTTTAGAGAAAACACAAGTTATCAGCAAGGTGATTTATTTGGCTTTGAACATTGTTTAACCGAGAAGCAGAGGAAGTATTTTGAACGATCTACGGAGGCCACATTCTTTCTTGAGGTATTTCATAAAATTAATGAGAAAGATTTTGCTCAACTGTACTCCAATACAAAGAGTAGACCTAATGTTCCGGTGAATCAATTGGTTGGAGCTTTAATATTGAAGCATCTAAATGATTGGACATATGCTGAACTTTTTACTAATCTTACTTTTAATGCATTGAGTCGATATGCTATTGGTATAACAAATCCTCAACAGGATATTTTTTCAGAAGCTAGTATTTTCAATTTTCAAAACCGACTTATAGAGCACTTTAATAAAACGGGAGAGGATCTAATTAATAACGTATTTGTATCCCTTACCGACAAGCATTTAGAAAAGTACAAAGTAAATACGTCTACTCAACGAGGAGATAGTTTTTTAGTAGACTCCAAGGTGATAGAGTATTCAAGACTTCGCTTGTTTATTGAAGTTTTAAAACGTTTACAGCGCATATTGAACAAAGAAGATCAAAAAAGCATAGAAGAATATGTAGGTGTATACGATGATCAATCTTCTGGTCATTATGTTTATTCCATACGCAAACAGGATATTACGCCTCACTATGAGCAAATCGCACAGGTATATTACACGGTATATCATATTCTAGGAGAAAAATATAAAGACAAGGAAGCTTATCAAACCTTCCTTAGAGTCTATAAAGATTACTTCAAACAAGGCCATGGGGATGACAAAATTGAAATAAGACCTGCCAATGAATTAGAATCCTCTAAGATTAATTCACCAGATGATCTTGATGCTACATTCAGTTCAAAATATGGATCGGCACATATCGGTTATTCCACACATATTAGTGAGACAAGACATCCTGATAATAAAGTAGAATTGATCACCGATGTTGTGGTAGTTAAAAACAATGTGAGTGATGACAGAATACTGGAAACACGAATAGAAGCTATGAAGGCAAGAATGCCTGATTGGGAGGAATACTTTGTAGATGGCGCTTATGGAAATGAAAAAGTAGATAAATTGAACAAGGCACATGGCATCACACAATATCAAAGTGCAATAAAAGGAAGAAGGTCACATTCAAAACTACGAATTCAAAAAGAGGACGGGAAAATATGGGTGAGTTGCGGAGGTGGACAAAAAGTAAGCGTTCAGAAAACGACAAAGATGTATTGTGCGGTGTTCGATAATTCAATATGTGAAACATGTCCTATTAAAAACAAATGTAGAACTAAGAAATGTGGAGGAAAGTTTGTCAAGGCAAAGAGGCTATTTTACTTTACAGATAAGAACATATTAGCCCATCAACGATTTATGAATATCGATCAATTACCCAAAGAACGAAAGACGATAAGAGCAAATGTAGAAGCCACTGTAAAAGAAATGAAACGTGGCATGAAAAACGGTAAAGTTCGAGTAAGACGTAGGATTCGTGTGTCCATGCATATGGTTTTTACAGCCTTAGGAGTCAATCTTAGAAGAATACATCTAAGATTGGCCGAATTTGCCATTATATTCCTCTTTTTAGACTCTCATCCTTCAACTTGCTTGAGATAGCCAATAATTGGATTGTTGAGAATAAAAGCTAAATCTTTAATACTCATTGAACAAATTCATTTTAAACCATGCTTTTTAGAGTAGACTCATTGCCAAAAAAACGAACCAAAAAACGCTAGACTGGCTAATGCAGCCCTGCGAATGCCGCTCCCACATCCCAAAACCCAGTCAAAGCCACGCTTCTTTTACCTCTTATCTATTAACAAATCTTCACAGATATAAAAGTTAGACTACTTCTGAATCTCCCTAATTCATTACTACATTAAATTGGAATTCGGCAGCTTGATAAAATTCTTTTATACAATTTGGACCTCCATTTTGACTGAACCATTCTTCGATTTCCACTTCGCAAATTGGAATGCCACTGCAATTGTGTGGAATAGCGATGTAATCACAAATCTTGCAATTACCGACAAAGTAATATTCATCATTATACAAATAAACGGATGTGAACCAATCGGGGGTGTTGCCTTTTCTTAGCGGCGTCGCATCTTCCAGAAATTCACAATCAGCGAGTATTTCGTTGTTTATCTCTGAACAACTGAAAATTAGCAACATACTAGTTAAAAGGAGGCCTGTTTTCAAGAATTTCATAATCTTATTTTCTTCATAGACTTGATTATTTCAATAAATGGTTGGTGGATATGACATAATAATCAAACTGGAATGTAAGCGTATGTCGCTAACGGAATCCAGTCAATCTACTGGCGTTCCGTTCACCATAATTATACTTCAAGAAACTCAGAGAGCTTGATTTGACACCTATGAAAAAACTGTATACCTCGATGGAAGGTGACCAGGAAAATTGCATTGTCCAGCAATGTAAATCTCTACTCAAGGAGAATTGCGGGTAGACGAAGGTCTTATTCACTAGATCGTAGGAAATATTATTCACGGATAAATTCCAACTATCAGTCAACTGAATTCGTCCCGAAACTTTGACAGAATGTGCTCGTACAAAAGATGTATCCCGACCATCATCTTCACGTCTGATCTGATAATTAAAAGAATGACTAAACCTAAAGTTATCAACCCAATCTCCAAGAGTTTGACCTTTGACGGAATTGGAATTGGAATTGGAATTGGAATTGGGATCGGGATCGGGGCGACTAGGCGGCTTGGCTCCTTTTTTAGATGGACTGAAAAGCTCTCTGATTTGACCAAATGTAAACCCATTGGTCACTGTCATATTGAAGTTGTCAAATTCTACAGGTCTCTTATTCTGACTCCATACCGTAGTATTTATAAGTCTGCCATTTTCATCTTTTTTGTAGTAATTATACCTAGCTGAAAAATTGAGGCTGGTGATTCCTTTGAAAAACGAAGTGTTTCCGCTTATATTCAGAGGACTGAACTTTAGACTGTCTGCAGCAAAATTGTATGACCCATTGATGTTTAAATTATTTAGAATCTTAAATTTCTTTTCCGTACTATCAGATTTCGAGTAATATTTTCCCTCAAACAAATTGCTTATCCTATAAGTCATCGACATTTGCTTGGTATTCAGAGATGTGTTGAAGGCCCCGCCCGTATATGGATTATAGAGCTGGACCTCTCCTATGTCATTGGGGTCCGAAGATATCATGACCTCCTCTTCATATTTGTTTTTAGTGTCTGGACGATATGTAAATCCTATAGATGGCTTCATCGTATGTCTCAATCCTCTGAGCCAGCCCTTACTGAATTTTTTAGTGGCGAATAATTGAGTTGCAACATTAACACTCATGCCAAATTTCTCAAGTGATGCCAAACCATTTTCATAGAATTCATTGATGGTGCCGTAAGTAGTATCCAATACCGCTGTGCTGTCTCCATCTTGATCTATCTTATAATCTATGGTATCATACAATAATGTGGGATCCAATTCTCTACGCTGTGTTCTCGTGTAAACAAATTGCTCAAAATCAGCATTTGTTGTTATATTAAAATACTTGAGTGCATTAAAACTAGCACCGGTAGTTGCTTTATGGGACAAACCAGTTTGCAGGTTTTGAAGTGTCTCGTCTGTAAATAATGTGGTATCAGTAGCCTCTACAAAGTTTTTAAATGCCGCATTGTAGCCAACATTGATTTTCTCATACCATCTTTCCTGACCGCCTTTTTTGGATTGAAAAGGATATATGGTATTCATTCTCAACGAAGCATTTGGAAGTGTGATGCTTATTTTTCGTGTTTGGTTGTCTTGATTGTGGGTAAATGCAGAACTGAATGAAAAAGGTGTGCCAGGCATAGAATGCTTGTAATAAAAATTGGACTGAATCTTATTATTGACTACGTCTTCATAGTCCGTAGAATTTATTTGATCATGTCTTTTGGTTGATAAGTCAATCGTCCCGCCTATATTTCGATATGGGTGGGCTTTTGCATCCTGGTTGTGTGTGATTTTTATACCAAATGACTTCAGAGATGTTCTGCTTCCATCCGTTGGGTTTTCGCCTAAATTGTTGGCATAGCTAAGGTGGATATTTCCATTGTACTTGTATCTCTTTCTGTAATTGGTCGTCAAATCTAATCTGTGCGTACCACGTGTGTAGATATCTCCAGTAACACGCAAATCATAATAATCATTGATTGGGAAATAATATCCAATTTGTCTGAATCCCAGCCCAAGTGTTTCGTTGTATTCATAGTTGCTGGGAAAAATCAATCCAGAAGACCTACCGTTTGTCAATGGGAAAAAACCAAATGGAAGTATTAGCGGTGTAGGTATTCCCATTATTTCAAGCTGAGAAAGCCCAATAATTGCCAATTTATCAGGAATCACTTTTAGTTTTCGGGCTCTGATTCCATAGTGTGGGTGGTCGGCATCGCATGTTGTAATCAATGCATTTTGATTGTAGATTTGATCATCCACCGATGTGGAATCCGCATCTTTACTTACGAATTTTGTCCTCGATCCATGAATTGTAAATTCGCTCTCTTGAGTCACTGCATCAAAAATAAGCCCCTTGTTGGTTTTAAAGTTGAATCTTAAACCATTGGATTTAAATTTATTTGTTCCATTGGTGAAGTCAGGTTTTTGCTCAAGGACTCCATCTTTGTTTTCCAATCGGAAGGCAGATGCCTCATTGTCATCAAAATCGAATATAATGTACCCCGCTTTGAGGTCGTATTCTTTATACTTTACAAAGGCTTGTCCAAAGAGATGAATTTGATTCTCTTTCAAATCGATAAAACTGCTGTCCGCTGCTCCATAATCGATAATATCATCCAGTCCGTCCTTGGAAATTTTGACTCCAGACAGGTTGCTGGATACTGAATTCGGTGTATCCTCCGTTAGTATAGCACTCTGTAGTGAGTCAGATGGCATCTCGAATGGTATGGTGTCTTGCTCAATTATCGAAGTATCTATAGGTGTCGCTGTTGAATCCGCAACCTCTATTACTCTTTCTAAACTATCTACTTGTTGAGCCCCTATTTGAGAGGAACAACACATTACAATAAATAATACTATGTAATTTATTAATTTCAAGTTTATTATATAGAAATTTTATATATTTACAATTGCGATCTTAAAGCCCGCAAAAATAACGTAAAGGTTTCAAATGTCTGTAAAAGTTTTCATTAAATGTCTAACGATATTATTTTGGCTCTTGCCATCAAAAGATGTTAATGCCAGCGTTAAAGATATTTTAAATTATCAGGAAATAGAATGTATCCATTTAGATGTTCACAACAATCGCCTGATTACCCATGTCGAGAAGATTGAATTTGAGGCATATGCTGATGACGGTAAGAATATTGTAGTAATCGATGCAGGACATGGTGGTCATGACCCCGGAGCTAATGGAAAGCGATCCAAAGAAAAGGATATTGCCTTGAGTATTGCTCTAAAAATTGGAGAAAAATTAAATGAGATTGATCCTGCACTAACAGTGATATATACGCGTAAGACCGATGTCTTCATTCCTTTACACAAGCGGATTGGACTTGCAAATAAGGAAAAAGCTGACCTTTTCATATCGATTCATTGCAATTATGTGGACAATCCCCATGTATGTGGCACCGAGACTTTTGTGATGGGACTTCATAGAGCCGAAGAAAATCTTCAAGTAGCCAAAAGAGAAAATAGCTCGGTTCTACTCGAAAGTGAATATGAATCCAATTATGAAGGGTATGACCCAAATTCACCTGTTGGTCATATATTATTGTCAATGATTCAAAATGTGTTTTTGGACAACAGCATTGAATTGGCTTCCAATGTAGAATCTAATCTGAAAAACAGAAAAAAGACCAAGAGTAGAGGCGTCAAGCAGGCGGGTTTTGTAGTATTGAGACAAGCGACAATGCCTTCTGTCTTGATTGAAACAGGATTTTTGAGCAATCCGAAGGAAGAAAAATATCTTATGAGTGAAAAAGGGCAATCCGAAATGGCCCTTTCTATTAGCAAGGGAGTCAATTCTTATTTTGAGGATAGATTATCACCTCTCACCGAGACTGTTTCAGACAAAGTAAAACCCAAACTTTCAGAGAAAAATTTTATCGTTCAGATTGGGGCATTCAGCAAACCAATTGACGAATCACTGCAATCCAATCTTATCGAACATGGTACCCTGCTCACAAATGAAGTGAATGGTCTGTACAAATATGCAATTGGCTATTTTGAAGAAAAACAACAAGCTTATCACGCTTGTGAAGAACTCAAATCTAATGGATTCAAAGATGCATTTGTAAAGTCACACGAATCTGATCGTTAGATTCAATGAAGTGATTCAAAAATGTGTGTTAAAATGATTTGTAAGTAATTGGAATTCAGATCGAAGCTCTTTTTGAAGTTCATAGCCAAAGCTCTCGACAAAGCCTGAGCTTTGGAGACTAAAGAAAAAGCTGAAGATATGGGTTTTAAGTACTTGCAAAGGAATTAACAATATGTTTTTAAATCACTTCAATGTTAAATAAATGCAATATTTTAGATACAGACTTATATTAAAGCAATAGATCATATAAGTTTAGTAAATTTGCGCTCTTTGAGATTTTTTGAATGGATAGAACAATCTAGGACGCTTTAGAGTTTAGGATGTTTAGAATCCGGTTAATATTACTTTTGATAATTTAGAGACTTTATAGAATGTCCAGAGAAATAAAATTAGGAACGTTTGCATTTATTGTTTTACTTATCTCAATATGGGGATATACTTATCTGAAAGGAGAAAATCTTTTAACGAAATCATTCACTTTTAAGACGAGTTTTGAAGACGTAACCCAGTTGACCGAATCTTCACCAGTGTATATCAATGGTTATAAGGTAGGGTCTGTCCTCAATATCTTTCTCAATCCAGATAACTTAAAAGAGATCATGGTGGAATTCTATGTCGAGCATGATTATAAGGTTCCGAAGAATGCTATCGTAAATATGAAAAGCGACGGATTGGTGGCAGGGAAGGCGCTGAGTATTGTATTTGACAAACAATGCACTGGCCCTGATTGTGCAGTAAAAGGAGACTTGTTTCCAGGACGAAGTGTTGGAATGATCCAGTCGATGCTGGGCGGTGACACGGATGAAGTGAAAGAATATGCAGCAGTGTTTGGCAAAGAATTGACCAATACCTTGAGTGAATTGGGCTCGAAAGAAGGAGAAGGAGCTATAAATAAGACACTCTTCGAGCTGCAAGCTACAATGGAGAATATGTCCAAGCTTACCGCTACGACAAATTCAATTCTTTCGAGATCGGCCAATAATCTGACTTCTACAATAGAAAACATGAATTCCATAACCGCTAATCTTGCCGCTAGTAATGCGCAGATCACGGCTATGCTGGCAAATTTCAACACAATATCTACACAGCTCAAAGATGCCAATATGGGCAATACAGTGGCTTCAACTACTGCTACAATAGAATCGGCTCAGAAGACAATCGAACAACTCGAAGGTACATTGGGAAGCGCTGATAAGGCAATGGAAAATCTGGATCAACTGATTGCTAAAGCAAGTTCTGGTGATGGTACACTTTCCAAATTGTTGAATGACAAAGAGCTGTACAAAAATCTGGAAATGACGAGCAAAAACATGTCATTGCTTTTGCAGGATCTACGATTGAACCCTAGTCGATACGTAAAAGTATCTGTCTTTGGAGGAAAGAATAAAGATCCATATGTGAAGCCAGAAGATGATCCTGCATTCAAGAAAGACTAATTCATAATCCTATAAGATAATCAATAATGCATCTAAAACAACCATTAGCTTTGAGTCCAGAGTTTAAAGCTGTTTTAGATCAATTGGAAAATACCAGGGACAACTTGTTTATCACTGGACGTGCTGGAACAGGTAAGTCTACCCTACTTCAATTATTCAGAAATACGACCAAAAAGCGCACCGCTGTATTGGCACCAACAGGGATTGCTGCCTTGAATGTACGCGGACAGACCTTGCATTCCTTCTTTGGATTTCCACCTAAAATGATCAATCGATTTGATATTCAAAAGAGGAAGAATTTCAGGATGTTCAAAAAGGTAGATGTCATAGTCATTGATGAAATATCCATGGTAAGGGCCGATATGATGGATAATATTGATATCTTTTTAAGGATTAACCGGGAGATAGATGAGCCCTTCGGAGGAGTGCAAATGATATTTTTTGGAGATTTGTTTCAACTGCCGCCAGTCATTGCCAGTGATTTTGAGAAAAGACATTTTGTGACCCATTACGAAAGTCCATACTTTTTCTCATCTGATATACTGAAGTCTGATTTTGAGTATACAATGATTGAGTTGCATCAAGTATTTAGACAGGACGAACGGAAATTTATCAACCTCCTTGACAATATTCGATTGAATCATTTTGACTATGATGACATGGAAGAGCTCAATGAACGGCATGTCGAATTGCCTGAGAACATGGAGTACTTCATCACATTGACGAGCAGAAATAAGACTGCTGACGAAATCAACAACCTGCAAATCAACAAACTGGACACGGAGCCTTTTAGCTATGCGGCTAATGTCAATGGATCATTCAATCCGCGGCTCTTCCCTACTGATCCTGTACTTCAATTAAAGGAAGGTGCACAGGTGATGTTTTTGAAAAATGATTTGCAAAAAAGATTTGTCAATGGATCCATAGGTATAATCAGGTCATTGGATGCTAATAAAATAATAGTCTCTGTTTTAGATGACCATGAAGACACGAAGACTTTTGAACTTGAAAAGTGGGAATGGGAAATCATCCGCTACAATAATGACCCAGAAAATCCAAGAAATATAAAGACGGATGTTGTAGGCACTTTCAAACAGTATCCTATCAAACTGGCCTGGGCCATTACCATTCACAAAAGCCAGGGAAAAACATTCGACAAGGTGGTCATTGATCTTGGGTCGGGAGCTTTCGAATATGGCCAGACCTATGTAGCATTGAGTCGCTGCAGAACTTTTGACGGTATTATTTTGAAACGACCAATTTCGCCGAGAGATATTAGAGTGGATGAACGGGTGCGAGATTTTTATGAAATGAAGAAGTATTATTCATAGTAATTAATCTAAAGCTTTTTTAATACGTACCTTTGCGGCTTTATTTGAAGAATATCAAAATTAAAAATAACTTATCATGAAAAAATTACTATTTGGTTTTATCGTTATTTCTGCATTATTTGCTTCATGTGGATCGGACTGTGAATTGACTGCTTTGGATGATATTATGGTTGGAGAATGGACCTTAAATGGCAACGACCTTTCTTTCAATGCAGATGGCACTTTGGATGATCCAGAAAATGCATTCGAAGCATCTATCAATGATATAGACTTATTGGATAAGACTTGGTCTACGGAGGGAGATACTGTTTTAATAGTTACCTCGTCAAACGTAGATCCACCAGCTTCACTATCTACAAATTTTGAAATTGAAAGTTTGGATTGTGATGAAGTTAAAGCGAATGCGCTGATTACATTTACATTCAAAAGAAAGTAATTAGTAGAAAGGCAAACTTTAAAATTTGAAATTCGGCAATGTCTAGAAAGATTGGTATTTTCTTTCTAGACATTTTTTTTGCAAACTTTTGAAGACGATTATCAGTGACCAAAATCATTTTTTAGCACTTCTTGAGCCTTTTTTGATCTGAAATGATTGGTGTCGTTGGCTATCTCTTGGAATAATGATTCTGCCTTTTCAGGGTTTAGTGATAGCAAGCTAATGGCCTTGTTCCACAGCACATAATCCTTCAAGTCAATATTTCGAATTTCATCCAAAAGCAATGTTGCTTCTTTGTCCTTTTCCTGCGTGATGTATATAGAGGCTAGATACAACTTGGCCAGATCATCATTGTCAGCATTTGCTAAAGGAGTCAATAAAACTTCAGCTTCTTTATAATCTTTATCTCCATAGGCAATCACTGCTTTTTGCAAGTCTGTCTTTGAAGTGCCTTCTGCATCTCTTACATTAGGTACGAGAGAGGTGGGTATGGCTTCGTAATATGCCATAGGAGCTGGTGCCATTTTTTCTTGTTTGCCCAACATGAAAAAAGCTATGGTCATTGCAGCAAGTAATGCCAAGCCAATGAATATCCATTTTGATGCCTTTGGTTTACTTTTGTCCTCCGCTCCTTCATCATGACTCGAGTCCTTTTTATCATCCGAGTCTGATGCTTCGGAGTCCAAAGTATCATCCTTATCATCCAGGTCCATTTTGTCCTCCAAATCTGATAATGCAGAATCCCAAAGACCATCTTTTTTCATCAGGTCTTTTCCTAAGTCGGCATAATTCTGCAATTTTTTGTCCATATTTTCTTTATGCTTATCCAAGAGTCATGTATTTATCATCAAGTTTTTCAAATTTCTTTTACCATTTTGAATATAAGATTTGACCTCGTTGAACGAAAAATTTAATTGCTGCGATATTTGATTATAAGAGAACCCTTTTAAAAAGAAAAGTTCTACACATCTACGTTGATCATCAGTCAATTTGCACATGGCCATCATCAAGCGGTCAATCTTGTCTTCACTATAAGGTGTCGTTTCTTCATCAATTTCCATAACTTGAAGCAAAGATTCTTCAATTATTTCTGTTTTCTTGCTTTTTCTGAAATGCGCCATGCAATGATTTCTGGCTATACCCAGCAAATAAGATTTGATGTCTTTTATAGCAGTTCCATTCTTATCTCTTTTCAAATAAGTCTCAAATGTATCCATGGTGAGATCCTTGGATAATTCCACATCTCTGGTATAATAGTAGCAAAGACCCAAGACATCTTCACGATAAAGAAGAAAAAAATTACTCACCCAAAATATTGTTTTACAGTTAATTACATATTAATAAATAAAATATGTCAAATTATTTATGAATTATTTATGGAATTTACAACGGTTAGGACACTTGTCAATGTAGCTACTTATTAATGATTTGATTATAACTAAAAGTAATAATTCGAAAAATTAAGAAAAAATGAAGACAACCTGATGTTGTCGACTAAAAAAACTTTAAACATTTATTTATTTAACTCAAAAAAATTAATTTAAAATGAAATTGACAAAACATATGATCGAGATAAACGGTATGAAATATTTCCGTGGAAATGCTCACCTAATCAACCTTGGATCTGCCGTACAGAAAAAAGATCCCATTGGACCAAAGGCGTATGTAGATCCATACAAACATATCAACAAAGATCAGGTTGAAGCCTATATAGCAAATCAAAACTACTCAGTTGATATCGACTTTAGCAAATTTTCGCAGTCTGATGTTGAAGTGAATGGAAAGGCAAAAGTCTATGGTGTAAAAGGATCAGCTGGTGTTTCATACTCATACAGCAAATTGAAAACTGCCAAGCTTGGTCTTCTAAATTTCAACTTGACTGCATCACAGGTGAAAAAATTGATCAATAACAATAAAGGTGTGTTCAACTACCTAAAAGATGAAGGCAGTGATGGAAGACTAATCTCAGAAATCTGGGTAGTTACCGAAGCTGAAATAACTGAAGCAATTGACACCAATGGTGCGCTTAGTGTAGGTGCCAAGTTTAATAAGAACAATAAACTTGATGTAAAGCTGAGATTGAAAAGCAATAAGACCCATACTATTACAATTAGTGAAGGATCAGTATTTGCATACAAAATGCACAAGGTGAAAGATTGGGACAAGAGAAGAAAGAAGGCTACAAAAGTAACCAAAGTGGAAGCTGATTATAAAGGTATGGGATAATCTTCCTGTATAGCCTCAAACTTTAAAATGTATTCGGATTGAGTATTGCTACAAGTAGATGGCCTACATTATTAAAATGTTGGATTGTCACCTGATCAAATTGAATTATAATCACAATTCTTAAGTTAAAATTGTACTTTTAGATTGTTAAGAATTGCCGTGTTGATTCAAAGTATTCATCCTTTAGATAGTATAAAAGTAATACTTCATTCCGAATTACATTTTTCTATTTTTTAATAATATTTTTCAAAATCAAAAATTCTTAACAAAATGACACATACTTCAACATTAATTAAAAAACACTCTACTATGGCAGATTCTGTAAAAGACCTAATCAAAATTACTAGGAAAAAGAGAAATCAAAGACGTAAAAGCAAAACTACAAATTCAACTGAAGAGGCGGAGGTGATGACTTCAGATGATGATGATAACCCGGAAGGCGCGCAATCAAGTGATGACAAAAAATACGAAATTTATATTGATCCTGCTCTTCTTGAAGAAATGAGAAGACGTCGCGCTCGAATGATGAGTGTAGTACAAGGAGAAAATGGAGTTATAGAAGTAGTATTTCAATAGAAAATCCGTCTACCCACAACGAAGCAAATGGTTAAAAGAACTAATGCACCAAACATATAAAGTGCATAATTCATTTTCTTTTCTGGCATGATCTCAATTTTTAAGGAAGGATCTCCTTCATATCGCATGCCCGCCCAAAAATATGGATGGCTAAGTACAAAACTTGCATTATCTAAATATTCCAATTGTGATAATCGCAACGCTTGGCCAACCGTATTTTTTTCTTTGAGGTTATTATAAAATGACTTAAATATTGTAAAATTGGCTTCATCATCAACTGACCAGTTGGTAGTAATTTGATTGTTATTTCCAGTAATATTAAAAATATAGGAAATGCCTCGAATCCCTTCTTCCAGGTCAAACTCTCCATCAGATGTCGAACAAGCTGAGAGTACCAAAAGATTCGATCTTAAAGACGTCTTTAGTATATCCAAAGGTGTCCATTTTTCATCTTGGCTCAAGCTGAAATAAGAGTTTCTGTAGTTTTCATTATCCACGTGACAATGCCCGATTAAGTGCATGATATTAAGCTCTGTATCCAAATTTTTTAAATTTTCTATTGTAGCTTCTTTACCTTGTAGTACGTCAAAGTCAAAACTGTTTTTAAGATATTGAGCTTCATCAATGGCAAAAGGCAATTTCCCATTTAACTTGCTCCCTTGATATTGCGGCTGTATTCCCAGGTGTTTCTTGCTATTGTAGCTTGAATTGGGAAGCAGGAGCGATTTTTTATAATTGAATTCTACATCTTCAATAAGGAATTGATTTTCTCTTTTTAATGCTGCAAATGGAAGCTTGGCCAAATGACCATGCGCAATGAGGGTAATATTAGAATCCACATCTCCGTGTGCAGGCATCAAAAGCGCAGTTAGTTTATGGGCCAATGAATCAATAGGATTTCTGGTTTTAATGGCATGGAGGAATGTTGATATTGAAGAATCTACAACCTCTGCTTTTTCTAAATATTCAATACTGGTACTACCGCCCTTACTGATGAAGAGGACATATTTATCATCGAGCAAATAATAACTGTATATCGTAGCTGTATCAGATTGAGCCAATAACTGATCAAATTGATTGATTTCTTTTTCGATATATATTTCTCCACCTTTATTCGCTTCAATTATTTCTCTTAAATCATGTACAGAAGCAGAAGTCAATTGCAATCGACTGGCTACTTGACCGATGGACGAATTATCGAAATGATCCAAATGTTCCAATAGATTCAAATACTTGGTTTTTTCGCATAGATAAAATGCTTCATTCATCTTGCCTAATTCCAAACAGATTTTGATGAGTTGATCTACCGTACTTTTAATCTCTTGCAAGCCAATCATCCTGGTTTGATCACCAAATACCATACTCCTAAGTATTAAATATCTTGTAAACGCCCGTTTTCCTGTGTGATATGCCTTTTCTAAATCTTCTTTTCTATTGTTTGCCTGATAAGCAAAATAATGGTTGAGCAATTCTTCTTTTCGATTCCTAATCTTATCGCTATAGATAGCAGCTAATAACGTACTATCCGAACGTAAACATTCATCTAAATAGTTGTCGGATTTTTCTATCCAATCCAGCGCGTTTTTCTTGTCCTTCCGAAATGTATAGATCCTCGCCATATTCCGGTATAGAAGACTCAAGTTTTCCAGATTGTAATTCCAATTATTATTACGGTAGACATCAATTGATTTTCGATAGTAATACAAGGATCTCTCATGATTACCAATCCGCGAGTTTGTTGCTCCAAGGTTGTTTAATATTCTGTATTTCTCAGGTGCATATTTTTTAGAATCGTCGAGGATCTCATCACATTTTTTATAAGCTTTTATAGCCTCGGAAAAGTTCTTCATTTTGAGATATAGATTGCCTTTGTCAGAAAGTCGTTTGGCTATGACTTCTGGATTTCCCGCACCGCATATTTGGTAATAATGCAGGCTCGTATCAATCCAGGCGAGTCCCTGTCCATAGATGGTTGAATCTCCCAAGTAGTTAATAGATTTTGCTGCACTGTGTGACAAATTGTGTTTCTGCCTACAATCTACCTTTTCATGATTATATCCTTTGATAGCCATGTCAAGGGCCAGGCTATGATTCTTTTTTTTATTCAATACATCACATAAAAATTTGTAAGCCTTGCTATGGTGACTCCCCTCTTTATCATACTCGATCATCATCAGATAGTGTTCTAAAGCCGCATCGTATTTCCGGTTTTTTTTATAGTAATATGCGAGATAAGTTAGTACTTTGAGACATTCCTCCGTCGCCCCTGAATCACTCTTGCATGTAGTCCATACAGAGTCCAACAGTGTGATAGCCCCTTCTATATCTTTTTTCTGTAGTTGCTTCGCCTTTTCCAAGGTAAGTAGGTGTTCTTCTTGTGATAGTCCTGAGAAGAAAGAACATACAAAAATTGTTAAAATAACTATTCTTAGCATACGCAAAATCAGGATTTTCGATTCTTAATGAATGTAGATGTTTTCCAGAGATTAACAAAAGTATTCTGGGACTATGATGTTTATGATTGTAGGAAATTCAAAACACCAAATCGATCCAACTCAACCAAAAATAAGTATTTGTTTCCACAAACTAATGCGAGAAGTTATAGTTTAACATGTTCATTTATATGCATTGAACTATCTGGAATAGGTGATAAATCCATTCCATAATC
Organism: Saprospiraceae bacterium; assembly: GCA_965230575.1. Taxonomy (GTDB): domain Bacteria; phylum Bacteroidota; class Bacteroidia; order Chitinophagales; family Saprospiraceae; genus CAJXUU01. The sequence continues at coordinate 5,956,006 of OZ246013.1, forward strand.
TGTCTTGAACGAGGATGCAGAATATAAAATTGGATACTCCGCAAAAGGTTTGCTAATCAAGGAATTTTCTTGAATCCAATTAAAACCAACTTTTACGTCTACTTGATCTTCTTGTCGTTTTAATTCCCAGTACACCCAACAAACCTCTTGTCAGTTCTCTTGCCACTGTTCTCCCGATTTGTCTTGTAGTTGTACTATTATATACTTTTTCTAGAGCACTCTTTTCTCTTTTTCTTGATGAAGTTTTTCTTGCTCTAGAGTTTTGTTCTTTCAATCTTTCCTGCGCTTCTTTTGATTGTGCATCCTCGATTTTGCCAGTAAGGATTTCATACGCACTTTCTCGATCGATATTTTCATTATATTTTTCAACCAAATAAGAGCTTTGTACTATTGAATTGATCTCTTGTGGGCTAAGAATATCCATCCGTGATTGCGGTGCTCTTAAATAGGTATGAGCTAGAGGTGTTGGTCTTCCTTTGTTGTCCAAGGCAGAAACCAGGGCCTCTCCTATTCCCAACTCTGTAAGCAATTGATCTACTTTGTAGTATTCAGTTATAGGATAATTCTGAGCCGCTAATTTGATCGCCTTTCTATCTTTTGCCGTAAAAGCCCTCAACGCATGTTGAACTTTCAATCCCAGTTGACTCAATACAGAATCAGGAATATCAGTCGGGTTTTGCGTTACGAAAAACAGACCTACACCTTTCGACCTGATCAATTTGACAATTACTTCTATCTGGTCCATCAGGGCATCAGATGCTTTGTCAAAAACGAGATGCGCTTCATCAATGAATATAGCCAATTTCGGTCTGTCCATATCCCCTTCTTCTGGGAAGATGGCGTATATTTCAGCCAATATTTGAAGCATGAATGTTGAGAATAATTTCGGCTTGTCCTGAATGTCCGTAAGTCTCAAAATCGAAATAATACCTTTCCCTTCATCATTTATTCGGCATAGGTCATCTACATCAAATGACTTCTCACCAAAGAATACTTCTGCTCCTTGTCCTTCCAACTCAATTATCTTTCTCATTATGGTGCCCACAGAAGAAGTAGAGATTCGACCATATTCCTGTTGCACACTTTCTTTTCCTTCTCCAGTGACATATTGCAAGGCCTTCTTCATATCCTTTAGATCCAGAAGAGGAAGCTGATTGTCATCACAAAATTTGAAGACTACAGCTATGATTCCTTGTTGGGTGTCATTGAGTTCGAGTATTTTTGAAAATAACACAGGACCAAATTCAGAGACAGTTGCTCTCAGCCTTGCTCCCTTTTCATCAGATAGGGTCAAAAATTCAACTGGACTATTATCTGCTATGAAAGGAAAACCAATTTTTTCATGTCTTTCATCTATCTTTTTATGCCCTCCGGAAGGCACAGCGATTCCACTCAAATCACCTTTGATATCCATCACCAATGAGGGTACACCTTTAGCAGATAATTGTTCGGCCAGGATTTGCAAGGTCTTTGTTTTTCCTGTTCCTGTAGCTCCTGCGATGAGGCCATGTCTATTCAATGTCTGTAAGGGTATTCTTATAAATTGCTCTCCTAATACTTCTTCGTCAAGCGTGGCTGCTCCCAATATGATAGAACCATCTTCGAAGGAATAACCTTCTGAAATTTCTTGAATAAACTTTTCTTTTATACCGCTCATTACTATAATTTATGTATCAAAAATATCAATTAAGAATTAAACTTTGAAGACAAGACCAAATCTTTGCCGCCTCCACTGTAATCATAAAATCCCTCACCAGATTTACGTCCCAGCCTTCCCGCTGTTACCATGTTGGTGAGAAGCGGACAGGGAGCATACTTGGGGTTGCCAAAGCCATCATGCAAAACCTTCAATATCGAAAGACAAACATCCAAACCAATGAAATCTGCCAACTGAAGAGGTCCCATTGGGTGAGCCATTCCTAATTTCATCACAGTATCGATCTCTTCAACTCCGGCTACGCCTTCATAAAGTGAATAAATCGCTTCATTGATCATGGGCATCAATATTCTATTGGCTATAAATCCAGGATAATCATTTACCTCGGTAGGAATTTTACCAATGGTTTTGGATAATTCCATGATTTGCTCACAAACCTCATCTGAAGTAGCGAAACCACGAATGACTTCGACCAATTTCATAATGGGAACAGGATTCATGAAGTGCATACCAATGACTTTGTCCGCCCTTTGGGTTACCGATGCTATTTTTGTGATACTGATGCTGGATGTATTACTGGCAAGAATACAATGTTCAGGCGCCAATTCATCCAGTTGTTTAAAGATTTTTAATTTGAGGTCTACATTTTCAGTAGCCGCTTCTACAATAAGATCAGCATTTTGCACTCCTTGGCCCACGTCAGACAGGCAGGTAATATTATTTAGGGTATCCTGTTTTTTGTCTTCAGTTATTTTTTCCTTGGCCACCATTCTTGACAAGTTTTTATCAATAGTTGCCATTGCCTTATCCAACACCTCCTGAGACAGATCGATTAGGTGAACTTGAAATCCATTCATCGCAAATACATGTGCTATTCCATTTCCCATTGTACCTGCACCAATCACAGAAATATTCTTCATTTTAATATTTGATTTTTGAATTTTAAAGTGCTGCAAAAGTAGTAAATACTGACATCAAAGAAGGTATATTTTCTTTTTAGTTATTCATTTTTGACTCTTTAAAGATTGATTTCTAAAATGAATTGAGAAGAATTGATGTCAATGCAATAAATGTTTAATCCTAAACCTTAAAGAATTGAAACAAGTATGTTATGGATAACTTAGAGCCTGTTGCTCTGGTAGACTCTAAATAGCGTTGTATACCGTGTTTAGAACAAATTGCATTTAAAGAGAAAACCTGAAATAATAATTGTCATTTTGACCGGGTGCAACGAGTGGAGGGAAAGGTAATTATGAGTGATTCTAATTTCGATTTTAACGGAGAAATCTACTGGGGATTGATAACAGATCCGCACTTTTAGATTTTTCCGCGTTGGTCTAAATTAAAGTACTAAAAGCATTGTCGTTCTTCGACTACGCTCCTTTAGGATGACAATTCTCGGTTACTCTAGGAATGACAATGGAAATGTGCAATTTGTTATGCATACCTTGTATACCGGACATTTACATATTACAATAAAATTTAATATATTTGTACCTTATAAACAGGTCTTAAAATGAAGAAGTTATTCTTTGCATTTGTAATTGTATTTATGAATGCTCAATTATATGCACAAACATTGTCGAATACCATCTTTACAAATGGTGATGATATCAACGTGGAATTAGATAGTAATTCAGAGTATTTTTATGTTCATAAAATAGAGAAGGGACAAAGTCTATATGCCTTATCAGAAATATTCAATATCCCACTTCACAAAATATATCAGATTAATAATCTTCGAAAAGGAGCCACTATTGGCATTGGGCAACAGATTAAAATTCCGATCCTGGATAATTATCTTTTCAAAGGTGTGAATTTGTCAGGTCTTAAGTATGGACATTACATTCCAGTATACTATAAGACTAAACCAAAGGACAATCTATTCCGAATTTCGAGGATCTATTTTAATCAGCCCACTGAAGATTTGGTGAAAAGGAACAATCTTAAAAACAATGATTTGGCACTGGGGCAGAATATTCTGGTTGGTTGGTTTCCTATTGATGGCTCTACTCCTATTGAGGCGGTAGAAGAGTTTGAAGAAGATCTTGATTTTTCAGATGCGAATCAAGATGTTGAAGTAATAGATTCTAATAGTAGTGTTGAAGATTCGATGGTAAATCCTGATGGATCTGACTTGGAGACTGTCATTGATACTAGCAATCTGGTCGAGACACTTCCCGAAGGATTTAATCTTTCTCTATTGGGAAGACATACTTACTCAGAATCCATGAAATTGGTGGAAAGGGCTGAAGTGGCCCATTGGGACAAAGCAATGCCAGATAATGGTACTGTCTATGTACTGCACAAAGATGCGATTATTGATTCTTATATAGAATTGTACAATCCACTTTTGAAGAGATCAGTGCGGGCCAAGGTGATAGGAAGAATTCCATATGGTGCGTATACGAATGATGTTCGCTTGGTATTATCTCCTCGGACTGCCAAACAACTGAGGGCATTGGATAAAAGATTCAAGGTCGAGGTGAAAGCACTGGTTTATGAATCGGAATAAGAATCTAAGTTGATAGAATGTTCTACAAAAGAAAAGTCAGGACAAAAAAAAGAGTAATGCTTTCACATTACTCTTTTTTTTATGTCAATTATAAAAATCTAAGCAGATTTCAATTGAGGTTGGCTTGTTTCGACAAATTTCTTGCCTTCCCATTTTCCTAACCATTCACAATCTTTACCTAGAGACTTATAAGATAAGAATCTATTGATGGCATCGTCTTTATCCTTTCTCTTAATAGTGATACTATTGTGTCCACCATTTCTGATATTGAAATAATAAATCCCTTGCCCGTAGTCAAACTTCTTTGCCATAAAATATATATTTAATTGTTAAGATCCGAATTTCTTCAAACGATAAGCTGCATCAAGAACTTCATTCCTTCTTTGAACAGAAGGCTTGGTAAAATGTTTTCTAGCTCTTAATTCTTTTACGATACCAACATTTCTATGTTTTCTCTTGTATCTTTTTAGTGCTCTGTCTATTGACTCCTCGTCTTTTACATTGATAATAATCATATATATATTTTAACGTGTTTATACTCTGAAATAGTTCAATTTATTAGGTTTTAACAATTTGGAAGCATTATTTTTCCAGTCTTCCCAAGAGAAAAACGCTAATAAGGCCCGCAAAGATACAAAAAATTGTCAATATTGTCATCGGATCACCCATCATATAATCATTCGGCAGACAATTTACTTCCTGAACCACTTTTATTGTCTCCATATCCAATTCAGAATAGTTGCTCAAATCCAGTACTTCCAAGCGCTCTCCCGTCTCCTTGTCCATTATCATTGATACGTTTCTCCATGGCCATACCTTGTTCAAAGCACCGATGATGAAACCCGTCAATAAGGCAAAACTGATGTCCTTGTATTTGGCAAAAAGCCAGCTCAATATTCTGGAAAAACCTAATAATCCGACAATACACCCCGACCCGAATATGGCAATGACAATAATACTTGAGGTATCAAAAGTCTTCAATACATTCTTGAGTGAAGGTATGATGATGGTGTACATTCCCAAGAGCAACAGAATAAAACTACCCGATATTCCAGGCAACATCAATGCTGAAATGGCCAAGACTCCTGATATGAATACATAAAGGGCGCTTGTGCTTCCTTCAGCCGGCGAAAGTATGGTAATGGAATATGCAATTACGATCCCAACGATCAGCGTAATGACTAACTTTAAATTCCAGTTTTCAATTTGCTTGGCAATATATACGGCCGATGCTGCAATGAGTCCGAAAAAGAAACCCCACAAAGGCTCTGGATAATTTTCCAGTAAATAGGATATTCCGAAGATGCCCAGGATCACCCCGAGTGCCATGCCAGTTAATAGCGTAGATAAAAAATTGCCATCTATTGACTTCCAAAAACCTTTTACTCCATTCGTCTTAAATCCATTGTATGCTTCGGGTCCAAAAGCCTTGATTGAGTTGATCAATTGTTCGTATATCCCAGTAATGAAGGCGATTGTGCCTCCGGAGACTCCCGGAATTACTTCTGCCACACCCATGGCCATGCCTTTGAATACTAAGCTTAATTTGTTTTGTGCCATGTTTACTTACTTGCTGTTTTTATCTCATTCAATACATTAATAATATTACCATGCACCTTTCTCTTCTTGGAAAAAAACTTTTCCATGGTCATCCATTCCGTCTTTTCGATGTCCTCTTCAATTTGCGGTGTCGCCTTTTGTTTTTTTGCAAACATCAAATACCAATGCGTCAATTTAATACATCGACGGTCACTCTTATTACGATAGGTATGTTGTGTTTCAATCAGTTTTTTGTCCAATTGGATATTGGTAATCCCAGTTTCTTCTTCCACCTCTCGTCTCGCAGCATCTCTTCTAGTCTCCTTCGACTCTATTTTTCCTTTCGGAAGGTCCCAATAACCTCTTCGATGAATAAATAGGATTTGATTTTTCTCGTTGACCACTACTCCACCCGCGGCTTGTACAATTTTGTATATACCTTTGAAATCTGCGATCAATTTTTCTATGTCCATAGAATGAATGAAAATAGACTGAAAGCGATCCGTTTTCTCACACATATCTATAAAACTCAAAAGGTGGTTGGTCTTTCCAGTGTACCTTGCTATTATGTTCTTATCATCTTCAATTTCTGGTTTTGAAATATTCTTTGAAGGAAGTAATACAATTTTAGTGTCATTTATATAGATTTCGTACATTTGCCATCCTTTGTTAAAAAAATGAAGAAGTGAGAGAATTTGATAAAGCTATTGCTCAAAAATTGTTGCAAATAAACGCAATTAAACTAAGTCCACAAAACCCTTTTACTTGGGCATCAGGTATCAAATCTCCGATATATTGTGATAATAGAATTACGCTCTCTTATCCAGTAATACGTAAAGATATAAAGGAAGGGTTTGGAGAACTTTCCAAATCATTTCCTGACTTTGATCATATCTCTGGTGTAGCTACTGCGGGAATAGCCCACGGTGCTTTACTTGCGGATTATTTGGATCTCCCATTTTCATATGTTCGTTCATCGGCTAAAAAACATGGAAGGCAAAATAAGATCGAAGGTGAGATTGCTGAGGGAAGCAAGATTTTGGTTATTGAAGACCTGATTTCGACAGGTGGTAGTAGCATACTTGCTGTGGATGATCTGAGAGAAAATGGATATGACGTTGTAGGAGTTATGGCTATTTTTACTTACGAATTCCAAAAAGCAATCGACAATTTTGAAAAAGCAAATTGTAAATTTGCAACTTTAAGTAATTATTCGACCTTACTTTCTGAAGCATCTAAGGCAGATTATATTTCAGAAAAAGAGGTGGAAGTTCTATCTGATTGGAGTAAAGATCCAAATGGGTGGTATGATCGCAATTTTTGATTTAATAATTATTAATTTAAATCATACATTTAATATAAATAATAGAGTAAACAATTCATGGCTATAATTACAAAGAAATCAGAAGACTTCTTGAAGAAATACTTGAGCAATCCATCTCCTACGGGATTTGAATCTGAAGGGCAGAAAATGTGGTTGGATTATATCAAGCCATACGTGGATGAATATCACATTGATAATTATGGCACCGCTTATGGGATCATCAACCCTGGCAAAGATTACAGGGTTGTGATCGAAGGTCATGCGGATGAAATCTCATGGTTTGTAAATTATATTTCAGATAAGGGCTTCATCAATGTAATTAGGAATGGAGGGGCTGATCATCTTATTGCACCTGGTAAGAGGGTCAATATTCATACGAAAAAAGGAATCGTAAGAGGTGTATTCGGATGGCCAGCAATACATACTAGAAAAGGAAAAGATGCAACCTCCCTAGTACCAAAGCAGGAAAATATATTTATTGATGTCGGAGCAAAGGATAAGAAGGAAGTCGAAGATATGGGCATCCATGTTGGGTGTGTTGTCACCTATGATGATCCTTTGGAAATACTAAACAACAAATATTATGTTGGTAGAGCTTTGGACAATAGAGTTGGTGGATTTTGTATTGCAGAGGTTGCCAGATTACTCCAAAAGAATAAAGATGAATTGCCATTTTCGCTATATATAGTAAATGCGGTGCAGGAGGAAATTGGATTGAGAGGAGCTGAGATGATTGCCGCTACTATCAAACCTCATGTCGCGATCATTACCGATGTTTGCCATGATACAAATACACCCTTGGTCAAAGCACAAGTTCAGGGCGATGTACGGGCTGGTGACGGACCTTGTTTTACCTATGCTCCAGCAGTTCATACCAAATTGCTGAATCTCATCATCGATGTTGCAGAACAAAATGACATCCCATTCCAAAGATCAGCAAGCAGCAGATCTACTGGAACTGATACTGATGCCTTTGCCTACTCGAATGGTGGCGTGCCTTCAGCCTTGATATCATTACCCCTGAGATATATGCATACGACCGTGGAAATGGCTCACAAGGATGATGTCGAAAATGTAATTAGAGTTATCTATCAGACCCTGCTCAATATTGAAGGCGGTCATGATTGGAAATATTTTAAGGTGTAATTTCTAGCGTACTTCTTCTATTCTACCCTCTGAGCACTTGAATATCCGTGCTGGGAATTTGTCTATCAACGCATGATCGTGGGTAGCTATCAATATCGCCATTTTGTTTTCAGAAGCTATCTTATATAAAAGGTGCATTATTTCTTCACTTGATTCTGGGTCAAGGTTGCCAGTTGGCTCATCGGCAATAATCAATTGAGGCTTGTTCAAAATGGCCCTGGCAATGACTACCTTTTGCTGTTCTCCTCCAGAAAGCTCGTACACATGAGTATCTCTTTTATCCGAGAGTTTAATTTCGTCGATTACTTGATTTATACGTTCGGATCTTTCGTTTGCATTTTTCCACTCCGTGGCCTTGAGTACATAATCAAGATTTTGAAATACTGTCCATCTTTCAAATAAATGAAATTTTTGGAATACCATGCCTATTGACCTCCTCAGATCTGGTATACTTTTTCTATTTAAAAGACTCAAGTCAAATCCAGAAATTTTTGCAGATCCCGATAGCAAGGGAATGGCACCGTAGAGGGTGCGAAGAAAGGTGGATTTTCCAGACCCTGACTTTCCAATGATATAGCACATCTCCGCCTCCGCAAGAGAGAATGCAACATCCTTTAAAATCTGCTGATCTTTCTGCCCGAATACCCCATTTTTAATTTCCAATACTAAAGGAATTCCACTCATTTAATTTCTAATTCAATGATGGAAGTTCCGGCATTTGAGCAATGACAGTATAAGTGTCTCCTTTGTTGTTTAGTACCGTAGTCCATAGATTATCCTTGTCATCTTTGAATGCATAATTGGCATACATATGATCAGTGATCCAAGTGCCTTCTTTTAATTCATCGTCAAGTTGACCACCGGACCAACCAGAATAGCCTATAAAAAACTTGATGTTTTCTGGTTTTATCAATTTTGAGTTGACCAAAAATTTAAGCTTTTCAAAATCACCACCCCAGAACACGCCCCGTGTCACTTCATTACTATTGTCCAGTAAGTCACCCACATTGTGGATGTAGTGTATGGTGTCTGTTGATACTGGACCTCCGTAATATACAGGGGCATCAAACTCAGGAAAGTCCCTAATCAAATCTTCTATCTTCATGTCAATCGCCTTATTGAGGATGAATCCCACGGTGCCATCATTTCTGTGCTCACAGATCAGGACAACGGATCTCTTAAATGGACTATCGAGCATGAATGGCTCGGCAATCAATATAGTACCTGCTTTGACGATTGTTTTATCCATAACTTATTCTATAACGCAGATGTTGGAAATTTTCTGTCTACTTTTTTAAATAATCCAGATAAGACTTTGCCATTTCCACCCACCTCAATAGAAGAGGTGATACCATCAGCGATCATCTTATTCATTATTTGAGTCCATTTCACGGCTCCGGTCAATTGAGCGATTAGATTGTTTTTGATATTTACTGGATCGGTTTCCGGCATCGCAGTATAGTTTTGGTAGATTGGACAAGACGGGGCGCTGAATTTTGTCTCATCTATTGCCTTGGCCAATTCGTCTTGTGCTGGTGCCATGAGAGGACTGTGAAAAGCGCCTCCCACTGGAAGTACCAATGCTCTTCTTGCTCCTTTTTCAGTGCATGCAGCTACGGCTTTATTGATGCCGGCAATATCACCTGAAATAACCAGCTGACCTGGACAATTATAATTGGCTGCGACTACGACCTCATCAATTCCACCACACACCTCTTCTACTACCTCATTATCCAGTCCAAGGATTGCAGCCATGGTACCTGGTGCAGCATCGCAAGCTTTTTGCATTGCCATAGCTCTCTTATATACTAATTGTAGACCGTCTTCAAATGACATCGCACCACTTGCTACAAGGGCAGAGAATTCTCCTAACGAATGTCCAGCTACTGCATCGGGATTATGCCCACCACCATTTTTTGCATAACTGGCCAGAGCATGGACAAATAAAGCTGGTTGTGTTATTTCAGTCTTTTTTAAATCTTCCGCACTTCCTTCAAACATAATTTGACTCAACTTATAGCCAAGTATTTCATCCGCTCGATCAAAGATTATCTTACTTGCAGGATCTTCTTGATACAAATCCTTGCCCATTCCTTCAAATTGCGCTCCCTGTCCCGGGAAAACATATGCTATCATATTTTATTATCTAAGTTTACTACCTATTAAATTTAAAAATTCGTTCCTCGTTTCTACATTTTTGAATTCGCCTGTAAAAGCAGATGTCGTAGTAGCGGAATTTTGTTTTTGAACACCTCTCATCATCATGCACATATGTACCGCTTCGATGACAATCGCAACACCAAGAGGTTTAAGAGTCTCTTCTATGGCATTCAATATTTCGTGTGTCAGTCTTTCTTGTACTTGGAGCCTTCTTGCAAATGCATCTACGACCCTTGGCAATTTACTTAAGCCCACGATCTTGCCATCGGGGATGTATGCAATATGTGCTTTGCCAAAGAATGGCAGCATGTGATGCTCGCAAAGTGAGAATAATTCAATGTCCTTGACAATGACCATCTCGTTGTAATCTTCCTTGAAAAGTGCTGATTTCAAAATCTTCTTTGGGTCCAGGTCATAGCCGTGTGTAAGAAATTGGATTGCTTTTGACGCTCTTTCCGGCGTTTTGAGCAGACCTTCCCTATCCTTGTCTTCTCCGATTGAGTCCAAAATATCAGCATATCTTTTCTGAATTGATTTGGTGATTTTTGTATCGTAAGATTCTTTCTTTTTATAAGACATTAAAATCAAGCTTTTGGTAAGTGATTATTCTCCTTTATATTCGGTAAAGATGGTTTCAGTTTCATAGAGTTTTACGCTGAATAGTTCACATGTAGTGATGTGATCCTTGAGAATTTCCCAGATGGTAATGGACAGATTCTCAGAGGTAGGCTGCATTCCTTTTAGGAAATCGACATCCAGATTGAGGTTCATGTGATCCAGCTTTTCTGTGATCTCACGTTTTACCAGCTCGCCCAGTTTTTTAGCATCCATTACGAAGCCTGTTATTGGGTCTGGCGTGCCTTTTACGGTAACCTCCAATCTATAATTGTGACCATGCCAATTCTTATTTGCGCATTTGCCAAATACCTCAAAGTTTTTCTCTTCACTCCATTCATCCACCCATAATTTATGAGCTGCATTGAATCTTTCAACTCTCGTAACATAAACCTTTGCCATTATTCAATACTAGTTTAAATGCAAATTTAAGTAATAGATGTTTCATTTCTTCCATTTACTCCATTTGTTTTAGCATTTATTGTATCTCTCCAATTTCAATTCTTTAAAAAGACATTTTGATTAAAAAGCTCAAAGATTGATACATGTTTTATCTGGATTCATTATTCTTGCACAACTAATACTTTTTGGGATTGGTTTATCGTCATTAAATATAAGGCGTACTGAATTCATGTTTGATTATAGAATTGATAGTTGGATGTGATATTTAGAATAATTCCTGAAAAGAAATTTGTGATTTATTATCCTGCTTGATGGGACAATGGATAAAACAATGATTATGAAAAAAAATCTCTTTCTTCTGCTCTTTATTTTAATAGGTCAGTTCGGAATGTCACAAGATGATAAGACGAGCTTTATGAATATCGGAATGACCAATTTTAGTTTCGGATATGGCATAGAGTTTCCTTTTGGAGACTTGAGTGATCGATTTGGTAGAAATTTGAAATTTACAGTTGGTGCTGAAAGATTGACGGGGTCCAATTATATTTTCGGGCTCGAGTTTTCATATATGTTTGGAGACGACGTCAAAGAAGATGTATTGACCAATCTAAAATTGTCGAATGGTCAAATTTTAGGCGCGGACAATTCTTATGCTGAGGTGTTTACTCGGGAAAGAGGTGTATTTCTGGGGGCTAATTTCGGGAAGTTGTTTCCTTTTGGTAAAAATTCCAGATCAGGATTGAGGGTGACAGGTGCTGCAGGAATATTAGCACACTATATAAGAGTCCAGGATGAAGTGAGAAGTTTGCCACAAATTGAAAATGACTATCTCAAAGGATATGACAGACTTACCAGAGGATTTGCTTTGAGAGAGTTTGTTGGATATCAACATGTATCATCTAATAAACGGGTGAACTTTTATATCGGATTGGAATTTACTCAAGGCTTCACAACAAGTGTGAGAAAGGTCAATTTTGATACAGGCTTGCCAACCGATCAAAAAAGAAGGTTTGATGGCATGATTGGTCTAAAGGCCGCTTGGATACTTCCTTTTCATGATGATTTTGAAGACAGAGAAGTATTCTATTGATCCAATGACAAATTTTTTCTATTCTTTATTAATCCACTTTTATAAGGGTACGATAACGCTAGCTGCACTTTTCAACAAAAAAGCAAAACTCAAGGTTGAAGGCATTGGTATATCAAAGGTTGATATTGAAAAATTCAGTAGTAAGAATAAAAAAGACCTGGTTTTTATTCATTGCGCCTCTCAAGGTGAGCATGAACAAGCTTTGCCAATAATAAGATGGATAATTCAGAATACGCACTATGGTATAGTCTTATCATTTTCTTCTCCATCGGGATATACACACGCCAAGAATGATATTGATGCGCGTCTTGAAAAAATCTATCTTCCATTCGACACACCTTCTGAAATGTCGAGCTTGGTTTCTATTATTAAACCCAAGATTGTCATTATTATTAAAAATGAATGGTGGTGGAATTTGCTGCATGAACTGAAAAATCAAAAAGTAGAGACTTTCCTTGTTTCTGCCACCATAAGAGAATCACATTACTTTATAAAATATCCATTGCAATTCTTTAAAAAAGGACTTCATTCTTTTTCCAAAATATTCGTTGTAGATGAAGACTCGAAAAATATTATTTCCAAGGTGTATCAGGATGAAGTCTGTGTTTCAAGAGATACAAGAATTGATCAGGCTAACTATAATAAGAGTCACTTAAATCCTGTATCAGTAGAGCTTTCGTCTAATCTATCACAACCCGTCATAGTCTATGGAAGCATCTGGGAAAGTGATTTGAATGTCGTGCAGGAATTGATAAGTATTCATCCATCCGCAACACATTTGATATATCCTCATGAACTGGATGAAAAGAATATTCAAAAAATAAGTAGCAAAATTGATAAAAGCAAATTGGTGACACATACCCGGGAGGCATCGTCTGGAATCAATATTATCACTTCAATGGGAGAATTAAAATTTGCTTATCGCCTGGCCAGTATGGCCTATATTGGTGGAGGATTTGGTGTAGGTATTCATAATATCCTGGAAGCCGCAGTATTTGAAATTCCAACTCTTTTTGGTCCTAATTTCCAGAAGAGCAATGAAGCTAAATTCTTGACTGATAATAATTGTGCATTTCCTATTGTTAATGCTTCAGCCGTTGGTGACATTTGCAAGAGAATAAATAAAGAATCTAACAGAAAAGAAATAGAAACTAAACTAAAGTCTTATTTTTCGCCCGAATATTCTCCGACGGAAATAATCTGTCAAAAGATATTTAAGAAAAGCGAGATAAATGTTTGAGAAATTCGAAAATGTAGAGAAGCAAAGTATTTTGGTTATTGGAGATATAATCCTTGACAAATACATTATTGGTGATTCGAGCCGGATTTCTCCCGAGGCACCTGTCCCAATTGTTTTGACCGAAAGCACTCATACCGTTCTTGGTGGTGCAGCTAATGTCGCTACTAACCTGACCGCTTTGGGAGCGAGGGTATTTCTGATGGGATGCGTCGGAAATGACCCAAACGGAGATTTGGTTCTTGATATGGCAAAGGAAAAAGTGCATGACATAAACGGAATAGTCAGAACCCAAAAAGTAACCACCACCAAAACCAGGATCGTTTCCAAGGGACAGCAAATGTTGAGAATTGATGACGAGGATGTCAATGATATTTCTCAAGATGTTCAATCCGCTTTATTTGAAAGCATATCGTCATTGCTAAAAGGGGGTAGTAATATTACAGGAATTGTACTCCAGGACTATAATAAGGGAATATTTACCATTTCATTGATTGATAAAATAATTGAATTGGCAAATAAGCTGGAGATTCCCTTTTTTGTAGATCCAAAGCATCTACATTTCTGGAAATTCAAAGGTGCCGCATTATTCAAGCCCAATTTATCTGAGCTTAGACAGGCTACTCAATCTGGTGAAGTTGATTCTTTGGATGATGTTCTTTTGGAAAGTGCCCGAAAACTAGAATGCAAGATTTTAATGTGTACGTTGGCAGAAAAAGGAATCGCTTTCGTCGAAAACGAGAAAGTTTCTTACGTCCCGACTCAGAAGATTGATGTGATAGATGTGAGCGGTGCTGGTGATACATCACTTTCGATTATGGTATTGGGGCATTTGTTGGGCTATAGTGCCGAATCCATTTCTACTTTAGCCAATCTATGCGGTAAAATAGTATGTATGAAGTCAGGTGTCAGCACTGTGACATTGGATGAGCTTAAAACGGCATATTTCAAGATGAGCGAAAAAATTGCTAAATGAAATAGCAGACAGTTGTCCTTTGAGACATTTTGTTTTCAAAAGAATTTCTATTTTAGCGTTTTGAATAGCCACTTTATAGGATTTTAATAACGACTTAATTATTTAAAACATTTATTATGAGAAAAAATTTTACTCAATTATTTTTGGGGTTAGCCCTTATAGTTGGATTTGTTACAATGGGGCATTCCCAATGTGAAATTGATCCACCTCCAGGTGCATATTACAACTTTCAGTTCGATGGTGGACCAGAAGGATGGAGATCTTTGGACGCTGCAGGATTCGAGACTACTTTAGGATGGAATTGGAGCGAGACTGCTGATTTGATGATGGGATTTTATAGTGGAAATGGACCTACAGTAATGGCTTCAGAGTCACAATGTAATGGAGCTATGGTGATGGATTCAGATTTCCTGGATAATAACAATACTATGAATTCAGGTTCGGGACCATGTCCAGCTGATTGTAACGGGTATTTAGTATCTCCAGAGCTGGATTTCTCTAATGCAGCTACAGGCGTAGAATTATTGTTTTTCCAATCTGTAAGACAATTCCAAAGTGAATTTTATATCTATCTTTCAAAAGATGGAGGTGCAACTAATTTTGATACAATTGAAATCAACCAACAGTTGGTACTGAATGCTGCGACTACGCAGGAGTTGCTAAGATTCCCAATGTGTGGACTTCAGGGAGAGTCTAGTGTTGTTGTTACATTTCACTACGTAGGTAATTACTACTACTGGGGAATTGATGATGTATCTTTTGTTGAAGCTGATCCTTCAGTAGACATGAGAGTTAATAGCAATTTCTACACAAAAGTAGCGAACTATGCTACTCCTAAGAATATGGGAACTACAGGTCCTATTCTTGCAGATATTGAAAACTTAAGAGTAGGAGCTTCTCCAGAATCTACTTTGAATTTCAGAATCAGAAACTCTTTGAGCCAAGAATTGATGTCTGCCTCTAGAAATTATCCTTCTGTACCAGGATGTAGTACTGATGAGAACAAATTGTTCGATGCATCGTACACTATGCCGGATGAGGTAGGATTTTATTCAGTAGAATTTGAAATGGATGCTGAAGGAGATGTAAATCCAGATAACGATGTGATTACGGCTCCTTTCAAAATAACGGATCTAGAATTCAGAAAACTTCCAACTGAGGAAGAGCATGGAAGCCCTTACTTGAGTGGATTCAGATATGGAGATGGACTTCTTTCATGGGGATCATATTTCCAGATACCACAAAATGCTGGAGAACAAGGAATTCAAAATATTACTTTAGGTTATACTACAAGTACTCAGGATTCAATACCTTCTCCAGGATTTATCAATGTTGCAGTTTACCAGTGGGTAGATTTTGATAATATTGGAACTGTAGATGCAGGAGAAAGACTTCTTCTTGGTGAAACTGACATTATTGTTCAACCAGGAGACCCATCCGAAATGAGGTATACTGTTGAGGTAAGAGATCTATCTGGTAACTTAATCGTTCCGGATCCAGGATCTGAAATTTTGGTAGTTGCTCACACCTCTCCTTTTAATGAAATGACGAATTATTTCTTTTATGGAGTAGATGATACAGGATTCCCTGAGTATTCTCCTAGTGCAAATCAATTGGCACATAGAGAAGCTGGAATTATCGGCGGATATGGATCATTTGCTGCTGCAAATTCAGCTAGCCATGATGACAGACATGACAGACAATTATTTAATGTTGATGGCGGAGTTATCTGGGATATCAGCATGATGCTTTCACCTCCTGTAGGAACAGAAGATATCAATGAAGATATTAGTGTAAATGTATATCCTTCACCAGCTTCAGAAAAACTGAATGTTGCGCTTAGCTTGGAAGAAGTTTCTAAAAATGTTTCTATCGAGCTTATGGATATGGCTGGAAATAGAGCAGGAGTTTATAACTTCTCAAACATCAAAAAAGATGTATTGTCAGTTGATGTTTCAGAATTCCCAGGTGGAATGTATCTTATGAACATAAGAACTGAAGATGGAATGATTTCTAAGAAGATTTCAGTAATTCACTAATATGAATTAGTCCTATCTTTAGGAAAAACATATAAGGCTACTGCATTTTGCAGTAGCCTTTTTTTGTGCAACAATTGAGTAAATCTGTGGATTGGAGCGCCTCGAATGTCAAATATTTTTTTGACAGTTAAACTTTTCAGTTAGATTTGTGCTTATGGCAAGTAATTGGAAAGACAAAGGTCAGAAATTGGTTTATGGAATAATCAATCCATTTATCAAGTTTTTGATGAAAATAGGAATCACTCCCAATATGATCACTTTTATAGGGCTTATATTGAACATTTTGGCTTCTGCAGTATTGATATATGGTGCAGAGAAAGGTGAAAGGATGGATCATGGATATGTGGGAGTGGCAGGCTTTATTATCTTACTGGGAGGATTGATGGATATGGTGGATGGCAGATTAGCACGGGTAGCCAATATGTCGTCAGATTATGGCGCCTTGTTTGATTCGGTATTGGATCGATACAGTGAAATGTTCATGTTTCTTGGGATTTGTTATTATTTAGTTTCCTATGATTACTTCCTTAGTTCTTTGTTTGCCTTTATTGCTATGATCGGAAGTGTAATGGTCAGTTATACCCGTGCAAGAGCAGAAGGATTGGGAGTAAGTGCCAGTGTCGGGATAATGCAAAGACCTGAGCGAGTTTTGCTTATTGGTATTGCGGCATTGGCTTGTGGAATATTCAGTAAGATGTATGGAGGCAATTTTAAAATTGATATTGACGTGTTGCCCTTTCCTCTTTTCGAAACAATAACTATCTTTACATTACCAATTTTTATATTAGCCATTATGGCTAATATCACAGCAGTAAGAAGATTAATGTATGCACGTAAAATAATATTAAAATCTGAATAATGTATCTGCCACCAAAAGATAAGAAGAATGATTATAATATTAGAGGCCTGAAGGGCTTGCCTGAAAACTATCCCATACCCGATGTTAGCGACATGCTTTTCTATATTCAGCGAAATCAAAATCCTAATACGGTAATCTATCAAATTCAAAAAGATTGTAGCGGAAGCTTTGTTAGAAATAACCCGATCTATGTTTTTTGGAGGCAATTTGATAACAATGGCAAGGACAAACCATTGAATTATATCCAAAGAAAACTTGCATATGGTTATGATTATGATGTGATTAATAATGATGCGATTCAAATGAATATCATCTCCTACCCCAATTACAAAATATTTATTACAAAAAACGATGAGCAAATCTATAAAGCGGTAAGCAAGATTAATAATAGATGGGCAGAGCTGTCCAATGTTTATGTTTTTGTCGAGGAACAAGGAGCCTTCCCAGTGGTCAAATATCTGGAGTTATATGGAATTCAGATAGACACTGGACTTCCATGTTATGAGAAAATAGATATATAAGATTGACTAATTTATGGATCAAAATTTGGTTTCGGAAGTTAATCCTTTGAATCGAGCTTTTTCTAAAACTACCCTGTCGATTGCTGGGCTGTTTTTGATGTTTTACCTGCTTTGGCTCAATTTGGTGATTGGTTTCAGGTCAGATCACTTTTATTTCATCACATTTCTGGTAATCGCTTATTTTTCATCGGCACTCACCCGAAAATTTGTCCTGGGATTTATATTCTTTTGGATTTTCTGGATTTTGTATGACGCCATGCGCATCTATCCCAATTATATGCTCAATACCATCCATATAATTGAACCTTATAACTTTGAAAAACTCTTGTTCCCCATTACCGATGGAAACGAGATACTTACCCCTAATGAATACTTTCATAGATATGCGAATCCATTATCGGATTTTTTGTCTGGAATATTTTATTTGACTTGGGTGCCATTGCCTATGGCCTATTGCATTTACTTGTTTTTTACCGATAAGCAAATGTTGCTAAAATTCTCGGCCACCTTTTTATTCGCAAATTTGATTGGTTTCATGGTGTACTACTTATATCCCGCTGCTCCGCCTTGGTATGTATTCTATCATGGTACAGCCACTAATTTTGATATTCCAGGCAATGCAGCTCAATTATTAAGATTTGATAGCTTGATCAATTTTCCAATATTCGCAAATATGTACAATAAGAATGCAAACGTATTTGCGGCCATACCTTCACTTCATGCAGCTTACCCCGTGATACTGCTTTATTTTGGATTGAAAAAAAGACATAAATGGCTTTCTGTTTTATTTGCAATCGATGTGATAGGTATATGGTATGCAGCAGTTTATTCGATGCATCATTATATTATTGATGTGATTTTAGGCTCTTTTTGTGCAATAATTGCCATCTTTGTGTTCGATTATGTATTAATGAAAACAAAAATACGTACGTTAATAGATAAATATGCGAGGTTTATAGCATAAGTTGTAATAGTAAACCGTATTTTTATTTATTGCATGCTAATAATTAAAATATTCAAGAAATAGTGCCATATGAGTATTCTTAAACAAAAAATGAAAGCATATGATATCCCTCAAAAGGTAGCTGATTTGGGGCTTTATCCCTTTTTTAGAACAATAGAATCTGAACAAGATACCGTTGTGACCATTGGAGGCAAACAAGTGCTAATGTTTGGCAGTAACAGCTACCTTGGATTGACCAATCATCCAAAACTTAAAGAGGCTTCAAAACTTGCCATTGATAAGTATGGATCTGGATGTGCTGGCTCAAGATTTCTAAATGGAACATTGGACCTTCATTTAGAATTGGAAGAAAAACTTGCAAAATTTGTTGGTAAAGAAGGCGCACTGGTTTTTAGTACTGGTTTTCAAGTCAATCTCGGAGTACTGTCTTCTATTCCAGGAAGGCACGACTACATCATCATGGACGAATTGGACCATGCATGCATAATCGATGGTTCCAGATTGTCATTCGCTAAAGTACTTAAGTACAAGCACAATGATATGGAGGCGCTTGAGAAGGTATTGTCAAAGACTGAGCCTGACAGCCTGAAGATTATCGCTGTGGATGGAGTATTCAGTATGGAAGGTGACCTGGCCAACTTACCGAGAATAAACGAATTGGCAAAAAAGTATAAAGCAAGCATTTTTGTAGATGATGCGCATGGTCTTGGTGTAATGGGCGAAAATGGAAGAGGAACTGCCGCTCACTTTGGACTGACAGATGAGGTGGACATGATTATGGGCACATTCAGCAAGTCATTGGCTTCGATCGGTGGTTTTATTGCTGCTGATAATGATACCATCAATTTCTTGAAGCACAATGCAAGGTCATTGATATTCTCTGCCAGCATAGCACCTGCTAATGCGGCAAGTGTGATTGCGGCAATAGATTTGATCATGGAAGAGCCGGAAAGAATTGAGAAGTTGTGGAGTAATACCCACTTTGCCATGGAAGGCCTACGTAATGCTGGTTTTGATATTGGACATACAGTCACCCCTATTATTCCTATATATGTGAGGGATGATTTCAAGACCTTCAAATTGACCAAGATGCTTTTGGAAGAAGGTATTTTTGTCAATCCTGTGGTATCTCCTGCTGTAGCAAGTACATCTTCGTTGATCAGGTATTCTCTAATGTCGACGCATACGCATGATCAAATTCAAGAATCAATTGATAAAATCACAAAAATTGCTAAGAAATTAGACATCATAGAATCAGCTAAAAGTATTGCATGACCGTCTCTATTTCGAAAGTAGAATCAAAATCAGACAAAAAACGCTTTATTAAATTTCCCCATGACTTGTATAAGGGAGATGCTAATTATGTTCCCGAATTATACCTCAATATTTCTGAAGTTTTAAGCAAGAAGAAAAACCCATTCTTCAAACACTCTGAAGCGGATCTCTTTATAGCTACCGATGCGGATGGCAAGGTTGTAGGCCGGATTGCCGCTATCCTTGACAACAATTACAATAATCATCATGATAGTAATGTTGGCTTTTTTGGCTTTTTTGATGTTGTAGAGGATTACAATGTGGCTTCTGCCCTATTGGACAAAGCCCTTGAATGGGTAAAGGCCAAAGGTGTGGATAGAATATTGGGCCCTACAAATTTTACTACAAATGACACGGCTGGAATGCTTGTAGAAGGTTATGACAGACCTCCTACTGTGATGATGACCTACAATAAGCCCTACTACAATGACTTTGTTACGAAGTATGGTTTTGGGAAGGAGATGGACCTCTTCGCCTACTACATACCTACTGAGGGAGTCAATGAAAAATCTCTTCGATTGGCGTCCATGCTTCAGGAAAGACTTGCACGAAAAGGAATCACAATCAGAACGGCTACAAAGAAGAGCAAGAAGAGTGATATAGTGAAGATTAAAGATGTGTATCTCAAGGCTTGGGAAAAAAATTGGGGATTCGTGCCACCTACAGATGAGGAGTACAACCATCTGGCAGAAGGCTTGAATCTGTTGCTTGATTTGAGATATGTCTATCTTGCAGAGGAAAAAGGAAAATTAATAGGATTTGGTGTTGCCTTGCCTGATATTAATGAAATAACCAAGAATTTCAAAAATGGCAAATTATTGCCTTTTAATATTATAAAGCTGCTGCTTAATAAATCAAAGGTCAGCTTGATTCGTATTATTCTGTTGGGGATTTTAGAAGATTACAGGAAGCTGGGAATAGAAGCTGTATTTTTTGCCAATTATATCAAAGCCGCAAAAGAAAATAATTTAAAGGCGGGAGAAGCTTCTTGGGTGTTGGAAAGCAATACGATGATGGTGCAAGCTGCAGAAAAACTTAATGGTCAAAAATACAAGACCTATAGAATTTACAGTAAAACAATTTAGGATTTGAGTCAAAAGGTACTGATAACTGGCGCAAGTGGATTTGTTGGAGGATTCTTAGTGGATGAAGCCCTCAACAGAGGTATGGATGTATACGCGGCTGTCAGAAAAACGAGTAATAGACAATATCTTACAGATTCCAGGATTAATTTTATCAATCTAGATTTTGAAAATGTTGAAAAATTATCAGAGCAATTAGTCAAACACAATTTTGACTACTTCATACATAATGCTGGTGTAACAAAGACACCTTCAAAAGAGGTGTATTTCAAAGTGAATGCCGAATATCTCAACAATATTATCAAGGCTGTCAAGTTATCAAATGTATCACTGAAGAAACTAACCTTTATCAGTAGCCTTGCAGCTTATGGTCCCGCAGAATATACTGAGAATGGGATTGTCGAAGAATCGAGTACACCCCACCCCGTCACAAATTATGGAAGGAGCAAATTAAAAGCGGAAGAATATTTGAAGGGTCAAGAAGATATTCCATATGTCATAATTCGTCCGACTGCCGTATATGGACCACGTGAAAAAGACCTCTTTACGGTATATCAATTGTTGAATAGTCACCTTGATTTGTCTATCGGATTGGAAGATCAAAACCTCACTTTTATTTATGTAAAAGATTTGGTTCGCGTAATACTTGACTCAACATTAGCACATAAAAAAAATGTTGCGTACTTTGCGACGGATTTGGCGGTACATACATCAACTTCCTACAACAAAGCAATAAAAAAAGCATTGGGCGACAAGTTGGCTCTTAAGATAAAATTGCCCATTACAGTTGTGAAAGTACTAGGATATGCAAGTGAAAAGATTGGCGGATTGTTTGGCAATTATCCAGCATTGAATGTAGAGAAGGTGAATGAATTGGAGGCGAATAGCTGGATTTGTGATACCGCTCCACTTGAAAAGGATTTGAATTACAAACCACAATATAATCTTGAGAAGGGATTGAAAGAATCCATAGCGTGGTACAAAGAACATAATTGGTTAAAATAACACAGAAATATAGAAATGTCAAAAAAAGGAATCGCTAGTAAAGCAACAGGAAAATTAGGAATACTACTTCCGGGAATGGGAGCTGTAGCAACTACTTTTATCGCAGGTGTATATGCCGTGAACAAAGGAATTTCGAGCCCGATAGGTTCTCTTACACAAATGGGTAGAGTACGTATTGGTAAAAGAACTGAGGACAACAAACCTTTGATTAAAGATTTAGTACCTATCCAAAATCTTAAAAAAGTAGCTTTTGGAGGATGGGATGTATATGATGATAATGTTTATGAATCAGCAATGCATGCAAAAGTTCTAGAGCCAGAATTATTGCGTCAATTGAAGCCTCAATTATCTAAGATCAAGCCTATGAAAGCTGTCTTTGATAAGAACTATGTAAAGAGGTTGGATGGTAAGCACGTCAAGAAAGGAAGAACTAAGATGGCTCTTGCCAAGGCTTTGATGAAGGACATCAAGGACTTTAAGAAAGCCAATAAGTGTGATAGATTGGTAATGGTATGGTGTGGAAGTACCGAAATCTACATCGAAGAATCTTCAGTGCACAAGACAATCAAAAGCTTTGAAAAAGGCCTTGAATCTAATCATAAAGACATTCCACCAAGTATGATCTATGCATATGCAGCGATCAAAATGGGTATTCCATATGCGAATGGGGCACCGAATCTTTCTTGTGATGTACCTGCGCTAATCCAATTGGCAAAAGAGACTGGAACTCCGATTGCGGGTAAAGATTTCAAAACAGGTCAGACATTGATGAAGACCATCTTGGCTCCAGGTCTTAAGGCTAGAGCACTTGGTGTAGAAGGTTGGTTCTCTACTAATATCTTAGGAAACAGAGATGGAGAAGTATTGGATGATCCTGATAATTTCAAGACTAAAGAAGTATCAAAGCTTGGTGTTCTTGATCAAATCTTTGAGCCAGAGAAAAATCCAGAATTGTACAAAGATCTTTACCACAAGGTGAGAATTAATTATTACCCACCAAGAGGAGATGCAAAAGAAGGTTGGGACAATATTGATATCAAAGGATGGTTGAACTATCCGATGCAGATCAAGATTGATTTCTTGTGTAGAGATTCTATCCTGGCTGCTCCGATCGTGCTGGATCTTGCCTTATTCCTTGATTTGGCCAAAAGAGCTGAAATGAGTGGTATTCAAGAATGGTTAGGATTCTATTTGAAATCTCCTCAAGCTCCTAAGGGTGTGACTCCGATACATGATATTTTCAAGCAACAAATCAAACTTGAAAATACATTGAGACATATAGCCGGGGAAACTTTATTGGATCACTTGGGCTTAGACTATGATTAAAAACAACATTTTCGATACAAGTCAAAATAAATAGTAAATTAGGGATGAGCTTTGGCTTGTCCCTTTTTAATTGATAATGCAGGAAGAAATAAAAACAAGTGGAAAAGTAAAGGTGCCATTCTTTACTTCATTCATAAGGTCGCAGGCGAGTTCTGCTGTATCTACTGTTTTTGATTTTGGTGCTTCTGGATTGTTGTATTACGTATTTTCGGTCTATTATGGTGTTTCTACTGCCGCAGGCAACATTTTTGGCGCCATTGTGAGTTTTTACCTGGGTAGAAATTGGGCGTTTAAGAGAAAGGATGGGAAGATTTCACATCAAGCTATTAAGTATGCGATCACTTCATTGACAAGTTCAGCGATTAATACAACTGGAGTAATCTATTTAACAGAAAATTTTGGATTGGAGTTTTTAATTAGCAAAGCAATCGTGGCATTTATCGTAGGAGCTACATTCAATTTTTTAATGTTCAGGTACTTTGTATACAGATAAGATGAAAAAAAGAATCCGTTTTATTGTAAATCCATTTTCAGGAACGAGTGGAAAGAAGACTACACCTGACTTGATTAAAAACCTGCTCGATCATTCCAAGTTCGAATATGAAGTTGTATTTACCCAACATGCTGGACACGCGATAGAATTAGCAAAGGAAGGTGTGGACCTCAATTTTGATTATGTTGCGGCCGTTGGAGGTGATGGCAGTGTCAATGAAGTGGCACAATCGCTACTTCACAGCAATACAGCATTGATTGTACTTCCAGGCGGATCAGGCAATGGCTTTGCAATGCACCTTGGACTGGGACGGAATATTCAAAAAGCCATCCAAATTATAAATACGGGAAAAACAATAGAGGTCGATACTTGCAGCGTGAATAATCGGTTTTTCATCAATGTATCTGGACTCGGTTTTGACGCTCGCATCGCTTATAAGACGAAGGAAAACAGTAAAAGAGGATTTATACCCTACTTGCTCACGTCTATTCGTGAAGCTTTAAAATTCAAGCCACAAAAGCTGGATATTATTATTGATGGCAAGAAAGTCTCGGGGGAATATGCGGCGGCTGTAATCGCCAATGCTTCTATGTATGGTTATCACTTTACCATTGCCCCAACGGCATCGATGCAAGATGGGATTATGGATATTATGCTCATTAAAAAGGCACCACTTTATAGGTATTTTTTAATGGTGTTCAGATTTCTCAATCGCAGCTTGCACAAAAGCGGTATTACCGAAACATTTCAAGGCAAATCTATTGCTGTAACCATGCAAGAGGAAAGTTATCTTCATGTAGATGGAGAAGGTTATAAAACAGAAAAAGAATTAGCCTATAAAATCTCCCCTAAGTCTCTCAAAGTCTTGGCTCCGATCAATCATGAGTCAAATTGGAATTTATAGGGTAATGTCCTCAAAAATAGTTGGTGGATTTTTGAATTATATGATTTATATTCCCGAGACCAGGGTGAAGAGGAAATAGGCTCTGCTGAGGAGCAACCTACTAGCAATAATTCTGGTGTATATACTGTATATTGAGAAGCGATATTTTGGTCGCTTCTTTTATTTATACAGGTTTACCAAATGGCTAAGAAAACCTAATGTTTCGATTTGTTTTTTAAATGTAGATACCAAAGAATAAATGACTTTCGATTTATCTTAGATAAACCTCGATGAATACTTAATGTATCTTTCAAGTGACCAAAGAATGATTCTATGGAATTAGTGTTACTTTGAATAGATGAGGTTTCCAAATAATGAAACATATTGGGAATAGCTTTTTTGATCATGATGGCGGACCTTCTGAGATCTTTATGCCTATACCACCAACGACCCGTTAATTCGCTTTTTGCTTTTTCTTTAATGAATGTTTCATACTTAGCAAACCAATCATCAAACATTCTTATCCATACGAGCTTATCATTCGATGTTTTGATCGATGAAATTAGACGAACGATTGCTTTAAGGTCTATAGAGGCTTGATTTATAGGCTTTTTACGCAACCAGATGTTTGCCTCTCGTTGTATATGAACAACACACCTTTGATGAATTGCATCAGGCAAAACATCTCTTATTGCCTTCAAAATTGCAGGATGACCGTCGCTGGTAATAGACTTAATTCTAATACCCAGTTTCAATAAATTCTCTAAATCCTCTTTAATTTCACTGAAAATTTCCTTCTTACCAAATCTATACATTTGGCAATATTTTAAATCGTAATCATAATAAAGCATAAGACATAGTTCGCCTGTAAAGTAGGTTGCATCCATTACGATATTGGCCTCTAAATTTCTTTTGATTTGAAAGACCGGTGCATTATTCAAATAATGTTTAAACCTTCTTTCTAATGTAGCTTTACTATAGCCACTATCTTTGACTAAGTATCTGTATATTAAACGCTCAAGAACCCATTTCTTAAACCAGATAAACTCGTTTGCTAGCTTTCTTCCCTGGTTTTTAAAAGTAAATAAAATGCCACAATTCTTGCATTTATAACGCTGTTTCCCTGACTGTTTTCCCCATTTTATCGTGTCCGTAAAACCACAAGCCCAACATCTTTTTTTTCTTGTTTTTCATAAACAAAGAAAGTTTATTGAAAACGCTTTCAATAAACCTTCCGTATATATTTGTGAATCAGTGCTTTGTAAAGGTTTTACCAACTATTTTTGAGTATTATACCATTTATAGAAATCTCAATTCAAAAAATCAGCCTATTTGAAAAAAGAAAAAATCGTTGTACCATAATTTCGCTCTTCCACATACCTGGGATGCTTCTTGAAATCATGTTTTGGATTATGCTCTAAAACGAATAAACCGTCTTCAGCCAATAGCTCATATTTGAATATTTCATCTGGAATACTGTCTAGAATCGGTAGAGGATAAGGCGGACCCGCAAATATATAGTCATATTTATGTTGGACCGTACGAATAAACTTGAAGACGTCCGATTTCACTATTGTGATTCTATCTTCTATTTTCAACACAGCGGCTGTCTTCTTGACGAAAGCTACACAGCCGCCAAATTTGTCTACATAAGTAGCATCTTGACAACCTCTGGAAATGAACTCATAACAATGATTTCCAGTACCTCCAAAAAGGTCTAGCATTTTCGTCTCTTCGAAGTAAATTCTATTTTGCAAGATGTTGAAAAGACCTTCTTTTGAGAAATCTGTTGTAGGTCTTGTCGGCCAATTTTTAGCAGGTGGATTGAATCGCCTGCCCTTGAATTCTCCTCCGATTATTCGCATATGGCCGTGGCAAATAGATCCAGGTAATAATGTTGCTTCATCCTATAAGCCAGCTCAGTCACAGATAATTTTTCTGATTTTGCAAATTCAATGTTTCTGAAATAACCATATAGCAACTTGTGTAACGGGAAATCCATATCCAATCTACCAAAAAGAAGCAAATTGTCATTTTCATGGTCAAGATTCAATTGATCAAACATTAATGAAATGAAATACAAGTAATCATTTTCATGTGCACAATTGAATTGATTGTAATAAACAAACTTGGTGTCTTTTCCGTATAAGAGATGGATTCTCTCATCCTCGACATATGCCACGAGTTGTTTTTTACCATAAGGGTAAAAATAATTTGACAATACGGTTGAGATATGAAATTTTCTCGACTTCCCATTCAAAACTTCTTGTAAGAAATGAGATTGACTCTTGGTCAGTCCATAATCCACAACTACATCTTGATCTGTAAATTTGTCTTCCGCAGTATCCTTGTTAAGAAAGGCTGGAAAATACTTCATCAATTTTCCTGAATCCTCTACTTTCGAATGCAAATATGGTTTTGAGGTGCACGAGACTTTTATCTGTAGGTTTTGGATATTAAAAATATCATCCTTCACCTTATCAATAACGGACTGATCATCAAAATTATCGATTGAATAGTACTGACACTCAAGCAATTGATAATCATCAGAGAATAATCCATAAAAAAAACTGTCCGACCCGATAACGGCGGACAGAATTTCTGGTTTCAAACCAGTTTTATTTCTAAAGGATATATTTAATTTAGAAGAACTATTTATCACTATCTCTCCCAGTTTCCTGAAATATTAGGTTTTAGCATGTCTCCAAACTTAATCGTTTTATTAGGATCATATTTAGAATCATACTTTCCATATTTTGGGTCAGCAAATTTGCCCATAAACGTTTTCCACTTCGTTCCTACCTCAACCACACTTACTGTCGTTTTCTGGTATTCAATGGTATCCGCTGCAATATCAAATGATTTTCCATTGCTGAATGGAATGTACTGCAAAGAATCTAAATTGATTCCCAACGCCCTTATGGTGTCAATGGCAGGTGAATAAGTTACATACCTTTCAAATTTATCAGCATTAGTAGGATCGTCCGGGTCACCTATTATCTTTTCGAACGGTATACTATCCAAAGTTAGCGTATCTTTTAACTGTTTGAATGAAGATGCAAACTCACCTGTTATTGTTCTGTAAATTTCTTGTGCTGTTCGGATAGTTTGTAGTTTGTTGACCACTTTGTCTTTTCTGTAGTCTTTAGCTTCTCCAAATGCTATTGGTTCTTTAATCGAACTGTACAGCATGAAAGCCAAAAGAGCAATCACAAGTACAAGGATAAAGTTGATTACATATCTCATTTTCTACTATTTGTATTTTACTTTAAATAAGTCGGTTTGCATAAAATTCTCAAAATCATATCTTCATATCAACTCCAAAGAAAATAAAAAGATGATTGAAATAAAAATTAAACATCAATTATTGTTGAATCAATCAAAAACAAGGTGAAAAATGAGGATTTACCAGCATCAAATTTCTATATTTTAAACACAATTCAACTTTCATTAGATGCATGACTTTTACATTATGGTGTGTACCTTTGTGATTTTTAATATTGAAGCGTAATAAAATAGAATTTTTATGCCAATAATCTTAGCAATCGAGTCTTCTTGTGATGATACTTCAGCAGCCATAATCAAAAACGGCGTGGTAAAAAGTAATAAAACAGCATCTCAAAAAATCCATGAGAAATACGGCGGTGTTGTTCCAGAAGTAGCTTCCAGAAAGCATCAAATGAATATCATACCAGTCGTTATGGCAGCATTGGAAGAAGCTGGCGTCACCAAAGAAGAACTATCGGCTATCGCAGTGACGAGAGGCCCTGGATTGTTGGGAAGTCTAATTGTAGGTGTTTCATTTGCCAAGTCATTGGCGCTTTCACTCGACATACCTTTGATTGAGGTCAATCACATGATGGCCCATGTCCTGGCTCATTTTGCTGAGGACCCCAAACCAAAGTTTCCATTTCTTTGCCTTACAGTAAGTGGTGGCCACACTCAGATAGTAAAAGTCGCTTCACCTTTCGAGATGGACGTGCTTGGTACTACAATCGACGATGCTGCAGGAGAAGCTTTCGATAAGACTGGGAAAATAATGGGACTTAAATATCCTGCGGGACCAGAAATCGACAAGTTGGCTCAAAAAGGAAATGCAGTGTTTGAATTTACCGAACCCAAGATTGCAGGCCTTGATTTTAGTTTTAGTGGATTGAAGACTTCTATTCTTTATTTCTTAAAAGCCGAATTGAAACAAAATCCAAACTTTATTGACGAAAACCTGGAAGATATTTGTGCCTCCGTTCAGGATAGAATCGTATCCATCCTGATCAATAAGTTGATCGAAGCATCAAACCAAACTGGAATCAAGGAAATAGCCATTGCTGGTGGTGTATCGGCCAATAGTGGCTTGAGAAAATCAGTAGAAACCACTGGTGAAGTAGAAGGATGGAATACCTACATACCAGCCTTCCAATACTGCACGGATAATGCTGGAATGATTGGCGTAGCTGCTCAATACAAGTTTGATCAGGGTGAATTTTCAGATTTGACTTTGGTGCCAGATGCTCGAATGAAAATGAGTGTTAATAATTAAGGTAATGTGGACAAAAATGGTTTGGCATATTCAGGAGTAGACTAACATTCAAAGACGATAGCTTGAGTTTTAACTAAGAGGTAAAAGAAGCGTGGCCTTGACTGGGCTTTGGGATGACTGAACGATCTCGGAGAGTGGCGGCGATAGTCGACAAGTAAAGGAACGCGAAAGCGGGGGGTGGCTATAAGGCAGCCTTGCGTGCTGCATTGGGACAGTCTAGCGTTTTTTGGTTCGTTTTTTTGGCAATAAGACTGAATGATCTTTTATGCAAATAAAAGTGATAATGAAATTATCAAAAGAAGGAACACGATAGTGGAGGGCGGAATGAACGCACGTCCTGGCGAAGGACAATTTTAGGTTGAAAAATATTACCTCGTATTTAGGTGAAATACTAGAAAAACGGGGTTTCAATTCAGTAGTAACACCTATGCAATCATTGATTTATAAAGGATATTCCTACTTATGAATATCCCGGTTTAGATTCCAAATAAAAAAACCGACGATTCAATTAAGTTCGTCGGTTTCTACATACAGTAAATGGGAGTATACTTTTATATGCTTATTCCTATTGTGAAATTCACTACATGAGGTTTATTTTTGAAACCTGAATTTCTTGTGCCGTAGTTGATATGATCACCTACAGTTCTAAAATTATTTTCATATCTCAAATCCAGGTGAAATCTTCCTGCATCAAGTCCAACAGCCGTGGTAAATCCGTATGTGATTTTTCTGAGATTATCACTGTATCCGCTGATGAAATCAAGTTCTGTGGAATGTCCAGCTAGAATATGTGCTACAGGACCTACTCCTAGTCTCAAATTTCTGTGCGTCAATCCAGCCATCAGTTGAAAATCAATGAATTCAAATTTTTCGAAAACATTTCTCGGTGCCTGACCAAATTGTACGAATGATCTTACATTGTACTCCTGAGTAAAGCTGGTATATGATAATTCAGCTCTACCATATAGATAACCAAATCTTTCCTGACCAAATACACCAATTGACTTCACTAGGTTCGATCCTTTATAGGTTACTTCATGATTGATGTAATCAAATGCTTCTCCTGCAAAGGTTTTTTCATTTGGAGCAAGAGTGACGCCAACGGAGCTTTTTATTCCAAAAACCTTTTGAGCACTCACATTGCTGCCTATTCCTAAAATTAGAAATATTACTAAAATTGAGTTTTTCATTTTTTTAATTCTTCGTTTTAATCTAAATCGAGTTTCGTCATTTCTAACACAAAGTTCTTAATAAAACCTTTATGTTTCTAATATGGATAACGATTATGTCAATTCTTTTACAAATAATCATCTACTAAACTTAGATTATGACAAATTTAGTATAAGTTGAAGTAAAAATGTTTAATTATTTCCATATTAAATTTTGCAGATGCCTCAATTTGCATAATTCAACACTATAAAAATATATCACATTTTTTACCAATCAGTTATATTAATGAAATGTACTTTACATTTATTATATATTAAGACAAAAAATATATAACAAATGTTGCATTTGTACTTCTCCAAAATATGCTATTTTTATCATATTCATCCTATAAGAGTTCATTCTTATCGAAAAATGGACATTATTGAAACAAAAAGAACCTAGATTTAAGTTCAATAGAAAAAAACACGAAATGTCAGATAAAAAAACGAGTAACAAAACGGAGATTTCCAATAGTATCATTAAGAATCATATGATTTGGTCTATGGGAGCAGGATTCATTCCAGTGCCTATTGCTGATTTATTGGCAGTTTCTGCCATCCAATTGGATATGATTCGCCAAATGTGTAAAGTCTATGATATTGATTTCAAAGAAACCGAAGGAAAAGCGATAATCACAGCCTTGACAGGCTCTAGTTTGGCTAGATTGGGAGCCAGAGCGGTCAAATTTATTCCTGGAGTAGGATCTATTTTGGGTGGTGTGACATTGGCAGTACTTTCTGGTGGCTCTACTTTTGCTTTGGGAGAAGTATTCAAAAAACATTTTGAGACAGGAGGAACTTTCTTGGATTTCGATCCAGGTAGATTGAAAAAATACTACGACGAGAAATTTGAAAAAGGAAAGGAATTCGCAGCCAAGATTCAAAAAGAAAAGAAAGCTGCTGAGGAAAATAAAGGCGTAAATGATAGCGTAACACAATTAGCCAATATTGCGAAAATGAAAGAAGATGGAATTTTGACGGAAGAAGAATTCCAAACGATGAAGAAGAAAATAATTGATGCTAATTTGGATTAATTCCTATTTTTTTACAAGCATATCAAATGTTAAAGTTTGATATGCGGTATCATGATTTAAAAATAAAAGGAGAGCAATACGATATTGCTCTCCTTTTCTATATATTTAATCTATTAGGAAATATAGCTTATGTCTTAAAGAATTTTGCTCTTGCACCACATTGTGCTATCCCATAATATCCAAGACCCCAATTCAATTCAAATACCAATCCAGCATAGATAGGAGCTGATTTTTGATATCCTTTAGAGCCATTATAAATTCCATTAGGCTTTGTATCCGTTATTGTATATGGAAATGGCTCAGCGCCTGCAGACAAATCATCTTGACCGTTCAAGTCAGTAAATCCATATTCAAAACGCAATCCAATCTGGCCACTAAAAGAACCATCGGTACCCACTACATTGACACCAAAGCCAAGTACTCCTGAAATCTGTCTCTTATTGATATCTGCAAAATCAGTAAGTTGACCATCTGCATCTGTTCTTTCCATGCTTCTAAGAAATCCAATCTTTGGTCCTATTTCAAAGAATCCCAAATTTTTGGCATTTCTAAATAATAAATATAGGTCTAAAGACTTCCACTCAATCTTTGGAGCGGCTGGATAAGATACCATAGCAGTTTCATCCGTAAGACCTTCAAATGTCTCTCCACTGCTGGTATACAACAATTCTATTGCAAGACCATTGTAGCCACGGTTGATCCCTAATTTTCCACCAAAGCCGACAGCTCCACCGAAGCCCAAGTCATAGTTTAGATGCGGATCGTCTATTACAGCATTATTTATGATGCTAGAACTTCCATACATCACCTTGATAGCCGCGTCAAACCAAGCGATTTCTTTTTGTGAATACGCAATCGTACTGACTGCAATAAAACAAAGAATTAATAATTTTCTCATTTCGTTAATTTGAATTTATTTATGAATCGATATTGCAAGATAATATATTTGAATTTATTACCATATGAATTAGACAAGCTTTTCTATTAATTTGCTGCATCACGGTCAAAATTGATATATGCACCGATGGATAACGACAACCACCCCAGAATAAAAAACACACCTCCAATTGGAGTGATAGGCCCTAGCCATTTATAATGTGTCAAGCCAATGACTTCTCTTGTCGCCAACAAATAAAGCGATCCCGAGAAAAGGAAAATACCAAGAATAAAGAACAAAGCTCCACGTCTTAACCATTTGGAAGGATGGGACTGGGCTAAAAGTATAATTGCCAAAAGGGCCAAGGTATGGTAGAAATGGTAAGTGATTCCTGTCGTATATGTGACCAATTTATCTGCTGGAAGAACATTTTTAAGCCCATGTGCCCCAAAAGCACCCAATCCAACTGCCAACATACCCAGGATCCCGCAAATAATAAGTAATGATCTATTGCTCGTCAAATTTTTCATTTTTGATATTTTGATTCCAGTGAGATTTAAGAAGCTCCATTGATTAAAGAATGGTTAAAAACAATACTACATTTTTCGATTTTCATAGTTATTAGATCAACCTAGCAGTCAAGAGCGACTCAAAGTTCTCTAAAGTGGTAAAGAAAATACAATTGGTCTAAAAATAATAGTTTGTGCAAATATCAATCTTACCTTTGATCTTTATTAAGTAAATATTGTTACAAAGACGTGCTGCATTATAAGACATATTCACATAATACTTCGGACGAATGGGTGACATTCATTCATGGCGCAGGTGGTAGCTCTTCAATTTGGTTCAAACAATTAAAAGAGTTTCAGAAGTCGTTCAATGTCCTGCTTATCGACTTGCGTGGTCATGGGAATAGTAAATCTTTAGGTCTTTCGGCAATTTCGAAATATACTTTCAGAAATATAACCAGTGATGTGGTTGAAGTGATAGAGCACCTGAAGATCAAAAAATCTCACTTCGTTGGCATTAGTCTTGGAACAATAATAATAAGAGAATTAGCAGAACTGGTACCCAACAAGGTATCTTCAATGATAATGGGTGGGGCAATTTTAAAAATGAATTTTCGGTCACAGATATTAATGAAGACTGGGTTTATTCTACGATCCGTAATTCCTTATATATTATTGTACAAACTTTTTGCATTCATAATAATGCCTCGAAAAAAGCACAAAGAATCAAGAAATTTGTTCATTCGTGAGGCAAAGAAATTGTACCAAAAAGAATTCATTCGTTGGTTTGGACTCACCACTACTGTAAATCCAATACTCAGACTTTTTAGATCCAAGGACCCTGGAATACCCACGTTGTATGTAATGGGAGATGAGGACTATATGTTTCTACCACCAGTAAAAATGACGGCGTCAAAGCATAATTCTGCAGAACTTGAAATACTGCCCGCATGTGGTCATGTGGTCAATGTCGAAAAACCTGCTTTATTCAATAATGTAGTTATCAATTGGATTCAGAAGGTGTCCAAATTATAGATAGGCAGCCAATTGAGTTTGTAAAGATAGTGCAGAGGCTCTCGCTTTGAGGTCGAAATCTTCATCAGATCCTGAATAAATTATTCCTCTCGACGAATTTATCAAAAGTCCACAGTCTTTATTCATTCCATTGGTCACTACCCCATCCAAATCTCCACCTTGGGCACCGATACCAGGCACCAGGAAGAAATGTTCTTTCGCCATAGCCCTCACCTCCGCAAATGATTCTGGATGTGTGGCCCCAATTACGTACATCAAGTTTTGCGGACTGCCCCATTCCTGAGACTTCCTGATTA
The DNA here is from genome assembly GCA_965230575.1 of Saprospiraceae bacterium. Lineage (GTDB taxonomy): Bacteria > Bacteroidota > Bacteroidia > Chitinophagales > Saprospiraceae > CAJXUU01. Next base: position 5,990,649 of record OZ246013.1, read on the forward strand.
CAGATTCGTAAAGCGGAATTTCCTGAGATTTGATTTGTTGAAAATCATTGCTGCCTTTGTTTGATGTCAAGCCGAGAAGGATCACCCATTTGTCTTCAAATTCCAAAAAAGGCTCTACCGAATCAATGCCCATGTAAGGAGCAACAGTAACTGAATCGAAATTGAAATATTCAAAAAATGTCTTGGCGTACATCTTGGAAGTATTGCCGATATCCCCTCTTTTGGCATCTGCAATGGTGAATATATTTTCTGGGATATAGTCAATCGTTTTTTCCAGAGATTCCCAACCCTTTGGGCCTAGCGATTCATAGAATGCGATATTCGGTTTGTAGGCGACGCAGATATCTTGAGTAGCATCAATTATTCGCTTATTAAATTCGAAAATAGGATCGTCAAAATCTCTTAGGAAGGAAGGTATCTTGTTTAAGTCAGTATCCAATCCTACACACAAAAATGATTTTTTTCTATTTATTTCTTCAATTAGTTGAGAACGCTTCATTTTAGATAATTATAACCATTTACCTACACGGAGTGCATTAAGTATTAATAAATGTCTACTTAAAATTGGATTAAGAAATACCATTGATTGCCTCAATGGATTGAATTTCAGGAATTTTGGATTTCAGTGTTTGCTCCACTCCTGCTTTCATAGTCATTGCAGACATTGAGCAAAACTCACAGTTTCCCAGCCATTTTACACGAACTGTCATGTCATCTGTGATTTCCACAACTTCAATATTACCTCCATCCACTTTAAGATGCGGCCGTATTTCTTCCAATGCTTCATCTACCCTCTCTACCAGTGCTTGATGTTCTGCCTTTGACATATGTGCAAAATTAATATATTTCTAGCTATATGTAAATTATTCGTCTATTTATTGAAACCAATATTTTCCTTGGAAGATTCATTTTTTATCTTTTCATTTCAACAACACGTGTAGGACCCAATACTTCATTTCGCAATTGGACCTGACGAATCGTATTCAATGCCAATTCATCAAATCTTTGTTTTAATGGATTATCTTCCTGGACGGATACTGGTTTTCCACTGTCACCCCCTTCCCGAATACCTTGTACCAGGGGGATTTGACCAAGCAATACTGATTGAGACATTTTTGCCAACTTCTTACCGCCTCCTTCTCCAAATATCATGTACTTGTTGTCTGGCAATTCAGCCGGAGTAAACCATGACATATTTTCTACAACACCGATTATCGGTACATTCACATTATCAAGCATAAACATATTCATAGCTTTGACGGCATCCACCACGGCTACTTCTTGAGGAGTGGTAACGATGACAGCACCAGTGACGGGTACAGTCTGAACAAGGGTAAGTTGAATGTCTCCAGTACCTGGCGGTAGGTCAATGATGAGATAGTCCAAGTCAGGCCAAATACACTCATTGATGAATTGTTTAATAATTCCACCAAGTCTCGGGCCTCTCAATACTACAGCTTGCTCTGGTTCTACAATGAAGCCTACAGACATAACCTTGACTCCAAATGCTTCCAAGGGCACTATTTTGTGCTTTCCATATAGCATTTCTACTTTTGGTCTCTGGCCTTGCAGCCCCATCATTGTTGGGATACTCGGACCATAGAGATCGGCATCGATCAGCCCCACCTTGGCTCCCTTGTTGGCAAGAGAGATGGCAAGGTTCACCGATACGGTAGATTTTCCTACACCACCTTTGCCAGAAGCGACGGCTATTACATTCGCTACTTGAGGAAGCACTTTATTTTTAGTAGGCTCAGAGCCACTATTGTTTTTAAGATGGATATGGACCTGTGCATCCGGATAAATTTCCTGGATGGCCTGCATACATGCAAAATTCAAGGATTGTTTAACCTGGGCATCATGTCCGCTTAGATTTATAGAAAACGATACATTATTACCTTCTATTCTGAAATCTTCCACCATCCGTACGGAAATGATGTCTTGTCCCGAATTCGGATCTTTGACATTTCGAAGCGCTGTAACTACAGCATTATTATCTATATTCATATTGTGCGTTGTTCAGCAAAGTTAATTGATTCTTTTATATAAAAACCATGTGAACCACGGAAGGTTTTAATTATGCAATAATATTAACTGGCGAAAATTAAAACCACATATTGAATAGAGCTTTGAAGAGTCAATTTCATCACTTAAATACTGGTAAAGTTAGCTGAACAGATCATTCTCTGCACTGTTGTCACTAAAAAAGTACATGAGTAGAATCTAGCCTACAAACTTTGTAGTTTTCTTTAAAAAGTGACTTAAAGTGTATGTTAAAATGATTTGTATAAATATACTTGCAATAATCTTTGGAAGAAATCTTGCTCATAAGAATAAAACCTGATCAAAGGATTCTTAATACTATTTATAAATGCCTTGAATAATGACTATAGCTTGACTGTAACTTTGTCAAAAGGATTCAAAGTTGTGCCCTGTACATCGGCCTCCACTACAACGGTATAATCTGACTTGACCGCTTTGATTAATTTAGCCAAACTAATAAGTGGTCGGCTCAAAACATTATCCTTTTGCATCTTATCCATTTCAGAAAGTGCAATTTCATAATCCATGGAGAATGGAATCTCAATAATTTCTTCTGGTGTGATTTCAAAAGAATCGTTCATCTCAAGGATTGCTACGGTGTATTCATCGATCAACTTTGATTTTCCTCTTCCACGATAGTATTTTTCCATCAATTTGATAATGATCTTATTAACCTTGCCCTTGGTCTTGGTTGTAAATTTTAATTCACCAGATATCTTCTGATTCTTTTTATCTATCGGAGTGTCGAGCATAAGTTGAACTTTTACTCCTTCTATTCCTAGTACTTTCTTTAGTTTGCCTAGCATAATTTGCTTTTTTTGATCATCGCAATGTTTTTTAAAAAGTGGTATACATTGTAATGCCTAATGTCAAAAGTGCAATTGAAAGATGAATAGTTCCAAAAAAATCTTCCAACACTTCCAATTATCCGATATAATTCAAAGAAATCTCTTGTGCCAACTTGATTTCAAAGGCTTAATCCAATTTTTAAGAAAATCACCTTTTGATTTCACCAGATTGTCAAAGAAAAATGTTTCTTCATTTATTTTATTGGCAGCATATGCAGTTCCGAGTTCTGCATGTGGTATTGTATAGATTTCTTCATCTACCATATATGCGTAGGTCATTCTATCGAAAAAATCTTTTCCTAGTTTATTGCCAAGTCTTTCTACGAATTTAACAGACTTATCAATGCTGCAACCACTGGCATAGGAATTGGATTCATCAACAAAAAATGCCAAAAACCGCTTATGAAATATATTGCCATAACAATTCAATTCGCGGGAATGAGCAGTCCAATCATTCAAAAAATGAAAAATTTCCTCACGTGCTACATCCAATTCATCATAGGTAAATTCTTTGTCCGATTGATAAATCCAAACTTTGGAGGAATCGTCCAATGCTATTAGGTCTAATATCATAAGCGCTTATAAGTTTTTAGCTTGAACGATTAATTCTGAAAGATCATGAACCATGACGTCATCCTGTTTGTCTTTTGCCTTCATACCATCCGAAAGCATTGTAATACAAAATGGACAATTGGCTGCAACTACTTTCGCACCTGTTGCCAATACTTCTTCAGCACGTTCGATATTTATTCTTTTGTCACCAGGTTCATTTTCTTTGAACATTTGTGCTCCACCTGCGCCGCAACAAAGGCCATTGGTCTTACAACGCTTCATCTCGATCAATTCAATGTCCAATGCCGATATTAATTCCCTTGGAGCTTCATAGACTCCGTTGACCCTTCCCAAATAACAAGAGTCATGGTACGTTACTTTTTTACCTTTGAATGCACCACCTTCAATACTCAATTTACCTTCTTTGAGCAAATTATTCAAGTATTGTGTATGGTGGATCACATTGTACTCTCCTCCTAATGCTGGATATTCATTTTTCAAGGTGTTAAAACAATGAGGGCATGCCGTAACAATATCCTTGACCTCATACATGTTGAGCACTTCAATATTTTGGAGAGCTGTCATTTGGAATACAAACTCATTTCCTGCTCTTCTAGCAGGATCTCCAGTACAAGCCTCTTCATTTCCCAAAATCGCAAAGTCGATACCAGCAGCATCCAATATTTTGACAAAAGCCTTGGTCACCTTTTGAGCTCTGGCATCAAAGCTACCAGCACATCCAACCCAAAAAAGCACTTCTGGTTTCTTTCCTTCTGACTGATATTCAGCCATCGTATTTATCTTCATCTATCTCTTTTTATTCATTTAAGTCTTTGGACCACTTATCCCTGTCATCTGGAACTTGCCAGACGGAACCACTATTCTCGATGCTTGTAAACATAGGCATCCAATCAGAAGGCCCCGCTGATTCTGTAAGGATTTCGTACCGCCTCATTTTCAAAATCGGTTCGAGTGGATTTATAGTTACCGGACACGCCTCGACGCAAGCATTACATGTAGTGCAGGCGTGAATTTCTTCTCTCGATATGTAGTCAAATAGATTCTTGCCATCATCATAATTAGTAGGAGATAACTTCTCATTATTCGTTCTTCCTTCTTCAGACATATATTTTATTGCACCTGAGTCTAGGTTATGACCTATTTCCGTAGCTCTATCTCTAATGTCCATCATCACTTTTCGAGGTGACAATTTTTTGCCGGTAAGATTAGCTGGACATACCGCGGTGCATCTTCCACACTCAGTGCATGAATATGCATCCATTATATTCTTCCATGAAAGATCAAAAATGTCCTTTGATCCAAATTCAGGAAGCTCGGCATTCATATCTACTTCTTGCTCTGGTATCAGGCCCATCATGCTTTTGACTTCATTCATAATATCGGGCATATTCGGTATTTCTCCTCTTGATGTCAATTTGGAATACCAAACATTAGGAAATGCCAAGATGATGTGGAGATGCTTCGAAATTGGCAGATAATTCAGGAAGGCCAAAACAGTAATGAGGTGCAACCACCATCCAGCACGTTCCAGAGCCTTCAGTAAGTTGACATCTAATCCTTCCAAGAACAATGGCCCCATAATACTGCTTATCGGCAAAAATCCTGTAGAAGGATAATGAGATGGATCTACTTTTTGTAAGACTACATCCGCACCATTCATAGTGAAAATACCTACCAGCAAGATCAATTCTCCAAAAAGAATAAGATTACCGTCAATCTTTGGCCAACCGCCCATTTCTGGCATTACTAGTCTCGGGACTTTCAAAAGATTTCTTCTTGCAAGGAATATGAATGTTGCCACAAATGCAAAAAGTGACAATATCTCGATAGTACCGATTATCAATGTATATAGGCTTCCTAAGATAGGAGCGAAATATCTATGCACTCCAAAAAATCCATCGATTAATATTTCGATTAGTTCAATTTGGGTAAATAAAAAGGCAACATAGATAGCCAAATGCAAGAGGGCTGGTATCCATCGCTTAAACATTTTCTTCTGTCCGAATGCAATTAATAAAACATTCTTCCATCGCTGTCCCTCATTACCAGAAATATCCTCATCTACTCCAAGAAATATATTCCTTCTGATCTTCCCAAAATTTCGGATTGCCATTGAAAAAGCAACAACAATGACCAATGTAAATACTATTTGACCTATACTCATTATTAATAGTTCTTATATGAAGGTGAAAATAATATAAAATCTAAGAAAGGATTGAAAGATTAAGAAAGATTAGTAATCTCGAAAATATGCTAAGCTTGAGCATTAGAAAGAAAATTGCAAAGAATGAGTAAGATTGGTAAACTTAAAAGTTTACTAAGCTTGAGCGGAAGCAAAAGAAAATAGAAGAAATTTGAAGGATTGAAATTTCTTTTTGTTTAAAAAAATACAATGCGTTTGATACGAATTATTGGAAATAACCTCGGCTTAACAAAATGAAACATTTCCTTAACAAGCTATTGATTAGCTTTGGCGTGTACAGCTAAAGAGAGAAGTATTGATTAAATGTCTAACTATAGACAATATTAAAATCATAGCGTATGAAAAGGATTATGTACCTAAGCTTGTTGCTAGTAATTCCATTTTTGTTGAAAGCCGATCATAGAAGAGACGTGCTCAATGGCAAGTGGATCAGTCCATATTTTGATACACAAATAAAAATCAAGGTAAAGAGGCATGAGATTAAGGTGAAAGGGCTCTCTAGACGAGGATGGACTTATTTTACGCCGGTCAGAAGAAACGTTTTTGAGGATTGTTCGGGTAATAGATTGAAGTTTAAAAACGTCCATGATCTTGTATATGTCAATAGATATCGAGGAGAGCGAATAAGATTTGTAAAAAAAGGTCATAATCATCATAATCATACTTGCAATTCGGGATGTGCGATTGGCAATGACTATTTCAACTATTCGGGATACGGACAATATTCTTATGATTCTTATGGAGATTATGGTTATAACGATTGGGAATACAATGACTATGATGACAATGAGTGGGGCTATCGAAATGAAAGGAGAAATAGAGGAGAACGAGGAAATAGAAATTACTCAGACAGCAGATTTGACGGTAGATATCACGTAAGAGAGATAGATGAATATGTTACCCTGAGCAGGACCAGAAATGGACTGAAGGCAAGAAGGGGCAATGATGATTGGGTGGAATATACTCAAAATAGATTTCGTAAAAATGAATATGTAGACAGAAAGGGGAACAAGTATCTGGTAAGACCAAATGGAGATATTACCTGGAAAAGTAAGAATGGAAAGGTCTCATTGAATCTTCAAAAGTGATGTCTGCACAACTTTAAAATATTGATAATTGGAATTAGAAATTTGGAATGATGGTGTCGCATTTGCGATGCCATCTTTTGTTTAGCGGCATGATGAATATCGATTCTATGTCATAATGGTATGTTATTTGGAGTATATCGTTGCTATCTCATTGACAATACAAAGATACGCGTTATGAAAAAAGTGAAAGTAACATCTTCATTTACTGAATACAATAACATTACCGAATTGCCTAAAGAAGAGCAACAGGTGATGCAGAAGGCGATCGATATGCTGGAGAATGTGTATGCTCCATATTCAGAGTTTTATGTTGGATCGGGGGTAATGACAGAAAGTGGAAATATCTATGGTGGCTGCAATCAAGAGAATGCCTCCTACCCTCTTTGTATTTGTGGTGAGCGAGTGGCTTTGTTCAATGCAGGTGCCAACGAACCAAAATCTCCAATCAAAATTTTGGCAATTGTTTGTCATAATCCTAATAAAAATATTGAGATGCCTGTATCACCATGTGGAGCTTGTAGACAGGTCATTTCTGAATTCGAAAAAAGACACAATCAATCTTTCCCTATCTTGCTAAAAGGAGATACAGATTTGATTTACAGGCTTGATTCGGGTAGTGATTTACTACCGTTCAGCTTTGATAGTACCTATTTATAAATGGCTCTTGCCTTATCTAAACCCTCTTGGGTATCGATACCAAAAGAATCAGAAATTACTTCCGCACATTGTATAGAATATCCATTTTCCAGCCATCTCAGTTGTTCCAGTTTCTCAGAAATTTCTAATGTACTTGGTGGCAGCTTTACCAATTCCAGAAGGGTTTCTTTTTTGAATCCGTACAATCCGATATGTTGAAAGTATTGAGCTTCATTGGGCCACTCTCTGAAAGGTTTGTCTCTCAGCGCAGGAATGGCCTGGCGCGAAAAATAAAGGACCTTATTCAATTTATTTTTCACCAACTTCACACAGTTGAAATCAAATATGGAATGCTCGTCTTTTATTTCCTTGCATAGGGTCCCTATTTCAACAGCCTCTTGTTGTAATAGATTCACCAATGCCAATATCGAATCGACTTCTATGAATGGTTCATCCCCTTGAATATTGATTATTATATCTGCCTTCATAGTAGCAGCGACTTCAGCTATTCGGTCCGTACCGGAAATATGTGTATCTGACGTGAGTTGTACTTTCATGTCATTCGACTCGCAATGATCTACAATTTCCTGATGATCTGTAGCAACCACTATATCATCAAATACATCCGCTTTTTGGGCCTGACTGTAAACTCTATGAAGTATAGATTGACCAGCTATTTCTGCCAATAATTTTCGTGGCAATCGATTGCTGTGATAACGGGCAGGAATAATAGCAACTATTTTCAAAAGTGAAAATTTAGTGTGAAAAATTAGGGATTAGTCCACAAACATAAATATGATATCTAATAATTACTTATTTATCATCTGATAAAAGTATTTTTGAGTCTTTTCTAATAAGATTAACAATTTTAGATTTTTTTCTAAAATATTTAACATTTTGTTGTAACATTTGAAATTAACTAATCGTCAAGATACTGTATATGCAAATTAATGAGCTTATCGAGATTCTAACACCATATAAAAATAAAATGTTTCGCTATGCATTCAGCATTGTTGGGAATAGATTTGAGGCGGAAGATGTAGTCCAGGAATCCATGATAAAGATTTGGAAAAGGATGGACAAATTTGCTGAAATTGACAACAAGGAAGCTTGGGTCATTACCATAGTAAGGAATTTGGCAATTGATAAGGTACGGGCCAAAAAGAAGAAGAAAACAAGTGATATTAATGATTACTTCCACATTTCTGACAATTCGCCCTCACCCGATGTCAAATTAGAACAAAAAGATGCCGTCCTGAAAGTTTCAGAGATCATGGATACCTTACAAGAAACACAAAGAGAGATTATTACCCTTAGAGATATTGAAGGCTATACCTATCAGGAGATAGCAGATATTATGGAATTGAAAGTAGATCAGGTAAAGGTATATCTCTTCAGAGCACGTAAAATATTGAGAGAAAAATTGGCTCCAATACGTAAAATGCTCTAACAAGAATTAAAGAATTAGACTTAAACACTTATAATGAAAATGAACTTCAATCAATTATTAGAGAAATACTGGAATGCAGAGGCCAGCTTACAAGAAGAAGCTGAGTTGAGAGCATATTTCTCTGGAGATGATGTAGCTCCCGAACACGAGCAGTACAAAGATTTATTTTCTTTCTTTTCGATCAGTCGTTTGCAATCTACCGATCTAGATGTGGAAGATGTATTGTCATCGCTTGCCGATATCGATGTGATTTTGGAAAAATATTGGAATGCTGAGACAAGTCTTGAAGAAGAAGTGCAATTAAGAGATTATTTCAATAGTGATTCAGTAACACCTCAACATGAGCAGTATAAAGATCTATTTTCTTATTATGCCATGATGAGATCACAAAAATCAGAATTGAATATTAACGAGTTGTTTAATGACAATTCCAACATTGATGCATTATTGGAGAAGTATTGGAATGCTGAGGCTAGTCTTGAAGAAGAAAAACAGCTAAGAGATTATTTTGCAGGCACGGACATAGCAAAGGAGCATGAGGCATATCGTGGAATGTTTGAACTGTTTACGGCAAAATCTCAGGAATCAACAGATCTGGATATAAGAGAGATACTCTCCAAAGCAGAAGAGGAAGAAGGAAGTAGAGCGATCGGTTCTTCACCTATGCCTCGTGCAGCCAAGGCAAAAGTATTTTCATTACAGAAATGGGCCGTCGGAATAGCTGCAATATTTGTTTTGGGATTCGCAGCGATGACTTTGATGGATCAATCCGAGCAAACTCAGTACAGAGGCCAATTCACAGTATTAGATGAAGAGGCCGAAGCTAGAGAAGCGTATGAAATTACAAAAGAAGCACTTGCATTCTTATCCAAAAACATGAACAAAGGCTCTGAAACGGTAGTAGAATCTGTCTCAAAAGCTGAAAAAGTAAATATATTTAAATAGTCCAATAGTCATTTTTAAATCAATTATAAATTCTTGAGAAGACCTCATTACGAATCTTTTCTAACAAAAATTAAAATATTAATAACAATGAATAAATTATTTTCCCTCGCAATCCTATTATTTTTAAGCTTATCAGCAAGTGCTCAAGTAGATGCTATTGACAGATTTTTTGAAGAATATCAGGATAATGAAGAATTCACAATGGTGTATGTGAGTCCAAAAATGTTTCAAATGGTTGCCAAAGTAGCTGGCGAAGAATTGGATCAAGAATTAAAAGGTCTGGTAAAAGATTTGAAAGGTCTTAAAGTATTAAAAACTGAGAAGAATTCACTTCAAGTCTATAAGGATGCTGTTAAGAAAATTCCTACTCAGGAATATGAGTTACTTATGACTGCTAGAGATGAGGGGCAAAACGTCAAAGTATTGACCAAAACCAAAGGCGAAGATATCATAGAAGAATTGCTTTTACTCGTCGGAGGTGATGATGAATTCGTTTTGGTTAGCTTCGTAGGAAATATAAACTTGAATGATTTGGCTAGAATTGCTGGCAAGTTGGATATTGATGGTGTCAAGCATCTTGAAAAACTAGGTCAAGACTAGAATATAAAATATAACCAACCACACTGCACCGATTTTGTAATTGGTGCAGCTATTTCCCTCCCTAAAGAATGATTTGTTGAAACCCTCCTCCATGAAAAAGTTACTGCCTTTTTTAGTGTTAATCCTTCTTAGCTCGAATATTATTGGACAGAGATCTGTCAATAAGTTGATCGACAAAATGAAGGAACATGATCATGCCTTTGCATTGACAATACCTGGATGGCTGATTCGGACAGGGATAAATATTGCTGCGGATGATGAATTCAAATTTGAAGAAGGATTCAAGGATGTAGTGGGTGGAATCAAAAGATTAAGGGTACTTCACATCGATGAGCATGTAGGTATTGAAAATTCAAAACTCAATTCTATAGTCTCACTAATGAAAGAGAAAGATGGGTATGTGGACTATGCTACCGTAAAAGATGATGGCAATCTAATGCACGTAGTGGTTAAAGAGAAAGGAACAAAAATCAAGAGCCTTGTCATAATCGCTAATGCCGATGACGGATTTACAATTTTAAATTTAAGAACTGATATCGAGATGGAGGACTTGAAGAAAGCCAACCTCTCTTTTAATAAATCAAGAAGATCCCAGTTGTGATTATACGACCTGGAATTCAATTACAAACTAAAAGAAACATGAAAAATTTAATAGCTATTTTAATATTTACCATTTCAACTATAAGCGTAAGTGCTCAATATGGAGTTGATAACATTTTTAGAAAATACAAAAATGATTCTGGAGTCATTTCCTGGCAATTCGAAGGAGACCTTGCTTCGTTCCTGGACAGAAAAGACGGGAAATCAATAAAAAGCAGCATCGAATCTGTAGAATTTATCCTTTTCAATGAAGGAAAGAATATTTCTGAGAAAGATCAGGACAAGCTTAAAAGAAAGATAGATAGTGATAATTACGAAGTACTTATTCAGGCTAGAGATGAAGGTAAGAAAATCAAAATATTGGGAATTGAGGAAGGAGATGTGATCAAAAAAGTATTCGCTCAAGTGAAAAGTGATGAATATAATGTATACTTTTTCTTAACTGGAAAAATCTACTTTGAAGATATGAGTGAACTTAATATTGAGGGATTGATGAAGGGTGTGAATATTGATTAATTGGCCTGGCTCCTGGTAAACAGAAAAAGATTTCTATTTTTGGTGCCATGGAGAATGACAGGTATAAACAATTATTAGTAGCGATAGAAAAAGAGCGTTTGGCTGAAGAAAAGTACTACTCTGAAATAGCCAAACAAAAGACAGATAAAGAGAAAATTGAAGCCGGCATATTGCTGGCTTCTTTGGTTTTGACCAAGAAATTCTACACCATCGGAGAATATGTGGAAGTCCAATTGGAGCAAACCAAAAACTATGATAAGCCCAATAAATTTAAAGTCGGTGGAAGTGTCCATTTAATACATCAAGGAGAAGAGACTCATAGTTTTCGTGGTACCCTGTCACATAAAAGAAAAAAAGAACTTGGTGTCATTATTCAATTTGATGCGATATCACGCGACATGCTGCCTGACAGCGGATCATACAGGTTGGAATTGGTTTATGACGAACGACCTTACAAGGTGATGAAGTCAGCAGTGACCGAAGTAATAAAATCAAAAGATCCAAATATAGTAGAACTGCGTGAAGGAGTCCGAAAGCAAAGTGCTTTGGATTATAAAACGCAAGACAATCCTTCACATTGGAGCATTCCCGAGTACCTGAATCCAGATCAGAAATTAGCAATAGCTGGTATCCTTGAAGCAGAGCAAATGGGGATAATTCATGGGCCTCCAGGCACGGGTAAGACTACAACGCTTGCCGCATTAGTAAAGACCATCCTTCAAAAAGAAAAGAAAATTCTTGTTTGTGCTCCTAGTAACAATGCCGTGGATCTACTGGCGAAAAAAATAAGTGAGCTAGGTATCGATGTGGTAAGAATTGGAAATGTAACAAGGATCAATGAAGATGTGGCGGCACTGACTTTGGATGAGCAAGCTCGAAATCATCCTGATTGGTCGCATATCAAACAAATCAGAATTGAAGCAGAAGCAGCACAGAAGATGGCCGCAACACGCAAAAGAAAGTTTGGTACCAATGAGCGACGCAATAGGACAGAAATGTTTAAAGAATCCAGAGAACTCAAGAAGTGGGCCAAAGAAATGCAAAATAGATTGTTATCTAATATTCTAGGTAAGTGCCAAGTGATAGCGACTACTTTAATTGGTGTAAGTCATTCATATCTTGAGGGAATTCGATTTGAGACAGTAATAATAGATGAGGCAAGTCAATGTATGGAACCAGAATGCTGGAATGCCATTTTACGAGCTAATCGAGTGATATTTGCCGGGGATCATCATCAACTCCCTCCTACTGTCAAAAGTAATGAGGCCAATGAAATGGGTTTATCCGTGACGCTGTTGGATAGGATGACTGAGCACATCAAATATCAATTTTTGCTGAAGACTCAATACAGAATGAATGATGCCATATTGAAGTTTTCAAATGATAAATTTTATAAAGGCCTATTAGAGTCGGCCCTAGCCAATAAAGATCATAGACTCGAATCTGATGATGAGCCTGTAATATTTATTGATACCAGCGGATGTGGATATGAAGAAGTATTTGACCCCAAGACAAGGAGCTTGTACAATGAAGGAGAGTATTTTATCTTGCGCGAGCATGTTTTAAAGAATCAGGCTATGTATTCGGGAATTGAAATTGGTATTATTTGTCCGTATGCCGAGCAAGTACGATATATTCGGGGTCAAGTGGCAGAGGACAAAGAATTGGCTTCGTTCAATATTGAGATTAATTCCATAGATGGGTTTCAGGGGCAGGAAAAAGACCTGATAATAATAACCTTGACAAGGTCTAATGAAATGGGGATTATTGGATTTTTATCGGATTATAGGAGATTGAATGTGGCGATGACCAGAGCGAGGAAGAAGCTTGTGATTATTGGCGATGGCGCGACTCTTTGTTCTAATGAATTGTATTTGGACCTGGTTAATCATGTGGAGAAGGAAGGGAAGTTGGAATCAGCGTGGGAGTATATGATGTGAGGAAGGGAGGAGAAGATTTGAAGAATTGGGAAAGATTGGAAAGATTTGAGAGATTGAGAAAGATTTGAAAGATTGAGAAAGATTGAGAAAGATTAGAGGGATTTGAAAGATTTGGAAAGATTGGGGAGATTTGAAGGGTGGAGAGGGGAATAAACCAATTGTACTGGAAAACAAAAGTTGAAGAGAGGTCGGAGATACTCCCCTGCTTAAGTTAAGACAACGGTCCTGGACGACTTTATTGTTGGAATTAATAGACTGTGAATTTACAATTCAAAATATGGAATTTGTTTTGTACACGTTTGAGGGGAAGAGGATATTTGTTATGTTTGTAATCAGGTGAAATAAAAATTTAAATTGAATGAGTATGTTTGGTAAATTGAAGTCGCTCTTCATATTGGAAGATGAAAATGATTCGAAAAAAGTAGAGGATAAAGCTGTTGAGAAGGATGTGGCAAGTGAAGAACCTACAGTAAGTGCCAATGATATCACAGCGAATATTGAGACTTCCAGTGTACCTCAATCAGGGAAGCCAGACGAAAAATTTGTGGATATATTGCTTAAGGCGGTAGAAAAGAATAATTTGGGTGGATTCGATTATTTGGAGTACAAATCTTCGCTTCAATCTTTAGCTGGAATGGATATGGATGAGGCCACCAGGTACAAGAGTTCGCTTGCCATGGCTAAAACGATGGGGGTAACTCCAGATAAGTTGATCGAAACAGCGAAGCACTATATCGGCACCTTGAATGGAGAAAGAGACAAATTTCAGGAAGCTCTAAAATCTCAAAAGGCTAAAAAAGTTACAGGGAAGGAGTCTGATATAAAGGAGATGGAAAAAGGAATCGCGGGAAAGGAAAATAAAATCGCCGAGCTACAAAAAGAAATAGAAGCGGATAATAAGAGGATGGAAGAAATGAAGGCAGAAATAAATAAGGCCGCCGCCAAGGTACAAAGAACCAGCGATAGCTTTCAATACGCCTACAATGTAGTGACCAAACAAATCCTTACAGATATTGAGAAAATGGAGAAATATTTGAAGTAGTCTACCCTACTGCTAGACTATAAATGTTGATCAACAAAGGCTTCCATTTTCTTAAAAAAGTTCAATAAATCTTCATGAGAATTGCCTGCATTAACGGTAACTAACCGGATGAATTCCTGATCTCTAAATTTGCCATAGCCGACCATGATTTCGGCATGTTCGTACAATTTATTACAGATGATTTTAGGATCTATACCTTTATAGTTGAAACACACGGCGATAGAGTCACCCGTATTGTATAAGGTATAATCCGGATTGTCAGCCACATAATCTCTGGCCTTTTGAGCCAAATCAAATTCGTGATCTACCATCTCACCAATGCCTTTCGTACCAATGGATTTCCACAATGTCCAGAATTTGAGTGTATCATTTCTTCTACCGCATTGCATGGATATCTTTCCAGGATTGTATTCATCATCCGCAGTTTGATACAAGTAGCTGGCTTCATTTGAAAATGACTCATAGAGGCACTTTTTGTGTTTCGTCACGATGATGCTACACGCGAGTGGCGTGGACAACATTTTATGTGCATTAAGCGTAAAAGAGTCAGCTAGTTCTGATCCGTCAATATGGTGCTTGTACTTCTCAGAAAACATCACCGAGCCACAATATGCCCCATCAACATGGAACCAAATATTATACTTTTTACATATTTCGCCTATTTTTCGTAACGGGTCGAAGGCACCTAGTACTGTAGTACCAGCCGTGGCATTGACCATACATGGAGTATATCCATCTTCTATGTCCTTCTTTATTGCCGCTTCAAGCAACTCCGGAGACATGCTACCATAGTCATCAGCCGCAATTTTTCTAAAATTATTCCGACCCATACCTGCAAAAGCCATATTTTTAGGAACTGAATAATGAGATTCATTCGAAGTATAAACAACCATTTTTTTGCTTACACCATCACTTTTTGCATTTGGATCTTTCGCGTCTCTGGCCATGATCAGACCCATGAGATTGGTCATAGAACCTCCTGGAGCTAAAGTCCCCTCAGAAGTTTTCGGGTCATAACCAATGAAGCTGGATATTTTTGAAATTATTTCTTTTTCAACACCGATTTGCGGTCCTCCCACCTTGTAGGTGTACATGCTATTATTCATGATGACCGACAAGAGCTCCCCCAATACTGCCCTACCATTTCTTCCTCCAAACAGTTGATTGAAAAACATTTTTGTGGCGGTTCTTGGAGTATTTAGAATCAGTTTCCTTAGAATTGGAACAAAATCTTCATCTGAAATAGCTTCATCTCTTAGTTCAATATCAATCTCTTCAAAAAGATTTTCAATTGGAATTGGCGTTACTACAGGTGTCGTTACTTCATCAATCATCAATTCATTCGCCAACTGGATAAAAAGATCAAGGTTATTTTTCATGTTCATACTCATACTCCTAAATTTGGCACAATGATACTCACAAAAGAATTTAAAATGGCTTCATTCTACTAAAAAAATAATATCTCGGCTATAACGAACATTTCTTGGAAAAAAGGGGTTGATTATTAATGTGGGACTTATATACGTATTGTATATCCTTTAATGTTATGTATTCTGTAAAGATAATACCATTTGGGGCCGATGTTTAAAAGAAAGTGTAGGTTTGCCACTGAAATAATATTTATGTCGAGTAAAATAACGAGTTTAACTCAGTTGATTGAAGAATTAAAAGGAGCTACAAAAGAAGAATACAAATCCATAGGAGTCTCATTGGAAATACCCTTAGAAGAAATTTTGCCATACGCACATTGGAGCGATGAACACTACACCAGAAATTGCATAATTAGAGAGGATAATTTTGAACTCATTTTATTGTGTTGGGAACCAGGACAAGGTACACCTGTGCATTGTCATGGTGGAGAGGAGTGTTGGGTTTATGTGGTACAAGGGAAGATTGAAGAATCCCATTATCAATTTTTAAATAATGAATTGGTTTTTGGTGACAAGACAACTATGATAAGTGGAGAAAAGTCTTTTATGTCTGATGAAATGGGCTATCACAAATTAGAAAACAATCCCTTAATACGGACCATGAGTCTTCACTTATACATGGACCCTATTGATGACTGTACTATTTATGATAAGCACTCCGGAGAATTTGTATCAAGATCTTTGGCCTATTATTCATATAATGGAATTCTGGAAACAGAATTAGCCTAAGTCGAGTTATATTTGACTGAAAGCTTTGTTTATGTTTGATGAAATTAAGAATTTTTGTCTCGAGAATAATGTAGTCTTGGTTGCAGTGACCAAAACGAAGTCGGTGTCACAAATAAATGAATTTTATAATAAGGGACATCGTGCTTTTGGTGAAAACAGAGTCCAAGAACTCCAGGAGAAGTATGATGCAATGCCCAAGGATATAGAGTGGCACATGATCGGGCACCTTCAATCTAAGAAAGTAAAATATATTGCTTCATTTGTCCATTTGATCCATTCAGGGGCAAGTTTTTCACTACTCAAGGAAATAAATAAAAGGGCGACGCAGTACGAAAGACCAATTGATGTTTTATTGCAAATCAAAATTGGGCAAGAAGAAGCCAAATCTGGCTGGGATAAAGAAGCGCTCTTTACATGTTTAGACAATAATGAAATCCAGACTTTAGAGAATATCAATATTCGCGGAGTAATGGGTATGGCTACATTTACACCCGACCAAGAAACTGTACGAAGCGAATTTTCCAACCTCAAATCCATTTTTGATCAGATTAAAAGTGAATTTTATTCAAATCAATCTTCCTTTGACACGATAAGTATGGGTATGTCAGGTGATTATAAGATTGCCATTGAAGAAGGAGCCACGATGGTACGTATCGGATCCTTGCTTTATCAATAAATCAAGGATATTCATAAGTAGGGATATCTTTTATAAATAGATGATTGAATAGGTTTTTAGTTCTGAATTGAAACCCCATTTTTCTTATGTTTCACCTAAATTCGAAGTATTATTTTCAACTTAGACTGGTCCTTTCAGGACGGGCGATCATTTTTGGCTTGGCCCAAAAACGTTCCAAAAAACCCAAGGCTTTATTCAGTTCTTAACGCATTTTAAATCCCCATTTTCTTAAACTCAAAAAACTCGGATCAAAAGTTAAAGTTTCAATTGTAATGTATTGATTTACTGAAATGTATACTTTCAAATAGTCATTTGCTATCCTCAAACACTTTTGAGTTTTTAACAGAAAATAGGAATCCAAAATACTAAACTGAATAAGGCCAATTTTTGCCCTCGAATATTCTCAAGCTCTCCCGCTGTACTCAAAGGATGTAATGATTGTTACTTCTGAATTCCCCTAATTACTCTTAAACAGCTCTTACTTCTGCATTCCCCTAAATCACTTCACTAATATTTGACAAATTTTTCAACCAAAACTCCGGCTTT
The DNA here is from genome assembly GCA_965230575.1 of Saprospiraceae bacterium. GTDB lineage: Bacteria > Bacteroidota > Bacteroidia > Chitinophagales > Saprospiraceae > CAJXUU01. The sequence continues at coordinate 6,008,514 of OZ246013.1, forward strand.
AGTATCCAGAGATAATATATAAATACCTGCAGGTAAATTTGCTATATCAATTCCCGTCTTTAAAAATTGACCGTTGCCATTCTGTAATATTTTACCATCCAAATTGATAATAGAAAATCTATCACTTTCGATCCCTTCTTTCAATACTTTGATAACATTTGTAGCAGGGTTGGGCTGGATGCTAAAAGTCAGTGGAATGGTTTTTTGAGTATTTAATGGTTCTCCTGTTCTGAAATTTGTATTGAAAGCCATTAGACCTCCATTGTCATTACCAACAATCAATTCATGATAACCGTCATTGTCAATATCTTCAACTGCTACAGATGTCCTTCTCCCCGCATTCAGGATGGGTAATTTATCGCTTACAAGGTTGAATTCCTCGTACAAGTTTCCAGGTATATCGTCGTAGACATAAATATTTCCACCCCTACTTCCAACTGCCACCATCAGCGACTCTTCACTTTGGAAAAAACAAGGTGCACTCTCTCCGCTTGTATCAGAATTCGTTTTGGTGAATATTCTGCCTAAAATATTAGTATTGGGAAATGTTTCTTCTTCTTCGACAAAGTCTGGATTTCCAATCGTACCAATGTTTTTGAAAAAGTTGACCCCACCTTGTTCTCCAGTAGAAGGATTTCCATTATTTCCTTTTTCGCCCATCACAATGTCATTGAGTCCATCTCCATCCAGGTCTATAATTGCTGGCTTACCATTGGTCCCAACTCGAAGTCCTTTGTACTCATAAATATAGCCGTCAAAATCATAGGGAGCTCCTATTCCAGCTTTGTTTTCAAAGTAAAAAAGAAATGATCTGTTGTCTGCAATCAATAAATCCGCGTCACCATCACCATCTAAATCTCCAGATGTTGGAGCTAGAAAGCCATTGAATTCTGATAGATCATTGGAAAGTCCCAGGTAGTCATCATCGACCAATCTATAACTTGGTTGACTGAGTGTGCCCACATTTTCATATAAAAATAATGAAATGGAAAATGTTTCTCCATCGCTGTATGTATAGTTCATCCCAACTAGTAGATCCTTTAATCCATCAGCATTGTAGTCTAAAAAACATGGATGAGAACTATGCCCCATTTGCAATGAAGTCTCATGAAGAAAATCTTTTTGTACCAATTCAAATATGGGTGCCTCATCTGTGCCAGTATTATTGTAATACCAGATATGATTGATATTATCAGAACCTAATTCATTGTTTGGACATACAACCAAGTCTCTTTTACCATCATTGTCAATATCGAGGTGGAAAGATGATAAAAAGACAAAAATATCAGCTTCTTCGGTGTTGGATGGAAAATTGACATCTTGATTGATTACGAAAGCATCACCATCAACTTCATCATTCTCTAAATAGACCAATCCCCTATTCGAAATATCGCCCAACAACATATCCAAGTCTCCATCTCCGTCTCCATCCAGTGCTGTCACTGTCGATCCTGCATGTCTTTGTGAAGATGAACCATCATTCCCTTTAAAATTCATTGCACATGTAGCCCGATCGTCACTCAAGGAAATGCTCTCATCGACGCCATTCTCAAAAAAGTTACCCCAGCATTTGTCAGAAGTTTTGTATACCAAGGTGTCATCAGGAAGACCTGTCTCCTTGACCATATTCTGATAGAAGTACACATAACTACCTCCAGGTTCGAATGTCAATATATCAAGATCTCCATCGCCATCTGTATCGATAATCTCGGGAATATCAATAGAACTCACGTATAAATTAGTATATCCACCACCCGATGCAACTTGTATAAAATCTCCGATGCCAAAGTTGAATTTCATGAACTCAAAAGCGATTACTCCATTTTCAGAAGTATTCCTCCAAACTTCAATGGCAGAAGATTTACTGGACAAGGCAAAAATGTCTTTTTTTCCATCATTGTTAAAATCTATGAGTTTCACAAACTTGAGTAAGCCTGGAAACTGTGATGTGTATTGAGGTGCATATTGATAATCTGGATTGCCTGGTGTAGATAGGTTGATGAAAGGTAAGATCACATTGCCATTTCGCTCGAAAACGATTAGATCTTCTGCTCCTTGACCATCAAGATCAAAGCTCGTAAACTGAGGAGCTGTGAGGCCACCAATTAGTGGATTTTGCAAGTTTACTCCATCTACCTCGAAGGGAATAGATATAGGATCAAAGTTTTGGCTATGAATCGTTCCAATGGTCAGTAAACCAAAAAAAAGTACCTTAATAATTCTACGGTATACTATCATATTAAGTAATTGTGTATATTTCATCTTTGAATAATCGAATTGAACTCAATGAATTGTTTTGTTCATAAAATTCACTTATTGAAGTAATAATTCGTTATTGGATTACTTCATTACTTACAAAACTATAAAAACCAATCAATGGTTGACTTAACCTTAAAGACATTTATTACAATTTTATGTTTATTGTTAATTGTACCTTTTGTTGACGCCCAAAATCCTTCGCAAGAAATCGTGTTGAATGAATTTGATGTGAGGGCAAATAATGAAGGTTTATTTCTACACAATGCCAATTCAAATGGCCCTTTAAAAATATCGATTGATGGGAATGATACAGAAGTCCAATTCAACAATGGTATGGCAAAAATTGATGTAAGCCCTGATAGGAAAGGTGAATTGTTATTTCTTCAAGGATCAAATGCTTCGATGAAAATGGTCCATGTATCGAAAAAAAGCAATGGAGAGTTAAGGGTGAGGAATATCCCTTTGTGGCTGTCGCTCATACCTCCTCTGATTGCCATTATATTGGCTTTGATATTTAAGGAGGTAGTGGTTTCTCTATTTATTGGAATTTGGGCAGGTGCATTTATAATTGGAGGGTTGCGAATAGAATCCTTTTACTACTTTATTATGTCTTTTATGGATGTTCTCCAGACCTATATTATTGGGGCATTAAATAGTACGGGGCATCTCTCGGTCATTGTTTTCTCCTTATTGATTGGGGGAATGGTGGCCATCATATCCAAAAATGGAGGTATGGCTGGCGTGGTCAAATCCTTGTCCAAGTATGCGAAAGATGCTCAAAGCTCTCAATTCATCACTTGGTTGCTAGGGGTTGCTATCTTCTTTGATGATTATGCCAATACGCTTATTGTGGGTAATACGATGCGATCTGTGACAGATAAATTCAAAATATCAAGAGAAAAGCTCGCTTACATAGTAGATAGTACTGCTGCACCGGTATCAGCTGTTGCTTTTATTACGACGTGGATTGGTGCCGAACTGGGATATATTGATGATGGAATGTCGAGAATCGCTCTGGAGACGGATGCTACGGCATATTCTATTTTCTTGAGTTCTTTAAAATATAGCTTTTACCCAATATTCACATTGATATTCATTTTGATTCTGATCAAAACTCAAAAGGACTACGGTCCGATGTTGAAAGCTGAGACTCGAGCGAGGACTACTGGTCAGGTGTCAAGTGCTAATACAGAGAGCGAAGACGAACCGAATATGGAAGACTTGAGTCCTGTAGCAGGCAGTCCTTTAAAATGGCAGTATGCTGTAATTCCAGTGGCTACGGTAATATTAATGACGATTTTCGGACTGATAGATACTGGATTTGACAGTATACATCAGAGCCTCTATCCAGATGGTAACGGCAGTACAGGTTATGGATCGATATGGGCGAATATGGGCGCCCTATTTAATGAGTCACCTTCATTTTTCACTAAATTAGGAAAGGTGATTGGTGCTGCGGATTCTTATATCGCCTTACTCTGGGCGAGTTTGTCTGGAGTCGTTGTTGCACTGGCGATGACAATTTTTGGTAAAGTGATGAAGTTGTTTGATGCGATGCATTGGATGGCTACTGGATTCAAAACGATGCTTCCAGCACTTATGATTCTTACCTTGGCATGGGCACTTGCCATTACTACTGAACAATTGCATACTGCTGATTTTTTGAGCAATATGCTTTCAGGAAATGTTAGTCCATATTTGCTTTCAGTGATCATTTTCATTTTAGCGGCATTGATTGCATTCTCTACAGGATCTAGTTGGAGTACAATGGCGATTTTGTATCCTATTGCCATTCCTACCACATACGCGGTATGCACTGCGGCTGGAATAAGCCCTGACTTGACCATGGAGATACTATTGAGTGTAATAGCTACAGTGCTGGCGGCATCGGTGCTGGGCGATCATTGTTCTCCGATATCAGATACTACGATACTGAGTTCTTTGGCTTCGGATTGTAATCATATTGATCACGTCAAGACTCAACTGCCATATGCTTTGACTGTTGGAGCAGTCAGTCTAGTTTGTGTTTTTCTAGCCACTTTTTTTGGAGGGAATGGATTTGTAAATTTGCTACTCTTCATCGCTGGAATTGGAGTTTTATATTTAGTGGTATCTAAAGTTGGTAAAAGAATAGAAGTATAATATAAAAGTAGACAATCAAGAATGGCCTAAACGAGGATATAAGTACTTGCAAGGCAAATTCCTGATACATTACAATAAGAATAAATGAAAATATTAAGCAATACACAAATAAACCAGAAGATCAATCGATTGGCCATAGAGATTTTGGAGAATAACTACAAGGAGAAAAAAATAGTGTTAGCTGGGATCAATAACAATGGACTTGGTTTTGCAAAACTTCTTATGAATGCCATTCGAAAAATTTCTGATGTAGAAATCATTCTGGCAAATTTGACTTTGAATCCTGCCAAACCAACAAGTGACGAGGTAGCAATTGATATCGAAGAATCTGTTTTTAGAAATAAAGTTGTTGTAATCGTTGATGATGTGGCGAATACTGGCAGGACAATATTTTTTGCTTTCAAACCATTTCTTGACATACTTACCAAGAAGGTGGAAGTTGCGGTTTTGGTAGATCGAAAGCACAAGTCTTTTCCGATTAAGGTGGATTATGTGGGGCTTTCTTTGGCTACTACCTTGAAAGAGGATATTAAGGTGAAGTTAGGTGCTTCGAAGGATAGAGAGGTGAGGTTGCAATAAAAAACACCTTTCCAGATTAATAGAAAGGTGTTTGGATATTTTTATTTTAACCGCTAAGGCGCTAAGTACGCGAAATTAGTTTTCCTCTTCTAGTACTAATGCTCGGGGCCAGACATTGTTATTTCGGTTGAGGTCGATAAAGTTTATGGCGGGATTGATTTCTACCTTTTTGATGTTTTTCAATTTACAATTCAATTCTAATTCATAGGTAGGATGAGTCCACGGCCAATCTTCCATCACGTTGTAATCTACGTCTTTTGGCCATTCATTGGGCTTCTCTCCGCGCATCATTCTAATAGGGATATAGTAGACTTCTTTTTTATCCTTTTCGGTAGTAAGAACTACTTCTAAAGGCATAGGCATTTCTCCATTTTGTCTCAGGATCAAAGTTTTGTCATAGATGGTATCGATTGCGTATTCAGGATACTTGATGGTATTTACCATATATTCCTTGTACCAATCCAATTCAAGACCGGACTCTTTTTCCATTACTCTGATAAAGTCATTAGGATTAGGATGTTTGAATTTCCATTCATCAAAAAAGCGAAGCATACCAGCAGCAAAATGCTTTTTACCTACAATGTATTGCAATTGCTCAAGGAAGATAGAACCCTTGGTATATGCACCGATGCCATATGCCCGATTCGTAGTGAAATGATCTGCATGGGTACTTACTGGTTCGTCAAGATCTGATCCGGCATGGTTTTTTGAAAAACCAACAATAGAAGCTGCTATAGGATTAGGTGATACATCACCACGTAATAGATTTTGTTGTTTCAAATAATTCATTGTCTCGGCCGAACCGAATGAGGTAAATCCTTCGTCCATCCAGGGATAAAGCGCCTCATTCATCCCTAGAATCATCTGAAACCAGCTGTGCATCCATTCATGTACTGACACACCTACTAATGAAAGAAATGAACGTTCTCCTGTAATCAAGGTTGCCATTGGGTACTCCATTCCGCCATCTCCGCCTTGGATAAATGAATATACGGGGTACGGATATTTGCCAAACCTTTTGTTGATATACTTTAGAGCAGCATCCATTACTTTTGGAAGGTTTTGCCAATTTGCAGTTGTTCTTTCATTGGGTTGAAAAAGGAAATGCATAATGGTACCATCATAAGCTTCATGAACAATGTGTTGATAATCTGGATCTGCTGCCCAAACAAAATCATGCACGTTCTCGGCGATAAAATTCCATTCCAATTTGTCTTTTTTATTGGGCATCACAACATCACTATATCCTTTTCCTATTTTTTCTGGATTCTGGAGCACACCACTGGCACCTAGCATGTACTTCTTATCAATCTTAATGGTGACATCAAAATCTCCCCATATGCCATGAAATTCTCGGGCAATATATGGATTCGAATGCCAGCCCTGATAATCATATTCACACAACTTGGGATACCATTGCGACATAGAATAATCTATTCCTTCTGCATTGTTGCGACCAGATCTACGGATTTGAGAAGGGACTTGTGCTTCAAATTTCATTTCCAGTGTCACAGTTTGTCCTGGATTTATTTTTGCTTTTTGGATGTCAACTTCCAATATAGTTCCTACTACTTCATACTTCACCTTTTTGCCATTTACCTTGAGCCACTTGATTTTTTGATAACCAATTTCGTCTTTGCTCAATTCATTTATCCGGCTGCCTACCCTTCTGTCCGGGTCTGCAATATTTCTGGACCTCGTATCCATCATACTTCCCGGCTGGAAAGCATTGAAATACAGATGGTAAAAAAGCTTGTCCAAAACATCGGGAGAGTTGTTGGTATAAGTGATTGTCTGCGTCCCTTTGAACCTATGCTTTTTATGATCGAAGTCAATAAACATTTCATAGTCCGCTTCTTGCTGCCAATAACCAGATTGACCATTAAGAGAAAAACTTAAAAGCAAAAGCATTATAAATGCCAAATTGTTGAATTTCATATTTCGAATTTAGTTTGAGTCTTGTATTATTTAAGTAGATTTTATTCCTGCTGCAATTTCCTCATTTTGCGCATCGCTTCCAATCGGCATGAATAATCGTGACAGACCATTCCATTTGTATTTCTTATTGCACACAAACATAAAAATAAGTGCGGAAATGAAGAAAACTACTGACATGAGATATGGATTAATTGAAGTGGCCTTGACCAAACTGTCGGTCTGAAGTACACTGCCTTCGAATGAAAAGAATGCAGCTCCAAAAATATTGGTTGCGGCATGCACGCCAATGGCAAGTTCGAGACTATCGTCTAATATGGTAATCAATCCTAAAAACAATCCTGCTCCTATGTAATACAATTGCATAGTCCAGAATCCGAATTTTTGAACTTCTGGATTCATTCCATGTATCATTCCAAATAACAAACTGGTCAAAATAAGCGGTACCCATTTATTATTTGTAACCAAACCTATTGCTGGCATGAGATAACCTCTCAATACCAACTCCTCCAAGGTGGTCTGAATTGGAAGTAATAACAGGCAAATAATTAACAAAATAATCCAGCTCAAAGGCTTGAAATTCCAGTAGTAGGTTTCAGGATAAACGAGCGCAAATATGCCTTCAAAAATAACTCCTAGAACAAACCAAAAACCAAATGCAAAAAGAATCTTATTGTAATCAATCTTTTTCTTTGGTGTTATTAAATTCTTTAAAGGCCTTTTATGAAAATGTTTTATAGCGAGCATAAATGCCAGCATGGCAAATATAAAAACGGTAATCATGAGCACGAATCCTACATTCTTATCAATATTCAATAAGGTAAAATCCAAAGTCTCATAAAATTTGGTAACATCATCGGTACCAATATTTTTGTCAGAACCTATCTTGTATGATTGTACCAATAACAAAGGCAATGACCCCAAGAAATACCCTACAATGATAGCAGATATGCCCAAACCATACCAGTAAGGTTCATTCCTCCCAGTCGTTGCTTTTTTAAAAAACATGCTTTTTTAATTATATATTTTTATAATATAAATGACAAAGCAATGGTTCTAGAAATATCTAGTCGCTTTGAGAAGTTAAAAATACCAAACCCAATTGAGCTTGCTAAGCATTCTTCAGTTTTAATTAAGAATTAACTCTACTTTCGCTAGATTTGCGATTCAAAAGATAAATTATATTGACAAATCATAAAAACATAGTCGTAACTGGTGGCACTGGGTATATCGGCTCGCACACAGTAGTGGAATTATTACTCCAGGGATATCAAGTACATATTGTGGATAATCTATCAAATAGCGATGAATCCATGATAGAGAGAATACATTCTATAACGGGTATCACACCAAAATTTACCGAGTTGGACTTGAGAAACAAAGAAAGTGTTGATTCATTCTTTAATGACCATAACGGTGTGGATGGAATCGTACATTTTGCTGCTTTGAAGAGTGTGGGAGATAGCGTGAATCGCCCCTTAGAATACTATGAAAATAATGTGTTGGGCATGGTCAATCTTTTGGATGCGGTGGCAAAATATAATATTCCCAATTTTGTATTCTCTTCATCTTGCACCGTATACGGCACACCAGAACATCTACCTGTCACTGAAGATACTCCCATTGGATATACGCCTTCACCCTACGGAGCTACAAAGCAAATGTGTGAAAGGATATTAAATGACTTTGCGCATACCCAATCAGATTTTAAAGCCATTTCCCTAAGGTATTTCAATCCTTTGGGTGCTCATAAAAGTAAGTTGATCGGTGAATTGCCTTCTGGAATACCAAATAACTTGTTGCCCTATATCACTCAGACAGCTGCTGGCCTGAGAGAATGTCTTTCGGTTTTTGGCTCGGACTATAATACCCCTGATGGTACGGCTGTCCGTGACTATATCCATGTGACTGACCTCGCTCTGGCCCATATCAAGGCATTGGATTACCTATCTCAGCAGTCTGAATCCATCCATGAAAAATTGAATATTGGGACTGGTACAGGACTGAGTGTTTTAGATGTTATCCATTCGTTTGAAAAAACATCCGGAATCAAGCTCAATTATAAAATTGTGGAAAGACGGGAAGGAGATGTCGAATCCATCTATGCAGATGCTAGCAAGGCTGAACATTTATTGAATTGGAAATCTCAATATGGCATTGATGACATGACACGGTCGGCATGGGAATGGGAGCAAAAATTACGTAATATTTAGAGCTCAATCTTCATCTTCAATCAAGGCTTTCAATTCATTGAGCTTCATCATGCATTCGATGGGTGTCATGCTATTCAATTGAATATCCGCTAAAGCCTGTTTTAATTTTCCCGCAACAGGATCTACAGTCTCAAAAATGCTCAGTTGATAAGGGTCTGGCTCTATCCCCTTGACTTGCTCTGTGAGATCAGGGTTTTGAATTCCATTTTCGGATGTTATGGATTTTAATTCCAGCTGCTTCAGAATTTCATTGGCTCTTTTTAATACTTCAGTTGGCATGCCAGCCATGCGCGCTACATGTATTCCAAAACTGTGCTTGCTTCCACCAGGCACGAGTTTTCTTAAGAAAATCACTTTTTGACCAATCTCTTTGGTAGCCACATTATAATTTTTCACCCGATCATATTTATTGGCCAATTCATTGAGTTCGTGGTAGTGGGTTGCAAAAAGAGTTTTAGGGTTGGCGTTTTTGTTATTATGCAAATATTCCGCTAGCGACCAGGCTATCGAAATACCATCATAGGTAGATGTCCCCCTTCCAATTTCATCCAGCAAAATCAAGCTTCTAGGTGAAATATTGTTCATAATACTGGCAGTCTCATTCATCTCTAACATGAAGGTGGATTCACCACTTGAAATATTGTCAGATGCACCCACTCTGGTAAATAACTTGTCAATAATCCCAATAGTAGCCTCTTCCGCAGGCACATATGAACCCATTTGAGCCATCAGGCAGATGAGCGCAGTTTGCCTCAAGATCGCAGATTTACCAGACATATTGGGTCCAGTGATCATCATCAGCTGTGTGTCATCATTGCTCAAGTAGATATCATTAGGTACATATTTTTCATCCAGCTTCATATGCTGCTCGATGACAGGATGTCTTCCATTCTTGATTTCTATGATGGTAGAATCGTTGACTATGGGTCTTGAATAATTGAACCTCTTGGCAACTCTGGCAAAAGACAGAATACAATCTACATGGGCAATTAATTCAGCATTAGACTGGATTGGATCCAGGTATTCAATTATGGAGTAAAGCAGTTCTTCGTACAGCTTTTCTTCAATGCCATTTATCTTCTCCTGAGCACCTAAAATTTTTGTTTCAAGCTGTTTCAATTCGTCGGTAATATACCTTTCGGCATTGGTAAGCGTTTGTTTTCTCACCCAATCATCTGGTATCAGACCTTGATTTTTGTACTTATTGGTTACTTCCAAATAATACCCAAATACATTATTGAATCCTATTTTAAGATTGGTGATCCCCGTCTTTTCCGCTTCTCTCACCTGGATTCCTAATAAGAGATCTTTACTATTTCTAACTATATTATTCAGTTCGTCAAGCTCTTCGTTATACCCGTCTTTGAAGGTGCCTCCCTTGCTTACCATAGACGGAGGATCTTCAGATATAGCTTTTTCTATTTTATCCTTGACGTTTTCACACAGATGCAATTTATCTGATAAGGTTCCCAGGTGTTCGTTGTTACTGGATGTAAGAAGAGTCTTCAGTGGGTCAATCTGGGTTAAAGCTTTCTTTAGCTGTAGAAGCTCTCTTGGAGCTACTTTCATCATGGATATTTTGGATACCAAACGCTCCAAGTCACCCATTTTTCTCAAGATCACTTCCAAGGATTCGCAAACTTCTTCTTCACCATAGAAATAGCTTACCATATCCAATCGAGCTTCTATTTTTTGCTCGGACATTAGTGGCAGGAGCACCCATTTGCGCAGCATTCTTGCACCCATTGGGGATACCGTCTTGTCCAAAACCTGGATAAGTGGAATCCCTGTCTCATGGACGGAAGAAACCAATTCTAGATTACGAATGGTAAATCGATCAAGCCAAACATATTCTTCTGACTGGATTCTATTGATGCTGCGAATGTGTTTGAGGTTTTCATTTTGTGTCGTAGACAGGTAGTGGAGCGCAGCACCAGCAGCGATTTGACCAGTATCCAATTTTTCGACTCCAAAACCTTTCAGGTTGGGTACATCAAATTTCTCCAGTAGTTTTTCTCGAGAGTAGTCATAGGTATAAATCCATTCGTCAAGTGGATAGCTGTAATATTTATCTCCGAATTTTTTATTGTATTGCTTTGCATAAGATTTTGAGAAGATGATCTCTGCCGGGCCAAAGCTATGTATCAGTTTTTCGATACTTTCCAGATTGCCTTCACTCAATAAAAACTCTCCCGTAGAAATATCAATGAATGCAACTCCATGATGACTCTTTGGTCCAAATTGGATACTGGCCAGATAATTATTATTCTTCCTGTCGAGGATTCCATCGTCAATTGTCAATCCAGGGGTAATGACATCGGTAACTCCTCTTTTTACAATTTTCTTCTCCTTGCTGGGCTTTTCCAATTGTTCACAGATAGCCACTCTGAATCCCGCTCTAACAAGTTTTGGCAGGTAGGTGTCAACACTGTGATAAGGAAAACCCGCCAATGCAATATCCGAGCCGCCATTGTTTCTAGCCGTCAATACAATGCCCAAAACATCTGATGCCTTCTGAGCATCTTCGCCAAAAGTCTCATAAAAATCGCCCACTCGAAATAAGAGAATAGCATCGGGATGTTTGCTTTTCAGATTGAAATATTGCTCCATTAAAGGAGTAACTTTTCCAGATTTACCTTTAGATTTTGTCTTCTTTGCCACTTTGTTCAGATTGGGCAACAAATTTAACTTGTTTTATTAAGTTGGCAAGTGTGTGGTCAAAAACATATTTATTTTTTTGTGATGGGTTGGGATTTAAGGTGTAAGGTTTATGGTAGGAGGTGTAAGGTGCAAGGTATAAGGTTTATGGTAGGAGGTACAAGGTGTAAGGTATGAGGAGGTAATTTGATGTTGACGGATATGGGCTTTCTTAATGAAGTGGATGTGGGGAGAATATGTATGTCAGGGTTTTAGAAATTCTATGAATTTTTTGGCATTGGTTTCGGTGTCGAAATGGGCTGCGATGAATTTTTGGGCATTGGTAGCTATTTTGACTTGTTCTTCTTTGTTTTGAAGAATCCAACTTAGATTGTTCGCAAAATTTTCGGGAGTATCGGCCTTTAGTATTTCGACTTTATCCTCGGCGTTGATGCCTTCCATGCCGATGGTGGTGGATATCACAACCCTGCTGAGAGCCATTCCTTCTAAAATTTTGACGCGCATGCCACTACCAGAGAGCAACGGGACGATGGTGATCGGATGTTGATTGATAAAAGCTTTTGCGTCTTCTACCTCTCCTTCAATAATAATGGATTCGCTGGTCAGACTTCTAATGCTTTCTGGTGTGTTGCGACCAGCGATGTGTAATTTTATATTAGGATTTTGTTCTATAGCTTTTGGCCAGACTTTTTCTAAAAACCAATTCAAGCCCTCGAGATTAGGCATCCAATCCAGAGAACCTATGAAGGAAATACTGGATGAATTTGAGTCATGTACTTCAGAAATATATTCATTACAGTTGATTCCAATGGGCAGTGCCATTCCGTTGCCTTTATACCCCAGTCGCTGATACGCTTCCAAATCTCTTTGGGTAACGGTGACCAGTGCATCGTACTTGGATAGACGTCCTATTTCAAAATTTTCGAGCTTTTTAGCCAAGTATTTGATGTAGATTTTTTTTGGTAGAAATGAAGTATTGGCCGCAATCCTATTCCAAATTTCAAATTCGACATTATGAGATCGCATTACAATCTTGGCCTTGCTGTGTTTTCTTATCAACTCGATGTACGGAGCCAGGTACAAGGTCTCTAATTGGACGACATCGTATTGATTTTTTGTAAGTAATTCTGATAGCTTACTCCTAAATTCTTCGTAGTAAAACCTGCAAACGTGATAAGAATCTGAAGAAAACAAGTTTTTAATGGCACCAAAAATGGTAACTCTATTGTCAAGGTTTACGGTGTGAATCTCTTTATAATGATCAAAAGAATCTGGAATCTCGTCTGGCGAAATATAGTGCTTCACCGTATTCATACTTAACAAGGTAATCTCACAACCTAGAGCTGCAAGTGATCTACTCAAATTTGTGACGGCGATAGATTCACCATCTTTTAAAGGAAAAGGAAATTTTTTAGTCAGTTGTAATATTCTCATCAAGTCAATTCTCCAAATATTACCGCAAATATGCTAAAATAAAGACTGACTCAACCAGAATGGATTTAGATACTTTTTTTTCTTTTCATCATTGATGAGACTATGGTAAAAATAATAGCAATGATCAAGATGTAAATGCTGATGTAAGAAGTCTGCTCAATGGTAGAATCCATCATTGTGGTATCGGCTGCACGCTTCGAATAAATTCCGAAAGAGGCCCAACACACTACTGCAGCAAAGAATATATCTCGGTGTCTGTACATCATTGTTAGTGCTATTCCTACTGCAACGACAAGGACTATAGATGCCCAAGTATCTGCTCCGAGACCCAATTCGGTATACCCAGAAGAAACAAAAATAACTGTGGTGTTGGCTATACTTGCCACCGAAATCCATCCCATGTATACACTTATTGGGACAGCTGCCTGCCAGGGAGTAGGTGACTGATTGAAGTAATCAATATTCAAACTCCGATACATCATTATGAGTGTACCAAGGATTGTAGCCATAACAAAAATACAAATGACTACGTACTCATAATGCCAAAATACGAGCCACAGCCCATTGGCGATCGCATTGATAAGAAACCAAATTCCAAGTCGACCCAATACTTCCTCCTTCTTTTTACCAAACCACTGATAGCCAACGAAAATAATGAGTAGAATGTAGATGACACTCCATATCGCAAAGGTGAAGCCAGAAGGTACAAATAGATTCGGATATAGATCAGACAGCTCTCCAGTAGTCTTCCCCCCGAGTGGAAGAAGTACTGCCAGCATATTCATGGCAATAAGAAATATAACTCCAAATGTATTTAGCGCTCTAAGGATATTTTTGTGCATAACTGTTCTTGTAAATAAATTTTCAATGTAGGTATTACAAGAAACTGGCTTTAATGTTCATTTTGACCTATCCATGATTTGCTGTGAAGAGCGTTATTAATATGACAATTTCGAAAAGTGTATAAATTAAAAAAGGCCGTATGCATGATGCATACAGCCTTAATATATATTAAAAATCTTAGCGATTTTTAGCTTTCAGCTGGCTTGTTTACAATTCCTTTGATGTTAAGGAATGTATTTGCAGGATCGGTATTAGCCGTGATAGTTACTTTTTTAGCTTGTGGTCCACCACCTACTTTTCCTTTTCCTTTAGAGTCAAATTGAACTCTGATTTCGCCACTTCCTCCTACTGGGATTGGTTCTCTTGGCCACTCAGGAACAGTACATCCGCATGATCCTTTTGCATTACTGATTACCAATGGCTCTTTACCAGTGTTTTTGAATTTGTAAACGTGAACTACTTTTTCACCTTCCATTACTTCACCAAAATCATAAGTATCCTCATCAAAAGTGATAGTTGTAAGAGGACCTACTGGTACTGGTGGAGGAGTAGGAGTTGTAGTTTGTGCAGGAGGAGTTGTAGTATTTGTAGTCTGCGTAGTCGCTAGACTTTCTCTTGCTGCATCTTTGGCAGCTGATCCTTCATTTTTACAAGCAGTAAAACTCAAGGCAGCAACGAAAGCAAATAATGCTAAAATTCTGAAGTTTTTCATAATTTAAATATGTTTATAAAATTGATTAATATTAAATAATAACGTAACTCGAAAAAAACTTAAAATCAGTAAATTACATCCTCAAAAGTTTAATTCACAAAACAAAATTACGATTATCAGGATTGGTTCTCAAGTTTTAAATATTGGTTAACATCTGATTAACAGAAAGTCAAAATGTATTTACCAGATAGCTTATTGAAAGTTCAATTCCCTGGTAATGGAGCTATTCAAGAGACTATCCATGGATATTCCTGTGAGCATCAAACCCGTTCTTCTATGGGTATGAGTTGCTCCAAAAACGCCCAATCCTTCGCTCAAATTACTTGTCACTGGGATTTCTCCGCTGGAGGTAATGCCCAAGTTTGCCTGTCCTACCCGAATGTAGTCAGCAATTTCAGCATTTCCAGAAATCAATTCAAACTCTAAAGAATTCAATACCCTTGTAATAGAACTGTTCTTTTCCAGCTTATCCGCCAAAAATGTAAAGAACTCTTCACCTTGAGCTTCAAGCATCTTCTTGTCAGTGCTTTCTGTTACTACCCAGGTCAATCTTATAGGCTCGCTGGAATTCGATTCTGTAATGTTGATGTGGAACAAGGCACTATACAATTCTGCAACTCCTTTTGGCGTCCATGATATATTGATATTCTTATTGGGTTCGAATCCGACCAACTTATCTGTTTGTGGATTGAGAAGGAAGGGAGGTTCTACAAGAGTCGTCTTGGATGTAATGGCTCTATCTTCAAAGATCCCTTCAATTTTCAATTCAATTTCCTCATTCTCAACTAGTGGAATATCACTGGTAAGTATTTTGTAAAGATAATTTGGGGACGTTGCAAAAACGCCATCTTCTCTTTGATATCCTTCGAGATTGCCATCTACTCTTTCCAAAACATATTCCTGACCATCCTCAGTGACAATCTTTACTGTAATATTTTCATAATACAAGGAATCCGGATTTTGAGCTATTTCTTGAGGTGCAATATCCTTGTCTACGAATATCCTTTCGACCCTAACATATTGCGCAGTGTCTGCCTGATCTATTACCGCATATACGACAGGCACTTCCTTATTATCAGCGACAAGCTGCAATTCATTGTCACAACTAATAATAAATAAGGCAACAAAAAATACTACTAAATATCTCATAAGAAACAAATTCTTTTCGTTAATCGGCTGCAAAAGTAACCAATTATAAACACATCTAATGTGGGTTTTGGATAATATATTGTCCGCAATGAGGAATTGGGCTGAAGTTTATTTTTGGAATGTAGGATATAGTGATGCTTTACATTGGGTAATTTAGAGTTGGGTTCTGATTGTCATCACCAGGAGTGCAGGAAGGCTCAAAGAATTGACAAAGTAATTTTATGATTTCAGAGCAAAGAGAGCCAGTGCAATTTCTTTGTTGTTTTCTGTTTCTTTTAAAATGGAATAACAGGTATTTTCGCTTTTATTTTCCAGAATATTTACAGTTTCATTCAATTTCAATTCGTTTTTGAAGTGAACCAGTATTTTAGAAATATTTTCATCTTCCACCCCTCCACTTTTCAAGGATTCCACCATAAATCTGATTAATACAATGTTATTGACATGGTTGTTCCAGTCCAGATCATAAGGTCTTACTCTTCTTTGTCCTCCCATTTCTAATACTTCCGGAAATGATATTGACTTTTCTGGTTGTGCGAGAAATCGGGTGTCTTTTGGGACTCCAATATCCAAAATCTGTTGAGGTATTTTAATCAATTTTCTAGTCTCAGTTTGTAATAATGTCCAGGTACTACTTGCTCCCACCACCAATTTTTTATTGCTATCGAATATCAAGTAATCTCTATATGCGAAAAACTTGTCAAATCCTGATGGATAGGTCAAAATGGTATATGTGTTGTCCATTGTTAATGGAGAGATGATTTTTAACTCTTTTCTTATCAGTACCCAGGTTAGTTTTTCTTCTACCATGTCCCAGACACTGGTCTTTAAGCTTCGTGCATGTTGCAGTGAAGCTTCTTGCATGGTTTTGAGCAAGGCGGGTATTGTGATGAATTTGTTGCTATTGACATCATGGCCTTTCACCGTGAATTTTATGGAATATATGAGAGGATTCATTGAATTAAAATTTGCTTTACACTTTTTTAAATCGCTCATTAAAAAATGCTACATTACGATGCAACAAGCTTACATCAATATTGCCAAAGAAAAAAATAATTACTGAAATAGAAGGGAGGAAACTTAAACTTTCAAATCTTGATAAGCCTCTATTCCCAGATTTGGGTATTGTAAAAGCTGAACTTATTCAATATTATCTCAATATAGCTCCATACATTCTTCCACATTTGCGTAATAGACCATTGACACTGATACGATACCCAGAAGGTGTAAATGGACATAGATTTTATTCGAAAAACAAACCAAGTTGGACGCCAGAATGGATAGAGACGGTACGCCTATCAGATGATGACGATAATGTGTATGTAATGGCAAATGATGTCCCTAGCCTTGTGTGGATGGCAAATTTAGCAGCATTAGAACTGCATCCAATGTTGACCACATCACTCCTGCCGAATAAGCCAGATCATTTTATTTTTGATTTGGACCCTCCAGCTTCTGCTGATTTCGAAGTAGTAAAACAATTGGCGCTTAGGCTAAAGCCATTTTTGGAATCATTTGGATATCAACCATTTGTAAAGACTAGCGGAAGTAAAGGTTTGCACATCTATGTTCCAATAAAACGACTGTATGAGCAAACAGAAGTCCTGGAAAGTATAAAAGATCTGGCCAAAAAATACATTAAAATAGACAAGACTACCACGCTCAAGATAAATAAGGAAAAGAGACAAGGCAGAGTCTTGTTGGATATCTATCGGAATCACAAATCTCAAACATGTGTAGCACCGTATAGCACAAGGGGTAAAAAAGGAGCGCCGATTTCTTCTCCAATCTATTGGGACGAATTGAATGACTTGAATAAATCACAGGCATTTTCTATAAATACAATTTTGGAAAAACTAAAGGTCGATGGTGACCCATGGGTACAATTCAGGGAGGACGCTACCCTACTTCATACCGATGATGTAAATGATGCTAGTGAATCCGTAGTTGTGCACAAAATCATTCCACTAAAAGGCATTCAAGCTGCTATTGAGGATATTGAATTGAAGCCGATGTTGGCAACACTAGGAAGTACCATCCCACATCCCAAGAAATTTAGCTATGAAATAAAATGGGACGGTATTAGAATAATTGCAATTAAGTCTGGCAATCAAGTTTCTATTATATCCAGAAAAGGAAATGATTTGACTGATAAATTTCCCACCATTCGAGATTTTATTTTAGATCAGTCGGAAGAATCATTTATTGTGGATGGAGAGTTAGTAGTATTGAATGAAGACGGCACTCCGAATTTTAGTAAAGTTGTAGGGAGGATGCATCTCAATGGTTCAGAATCTATAAAGCGAGCAGCCAGAAAAGGAAATGTAATTGCCTATCTTTTTGATGTATTGTACTCCAATGGCAAAGATATCCGTAGTTTACCTCTCGAATACAGAAGGGATTGGTTGAAAAGCAATCTTGAATGGAAAGATCAATTGAGATTTAGTGAATCTTTTGATGATGGAAAACAGCTTTTGGTAGCCATAAGAGCACAAAATATGGAGGGTATTATGTGTAAATTAAAAGGAAGTAAATATGCATCCAATACACGTTCGTCCACTTGGATAAAAATCAAGGTGCAAAATGAAGACAGTGCTTTGATCATCGGTTTTACCAAGGGAAAAGGAGACCGCTCGAAATTATTTGGGGCCTTACATTTGGCGAAAAAGGAAAAAGATGAATATGTTTACCTGGGCAAAGTAGGTACGGGATTCAACCAGGATAAAATGAAGGAAATAGCAGTAATGCTTTCAAATGTCCAGCGAATAGGCAAGCCTATCAATGAATCGGTTGAGGAAGAAAGAAATACCGTTTGGATTGAGCCTTTCTATTCTTGTGAATTGAAATATGCATCGATGTCTAGCAATGACACATACCGAGAACCTGTATTTTTGAAGATTTTTAAAACCTCAGAATCAATCTAAATTTATTGTTTTATGAAGTATAGATTTTATTTTTTATTAGTTGTGATTTTTGGCTTCAGTGCTTGCTCTAGTCCGCAAAAACTATACGAGAAAGGCAAGTATTTCAAGGCCTTCGATGGTGCGTTGAGTGATCTTAAGGGTGGAAAGAAAAATCGTAAAGATGTCTTATTGCTCAATAAGTCATTCTCGAAAATGATCGATGTAGCCAGACAGGAAATGAACATTCTCAATGATGGTTACAAAATCAATGATCTTAGTCACAATTTCAAACAATATGAAGAAGTAGATAAGAGATATGTGAAAGGACGAGCCCATTTAGATGTTGATAATAATGAAAAGTATGTGGGATTTAGTGCTGAAAAGGAACAACTTGTCGAAGATACTTATCAAGAAGGAAAGGCCTTGTTGACATATTTTGAAGAGAGTGAAAACAAATCGGATGCTAGAAATGCTTATTACCACTTCGAATTAGTCAAGGAGCATGGTTCGGGGTATTCAGATATTGATCAATTATTGAATGAGTCCAAACGCTTGGCCATTTTGATCTATAGTGTTGATGCAGATTTGGATTCTGATTTTACTTATCAATGGGATGTGGATCGACAATTTGATGACCTGGAAGGCGAATACGGCTTCGTAAAGATCGTTTATGACAATAATTCGATATCAAGTGATTGTCAGGTTGAATTGGATTTTTCCCGATTGGATGTAGATGAGAGAAGCGATGAATCATCGAGATCATATAGTAAGGAGATCATTGATGGATATAAAACCGAAACTGATACAAGTGGAAATTCGAAGCAGATTCCCATTTACAAGGATGTTACTGGTAGAGTGACCACCAAAAGCATTACTAAAACCGTGGCTTGGAGGATAGATTTAGAAATCGTAAGGTCTTCGGTCAATTGTGGACTAAGAGAAGAACGATTCAGGGCCGAGGTTGAAGATCGTGTGGAGATATTCGAATTGAGTGGAGATGAAAGGGCGATCCCTGATGAATTCAAAAACTCATCTAATGAGCGACTCAAGAATACCGATGATATGGTAGATGATTTGATAGATGACCTCTATAGAAAGGTTCGAAATTACTTTTATTGAATTTGAAAAAGATCATATATCATATAACCAACTTTTACTTGTACAGCAGCCTGCACATTGGATTGTGTAGTGTCTATCTGTATCTGTTCACGATCAATAGGTTCAATCTGAATGTGGATTTGAAGTACATGCTATTCACATTTTCGAGCACCATATTTGTCTATTCGATTCATCGTTTGATAGGTATCAACAAGGTGAAAAAATTTTCACACAAAGGAAGATTTGCGGTTATTGAAAAATTTAAAAGCCATATACTGATTTATGCTATTGCCAGTTTTGCTGGATGCTGTTATCTATTTTTCAATTTCGATTGGTCTAGAATTGTAATTATAGCAGGTGCAGGCATTGTTTCGGTCTTGTATACGATCCCAATATTTGGCAAGGCCATGCGATTGCGGGATTTTTCATTTATCAAGATCTTCCTTATAGCCATTGTATGGTCATATGTAACTGGAGTAGTACCCATGTATGAGCAGGGCATATCTGTGATGCCGATCGTCATTTATTTTCTGGAAATTGTGTTGTTTTTTATCGCCATCACCATTCCATTTGATATCAGAGATTACTTTGTAGATACTGCAAATAAGGTGGGTACACTACCGACTTTATTTGGTAGGAAAGCTTCAATATATTTGGCACTAGTACTGATATTAATAACACTCTTGCTCGATGTGACATTGACTTATCAATACGGCTTTGAGATGATAGGTTTGGTATGTATGATAGTCACCTGTGCAGTAACTGCCCGAATCATATATTTTGTCCAGGACAAGGAAAATGATTATTACTTTAGTGGTTTAATGGATACCTCGATTATGTTTCCTTACAGTGTGTATATTTTCATTTTGTACTTTTTGAGCTAGTATCAAGCCGCACAGCACGAAATAAGGCTTTCATAGTCAGGTCGATCCGAAGCTGAAGCATGAATGTACGAATCCATAATCTTCCCATCTGAGATCAGAAAGACGCCAGGCATTTGGAAGCCATCCCCGATTTGTCTTATGCCCAATGGGATTCCTTTGATAACCGTGGTTTCAAAACCTCGAATCCAATTTTTCAAACCAAACAATTGACTAACTGTGCCTTTGGTAAGTCCAAAAGAAGCATACAGGTCACAAGAGGGATTGGATACATGTTCGATGTTTGGAATGCCATATTTAACAAAATACTTTTCCGCGGTTTCGTTGTCAGACATATGCACCAAGACTACATTGATATTTTTTTCTTCCCACTCCGCTTTCTTCTTTCCAATATCTTTCATGGCTTCTTTGCAAAACACACATCCGAAGTGCCTAAGGAATACAAAAAGCACAGGTCTCTCCTCACTGGCTTCGAGCACAGTTCTACCCCTATTGGTTTGGGTGGTATTAATTACTTGAGGGTTCTGCATTAGTTCGTTTTCAATTTATGATTCTTAAACATGCTATATTAATAATGGTTCACATTAGTTATAAAAAAATAAACTTAGACAAAACGTTAAGTACAAAGCAAATGTATATAGCAAATATTTTGATACGTCAAGATAGTCCGTTAACGGCACCTTTAAATTCGTCCAATTGTAAATTATCAATATGATTTTCTGAATGAAAAATGCAATTACTGTGGCAAAGGCAATGCCGTACAATCCATAATCTTGCATCAAATAAAGGCTCAATCCAATGTTGATCACAAATTCAATGAAGGAGACTATCATCAAAAATGAATTTCTATGTTTTGCATAGATCACAATTTGCGGCAATAGAATCCGGCTACAGATAATGAGCAGGTAAATATTGAAAATGTGTGCTGATACCAGGTATTCACTCGAATAGACCCAACTAAAAATATGCGGGCTCAACAGCATGAGGCCAATGCTAGCTGGAAATAAGAAATTCATCAATTTGCCAATTCGCTTTTTTAGATTTGCCAGACTATCGTTTAAATTAGCCACAGCCAGCGGAATGAAGGCAGAGGCCAAAGCAGATATGAATATGGTATTGATCGGTAATTCTCGCGCTCCATACCTGTAGTAGGTGAAATCTGATCTTTCAAAATATGCATTTACAATATAACCATCTACGTATTCCATTCCCGCACCAAGTAAGACATGAAGGATCAATGGAAATCCAAATAATACAAACCTTGACAATAACTTCAAATCTATCTTAAATGATCCACTCAAATAAAGAAGTCGAATAAAATAAACGAACCGAAGACATGCCCAAATCGCGAGTCCAATAAAAAGTGGCTGGATAGATCTGTACATAAATGCCAGAACAGATAGTCCAAATAAGTACGATGTATAACTAAAAAAGCCATAGTAGAAAAGGTTTTTGGATTCTTGCTTTACAATAAGAATGTGTTCGCTCAGTGAAGCCGTGGTGCCAAGTACCACAAAACAAAACAACCATGGCAGATAGGAGTACAATAGCTCCATTCTGGGCAAGTCAATAAAATATAAAACCGCAAACGCAACACATCCCAATACCAGAAATAACGGCCCGATATTGAAGATCAATTTTGACTTCTGTTCATTGTCCAGACTGGGAAAATAACTCATAAAAGCATTCTTCAATCCAAGCCCCCAAAAGAAAGAAGATACATTCGCCAGAAAAATAAACCATTCGAAATCTCCAATCAATTCAGATGTAATTTGGCATTGTACGAGCACAATGCTAAGAAGGAGGACGGAGCCCAATCTGAAAACCTGAAGTGCTTGATAAGATCTCGCAGTATCCGATAAGATATAGTTGTAAAATGTTTTCAGAAGTAGAATTTTATAAATTCAAAATTAAGAAAATAAAAGTATGCATATGGTTCTGTCTTTGCTTCTTCTCGAAATTCAATGCAATTTATTTATTCCAAGATAAAAACATAAACATGTGAAATGAACGTTATATTATTGTAGGTTTAGTCGATTTACATATTAATGCTTTTTATAATACGTAATTTATTGTAAATTAGCATCTAGAGTGAGTTTTTATTATTATCATTTCAAATTAGAATTATCATGCGAAAGAGTTCAAACATATTACTAATGGCCGTTACATCAATATTGAGCGCCTTTCTTGGTGTATTTTTGTTTGTTACTTTTTTGAATCCTGTTGAGACCATTTACCTAGAGCAAGAGCAAAAAGCGCAACTTGCTGCGGAGAATGAATTGATACTTTCGAAGCGAGCCAGCGAGGTTTTCCGATCTTCGGCCCCTACTAATTTTATCAATGCAGCATCTAGTAGTCGAGAAGCTGTTGTTTTTATCGAAAGTTTTGTGCCAGCCAATGGAAGCACCTACCACACCAAGCGTACCACAAAAAGCACAGGAAGCGGGGTAATAATCAGTAATGACGGCTATATCGTTACCAACAATCATGTAATTGAAAATGCTGAAAAAGTACAAATCACTTTAAACAACAATAAGGAATATGTAGCCAAGGTGGTGGGCTTCGATGAACAAACAGATTTGGCATTGCTAAAAATAGAGAGCACTCAACTTGAATATGTTGTATTTGGTAATTCGGATTCCCTTCTGATTGGAGAATGGGTATTGGCTGTCGGTAACCCTTTCAGATTGCAATCTACTGTTACAGCTGGAATAGTCAGTGCCAAGGCCAGAAATATCAATGTGCTTGAACGTCAAGGTATTGAATCATTCATTCAGACAGATGCTGCTGTAAACCCTGGAAATAGTGGCGGCGCTTTGATCAATACGAATGGCGAGCTTGTGGGAATCAACACAGCGATTTTGAGCTCGTCTGGAGGTTATGAAGGCTTTTCATTTGCCATCCCTTCCAAGTTGGTCAAAAAGGTTGTGCGAGATATCAAAGAATATGGCGTCGTCCAACGAGGATGGATGGGCATTACCATTTATAATATCGATTCTAAAATGGCAGATGATCTTGGCGCGTCTGAAGTCAAAGGTGTATTCGTAGATGCTTTGACACGTGGAGGTGCAGCCAAGGCTGCTGGCTTGCAAAAAGGCGACCTGCTATTATCTATCAATGGCATTGAGACCAATACGACTCCAAGATTTATGGAGATCATAGGGCAATACAGACCTGGAGATGAATTGAGAGTAAAGTACTTCAGATCAGGGCAAGAATATTTTGCAGATGTAATCCTGCGCAATCAACTAAATACTACAGATTTTGTAGCTGTGAGAAAAGATCAAATTTTGACTGATATTGGTGTCGAACTCCGTGAAATGGATAGCAATGAAATCGCCAGAAATGCGGAGAAGGGCGTGTATGTAGTCAGCGTATACAAAAACAGCAAGGCAGGCGAAGCGAATATTGAGCCAGGCTATATTATCACTTCTATAAACAGTCAGGAAGTAAGAACGGTTAATAAGTTTATTGAAATGATTAAGGAGTACAAGGGGCCTATTGTTTTTAATGGATATTATGAAAATTATCCAGGTGAATTTCCTTATACTTTCAATTTGAATTGAAAAAAGAATTGGAGTACAGATTTAAAATGAAATGCCTTAGGTATTGTATTTACAAGAAGTAATATCTTAAATGAGGATTTTCACAAGTAGGAATATTCTTTATAAATTCATGTTTGCATTGGTTTTAATCCTGAATTGAAATCCCGTTTCTCTTATATTTTGCCCAAATCCAAGGTATTATTTTCAACCTAAAATAGTTCTTCGCCAGTTCCGGGGAGGAACAAGAATCAATTAAACGGGAATTACTTCGTTTTTACATAAAAAGTCAATAAAACGAGGAATCTACTCGGAAATAAAACCTAAAAAAATAATATATTCATTTGATTATCAATATTTTGAATCAGATTTATGGAGGAAAATCAACTTATGAATACCCATCACGTAATTATCGGCTTTATTTTGAACCCTGCTGATTTAAGTTTCTTCAACATACCTTTGCCACCAGGGAGATGTGCTGCGCCTACTGCACAAAATGTTGCGCCTTGTTCTGTAAGTTTGATAAGATTATTCGCCATATATTCATTGCGATCATAGATCATCAATTTTCTTAAGCTGCCCATTGACTTTTTGGATGTTTTGTACAACTGGCTCAATTTACCATCTCGGTATAATTCGGAGAGGTGCAATACTTTTTTTCGAAATTTAGAAACATTTTTTGCACAGGATTGAAGTGCTTTGAGCTGTTCTTCAAGTGGTATGGAACGCATTATGGAAAATTGATCTGAAGCAGATTCCAGGCCTTCCATTTTCATATCCAATGCCTGGGCATATTTCCACAAAAAATGATCCAGAGCCAGGTCATATGACTTAGTCAAGACGGATTCGGAGATCATATTGCTGATTACCAAGGGGCGAAAGTGTGCAATCTGATCGAGATTCACATTGAAGGCCTTGGCAAGAATCTTTTTATACTTTTTGTATTTCTTGTCGCCAATAAAGTCTTGTAATACCTGTCCATCTTCATTTTGGAATACTTCACCGATTTGGTCCAATTCTGGATCGTCCAAATTCATTTCTCCAGCATAGATTTGACATTGCTCCATGAAATGCTTGGCCGTTGTTACTGGTGAATAAGCTTCTTCACTGTTGACATGCATGGTACCCAATATATAATGCGTTCTGGATTCAAGCGGTTTCTTAAACTTCCAAAGTAGACTTTCTTTCTTCAATATGTTCTTGGTTTGGATTAAAAAAAATGCCGAATACGGTATGACCGAGTTCAGCATTCAATATTCTTCTTTTTGATTTAGGCTACTTATTCATCTTCACTATAGTAAAATGGCAATACCTTTTCCTTTTTTACCTTGCTCAATGTCATCAGCGTTTTGAGTCTTTCGATCTCATCAATCTGTGACAGTGTTTTGAATAGTAATTTCTCGTATGTAGGTATATCCTTACAAACGACTTTGAGTAAAAAGTCTGCGTCACCTGTAATAATGTAGCATTCTGTAATCTCATCTATCGAATTAACTTTTTCGATAAAATTCTCAACGGCATTTTCTTTTTGCCATGCAAGTGAAACCAATACAAATGTCCTAACATTAAGTCCTATTGCAGCAGCATCTACCTTTGCATGGTAACTAAGAATAATTCCACTTTGTTCTAGTTTTTTAACCCTTTCAAGCGTTGGAGCTGGAGATAATCCTATTTTTTTTGATAAATCAAGATTTGTGATCTTACTGTTCTCTTGAAGTAGTTTTAATATTTTTAAGTCAATTTTGTCCATCTTGTTATATGACATTAAGAAAAAAGTTAATACAAGAATAAAATTTGTTATAAAACTCAAATTTCAACTTGTAACGAATTAAATTTTTGCAAATATATAGTTATCTATGGAAAAATTTTAAAAAAACTGATTATTTAAAAATTATAATTGAGAAAATTAATCCTGTCTATTTTATCACTTGCTATACAATGGTTTAGCTATGAGTAGATAATGTTTTAATTTATAGCCAGTAATCAATAATTCTTAATCTCTCGTTCTCCTAAATTTTATTCTTTTTTGATTTCATTATTGCAATTAATTTTTATTTATCGTAATATTGCAATATACAAATTAAACATGGGACTTACTAAACAGGAAATATTTACAAAAAATCAGAATTACATTGCTTCTATTGCCAAAGTATTGGGCCATCCTGCCCGTATCGCAATATTGGAGATTATCCTCAAAAGAAATTCCTGCATTTGTGGAGATTTGGTTGAAGATATAGGTTTGGCACAAGCCACAATTTCCCAACACTTAAAAGAATTGAAAAATATTGGAATAATCCATGGCAACATAGATGGAACCAAAGTGTGTTATTGCATCAATCCAAAAAAGTGGAAAGAAATCCATTCTCTTTTTGACAAGATGTTTTCAATATCCTTTGATGAAAATGGCAATTGTTGCTAGTTAATAATTACTAAATAATAATAATGAAATTATCAGAAGTTAAATCAAAATTAAATGGCATAAGCGAATTGAAATTTAAATTGCCAACAGGAGATTATGTGTCATCACATTTCCACGTAACAGAAGTTGGCCAGATTTCAAAATCATTTATAGATTGTGGAGGCGTAATAAGACATGAGAAAAAGGTTGCCTTCCAACTTTGGGAAGCGAATGACTACGACCATAGATTGCATCCGGAAAAACTTGTATCCATTATCGATCTCTCTATCAATAAACTCGGTATAGAGGACTCTGAAGTGGAAGTAGAATACCAGGGCATGACGATACAAAAATTCGGACTGGACTTTGAAAATGGAGAATTTCATCTTACATCTACACAGACAGATTGCCTGGCAAAGGATAAATGTGAGGTAGAGCCTTCGAAAGTAAAAATGGATCTATCTGCTTTGACAGCCGAAGGATGTTGTACACCTGGAGGTGGATGCTGCTAGAATAAAAATTTCAGGATGGATTTAGGTTTAAGGTTTACCAAACTTTAGAAGTTTAGTAAACCTTAAGCCTAAACCTAAATCGGACTTATGCGAATCCATCACTCCCCGCATCCAATTCCGCTCTCTTCAAATGATCATTGTCAAATACGGCCATTAATTCTTTGTCATCATTGAATAATTGCCTTCTGGCTTTCTTCCACTTCAATACCCTATCGACCCCGTACATTTCAAATAATCTTTCTTTATTTATTCCTGAGTTTTTGGACCAGTGGAAGGTGTATTTTATTCCATTATTGTTCAGTGTGTTCACCAGCTTGTTCTCGAATTCGGCAAATTTGCCATCGTTGACCAAAGCAAATTCAAATACTACGGACCTGGAACCCAAATATGTAAATCCAAATGTAGCTCTCGATGATTTGACCACGCGCGCCTGGCATATAGATGGCAATTTTTGATCCTTTACCACTTCGATTATGAGCTCAATCATTCTTGCAGCATCATCGATGGATACCGCGATTGCCGATTCCGAATAGCCTTCAAGATAAGTAATGGTAGCGGTATACAGCTGACCAGAAGACCCCTCTACATCAGAAAGTATAGAATTTTTCTTGTACGCCTTAAATTGAAAATTAGATTTAAAGGATGCAGACAAAAATGGCAGTCTTAATAAAAATGGAGGAAGCTTGTCTCCTGGCGCAAAACCTTTATCATCCGTAATAATCCACAGCGGATCAGGGCCTTTATGACCTGGAATATAATCCTTCTTGGTACCAACTACCAAAACTGCTTTTTCATCCTTGTCGTGTGGATTGAAAATAAATTCGAAGTGATGAAGATTCGGAGGATCATTATAATTCATATTACTCAACTTGTGTTTTAAGTCGGTAAATGAAATATCCTGCATCGGTGGAAATTTGACATGATATATGGGTTCTGTTTCTATAGCGACGGCAGTAATGACACCATAGGCCCCAAAACTTACCACTGCCGAATTGAAAACGTCATCATCTCTTATCAACTTTGCTTCCATGTTTGAAATGAATCTATCATTCACTACGGGTTCACTGGCTCTTTCTATCCATATGCTCTGACCTGTACCATTGACCAATTGAATGCCCACTACAAATTCTGGCATGGCACCAAAATTCACTGCAGCTCCATGTGTATTTCCAGATACAGATCCCACAATTGTCTGACCAGCACCAATGCCTGCTGTTCGCATTGCACGCTTTATACCAGGAGAATTGGTCTCCAGTCTTTTGTTCAATTCTGCAATTGATACTCCACATTGAGCCAGGATTACATAAGGTCGCTTCTCAGCAGGATAGCTATCATGAAAATTACGATCCGACAAATCAAATATTTGGTTAAGCATTTTGGTATTGACCATCCATTTGTCGGTCAAATGAATATCCGTCAAAGCCCAAGCCGAACCCAAAGCTCTGATTTTTTTATTCTTGGCTTTTGCTTCCTGGATCAGGGCATCGATGTCTTTGGCCGTTTGTTTAAAAAACTCCAATCCTTTTAATCGTTCTCCTGTTGTTCCGTTGTCAACATCGATCATTTGTTCGAGATTTGCCTCGAATGTTGTATGGATATTTCTCCACTTCCTAGGTCCTTTTCTTTTTATCATGCGCTAAGAATTAATCTATTACGGGAATAGTATCTGGTGTACAAGGCTTGGCACATTTCCAACTAATTTTAGCTGGTTCCCAAATACCTAAAGTAAGTATAGTAGCCAGTATACTGCCGAAGTTTTTCTCAATTTTGATCTCCTCAATATGTGTCCTGTCATCTCCTACCCTACAATTGTCTACAATGACATCTTGCCGTAGTGCTCCCCAAAAGAAGGTATTTACTCGTTTGCTTTCATACTCCGTTGATGGCTGATTACCTGCAAAATCTCCGGCTTGATATACATGAATCGTGCTACAACTTGAACACATGAACAAACAGAATAAAATCATCATGCCGATGTATCTATAATTCTGAATAGAAATTTTGATCTTCATAATTAAATACTTTAAAGTCAATTAATTCATAGTGGCAATGTAAAACTATCAAGTGCTCCACTCTCCAAGACTATTCTTTGAATTTTGCCTTCGGCATCTTCACCCCATTTGATCAATCTCAACTGCCCATTATCTATTTCAATTCCAGTAATATCACCATCTTCAAAAATGCAACATCCTGTATTAAACAATAGCGGCAATGAGAGTGGCGACCGGCACATGCCAGTTTCTTTCTTTTTTCTTATGATCTTATTCATCACAGCTCGCATGTCATTCACCTCCTGCTCTACACCTAATGCAGCGCTATTCTGCACCACTTTTCTAATGGTAATATTATTTTGAGCTGCTACTTCTTCAAGATGTTTTCTCAGTTTGTCGAGCTGTTTTTCCAAATTTTCAATATGGGTCGAAGATCCCCACAACGGTCTATGTGTATGCCCAAAGACTAAAATCAAGTCTTCTTGATCATTCACCCAATCATAAAATTCATTCTCGGTTTTCTCTATTTTACAATAGCTATCATAATTTGTCTTTCTGGAAATCCCAAAAATATTCAACCCCAACTTGTAAAAAGGCAAAACAAGTTTTTCAGCAACATTGGTTTTGAACCAGGAGTAGCCTTGATGGCCGTGGACCAACATTATATTAGGAGCATCATCATACTCTAATAAAATCCCTTCATAGACTTTAATATTGGGAAAGTGAGGATGAAGATACTTCTTGACTCTGCTTTTATTACTCCATTGGCTGTCGTGATTACCATATACTTTAAGATATCGATTTTGATTGTAAAAGGTTCTTTCACTGGTAAGGATAGCGCTGTTTGCACCGTGTTCGACAACTTTTCCTATTAAAAATTGCTCTTTCAGTTCTTCGACATCGCCGAGGTGAATGAGAGAATAATCATTGTTGAAATAATGAGATAGGGCTCTGGTGTAGGACTTCCTATTTTTAATTTTGAAATCATCTGCATGATCAGAGACACCTCTATGATAATCTGAAAAAACAATATATTTATTTGAGGCATTCGGTTTGACCGTTAAAACATTCTCACGTGTTTTAAGGAGATGATCCATTCTCTTATATACCTTGGTGCTCAAAGCTTTAGGGTTAGTTTTTTGTGGTACTCCAATATAATAAAAAGTAAATGATAATCTTAACTTAACGATGCCATTTACGTAAATCTACGTAAGAAATGCGTAGAAATCGCAAGATAATTTTAAAAAGTTGCTGATTGATATTAAAATCTAATAACAAAAATTGAAATTATTATATGTGATAGAATTGACTTTTCATTGAATAATTATTTGACTTTTCTAATCTAAAAAATCATGATTTCCTGTTTGAAATTTCACAGGTAAAAGCGGTGTAAGATGACCCAAAAAGGTATTCTACAATGAGATTAATGTCATTCTAAATACCATTAGATTTATAAAGTGACAGTTTCAAGGCATTTGTTCTAGATTTGAATAAATAAATGTATATTGGTATTTAAATTTGATCATTCAACCCTTGAGTGAAGTTTTATTTTAAAATCCCAAAAGTACCAAGTATTTATACTCACCCCCTTGGTTTTAAGGAGTCATTTACCAGATGAAGCTTTAAAGCTATTAAACATCCTTTTATTAAAATATTGGAAAACAATTGTAATCACTAAAAGTGAAATCAATATATATGAGGTTATTTCTTCTAATACCCTTCTTAATTCTCATGTGTATTACTCATGTAAAAGCACACGGCGATCTGGATCTGAGAATCCAGGCGATGACTGCGGCTATAACATCTTTTCCAGATAGTTCAGAACTCTATTTCAAAAGAGGGAAATTAAGATTTCAACATGAAGAATATCAAGCCTCTATATCAGATATTAATATTTCGATTGAGAAAGGATATGTAAATGAATTACAACAAATATATCTTGCCAAATCCCAATATCAGTTAAAAGAATATAAGAAAGCACAATTGCATTTAGATCAATTTCTAAAAGATGATCCTGAAAATGTTGTTGGATTAAAATTGAAAGGCAGAATACTTTATGCTCAAGGCGAATTTGAAGCTTCAGCACATTGTTTTGAGGATGTAATTCAATTGACCATTAAAAGTTTGCCCGAAAACTATCTTGAGGCTGTTCAATCCTGGAACGCTTCATCCTACCCAGATAAATATAATAAGGAGGTATCCATCCTGGAGCTCGGTTTGAAAAACTTAGGTCCGATCATCACTCTTCAAAATAAGCTGATAGAAATACACCTGCAGAACTCCGATAAAGAAAGCGCGCTTGCCCTACAATTCAAAATCATTGATAGAACCAAAAGAAAAGAATCCGCCTATTTCAAGTTGGCAGAAATGTACATAGAGCTAGGAGAAAAGGAAAATGCTAAAAAAGCGCTCGATAAATCAAAGACGGAATTGGAGAAATTACCTGTGAGAATTCGCCGGAATGCTGCAATGAAAACACTTTTAGACAAAATAGAACAATTAACAACCAAACTTATTCAATTTTAATACTTATGAAAATACTTAAACTCATAGTAATTGTTTGCTGTACAATTCTTACCAACAATCTTTTCAGTCAAACGGTACTTATTGACTATTCTTCATCTTGGTCTTATTATGACAATGCCAATGAACCCAGTAATAATGGGGGCATGGATTGGAATGATATCAATTATAATGCATCGTCCTGGAGTCAAGGAAGTGCACAATTGGGATATGGCGATAGTGATGAAAATACGGTTATTAGTTCAAACACCAAAACGGCATATTTTAGAAAAAATTTCACAGTTGCCGACCCGAATGCATTCGTCGGTGTTGATCTAGAGTTAATTTTTGATGATGGAGCGGTGGTATATTTGAATGGCTCTGAAGTATGGAGACAGAATATGCCCAACGGGACTATTACTTACAATACATTTGCATCTTCCTCTAGTTCGGATAATGAATATGCAACAAATTCGATTGCCAATTCTTTAGTGGCCGGAGACAATGTATTGGCAGTAGAAGTTCATCAAGTAAGCAATACCAGTAGTGATATCAGCTTTGATTTGAAAGCTACTGCATCTATTCCTGGATCCGTGAATATAACGAGAGGTCCATATCTACAAAAGGCAAGTGCTTCAAATATCACCGTGAGATATAGGACGGCATCTGCAACCCAAACCATAATAAAGTATGGTACCAACATCAACAATTTGAATCAGACTTATAGCAATACTTCGCCTAAGACTGAGCATATTGCGGAAATAAGTGGTTTGTCACCTAATACTACCTATTATTATAGATTAGAAAATAGTGCAGCGGTATTGTTGCCAGAAGCGACGGATATATATTTCAAGACTCACCCTACCATAGGCACGGATCAACCGATCACAATGTGGATTCTTGGAGATTGCGGTACGGCAAATAACGATCAGAGAGATGTAAGAGATGCGTACTATAACTACATTGGTAACAATCATACCGATGGAATCTTATTCCTGGGAGATAATGCCTACAACGACGGTACGGATGCTCAATACCAGAATGCAATCTTCAGCAATATGTATGAAGACAAGCTCAAAAATACAGTAGCATGGTCATGTCTTGGTAATCATGACGGCTATACTGCCAATTCGAGTTCTCAAACTGGACCATACTATGATATTTTCAGTTTTCCGACTGCCGGAGAATCGGGAGGTGTACCTTCTGGAACAGAAGCCTACTACTCTTTTGATTATGGAAATATTCACTTTATAGCCCTGGAATCATATGAAACGGATAGATCTGTTGGTGGTGCGATGTACAATTGGGCCTTGAATGATATCCAAAGTACAACCCAGGATTGGATTGTTGCATATTGGCACCATCCACCCTACACCAAAGGATCTCACGATTCAGATACCGAATCCAACCTTATACAGATGAGACAAAACTTCTTGCCAATGCTCGAAAGCAATGGTGTTGATTTGGTCTTATCAGGTCATAGCCATTCTTATGAGAGATCTTACTTCTTGAATGGACATTATGGCAATGCGAATACTTTTAATCCTTCTACTCATACAGTAGGAGCCAACGGTGCAGGTAATGGCCAGTCCGATGGAAATGGTGTATATGACAAGACAATAACTGGCCCCGATGCTGGTGATGGAGCAGTATATATCACTACAGGTAGCTCTGGTAAAGTTTCGGGCGGATCACTTAATCATCAAGCGATGTACTATAGTGTTTCTCAACTAGGTTCTTGTGTACTTGAAGTGAATGGTAATCAACTGGATGTGAAGTTCGTAAGAGAGACAGGATCAATCGATGATTATTTCACCATTTTGAAAGAAGAAGATTGTGTAGTTGGTACCTCATGTGATGATGGAGATCCTTGTACTGTGAATGACACTTACGATTCGAGTTGCAACTGTGTGGGAACAGATCTTCCAGATAGTGACAATGACGGTATCTGTGATGCGGAAGACCAATGTCCAAATCTGGACAATGCGCTGATAGGCACCTCTTGTGATGATGGAGATAGTCAAACAGAAAATGACACCTACGGCGAAGATTGTATTTGCGCTGGAGTTCCATGTAGTCCAGCGGGCACATCTTGTGATGATAATGACCCTACTACATACAATGATCAGACTGATGGAAGTTGTAATTGCGTAGGAACGCCTTGTCCCACAGCAGGTACTTCTTGTGATGATGGAGATCCTACAACTATAAACGATGTTGAAGATGGTTTTTGCAATTGTGCCGGACAAAGTATTAGTAATACCACATGCATCTCTATATCTTCAGGAGCTGATGATGTAGAAGAAAATGAAGTTACTGGAGCGATGTATTCCAACAGTACTGATTTAGAACTTGTATTTGATACTTATCAATCAGCTGGAGACCAAACTATTGGAATGAGGTTTAATACGGTGGATGTACCTCAAGGAGCATTTATAACAAATGCATACATTCAATTTACGGTGGATGAAGTAGATACTGGCACTTCGAATCTTACTATTGAAGGAGAAGACACCGATAATGCTGCCTCTTTTGGTTCTACAGCTTTTGAAATAACAAATAGGGCTAAAACACAAGCTAGTGTTTCTTGGTCCCCTCCAGCCTGGAATACGGTCGGAGATCAAACTAGTGATCAACAAACTCCTGACATCAGTTCAATAATTCAAGAGATCGTCGATAGACCTGGTTATTCCACTAACAACTCAATGGTTTTGGTGATAACGGGGACAGGAGTACGAACAGCAGAATCATATAATGGCTCTCCTTCTCAAGCTCCGCAATTGTGTATTGAATATACCACAATATGTCAGACACAAGGTGATTCATGTGATGATGGTAACGATTGTACAATAAATGATGTGATCGATGCCAATTGTAATTGTGCTGGTACATTCCAGGATTCAGATTCTGACGGAGTATGTGATGCTGATGACATCTGCCAAGGCGGAGATGATAATCAAGACAGTGATAATGATGGCACACCAGACTTCTGTGATAGCTGTGATAATAATACAACAGGAAATTCTTGCGATGATGGTGATGATTGTACTACAAATGATGTGATTGATGCTAATTGTGATTGTGTAGGTACCTTCCAAGATTCAGATAGTGATGGAGTATGTGATGCAGATGATATTTGTGAAGGCGGTGATGATAATCAAGATAGTGACAATGATGGTACACCAGATTTCTGTGACAGTTGTGACGGAAATACTGTAGGTAACTCATGTGATGATGGAAATGATTGTACAGTCAATGATGTGATAGATGCTAATTGTAATTGCGCTGGTACATTCCAAGATTCGGATAATGATGGCGTATGTGATGCTGATGACATTTGTGAAGGCGGTGATGATAATCAAGACAGTGACAATGATGGCATTCCAGATTTCTGTGATAGCTGTGATAATAATACAACAGGAAATTCATGCGATGATGGTGACGATTGCACAGTGAATGATGTAATCGATGCCAACTGTAATTGTGTGGGTACCTTCCAAGATTCAGATAGTGATGGTGTATGTGATGCTGATGATATTTGTGAAGGCGGTGATGATAATCAAGATAGTGACAATGATGGTACACCAGACTTCTGTGACAGTTGTGACGGAAATACTGTAGGTAACTCATGTGATGATGGAAATGATTGTACGATCAATGATGTGATCGATGCCAATTGTAATTGTGCTGGTACTTTCCAGGATTCAGATTCTGACGGAGTTTGTGATGCCGATGACATCTGCCAAGGCGGAGATGATAATCAAGACGGTGATAATGATGGCACACCAGACTTCTGTGATAGCTGTGATAATAATACAACAGGAAATTCTTGCGATGATGGTAACGATTGTACTACTAACGATGTCATCGATGCCAATTGTAATTGTGTAGGAACTTTCCAAGATTCAGATGGTGATGGCGTTTGTGATGCGGATGATATTTGTCAGGGAGGTGATGATAATCAAGACAGTGACAATGATGGCACACCAGACTTCTGTGATAGCTGTGATAATAATACGACTGGAAATTCATGTGATGATGGAGATGATTGTACTACCAATGACGTGATTGATGCAAATTGCAACTGTGTAGGTACCTTCCAGGATTCTGACAATGATGGAGTTTGTGACGCAGATGATATCTGTCCAGGAAGTGATGATAATCAAGACAGTGACAATGATGGTATACCAAACGGATGCGATGATTGTGATACAAATACAATAGGTAATGCATGTGATGATGGAAATGATTGTACGGTCAATGATGTGATCGATGCCAACTGTAATTGCGCAGGTATTTTCCAGGATTCAGATGATGATGGCGTTTGTGATGCAGACGATATTTGCGAAGGTGGAGACGATAATCTAGACGGTGATAATGATGGTATTCCAGACTTCTGTGATAATTGTGATAATAATACCACAGGCAATTCTTGCGATGATGGCGATGCATGTACTACGAATGATGTAATCGATGCCAATTGTAACTGTGTTGGTACTTTCCAGGATTCAGATAATGATGGAGTATGCGATGATAATGATATCTGCCCAGGTGGCGATGATAATCAAGATAGTGACAATGACGGCACACCAGACTTCTGTGACAGTTGTGACGGAAATACTGTAGGCAACTCATGTGATGATGGAAATGATTGTACAGTCAATGATGTGATTGATGCTAACTGTAATTGCGCAGGTACCTTCCAGGATTCAGATGGTGATGGTGTCTGTGACGCAGACGATATTTGCGAAGGTGGAGACGATAATCAAGACAGCGATAATGATGGCACACCAGACTTCTGTGACAGCTGTGATAATAATACCACAGGTAATTCTTGCGATGACGGCGATGCATGTACCTCAAATGATGTAATCGATGCCAATTGTAATTGTGTGGGAACCTTCCAGGATTCTGACAATGATGGCGTATGCGATGCAGATGATATTTGTCCAGGAAGTGATGATAATCAAGATGATGATAATGATGGTATTCCAAACGGCTGTGATGATTGCGACATGAATACTGTAGGTAACTCATGTGATGATGGAGATGATTGTACGGTCAATGATGTGATCGATGCCAATTGTAATTGTGTAGGAACTTTCCAGGATTCAGATGGTGATGGCGTCTGTGATGCAGATGATATTTGCGAAGGTGGAGATGATAGTCAAGACAGTGACAATGATGGCACTCCTGATTTCTGCGATAGCTGTGATAATAATACGACTGGAAATTCATGTGATGATGGAGATGATTGTACTACAAATGATGCAATCGATGCCAATTGTAATTGTGTGGGAATCTTCCAGGATTCTGATAATGATGGCGTATGTGATGCCGATGATATTTGTCCAGGAAGTGATGATAATCAAGATGATGATAATGATGGCATTCCAAACGGATGTGATGATTGCGACATGAATACTGTAGGCAATTCATGTGATGATGGCAATGCTTGCACTACAAATGATGTAATCGATGCGAATTGTAATTGTGTGGGTACTTTCCAGGATTCAGATGGTGATGGCGTCTGTGATGCAGATGATATTTGCGAAGGTGGAGATGATAGTCAAGACAGTGACAATGATGGCACTCCTAATTTCTGCGATAGCTGTGATAATAATACGACTGGAAATTCATGTGATGATGGCGATGCATGTACTACAAATGATGTAATCGATGCCAATTGTAATTGTGTTGGTACCTTCCAGGATTCAGATGGTGATGGTGTATGTGATGCCGATGATATTTGCGAAGGTGGAGACGACAATCAAGACACCGACAATGATGGCACTCCTGATTTCTGTGATAGCTGCGACAATAATACCACAGGTAATCAATGTGATGATGGCGATGCATGTACTACGAATGATGTCATCGATACTAACTGTAATTGTGTGGGTACATTCCAGGATTCAGATGGTGATGGCGTTTGTGACGCGGATGATATTTGCGAAGGTGGAGACGATAATCAAGATAGCGACAATGACGGTATTCCAGATTTCTGTGATACTTGTGATAACAATACAATCGGAAACTCTTGCGATGATGGTGATGCATGTACTACAAATGATGTAATCGATGCCAATTGCAATTGTGTTGGTACATTCCAGGATTCAGATGGTGATGGTGTATGTGATGCCATTGATGTTTGCCCAGGAGGTGATGACAATGTAGACAGCGATAATGATGGTTTACCAGACTTCTGTGACAGTTGTGATAATAATACCACAGGTAATCAATGTGATGATGGCAATGCATGTACTACGAATGATGTAATCGATGCCAACTGTAATTGTGTGGGTACCTTCCAAGATTCTGATGGTGATGGCGTTTGTGACGCAGATGATATTTGCGAAGGCGGAGATGACAATCAAGATAGCGATAATGATGGAACACCTGACTTCTGTGACAGTTGTGATGACAATACTATCGGAAACTCTTGCGATGATGGCGATACATGTACTACAAATGATGTGATCGATGCTAACTGTAATTGTATAGGTACCTTCCAGGATTCTGATAATGATGGCGTATGCGATGCCAATGATGTTTGCCCAGGAGGTGATGACAATGTAGACAGCGATAATGATGGAATCCCTGATTTCTGCGATACTGGTTGCACAGATACAGATGGCGATGGTCAATGTGATGAAGATGATCCATGTCCGCAAGATGAATACGATGCTTGTACGCTACCTGATTATTGCAATTCATCTGGATCGAATACATCTTATGAATATATAGAGAGAGTAGTTCTGAATACTATTGATAATACATCAGGTGACAACGGTGGTTATGGAGATTTTACAAACTTGAATACCACACTTTCAAATGGTTTGAGCTATGATATTACCTTGACTCCTGGCTTCGTTTCAAATGCTTACAATGAGGTATGGGCAGTTTGGATC
The DNA here is from genome assembly GCA_965230575.1 of Saprospiraceae bacterium. Taxonomy (GTDB): domain Bacteria; phylum Bacteroidota; class Bacteroidia; order Chitinophagales; family Saprospiraceae; genus CAJXUU01. The sequence goes on from OZ246013.1 coordinate 6,047,176, forward strand.
GATTTCAATAAAGACGGAGATTTTGAAGATCAAGACGAACTAGTTCTTCAAGACAATAGTAATGGCACAATCAATTCTTCCATTACTATTCCTAATACGGTATTGAATGGCATAACCCGAATGAGAGTCTCAATGCAATACAATAATACACCTCCTGCATGCAGCAATTTTACGTATGGTGAGGTTGAAGATTATTATGTGATTATAGAGAATAATTGTGATGAAGGCGATATATGTGACGATGGAGATGCTTGCACCGAGAACGATGTTTATGATGAGAATTGTAACTGTGCTGGTACAATAATTCCAGATTCGGATGGAGATGGTATTTGCGATTCCGAAGACTTATGTCCAGGAATGGATGACGCATTAATTGGTCAGGCTTGTGATGACAATGATCCATGTACAGCTAATGATGTCTATGATTCAAATTGTAATTGTTCTGGTTCATACCAAGACAGCGACAACGATGGAATATGTGTTGGAAATGATCCAGATGACAATGACGCATGTATTCCGAATGCCGATTCTCCTCAATGTACACCTTGTGATGAAATTTTGAATCATGGATTTGAGAGTGGTTACGGACCTTGGAATGATGGTGGTGGAGATTGCACAAGAAGAACGCAATACGCCAACACAGGAATCTATAGTGTAAGATTGAGAGACAATAGTGGAAGTTCGTCAGCTATGACCTCAGACTTGCTTGATTTATCCTCATATTCAGAACTAATTTTTGAATTTTCCTACTGGCCTAATAGTATGGAGAATGGCGAAGATTTCTTCCTTGAAATATCCACTAATAATGGATCAAGCTATACCATTTATAGAAGTTGGGTGAGAGGAATTGATTTCAATAATAGCAATCGATACGATGAAGAAGTAACCATTGACGATATCACTTTCACAAATCAGACAAGACTGCGAATGAGGTGTGATGCCTCTGGTAATGGAGATCAAATTTATGTGGACGATGTGGTGCTTACAGGTTGCAACTATACCAGTGGAAAGCATGAGGTGATAATAGACAAATTTGGAAACGTTATAGATGGTGTTATCAATAATATAGCTTCATCTCAAGTGGAGGAGGAAGTTCAATCTTCTCAAACCTATGAATTTGAAAATTTTGAAGACTCCAGCGATGAGGATGAAAATGAAGAAGAATTTGTTGTTTTCCCGAATCCTACAAGAAACTTCTTATATCTGAGTGGAAATTGGGATGACGAAAGCAATGAAGTTGAATTATTAGACATCTATGGACAAAGGCTCTTGAAAAGTACTGTAGAACGAGGATCGAAGGATGATGTAAAAATTGATATTTCTCATCTGCCATCGGGTATCTATATTGTAAATTTCATACAGAGCAATGAAATAATTACTTCACAAAAAGTAGTTATTACAAATAATTAATTAGAAACACACACCACCTTTAAGTATAATAATTAAGAGGAATCTTCGGGTTCCTCTTTTTTTATTCCTTATGCTTCTCTTTTAATGGTATAATAGACAAAAATAGTTGGTAAAACCTTCATAAGTTACGAGAATATCAATTAGTTATATAGAGTTTAATGAAAGTGTTTTCATTAAACTTTCTTTGTTTATGAAAAAAGCTAAAAAAAAGATGTTGGGCCTGTGGTTTTCTGGATACGATTAAATGGGGTATTCAGAATGGAAAACAGCGATATAAATGTAAAAACTGTGGTATTCTTTTTACCTCTTCGAATGTTGGATTGAGTAATAGTAATCAAGAGATTTGGTTTAAGAAATGGATCATCGAAAGACTAACTCTAAGATATTTATCTGCAGAAATGGGTATCAGTAAACGTACCCTTCAAAGGAAGTTTTCTGTTTATCTATCTTCCGTTCCAAATTTTGCCATTAAACAGAATAAAGAAGCCTATTTGGTAATTGATGGCACATATTTTCCAGGAGATATGTGTCTAGTGCTTTATTATGATAGTCATATTCGATATACTCAACTATATCGATTCACTGATAAAGAAAGGTTCGCTCAAATCAAGGAGGACTTACTAAATCTAATCCAACTGGGAATATCAATTAAATCCGTAACATGTGATGGACATCGTTCTATTCTCAAGGCGATTTCTATAGCTCTTCCAGATGTTATTACTCAAAGGTGCCTGGTCCATATTCATAGGGAATCTAATATCTGGCTTCGTAAAAAGCCTGTAAATCAAAGATCTATAGAACTTAAGAAGATCGTCAATCTGATATTCTTGATTAAAACGAACAACGACAAAGTGGCCTGGGTCAAAATGTTTGAAGAATGGTTTGAAAATCACAAAGAACATATCAATGAAAAGAAAATCAATTCTGGAACTGGGCGTTGGTGGTATCGGTATAAAAACCTAAGACGAACCGCTGTGATGATTAAAAAAGCAATACCGAATATGTTTCACTTTCTGGATAATCCAAGCATTCCTAAAAGCACGAACAACTTAGAGTCATTCTTTGGACATTTGAAAGATACATTAAGTATTCATAGAGGATTAAGTAGAAAACATCGCAAGGCTTTTATCTTGTGGTACTTGCATTACAAAAACCAAACTAGACGCTAGGTTTTCTTAGCCAATTTTAGCATTCCTGAATATATAATCTAAAAAAGAGTGGTCATAAACCACTCTCTTATATTCAGTATATGCATCAACCTTATTGCTCGCAGGTTGCTCCTCAGCAGAGCCTGTTTCCTCTTCCAGTTGATGTCAGGAATTTAAGGAATTTTAATGGGAAATCCACCAACTATTTTTGTCCACATTACCCTTTTAATCGAACAATGAATTAGGACGGTGCAATAGCTTAAAAAAAACAATCAAATTGACATTTTGTTCAAAGCTTTGCTAGAGCTTATTTTATTTCACTAGACCAAATCTGAATTTCGATACCCTCTATCAGAAGGCACACCGGATTCTTCTATTTCAATATCTCTCAATTCCAAATGATCATCCAGATAATCGTCAGGATCTTTGCCCATGGCTATAAGCTCTTTTCTCAATTCTTTTTGTTCCCAGGAACTTGTGCTACTGGAAGCCATGATTTTTATTCCTCTAATGGTAAAACCCAAACCCCAGGGTACAATTGCCCACCAGCACCACATATAACCAGGTGAGGTAAATACATTTACGAAGATTAGAAAAAGGCTAATTGCAATATAACTTGTTATGTCTTTGAAAAACTTCTTTTTGATCTTGACCCTTTTTTTTGCTTCTCGATATGCTTTATCCATTGTAGTTGATATTTTTTGTTTAATAACACTATTCAATATTAGAATAATTTTCATTCAAGTCTTAAAAAATCGACATATGAAACCAGATTTTAGTCAAATCAAGGAATTAAACTGAAAGTCATCACTGTTGTTGTATCAGTATTATCCAAAAGGTAATCAAACAAATTAGCAATATTTTTAATATGTTTTCTATTTTTGTGAGAGAATATAATGAAAAATGACTGAAGTAAAATATAACGAAGACAATATCAAATCCTTAGATTGGAAGGAACATATCAGGTTGAGACCTGGTATGTATATCGGAAAGTTGGGTGATGGTTCGCATATCGATGATGGGATTTACATCTTGATAAAAGAGGTAATTGACAACTCTATTGACGAATATGTGATGGGCTATGGAAAGCATATCGAGTTAAAAATTGAGGAAGGTAGAGTGAGTGTTCGTGATTTTGGAAGAGGCATACCGCTGGGTAAAGTTGTCGATTGTGTCTCCAAAATTAATACAGGGGGTAAATATGATTCAAAAGCATTCAAGAAGTCAGTTGGATTGAATGGTGTGGGTACCAAAGCAGTAAATGCCTTGTCGAATTATTTCAAAGTACAAGCTTATAGAGATTCTAAAACAAAGATTGCTGAATTCAACCAGGGAGTATTAACCCAAGAAAGTAAGATTATAAAAGATACTGCTGATAATGGTACACTTATAGAATTCGAACCAGACAGCACTATTTTTAAAAATTATAAGTTCCGTTCAGATTATGTAGAGAATCAATTGTGGAATTATGCCTACTTGAATGCTGGACTAAGAATTAATTTTAACAATAAGAGCATTTATTCGAAGAATGGACTGCTCGACCTATTGGAAAACAAAACCAATCCTGACCACCTGCGCTACCCTATTATTCATCTCAAAGGTGAGGATATCGAAATAGCACTGACCCATGGACAGCAATATGGAGAAGAATATTATTCTTTCGTAAATGGACAAAATACCACACAAGGAGGTACCCACCTTCAAGCATATCGTGAATCTATTGTTAGCACAGTAAGAAACTTTTACAGCAAAAATTTTGACAGTAAAGACATCCATGCCTCAATAATTGGCGCCATTTCAATTAGAGTCGAAGAGCCTGTATTCGAATCTCAAACTAAAACCAAACTTGGATCATTGAATGTAGGCCCAGAAGGTCCATCGGTAAAGGCTTTTGTATTGGATTTCATGAAAAACAATCTGGACAACTTCTTACACAAAAATAAGGAAGTTGCGGAGGCAATCTTGAAGCGAATTCAACAATCAGAGCGGGAGAGAAAAGAAATAGCAGGCATCAAAAAATTGGCAAATCAAAGAGCGAAAAAAGCCAATATTCACAATAAGAAATTGAGAGATTGCAGATTGCATCGAACAGATAAAATTTCGAAAACGGCAGAGGAAGATCGAATGGCTACTACCATATTCATTACGGAGGGAGATTCAGCGAGTGGGTCGATTACCAAGGCACGTGATGTACAAAAACAGGCCGTTTTCAGCCTAAGAGGTAAACCATTGAATTGCTATGGTATGACGAAGAAAATTGTCTACCAAAACGAAGAGTTGAATCTACTGCAACATGCTTTGGATATAGAAGATGGCATCGAAAACCTTAGATTCAATCGTGTAGTCATCGCTACAGATGCCGATGTCGACGGTATGCATATCAGACTCTTGTTGCTTACCTTTTTCTTGCAGTTTTTTCCAGATCTCGTGCGTCAGGGGCATTTGTACATTTTGAACACTCCCCTGTTTAGAGTGAGAGACAAGCAAAAAACTTTCTATTGCTATGACGAGGGTGAAAAACAAAGTGCCATCAATTCATTGAGAGGCAAACCAGAAATCACTCGATTCAAAGGTCTGGGTGAAATTTCTCCTTCAGAATTTGGAGGCTTTATTGGAGCAGATATCAGACTAGAGCAGGTATTACTTCAAGAAAAAACGAGCATCGAAGATATCTTGGGTTACTACATGGGCAAAAACACGCCTCAACGTCAACAATTCATTATCAATAATTTGAAATACGAAATTGACGAAATCAATCAAGAGAATGGAGTTGTAGATCTTAAGGATGAAGACAATCCTGCACAACCCAAGGTCAGCACTGCTGAAATAATGGAAGAAAAAGGAATTCAATAATTGGTCAATTGATTTTTTCAGGTTGCGGTTCTGAAGAATCCAACTCATCGACTTTGATCAACTTTTTAGCCACAAAGCCCTTTCCAAAATTATAGGAAAAATAGGTTGATCCAAAAAAGTACCAGTCATTGCCTGTTGGGTCACCACGTGGTGTGCCGCTTTCTACCTTTATTGGAAGTGTTCCCAGGTATTCTCCTGTCCGGTTAGCTAAGAGAGCTGTGAGAGGCCTGTTGGCTGCCATGAGCTCATCATATCCTACATAATCGCCACTAACATCATCCAAAAAATCGGTAAATGTAAGTCTGGGTGCAAATTCAAACCCTAATTCAATATTATCAAACAATTGAAATTTGAATCCTACTCCAAATGGAATATTGAGTTGTACTAGCCCATATTTGTCATCATAACCAGGTAGCCCTTGCCCTTCTGTTCCCAGAGGTTGCAAGTCAATAAGGTCAAATTTACCCGAAGGTCGTTGCAAAGTAGCTTTTGGTGAGAATTTGAAGACATTGATGCCCGTAGTATAATAAATATTAATACCATACTTGTCAAGCTTCTTCCAAAACCCGTTAAGACTTATTTCAGTATTTATTCCAGCTTCATAAATTGGAGAATCGAAGCTCAAATTTCTAATTTTTCGTTCATCCAATGATGCATCCGCATCGTCTCCACCTATTTGACCCACCATCAATTTGAGGTTAAAGCGGAATATGTCGTTCAATTTGGTACCCAACATTGTTGCAAGCCCCAATCTTCCCGGTGAAAAACTAAAACGCCCTCTATTTGGGGACAAATCTCCTTGATAATAATTGGCACCAATATAAAGACGAAACTCATACTCCTGAGACTGCACATTGAAAGTGCTGCATATGATCAGTAAAAGTGGTAATATAAATTTTCGGGCATTCAAATTCCTATAATATAGCTATAGTGTTAATCGAATATTCTAAAAATGTATTTTAAATTGTTTCCATACAAGTATATAAAGGTCGAAAAATCATCTGGCCTGTCAATATTTATGAACTTTTTTGTAAAGTAATTAACAAATAAAAAATTATGTCCAGTTCTCTTTGGTTACATCAAAGTTGACTTTCCAAAAAACCTTTTGGCAATTCCACAGACAGTCTCTTCGACTCGATATCTATATCAATGATAAAATGTGGTGTCAATGGCATCATGATTTCCATGTTTTTATGTTCGACAAATGCCATTAATTGTTGGGGAAACTCTTCGATTCTTGAAATTGAACCAATTACTTCTCCCTCGTTTTCAACAATAAAATTCACCAACTTATCCAAATCAGAATCATCCTCAGCCGTTTGAATGGCTATGTCCTTGTCTCTCAACAGAATCGAACACCCAGTAATGTCTTTGGCCGTTTCAGGAGAATCCACGTCCTCAAACTTGACAAGAAAATGAGGATCATGGCTGATGGATTCCACAAAATAAGGAATCAGATCTTTACCTCGTTGCACAAACCAAACATCATTATTTTTTAAATCTTCAGCAAAAGCAGAATCTGGAATCACTTTGATGAATCCTTTAATACCAAAAGCTTTGTTCAATTTCCCTACAACAGTCTGACTCAATTCACCTTAATTATTAATTCTTTGAAAATGATATGAGGGTTTGATCTATTTGAAATCCTTTCTCGGCTCTTTCCAACCAAGTCAGAGATGTATTGCCATTTTGACTATCAAAAATTTCCATATTTCTTTCCACCAATCCTACTCCTTCTGCATAGTATTCCTCGCTAAATCGTCTGCTAATCAATGACTCTTGATCAATATGCGATACGTGCATTACCTTGGGATATGTAGTCCCGTGATATTCTCTGGAGAGATCAATATCTTCAATTTTATAACTCCAATCTTGAAAAACTGAAATACCATTGGCTGCTACAGTCACCTCCTTATTGGAATCAAAAAAACATTGCCGTCCCATTTTTTATCCTTTGTAGCTGGGAAAACAAGCTTTATAAACCTCAAATTTTCTTCCGTCTTCGTAGCCCTGGAATCACTCTTGGCCACCTGCCACACATCCTGGAGAATCCATTCTGAATCTTGATCTGGTCTGTACCTTCTTACAATTTTGTAAGTCTTTTCATCACCTTCTTCAGAAAGCAATTCAGTAACCTCTTCTTGAATGAAAGAAGTTGAAAATATATTAGAACTTCCTCCTTGAAATATTACAACAGAGTCTACCTGATATTCCCAAGTATGTCCTACTTCAAGTGGAAAAAATTCGTATCCATAAATGCTTTCGTCGGGTTCTTCTATCACATTATCTCCACAAGAACTAATAAGAAACAATAAACCAAGCAGTAATATATAAGTAGTTTTCATCATGTTTATGTATGGTGCAATCAATATTTAATCACTAAAATAACTCATAAATTACTCTAATTATTTTGTTGGAGTCCACTTCTGGCAATAATGCCTCCACCTACAACATCATCTCCTTCATAAAAAACTGCAGATTGACCTGGTGCTATTCCTTTCACATTGGAGTGAAACTCAACCTCTACATTCAAACCTAAATTTCTTACCGTGGACAAAGAACCTCGATCATTATATCTGACCTGGGTAATCAATTCTGCACCATGAGGGATTGTCTCATATTTCATTGAATTTATCTGTCCTACTTGCATACCATTCCGCATCAGGTCTTCCACTTCACCAAGGACGACAACATTGGTCTCTGGAATAATCTCTGTTACGTACTTTGGTGTCAGGAATCCACCTCCTAGCCCTTTACGTTGGCCAATGGTGTAAAATGGATATCCATCATGGTTACCCAAATGATTTCCATGCTTGTCCACAAAAGTTCCTCCTGCTACTCTCTCTTCCAATCCTTCTACCCTACGTTTCAAAAAACCTCTATAATCATTGTCAGGCACAAAACAAATTTCATAACTCTCCGCTTTTTTGGATAGTGCCTCATGTCCCCAATCCTTAGCCATTTGTCTGATTTCAGGCTTCGTATAATTGCCCAATGGGAAACTGCTTCTTTGGAGACATTCCTGGCTCAGGCCCCATAAGACATAACTTTGATCTTTGCGATCGTCTTTTCCTTTTGATATGAATTTTCTACCGTTATGTTCATTGATAACAGCATAATGCCCAGTAGCAATGAATTCGCAGTCCATGGCATCAGCCCTTTTAAGCAGTGCACTCCATTTGATATGCGTATTGCAAAGTACACACGGATTTGGCGTACGACCAGCAATATATTCATCCACAAAATTGTCAATGACATAGTCACCAAACTCTTCTCTTATGTCTATTATGAAATGATGAAAACCCATCTGCACTGCCACATCTCTGGCATCATTTATACTATCCAGGCTACAACACCCAGTTTCTTTCGACGAAGAACCACTGCTCGCATAATCCCATGTCTTCATTGTGATGCCGACGACTTCATATCCTTCTTCATACAACATCATAGCTGCCACTGTGCTATCAATGCCTCCACTCATGGCCACCAATACTCTTCCTTTCTTGCTCATACCCTTGTTTTATCTCTTTTCAAACCGCAAAATTAACTAAAAAAGCAATGCTTATCATCTAAAAAAACATACAATGCTAAAATGGTAGAAAGAATTCCTAAAATCATGATTAATGAACAGGATCATTGTAGCTCAAATTATGACATAATTATGGTTTAATAATATTTCGGCTCGAAAAGAATTTCGTCTAAAAAATTAGTTTTGCCCTCTTTTAAAAGAAATACCAAAAGTCATTTAATAATTACTCTAATTGAGAAATTTAAAATTGAAAACCTTTATTATGAAAATATTTATTTTGAGAAGGATAAATGCATTGCTTTTGATGATTATGGCTAATTGCATGCTTCAAGCACAAACCGATGTGAACATTGATACTTCATTACTGATTGCAGATGTCGTGATACAGCAGAATAGATTGAATCTGCCTTTATCGGAGCAAGCAAGATTTATCACAGTAATTGATAAAGAAGAGATAGATGCCCTACCTGTAACCAATATTCCTGAGTTATTACAATTTACAGGAGCTGTAGATATACGTAGACGAGGAGTAAATGGAGTGCAATCAGATGCCGGGATACGAGGAAGCACATTCAATCAGATAATGATTTTGATCAACGGTGTAAGGATGTCTGATCCGCAGACTGGTCATCACATGATGAACTTACCTGTGGCCCTGGAGGATGTTGAAAGGATTGAAATAATAAAAGGCCCGGCAGCAAGGGTATTCGGAATGAATGCAATGGCGGGGGCTATAAATATCATCACTAAGAACAAACAAGCTGATGAATTTTCGATGAAGGCAGGCGTGTCTTTATCTGAGTATGAGACCTTTGGTATCAATATTAGTGCACATCTGCCAGGAAAGCGCATTAATCAATCATTGAGCTTGTCAAGACAAGGGAGCGAAGGCTATAGATACAATACCGACTACAATATCAATACTGCTTTTTATCAAGCCGATGTCAACTTGGCTGCTTCATCAGTAATCAAACTTCAAGCAGGATTTACAGAACGAGAATTTGGAGCGAATGGATTCTATGCGAATGAAGCTTTTGTCGATCAGTATGAAGAAGTGAGAACAGGATTTATTGCAGCTACGACAACCATTACCAATGGAAATCTCGTGATAAAGCCAAGATTGAGTTGGAGAACAAACAAGGATGAATATGTTTTCTTGAGACATGATCCTTCTTTCTTTATGAATGAGCATAGAAGCAATTCCTATATTGGAGAACTTCATAGTGCATATTCTTCAAAACTTGGGGTGACTGGATTTGGATTGGATATTAGCAGAGAAACGTTGAACAGCAACAACCTCGGTGAAAGAAATAGAAGTATTCTTGGTGTGTTTTTGGAACAAAGAGTTGAGTTTTTGGATGACAAATTAGCGGCGACATTCGGATTCTATGGAAACAAGATTTCCGATTTTGATTTCAAAGTGTACCCAGGTGTTGATCTTTCTTACATGCTCAATAGGAATTTCAACTTTTATGCGAGTGCCAATTGGTCAGATAGAATCCCTACATATACCAATCTCTACTACACATCAAGGAGTGAGCAAGGAAATGAAAATTTGGTTGCTGAGTCTGCCACCTCATTCGAATTAGGCGCAAAGTACAATACATCCAATTTATCCATTACGATTGCCAGTTTCAAGCGGAATAACTCAAACTTAATAGATTGGGCAAAGGATAGTATCAACCAGGAAAAATGGCTGGCATTAAACTTTAATGAAGTAAATATGACTGGCGCAGACATAAGCCTAAAATATGTGTTGAGTCAAGAAAAAGGCATCAATTTTCATTTGGATTATACCTACATCGATGCAGAAATTGTGGATGATGTGTCTGTCGAAGTCAGTAGATATGCTTTGGACAATCTTTCTCAACAAATTATAGCAGGTATAGATTTTGCGATTTTGCCCAAAAAACTTTCTCTCCATCCGAATTTGAGATACTTGGATCGGGTTTCTTTAGAAGATTACACGCTCGTAGATATGAAACTCAATTATAAAGGCAGTAACTTTAGTGCTTTTATAAGTGCAAATAATATTTTGGATACAGAATATAGAGAGACGAACCTTGTCCCGATGCCAGGTAGATGGTTTGGGATCGGTTTTCAATTCTTTTGATTATGAGCACTCCAAAAATTATTTTTAAAAATGAAATTTGGAAAATTAGAAGATATAAGTAATGTTGATTTCAGCCTACCCGAAGATCCATCTGCAAATCGGAAGATCTTTGAGAATCTGAAAAGTGACAATCCTGAGTTTTATATTGGATGTACTGGATGGGGAATGAAGGAATGGAAAGGTACCTACTATCCAGAAAAAACAAAGCCTGAGAATTTTCTTTATGAATATGGCAAACAGTTCAACACAATAGAACTGAACAGTACGCACTATGGCACACCCAAGCAAGAAGTATTGGAAAAGTGGTATGGAGATACACCTCCAGATTTCATATTTTGCCCGAAACTCCATAAAGCCATTTCACATCGAAAACTCCTGGGGACTGACAGTGATATCATTGAAAATACCATCAATGCTTTGAGTATTCTCAATGAGAAACTGGGGCCTATTTTCATGCAACTACCACCCTACTTCGATGGTTCAAGAATGGATGATATCGAACGATTTTATCAGAAAATTCCTGATGATGTAGATTTATCCCTCGAATTGAGGCATGCCTCCTGGTACGAAGATTCAATATTAATGGATGAGTTGCAAGCGATGTCTGTCGAATACAATAAGGGATTGTTGATCACAGATGTATCCGGACGAAGAGATGTACTACACATGCGTATTTGCAATGATTATTTGATGATTAGATTTGTTGGTAATGGTCTGCATCGCACAGATTTCAGCAGAGTCGATGAATGGGTCGAACGTCTGAAGTATTATATTTCAGAAGGCGTCAATAAAATATATTTTTTTCCACATGAACCCGATAATATTTTAGCTCCTCAACTAGCCGATTATCTTTGCAGGAAAATTAAATCCGAAACGGAAGTGACAACTAGAGGTCCCAAAAAGATTGATAGTCCGAAACAATTAAATCTTTTTTAGCAATGATCCCATATATTCATAGAGATATCAGCTGGTTAGCCTTTAATTACAGAGTGCTTCAAGAGGCTAAAGATCCTACTGTGCCATTATTCGAGCGAATGAAATTTTTGGCTATTTATTCCTCCAATCTGGATGAATTCTTCAAGGTACGAGTAGCGAATCACCGAAGTTTGCTGAGGACTGGCAAAAAAACAAGGGCCGCATTAGATTTTGAACCTTCTGACATCATTGAAAAGATTCTCAAAATTGTAAATTCTCAACAAGAAGAATTCAGTAAAATTTTTGAAAAGCAGATTGTACCGGCTTTGAAGAAGATTGGGATCAACATTCTTCGTCGGAAGATGCTAAATGAGGATCAAATTGAGTTCATTGAAAACTATTTTAATGACAACATGCTACCTTTCGTGCAGCCTGTTCTCTTGGTAGGAAGCAAGATTAAGCCCTTTCTCAATACAGGATCTTTGTATCTGGCGATGCACCTTCAGGACAACTCAAGTAAAAAAGACAATCCCCAATATGCCCTTGTAAAAATACCTTCTGACCACCTGCCTCGATTTATCGAATTGTCTCCTCAAGTGGAAGGCGAACACGATATTATTGTGATGGATGATGTGGTAAGGCACAATGTTCGACTCCTATTCCCTGGATATGACATTCTGGATACCTACTCCATAAAACTCACAAGAGATGCCGAGCTGTACATTGATGACGAATATTCAGGTGATCTCATTTCCAAGATCAAAAAAAGCTTGAACAAAAGAAATGTGGGAATAGCCTCCAGGATGGTTTATGATAGAGCCGTTCCAGAAGAGATGCTTGACTATCTATCCAAGGTATTCGAATTGAGTCAATATGACAAACTTCCGGAAGGTAGGTATCATAATAATGCTGACTTCTTTAAATTTCCAAAGTTTGGGAATGATATACATTGTGATGCCCCACAACCTCCCTTGCATATTCCAGAATTAGAGGATGCCAAATCTATTTTTGATAGAATATACAAAAAAGACTACATCGTCCACGTTCCATATCAAAGCTATAATTCTGTCGTTAAGTTTTTTGAAGATGCAGCTTTGGATCCTAATGTCACTCACATCAAGATCATTCAATATCGGGTTGCAAAGAAGAGTAAGATCATGGATGCGCTCCGACTGGCTGTGAAGAATGGCAAACAGGTGACAGCTTTTGTGGAAGTAAAGGCCAGGTTCGATGAAGAGGCAAACCTGATATGGGGAGAGCGACTGGAAAAAGCTGGTGTTACAGTTCATTACAGTATGCCCGGTCTCAAGGTACATAGCAAGATGGCAATTGTCCGTCGACTTGAAAATGACAAAGCCATACTTTATGCATATTTGAGTACAGGAAACTTTCATGAAGATACCGCCAAAATTTATTCGGATATAGGAATATTCACAGCAAATAAAAAATTGACGAGTGAGGCTGCAAGGGTTTTCAATTACCTGGAGACCAAGACCAAACCGACAAAGCCTTTTAAATATTTTGGTGTTGGTCAGTTCAACTTAAAACCAATGCTGATCAACTTAATCAAAGGTGAAATCAAGAATGCAGAAAAGGGTAAGACTGCCAAGATAGTACTCAAGATGAATAGCATCCATGATGAAGAAATGATTTCGCTTCTTTACGAAGCCAGTCAAAAAGGTGTTGAAATTAAGATGATAATTCGTGGAATTTGTTCGCTGGTCCCCGGAGTCAAAAATGTAAGTGACAATATAGAAGCTATCTCAATCGTGGATAGATATCTGGAACACGCTAGAATATTTATGTTTCACAATGGAGGAGACGAAAGGATATACTTGTCATCCGCAGATTGGATGGTAAGGAATTTACATAGACGGATCGAAACCATGTTTCCCGTTCTGGATAAAAGGCTTCAAGACGTAATTAAGGATCTGTTGAATATTCAGATGATGGATAATGTAAAAGCCAGATATATTCATATCAAAGACAATAACCTGTATAGAAAAGATACTACAGATTTGCCAGTCAGATCACAGGTGGAGACTTACTACTATATGAAAAGGTACACCGATAAGAAAAAGTAAAATAACGCCAGAAGCTGCAATTATTGCTTCGAAAAAAATAGATAACTATGCTAACAGCTATATCCCCAATTGATGGGAGATACAAAGGGAAAACGGAATCATTAGCAGCTTATTTTTCAGAATTTGCGCTGATTAAATATCGTGTAAAGGTAGAAATTGAATATTTCAAACATCTAATCGAAAATAAGATAGGAATACTTTCTGAATTCCCGGTTGACAAAATGAATGCTCTGGATAATATCGTCAGTAATTTCTCGATTGAGAATGGACAAAAGGTCAAGGATATTGAAAAAATAACCAATCATGATGTCAAGGCTGTTGAATATTTTATCAAAGAAGAGTTTGATAAAATTGGGGGACTTGAAGCATACAAGGAATTCATTCATTTTGGATTGACTTCTCAGGATATCAATAATACTTCCTTGCCTCTTATGGTGAAGGATTCTCTCTCGGAAGTTGTTCTTCCAGCTCTAAAGGCCGTCGTTTCTGACATTAGTAAAATGGTAGCTGATTATAATGGGATCCCTATGTTGGCCAAAACCCACGGGCAACCAGCATCTCCAACAACTCTGGGTAAGGAGTTTGCAGTATTCGAAGAGCGGCTTAATGATCAATTAGACTTGCTCAATGCCCTGTCAATAAAGGCAAAATTTGGCGGAGCTACTGGAAATTTGAATGCACATAAGGTTAGTTTTCCAAATGTGGATTGGATTGAATTTGCAACATCATTTGTTGAGGATAAGTTGGGGCTCAAACGATCAAAGTATACCACTCAGATAGCACACTATGATCACTTGGGTGCTATCTTTCATACTTTGGCCAGGATTGACACTATTTTGATCGATTTTTGCAGAGATCTCTGGACGTATATTATGATGGAATATTTCAAGCAGAAAGTCATTGCCAATGAGGTTGGCTCTTCTGCCATGCCGCATAAGGTCAACCCTATTGATTTTGAAAATGCCGAAGGAAACTTGGGCTTGGCAAATGCTACATTGGAGCACCTCGCTGCTAAATTGCCTATAAGTAGATTGCAAAGAGACTTGACAGATAGTACCGTGATTCGAAATGTGGGTGTTCCATTTGGTCATATTTTGATAGCATGTAAGTCAATTCAAAAAGGGATCAGTAAGCTACAATTAAACGAAAGTAAGTTAAATTCTGACTTAGAGGCGAATTGGGCAGTTGTGGCAGAGGCGATTCAAAACATCTTGAGGCGAGAAGGATACCCAAAACCTTATGAAGCGTTGAAGGGATTGACAAGGGGTAAGTCGGCCATTACCAAGGAGGATATTCATACATTTATTGGAACTTTGGATGTGAGTGAGGATATCAAATCGGAATTGCTTTTGGTTACACCTTTTAATTATGTGGGGTATTATTAATGATGTTTTTTATAAAACGATAAAGACACAAGGACTTCACTCTGCATAATGGCTTCTCCAAGGATCAAGATTAAAAGGTAGTGGGCATGTAATAATCTAGGATTCAATAAATTATTTAGTTATTAATGTAGGCAGGTACAAGGTGCAGGGTAATAGGTTTTGCAAGGATAGATTTTGACTAATGCCTGATCAAGGTGAAACCCTAAACCGCGAAACCTTATTCATCCATGTTATATTTGATAATTTTGGAATAGGCATAAAAAAAGAACACTTCCTAATGGGGAATCAGGAAATGTTCTGTAGTCGATTAACAAAATGAGTTCTTCTGAGTCTTTAATTTATTCAAAATGGGGCTGAATAAATATATTGTAACTCTCAGATGTATATAAGATACCCTATATCTTAAATGTGATGCCTGAGTTTTACAAAAAATATGATTTTTTTTCAATTAAATTTACAATATGAACGTAAATAACTGAATATCAAGTAAATAAAAACTTTACTTAAAGTATATTAATTTTGAAAAATAATTGAAAAAATGGACAAATAGTCCCTAAGAAATAAGTTGGGCTATTTCATTTTACTTCTTTTCACAAAGTAAGCTTGTAGAATCGTATTAAAACCAGCATTGATATCAGCTTCTACATAATCAACCTTATATTGAAGACATTTCATCTTTAAATCTTCTTTGAATGCCTTGATTCTTTCGACGTATTGCTGTTTCACCTGATTGGCTTGAAGCTTTATTTCTTTACCAGATTCCATATCAACAAAAAGATAAGGTCGGTTTTCATATTCAAATTCTACTTCATGTTTTTTGTCCACTACATGAAACAAAACAACTTCATGCTTGGCATGACGAAGATGTTGAAGTGCAGAAAAGAGTTGTTCTCCTTGATCATTATCATCAAACATATCGCTGAAGATGACTACCAAGGATCTTTTGTGAATGCTATCCGCTATTTGATGTAAGGCTTGTGCAGCAGCGGTTTGTTTATTTTCGGTTTTGTCGCTGATAAGCTTGTCGAGATATGTAAGCAACAATCGATAATGAGTTGTGGAAGATTTACATCTTGTATGTTCTCTCAATTCATTATCAAAAAGAGAAAGACCGAAAGCGTCTCTTTGCTTTTTTAAGAGGTTCATTAGCGCGGCAGCTGCCATTGAGGAAAATTCCAGCTTATTTGGAATTTTACCGTCTGTCTTTGGAAAGTACATACTGCTTGATGTATCTATCACTATCTGACACCTAAGGTTTGTCTCTTCTTCAAATTTCTTGACAAACATTTTATCAGAGCGAGCATAGACCTTCCAATCTATATCTTTGGTCGATTCTCCTTGATTATAAAGTCTGTGCTCTGCAAACTCCACAGAGAATCCATGAAATGGGCTCTTATGCAATCCGATAATAAAACCCTCCACAACCTGTTTGGCCAATAGCTCCAAATTGTCTAGTTGCCTCAAATCTTTATTGTCAAAATAGCTCATACTTCTAGTCTAGTAAAATCAAATTAAATATAAAATCAGATTAAAATTAAAACCCTCGTTCGAAAGAATGAACGAGGGCCTCAATATAAATGTTTTTATTTAGATCACATTCTTACAAATGTGCTTTCAATTTTTCTGTTAAAGCTGCTTTTGTAGTTGTACCTACATGCTTTTCTACAACTTCTCCATCCTTGATAATCAAAATAGTTGGAATAGACCTAACGCCGTATTTTGAAGAAACTTCTGGATTATGATCTACATTTACCTTTCCTATTGTTGCTTTACCATCAAATTCTTCTGACATATCATCAATAATAGGTCCTATCAGTCTACAAGGTCCACACCATTCTGCCCAAAAGTCTACTACTGATACCCCGCCGCTTAATGCTGTTTCCTCAAAATTGCTATCTGTGAATTCAAAAGCCATTGTTTTTTATTTTATTAGTTATGATTAAAATTTGAGCTTATGCTCATTCTTATTACGTAAACGTAACATTAAGTCACAAATATAAGTTTGATTATTCATATATAATTGTCATTTGGCGGATCAATTTAACCATTGATTAAGATAAATGTGAAATAATCCTAATATATCACGAATTAAATCTCCATAAGAGCTGGTCAAAGCAGTTTTTAAATACTGCATTACCAAGTTGGTTAGCCAAACCAGCTTGATTGTTGGGAAGAATATGTAAGGAAAACTTCAGCATTGGCCCTTTACTGAGTAAAAGTTCATATCCAGATCTCTAGAACTATAATTGTATTCATTACAATTCAAAATTCACTTCAAAGTGTAAATGTAGTTTTAATGTGTTTTAACAGACAAATCAAATAATAGCCCTTCAATAAATTTACTACTTTTGCATGCTTAAATTGTATAGTCGATATAAACAATATATGAAGTCTGTAAAACAACTTTTGCTTGCGTGCTTATTTCTTCTGGTAAGTGCTGTTTTATCATTCGGTCAAAATGCATTAGTAAGGGGAAATGTATATGACAAAAACTCAGGTGAGCCGATACCTTTTGCCAATGTTTTCATTGAAAATACTACAAAAGGTACGAATACCAATCTCGATGGCTTTTATACCATTACAGATATAGAACCTGGAAATTATACCATACTTGCTACCTTCATAGGATATGATACTGCAAGAGTGGATGTCAAATTATCGAAAAACGATATTGAATATACAAGTTTGTACTTGGCCGAGTCATCAATTAATATTGGTGTAGTAGATATCTCTGCCAGAAGACAAACTGACCGTACCGAAGTCAAAGTATCGCAAGTGAGCGTGTCGCCAAGACAGATCAAGGCATTGCCATCAGTGGGAGGTGAAGCGGATATTGCACAATATCTCCAGGTCATCCCGGGTATCATCAGTACAGGTGATCAGGGCGGGCAGATCTATATCCGTGGTGGATCTCCGGTTCAAAACAAAATTCTCCTTGATGGACTTACAATTTACAATCCATTTCATAGTATTGGATTTTTCTCTGTCTTTGAGACTGATCTCATTAAGAATGTCGATGTACTCACAGGAGGTTTCGGAGCGGAATACGGCGGTAGGATATCAGCTATTGTCGATATACAGACAAGAGATGGTAATAAGGTGAGGCATGGAGGATTTGTTTCTGCATCACCATTTGCAGTGAAGGGATTGATAGAAGGACCAATATCAAAATTTGAAGAAGGTGGAGGTAGTTCGTCCTTTGTAGTAAGTGCTAAAAAATCACTGATAGATCAAACAAGTAAGAATTTATATTCATATGCTGCCCAAAATGATACAGTAGGTCTTCCATTTTCATTTCAAGATATCTATGCAAAATTGGCATTCAAGTCTGCAAATGGAAGTAGTGTAAATATTTTTGGGTTTAATTTCAAGGATAGTTTTGATGATCCGACATTGGCCAATATAGAATGGGATAATATAGGCGTTGGAGCCAATTTTAACCTTATCCCGGCTACCAGTAACATCATAATGACAGGTGCTGTAGGATTTAGTAATTATGACCTCGGCTTCGTGCAGGATATTACAAATGATAGAAATAGCTCAATTCGTGAATTAGGCGCTAATATTGATTTCACCTTTTTTGGAAATAACAATGAATTCTCTTATGGGTTGGATCTAAGAAGCATCCGAACCGATTTTAATTTTACCAATCCTTTTCGTCAAATATTTAAAGAGATACAATCAACGACTGAGATTTCCGGGTATTTCAAATTCAGACAGATTGTTGGCAACCTTGTCATAGAACCCTCGGTAAGGCTAATGTATTATGCTTCTCAATCTGCTTTTTCACCTGAACCTAGATTGGGTTTGAAATATAATATAAGTGACAATTTGAGATTTAAGTTTGCTGGTGGTTTCTACAGTCAAAACCTTCTTAGCACTTCCAACGAACGAGATGTGGTCAATCTATTTAATGGATTTCTCTCAGGGCCGACCGAGCAGGTTACGGGATTTGACGGACAGCCAATCGATAATAAGTTGCAAACATCCAGGCATTTGGTTGCGGGATTTGAAATTGATGCTACGAGAAATATTCAGTTGAATGTAGAAGGTTACTACAAGGACTTCCCTCGACTTATCACCGTAAATAGAAATAAGTTGTCACCAAGTGAAAACAACTATATTGAAGAGGAAGGAGAAGCCTATGGAGTCGATTTCTCAGCGAAGTATGAAAGCAAAAACATCTATGTATGGGCGACCTATTCATATGGATTTGTCAATAGATTTGATGGTGAGCAGACCTACCCTACTATTTTTGACAGAAGGCATAATATGAATTTTTTGACCACTTACAATTTGGATGACGATGGATCTTGGCAAGCAAGTGTGAGATGGAATTTTGGAAGTGGATTCCCTTTTACAAAGACACAGGGGTTCTATAATTATCAATCTTTTCTGGAAGGTCTTGGCACTCCGTACACAACGGCTAATTCGGAAGACCCAGGAATCTTATATTCTGAGACTAGAAATGATGGACGTCTACCCTATTATCATAGATTGGACATATCAATGACGAAGAAATTCGAGTTTTCCAAGAATTTTGGATTGGAGATTATAGCTAGTGTTACGAATGCCTATAATAGAGACAATATATTCTATTTTGACAGATTGGATTATGATCGTGTAGATCAGTTGCCGACTATTCCAAGTTTGGCCGCGAAGGTTACTTTTTAAATCTTTTACAGTTTGGAGTAGGCATATTCATTAATAAAATATATTTCCATTTATTTTTTTTTCAAGATGCTGAATTTCAGTTACTTATACCTCACTTAACAACCTGTGCTTCTGAATTCATTACCCCTTTTTGATAGACATTACTAAGGCCGATTTATTCCAAACAAAATTCAATCTTTGGTAGTAAAAATATACTTTAAGCTTAATTATTTTAAACTGTTCTTACTTCTGAATTCTCCTAGAGTAGAATAAATTTTTCCTTTAGACCAGTCTTGTTGCACATTTTCATTCTTCTTCATCTGCCATTACTTTGGGAGGTGGATTAAGCATTACCGTAAATGTATTTTTCACGCGATCAGAATAGTGAAAGTAGGGAATCCATATAGCTGCAACAATAAGTGATCGAGTTACATCCCTATTCCAAATAGGTTCTTCTGGTATAAACAAGCTGGCAATAAATGAGTCGCCTATCATTAGTAAAAATGAAAAAATGTAATAGTATGTGATCAGCTTTGGGAAATTACTTCTCTTTTTGAATAAGAGAATAATTAATATTATGGTCCACAAAAGCAAAGTTACATTGAGAATGCTTTCAATATAAATAAACAACAAACCACCAAATCCAAATTCGCTGGCTACATTGACCCAAGTCGATGCATTATAAGAGCCTTCATTCCAAAGTTGAAAGAACTGTACCAACATCACCAGAGGAGTGATGATCAAGCCAAAAGCAGGCAAAAGTATCCATCCTCCCAATTCCAAAGGAGGAGTAAGATTTGAAGGTTGCGGATCATATTTATAAATCATCCATCTACCCAAAAATCCTCCAATTACCAAGCACAAAAACCAATTGAGCCAAAATTGCCAGGCAATACCATCATTACTCTGAAGACCCAAGAGCGCTTTATTATAATTTAGTTGGTAATTTAATAGATCTAAGACATTATCAGCATCAGTCAATACCTTGCTTACTTTATCTGGCTTGACGATTTCATTTTTAAGATAATATCGATGTTTTAATACTAATTGTCTATCCTCATAATTTACTGAATACCGATAATCAAAATAATCATTGTTAATTTCATTATGCGAGTATTCAATGTGCCAATCTTCAGGCAAATTTACCTTGACGGTCTGAATATACTCGATTCTATCGCCCAGGAAATAAGGCATTGTGTCTTTTTCGTGTGGTTTCAAATAGAGATAATCAGCTAGTGCTTGAGAATAGATGTTTAGATTAAAATTATATTCATCTTCTTCCCAAATGCTTGGGACATGGTAAGATTCCTTTATCTCCACACTATTTTTTCCGTCTCTGGAATCATCAATAATTTCCAGCGAAACCGCTTGTATGGATGGATAAGCACTTTGATAATATTCCTTGTAAGCTTGTTTTATATCCGATCTACTGCTGCTACTAAAATAAGATCGCTGGTAATCCGCTTGAATGCCATTATAGGTGGTGGATATATCATATGTTGCTCCTCCATTGACCGAATCCAAATTGAGCTCTTCATTTACAATAATCTGCGGAGCTACTTGATTTTTGAATTTTAAAAAACCTGTAAACTCATCTTTTATGGGCAAGCCTTCTCTATATGCTGGAACAGATAAATTATCCAAATCTCCGCCTTGATTGGCCATTGTAGGATCAACCACATAAGTCACACTATTCCTTTCGAATTGGACTATGCAATGGTCGAAGGCATGTGGGCTTGGCAGCCTTTCATCCAATTCAAAACCCTTGAAGGAATGTACCAACATTGGAGATGCATCAATACCCATTTCTCTCAATATGGATGAAAGTAAAAACGACTTGTCCTTGCAATCACCAAATCGCTGATTCAAAACATCCAGTGGTTTGTGCGGTTTGAATGCACTGATCCCATTTTCGAATCCCAAATACCTGATCTCATCTTGTACGAATCGAATAGCATCCAAGATATCTTGATCACTGCCTTCTAATGAAAGCTGGGATTTTAGTTTTGACCTCAACTTTTTCTTATCTGCTTTTGATAAGTGATACAATTTATTGGCCCATGTCACCACCTCTTCCCAATTCTGCATCGTCGATAGAGTCACAGTTTTATATTGCTCGATCCATGATGGCACGGTATAATCCTCATACAATGGGGCAATATCCCTCAAATCCCATATGTAAACCCATTTATTATTTTCTTTTAATAAAGTTGCCTCAATGGCATTATTCGAGTATTTGAGGTTCATTTCTCGATCTGAAATAATAGATTGATAAAGTCGATCTACTGGCACACCAAAATTTTGAAGAAAAGACGAATATCGATCATCTCCATAAATTGGGTTATAACCCGTAATCGAATATGCGAACTCTATGATGTCACCCTTTCGAATATCTTTTAATTCTTTAACAGCAGTGAGAAATCCATCATACAATGCTCTTTGAAGATCAGTCTCACGTTGCAAAATTTTGAAATCATTGGCCGCCCTACTTTGAACCTCACCATCTCTATGTATGAAGATATCATGAAAGATGACGGATTGATAACTGGGGTCGTAGTCTACAGTGATTGAGGACATTTCCTGAACACCTTCAGAATTGTAAATTTGGATTGCGGTATGATAATAATCCTCTTGCAAAATGGTATTTTCCTGTCTATCTGCCAAGAGGTATCTATATGGACTCTTATCATCCTCACTTTGCTTTTTGAAGTCAACTTTCTCAATCCAACTTGGAGTAGGTCCGGGCTTAAAAGTTCCTTGTCCAAAAATCGTAGAGGTAAATCCTACACTTAAAAATGATATTAGAAAAGTAAAAAGAATTCTCATACTTGTTCTAATTTGTAATGCCTCCTAACCGATGAATTGAAGTCTGAATAAGCTGTTGGTTCATATTTTGAATATTGGTTTGATAACTTTAAGTACTAAAGATAATAAACCCAAGCACTTTGATTTTATGTATGGAAAATATTTATTTCTTGGCTAGATGTAGTCTTATTATTGAAGCGATTTAAAAACGTAGGTGTAAAATGAATTGTATCCCGTCAAGTCGGGACAGGTGATGCTTGGTTATCAAATTGAAGCGATTTTTAAGAAGCATCCGTCCCAAAAGACGGACGCGCCGAAAAAATTGCGAAAAGTTGAGAATCAATGATATGCAAAGCAATTAACATTATGTTTTTAATTCCCTTCATTAATAACATTCTGACTACCTTACTTCCTTGATGAGTAAAAAATCAAAAAATTGAAGATCCACTCGTTCATCAAAACAGAACTTGACCAACAACAAGAACCATGAAAAATATCTATTGCACTTTCATCTTAATTGCCCTGCTTACTCTGGGCTGTACCTCTGAGAAAGTATCTATTGAAGAAGAACTGCTTCAAAAATGTATCGCTGCGCATGGTGGTATGGAGCAATGGAACTCAATCAATAAGACAGAATACTCAAAAAAAATTGTCCTCTTCATGGAAGATGGTCAAGTCGAAAAGGAAATATTGCAATCACACAATTATTCCACGATTCCACAACTTACGGGTACAATTGAATGGTCAGACTCGCTGGATCGTAAGGTGACATATCAAGATGGAATGGCATTCAAAATGAATGGTACTGTAAAAGAAGAGCCAACTCAATCTGCATTGAATACATTTAACTCTGCATATTATGTTCTGAATATGCCCTGGAAGCTTAAGGACGAATCTGCCAAAATTACATATCTAGGATTGGATACAATCTTGGGTAATAGAATTGTGCATACCTTAAAAGTAGAATATCCAGATGTGCAAGAAAGTGATGACTGGGAATATTATTTGGATGAGGATGAGTACTTCTTAGTGGCCAACAAGGTGCATCATGGTTCTACTTATAGTATGATTACGAATGATGAATTCGCCGAATGCAAAGGATTGAAATTTAATGCGAAACGGACTTCTTACATGGTGGATAGTTTGGGTAATATTCTGTACCAAAGAGCCAAGTATGAGTATTTATATGAGTAATTTGACTTCATTTTTGCCAAAATGGCTATTGAAATACTCGAGAATGGCAACAATAGACCTGTATACATCTAATTTTATAGGGATGTTCGCAAGTAACCAACACCCTTTGTATACTTGTTTTCTTTTCAATCTACTTCTGAAAGATAACCCCATTTTTGGGACATTTTGCGTAAAAGCGAGGTAATCGGAATTCTTTACTAGATTCCGCCTCGCCGGCTGGGCCTTCTATCCGTCTTTTTCTAGACGGACAGAAGCAAAAAAGTCAAGACTGGCTAAAGGCTATGCTGCGAAGGCTGCTCCCGCTTCCCACCACCCAGTCAGGCTACGCTTCTTTTCATTCTCGTAAGAAACTCCCTGCACTCCAATAATATCATTAGAATTTAAACTACACGCTACTTCTGAATTGCCCTTTATAAATGAAAAAAGCACTTGAAATTACTCAAGTGCCTTTTTTAATATTATTCCTTATGTATTACTTCTTAGACATTCTTTTCGATACAATTCAAATCCTCAAATGCCTGAGTCAATCTATCGATGAATGATTCTTCTGCTACTCTCAACCACTTTCTTGGGTCATAGTACTTTTTATTCGGAGAATCATCACCATCTGGATTACCTATTTGAGCTTGAAGATAGTCGTGATTCTTGGATTCATAACCTCTCACTCCATCCCAAAATGCCCATTGCTGATCGGTATCAATATTCATTTTTATTGCTCCATATTCAATAGCTTCTCTTATCTCCTCCTGCGAACTACCTGATCCACCATGGAATACAAAATTTATTGGCTGTGGTGCCGTATTGAATTTGTTTTGCACATACTCCTGGCTATTTTTTAGAATGATAGGTCTCAATTCCACATTACCTGGTTTGTATACACCATGTACATTTCCGAAAGCTGCAGCTACTGTAAATTTGTCACTGACCTTGCTCAATTCCTCATATGCATAAGCTACCTCTTCTGGCTGTGTGTATAATTTCGAGCTATCCACATCTGTATTGTCCACACCATCTTCTTCTCCACCAGTGACTCCCAGTTCGATTTCTAGGGTCATTCCCATCTTCGACATCCGCTCCAAGTACCTTTTACAGATTTCGATATTCTCTTCGATTGGCTCTTCTGACAAATCAATCATGTGCGAACTGTACAATGGAAACCCATTCTTTTCATAATGATATTCACTAGCCTCTAGCAATCCATCAATCCATGGAAGCAACTTCTTAGCGCAGTGATCTGTATGTAGGATGGCAGTCACACCATATGCTTCTGCTAAATTATGTACATGCATTGCACCAGAAATTCCACCAAGAATAGCAGCCTTTTGACCTTCATTACTAAGGCCTTTACCCGCATAAAATACACAACCACCATTAGAAAATTGAACAATTATAGGTGAATTTACGTCTCTTGCAGTTTCTAAGGCTGCATTCACAGAATTGGTACCAACACAATTCACTGCAGGTAAGGCAAAATTATTTTCATTTGCATAATTGAATAATTCTGTCACTTCATCACCGTGTAAGACTCCTTTTCTAAATTTCATTTTGTTTTTAATTAGTTGATAAATTACTTTAAAGTACCAATTTTCTGATTATCAATAGATTAGGGTCTATTATTAAATTATTCCTTTAGCTGCAAGATATCGCTCAGCATCCAATGCCGCCATACAACCTGTACCAGCAGCTGTCACCGCTTGTCGGTATACATTATCCTGTGCATCTCCACTCGCAAATACACCTTCAACATTGGTTTTAGTAGAATCTGGTTGAGTGATGAGGTAATTAGCATCATCCATATCCAGGTAATCTTCAAAAATCCATGTATTAGGTTTGTGCCCAATGGCAACAAAAAATGCACTGGCATTAATTGTACTCTCTTCTCCCGTCTTATTGTTTTTCACCTTAGCTCCAATCACTTCTTCTTCACCCAATACTTCGACAGCTTCGGTATTCCAATATACTTCAATATTTTTTGCATCAAATACTCTTTGTTGCATGATCTTACTTGCCCTCATTTCATCTCTTCTGACGAGCATGTGAACCTTCGTACAGAGTTTGGCAAGATATGTTGCTTCTTCTGCAGCCGTATCTCCAGCACCTACTATGATCACTTCTTTTCCTCTAAAGAAAAATCCATCACACACCGCACAAGCCGAAACTCCCTTGTTCATCAACTTGGTCTCAGACTCCAATCCAAGCCATTTTGCACTAGCACCAGTAGAAATAATCACAGAATCTGCATGTATCTCATGGCCTGTTTCTGACCATACTTTTTTAACATCTCCGCTAAAGTCTACTTTCTCTATCATTTCGTACCTAACCTCCGTACCGAATCGCTCTGCTTGTTTTCTAAAATGTTCCATCATTTCAGGTCCCATTACACCATCAGGATAGCCCGGATAGTTTTCCACATCATTCGTAATGGTAAGCTGTCCTCCTGGTTCTTTTCCTGTGTACAACACTGGTTTCATATTAGCCCTTGCTGCATATATAGCTGCTGTATATCCCGCTGGTCCTGAACCTATAATTAAGCAATGTATTTTTTCTGCCATTGTATTTTCTATTAATATTATTTTAAGTATGTATACTTTGAAGCCTAAAGCGCCGCAAAAATATAAATTTTTATAATGTATTGATCATAAAGTAATCATAAAGTAAATGGTTATTTCAAACGATTTGTTTGTATATAGTGGTCTATGTGTATAGGATAAGACATTCTTCATAGTAAAATACCATCCACTTATCTAATTTATAGTTTATTTCTAACTGATTGTGATTAGATTTGTTGTAAGCAATACTGAACCCAAAATGCTTATTGATTCTCAATGATGGCAATATTATACACCATGTAAAGAATTTTAAATGATATTATATAACCTGCTCATATTTGCTTTTGGATTTTGGAATGTTTTTAAAAAGAACAAAGCACTAAGTCCCGTTTTTGGTTTAGGTTTTTTGGCCGCTTTGGTATTGTCCATGCTGAATATTTTCAATTCACAGCATTCTATGGATGAAAAGATCCTACAATCAGTAGCCGTTCTTTTGGGACTGGGTGTTCTTGGATTTATCTTAATAGCACTTTCTAAAAACAAGTTGGCTCAAATCGGTGCCATCATAATGGCCGCTATAGGATTCAACATGTATGTGAGCAACCCGCACACTCCTATTGACCCTTCGATTAAGCTTGACCTTGAAGCTGAGTTATTGATTCGACTGAATCACAAGAGTAAAGGTAAATTAATCAAGAAGCTGAAAAAGTTGAATTTTGTATCTGATGTTCAACCACTCCATGCCCCACTTGATATACAATCGACAGAATTGGATGACTACGTGAAGTTGAATATCGAGGATAATTTTGACATCAACTTTGCTATAGCCGAAATTCATGGCATTTCTGGTATAGAATGGATCGAACCAAATGAGATATTAGAATTAAAAGTTCCAGAATCAAAGGCTCCAAAAATGAAAACGGATTTTTCGAGTAGTGTAAATGATCCCTTGTCCGAGCAACAATGGAATATGCAAGCACTCGATATGTCTGCTTATTATGATCTTTTCAAATCCAATAAATACAAGCCTCAAAAAACGGCCAAACTCTTTATTCTGGACAGCGGTGTAAATGCACGACATGAAGATTTGAAATCTAATTTTGAAAGTCATGCTTCAAAAGACAGATCAAGTAATGAATCTGATTCTAATGGTCACGGCACGCATTGTGCAGGTGTAGCAGCTGCAATTACCAATAACGGTGTCGGAATAGCTTCGATGAACCCAGGAAGCGAATGGGTAACAGTTAGTAGTGTGAAAGTAATGAACAACTTCGGCTTCGGTACCCAGGCAAGAATAATAGAGGGAATAATCGAAGCTGTGGATGCAGGAGCAGATGTAATATCAATGTCGCTCGGTGGCAAATCCACACAAGTAAAAGAAGAAGCTTATTACGATGCTATTGACTATGCGGATAGCCATGGCGTCATAATTGTTGCCGCTGCTGGTAATAATGCGGGTGATGCTGCAGAAATAATACCTGCCAACTCCGATAAAATAATCACCGTCACAGCCCTAGACAAAGAACTTAAAAAGGCCCAATTTTCCAATTATATCACCAACACCAACTATGGCATAGCGGCCCCAGGAGTGAGCATAATGTCTCCGTGGAAAGGAGGACGATATGCAGCATTAGACGGCACTAGTATGGCGGCTCCTCATGTCTCTGGATTAGTTGCAGTAATGAGATCTCTTGATTCAGAACTCACCACTCAGCAAGCTTTTAATATTTTGGATCAGACAGGAGTCAAAACCAAGAATGTGGGGCTTACAGGAAATATGATTCAGCCAGCAGCAGCGATAAAGGCCATGAGGTAGAAGGATTCTTGGAGCTGCTTAATCTATTTTTTTGTCTTTGAAACTATTATTTTATCAGACGCGTTTATTCTTCTAGTTGCATAATTTATTCCTAGACTTTTTCTTGATTTTTAATCGACGAAATGGAATGAGATATTGTCTATTTTTTTTGAATTTCAACTTTATTTTAAAAATAGATGGACAATGTTTGCATAACTAAAATGGGATTGTATATTTGCAGCCCGTTCGAAGGAAACGGGATACGATAATTACCAAATAAAAACATATCGCGGGGTGGAGCAGTTGGTAGCTCGTCGGGCTCATAACCCGAAGGTCGTCAGTTCAAGTCTGGCCCCCGCTACTAAGAAAAGGTTGTCAAATTAAGTTTTGATGACCTTTTCACTTTTAATCAATTACTATGGTGCAGATCACCACTTACACTGTTTACGTTCTTTATTCAAAAACTCACGATAAAATCTATATTGGTTGTACCAGCAATCTAATTGCCAGATTTCATTCACACAATAGCTTATCAAAAAAGGGCTGGACAATAAAATTTAGACCATGGGAAGTAGTCTATTGCGAATACTTTGAACAAAAAAAGGAAGCCCAGAAAAGAGAGACATATTTTAAGGGGTCGAGTGGTAGGCGTAGAATTCGAAGTGAATTTATCAAGTAGGCTGGCTAATATCCGTCCCCATATTTGTCCATTAATAAAATAGACAAATATGCGGACGGACGTCAGTTCAAGTCTGGCCCCCGCTACTAAGAAAAGGTCGTCAAATTAAGTTTTGATGACCTTTTTACTTTTTATCATGAAAAGTCCATTTGTGTTTTGAAATTTTATATGATATGTGAAGTTAAGTGAAAGTTGTATTTTTGATAATAAATCATTTACTACTATGAAGCACAGATTATATCACTTGGTCATCTTTCTCTTTGTATTTTCAAACCTTAATAGTCAAATTCTCGATTTCTCGAAGAAGGAACAAAAGATCATACCAATAGAATATGACAGTTCTTTCTTCACAATTCCGTACTCTCCTAGTATGGAAGAGTATGCGGGTTTTAAAAATCAAAAATTGGTGGACAGTGAGGGAATAAATTGGATAATTACTGATTACACAATTAATGCAGAAAAAGGATCATCTGGACTCAAACTTTTGCGTTCTCATGATCAAAAAACCAAAACAATAAGTCAAAAAGAATATCAAGATTACTATTTTGAAGCTGGTTTTGATAAGTTTAAAAATGGTCTATTAGGCGTCAAGTTTTACGCAAAAATTAAAAGAAATACATTTTTTGCTGCTTATAATGATCAGGATATTTTGATCAAACCCAATAACAAGTATGAGGTTACCGATGTCAAATATGCGAAATTTGAAAACAACAATTATGCTCCAATCATTGAAATCAATAAAAAGGGATATTATAAACTGCTAAGCATACTAAATCAATCTCTAGTACTTAAAGGTAATGCCGCCAACAATAGGATTGAATTCACAATTAGAAATAACACATATGATAGAAATTCTGGTGGTATATTTTTGGAAGAGGAAACAATTGAAGAAGAATTACTGGAAGTAGAAGAACCAGTTTTGTTGCCAAATTATGTTTCAAAAAGTTTTATCCAAAGAGGAGATAAGAGGATAGGAAAGGATAATTTTGACGATAGTGGAGCTGGTATTTTTGGTAGAAAAATCGTAAAAAGAAATTGGAGAGAGCTTTTCTCTCTAGAAGGCAATGTATCTCAGAGTAACGGCAATATTTCTGTATTGGTATGTGTAGACAGAAAAGGTGCCGTGAGGTATACAGAAATATTATTTGATGAAACTACAGAGACCGATTCAAAGAAGCTAAAGCAGGCAATGAAGGCTGCAAAAGGATATCGATTTCAAAAAGATCCAAATGCACCTGATGAGCAATGTGGAAAATTAATTTTCAACTTGGGCAGAAAAGCGCTGAGCAGAGGTTAACTATTACAATTTTATGATCCTTACTTAAAAATTATTATTAAACAACTGCCTTACTAGGTATTTTTTAGAATGCCTTTTCCTTATATTTAAGCGACTAATATCATCAATCACAATAATAACTTATGAAGCCAATTCTTAGGATTCTACTAATCATAGTAATCTACTCAACTCAAATTCATGCGCAATCGCATCCTGATCACAATGCACTTAAATCGCTTTATCGAGCCACGGATGGTGATAATTGGAACTTCAATGATGGTTGGGCAGAAGGTATTAATGATGAGAATGCAAATCCTTGTGAAGAAAATTGGATGGGTATTACATGCTTCAATAATCGTGTTACAAGGATATTTATTGTCAATAATGGCATGAATGGGACAATTCCTGAAAATATTTCTGAATTGGAAGAATTGAAAGCGCTCATTCTTTCATTCAACAATATCTCTGGAGAATTGCCCAGTTCTATTTCTATGCTGGAAAATATGGACCACTTGAGTTTTTTTTCAAATGAATTGGAAGGTGATATACCTGACATGAGCAATTTGAATACAATGGATGAACTTAATTTGGGTGATAATAATTTCAGTGGTCCTATACCTGCACATTTGGGCAATCTTCAATCATTGAATATTCTTGATCTTAGTCGCAATAATTTTTCTGGCTCAATTCCAAGCGAATTACATCAATTGTCCTTTTTGAATTCTCTGAGTTTGCATGACAACGATTTATCTGGTACGATTCCTAATGAATTTACCGCTTTGCACGGGTTATATTATTTGTACTTGCACAACAATAGTTTGGAAGGAGACATTACTGGTCTTTTTGAAAATTTTGACATGCTCTTCAGTATTAACTTGAGCAATAATCAATTGACGGGGAATATTGACGGACTTATGTCCAGTTCTCAAATAATGAATATAGATGTAAAAAACAATCAGCTTTCGGGAAGCATTCCTTCTGGGTTTGGAGCACTAGACGATCTCCAGAAACTCAATCTTGGAAATAACAACTTTCATGGATGTATTCCTCAAGATTTAAAAAGTCTATGTTCGGCAGAAGTAGAATTAAGTGGTAATTTTCTGCTTCCATGGACTGGATTATTTTATGATTTTTGTCAAACAACTGGTTCTCAAAATGCTCAAATTGGAGCGCCTTGTAATGATGGTATTGAGGCTAATGGTACTGACGATGTGATTAATGAAGATTGTAGCTGCGGAGATGCAATTTTGTCCGCTAAAGATTTAGATGATCCTAAGATAATGATCTATCCAAATCCTTCGCAAGGAATATTCAATATTGATATGGATGACAATGCACAGTATGTAATCTATGATATGACCGGATCAAAATTGAGCTCAGGTACAATCCAAAGTAATAATGCTCAATTAGATATTTCTAGCAGGTCTGGGATGTATATTCTTGAAGTTATTCAGGAAAATTATAAATCACATTTCAAATTAGTTGTAAATTGATTTTTGGGCCTTGAAAGGTCAGTATTGCGTTGATAATATTTGGCCCTGGACAATTCTTTTATTGGATCAAAGTATTATTTAAAGCTTGTAATTTAATTGCCCTAGAGCCTTCGTTGGTCCAACAAAAAATTTCGAAAAAAGTAGTAAAACAACGCGATTTCAATGGGTTGACAGGAACATGACGCCTATATGTCGTGTGAAATGATGGTGGTAATGGCTAAATTTACTTCATAAAACAAAATGTAATTAATGAACAGCCAATCAATTGCTGAAAGACTCAAATATCACAGAAAAATAAATGGACTGACTCAGGAAGAATTATCAGAGAAAACCAATGTGACCGTTCGAACCATACAGCGAATCGAAAATTCAGATGTCACTCCCCATCTCAAAACTGTTAAATTATTGGCTATTGCTTTGGACATTGAGGTAGACGACCTACTACCTTTGAGTAAGCCCGAAGAAGACTCCAATAAGAAGAAGTGGCTTTTAATTCTTCATGCCACACCACTTCTGGGACTATTTCTACCACCATGTAATGTCCTCATCCCACTTTTTCTCTGGTTGCACAAAAAAGATGAAAACCCAGCATACAATGAGCATGGTATCAAGGTGATCAACTTTCAGATTACAGCAATAATATTGGCATTTTTGTCATTTGTGAGCTTGGTGACAATAGAAGGATGGGGATTCTTTATATTTATATCGACCGTACCCATTCTAATTGGGATTGTGCTTTTTAATATCATCTATGTGCTTCGAAAAGAGAAATGTAACTATCTCTTCTCCATACCCTTTTTAAGAATAAAGTCAACTAAAATTTTGAACGCAAGTATAATATTCATGCTATTGTGTGGATTTTCGAGTTGTACCACGAACAAATCGCAAGACATTGAAAGAATAGATGGTACTAAAATTTCAAAAGATTCTATCACTCAAAAGATCAATCAATTAATAGACGATGCCAATGTGCATGGAATGGCAATTGCCATATTCAATGAAAACCAGCCAGTCTATCAAAATGTCGTTGGATATAAAGATTTTCCGAAAAAACTGATGCTCACCGATTCAACTAATATTTATGGAGCCTCGTTGTCCAAAGCTGTGTTTAGCGTATTGGCCATGAAACTGGTCGAGCATAAAGTCATTGACTTGGATACTCCACTAGAATCCTATCTACCCAAAAAAATATATGAGTACGAACCACAAACACGTTGGCATGACGACTATTCAGATCTAAGGCAAGACAGTCTTTACCATAAGATAACGGCAAGAATGTGTCTGGAACATACCACAGGATTTGCAAACTGGAGATTTTTTGAAGCGGATAAAAAGCTAAGAGTCAATAACATTCCAGGCACAAAATATGGATACAGTGGCGAGGGCTTTGTCTATCTACAAGTCGTATTGGAAAAGCTTACTGGAAAAGATCTGGAACAACTGGCACAGGAATTAATCTTCCAACCATTAAAAATGAAAAACTCTTCTTATCAATGGCTTCCCAAATTTGAAAAAGACTTTGCCTATGGTCATATGAAAAATGGAGAAACCTATGCTAAAGATACGGATAACGAACCCAGGAGCGGTAGTACTCTAGAAACCACAGCAAGTGACTATATCAAGTTTTTGACAGCTGTTCTCAATCAAGAAATACTTACTAAAGCATCATATGATGAAATGTTCAGCCCTCAGATCAGAATCAAATCTTTAACCCATTTTGGGCCAAATGCGGCAAAAAGCACTAATAAATACGACAATATCAACTTAAGCAGTGGCTTGGGATGGCATTACTTGGAAACCCCATTTGGACGAGGAGTATCAAGGGCTGGGCATGGTAATGGATTTCAACACTACTCTATCCTATTCCCTTATTCTGGAAAAGGAATCCTAATTATGACCAACTCTGACAACGGAGAAAGCATCTACAAAGAATTATTAGAATACACCATTGCAGACAAATACACGCCATGGGAATGGTCGAATTTCCTACCTCATAAATAAAAGAGAAAATACTATAAATAAACTTTGCGACATCCTTGCGCACTTCGCGGTAAAGATCAACGTCCTATATAGCAATAATAAACTCCCACCTTCATCCGCCCTTCTTAATAATCACTAATAAGCAAGTTACCCTTTCAAACTGCTTTACTACTTCCAGTGTTTTTAACCCATTGAATAAGATTAAGTAAAACAACTCAAATAAGCAGGCAATTCTACCTGTTTTGACGGTAGTAAGGAGTAATTAAGCAATTACCCATTTTTTAAAGGCCACATTGCAAACAAATACACATAACCTTTAAAAACATTCATTATGAAAACTAACATCACTTTTATTGCTCCTCTTTTTATTATTTTGATTTCCATATTTTCTTGCAAAACTGATAACTTACCAAAGATAGAGCAAGATTTTACCCACTCAGGTATAGATGACTCATGTATTCTTCATGACAATAGACCAGGATGGGTATTGAAACGTATTCAACCAGATTGTGCAATAAATTATATAAATGGATATAGTGATTATGTGAATTATGTAGCCTCCACCTTTGGCAATGACAGTATTGCCGTAAGAGATGTATTATCTAATGGAGCATTTATACGATTGGAAGAGTTGGAAATGATAGTCCATGAAGCCAAAACACATGGTTATCGTGAAGTATTTGCAACGATGGCCAAAATACCAGATAATCGTTCAGATCTCATGTTTGCTATCCGAAAAGTAGGTGAACCAGATTCTACTATTTTTTACAATTTCACTCATCCATGCCCTGACATGTGCCCTTGGGAAATGCAGTCAGCCGAAAAGTGAATGTAAAACTGAATATATAGAATTGAATATTAACTAACTATATTGAATTGATTTAAAACTTATGTTGTCATTGATTCAACTTAAAATCGAAACAAATGGAATTTGATGGATTGATGTACAAGTTTTTTAATTATTCAGGAATAGCAGCTGTATTTGTTTTAAGCATTACTGTTGTATTATGTGCTCTCCAATTTAACAAGCTGGAAATACCTTTGAGAAGGTTATTCTATTTCTTGATTTGGAATCTGGTTATTGAATTACTAGCACGAGTATTTATGTATTCTGGAATTAATAATATACCGCTTTTGCACTTGTATACTGTGGGTGAGTTTATATTGTTTTCCTGGTTTTACAAAAGCTTGATTACTAAACCTTCATCTTTATTAAGAAGGTTTGGTGCTTTTATGATTATCGGAGTTGCATTGTTGGTCATTAATTCTCTACTATTCCAGGGTATATATGATTACAATCCCATCGCTAAGACTGCTGTACAAATTATTATCATAAGCTATGCCGTAATATATTTTTATAACCTCACTGAAAATCACTCAGAATCGAGTTCTATAGAAAAAAGCTTGAGCCTTATCAATTCAGCCATTCTGATTTATTATTCTGGAAGCCTGTTTATATTTATGACCAGCCAAATGTTGAAAACATATCCAGAATGGAGGGCCGTATTCTGGGCATTTAATGCAGTTTTGAATATAATTTTTCAATTACTTATCTTGTGGGGAGTATGGATAGCAGTCTTCAGGAAAACACCTTCGCCATCATGATGATCATTGGCATTTTGATAATGCTGTCACTTGCACTCGCCTTCGTTCTATTCTTTAATTTTTCGCAGAAGAAGCTAATGAAAGAACAAATGAAGAGTCAAAAATTAGCCTTTGATTATCAAGAGGAGCTTCTTCATAGTACGATAATGACTCAGGAAATGGAGAGGAAACGAATTGCCAGAGAACTGCACGATGAGATTGGGTCTAAGTTAAATGTCATTTTACTGAATACACATAGATTCAAAAGGTTTCAAGGCGAGAATCCTGAAATGCAAGAGATTGCAGCTGAAGTAAATTCTGTGATACACAAAACCATAGATACGACTCGACGAATATCTCACGACCTCCTCCCTCCTACCCTGGAAGAATTTGGACTGGTAGAAGCAATAAAGGAATTGCGTGATTCTTTTGACAAAACTGAAAGCATATCAATAGATTTTGAGCTGGTTGAGAATGAATCTAAAATTGAAGATCATTTGATAGAGTTGAATTTGTTCAGGGTATTGCAAGAACTCATTAATAATTCAATACGGCACGGGCAAGCTAAAGAGATTAAGATTAGACTATGGCTGAATCAGGCTTCTCTTAAGCTGGAATATCGAGACAATGGCAGTGGATTCGATAAGTCAGATTTTGACAGCAAAAAAGGATTGGGCATGAAGAATATTGAAAGCCGACTCAATATGATTAAGGCTACATATAAATATGATTCTGCTCCTAGAAAAGGATTTGAAGTGGCAATAAATCTGGCATTTGAACCTTCTGATTTAAAAATGGTGTAAATAATGGATAAGAAGCATTAAAGAGAACATCTAGGAAGCATAGGAATGGCAGCTATTGTGGGGGACTGAATGATCATCGAAGATGTGGAAGTGAAAACTTATAAATGAAGGAACGCGCAAGCGGAGGGTGGCAAAAGCGGCCTTGCGCGCTGCATTTTAGCTGCCTAGCGTTTTGGTTTTACTTTTTTGGCAATAGGACTGAATGAACTTTTGAAAAAAGTGAAAATGATAATTTTCAAAAGAAGGAACACGAAAGTGGTGGGTGGCTAAATTCCCGCTGATAAGCGCAAATGAATTAAGAATTTGATGATTAAATTACCTAAAAATATAATTGAATTTCCTATTTCCGTAAATTATCATATAATCAAATCTTTGTGTTAAGTAATATTAACGCTAGATGATAAACTTGAAAATGTATTAAACCTCAAAAAACAATAAAACATAATGGAATATATTTCAATAGGCATTGCCGATGACGAAGCTTTATTCAGAAAAGGAATGAAGATGATTCTGAATAGTTATGACAAGCTCAAGGTAGATTTGGAAGCTGAAGATGGTGAGGTTCTACTCCAAAAACTTGAAGACAAAGAGATGTTGCCTGATGTCCTCTTGCTGGACTTGAAAATGCCAAAGCTCAATGGTATAGAAGCCGCGAAAGTCATCAGGGCACAATTCCCTACCGTAAAGATCATCGTATTGTCCACCCACTTCAGCCGTGCTTTTGTGACCAATATGCTGGAGATAGGAGCAGCCTCCTACCTTCCAAAAAACTCAGAGCCAGAAGAGGTGGCAGTAACCATAGAAGCCGTCCATGACAAAGGCTTTCACTACAACGATGAGGTGATGAAAATCATCCGAGAGAATATGACCTCCAAAGATATGCCAAGAGCAAGTTTTGAGATTAACCTCACCTCAAGAGAGAAGGAAATACTTCAACTCATTTGTGAACAATATACGACTCCTGAAATCGGACAGAAGCTATTTATTAGCCCAAGGACGGTGGATGGACACAGAAATAATCTGCTGTCGAAGTTGGGATGTAAAAATATAGCTGGTCTTGTGGTATTTGCCTTGCAGAATGATGTTGTAAATATTACTGATAGTAGATTTTAATTTTCTTCCTCTGGCATTAGTAATTTTCTAAACGCCTCAATAATTTTGGTCCATGCATCTTCTTGGTCATCCCACTTTTTTACTGGTTTAATTTCCTCATTTTTATCCAAAGGCAGGAAACTAAAATCACTGATACTTTTATAATCTACCTCCTTTTCAAGCACCGTATCTGAAATATTCTTTGGTAGAGCCTTCCAATTCTTCCAGTCACAATTGGAGAGTAGTATTGGGGTTATCCTGGCTCCATCCTTGCTTACTCTTTCCAAGGCAATCCGAAGTTCTTTTTCATAGATATAATTCGATGCAATGAAGTTCTGCGATATTAGCATTATAATCCAATCCGCTTCATAGAGCTTGGATAAGATCTTATTGTCCCAGTCTTCTCCAGGCTCGATAAGCCCATCCTGCCAGATTTCGATTAAGTCTTCCCGTTCAAGATTGATAAGGTACTTTTGCAAATCTTTTCGGAAGTGAGCGTCTTCGTGCGCATAGGAGATGAATACTTTTTTTGGTGGAGGGAAATCATTGGGCATGAAGGCGTTGAAATGGTGGCGTTTAATTTCTTTAATTTCAATTGGCTCATCAGTATTAATGGTTTCAGCGGTTAGTATGGTCTTGCTATTCTTTTCATCAAATGCTTTTTTTAATTCCGATAACTCTACAAAATATTCACCATCCACACTTAGCAGTAAATCTTTTGGCGCATATATTTCTTTGTTTAGATAAAAGGCTCTTTCGAAGTCTTGTAGTTTTCCCCAAGAATCATATTGTCTTGTATATTCTTTTTGGTCAAATTCTCTTCCATAGTGTTCAATAAGCCGCTTATTAATATCATCAAATGGTAGACCTGGTTTAACACTTTCAATTACATCTTTAGACGAATAGGTTTTCCAATCCAATGTAGGAATGCGGTAGTATGCAGCCATTAGTATTCTATAAACAAACTTTTTGTATTTCAGATTACTTCTTGCTTCTGAATTATTCAATGTGGACCATATGTCGATCTGAAGTTTCACAGGATCGTACTTTATCCAAATATTGTCATCTTCATTAAGTGTAAAAATAATCTCGTTTTTGAAAAAATACTTCCGATGTGGTTCTTTGCCAAAGCCGCAGATCACTCTATTCATCAAACCATATGGCATGAAGTGATTAAATTTCAAACTAAACATAGGCTTCATACCACTAATGGAAAACTCATAGAGCAGGTTTGACTTGTCTGATGATTCTAGAAAAGCAGGAATAATATAATGCTCTTCATCAACTTTAGACGAGCTATTATCAAAAATAATTTGCTGATTCAAGGCTAGAGCTAAAAACTGTTTATTAAATCCTTTTAAATCATTTTTCGATAGTTTTCCATTGGGTTTATCATTATTTTTGGATTGAGCCTTTTTAATAATCCCATCCTTAATTCTATTCAAAACTTGTTCAGGGTCAATAAAGATACATTTTTCAAGTTGAGGCACATCATGAAAATACAGGAGCAATCCACGATTATGCAGCAAACGCAGCGCATGTTTAAGCTCGACTTCCTGACGTTTGGCTCCTTGCTTTTTTATATCATTCCACCATTTGGGATGTTTATCACCCAAAATAGCATTAGCAAAATCTTTAAGTTGAATAATATCATTCTCTTCTATAAGCTCTTCTCTTTTATTCAAAAATGCTTCTATGATATTCCTATTGACAGTAGAAAACACTTCTTCCGAATGCATTTGCGCTAATTCTTCCTTGACATAATTTACCAGTAATTTTCTTCTATCATTAATGGCAATTACACCCTTTGGCTTTTTGATAAGAGATATGCGAAATTGTTCTTTGCAATTAAGTGCTGGCAATTTCATTTGGGATTTCCCTTTGAATGTTTTATCAATTTTATTCTCTATTAATATTACTGGCTCGTGCGAATAATTAGGAGAACTTTCATTTTTATTCTTTACAACCTCAGATTTTTCTTCATCCTTCTTTTCCGAATCTGTTTTTAATTCTTTGATATCGGGAAGCTCCCTGGTAAGATATTCTATATTATTAAGCCAATACCTCAGGTCATAATTGATATATGGATATTTTCTTTGTTCCGTTTCTTTATCTACGGCGTGATTGAAATTTGTGTTCTTATCCCATAGCACCGTATAAAGAGATTCATGACTCAAAAACATTTGATAGGTCCCATGATAAAAATCTTGTCCCCCGAAGTCATAGATAAATGCATAATCTTTCTTCCTTTTATTGTATTCCCACTTCAGGATGCTTAAAACTTCCGTACTCTCTCTCTTTTCATCAGCAAATTTTTTATTGTCTAATAGGAAATCACAAAATGTAGATTTACCTGCATCGCTATTACCCAGTAGCAACATCTTCTTAGGAAGTATAAATGAGTTATTATCGTAATCTATATTATTCTTGTCTGAAATTGCCTGTCTCAAGTCACCAACAAAAACATCATAATGATTGGCATCATACGCCGAATCATATAATTCTTTCTTTATTTTTTCGTTTTCATTTATGAATGGGTTATTACCTATATGAAGTTTTAACTTGGGGATTTGCTCTAACCAATTCAATCTGGATTCTAAAACAGCTTTTGGAGAAGTGTAGAAATTTATTAAATTATTTTTAGACAAATTAA
Organism: Saprospiraceae bacterium; assembly: GCA_965230575.1. GTDB lineage: Bacteria > Bacteroidota > Bacteroidia > Chitinophagales > Saprospiraceae > CAJXUU01. Next base: position 6,087,169 of record OZ246013.1, read on the forward strand.
CCGTTTCTAGATTGGTTAATCCTTCTAATGGACTTAAATCCGAAATTTCGTTATTGTCCAAATGAAGTGTTACCAAATTTGTTAACTCTCGTAATGGTCTTATATCTGAAATATGATTCCCTGACAAATTAATAAAATCCAAATTTATCAATCCTTCCAAAGGATTGATATTTCTAAGTTGATTATTGTATAAAAAAAGCGCAGATAAACCTCTTAATTCTTTCAAAGGTTTAATATCTGAAAGTAGATTCGCAGACAATGAAAGTTCTGTTAAACTGGCTAATTCTTTTAATGGTTTGATATCTAATAGTTTATTTTTATACAAATAGAGCTTTATCAAATTTGTTAGTTTTTCAAGAGGCATGATATCCGAAAGCTGGTTATTTTGCAGTTCAAGTGAAGTTAAACTTGTTAAGGCCGTCAATGGTTTTATATTCGATAGTTTATTATAAGCCAAATTAAGCTTAGTCAAAGAAGTTAAAGCTTCCAATTGCTTTATTTTTGTAAGTAGATTGCTTGACAAATCAAGCTCAGTCAAATCTTCTATTTCCATTACTTCTTTTGGAATTGATTTCAATTTCAGAAATGACAAATCGAGTGAACGGTTTTCGGGAGGATTTTTTTTGTAATTCTCAATTCTTTGAAGTGCTTCTTGATATCCTACTTCTGCCATGTGTATTTTGCTCTTGAATTATACTTGATATAACCTTCTATTAATATTTTACCAAATATTCTGAAAATTCAATAAAAATATCCAATTACTGAACTGATTCTACTGTCCATCTGATAATTTATTTCAGAATGACAGTAGAATCAGTAGAATTACGCAAATGTTAAGTAGAATTACTTTAGTTTATAGATGAAGTGGAATGAGATTTCGGAACTAATTATTCGGGAATACAAATTGCCTTAGATAGTGGTAGTCATACAGGCTACAAAAATGTAACTCCTCACTAGCATTGGGTGGTCCCAATGCTAGTGAGGAGTTACCCTTCAGGCAACTTGCAAACCTAAATGTTATATGTAAAGTGGGCTTTATTATTTATCTCACCTCTACCCTTCCGCCTTCACTATGACTCGTAAACTCTGGCGCATACATACACTGGATAGTCGCTATCCCAATAGAAAAATCCCCCATGTGCACCACCCGCATCGGATACTCAAATACATAGGTTCCCTTATTCAAATGACTGATAAAAAAGTGTGAGGCCAAATCCCTTGTACTCTCATAATATCCTAATCCGCCCTTCCATCTGTACCCACTCAATACATTCTCTGGCTCGAAGCCACTGCCTCGCATATCTTTCAAGTGTACGTATGACATAGATCGATCTACCTTGAGTTCTATTCTAGCGATGATTCTATCTCCAGGCTCCAGCTTTGTCTGATCTGTAATCTCTACCAATTCCGGATCTCGATCGGTTTTGACTTCTTTGAATAGCTTCCGCTTCATTTTGAGCGGCGTGTCTCGGAAGTCTTTGACCTTGTCCAAATCTTCAAAATATTGGTAGTAGACGGCGCCCCATGAGATGGTCTCATTTTTGTTATCTATAGTGATCTCGGATAAATCCGCGGGAACGATTTCTGTTCGGCTCCATACCTTTTGGAAATAACCAGTGCCCAACTCAGTATTCGATCTATCTACCTCGAGTTTCTTGTCGCCCAATTGTATGTCAGGGAGATTGTTTTCTTCGATCCAACTGATCATTCCTCGATCTTCGCCTTGAATGAGCAAAGCATAGATAGCAGCCGCGGTTCCCTTTGTCGTCTTCCAATGATTGGTCTGCTTATTTTTGAGCAACCAGATCTTCATGTCTTCAACAAATGCTTCGTCTTTTTCAGCTTCAGTAAAAAACTCGATCAACATCGCATGTGTCTCAATCGGCAACTCATACCATCGGAATCCAGAACCAATATTCCAGTATCTACCCAACTCGTCACTATAAAATGACCGCTCCTTTTGCGAGGCGATAATGTCACTGTACACCTGACTACCTGATCTCTTCAATGTCAAACCGATCATTGCTTCAGCATACAATCCCTTCTTCAGCCAGTATTTTTCGATCTGGCCCATGAAGTAGTCATATGCTTCTTGCGATGCCGCTCGCACCTGCTTGTCACCAAAAAAGCTTCTGATATATAAGTAGTGAATAGAAATATTACTCAAGTGATCATCTTCCAGCTTGCCTCCAAATCGTTTTACATTCTCAACGATTTTATCATACCTTCTCTTCGATTGTTCATCCAGGTAGACCAGAGCCTTGTCCAGGATATTCATATACTCAAAATCTGAAGTGGATATAATACCTAAATGATGCAGATGGGCAATACCCTCCACAATATTTTGGGTAATGTATACATCTTCTCTACCACCCGTAAACCATGGGAAGGCTCCACTAGGCATTTGTCTTTTCCTCAATTCATCCAGGACAAGCTTGGTCTCTGAAGACATCTTATTAAGATCAAACAAAAGAGCAATTCGTTTCTTTTGTTCTGTTTCAGATTTGGCCTGTCGTACCCAGGGAGTCTCTTCGAGTATTGCCGACTTCAAAGATTCGTTCTTTTCCAAATTGCTTACCAAAGCGTCGGAATCCAATGCCTTCCACTGATCAAATACTGCCTTGATCTTTGGATTTTGGTTGACGATATGGCTGGCCATGGTATTGGCATAGAGTCTATTGAATATCTGCTCTGTACAGTTGTGCGGATACTCCATTAGGTATGGCAAAGCTTGTACCGCATACCATACCGGATTACTGGTATACTCCAACGTATATTTATATGGTGTGGATGTCGCACTAGCGGTCCGATCCAAGGCATCAAAAACAAAGGTCTTCTTCTCCTTCTTTTTAAGAGAAATTACCTTGGTCTCTGTCACCAATGTCTGATTGGTAACGATGGGCAGTATATTCTCCTCGCCATCGGTATGCTCTCCAGCCGATGCCAGGACTCGATACTTCACCATCCCTTTATAATCTTTTGGAATCTCAATTTCCCAATCCACTCGTCTGGATTCACCTTTCGGCACATCCACATTTTTATTCATATCTTTCAATCCAAATTGATTATTGAGACTTCGATCATTTGTAGGATCTGACAATTCTAATTGTGCATTGACATTGATATCAGCTTCAGAGAGATTGGTCACTGTAGCAGGGAATATGAGTTTATCCCCTTCTCTCAAAAACCGAGGTGCATTGGGGACAATCATCACATCCTTTTGGGTCTTCACCTCATGTGATGTCATTCCAAATCTCAACTCCTTGTCATGAGCCAAGGTCAGTAACTTCCAATTGGTCAATGCCTCATTCATGGTAAATGACAAGATGAGATTCCCATCTGCATCCGTCTTTAGGTGAGGATAGAAAAAGACAGATTCATCCAAGTTTTTACGAACTGAAATTTCACCAGTTTTTTCCTTTTCCTTATTTACGGTGACAGTTTCTCCATAAGTATCATAATCAGATGAAACGGAAATTTCATTTTCAGATTCTTCCTTCATCATTACTGCATCCATGGCTTCTGGTCTTGCGCCATCCACATTGAATTCACTGGCTCTTCCTCTTATCTTAATATTGCCACTGGAAGTTGAATTTAATCTTACGCCCGCGGTACGTCCGTATAGAAGTCCACCAGGATTCATACCTTGAAGCATCGGGATAATCGGAGCAGGAAAACTGTACTGATTCGTTCTCGACCAACCACGATTAAGATTGCCACTTATTCCTTGATCAAACCCATAAAATCTTCCCTGAATATTGCCATAATGATTGAGGTATGGATTGAAATAATAGGAATGCAATACAAACTGATCGAGGCTGGCATCATACATGGTAGCCAACATCTCTGCGGTCAATTTGTCCTTTCCAGGTCCTGATATTTTTAGTTTCCATTCTTCTATAGAGCCTGGAAGTACCTTGTCTCGTTCTGTAATTAGCTCCACTTTCAAATCCTTATTATCCCAAGGAAGCGAAATATTGTACTTGTCTCTACTGCTAAAATTATGCTTCACATAGTCGATGATTACAGAGTAGCCTCCCCTATCTCTTTCTTGAGGGGTGTAGCTTATTTTATTGTGGTTTTTTAAGTTAATAATGCCCTCATCAAGGATTTCCCAATCTCTTACAATCTGATAGTAGGCTGTCAATTCCTTGTCAGATGTACCCAAGGTTATTGTGTGTTTTTTTCCTACTTCAGCCACTTCATCTTCTCCTTCCAAATAGAGCAAGTTTAGATTTGGATAAATGTGTTTTGCGGCATTGCTCACCGCTACATATTTGGTGTCTGTTATATTCAGATCTCTATACTTCTCTTCAGATATCAATTCAATCTTGTAAGCACCACCAGCTTTTAAAATTTTATCAAAATCATAGTTCAATCCATCTTCACCATATTCAACCTCGGAACGCAATAGCTCTTTTTTAATCGGATATTCACTCATTGCAGATTTGACATGGGCAATCCGATCTATTTTCTTTTCGAATTCGCCTCTTTCGTATATTGGATTACTGGGATTCTGCCAAATTCGAGGCTTCATCCACTTCTTTGGTTGTACTAGTTCTGAAATTACCAGTGTTCCCTTTGCAGCTACCTTTTTACCTTCTGTAGTTGTAGGGTTTATATTGACATCGGACAATTCTGAAATATCCATTGTCTCTTTTACATCCCAGGCATAGGAATAAGGGAATATGGCTACCGATACTGCCTTATTCGCAGATCGGGTTTCTCCAGCCTGGTCTGTCACATCCACATGAACCGAATATGAATAGGTAGGATTCTTGGATGGGTCGACATCATCATCGGGTTTGGCCATGAAACTGAATGTAAAATCACCTTTTTCATCTGTTGCGATTTCCGCCTGAGCGATTTGAGTGCGGTCACTCGGAACTCTTCGGTACCATCCCCACCAGCCGTGGTAGGTCACTCTTGTCACTGTATAGGATACCTTACCGTTGGAAACAGGTGCTCCCGAAAGTGCTTTGGCTGAACCGATAATATCAATATTATCACCTAGCTTAACCTCCTCTACAATATCATTCAATTTCACTTCAAATTTAGGTCGTTTGTATTCTTCAACCCTTATAAAATGTGTATTGCCGTGAGATCCATCTTTAACATAGATTGAAAAATTTCCTGTGAGCCTTCCAGTAGGCAGGATAAAACTTCCAGAGGCACTTCCAAATTCATTGGTTTTTAAATCTATCTTTTCAACTTCCTCACCATTCACATCGTGTAGTGCTGCAGTCAACTTTCTGTCTGGGTCGATACTTGGGACTCCATCGCGATCGATCTTCATGCTCAAGGTCTTGAAGTGTACCGTCTGACCTGGTCGATATATAGCTCTATCTGAGAAAATCTCCACCCGCCTATTTGCATATTCTCGCTTTCGCAACCTACTGGTATAATCGAATTGTTCCATATCCAATAAATCGTCCTTGTACTTTATCTTGTACGAAATAGAATTATTGGAATTGAATTTAAACTTGACAAATCCATCCTTATTCGTTTTCCATCTAGACAGAAATTTCAGTTCGTAATTTCTTGATGTCCTGTTGTAACTTCTTGAATGAGCCTCGACAGTTGCATTCTTCAATGGCTTTCCTGTACTTCGATCCCTTACCGAGACCTTTTTTCCACCTATCACATCATAGGTCGAATGCGCAATATTAGAAACAAAAAATGCCGAAAATACATAGGCTGACTTATTAGAGCTATATTCTTCGGTATCGCTGGCTACAAGAATGTATTTTCCTTTTGGCAGACCATCAATAATCTCTTCAAATGATGAAAAATTGTATCCGTCTTGAATATTTTTTTGATCCCATCTTCGGATTACAGGCAAGGCCTCAATATTCTCTCTTTGTTTTTCTCTTTGTCCTTTAAATAGTGCGCTAAAATCCTTATTCTTGGCATCTACCAATTTGAAGCAAACATTGTTCAAATTTCTTGATGAGACATTGACCAAAAAATTGCTTTTTATCGGAATTACTTGTTCTGTTTGAATGGAAAGGCTGGGCGTATTAATAATAGCAATCCATTTAACTGCCACACTTTTAATGTATTCAGAAGGATTTTCATTGAGGATTGTATTAAAAACATTTATTGCCTCCTGGTACTTCTTTTTCAACCTATAATCCAATCCAAGTTTGATTTGAAATGGATGCCCAAGATTATCTTTATAATAAGCTATTGCCTCATTGAGTGCATTGACATAAAGCTCATCGGCCTTGGATATTTCAGCATGTTGTTTTACAAAATCCAGTCTTTTGAGATCATATTCTGCCAATACTTTTTGATTCCCATTGTCCAATTGAAGTTTTAAACCTTCTTGAAACAAAAGCATGGCCTGATATAATTTAGATTTTTCGTCTTTAGTTTTGATCTGAAAATTCACAAAATCCTCAACTTTTGAGAAGTAGGCCTCATCATTTATTTTAAAACTAAAAGATGGTTTAGTCCCTTGTGTATTTGTATTCGAAAAGTAAGTCAATGCCCGATCCAAGATCAGTTCGTAAAGCGATGGACGCAATGATATATCGGCATCGGAAAAATTGGGGATTATATTTTTAAAATCAGAAGAAGGAAAATTCTTCAATTTCTTGTCCACTGAGGCCAAATATTGAGTTGAAATATAATTTCTGAAATTATTAGGTGTCCAGGTCCGAATATCTCCTGTGTCAAAATCATTCAAATTGGTCCTTTGACTAATAATATAGTATTGAGAGCGAAAGTAATTGGCCATCAGTTCACCAGCCAAGGAGTGCAGGATTTGCTTGGATGGCATACTGGCCTTTTCGATACTTTCTTCCAGTTCTGCCACCACAGTCTCCAAACCAAGCTCTTCCGTTTGCAATATCAATTGCGTCTTATAGGTCACAGCCTTAATTTGCTGTTCTATGTTATTATCCTTGATTGCATTTGAAAAGATAACTTTCACCTCATCCAGAGCAGATTTTGGCAGACCTTTTTCGATGAATTCTTCTACATTCTTCCATGCCTTTTCATAGTCGAAGGTATCAAAAGAAGAAAAGATTAAGGATAAGATGGATATAGACATTATGGCTATCACTTTGTTGTATTTCATAAACTTCACTTTAATGAGTAAGAAGGGCACAAGTCCCTAATTTCATTATTTAGATGACGGGAAAATCCGAAATACACAAAACAGCAAAATATTAACAATTCATTAATCCAATGATTCTAATCAAGGATATTTTTCAATCATATTGTCAATTAGAAATGCTCAATTTTATCCATTTAGATAATCTCTCAAATATTCAAAATGTTTGCCCAGGTTACGACCAGTAGCTATGGTTGCACCCTCTATCAGGGCACTTTTTCGATTCCCAAGTTCATTCAAAACATTGGAAATAAACATTTCACCAAAAGCGGTAGAAGCATCTCTAGGCAATTCATTTGGAAGATTGTCAATCGTCATCATGTCTACAACGTTTTTTCCATGCGGTTTTGTTTCCTTTCCCTTAAATCTTTCAAAACCAAAAATGGGATCGGCAATTGTCGAGGCTTTAATCGTAGATGGAATCGAACTTACAGGAGCTATATCACAAGTGACATCCGCAATAATTTTTATACCAAAATTGTCAGTTTTCATTTCATCCAAGGTAAAGAAAGCGGGAGCAGAATTGTCCCAAAACACCCCGTTGATCATTATATCCGTCATAGGCAAGAAATGAGAAAAATCAGACTCATACTCTTTCGGATTGCTGTAAAAATCCTGGGCATTGTCCACTGTCCTGCCATCTATTCTTTTGGTATAGAAGAAGCTGTTCAATTGTGTGTAAACAGGAGTATCAAAAGTCTTGGTCAAATATTCTAATGGTGTAACTTTTGTGATTCCCATATCATCTAAAACCTGGGCTGCTCCTCCCGCAACTCGTCCTGTACCAGTAAGTACAATTCTGGTATTTGGGAAATTTATTTTGGAATAGACTTCTTTTGCTGCATTATAGTCATAAAGATCTTTCAACCTGGGCAGTTCGAATTCGCCAGTCCGCCTTCCGAGCGTCCATAGGGCATTATGGGCACCGACCATTCCTGCAAACTTGCCAAAAGCGATCACCCTTGCCCCATTTTCATCTGTGAGCGCTTCATAATCGATCAAGGTAATATTCTTATCCACTATATGCTTGAGCAAGTCGCGATTGTATTCTTGCTTCTTTATGGTATGAGAGAAAAAGAAATAGATCTTGTCTGGTATTAATTGATCAATTGGCACCTCTTTTACGCCAAGAAGGACATCACGATCTGTAAGGTCCTCTTTCATGACTATACCCGCGGCTTGATAATCGCTATCTGGAAAGCATCGGATTGGGTTGGGTTGAACTGCGATGTCAATGCCCATGTCTGAGAGATGCTTGCATTGGCTGGGGTTGAGTGGAACTCTGGAATCTGGGGGTGTTTTTCCTTCTCTTATTACGCCTATTTTGATCATAAGTGTTGGGGTTGAATAAATTTGCTGTGAGGCAAGATAGATTTTATATTTTTCTTTCTATGGACATTGGTTGTAAAGTTTTCTAAATGGGGGAAGATCGGGTGGAAATACTTAGGTTAGGGAAAGGGATTTTTACAGAGGTGTATGGAGGAGAGGAGGGCACGGAGGAAAGGAATTTCACGGAGGGGCATGGAGGGATTTCACGGAGTTACGCGGAGATGGAGTTCGCGGAGGGTGAGGAGCTAGGGGGTCGCGGAGGGTGCGGAGGTAGGAGTTCACGGAGGTGAATGGAGGGAGAGGAGATTTTTAGAGGGAGGTGTTTTTTAGTCGATTAGTTTATATTCTCTTATTTTTTTGCCTTTTACGTCTTTGAAAATGACTTTTAGTTTTCTTTGCTTTCTTTTGCCTGATACTTCTAGTACGGCATAGTTGTTTTCGCCGATGATTGCGTCTTTGTTTAGGCGAAAGTTGTTTTTTTCATCGGAATGGTCATAGGCTCCTGATGTGACAGGGCTTGAAGTAATATCGTATATTTTGTCTCCATCGGGTGTATTGTATAAACTTACTTCAGAGTGGTGTCTGTCTCCAGTGAGGAAGACTACGTTTTTGATATTATAGTCATCGATGAGGTGTAGCAATTTTTGGCGTTCGGCTCCGAATTGGGCATAGTTTTCATGGCCTTTATAATCATTTACTACTTGTCCTCCGATGCAAACAAACTTTATGGATGCTTTACTGGTTCTCAATGCTTCAATGAGCCAAGTCAATTGTTTGTCTCCAAGGATAGTCCCTCCTGCGGATTGAGGAGTCCGGTACCATCGATTGTCCAAGAGGAAAAAATCACAATCATTCCAGCTAAAACTTCCAGTAATTCCTTCTAGTCCCATTACGCCATAGTTTGGATTGGCCCAAAAATCTTCAAAGGCTTCTCTGGTTTTGTCTTTATGTCCGTAAGTCCGGTCGCTGTCATTCGGGCCATAGTCATGGTCGTCCCAGATAGCGTAGTGGTGCATTTTGGACAAGAGAGGTTGCAATTCTTTGACTCCTCTGGTATGTGTGTACCTATGATAAATGCCAGATCTGCTATTCCAATCTACCTCCCTCAAGTAATTATTATCTCCTAACCATACCATGAATTGTGCGTCTTCATCGGCCATACTCTTGAATATTTCCAAATCCTTACCATAGGGCTCCCCTGGCCTGTCATATTGAGTCTCATTTATGTAGAAACAGCTGCCTGCAAGAAAACTGAATTCTGGCGGATCTTCCCTCCATTGCCACAATTTTTGTGTGGTAAATGAATGTATTGGTGCTGTAGGGGATTCTAAGTCATCCACTACGATCTTGTAGTTGTAGGTAGTACCTGGTTCTAGATTGGTCAGTGCAACAGTAGCTGTATTAGCTTTATAATTTTCAGAGTAAAATGTTTCCGATTCCTGTGTTTCAATATCATTGCCTTCAGGCCAGTACTTGATGGTAACATATCCTTGATTTTCCAATTGTACCCAGACACCCACTTCTCTCATGGTATTGTAGCCAAGCATTGGTCCAGATTTTAGAAATTGAGCTGGTAAGTCAGATGTTAAAAGGATAAGGAATATTACTAAAAACGCTGATTTGGTCATGGTATTAAAACGATTCGATTTAGGAAAATATCATACAAAACACAAAGTACATTCTTTTGACTAATAATTTTTAATTACATTCCAACGATTTTTTATTTAAAAGCGCCCAATGAAACAAGTCGTCCCTGTACTTGCGCTAATACTTTGCGTAGTCTCTTTTAGTTTTTCTCAAGGATTTTCTGATCAATCTATTTCTTCCGGAGTCGGATATACACATTCAGGTGTACCAGATTCTTTAGATATGCCTGTTGGATCAGGCTGTGCATGGTTTGATTATAATAATGATGGTCTTCTGGATCTGTATTCATGTAATCGGATTGGTGCCAACAAGATGTTCGAAAATAACGGCAATGGTACATTTACTGAAAAAGCCGCCGCACTGGGCATTGCTGATGCTGCACATGACGGTGCTGCTGTTGTTGTAGGTGATATCAACAATGATGGTTATCAAGATTTATATGTAGGCAATAGTGATGATAATGTTCTATTCCTCAACAACCAAGGAACTTCGTTTACTGATATCACCTCGGGATCAGGGCTTGAAGCTATGGGATCCAATCGTACTACCTCAGGTTCTTTTGGGGACTTCAACAATGATGGTTACTTGGATCTGTATGTAACACATCACATTCCACCGCTCAATACTGGCATAGGAGAAGTGCGAGACTTCCTATTTATCAATAATGGAGATAAAACATTCACTGATGTCTCTACACATTTGGATACGGCCTTAATTCAAGACCCAGGGTTTGCATCTTCTTGGACCGATATTGATAAAGATGGTGATCAAGATTTGATAGTAATCAATGATTGTCCATTTAGCGGTTTCCCAAACAATGGAACTTTCATATGGGAAAATGAAGGTGGCACTGATGGAGTTTCTGATTGGCACTTTTCTGATAGTTCTACGGATTTGGTGGAAGATGATTGTTCTAATGGAATGGGAATCGGAATTGGAGATTATGATAGAGATGGCTATATGGATTTGGTATATTCCAATATTGGCCCGGCTCGACTATTCAAGAATAATCAGGGCACTTTTGAGAGCCAGGATGCTGCAGGAGTTGGCATTCAGCCTTTTGATCATTTTTCCTGGGGCACCAGTTTTATGGATTTTGATAATGACGGCTGGCAGGATATTGCCATGGCCATTGGAGCATTAAGTTTTGCAGGAACTATTGACACGACTCAAGAATGCAATTTTTTCAAAAATGATGGAGATGGCACATTTACAGAAATGGCCAATATCCTGGGTATTGACGACGATACCAAGACTAGAAGTATTGTACACGCAGACTATGACAATGATGGTGATTTGGATTTGCTCATGTTTAATTACAACGATGAAATCAGGCTTTTTAGAAATGATGAAGTGAATACAAATAATTATTTGAGGGTAAAACTGCGATCCAAAAAAAGTGCACCAGATGGAATTGGTTCGTGGGTCGAAATACTCACGAATGACGGTGTAAAACAATTTTTTGAATTGCGTTCAGGGTCAAATTTGGGAGGTGGAGATGAAATTATGGCTCATTTTGGATTAGGGGCAGCCACAATGATAGATTCGTTAAAAGTGAGTTGGATGTCAGGTGCCGAATCCGTACTTACAGGTTTATCAGTTGATACTGTGATTACCATAAGAGAACCGACACCATATATATATGTAAGAAAGGGCGCCACTGGCGAATCTGATGGGTCTGACTGGGCGAATGCATATTCTGAATTGGCGACAGCGCTTTCTGTAGCTACATCAGGAGATACTATCCTCGTGGCCGATGGTACCTATTATCCGACAGGTGATCTAAATGAAGAGGTCTCATTTTCTATCAAAAATGGAATTCACCTCATAGGTGGCTTCCCTGCTACTGGTGGCACCTTTGTTGAAAGAGATATAACGGGACTGAATACCATACTTTCTGGGCATATAGGTGAGAGCAATGGCACTGAAGAGAGGTCATACAATGTGATCCAAGTCGGCGCATCTGTATTGACAAGTAGCATGGATGGATTTTCAATTGTCGGTGGTGAAGCAGATGGTGTGGATCCTTCAGATCAACAAGGCGGCGCTATTTTTTGTGAAGGAAGCATTGAACTCAACAATATTAAGATGGAAGGAAATACTGAAAGTCTTGCTGGTTCGAGCATCTGCACCCAAGGAATTACTGGCAACTTGATTTTAAAGAATACATTAATTATTCCTTTGAATTTGTCGGTGCCAGCTATATCGATTGATAGTGATTCAAAAGTTCATATTGCGGAGTCTTGTACAATTCAAGAATGAAAATTTGGACTCACCTTTGTTTTTCTTGTTTAAAGCATTGAACTCTTAATTATCTAATAGCAAGGAGGTATAATAACAAAAATTCACGTTTGATACGCATGTTCTAATCAATAGGTTTACCAAGGTATACTTCGTCAAACATGTGCATTCCTTCGCCAATGGCAATCACACCATTATATTTGCCTGTTAAGACACTATCGTCTTCAATAATTTTCACCAATTTTCGATCAAGGTATAGCCAAAACTTATTCTTACGACTTTCAATTCCTAACTCCACATAATTGGATTTCAAATCAGAGATAGTAGCTGAATACAACACCTTACCTGATTGTGGTTTTTTAAAATCATCCATTTTAATAAAGGATAAATAATTCTGATCATTGATCACAAATGCATAGGCTGATTTTTTCTTATTATCATACCTGACAGTCAACCCTCTTCCCAAGCAAGAATTTTCAGTCTGGCATTTGATTTCCGGGTCATTTTTTATTCTTACAAAATATGGAGTGACATCAAAATTAGAATTATAAGGAAGCTTCCCTAAATACTTATGACGACTCGGAAATTTATCTTCATTTTTTATGTCAATAAGGTAGTACTGGTTATCTTTTATTCCTGTCCAAAGCTCATTGATTTTGTTTTCAAGTTTCCAAATGTCACTTCTAAATCCTGATTTTCTACGATCTCTAAAGTCTTCAAGATAAATTGTGTTGGCAATAGCCCAATTATCGCTATTTGAACTTTCTACAGGTATTATCTGAGTAGATTCATTTATTCGAACTTCCTTGGGCCAAACTCTGTAGAGGGTAAATGCGAGCATCAAAACCACCGCTGAACCTATCAACAAGACATTTTTATTCAAGAAATTTGCTCCTCCAGCATTAGGTACTTGGGTGATATTGAGTGTACTTCTATCTATCGTAGGTTTTGATTCGATTTTAGGTGTTTCTGGCGATGATACGACAGGTGGTATTGTTTGATTTTGACTGTTGACTTCCATTTCCGATGGATCAATATTTTCAGAAAACATCAGGATGGATTCATTTATTGAAGCTTGAGTCTTATTCAATTCTTCATTCGAAATTTTATTTAAGATGGAGTCACGTTGAAGTTTTTCCAGTTGCCCCATTAAAAGCACAACCGTTTTATCATTTTCGCTGAGCTGTATTTTTGATAAAAGTTTTAATGCTTCTTGAGTTTTGTTTTTTGAAATCAGGTATTTCACCTCGCTGATCAGAAGTTGTTTGTCCATATTGCATTTATTTTTGATCTATAAGAGTTACTCGACTGAGTCAAGATTTACGGAATCGTCCTTACGTCTTATTATGCAATAATTGAGGTTTAGTAACCTTTGATAATGGAAAAACTTAGTTGTTAATAAAAAATGAGTTATTCGCTTTGCTTTGGTTGTGATATAGGAATTCCCATGAGATAATAGCCCACTTTCTTACCATTGGGTTTCAAGGCGTCATCCATTTCCCATTTGTATTTCTTTGCATTGCTTTGTTCAATCAATTCATTAATGTCAAAGAATGTATAAGTTCTCATAAGTGATGCTTGTCCATCCCAAGCATATACAATTGGAATTATGGGAATGATATAAGTAAATAATATTTGTGCCAGAGACAATCTTTTTGTAAAAGGTGTCATAAACCAAGACATGACAAAGAGTATTGCCAATGATAACGGAAGTAACAGCCACCACAAAATTGTTGGAATACTATTCTTTGCCACTTCATATATCAGAATAGGTTCGTTATTATCTTCAGCAGAATTTAATATTTTTCTGGCTACTTTCGGATTCATATGATGAAAACTGGCAATCATTGTTTTTAGTCCGGAAGGAACATCTCCAATTTCGGTTGCATCAACGGGTGAGGATTTGTAAGTTATATATGGAATCCCACTATTATTAATATTATTCACAACATCGGGATGAGGATACAAGTCGGTGAATAACAATTGTAATGGCTTGTCGGCATTATCATTTATTTTTTTGAAACATTCTATCATTGCTCCACCTGACCCTGATCCAAGATCAACTACTTGATCAAAGTCTATACTCTTTCTGGCTTTGTTAATTAATAAGGCAAGTGTATCTGCGGTGCCCATCATTCTATGAAATACAACAAGCAAGTTGGTCACACCAGTTCGTATGGTCATAGGCAGCCAACTTTGATCCTCAAACTCAAATAATTCCAGTCTTTTCATCAATACTAATGTAAGGAAAAAAGAATGGTGCAGCTATGAAGTACCCCAACAAAATGAAAGTATTGCGCAAGCCAAAAAAACATAAAAGAGTAAGCGCAATTTCTCTTTCAGATTTTTAAAAAGAAAAGGAATCAATATTCATGATTCCTTCCCTTTTCATTTTTAAATTTAATGCGATACTATTTTATCGTCTTATGGTGTCACTACCCTATTTTTGACATGCTTCTCGAGCCATTGATCCTGCTCCCAAAGCATATGCATAATGCTTTCGCGTGCAGAGTAACCATGACTTTCTTTGGGCAGCATCACAAGCCTTACCGGAGCTCCCAGTCCCTTCAATGCATTAAAATAACGCTCACTTTGCATTGGATAAGTACCAGAATTGTTATCTGCTTCACCATGTATTAATAATAATGGAGTTTTCATCTTATCGCAATGCATAAACGGTGACATGTTGTAATAAACATCAGGGGCTTCCCAGTAATTTCTTTCTTCGGATTGGAAACCAAATGGGGTCAACGTTCTGTTGTATGCGCCTGATCTGGCTATACCAGCAGCAAATAGATTAGAATGTGTCAAGAGATTAGCCGTCATGAATGCACCATATGAATGTCCTCCAACAGCCACTTTATTTCTATCAATATATCCCAATTCATCCACCGCATCAATGGCAGCTTTTGCGTTCCCTACCAATTGATTGATAAAGTCATCATTAGGTTGATCTTCACCTTCACCGATAATAGGGAAAGCGGCATCATCAAGCACTACGTAACCACGATTGACCCAATAGATTGGAGATCCATAATACGGGTAAGTAAATTCGTTGCTGCTGGAAGTCACCTGACTGGCACTGCTCTTATCTTTAAATTCTCGAGGATATGCCCACATTATCATAGGCATTTTTTCCTTTTTCTTTTTGTCGTATCCAACAGGAAGATAGAGTGTCGCTGAAAGTTCCAGTCCATCCTCACGCTTGTACTTTATCACTTCCTTGTCCACATCCTGAATCGCTTTAAAAGGGTTCTCAAAATTTGTGGCAGGTTTGATCGATTCTGTATTTATATTTCTGAAATAATAGTTTGGATAATCATTTTTAGACTCCAGTCTGGTTAGCACAATTCCTTTCTCTGAATCGATCATTCTTGAAATACTCTCAAGCTTTTCGCCTGATTTGGCTCTATACAGCCTTTTGGTATCATTGTCACTGATGTCATATCTATCAACGAATGGCAGTTTCCCTTCTTTTGAATAGCCAGCACCTATCAAATACAATTGGTCATCATTTACAATATCAAGGGTGTATCGTCCCAAATCATTTTTAGTAGTGACGAAATTTCCAGGATCACTATACCTATCCTGATAATTCCTTTCATTGTATAAGATCGGTTCTTTTGTATTATCGGATGGGTCAAAAAAACTGATTCTGAGTGTTCTGTCATTCCACCAATAATCATAAAGCACGGCAAGATTGTCATCTCCCCAATTGATTCCATTGTACCGGAGCTTTGATTTTATAAGCAATTTTTTCTGGCCAGTATATGGACTATCCATTTCATAGATGGCATCACGATATTCAGTCTCAACTGCCGGATCTCCACCATCCAATGCTTCTGCCCATACCAAAGTAGCTGGTTTGTCATCCCTCCATTGAAGATTCCTCATGCCTGTACGGGCACTCATGAAACCCTTTGGCAACTCTTCTATAAGTGGTACCTTGACCATATTTTTGACCAATTTCCCGTCAAGATTATAGATGTCATATGAAGTTGGAAATCTGCCATAAGTCACCAAGTAAGAAAACGGTCTGCTTATCTCCAGCACCATTATTTCATTGCCATCCGGCGAAACGGACAGATAGGAATACATTCCACTCTCTTTCCATAATTTTGATTCACCATCAAGAGAGACTTTATGCAATTCTGAATGTGCGAGAACCTCAAAATTTCGTTCATCAGCTGGATTTTTCAATAGATCCTGATAAGTACGGTTTTGAGCTTTTTGGCCTGCTTCATTTACCGAAATCGTAGGTCCACTAGGTATAGACAAAGCAGTATTGATAAGACTTGGTCGATTGGCTGGCAGCATCTTCACTAACAAAGACTTACTGTCATTCATCCATCTCAATACAGATCCCATATTGGCATTTAGCCTGGCATCTGTCAATTTGGAAGCTTTCTTTTTTGCGTGATTTATATACCATAATTCTACTCCATCCTCCGCAGTATGGGTAAATGCGATTTTTTCTTCGTCAGGAGACCAAGTAATATTTGTAATTTTTGCATTATCCGGAAGTCCTTCAATAGTGGATTCCTTTTTAGTCTTTAGGTCATAGTATTTGGCATCATAATAATACCTCGCCCTACTCGATATATTGGTCTTTGGATTGATCCTCAGTCCGGCAAGTCGAAGCTCTTCTTCTGATAATTCATCTATTGACTTGTATGCCTTACGATAGAGGAGAATGGCTTTGGTGCCATCAGAATTCATTCGAATGGATGGCGGCAACGGTGCATCTGCGAGTGAAAGAATATCATCATCAGGTACTTGATATTTCAAGTCAATTTGGGCATCTAGCATAAGTGAAGTAAATGTAAGTAATAGGGTTAGAATTATATTTTTCATTTGGTACAGGTTTTCAATGGTGAATAACTCGCCTCGAATATAATGAAAGTTTGAATTCTACTTATTGAAATGGGTATTATTAAGTATTCTTTAATTGCGTCAGGTTCGAGGTTAGGTATACTAAACTTTGGAAGTTTTGTATACCTACTTCGGAGATGAAATATATGGGTTTATTAAAAAGTAAGTGACAAGTAAAATATGACCTGATTCGGGAATTGAGGTGTTTCGAGTCTGGTGGGATCGAGGTCAGGTATACTAAACTTTGGAAGTATAGTATACCTACCATGGAGATGAAATTTATGAGTTTATTAAAATGTAAGTGACAAGAAAAAATATGACTTGATTCAAGTATAGTTGGATCGAAAAACGACCGCCCCCTCTTTCATAAAACCTAAATGCCAGTAACTGCAATAAAAATGAGGCTAAAAACCAGGTGACATAATTTTGTATCGGTGCTACTCCTCCTTCAAAATACCAAAAGTCAAAAGTAGTTGCCATTTGTTCCATCAAAACATCTAGTCCGACCATAAGGGAAGCTCCAATGATGGCTACAACAATCATATTTTTGAAAAACAACCTGGCAATCTGGGAGGTAACCGTGGTCAAAACCGCCCAATAAATTCCGATCATAAGAGGCACACCAATCAGCTTAAATCCCAAATTATCGCCATAGTAATATTGACCAAAAACATCACCTCTTACCACACCAATTATTTCCAACAGCATACCCAAAATAAAAATGGAAACAAAAATGGACTTGCTATATTTTTTATCAAATGGGAGATTAATCAAGGTGAGTAAAAAGCCCAACATCAAGTTAATAGGAGTCTTGGTAATGAACCAATCAACTTCTCCAAGACCAATACCTATTAAAGAAGATATAGTGAACAACCATAAAGTAAAAATGGAAATGGATTCTACTTTGATATAGGTAGAATAATGTTTGATTTGGTGATGAAAACTCTGGGAAAGTGTTTTTATTACTTCAGTCATGTTTAATTTTGTTTAACCAATAGTTAAACAAAACTTATCCTATAATGTTGCTAACAATCTTTGCAGAATTCAAACACAAAGGTATTCCCCCGCCAGGATGTACCGAGCCACCACAAAAATACAAGTTGCTCAATTGTTTGCTAAAATTGGCGTGTCGCAAAAAAGCAGCATATCTATTATTGCTGGCTGATCCATACAAAGATCCCTGGTGAGAACCTGTTCTTGACTCGATCAATTTTGGATGAAGGACATCTTCACAGACTATTACATCCTCTAAATCAACATCTAAAATTCGATTGATCTTATTAATAATTGCTTTTCTAGCCTTCGGAATCAATGAACTCCAATCCTGCCCCTTATCTCCAGGTGTATTAATCATGACAAACCAATTTTCACAACCATCTGGCGCATCTGATGTATTCTCTTTGCAAGAAATATTAATATAAATTGTAGGATCCTCGTGAATGGAATTCCCTTCAAATATATGTATGAATTCCTCCTCATAAGAATCGCTGAATAAAATATTGTGTAAGTCCAATTGACCAAATTTCTTTCTCACTCCCCAATAAAAAATCAATGCAGAACTACTTCTTTCCTGATTGAGCACCTTATTGGGCTTTTTTAAATCCTTCAACATTTGAGTATATGCCGTGAAAATATCCATATTGGCCACTATCACATCTCCATTTATCAAGTTATTATTTACAACAATACCCTTGGCTTTGCCTCCTTCATGATGAATCCGATCTACATAATTTTCGTAGTGAAATAATACCCCGTGTCTCTCCGCTAGCCCGACTAGAGAATTGGTAATGGACTCCATTCCTCCCGTTGGAAAAAAAGTACCAATATTCATTTCCAAATGGGGAATCATAGACATTATCCCAGGCGTCTTGAAAGGAGAAGATCCATTATAGGTGGCAAATCTGTTGAACAGCTGGATGAGTTTTTCATTGGTAAATGCAGTATTATTTACTCCTGACAAGGTTGATGTCAAATCAAATTTATGAATTTGACTTAAAGCCTTTAATACCCCGAAATCTAAATAAGTAGACGGTTTATGCAATGATTTTTCGATGAAGATTGGAGCTGTCAATTCATATTTTAATTTGCCGATAGACAGATATTTTCTGATGGCTTCCTTTGGTTCATTGAATGCTTGATGGATATCTTCAATTCGCTGATCTGCTTGGGCTGACATCGAAAACTGTGTTCCATCTTCCCAAAAGTAATTACAAATTGTGTCCATCCGTTTATAGGAGAAATAATCTTGATAATCTTCATCGAAAAGATCAAAAAGCTCAGTCACTAAATGTGGAAGCGTAAACAATGATGGTCCAGCATCGAATCTGAAACTGCCGTTTGTAAATGAGGTCAATTTGCCGCCAGGATATTTGTTGGCTTCGTAAACATGAACCTCGTATCCTTTGTGTCGTAGTCGAATGGCTGCAGCGATTCCTGCAATGCCTGATCCTATGATGAGTGCTTTTGACATAGGTAAGAAACTCAAAATTGGGATATATGTTTACTAAATGTTGGAAGAGTCGTAAACATATAGCCACTTCTTGAAAACCAAAAAGACCGCACCTTTCGGTGCAGTCCCTTCAGAATCATTTTAGAAACATTAATTCATGTGTGGTTTATGATCAAAACCACTATTTCTTATGACAAGGTCACTTCCTAGTCAATAATCATCATTTTTTTGGTGTCAATAAAATCACCCGCCTTCAAGGTATAGTACAAGATTCCTGAACTTGCATTAATTGACTGCATGTCTAGTGTAATCGCATTCTTACCTTTAGGGAAGTCATTCGTAATTCTGTACAACTCCTTTCCAGCTATATCAAATACTGCTAAAGTAGCCATTCCAGATTCCTTCAAATTGAAACCAATAGTCGTCATTCCTTTGAATGGATTTGGTACATTTTGGTGTAGGACATTTGTTGCTACATCCTCTACATCTCTTGTAGTGATCTCTAAGTCCAATCCATCTGTATTCAATGATTGGTCATATACTTCTGCATTCAAGAATTTTGAAGACATCGAAATATTTGATGCCAATTCTCCATCTGCCAATCCATCTAATTCAATGGTAAATAACACCTCATTCGATCCTACAGAAATTGATTCTACAGTGTTCCAAGAGAATGAAACATTATTTTCTGCAACATTTACATTATGGTCAGCAATATCGATTCTATTGGATTTTACACCTCTGAATCTTACATCTTTTCCTAACTCTACGGTAAACTGCATTCCCAACAAATCACTTACTTCATTTGCATAAACAGGTACAGAAATTACTTCATTACTCGCGAAAGTAGAATTATCTATTAAGAGTGTTTTCGGTGCGTTTCTAGTCTCTGATTCATTGTCAGAATTCAAATTAGCTATTGCATTACCGTTAACATCTCCTACCTTGATGGCAGTAAAGTCTATATTTTCATTGCTTACATACAGGTCATCAAGTACCACTTTTTCAGGAAATCCAAAAGGTTGTGTTGGGTCTTCTATTTCATACGTGGTAGGGATAAACCTCCATGAAGTATTATCACCAAAATCTGTCTCTATTCCTAATACTACTTTTCTGATCAATAATAAATCCGAAGTAGATATTTTATCATTTCCATTCACATCTGCAGCGATCAATTGGTATGGACTATCAAACTGCTCAAGCGCCAGAATATGTCTTTGAATAAGCACTAAATCTAAGGTAGATACTCCATTCGTCACATCGTCATTCTTGTATGGCTCTACAGCATATTGATCATAGTATTGAATATTGTCAAAAGCATATTCTCCCGCTTCTTCAGTCATCTCCATATCCGAATTTTGCTCATCCATATTCATCAACGACACTTCGATATTAAGTACTCCCTCGCTATCTCCATTCATGATCGATCCAGAAATCTTGGCCTCATTGCCGTCTAGATTGTCCAGACAAACATCATTTTGCTCATTGTCTGAAAGTATCAAAGTCACATCACAATATTCATAATTACCATCTGTATCAATAACATACATTTGAAGTGGAATTTCTGCTCCGATACCATTAGGAATATCACTACAATCGAAGAACATGTTTTGCATTGTACCCGCAGCATTGAAAGAGAATATCAAATCATCATCATCGTCACAACTATCAAAACTTTTGATATCAAAATCACTTGCCCATATTTCTACCATTCCATCCTCACCAAGACTCCAACTTGTAGATCCAATACATATAGGTGTAGGTGGCTTATTATCAGAAATAGTAACAATCTGAGTACAATTTGAAACATTATCACATTCATCTGTCACTGTCCAATTCACTGTATGTGTACCGCTTTCCAATGTTCTTGTTACTGAATTTCCCGTACCATTATACTCTATTGATCCATTGCTACCCACATCAATCGTATAAGTATAATCAAGTAGGTCATCGATGGTACAATCATCCGTAGCAGATACAGTAAGCGTCACCTCTTCCTGACAATCTCCATCTTCAGATACAAAATTCTCATTGCTGCATGATTCAAATACAGGAGCCACAGTATTATAAACACCAATCTTTTGAACATGAACATAGAAATTCGGATCCTGAGGATCATAATTACACCAGTCAATAATTTTCCAGGTTCTCAATATTTTGATACAATAATCAGGTACCGTATAGAATACAGCATCATCATATGAAATGGCAATATTTGCACAATCTGTATTACTCAAAATTGGGAAGCTGTTGAGGTCTTCAGGTGAAGTATTCTCAGTATTACATCCATTGACTTCTCTATCAGAAGGCCAATTGATATTGCTCTCATTAAAAGGATTAGAGTCACCTACCGTGATCACTTGTGTACAAGTAGCTGTTCTACCCTGTGGATCTGTCGCTGTCCATCTTCTCGTTACACTTCCGATTCCACATTCATTTAGGTTGACCTGATCAGTCTTAGTGATTACTACACTACAATTGTCTTCTCCTGTAGCTTCTCCTGTAAGATTCAAATCATTGTAATCCTGAGTACATTGGATGAAAATATTTGATGGACATTCGATCGTAGGATTGATTTTGTCCTGAACATTTACGTTTACGACACAATCATTATAATTGCCCGCAACATCATATACTCTCAATACTACTTTCACATAGCCACTATTCACATCTTCACAACAGAAATTGACCTTTTCTCCAAATTGAAGATCACTTGAAAACCCACAGTTTGTTGTCAATCTTTTAACTTCATATTTATCGATTTCACAATTGTCATAACTTCCATCATCTATCGAAGTCGCAAATATATCTGCCCATCCTGCATCTTCTAACCCTACTACGGTATAACCCTCACATACTGGAGTCGGTGCCTCACCATCTTCTACAAATACCTCAGTAAAACACTGTGTAGAATTGTCACAAGCATCAGTAATAGTATATACGATCCACGATGTATCTTGCGGTAAGTCATGAATTGTAAACAATCCTGTCTGAGAATTGTAAGTGACATTATCATAAATAGGATCTTCAAATGGTTGTCCATCTTCATCTTTCAATTTATAACCTACAGTATAGGTATAATCACTACATTCGAAAATCACAATAGGAGCAGGAACTTCGAAAGTACCCGTACATTCTCCTTCATCAGTATAAATAACATTGTAAAAATCTTCGTTCGAAGTACAAATGGGCGCTGCCGTATCCAATACTTTGATGATTTGATTGAACGTCGCTTCCTGGCCAGTACACCAATCCACTACGATCCATTGTCTCAATACCTTGATACTCGCTCCACAAATATCGAAGATGATATCGGTGTAGTAAGTCTGAATATTAGGACACTCAGCACCTGAAGGCATTCCAGTCACATTCGGTGAAGGTGCGCCATTAGGCAATGTCTCAATAGTAATAGCACATGAAAATGAAGGCTGATCAATATCATCATAATTTGGAGGCCAAACTATATCGTCAATTGAAGCTTTTAGAATATTGATGGTCTGCACACACATCGCTTCATTGCCTTGCTCATCATAAGCAGTCCAGTATCTTGTGATTGTTTTTACGTAATCATCCGCACACGCATTGCTCACGATATCATCGTAGTAATCCAAATCTTCCACAAAGCTACAAGCATCTGTAACTGTAGGAAAAGGTACATCGGCACCTGGCGTAAAATCTGCATCACAATCCAATTCGTAGTCCAGGCAAGACGTGAATTCTGGTGGCAACTTATCTTCTATGGTAATATTTCCCCAACAAGATGCTGCACATCCATTTAAGGATACATTGACCTCTAAATTCTGATTAACGTAGCTGTAATCTACAGTTGCATTGGGGATAACATTCCCTTGTGCGTCCATTACTTCTACAGTATAATCAGCATTATCATATGCTGGATCCTCCAAAATCATATCCGGAGTTATCACTGCTTCACAATTATCATCTAGTGATACCTGAAGACCGTCATTACAAGCCATTGTAGTGTTACAGTCTACTTGCGCAACTGTCATATTCGCCATGAAGAGGCAAAATACAACTCCCATGCTTCGTGCGATAAGCACTAAGCTTCTAGAAATTTGCGATTGACTAATTTGTATTATTTTGTTCATTTTAATGAATTTAAAACCTGTTTCTTAATGTTCTAATGAATATCTGAATGCCTAATGGCTTGTTTTTTATTTGATTATTATCATTTTCTTACTTGCACTATTGCGCTCAGTATCAAGCTGATAATAAAGTATACCTGAACCATTTATTTCACTTACATCAAGTGTTATGGAATTGTAGCCCCTGTTGTATTCTCCAGATTTAGTGATCAATACTTTACCCGTAACATCCATCACTCGAAGTGACACATTCTCGTCAGCAGGTAGTACAAATCCTATTTCTGTAGTAGTGGTGAACGGGTTTGGTACATTCTGTAGCAATTCGAAAGCATGAACAGAATCATGGGCTCTATTTTGAATCTCCAGCCCCAATCCTGAAGAAAGAATACTTCCTGAAGCAGAAGAATAGATTTCATTTGCAAAATCTCCCTCCGACAATCCAATCATCTCGGATAAGTATCCAGCTTTCTTCACCTCCAAGATCAACGTTAGCATCTCATCACTTACGAAAACACTATTTGCTTCATGGATACTGACATATAGTTTGGTATCTTTTCGGTAATTACCTTCCGAAACATTCAGCACATCTGATGCTAAATTCACATCCGACACCAAATTGTCATTGATGATCAGTGCAAACTGCAATCCATATATGTCTTCCATATCTGAAAGAGATACTGTCACATCATGAGTACCTGCCTCCAAGTATTGGTCCTTAATGCTTAACAGCTTGTTTGACCTTGTAGTAGATACTTTTTCAGATTTCAGATTGTTACTTGCAGTGTTGTTTACATCTCCAATCTTCACAGCTACGAAATCAGCATCCATGTAATCTTCCATCATTGTCTCCATATTCAATTTGTCATCGAAAGGGAATGGATCATTTACATCTGTGAATTCATAGGCTGCATCAACAAATCTCCAACTGTCGTTTGATGGTAATTCTGAGTATATGCCCAATATGAGTTTTCTCAGTTGAAGAAGATCGGCTGCAGAAATTGAACCTGAATTGTTAATATCTGCGGCGATTACCTTATATGGATTGTCAAATTTTTTGATTTCCAAAAGGTGTTGCTGTATGAATACTAAATCTAGTGTAGATACACCGTCATTATAATTTTCGTCTAATTTTGGTTGCAAGGAATAAGACTCTTCTGCTAGAAGGTCATTGAACGAATATCCGCCCTCGGCATCTGTTGAAGCCAACAATGGGAATTCTGGAAGATTCGAGTTAAGTGTAACATCGATACCAGAAAGATTCTCATTGGCATCATTGAATATGCTACCACCTAGTGCTATCCTTCCCTCTTCATTTCCACTATCCATGCAATGATTCTGATTGTCCTGAACAATAAGTGCAGTGGTACAGAAATCTTGATTTCCAGCAAGGTCTGTAAAGTATACCTCCAATTCGAATGTTGTAGCTGCGGCATCAAGGTCATCACAAGTAAATTCCATTGAAGTATGATTTGTATTTGTTGAGAATGATGCTCTTAGATCATCACTATCTGTACAATTGTCAAAACTTCCGTAGTCAAAATCACTTGCCCAAATTGTCACTGAACCAGATGTCTCCATTACTACGGTTACTATTTCCGGTAAACAGTATGGCGTAGGTGCTTTGTCATCATCCACATCAATGATTGTTGCACATGTTTGTACATTTCCACATTCATCCTCTACTTCCCAAATCACTCTATGGCTTCCAAACTCAACCGTACGATTGATAATATTTCCTGAACCTGTAAAATCGATAGATCCATTATTATCCTCATCAAACTTGTAAGTGAATTCCAATTCATCTGTAGGAGTACAATCATCTGTTGCTGTCGCTGACGCTTCTATTCTGGCAGTACATGAAGACAATTGAACAATCGTATAGTCTGATGTCTGACATCCTGAAGTTATTGTCGGCTTTGTACTATTCTCAACTTTGATCACTTGAGTATATTCCCAATATCCTACATTTGAAAATGGTACATATACACAGTCATCGATCACCTTCCATGTTCTCAATACCTTGGCACATGCTTCTTCTGTATATTGGAATACTACATCTTCATAAGTAAAGCTGATCTGACTACAAGCCTCTCTTAATATCTCCGGTCTCTGCTTTCCAGCAGGCAAGTCATCAGGATGAACACCTGAAGAGGCGCAACCATTCATCAAGGTGTGATCACCTGGCCAAACGATGTCATCGAATGGATCGTTTGGATTGTTTGGGTTGATATAAAACGGATCTAAAGAAAGAACTCTAATTCTTTGTTGACAAGTCACAAAATTTCCTTGTGGATCTTCTGCTCTAAATGTTCTTGTAATGGTACCTGTACCGCATGAATTGATATTTCTTTGTGCAGTCGAGGTTACTTCTACGCTACAATTATCTATTGCAGTCGCATTTCCATATTGATCAAGATTCACTGTATCATCATCACAATCGATGGTAATATCTGCTGGACAGAATGTGATTTCAGGATCATGATTGTCCTGGACTTCAGCTTCTACCATACAGAAATTGCTATTTCCACTCTTATCCACTACTCTCAACTGAACCATTACAATATCTCCTACATCGTCACAACAGAATTTTACTTTCTGGCCCCAATTCACTGATTCACTGCAAGCAAAATTGTCCATTCTTCTGACTTCCATGTAGTCAATCTCACAATTGTCCCACGAACCATCATCAAATGATTCTATGCTAGCGTATCCGATTCCATTTTCATTAAGACCTACAAAAGTGTGCAAATCACAAACAGGAATTGGCTGTACATTATCTTCGATCGTTGCCTTGGTATAGCAAGTAGAAGTATTGTCACAATCATCAATTGCATAATATAAAATCCATATTTCAGTAACTCCTTCTGGTAGTGATGAGATCAAGTAGCTTCCATTATGCTCTACCACTCCATCATTGCTTGGTTGAAAGAATGGATCAACACCTGGCTCACAAACATTCCAGGAAACTGAATAAGAAGTTCCTGAACAATCTGTAATTGTAGGTGCTGGCACTTCAATAATAGAAGAGCAACTAGTCTCTGTCGACCCCACGGTAAAATTTGGAGGTGCTATACAAACAGGATCAGTGCGATCTACAACGGTAATGTTTTGGGTATATGGAGGCAAAAATGTACCATCACATAAATCCTGAACAATCCATCTTCTTCTCAACTTATATGATTCATCACCACATTTTGGCAATTCTGTATCTTCATAACTGACTTTTACATTCAAGCAAAAAGTACCTTCTGGCATTCCTGTGAATGAAGGATCTGGATAACCATTTGGTAATTTCGGGAAGTTGCTACACGCTTCTAAAGAAGGATTAGGCCCCAATACATCATCATAACTTGGAGGAAAGGTAATATCATCCAAAGTAGCTCTATTCACATAGATAAGCTCTGTACATGATGTTGAATTTCCTGAATTATCTTCAGCAACCCATGTTCTTTCAATAATAGAACTAAATGGACCTGTACACAGATTGGTAGTCACAGGAACATCTTCATAATATAGTAAGGCATCGCTGCACTTATCAAAATTCTCCAATAAATATTTGTCATCTCCAAGAGGTGTAATAGTCACATCATCTGGCACAGGAAAACCTGTAATATCTGGAGTCATAAATTCATCACAATCGATAGTGATATCATCGCCACAATCAAGCAGAGGAATCACTTTATCTTCTAATAATACATATCCCCAACAAGAGTTGCCACTACATTCGTGCACTACAGATACTTCTAATTGCTTATCAATGTATTCCATGCCGATTGTAGGTCCAGGGACTATTGTATCAGCCTCAATATCTCTAATAATAAGATCATAGGAATCATTGGTAAATTCCATATCTTCTAATATCATATCCGCTGTGATATCCAAATCACAATTGCCATTCAATGAAATATTAACCTGATTATTACATGCCAAAGCAAATGCCTCTTCGTCCATTACACCTACGCTGGCCATTCCGCTAAAGTCACAAAGGTCATTTACCTGACCATCATAAGACCCCGCAGTACCAGTAAATGAAACATCGTAGTCACCTACAACATCTCCCCAGTCCACAAATATTCTTCGCGTTCCTTGTCCGCCAACAATATTACCTCCAGCACTTACTGTCCAAGTAATGGAACCTAATTGACTAGATGGTATTTCCAATTCGTAAGTCTCTATCGTCTCAATACATGTACCCATATCTCCTACTATAATATTGCTTGGATAGGCACAAGTATTCAATGAGGAAATAGGAAGCGTGACGGCTCCATTAGATACTTCGATTGTCCAATCAGTATTATTCAACCTCTTGGCATCAAGTATATATTGACCTGGTAAACCCTCTGGTATTACAGTAGCATCTGCTAAAGGAACTGGTGCCGCAGGCGGTGGAGGACTAGTAACGTCATACAAGCCTGTGGAAGTAACTACAGTCCAATTCTCACTGGAGTTGGAGAAAATAGTTATCGTCTCACCAAATTGTCCATTATCATCTGTCGTACTATTATTCAGACATTGACACTCAATTCGACTAAATGTTTGGGCCGTGGAAAAATTGAAAGCCAGAACTACTATAAAGAGCGTAATAAGCCCTTTCATAATTCTGAATCCATTGCTCACATTTACAAAGTCGAAATGTTTTTCTAATGGTCTTTTCATTGATTGTGTATTTTGTAAAATTCTTTTTGCTCCGAGTCTCTAGATTCTGAGTAAAGGGACCCTTTTGCAAGTTTCTAAAATGTGTTATTAAATGTTTCCTGAAAAATGATTCCAATCTCTTACGACCAGATACAACTTTTCCATTCTGTCCCTGTAAGACCAAATTCTAGACCAAATCCAATATCATATTAGGACCAATTTTAATATGAAAACACATTACATTTTTTAGTTATTTGTAAAGAGCAATTGTTGAATATTTTACGTGATATCAGTGATTTGTAATTATTTGAAAAAAAAATGATGATATTTTACATTTCTTCAGCGCTTTTATCAAATTATGATTTTTTCTATACTGTATTGGCTTTAATATCAAAGTAAATTTTGAGGGTAAAATTGATGGATTTGGGGTCCAAAATTAGCTTATAGAGCTATGGGAATTGTACGGAGTTCAATGGAGGAGAATACAAGATTTACCGAGAATAATGGAGAGCATATTTATGAAAGTCATCAATTCTTCACGCTTTCGTATTTGCTGATTTTTCCTGGAATGGGATACTCTATTTTGATAAGGTTTTGAGTGTTGGGTTGGACAAATTCAAGGTAAAATGCGCATAAAAGCAAGCCCGTCCGAAAAGAAAGTCCGTCTTCACCATATAATGAATCACCTACAATAGGATGGCCAATAGCCTTAAAATGTCTTCGTATTTGATGTGTCCGCCCAGTGTGCAATTCAACTATGACTCTGGAAGTTGGATCTTTTGTTTTCAATATTGAAGACTCAAGTATCTCTGTTTTGGCAGGCTTGTCGTCGATGGGTTCTGTAATCCATTTCATTGAAGAAGGCAGGTGACCATTTACTATCAGGATATAACGTTTAATAATTTTGTGCTCTTCAAACATTTCAGACAATAATCTTCGTGTTTGAATATTTTTCGCGGCCAACATTAGTCCCTCTGTAGCCTTATCGAGTCGATGGACCAAATATGGAAATGGCAAGGATCCTTCCGCGTCTTCAATTCTAATGGATTGTAGCTGAGACTGCAGCGATCTTGAATTGCCACTGCTGGCAATACCAGGCGGTTTTCTTACTACAATTAGATCTTGATCTTCGAAATAGGTCTGAATCGAATTATCCACTTTTTCATCTATCTCATATTCCAGCTTGTATTCTATTTTACTACCAGCAGTCACCCAGTCTCCTGTACTTCCTATTTTATCATTAAGCTTGATCTGCCTTTTTTGCAATGCTTTTTTTACTGCACTACCCGTTTCTAAATATGGAAATAGCCCTAATGTATAAATCCTTAATCTGGATTTAGCTTTAAAACCATCTGGAACAATGTGGGTATATGTTTTGCTTTTTTTCAATTTTGATAAAAATCTCCTTAAGTATTATTCACCTAAATCTTACATTAATAATATCACATCAAACATATAAAACATATTTTTTACATATATCAACATATTGACATAATGCTATATTTGCATTTGGATGATTAAACAAAACACCATAGAACAAATTGTAGCTGCGGCAAAGGTAGAAGAAGTCATAGAAGATTTTGTCAACTTAAAGCGTCGAGGGGTGAATATGATTGGGAATTGTCCTTTTCATGATGAGAAGACCCCATCATTTACGGTTTCGCCCGCCAAGAATATCTATAAGTGTTTTGGATGTGGAAGAGGTGGAGACCCTGTACGATTTATGATGGACCATGAATCCATGAATTATCCAGAGGCGCTCAGATATTTGGCTGGCAAGTACAATATTGAAATTGAGGAAACAGAAAACACAGCTGAAGAAAAGGCTTACAAAGAACTCACAGCCTCCTATTTCATCATTAACGAATTCGCTCAAAAGTATTTTGAAGACAATCTTTTTAATACAGACGAAGGGAGGTCTGTAGGATTGGGATATTTCAAAGAAAGAGGATATAACGAGCAAATAATCAAACGATTCCAATTAGGATATACTACAGGCGATAGTAAAGACTTCACCAATACAGCCCTGACCAAACAATTTAACATAGATTTTCTCAAAAAATTAGGGTTGACTTCGAAGTCTGATTATGACTTTTTTAGAAGTCGGGTGATGTTTACCATCCACAACCTGAGCGGAAAGGTGATTGCTTTTGCGGGTAGGACGCTATCAAAAGACAAAAAGACGCCCAAGTACATCAACAGTCCTGAGACGGATATATACAACAAGCGTAAGGTCCTCTATGGTATGTACTTTGCAAAGCAAGCCATTCGAAAACTGGATGAATGCATCATGGTCGAGGGCTATACGGATGTGATCACGCTTCATCAACATGGCATTGAGAATGTAGTCGCCTCCTCTGGTACTTCCCTGACAGTAGAGCAAATAGGCCTGGTACGAAGGTATACACCCAATATCAAAATCATATACGATGGTGATGCTGCAGGTGTAAAAGCCGCCTTGAGAGGATTGGATCTCGTATTGGAGCAAGACATGAATGTGCGTCTGGTACTACTCCCCGAAGGTGAAGACCCAGATTCCTACCTAAAAAAAGTGGGCATCGAAGCATTCAGGGAATACCTCAAAGAACATGAAGAAGATTTTCTCTTTTTCAAAACCAACCTCCTACTCAAAGAAGCAGGAGACGACCCCATCCGCAAAAGTCAGGTTCTCAAAGACATCGTAAAATCGATAGCCAAGATTCCTGATATGATCAAAAAATCACTGTACCTCAAAAAGTGCAGCGACATGATGGATATTTCGGAGGAGATCCTGGTAGCGGAGACCAACAAGGTAATCAAAGCTGACCTCAAACAAAAAAGAACACAATACCAAAAGAATAATCAAATTCCTGATGAAGATCGATTCATCACCACACCAAAACGACCTAAGGGAGAGCAAGTCAAGAATCTAAAACAAGTAGTAACAGGTGATGACTATCAAGAGCAGGATTTGTTGAGGGTATTGATGTCAATGGGCAATCAAAAGCTAAAAGAAGATTCTGATGTGACTGTAGCTGGTTTTATTGTCAATAATATTGAGGATGAGGTCGACAGCATCGACAATCAATTATTCAAGAAAATATTTGAGAAGGCCATAGAACAGTTCAAAGAAGCGGGTCGTATAAATGTTGACTACTTCGTGGCCTCAGAAGACGAAAACACCAGAAACCTGGTGATAGACCTTTTATCCTCACCCTATATCTATGCCGGATGGGATGAAAAAGGGCTACAACTACAGACACAAAAAGCTCCAGGTCTCAATCAAGAACCTGATGCACTGAGTTCGCTCAGGAGATTTCTATATCGCAAATATGACAAAAAGATCAAGCAGATAGAAGCCAAGATAATAGAATTGAGTGCCCAAGGCGACCAGGAAGAATCCCTTTTGCTTTATATGAAAGCACATAAGAAGGCATTGTCCTTCAGATCTGATTTAGCGAATCAATTAGGAAGTGTATTTTTGAAATAATTAGCTTTCTCCTACGAATTCCCTTTCCTATGTTTTACATTTAGTTTTTTAGAAATAGTTTAAGATTTATGAGGACAGGTTTTATATTCATTTCATTGGCAATAAGTGCCGTTTTGTTGTATTTAGGATTTTCAGTTTCATCCAGTTTTTTCTGGATTCTGGGCATTCTCATGATTCCTATCCTATTGGGATTGGTAGATATTTTTCAGACAAAGCATTCGATAAAGAGAAACTTTCCCCTGGTAGGAAGATCAAGGTATATCGCTGAATGGTTGAGACCTAAGATGTATCAATATTTCGTAGAGCCTGATACTGATGGCAGGCCGATACCAAGAATATTCAGATCTATCATCTATCAAAGGTCAAAAAAAGTGAATGACACTACCCCATTCGGGACACAATTGAATGTATATGCCGAGGGCTATGAATGGATGAATCACAGCATTCTACCCAAAGGACACGACGAATTGGACCACAATCCAAAAGTGAGAGTCGGAGGGCCAGATTGCAAACAGCCATATGACCTTTCCTTGCTCAATGTATCTGCCATGTCGTACGGCTCACTCAGTGCCAATGCCATCAAAGCCTTGAATGGAGGTGCGGCTATAGGAGGATTTGCGCACAATACAGGAGAAGGAGGAATATCTTCACACCACATGGAATATAATGGAGACCTTATTTATCAGATCGGAACTGGATACTTTGGGTGCAGGAATGAAGATGGTGGATTTTCGGAAGAAAACTTCTTGAAGACAATCAATAAGGCCAATGTGAAAATGATTGAGGTCAAATTGAGTCAGGGAGCAAAACCTGGACACGGAGGGATACTGCCGGCAAAAAAAGTAACACAGGAGATTTCAGAGATACGGAATGTACCCATGGGAAAGGATGTATTATCACCACCCTATCACAAAGAGTTTGATACACCGGTAGGTCTCTTACAATTTGTGAAGCGATTGAGAGATCTTTCTGATGGAATACCGATTGGGTTCAAGTTGTGTGTAGGTCATAGATCAGAGTTCATTGCAATCTGTAAGGCTATGGTCAAGACGGGGATCAAGCCAGATTTCATTTCTGTGGATGGTGGTGAAGGTGGCACGGGGGCGGCGCCTTTAGAATTTTCCAATAGTGTGGGAATGCCATATAGAGAAGGACTTGCAATAGTCTATGACACCCTCGATGGGTTTGATCTGAAAAAAGACATTAAAATAATCGCAGCAGGCAAAATATTTACTGGTTTTCATATGATGAGAGCCATTGCTCTTGGCGCAGATGCATGTTACTCGGCGCGAGCCATGATGATGGCATTGGGCTGTATTCAAGCCCTGGAATGCAATCACAATACATGTCCAGTCGGTGTAGCTACCAATAAGCAGTCACTTATGAATGGCTTGGTCGTATCAGACAAAAAGGTCAGAGTTGCTAATTTTCACAAAGAGACCATTACTGCATTTGTCGAATTAATGGGTGCTGCTGGTATTGATGATCCAGACGAGATCAATAGATACCACATTCATAGACGTATCATAATGAACAGACATGAGACTTATGAAGATGTATATCCATATATTACAGAAGGTTGTTTATTGACAAAAGAATCTTATCCAGAAGGTTGGGAGCGAGATATGGGCATGGCTTCCGCTGAAAGTTTCAGACCAAGATTTTCTTCAGCGTATGTGGATGAGGATTAAAAATACATCTGCTCTTAATTCCTCGTCAAGAAGATATTTTCAAATTCATCAATTATATTGATCGTTTCAAAATTATTGACAATCTTGTTTTCGTAGATCAAATTAATTCTATTTGCCGTTAATTTTTGGACTGTATATGTTCTAAGCGTCTCAGCAGACGATGATGTCGATGTTTTGATTAATTCGACCTGTTTTTTGTTCTCATCAAATTGCCAAACTAAATCAAAACTAACATCCAGCGATACTGGACCTACTAATATCAAATCACTGTCCCAACTCCCTGTACCTTCAGAGCTTAAAATAATCTTCCCTGCGATATCTCGGTCTAATAAATTAGAAAATGTAGAAGACAACTCTCTTTCATAAATCCATTCACCAATCAAATCCTCTTCAATCAATTTATCCCCTTGACATGAATAAGCAAGGAAGATTGTTAGTATTAAATATTTAGTAAATCTCATTTGTATATTAGTTCATAATTAATTTATCCTGTCTCAATTTAATCATTTCTCCAAATATTTAGAAGAGTTACCGAAAGCTATGCATGCAACTCGAATCTCAAACTTGTGTAAAAATTGCGATCAGTAAAGTGATTGCCTTCGCAAATTATCTGGTTACAGTTATGACTACATCATTTTCTTCAAGAATAAAATGATCATCCTCCTCACAGGTAATCGTATAATTAGCTATCTCAGGCATAAATGCAGGACTGGTAAAAGGAAAATTTTCGACAATACTGATCGTCAGTATCTCTTCTTCACTGTCCAGAGTCCATTCGAAATTAAAACTGGACAATCCTTCAAGTCCTTCTCCCGTATTATCTGAGTTAAAACTAATAGTGCCGCTAAATGGAGAACCAGCAGCTGATATTGATGCCATGCTCAAATCCCTAATATAGTCCCATTCTCCAATGAGATCGTCGGAAGATTTGCTTTTGCTGCATGAGACTAAAGTAAACACCATTAAAACAAATAGAAAGTAGTTTTTCATCGTAAGTAGGGTTGATCGTTCTTTAATATTATAAATCTAATATAACACTATTTCCGATGAGTTGGCATCCTTTTAATTAAGTCCTTCCTTAATAATATCATGAATATGGACTATGCCAATAAAATCCATACTTTTATTTACTACCAGAAGTTGGGTAATGCTATTTTTCTTCATCATTTCCAATGCTTCTACAGCAAGTGCTTGCTCATCGATACTTTTGGCATTTGCACTCATAATATCCGCAGCCGACTGACTATAAATATCACCGCCCTTTTGGATCAACCT
This sequence comes from Saprospiraceae bacterium, assembly GCA_965230575.1. Lineage (GTDB taxonomy): Bacteria > Bacteroidota > Bacteroidia > Chitinophagales > Saprospiraceae > CAJXUU01. The sequence continues at coordinate 6,122,003 of OZ246013.1, forward strand.
CCTGATATCTCCATCAGTAATAATCCCAACAATCCTTCCCTCATCATCCAAGACGCAACTCGCTCCTAGGCGCTTAGATGATATCTCATAAATAATATGTGGCAGCAAGTCTTTTTGATTGACACTTGGTTTCAAATTTTTCATAGCCAACTCCCCTACTTTGAGGTTGAGTCGCTTGCCCAGCAAACCTCCTGGATGAAGTCTGGCAAATTTCTCTTCCGAAAATCCGTTCAACTGTTTAAGTGACATGGCTATGGCGTCTCCTATGGCTATATGAGCAATGGCACTTGCTGTAGGTGCAAGATCATCCACATCTGCTTCCTTTGTGACGGGAACATAAATCACCATATCGGAGTGGTTGGCCAAGTATCCATTTGACTTGCTCACCATGCTGATAATGTAAGAACCTATTTCTCTTATCGGTGGGATGATTTCCTTTACCTCTCTGGATTCCCCACTTTTAGAAATGAGAATTATTATATCTTCTTTTTGCAGAATACCAAGATCACCATGAAGTGCGTCTGCTGTATGTAGAAAAATAGCCTGGGTGCCTGTACTATTCAGTGTTGCCACCATTTTCCTGGCCACTATTGCACTTTTTCCAATACCAGAAACCACAATCTTCCCTGTGCACGCATGAATTTTCTGTACTACCGATTCAAGCACATCAAAATCCATGTCCATCAATCCTAAAAGTGTCTGATATTCAACATTTATCGTACTTTTAATAATTTCGGCAATATTTATATTATAATTCACAGTAATAAATTATCTTCGCAAACCGTTTTTAAAATTTAACCGAAAGTAAAATTTTTATCTATAATATTTTTGCTTTCAGAGAATTTAATTGCCAACCAAAATTTCAATTGAACTTAAACTTATTTAGTTTCAAGTAATGCAATTTTATTATCATTTAACATTATACTAAAAGTCAATAATTATACTTATATTAAAGGTATAAATAATATATAATTTAGAATCTGCTAAATATTATATAATTGGCACAAACTGATCAAACAGATGGTTAGCACACAATATGATTTAAACAAGGAACTCGAGACATATTTCGGGTTTAAAAACTTTAAGCCAAGACAAGAAGAAATAGTACAAAGTATATTAGATGGCAGAGACACTTTTGTGATCATGCCGACAGGTGGTGGAAAATCCTTATGCTACCAACTTCCCGCGATTCTAAGCGAAGGTACCGCCATCATAATCTCTCCACTGATCGCTTTGATGAAAAATCAAGTAGACTCGATAAGGGGATATAGTAAAAACAATGAAATAGCTCACTTCCTCAATTCTTCACTCAATAAGGGGCAGATGAAGGAGGTAAAAGCTGATATTTCCGCTGGAAAGACTAAAATGCTTTTCATCGCACCGGAGACGCTTACCAAGGATGAGAATATTGAGTTTTTTAGAAATAGCAACATCTCTTTTGTAGCCGTTGATGAAGCCCATTGTATTTCTGAATGGGGTCATGACTTCCGTCCTGAATACAGAAGAATCAAAACCATGATTAAAGGGATAAATGAACATATCCCTGTAATGGCTCTGACCGCTACCGCGACTCCAAAGGTCCAAACCGACATTGTAAAGAATCTTGATATGCAGAATGAAAATATCTTCATTTCTTCATTCAATCGAGACAATCTTTTCTATGAGGTAAGACCAAAAAGAACGAAGGATCAGACAATTAAAGAAATCGTCCAGTTCATCAAGTCAACAAACGGAAAATCAGGAATAATATACGTTCAGGCAAGAAAGACTACAGAAGAAATAGCTAAGGTGCTGAATGTCAACGGAATCAATGCCGCTCCTTATCATGCAGGTTTAGATGCTAAGACTCGATCCAGGGTACAGGATGAATTTCTGATGGAAGATTGTGATGTAATCGTGGCTACTATCGCCTTCGGAATGGGGATTGACAAGCCAGATGTGAGATTTGTGATCCACTACGATATTCCAAAAAGTATAGAGAATTACTATCAGGAAACTGGACGAGGAGGAAGAGATGGCTTACCAGGAAAGTGCATTGCTTTCTATTCCTATAAAGACATCAACAAACTTGAAAAATTCTTACGGGATAAGCCAGTAGCAGAAAGAGAATTGGGTGCACAACTGATGGAAGAGATTATTGCTTATGCCGAAACAAGTACTTGTAGAAGGCATTTTCTATTGCACTACTTTGGTGAAGAATTCCCAATCAATGACTGCAATGACCTTTGCGATAATTGCAAGCATCCAAAAGAAGAAATAGAAGTCACTCAAGAGATGAAACTGGCTCTGGAGGTGATCGTCAATCTCAACGAAAACTACACGGTAAAACATTTAGTCGATTTTGTCATGGGTAAGAATACCAAGGACATGAAAGACTTTAAATTTGATAGAAGGCCACTCTTTGGAAAAGGAAAAGAAAAGGACGAAATCTTCTGGAACTCAATGTTTAGACAAGGAATACTTAAAGATTTTCTTTACAAAGAAATTGAGCAATACGGTCTTCTTAAGCTCACTCAAAAAGGGAAAGACTTCCTAATAAAGCAAACTACAGTCAAAATTCCATTGAACCGAGATTTTACAGATACATCTGCGGATCCTGTAATGACAGGCACTGGTGGAGGTGTCGCTTTAGACAGCTTGCTTATGGGAATGTTGATGGATTTGAGAAAAAGAGAAGCCAAGCGTCTTAAGATTCAGCCATGGATCATATTCCAGGAGCCCTCGCTTCAAGATATGGCTACCTACTACCCGATCAATATAGAGGACATGACGCAGATCTCTGGTGTCAATACAGGAAAAGCTGTCAAATATGGAAAGCCATTCATAGAATTGATCAAGGAATATGTAGAAGAAAATAACATTGACAGACCGACTGAATTTGTAATGAAACAAGTTGCCAATAAGTCAAAGCATAAAGTAGCCATTATACAGGGAATAGATCGTAAAATGCCCCTATTCGACCTAGCTAAGAATGCAGGAATGTCATATGAAGAACTTCTTGAAGAATTGAATATCATTGCAGATGGTGGCACCAAGTTGAATATCAATTATTTTATTGAGGATGAAGTAGATGAAGAAGTAGTAGAAGAGATTTTCGATTACTTCCATGAAGCAGATACAGCAGGCGCAGAAGATGCATTCAAAGAATTAAAAGAGGAAGACATAACCTTCGAAGAGATTCAACTGGCCCGGATTAAATTCATGAATGAAGTGGCGAACTAATCTATCGTGTCTAAGAGAATAGTCATCATAAATGGCCCCAATCTCAATCTGTTGGGTAAGCGAGAGCCTGAGATATACGGAAATCAGACTTTCGAAGAATATTTTGATTTACTTCAACTTTATTTCGGAGAGCGGGCAGAGCTTGAATACTTCCAATCCAATCATGAAGGAGAATTAATAGACAAAATCCAGCAAATTGGTTTTGATAATGTAGGCATTGCTCTCAATGCAGCGGGCTATACACATACCAGCATCGCACTTGCAGACACGGTCAAAGCCGTCGATAGTCCCGTAATTGAAGTTCATATTTCAGATATTAAAAGTAGAGAAGCTTTCAGACATCATTCTTATCTTGAAGCGGTGTGTCACTCCTCGATAATGGGTAAGGGATTGGTCGGCTATCAGTTGGCTATTGAAGAATTATTGGAATTGCTTTAATTCAACCTCCTACCATAATACCTGAATTGATTATATTTACTTCAATCAAGATAAAATGTAATCGATGTGATCGGGTATTTGGTCTCTTTTTTAGTAACCTCTATCCTATTTCCAAAAATCAAGCAACGATATAATTTATTCTTCGGTTATTACTTTTGAATGAAGCAAAAAACTATGAAACACCAACTAACCCTAATTTTAATTTTCTTCTCTTTACTTATCCATGCCCAGGACTTCAACATTACTAATTTTAATATTGAACTGGAGGTCAATGCAGATGGCTCTTACAACGTTGAAGAAATAATCGATGTCAACTTTACTAAAAAGAAACGAGGCATCTATAGAGAAATCGAAAACACCTATAAGCTGGATGGCGGAAAAATGTATCTCGACATTCATGATATAAAAGTTCAGGGTTTCAAATCTAAAGTGGACAAAAATAGAAACAGGGTCAAAATAAGAATAGGAAGTCCCGACATATATGTCACTGGAAATCAGCAATATAAAATATCGTATAAAATAAAAAATGGAATAATATCATATCCTGATCATCAGGAATTCCATTATGATTTGACGGGTAATGGCTGGGATGCACCGATCGACTATGTAGATTTCACAATTAAATTGCCTAAAAGTATAACCCTCCAAGCCTCAGATTTTAAAGTCACAGGAGGACGTAAAGGACAAAATCTGGAAGTTGCAGAAATCCGTCAAGTAAATCCAACAACCATTCAAGGAAGGACAACTCGCCCCTTAAATAGATTTAATGGTGTAACAGCGGCCATCAAATTACCTAAGAGATACCTTGAAGTGGCTAGCAATACGATTACCTATTTCAAGGATGAAGAACAAGGAGATCAAGAACCTTCACGACCTTGGCTTTTAACAATACCTTTAGCTATATTTGGCTACTTCCTTTCTATCTGGAGAAAACTAAGAAAGACGGACTATGTCGCAGATGATCAAGAAATACGAGTTTTCCCGCCTGAGGGATTGACATCTGCCCACGTCGGAGCGTTTGTAGACCAATCGTCAGATACCAGAGATATCGTCTCATTACTTCCATATTGGGGCGGTGAAGGATTTATAGAAATGAAGAAAGTCGGTGATGAAGTCTACCTTTATAAAATGAAGAATCTTCCGCCAGAATTTCCAGAATATGAACATATTATATTCGACAGGTTATTCGCTGATAATGAAATTTCTAAATTAAGTGACTTGAAGACTAAGTTTTATACTACGCTGAGCAAGGCACAATCCTTGTTGACGGAAGAAGTGAAATTACAGGACTACTACAGTCCAGAATATAGCAATATTTTCAGAGGTCCAAAACTTGCAATCTTTCCAGTAACGATGATTGCTCTTGGTTTGCTAAGTATTTTATATTTCAATGTAATATCCCTCGGACTTGGATTCTTTGCAGCAGGTATCGGTGGAATTGTATTACCTCTAATGAAGTTACCACTCACCGAGAAAGGAGCGAAACTAAAAGCTGAAATTGATGCATTCAAGAGATTCCTCAAAAAACCGGATAATAAGATGTTGGAAGATGTTCTAAATGACAATCCTTCCTACTTCGACAAGATGTTCCCGTTTGCTGTAGCATTTGGGCTGGAAAAATCATTTATGAATAGCATGCAGCCGTATATGCAAAGTGCTCCATATTGGTACTATACCGATCAGCAAAACAATACCTTCAGCAATTTCAGCCAGGGATTTCAACCAGAGGTCATAAAGTCCGCCTTCAGCTCTGCTCCTCACAATCCAAGCGGTGGTTCTGGAGGATCAGGTGGTGGCTTTAGTTCGGGTAGCGGCGTCGGAGGCGGCGGAGGAGGTAGCTGGTAATTCTCAATCAGTACTTTGAATCCTTTGATATATTTCTTTGAGTTCAAAATTGGCATCTTTAAGAGCCAAGTACTCCTCTGGATTTGATCTATAGGGCTCTTGCAAGGTATATATTCTGCGATACCCAAAACCAGTTGAATTGGTCATGAGTAGACGCTTGACAACTTTCTCCTTTTCAAAATACTTCATTTCTTCAAGGATAATCTTTATGGGCAATCCAGTCGCAAGACATATTTCTTGAAGTGTTACTTGAAAATCATTGTGCTTCAAAATCAGCATCAAATCTTCGACCGTCATAAATGGATCGTCCGTCAAATCCAAGTCATGCTTTTTGTCAATAGGTTTCGACAACGTGTAATAGGAGCTCAATCCGCCAGCAGTACGTAAAATCTGGACTATCCCATTATTCAATAAATGTCGAAGTCTACTACCCGCCTCAAATTTTGTAAGCGCAAACTCTTCTCTGAGCAATTTGGCATTAACAATTTTATCAGGCTGACCATCGATAAATTCAATTAACGCCTTATCCGAAATCTTTCGCTGGGTATTATTGATCGCCTTGATCGAATTTCTGAAATAAACAATAATAAATCCAATGAACAAAGCCAGGACGGATAGCACAGACGCAATGATTATGATTTTGTGCAACTCCATAGAAAAATCAGTTTAGGTACTTCCGTACTTCTTTCAATATAGCATCTGGAGGTAATTTTTGTCCCATGTGAGCTTTCACAACACGAATAATATTGGATACCATCAAGTGATTAAATCCCAGTTTGAGACCGAAATGATACATCATATCCTGCTCCTCTTCCGAAATCTTGCCATCTACCTTAATCAAAAAGACGAGGTAGTAAAATATTGTCATTCTATCTTCTTCAGACGAAGGCACGAATAGAGCTGGATTCTCTTCCATACTTATGTCCCTTACTTTCTCTTCTGACATTCCCAAACTAAGACCAAGTTGCAAGATGTACAACATTTCATTCTCATGAATTACGCCATCAACTTTTGACATGGAAATCATGATGGATAGGATATTCTCTTTTTTGGCATTTTCGCCTAATTCATCTAAGTTCATATTCGGACATTATTTGGTTTATTGATTCACTCAGTTCTACAAATCTCGCATCATATTCAATTATTAATTCTACTTTGGAAATTACTCCCTTAGCAAAACTAAAAATAAATATTAAAACGAATATCCAAGACTCATATTTGGTAAGATTGGGAACAAACTGGTTTTATATGCGACATCGTTGGCTCTTGCAGGATTATCATACACATAGATGTAGTAGGCATTTTTCCTGTTGTAAATATTGTACAATCCAAAGTTGAACGTCAATTTTCCACCTTTCACCTCTTTCATATAATTGAATTGAAAATCCAGATGACTAAAAGTTGGAAAGCGAAGATTATTACGATCACCAGAATTTACAACTACAACGATTCTATCTCCATTCTCATCTAAAAATGGCGTTAGAATCTTTTCATTTGCCAGTGAGAATGCATTTCCTGTGCCATACGTCCAATTCACAGAAAAAGAGCAATTATTATTAAACTCATATTTCAAACCAAGATTGATATCATGGCGGCGGTCATATTTATAGGGAAATTCAAAATTATTATTGATACCATCAAAGAGCCTGGTTGTCTTCGCCAAAGCATAAGACGCCCAGCCTGTGATAGTGCCAGCTGTTTTTCTTACTTGAAATTCTAATCCCTTTGATTGGCTGTCTCCCGCTACGACATAATTTCGCCAATCAGGATCGGTAAGTACTGTAGGGTAATTGGTTGTATTTAAAATATCAAAAAATAAGTCAATTGATCGTTGATATTCGAGCACATTGTTGATAGACTTATAATATCCACTAAATGATAATTCTATAGAATGATCGAGCTTTCTGGAATAATCAAAACTATATTGTCGCGCAGATTCAGGCCCTAATACATCTGTACTCGGAATCCAAAAATCTGAAGGCAGACCTATTCCTGGATTCACCAGCATATGGACATACTGTACCATATTCGAATACGAAATGGTAAATCTATTATACGCGTTTGGTGTAAAAACGGTACTGAATCTTGGTTGAAGATTGCTATACCTCGTCCCATCAGAATTATAAGCAGATAAGTGAAAACCACCATAGATTTGCCAATTTTTATGAGGTCGATAAGTATCTTCTAAATAAAGTGATAATTCATCCGCTATGATCAAATTCTCTTCCGTTGTAATCTGAATAAAATCACCTGTCGAGATGGTATCACTTCCATATAAGGCAGGATTGTATTCATGACGTATCCAGGAAGTCCCAAATTTGAATCTATGCTGATCATTGAAATAAAAATCCAAATCTATACGTGCCAGCTGATCATTGATCTGCGAGTGTGTTGCTATCTCCAATTCCTCTTCCGGTGAAGGAAGGCCGTTATCTATCTTATTAATTCTAAATAAAGCTCTGGAGTCATTCTTATATTTAATTCCACCCAAATTGAATGTTAATTGCAATTTGTCAGAAACAATGTTTGTAAATTTTGCATTCCAAACGGTGGATCCCCATTGCACGCTATTGTCTGAATGAGTTTTGAATACCGTAGTGGAATCATTCTGGGCTGTGGTAGATGTCTTGCGAACAAGGCCAATCCTATCTTCACCTGTATAGTAGCTGAATGATAGCTTTTGTGTTGGCGAAAATCGATGCGTTATTTTCCCCACAAAGTCGTCATAGTTCAAATCGATATTATCAAAATTCACAATACCGCCGATGAGTTGATTCAAGTATTTATCTACATAAGAAACTCTACCTGCAATATTGAATGTGGTGTTTGAAGAAAACAATGGTCCCTCTATATGTCCTTTCATTGCAGGGAGTGAAAATTTCAAAGAGCCGTTGTATCCATTTTGATTGCCCTCCTTGAGTCGTACATTCATTACCGAACTTAAACGACCGCCATATCTTGCCGGAAATCCATTGGAAATAAAATCAACATCCTTGATACTTTCTTCAATGAATATACTTGAAAATCCCGCAGTATGACTCACCTCATATAGCGGCACACCGTCAAATAATATCAGGTTTTGATCCGAACCTCCACCGCGAACATAAAGTCCTACTTGTCCTTCATTTCCCGATTGGACTTTGGGGCTTATTCTTGCAGCTCTAATCAAATCATTATCACCACTGGTACTTTGAAAATCTTTTGTTTGTGTCAAGTCTATTTTTTCAGATCCAGTACCCAATAAGAAATTGTCAGAAATAGACTCTTTTATGATGATTTGATCAATCTCATTGTCAAAATCCAGGTATATATTAGAGGATGATTCTTTCACATCCCGAAGCGTCCGGGATTTGTACCCCAGATAATGAATGCTGATCGTATTGGACTCAAATGGAATGGTCAGGCTATAAAATCCAGATTCATTGCTAAAAGTGGACGAATTGCTTTCTATTTCAACCAGACTCGCTCCCACCAAAGCTTCTCCTGTATTGCTGTCTCTAATATAGCCATTGATGGTCAGTCGTTCTGCATCTGGCTTATCTAGGAAATTAATAATAATCTTATTTCCAGTGATAGTAAGCTTGATATTATGACTGTAAAAAAGCAGCTTGACTATCTCTTGCAGCTTAAGAGGGCCATTGGGAAGGGTAATTACTTCATCTGTATCAACTCTCGAACTATTGAAGGCCAATATTATTCTTTCTTGCGCGAATAAATTGTCAACATGATTTAGAAAAGTGGTTTCAGTATTTGTAAGTGAAATAGAACGTTGTAAAATATTAGTGTCTTGTCCATTTAAATTTAGACAAGACAGCATTAAGAATAAAATTAGCCATATGTATTCCCTGGCTTTTGGCATCTAACATTTTGCTGAAACTATATAAACTTTGTTTTCTCTTATTTCATATTTCAAACCGTGAGTCTTTGCCAAATCGTTGAGTATATCTGTGAGGGACGAATTGGTAAAGGTATTCACCACATTACATTTCGAAAATTCTTTTTGATTTTCAATTATTACATCACTTTTAAAATGTCTGGATAATGCATCCACAACCTCAACCATATTATTATCTCTAAAAATCAAGGTTTGGTTTTTCCAGCTATCAATATTATCATCTTTTGCTTCCAGAAATGCAACTTCATTTTTATTGGTCACTCTTACCAAATCTCCAGCCTGCATAGTCCAGGTACGGCTTGATGACAATTCATAGCGCACACTACCCTTTTTCACATATACCTCAGTGGTATTCTCATCTGCATCAATTGTGAATTCTGTACCCAGCACTACAACTTTCCCTAGTGGAATATCTATACTAAACTGCTTGGTCTCATCTCTTTCCACATCAAAATGAGCTCTACCAGACAAGGAGACAGTACGATCATCCAAAACTTTTAGGTCAGATTTCTTATCCAGGGTCACATCCGAGCCATCACTCAATTCTATATTCATAAGCTCTGCAGATGCGGAATAAGTCTTTGGCTGCAAAGGAGCATTCGAAGGATTCAAGAACAGATTTATCATGAAGAGGCAGCCCACTACTGCTACCAATACGGCTGCTATTCTTGCCATCTTGCCAATCGAGAAAATCGAAGTCTTTTGTACTGGTGTTGAATCTTCTTCTATTATATCAGACCCATTAGTGCTGGTTTTATCTTCTATACTTGCTGAGAACGAATCCCAAGCTCCATCCGCATTAAAATCTTCATAATCACTCAATGTACTACTCAGAGATGCTATTTTTTGAATATCTTCCAAAGCTCTCATATTATCTTGAGCTTCTTTTTTCCAAGCTTCCAAGGCAGATTTTTCCTCTCCCACTGAGCCATCCCCCATTAACTTGCCTATTATTTGATCTATATTCATTGTTGTAAATTCTCTAACTGATTTATCAATTTATTTCAGACAATTTGCCTGCCATTAATTTTCTTAATTTTCTATACGCTCTTCCTATCTGATTCTCTACCGTTTTTACAGAAATATCCAAGTCATCAGCTATTTCGGAGTAAGTTAACCCATTTACCTTGTTTAAGACAAATATTTCCTGGCATTTTGGAGGCAATTGTCGTATTGAGCTATATAAATACTCTTTTAGCATATACTTACTTGCTTGATCCTCTATTTCTTTCTCCGAATTGTATGCTTCTTCAAATTCTGCAACATTCAATTTTGACTCATTCTTCCGCTTCCTTAATATTTCGAAAGCTCTGTGTTTTACAGCTTGAAACAGGTAACTTTTTTCACTTGAATTTATGACCAACTCATTGCGCTTGTCCCATAATTTAGTGAATACATCCTGCACTACATCTTGTGCCATCTTTCGATCGCTTGTAATGCTGGCTGCAAAGTTGCAAAGTGGATTGTAATATTCTTTAAACACTTCTCTAAACCTATTTTTGTCTAATAATTCCAAGGCTTTTCGTCTCTAACTTTTAAACTAGTTATTTTGATCAACCCCAATTTGGAATTCTATTCAATACTAGTTTATAACTGTTTTGTAGTGTAAATTATGCAAGAATTACCATCTCTTCCAAGGATTTGATTGTATTTATTCACATCTATTTATCTATCAAGACAAAATCTATTAGGAATAATCAAAATGTGGGTAAATGTCGGCATGCAACGTGAGGGGGAAGGAATAGGAAAGATTAGAAAGATTGGAAAGATTGGAAAGATTGGGAAAGATTAGGAAGATTGGAAAGATTGGGAAGATTGAGCGCAAGGAGGCTAGATAGATTCGAAAAGATAAAGAGATGACAGCATAGAAACACTAAAAATTGTGCATGGTCCTAGAGTGCTCAAGCGAATATAGAATGGACAGAATCGGATAAAAAGCCATGTTTAAAGACAAAAAAAATACAAATTAATAAAGGGCCTTTTATTGATAAAAGTATAAACAAAAAGAAACTGTATAAACATCCTTAAAATATATTAAAAAATTCATCATATGAAAAATACAGATTTTCAACTCATATTCTATCTTTGCCCACGAAACAATCAAAACCAACAGAGAAATGAGCAAATCTGCTATTCAGCAAGCAGCTGACAACTTACGAATCATTGCAGCATCTATGGTAGAACGTGCCAAAAGTGGTCATCCGGGAGGAGCCATGGGAGGTGCGGATTTCATGACAATTTTGTACTCAGAATATTTGGTGTACGATCCAGATGATATGGATTGGGCTTTTAGAGATAGATTTTATTTGGATCCTGGACACATGTCTGCGATGTTGTATTCTCAGTTGGGTTTTCTTGGAAATTATACATCAGAAGAGTTACAGAATTTCAGACAATGGGGAAGCCCTACTCCAGGTCACCCCGAAATTGACATTGCGAGAGGGATCGAAAATACTTCTGGTCCTCTTGGGTTGGGACATGCATTCGGAGCCGGATCTGCGATGGCAGAGAGATTCATCAGATCAAGGTATGGGGATTGGGCAGAGCATATGACATATATCTATATTTCTGATGGTGGTATTCAAGAAGAAATATCGCAAGGAGTAGGTAGGATCGCTGGTCATTTTGGATTGGGAAATATTGTAATGTTTTACGATGCCAATGACATCCAGCTTTCTACAGTTGTTGACAGTGTCACCAGTGAAGATACAGCAAAGAAATATGAAGCCTGGGGATGGCATGTAGTCACCATCGATGGTAATAATCACGATGAAATCAGGAATGCACTGAATGCCTGTCAAGAAGAAAATTCAAAGCCGTCATTAATTATAGGAAAAACCACAATGGGCCTTGGAGCCAGAACTTCGGATGGTGTCAGCCATGAAGGAAAGGTGGACACCCATGGTCAACCATTGAGCAAAACCGCAGCGGATATCAGTGCAACTATAACCAATCTGGGTGGAGATCCTTCTAATCCATTTGCCATTTTTTCAACTGTAAAATCACATTACGAAAATGTGCTAGAAGAAAAAAGGGAATTGGCTGCTCGCAGAAAGGCAAAACATGGACAATGGGCTATTGAAAACGCCGAAAAGAATGAAAAACTCAATAAACTCTTATCTGGCGAGCGACCATTGCTGGATTGGTCAAGCGTAGAGCAAAAGCCGGGAGTGGCAACTAGAGTTTCCTCAGGCACTGTGCTATCATGGCTTGCTGATAATACAGACAATATGATTGTTTCCTCTGCTGACTTGAGTAACAGTGATAAAACTGAAGCATTCTTAAAAAAATCATCAGAACTGAAGGCAAATGATTTTAGTGGAAACTTCTTCCAAGCTGGAGTCTCAGAACTTACCATGGCAGCAATGTCTATCGGAATAGGTTTGCATGGAGGAGTCATCCCTGTGTGCGCTACATTCTTTGCATTTTCAGATTATATGAAGCCGGCTATTCGGGTGGCGGCATTGATGGAAACACCTGTAATATTCTTGTGGACACATGATTCATTCAGAGTTGGAGAAGATGGACCTACCCACCAACCTATTGAGCAAGAGGCACAATTGAGATTATTGGAAAAGGTACAGAATCATAGTCACAAAAATTCATTATTGGCACTGAGACCATGTGATGCCAGCGAAACTACTGTGGCATGGCAAATGGCTTTTGAGAATACTGATACACCCACAGGACTTATCCTTACGAGACAAAATGTTCCAGCATTGCCTGGGAACACCTATGTATCCAGTATTGATTGCAATCGCGGAGCCTACATTGTCAATGAAGATGAACATTTCGAAATCATCTTATTGGGAAGTGGATCTGAAGTGTCCACTTTAGCAGGTGCTGCTGATATTTTGCGGGAAAAGAAATATAGAATCAGAGTTGTATCGGTGCCATCTGAAGGTTTGTTCAGAAATCAGTCTCCAGAATACCAAAACGAGGTATTGCCACTTGGTGTGAAGAAGTTTGGATTGACAGCGGGTTTAAGTGTGAATCTGGAGGGCTTGGTTGGCAATGATGGCATTGTACATGGTGTCAATCATTTTGGATATTCAGCACCTGCGAGTGTTCTCGATGAGAAATTTGGATTCACTCCAGAGACAGCTGCTGCCAATATTGAGGCATTTCTAAATAAGGGATAATATGGCAGAAACATTTCTAATAAGAGATGTATATGGACCAGATATCGTTAAGAAAATAGCTGAAGACATCAAATCTGAATATGCATCCTTTGATAAGAAAGGGTTTCTTGAATCTATTCTTCCTGATCTAGAAGAACAAACTTATAGTGAGAGAAAACTATCGATCACTAATGCACTAATCAGTTATCTTCCAGATGATTATGAGGAATCAGTAAAATTACTGCTTAAAATCACACCTCCACCTTACAATGGAGAGGCCTCATCTGATGCCTTGGGAAGGTTTTACGTCTCCACTTTCACCGCATACATCTCACGAATGGGATTGAACTCATATGAGACTTCCATGAATGCGCTCTATGAAATGACTAAAAGCTTCACTTCGGAATGGGACATAAGACCATTTCTACTTAAATATCCAGAAAAAACTTTGGCTATTTTAGAACAATGGACAAAGGATGAAAATATGCATGTCCGCAGATTGGTATCTGAAGGAAGTCGTCCCAATCTCCCATGGGGCAAAAAGTTGAAATTTGTAGATCAGTATCCTGTAAACACTACCCTGCCTATCCTTGCCTTGCTACAAGATGATGATGAAGAATACGTAAGAAGATCCGTTGCCAATCACTTAAATGATCTCGCCAAAAACAATGGGGACTTGGTGGTAAAGACTTTGAAGCAATGGAAAAAGAAAAATTATACTCCCGAAAAGGATAAATTGCTTCATCATGCCTTGAGGACATTGATCAAACAAGGGCATAAAGGAGCTTTGGCCTTGATAGGCTATGGAAGTGATATTGATATTAATATCGAGATCGGCGCAATAACAGAAAAAGTGGAATGGGGAAAGAAATTTGAATTTGAGTTTACAATTCAAAATAAAAAGAAAAATTCTCAAAAATTGCTTATCGATTTTATCATTGGATTTCAGAAAAAAGATGGCACTATCAAGGACAAGGTGTTCAAACTGACGAAGGTGGAACTTGCTCAAAATGAAGAGTGGAACGTCCGCAAATCATTCTCATTTAAACCTATCACCACAAGGGTTTATTACCCTGGAAAGCACCTATTATCCATTCAAGTTAATGGTCAGGTAGTGGCAGAACGTTCTTTTATGTTATTAAATCCTTAAATATATATAGCAAAGATTATTTGAGACTTATGAAATACCTTTGCTTAACAAAATATTTCTTTCCTTTGCAAAAATTAAACATTACGAGCTAACTATGGTTTGTAATAATGTGGTTGTTCGATTTTTAGAATATTGGGTACCACAGTATAAAAACTATTTTATTATTAAATTTCAAACATTAACATTAATATGAAAAATTTATTCGCTGTACTACTTTTAGTAGCTTTCACAGCATTCACTGCTGAAGCACAAATCAAGACTCCAGCTGCGAGTCCTTCTGCAACTGTAAAACAATCTGTTGGTCTTACTGACGTTACAATAGAATATTCAAGACCAGGTGCTAAAGGAAGAACAATTTTCGGTGCTGATGCATTGGTTCCAGATGGAAAACTATGGAGAACTGGAGCAAACTCAGTAACTAGAGTGACATTCTCAAATGATGTAATTGTTGAAGGTCAAGAATTGAAAGCAGGAAAATATGGAGTATTGACTTTACCTAGTGCAACATCATGGGATATCAAATTTTATAATCATGAAAGTAACAACTGGAGTTCATACATTGAAAAAACACCAGCATTAGAGATTACTGTAAGTCCTAAGAGAATTACTCACTTCATTGAAACATTCACAATTTCTGTTGATGATCTAAGCGCACATGGAGCGACTCTCAATATTGGTTGGGCTAATAAAATGGTACCAGTAAAATTGGGAACTCATGCAGACAAAACTGTTATGGCTAGTATTGACAAAGTAATGGCAGGACCTTCTGCAGGAGATTACTATAATGCAGCAAATTACTACTTCACTGCTGGAAAAGATTTGAATCAAGCATTGGTTTGGATCAACAAAGCTACTGAAGGACCAGACAAGAAATTCTGGCAGATCAAAAGAAAATCAGAAATCTTGGGAGCTTTAGGTAAGAAGAAAGAAGCTATCGAAGCGGCTAAAATGTCTCTTGATTTAGCTACAAAAGCAGGTAATGATGATTACATCAAAATGAACAATGACAACATTAAGAAGTGGTCAATGTAATCTTTTTGGAATACGAATTATAAGAATATTAGAGAGGGTCGATGTTTTCACATCGACCCTCTTTTTTTTATATGTTTTCAGATATAGTAACCACTAAGATTAAGTATACCTCAAAAAATAATTCATATGAAATATAGAATAGCATGGAACACAGCCAAAGCATAAATTCCAGCAACAATATCATCCAACATCACACTAAAAGGAGATTTCATTTGCTCATCAATCTGCCTAATACCCAATGGCTTCCAAATATCAAAGATTCTAAATAGGATGAGGCCAATAATAATATTCTTTATAGAAAATGGAATGAAGAGATAGGTAATCCATTGTCCTACCGTCTCATCCATCACTATACGTGAAGGGTCATGTCCCCAGTCATCCTCTAATACATGACAACACCAGGTACCAATAATCGTAAATATTATCGAAAGCACGATCAAAAGTAAATTGATATCGGTATCCAGATATGTATAAAATAGATAGTACGAAATCGATCCCACAATGGCACCGAAAGTACCTGGAGCTACTGGCAACAATCCAGCATATCCACTGGTGCCAATGAAAATGGCAAGGTTTTTCTTCAACTTATAAGTTTTTTAAAGGTGAGTTTATAAAAGTTACATTACGAAACTTCTCATATATTCTCCCAGATTTACTGCCCACTGCACATCATAAGCTTTACTTGCAATGAATATTGTGAACAAGACATAAATACCCAATAAAAGGTATGCCTTCACTTTTCCCATACCTGCTCCAAACATATAAATGATGAAAGCTACAATCGTAGACACTAACAATATCACTCTCAATTCTGTGATATTTTCAATGGTCGATGGATCCATTTCAATAGAACCATATAACATTGTATAGACAAATAATGGAAACCCTAAGGCAAAGCATACGTCAAAAATATTACTTCCCAAGGCATTGGCTACTGCATCGTCATAATTGCCATCCATAGCATCACGATAGGACAATATCGTATCAGGTACACTTGTGGCTGCCGAAGCTAATATCACGGCAACAAAATAGGTATGTATACCCAATCCCAGTGCACATCCTTCGCAAGCATAAACCAGCAATGCACAAGATGAACCAATTATAAACATAGAAACCAGAAGTAAGGCCCATGCATTAGCATTATTAATTTTGTCTTTGATAAATACAGATTCCAGATCCAAGGTCAATAATGATTTTATAAACGAACTTTCAGATTCATCATCTTCCTCCTCTTCCTCCTCCTCTTCTTCATCACCATCTCCCGAGCTCATTGTAGTCAGCATCACAGTCACATATAACGCATATACTCCCATTAATACTACTCCATGCCACCATTCAAGAGATGTACCACTGATGAGAAATATCAAAACTATTTCAGCCAGAATTAAAGAAATACCGTCTCTCAGAATCACTTTCTTGGAAACACTTACACGCTTTGCCAGCCCATAGCCTATCACAGCCAATATAACAATGGCGGGAATAATCATACCATTGAAAATAGCTGAACCAGCTGTAGTGCCGATACCACCAGCAAATCCGTCTCTATCATGCAACACAAATAAAAACCAAAATGTAGTAAAAAGCTCAGGCATAGAGCTACCAATCGCATTGATCGTAGCACCACGCACCCCATCTTTCAAATTTCGGCCTATATATTCTGAAGCCACTTCAAATCCGTCGCTTGCTCTCCAAATGATAATGCAGCACAGAACGATTAATAATAAATACCCAATAATTGCCATAGTTTTTTGTTTTTGTTTTAGTTGGTCAAAGTGATTGTTATGATTCTTCCTCCTTCTTCATTAGAAAGTAGGAATTTTTTGCCGTTGACTATTTCTGCTGAAGCACCGATACCAACATCTTTTATGTCATCCTTATCGGTAACGTCCTTCATATCTCTTAATTTTTCGTTTATGAATAACCACTTTCCACCATGAAATACAAAATAGCCCAATCTGACTTTATCTGCGGCGGTTAGTTTTTCATTTCGAATTACATTTCTATTTGCGTGCCATTTGTGCAAGGTAGTATTATTACAAATTACAAGTCTTTGATTTTCGGGCTTCCAATTTCCTTCTTTGAATTTGTAATAAAAGTCCACCACTGGGATCGAGTCATTGTACTGAGTATTACAGAAGGGGCACTTTGTAACTTTGGTATTATTATAAATAAACCATTGCTGACCGCAACTACTATTACTACATCGCAGTTTCAAGTCATTCGTCTTAATTAGGGCTTGTTCCCACATTTCAGCAGGTGGACGCTCTCTTGGATTGTGCAATCCCTTGACAAATGCCTGATCAAATAGTTCTTTTAAGTATGGACCTGTCACCGAATAAGGTAATTTTTGTAAATCCGTCCATGGGTAAAACTTTTTCATATTCTCCCCATACTCTCGCTTAAAATTCCTATTACTACTATCTGTCGGATGTTCAATAAACAGTGCTTTGGACCCCATCAATAAATCTTCCTCCTCATCTGACTCCAGGGCTCCGAAATAATTTCCGCCCCTCAAGGGATGTCTATACAACAAGTACATGTATATCAATACTGCCAAGGCATGCAAATCTGTCAATCTATTTGGCAATTTACGATTCGGGTCCTTGGAAGGAAGGTGCTTTGTTGCCACAACCTCTGGTGCAATAAAATCTGCCGTACCGATCACATCAGGCGGATACAATCCTGGCACTACCAATCCATCAATATCAATTATTGCGGCAGACTTGGTAATAGGATCGATCAAGACATTCTTGTAAGACAGGTCTGAATGTGCCAAGCCAGCAGCATGCAATCTTTTTACGCCTCTTGCTATATTCACACATATCTGAAAATAACTCAACCAGTTGCCCAATTCAGTTTTATCCAATTTAAGTCTTGAAGACGCCGTTCTGAACTTTGCACTGGCAAACCATTTTCCTTCTTTCTCCTTTCCTTTGAGCAAGTCATTTCCGTCATATCCTTTTGTGAAGAAAAAATCCTTGGCATAGCATGGAACGATGATCCCTACCCGATCCTTGTCCATCACCACGTCGGTAGGCCAGGAATAGAGTTTCTTATAGTACTCCCCACCTTCTCGCTTGAAAAAACTGTCGAAGTACTTGGTAGCAATTTTTTTTAATCGATCGATCGAGTTATAGTCTTGTTTGTCTCTATAAATGGCTACTACATAAGATTTGTCTGGGCTGAAATATACGTCTTTCATCCCTCCACGCATAGGTTCGCCATTATCCACAAATTGATATTTCTTTGTGTTGTCGATTACAGAAGTTACGGTCCTTACACTCATGCCTTATAAATTATTGCTAATGTCCTGTCATCGTGATTGCCCTTACTCCAGAAGTCCATCCACTCATTGAGCTGGCCCTCAGCTTTTTTTATATCATCTCCAAATTCTATTGCTGCTTTATCTTCATTATTACCTTTCAAGTCGGCAATAAATTCTTTCCATTTTTCCGTTTTCTCAAGATTCGCCTCTACTACAAATTTTGCATCATATATTCCATCTGTCATTAGGAAGAGGTATGAAAAATCATCTTCAAAATGCAGGTTGATTCTTGTATGCATAGGTCTCTCCTTGGAATCAAATATTTCCCTTTGAGTAACGAATCTTGTACCTCCACCAAATTCACCTACATCCAGCCAATTTAATAATATTGCCTCAGATTCATCGGTATTTACCAATCCTATTGGACAGTCTCCCACTCCAAAAGTCAATATCGCATATCCAAAATCAAACTTCTTAAAAATTGTAAATATAAAAGTCGAGTGGAAATAATCAATTGCCGTTTTTGCCTTGGGATGATTCATCAGATCTGGATGCTCCTTGAAAGTCTTTCCCGCCAATTCACCAATCCTGGTATACACATGCAGTGTTCCCTTGTAAAGTAAATTTTTATAAAAAGCATTTAAATCATTGAATATCTTATCTTTTTCATCTTCAAGACTCGTTGATTCTTCCTCTTTTTCTGTTTGAGTGTCTTCTTCGGAATCATCTGCGACTACATCTTCAGCTGGTCCTTCGTCATCTGAAATAACTTCGATTTTGACTTCAGAAGTAATAGAGGCATTAGCTACATCTGCTGTTTCATCTTCACCACTATCTACATCCTCAAATAGATCTGAATATGCATTCTCTGATCCTTCATCCGAAACAGGGCTTGCAACTTCACTACTCACATCTGAAGTAGCCTCAGCATTCACATCGCTCATCAAGTCTTCGATTGCGGCCTTGGAAGTCTCATCATTCGAAGCTGCTTCAGATTCCTTGTAACTTCTCAATTTTTGTTCTAGCGAAGCCCAATCCTCTGATGTAACTTTTTCGCTAAAAAAATTAATTATTTCCTTGCAAGCCATTTCAGATCCTTTCCTTGAAAAAGGATAACTTCCGGCTCCATCAGATACCGCGACTACTGTCCAGCCATTATCCTCAAAATGCTTGAACGCATAATCATCATCCCGAAAGCTTCCCACATTTTGGTGAGATCTCCCTCGCTTAGAAGAGGCAATTATATACTTGTCGCTTAATTTTGCAGAAGAAGATTTATTGTCTTCCTTCCAATAGATAGCATCTTTATCGCTTTCAATATTTTTCCAAAGTGATTTCGGATCAGGGTTGATTACCAGGTTTATCAGTTTGAGGTGGTGTTCTTTATGTTCTGATTCGCCTTCCACTAAAAACTTCAAGTTCAGTTTTAGATTTCCCGACTGAGTAGGATTTCCCTTTATACATAGGTTTTCGCGATCATAATCCAATCCTAAATCCTCAAGCCCGATGAAGTAATAATGAAATATATTACTCTTCTTAAAAAAATTAGGTTCGAAAGAATATTCATACGGCTTACCCTGTGTGGCATTTGGAATTACGATATTCAAATTCTCAAAAGCCAAAATTTTACTTTTTACTTCCCACATTTCCATTATTTTACTCTGCAACTTGATGATTTCAGATGCAGATTCATTTATCTCGGGTATTTCACTAAACTCCTTGAAAACCTTGCTCTCATACTTATCACTATTTTCGACCTTTTGAGAGAGTAGCCTTTGAACGTACGTCGATGCATCCATACTAACCCTGTGTTCTATTCACATCAAATCCGCCAGTTCCAGCGCCATATCTTCCTACATTGCCACATCCGGGGCATGTAGACATAGCTTCATTTCCAATACAGTGTATTTGATTGCACTGACAAACAGCAAATGCGATTTGATTGCCACAACAAGGGCAGGTTGGGGCTCCAATTAATTCTTGGGTATTGATTTGATGTTGTTTGGACGCGTTCTCATCTGAAAGCTCTTCGTAGCTGTCATCGACCTGATACGCACCAGTAAGACGATATTGTCGGGTGGATAAACCCAATCCTCCAAATCCGGAATCCACAATATCCTTTCGATACTTCATGAGATATCCCTTTTTCGTATTTTGACACTTAGCGGCAATAACCACAAAATTGTCGTCTACATAGGATTCCTGAGTATGAGAATGGTCGATTTCTTTCAAATTATCAGAGTTGATCTTGGCCAAGTCTATCCCAGCCTTATTGGTCTCAATGCTCTGACTGCTTGTCTTTATAGAGTCCGTTACCCATTTGAAGAATTCTTTATAACTCGATGCATCTGTATTTTCTAATTGAAGAACATTTTCTGTCAATTGAAGAAGCACCTTATTGTCTACCCCACTTCCAAGAGAAACGGCCACAATATTAGCTGTTCTCTTCCAATTTTTATTCCACTCATTGATTGCCATTGTCGTATTATCCGTAGGCACACCGTCTGTAAATAAGAATACAATTGGCTTCCAATCTCCTTTTGTATCAGCAGTAGTTTTCACCAAATTTCTTCTCAACTCAAACATCAGATGTCCGAGTCCCTTACTCAATGAAGTTCCACTTCCAATTGGAAATTTTGGTGGGTAAAAACTGATTATGTCTTGTAATGGTACAATCGTTTTGGCTTCGCCAGCAAACACTATTATTGAAATATAAACTGTTTCCAGAGCATTAGGGTCAGTTTTCAATTCTTGAATTATGGTTGCTATTCCGTCCTGAACTTGATCAATCGGATCACCGACCATTGATTCAGAAACATCGATTAAGAAATAAATTGGTAATCTTCTCATTTGGATATTATTTTGATTGAGTTATCTCGGCGTCTTAAATAATAATGATTAAAATTAGAATTGCAGCCAAGACAAATTGGGCCAGACTGATTGAATATCCCTGACCTATTTCATAGGGTTTGATATACTTGTTCAACCATTCCAAAGCGGGTTCAATTGCCTGTTTTATGTATCCAAATTTCTTTTTGTTCTCTGGAAATAGCTTGTCTTCTATAGGTTTTATTTTACTATAAATGAATAAAGCTAAGAAAAGTGCAATTGCTATATATTTAAGTATGAACATCATATGACAATTATATCTTCAGAAGGAGGAGGTGGTAAAGAAACTTCATCTGTAGTCCCCATACTCTTGTTCCCTTGTTCGATCGTATCAGACACCCATGTAAAAAATTGTTTCATCGTGTTGCTATCTGCTGTTTCTAAATGAACAACATTGTCTGTCAATTCCTTGAGCTTGCCATCATCTGCCAGGCTACCTGCTGCACAACCAACTATGGTAGCAAAGTTCAAAGACTTTATCTTTGGAATCATCCTTTTGTAATCCAGATAATCACTGGGTTTTCCATCGGTAAATAAGAATAATAAAGGCTTCCAGTCGCCTTTCTGTTCAGGTGTACTTTTTTTGATATTTGATTTCACCTTGTCGTACAAATATGTCAATGCTCTGCCTGTCATTGTCGGACCACCTTGCGGACAAACAATTTCTGGCAATTGCAATGATTGCAAATCAGTCAATGGCAGTACCTCTTTGACATTAAGATCAAAGGTTATAAAGCTCATCCACAAAGTTTCCGAAGCCTGAGCATCAGACCTCAGTGTATTCACCATACCACTCAACGCATTATTAAGCGCTACTATAGGCTCACCTCTCATTGAGCCTGATGTATCTAACAAAAAATATACTGGAAGCCTTCTCATTATTTACTTATAAGTCCTCCTAATATAGAAGGTAGCCCTCCTAGTTTCTCATTCAAGTGCTTTAACAGAGCCATTTCTGTATCGTCTATTTGACCATCACCAGATATTTGTTCGTACAAATACTTAGCTTCATCATCATCAACTTCTCCTGCTGATTCATCATCATCCAATACAAAAGATGAGATAGCTCTCACGAATAAAGCTGACCATGACGGATCATTTTCTTTTCCACTTACTGCATCATTCAATTCAAAAAGAAAATCGGCTTCCTCTTTGTCTATTTTTCCATCATCAAAGATCACCTCTTCAATTTCCTTTACTTCAGCAGCATCAATAACCCCATCTTCCAGGATTTCACTTTTTAATTGTTCTAAAGATTTCATTCTTTCTTCTTTCTATTTTTTTAAACTACAATTTTCAACTTTAAAGGCCATGACCTTCTGATATTATCTGGGTACAAGATCATTAAGAATATCAGGCAACTTCCCTACTATCCTTCTAAGATTAATTAAGAGTGCTTTCTCATTCGGATCTATTTTACCATCACCAGTAATTTTATTCAGAAGATACTCAGCTCCCTTATGATCAATTTCTATTTTTGATTCTTCATTATGCAAGACAAAAGATGAAATGACCTGTACAAAGAAATTTGTCCAGGAAGGACTATCCATTTTACCACTCAACGCATCATTCAATTCAAAAAGAATATCCGCTTCCTTTTCATCTATTTTTCCATCAGCAAGGATGGCCGTCTCAAGTTCCCCAACTTCTATATCATCAATATACCCATCTTTCAATATTTTGCTTTTTAATTGTTCTAAAGATTTCATTCTTCTTTTCTAACAATTAAACAACAATATTCAATTCTGAAGGTGGTGGTGGCAATTCATTCATGCCTGTAGCATCTGTACCTGCTTCTTCAACCTTGGTCGAAGATACTCCGATAGACGCCGTCACCCACATAAAGAATTTACCAATACTCTGACTGTCAGCAGTATCCAAACTCACAACATTCTCCGTGATCTGCTTTAAGAGTGAAGTATCGGCTCCGCTTCCCGCTGCACATGCCACGATATAAGCCGTCTTTCTCTTCTTCAACTCTTCAAGACCAATTTGCATATTATCAGTAGGTATACCATCAGTCATAATAAATACCAAAGGCTTCCAATCTCCTTTGCTTTCCAATGAAGTCTTGGCCACTTCCCTATCGATACACTCGGATACTACCTTCAATGCTTCACCCAAAGCTGTAACTCCAGTCACACTGATGTCTGGCATTTGAAAAGAAGCTAAATCTGTAAGCGGTACAATCTGCCTCGCAGTACTATCAAACGTAATAATACTAAGATAAGCCGTCTCAATAGCTTGTGGATTTTGTCGCAATGAATTGACCATTACTTGAACTCCATTTTTTACAGCCTCTATGGGTTCACCCATCATAGAGCCCGAAGTATCTAAGAGTAGGTATACTGGCAGTCTTCTCATTTCGCGTGATTTTGAATTATGCGTTGAATTGTTTGAAAGAATATTTTGTCATCTGTAGGCTCACCCATCGCGTCGAATTTCCATTCTCCATTACGCTTGTATAATTTACCCATGATCAAAGCTCCTTTACCTCTGTACGTCGTATCTGTAACGATGTCATAGCTCGCATGTACATTGTTCACTCTTGTAGGCGTACCTTCATACATTCTAATTTTTGCAAATGGAATGTGTGAAAAATCGAAATTCTGTCCTTTGTTAAGGTAGATATTCAAAAAGAAAAATATTTTGTCTACTCTTTGGTCTACTCTATTCAAATCAACACTGATGATCTCATTATCAAGTCCATCATCTCCACCTACATCTCCTTGTCTGTCATCACCACTATGACGAAGTGCGCCATCTGAAGATGCAAGTTTTCCAAGAGGTAGGTTATTTTGACTAAGGAATCCATTATATTCTGGTGAATATATCCAATCTAGAAGCTGTCCCGCCTGATCGGTCATGATACAACTCAAATCGAGATCCACATCTTCTATTACTTTCTTTGTACCACCAAAAAATTTCTTCTTAGTAGTTTCTATAGCTCCCCAGTTTACACCTACACAAAATTGAGTAAGGGCGGAAGATTCTCCAGAAGCTGATTTTTTTCTAAGGTCAATCTTTTGACCTTTTGTTAAATTAATTGCCATAATTTTAGTTTTGTTATTGATACTTATTTAAAAAATCCTGAAGCCCTCCGTTCATTCCCATGCCAATTGCTTCAAATTTCCATTCTCCGTTTCTTAGATATATTCTTCCAAATTCAACGGCTGTTTCGACTGAATAGTCTTCATCCAGTTCGAATTTCATTATTTCTGTATTATTAGAATTGTCGACGATTCTGACAAATGCATTTCTTACCTGTCCAAAATTCTGTTTGCGTGCTTCAGCCTCATCTATGGTCACCACAACGCAAATTTCAGTTGCACCAGAGTTGATTTTTGACAAATCAATGATTATTGATTCATCATCTCCATCTCCTTCACCAGTCCTATTATCTCCAGTGTGTCTTACCGCGCCTTCTGGATCTGCCAAATTATTATAAAAAATAAAATGCGAATCTGAAAGTAATTTTTTATTCTCACCGAGGATAAATACAGATGCATCCAAATCAAAATCGACACCTGTCGAAGTCTCATTGGTATCCCATCCCAAACCAACGGTAAAATTTCCAGCCGAAAGAACTTCCCTTTGACCTTTTTTTAAGTTAATTGCCATATATTATATTTGATTTATTTGATTACTTCTCCTGAAAAGTGCTTATCCACAAAATAGCCCAAATCTTCCTGGTATCCTATTCCAGATGCTTCGAACTTCCATTCTCCATTTTTCTTATACAATCTGCCGAATTCGACAGCTGTCTCAATAGAAAAATCTTCATCCAGTTCAAACTTAGCCACTTCTTCGTTTGTCAGATCATTAACGATACGAATGTACGAATTGCGCACCTGACCAAAATTTTGTTTTCTTGCTTCGAAGTCATCTATCGTCACTACAAAAAGAATTTCTTCTATTTCAGTAGGTATCTTTTCGATATTGATTACCAAAGCTTCATCGTCATCTCCATCACTTGAGCTACCATCTGGATCGTCACCAGTATGCCTTACTCCATACTCTCCATCCGTGCATCCATTATTTTCACAAGGATTGCTTTCATTATGTCCAAGACCACACAAGTTGTTGTAAAATATAAAATGAGATTCTTTTGCTAGTCTTCGAGATTTATCTAATAAAAATGCTGATGCATCCAAATCGAAATCGTGTCCTGTGCCTTCATTTGGATCCCATCCTAATCCTATTGTTAATTTAGATAATCCGAGCTCTATTTTCTGTCCTTTTTTAAGATTTATAGCCACTGTATTACTTAATTTTAAAAATATGATAAATTAATTCCTGTTTAAAAACTTCTTCGATTCCAACTTCCTCTTCTTCTCTGATCACTACATACTTGTTATATCTATTATATATTCGACTACGAAGCTTTTTACTCGTTACTTCTTTTTTCTTCACAGTATACCCCAACTTAGTCAGAATATCTATCATTTCATCTATATCGAACTCAATGCTCATAATACCAGAATATTATTATATGAGAATCAAAAAATAAGATTACAAAACAAACTTAAACTCATCATTAATGTCCTGTCGTTTTGCTTAGATAAGAATCTAATAATTGGTGTACAAGTTTATTAAGATTTAAATATAGGCAAGATTTTAAAACTACCAAAAAAAATGAAAATTAAACTCTATTATTTGGATAATTGACGATCGCATATTGGTATTTCAAAAGATTAAAAATTGGCTTTTTTATCATTCAAAAAAATAAAAATAAAGTACCGTTCAAATATGCCAGAATTCGTATTAATACTGCGCCTCTTAAATCACGCTAAGGTCATCTGAAGCACTTCTGATTTTTCTCGGTATTACTACCTGTGATTCACCCTCGGTTTAAGCTTAGTAAACTTTGTAAGTTTACCAATCTTTCTTATTCTTTTCTGTCTGTGATTCCCGCTTGGCTCAAGCTTAGTAAACTTTATAAGTTTCCCAATCTTTCCCAATCTTTCTCAATCTTTCTCAATCTTTCCAATCTTTTCAATTTTTCCAATCTCTAAAGTATCCGTCTGATGAATCTCAATGTATGCGTATAACTTCTCTTACCCTTATGATAAATTCCAAAGTGGTCCAATTTATCAATTCGCACCATTCCTGAAGCGTGAATAATGTAATTGTCTTCCAGGATAATCCCAACATGATGAATACGGCCTTCCTTATTTTCGAAATAGGCCAAATCGCCCACATTGCTCGAAGAAACAAAATCAACCATTTCGCCTAATTCTGCTTGCTGATAAGCATCTCTCGGCAATCGAATTCCGAATATTTTAAATACACATTGAGTGAATCCCGAACAATCAATTCCGAATGGGCTTCTGCCTCCCCACAAGTAAGGGGCATTCAGATACTTTTTTGCAACTTTTATAAGCAACTCGGCTGTTATATTTACTTGACCTGGTACTATGACCTGTCCATTGTAAAAATGCTTTTCCTTGAGAATTGTGAATGTCATCCCATCGAACTGTGGTAAGCTACTCGCCGCCAGTATGGGAAATGAGATATCCTTGTAGGTAATAGGTTGAGCAATTTCAATGGCATAGGCGTTATTCTCCTTCAGCGCATCGAACTCTGGCTCTGTAAGTCCTTGCATCTGCTTTGGGTCTATCCATCCTACATATTCATCCCATTCACACTTCACTTTTACCCAACTCTTATTTTTCTTGGTGATTATGGTGATCAACTCGCCAAAAAGAAGTTGTGATATTATCTCAGATGCATCATCAGGTTTCTTTCGTATCGGAGCCACACTGACCATGCAAATGCCATGCGTCTTGGGAATCTTTATTTTAATTGTCTTTTTTGCCACTATACTTAGAATTAGCTCGTGAGTTGATGCGCAGTCAAGCAATCTTATTAAAAAACATAAAACAGCTTAACGCATTAACAACCCGCCTTCTTATTACGGTGCAATATTACTGCCAAAAATTCGATTCGCTAAAAACAACTTCTTTCATTAGTTTTGCGTTTGATTTTAGTCTAAAAATGAATAATGAAGTTTTTCAATAATTCTTACCTCTTTTTTGCAGTTGTCCTTGGTCTGTGTGTGACACTTAATTCAACAATGAATGCCCAAGACGCTCACTTTTCTCAATTCTATACCAGTCCTTTGACTCTAAATCCGGCTTTGGCTGGGACATCGCCTGGAAATTATAGAGTGGCTGTCAATTATCGAGATCAATGGAGAGGTGCGCTCGACAATCCGCTCAGGACCTTCAGTGCGGCGGGAGATCTAAAATTTCTAATGAACAATAGACAGACCAGGCCTGATATTGCAGCTGGAGGGTTTATGTTTTTTTCCGATCAGGTATCTGATTTTGATCTGAATACAAATCAAATTGCCATTGCAGGTGCCTACCACAAGTCACTTGATCAAAACATCGATCATTACTTTGGACTTGGATTCCAGATTGGATTGATACAAAGAAGCATTAATTACGAAGATTTATTTTTTCAGGATCAATTCAATTCGATAGATGGTTTTAATCTTCCTACTGGAGAATTGCTTCCAGCCAATAATTTTGCATTTGTTGACTTCGTAGTGGGTCTTAATTATAGTATCGCTCCATCGAAGGGAAGGCAATATTTTGCTGGAGTGTCATACGCTCATATCACTACACCAAATATCAGTTTTTATAAGTTTGACGAATCTCCGAACCCTTCTTTGGTAAGAGACAATGCTATGTTTGCTAAGCTTACAGGATATGCTGGCATGTTTATGACCACTACAGAAAAAATGGAAGTTCAACCGAGAATATTGTTTTTGCTTCAAGGGCCGCATACTGAGGTCAATCTAGGGACAAATTTCAAATACAAGTTGGATGACTTTGGAGACAAATACCTTCATTTTGGACCCTGGATCAGGACGGTCAATAATGTCTCTGGATTTGGAGTCGAATCTATTGTGGCTAGCGTAGGTATAGAATTGAAAAATATATTATTTGGAATCAGTTATGATCACAGTCTGGGAGATTTGATTTCTGACAGAAAGGGATTGAATGCCTTAGAATTCAGTATTACCTTCTTGGGTGAGGTGGATAATGATGATGGGTTTTGTCCTGTGTTTTGAAAATTGATTTCAAAAATAAACTCTCAACCTTATTCTCAAATTCCATTATTCCAGCATTCAAGCTATATTTTCTTCAATGAATGTATAGCTAAAAACAAGAAATGATTAAATGTAGTAATCTTTTTTGACCTACTAGAGAGGGATATTCATAAGTAACTCTCTTCTTTTAAATCATTTTATAAACACTTAATAATCAATTGCTTAAATCCCATAATTCAACGATTACTTCTGGAAGATGTTAAATTAATACCCCAAATTGATAGAATTATGATGGAAAACGGGGTAATCGAATTTCCTTATTAATCTTTTGCTCGCCGCAAGGGCGTTCTATTTTTTTCTATCATATAACTAAACTGACTTCTTTTTCCATTATGACCCTCATTTCGTTGGCTTTGCGTTCAAAATAATTGATCCGATTTAATAAAATTTGTTTTTTATGTTGTACCAGCTTTCCAGGCTCAAATTCTAGCTTTTTGGTTACCATATTGTAATATATTGAAGCTAATTTATTGGCAATGCTTACAATTGCTGGTCCAGCTCCTTTTTTCGCTTTTTTGGATCTCAGTTTTTCTCCTAATGGATTTTTTGAACGCCATAATGTTCCAGATGCTTCTCGAAATGCTTGTCCAGCTTTATTTTTCTTCTTTTTCATCCCATTGGATAATACCTTTCCTCCTGATATTTTAGTGTCAGGGACTAAATTCAACCAGGAAAGAAACTGTTTTTCGGCAGGAAACTTTTTCTTTAAATCCTTTCCTGTTTCTGATAAGATGGTTAATGCTGATCCTTCTTTGATTCCATATATTTTAGTAACATCTACTCCATATAGGTTCTGTAAATAACCCTTCACATTAAATTTTGGAGCGTTTTTACTTTTGGTTGTTCTTTGTTTTTCGGGTAGCACCTTCTGATTTAGCGTTAATTGTTTTAAAACGACTTCTATTTTAGCATCTAGTTTTGATAATTCATTTTTTAGAAATTTGTAACTATTATTTTCTAGTTCCAAAAGATAGAGTTGTTCCTCTTTCCAATTACCTTCTAGTGCTAATTGAAATTCGTTATCACTCGCTTTTATTCTTCTATCCTTATACTTTAAAAAATTCTTTGCTTTTCGTTCTCCTCCTATTATTGCTTGTATGATTGCTCGTCCTGTTTTTCCATGAATATCTGATATTACTTGTTTGGTTTTTAGGTTCATTTGCTCCAATGCTTTTACTAACCTATTGGTACTAGTAGTCATATCTTTTATAAGCTGAGAGCGTCTTCTAACCAAAGTTCTTAATGTTCTCATCAAATTTTCTGGTTGATAACAGCCTCGCAAAAATCCGTAAGAATGTAATTTTTGTATCCATTGAGCATCTAAAACATCTGTCTTTCTACCAGGTACATTCTTTATGTGTCGAGCGTCAACCAATAAAACTTCAAACCCAGCTTCTTTAAGAACAAAGAATAGCTCCATCCAATAAATACCAGTAGATTCCATAGCAACAGTGGTAATTTCATTTTCCTTTAACCAAGCGGAAATGGCATATAAATCCTTGGTATAGGATCCAAAAGATTTAACTTTTCCTTTATTATTTGATTCTGAGTTCGGTACACATACAAAGTGTTCTTTCGCGGCTATATCAATCCCTGCTGCTTTAGGATTTATTACTTTTGCCATATCATTATTTTTGGGAGAGGGATATTAAGGCAATGAGAAATACTAATTCTATCATAAGGGGTCTAAAAGCCACCAATCATTTTTCAAAATTGCCTATGCCTAAACTTGATAAAGGGGTCCAAAGCCACCACTAAAAAAGAAAGGTCAAAATATCCTTCTCCAGATTTTTAATGTGGCAAATTAGTTATTCTTTCATTTTTCCTGAAAATCTGGTTATCAACTTGATAAAAAAACAGAACCAAAAAAATCAAGACTGGCTAATGCAGCATGTCTTGTCCTGAAATAGGTTTACACAAAAACGTATAAAAATGGCTAGAAAAAAAGAAGTCAAACACAGTACAAGATCGTACTCAGAAGCATTTAAACGTCAGATAATTGAATATTATCTGGCAAATGATTATACTAAACAAGAAGTCTGGAAGAAATTTACTGGTCAATATGAAGAGCATGGCACACTACTTCGTTGGATGCGAAAATTTGGTTACACTACCAAGGACAAACTTTCAAAATATATGAAAGGTGAAAAGGATGAATTAGAAAAACTGGTTGAGGAGGAACGCATCAAGGTATTAGAGCAGCGATTAAGAGATGCTGAACTCAAAGCAATAGCCTATTCTAAAATGATAGATTTGGCTGAGCAAAAATTTAATATTTCGATTAGAAAAAAGTTCGATACCAAACCATCCAAGAAATGAGGGTTCTATATCCAACTAATAGTCTTGAAAAATTGTGTGGATTGTTTGGTTTGACTAGACAAGCTTATTATCAACATAAGAAAAGAAGTATTGAACATGCCCTAGAACAAGAGCTTGTAATTAAACAAGTTTTGAAAATACGAAAGGATCATCAAAGGATGGGAGGCAGGAAGTTATTCTTTAAGCTCTCTTCATTTTTACAAGAACATGAGATAAAAATGGGTCGTGATGTGTTTTTCAGAACCTTGGCTTCTCATAATTTATTGGTTAAAAAGAGGAAACGAAAAGTATATACTACAAACTCGTTTCATTGGTTGAGAAGGTATCCTAATTTAATTAAAAACTTTCAGCCCAATGCTCCTAATCAACTGTGGGTTAGTGATATAACATATTGGAAGTGTGGATCTTTCTTTTTGTATATAAGCTTGATCACTGATGCATATTCTCACATGATTGTAGGATATCATATTTCCAAAACCTTAGAAAGTATTGAGTCAGTTCAAGCTTTACATATGGCTATTTCTAAATTGAGAAGTATACCTGATCATCTTATTCATCATTCTGATAGGGGGGCTCAGTATTGCAGCACTATCTATGTAGAGTTGCTGAGGGGAAATAATATTCAAGTTTCCATGACTGAAAACGGAGACCCTTTAGAAAATGCGATTGCCGAAAGGGTAAATGGAATATTAAAAGATGAATATTTATGGAATCAAACAGCAAATTCATTCGAAGAGGCAAAGCTAATATTAGATCGCTCAATAGAACTCTACAATTTTGACCGCCCCCATATGAGTATTAGCAATTTGACTCCGTATGAAGTGCATAATCAAAATAGGAATATTGAACCACAAAGATTATGGAAGAATTACTATCAAGGCAAAATTGCCAAAAGCGACATGAGTTTTTCTAAGGCATAGTGAATTCTGAAATATAAAAACCGAATCAAAAGTGATCCGGTCTATAAATAACATTTCGTCATTCAGAGATTTATCCCTCGCAAGTTGCTCTCCAGCAGAGCTTGTTTCCGTTTCAATCTCATTTTGTAATGTAAACATATTTTAGGATTATTACAAAACTGTAAATGAATGACAGGATTATCATTATTAACTGTAAACTTTTTTCAGGACGACACAGCACGCATAGCCGCTCCCACATCCCAAAACCCAGTCAAGGCCGCGCTTCTTTTACCTCTTAGTTAATACTCAAGCTATCGACTTTGAATGTTGGTCTACTCCTGAATATGCCTAGAGAAATTGAACTTCTAGCAATTCTGACAATTAAAATCCAGTATTGGTTTAAATGGCCTTAGACACAGAAAATTTCAATTCTTTCCTTAATTCCAATCCAATGTGATTTTATATTTTTAATACAACCGCTCAGGATACGCCCCTGCAGCAATTAAAGCATTCAACTTCTCCATCACAATCGGCTTATCTTCCTGATAGGTCACTCCAAACCAAGACGAATTGGTATCCAAAACATCCACGTTCAGCGTGCCGTCATTGATCAACTGGTCCACAGCACTAGGAATATAAAATTCTGATTTCAATTCCATGCCAGCTGATCTGAGAAAGTCGCCAAATTGATTGTCAACGTGATCAAAGTATGAAGGCTTAAAAGCCCACATATTCATGGATACAAGGGTATCATCTTCCAGCTCTTTTTTTGATCCATCTCCATTAGGATATCGAACTACCCCATCCTCTTCTCTCTGAATTTTGGTGCACTCCACTACCTTGGTCAAGTATCTTTGTTCATTGCTATAGCAGACGCCTCTATTTACAGTCCCATGATCAGATAAGGTGTTTTTTAGGTAATAAGCGACGACTGCATAATTATCTGTATCATCCTTGGTCAAATATTCGTTCAGCACCTTGTAAGAATCTGCACCGTAGAAGTCATCTGCATTGATCACGGCAAACGGCTCGTTCACTACATTTTTTGCTACCCATACGGCATGTGCTGTCCCCCAGGGTTTTTCTCTTTCTGGGTGTACCGAGATACCTGATGGTATATTGTCCAACTCCTGAGTGACATAAACCAACTCAATCTTGTCGCTAAATTTTGGGTCCATTGCAGCCTTGAACTCCTCCTTGAAGTACTCTCTGACAATAAACACAACTTTGCCAAATCCAGCCTGGATGGCATCGTAGATTGAATAATCAATAATGGTCTCTCCATTAGGGCCGAAACCATCCATCTGCTTAAGCTTTCCATATCGGCTCCCCATACCAGCTGCTAAAACAATCAAAGTAGGTTTTGTCATGTTGCAATTTTATTTTTTGTTATGAACTGAAGAATTTTGATATTCAGTTCCTGTAATTGAGACAAATGTAAAATAAATAGGAAGTATTTTAAAAACATATTAACTATTTTTTAAATATGTTGATTTGGCTGGATACTATTAACCACTAAGGACGCAATGATTGCACTAAGTAATTCACGAAAATATATGTATACTATCTCTTAGCGATCTTTGCGCTATTTGCAGTTAAATAAAATGCCCCATATACTACAGTTTACACCTAAAAATTATATTTCAAGAATGGTCTTCACTGGCAATTTATCAAAGTTCCCACTAGTCATCAACAGAAGGTTTGCTTCCTCAATATTCTGATTTTTCAAAAATTCTTCAAGCTTGTCTTTATCAGAAAAAACAGCAAGATTTGGGTGATCAAATGCTTTTTTCACAAATTCATCCTCCAAAT
Source organism: Saprospiraceae bacterium (assembly GCA_965230575.1). Classification (GTDB taxonomy): domain Bacteria; phylum Bacteroidota; class Bacteroidia; order Chitinophagales; family Saprospiraceae; genus CAJXUU01. The sequence continues at coordinate 6,156,010 of OZ246013.1, forward strand.
GTGGCATTTTTTTCATTTTCAAGGCATGCTCGCTAAAGAAAACTGCGGCCTTATCTGCTGCAGCCAAGGCACCAGCATATTGAGGTATGAATTCCTTGTTCAGACTTGAATATGTATGCAACTCGAAGACAGCCACCAAAGGAGCATCAGGATACCAATCTTTCATCGCTTGGGTTGTAGCCGTGACTTTGGAAGGCGCATGAGCAAAATCCAAGTAAACATTGCCTTTGCCATTACTCCCGTCTCTTAATACCTGCAATCGCTTGTTTGCACCAGAGAAAGTTTGCAGAGCACTATAAAAGTCAGTTTTTGATATTCCTAGTTGTGTACAAACCAATTCTGCAGATTTGATATTTTGCAAATTATGATTTCCTATTAGCTTGATTTGATATTTGACATCTTCAATTTTTACACATTTGTCCTCATCCACTTCTATTTGATTATATCCTATGGTATCACAAGCATGTCCTGATTCGCCAATAATATCATTCATGAAGTCGTCATTTTCATAAAAATATAAGGTCGAACCATCTTTCATCCCAACTACAAACTGACGAAATTGGTCTACATAGTTTTCTATCGAAGGGAAAACATTGATATGATCCCAGGCGATTCCCGTTATAATTGCAATATCCGGGTCATAATGCATCATTTTGGGTCTGCGGTCAATCGGAGATGACAAATATTCGTCACCTTCCAAAATTATTATGCCAGCATCCGACAATTTGACCATTCTATCAAATCCTTCCAATTGTGCCCCGACCAAATAATCATAATCTATTCCAGCATTCGAAAGGGCGTGCATAATTATGGATGTAGTAGTAGTCTTTCCATGACTCCCAGCCACGACAACCCTTGTCTTTTCGGTACATTGCTCAGCTATAAATTCTGGATAGGAATATATCTTGAGGCCCAACTTTTTGGCCCGAAAAAGTTCTGGATTATCTACTCTGGCATGCATTCCCAAAATGATCGCATCAATATTTGGCTCGATTTTGTCAGTATACCAACCAAATTGGTCTGGAAGTAGGCCTTCTTGCTGCAATCTGGAGCGTGACGGTTCGTAAATTTCGTCGTCACTACCTGTAACAACATGACCTGAGTCATGCAATGCTAGGGCAAGATTGTGCATTGCACTTCCTCCAATAGCAATAAAATGAATGCGCATGTCGCAAATTTTATATTTATTAACTAATATTTAAGCGAAAATAAACAACAAAGGAATTAATTTTACATTAGAATAATAACTATATATGTAGTTTCGTTTAAGTTTTCAAGATTAACAGGCATTTAAAAGATTAACAAATGAATTCTAAATCAATCAAAAACGTATCAACAGTATTAGCACTATTGCTTTTGGTAGCTGTAATGACTTCTTGCAACAGGGGCGGAGTGGGATGTCCATACGAATTAGAAGCAGCGACTAACGCTCTTATGAGTATAGTAAAGTAATTATTGAATGATACAATGGAAAAACCTGGACTCTGAAAATCAATTAGAGTCTATTATTGAGGATAGCTACGGCTCTCCTCAAATAATTTTTAAGCACAGTACTACGTGTCCTATTAGTGGCATGGCGAAGAGAAGATTAGAAGGTGACTGGTCATTGGATATGAATCCATATTACCTGGATTTACTTTCTTATCGCTCTGTTTCAAATGCTATTGCGGACAAACTTGAAGTAAGGCACGAATCACCACAGGTAATCATTCTGCATAAGGGGAAAGCAGTTTATAATGAGAGCCACTTGGATATTTCTGCAACTGACTTAAAACAAAGCTTAGAACAACAACTGAATGGATGAACTAATTCTGTCACAGGATGGTTCGCATACGGTCGTTTCTCAAAAATTTGGTGTAAGTTATCATTCCAAGTATGGGGCTATTCAGGAGACTCAGACGGTATTCGTCGATGCCGGACTAAAATTTCAAGAAGATAAGGGTAAAACAAGCATTTCTATTCTGGAAATGGGCTTTGGTACTGGTCTCAATGCATTGATGACACTAATGCAGTCAAAGTCGAATGTGCATATCGACTACCATACCATTGAAGCCTACCCTCTCGAAGAACCACAATTTTCACAATTAAATTATCCAGCAGTTTTAAATCTTGATGTACAGACGAAGGATGCATTTCTTCAGATGCACCAATGTAAATCAGGTGTAAGTACAAAGCTCAGCGAGAGATTTACCTTTTCGAAATATATTACCAAGCTTGAGGACTTTGAATCTTCCTTAAAATTTGACATTGTCTATTATGATGCCTTTGCACCTTCCAGTCAGGAAGAATTATGGTCTCCAGATATGATGATGAAGATCTTTGAGATGTGTAATCCTGGGGCTATACTGGTGACTTATTGTGCTAAAGGGTCTTTCAAGCGTGCATTGAAGTCTGCTGGGTTTGAGTTGGAAGCCCTGGATGGTCCGATCGGTAAGAGGGAAATGACCAGGGCGCATAGGCCAAGCTAGACTTTTTTTCAACCACCAGTGGCCCCTGAGAATTACTAAGGAGTCATTAAGTTAAATGTGTTCATAATCATTTATAATTGCAGTTTTTCTTCAATTACATTTCTGTATCTGTCTGTGAATGGTATATCCGAATTTCCAACTTTCAAAACTCGGTGGTCGACAGCATCAATCATATTGAAATTGACCATGTAGGAGCGATGTACTCTTTGAAAGTCGGTCCATGCCTTAAATTTTTCTACCGCATTGGACATTGTCATCCTGGAAACATATTTCTTTTCTTCGGTATGATATTCCAGGTAATTGCCAGATGATTTGATGAATTTGATTTCATTCAGATTGAGCAAGTGAACTACACCATGAATATCTTTAATGTTGAATGATTTGGGTTCGTCTTTTACAAAGTACTTCTTAATCTTCTCACCTACCCAGTGCTTAAAATTGGCACTATTGAAGCTCAACGCTTTGATTTTTACAAGGAAAAATAATAGCAATCCGCAAATGAGATAAACGCTCCATTTAAAGTAATTTTCATTGTACCACCTTTCCTCTACTATAATCGATTTGCGCTGGATAGGAGTATTAAGATTGAAAGGATGACTTGCTCGAATTTCAAGATCATAATCACCTGATGCAAGATACTCCAGTTCTATCTTTTCGTCATTTGTTTCTTGCCATATCGTATCCACTGGCAATAGACGGTATTCATATTGAATCTTATCAGCAAATTGAAAATTGATACAATCAAAAGTGATCGTGCGCGATTCATCCGTAAAAAAGGAAATGGCCGAAGTGTCCATTTTCACTTCAATGGTATCCTTTACTACCAGTTCCGTCTTGATTGAATGTGCATGTTTGTTGATCACAAAATGACAGACATCATCTATTATTTTGAGTAAGGTGATTTTACCCCGTGGTATACCGTGCTCTCTTCCAAAATTCTTAACCAGTCGCAGGCCACTCTCATCTTTCTTGACCAGGCATATTCCAGTGGCATGAGACAACCAAATATCATTACCATTCATCACCAATTGTGTAAAATGATTGGCAGGAAGTCCATCTTCATGAGTTAAAAATTCAATTTCCCGACTTTCCAAATCCAAATCAAAAAGTCCCTTGCCATAATTCACACCAATCAAATGATTATCCTTCAAGATAATATCCGTTATGCTACCATCAATTTCTTGATAGTCCAATTTCTCCATTTGGTCATTATGAAAATAAAATAAGCCCTCTTCACCGCCTATCCAAAAATCAAGATTCGCATCAACTTCCAACTTATATGGATTGTTCATCAAGAAAGAATGATAAACCCCAGTTGAATCTTTTATCAATTCATGCATATCCTTGTAGTCCAAGATTTCGTTGATGTCATTTAAATAGGTAAATCCCTTGGTTCCAATCCAATAATATGCTTTACTTTCTTCATCATAATACACTTCACGACTATAGTTATTGAATGTTTTGTAGTCGCCTTCTATGTCCATATGAATATAATACTTGTCAATACCCCACAACTCACCATCTTTGTAAAATATATTATGAAATTTATTTTCATCTTTTTTAACCAGTGATTTCTTCCATTGAAACTTGTCGTTAACTATTAGATTAATCGTCCAATCGTCCTGTACTATAAACAAACTGTCATTTGTCAATTCTTTAATATAAATTATATTACAATAATCAGAAAATTTGCTTTTCTCAACATCACTATCATAATAAGAAAACAAGCCATTTCTTCGGCTAGCAACCCAAAGATCACCGTATTGATCCTCCTGAACAGCAGTGATAGATATACTGTCAAGAGTAGAATGTAAATTATAGTTTTCAATAAATGAATCTCTCACCACGGATATGCCTTCTGCTGTACTTATCAAAACCTCATCATACAAAACACGACAATCAAATATCGGTGGATTACCGTCCTTTCTTGTCAATTCTTTCAATTCTCTGGTAATCAAATCAAAAACATACGTATCTTTCAAATCCAATAAGTATAATTTGTCTTTATGAATTACTGAACGGGTAAAAACAATCTTTTCAATTAGCGGGAATTCCCATATCGTTTCGAAAGTTTCGGTATCAATTGATTTAATACTTGTAGATGATCCAAGAATGATGTCATTTTCATATTCCCTAAGGCAGTAAGTAATATATTTCTCGGAATAGCGGCTTTCGGGAAGAACGATTTTGATGATCGTATCTCCGTCCAGAATATTGAAATACCCTTCTTCATGTCCAAACCAAATTCTTTGAAATTCATCTTCAACCCATCCAATATAGTCACTCTGGCCTTTCAGTTTTTCGAGGTGTGGATCTGTATATCGATTATGTACCACATTATCTTTTATGTAAATCGGTTCTCCGTTCAAATTATTCACCCATATCCTTTGCTGACTATCTTCATGAAATGAATATATGTGGTCACAAAGCAAACCATTAGATCTATCAAATTTCATGACATCTCTGCCATCATATTTATTCGCTCCTGCACTTGTACCAATCCAAATATATCCCTTGCTATCCTGAAATGCATCAAAGCACTTTATTTCGGACAATCCCTCTTCGGTTGTCAATTGTTTTAGCATGTTCTGGCCCGAACAATGCAGAAAAGTCACTAATAGACTTCCAATAATTATTAATTTTCTTTTCACCTCTTTCCGTTTAAGGATAAAATCCCCTCAAAACTTAAAACGCTGCATAAACATCAAAAAAAATTCGTCCCAGATTTTAATAGTTTCGTCCCAGATTTTTGATTAACAGTCACTTATATATTTAGTTTAATTACAATATTATGGAAAAAAATTTCATCTCTAATTTATCCGATTTCATCACTTAGGTATGAAATGTTTTTACATCGGACCAAAATCAATATAGTTTTGATCAGAATAGATGGGTAATAAATATCAATTACGCACCCCTTATTACGTATTCACCAACTTAAAATATTTAGATTATGAAAAGAAGCTTCCTAAGTACACATCTAATTTTGCTGTTCTTACTCATTGCGATTACTTCCATTGGACAAGTCGGTATCAACAATACTTCATCGGCGCCAGATCCATCCGCCATGCTCGACATCAAGAGTACTGACAAAGGGGTTCTCATTCCAAGAATGACTGAAGTCGAAAAAGGTAACATTATCAATCCCTCACACTCTCTACTCGTCTTCCAAACAGATGGAGATACTGGGTTTTATTACAACTCAGGCACACCCGTCTCCCCTGTTTGGTTGCCACTGGCTTCAACCCTGGCCGCAGGTCCAATTCGAATTCCAATAGACACACTACCCTTTTCGATCAATACATCCGGATCATACTTTCTCACAGAATCCTTGAATGCCAGTGCAGGAAACAACGGAATCACAATCACAACGTCCAATGTATCCATCGATCTCAATGGAAATGGCTTAATCGGCGATGGATCAGGGACGAATGTGGCGATAATATCATCTGGTGCCATCAATCAAATCAACATCTACAACGGCTTTGTATCCAGCTGGGGCGGGCACGGAATAAACCTCACTTCTGCCAGCAGCTCTTCATTGAGTCATATTCAAATTGATGACTGTGGATATTCTGGTTTCAACCTTGGCGTAGAATCTTTGGTCAATAATTGTACTGCCACCAACAACGGCCTAGATGGCTTCAGTGCAAACAATAGCAGCACCATCAATCAATGCAATGCCCTCAACAATGGTTCGGATGGAATAGATGTAGCCAGTTATTGCACCATATCCAACTCACACGCCAAAACAAACCAGGGTAATGGTCTGGAAACTGGATCGACATGTCAAATACTGAACTGCCTCTCTTATGACAATGATGATAATGGAGTATACCTTGGCTCGGGGTCCACTATCTCGGACTGCATAGCTTCCAATAATACCCTATCCGGGTTCGAAATTCTCACTGGCGGCAAGGCTCACAATAATCAAGCAAGATCAAATTCAGAAAATGGCTATCTCATTTATAATGATGTAGTCATTGTCAATTGTACCGCGGACAACAATACACTTTCAGGGTTCTTTTGTGACAGCAGCGATGCCAGAATAGACAACAATCAAAGCACAGACAATGGTCAACATGGATTCAGTATTACCGGAACTGGAAATGTGATCATCAGAAATTCGAGTAGCGGCAATGCTTCCCTCCCCTATAATATCGTGGCTGGAAATACGGCAGGAACAGTCCTTACTTCTGCCACCTTCAATGCCAATACTAATCCATACGCCAATATTGAATTCTAATTATCCAACACTAAAACTAATGCAAGTAATGAAAAATATTATCTACCTAACTTTAATAATGCTATTTGGTTTCTCCTCAAATGTCAACGCACAACATACATTTGTTCAGGACACCTGCATAAATATAAATGACCTCGATCCTTCTGGAATCAACTTCTTCACCAATGACGCTCCATATCAAGGTGGACTGCTCCCTTATCTGATGACCAATGATTTTTGTTATGAATTGGATCCGAATAGCAGCTCCATTGTCATAATGGCTACCGAAGAATGTTGTGATACATTTGTGATACAATACGCCTACGAAGGAATACCCGATAAGTACATCATTAATTTGGTGATCAAATGCGAAGAAGAGAACCCAAAGCCCAATTGTACCAATATATACTTGACTCCACCTGCCATAATGCAAGGCGATTCAACACCTGGAGGAGGTAAAGAAGTATACTATGCCTGCGACAGCACTCCAGTGACCTATTATGTGGATGATGTAATGGGTCAAACCATTACTTGGTTTGCCGATGGAGATCCTTTTACCCAAACCGCGAATAATAGTATTGAAATAATCTGGTCTAGTCCTGGTCCAAAAACAATAACTGTAACCATTGGAGGTGTAACCACTCAATATTGTATCGAAGTATTAGAGTCTCCAAGTGCTGACTTCTCAATTGTGGGTTCTTGTGGATGCCTCAACACTCCTGTGAATTTCATCAGCACAGGAATAGGAGGAGACCATTTCTTTTGGGATTTTGGAGATGGGATGATAGGAACAGGCGCTACAACCTCTCATGAGTATTCTTCTCCTGGATTGTATAATGTAACTCTCGTGGTAGTACAGGACAATGAAGACGATGAAATGAATCCACTTTGCTGCTGTGCGGACACCATCGTCATACCAATTGAAATCCTCAATCTTGAGGGACCTGATATTTATTGGATCTCCACTCTATGCGAGGGCGACACCACTAAATATTGGACCGATGCAGTAGGTCCTGGATGCACCTATTCATGGACCGCAGAAGATTCTGATGGTATGAATGTGTTACCTTTTGGAACTGTGATCAATAATGACACCCTGTGTGTACCATGGGGAGATGGGCCATATGGAGAAGTAAGTTTATTGGTAACAGGATGTACCAATGCAACATATTGTCCAAAACCAAGTACTGCCATCGTGCCGATTATTGAAGCTGTATCAACGATCGCTGGAAAAGACACTGTTTGTATACCATCTACCGAATTCTATTCCGTCCCTAAATGGCCAACAGTCGAATATGATTGGTCAATAATTCCCAATTGGGCGGGAACAATTTCTGGAAGCGGCAATTCTATCAGTGTCAATTGGAATGGCTCTACTTCATCAGCCACAATTGTAGTCAATTATCATAGTGATTTTCTAGGAGGTATAGTAGGTCACGATCCTGTGGATTGTTCTGGATACGCAGAGTTGGAAATAGCCATTCTCCCAAAATTCGAACTGGCTGAACCAATTGGAAATAAATTTTGCCTCAATGACACAATTGACTTCGTGGCTCAACCAATTGCACCATCAACTACGTACCCATTAAATTTCATTTGGGAAGTAATACCTCCTTCGGGCCCAAATATCACTACAACTCTGCCTGGTACCATGGCTTACCAGGTAGCATTTTCAGACCCCGGTGCTTACGAAATCCTGGTTTATCCATCTGCACCAAATCCTTATTGTAATGACACCATATCTAAAAAATTCGACATTATCATAGTACCAAAAATGGATGGAATCGATGGTCCTAAAGAAGTATGTGAAGGTGATACTGCCACATACTTTGGATTGACTTCGGTGCCAGGAACACAATTTTATTGGACAGCAATTGGTGGAGACATCATTGGTGATACGACAGGAAATCCTATAACGGTTGACTGGAATACATCTGGTCCTTATACAATCATTGCGTATCAACAACAAATAAATAGTCCTGAATGCCCTTCCGACACAATATCGTGTAGTATTGAAAGAAAAACACTGGGAACAGGGTATACCATTTCTGGTCCTTCTGCTTGTGTAAACGAAATCATGTCTTACAGCATTTCACCTATTCCTTCAGATCCAGATGTCACCTATTCCTGGGAAATAAGAGATAGCCTTCATGGTAGTGTTGTATCTGGAGATACAGGTCCCACGGTGGATATTCAATGGAATAATACCACAGGACTAGATACTATCTTTTGTACCATTGCACTTTGTAGTGATACAATCGTTCTGGTAAGATATGTGAGTTTGTCAGAAGCAGCACCTGTAACGATAACACAGAATATGCCTTATTGCATCGGAGCTACTGGCGTCACCCTTACAGCTTCAACCCCAGGGGCCACATATAGCTGGACTACTCCGACTCCTACCGTCAATACCACATCTCAATCCGTAGTAGTCAATTCACCTGGTAACTACATTGTCGTGGTTACAGAAGCCAATGGATGTTCTGCGGTCGCCAATTATGAAGTATTCGAAAATGGTCTACCAAATGTGAATTTGACATCACCTGACATCCTGGACTTATGTATTCAAGACGCACCTAATTCAGTAGATCTTCATGCCCTGGTCGGAGCATACTCCTATCAATGGTATAAGAGTGCAAATGGAGGTCTGTACACCTTACATCCTAATACTTCACCGATTCTCACGCATACGAATACAGGAGTTGTTGGGTATTGTCATTATTACTACATAGCCACAGATTTGGCCACCGGATGTCAAGATCAAAGCAATGTCAAGAAAGTGACTCAGGGTGATTGTGATGACGGGCCTCCGCCATGCGAAATTGATACTACAACCACTTTTACAGATGTAACACATACCGCTTCATTTCCAGAGTGTAATAAGATAAATTTCTTTACAGCCAACTCTGTGAATGTTACAATTACGAATTGGGACTTCAATGATCCTTCTCTCAACAATAGCTATACTGGCCCAATAACAGCACCAATGCATGAATATTCAGAGGCGGGTTATTATGTAGCTTATATGTATGGTTCCGCTCCTAGCGCCGATGGTCTTACGACATGTACAGTGACGGACACCACCGCTGTCTGCATTCCTTTGGCGGCAGATTTTGATTATACTTATGATTGTGGAAAATATACATTTACAAGTACCTCATCATGGATTTTGGGAGCTGCTCCTGACACTTTGTTATGGGATTTTGGAGACGGTAATTCTGCCATAGGCACCACAGTCATGCATACTTACAATGTGACATCCCCAACCGTATTTCCTGTAACGCTCATTGCTTCTAATCCAGATGACTGTATTGATACTTTCCAAACCAATATTACCGTCCTTCCTCCTCCGACAGCAGATATTGTGATCATGCCAGCGGATACATGTGTGAATAAGCCATTCATGTTTTCAAATGCAAGCAATTTTGGCATAGTCGGTTGGGATTGGCAATTTGGTGATTTGAGTGGCAATGGCGGATCTGATCCAAAACATTCTTACGGGTCGGCGGGAACCTATATGGTAACACTCACTGTAACGGACGAGAATGGATGTACAAATTCGGATGTCGAATCACTGGTAGTCCATCCTTCTGCCACCCAAAGCCCAATTACCTGGGTTGGTGATTTGTTTTTATGTTATGGAGAGAGCCTTGTACTAAATGCGCCACCTGGCGATCAACATCTATGGAATACGGGTGCTACAACGCCTTCCATCGCAGTTTCAACTTCTGATACATATGGAGTCACGGTTACTGATATCAACGGATGTACTTTTATCCCAGATTCTGTAGATGTAGTAGTATATCCTGAAGTAGACCCTACCATATCAGGCACTACGACGATTTGCGGGGATGGATGTACGACCCTCTATGCTGTCGCCGCAGCTGGTTATTCGTACGTCTGGACCAGCAACAATGGTCCTCTGACGGCAAATGCAGGAGGTACATCAGTCACCATTTGCAATAATGTCATTCCCCAACATACAATTGTACAACTCGACATTGTAGACGGCAATATGTGTCCCGCAAGTAATGCTGTACCTATAGATTATTTTGATGAGCCAGATGTCCAGATCACACCTTCAAATCCAGTATTATGCGAAGGTACGCTCACCACTTTGACCGCAAGTACCATATTATATAATGATCCAGTAATATTTACTTGGAGCAATGGTGACGTAGGTCCTACCACTGATGTAATACTGGCAGACACTTACTATGTCACAGCTACGGATCCAGTAACTGGATGTTCGAAGGATACGTTTATTATTGTCAATCCTTTGCCAGATTTGTGTATTGTGCCATTCGGATGTTATGAAGCTTGTGATCCAGATACCATCTGCGCACCCTCTGGATTAAATGCTTATGAATGGTATTATCAAGGTGTATTACAACCAATGTACTCAGGTTTGGAATGTATTATTGTCACTCAAAGCGGAGTATATAATTTTGCCGGGACCAATGAGTTTGGTTGTGAAGCATTTTCTGATTCTCTTTATTTAGAAATGATCCCATGTTGCAGACCTGGAGATACTGATATTTCTGCCTTTTTGCCCGCTGGTCAAGAAGGATGTTGTTATACTTTCAATTATAGTTTGAATCAAGATATTTTTTATTCACTCGACCTTCATTCCGGAGATGCGGACTTAGCTCTCAATCTTGGTTCTGTGAACCCATTGCTGACGGTAGGATCTTCACTTCCTATTCTTAATTCATTCGAAAGCAATCCTCCAGGTAATCCACTACCTCAAGGTCCAATTTCAGGATTCGCAACTATATGTTTGGAAAATACCACTAGCAATCCGGTAGAAGTAATCGCAGATTGGAGAGGAGAAGATGGAGAAATACTGTGTTCGGACACCTTGCTGCTAGAATGTCTTGTCGAACCAGATTGTATATATGTTCAGAATGATACGATCTATTGCGGCCCTGATGGCAACCTGATATATGATGTGACTATTTGTAATCCTTTTGACGCTGCATACCCCATTTCCTATATTGACTTTTTGGAGTTAACACCTCCTGGTGCCTTGCTCAATCCAAGCGAGATAGACTTAAGTGGAAGTCCATTAATGCCTGGTGATTGTATTGATCTTTCATTGGGAATATTGGGAGGTGGATTTGCTAATCAGACTTTGTGTTACAATTTAGTAGGTCACCAATATGATCCAAATGAAAATCCTGGAGCACTATGCTGTTCTGTAGACACCACCTATTGTGTATTCATTCCAGGATGTACTCCTTGTGATATGGTTTATGTCTCTGCCATTGATTCTTCCGACATGGGAGACTGTTGTTATGATGTTACCGTAAACAACTATTTCGATGACATGCAATTTTCTGGAATTAATCTTTGTGTACTGACCACTGGAGCTACGTTCGATGTATTCAATCCAGGGACTTCACCTTGGGATGTTACTTCTTTAACGACCACAACGGCTAATCTTGATTACAATGATGGTGCGATTACCACTATTCCATATGGAGATACAGAATTACCAACCATATGTGTAGGGGACAACGAAACACCATATGTGGACGTCGAAATTAAATGGATGGCGGGCGGAGTTGCCTTTTGCAGAGACACCATTTCCTTGCTCTGTCCAGGCGATTGTGGATTTATGACGGATCAGACCACATTGACCTGTGGTGCCAATGGGACATGGATATTTACTGGATACATTACCAATACTTCGATGGACACAATGGATAGTGCCTTTATTGATTTTGGTCAAGATTTATTGAATGCGTACGATACCCAGATCAACCTTAATGGCTTGCCGCCAAATCAAACATTTGGGCCATTTAGTATTGTATTAAATGGAGTTACAGGTGTAGGTCCAGAACTGTGTATTATTACTACCCTACATGCCAATGATCATGATGACAACCATGAAGAATGTTGTCAATTCAAGACAATAATGGAAGTCCCGGAATGCGAACTCCCGGTAGATTGTTTGTGCAACTCAGATTGGGAAGAGCAGGTTTTGCTTGGAATGAATTGTGAACCAGTGGGTGGATTTACGTACAACTTCTCACCAAAAGGAAATTTCGGTGAATGTGACCAGGTGATTTGGGATTTCAAAGGCGAACAGGTCTCCTACTTGTCCTATGGAAATGAGTCAATAACCCATACTTTTTCTGGGCCAGGAGACTACACTGTATGCATGTCCATAAAACGTACACAACCAAATGGCAAGCAATGTAAGGAACATGTCTGTAAGGATATTTTTGTTGAAGAAGATGGATTTGTCTCGGCATTCCCTAATCCTGTGACCAACCAAGTCAATCTATTATTAGAAGAAACATCTTTTAGAGGTATGGCTGATATTGAAATAATGGATTCTAATAATAGAAAATGCAAGTCGATGACATTAGAAATGAGTGATCAGATTGTCACTTCTATAGATGTTTCTGACTTTAAGACAGGTGTTTATATGATTAGAATTAAAGTCGATAATAAGATTCATACAAAGCGAATTTTAATTGTAAGGTGATGTAACTTAAAACATCCTTCTTTCCGTTGAGTGGGCTATTTACTTAGTCCACTCTTTTTTTTGTTATCACTAAGGACCAAAGCAAGTGAGAATTATTATCTACTACAATATTAATAAGAACTAAAATTGTTTATCAAAATAAGCTATATTCAGATTTTCATTACTCAGTACTCGTTGCAAATATGCAAATTTCAACCTCCTACCCGCTTCGATATATTTCGCTAATTATCGTTTTACTCATTACATCCTGTGGTTTAGATAAAGAACCACTAATTCCTATCCAAAAAAATGACAGTATTGCCTTGATTGGTAGTAACCTCTGTTCGAGGATGATGAATTATGGTCATTTCGAGACTTCGATGTATATGTACTATAATGACCATCAACTTCATATTCGCAATATGTGCGATGGTGGCGACACGCCAGGATTCAGGCCTCATTCAGGGAGGGATTTGCCCTGGGCATTTCCAGGAGCGGAAAAATTTCAAACGGAATACCGCGCCAATTCAAGGAGTGAAGGTCATCTGGCGAGCCATGATGAATGGTTGAGCAATCATAAGGCAGATATCATTTGTGCATTTTTTGGTTATAGTGAATCTTTCGAGGGCCCAAATGGTATTCAAAACTTCAAGTCAGAATTGGAAGCCTTTATTGATCATTCGCTTTCTCAGCGGTACAATGGAAGCACGAGTCCCAAGCTGGTTTTAATTTCGCCCATTGCCTTTGAAGACTTATCCGAAAAAATGCCGCTACCTTCTGGCGCTGGTATAAATAAAAATCTTCAAATTTATACTGAGGCAATGTCGGAGGTAGCCCTGTCAAAAGGAGTTTCATTTCTAGATGTTTTCAGTCCAAGTAAAAAGTGGTTTAAAAAGAGTTCGCAGTTAACTATAGATGGATCCCAATTGAATGACGAAGGTTATAAAATATTTAGTGAATATCTATTCTCATCCATTTTCGGAGTCATGGACAACTATCGGGCGGCAAATTATGAAGATGTACGTGAAGTTGTTTTAGACAAAAATTGGTTTTGGCACAATGATTTTAAAATTCCAAACGGTGTTCACGTATTTGGAAGGAGGTATGAGCCCTTTGGCCCAGACAATTATCCAGTAGAGTTAATCAAGGTGAGAGAAATGACAGCTATAAGAGATACTGCGATTTGGTCATTGACTGAACACAAAGATTATGATGTAGCATTGGCAGATTCAAAAACAACTCCCAACTCACCAGTTGAAACAAATTACACATTAGAAGATGAAGTCAAATATTTGTATGGTGAGGATGCCATGGAGAAATTTACCGTTGCACCAGGATATAAAATCGAATTATTTGCATCCGAGCAGGAATTTCCAGACTTGGCCAATCCCGTACAACTTTCTTTTGACAATAAAGGCAGACTTTGGGTAGCTTGTATGCCAACATATCCACATTACAAACCAGGTGATTCAAAGCCCAATGACAAGTTGATAATTCTTGAAGATACCGATAAAGATGGCAAGGCAGATAAGCAAACAGTATTCGCTGACAACCTGCATATTCCTGTGGGCTTTGAATTTGCGCCAGAAGGCGTATATGTATCTCAAGGAACAAATCTCAAATTATTGACAGATACCGATGGCGACGACAAGGCGGATAAGGAAGAAATCATTTTGAGTGGTTTCGATGATCATGACACCCATCATGTGATAAGTGCATTTTGTGCTGATCCCTCTGGCGCCATTTACATGGGAGAAGGTGTATTCTTGCATACCAATGTGGAGACTTCTTATGGCACCATTAGAGCTACAAACGGTGGATTCTTCAGATACGACCCCAGGACTCACAAACTTGAACGAACTGCTCAATTATCCATTCCCAATCCATGGGGCATCGCATTCGATGAATGGGGGCAGAATTTCTTTGCCGAAACTTCGGGGCCAGATGTGCTTTGGATGATGCCTGGTAGTATGATTCCAATGTACGGAGTGGCCAATCACAAGTCTCGTAACCTGATTGAAGCAGATCATCGAGTAAGACCAACATCGGGGCTGGAGTTTGTCCATAGCCGTCATTTTCCAGATGATGTTCAGGGAAGTTTGTTGATCAACAATACAATTGGGTTTTTGGGAATGAAAATGCACTCGATGCAAGATGATGGCACAGGATATAAAAGTAAACACATAGCAGATATAGTCACGAGTTCTGATCCAAATTTCAGACCTGTTGACATGGAGTTTGCACCAGATGGTTCCTTATATTTCTTGGATTGGCACAATGTGTTGATCGGACATATGCAGCACAATGCTCGAGACCCATTGAGAGATCATGTGCATGGCAGAGTTTACAGGATCACCTACCCTTCCAGAGCATTGGTCGAACCAGCAAAGGTGGAAGGTGCAACAATTGAGGAATTATTGGACAATCTCAAATTACCGGAATATAGAACTCGTTACAGAAGTCGAAGAGAATTGAGAGAACGGAATCCAAATGATGTACTTGCGGCGATTCAGGACTGGACTTATGGTTTAAACAAAGAAAGTAGCAATTACGAAAAGTACATGCTGGAGGCACTTTGGGTCACCTGGGGGCTCAATCAATTGGATACAGAATTACTAGATAAACTTTTGTCTGCCAATGACTTCAGAGTGAGGGCCGCTGCAATAAAAGCTGTAAGACACAGTGATTTGAACGCCGTCGAAAAATCTGAAATTTATATGAAGGCTGTTTCTGATGCACATGGTCGGGTACGCATGGAAGCATTTGTCGCGACTTCGTGGCTAGACAAGGGTCTCGCATTGCCCATAATAAAAGAGGCAGCCAATTATCCATTGGATGACTGGATGATGGGTGCCTACCAATCTGCCCTTATCAATACCAACAAAATAATCATTGATCCTAAGGCTGAGTCTGAAAGTGCTGTAGCCGTACCAGAGAATGTTGAAGACAAGGAAAGATCAAAATACCTGAAAGGGAAAGCTATTTATAGTAGGGATGGATTTTGCATCACTTGTCATCAACCGCATGGATTGGGATTGGCATCTTCTGGCTTTCCACCAATATCAGAATCAAAATGGGCGCAGGGTAATGAGGAACGGTTGATAAAGTTGACCTTGAAAGGATTGCACGGCCCTATTACTGTAAAAGGCAGAGATTATCCAGGTCAAGTACCCATGACACCGTACGAAGGCTTGCTCAATGATGAAGAAATCGCTGCGGTATTGACATATGTACGGAGCTCTTTTAAAAATAATGCCAGTCCAATATCAGCCGAAAAAGTAAAGTCCGTAAGAGCTTCAATCAAAGATAAAAAGGGGTTTTATTCACCAGCGGAGCTTTTATCTCAACATCCAATGCAGTAAATTATGATACGTATTATATGCCTTTCTTTTTTGGTTTTAAGCCTTTCCTCTTGCGGTGAAAAAGTACAGATAAATTCACCACACATCGTATTTGTGACGGGTGATGAGGAATATCGATCTGAAGAATCCATGCCCATGTTGGCAGAAATATTGAAACGGGAAATGGGAGCGAAAATTTCAATTTGTTACTCCTTGGATTCATTGGGTTTTATTGATCCTAATCGAACTGATCACATTGCAGGTCTGGAAGCATTAGATAGTGCAGATTTGATGGTGATGTTTACAAGATTTAGAAACTTGCCAGATGAGGAAAGAAAGTATATTACAGACTATGCCGAAAGTGGAAAACCAATGGTGGGATTTCGAACTTCTACACACGCCTTCATGTATAAAACAGACAGCACAAAATTCCAATTCAACAATGAATGGCCGACCAAGGTATTCGGTCAACAGTGGATTACCCACCATGGTCATTTTGATGATGGCAGTGGAGCATTGACCCAAGTATATATGGATGAATCCGAAAAGTCGCACCCTATTTTGAATGGTGTATCTGGATTTGACGCCTATTCCTGGCTTTATCATGTAGATGGTGGTGAATGGAAATTGTATGGAGATAGTCGCCCTTTGGTATATGGGAAGTCTCTGAAATCCAATCATAAGCAAAATGATAGACTTGACAAATATCCATTGACCAATCCTGTGGCCTGGACAAAAACTTACAAGGGAGAATCAGATACGCTGGATGCTCGCGTCTTTTTCACCACACTGGGTCATCCTTACGATTTCAAAGCCGAATCGATGCGAAAATTGGCTTTGAATGGCATTTATTGGGCATTGGGTAAAGAAGAAAACATTCCCTCAACTGGTGTCAACTCAGATTTTGTGGGTAAATATGATCCTAATAATTCTGGTTTTGGGCAGAAGTTTAAAAAGGGCTTATTACCGAATCAGGTTTACTAAACTTAAGAAGCATAGCAAACTTGTCTTATCCTTAGAAATAATTTGCCGCATTCAAGAAGTAAACCAATCGAATGGACAAGCTATTCGTCTGTGGAAGATTCGACAAGGACCGAACACCGTCTCGATAAGATCTATTTTCATAATCAATAAGCTCGCTATTTTCTCCACCTGAAATACTGTTTTTCCAAACGACAATAATGTCGCTTCCTGGGGCAAACCTCCACGTATAATTCAAATCAATATTGAATATATTAAAGCTAAAATTATTGAATTGATTATAATCTGAGACGCCAAGATGTCCATCTTCATTCAAGGAGTGAAATGAATTATATACTACTGTACTCCAATAGTGTCTAGCTCTAAAATTCAAAGCCATTTTTGAATTCAGCGTATAATTAATACCAACAGAATTATTTACTGTCACTTGATCACGTTTGCCAATAATTGGTTCGCTATTATCAAAGTCAACCCATCCTCTGATATTCTTTTCAAAGTTTGGTCCTATGCTGATAAAGAATGAAAACTTGTCCGAAAATCGATATCTGGGTTCTAAATCAAAACTATATATTCCAGATCCTTCTTCAAAGAATTTCAATCCGAATATACTTCCTTGCAGTCTGAATTTCTTTCGGCGATCTGAGCTAATCCACCACCCCATATTATAGAATCCTGGACGATAAAGATGTCTTCCATCTATTCTCGGTTCATAAAAATCTTTCGTGGAAGGGCGGTAATTTGTCCACATGTTAAGATTCCATTGCTTTCTGGTTTGCGTCCAAAATCCAGCATTGAAATGAATACTTGAGAACTTGTTTTCATCGTAGGTGGTATTTACGAATGTATTGAACCAGAAATTGGCTCTATCCATGAATTTCCAACCATCGGTAATGCTATACCTGGTGCCGAAATCATATTCACGAATATTGGTCTCAGTGACATAGCCGAGGTCATTATTATTATAATTTTTACTCTTTCCAGATGCAGAGAGGTCAAAAGTCCAATTGCCAGAAATCTTTCCAAACTCCAAATAATATTTCAAACCATTAATATTATCCGCATTCTTATAAATCAATTGAGAGACCGATGCATTACCATTAAATCCCCATCTTTGATTTTTTGTCCGAAGGTCAAATTCTGTTCCAGTGACATTGGCATTGTAGAACTCGCCGCCCTTTCGCCAGACATTGGTATTGATAAGACTGACATAAGAATTGTTGGGTAGATTTTTGTCAAATACAACGACGTTATAATTTGTCAAGGGACCTGTTTCGACCTCTCTTACTTCATCTGTTTCGTTATTCCTCAAAATCGCCTTGGCCGATCCAGCTACAGCATTGAACACTCCGACTCCCAGTCCAGAGCTGGTTCTTCCAGAAATTTTGGTGGCGTTATAAAGTTGAGTTTCTTGCGGATTGTCAATCAACTCTTCATTTTGATGGGCATGGTTGGAAGCACCGCCATAACCAACCGGCCGGCCTCCAACTCTTCTCGTATAGAATAGATTCGCTCGACTAAACAATTCTACTCCTTCGGTAAAAAACGCCCTATTTTCTGCATACCTCACTTCGAAAGGAGATAAATTCAATATTCTGTCATCTGATTGCACCTGACCAAAATCTGGTATCAAGGTCATATCAAGTGTAAATGCTTCATTGATACCATATTTTAGATCCAGACCTCCATTGTAACTATATCCCGTGGATGTTGTAGGGTTTTCACCACCGCTACTATTGTGCTGAGTATATCCCGTAACATAAGGAGATAACGAAAGCCTAATTGGAGATTTAATATCTGACACACCATTAAGAACGGCAGCTTGATTAATGAAACCATCGACCAGAGGATCTATATATTGAAATGAACATTTTTCACCGGTCGCGGCCATTCTTCTCATAAAATTAAATTTCCATTTTTGATCTTTCGTATTTGGAAAACGAAGGGCGGAATATGGAATCTTGAGTTCTGCATACCATCCAATGTCTGTCAATTCGACCGCACTATACCATACCTCATTCCAATTTTCATCTTCTCCATTGGATGAGATTTTAGCATCAAATTGAACACCAGTGGCTGCGATAATGAATTCTGATCCATCATTGCCATTGCCATAGGTATCCAAGACAAAACCGAACCAATCGGTATTACCAATATTATCTCTTTCGGATAGTTGCGTCATGATTTCCTCCCGAGAAGCATTTTTCATAAAGGCTCCGACATAAATGGCCCTATCATCATACAATATTTTGACTTCTGTTGCATTCGACGGAGTAGCACCTGCAAGAGGTTGCCAATTAATAAAACCAGTAGCAACTTCAGCATTCGCCCATGCAGCATCATCCAGTTTGCCATCGACTACTATTTCACCAGAAATTCGAGAAGCTGAAATTTCCCTTTGAGAATTAAGAGATAAAGAAATTAAAAAAGACATGAGTAATAGAGCGAACTTTTTCATGTTTTCAAGTTTGTTAGTCAGTTAAGCAATGGTTTTTTTTGGATATTATACATGAAAGACTACTAATCAAATAGAAAGTTGCATCTTTTTAAAAAATAAACTAAAAAATTAGTTAATCCACTAAATGATTAGTTCGAAAAAGGTAGAATCCATCCAGCTTTCGATCATAATTGGCTTTTATTCCTATTTTCAAATATTACTTACAGGAATTTCAAAATCGCAGCAATCCTAGTCTTATTAAATCTTAAATGCTCTAAAAAGATCTGACGTAGATATTATCATAAGTGGCGACAATATCAATATCCACAGCACCATCATTGAGAACATATTTTTCTGAGAATTGAGAACAACCATTGTAGTGGTTATTTTTTTTACCTGTCTCTTTTGATTCTAATGGGAGATTAGAAAAAACTGAGCCATAAGTAGTTTGTAATTTCAGGCTCGCGCTGCTTCTTTTATCCAAGGTGAGGTCCACGATATCGTATGTAGATTTAAAGCTGACTTGCTTCATATTGGTTACATCTTTCAACTTAGCTTCCACCAAACCATAGGTACTATGCGTATGAATGGATTCGTACGCCCCGTCAATAAATACATCTCCATAAACAGACCTTATATTGAGGTCCATATTTCTTGGTACTTGCAAGGTCAAGGTGCCATCAATTTCATATCCAAAATTCATGTTCTTGATTCGATTCCCACTCTTGTTTTCATCCCATTCATCAATAGGTGTATAAGTTCGATTTCCTTCCTTATCGGTCGTGATCACCATTTTCTCTATCTTATCGGTTTCAATAGAAGAGATGATCTCTACCCCGCTGCTTGTATTTTCAATACTCAAATCATGCTTATCATTTCCAGATCTCAAATTAATTTTGACATCAGATTTCAATTCTATGTAGTCCTTATCCCATGTCTCAATTTTAATATTAAGATAGTCTGTTTCTATTTCGACCACCTCACTTTTCAAGTTTTGTATTTGTTTGGTTTGAGCACTTTGGCTACTCAAGCAAGTCACGAAAAAAAGGCTGACAAATAAGATATTAGCTAATGTTTTCATCTTGGATAATTTTAGTTTAGTTATAGATAGATAGCACCCTGCTCATTCTGGATGAGGCATCTCATTTGGCTAGGATAAACAGGGATAAAATTGGGGGCTGCTGTAAACTATTCTGCTTTTCTGAAGTAAATATCTTCGTATGCAGACTTGACGCTAAATTCTACTCCTCCACCATTCAAGGTACCCGCTATGGTAGTTCCTGAATGACATGAGTTATGAGAACTTGTATTTTTATTGCTGGTGATATTCACATCTACATTGGAGTAGACATTGCCACTCGGTGCGGCCAGAGTTAAATTCATACCCGATTGTCCAGGAATCGTCACATCTACCAATTCATATACTGAATACAATGAAACTGAACCTGTTTGACTTACTTGATTAAACTTGGCATCGATTGATCCGTACACTGTTTTTACGGCCATAGGACCTGTCACATCTTCTAGTCGCACATCGTGATGATTAGTTGTGATTTCCAATTCACTACTCACATTTTTCACTCTCAAAACTTCTGCATTATAATTGTCATGAGCTACAGAAATATTCAAGCTTTTTGGTACTTTGATCGTCACTTCGCTACATGAGCATGTACTGGAGATCTGTCTTATGTTCAGATTATTACCATCTTTACTTACCGATACTCCGAATCCCGTATTGTCATCCAGCCCAAGTGAATTCAAGAGCTTCAGTCCTTTCGACCTGTCGTTTCCTTCTGAGTCTTCGACCATACTCGAAACGATTATTTCAGTACCATTATAACCTTCTATTACCAATTCGTCGATGTCTATGATGTTCACAGTACCAGATGTCATTGAGGTCTTATGTTCTTTCTTTGAGCTTTGACTTTGAGCTACGGAAAGGCTTCCAATGCTAAAAGCCATTATTAATGTTAGTGTTAGGTATTTTTTCATTTTTATTTTTTTTAATGTCTTTGCAATTATTTTTTGTTACATGACAGATATAGTTGGATAATAATCGAGTGATTATTTTTTCATTTTGGAATCACTCAATAATAGTGCAACTTATAAACTGCCTAACTTCACTTTTTAAATATCAATTTTTTCAAAACGAATCAGCTGCATGTGTGCTTCATCGATTACAAATTTTTCTTGCGAATCGTCATTCACAATATTCTCTAACGTTGATTTCAAATTTTCATCTTGTTGTTGTCCGAGGCTGGTAATAATTGATAGTTTCACTCCGCCATCACTCTCGTCTGCCAGTCTTTTTATCAAGGCCTCTCTTACAATATTTTGATCCATATAATTGGCCAATGTTTCTACAGCTGCCAATCGCACATTGCTGCTACGGTCATTATACAGCACATCTATCAATACTTGTATCATCTTATCATTCACAGACGCATGGTTGGGATTATAATTTACCCGGATGGCTTTGATTCTTGCGGTGGATGATTGCTGCTCCATTAAGGATTTCATTTGCAGGCTGACATCAGCGAGGGTATGTTCTACATTTTGATTGTGTTCATACATCTTCCAAAATCCAAAAGTGACTACAAAAATAGCGGCTACACTTGCCCATTTTCTCCACATCATGATTGGGCCTTTTCTCACTCCTTGTTGAGCGATATCCACCATCCTGGAACCTTCATCAGATTCTGATTCCAACCAACTATGAAACCTTTCTTTTACTCTATCTGAAGGTACATCATGAGGCATCGATTCCATTCCATCGTACAATTCCTTGTACTCTTCCCATATTTCAGTCAATGTCTCATTGGCCTTCACTTCATCCAATAAAAGATCGAATTCAGAATCTGAAAGTTCTCCTTCTAACGCCAGAATCATTCTATTTTCCAATTGATCAGTATTCATATCTTATATCATTTATGAGGATCTTCCTCAATTTTTTAATGCTTCGATGCACTTTCACCTTTATTGCTGATTCTGTGATTCCTATCATACTTGAAATCTCAGCATATTTCATTCTCTCAAACTTTGATAAGATGAGCAATTCTTTTTCTTCCTCCGGCAGCATATTGATTGCGGCCATTAGTTGCTCATTACCCTCCTTCGTTTCCAATTGCTCTTGAGCATCACATTCCCCAGTCTTTACTTCCAAATAACTATCATCCAAGGAATCATACTTCCTCTTGCGATGGTGGTCTATATTGGCATTTCTGACTATGGTAAACAACCAGGCCTTGAAACTTTTTTTGCCATCAAAAGAGGATTTATATTTTATCATTTTTTCAAAAACATTTTGTGTCAAATCTTCGGCAAGCATCTTATCTCTATTCACTTTTAATAGATAGCTATACACATTGACATGGTATCTATCAAACAAGATGGAAGCTTTGCTGATTTCTCCACCAGCTACTAAATTCATTATGTCTTCGTCAGTTGCAGTCAAGCGTTTTTCAATGTTTTATGATGTAAGTACAGGGGTGAAAAGAAAAGGTTACAAAAGATTCTAAAAATAATTTAATATTTTCAAGTATTGCTGGATTTCGAAGACAATAAATAGTCCTTGAGGATAATCATCAATTCAGAAATAATCCTTGAATAGTATGATATTGAAAGGGAGGAGGATGGATGTAATAGGAAGGTCCTATTCTTGAGATGTTGATTTTAATTGAGGATAGAATAGAATCAAAGCTATCCAAGCAAATAGGGCAAAAACCCAGTTTCGGTAATTTGGTGTTTTTTCAAACTGGAGTGCGTCGGTACTGCCCATTACTGAGAAGCCTGCCCAATAGTATGGATTGATCTTAGTACCAGAACTACTTTTCGTATATTCGATTTGAGCCATTTGGAGGGCTTTGTCCTTCGGAAATCCACGATCCAGAAACTTATAAAAATATGACATTATTACAGAAGCCGAGTTATCTTCAGCTGACCACAGGCTTGCAACCACACTTTGGGCACCTGCATAAAAACAGCTATTGGCAAGACTCATTGCTCCCTCTCCCTTGAATATGCGTCCCAAGCTAGTTTCACAAGCACTCAAGACAATCATTTTTGCAGGTAATGAATGTTTTGAAATATCATCCAGGTACCACTTATAATCTTCTTCAAGTGACATGTCTGTAGGCATTGAAAAAGCAACAAAGGATTTTTCGGGAGCATCCATATTAGATTTGGCATGAGTGGCTAAGTGAATAATATCTGCGTCAGTCATTAATTCTAGTGCATACTCTTTGACGGCATCTTCATTGATACGTATTTCACTATCCACATATCGTGAAATAGATTTTACTTCGGGCACATTAAACTCCAGAGGGTCTAGATTTGATCGCATAGCAATTTGCATTTCTGATGATGAAGGTGGTATTTCAGGAAATATGGGTGCAACAAAAAGCCCTTTCTTTACAATATTGCTCTTATCCAATTCTCTCAATTGATGAAAAAATGAACCTGAAGGGCTATATGAGATGGCGTAGTCTTGAAAAAGGTAGTGGAAATCATCATTTTGATTAGAAGTATTTAATGCTGAAAAAGGCACTTGACACAAGCTACCAGATGGGCTGATTACAAGCCTCTCTTTCAGGTACGGTTCTAGCGGAGCTACAATCTTTTGATAAATATAATTTGATGTATTAGAAAGATGTCTTGTCCAATGTTTTTCTTCTTGAATATTGTCATAATAATCAGCTATAGAATCTCTCAAAATTGAAATCGAATCAATGGTTAGCATTTGACAATTATCATTGGCAATCACCATGGCATAGAGCATATCGCTACCTTCGAAATAATTTATTAGTACCTCATCAGTGGATAGTGAGTTTTGGACTTCAGAAAGCTTTGGGATAGACCAATTGTATTTCATCTTGTAATATGCTGGGTGTAAGTCTTTCAACAAAACCATAATCGAATCAATGGAATTGGCAAATTGATCCAGGGCAATATCCAATTCCTCCTTCTTTGATGGCATAGTTGGAATACTCAGTTCTTCATGAATCTTTCTAATTTTATTTTCCATTATTTTTTCTTCAAAAAATATTCCTTTGCCAGCATCAAAAGAAGACATCTGATTTTGTAACCAGGACTTGAATAAAGCAGCAGATTTACTTGATTCAATGGCATAAAAGATGTCATCATTATTGGTATTGTCATAGCGTATAAGATTTTTGAGAAAAAAATCTGTATATTCTGCGGATTGCGATGCAAAAGTAAGTTTAGCATCTTTTGTCGATGAATTTTTAATTCCTTCATCAATGATATCATATACTTTTCGCATGTGAAAAATCAGAGAATCATTCTCAATATTCTTATTCATCTTTAGGCTAGCTAAAAGAATGTACAAGTAATTCTTCTGAGTAGAATAATATTTCATATTGTTAGTGATTCCAGCTTCTTCTGCTTGATTATTCTTATTATCTATGAAGTCTAATAGAGTCTGAGCCATTTCAAATAATCCTGCATCTATCAATAATCCAATAACCATAAGATTTTCTTGATAATTAACAATCTCGGAAAAGATATTCTTTTTGTACATTAATTTGAACAACTGCTCGAGCAATATTTTAGCCATTTCCGTTTTTCCTTGTTTTTGGAGAATGCGTATTTTAAAAATGGTAGATTCAAATCTGGTGTCTTTATATTTTAATTCTATATTTTCAAATTGATTAAGGTAGAGGGATGCGCTGTCCAAATTATTTTCTATCAGATGCAATTGTATTAATCTTTCGTATGCTGTCAATAGATGATCATAAGCCCCACTATCCTTAGCAAAGAAAATATTAGCAATATTTAAATGATCATAAAAAATCTGTTTGGACTCTGGAAGGTCATCCATAGAAAGATATATAAAGGTAATGTATCCTCGATTAGTTGATCCTCTCGATAACCGGGCCAAATCGTATTTTATAATGTCACTAAGTTCAACGGCCGAATTCAAATAATCGATAGCAATACCATATTCCTTTCTGGAAAAATATTCTATTCCTACGTTCCTAAAAGCTATTTCTAACTGTCTCAATAAATCATCAGAAATGGCATCAATATCAATCAAAGAATTTGATTTTATAAAATCATATTTTTCAATCGTCCGAGAATGATAGGTTTTCCGCTCATTAAAATCCGCCCACAACAATAGGTTTTTTATCAAATATGAATTTCTACTTTCAGTAGATAACTCAGTAGAGTAATTAAATATTAATGTATCTAATAGAAGTAGATTTTGATATTCAAAGTAATCTGGATAATATTCCTGGCTTAGTTCAATTTTTCTTATTTGCTGACTTATTGCTGAAGTATAGCATTGATTATCGATTAACTCTTCAATAAACTTGGTTAATGATTGATTCTTTTCGTCAGTGATTTCTAAATCGTCAATGCGATTCGTCTCTGATGATATATAGAGTGAATCGCATTGACTAAGTGTTTCAACATTAAATAAAATCATTACAGAAAAAATGATCCATTTCATTCATTACAATATTTTAATAAGTTGTCACAAACGATGTGTATGTAGTAACTACACCATCAACAATCGGTCTTGTAGTCACTAAGTATCTCTGGTTGACTTCTAATTCAGTAATATAATTTAATTTGTAAGTATACGTACCCAAAACTTTGGTTTTGAAAGGCTGTTCGATTCTTGCAAAAACTGTCTGATTCAATGTGTCAGAAATGGTAAAATCAAGCAATTCGTCATTTGAAACTATATGCTCCAAAACTGCACTAATAAGATAGCATTTACACATTCTTGGACAAGGATCATGATTTGGGTCACAGCATTTCTCCTCCTCTAATACGTCATTATAATTCTCATAGAATGTATTTACTCCAGAAGTATTTACAAACGTTTTGTACTCTTCACATAGGTTTTCTGCTAAAGTCCTAATTTGAATCTCATCACTCTCAATATTATCATCGCTAACAATTCTAAACATTGTTCTGGAGTCTAGATCGGTTAATACCTTATCGATATCTCGCTCAAAATGGGCCAACTTAATTCGCTCAGCATTAAGATAAGAAATTTTTGCTTGATGCTTCCCAGTTTTAACGATTGAGCAACCTGTAAGCAAAAAGAAACAAAAAATAAAAAATAGGCATTGAAGTTGAATTCTTTTCATGATGTGTTAAAGTTTAAAAGATTAATTATTATGTTACAATGGTTTTTATTTACCTACCTTTTTAATGAGGTATTGTCACTATGTACCAGAAACGGAAGATAAGGTTACCATACTTTGATAAAAAAATAATTTTTCATTTTACTGGAAACCTTTTTATGCGCCCAATGAACATATATGAAAAGCAACATTTCAGATGTCGAATTAATACAGATGATAAAGTCTGGTGGGAAGCATTCGGATAGCGCTATAAGACATATTTATTCTTACTCTGGTTGGACAGATATTGTTCAAAAAATGGTGAGAGGCAAAAATGGGTCTGAACAAGATGCTAAGGATGTGATTCAGGAAGGACTTGTAATTCTTATTATGGAGATAACCAAAAAGAGAGATGAAGAAATTAAAAATTTAAAAGCTTACTTCATCGGTGTTTGTCGAAATGTTTGGCTGAATATGTTTAGGCGAAAACTTAAAGGAAGAGAAATAGTTGATAAGAATATAGTTCTTGAAGAAAAAACTGAATACATAGAAGAAATGATTTTTCAGCGTGAACTTTCTGACAATCTAGATATACTTCTGAATAAACTTGGACGCAAGTGTAGAGAGGTTCTTAAGTTGTGGGCAATGGGACATAGTCATGAAGAAATAGCAAAAATTGTAAGCTATGAAAATGCTAATGTCTCTAAAAAAACTAAGAGCTTGTGTATACAGAAATTAAGACAAATGGGTTTGCGTCCAGAAGATTGGAAATATTAAATTGGGAATATGAATAGTCATTTAGAACGACGATTTTCAAAATACCTGGCCAATTTAATGACGAAAGATGAAAGAACATCTTTTGAAAATGAATTAGCGTCAGACAATGAACTCAAAAATGAGTTTGAAGAATACCAAATCGGAATGGTAGCGGGAAAGCGAATTCGATATTTGGAATTGAATGACAAAGTATCACAAATTATAGCTGAAGAAGATTCAAAAAATGAGAACTTAAATAATGGAGGGGCACGAGTAGTAAATTTTAATCTTAGAATGTTCATAAGTTCTGTGGCTGCCATAATGGTATTGGTTTTGGTGGCAACAATATATATCCCTACTACTCAGAAAAGTGGAGATACGATCCATTCGAATAATACTTTTGCATCCAACTTTGGACAGATAAGAGGCAACAGTAAAGATCCCATAGATATTGCAAGGCGTCTATATGAGGTTGGCAACTATGATTCTGTGTCTATTGTCATTGATCAAATGCCGCAAATACAAAGAAATCAAGCCACAGTTCAGAGGTTGTTGGGACTTAATCACATGGCTAAAAATGATATAACTTCCGCTATCGATGCATTTAAGACCTCCATTGAAGAGCCTGAATCAAAAGATCATTTAGAAGCATATTGGAATCTTGGTTGGATATATACTCAAAGCGAACAATATGATTCTACTAGTAAATATTTAGAAAAAATAATAGACTCTGATTATAAATCCGACTATAAAAAACCTGCAAAAAAATTGCTAAAAGAGGTGAAGTGGCAGATGTTTATTCAGAATTGGTTCGGATGGTATTTCGACTAAAAGCACCAAAAAATAATGCTACAACCACTGCTAATAGAGGAGTCATTAAATAAAACATCCGCGCCAATTCAAATGACAAAAGCGCCTGAACCAAAACCAATGCAGCCAGCACCCACCAGATAACCCCTATATTCTCACGTAGTAGTATGCGATATTTTTTGAGAAATAATCCACCAATAATAAATACATTCCAAATCCCACCAATCGACAATACCTCATACAATCCATGAAATGAAAACAATCGCTTGAGTGACATCGGAATCACCTCAAAATGAGAAACATCCCTTGAAAAGCTCTCCCCAAATTCAGCGCCAATCGTCTGATCAAAAAAGTAACGAAATGAAAAAATGATGACTCCTGAAAGAAACAGATGCAATGCCAATTTTGGATAATACTTGCGGTTTGCAAAAATCAATAGGGGTACCAAGAAAATGAATGCTTCCTTGGCCCAGGGTCCGAGGTAAATCGCCAAAACCATCATCCAAACCTGCTTTCTCAATATGCCTAAAAGCAAAAAACCCAACACGACCAAATACAAGCTATCCACCAAAGCAGAGCCCGAAATCAACATCGTCCATCGACATGTCAATACACTTATCACTCCAATAACAGCAGGCCAATATTTTGATTCTCCCAACACCGTAGTACAAATTCGAAAAAGTAAAACAGCATAAATAGCCATCACAGCTGAATTGATCACCACAAAGGACATAATCCTCGAAAAGTCCCCTGGAAAATCATTGGGAGAAAGCAAATTTAAAATAGGTCCAAATACAAAATGAACAGCAGCAGCCAACATCGGTATAATGACTCTATACCTCCGAACGGGATGCTGATCAAAATCAAATTCCGATAATCCTACATAGGTCTGTACATCCACATTGGACATATGGTCATAGACATCCGCAAAGCCAAATGCAAATCCACTTATAACTGCTAAAAAAATCAGGAATAGAAAACCATTGGATCGAAAATCAAGAAAGCGCTGCAAATTCATTTATTACTTCTTAAAACCAATGCCTTGTCTCTGAAAAGCCTTATTATCCGAATGTATGTCAAGCTTCAATATATCTTCATATGTAATCTGAGATTCATTTTGCTTTGTCCGATCCTTAATTGGTAATTTGGAATACCTCAAATTCTGATGCTTCACTAATTCTAGGATAATTTTTCGAACGGTACGTGCATTGCCAAAGTATTTGTCCCTCGACCTGTAAAGATCAAACAAAAGCAACTTCAACTCCGCACTTGCCTTGGATGACAATCGCATTTTTCGATCTCCAACCATCTTTTTTGCTATGAGAAATAGTTGAGCATCTGTATAATCCTCGAAGTGGAAGGTCTTATCAAATCTTGAACTGAGACCAGGGTTTGCCTTTAAGAATTTTTCCATATTGCCAGGATACCCCGCGGCAAAAACAAAGAACTCGCCTCTATTATCCTCCATCCGCTTCAATAAAGTTTGGATGGCTTCATTTCCGTAATCTCCCTGCAATCCATTAAAGTTGCTCAAGGCATACGCCTCATCAATGAACAAGACTCCACCCATCGCTTCATCGATTCGCTCAGCGGTCTTTATGGCCGTTTGACCTACGAATCCAGCAATCAGCCCTTGACGATCCGTCTCCACTATATGCCCTCTCTCTAATACACCTAAAGCCTTGTATATATTAGTCAATATCCGTGCTACCGTCGTCTTACCTGTTCCAGGGTTACCTACAAACACCGTATGAAAAGAGTAACTGCTGATTACACTCCTTCCAGATTCTCGGTGAAATCGAACAATATCCACCAACTCTTCAATCTGTGATTTCACATTTTCGATGCCGATTAATCCATTCAACTCATCAAGAGCCATTTTCAACAGCTTGTCATCTACTGGAATTTCAGGAATCAATAATTTTTCCTCCCTCATCAATCTTTTCATATCCTTTACCGTCACCCTTCTAAGGTCTGCCATGGACAATTTATGAGGATTCTTTCGTTCCATTATTCTTAGCCCGAGGTTGATCTTCGCTCTATCCAATAAGTCATGCACATAACGGGCATTTCCGAATGACAAATCACGACGTCGATACTCCTCAGTAATAATATCATCCAACACCACTTGCGCTTTCGGAGCAAATTCTATTTCTTTTTCTCTTGCAGCCAATTCTGCAATTTCTAGCAACTCCTGGGGCGCATAATCTTTAAATTCAAAATGATGCTTGAAGCGAGACCTCAAGCCAGGATTTGATTTTATGAAGTTTTCCATTTCTTTTGGATACCCCGCTACGATGACTGCAAAGTCACCTGTCCCATTGCTCATCTCCTTGACCAAAATCTCAATCACCTCTCTCCCAAAATCTTTGCTATCATCATTGGACCGGGCCAAAGCATAGGCTTCATCTATGAATAATACTCCTCCCCTCGCCTTAGCTATTGCTTCCTTCACTTTTGGGGCCGTCTGACCAATATATTCTCCCACTAAATCCACTCTGTCCACTTCATGTACATGTCCCTTCTTGAGCAGTCCCATTTTGAAGTACAGCTTGCCCATCATCTTGGCTACAGTAGTTTTACCTGTACCAGGGTTGCCTTTAAATACGGAGTGTATATTGATGCGATCATTCTCTTCAAAGCCCTTTTCTTTTCTCAGATTCAAAAACTTTATATACTGTGCATGTTCTTTGACCTTTGTTTTTATCTCCTTCAACCCCACCAATTCATCCAACTTGGCCATTACTTCTTCAAAAGTCTCATCGGTATTGATGTCATCGGCAAATGGAGTCGAAAATTCTTCATATGGCAGATTGACCTCAGGGCTGCCTTCTTCGAAATCATCACCAACATTGAAGTGGATCGAAGCCACCATCTTATCCATAAAGATGATTTCTACAGCGTATTTTCCCTTGCGCCAGGAAGCAGGTGTATTGCTACCCCAACCCGCCGTGGTAGTAATCAAATCCGTACCCTTTTTGACATTGATCAATCTGGTAATTTGACCTTTGAGCTCCTTCGCTTCATTGTAGTACTTAATGAACAATTCACAATGCCAATTCGTGTCCCGCTTTTGATTTTCAAGGATAATTTCAGAATGAATATATCGCGTATCACTCGCCGAGAAGTTTTTGTAGTACTTTCTTGCCTCTGTCGTTACATCATCGAATTGGCCTTCATACAATTTCAAGGATTTGATGGCAAATGAAGTATTGCCCGAAAACTCGAAGTCAGAGCCTACATCTTCTACATAAAAATATTTGGTAGCCACCAATTCGCCTTCAATCCATGCCTCCCAAAAATAGGTACCTTCTTTCCAAAAAGCGCCATCCTTTTTATTGCCCCATCCTTCTCTGATGTAGATCACATTATCGTACTTGCTGACCTTCTTTTTGAATTGAAGGCTGCAAATCTCTTTCTTCTTCCCTTTTATATTATAACACTTGAATTCCACTGCGACTTCCCACGCCTTGTAATCAAAATACTTGTTGTAAAAAGTCAACTCTGCATATACATAAGAAGTATTAAATCTATCGAATACCTGTCGATATTTCTTCTTATTATTTGCCAGCCATTCTGTGGAGGAGTATACCTTAAGCTCCTTAAACTTATATTTTTTAAAATCTGGACTTGAAAATGAATCTGCCATTTATTATTGTATTGAAATAAGCTGTTCAGGTGTTTACAATAAATTCAAGATAATATTAAACGTATTTTTTATTATTATCAATTTATTCTCTAATTAATTTTATAAACTATGATTCGTTCAATAACGATGAGAAGAAACGAAAAGTATTCCGAGAATTTCAAAAATTAAAACAATGCCACACGCCCCCTTCGATTCTCTGGACTTCTTGATCAAATTCTCAGATTAATCAATCTTCTAAAGTTTAGTAAACCTGAGAAATTTTTCTTGGCTTTCCAGTAAAAGTATATTTTTGCTCCCTAATTACATTATTGATACCCTATGGACTATAGTAAACTGAGGAAAATAAACGCTTTCATTTTTGACGTTGATGGTGTTTTGACCGATTGTGGATTGATCATTACGGAAAAGGGAGAATTCCTCAGAAAGATGAATGTAAGAGATGGTGCGGCTATGAAGATTGCACTAAAGCAGGGATTCAGAGTAGCTATCATCACCAAGGGAAATTCCACTGGCGTAAGAGATAGATTGCTTTTCTTGGGTGCGGACCCAGTATTTGATGCCGTATCAAATAAGGCAAAGGCACTGAAAGAGTTGGAAACCAATCACAATATTGATCCTATGCGCAGTGTGTACATGGGCGATGATCTTGCAGATTTGGTAGTCTTTGACAAGGTCTTGCTGACCGCTTGCCCAAGTAATGCAGCTTCTGAAGTAGTAAAAAGGGCCGAATTCGTATCTTCTATAAAAGGCGGGCAAGGATGCGTGCGTGATTTGATCGAGAGAGTATTGAGAGTTCAAGGAAAATGGGGTGAAGATTATTGATTTGACCCATCAAACTTAAGTTATTAAAAACAGTATTGGAAAATGCAAAATAAAGAGTCGAAATCATCCTGGATTACAAAATGTCTTCTAGCCTTCTTGATCACTTTTGCCATTTTTTCAATCAGGTTTCCCCACTATGTAAGCGAGCCCAACAACCAAGTATTTTTTTCCAATGGTGATCTCCTGGTCACCCTATATGATATGATTTACCACGTCAGATATGACACCGATGGCACATTCAACGGCATGAATTATCCAGATGGTGACTATATCTTCATGACCGATGCCAATGGATCTTTTGCCACCGTCATGCGGCTCATTGACACCTACATCATCGATATTGACTCCAATCTTCCTGGCATCCTGATGACATCCATATATTTGCTTCTGGGCGTATGTGGAATGTTCATTTTCATGATACTTCGGACCTCAGGCATTTCGACCAAGCTGGCTTTTATTCTGGCTCCACTGATCACCTTCCTATCACCACAAATGATGAGGATTGCATGTCATTTGAGTTTGTCTTTTCCCTTTGTAATTCCAATGGTGATGTTGTGGACACTTCGAAAGTACAAGGTGCCCAAAATAGAGATTCTTGATTTTGTCTTTGCCTTTGTCACCTTCTTCTTTTTTATGAACAATGCATACATCGGATTTATAATGTGCATGTTTGCAGGACTGGTTGGCTTCTTTTTATTTCTTAAAGGAAGAAAAGACGTAGCGTATCGCAAGGCATCAATAATAATGATGGCGACACCGGTGATCATTACAATTCTGGTCTACATCCTCTTAAAAATAAACGACCCATATGCTGATCGATTAGAAGAGCAATGGGGATTTTTTCATTACCATACAAAACTGAATAGTCTATTTTACCCAAAGTACTCTTTAGCAGCAAGCTGGCATCCCAAATATGGCGTTTCGGACAAACGGTCTATTGAGTGGACTAATAATTTGGGCCTCATTCCAATAGGACTGATACTCTCCTACCTCATCTATGCGATAAGAAGAAAATTCAACAAATCATTGAAACCACTTTTGCCCAGGACAACGATGATGTGGTGCTTTTGGTGGGCATCATTCTGTATGTTTTTATTTGCTTCAAATACGGCAATATTCCCCATCAAAAATCTGATAGAGTCATACATGGGCCCACTGCTGATGTTCAAATCTTCTGGACGTTTCTCATGGCCATTATACTTTGTTGTGGCTCTATTCGCGGCTAAGGTGCTTCAAGTGTGGCTGGACAGAATAGAGTTGAAAAGACAATATGCATCCTACTTTCTTCTGGTGCCATTGGTTTTGTTTTATGCTTATGAAACCAATTATTATGTTGAAAACAGATTCAAGGACAGAGACCGAAAAAACTATCTCACTTCACCTGAAATAGATGAAGTAGAAAAACAATTGGATTCACTCCAGATCAATCCAGACAAGTATCAAGCCATGTTTGTACTGCCACTTTTCCAAGGGTGGAATGAAAAGATAAGAGCTGGCGTCTTCAATCGATCTGAAATGGCTGCGTTACAAGTATCGTCGGCTACAGGCATACCAATGATCAATGGAAGACTCAGTCGAAACTCCACTTCTCGGACACTCTCCTCTGTACAAGTTTCTTCCCATCCACTGATCAAAAAAGAGATTTTGTACAAGCTTCCAAATGAAAAACCAATTCTCTTGGTTCAGGGAAGGCCTATCACAAATAGATTAAGTTTTGGAGAGAAACATTTAAAGAAACTCGGAAAGGAAATATATAATCGAGAGAAGTATTTTGTATTCGAATTGGATGTTAAAGATGTACACGAAGAACACAACAAATGGGTACAACAGGCAAGAGCTTACAGGATAGAAGTAATGCAAAATGATTCACTCAGAGCACTTCCCTTAGTGCATAAAAACTACGATGATACGCCGACGGAAGGACATCTTTTTGGCAAGGGCGCTTTCCAGATGCAAGAAGGCAAACAGAAGATTGTTGATTTCCGAAAAGAGTTCGATTCTCCAGACACCTTGAAGTTTGTGGTTTGGTCAGAAATCACCAACAAAAAGTATGGAATGCCCGAATTTGTAATCACCGTAAAAGGTGAGAACAAGCATTACACCCGGCACCTGGAAGTATCTAGAGAAAACAGGGATATCTATAAAAACTGGATTCGTTCAGAGAATATTTTCCCTGTACCGAAGGGTAAAAACTGGATTGAAGTCGTAGCCAGAGGCAATCAGAATTTTTGGATTGATGAATTGACGATTTCGAGTGAGAAAGATGTGATATTAATAGAAAGTGATCCTGGAAAGGAGTTTTTGTATAATGGATATCCAGTATTGTTGGAAGATTGATCTCTTTCCTGATTTTTTTAAAATATTATAAAGTTCTCTCGCATGATCTTTAACTTTCTCCTTGTTGGATCGTGAAACAGGAACCTTGGTTCCATCTTTGGTGACTATAAAGGTGCCATCTTCGAAAAGAATTTTGTGCAGATATTTAAAGTTGACCAGATAAGATTGGTGTGTTCTCAAGAAATATCTGTTTTTGATCATTTTCTCAATATACCCAATATTCTTGGAGATGATAATCTTGGATTTATCACAAAGATGAAAGTAGGAATAGTTGCCATTACCTTGGACACTGACAACATCTTCAGTATTGATAAATGTAATCCCATCCTTTGAATGAATAGCAATTCTATTGTCTTCATCGTTGATTTCAATATTATCGTCTTTAGTCAGGGATATTCATAAATAAAAATCCTTTTTACATCTACATCATGAGATAAAAGGGATAAGAGACTAAGAGTTAATATTTATCATTTCATTAAAAATGTAAAAAGACGATTTCTTATCCAAAACCAAAGAAATAAATCATTCTGCCTTCTCAAAAAGGACTATATCAAACATACTGTCAATCAACACCTTCCCATTTTGTACAACTTTGGTTACTCCAGAATACATATCCCGTACCGACTCTCCATCTGCTGCCAGTGCCGAAACATCAATAACCATCTGTCCCTTTGCCATATCTAATCCAACCAGCACCTTATCTGTAACTCCATTTGGAGCGGTCCAACTTCTCGTAAACATATACGGGCTATCACTTACCTTTTCATGCTTCCCTGCTCCAATAGCCGGATGATCATTCCTAAACTTTCCTATCTTCTGCCAATGGATCAATACATCATTTACCGTATATCCATTCTTCTGCTTCATAGCCCTCAACTCGTCCCAATTCATAAAGGATCTCAACTTGGCATCCCCATCTGCTTCTTCAATTGACAAATCTCGAGCTGTCTCATCTCCATAATATATCTGGACACCTCCTGGGCAAAGAAGTAATTTAGTCCCTGCTTCAAATGGTCGTTTGCGCATCAAATCAAAAGGCCCTCCATCATCGTGAGAGCTGATATAATTGACCACACTCTTCCCTTTCATCTCTCCATGTAGCAATCCGTCATATTTCGTAAAAATCTCTTCATAAGATTTGTGCGCGTCTCCCTTAAAATCAAAATTGATAAGGCTGGAAAAGCTATTTTCAAAGAAATCAATTTTCTGATCTCCGTAGTCAAACATTCGTCCATTGCCAGCAAAATAGTTGTACACTTCCCCTACCATGTAAAAATCATTGTCATCTAAGACTTGATCGGGATGTGCTTTTTTCCATTTTTTGAAAGCCCTCGAAGCTTCCTTTCTCAATGTTGTCCAAACGTAGTTTTCGGTATGTTTCACCGTATCAACTCGATATCCATCCACACCATATTCAGTAATAAAATCTACGATCCATTTCAAAATGTAGTTTACAGGAGTCCGCTTTAATTTTGTCTCCGTAAACCAGTCATTGAGTTCTTTAACCTCCTTTTCATATCTGCCTTCATTCTTCCACTTCTCAATTAAAAAAGCGGGCAACTCCACTTCCTGGTCACTTTCAGTCTTTATGTCTGGCAAATTATCCACCAATGTGCAATTTATGGTCGTCTCAGCTGATTGATAAGTACATCTTGGTCCAGTTTTCACCCACTCATCTGGCCATTTACTATCCTTTGAAGTGACAGGTCCCGTATGATTGGCCACCACATCCATTAATATTCTGATGCCTTTGTCATGTGCTGCATCAATCATCTCTTTCAAGTCAGCTCCAGTCCCAAATTTTGGATCCAATGCCGTCCAATCACGGGTCCAATATCCATGAAATCCGAACGAATTGCCCGTCCCCTCATCTACTGAGCCAGCAATTTGTTCTACAAGCGGAGTCATCCAAATCGCATTTACGCCAAGGTCAGAAAAATAGCCATCGTTGATTTTTTTGGTTATGCCCTTGATATCGCCACCCATGTAACCACGCAATGGGGCTGGTGGATTGTCAGCTGTGTGATTATAATCATTGGTCTCATCACCATTATAAAACCGATCTGTCATCATGAAGTAGATCGTAGCATTGTCCCATGTGAATGGCAAGTCTTTAGACTCGGTTTGGGTCACTTCCATATTTGCCTTACAACCAAAAAGAAAACAGAGAACCAAAATGAATGATGAATACCTGGTAAAAATTGACTTCATATCTTGTATTGGATAAAATTGTATTTATAATTAATTCTTATACTCCCTTCGAGTAAGAGTACGTAAGATAGTCTTGATTAAATTTATCTTCTAATGGAAGCCTCTCAAAGTAATTCATGATCTTGAGGGGATTTTTCCGAGAACAGACAAAATTGATTTCATCTAGGTCAGTGGTTACAATCTTGACCTTAGGCTTATGGACCGTTACTATTTCATCATCCAAGAGCATCAACTTGGAATAATGATATGGAATACCTCTCTTCAAGCAGCTTTTAAAAAGAGAAAATCCTTCTTTTTCCTTCAACTTGTCCTCCTCCTTATAAAATGAGATATTCAATATATCAGCATGTTTCATGAGTAGTAGATAATTGCCATTCGTCTCCCTAAGATAAAAACCAAACCCTTGGCGAAAGGTCTCTACATTAGCCGCCAAAGTCTCTCCTTTCTTCACCTTATCCACCAGTTCTGCTCCATCAATATAGTGCATCCCTCCTACCCCGACACCACCAAGAGATATCGCCTCGCGATTACCAAATTGTCCTCCACAATATTCTCTGACAATCTGTGTCCGCTTCACCTTCGACACCTTCTCTAAATTCAATATTTTCAAATATTTCTTTTTTAGTTATACGGAATGTGAGTTTGTAGTTGTTGTGTCATTTAAACAAAAAGTATACTGTATTCAAGTTACTCAAAATCAAAACCATTGCAAAGATGATTCCCAGAAATTTGTTCTACAACCTGCACTCATCAATAAGGCTCAAAAATAGTGTTATACTTCGATAAACATTATCAGTTTAGGCAATTTTTACTCCTCTTCAGATTAAATTCTAAAAAAGAAAATACCTAAACCAAGAATTTCAAGAACAATGAGGAATGATTGACTACCACTTCACAAATTTGACAGTCTCAGATTGCTGGGATTCAAGTATGAGTTTCAAAAAATATATTC
Source organism: Saprospiraceae bacterium (assembly GCA_965230575.1). Taxonomy (GTDB): domain Bacteria; phylum Bacteroidota; class Bacteroidia; order Chitinophagales; family Saprospiraceae; genus CAJXUU01. The sequence goes on from OZ246013.1 coordinate 6,194,568, forward strand.
CCGAAGTCAAATCTAAAAGATCAATACTACCTTGTTTTACACCAGATAAATGCCTTTTAGTCTTTATTCTTTTTCCCGTAACACTTATGATTTCGGCTTGCAAGATTGCACTATCTATATCGGGCCAATAAAACCAGATTTCCTTATTGGCAGGATTGGGCCATACTTTAATTGCACTTCTAGATTGATTCAAGTCAATATTCAATGGAGGGTTAAATTCCAATGCTCCAACGTTCGAACGTTCATTATTTAATTCGTCGGCACCAGGCCAATGAGATGGTATGGATTCCAATGTAAATCCGTTGATCACTCTTCCAGGACTAGATGCATCTAATTGAAAATAGGTATCAACTGAATCCAGCTCCCCTCCGACGAATTCTGGATCCGCCTCCAGATTATGTGTCCAACCAGCAGGCATCGGTGGCATAAAAGCATAGGCCTCTTTATCTTCCCAACAGGTATAAGCATATTCGGGATTACCAGAAGTATACATCAGATTGCTTCTGAAGATTACACTGTCTATTGAGCGTCCCATATCGATGGTAATTTCATTTTCTGAGAGGAACACATTATTAAATAAGAGTGTATGAGATACGTTGCTGCTGGACCAAACAGAGCATGCTCCGCCCATTCGTAAGGGTGACTCAGTACCGAAAAAAGTATTGTAATAATAAATAGCTGACCTGGAGCTGTCTGCCTGGCTCTTGCCCCAGTACTTCATAGGTTTCCCTTTCCAAATTATACCTGGCTCGTCATTCACAAAATCCCATTTGACCAATACATCCTTATTGCTACAAAAGATATTTTCATACAGATAAACGGGCCCAGGATGGATTGTAGCTCCAGAATGAGAAGTGAATGCATCCCAAATCCAATTCCATCTTACAATGACGTTCGAAATTGCAAAGTCCTCGCTTGAGACTTTTGTAGCTATAGCCTCATCTTGTACATTCCAAATTTTATTATTTTCAACCAGGGCATTGGAGGCAGTAACTGTAATACCATTCCAAACAGAGTGAATTCTATTGCCCCGCACTATACACATGGCCTCCGTATACATATCGATTGCGCTATTCTCATTGGTTTTGATTCCCTTGATTGGCTTAGGATTGAGACTGGCGTCAGGTAATCTGGAACAACCACTACTGTCTATATCTTCGAGCGGATTTCCATAGCAATGTTTGACGTCTCCCCAGGACCAAAGCGAATCACGTCCGCCGAAGAAATCACAGTTCTCTACGATGCATGCTCCGGCGCTCCTGGTCGCATATAGATGAGTTTGCCCATTTCTAAAATTGACCCTTCTCACATCAAATGAGCCACCTGCTTGAGCAGTCAGTGCTACTCTACCTGAATGATCAATAGTCAACAAATGATCGGGGCCTCCATCAAATTTCACCTTAGCCCCAAAAACATTGATGTGATTGCCATGTTGAGATATATAAAGCGTCACATCATTAGGATTTTTCAAAGGATCTTCAAATGAGATAAAAATTTTATCAGGAGAATAATAGACTCCCTCTCCCGAAGCTGCCTTGACATGACGTTCGGTAAAAAGGACGCTGTCTGCATAGACCCATAACCTTTTCCCTTTATCATCGACTGCACCTCGCTGCGCCAATTCATTGGGTCCTTTGTCCAAATTGGGTGTGTACTGAGGGAGATAGGCTGAGTAGTATACAGAAAAACTATCCTGGTGATAAATGCTATATCTCTTGCCTTCGTATGTCCAAAGACCGTTGTCTGCAACAGTATATTCCTGCATTGCTCCACTGATGGTGACCATACCATCTCCATATGGCATTATCACTAAATCTTGTACTGTAAGGATAGAAAATTTTTCAAAATACATACCTTCTCCTATCAAAATGGTATCCCCATCCGAAACTGTTTCTACAGCCTTGGTTATGGACTTGAAAGGCCCGTCCAAAGTTGTACATTCCATTTGCATTCCGCTATTGTCATCCGACGCACAAGATTGGCCAATAGAAACATAGAAGGTATCAGCATGTAGAATCTGTAAATTTGTGAGAAAGAGAATTCCCAGAGAAATTGATCTTAACATTGTCAGCATATCTACAAATTTTCATTGAAGGAATATGAACTGGCTAGAAATATACCAATATTTCGCTACAAAATGCGTTTTTCGCACTTGAACATTTGTCTGATATTTAGCAAAATGCAAATCCTGGAGGCGGTAAGTATCCTTTTCCTACAAGGCTCCGAACAGGCAGGTTAAGCCCAGTTCCATTACTTCAAGTTGTGATCAAAGAGTCAACAATCTTCATAAGAAAAATTAAGTCCAACTAATCAAAGCAAATTTATCTCATATTGAAATTCATTTTTTATCAAATATTTCATGCAGAACATTTCATTTTAGCTTGAAGATTATATTTTTGTGGTCAAATAGATAAAATTACAATGACAGAATATTTCAAAGTACTAAGTGATGCCGAATTTGACCAACTCAAAGATGCAATTTCGCTCATCACAGTTTATATTGCTGGAGCAGATGGCAAGATCGATGAGGATGAATTGCAATGGGCAGAAAAAATAACTACCATTAGAGGATACAGCACTCCAGATGGCTTAAAAGGCTTTTATGAAGAGGTAGGACTAGATTTTCATGATAGAGTTGCAAAATATGTTGAAGATTTGAGTGATCTTGAAGTTAGAAATAGAACCGTAGAGCAAAAATTATCTGAGCTCAACCCTATTCTTGCCAAATTGGATACAAAGCTAGGGGCGGCACTTTACTCAAGCTATACATCATTCGCAACCCACGTGGCTAAATCATCTGGTGGTTTTTTAGGTTTTTTCAGTATAGGACCAGAAGAAAAAGCAGTTTTAGGATTGAAGATGATCACTCCTATCGTTTGGGAAGAAGAGGAAGAAGATAAGTCAGAAGAGACAGAATAGATATTAAGAACAACCTATATCTTAAGAGCTGATGAAGAGATTCATTGGCTTTTTTTTGGCATGTTCAGAAGTAAACTTACTTTCAGAAACAGGAAGTTTGAGAATTAAATTTGAGGTAAAAAGAAGGGTGGCCTGACTCTTTACAGTGGGCTGCGGGAGCTGCATTCGCAGCATAGCCTTTAAAGAGTCAAGAATTTTTGTTTCGTTTTTTTTCGATTGAAAAAATGAAAACCTGTCTGGTAAGACAAGAATTAATTGAAACGCATTACCTCGTTTTTACGTAAAAAGTTATGAAAACGGTGTAATTATTCAGAAGTAAAACATCCCAATTTGCCATATATAAAGAGATATTTCTTCTTAGGAATAACACTTTTTTGGTTTTTTAAGAATATCAGTCAGGATCGTCCATCGATGACCCCAACTGATAAAATCACAATAATATTACACATTAACTAAAGTTTCTTTAATCATTTTCTGGATAAGTAATAGATGTAATTTTATATCTACAACGCATCACCATCCTCCATGTATAAAACATTAAAAAAGGGCTCGTGTGACATTTTATTTTAAATTTCAGGTAGCCATTACAGAATATGACAAGTACAAAAAAAGAGGGTCACCATTACGATAACCCTCTTGATTAAAATTAAATACTTAATACTAATTCAGCACCACAAACCTTTTACCAACAGTAAATTCACTGTTGCTTATATTCAACAAGTAGTTACCAGAATTTAGTCCTGTTATGTCAATTGAAATTGCGCTATTCAATTGAAGTGTTGTTTTTTGCATCACTCTTCCTTCCATATCAATGATTCTTACCTGTGCTTCTCCCGAAACATTAAGTTCTTCCAAATTAACATTTAGTGTCTGTGAAGCAGGATTCGGATATACTTTCACGGCAGAAGGTGATAATATTTCCTCTGTACTATTCGGATCGGAAAATAGATAATCACCAGTTTCAGTGTTAAAAGATACATTGTAAGTACCTGCAATACTCCAAATGTTATCTCCATCTTGAGTACCTGTACCACCAGGAAAATCTCTAGCTCCCCAATTGACAGTCCAATCTGTATTCGCTCTGAATTTCACACCACTATCACTGGCAGTAGTATCTGCTTCTGTCAAACTCACATTACTTGCAGTCCACAATTGATTATCATCTTCATCAATTGTCAAATAAGTATCATTGGCTCCCATATCATCTGGCTCAGGCCACGCTCCTGCAGGACTATCTTTTCCGACCAAGCTGATTTGATCATACACTACAAAAACTTCAAAATTGTACTCTCCTGTCAATGTATTGAAAGTGATGTTGTACTCACCTGCCTCGACTGGAATATTAGCACCACCTGGTGTAGCAACACCAATTGGGAATTCAGCACCTCCCCAATTTACATCCCAAGCGTCATCCGCTCTGAATTTTGCCTCACCATCAGTAAGTTCCATTGCCAATCTCCATATTGTTGGATCATTTTCATCTTGAATCATATCCGTATCCATCTCCCAGCCTCCTGGTGTGGCATCCCCGATAATACCAACGGATGCATAATTTCCTACCTCATTAAATGAGTAATCTCCTGTTTCAGAATTAAAATCAACTCGATAGTAACCAGCCGTAACAGTAATATTATCACCACCTTGAGTTGCTGTACCGATTGGGAACATTCCTCCACCCCAATTCACATCCCAAGCATCATCCGCTCTGAATTTTACATCTCCATCAGTAAGATCTATAAATACAGTCCACATATCTGGGTCGTTGGCATCCTTGGTCATATCAGTATCTTCGTCCCATCCACCTGGCGTAGCATCTCCAATGATTCCAATGGTCTCATAAGAAACTTGCTCTACAAAATTGTATTCTCCAGTTGCAGTATCAAGTGTGATGTAGTAAGTACCTGCACTAGGAATTGGAATATTATCACCTCCTTGTGTACCAAAGCCTGATGGAAAATCAGTAGATCCCCAGTTCACATCCCATGCATCATCTTTTCTAAACTTTGCCGAACCCATCGTCAAATCCAATGTTGCAAAAAATACTCCGTCTGCATCACTGTAAAACATATTGGTATCCTCATCCCATCCACCAGGGGTTGCATCACCAAGAATGCCTATCGGAGAATCAAAAGAAAAAGTATACACTCCTGTCGTATGATTGAAAGTAATATCATAATTCCCCGCAATGACAGGGATGTTTGGTCCACCTTGAATACCTACACCAGAAGGAAAATCTGTAGCTCCCCAATTGATGTCCCATCCATCATTTGCTCTAAACTTTACCTCACCATCAGTAAGGTCAATATTGATTGTCCAGATCGATGTATCCGATGGGTCCTGTGTCATGTCAGTATCGGTATCCCATCCTCCTTCGGTTGCAGATCCTATGACACCTACGGTGGTCACCTGGGCTTGACTCATAAAGAAGGTAGCAGCCATTAAAACGGTTAAAAGTAAACGTATTTTCATATTTTAGTAATTAGAATTAAAAAATGTAGTTAAAGAATATTAATGTCTAAGCAAAGGATGTCTCAAAAGTAAAAATGGAAAAGATTGTTTACTAAAAAACATCGTTCTGTGCCAAAGATAATTTTTATAATGTGTACATTTGACACTTTCTATCAAAAATTTTAAAAATATATGAAAAAAATTCAATCGTTGCATCCTCGATCTCTATGGATTTTGATCTTAGTATTTGGTTTACCAATGATCGTTTTTAGCCAAAAAACAGTATCCGGAGTCATATCGGATGCCTCCAATGGTGAGACTTTAATAGGTGCCACCATCACTGTGCCCAACTCATCAATAGGCACTATTACAGATATAGACGGTGCTTTTTCTCTCAATGTCGATGACGATGTTACAGAATTGGCCATAAGTTATACTGGTTACCAATCAGTACGAATCACAATTCCACCAGACAACATTGTGAATGTATCTCTGGCTATAGGAGAAATCCTTGAAGAGGTTGTGGTCATAGGATATGGTGAAGTAAAAAGAGAGGATGCCACAGGCTCCATTCAATCCGTATCTTCTGAAGATTTTAATAAGGGAGTGATAGCAGGGCCGCAGCAATTGATATCCGGAAAGATTGCCGGAGTAAATATAACCACTGACGGAAGCCCTGGTGGTGGCTCAAGAATTCGTATTAGAGGAGAATCATCTCTTGGTGCTTCGAACGAACCATTGATTGTAGTGGATGGAATTCCATTAAGCGGTGGCGGTGTAGGTGGTGGAAGAAATGCTCTTAATCTGATCAACCCTCATGATATTGAATCCATGACTGTGCTCAAGGATGCCAGTGCTACAGCTATTTATGGTAACAGAGCATCTGCAGGAGTCATCATAATCACTACAAAAAAGGGAAAAGTGGGAGCGCCATTCTCTATAACTTATAATGGAAATCTCTCTTTTGGTTCGATAGCAAAGAAAATTGATATACTGACTGCCGAAGAATTTCGGAATACTATAACAACTCATTGGGGAGCAGAAAGTCCTCAGGTAGAGCTTTTGACTGACGCAAATACCGACTGGCAAGATGAAGTATTCAGACAGGCAAGTGGATCTGATCACAACCTTAATGCTTCCGGCGCAATCGGAAACATCCCTTATCGAGCATCTGTAGGATATAGCAACTTTAATGGCTTGCTAAAGAGAGATAATTTTAAACGATTCACTACAAATGTTAATGTCACACCGCGATTATTGGACAATCGTCTTCAACTCAACCTGGGGATAAAAAATGTACGTACGAATAATTTTTTCGGAAATTTCGGAGCTATTGGAAGTGCCCTAGCCTATGATCCTACGAAGCCTGTAAGAGATGATTCCAGTGTTTTTGGAGGTTATACCACATGGACAATCGAAAATGATAATAATATTCCCAATGCCCTGGCTCCTGCCAATCCTGTAGCATTGATAGAACAAGTGGACAATGAATCGACAGTAAATAGATATATTCTATCCGCATCAGCAGATTACAGGTTTTCATTCTTAAAAGAACTGAGAGCCAATTTGAACCTTGCCTATGACAATTCAAATGGAAGTGGAACCGTGGTCATACCCAATGATGCAGCCTTTGCTTTTGATTTGGAAACGGGCGGAGGAGCAAACAACAATTACTCTTCAGATATCACCAATAGGCTTTTGGAGTTTTATCTTAATTATAAAAAAGACTTCGATGTTCACACCTTTGATATAATGGGAGGATACTCATGGCAAAATTTTGAATTCAATGATTTAAGCGAGAATTTTTCTACAAGCGGAATTCAAAATGAAGGGGATGACCTCAATGGAAAACCAAGAGAGTATTTCTTAGTCTCCTTTTTTGGACGTATGAACTATGATTACAATGACAGGATATTAGCTACATTCTCATTGCGAGCAGATGGGACATCAAGATTCTCACCTTCTGAAAGATGGGGGTATTTTCCTTCTGTCGCCCTCGCTGGAAAGTTGATAGATCGAAATTCTGACTTCCTCAACCAGGTAAAAATTAGAGTTGGCTGGGGTATCACTGGACAACAGAATATTGGAGATAATTTTTACGACTGGCAAGGAGTCTATCAGCTCAGTACTCCGACTGCCAGATATCAATTTGGCGATCAATTTTACGATACATACAGACCTAATGGATATGACGCTACTAGAAAATGGGAAGAAAACTCCACTTACAATTTTGGACTTGATTATTCAATTATTAGAGATAGACTGTCAGGATCTATAGATGTCTACAATCGTAAAACAATAGACCTGCTCGCTAGAATTCCTGTCCCAGCTGGAACAAATCTAACGAACGAATTGATAACCAACATTGGAAATATGGAAAGCAAGGGTGTCGAGATAGCATTGAATTTTGCACCTATATCAAATGAAAATATCCGTTGGGACATCAATCTTAATGCATCCTATAATAATTCCAAAATCACAAAACTAACCTCTTCGCCTGATACTACCTTCAATGGCAATTTAGTCGGAGGTATCGCGGGAGGTGTAGGAAGTACTGCTCAAATTCATAGCGTCGGATATGCACCTTATAGCTTTTATGTCTATGAACAATTGTATGATGAAAGTGGTAATATTCTAGAAGGTGAATTTGCTGATCGAAACAATGATGGCATAGTAAATCCTGATGATTTGTACCAGTATGAAAATCCTGCACCTGACTGGGCTTTTGGATTCTCCAATTCACTTACCATCAATAATTTGGATTTCTCTTTTGCAGGTAGGGCGAACCTTGGAAATTTTGTCTATAACAATGTTCAGACAAATAATGGCTACTTGAATGGCTCTTACAATTCATCTGGTTATCTGAGGAATATCCATCCAATAGCCGTCGAACAAAATATTCTGGAGGATGAGACTATCATATTAAGCGATGCTTTTGTTGAGGATGCATCTTTCTTGAAAGTAGATCATATTACTTTGGGATATACCTTTCCGAAGCTTGTGAATAATGGACTTAGAGTCTATGGAACAATACAAAATCCTATAATTATAAGTGGTTATTCAGGAATTGACCCAGAAGTCTTTGGAGGATTGGACAACGTAATTTACCCAAGGGCGAGAACAATATTGTTTGGGCTGAATGTCAATTTTTAAGAGGAAAAATAGAGATTGGAAAGATTGGGGAATAAAAAGTTTAAAAAGAATAAAAAATGAAACCATTATATAAAATATTTTTACTCAGTATCGCGCTTGTAATTCTTAGTCCGGGATGTTTGAGTGATCTGGATACAGTGCCTTTGGATGAGGATGCGATTACTTCTGGAAATGTATATGACGATCCAGCCACCTACAAACAAGTGCTTGCCAAACTTTATGCTGGACTCGCAGTCAGTGGACAGGAAGGTCCCGCTGGAAATGCTGACATTGGTGGTATCGATGAAGGATTTGGACAGTATTTGAGGGGATTGTGGTATCATCAGGAATTACCGACAGATGAAGCGGTGATTGGTTGGAATGATCAGACAATTGCTGATTTCCATGATTTGGATTGGACATCTGGAGACTCTTTCATCACTGCTTTTTATAGCAGAGTATTTTATCAGATTTCCTTGTGCAATGAATTTATTCGTCAGACAGAGCCTGATGTTCTTGATGATCGAGGAGTAGACCAGACATTGAAAGATGAAATTGAAGATTTCAGGGCGGAGGCAAGATTTTTGCGCGCCTTGAGTTATTGGCATGCCTTGGATCATTTCAGAAATGTACCATTTGTCACAGAATTGGATGCAGTAGGATCTGAATTGCCTACCCAAACTTCAGCTCAGGATTTATTCAACTATATTGAGTCAGAGTTGCTAGCGATTGAGTCACTCATCATCGACGCCAGAAGTAATGAGTATGGAAGAGCGGATAAAGGAGCTGTATGGGCATTATTGGCCAAATTGTATTTGAATGCTGAAGTATATATTTCTTCATCCAAGTATTCTGAATGTCTAACGTATTGTGAAAAATTAATCGATGCTGGCTATAGTCTGGAATCCGAATATCAACACCTTTTCCTGGCTGACAATCACAATTCTAATGAGATCATATTTCCTGTGACTTTCGATGGTGTAAATACAAGAACATGGGGAGGAATGACCTTCATCATCCGAGCTGGTATAGGTGGTGGTATTGATCCTTTAGAATCAGGTGTTGTATCTGGTTGGGGAGGAACACGAATAACAAAACAGGTAGTTGATAATTTTGGAGAAATTGGCGGAGTGATCTCTGATTATGCCCAAAAGATAAATCTACCTCAAGTATATATTGCTGGTGATCATCAGGGCGATTCCATCAGTTCAGACTATGCCGTGAATTCCATTAATAGCGATTTGATAAATGAAGGGTTTCAATATTTTGAGGCAGGCAACTCATTCCTTGTTGCTCCCAACCCTACCCTTTCATTTAATTTTGGTGACAATGGAGCTGATGGAACTTTGGATATGTTTGGCGACCGCATTGTGGTTCCGGAGACTGGACTATATCACATCAAAGTGGATATGAATGACAAGACTTACGAATTGAACAAAGTTGATATTGTTGCATCGGGATCAGCAGTTGGTAGTGATATCAACTTCACCTGGGATCCTGTAACTCGTATTGCAAGTGCACCAATGACGCTCTCTCCTGGAGATTTGTCTATTAAAATTAATGGCTTGGACATGAACTTGGGTGATAGTGATGGGGATGGATTCCTGACATATTCAGAAGGGCCTATCAATATTGACTATACCGAGCCTGTCGAAATATTCCTGGACATCAGCAAGCAGGCTTATACTTATCAGATCGCATCAACGTCATTTGACAGAAGAGGAATTTTCAATTCAGAAGGTCAAAGCCTGGATATCGAGACTATCTCGCAGTTTAATGATGGCTATGCAGTCACTAAATTCAAAAATATAAATTCCGATGGTTCGCCTGGATCTGATACTGACTTTCCTGATACAGATTTTCCTATGTTCCGTTTGGCCGATGTATACCTTATGGCAGCAGAGGCTACTTTAAGATCAGGTGGAGACCAGGCTACCGCCACTCAATACATAAATACAGTCAGAGAGCGAGCATACAAAGGTACAGGAGGGAATATTACAGCTTCAAACCTTGACTTGGAGTTTATCATCGAAGAACGAGCAAGAGAATTATATTGGGAATGTCATAGGCGTACAGATCTTGTGAGGTTTGATCTGCTCACTACTTCTGATTATTTGTGGGATTGGAAAGGAGGAATTAAAGAAGGGCGTGCCGTTGCAGATTTCAGAAATGTATATCCGATACCTTCTTCTGATATAAATGCAAATCCCAATTTAGTGCAGAATAATGGGTATTGATTGCGCTTATCAAAACTACCAATTGACTAAATCACAAAAAAATAAGAGGCCACTTCTATATGAAATGACCTCTTATTTTTTTTAAATAGAAAATTAAATTTTGACCACTTTATAAAGTGACTATCTGCCAATTTTCATTTGTTATTCTTAAGAAGTATACACCACACGGGAGATCTTCTGTAGATGAGGACATCTTTGGCGAACCTTGATTCTTTTGTGGTAAGAATCAAAATGTTTTTTTTATTCTCCAAACAGCAAAGAAATGTAGCTATTTAATTGGAAGATAATATCAGTATCTCTTCATTCCACTTCTATCAATCCAATTTAAGACCTCATAAATGTGAAAGCATCATCTCAAAAAGAGTGTATCTGTAATTAGTTTTTCAAAATTTTCAGCAAGATTCTTATTCCAAATATCAATAAGAATAGTACCATAATGACTACAATAATCTCTCTGATTCCGGGTAATCCTAGTAATGTCATTTTTATATCGTTTGTAACCCTTAATATACGACAATCTACATCTAATGTCAAATTAAATGATAAATATGAATTTGTAGCTCCATCTTCGACTTTGTTACTCAAAATAGGTGTAAATTTCAAAAGAATTCATACGACCAAAGGCCTTGGAATTTATGTTTCCTTACACCAAAAGCGATTTCTAAAAGCGTATTTAATATTGCATGATTCATATGTCATTATGAATATATGGCTCATCAATTTGTGATCTCACTTCTCCTAAAATAATATCGGTTTAGTCCCTTTAAGGTGTAATCGCAAGAGGGATTGTAATTATCATTTTTCTAATCTATTAAATCAAAAATTATGAAAAGGCTATACTTTTTATCTTTCATATTCGTCCTTGGCTTTATGCTTTCATCTGCCATTATACATTCGCAAAGCGGGAACGTAGGCATAGGCGTCCCTGCACCACAAACCGAACTTCATGTTGCAGGAACAATACGGAGTGACTCTCTATCGGGAGCAGGCGTAAGAGTTGCCTTGGCCAATGCTAATGGAGACCTTCATTATATGACTGCAGGCAACAACAACGACATCATTCATCAGACCCCGCAAGGGCCTGTCTGGAAGCCATCAAATTCGAATAGTGTAGAGAATGATTGTCCAACACTCAGTTGTCCTACCATTTTTAGTACAACTTCATCCACAGGAGATTACTATGGCGCTTGTCTGAGATATTGTGGTACATTGAATGAAGGTGGATTCAATGACTGGAGAGTTCCGAGTATTGATGAAGTCACACTTCTAGCACCTACTATTCCAGCCGAAAGTGTTGGTATATGGACTAAAACTCCTTTTATTTATACTGCAGATCCATCCTGGCCAGGATCGCGTAGACAAGTGACATTTAACCTACTCACAGGCGACCAAACCGTAGTCATAGCGGTAAATCAAACCATATATTGTAAATGTGTAAGGTAATCTGCGAAAGAATGAAAAGCATAAATGAATAAAAAAAGAACCCAAATTCAACAAGTCGTCAAATTTGGGTTCTTCTTTTAATTCTTAATCTGATATTATCAGCTCTTACTATCCTCCATATCTCTCTTTAGAATCTCAGGCATTATATTCTTCAATTCATTCGCTGGAATATCCTTGATCAAAATCTTTTTGTCTTGGTCCAGAATGAAAAGCTTGGGTGTTGTTCGGATATGCACTAATTTTCTATATCTCTGATATTCATCAAATGTATTGATAAACTTTTCCATATTCTTTTTAGGAACGGCTTCTTGACATGGGACAGTCTTTTTACCTCCCTTGGTACAAATGGATATCAAGGTCACGCCTTTACTTTCAAACTCCTCATAAAACGATACAATATCCGGCATCGACTTGGTACAATGACCACAATCATGAGCCCAGAACAATACAATGGTATACGGAGACTCTACATCCCAAATGCGCACTGCTGTACTGTCTTTTTTGTAAGTCGTAATATCTGGAAATTTCTTACCTATTAAAATATCCCTTAGCTTGTCGGCCTGATCCTTAAGTTTGATAAGACTTTCTTCAGAAATCCAATCAGCCTTTCCTTTTGCATAATAATTATCTACCAAATGTACATATACCTTGTCAAATCCTACAATCTTCATTTTAGCATATTGATTAAGGAAGTAAGACAAATAGTATTTATACGTATCAGGAGAAGGTTCCATTTTTTTAAGAATAAACTCAATACTCGTAATGGTACTATCAGGATCTTTAGGTGTAATATTATCAATGTAATAGCTGATTCTTCCATGCATGAATGGCGTTCTCAGATTAATTGGATCTCCTAAATCTATATTGTCGAAATAATGCTGTCTCAAATAATAATATCGAGCAAATTGATTCTCTGGTCCATCTTCAAAATCCGGGACATCAGGAGATCTGCTCGAAGATATAAATCTAGCCGTTATTGATTCTGGCATATCTTTAATCAACTTCAATTGATAGTCGGATACCTTTTTTTCAATTTCTGCCAATTTCTCATCCGCTTCCTTATCCTCCACTCCTGTAGAATCAGCAATCATCAATCGCTGTCCATATTTATCCGCTAATGGTCTTTGCTCGCCTAAAAATTGGACATATTCCTGAAACATCTCATTGTCCTTGCTCCCTTTGAAATCTGCCTGGTAATTGCTGGATACATCCCAATCAATTTTGAATTCATTGTCGATGCCATTGACAAAAAACTGTATATGGCTTTTGGTAGGTAGCGTAAGCAAGAAATAGACTCCCGGGTTCAATTCGTCCGTACCTTTCATTGAAAAAACACCTTGCTTTTCCGCCAATATTGTATCATGCACCAATTGTTTGTCTGCATAATAATGTCCTATAATAATGGTGTCATTCTCATAGTTTTTCAACTTGATATCAATATCATACTGCCCTATAACTGAAAATGATAGAAATAAAAAGATCAAGGATAAATAATGCTTCATGGTTCTTACTAATAATTTTGTCCAACGAAATAACTTACCTCTCAGGCAATTAATTTAATATTGGGTCGACTTAATATATATTTAACGTGCTTTGGTCAATTCGCCCTATGTCCTGCCAGCAAATATAATACCGCCATTCGCACCGCAACTCCATTTTCTACTTGATCGAGTATAATGGCCTGATCAGAATCCGCCACATCACTCGACAATTCTACGCCTCGATTGATAGGTCCGGGATGCATTATTACAATCTTTTTCGACAGGCTGTCGACCAGCTTCTTATTCACTCCATAGTACATCGCATATTCTCTGAGACTAGGGATGTACTTTATATCCATGCGCTCAAGCTGAATCCTTAAGATGTTGGCTACATCGCACCATTCCAAGGCTTCTTTGATGCTATATTCTACTTCCACACCCAATGATTCAATGTGCTTTGGTATCAATGTTGGTGGCCCACAAACCTTTACCTTTGCTCCTAGCTTGATCAGGCAATAAATATTGCTAAGTGCTACTCGACTGTGCATTATATCTCCGACTATCACTATCTTCTTTCCTTTCAGATTACCCAGCTGCTCTCTCATCGAAAAAGAATCAAGGAGGGCCTGGGTAGGATGTTCGTGTGTACCATCACCCGCATTGATAATATTCGCATCGATGTGTTTTGAAAGGTAGTGATGTGCACCAGGTGCAGGATGTCTCATGACCACCATATCCACCTTCATTGCCAATATATTATTCACGGTATCCAGCAATGTTTCGCCTTTTTTCACAGAACTTGAAGAAGCTGAAAAATTGACCACATCGGCGCTTAATCGCTTTTCGGCCAATTCAAAAGAAATACGTGTTCGGGTACTGTTTTCAAAAAAGAGATTGGCGATTGTAACATCCCTGAGGCTTGGTACTTTTTTGATGGGGCGATTGATGACTTCTTTAAAATTCTCGGCAGTGTCAAAAATCAATTGAATATCTTCTTTTGTAATGTATTTGATACCTAAAAGATGTTTGGTGCTCAATTTCGAATTTGTCATCCGCTTTCCTTAATTATTTCGTTTTGCTGAGAAAAGTAATATCCTATCTTGCCCATCAATATTTTCCCACTCTACCTTCACATAAGCCTCATCCAATGAATCTACCGTAAGTCCGGTATAGTCCGATCGTATTGGAAGGTGCCTATTGAACCTCCTGTCCACAAGGGTCAAAAGTTTTACCTGGGCAGGCCTTCCGAAGTCTTGAAGAGCCGCCAAGGCCGCTTGAATTGTACGCCCGGTATAAAGCACATCATCAATCAATATCACTCGCTTGTTTTCTATTAAAAAACCGATTTCATTGGTTGAGGCTTTGATCGGTTGCTCTCGTCTTCGAAAGTCATCCCTGTAGAAGGTAATGTCTAATTTTCCGTATTCAAACTTGGTCTTTGGAGATAAATGTTGGAGTCGTTCGATGACCCGATCGGCAAGTAATACTCCTCTTTCCTGCACACCAATAATACATGTGTCGGAAAAGTCTTCATACTCCTCAATTAATTCATGACACAACCTTTCGATTGTGAGCTTGAATCTCTCTTTTGCAAGTATGGTTTTGCCTTTACTCATTTATGAATGCAAATATAGTGTTTAGTTCTTATTTCTTGGGTTTCCATCTTCCTTTCAATCCAACAGTCCTGTTAAATACAAGCTTTCCTTCCTCACTATCCTTATCCACACAATAATACCCCTTTCTTAAAAATTGAAATTGCTGTCCTACTTTTGCAGAGAGCAATGACGGCTCCATAATCCCCTTACTCACATTGATGGAATCAGAATTCACAAATTCCAAAAAGTCTTTTCCTTCATGACTATCTGGTGCCGGATCAGTAAATAAGTGCTCTAGATTTCTCACCTCACAATCAATACCGTCTTTCACGGAAACCCAATGCAAGGTCCCCTTTGGCTTGACCCCAGAGACATCATGACCGCTCTTACTATTTGGATAATATGTACAATACACTTCTTCCAATTCACCTGCATCGTTGTTTTTGAATCCTTCACAATGCACGATAAAGGCATGCTTCAATCTTACATTCCTGCCAGGACTCAATCTATAAAATTTCTTAGGTGCATCCTCCATAAAGTCACCACGCTCTATCCATAATTCTCTGCTAAATGGGATTTCTCTGGTTCCAGCCGATTCATCACCATCGTTATTATTGGCAGGAAGCATCTCCCCTTCTCCTTCTGGGTAATTGGTGATAATCAACTTCACAGGATCTTCTACTACCATGGCTCTATTAGCCGTTTCGTTCAAGACATCTCTTACACAAGACTCCAGTAAATCATATTCTATCAAGTTCTCCCGCTTTGTCATTCCAACCTTATCACAAAATACTCGAATCGCCTTGGCAGGATATCCTTTTCTTCTCAATGCACGAATCGTAGGCATTCTTGGATCATCCCAATCAGATACCAATCCACCATTAATGAGTTTTAGCATTTTACGCTTGCTGGTAATCATATATTCCACATTCATCCTGGAAAATTCCGTCTGTCTGCTTGGAAAAATGTCAAGATTCTCAATGAACCAATCATACACTGGTCGGTGATGAATAAACTCTAGAGAGCACAAAGAGTGGGTCACTTTCTCGATACTATCGCTCTGACCATGGGCAAAATCATACATCGGATAGATACACCACTTATCTCCAGTGCGGTAGTGATGAGCGTGCTTGATCCGATACATCAGTGGATCCCTCATCAACATATTAGGTGATGTCAAGTCTATCTTTGCTCGAAGCACCATAGCTCCATCTGGATGCTTGCCATCACGCATTTCATGAAAGAGCTTTAGGTTTTCTTCAGGCGAACGATCTCTATATTTGTTGCCTTTTCCTGGCTCTGATGGTGTTCCTTTTTGTTCAGCAATTTCTTCTGGTGTACTCGGATCTACATAGGCCGTACCATTCTTGATCATTTGTTCGGCATATTGATAAAGCTGATCAAAATAATCAGAGGCAAATTTTACTTCACCATTCCATTCGAAGCCCAACCATTTAATATCTTCCTGGATGGCATTTACAAATGCAGTGTCCTCGGTCGTTGGGTTGGTATCATCAAAACGAAGATTACAAGCTCCACCAAATTTTTCGGCCAATTCAAAATTTACACAAATCGCCTTCGCATGACCTATGTGCAAATATCCATTAGGCTCAGGAGGGAATCTGGTCAGTACCTGTCCATTATGCTTTCCCTCAGCTATATCGTTGGTTATTATTTGCTCGATAAAATTTAACGATTCTCTCTTTTCTTCCATCTTGTCTTCCATCTCTTCTTTCATTTGATAAAATATATTAATCTCTATGTAGAAATTTTTATTTAAAACTATAACCCAATGTTACAAATCTTAATCCTAAAAAGTCAACTTTAAAACCATTTGAAACTACAGGGTCTTTTTCCTCAAAAGTTGTAATATTCTCACCATCAACAAATTCTTCTTCATACCTCACTTCAGTAATTTTTGTATTGAAATAGCTAAATTGAATGCCTGTTTCAACTCCTACGCTGAATTGATCATTGAAATAGTATTTAAAGCCAGCAAAGGGAAGCAACCCAGGACTTATCAGCCTATAAAATCTATCTGTCGTCTCTGGAATATTCAATGCTACATTTCCAAGTCTGCTATTTACGGGGACATCATCATCACTTGTATAATATTGCGTAAACAGATCACAACCCACATAATGAACAAAGCTCTTATTTTGAAATTGTTTTTCTAAACCTATTCCAAAAGTAATGTCATTGATATTGGAAGGGTGAAATCGGATGACAGTAGTATCAAGCGGTAATCTAGTTGGATCCTCCGTAAAATTCACCTGCGTATTTACCGAAAAATAAGCCCTCATAAATCTCACTGCATTGACATCTATTAGTTTACCAGGATTAAACTTCTTCTTAAAAAGAATCGTGGCTGAAGAGGTATTTTCATAGATTGATTTTATACTTCTAAATCCTAGTTCAACTTGATAATTGTTTTTCCGTATTTCTGATATATTATTCTTCTTTTCTTCTTGCTGTGCAAAGATGCTTGCCGAAAATATCAGTAATAACAGACTTGTAATCGTACTTAGTTTGATCGTTTTTGTATTCATTTTTATACTTAATAAATTTAGTTTATTGAATGATTTACATCTTTTCAGGCATCTCAATTCCCAAAAGTTTCATAGCATCGGCTAATACCTTGGCCACCACTTGACTCAATTCCAATCTAAATGCCTTTGCATCTTCAGTTTCGGCGGTGAGAATGCGCACCTCATGATAAAATCTATGATAGGTCTTGGCCAGATTATATACATAGTTTGCTATAGCTGATGGGTCGAGGTTCTCAGCAGCGTCCAATATCAAGGCTGGATATTCTACAACCTCTTTTAATAGGGCCAATTCAAATTCATTTGGCTCAGCATATCCATCAAAAGCACCAATTGTACCACCATCATATCTTCTCAAAATCGATTTGATTCTCACGTATGCGTTTTGCACGTAAGGTCCAGTTTGCCCCTGCATGTCAACGGATTCTTTTGGATCAAAGATCATTCTCTTCTTTGGTTGAATCCTGATAATCATAAATTTCAATGCCGCCAATCCTATCTTACGCAATATGTCTTCCTGCTCTTCTTTGTCCATCTCCCCCAATTCACCTCGCTCGGCGGAAGATTTTCTAGCCTCTTCGATGACTTCTACTACCAGATCATCAGCATCTACCACTGTCCCCTCTCTGGATTTCATCTTACCCGTAGGCAAGTCAATCATTCCATACGAAAGATGGTGCATATCATCTGCATATGGTTCTTCCAAACGCTTCGTAATTTCGAATAGTACCTTGAAGTGATAATCCTGCTCGTCTGCTACAACGTATACCATCTTGTCCACTCCAAAATCATCATTTCTCACCTGGGCTGTACCCATATCCTGGGTCATATAGACCGCTGTACCATCACCTCGAAGGATCAGTTTTTTGTCCATTCCTGCATCTTCAAGATCAGCCCAGACACTGCCATCTTCTTGTTTGAAAAATATCTTTTTGGCAAGCCCTTCTTCTACAATTTTCTTTCCTAGCAAGTAGGTGTCAGATTCATAATACAACTTATCAAATTCCACCCCAAGCTTTTCATAAGTACCTTCAAATCCATCATACACCCAGCTGTTCATCATCACCCAAAGGTTTCGGATTTTCTCGTCTCGAGCTTCCCAGGCTAGCAACATATCCTTGGCTTCATTACCAAGAATGGAATAGTCATTGAAGTATTTATTCTTATATTCTTTGAAAAATTCTTCTTCGGATTGATTGTCTTTTTTCAACTTATTGAATACTGACTTCCCTTCTTCAGATTTTTGCCAATTGCTATATTCCTCCTTGATTTTTTGATCAAAAAGCACATAATAATCCCCTACAAAATGGTCTCCTTTCTTTCCAGTACTTTCGGGAGTTTCTCCATTTCCAAACTTTTGCCAAGCGAGCATGCTTTTGCAAACAGCAATTCCTCTATCATTTATTATTTGGGTCTTTATCACTTCATACCCTGCTTTCTCGAGAATCTGACTGCATGACCATCCCAAAAGTATATTTCGAATATGGCCCAGGTGAAGCGGTTTGTTGGTATTGGGTGAAGAGAATTCTACCATAACCTTCTTCCCATTCGCCTTATGTTTACCAAATTGAGAGTCGTCTGCAACCTTCTTAAGTTGATCCTTCCAAAAATCATTGGTAAGGCTAAAATTCAAAAAACCTTTTACCACATTGAAGGCACTCACAGAATCATTATGCTCTACAACATAAGCTCCCAATTTGTTGCCAATCTCTATCGGATTGGATTTCAAGGCTTTGACATATGGAAATACCACAATCGTATAATCACCTTCAAATTCTCGCCTTGTCTGACTTATGAGTACCGACTCTTCCGAAATCTTATGATCATATTGTGTGCTGAGTGCATCCACAATTCCTTTCCGTAACTCACTTAAAATTTGCATGATTTTGGTTTTACAATTTTAACGCGCAAAGATAGGTATTATGTTTTCAATTCCAATGGTATGTAAGCATTATGAAAAAAGATATATGATAACAATAAATTCACTTGGAATTAAAGTCTTCATTAGATTGTCTATTGACCTTTGGAGTATTAATAAACGAATATTGAACTGTTATGTCGAACAAGGTATTTTTCTCGATTTTAATCATTTTATTTTTACTTATGCCGTTTTCCATTATTTCAGCATTGATGCGATATGCTGGGAGCAAAATCCTTAGTTTATTTAGATAGGATTATTTGAATAAAAGATTTAGATCAGAATATTTCAACAAGCAAGGGTTCCTTCTAGAAGAGTAAGGATAATATTAAAGTATTGAAATTTATATTACTTTTAGGCGAAGAAGATTATACAATCTGATGATGGGCGAAATCGAATAAATATCAATCGGTTTAGTGGTCATCAAAACTTTGCACAAATCACGTTATTTATTGTACATCGACAAGCCATGTTCAAAAAATCAGCAGCAATAACATACGAAAACTAATACTTCAAAAGAATGCTTTTCAACTCTATTGATTTTGCGATTTTCTTACCAACTGTTTTTATTCTCTATTGGTTTGTGACCAACAAAAATTTGAATCTACAGAATTTATTAATTGTTGCTGCAAGTTATTTATTTTATGGATGGTGGGACTGGAAGTTTTTATCACTGATTGTATTTAGTACAGTTGTCGATTATACAGTCGGACGGAGGCTAAAAAATGAAGTACATCAAACTAAAAGAAAGATACTACTTTGGTCAAGTATTCTGGTAAATCTAGGATTCCTGGGCTTCTTCAAGTACTACAATTTCTTCTTGGATAATTTTATCACGGCGTTCTCATTCTTTGGTGCCGAGATCAAAGCCAATTCACTAAACATCATATTACCTGTTGGAATAAGTTTTTATACATTTCAAACATTGAGCTATACCATTGATGTCTACAAACGTAAACTTGAACCAACAACCGACTTCATCGCTTTTTCCGCTTTTGTAAGTTTCTTTCCGCAATTGGTGGCTGGACCAATCGAAAGAGCGACCAACTTACTCCCGCAGTTTTACAAGCAACGGACGTTTGATTATCGAAAGGCAGTCGATGGCATGCGACAAATACTATGGGGACTGTTTAAAAAGATTGTCATTGCTGATAATTGTGCAGAATTTGCCAATCAGATCTTTAATAATTCTACGGACTATTCAGGCAGCACCTTGGTATTGGGAGCACTCTTTTTCACCTTTCAAATTTACGCTGACTTTTCTGGATATACTGATATTGCTATTGGCACATCGCGGCTTTTGGGTTTTGATTTGAAGAGAAATTTTGCATTTCCATATTTTTCAAGAGATGTTGCAGAGTTTTGGAGACGCTGGCATATTTCATTGTCCACATGGTTTAGAGATTACCTGTACATACCATTAGGCGGTAGTCGAGGCGGAACTGCCATGAAAATTCGAAATACATTTATCATTTTTATCGTAAGCGGATTCTGGCATGGAGCCAATTGGACATTTATAGTATGGGGTGCTTTAAATGCAATTTACTTCCTACCACTTCTGATTACACAAAACAATCGGAATCATTTAGACATTGTTGCACAAGGCAAAATACTGCCAAATCTCAAAGAGTTGTTCGCAATACTATTGACATTTGCACTTACAGTTTTTGCATGGATATTTTTTAGAGCCGAGAATATTTCGCATGCGTTGAGTTTTATATCGGAGATTTTCTCTTCATCGCTTATGACAATTCCAGATTTTGTTGGAATAGAGAAAACTTCTCCAATTATAATATTATTGATCCTGTTTATAATTATAGAATGGATCGGCAGAGAAGGAGAATATGCCATTGAACGCATGGGTCTGAATTGGAAAAGCCCTTTGAGGTATGCCTTCTATTATTTGATTATTGGCGCCATTTATTGGTTTGGTGGTAAGGAACAAGAATTTATTTATTTTCAATTTTAAAGAAATGAAAAGATTTATAATAAAAACCATACTATTTTCATTGGTGCCATTGATTTGTTATATATCCATTTTTGAAGTTTTGAAACTAAAAATAGGAAATGATATTTCGAAAAGTGAAGCCATTATCCTGGGTGACAGCCATACAGTCCACTTAAGCCTTCCAAACGTATTTAATTATTCCGTTACTGGCTCTCCATACATTATCCACTATAATTTCTTAGAAAATTTTGCATCAAGGGTAAAAGACAAGAAGGTGATATTGGCCTTTGGATATCATAATATTTCGCCGCTTTATGAAAATAGGCTCAACAAAAATGCTTATAAAGCTGGATGGCTACCAATGGTAAATAGAGAAATAAATACACTTAACCTCATCCCCAAATCATATGGCTATAAATGGCAGAAGATTAATATTTTGGAGAACAATTTCTCAAAAAGCAAGTTGACCAATTTATTCGATTTGACCCAAATGGAATCCTTACAGAATACAACAAAAAGATTCAAGGATACAGCTGTAATCACATCAACAATCGAAAAGCATTTTACGAGTCCAAAATATAAAAGTCCCGATGTGATTCAGAAGAAGTACTTTTCGAAAATCATTGAATTGCTAGAAAAGCAAGGCTGTCAAATTTATCTCTTGAATACACCTATTACAGAAGCCTATTTCGAGAAAATACCACTGGATACTAAAAGTGAATATCGCAGTCTAATCAAAAAGTATGATAAGACACAATTGTTGGATATGAATATAGTATTAAAGGATAAAATTGATTCTTCCTATTTCAGAGATGCAGATCATGTAAATAAGAAGGGGGATATTTTAATTGAAAAATATCTCACAGATCATATATTAAACTAGTGTAAATTGGATAAGGATGAAATAGTCTAGCGGATCAAACTTGCCAGATGCCTTCAAATGTTGGAATAGCGGGTCCTTCCAACCAGACATTCGAATATTTTCCATTCTTGCCTTTCTCAAAATATACCTGTAATTCTCCGCCCTTGGTGTGAATTGACACAGGGCTCAAATATCCATCAGGGTCAATCTCGTGAATGGCAATAGCTGCGGCCGTAACACCTGTACCACAGGAATAAGTCTCATCTTCCACTCCTCTCTCATAGGTAGCTACATGGATATCATTGGCTCTGCATTCCAGAAAATTCACATTGATCCCGTCTTTGGCATACTTGTCTGAATAGCGTATCGATGCTCCTTCTTCCTTGACATTCACATTCAGTACCTCATCGACCCGCACCACATAATGCGGCGACCCCGTATCCAATACCAATGCTTCTCCATCCTGTGAAATGTGATCGACATCACCCATTTTCAACTTGATTTTATTACCAGCTTCCAAGACGAGTGCCTCATGTGGTCCGTCAATAGCAAGAAAAGAACACTCATTCTCAAAAATACCAAGACTGTGTGCGAAATGGACAATACACCTTCCTCCATTACCACACATACTGCTTTGATTACCATCAGAATTGAAATAGACCATTTCAAAATCATAGCCCTCAATATTTCTCAACAAGATCAATCCATCGGCCCCAATCCCAAATCTTCTGCTGCACATTTTATTGATGAGCGTGGAATCATTGACATCGAACGATTCCTCTCTATCATCGATAATGACAAAGTCATTCCCTGTTCCATGATATTTTGTGAATTGAATATTCATACCTTATTCCCATTGTGAATTCTTAGTGACAACTTCATGTTCCTATTGATAAAAAAAACATTTTCTTTAACCAAAAGGCGCACCAAGTTATCACTAAGAAAATCACTCAGATCTTTATGGGAACTTCTATCCCATAAATGGATATCTATAATCTTTAGGAGGATTAAATGTCTCTTTTATTGTCCTAGGTGATACCCAACGATTAAGATTCAATACAGAACCTGCTTTGTCATTAGTACCAGATGCTCTTCCACCTCCAAAAGGCTGTTGTCCTACGACGGCTCCAGTAGGTTTATCATTGATATAGAAATTACCAGCCGCATTTCTCAATTTCTCAATAGCCAATTGTGTCGCATATCTATCATTTGAAAATATAGAACCTGTCAAGGCATATGGTGAAGTCTCATCAACTACGTCCAACATCTTTTCATAGTCTTCGTCTTCATATACGTGAATTGTCAATACTGGTCCGAATATCTCTTCGCACATCGTCAAGAATTTTGGATCAGTAGTCACTGCCACCGTAGGGCTGATGAAATATCCTTCAGACTTGTCGTATGTCCCTCCGACAATGATTTCTGCATCATCCGATGCTTTTATTTGATCAATATAGGAGCTAATACTATCAAAGGCTTTCTCATTGATAACTGCATTTATGAAATTGCCAAAATCTTGTGGAGATCCCATTTTGAAGCTTTCAACATCTGCTACAAGTTTTGCCTTTACATCCGCCCATAGTGATTTGGGGATATAAGCTCTTGATGCTGCACTACATTTCTGCCCTTGAAACTCGAAAGCTCCTCTTGCCAATGCCACAGACACCTGATCTGCATTCGACGAAGGATGCACCATTACAAAATCTTTACCTCCCGTCTCTCCGACGATTCTTGGATAGGATTTATAGTTTGCAATATTATCCCCTATATTTTTCCATAGCATCTGAAATACGCCCGTACTTCCAGTAAAGTGCAGTCCTGCGAATTCTGGATGCTTGAAAATAACATCACCCGCAGTCGGTCCGCTTACGAATACTAAATTGATAACGCCAGGAGGCAATCCAGCTGCTTCGAAAACTTCCATGATTACTTGAGCAGAATATATCTGTGATTCCGCTGGCTTCCATACGATGGTATTTCCTAATAATGCTGGCGCACCACAAAGATTCGCTGCTATAGAAGTAAAATTAAATGGAGTCAGGGCAAATATAAATCCTTCCAGTGGTCTATATTCCAATCGATTCCAAACCCCTGGCGACGACTCTGGCTGCTGTGCATACATATCAGTCATAAACTGAACATTAAAACGTAAGAAATCGCACAACTCGCAGACAGCATCTATTTCTGCTTGATATATATTCTTGGACTGAGCCAGCATGGTAGCCGCATTCATTCTTGCTCTAAAAGGGCCCGCTAATAAATCTGCCGCTCTCAAAAATATGGCTGCTCTGTCTTCCCATGGAAGATTTGCCCAGGCATCTTTTGCCGCTAGTGCAGCATCAATAGCATCTTGCACATGGCTGGCATCACCTTCTGAAAATTCTCCAATCACGGTTTTTAATTCATGAGGAGGGCTAATTTTATGTTTTTTGGATGTTCTTACTTTTTCGCCACCGATATACATAGGTATATCCATGTGACCATTTAACATTTCGGAATAAGCTTTCTCTGCAGCTGCTCGTTCGGGCGAACCAGGTGCATAGCTTAATACTGTTTCATTTATTGCCACTGGGACATCGAAATACGCATTTGACATTGTTGTATTTTTGTTAGGATTTTGAAGAAATAATAATGGTCAGAAATCAATCAATAAGCCTCATTGATATCCTCTGCCATAAATTCTGGTACAAATGTAGAAATATCTCCCTTTCCTTTGATGATTTCACGAACGATTGTTGAGCTAATATGTGAATATTCTGGTTTGGAGATAAAAAACAAGGTTTCAACATTATCACCAATGATATTGTTTAATTGGGAAATCGTTTTTTCGTAGTCAAAGTCAGACGCATTTCGAAGGCCACGGACCAAGTATTGCGCATTTTCTTTTTTACAGTAATTAACGGTCAAGCCTTCGAAGCTGCCTACTTCAATATTGGAATCTGCTTCAAATACCTTTTCCAACCACTCCAGCCTTTGTTCAAGAGAGAACAGTCCAGATTTAGCTGAATTGACACCAACTGCAACTATTATTTTATCAAAAAGAGGTGCAAATCGTCGCACCAAATCTATATGACCATTGGTAATTGGATCAAAAGAACCTGGGAAAACAGCTATTTTCATTTGACTATTTTATATTAATCAAATGTAATCTATGAAAGTCAATTTCCAATTATTAATTATTAATTATTCCTTTTTATTTATCAATTAGTCCCACGACCAACCAAATTTCATTCTAAGTCCAACAACTGGAGAAGAAAAATCATTGTCATCCAAGCCATTCGCATCTACACTCGTCACAAAGCGATATCCGCCTTCTAGTCCAATTCTAAACCATCTCAATACATTAACCTCCATTCCAATACTCGGTTCAAAAACAGATACCTTATCCACTTTTTGTTCGTTTATTTTGAGCGAACCTCTTCCCCCTTTTACATATACAATAGGATGAATAGTTTTATGGCTGTTAAATGCATATCCCAGGACAAGATCGTTTCCACCTATTTCTGCTTTGTCGCCATTGTTTAGATTTGTACCACTTCCATACCCTGACCAACCGATTAAAAAGTCGTTATTGATTTCAAATAAAAAATATCCTGAATTATTAAGGCTGAAGTTGTTGTTGAATTCTACAAGACCATTGGTTGATCCACCCCAAATTCCTGTAAAATCAATAGATGAATTGCGGAATAATGTTTCTTCTCTATTTTGGGCAAATGTAATTGTTGATATTAGAAGTGTGTATACAAAAATGAGTGTAAACTTTTTCATAGTCATTGTTTTCTTGGTTGTTAAATGTGTTCGATAAATCAATGACGATTCTTGATGTCAAAAGTTGCATTTTGAGATTGAAATTATTGAATGATCTCAGTGTTTATTATGCTTTAACCACAAAGTACACCAGGTATCCACAAAGGTTGCAAAAAGTCATTCCTACACCATTCCTTGCACATCCTTCGTGCTCTCTTTGCGTTCTTCGCGTACTTCGCGGTTAAAAAATGCCCTAATTCTGGGTCACGTACAAAAGTTGGGGAGCAATATAAAGAATTGATATAAATGTTAGGTTTGTATAATGGAATTACAAACACTAGCTTCTTTACTTTTGCCTGAAGGGATTCTTGATCATTTCGAGGTTATTCGGATTTCGGAATGTTGCGACACTATTACAAAGAAGGTTGAATATCGTATATGGATAGATGAGTTAAATGATAGCCCAGATGGGTATGAGTCCAAAGGGTTTTATAATGAAAAAGTAATACAAGATTTTCCACTTAGAGGCAGGGCAGTATATCTACATGTTAGAAGGCGACGTTGGAGAGATGTTATGGGCCAAAGGCCTGATATTAAAAGTGATTTCAGTTTTGTTGCTAAAGGAGTCAAGTTAACACAAGAGTTGGCTGCTTTTTTAAAAGCATGAGGTGTTAGATCGAGAAGATACGATCAGTAATATATCTAGTTATTATTATGTAAATCCCAGAAAAACGAGTCGGGTAATCAAAAAGCTCAATTCTGATTATCATCGATTTAAATATCAATTACGAGAAAACATAAACCAAGTCTATCCTGAAAATATGGGAGAGCACTTACATATAGATGAAGTAGCACTTTCAAAAGGAGAGTTATTTACTTTTTTGACCAATCCTCAAGGTCGCGCAAAACAGGGAACCATTGTAGCGGTCATTGAAGGAACCTCTTCTACCAAGATTAATGAGGTACTAGACAAAATAGCTTTGGTTCGACGAAAAGCAGTCAAAACAGTAAGTCTGGATATGGCTGGAAGCATGAATTTGGCTGTAAAGGCTAGTTTTCCCAATGCCGCTTTAATCATTGATAAGTTTCATGTTATAAAATTAGTTATTGATGCACTTCAATCTTATCGGATCCAATTAAGATGGAAGGTTTTGAAATTAGAAAACCAAAGAATTCAGTTTTGTAGAGAGCACAAGTATCGCCTAACAATAAGAACTTATCCCAATGGTGACACTGAACGTCAATTGCTTGCTAGAAGTGTTCATTTACTATTCAAAAACCCTAATGATTGGACGGAAAGTCAGGAGTTAAGAGCCCATATCTTATTTCAAAATTATCCAAGGCTAAAACAGTTTTATGAGCATGTTCAATGGTTTAGAAAGATATATATGGAGCAGAATGTAAACAAGGCCAGAATCAAAATAAAAGACTGGATAGCAAAAAGCTATTCATACAGAGAAGAAGTATTTCATACAGTGGCAAATACTATTGAAAATCATATGGAGAATATACTAAACTACTTTCAATACAAAAAAACCAATGCATTTGCTGAATCATTTAACTCCAAAATCAAAAGGTTCAGATTTAATCAAAGAGGAGTTACCGATCATATATTTTTCCATTATAGACTAAAAGCTCTATTTGCTTAATCCCCAACTTTTTGACATGTCCCATAACTTTGAGCAAAATTAATCGAATAATTAATTATTCATAAATGCTGAATTTTCGCCCAATAAAAAAGAGGCATTATGAATCTTTATCCATAATAGCCTCTTCGCTTATTTAAAAATAATTCCTCTCAATTAAAAATCGAGATTCTTCTTCATATTACTTGTCTTCTACTTCCTCAAACTCAACATCTGTCACATCTTCGGATCCGGAAGTGTCATCACCAGAAGCAGCACCATTATCGCCTGCAGCATCTCCAGCAGCTCCTTGATTTGTGCTATAGATATCAGCATTTGCAGCAGACCAAGCGGCATTCAATGCCTCCATATGCGTGTCGATTGCATCCATATCTTCGGCCTTGTGCGCTTCTTTGAGGTCGGCAGCAGCCTTCTCTATCGCTTCTTTTTTCTCCTCAGGAATTTTATCTCCATGCTCCTTAATCTGCTTGTCAGTCTGGAAGATGAGTGAATCCGCAGTATTCAATTTCTCCACTCTTTCTTTCACTGCCTTATCCGCATCCGCATTTGCTTCTGCCTCCGCCTTCATTTTAGCGATCTCCTCATCTGAAAGACCAGTAGATGCTTCGATTCGAATATTTTGCTCTTTTCCAGTTCCTTTATCTTTAGATGAAACATTCAAGATTCCGTTGGCATCGATGTCGAAAGTAACCTCAATCTGTGGTACACCTCTTGGTGCTGGTGGAATTCCATCCAGGATAAATCTACCTAGAGATCTATTGTCTTTCGCCATTGGACGCTCACCCTGCAGTACGTGAATCTCAACACTTGGTTGATTATCCGCTGCCGTAGAATAAGTCTTATTCTTCTTGGTAGGAATGGTACTATTCGCCTCGATCACTACATCGTACATACCACCCATCACTTCAATACCGAGTGACAATGGAGTCACGTCAAGAAGCAATACATCTTGTACATCACCTGTCAATACACCTCCTTGGATCGCTGCACCTACAGCGACTACCTCATCAGGATTCACACTTTTATTAGGCTTCTTTCCGAAGAATTCTTCTACGGCTTGCTGTATTTTAGGGATTCTCGTAGAACCTCCAACTAAAATCACTTCATCAATCTCAGATTTTGACATTCCAGCATCTTTCAATGCATCTGCACAAGGCTTAAGTGTTCTCTTCACCAAATCAGATGCCAACTGCTCAAATTTAGATCTTGAAATCTTTACTACGAGGTGCTTTGGTACACCATCTACAGCTGTCACATATGGTAGGTTCACTTCTGTCTCTGCCGAAGATGACAATTCTATCTTTGCCTTCTCTGCCGCATCTTTCAACCTTTGCAATGCCATTGGATCTTTTCTCAAATCGATGTTTTCCTGGTCTTTGAATGTATCAGCCAAGAAATCAATCAATACTTGATCAAAATCATCTCCTCCCAGGTGGGTATCTCCATTGGTAGATTTCACTTCAAATACTCCATCTCCTAATTCAAGGATAGAAATATCAAATGTTCCTCCACCCAAATCGTATACAGCAATCGTCTGCTCTTTTCCTTTTTTGTCAAGGCCATAAGCCAATGCAGCCGCAGTAGGTTCGTTGATTATTCTACTTACTTTCAATCCAGCGATCTGACCCGCTTCCTTGGTAGCTTGTCTTTGACTATCATTAAAATATGCTGGTACCGTGATTACAGCCTCAGTCACTTCCTGACCTAAAAAGTCTTCTGCTGTTTTCTTCATTTTCTGAAGGATCATTGCAGAAATCTCTTGGGCAGTATATTTTCTATCATCTATCTCAACACGCACTGTATCGTTGTCACCTTTTATTACGCTATATGGCGTACGTCCAGCCTCCTTACCTACTTCGCTGAATCTATTACCCATGAATCTTTTGATAGATGCTATGGTCTTAGTAGGATTTGTAATGGCTTGTCTTTTGGCTGGATCTCCAATTTTTCTTTCACCATTATCCATGAATGCAACTACAGAAGGTGTAGTCCTTCTACCCTCTTCGTTTGGGATAACTACAGGCTCATTACCTTCCATCACTGCGACACATGAATTGGTAGTTCCTAAGTCTATTCCAATTATTTTACTCATATGATTTAGTGTTTGCCCCGCATAACGGGAATTATTTGTTTTGCTAATTAAAATTATAAAATCACTTAATTATGTCAATCAATATGCCAATGATGGAAACTGACTTTTTGTTCGTTTTTGCATGACAAATCTGGTCAAGTATTGGGAAGATGAGGTGACAAAAAGGCACAATCATTTATTTTACTGAACCTATCGCCTCACTATCTTAAGCTTCGAACTAGTTGGTAATTTTAAAATTTAATGTCCAGTTATATTTAATAGAACAATACCTGATGACAATAACTGTAAAAATTGGAACCAGGGTATTTATATTTTCGTAATTGCTTAGGTGGGTCAAACCGACATATACCAAACCGCCGATCAGGCAAGCAGAGGCATATATTTCCTTTCTAAAAATAAGCGGAATTTCATTGGTCAGAACGTCTCTGAGGATGCCTCCAAAGCAAGCAGAAATTATTCCCATAATAAGGCAGATCTCCACATTGAATCCTTTTTGCATTGCAGCTTGTATTCCTAAAACGGTAAATAACCCAATCCCAATCGTGTCAAAAAGAAACATGCTTTTCTTCAGATTGATAATCCTATTTTTAAAAATGTAGGCAATGAAATATCCAAGAATAATAACCAGAAAGTAACTGCGATCATTGAGCCAACTGACAGGATGTTTGTCAATTAATAAATCTCTTAAAGTACCTCCTCCGATCGAAGTCACAAATCCAACAACCAATGTTCCCACCAGATCAAAATTCTTTTGTTTGGCTGTCAACACCCCAGAAATTGCAAATATGCAGGTACCAAAAAGGTCTACAAAATAGATCCAACTCATCAAAAATTAGTCTTTGATCGTTAAAATTGATTAAAAATAGAATTCTGGTAAAAGTCTAAATAATAGTGATATTTTCATCAATTCTGGATGAGATTTTAAAAATGTTAGAACCAATTGAGATTAATCAAGAAGACCCAGGACAAATTAAATTTCCAGTTATTGGATTTCTATTAATTCTGAGTCTGTTAAATTCAAAGAAAAAATTACTTTTGTGTTCTTAAAATTGAATCGTATTTTAATAAGACATATATGAATTTACACGAATATCAAGGAAAGGAGCTTTTGGCTTCATATGGTGTAGCCATCCAAAGAGGAAAAATAGCGCATACAGTTGAAGAGGCAGTGCAAGCATTCAAGGACATTCAAGAGGAGACTGGAACTGAAATGTGTGTGGTAAAAGCTCAAATCCATGCTGGTGGTAGAGGAAAAGGTGGTGGAGTAAAGCTCGCCAAGAATATGGATGAGTTGAAAGAACATGCTGGCAACATACTCGGCATGATGCTCAAAACACCTCAGACACCTGGCGGAATGGAAGGCCCAGGTAAATTGGTCAGAAAGGTTTTGATTGCAGAAGATACCTATGCACCTGATTTTGATGCATGCAAGGAATACTACATCTCCATATTGATGGATAGAGGTAGAAAACAAAATGTAATCGTTTATTCTACAGAAGGTGGAATGGATATCGAAGCCGTAGCAGAAGAAACTCCAGAAAAAGTACACAAGGAATACATCGATCCACATTTGGGATTACTTGGATTCCAAACAAGAAAAATTGCTTTTAATCTTGGATTGAGTGGAAAGGCATTTAAAGAGATGACTAAGTTTATTTCAAAATTGTATGCTGCATTTTTAGGAGCAGATGCTTCATTGTTCGAAATCAATCCTTGTCTTCATACTGGTGATGATAGAATACTAGCGGTAGATAGTAAAGTATCTTTGGATGACAATGCATTATTCAAGCATCCCGAACTTGCGGAATTGAGAGATACAGATGAAGAAGATCCGACTGAAGTAGAAGCACAAAGCTATGGCCTCAACTTCGTAAACCTGGATGGGAATGTAGGTTGTATGGTGAACGGAGCTGGACTTGCAATGGCAACGATGGACATCATCAAATTGTCAGGTGGATCGCCAGCCAACTTCCTTGATGTAGGAGGTACAGCGGATGCGGCAAGAGTAGAGCAGGCATTTAGAATCATACTTCGAGACGAAAATGTGAAGGCTATATTGATCAATATATTTGGTGGTATCGTACGATGTGATAGAGTGGCACAAGGTGTGGTGGATGCTTACAAAAATATTGGGGATATTAAAGTTCCGATCATTGTAAGACTGCAAGGTACGAATGCGGATATTGCAAAGACTATTATTGATGAGAGTGGGCTTGAGGTGCATTCAGCGATTTTGTTGAAAGAGGCGGCGGACTTGGTTAAGAAAGTTGTGGCTTAGATTATTAGGCTATTAGAGATATTTATTTGAAGGCTGTCCGGAGGGATGGCCTTTTTTTGTTTGGAAGGGGGCAGAGATTAGAAATTTCACGGAGGGGCATGGAGAAGTTTCACGGAGATTGAAGTTCGCGGAGGGGCGCGGAGGTTAGAAATTTCACAGAGATTCACGGAGAAGTTTCACGGAGGGGCACGGAGGTTTGAAGTTCACGGAGGGGCACGGAGATTTGAAGGGCACGGAGGAGGGGTGCTGGGTGTTGGGGAGGTGAATTTTGGAGGTGTGGTTTGGGTATTATTCTTTTTCGAACATTTGGTCTATTTCAAGTTCTACATTTCTAAGTTTTTCTTTGCAGGATTTAATAAGAGTTCCAGCTCGTTTGACGGATTTGCTCAGGTCATCGAGTCCGATTTCATCGTTTTGCAGTTGAGTTACTATTTGTTGTAATTCGTCGTATGCTTTTTGGTATGATGTATTTGCCATTTATTTCTTGTTTTTTGATTTTTTCAATTTAGTTATTTTGGCGGAAGCTTGTCCGTCATGGTATTCCAATGATATCTCTTCGTCTACTTTCAGATCATTTAGCGATGTTGATATTTCACCATCTCGCTTTACTAGAACATACCCTCTTTTTAAGATTGATTTGGGATCTGCAAGTCGAACCAATTGCTCCATATGCAGCACAGATTCATTCAACTCTTTCAAACTATATTTTGCAGCTTGTTTTAATAATGATCCAAGCTGTTCTATTTTTAAAGCGTTATTCTTAATAGTCTCCTTGGGTTTGAGTTGGATGAGTTGTGAGATTTGCTCTAATTGCAATTTGTGATATTCAACATTTTGTTTTGCCAGTTGGGTAATCCACAATCCTGCCTGGGTGATCTCAGATTCAAATTGGGTATTGCGATCTATGATATAAGCCGCTACTGCCGTCGGGGTCTTCAACGCTGCATAAGAAACGATATCTGCTACCGTACTATCTATTTCATGGCCGATCCCCGTAAGTACAGGAATGGAAGAAGTTGCAATTTTATATCCAATATTATAGTTGTCAAATGAAGCGAGATCCAGCTTCGATCCCCCTCCTCTTATGATTACTACACAATCGTATTCGTCTTTGAGCACTTCGATCTGATCCAATGCAGCGCAGACTTCCCGCTCAGTGTTCATACCTTGCATAGCTGCTTGATAGAGCTCCAGGTGAATATCGTACCCATATTCGTTGTCGGACAATTGGTGTTTGAAATCAATGTATCCGGCAGCCGTCGCGGATGAGATCACCGCCACCCGCTGAATCACGTCAGGAAGCAAGGTGCTTTGATTGTCCTCGATGACACCTGCTTTTTTCAGGTTCTCGATTATTTTCTGACGAGCCATTTCCATCTGACCAATCGTATAGGTTGGGTCAATATCCTCGATGACCAATTTCATTCCATAGCGCTCATGAAATTCCACTTTCACCTTGACCAGGATTTTGCTGCCTTCTGATAGAATAGCGGGCAACAACTCACCCAGCTTCTTCCGAATAAACAAATATTGCTTGTACCAAATTACTGCCGCGGCTTGTGCGGTGATTTGATTCTCCTCTTCTGAGTGTTGGACCAGATCCATATACACTTGCCCGCGTACTTCCTTTACCTGCCCCACTTCCGCATTGACCCAAATCGCTTCTGTGAAATTGAGGGCAAATACCTGCTTGATATATTCATTGAGTTCGAAAAGTGAATAGGAGGTCAAATGATTTTTGTTTTAAAATTTTCCAATATAATAGTTATATAAATTATGCAGCATTAAATCCAATCGATCTTCTTTTCTGCAAACTAGCACCAATTATCAGAGAAACGAGCAATCCAGCGATACAACTCATCAAATTAACCAAAAAGAAGGTAATAATTATGACTGAGGGTGTAGATGAATCTGCTTCGGAAAGCCCAAATAATTGTCCAAGATAACCGAATTCAGACAAATCTTTCAATAGAAAAACCAGTGCTACTGTAATCAAAAAATTAACCAATGAAACAATACAACCGATCAAATATGTAATCACAAAGCCCTGTCGAAAAGTCAAGAATCCTTCATTGCTCTTCTTGTAGCGAATAACTCCAAATAGCATTGATACTATATATGATAGAAAAATCACAATCCCCAGCCCTATGGTAATATATCCCTGCTCATCATTGTCAAACAAGGTAAATTCCAATGTTCTTGCAATACTTAGAACAATAGCTCCAATCATGGCATATCTATAGACAAAAGGCCAAATCGAATTATCAACGATCTGATTATTATTTGCAAGATCTTCGTCCAATACTTTCATATCAATGCCAGCTTTTGATATTGTAGATAAACATTACAAAAACACCCTATTACTGATCGCTAAGGAATTAATAAATGCCCCTTTATCCAAATTGGTCTCAATTTTATTCTTCTCGAAAAAATACAGCAGGTTTTCAGTTGGCATATTCCCTGTCAAGTCATCCTTGGCCATGGGGCATCCACCATATCCGCTAATTGTAGAATCGAACCTCATACATCCACTTTCATATGCGGCTATGATCTTATCTTCCCACATGTCTGGTCTTGTATGCAAATGTGCACCAAACTCAACATTGGGATACAATGGAATCAAATTTGAAAATAAATAGGCAATAGACCCAGGATTGGCGACTCCTATCGTATCTGATAGCGCCATTATCTTGACTCCATTCTCAACCAAGTGATCGACCCATTTTTGGCATATTTCCACATTCCATTCATCGCCATATGGATTACCAAAACCCATTGAAATATAAATCACCAATTCTTTATTGGACTTTGCACAAATCTCAGAAATTTGTTCCACTCTGGCCAGTGATTCTTCTATGGTCGCATTCGTATTCCTCAATTGGAAAGTCTCTGAGATAGAAAAAGGGTAACCCAAATAGGCAATCTCGTCGTATTGAGCTGCATCAGTGGCACCTCTCAGATTAGCCACAATGGCCAGCAATTTTGTCTTCGTCCCATCCAGGTCCAATTTACTTAATACAGCGGCTGTGTCTCGCATTTGAGGTATAGCCTTGGGAGACACAAAACTTCCAAAGTCAATCGTATCAAATCCAACTTTCAGAAGGCTATTGATATATTCAGCTTTGAGGTCTGTATCAATAAAATCATGAATTCCTTGCATGGCATCTCGTGGACACTCTATTAATTTCAATTCTTTATCGAATGACATTTATTAGGATTTGTCGCAAATTACTTGTTATCGCTTACTTCAACAAATATTCTACCCAATGGTTAGAAAAATGATATTGTAATGACACGATCATTATCTAAACTACAAGTAGACTAAAACATTTTATTACTTTTGGACATTATACGTTCCAAGATTTGAATATGAATAAAGGAGTAGTAACTACAATTGGATATGTCTTATTCGCTTTTGGCTTTTTGTCAATATTATTAAGTCTGGTAGGACTAGAACTGACCATACTCAAGTGGCTGTCCAGCTTTGGTCGTACCACTGCTTTGGTGATAAAGCTCCTGATGCTTTTTGGTGGATTGATAATAATGTATATCTCCAAACTTCCACCTGAGAGAGATTAATTCTCCCCTCTCATCAAATCCAGATTTGCATTTAGATTTTTGGCTATTTCATCGTCAATGCCAATATTTTCTTTCACCCAAGTGGCGAGCTTATTTTCGATCTCATCAGTGATTCTTATGCCCTCGGGAGTGATGCTAATGTCAACTTTACGTTTATTGATTTCGCTTGGACATCTTTCTAAATATCCTTTTTTAACCAATTTGTCCACTAGTCTCGTCAAATCTCTTCCTTTATCCAACATCACAGCTATGATTTGACCTGGTGACACAGTATCTCCTTTTCTTCCCTTAACTATCCTTAATACATTGTAATGTTGCTGAAGAATATCATATTCCTTGAAAATGTGAGAATGACCATCTCTTATCCAATTGGCGGTATAAATGACATTCAGCATTGCTTTGCGGACATCATTCTTGAATGTGGTCTGCCTTATTTCCTCTTCAAATGTTCCCATTTATCGCATTTATAGAACAATAATATGTCATAAAATTATATTTTGTAGAATGTTTTTTAATTCATTTTAAACAGAGAAGACGTTGATTGAAGCAAAGATTAGCCAAAACATACATAACTTACTACCTAACAGTAGATTAGGAACTATTTACTCAAATGTTAAAGTTGAGCCCTCCTCTGCTCACTTTAATGATTTTATGCACAATAACCATCAAATCATCATTGAATCTCTGGCAACCAAAAGAGAGACAGAGCTTGATGTCATCAAAGAAACAAGGAGCGCATACAAGGCATGTGGCAAGGAACCCAGCCGATACAGACCCTCTGCCGAAGCCTTGTTAAGAAGGTTGAGAACCAATAAATCATTGTATCAAATCAACAACGTTGTGGATTGCATCAATATGATTTCGATCCATACGCATTATTCAATTGGTGGATTTGACTTTCCCAAGATTGATGGAAACATTATTTGTGACATTGGCACATCCGATGATTATGAAGCGATAGGAAGAGGAAAGTTGAATATCGAATTCATGCCAGGACTCAGGGATTCTCAGGGATATTTTGGTACTCCTACAAGCGATTCTGTAAGGACAATGGTCACTGAAAATACAACAGAATTGCTATTAGTTTTCTATGACTTCTATGGAAATGACTCGCTGCATAAAGCCATGGAGTATGGGAAGAGGATACTTAGAGAATATTGCTTTGGTGAAAATATTAATGGAGAAATTCACCTTACCTGACCTACAAAATATTCGAAGGAAGCCATAGCTATTGGATTTTCATATTCACTGGCCTCCTTCATTCTACAATAGTCTTCAAATATGGCACCTTGCTGTTCAAAGTTGAAGTCGGTAAAAATATAATTATCGATCATTTTGGCATAGAGGTTTTCAAGACCACCATAGTTGTAGGCTTCATAAGATCTCTGCGCCTTCAATGCTCTATAGATGTAGACTGATCCAAACTTCTGATATTGCCATATGTGGACCATTTCATGAATAAATACAGGGATGGAAATCTTTTCCGAGAAATGTATGGTATGAAAGGTAACAAACGCAATCGCCAGGTTCTTAATTCGCTTCGGGACACTTTCACTTATTCTAATATTATCCAATTTTATTTTTGCTCCGAAATATTCTCTTGCATACTTTTTTTCATCATCACTAAGCACTCGAATATTTGGCTGAAACCAAACAAGTATAAACTCCAATATATCTGGCACCAATACTAAATCTGCAATGTAGAAACATAGATCTAATAACCATTCAATGATGCCTTTCGAAGGCAAATGTCTCTTTTTTATAGATGGCACCCATTGAATAAAATGAAACAAAAAACGAAGTAGTCTTCCAGGATATAAACGAAACGCATGGAAGATGGTCATTCCATTAAGATAAAACCGTAGTCCTACCCTACTCAAACCTCAAAGTCTTGACGGGATCCATATTCGCTATTATGTATGTCGGTAAAATGAGGAATAAAACAGTGACAATAAAACTCAATACATTAATCCAAATAACTGCGCCCCAATTAAATTTTATCGGAGCATAAGAAAGGTAGTAACTCGTTTCATCCAAGGTGATAAAATGTGTCTGATCCTGAATAAAACCAATACCCAGTCCCAGAATATTGCCGATGATCAAGCCAAAAAATATAATATAAGCCGCATTGTAAATAAAAATCTTTCGGATCAGCCAATTCGTGCTTCCCAGTGCTTTGAGCAAACCAATCATATGGGTACGTTCGAGAATTAAAATAAGCAGAGCGGTAATCATATTGATAATTGCCACTACAAGCATCAACCAAAACAATAAGGTCTCATTGATATCCTGCAATTTGAGCCATTCGAAGATGGATGGAAATTTGGTCTCGATAGTTTCAGAATACAATCTTGGAGGTAGCAGATCCTGGTAAATAAATTCATTGATCAAATCCAAATCTGCTATATCTTCCAGATAGACTTCTATCCCAGACACTTCATCCTCTTCCCATCCCAGCATCTCTTGTGTCTTCCGCATATCTGCAATTGCGAATAGTTTATCATACTCTTCCAAACCTGTATTGTAAATGCCCTTGACCACAAACACCCTACTCATCTGCTCATTATTGCTCAAGGTACTTATTTTCACCCTTTGTCCAATTTTCAATTCCATGGCCTTGGCGGTCACTTTCGATACTACCAAACCATTATCCTCATCAGTATCAAATCGCAGAGGCTCGCCTTCCACAATAAAATCAGGCAAGTACTCCCAATCAAATTTTTCGTCTACACCTTTCAATTGTATGGCTCCAAATTCCTTCTTCGTCTTTAGAATCCCTGCCGTCCAAATAAATGGCTGAACATGTCTGACACCTCCTTCAGTCCTCTTCTCTCGATACTTCCCTATCATTTCATAACCCAAAATGCTTACTGGCACCTGATACGTGATCCATTCGATATCTTCTATCTCGCTTATGTATTCATCTGACTTCGAAATAGGTACCTGCTCAAAGGTTCTGTTGATATTGGTATCGGTAAGATGGATATGCCCCAAAAACCCAAAAACTTTAGAAGAAATGTCTTTTTTGAATCCACTGATAATCAAAGTCGTAATTATCATAGTTGC
The DNA here is from genome assembly GCA_965230575.1 of Saprospiraceae bacterium. Classification (GTDB taxonomy): domain Bacteria; phylum Bacteroidota; class Bacteroidia; order Chitinophagales; family Saprospiraceae; genus CAJXUU01. Next base: position 6,233,505 of record OZ246013.1, read on the forward strand.
CAAACTTAAGGCAATTGCCGCAATGGCAATTCGGACAATCACCTTGGTGAATGACCTGGATTTTGAAAATGCAATCCGACTCGCTATGAAATTGGGTAAATTCATATGCAATGATAACGAAACTTTAGGTTGGAAAGGAAGAAATTGTCTCCCTCTAAATGACAAAGTCTCTTAATTTCCCTATTGAGTAATTGTGGTATTACAGATTGACATGAATTAACAAGAGTGAATATGAAAATGGTTGACTCCTTACAGTTCAAAATTGAATCCTTTTTTGTGCTTATTTTCATATTTTTCCTGATCAAAGGAATATAGTTTTGCAGGTCGGTGATTCACATCTGATTGATTCTCATTCAAATCCACCAACAAGTCCAAAGCCTTGAGTTTGCGACGAAAATTTCGCTTATCCAATTTTATATCCAGCACCTTTTCGTAGAGGTTTTGCAATTGTTTGAGGCTGAATTTTTTAGGCAGTAGTTTGAAACCTATTGGCTTGTCTCTCAATCTATATCTTAGTTGCTTGACACAATTGTCGAGAATGATATTGTGATCAAAAGCCAATTCTGAAATAGAACTCACCTTCTTCCACTTCAATTTTGGATTGTCCTTTTCTATTTGGAACAGGGCATCATTCAGCTTTACCAATGAATAATATGCCGTGGTGATTACTCGACCCAGAGGATGTCTATCAATATCGCTAAAAGTCCTTACTTGCTCCAGAAACAAATCCTCAAGACCCGTCCGTTCAAAAAGAACACGCTTGGCCGAATCATCTAGATTTTCATGTGGTTTGACAAGGTCACCGACTAGGGAGTACTTGCCTTCAAAGGGAGGCATATCTGACTTGAGCAGCAGCACACGCAAATGATTTTCATCATACCCAAATATGACACAGTCCACTGAAACAGCAGCTTTATATTCTGTATTTATTTGAGATATCCAAGTGTTGATATTCTCATTTGAAGTATTATTGGCTGTCATGTATTTATGCAAATCTCTTAACCCAAAACTAATGAATCTCTTTAAACTTTCATGTATTAAACACCAAAAAGGCTTTGAAGATTATCAAGCCAGAACATTTTTGCTCTTGTCCTTGAAGAAAATATAAAACAGAATAGCCACACAAACCCCGAATACAGCAGGAAACATCCAAATTGCATTCCAATCATGGGTGCCATCAGCAAACACATTGGCTTGCACAAATTCTCCCGCTATGGCAGCACCTATGATAGACATTATTCCCATAGTGAGCAATGAGAAAAAACCCTGAGCCGTACTCCTTAGCGAGACAGGCACCTTGGTATCCAGGTAAATCTGAACAGATAATAGTGCGAATATGTAAGCAAAACCATGTAATAAAATTCCCACAATGAGGATCCATTCCATTTGATATGTGAATCCTAACATGAATAAGCCATACCGTAATCCCCATAAAAAGAGGCCAATAAAAAGAATGGTTTTGAATCTCATTATTCTAAAAAACATTGGCAACAGCAGCATCAAAAGAATCTCAACGCCTTGACCGAGGGCCATCTTGCTCGCAGCATTTTCGACACCAACTTCATTCAAAAAAGGATTAACGAAGCTGTAATAATAGGATACTGGGATGCTGATCAGACCGACACAAATGATCATCACTACCAGGGCCTTGTTTTTGATTAATTCTCTAACCTCGCTGCCCTTAAGTGCTTGCCAGAGATTGGGTTCATTGGATGATTGAGGTGGCGTATGTGGCAATGTCAGGCTATAAACTGCCAGCAATAATGAAGTAAATGCCGCAATCTTAAAAGGTGTATCCTGATCTTCTATATTCAAAAAACTGACCAGGCTGCTCGCTATTATCCAGGCGATACTGCCCCACACCCGGACGATCGGAAAGTCTTTCTTCACATTCTCGATATGATGAAAACACATGGAGCTGGACAAACTAAAAGTAGGAACATAACAAAGTACATACAAAAACATTAGTCCATAAAAAAGATAAAAAGAAGTAGTAAACGACAAAGCCAGCAAAAGGCCTGCGCCAACAAAATGCAGAAAAGAAAGTAATTTTTCAACGGCAAAAACCTTATCTGCCAAAATCCCTAAAAAGAGAGGTGTGATCGTCGCAGCCACAGAAAATGAAGCATAAATCAAAGCCACCTCACGACCAGAGAATTGAAGATTCTTAAGAAAGTAGGTACCTGCAGTTACGAACCAACTCCCCCAAATAAAAAATTGAAGAAATTGCAAGATCGATAATTTGATAAGTATCTGCTTTTGCATTAAAATGGGGTTCTTTATTTTGCTAAATCGCAGAATTGTGCAATCGCAGAATCACTAAGATTTAATGTCTATTGAATGTTATTCTTTGACCAAGACCTTGTTTGATATTTTGAAAATCGGCCAAATTAAATACTTCATGGCCGTTGACATAGGTGGATACTACCCTTCCCTTGCATTCCATGCCTTCAAGCGGACTCCAGCCACATTTGTACAAGACATTCTCTTTCGCAATGGTCCATGAAAGATTAGGGTCGACAATGGCCAAATCTGCAAAATTGCCTTCTTCTACATAACCTCTATCCTTGATTTGAAAACACTCTGCAGGAGCATGGCACATCTTCTCTACTACCTTCTCCTTTGAAAGTTTGCCTTCTTGAACCATTTTCAGCATTACATTCAAGCTGTGTTGTACAAGCGGCAGACCTGAAGGCGCACTCATGTATGGATTCGACTTCTCTTCGATGGTGTGCGGAGCATGATCGGTAGCGATGATGTCCAATCTATCATCCAATAAAGCTGGCAACAATGCACTCTGATTCTCAACAGACTTGATGGCAGGATTACATTTTATTTTATTTCCCAATCTGGCGTAGTCATCTGCCGAAAAATGCATGTGATGGACGCATACTTCAGATGTTATCCTCTTGTTTTGTAAGGGAATCGTATTGTCAAAGAGGTCCAATTCCTTGGCAGTCGATATATGAAGAATGTGCAACCTGGTGTTGTATTTTTTTGCCATCTCCACAGCCATAGAAGAAGAAAGGTAGCACCCTTCAACATTCCGTATTTGAGGGTGATGACTGGCATTCAGTGCATCTCCGTACTCCTCCTCAAATCGCTTCATATTTCCTCTCACCGTTGCTTCGTCTTCGCAGTGAGTAGCAATCAATAAATCTACCTTACTAAATAGATTTTCGAGTGTCTGTCTATTATCTACAAGCATATTTCCTGTAGACGATCCCATAAATATCTTCACTCCGCAAACTTGGGTCTTATCTGTTTTTAATACCTCTTCGATATTATCATTGCCCGCTCCCATGAAGAATGAATAATTGCAATATGCCGTATTCTCTGCAATATCATATTTGTCTTGCAACAATGATTGAGTCAAAGCTGCTGGCTTGGTATTGGGCATCTCCATGAAAGTAGTAACTCCCCCGGCTACTGCCGCTCTGGATTCGGTGGCGATATTCGCCTTATGTGTCAATCCTGGCTCTCTGAAATGCACCTGATCGTCAATTATTCCTGGTATTATCCACTTCCCCTCTACGTTTATTTCTTCTGCATTCGCCCTTTCGATGCTCGGTGCAATCAATTGAATTCTACCTTTGTCAATGAGCAAATCGCTGATGAAGCTTTTACCCCTATTGATGATTGTTCCGCCTTTTAAAATTTTCATTATTATAAATTTGCTTTGAGTTTGAGTTCAACAGTTTCAAATAGACAATTACCATATCCACAAACTGGAAAATCGCACTGATTTTCATGCCACTTCCCAGCTGTCCAAGAATAAAATTACAATCAGAGAAGCAATTTTATTTCAGAAGCAATAGCAAGTATTAAGGCAATTTTCATACTTATTGAACCAATGTTTCAGTGTACTGACAAAGGTAAAAGGTTATTTGATGAATATTGATTTTTGGCCTATTAAAAAACGAGACTTCCATTACATACGAAGTCAAAATATATTGAATAAAAAAAGCCTGAAATCTTACGACTTCAGGCTTTTCTTTCAGAATTATGATTTGCTTAGAAACCCATTCCGCCCATACCTCCCATGGTATCGGTAAATTCTTTCATGGTCATCTTTTTGTATCCATCTGTTTTAAGAACGAATACGCTATCATCTACTGTATTCTTGATATCCGTCGCAGCAAATGTCATTTTCATTTGTGGGTTGACAATGCTGAATTCCAATGGAAATCCTTTTAATTTCAGGTCTTCCATACCTTGGATAATATTAGCATCAGTCTTGATTTCTTCGGTAATCCAACCTTCTACGGTAGTTCCAGTTCCATTAGGAATGGTAATCGATGCCTTATATGCCTTATAACCTAGGATTGTCTTGGTTTGAGATTCGTCATATTCAACCTTGTACTCTTCCATGCTTTGACCTACTGGCTTATTCTTCTTAGCTTCATCAAGATTGGTATCTACCCACATCTTATTTCCCATTGCATTGAAAAGCATATCCATTTTGTTAGCTGCAACATCCACCTTGTTTTCCATTGTGACCATACCACCCATCATATTCATGGTAGTCTTGTACATTCCTTCTGTGAAATAAATTTCCGTCACAGAGCCTTTCATCATTTCAAGCTGCATTGCTACTTGCGGGTCATCACTTGTAACTTCAGTAATTTCCATTTTTACGTATCCTTTATCAATTGATTCTTGTGCTGTCACGGCTACGAATGGAACCAGAAGTAGGAAAAGATTGATTAAATGCTTCATTATTATTTGTAATTATTTTTTAATGATTAATAGTATGTTTATCTAAGTATGTGAATAGTTATTCTATCAAAAAAGTTCATATCCAACCCATACTCTATTTATGGACGGCAACCTTTAATGAAAGTTACATCCTTATTAAAATTACTTTCTATTATTGAGCTCATCCCGAATGCGAGCGGCTTTTTCGTAATCTTCATCTGCAAGTACTTTTTCCAGCATTACAGTCAGATCTTCGACAGAATATTCAGCCAATGTTTTTCTTTTTGGAGGTGACTCTCTTTTCGCAGCAGCAGAGATGGTCCCTTCAGAATCTTCCAATACTACACCAGCTGTCTCCATTATAAATTCGAATGTATATATTGGGCAATCAAATCTAACGGCCATAGCTATCGCATCAGATGTTCGTGAGTCAATTTCAAATTCTTCGCCATTCTTTTCACAGATCAGCTGTGCATAAAAGATTCCATCCAAAAGATTGTTGATCACGATCTCCTTCAAAGTGATGTCAAATGACTCTAAAGTATTGCGAAATAGGTCGTGCGTCAAAGGTCGATTGGGTGACATTTTTTCCATGGCAACGGCTATTGCCTGAGCCTCGAATCCACCGATTACTATTGGCAGCCTCCTGTTGCCATCTTCCTCCCCTAACACCACGGCATAATTATGCGACTGAGTCACACTGTGTGATAAGGCTACAATATCTAATTTTATCTTCTCCATTAACAAGGTTTCCTAATTGGGCTGCAAAGTAAATACAATATATTAAAATAAATATTATGGGTTGCAAAAGGTTTTTGAATTGACGTAGATTTTCACAAATGTTTTGATATTTAACGTATTCTTATCAAAGATAATTATCAGACTTTGGATTTTTGAAATCGTTTGATATCCACCTCACTGTCAATAATACAGGCATCTTCCAGGTGATTTATTAGGTGATCTGCCCAGAATGGACCCAATGAAGCCCCTTTTGTACCCAATCCATTGAAAATCGACATTCGCGGATGATCGGGGTGTTTTCCAAGGAATGGGCGCCGACCTTTGACACATGGCCGGATCCCTGCAATATGCGATACGATCTCATATGGCACATTGAGTATTTTGTCCAAGGTTTCAATCAATTCGATCTTTTTTGCTGGGTCTGGTGCGTCATCTTCAAATTTCCAGCGATAATCTGAACCTACCCAATAATGTACATCATCAATAGGTGCGATGAATACCTTGTGTCTCAAAATACTGTCGAAGGGACGTCCTTTAATTTTTATGATTAATACGTCTCCCTTGGCTGGTTCGAAAGGTAAATATTGGAAGAATGGATTGAATTTGGAATGATATCCTTCTGCAAATATGATGTACCTCGCACCAATGCCTTTATATGATACATTTTCCTCAGTAATAGATAATTGGTCAAAATCAAATTTTTCACTCAATATCAATTCATCCTCGTTCAACAGTTCTCTATACTTTTTAATTATAATCGACAATTGGACTTGCATGCCCCCTCTCAAGACTCCATATTTGAAAATACCATTTATCTTTCCTTCATATTCTTTGGTATCAGGATTCTCTACAATGTATTGACCAGCGATTTCATCAGATTTTCGAGCTTCCCAAGTGTTCTCATCCTTAATGTTGTATAAGCCTCTAAAAATATCCTTCTTGTGTGCTATTTTGGTTGAAATGTATTCAGAGATTTCAGCATACGTTCGCTCTGCAAAAGGAAGTAATTCTTCGATCCGCCAGGATTTCACATACTTTCTACCGGTAATCGGATTTATTATTCCTGCAGCAATATTAGATGCAGCTTGATGATGATTATTATCAATGAAGTAAAAGGTCTTTCCTCTCTTCTTAAGAAACCAGGAAAGTAATGTTCCTCCAATACCCTGCCCTACGATTATGTAATCAAATTTTTTCTTCTTACCCATTTGCCTTTTTCAATTCTTCCAATTCCAACTTCTTGGCTTTTGTGAGAGATTTCACCACCAAATCATAAGAATGATCAATCATTTTTAGAATTAGTGATTGTTCCAGATTCCCTTCTCCAATTACTACCGTATTCCAATGTTTTTTATTCATATGCCATCCTGGAATTATCTCCTCATGCTCATCTCTCAATTCTATGGCCCATTCCGGATCACATTTCAGATTGACTCGAAAGGGCTGATCAGTGATGCTTGTAGCGGCAAACATCTTACCCATCACTTTGAAGACCAAGGTATCTTCATCAAAGGGAAATGTTTCCTCTACACCTGCTTTCGTGGCATTATAGCTCATTAATCCGTCTAAGTCCATTGTTGATATTTTATTATTTTATACTTTAATTGATTACCCTCCTCTAGCTTTTTAACCGCAAAGTACACTAAGGTTTTCGCAAAGATTTATGTGCTAAAAGACCAAGTTTCATTTTCCTTGTGACCATTGAATTTATGTTATTATCACTCTCAGTAATATTTGCAATGTCAAAAAGTAGAATTAATCCTTTGGTACAAATCGCAAATTAATACCAATCCCAAATCATTCATAGTCTAACGTCAAAAAGATTCGAATTTGATGGTCATAAAAATTGGAGCACCTTAGTCAAACCCATAAATTTTCTTTTTCAACTGAGGATTCTTTTCACTTTTTTTCCATTGTAGTACAAGTTTCACCACCGTACTGTAGCTTGTCATTCCGCCTTTGACGCCGTGGCTTTTGAGATAGGTATCATAGACCACATCCCTCACCTCAGGAAGTATATCAGGATATTTGTCCATTTCATCCATTACGGCGATAAGATCTCGCCTCACATTTCTATCCATTTGCTTTACGAGTTTTGAATAAAGTGTGGGCGCAGCTCGTCTCAAATTATTAGTCATGTATCTCCACAGACTCATGGTTGCCGAATATTGGACCATATGATCATCAGACATCATACATGCCAGAAACCCAGTAAAGTTGCAAGTCCCTTCATCCGCCAGGCCATAGCCGTGGCTCATCTCATGGGCCATAGTGAATGGATATTGGATTGGATGCAGGCCAGCATCAATATGTCCCTCAAATACAAAAGGTATATAAACACCAGCAGTCGAAATACGAAGAAGTGTCCCCTTCGGATATAATTTCCTTACGCGCACTCTTCCAATTGTGGGCAAATTCCAGGATGAAAGTAATCCTTCTAGACTCTGCCGAATGTCTCCTTCCAAATCATCTGGTAAATGATCAAATGACAATGCTGCTGTGTCTTCGGATATGGATGTTCTCAATTCTTTAAGTCGATTCATAAAGAATAAGGATTCATTGTATAATTCTACTGAATCCGCGCTTACTTCTGGCAATTTCAGTTGATTCGATAAGGTTTTTTGCTGATAATTGAATCCCCATAAAAAATAGAAAAAGAAGATCACAGCACCTACAAATGACAAAATGGGAAGGATGATGCTGCCGATTTTTGCAATTACAGTTTGTGCTTTTCTAAATCTTTTGAATTTGAAAAACACGTAAATAATTTGGACTAAAACGAAAAATAATATGTAGACCATGGGAAATGGTACCCAACCCAAAATATAGTCATAGATTACTCGAATCACTTGAAAGATTCCGCGAAAATATATCGTATCATACAAAACAGGGAATATACCAAATAGCCAGTTTGCTATCAATGCGACTAGCCCAAGTATGATCCAGATGTACTCTTTGATTTTCAATGTATCAGTTTATAACCTTTGAAATCATTCTTAAACCTTAATGACTTCTTATTAATACAATTTCAAAAAACAAAGTTATTCAAACAATCCGGAAAGGCCAATAACTATTCCCCGATCCATCAAACCATCATTGTCAAAGGACCAGACATAATCCAATCTAAAAAGGCTAAAGCTGCCTATTTTGATATCTTCAATTCCAACAGACAATTCATAATAATTAGATTGGGTTTTTCTCGCCAGGGCACTGCCTCCTATTACCGCTTCCCATCCCAGCTTCTTTACCAGCGGAATCATGTCCATTACAAAGCCATTTAAATGGTGTTCGTAAAAGCCCAGCAAATAATCATTAGTAGTACTGTAAGAATAATGCGGCATCATCTTGAATCCTGTCATATACCTGTTTCGCAATGTCACCAAGGTAGTATTGGTCAAGAAGTGATGAAAATCAATGGGATGTAAGCTATTGTTATTTAAGAAGGTTGCTGCTTCTACATTAAACTTACCATAACCCAGCAATTTGTAATTCATATTGTCTTTCTTGATCCTTAGCGTAAGCTTGTCATAATCAGTATCAGCGAGGGTCAATCCTTTTCGATACTTGAGCCAGATATCAGGCCAACTTCCAGTACTCCTCTCCCTGAATTTTGGGAAAGAAGAATATTTTTGACCTATCCGCAATCTGACATCCAACTTGAATTGTAAATCCTTATTGGGTTCAAAAAAGTCACTTGGAGAGCCAAGACCGACAGGAATATTATCAGCATAATTATTCTCTTTTTTTCTGAAGCTATATTCGGTATTATTTGATAGTGACGACCTTCGAGAATACGTCATCCCAGTACGAACAAAAACCCCATTGGCCACTTCTCTTTGATATTGAAATCCAATGTATCTTTTGTTGAAATATCTGCCTAGATTTTCCTTGTACATCAACGACATCCACGATTCTACCATAGAAAAGACTGGTCCGCGCTCGTCAAATTGTCGATACGTATCTCCCAATGATAATGACCAAATCTCCCAAAACTTCCTATTGGTCCTCAAACTAAAAGTTGTTTCGACTTTGAATCTATTGTCCGCAAAACCGTATCCAACTTTAGTATCCATACTGAATCTTCTACGTTCTGTACTGTCCAGTTTCACAAATCTAAATCCACCTTGAATGCCATGTCCCGTGATCGGATTGAAATTATAGGTGCTCAATGGTGAATCGTAGCTGATGTAGGTATTCTTGTATGTATTGGCATAGCTATAACCAAGCAACAGATCACCCAGGGCAAACTTATTATTAACGCGATCTACGGAATCTTTGTATTCTTTGGTCGCCCAAAGTTTTTTCAATGAATCCTTCCGTATATAATTGTCTTTTTCTTCTTCTGTCAATTTTACGGGGCGTACCGATGTCCAAAATGCAGAATCTGTTTTGATGGCCGATTCTTCCATTCGAAATTCTTCACTGTCAAAAAACGAGCGATCAAAATCAGGATTCAAGTCATAATCTGAAAAGACATAGGTAAATCCTCCGCCTACTTTAAATCCTAAAGCGCCCAACTTAAAATCCATAGTTTGTGAAAACACCATCCAACTGTCGTCCACCACTGGCAGATGCAATTGGCGAATCCGTATGGTGTCAAAAAATGGCTCTTTTATTGCCTTTCCCGTAAATGCCAGGTCCAATTCCTTGACGTTCCACTTGTCCTCGATAATATAAAGCTCTCCAAAAAGTGCAGGGCGCACATCGGATTTGGGTATCACTTGTATCCTGTTTACCAATCGTCCCTTGGCATCGAATCTGGCATCCAACAACTTGTATCGATAATATGTAAATGCATTATCAGCCAGGGGATTGATCATGGATCGGCTGAATTCGTAATATTCACTATAGATATCAAAATTAACACCTATAAACCGATTAAAATTATATGATCCGTCATCTTCCGCAACGATCGAAGAATACATATTCTCCTTGAGCAAATTCGGCTCATGGTAGTATACTTTTGACTGCGACTCTCCCAAATACACTATTCCTCTTCCGGTGGTATCCAGCATTCCATCCAAATCCCCTATTTCCTTACCAAGAATTTTTTTAGGCGTTTTCAACATTTTCACTACTCCTTTGACATAGATGTCTGCCGAGTATTTCTCCACCTTGCTTTTGTGTTCTTCCCTGTGTTCGATCGCTTTTCGAATGACTCGATAGGCTGGATCTTCGGCATCCGCAGAAATCACAATTTCATCAACTTTGACAATTTCTTCTTTCAAGACTATGTCCAAAGTCACCGAATCCACATTACGGACAACTTCTTTGTGCTCAGAGTAACCAATGTATTTATAGATAATAACATGCTCTCCTTTTTCAAGATCCAAGGTATACGCTCCTTCCAAATTACTGACGGTCCCAGTCGATGTTCCTTCCTTGTAAATGGTCACAAATGGCAGTGCCTCACCCCGCTCATCAAAGACGGTCCCAGAAATCTGAGCAAAGCAATCCGTAGTAAAAAGTGCAAGCACTATCAACCAACCAAAACTTAATTTATCTTGCATTTATTTTTTTATCTTTTAAGGTTTTTCATGATGGAAAAAACATATTCTATAGCTACAATTCAAGATCTCAACGATATAACGAGTCTCTTCAGACAAAGTATACAAAAAGTTGCTAGTAAAGATTATTCAGCACAAGAAATAGCTTCTTGGGCAGATGGAGATAAATATACAGATAATTGGCTCAAAAGAATCGACACACATTATTATTTATTGGTTAAAATGAAGGAAAGTCTGGTAGGAATGGCGTCCCTGGACAACTCTGGATATCTGGACGTCATCTACATTCATCCTGACTATCAAGGACTAGGTATAGCATCTGAATTATTGATAAAAATGGAAGAAAAAGCTAGACAAGATGGGCATGACAAGATCACAAGTGATGTAAGCATCACAGCAAAACCATTTTTTCTGCATAAGGGATACACAGTGATCCAACCTCAACTGGTGCTTTGTCGTGGTGTAGTTTTGAGAAATTATAATGTCATGAAAAAACTGGTGTAAACGCTAAATTAAATCAAACAAATCACGAACTCCAATAGTCCGTTCTACCGTAAACCCTTCGGCATACTCTGCTCTAATATCCCTGCCGTAAGATTGATTTTTTGACCTCATGAAGTCCATAAATTCTTTGCCCGAAATGGGCGTCTTGGGTCCATCAGGATTGCCGAGATTAAACTGCGACTTGAACGCCAAAATGCATTCAAACTTTTTCTCCATAAATGGCGATATATCTACAACGAAGTCAGCTTCCAAGTTTCTATCTTGTATATAATGGTATACAGCTTTTGGTCTCCAGGGTTCAAGTTTGTTGCCCGAAGCATCGTGCTGCTCTATCCGTGCGAGTCCAGAATAAAAGCATGCATCAGAAATCAACTTGGAAGCCCGACCATGATCTGGATGCCTGTCAGAAATGGCATTGGCCAATACTATTTCGGGCCTGTATTTTCTTACAGCTTTAGAGATTTTAAGGATATTTTCTTTTGTATGCTGAAAAAAACCGTCCGCCATACCTAAATTTTCTCGTGCCGAAGCACCCATTATTTTTCTCGCTTCTTCAGCTTCTTCCATTCTCAATTTTGCACTTCCTCTTGTCCCTAATTCACCTTGGGTCAGATCAACAATTGCCACCGTCTTGCCCATCTCAATGTGTTTCAACAAGGTGCCACTACATCCCAACTCTACATCATCTGGATGCACTCCTATCGCTAAAATGTCTACTTTCATATTTTTTCTTTATCTATATATTTTAGCATCCGACCCACTATTTTTGTTGGTTGATCATAAGCCAAGATAGTTTGATTCGCTTTTAAATAGAATTTTTCTCTTTCTCTTAGCGATACTTCTATAAACTTCTTTAGTTCTCGTTTTGTTTTGCTGGCTGCCAATGGTCTTGACTTATCTCCTGCAATCCGATCCAATAATGTAGTTCTTCCTACCTTCAAATAAAATGAGAAGCTATTTTTTTGAATATATTCCATTCCTTTCAAAAAGCAAGGTGCACCTCCACCAGTTGAAATTATTGAAGGCTTTTCTGATTGTAAAACAGACTGAAGGACCTCACTTTCGGTCTTTCGAAAATACGTTTCCCCTTTTTGTTCAAAAATTTCGGCAATCGACATTTTCTCTTTATCAATCACTTCTTGATCAGTATCCAATAAAGGTCTTCCCAGCCGTTCTGCCAAGATTTTGGCAACGGTGGTTTTACCACTTCCCATAAATCCAATCAATACAATATGTAATCCTTTACCTGACATTATGAAACAAAAACTATATTTGCGCAATAAACAAAAAAATAAGCAATGCTCTATATATTGATTCAAGCAAATGGTGGTAGTCTCGCAGGTCAACTTCCATTGCTAGCCATCTTAATAGCTATATTCTACTTCTTTTTCATTCGCCCCTCGGCTAAAAAACAAAAAGAACAAGACGCATTTTTGACTTCACTTGAAAAAGGGAAAGAAGTGGTAACATCAAGCGGCATCATTGGCAAAATCAGCAAGATTTCTGACAAGGAAATCACTTTACAGGTCAGTGAGAAGAATTTTATTCGAGTGACTAGAGGCTCTATTTCGAATGAACTGACGGCCGCGTTTCAGAAAATAGACGATAAGAAATAAACTTTTAAAGCATCTAGGTTTACTAAACCTCCGTGGTTTTTTAGTAAACCTAGATGCTTTTTTTTGAATCCTATTTTCTTACGACCTGGGGTATATCCTTCACTGCCATCCTAAAAGTTTGGCGCAGAGACTCTTCGAACAAGACTATCTTTCCCTCCTTCATCCTATTCACCGTTGCTGCATCATAATGTCTGACTGTCACAAGTTCTAAATCATCGTCTTTCATTACATTATAATTAACCGCAAGTTCTTCCATCAATTGACCAATTTTTTTCTGATCATTCTGGACAGCGACTGAGAAACTAATGGCTGAATTTCTCATCATATTCACTTTGAGCTTAAATTTATTTAATTTGTCAAATATATCACTCAAGTGTTCTTCAGCAACAAAGGAAAAATCTTTTGTTGATATGTGAATAAGTGATTGTTCTGAATCGATGACAATTACTGGAGGATAGGCAGTATCTACATTGGATGTAATAATCGTCCCTTCTGCATTGTGATCATTAAAAGGTCTAACATATAGGGGAATATTCTTGTTTTGGAGTGGTTTAATTGTCTTTGGGTGGATCACTTTGGCGCCAAAGTAGGTCATCTCAATCGCCTCTCGATAATCCAAACGATCAATTTTTGTCACATTTTCAAAGAGTCGAGGATCAGCGGTCAATATTCCTGGAACATCCTTCCAAATGCTCAAGCTCTCGGCATTCATACAATAACTAAAAACCCCAGCCGTAAAATCAGATCCCTCTCGACCAAGGGTCGTATTGAAATTTTCGGTACTACAGCCAATAAAGCCTTGAGTGATGACAATATCGTATTGATCAATCAACTGTCTCACCTTTTGATCCATGCGCTCCTGCGTATCATTCCAAAGCACCTTTGCCTCTCTATAACTATTGTCAGTAATCAATACATCCCGGACATCGAGCCAGTACACATTGAGGCCTTGTTTCTTGCATAAGTGGTATAAGATCTTGGATGAAACCAGCTCTCCCACCGATACGATCTGGTCATAAATATAATTGAATCCGTCTTGCACCTCATCCTCTATCATCCAATCTATTTCCACAAAAGTATCGCTTATATCCGCTACTACTTCTTCATTGAATATATCCAACCCTTGGAGGATTGTCACGTGATCGTCTTTTATGGATTGTAAATATTCATTGACTTTTCCGTCATTACTGAAGTAGGAATGGACGACCTTTTCCAGGGCATTGGTTGTCTTACCTGTAGCCGAAACAACTGTCAATATTTTACTATCATTTTTATGCGCATCCAATATTGTGCTGACGTTTTTGACACCATCAGCATCCTTGACAGATGCTCCTCCAAATTTGTAAACTTTTAAACTCATTTATTACTACTTCGATGACTACGGTATTATTTAATTTATTCAAACAAATCATATCACGATTAGTTTGATCATTTCAAGGGCAAAAGTATTAATTTCTTTAGTTATGGTAACTAATCCTCAAACGATTAATTAACATATTCTGCCACTGTCTAAAATGTGGTAAAATTATTGCAACATTAATCATCATTAGTAGTTACATAAACAGTAAAGCATGAATTGTCAACTGCCAACTTGCAATTGAAATAATATTTCATACTTTCGCATTTTAGATGAATTCTTATGGAAACGACTGTATCAAATGCATTTTTACTATTAGGAATTGGAATGATTACGGTATTTGCCGTACTTTCAATAGTAGTTTTTTGTGGATCAATACTGATAAAGCTGGTCAATAAGTATGCACCAGACCCCGTCAAAGAATCCAAACTAATCACTCCACTTATCTCAAATAAAGAAATAGCCGTGATTACGGCCGTTGTCGATCATGTGACAAGTGGTAAAGGTAAAATAGAATTCATCGAAAAAGTAAAGTAGTCTGATTGTAACTGCTACTTTATGAATAAGCCATATTTGAAAATGATCAAGTATGCAAAGTAGATTAACAAATCATCCTG
This sequence comes from Saprospiraceae bacterium, assembly GCA_965230575.1. Classification (GTDB taxonomy): domain Bacteria; phylum Bacteroidota; class Bacteroidia; order Chitinophagales; family Saprospiraceae; genus CAJXUU01. The sequence continues at coordinate 6,248,545 of OZ246013.1, forward strand.
GTGACTGAACAGCGATGACAACAGAATAAGTAATGAAAGAGATAAAATTAGCACTTGTTTACAGGGACATGTGGCAAGCGGCGGGCAAATACGTGCCTACTGTGGACATGTTGACAAAGGTAGCAGAACCTATAATCGATATGGGATGCTTTGCCAGAGTAGAGACCAATGGTGGTGGTTTCGAACAGGTAAATCTTCTCTTCGGAGAAAATCCAAATGTTGCGGTCAGAAAATGGACACAACCCTTCAATGATGTGGGAATCCAGACACAAATGCTTGAACGTGGACTCAATGGAATCAGAATGAGCCCGGTTCCCAAGGATGTCAGAAAACTGATGTTTAAAGTTAAAAAACTCCAAGGAACTGACATTTCAAGATCATTCGATGGATTGAATAATCCTCAAAACCTGGAACTATCATTTCAATATGCCAAAGAAGGAGGTATGATCGCGCAAGGGGCATTAAGTGTCACACACTCCCCTCTTCATACTGTGGATTATTATATCAATTTGGCAGATCAGTATATTGAGCGTGGTGCTGAAGAAATCTGCATCAAGGATATGGCAGGTATCGGCCGACCAGTATCGATCGGTAAAATTGTGAAAGGAATACGAGAACGTCATCCCGACATAATTATTCAATATCATGGTCACTCCACTCCAGGATTTTCAGTAGCCACTTCACTGGAAGCCGCAAGAAATGGAGCGGACATCATCGATGTGGGAATGGAGCCACTTTCATGGGGAACAGGACACGCAGATTTGCTTACCGTGCATGAAATGTTGAAAGATGCGGGATTCAGCCTACCAGATATCAATGTAAAAGCCTACATGCAAGTGCGGACTTTGACACAATCATTTATGGATGATTTTCTAGGTGAATATATCAATCCAAAAAATAGATATATGAATTCATTGCTCATAGGTCCAGGGTTGCCTGGTGGTATGATGGGTTCGTTGATGGCTGACTTGGAAAACAATGTGAAATCATTGAATAAGTGGCTTACAAAAAATAATAGGCCGAATGTAGATCAAGAAGAACTTTTGTTGAAATTATTTGATGAGGTGAAGTTGGTTTGGCCAAAATTGGGTTATCCACCGCTCGTTACTCCTTTTAGTCAGTACGTCAAAAATGTCTCGTTGATGAATGTCATCAATATGTACAAGGACAAAAAGAGATTTGCCATGATTGACGAAAATACCTGGGGTATGATCTTGGGTAAGTCAGGTCAATTGTTAGGAGATTTGGATCCGGAAATCAAGAAGATGGCTGAGGATCAAAATCGAGAATTCTATACTGGAAATCCGCAAGATTTGTATCCAGACGAATTGGATGTTTACAAAAAGAAAATGGATGAAAAGGGCTGGTCTTATGGAGAAGATGATGAAGAATTGTTAGAATATGCCATGCACCCTCCACAATATGAAGCCTACAAATCAGGAGATGCCAAAACGAAATTTAAGGCGGACCTTGAAAAGAGAAGGGCTGCTAAAAATCAACCTGAGGCAAGTAGCTCCGAACCAAGCCAAGCTCCTGTGGTAAATACTATGCCGAAGGAATTGAACTTGAACGTAAATGGAGAAAAATACAATATTCAAATTAGCTATCCAGAAGGGTCAGCACAAGATAATGTAAAAGTAGAAGCGCCACCTGCGGCAGAATTCAACGGAGCATCAACATTTACCGGAGATGTAAAATTCATCTTGTCACCACTTGAAGGAAAATTTTATCTGACCAAAGAAACCTCTGAAAAACCTAAAAAAGTAGGTGACCAGGTGACTGAAGGTGAAACGGTAGCATATATTGAAGCTATGAAGGTAATCAATGCCATCACAGCTGATGTAAGTGGTACCATTGCCGAAATAATGGTCAATCACGGAGACGAAATAGAAGAAGACGATCAAATATTTAAGATCGTTTAAGCATGGAAATTCTCAATCGATTATATGAAATGACTGCTTTTGGCGAGCTTTTCAGTCAACCTTTGACTATAGTGATGCTCCTATTGGCATTGTTCCTATTGTATCTCGGAATTAAAAAGAAGTACGAACCTCTATTGTTGGTTCCCATAGCCTTTGGAGTTCTTTTAGCAAATTTTCCTGGCGGCAATATGGCTGTGGTTTCTGCATCCGATGCGCCAGAAATTGTACACATGACTATCATTGAGATTGCCAAGGAGTATGGCATAATGAATATGTTGTACTATACTTTGATAAAAACTGGCCTTCTGCCGCCACTCATCTTTTTGGGTGTGGGAGCGATGACAGATTTTGGTCCTATGCTGCGGAATCTGAGACTGGCATTTTTTGGTGCAGCGGCTCAGATTGGAATATTCACAGTTATGATCAGTGCTGTATTTATGGGATATGAATTGAATGAGGCTGCTTCATTAGGTATTATTGGAGGTGCGGATGGGCCTACAGCCATTTATACGGCTATCATTCTGGCTCCAGATTTACTCGGTCCCATTGCGATAGCTGCGTATTCATATATGGCTTTGGTCCCGGTGATCATTCCCTTCGTTGTCAAGTTTTCAGTCTCTAAAAAGGAGCTCGGCATCAATATGAAAGAGCAAGACCGACTCTATCCTAACAAGACCAAGATTAAAGATCTAAAAACACTGAAAATAATATTTCCGATTGTACTGGCGACCATGGTGGCCTTGCTTGTGCCCTCGTCGGTGCCTTTGGTAGGAATGTTGTTATTTGGCAATCTGATCAAAGAAATTGGTGCAGATACTCAGCGATTATTTACGGCTGCCAGTGAGACCATTATGAATACAGCAACCATCTTTTTAGGGCTTACTGTTGGTGGTACGATGACAGCCAAATCTTTTTTGAATGCCGATACCTTGTTTATAGTCGTAGGTGGGTTTATTGCCTTTGCAATATCTATTCTCGGTGGTATCATGGCCGTCAAACTTTACAATGTCTTCAATAAGAAAAAGATCAATCCACTGATTGGTGCTACTGGATTGAGTGCTGTACCCATGGCTTCAAGAGTCGCCAATGAAATAGCTTTGAAGGTGGATCCAAAGAACCATATTCTGCAATATGCGATGAGTAGTAATATCTCTGGTGTGATTGGATCTGCAGTGGCCGCTGGTGTACTGATTAGTTTTTTGAGCTAGTATAAATTCAGTTTTTAATTTATCAGATTTATAGAAATATTCTTCTATTGGGAATGAAGCATGTTCTTTCTAATGCGAAATATGGAGGTCTTTCATTCAATTAGGCATATTCAGGAGTAGACTAACTTTATAAAATCAAAAGTTTGAGTGTCAAACCAGAAGTAAAAAGAAGCGTGGCCTGGCGCTTTCTAGTGGGTTGCGGGGGCAGCATTTAGCAGCATGGCCTTTTAAAGCGCCTAGATTTTTTGGTAACTCGTATATTCGAATTGTCAATTTATTAGGCAAGAGTGTGAGAGAGTCATTTTGCTTAAGATAAGCTAAAAAAGTTATATCGTAAAAAAGTTATTTTCCTCACACTCTAATTTACTCAAAGAAATTGGACAGTACCAAGGAAGAATTTTCATTCCGCATTTACGAGTAAAGTTTTCGTGAGTAAAGGCCACAACTTTAATTTTATTATAATTATGCAGGTTTTAAAATTCTCTTTAGGTGTTGATATGTCTAAAGATAAATTTGATTGTTGTTTGAGTTATTGTGATAAAGGTGAAATAACCATTGTCGCTGAAAAATCATTTGACAATAGTTTAAAAGGATTCAAAGCTTTACTTAGTTGGCTTAAAGCTAAAGCTGGAAAATCTCAAACTCTCCATGTGGTCATGGAGGCAACTGGTGTTTATCACGAAAGTTTGGCTCATTATATCTTTGATAATAGTCAGTATCCAATATCTATACTTTTACCCATCAAGGTTAAGTATTACTTCAAAAGCATGAATGTCAAATCTAAAACGGATAAAATTGATGCAGTTCTTTTAAGTAGGTATGGTCTTGAGCGAAGAAGTCTAAGATGGTCTCCGATGAGCAGAAATATAAGAGCGGTAAAACAATTATCTCGAGAGTATAGAGATTTGAAAAAACAATTGAACGTACTTAAGAATAAATTACATGCTAAGGAACATGCCTATCGGACAGAGAGAACAGTTCTGAAAATCATCAAACAGCAAATTAAACTTATAGAGAACCAATGCATCCTTTTGGAATTTGAGCTTAAAGAAATTGTTTTAAATGATACTTTCTTAAATGAAAAGATGGACAAAATATGTACAATTCCAGGCGTAGGATTTATGACAGCTATAACAATAGTTGGCGAAACAAATGGATTCGAATTAATAGAAAACGGTAAACAATTATGCAGTTATGCAGGGATGGATGTACGACAAAACATGTCAGGTAATAAAACTGGAAAATCCAGATTATCCAAAAGAGGAAATAAGTATATAAGACAAGCAATTTATATGCCTGCTCTAACCTCATCAAGAAGAATTAAATCACTAAACAATTTTTACGAACGAATAAATGAAAAAAATAAATGTAAGAAAGTAGGGCTATTGGCAGTTGCAAGAAAACTATTGATTCTAATATATACATTGTGGAAAAATGATGAGGAATTCATTCCTGAATATGGAATGTAATTACATATCTGGTTATCATGAGGAGGAAGTTTCTTCTTCGTCATCAACTCATAGAGTTGAAAATATAAAGTGGGAGAAAAGTAGATGAATACGAATAGTATCCATCTACACAGAATGAACATCTGTACGATCAATCGTCAGAAGCTCTTCTTCGTCATTAACAAATATCGTAAAAAGTTGAAAAATAGTTTGGAAATTAACACAGTACCTTTTTTATCAATGAAAAAAGTTTCGCCCGTCTGGCAAGACAAGGCTTGATTGAAAAACCATTACCCCATTTTTGCGTATAATATCAAGAAAACAGGGCTGTTATTCAGCAGTAAAATGAATACAATTCTAATATATAAAGGATATTCCTACTTATGAATACCCCCAATTATTTATTTTATAAAAAACTAAACTTCTTATTTGTAAATATTTGCAACAATATCACTAGCACTATTCTGATAAACGGTAATTCCATTATGTGAGACCATGTTTAAAAATCTTATTTCAGCATGGCAACAATCAAAAGAACCAAAATTCAATTCAAGAGTATCAATGTCCGAATTTCCGAAATCTATTAATATTTGAGACGCTGTAAATTTTTCATGATCAATATTCAATACTCCTTCTAGCTCAGAATTCGAGTATTGCCTTTTTTCTGCTTGAAAGAAGATCGAATCAGTACCTGATATATTATAAAACTTGATTTTCTCAAAGTCATAAACCTTGTTAGTTCCAAAAATCAAATCAGTAGAATCAGCGCTATCCAAAATTCTAAGTGGTAAATATGACTCTTCCAGGCACTCACCTTCGCAAAACTCCGAACATGATTGAGCGATGAATAAGATCAGCAGGCAAAAAAATAATGGACTTATATATTTCATAAGAATTGAAAATTGGCAATCACAAATTAGTTACTTCAACATCTAAGACAACATTTAAGTCCAATTTAGTTGCAGCGTTTAGAGTTTTTTCTAGAAAAAAATAAAAATTTCTTCATCAGCAGTTAACGAAACTAGCATTAACTGATTTTAATTGGCAAGATGAGTATTAAGCGCATTATTTTTAAAATAGTACGTAAGTCCTAGAGATATAATTAAATACAAGCTCAAAAATATAGTCCCAAAAGGAATTAAGTCATCAATACCATACCACCCACCAAGAAAATAAATCAGCGCAACTCCCAATCCTAATTTGGCCAACTCAAAAGGAAGTGCTAAAAAGGAATAGTCCATCAAACTGGTATATGCAAAAATGCTCAAAAACAAAAAAACACCATATAAAAGAATTATTTCAAATGAAAAGTCGCCTATTACATTAAACATATAGAGCATCAATACAATATGAAAAGTCAATTGAAACCACATCCAAAAATGCATAGGCCGCGACCCTTCTGTATTGTACTTCACCTGATCTTTCGGATTTCTGGTAAACTCTATTGGTGCCTCAATCTCACGATCTGCAGGTCTCCATCCAGTGGGCATATAAAATACCCGAAATTTGTCTTTAAAGGATTTCGTATGCCATGCATCTTTCAAAATCATCCATAGGTGTTGGAAGTTGATCAGAATTGGGTTCCAGGTGTTTACTTGCTTTTTAACGCCGTAAACTGGCACCTCTTCCTCCAGTTCCACTTGAAATGTACCAAACATTTTGTCCCAAAAAATTAATATCTGACCGAAATTCTTGTCCAGGTAGATGTCATTTATTGCATGATGCACTCGGTGATGAGAAGGGGTCACAATGATATATTCAAGAAATCCCATCTTGTCGATTAATCGAGTATGATACCAAAATTGAGCGAATAAATGAATGGGAGCCACAACAGCTATGACTTCCGCAGAAATTCCCAATACGGCCAGAGGAATCAACAAAAAAAAGAAGATGCCAACAATGGCCGAAACATTCTGCCTCAGCGCACATGCCAAATTAAACTCTTCACTGGAATGATGAATAATATGGCGATTCCAAAGAATATTAATTTCATGTTCAAATCTATGCGACCAATATCCCGCAAAATCCAATCCAATAAAAGTGAGAAAATAAAGGGCAAATGAGGATTTCATTTCCAAAATCGCAAGATGTTCGACCATCCAGGAATAACTGATAATCACCACCGCCAATCCCAGTACATCTTTAATGGTATTGGTCAAGCCAGAACTGATACTGGATACTGCATCAAAGCTTCGGATGACATCCACTTTCTTCCATCTGGATACTCCATATTCTATCAGCAACAATAAGATAAAAAACGGAATGGCATAGGTCAATACTTCTGCGTAGGTTTGCATTTGATCATTTTCATTTCTTCAAATATACTATGAAAAATAAAAAGATGAGACAGATAATCTAATGACTTCACTGCCTCATCTAAAACGCTAATACTACGTTTTCGTCCCAAAAAGGATAATTCTTACCCTAATGACAGCACAAAATCTACTTAGTTGCTCTTATAAATGAAATCCATAAAGATTATTTAATATATATGTTCAATTCTTAGGATTGAAAAAGCTATTTTTGATCTTCATAATCAACCGTAGAATGGGAAGAATCTTAAAAACATTTTTGCTGCTTATATTTTGTATAAGCAATTCTAAATCTCAATGTCCTGATCTTCCCAATAATACTACAGTTGATGGTTCCACCAATACGACAATTGATTTTTGTGGCTCGATGTCTGCTTCATTCGAGGTCAATGATCCAAATCTACCAACAGGCTCAATAGATTGGTATTCGAGCACTACTTCTGGATTTGACCCACTTTCCTCAGGAACACTAATTGGCTCTTCCGCTATCAACTCTTCTAATCCATGTGATCCAGGAGGATGTCCATCAATCGAAGTAATCTACCTAAATGCCTGTGGACCAGGAAATGAAAGCTTGAATGAATTCGTAGTAATTGGATCAGGTTCAGGATTTAATATTGATGATCTATCATTTCTTTTTGACCCCAATAACAATATTGGTCCAGGAAATGCAAATATTAATGTAGGTGGATCTTGCAATTGGATGGATGGGGATGCATCTCTATTTACAGGGTGCGGTTCCGTGATTTCTGCTGGTCCAGGAGACTATATTCCACCTAATAGTGTCGTGATAATGCAAGCAAGTAGTTTCCATACTACCGTATATGATATCTCATCTTTATGTGGATTATCAGAATGTATTTATGTTGTGAGCAATTCATGCGATAGAAACAGTGCGGCATTTAAAAATTATGAAGCTGGTAATAGTGGTACAAGAACAAATACTATATCATTAAATTGCGGTTGCATGGATCAGGTAATCTATACTGTGGATGATCCAAATTTTGGAGCAGTCAGTGGTGATGGATCTTATGTCTACGGTGATGGACTTACTTTCGGCAATGAAGGCTGCAACAATGGCCCAATGTTAAGTTCTATACCACAGTTTGTATTTAGTGCCACAACCGACGTCTTCAATCATAGCTTCACTGATGCAGACTGTAACACGACTCAATATATTGTAGGCGTCTTAAACTCCTCTCAATTCAATACCGATTGTTGTTCAGAACAATTGACAAATGAATATGCTTTTGACATAGCCTGCATCACTGCAGAATTGCAAGGAGATGCCAATTTGTGCCCTGGAGAATGCGAAGAAATAACGGTTTTAATATCTGGTGGAGAACCACCTTACAATCTTAACCTTTCTCTCACGGGTCTCCCCTTCCCATTTGATAATATCATGATTCCATTTGCAGGTTTTCCTGTGGATGAGAAGATCACAATATGTTTTGACGACGGAGGTCCATTGATTGATCCTGACAATTTCATTCTGGATATTCCTGCCATAGCGGCTGGTTTTTCTGGTTCTTTGACACTGAATACCATCAGTGACGACAATGGATGTCAAGGAACGATAAATGGCTCGTCCATATCGGTTGTTTTTAATGATGATCCAGATATTGTAGACCCGGGAGAACAAGAAGCATGTGATATAGGTGATGGCACTGGAGTTTTTGTACTTTCAGATATGACCAATACTATTAATGGAGGGACCGCTGCTACTGTAAATTATTATAGTGATCCCGATGGCACCATACCGATTGCCGATCCTTATGTCACTTCAGGAGGCCCAATATATGCCCAGGTCATTGGTGATCCTTGTGATTCTGAAATCATAGAAATACAATTGACTGTCGTAGAAAATGGCGATGCCGGATTGGTTACTTTCTTTTGTACAGATGACGATGGTTTGCCATCAGACGATTGTACTATTTGCGATGATGATGGCACCTTGGGCGAAGATGTGAATTTGACGATTATCTTCGAAAATCCAATATTAAATTATGACTACGAGGTGATATGGACAGCTGATTCAGGTCCATCGTCCACCATCACAGGATCAGCCATAGGCACAGCGACAGTGACCTTTTCCATAGTGGAAACTACTACCTTTTTTATTTCTGTGGTGACCGCAGATGGAGATTGTCCAGACATGACTGACCTTGGAGATGTCATCACTGTAAATTATAGCATCCAGCCAGATTTGGAAGCCCCTCAGGATCTATCAGAATGCGGCTCGGTGACTTTACCCGACATTATGGGTAATGATGTACCAGCAAATGCAGCCTATTTCAGTGACCCAGGAGGTATGGGAACAATGTATAATCCAGGGGATGTCATTTCAGATAATATGACGCTCTATCTCTATGCTGGAATTGATGGTTGTGATGTAGAATATGAATTCGATATCACCATTGAAGAGGAGGCCATCATTGATGATCCAGAAGATGTGGTGACTTGTGGAGTATATTCCATTCCTGAAATTACTGGAACCAATATTGACAATGCGGCATATTATACAGAAATGAATGGTGGTGGAGATATTGTTGCTGTAGGTACGATAATCTCAACTTCAGTCATTCTCTACCTCTTTGATTCTAATTGTGGAGGAAATCAACCTACCTTGGACATTACCATCACGCCAGGTCCAGTCATCGAGAATAATACCGATACCATTGTTTGTGAAATGTACATCGTCGAACCCATTACTGGAATAGATCTTTCAGGCAATGAAATGTACTTCGACACTACCGATGGCAATGGATTGATAATCAATGTCGGTGATACACTTACTCAGGATAGTATCCTTTTCATCTATGATAATTCTGGTGGTTGCGAAGTTCAAATTCCAATCTATATCGATATTCAAGAGACGGCTTATCCGGGGCTGGATACAGCTATCGTGCTTTGCGAAGGTGATCCTACCTTGATAAATATAAATGAAGAATTGGGAGGTGATCTTCCCGACACGACGGGTACCTGGTTGGACATCAATGCCACAAACCTCATTATTGACAGTACACAAGTAGACTTCTCTTCGCTTAACAGCGGTACATATTTATTTGAATATCAGATCCTGGATAGCATATGCGTAGATACCCATAGCCTATTGACGGTGAATATTATAGGTACTCCAAATGCTGGTATGGATGCCACTATCTCCTTGTGTAGTGATACTATGGGAGTAGATGTCTTTGACCTTCTGGGTAATCCTGATATCGGAGGTACTTTCTTTGACGAATCCAATATGCCAGGTGGTTTCGATCCAATGAATGCCAGTTTCGATGCTTTCATCGTGGGTACTACCGTCTATACATATGTAGTCGGTAATCCTGGATCTTCGTGTGGGGCAGATAGCTCTACATTTACCGTAATTGTTGAAGGAAGTGTATCTGCCGGAGATGATAATACAACAAGTGCCTGTGCGGGTGTAGTCATCGATCTTACCACCCTACTTTCCAACCACTCAGGAATTGGAACATTTGGAGAACAAGTTCCGTCTGGTGGTCTGATGGGATCAACCTTTGACACAGAAGAAGTGGACGATGGATCGTATGTTATTCTTCATATTGTACCAGGGATGGGCGCTTGTCAGTCAGACACTGCATTTTTGACCATCACTGTTATGGATGGAGCAAGTGCAGGAGACGAAAATGAAATTCAACTTTGTGGTGACACCATGGTTTCATTATCAGACTATATCAACGGCGATCCTGGTGGAGATTATTATTTCAATAATATGCAACTTCCTTCAGGGGACCTTACATTTACTAGCGAAGTAGGTACTTTTGACTATTTGTACATTGTGGGAGATGGGATTGAGTGCCCATTTGACACTGCTATTTTAACCGTTATTAGAAATATCAAACCGTTTTCATTTGTTGACATAAGTCTTGAAAATCTATGTAATGACGACTGTACAACTATTACCTTCAATGCGACTAACACAGGTGGGCAAGTAATCAATGTCTACTATCATATAGAAAGTAATACTGGAGAAGTAGATAATAGAGTTCAGGGTATTGGTGACTTAATGCCAGATATCGAAATTACCTTTTGCATTGGACCTGGGGATTTGAGTAATAATGAATTGCAACCAGGAACGGAATATACTTTCATTTTGGACAGTATATCAGTAGATGTTCCAGATTGTGTATTTATAGATGGGCAGAGTGTTTCTTTCAATACACTGGTCTCTGTAGAAAGTTCATTTACAGGCACTTATTGCACAGATGCTCAAGTACCTGTTGGAGATGACATATATGATATGGATATGCCAAGTGGTACTACTATTATTGAAAATGGAAGTACTAATGGGTGTGATAGTGTCATCATGGTAGACCTTACATTTACCGACTTCGCTGAGGGCACCTTTATGCGAACACCGTGTGAAGGAGATACTGTCATCGTAAATGGCACTGAATATACTGAAACCAATACCACAGATGAATTTATCATTCCAAATGGAAGTATAAACGGTTGTGATAGCCTTGTGAAAATTGACATTGTCTTTATTGAAGCTACCATGGGGCAATATTCAGAAACCATCTGTGCAGGAGACACTACTATCATCAATGGTGAAGAATTCTTTGAAGGGAAGGTATTCGGATCTCAACTATTAGAAAACTCTAATTCAGCAGGTTGTGATAGTATAGTTGAAGTAAGTATTGACATTGACGACCCTGCTGAATCATCATTTACGGGAGACTATTGCAATACATTTTCTATTGACATCAATGGTACGACATATGATCAATCCAATGCGTCTGGTGTAGAAGTATTCGAAAATCAAGCTTCTAATGGATGCGATAGTTTAGTAATGATCAACCTTACTTTTGATCAACAAGCCATAGATTCTTCATTTATGTTTTCTACTTGCGATGGTGCTTATTCCATCCAAATTGGCAACATCACATTCGATAGCACCAACACATCTGACATCGTAACCCTTCCTGCAGCTGATGCGAACTCTTGTGACACCATCATCGATGTCCAATTGATGTTTGGGTCATTGGGAGTAGATTATCTTGAAATAGATGGAGGCTGTGAAGTAAGTGATTCTGGTTCAGTCATTATTGAATCTGCTACTGGAGATGCACCATACAGCATTACAATCAATGGCAATAATACAATAGCATTCACCTTACCGATAGAAATAACTCTCCCCATTGGGTCTGGCGAAATAAGTGTCATAGATGATAATGGATGCGAAGTGATCCTACCCTACGAATTATTCTCTGGCGGCGAAAATTTCACAATCAGCGAAGATCAAGGTCAAATCATGGTTTCTGGAGGAGTCATTGATTCAATCGCCTGGACTCCAGCTGAAGGATTGAGTTGTATCGACTGTATAGACCCAATAGCGCAGCCATCCCAATCTACCACCTATTTGGCGACAATATTCTTTGATGATTCTTGTACTGTTGAACTAAGTATTGATATTACTGTTATCAACAATACGCCAGACTATATTTTGCCAAGTGTATTTAGTCCTAATGGAGATAATACAAATGACAATTTCATTCTTACGATTACGGAAGGTGCCATAGGTCTGCCCCAAACTTTGTTAATCTATGATCGATGGGGCAATCGTGTATTTACAGGCATTGGTGAAGATTTGATTATTAATGGCTGGGATGGTACAAAGGATGGTAAGGATCTGGTACCAGGTGTATATGTATATCATCTGACAATCCTTGAGAATGAGCAAATTGTCAATATTTACGGCGATGTAACTATAGTCAGGTAAAGAATTGGTTTAAAAAATATTGTATATCACTTCAATGTTAAAAATTGCCTACTCCCCTGTTTATAAGTATGAGCTTCCAGACGGACATCGTTTTCCTATGGTAAAATATGAATTGATTCCAGAACAGCTCCTATACGAGGGATCAGTCACCCATGATAATTTCTTCCATCCGCAACAATTGAATGAGCGTCAACTCTTACTCACACATACTCCTGAATATCTTTCCAAATTGGACAACCTACTCCTAGACAGAAAGGAAGTGAGGAATATTGGATTTCCTGTAAAGAAGACGCTAATAGAAAGAGGCAAATATATATCTCATGGCACCCTGGAATGTGCCAGGTACGCCATGAAGTATGGATGTGCCATGAATATTGCAGGTGGTACACATCACAGCTTCGCAGATCATGGAGAAGGATTTTGTATTTACAATGACATTGCCATCAGTACAAACATCTTGCTTGAAGAAGGTACCTTTGAAAAAGTGCTAATCGTAGACCTTGATGTGCACCAGGGAAATGGCACGGCCAAAATATTTGAAAATGACGATAGAGTCTTTACTTTCAGTATGCATGGAGAGCGAAATTATCCGACGAGGAAGGAAAAATCTGATTTGGATATTGGTCTGCCTGATAAAACTGAAGATGCTCTCTTTTTGAAAACCCTGTATTCTACGCTTCCTCGTTTGATAGATGAAGTAGAGCCTGACATGATATTTTACTTGTCTGGAGTGGACATTATTGAGAGTGATAAATTGGGTAGATTATCTGTGAGTCGAGAGGGATGTAAGTTGAGAGATCGGTTTGTATTTGAGGAGTGTAAGAAAAATGGGGTGCCTGTGGCGGTGAGTATGGGTGGTGGATATAGTCCTAAGATATCGGATATTGTGGATGCGCATGCTAATACTTTTCGGGAGGCATTGGGGGTTTATTTTTGAGGAAAGGGGCTTGGGTGGTTTTTGTACGGGCGGTGGTGGTTTTTGAACGTTTGGGGCTTTTTATTGCACGGAGGTTAAACGGAGGAGGCACGGAGTTTCACGGAGTTTTTTTTTATTGTGGAGGGTTAGGAGTTTTTTTAGAGGAGGCTTGGGTGGTTTTTGTTCAGGCGGTGGTGATTTTGTGAACGTTTGGGGCTATTTAGGCATATTCATAAGTAAGAAGGCATAGCGATTCCCTTGTAATTTTATCGTACTGTAATTTTGGTTCTATTTTAAGCTGCTTTGGCTGTGATTTGACTCATTCGCTCTCCGATTTTTAGAGCATTTGAGGTATGGATTCCAATAAATATCCATAAACGCTCTGTTTCCTTGGTCCTAGCTTTAATTTTTTTCAGAAGAAAGTACTCTTTATCTGTTCCAAAGCTTCCTTCTAATCGGCTAGCCCGTTCTTTGGTGATCATCTTCGATATTTGACTCTTATGTTCTTTATGTTTTCCTGGTCGACCCTTTGGTTTAAAATCGTTGCTTATTTTGCGTTGACTCACATATGTTCTATTTGAGTTTGTAGCGTAGATCGAATCTGCCCCTAACAATTTTACCTGTGTCCGTGTCAATTTTTGTGCTCTGTATATTGTGGACTGTAATCGTGTACCTTCGTTAAATGCTTCAAAGCTAAGGTGTTCGATAAAACTAATACCGTCTATTTGTAGCTTGTGTACTTTTGCCCCAAACTCTACAGCTTTCGTTTCTTTTCCTCTTACTATTGGGCGGATGTATGGCTTATCGATTGACACAATCGCATGTTTGGGACGAATACCTCTATAAAACTTATCGCTTTGCTGAGCTAAGATCTTGGCTGTGGTTTCACGGCGATTCTTGTAGCTTTCATTCTTTGATAAAATTCCATATTCCATTTCCAATTCATCCAGCTTTCCTATCAATTTGGTCAATAGCTTTACCAGTCCTCGGGTTAAACTCCTGCGTTTCTTTTTTCGCTTTTGTTTCATCTTGCTATAACTGATCGAGCGCCTTACCCACTTCAGGTATTTTGTCCTCGGCATTCTCAATCCATGGGTTTTACATTGCTTCTTCAACTGCTCATAAATCCATTGAACTGAATCAAACAGAAGTTTTACATCCGTAGGATATTTTATGCTGCTTTCATAGCAAGTAGCATCACAAGTAATACCATTGAGATTACTCATGTATGGACGCCACTTTTCCATCAACACCTCTTCTACTAAATCTATGTTTAGCATCCCAGCAATCTCACATCGAATCTGACTGACAATTTTATAATTTTCAATATGCTGACCAGGCTCTAAGAGTAAGTCACAAAATATTTGATAATAGACACTTCCGTTAAGCTGCTCGATCAATTTATTGTCAGAACAGCCACAGTAATGCTTTAAGAACATTAAAGCCAGCTTGCCTTGAGGAGAAAAGATACAACTTGGACCTTTATCATGTTCCTTTAACCCAAGAGCACGAGCCATTTTACCCCAAGGAACAGCTTGATATATCTTACCCAGATCGGTCTTGGCAAAACTCTCTAGGTACTTTTCATAATGGGTATCAAAATTTGGAAAGTGGATCTTAGACTGAAATTCGGAAATTCTACGTATTTTCATCTTAATACTTTTTTGATTACCCCGTTTTTCCGCAGTCAACGTATAAAACGGGGTTTTCTTTGTATTAAGATAACCTTTAATATGTGATTCTCAATGGTTTTGTACTACTTATGAATATGCCTATTTATTGCACAGAGGTTTAATGGAGGAGGCACGGAGATACACGGCGGCGGAGGCACGGAGTTTCACGGAGGATTTTAATTGTTGAGGTTTTTAGGGGGGCTAGTCGTAGATTCTGATGATTTTACCGGTTTCGGCGCCTTCGATGCTTTTGATGTATCCGTTGATTACTTTTTTCATTGGGATGGCATTGTGTCCAGGGAAGTAGTCTTGATATTTTTCAAGGGAGTCTTCTACTAATCCTGAGGAGACTACATTGATGCGGAGGCCTTTGTCGAGTTCCAGGGCTACGGCTTTCACAAAGCTATGAATGCCACCATTGACCATAGCGGCGCTGGCAGTCATTCTTACGGGGTGGTCGGCCAAAATTCCAGTTGATAGGGTGATTGATCCGTTGGAAGAAATATTTTTCCTGCCAATTCTTACAAGATTGACCTGGCCCATGAGTTTGCTTCGTAGACCGATATAATAATCCTCTTCGGTCAAGTTTTCAAAAGTATCCCATTTTGCCTCACCTGCGATATTGACTAGGGCATCTATTTCGCCTACCTTTTCAAAAAGTGCTTCAATAGATTTGGAATCTTCTATATCTACTAGAAAATCTCCTTTTGAGCGGCCAGCAATCAACACTTGGTGTTTTTTTCTTAAATGATCTACTACTGTTTTACCAATAGTGCCGTTGCCTCCAACTACTAAAATTTTCATGTGATTCCTTTTAAAATAGAAAGCCAAATCGTATGACCTGGCTTTCCGAATATTTAATATAATCTATTTCTGAATTAACACTTGTAACTCCCCTATTAATCAAGATCCTTGTCCAATCTGGCTTCAATATGGGTAGGCTCTTCATGTGTGCCCCCGTGCCAGACCAATAGACGCAATGGTCTTTCATGCCTCAGCATGTCGATTGTAGGAGCCAGTTTTTCATAGGCCAAATCAATGTTCAACTGGTGACCAGCAAAGTATTTTCGCTCTGGTGCATACCCAGGATTCAGGAAGTTGAGATCTGCCACATTTTTGCCTTCGGAAAAGAGCGAAACTGTAGCAAAAGTTTTACTTCTTAGCCCCTCGTCCGTAGGTTGCAGCTCTATCGAATAATCATAGCTATCAATAGTATATTTTGAATTTCCCATTTTATAGTTTTAGTTTTAGAATAACTCATTTTATATAGAAGCTAAGATATGTATTAAACCAATAAAAATGAAAATCATATCGACTTAATAAAGACAGTCTACATTATTAATTTCGTATCTTCTCACTTCATTTGAATCACAAAACAAGCAGGACGAGCGTAATATAGAATAACTACTAAAAACTCAATGCACTAGATGAAAAAGCAATTACTTCTGTTACATATTTTATCTTTTTCTATTTTTTCATCCGCTCAAATTCCAGACCAATCTATAAGGGGGATTGTTGTTGACAAAGATACCAAAGTACCATTGATAGGTGCATCGATTCAACTATTAAACGCTCCAACTAATCAAGGAACTATCACAGATATCGATGGCAATTTCATAATAGAAAATGTACCAGTAGGTCGAAGAGGAATCAGTGTCAATTATCTTGGCTATGATCCCATGGTAATTCCCAATCTGATTGTGGGATCTGGAAAAGAGCTAGTTTTGACCATTGAAATGCAGGAAGCCATTTTTGTTTTTGATGAATTGGTAATTTCTTCTAAAATGAACAAACATGAGACGCTTAATGAGATGTCGACACTATCCGGAAGATCATTTTCTGTGGAAGAAACGCAAAGGTATGCAGCTTCTTTTTTAGATCCCGCTAGAATGGCGCAAAACTATGCCGGAGTCTCTTCATCAGGTGATGACCTCTCGAATGAAATAATAATCCGTGGCAACTCACCTTCTTATGTGCAATGGAGGCTGGAAGGTATTCAAATACCTGGTCCAAATCACTACGCCAGCAAGGGCAGCTCTGGCGGTGGTATCAGTATGCTGAGTAATAGTATGTTGGCCGATTCAGATTTTTATACAGGAGCATTCCCTGGAGATATTGGCAATGCATTGGCAGGAGCTTTTGACCTTAATTTTAGAACTGGCAACAATAGTAAAAGAGAAAATAGTCTACAGATTGGTGTTGTGGGTATGGAAGCCAGTACCGAAGGCCCATTTTCCAAGTCATCCAAGGCTTCTTACTTATTTAATTATAGGTATTCTACATTAGGGCTCCTTCAAAAAATCGTAGACTTGGATTTTGGAGATGCTCAAATCAATTTTCAAGATTTGTCATTCAAAATCAACATACCCACAAAAAAAGCAGGCACTTTCTCATTTTTTGGACTGGGCGGATTATCAGATTCTTCTTCTGAGCGAATTACTGACCCAACCAAGTGGCAAAGCAATAATGATCTTTTTGGATACACTGAAACGAATACATATGCACTCGCTGGACTGAGTCATCGCTACCTCTTTTCTAATGAAAAAACCTATCTGAAGACTGTTCTGGCTGGCACTTTTGACCGCTATGAAAATCAGGAAAAATTCATTGATATCAATAAGAATTCAGAATTGATTGATGATGAGACAGAGGATCTCGAAGATAAGGTATTCAGAGCCAGTATTACACTAAATCATAAGGCGGGTAATAGACATAGCTTTAGAACCGGAGTGATTTTGAGCCATTTGAAATATAGTTTCTTAAATAGTGATCGCCATGTATCATCTATTGGAGATTTCCAATTTGAATATTCACCGAGGATTGTGGCAATTGATACCGAGGGTAGCACTGAAATGTATCAATCATTTTTAATGCACAAGTATCGACTCAATGCCAAGATCACCATCAATTCGGGTATTCATTACACCTATTTTGATTTATCCAACTCTTCTGCGATTGAACCAAGATTTGGGATCCGATGGAGTTTAGACAATAAACAAGCCATTGCATTTAGTGCTGGGCTACATAGTCAGGCCGAACATCTTATCAATTATACCGTGGTCCGCTTCCTTCCAGATGGCACACCATTCCAACCCAACTTGAATTTGGGATTGACCAAGTCTGCACATTTTGTATTGGGATATGACAGGCGTATCACCGACAATCTGCGTATCAAGGTCGAAGCATATTATCAAAATCTGTATGACGTACCTATGGATACATCTTTTGTTGCAGGCTCGATATTGAATGCCGAAAATGTATATGATGTACTTTATGACAGTAGGTCATTGACCAGCGTCGGAGATGGTAAGAATATCGGCATAGATCTTACTTTGGAACGTTTTCTGAATAACGGATTGTATTATTTGATGACAGGATCAATATTCGATAGTTCATTTACGGGCACAGATGGGCAAAAATTTAATACCAGGTATAATTCAAGATTCAATCTATCCTTCCTGGCTGGGAAAGAATATGTGGTGGGAAAAAGTAAGAATAATTCCGTAGCTATAAATGGCAAATTCCTCTATTATGGAGGCAACCGATATTCGGAATGGGATTTCAACAATTTCACCTTAACTGAAAATGGATTTTACAAACTTCAAGCTGATCCCTATTATCGATTTGACTTTTCTGTCAATTATAGAATCAACAAAAATTCTTCCACCCATATGTTATCATTGGAATTACAGAATGTGACGAATCGAAGAAATATAGAAGAAATATATCCCAACTTCAATTCTGGCACTTATGAGACCAGGTTTCAAAGTGGATTGATTCCGAACCTGAATTATAGAATTGAATTTTAGAGCAGTTAACTACTTTATGAGGTAAAGCATTCCGATTACCGCGGCAATAATTGCAAACAATTTGTACATCTTCAATTCTTTTTGATCTACAGGAGTAAAAAGAAAAGTCTCTTCTGTATCTAGCAAGCCAGGAATTTGCTCTTTCGGCTGTCCAATGATATCAAACTGTTGGATTTGGTAATCCTTATTCAGTTGAGGAAGTTCATTTGTCTTGTACTTCTTTTTGCGTGATATGGCGATATAGACAAAAACAAAAATTGCAGCAAATATTATAGAATAGATTGGCCCTTGATCATACGAGCTAGGCATGAAATAATGTGGGCCAAAACACGAATGTATTTTTAATGCAATCATTTATATAGACTAATTAGATAAAGTAATAAAGCACTAACCAAAGTCAATATTCCATACCACCGATAACGGTTAACAGTTTTGCGATTGGCGCCAGCAAACAATATTTTATCCTCTACTCCAAGATTTTTAAAATGATCAACTTGAGGCTGACCTAACATATCGAAATGTTGAATCTCACTAACATCGTCGGTAATGGAAGTAGCTGCATATTCATTGTTTCTTTTCCTGTAATATCCAAATAGCAAAATTAGGATGGCAATAATTAATAGAGCTACTGTTAGCATCTCAACATAAGGACCTTTGCCAAATGGTCCATCAATTTCCATTCCCAAAAGATTCAACATATTAGATAAACAGTCAAATTTTCAATTTGTTATGTAATTTAAACAAAATAAAGATTTAGCACAATGTAAACAAGGGTAATTATAGCGGCTAAAACGCCGTATATTTTGTATCGATTTAATGCTTTTTTGCTTAGAGGTGAGAAAATTATTCCTTCCTTCTGATCAGGAATATAGGGCATTACTCTCTGTGGCTGACCCAGCACATCAAGTTGTTGTATATCAGTTTGATCTGCTGAAATAGATGTTTGCTCAACTCTCTTCCCTCTTTTCCTAAAGAATGCAAAAATCAAAATCACTACGGCTATCGAAAATAATACTGAATAATAGGGAGCCTTGTCAAAAGGTATATCATATGGTCCGTCAAGCAATTCTAACATATGTTGATATTAAAAGCGATTCTTAATTATCTTAAGAATCGCTACGGTTGGTAAACTGAGAGATTAATGGTTCTACTAATCAATCCTCAGATCTTCGACATGTATCCCTGGAAATTTGCTTTCGTCGAAAGTAAACGTAGCCAGAGAGTATTCCTTATTCGCTGTAATATCGTTAATTTTTAGAGTATATCTTCCTCCATCCTTAGAAAAGACCTTCATTTGAGCCATTTTCTCTGATTTTTTATCCACATAGAGCACCATTTTTGAAAATTCACTATCTCTGTCCAGTGGTTTGAATTCTATTTGCGTGACTTTTTTACCGTCGAGGAGAGGTTCTGCAGTGATGGCATATACAAATTTTCCAGATTCATAGAGTTGCAACATATCTTTTGGCGACATCATATTGGCCTCGTCACCATCTTCGGCATCACTTTTCTGAACTTCATTGTTCTTCTTGACATGCAACCAGACTATTTCTCCATCACAATAGATGGCTCTATCCTTAATTTCCAATTTGTACATCTTATCTTGTTGAATCACTACCCCATTTTGAACTTCTGCTTCTTGTTGAGGCAGCTCCATAATCAATTTAAAATTGACTTCCATTGATTTATAAGAGTCGTATTCTGCTTTGAGCTTATCCAGAATCTTCTTAGCTGCTGGATCATTATCTTCTGCTGTTGTCATGGTTTGAGAAAATCCAACCAAACCGATCAGGCTAAAAAGTAAAAGAAATATTGATTTTTGCATATGCTATTTATTTGATTGACGAATGTACTAATGTGACTTGTCATTCTCACCATAAGTAACCAAAATATTGGTTAAATGGTTGTTAAGATCAAACGTATTTTAGCCAAAATCAATTCCTTGCATACGTATTTTTCCTCAATTCTATTTGCACATACAAAAGGATCAAGCCAATAACGGCAAAAAGGCTAGGCATATAGGGCATCATTCCCATCTCTTCAATTTCTACATCTGCCGAATTAAAAGCTGTATAAAATGTAATAGCAAAGAGTACGAGTAAGAGAATGATACTTACCACAAAACCAATTCGTGACCATCGCTTGTATTTCTGAATAATCACTGCATGGTCCGACTCCAAGCCTATCTTGTCCATAATCTTGTCTTCCAATTCCAGGTCATACTCCGGACCAGAATCGAGTTGCGACATTATATTCTTGAAAATCTCATTATTCTTATTTGATAAATTATCCTTCATAAATTTGATTTTGTTCTAAGTACTTACCCATAAAACTTTTTCGTGCCCTAAATAACAATACCTTGACATTACTCGACTTGAAGCCAGTAATTTCAACTATTTCTTTCAAACTTTTTTCATGTAAATAGTGCAAGGTCAATACCAGAGCTTCTTTAGGTTTTAATTGCTTGATTACTCTTTGAATTGCCTCTCTTTTTTCTGAAAGTTCAATATTCACTACGGCATCGTTAAATACCGCTTCTCCAACAGAGGTATAGGAATTAAAATCTATGTATTCTGATTTTGACTTGGATCTTTTGATTTGCTTCAAAGATTCATTGACTACAATCTTATACAGCCAACTTGAAAATTTTGATTCTTTCTTAAATGATCTCAGTCCTTTGAAAGCAGAAATAAATGCATTCTGAACTGCGTCCTGAGCGTCCGTTTCATTCTTTATCATCGATATGGCTATCGCAAGTGCCATCTGCTGGTACTCCTGTATAAAATATCGAAAGACATTTTTCTCTCCTTCCAGTATTCTATCAATAAATCTATGTTCGTCAGCCCGATTCAATCGTTTTTAGGCTTTCCGAGGTATGCAATCAAAAACAACGAACCTCCTCCAAAAAGCAGCAAACAACCTGGAATCAATACATAGTCTGGGAGGTTTGTCCATGATGAAAGTAAATATGATGCAAATATTGACAGACCGAGTGCACAAAGAAATATTCCCAAAGAGAAGTATGGGCTGTTGACAAATCCAGGGTGGATCTCTTCCATCCCGTGTTCTATTCTTGCCATTCGTTCGATATGACGAAGGCGGAGACTGTAAAACATGGTAATTGCACTTACCAAAATCAAAATTGTAAGGGTCAAAGTAGCGCCGTGCATAGATTATTAATTTTATAAATGAGTGACTAAAAGTAATAGGATCACTTCAATTGAAGAAAGGTTACAAAATATTCAAATTAATGTCATTGATTTATTGATCGCACATAAAATCGCATTGGCTTATTCATTATTTCTGTCATTGACAAGGGCCATCCACTCAATGAAAATCCATTCCTGGAAGTTTAGAATAATGGATTCAGGCAATTCATTTTGGACCAATTGCATTTTAGATTCCATCCACCCAATTAAATTAATTTCTCAAAATTGTAACCTTTTCAAAAGTACCGATATCCCATAAGCAAAATTCTTAAACACAAATAAATTAATAATTGAATTCAGCTTATGAAAAATCTAATTTATCACAACGTATTCTTAATCTTATTGCTACTCGCTTCATGTCAAAACAATGAGGTGGAAGAATCACCAGAAGCTAGTTACTTGAAAAATGTAAGCATTGAATCAGAACTTCATTTGGAGCACCTTGGGCAAATAACATTTATGGAAGACTATGTGCCCATTTCAGACTATTCTAAAGAACACATGATCGACGAAATCGATCTCCCTCTTGAAGATATAGACAAAATCGATGTGAATATCCGAGCGTATCTTAATAATACTTTGACTAATTATTTGATGGAGCTGGCCCCGGAAAGATCGGTTACAGAATTGGTGACCAACGGTAATTATCAATTCACATTTATTGTTGACAATGAAGTAATCTACGTTGAAAATCTAAATACAGGAGCAGGTTCGCCATATTCCAAAAATCAATATACTTCACTGTGTGTTCCCTTGCTAAGCAGCAGTAAAGTTGACTCCTGGGGAAGATTCATGTGGGCAAGATTCATGTCCCGAGGTGGAGGACAGGAGGCACTCAATATTGGGGAACACAACTTAAAAATTGAAATCCGCCCCTACATCGAATTCAACAAACTCATTGTCGGTGACATAATAGCTGAAGGAAATCTGGATATAAACGTAATCGACAGCAGCAAGCCAATCAATCCTGAAAAATTGAAAGTACAAAAAATACAGCCCAGCACTAATTGGACTATCTCTTCAGATAAAATTAATAATACACTAATCGAGGCGTTGAATGAAAAGATACACAAGAACAGATTTAAGGATGTGACCAGCATAGTGGCATTAAAAAACAATGAAATAATCCTGGAAGAATATTTCAATGAAAGCAATCGATCAACACTTCATGATACTAGGTCTGTCGGAAAGTCAATAACCAGCACATTGATGGGCCTGGCTATTTCTCAACGCCATATCAAAGATGAACATGAGACCATTGGCAAGTTTTATCATATCAATCAATATGACAACAATTCAGAAGAAAAGTCAAATATATCCATAAAGGATTTACTCACCATGACCAGCACTTTCGATGGATCGGATGAAGACTCAGATTCAAAAGGCTCCGAGGATCAAATACAAAACTCTGATGATTGGATGAATTACACTTTGGATTTGCCGACTAGATCATCTCAGGAAAAAAGCTGGACCTACTTCACTGGTGGCACAATGATTTTGGGAGACATAATTGACAAATCTGTTCCTGGAGGATTGGAATCCTTTGCTCAGGCAAATCTATATGAACCTCTAGACATCAAATCAAGCGAATGGTTTCATACACCTAAGGGACTACCCTACGGCGGTGGTGGCCTTCGATTGTCGACTTTGGATCTTGCAAAAATAGGTTCTCTTTATGCAAATAATGGAAGGTGGAAGAATGTCGAAATATTAGATGATTCATGGATAGAAAAAAGTCTTTCAAATCATATCGAACTCCCTGATGATAGAAATGGAACTTATGGATATTTATGGTACAATTCTACCATTAAAATTGACGGCAAAGAAATTCCTTGCTCATATGCGGCAGGAAATGGTGGAAATGTAATCTATGTATTCAAAGAATTGCAAATAGTAATTGTCATTACCGCACAAGCCTATAATACCATGGAAGGATCTGTACAAGGCAAAAAAATGATTGAGCAATATATATTACCCGCGATACTTTAATGGTGTAAAAACGAAGAATGAAGTAAGTTTAAAACTGAAGACATTGCAAAAAGGATGGGTATGATTCATCCTTTTTGTATTATAAGTTATCTGGAATATCTAAAACCAATATTATAGGTCGCTGCCTCTCCATTATTGTTATTCAAAAATCTATTGGAAAAATCAGTGGCCAAAATTTCTATTTCAAAATTCCGAGATATCTGATATTTTGCTCCTATACCTAATTGAACAAAATAATCATATGGCTTTACCAGATAAGGTGAATAACCCACCAATCCATAAAGCGTAACATTCTTTTTTGGAAACCAGCTAAAAATCCCAGTCACAGGTAATGAAACTCGATTTGACTTCCCTGATCCGCCTATCTCTTCTACGAGCAAGTCCAACTCTGTAAACAATGAAAACTTATCTCCAATCGATTTATCATTAAAAAACTGAGTAAGAAATACTGGGCCAGACCAATCCAAAAATGGCGAATCCACTCCTCCAGAAAGCCCTTTGCGCAGAGGAATTGTCAACGAACTCTGTATGGAGAAATTGGACAATTCTTCAAAAGGAGCCCATCGTATTTGCGGTCCGAAGGCAGTAAATCCACTCCTTGCATTCAATCCGTCCTGTGATTTGAGAACATCCAATGGTGAAGAAGGTCCTAGTGTATTGAGTACACGTCTGTATCGGGAGACAAAACCTACATTGAGACGATTACTCTTGCCATACAAAAAACTTATACTCGAAGTCAGATATGTGGATTTCTCAAAAAGACTGCCAGGGCCATCGGCAATTTGACTATAGAGATTGTTGAATATTTTGATTTCAATACCACCCTTTGGTATGGCGGCAGAAGTAACATACCGGAATGAATTATTGGCCTGACTGCTGGATAAATTTCCACTGAATTTTACATCATTCAAGGTCCAGTCATAATCATAGTAATAAGTCTTCGCTTCCAAAGAAATTGGTTCTGCTCGAAAAAAATTAATAAATTCCAGCATAGCCCGTTCACCATTAAATTCAAATCGATTCCATTTAAAAATTTCAGAAAGGCCAATTTTATTTTCCGAAACTTTCAAAAAAGAAGGATCGTTTAGTGCTCTTTTTGATTGCTCATCCAATTGCTTATTCAAAATATCAGCAGTATAGGCATGATTCCACATTTTGGGGCAATCCTTGGCACCACAAATCAAGGCAAAGTGAAACCTACTGTCTTTGTATTCTTTGAGTAATATATCCTTCTCAATTCCATCCAGTGTCAAATTCTTTCCAGCCACCTCGTACCGAGTGCGGTTAAAAAATCCAGGAATTTCTTTCACCGAAGAGACAGGATAATGCTTGATGATCTGATCAATGACCAAAATATTGTATGCATTGATGTAAAATGATTGTTTTTCAGCATCGTTAAAGTTGGTCAATTTAATATCCGCAATATTCTCAACCAGTTCATTCAATTGAGTATTAGAATTTGTAATCAACTCATAATCTACAAATCCGTTGTTGACATAGGTGGACAAAAATTCGTCTGTATCCGATTCGAATGACTGAAGTTTATCAACTTGTCCAAAGAGCTGGGATGATAGGAGAATAAAACAAATGAGTGCAATAGATTTCATTTCACAAATGTAATAATTGAATGTACCTTTAATGCCTTGCCCTGAGTATTTGTTGATCAATTTTCACTTTTCAATGACATTATTGATTCTTTAGATAACTTGACACTTACGTGAAAAATTGCAATAATACAATAGTGTTTCTTAGGTAATCTTTCAAAGTGAAACAAAAATCTTTAAATAAAATCGAACATTCTGTTACCCTTTTTTGTATTCACACGTTACATACATATTATCTTACTAAAATCAATAAATTGAAAAGCTACAAATTCACTTTACAGCTGATTGCTATTCTCTTTTCTTTTTCATTTTTACAAGCACAAGAATACACCATCTCAGGATATGTCAGGGACATTGAAAACGGAGAAACGTTGATTGGTTCTTTTGTATTTCTTTCCGAGAATGGAGCGAGTACAATAACCAATGAATACGGGTTTTATTCTTTGACTGTAGAAAAAGGAAATTACACATTGAATGGCACTTACCTTGGATACAAGGACAATATTATACCCATAAGTCTTTCTGAAAATCGAACCATCGACATAGACCTCACACCGGATGCCAATACTTTGGATGAAGTGGTGGTCACCGCAGAAGAGGTGGATCGAAATGTTCGAAGCCTTCAAATGAGTGTAAACAAACTGGATATTAAAACGCTTCAGAAGCTTCCTACTCTCTTGGGAGAGACCGAAATTTTGAGGGGGATTCAATTACTGCCTGGGGTCACTTCCGTAGGAGAAGGTGCGGCAGGATTCAATGTACGTGGAGGGAGCATCGATCAGAATTTGGTCCTCTTGGATGAGGCACCAGTGTACAACTCATCCCATCTATTTGGCTTTTTCTCAGTCTTCAATCCAGACGCCGTGAAAGATGTCAAATTGTACAAGGGAGGGATTCCAGCAAGGTTCGGAGGCAGACTTTCTTCTATCCTGGATGTAAGGATGAAGGAAGGAAACAACAAACAGCTTGAAGTCAAAGGTGGCGTCGGGACGATATTCAGCCGACTATCCGTTGAGGCGCCAATCGTAAAAGACAAATCTTCATTTATTGTGGCTGGAAGACGGTCGTATATCGATGTTTTGGCAGCACCATTTCTAGATGACGATACAGGAAACCCAGTGTTGAATTTTTACGACCTCACCTTAAAAACAAACTATAAATTTAGCGACAAGGATCAAATTTTCCTTTCGGGATACTTTGGTCGTGACAACTTTGGTTTCGGTGAATCTGCAGGATTCAGTTGGGGAAATCAAACGGGCACGTTCAGATGGAACCACCTTTTCAGTGACAAGCTTTTTGCAAATCTTACAACTTACTTCAGTAATTATGATTATCAAATAAATTTTGGTGATACCGATGAAGATACGTTCGACTGGAGTGCCAACATTAAAAATTATAGTATCAAGCCTGAATTTTCGTGGTTTATTCGACCGCAAAATATATTAAGATTCGGTGGTCAAA
Organism: Saprospiraceae bacterium; assembly: GCA_965230575.1. Classification (GTDB taxonomy): domain Bacteria; phylum Bacteroidota; class Bacteroidia; order Chitinophagales; family Saprospiraceae; genus CAJXUU01. Next base: position 6,275,848 of record OZ246013.1, read on the forward strand.
CGATCTATTATATCTTCGAGCCAGCCAATGCTATTTCGGTGAGTGATAAAGTAACTACAGATATCAGCACGTCAACACAGTTCTCATTGGAATCAAATATTTTTGTTGAAAACGAAGTCACTCTGTTTGATAAGCTTCAGATGAATTATGGGCTGAGGTTGTCTCATTTTGCCTACCTGGGTGCTAGGAATGTCTATAATTTTGGCGATGCGCCGAAAGGTGAATTAAAACCATTGAATAGCATCACCGTTGCTGGAGACGGTGAGGTCATCGAAGATTATATCAATCTGGAACCAAGGCTATCTTTGAAGGTTGATTTGAATAAAAAAAGTTCTTTCAAGGCAAGTTATAATAGAACTGCACAATACATCCACCTACTCTCCAATACCACCGCTTCAACTCCAGTAGATATCTGGACTCCAGCTACAAACAACATCAAACCAGCGATGGCAGATCAAGTAGCGGCGGGATATTTCAGAAATTTCAAAGACAACACCTATGAATTTTCAGGGGAGCTTTATTATAAGAAAATGGATAATCTCATTGATTATATCGATGGTGCAGATCTTATCCTGAACGAATTTGTAGAAGGTCAAATATTGGAAGGAAAAGGACGAGCTTATGGTGCAGAATTAATGTTTAAAAAGACTGAAGGTAGATTTTCTGGATGGCTGAGTTATACGCTGGCAAGAAGTGAAAGATTGGTGGAGGGGATAAATAATGACAAATGGTATCCTTCGAGATTCGACCAGACACATAACTTGAGTCTAACTACATTTTACGAATTGTCAGATCGCCTTACCCTGAGTGCCAATTTTGTGTACAATACCGGAACTCCGACTACATTTGCAAACAGCGGCTTTTACCAGCAGGGATACTTCATTCCTAATAATGACTTCAATGAGCGTAACAATGTAAGGATACCAGACTATCATCGGTTGGATTTATCCTTGACAATCGACCCAAAACCAGGCAAAAGGAAGTGGAAGGGACAATGGGTATTTGGTATTTATAACATTTATTCACGAAGAAATCCATTCTCAATATACTTCAGACAAAATCCAGAAAGAGTAGATCCTGGACAGGCTGTAAATACCGAAGCCATAAAGCTTTCTGTAATAGGAAATTTCATCCCATCTATTTCGTACAACTTTACTTTCAAATAAGAATAATAATGAACTATAAATATATACTTTCAGCCCTACTCCTATCATCGATTATCTATACTTCATGCGAAGACCCTATCGAGGTAGACAATGGATTCGAGGCGCCACAACTGGTCATCGATGCTTGGATCAATAATAATAGTGATGAAGAACAGATCATCAGCTTGTCTTTTTCTCAAGACTATTTTGACAACAGATTGCCCGATCCCATTTCAGATGCACAAGTGAGCATCTCATCAAGTAATCAAACATTTGATTTTAATCATATTGGAGATGGAAAATACAGCTGGACTCCTGGAATTGGAGAGGAAATAGACACAATAGGCACTGAATACACATTAAATATTGAATATAATGGAGAGTCTTATACCTCAACAACAGCATTGAACCCGGTACCAGAAATTGACTCGATTCGAATATACTTTGAAGATGAGGCTTTCGGAGCAGACGAAGGTTTGTATGCTGAATTGTATGCAAGAGATTTGCCTGGCAAAGGGAATACTTATTGGGTAAAATCATACCGAAATGACACCTTGCTCAACAAGCCTCAAGAATTGAATATCATCTACGACGCCACCTTTGATGCTGGGACGGATATAGACGGTACCGCATTTATTCGTCCACTCCGATTTGCAATTAATGCCTTGGATGAAGATGGACTGCCCAGAAATCTGGAGGTAGGAGAAAAGGTCAAGTGTGAGATTCATTCCATATCCAATGAAGCTTTTAGATTTTTGCAAATTGTACAAGAGCAAACTACAAATGGTGATAATGGAATATTTACGCTTCCTATAGCCAATTCTAAGGGGAATATCTTTGATTCCTCTGGAGAAAGAGCACTTGGGGTATTTAATATAGCAGCGATCAGTGAAATGGAGAAAATAGTGGAATAATTGGAAGGAAGATATTTCTTCGAAAATCCTTTGTAAATCCTTCGTTGTTTCTTAGTGGTTAAAATGCCTCAGGGCCAAAACTTGAGTCCAAGGTCATTTTAACCACATGGAACGCCAAGGCATCACAAAGAATAGCACTAAGTTCGATAAACTATGAGTCTAAATTAGGGATATTCCTAAGTAGAAATACCCCTTGGTTTTCAAAGACTTGAGCCATTCTACATATGAATGAATATCCCGTTTCATTAATATTCTACGTGAAAATGAAGTAAGGTTTTCAATTCACCCTTGTCTTCGCCGGACAGGCCTTACTTTTTTCATTGAAAAAAAAGGTACTGTGTTAATTTCCAAACTATTTTTCAACTTTTTACGATATTTGTTAATGACGAAGAAGAGCTTCTGACGATTGATCGTACAGATGTTCATTCTGTGTAGATGGATACTATTCGTATTCATCTACTTTTCTCCCACTTTATATTTTCAACTCTATGAGTTGATGACGAAGAAGAAACTTCCTCCTCATGATAACCAGATATGTAATTACATTCCATATTCAGGAATGAATTCCTCATCATTTTTCCACAATGTATATATTAGAATCAATAGTTTTCTTGCAACTGCCAATAGCCCTACTTTCTTACATTTATTTTTTTCATTTATTCGTTCGTAAAAATTGTTTAGTGATTTAATTCTTCTTGATGAGGTTAGAGCAGGCATATAAATTGCTTGTCTTATATACTTATTTCCTCTTTTGGATAATCTGGATTTTCCAGTTTTATTACCTGACATGTTTTGTCGTACATCCATCCCTGCATAACTGCATAATTGTTTACCGTTTTCTATTAATTCGAATCCATTTGTTTCGCCAACTATTGTTATAGCTGTCATAAATCCTACGCCTGGAATTGTACATATTTTGTCCATCTTTTCATTTAAGAAAGTATCATTTAAAACAATTTCTTTAAGCTCAAATTCCAAAAGGATGCATTGGTTCTCTATAAGTTTAATTTGCTGTTTGATGATTTTCAGAACTGTTCTCTCTGTCCGATAGGCATGTTCCTTAGCATGTAATTTATTCTTAAGTACGTTCAATTGTTTTTTCAAATCTCTATACTCTCGAGATAATTGTTTTACCGCTCTTATATTTCTGCTCATCGGAGACCATCTTAGACTTCTTCGCTCAAGACCATACCTACTTAAAAGAACTGCATCAATTTTATCCGTTTTAGATTTGACATTCATGCTTTTGAAGTAATACTTAACCTTGATGGGTAAAAGTATAGATATTGGATACTGACTATTATCAAAGATATAATGAGCCAAACTTTCGTGATAAACACCAGTTGCCTCCATGACCACATGGAGAGTTTGAGATTTTCCAGCTTTAGCTTTAAGCCAACTAAGTAAAGCTTTGAATCCTTTTAAACTATTGTCAAATGATTTTTCAGCGACAATGGTTATTTCACCTTTATCACAATAACTCAAACAACAATCAAATTTATCTTTAGACATATCAACACCTAAAGAGAATTTTAAAACCTGCATAATTATAATAAAATTAAAGTTGTGGCCTTTACTCACGAAAACTTTACTCGTAAATGCGGAATGAAAATTCTTCCTTGGTACTGTCCAATTTCTTTGAGTAAATTAGAGTGTGAGGAAAATAACTTTTTTACGATATAACTTTTTTAGCTTATCTTAAGCAAAATGACTCTCTCACACTCTTGCCTAATAAATTGACAATTCGAATATACGAGTACGCAAAAATTCTAGTCTCTTTAAAGGCTCAGCTACTAAATGCAGCACCCGCTGCCCACTGTAAAGAGACGGGCCACGCCTTTTTTAACTTGTATTTACACTCAACTTTCCATTTTTAAAAAGTTAGCATACTTCTGAATTCCCCTAAATTACAGCTTATGAAAACTATAGACTTGTTTTTGCAAATGCCATTTTCCCCAATAAATAACCTAGAATTATTGCTATTATCAAAGCCACTGCACCTGCAATTAGATTTCCGAATAACAACCAGCCGATTCCGAATAGCGAACAATAAATAAGTCCTACACCCATAAGCATCATCAAGATTTGCTCTGTAAGTTTTGGATCAGTGTTTTTGTCGATAATTGCATTTTGTTCAGTAGATAGTTTATTCTTAATTCTACTCCAGCCACTACCCTTCGGTTGAATTTTGGTATAAAAATTAACAAGAGTTTTCTCATCAGTCGCCCGAGTAAGGAAGGTGACTCCCAACCAAGCTATACTTGTAATCACAACACCTACTACCATTTTTTCATGGTCAAGTAATGTACCTTCATAGGCAAAAGCAAAATAGAAAGCAATAAAAAATGAAACCACCATGGCTACAATTTCACTGTAAGCATTGATCCTCCACCAGAACCATCTTAATATAAACAACAAGCCCGTACCAGCTCCTATTTGCAACATCAGGTCAAAGGCTTTTTTTGCATTTTCCAGATAGAAGGACAGTACCGCGGCCAATATCATTAATACTACCGTGCTGATTCGTCCGATCATAACTTTCGATGATTCACTTGCTTCTTCATCCACGAATCTACCGTAGAAATCATTTACAATATAGGATGATCCCCAATTCAAGTGAGTACTGATGGTCGACATCAGCGCTGCCATGAGTGATGCCAACAACAGACCCACCAATCCTGCAGGCAACAGACTCAACATTGCTGGAAAAGCGAGGTCATGTTTGATTATGGAAGCATCCACATCTGGATAGGCCAATGCCAAAGATTCCAAATCTGGAAATATAATCAGTGAAGCAAGTGCGATAATCACCCAAGGCCACGGTCTCAGAGCATAATGAGCAAAGTTGAACAACATTGTTGCTTTAACGGCATCTTTCTCATCTTTGGCTGACAACATTCGCTGCGCTATATATCCACCACCACCTGGCTCAGCGCCTGGATACCAGGTACTCCACCACTGCACGGCAAGTGGAATTAAAAATACTGGAATGGCCAACTCCAAATTGTTCAAGTCAGGAATAAAATCCATTTTATCCGAAACATTTTCGTGCGCGATGAGGTTTTTCAATCCACCGATCTCAGGCATCTTCAAAATAAAAATGGTAGCTGCAATCATTCCAATCATGCTCAATACAAACTGAAAAATATCGGTCAAAATCACACCTCTCAATCCTCCAACTGCAGAATAAAAAACAGTAACCACAGAAACCAAGGCCACCGTCTGTATAGGTTGAAGTCCAAGCATTGCACTACCAATTTTCATACCAGCCAACATCACTGTAGCCATTACAATAACATTGAAAAATACACCCAGATAAATCGCCCTAAATCCTCTCAGGTAGGAAGCAACTTTACCACTATAACGAAGCTCGTAAAACTCCAAATCCGTCAAAATCCCAGCCCTTCTCCACAATCGCGCATACACGAATACCGTAAGCATCCCCGTAAGCACAAAGGCCCACCAGACCCAATTTCCAGCAATACCCTTTTGTCTTACAACATCAGATACAAAGTTGGGGGTATCCGCCGAAAAAGTAGTGGCTACCATAGATACACCGAGCATCCACCAAGGCATATTATTGCCAGATAGAAAATATTCTTTTGCACTTTTACCTGATTTTTTACTGGACCACAATGCAATTGCAAGGGTGGTAATCATAAAAAGTACAATAATAATCCAGTCTAGAGTCGATAAGTTCATAGTTGTGTGTTGGAGGTCGTATTCAAATAGAAGTGGGTGTATTCAAGGAGTATTCTATGAGAATTTTCAATTGTTGTTTGTTTTGAAAAATCAAGATAGGAAAATTATTCTTTTTATTATCATACACTCAAATTGGGCATGCAAAACATATTCACGTCTAAGCAAAAAACGAAAAGAGGTCAGAGTGATAATGTCATATTGTTTGACTTGCTTTTGAGTGATTGATTATTATTATAGAGGTGTTCTCTTTCTGAGCCTTTCTTAGGTTTATTCTGAAGTAGACTATCTTTTTAAAAATCGAAGCCTGAGTATTAAAACGGGAGTAAAAAGAAGCGTGGCCACGGCTGCGTTTTGGGATGTGGGAGCGGCTATGAGTGCTGCATTAGGCAGCCTTGATTTTTTTTGATTCTGTTTTTTGATCAAGCAAAAAATAGAATGCCTAGCCAGCGAGGCGAAACAAAGTTAAGTGTTCCGACTACCTCGTTTTCGTTGAAAATACACTGAAAAAGGTGCTATATTCTAATATTTATTCAGTAGTAACGCTATATTTAATAAGCCTAACTTGTTAATTTATAACTAATTATAAAATCTATAAAAGAAATATTTACTTAGGAAAATCCCTTTCTTAAGCAAATGATATTGGGTACTATGGCTCTTGTCGGAATTGATACACTATGAACTTGCAATTCTAAAATTGCAATTCGCGCAACACATCATTGCAGGTAGCTCCAATGATGTGTAGGCAATTAAAAATATCAGTCCGAAATTTTCACATAGGTCCCATCATTAATAATTTCAAATTGATCCACTTCGTCCATCATTTCAACATTCTTAATGAGGCCCTCCCCTATTTTCTCGCCGAGTCCATCATCCTGTGAATAATCGAAAAATTCCCATTTATGAGCGATTGGCACTCCAGCCACCATTTTGTAATTGCTATATTTTATGGCGTGGGCATTTTGTTCAGCTTCTTCTACCGAGGTTCCGCCGCCCGTTACGATGTATCCTATATATTTTACCCTATTGGAGGTCGGGTCTGAGTGAACTATATACCAGTCGTCCGGGGCATCACCAGTGCCAGATTCAAAAGTCAACTTAGCTCTTTTGGTATTTTCTCCTTCCATTTCTGCATCGCTCAGTCTGGTCCAAATGGTACCATCATCACTAAATTTGTAAGGAGCCATGAAAAAGTATTGGTAGGTATAGATGCCAAATTTTTCGTTTCTCCAAAGTGTAGAATCAGCATCGGTGAATATTTCACCATTGATCATCACAGTTGAAGCTCCATTTTTTTTGTCTACCCGTATACTAGAAGAAGTAGGAGTAGAAAATATTTTCATTTTGGTGTTTCTACTTCCGAAAGTCATATCCAAATTAAAACAGACTATTCCATTCTGTAGAAGTTTTACTTTTTGATGTGCCGTTTCCATATTTGACACATAATCGGGATGATTTGTCTCTGCAATTTCTGAAATAGGCAGGTCCGTATTTTTCTGAATCTTGGTGTTCGCATCTTTACATGAAACGGTAAGAAGGCCAATGATAATTACAAGGATTTGTGTCTTTGAAAGCATAATAAAAATGGAGTTTAAATACAATTATACAGGTTTATAACTGAGATAGTATTTTCTTTCTTTTATAAAGTAGATCATATGAATTATGAAGACATTTTTTTGGTTCAGATGGTGTATTTGTATGTTAAAGCTTGAAGATTCACTAGGTAATCTAAAGGTACTCAAGGAAATAGAAAAGGACTTTCGAGTTTTAAAAAATTTGAAACCTTAATTAATGAAGATTTAGTTGAACTTGCTTTTCAAGTTCTACTACCTTGTCTTTGAATACAAGATCGGTATCCATCAAATCCTGAACAGCTTTTACCGAGTACAAAACTGTGGTATGATCTCTTCCTCCGAAGTTTTTACCTATATCCTTCAAAGTGTTGGTAGTGAAGTTTTTAGCGAGATACATGGATAGTTGACGAGCGATTACGACATCTCGTTTTCTTGTTTTTCCATGTAATTTCTCCACTGGCACTTTGAAATATTCTGCGACTAGCAATTTTATATTCTCTACTGTGATCTCCTTGTTGTCTTGACTTATAAATTGGTTGACAACATCTTTGGCCAATTGGAGGTCGATTTCCTTTTTATTCAAAGTGGATTGTGCTACAAGGGTAATGATAACGCCTTCAAGCTCACGAATATTATTTTTAATATTGTAGCAGATGTATTCCTTAATCTTTTCGTCCAGTTCGAGGCCTTCTTTCCTCATTTTGATATCAAGAATAGCTCTCCTAGTTTGATAATCTGGAACTGTCAATTCAGCCGCCAGTCCCCATTTGAATCTACTGATAAGTCTGTCTTCCACTCCTGAAATATCCTTTGGTGGTCGATCTGAGGTAAGAATAATCTGCTTTCCGTTGTGGTGGAGCTGACTGAATATATTGAAGAATATTTCTTGTGTCTTAGCCCTGCCTGCCAGGAAGTGAATATCATCAACGATCAATGTATCAATCATCTGATAGAAATTCATAAAATCGTTTACAGCGTTGTTCTTTATCGCCTGCACAACTTGATTTGTAAATCGCTCCAGCGTCACATAGATCACTTGTTTACTGGCATTTTGCTTGAGTACTTCAGTGCCTATTGCATTTGCCAGGTGTGTTTTGCCCAACCCGACGTCACCATAAATGAATAGTGGATTGAAGGCCGTGCCTCCAGGATTTGCTGCAATAGCTTTTCCAGCCGTTGCGGCCAGTTGATTGCACTCACCCATGACATAGGTATCAAAATTATAAGCGCCATTTAGTTGTGGGTCGATCTTAATCTTTTTGATCCCTGGAATTACAAATGGGTTTTTGATTTGATCGGTCGAAAACTTTTTAGGGATGTCGTTATTATCACGAGCACCAGTATTCTTACCAATTTTTCTGTGATTATCGACAAGGATTTGATATTCGAGTCTAGCATTCTCACCGAGAGTCATTCTTAGTGCCTTCTTCAACTCGGTCACAAAATTTTCTTCTAACCATTCATAGAAAAATTTGTTCGGAACTTGAATAGTCAAAGCCTCCGATGTCAATCGAACAGGCTTGATAGGTTCAAACCAGGTTTTAAAACTTTGTGCACTTATTTCTCGTCGTACGATACTCAGGCATTTATTCCACACTGTAGTATGGTCATACGTCATGCTAGATTGCTCTTTATCATTCTTCAAATATGTTCTTCCATGCAGGAGATTAAACTGCGATATCGAAACCAATCACTTAAAAAAGAATCGGATGGGTAAAATCGGTGTTTTGACTCTTCTTGTTAAGATCGGTTCCTTTGGGAAGGTCAAAAATGAGTAAAATATTTCAGGTAAGGTAACAACTTAACACATATTTTTTAATCATATATGTCAACTGGTAAAAGTTTGATTTTCAAGTCACTACAAAACAAAAAATTTTAATTTGTTATTATTAGAAACCAATGATTTATGCATTAAAATAAAGTTGATTTTATAAACAGTTGCTTTCTTTAATGTTATAAATATAATTCAAAAAATGGGAAATTTTGAGTAATATCTACTTCTGAATAAAAAAATATTTTGAAAGATATTTTATATGAAATTTCAGAGCACCACAGATGGATTGACACTCAGTAGATTAGATCAAAATTGGCTTTTTTTCAGTACTAAAAAAATAAATTCTCTTCGAATAGCAATCTTTGATTTTTAAGATAAATCAATTACATTTTTATTTTTCAGATAGTGTTTGCAATAGGATACAAAGGCAAATGAATAGCTTCTTCTACCTTCCATATACTCATTTATCTCTCTTAATGAATCATCTTTTGAGCCTGGATTAAAAAATAATTCGGCAAGGGTCCATTTAGCATTTCTAATCGCTGTCAATCTACCTTTTCTTATGTAGTTTCTCTTGTTTAGGCCAAAAATATTGATCATCATTTCTCCTTTCTTCGTTTTTGAAATAAGGAGGCCTGTATCAAAATCTACAGATAAATGATTTTCTGGATTATCTTCTGATTTATCACTCACTGGATTTATTATAAGTGGATTCTCTTTAGCTTCTTCACCAACAATATGTCGATTAAAATTCTCCACTGGAAAGCAACTGCGTTTGCCAAAATCTTTCTTGGGTCTGTTACAAAATGTGCAAGAAGGCATCAGATTGGTCCATTCGTAAGCCAGCCAAAAGTAACCTGGGTGTGGTATACTTTGACCATTGCTGTCTTTTATTTCAGTTCCGTCTTCATTTTTAATATGGGCAATATTGTTTAGATGATCAGTCACCTTGCCCTTAGGTCTGTAGTGCTCTACATCTCCAGGAAATATATCGTAAATTGGGGTCTCACAATAGACACATTTCCCAAAAAATGGTTCATCCTCAGTAAAATAATAATTGTCTTTTACATACTTTTCTTTGTACAGATCGCCAATTTTCACTTCACCACCTGCATCGAAAAGCTCAATATTATCTGCCGTAGTAGATATACATTTAGCCTTCCATTCTTCCCAATCATCAGAAACGATTTCAGCTATTTTAATCTGTCTCATTTCTTAGACTTAAAAAGATTTCTCAATTTGTTTTTTACATCCAATTCAATTAATTCTGGATCAACATCTTCGAGCGTCTTATCTAAAAAAGAAACTACTTTCTTCTCCATTCCTTTATCCACATTACCCTCTTGTAGAGTATCATCTTCCACGATTTGTTCTTTTAATTCCTCCATCCTACTTCGCTCTTCTTCACTAAGAGTTTCTTTTTGTTTCAGTGAAAGATAATTTCCGATATCTGAGACACTATTTGAGTTCTTAGTCATATGCACCTCAAATGCTATAGAGTTTAAAATTTCATTTGATGTGAGTCCATATAGGGAGTCATTGTCTATGTAATAAGTTACAATCTCACCATCAGAGGTCAATTTGAATCTAATTAATTTTGCCTTATCGATATCAGCAATTCCTCCAGCAATCAATGGTGTATGAGTTGTGGAAATGATTTGTACATTTGGAAACTGTATTCTCATTCTCTTAACAATTTCTTTTTGCCATTGAGGATGCAATTGGAGTTCTAATTCATCAATTATCAATATGCCTCCAAAGTCAGAATTATTCGAAAACTTATTGGCATAAACTGCCCAACTAATGAAATCCAAGATCCATTGTGATGTTGTCCTATAGCCATCACTTAATGATCTGAAGTTTTCACTGCCCCAGGGGCCCATTAATTTCAATCCCTTATCCGAATATTCCACCTTATATTTATCAGAATCCAACATCAGAATTTCGAGCAATTTACCTTCAATCATTTTCCGAATACTATCATCTCTCCGTAATAGTACAAGTTCTGGATTTTGTAGTTTGGCATCTGTACTAAATAATGATTTTAATGCTGTAATCTTTTCATAATCATCAAAACTCTCAACGGCCTTATTAGATCGATTCGTACCATATCCACAAATAAAGATATCATGCAAATCAAAGTTGTTGCTTAACTTTTTCCTCACTATTTCTTCACCACTTGTGGGATCCTTGCTAATAAGTGTTGTTATTGTATTTTCAACATTTGTACTTGTTTCAACAATTTGCATAGTGATCTCGCCTTCTTCTTCTCCTCTGGTAATGAATTTACCGCCATCTAAAGACATCAAGGTAATTGCCTCAGTTTCATTACACAACCCAATTGAAATACTCTTAAGTAAAGTAGACTTCCCAGATGCATTATCTCCCAAGATCATTAGCCAATTACAGTCGTCTTCCAATGATACTTCCAGAGAATTGAAACATCTTATGTTCTTCAAGACTACCTTTAATATTCTATAATTATTACTCTTGAAATCTTTAAGGCCTACATCAACTACTCCTAAAGACTTGGTCTTTGAATATATTAAATTATGGATGGAGTCGAGACCACTTAATAACTTTTCTTGGTATGAATTATCACGATCAAGATAAATCCCCTTAAAGTTTTTAAGATTATCGCTCAAATAAATTGCGTTAGTAAATAGAGGGATTATGTACTTTCGGTCTTTATCTAAAGACAATATCCTTATTATTTCATCTTTCTGAAAACTGCTTTCTGAAGAATCTCCATTTATTATAATCAAGTGAACATCTGAATCTTCGAGCGCCATTTTTCGTTCAACTCGCCAATCTTGTCCCAGCAAAACATTCTGATCAGATATCCAAGGCTCACACTTATCATTTGAAAAGAGTAAATCATAAATACCCAAAGCATAATCTCTGCTACTTGGAATGTAACTTATAAATACACTAATCTTTTGTGATTCCATATGACAGCATCTTTGATTATCGGACTAAATATACTAAACCACATAGGTATTCTTACAAGAAACACACTTGCCTTTAGAATTTTTCTCGAAGAAAATATCCAATCTTCCCAACATGATACCAGCCCATCCCGCTTGATTGATTACCACTTCTTCTCCTTTCTTATTTTTTTGAATATCCGGCTCACTCATGAAGGTATGTGTATGGCCACCTAGAATGAGATCTATTTCTTCTGTATTTTTTGCGAGTACCACATCAGAGACTTTATCTGATCGGTAACGATATCCAAGATGAGATAGACAGACTACAAAATCGCATTTCTCGTCATACCTCAATCGTTTGCTTATCTCATCCCCTACTTGCACTGGATCTTGGTACACCGTTTCTTTATAAAGTGACTTGGGAACCAAACCTGTCAATTCTATGCCCAATCCGAATACGCCAATCCGAATCCCATTTCGTACAAAAATCTTATATAGCTTCGTCTTATTATTAAGAATGGTGTCTTTAAAATCATAATTGGCAATCAGAAATGGGAAATTGGCGTGAGGCATTTGCTTGTGAAGTCCCTCAATACCACCATCAAAATCATGGTTACCTATAGTCGCTGCATCATATTTCAATTCAGACATCAACTTGAGTTCTAGCTCTCCACCAAAAAAATTGAAATATGGTGTCCCCTGAAAAATATCTCCACAATCGAATAATAAGACATGGTCTTCTGACTTTCGTACACGCTCAATCAAAGTGGCCCTTCTTGATACACCGCCTTGTCCTTCATTCCTGCTGCCATCCATCGGAAAAGGGTCAATCCTGCTATGCACATCATTGGTATGTAATATAGTGAGTCGGGTAATGTCATGCGCATCCAGGACAGAATCTGGAATTCCCATCATGGCCAAACCAAGTGTAGATAAGGTACTCTTTACGATAAAATCTCTCCTTCTCATAATTCTAATTATTTCGTTTTAAGATTCTCAATGTTGCATCAGAAGACAAGGTCTTTTCACCTTCTGGCTTTCTCTTCAAATGATCAATTATCAAATCACGAATCATCACATCATTATCCTCTCGCTGTGCCTGATCAAGAAAAAAACAATTGTCTCCGCCATTGGCAATATAATCTGCAATTGCCACGGTATATTTTTTAGTCATGTCCAAAGCTTCTCCTTTGATCAATACATCGACAGCCTTGTCACCATCCATAGCAAATTTCAAAGTACTACTTATCGGCCAGCCCCCTTTCTCCGCGATTCTATTCAACAATTGCTGTAGCAGCTTACCATCCATAGTCAACAACACCAATTTATTATCAAAAGGCATCAACTCATATATATTACCGACAGTTATATCCCCTTGTCGCAATGAAGGGACTCTGATGCCCCCATAATTTTGCATAGCCATGTCGATATCCCTCTTATAGATATACTCCGCTTCTTCCAACAAAGCATCGGCAAACCAATTGCCCAGCGTCGAATTTGGTCTATTTTTAGTCATTTCGTTTTCATTAAAGGCAATGACCTCATTCATTTTTGCATCCAACTGCTGCTTGTATGGACTGATCATCTTGTCTAATTCCTTGTCAGATTTGTTGCGTTTATTGATACGGTAATAAGATGTATCGATATCCGCAGTATATATCTGCCTCGAACAACTTACGATGCTCAAACCAAGGAGAAATACCCAAAATATTTGAAGTGACTTATGCATATTCTTTCGATTATATTATGATGTCAATTTCTTTTTTTATAGCTCGTTTTGCAGTATTTACCGGGCTGCCTCCCATCTCTTTCTGCAGATCATGCGCCTTTTGTACAAGTGCACCTGGTGTAGTCACCGAAGGATCTGCAGCGGCTGTAGACACAATGTTTTGCATTTGATCTTTTGCCAAGGTAATAATTTGCCATAGCTTTTCAGAAATATATACCTGCTGACTCATATTGTGTTCAAATTCCTGCTGGATTGCGATAAGCATTGCATTGCCCATAGATTTGGCATCAAGGTTCTGACTACTAAGTCTATAACTTAAATTGTCCAAAGAGATCCTTTCGCAAAACATCGCCATCCGTTCATACGCTTGAAGCTTCACTGGAAGGGTGTTTTTAGCTTGATCTTGCTTGAATTTTAAGATCTGAGTGCTGTATTGCATGTCGAGATATCTCTTCATCATAAAGTAGACCGTAGCAAAAACAATTAGCGCTGGCAGGATGTATTTCAATATTTCCAAAGCTGTTTCCATAAGGCTAGAATATTTATTTTTTTGTTCAAAATGCTAAGGTAAGTGAATAATGAATAATTAAAAATGAAAAATGGAAAATGATGACGGAGGAGGGGTGGGGAGATTGGAAAGATTGGGGAGATTGGAAAGATTGGAAAGATTGGAAAGATTGGAAATTGGTAATTGATAATTGATAATTGATAATTGGAGGGATTGGAGAGATTGGTAAACTTAAAAAGTTTGCTAAGCTTGAGCGGTGGGAAGAGGAAGAAAATAGGAGGAGGCTTTTATACAGATATGCATTAGAAAGATTATTCATCATCTTCGCGCAAATATTAGCGAACTTAGCGACTTAGCAGTTCAAAAAAACACCAAAATCAAGGCCGTTGAACGATTGCGCTACTTGATGTGTTACATTTATACTAAAGAAAGAAGGTGAGATGAATTCCGTTTTAGAGGATTATAGATTATCTTTGAAAAATATTGATTAAAAAACAAGAAATAATATGTCTGATTCAGTAACGACGACCCCGATTATAATTACGGATAGTGCACTTAAGCAATTAAAAAGAATAGCAGGTGAACAAAATGTACCTGAAGAATATGGTTTACGTGTCGGTGTGAAAGGTGGAGGTTGCTCAGGATTTTCTTACATCCTTGGATTTGACGTATTAAAAGAAAAAGATCAGGTATTTGAAATACAAGGTTTCAAGGTATTTATGGAAAAATCACATTCTATGTATCTGCTGGGCATGGAGATAGACTGGTTGGAGGGTTTGAATAATCGTGGGTTTACTTTTAACAATCCGAATGCTTCGGAGAGTTGTGGGTGTGGTACTAGCTTTTCTGCTTAAATTAGACATTATTAAGGTGTTTTAGTTCTTGGGCATTATATTTCACGAAGAAGGCCAGGAAAGTTTACTGAAATTCGCAGATTTATTTGATGCTTTTTAATATGAGATATATTGAAGGTTTTCATCACAAAATCAATTATACTATTCTTTTGCATTACATTTCTAAATGCACAGGATTCTCATTTTATTAATTACAGTACAAAGGATGGATTGCCAAGTAGAGAAGTCTATGATGTAGAAGTAGATCAGGCGGGCTTAATTTGGTTGACTACAGATCGAGGTGTTTGTACTTTTGATGGATACAATTTTAAGACCTATACTACACAGGATGGATTGGCCGACAATGTAAATTTCGAAATATACAGAGATTCTAAAAATAGACTTTGGCTCAATGGCTATGGTGGTGGGGTGAGCGTATTCGAGAATGGTAAATTCAGTCCGATTAAAGAAAATGAAAATCTAGTCAAAATCCTGGATGGTCAATGGACCAGTGATATTTTGGAGTCAACCGATGGAAAAATCTATTCTACCAGGCAAAGGGTGAAAAAGAGAGATAACCGAATCATGGAACTGGACATCGAAGATCTTCCAAAAGAAATGAATGAAGATGATGTAAATGAATCATTTAAGGTTTATCAATTTGATCAATTTACCTTGGTAGACTTGGGCGAGAACGGATTTGTTTTAAATTCCATTGTTGATTTGCTTGGATATAATCAACCTACCGTAGCACATAGATCAGGGGACCATTGGTATTATCATAGTAAAAATCGAGTCTTCAAATACAATAGTCAGAGTAATAGCATCAGTCACTACAACCTCGTTCAGAGCATCGGCAGTTTATACATTGACAAGGATGATAACTTTTGGGTTTGTACTGCTGAAGGGTTGTACTTTTTTCGAGATGGACAATTGGACAACGAACCCTTACATTATTTCCAAGACAAGACCATCACCAGTATTGCAGAGGATCAGGAAGGGGCATTTTGGGTGACCTGTACTCAAAATGGAGTCTATTATATTCCTTCTTTAGATGTAGTTTCTCTTGATATAAAAGAAGAGGACAACTCTAATAAATCATACTTCGCGATAGGTACGTTGGACAACCACATTGTATTCGGTGGCAAAGACTCGAAGGTAACCGTGCTAGATAAAAAAGGATCTGTCAACAAATTTTCTGTAGAAGATTATTCTCATGATGTAAGGTATATATCTAAAAATGAAGACCGCCTTTTTTGTAATAGCCACATCATATTTGAAAAAAATGGCAAAATAACGGTTCAAGGCGATAAGGCGAATTTTAGTGGAGTCACTAGAAAACTGAATAATGGTCATTTATTACAAATTGCATCTGGTAGAGGCTTTATTATATACGATGAATTGGGAAATCCAATATATACATCTCTAATTTCAAATAGGACTTTTAGTTCTGTTGTCACAAGTGTCGCAGAAATAGACAATACTATATGGATAGGTACACTTAAAGGTCTATACAAGGTAATTAATTATCAATATACTGATGTTCAACCCGTTCTTATAGACGGCAAAGAAGTATTTGGCAGGGTCAATTATATCCATCCAGACGCCAATAAAAACCTATGGATAGGAACCATTGGCAATGGGCTTTTCTATTTTTCTGAGGATAAAATTTATACACTCCGAAAAAAGAATGGGCTAAATAGCGATATGATCAATCGTATCTTATTGATGAAGGACACCACCATCTGTCTTGCTACGAATAAAGGTGTGAATGTAGTGAGTTACGAATACAGCACCGACACCTTGATCTTCTCCGACATCAAGAATTTCACCATTTCTGATGGCCTGATTTCAAACTTTATTAATGACATCAAATTTTGGAATGATAAAATCTGGCTGGCTACAGATAATGGAATTTGTCACTTCAATCCAGAATATTTTGATAAGAGCTTTTCGGAAATTCCAGTTTTTATAAATGAAATGATTGTCAATGACTCAATATATGAGGAAGGGCAAAATTTGGTTTTGAAACACAACCAAAATGATTTGCAGATAAATTATACCGGAATAAGTTTTAAAAAAGAAAATGAAGATTCCTTTTATCGATTCAGATTGAATGTAGAAAAAGAGGCATCCAATTGGATTTACACAAATGATAAAAACATCAGATATAATAATTTGGCGCCAGGAAATTACACTTTTGAAGTAGCCGCTAAAAACAAATCCAATATTTGGACTTCAGTACCTGCCAAAATCTCATTTCAAATTAAACCTCACTTCATCGACACTCTTTGGTTCAAATCTCTGGCCTTTATACTATTCATCTCACTTGTTGGTGCTGCAACATACGCTCAGATCAAGCGAATGCAATTGAGGGAATATGAAAAAAGAAAGCTGCAGGAGGCAAAACTCAATGCCCTAAGAAATCAAATGAATCCTCACTTTGTCTTCAATTCTCTAAATTCAATTCAAAGTTTTATTTTCAAAAAAGACATTGAAAAGGCAAATTACTATCTTTCAAAATTTTCAAGATTGATGCGCGACAGCCTTCAATACACACGACTGGATTACATTACGTTGCGTGAGGAAGTAGATTTCATTAAAAACTACCTTGAGCTCGAGGCCATGCGATTTTCTGGAAAATTTGAGTTCAAAATTCGCATGGAGGAATCATTGGATTTAGAATTTATAACCATTCCTTCTCTAATCATACAACCCGTTTTAGAAAATTCCATCAAACATGCTTTCAACAATTTGCCCTATTTGGGACTCTTAACAATAGATATAAAGGAGAAAGATGAAAATCGACTGGAAGTTTTTGTCCAGGACAACGGCAGCGGGCTTACCGCAAATCAAGAAAAGAATAATCAAGAGAATGCTATGTACAAGTCCCTCGGATTAGAAATAATTAAAGATCGAATCGACTTGTTGAATAAAAAAAGTTCGAATCCTATTGCAAGCATTGACATTACCAATCTATCTGATATCGATGAAGATAGGAAGGGTCTACTTGTTCATTTCATTTTACCAATAAAAAATATCTGATGATCAAAGCTGTCATAATAGAAGATGAAAAACATAGTCAAGATCTACTTGAAATAATGTTGAAAGAGTATTGTGACAATATTCAGGTGGAAGGCATTGCAGGGGATGTCGATTCTGGTGTGCAATTGATTCGAGCCACAAATCCAAATCTTGTATTTCTGGATGTTGAATTGTCTGGGGGCAATGGATTTGACGTTTTGAATAATTTCGACCAGCCATCTTTCAAGGTCATTTTTGTAACTGGATATGATCATTATGCTTTGAAGGCGATTAAATATTCTGCATTGGATTATCTTTTAAAACCTGTCAATCTGAGCGAATTAAGGAAGGCCATCAAAAAATTAGAAATTACCCCCGATGGATATTTCGAAAATTTTCAGCACCTCAAAAACAATCTTGAATCTTCTACCGAACGACTCAATCAAATCGTATTATCGGATAATAAAAGTTATCGGGTTTTGAAGATTGAGAATATTGTATTTGTAGAAGCAGAAAGGTCGTACGTCACCTTCCATCTCATTGATAATTCGAAATTCGTGGCCGTCAATTCACTCAATCATTTTGCCGAAATGCTACCCAAGACCAGTTTCTTTAGAATTCACAAATCCTACATTATCAATTGCGCCAAAGTATTCAAAATAGAAACTGGCCGAGGTGGTCCTGTACATTTGGAAGGAGGGACAATCCTTCCCATCGCATTTAGAAGAAAACCAGCCTTCATTCGGTTTTTAGAAAACATTTCGTAGCCCTTCCCGCTCATCTATAAAACGCGTTTGCAGAGTCATCGTACGCGTTTGACAATATATGATGCCAAATTATTGCATCATAACACCATTCACGATTATTCTTGTAAGGTAAGTTTTAGCCGGCTCAAGCAAAATTTATTTATAAACCAAACATTAATATCATGAAAAATTTAAGACAATTATTATTTCTCCTTCTTATGATTACTTTTAGTTTTTCTGCCAATGCCCAGATGACAATCGGCTCAATGGTAGTAGGACAAGGTGTTTCTGATACAAACTGGCAAGATTACTTTGGAGAAGGCATTTTTATCGATGTCAATACTTCGCAATGCGGATTTACCACTACCCCACACTACTTGGTCACTCTAGAAAATGGAAGTTCGAGATGGCAAGTATCTGGAGTACCATCCGTATACAATACTTCTCCAAATGGATTTAGAGTATATCTAAGATGGACCGACTCCCCTACCGACTCTCCTACTATCGGGCAAAACCAGGATCCGAACCCATTGACTCCTGGGACTGCAGCAGGATATGGTTGGGTAGTGAGATGGACTGCTATCTCAATAGGACCTTGTGACCAATGCGGAGTCAATTCTATTGGAAAGAGATTTGATGACAGAGGCGAAGGAAGTTCATTCTTAGAACCAATGGAAAATGAGGTTCAATCATCAGAATCTCACAGCGCGGTCAATATATACCCAAATCCAACTCAAACAGAATTGAATATTCAAACTGATGCTAAAATGGAATCTTGCGAAATCTATGATATGACTGGTAATTTATTGATCAAGACCAACGAGAATGCCATTAATGTAGAGCAGCTCAAGGCAGGTAATTATTCTGTAAGAGTCATATTTGAGAACAGTTCGATTACTCGACAATTTTCAAAACTGTAGAGTACACTGATTAAGAATTTTGTACACGGAAAGGAATGTTCAGGATCATATAACAATTATAAAAACCAATTCACCCAAGTTAAACCAGTTTATCATATTTGATAAACTGGTTTTCTTTTTCAATTTGCATCGTGTTTCTTAAGTGTTCTTTTGTGCAATCAATAATTAAACTGATTTCAGAGAAGCTTCTTTTGCCTTGACGATTCCTCTTAAATTTTGATGAACAAAATCATGCGGAAATTCCTCAATACCTGGGAATCCCAACCTGATATCTTTCCCATTATGTGGGATATAGGCTGTCCCAAAAATATAATCCCAAATGGCCAGGGTAAGTCCAAAATTAATTCCCAATCTTCGATCTTTTGGCAATTCGTATGAGTGATGCCAAATGTGCATTTCAGGGCTATTGAAAAGTGTTTTCATGAATCGACCAAGCACAAACGCACCTATTAATATTGATACAGCAATGGTCCCCAATTGTACGATGAATGTAGGATTACTAAGCAAGTTGACTCCAGCCAGGGAGTTGGCAATTACGATCCCTATCAAGCCACCCAAGATTCCTCCGGTTATTTTGCCATTTACAGAAATATTCGAATGATTATAATGACCCCAGGCCAACGTGAATATATGGATCACAAAGAAGTCATACAATCCTATCCCGAGCAGTGCCAGAGGTATATATTCCAAGGTACGATAAACAATATTTTCCATCCAATGGTATCGCAAGTGTGCCGCAAAGCCCATCTCTTCTACTGAATGGTGGACCTTGTGAAATTCCCATAATTTGTCAGATTTGTGAAGGAGCCTATGAATCCACCATTGCACAAAATCACGTACGAGAAAGCCGACAATCAAGATAATCCATAACGGCATGGTGCGTAATGGGTTCATTGCTTGTAGATCAAATCCACCAGAAATTGCCTTTATACCATCATTGAATAAATTGACCACTACATCAGAAGCTGCATTGTAAATGATAAGGCTGAAAAGAAAAAAATTGAAGAACATATAAAATCCATCCAGCCAAAAATCCTTTCTAAGGACAGGTTGATTTTTTCTCCAGGGAATTACTACTTCCAGGATTAAAAAAAACAGGGATACCAAGATCAACCAATAGAAATATGAATTCCAACTTGGGTGGATGATATCATTCCATAGATAATTGGCATATCCGCCGTAGCCATTTAAAAAAATCTCTAAATATTTTTGCATTTGCTTTCAGTCTGTATTTTAGAAAGTAAAACTAATGAATAAGTAGAAAGTTTAGGTAACCAATGTTACTTAAGGCGATGATTCAAATCATCGAGCTTAATAGTCACCTCTCCTTAATATTATAAAATTGAAGGGTCTATAACAAAGGTTCTATTTTATAGCCGTTGCTTCCAAGGTAATTTTATAGCCGAAATGAATTTACTCAATTCTTCATCGAATAATTAAAATATCCAAATTAATTTAAAAAAATAAAAATGGAATACAACAAGACTTTATCAGCACAATTGCTAGAAAGATCACCTGGTCTTCAAAATGAAATTGAAACAACTGACATGTACACTCAGTTAAAGAATAGCTTAAAAACGATTGAAATAGACAACGTAGAATACTATATAGCGGAGGGGGATTTGCTTCTCGACAAAGATGAATTACTCATTCACTCCTACGAATTAGAAGCAAAATATAGGCTTTCAAACCTCAGTCATTATCCTATTATGGGAAGTGATGAAGGGATATTAGGAATTGTTAACAATGGAAAAATAGTACGCTGGGCACCAGGTAAAATTCTGACCTATTGTGTATTAAAATCCACCTTTCGAGATGATGAAGATTATAAAGTAGTAAAGCGAAATATGAGAAAAGCTACAAAAGATTGGGAAGAAGTATGTGGTATACGATTTAAATATTTAAGTGATTTTGACAATAGTCCAGAAGTTCAACCAGAAGAAGTCGTTTTCCCTGTCCGAGGCATAAATTCTAGGGGAAAATTTATTGCCTCAGCCTTTTTCCCTACATATCCCAGAGATCGTTGGAGTATCCTAATAGACCATTCTTACTTTTCAACTTCATACAATAAAACAGGCGTACTTCGCCATGAACTAGGGCATGTTCTTGGCTTAAGGCATGAGCACATTCGCAGCGGTGCACCTTCAAGTTGTCCTGGAGACAGTAGTGGCACTAGCAATACGATTGATCTCACGCAATATGATCCAAAGTCAGTAATGCATTATTTCTGTGGGGGTGTTGGATCAAAAAAATTAGCCATTAGCGAATTGGATATAAAAGGAGCGCAAAAAATATATGGACTTCCACATTCGGATTTTGACTACATTGGATAAGCCTTAAAAGACCATATCTGAATATTCTAAAAAACATCCATTCTATCTTTTTCATGATGGAATTCATTGAGTATGGATCTGGCTTCTTGCTGGGACAAACGCAAATTCTCAATTAGATAACTGGATGTTTTTTTCCCTTTCCCACGTCCTTCAATGAAGACTTTTTCGAAGCTCATATATGCATCATTGACGCCATCCAAGTAGTAAATATGTACCTTTCCATGTCTCCAACCATCTCCCAATTGGAGACCTTTAATTGCATTGAGAGGATTGCCGAGGTGGTCATCTAAAAAGTACCGTTTTGAAGACATGGATTCGAATTGATCACTCAGGGTGTACTTGGCATACCATTTATTTTGTGATTCTGAATAAGGATATTCGGGAGACTGCCTTACAGACATAAATGGCAAAATCAGTATGATGCCCATCTCAACGAGCCAAACCATGAGCAAGAGAAATTTATTGAACATCAAACCTCCTATTGACCAGGCACCATATGTGTATAGATCTCCTAAATTACTCCAATGTTCTCCAGCAAATAAGGTCGATGGTATATCTCCCAGGTATTCCACAAATCCAGGAGAAATGCCTGCTTTCAAAGTACCTAAAAAGGCAACCCATTGAAATATGAAGGTCGATACTGCCATTGTAACGACCAGTATAAGTTTACTTTTTTTATTGATTAATTTTGCCATTCTTCCAATTATTCGAGATGCAAGGCCGATCGCCATTCCCAAACCAATTGTGATCAGAACATTGAAGTAAACAATAGGAATAAAAGTGGATAATAGGTTGTAGAGGTAAGCTAAGATTGAAGAAATGATCAAGCCAAGAATAAGGGCAATAATAAGATTTGTCGGTTGCAATTGATCCGAGGGAGTGTAAAACTTTAGACTATTAGTCATCATAGAAAGATTTAATATTTAGTATATCGTAATTCATGCAAGATAGAAGAAAAGTATAATTCTCAACAATTCACTACATCTTTCACCTTATCATTCCTATTCCTCAAATCCAATCCTCCTTCCAGGACAGATTTCAAATTCGCCATATAAAATGTCCAACCTCGAGTGCATCCCAGGTGGTAAGAAACCTTCGAAGATTCGTCGATTCCAATATCACTTTGTAGTACTTCCAGCATATTATCACCTCCTTCTTCAAATACCCTGACCTGAACGGTACACCCCATAAACGAAAAGGATACGGACTTCGAAGGATCAATACTCAAAACTTTGCCCTCGGCCACATCATCGGCTGCATGCCACTCCCATCGATAGGTATCTCCGACTTCAATCATGCTGGATCTAGGGCGAAGATGTCCTGATGGATCAGTATATTCTGCCTTGGACAAAAACCATTTCTCCAGGTTTTCCTGGGATGTCCATGCATCAAGAATGATCTGAAGAGGGGCATTGATATTGATTCGCAGGTGAAATTTGGACCAATCATGAGGAGGGTTATTCATACCAATTTTTAAAATAAATATAGAAATTTAATTTCAGCAAATTACAATTGAACAATGGATACGCGTGACCAGGGAGGTCATAGATCATTCCATATGTGCAATCGAAGGATCATGGACGACATCAAAACAACACCTACCTACTGCCCAAAAGAGCACAGCAAGTAAGATCAACTAAAATTAAGGGACAAGCCTCAATGACCTTTACCTTCGTAATATTCGAATTGTTTCAATTTGTCATTCCATCTCAAATCATAAATATCCCATTTCTGACCTGCACTTCGAGGCGTTTCCAGTTTTTGAGCTATCACAACTTTCTCTCCGTCCGTCCGAACTGTAATCATACCATACACCGCAACATTCCGGTCTTTGACAGATTCCATTTCCAACTGTTTGGCATCTCTATCGGCCGCTGTGGTAGCCGCATCTCTTTCAGCTTCAAGCTTTTTAAGTTTTTCATAGTACTTGATAGGAGAAGAGAATTCGTAAGAACTTCTAGCCAATTCAGTGCTAAATATCAATGGTCTACTTCCTCTTGATGATTTACCGAAGGCACCCAAAGCATCTGGTCTTGGATGGGAATGGCTCTCATCGTCCCCACTGGAGATAACGGTGGCAATTGGATTGATACAAGACAAAAATGAATCCAGGACATCGCTCGCACCGTGATGGCAAGCCTTGGCAATGTCGCATTGAAATTTCTTTCTTACTCGTAATATGATCAGGTTCAAGAGTTGTTTTGACTCTTCCAGGTCTTGTTTCAGCTTGGTATTTTCAGAAATCGACAAGTCAGGTTTGGTCAATTTCTCTTCTATCTTATGAATTTTCTTTTCCAAACTACTCAAGGAAGTAGGGATTTCAGAATAATGCTCGGCGATAAAATCTTGAGACTTGCTATTCAAATCACCACCAAGGAGTACTTTTAGTTTTTTGTACTTCAGCATGAATACCACGGAATGTCCATTCTTTGTGATTCCTTCCTGTCCCAAAACTCTCAGACAATCCTTGGTTTCATTACCTCTTTTGACCTTTTCTGTAATCGGAGCAAGAATCTCAAGTTTCAAATCATTACTCTCATCAAAATGATCAAGATACTCCTTCGATTTATTCAAAAATGAAAACTTGACTTTGGAGTTATTGGATTTGGCTGCTCTAAGTGTTTGAATTAACTTTTTTCTAGACTTTGGATTTGCCTTTAATATATCGTTTATGTCTTTTGAACTCCTCGCGACATCCCAGAGATAAGTCAACTTTCCTTGTTTTGTCTTCCGTCCAAGATCGTGATTCCAATCTTTTTGTTTCGCTCCATTCAAAGGACGCTCGATAATACCGTTATGACAAATCTTCTTTATTTCAAGTTTCTCATTTCCAAATATATTTAGAAACCCGTAGTAGTGATCCAAGTCTGGATGTGAAATTACAGCATAGTCGATTGGAAAAGGTGTTGTACTTCTTGGAGTAGACTTGGTCACACCATCCACACCAACTACTTTTCTATATCTCAAATTGTACCTCCAATTAATAAACCTTGCCATATTATCGGCTCCATTGCTATGAATGCCAATCCCTTCTCCTGCATCAATTAAGATGACTTCATCATCTGGAGTCACTACATGGCAACCATCACCCTGGCCTATATCGACAAAATTGATCTCCAGCAATCTATCGTTTGTCAATTGACTTTCCAGCAGCCACCCCTTGTCATTTCGGCAAGTTACTTCCAACCAGTCGCCGTCTCTATTTCCAGTACACTTCGCATAGTCACCGAGAATAAGATGGTTTTTATAATTCTTCTTTTTGGCGTCGTTTGGAACCGAAAAAAGTATGGCATCTCTGGTTTTTATAAAACAGCTTTTCTTTAGATTGAGTGACATGATATCAAAATTTTGAGGTAATTGAAAATATAGAATTCTTACTTTTTAGAAATCTATTCTTATTTTATGTAGGACTATAGAATAAGTGCTAGCTAAAATAGTCAATTAGAACTAATATTTCGAACTTGTTTCGAATTTCAACTTGATATAATCAGAAAAACACGTAGAAATACGGCAAAATTGCGTAAAACTACGTACCGCTACAAATCATTAGAATACACAATGAAGACATCAATAACCACATGTGAGCCAAATTTTGAATTTCCAAAATAAAAATCAGAAAGCAAAAAGACTTCATTCCTTGAATTGTATCAATAATTTGTAATCTTTACTTTATTCAAAACTAATAGCTATGGAAAATTCATACTGTGCATTTTGTAAAAAACAAGAGGAAGGCAATGTGCATAAAATATATCACGACACCCAATACGGATTTCCTATTGAAGATGACAATCAACTTTTTGGGCGGCTTATACTGGAAATAAATCAAGCTGGTCTGTCGTGGGATACGATCTTGAAAAAACAAGAAAACTTTGAAAAGGCCTATGATAATTTTGATCTTCAAAAAGTAGCAAGGTATAAAGAAAAGGATCGAGAAAGATTGCTGGGTGATGCGGGTATAATTCGGAATAAATTAAAGGTAAATGCAGCTATCCACAATGCGAATCAGATTTTGGGATTACAAAAGGAGCATGGAAGTTTTAAGAATTGGTTGGATATGCATCATCCGAAAACGCGAGAGGAATGGGTCAAATTATTTAAGAAGACATTCAAGTTTACGGGTGGTGAGATTACCAATGAATTTTTGATGAGTAGTGGGTATTTGAAGGGTGCACATGGAGCAGATTGTGAGGTTTATAAAAAGATAGAAGGGTTAAATCCAATGTGGATGAGTTGATCATTTTTAGGTCGGGGTTGTATTTTAAAACCATGAAGGACGCAATGTTTTCATGGTGATGACACAATGAAAAAAGGGACCAATTTATTCAAATTGATCCCCATATAATTGACTTTTTGGTGCTATCACTTTTGGGCGACACCTTGAAGCTTTGAAATTTCGGCTCTCAATTCATTGAACTGTTTGTCCTGTTCATTAAGGCGTTTTGTGAGTGTGTTGATAATTTCTTGTTGTTCCTTTATGGCTGCTACCAAAACTGGTGTAATTCTTCCATAGTCTACAGTCATTGGTGATTCTTCAACATTATCGGTAGGGTTTCCACCAACTATTTGTGGAATTACCTTATGTAATTCTTGAGCAATGAAACCAATCTCATCTTGATCAGGTTTTGACTTTCTTTGGTAAACAGTAGGATTTATTTTTTCTAATGTGGCCAATCCCTGATCAAACGTTTTAATATTTTGCTTAAGTCTTCGATCAGATGTTGTTGAATACATTGTTCCTCCTGATCCATCTCCGCGAATTCCTCCAATATTGGTTCCATTTCCATCAAGGAATAAGGAATAATATACGGAAGAACTAGGATTTGTATTGGGTCCTGTTTGAATGATAAGACCTCGACTACTTGTTCCAGAACTTGTATTTCTAAATCTTGCGATATAAGATGTACTTCCGGATTCAGACACATCAAGTTTGTAAATCGGATTTCCTATCCCTACACCTACATCTCCATCTTCATAGACTACATCATCTCCTGATCCGAATTGCCAGGTAATATCTACATCTGACCATGTCAAATTTGTTCCACTGAGGTATCTTAAAAATTGTCCTGAAGTAGGGGCAGTATTCGGCAAGGTATACAAGCCATCAATATTCAAATCTCCATTTATACGTACTAGTTCATTGTCAAACTGACCATATATCAATGTATTTAAGCTATCTGTATCCGAATTTGTAATGTACAGTTGATTGTCCGCCTCTGCATTCATACCCGCCTGAAAGCCTAAAAATACATTTCCGTTGGTTTTATTGAAATAGCCAGCGTAGGATCCTAACATTACATTCTCTTCCCGATCATAGCCGTCAGTAGCGAATACAGTACCTCTACCTGCTCCAAAGCCCACATACACATTGTCAACTGAAGAACTGTCATTGACACCAGCAGTATTTCCAATAGCCGTAGTCCTTTGCGCTGTATTCGTATTATTCATTGCATCATTACCTACAGCTACATTAAAATCTCCATATTGATTGCTTCTTAGAGCAGATTTACCTACACCTACATTTTCAGAGCAATCCAGACATTCTCCCAAAGCCGAAAACCCAACGGCTGTATTAATATTACCTGTTAGATTTTCGTCTAGCGCTCCAGAACCTATGGCCGTATTTCTAAATCCTGTTGTATTTTCGGCTAAGGTCAAAAATCCAAAAGCGGTGTTGTTATCTCCAGAACTAAACACCATCGGATCATCAATGGTATTGATTCCCGAATTAAATCCAAAAAACATGGATGTTTGTAAATTGGTTTGATGCAAAAAATTAAAGCCGCCTGCATTCTGTCTTATGCGCCAGAAATCTTGTCCGTCTATTTGAAATTGAAATTTGTTAGATTGTGAATAACCTAAAGTTGTAAAAAAAACTATACCTAGAATAGTAAATAAAAACGATCTCATAATTTATCATTAAGGGTTAATTGATGGCCCAAAACTAACCGAGATTTCCCTATTTAATTTCACCCAAAAGGGTGAATATTCCTTAATGGTCCAAATGCTTCTTTACATGTAATACTATTGAAAAGAGGAATAATTATTTTTCTACAATCCCTTTCATCCTGGAAATTTCAACTTTTAATTCTTCAAACTCAGTGTTCAAACTTTCCAGTCTTTCAAGGAGACCATCCACCCTATTTTGTTCTTGTCTAAAAAGAGTTTGTTGTTGCTCAATGGTAATTTGTTGCTGAACAATAATGGCTTGTTGTTCCTTCACAGCGGCTACTAATACCGGCGTCAACCGACCATAATCGACTGTCATTGGTGACTCTTCTACCCTATCATTCGGATGACCTCCTACCATTTGAGGTACTACCTTATAGAGATCTTGTGCAATGAAACCAACTTCATCTTGATCAGGTTTTGACTTTCTTTGATAAATAGTTGGATTGATTTTTTCTAATGTGGCCAAACCTTGATCGAAGGTCTGAATGTTTTGTTTTAATCTTTTGTCAGATGTGGTGGAGTACAATATTCCACCAGCTCCATCGCCCCGAACACCACCAATGTCCGTTCCGCTGCCATCTCGAAAAAGCGCATAATAAGTACTAGTAGCTGGATTCGCATTCATACCTGCGCGAATGATAATGCCTTTACTATTGGAAGCGGTATTCGTATTGTGAAATCTTGTGATATAGCCATTGAAAACATCATCTTGAACGTCCAATTGAAAAATAGGATTGGCAATGCCTACCCCAACGTCTCCATCTTCATAAACTGCATCGTTTCCTGCACCAAAACTCCATACCTCATCAATGCTTCCCCATGTCAAATTTGCACCGCCATTGTACCCCAAATACTGACCAACACTTAGAGCCGTTTTGGGCAGGGTGTACAAGCCATCAATATTCAAGTCTCCATTGATACGAAGCAAGTCATTGTCGAATTGTCCATAAATAAGAGAAGTCAAACTATCTGTGCCTGAATTTGTAATGTAAAGTTGATTATCCGCGTTAGAATTCAATCCCGCTTGATGACCCAAAAACACATTACCATTAGTTTGACAATAGTGCCCTGCGAACGAACCCAACATTACATTTTTGGATCGATCAAATCCATCTATGACAAATAATGTTCCACGCCCTGCTCCGAATCCCACATACACATTATCCACTGAAGATGTATCATTCAGCGCGGCTGTAGCGCCAATCGCAACAGACCTCGTTGCTGTATTGGTCTTGCTGAGTACATCACCTCCAATGGCTACATTGTACGAACCCGTCATATTCGCATACATCGCAGATTTACCGATTCCTACATTGAGTATGCCAGTAGTTCCATTGTACAAAGCACCAAATCCAACTCCTACATTCGAAGTCCCTGAAATGTTTTCTCTCAAAGCATTTGTCCCGATTGCCGTGTTTTGAAAACCTGTAGTATTTTCTGTCAAAGTGCGAGATCCAAAAGCCACATTACTATTCCCAGAATTAAATACTCCAGGGTCTACAATCGTATTGGCTCCCGAATTATAGCCAAAGAACATGGAAGATTGGGCGATTGATTGATCGAAGGTATTAAAACCACCAGCATTCTTCTTTATGGTAAGAAATAAATCCCCATCAATTACAAATCTTAATTTATCCTCTTGAGAAAAACCTGAAATTGAAATGACAAATACAGCCAACATTACTATTGTGAAGATTCTCATATGTTTCTTTTAAAGTAAATTAATACCTCAAAATTATTTTAAGAGTATCTACAAAATGTCACTCCAAAGTGTGAATCTAAGTTTGAGTGAAGAACTGAATGTATGACAAAGAATAGTAATCACTTTTTGACGCAACACACAACAATCTTAGACAATCTCTACATATCCACTCGTCATCAATTTCAAAATATTGTTTGTCACAAGTAATTATTCATTTTCAGCTACTCCTTGCATTTTAGAAATTTCTGCGCGCAAAGAATCAAATTGCTTGCCTTGATTTTCCAATATTTTATAGAGATCTTCTATCTTTTGCTGTTGCTGCTCAATGATACTTTGTTGCTGTCCAATGATATCTTGTTGCTCTTTCACAGCAGCTACTATCACTGGTGTCAATCGACCATAATCTACGGTCATAGGTGATTCTTCGGCATTGTCAGTAGGAAGGCCACCGACTACTTGAGGAAGTACATTTTGCAAATCTTGAGCGATAAATCCAATTTCATTCTGATTCGGATTAGACTTCATTTGATAGGAAGAAGGTGTAATTTTTTTCAATGTTGCCAGGCCGTTTACAAATGGTTCGATGTTTTGTTTCAACCTTCTATCTGATGTTGTGGAATACATAGTTCCTCCTGCACCATCACCTCTTATGCCACCGATATTGGTACCATTGCCATCTAGAAAAAGTGCATAATAGGACGAAGAGGTTGGATTTGAGTTTGGGCCCGTCTGGATTATGATTCCCTTACTTGCTGAAGTGTTGTTTGAATTACGAAATCTTGCAACGTAGCCATTCGTTACATTATCGGCTACATCCAATCTATAAATAGGGTTACCAATGCCGATGCCAACATCTCCATCCTCATATACTACATCGTCACCTGCTCCAAATTCCCAAGTAACATCCAAATCATACCATGTAAGATCTCCACTTCCACCTGTTGCTCTTAATATTTCGCCATTGGCCGGAGCTGTGGTAGGTAAGGTATACAAGCCATCTATATTCAATTCACCATTAATACGAAGAAAGTCATTATCAAATTGGCCATATATTAATGTATTCAAACTATCTGTATCAGAATTGGTGATATACAATTGATTATCAGCTTTGGCATTTCTACCTGCATCATTACCTAAAAAGACATTCCCGCTTGTGGTACAAAAAGCGCCTGCATAAGAACCGACCATTACATTATCCATCCTGTCGTATCCATCAGTCGGCAAGGTCGTACCCCTCCCTGCCAAGTATCCTATATAAATATTGTCTACCGATGATGTATCATTTGATCCTGCAGAATGTCCAATGGCAATTGATCGAGTAGCATAATTTGCGTTGAATAATGAAGTGTTCCCAATGCCAATATTATATAATCCTGAATTCAAATTTATAAGAGCAGACTGACCTACAGCAACATTACTACCCATAGATTCTCCATTTTTCAAAGCACCAAAACCTATTGCCGTATTGGCAGTTCCTGTCAAGTTGGACTCCAAGGCACTTGACCCGATGGCTGTATTCTGAAAACCACTTGTATTTGCGGAAAGTGTATTGAATCCATATGCTGTATTACGTGTTCCAGAATTGAAAACACCAGGATCTATAATATTATTCAGTCCGGAATTAAATCCGAAAAACATGGATGTCTGGTTATTGTGTTGGTGGATAATATTAAAACCACCCGCATTTTTTCTAATTTTTAAATACTGCTCCCCATCCACTTCAAATTTAATTTTGTCTACTTGAGATTGTGCTGAAATAAAAAAAAAGAAAGAAGCTAAAAGGGTGAATAAAAACGCTTTCATATTTATAGATTAACGAGTTAATTGATAAATCGAAATTAAGTCAAGAACGTTAATTAAAACTCACCCAATTAGGTGATTCTGAAAGAAGTTCGTTTAATTTTCTAACCTGTAAACATTAGATTTTGGAGTTATTTAAAAATATTGGGCTTAATCATCAATAACTTTTGGTTTTCCCCGCTGATTCCAATAAATCTGATTTTCAAATTTTGGAAGAACTATTTTCCCTGGATCAAGACTTGTAGTATCCGTCAATGTTTGCATAAATTCAATGAGTTGGGTCTTTTCTAAATCACTCAAATTCAATGAATCACTGGCCAAGGTCTGGTTCTCAATATCAAGCCCCATTCCCGCTCCTCCGCCGTCATTGTAAAAATCAATCACGTCCTCTAAAGTCTCAAAAAGGCCATTGTGCATGTAGGGAGCAGTCAAGGCAATATTCCGTACAGTCACTGTCTTGAAAGAGTGATCAAAATGCGGATGCGCATCTCCCCGTCT
Source organism: Saprospiraceae bacterium (assembly GCA_965230575.1). Classification (GTDB taxonomy): domain Bacteria; phylum Bacteroidota; class Bacteroidia; order Chitinophagales; family Saprospiraceae; genus CAJXUU01. The sequence continues at coordinate 6,307,926 of OZ246013.1, forward strand.
ACCGTTTTGACTTCTGCCTATATCTCTGTCCATCACTGGATTATTGGCATCGTATCCCATCGTGACACCCAGGACCTCCGATTCAGCATCGGTATAAAATGGCGGTACCGAGCCATTAAAAGCAGGAGCAAAGTGACATGTGCCGCAAGCTGCTTTGCCCATAAAAAGATTAAATCCTTTCTTCGCAGAATCGCTATAATCGGCAATTTCACCTCTCACATATTGATCGAAAGAACTATTGAATGAGGTAAGCGTATTTACATATGATGCTATGGCATTGCTAATCGATCTTCGGTTGATATCCGATTTGGAAATATCTCCATATGCCGAATCAAACATGTGGAGATAAGTCTCACTTTGATTCAATCGCTTCACTATTTCCTTAAAGCCAATATTAAACTCAAGAGAATCTTCTACTACATGTGCCACTTGCTTTTCCAGGTCATGCTCCCTCATATCCCAAAAATATTTTGAGGAATATGCTGCATCAATCAAGGTAGGTGAATTTCGTCTTGTAAAAACACCATCCCGATTAGTTGGACTCTTGGCCAATCCATCGGCAAATCCCTTCTGAGGGTTGTGGCATGTAGAACAGGACATATCCATATTCTTCGATAATATTGGGTCGTAAAAAAGTGTTTTACCGAGTGCAATGGCATCTTTATTATTCGCATCATTGTAAGAAAACTGAGTGAAATAATCTCGGTCTAAAAACTCTTCATCAAATAGATTTTGCGAATCGTAATTTTGTGCATGAACATTGAGTGAAGCTGTACTGATTCCGATTGACTTTTGAAATGCATACAAATCTTCATAAAGGGGATTGACTACTTCTTTAAGAAAATTGAATCTATCAAAATTGTCAAAATCATCAGCGGATGACAGCTGTGTGATTCCCTTTTGATAAGAATCCAGGATTTTATCGAATACTACCTTTTGATTTGAAGAAAGATCACTGCCATAGAATGCAAATGCCTGGGACATAGCCTTCATGCTTACCAAGCTCTCATCAATAGCGTTTCCTGACCCTGGCGTATCGAATCCTGTCATGCCGAGGGTGAAGACCCGAACGATTCCAGACCGCAGAGATTCTATAGCGTTTTGAGCAGATATCGTATCTCCCAAATGGCTTTGTTTAATAAATAAAATGGCATCTTGAAGTTCTTTGGCCCGAGTCCTGACCTCTGAAATTTCTTCTCTGAGATCGTCAGAAAAAACCAACTCATCCAATCGCTGCAATCCATTTGGAGGAATGACATCTACTTCTGCCACTTCCTTGTGCAACTTGGGAAGTGGTCCGCCATTGACATATAAATAAGCATAATTGGGTTCGAGGTAATCGAATAAAAACTCGATTTTTTTATAAGCCTTTCGAGTTACAGCAAATTGATCTTTCAATTCCCCACTTCTATCTTCAGGATCGATGCTATTTGCCAATTGCACAAAGTCGTCCAATTCATTTTGAAAAGAAGTAAAATCAAGTCCATATTGGTTGAATATTAGGAAGTGCGGAGCTTTTTTGACTGTCTTATTACTACTTCGTGTGAGTGAGCATCCTACAATTAGTAATATGGCAAATATTTGGATTAATCTTTTCAATTTCAGTATTATATATATTAAGTTTAAAATTAATATTAATACTGCCATTATCAAAATTATAGGACTTGAAATATGATTCGTCTCTTACAGAACTTCGACAATCTGTCTTTTGAATACATAATTCAATACATCAATTTGAAAATGTCACTCTCTTGGGATTGGTGAAAAAGAGGAGTAATTATTATTTAATATTTACATTTGACCTTAAACATTTATCATTTGAGTAAGGAAGTAAAAATTCAACGATTTCCAGTTTCTTCTAATAGATCATTGAAGGCATTTTCTGCGGCGGATGAGTATATTTTGGAATTGGCCAGTGATCACCTCAACCCTTCCTCAAGGATCGTGATACTAAACGATAGATTTGGTTATTTGTCATTGCGGCTTAGGACTTATGACCCAATAATAATTACACATTTCAAAAGCCAGGAAGATGCGATAGTCCGAAATTATGCTTTGAATGAATTTGAAATTGACATCAATGATTTCAAACATCTGCTGAATGATAAAAAGGATACAGCTGATCTTATCCTTATGAAAATACCGAAGGCAATTGATTTATTTCATTTGTTTTTGATAGAAGCACATAAGCTTTGTAAGTCAGACTCTATTGTATTCTGCGGTTTTATGACACGTCATTTTACCAAACAAATGATCGAGGTTGCCAATCTTTATTTTGACAAGGTAGAACAAAGTCTGGCGAAGAAAAAATCGAGGGTATTAATGCTCTCTTCGCCAAAAATGAGAGAAATTCAAATTGAACCGATTAATACCATTTCTTTTCTCAATCATAGGAATGAAGCGCTGAGTTTTACACAATATTTTGGAGTTTTTTCGGCTAAGCATATTGACTATGCGACCCAATTTTTGTTGCAGCATCTACATGTAGATTCATCCGTAAATCGAGTGCTTGATTTGGCTTGTGGCAATGGAGTCATCGCACATGAAGTAAGGGCTCAATCCAAGGAAGCAGAAATCCACCTTTTGGACGACTCATATCTAGCGATCGAATCATCAAAGCTCAATCTGACGGAAGGGCAGAATCGATTTCACTACAATTACAACTTGGATCATTTTGAAAGTCAATATTTTGACCTGGTTGTTTGCAATCCTCCCTTTCATTTTGAGCATGAAAATACCATTGAGATTGCACTTAATTTATTTGAAGGTGTTGCCAGGATATTGGAAGAAGACGGGACCTTTACCCTAGTATCGAATTTACATTTGAATTACCGAATTCATCTGCTCAAATTTTTCGATCATGTCGATCAATTGAATCAAAACTCCAAGTTTGAAATTCTTATATGCTCCAATCCGCGAAAAGGAGTGCGTTACGATTAGCTTTTTAATTATTATTTTATATGCTTATTGTTCAGCTTTTGTATCTTGATTCTATTATAAAAACTATTTTATGCTACGCAACATTTTAACCCTGATTGCAATAGTGGGATTAATCTATCTCTCATTTTCGTCAGAATCGGCCACTTCTATTCAAAAGAAGAAAGTAGATCAATTTTCTGCAGAAGCAGCCATGGTCCATTTGAATGGAATTGCTCAAAAACCACATCCAATAGGCAGCCTTGAAAATCAAAAAGTCAGAGATTTTATAGTGCGGACTTTGGAAAAAGAAGGCTTGGAAGTCAAAGTTCAAAAAGGCTACGTCAACAGTTCCTGGAAGCCAACTTACATGCAAATGGCCTATGTCGAAAATATAATTGCCACGTTGAAAGGGAGTGATCCAGAAGCCAAGAAAGTAGTATTGTGCGGGCATTACGACAGCGTATTCGAAGGGCCAGGTGCCGCCGATGATGGATATTCGATCGCCTGTATGATTGAAACCGTAAAAATGCTCAAGAATACACCTAGAAAAAGTGACATCGAACTGGTGATTACAGACGGAGAAGAAATGGGTCTTTTGGGTGCTCAATATTATGCTGAGAATTCAGATTTGTCCGATATTGGCATCCTTCTAAATTATGAAGCCCGAGGCAATGAAGGTCCAGGAATAGCATTTGAATATTCGGATAATAATGCCTGGCTGATCGCTGAGATGGCAAAGGCAAGCAAGCGTCCCATAGCCAACTCACTATCCTATGAAGTATACAAGAGAATGCCCAATGGAAGTGACTTCACTATCTTCAAGGAAGGAGGTGTCCAGGGGATAAATTATGCCTTCATCGATGGCTTTTCTTACTACCATAATCCTGCTGATAATATCGAGAACCTCAGTCCTGAGAGTGTGCAACATACTGGAGAGAATATGTACCTCATGGCCAAGCATTTTTCCAATTTTGACTTCGCAAAAGTAACAGAAGGCAATGCTAGTTTTTTCAACTTTTATGGCAATCTTATTCATTATCCTTCGGGTGCTGACTTTCCTATACTTATCTTTTCATTATGTCTACTTGCATTTGCCATCTTTCGATATTTCAAACACAATGATGTTACTGTCAAAGGAATATTAATCGGATTCTTTGCCTTGTTTGGTATACTTATACTTGCGGGCGGATTGAATTTTGGGTTGGCATACATTGTAAAAAAAATGTACCCTCAATACAGTACTTTTTATAGCTATCATTACTACAATCACGAGTGGTATCTGCTCGCGGGTATAGGGTTGACGCTTCTTATATCCTGGTGGTTGGGTTCGATTCTAGTGGGTAAATTTGGCCGTAAAAACATGGGTATAGCTGCTGCATTGATTTTAGCGGCATTGAGCATTGTAATTTATCTTTTTATTCCTACCGCCACTTATCTCATGATGTATCCAATGGTCGCCTTGACCGCAGGATTATTGGTAACAGATTATTTAAAACTGGCCGAATCACATTGGCAATCAAGTGTATTAGCGATTGGTATGTTGTCTGTATTCGTAGGAATGTGGACGGCGTTTTCTCACAATTTGTTCTTAGGTTTTAGTTTTGGAGCTCTTCCAGCTGCAGTTTTGCCTACAGCCTTATTCTGTTTTGCGGGTTTTGGTTTGGCACCTGCACTATGGAAGAAAAAAGAATACTTAATCCCGATACTGGGCCTTTGTCTATTTTCCTACTCTCTGATCAACGCACATATAAGATCAAAACCAACAATCAAAGAACCGCTCAATTCCAATCTGTTTTTTGTAACTGATCTACATGCAGGTGAGAGTTATTGGGCTTCTGAAAATCTATATATCAATGAAGGTCATTTAAATTTGCTCAATGGGGCAGAGAAAGGTAGATTACCAAGACACCTACCCTATTCTAATTTGATGAAAAAATCAGCGCTTAATGCTAATCATTTTGCGTCTACTTTTAGCATTGATACCCTTACTGAATCAAATAGTACTTTAATAAATGTCAAAAACTCCAGGAGAGCGGGCAAGTCATATATTGTCATTGATGAGGTAGCCAATATTGACAAAATCCTTGTTGATGATCAATTGAATAAGGATTTTAAGGCTGGTGCTACGGGTAGGTATTACAGTGTTTTATTCGGTATTGGGCAAGATTCGATGAAAATTGAAATTGTTAAACGGGATAATGCCAAGCCAGTTGAGGCATATATCAATTTTAGTTTTCAGGAGCCGTTTATGAGGGAGAGTTTGCCTTTGGAGATCGTGAGGAGTGATGGGTTTACTTATGTGAGTGATTTGGTGGAGATTTAGAGATTGAGGGATTGGGGAGGTTGAAGAGGATTTTCACGGAGGAGCACGGAGGAGTCACAGAGGTTCGCGGAGGAATGATGGAGGGCGTAGAGGAGGTTACACAGAGGAACACGGAGGAGGCACGGAGGTTCGCGGAGGAAATGATGGAGGGCGCTGAGGGGGTTACACAGAGGGGCACGGAGGAGGCACGGAGGTTCACGGAGAAATGATGGAGGGCGCAGAGGGGTTTACACGGAGATTTTTAGGGATTGGGGGACTTCTTTTTTCTGATGTAGTATTCTGTTAGGATTACTCCAAAAATAAGGAGTGCTATTTGAAGTATGATACTCACTGTCATGGCATGTGACTCGGCGACATCCATATTGGGAGCTACCAGTTCCAGTTTCCAGATTGAGTAGACAGAATTTTTTGTACCTAATACGGCCAAGACCACATTGGCAGCCATGTGAATACCTGTTGGCATAGATATACCTTTTGATGTTACGGCATATATTCCATATACGATGCCCCAAATTCCAGGACCGAGTAATTGCCAATGAAGGGTAGCTCCTGAAGTATCGTGGTAATAGGCAAATAAAACTGCCATTACTATCAAGGTTGGTCTCAAACCAATATTTTTATGAAGTTTTGTGAACGGATAGCCTCGATATATAACTTCTTCCATGAAGGCCAAAGGAAGAAAGGCTGTCAAACCAATTAAGGCTTTCCAAATAATTACCTCCTCATTATATGATATGGTGTAATCCGTCGTCAAGACCAAAATGGCAATAGACACAATCACTATTAAAGCACCAATAATCAAGCCCTTCAAAAACTTGATAAACGTATCCCTCTCCCATTTTAGACCGACGTCACTAAAGCTTTTCTTGTCGAATTTGAGCATCAAGAATGTTATTCCCAAAGCAATCAAGGATCCAAGAATACCCATCAGGATTCTGTTGAAAGCATATTCAGTGCCGCCCATAAAACTACCAAATACAGGTAAAATCCAACAAAATATTAAGCAAGCAAGAATAGATAAAAGAATGGAAGTTGATTTTCTTGGCATAGGATACTTTTTCGAGATTCGTTTTTATTTGTTCAAAATATACATAGCACGTTTCATTTCGAAGTTATTTCGACGAATGTCAAGGATATTGGTATACATCGTATTGTGAAACAAAAAAAGCTGTGTCAGGAAACTACTTCCCAACACAGCTTTCAATAAATCTTGGCGATTCAGAATTAATATTCTAGATTAATCCCATACCATTGAATGAGTCCATTACGCTTTTCACAGCATCTGCTGATTGATTCAACAATGCCATTTCATCGTCATTCAATTGAAGTTCGATCTTTTTAGTGATTCCTTCTTTACCCAATTTCACTGGTACACCGAGGTACATATCTGAGATACCATATTCCCCGTTAAGGTAGGCACATACAGGATAAATTCTTCCTTCATCTTTTACGATCGACTCTACCATCTGAGCTGCCGCCGCACCTGGTGCATACCAAGCTGAGGTTCCCATTAAACCAACAAGCTCTCCCCCACCTTTCTTTGTTCTTTGTACTATTGCATCCAATTCTTCATCTCCAATCATTTCTGTTACCGGGATTCCAGCGACGGTCGTGTATCTTGGAAGAGGCACCATCGTATCACCATGACCACCCATCAAAACAGCCTGGATATCTTTTGGAGATACGTCTAATGCTGTTGCCAAAAATGCTCTGTATCTCGCGGTATCCAAGATTCCTGCCATACCAAATACCTTGCTTGAATCTGATCCTGAAGCTTTGAAAGCTGCGTAAGTCATGACATCCAATGGATTGGAAACGACAATGATGATTGGATCTTTCGAATGTTGTTTGATTGAGTTTACGACAGATACTACGATCTTTGCATTGGTAGTAATCAAATCATCTCTACTCATCCCTGGTTTTCTAGGAATACCTGCAGTGATCACTACGATATCACTATCGGCAGTATCAGCATAGTCTTCCGTTCCAGTCAACTTGGTGCTGTAATAATCAATAGGTGCTTGCTGCCAGCTATCCAAAGCTTTTCCCCTTGCAAAATCGCCTTTAATATCAAGAATTACGACTTCTTTTACGATGTCTTTGTGCGCTAATACATTCGCTACGGTAGCTCCAACATTTCCAGCTCCGACCACGGTCACTTTACTCATTTTGTTATCTATTTAAAGTTAAGGATTTGAAATTTGGTGCAAAGGTAATTAAAAAAGAATGGAAAGGATGAGAGAGATTAGAAAGATTGGGAAAGATTGGGAAAGATTAGGAAAGATTAGGAAAGATTGAGAGAGATTGGGAGAGATTAGGAGAGATTAGGGAAGATTAGGGAAGATTAGGGAAGATTATTTGAGAATCATCGATTTTTTGTGTTATATGAATAGGTTGGAGGTTTAGATTTTGTGGCTCAAATATTTGATGCAGCCCTGAGTGGATTTCAAGGCCTGATAAGCGAGAATCCTTCCTTTTACGAGATCCTTTTTCTTGCAAATATTCTCATCTTCGATAATGTTCAGATCGTCTAGAATTTCATGAAGTGAGCCCAAGGCAATTCTGCAATATTGTCTATTTTCTTTAAAATGAAATCGACCAAAACCTTCAGCAATGTTTCTTGTCGTTGATCGTCCCGCTCTCTTTATATTTTGAATCAAATCTCGATCTTTAATATTCTGCATTTTTAAAAATTCGTGAATCCAAATCCTAAGATCACGACATTTTTTATAACAATCCAGTTGTTCAAAAGTGGTATAATTTCCCATTGTTAGATTTTCTGTGTCCTTCAAATAATCACCCATAAAACCCAAAAGGTCTTACATTGTGACAAGAATTGTCTTAAAAATCAATCTTCACAAAACTCAATCCCAAAATTCATAAGACCTCAATCTTTCAAATCTTTCCCTATCTCTTCAATCTCTCCAATCTTTCCAATCTTTCCCAATCTTTCAAATCTTCCCATTTCTTTTCTACCTTTACAATTCAACATGCAAGAATGAGCGACACCAACTTAAAAAACATCAGACATATCGCGGTAGCGGGAAATATAGGAGCGGGAAAAACAACCCTTTCGGAGATGCTTTCCAATCACTATGACTGGACAGTGATGTATGAAGATACCAATACCAATCCTTATCTATCCGATTTTTACAATGATATGAAGCGGTGGTCATTCAATCTTCAAATTTATTTTCTCAATAGCCGATATCAACAAATATTGGATATAAGGGCTGGCGACAGGACGGTCATTCAGGATCGGACGATTTATGAAGATGCCTATATATTTGCGCCCAACTTGCATGATATGAATCTGATGACGCATCGTGATTTTAGCAACTACTTTGAATTGTTTCGATTGATGTCTACTCAAGTAGCTGCTCCAGATCTTCTGATCTACTTGCAATCCAGCATACCGACCCTTGTCGACCACATTCAAAAAAGAGGGCGGGATTATGAAGGAAGCATGAGCCTGGACTATCTCAAAAGACTGAATGAGAAATATGAAAATTGGATCAACAATTATACGGATGGAAAATTGCTGATCATAAATGTGGACAATCTTGATTTCAAGTCGAAGCCCGAAGATTTTGGATATATTGTCGAGAAGGTGGATAAGGAGCTGTTCGGATTATTCTAATACTTTTTATAAAACTCGCCGATCATGAGTGACTATATTCCTATTGATTGTAATTTTTATGATGAATTGGTTTTGTTGGCAATGCGCAAGACTCGGGTTACCTTTGTGCCCAATGTCTATAATGTAGAGGAAGGAGATTTTATCCTGGATTTAGTTACGGAACCGAGCAAGGAGGAATTTGCGGTGCTCAAATCTGGGATACGGATTCGATTGGATAATATTGCCAATGTTGAAGGCAATTTGGTATTTTTGAATGTGGGTGAGGAATTCTTTGAAGAAGAGTGACGGGCAACTAGAAAATGGAAGCTTTATACGAATATCCCAATTATCCTTACATCAAATAAATCGAATACAGACAATTGCCAAAAACATAAAATAAACCAATCTTAGACATGATTTTCAAGTATTACATTATCACATTCTGTCTCTTATCCCTTTCAAACATATCCACTGCTCAAACCCACCCGTACCAGGTCAAATTCTCACATGAAATAGAAAGTGGTCTGGCCGATAAAACCTTAAAAACATACCGAGCAGGTCTACTCTACTCTCTTATCAGTGAATACCAACTATCCAATACTTACTCTGACATCCCGGTGTCCTGGGGAGTAGATAGTCTTTCTTTTGATTCTTATCTATTAGCAGACGCACTGCCTTATATCGTCTCAGAAGCAGAGAAACATCAGGTCATAATCATAAGTGAAAATCATCTCAAGCCCCAACATCGAATATTTGCAAAAAAAGTGATAAATGCATTGTCCAAAATTGGATTCTCTCACCTGGGTCTAGAGACATTTTCAAGTTCGGACAATAAGAATGAATTGATAGATGAAGAATTGATCAATCGAGGATATCCAATGAATTCTCAACTTACAGGGACCTATACAATGGAACCAAGAATGGGAGAATTAGTCCGCGACGCCATCCGTCATAATTATAATCTTTTTGCCTACGAAAGATCTAAAAAGATAAAGGGAATCGATAGAGATCAAATACAAGCAGACAATGTAATTCGATACCTCGAAAAACATCCGAATGAAAAGATCATCATCCTATGTGGCTTTCATCATGCTATTGAATCTGATCTTTTGAAATATGGCAAATACAAGTGGATGGCTAGCCATATCAAAGAAAAGACGGGAATCAATCCATTGACCGTTTATCAAGACAATTTCACAGAGAAATTCATTGAAAATGAACATCCAATATTGCGGCAATTAAACATCACAAAGCCATCCATATTTACGAATCAAAATGGAAGTCTTGTACAAATCACGGATCATGTCGACGTCGAAGTCATTCATCCAAAAACAGTGTATAGAAATGGCAGACCAAATTGGTTATTTGAAGACGAAGATTACAGGTCTGTCAAGGTGAGAAAGGATGTAGAGAGCTTGCAATTTCCAATAATCGCATCTGCTTTTTTAACTGGAGAAGTAGGTTCTGTTCCCGTTGATAGAATCGAGATTAAACACAAGTATGACAATAAACCTCTCGTTCTCAAATCTGGAAAATATCGGATAAATCTTAGTGATGGAAAAAATGAATTTGATTATGAGATTTTGGTAGAAAAGAAATCTGATTAGAGCTATTCAAAAATGCCATTTATCCACAGCATATTCATTTGGTTTTGATATTAAATTTTTAAATAAATCCGAGATTTGGTTAAGTGTTCAATGCGACATACTATTGAAGTCAATTTTTCTAAATGGAATAGATTTCTTAATTTGCTTAAAACCATTACTTATGTTAAAACAATTCACTTTTTTTCTTTTCATTACGATTTCATGTAGTTCAATTTTTGCGCAAACACAATTATCAAATTTCGACAACCAAGTTCCAGCAATAGAATACACCTCTAATGGAATTGTAAATATTGAAGGTATTGAATACCTCATTGAAACCAATTTAACTTCCTTGAGAGTCTCTTCTATTTCAGATGATGTTGAGATCATATATGAGGTTTCTGACTTCCCTGATTTTAAAAATCTTAGAACTTTATCGAGTCAAGCCAATCTGAGATCAAAATATCATGTCAAGGATGAATTTCTTTACGAAATATTTAGTGATCAAATTAGAAAACGAAATATTCTTACCAGTGAAATAGTAGATGTTTATTCATTCCCTAATGATGAAATTAGATTTTTGAGTAGTGTCGGAATCACTGATAATTTTATCCATTTTGAGACTGAAAATGGCAATGAATCAAGTCTTTATAACATCGCTACGCAGGAGTTTAAAATTCTACCCTTTAACCTAAAAAATACATATAGAGATGGGGATATATACTTCACTACTGATTTAGTACATGGAATTGTCCAGTACAATGCCGTAACCGATTCAACTATCATGATGTTTGAGAACGAAACGCATCTCTCATCAAGTTTCACCAGCAAAAATAGTACGATAAACGGTCAAAAAGGACTGGTTTACGGAGGTGAGGAAGGAACTCGATTTATAAATGCAGATACGACTTTCCTTTTGATCTGTGACTTTTACAACTCAGATTTTAGTGAGGTAATAATATATGACACACCTAATAATTACCTTGTTTTCAATTATGATGAAATCCAAAATGAAACCATAATTCAAGTAATAAACAAAGCAGATTGTTCTGTTTCATCCAGCGCTACTCATCCCAATACCGGAGAGCAATTTGTCAAATTATTTGATCATCCAGTTTTTGAAAAGGAATATCTTTTGATTGCAATGAATTATAATGGTTTCATACCTTCTATAGTCCTGCTTATGGACTTGTCTAATTTTAGCAATGTCCCTGTAAGTTTTCAAGACATCCAAATTATCTATGAAAACAGTTTTTATAGGTCTGGAGATGAGGTTTACTTTATGGGGCATAATGTATTTGATGTCATGACCGATGATCAGCTCTTTTCCGTAAATCTGGTTACCAAGGAATTTAAAAATTCGCATGAAGGTATTTCATACATGGAGGCTCTTGCTATGGGCTCTTCTGAAAATGAAAGCACTATATTATTGACAAGAAATCAAAACTTGTCATTAGACGTCTCTAAATTTAATAATGGATCCGACACGGAAATAATACAAAACATAGTTGACACCCAAAACGCTGGACTAAATTCAGTCAGGCACCTGGCTATTGATAATGAAAAACTGGTTTTTAAATTTGAAGATGGAATTTATCTTGCCGATAATTTCAGTACTTCTAGCGACAAGGTCTCTCTTATTACTCATGCACAGGAAATTTCGAACCTGAACATCAAGAACAATACTTTAGAAGGTTTGGTCAACTACGATGATACCACCTACCACCTTAAGTATCAATTTGATACAAATGTATTGACTACAGATGCTAAGGACACCTATGTCACTCAAGACTCAAAATCCATAATATTCGACAATTATATATTTGGTCAATTCACTATTTCAAACAAGCTGTATTTTGATCTTACATCAGGCAGTTTCAACGCCTTACCAATTGATGGTGATTTAATATCAATGCATCGATCCAATAATCACATGCTCTTTTTATCTTCCTGTTCAGCGGGATTCTGTCTTACTTCATTTATTGATGGGGACATTATAGATACACAACACAGTTTTCAAAACGAACCTGATATACATTCCAAAGAAAACGGTGAATTTATAATCACAGATAATATAGCACAATTTGAAAAAGTGGTGCGAATCATTCGAAAAGATGGATCTGCAGGTGATCACAAGACCATATTAGGGTCCAGGAGCAATGCTAATCAAGAAAATATTGAGAAAGGTCAATTTTCATGTATGATGTTTCACAATTCTGGCACGAATGACTTGGAAGTTGTCATGCATAGATATGACAAGATTCATAGCTATAAGATTCCATATCTCTTTGGCGGATTTGCCCCAATCACATGGTACAAGGCTGGTAATAACCTGATCTTACGATCTGAAGATAGCGACCATCCTGGAATATACGTCTTCAGTCTCGGAAAAGAACCTAAAAAACTAATGATACATGACGAAGGTGATTTATTTTTCGAACTTCTTTGTGCGAGTCATAAAGATGGAATATTGACCTTCTTATTGAAGTCTCATCAAGGAGATTTTGAAATCATCGAATATAATATTGAAACGGAGGAATTAAACATTACATCGACTAACAACACCTTCCTTCGTTATACTTGGTATGCCATCAATCCGATGTATCAAATCTCGGATTCCAAATTCTTTGTCACATTGGAATATCAGTACCTCTATGAAACATATGAAAATGGTGAAATTTATGTTTTCGATACTGAGGAATTGACATTCACTCAGGAAATAGATTTAAACCAACGAACAGATCGAAGCAATCCACATAATTTTATTGCGTCTCCAACCCACCTTTTCTTTATTGGTAGGTCTCACCCTGATAATTCATACCAGCTTTATGTCCAGGAAAAGGAAGATATTACCTCGACACAAAATCCCCTTCCTCAATTGTCATTTGTTAATGTACATCCTAATCCAACGACAGATTTCATTTCAATGGATACGGATGCGGATGAGGTATATATAAGTGACGTTATGGGTCGAATGGTCTTACATTCTGGGCAATATAGTCATGGACAGAAAATTGATGTATCAATTCTGGAACGTGGTATTTACTTTATCGAAATCGTAAAAGACAATATTAAAACTGCTTCGAGCTTTATTAAAAACTGATTCTATATTATTGATGCATTCTTTCTTCGAATTTTGTTATTCCGTTGTTAACAAAAGGTAGAAATGTCATTTTGGTGAAAATTGTGATTTATTTGCTTTCAATCATGAAAACGACTATCTCTATATTCCTCACCACAATGCTTTTTTTCTCTTGTAATCAGAGTAAAACTTATGACTTGGTCATCGAAAATGCCAATGTGCTTGATGTAAATTCTGGAGAACAAAATGTGGGACAAACGATTTGTATTAATGATGGAATAATAAAAAATATCCATTCCAAGAAAGTCAATTCTATTGCCAAGCGAACCATGGATGCACAGGGCAAATTAGTCACGCCGACCTTCATCGATACCCACATCCATCCTATCTCAGAATTTTCTGATGGTGATTACGATCTCGTACCCGATACGATTCCTGCTGATTCGATTGATTATTACAGGGAGAATTTGACTGATGGTTACCTACCTGATGGGACCAGTACTGTGTTGATGATGGGTCACCCGGATAGTTGGACAGATGAATTCGTAAGATGGTCTAATAATGCCCAGGCAAACCATATTGACGTGCTTACTTGCGGAGGTGCCCTGGCCACTGAAGATGGCCACACTTACAAGGGGCATCATCGTGTACTAAATCCAGAGGTGGCTAAAAAACAAATAATTGAATACCACAAAAGGGGCATACAACATTTAAAACTCTATTGGCGATTAAGAGAGCCAGAATTCAAATCAATACAACAGACAGCCGATAGCCTGGGAATGAAAATGTTTGCCCACTCAGGCGGTTTTTTTGACCCTACTCAATTGAATGTATTTCAAGCCATGGAAATGGGAATTAAGCATTTCGAGCATATTGCCATCCTCCCGTGTAGTGTTTTCCAAAATGAAGATTGGGAATCAATCCATGCCGCTTACCAAAACAATTTCAGTGATCTGGAAGGTGATCCGAATCAGTTGTCTCTCATCTATATACTAGAAACTTTTAAGCATGCCGAGGAAAATAGAAAAGAGGCTTTGCTCGAATTAATCGATACGATGGCCAAAGAAAATTGTACAATTTCTACGACTATCGGTTGGGTCTACAAAACATTTCACGATACCTTCTTTGCCAAAGCCCGCATAGAAATGTCTCCTTATCAATTTCAGAGGTGCCAAGCAAATTTTGATATTCTAATGAACTATTTGAATGAGATTCATAGAAAGGGAATTCCTATTAGAATAGGATCTGACACCAATCCAGGAGGTAAAATTGTATTGTTGGAAATCATGTTGATGATAGAATATGGAATGCGAGTAGAGGAAGCTTTAAAAGTAGCTACCATCAATGGTGCAGAAGCCATTGGGATTGACGATAAGACGGGAACGATATCTGCAGGAAAGAATGCCAATTTTATTATTTGGGATAAAAATCCGATTGAGGATTATAGAAATTTGCTTTTGGATAAAACCATAATTAAGCAAGGAATTGTTTATAATGAATAACCTGCTAACGCAATCAACTAATTTCAAATAGCAAAAAAAATTACAAGCAAACTACCTATTAGCATCCACAATTAACCGTTAGTCTCATTATTTATTCTACCAAATCAACCTTTTGTAAAAAACACTAGCTTTATTTGAAGGATTAGCACTATAGCAAAGCCAAACCAATCTAACCCATTCATAAAATCCAATCCAGGATTATAGAAAAATCGATATAAAACTACACCAATGACAAGTAAAAACGGGCACCAGGAATTGAATATATTTCGCATCTCGTATTCATCATATTTGATGTTCAACATATTGGCTAAAAAATCGAGACACAATCCAAGTACCGCAAAAGATATCATTGAAAAAAGGTAGTAGGCAGGTAAGATAAGTGCAACTATTCCAATTTCCTTTGATTCAAGCATTGGATCATGTTGAATTTTTGCTTGCAAGTAATCGGGCTCAAATTGAAAAAGCATACTTAAAACTAAAAAGAATCCTCCCAGAGCCACGGGCAATAGAAGAAGAATTAGGAAAGGGTTTGTTGGTTTACTCATATTTGGCTTTTCGTTCTGTTTATAAAACTCAAGCTTCCCGTAAATGGTTCCAGTATCTGCATTGGTGGAGGTTCAAGATGACTGATTACACATATTTCGTGGATCATTTTTTTATATCAATAAAGGTTATCTTGCAAGTTTGAGAATTACTCAAAAGTAGATTTACTTAAAAAATAAGTATATATACGCAATGTTAGTAACTATTTCATAGATCACGCTGATTGAGAATATGATTTCACTAATTTTATTTTAATCTTGTTGCAAACATTTTAAATGTATCAACATTAAATGTGGAGTCCAGAACCCACATTAATAAACGGGGTGCTACCGAAAAGCCATACGAGTAGGAATACTAAAAATTAATTATCATGAAAAATCTTATTTTACCTATCTTATTCTTTTTATCAATTACATCGCTCAACGCAACACCTGCATTCATTTTTAGTTGGGGAGGCGAAAAAGTTGCCAAAGTCGCTGATTTCCCCGATAACAATAATTTCAAAAATATTGAAGGAAGATACTTCGATGCAGGTGTGAGATACAAGCAAGTATCCATATTATTCATACCTCTTTGGAATTATGAAAAAAAGTGGTGCGGGTATCTTACAGACGAATATTATATTGACCTCACTAAAAAAGACTTGGATGAATTGGCCAGCATCGCAGGGGTAACCTTACCAGATGAAGCTGAATTGTCATTCTGGGAAAAAATAGGTGGAAAATTGGTATTGCTAGCCCTATTGGTTCTATATATTATCTATGCAAGCAATAGCTCTGACGAAGAAACTGTGACATAAATAATTCAATACTTTTCAAAAAAGTCAATTGTCTTAGTTGTTTTGTTCTTTACTTAAATTATATTTAGATAAGGTTAAGGTTACGCATCCCTCCGTGTTTTCATATTGGTCAGTGCCTTTTGACATACACGTTGAAAAATTGAATTATTTCAATTTAAATGCAAGTATCCATGGTTACAGAAATTTAAATAAAGCATTTTTCATAATTAGCTTATTGACTCTTTATGGCAAAAAGCATCCTTTATCTAGACATTGAAACCTCCAAAAAAGGAGAAATACTAGATATTGGTGCGCTACTAGATATTCATGAATTTCATGAACGAAACATTACAAAATTAACAGATTGGATAGGTAGAGCGGAATATATCTGCGGGCACAACATTATCGCACACGACATACCAATACTAAAAAAGTCAATTGGGTCTGCTGTTTTTGAAAATAAAACAATCATAGACACATTGCTTTGGTCCCCTATCCTATTTAATAATAACCCTTATCACAAACTCGTAAAAGGTTACAAAATTGTCAATGACTCCGATTACAACAATCCGCTTTCTGATTGTAAACTTACCAAACAACTTTTATCGGACGAACTCAATGCTTTTCAAAGTCTCGATAGCAGCCTTCAACAGGTCATTACGCATTTATTAGCCTCTTCAAAATCCTATTTTGGCTTCTTGAAGTTATTAAAAGTTGAAAAAGAATCCATTCAAATCGAGAAGGAAATCTCAAAATTGTTTGAAGGAAAAATTTGCCAAAGCGTCAACTTATCTCAATTAATTGCGGAATTTCCAGTAGAATTGGTTTATGCCATTTCTTTGATCAATACAAAAGAAGACGACTCCATCATGCCCAAATGGGTATCAGAAACTTACCCCAAAACATCTGAAATTGTTCATCAACTAAGATTTCAATCTTGCCAAAGTCCAGATTGCACGTACTGCGCCTCATATTTGAATCCTAAGAAGGCCCTGAATACATTCTTCGGATATCCCAACTTCCGTAGTTTTGATGAAAATGAAACCATTAGTCTGCAAGAGAAAACTGTAAGAGCTGGTCTAAGTACAAACTCTTTTGTAGCTGTATTCCCAACAGGAGGAGGCAAGTCGCTCACCTTCCAACTTCCCGCCTTGATGAAGGGTAGATCGACAAGACAATTGACAGTCGTCATTTCTCCTCTCGTCTCACTGATGAAGGATCAAGTAGAAAATCTGGAAAATAGGAATGTCACAACAAAAGCAGCTGCAATTAATGGCTTATTATCTCCACTTGAAAGACAGGAGGCGATCGAAAGAGTAGAAAGTGGAGAAATTCACTTGCTTTATATTTCTCCTGAATCATTAAGATCTAGAACCATTTTGCGTATTCTCAAGCAACGGTCTATTGCACGATTTGTCATTGATGAGGCACATTGTTTTTCTTCTTGGGGCCAGGATTTCAGAGTTGACTATCTATACATTGCAGAATTCATTTTGACCTTGGAAGAGAATATGCTCCATGGTAGAATTCCAGTCTCTTGTTTTACAGCCACGGCTAAGCCTCAAGTAATTGAGGACATCAAGCAATATTTTAAAAACAAATTGAATCTGGAGTTAGATGAATTTGTAACCAGAGCCACACGAACAAATCTGCAGTATGAAGTAATAGAAATCGAAAACCCTGATGAAAAAATGTTAATCCTTCATACTCTTCTTAATAAGTGCGAGGTGCCCACAATAATTTATGCTTCGAGGACTAAAAAAGTAGAAGAGATACAGGCATCCTTACAAAAGGCAGGATTCGATTCTACTTATTTCCATGGGCAATTGGACAAGGAAGTCAAGAAGATAAACATGGATGAATTCATGCAAGGTCAAAGAGATATAATCATTGCCACCTCCGCATTTGGTATGGGTGTGGATAAGGAGGATGTCAAAACTGTAATACATTTTGATATTTCTGACTCCTTAGAGAATTATGTTCAGGAAGCTGGAAGAGCTGGACGAAATGAAACGATACAGGCAAAATGCTACGTACTATTCAATGAAAATGATCTAAACAAACACTTCAGCCTGCTCCGCCAAACCAAAATAAATCTAAAAGAAATTCAGCAAATTTGGCAAGGAATTAAGAACCTATCAAAGTACCGAAATAATCAAAAAATATCTAAATCCGCTTTGGAAATAGCAAAAAATGCAGGATGGGATACTGAATTAAGAGAATTGGATACGCGGGTAAGAATGTCAGTCGCTGCTCTAGAAAATCAAGGATTTCTCAAACGTAAGCAGAACAGCACAAGTATTTTTGCCGATAGCCTTGGGGTCAGGAATATAAATGAAGCGCTAGAAATCATTAATGCAAGCAAGGCTCTGACAGATTTACAAAAGCAACAATGTGTCCGGGTCCTTCAAAGAATAGTAAAAGATGATGAATGTCGTATCGACTATTTGGCGGATGTTCTGGCTTTGAGGATACTCGATGTGCGTGAGACTATAGAGCACCTAAGAGACCACAAAATCCTAAAAGATGGAAGGGACCTGACCGCTTTTATGGACTTAAGCAATTCAAAAAACAATGCCAAGAAAACACTCATTCGGTATCTCAAATTAGAAAAATCTCTTTTGAAGCAAGTCTCAAAAGACATCAAAATATCATTGAGGCAATTGAATCAAAATATCATTGATAGTGGAGTAGAAGATAGTTCTATTGCTGCCATATTAAATCTTTTGAACTACTGGGAAATAAGAAATTTCATCAAAAAGAAAAGAATCGATCGAGAGAATAACTTGTATGAAATAGTTGTAAAAAATCATAAACTTATAGCTCAAGATATTGAATGGCGTCATGACCTTTGTATCGATGTTTATGAGTTATTGATTAAGTTTCAAAAGCGAGGAGAACAAAAAACCACAAACCATGATAAAAAAGCACTTCCAGTCCTATTCTCCATGCTCGAATTAAAGGAGTCTAATAAGTTACTTGGGAATATCAAGGAGGAAGATATCAAGCGATATGAAAAAACGCTTTTATATCTCAATAAAATAAAGTCCATCCAATTAGAAGGAGGATTCATGGTATTTTATAATCGTTTAAACATTGAAGATATTGACAGCTCAAAAAGAAGATTTACAAATGCCGATTTCGAAAAAATAGGACAACATTATTTACACAAAACCGAACAAATACATATCGTTGGAGAATATGCCAAGAGACGATTACAAAATTATGAATCTGCTCTGATCTTTGTGAATGATTATTTTAGTATTGGCTACAAGGAATTTTTGACGAAGTATTTTCCAAGGCGTTTTGGAGAAATCAAAAAACCACTTACCCCTTCTAGGTTAAAAGAAATCATTGGAGAGTTGGATACAGACCAATCAACTATTGTGAATGATGGAAGGTCAAAAAATATCCTGGTCTTGGCTGGCCCAGGAAGTGGAAAAACCAAAGTACTTGTGCATAAAATAGCCAGCTTACTCTTATTGGAGGACATCAAACCTGAACAATTTTTGATGCTGACTTTCTCCAAGGCAGCATCATTGGAATTTAAATCTCGTGCCTGGCAGTTGGTTCCAGAATATGCAGGCTTTATCAAAATTACTACATTTCATGGCTTTTGCTTCCAACTGCTAGGTGTATTGGGGGACTTAAAAAAGTCAGAAAATGTAATTACTCAATGTATAGAGGCTATAAAATCTGAAGAAATTGATATTGGATCAATATCAAACAAAAGTGTTTTGTTGCTTGATGAATTTCAAGATGTCAATCAAGAAGAGTGGCTATTGATTCAAACAATCATTGAAAAAGCTGGAAATATCAGGGTCATTGCAGTTGGAGATGATGATCAAAACATCTATGAATTTCGCGGATCATCCAACATGTATATGCATAAATTTGCGTCAAAATATGAAGCTTCAACATATACACTGGTAAAGAATTACAGAAGTAGCAAAAACATTGTAAATTTCAATAATCAATGGCTCAAAAGAATTCCGAATCGATTGAAGCGTGAGAATTTAGAAGCCGTAAGATCAGAAGAAACAAATAAGGCCTCCATCATTAAATATGGATCTCATTTTCTGTACAAACCATTGGTTGATAAGTTGATTGAAGATGACTTTAAAGGATCTCGAGCTGTATTAGTGCGTACCAATGATGAAGCACTGATGATGAATACCTTCTTAAAGGATGCAGGACAAAAGACAAAACTAGTAACAGGCATGGATGGTTTTAGCTTGAGTAATTTGTCCGAATTAAGAACCTTTACTGATTTCCTGACTTCAAATAAAAATGATTCAGGTCTGATTTTGAAAAAGGATTGGAACGATGCGAAAAGGCACTTTCATAAAATACACGAAAACAGTAATCATTACCACCTTTGCAAAGACATAATATTGAAATTCGAATATGCATTTATCAATCAGCGCCAACTAATTGAATGGTATGATTATGTGCGGGAAATAAAAACTGAAGATGTTTTAAATGTGGATAAGAATGTCATAATAATTTCCACCATGCACAAATCCAAGGGAAAGGAATTTGATCATGTTTATCTGCTGTTGGACAAATATAGTTTGGACAATCCAGGTTCTAAAAGGTTATTTTACGTAGCGTGTTCGCGTGCCAAGTTGAATTTACAAATTCATGCAAATGTTTCTTATTTTGATAATTTAAACAATTCTCTAGTCTCTCTTGAAATGAAAAATGGACAAATTGAGCCTCCAGATCATTTTGAAATTATCCTTGGCCACAAAGACATCTATCTTAAGTCACAGAAATATTTCAAAAATTATATAAATACACTTAAATCCGGAGATCATTTAAAAGTAGGACATGTCAAATATAAGAATGGAGATGCTTTAGGTCTAAATAATTTGGAAGGAGACAATGTCTTGGTTTTTTCAAAAAATTTTGTTGAGAAAAAAATTAATAAATATAAAGCCAGAAACTATCAATTAGTAAATGGTCAGGTGGAATATTTAGTCTATTGGTATGACGCCAAGGTGGAGAAAGAATATAAGATTGTTCTGCCTAAGCTAAGATTTGAAAAGAATGTAAATAATTAAAATAAACTTCCCTACGCCGAATTTCTGCTCGCATTAATATTCCCATACAATGACCGATGAACCAATTTCTTATACAATTCCTCATGCTCCAACTCTTCCTCTTTTTGAATCTTCTGCAAAGCATAATTCTGTACCAAAATCAATGGTAGTACAATCTCTTCTCGAATCTGAATCGACTGCCTGCTTCTCTTCTCGTTTTCCATCAATTCTTCAAGCCCCGTAATCTCTAAAATCATTTTTTTGGAGAGCTTATACTCATCATGTAAGTACTTCCAAAATTGACCAAACTCTTCGCTTTCTTGCATATATGCTGTAAGGCTAAACAAGCACTTTGTGAGAGACATCATACAATTATCAATAAGTGTTGCAAAAAATGGAGACTCTTTATACAGCGTCTTCACCTCACCTAGCCTACCCGATGCTGCAAACTTTTGTAGCGAGGTGCCAAGGCCAAAATAGCCTGGAATATTTTGTTTGAGCTGGCTCCAGGAACCTACATATGAAATGGCCCGCAGATCTTTTAAGGTAAGCTTGCCCGTCTTATTCCTCTTACTTGGTCTACTGCCAATATTGGCCACGGAATAATACTTCAGTGTCGTCATCTTTTCGAGGTACGGAAGGAAGCTGGGATGAGCCTTGAGTTGATCGTATTTTGTAAAACTCAATTCGCTAAGTTCTTCGAGCAGGTTGCGCTGATCTTTACTCAAAGCCGCTTTTTGTTGATGCACATGGCTGTAGAGGCCTGAGGAAATCATCTGCTCGGCATTGAATTTGAATTTGTCTATCGTGCCATAGGTGCTGGTGATGGTTTGGCCCTGAATCGTAATCTGGATGCCATTGTTTGCAATCTCCGGGCCTCTAGCCGCGTAAAACTTATGCGTCTTTCCACCACCTCTCGCAGGTGGCCCTCCCCTTCCATCAAAAAACAAAGCCTTGATACCATTTGTTCGGCATACCCTGCTCAAGCGCTCTTTGGATTGATAGATAGACCAATTTGCCATTAGGTATCCTCCATCCTTGGTGCCATCCGAAAAGCCAAGCATCATGACTTGAGAGTCACCCCTTTGCTTTACGTGTTCTCTGTACTCGGGGATAGAAAACAGCTCATCCATTACCTTCTCACAAGCCGACATTCCGCGCATTGTCTCAAATAAAGGAATGATGTCAAAATTGATCTCTTGATTTGGGTGCAACCATCGAAACAATCCAAAGACAAACAACACAGAAAATATATCTTCCGAATTACTTATGATATATCGGTGACACCCTTTTTCTCCATTGTAAGATTGTAAGTCTGACAACTGTCGGATGTTGCAAATAGTATCGACAATAAGAGGGTCTGTAAAATTCTTCTCATCAATTTCAATTTGACTTGTGCAAAGTATCTTTACAAGCTCTGCATCCGAGAGTTCATTTAGAGACTCTTTGATAATTCCCGCCTGTATTAAGATTTGGCCAACCGTATTTCGGTGAACGTCAAAATCCTGACGAATATCCAAAGAAGCAAAGTGATTTCTAAATACCTCGACCTTCACGATTAATGCCTTCAACTCCTTTAGGAAAAGTCCTGCATAGTTTTTTTCCACCAATTCCCTTGCCTCATTCAAACAACTTAGAATCTCCTCGGCAGGGACAATAATATCTTTAGAAAACATTGCTTTATAAATACGACTCAATAAGTCTCCGATCAAAGTTTCTACCCTTTTAAAAGTCAATTTTGACGACAGTTCTTTCAAGTCACGATAGTAACACTTCATAAGCGTCATCCGCAAATCATGAATAACCTGTTGGGTTGTTTCATAATTTACATATGGATTGCCGTCTCTATCTCCACAGGGCCAAAACCCCAAGGTCAGTAATTCTGGATTTATCAATTGAGGCACTTCCTCTAGAAGTTCAGCATATAATTCACCTATGGCATCGTAGTAATAACTTCTGCAGATGTGAATAATATTACGCGCTTCATCCAAAGGTGTCGGGCTCTTCGAATTCACCAGGGATGTCAATCCCAATTGATGGAGTATCTTATCTATTTTCCCTAAATTATTGTCCGCAATTTCTTGTCTCAACTGTGCTATAATATTAAGAACAGGTGGTCTGTAAAATTGAGTCGGATGGGCCGTCAAGACTATCCTCACTCCAAAATTATTGATTTTATCTATCAACTCTTTTGACTTATGAGCATCTGTAGCCGTAGATAAGAGGTCTTTCACCTCAACCACATTTTCATCCTCCAGACTATATGGGCTTATGACATCTTCCACACTATCAAACAATACAACCTGTCTTTCCACATACTGAATCACCTTGAACATAAATCCAATCTTATCCCCTCCAATGACATCGTGATTTGCGGCTATGAAGTTGTCTAATATTTGCATTGGACTTTGCCCTTTATCCATTTGTTTTTTGGCATAGCTTGTCAACAGTGGTATTAGATGACCTACGGGGTTGCTTTCTTGATAATATAAATTTAGAAAGAGGCTATTGTACATCTGGAATTTCTTGTTCAACTCCAAATTCAATCGTGATTCATTATTTCTTATCGACATTAATGTTTGTTACTATTTTTTAAAATGGTTTACCCAAAGTCCAATTACAAAACTAAACCTCTTTGATTATAAAAGGAATTATTCACAGCGAATATGCATTTGCCTCTATTTCATATTTCCCTGCCACGGAAGTAGACAAATATGCATTTACCACTTTGGCACACTCTCTACCTTCCGCAATGGCCCAAACCACTAAAGACTGACCTCTTCTCATATCGCCTGCTGCAAAGACATTAGGTACGCTGGTGGCATATTTCTTAGTGATCACATTTCCTCGCTGATCTATATTCACTCCAAGATCGGTCAATAATCCTTCTCTTTTACCATGTAGAAATCCTATGGCTAAAAATGCTTTTTGACATGAAAGTACCTGGGTTGTTCCTTCCAACTCTGTCAACTGATATTTGCCGTTTTCATCTTTTACCCATTCCACTTTTACCGTTTCAATTCCAGATAAATTTACACCGTCTTCTGACACAAACCTCTTGGTCAAAACTGACCATTCTCGAGTACAACCCTCTTCTTGTGAACTGGATGTCCGTAATACCTGAGGCCAATTGGGCCATGGATTATCAATTGATCTGGTCTCTGGAGGCTTGTTCATGAGTTCGATTTGAGTTATTGTTTTAGCCCCCAATCTATGAGAAGTACCAATACAATCAGATCCAGTATCCCCTCCGCCCAATACCACAACATTTTCATCTTTCACTTTAATCTCTTCATCCTTATCTAACTCGTCACCCGCCACTTGCTTATTATTTTGAGTCAAGAAATCCATCGCCAGATGCACTCCCTGCAACCCTCTGCCTTCGATATCCAAATCTCGTGCTATCGTAGCTCCTCCACAAAGTATGGTGACATCAAATCTCTGCTGCAATTCTTTGACAGAAATATCATGTCCAACCAGGGTATTGGTCACAAACTGAACACCAGCTTCCCTCATCAAATCTATCCGCCTATCGATGATATTTTTACTCAATTTAAAATCTGGAATGCCATATCGAAGGAGTCCTCCAATCCTGTCATCCTTCTCAAATACCGTTACCTTATGTCCCATTGCTGAGAGCTCATCCGCACATGCCAAACCCGCAGGCCCGCTTCCTACAATTGCGATTTCCCTATCGGTACTTTGATTTGGTATTTTGGCATCAACCCATCCCTCTTCAAATGCCCTTTCGATAATGGTTTTTTCGATTTGCTCAATAGTCACCGCATCATTATTGATACTCAGCACGCAAGAAGCCTCACAGGGTGCAGGGCAAATACGGCCAGTAAATTCAGGAAAATTATTTGTACTTACCAAGAGCTCATACGCCAACTTCCAATCTTCCCGATAGACCGCATCATTAAAATCTGGTATCACATTCCCCAATGGACAACCGCTATGACAAAATGGGACTCCGCAATCCATACAACGCCCTGCTTGTTTTTCAATGTCTCCATCTGCAAGATTCAATTGAAATTCATCGAAATTCTTGACTCTTTCTTCAACAGGTAATGAAGAAAAAGACTGTCGTTTATATTTTTTAAATCCATTAATATCTCCCATAACACAAAACTTTGAATGAAGTGATTTATACCGCTTGTTTCACTTGAATATTTTGCTTCTTTTTAGTTATCGCTTTTTTATATTCATGAGGTATTATTTTTATAAAATTGTTTTTTTCAAGTATCCACTTATTCAATAATTTAAAGCCCAATGGACTTCCTGTATGATTGGTATGCTTCCTAATAAGGGTTCTAATTTTTTTCAAGTCCGATGGTTGTGGATCTTCGATCGAGATCATTTCTGTATTACAATTGGGAGGCAATTGATGTTTTGGTGCATAAATGAATGCCATTCCTCCACTCATACCAGCGGCAAAATTTTGACCGATTTCACCAAGTATTACTACAGTCCCACCCGTCATATATTCGCATCCATTATCTCCTATTCCTTCGACAACAGCTTCTGCACCACTATTGCGCACTGCGAATCTATCTCCTGCTCTTCCGTTAATATATGCCTGCCCAGCAGTAGCTCCATACAATGCCACATTGCCAATAATGATGTTTTCACTTGGCACAATCGTACAATCTCTATCTGGAGCTACGGATATCTTCGCACCACTGAGTCCTTTGCCAAAATAGTCATTGGCTTCGCCCTCAAGCTTAAAATACAGACCCTTGATTCCAAATGCACAAAAACTCTGGCCCGCCGACCCTTTAAATCGAAATTGAATGCTGTCTTCAGGCATCCCGTCTCCACCGTACTTCTTCGCAATTTCATGTGACAGCATAGTCCCTACTGATCTGTCAGTGTTTTTAATATCGATCACTGAATGAAAAGATTTCCTATTCTCCCTTGCCAATCCAGTCTTAATTAGGAGTGTGTGATCCAGCACATCACTCAATCCATGATCCTGATCGACTGATTTATACATTGTATTGTTGTATTTGTTTTCTTGTTGAAATAGGATTGGTGATAGATCAAGGTTGGCTGTCTTCCAATGTCTGTTTTTAGTATTGACTTCTAAAAGATCCGTCCGTCCCACCATTTCATTTACAGTCCTGATTCCCAATTCTGACATAATCTCTCTTAAGTGATCGGCCATAAAATGGAAGTAATTGACAATGTGCTCAACCTTCCCTGCAAACTTTGTTCGCAAACTTTTGTCTTGGGTTGCTATTCCTACAGGACAAGTATTGAGATGACATTTCCTCATCAAAATACACCCTTCTACAACTAGAGCCGCAGTCGCAATGCCCCATTCTTCTGCACCCAGCATGGTAGCTATAGCTAAGTCTCTGCCCGTACGAATCTGGCCATCCGTTTGTAATACCACCCTATCTCTCAATCCATTTCTAACCAAGGTCTGGTGTGTTTCTGAAAGTCCAAGTTCCCACGGCAATCCGGCATGTCTGATACTGCTTAGCGGAGACGCTCCTGTGCCGCCATCACTTCCAGAAATTAGAATATGATCGGCATGTGCCTTGGCTACTCCTGAAGCGATCACACCTACACCAGCCTTTGATACCAACTTGACACTAATTCTGGCTTCTGAATTCGCATTTTTAAGATCAAATATCAACTCAGCCAGATCCTCGATCGAATAAATATCGTGGTGTGGAGGCGGTGAGATAAGGCTTACACCTGGAGTCGCATTTCTAATCTTCCCGATATAGTCATCAACCTTGTGGCCTGGAAGTTGTCCGCCCTCACCTGGCTTGGCGCCCTGAGCCATTTTTATTTGTATTTCAATGGCATTGGCGAGATAGTTAATATCCACTCCAAATCTTCCGCTCGCCACTTGTTTGATGGCAGATCTCTCCCAATC
Organism: Saprospiraceae bacterium; assembly: GCA_965230575.1. GTDB lineage: Bacteria > Bacteroidota > Bacteroidia > Chitinophagales > Saprospiraceae > CAJXUU01. Next base: position 6,335,213 of record OZ246013.1, read on the forward strand.
TCCATTTTTCAATTTCTCAAACCTTCTAGCGTCCTCTCCTCCTTCTCCACTATTGCTCTTTGCACCAATTCTATTCATTGCAATGGCCAAAGTACTGTGCGCTTCGTGCGACAAAGAACCCAATGACATGGCTCCCGTCGCAAATCGTTTAAGGATCGATTCTCGACTCTCAACTTCTGAAAGTGAAATAGATTTGGTATTTGATTTAATTTTAAAGAATGACCGAAGTACGGAAGCATTATTTTCTTGGATATCAATTTCGTCGGCAAATTTCTTGTAAATCGAATAATCATTCACCTTAGTGCTGTGCTGAAGCAAGTGGATAGTCTTTGGATTGAATAGGTGGTATTCTCCCCTTTTTTTCCACTGGAAATTTCCGATATCGGGAAGTTGGCTTTTTTCAGTAGAAAAGGCATATCTGTGTTTTGCCAAATTTTCCTTTTCCAAATCTTCAAAAGTCAGTCCACCTATTCGAGAAATTGATCCTTTAAAACATCGATCAACGACCTCATCACTTATCCCTAATATTTCAAAAGTCTGTGCTCCTTTATACGATGCCAAGGTCGAAATCCCAAGTTTGGACATTATTTTGAGCAAGCCTTTATTTACAGCCTGGATGTATGACATTTCTGCTTTGTCAGCTGAAATATCTTGTGCCGAGGAAAGTGATCGGGCAGTATCAAGTGCAAGATACGGATAGATCAAATCAGCGCCGTATGACAGCAATGTTGCAGCATGATGTGTCTCCCAAACATCACCCGCTACTACAACGATAGCCACTTCTTTTCTAAGTCCTTTTTTGATCAAATAGTGATGAAGGGCACCCGTAATTAGAAGGGAAGGAATATTAATTTTATTTGCATTTAGCCCCTTGTCCGATAGCAGTATGACTTGTTTACCATTCGCTATTAATGCCAGAGATTCTTTGACTATTCTTTTAATACTTTTTTTCAGCCCCTCCTCTTTTTCATAGGTAATATCCAAGCATCCAGTATCCAGGAAATCAACTCCACTATGAACTAAGCTTGAATATTGTTGATGACTCAAAATGGGATGATCTGTCCTCAACACCTTGGCTTCCTCTGGGCCAGAATGTATAATCGCGCTTCCTCCTCCAATTACAGTCGACAATGTCATGTAGAATTTTTCTCTCAATGGATCGATCGGTGGATTGGTTACTTGTGCAAATTGTTGTTTGAAATAATTTGCTGGATGTTGGGCTATTTTGGAGAGGACTGCCAGTGGTATATCTGCACCCATAGAACCTATCGGCTCCTTTTGCTGTGCAGACATGGTTGCCACTATGAGTTTTTCATCTTCCAGGCTCATTCCGCATGCCGCCTGTCTGGTTCGAAGTGGTAATGGATCAGAAGCCATTTCAGCCACTTTGGTCAATTGGTCAATATGGAGGGCATTTTGGGCCAGCCATTGTTTATAAGGTTTCCGCTTACATATGATCTCTTTTAATTCCTTATCAGAGATTATTCGATTCTCATCCAAATCAGCGAGTAGCATCTTACCAGCCTGTAGTCTTCCTTTATATTTTACCTTTCTCTGATCTATTTCAATACATCCAGCCTCACTCCCCAGGATCAATATATCATCCGAGGTCACCACATACCTCGATGGACGCAACCCATTTCTATCCAAGGTGGCTCCTACAATTGTACCATCCGTAAAACAAATTGAAGCAGGACCATCCCAAGGCTCCAACAATGCATCGTGGTATTCATAAAACGATTTCTTATAATCTTCAATCTCAGGATTATTTTGCCATGCCTCGGGAATCATCATCATCATAGTATGAGGAATGGATCTACTTGCCCTTAATAAAAAATCAACGACATTGTCAAAATTCCCAGAATCAGATTGATAGGGATCACAGACAGGCATTACCGAAATAAGGTCGGCTCTATTCTTAGCTATTTTTCCCATGTACTGCTCCCTTGCATTCCACCAGTTTTGATTTCCCTGAATGGTATTGATCTCTCCATTGTGGGCTATGCATCGAAATGGTTGTGCAAGTTTCCACTTTGGTGAAGTATTGGTAGAAAAACGGCTGTGAACAATGGCAACTGGCGATTTATATTCCTCGTCTTGAAGATCCAGATAGAATGGTCTGAGTTGATTAGCAGTAAGCAGACCTTTATACACAATGGTCTTTGAGGATAATGAGGCGATATAAAAATCATCGGTAAGGCCCTTTTCTGAAAAATAAATTTCCTTCATTATGGACGATCGCAAAAAATAAAAGCGATTCTCAATATCCTTATTATTGAATCGGGCAGTTTTGAAAAAATATTGCTTGATAATTGGCTCAGAATTCACTGCCGAATTCCCGATCATTGAATTATCTCTTGGTACTTCTCTTTCATAAAAAATTTGAAAATCTCTCTTTTTAACCCACTTGTCAATTACACCCTCACAATACTTTCTAGCTTCATAATCCCGCGGCAAGAAGAACATGCCAACCCCATACTTGTCAACCTTGGGAAGCTGAACTTGATCTTTTGACAAAATACGTTTGAAAAAATCATGAGGAATCTTTGTAAGAATGCCAGCACCGTCTCCAGTATTTTTTTCATGACCACAAGCTCCTCTATGCTCCATATTCTCCAAGGCAATCAAGGCCGAGTCCACAATTTGACGTGTAGGAACACCTTTCAAATCAGCAAGCAACCCAACTCCACACGAGTCTCGCTCTTCTTGAGCAACATAAAGGCCTATGCCATTGTCTCTTCCTTGATCTCCTTCTTCTTTCAAAATCTACGTTTTTATTAAAATTTGGTTTAGTCCTCGCAATACCAGAGGAAATATATTTTTAACTCTATTATCATGTCGACAACGACCACTGATGTCCTTCTTCTATCATTCCACTATAAGCATCCATTTCGTGTTCGACTATATCCAGTCCAATAATTTCTTCTTCCACAGACACCCTGATCCCGACTGTCTTTTTCAAAATAAAAAAGATGGAGTATGCTGCTATAAAGGCTAATGATCCAATAGCGACAACACCAATCAATTGAGATGTAAACTGCGCAAGACCTGCTTTGTCGCCAAACAAACCTACAGCCAATGTCCCCCATATACCGCAGACCAAGTGTACCGAAGTAGCGCCCACAGGGTCATCGATTCTCATTTTATCAAAAAACACAACCGATAAGGGAATAATCATGCCCGCAATAAAACCGATAACTATTGCCCAGCAAGGGTTTGTCATCAAATCTGCTCCTGCCGTTATTCCTACTAATCCACCCAAAATACCATTCAGTACCATCGATAGATCGTGAGACTTAAACATAAAATAGCTCATTATAAAGGCTCCAAAAGCACCCGCTGCCGCGGCCAATGAAGTTGTGACAAAGACCAAGGACACATTATCCGGATCTGCAGATAAGACGGATCCACCATTGAACCCAAACCAGCCGAACCATAACAAAAAGACACCCAATGCTGCAAATGGTAAACTGTGGCCTGGAATTGCCTTGATTTCAGTTTTTGTATACTTTCCCTTTCGCGCTCCTAAAACTATGGCTCCAGCTAATGCGGCAAATCCCCCTGCCGCATGTACAATTGTAGAACCTGCAAAATCATAAAATGGCACTTCCAGGGCATCCAACCATCCACCACCCCATTTCCACATTCCAATGATTGGATAAACGAAGGCAACAAAGATGGCAGCAAAAACTAAAAACGGACCTAATTTTATTCTTTCAGCCACTGCTCCTGAAACTATCGTCGCACAGGTAGCCGCAAACATTGCTTGAAAAATAAAATCACTGTAATATGAGTATGAGCCATTGGCATAGGCTATGCCACCTGCATCGCCCGTCGGAGCAATAGCACCAAGCCCCGAGAATCCGAATATCCCACCTGCAAATCCTTCTCCTGGATACATCAAATTAAATCCTACCAAAAAATAGGTCAACAGACCAATACCGATGATCAGTGAATTTTTAAAGAGGATGTTCACGGTATTTTTTCTTCTTACAAATCCCGCTTCCAGACTGGCAAATCCCAAGTGCATGACAAAAACCATAGCAGCTGCAATTAGAATCCATAAATTGTTGACGGTATACAATGTCTCGTCCATATTTTTTAAAATTTTGTAATTGTAATTCTCTATTAATAATCAAATCTTCCTGCCTCTTTTTGGAGGTTAGACATTTATACTTTGGGACCCTTTCAGGCCAGATCTTATATTTTTAATTTCCAATACAGGAGTGACAAGGATGAGTCCATCTCCATTCTCACCAGTATGCGCAGCCTTGGCAATTGCTTCGAAGGCAGTATTTATATAATCATCGGACAATATGATTTCCAGTTTGATTCTTCCAATGAAACCTGCATCATAGATCGCACCTCGATAAGAAAGCTCCTTGCCCTTTTGATGACCGAAACCCTTGACCTCATAAAAGGTAAAAAAGTTGATGCCTTCCTTGGCCAAACTTTCTTTCACAAGTTCGAATTTGCTGGAGCGGATGATGGCTTCAATTTTTTTCATGGAATGTTGTTTAGTGAATGAAAGAATAAAATCAAGAAAGCTTGCGTACCATTAAATTATTTGACAATATTACAGTTCGAACCCTACCATCGCAAGTTCATTTGTGCGCTAATTGTGATCACAAATCGTTTATTTATTTTTACAACTAATTGATTTACAGAAATGTACAATCTCAATTTTTGTTATGCCAATATCCAAAAGCGACGACTTATTTACACTTATTGATTCTCTTACCAGAGGAGAAAAACGGCATTTCAGATCATTTGCTCAACGGGAATCTGAAGGTGGGACATTAAAATACTTACAGCTTTTTGAGGTTTTGGAAAAGCAGATTCAATTGGATGAAGCCGAATTGGTCAAACAATTTGACAAGAAAAAACTCCCTAATCTAAAGCGTCATTTGTACACTCAAATTATGAGTAGTTTGAGATTGCAAAAGAGAAAAGAAAACGTTGCGATTCAACTCCGAGAATTTCTTGATTTTGCCAATATCCTTTATGGCAAGGGACTTTATTTGCAGTCTTTAAAAATCATTGACAAGGCAAAGGCTCTTGCTATCAAAATCAATGATGAGCTTATACTATTGCAGCTCTTGGAATTTGGGAAAATAATTGAAACCAGACATATTACAAGGACAGGGACCGACAGGGTGACCTATCTCACAGATATTACTGATGAGCTTATCACCAATATCAATAGTCGGCTTACACTTTCCAACCTTAGGATCAGATTGCATGGAGGCTATATCAAGTACGGTCATGTTCGCTCGCTGAAAGAAGCTGAAGAAGTAAAAAAACTTTACAAGGATGAGCTTGATAAGGTAAAAGAACATGAACTCGGACTTATTGAAAGAGCATTTTATTATCAATCTCGAGTCTGGTATCACTTCATTTTATTGGAAATGGAGCAATGCAATGAATGTGCTATACTATGGCTCGATTTGTTTAAGATCGAAGGAAGATACCTCCATCGAGATACCAATCTAATGATGCGGGCATATCACTACATTCTCACCACCCTTTATCACTTGGGTCGTGAAGAAGCATATGTCAACTACCTTCAGGAAATTGAAAAATTTAGAAAAGACAATTACGGCAAGTTTAATAAAAACAGCCAAATCATAAGTTTTATTTACGTCCACAACGGAAGGCTTAATCAATACATATTGACCAAGAAATATGTTGAAGGCCTGGAAGTTATTCCTAAAACTTTGGCAAGGATCAAACGGTATGGAAAAAATCTGGACAGTCATCGAATCTTGGTTCTTCATTATAAGGTTGCCATTCTTTATATTATGGCTGGCAAGGCTGGTAAAGCAATCAAATTTCTAAATAATATTCTCAACAATAAGATGGGGCATCTGCGGGAAGACATTCAAGGCTATGCCCGTTTGGCCTTCCTTATGGCACATTTTGATATTGAAAATTATGGAGTCATCGAATCAGAATTAAAGCCTATAAAAAAGTACTTTTCCAAGATTTCATTAGGTATAGAAATGCCAGAATTGACCCTCCAATTCTTTAAAAAGATTATTAATATTCCACATAGTGAACAAAAAGCTGCATTCAAATTATTTTCAGAAGAATTAAATATACTTTTCAATAATAAATATGAGCGGCGTGGAATTTTATATCTAAATATTATGGAATGGGTAAATATGAAATAAAGTAGGTTGTACACATTAATTCATTTACACTTGCACTAAGAATGAAGCTATCAATCTACCCGATCGTGGGTTTTTAATACCTGGTCTATCAAGCGTATATAGATAAATTTTGTGATCTAAATTTATGGAGTAATTCTAATCAAATAGAATATTCTTGTCCTTGTAAAATTCTTATGAAAACAGTAGAGACTACTTCCAAAAAATTATTTTTATCTATATTTGATCACGTTCATTTTTTTCGATGAGCGCATACTAACTCCAAAAAACACCAACATGTCCGACCTCGCACCTGTGGCTAAGAATAGTGCTTTGATTACTTCTGCCTACAATACCGAATCCATAAAAGGTGATATTCGATTGATGATGAACTATGCCATTAGCAGTGGCAAGGAATTACCCAATAGTATCTCATTGTCATCAGAATTAAGCGATACCACGCTAATTGATAATTACAATAGCATGAGAAAGGTAATTGCACCAGCAACAGTGGAGTCAATTCACTATATAAACTCACAAATGATCCTCCGGGGTGATAAACGAAAGTGGTATCAAATCCCAATTTTCACGAAATGTGTTGTAATTGCTGGAATTGCGCTGATAGCATTAATATTGATTAGTCTATCAGATGATGTCAATGAAAAAAACCAAGCCATGGGTCTGTTGAATTCGAATGGCAAAGTATTGCTTTTCAATTTAATTTTTATCTGTGCTGCCTCCCTTTTAGGCGTCATGTTTTACTTGTTAAAAACATTTGGAGACAAAATCCGAAATTATACTTTGATACCAGCCAATTCAATAGAATTAAATGCTTCGATTCTGATAGGTGTCATTTCTGGATTTGTCATTTCTGAGCTCTTTTCATACACCGTGGATAATATCAGCAACCAGTATATTGAAATCCAAAAAATGACCTTGGCGCTCTTAGGCGGATTTTCATCAGACGCCATTTTTTCGACCTTACAGGGCATAGTTAATAAGTTCAAAAAATTGGTAAGTTCGTAATAGCACCCCTCTTTTGCTTTAGACCGTTTTTATTAATTAAAAAATAAATCAAAATGTGGTATGTAAGTTTTCATGGCGGTTCTCCAGGTATAAATAATATTCAAGTATACCATGACAGTGGTAAGCAACATTCGAATCCTGATCTTCTACCAACAGGGTCTCCGAATCCAGTACTCAGCGAATTGAGGGCGTTTTGCGTTGTCGGAGACTTATTGTACGTTGTCAATGGATACAAAGAATATAGTCAGATACTCACATATTTATCTGATGGCAATGGCGGTTATACATTTAGTCATGTATTTGCTTCCAAGACTACGCTCGGAGCCATTTTTCATCCTTACGACCTTACTTTTGATGACGAGCAAAATTGTTATATCTCCAGTCAGGATACGAATGTAGTGACGGGATTGAAAGCTGCCAATATACCAATGGAAGTAGCCCCTTACCTCAAAAACAATTATAAACCTTCGGACAATTTTCTGCTGGGTACCAGGGTCGCATCATCTATTGGAAATCTTCCAAACAACCCCACACCTTATCCTCCAAACGTAGCCCCTCCTCAAGGTCTGGGTGTAAACTTTACAGATAGTTCAGATTCCAAAATAGCACATTCTGTTCGAGGCGTTTTGTATTATAACAACTATCTTTTTGTATCCGACGAACCTGATAATAGTGTCAAAATTTACAACATCCATAGTGGTGAACTTTATGCTCAAATCAAGGGATCCCATCTAAGTGCTCCTGTGCAATTGTTGATGAAGGACAATATTCTATACATTGGAAGTAGCGGAAATGATAGTGTGGTGACCTATGATCTTGGTGGCGGCATTCCCAATGGAATTGTAGCTCCGACAACATTTATCGATGGGCATGTAAAGCATATATCGGGCATGGATTTTGGGCCCGACGGCAATTTCTACGCTGCTGAGAGAAAGGCAGGTAAGATTAAAATGTTCCCGCCTGATGGAAGTGGAAAGGGTGAAACTTTCATCGAAGGCCTACCTGATAATCCAGAGTTCATAAAGTATATTCCCAAATCTTCCTAAGTACTCTCGGTAGAACTTTATTAATAAAAAAAATACTTAGGTATTCATTAACCGCAAAGGTCACAAGGATTTCACAAAGAATATATGAAGTTTGACAAGTTGCTTTTTAATCTTTCTCCTTCAAAAACCAAAATAAGTACACTAGTCGACTGTGAAATAATTACGGGAATAATATATTTGAAAGAATTGTCATATTGCATTCCAAAACTTTAGTTTTATTTTATCAATTTGGCTTTTTTATATTTCACTTCCTTTTATCACTTGATTCTAAACAAATGACAGATACTAAAATTATTCTTTTCGACGACCTCCAAGACAGAATTCCGACTCCCTTCCAAATAAATGGATTGGACTTAGTAATAGTGAGATATGATAACAATGTTTCCGTCCTCTACGGCAGATGCCTTCATAGGGGGGCACTCATGGCAGACGGATATATCCAAGGTGACAATCTGATATGCGGCCTTCATGGATGGGATTATCGATATGACACTGGAGTTTCTGAGTACAACAATAAAGAGATCCTGTATAAATTCAAATCTGAAATCAAAGATGGTTATGTATGCATCGATGAAGATGAAATCAATCAATATTTGATCGACTATCCACAGCCATTCAATCGAGATCAATACCTGGGTCAGTACGCAGATACACATCCAGAATCCACCGAGCCATATACTGGCTACATCAAACATCTATCTAAAAATGGATTGAAAAAATATGGACACCACGGACCATCTGCTAGCATGGGTGTAGACAGAAACCTGCTTCCCAAATGGGAAAACATTCAATTCCTGCCTGCACAATTATCGCGCAGACCATTGATGGATGATGCTAAAGTGAAGACTTCTGTCGTGATCGGTCCGAATGCTAAAAAGCCATTGCAACTAGACATTCCTGTCTTCGTATCAGATATGAGCTTTGGTGCATTGTCACGAGAAGCAAAAATAGCTTTGTCCAAAGGCGCTGAAATGGCGGGTACAGGTATCTGCTCAGGTGAAGGAGGAATGCTACCTGAAGAACAAGAAAACAACTCCCGTTATTTTTATGAATTGGCATCTGCAAAATTTGGCTTTTCATGGGACAAGGTCAAAAAAGCGCAGGCCTTTCATTTCAAGGGCGGTCAAGGTGCCAAGACAGGGACTGGAGGGCATTTACCAGGCGCGAAAGTAAGTAAGGAGATTGCAGAAGTAAGAGGCCTGGAAGCTGGCCAGAATGCGATTTCGCCTCCTGTTTTTCCCGATTTGATAACAGTGGAAGATTTTAAAAATTTCGCGGATGAAGTGAGAGCACAAACTGGAGGTATCCCAGTAGGATTCAAAATCGCTGCCAGTCACATCGAAGACGATATTGATTTTGCCTTGGCGGTGGGTGTAGACTACATCATTCTCGATGGACGAGGTGGTGGGACTGGTTCTGCACCAACCATCTTGAGAGACAATATCAATGTGGCCACTATTCCTGCACTCGCCCGGGCAAGACGTCACCTGGATAATATTGACAGAAAGGATATCACGCTGGTAATCACGGGAGGACTTCGTGTGCCAGAAGATTTTGCCAAAGCGATGATGCTCGGAGCAGATGCTATTGCTGTTTCCAATTCGGCACTTCAGGCGATTGGTTGTCTCGGCATGCGAGCTTGTGGTTCGAATAATTGCCCAGTAGGAATTGCAACCCAAAAAGAAGGGCTGAGGAAGCGACTTATTATTGAAGAATCTGCCAAGCAGTTGGGAAGATTTTTCGAAGCGTCTACAGATTTGATGAAGGTCGTTTCTAGAAGTTGCGGATATGATGATTTCTCAAAATTTCAATTGAGTGATTTATCAACCCTAGATCATCAGATGCATTTGCTCACAGGTATCAGATATGCTGGAGTTTCAAATTCAACAATATGAAAACACTCGTATTTTTATTTGTCTATGGTTTCCTAATCTACATCTTGATAGGAATCATTGTTGCTTTTCTAATTCAAGCAAGCGGATTAAAAAAGATTGATCCTTCGGTAGAGGGGGCAGGAATTTGGTTTAGGGTCATTACATTTCCCGGGATGGTAGCCTTATGGCCGATTCTTCTAAATCGATGGATTAAGACTTCCAAAAACTAAAATTGAAAAGTAATGAATATAAATCAAAGAAAATCCCATTTGTCAACATGGATTATTTTGTCTGCTATTGTTGCCATAATTTTATTTCTTTCAAATTACTATTAATAGAATGAGCAATACCTACACCGCCATAGGCTGGAACAATTTCAAAAAATCATACGACAAAATACTTGCTTCAGGCGTAGCACTAATTGTAATTACATTCATTGGTTTACAGCTATTCATTGACGCTCAAATTACTATTGAGACCCTGATCATCCGCACTACTTCATTGACGGCAGTATTCTTACTACATTTCATATTGATAATTGGTCCACTTTGCAGGATCAACAAGGTCTTTTTGCCCTTACTTTATAACCGCAGGCACTTGGGTGTGACCATGTTTATTTTTGCAGCCATCCATAGTATTTTTAGCATCATTCAATTTCATTCTCTTGGCGACATCAATCCTCTTGCCAGTATCTTTTTGTCCAATACAAAATACCTGACGATAAGCCAATTCCCATTTCAGGTATTTGGCTTTTTTGCCTTTCTAATCTTCTTTTTAATGGCTGCTACGAGTCATGATTTCTGGCTCAAAAACCTAAGTCCCAAATTTTGGAAGGCTTTACATATGTTGGTCTATCTGGCCTATGGATTAGTGATTCTTCACATAGCACTGGGGATTTTGCAATATGAAAATAAGACGGTCTATTGGGTCTTGCTTATTATTAGTTTTGGCAGTGTCGCCAGTTTACATTTGATAGCTGGCATGAAAGAATCAAGATGGCTGAGAGATCAAAAAAAGTATGTGTTGGAAAATGGATTTTCTGAAGTTTGCAAGGCAAGTGAGATTCCAGATGATTGTGCCAAAACTGTATTTATTGATGGACAAAATATTGCCATATTCAAGTACGAGGGCAAGCTCTCTGCAGTGAATAATGTTTGCCGCCATCAGATGGGACCGATTGGAGAAGGAAAGATCATCGATGGATGTATTACCTGTCCCTGGCATGGCTATCAATACCTCCCAGAGAATGGACAATCACCTCCCCCTTTCACCGAAAAACTGGAGACCTACGAGCTCAAATTGGTCGATGGCATGGTCTGGGTCAATCCCACACCAAATGCCGAGGGCACCTTTGTAGAACCTGTAAAAATTTCAAAATGAGTAAGGACAATTTTTTCATAGGTTGGCAAGGAAATACTTCAGCAGAAAATAAAAAATGGATAAAAAGAATCTTGATCCCCATCTTTATTCTTATCCCAATTGTCCTCTTTGCCATTGTAATTTTAGCCAAACCATTCAGCTCTGGTCAATTTGAATTAGGCAAGGTTAAAGAATTCACAGGTGTATATTATGAAGATCCATTCCCCGTATTATTGCTAGATAAAGGCCAATTGGATAATGGAAATAGCACTTCTGCCTTATTGGTGGGACATGGCAAAAATGGAGCAAAAACCTTCATGTATCAGGCCGAAGAAAAATTTGGAAAGCTTTCGGGCAAGAAGATCAAAATCCAAGGCACCCTCATATATGGTGATGGTAGGACTCTAATTGAATTAACGAAGAAGCATAAATCCGTCATGGAGGTATTGGCCACAGAAGCCAAAAAGAGTGGCACTCCAAGATTCACGAATAAAACATTACAAGGAGAGATTGTAGACCCTAAATGTTGGTTTGGGGTAATGAAACCAGCTGAGGGCAAGGTGCATAAGAGTTGTGCCATTCGGTGTATAAGTGGAGGCATTCCTCCTGTATTTTTGGTAAGAGGCAGCGTTCGTAATTCTTATTACATTTTGAAAGGAGCAAATGGGGAAGATATCAATCAGGAGGTGTTGGAGTATATTGGGGAGCCTGTGGAGGTAAGAGGAGATGCATATCAAGAAAATGGGTGGGAGGTGCTGAGAGTAGATGCTCAAGGTTTAGATTATATGAATTAAAGCCTTCGTTTTTGGTATTAATTATTTCCTTTTTATGCACACTTGGTAGACCTGCGTAGAATTACGCAATCTTTACGTAATTCTACGTAATATCGCTCTGTAAGTCATCCAAGTCGAGATTTTTAGAATTGATTTCCGTATATTTAGAAAGAAGCATAGTGTAATTTTATTAATGAATATTGATAAGATTCAATTCCGTTGAGATCCATTTGGTGGTAATTAAGCAATAGTTATAAAACCAAATGAAAGATTATTATCCGTGTATGCATTCTTGGCTACTTGAATAAATATGGATAATACAATAAGGTGTAAGATTTTCATAATTGACTATTAGTAATCTAATTAATCAGTCCTGACATTTAAGTAAATAAGGGGTGTTCTTTATCCCGATGCCGTTACGCACAAGCTAGTGTCAATTTACTCATATTATTAAACGTCAAACAATAACCTAACTAACCAAAATCTTCAAAACATGAAAAAAATTAAACTAGTATCAACATTTTTAATTCTTGTTTTCTTTCTGTTTACTTGTGGCACATCCAATAATTCCTCAAATGACGCCACTACTCAATTAAGAAAAACAGTTCCAAGAAAGGCTGAGGGAGGTACCGTGCACGGATCTGTAATGGTAGCTGTTAAAACTGAAACAGGAGAAACCAATGTGCCAGTACCCGATATCAAAGTGATGCTAATCGACTTGAGCTCAGGCAATGCGGCTTCAGAAGCAGTCACTGATATTTTTGGTCGCTATTATTTCCCCCTCGTACCATCCGGAAAATACGAAGTACATTGGCCAGCTCAAAAGGGATGGAGGGCAGGTCAACTCAAAGAAGTATTCTATATCAAGCATAACATTTTGTATGCTTTACCCATATATCTTGTACCAGAGAAAGGCAGAACAACCTACACTGGGCAGGTCAATTTAATCGGTGGTAGAGCTTCTTTTTTCAATGAATACTATGGCATACAATCAATGCCTTTGATAAAATATGACCTTAAAGAAAATCAACGTGCCAATACTTATGGGCAATTTGCAATTTCTTCTGCTACAAATAGCGCAACTATAACCGTCGCTAGTGACTCGAAGACATTTAACCTAACAAGCGGAAATCTAGGTGAATACCAGATGAATAATAGCATTCCAAGGCTGCTGGGATTTGAATTGACCAAAGGTGGTACAAAAATAAAATATCCACGACCTGGCGATGGATTACAACTGCGCGCCTTGGCCCAAGATCTGGATGGCGATCCGCTCTCCTATAGTTGGAGGGTCAGACAGGGCAAATCTGAGCAAGAATATAGCTCTCCAACCATTAAGCTAAAAATGCCAAGAGGAGAAGGGACAATTCTGATAGATGTACTGATAGATGATAGAAAAGGTGGAATGGTCGCATCGCAGTACAGCGTGGGGTATGGACAAACAGAAGAGATATTTTCAGGATTAGTTTATGACCGAATCGCAGATACTCCAATCGCAGATGCAGATGTTACTGTCAATGGTCAAACAGCAAAAACAAATGAACATGGGCATTTTCGGTTTAGAATTCCTATCGCTCAGAGATATTCAGTATACATCAAGAAAAACGGATATACAAGTTATGGTCAGGCCTTTCTGGATAATCAACGAGGAAAAAAATTCCATATAAGAAAATTGAAAAGTACAACCATCGATCCTCGCAACGATATTGAATTGAATGACAATGGAGCAGTCGTGCGAATACCTGCAAATTGCCTGGTGGATGAAAAAGGTAATAGAGCGAAAACGAGTCTTATTGCTGATTTTGCCCTGCTTGATATTGAGGGCAATGAATTTCCTGGTGATTTTTTAGGAAGAGATAGAGAAGAGCAAACTGGACTGATATCATATGGAATGATAGAAGTCAACATTTATGACAAATATGGTAATGAATATAACCTGTGTAAGGAAGGAAAAGCAGAAGTATTAATTCCACTAGCCGGGGCAGAGAAAAATGGAAATATAAGAGAGCAAGCTCCAGGTAAAATTCCTATTTGGTTTTACAACGAAAGTACAGGTGAATGGAACAGAGATGGTATGGCAAAACTGGACCAGGATCGAAGATTCTATAGGGGTTCAGTAAGTCACTTCAGTACTATAAATATGGATCAACCAGGAGATGTCACAATGATAAAAGTTTTGGCAGACCCAGAACTTATCACCAAATATCTTAGAGTATCGGACGTCGCTGGTGATGGTCTCGACTATGCTACCGTAAAAGAAGCAGAGATCGATAAAGCTATTAATGCCATTTATCGTATACCACCTAATCAGAAAGTAAAAATAGAAGTACTCGAAAGTAGTGGAGGCGCCGTCCTTACTGATGTGGTAATCGATGTGTATGATAAAACGCAACCAGGTTTGGGGTGGGTTGTCAATCCAGATGATGAGGTGGAAGCTGGAGATGTAGTCGCCAACTTGTGGCCAGATTATCCCTACGATGAGAGTCCAATAGTAATTCACCTTAAAAATCTTGTGGATAGAGACAGTGGTCTCGGACCGAATTACAATTCGGCACTTTCCTTTAAGGGCATAGGGTCAGATGCAGATGCTACTGCTTATTATAATCATATCGATCCAGGAAACCTAAGAACTACCTTGGAAGATTGGCTCACACATAATGGATATGATGTACAGACTTCTCCTGATGATGTAATCTACGGAGACCATGTAGACCCAACGGTTTTCCACAATACTTCTTTCCTCAATTTTAATGATTTGGGTTCTGGAAGAAATATGAATTTTTTACGAAGAGATGATGGTACAGCCTCTTCCTATGTGGCAAATTATACGGAGAGCGGTTTATTTGATCAGAATCATGACAATGCGGATAAAGCAGCCAACAGAGAATTTTTGGCGCCTGATCTAGTAGCTACTGTCTGTATGGAATGGTCGCCCATAGACGATGCCACCAACTGGTATGATCCTGATGGCTTAAATCCGTTTCCAAAAGAAGTTCCACCCTACTCGCCAGCATACCTGCAGCAAGTACGGGATAATTCTGTTGTGAAGTTTTATGTATTCTTCCAAACAGCCTCTCCAGAAACCAATATCCCAAGATCCAATTTTGCTGATTTGGATGGTTATCAAAAAAAGTACGTTCCCAATCTATGCAACAATTGTCATGGAGGAAGTCCATCTTCCCCCTACCTGGGAGCTCGATTCAGAGAACTGGATTATAAGACCTACAAGTTTGATTCTGGGCGATTATTTACTGCTATTACTCCAGGAGAACAAAACAGTTTTAAAGAACAGAATTTGCTCACCCTGGATGGTAATAATCTCACGGCTTCACCCGATGAATGTGATATAGCCTCAGACGCTATACGAGAACTTGTTAATGAATGGTACCCAAATCCTGCAGATGTTGATCAGCAAATAGCACTTATCGATGGGTACAAGCAAGCCAATATTGGTGGTGCAGCCTTTGATCCATTAGAACCACAGCCTGAAGAATTGTATGGAAATGTAGTAGGCAAATCATGTCGTACATGTCACATATCGTTTGACGGCCTTGTAGATTTCAATACTTATGGTGATTTTTTAGCTTACAAAGGTTTGATGCCTTCATATGTCAATGGTCCCAATATTGTCATGCCTCATGCTGTAATAACCTATCGTAATTTCTGGACACATGAAGAACCAGAAATAGAGCTTAACGGTGCAATACTCGAAGATACTGGTCCAGATATTATAAGAGCACATTATTTACAAGAATATGAAGAAGTTCAATGGACACCTAAAATTGGGAATTGATAAAAGATCAATTTTGTTTTGAAATTGTTTAAACTGACGATATGAATGAAGTTGCCCAGTGTCTTTCTTCTTTGTAAAGGAGGCACTGGGTAGATTTTATCAAAAATTACTTAAGGGATAATGTTTTTAAAATAAAGAATCATGATACAAGTTGCATTGGTGTTTTTAGTGACTATGGCTATTTTCAAAGAACGAGGTTATTTAGCTCCAGCTTTAGGCATGTTTGCTGTTCTTTTATGCTTCTCATTTGAATTTCTATATGGATTTACTTTAACTGATTTAGATACAGAAATAGACTTCGGAACTTCTTTGTCTGTAACAATAATTTCTTCGACTCTTACTTTGGTAATAATGGTTCTTATAAGTTATTTATTACCATATAAAAACCATAGAGAAAACGAAAAGAAGAGTGCGTTTCCATATTTATTTGTTGGTATAATATCAGCCATATTGAGTTTACCTACCGCTATTCTCGCTGGTGTATATGGAGGAGGAGGCGCATCAGCAGGTTCTTTCATGATCTTTGCTTTGGGTTCATCTTACTGCTTTAGAATTCATAGTCAACAAACAGCAGTAACTGTTAATGATTTGATTGATTCCGATTCTCAAAAATTTAAATCAAAAAAAGCACCTGTACTTTTTTTACGTTCTTTCAGTTCTGGAAAAGCTCATATCGCTGGTCCTTTAAGCTGTGCGGCCTTTATCCCATTTCATCCAGCATTTTACAAAAGAATCATGGGTATTTCATTTGATGAATTCATTTCAGAATCAACAAGAAATTTGTTAGGTCCATTAATTGCTCTGGGAGACCCTGATGACTATCTTCCATCACATGGCTCAATAAAGACGTATCAAAGAGATGATGCTTGGCAAGAAAAAGTAGTTGAATTTATCAAACATTCTTCTTATATAATAATTTTGGAGGGAAACACGCAAGGATTAATTTGGGAACTTGAATATATTCGTAAAAATGTAGCTCCTCAAAAGGTATTTATTTTAACCTATTCAAAAGGCTTTCTAATAAGAGGATTTATCTCTACTGCTAATCCTAGAAGAAATTCTTGGCGACAATTCTCGAAAGTTTTAGAACGTGCTGGGATTAAATCATTGAAGGATCCTGGAAATGGGTCTGTAGTTTCTTTCACAAATGATTGGAACCCTGTTGTCATTTTTAGATCCGCTAAAAAAGGTTCTGACTATATAGAAGCAATTGTAGATCATTTAGGAAAACAATAACTAAATGTAAAAGGCAAAATTCAAAAAGAAAAATATTGACCCTATTGTCAAAATAAAATCACATTATACATTAAAAAAAAATCACAGGTCAGCCCCAATCAAAACATTCTGTCTATTAGACCCCTCCACTTATCGAAATGACATTAGATTTATTGTAGAAACAAAATAATTGCATTAGCTTGAGCGAGTAACTTTTTATCTAACCAATATCTCCAAAGTGAAAGTCTCATTAAACGTCATTCTTACCCTATTCTTATTGTTCATAACACTCGATACTTTTAGTCAAGGTACCCGACTGCTTCGACAGCCATCCTTAAGTGAAAATCACATTGCATTCTCCTATGCTTCAGACATTTGGGTGGCAAATAGAGATGGCAGTAATGTCAAAAGAATAACCAGCACCCAAGCCCAGGAAGCTCATCCTCACATCTCACCTGATGGAAAAACGATCGCATTTACATCCAATAGATCTGGAAATAGTGCTGTATATATAGTACCTATCGAAGGTGGAAGCCCTACTCAACTTACATGGTTGCCTGGCGGAGCCAGTGTAAGAGATTGGAGCAATGATGGGTCATCCATCCTGTTTTCTTCGGCAAGAGACGCTGCACCCTCCCGACTCAATTATTTATGGACTGTTTCCAAAAATGGTGGTCCAGCGACCAAATTGACAGCTCAATGGGGCAACGATGCTGAATATTCTCCAGATGGTAAGAGCCTCATCCTGGATAGAGTGGCACGATGGGACGTAGAATGGAGGATGTACCGAGGTGGTCAAAATACCCCGCTGATCGTACTTAATCTTGCGGACAACTCTGAGGTACTTATTCCAAATGAACAGACAACGGACATACAACCTACATGGAATGCGAATGGAATCTTCTTCATATCTGATCGCGACGGCACAGCAAATATTTGGAAATACGACGTCTCGACTCAATCTCTAAATCAAGTCACACAATTCACTGGGTCAGACGTAAAGACATTGGCCAGTCATGGAGGTACACTTATTTTTGAAAGAGACGGCTTATTGCATACTCTCGATTTAGCAACGAATGTAATCACTGATATTGAGATAAATATTATCGGCGATTTCCCATGGGCAGAGACCAAATGGGAGGATGTGAGCAGCAGTGCCAGAAATGTCTCCCTTTCTTCTACAGGAAAGCGATTGGTCATGGAATCAAGAGGCGAAATATTCACTGTACCCGCCAAAGATGGTGCCCCTAGAAATCTGACAAAGTCTTCAGGAATTGCTGAGAGAAGACCGATTTGGTCGCCCAAAGGTGATCAAATAGCCTACTTCTCTGATAAAGGTGGGAATGGTTATGGACTCATGCTTCAAGATCAATCTGGAATGAAGGAAGCAGTTAGAATTGATATTGGAAATTCAAAATTGGGTTGGGAACCCACATGGAGTCCTGATGGAGAGAGAATAGCCTTCGTCGATGATGATACTCGAATACAGATCGTCAATCTCAAATCAAAGATGGTCAAAACCATAGGTCACGCTGGAAATAATCTTGATCGTGGAAACATGAATCTCGCCTGGTCTCCAGACTCTAAATGGTTGGCCTACAATGTTTCTGATGACAATAATCTTAGAAAAATAATGGTGTGGCAAGTTGGTACTTCCACACCAAAAAGAATAACCGATAAATTTGCAGATGCCGTATATCCAACCTGGGATAGAGATGGCAAGCATATGTATTTTGCGGCAAGTACTGATGTCGGTCTAGGTTCTGGATGGGCCAATACGAGTGCTATGCAATCTGATCCTGAATATTCTACTTATGTCATAAATCTCACCGCGGATGAAGTCTCACCTTTCGAACCAAAGAGTGATGAAGAAGAGGTAAAAGAAGAAGAGAAGGAAGGAGATAAAAATGAAAAAGACGATAAGAAGGACAAAAAAGATAAGAAAGGAAAGAAGGATGGTGACGAAAAAGATGGTGACAAGAAGGATAAAAAAGAGTTAGAAGTCAAGATAGATTTTGGAAATCTTACTCGCAGGATAATGGCACTTCCGTTGGATCAAGGCAATATTGTCCAATTGATTGCGGGACCCAAAGGATCGGTCTTTATTGCCGAACGAAAGTCAGGTAGTAGAGGACTCGTTATTCATAAGTTCAAACTCAAAGATGGAGAAGCAAAGGAATTTGTGACAGGTGCTGGATATATGTCCACATCAAGTGATGGTAAAAAGTTGCTCTCTCGTATCAAAGGCTCATGGACGATCATGGATGCCAATGGTGGAAGTGGAAAAGGCGGTGAAAGCGTGAAGGTAAATCTGAAAATGAACCTTGACAGAGGCGCTGAATGGAAACAGATATTCGAAGAGACATGGAGATATGAAAAGGACTACTTCTATGATCCGAATATGCATGGCAGGGATTGGGATGTGGTCTATGATAGATATGCACCGCTATTGCCGTATATCAAACATAGGGCAGATTTGAATTATGTCCTGGATCAGATAAATGGAGAACTTTCGGTCGGACACAGCTTTGTAGGCGGGGGCGATTATCCCGATGTGGATGACAGTAACATGGGTCTTCTCGGTGCCGACCTTATGGCTGATCAAGGCCGTTGGAAGATCAAGAGAATATATACTACTGAAGCCTGGAATCCTGGCTTGTCAGGGCCTCTAGACAGGCCTGGCACAAAAATCAAGAATGGATACTACATCGTAGGTGTGAATGGTGAAGAAATAAAATCTTCAGATAATCCTTATCGATATTTTGATGGGACAGCCAATCAGCAGACAATCATACATGTAAATGATAAACCATCATTTGAGGATTCGTGGCAAGAGACTATAGAGCCTGTAATATCTGATCGAGGTTTGAGAACAAGAGCTTGGGTTGAGGATAACAGACGATTGGTTGATTCCCTGTCAGGTGGAAAGCTGGCCTATATCTGGGTACCGAATACAAGTGGCAGAGGTGTGGTATCTTTTAATAGGTACTTCTTTGCTCAACAGGACAAACTTGGTGCGGTCATCGATGAAAGATTCAATGGCGGTGGTCTTTTGGATGATTACATGGTAGATAATATGACTAGAAAAATCCGAGCTGCCATAACCAATGAAGTGCCTAATGGTGCTCCGATGAAATTGCCAGCTGGTATTTTGGGTCCAAAAGCATTATTGATCAATGAAATGGCTGGATCAGGTGGTGATTTCTTTCCATGGGTATTCCGTCAGCAAAAAGCAGGTCAACTTATTGGTACAACCACATGGGGAGGATTGGTCAAATCGTCAACACACTACAGAATGATAGATGGTGGTCGAGTGACTTGCCCCGACAATGCCATCTTCGATCCTATAAATAATGAATGGGTCGGCGAAAATAAGGGAATAGCACCTGATATTTTTGTGCGCCAGGATGCCAAATCCCTCGCTCAAGGCAAGGATCCACAACTGGAAAGAGCCGTAAAGGAAGTATTGAAGGCAGTACAAGATGAAGGAGCCAAACCAATAAAAGCACCTCCGTTTTCCAAACCTGCAAATGGTGGTTAATTGATTAAAAATTCGTATTGGTTTACCTTTATATAATCAATTCAGAATTTAATATCACAAATTTTCTTTGTGGCTACCAAGTACTTTAAGAATTCACAAAGAAGCTCGCAAAACTTAGGTATTTTTAACCAAATACATTGCGTTCTTCTTTGTGATTCCTTTGTGATTCCTTTGTGAACTTTGCGGTTAAATGTCAACATCTCGCAAGCAATAATTCCATATCTAGATCATCACTCCCCACCCAAGGGTTTAAATTTCTCCTTATTCTCTCGATCCACTTCAAAATATTCCTTTATCTCTGTCAATACAGCATTAAGATTATCCTCCGATTCTTTTGGACCTTGAGGTTTTGGAGTGTCAGAAGTCCCAGCCACAGGTACTTGCTCTATGTGCAATGTCTGTGTAGGGAAGGCAAATCGAACACCCAACTTATCCGCCAATTTGATGATGGCATATAATACCTCATGTTTTCCTCTCAACTCGTCCGTCCATGATGGAGCTTGAAAAAAAGTGTAAATGAGGATATTGATGGATGAAGCGCCAAAATTGTTCAAGTGCACTTCAAAATAGTCTTTTCGAGTCGTGGGATGCATCTTGATTATTTCCCTAATTCCATCTACAAATTGATCTATGATTTCGGGTTTGGTATCGTAAGTGATTCCAATTTCCGTTTTGAATCGGCGGTATACGCGGAGTCCCATATTATCCACTATACTATCTGCAAGCAAGGCATTAGGAACGTAAGTCAAAGAATTGGCAAACGTTCGGATTCGAGTAGACCTTATGCCCACTTCTTCAACCGTACCATCTACGTCCTTGAAATGTATCCAATCTCCTATTTGGAAAGGCCTGTCCAGAAATATCATTATCGAACCAAAAAAGTTCTTTACTGTATCCTGAGCAGCAAGAGCAAGAGCAAGTCCTCCAATCGATATACCAGCAAGTAGTGCGGTGACATTGACATCCAAATAGTCCAAAATATAAATAATCCCAAAGGCCCAAATGATGATAATTGCTAATTTTTCTACCACTGGCAGCAATTGATCATCAAGTGTATTTTCAGTCTTTTTAGCCGCTTTACCGAAAAATTGAAATACAATGCTGGTTATATTCTTCAATATCAAAATTATCAGAAATAAGCTCATCACATTAAGACCCTTTATCAAATAGGCATTCTTAATTGGCGCCAATTGTAACATGGGTACGAAATATAGAAAAATGTGAATCCCAGCCAGTAGAGAAATGATTTTTGAAAGTCTTTGAATGGATTTGTTTACCAAGTCATTCAAGTCAATTCTTTTCCGAATAAAATTTCTGATAACACCCTGTATTAGTCTTGATATCAATCTGGAAAAAAACCAAGCCAATATGGCAAAAAGAAATAGCCCCAACCACTTCCATAATTTGATGGACAAAATACTCACCTGCCAGAAGGGAGCGTGGAAATAACTGACAAATTGGGTCCCAAATGGATATACAGATTTGTGCAAACTTGGTATGGCTTGCTCGGTAGTTCTTGAATATTGCCAGTTTCCATCAATTTTTTCCACATATATTAATGGTTCTGATTTACTGATAAAGTAGATATTATCTCCAGTCAAAGAATCAATGAAATACCTATCCTGAGGCACTCTATTCAAATCAATAAACAAGCCCTTACCATCCAAGACTTGCTTGAGTTTGATAGACAGTTCTTCTGATTGACTCGGCAAGCTCATTGCGGCCCGCTCAGGCTCATAACTATCCAATTGCAGATAGTAAAGATGATTGTAAATGACTGTGTATGGATTTTCATAGATTCTTGACGAATCTATCTGGGCTTCTGATTCAATACACATGCAAAACAGCATAGAAAATGCCAATATTCTAAATATAGCTCTTACTGATTGTCGTCTTAAAAATTTGTTTTTCATTTCTCAATATTACTTAAAATGAATGAGGTTTTGAGGTAAATTACTTGAGGACCTGGCCAAAAAATCTCACTTCACAAAAGCCCACATCCCTCAAAAAATTGCAAGATAATTGTAAATGACCTTTTAAACGCACATTGCACGATTAGAGAACCAAAATATTTTTTCACCATTCAGGGTAACCTATTGGTAGCTCAACCTATTAATGGGCAACTTTCAAAAACAGGATTTATCAAATTTTATTATTAACCTCTAATTTATTAAACGTGAAAAAAACAATCAAATTCATCAAAGTGCCTTCTGAAATTTCTGCTGGAACCCGAGGTGCAAGTCTAGGTCCCGATGCTATTAAAATTGCTTCGCTGAATAATCCCGACCCAAAAGCTATTAAATACTTCAATCGATCAATGGTTACCACTCTGGACAGAAATAATTTGTTGCTTGATCCAGATAATGACACAAAGTACCGTTGGGCAAAACGAATAGATGGTCTGAATGATGTATATAGGGACATTCTTCTAAAAGTGGTGCCAGAAGTTACAAATCCCAATATATTCCCAATCGTATTGGCTGGAGATCACGGTACGGCTACTGCTACCATCAAGGCGGTTTCAACCGTCTATCCCAGGGAAAAAGTAGGTGTGATTTGGATTGATGCACATGGTGATTTGCACTCACCTTACACTACGCCATCTGGAAACATGCATGGTATGACCTTGGCATTAGCTTTGGGAGAAAACAATGAGGGTGAAATCCGAGAACGTGAAGAAGGAGAAGAATTGAAACAAGAAACTAAAGATAGGTGGGAAGAATTAAAGAAATTTTATGGAGATGTGATTAATTATGATCAGATAGTAATGGTAGGATTGAGAGATACAGAAATAGAGGAGAAAAAATTGCTGCGCGATAATAATGTTAGCATTATCCCTGTGAGAACAATGAGAGAAGAAGGCTATGACACAGTCGGAGATCAAATTATTCAACAACTTGAAGAAAATGGTTGTACACGAATTTATATATCACTCGATGTGGACTGTCTGGATCAGACCATATCCAGAGGCACTGGCACTCCAGTCATTGATGGATTCGGAAAATGGGAAGTAATCGAATTATTGAATTATTTGTTGGATTATTATAATAAACATGAAAGACAATCAATTGAATGCCTCGAAATCGTTGAAGTAAATCCTACCCTTGATGACAAGAGAAACAAAATGGCCGAAGTCGCATTTGAAACACTTTTTAATATTACAAATGCCATTGAAAACAATAAGGTGGTTTGCTATAATCGGGAAAATGTGACGGATTATTAAAAGTCTTGAAATCTTGTTTAGGTGGAATTGTACTAATAATTCCACCTTTATTTTTTGGTTACTTGGAATATGAACGACTTGGTCAAAATTCCACTTTTACGTTCTAATTAATGCGCATGCATCACATATATCTAAAAGCGATTAACCAGTTAAAACTTTCAATTAAGAATTCACGAATGCGCCTTCATCGATTAACCAAAGTTCATTTTTACTTTCTCTTTTAAATGTATCCAATGCATATTCAAAGTAGAAGCGATTGAGCATTATTTCTAACTATTACATAAGACCAAATCGCTTACTAGAACAAGTACTTATAAGAAATACAACAAACCAATTTTACACCCAAGACTCCATTCCCCTTACATTTCTAGCACCATTTTTGTAATTTGAACTATGTTTTTCCTCTATTGACAACACACAATCGATATCTATGACATCACAACCACAAGTCAAAAATTTCATAAACGGTCAAAAAACAAGAAACGGTCAAACCTCAATGGACATCATTTCTCCACTTGATGGATCGGTCATTTCTAGTCTACCTATGAGCAATAGTGCCGACGTAGATGCTGCCGTCCATGCAGCAAAAAATGCCTTCCCTGCATGGTCAGATATGACCTTGAAAGAACGAGTACAAATATTTTTCAAATACCGCCAATTACTAGAAGAAAATATAGATGAGCTTACCGAACTCGTACATATCGAGAATGGTAAAACCATGGGTGAGGCCAGAGCAGAGGTACTCAAAAGCATGGAACTTTGCGAATTTGCCGTATCCATGCCCCAGATCGTAACCAATGAAATTCAAGAAGTAAGTAAAGGTGTAGAATGCCGAATAGAAAGAAAACCGCTCGGAGTAGTAGCATGTATCACACCTTTCAATTTCCCAAACATGGTCCCTCATTGGACCGTACCAAATGCCTTGATATTAGGCAATACGATGGTACTCAAGCCTTCTGAATTGGTACCTCTTAGTGCAGTAAGAATGGGAGATCTTCTTAAAGAAGCTGGCCTACCAGATGGTGTGTTTAATATTGTAAATGGTGGAAAAGAAGTGGTAGAAGCCATATGCGATCATCCCGATATTAAGGCAACCTCATTCGTAGGTTCTACACGAGTCGCCAAAATCGTCTACAAAAGAGCAACGAGCAATTTGCAAAGGTGCGTAGCCCTCGGAGGCGCCAAAAATCACCTACTCGTCTTACCTGATGCCAACCCAGACATGACAGCGAATAATGTAGTAGCCTCAATGGCTGGTTGTGCTGGACAACGATGTATGGCGGCCTCGGTAATGGTAGGTGTTGATAAAGTACAGCACATTATAGACAAGATGGTGGAGGAAGCAAAACAAATAGTCCCTGGCGAAAATTTGGGATCCGTCATTAGTCAAGAAGCAAAAGAAAGGATAGAAAAATATATCAGCGAAGCTGAAGAGCAAGGTGCAAAAATATTGATTGATGGTCGAGGTGCCACGGTGCCTGGAAATGAAAATGGTTATTATGTAGGTCCGACCATTATTGACTATGTCAAACCAGATATGGCTGTAGCCAAAGAGGAAATATTCGGTCCTGTGATTTCTATTATCCGTGCTGGCGATGTCGACGAAGCGATTCAGATAGAAAATGGATCCAATTATGGCAATGCGGCTGCCGTATTTACACAAAGCGGATCTATGGCCAAACGTGTGATGGAAGGTGCGAGTGCAGGAATGATTGGCGTTAATATTGGCGTACCCGTTCCGAGAGAACCGTTCTCTTTTGGTGGCTGGAATGAATCAAAATTTGGTGTTGGAGATATTACAGGCAAAAGTTCTATTGAATTTTGGACACAGAATAAGAAGACAACCACGAAATGGAACCCTGAGGATAAGAGGGATTGGATGAGTTGATTATGGATTGTGGATTGTGGATTGTGGATTATTAAGAATTGAGAATTAAGAATTAACAATTAACAATCAAATACCCAATATTGATCTTTTCCATCCTTGTGAACTTTGCGTAGAACTTTGTGCCCTTTGCGGTTAAAAAATAAAAACCAAACAAATTCATCAATGCACAATGCATTAGAAGCGAGAATTGATTTATAAGGAAAAACTACTTAAATTACTCCTCGAGCGAGAACAATTTAAAATAAAAAACAATGACAAAAGCTACAAACAAAGCCGTTGATATTGTAAAAAACAATCTGGACTATACCCTATTTTCATGGTCGAAGCAAGGTGGACTCAACCCACTAAATGTAAAAAGAGCAAAAGGTGTATATTTTTGGGATCGATCGGGTAAGAAATATTTGGATTTCAATTCTCAATTGATGAATGTCAATATTGGCCACGGAAATCAAAGAATCACGGAAGCCGTATCGCGACAAATGCAAGATTTGAGCTTTATATATCCTGGGGCGATTACTGAAGTACGCGGAGAATTGGGGAAGAAAATAGCTGAATTGACTCCTGGAAATTTGACCAAAACATTTTTCACCAATAGTGGTGCTGAAGCCATCGAGAATGCTATCAAAATCGCTAGAATGTATACTGGTCGACCGAAAATTATATGCCAGTACAGAGCTTACCATGGAGCCACATATGGAGCCATTTCTGCTGGAGGTGATCCTAGAAAACTGGCCGTGGATGATCAGCAGGCACCTGGTTTTGTACGTGTTGAAAACCCATATTTTTACCGTTGCCCATGGAATAGTAATTCGCTGGAAGAATGCGGAGAATTGGCACTGAGAAATTTGGAACAAGTGATCAATTATGAAAATCCTGGAAGTGTTGCCGCCATCCTAATGGAAGGAGAGTCAGGATCTTCAGGCTGTATCAAGTATCCAAAGAATTATTGGCAAGGACTTCGAAAAATTGCTGACAAATACGGAATTCTACTTATTTCTGATGAAGTAATGAGTGGTTTTGGACGTACGGGCAAATGGTTCGGTGTCAATCATCACGATGTCACTCCTGATATTATGGCACTTGCCAAGGGATTGACTTCAGGTTATATTCCGCTAGGTGGCACAGTGGTCACGGACACTATTGCAGAAGTCTTCAAAGAAAAGCATCTCACCATTGGACTCACCTACTCTGCCCATGCTGTCGGTTGCGCAGCTGGATTGGAAAATCTCAATATAATGCAAGAAGAAAATCTTGTGGACAATGCAGCTTCGAAAGGTCTCTATCTGGAAAAGAAAATGGAAACGCTCATTGACAAACATCCTTCTATTGGAGACTTCAGAAATACAGGACTTCTCGGCTGTATCGAATTGGTTAAAAATAGAGAGACTAAAGAACAGCTTATTCCATGGAATGCCAAAGGAGCGGATGCTGCTATCAGCTCAGAAATTGCGGGTAAACTAAAAGAGCTGGGAATGTTCACTTTCGTAAAGTGGAATTTCCTTTTTATGGCTCCTCCATTAATTATCACTGAAGAACAGATAGATGAAGGACTGGACATTATATCAAAGGCTTTGGAAATTGCCGATCAACATTACGAAGCATGACTAATGAAGACATCGTAATCTTAAATGAAGACCTCTCACATTCAAATTTGTACAGTGAGGATTTAAAACCTGTTCCACCTGAAGAACGAACCTGGTCCATGTGGTCATTGGCAGCGTTATGGGTTGGGATGGCCGTCTGCATACCTACATATCTGCTCGCTTCGTACATGATAGGTAGTGGCATGACCTGGCTCGAATCATTAATCATAATAGGATTAGCCAATCTCATTATCACTATTCCAATGGTATTAAATGGACACGCTGGAGTGAAGTACGGCATACCTTTTCCAGTACTGGGTAGATCTTCGTTTGGAATCACGGGTATCCATATTCCATCGGTAGTAAGAGCGATTGTCGCCTGCGGGTGGTTTGGAATTCAGACCTGGATTGGAGGGTTGGCAATCTATGCGATCTTCAATGCTGTAACAGGAGGAACCGCTGCAGAAGGAGTGAGTTTTGGGAAGTTTGTCGGATTCGGAATATTCTGGTTATTGAATATGTACTTCATCTGGAAAGGGACGGAAAGTATCAAGTTTTTAGAACAATATTCGGCGCCAATTCTCATACTTATGGGCCTGATCCTCATTGGTTGGGGAGCCAATAAGGGTGGAGGATTCAAAAACGTACTGAATCAAAGTCATTACCTTGCCGCTCCAAGTATCTATGTCGAAGATGGACAAAACACGATCCAACTGAACGCTGCAATGGACAGCAATGGCAAACCAAAGGCATCGGAATACAGACTGTTCAATAATGGACGAGCAGAAGGTTGGCAGCAATTGAATACTACGACCATCCCTCTTAATGGGAGCACAGAAAATAGAAAAATACAACTCAGAAAAAATACGGCTAGCGGATTTATTGAATCTTCTGAAATTCCATTGGCCCTGCAAAAGGACGACACAAGCAGTACTGGCTCCAAACTTTGGAGTTACATTTTATGGCTTACTATAATGGTTGGATTTTGGGCAACAATGTCTTTAAGCATTGCGGATATCACAAGATATTCTTCCACACAAAGAGAACAGGTCATGGGCCAGTTTATTGGACTTCCAGGTACCATGATGCTCTATTCTTTTGTAGGAATATTTGTGAGTTGTGCGGCTGTAATTATTTTCGACGACATCCTTATCGGTAATAATGCACCTTGGGACCCAGTCACCCTTCTCGCCAAATTTGAAAACCCTGTGGTTGTAATCATATCTCAAATCTTTATGATTATCGCTACCTTAAGTACGAATATTGCGGCCAATGTAATAGCACCAGCAAATGCTTTTTCAAATCTAAATCCCAAGAAGATATCTTTTAGAATGGGAGGTTTGATCACAGGTATTATTGGAATCATAATATGTCCCTGGTTCCTGATGGATCAGATAAGCAATATCTTGATTTTTATAAGCGGGTTGCTCGGACCTGTATTGGGAATTATGCTGTCGGATTACTACCTCGTGCGCAAAATGGAGATTCCTTTGAATGAACTTTACAAAGAAGATGGTCAATTCAAATATTCTGGAGGATTCAATATGTCTGCCATGATTGCCCTGGTATTAGGAGTATTAGTCGCCATCATTGGTTATTTTGTGCCAAGCCTGGATGCTTTATATAAGTTATCTTGGTTTACAGGATTTCTAGTATCTTTCGTTGTGTATTATTTATTAATGAAATCAAAAAAATAAATGTCTGTACTTGTCAAAAATGGAAGAGTAGTCACCGCTGAGTCGGATTACATAGCTGATATTTATACTGAAGGAGAACAGATCGTGGCAATCGGCAAAGACCTACCCTATAAGGCTGACAAAACTATAAATGCAAAAGGAAAATTAGTGTTTCCTGGAGGTATTGATCCTCATGTGCATTTGGATATGCCTTTCATGGGTACGTTTTCCAGCGATGATTATACCACAGGTACCAGGGCCGCTCTTTTTGGAGGTACCACAATGGTCATCGATTTCGTCTTGCAAACCCAGGGAGATACATTAAAAAATGCCCTCAAAGCCTGGCAAGGTAGATCAAAAGGTAAGGCATTGGCCGACTATTCATACCACATGGCAGTCACAGATTTCAATCCTAAGGTAGCCAAGGAGGTGGTCCGAATGATTGAAAAAGAAGGGATAACCAGTTTCAAAACATTTATGGCCTACAAAGGTGCCTTGATGATCGACGACGGCCAAATGGTCAGATTGATGAAGGTTGTAAAAGAAAATGGTGGACTAGTGACCGTGCATGCTACCAATGGAGATATGATTGATTCTCTTATTGCCAAGAATCGTAAAGCGGGCAATTTGAAGCCAATTTACCATTATCTTTCTCAACCAGAAGTGACAGAAGCAGAAGCATCTGCAAGATTCGCTGACATGTTGGATTATACAGGATGTCCAGGATATATAGTCCACATGACTTGTGAAGGAGCAATCAATGCAGTCCGAAAAAGCACAATGCGAAATCAAAGAGTATATGTTGAGACTTGCACACAATACCTTACTTTAGACGCAAGCCTCTATAAAAGAGAAGATGGAGCAAAATGGGTCATGAGCCCTCCCCTACGCGAAAAGAAAGATCAAGCTGCCTTGTGGTCGGGAATCAACCAGGGACTCATCCAAGTAGTAGGTACAGATCACTGCCCTTTCACTTGGAAGCAAAAACAGATGGGTAAAAATGATTTTTCAAAAATCCCAAATGGTCACCCTGCCATCGAACATAGAATGGAATTATTGTTCTCTGAAGGTGTTCGTAAGGGAAGAATTTCATTAAGCAAGTATGTCGAATTGACATCTACCAATGCCGCCAAAATATTTGGAATGTACCCAAAGAAAGGAACGATTGCCATTGGAGCAGATGCAGACCTCGTCATTTTCAATCCTACAAAGAGACACACACTATCAAAGGATAGTCATCATATGAATGCCGATTATTCTTCTTATGAAGGATTCAAGGTTACTGGAAAAACTGAAACTGTCATTCTCAGAGGTAAGGTAGCTATAGAGAAGAATGAATGTCTGCTGGAGCCTGGATATGGGCAGTTTGTGAAGAGGGGAAAGACTTCTTTGAAAGCGATTTGAAAGCAACAAATCATATTTAATCATAAAAAATCAACGTCATCAGCGTTCAATAAAATTATTAAGAATATGCCGAGAAAAGTAAAATCAGGATTAATCCAAATGAGCCTCCCGATATCAGAAGGAGAAGGAACCATGAATGAGATCATTGAAGCGATGATCGACAAACATATCCCTTACATCGAATCGGCGGGTGAGCAAGGTGTCCAAATATTATGTTTGCAGGAGATATTTAATACTCCATATTTTTGCCCTGGTCAAGACCGCAAATGGTACGAATCTGCCGAACCTGTTCCTGGACCTACCATTGAACGTATGCAGGCATATGCCAAAAAGTATGACATGGTTATGATCGTACCTATCTATGAAAAAGAGCAACCTGGTGTGCTATATAATACCGCAGCGGTGATCGATGCCGATGGTACATATCTTGGGAAGTATAGAAAAAATCATATACCTCATACTACTGGATTTTGGGAGAAGTTCTTTTTTAAACCTGGAAATTTGGGTTACCCCGTCTTTCAAACCAAGTATGCCAAGATCGGTGTGTATATCTGCTATGACAGACATTTTCCTGATGGCGCACGTATCCTTGGCTTGAATGGTGCTGAGATTGTCTATAATCCATCGGCTACAGTAGCAGGGCTATCTCAATATCTTTGGAAGCTCGAACAACCTGCTCATGCAGCAGCCAACGGCTATTTTATGGGATGTATCAATCGTGTCGGTGAAGAAAAACCTTGGGATTTGGGAAGATTTTATGGTACATCATATTTCGTAGATCCCAGAGGACAGATATTCGCAGAAGCCTCTGAATATGACGACGAATTATTAGTTGCAGAATTTGATTTGGATTTAATTGAAGAAGTGAGATCTACATGGCAATTTTTCAGGGATCGACGCCCTGAGACTTATGGCAAATTGACTGAGCTGTAGTCATAATTCTAAACTCAAAATATATTAAATGTCAGAATACAAAAGACCTACCTCTGAGTTAGAATTTGAAAAAAATTTCGCTCAGAAAAAACCGTTGATGAATCCCACAGAAGCCCATTTTGAGAGTTCGAAATGTCTATTTTGCTATGATGCTCCTTGTGTTCAAGCATGTCCAACGGGGATAGATATCCCACTGTTTATCAAGCAAATACAATCTGGCAACTTGACAGGATCAGCCAAGACAATCTTTGAATCCAATTGGTTGGGAAATGCCTGTGGAAAGATTTGTCCTACAGGGGAATTATGCGAAGGTTCTTGTGTATTCAATCATCAGGATTTGCCACCTATTCAGATTGGAAGGTTGCAAAATTTTGCGACTGCAGATGCAATAAAAAAGGACAAAAAACTTTTTTCAGTTGGTCAGAGCAACAATAGAAAAGTTGCAATAATTGGTTCAGGAGCGGCGGGAATAGCTTGTGCCTGTGAGCTGCGTACAATGGGTTATGAAGTTGATATCTATGAGGCAAAATCAAAGCCCTCTGGACTGACCCTGCATGGTATTGCGGCCTATAAAATTACAAATGTGGAAGTCGAAGATGAAATCAATTATTTAGAAAAACATTTGGGGCTAAATTTCATCTGTGATCACCCCATCAAGAACAAAGAACAAATTGCAAAACTTGAGCAGGACTATGACGCCATATTCCTAGGTGTTGGTATAGGTTCTACAGCCCAAATCGGTCTTCCTGGAGAAGATAAATCAAACGTAGTAGGTGCCGTCGAATTTATTGAAGAACTCAGAATGAAGCATCACCAACTAACCGTACCCAAACGAGTAGTGGTTATAGGTGGCGGAAATACGGCTATGGATGCAGCGTCTCAATCCGCAAGATTGGGTGCAGAGTCTGTGGTATTAGCCTATAGAAGATCAAAAGATGATATGGGTGCTTATGGTTTTGAATACAAGCTGGCCATTAGTGCAGGTGTAGATAGTCTGTTCAATGCACAACCGATTGAAATAGTTGGAAATGGTGAGGTAGCTGGGGTGAAATTTATTAAAACTCAACAGGTCAATGGGAAACTAGAGAACATAGCTGGAAGCGAATTCATTGTAGATGCCGATTTGGTCATCAAAGCTACGGGGCAAGCTAAACAAAAGCATTTTCTGGAATTGATTGATGATTTGGAATTGGACAATCGTAGTCGAATTATTGTCAATGAGGATAGTTTTCAATGTACCAATCCTAAGTATTTTGCTGGTGGCGATGCGGTGAATGGAGGAGCGGAAGTGGTGAATGCTGCTTATGATGGGAAGATGGCGGCGAGAGGGATTGAAGAGTGGTTGAATGGAGGTGAGTAGGAAGAGGAGAGAAGGAGAACGGGAGAAGGAGAACGGGAGAAGGGAATTTCACGGAGATTCGCGGAGGATGGCACGGAGGTTCGCGGAGGAAGGAGAATGGGAGAAGGATATTTCACTGAGGTGCGCGGAGGAAGGAGAACGGGAGAAGGGTATTTCACGGAGGTTCGCGGAGGAAGGAGAAATTGAGGTTTTTGCACGGAGAAGGAGAAAAGGGAGAAGGTTTATTCACAGAGGAAGGGAGGAATTTTGAGGAGTGGTTTTAAATAAATAAAATATTATAAGATGCCAAATTTAAGTATTGATTTTGCGGGGATAAAGGCTCCGAATCCATTTTGGTTGGCTTCAGCGCCGCCGACGAATTCGGGGTATCAGATAATGAAGGCCTTTGATGCTGGATGGGGAGGAGCGGTATGGAAGACGTTGGGCGTGCCAGTCATAAATGTATCTAGTCGATATGGATCGGTGAATTATCGTGGTTCCCGAATGGCGGGTTTCAATAATATAGAATTGATTACGGATCGACCGCTTGCGGATAATCTAAGGGAAATCGAGGAAGTAAAAAAGTACTTTCCTGATCATGCTGTGATCGCCTCGCTCATGGTCGAGACAAGGGAGGAATGGATTCAGATCATTAAGGATGTCGAGAATGCAGGTGCAGATGGCATCGAACTCAACTTTGGATGTCCTCACGGTATGTGTGAGCGGGGAATGGGCTCGGCTGTGGGGCAAGAACCTGCTGTATTGCAGACGATTGTCGAATGGGCTATGGATGCAGCAAATGTTCCTGTGATCACAAAGCTTACTCCGAATATCTCACATATAGTCGATCCTGGACTGGCAGCGGCCAGAGGTGGTACAAGTGCCATATCCCTTATCAATACCATCAAAAGTATTGTGGGAATCGATCTGGATACGTATGCACCCTACCCTGTTGTGGATGGCAAGGGAACGAACGGCGGATACTGCGGACCTGCAGTAAAGCCTATTGCTTTGGAAATGGTAAAAGAGCTGGCCCAACATCCTGAAATACAAAATATTCCTATATCTGGAATTGGCGGAATAGAATCATGGAGGGATGCCGTAGAATTCATACTTCTAGGTGCAGGATCTGTCCAGGTATGTACAGCTGTAATGCACTATGGATTCGGAATCGTAAGGGAAATGAAAGCTGGTTTGGAGCAATTTATGGTTGAGAAAGGATATGAAACCATTTATGATTTTAAAGGTAAGGCGCTTCCAAATGTCACGGAATGGAAACACCTCAACTTGAAGCACAAGGTCGTAGCCAGCATCAATAATGATAAGTGCATTGGGTGTGACCTTTGCTATATTGCCTGTGATGACGGCGCACATCAAGCCATTCGAATTCCTGAAACAAATGGCAACAGGATCCCGGAAATTATAGAAGAAAACTGTGTGGGTTGTAATCTATGTTCGTTGGTTTGCCCAGTCGAAGAATGTATCACGATGGAAAAAAGAGACGATGGCACTCAACATTTGACCTGGGATGAAAGATCTCAAGCTGGCAATATTCCTACTACTTTTGATGATGATAGAGCGGGTGGAAAGCACCACTTTGTGCCTACGGTAGAAGATGCCTTAAAACATAGAAAGGGTAAAAAATAGATTTAAATACTGAATCAAAATTAAAACTATAATTGCAATGACAGATCCATTCATGGCAGAAGCCATTCGACAAGCCAAAAAAAGTCTTTCTGAAGGTGGTATCCCTATCGGCTCCGTGCTTGTTAAAAATGGTGAAATCATAGCCGCTGGTCACAACAAACGCGTCCAAGAAAAAAATCCAATCCTTCATGGTGAGATGGACTGCCTCAACAATGCTGGCCGAGTGGGATCATACAAAGATTGTGTCATCTACTCTACCCTCATGCCCTGCTACATGTGTGGAGGGACCATCGTACAATTTAATATTCCAAAAGTGATTGTAGGTGAGAATAAGACTTTTGAAGGCAGCTCCGAATTTATGAAATCTCATGGTGTGGAAGTGGTGAATCTGATGCTACCTGAATGTATTGAGATGATGGAAAAATTTATTGCCGAGAAACCTGAACTTTGGTGGGAGGATATTGGGGATTTGTGATAAGTCAATTTATCTAAATTAATGCTTCAGACAGATTTACGGCTATCTTCAAAAATCTTACACTTATCAATTAATGAACTACGTCTATGAGCTTTCAATGGCTAAAATGCATTTAACAGCTACATTTATTTTATGAAAAATAAAATAACAGCTTTAATTGCGAGCATAGCGGTATCATTTGCCCTTAACGCACAAAATGTAGACATTCCCGATAGCAAGTTTAAATCATTATTACTTTCGAATAGCAATATAAATACGAATGGGGATGACGAAATTAGTATAGAAGAAGCCCAAGCTTTTGATGGAAAAATCGACGTTAAATACGAAGATATTAGTGACTTAACTGGTATTGAAGCTTTTACTTCAATTACTGAATTATATTGTGGGTTTAATAATCTTACATCTTTGGATGTTACCAAGAATACAGAATTACGCATATTGTCTTTTTTCTTTAATGATATTGGAACAATTGACTTATCAAAGAATATTCATTTAACAGCGATTAATTGCAGAGAAGCAAACTTGACCAGTATAGATCTTTCTAAAAATTTAAGCCTTTCTGAGTATTATGGTGAAGGCAATAGCTTAACATCATTGGATGTCAGTAATAACACAGAATTGACAATTTTGGATTGTGGTAAAAATCAAATTACAAGCTTGGATCTAAGTAATAACACCAACTTAATTGAAGTGCATTGCGATGATAATTTAATCAGTGAAATCGACATTACCTTAAATACAGAATTAACTCAATTTAATTGTTTTCGAAATAATTTGACTTCATTGAATGTTGAAAACAATACAGAGTTGATGGACCTCTCTTGTTCGGACAATAAAATTACCTCTTTGGATGTAAGTGCCAATACCAATCTGATTTACTTCGGCTGTTATAACAATCTTCTCAATTCTTTAGATGTTTCTCAAAATCCAGAATTGAAACTTTTGTTTTGTGACAACAATAACATTACGACACTTGATTTCTCCCAAAACACAAAATTGACTAAACTAGACATTTATTCTAACAATCTTTTCAACCTAAATCTACAAAATGGAAATAATAATATGATGGAATTTATGAATGCCTGGAATAATCCCAATCTGTCCTGTATTCAAGTAGATGATGTGGCATGGAGTTCCGAAAACTGGACAAACATAGATGATGCTTCATCTTTCGACACTAATTGTCCAATATTAAGTGATACTGAAGAGGCTGATTTAATATCATTCCAAATTTATCCGAATCCCGCATTTGATTTTATTTCCATAGAAACGGACCTAGATATCGATCGATTTGTAATCTATAATTTTAATGGACAAAAGGTGCTTGAAGAAAAATTGATTGATTCTCGTTTGGATATCAGAAGACTAGATGCTGGATTCTATATTTTACATCCTGAATCAAGTCAAGGGTTAAAGCCCATCAAATTTGTGAAATATTAGACAATCAACTTTGGACATATCATGATATAGGAAAAAGAAATTAACAAAAATCCCGTCGAATAGGCATAGATTATCATATAGTCTATGCCTATTTATTTTTTACAAATATTAGAATAAGGTGATAATTGGAGGTTACAAAATGGAGCAAAGTGACATAGGACTATAAGCAAGTAAGAATAATGCCCTATTGATAACCTCTAAATTAACACCATGAAAGCCATCCTGTTTTCCTTTTCTTTTCTCCTTACTATTGGACTGTCTGCTCAAGTGACTTATAGTCCATACACCTATTCTAATGTTGATGAATTTACAGTAAAAAAAATCTCAATTGACAATTATTACACGACAGTGGAATTGCAATTGTATACAACAAGGAGTGATTATGAATTCTTTTTCCATCAGAATATGTATATCCAAAAGTCAAATGATATTTACTCAAAGAAGTATTATGTAAGAAGTTTTGTCAATAATGAATTACACACCAAATATAAAGCCGACCCTTATACCACTTACAACTTCACTTTGAAGTTTCAAAAGATCCCAGCTGGCATGACAAAGATTAATATTATCGAACCGTATACTGAAGGATATACTGCATGGTATTGGAAAAACATTTCAATAAACAATTCCAGTCCAACCTACTACAGCAGCTATAATTCAAACACCTCAAATCAAAAAAGTTACAAATCCAGTTCATCCATGGGCAACTTCTTCAAATACGTTGGAGTGAGTACGTTGGCAGGATTTGCCCATCCGAGTAATACTTATCAATCTGGCTATTACAACGTTTACAACAACTATGTGGACGTCGAGATCAATTACAATGATGGTTTGTACACAAAATTGAGAGTCTACAAGAAAAATGGTTTTTTCACCGATATCAAAGTTATGGCGGACAATGACTTTCCTCCACCTTTTTTCTTTGCTTCAGTATTAAAGGAAATTGCTGATGAAGCCATTCAATATTCAGAGGATGAGGATGAAACAAAAAATAGACTGGAAGAAGAATTGGGAAAGGCTTTTTATGAATTTGATGGTGTTGATATTGCCTTGTTTTTGTTGAATTTGAAATGGTTGGATTATTAAATCTTTAATTGTGTTTTTCCTGATACCTTTGAATCCGACCCGTCAAAAAAAAAATTAATATGTTTTGGAAAAGAAAGCCATCTCCGAATGATGAAATTAGAGAAGTCCTTTTTGGTGATCTCCCCATAGAAAAATGGACAATAGAAAATCCGAATATCGAACCATGGATATCTTTTGGTTCGGTAAAAGAGGCAATACAATCGAATCAATTTGATCAGGCAATAAATAAATTGCATGAGATTATCAAAATAGAAGGCCTCGAGTCTCGGCACTATGTACAGGCCTATTATTTCTTGAAGCAATTAGGACATATTGAATCGGAAGCCACCAAATTATTTGGAGTTGTCGTTGAAGTTGGGGTTAATAAAAAAGGCTATGATTTGCTTGCAGTATATTCGGATCTAACTGCACGATATTTCAATTATACAGGATCGGGAGTGGTGTGGAGCCACCCTGACAATTCGCTCGACATAGAAATAAAAGAAGTTCTTGACAAGGGAAAGGAAGTCATGAACCTAATTGGCCCTTGGAATAGTGAACGACCCAAGCCCATTAAAAATAGATTTGTAAGGCTCAATTTATTAACGTCCAAAGGCTTGCATTTTGGTGAGGCACCTTTGAATGTTATGGAAATCGATCCCGTCGGCGGAGGATTGCTAAAAGTCTCCACAATTCTTATGAATGCAATGATCAATAAAACGAAAGAATAATCATAGATGATAGTTAACAAAAAGAAATCCCGTTTCTTTCGATGCTAATGCCCTTATTCACCTTCCGTGTTACTATAATCTTCTTTCTATAAAACATGCCTTCCACCTCCAGAGATTTCTCCAAAGCACATAACTAAAAGGGCTATTTTTCAGAAAATACGCTTAAAATATTGACTCTTAGCTTTCTACTCAGATTTGAGCTCCGAATCCTGACATGCATCCATAAAGATGGAGTTCCGGTAATTTTGAGCCAATTTCAATCTTACTCCAGAATAATTTTTTTCAAGTAAATATTATGCTCTGAAGTTATAAATTGAATCAAATAACTTCCGCTTGAGAACGAGCTGATATCAATACTACCATCGTCTTTTGCAATTACCTCCTTCAACAACCTTCCAGAAATATCCAGAATCTGTATCTTCTCAAAACGCTCTTTTCCGCTTTTATAAAATACTTTTCCCGGACTAGGATTTGGGTACAGAACAATATGCTCACTTTCTACTACTTCTTTTGTGGAGGTGGTACAGCCATGGTCATTCAATTTGATTTCACGAATCACATTTTCGTCTTGAGTGACATACAAGCTGCATCCGTCATGACTGATTTCGATTCCATTTGGTTTGCTGAAGGTAGCAGCCAAGGGGTCTGTAGAATCCACTGCACCAGCACTTCCATTTCCAGCGAGCAGGGATACATTACCATCCAAGTCCATTTTATAGATGCGATTATCAGAATAACTGGCGATATACAAGTGCTGATCCAATGATCTATAGGTAATATGCCCATTGCCAAATGGCGTACTTCCAATAGTCGAAATGTCTCCTTGTTTGGTTACCCTATTGATTCTTCCATCGTTGAAATTGGTCGTATATATTATTCCTTCATCATCTACCGTGATGCCATTCGCACAGGCAAAAAAGACACTGGACAAGAAGTTTTCAGTATTTCCGTCTGGGGTTACTTTTTTGAGCGATCCTGTATTGCACTCGCATATGACCAGGGTATCGTTTTCAATTACCGTAATTCCGACAGGCCCGGAGATTGAGGCAAAATTATGATCGACCACATCTCCAGAAGTGTTTATTTTAAAGATCCTGCTTCCCAGGAAATTCGATTGATACAAAAATCCCTGGGAATCGATATGATTGCCACTGCCCACATTCAATTCATTTTCCACAAAAAGACTCACCTCTCCAGTAGGTGTTATTTTATAAATATTCCTGCCTTCCTGACCTGATACAAAAGGAAGAGGCCCAAAGTGGGCTACATACAAATTACCGTCGGCATCCAGGGTCACTCCCCCATTAGCAGTAACATTAGTCAAGGTTGTGACTTCCTGTGAAAAAACCACATTAGAGCAAAGAAGTAGTAACAGCATAAATGGTAGAATTGCATATTTCATAGTTTAAGATTTAAGTTTAATAAACAATGATGCAATGCTATTACATTCGATTTATAAGACTGTAAAACCTTATAATCCTTGACTTATTTCATAAAAAATTCTTGTGTTTAATGCTTTGATGCCTTGAGATATTCCGAAGCTGTCATCCCGATTAATCTCTTAAAATTATTATTGAAGGAAGCTCTGTTATTAAATCCACTGGAATACATAATGGTCTTAATCGTCCGATCTGTGGCATAATCATCCAACAGTCCCTTGGCATATTTGACTCTATAAATATTTACAAATTCGGTAAATGTGATTCCCTTTTGGAGGGAAAGGGCTTGCGACAAATGATGTTTTGGAATATCCAATTTCGCCGCCACCTGTTCTAATTTGAGGTCGGGGTCCAAAAAGAGTTGATTCAGCTGCATGGTGTCCTCAAGTTGATCTATTATTTGTTCCAAATGTGGTTCTTTCAACCTCGTCTTACTATACTTTCTGG
Source organism: Saprospiraceae bacterium (assembly GCA_965230575.1). GTDB lineage: Bacteria > Bacteroidota > Bacteroidia > Chitinophagales > Saprospiraceae > CAJXUU01. The sequence goes on from OZ246013.1 coordinate 6,375,279, forward strand.
TTGTAATATTTTCAATAAAAGACTTTCCTTTTAACAAGTCTGGATTAAACATTCCGACATAGCTGATGCTGTATACCGACATACAAATGACCAATGAAATGTAGTAATCCTTTTCAATACCTCCAATTCCTAAAGCAATGAGTACAAAATAGGTAAGCATCATCAATCCATAGATAAAAAATAGGCCGTTCAAAAATTTCAACCATGAGATTTGATTCATCCTGTCGTTATCCAATTGACTGTAGTTGTTTTTCACATACCTCCTCAAATAAAGGAATACCATAATGGAGTAGATTATCAGTTGGATTGATACCAATTTGAAGGAATAATTGCCCACATAGAAGCGAAATGAGGTATAGTATTCCAAGCTGGGCGGTTGGCTCATCAATGCAATCTTCTCCTCTCCACTAAGCACAATTAGAGGCAAATACACCGCTAAAAGGAATACAGAAGGCAGGAAATGCAAGTACTGGATTTTGAATTTTTCCCTTTCCAAAAAAGCATATACGTAGAACAAAAAAAATGGTGCGACCAGATATCGTATGCTTATTGTAAGGAATAAAAAATGAGGATATTCGCCGAATAACTTATTCCAAAAAACAACATTATTGAGTAGAACAAAGCTGAATGAAAAAACGAAAAGACTTAAAAAAAGTGATGACTTTTCTTTCGTCTTGAAAAATTGGATGAATAAAATAATGGATACGAATAATCCTTGCGAAAAAGCGGCAATAAAGACTACATTCCAAATAGGGCCAAATTCCATTGAGTAGAGATTTTAACAACTTCAGGGTTAAAGATCGAAAGCTCAATTTTAAAATATGTAAAAACCAATAAGATTTTACATATTTCCAGAGGTTTTAGGTTTACTAAACTTTGGAAGTTTAGTAAACCTAAAACCTCTGGACTTGGAATTCTTTTATATCTCCGCCAACGCCCGCTTCAAGTCTTTAATCCCTGCAGAAGCAAAGAGTAAATTGGAGTTTTGCATGGAACCGATCTTGAAGTCCTGCTGCGCCATCTTTGCTTCCCCTTCATCCATTCTGACCACTACCAATCTCACTTCTTCTCCCTTTGGCACACCTTCGAAAACGACTTTACCTGCTGATGAATTGGGACGAAGTAAGGAGCGCATATTTTTGAATACAAGATAAAACTGATCAGATTCATTGGCTGTAGCAAATTGTAGGTCAGTCCTTTGATTCTCTGAAAACTCATAGAATCGATCACAATTTATCCAACCCAAATTGCTCGTGGCGACTACATATCGGCTCAACACTTCCTCATCGACATATCCCATTTCGAATTTCTTTTCAGTGATGCGCTGCGATACTTCAATGATCGCGCGGTTAAGTTGAGGATAAAAATGAATGGCCGAGTATTTGTCATATTGTGGAAAATCCAGTCCAATCTCTTCTCTCGCGTCAACAACGGTGCTTCCGAATGTTTTTTTCACGTAATACCATTCATCATATTCTACCTTGCCCACTTCATCATCCATAAATCCAAAAAGAACATTGATCAATCTATCATGAGATATCCTGTCCTGATCCTTTTTTAATAAGGCCAAATTGGATTCAATTTTTTGTCTCACACCTGAGGCTATATATCTTTTCTTGTGTGCAAATAGGATGTCTTTTCTTCTGTTCGCTTCGATGGTCCATTCTTTGAGTCGTGCAGGGCGATCGATTTTATCCTTTGCATGTGCTTCCATTACGGCATTATATTTCTTCAGCGCTTCTGCATATCCCTCTTCCGTATAGTTGCCCTTAAATGGCGGATAAGAGATTCTTGCAGGCTTCGGATACTTAGGCATCGGAGCGAATTCTAAAGACTCCGACTCTTGGTCCGCAAATTCAAAATCGAGCAGTGGTGACAAATCTACTTGAATGAATGGCGCTTCTGATTTTCCCTTTTTGCTCGTTATTTCTTCTCCTGTCGCATCCCAGATTATGCCATCCTCATCTTCCGCACCAGTGAATAATTCCATCCCATCTTTCTCTTCTTGCTCTGGAAAAAGCATCTCGATCTTCTTGCCATCTTGCAATCGAAGTGGTTGACCATTCTGACTTGCCTCTATATATATCATACCTCCTGTCTCCAGGATTTGATCCTGTGTCTGGGTAAATAATCCTTCATCCACCATATCCAAATATTCAAAAGCTTCTTTGAATGTCATTTCGACCTCCCCTGTCTCAAGCGGAGTGCCATCAAGATGACAGAAGGCATTAACAGGAATGCGTACTTCTGTTCCTTGAGTTAGTGTAAGATTTGATTCAATATTCTGATCTATAATAAACTCGTCATTGGCTTCTGCCTCAATTTGAGTGACCAGTTCAGCTACACTATTATAGCTATATCCTTCTGCCACTATTGATACCCTTCTATTTTGTTGTTTTGAAATGGCATCAGATGCTTGATTTGCCAAATCCGATTCTCCACGAAATGAAACTTCAATTTCAGAAGCAGGGTAACCATTCTTGATTAGAAAGTTTTTTACTTCTTCAGCTCTTTTTTTCGATAGCTCAATATTGTAACTATCTGATCCGTCTTGATCGGTATGTCCGACAATCTGTAACGAGCTTTCATTAAAAGCAGACAAGTCATTCTGTAAGGATTGGATGCTCTTCTTACTCTCATCATCCAAAACATATACATCTGAATCGAAGTAAATGTTATTCTCGATTATTGATTGTGCAAAAGAAGAAATGGAAATAGAAAAACAGAGAAAACTGAAGACAATTAATCTTTTCATGGCTTACTTTCATTATGTTAAACAAATCGACAATTGAATAACGTACATATTGTTGAATTCTATATGCAAGATGCTTTTTTTATTATCAATGGTGTATTAAAGATAGAAAGAGAATTCCATATATTTGGAATATACGATTCTGGTTCCAATGAATTAATTGTAAACTTCCACTATTGAAAAAAGCCTTATATAATCAATCTCGAGCAAGCTCCTTGAAGGTGGGTAAAATTGGTATTTGTATTGCACTTTTCATTTTTGTTTTGATATTGGCCATTTTCCAGGATTACATTTACAGTCGAGTACATAGCACGGGATTTTACATATCTGAATCTCTGACCTACAATATGTTCTGGGCATTTTTTATCCCACTTGGCTTTGTTGTTTACAAATTATTGAAACTGTTTAATCCCAATAATTCAATAGCAAGAATAGTTTATTTATTGATAATTGGAGCACTGTTCAGTGTGCTCCACATATTTATTTTTACCTGTTTTTTTATTTTTATAAGCAATGTGTTTTTTACACCCCCGCATAGGTTTTCTGCCATTTTCAAATCTGCGCTTTCCAATCAATTGTATATCGCTTTCATTTTATACACAATCGGACCTTTTATCTATGTCAACTATATTCGAAAGAACAAGCCTAAATCAAAATCACCTCAATTATTTTCTGATAAAATTAGTCTGAAAATTGGTTCAACAATCAAATCTATCCAAGTAGATTCGATTCATCTGATCACGACAGACAGGCCCTACACTATCGTCCACACCTCCAGCGAAAAATTCCTGCAGGATAAAAGTCTAAAGGATTTTGAAAAGGAATTGGATCCTACTCATTTTTATAGGGTACATCGCTCGGCAATAGTGAATAAGGCTTTTATAAGTGAAATGATTTCGAGAAAGAATGGCGATTATGATGTCAAACTATCCAATGGACTTTCAATTCGATTCAGCAGACACTTCAGAGAAAATTGGAAATCCCTACTCCACTAAGCATAAAATCTACTCCTATTAAGATTTAGACGCCTCAAAAAAATAATAATTATGTAGGAAGCTCCATTTTTAAATCAAAAATTAGAAATGAACAGTAAATTAAAGATATGGGCATCAATTTTCTTGCTGATGAATCTCATAAGTTGTCAAGGACAAAAAACTACTGATAGGACCAGTATAAGCAACAATTTCGAAGATGATCCTCCAATCTATTATGCCATGCCTGCAAACATTGATTCCAAAGACACAAGCCCTGGTTGGCAACTCAATGGTCAGAAATTACATGTGACGGGTACGGTATTTCACAATGACGGAAAGACGCCCGCACCAAATATTCTCATGTATTATTACCAAACAGATCCAGAAGGTAAATACGTGCATAAAGAAGGCGAAGTGAGAAGTATGCCACCCAATCGACTTGGACAGACACATGGTTATATCCGCGGATGGGTCAAAACAGATGCCGATGGCAGGTATTCGATTCGCACCATTCGACCTGGAGTATATCCAAGCCGCACCGAAGCATCTCACATTCATGTTTATGTCAAAGAACCTGATTTAGTTGAACCTTACTACATTGACAATTTTGTTTTTAATGATGATAAGTTATTGACAGAACAAAAAAGAAAGAGACTGGAAAATCGAGGAGGAAGCGGTGTCTTACAATTGGTGGAGAAAGATGGTTTTTATTTAGGTGAGCGTGATATAATACTAAGGCTAAATATTCCAAGTGCTCAATTCAAGACTATTGGCAAGTGACAATGTAAATGACCTGGTCCTCATTCCTATCCAGTTTTGGATAAAATATTTTTATAATTATCTTTCGTAATTGTCCTTTTTTAAGGAATGTATTCGTCTATTCTTTGAATCACTAATTGAAGTGCTTTTTCAATGCTAATTTAAAATCTATCATAATGCAATACTTTACGAAAGAATACACCAACTTTTTTCTCGACCTGGAGAAAAACAACCAAAAAGAATGGTTTCATGCCAATAAAAAGAGGTACGAAACCCACGTTCGAAAACCAATGATAGCATTTACCCAAGACCTCATTTCAGAAATGCAAAAATATGATCCAGAAATAGATGTTGTCGCCAGCAAATGCCTAGGGCGAATAAACAGAGACATCCGTTTTTCAAAAGACAAAACACCGTACAACAAACACCTATTCGCGCATATAACCAAAGGCACCAAACAAGAACCAATACCTGGCATCGCATATAGATTTGGAGGAGGAGATTGTGGCATCATGTCAGGATATTATAATCTTTCCAAAGACCAATTGAATGATGTTCGAAATAAGATTACTTCAGATCTTGAGACTTTTCAAAAATTGATTTCACACAAGGACTTTGTGAAAAAGTTTGGTGCAATCCGAGGTGAACAGTACAAACGTCTTCCATCAGAATTGGTTGAAATCCAAAAGAAAGAGCCATTAATCGCGAACAAGCAATTCTATTACGTAACGGATAGAAAGGCAAGTTTTGTCACTTCGAAGAATTTACTTTCAGAAATCATGGAGTATTGGTTGGCCGCAAAACCATTGAATGATTTTTTGACTTGAATGGTATGTTTTGAAGTATGATTAGTTCTGTTTGGGATTTCTTCCAGATACAATTGACCAATTATCTATATTCTGAGGTTATATTCTCAATATTAGCGTAATAATAATTAAGACAGTGCGCAAAATGAGAATTGCTTTTGAATAATTGATACAATAATAGGTTCAAATCTTTGTGGGTATAATAAACAAATCATTATTTTGTCCTGTTAATGAATCAAACTTTACAAACTAAGAAATTAATGAAAAAACTCATTTTACCATTTTTAATTTTAATGTCATACTCCGGAATTTCTCAAAGCAGCAATCTGGGGGATTGGTTAATCTACATCGGAAGTAAGAAGATAGATAAAAAATGGAATTGGCATCACGAAGTCCAATATCGAAACTACAATGCCATTGGAGATCTGGAGCAGCTGTTGTTGAGAACTGGTATAGGCTACAACCTTTCTGAAAACAATAATAACCTTCTTTTTGGTTATGGATATATTCTGAGCCAAAACTACATTGATAACACGGATGACAAAGTAGATGTAAACGAACATCGAATATTTCAACAATTCGTAACCAAACAAAAATTTGGCAGGGTTAATATGCAGCATCGATATCGTTTCGAACAAAGATTTGTGGAAGACAATTTCAAGCTTCGATTTAGATACTTTTTGGCCTTTGCCATTCCATTAACCAATAAAACCATGCAGGACAAAACAGTCTACCTGTCTTCCTACAACGAGATTTTTCTGAATACCAAAGGAAACGCCTTTGACAGAAATCGACTTTATGGCGGCATTGGATACAAACTCAACAAAAATCTAAGATTCGAACTGGGATATATGAATCAGTTTTTGAGCAATGGGAATCGAGATCAAATAAACTTGATAACATTCGCGAATTTTTAGTCAGGGTATTACATAAGTTTGGTTAATTTAAGGCAAAATACGCCACAGTACCAAATTTATGAATATCGAAACTCGCGTAGCTACCGTCATCGACGCTCAATTCATTTCATTGTTGGGCAGGGTTACCTTTACCGAAACTTTTGGTCATCTTTTTAGCGATTCTGAGGATCTTCTGGATTATTGTACGAAAACCTTTTCGGTATCGAAGATTGAGAATAGCATAAAAAAATCGAGCAATGTATTCTGGATCACTTTTGTGGATAGATTGCCCGTGGCTTATGCAAAATTGAAGTTGGATTCTCCGTCCCAATTTTTGCACACAAATAATATCTGCCAATTGCAAAAAATCTATGTCTTGAAAGATTTCCTCTCGTTAAAAATTGGATTCCAACTTCAGACACTTTTGATTCAAAAAGCAAAGGAATTAGGCTACGAAAAAATATGGCTATCCGTACTTGATAGTAATGAGAGGGCAATTGGATTTTATAAAAAAAATGACTTTGAGGAAGTAGGTAAACATAAATTTGAAATCGGGAAAGAGGAATTTAATTTTTTGGCTTTGGGGAGGAAGGTTTGAAAGATTGGAAAGATTGGAAAGATTGGAAAGATTGGAAATTAGAGATTGGAAATTAGAGATTGGAAATTAGAGATTGGAAATTAGAGATTGGAAATTAGAGATTGGAAATTGGAGATTGGAAATTGGAGATTGGAAATTGGAGATTGAAAATTGGAGATTGGGGAGATTGGTAGACTTAAAAAGTTTGCTAAGCTTAAGCGCTAGGAAGAGAAATTAGCAAGATTGTGGTATGGATTTTTTGTAAATTGGGAATTAAATTATTGAAAATGAGGAAGGTAATATTGCTATTTATTGTTTTGGGACTTATTGCATGTAAGAATAAACAGGATGCTATCATTAATACGGATGACGTGTCTAGTGTTTCAGTAAGTGAAAGTGGAGACAATCCTGAATTGACAGAAATATATAGATTGGATCAGGCGGACAGGCAAGTGGATCATATCGATTGGAGTGTAGTCGCTGAAAATGACAGGAAGAGAGAGAAAAGGATTTATGAAATATTAGAAGAAGGAGGGGTGAGGACTTCAAATGATTATCAGAATGCCGCTATGATATTTCAGCATGGTGGCAATTCGGAAGCATATGGCATGGCCGTAAAACTCATGACAAAATCTATCGAATTGAATCCGCATGCGGATAAATGGCTATTGGCTGCAGCTACTGACAGGTATCTATTGAGTAAGGGTGAACCTCAAATCTACGGAACACAATTTTCCAAGAAAAATGAGGAGGGAGCAAAATGGGAAAGAAGCGAAATGGATTCTACACAAATCACCGATGCTCAACGAATGGAATATCGTGTAGAGACATTGGCGCAGCAACAAGTAAAGCTGAGGAGGATGAATCTGATTAAATTGTCTGAATTTATAAATGATGGCAATTCAATAGAAGATGTCCTTCAATTGCTAAAAACAGAAGACCTTTACAATTCAGAGTATGATCTTTCCGAAGATGGAATAAATAATTTTGGCTATTATCTCATGCGTCAGGATAAGAATCAAGATGCGTTGAAGATATTCAAAATCAATACTGAAATCTATACTAATGAGTACAATACTCATGATAGCTATGGCGAGTGCTTACTAAAATTGGGAGACAAAAAAGGTGCACTAAAGGCATATAAAAAATCATTGAAACTCAATCCTAACAATACGAATGCAGAAGAGGTAATAGCTAATATTGAAAAGAACGCAGGCACCTAGAGTACATATTGATTCTTATATATCAGACATGAGAAAAGACAATCCATTATATTGATACAAAGAAAAATACCCATAACAATTAAGATTTTAGGACTCATGTTTCTCACGTTGGGCATTCTTTGCTGTTCCAAAAGTGCCCTTCCCAATGACATACTGCCGAATGTTGTCATCATTTTCACAGATGATCAGGGGTATCAAGATGTAGGATGTTTTGGGTCGCCAGACATTGAGACTCCGCACCTCGACCAAATGGCAAAAGATGGTATCAGGCTTACCGATTTTTATGCGGCGCAGGCTGTATGTTCAGCATCGCGGGCTGGTATTCTTACAGGGTGCTATCCCAATCGTCTAGGCGTTCATGGTGCATTTATGCCCAATAGCAAGAAAGGATTACATCTATCAGAAACTACCTTGGCCGAAATGCTAAAAAATGAAGGTTACAAGACGGCTTGCTTTGGCAAATGGCATTTGGGAGATCATAAAAAATTCATGCCCCTCAAGCAGGGATTTGATGAATATTTCGGTATCCCCTACTCCAATGACATGTGGCCTCTTCATCCACAACAAGGCCCCATATTTGATTTTGGACCACTTCCGCTTTATGAAAATGAGACCATCATTGATACACTCACCGATCAAAGTAATCTCACAACTCAAATCACTGAAAAAAGCATTCAATTCATAAAGGAAAATAAAGATTCCTCCTTTTTCTTATATATAGCACATCCTCAACCCCATGTCCCTTTATATGTATCAGACAAGTTCAGAGGGAAATCTAAAAGAGGATTGTACGGCGACGTTATCATGGAAATCGACTGGTCTGTCGGTCAGGTAATTGGCGCATTACGGGATGCAGGAATTGAAGAAAACACCCTCCTCATTTTCACCTCAGACAATGGACCATGGCTCAATTACGGAGATCATGCAGGTAGTGCCCTTCCACTAAGAGAAGGCAAAGGTACAGCTCTGGAAGGCGGACAAAGAGAACCATGTATCATAAAATACCCTGACAAAATCAAAGCTGGTGGAGTGATAAACACCCCGATGATGAACATCGATATTCTGCCGACTATAGCTGAATTAACCAATGCTCAACTTCCAGAAAAGAAAATTGATGGAAAGAGTATATGGAAAATTTGGACCCAGGAGTCTAGTCAAAGCCCCCATGAAGCATACTATTTCTACTATCATGTAAATGAATTGCACGGCATAAGATATGGCAATTGGAAGATGTACTATCCACATAGATACAGATCCTTGAATGGTCGAAAAGGGGGAAAAGACGGCTTCCCAGTACCTTATGATTACAATACCATCGATAAAATTGAGTTGTACAATTTAGCAGACGATATTGGAGAGACCACTGATGTCGCATTGCAAAATCCTGATGTTGTGCAAAAAATCATGGCCCTCGGTGATAAAATGAGAGATGAATTGGGAGATTCACTGCAGGATAAGGTTGGAAATGGAGTCAGATCTATTGGGACTATTGAGTGATTTTTGGCTTTATATTTTTTAACTACTGAGTTGCGAAGGCCGCTAAGGGTTTCTATGCGTTCGTATGTTAATTTGTCAGATTTGAAGCTTGGATTTTGTACCTTACAATTCAATTTCTTCGTCAATATGTAGATTAAAATTTAAGGTTTGGAGAAAAACCTTGGTATCAAAAATCTTAATTGCAACCTTTAGGTAACGTTTGTAATTGTGCGAAGTAAATTGAAATGAAAAAACGAATAATAGGAATTGATGTAGCCAGGGCTTTGGCCATTTTCGGTATGATCATCGTAAACTTCAAAATTGTCTTTGGAGCACATGGTGATGGTTGGTTAAAATCATTGGCTCAAGTATTTGACGGCAAAGCAGCAGCTACTTTTGTGGTTCTCGCTGGGATCGGCATAGCACTTATGACCAATTCTGCACTTAAAACTGGAGACAATGCAAAACTCAAGAAAGGATACATAAGAATTGCCAAAAGAGCATTATTTCTTTTTATTGTGGGAATTTCATACATCTCTATTTGGCCAGCTGACATTTTACATTTTTATGGAATTTATATGCTCGTCACTCTATTCTTCATCTCCCAGAAATCAAAGCTTATAGTTCAGGCTTCAGGCGCGCTGATACTCTTATTTCCAATATTACTTTTCATTTTTAATTATGAATCTGGATGGGATTTTGATACGCTCGAATACCTTGACTTTTGGAGTCCAAATGGCTTCATGCGAAATCTATTTTACAATGGTTTCCACCCTGTAATACCTTGGACTGCTTTCATGTTGTTTGGTCTTTGGTATGGAAAACAAGATCTAAACGACCATGCTTTTGTAAAGAAGTCATTCTGGATTAGTCTAGGTGTCTTTGTAGTTATTCAATTGTTATCCATATCGTCAATTTCAGTCTTATCAGGTGATGACATACAGGCCTATCAAGAATTAATTCCACTGCTCGGGACTTCACCGATGCCGCCCATGCCCATTTACATGATGAATGGCATTGCTATATCTATCGCTGTGATATCTGGATGTATTCTATTGGCCAATCGCTTTGAGAAAAATGTGATTATCACTGCCCTCAATAAAACCGGTCAATTGGCTCTAACCTTTTACGTAGCCCATGTAATTCTAGGGATGGGACTTGTTGAAGAATTTGGTCCAAAAAAATTAGGTGAGTATTCTATCGAATTTTCTGTCGTCTATGCACTTGCTTTTAGTCTGAGCTGTATTATATTCGCCGTTCTCTGGTTGAAATTTAATAAATCAGGACCCTTGGAATGGATCATTAGAAAATTAACAGATTGAAATATAACAATGAATAAAGAAGTATTAATAATGACAGGAGCTTGCGGTGTGGGCAAAACATCCACTGCAGTGATTTGGTCGAGTATAAAACAAGGAGTGGTTATAGAATGTGACAATTTAAGAGAATGCTTGGACAAAGAAGATTTTCCACAATGGTCTGACAAAGAGGAAAATTTCATTGCTAAGATGTCAGCCATGATGGCAACGGAATATTTGAAAAATGGCATGTCAGTAGCAATAGAAAATGTCTGGTCTCCTGAGTCAATAGAACTTATTCGGAAGGAATTATTCAGAATGCGAGGCCTCACTATTAAAACTGTCCTGCTCAAGTGCGATCTTGAGGAGAATCACAGACGCGATCAAGAACGAGTACCTGAAAATCAGATGAAAGAACGGGTCAAAATTGTAAAGGAAAAACTCGAAAATTACAAGTGGCCAAGCTATGTCAATGTTCTAGATACTACTAAGCTTAATTTTGATGAAGTGTTTGCAGAGCTTGACAAATTGAGTTAAAAATAAAAGCACCTTGTATTGAAATTTTCAAACAAGGTGCTCATTATAATTGATCCTGATTTTCAATCCGCTTTATTTATTGAAGGCGGAATCCATGTTTGGGTAGTAGATACCTCTGGAGCAGGAATATAATCTCGCAATACCAGATAAAATCCATCGTTGTAGTCATTGTCTTCATTAGCAGTTGGAGATTGCAACCAATAAGTACCTTCTGGCAATTCACCGGGATCATCTTGCTGAATAAGAATGGTCATCCCTCCATTACTATCTCTTCCCTGATATTGTAGGTTGTTGCTATTAATTGTGTAAGCCTCCGAATCTGGAACCAATTGATAAGAATTATTGTACATGGTAATCGACCAAAAACCGAAGTATTCACTCTCAAAAGGAGGAAAAGAGTCTTCAGTAAATTGTATTACATAATTTTGACTCCCAGACAATTTATCTCCATCCGAATCTATTACCGTATTAAGATATACCGCTTCCACCGTCCAATGAGCGGTAATACCCGCCAATGCTTGAAGCGAAGCTCGAGTAAGATAATCTCCCATCTGGCCAGCCTTTCCATAATAAATAGGTGGATAACTCCATCCATTCACCATTTTGCCCGCATTTCCAGCTGCCTGCTTCAATATTTGCAATCCATCCTCAGCAGCTTTTTGAAGGATTTCAAGATCTTCGGCAGATTGAGTCTTAATTTCTTGATTGGGCCCAATTCCTATTGTAGCAAACAATTGTACCAGTTGATCCTGCGGAATACTTGGATATACACCGGGAGGAGCTTGAGTCATTGCCTGATTAATGGTGTACCACGCGCCTAAAGTATTAGTATATGACAGACCAATTGGCAATAAGGCTTTGGGAGCGTCGGAATTTGAACTTCCGCTTACCCAATCAGATAACGGAGTGAGCTTGTATTGCTCCTGGATCGCTAATGCTTTATCAATATCCGCAGTGGTGCCAGTGGTAATGCCAGTCCTACCTAGAAGTAAGATCGAATTATAATATGCTCTCGGTAGCACATCGAGAATCTTTTCACTATCATCTTTGCCTTCATTATACTTCTCTACACTGCCATTCCAATATGGGCCCACCAAAAGGTAGTTGCCTGCTGCTGTACCTGTTGCCCGACTTCCTACATAACCGAAGGTATCAGAATCGATTCCCGATAGCTCGATGCAGTAATAGCGATCTTCCACCGCTGGGACAGAAAGCACCAATGGTTCTTCGCTCAAGTCACACCAGGCAATGGAATATAACGTATCGGTATTTGGACTACCGCCAGTCGCAGTACCAGAGGAGGCCAATTCTGGAGCTTTCCAAAATGAATTCATTGGTGCTGAGATGGCTTGGCCACCTTGAGCTTCCTGAATTTCCTTACCTACTTCAGAAGTCCATAGCCACCTCAATTGACTGAGATACAACCATGGAAAGCCATAGATATAGGCCTGCACAGCAAGTGAGTATAAATATCCAGTTGTAGCTTCATCATCATTACTGGAATCGCTACTGCTTAAGCTAAAAGCATTTACTTTCTCTAGTATTTGATCGCTTGATTTTTCTAATTCGATATTTTTCATCTTTAGTTTTTATATTTTTTGGAATAGATTTTAAATAGAATTACTTGTCCTGAATCATGGCAAAGCCAGGAGTTGGATTCGGATAATACAATCTACCATCATACCCAATAGAAGCAAGAGATACAGAGGGATCTGTATCTGACGGATATTGATGCAGAACTGTCTGCGCTCCATTGTCCAGGTCAATAGCCCAATATCTAAGCATGGAATCATTTGAGTCTCGATTGATGATATATGCTCTGTTGCTTACGGACGAACAGCAAAATGCACCACCAATATTTGCCAAGGGAGCCTGCCACAATACATTCAAGGTGGTAGCATCGATGCCGACCATTCCACCAGTCAAGTCTGGAGTCTGGCAAATAACGATCAGCATATTTTTTTCAGCCACTGCACCAATGGTATGGGCACTCACGTATCCTATTGCCTCTGGGAAAGGAATACATGTTCCAATCAAATTTCCGGTAGTGCTATCTATGGAGTAGACTTTCATGGCCTCGGTATCAGAAGGTTTTGCCACAGCATATACATTGGAATCTACGAGGACTGGGTCGCACAGATTAAAAGAAACATCGTCTTCATCGTGAGGAACTGCCCAAAGGATTTCTGGTAAAATGGACTTCGATTTGGAATCATAATGCAATTTTGATACGAATCCATTTGAAGAAAAGTAGAGTCCGCCATCTTCATCACTTACAGGTCGTGGCATTACTGGATAATACACAAAGACCTGCTCACCTTCCCATCTCAAGGCACCCAAATCGAGTGAACTGATAATTTCGAATGTTCCATTTTTCAACTCAGGAGAGATGACATGTGCAGCAAGGCATGAGGTTACCAAAAGATTACCATCGGGTAAAAAGCAGCAGGTATTAAACGGTAGGTCTGCTGGTTCGAATGATTCTGACCAAATTACCTCTTTCAGGTCTGGAGATAACCTGGCGACCCTATTGTTAGCCGTAAACCACATATTTCCGTTGCTTTCCAAGGTCCCTCCTGCAAAAAATGGAAAGGTGGCTTCGAGGCTTTCACTTTGTTCCATCAATTCCAATGTCTCAGGATGGAAGGCCTTTACATAGTTTTCAGCTTCCTGAACATAAATTCTGTTCTTCGTACTCAGCATCAATATTACATCGGTTGACAATTCTGCTAATACAGTTGTAGCATCTTTCTGAGTTGGTCCACTATTTGGACTTGTCTTAGTGCCCTGTGCATCACAATGAATCATGGGCCATGTTGTATTGGCCAATTGATCTGGATTCAATACTTCTTTACGTTTTCTTTTAATTTTTTGTAACATGATTAGTTATTTGAAGGGGTTATATCTACTCTTTTTATCTCTACCCTCATTTGGAATCGGATGGAAGGAAAGGCTTTTCGAAATCCACCTAAGAAATGCTTTGATTTCATGCATCAAAAGTGATAATACTTCCAGGTCCATAGAAGCCCCTTTTCCCTAAAAGTTGTTATCGGATATACCATTAATGCTTCAAGGGTATACCCTAAATCATTCAGGTGATCCCCCAGATTTTTAAAGCATATTCAAATCATATATTTCTGAATATCAAACACTTAAATAATTTTTCTCCAATTCTACCATTTTGGTGATGATGTAGAAAGAGGGAATAATAAGTAACTTGGAATCATCATTAATAAAAACTTCAAAAAATGAAAAAATTAATTTACCTCAGTATTTTATTTCTAGCCTGTATAGCTTCTTGCGACAATTCAAAAAATGGCTCAAAAGTGAAATCATCCTTTGCTATAAATGGTCTGGACATTGCACAAACCTCAAACCCCTGCTACCCTACCGATTCTTGCACAGACTCTGGATATCAGATTTATGCAGAAACAGCCATTATGTGGGAGTGGAGTTGGATAACTAGATTCAAACCTGATGCAGAGAGCAAAGAGAGTTTAAATTTTTCTAGGCAGAACATCGCTACCTTAAAATCCTCGGTAGAAAATTCAGAAGGCATCCGCTTATACTATTGTCTTATTAGTAGCGATACGATTCCTTCTTTGGCAATGGTAAACATCAAGGATTGCGAAAATCAATATGGAGCGAATGAGAATGCAATACTATTTTCAGACCCTGTTAGGGGCCAATACTTTCAAAGTCGTGATTCACTAATCGAATCTTCCGATCGATGGAAGCAATACAGTGATTCTCTAAATCCAGAAGTGCACAGCCCTGTATATGCTTACAATTACAGTTGGCAAGAACTTGCAAATACCCTGGACGCAATAGATTCGACTGATTTTTTTGTAACTTTTGGGTTGCGAACTCTTTCTGCAGATGAATATGATGAGTTTCATTGCGAACCTGCAAAAAATGATCAAATTATGGGAAGCATAGTATATTGCAATGTTATTTATGGTGAGGATCCAAATAATTCGCCTCAACAGTTATTTAATTTTGCCAGACCATGTCCAGTTTATTGTAATCCGAATTAAGTAAAGAGTCATTTCCTCATGGATTCACCCTTACTCGTTGACATAGCATTTTATATTCCTTTACTTCCTGCTTTGGTGGCTGTATTGAAGTATAAATCTATGGAAAGGCATCAAAAATGGTTTGCATTTCTATTATGGTCAATAATTCTTATTTCATTCACAGGTGACTTTTGGTTTAGGTCAACTGGACGAAACAATATGCCATTTTTTCATATTTACATCTTGGCTGAGTTTCTTATATTTTCAAAGGTGTTTTATATAATGCTAAAACCTAAAAAGTCAATGACCAGAGCTTGGATCATTCTAGCTGGTTCATTTACTTTTATTTGGGTATTGAATGTATTCATTGGTGAAGGTTGGTGGGGTTTTCCAGACTATATTCATGCACTGGAAGCTGTAATAATTCTCAGTTTTGTTTTTAAATGGTTCATGAAAATGTTGAGAGAACGAAAAATTCTACATCCTGAAAAGACTTTTGAATTTTGGATGTGTGCTGGATTACTCATCTATTTTACCGGAAGTTTTCTCTTATTTTTATTTCCAAAATTCCTGATCAAGACTGGCCCAGAAATATTTGACGCTATATGGGAGGTTACAAGTATCTTAATTATATTGTTGTATATCCTTTATACAGTCGCTTTACTATGGGTGAAGAAAACAATCAAATAGTATTAATTTTCATAGTTAGTGCAGCTATCATTGTCATGTTGGCCTTGCTTTTGATCGTCTTTTTGATTGTCTATCAAAAACGAGTTGTCACCCAGGAGAATCGTCTTCAAAAATTGGAAAATGAAAAGCAACAGATTTTATTGAAAGCAGCAATAGAAGGGCAAGAAAGAGAGAGACAAAGACTGGCCAAAGATCTCCATGATGGCATTGGCTCTCTCTTGTCTGGTTTAAGCCTGAATCTTAAATTTCAAAAAGACAAACAGAAAGATGTCGATTCGGCACAGGCCAATTTTCTGGCTCAGGCATGCGAGATGGTCGATAAAGGTATTAAAAATGTACGCGCTGTCAGTCACAATCTGATGCCCGCTACGCTTGAGAGTTTTGGTCTTGTATCCGCAATAAATGAATGTGTAAACCCAATCAAGGAAGCGAATCAAAATTTCACAATCGAAGTCAATATTCAAAATGACCCATACCGCGCTTCGAAAGAAATCGAACTTGGTTTATTGAGGATTTTTCAAGAATTGCTGCAGAATAGCATCAAACATTCAGATGCTTCAATTATCAATATTTCACTTTTATTCCATCCCAATCGCATTCAACTGGACTTTGCCGACAATGGGATTGGATGCAATCTTGATGAAATAGAATCGAAGGGAATCGGTTATAAAAACATCCAAAGCCGTGTTCAGTCATTGGAAGGCAGTATAAATCTCAAAAATCCAAAACAGAAAGGCTTTTATGTGTCAATAGAAATACCGACAGGAACAATTTAGAAATTATGGAGAAAAAGATCAAAATTGCAATTGCAGATGACCATCAATTGATAAGGGCAGGAATGTCTATGATATTAAAAGAGAATAGCAATTTTCAGATCGTTCAAGAAGCGGCCAATGGACAAGAATTAATGGATCAGATCCATATCACAAAACCTGATGTGGTACTACTTGATTTAGAAATGCCGGTATTGTCAGGAAAAGAAACGCTTATCGCCATTCGAAAAATAAATCCAGATATTAAAGTATTGGTTTTGACGATGCACAACAATCAGGCTTTTATCATTCAAATGATGGAATTGGGCGCCAATGGATACCTCATCAAAGATACCGACCCGAAGGAAGTGATTCAGGCTATCAATAAGGTGATGCAATCCGGCTACTACTTTTCTGACCAAGTCTCGATTGCCATGTTGCACGGAATATCCGAACCCAAAATCAAGACAGAACACAAATTGCCAGATCATGGCCTTACCAAACGTGAGATTGATATACTCCGCTTGATCTGCAAGGAGAAAACAACGATCGAAATAGGACAAGAACTCTTCCTCAGCCCAAAGACAATTGAAGGATATCGCAAAATACTGATGGACAAGACAGATTCCAGGAATATGGCTGGATTGGTACTCTTTGCTATCAAAAATGGTCTATTTACTGAGGGCTTGGATTAAAATTTCCTTTTTTTGCGTATAATTTATTCTTGCTTGTGATTCTCGCCTAATGTAGATTTTACTTTACAAGGATTAGATTCATCCGAGCATAAAAAAGATACTGCTCAACACTATATGCTGAACAGTATCTTTTACTTTATCTGGATAAATCTATTTTTTAGTCATAAATACGGATAACTTCCCGTCTACATTTTTGATATCCATACACTTTACATTATCACCATCATCCTCCCAAAGTTTTTTGGCTTGAGATTCAGATACTTTTTTTCCATCTATATAAAATATTGCTCCTTCGTCTGCCAAATCATCTATCGACAATGGTGGCGGCGGTGGAGGAGGAGGTGGAGGTGGTGGTGCGGTAAAATCTTCAATGAGCTCTGGTATGGTTGGTGGAGCGGGTGGTGCTGGCGGAGCAGGTGGTGCCACTTTGCCGTTTTTATCCGCTCCGTTCAGTGCCGCTGGAGGAGGTGGTGGTGGTGGTGGTGGTGGTGGCGGAGGTGGAATCATCGAGCCCTGTTTACCGCCGATTTTAATACTGCCATCTTCCGATAGATAGACCACTGTTCCTTTTTTCAATGGTTCGATTTTCATTTCCTTCTGATCTGCACCAGGAAGGGCTGGAGGCGGTGGTGGCGGAGGTGGTATTTTCGATTTCACTTCCTTACTCAAGGATTTGTAGCTTATCACTTTTGTCCGTCCGTCAGCCGTCGTATAATGAATTATTGCATCTGCAAAATACTTGTCTTTAGCCTTTTGTGGATCCCCTTGCTCTACCTCATAGTTTTTGGGATCAGGATTATCCACCTGTTCTATCTCGTAGTTTTGAGTTTCCGGATTATCCACTAGCACGGGATTCCCACAACAAATGAGTAAGCCCAATACAATAGGCATTATGCTTAATATCAATACTTTTTTCCTCCGCGAGGAAGATTGTTTTGTCATCATTTTTAATCTTTTTTGTGTTAAATGAAAATTGATATTACTGGCCAGAGATATCTTATTATTATTCTCAATCGTATCTAGAAGAAGATACTGATATGATTTTACGGTATTATATTTCTCAATCACTGATGCATCTGCTAAAAATTCATGGTTGAGTTGGATGGTAGTCTTGTACCATCGCAGTACAGGATTGAACCAAAAAATGAGTATTACTAATTCTACAAACAGAATATCCCAACTATGCCTCTGCCTGGCATGGGCCCATTCATGATCGAGCAATTGTTGATCGATTTTGTTATTTTCAAATTCTTTTCTATTTAAA
This sequence comes from Saprospiraceae bacterium, assembly GCA_965230575.1. Lineage (GTDB taxonomy): Bacteria > Bacteroidota > Bacteroidia > Chitinophagales > Saprospiraceae > CAJXUU01. Next base: position 6,393,994 of record OZ246013.1, read on the forward strand.
AAAATACAATCCCAAAATGTATAGGGAGAGATTTTGTCATCCAGCAAAATGATGCGTGCCCCATTATAATATTTAGCGTCTTGCCTATTTAATTTTCGAGTCATATTAAATAGGTTTCTACCAAATTTCAGACAGAAAAATAACAGGACAATGCCATAGAGCACACCAAAAAATAATGCCGGCGATATAATAGAATCTTTTGCTGGGTTTGCTCCCGTCTCAGAAAAAGTAATAGTAGGTGTAGCCACAGCATCCGCAATAGAAATGGCATTACTACTTTCAAACATCAATCCTGTAGGCAAGAAAGGTACTATCAATGCAAGCACAATCGCGCCAAGTAGAAAAGCCCTATTGAAGTGGTGCATCTTTTCTTTCTCAAGGAATGATTTATAGAAGACGAGCAAGATGCTCATAGTCAAGGTAGACTTCAGAAGGTAAAGTAGTAATATCATTTCTTCGCGATTTGATTGTCAATCATCTTTCGTAGTTCTTTCAATTCATCTTTCGAAAGGCCTGTTGATTTTGCAAAAAAAGAGGCGAACTGTGCGCTCGAATCTCCAAAAAAGCTGCTTACAAAGCCTTTGAATTGACCTGAGACATATTCTTCCTTCTTTACTGTAGGAAAGTACTTCCTCGCCCTACCCTCTGCTGTAAAGTCGACGAACCCTTTGTCATGCATCCGTTTTAGCAAGGTGGCTATGGTAGTGGTAGCAGGTTTAGGATCATCATAGCGTTCGATAAGGTCTTTCATGAATGCTTCTTCGAGTTCCCAAAGATGGGTCATGAGCAGCTCTTCTGTTTTGGATAATTGCATAGTACACTTCTATTTACTCTACAAATGTAGAATAAATAATTTAATTCTACAAGTGTAGAACAAAAACTTCATCTAATTTACTAGGATAACCAGAGACAAGGATGTAATAATTTCGTACTACTTATTCTTAAAATTCATATTGAATGTAAATAACATCTCCTTTACAATTTCAGGATCTGCACCTTCATCACTGGCGTACTTTATAATATTATTGAAAGCTTCAATTTTCAGTTTTTCAAATTTATTATCAGATTGTGGATGAGTAAAAGAGGTGGACTTCTTTGTTTGATATCCTGAAGAAGATTTCATTTCATCAAAAAATGTAAAATCGGCATCATTGTATTTTTCCTCTAATTTGAAATTAACTAAATCGTCTATAGTTAATGTTGGTATTGCTTGAGCATACCAATTTACCAATCTCTGAAGGGTATCTATTCTGGGAAACGTATTATCCTCATAAGAATTAAGCGTGCTAATTTTTATATCAAGGCTTTTTGACAATTCCTTCAACGAAAAGGAAAAGGAATTTCTTAGCCACTTCAGGTTGGTGTTAAGCAAATTTTTCAACTAAATTGTATTTACAATTAATTTGAATATTATTCATGCAAAAATACAAATATTTAGAATGGATATCCAGTAACATCTAACCATTTCGAAAATTATCTTTCAATGCAATTATTAATTATTTATTCCTTTTCCAATCTAATTAAATCAATTGACAATAAAATTTAATACATAAATTATTGATAGTATTATATTTATAATTTACATATTTGTTATTTTTTAATATATTTTCCATTATAAATAGAATTACATCAATTATATTATTAATTTTGACGTATCTCTATACAGTATTCAAACTATAACGCGAATGCAAAAGTGAAATAAGCACTTAATATTTGTTTCAGTTTTGTTTATCTAAAATGAAAAATTTACTGCAATGTGGGATCCAAAAAATCTCAAATACATGATCGCCGAAGATAGAATTGAAGAAGTAATAGAAAAATTGTTAGAAAAATTAGATCTAACAAACGATAAATTACTTTTCAACAATACAATTATTTTAAAACTTGAATTAACACGCAACAAGAAAGCAATGAATATTGGTCTCTCAAACAATAAAGAATCTGTCATATCCAGAACTGATATTGCTAAGGCTATATTAGATATTATTGATCAAGCCATTAAAAACGACACGAACAATGCTGCTTTAAGCTAAAGAAAGACCTAGTTAATGTCTAGAGACCTTTAATTTCTAAAGCTATATACCCTCCTCGAAATTACTTTATCGCTACTCAAAATTGAGACAAACATTAACCCATTTTCTGCTTTTGAAAGTATAATCCGCTCTGGTAAACCTTGGGTCATCAAATGCTCCCGATTATAAATCACACGCCCCGACATATCTGAAACCAAAACCTGATATCTTCCACTCTTTCCACTTTCTACAAAGAAAAAATTATCAGAAAGCAAGGTTGGGTATACTTTTGTGTCAGAGGCAAATGCTTTACCATCTTCTTCCTCAATAGACAATGTGGTAATGCCCTCAGGATTAAAAACACATAATCCACCGCCACTTCCCGATAGCCACAGATTCTCATCATTATCCACTCTAATATCATTATTACCAGAACTATAAAGACCAGAATTGGCTGAAGTATGCACCGTCCATTCATCATTCTCAAAAATAGCCAAGCTTAATACGCCGCTTAGATATAATCTATCGTTAGTAGCATCGTAAGCTATTTCCGAGAAAAATCCATTATGCTCTCCCTCATCAGGAAATGGAATAGATTCGAAGACCCCATTCTGCAAAAAGAAAATTTGACTATTTTTAATCGCAAATGCACCTCCAAGACCTAATGCCAAATCGAAAAACTGACTGGTAGGCTCTGTATCATAACTCTGCCAGGTAGTACCGTCGAAATGTTGCACCCCATCAAAAGATGACACCCACAAATCTCCATTATCTGGATCCACCACCATATCTCTAAAAATCGTTGAGGTAAGTCCATGGTCCATAGTATTAAAAACATCCCACACACCGTCGCGATACCTTGCCAAATTAAGCTTGGATTGAATCCATACATCTCCATTTTCACCCACTGCCATCAAATTGAGCTTATCATTTACCTCAGGTGGCAGCGCCATATTCGTCCACTCTCCATCTTTCAACTCCCAAAGAAAGTTATCCGAATGAATCCAGAGGTCGTCTTCTTCATCCAAATACCCTTTCTGAATATCGCTGTCCAAATCCTCTGGCACAGATATCTCCGTCCAATTTCCAGCATCAATTTCATGTATTTTATCCTTGTAGATTACTATATGACTTCCGTCATCAAGATGCAGGGTATTGTTAACATCATTATATATCAAAGGTGATTGAGTGAGTTGCATAAAATCAAAGATCACATCTGATCGAAATCGGAAAAGCCCTTTGGTTGTATGAGATCCATAATATAAATCACTTTCGCGCTCAGCAGGTCCAACAAAATAAAATTCCGAACAATCACCATTGGTATAATTCAAATCTACGAGCTCCACACCGTTCCAAACCTTCAACTCCAGGCACTCTTGATATTTTGTCATTGCAATCACTACCTCATTCTCATTATTCACATATAATTTTGGTATAAAATTCGGGCTTTCTTCAGCCGTACCAGGAATTAGTGTCCATACACCATCTTCCAGATATTGCAGTCCATCTCGATGAAAATACCAGAGCCTGTTATCCTTATCCAACGTCATTGAGGATTCATTGATAAATCCTTCGATTAATATGGTCCATTCACCATCCAACCACTCCGCCAAGTATGATTCTGCAAAATAATTTATCACATTCACATAGATGGCGCCGGTAACCTGATCTACTTCCAACCCATTTATTTCTACCGACAAATCTGGATATTCAATTGTCTTAAAGTTCATGTCTTCATCTTGTACATAGAGATTATCCGCTCCTGCGACGACTATCTTACCGTCCAAATTCTCTCTCATCGGACCGCTTATTACAGGACCAACTGTCATTTCACTTTTATTGATTTTACAGATTCCCTGCCATGTTGTGGCCCACAAATCTCCATCTTCTGCCTTATACAAGACATCCACCACCCTATTCGAAGGGATCAATGAATTGCCGCTGTTGAAATATTCTTCGTCTCCTGTCGTAATATCAAAATAACCAAGGCCGCCTTCGCTTCCCAACCAAATTCCTTCATCGGTTACTTCTATATCAAAGATCTTATTGTTACTAGTATAATTAATCCAATGATCCTGTCCAAAACAGAATGTAGAGCACATAACTAAGGTGAAGCAAATGAAATTTTTCATTGTAGAGGGTTTATTAAGTTATAGATTAATGTCTAAATTAAGAAGGGGACTAAAGCTGTAAATATACGCAAGAATTAACGTGAAGGCTTCAATTTACAAAAGCTATTTCATCAATCCATAAAATTGGCCGAAAAATCTACCATCTATGCCTCGAAAGACAAATTACCCATCTAGGTAATATCAAGACAAAAATCATATCTGTATCTTTGAAATATGGAGTCAAAGCCAATTGGGATATATATTATTGAAGATGACATGACAATTTTGGAGTCATTGAAATGCATCATTGAAGCAGAAGCCGATTTTGAATATTGTGGCGGTTCTACTACTGCTGAAGATGGTATTGCTGCACTAAAACACATCTATCCAGATGTATTGCTATTGGATATTACCCTACCCAAGATGAGTGGACTTGATGCCATCCCTCTAATCAAAGATCTTCAACCCGACCTGAATATCCTTATCCTGACTGTTCATGAAGATTCGGATACTGTATTTACCGCATTGCGAGATGGTGCGGTGGGTTATCTTTTAAAAGGGTTTTCGATGCAATCTATTTTCACAGGTATCAAGGAGGTAGTAAAAGGTGGGGCGCCCATAAGTCCTACGATTGCCAGATCTATCATTGATACTTTTCGGGTAGAAAATATTCCAGTTTTATCCAATCGCGAAATGCAAGTCCTTGAAAAATTGGGTAATGGCAGCAATAATACCCAAATCGCCAAAGAACTTTTTGTGACTACCAATACCATCAAGGCTCATGTGAAAAACATTTATAAAAAACTTCATGTCCATTCCAGGGTGGAGGCGGTAAGAACTGCTTTGCGCAAAGGTCTCATCAAATAAGAATATTTTTCAACTTCATGGCATATCCAACTCAAGTATTATCCTGCAGCCATCTTGAGGTTCTGAAGTAATGCTAAATCTTGCTCCAATTTCGGCGGCTCTAAATTTCATATTTGCCAATCCATTTCCATTGCTCGATGTTTTTGGATCGAAGCCATGTCCATTGTCTTTTAATTCTATAATGATTTTTCCTGTTTTTAATGAACAATCCAATTCAATTTCTTCCGGTCTTCCATGTCGCACGCTGTTATTCAGGCCTTCCTTCAGTATCAACAATATATGCCTCCTCTCAGCAATCTCTAGCTTCACCTCCTTCATCTTAGGGTCAATCGTATTGGTCTTGAATTGAATGTTCGCTTCTTCACAAAACAAATGAGCAAATTCAGCAAATCTCAAAATTGTATCCAATAAATTGTCATTTTCAACATTCAAACTCCAGATGAAGTCTCTCATTCCAATATTCAATTCTTTCAAATTTTGATCTATCTTGGAAAGAATATTTTCAGCATCTTCATTGCTCGCCATCTTCTTTTTTAATATTTCTGTCAATAAAGAAATCCGTGTCAACTTTGTCCCAGCCTCATCATGAAAATCTTTGGAGCTTTCCCTCCTGAATTTTTCTCTTTCATCATTTTTGATTCTTGCTACCAATCTTTCTTGTCTCAATTTGGCATATAGCAATAATTGAAATAAACCGATGATCAGCAATCCATATATGAGGAAGGCCCATGATTCCTTCCACCAGGGGCCAGTTACATTTATCAAAAGCACCGCTTCTTCACTCCATTCACCATTCGAATTCGCCGCTCGTGCTCTCAATCTATATTTTCCCGTATCCAGATTGGATCTTGTGATCAACGGATTATCAGTTGTTTGCCATTCTTCGTCAAAGCCTTCCAACATATATTGCATTGGCGAAGAGGCACCTCCTCGAAAATTCACAACCTCCATCTCTAATGAGAATATCTTGTCCTTGCGACCGAGTTCAATTTCCTTCAGGTATGATGTTTCTAGTGGAACTGAAGTTACATTTTCTTCGGGGGAGCTGGAAATGGGCACATCTTCATTTAGGATTTTGAAGTTTTTAAAATATACTCTTGGGCGTTCTTCATTTTTAAGGATGGTATATGGATTGAATCGAAGAGCGCCAGCAACCCCTCCAAAATATATGAAGCTGTCCGATGTCATCAATCCAGCATTATGGTTAAAATGCCTATCTCCAGAAGACAAAATATCTTTATAGGATTTTACTTCATCCGTGGCAATGTTAATTTGAGATATGCCATCTGTCGTACTTACCCAAAACAAGTTTTCATTTTGAGGGATCAGCACATTTGCAAAATCGTTGGACATTCCAGCAGTTTCATTGTATCGGACAAAATGCGCATCTCTGGAATCTAGCAAATCATTTACTTTCTCAAAATGATAGACACCCATGTTGGTACTTATGATGACAGCGTCATTGACGATTGAATAATCATTTATATTCTTTCCGAAAAGTGCAGAATCACCCTTCATTCTTTGATAAGAATCTTCTTTTTCTGGATCTCTAATAACCCCTCCACATAGATTAATATTCCCCAACCAGATCCTGCCCAGATGATCCTTTTCAACATTGGTAATGTAGTCTACACTCGTATACAAGGGGTTTTGGTCTACATATTTGTATTGTCGATATTGATTATTACTATCCAGTGAAATCAACCCTTCGCCATGTGTAGTCAACCATGTTGTATTATCATCATCATTATAAATCTGATAAATATAAGGTGTGGGCAATTTGTTGTCCTCAATTGATCCGACTTCGATTACTTTGATGTCATATTCAAATACACTTCTATCTGGCCAATCAATTACATGCAGACCTTCAGGGATACTCACCCATATTTTACCTTCTTTGTCCTCCTCAATATAATAGACCTCATTACCCTTAAGGTCTTGTGATCGGCTTCCTTTTTTGATATGATAATAATGCTCGTCATCATCTTCTTTTTTCTCCATTATAGAGAGCCCAGCATCCTGAGTACCAAACCAAATAAATCCCTTGCTATCTTCATAAACAGCCTTTACCGAAGTCCCTGAAATGGCATTCATTCCACCTCTTTTGTGCGTCAGCAATTCAAATTGATTATAATAGGGATCGAAAATATCCACCCCAACAGCGCCTCCAATCCAAATCCTATTTTTGCTGTCCTGGTATAGTTCCTTCACTGCATTATGACTTAGAGAATTATTATCATTGGGGTGATGATGAAGAAAGAAGACATTATCATTTCTCTGGTCCAAAATAGTAAGTCCAAGATGAGTAGCAATCCATAACTCCCCATTATTGCGTTCTACAAAATTGTATACTGTCGTTTTCTGCCTTCCTTCTGGAATCAGCTCTGGATGAATTACAAATTTAGGAGCATCCAACCCACCTTCTATGTGGTAGACTCCATCTCTGTCAGATGCCAACCAATATCTACCACTCGAATCTCTAAATACACTTCCCAAACCCCGAGTCTTCAAACCATCATCTTCGTTAAAATAGGAAAATCGGTTGCTCTCAGGATCGTAAATCACCAACCCTTCGTCAGTGGCCATGAGCAATCTACCATCATGTGCCTTGATGATTTTTCTAATTGCAAAAAGCACTTCCACAACGTCCGTTTTTTCATCGTACCACCATGATTGGATATCATAGGTATTGATATCAATGACAGAAAGTCCAGCATTGGTCCCAAGCCAAATCTTATCTCCATCGACAAGCATCGTTCGGATAACACTTCCCGCCAGGCAATTTTCACAATCCCCAACCTTGGTGAAATGGATGAATAGATCTTCTTTCGGTTTGTACAAGGAAAGTCCATCTCTGGTTCCAAACCAAAGATTCCCATGTTTGTCCTCAGCAATGGATCTTATTGATTGGCTGCAAATAGAATTAGAATCATCTTCCAAAGGCTTGTAAACAAGAATATTTTTTCCATTTAGCTTATTCAGTCCATCCGTTGTACCAACCCACAAATACCCCCTGCTATCTTCATGAATTGCCGTTATATCGAGGTGAGAAAGACCAGCCTTTTTATTCACATTTTTGAATCTGTAATTTTCTGGTTGACCTATAGCAGTTATTGTCAAAAATAGGAAGATGCAAATAGAAAACTTCTTCATGTGAAAATTATGGTTACAAACTATTCTTTCTACCTAAAAATAACAAAATGAATACATGGCATTGAGAAACCTCAAAATTAATATTTGGCATACTCTCCATCAACTACCTACATGGGTAGTTTTTCGCCCTGCATCAGAATAAAATTACCTATATGGGTAATTGTTTCAACCTCCACTGTCCTATAATTTTGCACTAAAACCAAACCTATGAAAAAACTCTACCTCTTAATTATCTGCTTTATTACATCTCTATGTTGCACCGCCCAAATAATTTTAATCGATCAAGTAGTCTTCGAACCTGGTGATAATATAACTGTCGTTTTTGATGACATTGGATTGACCGAAGGTGACGATGGTGAAAATGTAGTCTGGGATTTTTCAAATGCCATAGGCACAGATACAGTCACCTGGTTGGGAGTTGAACCTTCCGATCATGAAATTGCTCAGGAATTCTGGCCAGACGCTGATTTGGGATCATTCATCCCATCTCCATTCAACGACACTTTCGAGTATTCCATTTTTGAATTTTATGACTTTGCCAATGAGCGAATTGCCACTTTAGGCTCCTATTCGATCATAAGAAATAAAATGACAAATGAAGCCGATACTCAAATCGTTAATTATGTCAATGATCCGTTCGAAGAATTTGAATTTCCATTAGCCTATCTTGACGAATTCGAATCTGATTATTACGGTACTATAACAGGCAATTTGGGAGATCTCAATACGGAAGCTACTCGTGGAGGTACGGTGGTGATGAAGGCAGATGCCACTGGAACCATTCATACTCCAACTGGAAGTTTTAATAATGTGCTCAGGGTAAGACGAAATGAAACACGATTCGATACCACCTTTACAGAATTTGGAGGTCAGGTATTCGAATCAATTGTACAAACCAATTTGGAATTCTATGATTGGTTTCAACCAGGTAGAAAATTTTCCATTTATCGCATCGGATATATCACAATTATCGTTGCTGGATTGCCTCCACAGGTATTACCCATTTCTTCTTTTTACACTATCGAAAATGGAACCACCAATGTAAACGAAGGCACCAATATTTTGGATGTTGTATTTTATCCGAATCCCACCGCTGATGCATTGATGATTAAAAATTTCGACGATTTAAATGTAAGGCGCATTGAGGTATTTGATATGACAGGAAGCAGCATTTTGCAAATTCCAAACCCGGCAGAAAAAATTTCGTTGACCAACCTTTTATCGGGTCAATATATCATTAAAGTGTTTGTTGAAGGAGGAGTGTATTCGCAAAATGTAGTAAAAATATAATTTCGCCCTTTCAGGGCTGGAAATATATTTCCATATCGATAGACTAGCGTCCATCGATATGGGAATATCACCCCTTTCGGGGCTATTCTCTTTTGTGCATTATTTTAATTTTAGCCTCCATGTACTTCTACCACTTCCATTTTGAATTGGTCAGACAAGTACTGAAAATGTGAAATCATTCCCAGCCCCTTGACATATTCAAATTAATCTCTTAATTTGAATCCGATAATCACGATTCCTTATACCTGTCAATTACAACTAATAATGCCACAATCATTATCCAATACCCTGATACACATTGTATTCAGCACAAAGCACCGAGCCCATTTCATAGACGATGACATTGAGTCCAAGCTCTTTGGATACATTGGTCAGATATGCAATGCTCAGAAATGCAGAGTCATTATCATAGGCGGATATAGAAATCATGTACATATCTTTTGCAGTCTCTACCGACCACTATCCCAATCCAAATTAGTCCAAGAGATCAAGGCAAATTCTTCCAAATGGATGAAAACCCAGGGTAGTAAATACGAAAACTTCTATTGGCAAGATGGCTATGCAGTCTTCTCAGTAAGTCAAGTAAATTCCACCAGACTCATTGACTATATACGCAACCAAAAACAACATCATCAACGAAAAATATTCGAAGCAGAATACAAAGAACTACTAGAACGCAGTGCCATCGAATACGATGAAAAATATATGTGGGACTAAACCCTTTAAATAGCATACCTAATACCAAAAGCACCAAAGGTACGGCATTCCCATATCGATGGAATCCATTCCATCGATATGGGAAACAAATTCTTCAAAGCCCTAAAAGGGCGAAATTATTGACTAGACATGCTAACAACACTATTCCACAAAAGGAATTAATCCTCTTACCCCCATATTCACTACTTTATCCCCATCCAGCGGATCATAAGTGCCATTCGAATCTACATCCACCCATTCAAAGCTGTCATTAATTGAGAATGAACATACGATGGTAATGTCTTCTGCCTCATCGCCTTTTATTACAAATGGCTCATCAAATACGCCCGTCACCAAACAAGAACCTGGAGGAATGGGAGAATTCGCATGAATAGGATTCGGTACCGTAGTCGCACCTTCAGGGGCCTGTCCCTCTATTACCGGAACGCCTTGAAAATCTGTTTCAAATGCCAAGTAGCCTTGCAGTTTGTTTTCTCCAACGGTTATGGTTTCATTTTTGATTTTGTAAGAGTCGATGTATGTGTTTTTACCTACAAAGGAAGCTATTGTACCGGTCAGGTCAATATTCTGCGCTCTAAAATCAATGCTGTAATTCTGGTAGGAGACAGAAATTCTTAAATATTCATACTCCCCAGGAGTAATCTCACTAATGGGGATCGAATAAAATACCTCATCATCACCAGCATACAATGCACCATCAAAATCAATGGCTTCTTCACCGCCTTTATCAGTAGTGGGGCCATTAAAAACTGTTTCTCCGTTATAAGCAGGAATATCAAATTTCCTGGACAATTCAATGTAATGTGCGCCCATCAGATTTAAGTTTGGACTCTGAGCTGCATTGGATTCTGGTAAAATGTCTGGTTGTCCAAAATTACCAAGGCGCTCTTGATCTGGATCAAATTTGAACTTGAATATTAAATTCGGACCTTCAACAGGTTCTTCATTCTTGTCTCCACATCCTGAAAATATGATAATGGTACAAAAGACAGCCAGCAAGCCCGTCATGAAATTCCACTTCATTTTAGATACTTTTAGTTAAAAAATTGGATAATAAAATGGTAGATATTAATGAAGTGAATTAAAACGTAAGAATAAATCACTTCAATGTCAATCCATACGAATAAAAGCGCAAGCTAGTTCTTATTTTATGTCTTATGCCATGCATGTATTTCTAAAAAAATATCATCAAGAGACCTTTGATCATTGCATATTTGAGTGTAGTCCAAATTCTCAACCTCATGCATATATTGTATCGCAATCGCATATTTTAAATATGACAAAATTTGCATAGTTCCATCCTCTAATTTCATTACGGGAAATCCAATATGTTCCTTACCCTCTTCTACTTTCAATTTTGCTATTCTTTCCTTCAATTTCCCATCGTCCTTATAAGCTCTCGATACATATTCGGCGTGCCCTTCAAGTTTCCAATTAATACTTCCAAAAGCAGTCTTCAATACATATAAAAAATCAACATTATTTTGTAGATTATGCGTCATTTCATGAGCCAACAACCAGGTAAGATCAAACTTTCTCAATTCGTAATTATTAGCAGACCACTGAGTTTCGACACGATTCTCAGCAAAATTTATCTTGCAATTTGACAATACAGTCTTATCAAGCATTGCATATGCCAAAGGAGCACCTACCAAAGGATGAATTTTGGGATAAAATCTATTGTCATTGAGGCATAAATCTATACTAATGTCCTCATTATATAAGTCTGACGATTTTATAATTTCAAGTGCTGACCTTACGATTCCATCGGCCTCTGCTCGCAATGCATCATCATGGTAGATGGTTACAAAATCTACTTTTGTCTCATGAGCATAGACCCAATTTGGATTTAAGGCCACCAGTACCCAGACCAATAGGCTTACGCCCAACACTGATATCGAAGCCAGAAATACTCTCTTAATAGTACGAATCATTTTGATTTTTTAAGTTTTGGATATTGGAATAAACGATTCAGACCATAGGTATATTATCTGTGAGCCGCATACATATTATTTCAAAAATCTTTCACATAGTATTTTTTAAAGTTAATTTCGGTTTCAATAATACATTCAATATGATTTTTCAATATGCATAGGACAGCATTACAATATGTATTGACTTTTTTTAATATTGCTTTATGGCTATTGGTCTCTTACTCAATTTGTAGTGGACAAGAAACTTCTACCACCATGCATTTTGATCAATTGACAATCAAAGACGGGCTTTCTCATAATAGTGTCCGCTGCCTACTTCAAGATCATCATGGCTATATTTGGATCGGAACGCAAAATGGGTTGAACAAATATGATGGCTACGAATTTGAAATCTTCAAATCCAGTGGGAATGAAAACACCAAATTAGGATTTACAGGTAAAAATGTCACTTCGCTTTTTGAAGATAGTCAAAAAAACCTCTGGATAGGCACAGCAAAAAACGGAATTAATTTCAAAGCCAGCAACAGCGACAAATTCATTAATTTACATAAAGATAGTGCTTTCGCACCCATTAGGGACAACACCATTTCATCCATCTTCGAAGACTCGGATCAAGTAATTTGGATTGCCACAATAGGAGGTGGAATTTTAAAATACGACCCTAAAACCAAAGCCTCCAAACACTACAATTCAGAAAATAGTGGGTTATCCAGTGATTTGGTTTTCGATATTATACAAGGCTCTGATGGAGTGATTTGGGCTGCTTCTGGGGGTACAGGCCTAAACTTTCTAAAGGATAACGATCAATTTGAGCATTTTCAACCAACGTTACCTGATGGTTCGAATATGAACGGATTTCGAAAGGCAATGCATATTGACAAAGACAATCTTTGGCTGGCCACTGAAGGAACTGGACTTTACCAAATCGACCTGATAAGTAAGGAGATCAAACGCTTTTCAAATGATGTTCCAAATTCTATAAGCTCGAATGCCATTTTGGATGTACTCAAGACCAAAGACGGTAAGCTCTTTCTAGCCACAGATGGAACGGGACTCAACCTCTTGGATCCCTCAACTCAAAAAACGCATTATTTCAACCATCAGCACAATGACATTCAAGCACTGAATAGCAATTCTTTGGCTTGTCTGCTGGAAGATCGATCTGGCAATATCTGGATAGGCACATACAACGGAGGTCTCAACATTTACAAGCCCAATAAGACGTGGTTTGATCTTATCTTTCCTCCTTACACCTATGGCGACCAGTTGAAAAATAGATCAATATTATCTGTAGCCGAAGATCATAAAGGAGGCATTTACATCGGAACAGATGGTGGAGGACTCAACTATATCAAACCTGATACTGAAGGTGAATTTTTCAATTTCAAGGCAGATCCTAACAACACAAATTCAATATCCGGCAATGTCGTAAAGTCAATCTATGAAGACAATAAAAATCAAATTTGGCTGGGAATATTCTCCGAACAAACTGTTATTTTCAATAGCCAGTCAAGGTCATTTAAAAGATTTCCTGAAGCAGCAAATGTATGGTCAATTGATGGCAATTCTTCAGGCGAAATCTGCCTCGGAACCATTGGCCAAGGCCTAAAAATTCATAACTCCAATAATAAGAAAACTTACTCCTTTACCCACGACCCCAATAATAAGAATGGCCTTTCATCCAACTTAATTATGGATGTAATGTATGACAATTCGGATAGACTGTGGGTGGGTACGGCTGATGCTGGAATTGACATTTACAATCCTACGACCAAATCATTCATCAATTACAAACACAATTCTAATGACTCACTATCCCTGAGCAGTAATGAAGTAAGGGCCGTCTTTCAAAGTTTGAATGGAGATATATGGATTGGAACGGAAGATGGAGGACTCAATAAGTGGATTGGAGAAGGGAAATTTGAACATATCGGAGAAGAACAAGGGCTGATCGCTAATAGTGTCATGGGTATTTGTGAAGATAAAGACGAAATGTTATGGATCACCACCTATCTAGGAATTAGTAAATATAATCCAGTAAATAAAAGTATTCAGAACTTTGACTTTAGGACCTCTCAGAATTTGAATCAATTCAATCAGATGTCCATTTTAGCTACAAAGGAAAACAGGCTATACTTCGGTGGCACCAATGGTCTTCACTCTATCAGACCTGAAGAAGTAAAAAGGCAATCCACAGAAATAAACATTCTCTTTACCAACTTAGAAGTATCCAATGAAGATATTTCAGTGGGTCCCTTAGAAAATGGACAAATAATTCTGAAAGCCCCCATCGAAAGCGCTTCGAAAATCGATCTATCCTACATAGACAATTCGTTTTCTATATCTTTTTCAGCCATTGATTTTACCAACAACAATGAAAATGTTTATGAATACAAAATGGATGGTTTTGATGATTCGTGGCAAATCACCAAACCCAATCAACATAGTGTCAGTTATACAAATCTAGATCCGGGTCAATACATTTTCAAAGTGAAGTACAGAGGTAATGAATCATCTATTCAGATAGAAATTAAGCCTCCCTTTTGGCAAACCTTTATTTTCAAATTTTCGGCAACAGTACTCATTTTAACCATTTTGATAGGTAGCCTGTTGTTTCTGATTAGACGTAGAGATGCCAATTACAAGAGGCAAATGTTACGACTTGAAAAAGAAAAATTGGAAACTTCTATCGAAGCTAAAAATTCTAAACTGATGTTTTTTGCAATTCAAATGGCACATAAAAATGAAATCCTTTCCAACATCAAGAACGAACTCAAAGCAGTCTCAGAACTAAATGGCAACAAAACTGGTAAACTAGTTAATAAACTGGATAGAGAATTGAAGAATGAAAACTATTGGGAAGATTTCAATCTATACTTTAACCGGGTTGATCAACATTTTGTCAAATCTATCCAAAAAGAATATCCCAACCTCACCTCAAATGACATCAGAATGTGTTCGCTTATACGAATGAACTTGAGCAATAAAGAAATCGCTTCTCTCTGCAATATTTCAAGTCGAGGAGTAGAGCAAAGTAAATACAGACTAAAAAAACGGCTTGGCTTGGATAAAGATGAAGATTTACCTCGATTTATATCTCTTTACAATAGTCAAAAATAAGTGAGAATTCAAGGCTTATCGATAAAGAATAAAAAGTACACTTTTCTTTCAATGTAGAGTCACCTAAATTCAAAAACCCAAGTATTTAAGGACTTTCAAGCATCGCTGCATTAAACTGTCGTAGTATTGTCGTAGCAATATCATGAATTAAAAACATTTTCTTACACACTTTTTGAATTCAATACTACATATTTGAGTCATCGTAAATTTACTACCACAAATCTGAAGTAAATGATTAATAATTATTCAAGAATATTTCGATTAGCAACATTGCTTTTTGCACTGTTTTCGGCAAGTTTGTTAGGAGCTCAAAACACCATATCAGGCACCATCACTGATGCATTGACAGGCGACCCTTTAATCGGTGCAACGATAGAAGTGGATGATGGAGGCCTGGGAAGTGTAACTGACCTGGATGGCAAATATGTTATCAATGCTTCTCCTACTGCGACAACATTAAAAATCTCCTACATCGGATATAAAACTCAAAATATTGGGATAGAAGGCCGCAAACAGATAGACATTTCTATGGAAATAGGTGAAATATTGGATGAAGTCGTTGTAGTAGGCTATGGCGAAAAATCAAAAACCAAACTCACCTCAGCCGTTTCGATTGTCGACGAAAGAACACTTAAAAAATTGCCAGTTGCCAACGTCAGTAATGGTCTTGAAGGACTTGCAGCGGGATTATTCGTCAGGCAAGGAAGTGGTGAACCTGGATTTAGTGGCTCGTCATACGAAGTGCGTAATTTTGGAAATGCTTTGGTAATTGTGGATGGTGCACCAGGTAGCTTGGATGAACTTGAGGCACAAGAAATAGAAAGTATATCTATATTAAAAGATGCGGCAGCAGCGGCAATATACGGAGTACAAGGTGGAAATGGTGTGGTCTTGGTCACAACGAGAAATGGAACAATAGGAAAGCCAAAATTGAGTTACAACAATCAGTTTACCTTCGCCTCTTTCACCGCATATCCTGAAGTACTCAATTCTGTGGAATATGCTACCGTCCTCAATGAAGGATTGCTCAATGCAGGCAGAGACCCCTTTTATTCGGAAGAAGAAGTAGAAGCTTATCGGTCTGGTTCAGATCCTTTGAATTACCCGAATGAGGATTGGAAAAACCTATTATTTAGAGATTACTCATTCCAACAAAGACACAATCTCAATATTGCTGGCGGAAATGAAAAGGTCAGATATTTTGTATCGGCTGGATTCCTTGATCAAGGTTCCAACTACACGGAAGATGTCCTTGGTTACAAGCAGTACAATTTGAGATCAAATATCGATGTCAATATTGCAGACAACCTAATCTTAAAATTCAATCTTGCTGGAAGAAGAAGAGTCAATGAGGCCCCTGGATATTCAGCATACAATATTTTTAGAGAGTTGAGCCGAGCCTTGCCAACTAATCTGGCTTATTATCCTGACGGCACACCAGCAAGACCGAGTTTTAGTCCAAATCATATCCTGGAAGGTATTAAAGACTTCAATGCTGGATACTACCGAGCCAATAACAATAACCTGGATGCAAAACTATCATTGCAATGGGATGTGAAACAGATTAAAGGGCTAAGCTTGAAATCCTATGCTTCCCTGGTCTACAATACCAACTATAGAAAAGAATGGGGCAAAAGCTATGAACTCTACACCCTGAATAGAAACACAGGAAATTATGATGTATTCATCGCGAGTCCAGAAGGATCATTCAGCGAGACTGTACTGACTCAAAATCTTGGATTTGGCAATGACTACGTCCTTCAGGAATCTATCAACTATGACCGTCAATTTGGTGATCATTCGGTTTCGGTTCTAGCCTTGGGAGAGTTACAGAAGAGATCTGGACAAAATTTCTATGGCCGCCGACAGGATTTCCAATCCGATTTGATCGATCAACTCTTTGCGGGATCAAATGAAAACAAAGATGCCAATGGTGGCGAATATCGTGAAAATCGACTTGGACTGATCGGTAGATTAAGTTATGACTATAAGGTAAAATACTTCTTTGAGTCCAGCTTTAGATATGATGGATCTTCGAAATTTGCTCCAGGCAAGGAATGGGGATTTTTCCCATCGGTATCTGCTGGTTGGAGAATATCAGAAGAGCCATTCTTCGAACCATTAAAATCAGTAATTCCAAATCTTAAATTTAGAGGTTCGATAGGTACTGCGGGAAGCGATGGCACAGCTGGCTACCAATGGTTGTCTGGCTTTGTCTACAATTTTTTCTTTGCTATAAATGAAACAGCCATTCCAACAATCGACAATACTGCATTGGCGAATCTTGACCTTACCTGGGAAACCATCACAACCAAGGATGTTGGTATCGATTTGTCATTACTGAATAAAGACCTCAATATTTCTGCCGATTACTTTTATCGGGAGAAGGACGGTGTATTGGCTTTCGCATCAGGAAGTGTACCAAGTACTTTGGGTGTAGGACTTGCCGCTCAAAATTTGCACAGGTATTCAAATAAGGGATATGAAATAGCACTGACCTATAATAAAGACGTAACGAGGGATCTGAATCTGAACGTTGGAATCAATTTCTCACGTTCCAGAGAAACTGCAGAATTCATCGATGAAGCATTGATCGAAGATGAATTCATGCGAGAAAATTTGACTCAAACAGGGAATTACACAGGACTTCGAAGAGGATATATCTCAGATGGTCTTTTCCAAACAATTGAAGAAATTGAAGCTGCTGCAATTCAAGACGGCGGCAACAATTCAAGTATTCAACCTGGCGATGTAAAATACGTAGACCTTAATGGAGATAATATCATTGATGTACGCGATCAAAAAGTATTTGGCAATGGAGACAAGCCAGCATACAATTATGCGCTCAATCTTGGTGCGACATTCAAAAGCCTTGAATTTTCAGTCCTTTTTACTGGAGCTGCGGGATATGATATCTATCTGGATGGTGAAGCGCAAAGTCCACTGAGAAATGGCTTTAATGGATATGATTATCAATTGGATTATTGGACTTCGGAGAATACAGATGCCAGATTTCCAAGAATTACGGATGGTGGTTTCAATGACAACAACTATAGGTATTCTGATTTCTGGAAAAGAGATGCCAAACATATCAGGGTAAAAAATGTCTTCCTCAGGTATGCCCTACCCACCTCATGGATGAACAAGGTCGGACTTGAAGACGCAAAATTGATACTTACTGGACATAATCTTTTTGTATTCAAAGGATATGAAGAAGATTTTGATCCACAAATGCAATCTTCAACTGGTTGGTATTACCCTCAGACGAAGTCATTCACTTTTGGAATCAATATTTCACTTTAACCAATAAAGCAAAACAACAGATGAAAAAATATAAAGTAATAATTGTGGTTTTGGCATTGGTATCAATGTCTTGTAATGATTTCCTAAACGAACCTCCTTTGGATAGAATTACGGAGAGCGATGTGTGGAGTGATCGCGACTTGATGGATACATACATCTATCAGATTTATGAAAACATGCCTTGGGACTACCTCAAAGATTTTGGTGGTGGCGCAGGTTGGGGAGCACACCGTGATGCCTTGTCTGATATCGCCATGAGCACTTATTCCTGGACTCCCGCCAACAATACTATCCGACCAGGAAAATGGGGAACCATCAACAACTACTGGCCACTTGACTGGTGGGGATACTTCAACCTTTGGAAGATCAATTATTCAATAGAAAATATTCAGAATCTGGAAGATGGAGTCTTATCGGACGAAGAAAGAGACAACCGACTGGGCGAAATGTATTTTATGCGTGCCTACTCCTACTTCGCCATGGTAAAGAGGTATGGCGGCGTACCGATCATACTCGAACCTCAAAATCCAGATACGACACCAGAAGACGAATATTTTCCCGCAAGAAATACAGAGCAGGAAGTATACGATCAAATCCTGGAAGATGCCCAAAGAGCCTTCGAACTGCTACCGCACAGATGGAGTGCCTTAAAAGGGAGAGCGCCAAGATGGGCCGCCAAGGCTTTGGAGTCGAGAGCGGCTTTGTATGCAGGTAGTATTGCCAAGTATGGAACCCTTGAGGCAGATGGTCTGGTCGGAATTCCCGAAGCCTCTGCAAATTCATACTATCAAATATCTTTAAATGCTTCAATAGAATTGATTAATAATGGAGGATATGAATTGTTTAATAATTACCCCGACCCTGCCGAGAATTACTACCACTTGTTTGTCGATGAGACGGATGAAGAATCAATTTTTGTAAAGGTTTGGCTTCCATTTGAGAAAGGGCATTCTTACGACCTCTACAATACACCATATAGCTATAGAGTGGATTGGGGATCGAGTATGTCTCCCACAAAAGGATTGATGGACAGCTATGAAATATTGAGCACTGGAAAATTGCCCAATGAAGGCGGTTCTGGATTTAATCCTTCTGCACCATTTAGCAATAGAGATCCTAGATTCAAGGGAACCTTGCTTACCAATGGAGACTTGTTCCAAGGATCTGAGGTAGAGACATGGTACGCAACCTCGGAAGGTGGAGTCATAGATACCGAACCTGGTACTGGAAAAGGAAAAGATGGGATGGGTATTCATCCTGATGCCACAAAGACAGGTGCATATGTAAGAAAATATTTGAATGATGGCTCATCTCCCTTGTTGATTCAGCAATATTATTCTGGTCAGGATTGTATTCTATTCCGATTGGGCGAGATGTATCTGAATGCTGCTGAAGCTGCCTATGAGCTTGGCAATGAGACTGAAGCAAGAGACTATATCGAACCTATTCGTACCAGGGCGGGAGTAACTAAAAATCTAAGATTGGAAACATTGAGCGGTGAGGCATTCCGAGATCGACTGAGAAATGAGAGAAAAATAGAATTGGCATTTGAAGATCATAGATATTGGGATGTCCGTAGATGGAGGATTGCGGAAGAGGCGCTTAGTGTTCAAACGTATGGATTACGATCGCTTCGAAATATCAGTAGTACAGGTAATGTGTCTTTTTTCTATGATGTAGTTATTGCCGAAAACGAAAAGATGAATTTCCTACCCCATCATTACGTCTTGCCTATTGGTCAGGATAGAATCAACAATAACCCTAAATTGATCGAAAATCCAGGATATTAATTCTGACAAATCTTTAATTGTAAATAAGTGATTATGAAAAATATAACCTTCACACTTAAAATTTTGACATTGAGCCTCATCTTGACTGCTATGAGTTGTTCAGAATCTGAGTCTGTCGTACCTGATCCTCCTACTAGTGATGACCTGAGCTTCACCTACACCGTAGATGCCGAAAATCCAAATATCCTCCATTTCGTAGGACAGACTTCAGTGGACACCTGGTACATCCACTGGAATTTTGGGGATAATACTGGTGAGGAAGGTTTGGAAGCGAGCAAGGTGTTTTTCAAAAAAGGAGAATACGATGTACGGTTCAAAATATTTACGGAAGGTGGCACAGCATCCGTAGTGCAGAAAATACTGATAGAAGAAGATTTTAAAGGGCCCGACTTGGTACGAAATGGGTCAATGGATGGAGATGATGAATGGACCGTATTTCAGATTAATAATGGTGCAGATGTAGAATTTGCAGATGGAAAAGCGACTTGGACAGGAGGCGGATGGGGCCACGTCGGCATCTACCAGGAAGTTGAAGTCGAAGCGAATAAAGAATATCAGATCAATATGGATATATCTGGCAGTGGAATGTCCGACTGCTGGTTTGAAGTCTACGTAGGCAAGGTGGTCCCAATGCCATTTGTGGATTATACGGACGGAGGCATCAAACTGGGAATAAACACCTGGGAAGGCTGTGGTGGAGAAGAATTTGTGGGGCAATTGACCGACATTGCTTGTACGGGTGATGGAGGCTCATTCACCTGGACAGAATCTGGTACAGCTTATTTTGTCATTAGAAGTGGTGGAGTCGACCTGGGTACGGAAGGTGTTTCTATTGATAATGTGGCGATCCGATCAATCTAAATTTATTATGATGAAAAAATCATCCATAACCACTCTCCTCCTACTTCTTGCATCACATATGTATTGCCAAACCGAAACGTGTTTGCAAAATTTGGATCATCCAGGATACCATTCAATATCCCAAATCATCTCGATGGATACGATTGTTAGAGAATATATTTTGCATCTTCCAACAGACCACAATATTGAAAACTCCTCACCTTTAGTCATAAATTTGCATGGATTTGGAGATTGCGCTTCAAACTTTGCTGATGATGTTGGAAAGTTCTACGCGTTTAATGAACTAGCTGATAAGGAAAACTTCATTGCAGCTTATCCGCAAGCGGCATATCGACCATTAAAAGAAGATACTTATTGGGAACCAGGTGATAACGGCACAGATAACATCTATGAAAATGATGTGTACTTTATCGAACAACTCATCTCTGAAATAAACAATGAATTCAATATTGATTTGGATAAAATATATGCCATTGGGTATTCTAATGGAGGAATGATGGTATATAGTCTGGCCTGTAATAGAAGTGACCTCTTTTCGGCGGTTGGTATAATGTCAGGAGTAATGCTCGAAGAAGATTGTACATTGAACGATCCTATTCCTATAATCAAGTTTCATGGAATCGCAGATGAAGTACTACCTTATGATGGAAGTCTGTGGTATCAATCTGTTTCTGATGTCGTCAACTTTTGGTTGGACCAAAACAATATTCCAGTAAGCAGTCAAATAACTACAGAATTGAATGAGGGCAAGGTGGTAAAGGATGAATTTAGCGAAAACGTCGAAGGCTCGTGTTTCCATCTTTATACTATAAATGAAGAATGGGACAAACCTGGCGGTCATGTTTGGTTTAGCGATAATATTGATGGGTTAAGTCCCAATGAAATCGTTTGGAATTTCTTTTCCAATCAATGTTCCGTCACTTCAACTGAAGAAATATCAGATATCCATTCTTCTATAAATATCTTCCCAAATCCTTTTCAAAATCAATTGACCATTGAAAATAAATTCAAAAACATACAACAATTCAAAGTATTCAATATACTTGGTGAGTTGCAAACAAAGGGAAAATTGAATGCAGGAATAAATGCCATTAATTTAGAAAGCCTTCCTCCAAATGTTTACTTTTTGAAGATTGGCAATCGCATTGAAAAACTTATTAAAACCGAAAAAAATTAATATTATACTACTTAATAACTTCACTTACTTAAAATAAAGATTATGAAAAGACATCTACTTTTATTGTTCTTATTTACGATGAGCTTTGGACAATTGTTGGGACAGTTCAATATTACTTTTGAATTGAACACTGAAAATATCTCATCTATCGATCCTACAGGATTATATGTTGCTGGGGGTTCAGGATTTGGTTTCCCAGGTGATAATCAATTGACAGATGATGATGGAGATGGAATTTATACAATCACTCTTCAAAGAGATGAAGGTTTTTCCAGTCATTATACTTTCTTGAATGGCAACTGTGGTGATTGGAGTTGTAAAGAAGATATAGGTGGTCTACCATGTGCAGATCCAGCCAATTTTAATGATAGATTTTTACCAGAACTTACGGGAGATGTAACCATTCAAGCGTGTTTCGGAAATTGTGCGGACGACGGCACTTGTAATGAGACGCTTGAAATGATCGCCATCACCTTCGAATTGAATACAGCCTTAATCGACGTAGATCCATCGGGTGTCTATGTTGCTGGTGGAGGCACCTTTGGCAATCCTGGTGACAATCCTTTATCAGACTTGGATGGAGATGGAATATATACAACTACCATAATGAAACCAGCAGGATTTTCCAGTTTCTATACCTTCACTAATGGTGCTTGTCCAGATTATTCCTGCAAGGAAAATATAGCTGGTCTTCCGTGTGCTGATCCCGCAAATTTCAATGATCGGTTTTTACCTCCCGTAAATGAGGATACCACTATAAAGGCATGTTTCGGAACCTGCGACGACGATGGCACTTGTACCATAGTTACCGATTTTGTCGATATCACATTCGAATTGAATACCGAACTGATAGATGTAGATCCAACGGGGATTTTCATTGCTGGTGGAGGAAATTTTGGCAATCCTGGTGACAACCCCATGATCGATCCTGATGGAGATGGTATCTATACATTTACGACTACCAAGCCACAAGGTTTTGCTAGTTATTATACCTTCCTCAATGGAAATTGCCCAGATTGGTCTTGTAAAGAAGATATAGCCGGACTTCCATGCGCAGACCCAAATGCATTCAATGATCGCTACCTGGATCCTGTCATGGAAAACACTACAATTCAGGCTTGTTTTGGAAATTGTGCCGATAATGGCAGCTGCATGCCTACCAGTGTAAATTCATTGCCTGTAGATGCTTCGTTGTTTGACATTGTACCAACATTGGCTACTGACTATGCTGAGATACGATTTGGACAATCGGCTTTAGGATTAGAGAAAAATATTACAGTTACCAATATAGCTGGGAACAAGATTTACACTGCCATAGAAAGAAATGATATTGCACATCGATTGAATACATTGGGATATAGTCCTGGAGTATACTTCGCCAGTGTACAAACATCAAATGCAGTCTTCACCAGGAAATTTATTGTCCAATAGAGTGCAGAGGGTAATAAGAGACTTATTTCAAATTCGAACCATTCAATGTGTAATAAGTCTCTTATTATGATCCCTCAGAAGAATGCATCCTAATTGATATTTTCGAGAAAATCGAAAAGTTTTCTGGAAACCATTTCGAATTTTCAATTTGATTCGAAATAAAAACCATTTAAATCTTAAGGTATTACTGCCTATAATCATCTACAAAGAGTCTATGATCAATTTAAAAAATATTACCGTCCTAATCGCACTTTTTTCATTCATGCAAATAGGCATTTCACAAAACTTCCTTCATACCAGTGGAAAGGCTATTGTCAATGAAAATCAAGATACCATTCTACTGCGCGGCATGGGATTAGGCGGGTGGATGGTTCAGGAAGGATATATGCTCCAAACTGCAGGTTTTGCAAGTCCTCAGCACAAAATTCGGTCTACTATAGAAGCATTAATCGGCAAGGACGATACAGATTTATTTTACGAAGCATGGTTGGAAAATCATGTGACAAAGGCGGACATTGATTCTCTAAAATCCTGGGGATTCAATTCCGTGAGATTGCCCATGCATTACAATCTATTTACTCTGCCAATTGAAGATGAACCGGTAGAAGGAGAAGACACCTGGCTGGATAAAGGATTCGAACTTACTGACAATCTTATCTCCTGGTGTAGAGATAATGAAATGTATGTCATTCTGGATATGCATGCTGCCCCTGGAGGACAAGGATACGATGAAGCCATTTCGGATTATGATCCAACAAAACCTTCCTTGTGGGAGAGCGAAGAAAACAGAAGGAAGCTGATAGCTCTATGGACTAGAATCGCAGAACGATATGCTGATGAGCAATGGGTAGCTGGTTATGATTTACTGAATGAGCCAAACTGGGATCTTCCAGGTGGCAATGCCCTCAGAACCTTGTATCAAAACTTGACCCAAAGCATAAGGACTGTTGATCAAAATCACATTTTATTCATCGAGGGCAATTGGTTTGCAAATGACTTCACGGGTCTTACTCCTCCCTGGGATGATAATTTTGTTTACTCTCCACATAAATATTGGTCTACGAATGATGAGGAGACGATGAAGTGGGTCACGGATATGCGCAATACCTATAATGTACCACTTTACCTCGGAGAAAGCGGAGAAAACTCAAATGTTTGGTTTAGAGATGCCATACGCCTGCTTGAAGATCTGGATATCGGATGGGCTTGGTGGCCGATGAAAAAAGTAGAATCCATATCTGGTCCACTATCTATTATCAAGACGCCCGAGTATCAGTTTTTATTGGATTATTGGAGTGGTAATGGACCCATGCCTACGGCCGAATATGCCAGAGATGCATTGATGGATTTAACTGAAAAATTGAAGGTTGAAAATTGTATCTACCAAAAAGATGTAATCGATGCTATGTTTAGACAGGTGTACTCGGATGAAACTATTCCATTCAAAACACATAGTATTCCTGGCGTGATCCATGCTACAGATTATGACCTAGGCGTATTGGGGGAAGCATATCATGATGTAGATGTGGCAAACTATAATGTATCTACTGGAGAATTTACGGCATGGAACAATGGATGGAATTATAGAAATGATGGAGTCGACATAGAAAGATCGAATAATACTATAAATTCGAATGGCTTCAATGTCGGTTTTATGGATGCAGGTGAATGGATGCAGTACGAGGTAAATGTCGAAGAAAGTGGTGTTTATGAAGCTCATATTCGCACGTCATCAGGTGGCTCGGGAGGATTGTTCTACCTCTCTATTGATGGTGGTGATATCACTCCCAGATCCTTTGCTGGTCCAACGGGCGGATGGCAAAATTGGCAAACGGTAGTTGTACCGAACATTATTCTCGATGAAGCCGACAAGAAATTGAGATTTCATACCGATGTAGCAGGATATAACATTGCAAGTTTTGAATTTGTGAAAACAGACATTAATGCAGAGGACATCTCTTGTCTCTTTGTATCAGCTGAGACAACGGATGAAAACACAATTCAGGTCAACACAAATAAATCAATCAATTCGTCATTGCCTTCTATACCCGGAGGCTTTGAAATTGTAGTTAATGGGTCATCTGTTCCAATTACAGAAATATACCTTGACTCAGAAAACAGCAGAATAATTAAAATCGGGGTTGATTATATAATGAATTCTAGCGACGTCATAAATGTGTCCTATGGTGGCAATCAAGTGACGGCCACCGACGAAACACCACTTTTAGAATTTACCCTGGAAGATGTAAGAAACACCTTAGATTTTGTACATCAAATCCCAGGCAAGATTGAAGCTGAAGATTATATATTCCAATCAGGTGTAGAATTGGAGACAACTACTGATATTGGCGGAGGGCAAAATATTGGTTTCCTGGATCCGAACGACTACCTGGATTATGACATCAATATTACCACAGCTGGCAATTATAGAATTGATTATAGGACAGCTGCTCAATTCGGCACAGGAGGGATTAGATTGATATTAATCGATGATGCAGGAAATGAAACGACCATTCACTCCCCTACCTTCACGTCTACTGGAGGTTGGCAATCCTGGAGTACTACCAGTGAAGTAGTATCACTCCCAAAAGGAAGGTACACCATGCGCGTACTTATCACCCAATCACCGTTTAACATGAATTGGATGGAGTTCGATTTGATAACTTCGGTTGGAGATTTGGATACTGGATTGACCGATGTCAAAGTGTATCCCAATCCAAGTCGGGGTGATTTTAATTTGGAGATTGCCCTGGAGAAACCGCAAAATCTATCCATCAAGATATTAGACAATAGTGGGAAAATGATAATGGCAAAACAACTGACCGAAGTATCTAATATAGATGAAGTGATAGCTACTAGCAGTCTTCCAAATGGTATTTACTTTCTAAAAATACAAATAGAAAATGGACCGATATTGAGTGAAAGATTGATTAAGTTGTGATACCTTATCTGATGAAATGAAAAGCTCTTTCCAGGTTATTTTTCATTGATGCAACTCCCCTTCTGGCGTAATAGATTGGTGATAATATTACTACTGCGAACAAAAGTAGTATTATTATAGACGTGAGTGAAAAAATGTTTTCACCTATCATAAGTGCACCAAACAACAAAATATAAATGACTATTGTAGCACAAATGATGATGCCCATAGATAATGTCATACCATTGATTTCGGTCGATACTTTTATTCCATTACCCTCTTCTCTAATTATGCCCGAAGCCACGATGTGTCCTCTGTTTCCTTCATAAAAAGATCTTCGCTTTCTTATTTTGAATTCATTACTATTTACTTGGCCGACGTATTCCTTTTTACTTTTAGAAAAAGCCTCAAAGTAGTTGGAAAATAAACTTGTGCCTCCAGCACTTACATTACTACTAAACTTGGTCACAAACTCTTTTTTGGAAATTGGAAGATCTATTTCAAATGAGTCCAGTACCTTTATTTTTCGCAGGAAGTTTTTCAAAGTGTTCGATAATTCAAATTTTCGAAAGTACCTGTAAACGTTATCTTTTCATCGGTAGTCAAATCGATTGTGGTCACATCAAAAGAGCCCGATACTCTTTTATTCTCCGTATCTACTTCACTTATTGTGATCCTTCCAGCTCCTTCATCATCAATACCCTCTGATATATAAATATTGGCCCCATCCAAATAAGTGACCAATCCACCATCGCAATAGGTAAAGCCACCGCTATCCATACAGGCAGCATTGTCTCCGATTTCAACATTGGTATCATAAATTTTTGAAAGGATGCCATCGACTGGCGGATTTTGCCAGTCCCAGTTTGATGCAGAAATGATCAATGTGCCATTATCAACGGTCGCTCTCATGTCGAGTCTTCTTCCCGTTTCTCCAGATTGAGATTCTGCAAGAAGTGTATTGTTAAATAAGGAAATTGAATATGATATTCCATTCTTCTCGACTTGCATCAAGGCTTCCACTTTTTCATCGGATTCATCAGATCCACATGAAAACATAAGTAAAACGACTGTAAATGACAATAAGACTTTTTTCATAATTGATTTAATTTAGCAGTTAGGAAAATTGATTTCAGTTGTTGTTTATTATGAAAGTACAAGATATATAATATCTCCTTGCAATGCAAAGGTTTATTCTCGTGAAGTTATTTACAAATATAATTATGCTTGTCAAAATGATGGCTAATTCTGGATTAGATATTGACTAGAAAGGCAAAGTTTGAATGCTTCCTAATGCCACCAGAAATATTGAATTATTTCACACCATTTTTATCTGAAAGATTATAAATCGAGGAATTCATTTATATTTAGTCAAACGTACCAAACACCATTTCATCAGCATGTCTAATATTACATATAGAAATCCAAAAAAATCTGATGCGCTAAGAATTTCAGTCTTATTAAAAACGGTTTATATTCAGACCTATGCGAAAGAGGGAGTAACGTCTGAACTTGCAAATTTCTTGACGGATCGTTTTTCTGTTGAGCGTATCGTAGAAGGTATTAATGATGGGACCAAGTCTTTCATAGTAGCCTACAATAATGAAAATCCAATTGGAGTAGCCGTCATCCATTTTGATCACATTTGCCCGATAAATAACATTCCAGTCCCCGACTTGGACAAACTATATATTCTGCAGAGTTTTTATGGTAAAGGTATCGGACACTACCTCTTAAAAAAAGTGGAGGAAGAGGTCTTTCAAAAAAACTACCACCAAGTAAATTTGGAAGTTTACGTTGGAAATGAAAGAGCCATCAATTTTTATAAAAAACATGGATATCAGTCTATAGGTACGGTCGATTTCATAATGGAAGAGAATGTGTATGACAACTTTGTAATGACAAAGCATCTACAAAATTAATCATTCTTACCTCAGTTTTCTATTTGATTTAAAACTACCCTTTTTAGCAGAAATTTTGCCTTCATTCAGTGCTTGTTTGGCCACATCAGCCCGATGTTTGGCATCCGTCATTGGATATTTACCATATGTTTCACGAATTTTTAAGTAGTGATTAATGACCGTCATTTCTTCATTGTCACCACCATTTTTCAGTTGATCATAAGACATACCCGAAGCTTGAACGGCTTTGGCTACACAAGGAAAGAGATATCCAGGTCTGTTCACATGGTTGTCCAAAAACAAGGAGGCTGCGTATTCAGAAGAGAGCAACTCATACAAGGTATTTCCACCCAACTTGGATGTATTGACAAAATAAAATCGATTGAATCTATTGATGGCATGTAAGACTTGTACAGCATCAACTCTCTTGTCCATGCCCGCCGTAGCAAACCTGTAAGCCACCATATCATTTCTGAAAAATTGTTTTTCCGCGGCTGTATTGACCTTTTTATTTTTATAAATCAGGTAGCCATCTACACTATTGGTATCCGCAGAAACTTTGACTCCGAATTGACCACAAAACTGCTCGAATGCATCAGGATACTTCTCTTTCACCAATTTGGCAAGGGCAGGCAATTCACCCTTTGAAGATCCCGTGCCCAAGGTCCATTGAAACATCCCAAAACTCATATAGGAGTTGTCATAGGTATTGATCGCATCCAAATTACCCTCATTCTTGGAAGTCACCAGGAGAGAATTTAATTCTGAATTGCTAATCTTAAGTTTTTTCAAAAGTGACGCATTATTCGCTATAAATTCTCCTGTTTTTTGCGCCCCTCTTCTGGACAATCCATTTTTATACCTGGTCCCGAGATAGCTCTTGTTCCCATCGTTTTTATACTTATAGTAGACCTTTTTGCCTTCGTCAATTAGGATCACATCAGATTTCTGGGTACTTGGTTCTGGATCATTTATCGTGGGCAATAGTAGTTTTTGACCGACTTGAATCTTATTTACATTGATTATGTCATTCAATTCTGCAATTTCACTCCACAAATCTGCATTACCCAATTGTTTCATGGCAATAGATCCGAGTGTATCACCGCTTTTCACCTTATAGGTTTTCATACTTTCTTATTTAAAAAAATTGAAAAATGTCTATCACCTCATTACACCAACTTTTAAAAATACATAATCAATGCCTCAATTCCAATTATAAGAAAGAAGTGATATTGGATATGGCTAAATTTGACTTGTTTGATGTTGAATTTAACCGCAAGGGACACTAAGAATTCGCAAAGTGCAGTGCCATGAAAAAGATGTTTCAATTCAAAACTTAGCGAACTTCCCGTACTTAGCAGTTAATAAAGTCAACCCAATATATTTTCAAATCACATTATTCAATTAACTATCACATTCCATACCCCTACTTGAGTCCTATTACCAGAAAATATTCTCATCTTGTACAATCCCTTTGGCAATGATGAAAGATCATACTCCGCATATCCTTGCACTTTGTCCGCTTCCAAAATCATTTGTCCATTGGCAGAAAATATCTGTATCAAATGCTCCGCAGAAGAATTGAGGTCGATCTTTATAAAATCCACTGTAGGGTTGGGATAAATATTGATTACACTCTGAAGAGAATGAATTCCTTCTACTGAATTGGGAGAACCCGGCACACAGAAAATCACAACATCATCCGGATTATTGGGATCTTCAACATTGATCGTAGGATCATTATCATCTATATCTACTCCAGGCAGGTAGCCATCATTGTCCTTGTCATGAGGCGAATATTTGTACAATTCCACCCCACTGCCATCATTCGAATCAGCACCGAAGTAAATAAAATCTTCATAGATGGCAAACTGATTCAATTGGCTTCCCTGAGCGCCAGGCCAAATGTCCATTACCATTTGTGTATTCTCAGATGTGCCATCAGTAACCCATAGTTCACTTCCGTGTACTCCATCATCTGCTATGAAGTAATATTTATTCTCAAATTCAATTCCTTTTAATAAAAATAGCGCATCATCGTTGCCTGGATTGATGACCATCTGCTCCCATGAATTATCTCCAGTATCGTAAGACCACAATTCATCTCCTTCATCAATGGTCTTCCCTACTGTCAAGATTTTATCTCCCAATACCACCAATTCTCTCAATCCCTCAAATATCGGTGAGGCCAATTCGACAGTACCTTCAACAGTACCATCTGTACGTATGAGTTGATAAATCCCGAGAGCATCAAGAATGTAATACACAAATCCATCCAATGCCACATATCGTGACACATTCAGCACCGAATTTTCAGGCGAAACGCGCACCGTACCTTCTATAGATCCATCTGTCCGCCATAGAGATCGTTTCGCAAATTCCTCACTTTTCAAATAGTAAACATCATTATTTACAATTTGCATTCTACTCGGACTGGCATATTGCAACAGAAATGTACCTTCTCCTGTACCATCACTTCTCCAAACTGCCAATCCCATATGATCCCTGGCCTCAAACACCATTACTTCATCATTCAAATTATAGAATCGAAACTCACTGGAAGAGCCACCCGTTTGACTGATTTCTTTTATCAAATTTGTCCCCTCATTCGTACCGTCCGACTCGAACAATGCCTGACCTATACCACCGACTGAGGCAACAGAATATAGCTTGCCCTGAAACACGCCTAAATTTGATAAAAGTTGAAAGTCTGACTCATATTTATAGGAAGGATCAAAAGCGCGACTTGTACCTTCTGGAGTTCCATCGGTGGACCAATATGCCTCCTTGTTATCCTTGTCCTCTGTAAGAAAGTAGAGTTTATCGTTTAGTTCCTGATAATGAAAAAAGAAGTTTGACTTTTTGCCCAAGGCAATATCATTCAAGAGGGTTGTTGATTTTGCACTTCCCTGGGTCGAAAATAATTCTCGTCCTATACAATCCACTTTCGCCGAAAACACAAGTGAATTATTAATAATACCAAATCTTAGGGGATAACTGGAAGCAGATGTACTGGTATTGATATCATAAACCAAGGAGGCGTCCTGCAAATCCGTCGAGTATTTCCAAAGCTCGGTGCCATATTCTGGACTTTCGGCATTGAAGAATAATCCACTGTCCAATGACAACATGGATAATATCTCAGAACTTTCAATTCCAGAATAAATATCCCTGATCATAGTCGTCCCCGCTTCGGTACCATCACTCCTCCATAGTTCATTTCCAAATTCAGCAGATTCAGATATAAACAACAATTCATCATTGTGTATAGCCCAAACTATTTCATCAGAAAAGTCATCGGAGAAACCATCGTCAGTACCTGGGTTCAGATCTTTCAAAAGATTGGTGCCATTTTCAGTACCATCGGACAACCACAATTCTTTTCCATGGTTGTCATCATCAATGACAAGAAAGGCAATGTCTCCATTCACGATATAATCATATAACCAATTTATATCCAGATTATTCATTCCGAAAGTGACTTGTTCGATCCCCTCCGCAGTACCATCGCACCTAAATAGATTGGTAATACTCACACTCTCATTGCTTAAAAAATAAATGTAATCGCCATAAACTCTTATGTTGGATGTGCCCCAATCCGAGCCAGGTTGAAAGTCTACGAATATTTCAGTTCCCTCCGCAGTACCATCAGTTTGCCAGATTTCGTAACCCGTTTGCGATTCATAGTTGACAAAGAACAGCTCATCTTGAAACTTAGT
The DNA here is from genome assembly GCA_965230575.1 of Saprospiraceae bacterium. GTDB lineage: Bacteria > Bacteroidota > Bacteroidia > Chitinophagales > Saprospiraceae > CAJXUU01. Next base: position 6,426,300 of record OZ246013.1, read on the forward strand.
CAAATTGATGGCGCCTAAATCAGGAAAACCAGTAGAAGCATCCCCAGGACTCAGTTTTTCAACATCAATAGTCGCTAAGTCCAGCTTCCATACGGTGTTGTATTCATCGAAAACACTATTTCTAAGCTGAATAAAAATCAAATTCCCGTTGTACTCCAACATTTCTGTAATGTCAAGATTCGATTCTTGAAATTCGAAAATCAAGCTACTTGACATGGCCTCAGTATCATACTTGTATATTCCTGTCCGATTGCCAGAACTCCTATTCACAAAGTAAACATCGTTGCCAACTTTAGTAAACAACCCTTGATTATCAGTCCCTGCCGAACCAAATTGAGAATGAATGACTGTTGTGTTTTCAGAATGGATATCAATGGTATGGATGTATTTACTTCCATCAATATGCGTAACAAAAAAGTACAACGAACCTATCAATCCGCTCGAAAAAACAAAATCTCCATACCCATAGTCCAAAAGATTCAAAATCTCGACGGGTTCACTATCTGATTCTTGCAATAAGTATATCCCATTTCCCTCATCACCTTCTGCCAAAAATACAAGATCACTTCCATTGGAATGTATATGACTCGGATCACTGCCTTTATTCTCCTGATTGACATCCGCCCATAGCACTTGCCCCTGGATATGGAATGGAACAATAAATATTAACAATAAAAAAAATATGGCTTTATAAAATCTTGTAAGTGGATACCTTTTCATTTGACTGTAATTGTTTGGTTACACTAATTTAATAATTAAAATGCACACGGGCTATACAACATATTGTTTGGTAAAAAAACGTTATGCACGGCTAAACAAAAACGAGAAGAAGCAGAGCAGCAATAATGACATATAAAAAGTTCCAGCGGAACGACATCTATATAGCCAATAACATTGACATTTTTTTAAAGCTTTGTAGGAGCGACATTCAATTTACAGATACCAAAAGACTGCCATTTAATTTTTCGCACTTACAGCGTATGATTTGGGGTATTTGATCATTATAATATGGCCGTCTCTATCAGATTTTCTTGACCAAACGACATCGGGTCCTGTAACAAATCATGTCAGATTCAAAGAAATCCCAAGCGATGCTAGAAGCACTAAGAATTCATTTTCTAGACTAAAAGTGGTAATAATTCAAAAGAAGGCTTAAATTTATTGGAAGAATTGCGTTATTAAATCAAATTATTACAATCACATGTTCAAAGCCAAATTGATTACGAATAAGGAATATTATAAATTCAGGAGTAAACGGCTTTGGTTAATCTTGATTCTATCCATTCCTATAGCCTTCCTTGCAAATTTTTATGTATTTCCAATTTGGAGTATTGTCATAATTTTGGCTTGCCATTTACTCATTGTCGCCATTACTGCACGAAACCATAAAGTGATGGACTCCATGATTGGACAAAGTATCATCGAAATAGAAAAAAATGAAATAAGGATAAAATCACAGCAAAATAATTCGCAAGAAGCCATTAACCCTAGAGAGTTAGATAAGATTGTCGTACCTTCTGAATTTGGTATCGCCCAGGAAACAATGAAAGATATAGGTGATGAAATTTCTGGATATCCAAAGAAAAATTACCTCATCCTCCATCAAAACAATGAAGCACGTAAATTCGATTTTGAATTGGATTCACATTACATGATCAAGCAATTGGATAAAATCATTGAGTATTGGTCAACGAATGAACTAAAAATTGAGAGAATATGAAAAAGGCAATCATACTAATGCTTAGCTTTTTTATATGCATGAGCATAACCGCTCAGAATGAAGATCAAGCTGAATGGCTCACAATCGATGGCCATACTTTTGAAGCATATGCTGCGCCAAATATGGTTCGAATTTCTGAGAATTTCTATGCGGATCAGACTGAGGCCACTAATATCTTTTACAAAGAATATCTCTTTTGGCTAAAATCTGTTTTTGGCGCTTATTCACAACAATATCTTGATGCACAGCCAGATGCCTCCGTGTGGCACTATCAGCAAAGCACTGATCTGCGCCATGATGAATACTTCTGGAGTGCGGAATTTGATGAATACCCGTTGGTGGGAATCACCTTGGAACAAGCGAAAAAATACTCGGATTGGAGGACCGACAGAGTAGTGGAAGCTACACTTATAGAAAATAAATTCATCAAAATAAATTCAAAATTAAGTCCAGATAATTATTTCACAATTGATAAACTGGTCAAGGGTGAATATCCACTAATCAAACGACTGAATTCTACCCTTGTCTTCCCTAGATTTACAATACCTACAGTCGAGGAATGGCAAGTGCTATCAGGAATTAGAGGTATTGAAGAAATGGGAGAAATTGATAATCAAAAAAAAGAATTTAAGTCTTGTCCAATGTACGCCGCTAGAAATGGAAGTAAAAATCGATATGACCTCTATCATGTAATTGGTAATGTAGCAGAAATGGTAGATCAACATGGTATTGCTAAAGGTGGTGGATGGAATCAAAATTTGACCAATCTGGACCCAGATAAAAACCTTGAACAGAATATTCCAAATTGCTGGACAGGGTTCAGAAATATATGTCGATGGGAAATATTAAAATTGGAAGAAGTCGAAAAATAAACCTTGATCAATAAATTAAAGAATACATACCTCCTTTGTTTAGTCATTTTACTCAATGGTTGTGCACCAAAAGTTAGCAGCTATCTAGTAAAACAAAACTTGGAGCCAATAGCCTTTGATAGCGATGTCTTTCTCTTTGAAATGGATGAAAGCATACCTGCCTATTCAGATTTCATAGGTAAAATAAAGCTTGGTGAAGCAGGGATGACTGTTCATTGCAACTACGAGGATATGATTGACAAGTGTTATGAATTGGCACGATCATACGGCGCGAATATCATAGAAATCACCAATGTAAAAGCACCAAATTTCTTTACTTCCTGCTATAGAGTTGAAGCCAATTTATATCTGAACAATTCAAAATCATTCCTTGAAGGTGGTATTGAAAATGAACCGACCTATTCTGCGAAGGAAGACCTTGTTATCGACTTGATACAAGGATTGAAACAAGGAGAATTTACATTTTATGACATTGACGGCTATTCGATTACACAATTTGAAAATTCTAAACCATTTAACAATAAGACCATAAAATCTCTAAAGAAAAAGTTTGACATCGACAAAGAGGATTCAGGTTCCAAATCTGACAAAATGGATAATACGCATTTGTACTTCAGCAAAAGTGTAGAAGAAGAGCACAGATCTGGATTTGAAGACAGCTACATCTATCGAAATGATAGAGGTACTACCACTTTTGTCCAGTTGAATTCCATGCTAGCCAGAAATGATTCGATCGAAACTACTTTTTTGAAGCTGCTGACCAACAGAGAATTGCCCAGATATATATTCACGCCTTGGGAGGTGGATTCCATCTATTTTGCCAATCGCTTCATTAAATTGGGCCCAGTGTGCAAATGGCAAGACATTAGAAATATTCAATGCCCTCATCTGGGTCAGATGGACTGGTCAGAATTTAGCACTCGGGAAAGAGCTGAAGATTATATCAAGCAAAGAATACATATAACAAGAGAGAAAAGTTTGAGTGACTTTATTTCGCAAGAAGAAATACCTGTCATCTTTGAAGGGGTTAATACAACAGCCCAAAAATTTGCCTTAAAAATCAAAGTTCCAAAATCCATCTTGGGAGGTAGCAATATCCTCTATATTTATTATGTAGTGGCCAAAATTGATCAAAAATATGTCGGGTGTATTCTGAGTCACTACAGCAATGATGATAAGGCACCTGGTCTACCTCCGTTGCTAAGTGAGGTCATGTCCTTTGGCAAAAAATGAAATAATTTGATTTTGAAATAATATGGATTACCTAATTAAATAATGCTTGAATTCCTAAATTCATTGAAATTCGTTTTTAAACTCGATAAACATCACCATTCTTATGAAAATAATAGAAAAAATATTTTTAATACTTAATGTTTTGTTCTTTTTAGGCATATTATTAATCATAGCCAATAGCGGTGCATTATTAGCTGTACTCGGTAATTCAGCGGGAATATTCCTATTAATTTTTCCAATAATAATAGGAGCAATTTTTTCTATAAGGCGTTTTTACAAAAAATCACAAAAGCTATCAATCCTTGAAAAGTTATTCTATTCAATTCCCTTATTTAACCTATCAATGCTCTTGATAGTAGTTTTTATGTCTTTGAGATAATAGTAATTGTTATACTTTAAAAGTAAAAATCCAATATCAGCAAAACGCCAAATATTACACTTGCCACCCCATTGGTAGTAAAAAAAGCCATATTCACCTTGGACAAATCACTGGACTTCACCAAGGTATGCTGGTAGAAAAGTAGTCCAATAAATATGGCAGCACCGACATAATGTAAGTAGCCAATGGTGCTGTAATCAGAATGAATCAAAAATGCAGCAATCAAAATCAATAAGGCCGTTATTACATGAAAAAGCGTACTCAATATCAGCGCCCTCCTCTTACCTAACCAGACTGGTGTGGAATGCAGGTTCAATGATTTGTCAAACTCAAAATCCTGAAGTGCATAAATAATATCAAATCCAGCTACCCAAAACAATACCGCCCCGCCTAAAACACTGGGAATCACCCCAAATGTCCCAGTGACAGCCATATAAGCGCCGACAGGAGCCAATGCCAAGCCCAGTCCCAACACCAAATGACAAAGTGCAGTAAATCTCTTGGTATAACTATATCCCAAGGTAATCAAGATCGCAACCGGGCTCAGATAAAAACAAATAGGATTAATAAAATAGGTAGTGACAATAAGTGCAAGGCAATTAAAAATGACAAACCAAAGCACCGATTTTTCTGGAATTATTCCTGCTGGAATCTCCCTGACAGCAGTACGCGGATTCTGACCGTCTATATCTCTATCCTGCCATCTATTGAAAGCCATCGCCGCATTTCGTGCGAATACCATACAAAGAAGAACCAGACCAAGCAACTTCCAATCAAAAGAATATTCTGGCTGATTGACTCCTAAAAAATAGCCCACCAAGGCAAACGGAAGTGCAAAAATGGTATGACTAAATTTTACCAGGCTTAAGTAATTTTTCATCTTAAAATAATAACTACAATGATCCGAATTAGTTGCGCAAAACTAATGAAATAAACCTTCTTCCAAGTGTTTTTCGTATTGGTTCTCTCTACGCCTTTCAATTGATCATAAACTATACGCGGAGATAGATCCTGTAGAATCATTCTAAATCTCTCTATTGCCTATAACCGCTATTAGCTCCCCGATATAACACATTCGAATTTTCGGTATCAAAATTGCACTATTTACCCGTTATCCAGTCCGGAAAAGGGTAACAGTAAACAAAGACATACAATGAGATTATTATATATACTTCTCTTATTATCAGCACAATATATAACAAATGCGCAATGCATTGCCGATTTTAATATTGTGTCAGATAATGGCACTTTTGAGTTTACAGATGCATCTATCCTGGCAGATGGAGACACTATTTCTTCCAGGCTTTGGAGATTTGGTGATGGATCCACGAGTACTCAAGAAAATCCTACACACACCTACTCCACCCCAGGCGCATACAATTGCATCCTCCAAATCGCAACTACTCAAGGGTGCAATGCCGCCGATACCATGCTCATAGAAATTTGTAGTATTGGCCTTGATTTCAACCTGGGGACAGTATGTAATGAAGACGGAAATGTAGCGTTAACGCTGAGTGTAACTGATGTCTTCAATTCACTCCAATTTATCAATGTATATCTTGATGACATCATCGTCAATGATACCGCAATAGCCATACCTCAAGGCAATATCAATCTCAACCTCATGGTTCCTGGTGACGGCAATCAGCATTTTGTGATGGTAGAATCGGCACTTACCGGAATGTGCAATGAGACGATCGGATTCTTTGTAGAAGATTGTAATTCGAGCTGTTTTCTGTCTGGATTGGATATAGATGAATCGATAAACGATGCGCATAATATTGTCATCATGGAATCAGGATTCATTCCAAACAATAGAATTATCGAATTGGGAGACCTGGTAAGATTTATCTGGCTGGATGACAATCACTCTTCTACCTCCGTCGATACTATATCTTCGGATCAATGGGACAGTGGCGTCCAGGATTCTTCCTATGTTTTTGAACTAGAATTGAAAATACCTGGCATCAAACCTTACTACAGCACGCCCGATGGCACTCCTGAAGAGGGATTGACTGGGAATATTATTGCCAATTGTCCAACGGAGCAAGGCAATATGGTCGAAGTTAATTTTTTCAATGCTTTTGTGGCTGAAACTGGCTTTTACCTGGGCATCGATGGGGTGATCCTCAAAGACACGATTTATGATTATAGCGTAAACGGGCTGACCAAGGTAGAATATTTCCTTCCAGGGGATGGAAAGGCACATCAAATGTCCGTAATAGATGTCGAAGATCCTTCCTGCACCCTGAGTCAAACAGTAAGAGCTATAAACTGTCAAGGGGCATTGGATTGTGCACTCAATGTAAATGCCTTGATCACTGAACGGTGCGATCAGGATTCGATGATCCAAATAGCCGTTGGAGTGACATCACTCAAACCGACAGATTTGGGAGTCGCGATAATGCTCGACGATTCTCTGGCTATGGACACCATATTCTTTGACAATAATCAAGCAAGCACAACGATCACCGTTTTTGGTGATGGTCTGGTACATACCATCTCAGCTATGGATCTTTCGGATTCGACGTGCATGGATGAAATATTGATAGAAATAAATGACTGCGCCGAGCCTTGTAGCATGTCCAACCTCGATGTTGGTACTGGCTCCAACAACACAATCGTGCTCGGTGTGACCAATGATAAAATAAGCCTTAAAAACATCGTCATTGCCTCTGGAGATGATCTACTATGGCAGTGGGTCGAAGACAGCCTTGTAGGTCTGCGATCTGTCGAGCTGTCGGGCCCTGACAGCTGGGATAGTGGTCTATTGGGCAATGGAGCCATTTTCATATCCCCGATTCTCACGGCTGGAATCCATCCCTATTATCTGTACAATGGTGCAGGAGACACGCTCTTCCAGGCATCGGTAGAAGTAGTGGCAGATTGCGAAGAAAATATGATTCCTGTATACTACGAATTCGATGATGTCAACGGCTCGTTCGGGGGGTACAATATTCTGGTAGATGGTATTCCATTAGATTCCGGGCCATTTGACTATGCCCTGGATGGAGATAATCGAGGTGTTTTCCAATTGGAAGGAGACGACCAGGAGCATATGATTGAGGTCAGAGATGTGGAAGATGAGGCTTGTAATATCAGTGTCGCTTTTGTCGCTCCTATATGTGAAATCACGCCGTGCGGAGGAATGGTAGAGGTCTTTGTTCAGGATTCATGTTACAATGACAATACGGTAAGATATGTGGCTAAGGTAAGTCATCCAAACCCTTCTCCTCAAGGATTTATTCTAGAGGTCAATGGAGAATTATTCCCTGGATTTCCGTTTTTGTACGATGATAATGGAGAAGCATTTTTCGAAGGATTTTTAGCTGCGGATAGTTCGACACATCTATTTTCCTATACCGATTTATTGGACCCCAATTGTTTTGATACCTTGGTCTATCAATCGGATATTTGTGTTACCGATTGCTCCTTGAGTCATATTTCTACCAATGTCATTACTGAAGAATACCAAATGTCGAATCCGATGATTCCAGATTCAATGGTTGGATGTCAAGACAGCTTTATCTACGTTGAGGTAAAGTTTTTTGAGCAATATTCTGATGCCAACGACTATTTTGTCTTTTTGGACAGTACATTGGTTGATTCCATTTATTCGTATCATGAAGGAGACACCATCAATACAGCCATCATCAAAGTGATGGGTGATGAAGGGTCGCACTTCATTCAGATATTTGATGCTATCGATTCTTTATGCACATTCTCAACTTCTGTATCTACCCCACTTTGCTATTCGCCCTGCAATATTACCATTGATGAAGTATTTATAGATAGCTGTGCAAATGAGACAGGGCAATACACAATTTTGTTGGACAGCACTACCAATAGCATTGGATATCAAGTATATTATGATGGAGATTCTATAGATACAGTTATCGATAGTTTGGAAATAATGATATCAGGATATGCCGATGGATTAAATCATCAAATTCTTATCATTGATAATGAAGAACCGCTTTGTCGAGATTCGATAGATTTTATAGCGGCTTATTGTTTGGAATGTCCATTAGAAATTGAACTTACTGTTTTGGACAGTTGTGAGATTGGAGATTCAATCGGTTATGCCTTTATTTTTGACCCTTCCATCGATAGCCTTGATGTACAGGTGAATAATCAGGATAGCTCATTTATTATTAATCCGCAAGATCTTGGTTACGAATATATGGTAAGACTGCGTGGAGATAGTAGCGCTTTTGAGTATATTTTCACTTCCCTGGATGACCAGTTCTGTACCGACACCTTGAATATTCAGACCATTGATTGTACTCCAATCATTTGTGATGTAGACTTTACCTATGAGATTGATGGACTTACGATAACATTGACAGATAATTCGACCACGTCTGAGGCTATTACAAGTCAGTCCTGGACCATAAATGACATAATATCAGTGGACGATTTGCCAAGTTTCAACTTTACAGTAGATAGCATTGGCACTTATAACATCTGTCACCAAATCACTACGGATTCTTGTACAAATGAACTTTGTCTGGATATTATGGTAGGCGATCCATGTACGCTGATCACCCCACTTTATTCCTATGAAATGGTCAACGATGGTATTCAATTTACCAATCAAAGTACTGGAATGATTGATGAATATCTGTATAGATTTGGAGATGGCGTATTTTCAACCAGCCAAAGTCCCTTCCACATTTATCCTGAATCTGGCACCTATGAAGCATGTCTGGTAGTGAGACAAGAGGAATTTGATTGTGAATTGGAATATTGTGATTCGATACAGGTTATTATTTCCAGCACCCATACCCCAGCCCAGACAGCATTCAATATATATCCGAATCCGATTACAGAAAATGTAAAGGAGTTATTTATTGAAAGTAGTGAAAGTGTCGAATTGAAATCTTCATCAATACAATTGATAAATTCCTTTGGAGAATCAATTCCAATTACTGAATTATCAAAATTAGGTAATAATACATATTCGGTTGTACTGAGAGAATGGCTGACGAAAGGAGTCTATTTTGTTATAATATCGGAAGGTGGGAATATTAGCAGTAGAAAAATTGTAGTGCTCTAGCCCAATATTTCTAATGACTAAATCTGAATTTAAGAATGGCAAAACCACACATCAAAGTAACTGAAGAAGCAGGGCAACGATTTTTTAGTCAAAACCATTCTTCACCAATAATCATGTTGAATCTGCTTCGATTCAAAGATGTTGCTGACTATTCTGCCTCGCCTCAATTGTCACCTTCGCATGAAATATCTGGCCTGGATGCTTATCGACTGTATATGAAAGCTGTCCATCCTTTATTATCAAAAATTGGAAGTGAAATTATTTTTTCGGGAACTACAGATCAATTTCTTATCGGGCCGCAAGATGAAAAATGGGATGCCGTCCTCCTGGTAAAACATTTGGACATGACCGACTTCATGGCATTTGCATTGGATCCAGCATACTTAAAAATCGAAGGACATCGTACAGCAGCACTTGCGGATTCCAGATTATTACCAATCAAAGAAGGATCCTTATTCTAAACCCTTGTACCCCATCCCTTTGACTTTCTCCACTTTTTCCATGACCGCATCAGTCAATTGTGCTTTGTAATTAGTAATTTGATCTCTCACCATTTCATCTGCCGCACCCAAAATAGTTGCAGCAAGTATTCCAGCATTTTTGCCTCCATTCAAAGCCACAGTGGCAACCGGTATTCCAGATGGCATTTGTAAAATGGACAAAATAGAATCCCAACCATCAATGCTATTCGATGATTTCACTGGGACACCGATGACAGGCAGAGGTGTAATAGAAGCCACCATACCAGGCAAATGAGCAGCTCCGCCAGCGCCCGCTACAATCACCTGAATGCCTCTTTTATGCGCATTCCGTGCAAAATTAATCATCCGATCCGGCGTACGATGAGCCGAAACAACTGTCAATTCAAATGGAATACCCAAACTCTCCAAAAAATCAGCAGCTGGCTTCATCACTGGAAGGTCCGAATCAGAACCCATAATTATACTCACTCTTGGATTGTCCATATTTTCTATTTTCTAAGTCAGTCTATAAAATATTACAAAACTTATCAAGTCTATTACTTGTCAAGTCATTCATTCCGTTATCACCTTCAAGGTCTCCTTTAATTGCTTTGCCTTCTCCTTTGCCACTTCTAAAGATTCATCCACCACAGTAGCATGTCCCATCTTTCGAAAAGGCTTTGTCATTTCCTTCCCATACAAATGAATATTAGCCCCGCTTATCGACAATGATTCTGCTAATCCATCATAATATGCAGGCCCTTTATAATCAGGTTCACCCAATATATTCACCATTACCGAAGCACTCCGAGGAGCAGTATCTCCCAAGGGTAAATCCAAAATCGCTCTCAGATGCTGGGCATATTGTGAGGTGACATTTCCTTCTATGGTTTGATGTCCACTATTATGAGGTCTTGGAGCCACCTCATTCACCCAGATATCTCCCGACTTTGTCAAGAATAATTCTACAGCCAATAGCCCTACAATTCCCATTTCTGAAGCTACCTTTTCAGCGAGTTGCGTCGCATTTTTCTTATGATTCTCGGATATTTGAGAAGGAGAAAAGAGAAATTCTACGAGATTAGCCGTAGGATGAAATTCCATTTCAACAACAGGAAAACTTTTTATCTCTCCTGATGGATTCCTGGCTACGATCACCGCAATTTCCTTATCTATATCCGCTAATTCCTCAAGCAAACATGGGCAATCGAGTAAGGCATCCAGATCTTCTGGGGTACGAACTACCTTGACCCCCTGACCATCATAACCATCTTTTCTGGATTTTTGGACGAATGGAATTTTCCACTTGCCCTCATTCACCGCCTTTTGCACCGCATCCGCATTTTCGAAAAGTTCGAATGGCGATGTAGGTATATTATGTTGAGCATACCAGCTTTTCTGGTCTCCTTTATCTTTTATCAAATCCAAAAGGCTTGCTTGCGGATACACAGGTTTGCCTTCTTTTTCCAATTGATGTAGAGCTTCAGTATTCACCGCTTCAATCTCCACGGTAATCACATCCATTTCTCTTCCAAAGGCCAACACATCATCATAATTCTTAAAATCGCCGTAAACAATATCCGGGCACACACCTGCACTTGGAAAACTATCATCCTTCTCCAAAACATGGAGTCTAATCCCAAGTTTACTCGCTTCTTGACAAAGCATCTTTCCCAACTGACCACCCCCTAAAATTCCAATTTTCTGTCGAATCATTTCTGAATTTTCTAAGGTGCGAAAATAATTAATTTTATGGATTGGAAGCGTTCAATACATTATTAAACCACAAGGGTCTCAAAGATATCACTTAAACAAATAAATTATTTCCAAATATATACTTAGCGATTTCTTAGCGCCATTTGCGCCTTAGCGGTAAAATAAAAGTCTAATTATTCACAACTGGTAAAGACAAATACCCTTTGTAAAGATTATCATCCTCAAATACATGATCCGCAAAATCAGTCACCACATTATACAATGTATCCCTTTCGATAGGCAGCCTTCCCACCCTTCTGATCATCTGCACCAATTGTTGAGTCGTAAGCGATGGATTTTGTTCTTCGGAGCCTGCCATGGAATATATCTTAGTCGTATCATCAATGGTACCGTCCAGATCATCAACACCAAAGGCAAGAGACAATTGCGCTGTGTCCCTTCCGATCATTGGCCAATAAGCTTTGATATGATCAAAATTGTCCAAATAAATTCTGGAAATGGCATAATTACGAAGATCTTCCACGACCGTAGATTCGTCGACATGTGACATTTCATTCCCCTTATTTCTGAACTTCAATGGTATGAAAGTTTGGAATCCTCCTGTCTTGTCTTGTAGCTTTCTGAGCTCACTCAAGTGATGGACTCGATGTGCAAATGATTCTATATGTCCATAGAGCATGGTAGCATTGGATCGATGGCCCAACTCATGCCATATTTCATGAATTCGCAACCACTGATCGCCCGTACATTTACCTCCAGCAATTTGATCTCGTATTTCTGGATGAAAAATCTCCGCCCCACCACCTGGCATCGAATCAAGTCCGGCTTCCTCCATGCGTTTCATTCCTTCCTCATAGCTGATTTTAGCCTTCTTGAATATGTAGTGAAATTCTACTGGAGTAAGGGCTTTGACGTGAAGCTCAGGTCTATGTTCTTTAATTGCTCGAAACAGATTTTCATAGAATGGCACATCATATTGAGGCAATACGCCCCCTACTATATGCACCTCAGTGACGGGTTGATCATCATAAGATTTCACAATGTCCATCATTTCATCCAATGAATACTCCCAACCTTCTGATCGCTTTTTGATCAATCTGGAATAAGAACAAAATGTACAGGTATAAAGACAGACATTCGTTGGTTCCATGTGAAAATTTCTATTGAAATATACATTGTCACCATGTTTGGATTCCCGAATTTCATTAGCCATAATGCCTAGAGACGGCAGGTCGGCTTTTTCGAATAACATTTCACAATCTTGATCTGAAATACGCTCACCGTTCTTTACTTTGACGGCTATTGCACTTATGGCTGGATCAATAGATTTACTATTGATTAGAATATCCAGTTTATTTTCACTTTCCATTATTCGACATTTATATCAATACAACACAAAAGTCAGGAAAGAGATTAAGAAAAAGAAATTTTTATGCCTCTACTCTGGCACCTGCTTCGACAACCCAGCCTTTTGTGTCTGGAATGGTTCTATTCCTCAAGCCATTAATTGTTTTTTTTGCCAATGGTGCAACTGTGAAATTAGATGGATCCAGGTGAACAACCTTATCTCTATATTTAATCTCATCGACCACCGCAATGACAGCTGCCGTTCCAGCTCCAAATACTTCCTGCAATTTTCCTTGATCTGCAGCTTCCATTACTTCGTCTATAGATATTCTTCTCTCAGTCACCTTGTAGCCCTTATCCTTTAGAATCTCCATTATGGTCATTCGAGTGATGCCTTTCAGAATGGTGCCTTCTGTAACTGGAGTGATTACTTCATTATCAATTACAAAAAAGATATTCATCGTACCTACTTCCTGTACATACTTAAATTCTTTGGCATCCAACCACATGATCTGGTCATATCCTTCTTCCTTAGCTAATTTTGCTGGATACAGACTCGCAGCGTAATTTCCCGCGGTTTTAGCTTCTCCGACACCACCTTGAGCAGCACGGATATATTTTTCTTCTGCCTTAAGTTTAACTGGCTTTGAATAGTAAGGTCCTACTGGTAAGGTACAGATGATCAACTTATATGTATCTGAAGGGCGTACACCAATAGCCTCATCCATGGCAAACATAAATGGTCTTATATATAATGCACTGCCTTCTTGCGGTGGAATCCAATTTTTCTCCAATCGAACCAAGGTATGTACCGCTTCTAGAAAAGCCTCCTCAGGGAATTCTGGCATACACATTCTTCTAGCTGATGCATTCAATCTATAGATATGCTGTTCTGGTCTGAATAATAAAGGTGTGCCATCAGCATCTCTAGTGGCCTTCATCCCTTCAAAGATCGATTGACCATAGTGCCATGCAAGATTACCAGGATGAATTGAAAGTTTTTGTGTAGGTATAATTTCCATATTCGTCCACTCTCCATCAATATAATCTGCAACATACATATGATCTGTAAAAGTCTTTCCAAATGGAATGTTTTCAAAATCAATATTTGAAACAGCAGAATTTTCAACTTTGGTAATCTTTAAATTGTTCATATTGGCAGGTTTTTTAAATTAAAGGATAGAAGTACTGAAAATGAACGCAGTAGATTGCTAACATTCTTTGAAAAATCAAAATTCCTAAAACATGGAAAATTTTGAAGAATGTCAAGAGATGTTCACTCAAACAGCATCACAAATATACGATATTTTTCCCATAAAATTTTACATATCGGACAAATACACAAATATTTTATTAAATTTACTTCAATATTCGTCTTCTACCAAACATAATTTGGTAATCAATAAATATGAAAAGTAAAATATATCGCGTTTTAGAGCAGGATTTGTCACCAGAAATCACTGGAAATGGTAAAAAGGGACTATTGATTGCCCTCCAGTCTCAAGATAAAGCGCAAAATTTGGCTACCCTCCAAGGATTGGTAAAGGCAATAAAATTAGACATTGATGAAGATGTGACAATTGTATCCTGTAATGGAAAATTCACCTCACTCAATTCTATTTTATCTTCCCGCGAATATCAAACAGTAATCTTAATTGGCACCCCTCCTGATCAAGTCGGTTTTTCAATTAATGCTAAAAAATACTTCTTCTACAAGATGGAGTCTTTTTCAATTTTATTGACCGATTCACTTCAAGAAATGAATGCAGACAAATCCAAGAAAATGGCATTTTGGCAAAACCTGCAAGCCAGATTTTTATCCTAGAAACAAGATTTATTTATTAAGGATCAAATTCGACAAGAGGCCGAGACCACTGTCATTATAAATGCAAAATAAGAAAAGAGTCCAACACCTATTTTGAACTCTTTCCTATTCAATATGGGAAAACAATAAATGCGAGATTTTACCAGAATCTAACACTCGATCTTTATGGCTTATGCGATGCTTTCAAAATGATAAGTCAATTATATGATTTTAATCCTTGTTGAAACAAACAAAAGGTCATTTTTGACGAATTTTAGCACTTTAAAAATTTCTATGCTCATATTTCACAAAAATTAAGCAGTATTATTTGGGAACATCTCGTAATTCCCAAACAAAACACAACAACATCATGCATATCGACAAATTTATCAAATGTCAATGGCAATTATGGCATCAAGATGTGCCTAATCCAATTCTTAAATTGGGCAATCAAAATTCATTGATTAGATTTGCGCACATTATTATCAATCAAACTATAACACATTGACATTAATTAAATCAATTTCAGGAATAAGAGGTACTATTGGTGGAAAACCTGGTTCAAATTTGACTCCCGTAGACATTGTAGAATGTACTGCTGGATATGGATTATGGATTAAAAAAAGAAGCACAACACCAAAAGTAATTGTTGGAAGAGATGGAAGAATAACGGGCAAAATTGTAAGTGAATTAGCCATCAATACGCTTTTATCTATGGGAATTGATGTGGTCGATCTGGACTTAAGCACCACTCCGACTGTTGAAGTTGCGGTAGCCAAAGAAGGTGCTTCAGGGGGCATAATATTTACAGCCAGCCACAATCCGAAGCAGTGGAATGCATTGAAATTCCTGAATGACAAAGGAGAATTTATTTCTGCCAATGATGGAGAAGAAATATTGAATTATATCTCCGAGGGCAAATTGGATTTTGTAGAAGTCGATGATATTGGAAAGCTAATCTCTGACGACACCTATATTGATACGCATATTAAGATGATACTTGATTTGCCGTATGTGAATGTCGAGGCCATCAGTGAGAAAAAATTTACCGTTGTAGTAGATTGTATCAATAGTACTGGGGCTATCAGTGTACCACCACTTTTAGAAAAATTGGGGTGTACCGTCCACCTGATCAATGCTGAAATGACGGGAGAGTTTGCTCATAATCCTGAACCAAGGCCAGAACACTTGATCGACCTATCCAATAAGGTCGTAGAAGTGAATGCTGACTTGGGTATCTCTATAGATCCAGATGTGGATCGACTGGCTTTTGTAAGTGAAGATGGATCAATGTTTGGAGAAGAATACACCCTTGTAGCAGTAGCTGATAGTCTGCTTTCCAAGAAAAAGGGTAATACCGTCTCCAACCTATCGTCCACTAGAGCACTTGCTGATGTAACCAGAAATCATGGTGGAGAATATACCGCCGCCGCAGTCGGTGAAGTCAATGTGGTAAACGCTATGAAAAAGACAAATGCTATCATCGGTGGTGAAGGGAATGGAGGTGTGATTTTGCCTGATCTTCACTATGGTCGTGATGCCCTGGCTGGAATAGCCTTGATGCTGGACTTACTGGCGGAAAGAGGTATATCCATGTCTCAATTGAAAAATGGATACCCAGAATACACAATTGTAAAAGACAAGATTGAACTGACACCTGAAATCGATGTAGATCACTTGCTAGCAGAGGTCGCAAAGGTGTATCAAAATGAAAAATTGAATAGAGTGGATGGTTTGAAAATCGATTTTGCCCAAGGATGGATACATATGCGAAAAAGCAATACAGAGCCTATAATAAGGGTTTATAGTGAAGCTTCTACCGCAGAAGAAGCCACCAAATTGGCAAATGGAATCAAATCGGAAATTGATAAAATATTGAAATAGTAGTCTTATTGGCAAAATAAGTCATTGAGACATTTGGGCATGCAATCATCAGCACTTTCAATCAATATTGCCCAAAAAGCTCTAACTTTGCACCCTTCAAACAATTAATATGTCCTTATCAATTCAATCCATAACAAAACAATACGGAGATCAAAAAGCGGTCGACAATTTAAGTTTTGATGTTGGCGGAGGAACGATCATGGGCTTCCTTGGCCCAAATGGAGCTGGAAAATCCACTACCATGAAGATGGTCAGTTGTTATCTCTCCCCTACTTCTGGAACTGCAAAAGTATGTGGCCATGACATTCTCGAAAACCCGTTGGAGGTAAGAAAACACATCGGTTATCTTCCTGAAAACAATCCCCTATACTTTGACATGTACGTGAAAGAGTATCTTGGTTTTGTAGCTGGAATCCACGGCCTTGACAATAAGTCGAATCGAGTAAAAGACCTAATCGAAATGACTGGACTGGGTAAGGAGCAGCACAAGCTTATCGGGGCGCTGTCCAAGGGATATAAGCAGAGAGTCGGACTGGCTCAAGCAATGATTCACAATCCTGACGTTTTGATTTTGGACGAACCTACTTCTGGTTTGGACATGAATCAGCTGGTGGATATTAGGAGTTTGATCAAAGAACTGGGCAAGGAAAAGACTGTCATTTTGAGCACCCACATCATGCAGGAGGTACAGGCCCTGTGCGATCGTGTGATTATAATAAATAATGGTGTATTGGTCGCTGACGATCCTATCGAAAGTCTTCAAGACAGAATTAAAGGAGAAAACAAGATTACAATCAATCTCACAGACAACAATGTAAATCTGGCTGCATTGAAGCAAGTATCGGGCATCAATTCGGTAAGTAAATCAGATGAAGGCATCATTATAAGAACGGATTCCGATACCGATGTCCGCCCTAAAATCTTTAAGACTGCCGTGGACGCTGGTTGGGTTATTATTGAGATGAAAAAAGAAGATATTAGCGTCGAACATATTTTCCAAAAACTTACAAAAGAAGATACTTATGCTTAGTGTGTATTGGAAAGAAGTGAATTCATTTTTCAGTTCGTTGATCGGCTATATGGTTATTTCTGTATTCCTGATTATGATTGGCTTATTCATGTGGGTCTTCTCAGAAACCAATATATTGGACTACAACTATGCTACTTTGGAGCAGTTGTTCAGCATAGCGCCGCTGGTATTTTTGTTTCTGATCCCGGCAGTGACGATGCGTTCTTTTGCAGAAGAAAATCAAAAAGGGACAATCGAGTTTTTGGCTACAAAACCATTAACGGATTTGCAGATTGTGCTTGGAAAATACTTTGCAAATTTCACCTTGGTATTATTTGCTTTGCTCCCAACGCTTATCTATTACTACAGCGTTTACCATCTTGGCTCGCCTCCAGGAAATTTGGATTCAGGAGGGATTTTGGGATCGTACATAGGACTCACTTTTTTGGCAGCCGTATTCACTGCAATCGGAATGTGGGCTTCAAGTATTACAGACAATCAGATCGTAGCCTTTATTTTAGGTGCATTCTTATGTTTTTTCTTTCATTGGGCATTTTCCTACCTATCCTTACTCCCTGTTTTTTCAGGAGGCATCCACGCTTTTGTTGCCAAAATTGGGATCAATTATCACTATAGCTCTATCAGTCGCGGTGTCTTGGATAGTCGGGATATTATCTACTTCATCTCGATGATCGTTATTTTCATACTTGCTACTTTAACTGCGCTTTCCAGAAGAAAATGGTGATGGATTACACTAAAATATCAAGCCGAAGTGCAATTAAAATATTAAATTTAAACTTCATCAATAAACTCAATTATGTATAAAGTTATCATTCAAACAGCGCTGTTCTTATTTATTTCTCAAAGCAATTTGATGTCGCAGGACACACCAATCCTTCTTATAGACAAATTTTTCGATGACTATGAAAAAATTGACATTTCGACGGCCTTGGACAACCTGTATGAAACGAACACTTGGGTGGCAAGAGATATGGTCGTTCAGCTCAAGGCTAAAATGAAGTTGGAATTGGAAAATGAGGAATTTATTGGAAAGATGTATGGATATGAGACATTGGCCATAAAGTCTGTGAACTCTAGTCTTAAATTATATTCTTATTTGGTAAGGTATGATCGACAGCCAATCCGATTCACATTTCAATTCTATCGACCGAATGATAAATGGATGATATACTCATTTAAATATGATGCCGAGCTGCCTGATGAGCTTGAAGAATCCGCCAGAATGTACTATGATTTAAATAAGTATTAAAAAAGACAATCTCCAAAATCTTTCCATTTGACAATCTTTTGAAATCTTTGGAATTCTTTTCTTTTAACATCTCGGTCAATCTTTCAACTTTATCTATCTTTGCCCCATAAAATTTTATCAGACTAAAGATTGAGATGAATTATCAAAATAATATTTTGGAAACTATCGGCAATACACCGCTAGTAAAACTAAATAAAGTAGCGCATGGAATTCCTGCGTTAGTCCTTGCTAAGGTGGAAACATTTAACCCAGGTCACTCTATTAAGGATAGAATGGCATTAAAAATGGTTGAAGATGCTGAGAAGGCAGGAAAGATCACACCTGGAGGGACCATCATTGAGTGTACTTCTGGAAATACTGGAATGGGCATCGCATTAGCGGCATGTGTCAAAGGTTACAAATGTATCTTTACTACGTCTGACAAACAATCCAAAGAAAAAATAGACCTTCTCAAGGCACACGGAGCAGATGTCATTGTATGTCCAACAAATGTTGAACCTACGGATCCGAGGTCATATTATAGCGTTGCGGAAAAATTAAGCAAGGAAATTCCAAATTCTGTTTGGCTCAATCAATATGACAATCCATCCAATGCTACGGCTCATTACGAATCTACAGGACCTGAGATTTGGGAGCAAACTGAAGGTAAAATCACCCACCTAATTGTAGGTGTCGGTACAGGCGGAACAATATCCGGGACTGCAAAATATCTGAAAGAGCAGAATCCGAACATCAAGGTATGGGGTGTGGATACATATGGCTCCGTATTCAAGAAATATCATGAGACTGGTGTTTTTGATGAAAAAGAAATCTACCCTTATATAACTGAAGGAATTGGAGAAGACATCCTTCCTGAAAATGTTGATTTTTCTCTGATTGATTATTTTGAAAAAGTATCGGACAAGGATGGAGCTGTGATGGCTCGAAGATTGGCTAGAGAAGAAGGATTGCTTTTGGGATATAGTTGTGGATCTGCCATGGCGGGGCTTCACCAATTAAAAGATCGATTGTCAGAGGACGATGTTGTAGTCATTATTTTCCATGATCATGGAAGTAGATATATCGCCAAGGTATACAATGATGACTGGATGCGTGAAAGAGGGTTTTTGGATACTGATCTTAAAGTGAAAGACTTGATTGAAGCGAAACAGGACAAACAATTTTTCTCTGCTACTGCCGACCAAACGGTTAAGGAGGTATTGAATATCATGAAAGAAAATGACATTTCTCAGCTGCCTGTAATGGAAGATGATAAAATGATAGGCAGTGTTTCAGAAAGCTCTCTTTTGGAATTTATACTTAGCAATCCATTGACCAATACGGATAAAAATGTATCTGCGATTTTGGAAGATGGCTTCCCTGTAGTAGACATGGAAATGAATGCTAAAGAAATCAATAGATACATGAGTAAAAATACCAAAGCCGTTATTTCGAAGGATCAGACTGGCACATTGCATATTCTTACTCAATATGATATTTTACAAGCACTATAGGAATTGATATGACTGGGATCTTAGGAAGTATTCTTGGTAAAAAATGCCCGAGGTGTAGAGAAAGTAAGCTCTTCGCCGAACCGTTAATGCTGGGCAAACCGCTGGAGATGCCTGAAAGATGCAATGTCTGTGGTCAGAGTTTCATGCCAGAGCCAGGGTTTTATTATGGTGCGATGTTTATCTCATACATCCTGAGTTCCTTCTTTTTTTTAATTGTAGCCGCCGTCACAATAATCTATTTTGACTGGTCAGTCGAAGGAGCATTTGGGTTGATTATATTCTTGGGTGCCATCCTCTACATTTGGGTATTGAGAATGAGTAGATCGATATGGATCAATTTCATGATTAAATATGACCCCAAGGCTAAAGACAATTATCAAGAGCGAAATTTTAGCTGATGTTTATTCCTGATTGAAGAGATATTTTAAAAACCTTCTAGAAAATCTCATATTTATTGATCACTTGTTTCATTTCAAAACTGTTGACGTTTATACTTTTTCCATAAAATCTCAGTGAATCCCCAATTACATTATACTTAAGAGAAACTACCGAAGGTGTGATATTTTTGGTTTTTAGTTTTCCTTTAGAATCAATAAAATTCAAGGCTGTTCCGACTTTAAATTCAACCTCTTCCAATGCCCAGACATCAAAGTTCTGTTTCAAAAACTCCAAAAGTTCATGTTTAGAAATATTCAGCTTAAATATTTCATTTCCAATATTTCCAGGACCAATCAAAATACTTGATTCCATATCTATCGACTGAGTCAACCACTTTTTTTTGATTTCATCTAGATTTTCTCTGCTTCCCGAAAAACTTCCATTGGGTATCGTATTATCAGCGGACAAATAACTAAATCCAGAAATTAAAGCCACTTCTGTATTCCCTGTATTAAGAAACAATAATGATATTTCCAGATCAAAGGTATCGTCAATTTTTGCAACACCAGTGCCAGTAAATTTTGCACTAAATTCTGTAGAGTTTCTAAAAAATTGGAAATAGATGGACGATATACTTGTCAAAAGAGCAACAAAAGCTATGATAAGGGTTAAAACATCGATTTTACTTATTTTATTAGAACTCATTTTTCATCTTTTGATTATATCAATTCACATCGGCATTTAGTGAAAAATTAAAAGGTCATCCTCCATAGCAGCATTGGAAGAACTGGAAAGCCTTTCTGTCCCTTAATGCCCTCTTCATACAAAGCATATTGCAGGATTACGTTCTTTCTATTATAAAGGTTTTGGACTCCGATGGATAAGTTGTTTTGAATTTCTGACCATTTCCAATGCGTGGAAAACATCAATGACAATTTGTGGATATCAGGTTGTCGAAATTCATTTATACTACTAATTGCCGCATCTTCGGATAGGCCTCCAATATCCAACGGTGTATAGGGAATAAAGGACTCATACAAGGTAAATGGTTTACCGGATGAATAAAACCAATCCAGGATCAAGCGCCATTTAGAGCTTAATTTGATATTGCTTGCCAACGAAAAAGTATGGGGTATAGAGTAATCGAATGGAAATGGTGCCCCTTCATTAATAGCATCAAATTGATACTCCATATTTCCATATGAATACACGCCATGCAGAGATATTTTGTCCTTTAATTCGAATGTGTAATCCAGTTCAAAACCAAACCCTTTTGCGCTTCCCACTACCACTTCAAATTCCCATCCCTCTGAGAAAAGATCAGCCAATCCAGGAAGGCTCGCAGTGATAGAATCCCTTATAATACCGGTCTGTCTTTTGTAATATCCAGATAATCTGACATTATGACTTCCTGCTTCAATCTCGGAGAATAACTCTATTTGGTTGGAACGTTGAAATGGAATATTATCCGTGCTAGGAACCCATATATCATTCGGATAGCCATTATCTGCTGTAGTCAATAAGTGCTCGGTCTGGATAAAGCTTCCAAATGAACCTCCAACATATACATTCTGGTTGATTTTGTTCAATGTTTTCACATAGCCAGAAGTACCCCAAATAGGATCAAGAGGAAAGTCTACATCCAAGGATCGATGCCTGGTCTGATAAATCCCTGCTTCCATAAGCCACGATTCAGAAATTTTCATTTTGTCTGATAGATAAAATGTCATTTCATCATTGCCATATCCCAAAAATTTAATTGGGTTCAACTGTGAAGGGTCCAATTGAAGAAAATTTCCATTTGCAGATTCTAGTAAAGTATCGACATACTCGCCTATCTGATAAGATTTGTTGCTGGCGTTTATCCCATATTTCAAATGATGGTTGTTCCATACCGTCTCGACATCTGCTTTGATCTCATAATTTGTGGTTTGAGCATTGAAGGAGATCAGTCTCGATTCTGATATGAAATATTCAAAATCTCCATCAAATTCAGCCACTGCAAACTTGTTTCTGTAATCGTAATTATAGCCAGACACTTGAAAATTTACAAAGCTAGATTTCCCGAGCAACCTATTCCATCTAAAAGAGGCCAATTTATTCTTCCATTTATAAAAAATATCTTCATCCAGAAAATAAGGAGGTTCGTAATCCAACAGGTTCAAATTGTACCTGTCTGTATAGTTGTCTCTGCCCTGGTACAATGAAAAATACAATCTATTCTTCTTATCCACCTTACCATAAACCTTCAAATTGAGGTCATAGAAGTCGTATCCTGATGCTCCCTCTATCTCGATATCATCTATATTCTTTTTAGTTATATGATTGATATATGGGTCGACATGGGTCCTTCTTCCTGAAAGTAATACTCCGAGGCGATCTTTGACTATTGGCACTTCCAGGGTCGCCTGATGAGCAAGGGTTGATAGCTGAATGCTCCCTTTGATAGTTTTCAAATTTGGATCTTTGGTCCTTACATCCACTATGGACGATAGCCTGCCTGACGATGCCCCACTCGCGCCAGACTTATGCAGTCGCACCTGATCCACTACACCTGAACTTGCAATGGAAAACATGCCGAAAGCATGCGCAGAATTGTAGAGTTTGACTCCATCGAATAAAATCAGGTTTTGATCATTTTTTCCACCTCTGATGTGTATTCCGCCGATGCCATCTGCTCCAGAGCTCACGCCTGATTGTCGTACCAAAGTTTGGAATATATCCGGCTCGCCACCCAAGGCCGTAATCGCTTGATTTTGCGTCAATAATATATCACTGCCCTTATCCAATTCAATATACTTCCTATCGTCTTTGGAGACCAAATTATCGGTGATGAGCACTTGAGTCAAACTGTTGTCCTGGTCCAAAGAAATATTCAGAGCACGATTCATTTCTTCATTGGTCAATACTATTTTCCTCGTCTTATAACCCACATATGACACTTCCAAATTCAGGGTGTCTGATTTGGAGGATATTGAGTAATAACCAAAATTATTGGAGACTTCATAAGCCCCTGATTCGGGTAGGAAGATGGTAGCCGAAATCAATCTTTCTCCCGACTCTTTGTCTTCTATATAACCGTAAACCTTGTGCTTTTTGTAGAGGAAAATTTGATTTCCTTTAATTTCAAAAAATAGATCAGTATCCTTTAATAGAAAGGAGATTTGATCGCGGACCGGCCTGTCTTTGGAAAGTGAGGAGACATCAATCTTAGGTATATTATTGGAAGCAAAAACAATGGACATTTTTTCTGCCCTGGCTAGATCCAACAATGATTCCTGAAGTGATTTAAGAGCTGGTTTTTGACCAAAAATGAAAAATGGAGACAAGAAAAAGATTAGAATGCTGAGCAAATATTTACTTGCATTTCCCTTGTGATAATATCCAATCTTGCCCGTTTTGTTTTGCATTCATTTCCAACCGTGAGGCCAGTTGATTTAGTATATCCTTCAAATTTTCTTCTGGCAAGATAGCACTTATGCGACAATTCAACAATTGTTGATTTTCTACGACAATAGTTGTATTAAAAATAACATTTAATTCCTCAATAATATCTGCCAATTCCTGATCTTCATATTCATAAATTCCATTTTTCCAACCCATCAAGTTTTGATATTGGACTTCACGAATTTCACCTTCATCATCAGCTACTGCCTTCATCCCAGCGGTCAGTTCGACGCTTTCTTCAGTCTTATTATTCGAAAACCTTACTCTCCCCTCTTCTACCACTACAAAAACAGCATTATTTGATTCTTTCACCAGGAATGATGTGCCCAAAACTTCGACCTTGGTATTAGCCGTGGAAATTATAAATGGTCGGCTTGCATCTTCTTCAATATCGAAAAATGCTTCGCCAATCAGCGTTACATTTCGTGCATTCTCATTGATCGAAGTTACTTCAAGGCGGCTTCCTTCCCGAAGTTCTATCATCGAATTATCTGCCAACTGTATCAATCCTTTTTCCGAATATACCTCCGTTTGATCTCTTAGCAACCACAACGCACTCAAGCCGATTACAAAAAATGCTGCGATACCAGAAATCACAGGTTTACTAAATTTTAAAAGTTTAGTAAATCTGGTCCCATCTCGTTTTTTTTCTTGAATAATTCTTTGATAAAGCAATTCTGTGTCCTTCTTTTTGACAATCACTTCCTCAGCTCCCGATACATCCCAAGCGTCCTCTATCTCCAACCGCAATGTAGCCAATTCATTATCCTTGCCAGTAATGTCATTTAGCTTCTTAAACTCATCTGGGCTCAGTTCGCCCTTTAAGTTTCGATAAACCATTTCTATGTACGCTTCGGTACTCATTAATTTTCTATTGCTTTATTGTGTTTCATAAGAAAGTCGTTGCCCCTATCAAAAGATCAAATTTTATCAAAAGAAGTATACTAATTAATAATTCTTTTCGTTTCAGTTCGCTTCTAAGTGTTTTCAATGCCTTGGTCATATGGTTTTCGATGGTCTTCTTCGATATACCTAGTTTTTCAGATATTTCCTTTTGGCTCAGGCCTTCCACCCTGCTAAGTAAAAAAACCTGCCTGCATTTTTCAGGAAGTGATTGGATGATCTGATCAATAGCTGCTTGTAGATTGTCTCTATCCAAGATTTGATCTGCAGAAGCCTTGGTATCTGTCAAGCCATAATCGTGCTCTTCGACCAAGGTGATCCTGCTTTCTTTACGGATTATGGCCAGGCACTTGTTGACAACAGCCCCTCGCAAAAATGACTTGACTCCTGCCTGTATTTTGACTTCTTTTTTATTGTTCCAGAGATCTGCAAAGACATCGTGAATGACATCCTCTACCCTTTGTCTATCCGATAGATACCTTATTCCTACTACCAGGAGATAGTTGTGGTATTGGAGGAGGAGGTCTTTTAAGGCCTTTTCGTCTCCACCCAGCATTTTTTGGAAAGTAACTTTCTGTGATTCCAATAGAACGAGTATTGCTTTTGCAAAGTAAAGGAAAAAATGAGAATGATGTTATAGAAATAAATAATCAACTCCCATTTCAACTTCTATCAAAACTTGAAGCAGTGTTATAATTGATTGAGAATAAACAAAAAATGACAATATTATTAAGTTAACCGTTCATTTAGTTTTTCAATAATCTGTAACAAGCTATAATTAATCTGGTTTAATGTAACCTCATCCTTTCTCAAAACTAATCTATTATATTTTGAAAATCGATTAAACTTCGCCTTGACTATGATAAGCTCATTTTGTAAATCATTCAGTTCATTCTTTCTTAATAATTTATCTATTTTAGAAAATGCTTCTTTGGTATTGGATTGTGCAATTTTGTTTTTAATATCAATAATTTCCTTGCGCAAATTACTATCTAAGAATTCATTATTTCTAAAAATTGATTTTTTGTCAAAAAATAAGACCCCTAGCAAAACAAAAATGGGAAGAAAGCTAAACTGGAAAGACAAAAAAAAACACCAAATTGTTATTGATAATTCATGAACATGTGATTTTAAAATTGCCTGAATAATCTGATCTCTTCCAAACTTTTCAATTGCATGATACCTTCCTCCTGCATTATTTATCATAAACTCTAAGTCTCCATTGGATTTTATTGGAAAAACGACCTCCTCATACATTGGATGGTGCACAATACATTTCTGATTTATTCTTGTCAATTTCAAACAAGAATAAAGAGAAAGACTCAGTAATAATATTGTAGACAAAGCCATTTTTTTACGAATGAAATTTATCATTTCAGATTTTAAGAAAAGAATAATTACAATAAAATATAGAATAAATGAAATAGCAGTCCAAATAACTTTAGAAGCTATTTTCGGAACACCCTGTTCTAGAAAAATTAGACTTATTTGAACTGTGAATAGAATCGTCGCAAAAATACAAAATTGATTTTTCAATAGAATTATTTTAAATTGATTGACAATTTATTTTTGGGTTTAGATTTTATGACTTTACAAATTGCAGAGCCCTGCAAATCATCTTTTAGCACAAGCGCCTTATAATTTATCTCTGGAAGAAATATTCTTATCGGTGTACTTCCTTCATTAATTTTAAATTCTTCAAATCTTATTTTGTCAATGAGATCATCTAAATTTGGTTTTCCTATTTTATACCATGTCAATAAAGGAATTAGATATAATTCTGCATTTCTTGGTCTGGAGTCAATCTCTACTTCAACAAATGAAACTTTTATATTTCCTAAATCAAAAGTATCTGCATTACATCCTGGATAGTGAACTTCCTTCTTTAATTCAACTTTATTATCTTTAAAAAATAATCTCGGGATATTTACTCTTACCAAACCTATTTCACCAAAATAATCTGGCACTAAAGGTCCACTTGTCCAAATTCTCCCGTCATCCTCTATAATTGAAACAAAATACATAGCGCCACAGGCTACAGATTCAATTTCAAAAATATATGGAGAATAGTTGATTTCTGAATACCTAATTTCATCTTGGTGTGATTTCGAATAAAACGAAATTAGAAATAAGGTCGCCAATATTAAGTAATTTTTAATAAGCATGAATTAATTAATAAATTAAGAAATATGTTTTTAGATTGGATCTTTGCTTATTTTAATTAATAATAGTGCACATCATACCTACATTAATTAAAAACCTCAATTTTTAACTAAATAGACCCTACCTACTATAACTTTCTTTTTAAACACTTAATTCCAAATTAATTTAGAATTATATTTTAGGTCAAATAAAACACTTAGAATTTTCTCCAATTTTATTCCAGCCATTTTTGAAAATCGAATAGAAACAAGATAAATTTTAACCTAAACAAAAAAATGCCAGCCACCCTCTCAGATGACTGGCATATTCTACTACCCCAATTATTTCGAAATTCTATCTCTTCTTTACTTACTTCCTGATCTATCAGCCTTTCTGGCCAAATTTGTGCTCTTCGGAGCCTTCTCCATTCTCATTCCATTTACACTTCCAGTTTGTACACATAGGTACATGCCTTCGAATGCTCCAAAATTACCATCAGACGCATATATTGTGCTGTTGGCATTGTCCAGTGACCAAGATCCATCGCCATAATCGCAGCAGATACCATCTCCATATGAATCCGTAATCTCTATGTAATAACATCCATCTTCAAGGCAAAAATCAGTTTCAATGGTTTCTGTACTCTGCTCATAATCATATGGTCCTCCAGCAAGGATCAACTCTCCAGTTTCAGTGTTCACAATGGTGAATTGAGTTTCCTCTGGATAATAATCCAAAGTGATGGATAGTGTAAATTCTAATCCATCACACTCTGGATCTGTACTGTCACATGCATCTCCTATTCCATCTCCATCTTCATCCTCTTGACCTGGATTTGCTACCGTAGGACAATTATCTTCATCATCGTCAATACCATCTCCATCACTGTCATTTCCATTTGTGTTGTCACATGCATCGCCTACGCCATCCCCATCAGAATCCTCTTGACCTGGATTTGCTACGTTTGGACAATTGTCTTGATCATTATCGATGCCATCTCCATCTGTATCATTACCATTCGTGTTGTCACATGCATCTCCGACACCATCTCCATCTGAATCTTCTTGCCCAGGATTTGCTACGTTCGGACAATTGTCTTGATCATTATTGATGCCATCACCATCTATATCATTACCATTCGTACTGTCACATGCATCTCCTATACCATCTCCATCTGTATCTTCTTGTCCAGGATTTGCTACATTAGGGCAATTGTCTTGATCGTCATCGATGCCGTCTCCATCGCTGTCATTTCCGCCGCCATCATTTCCTGAACATACCGAATTTCCATTGGCAATAACAGCTTGTAGATTAGCACTTACATAACTGTTCATTGTTGTAGCCTGTCCATCTGAAAACATGTACATACAAGCATCATTCGTATAGTCCATATAACTCATATACAAGTCTACAGATCCACAAGAACTGGTACCTGAAGAAGGGCATCCATAATTCGGTCCATTCTGGTTTGGTGTATCTGCAATATTATCATCTGAATTACATCCACCTTCTCCCCATACGTGGTCAAGCAACAGATAGTGACCCAACTCGTGTGTAAGTGTTCGCCCCAAATCGTAAGGTGCTTGAGGAGCCACTTGTCCACAACCAGCTCCACTACCGAATGCATTGGCATCGATCACTACACCATCACCAGTCCCTGTACCTCCAAGTGGAGAATATCCTAAAAATCCAAGATTAGGTCGTACAAAAATATTTATATATCCAGACCAGGCAGGTGCGTTATCTCCATTGACTGCATTGAATGTCACTGCTGGCTCTCCATCTGCAATACCCGACTGACTTGGGTGATTTTGACTGGCCAAACAGAACTTCACACATGCATTTGTAGGATCCACACCTGGATAGTTGCTTGATACCGCTGTCCATAAAGAAACATCAGAATTCAAAGCTGCATAATCGGCATTCAAAATATCAATTTGAGTTTGTGCCAATGCTTTCAAGCAAGCTTCGTCTGGATTATTAAGGTTTTGGAAATGTACCGCCATTGGCAAAATGATAGGCTCATCACAATCCAATGCTCTGGTCTTCGCCATTTGTGATGTTTTTTCTACGCGTTTTTCAAATTTTGCTCTGTAAAGTGCATCTTTCAAGAGACCATGTTGATGGTCTGTAGTATTACATGTTCGTTCGCTATAATTTAATTGATCCTCGGTTGCTTCTGTAACTTCAGAACTATTTTCCAAGCCCTGGTCATCGCTACATGAAGCTAAAAACAATGCTGTGAAAACGCAACAGCTAATTAAGAACTTTTTCATAATGTTATCTTTTTTAATATTTGAAAATGGATTAATGAAGATGATCGCGAGTCATACAGAATAGAGTTTCGTGAAAATGAAATTGCCCCTAGTGTAGATTATAAAAAAATTAAACTTTGTGATAAATATTTTAGAAGCATTGGTCAAATATGCCAAGAAGACAGGTTTAATAATTTGACTATCAATTATTTATGAAATAATTCTAACTAACCAAGAACATAAATAAATTGATTAAAAATTTTCAAGAATAATTATGAGAGGGCAAAAATCACTTCTAACCAACCAAGAAAACACCAGTTGTTTAGGACAGCAATAGGAAATAAAAATCCCATGCTATCAATTAAGAAGCATGGGAAACGTAATCGGACTTTCTGCTGGGGTGTTATCGAGTGCTTCTTATTTAACGTGTAGCACTTTTTGGTTGTACATATTTTCATTTACAAGCACTTGGACGATGTACATTCCTAGAGCTAAGTCTTGGCTTGGAGTCCATTCAAAAGTATTCAATCCGTTGACGAGGTTATTTGTTTTTGTGATTTTCTCTATCAATTGCCCCTTTGAGTCTAGGATATTAATGATTACCTCATCACCAGTTGATACATTATTAACGGGAAATTCGATAGTAAGTTTTTCAATAAATGGATTTGGATAGATATTTAACTTTAATTCAGGCTCAGGTTTGTCGTCTGTGGTTGCAATTATGATATCTCCTCCATCATCATTATTGTTGTTGGCACTGATCGACTCAAGATCTGGTTCGAGGCATAAAAATACCGTATGCAATGACAATAGTCGCTCTTCTATGCTCGTCTGGATGACCTCTCGTCGATCTTCAAAATCACCAGAATGTTGTATGGACTTGATCAATTCTCCGTACCATATCGATTCAGCCCTATTGTCCAAATTGGCACCTTGATTAGGATCTAATTTCTTGGAATCAACGTAAAAGTCATTGCCTATTTTGGCGCTAAACTGTACATCAAACATTCCTTCTCCAAAATATTTACCAGTTGAAACTATTGGTCGTTCGCCTCCTACTTCTATTTCATTTTTAAGGTTGTCAAAATCAGAATACACAAATCCATCTTCTACAGATAAATGAAAATCGTATTGATCGGTATATGATGATGCTGTAGAAAATAGCCCAAGTAGACTGCCATAGACATCATCCCCTGAAAGTTCGGAATAATATTCTCCATTCGTTTCGGCCGTTATATTTTCATAGATATAATCATTGCCATAGTAGGTGGCTCCATCGATGTTGCTTCCAGGCTTGGATCGTGCATAATCCACAATTGAAACGCTCACTTCTGTCTGCATCGAATTGTAAAACTCAATTATATTGTGTAAAAATGATTGGGCCTTTTGCTCTTCATTGTATTCATTATTGGGGCTCAAAAGGACAATTTCTGCTGCTATACTTAACTCTTCAACCTTGTATAAGGCTTGAGGCAACAAGGTAGACAACTGGCTTTCCATGATTGTCGATGGCAGGTTTATCTCATTCAAGGCAGTTTCAATATTATCGGCAGTCGCAGGCATCCAGTCTTCTGAACTAAAGCGAGTTATAAAATCAGAAGTACATATTATAAAATTGTCTTCCTCTCCCATTTCCAAGAGAGACATTCTCAGTTTTGCTTTCATCTCTTCAAAAGATGTTTCGCTCGTAAAAGAGTCAAAGTCAAAAATAACCATCCTATTTTCTTGCGAACTTGATGGATTGATATCCGGATAATATACCAATTGATAAAAGGACTCTTCTCCGCTGTCATATGTGTTCAAAAAATAGTCTGACTCATGATCATTGAAAGTATACGATACTGGCACATCCTGAATATCATCGTGATAAATAACATAATTATTTTTATACACTTTGAAGTCAATTCCTTCCTGTTCAAGCATCCAATCATTTGAATTTAATCCTGCTGTTGTAAATCTTTCGTCATCATAAACTGTAATGGTAATATTGT
The DNA here is from genome assembly GCA_965230575.1 of Saprospiraceae bacterium. Classification (GTDB taxonomy): domain Bacteria; phylum Bacteroidota; class Bacteroidia; order Chitinophagales; family Saprospiraceae; genus CAJXUU01. The sequence goes on from OZ246013.1 coordinate 6,457,663, forward strand.
CTGGACTCGATTCAGAATGTTTGAGCAATCCAAGTGGTAAATTTGCAATGGCTTGCTTACCGCGATAATCCAATGGCTCCAAATAAGACAATCGCACCCGCCTGGTGCTATCCCACTTCATTGGATACACCTTCAAATTATAATCGGTAGAGGACAATTGCGTAAGAATAGATGGATCTTGTTGTCTATCCACAATGGACTCATAGATTTGAGTGCCTTCACCTTGTTCGTACACCTCGCCTACCGAAATATAGTCATCAATCCAAAGCCAGGAATCATTCATAATCGCCCCGTCATTCAACTTAAAATCAAATGTGAACTCCAACAAATCGACGCCATAAAAATAATTTTGATCTACCAGTTTGATATCAAAGGCAATAGCAGTCTCTACATAGGCCCCTAAAGTCTTCACTTCGATAGCGATATTCTCAATCGAGGCAGGTGCCTCACCCCACCAACTTTGTGGATCGTTGATATTCATTTGGCCGTAAGTAGAAATGGAAATAGAAAAAAAGAAAAATAAGTGTAGTAGATTTTTCATAATATTTGGTTTATAAGTTAAGAATAAAATCAATTTATGCATTCGCTGCGTGGCCAGATATGTTTGTTACGACAATATGGAGGGAGGCTTGATGTTCTTGCCGACAGTAAGATTAAAGAAGTAGATGATTGCCAATAAATGCGCAATAGTAAATTGTTAAGTTAGGTAGAGTCAGAATTTCATGCTGATTTAATCAATAGCCTTGACTTGATAGGAATGAATTATTTTTCTAAATGTCGGCTGGAAATGGGAAGTATGAATTTGCGAAAATATTTTTCAATTATTGGATATTAATTGCGCTTTTGATCATTACCTTTTACCTATGAAGGGAATTAATAAATAGATTCGGTAAGCAACTTGTGGTGTTAAGAACATACATAGATTATATTTCTTAATTGGATGTACCCTTCAGAAGTGAAGGTCAATATATCTGTAGTTGGATTAATTCACTATGACAGGCAATTGGCATATTGAAATATTTGGCTATAAATACTTAGTAAATAATCTATGTATGTAGGGCTATGCACCGAATCAAGCGTAGCCCTATTTTTTTTGATTGTAATGGGGTGAATAATATAATAGGTGGTTATATAACTGATATTTGGGCAAGCCTATTGCGCTTACTTCTTATTATAATATAGAAACACAACGAACAAGCCGATGATCAGACCAATAGGTACAATCGGATTGCTAAACCAATTGCTGGTCAAATCCATTGCTTCCATATCTCCAAACGGAATGAATGCTGCCCAATAATATGGGTGAAGTTTTGTTTTATTGGCAGTCTCTAGATATTCAATTTTTGCCTTTTGAAGCGCCTCATCTTTTTGCAATCCATTTTTTATTCCTTTATAGAAGAGCAACATCAGATCGGCAGTGGTACAATCATCTACCGACCACATACTCATCAATGTACTAGAACAACCAGCATTGATAAATCCTCTTGCCAGATTCATTACGCCTTCTCCTTTCAGCAGCTCTCCGCTACCTGTATTACAAGCACTCAGGACTGCTAACTCCGTATTCAATTCCAGATTATAAAGGTTGACATCGGAAAGAAAATCATCTTGCAAAAAGATTCTGTTCAATTTTGAATCGTTAGGATTGACAAATGCATGTGTGGCCAGGTGTACAATTTTATAATCGTTTACCTCCTTCAAAAAATTGTCCTTCGTGGCCTTATCACTAATTCTTTTGGCTCCACCTATCATGGATTCTATGTCATTCACTTCGTCCATATTGCATTTAAGACTGGACAATTCGAAGTTCATAGAAGATCGAGTGCCGCTTGTACCAGGTGCAGAAAAGGTCGGAGCATACCCAATAAAATTAGCCTTAAAGTTCGATGTCTCTTTTGAGATTACTTTATTCAGAAGGGTTGCTGAATAATTGTAGTTCACGGCATATTTTTCAAATAAATAGGATTGCGCATTCAAAGAGTAACTGGACTCTCCATTTGGATCTTCTACCAACAAAACTTCAAAAGGAATATAATTTATTTGATCATCAGGAATAATGATGAGCGTTTTGATGGACTCGGGTAATTTGTCAATGGCATCCTGAACAAAGGCAGTGTAAACAGCTCTTGAAGATTTGGTGAAATTTGAGTACTCTGTTTCTGGAGACTCATCACCAGGTCTATTTTTTAAGAGGCCTCTCAATTTTACGATTTGTTCGATATCTGATGCACCTTTTATCCTTTCATCCATAAAGAATTGATCCTTGGTGATAACGAAGACATACACCTTTTCGACACCCACAAAATATTCTACCAAGGCCGTGGCATCATCCAGGATCTTGTCTTGAACCATGGAAACATCTATGGGTTCATTGTTGTATTTCAATTGAAAGTAACGCGGATATGAATTCTCCAAAAATGAAGAAAATTGATCCAACTCTTGACGCAGATCAAAAATATCATCGTCATCTTCTCCTTCTTTACCTTCTCTCAATGCCCGATCTTCCAATGCGGCCAGATACATCTTCAAATCATTCCCCTTATCAAACAAACTATCTGGAATACCTTCAAAACCTCGCGCCTCATTTTCATTCAAGTTTTCCAATAGCAGTTGAGCCTTATTGCTTTCTGCCAATTTGAAAGCCATAGAAATATATTCTTTATCATTCGTCATTTTGGACAATTGATAAGCTGCTTGAATGGCTTCCTCATATACAGAAACTGATCTTTCTGACAAATCATTTTTTGAATCCGCAGACCTTATCCCTTGACGCACGTCTCGGATTACATCACAGGCAGTTAAATATGTATTATAGGAAGATTTCAATAGTTCTATATCATTCAATTCTTCATATTTCCTTCTCAGTATTCTGGCTTTTTCTTGTAAGACAACCAAAGCATCGGGTTTATCAAACAGCATGTCAGATTTTGGATTGGATTGATAGCCTTCATCCTCAAAAGTAGGTGCCAAAATATTAAGGCTCTCCTGCAATAACGTCAATGCTGCGTCTTCATTATTGCTTTCCACAAATGTCTTGGTCAAATCAATATTCCTTCTAGCTCGCAGTGGTGGAGCGAATCTTATACCTGTCTCCTCAGCCAATTCTGTGGCTTTTGTTGCAGCATTTATAGATTTTTCAAATTGTCCTAATTCCCTGTAATATTTTGCCAATCGCTCGTGCCAGATTATGGTTTCTTTAGTATTAAGTGGTAATTTTCTGGTCAGGTCGAGATAGTATTTGGACTTTTTAAAATCCTTTTTTTCAAGCCAAGTTTCTGCCAATAAGATATAGGTATTTACTTTTTTAGCCTTGAACTTGTGCTTCAACATTATTGTGTCAAAGAGAGATTCGGCAGAATCCAGATATATCAAAGCAGAATCCAGTTCTCCTCGATATTTGAATGTTCGGGCTATATTATTGAATCTCTCACCACTTCGCAATCCGAGGCGTCTTCCTGTATAGAGCACCTTGATTGACTTTTTGAAGCTGCTCAAGGCATTTTCTGTATCTTTTAATTTGTTATAATTTGTCCCTAGATTGAGATATGTATTTGATATAACAAGAGGAGCAGCATTTGATTCTTCTTGTATTGGTATGACCTCCTTGACTATTTCTAGCGCCTTCTTGTAATCGCCAATATTATAATAATAAGAATTTATTTGTTCCTTGGCCCTCAACCACTGAGGATGGCTTTTTTCGAGGTATTTTTCTGCTTCTTCAAAATTACTAAAAACGGCCTCTTTATAGGAACTAAGGTCATCAATTATATCGTATAAAAAAGCCCTGTCATTAAGTGCATAAATGTAGTAAGCCCAAGATTCTGCCTTGAAGTAGTATTCGATTTTTTTAGTACAAAAATCTATAGCAGATTGATAATCTTTTGCATTGTAATGATAATACATCATTTCATTGGCATGCAAACCCAACAAGTAATAGTTTTCTTTTTCACAATCCTGGGCATTAACACTTGATGATAGCAAGAGTGCAAATCCCAAATTTATATACCAAAGAAGTCTTTTCATTCAAGAGTGTTTTACTATCTACGACAGGGTAAAATGATTGTATATGATATAAGAATGGGGCATCTTTAACAAATAAAGATGCCCCAATTTTCTTAAAATATTACATAATTGGTTCTATTTTAACACCTTCATGATTTCTATTCCAGAATCAGTTGCAATTTTAACCAGGTATAGACCTTTAGCATAATCCGACGTATTCAAGCTAACATTTTGATTTTTAGGCATTTTGTATACGTTGTTCAATACTAATTCTCCTCTTGAGTTGTAAATTTCAATCTGTCTGATAGATTCATTGTTGGACTCAATGTGCATCAATTCTCCAACTGGATTTGGATAAACATTTATTTTGTTTTCCAAGTTGAATCGATTATTGATGTCATCACCGCCATTGAAATAATCATTTCCACCATCGATAACTTTATCGTCTTGTTTTGGTGGTACAGGCGTTTCATCTTCACAATCACAATATAACCAAGCGGCATATCCTCCTGAGAACCAAGAGTCATAGCACTCTGCTACAGGTGGCTGGTCATCTCCAGGCACTCCAAATCCGTTATTAGGTACAGCGTCACACCAAGGTGCGTTTGGATACACATTACAAGTGAATAATGAATATTGATATAGGCAAGCAGGGTAAGTGGCGTAGGTATCATCACCTTGTAAAGTTACCAGACGATATTGTATTACTACATCAACGAAATCTTCTTCCGTATTATCACATTCACTTGCAAAATCAAATGGTTCAGATTCAATGACTGCATTAAAGGCATTGGTACCATTCTCAAGGGTCACCAAATCAAAATTGCCAACTGGCACAATACTCGTTTGACCATTCACAGTAAATTCCACATTCATATTGTGAACTCCTGTTGGAATGACACCATATTGGTTAGGAGCAGAACCCATAATCTCCAAATTGTCTAAAGTGACATTGATCTTGATGACAAGCTGATTGTTGTCGTCAAGGCAAAATTTGTAAATGTTAGGTTGGGCATCTCCATCATTTGTAACTGTGCCTAAATCTGTAGTTGGTCCATCTTCGGATGGTTGTGCTGTGATAACAGAGGAAAAAAGGGCAAAAAGAAGGATGTTAAAAAAATTGAATAAAAGCGATCTCATAGTTCATTCTTTTGGTTGCATAAAATTTAAGTTTCTAATACACCTCCTGGTAAACCAAGAGGTGCGTTGGAAAGAATGAACAGATATAACCATTAGCATTACGCTAATAGCCAATCATAATCTTTAATGTGCATTAGTTACCTATTCATCTCTTTCCAACTCTTAATAACCAAATAGTAAAAAAGGTAACATTTTCTGAGAGGTTATTTTCAAATAAAATAAGACTGACGACTGGAATACCTGAGAATAATTAGGAATCTAATTGCATTAGAGCAAATATTCCAGTATTTTACAATTTAATCTATGCTTTAAATTTGGGATTTTGAATAGTATAAGATTTAATCTATCAGCATATTTGTTCGTTTAATTTCGGAAGAACAAATCGATAAATTCAATACTTAGCCAATTCAATCGTTCATAAGTTTAATAAAATAGTAGTTTAAAACTCGTCTTCACACCCTTGAAATGATTTTGTAAACTCTTTAATTTATTTAATTAACATCAATTTCTGTAAATGGAACGTTATAGATTTAACCAATTCAAATACCCTTGAATCAATTAAACTCTGGAGAAAATTCTCTTTTCTCAACCTCCATTTTTAATGACGTAATGAAGAATAAATGAAAAAAAAATTACTTTTTAAGTTACCTTTGTCCTTAAATTATTATTAACTGGTGTTACGTTCAACGAAAAAATGGTCAGACGAAGAAATTATTTTTTGTTTGCGGGAAGAAAATGTGAAAAGGGATTTAGCTTTGAAAGAGTTGTACGCCAAGTTATTTCCCATCATAAAATCTTACATTCATAAAAATAATGGATCTGATGATGATGCAGCTGATATTTTTCAAGATGCTATGATAGTATTCTATGAAAAAATTAGGCTTGATCAATTTCAACTGAGCAGTTCGATAAGAACGTATTTGTATTCGGTGTGTAAGCACCTATGGTTAAACAAGCTACGTGCTCAAAAAAAAGTTGTAAGCCTATCAAATGAAAGTGAATCTATTGCCATTGACCCTATAGGTCCAGCCATACTTGGTTCGAATGAAAGAAATGATTATCTCATGAATTTGTTGGAATCTTTAGGAAAGGATTGTAAAAGAGTTTTGGTTTTGTTTTACTACGAAAGGCTTAAAATGAACCAAATAGCTGAGTTAATGAATTTTGCGAATGATCAAGTTGCGAAAAACAAAAAATCCAGTTGTTTGAAAAAACTTAAAGCAAAAGTATCTGAGTCCCCGAGATTGAAGGATATTTTGAAATAAGTGAGTTAGGCATAATCAACAATCCAAATGAATGAAAATCAAATTGATCGGTACCTGTTAAATCAAATGACTCCTGAAGAAAGAAGTGCATTTGAGACTCGGTTGGAAAATGACCAATCCCTAACTCAAGAAGTAAGTATTCAACGTGAAGTATTAGAAGACATAGAAGGGATAGGAAGGATCGAGTTAAAATCAAAGCTCAAGCAAATTCACCAGGATTTATATTCCAGCTCAGCCCAACCCAAAACAAAATTTAGAAAATTATTTTATCGAGTTGCCGTTGCAGCTATATTTTTAGGAGTATTGACATTCGGATGGTGGAGTCTTCAACAAGCTCCGGATAGCACCCAACTATACGCTCAAAATTTCGAACCATTCGAACTTTCGCTGAGCCAAAGATCAGATGGAGATATCTCTCTAGCTAAAATTGAAAGTGCATATGATGCTGGTAGATACGATGAAGCCATTGTAATGTTTCAAGAGGCAATTAAGGACAAAGCGACCCAATCTTCTCAAATATTGCTAGGACTGGGGATATCATACCTCCAAACCGATCAACCACAAAAAGCAATTACCCAATTCGATCAAATACTCGCGAATAACGACTTTAATTACGAAGATGAGGCGCAATGGTACTTAGGTCTCGCTTATCTTAAATTGAATGATATACCAAACGCAAGGAAGCATATGAATGTACTCACATCGGATCTTTCTCGAGATCATTATGAAGAGGCTCAAAAACTTTTATTGCAACTTAAAAAAAAATAGAAATCACAAATTTTCTTTAATAAAACACTCTTTTTTTCGTTTGAATAAGGAAGATTCGCAAATGTAGTTTTATATCCCCTGAATGTATTGGTTTTTCTGAATTGACACTGATTGTAGTGCCCAATTTTAAAGAGGATTTTCAATTGAATTAGCATCAAAATTTTTTGATAAAAAAGAGTAGAAAATAATGTTACCTTTTACTGATTCATGTTATTAACAATTACAGGCTCAAAGTAAAATCCCCAGTATTGTCATTTACAAAATAATCGGTCAAGAATTATTTTCAATTAACTCAACCGATAATACATTGTCTAGACAGGAATGCGATTTAAGAAACTAAAGAAACACTGAAAACTTGTACGCATGAATTCATGCACGTCCTTAATAATGAAGGTACTGTTAAGATCAAAAGGTTGTTAGGATAATTATAGATAACCTTTAACGTATTTTTCAAAATAGGAGCCACCTCACTGCCATGGGGTGGTTTTTTTTATATCAATATTGAAGCAACTGATTTTGTGAAATAAAATATCCTTAAGTCTCAAGAACGGATTATGAACTCATAGGCATGACATTAAGAAGTCTTTATGGGGTGCATTCTCAACACTAATATTTCATTACACCTGATCAATCAATTAACCTTGAACCACAATTAAAGACCGTTGTATGGTGTTGCTAGACATTTATGTAATTCTGGTCAAATAAGTATCAAAAACCTTAATATGAGGCTCCCAGCTATATGAATACGGATGGAGAAAACATCAATCCATTATGGGTAAATAAAATTTCAAAAAAAAACAAACTGAAAGTATTGGGTAATTACCAGAGATAAGAACAGATCTCAATAGAAGTGCAAGGGCTAACTTTCCCTAAAGCTACGATGGATATGGAAAGAAGGCAAATAGTGGGTAATAATACTAGAGGTAAAGTGCTATACATCAGTTTGACAATTGAAAATTCCATTTGGCGTTAAAAAACCGTGGGAAAGAGTGAATGGATGGAAGTAAGGGTAATTAAGAAAAATCTTGTTTTTTTGAATTACTTAATCCAAGATTTATATTTGAATGAAGATGAAGTACTACCTGATTGGGTTCTTTGAATACAGTAGTACAGATACAATCCCGAAGAATTATAAAAAATAGTCAATAACTAAATTCAAAAGTGATTCCCCATTAATATCAATTATCGATAATATTCCGATAATCAGCCCTAGAATAAAGAGGATTAAAGGCGTGGAAAATTGAGTAATAAAATTTGTGTTCTTGTCTATTTCTGCATTAAGATCTAACATATGATTTATTTAAGTCTAGTATTTTGGATTGATCATTCAATTCGTAAACGATAAGCCATATAAGTCTAATTTCCTAATTCCAATTGATTTTTGATTAGATTATAATATTTCCCCTTCTTCTCAACCAAGTCTTCATGATTTCCTTTTTCTGCCACTTTACCCTTGTCCAATACTATAATCGTATTAGCATTTTTCACGGTACTTAGTCTATGCGCAATGATAACAACAGTTTTTCCCTTAAAAAAAGTTTGAAGGTTGTCATGAATGATTTTTTCATTCTCAGCATCCAATGAACTGGTAGCTTCATCCAAAAAGATATAAGCTGGATTCTTGTAAATCACTCTGGCAATTAAGATTCTTTGTTTTTCACCTCCAGAAAGCCCTATTCCCGCAGGACCAATCTTGGTTTTATGTTGCATAGGTAAGCTGAGGACAAAATCATCAAGATTAGCCAAATGTATGGCATTCTCCAATCTCCTTGGATCAATATCAATATCAGAAGTCGCTATATTTCTTTCTATGGTATCTGAAAAGATGAATCCATCTTGCATAACCACTCCAATATTCTGCCTTAAATTTTCAGCATTTATTGCATTGATATTCTTGTCATTAAAATGGATATTACCTTCAGTAGGTGGATAAAACTTTAATAGCAGCTTTAATAATGTGGTCTTGCCACTTCCACTTGCACCGACAATTGCAGTTACTTCCTTATCTTTTATCGTAATATTGATATCATCCAAAACCCTGTGAGACAATGGCCCTTCGTATTGAAAAGCAAGGTCATTTATTTGAATCCCACTCCCCTTCTCATCACTTATTGGCAGTGTGCTTTTCTCTTCAGCTAAATCAAAATCTTCTTCCTTGGCTTTTTGAATTTCGTTTAGGCGGTTTAGACTTAATTTGGCATCCTGCAACGAACGAATAAATGCAACCAATTGATTGATCGGACTATTCATCTGACCAATTATATATGCAATGGCCAACATGGCACCAATTGTCAGATTTCCAGCTATCACTTGATAAGCAGCAATGAACGTAACCAGGATGTTTTTTACTTCATTAAGAAAATTATAGCCTATTACTTGAAATTGATTAAGCTTAAGAATTTTCAAGTTGATCTTAAATAGTTTTAATTGAAGGGTATTCCAATAATTAAGTTTGTAGGCTCCAAAATTATTAAGTCTCAGCTCTTGTATTCCATTAAAGATTTCCAATGTTGATTCTCTCGTTTCACCCCTGGCATTAAACAACTGGTAATCAAGGTGTTTCCTTCGTTTCAAGAACATAATTGACCAAGCCACACTTATCGCAGTTAATGCCAAATACACCAATAAAATAATAGCGTTGTACTTTAAAAGGACGATGAAATATATCGAGAAAGTCATAAGTGAGAAAAATGTAAGCAAACTTTGTGAAGTTAAAAACTCATTTATTCTCTCCTGATCTTGGATTCTTTGTTGGAAATCCCCTAATAGTTTGGTGTCAAAAAATTTGATTGGGAGTCTAAACAATTTGGTTAAGAATGCCGAGACAATAGATATATTGACCCTGGTCCCAAGAAATATGGCTATCCAGTTACGTATTATATCTATACTCATGGTACCGATATATAGAAATAATTGAGCTCCTATTATGGCATAAACAATATTTAAATTCTTGTTTTCTACCCCTTCATCGATCAAAGTCTGAGTAAGAAATGGAAAAACCAAGGTGATAAGACTCGCAACAAGAATTGATAGACTGAAGCCTAATAAATACTTTTTATAAGGCAGTAAGTAATTAAACAGGTCTGAAAAATTGGTTTTTTCTTCCTCTTCTTCCAGAGAGTTTTTATCAAACTCATCAGAAGGCTGCATTAATAATGCGATCCCCATGCTTTCTCCTTCGAGCCAGGCGTCCTCAAATTGCTTATGTGTCAACTTAATTTTCCCATGAGCCGGATCTGCTACATGGAAGTAGAGTGTATCTGAAAATCTGGATTTTGTTATTTTTATTAATACAACAAAGTGATTCTGATTCCAGTGCAAAATACATGGCAGCTGCTCTTTGTTCTTTATAAGCTTCTCGATGCTTAATTTGAAAGGTGCTGTCTCAAATGCAATTCCCTTTGCCGCATGATTTATCCCTGCTAAACTAACTCCTGTTTTTGTCAAAAAAGAATTGTCTCGCAGGTATTTAAGCGAAACATCTTTCCCATAATGTTTCGCTATCATTTTAATACAAACGGGTCCACAATCCATTTGATCAAATTGCGAATAGAATTTAAACATCTGCTGATTTTAATTGCTAAATGTGATAAAGATAATTGCCTAAGTCAATCTAACATGCCTGTTTGACAAGTAAATTTTGTTCGACGATCTTATGTGGACTATCATTCCAAAAATCAGTAGAAGATTTTATGAATTTATCTAAATAGGAATAGTTAATTTCTTTATCAATAACTTGACTTTCCAGCGTTTTCAACCAGTAGTAGACCCCTCTTAGTGGTTTTGAGGGCTCTTTCCACTTGTTGAACTCTCCGAATATCGAATATAAATCAGATACATCTTTACTATTATTCAATTCTTCTTTGAAGAAGACAATGACTTCAAAAAAAACTTGATAAGCCATCAATTTATTAAAGTTGACATCAGATAAATTAAACTTAAATTCTTGATCCTTGTAATGAATGTTTTGCTCATTCAAGAAATAATTAAATAACAATTTGGAAATCAATTTGGTATTTTTCTTGTCTCCTAGTCTGGCATAGACCCTCCAAATGTTATGCACTTGCTGGATTCTATGATATAAGAAAACAGGATGTGTTGACTCTAACTCTACTTCTTTGGCTATAGAAAATTCCAATAATTCGATTGCCTTATCATAATTACCTAGTTTAAATTCTAAATATGAATCAATAGGCTTGCTGACAGAAAGGAAAATCAAATTTTCTAAACCAGTAGTCTTGGACAGATCAATAAATCTATTTGCCTTTGTTTTTTGAATCTGTGCAGATCCCAATTTATTTTTTCTGGCCAATTGCAAAGCTTTATGGTAAGTAGTATTGAAATATGTAAATTCCAAAGTATTCTTACAATTTTCTTGTATTGCTACTTCAAATCCATCTTGAAAATAGGTCGCATATTTTCCAGACACAGTTGTATTTTTAGCATTTTCTTTGCTCTCCTGAAGTAATTTTAGATAATTTGTTTCCATTGTTATTCTACAGTTTCTGGTGTTCTAAAAATTTCAAGCCCTTTATTGGCAATTAAATAGGCAAGAACTAATTTGTCTTCAATATTATGCTTGGATGAAGGGCAAGCAACGATTCCCTCGTCCCAGGATTTTGGGCATGAACCTCCACATACAGGCAACATATTACAAGTAGTACAAGGATAATCTTTTTCTCCCTTTAATACAGTTTGATTCCAATCCGTGAAAGGTTTGTTCTCAAATTTAACCGTATCGTCTACGAATTTCAAATTTCCTAATAGATATTCTGTATTCTCATAGACTGGCACCTGAGATACTTCTGTACAATTGTATATATTTCCAAATGCATCAAACAGCTCAGAATTTGGATCCACAACCATACAAACTTCTTTCTTACGCTTTGGAAGTAATGCTGGAGTAAATCCATTTTTATACTGTTCTATAAACCAGCCAATTTCTCTGGTAGCAAATTCTTGCTTCTCAAGACTGACCAAATGCGCTTCATTACCCCAGGAGTGAATCGGAGCAACATAGAAACCAGTAAGTTTTTTGTGCATACCATTGGCATACAACATTTCCAGTAATGGAGTAACACCTTCAAAGTTTGAACTGTCCACATTACATCTCATACTGATCCCAACGCCCATAGTATCATAATCAGGCAAGCTGAATATTCCTTTTAGGTTTTTGAAGATTAAGTCGAATGATTTTTCACCAGACTTTACAAATCTTCTATTATCGTGATACTCCGCCGTTCCGTCAAGTGTAACTTCAAATGAAGAAACCTTAAGTTCTTGAGTAACTTCCAAGAAAACTTTGGGTTTTAGGCTCAATCCATTGGTAACGACCTTTGCACTATAGGTCAAGTTGTGCTCCTCGCACAATTCCAATAATCTTGGAGTTAGCCTTCTCATCGTTTGCAAACCCATCAATGGTTCTCCTCCAAACCATCCAATTTGCAATACGGAGTAATTAGGATTGGCAAGCAATTTAAATTTGATTCTTTTGAGCAAATTTTCATCATACTCTGTTGGCAACTCTTTTTTCGAATGCACTTGACCACAGTAGCCACAGCCTAGTTGACAATTACCTGAGGGTTGGATGACTTGATACAAAACATCACTTTCTGCAACGGATGTCTCGTTTTCATCAATTACAGATTTTAGTTCGTTTTCGGCGAATGGGACGATCAATTCAAAATCGATTAATTTATCTAAAAATTCCTCGGGAAGACTATCAAAATCATCATTGATATATTGTGCATAATTCTCCTCTTTCAAAACGATACATTCTCCAGTCCTACTAGAATAAATCAAATGATCATTGGTATTGGGAATGACTACATCTACCTTATAAAATGACTTCTTAAATTGCATATTTTTTGGTTTTATTAATGGAAAAAAAGAGGAAAGGGATATAAATCCCAATCCTCACTTTTCATGATGAATTATCCACCAACAGAAGATTTGATCTTACCACATCCGTTGTTAGGTCCACATCCAGTGTTAGACGTACAGCCTATGTTAACATCAATCTTCAAACCACCTTTTACTGATTGTAATAAATGGTCATTCAATGAAACCATGTCAGTTTCTACTAGTTCAACTTCGTTATAAAGTTTTGCTAAATTTAAATTTTTCATAATTTAAGAATTTAAAATGTTAAAATAATAAGTTAAAAAATAGTTATTTGACGGGTCAGGTTTAAAATCTTTCCTGTCAGGTATGTACGTACTTCTCTAGTCACTATTACCGACGTATCAAATAATAGTAATATAATTTTACCCTAAATAAGGTATACTCTATCTTAGATGCTCTACTTAAAACGTGCTATTTAAAACACAATTCAAATATTGGGATATTCATATTGTAATTGAATATTAGTTGCCTAGTCTGGCCTTTTCTTCTTCATTTCCGATCTTAACATTAGTTGAATTAATTTTATCATTTCCAAACTTATACGAAACTGCAATATTCAAACGTCTTGTATCATAATTAATAAAAGATTCCTGTAGTATATTGTTAAATTCCGTTCTATAAGTAGCTGCACTGGATTTAAATATATCGTTGACAGAAAGACTCATTACTACCTTTCTTTGCAATGCGAAAAATTTGAATCCAAAGTCTACTGAATATGAATCACCGACCTCATATAAAATAGCCCTATTGGTGCCTTGATACCATAACGACAATTCTGCATTAATGGTATTTTCTTTATTTAATACAAATGAATTATTCGAACCTATATATGTACCTATTCCATTTTCCGGATTTAGATCCACTCCTTCATTGAATTTCGAATGTGAATAATACAAGTACAGTTGATTATAACTCTGCCACCAATCATATTTTGCTAACACGTAGGTGAAGGCAGTCCCCATATTATACGTATCGAAAAAATTCGCTCTGGAGAAAATTTGCTCCTGAGAAATAGGATCGACTGTAGGAAATTGACTAAAGCCATCTAACTTCTGCGACACAAATAAGGTCGTAAAAAAGTTATTGTTATAAGCATGTGTCAACTCAAAATTATCCGTAAACGAAGGATTCAAAAATGGGTTTCCTTCCGAATATGAAAATTGATTAAAATACCATCTAAAAGGATTCAAATCCCAAAATGATGGTCGGTTTATTCTCTTGCTATACGATAATGTCAATGAATTTTTGTCATTGATAGCATACTGCAAATTTGCAGTGGGAAAAAACTTATAATAATCATTTGTATTTCTACGATCATAAGTCACTGAGTAGCCTTCTGCTGATGTATTCTCATACCTCAACCCAAGCTTTATCTGCACCTTGTCCGACAATTGCTTGTCACCTTCTATATAGGCAGCAATATTCGATTCTGTATACTCGAAATTATCACTCAACAAGCTATTTACAATCCATTTTCCTTCTTCAAACTCTGAAAAACTAACCTCACTTATATTTGATGTATAAGAGTACTTGGCTCCATATCCGAGATTAAAAAATCCCGTTGGGTGCACAAAGTCAATTTTACCACTATAGTTTTCTATTTTTTGAAGACTTAAGTTATTATTGGTTATTGAGTCACTATTATTGAAAGAATTAAAGAGTCTCTCTTGATCTTTATCAAAAGTAAAATAATCAAAATAAATTTCGAAATACTTCCCTAAGGTATCTATAGAATGTGTCAAATGAGCATTGGCTGAATGAATGATCTTCGTGGCTTCGTTAAGACCACTCGAATTAAAAATATTGTTGTCATTGCTCTCTACAATTCTGATCACATTATTATCCTGAATATTAGGTTCTGCAATATTGGTCAAATATTGAGCTCCAATCGAAGTTCTATCCGAGAGCCTATACTTTAAATTTAAATTCCCCGCCAAAAAATCCTGCTTGTCTTTTCTCTCTGTATTGCTCGACCATGTAGAATTTGGATAAAACACTGTATTCTCTTCTACTACTTCAATATCTCCAGTCTTGGCTGTAAGCCCTAGTGATAATGAAAATTTATCTTTTGAATAATTAAAAGTATTTCCTAGTAATAAACCTGGATAGGTGGTTTGCAAATAAGAAAGCCTTACCTGATTATTCCAATAGTTGTTTCGACCAGTTTTATAAACAATATTAATAAGTCCACTATTACCTTCAGCCTCGTATTTGGCAGGAGGTGTAGTAATGACCTCAATAGATTCTATGTCATCTATAGGAATGGATTTTAGAAAATTGGCCAATTCATCCCCTGAAAGTTGTGACAGTCGTCCATTTAATAGTACACCAACATTACTTTTTCCAATGATGGCAATTGCATCTCCCTGCACCGCAACACCTGGTGTCAATTTCAAAGCATCCAAAATACTACCGCCACTGGCTATCGAAGATGATCCCACATTAAATACAAGCCTATCGATTTTTCGCTCAAGAATAGTCTTTTGAGTAGAAACAACTACTTCATCCAATACTATTCCAGACTTTACTATTATATCATCAAATTTATAAGCGTCTGTTACATTGATTTTTTCCTCAAATAACTTACTACCTATTTGTATAATAACAACCGTGAATTCTCCACACCCAGAGTTGACTTTGAACTCTCCCGTCTCGCTTGTCAACTCACTCATAATTGGTATAGAATCTTTTGATAATAAAATTACTTCTGCAAATTCTAGGGGGTTATTATTTACATCTAACACCCTCCCATCAATTGTACATTGCGCATGCAATTCAGTGGAAAATAAAACTATAAAAACTGTAAGTATGGTATAAAGTACTTCCTTGAATCTTAACAACATAATTAATGGTATGAAGCAAATTTAAACTATAAATTTCTTAATTTCTGAGTAAAAGTGGGTAATTATGAGAAACTCTCTGGTGGAAAAGGCGAGCCAAAAGTTTGATAAATTTTCCTCACATCACATGGTTTTATTGTGCCTTGAGGAAGTATTATATTTTCTTTTTTCAGCCAATTATAAAAAGTTTTTCTCGAAACTCCGTACTCAGATGCTAATTCAGAACGTGTCTTTGAATTTAAGAAATTAAAATCGGTATTGTACATAGGTGCGTTTAATTTAACAGATCATTCTTAACAATTATATTAACCTCCTTTTATGATTGAAAACGATATTTCCCCAATCATAAAATCTATGTAAATAAATATTGATGATTATAACTTATAGAAATAAAACGAAATTCCAGAGATAAACTTTAAAACTCCTTTTACTTATAAGTATAACTATTGCAATATTGCGTAAAATAATTATGTCAATCTTTTCCGTTTACTTTAAAATTAAATGGAGAAATTGAAATCGTTTTAATTTACTATTAATATAATGTAGAAGTAATGATCTTAACTTTTTCTACTTTAATATTTTGCGAACAAAAACTTAATAATTGCTCGTCTTAATTTTAATTTGTTTACGGTCTTCTTAACAACTATTATATCTAAAAAGATATTGTATTTATTTCACCAAACTGAAAACAAGAAAATCAATTAATTTATCACTTGTTCTAAGTATTAAATAAATACCTACCACTAAAAATACATAATTTCAATCAAACATAAAAATTTATATGTTAAAATAAATCTTTAATCGTAAAATGGCGACCTGAATATTATACCATTAAAGATTATTCATTTTATAATAGAAACTTGTATTTATTCAATAATCGAGAAAGAATAAATGATGAAGTAGCTTAAGGTGTATTGATTAAACCATTCAATCAAATCCAACCATTTAATTTTGATATTCAGACCTATTTAATCATCTGAAAGTAGCGTTGATTTCTTCCAGTTTTGCACTTCCAGGACATAATGAATCTTGCCCAAGGCTATTCAATGCCATATCCGATGTCTTCATCTTCGTATGTAAATCCTGGCTCTCCGGGTCGATATAAAGCAGTCCGGTAAGAATCTGCCCTTCAGATTTGGCCGCATGCAATCGCTGTATAGCCGTAAACTTTTTCGTAGGATCCCAGTCGGGTGCAAGTTTACTCAAATGGATTTGTGAACCATCGAACAATTCTACCGTCCGATCCGATCCTTCTGCATAGTCTATTTCAATCTCTTCTTCATGCGGTACAAAATCAAATATAGAAGTAGACTCAATATGCCCCCTGACATGGGAGTAAGACTTGGTAGATTCCTTATTGTTATTAAAAGTAACACATGGCGAAATCACATCTAAAAATGCAAATCCAGGATGTGACATTGCCGCCTTGATCATAGGTACCAACTGACTCTTGTCACCAGAGAAACTCCTCCCCACAAATGTTGCATTGAGCTCTAATGCCAATCCAGCCAGATCAATAGCTTCATATGGATTGTCAGAACCCGCCTTGCTTATCGATCCAAAATCCGCGGTTGCAGAATCTTGCCCCTTGGTAAGACCATAACAGCCATTGTTCATTACTATATATACCATATTAAGATTCCTTCTTATGGCATGGACAAACTGCCCCATGCCGATAGAAGCTGTATCTCCATCTCCAGACACCCCCAGATACTTCAAATCCCTGTTGGCCATATTTGCCCCTGTAGTGATAGAAGGCATCCGACCATGCACAGAATTGAATCCATGCGAATTGCTCAAAAAATAAGTCGGCGTCTTGGACGAACATCCAATACCGGATAATTTTGCCAGCTTATGCGGCTCCAATGACATCTCGTAACATGCTTGAACGATAGATCCGCTTATAGAATCATGACCGCATCCTGCACAAAGCGTCGATACTACTCCTAGGTAATCCGCTTTATTGTATCCAACTTTATTTTTCTTTAAAGATGGGTGGTGAAATGCTGGTTTTAAATATGACATATATCTTCTTTGAAATTGTGTTAAATAGAATTGGCTTCTACAGCTAGTTTGCTTGAAATTTGTTTTTGAATGGTGTCCGCAGTTATAGGTGTACCATCGTAGTTGAGTACTGAAATCAGCTTGGATGGATTGGTTTCCAGTTCGTTGATCAACAATGTTCTGAATTGTGCATCTCTATTCTGTTCGACTACAATCACCTTTTCATGTTTATCAATAAAATCCTCTACTTGCGCATGAAACGGAAATGCCTTGACCCTCATCGAATCAATAATTACTCCCGCCTCCGCCATCAAGTCCATGGCTTCTACCGCCGCATAAGTAGTGGTACCAAAGAATATCAAGCCCACATCACTTTCATAGCTATCCTTATAAAACTCAGGAGCTGGAATCAAAGTTTTTGCCGTATCCCATTTTTGAGCCAGTCGATCTACATTATCCAAATAGACTTCACCTGACTCGCTATACTTGGCATATTCATCATGAGACGTTCCTCGTGTAAAGTAGGAGCCCAAGGTAGGATGTGTTCCTGGTATTGTTCTAAATGGAATTGCATCTCCATCTACATCTTTATACCGACCAAATCTCTTATTGTTTCTGTCCAATTCTTCTAAATCTTCAGCGGATAAGACTTTACCCAAGTCGTATTTTTTATCATCGTCCCAGGCCAATGGAGGTGACATATGATTGTTCATTCCAAGATCCAAATCTGATATCAGCATTACCACAGTCTGCAATCTATCGGCCAAATCAAAGGCGCTTACAGTATGCTCAAAACATTCTGCTGGGGTGCTCGGAAACAACAATACGTGCTTGGTATCTCCATGTGAGGCATAAGCCGACGATATAATATCAGCTTGTTGTGTCCGTGTCGGCATTCCTGTCGAAGGACCTCCTCGTTGCACATTGATCAACACCACTGGAATCTCGGCAAAATATGCCAAACCAATAAATTCATTCATCAATGAGACACCAGGACCACTCGTGGCTGTAAAAGCCCTGGCTCCGTTCCAGGTAGCACCAATGACCATTCCTATAGCTGCCAATTCATCCTCTGCCTGAACAAAGGCATAATTTTTCTTTCCAGTATCCGGGTCGATCCGCAGTTTCTTGCAATAGGTTTCGAATGCTTTGGCCACAGAAGTAGATGGTGTGATTGGATACCAGGCCATCACCGTTGCACCTGCATATATAGCCCCCAACCCACAAGCAGTATTTCCATCTATCAAGATTGAGTCTCCATTTTTATCAGCCCGTTTTACACGAATGTTGAGCGGGAATTGATGATTATCTTTTACATAATTTACACCTAAATCCAAGGCGGCATGGTTATTTGGAATCAACTTCGGTTTCTTCTCAAACTGCTCGGCTATCACCTCCTTGATCACATCAATCTCAACATCCAACAAGGTAGCTACTGCGCCTACGTAAATTATATTTTTAAATAATTGTTGCAATCTTGGATTAGGCGTAAGCTCAGTGGCCAACTGAATCATCGGGACTCCAATATAATTCACATCATCACGTATAAATTCAGCGTGCATTTTTTTGCTACTATCATAGACAAAATAGCCTCCTGGCCTAACACTTTCAACGTCTTTTTTCAGACTTTGAGGATTGACTCCAATGAGCATATCTATACCAGCTCTTCGTCCCAGATATCCTTTTTCACTTATTCGCACTTCGTACCAGGTAGGCAGACCTTGAATATTTGAAGGGAAAATATTTTTGGGCGTAACTGGAATACCCATTCTAAAAATGGACTTTGCAAACATTTCATTTGCGGATGCTGACCCTGATCCATTTACATTGGCAAATCTGACGACAAGGTCATTAACAACAACTTCCTGCTCCATTTTTAGTATAGGTTTTTGTTACGTTGTACATATATTTTTTCATATCCCATGCCGCAGTTGGGCAGCGTTCAGCACACAAACCGCAGTGGAGGCAAACATCTTCATCTTTGATCATGACCCGCGAGGTTGGAAGCACATCAGACACATACAGGTCCTGGGACAAATTTAATGCAGGCGCATTCAGCCTGGTTCTTAAATCAGCTTCCTCGCCATTGGTTGTGAAAGTGATACAATCTGTAGGACATACATCGACACAGGCATCACATTCTATACAAAGGCTGGTGGTAAATACCGTCTGAACATCACAATTCAAACACCTTTGAGCTTCTTTGAACCCATCTGGCAGACCAAATCCCAACTCGACTTCAATCTTACGATCTGTAAGCGAGATAGCCTTGTCTTCATGAGGTACTTGATATCTTTCGTCCGGGGCTATGTAATTATCATAAGTCCATTCATGAATTCCCATTTTTTGACTGACCAGGTTGGTCTGTGGTGGAAGTCTATCATGCAGATTTTCACCTTTACAAAACAGGTCAATCGATATTGCAGCCTGATGTCCATGCGCTACCGCAGTAATCACGTTTTCAGGGCCAAAAGCTGCATCCCCACCAAAAAACACATGGGGTAAGGTAGATTGGAAAGTTACTTTGTCCAAAACTGGAACTTCCCATTTTCCAAATTCTATCCCAAGGTCTTTTTCAATCCATGGAAATGCATTGTCTTGTCCAATGGCCACCATTACATCATCTGCTTCTATAAATTCATCAGGTTCGCCAGTAGGCACCAATGTCCTTTTTCCATTTTCATCATATTCAGCCCTTACCTTGCTGAATAGTACGCCTTTCAATTTTCCATTTTCAACCACAAATTCTTTTGGAGGCATATTATTCAAAATCAAAATATCCTCTCTTTCAGCATCCTCAATCTCCCATGGTGAGGCCTTCATTTTTTCTCTTTCACTTCTTACTACTACAGTCACATTCTCACCTCCCAATCGCTTTGAGGTTCTACAACAATCCATTGCCGTATTTCCTCCTCCCAGGACTACAATATTCTTTCCTACCTTGTCTCTATGTTCGAAAGCCACCTGTGCAAGAAATTCGATTCCTATGTGCACATTTTCTTTGGCTTCTTCATATCCCTTTATATTAAGTATGCGTCCCTTCGGTGCTCCAGTCCCGACAAACACAGCATCGTATTTCTTATCAAGAATCCCTGCCATGCTATCTACATATTGATTGAAGTGGGTATGAATGCCCATATCCAGGACATAATTCACTTCCTCGTCCAATACTTCCAGCGGTAATCTAAAAGAAGGAATTTGCGTCCGCATCATTCCTCCTCCTTTATTCCATTCATCATACAGATGGATTTCGTACCCAAGTGGTGCCAAGTCTCTGGCAACAGTAAGGGAAGCTGGTCCCCCGCCAATCAAGGCTATTTTTTTGCCATTTGGTGTAAAAGGGCCTTGCGGCATGAGCTGTTTTACCTCACCTTTATTATCAGCTGCCACTCTCTTGAGTCGGCATATAGCTACTGGATCTTCTTCTACCCTCCCCCTTCGGCAGGCTGGTTCACATGGTCTGTCACATGTTCTTCCCAATACACCTGGAAAAACATTTGAGTCCCAATTTATCATATAGGCTTCAGTATACTTCTCTGCTGCTATAAGACGAATATATTCTGGCACTGGTGTGTGTGCTGGACAGGCAAGTTGACAGTCGACCACTTTGTGAAAATATTCCGGGTCATTAATATCTGTTGGCTTCAATATTTTAATTTTTATTTTAAAAAAGAAATCTGGAAATAAGCCTTAAAAAAAATACAATCTCACTTAATAATTCTAAAAATTGGAATAAATATAACAGATAGATATTAAAACAAAAGTTTTTATTTCGTTTTAATTAACCCATACCAAATAATCATAATATTAACTACTGGAAATGGTAAAAATCTAAACAATAATCTTACTTTTGCCAGTTCTATACATAATGAATATATTTAATATATGAAAGTTGGAATTCCCAGTGAACTCATAGAAGGCGAATTGCGCGTCGGTGCCACACCCAAAACTGTCAAAAGATTAATTAAGCAAGGATTTGATGTAACCATAGAAAAAGGAGCTGGAAAAACAGCAAATTTTTCAGATGCCAGCTATGAAGAAGCTGGGGCATCAATGGCTGATTCAGCGAAAGACATCTATGCAGATAGTGATATAATCTTAAAAGTACAAGCAGTAACAGATTCAGAAATTGAATTGATGCATGAAGGTCAGGTGACTCTCAGTTATCTCTACCCTGCTCAAAATCCTGAATTGTTGCAAAAATTGGCCGATAAGGGTGTTAATGCGATAGCCATGGATGCCATCCCGAGAATATCCCGAGCGCAAAAAATGGATGTGCTTTCATCAATGGCCAATATCGCAGGTTATAGATCTGTAATAGAAGGTGCCAATCACTTTGGTCGTTTTCTGAATGGACAGATTACTGCAGCCGGAAAAGTAGACCCTGCGAAAGTATTGGTGATCGGTGCTGGAGTGGCAGGATTAGCGGCGATAGGAACTGCCAGATCTCTTGGTGCTATAGTAAGGGCATTCGATACGAGATTGGAAGTTGCAGAACAGATAGAAAGTATGGGAGCTGAATTCTTGTCTGTTGACATTGATGAGGATGGATCTACCGAATCAGGATATTCCAAAGTGATGAGCCCTGCCTTTATAGAAGCTGAGATGGCCTTATTTAAGGAACAGGCAAAAGAAGTGGATATTATAATCACCACAGCCCAGATACCAGGACGAAATGCTCCTAAATTGATACTGGATTATCATGTCGCAGCAATGAAACCAGGTTCGGTAATTGTAGATTTAGCAGCCAGCAGCGGTGGCAATTGTGTTCTGACCAGAAATAATGAAATCTATACTACAGACAATGGAGTGACTATAATAGGTAAACTGGATCAGCTGCCTTCGCAGTCCAGTCAGCTCTATGGCAACAATCTTTGTCACCTCTTGGATGACATGGGCAAAAATGAGAATTTTAAGATTGACATGGAGGATGATGTGATAAGCCGCGCCATGGTCACACATAATGGTAGTGTCAATTGGCCACCAGAACCGCTTCCTGTAAGTCCGCAAAAACCAGCTGCGGCGGCAGATGAAGTCGAGGTGCCAGCAGGTCCAAGTCCAGCAGAGTTGGCTAAGAAGCAAAGTATAGCCATGCTGATAAAATTAGCCGCAATTGGAGCGTTCTTATACCTTCTTGCGATGGTGGCGCCACCGGATTTCATGCAGCATTTTACTGTATTTGTATTGTCCGTATTTATTGGATGGCAGGTAATTTGGAATGTGTCCCATTCTTTGCATACACCGCTTATGGCTGTGACTAATGCCATTAGTGGTATTATAATTATTGGTGGGCTATTACAAACGAGGGATGACATGAGTAATATAATGACCATTCTGGCCTTTGTAGCGATTTTGGTAGCAAGTATCAATATTGTTGGAGGATTTTTGGTTACGCATCGTATGCTCAAAATGTTTAGAAAATAAGGGACGCACAATTCTGATTGGAGAAAAAGATTTATAAGAAAGACAAATGATATCATCACAAATACAAACCGCTTCATACCTATTTGCAGGTATACTTTTTATTTTAAGCCTCGGTGGGCTATCATCCCAAGAATCTGCCAAGAGAGGTGTCTTATACGGTATAATCGGTATGGCCATTGCCATTCTTTCTACTGTATTAGGAGAGGGAGTTCAAGGTCAAATTTATATTGTTATCGCCATTGCAATAGCCAGTATCATCGGGCTGCTAGTGGCACGAAAGGTGGAGATGACTTCCATGCCCCAATTGGTGGCTATCTTGCATAGTTTTGTTGGACTAGCTGCTGTATTGGTAGGATTTGGGTCATATATCGATCCCGAAACACAGGCGATTCAGGGAACGGAGCATACCATACATCTGGTGGAAGTATTCATTGGAATATTTATTGGTGGCATTACATTTACTGGATCCATCATTGCATGGGGAAAGTTGGAAGGAAAGATTCGAAGCAAGCCTCTTATCTATCCAGGCAGACATGTAGTAAACATTTTACTTGTCCTCGTATGTGTTGTGTTAGGGGTCCTATTCGCAGGTGCCAGTGGAGTGAGCGGAATGCTATACTTGTACATAATGACAGGGATCTCATTTTTCATTGGCATTATGATGGTAATGGCGATAGGTGGGGCAGATATGCCAGTCGTGGTATCCATGTTGAATTCGTATTCAGGTTGGGCAGCAGCAGCAGCAGGGTTTATGCTAGGCAATGATTTATTGATTATTACCGGTGCCCTGGTAGGAAGTTCAGGTGCAATTCTCTCTATCATTATGTGTGAGGCGATGAACAGGTCGTTCTTCTCGGTTATATTCGGAGGATTTGGAAATGCTCCTACAGGTGAAGCGATGGCAGTAGAAGGAGAAGTTACTTCTGTAAATCATGAAGAAGTAGCAGGTCTGCTCTCAGATGCCAAATCAGTGGTCATTGTCCCTGGTTATGGAATGGCAGTTGCCAAGGCTCAATTTCCAGTTCATGAAATGGTGAATAGGCTAAAAAAATCTGGTAAGGAAGTTCGTTTTGGAATTCATCCTGTGGCGGGTAGATTACCTGGTCATATGAATGTTTTACTTGCAGAAGCCAATGTGCCTTATGATATAGTATTGGAAATGGAAGAGATCAATGATGATCTGCCTGAGACCGATGTAGTATTGGTTATTGGAGCCAATGATATTGTCAATCCTGGTGCACAAAGTGATCCAAATAGTCCAATCTATGGAATGCCAGTCATCGAGGTATGGAATGCAAAAAATGTTTTTGTAATGAAAAGATCGATGGCCACAGGATATGCTGGAGTGCAAAACCCGTTATTTTTCAAAGAAAATACGGACATGCTTTATGGAGATGCCAAAATGAGTGTAGATAAGATTAATGAGCATTTGAATTAATTATTTAATCTTATTCTGACTTAAACTATTATAATCCAGGTGTTTACCTTAACCAAATAGCGTACAAAAGAATCACAACAGATGTAAGGAAAACATCAATAATGTTCTTAATACAGAATCTTTGTAAAACCCTAGAATTCTAGACGATCAAATTTATGATCATTCCAAATTAGTCAAAAATATCGCCGTTGTACATTGAAAAAATGTTCAATGAAAAATTTTGATATAAGTAATGATAAAGACCAAATACGCACTCGAATTCTTGCTTTTGGTGGGTGTGATTAAATAGTTTTTTATACCTCATCTCTTAACAATTGTATTTCCAAATATAAATAGCTCAACTAATGGGTGTTAGCGTATAAATACCTATGCGTCCTGTAGGGGTAAATTACTGATTTGTATTTTTAGTTGATCTCCTTTAATATCTAATTGATATGTTAACACAATAATATTTTTCTTAGTTGTAGTGAAGGCTATTTAGCTTAGAGCTATTCTAACACTTCTTTTATAAGACAGTATTCATGAAAAATACGTTGCTTTTTCTGTTCACTATTTCGATGTTCCTCATTTCTTGTGATTCAAAACCTAAAGAGAAAAAGGAAGAAAGACCTGTTGCCAGAGTCATCAAACCTATTCCCATTGATATAAAATCAATTTCGGGTCTTGACTTGAAACCTGTCACAAATCAAGATGACCCTGAACGGCGATTATTTCAAAAACGAGTGCTCCGAGGATTAGACCTGAGCGTGTATGTGGTATCAAGTGAAACCAAGGCTGCAACTCATGCAAGTTATGGGATTGACGAATTCCTCTATCTATTGAATGGAAGGGCTAGATTGAACCCAGTAAACGGCGAAGAAGTAATTTATAATACTGGAGATTTTTTCATTGCGCCGAAAGGTTTTAATGGTGAATGGGAAACCCAAGGTGGAGATGAATTCTTAATAGAACTGTCCGTTATTACTACTAAGCGTGCTGAAGAATCTATAGATCCGAACAAAACACTTCCCTACCTGATCGACAAGGCAAAATTGTCTGGAATTGGGATCTCACCTATAGAGCATGCCAATGGCAATTCATATCATGATCTCCTATATGAAGGTGCCGAATTAAGTGTTGAATTATTAGCAGAAAAGCCCGATTCTACGATAGCAATTAGCCAACCGCTTCAAGAACAATTCAATTATGTTGTTTCAGGAGCAGTAAAGATTCAACCTGAAGGAGGCGAAGTATTCACTTTTTACAGAGGTGATTTTTTCTTGCTTCCCAAGGGATTTCGAGGCACATTGAAAACCATGGGGCATGGTTTGTTTCGGTATATGAGGGTTACGAAATCCAAGAATATGGCAAGGAATTGATGTGTGCATAAATTGCACATTCGCATTGTCATTCCGAGAATAACCGAGAATTGTCATAGATAGCTTAGTCGAAGGACGACAATGCTTTTAGTTCTTTAATTTCGAAACGAGGAGAAATCTAAAAGTGCAGGTCTGTTATCAACCCCCAGTAGATTTCTCCGTTTCAGTCGAAATTAGAATCACTCATAATTGCCAATCCCTCCACTCGTTGCACTCGGTCGGAATGACAATTATTATTTCAGACTTTCTCTTTTGGTGAAATTTGTTTTGCGCACAGAATTGATTGTGTAAGGATCGATTGCCTTTTATTTTCATATTTTCACAAACCGTTTTATGATTACCCTGTCTTCCAAAGTCAATTCAAAAAGATAGGTTCCACTTTTCAGATGACTGATATCGATCGAGTTGTTGGTATTTTCAATATCGTATTGTTGAATAAGGTCTCCATTGACAGACTTTATATTGGCCTTATGGAAATTCAAATTTTCGATTTCCTGGATTATTAGATAAGAATCAGTGGGGTTGGGATATAGACTAATTGAATTATTGAATTTTACATCCTGAGTATTTGTGGTCTTGTGTTTTGAGAAGGACAAAACTTTCAACCCTCCCCAGTTTCCAACATATGGGATATTAAGAGGATTATTGATGTAGGAGACTGAAATCTTATCGTCCAAGACATGTAAGCCATATGCCGCCAGTTCATTGTCCAATTCAAAAAATCCACCTACCCTCTTCAGTTCTGTTGGATTCGAAATGTCAAATACGATGACCTCAGAATTTCCGCCAGACACAAAAAGCAAGCTATCATTACAGGCGGGCAGCAATTCATTGGTATGCACTTCTGCCCCAAACCAATTGAAACCTTGACAATCCACTGGATCATACCAATCTACCAATAACCATGGCGACGAACTAATATCCAATACCTCCATACCGCAGTAATCCACGCTGACATAGGCATAATTGTCAATAACCACCACATCATTATAGGCAGCAGTGGCCTTACTGATCAGATCTAAATTTATATACTTTTCAATTTCAACTGGATGATAAATATCTGAAACATCAATAGAGCGTATACCACCTCGGTCAAATGTATAATATAGGATGTCGCCTACTTTGGTTATCCCCCTACCCTGATGATGTCCATCGGAAGAAGCTGGAAATGTCAAATCTGGAATAAAACTGCTTACAAATTTGATATCTGTAACATCCTGGGCATCCAAGATGAGCAGACCGTCATCCATGACTGACATATAGACGATGTCTTCATATACATCCAAATGCGAAACGCCAAATATGAAATCTTCCGACTTCCACAAATCTTGAAGGACGGGGTTTTCTAGATCGGAAATATCGAAAATAGCAAGTCCTGTTGCAGGGTTTTCCGTTTGAAAATCTCCCAACCCAACATACAAATAATCTCCTATCTGCTGAATGGTGGAAACGCTTAGCCCATCAAACTCCTCTGTCCCTATTTCCAATACGATCTGAATATCTGATGGAGAACTGATATCATAAATTCCCAGTCCAAAACTTAAGTTTGCGGAATACAAATAGTCATCATTCCTGTCGTCAATTCTTGATGCTATGGAGGACTTTAATTGTAGAAATTGAGAGGGAAATTCGATTTCACCTTGAAACGCTATGGATACGGAATCTATTTGAGAATGGGTGGGAGGGATGGTAAAAAAGAAGAGGCATATGCTGAGAAATAATTTCATTGGCGTTGTTTATTTAGAGGACAAGATAGTGAGGATTTTCCCTACTGAATCTAAAAAGATTTGGAGTCATGTACATGAAGATAGTCATGAAGTAGACATTCGCTTTTTTACCAGTATTAAGATCGACTATCAAGAGAAAGTTATTTTGATAAAAAATTATAACTCTTGAGATGCGAAAACGGCAATATTTTGAAAAGAAATAAGAAAAATAATCAACAAATATATGCCCCGCTTGTTAGTTTCCGAAACAAGTTGTTAGATGCTGCTAACCCCGACGAAAAGATTTTGGAATCTCATAATTCTATACAAAACACGAATAAGGCAAATCTATATCTATGCACTTTTCATAGGTATAGTCAACTTGACATTGCCTCTTGGAATTCAGGCAATTATCAACTTTTTACAGATGGGAGCCCTAACATCCACCTGGATTATTCTTGTGGGATTTGTATTGGTTGGCATCGCAATAACTGGGATTTTACAAGTCCAGCAATTGAGAATTGTAGAAAATATTCAGCAAGATTTATTTACGCGTTCTGCATTTGAGTTTGCCTATCGAATTCCCAAGATATCATTCCTTCAACTAGACAAGATTCATGCCCCTGAATTGGTCAATCGATTTTTTGATACATTGACTATTCAGAAAGGATTGCCCAAGATCTTGATTGATTTTTCATTGGCTGTTTTTCAGATTACTTTTGGATTGATATTGCTTGCCATCTACAGCCCATACTTCATTTTGCTGGGCTTCATTTTGGCAATGATATTATTTGTGATTTTTAAAATTACAGGTCCCACGGGTCTTTCGACAAGTTTAAAAGAGAGCAAGTCAAAATACCTTATGGCGCATTGGCTGGAAGAAGTTGCCAGGGTAAATCGAAGTTTCAAGATAGTATCAAAAGATAAATTCCACCTTCATAAGACAGATGACATTGTCCAGGATTATTTATTAAATAGAAAAAATCACTTCCAAGTATTAATCAGTCAGTTCAGGCTCTTCATAGGATTCAAGGTAGTAGTAGCTGCTGGCCTTCTACTGCTTGGGGGATATCTCGTTTTTCAAGAAAAAATGAATATTGGCCAATTTGTAGCTGCTGAAATCATCATCATTCTAATTATCAATTCGATCGAAAAAGTGCTGCGGACTATTGATACAATCTATGACGTACTTACGGCTTTGGATAAGATAGGCTATGTCACCGATCTACAATTAGACAAGGATGACGGCACTGCCATCGTCAATACTGATCAGGGATTATCCATAAAAGCACGGGAAATCGTATTTGGCTTTCCAGAAGAAAAAAAGAAGATTATCAATGATTTGTCTTTTGAAATTGGTGCAAATGAAAAAGTTGTTTTGTCTGGGGAGTCAGGCAGCGGAAAGTCACTCTTATTACGGATATTGGCTGGAATCCATGATATTGAAGATGGCGAATTATATATCAATGAGGTTCCGTTTTCCAGTTACGGCAGAGAGACACTCTATGAATCATTCGGAGTGTCGTTTCCTACCAATCAAATTTTTGAAGGCACCTTCAAGGAAAATATTCTTTTGGGAAGAAAAATATCCGATCAGGAAGTGCTGTCCATATTAAAACTATTAAAACTCGAAGAATATATAATACATCAACCACAAGGACTGGATAGTTTTGTCGACAGCGGTGGGCGAAGATTACCAAGGAGTGTAATTCAGAAAATATTGGTAGCCAGGATCATTATAGGCAAACCAAAATTACTCTTGATGGAAGACCCGTTGCTGTTTATTGAAAATAGCGAGAAGGAGAGAATAATCGATTACATTATGGATAAAAATAGGAATTGGACTGTCTTCGTGGTTTCAGATTTTCATTATTGGAAGGAAAAATGTGATCGGGTGATTGAACTAAGAAAGAATTAAGCCAAGTATTTATGTTGAATATCTCAGAAAATAGCATTAATGATTCTGTAAATCTCAGTGAATTTGGTTCGTTCAAATTGC
Source organism: Saprospiraceae bacterium (assembly GCA_965230575.1). Lineage (GTDB taxonomy): Bacteria > Bacteroidota > Bacteroidia > Chitinophagales > Saprospiraceae > CAJXUU01. Next base: position 6,487,511 of record OZ246013.1, read on the forward strand.
TAAAAAAGACTAGAATCAAAAGATTGTCATTGGTTTTGATACTCGGTCTATTGGTGAGTTTTTTGTTGTGTTTGTTTTTGCCCTGGACCCAAAACATTAGTGCCAAAGGATATGTGACAACCAGGTCTCCAGAACAAAGGCCACAAGCTATCCAATCTGTTATTGCCGGAAAATTGGAAAGCTGGAATGTTCAAGAAGGCGATTACGTAGAAAAGGGAGATACCATTGTATTTATTTCTGAAATAAAAAGTGAATACTTCGACCCCGAATTGTTGGTCAGAACTTCTGAACAGATTGAAGCAAAGTCTCAAAGTGTTGAATCTTATCAGCAAAAAATTGAAGCACTTGAAAATCAATACAACGCCCTGACCCAATCCTTAAAATTAAAGAAGGAACAAACCATAAATAAAATTGAACAAGCTCGAAATAAAATCCGAATCGACAGCATCGATTTAGTAGCGCATGTGGTCAGTCTTGACATTGCAAAAAATCAACTCGAACGTATCAAAGAGCTTAATGAAAAGGGTTTAAAGTCTCTGACTGATTTACAGGACAAAGAATACAAGGTTCAGTCCGCCAATGCCAAGGTCAATGTGCAGAAGAATAAATTGCTAAATCAGAAAAATGAGCTGGCAAATTTGAAAATCGAATTGCTGTCTATTGAAAGAGATTTTGAAGATAAATTTGCCAAATCTCAATCAGATCAACAATCGGCGTTGTCATCAAAGTTGGAAAGTGTTGCAGAGACATCCAAATTGAGAAATAAACTTAGCAATTATAGTGAGCGGCAAAAGCATTACTATATCACCGCTCCTCAATCAGGATATATCACCAAAACCTTGAAAAAGGGAATTGGAGAAATGATAAAACAAGGAACTGATATTGTCACCATTATGCCTTCAAAATATGATGTGGCTGTTGAAATATATCTGAGGCCACAAGATCTTCCTCTCCTGGATACTGGAAATTTGGTACAACTAAGATTTGATGGATGGCCTGCTATTGTGATCAGTGGTTGGCCGGAATCTTCAACGGGTGTCTTCTCAGGTAAGGTTGTCGCAATAGACAAATTCATTAGCAGCAATGGTTTTTACAGGGTGTTAATGAGTCCTAACAAGGAGAAAAAAGATTGGCCTGAAAAACTAAGTATTGGTACAGGAGCCAAGGCCTTCATCTTATTAAAAGAAGTCCCAATTTGGTACGAGGTATGGAGGCAGCTCAATGGATTTCCTCCCGATTTTTATAAGGCAGATTCGAAAAACAAAGAACAACTGAAACGTAAAGCACCTTTAAAATCTGTGAAGTAATATGAAGTTTTATTCCCGTAAATTAATTAAACCTGAGAATCTCAATGCCAGAAATACTCTATTCGGAGGTGCGCTGTTACGTTGGATAGACGAAGAAGCAGGTATCTACGCCATGACCAAGCTGAATACCAAAAATGTAGTTACAAAATACATATCTGAGATAGATTTTGTCAGCTCTGCAGAGCAAGGAGATGTCATAGAAATCGGACTTGGATTTAAGAAAATCGGACGCACATCAATAAGTTTTTCATGTGAGGTCAGGAATGTATTCACAAAACAAACCATCATTAAAATAGAGAAAATTGTATTTGTCAAAGTCGATGAAAGTGGTCGGGCAACTCCGCATGGGGTCAATATGGAAACAATAAACTTAGTAAAGTGATGACGAAGCGTTGTATGTTCAAAGTAGTTTGCCTGGTACTTTTTATCTATTGGGGTATTCCTGTTGCCAATGGACAGGCAGACAGTTTGACAATCACGTATAAAGAATATCTCGAAAACATAATAAGCTTCCATCCTCTGGCAAAAAAAGCAGAATTAAGAATAAAATTAGCGCAGGCCGAAACCTTGGATGCAAAAGGAATGCTCGATCCCTTTCTTGCATCAGACTGGGACCAAAAAAACTTTGATGACAAATTGTATTATCGTCAATATCAGGCCAAATTGAAATTCCCAACCAGTATGGGTATAGCCTTCACTGGTGGATACGAAAATACTGAAGGTGTATTTTTAAATCCTGAGAATTCTACCGATGAATTTGGTTTATGGCATTTGGGCATAGAGGCAGATGTACTCCAGGGTCTTTTTGTAAATGAAAGAAGAATTGCTCTGGATCAGGCCGAGGTGTTTCAGAAATTGGTCCAAAATGAGCAGCAAATAATGCTCAACGACTTGATTTACAATGCTTCACAGGCTTATTTGATCTGGCAACAATACCAATTTTTCGAAGAGGTGCTGATAGAAAATGTATCAATAGCCAATGTATATTTCGAAAATACAAAACAAACCTTTTTCAATGGCGAAAAAACTGCCATGGATACGCTCGAAGCTTTTATTTTGTACCAGGATGCCATTGCTACTTTGCAGAAGAATGAATTGGGATTGATAAAGTCAAAAAGAACAGTAGAAAACTACTTGTGGTTTAATGAGGTACCCATTGCTCTCCAGGAAGAAACTGAACCTGAGACTTATACCAATCAAATTTTCGAAGCACCCATGATTTTGAATTTTGCGGACGTGACTCAAAACCCTATAATTTTGGCATCCATCAATAAGCTTTCCTATTTTGAAATCGAGCAAAGGCTGAAAAGAGAAAAACTAAAGCCAAAGCTAAAGTTGAAATACAACCCGCTCTTATCAACTTCTGAAAATAGTATTTCACCAAATTATTCTATCAGTGATTATAAGTGGGGTATAGATTTTTCGATGCCTATCCTGTTCAGAAGTGCTCGGGCAGATGTCCAAAGAGGAGAAGTGAAGATCCAGGAAACCAAGCTTGATATTCAAGACAAGCGGAATGAATTGCAGAATAAGATAGAAAACAGTTGGCAGCAACAACAATTATATAATGAGCAGATACTATTGATTGAAAAGAACCTTGAAAGCTATAAACGTTTGCTTGAAGGTGAAACAGAAAAATTCAATTATGGTGAGAGCTCCGTTTTTCTGCTTAATAAAAGACAAGAAAAATATATCAATGGCCAATTGAAGTTGATCGAGATGTATATCAATCAGCAATTAGAAATGCTGAAGTATTTATATTTTTCGAATCAATTGATGTAAATATCCATATTAAAGGTGCCTATTATCTGTCAACAAAGGCGTAAAATCAATCTCAAAAAAATTTAATGTGCATCTAGTCAATCTGACCAACTAATACATTTTGATGAAGGTTTCTATTTTAGAGAACTGTGCGGTGCATTTTCCTTTTTTCCATGAATTCTGAATGGATAAATCGATATGATTATCTTTATCAGTAAATTGGAGATTATGGACAATTCTATCAAAACCTTTATTGAAAAACTTCCAAAAACAGAGCTTCATCTTCATCTCGAGGGTACTTTCGAGCCTGAGTTAATGGTGGAAATCGCTCGGAGGAATGGACTTAAAATCAATTATGACAGTATTGAAGAATTGAAAGCAGCTTATAATTTCAATAATTTACAGGAGTTTCTCGACATCTATTATGCTGGTGCGAATGTATTGATTACCGAACAAGATTTTTATGATCTTACCTGGGCCTATCTGACAAAGGTGCATTCGCAAAATGTAGTCCATGTTGAGGTGTTTTTTGATCCGCAGACGCATACTGATCGCGGCGTACCTTTTGATACAGTGATCAAGGGCATCAAATCAGCTTTGGACGATGGCAAAAATCAATTGAGCATATCATATAAATTGATCATGTCTTTTTTGAGGCATTTGGATGAGGCCGCAGCATTCAAGACCTTGGAGCAATGCCTGCCTTACAAAGATTGGATTAGTGGTGTCGGTTTGGACTCTTCAGAATTGGGAAATCCACCTTCCAAATTTGAGCGCGTATTCCAGGCTGCACATGCAGAAGGATTCAAAAAGGTTGCCCATGCTGGAGAAGAAGGGCCTTGTGAATATGTCTGGGAGGCATTGAATCTTTTGGATGTATGCCGGATAGATCATGGCAATCGTTGTTTGGATGATGGTGCATTGGTAGATAGATTGGTAAAAGATCAGATGCCGCTTACACTTTGTCCCTTATCGAATGTGGAACTGAAAGTAGTGAAAGATCTTAAGGACCATTGTCTGGTGAATATGATGGACAAAGGCCTCCTGGCAACGATACATTCAGATGACCCTGCCTATTTTGGTGGGTATATGAATGAAAATTTCATTGCAGTAGCAGAGGCCTTGGATATGAACAAACGTCAATTGGCAGATTTAGCCATCAATGGGTTTAAAGCCTCATGGATGACTCCAAGTGAAAAAGCAAAATGGATACAAAAAATAGAGACTCTTGTAAATGAATCAGAATAACCCTGTTGATATTCAAAATTTGTATAATTCGAAATTTATTCTTCGTTCAAAATACATTATATTTGGGTCTATCGCTTGAACAACTACAGAGTATTAAATTTTACGCAACGATCAATTATGCCAATATTCCAAAAATACAAAACAAACCGATCCTTATTCCTAGCTATCTTCATCGGTTGTCTATTTAGCTATTCTGCATTTGGACAGACCTGTTATCCAAATGGAATCACTTTTGGTTCTCAGGCTGAAGTAGACCTATTTCCGGTAGTCAACCCTGGATGTAAGGTTATCGGTGGTAATTTTCAGATCAATGGAAGTGACATTACAAATCTCGACAGCTTGTATTCTATCGAAGTGATTCAAGGCGATTTCAGAATTTACTCCAGTGCTCTGACTAATTTTGAGGGACTTAACAATCTCGATACCATTGGTTCAGAACTTTATATCAGTGGTTCTGGCTCAAGTCTAATCAACTTTCAAGGGCTAGAAAGTCTCAAAAAAATTGGCTCTGGATATGATTATCATAGCCTATTCTACTCAACCATAGAAGATTTCTCAGGGCTTGATAGTCTCAACACTATTGATGGATCTCTTGAAATTTATAGTGCTCCAAATTTCACCTCTTTTAATGGATTAGGCAGCCTCGCGGAAGTGGGACAGATAAGGATTGACAATTGCGCTTCTTTTTCTTCCATGCAAGGTTTTGGTGTGCCGGTGAATATTTCTTCTCTTACCTTTGATGATTTACCGCTGCTAGCCAATCTTAACGGTATAGAGTTTGTTAATGAAATTTGGGGTCTTGATCTTGATGATTTACCTGCTCTTTCCAATATTGATAGCCTGGCCGCTTTGAATTCTATTAATTATTTGACCATCGCGAATTGTGACGGTATTACAAACTTAAATGGTCTTGAAAATATTGAAATTCAAAACTCCCTCAATATTCGTTACAATAGTGCTTTGAATGATATTTCAGCACTGGCCAATCATGACTTTACCAATACTGGAACTATTTCTATTAGAAATAATCCTCTCTTATCCGTTTGTAATATTAATAGTATCTGTGAATTTATTGGCACTGGTGGTAATCTAAGTGTAAGCAACAATGATTCTGGATGCAACGGTATTATTGAAGTCGCTGGAGCCTGTTGCATGAGCAATCCTATTTGGTGTCCAGAAGAAATGGATTCTTGTTATACCAGTGGCATCACTTTCTCTTCTCAGGCCGAAGTCGATCTTTTTCCTGTGGTCAATCCTGGATGCAAGGTCATTGGTGGCAATTTTCAGATTGATGGAAGCGACATTTCCAATCTCGACAGCTTGTATTCTATCGAAGTGATCGAGGGAGATTTCAGAATTTACTCCAGTGCTCTGACTAATTTTGAGGGACTTAACAATCTCGACACAATTGGTTCAGAACTTTATATCAGTGGTTCTGGCTCTAGTCTTGTCAACTTTCAAGGGCTTGAAAGTCTCAAAAAAATTGGTTCTGGATATGATTATCATAGCCTATTCTACTCAACGATAGAAGATTTCTCAGGGCTTGATAGCCTCAACACTATTGATGGATCTCTTGAAATTTATAGTGCTCCAAATTTAACCTCTTTTAATGGGTTAGCCAGCCTCGCGGAAGTGGGGCAGATAAGGATTGACAATTGCGCTTCTTTTTCTTCCATGCAAGGTTTTGGTGTACCTGTGAATATTTCTTCTCTTACCTTTGATGATTTACCGCTACTCGCCAATCTTGACGGTATGGAGTATGTTAATGAAATTTGGGGTCTTAATATTGATGATTTACCTGCTCTTTCCAATATTGATAGCCTGGCCGCTTTGAATTCTATTAATTATTTGACCATCGCGAATTGTGACGGTATTACAAACTTAAATGGTCTTGAAAATATTGAAATTCAAAACTCCCTCAATATTCGTTACAATGATGCTTTGAATGATATTTCAGCACTTGCCAATCATGACTTCACCAATACTGGAACTATTTCTATTAGAAATAATCCTCTCTTATCCGTTTGTAATATTAATAGTATCTGTGAATTTATTGGCAGTGGTGGTAATCTCAGTGTAAGCAACAATGATTCTGGATGCAACGGTATTATTGAAATCGCAGGAGCCTGTTGCATGAGCAATCCTATTTGGTGTCCAGAAGAAATGGATTCTTGTTATACCAGTGGCATCACTTTCTCTTCTCAGGCCGAAGTCGATCTTTTTCCAGTGGTCAATCCTGGATGCAAGGTCATTGGTGGCAATTTTCAGATTGATGGAAGTGACATTGCCAATCTCGACAGCTTGCATTCTATCGAAGTGATCGAGGGAGATTTCAGAATTTACTCCAGTGCTCTAACTAATTTTGAGGGACTTAACAATCTCGATACCATTGGTTCAGAACTTTATATCAGTGGTTCTGGCTCTAGTCTAGTCAACTTTCAAGGGCTCGAAAGTCTCAAAAAAATTGGTTCTGGATATGATTATCATAGCCTATTCTACTCAACCATAGAAGATTTCTCAGGACTTGATAGCCTCATCACTATTGATGGCTCTCTTGAAATTTATAGTGCTCCAAATTTAACCTCTTTTAATGGATTATCCAGCCTCGCGGAAGTGGGGCAGATAAGGGTAGACAATTGCGCTTCTTTTTCTTCCATGCAAGGTTTTGGTGTGCCAGTGAATATTTCTTCTCTTACCTTTGATGATTTACCGCTACTCGCCAATCTTGACGGCATGGAGTATGTTAATGAAATTTGGGGTCTTGATCTTGATGATTTACCTGCTCTTTCCAATATTGATAGCCTGGCCGCTTTGAATTCTATTAATTATTTGACCATCGCGAATTGTGATGCCCTGGAAAATCTTATTGGTCTTAAAGATGTCAATATTCAAAATCATTTAAACCTTCGATACAACAATTCATTGGAAGATATAACAGCGTTGGAGAATCACGATTTTACTGGATTGGGCTCATTATCAATTTACCAAAATCCAAAATTATCGGTTTGCAATATCACCAGTATTTGTAATTATTTGGATAATGGTGGTGCGGTAAATATAAATAACAATGCTGTCGGATGCAACGGAATTATTGAAGTGGAGTATGATTGTGCTGGTTTGCTAAGCATTTTTGTAGATAATGGCAGCGGCTTTTCAGGAAACACAAATAATTTTTGGCATAATCCAGATAATTGGAAAAACAATGAAATACCGAATGAAAATAGTTTTGTTATTATTCCGATAGATTATGAATGTTTGATAGAACCAGATTCTATAGCCAATTGCAAAATCCTGGAAATACAACAAGGTGCCAAGATCACCGTTGGCAGTAATAGTCAACTAAATGTACTAGAGGAATAGAGTAAATCTCTTTCATTCTTAAAATGAAGCGATTTAAAATATATTGATAATTCTATTTTGAGACATTATAAATATTTCAAGGTTACATGTTGACTTTAACCACGAGGTACTCTAAGAATTCGCAAAGGACACGGGGATAGAAAATAAGAATACCTCATCTAGCGAACGTTGCGTAGACCTTGGCGCACTTGGCGGTTAAAAATATATTTGACATATATTACTTGTAATCTCCTAAAGTAGTCTAAAATCACTTCATTTTGAAAAATTGAATTCAAACTTCAAATTCAATTTATTCTAACTGCTCTACCCTCTTTCGAAGTACAGAATTATAAGCCAGGTAAAATGTTCAGAATATTTTTTAGACTTTATTTGGAGTAGTGGACCTTTTTATCCTATATTTGTTTTATAATTTAATAAGTCATGTTTTCAAAACCTTGTGAATACGGATTAAGAGCGCTGACCATCATTGCACAAACCAGTGATAAGGGGCAGAAAATTGGGATTAAAGATATATGTCGTGCTTCCAATACGCCAGAATCATTCACATCCAAAATATTGCAATTATTGGTAAAAAGAGGATTATTAAAATCCCAAAAAGGGCCTTCAGGTGGTTTTTACTTGACGAAAACACCAGACGAAATTCGATTATATGAAATCATAAAAGCAATAGATGGTACAGAGGTATTCAGCAAGTGCGGCATGGGGCTTGATGAATGTAATGCGAACAATCCTTGTCCACTCCATTTCAAATTCGAAGCTGTACGCAATGAATTGAGAGATATGTGTCTCTCCAGTACATTGGATGACCTGGTCAGTGAATTGAGTGCAGAGGTGTACAATAGATAAAAAATTTACACAAATAAAAGATATTTAGATCGTTTATATTATTAATCAATAAAAATTTAAAAATATGTCTACCCTACTATTCCCAAGAAATACAGGATCTTTAAAAACGAATAATCCACTCGGTCCATCATTTAGCGAAAAGTTGAGAGCCAAATACAATTCATATATGGACAAGCAGCAGGCTCAACACATATTTTGGTACATGAAAGTGATTATCGTAATCCCTTGTGTATACATGGTACTTTCGATAATGGCAATGGCACAATTGACTGACAACTTTGAATACTATGTTGGATTTACAATGCTACTCTTCTATGCCAATGTTTGCGTGCATATCGTAGAATTGAAAAGCAGGATCTTTATTCCCTTGTATTACTTTTCACTGATGCTACTGATAGCAATTCCCTTAATCACGTATTTATTGAGTTAAGCAATAGACTAAAAAAACAGTAATGAATTGTATTCAAGCTACCATTAAGACATCTACTCTATGCCCGATATAAGATCCAAAGAAGACATCAAATTATTTGTTGACGTCTTCTACTCAAAAGTCAAAATTGATCCATTTCTTGGTCCTATCTTCATTAGTAAACTTGGAAATGCAGGGTGGGAAAGTCATCTGGAAAAGATGTACAGCTTTTGGAATACAGTACTCTTCGGGCAAAAGGATTATTCAGGAAATCCATTTTCAAAACACAGTCCATTACCTATAGAATCCATCCATTTTGAAAGATGGACCTTATTGCTCAAGCAAACCATAGAAGAAAATTTCAAAGGGCCAATAGCCGATCAGGTATTACTACGAGCACATAAGATAAGTCAGATCTTTCAAGCCAAGATGAATCTGGTATAAATTCAAATTTACAATCATAAAAACACTAAATATATGTCAACTATTAAAATGATATCTGATCAATTGAATTCTTCAGAAAAGCCAGTTGTGAAACCATTGCATAAAAACAAAGGCTTCAATGCTATTGTGATTGGATTAAAAAAAGGAATGATCCTTCCTTCTCACAAAGCCAAATGGCCTTCCAAACTGACCATTATTGAAGGCCAGGTAACCTATTCAGAAAATGGCAAAAACTATCCATTGTCCAAACACGATGAAAGAGATATAGAACCAGAAATTCTTCACGAACTTATCGCTTCGGAGCAATCTATTTGCCTCTTGACACAGGCGAAACCGGATTAATTATTATCCCAGGTAAAGATTTGATTAAAGTGCTTGTACTGCAAGCTCAAGAGTTATTGATTCAATTCTTCCAGCAGTCTTTTGCTATCATTATAAAATATATGATTTGGATTCGTTTGAATATCCATTAGCGCTTTTTTAGACGCTTCCATTTGGCCAGAACCAATCAATGAAATCATATTGTACCATTCCAAATTTTGTGCACACTCTCTTGATTGGCAGGCTATATCATTTTTTACAGACAGTACCTTGCCATAATTCTTCAATGCGATGAGAGCTGAAACATACTGAAGTTGTTGAGATTCGATCTTCGAGAGCGCGCTTTTATTGGCCTCATAAAAGCTTATGAATTGTTCAAATTCTGAATTGGCATAATAGGCTTTGGCTTGAGTAACAATACTACTTTCTGCAATACTTAGCGTATCAATAGATCTTGAATTCTCGTCGGGAGGATACAAGAAAGCATACTGGGCTATATCCAGATTCTCCTTTGCAGGTTGTATTCTGTCCAGTATGAAGTATCCCAGCAATAATAAAATGGCCAGAAGTCCAATGATCAGATAAGGGTTTACCTTCTTTTTGGGGCGAGGTTGGCTTTGGGCTTCCAGATTGTTTAGATACTGTCTTGTGTCCTCTGCATCTTTCTTTTCAAGGGCAGCTATCAAGTGACTGAATGATTGGATATCAGAGTCTGTTATAATTCCTTGATCTCGATATTTCTTGATCTCAGCCAGGGTAAGTTCATCCTTAAAAAACCGATCTAATATTTCTTCTTTATTCATGATGTCAATTTAAAATATTCCAACCATTTTTTGCGGCATCTCATTTTTGACGTTTTTGCCACATCGGAAGATGATAGCCCTAACTCCTCGGCTATTTCTTTCATTGATAAATCATGTACATAATAAGCAATAAGAAGCTTCTGACACTTTTCAGATAATTTGCTTAAGGATGTTTGTGCTTTTCGCTCGTTTTGCTTTAATAAATCCTTATCTATCTCTTTATCCGAATTTGGGTAATAAAGTAAACGGATTTCTTCATTAATATTTTGAATCCTGGAAAGTTTTGATTTTTCTTTCTTCTTCAAATTTAGGCAGATGGTCAGTAAGTATGAATTGATAGATTTGAATGAAGATACCTTTCCGTTAATTATATTCCCTCTCAGAATCATCACAGCATCTGTATATAGATCACTGAACTCCTGATCGCCAATCCCGTATTTTTTTCTGAAATAATTGAGGCAGTATGACTTGCAGTCAAGATACAACTTACCCAAGGATGAGTTGTCTCCTTTTATAAGTTGTGATCTTACAATATCAACATTATCATTGAGCATTCTGATAAATTTGATTGCAAATATACATTAATGAACACGGAAAAAATTATTGATAAGAAATATGTATGCAGACTAAATTGCACAAATGTCAAGCATTACCATAAAAGGTTAGAAGATGCCCTTAAAGCAAAGAAATTAAATCAAGACGCTACGGTAATGATTGACTATCCGATTATATTTCCCACCTCCAGCGCGTGCTCTTTGGTAGTTAATTATTGAAGCGATTTAATTTTTCTTTAAAGAATAAAGCTCACAATCTTAATGACTACAGAGTAGTCACCCTATGTGAGCTTGCGAACATAGGGAAATTTACGAACGCAGCGCGTTCGCCTTAAGTTTATAGAATGAGGTTCGGAAATTCATAGAAATTCCTGGTTTTTGAATTTATCTTCGAGATACAACCAAGGCGACACCCTACAGGCATAGGCGTCATCCTAAGGAAATAGTTTTGCCTCATTGAAAAAGAGGCATCCATGCATTGGAAAGCCTCTTTATTTCATTGGTATATCGTGACATCCTACCCCATTAGAGTTCTTACTCTTTAAAAACATGGGAATGATAAATCAATATTCAGAGGTCATCCAATAGAATAACCTCTGTAAATATTGACTAACTGCATTCTTTCACTATTTTGGATTTGGCAATTCTCCATCTGGAGTACAGTCCGATTCGCGTTTGACGATAACATTAACACAATACGTTTTTTCTCTACCGCATTCATTTACCGCTGTCGCACATATTCTTGCTGGTCCTGAGTTTAATGCTTCTACAACAGCAAACTTTTCATTACTAGACATAATATTTAGTCCGCCGTGCTGAACTACCCAATCCGTTACTCTTAAATTTTGATGACTCGGCAATGGTAAAATTGAGAACCGAACTACATCACCCAAGCAAATTGGTCCATTATATTCAATATCAAAGTTTGGAAATTCATGCGTATTTACGAATAGTTCATACTCATATATGCAACCATTTTCATTGATACTTACTGTTATTGGATCATACCCATTAAAAGCATCCAGAGAAACTGTAATGCAATTCCCATCTCTGCTGACCTCGGACATATTGCTCGGAAGGTCCCAATCTTCAACATCGAATCGATTTGGGATACAGTATGTTGCCTCTTGACCAAGGTTACATAAAAATGAAGGGCCTTGAATTCTAGTTCTAGGTCTGCAACCACAAGGATATTGAGTTTGCAAAGCGAGAATATCACCTGCTGAAAATGCACATATGGAAGAATTACAATCCCCAGTCACAAATACTGAGTTGGTATTAACGGTTGTTCCGGCAATAGTTGTACCATCGCCACCATCATTCGTATGTCCGAATCCGAGAATGTGCCCCATTTCATGCATGAATGTATTGGTCATAAAGCACACATTGAATGGGCACCCTGCGCCGCCTGGCCCATCGGTATCAATTGTTATCAAATTTCCTCCAGTTTCATTTACACAACCATTTGCGCCCTGGTTTTCAATTTTCAGATCATCGCATTCAACAGATACATCAATATTTGGGTCTGCTGGATCAAAAACAAGTGTTATGTTAATACCAGATCCTGCCACATTGTTGTAAGCAGCGACCGTAGCGTTCAATGCTGCCAATGCTCCTGCTCTAGCTGGTGTTAGGTAACATGGATCGACAAAAAGAGTTAGATTGGCCGCTTCGCACGGAGTCCACCAATCTCCTTCTCTCCATTGTTGTCTGGTTTCAATATGAGCTTCAGTTTCTTCTTTGGTAATTTCTGCCTCTTCAGAAGTACAGCTTGCAAGAAAAAATGAAATCGAAATAAAGAATAAAAAAATTAAAATTTTGCTTTGTTGCATGATTAATAGTTTAAGTGATGTTTTACCTTATTTTTCTGAAGAGTTGTCAAACAAAAATTTCTCTTGGAATCAATAAGATCTCTGTGTATTGTAAGAAATTTGAGAAAGGCAAAAAGATGTTGTCATGCTATGTAATCTTTTGATATCTTCTTTATGCACTTTCCGCAAAATCCTCATACCTGAATAAACTAACTCATATCAAATGGGCATAAGCAATTATCCAAGTTTAGGTACCGTGACTTTTATAATTCCTTAATGCCCATGACACATAATTATGCACTAGGCATATGAATTCTATATGATTCGATTATTAATACTATCTCATGAAAAAGGTAAACACATTTAAAAAATTATATTTTTATGTTTACCAAACCACAAATTATCTTATTACTTATGACACGTTAATTTTAAACAGAGAGAAATCTCTAAAAAATACCTTATTATGAAATCTAAATTGATTACAATCGCCTTATTGTTTTTTACCACTATTGGATATTCGCAAATCCTTCATAACTCTTCAGTAGGACATACTTTTTTTCACAAATCTTCCCCATTTCAAAGTGATGGTTCTAATCCTCCTTGTGAGACACCTGAGGATGGCAAAGTACCTATCGACGTTTCATTAATAATAAGTGAAGAATACAAGGGAATGCACAGTCCTGCCCTATTTTTTAGTGCTTGGAACAGCGATGGTGAAAAAGTGGGATCTACTACCACTAAACTTGGCCGAGAATTTACTTGGTCCGAAATAACAGCATCTTCATTCGACCTTTGTTCTGAGACATATTTCATTGCAAGTGGTAGATTATATATCGATGTAGAAGGATGCAACGAAGATTTCGATGCAATGATGCAAAGTTTTGAATTTTGCTATGAAATTTGGGAGAACGGTGAATTTACCAAAATAACAGATGAAAATTTTAGTGATTATTTTGATTTGGATTGCTTCGAAGCGGCGCATGCACATGAACATTATTTAGAACAAACGAGTAACCCCGATGGTGAACATGATTATGATGACACAAGCGTGCCTGCTTGTGCAAATTTTGATGTGAATGTTTGTTGCGAAGAAGAGACATCAGTCAATCAAGGTTCGCATACTACTGGCAATGGTAATGGTAAAGATCCTGATTACTGGAATGATTCGGATGGTGATGGTGTTCCTGACAGAATAGACAATTGTCCAGATGAATATAATCCTGGCCAGGAAGATTCCGATCAAAATGGCGTAGGTGACCGATGTGATCCAAATTTTGGTCTATTTAAGGGAAATACCAATGGTAGTGAAAGTGGAACGCGTAATAATCATAATTCTAAAAAACTACATCATTTCCACAGTCATAATTCTAAAACATTCCACATCTATAGTTTAGAAGGAAAATACCTGGGCCATTACCACAATCTGGAAAGATTTAAAAATATAAATGGCAATCTTAAATTATACATTGTGGTGACAACGGAAAACAATGTAAAAATCAATACCGAAAAGCTTATTTTATCCTTTGATTAAATTCTATATCACCATATTTATATCTATTGCCTTCTGTGCTACCTCAATGGGTCAATCTCTGAAAGACTCATTGATAGCCGAGGGCAATAGATATTTTGACAAGTCGCATGACTATTGGGATCTTTCCAATTTAGACAGTTGTTTTTTCTACACTTCAAAAGCATTGAATTCTTATAAAAAGGCTTCGTCCCATGACAATATGGTCAAATGCTTCAACGGATTGTCCAGTTTATCAGGATATGAAGGAAGGTTTCAAAAACAAAAGGAGTACCTCGATTCAGCAATGGCATATATCGATGAAGACTCTATCACTATTAATGCTGTCGAAGCGCATTACAACTTTGCCGGATATCTAGAATCCATCCACCTCCTCGAGGAAGCAGAAAGCAGATATTCACTCACTTCAAAACTAGCAAAAGATCTTGCTCTTGATAATCTGATATTGCACATTCTTCACAATAATCTATCCTACCTTTTCTTGAGGTTGAAAAATTACAAGTCGGCCATTGATGAAATTGAAATTGCGATCAATTTTATAAAAGAGGAAAAAGACTTGAGTTTTTATCATGTTCGATCCCTTATAAATAAGGCCAATATATATTCGGAAGTTGGTGAATCACAAAAGGCATTTGAAGCATTGACAATGGCCAAAGAAGTTGTTTTACAAGGAAAAAAAGAAGACCAGGCACAATTTGAATATGAACTTATTCTGGAAGAGGCCAAGATCCATTTTAAAACAAAACAATATGCCAAATGTCTGGAAAAAATCTCCCTTTGTGATATCGAAGGATTAAAAAAGACATCATCTACCCACTATCTTAAATTGCTCCGCCTTAGGGACTTGTCTAGAATAAAACTATCACTACCGATCATAAAGGAGAATGAATACCTGGATTCTTTATTTCAATATCCGCATATAAATATATTAAGCATTCAAGAATACTTTGGCGAATTGGCCATGATGTACCTGAAGAATGGACATATTACAAAAGTCAAAACCAAGATTGATAAACTCATTGAAAAAACATCCACTTTCAAAAGCAAACTACCGCCTGGGAATTTGGCTTATCAGATGGCCATATTGAATCAATGTGCCTATCAGATCAAAATTGCCAGTGAAGTGGATGCGATTTATTCTAAAAAACAACTGAATGAAATCTGCACTAACCTAATAGATGCCGCTTATCAATTAAGACGAATTTCATTTTTTTCTGATGTAAAAACTGAATGGTCTGAGAAAATTGAAGAACTCTTGCCCAACATCCTAAAACTATCACATCAAAAGCAACTTTCTGACAAAACAATAATTGATATTTCTGAACTAATAAAACAAAGAAATGCCAATGAAAGTATCTCACAACATGCAAAGGGAAAAGGTTCTAAAATATTTCAAGAGATAAAAGCCCTTGAATCTTTAATCGCCAAATATGAAGAACATCAGCTTACTCACTACGATGAGAATCCCGACGAAGAAAACAGAATTGCACTCAGCAATTTGAGAAAAGAGTTAAGGACCAAAATCCAATCTTTCAAAGAAGAACATGAAGAATTATACAATAAGGTATACGTCGAACAAAATGTGTCAATTGAGCATTTGCAAAAACAATTATCTGATGAGGAGTTGATACTGACCTACTTAAAAACTGAAAATCATCTTTGTGTTTGTAAAATAGATAATTCTCTAAGTATCTGTAATACCAAACCATACAATCCATCATCACACCTTTCGGACTTGTTTTCGCTACTCGAAAATGGTGAATCTTCTTTAGGAGAGTATAAAAAATTGGCTACCAAAGTCTATCAACAATATCTAAAGCCATATATCAAAGATGAGATCAAAAAAGTAGTCATAATTCCCCACGGCACATTGAGCTACCTACCCTTTCATGCGTTGGTAGATGAGGATGAAAATTATATCCTGGAAGACTTATCCTTTAATTATCAATTGAATTTAAACTTGATGTCATCCACTTCTCTGAGAAGGCAAAACACCATAGATGAAGTCAATGTATATATCGATACGTCCTCTGTGGCAAGCGCATTGCATTGCAGTGAAAAAGAAATATCTGGAATCAAACAAGCCAAAGTCAATATTAAAACAGAGCTTAATCAACTATTGGAAGAGCATAATAAAAATAGAATCATTCATGTGATTGCCCATGCTTCTGCCAACAACGAAAACCTTAGTGGCGAAATATCGGAAGGAGAATCCATGCTAAGTGGATTAAGAATTAAAAATGGCAATATCGAATCGGACCTCATCATTTTAAGCTCTTGTGATTCTGGTATTGGAGTCAATACATTAGGAGAAGGAGTAAGCTCTCTAAACTCCGCTATATTTCATAATAATATTGGTTCGAGTATATCTTCCTTGTGGAAAATTGACGACTGCAGCACCTCTGAAATTCTTTCTACCTTCTATAAGCATATTTCTACCCACGACAAGGATGAATCGTTGAGGAAGGCAATGCTGCACTATATCAAAGAAGCGCATCCATCCCGAAGACATCCATACTTCTGGGCTGGGTTGGTTCAATATGGAAACACGGATTCTATAAGCTTCAAGTCCACCTCTTCCAATAAATACATTATTGGCTCCTTAATTATTTCCGCGATGTTATTCCTTTTATGGCTTTATCTAAAACCTGTAAGTCTTACGTGAGATTAGACTTGACAATAAATGATATGTGCGTAATTTTCAACTAGTCGTACATTTCTGATATTAAGCCTATTTTCACTCGAAAACCACAATTATCTCTTTGCGCACACCTCGCGACATCTTCGTCATCCTTGCGGTTAATTTCCTTGCGCATCCCTTGCAATTTCTTCGTGATCCTTGCGGTTAAAACCAACATCCAGCCAAGAAAAACAACAATGCCTTAAAATAGAATTAATTCAAAAGTGTATTCAGTACCCTACTCTGGATAAGGCTTGAACGTAAATGACTTGTGCACTATCTTCCACTTCCCTTTCATCTTCAGCAGCAAGAAATAATCCTTATAAATTCTCTTTCTTCCAGGCATATCAATTTCGACTTTTGCCGTTGCCGCATTTCCTTCATGATCAATAGCTAATATCTTCCCTACCCTATTGTTTTTCTGGCCTTTTTTGATTCGACTAATATATCCTTCTCCAGACCAAACCTCCAGGCTATCGTTTTTCACAAAATACAAATTGAAGTCTTTGTCAAACGCTTCTCTCAACCTATCGGGTTCTCCATTGGCCGTACCTTCGATATAATGCATCAAAGTTTTACTGATTTGCTCAATTTCAGTCTGTGCATTGATTGATAAGGTAAATGCAAAAAAAGCGATAACGGATAAAATACTTCTCATAATATTTAGTTTTAATTCCAATTTGAAAGTTCTTAATCTTCCTCTCAATGTAGAAAAAATTCTTGCTTGATTGGATATACCTTTTTCATATTTAACAAAACTTTCTGATTGAGAAAACACTCTAAAATTTGGTCTTGGTTAACGGTGTAATTTGATTTTACTTCGAAACCATAATTATCGAAATGAGAATTGATATTGGCATTGACCACTATACACTCATTTCTAAACATCCCAATTCCATTCATTTATTCTCTGTATATTTGAAGCTCAACCTGTTGATACGCTTATTTTGCCAATAACGAAATCAATAATGAAAATATATTTACGATACGACCTCTTGAAGTTACTTTCGATTATTTCAATGCTCAATTTATGGATACTTACATCCATGCAAGGTCAGTCATGTTATCCTGCTGGAATCACCTTTACCACGCAGGCTGAAATAGACCAATTTCCAAGCCTTAATCCTGGATGCAAGGCAATCGGCGGGGCTCTAATAATTTCTGGAAATGACATCACGAATCTGGACAGTTTGTACTCCATCGAAGTACTTGAAAATGCACTAATCGTTTATAACAATTCACTTGTAAATTTTCAAGGTCTCAATAATCTTGATTCCATTCTTGGATCTATATTTATTGGAGGATTAGGTAACAGCCTGGTCAACTTTGAAGGGCTCGAAAGTCTTAAGTTTGTAGGTTCAGACATTGATCTCTTTTCCAACTCTGGAAACAGTATTGAAAATTTTGTAGGGCTCGATAGCCTGCAAATTGTAAATGGGGATCTTACTGTCACAAACAACAACAATTTGACCTCATTAGCGGGCATGAATAATTTGAATCAAGTAGACAAAATTGAAATAAGAAATTGCGATTCCATTACATCACTTGGTTTAAACCATAATTTGAACCTCGACTTTCTCAAACTGTCCTATTTGCCTTTACTTTCTAGTTTAAATGGTGCTGAATATCTTCAAAACATTAATTCGCTGGAGCTTAATAATTTGATTTCACTACTAAGTATTGACAGCTTACATACACTGACATCTCTTTCAAGTCTCAATATATTTAACTGCACAATGTTGACTTCATTGGATGGCCTTCAAAATATATCAGAAATCAACACGTCCATAATTCTAAATAATAACAATGCACTTGACGATATATCGGCTCTTGGTAATGCGAATTTGTCAATGGTAGAAGACTTGGAAATTCAAAACAATCCAAACCTGTCAAAATGTGACATTAGCAGCATTTGTGATTATTTATCCATGGACGGATCGATCATTCTAGAAAACAATAAAATTGGTTGCAATACTACTGGAGAAATTATTGTTGCTTGCTGTACTAATCATCAAGATTGGTGTCCTGAACCCATGGATAATTGCCTTCCTGAGGGTATTACATTTTCGAGCCAGGCCGAAGTGGATATTTTTCCACTTGCATATCCCTCATGTAAAATAATTGGAGGCGATTTGGTCCTTGATGGGTCCGATATTACAGCTCTCGACAGTTTGTATTCCGTCGAGATTATCGAGGGTGATCTTGATCTTTCAGCCAGTGCGCTGGTAAATTTTGAGGGCCTTAACAATCTCGACACTATAAAACAAGAATTATCAATCAATGGATATTACAACAATAGTATCACAAATTTTGAAGGATTAGAAAGTTTGAAACAAATTGGAATGGGATATTATAATGATCACAATATGACATTCGCAAGTTTCGAAGATTTTACAGGCCTGGATAGTCTACAAATGATTAATGGTAAACTCAATATTCAAAACTGTAACAATCTGATTTCTTTATCGGGTCTGGAACAACTTGCATATGTAGATGAGCTTGAAATTGGATTCTGTGGCTCGTTTTCATCCATTGGACTTAGCAATCCATTAGACGTAGATATCTTAAAACTCAGCGGATTAAATGCAATGACCAACCTTGATGGAATTGAATATATCGATTCCGTAATCCTGATTGATATATTTTATCTACAAAATCTAATTGAAATTGACAGTATATCCGGAATATCAGCCTTCACCCACCTGACGATTGATAATTGTAATAACCTTTCTGACTTGACAGGTTTGGAAGTGCTGGAGACAATTCCTCTGACGAGACTGATACTTGTCAATAATCCTGAATTACAAGACATTACAGCACTAGAGGATGCCGACTTTTCAGCACTAACTCACTTAAGAATTCGCAACAATTCTAAATTATCTACATGTGATGTCAGCAGCATATGCAATTATATAGATGCAGGTGGAAATACAACGATCTTCGAAAATCAGGTCGGCTGTAATAATGTAATGGAGATTGAATATGACTGTGCCAATTTGCTGAGTATTTTTGAGAGCGATGGAAGTAGTATTTCAGGTAACTCGGATAATTATTGGCATAATCCCAACAATTGGAAGAACAATGAAATTCCAGGTGAACAAAGCTATGTCATTGTCCCCCAAGGTCAAAATTGTTTAATTCAACCTGACTCCATCGCAAATTGCAAAATTCTGGACCTCAGACTGAATGCTGTCATCACATCTGGCAATAATTGTCAGTTGCATATAATGGAAGACTAGGTAGGGATATTCCTAAGTAAATATTTCTTTTATATAGATTTTATAATTAGTTATAAATTAACAAGTTAGGCTTATTAAATATAGCGTTACTACTGAATAAATATTAGAATATAGCACCTTTTTCAGTGTATTTTCAACGAAAACTAGGTAGTTGGAACACTTAACTTTGTTTCGCCTCGCCGGCTAGGCATTCTATTTTTTGCTTGATCAAAAAACAGAATCAAAAAAAATCAAGGCTGCCTAATGCAGCACTCATAGCCGCTCCCACATCCCAAAACGCAGCCGCTGCCACGCTTCTTTTTACTCCCGCTTTAATACTCAGACTTCGATATTTGAAAAGATAGTCTACTGAATATGCCTAGGTATTAACGACCCGCTTTATCTTCATTTCACTTCTGTGCTTCATCTGGCTTGTCCATTCTGAGGCCTTTCGAGATATCGACATGTTTGTAATCGCGCCAATTGGATGTCTCTTCATCGATCTTGTATATTCCCACTTCTTTGGTACCTGCCTTTTCTACATAGTCATGGAGATTGTCCAAATCATGAGTAGAAAAATCCGAAAGTATCTGGTTGATATGATCGCGATTGGCATATCCATGGATCACTGGCACGGGTCGAAATTCTGCCCAAAACGGATAGCCATGGGGATTGTCGGCATACATAGCTATAGTAGGGATAACCTTGTCCAGCACCAGATCTTCGGGAGGTAGTTTGGTCTCAATAATCTTTAAAATGGGATAATCTCCATCATATTTCCTCATGTCTGAAGATATGGCCACAAGCACTGGATTTAGAGAAATTACTTTTCCTGGATTGACATCACCTCCCTTGAATAAATTAAAAGACCAATTCCAAAACAAAAAACTGTAAATCAACGCCAGAAGGACACTGAGCCCAAACAACCAGTGCACATATATAGTCAACAAAATGCCCGCTATTAAAAACAAGGTTGGTTTAACCACTTTACTCGAATTGAATTTGGTCCATTGCAAAATGTCCAATTTCATATCTCCTTGATAAGTCGGTATCGTATGACTATCGTAAAAAATTCCGGTGTGCTCCTTTTGCTTTCGATAGGTTCCATCATTTTGACGTACTATTCGCATTTTTTTTGAAGCGATAAGCAGGTCGGCAAATTCTGGATGCAAGGCCTTTACCTCATCCAAGTACATATAATCTGATTCGCTATTATTTTCTTGGACTACAGAAAATTGCCACAAACCATCTTCATGGTAGATATGGTCTACAATACCACCATTCTTCGCGATACCTTTGGAATACATCACTACCGGATTTTCACCATATTTTTCGATTCGCAAATCATCCTCGTCGTAAAAATCACCTGGAATATCCCCTTCAAACTGCATGTACTTATTGAGCATTATTCGTGCAAAGTGATGCATATCGTCCTCTTCGCCATGATTTACTCGTTTAAATGCTTTGTTTATCACAAAGGCAGTACCTCCACCTGGCACTTCCAACGATATCTTGTACGGTGATTCTATGCCCTTCGTATTCCACTTTATACCCCTTCCATTTTTTCGAATCACCTCTCCTAGATAAGCACCTAGAAAAAAGGTTTTGCCTTCGGCATCTTCATAAAAAATTGAGTTTTTCTTTGGATTGGAATCTTTAAAATTGGAAGCCAGATAATTTTCAATTCGCTCCAGGCTCGCAATTGAATAATCCAATTGAAGATTAAATTCTTTACAAATGGAAACAAATCTCTGAGCCCAGAAAATGATTTCTATCTTGTTCATTTACAATTTTTTGTTCTTAATTCTTCATAATAAATTTTGTACAATCTTGCCTTGGATAATAAATCTTCACCCATGAATTTTCAAACTTTTAATCCGCTTATAAATTCCAACTCCGTAGGCAATCAATAATGGAATAGACAAGATCATAGAGATCCCAGTGAGTAACATTAGTATCATATAAGAGCTATCATGCGGTGTCGGATTTCGTATACCTCCCATAATATTGAAGACTACTCTGTGTAAATTCAAGAGGGTCAATATTGAAATTATAATACAGATGGGCATCAAGGTGACTGTGACAATATTGGCCACATGCAACTTGGTGAATCGCTTCAAAAAGTAATAAAGCAGGGCCAATCGCCAAGCTGCGACCACGGCTAAAAACCAAACATTCATTGTATTTGCCGTTTCCATAGACCAAAATCGTTCAACTGGAATAGCATAAAAAATAGCTGGAAACGACGTAAGTCCTATAAATGTTAAGACCGTAAAATATTTCCATTCCTCCACCTTGAATGGGAGTAAAATTACCCATATGAATGCTGCCAATACGAATATGTAAATGACAGAACCCAGTCCCAGGTGTTGAAGAATATTCGCTCCTGGATCATCCCAATATCGTCCCATTCCAACGATCCATGTACCAATAAGTCCGAATATGAAATGTTTCTTTTCGAATTGCAACATTTCTTCTCTCGTCAATCGAAATGTTAATAGTTTGATCATCGTACTAATTAGTCCCATAGGTATTGATTTTTCTCTTGTTGAGTAATGTTTGTTTGAATTGCTTTTTTCGTTGTGCTACCAGTTCATTCGAATATACTTTTTTCATGAGTGCCTCAAATTCAGTTTCCAGCTCTTCTACCGAAAAATTCTTAGGCACAAAATTCACATCAAACAAGGTACACTTGTCCCAAAAATTATCCGAGAGTAATCTACCCTCTTTTTTCAATTGATTGTACAAATCTGTCCCAGGAAATGGGGTGAGCAAGGTAATTTGAACTTCTGACAAGTTACTTTCGATAATAAATTGCTCTGTTTCCTGGAAAGTTTTCTTGGTATCCGTATCAAAACCAAGGATAAAGCACCCATTCACAGAAATCCCGTAAGATTGAATTTTGTCAATGGCTTTGAGGTATTTATCAAATTGCTTGTACTTCCAATTTCCTCTGTCTATTCCTTTCAAGCCATTCTTGCTGGCTGTTTCAAATCCGATCAGCACCTGAGCGCAGTTGGATTTTACCAGTAATTCCAGTAATTCTTCGTCATAGGCAATCGAAATATCTGTTTCTGTAAACCACTTAATTTTATACTTCCTAAAAAGCGTCAACAAGTCTTTCGACCATTTTTTATCGATAAAAGTATTGTCGTCGGCCAATTCTATAAAAGGTCTATCCCATATTTCGACGATTTTGTTCAGTTCTTTTTCAATTTGATCTATTGGCTTCTTTTTGTAGGAGCTGATGGTCCTGGAGGCGGCACAAAAGATGCAATGCAGTGGGCATCCGCGGGTAGTCTGTATTGTCAATCGATTATATTTGGAGATATCCAGCAGTTCATATCTTGGCACCCGACAAGCATCGAAGTGAAAGGCGTACTTTGAATTGGAAAGCGAACTGTAAAAGGGCTTGACAGCGCCATTTTCAAAATCGTTGAGGATGGTTTCCCAAATGATTTCTCCTTCTCCTTGAATCACAATATCTGCATGTTGACGGGCTTCTTCGGGCATCGCTGACACATGCAGCCCACCAATAGCCACTGTGATGTCATTACTTCTAAAAAATTGACTCAATTCATAAGTTTCATTTATTCTGGCCGACAAGGAAGAAAAGGCAATGAGGTCAGGTTTTTCATTTATTATTTCTGCTATTTCTGAATCTGAATAATTGTCCAATTCTTTGTAAACGACATCCCAATGCTTCGGAGTATGAGCGGCAAGAGTCAGCAATCCCAGGCTTGGAAGGCTGGCAATCACCTCTCCTCTTTCCACGAATCCTGGCAAGGTCAACCCCAAATTGAGCAGTTGTTTGTTGTAAATTCTAACACCGCACATTGAGATAAATACGACTTTGTGGCTTTTATTCATTATTTAGTTAAAGTATTAATTGGCATATCAAATTTGAGTCTAAATATAATGATGTGAATTCATTCTTTCCTCAGACATTTCGAATATTCTGGGATTAGATGTGGGCAATAACCACAAGTGACTAAGAATTCTCAAAGAAGCACAAAGAATACATTATTAGAAAAATACATTACATTTCAAAAGTGATCGGCGCATTGACCAAGCCCTTACTGGAATTAATATTTGACGCATTGATATATTTGGTAGTGCCAATTGTTTTTTCACCATAACTAGCATGTATATGTCCAAATATATGCACCTTGACCTGCAGCGCACGTAGTCTCTTGGACAATTCTTCACAACCAAGTGATTTGCCCGAACGAGATCTGTCTAATATACCATGTGGTGGTGTATGAGTGATTAAAATATCGACGTCTTTTGGAATCAAATCCCAATGCGCCTTCATCGCCGATCCTCTTTTCTTTCCGAAAGCCCATTTGACCAAGTCTGGCATATAAGGCGAACCCCAAATCTTTATTCCATTTATTTCAATCCCGTTATCATGCAAATAATCTATCCCATCGGGCAACATTTCTTCGAATCGTTCACTTTGTTCTGCCGCAAAAAAATCATGGTTACCGCCAATTAATATCTTGTGCTCAAATTCTAGGTTTGCATACCACTTTAGAAAATCGTGCATATTGTCATCGCTTCCATAATGGCAAAAATCTCCAGAATGAATGATCACATCTCCCTCTGGCAGCTGAAGCCCTCGATGTTGGCCATGTGTGTCCGATATTGCGACAAATTTCATTTACAAATAACTTTTAAAATATCTTTTGCATAAGGATTCAGTTTCCAATTCAACCTATCAATCACCAATCATCAATCACCAATCATCAATTAACAATTAACAATCAT
Organism: Saprospiraceae bacterium; assembly: GCA_965230575.1. GTDB lineage: Bacteria > Bacteroidota > Bacteroidia > Chitinophagales > Saprospiraceae > CAJXUU01. The sequence goes on from OZ246013.1 coordinate 6,512,571, forward strand.
CAATTATTTATCAAATACATAACGATTATCATTAACAAAACAAGAGGAAGATAAAACCAAAGAATGGTCTTTGACAGACAGCTTGAATTCCAGGTATTATCACCATTATTTTTGCCTGAAGCATCTAATGAAAAATCAATTTCATTTTCAGACTTTGCTATCACATCGCCATATAGTGCTCGGTACTGCCTTTCCTGGCTCAAGTAATAAGCATCCAAGCCCCAAAATATCAAAACTGGGATATATGCTATGAGGAAAAACCCTTGCTTAGTGCTGGATGCGGCCAAGGCAAATAATGCGGCAACCAAGGTAACGGCCCAGCCTTTTATCATAAATGAATTTGAGTTCATTCTTGTTATTATGGCTTGAATGAATTCCAAGTGTTTTTGTTTATTCATATTATCTTTCTCTTTTAATTTCATCACTTGAAGGTTAAATCTTGAATATTCAATCTTCCTATTCAGTTTGGGCTTGTTGTTTTACTAATTACTCCCTTCAAACAAATGGGGCAAAATATATTGGCCAATGAAGGAAGATCCAACATTAACAAGGGAACTACTCCGTCGTTGTCGCAATATCTACAATTTACATCTTGTCTCGGTTTGACAGATCCGCAGTCGCCACAAATACTTTGAATTTTGGTATCAATTTCAAATTCTGCATTACATTCATCACAGAGAAATATACTATTATTCGTTGATTCAACATCTACTTTATAAGGTTTTTTGGGTTCACGCAATGACATAAACTTGGCCATCTCCAAAAATTTCTCACCATAGTTGGGAAATCTCTTTGACGAATCTTCTGCTATCTTTTGTCCCTCAATTTTGCTACCACTTGTCCAAAGTGTAATTGCTAGATTTTCATAAGGCATTACATTGTGTGGATTAACATTGATGGATTTTTCAAAGAATTGAATAGCTTTCTCATATTTTTTAGCATTCCTATATGCAAAGCCAATATTATTCAACAAAGTGGATTTGTCTATATTATTCTTGTCATTTATCAATGTCAAGGCATAACTAAAATGATTGACTGCTCCTATATAAGATCCCATATCCTCTAATATATTTCCTATTAGAAAATGACATCCAAGAATAAATCTCTTATCAATCAATCCCGAATAAATGTCGAAGTAATTAATTCCCAATTCCAAGTTATCACTTCTTAATGAGAAGGTCTCCCTGAGTTTGAACGCCTTTCTTAGCAAAACTAATTTTTTAAGTGCTGGCAAATATTTTTTGCAGTTATATAATATTTCTGCAATATCGATTGTGGTCTGAATCTCTAATTCAGGAAATTTAATTAAATCAGCTGCAATACTTGCCGATTGGTCGAAATGCCTCAAATTATAAAGAGACTTCATCCTCCTTAATTTGACTTCAAAAAATTCTTGAAAATTTGCTTTTGCATCCAACATATCTAAGGCTAAGTCAAAAGAGCCTGCCTCTTGCAGATGATCTACTTCGATAAGAAAATCTAAATATCTATTTTTTTCTTGTTCAGATAATACAACACCATTAAAAGGAGGAAAAATTCTATGAATACGATGGAATTCCTCCTTACCTCCTCGCATATCCACAGTATTAAACATGTCGCAAACATTTAACCATCCTTTACCTTCTGACAATACAGCCCTTAGTTTAATCTTTCCCGCCTTTACCAAATGAAGCGCTTGCTGGTATTCATCAAAAACCCAACTCGTTTTTCCTTTTCTAGCAAGTGTCCTATCTAGATATCCAGGAGATATGATCACCAAAAAATAATTGCAAAGAGCTATGGAAGAGATAAAATTAGGAATCTCATGAAACGATTCAGGATTCAAATCAACGTCATATTGATCCAAGAACACCTTGTATCCAATGCTTTTCAGATAATTGGCCAAGTCCAGCACCCATTTTTTATGTTCTTCGTTTTCCCATCGATATGAGATAAAGATTCCAGGTGGATATCCTTGAGTTTTGGGAATTTTCAACTTTTCAATAACTGCGGTATGAAACAATGCTAGCCTGACAGTCAAGCTCCCATAAATCTTCAGGTATTTTCTTATCGTTTCGAGATCGGCACCTTTTAGTTTTTCTCTTAACTCTTCTGAGGAAATAATTTTTGAGTCATCGGACATGTATCATTCATTTAGTATCGTTAACCAATAATTTTCGAATATTCTACGACCATTAATTAAGGAGCCCTCTCTACAATGTATGGATATGAATAAATTCATTCTTCATTGATTGTATTTAAACTAAATAGTATTATATATTAAAACCATCATAAAAACAAGAATAATTGCCCCTAGCCATTGAAGAAAGCGGATCAGAAATTTGGATCTTTCTGATTTCGTAAGAAATGTCATCAGAGCCCAAATTATGACTAAGAACCAAAAAAGAAGACAACAAATAAAAATGAAGACTCTAAGCACAATACTATAGCCAAACGTATTAGTGAATTTTGCGCTAATTTGTTCAAGATTCACTGCTTTTATAAATGCTGTCGCTACCAAACTTCCTAAAAATAAATAATCAATAAGTGCATCGCTGATATCTATTTCAAAAACTCTAAAAGGATAGTATATGATTTTTTGATATGCCTCAATTAAGTTAGGTATGAATTTCTTCCAGGCAATGAAATCATCCGTTAGACTAACGAGTCCAACCACTCCACTGATATTAGAAATAATGTTCCATATGAAACCTAGTGGATTAGATTTTAATGTATTTGACAGGTTCACATTTACCAATATAAGGAAAAGTAAATTATTATCAAGTCACTTGATCAGGTTAGTGTGTAGAACAAATTGCACTAAATTATTTTTTGTCATTGTCATCCCGACCAAAACGGAGTATTGTCTTTCTGAGCCTGTCGAAGAACGTCAATTGACAAAATGAAATTAAAGTTAGGACATACTCCTTGATCTTTCGACTCAGCTCAAGATGACAAGGAGTATATTTGTACATTAGAAAGTGCAACTTGTTTTACACACATCAGGAAATAATTTTTGAGTCATCGGACATTGTATGTGCTATTGAAGTGAATTAATTCTACTTTAAGACGTTGTTATTTTTCAAAGTTAGATGTTGACTTTAACCAAAAAGTCCGCAAAGAATTCGCAAAGAATATACAACGAAAACATCAATAATGCTTGTACGAAATGATTTTTCTTGCAGATAAGTAATAGGATGGAATTAATCCAAAATACTAGATATGACTATTCTATCTTTTTCTTGGATCGATACCTACATTTTCTTTCAAAAACCTATTTTCAATAATTGGCTTCAATACTTTATCTCGTTGTGCTGGATTCTTTTCCAACTCTTTCTTAGGCCTTGTCGGTCTTTTTTCAAACCCGCCTCCACAATTTGGACATACATTTTTCAGTATATGCTCTACACAGTCTTTACAAAATGTACATTCATAGGTACAAATCATGGCTTCATCGCTTTCATTGGGTAGTGATTTGTCGCAATTTTCACAGTTTAATCGTATCTCTAGCATGGCTCTAAATGTTATTATTGGTTTTGAAATTTGATCAATATCACAATAATTATTCAATTAAAAAATACCGAACAATTTCCAATAGGTGAAAAAGCCCAAGAGCACAAGGTACGCCAGGCTATTCAAACCTAACAACCATTTTGCAAACCCACCCCATTTTTTAAGTCTAATTATTTTGATTAGAATGAAAATCAATGGAATGGTTATTAATAGTAATACGATCGGAAGATAGGATGTGAGAGAAACAATAAGAGACCCATCGTAGTAAGGTGAAGGAAAGTAATAAACCCCTTGATTTCTGAGAAGCACGTAGGTATACACCAATAAGGCAAAACTTAATCCTGACATTCCCAATTTCAAGTATCTGTAACTCCTATTGGACGATCTGAAAAAATTGAAAAAATAAAATACCGAAGTGACAAAAAATAAAAATCCACAACCAAGGAGAAATATAAAAATTGGCTTGCTGTTTTGAGGTATTTTGTAGTTGATGAATCTCTCATAATTTTTATTGTCCGGAAAAAGCTCCGTAAAGCTATATGAGTGTGGTCCTTTTGCCAATTCCTCCTGAAGATCAAAAGACAGACTTTTGCTATAATCGTGAAAGAAATTTAGATGTACCAATCCTTCATCGAGGTCGTATATGCTGGTGTACAAGGTACCGTCTCCTGCCTTCGGTCTATTCACACTCATCGTATCGGACAAGGCGGCACAAAATGCAAGGCTGGTATCCAATTCTTTATTACTCAAATACGAAACACCCTTACAATACCGCTCCATTTTTATGGTACTCAAATCCTTCGTATCGGCAACACTAAAATTGGCTAATACATATTTGGCATCATTTCCGAGAGTCATTTTATCGGCTTCGACAATCAAATATTTTCCATTTTTATCTGCAAAAAACAACATTCCTCCATAGAAAATTGGGCTGCCATTGAGAATGTGTAGATTGAGTTGATCAAGATATGCGTGCACCTCATCCACTGTTTTACATTGTTGCATGATCTTGAGAACATGGCTGTAGGCAAAATCTTTCTTGTTGGGGTCTTTTTCAGGAATATTCGGTTTTCTATACATGGTAAAAGCATCAAACACCAGCCCATATTCATTCATCGCTCCATCGGGATTTGGGTGTTTTCTTGCATACCCTACGCATACCATTCCGAATTTGTCCTCCGTCCTGGGTACAAACCATATTTTTGAATCTTGCCCCCAACTGTCTTCATTATTTCCAACCATTGTCTTTCCATCTACAGTAATTTTGTACATGCTGCATGGAAAAACAGTTTCAAATTGAAAGATGGCAATTAGGATCAGGACAACTATTTTAACACATTTAGATTTTATCATTTAAGCAAGTCGATTTTTGGTTAAATTATTGGTTTGAGTCGCGTTAACTTCACACGGCTTAAAACGGACAGACTAGAAAAAAGTAACAGATTCTTAACACTTTTTTTTCATGCGCATAATCAAAATGGAAAAGAACAAATGAATAGAGGATTTGATTCTATTTCAACAGAAGACATTCATTAAAGTACGATGTTTTGAATGCTAATAACAAGGTGATTATGTGAAGGCCAAGAGATGACCTACTTATTATCTATTGGGATCATTCATTTCCTTTTCGATGATTTGATATTCTTGTTTTAAAAAATGATGCAAGAGCTCAAAGGCCCTTTCCTTTTCAATCCACTTTTCAATCACATCCAATCTTTCTTTTTTCCCCAATAATCCAAAAAGAACATTCTTCATTACAGGTCTATTGTACCATGCCGAAAAAGAAACATTTTCTGGAGGTCCTTCTGCAGTCAGGCAAAAAGAATGATTGTCGTTCATATTCGTAAAGTCCAATGAAGGAGAATAGTGCAAATCTTTTTGCGGGAGCTTTTTTTCTCTCTGAAGTTCTTCATTCCACGGATAATTATTGACAATTTCCAGCACTTGTTCGCTGCTCAATATTTCTTTCTTGTATTCTACTTCTGGTCTGTCTATGTGGCAAATTGAGTATTTGTATTTCATCTATTTTTTTTATTTTAATACTTCATCTATTCATCCCTAGCTTTCCCGCCATTTGAGATTCAAATCAATGCTCAAATCATGTGAATTTACGATCTATGCAATTGTTTTTAGCATACTTTTTTAGAATGTGATGAGAGAATTATTTTTCATTTTTCAATTGCAATTTTAATTCGCTCAACCAATCAACACCGAATTGCTCTTCCAATATTTTCTTCATTTCATTTTTATAACATTCATTATGAAAGTATTGATTGGAAGGATATGGATGCTGAAACATTGGGTGTACCTCCAAGGAAATGCCTTTTCCATTCAATGCACGCTCGAATGCATCCCAATATTTCGTATTCAATGTGCCAAGCGGTAAATACTCAAAATGCTTAAATTGATAGGTTATTGATTCATTCCGAGCCTTGGTAATTCCACTCGAACAATAAAAAGCAGAATCAATTTTAACCAGATGAATAGGGTCCAATCTATTGCTAATATCCTTTTTATTAAGTCCAAACCTTCTTTTCCAACTCTCGTGCCTCGACATCATTTCATATTCTTCGTATCCTTTTTTGCTAATGGAAATCTTCAAGCTATCAAAATGCATAGTAAGCGTTTTTTGATGTATCACAAACTCACCCTTTTCATTGGTCACTACAATCGAATCTTTGATATGTGATCGCCAATTTTCTGCTTTTTCTTTTGGTAGGAAATGATAGATAATCTCGGTATCTCCCAATGCTTTACCATCACATTTTACCACTCCCTCAAAATTATAATTAAATGCGGGATCACAACCTAAAAAAATGATGGTTGCTATTGTCAAGAAGAGACATGTGGACATTAAATTTCTTACCTTCATTTCCATTTAATTGGTTGTTGTTCTATCATCTTTCTTTTCAGGAACCTGAGAGCCTCTGTGACGTCATCAAAGTACTTCGGAGCTTCATTGATGATTCCTTCGTGTGAAACTTGAAATCTACCTTTCTCAGCAATAATTGACGGTTGAATGATCAATCCAAGTGTCCACGTTTCTGTCAAATTTTCATCAATACCAAAGCGCAAACAATCATGACTGGTAAACGGATAGTAGTTTTCAAATTCAGCCATTCTTCTAGCTTCACTCAAAATCATGTCATTCAAATTCAGCCATTCTATCCGCTTCCAAAATCCAGAATCATTGAAAGTGCTATTCTTAACCTTGACCCATGCCTTTTCAATTCTCTCATTTTTATGTTTTGGAATAAAAGGCATAAAAGATTCTAAGCCCGAATATTTGGAGTTCAATTCTTCAACCGCCGCATTTCTATCACACCAATCTATTATTAAATCAGCCATCTCGGAAAGACCACTAACCATACCTCTTGCATGGCAATAAAAATAATCCAGGTCCTTCCTTTTTTCAAACAAGGTAAACGAATAGACGTCGAAATTAATTGTCATCTCAAAATCAAAACCTCTACCCAGTTCTGGAAACAAAAACGCGACATCCTCAGGAAAACTTCCATCCATTCTGAGTGCAGGTTTGATCTTCGCCGACCGCTCCTCAAGTGCCCGTATAATTTCTTTTGTAAGATTCATATATTATTGATATCGTGTTGTAACAATGTTTAAAAATTATCATAATGCAGATAATTTCTTGGCTTTCATGAAAACGTCCCTACTACCCTACTCGTCCTATTCCCAGGGTCCATCCTTGGTCACATTGATAAAGGAAGAGCCATCAAATCGATAGAGCCCGCCGCCTCCACCAACCCAAAATCTACCTTCTTTATCTTCAAAAATTGTTTGTACTGCCCGGACACCTAGTCCTTGCTCTTCACCATAATTGGCCAACGATTTTCCATCAAATCGATATACTCCATACCCTTCTGAGCTAAACCAGATATTACCCTTTTTGTCTTCATACAAGGCACAAACTTCATTATTCCCAATACTATCTTTTGAAGTGAAATTGGTAAAAGTCTTGCCATCATATCTACTCACCCCTCCATGCCTCGTACCAAACCAAACATCCCCACGGCTATCTTCCAAAATGACGTCCACACTATTATCGGTCAACCCATCTTTTTCTGAATATTGGGTAAATGACTTGCCGTCATATTTAAAGGCCCCAAAACCATTGGTACTAAACCACATATCGCCAGCACTGTTTTCTGTTATAGACCAGGAAGTCCCTGCAGTAATGAATTCCCCTTTCACTTCTTCGGGATATGGTAGCTCGAAAGGAGTCCAGATGAATCCATCAAATCGAAATATACCAGTTGATGATCCTGCCCAGATCATACCTTTACTGTCTGCACATATGCTCCAAAATCGTTGATTCCTAAAATAATGTTGGGAGGTATAGTTGTCAAACTTTTTCCGACCACTTTTACTACTCGACCAGTCATACTTCACAATACCCTGATCTGTGGCGAACCATAAATTATGCTCTGTATCTTCGGCGATACCCGTAATTTGTCCACCTTCAAATCCCTGTGCCCTGGAGAAATACGAAAGGCTGTCTCCATTATAATATGCGGCTCCATAACCATTAGTCCCAAACCATAAGTTGCCATTTTTATCCTGGTGGATATTTCGGATATATTCGGCAATTTGGGGGTTTGTATTTATGACTGGCTCTGATTCAATTGTGGTATTTTCTGTAATTGTAGATTTCGCATTGCCACCACATGAAACCATAAACACAACTGTGATTAGGAGAAGATAAATAGGTGTTTTCTGAATTTGTTTCTTCATTCCTTTTCTCATTATCATTGATTCTAATTTTCCGCCGGTCTAGTTCGTTGATATCATGTAATGAGAACAAATTACAAAACCAAAACCAGTTCTTCTAATGAATCTGCAGTCTGAAGACCAAGTTTCTTTCTCAACCTATACCTGGCCTTTTTGATGCCCGCACCTGAGATATTGAGAATATTGGCAATTTCTTTATTGGTCAATTGCATCTTGAGCAAGGCCATTAGTCTCAGTTCATTATTAGATACTTCTGGATAGCTGGATTTTACATTTGCTTCGAAATCTTTATGGACAGCCAAAAACCTGGATCTGAATCCATCCCATGTATCATTGTCATTTTGATTGATAGAAATGGTATTCACTATTTTTTGCACAGATCGTTTGTTGGTTATTTCTTCTTTCAAATCTTCAACATTGGTCTTTATTCCTTCCAGTACCTCATTTTTGTGGGCAAGCTGCAGGGCATATGCCGTGAGTTCTTGCTTCTTCTGACTGAGTTCTTTATTGCTAAATTCCAATTCTTGATCAACCTTTTCTTTGGCAATCTTGTTTCTCCTCATTCGCTGCTTCATGGCATATAACAAAGAACCAAAGAGCATCAACAAGGCAATGATTCCTCCCATCATCGCGATTTTTTCCAACTTGCTCCGCTTCTCCTTTTCCTTCAGCAATTCAATTTCCTGCTGCTTTTTGGCCTTTTCATACTCTGTTTGGATCTTGTTGATGGCATTCATTTTTTCTATTCCAAATATAGAATCGTTTTGAATTGCATATTTCTTGTAATAGGAAAGAGCGAGGTCATTTCTACCTTGATTTTCATAGACTCGAGACAGATTCAAATAGTCTGTGATTATTTTTTTCCGTTTACCCATTGTCACTGCATTTTCCATGGAGAGCAAGGCAAATTTTTCAGCATTCTTCATGTCATTGGTAGCGAGGTACAGATCCGTCAACCTTCTGTAAAACTGCCCTGGAAGAGACTTGTATCCATTATTCTCAGCTAGGCTGACTCCGTCCAGAAGGTATTTTTCAGCTTTGTCATATGCTCGCTTTTTATTGTAGATCTGCCCCAGACGATCATATACTTCTGCCAGTGCATTTGGTTGGTTATTGGCCTTGGCGTACTCCGCATTCTTTAGAAATAATTGTTCGGCCTTATCGATGGAGTCCAATTCGTACAGGGTCCCGGCTATTTGAAACTCAACATCAATGACATCTCTTTCCAACCCCAATTTCTTGTAGATCACCAGTGCTTTATAAAAATTTTCATTTGCTTCCTGATACTTTTTTATTTGATTCAATACATTGCCAATATTCCAATAAGAGCTCGCAATGAATTCTCCAGTCATTCCGATCTCTTCCTTCTTTCTGAGACTTTCCATATGCACCTCCAGGGCCTCTTCTACATTTCCCATGTCATTGTGAAGAACTGCGATATTGGACGCCACATTGAGTTCCCAGGTAGTATTGCCTGCCTTCTTGAAACTTTCTTGGGCTTGCAAGTAATAGACAAGTGCTGAATCGAGGGTTGAAGTATGATAGAAGTAAATGCCCAAAAGATTGCTACCATTTGCCCTCGTGTTCTGATCTTTTGACCGAGAACCGACTTCGTGGGCCTTTCTGGCAAAGATGCCTGCCGAATCAAGGTTTGCCCTGAAGTATTCTCGGTACAGTATTTTGTACATTTTCACTTGAGTGGAGTCATTCATCGTTGGCATGACTTGGAGGATGCTATCTACCAGAATCCGGTTTTGCCCCAAGACAGTATTAAACGAAAAACCAAGAAATAAAAGCACAGAGCACAATAGCTGAAAGTAAGTACGGTTGATTGGCATGTAAAAATTGTTTTGAAGTGAATCAATGTACCACAATTTTATTTATCTCAACTCAAAACTCACAATATTACTGGTAGACAAAGGGTGGACAGCAATAAAATAAATGTAGATATTTCGACCTTAACAATTGGAATTCAAACGATTATGCAATTGTCTACCCAATTATATATGGTAGACAACAATGGAGTGAACAATATCCTCTATATTCCATTAAGTTTACTTTTCAATTCACTCAATGTAATTTCAGAGAAATTCAGATCTTCGATTTGATTTTCACTTATTGATATTTCTTCAATAGCCGCCAACATCTCATTATCAGCTCTTTTTATGCCAACGATGGTAGCTTTCTCTCCTTTTGGCACTTGTTTGAATATATATTTTCCGTCTTGAAGATCAGGTTTTAATACGCCGTCTATTTCACTAAATACCAGTTTCAATTTAAGCTCAGGAGATTCGACCATATCTACCATTAAGTCGACTTTTTCCTCAAACTCTACGAAAATATCACAATTGATCCATCCCAATTTTCCAACGCTAAAAATGTAATAATTGAATTCTGCATCATCCATATTCTTAATTGGAGAGCGCTCATATTTAGCATATTTTTCATCGAATGATTTTACATATTCCTCATCAGTTTGGTAAAGCGGAATGATATTCCCAGGCTTGATAAAAATCAATCCCCTTCGCTCTATGATTTCTCCATATTTGTTTTTTCCAGGTTCTAGTTGTGGTATGTTCCTCAAAAATTTTAGGACTTCCCTTTTGGTCCTGCCAGACAGATTAGTGACTACTTCTGGAAATTCGATAAAACCGTCCTCTGAAATATACATCTCACATTCCACTCCGTAATCATTCCAACTGTCAAAATTTGGATGATCGTTAATGTTTTTGGTTCTTTCAATTTCTTTGATTGTTCTATCGGAAAAATCATATGATCGGACATAGAAATCCAGAGGATTCCAATAATAACCAGTATCAACAAAGTTTTTAATCTTGAAATCATAGGGAGTAGAATCACTAATTGAGGGGTACCACCAGCCAAATGAGCCCAATTTTAGCGTTCTTTTGATGAGACTCACAGTATCAATATTCCAATTGTTGACTGATGTATCTGTCGAAGTATTATCCGCATAAAAGAGGTCCATTTTTTTGCGGCTATATCTTTCTTTTGGAAAATGAACTACAATTCTCTTATCTGGCCGAATTTCTATTTCCTCGTCATTTGCAAAAGCCTTTATATTTACCATTCCCGCGGTTTCTAATATCCTACCATTTGATACAGTAGACAGATCTGCCAATATGATATCAGACTTCTTGTAAAATTCTTTCAACTCTACTTTTATCGAATCCATCACCAATTCGCCATTGGGAAATTGGAAGGTCTCCGATCCAATAAAAATTCGTGTACCTTGATCGCCGAATATTGTGGTATCGACATTTGCTTTAATCGTAAATTCTTCAGTAGGAAATTCTATTCTTTCAATTGGCTTTTCTGGTTGACAATTTATCAGACCTATTAATACAATTCCAATAATTAATATTCTCGTAAAAATTCTATTCATAATGTATATGGCTTACATAGATTTATCATCCACCTTTATTTCAACTTCTTCACTCTTATTTAATCAACAATCGAATGTCATGCTTTGTTGTCAATCAAAACGTTTATTTGAAGTCGGTTTGCTTCAGCAACATTATGTCATTGAAACATTCCATTTTTTTTACGTCTACAGACCAATGACCACGTATCTCAGTGTCGCCTTGGACATTTAAAGGCCCTCTCTTTAGCAATTTTCATGATGAAAAAAATATTCTTTATTAAATGTAGGGTCAGTCCGAAAAGTACTTCTATTTTGATATGTGTAATTGCATTAACGCTTCATTTAGCCATCGTCTGCTATTGATTGCACTTCATCTTCATATTGAAATTTCCTTTCAATGGTAAGCCATTTCCGCTTTTGATCTGATGTCCAAATCTCTGTCTTATTGAACCAACTTCCGTCATACCATATAAGTTGCTGTTCGATAGCCTTCCTTTTTAATTCGTGAACATTCCGCACATTGCCAAATGCCCAAACCTTCCATCTGGAAATTTGTAAGCTCCACCATAACCACATCAAAATGAAAGTTGACCCGCCTAAAATGCCTACAAGTGTAGAATTAAAACCCTTTTTAGACAAATACACTGTGGTGCCGAATCCAATGATCATAATAGCAAGTATAGGAAAGTTTACCATTTGGTGTCCTCTTTTAAACGCTTTCTTTACTGTAACTTGGTTCATTGTCGTTATTTATAAAACGTTACATTTATCTATGAATATCACTCTAAAGTTTTCGACCATTCCCTTTTCAAAATTGCATAAATATCAATGCTAATTACCTCCCCATTTTTCACTTCACATTCTCGCATTGTACCTTCATAGGTAAAGTTGATTTTCTCTAAAGCACTCTTGCACTTATTGTTGTCACTCACCACATACCCTTCAATTCTGTTTAGCCTTAAGGTCTCAAATCCTGCTTCAAAAAGCTTTGGCATTACTTCTTTCAATATTCCATTCCCCCAATATTCCTTCAACAACCACAACCCAATCTCAGCTTTCTTGTGTTCTTGTTCGAGGTTGTTAAATCCACAAGCGCCTCTGAATTGATCATCATCCACGCCATAGATACCCCACCAAATTCCTGTCCCCTCTTCCTTCAGATTCCGATACCAATCCATTTGTTCTTTAGTCTCTTCCAAGGTAGAAAAGTGTACATCATAATACCTCGTAATCTCAGGATTGGACAATCCCTTGTGAATATTTACTATGTCGTTTGCCTCTATTTCTTTGAGGTAGTATTTTTCTGTTTTCAATTTATGTGTTTGTTTTTTGATCTTAATATTTCTTACAAATGTAAACATCAAATCTTGTCATCGTATGCTATTCTGAATTCATTGTTGGATGTTGACTTCTACCGCAAGGGGTACAAAGAAATTGCAATGGACGCGAGGAAGGTATTATAATATCCGTAATCTGGAAATCTACAAATACATTGCTGCTATATTTTAATGAACTTACCTGAAAAAATCTTAGTGTCCATCTGTCGATCCGCGTTGAATAATCTGTAAAAATATTGTCCTGAAGGCAAAGTGGATATTTCCAGCTCTATTTCGCTTTGATCAAATTCCTGAGAAAAAACTGGCTTGCCATCCATGTCAAAAATTTCAACAATATATTTCGCATCTGCTTTAAGATCACCATTAAGCCTAAAATTAATGTAGATAGATGCTGGGTTTGGAAATAATGAAAGAGATATTACCTCCTCATCTACCTCATCTATTTGCACACCTTTCACAATGGGCAATTCTTCTTCCTCGGAGGTTGTTACAGTCGCCTCCTCGAATGATAATCTTCTAATCACAGCCGTTTCAAAAGAGGAGGTATAGCCAAGAACTAGATATTCACTTTCATTGATCTTTTGAATCCTGGATTGCTTGAATCTTTTTTCAGAATCATATTGATACTCCCTGATCACTTCTCCATCATGGGTATATGCCGTAATATGATGTCTAAATAGCGCTATTATTTTATCTTTCAAGACAACAAAATCTACTGGCTTATCACCTCTAATTTCGAAAGAATTTAGCAATCTTCCCGATTCATCAATGATTTCCAGTAAAGAGCGAGATGAACCCATTTTCATTCTAAACAAGCCAATAAGATGATCATTATTTCTAAATCTCCTCAATACGTACCCATCTGGCGACTGTGGATATTGCCACATGAGCCTTTTGTTTTCAGTATCAAAAGCAGAAACGAAACCACCTTTGGGCGTCATACGATTTTTCGATTTTACTTCCCCATAGTCAAACCCAGTGACGATGTACCCACTTTTGGTTTGACATAAGTTTCCACCTGCTGGAGCAATGCCGAAATCAGGATGCGTCATGCGCTTGGTAGAAATGATTGATTCCTCGATATTAAAATCCCAATCAATGCTGCCTAGGGTGACTTCCTCAAACTTATAATTATATGGATTCTTGATAAATTGATACCCCGACTCAACCTTCAAATATTTATAACTGCCTTTTCCAAAAGCGGGACCTTTTTTAATCAACTTGCCCTCTTTGGAGTATACCCTGGAATCATATTCTCTGTTACCCTCGTAAAAACAATTGAATCCAGAAGTAAGAAGTGTCCCATTCGTAAAAGGCACCAATTCAGAATTAACTCCACATTCATTCAAATACGTGATGCTCTCCAAATAACCATCCATATGCAGGGTCATCAAATAATCCGTTTTGTAATTGTTTACATTAATATTTAGTTGATCATTTTCAATCCAAAATGTACCAACATTTGCAGCCTTCTTCGCCAATGGAATCTCATATTCCCAAACTATTTGCTGGGCGTTTAATCTTCCTTGCTGACTGAAGGTGAATAGTAGGCAAAATAGTAATGCTAAAAAGTGTGTTTTATCGTTCATAGTTTCGTAGTATATACTCATTAAAAAAAATTACAAAATATAAGTTCCAATTGTAACTATTCTGGTTTAATAATAAATTTTGGTTCAAGCTGAATGCCTTTTCGGTCAATCTCAAATCTCATTCTCTCTATTTCTCCTTTGTAAAATGAATTAACGAACTCAAACATATAATGCTGTTGGGCATATTCAAACTCCCATTTTATCTTTTGATCATGGTGACTGACTTTTACTTCTTGCCATCCTCCACAATCCGCGACTCCACAAGAGCAAGTGAAAATCAGATATTCGCCATTTCCGTTGAGGCTATTTACTAGTTCTTCAAATGAAACTGCGTTTGATTCGGGGTCGATATTTTTTAAGAATTCCGTTGAATCAATACTTAGCTCTAGCCAATATTCATTTTCAATATTTTTAATATCCAATTCTAATACATTCACCTTTCAAATTCATATTTATTGTTCCTGTATTTTATTTCAAAGTCCATCCCATTGTCAAATTCAGCTGGAATCATGTAGGTTATTACACCAATATCAGAATTTAAGAATGACTTCAATTTCATGTAAATGCTCTTTTCTAAGTCATTTGTCCCATTGAACGTCAAGCTAATAATCAATTTGTCGTCATCCGTGATATGTGCGCCAACCATCACTTTGTCAGGGTTACTTTCGTATTTGTTCCAATAGAAGGACTGAGAAAGATTCTTACGATTGACAAAGTAATCAATCATTTCCTTTTCTGATTTGAATTCATAATCTTCATTATCAGGCGGACTTGTATAATCCAAATTCAGCTTTTCGTAATTGGGAAGAAACTCATTCAACACACTGTAAATAGTCTTTGAAGATTTTTCATTCGCCAATACAGTACATACAATGTCTTTTATTATCTCTTGTCCCAATTGATTTACTCTTTTTTAACTACAAGGTCTAATTGCTTAATTGAGCTGCTCGCTTTTTTTGTCTTGCAAAATATAACTGATATGCTTATCACTTATGTCGACAATCTTCAATTTTAACTTATGCTTCCAAATGTTATGCGCTTTTAAAGTTTTTTGACTTCTATCTTGTTCTGTTGGAGCCCATGTCATGCTGCGACCGATCACCGAAATCGTTATTACATCCTTGTCCAACTTCCATGTGCCATCCATTTCAAGATTGGCTTTAGAACGATTTGAAATATCAAAACCTTCAAATCTAAAGCTTGAATCCCCGTAATTCATAATATAGCCTTCGCCTACATCTCGCTCGATTGGCTTTCTTTTACTTGTTCTTCGAGCCTCATCAAATCTAGCTACCGCAGCACTTGGCGTTCCGTCATAACTGTTAGCCTTATAAGTAAGTGTATCTCCAATAGACAGGGCAATTTTGCCAGATTCTGGAGAATGGTATTTAAACAATAGAAAGCTGTGATTCCAACCTTGTGAATCTAATACCCGGGCAATTGTATCTTCGAAAGAAACCAATTTTTGATCCACAGGGCTTAATTCGCTGATTGGAATTGTACCCTTATTGCATTGTTTTTCATCGTATTGGACGTATTCACACGTTTGCTTGTAAAAGTCGTATGATTCTATATATCCAGTCCCATTCTCACCTACTTGCACCTTGGATCGCAACGGAAATTTTTGCTTTATATCAATTATATTATTGTAATTGTGACCTTCGATATTCTCTAGTTTTTCAAAAAAGTTTCTCAAATAAATTCTACTTGTTCGATTTTGGGTTGTTTTCGACAATTCAACATGATAAGTCAGATTATAAACAAAATACTTGCTGGTATCATTTTTCAAAGTAATCAAATCGCCCAAATGAATAACCTCTGATAAATCCCTTGTCATAAAAGCGGAATCATATGAATAATGGCTATCATGCCAATGGCAGGCATTAAGGTCTGGCTTGGGAAGAATAGTAGTACATTCTTTTTCGACAAGGACATATGTTATCGATTTAGGACTGATTTCCACCAGCCTCAAGCCCAATTCAAGGTTGAGCATATTCTCATCTTTCTTATAGCTTGATTTAGGTCTCTTCTTGGGTAACTCAACTACCTTTCCCACCTCATAAATACTGAGCAGGCCATTATCATATCTCCAGTAGGACTTATCAAGCTTTTTGTACTTCTGAGTGCTTAAATCTCCTTTCCTTTTCCATTTACTTCTTAAGGAAAACCATTCGTCTGCGTATAAATTTTCGGCATCGGGTGCCCTCAAATGCACAGTATCGCCAACGGCCAAAAGCACATTTCCCAGATGTGGATATTTGTCATTAAATATTTGCTGATCGTTGTTCCAAAACTGTGAGACATAAATCCACTGTAGCGAATCTTGCGCAGACATATCTTCCAGGCCTGGACTGTCCAGTAGTTGTTTTTCGTCCACAATGAACCGCTCCAGTTCACCATCTTTCTTGACTATCGTGATTTCCAGCTGATCAGAAAAGGGGGAAACATAACTGATTGCTCCAAACCTAGTTTTTCCATCTTCTTCAAAGTAGACCACTGTATGCAGAGGGTATTTGAAGACTCTCTCCTGATAGTCCGTCTTCACGATCTCTCGAATTTTGGATTTGAATCTGGAAAAATAATCACATATATCAGTCCCTACAACACTGGAAAAATCAGATAATCTTCCCATGTGCTCTTTAGTCTTGCTGAGACAAAATGTCTGGCGCGCTCCCTTATTATAAATTGGAATAAAACTGTTTCCGATAGAGGTAATGGTATATTCATCAGGATCTCCGATTAGAAATATTTTATCACCGACAGTCAATTCATCATAGATCTCCTCTTCCATCTCGATATATGGGTAATTATATATTTGAGCAGAAATCGAACAGTAATTCGCCAGGGCGATCAAGAGTAATACGTATTTTTTCATGTATGAATGTTAATTAGAATAAGGTGATATTTATTACAATCTTATCAAAGCTGCTATTCCACAAGTAATTCCATAATTTGGACCAAATCCGATCAAATTTAGATTCATATCAGGATTTACAGAATTTCAGGAATACATTTCTTCTATTTTTTTGGATTGTGAAGCATACAACTCACAACTTCATGTTAATGTCTCTGTAAAGATTTCATAGGCAAATTGTATTCACATCAATGCCACCTGGCATCCTTACTTCTTTCTATCAGCTGTTTCAACACATCTAAATTTACATCTGCCAATTTGTTGATGTACAAGCAACCTTTACCCCACTTGCATTTGCCCAAATCCTTTAGCAGGTCCTCGTGAAGACTAATATCAAAAGTCAGGTAAAGTGTAATTTTGGCTTTTCGCGGAGCGAGACCAACGTGAAACCACTCAAACTCTTCCTTTCCATTTTTACGTTTGTATTTATAATTTCCGAATCCAATGAAAGCATCCAAGACCTTGTAATTACCCCACATTTTGGGTTCAAATCCAGTTATTTCTCGGATCGTGGACAAGAGTATCTTGCTATCTTCTCTTTTAGAATTATTATCTATACTTGCGATAAATTCATCAACGCTTCTGTCAGTTTCTTTATTTATTAATCCTGCCATAAGTTTCTCTATATAGTCCTCAGCATTCTTTATAATTTTGCTGTGATGATGGTGACCCTCTTCTTATTATTTAGGCTGGCGCAAAATCTTCTCCATCTTCCGACCTTTTGCCAATTCATCTATCATCTTGTCGAGGTATCTGCATTGTTTGGTCAGTGGAGTTTCGATTTCTTCTATCCTATATCCGCAAATAACACCTTTTATAAGATGGGCATTGGGATTCAGTTTTGCCTTGGCAAAGAAGGTCTCAAAGGTCACTTTTTCGTCTATGAGTTCTTGTAGCTTTTTGTCATCATACCCTGTCAGCCATTCTATTATTTGATACAACTCCTCTTTTGTCCGACCATTCTTCTCTATTCTACTCAAATAATGTGGATATACTGAAGAGAATGTCATATTGGCTATTCGTGCGTCGTGTTCCGGTGTTGTTGCCATGTCTCAATTTTGATTCTATATTCTCAAAGTTAATGATTGTTTGCCACTTAATAGACAGGTTGAATATTTTCATTCACTTCGAACATGTGGCTCAAATCTCCAATAGTATTGTCGCTTTTAGTCCAGGTGTCCATATCAAATTGCACATTTGCATTGTCATTCAGAGAATAATCGAGAATTGTCACCCTGAGCGCTGTCGAAGGGCGACAATGCTATTAGTTCTTTAATTTCGACCAACGCGGAGAAATCTAAAAGTGCAGGTCTGTTCTCAACTCCCAGTAGATTTCTCCGTTGAAGTCGAAATTAGAATCACTCATAATTGCCTATCCCTCCACTCGTTGCACTCGGTCGGAATGACAATTATTTCAGTTTTTCTCTTTTGGTGCAATTTTGCACACTGAATATTTTTATTCACTTCGAAGATGTGGCTCAAATCTTCAATAGTATTGTCGCTTACAACTTATGACATTGGCACATCGACATATCGCCAAGCTGTGTTTTATATATTCATCAAAGGAGAAGGATATTTTTATGACAATCGAAACTCACCTCTCCAGCTTCACTCACAATCCAGTGTCATCATGCCTAGATCTAATTCGACTCCATCAGATATCTTCCGCCATTCTTTCATCGCTGTACAGGCATCAACATATTTTTCTAATCTGATAAAGGCTTGAATCATGTTTTCAAAAACACGCTTTTTTACACCGATCTCCAAGTTGCCATCCTCCAACATATTTGAATAAAATTGAATAGCCTGTTTCGTATTTCCTGTGGCCAGAAGTACATCTCCATCAGAATATTTGGCTACTAGTTTTGAGTCACTTTTATAATTGACCAATGCTTCAATATTATCAATACCGACTTCAGACAAGACGTACTGATTATACTTTAGCAGGCCAAAAATTGAATTTCCATAATTACTGCTTCGATTCATTTTGGCGACCATTTTATCTGCTTTGTTGTAATATTCATGCATCAGTTTTTCAGCAGCATCCATGTCGAGGCTTTCGCTTACAGCTCTCATGAATTGCTTCTTATGAATTTCATAAATATCAAAAGTCAGATTTGCCAATAGCAAAGAATGATACTTTGTTTTAGATATGAAGACGGCTTTCTTAGAATTCCATATGGATGGTAATGAAAGTAACTTGTTTGAATTGCTTCTATCTTTATAGAATAGCCAATCAATACCATAATTATGAAAATCGGATCGAAATTCCTTTTTTCTTGAAATGTCAATGTTTTGATCAAATAATATAAAATCGGCAGTCCCTAATCTAGAATCATCCGCCCAAAACCTTACCCTTGGCGTATGATTCAGCTCGCACAATATGTTGTACGTCAACTCGTTATTATTTACCAGATGCGATGTATTATCTTTTATATTAAAAAATATACTCTTCGCTGATGAAGGATAATTATGGCGCAGAAACGATGTCAAATATGCATCAAACTGAATCGTTTGTCTGTCTTTATTTGTTGATAGCCATTCTATGGTATTGCTTCTCTTTCTTATGGATCCCTCTGTCGTGACCTCTCCCAATGACTCCACAGAATATGAAAGATGGAAAGAAACATTATCGATCATTTCTTCATTGAACTCATAGTTGATTGTAAATGTATCCATCTCCACGCCGATAGATTGATTCACCAAGTCGTAGATAGAGCTACTGATGCTAGAACTACAAATCCTATATTCAGTTATCGAATATTTATTCTTGTCAAAACGCAAATACCCTTCTTGATTGTCCATTTCATATGTTACCACCATCTGCCCTTCGACATCATCAATAATTTGAAGTTTAGTATTCGACCTGTTTATTTCCCCTCTATTGAGCAAATGCTTCAGTCCACTTTTCGAAGTGATTTTCACTTGTCGCACCAGCTTATCCAAGTCAACGTGAATGAACACTGCAGATGTATCAAACCTGTAATTGGTAAAGACTCGATCACTTGAGACAAAGCCATTTTTTATATTAATAAAATCGTTGGTAAGGATATCTGCTCGTTCTATGAGATTGCCATCATTTATTGTTTCAAAGGTGGTCATGAATTGTGCATCCATCTGCCTCTTTTCTTTTAAGAGTCGCTTCCGCAATTCATTCACTTCTTTGTAAATATCGATTCTCTTCGCTGTGATAGATGCCTCATTAATGTAGTAAGTACTGTAGCTCAACGAGATTTCCGAATCAAAGCCAGAGTCCTTCTTTGTGATGGTCTTTGTCTTATATCCAATACAGGAGATCACAATTGTTCTGATATCTGAAGGGACTTCAAATTCTCCTTTGGCATTAGAAATAGTATGAAAAACAGAGTCTTCTGAAATAATATGGGCAAAGGCTATGGCTTCCCCACTTAATGAATCCAACAACTTAATCTGTGCATCCAACACACCACAGCATAAAAAACAAAAGGAAAATATCAATACTTGTTTCATCGTTTTGATAATGGGTTTAAAGTATATTTTATTGTTTGATCAGCCCGTTCGACACTCATCTTGATCGTCAACAAAATTGATCACTCCCTCTTCCTTGGGCATTTTTCAATTATTATCAATTGGTTCAGGCAATTCATCTTTTCCAAGAAGACGTCTAAAGTAGTTGTTTAATTCCAAATCTTTTTTACTCTTGGAAAAAGCTGCAACTCTATTGCTTGATATCCGTATAATAGAATCATCATTCTTTCCCCAATAAACCAAATCTTGAACGAAATCTGGATATATATGAAGATTTAGATCATCTGCGATCATTTTTAAATCCAAATTGACATCCTCAAAATATTCACCAACGACTTGGGAGAAATTTGAATTATATATTTCATCATAAATAGCCAAATCCTCAATTACATGGTCGAAGTGGGTAGCTTTTAATTTCCATCCTTCATAGTATTTTCCATTTTCATCAATCATAAATAACTCCTGATATAAGGTATCTGCACAAACGAAACAATTGGCATTTATATCTGTATCTGGTAAGTAATGAATGATTTGGTTGATTAATTTAGGATTTGAACCAAATTCACCCCCTCGGATCAAATTGCCATGTATAATTCCAAAGCAAATTGGCTCCAACCCTGCATAAATCATTAACCCTCCATATTTCATTTGAAAATCTATTAATTCTTTGGTCGGAATCAAATCCTTGTCTTCAAACGCCTTGTTTATTATTTCCATCGATGTTATAGCATCAGCTCTGCGCTCCTGCATTCTCAAGAATTCACTTGCTCTATTTGTCAATGACATATTATCTTTTTTTTACTGAAGTTAGATGGATAAAGAGTATTCAAAGTTCATTGTTATTTTATAAAGTGATTTATTCGTCAATAATCCTCAAGAAGTGCGCATAACCTTGCACCAAAAGAGAAAATCTGAACTAATAATTGTCATTCCGACCGAATGCAACGAGTGGAGGGATAGGCAATTATGAGTGATTCTAATTTCGACTACAACGGAGAAATCTACTGGGGATTGATAACAAACCTGCACTTTTAGATTTCTCCGCGTTAGTCGAAATTAAAGAACTATAAGCATTGTCGTCCTTCGACTGCGCTCAGGATGACAATTTTCGGTTACTCTCGGAATGACAATGCAAATGTGCGATTTATTATGTACACTTCAAGACATTTTCAAAATGCACTTCATGCATTTCACACTTGGTCACCGTATCGCTTTATTTTTAATTCAACTCCTTTTTCAGGCTTCAAGTTTTGTTTTTTCTTTTCAGCCTTTATCAAATAAACGTAAATTCCATTCTTTCTTTTAGCAGATTCTCTGGCTACCGCAATTGATCTATCCGCTTCGTTTTTAAAAACGCTGTCTACATGCATTGATGCCGTTTCACAATCAAAATATATTTCAGATCCATCCAAGATTAATATGCCATGATAAACTCTCTTCTTTACTATCCAGGAGTCGTTTGTTTCAGGATTTATTAATTGTGTATTGGGTGGAATTCCATTTTCGAAATGTTGCAACTCTGTCAAAAGTCCTATTCCAGTTACATCAAAACACTCAATTATTTTTACAAATCCTAATTCCATTTATTTCAGTAATCTTGTCTAAAGCGGTAAAAGATTCTCAATTCCCTTAATTCCCAGTTATTTATAGTTCATACAATATTCAGGCCTCTCCGAAGGTTCATAAAGCACATAAAATTATCAAACCTACCATTGCGTCTTCCTTGCGTCTTCCTTGCGCACTTCGCGGTTAAAATCAACATCCAGCCAAGCTGATAATCCAATACCAGTAGTCAAAGATTCCAACATCTCACTCCAAAACTCCAGAAAAAAGTGCTTTCAGCGGTGAATCTTTGACAATAAGACTCATTTCCCGACGCAGCTCAGCCTCGGTCAAATCAGGAATAGGAAGCGCGATGTCAGACTTGAGGCAGGTTTCGCCATCCGCTGTCAATACATAAAACCAAACTCTTGGCACTGGTCCAAAATCAATGGTGGATTCCAGGGAAATATTTCGAATCAAAAAACCTCCGGTAATATTAGGAGCCAAGACAGAGGACACTCCAGCATATGCCATGACAGGTTCATTCCATTGATTCAACACTCGATCCATTCGATACTCGACATCAGTATGCAAACGGGCCATGTCCTTCTTGATCACATGTGCAATCTCCAGTAACGAAAGATTCAAGGTTTCCTCAAATTCGAATGAATAGTTTTGCTTGCAGGTGTAATTCCCCTCCACGGGCAGTTGTTTTTTAGCCTTACGATCGCGTTCGTCTCCCCATTTGGAAAACTGTCGGATATCTGTACCTGTTGAAGATGTTACTTGCTTATTTTCAGGATTGGCATCGTGGTTTTTCAAAATGACAGCCAACAATTTGACCGCCAGAGCTGAAAAGGCAACACTGATGGAGAGTCCTTCCTTGCGAAGAGCGGTGCGCACATTCTTGAGCACATGTTTGGAAGAGCGGGTCAGCATGCCGTTGATTCCCTTGAGTTTGTTGGGAGCTTCAGGATCAGCAAAGTCATGATCTGGAAAGAAGTGATTGTAAGGAGCCTTCATTTCGGTATTGGGGATAAGGCGATCCTGTACGCTAGAATAATCTTTCTTAAATGGCATTTCCAAAAACGGTGGCATCTCCTTGGGGCACTTCATTCTGATTATGGTCTTCCACAATATTTTAGGTATGATAGCAAGCATGATGAACTTGGCAAGGAAGGAGGCAATCCCCACGCCATCGAGAAAGTGATGCGGAGTGATCATTACAAAGGCAATCTTTTTTCCTGATTTTAGAATGGTGAAACGAACCGACTTGCGGTGTTCATCCTTGCCACCCTTCTGAAGACTTTCGATTTGATGGTTCATTACCGTTCTAGCTCGTGTCATTATATCTTCGGGGGCGTCTTCAGACAAGTGCTCGATTGTCAAGGTGGGCCAGTCCTGTTGAGAGGTTATGGGTACAAATCGAGCATCTCTACCCTCTCCGCCGACCACAGAACACAAAATGGGCGAAGTTTCAACCGCGCGAACAAATGCCTGCCGTAGCTTTTTATCATTTCCGAAAAAATTGGACTCAAAAGACACAGCACAGTTCAATGGTGCAAAGGCATTGTCGAAATATTCGATATCCATGTGTGAGAGTGGACGATTATTTATCTGGGTAAAACCTTGAAGAAGGCCTTTGAAGGTTGATGTGGTTTTTTCTGAAGAGGTTGTTTCCATTAATATCTTTTTCTTGTGATTAATACATTGACCATAAGCCCGGCACCATGTTGAATACAGATCGATGCTTTCGAATCGATATCATTTCTATTACTTATTTCAGCTAAAAACGAATATAATCGGTTATCCTACCCAAAATGTATCCTGCCTACAAAAGCTCAGCCTCTCAAAGATAAAATTCCTGCACAATTATTTCTAATCCTCCAATCCTATAGCAATTTCCTATCTTTCATCAGAACCAAATCCTACAAACAGCACATCATTAATAATTGATAAAAATAGTTCTTTGTTGCCATCAATATTCCACTTGTAGAGATTAATATTTTTAGTATATTTAAATGCTAAACCCTTAATTATGAAGACTTTCAAACTAACAACTTTATTCTTTTTTATTTTTCTCATTATTTCATCATGCGGCAAGGATGAACCAAACACTAATCCAGATCCTGATCCAGAACCAGACCCTGATCCAGAACCGATCGAACAAGAAGACCTGAGCGAAGTGGATAGTCGAGTGATGGCTTTTATAGACCAATATGACATTCCGGGTGCATCGATTGCGATCAGCAAGGACGAAAAGATGGTCTATGCCAAGGGCTATGGATTGGCCAATACTACCACTTCTGAGGCTGTATCTCCAAAGAGTGTATTCAGAGTAGCCAGCATCAGTAAGATGTTTACAGGGGTGAGTATTTTAAAACTTGTAGAAGATGGAGCATTAAATCTGGATGACAAGGTTTTTGGGCCTACTGGAATCATGGGCAACAGTTTTGGGACGGCTACTTTGACGAGTCAGGAATTAGAAATTACGGTGGATCATCTATTGCACAATTCCTTTGGTGGATGGGGCATTGCTTCTGGAGGAGATCCCATAGATTATTTTCCAAGTTATGACAATGATCAGTTTTTGGAGTATGTATTGAATGAATGGGATCTGACCTACCCGATTGAGGACACCTATGTATATTCGAATACAGGATATTGGCTATTGGCAAGGATTGTAGAAAAAGTGAGTGGTGATAGTTTTTCGGATTTTGTCAAAAACTTATTTAGTGCTGCAGGAATATCAACACTTCATTACACCAAATTTACCAGAGAGGATCGCCAAGCCAATGAGGTGGAATACTACGGTCAGGATGGAGAAGAGCTATTTGTATATAGCATTTCTTCTAGAAGAGATGGCGATGGTGGAGTGGTCATTTCAGCACCAGATTTACTGCGTGCCGTATGTGCTTTGGACAAATTAACCGATCGTCAAGATGTGCTCTCAGCAGCGACAGTAGAACTTTTAAGAGGAAATGGACCATTGGCCCCAAATTGGGGAAGGGGGATAGGATTTTGGAATGAATCAGCGTATTGGTGGACCACAGGTGCACTGCCAGCTACCCGGTCTTGGCTCATAAGTAAATATGACGGGATAAGTATGGTCATGATCGTAAATTCAAAATCCAATTCCGCTACTTTTGATACAGATTACAATCAGCTGCTTTGGGACATCATCCATGATACAACCATCCCATGGAAGGAAGGCTTGGATCAATTTTGAGTTTTTTAAAATTGGCATATACAGGAGTAGACTAACCTTAAAAGTGTAGAATTTGGAGAAATAAAAAAGAGGCGAAAAAGAAGCATGACCTGGCACTTTACAGTGTGTGATTATTATGCAATCTTTGATTTATAAAGGATATTCCTACTTATGAATATACTTGACTATCTGCATTGCACTTTCTTAATATTTTCAAATAATTGTTCTATCCCAATTGACGCCATATTATATTTTTTGATAGCTGGCCTCCAATCTTCTTCCAGATCAAACTTGGAATTTGAATCGAATTGAAAGTCATTCAAATAGAAAGATGAAACACTGTTATTTTCGGTAGTTTTCACCACTATCTTCGATTTGTACCCTTCTACTTCCATCCATATGATCGATAACCAAGAAAAAAATATTAAACCATGATATTTCCATCTCAAGTTCCATCCCTCATCTGTCTCTTCTTCTGACCAGAATTCGGGATCTACAATGATATTTCCGATTTCCAAATCTGGTGGATAAATTCCACCGCCATTGTCAAGCATGGGAGTCAGCGTTTTTTCACCAATGTTGTGGCCAAAAGACATATGCACATAATCTTCTGGGTAGCCATGCTCACCCAAGTAGTTCATTATGGTCTTGTCATTGTATTTCTTTACCAAGGTCCGAAGCTTTTCTTTTGACTTTTCTGATTGGTCAAAATAATATTGTAAATACTCCTCGCTTATTTTTCGCGCATATTCTTTATCCGTCTCTAAATCTATCTCCTGATAAATCAATTTCTCTAATTCGTTTCTCATTTTTGCTATGACTCTAAATACTTGAATACCTTCTTAAATAGCTTTCTTGACTTCTTGGATAATCCCTCATCTAGTAGGATCAAATTGTACTCATCTGGGTTAATTTTTACGTACAATGGCTCATAAAAACCTGAAAGCTCCAGGATTGGATGATTACCTTGAAATTGCAGTTCAAAATAGCCAGAAGTGTCTGTGATCGTTCCGTTAGGCGAGTTAAATTCGATTATCGATTGCCCAATCATTGGTTCTCCTGATTCCTGGTCAATGATTTTTCCTCGAACCATTTTTCCTGATAAATCTAGAAGTGGTGCATATGATTTGCACCCTGAAGTTGCCATTATTGCAAAAATCAATATGCATAATTTATAATTCATTTATGGGTGTTTATCATCTTTTATGTAGAAATAACCAAAGCTGAAGAGCAATTATCTATCTTCCATTCTCAGGCCATCAAAATTCTATTTCTGGTCACACTTTAATGAGTGCAGGTAATTATTTACATTTTGATAAATTTCCCTAATGGACTACCGTCCACTTTTCGCTGTAAAAAATAACAACCTGCATTCAATAGACCGACATCTATGGCTTTACCATCATACTTGAAGGATTTTTGCAATATACCTTCCAATGAATAGATTTCAATTTCTTCCATATTCATATCTTCGGCATCAAGCATAAGATGGCTATGACATGGATTGGGAAAAATAGAAAAAGACAGATCAGGATGAGTATTTGTGGCGAGCAAGTCGTCTACATCGAGCGCATATGCTGCACCCGTTCGATCATTGAATCCATAACTTGTAACAACTAACCTCTCATTTTCGTAGTCAAGCCCACCTCCAAAAAAGTCATCAATTTGCCCATTCGGATTTACAAACATGCGTTTTTCTATCCAATTCGCCCCTTCTTTTTCAAACACAAAAAGTGCCCCACTCCGCACTGCTTCTCCTGTATGATTTCGTGCACCAATAATAGCCCGATCACCATCAAGCACAACACTAGAACCAAACCAATCTCCCTCTGACAATTCACTTGAATTCAATCTTGTCTCCTGGGCCCAACCATTGTCATTGGTAAAGATGTATGCCGCACCTGTTTCATTATCTTTTCCATAGCCACTGATGATTAATTTATTACCATCTCCATCAATTCGGTACCCAAACCTATCATCGGGCGTGCCGTCATCCGCTATTAATTTACTCGTTTGACTCCATTCACCTTGATCCTTTTCAAAAATATATACAGCTCCGCTGTTCGCTCCATTGTCATTGTCATTTCTAGCTGACACTGCGACCAGGTCATCTTGCATATATACTGCAGCTCCAAATAAATCTCCTAATTCAAGCCCATCGGGTGCAAGTTTTACAGTTTGTTGCCATTCATCTGTAACAGGATCATAGTCATAGATATATGCCGCGCCAGTACGAATTCCGTCTTCGTTGAAATCATTGATCGAGCCGATGATTGCCTGATTGCCATCGAGTTCTATTTGCCACCCAAAGATCCCGTCTTCCACATTATTGGAAATTTTGGAATGTCTGATCCATTGATTGTTTTCTCTTTTGTACAATACGACATACCTGATAAGATCATCTCCTCGAATTGAAGCTGCAATCCAATCTCCAGAAATCGAACACCAGGCGCCCAATCCGTTGCTATTCGGAATCTCTTCAGTGGTCGGCAATATTTTTTTATTCAATTGCCAATCCGTACCGTCGTGTATGTAATGATATAAAGCTCCTAAGTCTTCCGCCAATTCATCAGAACCTGAAGTACTAAACACAAGATTATCACCATCAATATCAACTACAAATCCAAACAGATCTCCTTCTTCCAGATCAGGAGGGCTAATATTAGTGAGTTGCGCATGAATAGAAAATGTAAAAAAGCAAAAGATGAGAAGCGCAAATTGTTTCATGATTTTCAATTGTAGTAGTGATTAAAATTTTGATTTTGCAAAATGGAATTATTGTATTGGTAAACTAAAATAGGTAAAACCAAGTACTTATCAAATCAAAACTGTCATTCACATAAAATGACATTGCACTTTTCACATAAAACCAGGAGTTTTTTTTTCAAACCATTTTGGTAATTCGTCATTTCTGATGTTGCTCACCTTCCACTATCCACTTCCTTCATTTGATAATTCCTATAAGACTCCAAATCACTTTATAACGAAGAAAATGATCGTGAAAATTAAGGCTGCCACTATTAACCCTCCTGTTATGGCGATAATTATCCTGGTCATTAAGGACATATTTTTCCGTCGATCCGTCTTCCGATTTGAACTGAGTAGATCAAAAATAAAAAATCCGATTTCAAAACTGATTTCAAAAAACGCCTTAAAAATTGGTAGGACTACTGCACGGAATACTGCAAAGAAAAATTCTGAAATTACTTCCATTATTTAAGGGATGTTTATTTATGATAGATACTGACTTTTAATGAAATACAGGTAAAGAAATTAATCTTTCTCATATCTTCCATCCAAATATATAGGTAAATTCCATTTTATGCTCAGCAATTCCCCTTTCATATAATACCTGTCCCATTCAGGAATATTTTTCACTGCTTTTAGAATTTCAGCGTCACAAGCTTCATTTACTCCTTTCATTACTTTTAAATTAATCGGTCTCCCCTCTTCATCCACTTCAAATCTTATCACTACGATTCTTTTCTCTTCAATATTATTTTGCTTAATAAAATCCCAATCTATCTCTTCCAACCAATAATTTGAGAGCAACTCTGGATTTTTACTATAGATCGATTCTTTGGATTTCCTATTGTCATGGTTTACGATTTCTTGAAGCACTCCATTTTCTATTACAAATTCTCTGTCATATTCATAGATCCTATAATCGAACATCGTCTTTATCAATTGACCAAACTGATTATAAATCCTCTTATTTATCCAAGCTGCAAAAAGTTCATCTTGCCCATAGCATGCATCCAATAAATCAACAGAATCTTTATTTAACAACTTATCTCCGCAACAATTAAGAATCTCCCGTAAAAACAGACTATCATTTCTCAGCTCCCAAATCCGATAGCCATCCAGACAATTTAGCGTAGAACATTCTTTCTTATTGATGGTAGAAGATTGCAAAAGCTTTTCAAGGTTGCTATTTAGTGGGATTTGATTGATTAACAAGGTGTCATTTTTAAACACCAGTAAGTCTTTGACATAGGAGTTTGCATGTAGATTCACCCCACTCAAGCTCAGTAATAATATGAAAATCAATTTTGCTATGTTCATTGCCTCATTAGATGCATTTTGTAGTCATTTTGATGTTTGATTTTGATTTCAATTCAACTTGTATTGACGCCATCATTAATTCTAAATAGAGAGGTGATCATAAAAACAATCTCTTTTCATTACAATTTTTCTCTTTACCACCATGTACATTAACCTTTGACCATTGTACGAAATGTTAAAAGCCTTACCAAAGTTTCCACAACGCATTCCTTGAGAATTCTTTGCGTCTTCCTGGCGAACTTAGCGGTTAAAAATCAACATCCCACTAAGAAATTAATGACTCATTGAAACCCCGAATAATATACTTTCCAATAATTCCACAGTAATAATTATTCCAAACATTAAGATGATTGATTGGGTAATTCTAGCTTTATAGATCTCACTAATCCCAAAACTAGACACTATTCCAAAGAACAAGGTTCCAATCAGACCATAGACTTGATTGGGTTGATTCACCGCATATTGAATTATGACACCTATCGTCAATGGTAAAGATGAAACAGAAACGATCGATATTGAATCTCTTAGATTTAAAGATCGTTTGAACAACCTGCTGCTTAGAATGCCAGTGACGGCCCCGATTAGAAGTATCTTAAATATAAATCCCAGCGAAAATGCAATTCCCTCAAATGAGAAATTTAGTTGTGACGCACGAGATATCTCCAAATAATAAAAAAGCAAGAGAATAGACAAGGTAATGGCTATGGATACCACACTTATTATAACTTTGTCCTTACGCGAATCCAGCTTTTTGAAAGTCGATTTAGGCTTGAATGGAGCGATTAAAACTAAAAGATTGTCGATTTGATTCATGATATTAAATTAATGCCTAACATCTCTGTTAAAGGCGCAAAAGAGAGCTATATTCTTTACCCCATGTTTTTCAAAGGAGTAATTTTATTTTATTCTTTTGCTAAAATTAAAAAATGGATTTCAAATTTTCATTCAAAATCCATTCTCATTTACTTAATATTATCAACAGAAGAAATATCTCAAAGTCATCTAAAAACTGTTCGAGATGTTCTTACCTAAAGTTTGATCGGTTTGGGTGAGTAAAATATCATTGACAGTTTACAACTCAAAATGTGCAATTTGATCTACTCACTTGATATGGTTTAATATTATCATTCAGTTTCCATTCAATTTTTTATTGCTTGAAAATTCATTCTAGAAAAAGATGTTGAATCCCAGATTGAAACCAAAATCAGAACCGATATTTTCAGCGTCGTCATTCAATTTTATTCCATATCGAAGTCCTGGCTCAATACTTACATTATCAGCAACCATCCAGGCATACCCTCCTTGCAAGCCAAGCCATAATGGAGTGGCATCCGGTGTTTCTACAGGCGGAGTACTTGGATCATCATCGGGATCATCTCCATAAGTTCTTTTAGAACCATTCAAGTCGACTTGGAATGGAAATTTGCTTAAGATATAATATTTTGCACCTACCTTCCAATGAATTTCTCCTGACACATTATCAGCACCACCCAAATCTGAGAAACCCAAACCAATTTTTATTGCCAAATCATCCATTATAAAATAACCCCCTTCTCCTCCTATCGCCCATTCTCCGCCTCCATCTCCAGACCTATAAATTATAGAAGTATTTGCCATAGACACTTCCCCAAAACCCGTATTGGCTTCTATTAAGAGAGTACCTTTTTTGGTTGCCGAACTACCCTCATCCTGAGCTTGAGAAAGCGATGCCATAAAAATTGAAATCGCAACTAGTAATACCTTTTTCATTTCGTTCTTTTTTGATTGATTAAAATTAATTGAGACACATTTTGCTGTGATCAATTATCTAATTATGTTGTATCAAATGTATTTTGAAAATGCGCAGGAGAGAATTATTTGAGTATGAGCCATTGATTTTACTTGCTGAATGGCTTAGGCATGCTGACGAGTGCTTTTATATGTAAGACAATCTAATACTTAATTGAGGATTTTTTTTAGGTTTAATACTTTCCTAGATCAGTCTCGTATACGCAGCATGCCCAACTCTTGCCGGACATGACTGCCATACATATTTTATCAACAGTCTTTATTTTATTAGACAGTAGATTAATGTTTTATGATTTTTTGAGCGTAAACTTTGTTATTTGAATCATTTCTAAGTGTTTATGGTTTGGATCTCTGGTTTTGGTCCTGAATTGTGAAGAAAATCCAGAATGTTCCAATCATTTTGTTTCTTTTTGTTTAAGATTATTACTAACAATAGTTGTTGTATTTCTTAAACGACATTACTGGGATTCACCCTACTAATTTTTCTTTTACAACTTATGATTATGCCCTTTGATTTTTATTGTTGCGGACGTATTGGGCTGGCTTTTATTCCATTCAACTTTATTTTGCTCTTGCTCTTACTTAGACATGTTGATATTATGAATTCACCAATTCATGGGTTCTTTTGTTGAGTGCCAGTATTGCTTCTTCACTCTCCCCAGCAGGATGAATCGCTCCAAAACCACCTCTATCATTATCAAAATATTTGCCTGAAGCATTTCCATATTTCTCCGCTACCGCCAAATCATACAATATATCTCTGCCTTTATCCGCTGATGACCTGTGAAATCCCCAGCCTTCTTTTACCATATTCGTATTTAATAAAGATCCTGGATTTACAGGAATTACAATCAAATCGGGTTCCTTATCCGCTAATAACATGCTCCACATTGTCAATGCCAATTTGCTTTGAGAATAGGCTTCCATTTCAGAAAGTGTCACACTTCCGTTTAATGCATCCAATGAAACAGGAGCTTGCGCCGCAGAACTCAAATTGATAATTCTTGGCACATCACCTTTTTTAAGAATGGGTAATAAAGCATTGGTCAATAGAAATGGAGCAAGGTAGTTCACCGCAAATCGAATATCGAAACCGTCCTTAGTTTTGGCTGCACGACTTTTATAAACTCCTGCATTATTGATAAGGACATCCAGTTTTGGCAATTCTTCATTCACTTGTTTTGCCATATTTCTAACTGCCTCCAAGTCAGAAAAATCTGCTACAAAACCTTTTACATTATCATTGTTGGATGCAGTTTTTATCTCTGAAATGACCGCTCTTAATTTATCTCCGTTTCTACCGTGTACATAAATTTCATAACCGTCTTTTGCGAGTTTTATAGCTGTCAATTTTCCAATACCATCGGTACTTCCAGTAATTAAAATAGTCTTATTCATGTTGTCTCTTTTTGTTTATAAATGAAAATGAGGTAGTACTTTTTCTGCCAAATTTTCCAAGGTTGCCTCTATATTTCTTGGATTGAAACGAAGATTTATAGCGACATGGTTTACCCCGATTTTTTGAATTTCATTAAAATATTCTATCAAATAATTTGCACCAATTCTAAAGCCCAATTGAATAGGCTGCGGTTTGAAATCATCATCTTCTTCTAAAATCACATACAAAGGCTGCATAAAGGGTTTGTCGAAATCGTAATATTTGGCAATTTCCCGACGCCATACTGCAATGGTGTATGCCTGTTGCATCATAGGTCTTGGATAATACATCCAGCCGTCTCCATGTTTGGCATTCCACTCCAACGTTTGCCGACTGGAGCCTGTTATCAACATCGGAATTTTCGCTCCCTTAGGCTTGGGTAAAACATCCATTTGTCCGGTCAACTGACCATGAAGATTGTCCTGCAATACAGGAAAACCTTCTTGTGCTTTCCGAATATAATAAAACGTATCTCGAAACAACTCGCCCCGATTATCAAAGTCAATATTCATGGCAGGATATTCAGTAGGACGATCGCCCGAAGCAACTCCCATTATCAATCTACCGTCTGAAAGCTGGTCAATCGTAGCTGCTGATTTGGCGACATGAACAGCGTGATGCAAAGGCAGTGCAATACTTGCAATTCCTAGAGCGATTTCCTTGGTTTTTCCTGACAAAAACCCCAGGTAGGTAAACGGGTCAAATGTTTGCCCTGCATCTCCAAATGAAGGTACATGAAAGGGAACATCACGTATCCACAAAGCTTTGAATCCTAATTGTTCGACCAATTGCACCCTATCCAAATGATGCTTCATCGTAGGCACAGAGCTTTGTCCATAATTTTCAATAGGGACTACAATACCTACACTCAGTTGGTCTGATTTAAAGACATAATTGTACCCTTTATTGATGACTTCAAATTCCTTCATCGGAGGTATTTAATTTTCTACTACTACTTTTCCAATGGCGCTACCACTTTCCAATCTGGCATGTGCTTTCCCCACTTCCTCAAGTGTAAATCGCTCCTCGTCAAGTAATGGTTTTAAATTACCAATCTCAACAATTTGAGCAACATTTTTTAGAATTTGGGCGTGGTCTTTTCGTTTATAATTATGCAACATTGGGATTAACATGAACACAACATGAAGCGATAATCCCTTAAAGTGAGCAAGTGTCAAATCCAATTCACATAAAGAAACGGTACTAACGACATGACCATTCAAGGACGCGGCTTCAAAAGATTTAACCATATTCGGTCCACCAACTGAATCATAGACAATATCAAAGCCTGCGCCATTAGTATGTTCTGCAACGAACTGCTCCACGGTTTCTGTTTTGTAGTTAATCGCCGTCGCACCAAGATTTTCAATTACCTCCATCTTCTTTGTACCAGACCCTGTTGCGTAGACTTCCGCCCCAAAATGACTGGCCAATTGTAATGCAACATGACCAACACCACCAGCACCACCCTGTACTAATACTTTTTGCCCTTCTTTTACACCTGCTCTCATCAACCCTTCATATGCGGTAATAGCGACTAATGGCAAAGCGGCTGCTTCTCGCATGGATAAATTTTTCGGTTTGTGTGACAACAAATTGCAATCTGCTACGATGTATTCGGCTAATGTACCAGGCAAATCAGCCAAACCACCTGCACAACCATACACTTCATCCCCAACTGCATAACCTTCTACACCTTCTCCAATTGCTTCAATCGTTCCAGCGAAATCCATACCCAATAAAGCAGGTGCAACTGGAGACAAGGGTAAATTTTCTCCCATCTTCCTTATCATAGTATCTACCGTATTAACACTTGATGCGGCAATGTTCACTAAAATATGTCCAGGTTTTATTGTCGGCTTTTCGATTTCTGAAACTTCAAATACAGCATTTTCACCGTATTCTTTGACTAACATTCCTTTCATTGTTTTTTTTAATTGTGTGAATGATTTTTTTATAACAACACAAAGGTGCATCAATATACTTTGAGGGTTTTGGTATAAAAAAAGGTATATTGAGTATAAATAAGAGTGAAAACAATTAAAATTCAGGAATTCTATTCATTTTAACTTAGTTTTGTCACACAATAATACAGATATGCAGGTTTTACAAGCTTACAAACCTTTTGAAATACAAGAATTAGAGTTGAACGAGTGGCATCAACGTCCAGTAAAAAATAATTTCTTTGAATTGGTACTTGTCAAAGAAGGCAAAGGAACTCAGTGCATCAATTATAATTTCTATGATTACAAAAGTGGAAGTTTATTTTTACTTCCTCCTTTAAAATGTCACTCTTTTCAAATTGAAGAACAGAGTAAATTTGTATTTATAAAATTCACCTCCAACTTTTTTAATGCAGGAGAACGCAATGATTCAAACCAATCAAAATGGTTTAAGGAAGCGGCCTATATTTTATCAAATTACAATCAATTACCAGGAGATATCATTCATAGTCCATTGGACAGGCAACATATCTATGCACTGATTGATTTAATATTAAAAGAAAACAGAAATTATCAGTCAAGCTCTCCCACTTTGATCAAAAGTTTTATGACGGGTATTTTAGAAATTCTATTGCGAAATAGTAAAAATAGTTCGGCTTACGAGACATCCAACAATGCAGAAAAAGATGACAGAATCACCAAATTGTTGGCATATATTAATGAAAACATCAATGAACCTCATCTTTTGAAGGTAGAGCAATTAGCAAAAACCATGTTAATATCGCCTACCTATCTAAGTGAATTTTTTCGTAAAAAAGTGAAGATATCTTTACGAGAATATATCCTCAAGACCAAACTAAAACTTGTAGAAATTCGCTTGTTAAATTCGAACTATAACCTATCCGAAATTGCGAATGAATTGGGTTTTACTGATGTCAGTCATCTGTCCAAGACATTTAAAAAGTATACAGGTATGTCCATTCGTGAATTTAAAAAACAAGGTGAATATCAATTATTGAAACGTGGTGCTTGTTGACTTTTCTGGCTGGCTTAGAACGGATTTGAGGTACGGAGCATGCATAGCATCAACGAGTATGCTCGCATCAAAGCTTATTTGCTACAGCTTTTCATTTTTTCTATTCTAGGCACATTCAGGAGTAGACTAACTTTCAATGAAGATAGCTCTTGAAATAACCACGAGGTAAAAGAAGCATGGCCCTGACTGGGCTTTGGGATGTGGGAGCGGCCATGCGTGCTGCATTGGGCCAGTCTAGACTTTTTTGGTTCGTTTTTTTGGCAATGCAAAAAATGAACGCCCGTCCTGGCGAAGGACTTGTCCAGGTTGAAAATAATACCTCGTATTTAGGCAAAACATAAGAAAAACGGGGTTTCAATTCAGGTGTAAAACCTATGCAATAATTGATTTATAAAGGATATTCCTACTTAAGAATATCCCTATTCTAATGTTGTCCAATGAAGAACTTCTGTTGTGATGTCCCTTACCAATTGCCAAGTCCTACCATTGATCACTACTGTTTTCAATTCTTTATTACAGAAGTCAATTCATAATGATTCATCTCTTCAATATCATTGAAATAAGGTCTAACATGGTTTAGAAATTCTCTAAATTCAGAAGACTTTCTAAATCCATTTAAGTGATCGTCAGTAGATGTCCACTCAATTCTTAAAATAAAATTTTCTTTTTCTTCTTCGCAATGGCTTAATTCATATCCCAAACAATAGTTTGATTGGTCTAAAAATGTAGAAGCTTTTTGATATGAATCTACAAAGGAATTTTGCCTCTCGGAATCGATTTTGTATCTGATATATTCTACTACCATAGTTTTTATTTTGGCTATCAAATTACAATTATTCTGGTTGAACCTCCACTTGCTCCTTCAACCTTAGGCGCTCTAATAAATAAAGTTGCCCTTTTAAATTAAAATCTTCTAAATGATTTCTAATTCATCTTTTCTGATTTTATTCTCTAAAATACAAATTTGTTTGATTAAGTGATGATCCAAATTGGGGCATGCTAAATGCCGTAAGCCCTCACAGCATTAATTGACATTTCAGCTTTTGCTATGCCCTGGATTCAAATTTAGTTATACTTTTTTCTAATGTATTTTTATACTCTTCATTTGAAATGAGAAGTTGTCTCCTCTCAATACATATACATATACGCCATATGGAAGGTGATCAATATTAATTTCACTCTGCCCTACTGCAACTTTTTGACTATAAACTAATTGTCCCGAAAAATCATAAACATAAAAAACAGGATTGGAAACATTTTTTGGGTGAACAAAAACTTTGTTTGTATAATAATCTGCAATTACATACTTGTGATTAGACCTAAAAGTATCAATACCCACAGTACTGTTATCCTTGATACAGCGTACAGAAAATCCTAATGTCCGAGAGCGATATAGATTGCCACTTGCCACAGCACTATTATCATTTGAATTGGAATTGATTGAAGGCTTCCAATAGGAATCCATCTCGAAATCATCAGAAGACCACCAATGAGTTGTAGTATTTAAACCCACAAAACTACCTTTATCATGTCTTCTGCCAGCATACAAAGCCGAAAAGTCACCGTTTACCAATTCATCTCGAGCATTCTCAATGCCTCCAGAAAAAATAATTAATGAGTCCCATTCTGCATCCGAAGGGATATGCCAATCGACAGGGCATACTTTTCGGGAA
Source organism: Saprospiraceae bacterium (assembly GCA_965230575.1). GTDB lineage: Bacteria > Bacteroidota > Bacteroidia > Chitinophagales > Saprospiraceae > CAJXUU01. Next base: position 6,550,234 of record OZ246013.1, read on the forward strand.
TCCACAGCAGCATGCCACGTATATAATCTACCATAATTCACAACATTGCTATCATCTCCATTATAAGCCCATTGGTATTTTGCGCCAATTTCACCTTCAATGTTCTGTGAATGGGGCGAAGTCGTAAGTATAGCGTCTCCATTTTGGTAACGGGTTACTTTTAAATTCTCTTTCATCCATGTTTGTGAACCTAAAACAACGGTATTATAAATATTCCCATCAATATCTGTAACCGTTTGGGCTTGAATAGCAACTGTAAAATATATACTTAATAGGAGCAATGTTGTTTTCAATTTCATTTTACCGTTTTTTCTTTGGTATAACGGATAATGGTGTGTCGTTGTCTCTCTGAGGAACGAAAAGATTTCCTATTATATCTTGTTTCAAGAAGTTCTTTGATTTGTTTTTTTAATTCTTCTTGGAAAATGGTTATTTTATGTAGCCAGAATTTACAAAGAAGTTTGTTAAGTATTGTCTTATTTTAAATTCACTTTCTTTCTTATCAAAGGCAAAAAAGGAAAGCTCTTTACACGTCTTACTGAAGGAATATGTTTGGTCGTCTATTAGGTGATAAAATTCTTCTTGAAATTGAGAAATAAACTCTTCACTGTATTCAACTCGAAACTTCTTCATTCTTTTAAGATAGAATTCTTCAGACGCTTCAAATGCATCAGGACATATACTTAATATGATTTTTAATTTATTGTCCATTTTTTTTTAATGCTTATAACGTATTTGTAACATGGAGCGAACTCAACTATCGCAAGTCTGACCTCATATCACTTATTATCATTTTTTTTAACTTTTCAAAACCTCTTGTTTTGTTTTGTATGTAAGTACCAAAAGACTTTATTTCAAAGGTATCCGTTCTTCCAGTTTCTATATATGGTATGTGCTCCGCTAAGTATATTATAGTATCTAAACTTGTTGATGCAGTAAATTCAAAATGTAATTGTTCACTATGTAAATACTGAGATTTCAAAATATATTTAGGTTCTTCATTGGTTATTTCAATTGTTGAAATTCCGTCGAGATTTGAATAATTTTCATTAAGAATATTCCCCTCTGAATTTAGAAGACTGACTTTAAGTCCTATAATTTCTTGACCTGTCCAATCTTTAATTTTAAGCTTTATGGGAAACACTTGAGTACTATCTTCTGATTCAATAATTATTTGAATTTGTTGTTTAGTATTTTGTTTGTGTTCTAAAATTTTATCTTCAAATCCATCGTAAACCAGTATTATAATTTCATCTTCTATAAGATATCTACCTTTTCCTATTTTTCCATATCCAAGATGATCAGTCCAATCTGTTCTTAGAAAAGTTGAATCCATTCGAAAATTGATGTTTGTTCCTGCTAAATATATTACACCGTCTTTGTATGCCGTAGTATATTCAGTATACAAATGTCTTTGACATCCTAAGCCAAGAAGCAAAACACAGGTTATTAATATTATACTTTTTGTCATTATAATTAATGAAAGCGGATAATTATATCCTCTGTTGCGACGAAGGAGCAATGGAGTGATATATAGCGTTATTCATAGTATTTTCATTTGTTCACTAATTGTATTAATAATTTGATCTAACTCCTTATCCCATCCAAAGTTTGTTTCAATCATTTCGGTGTCTTTATTGCAGGCAAGTTTCATTCTAAAATCGATAATTCTTTGTTTTTCAAAATTCAAAGCGTCATTGTTTAAGTTTTTTGTTGCTATCGCTTCTTTAACAACCTTAGTCAATAGTAAATACTCTCTATCTATTTTTGAATTTCCAGTCAATGAGATTTCTGAATCATAATTGAGAAGTTCCCAATGCCACCAAATCATATGATAGTGTCTTTCAGATATATAATATCTTTGATTGCACTTAAGGCATTTCAATTCATAATCTTGAGTCCAATTTCCTTTCAGCTTTACGATTAATTCAATTGATTCGTTCAAAGCTTCTTTTTCAGGATTATAACTCTCGTATGATTTTGAAAGATATAGATTACAGGTACATTTGGTATTCCTTTTCCAAATCGAATTTCTTCGATTATAAAATTCAATTATTTCTATTGGAAATTTGTAAAACCTGTTGTTCGTTGCAAATGCACCACCTAATTCTAACCCAATAGTCGATTGTTTGATTTGTTTCAAATGCGGAATGAGTTGTTTAATTACTCTTTCATTCTGACTGTTTTGAATAACATAAAGACCAGACTCTCTTATTCTTATAGGATTTTTTGATTTTAAATCTTGTATGACCTTATCTATGTTCATTCCAGCATAATTATGTGTCGCAACTCAAGTATTATTATTTAATTAAAGGTAAAAGTGTATTTAATTGCGTTATAATATTTTCACTTGTGGTTTTTGACTTACTAATTAAACTTCGGTCAATTTTCCATAAAGAATAGGTTTTAGCCATGTCAGATACTTCTATGTTGAATCCAATATCACCAGCAATTTTTACTTTATAAGAGTTTGATTCTATTTCTATATGCCAATGAGGGCCATAAAAGTTTTCAGTTTGAATTGAATAATTTAAGCCACTATTATTTAAGTGAGTTTTTATTAGTTCTATGTATTCGTTTTGCTTCATTTTATTATGACTAACGGTCTCGTATATATATATGCTCTCACCAATTTTATTTTATTTGTTTAACTAATTCTTTTACCGATTTAGCGCATCCCCAAGAAACAATAAATCCTCCTCCTCCATGACCGTAATTATGAATAAGATTTTTCCCTTCTTTTTCAAGTCTTATTGCCGACCTCCCAGGTCTTAATCCAACATGAACGGATTTCACACTTACCTCCTTCAAATTAGGTTCGATTTCTTTACACCTTTTAATTATCCCCTTGGTTAATTCATCATTCGGTGTTAATTCTTTTTTTCCTTTAATAGTCGTTCCTCCTAAGACTGTACAATCTTTTCTTGGAACAACATATGCTAATTTATCTTTATTTTTTCCGACGGCAAAGTCAGTGACAATACAATTAATTTCTTCTTGAGGTTGAATTTTCACAATTTGCCCATGTATTGGATATAATTCCTTATCAGCTACTAATTCACTTGATCCCAATCCAGTACAATTTATAATGATATTGAAATTATTCCGTTCAAGTCTTTAAATCTATTTAATAGATAATTTAAATAGATTTGGGTCTCTGCTAAAGGGACATACATTTTATAACCTAATGAATGACCTTTTTTACTTCCTTTATTACAGTTTTTAATTGTTGATCGTTCCAAACCCATACTTTAATCATTCCTTCAAAAATTCCTTCATTTCCATCTATAGCAAATGAATGGATATCAATGTTCATATCTTTTGATAATTTGCCAGTAATTCTTTGAATAACACCTATCCCCGAATCTACTCCTTTTATTAAAAGAGTTGCGACATACCTTTGACCTGATATAATAGCCCGGACAGAATGAAGAATTTCTTCTAGTAACTCAGAATCAAATCTTGGAACAATTTCATTTTCAACTGTAGATGATTTTATTTCATTTAATTCTTCTTCTAATTTAGGATAAAATATTTCAAATATTTGGTCAAGATCCTAATCCTTTAGTGTTCGTTCATTATTAGCTGCAATTTTGCTATTTATGGTATGCATTAATTTTTTAATATCCTCTTTTGCAAAATGTGTATGTTGAAATTGAGATAATGGAGGTCTCACATCAATCGGTTTAATGTCTAAGAGAAAAGTGCAAACATGAGCATCTTTAGTTTTAGATAAAGCTCCAGCTTCAAATAATATCCAATTCGAATCTAAGTTTCCTTTATCTTAAGCATAATATACCAACTTTTGTATTCTCTAATTCAAAAGATATTGATTCATTCCATCTAGTCCCTTTATCAATATCCACTGATATCCATGTTTCAGCGGATTGAATGACTTGTCTAATCCAAGAATTAAGAAGATTTGCTACACGTAAACTTCTTTTTCCAGACCAACTAATAAATACTTTCATGTTTTTATAATAGATGTTTTGTTTTAATTTCCTACTTGTATCTAACAGTTCTGTGATATGTGGCGGATTGGTGATAGCCAATCTGACATCATCATCACTTGTTAGCTGTTGTCATTTTCATTTCTTTAATTAGAATTTGGGCTATGTTTTCTGCTGTAAAATTGGTTCCAAAATTATGAATTCTCCTTTTTAAAAACTCAGGAACATTATCAGTATTATATGATATTGCTATTAAATTTACCTTTTCTTCAATTTCACGCAATGTGATCAATTCGAATAAAAATTCAATTTCTTTAGATTCCATTATTTCATTGTCAAATATGATAAGTACATTCTGATAGTTCTGAATACTAAAAAGATCCTCCTTGCTAACTTTTTCACCTCCATAACCATAAAACCAATACCAAGAATTAAAAGAACGTTCCTTCTGCACTCTCTCAATTGTTTCTATAATAAGTTCTTGATATTCTTCATTAAATTTCTTACTCGATATTATGTATAATGGTCTGGTACTAGACTGTTCAGTTGACATTTCTGGCTTTTCAACCGATTTGTCTTCACTCATTAAATCATTTAATTGGGAAAAAAAGTGTCCTACCTGTTTATGAGATTTATCATATTCATAGTCTATTACTTCAAGTCTTTTATCAATTAACATTCTTCTTTTTTCAGTTAAGTTATATTTCGAGTCGGGTAAGAGAATGTAATGTTTATTAAGGGTTCTTGAATATATTGTTGATAATCTATTATTAATAAAATCAAAATCAATATCTGAACCTCCAAATCCAACGAATAATACAGTATGTGTTGTGAATAGAGTTTCAATGAAATGAAGATATTCTGGGGATCTAAATAATAAGTGATTATAGCTCCTACTTCCCAATACAATTGAGTCAGGACGTGCGGAATCACCATGTATTTTAAACAAAAAGAATTTTTTGTTACGTAATGGTGATGATATTTTATTTAGGTCTTCTTGAATAAATTTAATGCACATTTTCCCTTCATTTTCAATTGAATATGCTCCTTCAAGTAGATTATCGTAATTTGTGGTAAGTATTGCACGAAAGGGAATTTTAATTAGTTCTTTATGAGTTTTAGAAGGTTTAACACCTTCATCTAAAAATAGTAGGTTTAAGAAATCTGAAAACTCTCCAAGAGTTAGACATTCTTGAAGTTCTTGTGCAGCTAATAAGTAATTCCCTTTATTTATAATATCTTCTATTTCATCTGAGCCATTCCAGAAAATCACATTTTTTTGCTTGGCATAACTCAAAAGCTCAAGTAGAAAATTTTTCCATGTAGGTAATGGCTTTTTATTCTTTCGCTTAACTATGGAAGAAATTCCTGATCCAACGAATAAGATACATTCGCCTTTCTTAATTGATTCTATTAATTCTGAAGGTATGGTTCCCTTAAACATAAATAAGTTTTTTATGTATTCAATCGTAAAATATTATCTCTTGATTACGGCTAACAATTGTAAACCCGCAACTCCAAAATCCAAGTGACGGATACACCTCTAATATACAAAACACACCAAACTCACAACCTACTAATTAACAACACTTTACCAACATCTACTGCCGAATCAATTTTAGCCACATATAACCGAGTATATCCAAATATATCCAGATAATAAACGAATAAAAACGACTAGCCAATTTAAAATTGCAATTAATTTACCATATCTCAACCTCCCAAAGATAAAACCCTAAGCTACATTTTGCTAAAATGATATCCCGAAACGCTATCTCACAAATCTCCACAGCATAGCATCATATTCCAAACTCCTACAACAATCTTTCACTATCTTCTATTCCCCTATCCTAGCCCTACCCCAACAATATTACCACACCATCATACTCCAAATCCAGCAATTTCAATCCAATCAATTAACCATTACCTCAATTCATTGTACATTTGGCACTCAATATATTCTTACCATATGAAATTCTCTTTTACACATATCCTACTTCCTGCATTCTTCCTCCTCTTATCCACCACCCACACCTCGGCCCAAATCAGAGCATTCTACCAAGTAAAAATCTATACCTTCGATACAGCACAACAAGAAAAAACGACTGACGAATATCTCAAAAACGCTCTAATCCCAGCTCTCAATAGACAGATGATCGAAACCATCGGTGTATTCAAAAACAGAAAAGATACTGAGGCAGATTCTATAGCCAAGACCTATGTCATCATTCCATTCATCTCTTTGTTCCAATTCGAATCGCTCAATGGACAACTGGAACTTGATGAGGCCTACCTTGAGGCGGGTAAGCCCTATCTCGAAGCACCTCACGACAATCCCCCATACCAAAGAATAGAATCGATCCTACTCAAAGCATTCGAAGACGCGCCGCTGCTCACCCCTACTCCAGTTGAAGGACCGAGGAAGGATAGAATCTATGAACTCAGGTCGTACGAATCAGCCACAGAAAGAATATATGCCAACAAAGTGAAAATGTTTAATGAAGGTGGAGAGATAGAATTATTCAAAGAATTGGGCTTTCATCCAGTCTTCTTTGGTGAGGTGATAGCTGGGAATAAAATGCCAAATTTGATGTACATGACCACCCATAAAAATAAAGCCGAAAGAGACCTTAATTGGAAGAAGTTTGTAGATTCTGAAGGATGGAAAAATATGTCTTCTCTCGATGAATATCAAAACAATGTCTCGCAAATTGATAAATATTTTTTGTATCCCACTTCATATTCCTCCTATTAATGTAGATATTCGCCGTTAACGAAATTGAAAATTCAAAATTGAAAATTTGTTTTTTGTAACTTATAATTCCATAATCTAACTTCTATGCATTCTTTCTTAAAGTCTTCTTTGCTGCTCCTCCTGATGATCTCCTTTCTATCTTGTGAAAGTGACAATGCCCCAGCAATGGATCTTGCCAGTATAAGCATCATCCCTCAACCGCTCAGTGTCGAAGCGACAGGAAGCTCTTTTGAGATTAATGCCAACACACAAATATTGGGTGATGCGGGTCTGGGTTCAGTATCAGATTTTGTAAGACAACTGAATAATGCCAGTGGATTTCAATTGGAGACTGCGGCCATCACAAACATCTCAGGAGAGAATAAAATTTTCTTTGACCTTGATAGCGATGTCAAACTGGGACCTGAAGGCTATAATCTGAATATCACCAAAGATTACATCCACCTCTCCGCAGCTGACAAGCATGGCATCTTCAATGGCATCCAAACATTGAGACAAATCTTGCCCGCAGAAATTGAAAAAAGCAATCAAAAAGATGCTGCATGGTTAGTCCCTACAGGTACGATTAGTGACAAACCCGAATTTGGATATAGAGGATCCATGCTGGACGTCTCCAGACATTTCTTCGAGGTAGAGGATGTCAAGCGGGTGATCGATCTCATATCTCAATACAAGATCAACAACTTACACCTCCACCTATCCGATGATCAAGGATGGCGGATCGAAATCAAATCATGGCCAAATCTTACCACACATGGTGGAAGTACAGAAGTAGGCGGTGGCAAAGGAGGATTCTTTACCCAGGAGCAATACAAGGACATTGTAAATTATGCGGCAAGCAAATTCATAACAATCATCCCTGAAATTGACATGCCTGGCCACACCAATGCGGCCCTGTCTTCCTACCCAGAACTCAACTGTAATGGCAAGGCACCAAAACTATATACGGGCACAGAAGTTGGATTCAGCACCCTTTGCACAGACAAAGAAATCGTATACAAATTTGTAGATGATGTCGTAAGAGAACTTTCACTAATCACACCTGGCCCATACATCCATATCGGTGGTGACGAATCTCACGTAACAGAACTGAAAGATTACATTCCATTCATAGAACGGACCTCAAAAATTGTCAATAAATATGGCAAACAGGTCATCGGTTGGGACGAGATCGCTCATGCCAAATTACCTGCAAATTCTGTGGTTCACTATTGGAATGTAGCCAAAAATGCAAAAATGGGTGTAGATCAAAACGCTCAAGTCCTCATCTCTCCAGCGACCAAGACCTATCTAGATATGCAATATGACTCTACTACCCACCTCGGCTTGCACTGGGCTGCCTATATAGAAGTGGATAGTGCCTATATGTGGGAGCCAACTGAGCTGGTCGAAGGTATCAATAAAGAACATATCCTCGGAGTAGAATCTCCACTATGGTCCGAAACTGTAACCAAAATGGATGACATCGAATACATGATCTTCCCAAGATTGATTTGTCATTCAGAAATCGGCTGGACACCAAGCAAATTCAGAAATTGGGATAATTTTAAAGTGAGACTTGGAAAGCATAAAGATAGATTGGACAATCAAGACATAGATTACTACCCTTCTAAACTCGTGCCTTGGCAAACGAATAAAATTCCAACCAAAGGAGGTTTGTAAGGTTGTAGATCGAAAATAATCGAACAATCATCATGATTGCCAAAACAATTATTTTAAGGCATTTGGGAGTGAGGATATTATAGACATCTCTATTATTTCAATTGTCATTTTAGAAGTGATGTGATTATCAATTTGAGCATAATTCGGAGATATAATTTCTGCAAATTGTATTTATAAGTATCTTCCATAAATGAATAAAAATAAAAAGTGGCTGTTTCCCTCAATCGTTATTTTCAGTGTGGTTGTAAATGGATTCATTGCCTCAGATAAATTTTGGTCTCTCCACTATGCTGGAGATGCAGTAGGACCGATTTTAGAGCTTGCCAAACAATTTCAAATTTTATTTACATCATTTATTATATCAATTCTACTCCTCGTACCATTATATGTTTCGAAAAAATTAAGAAAGAATCTATGGGCTATATTCATTTCATTGTTTTTAAGTTTTTTATTGACCCATGTGATTACATATCAAATAGCAAACCCAAAGGAAGAAATACCAGAAGAAAAATTTCAAGCCAAAATAAAAGACATTGCAAAACGAGCAAAGAAGGTAAAAAAATTACAAGAGAAATTCAGCTTTAATTCCCCAGCAAGCTCAATTATTAATTCCGATACAACCACTCTAATTAAGGAATTAAAATCAATGCTAACCTTTAATAATAATCAAGTAAGTAATAGAGAAGACTCCACCCAACTGGAATTGGTAAACCATTTTTTTCACATGAATTTTAGCCCTGAACATGTTGACAAAATTGCCCATCTTAAAGATTCACTTCATTGTCAATTCATTACATATTCTCCCGATCACAAGCAATATTATTCCATAATTACCTATAAGAATTATATTGATGTATATGACAATTGGTACAAGGGCCTGGTATTGATGTGTGAGAAAAAAGGGGATAAAACACTTTGTTTTTCAAGTTATAGAGAATTGGGACATCATTATTCACGAGAAGCATATATGGATAACAGATTGGTATTTCTATTAGAAGCCATGGAGAGAGAAAAACTGAGCCATTTATGGCAGCTACCTCATTTCTCAGAATTAATGGACACCGACAATGGAGAATTAAAAAAGTATCAAACTTTACGATATTTTTCAAAAGAAGAAAGAAAACATAAATTCAAAATGTCAAAACACCTTATTCTAAAGAATGAATAATAAAATATTTTATCCTAAAATCAATCGAGCATAAACTCTTGTAAAATTAGACCTTGCAGATAGTCTTAAATTGGCGTAAAATCAATTAGTCCAAATTCTTTGCAACGAATTTTTGATCCTTGCTATCTTATTATCGTTACCCAACTACTAAATTCGAAATAGCATGAATATCACTAAACTTTTAATTTCCTTTTCGTTTTTAATTTCTTTTAGCACGATTAACTTAACTGCCCAACATTCGATCCTTGGAGATATCGAAGCATGCTATGAAGATTGTAAAACCTACAACTTGAGCGGTGGTGTTGGAGGCCCATACTATTGGAAGTCCACAGGAAGAATCGAAGGCACCAATCAAGGTTCAGTCGTAGAAATTTGTTGGAATACCATAGGTTCGAATGAGATCACATTGGTTGACTTCTCCGCTCCAGCTGCAAGTCAAACCGTAAAAATTGACGTCACGGTAGCCGCTATCCCAGACCCAACAATAATCCCTCCCAAATATCCCGAATGTGTTACCATAGATTCCATCACTCATTCTGGAGAACAAGAATTCCAGACTGTAGACTGTCTTACCGCGTGTTCATCATCGATAGGATTCTACTCCTTCGAAGAGAATCATGGTGCCAGCACATTGTGGGAAGTAGAGGGTGGCACCATCCTATCCGACACCCCTGAAGGCATTACCATTCAATGGGATGCCTCTGGTACCGGATACATCAAACTCACTGAAACAAACAGCTTCGGGTGCATAGATTCTGCATTTTTTTGTATTGAGATTCTGGCACCTCTAGATGTAGATATATCGGCATTCAACGGAGGCCCAAACTCAATCAATGTCTGCGCAGACCAGGAAGTATATCTGGAAGCACTAGGATCGATTGAGACTACAAGTTTTGAATGGACGATGGGAGATGGCAGCTTTAATTATGGTACCAATATCACAGCGTCATACAGCGCAGGAGGCACTTATGATGTAATGCTCGTTGGATCTACCGAATGTAAATGTTTTGACACCAGTTACTATCAAATTATTGTTGATGACAATCCTGGTCCGGAAATAACTTGTACAGGGACGACATGCGGCAATGAAGAGCACACTTATTTCGCTGCCAATTCATGTGGTACATATAGCTGGAATATAAGTGGCAACGGAACTACCACTGATGGTGGAGGCCCTGGTGATGATTACATCACTGTGATTTGGAATACGGGTCCGGTAGGCACAGTGGGCCTCAGTACCAGTGGATGCAGTGAAGCCATTTGTGCCAGTGAGACCGTGGTTCAAATTCCAATTCTCGATGGATCAGCAGTCATTGATGGCCCCATCGTAGCTTGTAAAGCAGGACATAGCAACTACTCCGTACAATATTACAATGGCACCGAATACAATTGGAATATTGCGGGGAATGGTACAATTGTCCAAGGATGGGGAACGAATCAAATCACCGTGCAATGGAGCGACGACCCATTTGAAGATTATAGTGCTGTGGTATCGGTCGATTATGAAAATTGCTATCTCGAATGCGGAGGTCAGGCCAGCCTAAATGTAGACCTCAAACCTGACTTTGACATTAGTTATTCAGAACTTGCATGTACGGGAGTCCAGGCTTATTTCAGCGGTGTCGAAGGATGGAATAGTGCTACGGTTTCCTGGACTATTACTTCCCCTACAGGAGTAATATTTTCACATCCTGATGTCAGCTACTTCAACGAGACTTTTACTGAAGCTGGAATTTACACTATCGTTGCAGTTGACAATGCTAATAACTATTGCAATGATGAAGTTTCTTCCTTTTTCGAAATTATAGAAGCACCTACCACACCAACATCGATAGAAGGACCAATGGTAATTTGTATCAATGAATACTACAATTATTCTGTCCCATTGCCTGATCAAGGAGTATCAGTGATTTGGAATATCTATGATGGCTCAAATTTTCGACAAGTAAAATCTACTTCCGCTTCAATCCAATGGACAACCAACGGGCCATATGAAATACGAGTTCTATATTCAAGGGACGACACATATTGCCGATCCGATGAATTGATCGTTTTCCCTGAAGCAGCACAAAATGCTACGATTTCAGGATCATCCATTACCTGTGTCGATGAGGTAGAGACTTATAGTGTAGGGGCGACGAATGGCACCTTGCCAGATTGGTCGATAAATCCAAGCAATGCTGGTAGTATAGTTCACAATCCTGACAACACCATAGATGTCATGTGGCATCAAGCTGGCAACCATCAAATTATAACAGACTATTGTGGATCCAATTTATCGTATAATGTAACAGTCAATGCCCTGGGAGCAAATTCTGTAGTCTATCTTGATGAAATTTGCCCAGGTGAAGTTACTCCTATTATCAGCACAGTTCCTGCAGGCAGTACAGTAGAAATCAGGGATGAATTTGATGTCGTTATTGGCAATTCGACCAATCAAAATGTATCGAATGGTGTATATGAGGTTGAAATCACATCAACCGATGGTTGTGTAGAAATCATACCAGTCGTAATAGATACCTTTTTGCCACCTTCTGTAAGGGTTTCTTCCCCTGACGAAAATGCCTTCTGTCTTCCACATCCCAATGTTTCGATTGTAGCGCTCAATACCAAGGATGGCTATACCTACGAATGGTTTCACAATAATGTACCCTTTGGCTCTACTGCTTCTTCGATATCCACCAATCAATACGGAGACTATCACGTACAAGTAACAGATAAAAATGGCTGTACGGCAATATCCAATACCCACACCCTACATGAGTGGTGCGGTGGCAATCCACCTCCAGGTACTTGCACGGGTGGTGGCGATGGTGAAATTGGTATTTACGAACTTTCGCTGCGGTGCAATAGTTTACAATTCAATGTATTCGGACTTAGCTATTCCAGCACTTCATTTACCTGGGATTTTGGCGATCCTGATAGTGGAGCTGATAATTTTAGCAATGAGACTTCTCCAATTCATGAATTCACCAATGCTGGATATTATTATGTATTTGTCTATGGGGACGTAGCTGGAGAAGTAGGAGTGAATATTTTCACGGTTCCCGCTGCACCGAGATTTGATTACGAAAGAGCATGTGCAGGTAATGAAGTCCAATTCCGAAATCACTCAACCTTTATCCCGGGATTCGACATTATCAATTACACCTGGGATTTTGGTGATCCATCCAGTGCTGCAGACAATACTTCCAATGATGAAAACCCAACCCACATCTTTAATACAGCAGGTACTTATACCGTCATTCTGGAAATCGAAAGTTCAAATGGATGCATGAGTTCGTATGAATTAGAAGTAATCGTTGAAGAGGGACCGTTGGCAGAGTTCATTCTACCTACATCTACTTGTAGTGATGATGGCATTCTATTCGAAGCTTTACCAGATGATGACATCTATACCTATGAATGGGATTTTGATGATCCAGGTTCAGGAGTATCCAATACTTCCAAAAATCCAGTAGCCATTCACACATTTAGTAGCAATGGATCATACAATGTGAGTCTCAGTGTTACCGATGGAAAAAACTGTGTCCAATCCATCACCAAGATTGTCGATGTTACATCCACCACCTTGAGTGGAGACATCTCTGCAAACCAGCTCTTCCCAATATGTTATGGTGAAGAAGTCACCTTGACAGCACCATCAGGAGGAGATGGATACTTATGGTCTGATGGAAGTACCGGTCAAATCATAACAGTTTCCGACCCTGGTGTCTATTATGTCACCATTAGCGAAAGTACAGGCTGTGACTATGTTCCCGATCCTATAAATGTCACGGTAGAAGGAATCATTGATACGAAAATAAGGGCAACACATTTAACTGAAGAATTTTTTGGACCGTCATATTTTGATAGTTTGGAAATCTGTCAGGGTGAACTTTTCACGCTTAATGTCACCTGGATTAGCGGTGCGACTTATGAATGGTCTGTGGGCAACAATACTTCTACTTTTGTAAATGAGTACGAGCTATTTGGTCTAGCCCCAGGCAGGCATGATTTTAATGTCACAGTGACTGATCCATTGAGCGGATGTGAGATAGAGAGTGACCCGATTACCATCATCATCAATCCACTACCAGATGCCATTCAGGTATCTAGCTCCACAATGAATCCATGTGAGGGCGAGGTTCATACCTTGTCTGTCGATAATCCAGATCCAGATTTACTTTACTATTGGAGCAATGGAGTCGCAGGACTTACGACAACAGTAAGTAAAGGTGGCTACTATACAGTCACTGCCAAAAATAAAAAAGGGTGTGAAAGAGAAAGTACGGGCATTTTTGTGGCTCCTCTACCCAATGCCAACAGAATTAACTTGGGTTGTACGGAGGCTTGTTTTCCAGATACCATTTGCATACCGAATATAAATGGAGCTAGCAGTTATCAATGGTTGCTGGATGGTGTACCAATAGCTGGAGCGGTGGGATCCACTAAAGATTTGATTGCTGAAGAGGCGGGAGAATATCAGTTGGTTGTCGAAAATTTTTATGGCTGTAGAGATACTAGTGACATACTTTCGATTGACGCAGAACCCAGCAATCAATCTGTTTCGGGCATTGTGTTCATTGATGAAAACAATAATGGCATATGGGATGCTGGAGAAGAACTATTGGACGGTGTTCCTGTCAATCTTTATGCAGGGTCTGTATTTGAAAGCACCATTCTTACCGACATTGGAGGGTACTACATCTTTGATCCTGTGGACATTTCGAATCCAAGAATTGAAATTGACACTACAGGCTTGGGACTCAATCTTACTGGTGGTATTTTGGAAGACGATGTCGATTTTGTGGATTGTATTGAGGATAAAGAAAAGAATTTCCCATTGATAAAGGAATGCGTTGAATCCAACGAAAGTTTGGATATGTTTACCTGTGTCGGGGAGACTATTATTGTGAATAGTATAGTGCTTCAAGAAGGGGACACATGGACTTTTGAGGATGTAAATGAAGCGGGATGTGATTCTTCAACATTAATTACTGTTGTGGCCTATCCAGAAGCTGACGTAAGTTTGATAACCAGTACTTCTTGTCAAGATGTGGATAATGGAGTTTTGGATATTACAATTATGGCAGGGTCTGGATTACAATTTGCCGTGGACAATAACTCTGCATATTCTACCACCTTACAATTCGATGGACTCGCTCCAGGAATGCACATGTTGTGGTTTACAGATGAAAATGGCTGTGTCAAAAGTTATCCATTTGAAATCGAGGCTGCTCAAACACCTCAAATGAATGTTATTGCCCAAAACACATGTCCAGGTGCCAATACTGGTAATGCAGAAATCATTCCTTCAGGATTTGGCAATTATCAATATTCACTGGATGGCATTACTTATTCGTCCAACACTCAATTTGACAATTTGCCATCTGGAGCGTACATCATATACATGCAAGAAGACAACTCTTGTATCTATGAGTATCCTTTTGCAATTGCCATTAATCCGGAGCCTCAGTTTGATCTAATGACTTCTGCCTCTTGTAGTTCAGGAGCTACTGGATCTCTACAAATCACACCGCTTAATATGGGTACATTTGAATACTCATTGGACAATATCACCTTTACTAATGCTGATAATTTTGACAATCTACCAGCAGGAACTCAAACGCTATATGTTCAGGAAATTGATGGTTGTGCACATAGCTACCCCTTCGATATCCCTGTTACTGAAACACCACAAATAGACATCATCACTATGAGTACTTGTGAAGGGGAAAATCAAGGTTCTCTATCCATAAGCCCTACGACATCGGGCAATTATGAGTATTCGTTGGATGGACTGAACTACTCGAATGATTTGGAATTTACCAATTTACCAGAAGGTCCGCTAAGGGTTTATCTTTTAGAGGATGGAGAATGTCAATTTGAATACCCTGCTATAATAGAAATCCAACCTTCGCCTGTAGTGACATTTGATACTGAAGATGCCTGTATTGGAGAAGCAAATGGTGCCGTACTAATCCAAACATCGGAGTTAGGCCTGGAGTATTCAATTGATCAAATCGATTATTCTACTGATACCAATATTCCGAATTTGAATGTTGGCTTTCATACCATTTATGTAAAAGGTCAAAACGGCTGTATCCATCCGTTTGAAGTAGAAATTCTGGAAGCTGGAGATTTGGAAGTAGAATTTGCCGACCCTATACTTGATTGCACTATTGAGGAAGTAAATCTTGCGCCTACCATTATCGAAGCGCAAGGTGATATCAACTATAGCTGGAGTACAGGAGAGACAGATAGTACTATCGTTGCTAGAAATTCTGGAGAATATACACTTACGGTTAATGACAAATGCTCTACTGAAGAATACACCTGGGATATACAACTGGAAGAAATAACTAGAGAACAGCCCGTATATTTTCCGAATATTTTCTCACCAAACCAAGATGGAGTGAATGAATGTTTTGTGCCAGTTGTCAGTCCAGAAACTACAATTTTGAGCTACCGATTAATCATTTATGACAGGTGGGGCAATAAGTATTTTGAGACTACTGACATGACAGATTGCTGGGATGGCATGTACAATGGTAAAAATGTAAGAACTGGAGTTTTTGTCTATTTACTAGATATTGATTACACCTATTGTGTAGAAGTAGAAAGTTTGAAAAAGTACGGAGATGTAACTATTGTGCATTGACATATCCATCCGTTTGCCCTTAATTTACCGTAAATAAATATATGCCAAACGACTATATATGCAATTAATTGTAATGTAAATTAAGTTTGTTGCAACAAAATGTTTTGATTTTCTTATATTCAACCATATTTTTAATCAAAACAACATTAAAATGAATGAAAAAGTAGTAATGGGTATTAGGATTCTATTTGGAGTTTTTTGCCTTGTATTCGGATTGAATAAATTCATAGGATTTTTACCAATGCCTGAAATTGCGGGTGATGGCGGCACCTTGATGGGAATTTATATGTCGTCAGGTTTCATGACTATCATTGCAGTTTTAGAAATAGTCTTTGGTCTAGCATTGATTATTAATAAATATGTACCATTATCTCTCACGATACTAATTGCTATTATGTTCAATGCTTTGATATTCCACATACTTCATGATATGGGAGGAATTGGTGGATCTGTTTTGGGAATGATCCTCGGATTGCTACTTGTCTATGCCAATAAAGGTAGATTTAAAGATCTTTTGAGCGCATAGCGTCCAGGGAAATAGATTATTAAATCATATTTAATCATAATAATCCGCGTTATCGGCGTTCAATACAATGAGTTTTGAACGCGGATGACGCAGATTTGACTGATCTTCGCTGGTTTTTTAGTTGAATTGAATATTGTGTGGAAATGACTAAAAATAAATTTAAGAATATCCGAATATGCCTTTTTATTCAAAATAGAAAGACAACAATAATTTAAAATCAAAACTGCAATATAAGACCTACACCATTTTTAGTACCTCCGAAAGTTAGTGACATATCTGATTGCAATCCAAATTTTTCCAACATATCGAAATTAAACTCTTCCCTGGCCCGTTTCAATTTGCCACTTCCTCTTAATGCAAATACCACTGCCACCAATTCGACTATTAATCCTACACCTAATAATAAAGCAATTACTGCAAGAGCCCCTAAATCTTCAGCCGAAGATCCAATACCATAAGCAACTCCCCCAAGTGCTAAGCCACCGAAGCTTAAATAAGTAGCAACCCTCAGATTTCTTCTCCCCTTGTTATACCATTTCAGAGCCTCCTCACTTTCTCGATACACCTGTCCCAGTTCTTTGCACTTATACTCCTGTCCATTGTGATAGTATTTCCCTTTTTCTTTGATCAACAAATAATCCTGAGCCGAGGTGCAGACTGTATTCAGCAACAATAGAAAGAAGACAAAAATTTTGATGATTGAGGTTGAGACATTCTGGGTATCGGATAAAGTATTGAGCGTCATAATTGGTATTTTTATTTCACTGAAACGAGTATCTCAAAATCAATATTGTCCTTAACGAGGAACTGAACTATTGTTTTTTATTACGCATTTGACCGCCAAGACACAAATGGTTTCGTAATTTACCAATTTTTCGCAAATCTCTAAAAAATCAAAGTTAGTCCTATACCATTTTTGGTACTCCCTATAGAAAGGGATGAGTTGGATTTATATTTACGTTTTTCCAACAAATCTTCATTAAAAACCTTTCTTGCCTTGACCAATTTTATACTTCCATTTAAAGAAAGTCCGAGCGCAAGTGGTTCCAATACCACACCTGCTATCATCATCCAACCGCCATAGGCTTTGTTTTCCTCAGAAACATTTACATATATTACCAACCCCGCCAGGAAAGACATTAGCCCTCCGGCAGCCATAATCTGAGATCGTGACTTTGCTCGCATTCCATCATTATACAACTTTAATGCCTCCTCATTTTCTCCATATACAGTTCCCAATTCATTGATCTTATATTCAAGACCATTAAATCGATATTTCTTTCCTTCCTTGATTAGTAAATAATCTTGTCCAAATGCTGAAATGGCAAATACCATTAATATAAAACACATCCAAAACCTATAATACAAAAATGATATATTGGAAAACCGCTGATCCTCATTGGCCATAATTCGTAATTTTTATCTTCTTCAAAAAACGCATATCATAAAATCATTATATCCAATAAAATTCCTAAAATACAAATTCCCATTAATCTATTAACCCTTCCGTTTTCTCAAATCGTTTCCAAATCCTACATCCATTTGCTGAAGCTTAGCGAAAATTCTATGTTTACCAAGCTTTCATATTCTTTCTCAATATTTCAATTTCTTCCAAACATAAAAAAGCCCCAAGGCGGAGAGCCCGGGGCAACATATCTTATTTACGATAAATAAGATAAGACGATTATAAAAAGACGAAATTCTTCAAAAGGTCGTCCCATCTCAGTTGTAGTTTCTTATTCTGAGAGACCTTGATTTTTCGGTATAATATTCTTTCTGTAAATGCCAGATAGTGATTATCTATCTAGTCCACATTGTCATGTAAATAACTGTTGTTTCCTTGTACCAATGGACCGTCATCGTCCATAGAAACTGTATATCTACTTCTATTTACTTCCTTTGACGAGTCCACATCATCGAGGATAACATTTCTTCTTGCATAAGCTGGAAGCGACTCCATATCAGCGACAACTTTTGGGCTATCTAATGGAACACTGGTATTTTTTCTGAGCATTTCTCTACGTGTTCTATCCATCTCCATTTCCTTTCTTCTTTGCTCTCTTCTTACTTCTTCTGCCTCATCCACGAAGGGTTCAAGATTACCATTAGCAACTCCAATAGTCTCAATCGTACGCTTCACATCATCCGTATCAAAATCAAATGTATTGGCGCTATTTCCTTCAGAATTGTATCCACCAGTCAGAATAGCAGCATCACCCGTGATTTCCATAGAATCATCCAGGCTCACCACAATCTTTTCTTCTGTAACCGTAGGCTTTCGAGCTCCGCCTTCTTTGAATCCAGTAGCAATAATGGTAATTCCAACTTTCTCTTCGAGCCCTTCATCTTTACAAACACCCCAGATCACATCGGTTCCATAACCAGCTTCCTCTTCCACATAATTTGTAATTTCACCTATCTCATCCATGGTCACTTCCTTAGTACCAGATGTAATATTGAGTAGGATGTGCTTTGCTCCTCGGATGTCATTATCTTCCAGAAGTGGGCTATTCAATGCCATCGAGATAGACTTTTGAGCCCTATTTTCTCCTTCGGCCGTAGCATGTCCCATAATGGCCACACCGCTGTCCTTCATCACAGTATTCACATCTTCAAAATCCACATTGATACTTCCTGCTACTGTTATTATTTCTGCAATTCCTTTTGCTGCTGTGGTCAATATATTGTCCGCTTGGCTGAATGCATCCGAAAGCGCAAGATTTCCATGTATGGCTCTCACCTTATCATTCGAAACCACCAGGATAGAATCCACATTTTTCTTCAATTGCTCCAATCCTTCAAGCGCCTGCCTTTGTCTTCTCATTCCTTCAAACTTGAATGGCAAGGTCACGATAGCCACAGTAAGAATATTCATCTCTTTTGCCGCTTTGGCAATGATCGGTGCAGCACCCGTACCAGTACCACCGCCCATACCTGCAGTAATGAACAACATCTTGGTATTGTCCGAAAGAAAAGTTCTCACTTCATCAATAGACTCAATACAAGCTTCTTTTCCAACTTCAGGCTTTGATCCCGCTCCCCTTCCTTCGGTCAAATGCGGACCAAGAGCTATTCGTACAGGTATCGTACTATGCTCCATAGCTTGAGAATCTGTATTGCATATTGCAAAATCTACACCTACTATTCCTTGTTGAAACATGTGAGCTACAGCATTTCCGCCGCCACCTCCGACTCCAATCACCTTGATTATAGAGCTTTTGTTTTCTGGTATATCAAATGTCATAACGATGAGTTTTTATTATTTTGAGTTGTATCCTAATTAAGGATGAGTTTTCTTATTTATTTTCTTCTTTCAACCACTCATTAATTGAGTCATTGAATTATCAGCAATCTTAAAATTCCGAGTCTGGTGTAGCTTCAAAAAATTCCTTCGTCAGTGTATAGAATTTATTGAAAAATCTGTTTCCTTTCTTGTTCTTTGGATGATCATCTCCATTGTCAATTTCGTCAATTCCGTCATTTTCTTCACCCATTTCAGAATCATTCGCCACCTCTTGTCCTTTTTGTTCGACAAAACTTCGGTCATTCATATTCTCAATAGTATTCTTTAGCAATCCTACCGCCGTAGCATATATCGGACTAGCCAATTGAGTGCTGTATCCATGTGCCAGATGTTCGACAGGTTGACCCACTCTTGCGGAAAGTCCTGTGTGGTACTCTGCCAAAATATTAATGTGCTTCAATAAAGAGCCTCCACCTGTCAATACTATTCCAGCTATAAGCTTGTTCTCATATCCAGATCTTCTAATTTCCCAAAGTACATAATCGAAGATTTCTTCTACTCTCGCTTGGATTATTCTAGCCAGGTTCTTCTCAGAAATCTCCTTATGTTCTCTACCCTTGAAACCAGGGATTGTAATTATTCGATTGTCATAAATCTCTTCTGCCATTGCGGAACCAAACTTCACCTTTAGTTTTTCAGCTTGATCCATCATCACTGTACATCCTTCTCTTATATCTTTGGTCACTGCATTTCCTCCAAAAGGGATAACAGCTGTATGACGAATGATACCATCTTTGAAGATTGTAATGTCCGTAGTCCCTCCTCCTATATCTACCAGAGCTACACCTGCTTCTTTCTCCTCGTCACTCAATATGGAAGCGGAGCTCGCTATAGGCTCAAGTGTGACATCTGCTACTTCAAGACCTGCTTTCTCCACACACCTCATTATATTTCTACTCGCCGAAATCTGGCCCGTAATAATGTGGAAGTTGGCCTCCAATCGGATACCCGACATTCCTACAGGATCTATTATATCTTGCTCATCATCTACGGTAAATTCCTGAGGAATCACATGAAGAATCTTATCACCAGGAGGAAGCACCAGCTTGTGCATATCCTTGATCAATTTTTCTACATCTTCGTAGGCAATTTCATCATTCGCATCATGGCGAACCAATAAACCGTGGTGATGCAGACTTTTGATATGTTGCCCAGCTATACCGACATGTACCAATTTAAATTTAAGACCCGCATTTCGTTCAGCTATCTCAATCGCCTCTTTGATAGCTCTCACTGTCTTATCAATATTAGAAACCACGCCTCGCGAAACTCCCTCAGATTTAACAGTACCCACGCTTACAACTTCAATCTTGCCATACTCATTAAGACAACCTGCAATAGCACAAACCTTGGTAGTCCCGATGTCCAGAGCTACCGCTATTTCATTTTGGATGTTGTTGTGATCATTCATAACTTATAGATTTATCGGCTTACGCCTCTTTTAAATTCTTTTTTCAAGCCCCAATCCAATGACCAGGACATACTTTATTTTTTTTAACCGCAAGGAGCAAAAGTTTAACCTGTCAACTTCTCACCTTGAACCTTGAACCATAAACCTCAAATTCAAAATTCGAAATTCATAATTCTACATTCGAAATTCTTCATTCCACATTCTACATTCTTCATTCAAAATTCAAAATTCAAAATCCCCCTCTTTTCACTTCCTCTTTTCCCCATATATCAAATGATACCCTTCCTTGCCATCTTCTCCCGACCTGCTATCATATTTCAAAGTCAATACATCATACTTCCTCCACCCTACTTGTTCCATTCCTCCCTTGTACAATAATTTGAGCTTGTCAAATCTTTCCTCCATATTCTCTACATGCCCAAAGTCCAATTTTTGTCTTCCTACTTTTGGCACCATCATTACTTCACCATTATCCTGTACATCGATCTGCTCAATCAATGCTGCCAAAAACTCATCTTCATGAATATACTTGGCCAATTCGTAGACATCTTTCAACCGACTATTTTTATTCGCACTCAAGAGCTTTGGATCATAATCTTCTATATTACCAGAGGCAACAGGTACTCTTATAGTGGCGCCTCTATAGGCAGGTATCTCATTCCCATCTATATCCAGGTAAAAGGTCGAATTCTTATCATTGAATACCCGAAGTATTGGTACGCGCTGATCAATATCAATATGCAGTCTGTCTTTATTGTCTATATACACTTCCGCAGACTTTATTCGATCATCATCTTCCAGCATTGACTCCATATCCATCAAATCCAAATCTCGAATCGAACTCATCTCCAAATCATACCCCAGGTAATTTCTAAACATCTGCTTGACGCCTTTCTTGGTTACCAGGTTTTTACCTCCTTTTATTCCAGTAATTGAAATAGACACTGTGGTAACAGTAGCATCTTTCTTTCGCTGAACAGCCATAAACAACACGCCCAGTATGATGATGACCACCACTGTCCAAACCAGATTTTTTTTCCAGTTTGTGCGTTTTTTGTTATATGTTCTTTTTCTGCTCAATTATTTTTTTCTAAGTATTCAACCATGTTTTGATTTGAGGAACAAACACATCAATATCTCCAGCTCCCAAGGTCATTAATACCTCCAAATCTTTATTTTTCAATGTTTTTAACAATGACTCTTTAGTCACCATTTCTTTATTTTCAGTTTTCAATTTTTCAAAGATTATCTTGGATGTCACTCCATCTATCGGCTCTTCTCTGGCAGGATAAATATCCATTAAAATCACCTCATCCAAGGCATCCAGCGCTTCTGCAAATCCGTCCACAAAGTCCCTCGTCCGTGAGAATAAATGTGGTTGAAAAATACCAGTCAACCTTTTGTCCGGATACAATTCTCTCGCTGCTGAAATGGCTGAATTCAACTCTGTCGGATGATGCGCATAGTCATCAATATAAACCACCTCGTCTCCTTCGTATACCTTTTCGAATCTTCTTTTTATTCCCTTAAAAGATTCCAAGCCACTTCTAATTTCATCCTCTCCTAATCCTAATTCAGTCGCTATCTTTATAGCTACACTTGCATTTTCAATATTATGTCGACCTGGCAAATTTGTCTTCAGGCCCAGCCATTCATCCTCATTATTTTTATAATTAAAATAAAAGTGTCCATCCTTCACATTTACTCTATCAATATCCACATCGGCCTCCACTTCTATTCCAAATTCACATATTCTTACATTCCGATCCGACAGATTTATCAACAAGCCATTACTCAATTTTTCAAGCATGCCTTTTTTCAAAATCACCAACCCTCCATCTTTAACCTTCGATATAAATACTTCGAATCCTTCCTTCATCACATCGTGATTTCCATAGATATCCAGGTGATCTGCATCCATACTCATCACTCCAATAATATCCGGAGTCAAGTGCAAAAATGATCGATCATACTCATCAGCTTCCACTACTATCCAATCTCCCCTACCTTCGATATAGTTGCTTTTATAATTGGACATAATACCTCCAATAAAAGCCGAAATATCTTTTTTCCCATATTTCAAAAGATGCGCTGTAGTCGCACTTGTAGATGTCTTTCCATGTGTCCCAGCAATCGCAATTGTCTTTTTCACATTACTCAATCTACCCAGCATTTCAGCCCTCTTTATGACATCGTATCCACTATCTCGAAAGTGATTCAATCCTTTGTGACTATCAGGTATCGCGGGGGTATAAACCACCAAATCAATGCCCTCTGGAATCAAATTCACATCATCTGCATAATGAATCTCCATGCCCTCTTCGACCAACTTTTTGGTCAATTCTGTTTCTGTCTTGTCATATCCAAACACTTCCTTCCCATTAGAATTCATGTATCTGGCTATTGCACTCATTCCTATCCCTCCTATTCCTATAAAATACACTCTCTTTATTTCTTCCATCTTCGAGTGTTTGTTATTTTTTTAACCGCAAAGGCGCTAAATTCGCTAAGGCAGCCCTTTTAATCATTCACTTTTCTACTAAAAGAATCACTTCTTTCGCAATCATCTTCGCTGCATCCGGCCTTCCAAAATGCTTAATATTATTCCTCAACTCTTCACACTTATCCTCATCTTCAATCAATTTGAGCATGGTCTTTACCAGCTTTTCTTTTCCTTCTGAATCTCTGACCATTGCTGCGGCGCCTTTATTAACCAGGGCCATTGCATTTTTAGTCTGGTGATCCTCTGCTACATTCGGAGATGGGACCAAGATTGCAGCCTTTACCACAAGGCTGAGCTCGGAGATTGTCAATGCACCCGCTCTACAGACTACAAGATCAGCTGCTCTATATGCTGATGCCATGTCCTCTATAAAGGGAAGCACTGTTACATTTGGCAATTTTGCTACTTCAGACATTTTGTATTCTTCGTAGTACAGTTTACCAACCTGCCAAATGAAGTTGATCTCGGAATGCTGCCTCAGTAATTCAGCACCCTCTTCGATAGACTCATTAAGCGCTCTCGCTCCCAGGCTGCCACCAAAAATCAGTATAGTTTTCTTATTTCCTACCAACCTTAGTTTTGCCTTCGCTCCCGACGTAGTTATATCATTTTCAAATATTTCTCTTCTGACTGGATTTCCTGTAAAGACAATTTTTTCTTTTGGAAAAAACTTCTCCATGCCATCATATGCCACACAAATTCTATTCGCTCGCTTTGCCAATAATTTATTGGTCACTCCAGCGTACGAATTTTGCTCTTGTACCAGGGTTGGTATTTTTCTGCTATTGGCAACCTGCAATACAGGTCCGCTCGCATATCCTCCAACTCCCACTGCCACATCTGGCTTAAAATCCTTGATCACCTTTCTCGCCTTCATCATACTCGACAACAGCTTGAAAGGAAACATCAAATTTCGAAATGTCAATTTTCTGTGGAATCCTCTTATTGGAAGTCCCACTATGGAATAGCCCGCTTTCGGTACTTTATCCATTTCTAATTTTCCCTCAGCACCTACAAAAAGTATCTCTGCTTCAGGTCTTTCTTTTTTTATCGCATCAGCAATCGCAATTGCCGGAAACACATGCCCTCCAGTTCCTCCTCCACTAATTATTACCCGCATCTGTTTGTTCTTCTAATTTCTCCAAGGCCAATTTCTGTAAATGTGCCTGTTCTACATATCTGCTCACGCTCAGTATTACTCCAATGCTCATGCATGTAAAAAGTACCGAAGTACCACCCATACTTATTAGGGGCAATGTCAATCCTGTCACTGGCACCAACTGTACCGATACGGCAATATTTGCAAATGCCTGAATCACAAGGTTGAGACATAAGCCCATCGCCAATATGGCGCCGAATGCCTTCGGACATTGTGTTACTATCTTTATACATCTGAACAATAATCCCAAGTACGCTGCCAGTATCACCAAGCCTCCTACTACCCCATATTCTTCACAGATGATGGCATATATAAAATCTGCATAGGCATAAGGCAAAAAGTTTTTCTGCAAACTATTTCCTGGTCCCAAACCGAACCAACCACCATTGGCAATGGCTATTTTTGATTGCTCTACTTGAAATGTTTCGTTGCCAGATCCAAGAAAGGTTTGTATCCTCGAGATCCAGGTATCCACCCTGAACATATCAGGAAATACAGTACCTATGAATACAATGACCGCCGCCACCAATAATCCACAAAGAATCATCAATCCCACATACTTGAGCGACACCCGTCCTATAAACATCATCAATAAACATGTCGTAAACAACAAAACTGCAGTACTCAAATCAGCCAGCATAATCAACCCACAAACAATAACCACAGGTGCAATAATCGGTAGAAATGCACTCTTAAAATCCTTGATAAAATCCTGTCGTATCGCCAATGATCTCGAAACGAACATGATCAATGCAATCTTGGCAAAATCTGATGTCTGGAAATTCTGATTGATCCAGGGAATGCTAATCCATCTTTTCGAATGATTGATCTCCGGACCGAATAACCATGTATACATCAATAACGGAATCGCAATCGCCAATAAAATCGGTGCCAACCTGCTGTAATGTAGATAATGCAGCTTGTAACATGCCACTGCAACGACCATTCCCATACAAATAAAAAATCCTTGTTTGAATAAATATGATTCTGGATTTCCGCCAGCATATTTATAGGCCATCGCCCCACCGGAACTATATACAGCCAATACTGAGAACAAACCCAAAAAGCCCAAAATGAGCCAAATGTATTTATCCCCGCGGAGTGTGCTATATAATGTTGTTACTGTGTTCAAATGTTACTTTTTATTTTTTTAACCGCTAAGTCGCAAAGTCCGCTAAGGAAGACCTCATTTCTCTGCTCTTCAATTATTAAATAATCATTTTTAATTATTCATTTTTAATTCAATTATTCGTCGCTTGAATTGATCTCCCCGATCAGTGTAGTTCTCGAAGAGATCAAAACTCGCGCATGCTGGTGATAAAATCACCGTGTCTCCAGCCGAAGCCAGATCCAATGCATTATCGACAACATTTGAGACCTTAGTTGATTCGATAATTATTGGTATTATTTCCGAAAAGGACTTTACAAGTTTTTTATTGTCCACTCCTAAACAGATTAGTGCTTTAATTTTAGTTTTTGCAATATCAAAGAGTGTCGAATAATCATTTCCTTTATCAGTACCACCAGCTATCCAAATAATGTCGTCTTCTATTGCATCAAGAGCATAAAAAACAGACTCTACGTTGGTAGCCTTACTGTCGTTGATGAACGTAATTCCGTTGATTACAGCTACATCTTCAAGACGGTGGGGTTCGTTTTTAAAAGAAACGAGTCCAGGGGCAATCTCTTCTTCACTTAACCCCAGAATTCGCAATGTCTCCACTGCACATCTAGCATTAAAAAGATTATGCCTTCCTTTTAGCGTCAATTCAAATTTTTGGCTTTTTTCCTTTGAAAAAATACCATGGATATAATCCAGTTCTGAAATAGAGTGTTTTTGAGCCATTCCAGGACTTAATAAAATTAATTCCCTAATGAGCTTATCATCAGCATTATAGACGAAGGCATCGTCCTTGGTCTGATTTTCGATAATCCTCATTTTTGATGCGCCGTACTTCATGATGTCATATTCATAGCGATCCAAATGGTCCGCTGTAATATTCAGCAATACGGCAATGTCTGGTCTGAAATCTTCAATATTATCCAACTGGAAACTGCTCAATTCGAGCACCATATAATCTGGTTCTCGATCCGCAAGGACTCGGGCGAAGCTAGTCCCATAATTTCCTCCAATTTCAACATCCAAACCTGCATTTTTCATTACGTGATAAATGAGTCCTGAAGTGGTAGTTTTCCCATTGCTACCTGTAATAGCTATGAGTTTGCCAGAATAAAATGAATAACCAAACTCAATCTCTGAAATTACTTTCATTCCCTCTTTCTTTAAACTGCGGAGGACGGGCGCAGTATCTGGCACTCCAGGACTCTTTATCACGAAACCTGCATCAATCAATCTTTCAATAGTATGTCCCTTTTCTTCAAAAGGGATATTGTTATTTTTTAATTCGTCCTTGTACTTTTCTGAGATTTCCCCAAAGTCAGATACGAAGACTTCATATTTTTTTTTCTTTGCTAGTAGTGCAGCACCTATGCCGCTCTCTGCAGCTCCAATTATCACCACCTTCATATGCCTACCTTACTTTTAAGGTAATAATGGTAACAATCGCCAACATCACTCCGACTATCCAAAACCTTGTCACTAATCGGGATTCATGCATTCCCAACTTTTGGAAATGATGATGGATGGGCGACATCTTAAAGATCCTTCTGCCTTCTCCATATTTCTTTCGAGTATACTTGAAGTAACTCACTTGAAGTATAACTGAAAGTGTTTCTAAAAAGAACACTCCACAGAGAATAGGTAATAAGAACTCTTTTCTTAAGAATATGGCCATCACAGCAATAATTCCTCCTATTGTCAAACTTCCCGTATCTCCCATAAACACTTTTGCAGGATAAGCATTGTGCCACAAAAATCCTATGCATCCTCCAAGGAAACAAGCGGCAAAAATCACCATCTCGGAAGAGTAAGGTATGTAGTAGATGTCAAGAAAATCTGCGATTATGGAATTACCACTTACATATGCGAGCACAGCTAAAGTAGCCGCAATGATCGCCGAAAGCCCAGTGGCCAAGCCGTCGATTCCATCCGTAAGATTCGCAGCATTCGAAACAGCCGTCACGATAAATACCACAATCGGAACAAAAACGATCCAAACAAATTTTGAGGCATTATCTCCTAAAAACCAAAGCAATCCGTTGTAATCAAATGCATTCCCTCTAAAAAAAGGCACATTCGTCAATGTGGTTTTCACATAAGCCATTTCCACCATCTTACTTGGTGCATTGACTTGAGATACCTCGATCGAAAAGTTTTGGATCACCTCATACCCTGCTAGTACAGCATCTGCCAAGGGCATTCTCACCAGGATATCGTCATGCATCAACATAACACTGGAAATCAATATTCCCAAAAGCACCTGACCAAACACTTTGAATCGTCCAGCGAGACCATCTTTATTTTTTCGGAAGACTTTGATATAATCATCGGCAAAACCAATGGTCGCCATCAAAACAGTCGTCAAAATCAATAAAATAATATAAATATTGGTGATATCAGCTAGAAGCAAACATGGCACTAAAGTTGCCAATATAATAATGAAGCCACCCATGGTCGGAGTTCCTTCTTTCTCTTTTTGCCCAGCGAGTCCCAGTTCTCTAACGGTCTCTCCTACTTGCAATTTTTTCAAAGAACGTATTATCCGATTTCCGAAGAGAATAGAGATGATTAAGGAAATAATAATCGCTACTCCAGATCGAAAACTGATATATTGAAACAAACCTGCCCCAGGCAGATTGTAATTTTTCTCTAAATATTCAAATAGATGATATAGCATCTTCTTTTTTCGTCTTTAATCTATAAGCGAGTTTAAGAAGAAGAACTGATCCTGAAGAGTACTGTTTATTAAACGATGGGTATCAATTACTAATCGTTTAGAAAGGACAGTAAAAAGTGTAGTTTTCTTACATGGACCTCCTCGTCTTTTCCGCCTTGTGTATGACTACAATTCTAAAAATAGAACCGAATCGCAATCAAAAATGTCTATTAAAACTCTCTCATTCATTACTTGCCTTGCGTCTGCAAAACAAGATTAAAAGATAACAGTTGACAGTAAGCAACACACAACTTTTTGCATGGGTTCTTACTTACTGCAACTGTTAAAACCAACCTGAGAATGATAATAGAACCAATCTTTAAGCACTTTCCAACATTGCTGCTCGAAGTACTTCTTTATCATCAAAAGGGAACTTCTCCCCATTTATTTCTTGGTATTTTTCATGTCCTTTTCCTGCTACCAGGATAATATCTTTTGGGCCAGCAATCATCACTGCAGTCTTTATGGCCTGAAGTCGATCCGCGATTCTCAACATGCCTTTTTTCATTTCTGATTCAAGACCTGCTTCCATATCATTTAAGATCATTTCAGGGTTTTCGGACCGAGGATTGTCACTAGTCAAAATGTATTTATCACTTCCTCGAGCTGCGATGACTGCCATCTTTGGCCGCTTCGCTGCATCTCTATCTCCTCCGCAACCAATTACCGTAATGACCTGACTTTCGGCAGTTTTCACTTTGGCAATGGTATTAAGAACATTTTCCAGTGCATCCGGTGTATGTGCATAATCGACTATTCCGACTTTGCCTACACCTTCCACTTTTATATTTTCAAATCTTCCTTCTGCACCAACAATATTTGACAGATGCTGCAAAACTTCCATGGAATCAAATCCCAATTCTTTTGCTGTAGCATATACAGAGAGGATATTGTAAGCATTGAATTCACCTACCAATCTGAAGTGTGCTTCATGACCATCAATTTTCAATTGTAGTCCGTCTACACCATTGCTCAATATTTTTGCCTTATAATCTGCCACACTTTTGAGTGCGTATGTCAGTTTTTTAGCTTTTGTATTTTGCAACATCACTTCTCCTCTTTTGTCATCCACGTTTGCTAGTGCAAATGCTTCTGAAGGAAGGGAATCGAAGAACTTTTTCTTCGCCCAAATATATTCTTTGAATGTCTTGTGATAATCCAGATGATCGTGGGACATATTCGTAAATACGCCTCCCAGGTAATTCACCTGATCTATTCTACGCTGATCGATCGCATGTGAACTCACTTCCATGAAGACATATTCACATTTTTCATCTCTCATCTTTGCCAAAAGCCTATTAAGACTAATCACATCCGGTGTGGTATGAGTCGAAGGAATAATAGTGTCTCCAATCTTATTCTCAACGGTCGAAATCAATCCAGTCTTATACCCCATCGAAGCAAATAATTGCCATAATAAGGTAGCGACTGTGGTCTTGCCATTTGTGCCTGTAATACCAATCAATTTCACATCCTCTGAGGGATAGTCATAAAAACGGGCTGCACATTTGGCAAGTGCATCTCTTGTGTCTTTGACCTGAACAATGGTAGTACCTGGTACAAAATCAAAATTCAATTCTTCACAAAAAATGACTTTAGCGCCTTTCTGTATCGCTGATTCAATATAATCGTGTCCATCTGAGTTGTATCCTTTTATAGCGAAGAACACATCTCCTGATTTTACGATTCGCGAATCGATATGCAAGTCATTAATGGTTACATTCTCATCACCAATAAATCGAATCGGCTGATTATCATCAAGTATTTCAAACAACTTTCTTTTCTCTGTCATTGGGCATCACGTTTTAATTCAAAAAAATCGTAATGTCCTGACCTTTGATCTTGGAACCTGGTTTTATGGTTTGTTTTACCACTTTTCCTACTCCACTTACTTCAACATTCATCCCCAGATTTTCAAGAACATATATCGCATCTCTAGCACCCATGCCTTTTACATTTGGAACCATTGATCTGCTTATTCTCTTTTTATCAATTAACATCTTTGTTTCAAATGGATCAACTTCTACCCAATTTCCTTTTTTCTTGGTTTTATAATCTAGCCCTACATAATCAAACACTCTTTCGAAATCTTTTTTATACCCCGCATTTGACTCTGGTAATTCAACCTTGGCAATAGCTTGTGACTCTTCTGAGTAAATCAAGTTATTTGATAAAGTCGTAATCCTTTCGGCAATCTTTTTATATGCCGGGCCCGCTGCTGATGCTCCGTAGTAAATACTCCCATGTGGCTTATAAATCACTACAATCATCGAGTATTTTGGGTTATCTGCGGGAAAATATCCTGCAAATGAGGCATTGTATTCTTTTCTCTCGCCTTCTTTTATGGTAGCATAATTCACCCTTGTTGTGCCCGTCTTACCTGCGATATCCACTATACTGGATTGCAATTTTCTTCCCGTACCACTTTCAACGACTCCTTTTAGTAATTTCTGAGCATCACTCACCACCTGAGGCTTTACCAACTGACCATTAAGAACTTTAGGGTTGAATTTTTTAATGGTTTTCTCCCCATCTTTAATTTCAGAAACCAAGTAAGGCTTCATCATCCTACCATCATTTGCTATCGTATTATATAGATTTAGCATTTGAAGCGGAGTCGCCATAAGTTCATAGCCGTGAGCCATCCAGGGAATAGTAGTACCATACCACCGTTTTTTATCTTTAGTTGGATGTTTCACCTTTGGAGCCTTCTCTCCTATTATTTCAACATTTGTTTTTTGCGTCATTCCCAGTTGATCAAGCTTTTCTACAAACTGCACCCTGCCATCTTTATTATTATAATGGTCATGCACAAGCTTTGCTATTCCGACATTTGAAGATTTTTGAAAAGCATCCGTCAAGGTCACTCTTCCCAATCCATGCATGTCAGAATCAAGCATCCACTGATCATAAAACTTCATCTTCCCTCCTCTTAAATCAACCGAAGATTCCAGGTCACAATACCCGTCATCCAGAAGTGCCAGTGTACTTGCCAACTTAAAAGTTGATCCAGGTTCCGACATCCTTCCGATGGCATCATTATAGATTTCCCCATAATTGCCATTGGCCATTCTCCGAAAATTTGATATTCCTTTTATAGCGCCTGTACTTACATCCATTACGACTGCAGCACCCGCTTCGGCTTCTAATTCCACCACTCTTGAGAGCAACTCATTATGCACGATGTCTTGAATATCAATATTTAAAGTAGTCACTACATCATTCCCCCTGCCAGGCTCAAAATCTTCAAGGTCGTAGATTGGCACCCAATCATCCTTTACTTGAGAAATCCTTTTCATGAGTACCTTGGTAGAGTCACCTTTCAAAAAAGTGTCAAAATATCCTTCCAGTCCAATTTTTGAAGCATTCTCTCTATCCTCACCTATAGTCCTACTGGCAAAACCATTGTAAGGCTTTGTTCGTCTGCTGAATGACTTGGTAATAAACCCACCAGCATTCCTTCCAGCTCTAAAGATTGGAAACTTTTTCACCTTCCTCAACTCTTCAATAGTCACCTTCTTTGCGATCGGGTAATATTGCTTTTTGGCTTTCTTGGCCCTTACAAGATCAACCTTCCATTCATTATGACTTTTATGTTTTCCGATTGACTTACTTAGACAGTATGCCAGGGAATCTACATTATCATAGAAAAGTTTTTCTTTCGAGACCGATAGATCCATATGAATTTCAAAGAACTTTAGTGAGGTGCTCAATAAATTGAAATCCTCAGAATATATGTTTCCGCGCTCTGCTGTCAGAGTACGCAACTTCACATTATGCTTACTTTTATCCCTCCATTTATCGCCTTCGACAATGGATACCTTTACCACCCTCACCATGATCACCATGGCAAGTATAATGAAGGCCGCGAGGACCATGTAAACCCGTATTAATAACTCTTTCTTCCTATCCATCTTAGCCGCCGCCTCATTTTGAGTCTGTAATTTTTATAGGCACGGTTCTGATAGGTTTAAGATTCAGGTCCGCGACTTTTTTCTCGATTTGCGATTGTGTGCTACCATACATTATCTCCTGTTTGATATTCATGTATCTCCACCTCGTATCGTTTACTTCACTCTTCAATGCCTCGATTTTCCGAAGGTTTCCCTCCACATTATGGACACTAAAGATGTATACAACACCAAGCAATGCGAGGTAGCACACAAAAGGCAAATTCATAAAAAGCCATTCGATTCCCTTGAATCTGAAGTTTGTAGTTTTCTTATGTTGACCCTTAGTCATCAAATGGTTTTACTTTACTCCTAAATACTCCATTCCCACGGCTTGCATTCTCACGTTTAGGATTATATTTTTATTAATTTTCTAATTTTTCTGCTATTCTCAATTTGGCACTTTTTGCCCGACTATTCCGCCTCACTTCTTCATCACTTGCCAAAATCACACGCTTGTTAATCAACTTAAATGGACGCTTAATTACACCGAAATCATTTTTATCAAGCACTCCATCTGCGTTACCAGTTTTGAAGAAATTCTTTACGATTCTATCTTCAATTGAATGATAACTCATCACAACAAATCGTCCACCTGGCTTCAATACATCTAGCCCTCCCTGCAACATCTCTTCCAACACCTGCACTTCTTGATTCACTTCCATTCGCAAGGCCTGGTACACTTGAGCAAAATACTTTGCCTTTGGTCCAAATCGAATCCGCTCCAAAATTTCGTTCAATTGAAAAGTTGTTCGAATTTCCGATTTACCCCTTTCTTGAACGATCAATTTTGCCAATGTTCGAGCATTTCTCACCTCACCGAATTTGCTAAAAAGCAACTGCAAATCATCCTGACTATACTCTTTTAATATAATCGCTGCAGTCAACTGATCGGCATGATTCATTCGCATATCAAGATCCGCATCAAAACGATAAGAGAAACCTCTTTCCGGGTAATCCAATTGAAAAGATGACACTCCAAGATCCGCAAGAATTCCGTCTACACTTCGCACACCTTCTACTCGCAAAAATCTCTTGATGAACCTAAAATTCGCCTTTATAAAGGTAAATCTAGGATCTTCAATTGTGTTAGCTACCGCATCATCATCTTGATCGAAGCCATATAAATGTCCATTGACACCTATGTTTTTTAAAATCGATTGGGAATGTCCACCAGCACCAAAAGTTACATCTACATAACTTCCGTCCGGCTTGAGATTAAGACCAGCAATACATTCATTCAACATTACGGGCACATGATAATCACTCATTAGGCATCTGATTCAGCTTGCTCGCCATCCTCGTCGCCTTGAGATCCAAATATATCATCCGCTATTTCTGCAAATGAATCTGGTTCATCATTTAGCATTTCGTAGTATTTTTCCTTATCCCACAATTCAATCTGCTCATGATAAGCAAACAGGATCACGTCTTTTTTCAATCCTGAGTACTCAATCAAAGCTGAAGGAAGAAGGATTCTATCCGCACTATCCATATACAACATGGATGCACCTCTATAAAAATACCTTAATGCTTGCCGCTCTTTTGTATTGTAAATATTGAGCTGGTTAATTTTTTTCGTCTTTCCCTCCCAAACATCTTTGGGATACATCATTAGGTGCTTTTCAAATCCTCGATTAATCGCAAACTCAAGGACTCCATTGTGACCAATTTGTCTGATTAGAGAAGAAGGTAGCCTTAGACGCCCTTTGGCATCAAGCTTACACTCAAACTCTCCTGTCAGTTGGTAACTTTTCACACCATTTATTTAAATGATAATCCAAATCTACCACATTTTGACACATATTAGCACAATATTCACACTTTTTTACACAATACATGTAAAAAATCAATAATATATGTGTCGGTGTAATCAAATGAATTACACATTATAACTTTATTGTAAACAAAACAGGAAATTATTATCAGCTTCGAAGAATTACGGAAGCATACCAGATTGGACGATTATCTACGCGCGTTTAATAGGATAGATAATTCGAGAACGAATATACATATTACATATTAATATAATGTATAAAATACTAATTATTTGATAACTATGGAATTCATCTATCTATAAGAGGAGGTTTGATGGATAGGTCAAACATTCTCATTTATTTTCACACACTATAAAACTGTCTAGAAACAATCACCGCTTAAAGGTGAAACGACGCACTTTTATGACTCTGAATTATATATTGATGCTGAAGGTAAATCATCAAGTAATTGATTTTAACCAAAATCGAACAATGAATCCCACCAACTTATTCCAATTAACTCAGATTTTTCTCTTTTTTGATTTATTTCATCAAATCTCTTATCGTATAATTAATCGATCTTTTGAATAAGGTGAGAATATCTCTGCCCATCTTCAAATATGATTTTTAAAATATACTGTCCATTATTATACTTAGACATATTAAGATCAGTCCTATTTTGAATCCCAGACAAAACGCCATCCATGGTATATATCTCAATACGCATAATATCAACATCACTTTCTAAATATATTTTACCCGAAGAAGGATTTGGATAGACCAACACATTATGAGGAACATCCAGGTAAGAAGTGGATAATGGTTCACCCGGACTGAGATTAATAAATTGTAAATAGCCATCGAAGAGAGATGATGAAGTGATGATATCCTTTTTATTGTCGTTATTAATATCCGTAATCCATATATCACTGATTACTCCAATATCAGACAAGTAAGTCTCTGAAACATTAAATTCACCAGTGCCATCATTAATAAACAAAACTGCCTCCTTGTCTAAAGAGCTACCAATAAAAATTTCTGGATATCCGTCATGCGTCACATCTACAACCGCTACATCCCATGCAACAAGTTCTGAGACTATTCTACTGGTAAATTCTCCATTCCCGTCATTCTCCCAAAGAAGTAGATCTCCAGTACAATGAACAATATCTTTATCGCCGTCTCTATCAATATCTGCAATTACCGCTGCATTGCTGGAAAATACATCATCAATCAAGAGTATTTCATCTGAAAATGTGTTGTCTCCCTCATTCCTGTACCAACGGAGTTTATCATCAAAATCCGATGCTATGACAACATCATTAAAATCATCTCCATCAAGATCACCGACACTTACATTTTTGCCATCAAATACATTATCTCCAATTAATATTTTTGAAGAAAATTCGCCGTCATTATTTTGAAGCCAATAAACAGCTCCCAGGTCATCTGTAATACTCCAATCACAAAAGACTATATCTTTATCTCCATCCTCATCCAGGTCATGTGTTATTAAGCTTGTCAATGGATTGAGCCCATCTTCCAATATTTTCACGTCTTCAAAGGTCCCATCCCCTCTATTTTCCATCAAGATCACAACATTAGAAAAAGAACAACCAGCCGCAATGTCCATATCCCCATCCAGGTCATAATCTAATGGACGCACAGCTTCACCAAAAATTTCATCATCGAAAATTTCATTCTTTTGAGGTCCAAAAGTACCGTTTCCATTATTTTTTATCCAAGCCACATTAGGGTTAGAGCCAGCAATAATGAGATCTTCTAATCCATCTCCATCCAGGTCTGCAGTTGTAACACCATTTTGCACACCCCCTTCAACATTGGTAAATATCAGGCTCGCATCAAATACTTGCCCAATGACATGACTTCCCATTACTGAAATAAGCAAAAACAAGATTAAGGTTATATTTTTTTTCATTGGTTTAATTTATTATCTATTATAATACTAATGGATTCAACCCTGCACAAACTCAAGCCATTTCCTATTTCTTAACATTCAATATTTATCGAATTGTAGATACTTCAAAAATACATTTTCACAATTATTTTACATAATTATTTCGCACCATACTCTTCTCAGGTTTTGACCATATGACTCAATTTTAAATTTTGCAAATAGTATATACACTTTAAGTCATTTTGAAAACCTGTTCATTGCTTATTGGGTCTGCAAGATTTTTCCCACAATATATCGCATAAAAAAAAGGAACCTTATTTCTAAGATTCCTTTTCTATTTCATTTTGCTATTATCTTCTTTTACTGACCTCCAGATGAAAGTGCATCGATTCTCGCCTTGTACTCAGACACTTTATCCATTTCATTTTTTCTTGCATGGATCTCTCTTAGTGCGATCAAGGTATTGAGGTCATTTGATTTCATACCTATGGCTTTGGTAAAGAATGGCATCGCTTGATCGAAAAAGCTATCCATCTCTGCCTTCAAAGCATCATACTTCTTTGTTCCAGCTGCAGAAAAATCATTTGCCAACTCGTTGATTCTGTCAGTATATGAAGCTGCTTTGTTGTAATAAAGTGCTCCTTGACTGTATACAGCATCAAAGTTATCTGGATCTTTCTCAACAGCCTGCGTGTAGTATTTCAAAGCTTCTGCAAAGAATTCATCAGCCTTTTCAAAGTTACCAGCTTCTCTTTCTTTTTGATTCATTTGATCATTTACATTACCAAGTGTAGTATAAATGGTAACATTGTCTGGTTCTTTTTCAATTGCTGCTTTCAATTTATCCGTAAGAATATCTAATTTTCCTTCTTGCAAGTAGTAATTGATCTCAGCGAACAAAAGTCCTGTATCATCTGGAAATGCTGCTCTTCCTTTTTCAAGGTATGATACTGCCTTAGTTTTATCAGACTCAGCGTATAGATTATAAAGTGCCTCATATACCAGACCTTTATCGGTTCCCTCCATTTCTAATGTCTCCAAAACTGGAATCACAACTGCACCCTTCTTTCCATAGTATCCAGCCGCACCTGTATAGAAATAGTGGTCCTTTCTATCTGCTTCAACATCTAATCTTGATGCTCCACCAAGACCCTTCAACGTTTCATAAGCTGCAATGGCTCCATTAAAGTAGTCGAATGCATTGCCATAATCATTGGCCTGAAAGAAATAGATACCTATATTATTAAGGTGGCTTTCAGTCGCTTGCAATCCTTCAATTGCATCTTTCTTTTCACCTTTCTTTTCAGTCATCGAATGTGCTTTCTTGAATACATCCATAGCTTTCAATGCAAGATTGGCATTAGACAAGATATAATTAGCATCTAGAAGTTTGGCATTTATTTGTCCTGATGCTACAGCATTATAAGCAGCTCCTAGCGTAATGTAGTTTTTAGCTTTTGAAGCTACATCTTCATTTTCAAAAGCTTTTTCGATCAACATCAAACCTTCATCCAATTGATCTGCATGCTCATTGGCATTCTCGCCATATTTTTTAAGAATTTTACTTCCTTTTTTAAGGGCTTTCTTTCCCTCTTGTGCGTTTATAGATCCAACTACAAGAAAGAGACTTAAGAGTCCGAGAGCGAATTTTTTCATAGAAATTGTCATTTTGTTATTTATTATTTTTACCCAACGGTTGTTTCAAATACATCATTATGACGGGCAAAAATTATTATATGTGTTTATTAAGTGTTAAAGACTAAATGCAAAAATGTTAAAAAAACATGAAATTTTACAAATTCAGTGGTGTAATCCCGTTATTCATTTCTAACGATACACACTTCCTTTATTGTATTTCATGAATTTAAAAGGACATTTTTACTCTTCTTCATCATTGCTATTTTCATCTCTTCTAATTACGGCAACATCCGCGATGGCATCTTTCTTACCAAGGTTGATAACCCTTACTCCTTGAGTAGCTCTTCCCATCACCCTCAAATCACTCACCGCTGATCGTATCATTATACCTTCCACTGTAGTAATCATCAAGTGATCGTATAGGCTTACGGCCTTAACCGCGACAACCTTACCCGTTTTATCGGTTACGTTCATGGTCTTCACTCCTTTTCCACCTCTATTAGTAATTCTATACTCATCCAAGGCAGATCGCTTACCACTACCCTTTTCCGATGCCACGAAAATAGTGACTTCTGGATTGGAAGGATCTACTGACAACATACCTACTACCTTATCATCCTTACCTTCGTCAAGACGAATACCTCTAACTCCGGCTGCTGACCTACCCATAGATCTCACTTTCTCCTCCGGGAATCGTATTGCCCTACCATTCCTGTTGGCAATCAATATATCATTGGTTCCATTACTCAACTTGGCTTCTAAAAGATGATCTCCTTCATTGATCGTAATGGCATTGATACCATTTGTTCTTGGGCGTGAGAATTTCTCCATCAATGTTTTCTTAACCAATCCTTGTTCTGTACAGAAGAATACATAGTTGTTATTCAAGAATTCTTCGTCTGTCAAATCCTTTACAATGATGTAGGACTTCACTTTATCATTTTTAGGAATGTTGATTATATTCTGAAGGACTCTTCCTGTTGAGGTCTTTCCTGCCTCTGGTATTTCGAAGGCCCTCACCCAGAAACATCGACCCAGCTCAGTAAATAATAAAATATAGTTGTGTGCATCAGCAACAAAAAGGTGTTCTACCGAATCTGCATCCCTGGTCTTACTTCCTCTTGATCCTCTACCTCCTCTGGATTGAGCTTTGTATTCAGAAGACTTTGTTCTTTTGATATATCCCAATTTAGAAATTGAAATCACAACCTCTTCGTTAGGTATCATATCTTCTATGCTGATTTCATCATCTGCATAACTGATATCTGTCCTCCTTTCATCGCCATACTTTTCATTGATTTCATCCAATTCTTCTTTGATGATATCTCTTTGCAAACGCTCATTGGCCAAAATCTCTTTATAATGCGCAATTTTCAATTGAAGTTCATCATACTCTGCCTGAATCTTTTCAACCTCGAGACTTACCAATTTTTGAAGTCTCATTTCCAGGATGGCCTTAGCCTGGATATCGGTCAGCTCAAAAGCATTGACTAATCCTTCACGCGCCTCATCTACCGTTTTTGACTTTCTAATAATGGCAATCACCTCATCAAT
Source organism: Saprospiraceae bacterium (assembly GCA_965230575.1). Taxonomy (GTDB): domain Bacteria; phylum Bacteroidota; class Bacteroidia; order Chitinophagales; family Saprospiraceae; genus CAJXUU01. The sequence continues at coordinate 6,589,968 of OZ246013.1, forward strand.
ATTGGCGAGTGCTATCAACAAACCTTCAAGTATATGCGCTCTTTCTTCCGCTTTCTTAAGGTCGTATTGTGTCCTTCTTACTATTACTTCCAACCTGAATTTAATAAACTCAGAGATGATTTGTTTTAAATTTAATAGTTGCGGCCTGCCATTGACCAGACAAATATTATTAACACCATAAGAAGTCTGAAGAGCTGTGTATTTATACAATTTACTCAGTACCACACTGGCCATACCGTCTCTCTTCACTTCTACTACAATCCTCAAACCTTTTCGATCCGACTCATCTCTGATATCTCGTATACCATCAATCTTGCCGTCATTGACCAGATCTGCCATTTTCGCAACAAGATTTGCCTTATTCACTTGAAATGGAATCTCGGTTATGATGATTGATTCCATATTGTTTTTATTGGTCTCAATATCAGCCTTTCCTCTGACCACGATCTTCCCTCTTCCAGTTTCGAAAGCACTTTTGACCCCTCCGTACCCGAAGATTGTACCACCAGTAGGAAAATCAGGTGCTTTGATATATTCCATTATTCCCTCAACGGTGATATCCGGATCATCGACCATGGCCTTGGTTCCTTCTATCACTTCTGTCAAATTGTGAGGCAGCATGTTTGTTGCCATCCCCACTGCAATACCTGAGGCGCCATTAATCAAGAGATTCGGGATACGCGTAGGCAGAACTGTCGGCTCTTCCAATGAATCGTCAAAATTCAAGGCAAAGTCTACCGTATCCTTCTTAATATCCATTAAGATCTCATCGGCGATTTTCTCCAATCTCGCCTCTGTATATCTCATTGCGGCAGGACTATCACCATCCATCGAACCAAAATTCCCTTGCCCATCGACCAAAGGATATCTCAATGACCACGGCTGTGCCATTCTGACCATTGAATCATATACTGATGTATCACCGTGTGGATGATACTTACCCAATACCTCTCCAACTATTCTTGCTGATTTTTTATGCGGCTTGTTAAAAGACAATCCCAAATCAGACATTCCGTACAAAACTCTTCTATGCACTGGCTTAAACCCATCTCTCACGTCAGGCAAAGCTCTTGAAACGATAACAGACATTGAATAATCAATGTAAGCGGACTTCATTTCATCCTCAATATTAATTGGTATAATACGTTGACCGTTAGCCATTTATATATTTATTTTATTTTTCAATACTAATTTGCAAAAGTACTGAAATTTGCGCATAAAAAGAAGGAAAAACAGCAAAGAATATAAGTTAATTATTCCAGTATAAAAATACTCGTTTGATGATCGTAATTAATTCATTATAGGAATGTTATACATATAAATAGAATGTAATATAATTGACAATTTCCTGAGTCCTCTACAAGCCAATTTGAATGATTAAAATGACACTAAATTTCAATGTTTTTTGAGTTAGAATTTGGATTTAGTCTGGATTATAATTCTTTCATCTCTTTTAATATTGAGAAGGGAATGAACAAATTGGGTCCAATTGATTGAGAAGGCTACAAAAAAAGGGCCTTCAATTAAGAAAGCCCTTCAAATAAGATTATTTATCTTTTTATCTACTTGACAAAGTGAACAGTCTTTGACTTCTCTCCTTTGGAAAGTAGTATCAAGTAATTTCCTGAAGGAAGATCAGAAACATCAATTGATGCATTGAAGTCTCCTTTTCGAATCACCTCTCCGAAATTGTTGTAAAGTGTATATTTATCAAGAGCGATATCTGAGGTAATATTCACTACATTCGAAGCAGGATTTGGATATACACTAATAGTAGCTTCCAAATCTTCTTCTACTCCCAATGTATTGTCAAAGTCAGAAATATACCTTGGAAACATTTGATATCCAGAATCAAATGGAGCATCTCCATCAAATTGTCCTCCAATTCCTGTGATTTTCCATACTCCTTCTATCGGCCCTTCTTCCCAATCAGCCACTTCCGTATCCGAGTCAATTCTCAAAGTAATAATCTCTCCACCGGCTGACATAAAGTCTACATTAAAAGAGCTGCCATCTCCTTCCCAATCATTAGGATCTACAATCTCCAATTCTTTCACTCTTACCAATTTTGACTCAGTAGATTCATCCAATACCAAAACATCTGTAGGTCCTATAAGATCATTTCCTGAACTGATAAACTCTACAGCCGTAGCATCAGTTTGCAAAAGGCCATTGAATTGACTGATCACTCCTGTAACTTTTATTCTATCGCCTTCTGCATAGGTATAACCCAAATTTCCACCACTAAACAAGCCAATGGCATCACCACTATCGTCTATCACAGCAAATTGCAATCCACCAGCTCTAAGATTGGCACCATGAGTGATACCTTCAATAATACATTCTACACCTAGAGAATCCCCTACTCCATCCGCATCGATCGTATTGATAACACCAATATCATATGTAGGTATTACAGGCTCAACATCACCCTCTACCGTCACAGTTCCAACCATTCCCAATCCTACGTGTGGATCACATTGATAATCATATACTCCAGGAATCGTAAAAGTAAAATCATACACCCACAAATCAGAAGAAGCTCCACCGTTGATGAACCCTTCGGGGTTATTAGGATAAGTGTCTGTACTTCCATTTACATTGTGAAACCCTCCGGTATTCATCCATCTCACAGATTCATTTACCTGGATGGTAATATCTGCTGGTGTAAATAAATTGCTCGACACCTCCACTATATGATCAGGCACAAATTCGCAACTTGCTGTATTCGCTGCGGCTGGCGTACCTAAAAATGCTATACCGCCTACAGTAACTCCCAAATCATTGGTAGCCACATTCCAATTGGCTGCATTATTATTATCTGAGGTAACATCGCACAGCTCTACCGTCGCTCCAGCACCATCTGTACCGTCTTCAAATGTTGGCCAAGGAGCGTTATCATCATAGCCCACTTCATCAATCAATACTCCATTTGGATCTTCAAGAAAAATACCTTCACCTCCATTACTCAATGCAATGTCCGCTATTTCAATAGATGACACTCCTAACACAGACATTATGGCTCCTGGGTTGATTGCCAGAATAGCATAATCATTGGCTGGCACAGTACCACCTGCGATGGTATGTGAGGCATTGTCCCTGATGACATAATCTGTCAAATCAATGTCTGCACCAGTCTCATTATACAATTCTATATATTCTAGACTATCGGCTCCTGATTCTGGTGGATTGTAACTTATCTCAGAAATAACGAGTTGCGCTGACGCTGTAAACGCAAACAGAAGTAAGACAAAAGGAAGTAGATATTTTTTCATATAATTTTGATTTTTAATGTTTTAAATATTTATATATAAAGATATAAAACATTAACCAGTTAGATAAGGTATTAATTTAATAATGTCTTTTAACATGGGCCCGCAATTAACCCAAGGCTTGTGTTCGAAAAGAATTCATCTTGATTTTGGGCAAATAAAAATGACTAGCACCAAATCATGATGCTAGTCATAAATAATTTAATGGTATATTATCTTAGAAGTTGTACTTCACAGAAACATTCCAAGTTCTAGTTTTTCCAAAAAGAACTTCATTTTCTTGATTCACACCATTCCAGTTTTCACTTTCTACTGTACTTGCTTCAATACCATCTCTTGCTCTAGAGATATACTCAGTACCTAGTGCATTAAATACATTAGCTCTTAGTGTCATCAATCTTCCACCCATATCAAAATTATATGATACTCCTAAATCCAAAAGACCGAATGAAGGCAATTCGAATGAAGTTGTACCAACGCTAAGATTAGAGTGCAATTTGCTGTAGTAGTTGTAATCTGCATCAAATTTAAGACCCATTGGCAATCTATAATCTGCTCCAAATCCAAATGTAGTTTGAGCAGCACCACCAACTTTTACACCAGTAACGTCATCTCCAGACACCTCATCTACAAGGTCTCTATCCTGGTTGTAATATTTAGTATCTAGTGTACCATCATATGTCCAGTCTCCGATAGATGCATATCCTTTGAATTTGAATTCGTTGCTTACTCTGTACCCAAAGTCCAATTCGATTCCTGAGTGAAGTTGATTCTGAATTGAATTTCTGAATCCTTCATCATCCAAAATAGTACCGTTTGGCAATTCATCACCTGGGTTCAATGTTCTGGTTGTAGCTCTGTCTTTCCATGAAGTTCTATAAACATTTACGTTAGCAGTAAAGTCATTTCCTGAGTACTTATATCCAGCTTCCAGACCAAAAATATTTTCATTTACAGTTACTGGATTTACAAAGTTGCTGAAATTCAAGTAAATATTATCATGGAATGGTTGTCTTGAATATACACCTGTATTTGCATAGAATGTATTATGATCATCAAATGAATAACTCAATCCAGTCTTTACATTATATCCACCATTGGTTACTTTCTCAGAATTTTCATTTTCAGGCAATTCATTTCTCAACTCAATTCTTACATGAGACTGATTTGAAACTGCTCCTTGAACGAAGGCAGATAATTTTTCATTTGTATATTCTACTTGTCCATATACACCACCGTATCTGATGGTCTCATCATTTGCATAGTGGATTCTTTCTTCAAGAGCAGCATAATTAGAAAGTGCGCTCCATGGATTAGCTTCAAAAGTAGCTGTTACTGTTCTTCCATTTGGATGTCTAGCAGAAGGATTTTGTTCGAATCCTGTGTTTCCAAGTAAATCCACAACTTGTCTGAAGTGTGTACCTCTATATGATCTAAGGTCTGAACCTACGCTAATAGTAAGATTATCAGAAAGTTGGTTTTCATAGTTCAAGACACCACCATACCAAGAGTGATTATTGGCTGATGCTCTAAGGATGAAACCATTTCCTTCAGTCTGTGCAAGGTTAGCAGCTTCAGTAGCAGTCCAATCTACTTGTCTGTCGCTATAGGTAAGGTTACCGAAGTTACCTCTTCCACCTGTTCCACCACCTCGGCCCCAAGAAGCATATGCTACTGCAGAGAAGCTAGATCTATCATTGATCTTGTAGTCCCAGTTCAAGTTTGCAACTGGCTTGTGGTAGTAGTTTCTTCTAATGGTCTTATATGTACCATCGCTGTATGTACCCCAGTTGTCATTGTACTTAATGTTGAATTCTCCATTCTCATCGAAGTGCTCATTGATTCTCTTAGAGAAATTCTGATCGTGATATTGAGGAGCACCAGTGATCAAGAAATTGATTGTACTCTTTTCGCTCGCCTTATAACCAGCAGAAAGGAAGTAATTCTGTCCTTGTCCTTTTGTACCTTCAGCCCAACCATCTCCTTGCCAGTGTGTAGCGAGGAAAGAAATTCCAAATTTATCATTGATCATTCCAGTATTGTAGCTAACAGTCCCTTTCATGTAGTTGTCATTTCCATAAAGAAATCCAACGCTACCACCTTTCTCAAGTTCTGTAGCTTTCATGATGATGTTAGTCGTTCCACCTACTGATGAAATAGCCAATTTAGATGATCCAAGTCCTCTTTGTACTTGTACCGCAGTGGCTACATCTGTCATTCCTGACCAGTTTGACCAGTACATCTTACCATCTTCCATACCATTGATAGGCTGACCGTTAAGTAGGAAGGCCGTGTTCGTTTGGTCAAATCCTCTTGTAAATACTTCAGAATCACCATATCCACCTGCTTGTCCAGCAACATAGATTGAAGGTGTATTCTTCATCAATTCAGGGAATTCAACGTTTCCAGCTTTCGCTTGGATTTCAGCAGTCGTAATTGTAGATACAGCCACAGGTGTTCTTCTATCTCTTACGATATCCATGACACCAGTGATTACTACTTCTTCCATTCCAGCAAATCCAGGCTTCAAACTGATTGTACCTGCATCTGTTGTACCTTCTGCTACATTGATTAGGATCGTTTGATAACCTAAATATGAAATTTCAAGTTGGCAATCTCCTCCTCTTGAGTTTTCTATTGAGAAGCTACCGTTTACATCTGTAATTGTACCAAAAGTGGTTCCTTTAATCATGACTGAGGCTCCGATCAATGGCTCTCCGCTGTCACCCTCAGTCACTGTTCCAGTAATCTGAGCTTGAGCAGAAAAGACCATTAAGGCCATTACGAAAATAAAGTAAAGTTTTTTCATGTGTGAAGTTTAGTTTTATATATCACAAATGTACTCATAAGATTCACATATATGAAAAATTCATATAAATAAATAATTAATAAATCATGAGAAAAAACTTTTACTAAATTTTGAATTCCGCCTCTAATCGACAAAATTCCTAATTATATTTGGCATTGAAATGACTCAACAAAATATTCAACAAGATGAACATATGAAGTATTCTTTTAATGCCAAATAAATAAAAGTTAGAAATGATGTTATTCTTCCAGCTTAAGAATAAGATTTTGACAATTTTCATAGATTTCATCCATTTTTGAGGCGGATTGACCTGCGAATATGGCCATTTCACAAGATTTAAGAATGGATAAATAATTGTCAATTTGGGACTGATCGACATTGTTTTGAGTCAATGTCATGGCAATTTTTTCTTTTTGAAAGTCCGTATTTTTCATACCATACTTATTGCCCAGGTATCGATTCATCGTCAAAGAAATCTCTTCATAAAACTTCCTACCCTCTCCGGCATCCAAATGTGATTTTGCAACTTCCAATTGACTTGTCGCCAATTTCATGGCTTTTCTTCTTTTCTTTTCCGCAGGATCCAAGTTTTCTAAAAGATCCTGTTTGTATTTTTTAAATCCCAAACCTACAAATCCCAATATCCCCAAACCAAAGCTAATCCACCAGAAGGGATCAAAAAAGGTTAATGAAAACTTTGAATGCCCGCTTACATCTCTTCGATCGGCCATCAATGTCTGAGTGATCGATACATCTCGATCGTCTCTGGTGATAGATCGAGTCCCCTTGGTGACCTTCACCCGAAACCCTTTAGGTGCCAGTGTCACATAGGCATTGCTATCTGTATCGTAATAAGTAAATTCTGGCTTGATAAAATAATTACCAGGCTTCTTGGGCACGATTAGGTATTCGATTTGTTTATAATTGCTCACTATGCCATCTCGTGATGTATCTTCATCTCGAATCACATTGGGGTCATAGTATTCCATATCCTTAATCATGGGTTGATTCGGAGCGGAAAAAGTCTTACCATCACCTGTCCCTCTTAATTCCATATTGATAACAAAGGCATCATCGGTAGAAAGTCTGGTCTTATTGATTTTCGGAACCATCGCATATTTCCCGACAGCACCAGAAAAACTGATTGGAGCTGGCTGTGGTGGATCTTTTACAATCAACTTCAATCCATTGGTCGTCACACGTTTTTTTCTTGTAGGTACCGATGAGAAAAACCCACCACGCTTTCTTGCTCCTGGAATAGGGACAGCCAAATTGACAATCACGGGTTCGAAATCAAATTGACCCGTACGCTGAGGGAATAAAGCAACTTTCTTGATCACCTTCGTATAATATTCTTGTCCATCAATAATCTCTCTGGATACTGACGCACGATAATTGCCAAGCTCTTGAGAAAAGAAACCATCATAGTCAGGTTCATTGAGGAGGTCATATCCATTGATGTCTTGTTGGGTATACAGCTTGTATTCCAAGGTGATCTGTTGGCCCAGAATCGCATCTAATGAAGAAGATTCCATTTTCACAAAAGTCTCTTTATCATTTTCGGAGATCGAGCTTGCGGCCTTCCCTTCAATAACTTCGATTGAAATAGAGTTAGATTTTAAAGTCTTACCATTTACGGATATACTGGCCGGAGGGATGACAAACTTTCCTTTTTTATTAGAATACAAGGTATATTCGAATGCCATAAATTGGGTTACGGCGCCATTCACAATACTCATGGAAGTCTGCTGACTAGGTCCGCTCACAATTTCGAAAGGTGAAAAATCTGGTGGCGAAAATCTGGATCCCTTTGCACCGTCCAAGGTATACTTAACTGTGAATACAGATTTTTCGATTGTTTTGGTCACATCAGCTGTAGCACTAAATGACTGAGCCATCCCAATCATGCACTGCAAAATCAATAATGTAACTATCAAACTTTTCTGTAACCAATGAAACCGCATCCTTCTTCTTATATCTTTTTAAGTTTTCTCTTCTTCTTTTTGGATTTTATTTCCCGCTTTTTTTCCTTCTTGTTCTGATAATGGTTGGGAAAACCAAATTGATAAAACCTCGATTGCGATGGTGGCTGTTCGATTATTCCCTCAGGGTTGGGTAGAATGATTACGTTGGCTGGATCAGACTCTAAAGTACCTTCTTCTGTTACCAAATAAGCTGGGGGGATAAATACTTCGCCAACTTCCTCGACATAGATCCCATATGAATAGGAGGCATATTGAGTCACAGCGCCATTCACCATCGACATAGAAGTTGAGGTATTGGGCCCATTTATCACATTTAATCCTTCAAGGTCCGGAGCCTCAAATTTGCCAGTAACATTATTTGCGATAAAAGATACTTGTATAACATTGCCCGCCAGAATGGTGTCACTTTGAAGCTCTACATAAAACCCCTCCTCTTGGGCCAGACTACTGCTTAGACCCAGATAAAATATGATCAGATATGTCAAAATATATTTCATGCACTAACGAAATTTAATATTACCAATCCTTTTTCGGTTTTGAAGAATTTCCCTTCATCTTCCTCAATTTTTCCTGTACTTTTTTCTCTTCGTTGTCTATAATCTCCAACAGTTTTCGAGCGTCTTCCTTGTCCAGGTCCTTTTTCTCTGTCTCCTCAGCAGTTTGTTGTTGCTTCTCTTGTTCTTCCTGAGATTGATCCTGATTTTGTTGTTGTTGCTGTTGCTCTTGCTCTTGTTGTTGCTGCTCCTGTTCTTGCTGCTCTTGATTTTCCTGTTGTTCTTGCTCTTGTTGTTGCTGCTGTTTTTGTTGTTCCTGAACCTGAAGCATTTTCTTGGCCATCATGAGATTCTCCTTTGCGTTCGAATCTTCTTCATTGTAGCTTAATGCTGTCTTGTATGCATCAATGCTTTCTTTAAATTTTTGATTGCGAAAATGTGTATTACCAAGATTGTAGTATGCCTTGGACTTCACTTCGGGATCATTGCTCATAGCAGCAGCATTAGAAAATTGATTTGCTGCCTCTTCATATCTTTCCTGCACAGAAAGGCTATTTCCTAGATTGTAGGCTGCTTTTCCACTTTTATCTTTCAATTTGGCCTTCCGGTACTTCTCTTCAGCCAAATCATATTGTTCTTTTTTGTACAAGGCATCTCCTTCCATCAACAATTCATGAGAAGATTGTCCCATACCAATTCCTCCAATTCCCATCAAGAATATCAAAAACAAGATCTTCTTTATCATATGCTTCATATTTTCTCAATTAAAAAATTCACACTGTTCTAACACTCCATCTATTTTCAAATAATGAAAATTCAACTCAAAAGTTCAATCTCCAAGGACATTTCTAACGTGAATACTCCGCTGTCAAATATTCATACACATCATCATTTCGATTCAACAACTCAATAAATCCTCCTTAGACCATTTGGCAATATCCACTCCAACAATAAAAGTAAAAATCCAATTCCCAAAAACCATTGAAAATAACTATTGTATTCAGAAAAAGATTTTTGCTCAACCTCTCTTTTTTGCAACCTATCCAATCTCTCTTTCAAATCTTTGATTCCATCTTCTCCCTGATTGACAAGGTAGAATTCTCCACCTCCGTTCCTCGCAATCTCCTGAAGATTCGGAATATTCAAGCGACTCATCACGGGTGCTCCCTCTTCATCTTTCTTAAACTCATTTCTTCCTCGATTCATATAAGGAATATAAGCCCCTGTTTCTGTACCCACGCCAATGGTATAAATCACCAATCCTGCCTCTGCCCCATCTTTTGCCATGGCAATCGCCTCTGCATCATGATCCTCACCATCGGAAATAATGATAAGAGCCCTTTGGTGTTTTACATCCTCTTCGTAAGCTTTCATCGCCAAATCAATCGCCTCGTCGATGGCTGTACCTTGAGTACCTGCCAAATTAGGATTCGCACTTTTTATAAATAATTCAGCCGCCGCATAATCATTGGTAAGTGGCATCTGCAAATAGGCATCTCCAGCAAAATATATCAATCCTACCCTATCACCTTTTAGATTTTGTATCAATTTTTCGGTAAACCGCTTAGCACGTTCCAGCCTTGAAGGTGAAATATCCTGGGCCATCATACTCTGAGATATGTCGAAGGCAATAAATATGTCCGCACTCTGGGCTTTGATTTTTTCTTTCTTGGTTCCCCATTGAGGATTCGATGCAGCAAAAAACACAAACAACAGTCCCAGCAGAATTAAAATATTTTTGACCCAAATTCGCTTCGTGCTCGAATCAGGCATTAGTCGCTCTATCAATGCTGGATCGCCCGCCTTGGCAATTCTATTCTTTCTCCATAGAAAAACGGCATACATCAATAGCAAAAGACATGGTATAATCACCAGCCAATAAAGGAACGATATGTCTTCAAATCTAAACACTAGTCTAATATATTTAATACCGTTTTTCTCAATATGAGTTCAAGCAACAATAAAATCAGCCCAATAAATAAAAACTTACGAAATTCATCTTCATATCTTTTAAAAACATTGACTTCAATCTCGGTTTTTTCCAGCCGATCTATTTCTGCGTATATATTTTCCAAATCATCCCTATCCGTTGCCCGAAAATATCTACCTCCTGTATTTCGAGAGATTTCCTTTAACAAGGCTTCATCGATTTGAACACGGGACATTCTGAATACATATTGTCCATTGCTCCTTCTATTGACGGGGGTCAAGGCATTTCCCTCCGAACCCACACCAATCGTGTAGACTTTAACATCGTATTCTTCTGCTATTTGTGAGGCAGTCTGTGGATCTATATATCCTGTATTGTTTACCCCATCAGTTAGCAGGATTACTATTTTTGATTTGGACTCGCTGTCTTTTAATCTATTCACGGCGGTAGCGAGGCCCATTCCTATTGCCGTACCGTCGGCCAATGTACCTACGGCCAAAGTTTCCAAAAAGTCGGTAAGAATATTTTGATCTGTAGTCAATGGACATTGGGTAAAAGCTTCACCAGCAAATACTGCCAAACCCATTCTATCATGTGGACGTTTTTTGACAAAATCAACAGCGACTTCCTTGCTCACTTCCAATCTGTCTGGCTCAAAATCCTTCGCCAGCATACTACTGGACAAGTCTATAGCCAACATGATGTCTATTCCATCTGCGGTGACTTCTTCTTCCTTTAATGTAAGTTGTGGCCGTGCCAGGGCAATCACCAAAAAGATCAACCCAGCTAATCTCAATGCATCTGGCAGCCATGTCAAGCGACTTCTGACAGAAGTATATCCTTCTACTGGTTCTGAAGAAGATAAGGTGAATGTAGTATCAGAATTCTTTTTCCTTAGAAATCTCCACAGATACCAAGCTATTGGCATCAGACCAAGAAGCAAAAGCCAAGGATCAACAAATTCTATGTTCTTTAAATAGCCAATCATTTCTCTACGTCCTTCAATATTTTGATTTCCTTAGTTTCGGCTACAATATTGTATGCCTCTTCCATAAACTGAATATTTATCTCTGGTCCTGCATCTCCTTTAGCGAATTTCACCTTATCGGCAATTTGCAAAATATCATCAAAACGGCTTACTATGCTAGAATTCATCACCTTTAGATTCATCTCTTTCTTCAATTGACTGGAAGTCATCTCCAAGGCTTGAATCTCATATCGATCTTCAATATATTGTCTCATTATCCTGGTCAATTCGGTATGGTATCCTTTGGTATCTCCATTCTGCCACAATTCTTTGCTTTTCAATATGTCGAGGTCTTTAAGTGCAATGACATCCGCAGGTGGTTTTTCCTCAGGCACTTCAATAACGATCACTTCTTTTTCTTTTTTCAGGTATGGGCGGACAAAATAAATCGCAGCTCCCAGCGCAGCCAGTCCAAGAAGGATGTAGAGGTACTTTAAATAATCTCTCCAAGAAATTTCTTCTTCAATAATATTCCAGTTCGGATTGATATCTTCCATAGCGCCTAATGGCTTCACAAAGAGTCGTGGTGAACCAAGGAGCATCTCTTTCACACCAGAAAGATGACCCAGAATCGGTCGAGGGAGGTCCAGGACGCCTATACTACTCACCCTTGCTCTAATGGTACCCGAAATGGGGATCACTCCATTCAACTTATCCTTAGTGACTATGAGATTATTATTATCAATTTTGAAAGGTCCTCCATCCAAAACATCTACATCCATTATTGAGTCCAGTTCTGTAGGGCTTTGATCATGCACCAGATTCAAACATTCTTTCAGCGGAGTAAAATCCAATGAAGTGACATCAACACCTTCTGGAATGTTCAACTTATAGGTCAATAGGACTTCATCTCCAAAATTAATGGTATCACTGCTTGCACTGACGGCCACACTCAACTGACCAAAGGACATCAAAGAAAAAAAGATTAAAATCAATGTGGCACTTCCTCGAATCATCTTCCTCTCCTTTTAAAAAATTTCAACAATGCTTTTACATAATCTTCATCCGTCTGGATACTTACCACATCCGAACCCGATTTTTTGAATAAGGTCTTGAAGGTTTCCTGGTGCTTTGCAAACCACTCAGCGTAATTGTCTCTGGCAGCCTTCATGGAAGTATCGATCACCTTCTCTCTTCCAGTCTCCGCATCTCTTACCCGCAATAATCCTACATTCGGCAGTTCTTTCTCACTTTGGTCATAAATGTGCAGACCTACGATATCATGTCTTCGCGATGCAATATTCAAAGCCTGTTCGTAGTCATTATCTATAAAATCGGATAATACAAAGACTATCGCTCTCTTCTTCTGAATATTATTCAAGTATTCGAGCGCTTTTTTGAGGTCGGTCCCTTGATTTTCAGTCTCATGGGTGATAAGATCTCTTATTATTCGCAGAATGGTCTTTCGGCCCTTCTTGGGAGGAATGTATCGCTCAATTTTGTCAGAAAAAAGTATGGCTCCAACCTTATCATTATTGGTCGTCGCCGAAAAAGCGATAACCGCAGCAATCTCTGTGATCAATTCACTCTTGAACTGGCCCGAGGTGCCAAATAACGAAGATGCACTGACATCGATCAGCAGCATCACGGTCAACTCTCTTTCCTCTTCGAATACTTTTATTGATGTATCGCCAGTTCGAGCAGTCACATTCCAATCAATATTCCTTACATCATCACCGTAGGTATAATTTCGAACTTCACTAAAAGACATACCACGTCCTTTGAATGCACTATGATACTCACCAGAGAATATATGCTTACTCAGACCCTTGGTCTTGATTTCAATTTTTCGGACTTTCTTTAGCAGTTCGGTGGTGTCCATTTTTTTGATTGGTAAGAATAAGAATGATAAAAACTAATAATAGATTGTATTGGTTATGGGACTTCTACAGCATTTATAACGCGTGTGATAATATCCTCTTGCGTCACATTTTCAGCCTCCGCTTCGTAGGTAAGACCTATTCTATGACGCATAATGTCTTCGCAGACCGAACGTACATCTTCTGGAATCACATAACCTCTTCTCTGCAAGAATGCATATGCCTTGGAAGCCTTGGCTAGATTGATACTTGCTCTCGGAGATCCTCCATAGCTGATCAGGCCTTCCAAATCGTTGATACCAGCCTGTTTTGGGTCTCTGGTAGCGAATACTATGTCCAGGATGTAATTTTCAATCTTTTCATCCATGTAAATCTGCCTCACCGATTCTCTAGCCTTTATTATTTGGTCCGGGCTCACCACAGGGTCTATTTTCTGCGTAGTCTCACCAGATAAATTTCTCCTGACTATATGTCTCTCCTCTTCCTTATTGGGGTATCCAATATTCACCTTGAGCATGAATCTGTCCACTTGTGCTTCTGGAAGCGGATAAGTACCTTCTTGCTCGATTGGATTCTGAGTAGCCAGCACCAGGAATGGCTCATCCAGGTTATATGTTTCTTTTCCAATGGTCACCTGCTTTTCCTGCATGGCTTCCAGGAGTGCAGATTGAACCTTTGCCGGAGCCCTGTTGATCTCATCTGCCAAAACGAAATTGGCAAAAATAGGTCCTTTACGAACGTGGAATTCATTCTTACCAGGATTGTAGATCATGGTACCAATAATATCAGCAGGCAATAGATCGGGTGTAAATTGTATTCTTTGAAAATCTGAATTTATAGCCGACGAAAGCGTTTTGATGGATAAAGTTTTCGCTAGGCCGGGTAGACCTTCAAGTAAGACGTGGCCCTTGGCCAATAATCCTAATAAAAGTCGTTCGATCATATATTCTTGACCAACAATAACTTTGGCTGTTTCAACTCTGATCTTATCTACAAATTCACTATCGATATAAATTTGTTGATTTAATGCTTCGATGTCTACAGATGCTTCCATGGTTTTATTTTCTTAATAATGTGTGATTTACTTAAATCAAGACACAAAAATGACAAATCTTTTTAAATATTAAAATTGTTAATTTATAATTGATCGTTATCTATTTTGTCAGCTACAACATTAACTCAAAAATAATGATAAGGAGTGTACTAAAATTTTCTGTATACTTGTTTAACTATTTGTTAACTGCACCTATTTATGATTAGATATTTTTTCCTTTGTTCGATAGTAATTTTCCTAGCTTCATGCAAAAATGTTTATTACAATACGACTGAAACTGTTCATGATGAAAAAAAGGCCATTTCCATGATTACAAGTTTAAAAAAGGGAGTAATGGTCATTCAAATTCCGTGTGAGAAAAGGAAGCTTTCGGTCCTGGAAAAACAAGCTAAAAACGAAGCTGATCCAGTCAAAAAAGACAAGTATTCCAATGAATTGGCAAACTATAAGGAGTATCTAAAATTTATTCAAAAATCCTTGATGGAAGCAGCTTCTAAAGAATACAAATTTTCAAGATATTTGTTTCTTCCTGATAGTGCTGTTGTAGCTTTTAAAAATGGTAAAAGGGACAACATATTCATAAATGATTCTTTTGAGTTTGTGAATGAAACGGAGATAGAAGAAAATGAATTAGTTCTATTTTTGAGAGGGCAGCGATATTATGACTTTTTGTACATTCATAAGTGGGACAATGCTTATCCACCTGAACCCTTTCCATATTATTCTGCAATGGCCACCATTCTGAGCCCTCCAAATTCATATGAGAAATTAGATTGGGATAAAATGATTGACTGGAAAGCCTTGTTTTATGAAGCACTGGCTAATTTGAACTACAAGTTGGAAAATTTCTACGAAAAGCACAAACACAATGGATGAGAACATATAGCTGGTTTTTGATATTATTGGCATCCTTTCTGAATTTGAAATGCATTGCTGTCAAATTCCATGACTATGCCGCCATCAATCAAGAAATAGCAGAAAACACCATTCGAAAATTGAAATTGGACACGCTACTTATTGTAGTCCCGACATTTCATCATAAGGAAGTATTGCTTAAAAACATATCAAAAAGAGGATCGAAGAATAGAAAACAAAACAAACAGAGATTATTAAACCTCCATGTCGAAAGACAAATTCAACAAGAAGCATTAATAAAGTCTTTTCTTGAAAATTACACCTTTTCACAATTGCTTTTCATTCCAGACAGTCTTGTTGCAAATCTTGAGGCTGGAATGACTGGTCACTATTTTCTAGATGAAAATGCTCAAATAGACTCCACCATTCTTTACTCCAATCCCAAACCTATAAAACTTGTCCAGCAATTTGATCAGGAATGGCAAATCAAAATTGGAAATCAATTGATTCCGAATCCGTTTCCCAATTATTATATTTATCGAAATGGTCTTTATGGTTTTTTAGGAAATGAAACCTATGACAAGATGTATGACCGAGTTTCAAAAGTCTTCCAAAAAAGGTTTGATCAATTTTACACCCATCCAGATAGACCGATCTATTTGTAGTCTGTTAATTTAATTCATATTCTTTTGTATCCATAGTGTGTTCATCTCATTTTCTCGCATAATGTAAAAAAGCATATTCAGTAGACTATCTTTTCAAAAATCGAAGTCTGGGTATTAAAACGGGAGTAAAAGAAGCGTGGCCGCGGCTGCGTTTTGGGATGTGGGAGCGGCTATGAGTGCTGCATTAGGCAGCCTTTGCCTGCCCCGTAAAACGGGGATTTTTTTTGATTCTGTTTTTTGATCAAGCAAAAAATAGAATGCCCAGCCGGCGAGGCGAAACAAAGTTAAGTGTTCCAACTACCTCGTTTTCGTTGAAAATACACTGAAAAAGGTGCTATATTCTAATATTTATTCAGTAGTAACGCTTTATTTAATAAGCCTAACTTGTTAATTTATAACTAATTATAAAATCTATATAAAAAATATTTACTTAGGAATATCCCTAAAAAAGCACCTCGAAAATCAATTCGAGATGCTTTCAATTTCTTTTTTCAATCCAATTACCTGGAAGGCACCAAGCTAAACTCCACCCTTCTATTCAATGACCTTCCTCTCAGACTATTATTATCTGATATCGGTCTTGACTCACCGTAACCAGCAAAATTCAATCTCTGAGCGCTGATGCCTTGAGTTGTGAGATATTCATAACAAGCCTTTGCCCTTCTTTCAGATAGTTTTTGATTGGCTGTGGCACTTCCTGTATTATCGGTATGACCGCTGATCATCAAATTATAATCAGGATATCTTCTCATTATATCTCCGATTTGCTTCAAAATGCCGAATGACTCAGATTTCAATGTCGATCTTCCCGTGTCAAATTGTACAGCACGCATTGCTATATCCAATGTCTCTTTATCTGCTTTTGATATTTCAGGACATCCATTGGTCGAAACAGGTCCAGCGGTATTCGGACATCTATCACGGCTATCATCTATACCATCGCCATCAGTATCAGGGCATCCATTGTATACGGCAGGTCCGAATGTGGTAGGACATTTGTCATCTCTATTTCGAATGCCATCACCATCAGTATCCGGACATCCATTGGTCTTGACCGTACCGAAAAGGTCTGGGCAAGCATCTTGATCATCTGGGACACCATCTTTATCTCTGTCTGCTGAAGGGCATCCACCATTGTCTGCGGGTCCTGCAATATCTGGGCATCTATCCTTGTCGTCTGCTATTCCATCATTGTCTCTATCATTGGATGGGCAACCCTTGTACTCTGCCAATCCTGCCAAATCCGGGCATTCATCTTCCGCATCTATTATGCCATCACCGTCTCTATCTGGACATCCTGCAAGAGATTTGACACCTGCTACATTTGGACACTTATCTTGATAATCAGCGATTCCGTCACCATCTGAATCTGGGCATCCATTCAAGTCTCTAAGCCCTACAATATCTGGGCACAAATCAAGATTATCATTGACTCCATCGCCATCTGTATCTGGTATTTCTACTTCTTTTTCCTCTTCTTTTGGTGGCATCGGCAATCCATTTCCAATCAAATACACAAATCCCAATCCGTGATGAAAATTGGTTCTTCCTTCGGTGAATGCAAATCTATATTCGCTCTGCAGGGTGACGTATGCATTTTGAGCAACTTTGAACTGAAATCCACCACCCACTGGAGCTTGCAAATTAAATTCACCTTCGCTCTCTCCGACAAAACCAAGACCAACTAATACATATGGTACGATATCTTTTTCAGGCTTAAAAAATTGATATTGAATCTGGGCATCAAGTCCGTAGATTGTTTTATGCAAAGTTCGACCTTGATCCAGTTTATTCAAATCGTAGACATCATTATTCACGATGCCGATCTTGAAAGGAATGACCAGATTAAGTTTGTCCTGTAGGTTTTTACTAAAGGCAACTTCAAATCCGCTATGGTAATCTTTGAATCTGGAAAAACTACCCCCATTGGCTGTTTGATAATCCATAAACAACGCCTTAAAGGAAACTCCCATTGGGTATTGGGTGTTCTGTCCGAATAATTCATTTCCGCTGAATAGCAATATTGTGCTTAGCGCAATGAAGTATATTTTTTTGAACATAATTTTAAATTTCTTTTGCTAAAATTAATTTTTCAAGCAATGAGGCATCTCCCACAATTCTTTAATCCATTGAAACATAGATTATTGAGGATAAAAGAGAACCATTCATTCAGCTTTTAAAGTTATGGGGACTTGACCAAAATGTGACATATACCATGCACACTACAGTACAAAATTAAAAATCTTATCTATAATTGAGTAAGTAATTGGAATATATTTAATAAAATCGTAATATTTTGATGTTCTGATCTACAGTGGGTTATTGTCAAATCTACAGAATCATGCCAGAAATATTTTTTGACTCAATTCGGTTTTCATGGATTGAGAGTCGACTAAAAACATCAGTTCAAATATTCAAAATATCCCGTTTGTCTATTCTTTTTCACATTGTCTGCATTGAAGCATCTTCCATTCATCACCACATATACACCGGGATTTAAAGTTTGGACAAAAGCCAAAGCACTACCCAAATTGAAAAAACCATCGGAAGATGTACCAAAGGCATAAGGTATCATTGCTCCCATCAATACGATTGTCTTTTCGGCAATGTCCTGTGCCGCTAACATTTTGGCAGTCTCTACCATGGTATCCGTACCATGGGTAATGATTATTTTATCCAACTTGGTTGACTTACAGTTGTGACTGATTATTTCTCTATCGGCATCCGTCATTTCCAAGCTATCAACCATCATCAATGTTTTGATATCAAAGTTTATGGTACAACGTCCCCGTTCGAGCATGTCTTGAAGGTGGGTGTCTTTAAAATATAGTTCGCCCGTGATGTAGTCGTATTCTTTGTCGAATGTACCTCCTGTAATGTAAAGTTGAACTTCTGCTCGCATTGTTTGAATCAATTAATATAGTGCCAAAAAACCATACTCCGCTATGCCATTAAATCGCCCAAGTATGAAAATTCAAAAATAGAAAACATCCTATAAAGCAGTGCTTTTTATGCCAAAGATTGAATAATTCTTTTCTCAAAAAGCCAAGAATTCATTCCTTCCTTAATCGTATTGAAATCAGGCAATACAAAATTTGATACATATTAAAGATATTAGTAATAATAGTTTAATTTTGCGGCTTAGATTATCAATTGTAAAGTTTTAATCATTAGTAAATGAATACAATGTCTCAGCATATGCTTTCAAAAAAGGTAGCATCAATGTCAGAATCTGCTACAATAAAAATGTCTCAGAAGGCAAGAAATTTGAGAGAAAAAGGTCATAATGTGATCAGCCTAAGTCTTGGAGAACCAGACTTTGACACTCCACAACATATTAGAGATGCAGCTTCTGCAGCTCTTGCCGAAGGATACACAAAATATACTCCAGTACCCGGGTTAAAAGATTTTGTAGAAGCTATTCAATTGAAATTTGCCAGAGACAATGATCTACATTTCGAAAAGAATCAAATTGTTGTATCCAATGGAGCCAAGCAGTCTGTTGCAAACATTTGTCTTTCAATCCTTGATCCTGGTGATGAAGTCATCATTTTCACACCTTATTGGGTTAGTTATTTTGAAATAGTAAAATTTGCAGGTGGTACACCTATTGCCTTGCCAGCAGGTATCGATCAAGATTTCAAAGTGACACCAGGTCAATTGGATTCGGCGATAAATCATAAAACAAAGGCGATTCTTTTCTCATCTCCGTGCAACCCTACAGGCTCTGTATATACGAGGTATGAACTTGAAGGACTTGCCGAGGTAATATCGACTTATGAAAATCTAATCGTAATATCTGATGAGATTTATGAATACATAAATTTCACAGGTCAGCATGCCAGCATAGGTGCCATAGAAAGTATGAGAGACCGTACTGTGACTATAAATGGAATGTCCAAAGGATTTTCAATGACTGGATGGCGGGTAGGATATATGGGTGCCCCTGCCTGGTTGGCCAAGGCATGTGCAAAAGTACAGGGTCAATTCACCAGTGGCGCAGCTGCGTTTTCACAAAAAGCATCCGCCACAGCTCTTACCGCAGACTTAGGTCCGACGTATGATATGCGTGATGCCTTTATCAAAAGAAGAGACTTGGTAATCGAAGGCTTGCAAAAAATCCCTGGTATAAATGTAAATCATCCAACAGGAGCTTTTTATGTCTTCCCAGATGTCAGTGAGTACTTTGGCAAGAGCAATGGTTCTTTAATCATTGATGATTCGAATGATTTTGCTGAGTTGATTCTGGAAAGCGCTCATGTAGCGGTAGTCGCGGGGAGTGCTTTTGGTGATAACAACTGCATCAGAATATCCTATGCTGCTTCGGAAGATACTTTGATAGAAGCAATACGGAGAATCGAGGCCTGCCTAAAAGAATTCAAATAAACACTCCAAGTTTAATAGCTTTGGGAAAGCCTCAGAGAGGCGACACCTTTATAATATCTATCCATTGCACAAAAGCAAGCGCCATAGATGCGAAATTAATGTGCTAGTCAAAATTATATCTCTGATCTATTTAGATGCCGCTCCTACAGAGCTTTAGATAAATGTCAATTCAATTGACTATTGAGATGTCTTTCCGATGGAACTAAGTAACTTGGTTAAAACTATAGCAATGAAAACTACAGATTTATTCGACAAATGACATTGGATCGGAGCATCTTATATGGTTCACCTCATCGATGAGACAAAACTTAGGGTAAGGCTCAGAGAGGCGACACCTTTATGATATCTATTCATTGCACAATAGCAAGCGCCGTAGGTGCGAAACTAAAATGACTCAGAAATCCAGAATGGTAAAAACACAACTATGCCCGTAAGCAAGGAAATCATCAAATCCCATTTCATCAAGTTTGGGTTTATACACTTGGGGCGAAGAATTAGGATTGACCTTATGATTAAATGGAATAAAAACCATAGATAGACAAAAATGGATTGGTCATTTATCGGAGATCTAAAATCCAAATGGGTAAAAGCTATAAAGTCTCTGGTAAGTCCACAACTGCTGCACTCCTGTCCAGTAACTTTCACCATCTGACAAGATATCAAGTTGGTATTTTCGTTCGATACAAAGGCAATAATAAAAAGACAAAATAAAAGAGCAACAAGAAGTACATTAAATAAGATATACTCCTTCTTGCTCATTTCTATGTTCTAATTGAAAATTTGGATTTCAAACAATCAATTGCCTTGCTCCGATTCTATTGATTCAGCCTCGCCTTCCGTCTCACCTTCTCCTTCTTGTTCTCCTTCTTCTTCTCCACTACCGCCTTCTGTCTCATCCAAGATCACTTCCTCAACATCAAAATCCTCAATATTGATATCGCAACCAAGTCTATCTGATGATTCCTGGATATGACTCAACTTAAATCCCAATTTGGTAATATCTCCGATTCCTGCTAGTGGTGACACATCTTCTTCTTCCATTTTCTTGGTCATTACCACCAATTCTTTTTGAGTCTTTTCATAATCTGCGATTACCTCTTCACAGGTCGTATATTCCTTCATTTCGCCTTTCACTTTCGATGCCATGCTTTGGAAGGAGTATATTTGGTAAGCTGAGATTGCACAAGCTATGACTGATACCGCAATTACGCCTAGAGACAAGCCTTGGGGATGCCCTTCATCTCTTGCCTTCAACCATGAGAGGACTCCTAATATGACACCTACTAATCCAGGGACAAATGCTATGGTACCGACACATTTTATAAAAGAAAAAATAAGGGCTATAAGGCCAATGATTAGACCAATAATTGCCATCGTGTTTGATGGTTTTGTACTCATTCTTGGTAATGTTTTGTTTATTTAAATATATTAAAAATGGGCCTAATCCTTGTTTAGATATAGACCCATGATATATTTTAATCTATCAATAAACTGATATAGTTACTTTTTAATCAATTTAGTGGTATAGGTATTCGATTCTCCAAATGCTTTTATAATGTATAGGCCATCTTCAAGGTCATTGACTTCAATCAGTGCTTCGTTAGAGTCAATTTGATTAATTGTCTTCATTAACTTACCGTCAACAGAATAAATATTTATTGATTTCAAGATTGCTCCATTATCACTAGAGATTGCTACCCTATCACTTGAAGGATTAGGATAAATATCGAGATGCTCAATTGTCTCTTTCTTTTCTTCTCCACTTTTCACAACGATGTCAAGCGAAGTATTTGGCAAGGCATACTTGAATCCTCTACTATCTTCTATTACTATATCATTGGCATAGATTGTCACTACCTTGTCTTCACCATTTGATGAAGTCGAAGATCTATGATTCTCTTTGATACCCAGTGCATCTTCTTCCACTATAAATGAAACAGTAGCTACAATACCCGAACCTGTAGATCCCAGCGAATTGGTTTTCAAACCCGCTGTATGGATGATACCATCAGATGGCTGGTGAGTCATACTCACATACGGCGCATCTTTTACAAGGTATCCAGTTTCTAAATATTCTACTTCTACAGATGATGAATCTACCAAATCTGGCGAAAGATTTACGGCAAATGATACACCTTGTATATCAATAGCTGGATAAGCCTGTGAGCCAATAGTCACATATATCACCAACCATTCTCCTGAATCTACTTGAGATACGGTAGTACTAAGAAGGAATGGAACATTTTTTATACCTAGAATATCATTTGAAATGATCGAATTAATCTGTCCATAATTATCGAGAACAACATCCAAATCTTCAGTCGTAACAAAGCCATCACCATTGGCATCTGCATGCTTCACATTCTTACCATTCACCTGCTCTTCCAACCAATCATCCACACTGACTCCTTCATATGAAGCGCCAAAAGGTGAATCATCACGAGGTGCACCTCCGCTTCCGATGAATCTTCCAACTGACAATGCATCCAATACACTCACCTTGCCATCTCCATTCGCATCACCAGCCCAAACACAATCGTCTACACAGATACAATCATCCAAATCGTTGTCTATAACATCAAAGGTGATATTCACATCAGTACATACATTATTATCACTGGCACAGTATCTAATAGTAAGATCATCCAACCCAACATAATCTGTGTCAGGTGTATACACTGCAAAAACTTTTTGCAAACCTTCTTCGCAGCTAACGTCTACACTTTCGTCCTCATTAAATATTTCTATACTTCCATAAGTTGGCAATGAAGCTATCTCAAAATACTCTGTACCCAATGGCACATCATATTCGATAATTCTTGGTTGATTTTGAGGCGTAGAGAGGTTGTATTCAAAATAGTTGGTAGGATTAAATTTGTTGAATATCAATTCAATTGTACCAGACTCTTCTGTAAATCCATTGTCCGCCGTATAAGAGAAAGTTTTCACTCCCGTAAAATATGGTGGTGGTGTATATGTAAACACTCCCGCTCCCTGATGAATCAATTCAGGAGAATATTCAGATATTACATATTGATCTTCAATATCATTTAGAGTGACATCAAACTCAATACTTGTATTAGGAGCACAATAGATAAGATCATCTCTCACAAATCCAACATCCTCATACTTCTCAATTATTGTAATTTCAGCTCTGTATGTATTACCATTAGAATCCGTAAAATTCACCTCCTCATTTCCTTCTACACTAGAATCGCAGATATATTTATAAACAAAGTCATTGACAAGTTCGACACTACCATAATCGTAGCTCTCTGAATTTAGAGTAAAATCTTCGTTTGGAAGAACTATATATTGGGATTTTCCAGAAGCAATTTTATATTTCTTAACCGTCAGGTCTTCTGTAATCTCTGCTTCGTAAGCAAGATAAACTATAGCATCTGCAATCGTATTAAACTCATCCGAAACCGTATAAATGATATAGTCAGGATCATCGCTATCACTTGGAGGTGTATAGGTAATAGTCTCATCTTCATTGACAACCGCAGTACCTCTCAACACTTGCGCTATTGAAACAGAAGGGTTGGTCGAACTGGTTTCATCATTTGCAAGGACATTAATGATCATATCATCATCCGGAGTAATGTACATGAAGTCATCATTGGTATTGACAACAGAAGCAATAACTTGAATTTGAAAAACATGATTTAAATATGAAATGTCTGGTGGAAAAGGATCAGTGATAACCTGGAATGAAAAACCATCGGCTCCAAGGTGCGATGGATCTGGAGTGTATTTGTAGTAATAGTCATCTCCATTTACAAATAGAAAATCTATTGAACTGCCCGCAATAGGTGGATCTAATGGAATGGGAGCTCCAAAAGAACTATTTATCTGAAATGTCAACTCAGACCCTTGATATACATCGTACTCTCTTAGAAGCTGCTCTTGTGCAAAACTGGTTGTCGTTGAGCCAATCAATCCAAAAAAGAATAAGAAAAACAGTATTCTATAATTCATCCTCTCAGGTTTAAGGGCGAACCCTTATTTATGGTTAACAACAAAGAAAAGAAATTCATTTCAATTCAAGAAATATATTGAGCAATTATTTATATTAATTTTTTCAATATATAAATCAGCACTTATCAAGCACTTCAAATACCGTTTTCAAATTAAATATTATCATAATGTATAAATTCTTGGTTTAGTGAATTTTATAATATTCAAAATCTCTTTGGCTAAAATATTCATTCCAGGTCACAAAACGCTCAAATTTCCAATTAAAATGACATCGAATTTGAAGTCAAATATGCCAATAAAAACAGTACATATTAATTTATTTAATAATATGTTTATGATTTATTTACAATCATATATATATCTATAATAATAAGTATACGATAATCAATTCTACCGTTTTTTCCATTTTATTTATCTCAGCTTGATCAATTTTCAATGCATCGATAAAAGTGTGCATTTCAAAAGCTGCTATATCAATAAGCTTAATTATCTTCACACTTATATACAAGATAAATGAATAGAATACTTTTACTTTTTGCCATAGCCATATTGACTTATTCCTGTAATAACAAGACGAAAAAAATGGGTGAGAACAGTCATAAGTACACCAATGCATTGATACATGAAAGTTCACCATATTTACTTCAACATGCACACAATCCCGTAGATTGGCATCCCTGGAATGAAGAGACATTGGCCAAAGCTAAAAAAGAAGATAAACTACTGATAATCAGTGTGGGATACGCGGCTTGCCATTGGTGTCATGTAATGGAACATGAGTCTTTTGAAGACAGTATCGTCGCTCAAATAATGAATGACAACTTCATATGTATAAAAGTGGATAGAGAGGAGCGACCCGACGTTGATGATGTATATATGACAGCTTGTGGTCTGATCACTGGAAGAGGTTGTGGTTGGCCTCTGAATGCATTTGCCCTACCTGATGGAAAACCTGTTTGGGCCGGCACATATTATCCTAAAGATCAATGGATTAAAATATTAGAGCGATTCAAGCAACTGAAGGAAGAAGAACTGCCAAGGCTGGAAAAATCAGCCAATGACATCACTCAAGGCATAAAAAGTTACGAATCCATTGAAGTCCAAACCGAAGAAAAAAACTTCACAGAAGCAACACTAAAATCAATTATCGAAAGATATATCAAAACGATAGATTTCGAAGATGGCGGACGTCAAGGATCACCAAAATTTCCAAAGCCTAATGAATATGAATTTTTCCTCCAGCACTACTATATGACTGGTGACAAAAAATCTCTTGAAGCTGCAACAATAACTCTGGACAAAATGGCTGCAGGTGGTATCTACGACCAATTGGGAGGCGGGTTTGCCAGGTATTCAACAGATTCATACTGGATTGCCCCCCACTTCGAAAAAATGCTTTATGACAACAGCCAATTGGTAAGTCTATACAGCCATGCATATCAAGTAACCCAGAAACCACTGTACAAGAAAGTAGTAGAGGAATCCCTGGCTTTTGTGGAGCGAGAATTGATGAACGATGAATATGGATTTTACTCATCACTTGATGCAGATAGTGAGGGTGAAGAAGGAAAATTTTATGTTTGGGATGCCAGCGAGATTGATTCTATTATTGGAAATGAAGCGGAGTCCGAAATATTCAAAAAGTATTTCTCCGTAAAGAAAAATGGCAATTGGGAACATACAAACATTCTTGTCGTCAACGATGAATTGACCGCCGCAGATTTTGACATGGGGCAAGAAGAATTGGACAGAATTCTGGATAAGAATAAAGCCAAATTAATGGCAGCCAGAGATATGCGGATTCGACCCGGGCTGGATGACAAAGTGCTGACCAGCTGGAATGGTTTAATGCTAAAGGGCTACGTTGACGCATACAAAGCATTTGGGAATAGTGCATACCTCGACATTGCCTTGAAAAATGCCAATTTCATCTTGCAAAAAAGTTTTCAACCAGATGGAAGCCTCACACGAAACTACAAAAATGGCAAGTCAAGTATAAACGGCTTTTTAGATGATTATGCCACGGTAATTGATGCTTTCGCGGCCCTCTACGAAGTCACTTTCGACCTTGATTGGCTGAAGCATGCCCAAACCCTGACGGATTATACCATAACTCATTTTCAAAATCCAGAAAACAGCTTGTTTTATTTTACCTCTGACCTTGATCCGGAACTCATTGCTCGAAAAATGGAACTTTCAGATAATGCCATTCCAGCTTCTAACTCTATTATGGCTAGAAATCTATACAAAGTAGGCACCTTGATGTACGATCAAAAAATGGTAGACTTGTCAAAACAAATGATCAATAATATGGGCAATCAGATCATGGATACTGCATATCCTAGCTATTATAGCAATTGGTGTCAATTAATCGCTACCATGGTCAAGCCCCCTTACGAAATTGCAATTTTAGGTGAGGACGCACAAAATAAAGCCGCTACAATGCAAAAGACATATCTACCAAATTCATTTTTTCTAGGTGGACAATCTGAAGA
Organism: Saprospiraceae bacterium; assembly: GCA_965230575.1. Classification (GTDB taxonomy): domain Bacteria; phylum Bacteroidota; class Bacteroidia; order Chitinophagales; family Saprospiraceae; genus CAJXUU01. The sequence goes on from OZ246013.1 coordinate 6,616,741, forward strand.
AGGTCTGGAATTGCTTACGGACAAACTTCAAGAAGATCGGACGATGATCTATGTGTGTCAGAATAAGGTTTGTAAGTTGCCAGTTGAGGATGTAGATAAGGCCCTGGAGCTAGTTGATTGAATAATTTGATGGATTGAAAGTCTTGATCCTTAAAAAGAGGAGATGTAATACAGATTAGAACGATCAAACGAATACCCTGATCAAAGTCACAATCCCAATGCCTAGAATCAAGAGCAAGCTCAGTTTCTTGAATTTTTCTTGCGGTATATAGTTCAAGCATTTTTTCCCGAGCCAGGTACCCACCCAGCCGATAACCACCAGGAATGGGACATAGATCAAATACTCTACAAGGATAAATCCATTCAAGAAATAGACAATCGTTCGGGTAAAATCAACTCCAAAGTCTATCACTGCTGAAGTCGCGATGAAAATATTTTTCTCCAAATTAAAAGCAACCATCGTCAATCCCCTCACTGCGCCTCCTGTGCCCAAGAGGCCAGCCAAAAACCCCGACAAGGTTCCTCCTGCAATGGCTTGAGTATTGCCATCCTTAATGATCAAGTCTTTTTTGATGAGGAACAACAAACTCATGGAAATAAGAAATACACCGAGACCTAACTCAAGAAATTCTTTATTGACAAATTTCGCAAGCAGTCCGCCAACAATAACAAATAGTACAGCTGGAATACCTAGATAAAGTATCAACCTCTTGTTTAATCCTTTTCGGAATTGAGCAATTTTACTGAGATTGCTGGCTACATGAAACATGGCAGTAAGTCCCAGAACTGTCTCAAAGTCAAAGTAAAAATTAGCTATAGGTACAAAGAAAACAGAAGAACCAAAGCCACCAATTGTACCCAAGACTTCAGCTATCAATGCAAAAAACAAGAAAGAAAGACTAATACTATCCCTCATATACCAAGGATTGGGTGTCGACAGTCTCTGGTACTTTCAAAGCTTTTACAAAACCATTTATCCTATCTTGAATAAGAGGATCTTCATAACTGTCCTTTTCTGCCAAAACCAAATGATTTTCAAATGATTGTTTATTAGTCCTATCGCAAATATCATCAAATACATGCCCGGGGCCTCCTCCGCATGTTATGAATGTCCCCGCGATATTATCACCAATACCCAATTTATCAATCACTGATAAGAGAGGTGGTGCGGCTCTTCCCATCCATACTGGTGTACCAATAATAAATTGATCATATTGACTTATATTCACTTCGGGGACATTATATCTGAATCCCCAATTACAACTCATTAGAAAACCAAATTTTAAATTCAACCAAAATTCGCTTTTAGGAATAATCGTCTTCAGCTCTATTGGCAGTAAATCTGAATCTTCCAGTCTATCCGCGATTTCTTTGGCAAGTCTTGAAGTTTTGCCTGTTGCAGATAGATATATGATCAATGTTTTCATAATTTTTGTTTCAGATGAGATGTGACTTGTTGTCAAGAAGTCTTGTAAATGTCCACAGTTAAAAGAAGATTGGTCATGATGAAGATTATTTCTCGATGTGATTTAAATCATCAAGTAACCGTAGTGTTATAAATGTACTGGCGCTCGCTTCAAAATAAATTTGGCACCTCCAAAATCTACAGCATAGGGCTTGTCAACCGCGCCATCGACTCCATAAATTTGTTGCGATCCGATCTATGAATGAAGTCCTTCAAAAAGACCTCCTCACAATCCTTCATGTCCTCAAAAAAATGTTGTTTCAAATCGAGCGTTATTTGCCTGTCATAAACAATAGCATTGATCTCAAAATTGGTCTCGAAACTGCGAACATCGACATTCGCAGTACCATTGGAAGCCACTATATCATCACTGACTATGGTTTTATTGTGCAGAAATCCGCCATGATAAAAGTAGACCCTCACATTCGAAGCCAGCAACTCTTCCAAGTAGGTAAACATACACCAACGCATCCATTTGGAATCTGAATTATAAGGCATCATAAGCCGCACATCCACCCCCTTGAGCGCCGTAGTCTTAATCGCTGTGAGAATGGCCTCACCAGGAATAAAATATGGCGTACTGATATAGACGTATTCTTCCGCATCCGTGATAATGGCAAAATACTCCTGCATGATCCCCTGGTGATCGCTGTCTGGCCCGCTGGCCACTACCTGTACAGGCACCCCTTCTGCAGGCATATCTTTAGGTGGTGGCAACTTGTACTCTGGTCCTCCTGCATGGAACCAATCACTATAGAATACCTTTTCGAAATCCCCTGCCCCACTACCTTCAACACGCACATAAGTATCTCTCCAAAGCCCTAGATTCGGGTCACCTTCCACATGTTTGTCAGATATATTCATTCCACCTGTATAGGCAATCCGATTGTCGATAATAATAATTTTTCGATGATTGCGATAATTGAGATAGAGATATGACTTGAACCAATTGAAAGGCATAAATTCTTTTATTTCCACACCAATTTCCCTCAGCTTTTTAAATGACTCTCGATATTCCTCTACCGTGCCATAAGCATCGTAGACCAATCTTATTTTTACGCCTTCTTTAATCTTTTGTTCAAAAATTTCCAGGTAGGAATCAAGCAATTGACCACTTTCTATGATGTAAAAGTCAAAATGAATGGTTTGGGTCGCATTAAGGATATCTTCCTCTACTTTTTGAAATGAATCCTTCCCATTTTTCAAGACCTCTACCCTATTGTCATAAGAGATCGATGCTGAATTGTTGCTATTCAAAAGTTTGGCCAACAGCAATTTGTTCGCGGGAAGCATGTCTTCACGAATCGGCGAAGTTGGCGTATTAAAAAATGTCTTCCGTTGTTGAAAAAAATTATCTCTTTTGACACTTCTACCCACGATACGAAAAAAGAGTACTCCAATTACAGGAATAAATACGATAAAGAACATCCATGAGAATGTCTTGGCAGGATCAGAGACATGGTAAAAGACATGCCGCAAAGTGTAGAGTACATAGGCGATATAGATCCCAATTAAGACCTCCCAATACGGCATCTTTATTAATTATTTGGTGGCAAACTTTTCGTTTTGGGCAGCATTGCTGTTTTGTTCGTCCAGACTCCAATGATCGGTAACAGATGTCTGTAACCAAAGGTCACCAGATTTTCGAAAGACCTGTACATGAAGCCCAAATGTCTCTTCCATGTATGTTTCTAATTTATCAACAGACATTTCACCTGTCCATTCGACTGCACCTTCTTTGAATTCAGCATTGAGATCACCTACCCTTATATCCTCAGTGATTTCATCTTTCTTCATAGAACCGTGAAAGTGATCGTGAGATTTTTTGTAAAACACCAATTTGAGAAATGGAAATGCTTCGACAAAAGCTTTATTGATATCACTCGTCTTTGTATCATTATTGATTTTCATTCTACTGAATTTTATTGATTAAAACTAATTCAAAGTTGGGATTGTGAGCCAAACAAAATCATGATCCAAATCATCTATTTCAATGATTTTGGTCACAATGTGGTATGTATTTGAAAGAGATATTTGTGTTATTGGGATTGGCAGATTCACTTCGTGTATTATATCCGAAGCCAGTCCATAACATTTAATAATTCTCTTCAGATGAAACATATACTAACACTTACTGATTTTTCCGAGGTTGCCGAAGCAGCAGTCGAAGCGGCCTTTGTATTTGCCAGTCAGCATGATGCCGATCTTACGATATATCACAATTCTGAAGATGGAGATTTGGTAATGTATGAATTGGTAGGAGATCCCGAAATAGAGCATTTCACAATAAAGAATTCCATATCATCTCCCCCAATAACCAGATGGAAAGAAATGGCAAAAAAGTACAATGTCATTGCCCGATATCTCACAGGGTCTGCTGATTTCATCAAAAAGATATTTAATATAACGGAGATATTGGAAATTGATCTAATCGTCATGGGATCTTCTGGTGCCGGTGAGAAAAATGGATTTGCCTGGGGGAGTAATACGGTAAAAGTGGTAAAGCATGTTGACCTTCCCGTATTGGTCATTAAGAAGCCCATGAGGAAATATCGAATGGATAATATTGTCTTTGCTTCCTCATTTGACAGTCATGAAAAGGATATTTTTAAATTTGCCCTACAGCTTTTGGATCCACCGAAAAGTGCTACCATTCATTTGTTGAGTGTAGACACTTCCAGCTTCTTCACCCAACCCTTGGCTTTGATGCGTGCCGCGATGAAAGAATTCGAATCACTGGTCGATCAGTACAAGGTCAAATCACATTTTTACAATGACTACTCGATCGAGGCAGGTATCAGACACTTCATGGAAGAAGTACAGCCAGACCTTCTTATAATGAGCAATAAAAATGAAAAGCCAATAAAACGATTTTTGACTGGCAACAATACCATACGTGCAATCAACAACTCTGATTTCCCTGTTTTATCCATTGATTATAGAGAAGTAAAACAGAGCTGATTATAACCGCGCAAAGATCTTGATTCAATGATTATAATCACCGTTTAAAATGATTTGAATCACGCCTAAACAATCAGATTTCTTTGAAATTTACAATCAAACAAACAGCTAATAAAACACAAAGTAAATGCCATGAATGATAATATCACCATAGAAAATATAATTAGTAGAAATCTTAAAACATTGCACCCAAAAGATAAATTGGTACGTGCCAAAGAGATTTTTGAAGAGTATGATATTCATCACATCCCTGTGCATGTAATGGGAGATGTCAGAGGTATATTAAGCTTGGGAGATATTCTCTTTATGGAAGGGTTTACCAATAATACTTTTGACGAATTCTTAAAGAATAAAAAATTTCAACTTACTACAATAGATGAGATTATGACCGCACGTCCATATTGTGCAAATGTTGATGATCTCATCAGTGAAGTACTGGAGGTGATGACTGAGAAAAGAGTCAATGCCTTACCCGTAAAAGAAAATGACGAATTGGTGGGAATTATTACCACATTCGACATTCTAAATTATTTCAAAAAAATACTAAACAATTAATAAATGGATACTTTAGAATTATTGAATCTTAAGGTCAAAGATGTGATGACTACCAATGTGATATCTGTCCAGGAGAATGATACCATGCAGACGGTCTGTGACATCATAAATGCATCTAAGATTCATCATATTCCTGTGACCGACGACGACAATATGTTGAAGGGTATCATCAGTAAATTAGACGTGGTTTTGCTTCAGGATTGGGCAACTAATTTGAATCTTAGATCAGCTATTAAATACAATGATCAAGTGCTCAACAGTCAAACTGCGGGCGAAAGAATGACCAGCCAAGTGGCAAAGGTAAGTCCTGATGATACGCTAGAGACATGTGCCGACATCTTCAAGGAAAACCTCTTCCACTGTCTTCCTGTTCTGGTAAAAGGAGAATTGGTTGGTCTGATCACCACCTACGATTTGCTTAGGGTTGCTTATTCCAGAACTCCCCTTCCAACCACCTAAATTCTGTCTGCAATGAAAATATTAGTACCTGTAGATCTATACGAATCGTCTTATTCTTCCATCAATTATGCGGTCCATTTTGCGGATTTGATAGATGCAAGGATTACACTCCTCTACGTAGTTAATAGCGTCTTCAACACGAATGAGGTGATTACCTACGATCCATATCTCGAAATGGAAAATACAGCTAAACAGCGGTTGGAAGAATTCAAATCAAAATTTTTAAAGGAGCAAAAAGGTAAATTGCCCGAGGTAGATATTTCTGTTGATGTGATGTTTGGAATACCTGGCATGGCCATTCCTGAATATGCAGAATTACACAAGTTTGATTTAATAATTATAGGTGTAAGAGACAAACACGGCTTTGTCGATCGATTGCTAGGATCGGTGTCAAATGAGACCATAAAAGAAGCCAAATGCCCGGTAATGCTGATTCATCAAAGTTCCGCATTCAAATCACTGGAAAAGATTCTATTCGCCTTTGATAAAAAGACCGATTTGGATGATGCCCTGGAGGATTTCAAAAAATTCAATGACATCCTCAAAGTCAAGACTGATTTTCTCCATATCAATGTCAAACATACCGATGATCTATCCAAGCAAAAGGCCGAAATAGTATCTGAATTATTTGAGAAAGACGACCCGAAATTTTCTTTCGAGATCAAGACGCTAAGTGGCAATAATGTAATATCGGGGCTCAATGACTATTGCTACTTTGAAGAAATTGATCTGGTGTCCATGATTCATAGGAAAGGAGGTATATTTTCAAACTTCCTTCGTCCAGATAAAAGTATAAAAATAGCCCAGGAATTTCACCTCCCAGTTATTGTATTTCAAGAAGATTAAAAAACTAAAACTATGAAAATATTATGTCCTACCGATATGTCCGAACACTCAATAACGGCTCTACAATATGCTGTAAACCTGAGTAATGATCTGGATGCAGAACTCCATATTGTGGTTGCATACCATGTACCCAAACAATCTGCATCATTAGTATCCATTGAAGAGCACATCAAAAAAAATACCCAGGAAGATTTGGATAAGGTTGTAGCGGGCATCACCCCCTTAATCAAAAATGATCGAATCCCACATACCCACATTTATAGAGGCAATGCAGTACCGACGATCCTCAAATATTCCAATGCCAATGATATCGACCTCGTCGTGATGGGTACCCAAGGTAACAATAGCTTGAGAACATTATTATTCGGTAGTGTGACTAAGAAGGTGGCTGCAAAAACCAAGATTCCCGTACTTGCTATTCCACAGGTTGTAAAGGATAGATTACAAAGCAATAAGATTCTGATGGCCCTGGACAACAAGGTTTTGGAGCATGAAGCGACTTTTAGAGCACCCAAGGCATTGGCCACAAGATTGGGATTAAAAATTGATATTCTTCATATAGCGGAGAAGGATGAAGACTTCCCGTTTGATCCATATATCTCAACTTACCTTGGTGATACTATTGGAGAGGTTTACATCAAAAATGGTAAGGACCCTGTGAAAGAAATCAAGAAATATGCTGAATCAAATAATGTAGGAATGATTATTATGATTCGCAGAGAGCGGTCATTTTTTAGTAAGTTGTTTAGTGTGGGTAATACAGCAGAAGAAATAGCGAGGACAAATATTCCATTGATGATATTGCCTGATTAAGAATAAAAGATTTGTAGTATTGAAAAGGCCCTGTTGTGATTAGAACAGCAGGGTATTTTTTTTTAACCACTAGGAACACAAGGACAGCACAAGGAAAACACTAAGTTAGATGTTGACATCTTAGGTAGCCGTTTATTATTCTTTTAATCCTGTATTTTAGTAGTATGTATCCAATGTCAAGCTTAATTTCAACGTATATCAATGGCTATGGTTTTTCTTTTTCAATGAAATAGCCATGTTTTTGAATTTCATAAATCAAATATTATTTATAAGAACTTTCCAACAATCCAGGTTCTATTCTCTAATGAACTTTTAGAGAGACCTCAAACACATTTTTAGCTATTTTATTTTTCGATACCATGCCGTAATATGATTTCACCTTGCTCATAGTACTCTGTAAATCCTAATCTGTGACAATTATTCTCAATTATCAAATCGTGTGTAGAACAAATTGCACTAAATTATTTTTTGTCATTGTCATCCCGACCAAAGTGGAGGGATTGTCAATGGACAAAAAGAAATTATTTCGAGCATCGTGGAGAAATCTAACAGGGCGAAAGTCATTGATCTGAGGTAGATTTCTCCACGATGGTCGAAATTAAAATTAGGACATACTCCTTGATCTTTCGACTCCGCTCAAGATGACAAGGAGTATATTTATACATCAGAAAGTGCAATTTGTTTTACACACTATCAAACCTTCTTTGTGAGACCTTTGTGTATTCTTAGTGTTCCTAGTGGCTAAAAAATAGCCCTATTCATGACACAAATCATCCTTCCCGCTGACCCAAATCCTCGAATTACCTCCCAACCTGATTGATATTTGAAGTATAAGAAATCAAATATTAATAACAATCAAAATTATTTATCATGTCATTAATAAATTATAACAGACCATTATTCCCAAGATGGAACAACTTTTTTGAGGGGTTTTTGCCTGAAGATCATTTTTTAACTTTTGACAAACAGTTTGATTTGATTCCTGCTGCTAATATTGAAGAGAAGGATTCAGAATTCGTCATCTCGATGGCCGTTCCCGGTATAAGTAAGGATGACATTAATATAGAAGTCCATGACAATGTGATAACGATCTCTTCGGAAAAAGAAGATTCATCTGAGGAAACAGAAAAGAATTATTCTAGAAAAGAATATAGCTATAATTCATTTAGCAGAACATTCAAATTACCTCAGAATGTAAAAGAGGATAAGATCGAAGCCAACTATGACAATGGCGAATTGGTTCTTCAACTGCCTAAGGTCGAACCAAAAGTAAAAAAGGTTAAAAAAATTAAAGTGGCTTAATTCGTTCAATTGAAATAGTGGGTGCTCATCACGCCCACTATTTTCAATTGTAAGCTCATAAAATGTCTACTAACAAAAATCCTCAACAATGAATGCAATTCATAAAATATCCATTCTATTATTAATCATATCCGCATTGTGGAGTTGCAGTAAAAATAACTCTCAACCACTAACTTCTACTGACGAGCATGCCTTGATATATCAGGAGTTGTTGAGTATGGAATATGCCCTACTCATCGACGACTATGACCTTTTGACCCAACATGCCGAGAGCCTGGATGTGCTTCTCAAAGACAGTTATAATCTATTTTGTCCTGAAGAAAGTGCTCAAATCGATGGTGCCCGAATGACCAATCAGATATTGGTTCAGCATATTGATGTAGAAAGTTCAGCTACTCTTTTGGACGACCTGCGAATATTAAAAGGTACAATTATCAATCTGGTCTCTGATGATGAATACGATCCATTTTTTGCCTTCTTATGGAGGTTTGAAGAAGATATGTATAATACCACAGAAGTCGCTATGGATCCGATGCTCGATCTTTATGAATGGAATGAATTCGAAGCGCTGGCTGAGTGTATGAATGACAGCTGGCAACCCTTAAAATTGCATCGTCCATCAGCAGAAATTTTGGACTACGATCCTGATAAATTCAAGAATCAATCCATATACAAAATTTACCTGGAGAAAGCCGTAGAAGATTTTAATCAGGCTGTACGTAGTGCAGATTACCAGCAATATCCACTTTGCGATGTCTCAGAAGAAGTCCGCAAAGCTTACGTTGCATACATAAAGTCATTTATCAAAGGGAAGGTCGAATCCGATACCTTCCTTGCCAAACTATAGATTTTTGAGGCCTTGATTACCATTCTTTCCAGTCCTGACAAATAAGAACAAATGAAACTAAAAAACACAATTAAAGATATTATGACTGCGCATCCGCTATCCGTAGACATCGATGCCAGAGTCTCAGAGATAATCAAACTGATAGAGGATCACGACTTTGACCATCTCCCCGTTTTGGACAAAGATGGAATTCTAAAGGGTATCATTTCAAAAACAGATCTATACCACAATGCCCTGAGGCTCTCAAAGTCAACTTCTGGCAAATCCTATTCTGAAAAATTGCTTTACACCACCCTTGCCAAAGAAATAATGACAAAGAATCCAGTAGTTGTTGATTCTAGACAGAGCATTGACTTTGCCATAGAACTATTGCTTCAGGACAAGTTTCATGCGCTTCCAGTAGTGGAGAACAATCGATTGGTAGGGATTATCACTTCCAAGGATATTCTAGAATCGATCTCGAACAAGGAAATAGTTGGCATACAATAGTATGTAATGGCATCAAAAAATATAATAAACAGCAATACTCAATTTCTCGATGGCCCCAATTCGCGTGGTCATGAATTTTTCTTCATCCTGAAGGTGGTATGGCAGTTTTTAAATGGATTCAGAAAACTTCATTTTATTGGTCCATGCATCACAGTATTTGGTTCTGCAAGATTTAAGGAGGACCACCCGCAATATATTAAGGCTCGGGAAATGGGAAAAAGAATCGCTCAACTGGGTTTTACGACCATGTCTGGTGGTGGTCCTGGAGTGATGGAAGCTGCCAATAGAGGAGCCTATGAAAATAATGGATATTCGGTCGGTTGTACCATCGAATTGCCTCACGAACAATCCCACAATCCATATATGCACCGATGGGTTCATTTTAATTATTTCTTTGTGAGAAAGGTATTGTTGCTAAAGTATTCATACGCCTTTGTGGTGATGCCTGGTGGTTTTGGAACATTGGACGAATTATTTGAGACTGTCACCCTCATACAGACAGGCATTATCAATCAATTTCCAATTGTAGTTCTGGGATGCGAATATTTCGAACCGGTAAGGACAATGATCGATAAAATGGAAGCAGAAGAAACCATATCCATAGAAGATAGAAAATTGATACTTTTCACTGATGACATTGATCAGTCAATCAATCATATAACAAAATTTGTATCAAAAAACTATTCCGTAAAATCCAAAAAGAAAAGGCCATTGTGGTGGTTGGGAGAAAAGAAATAGAATATCCTAAAAAATGGAAACTGGTAAATCATCAATAATATTTATTTTTTAAAAAATATATTTCACGGGAATTTGAGTCAATTTTCATTCTTCTCAATAAAACAACATACCAAACGGATAAGCCACGCAGAATCAGCTTTTTCCTCTCATTTAGAAGTTATAATTTCAAGAATAATTATTAAAAAATACTTGAATTTACAAACGTTAAAATTGAATAGTTTTTAATTTGATTTTTGCGAGAAAGGTTTTTTTTAGTTAACTTTAGAAAGTGTTAAGTTGATTTTAAAATTTGAAGTCCTCTTATTTTTCAGATTTATGTAGTCATTGAAATAATCAATTTTCAGTTCTAACAGGTTAAGATCGTATTTTTTGTTAGTCTCTTCATTTGATATTTCATTTCCAATGTTATTAACAAACGCGGATGCCGAAAAGCGTATAGAGTAGGTATAACCCTCAATCACTATTCATTATGAAAAAATTACTGCCGATTTTTCATCCCTATAGTTAAGTCTATTCCCAGTCTCCGACCAGTTTTGGTCGGAATGATTATTTACATCATCAATATATTATCAATTGTATTTAGTAACGCGGTTGCCGAAAAGCGTATAGAGTAGGTATAACCCTAACCCCCATTTATCATGAAAAAATTCTATCAATTTTTCATCAAATAGACCTAATACGTCCCCATTTCTGGCTAAGTCAAGCTGGACCTAAAGATTAATTCTATCACTTTAAATCAATTATCCCTTTTAACGCGGATGCCGAAAAGCGTATAGAGTAGGTATTAATTATTAAAGTTTTTTAAGATGAAAAAATTATTTTTTATTGCCCTTTTTTGCATTGGTTGTTTAACCATAAGTAACGCCCAATTTTTTCAATGGGAAGTAACAAATGCCTCGAATACCAATTGGTACTGGGCCATGTATGATGCAGGACCATCTGCAACACAATATGAACTGAATATATTACCTGGTCAGACTAGAGTTGGTGCAATAGGAAATTTTGCCTTCCCTGTAACCTGGAAAGCGGGTACCTATACAAGTCCAAATTGTTATGTAACTAATACAGATGGAGGGCCAATCATTGCTACGACACTTCCTACAGCCTGTCCAGGTGTGACCGTGACTTATAAGATTGTAGAAATAATCCCTGGATTCTTTTATATCTACAAGATCATTCTGGGCTAAAACGACGTTAAGATCATTTTGGAATTTAGCCAATTAAAGTTGGACTAAAGAGCTGTAAGCCAGTTAGCTATATTTTTTTACAGGAATTTGCCGTATCAGAAAAGCAAGTTTTATCGATACACAGGCATTCAGATTTCTATTAATTGTATTGATAGACTCGGGATTGTCCTATGTCATAATGTAAATAAAAATGGCTTTGAAGAAAAACACCTTGAAACTTCTGAACGCGGATGCCGAAAAGCGTATAGAGTAGGTATAACTCATTAAAACTTTTTATTATGAAAAAGCTATTATTTATAGCCTTATTTTCTTTTGGATTATTTTCATTCAGTAACGCTCAAGTTGTTCTTTATAATATTACTAATTACAACAATGCAGGAGTCTCTTGGGATGTAGGAATGACACATGCAGGAACAACTAGTGCTACGTATGAATTGAATATTCTTCCAGCTCAAACCAGAACAGGCTTCATGACTGGTTTTTTATTCCCTTTTCAATTCAAATGCCAAGATTCTAACGGTTGTGGGACAAGTCAGACTGTACCAACTACTACAACAGGAATTGGAGTTCCAATAAATACTTGTGCAGTACCTACAGGAATAAAGTACCAATTTCAAGTGCTTTTTCCAGGAGTATATGAATTTATATTAAAGTTGGGATAGATATTAGAATAAAATTCATTCATACAAAATCACATTGAAAAGCTCAAAACTCGATTTGCTTTTCAATGTATTGAAAATGAATACGAATCTAAATAATCGAATAGCAAGTCGTTTAGGCATTGGGAATCAAGGTCAAAATGACTTGCTCTTCAAGACAACAAATATATCTATCAATTTACATCATACGCGAATGCCGAAAAGCGACTAGAGTAGGCATAAAATTTTAAAATTGATTATTATGAAAAAAATATTATTTATAGCATTATTTTCTTTTGGTATGATTACGATGAGTCATGCTCAATTTTTCACTTACACACTCACTAATTCATCTTCCACACTTACCTGGGATTATAAAATGAAAGATGCTGGATCAGGAGTTACTACAACTGAATTAGGAATATTACCTAATACTTCAAGATCAGGTTTTGTATTTGGTTTTGCTTTTGCTCTCGAATTCAAAGCACAAAATTCAGCGGGATGTGGAACTTATCAATTTGTTCCTGGAACTACGACTGGAGTGAGTGTTCCTATTACATGTATCGTACCAACAGGTCTTAAATATAAGGTTACGGCCGTATCTGCGTTTTTGACACACCTTGAACTCAAATTTGGTTAATGTCATGAAAATCGCTCATTACATTAGTCAATATTAATAGAATGAGTCAAGAGTCATTATACTCATGTGCAAGCTGTGTCGACATGTCAAACCAATGTTGATATGGCTTGCTTTCTAAAAGCAAAACATACTAAAGAAAGCCATACAATATAACATTCAATGAAGCATATCACGCGGATGCCGAAAAGCGTATAGAGTAGGTGTAATTAAAAAACTAATTATTATGAAAAAGTTATTATTTATTGCTTTGTTTTCATTTGGTTTAATTTCTATGAGTCAAGCTCAATCGACATTGAAATATTATGTTGAAAATCAAACTTCAGTAGATTGGGATGTGGCCCTGGATGATTCTGGACTTTCAGCTATTGTGAATTTGTCCTTGAATCCTGGAGAAATTGCGACTGGCCAAATTTCAGGATTTACATGGGACCTAATAATCTCTGCGGATAACAATGCTGGTTGTAGTGGATCGAACACTGAATCTGCTGCCACAGCGAGTAGCAGTATTACATTACTTTGTATTTCTTCATACTCGATTAATTACTCGATCACCCAATTTGGATCAGATTATTCGCTACACCTGGAAATAAGTGGTTGATGTTTAAGTGACATTTTATTCCAAACTCACAATAACGTATTTACCCAATCCATGATGTATCGCACCAAGGGTACATTCCTAGATCACTTACACCTTTTACTTATCACGCGGATGCCGAAAAGCGCATAGAGTAGGCATAAAATTTTAAATTAATTGCTATGAAAAAGTTTATTTTATCCGTCTTATTTGCAATTGGTTTTTTTGCAATAAGTCAAGCGCAAACATTATTCTACACCGTTAATAATTCCTCCACTTATGCCTGGGATTTCAAAATTGGAGATGGCAATGGAAATGGCCAATACAACCCTCCATTTTTTGGCACCATTAATAATGGCTGGGGTAATTTCGGATTTCAACTAGAATTTGGAGGCACTAATTCTCTTGGTTGCACGGCTTATGCCAACCTGACGTCAGCTCCAGCTTCAGGGAATATTCCTATCACATGTTTTGTTCCAACCAATTGGAGTTATAACTTGACATTTTTTCCAGGATTTGGAGTATACTTTTTGAATGTGCAAATTACTTAAAACCAAGTTTTTGTATTGATTATGCAGTAAGCTAGTCAAATTGTACATTTCAACAAGAGGTCAGAGACTTTTCTCTCATGAGGATACCCTTGCGAAAGGAAGGTCTCTGGCCCAATGTCATTTATATTATTAAGGCCGTATTGTACGCATTTCATTTCTATTTTAAACGGTATGAATACTTTCATTGCAATGAACAATTTCCTATTTTTACAAAAAGACAGAAATTAATGAGAATTGCAGACTTGAAGTACTTGATCGCCTATACTGTGCCTTTAGCGGGTTTTATTTCTATTTACAATCATGGAATCGCATCATGGACGGCTGTACTTTATGCCTTTGTATTGATTCCCTTTATCGAATTCTTTGTAAAACAATCTCAGGAAAACCTGTCTGCAGAAGATGAAGAAAATAAAAAAGCCAATATATTCTTCGACCTTTTATTATTTCTGAATCTTCCAATCATCTTCGTTTTGATAATTTGTTTTTTCACGCTTGTCACAAACAATACTTTCTCGACTTCTGATCTGATCGGTAAAATATTATCTGTAGGAATCGTCCTGGGAGCAGGTATAAATGTAGCGCATGAACTGGGTCATAAATCGAAATGGCACGAACAACTTACCGCTAAGGCCATCTTGCTTCCTACCTTATATATGCACTTCTTCATCGAACACAATCGAGGGCACCATTTAAATATCGGCACTCCAGAAGATCCTGCAACTTCCAGAAAAGGCGAGAACTTGTATTTCTTTTGGATCCGTTCTGTCGTATTCAGCTACTTGGGTGCCTGGAAGTTGGAAGCAAAAAGACTGAAAAAAAATGGGCAATCCATTATATCTATTCATAATGAAATGCTCGTTTTTCAAATCATTCAAGTCACCTACCTTATGGCCATATATATGTATTTTGGCAGTACTGCATTGATTTGTGCCATTGCCATTGCCGTAGTAGGATTTTTACTTTTGGAAACGATTAATTACATCGAGCATTATGGTTTGACACGTAAAAAACTTCCAAATGGTCGATATGAAAGAGTAGATGTCCGACACTCATGGAACTCCAATCATGAATTTGGCAGGATTGTGCTGTACGAACTCACCAGACATTCTGATCACCATTACAAAGCCAATAGAAAATATCAGATTCTCAGACATCATGACGAAAGTCCACAATTGCCCCTTGGCTATCCAGGCTCGATGTTGCTATCCTTTGTACCTCCTTTGTGGTTTATGCTCATGAATAAGCAGTTGAAAAAGATCGAAAATGTATGAATTACAGTTTGTCTATGTGCATTTGCATCTTCCTTTCCTTGAGCTTTCTTAATGACTCAGTGGCTCAATTATGTACATTGAATGACGATTTTGATACTCCTGCACTAGATTCATCATGGTTACATTTCCAATCAAATTACTACGATTTTGAAGTCGTAAATGGCAGCCTCCTCATGGATATCAATGATGCCACCTGCAACAATAATTGTCCTTGGTATCATGCTCAATCTGCAGGATACATATATAAAATCATATCGGGGGATTTTGAAGTTACATCCATTGTAGAGGCAGAAGAGGCAAGTGGTCCCAATACTGGAAGCGACATTGGCAACGATACACAATTGGGTGGCTTGATGATTCGAAATGGGAATACCGCTGCCGAAAATTATGTATTCAATGTAGTCGGTACAAGGTTTGACTTACCATCCATAGAGACCAAGTCCACAACAAATGACAATAGTGGAACGATTGAGCATTTTGGAATTACAAATACACGAGCCGAATTAAAAATCACCAGAGAAGGGTCCAAATTCACCATGTATAGCAGGGATATCGGCAGCAATACCTGGATACTGCGATCTACCTTCATGCGACCTGATTTTCCCGATACTTTACAAGTTGGAGTAATAGCCTATGCCTTTGAATCTTATCCAGAAGACCTCCTGGTCAAATTCGATTATGTACATTTTGTAGAACCAATAAAAGAGATTGAATGGCAGGGAGGCAATGGTATGTGGAATGATCCAAGCATGTGGAATTTAAATGAAATTCCCGATTCAACTCATCATGTAATAATCGATAATCCACAATCTCAAATCATTCAAATACTACCAATGGAGGATTTTGATTGTTTCAATCTAGAAATTAGAGATCCGCTTACACAACTGGTAATTGGTGGCAATCTTAGTATCAAGTCAAAAGCAGGCGGATGTAATTAGTTATTGGCTTCAACATACTTATAAGGTCAATCTCATTTAGCCATAAGCTTTTCTGCTAGAGCTTTCGTTTTCATTATTCCTTCTCTCGCATCAATAGTATGCCCTTCAAACTCCACCGCCAAGTAGCCATCATACCCAGCTTCATGAATCAATGCAAACATTTTTCTAAAATCTGTCTTTTTCGGCCACCCTTCCTCATCAAAATCAAATGCCTTGACGCTTACACTTTTTGCAGTCGGAAGAAGTAGCTTCATGCCCTCATATCTATCGTACTCCTTGACACAAGGTGCACCCCAAAGTTCTCCATTTTCTCTTTCGATACACCAATTGTCAAAATCTGCCAGGCTCGAAATATTTGGCAAATCCAATTCTGCGACGAGTGATGCCAACCAATCTCCATCACTGGAAAAACTTCCATGGTTTTCTATTAGTATTCCGACTTCATGAAGCTTACCAAAGTTGCTTAATGCCTTAATAGACTCTTTGCATGCCGCGAACACTTCTTCTCGGCTGCCATCACCATGGGCATTAATTCGAATATTAGGGCACCCTATTCTTTTGGCGGCCAGGATCCATTTCTGGTGCATGGCTACGGCTTCCAGTCTCTCCGATTTTTTTGAAGCGCCTAGATTTCCCGCTCCATCGATCATCAGCAAGGTGTTTTTAATACCCACTTCTTGAGCTATTGTCTTTAGTGAATCCAGATATTCAACATCTTCAATCCGATCCTTAAAAAATTGATTGACATATTCTACTCCTGCAAATCCCATCTCTTTCGCTGCACGAATAAAATCAAAGGTGCTCATTTCTCCTTTGAATAACTCTCTATTAAATGACCATTGTGCCAATACCAATCTTTCATTTGATGGACTTATTTCTCTTTGACCTTCTTCTTTTTCAGCCAATTTGCAACTAAAAAAGATGACAAAACTTATAAGACAAATAGTTAAAATAATATTACGATTCATTTATGTATTGTTACTTTCAAAATTGGTATTGACCCGCCAATCTAGCAATATATCCTGATTAATTGCTTAAGAGGCCTTCAAAATCAGTCAATTAAATATTGATATTAATATAAAATGAACTTCAAATAAAATCCACCATTATTAAACTCAGAGTTTAATTAATTCATACAAACGCAGAATAAACAATATCCTTTTATAACACTAAAACAACACTTGATAATTGAGAGTAATTGATCTAAAAATGTCAAATAAGCGCCAATTTTGCGTAAACAATTGGCATTCAAGATCAAAAAAGGACAATTTCTTACATATTGAGGCATTCGACTTGGTCAGTTTTTTTTTAAGCTCTATACTTGACTTATCGTTAAAGAAATTATCACCTGACCAATTAAAAAATTACGTACTTGACTCTGGTAAAGTCTGGTATTTATTGTTTCCCATATTAATTTGAGAAGAGTCAATAGCAAAGGTGTTAAGGCTCTTTTCTTTTTTTATTTCCAATTACAAGCCTTCCTTATCCAAAGAGACGACATTCAAGAAAGCGATTGAATTGTATTCTTATTCTTTCAATTCCATCAACTTGTCGAAATTATTATTTTTTCTTTCCTCGATTTAATATTTTGGAATCATTATTCTTACAGGTTAACAAATAGAATGAAATGGAAAATTGGCAAAACCCTCTCTTTATCACCTTGGTATTAACAGGAATCTCTTTTATGATTATTAGAATGATCATTTCGAAATTCCCACCTAAAAAGATTAACAAGTTCTATGGGTACAGAACCAAAAGTTCAATGAAATCGCAAGAGCGATGGGATTTTGCCCAAGAATTTTCCAATGATTTAATGTTGAAATATGGCATCCTATTGACCTTGATTGGCATAGGTGGATATTTTATTTCCATGTCTGAAGTTGTTTCTGTGTTTATCTCTATCGCTGTAATACTAATACTTGTTTTCACAATGTTCTATCAAACCGAAAAGGCCATAAAAGAAAAATTTGGAGACAATTAAGTTTCGATTGAGTTGTGATTAAAAAGCGAAAAATCTCCAAATAATGATCAATAAAAAGTATGTCCTTCTTGCACTTTGTGTATTCAATGTCCTTCTTCACCTTATTTCTATTCAATATCTGGAATTTCATCGAGACGAATTGCTTTACTTTTCACTGAGCAATCATCTGGACTTAGGTTATGCATCTGTACCACCTCTCATTAGTTGGATGGCCTACTTGATGAAGGGTATTTTTGGATTCTCAATGTTTTCTGTGAAATTGTTGCCCGCATTATTGAGCGGAATATTAGTTTATTTGGGGGCCAAAATAGCGGAAGAGTTAGGAGGTGATTTTTATGCCCAGGTATTGACAATGGTCGCTTTGACATGTACTCCATTTGTGTTGAGGGCATTCATTCTTTTCCAACCAGTGGCCTTTGATTTTTTCTTTTGGACATTGATGTACTTTTTGATATTAAAATATATAAATACTCAACAAAATAAATGGTTGTATATACTCGGCGTGGCTATTGGGTTTGCGATTCTCAACAAACACTTGGTCATCTTACAACTCATTTCTCTTATCGTCATTCTTCCGTTTACGAAGTACCGAGATCTATTCCAGAAATCACAATTCTACGCATGCCTTGGCATCGCACTTCTGATCGCAAGTCCTAACATCTACTGGCAGCTGGCCAACGATACTCCCCTATTCACACATATGGCAGCGTTGCAAGAAAATCAATTGCAACATGTCGAAAAAAGTGCTTTTATAATTGATCAAGCATTTATGTTTTATACCTCCTTCATTATTGCTGTCATAGGCTTTGTCTACTTATTCTTTTGTTCCAAATCAAAACAGCTTTGGCTCTTCAGTATATCTGCTTTGATCGTCATTCTTGCATTATTGTTGATGAGTGGCAAGTCATATTATGCAGCTGGTGTATATCCGTTTCTCATTGCCGCGGGATCTGTATTCGTATCCACAAAGTTGAAAAGCACATTGGTCAAATCCTTGATTATTGCTGGCATTGCTATATTGATACTGCCGCTAGTTCCTGTAGGAATCCCCATCTTGTCACCCAAAAAACTTGCAGCTCATTTTGATAGACTTGAGGAAGTGGGAATTGATATTGGACGGGTGCATGAAAATGGCAATAAGTATCCGCTTCCGCAGGACTTTGCTGATATGTTGGGATGGAAAGATATAGCAGCTATTGCCAAGGAAGCATATGACCAGGTAGAAGATAAAGAAGCCTGTGCTATTTTTGGCGAGAACTATGGTATCGCAGGCGCGGTAGGGTTGATAAATGCAAAACATGGAATGCCCGAACCTATTTCATTTTCAGACACTTATGAATATTGGGTGCCAGAAAAATTTGACCCCGACATCACTTCATTAATTTATATCAATGATGAACTGGGAAGTAATGTAGAGGCTTTATTTCAAGACATTAAAATAGTTGGGAAGATTGATGACCCACTCTCTCGACAATATGGTGTGACTATCTATCTTTGTCAAAAGCCAAGACGCAGCTTCAACGAATTTTGGAAGGAGGTGTTGGATCGCGTTTTGGAGAGGTAAATAAAATTGTTTGTGTGATTATGCTCGATGCATCTGAAGTATTGAAGAGTCAAGGCTATGTACTTTTTGAAGAAGTGCAGCATGCCGAATTTGGCACCTTCTTATCCAGTAAAAAGTGGCAATCTTTCACAATTCTGCTGCTATACTATGCCATATTAATCTTATTTCTAGCAGTTACATTTTTCTATATCTTCCATTCTTCATATACGGTTTTTTCCAGCTTGATCTATTTTGCCGCAGGTGTATTTCTTGCATTTATGTTGGTTCCTTTCCATGAGTACATTCACTATACGACTTATCGCTTTTTGGGAGCGAGCAATGTGGTCATTACACCTTATTTAAAAAAGGGATATATCCTCACACGGGCGAATCATTTTATTGTAACGAGGGATAATGTGAAATGGATTACGTTGACGCCTTTTGTCATAATATCTACAATAGGATTGTCATCTCTCCTATTCTTAAGCCATCCATGGAATATAATTATAAGCGCAGCCATATTCTTTCACACTACGCTATGCAGGGCAGATTTTCAAATTCTGGACTTTGTCATAAGTAATAAAAATGAATTGGCACTATATGATGATGTCTCGAAAAGCACTACTTACATCTATAGAAAAACAAATTCAGGCGAGATTCTTATAGATTGAGATTTTTCTTCCAAGGGTCCATACTAAATACAATAATTCAAAAGTTGTATAGCCAAAATTACAGATATGGCTCGACTCTACATTTTATTTCACTGCAAAAATTACAATTATGAAAAAGAATGTATTTGTCATACCAACAGCCTGCTTAATGCTCATCTTTTCCTCTTGCCAAAAAGATAATATTGAAGTCGAACCAGAGGTCGAGGTTCAGTTTTCCAATGTTGATCCAGAGCTATGGTCATATTATGCATCTTTTGAAAATGAAGCGGCAAAAAGAGGATTCGATTATGATTTGGATGCCATGCAAATAGTTGGAATTATCCAGGAAATACCCGAAGAGAATGTCGCTGGCTCCTGCAAATACGGGAGTCATATTAATAATGAAGTGACCATTGATCAGACGTTTTGGAATAGAAGTTCGAGTTTGTACAAGGAATTCGTTGTATTTCACGAATTGGGGCATTGTGTCTTATTGAGAGATCATGACGAATCCGTGGATGGGCAAGGCAGATGTTTAAGCATTATGCGGAGTGGGACGATGAATTGTAGAGATAGTTATTCATTGCAAAATCGAGATGGATTTATAGATGAGTTATTTTTTCAGAATTGAAGATTGGAAAGCTTGGTAAGCTTCGAAAGATTGCTAAGCTTGACAGATTAAAGATTTGAAGATGGGAAAAATTGATGGGATTAGTTAGCTTCTAATGAATGTCAAGCTTGATGGATGATTTGAGAAATTAGTAAAGGAAAGATTGATAAGATTTGAGAAAATGGAAAGATTAGAAAGGAGTCTCCTTCAAGAGATTTAGGTTTAGGCCATTTTTTTTAACCGCGAAGTGCGCAAAGGACGCTAAGGTTTGATATTCGAAATCAGGGCTTTGATATCCTTATTGTTTTTGATGTGGTAGATTTTTTTCTTATTTCGGAGACTTTCCAATTTGGTTAAAAGTTTTTTTCGTCTTAGGAGGTTGTATACCGCGACATAATGTAAAAAATCAAAATCAAATCGTTCTTTGCATCCTTCAGGCATATCGGGTCGGACTTTGCCGTGGTATTTCCATATTCTTTTGATCACCCTTCCGAGGCAT
The DNA here is from genome assembly GCA_965230575.1 of Saprospiraceae bacterium. Taxonomy (GTDB): domain Bacteria; phylum Bacteroidota; class Bacteroidia; order Chitinophagales; family Saprospiraceae; genus CAJXUU01. Next base: position 6,638,298 of record OZ246013.1, read on the forward strand.
CTAATGGTTGAGATGTCCAAATATATGATTGTATCAGCTCGCTCAAATCGGATATCCATCGTGCCACCATAATTGCCATCGATTATCCATTGGTCTTTATTGGCGAGATCGGTGACAATATCTTTCCATTTGTCTTTTGGTGTTTCAGTCCAGTTGGGTTTCCAGAAATATTGATCGAGGTGGAAGAGCGGTAGATTTACTGCTTTTTGGAGTTGGCGGGAAAGGGTGGATTTTCCAGATCCGCAGCAGCCGATAATCATGATTCGATTCATGGGTGTAAAAATAGAGAAGCGTACTTGAGAAAGTAAACTATAGCTGAATTAATTAGCAAGAGAACCATTACACAAGATATTTGACGGGCACGTTGAAAAAGAAATTATCATTATTTTTCTAGATATCCCTCCCCTTGACAAGTTGAACAATCTACTAATCCATCCGAGTCACAACTATAGCACTCCTCTTCGCCTGTGCCTTCACAAGTATCACAGTCAATTAATCCCTCTCCACTGCATTCCCAGCAATTTATTTCTCCAGTACCTTTACATGGCCTGCAATAGTATTTTTCCTTCCCCTTACATGAAAAACATCTAACCAAGCCTGAATATCTACAATACCCGCAGCCTTCACCGTTACAACGATCGTGCTCTTCCGTACCACTTCCATCACAATAATCACAATTATAATAACCTTCACCATCACAATCATCGCAAAGAAGTTGACACTCTCCATCACAAGTTTCACATTCAAATGTTCCTTCTCCAGAACATTCATCACACTCTATAGCTTTGCTTCCTTCGCATTCATCACATTCATGATTGCCAGAACCAACAATAATGTTTCCTTTCCCGTTGCAAGCTTTACAATGGTATTTAGAACGTCCGCCGCACTGTTTACAATTAATAAGTCCTGTTTCCTTACAGTAATTACATCCATATCCATCACATCTCTCATGAACAATTTTTCCACCACCTTCACAACTTATACATGGAACTGATGTTTCCCCCCAACAAACTACACATTCAATTATTTTATCCTCAAAGCAATCATGACAGACATCGATATCAAACATCTCTTTTTGTCTGGATCTAGCAGCTTGTATTGAATTTTGGTACATTTCATATCCAGAAAAATTCGATTCATTGATATAATCCTCTAAAAATTCTAAAGCAGAAGACGTAGCTTTACTTTTAACTTTGTTTGAAATTTCATCTCCCAATTCTTCAACTGCCAATCCAAATTCCTCCTCTGAATTTGCGTCCTCCAAGGCCTGTAAGATACCACCTATCTTGTCTAATGTTCCAATGGCAAAAGCATAACCAACAACTTTACTAATATCATTAGCATCAGATTCACTCATGCCTACTACAGACTCAAAGAATAGCTTTGTTGCTTTTTTAATAAAAAATGACTGCCCTAACATATTGTTTCAATTAATCGATTCTCTCAAATTACTACCAATCGCATTTCTAATCTTAAAACTAATACCATCAAAGGTTTCACAGTGGTTAATTTTTACAACTCTTTTAAATTTACAACATCTCAAACTTTTGTAAAATATAATCAGTCACTTTGATCGTTGCATAATCATTCTTTCAGTAGATCTACTCCGATTTTAAGTAAATCTACTTGAGATTTCAGGCCAGAACTATATGAAGAAATACCATCATTTAACCAACTCATTTGTCATCTTAATAGAGTACCATCTTTTTCCGCTCAACTAAACATCACAAATCAAACCTATAAGCACCCAATCTATTTAATCCCCAAAATCAGGTATAAATACCCTATTACATTTCACCTCCACATAAGATTTTTGAATTTCAGGAAATTCATAAATTTAAAATTACAAAGCATGTCTACATATACTCAAACACAATTAGAAGCAATAGCAGATAGAGTAAAGCTTCCATTCACTTTTGATGTTGAAAAGATGAGGGCAGAAATTGAAAAGATGGATCTGCAAGACTTTGTATATTATGATGTCCAACCATTAAGAGGTCCTGCCCATCAAATTGATTCTTCTGTACCATTTCCGCCACCAGCAGATGATTATGCGGATGGCTCATGGTGCGATTGGTTGGATACTACTGCATTACAAAATAGCCCCTACTTGAATGAGGTAGTTGATTTTTTCAAAGACAAGACCAAAGTTACCTTAGTACGATTATTGAGGCTCGAAGCGGGAGCAGTGGTGAAGGAACATACCGATCCAACGCTCGGTATTCAAATAGAAAGATCAGTAATACGATTGACCATTCCTATCCTTGTCAATGATGATGTCACTTTTTACTTGAACAAAGAACCTGTAAACATGGGCATGGGAGAATGCTGGTATCTTAGGCTTACTGACCCACATAGTATCGTGAATGCAGGAAATACCCAAAGAATCAATATGTCGATTGATATGATTCCGAATGAGTGGGTGACAGAGCAGATATTGAATGCTTAAGAAAGGGTAAGAGTCAAATTTACCGCTAAAGTAAAAAGTACGCGAATCTGAGTTTTTAAATTATTGTGAACGACACATTGAATCCATTTTTTTGTCAGAATTGGTTCATTATCATAGAAGTTATATATCTTGAAACTTCTTATTAAAAAGACTCACAACACAATCTATATGTCACGTACTTTGATCCTACTTTTACTAGCTTTTGCAATAATCTCTTGTGGTGAAGACACCATACTTCCTTCTGAACCTATTTCCCATGGACCAGATAGTGCACCGAGTTCTTGGATGTACAGTCAAAGAGCTTTCCCAAATGGGATAAATAGGGAGATTAGACAAAACGCTATCAAGCAATTCAGGTCAATGCAGCAAAGTAGTGTCAGCAGATTTGACAAGCCATGGAATGCTGTTGGTCCGACCAATATAGGAGGTCGATTTACCGATGTGACATTGCATCCGACAGATATGGATGTTATTTATGCAGGTTCTTCTGTAGGAGGTGTTTGGAAATCTACGGATAGAGGATTCACTTGGACCTTGATATTCGAAGAACCAGGAGGAGTATCGATCGGTAATGTGGCTGTATCACCTGTAAATCCCGATGTGGTATATGTCGGTACTGGTGAGGCGAATGGTTCGGCAACATCTGGAGCGTTTTTTGGCAATGGAATGTATAAATCCAATGATGCTGGAGCCTCATGGACCAATGTAGGACTCCCTACCTCTGATCATATTGGTAGGATCGTTTGCCACCCTACAGAAGAAGACATCGTGTATGCCGCAGTGGCTGGGAAACTCTATGGTAAAAATCAGGAGAGAGGTGTGTATAAAACAGAAAATGGTGGTGAAAGTTGGGAGCAAAAATTATTTATCAATGACTCTACCGCTATGATTGATGTAGCTATGAGTGCCGCTGATCCAGATGTTTTGTTTGCGGCATCATGGGAAAGGACTAGATTTGCTGAGGGAAGAGTCTATGGAGGGTTTGCATCTGGGATTCACCGATCCAAGGATGGAGGAGATACATGGGAATTGCTTTCTGATGGGCTGCCGGTCAACGAGGGTGATATTGGAAGAATAGGATTGGCGGTGTCTCAAACAGATCCAGATATTGCCTATGCATCCTTCACTAGTAATGTCGTGACCAATAGGTTTTTAGGTATTTATAAATCAGAAAATCAAGGGGATTCCTGGATCGAACTTAATGGTGATACTTTGAGTGGTGTATTTTCCTCATTTGGTTGGTTTTTTGGGAATGTAAGGATCAATCCGATTGATGACAATGAAGTTTTTGTGATGGGGCTTAATTCTTATAATACGACGGATGGAGACTGGTGGGAAAGATGGACTACTGGTGTACATGTCGATCAACATGGAATGGAATTTCATCCATTGGACCCAGATTATCGTGTCATTTGCAATGATGGCGGAATATACATCACTGAAGATGCAGGAGGAAATTTTAGACATGTAGAGACCATTGACAACAATCAATTTTATGAATGTGCTATCCACCCTACTCTTCCTGATACCTATCTCGGAGGCACACAGGATAATGGTACCTTGCTCAAAGTCGATAATGGAATTGATGGGTATGAAAGAATCAGCGGGGGTGATGGATTTGGAGTGCAATTCGACAAGATAAACCCAGAGATCTTTTATGTGACCAGTCAAAATGGTGCGTTGCGCCGTGCTACCAGCCTTGAACCATATACATCAGAATTTATTCGTCCTGATCTATCCATCGCATCTAGAAGAAACTGGAATACTCCTTTCGTCACCATACCCAATCAACTCGGTGGCATACTCTATGGTGCTGAGCATGTGCTTATGTCCAGCGACACGGGTTCAACCTGGGAAATCATTAGCCCTGACCTAACCAATGGCCCATATGAAGGCAGTAGTTTTGGTACGATTACATGTCTTGCCATTTCTGATATCAATCAAGATATTATTGTTGCAGGAACCAATGATGGCAATGTTCAAATCACAACAGACCGAGGAATAAACTGGACCTTGATTTCGGAAGACTTGCCACTGTTGGAAGTGTCGAGTGTTGCAACAGATCCAAACGATGAAGCGACAATCTATGTCACTTTCTCTGGATATCGATCTGATAATTATCTTCCACATGTACTTAAATCGACCGACTATGGCGATACATGGGTGGACATAAGCTCAAATCTTCCTGAAACTCCAATCAATGAGATCGTCATTGATCCTACGCTTCCAGGTCAATATTACCTGGCCTCGGATTTGGGTGTTTTCCATTCCTCGGATGAAGGAGATTCCTGGCAGATATTGGGCGTAGATTTTCCGCACACTGTAGTTGCCGACCTGGATCTGCATGACGAACGGAGATTGCTATTGGCAGGTACTTTCGGCAGGTCAATGTATACGTACGATCTGCCTTCGGAGCCTGTAGCTACCAAGGATGAAGCCCTCGAAAACGTAGTATCCATCTATCCGAATCCGACCGCAAATATTCTGAATATAGAAGCCAGTAAGCTACCCAATATTAAAGAGATTATTATAATTGACAATACTGGAAAAATAGTTCAATCCGTCAATTCAAGTCAATCTAGAATTGATGTCTCGAATTTTCAGTCGGGCATTTATAATCTCAGGATCGTGACGGAAGAAAGAATTGTGGTGAAGCGATTTGTGAAACAATAGTGATTTTTCTATATAGTATTATGTCTTTGATCTTTTGTATGATTTAATACCCTATTCTACCCTCGAGGTATTCACTAGTTAAATTTCAATTTAAGTGACAATTATAAATAACTGAAAATCTATTGGTTAGGCTACAAATACTTATTCTTACTGTTGAACAAATAATTAAAAAATACACCGTATTATTGAAAATTTCTTCAAAATTGAGGTTATTGGATTTTTTAACTCTCCCTCGCCTCGCCGGCTGGGCCTTCTATTTTTTCTTGATAAAAAACAGAAGCAAAAAAATCAAGACTGGCTAATTCAGCGCGCATAGCCGCTCCCACATCCCAAAACCCAGTCAGGGCAACGCTTCTTTTTACCTCTTATTTAAATTTCAAACTTCATTACAATAAGAAATTTCTAAATATCCCTATCCTCTCTTTGCGAAATCCTTGTGATTCCCTTGCGAATTCCTTGTGCACCTTGCGGTTAAAGTCAACATCTAATCCACTTATAATTTAAAGTCGATAATTTGAATTAAATCACTTCTCCAGAGGCCCTATTTCCCAACAACAATTCTTTCCACAACCTTTTGATCCGAATCCAAATCTTTGACCTCAATTATATATGTTCCTCCCGAAAATGACACCGTTGAGATTCGCGAAGAATTGACAGAACTATGCACAATCCTACCTTCAAAATCAAAAATATTAACTTGATATTCCAGTTGCCCATCTACTTCTATATTGATATGGTCTATGACAGGATTAGGAAATATTTTTAAGGAAGAACTTGAAAGCTCAAATATTGAAGTTATTAAATCAAAACCATCGCAATCTTCATCGATTTGATTATCTGCAATTTCTTCCGCATTAGGATTGATATCTGCATTAGTGTCATCACAATCATCCGCCAGTAAAAATCCATCTTGGTCCAAGTCATCATCCAGTGTGGCAGGATTGCAATCATCGTCCAATCCATTGTAAGCTACTTCATCGGCATTCGGGTGGACAGAAGCGGCATTATCGTCACAATCACTATTATTTAAAACATACCCTCCTGGATTCTGGCAATCCACAACAAATGAGTTCGAATCTCCGAATCCGTCCATATCTTGATCCAAATAAAAGTATACTGCCGTATCAATTCCATCGCAATTTTGATCGATGCCGTCACCACAGATTTCATTTGTGCCTGGATTGATACTATCATTCATATCATCACAGTCTTCTGCCAGAGGAAACCCATCCTGATCGAGATCATCATCCAAAGTGAGTTCATCACAATCATCATCTAGTCCATTATATGGTATCTCCTGGCTATCTGGATTTACATCTGGATTGTTTTCGTCGCAGTCCTCCAGCGTATAAAATCCATCGCCATCAATATCATCTATTAAAGTAGAAACAACTGTATTCGTACGTATCGGAAAATTATAATCAAAAAATATGTCGGCATTGTTCCTAACAATATCGCCCCCTCTAGCTTCCGGGTTCAACCTCACCTCAAAGGCGACAAATCCATCGTTGGATTCATCCTCAAATGGAAGGTAGATGTCTTCAAATATGAATTCTACAACGTCTCCATTTATTTCCACATGCACATTATGGCTAGATGTCAAGACACGCAGAGATTCTACATCAAAATATTGGGAATCAATCGAGTCTCTAATTGTAATATGAACTGCTTCTGCTGTGCCTTCATTCTCAAATCGGATTAAATAATCCATGCGATCAATTAAAGAATCAAGTTCTATAAAATCACCCTGCAGACATCGTTTGTCATTGGGATCATAAGAATTCACTATGTCATGGCAGATGTAGTGCGCATTGTCATTTCCAATTAAATCTTGGGCAGGAGAAAAGATTTCTCCATACAATGAAATTCTATCACCATCATTCAAAGGTGGAGTATCCATCGGAGAATTCAACCTTAGAGTGACAAGGATCTCTCTGTCTTCAAAACTTTGCAAGTCTTGATAATCAATTGTCACAAGGCCAGGAGAGTTGGTAACCATTTCTGAAGCAGACACAAATTGCGCCAGGCTATCTGGAAATGTAAAATTGACTTCTCCCGAGGTTTTGATATTTCCACTGTTGCCAATCAATATTTTGTAGTCCATATTGAAGCCAGGGCGTGCAATCCCAATCGGTATTATTTTAACATATACATCAGCAAACCTATCTCCCACTGGGATCAAGCAAAAATCTTGAAAAATCGTATCTGATGTGGGGTGGATATCAATGGTGACCGAAGGTGGCTCAACCTGAAAAAGCTCCTCATGGATGGGAAAAGGCGATATCTCATATTCTCCAGGTGATAGAATCAATCGGTAGAAATCTTCATCTGTATTATACGAGAAGGTTACCGTGGTGTCTTGTTTCTCAATTTTAAATTTGATATTATTCAATAGTACATTGGAAGTGGAACATTCGCTTAACTCTTCAGCGAAAATCATTTTCCCAATTACTGGTATATAAGTCCCCCCAGTGGTAAAATTGCAATAGGTGTCAATAATAATCCCGCTGGTTAAGCTGACACCAGTATCTTCATCGTCCTTACACACATAATGAATATTATTACTCGAAATTAGATGTATTGAATTTTTAATCCCATTTCTGGTATTTATATGTTCCAAGCTGTCACAATTCTCAACGCTTAATTTCACCAAATTGGGGTTTGCAGATACATCGATAGATCCTATATCCGTCCTATCACATTCCAAAATTTCCAGATCTACATTACTAAGTAAATACAGAGAAGTAATATTGGTACTAGAACAGTCTATCTCTTTTAGTTTAGTGTTGTTTGAAAAGTCGAGTATTTCTAAAGGGTTAGAATATGAATTGAATTCTTCTAATTTAGAATTTTGAGAAAGGTCGATTTCGGTAAGATTATTAAACCCAATATCCAAAATCTTCAAATTCTTATTATGTGTCAAATCCAATTCTTCCAACTCAAGCCGTCTTATGTCCAATTCTTCCAAACTATCCAGAGCCGAGAGGTCAATTTGCGCAAGATTGGCGTAATTACATTTTAAGTATTTCAACTTGATATTGTTGCTAAAATCCATAGTTTCCATTTCACCTGCAAAAGCCAAATACTCCAGGGCTATATTGTTGGTAAGGTCTAAATTTTCCAATTGATCTGAGTAACAATTCAAATTTTTCAACTTAGTATTTTGGGATAGGTCAAGTGTTTCAATCTTTGTAAGGTTACAATACAGGTATTCTAAATTTGGACAATCGGTAACATCAAAATTTTCTATACGACTCGGACCTCCATACGAGCTTAAGCGATGGTTAAAATATTCCAACGCTGAACAATTCGTCAAGTATACCTTCTCTAATTCTACCCACATCAATTCTATCCTTTCCAGATTCTGACAATTGGTGAAATCCAATTCTTTAATATCATGGTTTGACGAACAGTCTATTTCCCTAAGATTTCCTCCGCTGGCTACCAAAAGGGTATCGATCCTATTCCTCTTGCAGTTCAGATATTCCAAATTAAAATTTTGACTACAGTCTAGATATTCAAGTTTATTTTCATGACAAATCAACACCTCCAATTTCGAAAGGTTGGAGATGTCTATGTTGACAACCTCATTTTCCTTGAAATTCAGGTATCTAAGGTTTGTGAAATACTCAATTCCTTCCAAACTTTCAATATCCCTGTGCCATGTCCAGAGGTTGATACTATCAATAAGAATCGCTTCTTCCTGACTAATTAACCCATCGTCATCGATATCAACATCCAAATCGATCAATGCTTCAAGAAATAATGAATCTGGAATATCTATAATTTGAGCACGCAAGAATGTTGAAAATAAAAGAGTAATAAATCCAACGATATAATACTTAGGTTTTAATCTTTTCATGGCTTATGGTCGAAATTAAATAAAAAGGTAAACATTCTTTCTTATTTAAAATTAGACGGCCCAACTTTTAACTAATTCTCTACAACAATTCGTTCTATTATCTTTTGCGCTGAATTCAAGTCTTTGACCTCAATTAAATATGTACCCGCAGAAAATGACGAAGTAGATATTTGTGAGGAATTGACCGAACTATGTACAAGTTTACCTTCAAAGTCAAAAATATTTATTTGATATTCCAATTGCCCCGATATTTCAATGTTAATAAAGTCGATGACAGGATTTGGGTATATTTTTAAAGCTGAATTCGAGAGTTCGAAAATAGAAGTTATTAAATCAAAACCATCACAATCTTCATCGATTTGATTATCAGCGATTTCTTCTGCATTAGGATTGATATCTGCATTGGTGTCATCACAATCGTCTGCCAATAAAAATCCATCTTGATCCAAATCATCATCCAAGGTAGCTGGATCACAATCATCATCCAATCCATTGTAAGCAACTTCTTCCTGATTTGGATTTACGTCGGGATTGTTGTCATCACAGTCCTCGGTCGAATAGAATCCATCTCCATCATTGTCAACCAACTGCATAATCTCAGACTTATTAGACCTTAAGATGGGTGTGCCGTCAGTAGCTACGAAAATATATCCATCCCAACTGACATCAATTTCATTTATCTCGTACAAGTCTTGAAAATTTGGGGAAATATCAAGCCAGGTTATCCCTTCATCATAGCTAATCCAAATGTTTTTATCCGAATATACATATAGTGCATTTTCATGGTCTACATAAATTTCCTTAATTTCAACTGGGGTAATAGGCGGTAAATTTCTTTCAACAAATGTCTCTGCATTGTCCTCAGAAACCTGAAGCGTATTAGTGGTAATCGCGTACACTTGAGATCCCTTGTAGGCAGTCTTGTATCTTCGTATTTCTTCATTCTCAAAACTCACATATGATATGGTACTATCCAAGATTGAATATTTCAAAACACTTGCAGTCTTAAAATCCCAAAAATATACATAACCCTCTGACGAATAATCCATGACAACAATTTCTACAAGTGGAAAATCATCTGGTAAGAGATCAACAATCCAATTCTGTCCAAAATCTGAAGAAGAATATACTTTTTTCCCACTATAGGCATATACTACATCATCTTTCACCCCAGCCTGATTGGTACTTGCATCAATGGTATTCCAATCAACTCCTTGATTTTCAGAAATACAGCCTTGAAAACCAATCAAATTGCCATTGAAAAGAGAGGTAACTCTTGGTCTGTCTCCGCAAGCAGTTGCGGACAAACCTGACCACCCTAAATTATCTGAAACCGCGTAAAAGTCATGCCAGAAAGAAAGTCCTGCAAATACATTTTCCTTGGTAGCCGCCTCCACCCTATTCATGGATGGAAGACCAAAATCCACACCTAACGGAGTCCATACATCTTCGCCATCTGGAGAGTAGTAATTCAATTTCTCATGAAACAAGACAAAACCTTCATCTCCAATAGGCACACCCCCTTGTAAAGTGGTCCTTCTCAAATCTGCGCGACCCGGACTCGGCAACCGTATTCCCAAATCGATATCTCTCTTATACTCAAAGGTCTCTCCCTTGTCATGGGAGACATATATCTTGGTGCAGTCAAAATCTTCCAGGCTGGTTGCACCATTGCATCCTTCAATTAAATGTATGTCTCCATTGTTGAGGATAGTAATATTTCCTTTCAATCCACCTTCATATTCTGTCCAGGTCCGACCATCATCTGAATAACCTGTAGTCGAATAAAATCTGGATCCATCATAATCAAAATGCGCATGTACGTAAAATTGATCAGCTGGATACGATTCGAGAATGTCCATGTCAGAATTGATTTTCACAATATATCCAAAGACATTTCCCGGAGACAAAAAGAAGTAATGCTCATCTCCCTCTCCCTTTATGAAGTTTTTAGTGACGGTATTTCCAAAGGTCTCTTCCTTCAAAAAGTTGCCTTCCTCATCATATAATCTTATTCCTCTTCGCTCTCTGATCAGGATATTTCCATTGGAAAAGGCAGCAATATCATTCCAGACTACGGGTGCCTCAGGAAGTAAAAAATGCAGGGTCCAGAAATACCCATCGGGGTCTAATTTATACACAGATTGATCAAATAAAACGAGGTAGTTGCCATCTCTATCAATATCGACGAGGGGGATTAGATTGAGCTGAGGGATATCAATGATTTCCATCCAAGTCGTGCCCAAGTCTTCAGACACCACTAGTCTTGGTGGGATGTCAACTGTACCGAGCATCCTGTCTTCTGAAACGTGTATTATTTCGACATCCTCTAAATTTAATGGTGCTAGCGGTTCCCAGTTTATTTGTGATGACAGACTAAAGGAAAATAGCAAGAAGCACAGAAAGAAATTAGATTTCATGATTTGTAGATTATAAAGTGATTGCATAGTTCATAAAGTGATTTAAAAACAAATTGTGAATTTGAATTGCAAGTGCTCGTCTTCCAATTTTTAACGGGAGACTGTATAGATTGACGAGCTAAAACTCTTTTGAAGATAATTAATTATCGATACCAACTCAAAATACATTATTCAAATGAAAAAATGAATTTTTGATAAAAACTCTCTCACTTTTTATTGGATTCCATGTTCATTTTTTGATTGATTTCCATGAATAAATTTCTTCGAATTGTACGAAAGCTAAAATTAAGACTAATCCATTAGTTAATTGGACAAACACTGCATTTTTTCAGGTTTTTACAACTATCTTTACTGAGCTTTCAATGAAGTAATTCAAAACGCTAACTACAAAATAACTTCATTACTAAAAAACTATACTATGCATTTCAAAACTATTTTTCTAGCCTTGTTCGCTACCTTCTATTGTACCATTGTGGTAGCGCAAGAATCACCTCTTTGGATGAGGTATCCAGCCATTTCTCCTGATGGGAGTACCATCGTATTCAGTTACAAAGGAGATCTTTACAAAACTGATTTGGCATCAGGTATGTCTACAGCATTGACACTGCACAATGCCCACGACTACATGCCAGTTTGGTCTCATGATGGCCAACAAATAGCATTTGCTTCTGACCGATATGGCAATTTCGACGTATTCGTCATGAAGGCTACTGGAGGCAAGGCAACAAGGGTCACCTTCCATTCGGCTGGTGATTATCCATCAGACTTTACGGTGGATAATTCCTCTGTTATATTCACTTCAAGCAGGCTGGATGTAGCCACGAATCAGCAATTCCCTTCTGGTGTACTTCCGGAGCTTTACAAGGTTTCGATTACAGGTGGGATGCCCCATCAAATACTATCCACGCCCGCTCAGGATGCCAGATATTCTAAAGATGGCTCAATGCTGGTCTTCCATGATCGAAAAGGATATGAAGACTCATTTAGAAAACACCACACCTCTTCTGTGACAAGAGATGTTTGGTCATATAATGTGGCTACAGGCGATTACAATCAAATATCTACCTTTAATGGAGAAGATAGAAATCCCATATTGACACCAGATCAAAAATCAATTTACTATTTGTCTGAAGAAAGTGGCACCTTGAATGTCCATAAGACAGCCCTTTCTGGAAGTGGCAAATCAACACAAATTACCAGTCTTAAAGATCACCCTGTTCGTTACTTGACCATGAGTGATGCTGGAGTATTATGCTTTAGTTATAATGGTGAAATATATACAAAAAAAGAAAATGCAGATCCAGTAAAAGTAAATATCGAATTGAATGTCGGAGAGCGATACAACGAAGAAAAAATAATGCCTATCAAGGGCGATGTCACACATATGTCGCTTTCTCCAAATGGTAAAGAAGTGGCTTTCATTACAAGAGGCGAAGTATTCGTGAGTTCGGTAAAGGAAGGAACGACGAGAAGAATAACTGAAACTCCTGAGCAAGAAAGAACAGTCGAATTTAGCCCAGATGGTCGATCTCTTTTATATGCCAGTGAGCGGAATGGAAGTTGGAATTTGTACCAAAGCACAATTTCAAGAGAAGAAGAAAAGTACTTTTTTAATTCTACCATTCTGAACGAAACATCCATATTAGAATCCGCAAAAGAAACATTTCAGCCTTCTTATTCTCCTGATGGAAAAGAAGTGGCTTTCCTTGAAGAACGAACTGCACTGAGAGTCATAAATCTGGCCACGAAAAAAGTAAGAGATATTACTCGACAAGACCAAAGTTATTCCTATTCTGATGGAGATCAGCATTACCAATGGTCGCCTGACAGCAAGTGGTTTTTAGTGAATTTCCTACCAGAAAAACGATGGACAGATCAGATTGGTCTTGTATCGGCTGCGGGAGGAAAAGACATTATTGACCTATCCGAAAGTGGCTATGGTGGCTATGGACCGAGTTGGATGATGAATGGAGAAATGATGATGTGGTTTTCATCCAGAGATGGAATGAAAAATCATGCGAGCTGGGGTGGTCAGATGGATATCTATGCTACCTTCTTCACCCAAGATGCTTATGATAAATTCACATTATCTAAGGAGGACTATGAGATTCTAAAAGAAAGTGAAGAAGAAGCAAAAAAAGGAGAAGACGAAGAAGATGGGAAAAAGAAAAAAGGTTCTAAAGAGAAAGATGATAAAAAAGATGAAGAAGTAAAACCAGTAGTGATCGAGCTGGATGGTATTGAAGACAGGAGGTCAAAATTAACAATTCACTCTTCTTCTCTATCCGATGGATATGTGACTAAAGATGGCAAAAGTCTCTTCTATCTTGCTCGTTTTGAGAAAGGGTATGATCTATGGAAAACTGACCTCAGAACCAGAGAAACAAAAATTCACACCAAATTGAATTCAAGAAGTGGCGGTGGAATCTATGCGGATAAAGAGGATCAAAATCTTTTCATCCTTTCAGGCGGCAAGATTCATAAGATCGGTGTAGAAGATGGTAAAAAAGAACCGATTGGTGTAAATGGAGAAATGATATTGGCCGAAGCACAAGAAAGAGAATATCTATTCGAACATGTCTGGAGGCAGGTAGAAAAGAAATTTTATAAGATTGACCTGCATGCAGTGAAGTGGGATTTTTATAAATCTGAATATGCAAAATTCCTCCCACACATCAACAACAACTATGATTTTGCCGAGATGCTAAGTGAGATGTTGGGTGAGCTGAATGCTTCCCATACAGGTGCCAGATACCGTCCACGAAACAATGATGGAGCGAAGACGGCAAGCCTTGGTTTATTCTATGATAACAAGCATAAGGGAAAAGGTCTGAAGATATCTGAGGTAATAGACAAAGGGCCGACAGTCAAAAAAGGATCAAAAATTGCCGCTGGTGTAATCATCGAAAAGATTGATGGCAAGGACATTACTGCCAGCACCAATCACTACGCACTATTGAATAGAAAAGCGGACAAGAACACCTTGCTCTCTCTCTTTGATCCGAAGTCGGGTAAGAGATGGGAGGAAACTGTGAAGCCGATTTCATTGGGCCAGGAAAATCAATTGAGGTACCAGAGATGGGTAAAGAAGAATAGAGAAATGGTAGAAAAACTATCTGACGGAAAGGTTGGATATGTACATGTACGCTCCATGAATGACAGAAGTTACCGAACGGTATATGATGAAGTTTTGGGTAAAAATAATGATAAGGAATCACTGATCGTCGACACCAGATTCAATGGTGGTGGATGGCTCCATGATGACCTCGCTACCTTCCTGAATGGAAAGAATTATATTGGATTCAAGCCAAGGGATCAAGACCTCGGTAATGAACCACAATTCAAGTGGTCGAAGCCTTCGATCGTTTTGATGAGTGAGAGCAATTATTCGGACGCACATATGTTTCCCTACACCTATAGAGCTTTGGGTATAGGAAAACTGATCGGAATGCCAGTACCTGGTACAGGAACTGCTGTATGGTGGGAGCGCCTTCAAAATGGAATGGTATTCGGAATTCCTCAAGTTGGTATGGTAGATGTCGAAGGTGATTATTTGGAGAATAAGCAATTGGAACCAGATATCAAAGTGGCCAATGATCCAGAGAAAGTAGTAATGGGTCAAGACCAACAAATCGAAGCGGCGGTGAAGGAGATGTTGAGAACAGTGGAAGAGAAAAAGAGGGAGATCAAGCCTTAGAGATTGTTGATCTTTTGAAAATTATAAAAATAAGCCTGAAGGGCTTTACTTTTCCTAGCCCTGGATTGCAATCCAGGGCTAGGAATTAGATAAAAATCAATTTTGGCGGCATTTTTGGTCAAAAATGATGACAAAATTTATCCCGCTGGTATGATTAGGGGTATTCATAAAAAGCTACTTCCCTTAGATATCGACTCTTTTCGAATGTTTCTTCTGAAAAGATTACCCCATTTTTTGATACTTTTTACGTGAAAACAGGGTAATATTTTTTCAACTCATTTGGTCATTCATCATGACGGGCGATCATTTTTGGCTTGGCCCAAAAACGATCCAAAAAACCCAAGGCTTTATTCAGTTCTTAACGCATTTTAAATCCCCATTTTCTTAAACTCAAAAAACTCGGATCAAAAGTTAAAGTTTCAATTGTAATGTATTGATTTACTGAAATGTATACTTTCAAATAGTCATTTGCTATCCTCAAACACTTTTGAGTTTTTAACAGAAAATAGGAATCCAAAATACTAAACTGAATAAGGCCAATTTTTGCCCTCGAATATTCTCAAGCTCTCCCGCTGTACTCAAAGGATGTAATGATTGTTACTTCTGAATACCCCTGATTAATCATATGGCTGTGTTGTAGAAGTAAAATCTTCCTATCCAGACATTCCAAAAGAATCTATTCAGAAGTACTAACCTTTACAACCTTCTCAACAAATTTGTGCTTGCCATCAAAATATTCTATGAAGTACACTCCATCCAAAATCTCATCGAGATGATCAATTCCTATTCGACTTGATGAAGACTTTGAATGATACAAGGCATTGCCCAGAATATCATAAATGGTCACATTCCAAACAGGAGACTTAAAATAAATCTCATTGTTAAAAGGATTGGGATATGCCAGTGAGCCAGTATCTACCTCTTCAACATCATCAGTAGAATTAGGATTTTGGTCATTGGCAATCATCCACATTTGATAATTTTCTCCATGGTCTGTAGCTGTAAAATAAAATCCCTCATCATCATAGAATTTAAGGTCACCAATATCATTTCCAATTTTTGAAGAGGGATCAAAAAGCAAAGAGATATCTTCTTCACTATGTTCATATTGATAATAAACAGTCCCTCGATTCACATCTGAAATCCTAAAGTTGATATCACCTTCGATATCTGGCCCCAAAAAGTAGAAATCGCCATCAAAACTGCAAATTGGTCTTGGGATTACCGCCAACTCTTCCGCCTCATCCAATTCTGATGAGAGAGAATGCAGAAAGATATCATACTCATCAAAGCTCAAAAGGTAGTATTTGTCCTCAAGGTAGATTGCATCGCAAATGGATACACTTCCCAATAACGATTCGAGCTCAATCACCTCATCATTTTCTGTTTGTGCAAATGGTATTCCACTCAATCTATCAAAAGGAGAACTAGAGGTAAACATCGTATGATTCGCTACATACCCCCAAACGAGCTGATGTTCGCTTTCGACGAGCAATGGTTTGACTACCAGGGTATCTGATGAATAATAGAAATACCAGTTATTGTTGATGTCAATAAGACAATTTTCACCTTCGTACCTCAATTCATCCAATTCATAAAAAAACAAATTCTTTTCCAGGGTAATAAGTTCATCTGTTATCGTATTGAACCAAGTCAATTCATTAACCTTATAGATCATATACGAGCCCTCATATTGATTTACGGGCTCAATTCTAAGGTCATCATCTGAAGGAAAAAGCTCTGTTAACGATTCTCCATCAAAGGAAGTTAAGCTTTGTGCAGAGGCAGCAAATAATATTCCTAATGTCCTTTCGTTACTTGACAGGTACGGCAAAAAATTTGCTTGAATGAATTGATTCGCAACTCCTGTATTAATATCCAAATTATAAATTCGATGGGTTCCTACTACGAAATACTGATCTTTCACTTTGATCACGCCTCTAAGGTGTTCATTGATATCAATAGAAAATGAATTAATAATTTCCTGATTTTCCAGGTCATAGTGAATGAGATCCTGACCTGTTTCTTTAGATGTAATACCGAATAGCATATCACCTTCATCAACCCAAACCATTCCCTGCCAAGTCAAATCATCCAGCTTTTTTATTTGACCATCTTTATTTTTGTAATGAAATTGGTCATCGATCATGCTATAAAAGCAGCCTGCTCTATAGCTCCAATTTGAATGTTCGTACGGTCCACCATCGAACCCATTTCGCGCTATTTCTATGTTATCATGAGTATTGTCTTCATTAAAAATGATTTTGAATAATTTATTATCCTTCGTGTAGATCGCGCCAAACTCATCTTCTGTATCAAACGGGATCAAGACGTGCCCGATAATGATATTCTCTGAAATTGGACTGCCATCGCTCATAAAAGTACTTATGACAATTTGATTAAGCGCAGGGAACGAACTTACAGTCAAAAATTCATCATTTTGAATATACAGCACATCAAGGATTCCCTCATTCATTTGAACACTAAAATCGGAAGTATCTGATGCATTGTAGACGTAGGCAGCATGGTTGGTTTCAATTATATGCGAGTTGCCATTCGAATGGCTATGTATATCCGTTAGGTATTCTGTGAAGTCCAATACAAATGAACCAATTTTTTGATCTTTCTGGCACAGGTTCAAATCATAATTGTAGGTGATGAGATCAAAGCCAATTTCTTCCGCTATATACAATCTCCCATCTTTGTAATACAAATCACGGTCGAAATAGGGAAAATCCGAACAGATCAATTCTATAGAATAATCATCCAAAGACATGGCATACAATTTTGCCTCAACTGTAGAAAAATATATTTTGTCAGGATCTTCATCTCCTCTAAACAGCGTATGGTTTCGAATATTCACTAGATTGAAATCTACTACTAATGTGCCATCATTCAAATCCACATGGGACAATGAATCATATTCTAAAAAAACACCACCATTAAATACACCGAAAATATCATCACCAATGACTTTATATTCATTGGTATGAGGAAGTTCTATCAACTCATCCAAGTCGGATTGATAAAGCGCATTGTAACGAAAACCACTAATTAACAAATGGTCGCCTACCTTTTCAGCCCTCCAAATATCTGGCTGATCCATCTCAAGATGAAAGGTATGTGCTCCTGTGCTGGCATCAATCTCATAGATATCACTTTCGCTTGCCGATAAAATCTTATCCACGAAAAAATGTGATCTGGTGGTACATTCGCTTTTATGATCGATCAACTCAATATCCGCCGTCGAGTCATCTAAATTGACTTTCAGTATGTAATCAAATGTCCATATTAATAAGAAATCAATGCCTTCAATTTCTACAGTATGATGTCTCAAATTCTTGTACTGCAACTCGCTGAATCCTACGGATGATTGTTCATTGCTAATTTGTGATTGAGAAAAAGATAAGGTACAGCTGAGTAAGAATAAAATGATTAGTAATTGTTTCAAGATGTCGTAATTAATTTTGGTTTGAATGAAGTAGCTCAAAAATACAACATCAATTCTTCAATGAGATTCGTACTTGATGATGTTCGAAGTCCTTGCGCTAGGTCTAAAAAACTAAACTTCACGAAAGACCTAAGTTACATTACGTAAAATACTTCCTCATTGAATACCATCGACCAAATTTTGGTATAGAAGTGATTTAAAAACATAGGTGTTAATTGCCTTGCATATCATTGATTCTCAACTTTTCGCAATTTTTTCGGCGCGTCCGTCTTTTGGGACGGATGCTTCTTAAAAATCGCTTCAATTTGATAACCAAGCATCACCTGTCCCGACTTGACGGGATACAATTCATTTTAACCTACGTTTTTAAATCACTTCATAATTAGTCCTAGGTATTGAGTAGAATTTTCAAGCTTTTTTAATTAAAGAATATTGTGATCTTAATTATTGCACTGAGAATATATATTTAAGGACTATCTTAAAATTCAAGACTTCATCAAGACATATTCTCAATCTTTTATCGGATAACTATGCATTTTTTGTATCAGATTAAACTGTCTTTTTTCATCAAAATCACTTTGACGATAAAGATAATGGCAATAATCAATTTCACCTGGAATCTGCCACCTAAATGACAGACATGCAGAAATAAAGTAATATATAAATCATTGGTCTTATATTTGCCTTATAGTAATTACTATTAATAGCGGAAATGAAATTTTTATATTTCAAACTAATATGTGCACTAACCATTTTTGCGCCATTGCAAGTCGATGGCCAAGACTCTGGTCCTATATTCCCAAATCTTTATGATCAGGAAGCTTTGGACAGCCTTGCATATTACTACAAACCAAGTCAGGTATTAAATTACAGTGAAGCGCGTGATTACTTGTATGGAAAAGTATATAGTAAAAATGATACCGTAGAATGTGTTTATTCGGGGCACAAATTGCATCTACCGCCACATGTAGATCCATCGGTTCACTTATTTCAAAATGGCTCCAATGATGGTATTAATTGTGAACATACCTATCCAAGAAGCAAGGGTGCCAATGAAGATAATGGAAATGCGTATTCCGATATGCACCACCTCTTCCCTACTCGATCTCAAGTAAATACTGGAAGGGAAAATTTTCCATATGCCGATATTCCAGATCAAGAATCCACGCATTGGTATTTTAAAACTGAAGTAAGAAATACGATGCCTCTAGCGAATATCAACTCCTATAGCGAACGGATCAATGGATGGTTCGAGCCGAGAGAATCTCATAAAGGCAATGCAGCGAGAGCCATATTTTATTTTTACACAATGTACACAGAGGAAGCAGATGCAGCAGATCTTGATTTCTTCGAGATTCAAAAAGAGACCCTTTGCAAATGGAATATGATGGACCCTGTGGATGACGATGAAATCCGTAGGACCAACCTCATTGCTGAGAAACAAGATGGACCGGGCAACCCTTTCATCCTTGACAATACCCTCGTGGATAGATGTTATTGTGCGGGGATTTCGACTTCGACAGATTTAATGCAAGAAATAAGCTTAAAATCATTTCATCTTTATCCCAATCCTGTACGATCCAATAGCAACATAAGAGTCGAATCGAAAATTGATCAAAAAGTATTGATCAAGTTCATTTCTTTAGGTGGAATGCTGATGTCAGAAGAAAAACTTCACTTAAAAAAGGGAGTAAATAGTTTACCAATAACAAACATCAATAAAGGTCAAATCATCTATCAGATACTCGACACTTTCGACAATAGCATTCTTGATTCAGGAATTTTATTTGTTCTATGATATCTTTGACTTTCATGTCCAAAAAACCAATAGACATCCGACCTGGGGCAAACATCTATTGGTATTTTACTTCCGGGGTATTTAATTAAGCAGCACCTTCATAGCATAATTGCCATTGGCTGTTTTAGTAGCTGCAACTATGTGATTATTGCCACATGAATCAGTAACTGTAATCGTAGTTGTAGGACTCATTGGTGCTCCTATTGATTGTATCACAGAACATGTTCCATTCGACAATATCAATTTAAGCGGAAAAGCCGCAGGACTTACAGTCCCAGAAGCTGGTGCACCAGAAGGAACCACCAGGTTGATAGCACCAGGTGATGCTGCATTAAAAACTTTTACCTTCCAGGTAGTGGATGAGGTATTGAAGACTTTACAATTTAGACTTTGCGCCTGTGAAGAAAGTCCCATACCCACACATAAAATTGCAAGAATTATTATTTTTTTCATATTAAAAGAGTTTAAATGATGATAAAATGCCTACTCTAGTCGCTTTTCGGCTTCCGCGTTCATCTTTTATTGCTAAGTGCTTAACATAGACCTACCATCCAACTTATAGATGGGTCAATTTAGATGGGGACAAAAAAAAGGGCAAACCATATAGTCAATAAACAGCTGACTATCAACAACTCATAAAGTGTGCGCAATGGCTTATTGGAACATGCGCAGAGATGTTCGAACCAATCAGCAAACAAACAATTATTCAATCAGAATATTTAATATTAATTTGCCCTAACACTGGTTGTTATTCTTGGAAAGAGAAAGAATAGTCACCAATTTTCATTTATTAAATTGTGGTTACACAAAATGTACTTCCCAAATGTCGTTTGTGCTATTTTCAGCAGAATAGATAAAGGGTACATTGTGAACTTTGATTTTATATTTTAATCACTTTTTTGGCGGCTTCATAGTTTGCAGATTTTATTTTAACTACATAGACCCCGTTGGGATATTCACTTAAATCAGCTACATATTTCAGCTTGTTTGAAACAGGACTCAATGTTTTAAGTACTTGACCTTGCGTATTGCTTATTTCAATTCGCTGTACATCCACGGCCTCCTCAAAGTCAATATTTAATGCATTTTTGACTGGATTTGGATATACCTTGACAAATTCATCCAAATATTCATCTTCTGTTGACGTAGGATTTAAGATTTGATCGCAATCATGAAAAGGATCAAAGTCAAAATCCATGTCTTCTGAGATAAAACACCTAAGACCGCTATAATGCGGATCACAATTATTTCCCTGCGGAAAGAAATACTTAAAACATCCAATTCCTTCCAAAACTATAGATCCAAAATCCAAGTAATCGATGTATTGCACATTGAATTCCTCGCCAAAATAATTAATCGTTCCGACCGAATTTACAGTAATGACTATATCGGAAAATTCACCTGGGATTACCCAACTTTCACCCTCAGTCTTTGTAAAGTCATATAGTAAAGCCTCACTATTCGATTCCAAATCAAAAGTGTATACCTTTGAATCCGCCGTTTCACGTATTAATACATCTTTGTATTCACTGGCACATCCTCCTGTACCTTCTTGCTTTAACCATCGTACTCCATCAATAAGTGTATCACCCACGATCTCAATACTTGTTGGTCCTAGAATCCCAAAGTCATTCTCGGTATAAGTCCATTTTGTACCTATATCGATATACGATTGAGCAGTGGATATCAGCGAAGCAAAGCAAATAAGTATTGTAAATATTCTCGTCATTTTAATCAATGTTCTATGTAATTTTTAAGGAAAATGAGCCCCATCCACCAAATTAAATTTAGCTGCCGAAGGATGGGGACTAAAGGGTATTTAATCTATAATGAGGCCATTTATATTTTTATCAATTTTTTGACAAATGTTTCATCTCCACTGTATATCACAATGAAGTACATTCCTTGAGGAAGTTCTTCGATATTAATACCTGCCTCAATTGGATTGGAGTTTTCCAATGAAAGCACTTCAGAAAAACTTGAATTCATAATTCGCACCTTGTTGATGGGATAATCATCATTGCTTCGCAAGGTAAACTCTGAAACCACTGGATTCGGGAATAACTCAATATCAGAATTCCCGTTCACCAATTTTCGGCCGGTATTTTTCAAACTTGTTGCCATTGATTTTTCGCTGGTCATGCGGGATAATTCTATAGTTTCATTTGCTGCAAAGGCAAAAGGGTTGAGGACATGAACATTGGCAGTACAATATCCAAATTCACCTTCATTGGTCCATACCTGAAGCCAGACCGTATTGTCACCAACGTTGCTGACATCAAAATTCTTAGGTGCGGCGGCCATGAATACCTCATTGCAATTGTCATAAGTACCGCCATCTATATCCGCTTCTACTATGCTCGCATTGCCTGATGCATCCAGAGATATGGTAATATCCTGACAGGCGACAACCAGGTTCATATTATCCACTACAGTCACCGTCGCATTACAAAATCCACCATTTCCACTATCATCCCATATCTGTAAGGTTGCCGTATTGTCTCCAATATCATCGCAATCATACGTTAGCGGAGCAGCGGCCATATTCACATTTCCGCAATCATCATATGATCCTCCATCGATATCCTGGGCCGTGATCGTTGCAGTTCCTGAATTGTCGAGGTATATAGTGATGTCTTGACAAATTGCGACAGGGGGTGTAGTATCGTCATCATATGTCACAGTAATATTAAAACATACGGCTGAATTTTCATCTACACATCCAGGGCCATCTTCACCTCTAATGAATAGAGCAGTTGTCCCTGGAGGTACAGAAACAGAAAAATCATTGGCATTACTTGTACCTACTAAAGTTTGACCACAATCACCAGTATAGACAGACCAGAAATTCGCAGGACTGTTTAAATTTCCGTCAATATGAATATCAATGAGTCCTGATCCGCATTCTGTATCCAATACAGCATTAAAAATATCTGGTTCAGCACATGGCAATTGCATGTAGATATAACAGGATCCAGCATTAAGAATATAGGTATTATCTGGTCTTGTCAAAGAAGTTGAATATCTACCAACTAATAGAAATGGTTGTTTAACAGATACAGCCTTTCCAAAATTACCAATTGGTCCAGAACTAGAAGTAACTAATGTTTGGTCATTGGTCCAAGTTGCGCCGCCATTATTCCTATAAAGTTCAACCTCAGGGTTAGAAGGGCCATCACGACCTATCAGTAATATGTCATCATTTATATCAACGGCCGATCCAAATTGATCATTGCTATTTCGATTGGAGGCTGATATTTTTTGTAATTCAGACCATGTATCCGATGCACTATCATATTTGAATAAGTAAGCAGCACCCGTATTTATTATTGGATTGTTACCATTAAAATCTCTTTTTTCGCCAATTGCTCCAATGATGAAATGATCTCCAGAAATAGCCACAGAACTTCCAAAATGTTGGTTGAAAACAATATCACTGGCTACAACTTTTTGTTTTTGCAACCATACACCACCTGCATCCCTATTAAAAATGTAGCATGATCCTGTAAAATTAGCCACATAGACATCATTTTCATCTCGTTTGTCAAATGTCGATCCAATTACAATATTGTCATTGTCAATCGCCACGGAGTAGGCAAATCTTGATCCACCTAGAGGGACACTTGGTTCTATTGTTTGAGTATGCACCCAAGTTCCAGATGGGTCCAAATCGAAGATATGAGCTTCATTTTTACCCCAATCCCCAAGTACAATAGTCTCTCCACTAATGGCAAGCGAATGCCCTAATTTACTCGCTCCAGAAACAGTAAGTATTTGCGTTTCCTGCCAGATTCCTGAAACATTCATTTTAAATACGTAAGCTTTTGTAGCACTGGGGCTTCCCACTACTGCATATATTCCATCAATGGCTACCAACCATCCGAATGAATCATTCGCTGATCTATCCGAGGCTACAATTTTTTGTGGAATTCCTCCCAATGGAAAAATATAAGCTGCACCAGCTTCACTAAGGAAAGAGCTGCCCGCCTCATCATAGTCGTTGCCTGGGGCACCAAAAATTGCATGAGTTGTGGTATGATCGACGTCTATTCCGAATAAATCACCCGTCGCAGCATCTGAAGATGTTTCGTTGGCAATTTCAATAAAACTCTGACTGAAGGAAAAGGAATAAATGAAAAGTGCTAAAAGAATAAAGAGGGTATTTTTTTTAATATTCATGGTAGTATAAGTTCGTTTAATTTGTAATATTGGCCAAACTTATACAATGCTTCCTTTTAAAGCTATCACTAATTATTCAATCCTACATTCTAATTAATGAAGTATGCATCCTACTTATTTAGTTGCTCAATCTATCTATTAAAAATTTCTTGTAACTACCTCCGACTTCTAATATCTCACCATTCGACATGATTACCTGCCCTCCTTTGCCATGCTTATAGCTTTCTACTTCCTTGATATTGATGATTATGGACTTATGGATTCTTAAAAACCAGTACTTCTCCAAGATCATTTGATAATGCTTGAGTGTCTTGCTGGTAAGGATATTTTTTTTGTCCTTAAAATATATTCTGGTATAATTGGCTTCACTATGACAGTATAGAATTGAGTCCAACTCCACAAGGTCAAATCCACTTCTATTTTCGATTTTTATTTTTTGAGGCAAATTCATGGATGTTGATAAATGACTTGGGTTGCCCTGCTGCTTCGCCTTGTAATATTTCATCAATTTTGATACCGCAGTCTTGAGTTCACTGGCATCAATGGGTTTGAGCAGGTAGTCTATGGCTTCGTTTTTTATAGCCTTGATGGCATATTCTTCATAGGCGGTGGTAAAGATTACTTTGAAATCATACTCGTCATTCTGCAATTCGGTGAGTATTTCAAAACCATTTTCACCTCCTAGCTTGATATCTAAAAAAATAACATCTGGTCTATATTCCTTGATGAGTTTTATTCCTTTGGTTACAGAATCTGCGGTATTGCAAACCAATATCTCTGGACAATGCAATTCGAGAAGTTTAATCAGTATTTCTCTACCGTTTTTCTCATCTTCAATTATGATTGCTCTCATTTAATTTTTTGAGTTGTAATTTAATCTTAGTTCCTTCTTCCGAACTCTTTACTGCAAATTGAGATTGCCCTGAAGGGTCATACAATTCCAGTCTTTCTGTTATTATTTTTAAACCTAATGATTCATTCGATATTTTCGAATGTGTATTTGGATCAAAGCCTACACCATTATCCCAAATTTGACAGTATAAAAATGAGTTGTCCTCTTCAAAAAGTATTTTTATCTCCGGATTTTCATTATCCTCTTGAGGAATAAGACCATGTAGAATTGCATTTTCCACAAATGGCTGAAGCACCATGGATGGAATTACCTGATTGACATTGAACTCCTTGTCATATTCAAAAGTAAAATTAAATCGGTCTTCAAATCTAAGTTCTTCCAACTGCATGTAAAGGGTAAGGAATTCAATTTCCTTTTTTACTGTCGTGTTTATATTTCGAGAATCTAAAAGCACCTTTCTCACCAACTTGCTAAAATCTCCCAGGTATTTATATGCCTGGCTGGTCCTTTCGTTCAGTATTAGATTTTGAATGGCATTCAAAGCATTGAAAATAAAGTGCGGATTCATTTGCGCTTTCAATGCTTCTTGTTCGGCGGTGGCCAATTTCAGATTAAAAGCAAATGTTTCCTCCTTCTTTTTGAGGGCTTTTACAAATCGTAATCTCAAGAAGTAATACACCAAGCCCAAGAGCAGCATTCCCGCCAAGACCTTGAACCAAAGCTCCTTCCATATTGGCTTTTTAATATGAAATGTTACCTCATCTACAGCCCTGTCTCCAGCTTTCAGTTGAAAAACATATGTATTTGGCTGTAATCCTTGATACAGTATTTGCTTGGCATTTACGGGTTTCCAATCCTTATTTTCTGGATACAATCTATAGCTCAAATCTTCATGAATCTTTGCAAAGTCAAAAACCTGAAATTGTATTTCGATAGAATTATTACTGAATTCCAGGGTATCCAAGTTTGAAATCCGATCTCCATTTTGGCGAATTACTATATCAGATCTATAAACTTCATCTCGTACAATATTGGTATTCAGATTGTAGCTCAAAATACCATCCGATGTAGCCAATATCAAATTATCTCCTAAGAGCTCTGCTCCATTAATTTTTGTCTCCAAATTGGTAAGACCAAAGACATTCGTAGGCTTCATCTCTTCATCCAAATATTGAACTCCCCTACCCGTCACAACATAAAGTCTATCCTTGTACTGCAATGTTTTTATTACTTCATTAGAAATCAGGCCAACTTCGGTATTCGTGATATGAATGTTGTCTTCTTTGTCATAGGTATAGACACCATCCTGATATGTACTTATTACAATCTTGTCTTTAAAAGCGATGATATCGTTGGGCCTAAAATTGGATGTGGAAATATTTTTGTCAATCCTCGTCAGTTCTTCGTCATAGATTAATGTACCTTCTACAGTCGATGCATAAATATGTTTACCAATCTTGAAGAGTTTGAAGACACGTTCATCATATATCAGCTCAACATTTTCATTATCCGCCAGTCTTCCGTTGTCCAACAGATCGTTATCCAGTATTTCTCTATCCACAACAAAAATTCCAGAATGCGTACCAAGGATATATTTGTTATTGGCAATTTCAATATCCTTGGCAGAATGATTAAACCTGATCTCTTCAAACGAATTTCCTACAATTTTATATACTCCATTTTCTGTAATTAGATATAGATCTCCATTGACATGCTCTATTGATTTCAGTTCAGTATCAGTGACAAATGCTTTGATTATTTCGGCGGTATTGATATCCAGAATACTGATCTTATTGCTCGACTCTCCAACTACAATATATTTTTCATTTTTGTTTAATAAGTTGGCAGAACCAATCTCATTGTTCAAGTGCAAGACCTCATCATTCTTATAATGATACACTCCATTTTGGCTGCTAATCCAAATTCCTCTCTGATGATCTACATTGAAGGAAGTTATACTCCTCCCTTCGAAATAAGTTTTCTTCAATATAAATTTCCTATTCTTGAAATCAAGTCGATAGATGTATGCTCCTTCGGTCGTAGCCACATAGATATCCTTATTTTCATCCTCCTTTATATTTCTAATTGCCGTATTTGGGGTAAAGATGGGGTCAGTTTTAATTTCGTAAATGCTATCATATTCTAAGGGTTTTAGATAAATTCTATTTTGAATCGCAAACAACAATCCAACGTCTTTTAATATAGCATTTCCAGAAATTCCCGATAATAGGGTAGGTTCTGTATTTCTTCCAAGCGGTACATACTCAACTTCATCTTTGTCCTTGTTAATATTGACTTGTTGATTCATTTGCAGATGAAAGATTATATCCTTGTCCTTATTTTCATGAATCAAGTAGGAATTGATGTAGTGCTGTTTGACCTCATTTTTATTGTAATCGAGTTGGATAGCCTTAAATTTTGTGGTGAGCCAAATATTTTGATTTGAATCTTCGAATATGTTTTTGATATATCCTTTTGCTTCTATATTCTTGAGCAGTGGATCATTTTCGAAATTGTATATTTCTCCATTCTGAAAATAACAAGGTAGACCGTTAAATGTGGCAAACCATATTCTGGCTGATGAATCCTCGTAAATTGAAATAATCTCATAATCGGTGAGGCCGTCAGTAGTACCAAAAACTTTGAAATTCTCACCATCATAGCGCGTCACCCCCTTGGAGGTAGCCATCCACATATACCCTTTCGAGTCTTGAAAAACCTTGTAAACATGATTGGAACTTAGACCATCTTTCTCCGTATATTTCGTAAAATAAGCAGGTTGTGAATTGCTTGTAGCAACATACCCAAGGAAAAATAAGATGATACAAAGAAGAGATTTATACATGGGATTTTCCATAAAATTCCAATTGAGACTGATCCCAATCTTGGGATAAAACTAGTATAAAAAACTTATTGAGTGAGAATTGTTGTTCACAAGTGATTAAAAATTATTACGCTGACAGACTTTTTTTATAGGAATCTCAATAGCGAATTCCAGGGCCAAAAGTCAGATTATCATTGGGTTCCAGACTTCTACCTTCTGTATTAGAATTTATATTTTTGGGGTACAAATAAATAAAATAATAAACTACATACACCTTACCTGATCAAAACCACTTTTGTACTGAATTTTAATCCTCGAGCATCAATAAGTCTTATAAAGTAGGTACCTGATCGTTCGGAAGTCAAATCAAAAGAAAATGATTCTTTTCCTACGGCATCAATCTTTCCATTCTGCACCACCATTCCTCGTTCATCGTAAATATTGTAGTCAAATTTCTTTCCAAATGGCAGATCAATCTCAAAATATCCATTGCTTGGCACGGGAAATGCCTTGACATCTATGGGTAAGATGTCAATATTGGATACACTAGTCGCATAGCAGCCTTCCAGGGACAACTCTGCTGCAGAAGCCCAAATATTGCCATTCACCTCCGAAAGACAAACCAGTCTGAAATACCTGCCTTCAGCTACATTGTCAAACTCGATGATGGATGGCGCATGAGAATTCTCAAATTGCCCTACAGAAATGGGTTCTCCCCAATCCAAATTATCACTGCTCACGTAAAGTTCATAATCTTTCACTCTTCCATTCGCTCCAATTTGACGAGGAAGATAGGTGAAGCTATTTGCTCTATATTCATCGCCCATATCCACCACTATCTCATGTGGATACGTATCATTGCCGCTCGTCCATCTCGTATGCCAAATGGTAGACGGATCATTGTCGAATGCCATCACCGCCAAACCCGGATCAAGTGGCTCTTCGCTATCCACATATACCAAATCCCAAATGTCTTTCGGCAATTGATCCGGATTGTTACAGTCTTCGATAGACGGGCAGGTCGAAGCCGAAATCATTCCGATTATTTCCTTGACATGTTCAACACCATTTTTTCTAATGGTCATGGTGACATCAAAACTCCCTTCCTGTCCCAAAACCACCACAGGATTTCGCACTGTTGCATCAGAAATATATTCAGGTTGCGGATTGATATTCCACTCCCAAGTACATCCTTCATGATCAATCATCGAGTGATCATCAAAATAAACGGTATCATAAATACAACTGTACACTTGCTTCTCAACCCAAGGATTCAAGATGGGCTGAAAATTTGGTTCTGCCAATGGAGATTCCCATATACCGGCATTTCCAGCGACCCTAAGCTTACTATCTCTATAAAATGGCATGGCGAGATTCACATGGAATCCTGCTGGAAATCCACTATCGAATTCTTCCCAGTCCGTCGAATCACCGTCACGCATAAAGACTTTTGCTTCTTTGTCCCTGGCATTCGTAAATAAGTAGACAATATCTTCACCATTTGCATCGGGTTGGACAACCAGGTTCTTTGTATATTCTGAAAGTGTGCCCGTCCAATCTTCCCAAGTATCTCCTCCATCAATAGATTTGAATATCGTCCCAATATTCGAAGACCAGGTTCCATTTTGCAAACAGGCATAAAGTGTATTTTCATTGTTTGGAGAAATGGCAAAAAACAGTCTTCCTCCAAAATTGCCAATCCCACTTGGTGAGGTAAGAGACGGTTTTTCGACCCACGAATATCCGCCGTCATCACTTCGATACAAGCCATCTCCGATTACATCAGCGTACATCACGGAAGGATTGCTGTATGCCATATCAATGTACCTCACTTTCTTTCCAAAGTCATGAATCATATCATAACTCATTCCTGAATCCTCACTTTTCCATAGTATATCTCCCTCTCCCACAAGGAGGGTTCCAAAATAATTTGGATGGGTGACTATATTCCCTCTCCTACCGCCATATTCGTCCATGGTTGGATATTTGCTAAATAGAAATCTTCCTTCTGGTTGTCCTTCGGCCGTCTCTGGTAGAATCCATCCTGCACCCAAGTCATTGAAAGCAACATGTCTGCTCTTCCCTTTCAAGACCCAACCTGTAGGAGATTCAGCACCACCCATCCTCAATGCTTTGTCACCATAAAAATCAGCGATACTCGTATTGCCATTGTGATAGCGCCCTCCAACGACCAAGTCCTCATTCCACCCCTGATCAAATCCCCACATATCAGATCCTATGATGCCATTGATCTTGGCCAAATGATTAGATACATAAGTAAAATTGTCACTCGAATAATTCATTCCTCCATCCGTAGATACCCAAACCTCACCATCACTCAAGATCTTCATATCCTGGATATCAGGGTGGATCGAGAATGCGCCGCCATATCCTCCAACAATCGTAAAACTGCCACCTCCATCTGTAGATTTGTACAAGGTAGAAGTACCGGCAAAAACCAAATCTGCATCTTGATCCGAAACTTCCAATACCAAATCAAAATAACCCTGTCCATTATTCATTGGAAAATTGGAATGGCCACCGTTGGCTATAAGATTCCATTCATCAGAATCATTATCTCTTTTGTACAATTTAGGAAAATTGTTTGTCAATAAGATCGCAAATATAGAATTGGGGCTTGCCTCACTTACAGCCAGCAATCCTCCAGCCTGATCTTCAATATCAGAAGGAAAATTGTTGTCTGGGAGAAATAAGCCTCCTCCGTCTTGTGAGATTACAATTTGGAAATTTCCAGATGACTTGGTCAGGCCATAAACAATATCCGGATTTGTCGGATGTCTGTGTATATCATAGGCAGGTAGATGGTAATTCCTAAACCAATTTGCCCCGCCATCATAACTCACAAAAATTCCAGAATTTCCAGCTGCGAATATTGTATTCGAATCCGACTTGTCTATTTCCAATCTATCCGCACTGAATTGACTTGAAGTACTTAATAATGGTGTCCATGATTCGCCACCATCAACTGTTTTATGAATTTGATTTCCTGCCGCGACATATACGACATCTTCATTTTCTGGATCTATCGCGGTGGCAGTAACACCACCACCAAAATTGTAATCCAAGCCCATTTGAGACCAATTCTTTCCCTTGTCGGTAGTTTTATTTACGTATCCAGTCTCTGTTCCGCAATAGAGGACATCTCCATTGGTCTTGGACACATCGAACGAATAAATATTCACCTGCCATGGAGCAGCTAGAGGTGGTGTATTCCACCCAGATTCATTGAGCCAAAATGTTTCTTTTGGTCCTACGAAGGTCCAATCAGAACCCGCACGAGATTGCGAGCTTTTCTTATTATACTTCTGTGTTTGAAGCAAATTGGCTGAATATTGTTGCAAATCGGGCAATTCGATTGTCCCATCCTCTGACGTCCAAGGTTGAATACATCTTGACCAATTTTTATAATATCTTCTAATGGGTCTGTGGTTGCCTGTATTTTTTTCCTCCCATGCTGTGAAAAGAGTTTCTATTTCTTGAAAGTCTATATCATCTGAGTACAACATTTTTGCCCATTCTGGATAATCATCCTGGTAAGCAGGCTTGCAGGACTTGTTATTTCCAGGTACATCATCATAAATGGTATAGATACTTTGCGCATTGATAATAAATCCAAAAAGCAAAAATAGCAAGGAAAAATAGAGCTTCATTCGACATTGATTTTTATGTAGAATTCAAATATAGTGAATATCCATTCTTTTGTATTATTTTATTACCAAGGTGTTGTCTATCTCAAGTTCTCTCAGTTAACTCAATTAATATGACGTTGGGCTCCTCACCTTATCCTCCTTGAGCAAGAAAAATATAAAATACAAATGCGATGTAGAATTATCAGAAATCTACTTTATTACGGGCTATCCATTTGAGAACATGCAAATAGCTCAAAGAAGTAACCCTACCCAGAATGACTTCTCTAACAACCTATTACTTAATAATAATTAAAATCGTATTATTCCAACTCCAACAATGCTCTTTCTATTAATTCATCCACCATAGGATTCATTGGATCCAAGTCAACAGGTATATCTGCTTCTACCCCATCATCAAGATGACGCCCTTTTGCATCAATGAATTCGCTAGTTGACAATGACCATTTCCATCCATTGGCCAAATAGCCATCTGCCACCGACCCGCTGCCGCCTCCCGATATCTGTCCAATGGTTTTTACTGATTCTATTGGGTCTACAGAATACAAAAAGGTAGTAGAAGCACTATATACTCCTCTATCTTGAAGGACTACAGTCGGTTTTGTATATCTATACTCGCTGTCCGCAGGTTCCATAATTACTTTACTGTCCGAAAAATCATTGGCTCCTGGACCAGTTTTGAATCGTTCGAATCCTGTATCTACGGATGAATCCGTCAAATATGAAGCGAACCTTGTCGCCAGTGCCGGGTCTCCTCCTGTATTTCCGCGTAAGTCTATTATCAACCCCTTAGTATCTTTTAGCTCTAGAAATAATGAATCAATTTTCTCCTCAGGTATATCCACATCCCAAGAAGGTATCCACACATATCCGATGTTTTTATTTTCTCCCAGTCTTGACCCCACAAAAAGAAACTCTTCCGAACTCTGAGTGACTGCCGTGTGGGGATTTATATCAGTAGCAAGGTAATTGACAAAAAAATTCTCTACATCAAAAGCAATTGGATATCCAGCATAGATATCAAATGCATAAAAACTGGCGGTCGTATCATTTGCGTCTATAAATAGGTCACTATGGCCATCTCTAAGTCTTTTGGTTATTGTGCTCATTTTCTCAAACAATTCTTCATCACTTATATCTCCTGTAATTGTGCTTCTAAGACTATCCGTAAGTTGTTCTATATCCACTCCTTTAAATTCCAACATGGCATATTTTTCAGTGACCAGGGTGGCATATTCGTTGAAAATCGAGAGATCGTCAGAATCTGGTTTACTCTCCAAAAGCACTTTCTCGCAAGATGAAAGGCCTACAATAATGATGGATGCAATTATATATATATGATATTGAATATTTTTCATGGTATTTTTATTTATTATGTTCGAATTATTCTATGATTCTGATGTCGACGATCTATCTTTTCTCGAAAAATTCCATCTAAGCACAATGGAGTGACTTCCTGTGGTATAAGAGTAATCTTTCAATGAAGAAAAACGTCTAATATCCCATTGATAGCCCAATTGAAACCTATTGCTCAATGTGTAAGTAAGGTTCGATTTTACAATTAGTGCTGATGGGAAACCTACGATTCGAGAATGGGAAAATGGAATCGGATTTGATATTCCATCATCCTGATAATTAAATCCACCATCTTCCAAAATGCTTTGTTGTGCAGAAAAGGCAAAACCATTATTATCTTTTTGAAAAGATAGTATTCCCAGATCTAAGCCAAGTGAAAACCTATTCGTCAATTGATAGTCCGCAGATGCTAAAAAATCACTGAATGATACATATTGACTGGAATTATTACCTAGACCGCTAATGCTGTGAAGGTTGAGCCCTAATATATCCCATTTGCCCCCCAAGTATAGCTTGTCCGATATTTTGCACAAGTATTTAAAATTCAAGTCAAATTGAAAGACTGTGCCTGTATTTATCTCAGAAGTATTTGCTACTGTTGACGAAATACCGAGTGATAGTCCTGAACCGATAATAGAATTTTGAGTTTTGCGCTCATACCCAATATCGAAGTCAAAACCTACTCCAGAATAAGTACTACTCGAGTAGTTTGTGTTTTGCACAAAAACGTTGTTTCCTCCTTGCGAAAGATACCAGGTCCGCGCATATTGAGCATTGAGAGTCAATCCCATAACCAACAAAGCCAGGGTCAAAAATATTTTATTCATAATTTTTATATTGATTTTATTAATTCTATAAATGTTAAAATAGCCAGGCCTACAGAAAGCGGTAAGCTGATAAATAATCCCAGGAAGCCAGCCGCAATTGGGTCATTTGCTAAATGCTGAACGATCGTCAGGTAAGGCAAGAAGATGGATGATAATAATGCCATCAAAAAAAGTGATTTCCCTACTTTTTTTCCTGATCTAATGAAAATGATCATGACCAATGGCGCAATCAGGTAGATGCATTGAATGAGCAAGGGCCCTAGCTCCGAGTATATGCTAAATTCCGTCTCTTGAATGTATGCGACTAGCCATATCAGGAATCCACCGACCTGAAACAATGCAGCCAAAGCAATCAAACTTGTAAATAGCTTAAAGAGTCTATTTTTTGTATTGTCTTTCACTTTTTAATTCTTGATTATTGATTCCTAATTATTGATTCCTAATTCATGATTCTTGATTCTTCATTCCACATTCTTAATTCTTCATTCTTAATTCCTCATTTTTAATTCTTAATTATCCAATAGGTAGCCACTAAAAGAATGGGGAGTATCAGATACAAATCAATCCTCACGGAAAAATCCAATGAATCCTGTAATGAATAATTCACCCATAATTGCCAGCAAATAAATATGATCCAATTGCAGATTGCAATGACTTGAATATTCTTTTTTGTATTCATATCGCAAATATCGAGTCTTGATAAGATTCAGAATTCCTACTTATTGCAAGAGAGTCCTAAAATAAGCTTCATGGAGTCCCAAAAACTGCTATTGTATTTATTGTCAATCATTTACACGATCTAAAAAGAAAATTTTTGGAAGATTATGTTGGATAAAAAGTCATGGAAGAGGTATAATTCGCAACAGTTTGTGTACACTTCCCTAATTTGTATCTTTAATGTCTACTTTTGCCGCAGTTGTAACATTGGGTTTTGATGACAAACTTTATTCCTTTTATTGATTCTCTTGGCTTTATTCAAGGTCTTGTACTTGGTTCTATTATTATAATTTTAGGTAGAGGAAAACTGGCGTCCTGGTTTTTTGGATTATTTGTTATTACCTATGCCATTGAATTAGGAGATGCGATACTTTTCGAATTCGGGTACATAGAAAACACTCATCGATTAGCCTTTGCCCCCTTGAATTTCTTTTTCTTAAACCTTCCCTTACTCTATCTCTATTTAGAAAGAATTGTTGGGAAATTTTCTTGGAGAACTCATATATGGTGGTTCCTGCCAGGTATTCTTGAATTCTCAATCTTCACTACATTTTTCATTTTTTACGCGCACTTTGACAAAGAAAATTTCGAATTGATTTTGGAATTATATTACTTCTTGTCCATGGTGTTTTACATTGTAGTCGCCCTTTTGATAATTTATAAAACATGGGGAT
This sequence comes from Saprospiraceae bacterium, assembly GCA_965230575.1. Lineage (GTDB taxonomy): Bacteria > Bacteroidota > Bacteroidia > Chitinophagales > Saprospiraceae > CAJXUU01. The sequence goes on from OZ246013.1 coordinate 6,673,746, forward strand.
ACCAAAAAATTCTAAACCAATCGCATAGCTCTCACAACACCAGTAATCTGCGCTGGATAATATATATTTGTGTCTTCCTTGTAATTTATCTTTTGTGCTTTTTTTACCTCGAATTTCAATACAATCGTACGCTTTACTTGTCCCTGATCACAAGCAACATTATATTCATCTACCTCATTAGTATACTCGGTATAAAACAGAAACATCTTGAAATAGAAGCTTCTGACGAACCAATACCTTTTGAGTCTGCCGTTTTACGTCCAAACAAAACCTCAAGTTCTGGTGGCAAAGAAATGATACGGGATAATAATCTTAATACTGCATCTGCTCCTGCACAAGAGCATACTGAATCGAGCGTATGTCAAGAAGAGGGTCAGGAAAATAAATCAGACCAAAATGTCTCTTTATTCAATTACTTGGATAATAAAATAAAAGAAGAAAAAGATTTCTTGGATCCTGAGGTTAATGTTTTTAAACTATCCAGAAAATTTAGATTGAACTCAAGGCGATTTTCAGAAATAATCAAAAAACAAACGGGCAAATCATTTAGAGTTTATATTAATACCCTTCGTGTCAATTATGCAAAATCCTTAATCCAAAATCCAAATAATGATCACCTCACCATGGTCTCTATTGGTTATGATTCTGGGTTTCAATCCAAGAGTGCCTATTATAGCTCTTTCAAGGACGTCACTAATCTCACACCCATTGAATTTAAGAATCAGGTCAGAAATAATGATTGAACAAAATTGGAAGAACTACCCTTTATCATCTTTAAATTTCACGTCTCCCTACTTTACACTCCAAATCAACGCCTCACAATACCTAACTGATAAACAGACACTTACAAATTTTCAGGACTAATTCATTTATAAACTTGCAAAATCTTGGACGCATTCTTACAAATCCTGAACACCTTGAAATGCATAAAATTGGATATTTGAGGCAGTTATTAAAAAATACTAAACTTTTGTCAATGAAACGATTTTTACTACTTCTTATACTATTGTCTACAGCCCAAATTATACAAGCACAAAATGAAATAAATCTTGCCGATTTACCTGATGTAAATGAAATGATCGAAATTCAAAGCAATCCGAATGCCGATACGGTAATTCTAGCGTTGCACGGCGGACCAACTTTTCAGCTTTTCCAAGGAGATTGGGATTTCATGGAAGGCATTTCTACTTTTTCGACGGTCGAAATGTATCAACACCAACATTTGAATACAGACATTGAAGATAATAGTCTTCTGACCTTGGACGAGGCTATAATCCTAAATGACACTACCGTTGCTATGATGCAAAAAGTGGTCAAACATTTCAATGACATGGATAAGGTCGTAGTCATCATGGGGCATTCCTTCGGTGCTTTTTTGGTGAATGAATATGTAGATGACTATGGATTAGATGATGTACATAAGGCCATTTCTCTTGCTGGTCGAATCAATATGAATCAAGAAATAGTTGATGCCTTTGCTACAGGATTCTTCGGAGGATTTCTTCCAGATGGTATAACAACCGAGATTGACAACTCCATGGCTGAACCATCTCTTCTTTCCACTATGAAACTCCAGGCTGGAGTTGGATATAATAGATGGGTAGATAGTCTCATCACGCTTGATTTGTCTGATTTGATGGTCGTATATGGAGAAAGTGATCAAGCAGTAGGCAGATTATTGGAAGACGAAATAGCAATGCTTGAAAATGGTAATGCCGAAGTTTTAGGAATTGTAAATGGCGACCATGGCTCTATGTTTCAAGCAGAAAATATGGAGCTCGTCCTTGACTTCATTAGGGAAGGTGGCGCGGTCAGTACAAGTGACTTCATCACCGATACGAGCGTGAAAGTATATCCAACATTGGTTTCGGAGACAATCAACATTGAGTCAAACACCGAAGGAAGATACAACCTCCTGGATATCAATGGCCAACTCGTAAGTTCTGGAAGTACAGCATCGGGCATCCATCAAGTCGATGTATCTGCAATAAGAAGTGGATATTATATAATTCAAACCGTAAATGCTGATGGACATACTTCTATTCAAAAAATATATAAGTCATAATTAAATTCATAGAAGCCGTTTCGGAAGCCAGCAATTCAGGTCATAGTTTTTCATAATCGTCAAGGCATCTCATTCTTACGATCATGAAACGTAGTCCTTTTCAATGTCAAAATAATAAATTTCACCTTATGATAGAGTCATATCCAAGCCAACTCATATTGCTGCTATTTGCACTTTGCCTTATAAATTGCAAATCGCTCAGTCAAGCAGACAAAATGAACAAAACTATTCCTGCCTCATCACTGGAGGATTGCTCTAGTAAAAACGGTTATTGGTACAAAGAACAATGCTGGCTTCACTTCGAAGAATACGATGGAGGTATTACAAAAGCTGAAATTGACAATGAGGTTGCACGCCTGATGAAAGTTGTAGAAAAGTATTCCATTCAACTAGATGGAAAATCGTATCCAATCAAAATGTTCATGCCTGAAGTAGATGAAGATGGATTGATTTTGATCACCATTTTTTCAGATAAAACGGGAGATAAAACCCTCTTATGCATAATCGAAAACATGGATGAAAATGCCAAATCGGTTTTATCCAATACAATGCTACTTAAAGGTGATATTGCCGATATGGAGGAAGAAATTGACATAGAATCACTGACCATTGCTGCTGGTGAGATCGAGGGAAGCTTGGTCGATGGCTCCAATGGCTTCGAAATAAAATTTGATGGATCTATTTCGGGTGCTGATAACGAGATAAAAGTAAAATTGTTTGTAGGCGAATCACTTGTTGGAATGGGGAATACTACTATTGAAATTCGTGGACAAGAGGCATTTATCAATGGTACTTTAGGTACAGTGACCTATGCTCAAATGAAGAACCTCATCAACGATCATCCAGAAATCAAGACCCTCGTTCTTGAAGATGTCCCTGGCTCAATGAATGATGATGTAAACATGCACACTGGTCGCCTTGTCAAAGAAAACGGAATAAATACCGTTGTCAATTCCTACAGCGTTATTTCATCCGGAGGAGTTGACCTGTTCTGTGCAGGCAATGAGAGAATTATTCATCAAGGTGCAAAACTGGGTATCCACTCATGGGGAGGAGAAGGAATCTCTGCACATGAATTGTCGGTAGAACATCCAGCACATCAATATCAAATCGACTACTTCACCATGTGCCTGGGTAGTGGTTTGGGCCCCAAATTTTATTTTCACACACTGACCGCGGCTGTGGCAGATGAAATGCATTGGATGAGTGATCCTGAAATAAAAGAATGGGAATTGGCGACTACCTTCATTGCAAAATAACGGTCTACGAACAATTAAATGTCGTCACAAATCCTGTCAAGGTATCCACTTTGTAATAATAAAGATCTGAACAATGCCCGCTGATAGGTGCTTCCATTGCACTTTTTTCAAAGAAGATAGATTGTCTTTTTTCATTTTGGATTTCTTTGGCACAAGAACAAACAACTGGATCTTCTTTCATACAGCCTGTCATAACTATTAAGGTAAAAATGGACACACAAAGCATAAATAAAAAATTACTCTTTTTCATATTTCTAAAGTTTTATGATTTCAATTAATGGTGTTTTGCGTCCTATCAGAATTCAATAATTATTGGTCGATTGATATTCTGTAGGCGTGATGATGAGGATATCAAATCGTTGGATCATCTTCTCCTCATATTTGTTCAATTTATACTTTTGGGGGTGGTAGTAATAACCTTCTCGCAGCGGTTGAAGGTCAATAACGACCCAGTCATTTTTCGAACCGAGGGCATAAAAATTGCGATGATTATCATAATAGCGGTAGCCAAGATCAAGGGCATCTTCAAGTCCATTTTCAGTCATTTCGAATCTATTCATAAATCCAATGCTGACTGCCTCATTTCCATAGAATTCAGCGATTTCATTGAGCGTATTTCCCACCTCATAAAAGCCAAGTGGCGAAAATCCCTTCGACGTGTGGTAAGAACCCATTTTGACCAACAGCTTGTCCTTGGAAATGTCAAAATTCTCAGCTTCCAAACCCAACCTCAGCCTCTCTTTCATATAGAGTATTCGAGTCCTATTATTGTCGTACCATTTTCTCGTTGCATACAAATAATAGATTTCACTGCTTTTTTCAAAGGCGTCTACCAAGGGTAAGTTCTTCTGTTCATTCTTCATCAATTTAAGGTAGTTCTGAATGAATTTTGATTTTTTAATCGAATATGTGAATGAAATCTTTTTGGTGTGCTCATCCTGATACATCCTATGGATTGAATCTTTAACTGCGCTGTATTGGGCGCTGTGTTGCCTTTGTTGTTCAGTACCAAGATTTGCATACATCCAATCCAATTGCATGAGGAAGCCATCCACAAATTCTTGATCGATGCCGATGATATTCCAACCTCTTTCCTTCGCTTCGCCCAAAAATGCTGCATCTTCTTCTTTGTCAAAAAATGGAATCGGGGTGTTCTCCATATCTCCTACTTGAAAAAAATATTTGGTATTCAGATTTTTCAGGTCAGTCACTACGGTTTGTTTATCGGATGGCAGAGTGTTAAGATAGGCGCCAGTATTGGGTCCCACCTCCAGGACAAGGTGGTGGTAGCCCAATTCATCTAGATGAGGTATTATTGCTTCTGTAAATTCAGAAATATTCTTTGATCCGTGGTATTCTCCTAATAAAGTAAACTGTGCTTTCGACAACCTTTTAGTTAGGAATGATATACCACTTCCCTTCAACTCGCCCTTTTCAATAATAAAGGTATGGCTCAGAGGTTTCAAAATGTCAACTGTCAATGAATCTTGAGCATTTGCAAGATTTAGATGTAGCAAATAAGCTATTAATATCATCCAAGTGGAGTTTCTTTTATTCATGGCTTGACTGATTAAACTGAGTCATTTAATAATTATTTCTGCCGCTAACATATGGGTATCAGAGTATGGATTAAAGGTAAATATGTGGATGGTTATCATCCATCGGCAAAAGACAAATTGCCATATATTAGACTACCTCGAACATCCACCGATGGAATCCGTAGATTCACAGATTCTTCAATAGTGATTCAAATAAAGAAAGTATTTTTATTGTCTTGATTCAAGCAAGCATCTTAGTGTAGTAAATATGAAAAATCAAATATCTTTCCCCCATTCGTATCGAAGCATATTTATGTGGTTTATAGTCACGTATCTCATTCATAAATATGCATTTCACATGATAGCAACTCTTTCCTTATCAAGTTTCTTACCTTTTGATCCGGAAGATTTTACCATCAGATTCATTGTTCTGAAGTTAAACTTTATGTTGGTCATGTTTTTATTCATGTACCTGTTCTATCTATCCTTCTATTATTTTTATCCTCGTAAAAAATTACGCTTGGCTGTTAGTCTGATTATAGCCTTAGTTACACCCGTTTTTGTACGATATTTTCTAGATCAGATTTTACATTTTTGGCTATTTGGAACGACCAATTATAATACGGATAGAACATTTCATTTTTTCTATATTGACAATCTTTATTTTGGTGTACATTATATCGCACCTGGGATACTATACTATTTTTTCAGAAGAAATGAAGTTTTGCAACAAGCGAGATTAGAAGATGCTAAATTACAATCCCAGGCGGCAATCTCTCATTTGCGATCACAGGTCAATCCTCATTTCCTATTTAATAGCCTCAATAATATTTACTCACTTGCTTATGACAAATCGGATAAGATTTTGGGAGCTATCGAAGGACTGTCCGAGTTGTTGCGATATGCCCTTTATGAAAAATCGGAATTCGTAAAATTCAAAACAGAGTGGACGAATATTGTGCAATTGATTAAAATAGAAAATATGAGATTGTTACAACCAGTGCAATTTGACATCGATATTTCTGATGAAGTTTTGAACGTTTCAGTGCCCCCTGTTATATTTTTACCATTAATCGAAAACGTGTTCAAGCACGGAGATGTCCAAGATGCAAATCATCCACCCAGTATCAAGGCCGTCATAAAAGATAAGGGTTTGTATTTTAGGATTCAAAATAAAATTTCTGACGCAGTACAAAAAGACAATCAATCCGGTATTGGCCTCGACAACATCAAAAAACGCTTGGATCATATATATGAAAACGAGGCATCTTTTGAAGTATTGGAAAAAGACAATACTTTTATAGCACAACTCATAATACCCATAAAATGATCAGATGTATAGTAATTGATGATGAACCTCTTGCTGTAAATCTTATTTCAAATTATATAAACAAGCATGAAGATCTACAATTAGTAGGTGGATATCATGATCCGATCAAGGTCTTGCATGAATTGGATAATCTCAATGTTGATTTGATTTTCCTGGACATCCAAATGCCTCAACTATCTGGCATGCAATTCCTAAAAATTATCAATGACAAAGTTCCTGTCATCCTCACTACCGCCTATGGTGAATATGCACTAGAAAGCTATGATTATAAGGTCATTGACTATCTGGTCAAGCCCATTAGCTTTGAGCGATTTTCAAAGGCTATCGATAAGCATAAGCCAAATAATACAGCGAGTGAACCAATCAAAAAAAATGAAGCAGAAAAAACCAGTTCGATCTTTGTAAAAAGTGGACATCAAACCAAGAGAATTAACCTGAAGGAGGTGTATTTCATGGAGAGCAAGGGCGATTATTTACATATCAATACGGAAAAAGAAGTCGTAAAAACACTAGAGAATCTTAAGGATATTAATGAAAGGTTGAATCCCGTTTTTCTGAGATGCCATAGATCTTTTATCGTCAATATGGATAAGGTTGATTTTATTGAAAACAATCGCATAGTTATGGGTGACAACTTCATTCCCATTAGTAGGGCTTATACTGACAAGGTGAAGTCATATATTAGTGATGGTGATTTGGATAATACAACTCATTAACCTTGGACAAAAAATAATTGCGCAAATTGAAGTAAAAAGGAAGGATACATAAATATATAATGTATCCTTCAAATGTGTAAATGATCTATTATTCTATTATATCAGCCGTCCAAAACTGATTTGTCTTATTTCCAAATTCATCCGTAAAACTGGCATAAAAATGATATCGGTCTCCAGGCTTGATTGTATAATATTTCGCAGGACCTATCAAAACGTCAACTGATTCATAGCTATAGCCCAATGAAAAATCATATGACAGCCTTGGAACCTCATCGGACATAATGGTTAATTTAAGATTAGGGTCATTATTCACTAAGGCATATACATTTGCCCATTCGATGAGGCTGCGATCCTTAACTTCCATATGCATGCGGAAGCCCCATGCAGTACTTATTCTATAATTGCCACCAGCTTCGATTGGTTCAGCATATGAACTTCCTCTGTTCAGATAATCTAACCATCTCAATTTAGTTATTTCTGGTCCTTCTGTATCTACAAATGGCTCGAGATCTAATTCTCCATCAGAACAACTAATAAATAGGCATATAAGACTGAGAAAGAAAAAAGTTGAAATTGATTTCATAGTATTTGGTATTAATTAATATTTTCGAAAATGATTGTATCTAATTACTGTCTAATCAAATATATGAAGTAAAAGTGCCTGGTGAGAAGTGATATCGGTAGGCGACATATATCTATCGTTGGATTAAAGGATCACTTATTTATTTCTGCTTTGTATCATCCACCGATTGAATCTATTGACTCACAGATTTCGAATGCGAATTGCATCGGCCACATGCATTTATAGTTGCGATTCTACCCTTTTCAAATGGAGTTATCGTTACTAAAGCTTGATCAAAAAAAATTATTTATATGATTTTCTGCAATAGTTGTATATTGCAATGTATTAAAACTCTACTCTTCAACATTAAGGAAGAAATTGGAAGAATAGAGTTTCGCAACTACGGAAAAACTCCGTATACCTTAATTGACTTTTATGTTGATGTTGGTATACGGAGTTTTTTGATTTAGGAGTATTGAAGATAATTTTATCACAAAAGAGATGGTACAAAATGGCAAAGATTTTACATAAGGAAGAAATAAAAAGGCTTATCAAAAACATCGATGTGGTCGATGCAATGGAAAAAGGATTTATAGCCTATAGCAATAATAAAACTGTGGTTCCGCCCGTCGGAGAATTGATCCTGGAAGAAAACAATGGAGATGTGCACATCAAATATGGATACATCAGACAAGACGACTTCTATGTGATAAAAATCGCTGCTGGTTTTTACGACAATCCTAAAATAGGTTTGCCCTCTAGCCAGGGCCTCATGCTTCTCTTTAGTCAAAAAACAGGGCAGACAGAGGCTATATTATTGGATGAGGGCATGCTCACAGATATTCGGACAGCTGCCGCGGGTGCGCTAGTCGCCAAGTATTTCGCCCCAAGTCAAGTCAACGCCATAGGAATCATCGGTACAGGTACCCAAGCGAGATTGCAGCTGCAATATTTACAATCACATACACCCTGCAAAAAAGTATATGTTTGGGGTAGAAACCTGGAAAATGCGGCAAAATTCAAAGAGGAGTTGAGTCCTGAATATAATATCACGATTGCCGATTCGCCAAGAGAAGTCGCTCAGAATTGTAATCTCATCGTAACCACCACACCATCCAAGTCTGCCTTGCTAATGGCTGCGAATATTCAAGCTGGTACACACATTACAGCCGTTGGTTCGGACACTGCTGACAAAATAGAGCTCGACCCAACTATCCTGGCTTCCGCTGACCGCATCATAGTCGATAGTATTCCTCAAAGCAAGAGTAGAGGTGAAGTATTTCAAGCTCTAAATTCTGGCAAAATAAAGAACGAAGATGTCTTAGAACTGGGCATGGCTATACAAGACAACTCCCTTCACCGCACCAATGACAATCAGATTACCATAGCCGATCTTACAGGCGTCGCCGTGCAGGATATTATGATAGCTAAATCTGTTTACCTGGAATCGTTAAAATAAATGGAAAAATTCAAAGATATAACATTGGACAAGGTATATGAAGCAAGGGAACGAATCGCGAATATCTGTATTAAGACTCCTTTGCTCAGATCAAATACATTATCCAAAAAATGGAATAAAAACATAGGGTTAAAATTGGAAAACCTCCAACCTTCTGGAGCTTTCAAACTGCGTGGTGCTACCAATGCCATATTAAGTCTTTCGGAAACTGAGAAAAAAGCTGGAGTGGTGACCATGTCAACCGGAAATCATGGAAAAGCCGTCGCTTTTGTGGCCCAGCAACTCGGTATAAAAGCAGTGATCTGTATTTCAAACCTGGTCCCTCAAGTCAAAATTCAGGCCATGGAAGATCTGGGAGCCAAAGTTGTTGTCTCTGGCAACAATCAAGATGAAGCAACCGAAGCCGCCTTGTCCCTGCAAAATGAAAAAGGTCTAAGGTATATATCAGCTTTTGATGACCCCATGGTAATTGCTGGTCAGGCTACTACAGCACTCGAGATTTTGGAGCAGCAACCTGAGGTAGATACCATTATAGTGCCTTTAAGCGGTGGAGGCTTGATGAGTGGAATTGCATTTACGATAAAATCACTAAAACCTTCTGTGCGGTTGGTGGGAGTTACCAATGATACCGAGCCTGCAATGTACACTAGCATCAAGGCAGGACATATTGTACAAGTAGGCGAATCTGAAAGTATTGCAGATGCCATTTCAGGTCCAATCCCAATGGATAATCAATATACCTTTGAAATTTGTAAGCGAAATGTCGATGACTACAAGCTTGTCTCTGATCTGGAAATAGCTCGTGCCATGTCCTTCGCCTTACTTAAAGAAAGGCAAGTATTGGAAGGTGGAGGTGCAGCTACTTTGGCCTTCATGATGTCCACGGCATGTAAGGGTCTAGGTAAAAACATCGTGGCCATATGCTCTGGAAACAATGTCAACATGAGACAACTTCTTGATATTAGTAATGAAAATTACGCCTTTATTGAGGAAAACTATAAATAACAAGATCAACTGTAAAATAAATATCGAAATCAGACCCATGTATATTAGCAATAGAGGAGAAAGCCCACCTGTAGATTTTGAGACGGCCATTCTAAATGGTTTTGCTCCCGATGGTGGCTTGTATGTTCCAGAAGTGTTACCAACAGTCAATTTGGAACAACTTCATAAATGGAAAAATCTAAGTTATCCAGATTTGGCATTCGAGATACTCTCACTTTTTATTGATAGATCGGTAATGTCCGAAAGTGAGCTAAAAGGATTGTTGAATTCCGCATACGGTGGATTCTTGAGTGATGAAATCATCCCCATGTACAAGATGAAGTCTCGAGAATCAACGTATATCATGGAATTATTTCATGGTCCTACCCTCTCGTTTAAGGACATCGGTCTGGCCTTTTTGGTCAATTTGTTCAATTTTTTCCTAACCAGAAGGAAGGAGTTCAAAACAATAATTGTGGCGACTACTGGAGATACTGGTCCTGCCGCAGCTCATTTCGCAGCTGGAAAATCCAATCTTGATGCATGGGTTTTGTACCCAAAAGGAATGATTACCCCTGAACAAGAACGGCAAATGACTACTCTTCCACATCAAAATATCCATGCCGTTGGTGTTTCGAATTGTCCAGATGGTGGAGATGATTTGGATCTAGTAATAGCACAGTTATTTGCTGATGATAGACTAAAAAAGAAATTTCGTCTGTCAAGTGTCAACTCTATCAACTGGGGGCGGATCATGATGCAGACAGTCCATTATTTTTATGGTTACCTTCAAGTGATCGATAAGGTGGGAGATAAAATAAATATGTCTGTTCCATCAGGTGCTTTTGGCAATTTGTGTGCTGGAGGAATAGCCAGAAAAATGGGTCTTCCTATCGATACTTTCGTGGCCGCCAATAATAAAAATGCCTGCCTCCATCGTATTTTTTCAAAAGGATGTTTTACAAAGAGAGAAATATTCAGTACGGCATCATCGGCTATTGATATTTTAGTTCCAGCCAATTTCTGGCGATATCTACATTTCGCTACAGGAGGTGAGAAATCTAAAGAAATTAGCAATTGGATTGATGAATTTAATAATTCTGGTGAAGTACATTTTGACAACCAAACCTTCGAATCATATAGCGAAGGATTTGCATCACACAGCACTACAGATGAAGCTATTCTGAAATTGATCGAAGAAATATATTCTAATGAAAATTACCTTTTAGACCCTCATGGTGCGGTAGCAGTTGAAGCCGCAGATGTACTTAACGATCAACTCAAAGACAAAAAAACAATTTGTCTGGCCACTGCCCATCCTTCAAAATTTCCAAATGTGATACTTGATGCATTAGGCGTTGATACTCTTCCCAAAGAGGCTACACATTTTTTGATTGAAGAAGAAAAGAAAAAGTGTGAAAAGTTATATTTGTGCAATCATTCAAATCTAAAGGAAGCTTTATTTCAAATAATGGAATCCAATTGGGATTTATCTAATCGAAACATTGATTAATGGCAGTTTATACAAAATTAAGTCTGGAGGATGTCGAGGAATTAATGTCAAGGTTTGGTATTTCTAATATCAACAGTTTTAATACACTTTCTGGTGGTTCTCAGAATTCCAATTATGTAGTACGGTCAGACAACTCCGAATTTGTTATATCCATCTGTGAGCAAAATAGTGCTGAAGAAGTCCGTCAATTGGCTCAATTGCTAGAGCATTTGGCCGCTAATAATTTTTCTACTTCCATGGTCATCAGGACCTTGGATGGAGATACAATTAGCAGATGGAATAACAAACCCGTAATGGTGAAAAAGTACATTCGCGGAATGGTCAAAGATGACATTCCAGAACCTGAAGTAAGATTGATCGGTAAGGAACTGGGGAAACTTCATCAAGTTCCAGCTCCAGATTATCTTCCGCATGCCATGAGCTACGGCAAAGAATACTTTCATGAAATTGCAAAATATGCAGATGGGAGCGAATTCCAAAAATGGCTTTTGGATATGCAATCTTATATTGAAACACATATTAGCGCATCACTGCCAAAAGCCTTGATTCATAGCGATGTTTTTAGCAGCAATGTTATTATTGACTCCAGTGAAACATTCGTTACCATCATGGACTTTGAAGAGGCTACTCATTATTACAGAGTATTTGATATTGGTATGACAATAATTGGAATTTGCAGGCAAGGAAGAAGTATCAATTTAGCTAAAACCAAATCATTGCTTAAAGGGTATGCACAAGAAATCAAGCTAACGAATGAAGAAAAAGAAAGTCTTCAAGCTTTTACAGTTTATGCAGCTACAGCCATGTCTTTCTGGAGGCATAAAAATTTTCACTATACAGTACCGACACCCGCTCTATTCAATCACTATGAAGAGTTGAAAATCATTGCCGATTCTGTTTTTGATATTGATCCCAAAGGATTCCTAAATTTAATAATTTAGCAAATATCCTAACCCCTTTCTTTGGACTAAAACTTTTCACATCAGTCAGGCATCAATTGCTCCCTATTCTACAACTACTATCTTCTGTACATCTCTCCATCCATTGCTACTCACCATTTCGAGAAGATAGATGCCCGACCTTACACCCAAGTCAGCTGTATTTCCATCTACAGTCAATGTCTTGAGTTTTCTTCCCTGCACATCCAAAATATTGACGGTGGTGACATTTTGATTTGGGCTCTCAAAAAAGACCTGCCCGCGTGTAGGATTCGGATAAAGGCTAATGTCATTCCGCTCAATTTCTTCTATTGCTACTGTCATACAGGCCGCATCCGTCGCATCCAAAACAACGAGATCTAAGTACCATATTGAATCACACCCAAAGGCAGATTTAGCATCTTCGTCATAATAAAAGCCCTCTTCTGTAAATCCATAAGAAGACTCCCCAGGACAAATCGTGTCATAAATAGCTACGTATTGATGCTTGCATATGTAATAATTAGAAGTTGTATTGGTAGAAATTCGCTCATTAAAATCAAAGTAGATATCAGCAGAATTTAGCAATATATCACCTGGTCGCACATGATCACCCAGGTCAATCCTGAATTTAATAAATCCATGAGATTCTTTTTCATTCGTCGTGCTATCTGGTAGGAGTATATTTTCAAATAGAAATGACGCTGCTCCACGATCTGATGAAAATTCAAAGTCATGTGATGATGCAACTACTTGTAAGCTGCTCCTGTCAAATAAAGAAGTTATCGCATCTTCAACCCGTACGATGAAAGCAGTATCTGTGCCTGTATTTTGAAATCTAATTAAGTATTCTATTGTAGAACCTTCTGCTATTGTTTCGATATTGGCAACTCCATTCACAAGGGTTGTCTTGTCATTTGGATCATAAGAACCAATATTCTCTCGACATTCAAAAGCTTCGGTCAGTTCTATACCCGAACAAGAATTTTCAGTAATGATGCTAGCATTCATATAATGGGCCTGCCCCAATTCCGCATCACAGGAAAGTTCGAATTTAACTTTTACCCTCTCTTTTTCATTCCTACCAATATCATTGAGGCCGAGTACAACCTCTTGACCATTGGTGCTCAAGACATGGCGATTAGAGGATATAAACTCAAAGTGTTCATCCAGTTCCACTTTTAAAACTACACCAGGTGCTTCTATTGAGCCATGATTTTGGACTTCAAAAGTATACTCATTTTCAAAGCATCTTCTTAATAATGGAATTGTTGCATTTAATTCCAATTCAGGGCATTCATTAATAATTGAAATCGGAATATACCTGACCAAATCTTTCACACCCTGATCAAAAATGACCTGAGAATCAAAATCACATAGGTGATAAAGAGATTCATCTACATTGATCTGCATGACATTATCACTATGCAACAAATTGAAATTCATGGATGCACTGGTCCTGGAAACCTTTGAATATTTGTCATTGACGGTTACTGTAAATCCATCCATCAATGATTCTTCTCCCTCATCAAATTGGCAATTTTCATTTTTGTCTTCAAAAACAATAACCTCAAGATGATTGGCTTCTTCTACAGGCTCATCTGATTTCAAAATACTGGTGCCTATTGTAGATATATAAAGATGTAAGTCATACCCCAACTCCACATCGGTAATTTCCCTTATATCAGGATGGTTAGGGCTGATATCTTCCCAGGTTTCGCCTTCATCTCTACTCATAAACAAGCTAGTCCCGTTTTGGACGTAAAGATTATTTAGGTAATCTACCGTTATATCACGGATCGAAATATCCAAAAAAGGCAATGTGATCGCAGTGAAATCATTATAACCATTATGGCTTTTGAATAAGAATGAGTCTGAAAAAAATTGAGATATGATATATACGGTAGGCCCGGTATATGCAGTAAAAAAGTAGTTTATACCATTATGAAAATCCAATTCCTCCACAGTGCCATCTTGGAAATATAGATTAGTCATTGGATTATTAAAGTCATAAGAGTAAACAATAAGATTTCCCTCGCCAGTGACATCGATATATTCGGGATAATCTTCCAATTCAGCAAAATCTATCTCTTCCCAGGTAACTCCAAAATCGCTCGATTTTCTCAATTTATGTTCTACATCATATAGAATTTCATTTTTCTCAATTATTTCATTTACATATATATAGCTGCTTCCATACCGATCCCAACTTTCTCCATGGTCCTTTGAAATACATCCCCAATTACCTAAGATGGTGGAATTGGCAAGTGGTTTTACTTGAGCACTAGAAGATGAAATACAAGATTCATCACCAAATGAACTCCATACTTCCAGGGTCGGGTCAAACCGATTTGCATCAATTCTGGTTTTGTAGGTAACAAAAGCATATCCAGCGTCATCAACTTCAACATCCAAAGCATATTCAGTACCAAGATTAAGAATGATATCATTGTAAGTCATCCCTTCATCATATGTAGTCCTCAACACCCCCTCACCAGATTCCCTCACTATAGAATATATGCTAATCCCTCCATTTTCATGCAAGAAAAGATCTCTCATACTATTGGGGTTTTCAATGATAATGGGCTCAAAACTTACTCCTGAATCGTATGATATTAAAAATTCTGAATCATCTTCTACTACCATTCTGTCTTCATCCACTGCCAGCAATGACGATCCGATAGAATTTTCACTGGGATAATATTGCCAAGTATCTCCATAATCATCCGAAAATCTGGAGTTTCCATAAATACGACCATTAATGAGGTCAAAATTTCTGCTGCTTGGAATTGGCATTTCTTCGGTAAATTCCAAGTCATCATCAAATCCCAAAATTGAATAAGACGCACCATGAGAGTTGGTCACTAAATATTTGCCATTATCTCCAATTAGAATATGAGCAGAATGTGTCCACCAGGTATGCTCTTTAATCAATTCAAAATTCTCATTATACAATCTAATGAATCTACTCTCTGCAACTACAATATTTCCATTTGGTAAAAAATTAAAATCTTCCACATAGTCATAGTCATCCCATATCAATACTGGAACAAGCTCATTTAAATCTTCATCAAGAAGGAAAATTTCATTCAAATGAGAAATATATTTACGACCCTCCGAATCCAGATGTGTTCTTATATAGCTTGGTCGATCGACCTCATGGCCATTTGTTTCTATTTCTTCCCATGATTCTCCCAAGTCCTTCGAAATAAAAAGCGTACTCGGATACTCCGTATAAGCCAAGGTCAATCCATCAGAATAGACATGGATGATTTTATAAATCTCTTTGTGATTATCGGGGAGTTCTCCATATGTCATTTGAGCAAGTCCAATCTGGGAAACCAACAATAATAATGCGAAGAATAGGTTTTTCATAATGTTTAGGTTTGTAAATAAAACGCTACTCAATCCTTGGGCGGGGACAGTACTAAGTTGATTGAATAAAGGTAAAAAGAAAAAAAGTAATTGATTATTGATCTCAAGATACAAAAATATTTAGGTTAATGATTTTTTCAACACTTATAATCTATGACGTTAATCGTAAAGACCAAGAAGAGATTTGAGAGTTAATGTCATTTAAAAGAGTGTATTCAGCAAATTTCATTACTAGATATTTCATCAAGTTATTAGTTCCAGCGGAACGACATCTTAATAGTCAATAATATTGACATTTTTCCAAAAGCTCTGTAGGAGCGACATCTATTTTTCTGGTGATTGATGGTTGCCATTTAATTTTCGCACCTACAGCGCTTGCCTTGGTGTGGTTGATCTTTATTACTAATGTTTCGTCTCTCTGAGACCTTATAAAACATTTCAATCATCCTTTTCAATCAAACCGATCAGCAAATCAATTGCCTCTCTTACAAACTTCGGATCTTCTGCATTTAAATCTCTCTCAAGGATTTCAATATTTTCAGGCATTTGGGCTTTCAGTCTTTTGAAAAAAGCTGCATCTGATGCCTTATCTTCTAACACACCTCCCGCATAAGAATAGCGCCCTACTCCGCCTTTGGGAATCATAAAGTAAGCCTTACCTTTTGTATATTGCAATCGGCTGCAAATTTCATCCGCTACCTTGACAATCTCTCTTTCATTCAAACGAGGAACAAATACTACAGGACTGTGAAATACCTTTTTGTGATTTTCATATTCTTCTGGCACCTCATTTGGCGGGACTAAAATCCCCAAATGTTCTGCACCTCCTGGGCACAATACCTGAGGCAGTCCAAGCTTTCCTGCTACGGTTAATCTTTCCGGTCCGCCGGCCCTCAAAACACTCCAAACATCATCAGCAATCTCTCCCATCGCATAGTCGAAAACAGCACCAATGATGCCCTCCTTCATCATTTGCTCCATCGCCCTTCCTCCCGAACCCACCGCATGGAAGACGATGACTTCATAACCCTTTGATTCGATATATTTTACAGCTTCCATCGATCCATTGGTCAATACACCGAGGTTGGACATTCCTATAAGAGGCTTGTCTCCTTTCCCCATAATAAATTTTGTCTTCACATTGGCCATCCCACAAGCAGCTGCTGCGGCATTCGACAAAATTTTCCTGGTAAATGGATTTAGTTTTAGAATATCACTTACAGAAAACATCATGGTGATATCTTTAATCCCTACAAATCCCGATGTGTCGCCAGATGCAATAGTAGATACCATTATTTTGGGGAATCCATAAGGCAAGGCCTGCATTATTTCACAACAGGTTGATGTCCCTTGAGTGCCTCCAAGGCCAAGTACTGCATGTACTTCGTCAGAAACAATTTTCTGGTTTAAAATATCAATACATCCTTTGACTACAAAAGGATTGGCACGTTCCCTTGTTGGGTTCTTTAATATTTCCTTTAATGAACCTCCTCCAATCTTGATAATATCTTCTCTATCAATATCTGCTTCAATTCCTGGACTTCCTACTACTCCAATATCCATAATCAAGGCATTCTGTCCCAAGTCTTCAATTTGGCTTTTTAAGTAGGCAGCTTCTTGATCTTTTGTATCTAATGTGACTAATAATGCTATTGTTTTTTTCATCTTGAAGCGCAATTTGATGAGTTCGAAAAGTAGGTTTAATTCTTATTTGGAAATCGTAAATCGGCAAATTCTTTAGCTGTAGAATATACTGCCTTCTCTATAGGAATACGCTCTGTCGATGATCCTGTCCAAATACCATCACAGGTCGTGTGGTTCAAAATATATTGCGCATCCACCGGATTTTCCAAGGCAGCACCATGTGCAATTAGCATTACATCTGGCTTTATCTCCCTCAACACCTTATTTGCTTCTTCCGTTCTTGCCGCAGTCTCCTCAATTGTTTCACCTGAATCATACCCCTTTAGACCGCCTTTGGTGGTCCCTGCATGAAAGCAAAAGATATCTGGTTGTGCTTCTTTCATCATTCTGATACTATCCTCCATATTGAATGCCAATCCTATAGACACCATATCCATTTCTTTTGCTAATCGTAGCATTTCAATTTCATTATCCAGTGTTATTCCGCTTTTTGTGAGAACTCGATATATCTCACTATCCTTATCTACATAACTTATCGATGGTCCAATATTGGATACCGATTCTACACCCATGGCCTTGCATTCGTTCAAGACCATTTGCATGTCTTTCAATGGATCATTGGCATTAAGACAGGCACATACAAATGAATCTCCCTTAAGTGCAGGCATAATGTCCTCTCTTGTATAATCCAAAGTCTGTCTGTTAGAATCCAAAATTGGCCACATCATAGACATCGTACCCATTCCATTAGACCGTAGGCGAGCACCCGAAAATGTATTGATACAATCCGCACCAGCCTTCTCCAAAAGCTGCGCCACTAATCCACTTCCTGCACTAGCTATAAATAAAGGAATTCTATCTTCTATTTTTTTTCGAAGTTTTTGTAAAATTTCTTCTCTCGAAGTTCTTGCCGTTATCATAGGTTAATTCAATATCTAATTCAACAAAGTTAGTTTTGTCAAATATAGTTTTTAATTTTCTACCTACTCCATTATATAACAGTAACATCTATGATTAGAAGTTCAAAAGAGCAATTACGTATTATTTTGAATTTTTGAATACTTAATTTTGAAATTTAAGAGACCAGATTGGGCCTTCTTTGTATTTGCACCTCAAAATGCGCACGCCTTCTCGACCAGAATGGCTCATCCATAAATCGCTTTTCCTCACAATAATAATCGTCCTTTTTAGCAAGAAAAGAATTGAATTCGGATCTGATTATTTTTTCGTATCGATGGAGTCCAATCTTATTATTTTTCAAATAATCCATGATTGCAAAAGAAGCATACTTGCTCATATTCAAGGCCTTAAAAACTCCCAAAGCACTTAATGGATCGTAACTCGATGCACTATCCCCAACCGCCAGCCAGCCATCACTCGTTATCCGATCTAAAATTTGAGTGTGGGCGGCTTTCACCTGCATATCAGAAATACTTTTTCCGACCCTTAGTTTGGTATACTTTGTTTTGGACAATTGATATTCAAAGTTCTGTTCATCAATCAGCGATTCTTTTTTGGAAATATCGGCATCTGTCATAAAACAGAGGATGGCTGAGTTGTCCTCTAGTTTCGAACTATACCACCAGCCATTGGATACACTCTCGACCATTGCCCCTGATCCTGAAAGTTCATGATTGGTTGATTCATAAGCCTTAGAGATACCAATTAGTTGGTCAGATTTAATCTTTTTAGCGCCAAATTTGGAGGCCAAAAAAGCCTTCTTACCAGTCGAATCCACAAGAAATTTGCATTCAAGATTAATTTCTTTTTTGTTGCAAAGAAGACCAACTTCCCATCCTTCCTGTACTTTCGTTTTATTCGTGAATGATGTTTCAAATCGGAATTGTATGCCTTCTTGAATGCATTTATTGATAAGCAATTGGTCAAACTTGTTCCTATCGATATGCCATCCATACCCATAGGGAGAAGCTATGAATTCGTTGTGGTACAATTCATCTGTCCCCCATGCTGCTGAAGTACCATATGATCTTTGAAAATTTGCCTGCTGAAAACCTTCCCACAAGCCCAACTCTCGCAATCTTGTTGCGGCATGTGGTGGCAGTGTTTCTCCAATTCTGACCTCCTCATTTGATATATTGAAGGCAGCCGACTTCCTATCGACTATCAGAATATTGAGGTCGGCATCAAGTTGCTTGATTGCAAGTGCAGCAGTACATCCTGCCACACCTGCTCCAAGTATTAAAACATCAAGGGATTGACTTGACATTTACGAACTCTTTGGATCTTGTTTAACTGCTATCCATTGTGCTACGAAGCCTGCAGGTGCAGTAGATTGATTATTTGGCCCTGTCGGATGCGGAATCTCTCTCACGATAGAACCCACAATTGCAGGTCTCTGATTGACGCCATTCATCCAATTCGGAACAAAATATCCTCGATAATTATAGATCCATTCTGCTCCACCGACTATTCCTTTTCCTTGAAATTGAAGTGTAAACGGATTGCCATAAGCAATAGAACCTGCCAACTCCAATTCCCAACCTGGTCCATATATTTTTCCATCCAGTGTTTGCATTTCTGCATCATTGATTTGAATATTGCCTCTTCCAAATTCTAAGGAATCAAAATCAGCATTGATGTCTGGATTACTAAGGAAACTTCGATAAGTCCAAGTACCTTGTAATATTTTGGGTACGTTATTCATGTTTAATTTTTTAAGGTTATTAATATTAATAGAGTTGAAAAATTTAAAAGTAAAAAGCAATGTTTAGGAACATTCAGTGCAAGGTTGGATGTTGAAAAAAATTAAATTCTTCAACATCTGGCCCAGCGTCTTAAACCATGCACCTACTTCCATATTCACCCTATCCTTTCTTACTCGTTTTTCCATTTACTTGTCCAAGAATCCGTTGACCAGGTGCGACCCATGGGCCCAACGCGGCATCATTCCTTTCTACTGGATAGAATCCTCGGACACCATCATTTGTTTGGGCCATCATAAATGGCAGATCCTTCCAAGCTTGGACCATCTGTAGGTCGCCCGCCTTGTTTGCTGGAATACCCGATGTCCAATATACTTGTCCGAGACCAGGGCCTTGAGGAACGACCACTGGACGATGCGCAGGCCACCATGGCACATTAAATGCGATTTGCTCTTCAATTGGATCTCCCGTTGATTCCAAATAAATATTATTCCATCCTTCATAGGTGATATTTATTGGTTGATCCGTACACTCATGGAAATCCGCTTGCCAAGGAATACCAATATACTTGGTCAGGTCTCCAGGCTCAAGACCCGCCGCCAAATTTGGTGCTGCACTGCCATCAATATCTGCTATCGGCTTGGGTATACTCAGTCCGCCAGCTTCATATGTGGCATGTTTGATACGATATGGTCCAGAATAAATGGCTGGATTGCTAACGATCCAAGACAATTCGCCTCCAGGGCAAAAAGCACCACCAAGCACATTGCTCATCACTCCCCTATCTATCCCGATTCCTGTGGTTGGCGGATTGGCCCACGGATTTTGGCAATTGGAATCTCCATCTTTCCATTCCTGGCATTCATTAATAAATTTACCTTGTGCCCATTGAAACAAGATGAACAATTGAACTTCTGTAAGTGACAAAAATTTGTCTGGTGAAGTATTGGTCAATGGATTATTTCCACAGAGCATTGGCATGAGCCTTGACTTCGTTGATGTAGACCTATATTCTGTATTTATTTCATACTCATTGCGCTGATTCGGTTTACGCATGATGCTGTAGATAAACAATCGAAGTTGCAAATATTTGTCACATTCTCCTGGAGTTGGAGGAATCGAAAGTGCGTCTTTGCTCAAGTTTCCTCCTGTACCTGTATTATGGGGATCTCCACCTCCGAAATAGTCAAAATCATAGACGTATTTGAAGTCATCTGGTCGTTTGAGTATTGGCCAGATTTCTTCCCAAAATTTCGGGTAATAGTCTTTATTAAATCTTGCATTGGTCTTCCAAACATTGAGCTCTTCCTTCGTCTGTGGATCGTTGTTTTCACCATCGTATGGAGAAACTCCGAAAATTTGTGGCTCATAGGCCATATTTCTTACATAAAGATCATACATCTTTTCATCCATGGTGATCATATCCTCCATCTGCGGTACAAATCTTGGATACCCTACTACACACCATGCAGGCACTTGTACGTCCATCGAGCTGGACTTTGTTTTCAGGATTTCAACATCTCCATCGTAAGTAGTCTCTATGTACTCGAAGGTTATTTTGGCCGTCACCGGGCCATCTGAAATATCATCAAACCATCCATCATTATTCACAAAACTGGTAATCACGGGTGTATTCGTGGATCCAGAATTTCCATTTCCACCCAAAACAATGAGCCGAACAGAATCATCCTGTTGATTTACCATGACACTCCCCAAAGTATCAATTGGGTTAGGTTGAATGTCAGAAGGCGGAAAGGTTTGAGGATATGAGACCTTGCTATTCTTGCTGGTATCTCCAGCTTTGGCATCAGAACCAAATTTTGCAAAAGAACCCGTATTATTTTTCAGATCGACGGTTACTGGTCCTGGATCAATAATGAGTTGACGTCTTAGATCTGGCTGATCCACCGTTGCATTTCTTAATGCGTGGCTTGGAGAATATCCCTCTTGTCCATCATTTTCTAAAAATTCATACCATGAAGCCTTTTTATTGGCGAGGTGTACAGTCCATTCTATGTCGGTCACTACACCTTCCACGACTGTTGGAGCTGTGACAGCTGATTCCAGTATGAATTTATATACCCCTCCGAGTTTGACTTCGGTATCGTTTTTTTCATCGTCTTCCGCATCATAAGCGAATATTTTGAATCTCGCTGCTTGCTTTTTAACCTTTGATGGGTCATTAGGGTCTTTAAAATTACTCACTCTTTGAGGATTGCCCTGAGCGTCATATTTCTCACTTCCATCAGTGGTACACTCTATTGGCAGTGCGCCTGGTTGTTCTGGAGCAAGATAAAAATTGTCCGAATTTCCCAGTCGAGCAATTCCAATTCCAGGGTGTATTTTGAAAGTGGTATTGAGTACTGTGGTATCTTGTTTATTAGTAGTTTGATTTGTATTTTCCATTTGTTGATTGTCTTTATTAGTCCATGAAATTAAGTGATACACCATCAATGAAAACAGCATTATCTATTGGCTGTCCATTGATTCCTACGATGACCAATTGAATGGTGATGTCCTTTTCTCCCTTAGCCATCATCCTTTTGATCGCTTGAGTGGCATCTATTTTATAATTCCTTGGTTCGTGGTGATGGAGCGGTCTCTTATCATGCCTCCTCGTTCGATCCAGTGGCAATCGACAATGCCCGGGTCCACCATAACAAGAGCCATGAAAGGTGGTAATTTCCTCAACAAAATGATCATTGCCTACAGTCTTTGTATTAGTATTAGCTTTCGGCTGATTTAAGAATACCCGAATATGTGCATTCTGAAGATTTCCTCTTCGCATACGATGGATTTTGATCTCCGCTTTTCGATGTGTGTCCAGGGTATTGCTTGAAACATTTGATTTCTCTGAATGAAACTTCGTCAAACCTACATTGCTATTGACATCATAGTAGACAGAGTCTTTCTGGTAGGAATAACCCAGATTTGTTATGCTGTAGGTATCTTCTACAGACATTGACCATGGTGCCAATGCTCCTGTACTTTCTGGTTTTCCACTATGTCTCTCTTGCCACAAAGCCCATAATCTATCGACATTTGAATGGTGGGCCCAGAAAATGGGATCGAATGCTGTAATCCGATTATCAGTCATCCAACCATACGGCGGATTTTGTTCGCTTTGCGGATTGGCTGTAAGGCCCAATTTGGCATATTTGTTGGCCCACGTCGAAGATCCTTTAATATTTCCTGGATAGTTTGGATTAGTTCCTCCTGAAAAATTATGCATCCCGTTGTGTACTTTTTCCAGTGAACCGAAGTGATGGTCATTCGATGGTCCTCCGCCGAAGTCATTCCATTGCTGGATGGCGAGAAGCACCTCGATATCCTCTGGTGTGGGATAGGTGGTAGATCCGCCCATAGCACCAGGCCATCTGTTTGGAAACCACAATGGATTCGTCTTTTTCAGTACATTGTAAACAGCAGAGACTTGGGCATTCCACTTGGCAGTATCCTCTACATTAATAATGTCATAGTCAATACCAGCAGCAGTCAAAAATCTCAGGCCTGATTGATATACATCCTTGCTTTTGTAAATAGCTTCCAAGCCTGCAATCTGCTTACTTGTAAACAAGCTCTTGCCATCAGCATCCTTAGAATTTTTCAATTTTGTGAATCCAGCTTCCTTAAGAAAACAGCCGTATGCCTCTGGTAAGATGCCCAGATCAAATTGTACATTGTTAAAGCTTGTTTTATTCAGATCTGCATAATCAGACCAGGACCAATATGGCAATGCTATTGAAGAATCATAATCCTGGAGTTTCTGCTCGAAAAAGTAGAGATACAGTCTATGCCATGGTAAAAATTGCTCCCAGCCATGTTGACAAGAATTGGTATGAATTCTCGCCCAATAATCAAAGCTACGTTCATCCTGCCAATAATCATTGTAGGTCATCATACAACCCAACGCTTCTCTAAAAGTTGTCAATTCTTCAGGAGATAACGATGACACCTCCTTACGTACAGTTAATCCCACCTCATCCGTCGAATCTTTCTTCACTTTTTGAATAGATACAGGATGAGCCGTTTTTCCACTTGCCAAAGATTGAAGGAGGTTGGTCTTAACCGCTGCATCTTTCAAGGTTTTATTTTGCGCTTCTTCTTCCAAGGTCAAAGGACAACCTGCATCAATCCAATTGGCTATGGTTTGAATCTGGTCACTTGATGCGACTAGGTCACTGTCCCACATCAATCTTGGATATATCGAACCATCAAATGGATATTCTCCTTTAAGTCCAATAATTATTGCGGAATTTCTGCTTCTTGTGGTATCTCCGGTAGTCGGGTCGCCAGTCGATTCTCCATCTGGCCAACAATCGCCCACCGAGCCTTCACTTGGTTGAATATTCACAGAAGAGATTGCCGAGTTTGAGAGGTTTATTGTTGGTCCATCAGAAGATCCACAACAGGATTCTTTTGCTGGTTTTTGAGCGCTTCCTGATCCTCCCATCGAAGGACAACATCCACCGCCACTTCCATGTCCAGAAGCACCAGGCTCGTTTGCTATCAGTTTTTGCCCGTAGAGGGATGCACTCAAAAAAACTTCTGGATTCAACCAAAATGCTTTCATTCCCTGATAATTCGGGACACAATCACCTTGTAGCGTATTTAATATGGTTTTGACTTGTTCGTATAGCGTGACTTGCTTTTTCCTTGCCATAGTTTTGAGGGGTTTAATATCTCAATTATTATAATTGTAAATCGATACAATAATTCACCTTTATAAGAATAGAAATGTGGTTTTTTGTTAAGTCGACCAAACGAGGAAGACTTGGTTTTCTCAAATGTATGAAAGGCAATTTATTTGTTGTAGAGTGGAATTACTAGACAAGTATTAGGTATAAATACCTGAATTTAAAAATGAGAAGAATTGGTAAGAACTTATTTCAAGGGCAAATTGTAGCTACCTAATCACCGTGACATCTCCCATCTTGCGTACTTCCTTGACTCCATCACAACCATTGACCGTCATATCCACCAAGTACACATATACACCAGGAACTACCTCTCTATTATTGAATCTTCCATCCCAACATGCTTCCATGTCATTGGAGCTAAATAAGAGATTGCCCCATCTGTCAAAGACTTTGATATTGAAATTGATTATATCAAAACTAGCATCAACAACTGCCTGAAAGCAGTCATTCACATTGTCATCATTTGGTGAAAATACATTGGCCACATAAAAAGGATTCTCTTCATCAAAAAGTGATATCTCAATATTGGTGGACAGATATTGCTCATCACAAAAATCAGATATCGTGACCTCATAAGTACCCGATTTGCGGACAAGTATGGATTCGGAAGTATCATCTGTATTCCAGCTATATTGCAATTCTCCATGATGACTGCTGACTATTGGTTTGATTTCCAATTCGGACTCCAAACAATCTTGTCCATAATCTTCGAATTCAACTTCCAACGGAGGATTGTTTTGTAATTCGATTATTTGCGTACTCGAACATTGATTGCTATCCAAAACTGCAAGCTCATAAGTACCCGCGGCCAAATCATCGAAGGTCAATGTATTTGCAAATGGTGATCCATTAATCGAAACAAGCAAATCAGAATGGTCAGAAGATACTTTGAGCGCACCATTGTCGATATTCTCGCATGCATTTACTGCCTCCACGGCAAAGCTTGGTTCGGGGAATGTAATTATGGACACTACATGTTCATAAGAACAGCCATGTTCATTCAAGACATAGATTATCTGTTCACCCGCTTCAAGATTATTAATTGTATTTTCATTAGAATAATTGATTCCATCCAAGGCATATTCATAATCGCCGTCTGCCGAAATAATCACAGAACCATTTTCTTCATCCTCACAGGTTGGTAAAATGTCAAAGTCTAAAATTGGAGCTGGGGCAAGAATAATTTCAAATGGGATTTCATAGATGCACTTTTCTTCAATTTGATAATACAAAGAATAGATTCCTGAACTAAGATTATCCACAAAACTTGAGTCAAAAAATGAAATACCATCTAATGAATACTTCATGTTAATGTTGTCAGATATTATTTCAACCGCACCAAGCATCGCATCTTCGCATTCGGGGAATGTTACCAATTCTAAATCAGGCTGGATTGAATTAGTAATATTTATCAACGAACTATCAAGGCATCCAAATTCACTCAGGCTGTACAAGGTATAATCTCCTGGTTCGAGATCATTAAATTCCGTTACATCTTCAAAATCAGTTGGATCATTCAGAGCAAATGAAACTGTGCCGGAAGAAATATCTATTGAAACTTCACCATTCGACTGCCCATCGCAGGAAGGTTGGATCTCAAAAGTAAATTCAGGAATGGCAAATGTGCCAATGCTAACTGGCAATTCATATTGACATCCTTGATCATCCTGAACCATTAAAACATGGTCCCCCTCAGACAGATTTTCGAAGTGGGTAATGCTTTCAAACATGCCATCTCCGTCCAAGTCAAATGTGAGTCCTGAACCAGAAATTATCTGTATATCCAAAACTCCATCCGAGGTACCAAGGCAAGTATTGGTCTCCACTAGTTCCACTTCAGGAATGGGCAAAGCATCAATCATAAAAGGATACTCATACTGACATTCATCAACCAATGATTGAACATACAAGGTATAATCCCCTGCTCCAAGGTCTTCAAAAAGAGATTCTGTGAAGTAATCTTGTCCATTTATCGAATATTGAAGATCATCATCCAAAGTCGAAATATTCAAAATACCAGTAGCATCTCCCGCGCATGATTCTATACTGCTCAATGAAAGTTCTGGTTCAACAATCTCTGCGATGTCAAACGGATATGAATAAATGCATCCTTCCATCGTGCGTACATAGAGCATAAATGAGCCTGCGGCCAGATCCGAATAAGTACTGTCAATATCTGAAAAATCTGAGTTGAGGCTATATTCCAGAGCATTGCCATTAAGCGTATTGACCATGAGTCCGCCATTAGGCATGGAAGTGCAAGAAGGAAAAGTCTCTAAGGCTATCTCTGGTTCTTCATAAGTGAGAACATGAAAAATATATGTGGAGTCACAAAATGCAAAGAGGTTGAAAATGGAAGTATCTGCTTCATTGGCATTATAATAGTCTCCATTGATCAATATCGGCTCGTCTGGGCAGGTGAAGAAGGTATCTACTAGAATTGGATTTTCACAAATAGAAACAAGAGGGAAATCTATCATTTTGTCTTCAACACAAAACTCATATACCAAGGTAGAATCACTCGCTCCTTCAAAGGTAAAATCGATGCTCGAAAGATCCAAAACTACTCGGAGATTGGACTGAGTCACAGGATCAAAGTTATAGTATCCATCCATGTCAGTGACAGTGTTTCCTACCACCGTATTGCCATTCATGAGATAGACGGTAACCCCTTCCTGCAATATATCATTGCCATCAAATATGGAGTTCTCGTTTTCATCCAGGTACACTATCCCTGAAAGTGATTGATCTTCAGGAGTGGCGGTGAGCGATAAGATATCGGATATGGACTGACATCCATATTGATTGGTCACCTGAAGCTGATAGTCGCCAGGCTGTGTAAGGTCCAATGCATTCAAAGTGCTATTTACAGGGCCCATGTTGGCACCATTAAAAATGAGGTTGTATTCGTTAGTGCTATTAAGATTGAGGCAAAATTCTTTAGGAAAACAGACTTCCAAACATCCTGTCATCCATTCATTAAAACCAGGTTCAGGTCGCACAAAAAATGGTTCACTGGTAGATTGACATCCAAATTCATTGGTAACGGTCACCTCATATTCACCCGATGCATATAAATTTATTGATTGACCAAACAAGCCATTGCTCCATTCATATGTATTGGTCGCATCATAGGATTCGACTGAAAGCGTAATAGGACTATTTTCGCAATAATTGCCATTATCCGAAATGATTACTGGGTCCAATAATTCTTCACGTACATTGACCACATAAGGCCCCTCCACCGCCGAACACCCACCACCAGGATCTGTCACGGTGACTGTATATGTATATCTTCCTGGAGACAAGGTTGCGAAATGTTCACCATAATCCAGAACTTGACCATCATGAATCACTGGTGCCCAATTATAATCCGCATTAGGAACATCCGTTGCACTAAGGAAAAAATATTCTCCAACACAGACATCCAAGCTATCAAAAATAATTCCTGAGCCTTTTGAACCAAAGATTTGCGCTCCACCAATGTCATAATTAAATATTTGATATGGCAATGGGCTATATTCACATCCTGCTGCATCCGTAATAGTCACTTCGTAAGCCGCTTGATTAGTCACCTCGATAGTTGGTGTGGTTTCTCCCGTGCTCCAGAGATAAGAATCTCCCACCATCGGCGCAGACAATACGACAATATCTTCGGGGCATTTGGGTGTTTCTATATCAGCGGTAATTTCTCCTTGAAGACTATTATTGATAACATCGATGATCAGTGAGGTTGATTGGATGCATCCCTTGTCATCAGTCACTTCTAGATTAACGGTAAAAGTGCCAAATGCAGAAAATGTATGATCGGCATTAGCTGTAGTCGCCATATTATTGTTGCCAGATCCAGGGTCTCCAAAATCCCATTTATATTTCAAATTTTCTCCAGTAACATTGCTCTCAAAATATGATGGGAGTCCCAGACAATAATTCGATTGCCCTTGTATTTCTACGGTTGGTCCTTGAATGATAGTTACCGTTTGGGTACTTGTCGAGGTACAACCACCTGAGTACGAAGTTTCCAGGGTGACTTCATACGTTCCGGGATTACTATAGATATGAGTCGGTGTCTGATTTGTCGAGGTATTGCTACCACTTGATGCATCTCCAAAATCCCAATAGTAATTGACATTCCCTACTGATGGCAACTTGGTGGTTTCGTCAATAAAACTGACAGGCTCGTTGCTACAACTGGCTTCAAATGAAAAATCAGCGACCAGCGGAATGTCCACCCATTCTTCATTGCCTTCGCACAAGGTTTGCATTTGCAATTCTCCGCATATATCTACCAAATATGTATCACAAAGCTCATCCCCAGTAGCTCGCACAAGATATCTACCTGCTCTGGAAAATGTATGACTGACAGAAATACCATTTGCGATATTTGAAAAGCTATATGGGTCTCCAAAATTCCAGTTGAAGGTCGTACTTTGGTAAGGTGCCAAAATTTCAAAATCTCTATTATTGCAATCTACCGCAGTGACGTCTATATAGACTGCAGGAGTAGTGATAGGGTCTCCACCTCCGCCGGGACAACATAAGGTGACATAGATAATGTCAGATTCTGCCTGGCATCCATGTTGATCGATAACTACCAAGTGAACGGCCCCAAGATCAGTAACCAAATATGAAGGGCTATTGGTGCCCACAGGAATATTATCCAAATACCATTGATATGTAAAATTGCTAGAAACCTGTTCTGAAAATATTTCAAAAGGATTGAACGGTGGGCAGACTCTTGGAACTTTTAAGGTATTAATGGTAATCTCAAATTCTTCTGATTCATCAATGTTGATTTCTTCAATCGTCTTGCATCCATATTGATTAGAAATTTCAATATTGTAGGTCCCTGATGAGATATTTGAAATCGCTGATGTTGATACCAGGTTATTGTTTTCATTAAAAACTTCAATGGAATTTGAAGCATCCGTTGAAATATTCAATTGGGAAAATTCATTGAAGCATATATAGTCATCATATGCATAAGTGGCATCTGGGTATGGATGTACTGAGACATCGATATCAAGTGTTCGATCGCAATACAAAGCCGAAATTTGTTGAGCTCCTACTTCACTCCAAATTACTCTTGCCCAATCGTCTTTAGCTTCAATTATCGTCCCTGCCGAAGGTGGACTGATGCTCCATGTCACCCCATCTCCATTAAATTCCGGTAGTGTATATTCACCCTCTTCTCCCAAACACAATTCTGATGGCCCGATCAACGAAATATCATTATTCAGCACAAAAATTGTCTGAGTACTTTGGCACCCCGTGATACTATTAAGGATTGAAGCGGATATTTGATATGGCCCATCACTTGTCCAGGTATAAAAAAGAGATCTGGACGAGCCGAGATTCATCGGTGGACCAGCTCCATCTACAACTTCCCAAATTATAGTCTCGATACTTGAAAGATTAGGTACCGTATATTTTACCAATCGTCCAAGGCAGATCACTTGTGGTCCTTCTATCTCTACTATCGGAGGTATATCTTCCAGAACTTCAAAGTGAACTAAGGCAACCGAATTGCAAGAGGATAAGTCAGAATTTATTGCTTCCAATCGATATTCGCCAGCTTCGGAAAGATTAATCGTGAGTGATGTAGCTGATGGATAGGTCGTTGTATTTCCATCAAAATCTTCAAGAATCCAAGCCACACTGACACCAATATTCGTTTGGAAAATATACTCGGTATTCCGACAAAGATCAATCGAAGTATATTCTATTTCCAATGTTGGGAGTATCGATACATTCAATTCGGCATATCCTGCACAATCGATGTTGCAGTTGTCATAGGTTACACTCACCATCCCAGTACTGGGTTCAAGATCATTTTGCCAACGAATTTGTATCCTGTTTGTGCCTTGGCCATTGACTATTTCGCCCTTGCTGCTCACGTTCCAGACAAAACTGGTGCCTGTATAATTGGGAGCACTATAAGTAGCCAAGTCTCCCGCACATACCAAATCCAAGCCATCAATATCAATGCTATTGTCAATGATGTTGATGGTCTCTATTATTGTTTCTGTGCAGGCATTTTCAAAGCAAGAAGGTGTAGTTAGGCTTATTTCATTTGTAGGGCCGGCGGTCCACTCCACCGTCACGTATGAGTCACCCGGTCCGCCGCCATCCGTAATAAGTCCACCTGCTCCAACATCCCAAATGTAGGTATCGCACTCAGTGGCTGAATAATAAGTAGTAGCTTCACTAAGACAAACCGTCCGCTTGCACTCTATGGACGGCGAATCTCCAGAATTGACTACAATATTGTAAGTTGCATCTGGTGTACAACTGCATCCTTCATCTTCCTGATGGCTAATCACCAAGGTGTAATCACCAGGTTGATCAAATGAAAGTGTGTTTTCAAATCCATAGTAAATAGATCCATTAATTTCCCATTTGGGCACGATTTCATCCAATGCATCCAAGGTAAAATGAATCTCTTCTCCAACGCAGATAGTGGCAGTTTGAGCACCTCCTTTGTCGCTAGAGATTGTCATGGGATCGGAGGGATGAACGATGGCTGTTCTACCTGATTTTAATTCAGATCCAAAAAAGGTAGTTGAATTCAAGGTAACGCATTCTTCTCCAACATCAGTCCATACAATTTTCACTTCTGTTTCTGTATAATCAATAACAGTCCCTATGGACATTTCAAGTCGATCGGGATGAAAAGGTGCGGTAACATAGTCCATGTTTTGATAAAAGGAGCCAAAGGAAGCCGTGGTCGTATCACCCAGACAAAAGTGTCCATCCTTTGCTGAAAGTCCAGAATATTCTTCTCCACAAGAATGGGCACTATAATCTTCTATACACCCTTCAAAAACCAGATAGTCCAAGCATGCCTCAAAAAAATAAAATCCCCAGCAGCTATTGCCATCTGGAAATTGTATAACATAGATTCCAAATGCTGGCACCCAAGTAGTAATATCAATAGTAAGTTGACCATTTTCTTGTACGGCATCAAATATATAAAGATTGGTTTGTTGAGCGGTGTCTGTTAAGTAAACCTGATAGAATCCATCCTCCAAATCCATATTAATAATGTTCTCACCATGTCTGCATAAAAACAATGTAGCATTGCATTGGGCCAAACTAGAACTCCAAGCTAAACATAAAAAAAGAATAGGTATCAATGACTTTATCATCATAGTCGTATATTGGTTAATGACTTCAAATAATAAAGAGGACGATTGGATTACAAGATGAGTGTAATGTACTAAAAAATAGCTTTAATTCGCACAATTATGTCTATAAGTGTGTATAACAAAATTCACATTTGTATTGTCATTCCGTGAGTAACCGAGAATTGTCATGGATAGCATAGTCGAAAGTCGACAATGCTTTTAGTTCTTTAATATCGACAAACGTGGACATAGGCGTCAACCTAAGGAAATAATATATGAATATTTTCAATTTATATATCATTCATTTTCAAACTAATATGGTCGCTCGCCGCGACTGGCTTTCATTTTCTCCTTGATGAGAAAAGAAACAAAAGAATCAAGCCGCTAAAAAGGCTATACTGCGAATGCAGCTTTAGTCCACCCATCGCTTACGCGTTCATTCCTTTGTCGACTATCGTCGCCACTCTTCGAGCGCAGTCACTCATACCCACTGTTTAGCGGCAGGCCACGCTATTTTGAGAGTTGTGTCTTCGACAATTAAGGTTTTATGATAAAAATTTTAAAGTGCAGAATATAAATTACTTATACATATCATTTTATATTATATGTAAACTATAGGTTGACACCTATGTCCGTTGAAGTCGAAATTGGTATCACTTATAATTGCCTATCCTTCCAATGGTTGCACTCGGTCGGAATGACAATTATTATTTCAGATTTTCTCTTTTGGTGCAATTTGTTATAAACACAGTCTATATTGTAATCGACATGAAACGCTTCAACTAAAAGACATTGATCACCTTACTTCATTTTGTTTCAATTAATATTAAATCTGAGAACTGTTTTTAATTTATCCGGAGTAACTTTTCGAAAATCATTTAAGTATATCTCTCTATGGATTTTTGAACTTCTAATTCGATTTTCAGCTTTGGCAAAAGCTTCCATCTTTTCGAAACTGGCTGGTTCATCATCAAAACTTCCTATGTGTAACATTTGAATGCAGGGCCCCTCAGTTATCTGTTCAAATCTCACTGCATTAATCGGAACATCTTCGTTTTTCTGCTTCTTCATCTCGACTATTTTATCAAAATAATCTTTATCTACAAAGTCAGGCTGACGAATCATAATCTTGTATACCAAGTCATCTTTGTTAATTTTTCCTGTGAAATTCTTCTTGGCTTCATCATTGATATCATAAACTCCTTCAAGCGGATATACGGTATAATCACAATAACCCTCAGGTGCTGTTTCCTCCTTTTTCAATGTCATTTTTATGCCGTAAGAAATGGAGTACAATGCACTTATAAGCTTTGCAAATGATTCGCTATTTGGATTTCCTTCACCTTCAATTGTGACAAAATTAAAAGTGGGTATATCAATAATTTCCGGCTTCGTCTTGGGTAGGTAAAACTGCTTTTCTTTTTTTCTCCATTCGTGTTTCGAGTTTGTCATAATTAGATTTTTTTTGTTTGATAATACAAACATATTAATGCCTTATGACAGCCCTTTGTCAGGGGTTATTTTATACTAGATTGGTAAATATTGATCACTTTTAAGACCCAGGGCTTCCAATTCCAGATTCCAAGTACTCCTTCAAGCTATGTAAAATAAATCTGTCCCAAGCCGCAGAGCAAACTCCATAACAAGGCAAGGTTTCATTCAGTCCCTCTTGATCAAAGCAGATAGAAATTGAATCGTTATTATCTACAATCCTCCAATTCAATGAATGCCCGATCCATTCATTATTCAATTCTGGTTGCCCATCAATACATTCCCAAATCAAAGAAGTATTGGGCACAAATTCAATAATTTTGAATGTCCAATAAGCATTTCCAAATGTTATGGTAAAAATATCACCTAAGGCATTTATTGGTGCATCTACACTCCCCCACCATTTGTCAACTTCTTGGGTTAACGCTCGAAATGCATCTTTCGAATTTGCCTTAACATCAACTTTTTGAGTATAATCTTGAATCATGAAATCTGTATATTTAGTTATGTTTTAGAAGACAATTTTGAAATCATTGAATTGTCGAGCAAGACATTTTCATCAAGACACTACATTCTAAATAGGGGAATTTA
This sequence comes from Saprospiraceae bacterium, assembly GCA_965230575.1. Lineage (GTDB taxonomy): Bacteria > Bacteroidota > Bacteroidia > Chitinophagales > Saprospiraceae > CAJXUU01. The sequence continues at coordinate 6,707,680 of OZ246013.1, forward strand.
TATCTTGAATCGTCTTGTTTGTATATAACCAATTTTATTAGGAAGAGATTTAATACCAAGATCAAATCACTTCAAAAATCAAAAGCTATGAAGATAACATTTACTATTATTTTTTTACTAATTACTACTACATTTTACAGCCAGGATTGTGGTCCAATTACGACCGGACACACTTTCATCCACGATAATCTGCAATTTAATATTCTAAAAGGTGAGGAAGCATTTAATGAACTGAACTACAAGACAGGCACAGGCCCTGAGGGAGATATTGATTCCAGAGTATATGCCCCAATTATCTATTCAAGCAATATCTGGGCTGGTGGCATGCACCCCAATGGACAGATAAAATTGGCTGTCGGTGACTACAATGAGCAGGATTGGGTAGCTGGTCCAATAGGATTTGAAGGGGAAACCGACGCTGAAAATTGCGCGATGTGGGATAAGGTTTTTACAGTTACAAAGGAAGAAATATTATTGGGTAGAAAAATTGCCAAGGAAAGTCACCATTGCGATGGCATGCCCGAATCCTTGCTTAATTGGCCTGCAAGAGGCAATCCTTTTTTGTCCGAACCCATTGATTTCAGAGCTGCAGATTTTTGGGATGAAGATGGTGATGGTCTATACAATCCCTGCGCTGGAGATGTACCAGCGCTCGCGATTCGTGGCCTACTACCTATTAATTTTGCGGAATACAAGGCCATGATTCCTTCCCAAATGTCATTTTACATCATCAATGATAATGGAAAACCAAATGTGGCTCCAGGGAGTGTAGCAGCTCAAATAATGACTCGTGTTTATGTTTTCTCCTACAAGACTCAAGGAGCAAAAGATATTATATTCGTAAATTATAAATCGACAAACTTTGGGTTGGTCAACCTTCAAAATTTTCATTTTGGTAATTGGTTTGACTTCGATCTGGGATGTAAGGAAAATGATTTTTTGGGCACTGATTCAGAACGCGACATGCTCTATGTCTATAATTCCAGCGAAGAAGAAGATTGTGTATCAGATATGTCCGCACTTCCCTCTTCTCAATTTGGCGTATCTTATTTGGGAGGAATGTATACGCCATTTATTAGAGATACCATTGATGGCGTAGACACCTTGATTTTACCACAAATTGGGTCTACTGACCTGGATACATTGATACGCTCCAAGATGGCTACCTCAATAATCCCACTGGATTGTAAAAATGAATCAAACCCAAATGCTTGCGATCCTCAAAGTGCTGAAGAATATTACAATGTGCTAAAGGGACTGAATAAGGATGGCTCGGTAAAACTTGATAATAATGGAGTAGAAACCAAAATGATGCTCACAGGAAAACCTTCTGATCCTAATGGCTGGTCGCTATGCACCGAAAATTTAATACCGCAAACAACCGCCGTCATCTCATCTGAATCAAAATTATTGCAATTCGCTGCTAGCAATGAGGTTTTGCTGGCCATGTATCATGCCTCAGATTTGGGAGGAGATGGTTGTCCCAATATGGAGGCCCTATTATTCAAAGAACAGCAAGTGCAAAAATTGTACAATAGCCGATTTTTTCACTATACGGGACCTCTTTCTCCTTGGATAGAAATGTCTCAATCAGATGATGCTATAACACTTTCTATTTTAGGTTATCCAGAACAGTACATAGAGACTGTGCCTGAGGCCATGGGATTTGCGGATGATGCATATAAATTCGAAGGAATCAAAATCTATCAAGTGGCCAGTGCCAATTTTGACATGATGGAATTGGATAATCCTGAGGTCAGTCGCTTGGTTTATCAAGGAGATCTTGAAAATGACATTGAGGATATCAATAATTACGAAACTGTCTTCTACAATGGATCGAAAACACATGAAACGGTCAACAAGGTAATAGCAGGCAACAGTGGTATAGCAGAAGAGGTCATTTTTGATTATGATCTCTTACTGGATGAACCAGTCAGTACAGGAAAGTCTTATTACTTTGTTGCCATTTCCTACGCCCATAACAATTATCAAGCATTCGATATTAATACAGAAACAGGGCAAAAGTTTCCATATCTAGAAGGCACTTGCGGTATCAAAGTTTTGGATTCAAAAGTCTTACTTTCTAATTCTGAAATTGAAGAACCAAGGCCTTATGAGTTTTATAGTTTTGGGAATAATTGGAGTCTGGAAAATATTGAACAATCACTAAAGGCCAACCTTTATTCAGCCAGTGGCGCAAAAATTAGAAGTTGGAATTTGAATGCAGGATCATACTTGTCATCTGATGGAGTAAACATTCCCTCGGGAGTTTATTTCTTGCACGTCACATCTCATCAATCGAAAAAGCCATATACCCATAAAATAGTCTCTTTGGAATAAGGGGGCTATTTTATGGGCTTGTATTGTTCATATCAGTTGCTCAAGTTAAGACTTGCTCACCAAGCTATTGGGCAACAATCCTTTCAAATCTCTTATGTCTTTCGCTGAAGGAATAGTAGAACATCCTTGCCAATCAAGCAGAAGAACCGCTATTATATTTCGGTGTTCTCCTTGAGCAAATTTCGCCTTCCCTTTCTCAGAAAGAATCATTCTATTTTCATGATCTATTTTGCTGTGTATATGGGACTTTATGACATCTATCTCCGCAAAAGACTCATCAACAAGCAATAGTGAAAGCCCTACCTCGATAAGCACATCTTCTTTGACTCGTTCAATTATTTCATCAACATTAGTTCTGAAATAGTCAATAATATCTTTGTGCTCATGGTAATCTACCTTGTTTCTATAATAGCCTGAAGCTGCAATAATTATATGTGTAAGCGTATAAATCTTATTCTCAAACTGTTGCTTGCTCAATTCTAAATCCAAGTCGCTGGGATAGACTTCATTGACCGCTGCTGCAAATTCCATTCTGTAATCCGAGACACCGAGGTTGTGCAGCCAGTACACCTGATTAGCAAGTTGAGCACCCCAGGCCCGTATCATTTCTGGATCAGTAAATGCTTTTTGATAATCATACTGCTCAATCAACTTCATAAATTCATCATGCCTTTCATGACGTAATCCCAGCTCATCCAATCTTGCAATATGTCGGAGTATTTTGGTACTCATAAGGCGGTAATTCGGAAATCGCTCGAAGGTTTTCTTTCTTCCCTTTTTCTTCTTAGTGCTGGCCTTGTATTTCACATTCTTTTTTTCCACATATTCATCCAAGGACGCTTTGTCCAGACCGTTAGCTACCAATTTGTCCAGAGAAGTAGCTGTATAATTTATTCCTTGGAGTAATAGATATTGATACTTGTCATTCTCATAATTTCTCCAAAATCTCAATCCCATGTGCCCTGCCTTGCTTGGTTTGAGTTTAAATGCATTTTGCTCATATTTCAACCTGATTTGTTGGGCACTTTTCACATATTCACCCTTCAGATCTACAGGTGCTAATTGGGCTTGTACGGAGGATAAAAATAAAATGGAAACGAAGAGCAATTGAATTATTCTGAATGCTTTAATTGAGTTTTTCATATTCAAGGATTTATTTTTTTTATAAAATGGATAATAGATGACCATTCCAAATCAGTATAGATCATTGGTCAGATATTTTAAAAATTGTTTGGGTAAAGAGTTTGAGTTTTGGCTTCAGTTCACTTGCTCAAAACACATTGTATCGCACACCTAGACTGACGATAGCATTGTCATAAGACAAGAAACTTGCAGCTCCCTCGGGCATATTTCTGGATCTTCTTACTACTCGTGAATTCAGGATTAAATGAAAGTTCTTACTTATCGAATATTTCACTTTCAGGCTTCCGCGAAAATAGTCATGTCTAAGAGCCACATCTGAATCCCTACTTGCTTTTAAGGTATGATATTCACGTCTTGCCACAGATCCTTTGAAGGACACATCAAGCCGTTTCCGATAAATTGTGAACTCTAAAAAAGGTTGATATTGCCGATAGCCAAATCTGTCTTGCAGAATATCCTGCCTCTCAGTAGCATTCATACCAATGGTCATCTTAAGCTTCTTTTTAATATTCCAATCATATTCGCTAGATAGTCGGTAATATTTCCATTCTCGTTCTTTTATGATTTCTTCATCTTCAAGATCGTCATAGGTTGTATCCAGATAAGACCGTTTCGAATAATCTGCTTTGAGGCTCCAGTAATGGCTATGTTTACTTGAGTTGAATAATCTTTGCCTTATTGAAATTGTGGATTTCAACCCATTGTAATAAAATGTCCTGTCCTCGTTGGTACGATAATCATTCCTGAGTACAGTGGCTTGCAGGTATATATTGCTGCTTGCAATGGGCTTGATGTTGTACTTTACAGACAGTTGCGATCTCTCATAGGCCCTCGGCGGACTTAATACTTCAGTATCGTCTTCTGGTCGATTGGTCATATAGCTGTTCCATCGACCAGCAATCGAAAACGAATTGGCCTTGTTTAGTTTCCATTTGTATTGTGCACTTATGCTTGAGCGTGTAAGATCAGCTATTTTGAGCTCTGAAAAAAAGTCTTTTTCAATATTCCCTTTCAATCTAAACTCATGATGTTTTGATTTTATTTTCCACGAAGATGCCAGGTTTACATTTTGGAAGTAGCCACTTTTCAGAGCGCTTTCGGCTACCTCATCGATGATGATCACCTTATTGACATTAGCATTAAATACATTGTATTCATATCCCGTGCTGGTCTCAGCACTGAGATTAAAATAACGCTGTCCTGCAAGCCCTTCAAAAAGAAAAACCAGTACTATAAGATGGATAATTTTCATTTGTTTCATTTTCATAAATAGTGGGTTTTAGATGAGGTGGATGTTTATTTTTTTGGAGACCGAACCAACTTCTGCGTAATGAGGTGATCCGCATTATTTGCCTTGTCATCCCCTACTCCATGATCAGATTTGATAGGCTCAATCTTATACTCCAACACAAGATTGCTTCCCACTTCATAGTCTAGAAGAGGCAGTGCAAATAGCATTAGGAATAATAATAAAAGGTAAGGCGTAGATGTTTTTTGATACTTCATAAGTACTTATTTGTTGAGGTGATTTAATTGATTGAGAATAGATTTTAATCCTTGTTTATTGGCCAATTGAATTCCTAGTCCTGGACGCACATTGATCTCCATGATCATCGGTCCATGTATCTTGTCAATGACTATATCTATGCCCAAGTAATCTAGCGGAAATGCTTCTGAGGTCTCAATTGATAATGCCAGAAGATCTTCCCACATTGGTATTTTCTTTCCTAAAATTTGACGCCCATTATCCGGGTGTACGTCATAATATGCATTTCCGTCATATCCTTGTTTCAGGGTTCCATTTTCCATGTCTATCCCAATACCCAGGCCTCCTTGATGCAAATTGGCTTTGCCATCTGATCGATCTGTCGGCACACGAAGCATGCACATTACAGGGCGATCCTTAAGCAGAATCACTCTAAAATCAGGAACGCCCGCAGGATATATCTCAGCGAAGAAAGGATGTGGTTCAATGCATTGTTCTATCAAGACATGATCAGCAGAACCAAATGAATACATTCCCATGATTATCCTTGCCAAGTGCGTAAATAATTGTCGATCAGGATATGGCTTTCCGCCTTTCAACCATCTTCCCTGTTCATCCTTTTTTAATATCAGAATGCCGCCACCACCAGATCCATTGGCTGGTTTTATTGCCAAGGATTGATGATGATTTAGCATAGCCATGGCGGAGGGAATATCACCCACTTTTTTAATTATCCCGTATGTCTCCGCACATGCTATGCCGCGTACATGAAGCACCTCCTTACATTTGATTTTATCATCAGCAAGGGTGAAATTTGCTTTAGGGTTGAGCCGATAGACATAATCCATATTACGCTCATTAATCCCTAAAATTTCGTTATTCAATTTGTTATTCTTCCATAATCCGATCATATTTAGTTTCTTTTTTGTGGAATTGCGCAATCGCCTGAAACGATCTGGTGCAATTGTTAATTGTTGATTGTTAATTGTTGATTGTTGATTGTTGATTGTTGATTGTTGATTGTTAATTGTTAATTGTTGATTGTTAATTGCTCAAAACGTTTATATTCCATCACTCGCATGCCAATCCATCTTCCGAGCAACAGCATTACAAAAAGAATTATCAGGTAGCATTCGGGATAGGTGAGAAAAATACCGAGCAAGACTTTCGATTTAAAAACAAGGCAGGTCAATAGGGCTACAATGAAGGTATTGGCCAGCATTCGCAATGCATCGGAAGTACTCTCTTCAATGAGCACTTTAGCAAATCGCTCCGCGGTAATAGACACAATGACCAAGGGTAGGTAGATCATCATTTCTCCTATCTCCCACCCCATACTAGAACCAAGGCTGCCTAAAGTCAGAATTGCAATAATCACGCAGGTAAGGATAATGGCAACTTTTGGAACGTGTAATAGTGCCCACTTTTCGAGAACGAAGTGCAGTAAGGAAACCACAATAATCACAATTGCAAAAGCTAAAAGTCCAGTTTTCAAATTTATATTGACAAGGGCCAGACCAATTAAACCTGGCAATAATATTCCAAAAGTTTTTAGCCCGATTACATTTCGAAAAATAGCTATCAACAAGGCAGCCAGTGGTAGAAGCAAAATCGTTCTCAAGAGATTCATCGATATATGCAAGTCGCTTAATAAAAGCCACAGATGCGGGCCTTTGACTTGGGCTTCGTTGAGGGTTTGATACTTCTTTTTTATTATAAATTGATAATCAAAATCAAGGTTTTTATTGTGCTTGAATAAAAATTTGTCTCCGTTGTATAATTTTAGATAGTGGGCTGGCAAGAATGCAAAATGTTCGTTCAAGACGTCAAACGGAATCCAATTACCTCCATAGAATACCTCGGACCAAAGATGCGAAGTCCTTTTATGGGTATGCTCTAAAATGGTTCCTCCAACAACCCGAGCTGGAATGCCCTGAGCCCTGCATATTGCAGTAAAAAGCCGACTCTTTCCATTGCAGGAGGCTCTATTCAATTGCAATGCGCTAGCCGCATCAGTAAGTACTCGCGTATACGAATTCCTAATGCTGTTCACATAATCGAAATTTGCATTCAAGGTCCAAAATAAGGTAGTCCTTCGAAGCGACTTGGCCAGTGAATCAATCTGCGGATTAGTGGACTGAATGAAGGGTTCGCTGGAAAGGTTTGCTTTTAGTGAATCATCGAAATCTTTCTCAAAGGGTACATCTCTTGGTAAAAAATACTCCACCGACTTACCCTCTACTTGATAAGAATAAGAAAATAAAACATCTTCATGATCATCAATTTTCCATGTTATTTGTGTTCCGGATTCATCAACGATTTTCTCTGAAGAGAGAGAGTCACCATGCCACTTGTGATTCATAATTCTTTGTCTGTGGTCACTTTCCGGTAGGTAGGTTTTTATATATGATTTGCTAGGAACGTGAGGTACATCCAATTCTAATGTCACCTCATACACCTCGCGGGGTATAATCTCATCTATAGACACTTGATTGAAGTAATACTTGTAGATGGTCATAAATATTGGGAGCACAAGCAAAAGCACAGAAACCAAGACATAGGATTTGTTACCAAGCATAGATTTACATTTTTAGTTTTTAAATAGTGGGCCAATTGGGAATGACACGCACGATTTTATTTTGTTTTGAAAGTGTAAAATCCTACCTATAGACTATTTTTATTTTTAGAAACAATGGCCTGTTATTGCCTTATTTGATAGTAAAAAGAGGAAGCCTGGAAATACCCTACGATAATTTGATTTTTTTTTAGAAATATTTTTTTGGAGGTAGAATCGAATCTATTCAACTGCCTGAAAAAGTCATAGAAAGACAACACCTTAGTAAGCTGGAATCTATTAAAATCTAATTAATTGATAATCAACATAAAAGGAAATAATATTTATATTTAAGTAATTAAATCATCAATTTCCTAAATCATATGCGCTTATCAGCGGGATTTTAGCCTCCCACCACTTTCGTGTTCCTTCTTTTGAAAATTATCATTTTCACTTTTTTCAAAAGTTCATTCAGTCATATTGCCAAAAAAGTAAAGCCAAAACGCTAGGCAGCTAAAATGCAGCGCACGCAGGCAGCTTTTGCCACCCTTCGCTGGCGCGTTCCTTCATTTGCAAGCTATCGCTTCCACATCTTCGATGATCATTCAGTCCTCCACAATAGCTGCCATTCCTAGGCTTCCTAGATGTTGACACCAATGTTGCGCTTATCCATTATTCACGTTCATTAATAAAAAATATTTCCATTTATTTTTTCAAGGTGCTGAAATTCAGTTATTAATATTTCATTTAAGAACCTGTACTTCTGAATTGATTACCCTTTTTTTGATAGGTATTGCGTAATAATGAGGTAGTAGTTTTCAATTTAATCTTCCGCTCGCCACTCGGGCGTTCATTTCTTTCTTGAAAAAGTAACGAACCAAACCCCGTAAAACGGGGCAGGAAATTTAAGGCTTTACTTGGTTCTTAACGGCTTCTGAATTCCCCTATTAAAGAGTAATGAAATTCGAATCAATGAATATTACTTGAATCCAATGCGCACAACAAGATTAGGTGTAAATCTCAACATAGCCCTGTCTCGCGCCTGAAGCACATATTGGTTTTCATCATCTTCAAAAACAGGAAAATACTCTCGGCTCATTAGGTTTTCTCTATTATAGATATTCAGCAAGGATAGTCCCAATTTACCAGTCAAACCATCTTTATGAAATAGGTCATACATCATTGACAAATCCAATCGGTGAGAAATTGGAAGTCGATGTGCATTGATGGCATCCAAGTCATAGCTCGGTTCAGGATCTTCATCTTCTTCAATCAATCCATTGGCAGGAGTGTAAACAATGCCTGAGGCGATTTTCCAACTTAGAGATATATTCCATCGATTGTGCTTGTACTGATTCACAAAGGCAAAGGAGTGCGGTCTGTCATGAGGAGCATTCAATAGCAAATCTTCTTCTTCAATCGAAATGGAATACTGAGTGCGGCCATAAGAATATGTAATCCAGGATTGTAGTCCCCTCCATCTCTTCTTAAGCAATACATCCAATCCCCAGGATTTCCCCATCCCCAACTCAAAATCTGCTTCCGTTTCGATCGTAAATCTCGACAAATTTGAAGTAAGTCCATCCAGTTGCTTGTAATATCCCTCTACTTCCAGCATAAATGAATTTGGATGATAAATAAAACCCAGAGAAAGATTTTTGCTCAATGCCACAGGAATATTTTTTTGATCATCTGCCAACACCCAGAAATCCTGATTTATCCCCAAGTCATTGAATTCAATAACCTGACTCAAAAATTGATGGTAGAATCCCGCTGAGGCTCTGAATTGAAAATCTTTGAAAGGTAAATACTGTAGTGAAATTCGAGGTTCGAAATAGTTGTCCTTGGTAGCATTGGAATGATTCCATCTTAGTCCCAACTTACCAATAAGGGTATTACCAAATTTCGAATTCAATGAAAGGTATCCAGATATTATTTCATTCTCATCCAATTCGGAATCCGCGTCTTCTTCATTTTCATCAAATTGCCAAGATCTTTCCACAAACAGGTCGGCATATTGTGCCCCAAAATCAAGCCTCAGAGCATCATTCAAATCCCAAGTATTGTCCCATACAATGGTTAGGTCCTTAATCATATTAAATTGCAAATCGTGAGTCTCAGCCTCATTCGATTCTCCATTAATAATTGTAAACTCATAACGATTCGAAAAATCTGTATATGAAAAATTAACTCTGCTCAAAAAATCAGCCCTCCACCTTCGCTCCCAATTAGCCCCCCATCCTACTGAACTTTGATCAATCTTGTCATTCGTGCTAAATTCTTCTTCAACATCCGAAAACTCAGTGTAATCAAAATTCAAATTGTCGTCGATCTTAAAGAAGCTAAAAGCCAATTTGTCTTTATCCGAAGGCTCAAATAGTAGTTTGGCATTATAGTCATTGAAATCAAAGGCCAAACCAAAATCGATCACCTCGACATCCTCTTCTTCATTGACTTCATCCAACTTCCCTTTTCTAAATACTCGCTCAGAAAGCTTTTTATAGGTGGGCGTCTCTACAATATCTGTGTATGATTTTCGAGCGCCCAGCACCAATCCTACTTTTTTGTTCAATAGTGGTATCGCGAGGGAAGCATCTCCATGGGTAAAATTGACCCCGGCGTCGACCATAACTCTTTCGGGTATAGAATTCTTGCCTTTGATATCAATGACACTCGATACACGACCACCAAAATTAGGGCCAAAGCCGCTGCGATAGACATCCACCTTATCTACTAATTTTGGATTGAATGCTGAAATCATTCCAAAAAAATGCCCGCCATTATAAATCGGGATGCCGTCATAGAGAATAAGATTCTGGTCTGGAGTACCACCTCTTATATGCAATCCAGAAGCAGATTCATCGATGCTTTCCACACCTGGAAGCAATTGTATCATTTGGAGCACATCAGCATCGGTAAGGCCAGGGACCATATTGATTTTATCAGGACGAAGAATCATATGATCAAACTCTACAGATTGGTCAATACCGGATGTCACGTAATCTTTTACGATGACCTTCTCAAAGGAGAATTGTTTGGTCTTAAGTACTATCTGAGGACATGACTTGAGCCTAGTGACGTCCGTCATGTAATTTTCGTATCCAATATAACTGACCTCCACCTCTTCACTTCCTATTAAATTGGACGTCCAGTCCAAATATCCGTTCTCATCACTACTGGTCCCAATCCCCAGACTCGGTAAAAATATATTTACAAATGACAGTGTTTCTCCAATTTCATTGACAAATGAAGCACAAAGTCTGGTCTCGACTAATTCTTGACTGGTAATTACTATATAATTAGAATCTAAGATTTCAAACTTCAATTGGATTGGATGAAGAATGGCTTCCATCACCTCATGGATGGATTCATTGTGAGTATCCAGGTTTACAAATACATCATCGGCAATATCAGAGGTGAAAGAGAATACCACATCGTATTTTTGCTCTAAATCCTGGAGCGCTTCATTCAAAGGTAGGTTATCATATTTCAAGCTGATTGCAGATTGACCTTTAATGACAGATGGCAATGTCAAGAGTAAAATTGACATTGAAAATTTGAGCACAGACAGATACAGAAAGGAATAATAAAGCTTACTGCTTTTCGAATAAAAATACGGTTTTACCTTCGATTCTGTAGTCATAATTAATGGACGAAAATACTATTTTTAAAGCGGACTCAAGGTCGGAATGATTAAATCCTCCATTGTATTTTTCGGAAATATCAATTGATACATCAGATTTAATTTCTATATCAAACTGTCTTTCAATCTCATTTATTACTTCATCAAAGCCAACATCTACAAATTTGGTTCTTCCATCCCTCCATTCAGGGCGGGTCAAGTCATTGTCCACCGTAAATCTATTGATCAGTTTTTTATGTGCAGAAATCAGATTGTCACCTGGCATCAAAACCTCTTCGTTTTTGAAGTCATTAAAACTGACACCTACACTTCCTGTAAAACATTGAACATCCAATCTTTGTCCCCTATTACGAACATTAAAACTAGTGCCCAAAACTCTAACATCACCATTTTGAGTTTCTACTTTGAACTTTGATCCTTTCACAACTTCAAAAAATGCCTCTCCCTCCAAATTCAATTCTCTATCATCCGAAAATGACTTTGCATTATAGCTTAATTTAGAATCCGCATTCAAATATACCTTTGATCCATCAGGAAGATTGACAGTTTGCGATTGAGCAGCCAATGTTTGGTGAATTTCCAGGTTATCTCCTCTGAATAATGCCAGATATCCGACCAAGGCAATAATACATGCCGCAGCTCCATATCTCACCCACTTACCCAATGAAAATACTTTTTGAGCAGGTACAGCGGAATGGTCCATCTCACCTTTTTCTCTGATACTATTCCAGACCTTCTCTTTATTCCATGCATCAGTTCCCAAGTTTGATGTCTTCTCAGCGATCAATTTATAAGATTCATAATCTTCTGATTTCTCAAATTCCATCAACTCCTCTGGACTCAATTCATCATTAAGCCATCTCGCCAAAAATGTATCATCATCTTTAAATATATCTTTCATACTATATATTTAGTGGGATTCTCATATTTATAAAGATTCAATTTCATTTTACCCTATTTCAAAACTTAAATATTTCCAATTTCTCTTCGAATTACTATGAGTGCTTGATGAATTCTTTTCTCAACTGTCTTTTGACTTACGCCCAACAACTCCGCAATTTCACGGTATTTCAATTTATCAATTCTATTCATTAGAAATGTTACCCTTTGATCTTCAGGCAGATTACTTATCACGCGATCAAGCTTTGATTTGAATTCTTTTTCCTCCATCAAGTATTGAGGGTCTTGAATTGTAGTGGACACTTTCTTTCTTTCAACAAATTTTAATTCAACCTTTTTATGCTTGATCATATCAAGAAATAAGTTGGTCGCTGTAGTAAATAGAAAACTTTTTGCCTTAGACATTGGTACTTTGGCGCAATTCTTCCATAATCGGATAAACGCTTCTTGTACGGTATCTTCTGCAAAGCCAGTATTTCCGCTCTTATAATAAATATAATTGCGCAGCGCATCAGATTGCTTATTGTAAAAGCTTTGAAAATTTGATTGATTACAGGTGTCCTCTTTTATATCCATCCAACGGGCTAAGATAATTAACACAATGAATATCTTTTAACTGATTCACACTTATAAATTGACAAGTCGAACAAAACCAAATTTCAACAATAAAAATCTACAAAGGGAGTGGTGTATGTTGGCGAATAAAACTAGGTTATTACCTTGTTTCGAAATCCCCAAGCTACCAATTCTGCAATGTTTTTCACCTTGGCTTTTTTCAACATCCTATAACGATAACCTTCGATTGTTTTTTTACTCTTATTGAGCTTGCCGCTTATCTCTTCAGCGGTGCATCCATGGCTGACATGTTGAAGAATCTGTTTCTCGATGCCTGAAAACGACAAGTTGAGGTCGCTCAATTTCTGCTCTTTTTGCACCTTCTCAATCAAGTTTTTAGTGATTTCAGCATCAAAGAAAAAGCCATCTCTTTTCACCTTGGTCAGAGAAGCAAAAAATTCCTTTTCTGGTATTTGCTTGGGTATAAAACTCCTAATGCCCATTTTAATCAATTGGTTGATTTCATCGTACTTGGTTATCGATTGCAAGGCAACAGGCAATGATTTTGGGTGATCATTCATCAACTTCAGCAAAAGGATGTCAACAGGGTATTCCGAATAATCATAATCTCCTAATAATATGATATCCACTTGCTTAGAATTGAGTCTTTTCAATAAGGAATCTACATTTCCTACTGATATTTTCAGGTCATAATCGACCGATTGACTAAGAGACAATTTCAGTCCCTGACGAAAAAAATAACTCTGATCAACATGAGCTAATATTGTTTTCGGAGAAGAGAAATTCAAAATACCTGTACCTGCATTATTAATTGTTGCTAAAAGAAGTAATGTAGTACAGATTTGTCAAATAGGTAAAGATCATGACAAAAAGTAGTAAATGTGCATGAAATTTTATTCGCATTTTTACATCACTTCAAAAAATTATAATGCTCTATATATCATTATATTATAAAATTTGAATGTAAATTATTACCGAATTCTATGAAAGTGATAAGGTATAATTTGTCCCATTTAAAATGCTATTATCCGACATTTGAGGGGCTCATGTTCGCGGCAATAATTATTTTTTTTTTAAATAAAGCATCAAATCGTCCCACAAATGTTCGTATTCGATCAGTTCTAACTCAATTGGGTGTTTTGATTTGAGAAAGGAGACCAGGTCGAGATTTTGTCTATACTTTGACGCATGACGATCAATCGCAACAGGATGAAAGTTTCTTTTTTGTACTTCGATGAGCAATTTGATAAAAGAATGGCTTCGAAATAGAGGATTTTTTTTCATATATCGCGACATGTACTTTTTTACCGCATCTTTCTTTTCGAGAATTTTATCATAGTCTTTGATAATTACAAAGTAGAGAAGTTGGACAATAATAATTGCAATATTCATTGCCTTCTTATCTTTGTTAAATTCAGGCACAGAATTTAGAAATTTTTGAAATTTGGCACCTTTCAAAAATGTAATGGCAGTTTTCGGAGGAAGGGATAAAGCATAATAAGTGAGCGCATAATAATAAAGCAGCTCAATACGTAATTTAATCTCATTTTGCAGAGCCGAAAAATATTGGTTATTCCTCAATTTCACCAACTTATCCAAGCCTTCTTTTTTCTTTCTCTGACGCAAATAGAGAAGCGCCTGTAATTCTTGCGCTCGAAACCAATTGGAACTATCGACCACTATTGTATTAGATATTTCGTGCAATAATTTGGCAGCCTTCTCCAGCTTGTTAATTCTCAAATTGTAGTGAATCAAATAAATTTTTAATGTATTGAGATCTGAAATTGCATTGGGAAATTGATGAGATATAGATTTTATATTGCCTCTAAGAAAATTGCAGAGTGCATGGTAGTCATATTTCGATTCAAAATATAAAATCCCCAGCGTCGAATAAAACTTCAAAAACCTGCTGCTCTTATACTTGTTGCCCACTATACTCAATTCTTCGAGAAAGGTTTTGGACTTATTTAGAATTTCAATAGGGATTTCCTTGGTCGAACTAAAGTGATAGGCTAATTCTGACACAAACCATTCCGCCTTGACTTCATTCGCCAATATCTTCTGAGACACCTCACAATCTTCGTAATATGCCCTGGCCTTTTTCAGATTTCCCCTATATCCAGATTCATAAAGAAATAATTTTCTGGATGCCTCCATTACCCCTTCATGAAAATTGAGTTTTTTAGATTTTCTATAGATATTTTCAAAAAGATGAACGGCTGATGATCTGGCATGTAAGGCCATTAAGATTTTGGCAATTGCTATTTGTTTGACAATAAGCACAACTTGTCTTTGATAAGCACTGTATTTATTTTGTGGAAGGCGAGAATATAGAATTGAATTGTATAATTTATTGAGCAAAGGCCACTTCAATTTTACATCCGATGAGCCAAGCTTGGAAATTCGGTAATTCTCAATTGTTTCTAGCTCACTTTTTTTATAATAATGCTTTGGCAATTGTTTTTGTCCAGAAAGTGTAGAATCTATCGCTATAAATAGGTCTTCAAATTTTCTCATTTTAAATAACATTCAGCTCTCACAACAAATATCCAACAAACATATTATCAATCATTTATATATGTAAATGATTAAATATAAGTGTTTTATTCAATACCAATACACTGCTTTTAGTCCTAAAATAGGCCCTTTCCGCTTATGACATTTGTCTCGATAAAAATATTCAAAAACCTTAAAATCGAATAAAATGTCTGAGGTCTTAAACTGGTTTTTAAACCAATTCATCTTGGAAGAAATGGATGGCTTTTAGCCTATTATTTCTTCTATAGAGGAAGCATAAGCTTCCTCTATTTTTTTAGTTAAAATTACAAAAAGAGTGCTTTTCAAAACATAATGATATAAAAATCATTTATTAGATTTTCAAAATATAACTATTTATATACAATTCAGCAAATCAGCTAATTATCTTGAGAAGTATTTCAATTTAACGATATGAAGGCTCAATACTCTTTATTCCTATGGAATGAGTATTGAGCCTTTATTTTTTGAGCCCCAAAACGAATATTCAATCTGTTCGTTATCTTCAGATCGAAATAGCCATCAATCCATATCCATCTGTCGTATAAATTTGTCTTGTTACTGGATCTATCACCAGACCTTCAATATTAAAGAATCCCGATTCGAAATAATAACTTTTGGCGAGTCTTGAAGTGACTTTTTTATTGACAATTCAAAGTTCATTCTTCACCTTTTTCACACATACAATAGAAATAATAGAATTAATTGAGTGTTTTAATAAAAAAAAATTGGTGACTCTTCAAACCAGTTGTGCGTCATTAAACTTTGAAGTCCGATTCTAATAAGACAATAAAACGATTGCACTCAGACTACCTCATTTGGAAAACTTAAAAGAAATTCTTTGATAATATAATAAAAATCTTTAATATGTCTATTGTAAGAAGAGTCCGACTCCAACAAATGCCGTGAGAACGAAAACAAACTAAAAGTGATAGATTTAGCCATATAAAGGACGAGTAGACGAATCAATCATTGATGCACTGCAAAAGCTTTTTACTCATTGATTCGTGATTTACTATAAAATAGAGAATCGCTAAGAACATGTAAATTACAATTACAAAAATGAATAGAGATCAAATACTACATAATCTAAAATCGACTGATGCGTTCGACATTCTTGTTATTGGTGGTGGGGCATCTGGCCTGGGTGTGGCGTTGGATGGCATGTCGAGAGGATTCAAGGTTGCTGTCCTGGAAAAAGTAGATTTTGGAAAAGGGACTTCTAGCAAAGCGACAAAACTCCTACATGGTGGAGTACGATACTTGCAGAATGGCGATGTAGGATTGGTCATAGAAGCGTTGCGTGAGCGAGAATTTGTATTGACAAAGGCTCCACATCTATCCAGGATTCAGAAATTTGTCATTCCTCACTACAGCCATTGGGAAGGCTGGTATTATTGGGCGGGCTTGAAGACCTATGATATTTTATCTGCAAATCGGAGTTTGGGACGAACTGTCAAAATTTCAAGAGAAGAAACGCTCAAGCTACTTCCAAATCTAAAAAAGGAAGGCCTCAAAGGTGGAATCGTATACACAGATGGGCAGTTTGATGATACTCGATTATGCATTGATTTGGTTACTACATTGAATAAGGGAGGCTCTGCTGTAATCAACTATTGCTCCGCCGAAAATTTCACATACGATTCGAAAGGTAAAATCTCCGGTGTACTTGCCAAAGACCAAAAGTCAGGAGAAACATTTAAAATCAAATCGAAAAGTGTTGTCAATGCCACTGGTGTATTTGCCGAACAGACCATGGCCATGGAATCAAGCGATACTGACATCAAAATCGTTCCTGCACGAGGATCACACGTCGTAATCGATCGTTCCTTCCTGCAATCAGATCAGGCCATCATGATTCCCAAGACAAGTGATGGCAGGGTGCTATTCTTAGTTCCTTGGAAAAATGTAGTAATAATGGGTACGACCGATGTAGTCTCCAAAAATTTGACAATGGAACCCAAGGCTACCGAGAAAGAAATAGACTTCATCCTAAAAAATGCTTCCAGGTATTTGGAAAAAAAACCTACCAAGGCTGACATTCTATCCACCTTCGCTGGACTACGACCGCTCGCCGCTCCAAAAAAAGAAGGAAAAAAATCGAAAGAAATATCGCGGAGCCACAAGGTGGTCAGATCCAAAGCCAACCTCTTCAGCCTTCTCGGCGGAAAGTGGACTACCTTCCGAAAATGGGCGAGGACACTGTAGACGCTATCATCAACTATAAGCTTCTACCAAAATCAGAATCTACCTCAGAAGACCAGGAAATATACAATGGCAATCCAAAATCAATCGGTGCCTCTATCCACCCAGCCCTCCCCTACACCTGGTCAGATCTAGAACATTGTATAGCGCATGAATGGGTAGAACATGCCGAAGATCTTCTTTGCCGAAGGACGAGATGTATGCTGTTGCACAAGGAAGCCACACTCGATATATTGGACAAAGCGATTGATCTTATTGCTGATCATCATGGGTATGATGTGGATTGGAAGAAATTGGAGAAGGAAAGATTTCTTGAGGTTTCTGAGGCCTATTAGTTCAGATGGAAGAGGTATTTTTTATTGGGTATAAATACAGAACAAAATTATGTTCATAATAGCAGAAAAATGTAGTGAGGAAGTTTTAACAACTTCCCCACTACTAATTGGACTATTTTATAATAATTAATTTTTCAAAGCCAATGACAATTCCTGAATGATCCAGCACTTTTACAAAATGTAAGCCTGGCATCAGATCCTTTAAGTCAAGTCGAATCGCAGAACTAAATTGATTTGCTAGTACCTTTCTTCCTATTTGATCCAAAATTTCGATGGAATATTCCTTTTTTGAAGGGTTTTGAATTTGAATAAGCACATCACTCAAGGCAGGATTAGGGAAGATATTCAGCGTATTCAATTCACTATTGATATCAATGGATACTCCTTTTCCTCCACCATCGCCATCCCCATCACATTCAGAGTCACAGTCAGGGAATTTAATATTAAAAGAGAAACATACAAGCTCCCCTTCTTGATTACAAGCATAAATAATTAATTGATAGATTTTTCCCGTATCAAATCCGCATGGCATTGAGATCAGCACAGAAAAACTCAAATCGCTACCATTGTTTGTAATCGAACCTGAGTTTAGACTCACAGATTCACTTCCTTCAAGGGCAGCATATAAGCCACCGTAACATTCCGTATATCCATCATCGAACAACCATACATCATCCATTGAAACCGTGTAATTCACCTTTCCATCAACAACAGTACAATTCTTGGCAGTACTTACTTTCGCTCCCCACTTTATGCAATCTGTTGGAGGCTCAGGACAAGGAGGGCTCATCTTAATGTTGAGAGTCAAACATACTTTGGATTCACCTTTTTCGAAGCATAATAATGTAGAAGCTTCTATTATTCCACTTGTCTCAGTAGTAACGCTAAAATCTACATTGGCTTGATCACCTATTATTGTTACCATTTGACTATAACCCACTTCAGAAGATATAGGGCCACATTCAGAAAAACCTGATTCGGGCAAATCGATTGTTGTATTTCCTTCATATGCAAAGGTACCATCGAATGGATTATCATCAACACAGGCAATGGTTAAAGTGATCTCACCAAGACAACTGGCACACTCTTTCCCTCTAAAATCGAGATTAAAGCAAAGCACTTCTCCATTTGGAGTGCAAAGATTGATCGCTCCTGCAAGCGGAGTATTTAACAGATCTACACCAGGGTCAGAAGTTACCGTTACACCCATGGTAATAATATCCAATGTTGGGTCTCCTGGATCATCGATAGTCTCTATGGATGAAAGCTCAATATCTACTCCATTCGAACCTGACAGGATGCCGACATCATCACATGCTTTTGTTCCAGATGGTACCGACAAAGTGATATTGGTCACATATGTATTCTCGATACTCAAATCTTGTTCGCATGTTTGAAGGACAACTTCTATTTTGCTGCATTCAGGAGGACAAAAATCATCAGGTTCTGGAATATTTACAATTTTGCATATTGTATGCGCTACTTCCACTTCACAGGCCGCTGTAAGGCAAACTTCACATTCTCCAGGGGGTAAATCCAAGGTTACATTTTGTCCTGTCATAGTAATACCATTGCACAGAAAAGTCCAAGTATATTCATCCCCATCTCCCGTATTCATACCCATAAATTCTTTTGGGCAATCTTCGTCATAGGTGAAATCTGGAATAGGATTACAAGGTAGTTCTTTACAGACCACTTGTATTTCATTAATAAGCATTTGCACTAAAAAATCAGCACCCGTATTATGAATAAAAAAAAGATGCATTTCCAAATCTTCTGGTGGAGTAAAACATAGAGAGACAGACTCGAAATCTGAAGCCATAACTTCATCCTTCATTACCCATCCATTCAAATATTGTTTATAATTGGTTGATGTAACAGAACCAATCAACATATCAACAGTATAATCAATATAGGAATCTGGGGTTGGGGCCAGACCAATATCAATTGTTCCATCCGATTGCATATTAGAATTATACACCAAAACATCGATTATGATTTCGTAAGTAACATCTTTTTGAAAACTGATTTTATCTTCGGTGACAATTCCCTCCTGAACTAGTGATTTATAACTATGCAAATTTGCAGCAACCACGTCATTTGCAACAAATAAGTCTGGTGTTTGATACTTATCATTCCAATTGCAAATAACATTCATAGTGCTGGAAAAAGCGCTTGAAATGTACGGAAAAGCTGGATCGCCATAATCAAAATTGGATTCCAAAAAATCCCCATTAACCAACAGATCACATTCTGTAGCGGAGGTAAAACAAGGATCAGGACCAATAACTCTTATCTCCATGCACAATCTGTTAGTACAGGTAGAATTAGATGCAGAAAGACAAACATCATAAACTCCCCTTTCGGCAAATAAAAATGTCAAATTTTCAGAAGTAAATTGTTGTTCATCAACTTCCCACAAATAAGAGGTAGCGTTTGTGGTCTCATTCGTAAATGTGATGGAATTTCCTTCCACTGCAAAAGTAGATGAAGGAATAAACTCAGCCACCACATCTGTACATCCTTCCAAACACCCTAAAGAATTCATCAATGTTGGCCTTAGTGTCATCAATGCACATCTCATCCTCATTACTTGATCAGAGGTAAATTCATTGCGGCAATTATTATCGGTATAATTCATATGATTTTCTGTCACATCATAAGTGTAAGCTGAAGCATCACAAGCTACATATTCAGATTCATCACAAGGAAACCAATTGTTTGTTTGATTCATATAAGGATGGGGTCTCGTATCGCAAATCATATCTCCATGCGTATGACAATCTGTATTGGAGGGGCAAGAATTGTATGCTGCAGATCCATGAAATGTATGGTATAGATCAAAGAAATGTCCCACTTCATGAGACAAGACTTTGGATTGATTAGGCATTCCAGTAGCTGTAGCCTCCAAAACTATCCCATCAACACTATCGTCTGCGACAGGAAATGTGGCATAGCCCACTACTCCGCCAGGAATATCATGCACTATCCAAATATTCAAGTAATCCGTATTTGGCCAGTTACTTATCGCTTTTACTTCAACTTCGTTCCCCGAGTCTCCTTGCGTTATTCCAATAATATCATAGTTGGCTGTCCCTGTTCCATTGAACCTTTGAATTCCAGTAATATTTTCGCCCGCACCATTATATTGAGAATTGCCTTGAGGGTCTCTTTGAGCCAGGCAAAATTCAATTTCCACATCGTTTCCAGTATTCAGATCATCTCTAAAGTCAGAATTCAAATCATCAAGAGCTTGTAAAACTTGTGAAGTTGGAATATTCGAGCCCGTACCGAGAGACTCTCCCAGATGTATGATATGAAAAACAACAGGCACCGTATAGACAGAGCCATTCATGATTGCCTGAGGATTTCCATTCATCATTTCCTGCATATCCTCCTCAGCTTGCTGCATTAAAAATTGAAAATCAGTCACCTCGTTTATTTGATATTCCAACACTTCATCAAAGGCACATGTTGGAGATTGGCTAAAGCAATTAAATGCGAGTAATAAAATCAGTATTGGAATACTAAAACATCGTAAAAGTTGATAATAGGTAAAACAAGTTTTTTTCATTGGTATTAAATTTATAATGTGATAAAATAAAATTGAGAATACAATGATTACAAGTCAAACACAACAGCTTTTTAAATCCATGATAACAAGATTTAGATGCCGTCACACCGTGCATTAGAATAGAAATTGGCTCTCTTTGAAATTGGATTTTGTTGTACCTTAATATACGAAAAATAAAAGAAAAAATAAAATTTTTGGCTGGTTAAATAAGCCGTAATATGAGCTATTTAGAAGTATAGACGAGAGGTTTATGCTTCGGTAAAATGAGCAAAACTTGTTCGTTTTAAAATTCTCAATTGTGTGGATTCAATATGGATTGGTTATGATAATTATTTCCACAATTCTCTTTTAAGTAAAAAAAGCCCAGCATAAATGCTGAGCTTTTTTATGTCGGGGCGGCAGGATTCGAACCCCATGTATATCATTACTGATTATCAGTTAGTTGTGTCTCATGAAATTGGGATAGCTCCCGAATAGCTCACCAATCCGTTGATTAGTATTGTGGTGGTTTGTGACCTCTATTCTTGATTACAAGATACTAATTTACGAACCAAAACCAACTAGAAATAGAAGATTTTGTACTATCAAAAACATCCTAAAGAAAAGCCGATTTCAAGACTATTTCTTCGAATATGAATCTATTATCAAATCAATCTTCTTTTGCTCTTTAAAATTTTGGTATCATTTTTCTGAATATGCCAGATTTTGAGATACAACATACTTCCGAGTAGGATAAATTTTAACATTTGTTATCAAGCAAAAATGAGTTATCTGGAACACTCTTAACAGAAGTATCTATGAGTAGGGTTGTCGTCCTTTTGGTTTAAAAAAATTAAATATTATCAAGCAAGTCGATATAAATCCGCCTAAAAACCAGGATAACCAAGTATTTTCTTGCATAAAGGTTAAGACTAAATTGGAATGAGATTTATAAATCTTAATTGGAATTTTTTGTAGAAATGTTAAATCAGATCTAGAGTCATAAATACTAACCTCCAATCCTAGATCTTCTTTAAAAATTTTAGTCCATAACCATTCATTTTCATCAATTACTTTTTTAGTATTGTTAGTACTATCAATTATTACAAAAAGACCATCTAGTATATTAAGTTGTGCAGTTATTTCGAGAGGTACTTTATTAGTAATGTTCTTCTTACGTATAGTAAGTATGATATCAGTCATTTTATTAGACTCAATAATATATGGGTACTCTATTTGTATGGTGAAATCTTGCCATAGATTTTCAATTGTTATAAATTTAACTGGTTCGTAAATTGTTATTGTTCTTTTAACAAAGCTTGAAGATATTGAATCGTAGATCATGGTGTCTTTTTGTACTGTTTCATATCTACTATTTGGAGATGTGTCCAAAATTGTGCTTAAATCATCAACAACAATCTTATTCGTTTTATTTTGAATAATTAGTAAATAAGAACTGTATAAAAATATCAGTAGCAATAAGAGTATTAATAAATTGAGTATATTCTTCTTCAGATCCATTTGAAATCTATTTTAGGTGTAAAGATGTTTTTGGATATCTTCAACCATACCTGTATGCGTACCTTCATTAAATAATATTAAATACTAATCGTCAAGTTTGATAAAAAGCTTCTTAAAATCCTAACTATGTTAACATACAAATCTTTGAAAGATATACTACAAACACCATTACCTATTCTTACAATTTTGAATAGGTTTTAAGTCAAATATATAATGATTTATTCATGAATTTCTAATCAATTAAAAATATAACACTAAGTAAATTTCGTCATTTAGAATAAATGAAAATTTAAGTCAGTTCTCTACGAATGAATAGCAAACTAGATGAAGTAAACTTAGAATAAAAAAAACACTGTTGTATGAGTACAAATTCTGCTAACAACCAAATATTCAATTTTCTAAATACTGATCTTTTGGGAATGTATCATCTTGGAAAATTCTACGTAACAATTGAAACACATTCGGAAAAAAGTCAATTTGACAGCTGTGATGAAGCAAATTCATTTATTAAGCTGCAACAAACCCACTATGTCGTGATCTTCCATGAGTACATTCATTATTTGCATGAGGTCTCTACATACTCCGGTATGATGGCATTGAATTTTGACATTATGAGAAAAGCAATATTCTCTAAATATATTGATCCAAATCCTAAATCCTCCAAGTTTCTAGGAATTTCTGATAAAGAGGATAAGCATCTCTACACACACACATTGGCATTCGAAAAAGTTATGTTCGGTTCAACTACTAGAGAATTGGACATTGAGAAAATTTTAAATGTTACGAATGTGAATCTTGAAAATATTGTAAAATTGGATATTATTAAAAACAATTTGGATAAACCTCATGAGTTTAACATACCACTTATTACAGTAAATTGTTTTACAAATAAGCTTACTGCGATAGAATTATATTTTGGAAGGTTTTTTATTTTGGAAGGTTTAGCCTATGAAATGGATAGAATTGTTGATCAAAAAATATACAATAGGTCAGAAATAGTTGATACACTAAAAAATACAGAATATACGGTACTCAGACAAGTTACAAAATTTCTTTCTCCAGATACAACTACTTATGAAATGCTGACTATGGCATCATTGGCTATGAGCTATAGCGAAGTAGGGAAAAGATATTTAGAATTGCTTATAAAATTTAGTGGACTTGTTAAGGAAAAAGATAGAAATCAGGCTCTCACAATTATTAAGACAGAAACAAAAGAGTACTTAGAAAGAATTGAGAAACCCCTCATTCAAGAATTAGAGGGCTCAATTCAAGCGTTCAAAGGTAGAAGGCAATTGACCAAAGCATACACTCATCTTATAACTACAGCTCAAAAGCTTCACGTATTAAGGATGAAGGATCCTTCATACGAAATTGATCTAGTTTTTAATGACAATTTTAGAATGTTGTATTCAGATGTTACACCACCTGATCAATTATTTAAATTCAGATCTTCAGATAAGTATATGAGAGACTTATTTGTTACTTCTTTGACAGATGAAACCAGTCATGCCCTTAAAGCCCTCATTGCTTTTTCTCATTATGCATCAAGTCATTTATTATTTGACACTGAAAGTGTAGAAATGAAGAAAAATTGCGAATGTCCTTTCTTCACTGTATGTAATCTTCCGGATAGAATAAAATATCAATCATTTTGCGAAAACCGACCTTGGAGACTTTATGAAATAAAATCAAAAATTGATAGTCGTCACTGTTGGTATGGGCAAGGAGTTTTGGAGTTTAAGGGAGTCAATGAAATAGATGAAGTTTAGATTGTTAGGAGAAATGAGCTTATAAAAATCAAATTAAAGACCAATATCGCTTATAATCTTTTGTACTTTTTGCTCTGTTGTTCGCAGTTTAGTAGTACAAAAATTTAATAGTTTCCCTGCTCTTTCTACTTTTTCTGCAAGTAAGTCAATAGTAATTTTATCACCTTCTAAATCCAAGAGAATTTGATCAAGTTCTATTGATGCTGATTCATATGTAAGGTTGGCATCCATGATATCTAACTATAATTTCTAAACGTAACAACAAATTTCCTGCCATATACCTTTATGCTTAAATAGTTTCCTTCGTTCAAAGCATCAGTTTTTCTCAAAATCTTCTCATTGTTCATTATTATTCCAAAGCCACGATCAGACAATCGAGTTGGTGATGCGAAATCAACAAAGGTGTTTAAGTCTAGCAATCTTCTTCTTTCTTTTATAAACAATTTATCTGTTATAACCTTAACCTTATCGATCCTACGATTTTCATTTATGGCATGCATAGTATTCAACAACCGTCGTGTTTCTCCCTTTAAGATTGAGAGAGAATTTCTTAGTATTGAAGGTTCAACTTCATTGATTTTATTAACTGTTATATTCTTTATGGATTGAAACTGTAATTGAATCAAATTAGATGAATTATTAATCTCTTGTTTTACATTTCTGACTAGCCTTTGTCCACTGTGATGTAAGGAACCTCGCTTTAACTGAGTGTAACTAATTACTTTGGTTTTAAAACCTTCCGAGTTAGCGGTAAGCCAATTATGTTGTTTTTTGTAATAATGAAGGCTCAAATCTTTAAGCATTATCCACTTTGTTTGTTGTTTTGTTTCAAATTGCAAATTGTGATCAATTATAAAAGAGCCAACCGCACTTGGAGTTTTATGCGGAGTATTAGCAACTAAATCACAAACACTTTGATCAATTTCATGGCCTATTGCCGTAAATACTGGTACTTGATGCTGTGTTATTAGCTTGCAAATGTCATAGTCATTGAAAATGTGTAAATCGAGTTTTGATCCTCCTCCTCTAAGAATTACTATTAGCACATTTCCAACTATTGCAGATGTTTTTGTTAAAGCATTAATAATACCTCTCTTTGCTCCATCACCCTGTACTTGAATATTTACAAGACTGAAATCAAATATATAACCATGCTTATTTTCAATTATTTGTTTTTCAAAATCAGTCACACCAGCTGTCCCTTTTGATCCCAAAACAATAATATGTTGAATTACATAAGGAATTGATTTGTGCTTATTCAAATTTATGATACCCTCTCTTGTTAGTTTTTCAAAACACTCTTTCTTTTGAGCTTCAATCTTGCCTAGAGCAAATTCTTTATCTACATCTTCAATAATTATCGAATATCCATAAATTTGATGAAATCGAACTTTACAAAGTATTAATACCTCTGAACCTTGTTTTAAGATATTATCAAAGTCATTTCCGATTTGTCTTTTTAAATTCTGTGCTGTTTTATCCCATATTTGTGCACGTGCTTTCGCTACCGTCATTCCTTTATATGTGTGGGCGAGGTTTAAATAGTAATGCCCACTTTTTTTATGAATATCAATTGAAGTGATTTCTGTCCTTATCCAGAATGAATTATTATCCGTAGCATTCTCAATAGCTCGTTTAACAGATTGATTTATTTGAAGTAAAGTGTATATTTTGCGATCTGGCATGTTAAATAAAGGTCAATATTCATTCCAATTTCAAAGCTGTTTGATATGCTTTATTTAGAAACTTGAAGATTAGAAGTATAAAATATTACCTTAGACCATAGCTCAAACGCAATAGAACTAATTAGAATAAAAAGTTATCCAGGTAAATGAAATTCGTTTCCTTATCTCAATACAATAAAGATATAATTCCACAAATGAAACAAAAGTAGTATAACTGGCACAAGACGATATATCTAACAAAAGCGATGAAAAATACTAGATGCCATATATTGTTAAATGGCGGCAAGCTGACCCACCAATTGGCGCTGTATGTGACCCACCGATTGGCGCAAGCTGGCCCACCCCTAAAAATGTATAGAGAAGTGGCATAATTCTGCTGTTTTGGTACTCAATAAAAATTGAGACAAAATGGCATACAAACCACTTCGTATGGATACGATTGAATTAATCAAACAATATTCTTCTCTAGGTTACTCTAAGCGGAAGATTTCAAGGTTATTAGGCCTATCTCGGAATACGGTTAAAAAGTATCTTTCTAAATCTTCTGAAGAAGTCAAAGATGATAGCTATCGCGATAAGGTACTGCAGAAGCTGTTTCCTAAGATCACAAGTGAACTGGGTAGAGTTGGAGTTACCCGTTGGTTGTTATGGGAGGAGTATATTGCCAATCATCCTGATGGTTTTTCTTACAGTCGATTTTGTAGAAAGTTAGCAGCTTATAAAAAGAAACAAGATGTAACGATTCGATTGGAGCACCGGGCTGGCGAGGTGATGAGTGTTGATTTTGCCGGAAAGAAAATGCCCTGGACAGATAAATCCGGGTTGATTCATTATGCGGAAGTGTTGGTATGCAGTTTGCCATTTTCCGGATATACTTTTGCTATTGCTTTACCGGATCAAAAACAAGAACATTTTGTGGAAGGCATCAATTCTGCTTTGCTATATTTTGGTGGATTACCCAAAGTGATCCAGAGTGACAATCTCAAGAGTTTTGTGATCAAGGCAGATCGGTATGAACCCACTTTTAATCAATTGTGTATCCAACTATCATCCTATTATGGAGTGGAGTTGTCCGCTACCCGGGTAGGCAAACCGAAAGACAAAGCCAGCGTAGAAAGACATGTGGCTATTGTTTATAATAAGCTTTATGCACCATTAAGAGACGAACAATTTTCCAATATTAATCAGATCAATCAGGCTTTTAGTCAACACTTGGAAAAGCTCAACACCACCTTAATGCAAGGCAGGTCCTACAGTCGCAAAGATAGATTTGAAGAGGATGAAAAACCGCATTTATCAGATCTTCCTCCAGCAATGTTTGAGGTGAAGAAGTCTACCAGAGCCAAGGTGCAACGCAATTATCATGTGATACTTGGGGAAGACTGGCATCAATATAGCGTTCCATTTACTTATGTCGGCAAACAATGTGAAATAGAATATACCAACTCCCAGGTAGAGATATATTGCGGCACTGAAAGAATAGCTGTACACCGTAGAGATAGGCGTAAGCAAGGCTATTCTTCTTTTGCAGCTCACATGCCGGAAAAGCATAGGAAATACTTGGAGCAACGGGGCTGGGATGCAACATACTTTAAAAAGCAAAGTGCTAAAATTGGCCCCAATACGTTTTGGGCAATGGAACAAATACTGGAAAGTAAACGATTAATCGAACAGACGTATAATACCTGTTTGGGTGTATTGCGATTGTCCAAAAAGTATGGCCCACAACGATTGGAAGCCGCTTGTATGAAAGCCAGAACTACACATAGAATCAACTATCAAATCCTGTCCAATATTCTAAAGAATAATATGGATCAGTTGGAGCCTGATCCTCAGAGAAAACTATTTTCAATTCAAACGCATGAAAACATAAGAGGCAGTGATTATTACGGATGACCTTCAATAATTTACCGGACTATGGGCTTTGTAAGGAGCCCGTAGGGCGACTGGAGAAGCCCATAGTCCGAGGGTTTCTTTTATACCTCTCTGCTGCTACTAAACACTATTATTAAACAATATAAAACAACAACAAATGAACACACAAGCAACCTTACAATGCATGACTAAAATGAAGCTGGACGGTATGGCAGCCAGCTATAAAAGCATTATTGACCTGCCAGCAGATAAGCATCCGGATACACATGCCTGTATAGCTACCCTGATCGATGCAGAAATGCAGAACAGAGCACACAAGCGTACAACGATGCTCATACGCTTATCCAAACTACGATATCGAACAAGTATCCGAGATATCCGCTATGATGCACAACGTAACCTCTCTAAACAAACAATGGCTAAACTTGCTGATTGTAGCTTTATCGACAGAGCCGAAAATATCCTCATTACAGGTGCAACCGGCTGTGGTAAATCATTTATTGCTTGCGCTATTGGACATCAAGCTTGCCTACTAGGTTATCGAACTTTATACTTTAATCTCAACAGATTTATTGAAGAAATGGCAGTTGCCAAGGTCCAGGGCACTTTCATCCGATGGATCAACAGAATCCGAAAAGCACCACTCATCATTTTTGATGATTTTGGACTACAACCATTAACCCATGAAATTAAACTTGCCCTGCTGCAAATCCTAGAAGATCGATACGATAAGGGAAGCACCATTATCGCTTCTCAGCTCCCTATAAAAACATGGTACGAGTATATTAATGAAGCTACGGTAGCCGATGCGATCATGGACAGATTGTCAGCCAAATGCTCTAAAATCGAACTCAAAGGCCAAAGTTTAAGAAGAAGTTCTTAAGCATTTTTTATATTTGAAATCCACTTCTCTCTGGGGTGGGTCAGCTTGCGCCATTTAGTGGGTCAAAGGTGCGCCATTATACAATATTAAAAGAAATATGATACTTTCGTTCAAATATTATAACAAATTTGTATCTACTTTTTTATAAGGATTCGCATTAAAATATTCATTAACAGATTCAATTGAGTCTCTATTGAATTCTAAATTGATTCTATTGGAATATACAGACTTACTAAGATCAGAATAAGATACAATTTGATCTAAAGGAATAGTTGTAATTTTCTTAAATGGTATAACAGGAGACTTATAATATGATTTCAAATTCTTGAAGTTCTTTTTATTAATTGCGTTAGAGTAAAACATGTTAACTCGAACCCACTTTCTGATTAAGTGTGAAAATGCAAATTCAATATTATCATTTAAATCATTTTTTGTATATAAACTTCCTAATGCAACATATCCGTCTTTATATCCTTCCTCAACCATTAAATCAATCATTTTTTTTAGATCTAACCTGTGTTGAAATTCGAAATTCATAATCTCCAAATATTCAGCTTGTCTGTTTAGAAACTTTATCACTTGAAATGGAATCTCAATATTGTTTTTCGCTAGTCTACAGCAAAAGTGTTTAACAAAATACGAGTAAAAATCTAGTTTTCCTTTCTGCCATTCATCACCAAATATTGCTTTAAAATCAATATATTCTCGTGTTTCATAATCTAAGTGATCTTTGATTAACATATCTAAAACTAAAGAATATGATAAATCAAAATCTTGGGATCTATTATTATTACAATTCTCGCAAAGAACTTTCGGAAACTTAACAAACTTAGATTTTGCACTTTGAAGTTTTATTTCACTTCCATTCCTCATCAAAACTGGATAATCTTCTGAATCTTTAAAAGTCTCACCAAACTCATTTACAAGGTCAGTTCTTTTAAATTTATGTTCACCTGAATTTCCCTTTTCATTGCACCACCAGCAAGTGAAGTAATTTGACATAATGATATTTATAATTTATACAAAGAACTGAAAATTTCTTGATTAGATTTATTACGAAATATCTCACATTGAATTTTAAAAGAGGAGCTAGTACAGCTCCCCAACAAATGAAACAAAAATAGTATCTCTAGCACTAGGCGAAATAACCAATAACTGCTGACCGTATAAACTAGAACTCAACTGCTCATACTCAAACACTGAGGAGTACCGACCCCCAAACTCAAACCCAGCCACACTGGACTCAAAATCTGAACCTGATACCATACCCACATCTCCCGCTCGATGACGAACCAATGATGAACTAATAAAATGTAAAAACAATAAATCGAGTGACAAACACTCACTAACCTGCGCCGATAACTGTACTGTACCAGCTGATGATGAACTAACCATAATAATGAAATAAATAAGTGAAAAAATACTGATGAGACTGATGCTCATACTATCGTATGCACACTCAGGGAAGATATACCTATATGCAAGGTGGATCGCCGACGAAGGAGGTGCCAGGGCACGCAGTGACCAGACCTTGTAGATATGTAGATCTGTACCTACCTATGCAGAAGTATGTATGACAAACAAACCAACGAGAAGACGCTTTATTCACCAAAGTAAAATTAAGGCATTGAACACTCTAAGCAGAATGTAAAAATGAGAGTACTAATACTCCCATGGCCAAAGTACAGTAGTAACAGATCGGTCTGACTCTGTAATCACATAAATCTTCTGACCATACTCCTGATGGGATGGACCACACTCATAAACAGAAAATATACGACGACCTGATGTGAGAGCACGCCCATTGCTCTCATGATCCTCAGAGCTAATCTCACCCCAATCTCCCCCCTCATGCCTCATAATGGATGTATAAATGAATGTATGAAAGGAAAGATCTGATAACATAAGAGAATGAATACTCGAGGTAGCAACTAACTGACCTAATGATAAAACTGATGTAAGCATAATAAATAATATAAAGTGAAAAATACTTATGAGTCAAATGCTCATACTATCGATGCCATACTAGGGAAGAGATAAATAAATGCAAGGTGGAACAGCGAGCCATAAAGCGAGATGATAGGCGTTGATTTGTGTGGCTGGGACCTTGCAGATATGTAGATCTGAACCTAACTATGCAGAAGATTAGTGTAGCATTCTAAGTTTATAAAATCAGCATGGTTATTACAACTATTGCCAGTATATGTTACTATCGATATTTGAATGAATAAGAAGTAATTTTGAAATTATCTTGTAAATTACAATGCACTATAAAATGAATTATATGTCATACTACTATATATTAAAACATTTACCATCTGAACATCAAGACATGTTGGATGGTGCAAGGGTGTTGGAATTAAGTCATAATTTCTTAAGGCATCCTAAAGAAGTTGGAGAAGGGCCTTACGAGGATCTAAAGAGCCTCAAGAAAAATTCTGAAATCTATAGAAATCTCTTGAAAACAAATCCTAAGAGAGCAGAAAAAATATTTAAAGATCCATTTCTTTTAAGAGGTGGGAATGTGATACTAGGACCAATTGATATGGATGATAGATTTCATCAGATGATATATCGTATAATGCAACATTCATCCAATGGAAGAGTAACTAAAAACAACGTAAGTGGTATTCATTTGTATGACAAGGAGAAAATCAGAATCGAACGACTGATAAAGAAGGATGAAAAGACAGGCGTATTTGTAGCTGATATTTCTGTCAAAAGATCAAGTACAGGTGAATACGTCAGGAAGGATTCGCAAACTACATTTTTCCCAATTGATTGGAATCTACAACGTCTTGTATTTGAGTGTCATCATGCATATAAAAACATGAAAGAAATCAAATCAAGTATATATCATGGTTATACTGAAAGTGGGATTTTGCTAGAATTTGTTTTTGGGTCAGAAAATAGATTTTTATCGGTTTATCCAATTTTGGAATAATGGAGGAATTTGTACTAAATATATATTTTCTCCAATACATTTAAAATAATAACTTGCGTCAATATAATTAAATCAATCTTAGTGATTACATCATAATATTTTTGTAGGAAAAATTGAATAGAACAAAGGATTTCAATTTCTACAAGAAAGACTAAATTGGTTTCAATTGATTTTTTGGGGTTATGCAGGGTTTGTGAATTAGATCATAAGCCCTGCTTTTATAAAATGAAAAATCGGATTATGACAATGTCATATTTAAAATGGCATTATTCGAATTCATGGAAAATGAAGGTGTTAAACGAGGTAATTTTACTAACAACAACTAAAGGAGATAAGGTATTAATCAACTTTGAAAATATTGCTTATTGCAAATCTACAAAGGGCGGCAACTCAATACTGTATTTTGCTAAATCACCTAAAAAAAAGCAACAAAAGGGAGAATATCTAATAGTGCAAGAAAAAATCAACTTTATAATATGGCTGTTACAAGGAAAACGGAAAAGAATATGAATAATTGCTTGCTAGATGGTTCAAAGCTTAACCAATACGCATCATGAAGAACAATAAAATAGCATGTGGACCAAAATATCTAACAAAATTTCTAAATTTATGTTGAGTACAAAAGGTGTTCCCCACAATTGAATATGTGTAACCTAGATTCTCATTAATCTTAGTCGGATATTAAATGAGCTTTCCTGTTGTGCTTCGAGTAATAGAATAAAGTTAATTATCAAAACATTCAAATGTCTAAAATGAGAATTTTAGAATGAGATAAAAGTGTTTTGTGGAAAGTATAAGTGATGGAAGTATATAAAAGATTAAGATTATTGATTAAAACCCTTGGACTGAATAATACTTCATTTAGCAATGAAATAGGCTTAACTAATAATGTCACCATACTAAGAATAGCTAGAGATGGCAATACTCCCTCTTTCAAAGTCATTTATATGATTAAATCAAGATACCCGAACTTAAACTTGAATTGGTTCATATTTAATGAGGGTGAAATGTGGCTGGATAAGAATATATGGGAAGAAGAAGAGGAAGAAAGCGAAGAAAACAAGAATTTGGATGAACTGATAAAAAAGCAACTAAATAGTATGGATGAGGAAGATGAATAAAAAAACAACTTGATCTAATGCGTAATCTGATAAATCAAGTTGCCTTACGATCTGAGTTAATGCTTACTACAATCCTTGTGCATCATTTTCAATAATTCCAAGTAAGATTAACAAACCTTCTAATAATAACATAATAATAGATTTAAGAATATAAAAAAATAAGTATTACATGGTAGAAAAGATCAATATTGAACTCTTCTTGGATAATCTGCCCAAAGATTGTACCACAAGAGAAATAATCAAGAAAATATCCAGTCTGGACATTGAGAGGAATGATGCTCAAAAGCGATATATTGAAAACCTTGATGCACATAGTGCAGTGCTCAAACTCGTGACTCTTGGGTATAGAGAAGAGGCAAAACAGATAGCCGAACATTGCTATCAAAATTCAAGACAGAACTTCAATCTAAAGTTTGCCAGAGAGATGGCGGAATTTCTTATGAATCATGAATTTAAGTTTGGTTCATTGCTGGAAGCGCAAAAATGGGAGCACGAATATCTTGACTTGGATAAAATCATTCGGGCACAAATCAAAGCGATGAGAATGTATGGTACTGTGCTGAACAATTTTATGATGGGTCTGACACTGCCAAAAGAAGATATAGAATCTATGGTTCAAGATTTAGAAGAAAACTTAAAATATGACAGTGTATGGTATTTGTACTATTACTATCAGATAAAATCTCTGCTCTATGAAGGAAAAGAACTAGAGAATATGATATTGGAAGCAATATCTATATTCCAGAAAAGATATATCAAGCATTCAAATTTCATCGTGATATTCAAAATTGAATTGATCAATTATTACAAGAAAAATGAGGATTATGATAGAGCTTTAAAAGTAACTAATGAAGCCATTTCTATTACAAATAAAGATACGATGCCTTATATTGGAATTGTATTTACCCAAATTGAGTTATATACTGATTTAGAAGATTATACTCTTGCTCTTGAAATCTATAAAGAAGTTATAGCAAGTCCACTTTACAATTCTATTCCTGACGAGCAAAAAATGAAATGGGAATTGTTGTACGAGAGAATTATAAAGGAATCTAGAGAATAATAATTTAATTTGAATCACATTTAATCATAAAAAATGAGAGGCTGGAAGCGGGCGCCTTCAACCTCTCTAAGATAAACCAATTACATCTTATATATTGGGATGATTTCGGAATTCTGAATAGTTAATTTTTGAAAAAAGTTTCAAATACTTTATGATTATACGTTTGTATTTCAATAATATAAAATCCCGATGGCAAGAATTCTACATTAATATATTTTTCATGATAATTCTCAGCTGAATGCAGTATAGCTCCGGTCATATTATATATTTTGTATGAAAAATCATTAGCATGTTCTATCCAAATTTCATTTGTAGTTGGATTAGGATAAAGTCTTATATCCTGTTGTGGTTTATCAATTGTAGATGTAACCAATGATGTATGTAGTACATTATTAGTACAGTTTTCATCCAATTTGTCTGCCCCTATCCATGTAGTTACATCAGGCGGAATACTAGCACTACTCTCAATATAACTGAACTCCCCTTCATGGATTCTGCTTTCGCTGGGCAGTAAAGGGTCCTGATTACTAAAACTGATATAGGGATCATTTCCTTCATTTTTGCTATTCGAATTTACAGTATACCTACCAATGGCTTCGCTTCCATAATTGGTTACTGTAATTTGCCATGAAAAATTTCTTTCTATTGGAAAAATAGTATCTGTCATATCACTAATGTCAATAGTTATAAGTTCATCTATAGCTATATCTATGGTGGGAATTTCAAAGTCCAATCCATCCAAATCCATCTTTATAATGCTTCCAGATAAAAAACAGTCCGTAACCCCCCAAATATTGAATCTATCGTTATATATCTTCAAATCTTCGTAGACTATATCGGGAGATTCTACAAATACATCTGAATTATTACCTAATGTGTCAATTGATGAAATGTAAGATTGATTATTTTCTATTTCAATGAGATAGGTAAGATCATTGGCTGTATAAAAAGCCTTTGTCGTTCTGGAATTTATGGGAAGAGGAATAGTTTTTTGAAGTTCCAAAGAAGTATTTAGCCAGTAAATATTATCTTCAGTCAACACCTCTATTCTTTTATTATGATAATATTTCACATCAATAATCTTATCCTCGAATGAAGTATGATTTTCTATATTATTACCTTTCCAAATATAAAGATTACTATCGCCAATAATTAAGTTAATATCCTTATCAATTAATATCATTTCTTTAAGATAATGCAAATCCAACTGAGATGATTCAAGGATATCTGCTGCACTGTTTACAATTACAATTTTGTAGTCATTCCATTTTTCTACTAAAATGAAAATAGAATCGTTTGATTGATAGGTAGCGCTAATAAAAGAGCCTAGATTATTGCTCTGATTAAGGAAATCGATTTCTTTTCTATTTACGGTACCATTTTGATATTGGCTCAAGATTAGCCTTGGGAAAATGGCATCGTCATTCAAATATCGCCATCCCAAATAAGTCCACCCTTCCGGCTGATCATAAAATTTTCCTTCCAAACAGGCATTAAAAGTGCTGCGATTATCAACTATCGTTTTGACATTATTATCATCAACTTTCACAATGTCCGTAGATATAGCATAATAGGTAGCATCCTCTTTCACAATTACAGCATGAATGTTATAATCCTCAACAAAAGCATTTGGTTGTGATTGTGACTTTGCCAAGACGAAGGAAAATGTAAAAAAGAAGGAAACGAGTAATGTATTTTTCATAGTTTTATCTTTTGAATAGCGCATTAATATTTTTAGGATTTATTTTTTGATTAGTAAGTTAGAACTGAAGATCTATCCTCACTTACAATTTTGAGGCAATTTAACCTAGTTCATTGTAGACGAATTCTACTTTGTTTTCAAAACGTGTTTTGATCTTAGGCTTACTCCAAGCTGAGATAACTGTCTTCCAATTCATGTACTATTTTGCCATGCGCTTGAGTCAATTCATTATCCAGCCTAATATTGTATGGCTCTTGACTGTATATCGCAGTTGACATTCCTATTAGTACTAAAATTATTAATCTCATAGCTCTATAGTTTGAGTATTTTTATACTCCCAATTAATCTATCCCCCTTCGACATTCTAATTACTTTGTAGCCCTTTTGCCACTTGTCTATCGACTTCATCACACTTTCATTTCGGTCATCAATATTGAATTCATCTTCCAATTTTCCGTCTAAATCGAAGACCTTATACCTCACATTCTCAATATCATTTTGATTGATATAAATGTTGTCTGATGCAGGATTGGGGAAGATTTCTATTTGATCTTTGAATATCTCATTTTCCCATTCTACTGTTGCAGTGGTGGTATCTCCAATGAGCTTTCCGTCCTCATCAATCTTGAATACCCAACTTAGTATGGGGATTTCTCCAGGAGGAATGGTATAGTAAAATGCCTTGCCATAGCAAAGGTAATTGCCATCTGAAGTGGGGATAACATCTTCCAAGGTATGACCTACAAAATTATTGCCCAGAATACAATATGACCTCCGCCAAATGGTATTGAGATTGGTATCTACCTTCGCTACCATTCCCTTGCCTATTATAGTATCAGGGTCTTGATGGATATTGTAGAGTTCTGCTACGCACAGGTAATGGAGGCTATCATGGGATGGTGTTATTTCGGTAACATTTGTATTCCAATTGTTATAATCAGCAGTCATAAGGTCAAATCTACCGAAGCTAACAAATGCTTTTTCGTTTACATTAAATTTAAAGAGACTTGGTAACCTCCTTGGTTCAGAGTTAAGTGGAGGTAATCTTGTTAGTCCGCCAATTAGAAAATTACCTTGTTCCATATTTAGCAAAGTAGACCCATCTCCGTTTGAAGATGCGGGATATTTTATTGTCCAAAGTATATTACCAATTTCATCAACTTCTTGAACATAAAGTTCCCTAATATTTTCCGAAGTTGAATACTGTAGGAGGTAATTACCATTATAGAGAAATGCCATTTTAACAGTAAAGGGATCAACATTTTCATCATCAATTAATGTTTCTGTTTGTATGTCATTCTCTAAATCATATTTAATAATCAATAAACTATTCTTAAACGTCGTTCCTATTTCTACACTAGCTAAAATATAGAATATACCATTCTCAAAGTGGAAATCGTAAAGAAAGACTATAGGAGTCGATACATGAGGCGTTAATATTTTTTCATTGATAATTTCATTAGTGTTTTCATCATAGTAACATAAATAAATATTGAGTCCTTCTCCAACAATAAAATAAAAACTATTGTTCTTTTTTATACCAGAATTGACATTATCAAAAAACAATGTTCTATTAGGTATTTCAAATCTAGAACTATTTAAAATTTCCCCAGACTCTTTATCTATCTCTGTAGCATATACTCCTTGACCTAATGAAACTCCGATCTCAAACCCTCTACCGATACACAGATAGCTGTCTTCCAATTCATGCACAATCTCGCCATGAGCTTGAGATAAGTCATTATCAAGCCTAATATTGTATGGAACTTGACTATTTAAACCAGTAGCCATTCCGATAAGTAGCAAAACTATAAATCTCATACCTCCTATTATTAAAAAAAGTAGAGGCAGAACTTAGCCTGCCTCCACCTGTATTATTATTTAATTATTATTATTTTATCTACCAGTAAACGCTTCTCGTTTGCCGTTATCTCATAGTAATAGATTCCCGGAGCCATACTCGATATATCTATTTTATTTGCATTTGCATTCAGCTCTCTTCTCAGTATTATCTCACCTTTAGTATTATAAAGTTTCATCTCAGACGAAGTTACGTCTATTTCTCTTATAAAATCAATATTGATATAGTCATTTGTTGGGTTAGGATATACATCTATCCTTGCATCTTTGGTAGTACTTCTTGTACCTGCCGCCAAGAATGTCACCGTAGGATAATCTGGCTTTGGTGGATAATCACCAAAAGATAGGTCATAATATATCTTAAGAATATTTCGTGCTTTGGCTGTAGCAAATCCATTATAAGTATTGGCTATTTGCACCACTCTGTTGTAATCCGCTGTATTCAGCTTATCCCAGTTCATACCTTGATTGCCAAGATTTGACTGCATATGTACGAGTTCTGAGTATGCTGACTTTTCGGCTAATAAGATTGGGTCATTAGAGCGTATATCATTTTTAGCAGTGAGGGCTAGAAGCGCATTGGCATAGTCATCCTCGTACAGATATGTTTCAACGATCTGAAAATACTTAGTCTTGGATATCTTCTTATCTATTTCACTTCGAATGACTCCCATATTGACCGTACCATTAACGATTTCCTGCTCGATCACTCCATTGCTATATACGGCTCCGTCCAAGAAGATATCTGTAAGTCCGCTTTCAAAATCTATACGTGTATCACCTGCATTGTAAGCATTTAGAATATTGAGTTGCATAGCATTGGATATACTGCCACTATTGAATACTACATCGTAGATATACGGGTCCACGATCACTCCAGGATTGGCCAATACTACTTGTGCAAATTCAGATGCTGTATAATATTGAGCATATTCTAATAGTGTCTGTACTACTGCTACCGATACCCAAGGGCTATTCGTCAAAATATCCGTAATCACACCTGTAGGATCGTGATCGCTATCGTCTTTTACCAGCTTAATAACGCCACCCGTACCTCCACCATCATATAATTCCGTAACCTGTGTACGTACTGTAGGTATTTGATTGGGGTCATTATTGATGACTGGGTAGGTGCAAACAGGATTGGCATCAACCCTTTCCTTTGTAAATCTATCCCATCCAAAGCCCGTATGTGTATCAGGATTGTAAAATATAGGTTCTTCATTGATGGTATCTCTGTAAAAATAGTTGGTGAGATCAAATCCACCACCTTCATAGTTGAACTCTTGGAAGCCTACATTAGAGCCATCAAAGACATTTCCGGCAGCTCTTTTATTAGGATCTAAAGCGCCTCTCCCTTGTTTAGGGCCAATTTCTCCGGTCTTAAAATTATCACTTTGGATATTGAAGAATTGATTGCACTCAAATTCTACACCTGTTATATTATCTCCAAAATCATCCGTACTATTTGTTCGAGTATCTATCCCTGTAAAACAGTCATAAATTTTATTATTGATTAATAGGTTCGAATTTGCATTTTCACTAGGGGTAGTAAGTTTTATACCAAATTCTTTGTTGGAATTGACTCCATGAATCTCATTATTATAGATCTTGAAGTCCATCATATTATTGTTGTAGATTCCCGTGCCTCCTCCAATTACATTGGTGGCATCTCTGAGGCGGATCGTACAATCACTTACTGTCAATAGCCCTCCTGCTCCATATGCAGATACTCCATCAATCACATCATAAAACTCGACACCAACTACTGCTAGGGAGTGAATACCCTCTGACACAAAATCAACAGATGTGTGACTATTGTAGATTTTGGTTGGGATATTTGGATAGCTATGTCCAATGAGTAAATTTGTATTGTGTGCTTTGATAGCAGAAAATGCACTGTCTATTGGTAAGTTGAAATTGCAACCTTCTACCGCGAGATAAAAATTATCAGTTACATTTACAGAGCGGTCAAAATTACTCTTCACTAATTTATGAAGGCCAAAGGTATTAGATAAATCAATAGCAGGTCCGTTCAAGGTGGAATTGTTAAATGTAAGATTTATCAGTCCTTCTGTACCATCAGGGTTATATATTCCACTTTCTGATATCTCTAATGTAGAGTTCGTATAAACAGATACATTTGTAAAATTCCCAATTCCCGGATTTATCTCAATTCCTTCCCACTTGGTTTTACCATCCATTGGAAAATAACAAATCCCTCCGGTGTATGTTCTGATCGTAGAGTTCTTAATGGTCAGAGAAGCACCTGGATTTACTATTATCTTATGCCCCTCAGTTAGTTCAATAGTGCAATTTTCAATCGTTAAATCCGCATTGATGATTATATCACCATTGAATGCTTCATTGGAATTTTTGGTGGCAGTGCTATTCACCGTAAGTCCTTGAGTAAATGGCATTTCATTAGGATTGTATTCATATTCAAATGAGCCATTACCAAGATCCATCATCATCCTAATTCTATTGTTTTGTCCATCGGTCAATCTTGGCAAATTCATTTCATCGCAATGGTAAGACATCAGATTATTCATTACTATCTGATCCGGATCAGCAAATGCCTTACCACAACTATCTTGGACATTGTTCGTGTTGACCATCATGCAGTCTGAATCAGAAAACATGCCCGGAATTGGATTGCCCCACTTAAAAGGGTCGGGAGGAGTATCACAGATCCTATCGCCAAGTTGTAAACAATTACACCCACAAGCATCTAAAGGATCTCTATTCACTAACTCACTAGTATATCCAGTTGCTGTTGAGTCATTGGAGTGTGTATGAATCAAACCAATGGCGTGACCCAATTCATGTGGAACAGAAGTATAGTTGCCCCAAAATTTCCCATCGCCAATACCTGTGGCTTCTCCACCACCTCCGGGTTTGAACACATGACCTTGAATACAAGTGTTTGTCTCTAAATACTCTGGCCAAGCATCCAAACTAGCAAGGCAAGCATCACAATCCAGATTATTCCAAAATACATTGAAAGAAATGTTGTGCGGTGAAAAGGCATTAGCAATGTCATTCTCGATAGAATTGCGAATAGAGTCGTTCATTTCATCAGGGCCGTTTCCCTCTTTGGCATAGAAAAGCACCAAATTAAAAATAATTGATTGTTCAAGATCATACTTAATACTATCCGTACATCCAGTTTGATTTGTTATTTTCAAGTCTAACTCTTGAAGAAATTGAGCGGAAGGCTCTGTTGCACAAAAGTTTTGTGCATAAGTAAAATTGGTTACCAAAAATAAGATTGGTAACATCAAAATAATTTTTTTCATGGTATTAAAATTTAAAAAGTTAATGAATAATCAAAAAGGATGTTTTTGAATGCTCTACCGTTTTTAAATCTTTTTTGTAAAATAGAGGTGTATAAACAATGTAATCCTATTATACTAATTCTGCCGACTAGTATTTGGGTGTAGAATCTCATAAGATCGTATTAGAGATTCTTAATTAGGAAAATTGAAATACACCTCTGAAAACCCCAAAAAGATCACACCCGCCCTTATTTTATTGTATAGGTTATTATTAGGATAAAATAAAGAATTATTATATCACCTTACATTTTGAATGTGTGTCTTACTGGATTAATCAATTTTTGATTATTGCAAATTGATTCCGTTACGATTTTATAATGTAATAATAAATGATATAATCGAGAAAACACTACAATACTGTAGTGTTTTCTAATGTTATATGCAGAATTACGTAAATCTACTCATGATGTTACGTAGATTTACGTATGTATTTTGAGGGTTTTTACTCATATTTTTTTGCGAATTCTTTAAATATGCTTAGCCTTAACTCAGTTAATTGGATTACTCAAAGAGTGTAAATTCAATTAATTTAATATCTATACCCATATAATCAGACAATTCTTGAATGGTTATAAAATGATGATCCGATTTTCCTAATTCCTCTTTAATCTTCCTTATTATCATTCTACCATATCGATCACTCCTTCCGGTGATCAAAGCAACGTCCTGAGGATAAATCACAATTCTATTCATTCTTCTCATAAGCATTCCAAATTATCAGAGAAACTTATAGTCAACCCACCCGATTCTGATGAATCGGTTCCTTCCTTTTTGATTGACATATAGTCAATCAAATGAGCTAAGGCTGACCAGTCAGTCCCATACACTATCCATACTGTATCCATACACTATCCATGGAGTATCTATAGAGATAATAAAAAGTTGAAATTGGAAGAAATGAGATGAGATATGATGTAAATATGTAATATATAACTGACAATGATGGCAAAAAGTGCCCTAGAGTGACTTTGTCGGAAATGCAAATTTGCTTTGTGGCATTCTTCACCTCTATTATTGAATTATTAGTTAACCGCTCGTTCAATAGAAATGAGCACAAATCTTATAATT
The DNA here is from genome assembly GCA_965230575.1 of Saprospiraceae bacterium. Classification (GTDB taxonomy): domain Bacteria; phylum Bacteroidota; class Bacteroidia; order Chitinophagales; family Saprospiraceae; genus CAJXUU01. Next base: position 6,749,782 of record OZ246013.1, read on the forward strand.
CTATGGCAAAATTAAAAGGAATATTAAAAATCAAGGGTACGCTCGATGATTTGACCTTTTACAAATCAGGTAAAGATTATCTGGTTAGGACAAAAGGTGGAGTGGATGGTGATAGAATCGCCAATGATCCCAATTTTCAAAGGACCAGAGAAAATGGTTCTGAATTTGGAAGATCTGCTACAGCAGGGAAGTTACTGAGGACAGCTGTGCGAAACCTCATGACCAATGCAAAAGACAGATTGGTCACATCGAGACTTACCAAGACAATGACCCAAGTAAAAAATCTAGACACGACAAGTGCAAGAGGTGAAAGAAATGTAGGTCTTGGAATTGTGGAAACGGCAGGTAAGGCATTGCTGAAAGGATTCAACTTCAATATTAAGGCGATTCTATCGAGTATCTTCTTCGCAGAATATGAGTTGAATAGTGAGACGGGAGAGATCAATGTCAAACAACTGAACCCGATCAACGATGTAGTAGCTCCAGGAGGTGCAACGCACATGGCCATCAAAGCAGGATGGACGAATGTGAATTTTCTTACTGGTGAGTTTGATACCAAAATCAGTAATGTTGAAACCTTTCCAATAGATGCGAATGTAGCTGACTATAGACTACAATTTGAAGCTCCACCTGCAGGTGATGGATGTGGATTTCATTTGATGCACATCGAATTCTATCAAGAGGTGAATGGAGATCTCTATTCGTTGAAAAATGGATCTTACAATTCATTGAGCATCCTTGAAGTTACTGGCGCTCCTGAAGCTGCTGGTGGTGAAGAAGGCGGAGGTGAAGTATAATTCCTGAACTATGGTAATAGAATTAGGAAGAACATACTACCCGGAATGGACCAAAGGTCTGATTACAATCAATAACGTGATTGTCTCGAATTCATTAGAATTGCCCTGGTTGGATAATCGCAGAAATGTCTCATGCATTCCTGAGGGCATCTATCCAATCCAAAAAAGGCATAGTCCAAGATTCAGAGACCACTTATTGATCAGTGATGTTCCTGGTCGAGATTACATTCTTCTCCATCCTGCAAATGATGCGAGTGAGGAATTGAGAGGCTGTATCGCTCCAGTGATGCAATTGGTGGGTGGCGACAAAGGAAGCTACTCTCGAATTGCACTGGAGCTAATCATGGCTAATCTCGCTCAGGTAAATTATCAAAATTGTTTCATCAAGATTTATGAGTCGATAGACTCTTGAATCTGTAAATCAAAATGTATGAATTTAGTAGAAAGGGCAGCAAGCCCGACACCCAAATTTTTCAAGATCCTCAGAAATATTGGAATTGCTTTGGCAACTGCAGGTGCTGCGATTGTAGCAGCTCCTGTAGCCTTGCCAGCTGTGGTAGTGACGATTGGCGGCTACCTGGTAACTGCTGGAGCTGTGGCGACAGCTGTTAGTCAGGTAACTACTGACAAAGATGCTTTGAAGACTTTAGATAAGTTTCCAAAAGGGATCCTGAATGAGCCATATAAGTAATCAAAGTGCCGGTACTTGTGGCGGTACCATCATAGCATTCGTTGGGGTCATAGACCCTAACGATATGCTAAAGACAGCAATACTTGCAGCAATAGGAGCCATTGTCAGTTTCATCGTTTCGGCTCTTCTGAAACGCATTTTCAAATCCAAAAAAAAGAAGAATGTTATTTAGATACAGAGCAAAAGTGGTGAGAGTTGTAGATGGAGATACGATCGATGTTGATATTGATTTAGGTTTTTATACGATTCTCCGGAAACAAAGGATTCGCCTGAAAGGCATCGATGCACCCGAGCCAAGAGGTAAAGAAAGGTTTGCAGGGTTGGAGAGTAAAGCTTGGTTGAAAGATGAGATCGAAGGGAAGGAAATTGAGATCGTCACCTTTAAAAATGCAAAAGGTAAGTACGGACGATGGTTAGGTGTAGTATACATGAATAGACAGAATATCAATCAATTGATGATCGAGAAGGAATTAGCAGTTCCAAGTTTGTAGAAGTGACTAAAGATTAGTTATTTATCTATAAGATAGCCTCAGGAAGAGATTTCTGGGGCTATTGTTTTTTTTACCCCTCGCAAATACACAATGCATGGTGATAAAAACCATAGGCACCAAAAGGAGGAAGGAATCATGAAGCCAAGGTGGAACTCCACCGGTGCCATGAGTACGCTGAAAGGTATTCAGTGGACCTTGGCAAAATGATGACGCTGCCTACTTTGCCGTATGGTATTTATCATCATACCACAATGGCTCAATTCTTGAGAACTTGGAGAAAAGATCAAAATTTCCGTACAGATTGAATCTAAGAAATTAAGCTGTGAACCACAGGCAGCTCAACAAAGAGGCGGTGATCGTAGAGTAACGAAGATCAGCGACTCGACTTGTGCTGACTGCCGGGCTAAAAAGCGGGAGTCCTCAACCTAGGGGATGCATACTGGCCAGGCTAGTACCTGGACAGGCATACCCGAACGGGGCAAAGAGGAAGGAGTAGTGACAGTCCATGACGAGGAACGATGGCATGGTGAAACGTAGCGACTGACGAGAGCCAAGCAAATGAGATCAACGAAATCCAATAAATTCAATAGCAAATTTTCGGTTGATCGGGTGGGGAGCGAGCATCCCTAGGTGCTACCTTTGAATACCGACCACCAGAGGTGGTAAACTAAAAAGAAAAAGCACCTAGGGCTGCGAGGGGCGGAGGACAAAGCGGCCCGCTAACAAAGAAGTGGCGGTAGGATGAAGAGCTCTGATAACGAAGGCAGCCATGAATGCAAGCGACTGAGCGTAGACGGAATGCTGCGAAATGAATGAACGACAAGCAAAGAAGTTGTGTAAAGCTAAGTGAAAGAATGGAGTAGCAAACAAGTGTGGGCGGATAGAGCTGAAATGAATGGCTGCCTGAAGAGTCTGGTGGATATCGCAGTGTCAGCTTGCCTGAAAACGAAGAGAATCACCTGATCAGTGCTCTCATACTAGAGTAGCCACGAGTGACGGAAAGAGTGCAGCATACAGCTATGGTGACAAAGCTCGTATGCCAAAGGTACGCATGGCATATGTGCTGATTCCTGCAGCATTGCAGGATGGCGACATAGCTGTGGCAAACTCTTGGAGGAACACCGCTTCACAGCTTCACATACCTGTAGTCTGAGGTACGAAGCGGAATGGATGTGTGGGATAAAGTATGCGACCAGAGGGAGCATGCAAATTTATTATTCCACCTCGAGATTTTGGTAATAACCCATTGACTTATCGAAAAATAAAACTTAGGGAGATAAAAAAATGCCTTGAAATATTCTTGTGAAGTTTGGTTGATTTGAATCATAATTGATATTATTTAAAATTTATTAATTGGATGAAATCGAGATTTTGTTTCAAAAAATACAGAGCCTTTCGACTCTGTATTCCCCATTCTCATATCACGATAACGATCATCCTTTATGGAGTTTTTAGGATGATCTTCAACCAATTACAGGGGCAATATATGTCAAGGTTTTCATTCTTGCAATAGCTTCGTAAGCATTGGGTTGTATTGGTTTAATTTAGTTGAAAATATTTTTCTATTCAATGAAAAAACTGAATTTCACTGCCTCTTATCGAACGTATTTTCATCATAATAAATCAAATTGAACATCTCTCTCAATCTAGATCTGACTCTTGTTCCATACCTCTCTTCCAGTTCTTCAGAATTAAAATTAGTAGTACCATGAGTGAGTATTTTCTTAGATACAAAAAGGTCATATCGGCTGAGTAATATTTCCCCGATGACATTCACAGGAGTGCCAAAATATTTCATCGGAAGTTCTACACCAATATCATCCAAACACAATGGAACAGGAGAGCGCACTGATCGAGTATATTTGTGAATCACATCATATCCTTGCTTGGTAAATTCTAAGGTAATCTGACGAGCAGGTTTGATGTAGAATGCTCTGGACTTCTTCGTAAGATCGCAGAGCAATGTCATTATCGAAGTCTTTCCACAACCGACCGGACCAACGAGCAGAATGCCCTTTGCAAGTGAAATATTGTGTTTTTTGCATCCCTCTTGATCTTTGATCATCCAACTCAGAAGTTTGTGAACAACCTGAAAATCCACAGGGTGAATTTTGAAATGATTGCCAAATTTTTCTTTGCCCTTGTATTCCAAATACTGAATGGTATTGGTGAAGTCATATTGAACAACACCATCTTTGAATTGCATAATTTCAGAGAGGTTCATCGTATCTTTTTTTGTTATTGGTATGCAGGTAATCCATTTGCTGGACTGCCCCAATCTTGGTTTTATTGTTTGTACTCAGAATCCATTTTCGAGCCGCGGCTTTCCAATCCACAATTGGTGTTGATCCGATCATCCAACCTTTGGATTCATAATGATTCCAAAATTTTTGTCCTTCGAATTTTGAAGACCCATTTTTTTCAAAAAAAATTATTACAAAATTTTCAGAGTTGGGACTCTCTTTATTGTTTATAGGTTTATGTTTATAGGTTTTATCTAATAGTACCACATCTTGTCCAGTAAATGAACTGGGTTGAACTGTGAGTAATCCATTTGGTGGACTGGGTGTATTCGAATTTAACATATTGGTAGTCCAATTAATGGTTAGATTAAAAGTGCTTTTCACGTATGGATTATTCGATGGTTTGTAGTCTAAATATTTCCATTTTTTGAGCTCATTTAGACACTTCGAATAGGTAGTTTTTGACTTTACTTTTGAAAGGTTCATTAGATCTGATCGTGCAACTGAAAATTCTTTTTTGAAGCGATTAAAATTCCAATATTGAAATAATGCCTGGTACAAACTGATGTGAAAAGGTGTCAACCTATCATCATGGAGGACACGGCTAAAAAAAGCCATGTGATGCTGTATGTAATTAATTTTTTCCATTAGACATATTGTTTATTATCTACTTTATTGTCGCTGATCAGTTTTACTATATCCTTATATTCGTAGAGAATAATACCCCCGACTTTAGAGAATGGGAGTGTTCCATTTACCCTAAGATTAGCAAGCGTGCCTGCTGAAATTCCCATCAGTTCTTTTACCTGTGGAGATTTGAGCCATTGCTTTTTAGGTTCTTGTGCAATGGTTTTGATAATTTCTTTTAATTCATCGAGAAGTTCCATTTTGAATTCTCTGAGATCGTCTGTTGTTAGGATTTCTGCACCCATGATTATTAAGTTTTAAAGTGATATTCCGAACTATTTCGGAACAGGTAAAATCGTAGGGCATGGAAAACGTAAACTGATACCTTTGTACCCAGAAAAGAACGAATTGAGGTCACTCAAAATAATATCCATGCCCTAACGAAGCTTTTTGATATTGTAAGAGCAAAGTTGAATTGAATATTTGGAATAAATTCACAGTGATTCACAGGTGTGAAAAAATAAATGCAGTTAAAATGTGTAGAAATTAGCGCATCATGAAAGAATAAAGAAGTAGATTCTAAAAGAAATATTTTCTCTGCAGAAGAAAGGATCAGTGTTTAGAAATGTCAAAAGAATAATTAAGAATATATAATTATAAATCAGGTACTTATGCAAATTAAATATACTTTTCGCCTTGCATCGTAATTCTCTAAACATAATGGAATATTTTCAGCTGATTAGAATCAATTTGATCTGATCAATTATTATTTATTTGAGAACAAAAATATCTTTAAAAAAAATGAAAAATGATACATTGGCTATCGAATCATTAGTAAATCAATGTTAAATACGTGGATTATTGGGCTGGTAATAAGGTCTTCATACAAAAATTAAATGATTATTTTTCACAGTAGTTCACATATGTGAAAAAATAATTTAGCCTTTTTTTCATAAATACTTGTTAGTCAAGGTCTTCATCAATAGATTTTTCTAGTGCTTTTGCAGCTTTTTTCAAGTATCTGGTTTGAGAATTTGTTCTGTACTTAATATCTCGATAAATACCAGAATGGTCAATTGGTCCAATATTTATCACTTGTGATAATATCTTGAAAACTTGAGATATATCATCAGTAAATGCCCCCTCCGCATGAAGTGCTAAAATGGTTTCCACATAATCTACTTTTTTACGATTCCAATTAAGGGTTTGCAAATTAGTAGTAATCTGACCGTTATGATTTTTGAGGCTATCCAACTTTCTATCGATGTATTTGAGTGTACGATGACCACTTAAAATTTTTCCTAATAAAAAACTGTGATGGGTGGAAAAAGTTGGATCGCGATCCAGAGATGAAAATAAACCAAATGATTTATTAATATCATCCAGAGTAAAATACTCCTTATCAAAATGCGTAGCCTGAGCAGTAATGTAAATAATAAATTCGGGATGATCTCTTGAGACATTATCTAGAATTTCAATTTCTTCTTTCAATATTTTAAACTGCTTTTTCATGGATTTTGAGAGTAAACGGTGTTCGATGTTTTGAATAGATTTATAGTGAAGACAAAGACCAATCAATTTAGAATGATAAAGTTTGAAATAATCAATTTGTTGATGGATGGAATTGAAGGTTGTATTGATAAATATGTCTTTGGCCTCTGAATAGTGCTTTTGTAATAAGTTTTGAATTCTGTTGATATTATGAAGTATAGGAGTATTTGATGCAAGTAAGTCCTTGCATTGAAGTTCCAGAGCATCGATATTTTCAATTAGAAGTGTTACGTTCATAATTGGTGTGATAGCAAATCATCGGATTGGCGACGATGATGATTAATAATAAAAGGGTGTAATTGGAGTAATATAAAAGCAAGTATATAACAAATTGCAACAAATAGTAACAATTAGTTTGTAAATGTTTTGTTATTATGAGATTAAGTGCTTATTTTGACACAAATAATAAGATCAATTATGAATGTAGGTGAAAGATTAAAAAAGATTATTAAGCACTTAAACCACAATACAAGTAGTTTTAGTAGAAGCATTGGACTGACTAATAATGTCACTCTAATGCGCATAGTAAAAGGAGAATCTGCTCCATCATACAGCACGATACAAAAGATAAATGACACTTATCCAAATATTAATATCGAATGGTTGATATCCGGAGCGGGGCATATGCTTAAGGATTCAGTAAAAGATTCTGACTGGTATGAAAAAGCACTACTCGATGCTGAAAAGGAAATTAAATGGCACAAAGAGCTCATTAAAACACTGCAAAATGCGTTAGATAGTCAGACACAATTAACAAATAGGGATAAACCAAGAAAAGAGAACGCGGAAACCAATTAAAACACTCTTAGAAATTCCCTTGTATTTTAAATAAAAGTGTATCGATGTTTTGACACTGATACCTTGATTCATAAGTTGATGTTTACGATCCATCAATAGGTTCTTGGATATGTCCTGGAATGAATGATGTGAAAGTAATTTTATACAGAGTATTATAAAAATGAATTCATATGGGGGTTATTAACATTGTAAAGGAGTATGCTGAAGTCTTTGGTAAGGTTGGAGAAACTGTTGATGAGGAAGATGCATGGAGGATAATTGCTTCTGGGCAAAGCCACGGAAGCACAATAGAAAAGGACTCAGTCACGGTCTATATTCAATTCAATGCTATTTACAATCTATTTCAAATAGGGCTAAGGGATGAAGCGGTGGAATTGGCTTTGGTATTATTGAAAAATGCAATAAAGAGTCAATATTTTGAGGTCGCTCAACAATTGTGTAAACTTCTGGTCGAAGATTCTTTCTTATTAGATGATGTTGATACTGCACAAAAGTATGATCTACTGTACAATAAATACTCGGAAATTAATGAGTTGGAATATCGAACCAGATTCATATGTGGTGAACTTCTAAACAATCATAATAATGGAATAGTGTCTAATGAACTTGAAATCATAAGAAGTTTAAGTCAAATTAAAGAGAAGCTTTCATTTGATAACCTGAACTATCATTATTATTATCATTCTTGTCTTCTTATTCTTGCTTCGGAAAGTGAGTATGAAGGAAGGCTGCTAAGTGCTATCAATTATTTCGATAACTTGTACTATGTCCATAATTCTTATCTGAGTCCATTTGTCATAAAACTGGTACTTCATTATCAAAAATTTGGTCATTATAATGAAGCCAAAAACTTACTAGAAAAACATTTGGAAAGATGCAAAGAAGGTAGTATTGTTTGGTTTAAATACATGAAAGCGGCATGCCTGCTTTATTTATCATTTGGTGAAATGAAAATGGCTAAGGATTGCTTCCAGAGGGTTTTTGCGAGTGAAAAGTATCAAGATATATCCAATAAAGAAAAGGAAGAATGGAATCAATTTAGAAATGCATGGATTTAACTAGATACTTTCTTAGGGGAATTATAAGTTTCAACATTATTGGTTAGAGCAAACTATGGATATCCTATAACAAGATTTACTATTTGGTATATATGTTTGACACAGAATTATATATTCTGTGTCAAAAAAGCAAGCTTCTTCTAAAGTATATTTTTCTGATAAGTTGCTAAGTTCATTCCACTTAAGAAGTATTTGCTTCTCTTGAAAGCAATGAATCTATATTTCCATAAATGCTTATTCTTTAATCTTAATTGAGTAGAACTTCAAATGATAAGAGTAGTTATAACGAAGAAAATATTACTTCTAATCTATTGTTATGTACTGCGTACTCCGACCTGAATTAAGCTATTAGCTAAATGAAAGACTTCTTAAAACCAATTTTATGATATAACGGTTATTTTAAAGATTTTGGATTAAATAATTAACCCATTGGTATGAAGTTTCAAACAAATCTGCCAAATGAATGAGTGGGTTTTTATCTACCATTTACCACCAGGATCGAAAGTAGGATCTTGTTTTAATCTTTCAGAAGTACTTAATCTAGATAATCTCTTTTTTTCTTGATTTTTTCTGACTTTTTCCCTATTCTTTTTCACTTGATAACTAATCAAATCTGGGCCACCCAAGTTTTTTGTTGTTAAATCGAGGATTGGTATATGATGGCTACTAAATCTTAAACCATTTTTACTAGAATATCTGTTAACATGTAAATAGATTAATGTATCATGCTTTCTTAAGAATCCTATTACTTTTTTCGGATCACTTTCATAAATTTGAATGTAGATATTATCAAAACTGAACCAATCCCAGTCATATATTCCATAATTGGAATACGTTAACCCTTCATTATCCTTCCATTCAAATTTGTTTTCCCCAGTTTTCCAAGGGCCGTGTAGATATGTGTGATAAAGAAGAGTTTTTTTATCTGGACCATAAATTTTAATATGGATTCGTCCCAACGGACCGTGACACATTCCATACCAAGAACAGTTGCTGCCTTGTCCTTCCGGGCTAACACCTTCTCCATTATCCCAAACATATACATCTTGGATAGTTAATACATTATTACCAGTAGTTAAAATATTTTTATAATCGATAGAACCATCAATTGTTCCGAGCCAATTGTTTTGGCCACATAGATTTCCTTGGATGATACTTGCAAATAAAAATAAGGCAATAAATAATTTCTGCTTTCTTTGACAAGTCATAATTCAAATATTTTATAAAAAAATCTATAAAATCGGAATTCTACCTCTAGAAGGAATGTGAATTTAAAATAGTTCATTTATTTTCTGAAAGTTCTGACTAACGTTCGCTAAGTTGTTGATTATCAATAGTCATTTTTTTGTTCTATTTTACTTTTTCTATATCAATATATCAAATTTCCTAAGTGAACGTTAGCAAGGGAAATTAATTTGCAGTGGAAAAATTGATAGCTTTTGTGATCAATTTTGGTCGGTCGAATCTGGGGAATTAAACATAACGGATTAGGTTTATCTCACGGACGACCGAAGGAAGTCTGGCATGGTCATACTGTGTTAGATTCCGTCTCATTTTCCTATTTGCTATTTCTGTTCATTGATGTAAAGATTCTTTTCAGCTAATTGATTAATTATATGTTCTCTGAAATGGCTCTTGTTGAAAGTTCTAACCTTTACATGTTCCAAATCTGGAAATTTCTGAAGAAACATTCTATAAGTGTGTTCCATCGAAGACGCTAGTAAATCCTCAATAAAATCAAGATTATTCGATATACTCTCTTTATTAAGATTTTCAATTTGATAAAAGCTTCCTGATTTCATGTACACATGGGAACTTTCAGTGATTGGTATTAAGAGGTCAAAGATTATTTTTAAATCTACTTTGTTGTATTCATTAAATTCAGGTTTTAATAAGAAGCCCCACCTTTGTTCGTCTAGCGCTTCTTCTTCTAAATCACTTTTTAGTATTCTTAAATCTTTTGTTTCAGTTTTTAAATTTTCATCAGCCTCAATAGTCACTTGATCTATTTCACCTTTAATTTTTTCTATACCGCTTAAATTAATCTTATGCAAAGCTAATTTAGAACATTCCTTATGAAATTCAATATCAACTTTATCGTCAATCATCACTAGTGGATTGAGTATCGGTGGAATTGCAATAATGCTATATGATTCTTTATCACTATAGATTCTATCAAAATCATCGTCTGAGAACACAGGAATTTGAATTATCTTATTATCTATATAAAGTGCAAAAATCTTTTGAGGATAACTTTCTGAGGAGTCGTTTCTGTCCCAATGGTTAAACATAGGAATGTTAAAATAGCTGTTATACTTTGGTAAACTACATTGAATAAAACTGAAGAGGTTAGGGTCCAAATCTGAGAAATCTCCGTTAAGAATATTCAACATTGCTTTGTATGAACCAAACTCATCTTGCGGAATTAAAGAAAGAGCAATTTTCAGTAAAGTCCTATAAACGTTCAGTGGTTTATAAGTAGGTCTGACAACTGTTATCTTGAAAGTTTTACCATTATCTGAAACTTCGATTTCTTCATCTTCGTCATTGGCTAAAAGTCTTACCATATTATGGTTGGAATTGATAAACTGTTCAATTTCCTCGTCAGAATCGAGGAGTTTCTTCAAATCTTCTTTTGTTTTTCGCAGGCCTTGAATTTCTGCACCAGATTTTGTTTTAAGCTTAGCAAGACCTGAGCTTTTCTTAGTATGCCCAAACATTGCTCGGTGCAAAAGATAGTAGTTGGAGAAATCTGTTTCGTATTTACTAAACTTTTGATTACACTCATCGCATTCAAAATTTGATACGGGCTTTGCTCTCTTTAATAACTGAGGGATTACATGAGTGACCTGTTTAAAAGTTGTTTCGTTTTCATCTTTTCCACAAAATCTACATTCTTTAACACCATCTTCGAAAATATCCTCTAACTTCTTTCTTTGAGCTCCTAATAATATTCCTCTATGAGAATATAAAGACTTAAAGAGTAAAGTATGTTCTTCGTCTTGTTTGTTGTTAAAAGCTAATTCAATATATTTTGTTTTCTCTTTCATTTTGTTTTTTGATGGAATCTAACGTATCGGTGATATGGAGCGGATGCAGCGATAGCAAGTCTGATCTCATATCACTTGTTACCCAACGTTTTTTTCGCTTCCGGGCTAAATTTATTTCAGTATTCGGGAAAGTATTCACCAATTCTTTTTCAATCAAAAATGGTTTCCAATGTGGGACATTTTCTCCACCAAGATTTCCAATTTGAATTTTCTCAATAAATGATTTCACATTTTCGAAAATCAGACAAGAAATTTGCCTCATAATTTCTTGTCCGCTTTTGATTTTAATCCCAAGTTGCAACATTTCCAAATGCATAAAAAGTGTAGATTTTCATATTACTTATTTAGTCTTTAAACTTAACCATTTTTTTCTATAATTCAGAAAGTGAATAATGCAGGTTTCGCGTAATTCGAAAAATTGTCGACCAGACCTTTCACGTACATACCAGTCAAAAAATCCATCGTCAAATGTATCTGGCATTATTTGATAATACGGTGATTTTCTCTCTAATTTTACCTCATCGGATTTCCCCCATTTCCTTTGAGCTCCTTGAGCAAAAACATAATCAAAACCAGTAAATAATTTTAAATACTTTTGGGCTTCATTTTCATCGAGATATTCATTTTCTAAATTCATGGTTTATTATATTTTATTGATGAGTTCGTTTTTTAATGTTGGGTAACAATTGTATATCAAGAACAAGGCACTGACATTCCTCTTATGTACGCACTTGTAATTATTGATAATCAATGTGTTATGAATTGAATCTATGGTTGTTTTTATCCGAGTAATATACGGGCATGAATGACTACGATAGTAATTCTTGATCTATTTCTCCTTTTGTAATTGAAAGTAATATATAGAAAAAGTATTTTATTCTGTCCATCTAAAATAAATTTGTTGTTATATTTTCAAAAAAGAAAAATCTCATCTTTTTTGATTTATATCAAACGACCTTGTTTATTTTAATGGTGTTATTCAAATGCTAATATCAAAATTGACACACTATATATAATTCTATGTCACAAATATTTAATAGATCTAATTAAGTTGATAATCTTAGAAATTAACAACTTCTGTTAAAGTAATTTGTAAATGGTTATCGAAATTTATAAGAGATAGGTGATTGCATTGGCAAGTGTAAAAAAACCTGATGAAGAATCACCAGGTTTATGTTTCAAATTATTGAAGCAAACTAGAGAGTATAGCTAAGAAATCCTTTTGACTTTGGCTTGCTTATTTTCATTCAATTTCGTTCTTAAATCAGCCATATCTTCTGACAACTTGGACTCTATGACTTTCGCATAAATTTGAGTAGATGCAATTTTAGAATGACCTAGTAATTTAGATACTGTGGCCAATGGTACACCATTAGTCAATGTAATAGTAGTAGCGAAAGTATGTCGAGCAATATGGAAAGTAATATTTTTTCTTACACCACAAATATCAGCTATCTCCTTCAGATAGGCATTGAGTTTTTGGTTTGATATTTTTGGGAATACTGTCCCATTATGTAGTGATCTAGGACTCTCCTTATACTTGGCTATTAGTGCCTCAGCTTTTTCCAGCAATGGAATTTTCACAATATTACCAGTCTTTTGCCTCGATGTAAAAATCCATTTACTTCCATCAATTCCCATCACAATCTGATCCTTCGTCAACTGTATTGCATCAATATATGCTAAGCCAGTATAACAACTAAATACGAATAGGTCCCTCACAAATTCCAACCTCTGTATAGAGAGTACTTTATTTTCTATTGCATCTAATTCTTCTTGTCTGAGATATACCCTTTCCTTCTTTTCATAATTTGCTTTGTAATGAACAAAAGGATCTCTATCTAGCCATTCCATTCTTACTGCCATAGAAATGATTTTTCGAAACCTCTGCAAATGCTTCATTACAGTATTATTTTGCATTTTTTTCTGATGATCTGTAGGAGTGTGAAGCCTAAGAAAGTTTTCAAATCTGGTAATAAATGAATACTTCAATTGTCTTAGATATAAATCTTTGACCTTTAAATCATCTTTTAAAAATAACTTGATATACTTCTCAGTTGTCCGATAGTTTTTGAGTGTACCTGGGCGAATAGTCGTCAACGCGATTTGATAATGATAAGTTACCGCTGATAAAATAGTTGGATCCGAACTATCTTCATTAAAGAACTTGGACTTAATACTTTCTGCAGTCAGTACAGCTTTTTCTTTTCTTAATGTATCATACGCATCAAATAGCTCTGAACGCATCTGATCTAAGTATTGATTAAGTCTCCTAGCAGTTACAGAATGTCCTTTGGCTTGACCTCTGGATTGGTCCCAAATTTCAAGTGGTACTTTTCTCTTTATACTGAATTCAGATCTCTGGCCATTGACAGAGATTCTAGCATAAATTAGACCTTGAGTCTTTGAAGATTTGTTCTTCCTGATTAGGAAAATGACTGAAAATGTTTGGTGTGTTTTCATTGTAATATGATTTGGATTAAAAATAGCTCACCAATAAAGTGAGGAATTAATGTGAATCAAGATCAAAAAGCAACAAAACACGTCAAATCTTACGAATTGATTATCAGCGAATTAAGTGCAAATTCGGGAGCTTTTTTGACATATGCAAGAAAGCTCCCGAATAACTCACCAGAGTATTGTATTTAGATGGGTTATTCCGAAAGCCCTAAAAACATAAAAGCCTGTAAATCAGATGATTTACAGGCTTTTGAACTCATTTAAGAGTCAAAATGTCGGGGCGGCAGGATTCGAACCTGCGGCCCCCTGTTCCCAAAACAGGTGCGCTAACCGGACTGCGCCACGCCCCGAAACTATTCTTCAAGGTGATAGTTACCTTTTTCTTTAGTAGATTCCTAACATCTAGGAATCTTAGAATCAGCGGAGACGGAGGGATTCGAACCCCCGGTACCTGTTTCCAAGTACGACGATTTAGCAAACCGTTGGTTTCAGCCACTCACCCACGTCTCCGTTTGCTTTTTTTGGAGAAATTAGTTTAAGTGATTTAGCATCTGTCTTTTCAAGACGAATCAAACACTCACCCACCTCTCCTTACTGCTATTTAAAGCAGAAATACCTTCAACTATTTTGAAAGCGAGTGCAAATATATACTTCCTTCACAATTATTGCAACATTAATTCTAAATTTAATAGCTAATTTTGTCTCAATAATTCTATAGGCCTGATTTTGTGTATTTTAGAGTACTCAAAAGTTGATAATTTGCTGATACCTTTTAATCCTTTCTGGTATTATGCCCTACCCTAATTGTGTTTTCTGTTCCATTTCCAAGAATGAAATCCTTTCTCCGTCAATTTTGAACCAATCCAATAAAAAAATCAACAAACTGTAAAATAATATTTCCTCATTTTCGAGATAGCATCAAACAAAACATTACATTTACTATATTATAAAAAATTAAATATTACATTTCCATGAAAAAACTTACAATACTATTCTTAATAATTGCCAACTCCTTTGGAGCACAAGGTCTCATGGCACAAACTATAAGCGGTATGGTGACCGACGAGGAAGGTATTCCTTTAATTGGAGCCAACGTCCTGGAAACTCGGACTTTCAATGGAACCATAACTGACTTGGAAGGGAAATTTGAACTTAATGTAGCTTCCCTTCCGACTATTCTCACCATTTCTTATACGGGTTATATCCAACAGCAGATAGTAGCTGATGGAGGTGATTTGAATATCGTATTGGTAGAAGGTACTGCTTTGGATGAAGTAGTGGTAATCGGAACCAGAGGTAAGCCAAGGACCATCTTGGGCAGCGCGGTACCTATTGACAACATCAATGCTGCTGACCTCCAGGCAAGTGGTCAAAATACCGTTGAGCAAATGCTTAATTACAAGGTGCCTTCATACAATTCTTCCAATCAAACTATCTCTGATGCCACAGCGCATTTTGATCCAAGTGAACTAAGAAATCTTGGGCCATCTAGAACTTTGGTACTCGTAAATGGTAAAAGGAAGAATCAAAGTTCTCTGGTCTACGTAAATGATACCCCTGGAAAAGGTGAAGTTGGTACCGATATGAAGTCCATTCCTGCAGAATCAATTGAGAGAATTGAAGTATTGAGAGATGGTGCTGCCGCACAATATGGATCGGATGCCATCGCTGGAGTAATAAACATAGTATTAAAAGAAAGAACGGATGGAGAGATCACAGCCAATACCGGAATAACTTCTGAAGGTGACGGACTAATGTATGACTTTGGAGTAAATAAAGGAATAAAAGTAGGAAACAATGGATTTGCAAACTTCACAGCTTCGTACTATCACCAGGATTTGACAAATAGAGCGGGCGAACCAGGAGGAGATGGCCTATTTGGTGTCATCTTTGAAGATGATGACATCCTCAATGGTAATACTCCCTGGCTCATGGCTAATCCAGATTTGGGTATGACCATCGGACAACCAGAATATGACAAAGTCTCTGGACTTGTGAATCTGGGTCTGCCTTATGGAAGCAATGGTGAATTTTATTCCACTGTGGGTTATACCTATAGAGATGGTAAATCTTTCGCCTTGTACCGGGCTCCATACTGGATTACCGATGATGCTGGTCTCCTCACTCCTGAAGGTGAAGAGTATCAGGGATTCCAACCTACTTTCGAAACTACGGTAAACGATATCACATTTATGGCGGGTTCCAGAAATACTTTTGGAGAATGGAATTCTGATATAAGCTTATCCTATGGTAGCAATTCTGTAGACTATCTCATTGGCAATACCATCAATCCTGCTTTGCTCCCCAATAGCCCAACAGAATTTGACGCTGGAGCCTATACCTTTGGCAACATCATCGGAAATTTGGACCTTTCCAGGTCATTTGACAAGTTGACAGTGTCCTTTGGTGCAGAAGCCAGATCTGAATCATTTGAAGTAGTAGCTGGACAGGAAGAATCATATGTAGATGGAGGTGCGCAATCTTTTCCAGGACTTCAACCAGGTAATGCACTGGACGAAGGACGAAACAATATTGGCGCATACATTGGATTGGATTACGACCTTAGTGACAATACATTCTTTGGAGGGGCGGCCAGATTCGAAAACTATTCGGATTTTGGAAGCAATGTATCTTGGAAAGTTAACGCACGTCAATTCATCGCTGATAAAAAAGGTGCTATTCGGGCATCCGTTAGCACTGGATTTAGAGCACCATCCTTGCATCAGATCTACTTGAGCAATGTGCAGACCTTGGTTTCTGGAGGTACAATCTCCAATCAGGGAACATTTAACAACGTCAGTGATGTCATTGTAGGTCTAGGTGTACCCGCATTAGATGCAGAGACTTCTCTAAATTTGACCGCAGGATTCACTTATAAATTCGCAGATGGATTTTCATTGTCTGCAGATTATTACAATATCAAAGTGGATAATAGAGTACTATTTACAGGAGAAATTGGATTCGATGGAGATGATACCTATACCAATGCAGTCGAAACAGTACTAATCGATAATGATGTGACGAGTATCAAGTATTTTGTAAATGCATTGGATACCCGGACTACAGGCTTCGATATAGTCGCTGATTATTCTTCCTCTTCATTTGATGCTGTACTTTCTCTTAATATCAATGAGACAACTATTGAAAATGAAAAAATCGAATCTCCAGGAAAAGTAGGAGAAGCAGGTTATGAGATTTTTAATCGTAAAGAACAATCCAGAGTCACTTCAGCAAGGCCTGGAACAAAAGCTTTGATTGGATTGACTTATAAATTAGACAAGTTCAGAATTGGTTTAAATAATACTTATTTTGGAGATGTCACTTGGCAGCATGCGGACAATCCAGATTTTGATCAAACATTCAGCGCAAAAGTTGTTACCGATTTACTTTTGGGGTATCAATTCAGTGATAAATTTAGAGCCAATCTTACGGTCAACAACCTACTCAATGTTTATCCAGATGTTATCGATCCTAAAGATGATTTCGTAACAGACCTGGGCGGAAGATTCAAATATCCTTGGGAAGTGAATCAATTTGGATTTTTGGGCATGGTCATTAAGGCGGGTGTATCATACAAGTTTTAATTTGACCACTTCATAGATTAATAAACAACCACCATAACCATATCTCAAATTTTATATTTCTAGTTTGAAAGTTGAATTTGAGGTATGGTTATTTTTATTGCGATATTTCAAACCAAAACGAATCCCACACTTCAAATTTGTCTTGACAATCTCACCAATATGTTAATTTTTTGTTATATAAATTAATCTCTCCATATAGACTGTAAAAGAATCTGACCTTTGCGGCGCCAAAAATGAAAAACAATCTTTTATAACTCGTAAAAGTCAATGTATTTTATATGTTGCTGAACTGTCCAATCTTTCTGATTAGCAGCGAGTTATAGTCATTTTATTTCCTCTTAATCTTGTCAATTCACTTGAATTTAAGGTTCATTTATGTTGTACTTGGTAAGTTGGAAATATTTTCAATTTATTTATAAAACACCTAGTTTAAACTTAATTGGTTTATGACAATTCAAAAAATTAAAGATTTATTACCCACTTCAGAACACCCCATTGAAAGTATTCTTCATGAAAATGAATGCTTTAAGGTATCTCTTATCGGATTTACTAATGGAATGATGTTGAGAGAAAAACAAGTAACAATACCGACCAAACTTATGGTCCTTAGCGGAAGTGTAAAATACCTCCAAGCAGACAAGAAAGTAACTTTACATCAATATGATGAATTTGAAATCCCCAAGGAAGTCACTCATTATATTGTAGCAAACCAGCAAAGCTTGTGTTTATTGACTCAAGATAGATTGAATCAAGACAACTAGCATAGTATTAAAACTAAAGATTATAGAATTTCTGTTAGAATAATTCAGTTATTTTGGTTTAGTGTAGCACCACTTCTTCTTAGGTAAAAGAGTGGTGCTCTTTTTTTCAATTGTTTACTACTTTAAGGTTTATTTTTTCTAGGCTAGATGTTGACTTTCACCGCGAGGCTCACAAAGATAACGCAAAGAATGCGCGATGAAAAAATAGTGTGTTTTATTTCCTCAGAGTCAGATTAATTCAATTCCAATTCTATTTCCTCCAAAGTCTTGCCCTTGGTCTCTGGCATCATAAACAGTACGAACAACAACTGCAAAATCATGAATCCCGCAAAAAATAAAAATATCGGCGAAGGATCATCTTTGAAAATACCATTTTCTTTATCTAGAAACACTGGTGTAACCAAGGTGATCAGAGCTGCTAATACCCAATGTGTGCCCGTGCCTAGGGACTGGCCCAATGCCCGCACTCGGGTAGGGAATATTTCTGATATAAATACCCATATTACCGCTCCCTGCCCTATTGCATGAGATGCTACAAACAAACAAATAAAAGTCAATAAAAATACTGGACTCGCTGTAGTTTTAAAAGCATATGCAACCATAGAAAGACTGATGATATACCCTATCGACCCAAGTAACATCAATTGTTTTCTTCCTAGCCTATCTATCAACAGCATTCCGATATAAGTAAAAAATAGATTCACCGCACCAATAGATATAGAACTAAATAATGAGTCACTTCCTCCAAGGCCTGATCGCTCAAGAATCTCTGGAGCATAATAAAGCACAAAATTAATTCCAGACAACTGATTAAAAAAAGCGATTAAGAAAGCAAGCATTATCGGTCTTGAGTAAGCTGAGGAAAATGAAATCTTGGTCTTAATTCCTTCTTCTGACTTCCTCAATTCCCGAATTGCCTGATCTACATCGGACAAACCAATATCGGTAAACACAGCTCGCGCAGCAGCCTCATCATTTTTTTTCAACAACAACCATCTTGGACTTTGAGGTACTCCGAACACTAAAATAGTATATATGATGGCGGGAATGGCCTCGACGCCAAGCATCAATCTCCAATCAATACCGCCCCCCACTCCACTCAACAAGTAATTGCTAATGAAAGCAATAAAAATCCCCAGGACAATTAACAATTGGTAACGTATGCCCAGTCTTCCGCGCTCTTCAGGCGGCGCGATTTCAGAAATGTAAATGGGCACAGCGACACTGGATGCACCTACTGCCAGGCCACCAATAAATCTAAAAAATGAAAATGAATATGCCTCAGGTGCCATTGCAGATCCTAGCGCGGACAAGGAAAATAATATTCCAATCCAAATCAATGTCCTTTTTCTTCCAATCGTATCTGTCGGTATGCCTCCAAAGATAGAACCAATAACCGTCCCCCAAAGCGCCATCGACATGATAAATATCCCATGAAACCAAGGAGACGTATTCCAGAGTTCTTTAATTGGAAGGTTGGCGCCAGATATGACTACAGTATCAAATCCGAATAAAAATCCGGCAACAGCTACTGACAGGGACCAGTAGGACAATTTATTTTTTAACATGTGGGCTTCGTTTGCCCGCCAATATACCTTTTTTAGTAATAAAAGTGTCTACGAAACTTCGAAGTCCATGCCGCTCTTCTTTACCATTCCGATTCTATAACTCACACCGAGCATCATATAGCGACCCAGGGTATTGTATCGAGAATCACTCAATGAATTGATATTCCCTGACCTGTCGATACCGATGTTTTGATTCAAGAGGTCATTGGCGGTAACAGAGATGGTCAACTTATCTTGCAAGAAAGATTTGCTAAAATTAGCACCCAACAAATGAGCAACCTGTTCATCTTGAAAAAACGCTCCATTAAATGTTCGATAATCATAAGTAACACCAAAATTGAATCCTTTGCCCAAGTTCACAAAACCGTCCAAATACCAACTGTAATTGGCAAATGGCGCATCAAAATTGGAATTGAATGAATTGCTAAATGCACTCAAATCAAGACGTACACCTCCAGCAATATCTACGACATCCTTATTTCTATTTTCGATTCCCAGGTTCAAATTTGCATTTCCAGTGGAGACATCATTTTCAATATCATTCAAAAAAGTGTTGTACTTCGAATAAGCCAAAGTAGCACTTATATTGTATTTGATCTTTAATTTACGAATTGGGCTTTGATGGCTAAAATACAAATTGGCCGACATATGATTTCCTGCATTGACAGGTACAACTTCTGTAACCAGGTCGCCCCTTAAGTTTCTCGAATTGACAATCCTATTGGGTGAAAAACTAACGGACAAATTTGCAAATTGATTCGAAAAATTGAATTGATCGAACGCAGAATAGTTCAAGCTAAAAGTATGTACATATTCTGGTGTCAAATTGGGGTTACCAATAATCAAAAAGTTTGGATTTAGATTGTTGATTTGAGTAACCATTTGTGACAATTGAGGTGCATTTACTTGGGTGCTATATCCCATCTCAATCGTTTTTGAAGCCTTCATTTTGAAACGTGCACTCATAGAAGGCAAGAAGTAGTTGAAAGATTCATTGGTATTGAGTTGGACATCATTATCCTTTGCCACTAAATTCGCATTCATATAATCGAGACCTGCAGTAAGATTGAGTTTCTTTCTATTTCTTTTGAGAGAAAATCCAGCGCGATGGTACCTCCATTGGCTTTCGAACAAGCTACTGATATCATTGTCCAAAATCAATTGCTCATCCACTCTATTGAAGTAATCTCTTGCAGGACTTTGGACTTCATTGCTGAACGAATAATTCATACCCAAATACAATTTTTTGCCGATTGGTTCAGTATATTTTGTACTTCCTCTCAAAGTCTTTCTATCATTAGAAAATGACTGAAATTGATTGATCAAATCTTCGTCCGAAAGAGTTCTAAAAATATTATCGATTTCGGTGTCCTCATCTCGATTCATCAATTCAAAACTGGCATTCGATATCCAATTCCTGCCTTTCTTATCAAACTTCTTTTTGTATAAAAGTGAAGTATTTAGATTATAAGAAGAACTAGAACTATTCGTATTACTGGTAGACATCGATTGATTGACATTATCCACCAAATATTCCGTTGACGAATTACTCAAATCATTAGTTCCCAGCTTGAAAAATCGAGTATTTAATGTAAATGCATTGAAAGGATTGGGGTTGTACTTCAACTTGGTATTTATCCTATGGTTGGTTGTTTTATTTGTAGTCAATGAACTATCAATAGTAGAAAATGGCACATCGTCCGAAAAATTTTGCGTCGACCCACTACGATCCACATTATTGTCATTCTGAGCAAACAAATAATTTGCATTGAGCTTCACCGACTTCGAAAAATCCACATTTAAATTATTACCAATCGATTTCTGATCTCGAATTCCTTCTTGACTTCTCGGTGACCCAGCATTGATACCATAATCACTTAAACCACCAGCCGCCAATACATTCTGAAATCCACCCATAAAGTCAATGTATTCATTAAAACTAAAAGCCTGCTTATTGATATTATTCGTGTTGGCGATGATGGATGCCTGCACCGAGGGGCTAAATCGATTATAATTTAGCTTAGCTTGCCGAGAACTCTCGGTGCCTGCATCAATCGCGACTTTTCCGAAACCGCCATTCTTAAAGCCTTCCTTTAGTTTTAAATTGATTGTTTTTTCTTCCTGTCCATCATCCACACCTGTAAATTCTGCTTCCTCTGATTTCTTGTCATAGACCTGTACCTTGTCCACCGCTTCTGCTTCCAAATTTTTGGTTGCAATCGTCGCATCACCACTAAAAAATTCTTTACCATCCACCAATACGTTTTCTACGTCCTTTCCTTGTGCTTTCAAACTACCATCTCTGGCCACTTCAATTCCTGGAAGCTTCTTCAATAAGTCTTCAACACTTGCACCAGGTCGAGTCTTGAAAGCAGCCGCATTATAATTGATGGTATCTCCCAATATGCCCATTGGAATGTGCTCCGCCTTAATACTTACTTCCTCCAAAACCGCTGAAGACACTGATAATATTATTTCTTCTAACTGGACTTCCTTATCATCTCCAGACAGATTCATCGCCTTCCCATAATCTTTATAACCAGTATAACTCACTTGAAGAATTCTATCTCCTGCGGGCACATCATAGACCAAGAATTTGCCCGTTTCATCTGTAATCCCAAATGCCAGCATAGTAGAATCCGCCGCATCAAGCACCACCACTGTTGCTCCCAAGAGTGGAATCCTCTCATCATCTTTTACAATGCCTTTCAAGGCGCAATCTTGTGCAAAGGAAGAAATGGAAAAAGCCATCAGGAATAAAAATATCGTTAGAAGTTTGTTCATTTTTTAAGTTTAAGATGTTTTTAGTGTTTATGGAGCGTAAGTGAGGTTTCGATCTAGGCCTTATGTGATAGAGCAGTGCATATTACTTTCTACCTCCTTGATCACGTAGGGTTCGCAAAGGATAAAATGAGATTATTGAGTTTTAAAATTAGATTAAGCGCAGCATCTAGATCTAGTATGAGGATCAGGCATTGAATCAGAGAGAAATTAGAGACCATACATTCACTACAAGTCGCTTCCGTAAAAACTGGTCTCTAAACTCTCACCGATTCATCCACCTCTGGATTAGCTCCTTCTTCCTCGATTCAAATCATCAATTCCCAATTCTCAACAAACAATCAACAATCATCAATTAACAATCAAGAATCAACAATCAACAATCAACAATCAACAATTATCAATTAACAATCAACAATACTCATTTACCCCCTTATCATAATACTTCTCCCACCATACTCCTTCTCCATCTCCTTCATCTTCTCTTCCATTATTTCATCAAATTCTTCTTGGGTCACTTTTTTCCCTTCGTCTGGTTTTTCGATTTTTTCCACTTCCTTTAGTTCGACGCTTGTCGCTTTTATTTCAAGGTCTTTGTCTCCTTTCGAGAGCATGAGGATGGCACCTGGCAATTGGCCATAACCAGAAGGTCCTGCTTTTACTGGAATAGCTGGGGCAAACCATGCTACTATTTCCACTCCTTCGGCATCGGTCATTGTGGCCTTCATACATTCATAATCCAGGTATTTCACCTTTTCAGGTGTAATCTTCCACTTCATCTTTTTGACTGGTCGTGTAATCAAAAATGGTCTCCCCATAAACCCTTGCTGATGGAGGCTTTCTTTTTCGCTGTAGTTGGTATACAACTTGTCTTCTATATCGCTTTCTACTAATTTAATTTGAATCGATCCATCATCAGAGCTTATCTCTGTATCTTCAGGTGCATCTCCACCATCAATATAGATAGATTCATTATCATCAAAAATCAATTGCCTCGTGACACTTCGACTTGTGGGCAACATCCCAGCAAGGTCCACCCCTTCTGGAGCATCATCCAATTCAATATGTAATTTCATAGTTTCTTGATAGGTAATGGCTCCTGATTTTTGGGCAGTTATACTAAGTGTCACTAAAAAACATAGCGCTAAAGGGAAAATAGATTTAAAAACTTTCATATTCGACAAATTTTAAAAAGAAGCGATTCAAAATGATTTATTCAAATCGCTTCACGATTAGTTAAGATCAATTCAGTATTTTTCTGAATGCACTACAAACCTAAAGTAGAATAGCCAGAGCCTAGGTTAATTAAAGTAGAAGAAAGGTTAATTAAGGTTAATGAAAATAACAATGGCGTCTTACTTGACCTATATTTGTACGAACAGATAATATAAATGCCAGCAATCGATAAAAATAGAACTCCATGGATTCTTGTAATCTCAAGCATGGTCTTGCTTTTTCTATTTGTAGGATATTGGAATGTTTCGTCTTATATAAAAGAGAAAAAGAAATTGACCGAAGATGTCCAGATTCAACTGCAACTTGCGTATACCGAAATCAAGGATTCTGAACTGATTTATTTCATTCAAACTCATATTTCAAAAGAAAACAAAGGAAGTGAATTTTTAGATTCTATTTCTATTTTTTTCGACTCTGCACCTATACAATCCCCTTCCAAAATAAATTTTCCAAATCGGGTTTTCAAAGAGTTTAATATTTCAAATTCTGATCAGGACAGTGCCATTATTTTAGGCATAGAAATCGACACTAGTGTGATCGCGAGCCCGAAAAAGGAGGTCAAGGAAAGTGAAATTACTATTGTGACCTCTTCCAAGCTGAATTCTATTGTCAATGCTGATTTTGATAATAAAAGTAATGATTCGACCAATATTGATTTCAAATTTAGACATGTTAATATCAAAGGGGATCAAGAAATTTCCAGGGGCGAATTTCGAATAATATCTGACTCCAACAATATAAAATCCTGGGTCAATTTGAATGACTCCTTCCCTTCAAGATTGGATAGTCTGTATCGAAAGGAATGCGATACCGTAATCACGCCATTTGGACTTTTTGAACCGAATATCAATGGCAATAAAAAAGGTGTCGAAAAAACTTATACTCTATTCAAGGAAAAGTTGATAGAAAATAATCTGCCTAGTGAGTTTTCGATTCTAACGGAGCCCGAACAGAAAGCAGAAGGATTGAAGGTCACTTATCTATCAGGAGGATTTGGTGTCACAGAATGGAATATCGACTTGATGGATTACAAGTTTTATATTTTTCAAAAAATGATTCCAACCTTACTATTCAGCTTGTTTTTATTGGGAATAATAAGTTTGGCATTTTGGACATTATTGAGGAATTGGATCAAACAAAATCGACTGGTAATCGTGAAGAATGAATTCATCAACAACATGACGCATGAACTAAAAACACCGATCGCGACCATTGGAGTTGCCCTTGAAGCTGTCTCAAATTTTGACCTCAATACAGACCAGGACAAGACCAAAGAGTACATTGATATTTCAAGAAACGAAGTAAATCGACTTTCACTCTTGGTGGATAAGGTATTGAATATAGCAGCTTTTGACTCCAAGGATTCCGCGCTTAGCCCCGAGGCTGTGGACATCCAAACTACCATTGCCACTATCATTCAATCCATGAAATTGCAACTGGAAGATAAAAATGCACAGATCAATTTGGATAATAAAGCCACCAATACGATCATCATTGGAGATAAACTCCATCTTGGCAATGTTGTATACAATATAATTGACAACGCATTGAAGTACAGCAATTCAAGTCCGAAAATTGATATATCCATCAATGAAGACCCAACTCATATGATCCTTACTTTTAGTGATAATGGACAGGGAATTCCAAAAGAATATCAATCCAAAATATTTGATCGATTTTTTCGAGTACCGAGTGAAGACTTGCATGATGTAAAAGGGCATGGACTTGGGCTCAATTATGTACAGCATATTGTACATGCGCATAATGGCAAAATATCTGTTGATAGTATTGAGGGACAAAGCACTACCTTCACTATTACCCTACCAAAATCCACTTCTAATGTATAAAATATTGTATGTAGAAGACGAAGTATTTCTTGCCAAAGTAGTCAAGGAAAGCCTTGAAAGAATAGGCCATCATGTCACCCACCTTCCAGATGGAAAAGATGTGGTTACGACCTTTCAAAAAGCACAACCAGAAATTTGCATATTTGATATTATGCTTCCCTATAAGAATGGCTATGAAATCGCTAAGGATATTCGAAAAATAAATCAATCCATTCCTATTATCTTCCTTACTGCCAAGAGCCAGACTCAGGACTTGGTCGAAGGATTTCAATCCGGAGGCAATGACTATATCAAAAAGCCATTCAGTATGGAAGAGCTTCAAGTGAGGATAGTAAACTTGATGAAAATATCCAGGGGTAGCGGGGCAAACCAAGTGAATAATTCAATTATCAAAATTGGGAACTCTTTCACTTTTCACCCACTGAAACATCAACTTTCCGGCGAAAAAAGTCACAAAACACTCTCTCACAAAGAGAGTCAAATATTGCATCTTCTTTGTAAACACATGAATACAACCCTGGAAAGAAAAGAAATCCTGCTCAAAGTATGGAATGATGATTCCTACTTCAACAGTAGAAATCTTGATGTGTATATCAGGAAATTGAGAAGCTATCTTTCTGAGGATGAATCTGTTAAGATAATGACCTTAAAAGGTGTCGGTTACCACTTCATGGTAGAGTTCCCAAAAAATCAATAACCATTTACAACTATTATATACATTTTGCCAAATCCATACACTTCAAAATTACCTGCTCTAATTATGATTGCTAATTCATTCTCGTTTTATTATTCCTTTGTATTCGTTCAAAATTGTGTCTGTTTCAGGACCGTATGAAGTAATCCGAATCACATTTAATTTGGTTTCTAAGTTTTAAGAATACAACATTACTACATCAAAATATATTTAATTGATTTTATTCAATGATTAAGTACGATCATTCTACTACAATTTAATACCTTGGACTTTACGTAAAATATACATTAAGTAAACATGGTAGGTATTATTTCTTTTTTAGCTTTCACATTATTGGTAGCCTTTATCGCTTATTATTCCACTAGATCTACGGACGAAAACAGTTCTGACGGATATTTTTTGGGAGGTAGAAGTCTCGGTGCTGTGGTCATTGCAGGTTCATTATTACTGACCAATCTGTCTACTGAGCAAATTGTCGGTCTCAATGGACAAGCGTACAACGAAGGTATATTGGTAATGGTCTGGGAGACATTGGCTGCATTAGCCATGGTTGTGACCGCTATCTGGTTGCTGCCTCGATACTTAAAAGGGGGGATAAGCACTGTACCACAGTATCTCGAAGAACGGTATGATACCATGACCAAAACATGGGTATCAGGTCTATTTCTTTCTGGATATGTAGTAGTATTATTGCCTATTGTTTTGTACTCAGGTGCCGTGGCATTTACCGCTATGTTTGACCTGCCAGAAATGTTGGGTGTTAGTAAGACAGCTTGTATTTGGATTTGTGTCTGGTGCATCGGATTGATAGGATCTATCTATGCCATATTCGGTGGATTAAAAGCCGTAGCCGTTTCTGATACGATCAATGCGGTAGGTTTATTAATTGGAGGCCTACTCATTCCTGTTTTTGGATTGATGGCGATTGGAGAAGGAAGTATGATTCAAGGAATCTCTACCCTTACTGCCGAGCATCCCGAAAAATTCAATGCGATTGGAGGAAGTGATTCTTCTGTACCATTTGCTACCATATTTACAGGTATGATGTTGGTGCAATTGTTTTATTGGGGTACCAATCAAGCAATCATTCAGAGAGCCTTGGGTGCAGAGAGTCTGAAAGAAGGGCAAAAGGGATTACTGCTTGCCAGTTTCATCAAGATATTAGGGCCTCTCATCGTTGTACTTCCTGGTGTGATAGCTTGGCATATGTTTGGTGGCAATTTAGAAAATGGAGATGAAGCCTATCCTTCATTGGTGAGAGAAGTATTACCAGCACCGCTACTTGGATTTTTTGCAGCGGTCATCTTCGGAGCCATTTTGAGTTCATTCAATAGTGCACTGAATAGTTCTGTTACACTTTTCGGATTGGATATTTACAAGGAGCATTTTAATAAAAATGCAGACGAAAGGACGGTTGTAAAAGCTGGAAAAACATTTGGAATTATCCTTGCCATCCTGGCTATGTTTATTGCTCCGTTTATTGCCAATGCACCAGATGGATTGTTTGGGTATTTGCAGGAGGTAAATGGATGTTATTCCATTCCAATTTTGACAATTATTGTAGTTGGTTTTTTAACCAAAGAAGTACCAGCATTAGCCGCCAAAATTGCTCTAGTTTCAGGAGCTTCGCTTTATATTGTCAGTCAATTTTTATGGAAACCATACTATGTGTGTCTTGGAAATGATTATCCTCATTTCCTCCATGTCATGGCGATATTGTTTGTCTTTAATTCAATCCTTATGTTGGTGATTGGTAGGCTGTACCCGAGGACGGAGCCCTTTGTTCAGAAGTATACGGAGCAGGTGGATATTGATCCTTGGAAGTATGTGAAGCCTGTGGGTGTTGCGGTTTGTGTGATTGTGATCTTTATTTATATTTATTTTAGCTAGGACTCGAATTTCAACCCCAGTTCATACAGTTAAATTAAAAACGTTTCACCTAGTGCGTCCTTTGTGATTCCCTGGTGTTCCTTGTGGTTAATAAATACATCCCGTAGTTCTACTCAAAAATGGCGTAATTCTACGTGAAGATTCTGTTGCCAAAAATGTTTTTTCTATTTTTAGAATAAGTATTAAACTATCATGGCAAAAGGAACCTTTCAAATCATAAGTGAATCCTATCAAAGAGGGGCCAACAACCTATTCAATTTCTGTCAAGAAGCTCCTTGGATTCTCAAGCCATTTTTATACATCTATGCCCTACTAGGATCGGCGGCCTTGTATATCAGCTCATTTGCATTTTATGTTTTGATAATATTTGATCACTTATCCAGCGCGGTCAACTGGATCCGAAGAGGATTGTTAAACACTATCGAGGATAGAAGTAGAAATGTTGAATATTCCTTGGTTGGTTTTATTTTCAACCCTCTGATCATCGCAATCTTGACTCCCATATTCATTCTATCTGCTCTACTTCCAAAAATAAGTTCAGAATTGGATATTGATGAAGCAACTGGAGAAATTCTTGAAAAATTAGATATTACAAGCAGTGGCACGTTTAAAAAAATTATGAATTTTTCAAAAGACACCATTTCCAACTCCTTCGATTATATCAAAGAAAGCAGCATAATTTGGTGGCCATTTTTGATCATTCCATGTTTGTTCAATTCTTTGTTGATGCTGATAATTATTGTGATTTCAACTCCCCTCCTCCTTCTTGATTTATTCTCTTATATTATTGATAGCATTAGGGGGTTTTGCATTAAAGTATCGAGGAATTTGGGCGAATCAACTGAAGAAGGCTTTGGCTGGTTTCTTTTCTCACCAATAATTTTGGTCTTGCTCGTTCCTGTATTTATTGTAGTCTTGATAATTCCGAAATTTTCAACTGGGATTGATGCTTCTAGCTAGATATTATTTCAATTCATTTTAATTAAAAACCAGATACCATGATGCACTTGTTAAAAAACATTCCCATTGGAGTCGACAAGCTTATTGATGGTATTGATTTCAGTCTAAATCTATATAGCAAGGGAAGTAAACCAAATTACAATGATGATTTTCCAAGGGAGATAGTCAGGGTGACAGGAGCAAGATTTGCAATTACCAATAAAACGAATAATAATGTAGTACTTGAAAAGTTGGTACTAGGTATTTTTATAAAAGGACAAATTGTAGCGGCCTATACCACCAATGATCATACCGCACATATAATCGCACCTAATGAATATTTTGAAATCGCCTTTGAAGGAAACGAACTAAGAGAAATTCTGAATAATTACAGT
This sequence comes from Saprospiraceae bacterium, assembly GCA_965230575.1. Lineage (GTDB taxonomy): Bacteria > Bacteroidota > Bacteroidia > Chitinophagales > Saprospiraceae > CAJXUU01. The sequence continues at coordinate 6,779,243 of OZ246013.1, forward strand.
GAAGAAAAAGGCATTATCATCATTCAAAATAAAAATCAGATCCACCACTCCAGCTTTTTTGACGGCGATCTTATCGAAAGCAAACTTGAAAAACTAAATGATGATACTGATCCAGAATATCAGAATTGGAATACGCATGAGTTCTCAAAATTAGAACATCAGATTCCAATTCATGAGATAGATGAAAGAATTAAACAATTGGGTATCAATCTTTAACAACGCCCATTCCGTACATGAGCCTTCAATAAGACTGTTGTTTTCAATTACCTCATGAACAATTTCTTTCGGCATTATTTACTTACATCTTACCTTGATAGGTGAGCATGCAATTCGAAAAATAAACCTACTTTTGGTAATAATGATAAGACAGATGAAAACGGCGAAATACATTCTTTTTTTCCTGACGATACCTTTTATGGGGTGCAATAGTGTCTCTAACAAAACGAATACTATTGAAACCGCCTCATTACCAGAAAGCATCTCAATAGATGAGATCAAAACCCAACTTGGGAACAAATACGATATCTCAGTCGATGCAATAAAAGCCAATCACGGTTCAGTCTTTGCACCAGTTGCATTGGACACTATGATAATGGCAAAATTCATGTTGGAGGATATCAAAAATAAAAAAACGCTTGGGAGGGAAATAGAATCCAATCCTTTTGATATTCGTCTGGTGGATCAATATCATTTTGAATCTCTTCCTAGTTACACTTCTCATTTTCTAAATTATGAGATAACCTGTGATGCACCATTAATTCGAATTGCGGCCAAAGTTAACGAAGGTTGCACCTTATTTATGGTAACTAAAGATGAAACCACGGACTATATGGTATCTCTTCCTCTTTTCAAAGAAATAAATATCAAAGGGTATTTTGGTCAGGTAACTTCAGAAATTGATGGCTGCAATGTAAAACGAACCATCAAAGAGACTTTTGGAACTTCCTCCTCTTACGAGGTTAATGGCGTGAACATTCTTCCAAAACGTAGAATAGAGCAAGCTTTCAAAATCGAAAGCAATGGGCAAGTAAAATTGCTTGATGAACAGGAGCATTTAACCAATATGAAATACTTTGAAGCAGGGTAAGATAAGTAGTGATATTATACAGGACTTTAAGTAATTAAGAACTCTCTCATTTGAAGCCCCCTGCTATTTGCAAAAATTCTTAATGATTCATTAGTTGCTATCAACATTCAATGATCGCTTGATAGTTTAACAGTTTTAGAAATCGCTATTGGTGAAACGGCCGAATATTACATAATCATATTTATGTATAGCATCTTAAAAATTCAATTGCTCACATCCACCACTCCAGCTTTTTTTGATGGAGATCTTATCGAAAGCAAACTTGAAAAACTAAATGATGATACTGATCCAGAATATCAAAATTGGAATACGCATGAATTCTCAAAATTAGAATATCAAATTCAAATCAACGAAATCGATGATAGAATCAAACGTTTGGCATCAACTGCTTATTTGACCAACTACTTTTAATTACCACTAGGATTCAATCAGAATTAAAACCTATATTTCTATTAATCAATCAATCTCTATCTCTGTTATTAGTATCCACATGAACCGCGTTCATATAACAATCCCCTCCTCTATTTTGTATGAGTTTTCCTTTGTCAATCAAATTGATTTTCCCCAATTGTTTAAAATTTTCTAAAGAATTTTCCTGGCTTTTTAATTTTTTCATGAATTATATAATATTGAGATGAGCGAATATTTTTTCTTAAAAATCAATGTACTTAGCAATTGGTTATTACGGTAGCATAATATATTAAAAATCCACTGATCATGCCAGCTATCGATTTTGTTTATTGAATACATAGTCTTCACCAAGTCAAAGCAACACATAAAATTTTCTCAAAATAGATTTTCACACCAATCCATAAATACCAAATTGATGGTATAGAGAAAATTACTCCAATAAAAAAATCAAACTATTTTACACCCACCCCTTGATTTAAAACAAAAAGTCCTATAACTTGCAACAAAATAATATAGATGATTAATAATTCACATGCCTTTTCTTGTTGCTGTTGTTGTTGCAATAGAAGATCAATCGTAAAGGAAAAGCCTATGTGATAAGTGCTACATTTGTATTATTAAAAAAGTATAAAAAAGAGTCTTCTCGTATCGGGGAGGCTCTTTTTTTTGCTTGAACAATAAATAATGGGAAGTCCCAAATTAATAAATCTCTAAACATTAAAAACACAATCAATTATGAAAAAAATATACGTCATACACGAAAATGATGCCTGGGTAGTGCCACTGCGTGCCGCTTTTGAAAAATTAGATCTACCTTATGAAGAATGGTTTATCAACAAGCTTAACCTTGATTTAAGTCAGGTACCTCCTGAGGGTGTCTTTTACAATAGGATGAGTGCTTCTGCCCATACCAGAGAACATCGATATGCCCCAGAAGCCACTGGCAATATACTGGCATGGCTACAGCGTCATGGAAGAACGGTGATTAATGGCAGGAGAGCCCTGCAATTGGAAGTTAGAAAATCTGAGCAGTACATCGCACTTCAAGAATTTGGTATTCCTCATCCAAAAACCATAGTAGCCAATGATGTCTCACTATTGCTGGAGGCTGTCGATCAATTGAATATATTCCCATTTATAATCAAGCCCAATCGAGGTGGTAAAGGGGCTGGAGTTCAGTTATTCCAAAGCAAAGAAAGTCTTCGAGTTACCATTGAAAATAATTCTTTGGGAGAATCTCTCGATGGCATCTGGTTGGTACAGCAATACGTGCAACCTGCTAACAATAGAATAGTAAGAGCGGAGTTTGTAGGTGGTGAATTCTTATATGCCGTGAGTATTGATTCGAGTAAGGGATTTCAATTGTGTCCTGCTGATGCTTGTAATGCAACGGATGACTTTTGTCCGGTAGGAGAATCCGCAAAAGAAGAAAAATTCGTGATTTTGGATCATTACAAGAATGACGATCTAATTAAATATGGTCAATTTTTAAAAGCGAATGAAATTGGAATTGGAGCCTTGGAATATGCAGAAGATGAAAATGGAATTCGCTGGGTCTACGATGTCAATACAAATACCAACTACAATTCTAATGCCGAACAAACATTTGGGAATCAAAAGCAAGGCATGTACGAAATTGCTAACTTTCTGGGCAAGAAGTTGAATGCGCAAAAAAGAAGATTAGTCGCCTGATCATGAATGAATTGGAAAGCTTGGTAAGAGTGTACAATATTAATCTCACCAACCTTTCCAATTCTCAATTCCCAATTCCCAATTCCCAATTCCCAATTGACAATTCACAATTCACAATTATCAATTCACAATTCAAAATCATCAATTACTCACATCCCCAATCTTCACCCCAATAAAATCGTAGCTATCTTGATCTATAATATTAAATTCTATAAGATATGGATTGTCATCCCAATCAATTAAAGATGGAAATGGGAATGAAGGGTCGTCAAATTCAAATTCCGCATCAAGAAACCTCCATGGTGGGACTGAAGATAATTCTATGATTATTCCTAAAATCAACTTTCTCATTGTCAAAATATCAGTCACTGTGATTTTATTATCTCCGTTGATATCTGCCGCCAGTATCTTATACGGATTATCCAAGGATTGTATCCCTAATATATGTCTCACGATCAGCACCAGATCCAATGTCGAAACGTCTGTCAAATAGCCATCATCAAGGGATGCAGACAAGGTATAGTCAAAGCCGCTTTCCTGCAAGCCAAATGAATATTCGCCATTGGCATTGGTTAATGTCGTTAATGGAAAATTTGGCAAATCAGCATCCAGTGTTATTTCTACCCCTTCTACGGGTACATCATTCCATTTCTTCACGGTTCCTGCAATTTCGCCGTCAAGAAAACAATCTACTCCGCCAGATCCCTGTTGTACAAATAACGGAGCGGTACAGTAATCTACATTGTTATTCTCATCCCATACGTACATTCTGATATCGACGGGTGAATTAATTGCATCATCACATGTAACCAACCTCATCGATACAATGCTATCCGGACTAAAGGAAAACTGTAAATTCTCTTGTTCTGTACAGTTATCAAAAGAACCTACATCAAAATCTTCAACGAGAATGTATGTATCTACATCAACATCAAGTACAACCGACATGGCTACACAATAAGGAGTAGGAGCCTTCTTGTCCTTAACATCAAAATTTGTAACACACAAGTCTCCTAAATCACAATCATCCGATACATTCCAAACAATTTTGTGATTACTCATCGCTCCTTCAATATCAGGCAATTGAATATTTTGAACTTCATTATTACTTGTCATTGGAATATAGATATCTGGGATCCCATTATTATTGGTATCGTCAAAAGTCGTATCATCTGATGGCAAGCTGGAATTGAATTCTAAATCATTCGTACCATCATTCCATAAGTCGATGGTTACTACCCACTTGATGTCAGAAAGGTCGCATTCATTATCATCTGTATAAAACGCCGAATTTGTAAGAATCAACTTGGCTTCACAGACATTACCGTCATCATCAGAGTCGGAATGATCGTTGATTTCATATTCTTGAAAGCTACAATTTTCTAAATTTAGTGTTTGTTGGCCAATTGTATAGCCTGGTATTAGAAGAAGTAATAAGTAAAATTGATAGATTGTCTTTTTCATGTTTTGCAATGGTTTGAAATTAATTGGTAGTGCAAGTTGAAAAAGGGGACACCTAAAGATACAAAAGAAATTTAAAATCTAATTTCAATTTTTCATTTAACTATGAAACATGCTAAGATTAGCGAATGAATATTTATAATGGTTGTCAATCAATTGTCTAATCCCACATTTGACTTAGTACTGTGTGCGTAACAAATGGCACCAAAATAGAAAATCTGAAATATTAATTGTCATTCCGACCGAGTGCAACGAGTGGAGGGATAGGCAATTATGAGTGATTATAATTTCGACTGCAACGGACATGGGCGTCAACCTAATATTTTCATATATAATTATATTATATGTATAAGTAATTAATATTATGCAATTTAAAATGTTTTACATAGAATTTTGATTATCGAAGACGCAACCCCCAAAAGTGCTGCCTGCCGCTAAGCAGTGGGTATGAGTGACTGAGCTCGAAGAGTGGCGACGATAGTCGACAAAGGAAAGAACGCGTAAGCGATGAGTGGACTAAAGCTGCATTCGCAGTATAGCCTTTTTAGCGGCTTGATTCTTTTGTTTCTTTTCTCATCAAAAGACTGAACGATCTTTTATGAAGTAAAAGTGATAATGAAATTATTAAGAGAAGGAACACGTGAGTGATGGGAAGCAATGAAAGCCAGTCGCGGCGAGCGACCATATTAGTTTGAAAATGAATAATATATAAATTGAAAATATTCATATATTATTTCCTTAGGTTGACGCTTATGTGCAACGGAGAAATCTGCTAGGGTTGATAATAGACCTAAACTTTTAGTTTTCTCCGCGTTGGTCGAAATTAAAGATCTAAAAGCATTGTCGCCCTTCGACTCCGCTCAGGGTGACAATTCTCGGTTACTCTCGGAATGATAATGCAAATGTGCAATTTGCAATGCACACCTTAGTGTTCTTACCAGTGACAACTGATGTACCAACTGAATTAATAAATTCATGGCTTAATCAGCATCTGACCTGTCGATGTAATCCGCACCACTCCCCCACTCAAATTCTGAAATGCATCCATAACCGAATTCTTCACCTGCATGGTACCGTCAATAATAATGTTGCCATAATTCTCAACCTTATTATTAATTCTTGTAACCAATAGTCCACCATCCTGCACCCACAATTCACTACATTCAAATGCCCCATTGTTAGGATTGTCGCCAATCGCAAATACACCTGCATTCAAATGAGGATAAAAAGGAACTCCTGTAGGTATTATTGCCTTTCTTTTGAGGTCGGGAACGACATTAGAACTCCAATTACCTGGCACACTCCATCCCGTTCCTATTGCTCCTGTCCAGACAAAATCGTCATATTTTTCCGCTTGTGCATATCCATCATCACTACCTCCAGCGTACAATGCATTAGGAGGCGCAATCCAAAATTCACAACTATAGCCATCATTTGAACCACCAATATAAAGAGGCTGATTTGAATCATTCCATTCTATACCAACATATCCATCATTCATACCTCCATTGAAAACATTCTGATTGATATCGATCCATTTTATACTGGCGTAACCTTCATTCAAACCTCCTGAATAAGGAAATCCGAGATCGATAAATACAGTATCCATGCTATATCCTCCTCCTGCGCCTCCTTCGTAAGCATATGAAGGAGGTTGTGATAAAGCCGCCGTGCAAAACAACGATAATATCATTGCTAAAAACTTACTAGTCTCAATTGTTTTCATAGCAACAAATTAAAAATTTGACCTGACTCCTCTACCTCCTGTATTCCCACTTACAACAGAAATTATACTCAATTGAGAAAACCCAGTTGTCGGTGAAGGCAGTTTGATTTTATGCGCATTAAGCGGGTCTAAAACTGGCCAGGTAGAAACATCGGCTTCACCAGAAGTGCTTAATGTTCCATCTCCTTCTATATCCTGAAACGTAGTTACATACTGCTGAGAGATATAATAATCTCCCGGATTATTTCCTAAATCTATAATCCCGTAGAACGAAGCATTCGACAATTCGCGAGTAGCTGAACTAGAAGGAGCATTACACCCAACCCGAATTACGGCATTGTTAATTGTTGAAATCCCACCCACTGTCGTAGAGTTTGACCATTTTTCTGTGCTTGTACCTGCATTTTGCAAGATTCCAGGGCTAGTATGCAATGTGGAGCCCCAACTATATTCGTTTGCAACGGCAGGTAGTCCACCTCGCGCAGCTTTTTCTGCTTCCAGAAATGAAAATGGACGTAGACCACACCAATCAAGGTATGCCATCCAATCTGTAACCCTCAAAAAATTACAAGCCCTTGACATTCCATCATCTGATTCATTTGGCACACCATTATTATTGCGATCACAATAAAATGTAATATTTCCAGAACCAATTGAAGCCGGGCAGCTGACTACGTTTCCTAGCTGCGGTGAAGTGTCGTCGCATAGCACAAAAACATTGCTTACCGTGGAGTTAGTTACGTCAGCCCTGACTCTGTTTTCCTGCTGCGATCTATTCAAACAATTCAAAAAATCTACATACTGACTTTGAGTGATTGCATATTTCATACAGTAAAAAGCATCAAATCCATTTGGAAACGTTGCCGGAATGTCAGTACACGGTCCTGATTCATATTGAATCTGAGTGGATTGTGATCCGCATGCAAGAGCGCCACTACCAGAAATAAATATGCTTTCAAGCACATTATCTCCCCTTGCTATCCTATCATTACTGCCTCCATCGCCAGCATTAAAACCGCCACCTGGCACATAAACCATTTCGATTCCCATCACCTTAATATCTTGAAATATACCTACAAGTCCACTCAACGACACATCTACAGAAGTACTTGCTGTACCGCTCCCATTAATTTGTCTTTGCACAAAAAATCCTACTTGATCCGAAGGAATAACTGTATCATATCCAAAACCTACAGTAGCGCTGGCAATATTTGCATGTTCCCATGAGGGCCCTCCATTTGGTGCTTGTTTGACAAAGATCCATACAGCATCGAAATAATTAAATGTGCTTCTCCAACTATTTTCCCAGGAGAGGTCAAAAGATATCGTGCCACCACTTTTTGTAATATTGGTTATCTGTACATTGTTTGCCTGAGAAGTGTAACTGATCAATCCCATCATCAAAATTAAAATTATGTTTTTCATCACATGGTTTTTTAAAGTGCCTGTCTTGCAGGCGTTAATAATTATGGTGTAAATTTCAGTTGTGGGTCAGTCTGTTCAATCACCCTGCGGGGTGATTTTGACCAAATTGCATAACTCAAGCGATTGTCTGCCGATATTTTTAGGTCGATTTAGTGCTTTCTGTGGTAATTAAATGATGTGAATAGAAAAAACGAAACAACTCCAAGCATCTTTTAAAAATAAATTCAACATATTTCTATAATTAATATATGTCTTTATATACAATATCATTATCATTGCACAAAGTTGGATAATTGGGAAAGTGTCATTTGCATTTAGGGGCGAACAAAGGAGATCGGAAGCTACAAATAGCTCGGGCAATACAGATGATAGAAGAAAACATCGGTCCTATTTGGGCTAGTTCTTCTTACTATGAAACCAAGGCATGGGGCAACGTAGATCAAAATGACTTTATAAACGTCGCACTGGAAGTCGAACATTATATGACTCCGAATCAATTATTGAAGACTGTAAATAAAATTGAAGACGATCTGGGTCGGGTACGGAAAGAAAAATGGGGAGCGAGGATCATAGACATCGATATTATATTTGTTGAAGATATAATTGTTGATACTGAGAATTTGACCTTGCCGCACAAGTGGATGGAAAAGCGAAATTTTGTGCTTTATCCAATGGCAGAAATAGCAGAAAAATTTGTTCATCCCGTCCTCAATAAAACTGTAGCTGAACTTTTGGAAGAATGTGAGGATACAACTGAAATAACAAGATTAAAATCTGAATTTGAATAGGCATTGAATATTGAATTTCCATATAATTTTATGGCCATAGAGGGCAACATTGGCTCCGGCAAGACTACTTTTTGTAAAAAAATAAAAGAAGAGTACAATTGTAAGTTGATCCTTGAAGAGTTTGATGACAATCCCTTCCTACCTCTATTTTATAAAGATCCCGATCGATTCGCTTTTACCGTCGAATTATTTTTCATGACTGAGCGATACAAACAATTGCAAAAACAATTGCTCTCTCAGGATCTATTTATCGATTTTACACTTACAGATTACGCTTTTATCAAGACCTTGCTTTTTGCTAAACAAAACCTTGAAGAAGGAGAATTTCGACTGTTCCAGCAACTTTACAATACCCTGAGCCAGTCATTTCCTCAACCAGAGATACTGGTCTATTTCCACAGAAGTGTAGACGTATTACTTGCGAATATTGCAAAAAGAGGTAGAGATTACGAAAAGGATATTACCGCAGAATACCTTACCAAAGTCCAGAATTCATACTTCGAATACTTCAGGAATATCCTCTCCTACCCTATTTTGATCATTGATCTCAACACCATTGATTTTGAAGAGAATGAGCGTAATTATACAGAGGTAAAAATGTTGTTGTCCAAAAAATATCGACCTGGAGTACATCGTATATCATTAATGGTTTGATCCTGTAATCACTTTATTTCAATTACTTCCTTCCTATCCAGAAAGGTTATTTATTATCTCATAGCTCGAATAAATTCCTACTTTACCTCATTTTCGTCGCCATAACAATGAAAACGAAAAAAACTAAAACCCACCACAAAATAATTGTCTACCTTTAATAATCAATTATTCATTTAAACTAACCTGGTAGCCATATTAAGATTCGTACACGTTTTTAATCTAGCTATTCTAAGAAGATATGACCAAGAAAGTATTTCTATTTCTTTTCATCTGTATTTCGAGCTACTGTTTCGGACAAGAAATCTGTGACAATGGCATCGATGATGATGGAGATGGACTTATAGATCTTAATGATGAAGAATGTGAATGTAGTACAACACTTCCCTCTTCTTTGATTCCAAACCCATCTTTTGAAGAACGTACTTGTTGCCCAATGTCGAATGCGCGATTGGATTGTGCCATTGGTTGGATTCAGGCTTCGGCTCCAACTACTGATTATGTTCATACATGTGGCAATTATCTGGGCAATACGAATATTCCAGCCTTCGCCCCATTGCCATTTCCAGACGGACAAGGTGCTGTGGGATTTAGAGACGGACAGCAAAATGTAGGCGCCAACTATAAAGAATATGTCGGAGCCTGTCTTACTGACGCTATGGAGATTGGTGTGAGCTATCGGTTGGATTTCTATGTGGGATTCAGAGACAATGTACAAGGAAGTAAAAATGTAGATATTGCCATCTTCGGCTCAGAAAATTGTAGCAGACTGCCATTTGGATCTGGAAGCACTCAAATAGGATGTCCTGCCAATACGGCGTTCTATGATGAAATTGACATCCAATCGGTGAGCGGTTCGAATGAATGGGTCAGCATCTCTTTCGAATTTACCCCTACCAAAGCATATGAAGTCATTGTCATCGGTCCGAAATGTGCAGCCAATCCAAATTTCATTTATGATCCATACTTCTACTTAGATGGATTGACGCTGGCAGAAACTTCACTTTTTGGTATTCCGATTGATGATGTAGAAGGGAGTATTTGCAATGATGATCTTGTCTTGAGTATTGAAGAAGAGCCTGGCCAGACATATCAATGGTATAAGGATGGCGTGGCATTACCTGGTGAAATGAGTGCCGAGCTTAGTCTTGTTACAGCTCCTGATGTGGCAGGCGACTATCTTGTGGTCATCAATTTTGAAGAAGGATGTATTTCTTCCAAGTCTTATAATGTCCGAGTGCCTCCCTACTATGCGGAGCAGGAAGCCACCATTTGTGAAAATGATGAACATATAATCGGTACGACCTCATTCAATCAAGATGGAATACATGAGATTACCATTCAAGCTCATGACGGATGTGATTCGATCATCACCTTGACACTCAATGTAAATCCAAATACCGCGGCATTTCTGGAAAATTCATTTTGTGAAGGAGAGACTTTTACTTTATTGGATATTGAGGTTCAGAAGCCTGGAACTTATGAAACAATAATCGTAAACAATAATGGCTGCGATAGTATTGTGATCCTAGATTTGTTCGAGATTCCAGCTACGGATGGTATAGAATTGCCAGACGAATTGAGTGTCACGCTGGGTGATTCGATTAGCATCATCCCCGAAGAATACGATCCTAGATTGGTAGTATTCACATGGTATAATTCTGCGGGAGAGTCGATTGGCAATACTCCAACACTGAACAGTATAAAACCACTTGATGACACTTTTTATATTTTAGAAGGCATGGATGAATTTGGTTGTACAGTAGAAGAACAAATATCACTTAAGGTAGACAAGTCAACAATAACCCTTCATCTACCAAATATATTTTCGCCTGACAATAATAGGGTCAATGATTATTTCTCCTTTGTACCTACCAAAGCTCTGCAATCTATAGAATCATTCATTATCTATGATAGGTGGGGAAACAAGTTATTCAAGGATGCACCCTTGACGAATATTCACAATTATCAAGGCTGGGATGGGACTTACAATGGTAAAGACGTAATGCAAGGTGTCTATGGCTATATCATCAATGCTACCTTCATCGATGGATCAAAGAAAGAATTTATCGGCGACCTGACCTTAGTTCGGTTTTGACAATCAAGTAATCTTGGATTAATTGCTGCCAAATTATCAAATGACATCAGCAAATTCACCTTATGTGATCCTTAATTATACACTCCCACTTTATGAATGATTACAGCGCAGCACCCTAATGCGATCCTTATATCCTCAATCTCCTATTTTGACATGACCACAACACCGTCACCCAATGTATTGACCACAGCGTAGTCACCTTACGTGAGCCCCGCGAACATTTCACATCCCACGAACGCAGCGCGTTCGCCTTAGGTTTAATGCCCCAAACATCAAAATAAATTACAAGGAAATAAACATTGATTTCAACATTGAAAATTATATAATCAATAATATCAAAATCCTTACGTCCATATCTGTTATTCAAAATCATAAAACATCGGATTTTTCCTATAAAGTCAGCATCTATATATTATGACCACGCTTTCATCCATATCATTATAAAAATACATTTTGATACATATTCAATTTAATTAAACTTCTAAATGTATTTGATGTTTGTATATTTGAATTATACAATAAAAGAAAATAACAAATGTTATCTAAAAGAATGCAAGAAGCGCTCAATGAGCAAATAAGAATAGAAGCTGAATCTTCACAAGTATATTTGGCAATGGCATCCTGGGCAGAGATACAACCAGGGATAGACAATGTGACCAGTTTTTTTTACCAGCATAGTGATGAAGAAAGAATGCATATGCTCAAACTCATTCACTTTGTAAATGAAAGAGGTGGGTTCGCTACTGTACCAGCTCTCGAGCAACCTCCACTTACCTTCCCTTCCATAAAACATGCCTTCCAAGCACTCCTAAAACATGAAATTTTTGTATCAAATAGTATTAATAATTTGATGGAAATTGCAATGGAGGAAAAGGATTTTGCTACCGCTAATTTTTTACAATGGTATGTAGCAGAGCAAATCGAAGAGGAAGCACTGGCAAGAACAATGAATGATAAATTAGAGTTGATCGGTGATGATAAGGGCGGAATGTATCTATTCGATAAAGACATACTCACGATCAGCATGGCTATTGATAATTAGGAAGTTGGTATCATAACACCCTGATATTGCACTATATATTCTAAAGAAACCGTTTTAAGTACAAGAACATCCAAACTATGAATCCTATATTAAAGAATTTTGTACTCCTGTTATTACTTTTTGTTGTCACTGACGCCACTGCACAATTTGGAGTGCGCGCCAAGTACAATTTGAATACATTTTCTGAATGGGATGATTATATAGATCAAAACATCAATGGTTCTGCAGATAAAATATTCCCATCAAATATAGAAGTGGGAGTTGATTATTGGTTTAGATTAAAGAATCATAGGATAGAATTCATGCCTGAGGTTGCCATGGGGTTAAAGACTAATTCCAGCATCTCAGGTGAATCTGGAGTAGATTTCTCTTACTTTGCGTTCAATTTTAATACCCAAATTTATGTTTTTGATCTGGAAGGTGATTGTGACTGTCCCACGTTTTCAAAACAAGGCCCCTCTCTAAACAAAGGCTTCTTTTTTGCTATTTCACCAGGTATATTGTACAATAAAAAAGAAATTACTGTAGGGCCTAATGGCAGTGCAATAGGATCAAATCAAACCAATCTTAGAATCGGTGTTGGTGCTGGTTTTGATATTGGGTTTAGTGACCTTTTCACGATTAGTCCAAGTATTATGTATAATTTGGCACCAGGCTTAAACTTTAGCTCTTTATCTGCTGCACATGCTGCTTCTGCAGATCCCATTACCAGTGGACTCAATCAGATACAATTTCAATTGAGATTTGGTTTCAGACCAGATTATGTGAAGAGTTACGGCAGAGGAAGACGGTAATTTCATAATCCTGGCGGACCTTGTGTAAATCTTTGTGCACTTTGTGGTGCAAAACAGCCCTGTCCCTCATGTATCAGTTCGGTGTATTATTTTAACTGCGAAGGCGCAAAGGCCGCTAAATCTGTGGGGTAATATTTGGAGAAAGCTATTGTTTCCTTGGCTTAGAATTCTCAACATACTTTTTAAAAAGGTCCAATTGAAATGGGTCATTTTCATCAAAAGGATTTCCGTATCGACCTTTTCCCATCCTTTGTCTTTTGGCTTCATAAAGGCTCACAGCACAAGCCACAGAAATATTCAAGCTCTTGGTAAGTCCAGACTGAGGAATGATGTAATTGCCATCTACCAACGCCAGTGCTTCTTCGCTCATTCCACGGTGTTCATTGCCAAATACCAGGGCCATCGATTGAGTCAAGTCTAAAGAATAAAGGCCGACTGAATCTGCAGCCAGATGGGTGCCAAAAATTTTATTATACTTTTCACGGACCGCGGCAAAACATTTCGCTGGATCATCGAAGACATGAACGTCTACCCATTTTTTGGCTCCAGATGAACTTTTATGCCCAGCAATCTTATGAATTATATCAGCGCTTTCGATGGTGTAAAGTGCGTATACCTCCGATATCCCTACAGAATCACAAGTACGCAATACCGCTCCAAGGTTATGAGGATCATAGATGTTCTCAAGAATTAAAGTCAGATCGGACTGACGATTGGCAGCCAAATTTCTTAGCTTTTCTGCACGCTCATCAGTAATCATACTAGTATCGACCATCATGATCACTATTCCAGATTTCTTACGAATCGATTTTCCTTGAATTCGATAATGTCCACATTCTTATTTTCAAAATAATCAATTCCAGTTGGTGCATCGCTTCTCGAGTCTTTTCGAGTTTCCTCGACTTTATACCCAGCTTGAAGATAGTAGCCTTGATCTTCATTCAAATAATATTGAAAATATTTGCCGTACTCCTTCAAATTACGACCGATAAACATCAAATTGTCATATCCTTCATACGCATCATCGGTGGGGAGGGCGCCATAAGTATTCACAAAATCTCGTTTAAATCTAGATACATCGTAATCTCTTTCATCAACAAACTTCGAACGTGCCACCCTCATTTTCAAGGAACTGTAGTAGTCAAAATTTATCTTCTCTGACTCCAACATAATCGGCATTCCATAAACTATGACATTGGCCAATCCCTTTTCTACACTCAATCTTCTCAATGATCCATATATGAATGCCTCATCCTCAAATGACCAATTAGGAATAATGAATACAAGCGGCTCTTCTCCAATAAAAATAGAATCAAAAGCTGTCTCTCCTACGTCAATACTATCCTGAATTAGAAAATCTTCGGTGAGGATATCTTCCTTCGAATCGCCCCATACATCCTTTGCCATCCGTTGAAGCTTTCTGATTCTTTTCACATCATTAATATTGGTCTGTCGTCCAACAATGTGAACCTGTTCTTTCTCAAAATTCTTCTTTATATCTTCGAAAATGGAGTAATAATGTTCATCAAGATTTGGTCTTAGTTGTATGTAATATGGATTTTTTGCAGTGATTTTGCTACTGGCCTGCCAAGGTGAAATCAATGGAATTTCGTTTGACTTGGCAAACTTTGCTGCGATTTTCAATGAATTTCGGCTATACGGTCCTACTATAGCATCTGTCCCAGAGTGTACAGACTCCCTAAGAACATTCTCAAATTTTCTTTTTTTCTCATCCACCACATCAATATTCAAATTCACCCCCTCCTTTTCCAATATATTCGTGGCCACCAACATACCGCAATAGTATTGAATAAATCGATCTGACTTCTGAGCAGAATTCAGATAGCTATTCGCATCAAAAGGAATGAAATATGTAATGTCATATACACCTTCCTTCACGAGTTCTGGCTTGCCAACCGTCTCGATTGTCTTGTTCTTGATCGGTGGTTTTTTATCATCTTTAGCCTCCGTCCATTCTACTTCCTTGACCTTTCCCCTCTTCTTTACACCAGTCACTTTAGTCTTGGAAGGAGACTTGGTCGTCCTTGTTTTGCCTGTACGTCTTACTGCCTCATCTGTTCCTCCGCAAGAAGAAATCAAAAATGCAATGATCAGAAGCCCTATTATTTTATTCCCACTCAATTGTTGCAGGTGGTTTAGTACTGATATCATATACTACTCTATTTATACCTTTTACTTGATTAATTATTTCACTGGAGACTAGGGCAAGAAAGTCATGAGGCAGATTGCTCCATTCGGCAGTCATACCATCTACTGAGTTAACACAACGCAATGCGATGGTAAATTCGTATGTCCGCTCATCACCCATTACTCCTACAGATTGTACAGGAAGCAAAATTGCTCCAGCCTGCCAAACCTTATCATAAAGCCCGGATTTCCTTAGATTATTGATAAAAATCGTATCAGCTTCCTGGCAAAGTCTCACCTTATCTTCTGTAATTTCTCCTAATACTCTGATCGCCAATCCAGGCCCGGGAAATGGATGTCGACCCACCAATGATGCCGAGATTCCCATCTGCGTCCCTACTCTTCTGACCTCATCTTTAAAAAGCATTCTTAAAGGTTCGACTATTTTCAAATTCAATTTGTCAGGTAGGCCACCTACATTGTGGTGCGATTTTATAGTGACAGATGGACCATGTACCGATACTGACTCTATCACATCTGGATAGATTGTACCTTGACCCAGCCATTTGACTCCTTCGATTTTATTGGCCTCTCTTTCGAATACTTCAATAAATACTCTTCCAATTATTTTTCTCTTTTTCTCAGGATCGCTTACACCTTCCAACTCTGACAAGAAATCTTTCCCTGCTCTTACCCCTTTGATATTGAGGCCCATATGCTTGTACGAATCCAATACCTGCTCAAACTCATCCTTTCTCAATAACCCATTATCCAAAAAGATACAATACAGATTATCTCCTATCGCCTTATGAATCAAAGTAGCCGCAATGGTAGAATCAACACCACCCGACAAGCCCATCAAAACCTTGTCATCTCCCAATTTTTCTTTTAAACTCCTTACCGTTTCATCAACGAAATGAGCAGGTGTCCAATCCGCTCGACACTTGGCTACCTTATGTACAAAATTTGATAAAATCTCTTTGCCTTTTAAGCTATGATAAACCTCTGGGTGAAATTGAAGGCAATATACAGGATGGTCAAACGAACCTTCCTTAGACCGGTATGCGGCTACAGGAATATCTTCTGTTTTGGCTATGATTTCGAATGTATCAGGAATAGCTGAGATGGTATCCGCATGAGACATCCAAACTTGGGTAGATGCCTCGATTCCATCAAACAAAACTGCATCATTTCCCAATGAATAAAGCTTGGCTTTTCCATATTCACGATTGTCGGACTTGAATACATTTCCTCCCATATTATGAGCGATATATTGCGCTCCATAACAAATCCCAAGCACAGGATAATGGCCCACTATTTCATTCAAATCGAACTCAAGTGACTGCTCATCGAGTACTGAGAGTGGGCTTCCTGATAAAATTACGGCCTTAATCGTCTTATCTTCTTTTGGAAATTTGTTGTAAGGCATGATTTCACAAAACACATTGAGCTCTCTTAATCGCCTGGCAATCAACTGTGTATACTGTGAACCAAAGTCTAGAATGATGATCTTTTCTGTCATGGGGCAAATATAGGATTTTTGTATATATGAATGATCTAAAAAGCAATTATTGATCGCATCAAAATTATTATTCGCATCATCTTTCCTAATATTCGTAAAATGTCTTCCCTACCCAATCCAAATCTTCAAAACCTTTATAAAAATTGCAAGCCAATTTCCATTTCCCATTTCAATTTTGTCAGGCACTTTCTAAAATTTATGTTAAGAAAATGAAAACAATTCTATACCTAATTCTATTATGTATATTTGTGCGCAAGTCGAATCCCTATTTTGAACAAATTGAGTAACACCTGAGAAATGTGCCATTTTAAAAGTATATCCTTTTTATTAATTATTCTATTTACTTTTCCCAACGTAGTTTTATCACAAGAGTCCGAACAAGAAGTTTCAGAAAATGAGACAATTGTTACCGATGATCCAGAAGATGTATTTTTTGAAAAAATCATGCTTGATGGCAAGGTATCTTATAGAAATGAAACTACTGGAGAGATCATAAGTCAGAATAAATATATCGAGCTTTGTGAATCAAACGTCGAAGACAAACACAATCACGACAATCATGATTATTGGGATTGTGAGAAAATAAATCCATACAAGGATGTAGTCCTACCTACTCCATTTAAAATCAATTTTGATCAGACTACTTTTACTTCTCCTGTAGACCACAAAATGGTTGTGACGTCAAGATTTGGCAGAAGGAGAAGAGGAGCACATCGCGGTATTGACATTGATCTTGTCACAGGAGATTTTGTAAGATCAGTGCTTCCTGGCAAGGTGAGGTTTGTAGGATATAGCCGTGGACATGGCAAAACAGTAGTCATCAGACATGCCAATGAAATCGAAACGGTCTATGCCCACCTATCTGCATATACCGTAAAAGAGAATGACAAAATCACAGAAGGACAAATAATTGGTTTTGGAGGTAATACAGGAAACTCTAGAGGAAGTCATTTACACCTGGAAGTAAGATACAAAGGTGTATGTATCCACCCGGAATATGTCTTCAATTTTGATGGCAGCGAGACTATCAATGGTCAGGAATTATGGGTAACCAATGGATGGAAAAGTCCAAGATTGCACAGTTCATACAGAAAGAGCAAGATCAAAGGGCTATCTAGTGAAGAGGAAGCTGTTGCCTATCAAAAAAGTGAACCTAAATATCATAAGGTACGAAAAGGAGATACATTGAGTCAACTTGCCAGATCCTACAGTTTGAGATTGTCTGAAATCTGCAGTCTCAATTCAATTTCAAAAAATTCAATATTGAGGATTGGTCAAATGATCCAGATAAGGTAATCATATTCAAAAATGGATTCTAACAAAAAATTTCTAAACGGCACATTAAACACCATAGTACTGGCTTTGCTTAGAGATAATGGTAGAATGTATGGTTATGAAATTTGTCAAAAAACGAAGGAAGCGACCAATAATCAAATCAGTCTTACAGAAGGTGCTATCTATCCTACACTTCACCGATTAGAGAAGGAAGGACTACTTTTTTCGTCTAAAGAGAAAGTTAATGGTCGTGAAAGAAAATACTATAGCGTAAATCAGAGTTCTATAAGCGAGGTAAATTCTCAAATTGATCTACTTTCTCAATTTGCAGGACATCTTCGCACTTTGCTCAAACCATCTTTATAATGAATTCTGATCGAATCACAAATAGGATAACTGACTTACTTAAACTTGCTGGAGTTTCTGATAGTCAGGTTATTGAAGAGTTGACCGATCATTATTTGACCCATATTGAAGCAGAAGTAAGACGAGGTGTCAACTCTCAAAAAGCAGTAAGAGAGACATATCAAGAAATCGCCAATCTGGATCCATCCAAATTTATAGATCAGCAAAAACAGAAAGATAGAAGAGGGTTATTTTTATTCGTTCTAATTTTCGTTGGAATTTCATTTTATCTTTTCCAATTTAACAACCAACAACAACCGATAGAAAATAATCAAAATCCAAACAAGGAGACGACATACATCAATCCACCAACAGGCACACCAGTAGCTCAATCAAACCTAAGCGTTTCCTCCGAATTTGGATTTAGACTTCATCCGATAAGTAACAGGACATCACTTCATAAGGGCATTGATATACGTGCAAAAATGGGCACCTCAGTATTATCAACAGGCGACGGCATTGTCATTGAAGCAGGATATAAACCGAAAGCTGGAAATTTCATAACCATCCAGCACGATGGAAATTATGTTACAAATTACTACCACCTTTCAGAAATATCGGTGGCTGCAAGTGACATTGTCAGGGAAGGCCAAATCATAGGTAAGGTAGGTAATTCAGGGTTGAGTTTTTCTCCCCACTTGCATTATGAGGTCTTGAAAGACGCTATCCCAGTGAATCCGCGGGAATATATCGGGCCATAACATCCGATCTTTCAATTTTATATAATACCTATTTATGAATCTCAATATTAAGAAAGAGGAGGCTAAAGACTTTGAAGCAGTTTTCCAGCTAATTGAAAGTGCATTTCGAAATGTAGAATACAGCGATCATCGCGAACAATTCCTAGTAGAAAGATTAAGAAAATCTCAAGCCTTCATCCCTCAACTTTCTTTAGTCGCCAAAATTGATGATCGAATAGCAGGCCATATCCTGATTACCAAAATTAATATTAATAATCAGGTTGATATTTTCCCCTCTCTTGCACTGGCCCCTGTAAGCGTTGATCCTGATTATCAAGGAAGAGGGATCGGCGGTAAGCTTATTCGTAGATCTCATGAAATAGCTAAAGACCTTGGATACACGTCCATAGTCTTACTCGGACATGAAAATTACTACCCTAGATTTGGATATGAAAGAGCGGATAAATATGGTATTGAACTTCCATTTGATGTACCGCCTGAAAATTGTATGGCGATCGAATTGATTGTGGGTGGTTTGAAAGGTGTCAGTGGTATGGTAGAATATCCAGAAGAGTTTTATCAATAAAGCTATATTTACAAAAAGTATAGATTCTGAATTTATTAACTCAAATATTATTACAATCCTTCAAGGACCAAATTAATTTTGATCCATTACGTGAAATTGACTCTCGCAAGAATGAGAAGCTGGACGTAGATTATTTTGATTTTTACAATTCCGTTTCGAGTGTCTATTCTTCAAAAATAGAAGGAGAAGATATTGAATACGATTCCTTTTTTAAATATAAATTTCTAAAAGTCGAATTTGAGCCTGACTATACAAGAAGATCAGAAGACTTATTCAAAGCGTACAAATTTATTTTATCAAATAGTCTAACTAAAGATAATTTGCTGATCGTACATTCTCTTTTAGCCGAATCTTTCTTACCAGAGTCCCAAAGAGGTCGCCTGAGAAATAATGAAATGTATGTTATTGGCCAGTCTGATAGAATCGAATATGTAGCTTGTAGCAAATACAAAGTCGAACAAGAATTTGAAAAATTATTTATTGATATCGCTCAATTGCTACAAGAAGATTTAACAACCACAGAAATCTTTTATTATGCTGCCCTTTCACATTTGATTTTTGTAAAAATTCATCCCTTTCAAGATGGAAATGGTAGAATTGGAAGATTGCTTGAAAAGTGGTTTTTAATTTCAAAACTTGGCAAAGATGCAGTCTCAATTGATCTTGAAAAAAACTATTACTTGAATAGAAATCAATATTATTCAAACATTAAAATAATCGGTCTTGAATATGAAGAATTGGACTACAGCAAATCAATAGA
Organism: Saprospiraceae bacterium; assembly: GCA_965230575.1. Lineage (GTDB taxonomy): Bacteria > Bacteroidota > Bacteroidia > Chitinophagales > Saprospiraceae > CAJXUU01. The sequence goes on from OZ246013.1 coordinate 6,799,794, forward strand.
TTTCTTAACAATGACCATCTCAAGTTTGAAATCCCAGGAATGAACTCTATAATCAATGATTAATCCATCTTTTCACCGCCGAAGCCACATTCTCCCCATCCATACAGGCCGATAGAATACCTCCAGCATAACCCGCGCCCTCACCACAAGGAAATAGTCCTTCTACACCTTCATGCATATATGTCTCCCGATTTCTGGGAATTTTGATCGGAGCAGAGGTCCGACTTTCTACGCCAATAAAATTGGCATTTGAAGTATAATAGCCCTTCATTTTTTTACCAATTTCCTTCACACCATGTCGCAATCTATCGGCTACAAAAGACGGGAGTAATTCATCCACCCGAGCACTGAACAAGCCAGGAATGTATGATGTATCATTGAGGTCTGATGACAACTTTCCATTCACAAAATCGGTCACTCTTTGCGCCGGGGCCGATTGGGATCCATCACCCGCATTAAACATATTCTGCTCAACTTCCTGCTGGAATTTCATAGTAGCAAATACACCTTCATAGCCCATTTTATTCAATTCTTCAGTACTAATAGCCGTGACAAATCCTGAATTTGCAAAAGGACTATCTCTCCTTGACAGGCTCATCCCATTCACTACGATCTCCCCTGGTGCTGTCGCTGCTGGCACGACCAAACCTCCTGGGCACATACAAAAAGAAAATACTCCCACTCCATTAATTTGTGCCACCACACTATAACTCGAAGCTGGCAAATTTTCTTCTCTGACAGGTTGATTGTATTGAATGGAATCAATCAAAGATTGCTGATGCTCTATCCTCAATCCAAGGGCAAATGGCTTGGCCTCCATGTACACTTTTTTCGTATCTAACAGCCTATAGATGTCTCTTGCAGAATGACCAGTAGCCAAGATGATTGTATCCGTCTTGATCCGTTCATTTCCGTTTATTTCAATTCCTCGAACCTGGCCGTGTTCAATATCAATATCGGTGACATGACAGTCGAATCTCACCTCACCACCAAAATCAATAATGGTCTCCCGTATATTGGCTACAATTTTGGGCAACTTGTTCGAACCAATATGGGGGTGGGCATCTATCATAATATCATCAGTTGCACCATGCTCGACAAGCAATCTCAGCACATCCACAATCTTACCCCTCTTTTGTGATCTCGTATACAATTTCCCATCTGAATATGTACCAGCACCACCCTCTCCAAAACAATAATTTGAATGTGGATTCACAATGCCTTCCTGTTGTATAGCCCTCAAATCCCTCCTCCTTGCCTGAACATCTTTGCCTCGATCCAGCACGATAGGTTTCAATCCTTCCTTAATCAATCGCAAAGCCGCAAAATATCCCGCAGGTCCAGCACCAATCACAAACACCTCCTTTTCTTGGCTCACATTTTTGAAAGTGCCAATAATAGATTGTTCTGAAATCGGTTTTTCATTGACATAAACATCACATCTTAGTCTGTACACGGGTCGACTCCCTCGCGCATCAATAGATCGCTTCGCAATTGTTACCACAGTGACATCATTGAGTGAAACTTTTGCTATCAATGCTGCCCTCTTCCAAATGAACTCTTGCTCATTCAATTGATCAGGAAATAATTTTAATTCAACTGTTTTCTTCACACAAATAAAATTAGGCTATTTTACACATATGGCATTTTTTAAATATAAAAGTCATTGAACATCAACATAGTCATAACTTTACTACCTTTGCATTATGGATCAATTATTCTCAAATAATCCATTGTTGCTTCTCTTTGTAGTAGCAGCTGTGGGCTACTTTGTCGGCAAAGTTAATATCAAAGGAAACTCTTTGGGTGTTTCTGCCGTACTATTTGTCGGATTGGCTTTTGGTGCACTTAATCCTGCTTTCAATGTTCCTAAAATTATCTTCCAATTAGGCATCGTATTTTTCGTGTATTCTGTAGGCCTCAGCTCTGGTCCGGCGTTCTTTCAATCCTTTAAGAAAAATGGAATTCGGGATATCGGATTTGTGATGGTCATGTTGACCATGTCGGCATTATTGGCAGTCGGTATATTTTATCTTTTAAGGCTAGATCCAGCCAGCATCACTGGAATATATTCGGGTTCGACGACCAATACCCCAGCCCTGGCATCCGTCTTGGACTTGGTAGATCGACGAGGTGACACTGAAAATCAAGGAATCAAAGATGCCCTCGTTATAGGATATACCTACAGCTATCCGATGGGTGTGATAGGAGTTATGATCGTCTTAAAAGTGATGGAGAAGGTATTCAAGATTGACTATAATAAAGAGAAAGAATTACTCAAAAAAGACTATTCGCTTGAGGAAGAATTGTCCAGTCGATCAGTTAAAATTACCAACAAGGACATTATCGGTCATACACTTCGAGACATCACCAACGAAAATAATCTACCGATTCTCTTTGGAAGAATATGCAGCGGAGACGATGTAACATTGGCCAATTGGGACACCATACTACATGAAGGTGACGAATTGATGATCATCGGTGGAGTCCAGGATCTTGAAAAAGCTACTGCATTTTTTGGAGAAGAGACGGAAGACAATATTTCATACAATAGAAAGGAATATGATGTAAGAAGAATCTTCGTGAGCAATCCAAAAATTGTGGGCAAAACCATTTCTTCTCTAAATTTGAATGAAACCTACAGTGCCGTAATCACAAGAATTCGTCGTGGTGACATGGACATGCTGGCCAAGGCAAATACGGTATTGGAGATGGGTGACAGAATAAGATTTGTGGCAAGAAGGAAGGACTTAAAAGGTCTTTCCAATCTCTTTGGCGATTCATATTACAAAAGCAGTGAAGTAAACCTTTTCTCTTTTGGCCTTGGAATAGCCATCGGACTACTCATAGGAAGTATTCAAATACCCTTACCAGGTGGTACTGTTTTCAAACTGGGGATGGCTGGTGGACCTTTGATTGTAGGACTGATACTTGGTGCTTTGAGGAGGACTGGACCTATTGTATGGACCTTGCCCTATAGTGCCAATGTGACTCTGAGGCAAATGGGACTAATCTTCTTATTGGCTGTCATCGGCCTTAGTTCCGGAAACAAGGTTTTGGAATCCTTAGGAGGGAGTGAATGGATTATAATCGCCATCGGTGGAGCCATGCTTAGTATATTGGCAGCACTCATAAGTCTTATCATCGGCTACAAAATATTCAAAATTCCATTCTCGTTACTTCTGGGCTTCCTTTCGAATCAACCTGCAATCCTTGATTTTGCAACAGATATGAGTAAGAACAAGGTACCTGTTATTGGGTATTCTGTGATGTTTCCAATAGCGCTAGTCATGAAAATACTCTTCGCGCAGTTGCTTTTCCTAGTTTTAGGTGGGTGATCACATATCAATAAAATATTCCAAGTATCTATATGCTTTTTTTAATCTAAAATGCTATTCCCAAAAGCCCAAACCACCTCAAATGTCCACCACAAAAATTGCCTGTAAGGCAATCAGATCATACCATGGGGCGTTTTTGCCCCATGGTATAATAATCTAAATACTATGTAGCCTGTAGGACTACTACAAATACACACTCCTATTTCCAAAACAAATCTTTAGAATAATGCTCTACTCTGTACTTTTTCATAAATAAGTCTATTTCTTTTGAAAAGGATTTATTCCTATGATGCTCTTTCTGATTCTCTATATAAGCAATTACAATATCTACTTGTGACGGATTAACGGAGAAAGCTCCATATCCATTTTGCCATCTAAAATCATGATATCCCTGTGTCTTCATCCACTTTGAAGAATCTTTTTTCACCAATTTCATTATTTCAGATATGCCATGGCCCTTGGACATTCTAAACAGTATATGTAGATGATCTGGCATCGAATTAATTCTAATAGCTGGACTGTTGATGTTTTTCAATAAGCCTGCAATATATGAATGTAGCTTTTTCTCAATTCTTTGATCTATAAGAGGTTGTCTGTATTTTGTTCCGAATACTGCATGAATATAAATTGATGAGAGTGATTGTGCCATTTGTTAGAACTTAATTTTTTCGTGTGATTTAGGATATAACTGGCTTTATCAGATATTGTGACATTTTTGATGTTATTATGTTCTAGCGAAGTGTGGTATTGTGGTAGCCTTACAGGCTACGGGGTTGTATTATTGGGGTACTATGGACTTTGTCCAAAGTTAGAAATGTGATAACCTTACAGGTTATAAGTGTCTGTTTTTTTTATGGGGAATGAACTTTTGTTATTGGTGAATTGCTATGCCTTGAAGTGGTTGGGAAGTCTTGCAGGTTATGGAGTTTGATTTTGGGGGAGGATTGAATTTTTGTTATTTGCGAATTACTTTATAAAGTGGTTGGTAGTCTGCAGCGTCGACTGATTTACTTTTTGCGATTAAGAATATTTCTGAATTTAGGCTTGGGATGAGATTGGCAGTCATTAATTTTATTTTTGCTTTCTTGGTGGATATGGAGATAAATTTTCAATGAAGAATTACTATTTATTTGGTTTGAGGTGTCAGAGGCCATTATATATTGAATGTTTATAAGGGTAATTGACTGGTCTTGTAGATATAATTAAAACGATGTACTGCGTTAATAGTATTGTGAAACGATATTTTCAGACAATACTAGCATTCATTGTTATTATAAGTTCATGCGCTATCAAGGATGAAAAAGAAGACCTAAGGCCTACTGCAGAATACAAAATTGAACTCTTAAATATGGAAGATTTCGAAATCGATGGTCAAATTGTAACAATTGGCTCTGAGAAATCTTATTATTTCGAAAAAGAAAAACCCAGCATTCAAATTAGAAATCTTCCACTAAATGGTTATAAGGTAAAAATAGATGGAATAGAATGGTTGCGAAGTAAAAGAAATAGTAATTACACTTATCTACCGAACGGGCATTTAGGACATCGGAGAAATACAGTTCAGATATTCGATAGTACTGGCAATGAAAGCCTAAGGCATAAAGTTAAATATCACATTGGCAGAATAAAGCCTTTTTTGAATGGTGAACATGGCAGATTTTTATTTCGAGGCATTTCATCAAAATTTGAAATTTCCAATATTGCTATGGGTTGCCCAAATATTGTAATTTCTTCTGATCAAGCCAAAATCACAATCAATCCTGATGGCACCTATGAAATCAAGCCAAATATAGAAGAGCATACAGTTACAATATTACTTCAAACGGGAATGGAATCCTTTGAACATGAGTTTAATGTTATCGATCCACCTCCACCCAAATTTCAATTTACTGAATTGAACAACTTTAAATGTATTGATCTAATTTCAAGTCCTTTGTTTTCAAATGTTGAGTATAATATAATCGAAATAAGTGCCGTAGAAACCGAAACTGATTCAAGTTTAACATTCAAAAATACCAACTGCATACAAAGTGATAAAAACTTAAGATTTCAAAAAGCAGTCTATAGAATAAATGACTCGCACCTCACCTACTCTCTATGGATGGAATAGAAAACAACTAATCTTTCTAGATTACACCGTACAAATCGCCACTTTTTGCAAACAATGCATCAACCCTGGCGGCCACTTTCGGGTCCTTCTCTAATACAGGTGCATGATGTGATTTGATCCGTGCATCAATTATCAATGGTCCTTCGCATCCCCAATGTTTGTGTTGGATAGAACTCTTCACTCCGTATATATCATGTGATGGATTAGACCTCGTGAATGTCACCCACAAAAAGTTGTTTAAAGTCTTGGCCAGAAAGGCATCATCTTCTGTCAATACTATGAGAGGAAATCCAGATAGATCATTGGACTCCAAATGCCTTGACAAATCTTCAATCTCATTTGCCGCTTGGGTATAATCCACAAAATTATTGGTAGAGAGGCCCAATACCCCAGGTCGAGCTACAGATGCACTTTTTACAAAATCGGGTAAGTTTAGATTGGTTGGCTTTTCAGATTTGAGTTTGACTTTCATAGGGCCTCGGCAAGCCATAATTACCTTCGATCCAGAATTCCATCCAGAACCTGAGTAGTCCAAGGTATCAATGGTTGTTTTTGTATGAAAATGAAGATCTCTTGTCCAATCTACCCGACTCAAAAAGTGATCGAAATAATTGCCAATGTCATGGGTATCCAAATTTGGATCGTCTTCCTCAGCGCATATTATTAAATATTTGGCAAGTGAAGTTTGTCCTGACCCCAAAATCCGATTTGCAATGGTCAAAATTTCTTCTGGCACTTTCTCGCGGAATGGCATATACCTTTCTTTACCAATGGATATTAATAACGGGTGCACACCAGCAGCATCCACGGCATTTATTTCTTTTACACCAGGAAATTCTCCAGAAGCCAACTCCTTGACCAGCTCATGAATCAAATACCCAAAGCTGCTATCCTCCATCGGTGGTCTTCCTACCACACTAAAATGCCAAATAGCATTCTTTCGATGATATACCCGATCCACATCCATTACCGGAAATGGGTGCTCCAGGCTATAATAACCCAGGTGATCACCAAATGGTCCTTCAGGTTTCGTCTCTCCCAATCGGATGCGTCCTGTAATCACAAAATCTGCATCACTTGACAAGAAATGCCCTTGATCATCATACTTATATCTAAATCTTCTTCCTCCCAGCATCCCGGCAAAGGTCAACTCACTGATCTCTTCAGGCATGGGCATTATTGCCGAAAAGGCATGTGAAGGTAGTCCGCCAACAAAAATAGAACACTTGAAATCTTCATCACTTTTGAGGTATTCCGTATGGTGATTGCCTATTCCGCGATGCAATTGATAGTGCAAGCCGATTTCTTTGTTGAGCTCATATTCATTGCCACTCAACTGAATTCGATACATGCCCAAATTGGTTTTCATAGCCTTCTTTTCACCAGGTGGCAAGGTTAATACCTGCGGCATTGTGACGAAGGCTCCCCCATCCATCGGCCAAGACTTCACCAATGGCAGTTTGTCAATCGTTGTCTGTCCATATTGAACAGCACCTTTACCCCAAGTTTTCATTGGTAGCGCTGTAATCGCTGTAAAAGGTGCACTCATATACTTCAGCGGATTCTTCAAAAGACGTGTCGGATCAGCTTTGAGTTCGATTACCTTTTTTACTTTCTCGATGGTATGTCGAAATAAAAAATCTGTACGATCAAAAGTCCCATAAATATTTGACAAGGCTCTAAATGGACTTCCTTTTACATTTTCGAATAGAATAGCGGGACCGCCCGCATCAAATATTCTGTTATGGATTTCAGCCATTTCCAAATCTGGATCCACTTCCGACTTGATTCGAACGAGTTGATTGTGTTTTTCCAAATCATCAACCACATCTTGCAAACTTCGATAACTCATATGCTTTAATTAAGGTCTCAAAATCAAAATAGTTTTAAAATGTCAGCCTATTTGAGTGCTGGTGATTTCATAACCATTCAATAGAGATTTTATGTCCATCCGCTTTTTCCCTTGCATTTTAATATCAAGAATCGCCAAATATCCATCTTTACATGCAATCTTTAGGTACCGCTTGTTATCAGTTAAAATTGTTCCAGGAGCATCACTTTTATTTTCTTCATCCGAAATTCCCGATTTCAAAATCTTACATTCCAATCCATCGATTGTTGTCCAGGCAGTTGGGAATGGAGCAAGACCTCGAATGTGGTTGTATACCTTCATTGCGGGTTGATTAAAATCGATTTCGCAGGTTTCATGATAGATCTTTGGAGCCTTCGACACCTGAGTCTCGTCCTGTTCCATGAGCTTGATCGTGTCATTCTCCACAGCTTGAACGGTTTTCAATACTACTTCCGCACCTATATGCATGAGCCTGTGATATACATCACCCGTAGTATCTTCATGAGAAATCCTGGTTTTTTCCTGAAATAAAAGGTCTCCAGTATCAATCTTGTGCTTTAGTTTGAAGCTGGTGACACCAGTCTCTTCTTCACCGTTGATTACTGCCCAATGTATCGGAGCTGCCCCCCTATACTTCGGTAATAATGATCCATGAAGATTATAGGTACCATGCTCTGGCATATTCCAGATCACCTCTGGCAACATTCGGAAGGCAACCACGATCTGCAGATCTGCTTTCAATGCTCTTACTTCTTCCACAAATTCCGGGGCTTTTAAGTTTTTGGGCTGAAGAATATTTAGCCCTTTTTCCATGGCAAATTTCTTAACATCAGATTCTATCAGCTTTTTACCTCCTCTGCCCCCATATTTATCTGTAGCGGTGATCACACCCACAATATTGTATCCATTTTCCAATAGCAATTTTAAGGCAGGAACAGCAAATTCGGGAGTTCCCATGTATATAATGCGCATATTTTCTTTTAATTTTTTGTAAAATTATTCCTTTAAATGTTAAAAATTGCACTCTTGGAACAATTGATGCTACAAGTATATTATGAATACATAGATAAGGAGTATATTTAATAACATTATTTAATTATTTGTTGTTGAATTTTGATGCTGCTGTAGCTAGGTCGGTATCAAATGTTCCTCGATATTTAAAATAATTACTATGAGATTTTTAACTGCTATGTTAATGGTATGTCTTACCATTAATCTATCTTCCCAAACTACCACATTAGAAGGATATATTTATGAAACTGGCAACAGAGGCTATATTTCAGGTGTCTCAGTGACTGCTGAAAACATGGATACGGATGAGGTTGTAGCAAAAGCAAAGAGTGATAAAAGTGGGTTTTTCCAAGTCGAAGTACCAGTAAATTCAAAAATTCGCATCTATGCTGCTAAGGACATGTTTGATATCAAACGCGTAGAAACAGAAGTAGGAACGGGGAAGGCATTCTTAAAATTAGAAATGGGAAGGGCTCCAGGGTATACTTTTGAGGTTACCTTGGCAGAAAAAAGATCATCTCCCGATCAAATAGTGGACGCCATCACGGGTACAAGGATCGAAGTATTCAATAATACGACTCGTCAGTCCGTAATGGATCTTAAAGACCATGACAATCCTGAATTTCAACTGAATTTACAAAAAGGAAATCACTACACCATCCTTATTCGGAAAAACGGATTCTTATCCAAAAGAATGGAGGCCAAGGTGGATGTAGAAGGTTGCATCCTATGCTTTGAAGGCGTAGGCAATGTTGGGCCTGGTGTGTCGGACAACCTTACAGAGGGCAATGCATTCGGAGTACTCCTCGCCAATGTCGAATTGGAAAGGATATTTGAAGGAAAGACAATGGAAATACAGAATCTATACTATGACCTGGGCAAATGGGCGCTCAAAGGAAGTGCGAGATCTGAATTGAATAAGGTAATCACACTCATGAAGGACAATCCCAGTTTGACATTGGAATTGGGTGCACATACCGATAGCCGAGGCAATTCAAAAAGCAACCTGGACTTGTCAAACAAGAGGGCTCAATCTGCTGTAAGCTACCTCATCCAAAAAGGAGATATAGCCAAGAGCAGGGTCGTGTCCAGGGGCTACGGAGAATTGGTGATTTTGAATAAATGTGTAGATGGTATAAAATGCTCTGAAGAAGAACATGCAATCAATAGAAGGACAGAGCTTAAAATAATAGGTATAACGGATATCAAAGAAGTGAAATCTCTAGCGCAAATGAAGAAAGAGGAATACATGGAGCAGGAAATATTGGGACTGATGGACCAAGAGCAAATCCAAGCCAAAGATGAAGAGGAACTCAGACGAATAATAGAAGCGGACAAGAAGGTGGCAAAAGATGTCCAACGGCAAATTGATAGTGATATGAAGTTTGAGAAGGTGGAGAAAAGTGAGGATGTGATTTTATTTGAAGGAGTAAGTGATAGCGAAGACGAGGCCACAGAAATAGAAGAAAAGGCCCTGGAATTAGAAGAAGTGACCACTCAAAAAGTGTCATCTGAAATGGAAGATAAGAGGATCGAGGTAGAGACAGATTTAGCTCCAGAGCAAGCCAAAACCGAAGTTACAGATGGAATCAAGGTGGTGATATTCCAAAGCCCTGAACCATTGCCAGAAGATCATTTCATTTTCCGAAGACATAATAATATCGAAGTGATGGACAATGGATTTGGGATGACATACTATATGATTGGAGGATTTGCCAATGAAATTGAAGCTTTCCGATTTAGACGGTCATATATTCTTCCTGACAGTAAATATAAAGGGAGTATGGTGGCTTCTATTAAGAATGGAGTATTTGCGGTGGTGAATCAGTGATTTTTAGGGATATTCCAAAGTAGAAATAACCAATAGTTTTCAATGACCTGAGCCATTCTACATTTGAAAGTATACCCCATTTTATTAATGTTTTACTAAATAACAGGGTAAGATTTTCAATTCATCCTTGTCTTCGCCAGACGGGCCTTACTTTTTTCATTGAAAAAAAAGGTACTGTGTTAATTTCCAAACTATTTTTCAACTTTTTACGATATTTGTTAATGACGAAGAAGAGCTTCTGACGATTGATCGTACAGATGTTCATTCTGTGTAGATGGATACTATTCGTATTCATCTACTTTTCTCCCACTTTATATTTTCAACTCTATGAGTTGATGACGAAGAAGAAACTTCCTCCTCATGATAACCAGATATGTAATTACATTCCATATTCAGGAATGAATTCCTCATCATTTTTCCACAATGTATATATTAGAATCAATAGTTTTCTTGCAACTGCCAATAGCCCTACTTTCTTACATTTATTTTTTTCATTTATTCGTTCGTAAAAATTGTTTAGTGATTTAATTCTTCTTGATGAGGTTAGAGCAGGCATATAAATTGCTTGTCTTATATACTTATTTCCTCTTTTGGATAATCTGGATTTTCCAGTTTTATTACCTGACATGTTTTGTCGTACATCCATCCCTGCATAACTGCATAATTGTTTACCGTTTTCTATTAATTCGAATCCATTTGTTTCGCCAACTATTGTTATAGCTGTCATAAATCCTACGCCTGGAATTGTACATATTTTGTCCATCTTTTCATTTAAGAAAGTATCATTTAAAACAATTTCTTTAAGCTCAAATTCCAAAAGGATGCATTGGTTCTCTATAAGTTTAATTTGCTGTTTGATGATTTTCAGAACTGTTCTCTCTGTCCGATAGGCATGTTCCTTAGCATGTAATTTATTCTTAAGTACGTTCAATTGTTTTTTCAAATCTCTATACTCTCGAGATAATTGTTTTACCGCTCTTATATTTCTGCTCATCGGAGACCATCTTAGACTTCTTCGCTCAAGACCATACCTACTTAAAAGAACTGCATCAATTTTATCCGTTTTAGATTTGACATTCATGCTTTTGAAGTAATACTTAACCTTGATGGGTAAAAGTATAGATATTGGATACTGACTATTATCAAAGATATAATGAGCCAAACTTTCGTGATAAACACCAGTTGCCTCCATGACCACATGGAGAGTTTGAGATTTTCCAGCTTTAGCTTTAAGCCAACTAAGTAAAGCTTTGAATCCTTTTAAACTATTGTCAAATGATTTTTCAGCGACAATGGTTATTTCACCTTTATCACAATAACTCAAACAACAATCAAATTTATCTTTAGACATATCAACACCTAAAGAGAATTTTAAAACCTGCATAATTATAATAAAATTAAAGTTGTGGCCTTTACTCACGAAAACTTTACTCGTAAATGCGGAATGAAAATTCTTCCTTGGTACTGTCCAATTTCTTTGAGTAAATTAGAGTGTGAGGAAAATAACTTTTTTACGATATAACTTTTTTAGCTTATCTTAAGCAAAATGACTCTCTCACACTCTTGCCTAATAAATTGACAATTCGAATATACGAGTAAGCAAAAATTCTAGTCTCTTTAAAGGCTAAGCTACTAAATGCAGCCCCCACAACCCACTATAAAGAGACGGGCCACGCCTTTTTTCAACTTGTACTTACACTCAACTTTCCATTTAAAAAAAGTTAGTGTACTTCTGAATGCCCCTTTTTATATAATTGTTGGGGCGAGATTTATTATTTGTGGTGAGGAGTATTTTTTTTATCCGCTAAGGCGCGAATGGCGCTAAGGGAGAATTAGATTTGATAAGGTGCCAAGTGGTATGGAGAAATTATTCTAGGAGGTTCTTGAAGGTATAAGTTTTCTTTTTGTTTAGTGGGATGGTGTAGGTAAGTCCATTAAAAACTCCGATATCGGTAATGATTGGGGTAAATGTAAGATCGTCGCTCACATCAAATTCTATGAGGTGCCTGTCTATAAATGCCTCAAAAATGGTAATTAGATGACCACCAATAAAAATTACCCAGGCATACTCTCTACCCTTCCGGAATTCATCTCTCTTTCCTTTTAGTATTTTGACATCGGAAGTGCCTCTGTATTCATAGCCTTCTCCATTTAAGTTGGCTAAGTAGGCATCTTGATATCCATTATACAATTCCGTATTGGAAATAATGCTATTTATCAAATAACCTTCCAAGGCGTAAACCAAAGGCAATTTCCACCACTTCTTGTTATATATTTGTCCGCCCCCAGGGAAGATAAGACCATAAAATGCCGCCTTGCCAGGTTTACCCGTAAATATATCGAAGAATGTATTGTCCACTATAGTAGTAGAATCGGGTCCACTCTGAGGAGCTTGTGTACTGGCATTTGTATTCTCAGGTATCGTAGGTATGTCTTGCCCGGATAATGAACAGGTAAATGATATAACGAATATTAGTATGATGCAACATTTGGTCATAGTACCAAGATAACGTCTATAGTTTAGTATTGTATTGTCGACCTAATCTTCTAATCTTTCTAAAACTGTTAGGATATCATTAAATTCTCTGTCAGATTTGAATTTGATGTTAATTTCTCCACTTCCTGCCTCTGATCGTTTGATTTTGACCGATGTTCCAAACGTTGAGCTCAGATTGTCCTGTATCTTTTTCACCTCCGCTGGAAGCTCCTTTCCCTTTTTTGGAGTGTTTGATTTAGGTTCATTGGAGTAAGTCTTGATCAAATTTTCTAATGCTCTTACACTTAGATTTTTATTCAATACTTCTTTGTAAATATCCAGTTGCAATCCTACTTCATCGATCCCCGCCAATGACCTCGCATGTCCCATGCTGATTTCATTGTTTTTGATAGAAGATTGAATTTGTGGAGGCAACTTCAGCAAACGCACATAATTACTGATGGTGCTTCGCTTCTTTCCTACTCGCTCTGAAAGAGACTCATGTGTAAGGTCACATTCCACCATCAATCTTTGGTATGATATAGCCACCTCAATAGCATTCAGGTTCGATCTTTGGATATTTTCGATCAAGGCCATTTCTAGTAATGCTTGATCATCTGCAATCCTGATGAAGGCTGGGATGGACTTCAAACCCGCAATCTTGCTTGCTCGCAATCTTCGTTCTCCAGAAATCAATTGATACTTGTCACCACCCAAATTTCGAACTGTAATTGCCTGGATGAGGCCATGAATTTTTATCGATTGAGCCAATTCATCCAATTCCTCAGGATCAAATTCTGATCTTGGTTGGAATGGATTGACCTCTATTTTATCAAGCGGAATCTCTAGTATCGAACTATTCAGCTCTTTTACCAACTCTGTCTTTTCTCTTGGGTTACTCGTATTTTCGATATTCGAAAGTAAAGCCCGTATCCCCTTTCCTAATTCTTTTTTCTTGCTCATTTGGATGTCCTGGATTCAATTAGATGTATTGACCAAATACTATGCCTTGTTCAATGCTTCTTTTAATTCTTTCATGGTCTTGTCCTTGAAAATGCTATCGGTATTTTGCTGTAAAAACTCATTCGCCAGATTCAAGAAATTCGTCGCCCCCTTACTGGTCACGTCGTAGATAATTACGGGTTGTCCCAAACTAGGAGCCTCCCCTACTTTAGAATTACGATGAATAATTGTAGAAAAAACCTTGTCAGTAACCATATTATTGACCTCCGTCACCACCATATTGGCCATTCTCAATCTACTGTCATACATGGATAACACCACTCCCTCAATGGCCAGATTTTCATTTAAGTTGTCTTTTACCATTCCGATCGTTGACTTCAGTTTTCCAAATCCTTCCAAGGAGAAAAATTCACATTGAACAGGGATTATTACCGAATCTGCGGCAACTAATGCATTCACTGTCACCAAACCCAAGGAAGGAAGGCAGTCTACGAAGATGTAATCATATTCATCTTTCACCTTGGCCAACATTCGTTTCAAGAAAAATTCTCGGGATAGTTTATTTACCAATTCTACTTCAGCCCCAACCAAATCAATATTGGCTGGAAGTAAATCTAAATTTGGAGTTTCTGTTTTCAAAATGGCTTCATGAGGATCTACTTCATCTATGAGACAGTCATAAATCGTAAGTTCCAAATCTGCCGATGCTACTCCCACACCAGAAGATGCATTTCCTTGTGGATCTGAATCTACCAACAATACTTTCTTGTCCAATATAGCCACCGCGGCTGCTAAATTAATTGCAGTTGTTGTCTTTCCGACTCCCCCTTTTTGGTTTGCTATAGCAATAATCTTCCCCATTCTATTCAACTTTTGTCTTATCTACAGAAATTCGATTTCGGAATTAAAAACACTTATTGAAGTGATTTCAAAGCGCAAAAATAACTTATTTAAATTTAAAAGATTGGGAAAGATTGGAGAGATTGGAAAGAAAATTAAAGATTGGAGGGAAATGGAAAGATTGGGGGAGATTGGAAAGATTGGAAAGATTGGAGAGATTGTGGATTGGGGATTGTAGATTGTGGATGGAAAAGATTGGGAAACTTAAAAAGTTTGCTAAGCTTGTGAGGATGGAAAAGAGAAATGGGAAAGATTGGGAAAGATTGGAAAGACTGGAAAGATTGGGGGAGATTGGGGGAATGAATAGGTGGGGAGTTCTGTGATTCGAAAAATAATTTGATCTTTATGCCTTATTAAAGTGTTATATCTAAAACTAGACAAAATATTATGATAACAATAATCTCAGGAACCAATCGTCCCAATAGTAGAACAGAGTTTGTAGCTCAATATGTATTTGATTTGATCGGCAAATTTACGGATGAAGAAGTCAATCTTGTCAAGTTGAGTGAATTGGATCCGGGCTTTGTACATCCGATGATGTATTCCGGTGATCACCAGCATCCTGATTTGACAGCAATACAAAACAAGTATATTATTCCCGCTCAGAAGTGGATAATGTTGTCCCCAGAATACAATGGATCTTATAGTGGTATTGGGAAAGTATTTGTGGATGCACTTTCTGTAAGACTTTACGGGGAGACTTTCAAAGGAAAGAAATTGGGTCTGATTGGCATTGCCTCGGGACGAGGTGGAAATCTAAGAGGATTGGACCACTTGACAACTGCTTTTAATTATTTGGGAATGTCCGTGTATCCCAATCGTTTGCCCCTGTCAAGGATTGAAGAGGAAATAAAGGATGATAAATTGAGTGAAGGTTTGACCAAGGGACTGAATGATTTTCTGGAAGGGTTTGTGAAGTTTTAAGTGTTGTAAAAGGATCATTTGTTCTCCATCGAAAACATTGGACTTCTTGATTATTGAGACAAGGAGATATTGACAATTAAATAATCAATACCCCTTGTCTCAATATTTATTAATCTTCGTCATCATCAGATCCCTTATTATCATCTCCAGCCTTTTCCAATAGCTTTAAATGCCTTCTTTCTGATAAGAAATTTTGCTCTGCTTGAGAGAGAATATTTTTAACTTTTATTGAATCTTTTCCAAAAAGAGTATTGATTATTTCATCAATTATTAAAAATAAAGCTTCAAGCCATCCAGGTTTGTTCCCAAAAATTTCAATTATTTTACAAATGATTTTCTTTATTGTCTGAACAATCTCAACTATCCCAAGTTTGCCAATTAAAGAACCAATGCTAGGAAGTGCCAATTTCAAATTCTTAGCCACATTTACGCCTGAAGAAATTCTAAGAAAAGTTTCCACTTCCGCCCTGTTTTGCAAGCTAGATTTCGAAGATTTCATGAGGATGTAAGAAGATACTTCCTTGAATTGAGAATCCAGGATCGGAACAAAGGATTTAATAATATTTTTTTCGTCCTCATCGTCGGATTGTTTGATTAAAGCATTTGTAATATCTGATGGAATCTTTTCTAATAATTTTACGAATTCCGCTAAAATTGGATTTTTTTGATCATTTTCTGCCATGATATTAGTTTTAGATTGATGCCTACTATTTTTGACTAATTAGGATTTCGGCAATTCCTTTAAATAATGGTTCTGATCACCAGAAAAATTGTAACCCCTTTTGTAAAAAATTACTACTTATAATAGAAATTGATGTTTATCCTGTATGGTGTGCTGTGCATTCATAAGGCACAATATGAATTGTTTCCTAAATAAAGGAGCATTCCTTTCCAATTTGAGGTTACTAATTCGGCATTTTGTCATTGTATAATATAAAACACAAGTAATGGTTGATTCTATGTGAATTATGTGGATCAATCAGCTTGACTAAAACTTATGATATGCATTTTATAATTGGACTAATATTGATATCCATATTCTTGGGATTTTTATTTTCTCCGAAAGGGTCAGATTTTCAAACCATTGTAAGAAAGGGATTTATTTCTCTACTAATAATGATTGGCGTACTCGCAGTCATTGGTGGAATTTGGTACGGAATCGAAACATATCAATCTAATAAAAAGAAAAAAAGAGAGCGACAAGAGCAACTCTTCAGAGAAAAAGAAATTGCGGATCAAAAGGCAAGAGAAAAGCTGGCTGAAGAAAAAAAATTGGCTCAACAATTAAAAGAGGATTCTAACAAAATCAAAGGTTCTAAGAATACAACAATTCCCAAACCCAAGCCTGCCATGGATATAATGGGTAAGTGGAAAATCGAGACTGAATCTTATGCCTATTTTACATTTGCACAGGATAAAGAAAAAGTCACGGCTTCTAAATTCAAATGGTTTGCCAGAAGTGGAGACAAACTCATGTATACTGTAAAAGGGATTGTGG
This sequence comes from Saprospiraceae bacterium, assembly GCA_965230575.1. GTDB lineage: Bacteria > Bacteroidota > Bacteroidia > Chitinophagales > Saprospiraceae > CAJXUU01. The sequence continues at coordinate 6,816,697 of OZ246013.1, forward strand.
ATGGTAAGTCGGTGACTTTCAACTCTAATAATTTGCGAGGAACTTTAAAATTGAGGAAGAAAAGTTATGATCGACAGTTGATTGGAGAGGTAAAGGAAAATGGTCAATTAAAGGCATTTGTAATAGAAGAAGACTAATATTTATGATATTCTGAAGCAGGGTTTGCATTTTCATACTTATTGCATATAAGTTCTTATTTTGCTGCTGATCTTATATTCAAGTACTCTGAAATGCAAATTAGAAAAGCAACTATTCATGATGCCAGGCGAATCAGCTATCTTATCAAGAAGAACACTGAAAAAGTAGAAGAGAATAATTATTCGGATGCCCAGATAAGAGCTTGGAAACAAGCCAATTCTCCTAAAGCCATAACCCAGCTTTTGAAAGAAAGAACGATATTTTGTGCATTTCAAAATAATAAATTGCTTGGTACTATCGGATTAAAGGGCAGCGAAGTTGTGGGTGTATATGTCAGCTATTCAAAACGAGGACAAGGAATCGGAAAAGTTCTCCTTACCTACTTGGAAGAGTACGCCAGAAGTAACAACATTCAAAGTTTAGTCTTAACTTCCACAATATCAGCGGTAAAATTCTACAAATCACTTGGATATCGAGCTGAAGAGACTGTTATTGTCAATATCGATGGAGTGGATTTTGAAGAAACCAGCATGCGTAAAAATTTGTTTTTGGAAAAATGAAAATGTTAGAAAATCAAATAAATCCAATTTTCATTAAAACCTAAATTATTGATACAAATCCACAAGAATACAATTGCTGGCTCAACCAATATTAAGGAGTACTTTTTTATCTTAGCCAATGTATTAATTATATGAATCAAATCAAGACTTAAGCCTACTAATGGATCGAAGAAAATTTATACAAGAAACTGGAATTATAGCAGCTGCATCTCTTTTACCGAAGGCCAATCTCCTAAATTCTAAGAAGTCAAAATATAAAATGGGCTATCAGCTTTACTCGATTAGGGATGAGATGGCCATAAATCCTATTGCCACGCTAAAAACATTAAAAGGTTTCGGTTATAGAGATTTCGAAACATATGGCTACGATCCCCAAAAGGATACTTTCTATGGGCACAAATCTAAAGAATTCAAAAGCATATTAGATGACTTGGACCTTACCGTTACAAGTGGGCATTGTGGATTTTCACCTTACCTGCACAAATCAAATGATGAATTAAAATGGTTTGTTGATCAATGTATTTTAGGTGCTAAGACCACTGATATGAAATACATTACCTGGCCTTGGTTGGATCCATCTCTCCGAACAATGGACAACTACAAATTGATGGCTCAAAAGCTCAATATTATTGGAGAACAAGTAAACAAAGCAGGTTTGGGATTTGCCTATCACAATCATGGATTTGAATTCGAAGATCACAATGGAAAAAATGGATATGATATTATTTTAAAAGATACCGACTCCGACCTGGTCAAATTGCAGATTGACATGTATTGGGTCATGCATTCTTCGAATTATACACCTAAGGAATTGATCAAAAAACAGCCTGGAAGGTTTGTGATGTGGCATATAAAAGACATGGACAAAATCACAAGAGATTACACAGAATTGGGCAATGGGTCTATCGACTACATCAAAGAATTGCCCGATCCTATTGACTCTGGTTTAGAGTATTATTATATCGAACAAGGTGGAAACTATGCACATAATTCTATTCAAAGTGCTGCGGATAGTGCTGCCTACTTCAAGAAATATTTGCAGAGGTTGATATAATTTTCAATTTGAGCCAAGAGCACTTACTCACTCCAATAATTGTAGTCAAAATAAGAAAAAGATAAGGTAGAGAAAGCCAAAAAAAGGGACACAACTGAAGAATATTCAATTCGATAATGCAAAAAAGATAAAAGAATTGAAAACAATTACAATAGTTCAGCAAATAGCCAATTTTGTTTTAAAGGTCTTAACATATATTTCGTCAATGATTTTTATGGGGTGCGCTCTTGGAGGGCTTAATTTTATATGTTATTATTTCCTCATCTACTTTGAACAAGAAGAAATCTACTTCAAGATGGAAAACAATTTTTCCATTCTATATTCCTATTTATATACAATCACAATCGCCATTGCTATACTTTTAAATCCGTTATTAAAAAAAATTAGAAACATTGCTACATTTAAAAATATTCTGTCCAAGAGATTATTAACAATTATTGGTTTCCTTCTCATACTAGGTATCCTAGAAGGCAGTTCGAGGCATCTATTTAATGGAATAGAGAATTTGGATATTTCTATAAAACAAAAATTTAGAAACTATAGCTACTTTACTTGGACCATTTTTGCCTCTATGGAAATAATGATTACTCTATTATTAATATTACTAACCAAGGTGATATTGAAACTACGTCTGGATTTAAATGCGAGATACATTTACAAAAGAATAAAAACCAAAAAGATTGAAAATTTCACATTATACCTAAGGTCATTCGACATTGACAATAAAATGATTTTTGATAAAATAGAAAATGATCGACATATTGTTGATCACCTAAACGATCTTGGACCTTTTTCAAATAAAATTATTCTAAAGGAATATTCATACAATCTTGAATCCAAATTAGCATCTATAACAAAAAAAGTATCTCCATTGATTGCATTAGGAGGATTTAATTTAGGTGGAGCTGGAAAAATAAAAACCAAGGATGAAAGTTGGAAAGAAACCTTTAAGTCTCTCGCCAGAAATGCAAACTTCATTTATATCATTCCAGCAATTAATAAAGGTACATTTTATGAAATGGAGTGGATTTTTAAGCAAAAACTACTTTCAAAAACATTTTTCCTATTACCTCCTTTAAAAGAATATATCTACGATAAAATGAGATGGGATGCTATCAAATCTAAGTGTTATTCGATAAACATTTTTCTTCCAGATTACGAAAAAGATGGACTTATTTTCCAACTCAATGAAAATGGAAAAATAAAAGGTGCCGTACCATTTGTTATCATGGAAACCTACCTCAAAACAATGACTGCATCATTTCAAAAATAATAGACAGTATAAGCTATAAAGGCTTTAAGGATATTGATTTCATTCACATGCTGCAATAAAAATGCAGAAATAATAGTGCTCATCATCTTTGAAATTTATCACTGATTAGAATGTGAGCAATATCTAAAGCACAAACCCAAACCTCATCACAAACCGTTGATAATTCATCCTATACTCCGTTTGATTTCGGGGATCCCATCTATCGGCATACGTCCAATTTGCCTTTTGAAATTTATAGCCGATGTCCAATGAAAATTTTGTTTCAGTACCTCCGAAACTCAAACCGATATTCGGGTAAAACATAAATCCTCCACTAGATTCAACAATACCTCTATTATCATCATTAAAAGCCAGACTGTATCCTGTCTGTACATTGACAACTAAGGTTGAGTTTTTTGCAAAAAGATAGCTTCTAAGATCGACAAAAATGGGATGGACTCTCTCTCCTGATTTGTTCGCATATTGATCTACCCCTGATCCTAGTCCAACACTGAATAATCTATGAAATCGGTATCCGCTGCTGAAAGTAAAAGTGTATCCATTTTCCTGATTGAGCCTGGCACCTGAATTGCCAAATATTACACCCGTAGACACGGCGTAATAAACTCCCTTATCACGAAATGTATAAGGCCTCCACCTGGAAGAATGTGATAGTGATTTTACCTTGTGGATTTCTTCTCGTGGAATCATCATTTCTTGCCCCCATATTGTGATGGCGGTAATCCCGACTTCAGGGTCCCAGTTCAAAATTGAAACTTCCAATTGTGTACCTCCCTTGAGGTACACAATTGCTTTTTTTTCATCTTTAGCTTGGTCTTCTTCTGTTTGCCCATTGGACGTAAAGCCCATTAGCAAAAAGAAAGACAATATTATCAATCGATACATCTTATTCTATTTCGAGATGGATATAAAACTCAACTCTACCAGTGAATTTGGATCACTGCTGTCATATTGATACAGCCCTCCATCACCGACGACAATCATATGGTCCTTGGTCAACGGAATAATATCATACGCATTGATATTATCGATGTGCTCCACTTGGTTTTTGTCAATTTCATCAAGATTCGACTTGTCAAAAACCCTCAGTCCAGCGTCTCCATCGCAAATATAGAGTTCGTCATTCACTACCGCCAGCCCATGTGGATTGGTCATTTCGTAAGATTTTTTCAATTGTGGATTCTCGATGCTCGAGATATCAATCACATCGAGCTGATTCACAAAAGATTCGCAAAGACTTCCATTTCTTAGTGTTACATATGCTATATCTCCCTGGACAAATACTGGATCACAAGCCCGCGCATGGCTGAATTCTGACACATAGACAGGTTGGTCAGGATTGGTGCGATCGTAAATATACATTCCTGCAGTACCCCCAATAAAGAGGTAGTTATCATATGGAAATAGTGTTTCGATCCTACCCCAGCCAACATTGACCGTACTTAGCTCTTGAGGCTCCATTAAATTTTGAATATCAAAGCTTTTCAACTCACCGTCATTCAAAACATACAAATGATCATCCAATATAGAAAATCTGGCAAATGAACCTCCCTGACCAGTCACACCATTCGAGTTTGCACTATTTGTAGCACTGAATCCCGATTCCAAATCTACACTAAGTGTACCGTCAGAAAATATTTGTCCTCCTCTCCAAAACCATGGATTATTAAAATTAGGATCATCACAAGAAAGTTCAAGTGTTCTCTCAGTTTCCTTGGTATATACAAAGTAGCCCAGATTTTCGCTAAACGTATAAATATTAAAAACTTCTTCTTCTCGATCCAGCAACTGCGGCGAACGCATATCAGCTATGTCAATGGTGAGCAGGTCGACATAATTGTCTGCAAACAAAATATTATCCTTGATAGATACATCCAAATTACCAGGAATAGAGATGAATCCCATGTATGCAGGAGCGCTGGGATCAGCGTTATCATAGAGGTGGATCCCTTCATATTTTTCATTTACAATCAAGGTATTGTTGTAATAATAAATCTTACCTGGATTTTCGAGCAGTCTGCTTTCGAAGTACTCTATATTGTCAATTCTGAATTCCTCAGGCTGTATATATACCGGTTCGAATTCAATGAATGTTCTGGTAGATTCACAGTCATCTTCAAAACATGAGGATAATGATATAAGAAAGGCAAAAAGTAATAAAAGTCGAGATTGATGGATCAGTGATTTCATTTTTTTTACTATTAGTTTATTTTAAAAGGTAATTAAAGTCCTTTATAATTTAATAACGTGTCCAAAATTCATTTGTGCGAGTCATGCGATTCAAATATTCCTTTCAAATACAAGCGACTTACGTATATATTCTGGACCTCGTAAATTATAAATCATATTACTTTTCAAGACGTCAAGTATTTCATAATCGGTTGGGTCTGATCATAAAATAGTACAAAAAGTTGAGAATAGAGCATATTTCAGACGATTGCCTTTTTAAGTCAAAAACCTTATATTAAATGGTGCAAAAGATTAACTGAAAATGAAAAACCTACTTGTCATTTCAATCTTAACTTTTACCTGTTTAGCACTAAAAGCTCAAGATTACAGCCCTCCTCAAAGCAAAGAATCGATTGTAACAGACACCTTCCACGAACAATACATCATCGAAGACAAATATCGATGGTTGGAAGATGTAAATTCAGAAGAAACGAAAGAATGGATTAGTCGTCAAAATAAAATGAGCAATAAATACTTATCCAAAGTACGTTCGAAAGCCAATACGATTAAAAATATCAGTAAATACTCCTATACAAAATCATTATTTCCCCATAAAAAAGGCAAGTATTACTTTAGATATCTTCTACAAACGCGGTTTGCCACACCCTCTCTTTACTATCAAAATAAATTTGATTCTACTCCTAAATTATTAATAGACCCTAGAGAAATATCCAAGAAAGATAAAATAACTCTTTATGATTTTGAGCTATCCAAAAATTCGAAATTTGTAGCCTATCAATTTTCTAGAAACGGAAGCGATTGGAAGGAAATTAAGGTACTTTCAATCAAAAATCGAAAGCATAAAAAAGATCATCTAAAGGGTATAAAATTTTCACATATTGCCTGGCATGAGGATGGCTTTTATTATTCTAAAATTGATCAGGAAGGTCAATTTGGAAATTCTATCAAACAACAAATCTATTATCACAAAATTGGGACTGACCAAGAGGAAGATGAACTGATTTTTGAAAGAAAAAACAAGCCAGAAGTTCGATTCCACTTCCAATTAACCTCTGATGAGCGGTTTTTTATTCTAAAAGAAATAGACGAACAAAAAGGTCAGATAAATGTATTTTACATAGATTTCAATTCAGATCAAACTCGGATACAGCCATTAATTATTAATACCAAAGGAGATGTTGAATTTCTAGACCACCATAATGGAAAATTAATTGCTAAGACTTTTAAAGGTGCAAATAATGGAATGATAGTAGAAATTGATCCTACTAACCCATATGAGTGGAAAGCCATAACTGCACAATATGAAGATGCGCTATTGACAAAAGCATTAACTTGCAAAGATCGAATCGTCGCAGTCTATCAAGTCAATCAACGCTCATTAATTACGATTTTCGACTATTTTGGCAATGTGCTGTTCTCCAAAAAATTACCAATTGCGAGGTCCATACTTGCATTCAGTAAAAGTGATTCAGAAGATGAATTATATTTCTATTATACCTCGCATACTATTCCTCGTATAGTGCACAAAATGAATATCAAAACTTTCGAAATAAAACAAACCAAGGCAACAACGGTCAATTTCACTTACAAGGACATCATATATGAGGAAGTCGAGTATGTATCGAAAGACAGTGTCCTCATCTCAATGATCTTGGTATATCAAAAGGGAATAAATCGAGATGGCTCAAATCCAACAATATTAAAGGCATATGGTGGATTTGGTGTAGTATCCACCCCTGTTTTTGATCCTGGCATAGTTCATTTCATTAAGAAAGGAGGCATTTTTGCCTTTGCAAATATTAGAGGTGGTGGAGATAAAGGCAAAAAATGGGCTTTAGCAGGAAAAGGAATCAACAAACAAAATTCGTTTGATGATTTTATAGCCGCTGCCGAGTTTCTTATCAAAGAAAAATATACAAATGAAGATAAACTTGGAATTACTGGAGGTTCCAATGGTGGCTTGGTGGTGGCAGTAGCAGCTCTGCAACGTCCTGATCTATTTAAGGCTGTCGTGCCTATTGTAGCTCCAATGGATATGTTGAGGTTCGAAAAATTTACAGTGGGCCATATGCACAGAGATGAATACGGGACTATTAATGAAGAAATTAGCTTCAAAAATCTCAAAAATTATTCTCCATATCACAATGTGCAAGATAATATCAACTATCCGTCCATGTTGATTATTACTTCAGAAAATGATGACAGAGTTCCACCATTTCATTCCTACAAATTCGCCGCTCGAATGCAAAGCAGAAGTGCTCAGACCAATCCCATACTATTAAAAGTCGAAAAACAATCAGGACATCATGGAGCTACTACCAAAGTATCGTCAATTATGGAAAAGGCAAACATCTATGGATTTATAATGAATGAAGTAATGAAATAATTATATTTGAAAGTAGGTATTAAATTAGCGCTTTCATTTATTTGAAAAGACGAAATCATACTAATTACTAAATCATGAAATCAATATTTTCATTCATTCTATCCATAATCCTCACCTCCAATTGTCTCTCCGCGCAAGGTGAATTCGTCGTCGAATACAACCTGGAAAATGGCACTTTTGAGAAAGTAAGTCAAAAGATAGATGACGTCACCTATATTAGTCCAGGCTACAATACCTATAATGAAAACGCTGGGATTTTTTATTTTATTAGTTCGACCGAAAAGCGAGGAATTTATGCGATTGATTCGGAGAGTGGTGAAGAATTATTTTTTCACCAGACAGATAATCTAAAAGCCATTGAATATAGCCATGTGTTGGATCAACTCTTCTGCATTCGCACTGATCAATCCATCAATAAAAAATTCTTGTCCATAGTCGATTTGGCCACTGGGCAGGTAACCGATATAAGCGATCCAATCGAAAGCTCTTCAATGTATCAAGGCTATGATTCATTCAATGAAAAAGATACCATTTTCACGTTTCTTGCACCTAGCAATATTTTATACTCCATCCATGCCGTGACTGGCGAGATTCTTCACCAACCCAATATTCAAACTCAAACAGGAGAAGCACTTCAGCACATGGAATATTATCATGAGACAGGAGTACTCTACGCCTTGATCAGTATTGGTTCTGGCAGTGGCGTGGTATTGGCAACAATGGACACAGCAACTGGTGAAATAACCAAAAGTGCCAATTCTCACTTTGATCTGGATATTGGCGGTTCGTCTGCCATGGATCAAAACAATGGATATTACATGTATAAATACAGGGGTGGTGGCCCGGATAATCTTGTTGCCTTGGATATTAATACAGGAGAAGTTGTATTCAGTCAATTATATGAAAGAGAACCCCAAGACAATTTAATAGATATCGAGTATGACAATGTCAAACAAAAATTATATTCAAAGCACTGGGACTCTATGATAACCAATGTAGAAAATGTAAGTAATGTCAATCTCGACATCACTCCAAATCCCGCTGCGAATCACATAACAATTCAGAACTTGGATGCAATCCATGAAGGTGCCTATTTGGATTTACATGATAAGACTGGGAAGACCATTATTAAAAAACACAAGTTGAGTTCTCCAAATATTTCATTGCCTCTTCTAGTGGACGGCATTTACTTCCTATCCATATATTCAGATAAGAAGCATTATCACAATTCAAAGGTGGTAATACAAAACTAAGGTTCTTGAAGCGCAACATATTTACATACTCCAAAAGGAATAAAGATCGACAAATCAAAACGAATTGCTCTTGATGCTACATCATCTTATATTCAAAAAATCAAAAATCCATCTCAAAGTGGTCCAAATAAATTAACTTGTAGTATATCTAATTGGAAAACACAGTGCAAAAAATTGTACCATTTATAGCCTACCTAATTTTGCAATCAATCATTTGTAAAAGTCAGAATGGCCCGCTTGATGCTCAGGTGGTGCTTGACATTTATGAACAAGGTGAAGTTGCGAAATCCTATGCTTTATTGGACTCGACTAGATATGCCATACAAGATTCATGCGATCAACTCGCCTATATAATAATGAAAACAGATAGATATCGGCTAAGAAATAAAATGAAAAAAGCCTTCAAGTATCTAAAGTCAAAAGAAGCTATTATCCACCTTTGTTCTGATGAAGATTATTACAAATTTCAATTGCAGAAAGCTTATCTATCGGCCTACGCAGACAAGATCGAAGCCACTTCAGATCTTTTAGAACGCCTGAAGGACATACCAAATAATATTTCAGACACCTCTTCATTTGGCATCAAAAGGTTGCACCTGGAGGCAAAAGTCGTTAAGCATTTTGGACAACTTGATCAGGCAAGGATTCTGCTATCAAAGGCAATAAATATTCAGCTCTATAGAAAAAAACTTACACATCCTGAATCCAGTGGTTTTCTACGTACCCTTGCCTATTCTTATCTAGAGGAGGGACAATTCGAAAAAGCCAGGGAATATTATAGGAGGGAGAGGCAGATATATTCTAAACACAGTGAGACCTACCCTCAAATGTTGGGCGTGATGTATTATAATGAAGCGAATACCCATTACGAACAATTGGAGTTTCTAGAAGCAATTTCTGATTACGATTCCACTCTATTTTACTGGGCCATTGATCCTCCCTCCAAAATATTTATGAGGTATGTCCACGAAGCTATGGGTGACCTTCACTATGAAATAGGTAAAATCGAATTGGCATCCTATTATTGGAGCAAGGCGTCAGAAATTCAGCCACCAAAAAACAATGACAAAGCCGACAACCTGCCCAGACTCGATACATTGACCAACACATCTGACTTCACTCAACTGTCCAATGCATATAGTGATGCCCTGGAGTTCAGAAAATCGATCTATGGGAGTAATCATGCCTTGACAGGGGAATGTCTCACCTTTGTAGGAAGGCTGAACGAAATTCAAATGCAGCCACAAAAAGCACTTCAGACTTACAATGAGGCTTTGGGAATATTGATATCGGGATTTGACTTCAAAAAAGGCGAGATGCCCCTAGGCTCCTTGGATAAAGTGGACAGGTACGTATTCGATGCCATGTTGGGAATGACTAGAATCTATTTCGATTTGTATTCCAAAACCAAGAAAGAGATTTTCCTGGACTCTGCCAATATGATTTCTGAATATGCATTCCAGGCACTGAATGAGGTGAAGGTCACATATGAAGACAGCCACACCGCACTATTTTGGTCAGATTTTACTTACCCCCTAACAGAATTATCTCTCAAAATCCTCAATACCTACAACGACATCACCAAATCAAATAGGTACTCTGAAAAGGCATTTCAAAATTCGGAAGCTAGTAAATCGTATCTTCTCAGAAGTATCTTACATAAAGATAAAATATTGCGAAGGGGTAAATTGCCACAGGAAATAAAAACCAGGGAACAAAAATTGACTGCATCCTTGCACAGATTGAAAGGCAGTATTCGATTAGAGGAAAAACGCTGTGGAGAAGCTCAACATGCCAAAATCCAGGTTTGGCAAAATGAATTGATGAAGACACAGCAAGAATATGCCTCCTTCCTCGCCGATGTTTCCATCCAATATCCGAAACACTTCGAGCAATTGTATGAGACTCCTACCCTTGATGTAGATCAGTTTTTGGATAGATTGGAACAAAAGGAAGTGACATTTATTTCATTCTTCTATGGCACTGAAAACATCTATAGATTTCATTCCGAGCGAGGGAAAATACAAATGAGAGAAATTCCATTGACAGATTCATTTACGGATACTTATAATTCGAATATTGCTCAAGTATTAAATTACCAAAACGGACCTCAGTTCGTAGCCAGTGCAGCTGAGTTGTACCAATCAATATTGGGAGATCTATCCATTTCTGAAGGATCTTCTCTGGCAATCATTCCAGATGGTCCATTGTATTACCTACCCTGGGAAGCTTTGGTCACGACTCCGAATAATATTAAAGACCCTACTTTTCTAATCGAAAAACATCCAATTTGTTATGTTCAGTCCGCCACCTTATTGTCTGAATACCTCTCCTCTCCCAAAAAAAGCTGCAGTCATCTTCTTTCCATTTTGCCCACTTATGAAATGCCGCTTCATTTCAGCTCGAAAGATATTGTCCCTGATAACAAGTCATTAAAAATACATGAACTGACCTCAGAGGAAGTAACGAAGTCAAAAATCATCAATCAGTCTGCTCAAGCCGACATCATCCATTTTGCTGGTCATTCGAGGATCAACGAAGACAATGAAATGATGTCTCAGTTGGATTTGGGTAAGTTTGAAAGAAACCCACTCCACAGCCATGAAGTATTTGATATGCATCTTGATGCGGCCTTGGTTGTCTTGGGTTCATGTCATTCAGGGTCGGGCAAATATGCTCGAGGAGAGGGAATAATGAATTTTTCTCAAGCGTTTCAGCAAGCTGGCAGTGAAAGTGTGATCCTCAGCATGTGGAATGTAGATGACAAGAGTACATCAGATTTGTTTTCTGTTTTTTATGATGCACTTGCCAATGGCGAAAGCAAGAGTGCTGCACTCAGAGCCGCCAAACTGAGTTTTATCAAAAGTGGCGACCCATTGATTTCTCATCCCTATTTTTGGGCCTCATTTGTTCTTTTTGGGGATGATGATCCAGTGATTGTCAATTCATTTATTTGGGGCAATTGGGTTTATATCCTGGGATTAGGTGTGATATTTTTAATTGCAATGTATGTAAAGAATGCACGTAAATTTCACAAAGTGGACCAAAGGTGAAATTTTCCTTTCTTCATAATTAACTTACCTCTTTCATCAATTTGTTTTTCTTAATTGTCCTAATATCTCCAATGCTTCATTTTTCTTATAATCCTCCCTTTTTATCAGTTCCTCAAAAATTACAATAGCCTCATTTTTCATATCCCTATTCAGAAAATGCAAAGCCTCATTCCACAATAAAATCGACAAATATGGAGAATCTTCTTTCAACACCTTTTTGGTAGTTTGATAATTATTTTCTTTGCCATATAGTGCAGATAGCACAGCATAAAAGCATGCCTCTTGATTGTCCAGACTGCAATAAGCATTGAAAAGACTAAAAGCTTTCTCATAGTCATCTGCCACATAAGCATTGACTGCTGACGACCAATCTGCTTTCAGGTTCTCATCATTTCTCATCGACACCGGAGGCCTGTATTTTTCAAAGTTATCCGCATACAAAACTTTCATTTCAATCGGCTCGCTCTTGAAAAATTGATATTTGATTGCGAAAACAATAATTAAAAGTGAAATAATAGCTAAAAGAATTGTCACCCATTTCTTTATCACATTCCTTCTTTCGAGATTCCTAAATCTTTGTACCAGTAATTGTTTCCCATCTGCATCAATGGCTGAAAGCGATAGTCTAATGTCACTTACCTCATTCTCTAGAAACTTATTCGAATTCATTTCTTTTTCAAAGGCATTGAGTTCCTCGCCTACCAGTTCACCTCGAATAAATCGTATGATCTCTTCTTCTGTATAAGGGTGATTCATGTTTAGGTTCTTTTATATTTGTCCATCAATTCTCTCAATTTTTTGAGGCACTTAAATTTTTTATTTCGTGCTACTTGTTGATTTTTGAAATCATACTTCTTTCGAAGTTCTTCAGCCGAATAGTTAAAGTAAAATGCGTGAATCAGCAAATCTCGGCAGACATCATCCATCTTTTGCATGACAGTATTCAAATGACTTGTCCCATCTTCATAAATGCCGATTTCAACAGTTTCATCTTTCAAGAGGGCTGCATCCTTCAAGGTTTTAGTCTTCCCCTTCTTGCTCAGCGTTTTCAACCATATATTTCTAGCTATACCAAAAATATACCCTCCGATATCACTCTCACCTCTATACTTATTCGAAAGAATATTTGAATAAAATGCAGTTACAGCATCTTGCACCGTATCCTGCCCATCCTCCTTGCTTCCACCATTCTTCATGACGAATCTGATAATCTTTTTCCTTGATTTCAGATACACGTAATCCATGACCTTGTGCACGCGAGGCCCTCCTGACTTTATGATTTGTAGAACTTCGTGGTCTGATAATTTCATTTGGGTCAGCAATGGAATGCCATAAAGTTAATCATAACCAATCCAAATTCAAATAATGATGTTCTACAATAAATTCAACATATTACCATGTCAGTTTGAGTTTTACCCATAGACAGCTGAGCAGAAAGCATAAACTTCTAGCCTCTTTCTCGAATCCTAACATATTAAAGTCTTTATAGCAAACCATAGTTTTTCATACCCATCAAATCACTTATTTACAATCAAATAATGAATGGTGATTGGATTTGGCAAGCCTTGGTTTTGGCAATGCGCCTCTGGCTTGTAAAAATTCACAAAAACAGAGAAGCTTCCATCGGTGACACTATCCAGATTGGCACTAAATCCTGGACCTGCATATTCTGGAGTAAGCAATATCACACTTCTCACCGCATCTGCATAGATATTTGGGATATCGACAAGACCTGTATATCCGATTCGATGGTCGTGGACGCATTCTCCTGGCGGCTCGTCACAACCAGAAGGACATGTATTAATAGGAGTCCAATCTACAACAAAGGTGGCTTTATCCGCTGGTGTATCTGGAGCCGTATCACTGGTCACTCGAATCGCACCATCATGTATCGTCAATGCCTGAGCCATATCCTTGTCGGCTTTACCCACCGCATATACTCCGGCATAATCTATGGTTTCGGCATTGGCCTTGCCGATCGTACCGTGACCCAAGGTATCAGCCTCTCCAAATACTCCAGCGACGACAGGCATCAAGTCCATATTAGACCTCCTGATATTTGTAGTCCCTACTACACCAATTTTCGCCAAGCTTTCTCCCCACACAGCAACATAATTGCACGATTGACCCAATACGCCAACATTTACCTTATTGTACATTGTCTCATCAAATGGAAACCTGGCTCTCAAATCATCCCATGAGGTACCTTCACGAGTCACACCCCATACTCCTGCACTAGTTGACAGATTGGGCAATTTGGCTCCCGAAATTCCAATTACACCATGCCCTCGGTGATTCAAGGTCGTACCACCTCCGATTCCCATGACTCCATTTCCATTGTGCGAGGTAATCCCAAAAACACCGAGATAGTCTTTGGACTCATTCGGACTGAACTGGGTAATCATACTTCCATGTACTCCAGCAATAATTGTATCCATATTGTCGAATGTAGTATATCCGCTACCTCCTGCATATGATGTCCCCCAAACACCATCTGATTTGATACTGACACCAGATGTACCTTTACGCTTTTCCATGGTGGTAGACATACCCATAACTCCAGAAGCGGGTTGTGCCGATAGGGTAAATGTACCTTGAAAAGGATTTTTAAGTCCTGTGAATCCTGATACACCATGTTTGGTTCCCAGGGTATATCCTTCCAGGGCATCGGCCGAACTTGAAGCATTGGTGATTTCGAACAATCCAGCCCTCGCAGTTCCATTGGTATACGAATGGATGACATTATTACCATTGCCAGCTCCCAGGATTTCGAACAGGCCCGCGTTGCCCATGTCTTTTCCCAGTGTCACCGATGTCTCAGTACCGGCTCCAGCGGGCAGTTCATCAACAAACTTTGCAACATATCCCGTGCCTTCATTGGTGACATCCAAAGTACCTGAAGGTGCTGCAATATTACCATCCAAATTTACAGCTCCCGAGTCTACTATTATCGTTCGGCCCGCTCCTGGAACGTCACAATCATAGCCTTCATCCAAGGTAAAACAAGTGTCTATCGCAACTGGTCCTTTATTCCAACCGCAAATCCACATTGTACCATTGTAATAACAAAACTCCATAAGATCGGTATCATAGACCAAGAGTCCAGCGACTGGACTGGCCACAGAAGTGGTTCTGTCCAGAGTAGAGAGCCGTGGAACAAGGATTCCTTTATCAACAGATTGAATATCCAACAAGGCAGGTCCAATATTTTTTACGATTACTGAATCTCCTTGTGACTGTAAGTTTGATTGAATAGCAAAAACTAGAAATAAGGTTATGCAGAGCAAGTTTTTCATGTGTATTTATTTTAATTTATACCCATTCGTACTCAAACCTGACAAAGTGTAACCGATTGCGGCAAATTATTTTTATTAACCCTTAATAGTTATACTCAAAAAACTGTATGTTTCTTATTATTTGCCATTGAAGTGATTTAAAACGTATGTTAAGATGATTTGTATCCCGTCAAGTCGAGACAAGTGATGCTTAATATTTTCTTTGTGAATTCTTGACGAACTTTGCGCCTTTGCGGTTAAAGTCAACATCTCATTCAAAAAAATTACAATGTCTTAAAGTAGAATTAAATCACTTCATTATATTATCACCATATTTGGTCATCATCTCAAAGCATATTCAAGTCAATGAAAAAAGTAATATTAATCACAGGTGCTTCGTCAGGAATCGGAAAGGATGCGGCATTCAGGTTGATCAAGGAAGGACATATTGTATATGGCGCGGCGAGACGAAAAAATAAAATGGATGACCTCGTAGATGCAGGTGGACACGCCATTCAATTGGACATTACCAAGTCAGAGGAAATAAAGAAGGCAGTAGATCAAATCATAAGCGAGCAAGGAAAAATTGATGTCTTATTCAACAATGCAGGATATGCTGTATATGGTGCTGTGGAGACCGTGACCTTGGAAGATGCAAAAAGGCAATTTGATGTCAACCTATTTGGATTGGCCGAAATGACAAAAGCTGTACTTCCTCATATGAGAGCACAAAAGAGTGGTACCATTATCAACACCTCATCGGCAGGTGGGAGGATCTACATCCCTTTGGGTTCTTGGTATCACGCCACGAAACACGCCTTGGAAGGTTGGTCGGACTGCCTTCGACTAGAACTCAAAGCCTTTAATATTAATGTGGTGGTGATCCAACCTGGTGGTATAGCCACTGAATTTGGCGATGTGATGTTTGGCCCAATGGTCGAGCGTGCAAAAGGAACTGTGTATGAATCATTAACCAATCAGGTGGCCAGGTCAACTGAAGAACGATACCTCAAAGAAGGAGCGCTTTCTCACCCATCGGTGATTTCTAAATTAGTGAGCAAGGCAGTAAACAGCAAGAGGCCAAAAACGCGCTATGTTGCTGGTAAATATGCCAAGCTATTGATGTTTTTGCGTAAATACCTTGGAGATCGAATTTTTGACTGGATACTTATGAGTCAGTTGAAATAGTATACTGGAAAAGAAACTCCAGTGGCATGTAATTTGCAGCTATTCATATTGTTGACAATAATTTATTTAATTTTCAATTTTGACCACAAATCAAAAATTGGCATCACAGTAAACTATTATAATTAATCTATCAAATACATATTCCAATGACGGCTAACAAAATACTATTCTGTTTCCTATTAATATTATTTACATTTCAATTATCCGCTCAGACCAAAAAAGCAGATAAGATTCAATTTAATGTTCAGGAAACAATGCATTATTCCAGGTATTCTTCCGACCTGAAGTACAAGCTCAACTTTTTTATTAATGATGAATTTGTACCGGCTCCGTATGACGAGAAGTTTTTTCAAAAACATTTTAAAAGCTCGAAAAAAGCGCTGAATCTTTCTCTTGATTATCTTGACTTAGATAAAAAAGCGAATAAAACCAAAACAAAAGGCATTGTTTTTTCAAGTCTATTGGGCCTTGCTGGATTAGGTTCTGTATTCTATCTAAAAGACGAAAGTAAGACAACACGATATGTAGTAGCGGGAGCGGGCTTGGCATCAGCATTGACTACAAGCTACATTTTCACCAAAAAGCATCATAAACAGAAGGCTGATGGATATCTGATGCTTGAGAATGCTGTCATGGCATACCAGGCAGAAAACCCTTCCGCTTACGAAAAAAATCAGGTAGATAGTGATGATAATGCGACCGACGATTCATCTACCGAAAACAAAACTACGTCCACAGAAACCGAAATGTATTCGGTAAATCTTGATCGTGACAGAAGGGTTTCGATTGTGTCTGAAAACCTTAGAAAAGTAGCTTTCAAAGGGCTGAATATTAATCTCCTGGATATTCAATTCAGCAAAACCAGAAAACAATATTCGCCAGGTCTCGGCTTTTTGTACATGAAAAATGGATTTTTCTTCAATGCAAATTTCAAGCTCCATGTCTATGATACCAACAGGCTGTTCACCAAGAAAAATTATGAATTCGATAATTCTCCGTTTGGGTTTCCTTCTGACCATGATGCATATCCAATAAATTTGTCGCTACCATTCCATGCTTCAGTAAAATCCGTCGTACCACTCAAATCATTTGTAAAAGACGGACCAGTGATGACCAAAATGAAGACATATGGCAACACGACTTTAATGTATGAATCCAAGACCGCCATCTTACATACCATAGGCTTACAAATGGGTGCAGAAATGGACAAATCAGTACAAACTGCTGGCTCAGATTTTGATTCAAATAACGCATTTGCCCCTTCTACCAACAATTTAGATATAGCAATTGGCGGACCGATATTTTTCAGAAGGACGATGAATGTTTCCGCAGGTATAAGCTATACTCTATTTACAGCCTATGAGTTGAAACCAAATGAAAAGGGCCTGGACAAATCGTACAAAGTAGTGAATTGGGGCAGGTTTTATCTAGTCGGCAAGTACAATCTCAACTCGGACTTTGATGATATGTTTTACAATGGTGAGACTCCTGTACTATTTAATAATATCGAAGAAACAAAAATGGGTTTTGCATTGGGTCTCGAAGGTGCATACTTGAATAAAAATAGGGGAATAAATTTCACTTTAGAATTTGGATCGAATCCTCACATCAGTTCTGGCAATTACAAAGACTTGTATGGAAGCCTTAAATTGGGATTTGCCCTTGGTTGGTTTTAGGAAATTTATAGAGGGTTTACTAAACTTCCAAAGTTTGGTAAACCCTCTATAATTTGTGATTATTCATTTAAGCACTCAGCCAATTTCTCATTAAGGTATTTCTTTTGGTCCTCATATCTCTTTTCAGACATCTTATCTTTTACACCTTCCAGCTTTACCAATGTCTGATTGAAAGCTTTATATGCTTTTTCTTTTTCACCAATATGCAATAGCAATTTTGCCCGAGATTTGGTCAAAGTGAAGTTAGTCGGATGTTGTTTCATCCCCCAATCATACACTTCCATCGCAGCCTCATACTTTTTCTTGTCTTTTAATTCCCATGCGATCCGATTCAAATATCCTGCAGCTGGTATTTCTATGAATCCATATTCCTTCTTCCGCCTTGCATAAAATGACTCCACTTGCTCGGTAATCGGCTTGTCATTGGCAGCAAAATCAAAAAATGTCTTCTCGTCCACACGAAAAGCTCTTGTCAATTCTACCATTCCAGAATTAAAAGAAGGCGGGACGCATGTCCAATGTCCCATACCTTCAAATTCAGAAGTGCGCCATATCAAACCATGATTGGAATACACTTGAAAAATTGAATCCAATCGCTTCACCGCACCTCCGAACAATTCTTCTCTCTCCCCTACTGTCCCTGAAGAACAATACAGGAATTTTGAAAACTTTTCACCTTTACTCAATCTTTCTGCCACATTCTCGATGATGTATTCAGAATCTTCTCTTATCCCTGGGCTTATAGCCAAGTATCCATCAAAAAGATCTTTTTCATCGCTAAACAAGCTGTATAAAACGAATCCTCCTCCGCTCGAATGGCCGATCAGGTTTCTGAAAGGAAGAATCTTATTGCCATAGATAGAATCCACTAACGGGAAAACTTCATTTTTAAAATGTTGTTGCAATTCAGGTGCCCGACCTCCTTTATAATCATACTCTTCATCTCCAGGTCTGGGAGCCGAAAACTCCCAACCTCTCTGCTTGGCATGGATACCAACGACGATGGTCGGTGTATATTTGTACATGTACGAATTGTACTCCAAAGTCTTCACACCCAAATCAATAAAAGGATCAAAGTGTCCATCAAGGATGTAGGTTACGGTAAATTTATCTTCGGGATATTCATAGAATGAAGGTGGCAGGTAGACGGTAATATTGCGATCATCACCAAATGCTTCTGACTTTATGGTATAGTCAAATTCAAATTTTTTGTCTTCTTGTGCGAGTAGTGAAATTGATAAAAAGGTGAATAGAAAAAGGAAGGTCAAGTGTTTCATAGCGTGCATTAAATATTGAATGGATAGTGGAAAGACGAGATAATAAGGATATAGTTGCAAGGATATTTAAATTTGGCAATTAAATTAAAGTCCAAACTTATTATCAATTTTCAATCAAGAACTTACTTAATTATTCAATGTTAGGAAATTCAATGCTCAAAAAAAAGTGATTCAACACAGGTAGAATAATTAAATATTTATGTTTAAATTACACTCATACCACGACAAAACAGCCTTCCTACAAGCTTTCAACAAACTATAAAAAGGTAATTCTTATTCCTAAGATCAATCAATTTGTTGACCCTATAAGCAGGCCAACATTATTCTATTACTAATTAAAACTTTTACAAATGAAAAAGATTTCTTATTCAGTTTTTCTATGCCTAATCATTATTAGTTGCCAAAGCGATTTTGATTCCGCATCAATGTCTTCTCAGTCTATTGAGAAAAGAGCCAATTGCGATAACATAGTAACAATTTCTCAACAAGAATCAACTTCTGAAGGATGCTGTCAGTGGATTGTATCAGTCTCTGAAGGGTATTTGCTTCAGAATGAAGAAGGACAATTTTATGCCACTTTTGAAAATAATGAATATAATATTCAATCTTGCAATAGCAACATTACAGTCTATGTAGTTCAATACAATCCTCTGACTAATAAGTATGATAAAATTTGTATCGAGACTTTGACATGTAGTCCATGTGATCAAATCGCATATATAGAAACAAACTCTCCAAATAATTGCTGTAGTTGGCAGATCACTGTCCCATCAGGATATACTCCCCAAATTAACGGCAATTATTTATTCACATCGGGAGGAGGCATATACAATATTGCCGCTGATTGTGGAGAAGAAGTGACAATAGATTTACTTCAAGACAATGAAATTATATGCAGCAGAACATTTACTTGCGAAGAACTGACAATAGAAATAGATATAAACTCTGAATATGAAGATGAGTGTTGCATTCATACTTTTAATGTAAGTAACCCAAATTGCGTTTTCACTTGGTCAATTCACGCTACTGTTGGTGCTCCTCCTTATACAACTGCCAACCCTCAGTCAGGAATCTATACTGCTGAATACTGTGGAGATAATACAGATGCAAAAATCAAGTTAGTCCTAAATAAAAATTGGCCTTGTACATCTACATCAGATTTAATTGACTTAGATGAATGTCAATAATTTTCATTTTAATAGATCAGGTTTACTAAATCTCAGAGGTTTAGTAAACCTGATCTATTAAAAAATTACCACCCAGGAATAAAATTAAGCCCAAAGTCCCATCGGCCATTCTCCACCAATTGACGCGCATAAAATGGTTCTATTATTATTGCTCCTCCAACATTAAACCGTAGGCTCACACCCGCACTTTTGGCTAATAATGGCTTTACAATCTCAGTATCATAAATAGGGAATCCATCTGGCCCATAGATTATTTCATCATTATCATTGGTGGTGACCTCTCTTGTCGGTCTTCCATCTCTTATTTGTGAGAATTCATCAAAGGCCACACCCGCATCAAAAAAGAAAACCAAATCTGAAAATAAAATGCTGGAACCTAACAATGCAAGTTTCTTGGGTCCTGTAAATGGCAATCTGATCTCTGCACTCACCATTGCAATCTTACTTCCGATCATTCGATCAAAATTGATAGTGGGGTTTATTTGCTGATCAGAGTATATATCAGTAAAACCTCGTACAAAACCCATGCTGCCTATAAAATTAGGATATACGGAGTTTGTCTCTCTTTCGAACCTGTTGTAATTCAATCCTCTTAACGCAAAAGTAAATGGCTTCTTAAATACATACTTTCTGGCATCTACCAGCGTTGCGAAATAATTGTCAATGCCCATTTGATTTTCTAGACTCAATCTAATTCTTTGGCCAGCAATCGGGCCAGTCAACCCAAAAGTAGCATTGTCCTTGACCAAGGCAATATTCGCAGTCACTCCAGCTCCTTTTGTCAATGTGTAAAATTGATTGAATACAATTTGGTCTCCAGTCGGAACCTGCTCTCGCTGCTGAGCAATATTAATCGTTCGTCCAAAATCATCCACCAAATAATAATCCTGAATCAGGTCTTGTCTGAAATGCTGGTAAAATCCTGTCACTCCACCTTCCAATCTCAATGTAGTGGAAAATGGATAATGGACGAAAGCATTTACGGACTCATTGAATACGCGCAAAATATTCAAATCTCTCCTGAGCACATCCACCTCTGTACCATCAATATTCAAGCGGTCATTGGCAAAACGCTGGAATCCTGTCCTACCAGAAATATGACCTAAACCCAAACCGAAAGCCAATCTGTGTTTGCGATTGATAAATGTAAATTGCCCGCCAGCATCCAACAATTCTCCGTTGAGCGAAACACCAGCAAACAATTGATTATTACCCAAAATATCCGAAAATAATGCTTGGACTCCACCTTGTAAATTGGTATTGGAATTGAAAGTATTGTTATTGACTCCTACTCCTGCGATTCCTCCAATATAGTCCAACTTAAATTGAGGGCGATATTTCTGATTTTTGAAAGAGGAAGCATCAACAAAATCATAGGTGCTCTGCGTACGCAAATTTTCATCGACGATATCTACCACATCCAGATTTCTTGGTGGCAATATGGCTCCAACTTTCTTGACCAACTGCCCGTCCACCAACTTCTTATCTACCTTCGAAGACCTGATACGATGGATGCTGTACTTTTTATCATTATAGACGGACACCAAAAACTTATCAGAATTTCGGGCTGCAGAGATTGCGGGCGAATATCTCGTAATCCCACTAATACCAGTCTTAAGAGTGGTTAATCTATGCACTTCCAAGGTGAGGGGTTTATACATATATGCATCCCTAAAACCATCTCGATCCGATAAAAATAGAATATTACCCTCATGGTCAAATACCGGACTTACATTATCGGCGCCATGAAACACATCTAGAATTTCAATTTTATTATCTGTCAAGTCCATGGTGGCAAGATCGAGGGTATACATGCCGTCGTAGGTCTCTCCGCTGAAGGATCGTTTGTCATAACTAAAAACCAAAGTCGATCCATCCGGGCTAAAATTTGCGCCAACTTCGCTATAGACATCATCTGTCAATTGTTCCGTTCTACCCGTCTTTAAGGTATATCGGTATAGATCCACCTGCCCTTCCACCTTTCCTGTAAAAACCAAGTACTTACCATCAGGAGACCATGCGGGATTGCTTATGGCAGGCACTTTTTTAACGATGATGCTTTCTGTGTCATTGGTTTCAACATTTTTAATATTAATGGCATTTCTACCTTTTTTAAAAACTACATATGCAAATCGCCGACTATCAGGTGACCACGTGCCCGCTGATTCCATGTAATTCAGATGATCTGCACCCTCATTGGTGATACTCACCAATTTCTTTACCACCCTTCCGTCGTTCACATTTGCCAAAAACAAATCGGTACTTACCAAATCTCGTTCCGATAAGAAGACTACCATTTTGCCATTGGGAGAAATAATTGGAGATACATTTATATTCCCGGAATTATCTGGATTGATTATATTTCTTCCTTTGGGGAAGGCATCTCTGTTTTCTATCAAAGGGGAGAAATATGTCTTGAGGGCATTTTGATACATGCTGGATATATTTTCCTGGCTGATTGAAAATAGAGAATCCATTGCCTGAGCTACGCCCACTCTGCTCGTAGCATTGTACAAGGGTGCGATCTTGTCATCGCCAAAATATCCTGACATGAAAGACCACAAGGCATGTCCATATCTATAAGGGAAGTATTCATGGCCGCGAAGATCCTTTATCGCTGGGATATCATCATTGGCAACTGCATCTCGCATCCAAAGTGCAGTATGTGAGTCCTCTCCGCCCAGGCTTAAATATTCTGCCAATCCCTCCGACATCCACAACGGCAAATTGCCTAGATTTTTGAGAGAGGTACTATCTCCTCTGACAATGTTGTTGAATTGAAAAGCATGAACCAGCTCGTGACCAAGTACATGATTGGTTTGCTGGTGGGTGAAGGTGAGCGGCATCACCACTCTATTTTTGAACGCTTCTGTGACACCTCCAGTACCTGGCCCCAATGCTGCACTAATGGCATTATTTTGCTGAAAGTCTGCATGATCATTATAGAGCAGAATTGGATTATAAAAATCTATGCTGTCATTAAAAACTTTATTATGATGATCATACCACATCTCGCTCCATTGACCAAATCGGTCTACAACCTCCTTATTTTTTATGTAATAATATAAGTCGTAATGCCCTGTGCGTTTTACCTTAAAATCGAATGAACGATACCTCGGTTTATTTTTGCCAAAATATTGACCGCTCACATCCGAACTGAATAAAAAGAGGCCAATTAATATGATTATAATACTTCTCATAAGAATCAATTTAGATGTAAAATCATAACATGTATTTACATTCTAAATCGTATAACATCGAACTCAATTAAAATTTCTTTATGAAAACCAATGTGTAATTCTTAAGGTTTTCAAATTATCCTATTTCGCCAGAGAAATGAACACTTGTTTAAGTCCAACATGAAAAAACAATACTATAATTGACCTACGCTATCTTCATGAATTCAAAATGATCTTTCGAAAATTGAAATGGATTCTTAATCATCCCTTCAACAAAAACAAAAAGCAATCTAAATATCACCTATACAAATTAACAATATTTTATGCTTTTCTAAGGTCAACCACCAAGTCAACCTTCTACATCACTGACTGTCAATATTTTACATTACAATTACAACATATCTACCTTGACCTATTATTCCTATTAAATCCTGTTATTGAGCAATTGTCCGAGGGAGAACAAATCAAAAAAGCAACCTTTTCCATTAATCCAAGTATAGGGTAAATGAAGGAACGCAGTACTAATCGCCTAACTTCGAAGTAGGCGGTTTATCCTGAAAAATATATTGATACTGGCTTGAAAAATTCTAGAAATAAAAAAGTCAAAATTCAAAGTTTAATAGGATGTCGAAATTCTTTCGCCTTAAGAAACTAAAAGATTTAATAATACTTAATAACCCATCCTAAGCAATGAAGCTTTGGACTTCAAAATAAAATGAAAAAAATAATAAATACTGTTGCAGCGATTTTCCTCATTATAGGAATGAGCAACGCCCAAAAAATTGATAAAACATTTTTTGATAATGTAGATGCATTTTTAAAAACACACGTAACGAATGGCTTGATAAATTATGAAGCGGCCTCAAATGATAGTCAGCTTAGCCAACTCATAAAGACCATCGAAACGGCAGACGTCAGCAATGAATCTGAAATGACAAAAAAAGCCTTTTATATCAATGCGTACAATCTCAATGTGATCAATCAGGTGGCATTGTCATATCCTACATCTTCACCACAAGACATAGGTGGATTTTTCGATAAAGGACGAATAGTGGTAGGTGGCAAAAAAATGTCACTCAATGCGCTCGAAAAGAACAAATTGCTGAAGCCTTACAAGGATCCTAGATTCCACTTTGTCCTTGTTTGCGGTGCCTTGGGTTGCCCTCCAATCACAAATTTTGCCTACACTCCTGAGAATCTCGATGCTCAACTCGACAAGCAATCCAGTGAAGCTGTGAATGATCCAAGCTTTACTATTGTGAATCAAAATAAGGTACAACTTTCCCAAATTTTCAAGTGGTATTCCCATGATTTTGGAGGTTCGAAGTCGGGCATTCTTAAGTTTATCAATACCTATCGAAATACGCCAATTTCAAAAGATTCCAAAGTGAGTTATTACCAATACGATTGGACCTTGAATGATACTCAGGTTTCAAAAAGCAAAGCAGGCCTAAAAGCTCAGGGCGCTAACGCAAGCAGGTACATCGTATCCTCAACAATAAAAAAAGGATCATTTGAAGTGAAAATATTCAATAATTTGTATTCTCAAAAGACAGGCAGTGAAGGCAATCTTTCAGACCGTTCTTCCTTTTTTACCACTTCAGCAAGTTTTCTTTATGGATTAAATGACAGAGTAAATATTGGCTTTGTTACGCGATATAGAAAAGTCAGAAATCAGGCGCTTCCTTCATCACCCTTCGAAGTATTCGGATCGGATGAAGCTCGGAATTCAAGATCCGGGCTTACTGCCTTCGGTCCACAGATAAGATATGCACCAGTGCCCAGTTGGGAAAATTTCTCCATTCAGAGTTCTTTTGTATTACCTATAGGTAGCGACTTGGCTGGAAGTGATTCCCAACCTTATATTGATTGGACGGGAGCGACATGGAATACTCAGTTTTTCAATGACTTTCCAATCGGTACAAACTTTTCACTTTTCACTGAGATAGATTTACTATTGGAAGATATCGGTAGCCCTTCAAAAGGACATTCAAATAGATTTTCGACCCCTGCAACATTAATATTCAGCTATAATCCTAATCCTAAAACTACAATTTATACACTAGGAGGCTTTTCTCCATATTGGCAAGCTGATTTTGACTACTTCATTCAAGCTGGAATCGGCACGAAGTATCAATTCACACCAAAATTGGAGTTGGAATTGCTATATACCAAATTCACAAATAAATTTTTGTTGGACACTGGTGGTCAGGCAGCAACCTATAATCTTGGATTGAGATTCAATATCTAGTTTAGATCGAAAGCAACTAACAACCCAACCAAGATGAAACTCCAATACATCTCATATATCCTACTTTTATGTACACTTTCTTTTTGTGCTGTAGCCCAGGAAGGACCACTCCCAATTGGAAATATAGAGTATACTGGATTAAACAAAACCAAGTCATCCTTTCTTGAGGATGTATTGAAATTGCAAAAGGGAGATATACCAACCAACAAAGACTTACAAATAGAAATTCAACGTCTCAAAAATTTGACGGGAATTGTCAATGCTACCATCTCAATTGATACGGTCAATAATGAATTGAACCTCAATTATACCTTGGAAGAAGTATGCACACTGTTACCTATTCTCAATTTTGGAGGCATAAAGGATAATTTATGGTTTCAACTTGGATTTACGGACTCTAATTGGAGAGGAAGGGGGCAACATCTTTCTGCATACTATCAAAATAATGACGGCCTTCACTCCGGACAAATTTATTTTCGCGCGCCAAGAATAAAAGGTGGCGAATGGGGATATTCAGCCAGTCTTACAAAATGGACGTCTCTCGAACCACTCTACTTTGAAGAAGGCGGTGTCAATTACATTTATGAAAATAACAGCATTGCGCTCTCTGGAATAAAATATTTAGGCGAGCACAATAGCCTTGAAATTGGTGGCAATTACTTCATTGAGAAATATGCCAAAAGCGGGATACAAAATTTGGAAAATCCACCAGGGCCAGAGGCGTTGACACAACCCAAACTTCTTACAAAAATAGAGTTTACGCAGAATCACCTAAATTATGATTACTTCTATCGATCGGGATATACATGGCAACTGACCTATCAAAATGTTTACAATTCAATTGATGAATCGCTCTTCAATAGTTTACAATTTCAAGGAATCAATTATTTCCGTCCAACTCAAAAAGTAAATTTGGCAATGCGCTTAAAACTGGCGATATCTTCCAACAATGAAACTCCTTTTGCCCCTTTTGTAGCTGATAGCCATGTAAACCTTAGAGGAGTAGGTAATAGAATCGATCGAGGGACAGCCCAAGCAGTACTTAATTTGGAATATAGACATACCTTATTCTCCATAAAAAGATGGAGCAGTCAATTTGTCGCTTTTTCTGATCTTGGTACATGGCGAAATCCAGGTGGAGAACTCAAGGACCTCTTGAATTCTGATCAATTTCGATTTTTTATGGGTGGCGGGTTCAGGATGATCTATCAAAAAGTATTTAATGCTGTCATCAGAATCGATTATGGCATCGATGTTTTCAATCCTTCACAGCAAGGCTTTGTTATTGGACTAGGGCAATATTTTTGAAGGCAATGGTTCGACTCTCAAACATATCATATTACCTCGGTCTAGCGATTAAATACTCGTTAATATTTGCTATAATATTGGGAACTCAACACCGTATGAGTAGCCAAGTCATCTCCAAGTTTGAAAAAATAAAGGGAATAAGCTTTAGTGGTCCGCAGCATAGTGGATTGGACATCCAAATATTCAAAGACATCAGGAAGGTAAATGCCGAGTGGATCACTTTCGTGCCTGAAGTAATTCTCAATAGAACAACTCTGGAACTAAGGCCTGATTCAGAAAACCACTTTTGGGGCCGCACACTGGAAGGGAATATTGAAGGAATCAAACTGGCAAAAGAAGCTGGTTTGAAAATCATGCTCAAACCTCAAATGATTCTGGACAACATTTCTCATCCAAGTGGAATCTTTAGTGACCTTATCAAGCTCGAAGACTTGGGTGGTAAAATCGTGGTGGATAATTCCAACGGCGTAACATGGCGTGGTTATTTTGAGCCTAATAATGAAGACGAATGGAAGCGATGGGAGAAGAGTTATAAGGCCTACATTTTGAAGCTTGCTAAAGTAGCACAAGAGTTCGAAATTGAAATCTTCTGTGTAGGTACTGAACTCAGAAAATCAGCAAATAAAAGACAAGGCTTCTGGATTGATTTGATTTCAGAAGTCAGATCTATTTATGATGGATCGGTCATATATTCAGCCAACTGGGATGACTACAATGATATAAAGTTTTGGAGCCACCTGGATTATTTGGGTGTCAATTCATATTTTCCAATCAGCCTTTTACCGACTCCAAGTGTAAAAGGTGCCAAACGCAATTGGAAGTACTTCAAAAAGAAGCTTCACAAATTCAGCAAGAAACATAAAAAGCCAATTATTATTACTGAATTTGGGTACAGAAATGTATCCTTTGCGGGTCTACGGCCGTGGATGCATGATGACGGCACCTCTATTGCCAACAATCAAGCTCAAGTGAATCTATACGAGGCTTTCTTCAAATCATTGTGGGAGGAAAAGTGGATCTTAGGTGGATTCTCCTGGAATTGGGATGCCATTGCCAAAAGTGCCGGAAATACCGATTTCTCGATTCAAAATAAACCAGCCCAACAAGTTTTAAGAGATTGGTACAGTCGCTAGGATAAGCGCTCAACCCTACCCTTTTGATAGTATGGCTTAGCCCACTGCCTTACTTCAATTCGAAACTCCATTTCTGTTAGAATCTAAATGACTATGTTGATTCTGAAAGACAAATAAACTAATAATAAAGTTTTATATTTATAGTCTTGGAATCCACCGTATTATCAAATACTTCGCAACCCATGAGAAAGACATTCCTGCTATTATTGATCATGTATAGTTTCGTTCATGTCATCAATGCACAAATTTCTTTTTCGAATCAAACTGCCAATTTGTTATCCGACACCACAATTTACAGTGGTGTAGCCATGGGGATAGCCGATATGAATGGCGACACCCTGGATGATATCATTCGACTAAATGATGCCAAAGAATTGTCCATACATTATCAAAAATCGGACGGTACTACATTTGATGATTACTTGTATGGAAATACGAGTTCTACCAAAGAATGGAGCATGTGTATTGCCGATGTAGATTCTAATGGATACAACGATATACTTACTGGAGGGCTCAACAATGAATTAAAACTGTTGAAGGCCAATGCCACTGGAAATGATTATACATTGATTGATATTTTGGACGATGCCTTGTTTTTGCAAGGGTCCAATTTTGCAGATATCGACAATAATGGTACGATAGATCTATTTGCATGTCACGATCTTGGATTATCCAAGCCCTATTCCAATGATGGAAACGGAAACTTGACCTATGATCTGAGTCTTATCAATCCAGTATCAACAATCCCTTCTGACAATTCTGGAAACTATGGATCTGTTTGGACAGATTATGACAATGATGGAGACCTGGATATGTATCTTTCAAAATGCCGCGGTGGGGTAAGCAATCCCTTGGACGGAAGAAGGGTAAATCAGCTCTTCCAAAATGATGGGAATGGCAATTATACCGATGTTGCGGAGGCTGCTGGCCTTAGACCTCTTGCTCAGAGTTGGGCAACCGACTTTGCTGATATTGACAATGATGGCGACTTGGACTGTTTTATTCTCAATCATGACATATCCAGTGGAATTTATGAAAATAATGGCGATGGTACATTTGATAATGTCACCGCCTCTAGTGGGATTAGCACCGAAATAGCTTCAATAAATGGAGGCATCCAATGTATGTTCAAAGACTTTGACAATGATACTTATGTTGATCTTTTGGTGACTACCAGTTCGCAACACAAGCTATTTAGAAATGATGGTGATTTCACCTTTACCGAGATAGCCAATCCATTCCCGACCTCCTTAAAAATCCAAAGCGCTGTGGTTGGTGACCTTGATAATGATGGTGCCTTGGATGTATTTGCAGGCTTTGCTTCAAGCTACAACAATCCAAATTCGAACCGTCCTGACAAATTGTATATCAATGATGAATCAAGCAATAACTACCTCAGAGTCAAATTAAAAGGAGACAATAACAATATCAATGCCATCGGATCCAGAATCGAAATCTATGGCGATTGGGGAGTTCAGGTGCGGGAAGCTCGGGCTGGTGAAAGTTATGGCATAATGAATTCTTTCATTTCACACTTTGGCCTTGGGAATGCAACCACTGTAGATAGTTTGATTGTAAGGTGGCCTGTTGGTCAAGTAGACAAGATGTATGACGTGGACATCAATCAGACCATTTGTATTGAAGACACTTGCATTGATTACCTACTTGTAGAGAATCTTGTAATCGATGTTGACACGACTTTCCAGGCTATCGTTCAGATTCAACTTGACAATGTCACGGTACTGCCACTAACCAAGGTAAAATTCGAAGCACCGAACATTCTCGTTTCAAGCGACTGTGATATTTCGAGTGAAAGCGATGTGACGGTCATTAACAAACAGGGATGTATAAATTATTAACCCTTTTCTGGCAACGAAAAAATTGGCACCCCTGTCATATTCGAAATACAAATTTGTCAAACCAATATCATCGAATACAAAACTATGAGGCTGCTGTTTTTCTTTCTGCTTAGTCTGAGCACATTTGATATTTATGCCCAAAACACTTCAAGCCGCTTCCACCATCCCGATATGTTGTGGACTGAATCTGATACATTCTATGTCCAGGGTTCTACATGGGATAAGTCCTGGAAATTTGCTACCTCACTATCCAGAAATCATTAAAAGTTTGAAGAAAATTCGATGGTATAATTTAAATAACAATTACAAATGATAGTATCTTTTGATAAAAAGAATGGGATTCCATACAATCTGCTTTTACTGGCCGATGAAAACCTTCAGGCCATAAATAAATATATTCACGATTCTGATATTTATGTTTTTAAAAAGCAAGAAGAGATAATCGCCATCTGTGCCCTCAATAAAATAAATGATGATGCTATCGAAATTAAAAATATCGCCGTCCAAAAAGAACATCAAGGAAAAGGAATTGGTACTGCCATGATTCAGGATGCTATAAAAAGAGCCAAGGATCAGAAATTCAAAACCATATTAATTGGAACAGGCGATGCCTCCATACGACAATTAACTCTCTACCAAAAATTAGGTTTCGAAATATTCACAAAGAAAAAAAGATTCTTTTTGGATAATTATCCAGAGCCAATTTTTGAAAATGGAAAACAACTTCAGCATATGATAATGTTGAGGCAAAAATTGTATTAGAAACATTCATTGTTTAAATTTTTCTTTAACCGATTTTTCAAGAAAAAAATGTCCTGTTCTTTATGTCAATTGAAAGGAGAAAAACAAGGATATGAATGGCAATTTAAAATAAGGGCAACAAAAAACAACTACTTTATTAATAACACATCTCCAACATATTCCTTGGATTCAAGTCTATTATTTAAGGCATAGATAATATAAGTATATACGGATTCTTCCAATAACCTTCCATTACTTGTTCCATCCCACCAAAGTGAATTTTCTTCAATCAAAAAATCATAATGTTGGTAAACCAAATTTCCCCATCTATCAAATATCATTAATTTTTGAATTCTATTTCCTTTTTCTTCACATTCGAATATTTCAAAAAAGTCATTAACAGCATCTCCATTCGGGCTAAATACATTAGGTATGTAGATTGGGCAAGGTTCAACGCAAGACATCCCAAAAGTTGGGTCATCGATTTCCAAACAAAGTCCACAACTATCCAAAATCGCAGTACCATTAATAACCTCATTGCAATCCAAACAGGACTGATTAAAAAATGGGTCATCGGGTTCGATACAGACTCCACAGCTATCTATTATCGCTGTACCATTGATCTCACCAAAACAATCCAAACATGATTGATTGATCAATGGGTCATCGGGTTCGATACAGACCCCACAACTGTCTATTATCGCGGCACCATTGATCTCACCAAAACAATCCAAACAAGTCTGATTAAAAAATGGATCATCAGGTTCGATGCATATCCCACAACTGTCTATTACCGCTGTACCATTCACCTCGCCAAAGCAATCCAAACAGGATTGATTAAATAATGGGTCATCGGGTTTGATGCAGACTCCACAGCTATCTATTATCGCTGTACCATTGATCTCACCAAAACAATCCACACAAGTCTGATTAAAAAATGGATCGTCCGGTTCGATGCATATCCCACAACTGTCTATTACCGCTGTCCCATTCACCTCGCCAAAGCAATCCAAACAGGATTGATTAAATAATGGGTCATCGGGTTCGATGCAGACTCCACAGCTATCTATTATCGCTGTACCATTGATCTCACCAAAACAATCCACACAAGTCTGATTAAAAAATGGATCATCCGGTTCGATGCATATTCCACAACTGTCTATTATGGCAGTGCCATTCACCTCGCCAAAGCAATCCAAACAGGATTGATTAAATAGCGGATCATCAGGTTCGATACATATCCCACAACTATCTATTATCGCGGCACCATTCACCTCGCCAAAACAATCCAAACAGGACTGATTAAATAATGGGTCATCGGGTTCGATACAGACTCCACAGCTATCTATTATCGCTGTACCATTCACCTCGCCAAAACAATCCAAGCAGGTTTGATTAAAAAATGGATCATCTGGTTCTATGCATATCCCACAGCTATCGATTATCGCCGTACCATTCACCTCGCCGAAACAATCCAAACAGGATTGATTAAATAGCGGGTCATCGGGTTCGATGCATATCCCACAACTATCTATTATCGCCGTACCGTTCACCTCACCAAAGCAATCCAAGCAGGATTGATTAAATAGCGAATCATTGGGTTCGATACAGACCCCACAACTATCTATTATCGCCGTACCATTCACCTCGCCAAAACAATCTGTCAATTCATAGTATAATGCACATACGGCATCAATATCGGCACCAGGCGCCAGGCCTTGTCCGCAATCTCCATCTTCAATATCCATTATTTGAATTGCATTAAAAATCAACGAACCTGCTGGGTTTCCTGGAATAAAATTATCAATATCAAAACTAGAAACAGAGCCTGCAATATCACCTATCTCATAAAAACCATCTAGGTTGTCATCCGTGAATCCTGTATTTTGGACAATATCCTCAGTAAAAATATTTGCAGGCCTTAATGAGATAGTCATTGATTCTACTACTGGCCCCACCTCAAATACATATATATCCGGATTATTGTCTCCAGAATTTGCAATCACATTATTCGTAAATTCCAATTTGATATATCCTCCCTGACCAAGAAAAACAAAATCATCTGCATCAACGGTGGCACCAGAATAATCACTCACCCCCAAGGCACCAGAAGGCAAAGGATCTTCTTGTGGGCACCCCGATACATACTCAATGACTGCATCAGCAAAACTTATTCCTTCCGAACATAAGAGGCATCCTTGATTTGGCAAGGAAAAACAATCTCCATCATCACAATCGATCAATCCGTCACCGTCATTGTCAATTCCGTCAGAACATAAGATCGAATTGTTTTCTTGGGCATACAGCCCAACCCCTACAAAGAGGTACAACATCAATATGAGATATCTTCGTAACATTTTTATCGTAATTAGTCTGAAGATTTCTTATTCTAAAGAATTAGCAATCTTCAATATTAAGTTCTAAATAGTCCAATGCTTACTTCACCTTCATCCGATTCCATAATTCGCCATCAAAAACCATAAAGCTTTCATGCACCACGCTGTACATTATTGACCCCGCAATCGCATTATTTTGTTCTCTGTGATCTCCTACCGGAAGAGACAAAGTTTTGTAATTCGCAGAGGCAATCTCCAATGCGGCTGTTGGATGAATTTCATTCTGCCCAATACCGATACCATCAATCGTAGCAGCACTTCCTGATCCGACAGCATACGATAATGATTCGGAAACTACACTTCGCCAACTTGCATTTTTATAGACTTGAATGTTATTTTCATCTGTATTGTAGATCATCATAGATTTTGCTGGTGTTTCAATATTGACCAAATCTGCAGATGTGAATTTTGGTAATATCACCGCACCTTTGACATCTGATAAATTCAATACCGATCCTAATTCTTGACTGGAAGAAAGAGATGTCGTAGTGGTAGGAGGTGTCTCACCTGATGCTTTTTGTGCGTCAAATGTAGCCTTTGCCACAGCCTTGTTCCATGCACTTCCATCAAAATATACAACTGATTTCAAAACATTATCGTACGCCACGCTGCCCGCAATCGGGTTGGAGATTGCCTGAACCTCCGTATCTGTCAATGAAGGAATTGTAAACGCTTGATAAGGTGCAACCAATGATAGCTCTACAGACCCACCACCTTCTAGTGCACTGGAAATAGCAGCATCCGTTTTCACAGTTACATTTCCTGCCACATCGGCAAATTTGTCTCTTCCAAGTGCAATTTGTCCATAAGAAGTAATTGAAGATGCATCCGTTATTTTGACCTGCCCATCAAGTCCAGAAATCAATTCATAATTTGGTATGGACACACTGCTCCAGGCAGTTGATCCTTGATTCGGACCTCGAACTTGGGTAGACAGAGCACTATTGGCGGACATATAATTACTCATCATCCCTGTACTCTGAAAATGTATTTCTTGTGGGAAAGGTGTACTTGGATTTATCTTGGGATATTCATTTATGACATAATATCCTGCAATGAGTGATCTATCAAAGGTCGGTTTTACTGTCGATTCATTCACTATTTTAGTGACTACCAACTCTCCATCTGGCGGAGTACCTGAATTAAAAATCAACTTGGTTTGCGAATTTGGGAAATCATAAGTATCCAAGCCATCAATAAATAGTAAGTCTGAAACTCCCAATCCTACAGGGGCATTTGAAGAGAGCATCTCCGCATTTCCAGAAGGTGTGCCATTCGTCTTGCTTACCTCATCCCATGCCATACCTGAATCATCATTAAATTTGAAATAGGCAATGATGGATGCATCCGAAGATGGATCTTTTACCAAATGTCTACCCGTCCTTATTTCATCCTGGGTCAATGTCCGATCCCATATACAGACCTCTTCAATCTCTCCGCGGAAATTTCTCGACCCCCATCCTTGATAAGAACCTATTTTGAATGAATTAATATCAGCGGGAGACAGCGATGTGGTGTGCTTGCTAGGAATACCATTGACGTAAAGTGTGACTCCAGTCGGGTCTACTGCCATGGCTACATGCGACCACACATTTTGTTCTACGATCAAGCCACTATTCCATGACCAGGAACCATCAGGCCAATGATAGGCCAGTGAATTGTTTCCATTCTTAAAATTAAAACCAGCCGCACTGCCGTCCGCCATTACAATACCTGTATAATTGTCTTGAATCCCATTCGGTTTTACCCAAGCTGTAATAGTGAAGTTCGTAATGTTCCAATCTGCATTATCAAAATTGATATAATCTCCCGATCCGTATGTATTGAGAGCTTTGTAAGGGTCAGCATTGTCACTGCAGTCATTGAGCACCACAATCATATTGGGAATACTTTTGGTATCCGTACCATATATGTCTGTCACGGTGAGAGTGACATCATAGACTCCCGGGCAGGCAAAAGCAAATGTTGGGTTCTGCTCGGTGGATGTCAGCGATTCGGGACCTTCTATTATCCATGACCAAGAAGCATTTTCCTCTGACATTATCGACAAATCTCTGAAATATGCAGAATCCCTGGTACAGAAAAAAGTATCTCTTTGTACAGAAGGTCTGGCTATCACTCTATTGCTATTCACAGTAAAAGGTCTTTCCCAAACTGATTGATTGGTACCATTTCGAATCATTTGCTTTCTATACCAAGGCACCAATTTTTCTGAAGAAATGGATACAGGAAGATCTGAACTGATATCCACCCAATCTGCCATTGAAGCATCCTTGAACCAAACCCCTTTACGCGTACCGGCAAATAATCCTCCTTCTACCCCTTGATGAGGCACCATATTGGTCAAAGACTTATCATCCAAAGAAAGCGTAACATCGGTCCAATTCGCTCCCCCATCCAATGATTCCATTATCTCTGCACCATTAAGCGATTCGTGATACATGGATGTCCTTGCGATGGTCACTTTGTTAGGATTTAAAGGATCGGCGACCACATCATACGGCACCCAATATCTATGTACAAGCATTGATTCTGGAGGTGTAATATTGGTCCATGTCGCTCCTGCATCGGTAGACCTGAACAGTTCTTTTTTACTCCACCAACCTGGCCAGGTTACGGCATACATCACATTGATATCTGCTTGACAAAAATCCATCGAAACCACCTCTGCTCCAAAATCATGTACCTGCTCAAAGGTAAATCCATTGTCTTCTGTCTTCCATATCGCAGTATCGGAACCCACCCAGTACGTATCATAATATTCAGGATGGTAGAGAATATCACTGTCACTGCCTATAGGATAAGATCCATTCATTCGATGTATATGTCCTCTGGTCTTTGGTGCTATCAGTCGATCAGATTGCAAATCTTTAATGTTGAACCAGGAATGCACATTTTTTGGTCTCGCTGGATGCACTCTTCCTATGGTGCCGTCTCCACCATCTGTACATATCCAATTATTGATATATACACTATCTTCTCTCAGTAATGTACCATTGTGATAGGCACCTCCCAGCATAATATTACCTTCCCAAAATCCTGTATCAAATCCCCAGAAGTCTGTACCAGCGATTCCTTTTACTTTTCTTGTAAATGTATCTCCATTGTCGGTGCTTAAGAAGATACCACCATCACCAGCTACCCAGATCTCGTGACTGTGTTCGTAATAATGAAAGTCGTGATTATCCGCATGCACATATTCAGGAGCATTTGAATGGCTCCATGCTGCAGGACATGTGAAAGTGCTTCCTTCGTCACCCGAAACCCATTTATTCACACCTAAAGCAAATATCGTATCTGCATTTGTAGGAGATACGCCAAACGCGACATCATAATAATATTGTCCACCATCATCACTGCCATCTTGCGCCCAAGCCATAATATTGATATTGCCCGTGGCTAAATCTGGTGGTCCTGCAGGTTGTGGACCGCAACACTCGAATGTCCATGTCTCTCCTTCATCTTCACTTTTGTAAATTCCATATAATCCTGATCCTCCATTCGCTGATCCTGTGGCATGGGCATAGACATTGCTTGGGCGATGAGGTGATACAGAAATCTCAGTTCTTCTCTGATGGCCGCTGCCAGCAGGCCAACCGTTGGTATAGTTTGTAAATGTCACCCCATTATCCTCTGACTTGTGAAAATAGGTGTAATCATCATCTTGATTGCCATCATTGGCATCTCTGCTCACGGTATATACGATATCAGAATCCGTTGGATGAAATTCCACTTCCAGATGAAAGTCAGGGCTGATCTGTGTCCAGGTAGTCCCGCCATTAGCAGTTCTGTACAATCCTTGATCACATGCTGCCAGGATCACCAAATGATTATTGGGATCAGAAACTATATCTCTTACAAAAATCGAAGTAGATTGAAATGCAGCATCTCCTGTATTCGACCAAACGACACCTCCATCGACTGATTTCATAATGGTGCTAAACATTCCTGCATATACGATGTCAGGATTGGTATGGTCTATCTCTATGGCATATACTTGATTTACGTCCAGATCATGGGTAACTGGAATCCAATTTTCTCCATGATCTGTCGACTTCCAAACGCCACCATTCGCCGTACCTGCATATAAGATATCTTCGTTACTTATACTTTGCTCTACGGTGTATACATGGGCACTTCCTGGTGCATAACTCTTCCCTGCCGCATCGTGGTCCCAGTCTATAGGGCCAATACAAGTCCAATCGGGCATACGGCTAGTAGAACTTGACTTTCTATTGTTTTTGGCAGAATGTTCCACCCTTCTCGACATATCCCGCATCCATCTTTTGAAATATTGAGTATGTTCGTTTTTGACAAACTTGTTGACTTTATAATAAGCCTTATACAGGTCTATGACTTTTCCATCATCTGGGTCGGTTTTATACATTTCCTTTGCCCATTCCGGAATATTTTCAGATTGATATTTGAATTCTGTTTGAGCGTATTGGTTTTGGGTGATAGAGAAGAAAAAAAGTACTAATAGAAATCTCACCTGTATGTATTTTGCATGAATTGTAAAAATACAGGTTATTATCAAAAGAAAGGTCAATCTAGTAAAGAAAGGAACCTAATAGAAACTGGGCGACCAGAATTTTGAGAAATATCAATTCAGAATTCATATTAATTTTTTAATACATATTAGGACCGATGCATTTACCCCAATACAATCCGGGTCATTTCGGCTTTAGAATGAGCATCTAACTTAAGGTAGATATTCTTAATATGTGATTTGATAGTATTCTCAGAAACGAAGTACTTACTGGCAATCTGAGGATTGGTAATTCCATTGACAATATCCTGCACGATTTCGAATTCTTTTTTGGTCAGCTGAACATTCAATTTCTCATTCAAATACGCTCTAGAAAACTCAGGCTTCATTTGTTTTTGGACATTAAACAAAGCGATTTCTATAGAACTGTATATATCTTTTTCATCAAAAGGTTTCACTACATATCCATTGGGCATGGTTTCCTTTGCTCTGGTCAAAGTATTATTGTCAGCAAATGAAGTGACATAGATAAAAGGTTTATCATATTTCTCTCGAATCAATTTTCCGATTTCAATACCATCTTGATGACCTTTAATATTAATATCCGTGAGCACCAAATCATACAACCTGGAATGCAACATATCCGTGGCTTGTGTGCTCTCATAAGCGATACCAGCTACCTGATAACCCAGCTTTACGCAGATTCTTTTCAGATCTCGTGCAATAAGCGGTTCATCCTCAATAATCAATATTCTGATGTCTTTAATGGCCATAGTGCTTATGTTTTCTGATATTCTGTCATTGAAAGTTTTACAGATGTGCCGTGGGCATTATTGATATCAAGATCGGCATTCAACTTCTGCTTGAAGGCAAAAATCATTTGATAGCCAAAAGATTCAATATCCTCATCAATTTCTATGGATTCCATTCCGTCACCATTATCACTTACTATTAGTTCTAAAATATCATTCTTTTCTTGGAGAGAAACACTAATGGTGCCTTCTTTTTTGATTTTAAAAGCGTGCTTAAGTGCATTGGAGACCAATTCATTGGTAATCAACCCAAGTGGAACTACAGTATCTACATCCAAGTCAAGGTCTTGAATCGTTAGGCTTAATTTGATATGCTCTTCATCGATATTATAAGTATCGAATAATCCTGAAATGAGTTTTTCCAAATAGGACTTCATCCCGATGCCTTTCAAATTATTCTCTTTGTATAGATTTTGATGAATGAGTGACATAGATCGTACTCGATTGCGGCCTTCATTGATGGCAGAGAGAGCGGATTTGTCTTTGATATATTCGGATTGTAAACCAAGAAGACTCGACACGACTTGCAGATTGTTTTTTACCCTGTGGTGTATTTCTTTGAGTAGCAATTCTTTGTCCTCCAGTGCCTTTGAAATTTGGTCATTCTTTTCAAGTAAAAGTTGCTGAGCTTGTTTTTTGTTCCTCAGTGAATAGTATAATAAAAATGAAATTAGTCCTAGCAATGCTAAGCCAAGAAGAGCAAATATTACATTTCTCCTCGACCTACTTATTGCCTCATCTTTTAATTGATTTTGAGAATTGAGTAAATTGATTTCTAGGTCTTTCTTTTCAATATCATATTCCGTTTTTATACGAATTAGATTTTGATTTGTATACTGCTCCTTGAGTGTATCCTTGACTTTGGCTAGTTTGCTAGAATATTTTAACGCATCCTCCGATCGTTTAGATTTAATGGCTATCTCTAATAATTGCTCTAAAAAATATTGCTGATCAAAATCATTTTTACTTATTTCCGCCGAATTCAAACCTTCATTAAAGACATTGAAAGCATCTTTCAAGTTATTCCTTTTCAGATGGATTTCTCCCATAGCTTTTCTAACTGTTCGGTAAGCCAGCGGATTGGACTTGATCTTCGATTCTCCAAAGAAGTCATATGCCTTAATACCTATTGAGTGCGCTTTTTCAATATTGTCATTTTGTAAATATGCGTATGCCAGGTTGCCATATGCCCGGTACTCCATTGATTTCAAACTATCCCGTATTGCAATTTGCAATGACTCATTCCCATATACTATGGCGCTATCAGCTTGATTTATCTTTAAATACTCATCAGAAATCCTCCCCAGCGTCAAAGCTTTTAGATAAGGCCAATTGATATCATGATTTGCATTGTACCACTTCCATTCTTCAAGAACTTTTTCATCTTGTCCCATTTTACGATAAATAGTCGCTAGGCGAATAGTGAGATTATAGTGCATTCTAAAACTTGACGCTGGAGTATCATCTCTTGCCCTAAGTGTGTGATAAATTGATCTTTCAAATTCACCCAAATTAGAATATATACCACCAATATGATAATGAATTCTGTTTATGTTTGTAGAGTCCTTGTGTCGCTGAGAAAAATCCAAGGCCTGCAGAACTTTCTCTTTTGCTTCCGTATATTTTTTTTGCTTATTGTCTCTTACCCCTTCGATGAACATCACCTCATAAATCGTATTACTATCCTTTGACTGATCAGCAATATCTTTACACATCTCAAAGTAAATTTGGGATTTTTCCCACTCCCTCTCTTGAGTCAACCATATTATACTTCTGAGATGAACAACCCTTTCATAATCGCTTCCAACTTTTGGGTCATAAGACTGAATGAGGCTGTCCACCTCCGATAACTGACTAAAGATATTTGGCAGAAATAGGCCTGTAAAAAGTACTATACTTAAGAGTGTTTTCAGGATTGGTTATTTTTTATAACTTTTGAATCTGTAATATTTGATTTTAGCAGATTATCAATATCAATAAATGTCTCCATTTGCTGATGAATCATCTCAATATACAATATCTCCTTAATATGATCTTTGACCTTAACTGTTTTACCTTCATTTTCCATTTAATCCTCCGATTTTAATTTTCTACATCAACTACAATCTTCTGCAGCCCCAATATTAAATTTCATGGTGTTTTGAATATTACAAATATGACTTCCTTGTCCTGCATATCTTCTCACCCGAACAGGGGATATTGCATTTTTTAAGTGATTCAATAGTGGATGGATTGGATATTTGGTTTAACGCTACTTTAAGAGGTAATTGGAAACACTATTATATCATTCCAATTTATCATTCAAACGTCGAATTCTGTAAAGATTTACAATGCCTCCTAGCATGATTGATGTTTTCATCATGCTTTCCTTGCGAAATCTTAGCGACCATTGCGGTTAAAGTCAACACCTAATAAAGAAATCAAGATTAAAAGTTGGTGGGATTATAATAGTTTAAGATTCAACAAATCATTTAGTCATTAATTTCCGTAGGTAAAAGGTACAGGGTAATAGGTTTTGCAAAGTTAGATTTTGACTAATGCCTGATCCTTGCAAATCCTAAACCGCTAAACCTTCTTCATTCATACTACCCGATTATTATTCTACCCCTAGAAATTCAACTTGATCAAAAAAAGCAATGTCTTAAAAATAGAATTGCACAAAAAAAGAAAGAGGCCAATTCTTGCGAAACAGCCTCTTTTTTGCATGATCTTTTTTGAGTATGCTTTATTCTTAGCTCATTGACTTTAACAATGAGATATATTTTTTTGCGTCTCTAGCTTCAGATGCTTGTGGATAATCTGCTTCTATTCTTTCATAATTCTTAAGTGCAGCATCATTGTTTCCTTGCTTCATATTCAATACGCCTAACTTATTCAAGTAGTAAGGTGTAAGAAAATCATTGTCGCTATTGGCTGCTTTTTTATAGTTTTCCAATGCAGAATCAAGGTCTCCAGTCTCTGCATATGCATCACCCAATGCTCCATATTTTGTAATTGGAGTGATGTCATCATAAGCACTATAGTCATTCAAATAATCAATAGCAGCTTCATATTGTCCCAAATTCAAATAAGAGATACCTGCATAATAGCTCGCCAAGTTGGCAACTTTAGTACCGCTATAGTTTTCTATGATATCAAGGAATCCTTCCATTCCCTCACCAGGATTGGTAAGTGCCAATGCAAATGAATCCTGCTTAAATTGAAATTCTGCCTTATATATTGCCTCCATTCCATCTGCTTCTCTCGGCTCGATGTAGGCATATTTGTAGGCCAGGTAGCCACCTATCAATAAGAGCAACACTGCTAATCCTCCGATAACCAGGTTTTGATGCTTTTCGAAGAAATCTTGTGCTTGTTCTTTTACTTCTACAATGTCAACTAAAGTGTCATCATCTTCTGGAAGATTCGAATTTTGCGCGTTTGGGTTTCCTCTGTAACCTGCTTGTTGACCCTTTTGTCTTATGTATTGCTTATTCTTTGCCATTCTCTGTTTTTCAAAAATTTGTGCAAAAATACATATTTCCTTTATTTATACATGCTTTTAGGGGATAAGTTTATCATTCATTTATAATATAAGTGCGATTTTGACAACCATTATTCAAAAATCATAGGTATTCTGGTACTTTAAGCCCCAAACTAGCACTACGTATTTTATATTGATATATACATTATAAGTTGGTTTACAATCATTAATAAAGCCAAATAAACAGCTAATTGCCTCATAATAGATCATTACTTGATAAATCTACACCCGTTTTTGAAAGGTGAAATATATTCCAAATTTGAATTTCACTATATCCAGTGACTTCGAGGAGTTAACATAGTCTTAATTGTTGTCCTTATTTCTTAATCAAACTAAAAGCAAAATGGATTTATCTACTATTGACTTATCAACCCTATGGAACACAATATTGGCATGGTCACCCAAAATAGTTGGAGGCATACTCTTACTTATTATTGGATTTTGGATCGTAAATGTAATTTCTGGCATTGTTAGAAAATCGCTTAGAAAATCAGGAATTGATGAAGATTTGATTCCATTTCTATCATCATTGGTTAGCGTGCTACTAAAGATCCTTGTAGTATT
The DNA here is from genome assembly GCA_965230575.1 of Saprospiraceae bacterium. Classification (GTDB taxonomy): domain Bacteria; phylum Bacteroidota; class Bacteroidia; order Chitinophagales; family Saprospiraceae; genus CAJXUU01. Next base: position 6,859,462 of record OZ246013.1, read on the forward strand.
ATCAGCGGCTGGTGTGGTAGGCATAGAAATTACAGCTTTTGCAGCCCTCCTTGCTGGTGCTGGTCTGGCTATTGGCGCAGCAATGTCTGGCACCTTGAGTCACTTTGCTGCAGGGGTAATGGTAATGATATTTAAACCTTATAAAGTTGGCGATCTTGTAGATATTCAAGGTACTGTCGGTCATGTGGAAGAAATTCAAGTTTTCAACACTGTCATCAAATCATTGGACAACAAGAAGGTAATTATGCCAAATGGTATAGCGACAAGTGGAATCATGACCAATCTATCGGCGAATGGTAAATTAAGAGTTGACCTAAATGTAGCCATGCCTTATGAAGAAGATTTTGACAAGGTGCAAAAAATAATCAAAGGGGCCTTGGACAAGGTCACTGAAAGGATGCCAGATGAGCCAACTATTGAGATTGAGAAATTTGATGAAAACAATATTCTTCTTGCCGTTCGGCCATATGCAACGGATGATACCTACTGGGATGTTTATTTCAATTCTTATAAAGAAATCAAAAAAGCATTCGGAGAAGCAGGAATCGATGTAGCATATCCTACTAGAAAAATTAAAAACATCTAATCCTTCATATACTCATTATAATAAATATGGACTGTCCCATCATCATGAAGGCAGTCCATATTTTTTTTAATAAAATGATCTATTTGTCGATCCTACTTATCCTTTGAATCGAGGATAATGACATCCAGGGCCTTTTGTCTAATCATATCATTCAATTTAGGAAGCATCGTATTTTTTACTTTTTTCCAATCCGCCAACTCTACATCTATGGCACCATTCAATTCATCCCGCACAGCAATAGCTGCTGCTGTCGGAGGAAAATCATTGGTTCCCATCTGCGTCAGACTATTCAAGTGCGCCAATTTATTGGTCAATCGAATAGGGAAGTTTAACGGATCCTGGCCCGACCTGTTTTTAGTTTGGTAAAGTGCTTCTTCCACCTTTGTCATTACAGAATCTACTTCTTCAGAATATTCACTTACCTCATTGTCATCCGCTTTGTCTACATATGCCTTCATCTGTTTTCTCAATGATCGGATATCAATAATTGCCTGATGGGCTTCGTCTAATTTGTCATTTATGCTTTTTACAAAGTCAAACTGTGCATTGATATCGGCCATAGATCCTTCTGAATTAGGCCTTTGAAGCACGGTGAAGTTTTGAGACATCTCATCTCCATTCACATTCACTACTACCTTGTACTCTCCTGGTTTGGCTTTCGGGCCGTTGAGACTGCCCCACCACAATATCATTCCTTTTACTTTTTTGGCTGGCGAATAGCTCAAATTCCAAACATGCATATTCCCTCCTTTTTTCAATTCGATCTTATCCGCCTTTTCTTTGGCTGCCGTAGAGAATGTCTTTATGGTATCATTACTTGTAGTCATGTATGAAATCGTGACCGTATCTTTTTCACCGTAGTCATTCAAATAAAAATGTGTCATCACTCCTCCAGGGTGGTTCATACCCGCACCTTTTGGTTTTTTAATTTGAAATCCTCCCATACGATATGCGTCCGCTGGCTTAAACAAGTGATTTTTCTTTGCTCCGGTCAAATCTGCAGTCTGATGCATTACGGTAAGATCATCAATAATCCATATCCCTCTACCTTGTGTAGAAGCGATAAGGTTGTTGTTTTTAATTGTCAAATCTGTAATTGGTACTATTGGAAGGTTTAATTGAAATGGCTGCCAGTTGGCACCATCATTCATAGATATATACATTCCAGTTTCTGTACCCGCATATAAAAATCCCTTTTTCACAGGATCTGCCCTAAGCACCCTGGTAAAATGCTCAGAATTGATGCCATTGGTGATTTTTTTCCAATTTTTGCCATAGTCTCTGGTAACATATAAATACGGCAAGTAATCTCCCGCCTTGTACAGCGTCCCAGCTACATAACATGTTCCTTCATCAAATGGACTTGGCTCAATACTGTTGATCATTAGGTATTTTGGCATTTTTGAACTGGTGACGTCTGACCAATTCTCGCCACCATCCTGAGTCACATGGATCCTTCCGTCATCCGAGCCTACCCAAATCAGCCCTTCTTTCAAAGCTGACTCTTGTGCCGCAAATATCGTAGCATAATATTCGACACTGGTATTGTCCTGGGTGATGGGCCCTCCACTTGACTTCAGCTTTTCTGCCTCACTTCTTGTAAGATCTGGTGAGATTATACTCCACGTCTGACCCTCATCAGTCGACAAGTGCAAATGTTGAGATGCAGTATACAATTTGTCATGATCATGCTTCGAAAAGAAGATCGGAAAGTTCCATTGAAAACGATACTTCATATCTTCGGCACCATGTCCCATGGGATTATCCGGCCACACATTTACAGCACGTACCGATCCTGTTCGATGATTCAAGCGCGTAAGAAATCCATCATAGCTACCTCCATATACGATGTCATTGTCCTTGGGATCTACCGCAATGTGTGCAGACTCTCCACCTGCCGTCCGCTCCCAATCATCCTCGTCAATGGCTCCACCTGTGGTCCGGTGAGGGATACGGATGGTAGAATTGTCCTGTTGTGCCACTAATATTCGATAGGGAAAATGGTTGTCAGTAGTCACTCTATAAAACTGTGAAGTGGGTTGATTATGGTAGGTGCTCCAGGTCTCTCCACCATCATAAGTCACTTGCGCCCCTCCATCATCACCAATGATCATTCGTTTGGGATTTTCCGGAGCAATCCAAAGGTCGTGGTGGTCGCCATGTGGAGCATTATACATATCAAATGTTTTTCCGCCATCCACAGACTTGTGATAGCGCACATTCAATACATAGACCACATCAATGTCTTCAGTATCGGCATATACCCTCGTATAATACCACGCTCTTTGGCGCAATGCTCTTTTGCTATTTACTTTTTCCCAGGTTTCACCTCCGTCATCTGATCTAAACAGACCACCGTCCTTGTTTTCGATCATTGCAAAAACTCGATCGCCATTAATCGGTGATACTGCCACTCCCGATATTCCCCACACGCCTTTGGGCAATCCTTTTTTGTCTGAAATATTGACCCAGGTTTCGCCTTGATCTGTACTCTTCCACATTGCCGAGCCAGGACCACCACTTGAAAGTGAATAGGGAGTCCTACGGATATTCCAGGTAGTCGCATACATTATTCGATGATTGGTAGGGTCGATGATGAGGTCTACAGCTCCAGCATCTTTGTTGGAATACAGGACCTTCTTCCATGTCTTACCACCATTTACAGATTTGTACACCCCTCGATCTATTGTTGGCTTGAAGAGATCTCCCATCACAGCGGCAAAAACAATATCAGGATTGGTAGGATTGACGCGGATTCGAGCAATGTGCCGGGATGTCTTCAAACCCATTTCTGTCCATGTCTTTCCGCCATTTTCAGATTTCCATACACCATATCCGAATGATACATTACCTCTGACGGTCTTCTCTCCCCCACCGACATAGATCACATTGTTGTCTGATGGTGCCACAGCAATGCTTCCTATAGAACCTCCAAAGAAGCCATCTGAAATATTTTCCCAGGCTCTGCCACCATTCTCAGTCTTCCAAATTCCACCTCCGGTAGAACCAAAGTAAAACAAGTTGGGCATATTGGGCACCCCCGTAACCGCGCAAGATCGACCTCCTCTATATGGGCCGATATTTCGCCACTTCAATGAGGAATACACCTCATCGCTATCTGATGATGGCATCTGAGCAAAAATGAAAGAATCAGAAACACAAAGGAGACTGAAAAATAAAAGTAGTAAGCATTTTTTCATTTGGAATGATTATTTGGTATAAAACGATTCACCTAAATCAATAGGAAATTTGAGTTAGTTTTTAAAAGATGCTAAATATAGAAATATATGAGGAGAGAATTCAATTTTAGCAGTAAATCGGAGTTTCGAAGGTATTGGGTTGCTCAGAGATTGACGAGCGGTTAGCGAGAATTCACTGAGATTATTCCTTTATTCAAACAATGAAAAATTGGCTATTTGTTACCATTTTTTTGCCAAATACACCCAATTAAAATTCAGGTATTTATACGCACTTTATTTCAAAGGCAATTGATTAAATTGTGAGCATTAAAATTATGGTTTTAGATCATCTCAATTTCTATATGAGAAACTATTTCCTACTACAAAAAACCTCAAAATTCATTGATCATGAAAATTTTTAAGTATTCATCATTGATTTCCAAAAACAAAATGAAATTAGCCGTTGTGATTTTTTCCATGATGGCAATTTTCATCATTCATTCCTGTGGAGAATTACCAACCACCCCAACAGGAGAAGCAATCAAATTCACACCAGATATTCCTGTTGATGTGGATCCAGCTTTGCAGGCAAAATTAAAAGCTGAAGGAAATATTTATGCCCTCAATCAAGCTTTTAATGACTACAGTTGGAAAGCATTTGTGGCTATCAACTGGCCAAGAGATGCGGATGGCAATCCTACCCCAAACTTTACCGATGAAGGCAACGCCACATGGTTGGGATGGAAGGAATCATTTCAGGTATATAGAGGAGATGGAAAAGAACCTGCTCCGTGGGGTGTGCCAAGAACGGCCAGCGGACTTGACCTCCACCCTGACATAGAATTGGACCATGATGCCAGGGTATATCTTTCAGATAAAACTCCAACTTTGGGTAAAAATATTGCCGATGAGGTGGCTCAGGCATTCGCGGGAAAACTCTACGACCAAAATGGTAATGTCGTTGTTTACGAAGTGCTAATGAATAAATCTGAATTCGATTATATCAAAGATAATGGTTTGTATAATATAAATGGGCAACTAGCATTTTCTAAAAACAATCCAAAAGCAGATTTTCCAAAAGGAGATTACGATGCAAATGTGGTTGGTGCAGTAGAGATCAAATTCGCTTGGAAAATTCTTGAACCATCAGACATCAAAGAGAGATATTTCATCAATGAAGGATATATTGTAAATGAAACTACTCAGAAGCTAGAGAAAAGAACCCTCGGTATGATCGGTATGCATATCAGTCAGAAAACTCCGACAGGTAAGCAATGGGTATGGTCTACATTTGAGCACATTGATATTTTAGATCAAAACACGGCTATGGTAAATGGCAAGGAAACTGTAATCCCTCCATCATTGACTGATCCTGATTGTGAAATTTGTCCTATCAATCTTGATTTATCTACAGAGTCTCCGACCTACAATTCTAATAAACATGGCAATTTTTGGATACTACATCCCACTAAAACTCAAATCGATACATTCTATGCCAGTAGTTCAACCAGAAAAACACAAGTTAAAAGGATGGTTGACATTCCAGTCCGTGTAAATAATATAAATAATAAAATGCAGGCTTACTTTAAATCAGTGGGTAGTGTTTGGCAATATTATAGATTGATTGATACACAGTATCCAAAAAATCAAGATGTTCCTCCTACTTCACATGAAGAAGCAAGCTATGTAATTCCAGGTTCTGTTAATAACAAGCCAGGTGGTGATCCGAATCTTGCCCTACTTACCAATATGACGATGGAGACTTTCTTCCAACTTGGAAATCAAAGTGCCAAAGGGTTAATGGAAGCCAATCCATCAACTAATATTCAAATTTTTGGCACTGAAAGTTGTATGGGTTGTCACTCAAGTGCTGGGCTCTATAATCATTTTGGACCTTATTCAAGTACCAACGATAGCATAGTAGCACAACCTGGAGTACAGTTGACCGGTGATTTTAGCTGGTTACTGAGTCAAAAAGCCCAATGGTTGGATAATATTCCAGTTATTCCTCCAAGTGCAAAATAATTAATTATAGACCTCAAAATAACCTTAATCGACGCCTAATACTTCTTTCAGTTTAAAGTCTCTTTTGATGAAAATTGTTAGAATTATTAGGCGTTTTTCAAACCAAAACCCCGTAAAATGGAAAAAAAGACTTTTGTAATTGCCATACCTGTTTATGATGGAGTTGATCTGATGGATATCGCCGCACCAAGAGAAATGTTTACCTGGCCTACGACTGATTACTTGCAATTCAAAGTATACTACATCGGCGAAAAAGACCCTAATGGGCAATTGCCCGCGAAGGTCATAAGTACGAGAGAAGGAACCAAAATAATTCCAGATGTGAATTACGAAGATGAAGCCATCCAATCTCCCAATCTGATCTGGGTACCTGGTGGTGCGCCCACCGCACTGAATAAGATAATGAATAACCCAAATTCCAAATTGATCAATTATGTAAAGACCAAAGGTCAAGGAGCAGAATGGGTCACATCGGTATGTGAAGGAGCTATCTTATTGGCAAGCACAGGATTACTGGACGGCTACTATGCCACGACACATCATTCATTTTATCCATGTATGGAAGCATTCCCAAAGGTGAAAATGGTACCAGGCTATCCCAGATATGTCAAAGATGGAAATAGAATCACTGGAGGAGGAATATCTTCTGGATTGGATGAAGCGCTTTATATTATTGAATTAATAATGGGTACGGATGCAGCGATCAGTGTACAACAGGTAATGCAATACTATCCTGAACCTCCGGTAAGTAGTAAAATTGTACCGTCGGACTGCTGTCCAGTGGAGGGAATGATTCCTAATACTTGTTCATAGTTGTTTTTGAATGGGTTTGGGGTTGAAGGTTGAAGGTGCAAGGTGCAAGGTTGAAAGGTACAAGGCTTCTGGTACGGGGTTGAAGGTTCAAGGTGCAAGGTGCAGGGTTGAAGGCAATTTTTAATGCTTTTGGGCATTCTGTCTGATGCTGTGAAACTTATGAATCGTATCTAAATCAAATTTTTATTTCTTAGAATAATCCAGCCCAAATTTGATTGATTATCTTGCTCCCATGAAACAGATTGTCATCAGATTTGGACTGTTGGCTGCATGTCTTTTTACATTGATGCAGCTCGGGCAATACACATTAATGACCAAACGATTCACGGATGAAGTTTTCTTTTCTCTCTTTGCCGTGCTCTTTTTGACATTTGGATATGTCGTAAGTCGATATGTCCAAAAACGTTCTTCCAATCATCAGGAAAGTCCTGTTTCAGTTGCTACCACCCCGGAAATAAATCAGGCTAGAATCGAAGAACTTAAAATAAGTAAAAGGGAATATGAAGTGCTGGAACTCATTAATTTGGGACATTCGAATCAAGAAATTTCTACACAATTATTCATTTCTGAAAGTACTGTCAAATCTCATGTTTCCAGTTTGTTGAATAAATTAGATTCTAAAAGAAGGACTCAAGCCATAAAGAAAGCGAAGGAAATGCAAATTCTCTGAAATGTAGCTTGTAATTATTAATGTGATTTAGCACTTCTTTAGAAAGATTGCTCAAAAACTCTACTTTTTCATTGAGTATCTTTTACCACTTCTTTGATCCACGTTGCCAAAGCCAACCACAGGTCTGGAAATAATAACAATATCCCTAAATAGATTAAAAAAGTACAATAGTACTAAAGTATGAAATCAATAAAATAGGTGTTTTTCGTACTTTAGTTGGATCGAAATATTGAATTAAAATTGTTCTTTTGGGTTATTATTAATCCGAAAAGTGAAATAAAATCACATTCGAAAAACATCAACTATGAATTCTATTATTATTCGAAACGGCCTATGGTCAGCCCTCTTACTCATTTGTCTATTTGGTGTCCCACTTATCTTTTTGGGTGTTCCTGATCTCGATGATTTTATGAACAGTGAAGTTGTCGGTCATATCTTTATCTTGATCAGTCTGGTATTTGTGTTTTTGGGGATGAAGCAATATAGAGAGGACAATGGTGGAAATTTAAGTTATTGGAAGGCAGTAAAAACAGGGGTTCTTATTTCTATTTTCCCAGCAATCGCTTTTGGCTTGTACAATCTACTCTATGTTGAAGTAATCGATCCAGAATTTATGAACAAATATGCCGAACATACAATTTCACTCCGAAGTGAAGGAAAGACCGCTGAAGAAGCGAATGAAATAAGAAAGGCTGTTTTGGAAGAAAGCGAAATGTTTGGCAACCCAGCAATGATGTTTCTGGTAATGTTCGTTTCTGTCTTCGTAATGGGTGCGATAGTATCATTGGTTTCCGCTTTCTTTGTCAAAAAAGACTAAAGTCACCAGATGGGAAACAGCTAATTGAGAAATGAGGGCGTTTTATGTTTATTAATTTCATTAATAGGGAAATAAATGCTGCGACTAACCATTTTTCTTTCAATAATCCTGTTGTCTTGCGACGTTGATCCTGCTTCTATAAAACCGTTTGCCAACGAAGGAATGCGTCCAATTTATGGTCAGATTGGCGATGATATAGCACAGGAAGCGATACAATTTGATGATCTAACAAATATTGTTATTTATCAGGAATTGATACTCGCTATGGAAGAAAATGTTGGCATCCATATAATTGACAATTCCGATCCAACAAATCCGTCCAATGCCCTTTTTGTACCGATTTCGGGGATTGATGATGTGGTAATCAAGGAAGATATAATTATTGCCAATGCTGGTGGTTCACTTTATTCGATAGATATTTCAGACCGCACCAAGGCCATATTCAAAGCAATCACCTATGTAGAAGGTGGCAACACCACTGGCAGCAATTTATATCCTGCAGGATACAATGGATTTTTTGAATGCGTCAATCCCGAGAATGGCTTAGTTGTCTCTTGGGTATTGGTGTCTATGAATGATTCTGATTGTTGGAGATAAAGACTAAACTTATTGCTATGATTCGACTAATTGCATTATTACTTGTGACCATGTTTCTAGCTTCCTGTGCTTCGGAAAGCGGTACAGAATTGCCAACATCTGGAACAAATGGTTCATATTCAGGAATAGTCATTGTAAATGACTTTATGTACAGGGTGGATGAAGAGGCACTTTTCACCTTCAATGTTTCGAATCCTCAAGAAATAGTACAAGTCGACCGTCAACTGGTCGGTTTCTTGATCGAATCCATCTATCATATGGAAGGCATCCTATTCATCGGATCTGGAGAGGCATTACATATTTTTGAAATAGCCGAAGATGGTATTCCAGTTCGTAAAAGTGAGACCAGCTACCTCAAATTTAGTCAAGACCAGACTCCATGCGATCCCGTCATTAGTGATGGCAATCATGCCTTTGTCACCCTTTCTTCCTCATTTACACTGATTGGAACCTGTGGAAGGGCTTCTGAAATCAATGAGCTGCGCATTTATGATATCAACGACCTTTCGAATCCAGTGGAAGTCAATAGCATCGGCATGGAAAACCCAAAAGGGCTAGCCTATGATGGTGATCTGCTTTTTGTTTGTGAAAATGACGGTGGATTGAAAGTTTTTGACAAGTCCAATGTGTTGGATCTTCAACTGCTTCATCATTTTAAAGGAATAAATACCTACGATGTCATTGCCAAAAATGGATTATTAATAGTCATTGGCAAAGGTGCAATTTATCAATTTGACTATTCTTCTATTGATGATATGGAATTGATAAGCACGCTTACACTATGAAGCATCTCTTTTTCATTTTTGCAATAGCTTGTATTATTCAGGTCCCTGCAGATTGTCAGGATTATGAAGCGATTCAAGGATTCAAGATTGGCATTACCCCAAGTGCCTTATTAAATCGGTGGATCGGATTTCAAGGCAAGGCTTCCTACATGCACAAGAATTACTCATTGGACGCCAATTTTGGATATTTGCATGGTACGGACAATGAAGAACCCTATTCTGGATTTCGTATCAGGACTACTTTCAAGTACTATTATAGAGAAACGAGCATGGGATGGCATTACCTCGGCATCGGAGGATTGCATCGTAAAATAGACCATGACGCAGTTGGCACCTTTGGCAGGTTCAACAATTCCTTTTTTCAGGAACTGGATTTCAAAATGACCCAAAAAATAACTGGGTTTTATTTGATGTCGGGGACACTTATCCCAATAAAGGAGGATCGTTTTTTTATGGACGTTGGTCTTGGTTTGGGTAGGGCTGTTGTTAATATTAAGCACTTTGATATTCCTGACGATGCCATTTTAATATATGAACCGCCACTATTTAGATCCGATTTGAGGACCGCTGGCTCTTATAATTATTACCTTCTATTTTTTGGTCATTTCTCTGTCATGTACAAATTTTAGATCCTGAAAGGTGATAGGAGTCTGCCTTTTTCTCAGATTGTATGATATGCTGTACAATTTAATCGAGAGGCTTGTATCCGCTTCATTCTCGTTGAGATATTTTCAATTTATATCTTTGCCTTAATTAATTCAAAATATAAGCAGATAGATGTCCAATCCAAAAAAGCAGGTCAAGTCAAATCTACACCCGAGAAACCTTCACAGGAATGGATATGATTTTGAGTTTTTAGTGGAGAAAGTACCTGAACTCGAAGGGCATTTATTTGTCAATGAGTTTGACAATGTCACCCTTGATTTTAGTGTTCCTTCTTCTGTCAGAGCATTGAATAGTGCCTTACTTTCTGCACATTATAATATCCACAAATGGGATATTCCAAATGGATATCTATGTCCTCCGATACCTGGCAGGGCTGATCATCTTCATTACATTGCCGACTTGCTTGGATATAAAGAAGGTGAGAAGACAAAAAAAAGAATCCTCGACATAGGTACAGGTGCGAATGTGGTCTACCCTATTTTAGGGCACAAGATTTACGGCTGGGATTTTCTGGCAACAGAAGTGGATTCCAAGGCATATAAAGCTGCTCGGCAAATTGTGGAGGCCAATGAACTGCAAAAAAGGATTCAAGTCGTATTCCAAAAGGATCAACATAAAATCTTCTTTGGAGTAGTAAGAAGAGAAGAAACTTTTGATGCCTGTATCTGCAATCCGCCATTCCATGGTTCTCAGGAAGAAGCCGAGGCAGGGTCTAAAAGAAAATGGAAAAACCTGGGTAAAAAGAAAAAGAAAGGAGAATTGCTGAATTTTGGTGGACAAAGTACAGAATTATCCTATCCGGGTGGTGAGGTAGAATTCATAAAAAATATGATTCATGAGAGCAGAAAGTTGCCTCATCTGTGCAAATGGTTTACCACATTGGTATCCAAAAAAGCGAGTCTCAAGCCATTGGAGAAGTCTCTACAATCTGCACGTGTAAAGAAGGTAAAAATCATTGAAATGGGCCAAGGGCAAAAGGTGAGTAGGATCCTTGCCTGGCAGTACTAGAATTGGGATTAACCGCAAAGTCGCCAAGTTCGCTAAATTTTTCCTTAGCGTCATTCGTGCCTTAGCGGTTAAATCCTCCGCGCATTCGCTCTTGATATATCCACTGCCCCCTTCTCATCTACATCGGCAGAAATATGAACCAATCCAGGTTTCTTACCTACCTCCAAGGTACCAAGGGTGTCTTCGTATCCCAATGCTTCAGCACCGTTCTTACATGCCCAAGTCACCAAAGTTTCAAAAGGTACGTAGGATTTGTACTTTCTGATCGTCTTCATCTCTTCCAGAATAGATAGTTGCCAATTAGAGGTAAGGCTGTCTGTACCAATAGTCATTTTCGCATCTGCATCAATAAATGCCTGGTAATTGGGCAAGCGATTTTCGATGTACAAATTAGCATTGGCACACGTCGCCCAATAACTTCTAAAATTCCAATCATGTGCTTTGGCTATATCTTCTGCCGTGGTCATGGTATTATGCACAAAAAGAGTTTTGACCATGGCATTCATGTTGTTCATGGCTGTGTGAATACTGGATTTGCCAGTTGCTTCAAACTTGTCAAGAGAGAATCCAAAGTTTTTATAAAAATCAATGAATCCGCCCGTCTTTTGTAGAAATAATTCATCTTCATGTGGCGTCTCCTGGTTGTGAATGCTCACAGTATCATATTGATAATTTTCATTTCGGATATGTTCATACAAGCCTTCACTCACAGTATATGGAGCATGAGGAACAAAACATTTTTTATTACCATCTTCATCACTATGGCCTTCAAAGACCTCTTTGTATTGATCGATAGTAGCTTCCGTCATGGACGACTGCATAAAATCAAACATTTCGACAAAGGTGTAGTAGTTGATCTTTGATTTTCTCTTGGTCGCTGCAGTGTCGATTTTGTTTGAAATATCTCCTACGGCTACGATTCCTTCCTCATACATTTCCTGGTCCGCCTTTTCGATGGCATCTTGTATTTGCTCTTGAGGAAAATCTCGGTATTTGACAACATTACCTATGAATTCCAATAGCCCGGTCCCCGTATCAACCAAGCCTTTCATATGCGACAATTCCAAGTGGCAATGTGTATTCACAAAACCTGGTGTAATGATGCCATGAAACTTTTTCACACTTCCTTCATCATGATTGGATAAAGTGTCAATAACGACTATTGTGCCATCGTCATCTGTAGATATGACATGTTCTTTTAAGGGATCACCCGTCAGAGTGAATATTAAATCAGCAGTATATTTTTTCATGATTTTAGATCGATCTTAGGATTTATTCGTATTCCTCATACCCTCTCAAAAACTTGATGCCCACCTTGAGTTCAAGGCTTACGTTTCTCACTTCCTGGGGTACAATGGTTATGAATTGATTGGTAGTTATAGGATTCGGTACTGGATTAGGGTTTTCGATGGTCAATGTTTCCGTTTGTTCATATTGTTTGGACAAATCCGGATTTACACTCAATTCTATGAATGCCACCTTCGAATATCCCATTTCCACTTCAAAACCACCTCCAACAGTAGCTCCATAATTGAATTTATTGACAAAGTCATCGCTTACAAGATTGTAGATACTAGTTCCAGCACGCTCGCTTAAATTGGTAGACAAGGTATACTCTGCCCTCAAGGCAAGCATATAATATCCATTGTATTTCTTATCGGTAGACAACATTCTCTTACCACCCAATTCCAATACCAGATTATTGAATTTGTAAGGATTGTAGGCATTGAAACCGAAACCACGAACAGTACTTCCTCTCGTATGATATCCAATGGAGGCGTAAAGTTTGTTCAACTCATCATCATGAGATTCTGAAAAGACATCAATACATGGAGTAAACAATATATCCCGCTCATAGGAATTCCACTTCTGCATATTCAGTCCCATTCCCCCCTTGATACCAAGGTAGTACTGACCAAAATTTTGGCTTATACAAAATGTCATAAAAGCGAAAGTGAACAACAACTTCTTCATTTTATAAATTTTAAAACGAAGATATATAAATTGAAAGTAACCATGAATTTCTTTTGGGTGAAACAATACATGTTTTTAATTTTCAATTATTTTTGAAATTTCAAAATATTTATTTACATTTGAATTATAATTGAAACACATGCAATACAGCGATGCTAAAAATAAGTTTATTCAATCATGGGGATCTCTCGGTTCGAGCTGGGGAATCAGCAGGACAATGGCGCAAATTCATGCCATCCTCTTGTTAAGCCCGGAATCAATGACCGCTGACGAACTTATTGACGAATTGAAGATAAGTCGAGGAAATGTAAGCATGTCATTAAAATCACTCATAGAATGGGGAATTGTAACCAAGGAATACAAGCCAGGTGAGCGAAAAGAATATTTCGTAGCCGAAAAGGACATCTATCGTGTAGCTACCCAGATTGCCCAGGAAAGAAGGAAGAGAGAGCTGGCTCCTGTCATTCATATGCTGGAATCCATTAAAGATTTCGAAGTGGAGAAAACAGCCAAATCCAAGGGAGAGGAACTTAAAAACGTAAGTACTCAATTGTTGGACTTTGCAAAGAAGAGTGATATGATTTTACAGAAGTTTATAAGTGCTGAAAAAAACTGGTTTTTCAATAAGCTACTTAAGTGGTAGCTATTTTTTTGATTTAAACTTTCAATAATTTTTGAAATTACAAAATATTAAAAACATAAATTATGGATACTTTAGGAATGATCTTAGGAGTTGTTTTTGGAATATTATTTTATGTCTACATCTTGACTTACATCACACTGGGGTTTGCTCAACCAATAGCCGCAATATGCCGATTATTAGCTGCTGAAAGATTGGACAGCGCCTATGCCATTGGCTTGAAAAAATATTTACTCGCCGTGGTTTTGTATTTTTTAGTCTTATTCGGCGCCATGGGCAGTGGACTGTTTTATAATGCACCCACCATCAACATGTTATACCTTTTTGTCCTGCCCTGGGCATATGCCATTTGGTACATTCGTCATATCAGAGCCTGGAAAAAGAAGCTAAAGAATATTGCAGAATTTGACAATCAACAATTGCTCAATGCACCACACGAAGATCGAGTTCTCCTCGATTCATTTCCCAAAAAGAAAGTACACCTAAAACACCCTTTTGCAAATCGAAACACACAAAATAGAAATTCACACAAAACAATTATTAGATCACTGCCCACTCTTAAACGGGCATATTAAACATTCAAAATCATACACTATGAAAATATTAATAGCAGGTGGTACAGGTTTTATTGGTCAGACCATCATAAAACATCTTCGACTGGATGAAGAAATTGAATATCACATTTTGACAAGAAGACATATCACAAATCACGACAACGTTCATTACCACTTCTGGGATGGGAAAAATATGGGGTCTTGGAAAGTCTTTATCGATCATTGTGACATCCTTATCAACCTTGCTGGCAGGTCGGTGAAGTGCAGATACAATGAAGGCAACAAAGCTGACATCTACAACTCAAGAATAGACAGTACTTACATCCTCGGTGAAGCTGTAAACAATTCTAAAAAGCCACCAAAACTTTGGATCAATGCCTCGACGGCAACCATTTACAGACATGAAACCCAAAGGGCCAACAATGAAGATAATGGTATCTTGGGTGAAGGATTTAGCGTGGATGTTGCTAAAAAATGGGAGGAGATATTCTATTCTTCTTATACCCCATTCACAAGAAAGATCGCATTGAGGACGGCTATTGTATTTGGAGAAGATGCTGAGGTGTTCAAAATCTATAAAAACCATATTAATCTTGGGCTGAGTGGTCGGCATGGACATGGAAATCAAATGGTGAGTTGGATACATGAATACGATTTCGTGGATGCGCTTAAGCATTTTATTGAGCAAGAAGGCAGTAAGGGCACCTATAATCTGGCTGCTCCAAGGGCTGTATCTGACAAGGTGTTTTTAGGGACTTTCAGAAGATTGATGCAGCGGAATTATTCAGTGCCTGTTCCTGAGTGGGTCTTAAATATTGGTGCTTATTTCTGTAATGCTGAGACGGAGATGTTGTTGAAAAGCAGGTGGGTATATCCGAAGAGATTGATTGATGAAGGGTACAAATTTAGTTTTCGGGATCATGCGTCGGCTTTGAAGGATTTGTTGAGGGGTGGAGGGTATGGAGTGCATTCTGGGAGGGGTGTGAATCGGAAACGGGGGGTTGGGGTTTGAGGCGGATAGAAGTGTGTGGTGGTTTTGGAGGGGGTTGGGGCATTTTTTGCACGGAGAGGCACGGAGGGATTTCACGGAGTTACGCGGAGAGGAGTTAAGGAGAGGACGTGTGGATTTTTTTTTAGGAGCACTTTTCGCAGATGCCGTCAACTACGATATTGGTTTTTTGTGCTTTGAATCCCTTGGGCATTTCTAGCTTGGGTATTGGGATTTCGTCGACGCAGAAGGTATTATCGCAATTTGAGCAATGAAAATGTAAGTGCTCGTCATGGTGTGCGTGGGCATCACAATTGTCATTGCAAGAGGCGTATTTCGAAATATCTGTACCATCGAATGCACGATGAATGATTCCTTTTTCTTGAAATGACTTTAATGTTCTGTACAAGGTGACTCTATCAACATCTGACATTTTTTCTTCGATGTCCTGATTAGAAAGCGCATTTTCAGATTCTAAAAACATTTGGAGCAATTCTTTCCTTACAGGAGTTGCTCTAAGATTATTTTTCCTTAATATATCTAATGTATTCTGCATAATATCAGTCTTTTAATGATATTTCTTGACCAAGTAAAAAGGATTTTGTCATGGCTACGGCTACCCTTGTAGCTTCGGTTGCATCCTTTAAAACATATTTTATTTTCGATCCATTTTTGACAGCATCGACATAATTATTCAATAAGGGCAGGTATTCATTTTCAGATTTGACTTGGGATATATAATAAGGCTTCCCGTCTTGGCTTGAGACCAATCCTGAATTTTCTTCAAAACTGGAATAGCCGATCTCGCCATTGGTCCCTACTATCTTCAATTGAAACCCTTCTCCTCTATGTACCACTCTTGAACTCACAAAGTTGACTATACATCCATTGGTCAATTTCCCTACGGCGATTGCTGAATCTACATCACCCTGCCTCTTCAAGGAGGGATATTTCATAGCATTGCCTAAAACAAATACTGACTCGTATTCAGCACCTGTCAACCATCTGACCATATCAATATCCTGCAACATGAGATCCATAAAAATTCCCTTTCTGGCAATTCTACCATTTGGAACAGCGTCTTTCATCTGCATCTTTTCGAAAGTTTGACATTCTACTCTCAAAATGTCTCCCAATCCACCCTTTGATATTTCTTTGAATATTTGATCAAGTCTTTTATTAAATCGTCTGGGAAAAGCAACAGTTGTCTTGTACGAAGGATAACTGTCTACCAGTTTTTCGATTTTGTTACAATCTTCAACATTACTTGCAAATGGATGATCAATAAAAATATTTGAACCTGATTTTATAGAATTCTCAACATGAGCCAAGTGAAGATCACCATCCGAGCAAACGCAAATAATGTCAATTTGATGAAGCTCTAATAATTGTGCAGGTGAAGAAAAAACATGCTTTAATCCCATCTTTCGCATGGCAAAATCGCGGCCAATTGGATCATCAGTAGCTACCCCTACTACCTCGGTACCTTTAATATCAAAATGAAGTGCATGAGCAATTTTTTTGCCATTCTCACCCCATCCAATTATTCCTGCTCTAATCAATCTTCATTGTTTTATTCTACTACAAATGTCTTTCTGCATGGTAGCTGCTTCGCACCAATGGTCCACTCTCTACATAATCAAAGCCCTTCTGAATGCCCACTTCTTTGTATTCTGCGAATTTGTCTGGATGCACAAAAGAATCGACGGCCAAGTGCATTTTTGTTGGTTGTAGATATTGTCCTATAGTCACCACATCACATCCATGCTCTAGGAGGTCGTCCATTGTCTTATATACTTCTTCATCTGTCTCTCCAAGGCCGACCATAAA
Organism: Saprospiraceae bacterium; assembly: GCA_965230575.1. Classification (GTDB taxonomy): domain Bacteria; phylum Bacteroidota; class Bacteroidia; order Chitinophagales; family Saprospiraceae; genus CAJXUU01. Next base: position 6,876,594 of record OZ246013.1, read on the forward strand.
TCCAGTCTTTGTCCGCTTACCAAAATCTTTGATTCTCTTTATTTGTTCCAGGCTTCGGGCATATTTGGCTTGCGGTCTTACCTTTCTATACAATCTTTCTACTGTCTCCATGTTATGCGACACCACTTCTTGTCCTCCAGATATCATTCGCTCCAATGCCTCCCAATTCGCTCTCGTATCTGGAATCAAGGTCTCTATCGTTGTGGAAGGTGACATCTCTTTTACAGCTACGACAGTCTGATACCAAATTTCGGCACCTCGATCTTTCAATTCATCCCGATTCACAGAAGTAAGCACGGCATGTTTGACTTCCATCAATTTTATCGCCTCTGCTACCCTTCTCGGCTCATCTTCATCATATTCTGGCGGTCGTCCCGTCTTCACCGCGCAAAACGAGCACCCTCGCGTACAAACATTTCCAAGGATCATAAAAGTAGCAGTCCCTGCACCCCAACATTCGCCCATATTAGGGCAATTTCCACTTTGGCATATGGTATGCAGATTATATTCATCCACCAGATTCCTGACCCGTCTGTAATCCTCTCCTATTGGAAGTTTTACCCTAAGCCAATTGGGCTTCTTCACCCTCGTTTCTGTTTCTTTATTAACTACAGGAAGTTCTAACATCCAAACATTTTTATAACACAGTAATTAAATAATGTAGCAAAGATAATCAATGAAGTGATTTTAATCTACTTTAAAAGACAACTTAGTGATGCAAATGGCAATGAACACCAAAGGGATAAACAATTTGTATTGAAATCACTCCAAAGTCTAATTGCTTCTTCTACCTAATATTATTTTGACGTAAAAGTTTACGAAATATGGTTTATTGCTTACTTCTTCAGTTTCAATCATTATTGGCAGTTTCTTGGCATATAAATCTGCCATAATTCCCATTTCTAATGCTTTGACATATTTATCGAATGCTCCCATAGAGAAAAACAGTCCCAACTTGGCTTGAATTCCGGGTACAATCTGGAAATCGCTAAATCCCGTAAAATATCCTGCACCTCCAAAGATCTCATTGAAAGTTGTAAATTTCTCGGCGTTTTCTGGTGTATATCTTTCAGTCCTCAATACCCTTTCGGTCGCATTTCCATTTTCTGTCTGATATAAAAGTTCTAAATAATAAGGCTTCAAAATAGCCAACGATGGACCGACCTGATAATCATACCCTATGGCGATTCCTTTCCTCTTGGCTTTCTCACTTATAAATCGCTTTACTCCCAATCCAGCACGCAGATTTATGACAGAATTTTGCTTACCGAAGGCAAATGCCCTACTTCTGTCAGGAAAACTAAATGACAGATTCCTGTTTTGTCTCTTTTCTCTTGGATCCTGGAGACAGCCAATACTAATATGATAATATTTGGTCTTATAATATGTTTTTATTTCACCAAAATTCATCCCGATCAGCAGGCCATTCGTATGAATTCGTGCTTCAAAAGCCCTTTCCTTTCGATAGACTATCCCCTTCCAATCAAATTGTGTCGCCTTCGGTTGAAAAGTCTTTTGTCCTGACAACTCAATCCCGATTGCCACAAGTACAACAATAATGATATATCTAAAGCTTAACTTCATAATGTAAGTATACGAAACGCATTTGTAATACAAAAAATCACAGGCGACAGTTCAATATAAAGAATTAAAAGATAAATAAAGAATGTAAAATAATAGTGTATTATTATTTGCCATCACATCCCCTGGAGCGATTATACCTTAATGTGACAATTTGAAAATTTATTCTTGTCCAATTTTTCCAATCCTTATATTTTTTTTCTAATCTTTCCCCTCTCTAAAGGATACATATGCGCTACTTTGCAAGAATTAAATACAATGGGACTCATTTTCATGGTTGGCAAAGTCAAAAAAATACTCCAGAGACCGTTCAAGGCAGAATCGAAGCCGCTTTGGCCGTATTTCTTCCTCATAATCCAGAAATAGTAGGTTGTGGAAGGACCGATACTGGGGTGCATGCTTCTGATTATTTCTTTCATTTCGATGTCGATGATTTTGATCCAGGGCTTATTAAATACAAGTTGAATAGTATTCTTCCGAAGTCGATAGTGGTCAATCATATCATCCCAGTACATGATGAAGCACACACCAGATTTGATGCTTCTCTGCGTGCTTATGAATATCATTTGCTGGAGAGCAGAGACCCTTTTCGCGAATTCACTTCTTATCATTTACCTACCTTGAATCGGTTTGATTTCGATGACTTTCAAGCGGCGGCGGCTTTGATCAGCAGGTATGAAGATTTTGAAACATTTTGTAAAAATGGCTCAGACGAAAAGACAAAAAAATGCACTATTTTTAAAAGTGAATGGGTAAGATCAGATAACGGATTTGTCTATAAAATCGAAGCCAATCGCTTTCTTAGAGGTATGATTCGAATGATTGTTGGCATGTGTATTAATGTGGCCAAAGGACAAGTAAAACTGGAAGAAGTTGAAAAAGCCCTGGAAACAAGAGCTCGATTAGGAAAGGATTGGAGTGTGCCAGCACGCGGATTGTTTTTGAGTGAAATTGAGTATCCATATATTAGGGATAATGAGTATGTTGTACAATAATGTCCTGATGTGGCGATGTAATTATTTGTTGGTGCGGAGATTATTAGATTTGAGCGGTTTTGCGAGTAAGAAATTCAAGCGATTGCTCTAGTGAAGCTATAAAAATTAAAAATACATGAAAAAGCTCCCTTCGACGGTGACATTAATAGGTGCAGGAATAATGAGTGCAACACTTGGTGTTCTGATCAAAAAACTAATGCCTGCTGCCGAAATTCATATTTATGAACGATTGGATGAAATTGGAGCTGAGAGTTCTGACGCATGGAATAATGCAGGGACTGGTCATTCATCTTTTTGTGAATTGAATTATACGCCTCAGAAAGAGGATGGGACAATCAATATAGACAAGGCATTAAAAATTGGAAGTTGGTTTGAAATATCAAAACAGTTGTGGGCACATTTGGCTGAAACGGGTCGGATAGACACAAAAATCCCTTTTATCAATGACATAGATCATATGAGCTTTGTGTGGGGAAAGGATAATGTCGAATTTCTCAAAAAGAGATATGCAGCCATGCAGCCTTATGCTTTGTTCGAGGACATGATTTATTCAGAAGATCTGGGGCAAATTGCCGAATGGGTGCCTCTCATGATGAAAGATCGAGAAGTCAATGAGCCTTTGGCCGTGACGAGAATGGATATTGGTACCGATGTGAACTTCGGAGCGATCACAAGAGGTATGATTCAATATTTAAAGAGTTGTGATGGTGTAGAAATTCATCTTGCCCATGAAATTCAAGATTTGACCTATACCGATGAAGGGCAATGGGAAATTGACATCGAAAACCTCGAAACAGATAAGAAATTCAGTATCAAAACAGATTTTGTCTTTGTAGGAGCTGGTGGTGGTTCACTTATATTATTGTCAAAGTCAGATATTCCTGAAGGGCGAGGCTATGGGGGATTTCCAGTGAGTGGACAATGGTTGAAATGTGACAATCCAGATGTGATAGCTCAACATGAAGCCAAGGTCTATGGCAAGGCATCTACAGGATCACCGCCGATGTCTGTTCCCCATCTGGACACTAGAATCATGAAGGGAAAGAAAGCATTGTTGTTTGGACCCTACGCTGGATTTTCAACTAAATTTCTAAAAAACGGCTCCTACTTTGATCTTCCGTTATCCATCGAAATGCATAATATCTGGCCCATGCTTTCTGCTGGATACAACAACCTGGACTTGACAAAGTATCTCATCGAACAGGTATTTCAGTCCATGTCAGATCGACTGGATTTTTTGAAATTGTACTACCCTACCGCGAATGACGATGATTGGAATTTGGAGATTGCGGGTCAGAGAGTGCAGATTATTAAAAAGGACAATGAGGAAGGTGGTGTTTTGAAATTTGGTACTGAGGTTGTCAAAAATGCGGATGGATCTATGGCTGTACTTTTAGGTGCATCTCCTGGTGCTTCTACTTCAGTCTCTATCATGATCGATGTCTTGAATCAATGTTTTCCTGATCGAATGAAAACGGATGAATGGAAATTAAAAATTAAAGAGATGATACCGACGTACGGGGAGTCTTTGATTGATAATCGTGAATTGATGCATAGGACGAGGGATAGGACAACGCGGATTTTGAAATTGGAGGATTTGAGGGGGTAGGGTTTTGATTTTGAATGAAGGGAATTTTGGGGTGAAAATGAATGTGGTGATTTGGAGGGGTGTGGGGCTTTGTTTTCACGGAGGTGCGCGGAGGAATTTCACGGAGGGGCACGGAGGTGTTTTATGAAGGAGGGGAATTGGGGGCTGAAAATGAATGTGTGGTTTGGAGGGGTGTGGGGCTTTGTTTTCACGGAGGTGCGCGGAGTTTTTTTGAAGGAGGGAATTGGGGGCTGAAAATGAATGTTGTGTCGTCCTGAAAAAAGTTTACAGTTAATAATGATAATCCTGTCATTCATTTACAGTTTTGTAATAATCCTAAAATATGTTTACATTACAAAATGAGATTGAAACGGAAACAAGCTCTGCTGGAGAGCAACTTGCGAGGGATAAATCTCTGAATGACGAAATGTTATTTATAGACCGGATCACTTTTGATTCGGTTTTTATATTTCAGAATTCACTATGCCTTAGAAAAACTCATGTCGCTTTTGGCAATTTTGCCTTGATAGTAATTCTTCCATAATCTTTGTGGTTCAATATTCCTATTTTGATTATGCACTTCATACGGAGTCAAATTGCTAATACTCATATGGGGGCGGTCAAAATTGTAGAGTTCTATTGAGCGATCTAATATTAGCTTTGCCTCTTCGAATGAATTTGCTGTTTGATTCCATAAATATTCATCTTTTAATATTCCATTTACCCTTTCGGCAATCGCATTTTCTAAAGGGTCTCCGTTTTCAGTCATGGAAACTTGAATATTATTTCCCCTCAGCAACTCTACATAGATAGTGCTGCAATACTGAGCCCCCCTATCAGAATGATGAATAAGATGATCAGGTATACTTCTCAATTTAGAAATAGCCATATGTAAAGCTTGAACTGACTCAATACTTTCTAAGGTTTTGGAAATATGATATCCTACAATCATGTGAGAATATGCATCAGTGATCAAGCTTATATACAAAAAGAAAGATCCACACTTCCAATATGTTATATCACTAACCCACAGTTGATTAGGAGCATTGGGCTGAAAGTTTTTAATTAAATTAGGATACCTTCTCAACCAATGAAACGAGTTTGTAGTATATACTTTTCGTTTCCTCTTTTTAACCAATAAATTATGAGAAGCCAAGGTTCTGAAAAACACATCACGACCCATTTTTATCTCATGTTCTTGTAAAAATGAAGAGAGCTTAAAGAATAACTTCCTGCCTCCCATCCTTTGATGATCCTTTCGTATTTTCAAAACTTGTTTAATTACAAGCTCTTGTTCTAGGGCATGTTCAATACTTCTTTTCTTATGTTGATAATAAGCTTGTCTAGTCAAACCAAACAATCCACACAATTTTTCAAGACTATTAGTTGGATATAGAACCCTCATTTCTTGGATGGTTTGGTATCGAACTTTTTTCTAATCGAAATATTAAATTTTTGCTCAGCCAAATCTATCATTTTAGAATAGGCTATTGCTTTGAGTTCAGCATCTCTTAATCGCTGCTCTAATACCTTGATGCGTTCCTCCTCAACCAGTTTTTCTAATTCATCCTTTTCACCTTTCATATATTTTGAAAGTTTGTCCTTGGTAGTGTAACCAAATTTTCGCATCCAACGAAGTAGTGTGCCATGCTCTTCATATTGACCAGTAAATTTCTTCCAGACTTCTTGTTTAGTATAATCATTTGCCAGATAATATTCAATTATCTGACGTTTAAATGCTTCTGAGTACGATCTTGTACTGTGTTTGACTTCTTTTTTTCTAGCCATTTTTATACGTTTTTGTGTAAACCTATTTCAGGACAAGACATGTGGTGGTTTGGAGGGGTGTGGGGCTTTGTTTTCACGGAGGTGCGCGGAGATTTTTCATTTAAACGAGGGGAATTTGGGGCTGAAAAGGAATGTGGTGATTTGGAGGGGTGTGGGGCTTTGTTTTCACGGAGGGGCACGGAGATTTTTCATTTAAACGAGGGGAATTTGGGGCTGAAAAGGAATGTGGTGATTTGGAGGGGTGTGGGGCTTTGTTTTCACGGAGGTGCGCGGAGGAGTTTCACGGAGGGGCATGTAGATTTTTTATTAAGGAGGGGGATGGGTGGCTGAAAATGGATGTGGTGGTTTGGAGGGGTGAGGGGCTTTGTTTTCACGGAGGTGCGCGGAGGAATTTCACGGAGGGGCACGGAGATTTTTTTGAAGGAGGGGCACGGAGATTTTATTTTGAAGGAGGGGGATGGGTGGCTGAAAAGGAATGTGGTGGTTTGGAGGGGTGTGGGGCTTTGTTTTCACGGAGGTGCGCGGAGGAGTTTCACGGAGGGGCACGGAGATTTTATTTTGAAGGAGGGAGATGGGTGTCTGAAAATGAAAGGTGGTGATTTGGAGGGATGTGAGGCCTTGTTTACACGGAGGGGAACTTAGAAGGCACGGAGGGATATTGGATATTGGATGTAGGGAATATATGGGAAACATGATGTGGGATTGTGGAAATTAGGAGGTATGACAAAAACATCCTGACTGCAGAGCAGTCACCTTATGTCAGGCACATGTTTAAATATCCATTTTGACTACAGCGTAGTCACCTTAGAATTGACGTGAAGAATGGAGAGATTATTTAAATTCTGAACATCAGCATTAAATGTCATAAAATGAAAAAGCAATTCAACGGATTAGAAAAAACGATTTTAATTTTGGAATATGATAGTTAAAGTATGTTTGGTGCAGGATAATCCTGTCTTTTTCGACAAAGAGAAGACACTGGATAAGATGGAGGGAATTATTGCTAAAAATGCCCGATTGGGGTGTAATTTGATTGTATTTCCTGAGTCGTTTATTCCTGGGTATCCGAGAGGGTTTTCTTTTGGGGCGGTGGTGGGAAGTCGCACAAAGGAAGGGAGGGAGCTTTTTACCAAATATTATAAGAATAGTTTCTCTCTTGACGGTGAAGAGATGGGAAGGCTGGTCAAAATGGCAAAAATGAATAATGTCTATCTCTGTATTGGGATCACTGAAAAACAGGAAGACAATGGCAGTCTTTATTGTACGATGGTCTATATTTCTCCTGCCAATGGGTTGCTGGGGGTACATAGAAAGATCAAACCTACGGGTACAGAAAGGCTGATTTGGGCGGAAGCAGGAGGTGAATCGTTGACTACTTTTGACACAAGGATTGGGAAATTGGGAGGACTGATTTGTTGGGAGAATTACATGCCGATGGCGCGCATGGCTATGTACAACAAAGGAGTGGAAATCTATATCGCACCTACTGCGGATTCTCGAGATGTTTGGACGGCTACGATGCAGCATATAGCCTTGGAGGGTCGGTGTTTTGTCTTGGGGTGCAATCAATATTATACGAAATCAATGTATCCTGATGAATTCAAAAGTGAGGTCAAGGATGAAAAAGAAAATATGTGTGAAGGTGGTAGTATTATTGTATCTCCCTTGGGTCAGGTCATCGCTGGGCCGTTATTTGGTGAAGCGGGGTGCTTGATTGCAGAGTTGGACTTGGATGAAGTTCAGGATAGTAAATTGGATTTTGATGTGGTAGGTCATTATGCGCGGAATGATATTTTCCGACTTGGCATTAAAGATCAACCAGATATTATTCGTGAAGAATAATTGTCTGCCAAATACTAATTCTGTATACTTTCTCAATATTTCTCTCAATAAAGAGATACTTTCGCCCCATAATTTAAAAATGACGTCCATGCGGTTTTCTATATGTATCTTTCTCTCAATAATACTCTTGGCTTCTTGTAAAAATGATGCTTCTCAAAACGAGACTGTTCCTAATGACAGCACTATAAAAGCTCAGATAAATTACCCTGATGCCTTGACCAAAATTTTTGATGCTCATGGGTCCTTAGCCAAATGGAAGGAAATGAAATCGCTTTCTTACGAAATAGTAAAAGAAGGCGGGAATGAAAAGCAAGTCATTGATTTGGTATCTAGAAATGAGAGAATTGAGGCCAGTAGCTTTAAGACGGGGTACAATGGAAATGAATATTGGCTTGAAGCCGACACGAGTTACAAAGGCAATCCAAAATTTTATCACAATTTGATGTTTTATTTTTATGCAATGCCTTTTGTACTGGCCGATGATGGAATAATATATTCTGAAACTGATCCACTAGTATTCGAAGATGAGGCTTACCCAGGAATAAGAATTTCTTACAAATCAGGTATTGGAGAAAGCCCAGAAGACGAATATTTCATTCATTACAATCCTACTACCTATCAGATGGAATGGCTTGGATATACCGTTACTTTCTTTTCTGGTGAGAAGAGCAAAAAAGTAAAGTGGATTCGATACAATGATTGGAAATTGAACAATGAATTATTACTTCCTAAAAGTATGACCTGGTACAAATTGGAAGAAGGACAAATTACTGATCCCCGTGATCCTACAGAATTTGTAAATATTTCGTTATCTAAAGAGCCTACCGATCCAAAAATGTTTGAGATGACGGCGAATGCAAAAATTGTTGAGTAACAACTCAATTTAATCATGATAGAAAAACAGACTTAAATGAATCTTGGTTTAAGATCACATTTGTTGATTTTTCAAATTGCCGATACATCTTATCAAAAAGGAAATTTCCCATACTGATTCGCTTGACGCCTAACCTTGTCAATGTAGTAAAGTCTGGAAGATTAGGCATGCACATTACATTGACAGGAAGTTTTGTGGAATCAACTATGATTTCAATGTCAGTCTCTTTTTCTATGCATGGGACAAAAATTCCATCTGCACCAGCATTCTCATAAAGTTCAATTCGATTTTTTGTAGCTGCGATGATATCGTCATTGAGCAAGATAAATGTATCGGTCCTCACATTAAGGAATGTATCAATATTTTGTTTTACCAGCAGCTCTTTCACAGTATTCAGAGTATTTGCAAAATCCTCGGCATCCAGCAATCTTCTATTTCCATACACGACACTATCTTCGATATTTATTCCCGCTACTCCTAAATTTGCCAGTCGTTGAATATGATACACTATTTGTTCTGGTTGGCGACTATATCCTGATTCTAAATCGACCGACATTGGCAAATTGGTATTTGCAATGATGCGTTTTACAAAATATTCCAATTCAGAAAATTCCATTTCCTCACCGTCATTGTACCCAAGAAGTGTAGCTATCGCTGAACTTGACGTACCAACGGCTTGAAAGTCTAATTTCTCCGCTATTTTAGTGCTTGAGACATCCCATACATTTCCAATTAATAGCGGTTGATCCTGATGATGTAAGTTTTTAAAATTCATCTAATTTACTTTTTTGCAAAGTACCAGAATTGAAATTTTACCAGCAACCGAAAAATGGACATGTATATTTTTAATTCACCCTTATCATTTTTTATTCGAAGATGTTCGTATGCAGTTTTTAATCTTTAGATAAATACCAAATCAATTGTTTTCGATTGGATTTTTGAAATTCATCGTCTTGCTCGATGCCAAATTTTCTAATATTGAATCTGATTGTTCGGCTTCCATTTTGACGTAGCTCGAAATCATCTCCGCTTGCTCGATATTATCTACCTTCCACACTCTATCTTCCAGCTTCATAGTCCAAACCGTTTCAACATCTTTGAATCCTTTCTTCCCTTCAATCACTGAGGAGTTTTCAATATTGACCAAATAGTCTTCCATATTTGCTTCAATCACATACATTATTCTTGACCCTTCAAAATTTTCATTTTCTGTAAGGCGTATGTGAAGAGGTTTGATTTTTTTCACTTCTTGAATTGTGCACACATTCATCATTCCTTTGCGATCCCATTCGTCCAAAAACACCGTTTGCTGATTTTGACGATACCAGGTTGTCATGTATTGCTCGCAATCATCCAGGTCCTTTTCAGACCATGCCTTATGTACCCTTGTAAATATGTCGGTGACTCTGTTTTTCAGGTTTATTTCATCAAAAACTTCATGGTCAATTTTTGAAAGTTCGGCCAATTTCTTTTTTGTGGCTTTGGTAGATTTACTTCGTTTGTACCACGATCTTAGAATAAAAGGTAAAAACACTATAAAAACCAATACCCCGATTATTTTGCCAGCTGGGCTATCAAAAAGCTCTTTTGCAATTTTACCTCCTGGGCCAGCAATGGCTTCATGGGCATTGATCAAAATAAAAAAGACTAAAAACAGAATTCTATTCATGGTATTCATATTATTCGATGGGTTTACTGGTTAATAAAGATAGCTTACTAATATCTGTGTCAAAATCATAAGTCCTATTCCCGCCAACAGTTTGAACTTCCCTTTTGTCTCCTCATCCATATGTCTATCAGGGACTCTATCTACTAATGGTGAAAAGAGTTGAAAATAGGCAATGATATAAAAAAGAAGTGATGGAATTTCCCAGAATCCACTAAAATTTCTCATTGCATATTGCCACAAAGCTCCCAAGAAGATTAAAATACCTGGAGCGATGAGTTTGCGATAATTAAAAGGTTTTCGCGGCACCTTCTTTGGATTCAACTCATTATGGATGTTCAAATTTTCTAAAATTGTCCTCAATTCTTTTCGCTTCACTTTCTCCACATCCACCTTTTCATTATCAACATACAATTCAGGTATTGCTTTGAACATCTTTAACTGCAATTTCAATTGAATATTGTCTTTTTCCAATACATGAAATCCCCGCTGCAATGAATTCCTTCTGGCAATCTTATTTCCAATATAGAGGCTTGTTTCAGCACTCTGATTAATAGTAATTATCGAGAAGTAAATTGGTTCTTTATACTTGGTCGTGATGTAATACTCGTTGAACATATTTTATTTAATGCTTGCTGTCAATAACGTTTTTGTCTGCCACAATGTATAAATAATTTCGTTTAAAATTTCTATTCAAAAAATTCGGCAAAAGATTAAATTCCTAAAAACATCGTACATGATATGGATGCTTCAAAATCTAGCCACTATTTATTCCTACTTTTGTATTCGACAGCATCCTTTTCAATTTTTCAATTTCGGCTTTATCATAAAAAACAATTTTGGTGTCTTCGTCACATTCTTTTTCATGAACCAATAATAATCTTTCTAACGCCCTCATTTCAAAAAGTTGTCTTGGTATTCGCTCAAATTTAGTACAACCCAAATTCAATATTTTCAAGTTTGACATACCTATTATACCATCTGGTAATTCTCGAATGTTCGAGTAGAGCAGAATAAGTTGTTCCAAGTTTTTAAGCTCTGCAATATTTTCTGGCAGTTGTTCTACCGCAGAATGTTGGAGATCCAGAATCTTTAGCTTGTCCAATTGGACTATTTCATTTGGAAGTTGCTCAAAACCCCTAAAGCTTAAAGACAGATATTCCAAGTTCTTTAATTTCAATACTTCGAATGGAAACTCCTTGATAGTCCAATCATTATCCCCAAGGCCACCTAGTCTTAATTTTTTAATGTCTAGGAAATTGAATTTTGTCCCTTCTACTGTAATATAGCCATTATCATCTATTTTTATTTCTTCTGGATGTTCCAAGTAAAATGTCGAGTCCTGCGCGATAAAATCGTAATTAGAATAATTCTTTTTGTCAATTCTTGAATCTATCTCTTCAGGAGAATCTGTAATAGTATTGTCCGTAAAATGATTGATTGCAAAATATCCCATGATCAATAAAACCAATATTAGCATCATGACACCTAAGAACAATTTGACTTTCTTATTCTTTTCGTTGTGCTGCAATTCTATATTTATTTTTTATAAACTTCTATTATTAAGACAAATCGACCTGGGAAAGCTTTGTTTGATAGCTTGGTTTATATTATCCTTGTTAAAATCAGTATGATTAAGGCTATGTGACTGATCAAGTTTAAAGATAAGAATATTTTGGTAGCAAAAACACATTAGCCAAAGCGAATAAAACAGACTTAAAAAACCAACGGGTCTCATTAAAGGCTTGGGTTTTCGAGGGTTTCAATGTGGGAAGTTTGTTGTGGTCATGCAAAGTCTTGGATAAATATCATTTTTTAAGTTGTACTAATCATCAATACTGTCAATATCTGTAAACAAGTCGATTTTTTTTGACCGCTATAATCGATTTGAGGGAATACTATACAACTAAGGATAGGAGCTTAGGCACAAGCACTTTTTATTCTAATTTTCAAGTCTTCTTTATCAATTTCCGATTCAGTAACTATTTTCATTAATACTTTCAATTCATCTTTAACCACGAAATTTCCGTTTTCAATTTTTATGATTGTAGGATTGTTCGGTCTTATTTTTGGATTAAAATGCATTATTCGCTTGAGAAGATGATTTACCTTTTCCAAATCTCCAACTATCTTAGAACCATCATAATAAGCTTGTAAAATATCAACTTCAAACATGGGTAGAATTTCAGATTTTATCTTCTCTTGAATCTTCTTATTCGCCGCATAAAAGAAAACAAATTTCCCTTCATGATCTTCTAACCACATCTCTATTTGTCTGTCCAATTTATAATCATTAATTGCTGTAACAATTCCAGAATAAATAACAAGTACACCAAGGCCCATTCTTATCCAGCCATCAGCATATATGCCCCATCCAAGTAAAATTCCTCCGATTATCCACAATATAGAGGAGTCGATTATTGATTTTAATATGTCCTTTAAAACTTTCATTTAGGCAATAATTGGTAATTGTCTGCACTCGAATAATATATCCGATTTATTGAAATGCCTGCCCCACCTCTTCACATCTATTCACATGCAAAAACTAAAATAAACAATTTCAAATCCTCCAAAAAACAATTTTAGAGCCATTAACAACCGCAATTGAATCTTTTGTACTTTTGGACCTCACAAACTAATATCATGAAGTCAATAATTCTAACTATTTTTTCCATTTTTTTAGCAGGAGTTTCACTTATAGCACAACCAGACAAAACATCATTCAATCTCGATTTTGAAGAAAATGATAATCCTACTACCCTGGCCAACGATTGGATTCAATGGGGTGACTACAAACTGAATTCAGATGACAAGAATGTGCAATCGGGCAAGTATTCAGGACTTATAGAATCAGAGGTGCCAAAAGGAAATTTTGGAAGCATTGCCTACCGCATTCCTTCTAACTATTTGGGTGAAGTGATCACGCTTTCCGGATATATGAAAATTGAAGATGTAGATGAAGGTTTTGCAGGCCTCTTGCTCCGATTGGATGGCAAATCGGGAGGATTGGGATTTGACAATATGCAAGGAGAGGAAATAAAAGGCACTCATGATTGGAAGAAGTATTCGATCTCACTACCCTATTCTGACAAGGTGGAAAAGATTTTTGTCGGAGGGATTTTGACGGGGACAGGCAAAGCATGGTTTGACAACTTTGAAGTATTGATAGATGGTAAAACGATTCAAGGAATGCCTTTCGCCATAAAACCTAAATCGAAGGCCGACCTTGACACAGAATTTGATGAGGGATCGTTGGTGGAATTGGGAGAAATCACATCAGAAGAAGAATACAAATTATACACACTGTGCAAGGTTTGGGGACTTGTGAAATATTATCATCCAGAAATTGCCAAGGGGAATCACAATTGGGATTATGAGTTATTCAGGATACTGCCCAAATTGAAGGCGGATGATTTCGAAGCGCAGTTGAACAAGTGGATTACAAACTTAGGCCCCATTCCTGGACCACCTGCTGAAGCGAGAAGTAATGAAAACACGACCCTAAAAATTGACAATTCCTGGATTACCAAGAATACATTATTGTCTCAAGACACGAAACAATTATTAGAAAAAATAAGAACCTGCACCAAACATGATGAGCACTTCTATGTCTCAGGACATGCAGGCGTAGGCAATCCTTCATTTGATAATGAAAGACCTTATAAGTCTATGGAATTTACCGATGATGGAATGCGGATGCTTTCACTTTTCAGATATTGGAATATGGTGGAGTATTTTTTCCCGTACAAGGAATTAATGGATGAGGACTGGGAAGGAGTATTGAAGTCTTTTATACCAAGGATGGCTAATCTTGAATCTGGCTTGGATTATAAATTAGCCACTTTAGAATTAATCGGCAAGATTCAAGATACCCATGCCAATATCTGGATGAGAGACGAAGAGCTGCTAAAATTTCATGGTGAATTGGGAACACCACTCGAAATCAAATTGATTGAAAACGAATGGGTCGTGACCAGATTTTTCTCAATGTTTGACAATCCAGAATCGAAAATAAAAATTGGTGATATTATTACCCATGTAGATGGGAAGGCAATTGCTGACTTGGTATCTCAAAGAGCGAAATATTGTCCTGCATCAAATGTACCTACTCAAATGCGAGATGTATCAAGACGTCTTTTGAGAACCAATAATACCAGTATAGAATTGGGGCTTAAAAATAAAGATGGGGCCTTCACAGAAAAAGTAGCAACTACCTTAAACGAGGCCATTAGCTACTGGAAAAAAGACATTCCTTCACACAAAATGCTTGATGGCAATATAGGCTACATCTATCCTGCTTCTCTCAAAAAGGAAGAAATTCACGACATCATGAAAACTTTTGCCAATACCAAATCTCTTATTATTGATTTGAGGTGCTATCCGTCAGATTTTCTGGTGTTCAAACTGGGCAAATACCTGCTTCCAAAACCAACAGAATTTGTAAAATTCACCACACCCATATTTAATGAACCTGGAAGATATACGATTACCAAACCCCTTTCCAATGGATCTGAAAACCCGGATTTCTACAAAGGAAAAGTTGCCATCTTAATTGATGAGACCACTCAAAGTCAGGCAGAATATACTACCATGGCATTGAGGAATGCACCACAGGCAACTGTGATAGGAAGCACTACTTCTGGTGCCGATGGGAATGTATCCAGAATCATTCTTCCGGGAGGAATTAGGACAATGTTTTCAGGAATTGGAGTCTACTATCCTGACGGACGGGAGACTCAGCGTGTTGGCATTTTACCAGACATTGAATTACGACCGACAATCGAAGGGATACGAATGGGAAGGGATGAATTGTTGGAAATGGCAGTGAAAATAAGTGAGTGAAAGTCGAATTGAGAATAAGGAATAGAGAATAAAGAATTTCTTGCTTCAGGTGCAGTAGCATACGGCTAGAAAGTGGGCAATACTGCCCGCCAGGACAAATAGATGCCATATGAGATGATTGTATTTAAGGTTTGATTTCATGTAGAAATAGGCTCCAACGGTGTACAATATTCCGGCTGTAACGATCCAGTAGAAACTCTCTCTCGGCAGGTGGATGTACAATGGTTTTATAATGAAGAGCGCCAGCCATCCCATCACTAAGTAGGCAATAGTTGAGATCTTCTTATACTTATGGACAAACATCAATTTGACAATACTACCGACAAGGACCATACACCATAAGAGGATAAAAATGGTCCATCCGCCAGTGGTTCGGATGTGGGTAAGAATAAAAGGAGAATAGCTTCCAGCAATGAGAAAATAGATACTGATGTGGTCAAATATTCTAAGTCGCATTCTTGTCTTGGCATTATAGGAACTGTGGTAAAGGGTCGATGATGTATAAACCATAATTAGAGAAATACCATAGATTATGGTACCGAGGTAATATCCAAATATTCCAGTATTTATGGAAGTATAAACTAAGAATGGAATTCCAATTAAAAAAATCAAAAGTCCAATGGCATGTGAGATCATATTTGCTCTCTCTTCACTGATACTTTTGATATCAACTTTTAAATGTTCTGGAATCTCATTTGTTGTAAACCCAATCATAGAATTTCAACGAAATGAAAGAAAGATATGTTTTCTCTTTTATCAATAAGCAATCATTCCATTAATTACTTAACAATGAATTTCATCTCCACACTTAGCGATCTTTGCACCTTTGCAATTGAATAAAAGCCCCAAACAGAATCATTATTTTACCAAAGGTGTAAACAACAATATAAATAATACAAAAAAACCTATTTCAAACTTACATTTCAAAATCACTTCAAATTTGTTACTTTAGCTCTCCCAAATTTTTAACACACAAAATACCAACCCTGTGGAAATTCTAGATGGAAAAAAGCTATCCCAAGAAATTAAGGCTGAAATTGCAAATGAAGTTGCAGAAATTAAAAAGCAAGGAGGTAAAATTCCTCATTTGGCAGCTGTCTTAATTGGCAACAATCCAGCAAGTGAATCATATGTAAGAAGCAAGGTGAGGTCTTGTGATCAGGTAGGCTTCGAATCTACATTGATTAGAAAAGATGACTCTATAACAGAAGAAGAACTTTTGGAAATAATCAAAGAACTGAATGAAAGTGATGATGTGGATGGATTTATCGTGCAATTGCCACTCCCGAAGCATATCGATGAGGTAAAAGTCACCTTAGCGATAGATCCCAAGAAAGATGTCGATGGATTTCATCCTGTAAATTTTGGACGGATGGCACAGGGACTAAAATGTTATTTACCCGCTACTCCTTTTGGAATTATTCAGATGATAGACCGATATGGGATTGAAACTTCTGGAAAACATGCCGTTGTTGTCGGACGAAGCAATATCGTAGGTACACCAATGAGTATTTTGATGTCTCGAAAGGCAAAAGTAGGGAATGCCACGGTGACCTTGACACATAGCAGGACAAAGGATTTGGCCGCTGAAGTATCACGAGCAGATATCGTCATCGCTGCCATAGGAATTCCAAATTTCATATCTGCAGACATGGTCAAGGAAGGTGCAGTGATCATCGATGTAGGCATCAATCGTGTAGATGACGAGACCCGCAAAAGAGGATATCGCCTGGTTGGAGATGTTGACTTTGACAGCGTTTCTGAAAAGGCTAGTTTTATTACACCAGTACCTGGTGGTGTAGGTCCAATGACAGTGACTTCCTTGCTGATGAATACACTAAAATCCAGCCGCAAGGAAATCTACGGCTAGGCCACTCATAAATCATTCGAAATCATTTCATGAAAGTTTACAAGTCTTACAAGATCCAAAGCAATTCTGAGATTTTGCTAGGACTCTTGACCGCCTTCCCTTTTGAATCATTTGAAGAACATGAGGGGTACATGATTGCATATATTCCCGAGGATGAATGTGATCCTGAAACTCATAATGATATTCACAATACCATCAATAGATTTGAAATCGAATATGAGGTGGAGACTATACAGCCTCAAAACTGGAACGCACTCTGGGAAGCAAATTTCGAACCAGTAGTGGTCGATGATTTTTGTGTAGTGCGGGCTGAATTTCATGAGAAGCCCGAAAATATTCAATATGATATTGTCATCAATCCCAAAATGGCGTTTGGCACAGGACATCATGAGACTACCTACATGATGATGGCAGCGATGAGGGATTTGGACATAAAAGGTAAGTCTGTTTTTGACTATGGTTGTGGTACAGGGATTTTAGCTGTACTGGCCTCCAAAATGGGTAGTGGACCTATAGATGCGATTGATATTGAGGAAGAATCGTATGAAAACACTTTGGAGAATGCATCTCTTAATAATGTGAATAATATCATGGTCGCATGTTCCGACCTTGAGCATTTTGACGCTAAAAAATATGATGTCATTCTTGCCAATATTAATCGAAATGTACTCTTGAATTCTGCTCAGGAATTGTACAATCGGCTTATCCCAGGTGGTATACTTCTCATTTCTGGAATTTTGGATGTAGATGAAAAATTGGTTTCGGACACATACTTAAATTCAGGTTTTCATATTGATAAAGTGGACTCTAAAGGATACTGGAAATGTATAATTTTGAATAGGCCAGCCTGAAAAAATTGATACCATCTGCATTTTTGAAATCAAGGATATATCGATTCTAAATATTATTTTGAGTTATGAAATCACTATACTTAGCCGTCATAATTCTAGTATTATGCTCCTGTAAAGGCCAAGAAAATTCCAATCAAGCCCCGAATATAATTTTATTCCTGGTCGATGATCTGGGCTGGCAAGATACATCAGTGCCTTTTCATTCCGAAGTTACCGATTACAACAAATTATATCATACTCCCAATATGCTTAGATTGGCCAATGAGGGAATGAAATTTACCCAAGCATATGCTTCATGTGTTTGTTCTCCCAGCAGAATAAGCATAATGACTGGTATGAATCCAGCAAGGCATCGGGTGACCAACTGGACACTTCATAAAGACACAAAGACCGATTATCATGATAGCATCATCCAACCTCCCAATTGGAATTTTAATGGACTCAACACCAGTCACGGAATATCCAATACAGTAGTAGCCACTACCCTTCCCCAAATTCTAAAAGACAATGGCTACGCTACAATTCATATCGGGAAGGCCCATTTTGCAGCTACCAATACCCCATGCGCCGATCCTACCAATTGTGGCTTTGATGTCAATGTTGCGGGCCACGCCGCTGGTGCTCCTGGAAGTTATAATGGATTGACGAATTTTGGAAATACTCAAGGCGCCGGCAAACAGAATGATTGGGCTGTTCCTGGATTAGAAAAATACCACGGCCAGGACATCAATCTGACAGAGGCGCTAACGATCGAAGCCAAAAACATTTTGGATTCCGTCATTACCAAGGATCAGCCTTTTTACCTCTATATGTCCCATTATACTGTGCATACGCCTATTCAAGCCGATCATCGATTCTTGGACAAATATCTCAACTTGGGCATTGATACAATAGAAGCAAGATATGCCTCCATGGTTGAAGGGATGGATAAGAGCCTGGGTGACCTGATGGACTACCTCGATGAAAATAGGATTAGTGAAAATACCATAATACTTTTCATGTCCGACAATGGTGGACTCAGCGCTGTAGGACGAGGTGGAGAAAGACATTTTCACAATGCACCCCTGGCAAGCGGCAAAGGGTCAGCATATGAGGGAGGAGTGCGAGAACCAATGATCGTAAAATGGCCAAATAAAATTAAAGAAAATACGGATTGTCATTCCTACATCAACGTCGAAGACTACTTCCCTACCATCGTGGAAATGGCTGGAGTAAGTGACTACGATGTTCCACAAATAATAGATGGTCAGAGTTTTACCAACCTATTATTTCAAACAGAGAAACACGATCCTGAGAGATCAATTTATTGGCATTACCCGAATATTTGGGGCCCGAAAGGAAAAGGAATTGGAGCATATAGCGCCATAAGGCAGGGGGATTGGAAATTGATCTATTTTCACAAGGAACGAGAGTTGGAACTGTACAATTTGACAAATGATATCGGTGAAGAAAACAATTTGGCCAAAATTGAATCAAAAAAACTAAAGTACCTGAGTACCGTTCTTTCAAATTATCTGAGAAATGTTGATGCTCAAATGCCACTGGACTTGTCGACTGGGACATTGGTGCCCTGGCCTGATGAGGTCATATAAAATCAACCAAACGATCGTAAACCAACCTTGTCGGCAGCCCCATAATATTGGTATATGTACCTCTTATCCACTCTATCTTGGCATGTCCAATCCACTCCTGGATACCATATGCACCCGCCTTGTCGATAGGCATATATTTCTTGACATAATAATCCAACTCCTTTGAAGTAATCGGCGCCAATTTAACTTCAGAAACTTCAGAAAAACTAACCTCTTTATTAGCATCACAGATACAAACACCTGTCACCACTTGATGTACACTATCGGCCAGGATATTGATGTACTCCTTGGCTTCATTGCCGTCTTTTGGCTTGCCATAAATCACACCTTCGCAAATGACCACGCTATCCGCTGTGAGAATTATATCATCATCTTTAATCCTTTCTCTTAGTGCGTATGCCTTTCCCTGTGCAATGTATTCTGCCACTTCCATTACAGGCATATCATCAGGAAAAGATTCGTCAGTATCCGCCGCTTTCTGTACAAACGGAATGTCTAATTCTTTTAACAATTGACTTCTTCTCGGAGATTTGGAACCCAGTATCAATCTCCTATTTTTTAAAATGGACTTCATTGCCTGATTAAGTTATCTTCAAAATATATGGAATGCAAAGAAAAATAAAAAGAGAACCAATCATAAGATATTTCAACCTTTTACTAATAATTGAATAGTCACTTTGAAGTTTTGCGCGATAGATTTGACGAATTATCATCATCGTTGGAAGAATCAACCCTAAAAAGACAATACTTCCAATAACAATTAGTTGATTCCCGGTGTACCCCACAAACCAAAGGCCGTAACTCAATAAGAGTAGAATAGAGAAAAACAGAGCCATGACATTCGCTCTTTCCTTTCCAGCTACAATTGGCAATGTTTTATAGTGAGAGAGCTCGTCTCCTTCCATGTCTTCAATATCCTTTACTATCTCTCTTACCATGGTTGAAAAGAAGGCAAAGATGATATAAGCCACAAACACATTCTCAATCATCTTGTGATGAGAAATATTTACCGTGGATAGGGCCTCTATCATATCGGATTCGGCATACCATACAATAGCTGGTACAAAGCCGCAAAAAATGGCCACAATGATATTACCATATAAAGGCATACGCTTAAAATGTGAAGAATATAGATATAACAAAATCACCGCTGCTGGATAAATAGAAAGCAACAGTAATTTATCTATTTGATAAGCTATGTAAAATGCAATCCCAAAACCCAATACTACCAAGAGCAGGTAAAATATCCATCCCGCAAAAGGTGATATTCCCTCATTCCCAATGAACTGCTTTTCAGGTTTATTTAATGCATCTGCCTTCTGATCCAATAAATCATTTACCACATATCCCCCAGCAGCTATCAATACAGTATCCATTACAAATAAAATCCAAAGGTTGCCATCCAACTCCATCGAGACCATCCTTCTTGCTGGAAATAAATAGACCAAATAGATCAATACTTGAGATATGGCTACAATCGCCAAGTTTTTTGGTCTAGTAATTTTTATATAGTCGAAAAGATTCAATTTAAGCCTAGATATACTTCTGATTATTCAAACCAAAGATAGCAAAATTCGATTCTGATACATGAATAGTCAGATGTTGTCAAAAATACATATTTAAAATTTATTTATATGCAAAATAATTATATTAAACAAAAATGACATATGTAGAACTTTTACTATCAACTATTTGTATACATATTATAAATTATTTTAATAAATACTACATATTATTTTTTTTCATATGTATAATTTTATTATTTTTGATACTTAAATATTGAAAACTACCAACCATCTATTATGTCAAATCCAGTCACCAAACGCTTCATTGAGTGCCACGACAAATTAAAGGAAGAAAAAAAGGTCGCTTCTTCCCGTCAATTTGCCCTTGCCATCAATACTGCACCTCAAAGTTTGAATCAAGTGCTCAAGGGCAAAAGAGATGTCACCGTATTAAATGTAATGACACTAGTCGAGAAATTTGGAGCCAATTCTGAATTCCTCCTTGCGGGTTATGGGCCAATGTTCATTGAAGACAATACCAAAAATCAAAAAACAGCAAAAGAAGATAAAATCATGTATTTGCCTTTGGAGGCACATGCAGGAAATTTCGATCAATTTAGTGAGACGATTTCAAAAGACGAATTAGAATACTTCTCAATTCCTGGTTACCAACCCAATTTTGGTGAACATAGATGTTTTGATGTTGCAGGAGATAGCATGGAGCCTACCCTCTTCGGCGGAGACAAAATCATCTGTTCTCTCGTATCTCCTGATAATGCTTATAGTAGCTTGAGAGATAATTTTGTATATGTGGTCATTACCAATTCTGACATTGTGGTAAAGAGAGTAGTCAATAACCTCAAACGAAATGGCACTTTAATCCTTCGATCAGATAATGACTTCTACAAAACCAAAGAATTAGAAGGCTCGGAAATCAGAGAAATATGGATGGTCAATCTCAAGATATCAAGATTCATGGCCGATCCGTCAAATATAAAGAATGGGCTTCATCAAGAAATTGATATGCTCAAACAAACCATCAACAATCAAGCGGAGAGTCTTTCGATGATGAATAGATCTTTGGAGTGTCTCCTCAAAAAAAGTAGATAAAAAATAAAATAACCTTTGAACTAAACACCAACGATAACTCGATTACCTTTTTTGCAAGAATACCTCTGCCATCATACACCTTACACTCCCTCCCCCATAATACTCAATTGTACTGATATCAATCGGAAGCAATTGGGTTTTATTGGATAGGGTTTCAATTTGTCCAACAGTCAAAGAATCATAAGCAGCTTGAGACATTACAAGAAAAGTTTGTCCTGTTTCATTTCTTACTTGTAGCATATTGCCAGCAAAAGCCTCCATTTGATCATAAGTGATATCCACTATTTCTTTTCCAGTCCGAGAAAGCATCTCTTCGAGTTCCTTCAACTCATCTGGATTCTTAATGCTTTCTTTGCATAAGACCACAAAATCTTCTCCCAGAGCCATCATTACATTGGTGTGATATATGGGCATTCCATTTCTATCCACCGAATGGAAAACCTGTCTTTCATATTCCACCAGAACACAAAACTTGTCTATCAATCTAGCATCTGTCCGTTGGCTCAAACATGCATATACTATCTTATTATCGCGATCGAATAACATGCTCCCGGTACCTTCCAGAAACATCTCGTCTTCTTCATAATGTTCAAATGTATATCTTCTATCTACCTTAAAAGTCTTATCTAGATCCTCAATAATATCCTCTCTGCGCTCAATCCTTCTATTCGGTGCAAACATGGGATAGGTGATTACTGCCCCATTCACATGAAATGAAATCCAATTATTAGGAAATATAGCATCTGGTTTTTTTGGCGAAACAGTGTCTTCCGCTACAATAATATTGATGCCATTTGATCGAAGGGTTTTCACCATTTGGTCAAATTCCGCACGAGCCTTTTTAGCTATATCAGCCGAAGATTCGTCCTTGTCATCTGATTGAAATGCATTGTTGCCAGCGGTCTGGTCATTGAACCCAAAGTTGGCGGGCCGTATCATCAATATATTATTGGTAGTGGTACTC
This sequence comes from Saprospiraceae bacterium, assembly GCA_965230575.1. GTDB lineage: Bacteria > Bacteroidota > Bacteroidia > Chitinophagales > Saprospiraceae > CAJXUU01. The sequence goes on from OZ246013.1 coordinate 6,899,662, forward strand.
ATTATGGTTGACTATTTGAGGGCGAAAATATATTTTTGAACCGAAAAAACTAGCTTCTGTAATAAATATTTATTCGGATTTGTCAATCCATGTCGCTTTGCGCAAAACAATCTCGGAAATTGCCTGAAAAAGATATTTTTTATCTCACAAATAATAAAGAATCCTCAGTAGAATGTTCTTCAGAAAATCTATAGTTTTCATAATCAAATCCAGCTAAAGATTCTACCTCATCGATTTTATTTTTGATGACGTACCTTGCCATCAGACCTCTTGCCTTTTTAGCAAAAAATGAAACAAATTTCAATTCGCCATTTTTCTCTTCTCTGAAATCAACATTGATGATTCTAGCCTTTAATTTCTTCTTGTCTACTGCCTTGAAATACTCATTTGAAGCAAGATTAAGGACTACATCTGATTCTTGAGCCTTCAGGTCCTTGTTGATTGCCTTGCTGATGCTATCTCCCCAGTAATGATAGAGATTCGTACCCTTCTTATTTTCCAATCTAGTACCCATTTCCAACCTATACGGCTGCATACGATCGAATGGAAGCAATAATCCATACAATCCACTTAATATTCGAATGTGATCGTTGGCAAAGTTTAATTCATCTTCATTTAATGTAGAAGCCTCAAGACCTACATAAACGTCTCCTTTGAATGCCATTATCGCCGATTTGGAGTTTTCTGGCGTATATTCCTTCTTGAAGTTCTTGTATCGTGCCCTATTCAATTTTGCCAAGTCATCACTAATATGCATAAGGCTTTTTATCTCAGCCACGGATTTCTTTTTCAAAATCCTTATTAGCCGATTCGAATCCAGCGCAAATTGAGGAATTGATAAATTGTCTATCTTTTCGGGAGAGTCATAATCCAGTGTCTTTGCTGGAGATAATAATGTGATCATTTGCCTTGCTTAAAAATAAATACTGTAAAAGCTAAATAAAATACTTTCGCAAAAGTAACTATAGTATCTTATTTTCCAATTGATGCAGTCCTTTTCACCATTCAATAAAAAAAGTCCTGACAAGTAATTAAACTCATCAGGACTAAATATGTTTTTAGAAAGGTCCTATTCCTAGTTTCCTCCTTTTAAGATACTTGGAGCACTAGCTGGTACACTTTCTTCTTCTTCAGCTTTAAGGATATTTCCTACAACTTTAATTACATGTGGATCTCCACCTTCATTAGTTGTAATTTTTACTGTCTTGTTGATTTTACCCAATCTATTAGTAGCATATCTGATTTCAATTTCAGCTTCAGCACCTGGCATGATTGGTTCTTTTGGCCAAGTCGGTACAGTACATCCACATGATCCTCTTGCATTTTTGATAACCAATGGCTCAGTTCCTGTATTGGTAAACTTTACGCTTCTTAATGGTTCTCCATGTTGCTTGATTGTTCCATAGTCTACTGTATTTGACTCTAGAGACATTATCGGACCTCCTTCCTTGGCGTCAGCGTGTACGACTTTCTCAATTTTGATAGGCTCTGCATTCTGTGCCACGGCTACCATGCTGAATGCAGCTAAGAGAAATGACAAAAGGATAAATTTTTTCATTGATTATAATTTTTAAATATTTTAATTTCTTATTTACTAATGTTGATTACAAAAATACATAATTATCTCGAAAATGTAAGTGCACAAATCGCGCCGCATTGTTAATTTAGTGTTAACCGCAATTTTCCAATTTCCACTTCACCAAATTTAATTAGAAAATATGACCTTTATCATACCTATTTACGAATTTTCTTTCGTATTTTCGCGCCAGAACAATAATAGTACCTGAATGTTCATTTTTTTGACGCGAATTTAGCGTTAAGTCACACCAACCTCGAGATATATGACAATACCCGCTGCTTCCTCATCTTTAAAGTCCAAAAACAGTGCTTCCACGAAGCGATATCGGGATGAAGTCCTTAAAGATTTTTATACAGTGGTGATGAGTAGAGAAGTGAGCCTTCTCGGACGAAAAGAAGTACTCACTGGCAAGGCAAAATTTGGCATCTTGGGTGATGGGAAAGAACTTCCTCAAATAGCCATGGCAAGGGTGTTCCAAGATGGAGATTGGAGATCAGGATATTATAGGGATCAGACATTCATGTTTCGGATCGATGAATGCACTATAGAACAATACTTCGCTCAGTTGTATGCAGATGCCGAAAATGACCCTTTTTCTGGAGGTCGTCAGATGAATAGCCACTATGCCACACCTACCATTGATGACAACGACCAATGGCTCGATCTCGTCTCACTCAAAAATGTATCGAGCGATGTATCTTGTACAGGAGGTCAAATGGCTAGAGGCCTTGGTCTCGCGCTCGCATCCAAATTATTCAAGTCAGGTCCCGACTTCGAATCCAAATCTAAACTTACCAACAACGGAAATGAAGTTTGCTTTTGTACAATAGGTGATTCCAGTACCTCAGAAGGAGCATTTTGGGAGACTATGAATGCCGCTACCGTCAATAGACTTCCACTTATTGCCTGTGTTTGGGATGATGGATACGGCATCTCAGTACCCGTAGAAAAGCAAACTACCAAGGGAAGCATTTCAAGGGCAATGGAAGGATTTCTAGTAGATGAAACCGGTGATGGCATGTTGATATATACCGTAAAAGGTTGGGATTATCCTTCTTTGTGTGCGGTATTCGAAAAGGTATCTGAGAAGGTTAGAAATGAAAGCCGTCCAGCCCTTATCCATGTTACAGAATTGACTCAGCCTCAAGGGCACTCCACATCTGGTTCGCATGAAAGATATAAAAGTGCAGAAAGATTGACTTGGGAGAAGGAATACGATTGCATTGTAAAAATGGAGGAGTGGATTATTAAAAATCAAATCGCAACTCAAAACGAAACAAATAAAATCAAAGCTCAGGCACTTCAAGATGCAAAGGATGGTAAAAACAAAGCATGGCAAAGTTATCATGGCTCTGTTAAGGCAACTATCGATGAATTGCAATCGATTTATAATGCTTTGAACAATAAATCTGAAGACATCCTGGCATTGGAAAAAGATCTGAAATCGCTGCTAAGTCCCGTATATAGTGATGTAGTGAAGAATGCCAGAATGCTCAAACAGTTTCTGCTTGTCCAGGATGGTAAAAACAATCCAGCATTGCAGGAATTTTTGGATAAATCATATGCTCGTGCTTATCAGCAATATCACACCCATCTTTATTCTTCGAGTGACACAGGAGCAATAAATATTCCTTCGGTAGAAGCTGAATATTCAGATGATTCAAAAGTGCTAAATGGTTATCAAATAATCAATACATTTTTCGAACAAGCCCTGGAGAAGTATCCAAATATGATAGGATTTGGTGAGGACGTGGGCAAGATCGGGGATGTAAACCAAGGCTTCGCTGGACTACAGAAAAAATTTGGTGAAAATCGAGTTTTTGACACTGGGATTCGGGAATGGTCAATAATGGGAATGGCTATAGGTACTGCCATGAGAGGTCTCAAACCTATTGCAGAAATTCAATATCTTGACTACCTGCTTTATGGTCTTTCTCCCCTATCTGATGATCTGGCAACACTTCGGTACCGATGCAACGGAATTCAAAAAGCCCCTGCCATTATTCGTACGAGAGGTCATAGACTTGAGGGTGTGTGGCATGCTGGATCGCCTTTGGGCATGATGATCAATTCACTCAGGGGAATGTATATTGCTGTACCACGAAATATGGTTCAGGCAGCTGGATTTTACAATACACTCCTGCAATCAGATGACCCTGCCATCGTAGTTGAATGCCTCAATGGTTACCGACGAAAAGAAAGACTTCCAGATAATATTTCTACCTTTTCCTTGCCTCTGGGTGTACCTGAAATATTGCAAGAAGGATCAGATGTCACCTTGGTCACTTATGGTTCTTGTGTGCGAGAAGCCCAGATTGGAATTAAAATGCTCGAAAAAACAGGTATTTCGGTAGAGCTAATTGATGTACAGACACTCTTGCCTTTTGATCTCGAACATTCTATTGTGGAGTCATTGGCCAAGACTAACAAAATCATCTTTTTGGACGAGGATATGCCAGGTGGAGCTACTGCTTTCATGATGAAGGAAGTTTTGGAAACACAAAGGGGATACCAATATCTCGATGCTGCACCAGTGACATTGACAGCTTGGGAACATAGACCACCATTCGGATCGGACGGAGATTATTTTTCCAAGCCAGGCCCAGAGGATGTATTTGATGCTGTGTTGAAAATGATGAAGGCGTATGATCCTGCAAGATTTTAATGGTTGCTAAATCAATTTACAAGTAAAGATGACACTTTGTTGTCTGCAATTCAGATCTAATATTATATTAAGAATATGAAAATCACTTATCTCTTTCTTTGTATTTCTCTCTTATTCGTTTCTTGTTCCAAGAAAGTATCCGCTCAAATCAAAAATTCTAATGAGGGTACAACCATGCCAGACAAAGGAGTGGTAACCGATCCCAAATTGACTGAAGTATGGCAACCCGAACCCAAGGTCGTCACTCCAAGTCAAGAGGGAAACACTCCACCTTCCGATGCCATAATTCTATTTGATGGTAAAGATGCCAGCGCTTGGCAACATAATGACGGCAGTCCGGTAAAGTGGACCATTGAAAATAATATAATGACTGTACTTCCAGGCACTGGACAAATCGAGACCAAAGAATCATTTGGTGATTGCCAGCTTCACTTGGAATGGAGATCACCTATCGAGAAAGACAGAAAAGGACAAGACAAGGGAAATAGTGGTGTATTCTTGCAAGGAAGATATGAAGTTCAGATATTAAACAGTTATGAAAATCGTACATATTCAAATGGACAGGCGGCCTCAGTTTACAAGCAACATATTCCTTTGGTAAATGCTATGAAACCTCCTGGGGAATGGAATGTGTACGATATTATATTCCATGCTCCAGTATTTGATAAAAACGGGAATAAAACCAAGAGCGGTACTTTTACGGTAATGCATAACGGCGTATTGGTACAAGATCATGTTGAGATTTTAGGAACCACCGAATATATTGGACCTCCATTAAATGATCCACACGGAGATGGACCGATATTTCTTCAAGACCATAGTAATAAGGTGAGTTTTAGAAATATCTGGTTGAGGAAGATGTAGGAAGGGTATAGCCCTGATTATTATACGATTTTATTCATTTCAATAATTTTATTTGATTAATTAAATGAGAAATCAATTATTCATTTTTGTATTCTTGACATCTATTGGAATACTGAATGCGCAGGATTTATCACCAGAGCTTCTTGGTTTTCAATCTTATGAACTAAAAGATAGTCATTTAGGTGATGTCAACTATTATGTCAGCAAGATTGACAGAGACCACCCAAAACCATTGTTGGTCTATCTCGACGGGTCTGGGCACTATCCTTTGTATCAAAAAATGAATGGTGGATACGGTTCGACCGTAGTCTTTGATTTGGAAAAATTGACCAAAGAATATACCGTTCTTCTCATCAGCAAACCAGGTGTACCCTTTATTGATAATATGGAAATGGATTCTACGGGTTATCCAATCTACAAGGAACCGAAAGAATATACTGAGCGACTGTCGATGGATTGGAGAGTAGCGTCTGCCAGCAAAATCATCAATTTATTAATTAAAGAACAAATGGTCAATGCGCAAAAGGTGGTAGTTCTTGGGTTTTCAGAAGGTGCACAAGTAGGGCCATTTGTAGCAGAAAATAATAAGCATGTAACCCATCTCATGTTATTTGGTGGAAATGGCCTCAATCAATTCATAGACCCGATTATTGCAACAAGGATGAAGGCTACTACAGGGCAAATTACAGAAGAAGAGGCGCAAAATCAGATCGATTCCTTATTCATACAGTACAAAAAAATCTATGAAAATCCAGAGAGCACAGACCGATTTTGGTGGGGACATACTTATCAAAGATGGGCTTCATTCACACAAGATGATCCTTATCACTGTCTGGCGAATCTTGACATCCCGATATACTTTGCCAATGGAAGCCTGGATGAAAATTCAGTTATCAGCGCAGATTATATCCAATTAGAATTCATCAAACGACAAAAGTCAAATTTGACCTACAAAACATACCCAAATTATGACCACCAATTCAATGAGATAAAATTTGAAGGTGGTGTTTTTGTAGATGCCATTTCCAGAATTGATGCTGTCATGCAAGATGCCTTCAATTGGTTGTCTAAATGGAATTAGACATATTTCATCTTTACTACTTTCAGCTTATACATCTTATAGCTGGCAACTATCATAATAATGGCAAGAAGGCAATAGTTCACAATACTATTATTCGTCATATATTTCATGGAAAGGATGATGCTCCCATTAAAAGCACTTATCGGAAATAAAAACATAAATGACCTTCTTACTATCTCAAAGAGCAAGTAAATAATGGGAAATTGCCACAAGGAGACCAGGCTGCTAAATTTCCTTTTCGAAATGACTTTGACAGTAATAAAACTAAAGATGATAACCAATATAAACCGAAGAGGAATATCCAATATGATATTCGAGACTACAAATGCCGGGTCGAATTGATAATACACCATCCAAAAAGACTCCGCAACGATTCCCACCAAGATGGTTAAGATTTTGACTATACAAAATAGTACGACACCAATGATTCCGTATCGCAAAAAGTCATACTTGGGATTTACCTTTTGGTATTCTAAATTCACTTCTTCCAATGCTCCAAATCTTTTACGAGCTACTAAAAGTGCCTCTTCCTCTCGCAGTCCTAATTCAGTAAGTTCTTCGATTTCACACAAAAAATGATCCTTTACTTCGATTCTTTCTTCTGGTGACAAGATTTGATTACTATCCAGTCTGTCCAGCACATTCTTAATTTCGAGTTCTATGTTATTTTCGCCTTTTGTCTCCATAAAATATTCATTGTATCGGTTATTAATTGCCACTCTTTTTTCAATTCTTCCAACCTCGTTTTACCAGGTTTATTGATGGCATAATATTTTCTCTTTCTGCCATTCTCAACCTTAATCTTCGAAGTCACCAAACCATTTTTTTCTAGCTTGCTGAGTACGGGATAAAGAGAGCCCTCTTTCCACTCCAATTGATTGTCACTTGCAGCCATTACCTTCTTGATAATGCTATATCCATAATCATCTCCTTCATCAAGAATGGAAAGCACCAGTGGAATGCTCGAAGCTGCTACTAAATCTTTTGATATCATACCTATACTTAGAAGTTCTAGGTACAATTATACTATGAAGTTCTAAGTATTCCAAATTTTCCGATAGATATCCATATGAAGTCAAGCTTTCTGGGTGAGAAATTGACTTTAACCGCAAAGGCGGGAAGTGCGCCAAGAATTCACAAAGAAAATATCAATAATGCTTGTACGTTTTGTCAACCTTTGAGAGACTTGTGACATATTTCAATGGATAACCGTGAAAAATAATGTTTTCCAGTAATCTCTTAAAGTAGAATTAAATCACTTTGAATTCTAAATTTTGATTGTTGTAATAAAACATGGCACTAAATATCAATCATCGCACCGTATTTCGCGACATTAAAACCCTTGTCATTTACCGTTTTGTAGGCTGTGCTTCCTTCATCGAGTAATGGATTTGTATGATTCAAATGAATAAAGTGAATCTTTTCTTTCTCAGATTTTTCGAGATCTTCAAAAAGTTGCATGCTTTCGATCACAAAGGGATGAGGAATCTCCGAGATGTCTCGGTTATTAATCTCCTTAGCATCGTAAAATGTGGCATCCAAGAATGCAATATCTACCTCTTTCACTTTGGCAATAATATCTTCATCCCACTTGGACCACTTGTCAATATCAGGAATGAATAATACTTTCTTTTGACCTCCCTCTATGGTGAATCCTACAGTCTCAGAATATTCATCACGATGTGGAACGGAGAAAGGGACAACCTTCAACTTATCGGACAGTTGGGCACTTCCCTCATTGTCAAAAGATTTTAAATCAATGTTTTTCAATTCTACCAATTGATTCCAAGGGCCATTTGTTCGGAAGAATTCATTAAGCTTGGGCATGGCATAGACCGGAACATTTTTGGCTCCCTTGGCCTCTCTTCCCAAAAACATCAACCCCGTATAGTGACCTATGTGTGCGTGAGTGATAAAAATCCCATCTGGCATTTGAGACATCGGTCGATCCGCCAATTCGTTCAGATTTGCCAATTGCGAAGAAAAATCAGGAGTCGCCTCCATAATATACACTTGATCTTCGTCATGGTCTATTATGCCCAATGAGACAACTTTAAGACGCTCATCAGGATTCTTCCATAGTTTTTCACAGCAAGCCTTGGTACATCCGATATGCGGTGCTCCCCCATCCTGCACTGTACCCAACACGACTAATTGAATTCCCGTATTCACTACTGCCTTCTTTTTGACAACTGGGGGTTCGACATTCTGACAGCCAACACATAACATTATAAAAACCAGGAAAATAATTCTCATCGATGCATTCATTTTATTACTCACTTATCGTAGCCACCAATTTTCGACTTCCACCTCTATTCCTAAATTCACACAAATATATGCCTTGCCATGTTCCGAGATTTAATCTATGGTTGGAAATGGGCACACTAATCGAATGACCAATTATGGCTGCCTTTATATGTGCGGGCATATCATCAGGTCCCTCTATTGTATGCGTCAAAAAAGGTAAATTTTCAGGCACGAGGAAATTAAAAATAGATTCGAAATCGGTAAGAACATCAGGGTCTGCGCTCTCATTTATTGTTATGGCAGCAGAGGTATGTTTGATATACAAATGAAACATCCCGATTCGAGGCAATGGCCCAATTGCCGCAATTACATCATCCGTGACGACATGATATCCTCTAGAAAATGGCGGCAAGGAAAATTCGATCTGTCTCATTGATTCAACATTGATGGATTAAAATTCTTTTACCAAAAGTCCATTCTTGACCCTTGGCTCAAACCAAGTACTTTTGGGAGGCAGGGTGAGCCCTAAATCTGCAATCACCTTCAGATTATCGGCTGTAATCGGGTACAAGCAGAATCCCACTCGATTCTCACTTTTGGTTACCATCTCCGACAATCCAGATAATCCCGATACGCCATCTACATATTTTACCCGAAAATCATCCCTCACATCTTCCAGTCCAACTATTTTCTTCAAAATATATTCATTCAGCAAAAAAGTATCAAACAATACAGGGTGGTCGGCATGTCTTTTGAGAACCTTTTTCTTCCATGACAAGCTGTACCATTCTCCATAGATCAACATCGTCATTTCGTGCTTTCGCTTTGGCTTTCGTACCGCCTTCAATCTTTTGATATTGCATATTTGCGACAACTCTGCCATAAATTGCAATGGCGAAATAGATTGAAATATTTCCGCACATCGATTGTAATCATAGATACTCAGATTGTCCCATGAAAAATACAATGACAAAACACTCTTTATTCTAGTGTCCATCATCTCATTCTTATTGTCGGTCTGATGAAGAATAAGAGCAGTCTTCACCCTATGGTGCCCATCTGCGACATAGCAGTGTTTTACTTTCTTCCTGAACAGCTTGGTTATTTTCCTTAATTTTGGGCCATCTTTTACTTCCCATACAGAATGTTTCTCACCCGTCTCTTCGAATTCAACCTGAAAAAAGACTTCTTGATTGTCTATGACATCGTTCAACAATTCATCCAACTCCTTTACACCATCGTGAGCCAGTAGTACGGGTTTGACCATGGCATGATTCTGCAACATGAGGTTCATCATTTGCTGTTCTTTTGGGGCAAGAGTGTTTTCATGTTTCAGCACCTTGCCCGCCAAGACATCTGCAATATCGGTACAGGCAATTATGCCTTGATGTACGGAAAATTTTGTCTCCAGTCTATAAATAAAGATTGACTCTGATTCAGATTTTTTGAAGAAACCACTCTTCTTATATTCAACGAACTGATGCTTTACGGTACCAAAAAATGATTCGGATGAAGCGATAAGATCTAAATTTGGATAAACAGCCTTAAATGGAATCAGTTTCATATAATAGTACAAGGTTTGGATTCAAATGCAAAATATTCTTTCTGGCAGAATAATACGTCAAATTAACAGAAAAATAAATCTGCACTAAATTATAAACACAGTTACGCACCAACATACACATCCTTCGTCGATTTATTTGATCTTTTCAACAAAACAATATATTTTTTCACCGACTAAAATCCTACATTGGTTTCAATTACACGCCATTATTTTGAAGCAAACCCAAGCATTACTTTTTTTAAGAGCCAATCAATGTTATCGCTACCTAAAGGAAATAGGTTTTGGGATAATACTTGTAGCTCTTTTTGTCCTTACTGGATTTATTTTCCAAGCGCTTCAGGCTGTATTAGAGACACCTACGATTTGGGCACCAGTATTCGCGGCATTTGTATTAATCATCATAGAAATAAGGAGAAAGGATAGCTTTTTCCTCAAATCTATTTTTGATCAAGAAATTGACTTGATGAGATTCAAATTTATAGAAAATGTGTTAATCACTTTTCCAATCCTGATCTTTCAAAGTGTTTTTCTCAATTGGCAAGTCATTATTTTGATTTTGATTGTATGTGGAGTCATGACTGTTTTGCCATTTCATTTAATCAAGACACAAGAGAATGAAAGAAAAAAGGATTTCAAATTTCTACCACTTTCTATATTCGAAATTAAATTTTATTTAGAAAAGAAATATTGGTCAATACTGTTCATATGGATGCTCCTATTCCTTGGCGCGTGGCATATTAGTCTGTGGATTGTAGGAATAGTTTTTTTATGTGTAATGCCAGTAGAAATATATGCCCCTCTAGAATCGCGGGAGATGCTTAGTTACACGCCCAACTTTGTGTTCCAGAAGATATGGAGGAGTGCTGGATTTTTTATGCTCGCTGCCCTACCTCCTTCAATTCTAATCTTGATTTTAAACCCTGCATATGCCCTGGTATTATCGTATGGAATCGTGGCACTATTACTTAGTTTGACATTGGCAATAAGCAAAAAGTATGTGTCCTATTATGGAGTCAATAAATCTGTCCCGACTACTACTTCTACCGTTATCCTTACTTTTATAATGTTGGCTCCAGGTGGAATATTAATCACACTCTCGGCCTGTATCTATTACTATATTCAAGCTGAAAAACACATGAAAAACAATTATGCTATCATTTAATTCTATTTCATTCCATTTTGGAACAACTCCAATTTTCGAAAATATCTCCAAAAGCTTTGACATGGGCAAGACCTATGGCGTAGTGGGAGCGAATGGCGTAGGCAAAACCACCTTATTCAGATCCATAGCCAAGCTTTACAAATTGACCAGTGGGCAAATTCTTTTAGAGGATCGACCCATTCACTCCACCAATGTTTCCTTCTTACCTACAAGCCCATTTTTCTATCCATATATGAAGGGCATGGAATATTTGAAGATTACTCAAAATAATGAAAATCACCTCCAACAATGTATTCACCTCGCCGAAGTACTCAATATTCCCCTCGATAATCTTGTAGACACCTACTCAACAGGCATGAAAAAGAAATTGGCATTTATTTCAAGATACTCACAAAATCAAAAAGTAAATATCTATGATGAGCCATTCAATGGTGTAGACCTCGAATCCAATGAGATACTTCTAAAATTATTGCTAAAGAAAAAAGAAGGCAATGTCACCTTGGTGTCGTCACATATTTTGAGCATGTTGTATGACTTTTGTGACGAGATCATCCATATCGAAAAAGGCTTCGAAATCTCTACCTACGTTCCAGAAAATTACGGCGCACTAAAACAAAAAATCAGAGCCTCCATCTAATTTACTTCATCCATATATTTATTGATTCGGGTAATTGAATTTATCACCTCAATGCCTTATAAATTTCGACGAATTTGACACTATCTCAATAGATGACATGTATCACCAATCTCCATGATGCTGATCATCATCAGTAGAATCACTTGTCCTTACCTTTCGTCAAAACAAAAACAAAATGTTAGTAAAAAGCTTCTTAGCTATTCCTAAACCGAATAGCCTATCTCAACTGGCTAATTATATTTCAAATTTCACCAATTGCGAAGTGACCACTCCCAGCAATAGTGAAGATGTATTGGTAGTAGTAATGGAAAACACTGATCAGAAATCAGAGGATCAGACCTTGCTCAAATTACACGAATCTACAAATTTGGAACACATGGTTTTGGTATCCTCATTCAATGAAGCAAATTAATCCTTTCGAAAAATGACAACACATAATTATAATAGAAGAACATTTCTAAAAAATATTGCCAAACTATCTGCCGTGGCAGCTGCAACTGCCATGTTTCCAGGTTTGATTTTTGCCGAAGAACAATTGAGAGGACTTCCTGTCGATGCTGATATCGATTGGTCCAAGGCCCCATGTCGATTTTGTGGAGTAGGCTGCGGATTGCTCATAGGAACCAAAGGAGGAAAAGCCATTGGGGTAAAAGGAGACCCAAAAAGTCCAGTAAATAAAGGTTTGTGCTGCGTCAAGGGATACCATTCTGTAATGGCATTGTACGGCAAGGACAGATTGACCTACCCATTGATAAGAAAGAATGGTAAGATGGTACGGTCTACAATGGATGAAGCCCTGAATTTGATAGCATTGAAGATGCAATCCACAATAGAAAATCATGGGAAAGATGCGGTATCAATTTATGGTTCTGGACAATGGACCATTCCAGATGGCTATGTAGCTTCAAAATTATTCAAAGGAGCAATTGGCACCAACAATGTCGAGGCCAATGCAAGATTGTGTATGGCAAGCGCAGTAACTGGCTTTTTGACTTCCTTTGGCATGGATGAGCCCATGGGATGTTATGAAGATATGGACCATGCTGATGCCTTCGTTTTGTGGGGAAATAATATGGCAGAAATGCACCCCGTGTTATTTTCGAGATTACTGGATAGAAGACTAAAAGATCCATCGGTCAAAATCGTTGACCTGACCACTCGTACTACTCGTACAAGCACGGCATCAGACAAGGTTATGTATTTCAAACCTCAAACTGATCTTGCCATTGCCAATGCGATCTGTCATGAGATAATCGAGAATAACTGGGTACATAAAAAATTCGTAAAAGAAAATTGTGTTTTCAAAAAAGGAAAAACCAATATTGGCTATGGTACTGAGGATCATTTCAAATTCACAGACAAGGCGGAAGACATATCATTTGAAAATTTCAGAACTTTCTTAAAAGATTACACGCCTGAAAAAGTTGAGGCAATATCAGGTGTATCGGCCAAAGATATTAAGTATCTCGCTTCGCTATATGGTGACCCAAATAAGAAAATGATGTCCTTCTGGTGTATGGGTGTCAATCAACATACCCGAGGTACATGGATGAATAATTTGATTTACAACATCCACCTTCTGACTGGAAAAATATCAACTCCTGGAAATAGTCCATTCTCACTTACTGGTCAGCCAAGTGCATGTGGTACTGTAAGAGAGGTAGGAACTTTGACACACAAACTGCCTTATGGAACCGTAAAAAGTGAAAAAGCCAGAAAGAAAGCGGCTGAAATTTGGAAGGTACCAGAAAGTAATATCGATCCTAAGCCGACTTATCATACCGTTGAGATGTTCAGAGCATTGGACCGCGGTGATATAAAATTCATGTGGATTCAAGTTACAAATCCAATGGTGACAATGCCGAATCTCAAAAGGTACAGAGATGGAGCTAAAAAAGAAGGTCGATTCATTGTGGTATCAGATGTATACCCTACACCGACAACAGATATTGCCGATGTAATATTGCCATCTGCGATGTGGATAGAAAGAGAAGGTGTATTTGGAAATTCTGAAAGAAGGACGCAGCAATGGAATAAACTGTTGGATGCGCCAGGAGAAGCGATGAGTGATACATGGCAACTGATTGAAGTGGCCAGAAGAATGGGATTTGAAAAATTATTCCCATGGTCCAAGGAAAATCACATAGAAGAAATATGGAAAGAATATGGTTTGTTTCATGCTGGAGCCAAACACGGAATGGCGTCATATGACGATCTAAAATCTAGTCCAGGCGTTATATGGCCCTTTGTAGAAGGAAAGGAGACCAAATGGAGATTCAATAGTAAATATGATCCTGCTTGCAAAAAAGAAGGTTTTGATTTCTATGGAAAACCAGATAGCAAGGCATGGATTTGGCAACGCCCTTATGAGGCTCCAGCTGAAAGCCCAGACAATGAATATCCATTTTGGCTCAATACGGGTCGTGTGGTAGAACACTGGCATACCGGGTCTATGACGAGAAGGATTCCAGTCCTGCATCAAGCGGTTCCAAATGCGTATGCAGAATTGCATCCAGATGATGCCAGAGAGATAGGAGTAAGAAATGGCGAAAAAGTAAAACTCATTTCTCGTCGTGGATCAATCGTCATGGCAGCGTCCATCAATGAACGTGCTACACCTACAAGAGGACAAGTTTTCGTACCATTCTTTGATGAAGCGTATCTGATCAATGAACTGACACTTGATTCATTTTGTCCAATTTCGAAGGAGCCTGATTACAAGAAATGTGCGGTAAGAATCGAAAAAGTATAAGACGGATATTATGAAAGGAAGACTATTTATGATATTGGTATTCGTTCTGCTTTTTATTGGGACGGTAATAATTTTTGGGTCGGCGATCAATAACAATGCTTCAATATCCACACCAACCAAAAATTCTGATCAACAAATTTCACTCAGACAGGAAGGAGGTGTATTTACCCGTTCGGCACTGGCTGAAGAATACAAAAACATGCCAGAAGGTACGAGAACCATGAAAGATTACTATAAAAATAGAGCTTATCATGGCGCACCACCTATGATCACACATCCATTGATTTCGGAAAAAGGAATTGGCGGTAAAGCTTGTTTGCAATGCCATCAAAATGGAGGATATGTATCACAATTCAAAGCTTTTGCCCCAGTTGCTCCCCACCCCGACTGGATCAATTGTAGACAGTGCCATGTACCCGTCAGCGATGCATCTCTTTTCAAGGGTACGGATTGGTCGAAACCTGTACCACCAAAATTGGGCACCCAGGCACTATTGACTTCTCCAACCGTAATGCCACATGGAATTACCAATCGAGAAAATTGTCTTTCCTGTCATGCTGGCCCTGCTGCACCAAAGGAGATCAGAGTGACCCACCCTGAGCGTATTAATTGCAGACAATGTCATGTACCGAAGACGACTGAGACCAACTTCCTATCGCCTCTTGATTCTAGAAATACAAGTTTTATCAATCGTGAATTTATACGAGAGGATGACAATACAGTAATAAATGAAACTGAGAAGAAAGAAATTAAGAATTGGACAGAGGAAAAAGAATCAAATTAAATGAACAAACCATCCAACAATAAATGAAAAAACTATTAATAGTCTGTGTGATCATTGCAGTTGTCGGAGGTCTTGGATTTATGATAACTCAGAGTCAAGGCAAATTTGACCATCATGGTGTTTTGGAAGAAATTCATCATAATGAATACAATTCACATTCGGACCAGAATGTAGGAAATGAGTCATACACATCTAGGAATAACGATATGGATACATCTGAATTTCTAAAAGTGCATGCCCAAAATCCTGATATAAAATCATTTTTTACACAATTCAGAACAGAGGAAATTATTTCATTTCCTTGTCAAAGTTGTCATAATGTCCCCTTGTCAAAAATCAAAAGCGATGACGTAGATGGAAGAAAAGCCCATTGGGATATAACAGTGAATCATGCTGAAAAATCAGTAATGAATTGTATGACCTGTCATCATGAGGATAATATGGACTACCTAAATTCACTCTCTGGCGAACCAATATCTATTGATCGAAGCTTTGAGCTGTGCGGGCAATGTCATTCTACTCAGTACAAAGATTGGCAAGGTGGCGCCCATGGCAAAAGCCTGAGCGGGTGGAAACCTCCGAGAATAATCAAAACGTGTGTGAATTGTCACAATCCACATGCACCAGCAATAGAATCCAGATGGCCATCAAGGCTTGTAGATCAAAACAAAATGAACTTAAAATAACCTCAAATCCGTATAGACTATGATTTTTGATATGTTGAGAAAAACCCTTGCGAAAGAAAATAAGTTTATTGACCTCCCAATTGTGGAGGAGAATAATCAAGGCGGTTGCGGAGGCAATTGTGGTTGTAATGAGGCTGGTGAACAAGGTGATGGATATGCACAGGTGATGAACAAGCCTATGAGCAGAAGGTCTTCATTCAAAGAAATGACGAAGGCACTTTTGCTTGGTGCTGGACTGACTCAATCTTCTTGCAGTCTGGTCGGTGACGAAAACGCACAATTGAAGTGGGATGAATATTTCAAGAAAAACTATCGATTGATGACCTCCAACGAGAAAAGTGCTACTGTAGATCGATTGCAAAAGCTCTACGAAAACCGAACAGGTAAAACTGTAAATATTGGGACCAAGGGGGCAGAAGAAAATGTCTTATTCGGGTATGCCTTCAATATCTCAAAATGTCAGGGATATATGGATTGTGTGAATGCTTGTGTCGAGGAAAATAATCAAGATAGAAGCACTGAAATGCAATACATCAGAATCCATGAGCACAAAAATGGATCGATCAATTTTGATAAGTCTTCTGATGAGTTTTTCCATGAAGTACCAGCAGAAGGGCATTTCTACATGGGCACGCAGTGCTTTCATTGTGAAAACCCTCCTTGCGTCGATGTATGTCCGGTAAAAGCAACCTGGCAGGAGGAAGATGGTATAGTAGTCATTGATTACGACTGGTGTATTGGTTGTAGATATTGCATGGCCGCTTGCCCCTATGATGGTCGCCGATTCAATTGGAAAAGCCCTGAAGTCCCTGAAGAAGAAATCAATAAGACTCAACATTATCTGGGAAATCGGATGCGGTCTAAAGGAGTAATGGAGAAGTGCACTTTTTGCATTCAAAGAAGTAGAGATGGCAAAAATCCCGCCTGTGTCGAAGCTTGTCCAACAGGCGCCAGGATATTCGGAAATCTCCTCGATCCAGACAGTCAGATCAGATGGGTTTTGGAGAATAAGAAGGTATTTAGATTAAAAGAAGACTTAGGGACTGAACCGAAGTTCTGGTATTTTATGGATTAGCAAAAAGGATATTATGCACATGATTAAAGTATTTAAAAGTCTGATTGTTGATAGCTTGGACATTGTAACCAAGGGCAACAAACGCTACCATACATGGATGGGATTCTTGACCCTTTTGATGTTGATAGGCACTTATGCTTACTACATCCAAATCGAAGAAGGGTTGATATCCACAGGCATGAGTGATCGTGTCAGCTGGGGCTTGTACATATCTAATTTCACATTTCTAGTCGGAATAGCAGCGGCTGCTGTGATGCTCGTATTACCGACCTACGTCCTCAAGGATGTAGAATTAAAAGAAGCAGTCTTACTAGGTGAGGGTCTGGCCATAGCTGCCCTGATCATGTGTTTGTTTTTTGTGACGGTAGATTTGGGTGGTCCAGCTAAGGCTTGGCATTTGATACCAGGCATCGGCTTGTTCAACTGGCCGGATTCCATGCTGGCGTGGGATGTCATCGTATTGAATGGATACTTGTTCATCAATATATCCATTCCACTTTACATCCTGTATCATCACTATCAAGGCAAAAGTCCGAATAAGAATGTTTACTTGCCAGGTGTTTTCTTATCCGTATTGTGGGCATTTGGCATTCATTTGGTCACTGCCTTTTTGTATGCGGGTTTGCCTGCGAGACCATTTTGGAACTCTTCATTGCTAGGTCCGCGTTTTTTGGCATCGGCTTTTGCCGCAGGGCCAGCATTGATCATTTTGATATTACAGTTTATCAATAAATTCACCAATTATAACATCAAGAGAAATGCATTAAGAAAATTGGCAATGGTGGCTACCGTAGCTGCTCAAGTCAATCTGATAATGCTTGTATCCGAATTGTTCAAAGAATTTTATTCACCTACCCACCACAGCTCCAGCGCCATTTATTTGTTCTTTGGAATGGATGGCCATAATGATCTGGTGCCATGGATTTGGACAGGCATATGTTTGAATATTATCGCTACGATTATTCTAACATTTCATTTTTTGAGGAAGGATTTTAAATACATGACACTTGCCTGTATCCTTCTATTCGTAGGAGTTTGGATTGAAAAAGGGATGGGATTGATAATACCCGGATTTATTCCAGGGCCTTGGGGCAAGATTGTAGAATACTCACCGACCTGGGTGGAGATATTAGTGACAATAGGTATTTGGGCAATGGGCGCATTTATATTTACAATTTTGGCAAAAGTCGCCATAGCCATAGAAACAAAAAGAATAAAGTATGAAGCTTAGATGTAGAACCAATAGTATTCGATTTAGACTTCGAAAATCCGATGTCAGATCATTAATGGAAAACTCAAAACTAAAAGACAGCATTCATTTTCCGAATGGCACCAGCTTTGTATATGGCATTGTCCTAACGGACCATGAGACGGGCACTTATTGTGAAAACAATTACATGCTTATAGAACTCAAAAGGTCAGAAATTAGAAATTGGGTAAATTCTGATGATGTCAGTTTTCAAATAAAGTTGTCAACTATCGGTGATCAAACCTTATCCATATTGATAGAAAAAGACTTTCCATGCAAGCATACAGGCGATGATTATGACGATACCTATCATGAATTGCAACCAGAAGAATACAAGATGTATAGGAAGGATATTGTCAGTATGAATTGAATCTATCCATTATTATTTTTTAAAAGAAAAATCAAAAACAAACTCTAGCATAATGTTCAAAAAAAACATCTACATAACCGTGATATTATTTTTTGTTGCCATTCACTTGAAGGCACAATTCAAATTATCCGCAGAAATAAGACCAAGAACAGAATTTAGAGATGGATTCAAAACACCATCTCAATCTACTGATGATCCAGCCTTCTTCACAGAACAGCGTTCAAGAATAAATTTTGATTTTGCAGATTCCTCATATACCTTCAGACTGTCATTGCAGGATGTCCGACTATGGGGAGAAAACAATCAAATTTTCAAAGAAGAGAATGGCAACACCTTTTTGAGTGAAGCTTGGGTGCAATACCACATTTCTCCTAAAGTGGGTATTAAAGCCGGTCGGCAAATCATCTCGTATGACAATCAAAGATATCTTGGAGGCTTGGAATGGGCACAACAAGGTCGACGACATGATGCACTATTGCTTGTCTATAATAATAAGGAAAGCAATACAAGATTTGATTTTGGATTGGCCTATAATTCCGATGATGATGTACCAGAACCAGCCTATATTCAATCATCAAGTGCCGCATTTTACAGCAAGAATAATTACAAGCACATGCACTATGTATGGTTCAACAAGAAAATGCCAAAATTTCACTTTTCCTTCCTGGCAATGAATCTAGGATTCCAGAATGAACTTGATGTTTCTTTTAGACAGACCTTAGGAACATATGGAAAAACGATAGACAAAAAATTAAATATTGGTTGGGATTTTTATTACCAGTTGGGAAAACAGGGAGAGCGTGATGTATCTGCCTACCTCGCAGGACTTAATCTGACGTACAAAACAAGTGCTACTCCGATCACCCTGGGTGTAGAATTCATATCAGGAAAAGATGGAGATGACGGATCTACTGATATTAAAAACTTCAACCCTGACTTTGGTACCAACCATGCTCATAATGGATTGATGGATTATTTTTTCGTTGGTCCAGCAAATGGAAATGTAGGGGTAACTGATATCTATCTGAAAACAAAATTTACAGGAAAAAAATCAAGTTTTGCCATTCATGCTCATCAATTCCTCACGGGTTCAAAACAATTCGATGCAACTACAGAATTGTCGAAGTCCATGGGTACAGAATTTGATTTTGTATATGGTGTCTCTTTGAAAAGTGATGTAAAATTGAACATTGGTTATTCATTTCTGGTGGCTACCGAAACCATGAAGTTTTTGAGAAATCGAGATGGTGGATTCAATACCTGGGGATGGATGATGCTTACGGTAAAACCAAAACTATTTGAAGGTAAATAAATTCAAGGTGTGTTGAATTGGGTGTCGCTTGAATTTTTAGGTGGCACCTTTAGTCTTTTTATTAAGATCGTTAATAAATGCTTAATTTATAATTTTTTCGAATCGCTTGTTGTGTTGGCTGTTGTCTTACCTTCAATTCAACTTGTCACCAGCTTACTAATGCTCTGGTTAATAAGAAGTGACATTATTATAAACCAAAATCACAAGCAAATGAAAATTTTAAAAAGTATAGCTTTCGTTTTTTTATCCTCAATGATCATATTCAGCTGTTGTTCTTCTGATGAACCAGAATCAATATGCGATGAATCAACTTCTGAGTTTCAATCTTTGTTTCAATCCATGATAGCCTCAGGCCATTCTGACGACGTCACTTTTGACACAGAGATTCATGAATACACTTTTGTCCTTTCAGCAGACAAAGAGCTTTGTAAAATAGGATATCAAAGTGTTGATGAGATAGAATCCACGGCTTATTTGATGGAGATCGTAGACAATTCTTCTAATACGACAATTTATTCCGATTCACATGTTTTTTCATCCAGCAACAATTCATACGTTACTCCTTCTACAACCATTGAGTTGAAATCTGGTGTCTCCTATAGCATCAAACGCATTCAGACTGATTGGGATCCATACATCAGCTACACCATTGGCCGACTGGCCAGAAAAGAAACCATGGCCTTTCCATATTCCAGCGGTATCATGACTATCACTGGTGCCGATTTTTATCAAAATGGTGGGCCATTGACAGATATGGCTGTTCCTTATATCGATTTGATATTCAGATAGAAAATGGTCAAGGCGCTTTTATTATCCACGAAGTGCACGATCTTCACGAAGGATTGCACAAAGGAAAACAATGTTGATTTTTGTGCAATCCTTTGTGCATTTCTTCTGAGCCTTGAGGTTTGATTATTAACTCTCTTGTCAGTGAACTCCTCCCATCAGTCTTTTTATTAATGGAGAAATCATAATAGCCAACACACCAATTAGAGCCGTCAACACTCCGAAGCCAGCATAGACAGAAACATAGGAATAGAGCTGTTGAAATCCCTCCGAAGTACTATTTGAAACTTCAGGAGACAGGCCAGAGACAAATTCTGTAATACTTCCTAAAATGCCTTCTGAAAAAGGATTGGTTTCTCCTTCCACTACTGTAGTCAATTTGGCAATCTTACCTGCAAAAAAATGACCATAAAAGGAAGAAGTAAAAAATACACCCATGATGAAGGCAAGATATTTGGCAGGAGACAACTCAGTCATTTTGGATAGTCCGATTGGTGAGATGAACAACTCCCCCACCGTCAACACAAAATAACCAACTATCAAATACCACATTGGTGTCTTGGCCAATTCGTCTGCTGCCCCAGCCGAAGATGCAAAAATGATAAAACCAAAGCCTAAAAGTAAAAGTCCGATCCCTGATTTGATGGCCGAATTAGGATTGCTGTTTCTTTTTGTGAGGAAGGTCCAAAGCCATGAAAAAGGGACTGCCAAAAGAATGATAAAGGTCGAATTGATACTATTGGTCTGAGCCGCATTCATCCCAATCAGATTAATATTTCGGTCGGCAAAAAGTGTCAGCGAGCTTCCCGCCTGCTCAAATATGGCCCAGAAAATGGACATCAATACGGTGAAATACAAGGCTACGATGAGCCTTCCTTTATCTACCTTATTCACAGAAGAGTAGATATAACCGAGGGCTCCCAAAATCACAATAGTAGCAACCCAAACAATGTAATGTTCGTATTGATTGAATTTCACAACGAGGGCAAACACAGGCACAGATAGAAAGGCCAACAACCAAATCAATTGTCCTTTGTCCAAGCCCAGGAATTTCTGATCATATATTTTTTGGTCAGGCACTTTTCCATGTTCGCCAAACACATTGGCATTCAGTCCTCGGTAAAAATAAAATAGGCCTACCAGCATCCCAATTCCAGCCAGGAAAAAACCATAATGCCATCCGTAGCGCTCGGCCAACCATGCACAAAGTAAAGGGGCCACTGCTCCGCCTATATTGATTCCCATGTAAAAAATGGTGAAACCCGAGTCTCGTCTGATGTCATCCCTCGAATACAAGGTCCCTACAAATGATGAGATATTCGGCTTAAAAAAACCATTGCCCACTATTATCAATGCCAAAGAGCCGAAAAAGAAAAGAGGCTGTTCTATGGTCAGGAAGAAGTGCCCTAAAGCCATCATGATGCCGCCTAAAATAATGGACTTTCGATAACCTAGATAATTATCGGCCAATACACCTCCAATGATGGGCGTGAAGTATACCAGAGACATATACGCAGCAAATATTCCAAAGGACATGGTGTCTTCGTATAGGAGTTGTTTGGTCATATAAAGTACCAAAAGCGCTCTCATTCCGTAAAAAGAAAAGCGCTCCCACAGTTCGGCGAAGAATAAGTAAAAAAGTCCTTTTGGGTGTCCGAGAAGAGTTTGATTAGCCTCCATGATTCATTTTTTTGGGAGTAATTTCGAAACAATAGAAGCATACAAATAGACCTACTTATCCACCACTCTACAATTCAATATCTAAGCGGCAAATTGACCATTCCCTTCTATCATTAAAAATCACTCAAGATTTACAATATTCAAAGAAGCATCGAAGTGCTCTTCCAGGATAGCCTTGTGATAAACTATTTCAAAAAATTGTGGAATGTAATTGTGTGTAAGTCAGTAACAAATAGTTACAAAAGGGCGGAATAGTCCTTATTTTCGGGCTGTTCGACAAATTCGTTGAGCAGACTTTGGTCAACCGTTATATGTTCTGGGAGCATCCGAAGTCTGTACTTTCCTTCACCAATAAATGTAAAAAGGTCTTTTCTTTCGAGTCGTTGACCAATTTCTTGTGCTGAAATGTCATTGATATCATCAATTATTCGTGATAGATATGTTTGATTTTTAATCTCTCCTGAAGAGCCGACGACTATGCTCTGATCATTGCCATTCCCAAATTTTCGGCGCAATGCAAATTTCAGAAGGTTTTTGTATTGAGTTGTTCTTGAGCCAAAATCTACGCTTTTGTTGTTGATATTTTTAGAAGGAATGCTAAGTTGAATAAGAGACCAATCGATGAATTTAATCTGCATTTCATTTACCTTGGGCGTATTTGCCAATTGAATCACCCAAGTGGTGGCCAAGACAAGGAAGAGTGATATGAGCGAAGTTTTTGCCACTATTTTGACCAGGTTGTTGAGAAACTCATTGTCTAAATTGAGAAATACCTCGGGTAGCTGTGATATAAAAATAAGGACTACTACCACGACTGAAATGAAGGATACAATCTGGAGTCCACGATACAAAAAAGTCTTGTACATAGAAACCATGAGCAAGTAACAAAGGAAGCCCGAAAGTAAAAGATCTGGCAGCGCATTAAGATTCATATTGCGGTATACCCTGCCTCCTCCAAAATAAGACACTCCAAAGGTGGTGATGGTCACAGCAACAATGATCCCAAGGATGATTTTTACATTTCGTTCATTCTTATAAATAAAGGAAGGCGCATAGTAAAAATAAAAAATGGCCAGGAGTAAAAACATATTATTCACGATAGACAGTAGGTTCACACCTCCCTGGTATACGAATCCATTTCCAAAACCAAATCGACTGCCCAGGTAGGCCCAAGTCCCTGACACCACCCATACAAACATGGCCAAACTCAAGTACAAAAGTCCGCGGTCTACCCTCTTCTGATTCTCATCTTCTTCCAGTATTTGTCTAAATCGCTTTCTGATGTTGTAATAGATGGCCAATAAGAGAATGGCTCCAATCAAGGAAATGAAAATATGCGATAGATTGTGAAATTGGGTTACTTCTGTCATATCGATGGTAAGATATGAAGAATTTTATATGGATGGCTCCGCTAGGTTTACTAAACTTTAGAAGTTTAGTAAACCTAGCGGAGCGAATAAATTATTTCACGACATTAATTTTAAAACTCCTTTGCTTGTCATCAATCTCCACAACCAAGACATACAGTCCAGAAGTCAACCTTTCCGAAGAGAGGTCCAGTTTTTCAGAATATTCTCCACTGGTTTGCTTACCACTGTTATTATTAAAAGAAATGACCTTTTCTCCCAAAACATTGTATAACGACAAATTCACATTAGCTGCTGATTCCAATTTGTAATCAAATACTACGCAGTTGTTTGCAGGATTAGGATAAATGGCAAAATTGTATTCATTGCCCAATTCTTCTGTACTTAACGGTTTCATCTTAAATACAGCGATCAAGGTATCTGGCTGAGATAGCGATATGTTTGCTTTTCGAGAATTGACATCTGGAGCAATAGTATTTTCCGACGTGCTGATCCAATGACTAAACTCATATTCATCATCAAAATCGTTGAATACTTTTGCCTTTATCTTATTATCCATTCCACCAAAAT
Organism: Saprospiraceae bacterium; assembly: GCA_965230575.1. Classification (GTDB taxonomy): domain Bacteria; phylum Bacteroidota; class Bacteroidia; order Chitinophagales; family Saprospiraceae; genus CAJXUU01. The sequence continues at coordinate 6,924,092 of OZ246013.1, forward strand.
AGTCTCCTGACCACGGGAATGATTCAATATCAAGGGTATTAAAATCTATTTCTCCAATACCATCAGGCTGAGTCATTAAAGTAACCTGATAAGGTCCGCTCAATTCTTCATAACAATCGATCATACCATCATCCAACATTGTACATCGGGCATTTATAAAGTCTTTTAAACGTTGGACATTTTGTTCCCATTCTGCCATACTTCCACCCCATCTCGCAATTTGCCTTGGCATTTCAGGTCTGATAACATCCAGCATACGATCCAGGGTAGTGTTCATATTTTCACATGTGAATACCGTATTCATCATATCTGCATATCGAGAATAATATAATTGTTTGAATGTCTCATTCTCATCCAAAAGTTTGAGGAATATTGATTCGTGTCGCCCTACATCACCCGCTAAAAATTCACCTGGTGTAGGTCCGCCATTGCCTTCCAATATGCTATCATACAAATCCTGGCAGATATTATCCCAATCTGTATCGCAACAAAACGCATCTTGATTTATGGTTTCTATGAAAACAGAATCTGTGGCCTCATACGGACAACTTCCATTCAGGATGGTCTCACACATCGAAGGATCTGGTCCATTTCCTGGATTCAGCGTGCCTTCGTTTTGAAAAAAATTGTCCATAAAGTCTGAAATTTCCTCTAGAGAACATGGCTCTGCATCTGGATCAGTATTTGGCACTCCACTATAGTTGATGTAGTAATCAAAAGTCGCATCCAAATCCCAAAGAATATAACCCCACTTCTTATGATCCCCTTCAGGATTCAATCCTCGCCACCATCCAGTATTGTAATTGAGCCAATCTGATGCAACTGCATTCAAGTTGACGATCATGTAATCGATCAAGCTCTCCAGGTTGATATTATCATCTACAAAATCAAACATTTCATCTCCGCTCATATCATTGAGCAAAATTGAATCTCTCAATGTCATCCAATCCACCATAGCCTGATTGCCACCATATTGGATTTCAGTGCCGCCCCATGTCGTAAGATATTGCGTATGATACTTATCCTGATCATAATATTCTTTTGTATAATCCGCATCTACCGGTCTATCTCTCATTCCATATACTCCCCAATATTGACCATTGAGAAATAATATCACTCTTTCTACTGCTCTTGTATCCAGTTTCATCCCACCTTCCAATGCCAGAGTCTGCACATATTCATCTCTGATATGTGTACTCCCTTCATGAGCACCATCATTGATTGCGGGGTAATTATCATCACCAGAATTTCTAAACATGAATTTCTGATACTCGTCCCGATCCGAAAATGAAAACAATTCCGCTTCAACTGCCTTCGAATATCCCATTTCATCCCGAGAGACCCAATCAAGGCTTCTGTGATCGAGCACCCATGAATCCTGTCCATGTCGATTCAGACTACCAAAAGATCTCGCCTCCAGTTCCTTGTCCAGGTTAAAATATTCGATTGAGCCGATAGGGATTAATTCACCTTGTCCATTCGCCAATTCCAGAACTTGATCTGCCGCTACAGAAAATACAGCGAGCGAATAATCTTCATCAATCAAGTAGGTAGCAAACTCCATCTTTCCATTCAATATTTGGGTGTTCTCGCTGAATGATTGAGCTTTCAAGACTGTGGTCTCCGTTATAGTTATAGGTCCAACATATTCTAGAGAACTAAATTTTGGATTGGTGCCATCCAAGGTATATCTCAAGACAGAATTCTCTTGATTATTTGTAATTGAAACCGTTTGACTTCCACTATAATATCCTGCCTCCAAGCTGAAGCTAGGTGCCTTTGTATAGCCCTCAAATTTCATTGTATTGTTATTCGTTGAATTAAAAGTGGGGCTTGTACAAACCATCCATTCACCACTTCCATCCGTCATTCTACAATTCGAATGTTCTACCAATGTAATCTTCATTTCATAGGATTCGATGATATTCTCATCGGCATCTGAAAATAAAACAATGTCCTTTCCAGTAGTTTGAGCCAATTTAAAATTGGTATGATAATCACCTGAGAAAACGCCATCCCGACCTGAACAATAAACAGTCAAAAAATTGCCTGGTCCAATAACAGTCCCTTCAGGAAATTCCCATTTACCTGGCTTATCGGCTTTGTCGGACAAATGCCAACCACTAATATCCTGAGAGGTAGTACCAGAATTATAAAGTTCAATCCAATCCTCTGTTTTACCAAAAGAATCAAAAAATCGCTCCAAATTTGAAGCAGAATATTCATTAATTGTTACTTGGCTCAATCCGCTGATTTGGAATGCCAGCACAAAGGATAAAAGAGTAAAGATTTGTTTCATTATTGTTAATTGTATTATAGATCTAAGTATTATTATTTCAATTGCAAATGCTCATATCACTAATTACGTAAATATTGAGCTAACAGTTGGTGAATTATTTGGTTATTTTTAATAAACATTCGATTAAAAATTATCTTCAACTTTCGGCAATACATTAATATCATTTAGAGCGAACGAAATTAATAAATGGCACATAAAAGCAACATGAATTTACTATCCAAAAATGATTTCGAATCGTTACAAAAATGGTTAAAAGATTTAAAAGAATTTCAACTGGACAGTATGTTTGATACAAATGTCCTGGGAAGGGCATATTTGTATACAAATTCCTTTTCTAGCCAGAAAAATACAGAAAACAGCATAAGTGCCCTCGTAAATGAGAAAAATTATACGGTGCAAATCATATCAGAAAACAATAAAATTTTCGGCGAATGTACCTGTCCATATGAAGGCAATTGCAAACATTTGGCGGCATTAATATTGTCTTCTTTCAATGAAGTGATTTAAAAACCAATTAGTAGAAAACCCATAACCACAAGATTATTCTAAAGAGATATTTTCTAATTCGTCCTCCCTTTTTAGAATAACAATACGCTATAGTTTTAAAATTCTCTTGTTGGCACTTCTTTTTCCTTTGATCACCTGAACAAAATACAGGCCACTAGAAAGTCCAGACAATTTCATCTTTTTAGATTTAGAACTCAATACTTTGTTTCCTTTCAAATCATAAATATTGATATTATCAAAATCTTGATCCGAGATTACTTCCAATCGATTAAACACCAATTTTGGTCTGAGGGTAAATTCTATTTCTTCTACTTGTTCTGTGGCAACTGAGCAAGATAGTTTTTCATATTCATCCCATAATTCTCTCACAAAACTTGTTGGAACCAGTGATTGATCAGGATTATTACCCATTCGAACTATAATCAGATTTTCGGACGGAACAACCATGAGAATTTGACCATTTTTGCCGATGGCAGCATAAAGATCATCGGGCGCATTGGGGATAATGCTACCAGGAAAAGTAATTGTAGTCCCAGGTAACCGATGAGATTCTTTACCATTCAACCACCACAGATATCCGTAAGATTTATTGATTTCCTGTGAAGTGTTGATCATTTCCTGGATATAATCCTTGTCTTCAAGAATAACCTCATCCTCCCAATCACCATTGTTCAACATCAGCAAACCAAATCTGGCCATTCCCCTAGCCGTACTAAAAAACAGTCGTCCAGTATTCACCTTGGTCCACAGGCCAATAAAACCTATTTTGTTCACCAGTTTTGAATTGGTCGCTCCTGTATAGTTTTGATCTGCAGCAGCTTCAATTACATCACTTAACAAGGTATAGGGTGCATTGTGATAAAACCATTCTTCGCCAGGTTCATTGATACAAAAGAGACATTCCGGCTCAGTACAATAAATATCATCTACTGTATAATCCAATCCCGAGGTCATTGTAAGTTGGTGGCGAATGGTTATCTGATCTTCATCTTCTACATCACAACTCGTCCATCCTACACCCAAATGATCAGAAGTCTTATCGCTGATATTCAGTAGTCCTTCTTCTTGCAGCACGCCTATCATAGCGGCAGTTATCGTTTTGCCAGCGGAGGCCCAATACCAAACCGTAGATAGATCAAAATCATTGAAATATGATTCATGGGCAATTTTCCCGTTCTTCAAAATGATGCAAGCATTGGTATTTGATTCTTCTAAAAATGTATCGAAATCATCAATATTCTCTTCGCACCAATCCAGATCACTCGTCTCAAAAGTCTCCCATTCCTCACTAAAATTTGGTGGAAAATAGAGGTCTTGAGCATTGCTCTGAAATGCGATGAATAACAGCAAGATGAATAAATAATATTTTTTCATAATCATAGCTTGGTCATTTTCTGCATGAAAGATATTAAACAAATACCGTCTTATGCTTTTAATGACAGGAATCATATGTCTGCACCCTACTTTGTGCTTTCTCTTTGCGTTGCTTGGCGACCTTTGTGGTTAAAAAAATGCCCTGGGTAATTGTTGGGGTTTAGGGCTTTTATTTTACCGCTAAGGCGCGAAGGTCGCTAAGATCGTGTGGAGTATTTTGTGTTTTTCTTTGCGTTGCTTGGCGACCTTTGTGGTTAAAGAAAGTGCCCTGAGTAATTGTTGGGGTTTAGGGCTTTTATTTTACCGCTAAGGTGCGAAGGTCGCTAAGGTGGTGTGGAGTATTTTGTGTTTTTCTTTGCGTTGCTTGGCGACCTTTGTGGTTAAAAAAATGCCCTGAGTAATTGTTGGGGTTTAGGGCTTTTGTTAACCGCTAAGGTGCGAAGGTCGCTAAGTTTGTAGTTGTTAGTCTTTGATTTTTGGTCTGGAAAACTCGCTTTTGGGGTACCATTCTGGCCATTGGGTACTATTGCTGAGATCATATCCAATATTCAAATAGATTTGTCCATCTTGGACCATTCCATCATAATTCCACTCCTCAGGATCATAATTATCGGCTGGGGCATGGTATCTTTTGGCGGTATAGTTGTCTCTAAATTCTCTCGCATATTCCTTTCCTTTTTCCCAATGATCGTACCCGCCATCAGCATATAATACTGGAACACCCTTTCTCGCAAAATTAAATTGATCAGACCTGAAAAAATATCCCTTCTCTGGCTCTTCTTCGTTTTGTACATACCTGCCTTGTGCCTTAGCCGCTTTCTCTGCCAGTTCGTCCATTTGAGAATGTCCCTTTCCAGTAATTGTAAAATCTTTCATTTTCCCAGCGGGATTCACGCCATCCATATTCAAGTTGGCTACCGTAGCATCAAGAGGGAAAAGTGGATTTTCTACGTAGTATTCCGATCCCAAAAGGCCTTGCTCTTCAGCCGTCACAAATAAAAATACAACCGATCGGTCTGGCGCGGATTTAGTCATCGACTCCGCGATGGCCAGAACCGTCGAAGTACCACTGGCATTGTCCAAGGCACCATTGTAGATACTGTCGCCATCTACGGGCTGGCCCACTCCAATATGATCCCAGTGCGCTGTGTACACCACATATTCCTCGGGCTTTTTGGTTCCTTTCACATATCCTACTACATTATTTGAATTACAGGAAGAGAATGTATTTTCCAAACTTACATCGACCTGTGCATTCATCGGTACAGCCTTAAATCCAGGCTTTCGTGCCGCTCTTATTTGTTCGCCCAGGTCAAGCCCGCTGGCTTCAAAGATCTTTTTTGCCATATCGAGAGTCCACCATCCCTTGATTCCTGCATCTTTCGATCTATCCACACCATCCAGGTATTGCATTGATCCTGTCCAACTGCTCTGCACAACAAACCATGGATATCCAGCCGAAGCCGTTTCGTGTATAATGATCAAGCCATCGGCACCTACTGCGTCGGCCACATCGTATTTTCGATCCCATCGACCATTATAAGTCATCGTATTGCCTTTGAAGAAATCCGAGTCTTCTCCACCAAATCCAGGGTCATTGATAAGAATCACAGCCGTCTTGCCCTTCATGTCCATACCTTCATAATCATTCCAACCTTCTTTTTCAGATTGTATTCCATATCCACAAAATACCAATTCGGAATTGTCCAATGATATTGATTTTTGAGTCCTTTCTGAATGCACCACAAAGTCTTCGCCTGGCTTCAATACGATCTTTCCCTTCTTGGTTGACACGATCATATCAGACGTCATTTCGCCAGAGATATCTACCAAAGGAACTTCCTGCAAGAATCCATTTTCTGTTCCTGGTAGGAGTCCCATTCGCTTCATCTCTTGTTCCAGGTAAGCAACTGTTTTTACTTCTCCTTCGGTACAGGGCATTCTACCCAGGAATTCATCACTTGCCAACATGGCCATGTGCTTGGCGATAAGTTCTTGATTGATTTCGGGTAATTTTTCAGGCGTTTCTGTATTGCAAGAAGTCATTAGGAGGGTCGCAAATAGGGCGATCGAAAATAATCTATTCATATTTTAATTTGTATCATTTTGAATTCTAAAGATGCAGAATAATTTTGATCTGTATGATTTTTAGGTTGGATTGTGTGTAGAACAAATTGCACTAAATTATTTTTTGTCATTGTCATCCCGACCAAAGTGGAGGGATTGTCAATGGACAAAAAGAAATTATTTCGACCAAAGTGGAGAAATCTAACAGGGCGAAAGTCATTGATCTGAGGTAGATTTCTCCACTTTGGTCGAAATTAAAGTTAGGACATACTCCTTGATCTTTCGACTCCGCTCAAGATGACAAGGAGTATATTTATACATCAGAAAGTGCAATTTGTTTTACACACGTTTGGATTGCTTGAAATTTCAAATTTTACTACTTGCGTTTTTGTGGTTGGAGCATTTTCAGAGCCGTGCAATTCACAAGGATAAGACTGAGGGAGTCAGAAAGGAAATTATTGAAATGATACGAAAACATGATCTTGTTATCTATCTTTGAATCTATGAGGAGATTTGCAAATAATTATCGATTGATTTTAGTGGTAACCATCGTTTGTTTCATTGTTTTTCTGCCTGGAATCACTCATGGTCAGTTGATGGTTCCCGAGAAAACCGAGCTTTATAGAGATGATGTAGTGCCGAGGATAGATATTATAATTGATCAACAATCTCTTGACTTTATTCTTGATCCTCAAAATAAAGATAGCAATGAATTATTCGATGCTACTTTCATGTTTAGTACGGATAGTGTCAACGATACTTTGGAGTCTGTCGGTTTCAGGCTTCGGGGCAATACATCAAGAGGTGCTGATAAAAAATCATTTAAGATAGACATCAACGGCCTGGTTCCAGGTAGAAGATATCGCGGTGTTCAAAAGATAAATCTCAATGGCCAGCACAATGACCCTACTTCTTCCAGGGCAAAGATATGTGCCGACTTGGCCGATCTGATTGGCATACCTTCGATGCGTACCAATCATGTGGAACTATACATCAGTGGTGATTACTATGGTCTGTACACCAATACCGAACACATCGACCAAAACTTTGCAAAAAAGAGGTTTGGCAACAAAAATGGCAATTTGTACAAGTGTCTTTATCCTGCAGATTTGAATTATAAGGGGAGCAATCCTGATTCTTACAAGGAGGTAATTTACGGCAGACGAAACTATGACCTAAAAAGCAATCAACATGCCGATGACTATTCTGACTTTGCCAATTTCATTAGTGTGCTCAATTTGACTTCCGATGACAACCTTCCCTGCGAATTGGAAAAAGTATTCAATGTGGACATGTACCTCAAGACCATCATATTTGACATTCTTACAGGTAATTGGGATGGGCCGATTTACAATAAAAACAACTTCTACCTTTATCATAATCAAGCTACTGATCAATTCGAATATATCCCATATGATCTCGACAATACCTTAGGAATCGATTGGGTAAATAGAGATTGGGGCAATAGAAACATCTACCAATGGAGTCAGACTGGTCAGACCCGACCTATCTACAATCGACTCATGGAAATCCAGGAATACAGAGATCGTTTTTCATTCTACATGCAGGAAGTCTTGCTCAATATTTATAATGAAGCTGAGATGTACCCATATCTGGAAGCCATGAGGGATAGATTGTTGGAGTACATTGCTGATGATACCTATTACACATTGGATTATGGTTTTGATGCCACCGATTTTGAGAATGGCTTCGATTTTAAATTGGGCTATGTACAGACAGATTATGGAATAAAGGATTTCATTCAGACCAGATTGATCGCATCATTCACCCAATTGGAAATGAATGATATCTATCCCGTAATTTCGAATGTTCAAAACAATCATCCCAATGAAAATGAGGAAGTCTCATTCACTGCCCATGTCATGGATGATATAGGCATTGAAAGTGTCAGAATCTATATTAATGGCAAACCCATTTCACTAGAGATGCACGACAATGGTCAGCACAATGATGGAGAAGCTAATGATGGCGTATATGGATTAATAATTCCTGGAGGATTTATAGAAGATGAAATTTTGTATCATATAAAAGCTACGGATAACAATGGTCAAGAATCCAGATATCCGAGGTGTGCAGAAGCTCAGATAATTATAGAAGAGGAGGAATTAAAATTATCCATAAATGAATTCATGGCTTCTAATAATGCTATAATTAAGGATGAGGAAGAGGAATATGATGATTGGATAGAATTGTATAATTATGGTACCCGCCCTATCTATCTAGGGGACAAGTATTTGACGGATAATCCTGAAAATAAGGATAAATGGTCGATGCCAAATTATACGATAGAGGGAGGTGAATATCTATTGTTTTGGGCGGACGATGATCGCAATCAAGGTACTTTTCATACCAACTTCAAGTTGTCCAAATCAGGAGAGTATATTGGAATATATGATAATGATGAAACGCTCATTGATCAAATAGAATACAATGCTCAAGAAAGTGATATAAGCTATGGAAGGATTCCAAATGGAACAGGTAATTTCATTACTATGGTTCCTACACCAGGTGCACCCAATATTGGTACGAGTTCAATAAGTGAAGATAATTCTGCCAGCATCATAAGTATATCGCCAAATCCAACAGTAAATGGAGTGTGGATCAAGGCAGATGAGCACATTCTGAGTGTGAAAATAATGGATTCCATGGGTCGCCAAGTCAATGGCATCAGATTCGAAAATGGATATTTAGAAATGCCAAATTTGTCGGGTATTTACTTTGTTCAGGTAAAAACAAAGTCTAGTCAGTCAATTCAAAAAGTAATTAAAATATAAAAGTCTTAGCGACAATCATTTGGTACTGCTTAAAACCAAAATCATTCGCTAAGACTCTACATTAATGTGTGAGTGTGATTGAATATTTAAAGGAATTATATTTCTTTTAAAATACAATTGACACCATTCAACTATGCCATTCTAAAAGTGAATATTCAGATTGGTTGTAGCTGGGTCGTAATCGGCAAATACAGGTGCTCCTGAGCAAAAACCAACAAAGTAACCGATACCATAACCACATGCAGGCTCACCGGGTATTCTTACTGGGATTCCAGGTCTGTCGACGCCATATCCTACTACAAAGTGTGATCCCGGAGGGCCAGGCAGGCCTACAGGTGTAACTCCAGTACCCAGGGCTGGAAAATAAGGACCAACTCCCGTAAAGGCACAAGTACCCACTGGAATAGTATTAGCCTTCACATTGAAAAAACAAGGCGTTGCATTGTTGATCTGCTGTGCATTGGTCTGGCTCATAAAAAGGAAACAAAAAATAAAACTTGCGAATAATAATCTCAACGTTTTCATAATTAATATTTTTGATAAAATGATTTCCAAAATTGGAATGAGGTTTTGTATTCATGTCGCAATTCACATTTCATATGTAAGGCAACATGGATATTAATTTCAATTCAAATTTATGTTGAGATTGGGCTGAATTGAAAACGGAATGAGTCAACTGCAGATTCTTTGAGTCAACTGCATGATTCAATTAGGATTTGATTTTACCGATTTGATAAAATCCTGGATATATAACTTTAAGAGTAGAAGTATTGACTTTAAGTAAAAATAATGAAGGTAATTTATTGTGAAAATATATTGATATGAAAGGTACCTCGCCCTAATCGCTACTATCCAACTGTCGTTGAAAGGCTTCCAGATATTTAGCAATATGGAGTCCATCTACCAAACCATGATGTGCATCTATGGCAATAGGCATACGTTTTTTGCCATTTTCATTAGACATTTTTCCAAAGGTGATCTTTGGGACGGTATCGTCATTATTAAAATTGCGAGCATGGGACAAGCCTGTAAATTTGTTCCAAGGTAGTGTGGAATAATGGATTACGTCCACCCTCATATCATTTTCGACAAGTTGTAAGCCTTTTGATTCTTGTACTTTTCGAATTTCTTCTTTTAGGTCATTATAAAATATGGAAGCATCAGGAGAATATTTTATGAAGGAAAAACCAAATGTTCCATCTTCCCGACCTATGGTAGAGCTCGCATGTATCTCATCGAACATTACAACCTTCTTATCAATAACTCTTAGCCTCAGTTCATCTATTTCATTGATAGCGCTGATAGATTTGTACAGATAATACGCAAAAAATGAAGTTTTACTCTTCTTTGCATTTTCATAGGCTATGGTACAATCAACGTCCGTTACTATTCCATGAAAAGGATTGTCATATTTAGAAAAGAAATTAAAATGATCCTTTCTATTCCAATCTTCAATATCTATAATTTTCATTGATTGACGTCTTTAAGGTTTTGAAATGTAAAGATACGTTGATTGAATTGAATTAATTATTCTTTGAAGCATTGTTGTATTTCGGAGTTAGATGTTGACTTTAACCGCAAGGTTCGCCAAGATTTCGCTAGGAATACGCCAGGATTACATCAATAATACTTATTTGAAGTATTGAAACTTTGGTAGAACTTTGCGGTTAAAATTGTCGCAAATTATCTTTTCAAATTACATTCCCTCAAGAAATATGCATTTTACTCATTAAGTCGCTGTGATACGCCAAAGGAGTGGAATGGCGTTTACAAAGTTTGTATCTTGATATCCTAATAGCTGACTTTTTAATATTATGAATGAGATACAAATCCTCGTTGTAGAAGATGAGCCTATCATCGCTGATGATCTGGTATTCATGCTGGAAGAAATGGGTTATCCCAATGTCGACACTGTTCATTACGGTGAAAAAGCCATCGAAAGAATAAGAGAGAAAGAATATGACCTTCTTCTCCTTGACATCAACCTTGAAGGCGTCATCGATGGCATCCAGGTTGCTGAGAGTGCACATGCCAATCACTCGATGCCCTATATATTTCTGACTTCCCTATCCGACGAAAAAACGATAGAAAGGGTAAAAAAGACGCATCCTGCTGCATACTTGGTAAAGCCGATTGATGAAAAAGACTTGCGAGTCAACATAGAATTGACCTTGGACAAATCCATTCAGGCCAAGGCTCAAAAAAAAGAATATCCATCCATATATTATATAAAAGATCGATCTCGAATGTCGAAGGTTCATACGGACAATATTTTGTATCTGGAAGGATCGAATAACTATACAATAGTCCATACCCCCAACAAAAAGCATGTCATCAGCCAAACGCTAAAAAAGGTAGCTGAATCCATGAATCCCGAGCAATTCATCAGAATTCATAAATCTGCAATTGTCAACATGTCCAAGATAGATGAAATCGTCGATGCACATGTAGTAATCAATGGCATCAAAATATCAATAGGCCGTACATATCGAGGAAATCTCATGGCCAGGCTAGATACCATCTGATTATGTCTTTGAATAATATGAGAAATATTATCTGCACCTTTTTCATTTGGACTACTCCATTTGTGCAATGCCATATTCAAGCGCAGGATGATAATCTTAGCACGATCAACCTTGATGACACTATTCAAGTTCGAAAGTATATTGAAAAAAACGCTTCCACAGATGAGATTGAATTTCAATGGTGGAGGAGGCTGGCAAAAAGAGCACGATTTTCTTTACATGAATGGGCTCAATATTATTGTGACAAAGAGATATCTTCGATGCCTGCTTCGACAAGTCCCGTTGAAAAGGTGGAGGTCTATACCCGGTATTCGGTATATATGACCAATCAATACATCCTCGATGTGTCACTGCTATATGCATATAAGGCGGAAGACATTGCCGAAAATGCCAACGACGATTATATGCGAGCCAAGGTAAAACATGCATTGGGCTGGTACTATGCCGCAAATTGTGATTACGGCAGGGCACATCGTACATATGATGAATCCATCGAACTCTTCAAGTCAGCCAATTACCTAAGAGGAGTAAGAAATACTATGGTCAAAAAGGCTGTTGCTAGCCAACTTGAGGGAAACAACAAGGAAGCACTTCGAATCTACAATGAAGTGTATAATCTAAAAGATAGGACTCCGACTTTGAATGATCGATCGCTCTTAATTAAAAGTACATTCAAAAACAAGGACACTGCTAGAACCAAAATACTATTAAAAGAGTATTTCGAAAATATCAGTCCGAAAGATACTTCCAGTCATCAATTTTATAATCTAAAGTCAATCGAAGCTGCTGCAAACAAAAATGACGATTTACAACTCCATTACCTATCAAAAGCTGAATCAAATGCCCGTTTTCGTAATCATCCCAAAGAACATTTTAGCATGCTTATGGGCTTAGGTAAATTTTATTTCTATAAAAATGAATTGGAAAAGGCCAAAGAGCATTTTAGCAGAGCCAGCACCTTGGCCAATAACAAATTGATGCACAATCGATTCGATGAACCGAATGAATATCTAATCAAAATTGCCACTGTTGAAGGTGATAAAGCCAAGCTGGAAGAGTACATCTCGCTTAAGGAAAACTACGCTAAAGTCACCAAGCAAAAAATTAGTGTAAACAATACCATCGAGAATAATCAGAAGTCAATATTGGTCCGCCAAAGGAAAGAAATTCAATCACAAAATCAGAAGATTTGGATTCTTACTGCATTGGGCTTCATGGGGATGGGGCTGCTGCTATTTTCATTCTTTTACTTTCGACGATACAAAAAAATAGTGGAAGACCTCTCCAATAAAAACAACTTGCTGGATGTAGCCGTAAATGAAAAACAGACACTTCTACAAGAAACCCATCATCGCGTAAAAAACAATCTTCAAATCATCGCCAGCCTTCTTAATTTGCAACGAAAATATTCGAAAGACAAGAAATTGACAACTGCCCTAGTCGATGGAAGGAACAGGGTGAAGAGTATGGCTCTCATCCATCAGTTGCTATACCAAAAGAAAGACCTCAAAGGCATCAATGTCCGCAACTATGTCGAAAACCTGATGTCTTCACTCTTCAGTTCATTAAAAGCGGACGCAGAAAACATCGTTTTTACCAATGAAGTAGAGCCACTAAATCTTCACGAAGACACATTGCTATCGATCGGTCTAATCATCAATGAGATTGTGACCAATTCATTAAAATATGCATTTCCCAATAATGATGGTGGTGAAATAAACATCGTACTCACTAAGAAAGGAGATCAATTACTCCTAAGCATTTCTGACAATGGAAAGGGAATTCCAGAAGACTTTGATATTAATGACAAATCATCTTTTGGATACAGCCTTGTCACCTCATTGTCCAAAAAACTTGATGCCGCGATTAATATTTTCAATCAAGATGGTACAACAGTTGACCTTGTAATAAATAAATTCATTGAAGTATAGTTCTAGTTTGTTTGTTGTTCCCTAGCCGAAATCAAATTTCCATTCAAAATTCATACTTGAACAAGATTCGCAAGTACAATTCAAAAATTTGTCTACTTTTAAATTTTCAAGTCAAATAAACTTCACATTATTATGAATAAATTATTGATACTCTCAATATCAGTTATTTTAATTTCTGCTAGTTTTCAGTCCTGTACACCTAAGGAGAAGACCAGTACTCCTCAGGTTGAGAATACTGTTGCGACTGAAACAGATGAAGAGGTAAAGCCAGGGTTCATACATGCCGTATATTTCTGGCTCAAAAAAGATAATCCAGCACTATTGGATGAATTCATTAATGAAGGCCTTCCAAAATTGGCCAAGGTGCCTTCCATCCAATCCGTTGCATGGGGACCTCCTGGTGGACAACCGAGAGATGTTGTCGATAATTCATATGACTTGGCATGGATTGTGAATTTTGCCAATGCAGAAGATGAAGGAAAATATCAGGTGGACCCACTTCATCTGGAGTTTGTTGAGAAGTACAAACCATTGTTCGAAAGAGTGCAAGTTTATGATAATGCAGTGACACATTATCATAGTTCGGAATAATGAACAATACTATCATGCCAGACTTCCATATAGAAGGAATGATCATAATACAAACCATCAAGTCTCTCAATGTTTGTATTTTTGCATCAGCGAAATGAATAAAAAGCAATTAGACGAAATATTTCGAAAGCACTATACGGATCTATGCAAAATTGCCTACAGGAAGGTGGGTGATTTTCAGGTAGCTGAAGATCTTGTTCAGGACTTATTTCTTGATTTTTGGAATCGTAAAACCAATTTTTTAAATATAAATCAAGTTTCAAATTATTTAAGAAGAAGCATAAGTTTAAAATGTATAGATTATTTGAAATCAAGCCTGAAGGAAGAGAAGGTCGTAACGCTGGATGAAATTGACCTGGCGGATGTTTCAAATCTAAATTTTGAGGAAGACAATAACCAGTATCTACTCATAAAATTGAGACAATCCATCGAGGCACTCCCTCCAAAACGTAAAGCTGTTTTTCTATTAAGCAGGTTTGACAATAAATCATATAAGGAGATTGCTTCTGATCTCGACATTTCAATAAAATCTGTAGAAAAGCACATAAGCAAAGCCTTACTACAACTGCGAAAGTTATTGGGTATTTTGATTCTAATAATACTTTCATCATTCACCTAAATCACAAATATGAGGTTATCAATCCTATGTCGACTCAGATGGTTTGAAATGATTGAATACGATAATGATAAAAAAAATTTGACCTCGAGGTAGGGTTATTTCAAAAATCTCAGACTATATAATTGAGAACCGTCCTAAAAAGACGCATACATTATGTCAAAAATGGATAAAAAAATAATACACAAATATTTATCTGGTAATGCTTCACAAGATGAAATTGCTGATCTAGAGCGCTGGATGGATGAATCTAACAAGAATAAAACCCTGGTAAAAGAACTAAAATGGATATGGGAGAATAGTGAAAAAATAAAAGATAAGGCGCTTGAGGAATACAATCCAGATGTTGAGGCGGCCTTGAAAAACCTTCATGAAAAAATTGAAGATGATGGAAAAATCAAGCAGATCTCATTCAACACAAAATGGCCCTGGATAGGTTTGGCGGCTTCGTTTTTATTGATTTTATTTATTTGGCAAAGCGGCTTAGTCCAGGATAATCAATTTCATTATATCACTAAAGCTGGCGAATCAAAAGAGATTTTACTTCCAGATAGCAGTAAGGTTTGGTTGGCAGAAAATTCGGAGTTGACTTTTTCAAATGTTGATCAATACAGAAAGACGACTTTAGTTGGTGAGGGTTATTTTGAAATTAGCAAGAATAAAGAAAGGCCATTTATTATTCAAGGTCAACGAACGGGTATTACGGTTTTAGGAACAAAATTCAACTTCAAATCAAAGACTGATGAATTAGAAGAAGAAGTGTATGTATCCGAGGGAAAGGTAAATTTTTACAATCTTAAAAGTAAAAATCAAGCTGTAATGCTTACAAAAGGTGAGCGCGGTATATTCAATATCGAAAATAATCGTTTGACAGAGGATACATTATCAAACCCCAATATTTCTGCTTGGGCTACAGGCATACTTCGATTCGAAGACACCCAATTATCGGAAGCCATAAAAGACATTGAGAAATATTACGATATTTCTATTCAAGTAGAAAATGACCAACTATTAGACTGTACGTTGACTTCTAACTTTAAAAATGAAGAATTGGACCTGATACTGGAAACATTGGGATTGATATTTCAAACTGAAGTTATCAAAAAGGATCGTTCAAACTATCTACTCAAAAAAGGAGGGTGTAAATAATATTTTAATTTCTAAAACAAAATCAAGCTTATCTATTGAAAAGACTCTACATGAATTGAATTCAATTTTTGAAATCACCGACCATTAGGACGCAGTATGTTGCTCTTGTATATATGAGACAAAAAAATGTTCTTGATGGCGAATTAATTAAAAAAAATCAATACATAGAAGATGATCTTTGACCTATTCTGCAGGATAGTTTGATGTTCATATCTAATAAAATGATTGTAAAACATTATTTATAATGAATAAAAAAAGTATTATTCCATTGATGCTTATGATCCTGCAATTATCCTTTTGCAAGTCATATGCACAAGGTACACCCTTGGATAAAATCATATCCATAGATTTTAAGAATATAAGCCTCAAAAAAGCCATTGACCAATTGAAGTCCGACCATGAAATTGATATTTCGTACAGCAAAGAGGTTTTGGTGGGAGGCAAGAAAGTAACATTAAAACTAAAAAATAAAAGTATCAATCACGTACTTAAAAAATTACTTGAAGGGCAAGGAATTAAATACAAGGAAGTTGGTGGAAGGGCTATTTTATACAAACAGGATTCTGCTTCTGCTCCAGCAAAAGTCCCAATTCAGAAATATTCTATAAGTGGGTATGTCGAAGATTTGGAAAATGGTGAAAAGCTTATAGGTGCCAATATTTATATCGAACAACTTGGTACAGGTGTATCGACTAATGTCCATGGGTACTACAGCCTTACTTTGCCTAAGGGTCAATACAACTTGAATTTTAGTTACATTGGGCTTCAAGAAAATCGCGAATCTATTGATCTAAATCAAAATATATCCTTGAGCGTAAAACTCTTAGCCATAACCGAAATGGAGACAGTAGAAATCATAGCTTCGAAGGAAGTTTACAAGCCTTCTGAAAAGACACAAATGAGTACCACGCGCTTAAAAATGGAAGATGTAAAGGTGATGCCCGCGATAGGGGGAGAAATAGATGTCATGAAGATTGCCCAGCTAAAACCAGGTGTATCATCTGGAACAGAGGGCTCGTCTGGAATTTATGTCCGAGGAGGAAATATAGATCAAAATTTAATTCTTATGGATGGGGTCCCAGTATACAACCCAGCACATTTGTTCGGCTTCGTATCGGTATTCAACGAAGATGCAATAAACAGTATGGAGATTCTGAAAGGAGCATTCCCGGCTCGGTTTAATGGTCGATTGTCCAGTGTAATAGACGTAAGAATGAAAGATGGTAATCGCAATAAAACCGAATTTGGAGGCACCCTCAGTCCTATTGCTTCCAAGATTTACTTGCAAGGTCCGCTCAATGAAAAAACTTCCTACATGATTACTGGCCGACGTACTTTTTTAGATTTAATAATGAAGCCGATCATTAGAAAGCAACGTAAAAATGAAGGAGTAGATGGTACAGCAGGATACTATTTCTACGATTTAAATGCCAAAATAAATCATAGATTTTCTGAGAATGACCAACTCTTTTTAAGTTTTTTTGGAGCAAATGATGATTTTAATGATTCTAGTACTGAAAAAACAACCAGCGGTACTTCCAAGGAGGATTTTGGATTAAAATGGAGTAACATCTTAGGCTCATTCAGATGGAATCACAGGTTCGCAAATAAAGCATTTGGTAATTTCATCCTAAGCAACACTAGGTATAGATTCAACCTTCTCAATAATAGTATCGATGAAATTATAGAAGGAGAAAAAACAGAAAAGAAAGAAAGCAATTTTGATTATGGGTCAAAAATCAATGATTATTCGATTAGGTACAATCTGGACTACATCCCAAATCAAAACCACTACATTCGAACTGGAATGTACGCCACCTACCATAAGTTCAAGCCTGGGGTTACTGCTTATAACACCAATGAAGATGGGGCGGAAATAGACACCATTTATAACAATAATTTTATCAACAGCTCCGAAATCGGACTATTCCTGGAAGATGAGATTACATTATCTTCAAAGCTTAATGTCAACCTGGGGCTGGCGACCAATGCTTATTTTGTTGAAAATGAAACCTACACTTCTCTCGAACCCAGGATTTCTTTGGCATATAAGGTCACAAATAATACAGCATTAAAAGCTTCGTATAGTGAAATGAATCAATACCTGCATCTCCTCGCGAATAGTGGAATTGGTCTACCTACTGATCTTTGGGTTAGTACTTCTAAGAAAATAAAGCCTCAACGCTCAAAACAATTTGCCCTGGGTGCTGCCCATGACATTGACAATAGATACAGCATTACTCTAGAGACCTACTACAAAACCATGAACAACTTGATCGACTACAAACAGGGTGCTTCTTTTCTGGTAGCTTCTGATAGACTTGAGGATAAAATAAGTCTTGGAAAAGGAAGGTCATATGGCGCAGAACTGGAAGTGAGTAAAAATGTTGGAAATACTACAGGGTGGTTGTCTTATACCTGGAGCAATACCAACAGAACTTTTGATGACTTAAACAATGGAAAGGAGTTTCCATTTGCTTACGACAAAAGACATGATCTATCATTGGTTGCCAATCATAAATTAAACAAAAAATGGAGAATTTCCGGGACTTGGAGCTTTGCAACAGGAAGGGGCATCACCCTCCCCATAAGTCATTATGCTGCAAATCAAGCTATATTTGGTGAGGTCAATTATTCTCAACTCAACCCTAACGTTGAAGAATATGGACAAAAGAATGGTTATCGTCTAAAATCTTACCACAGACTCGATCTTAGTGTTTCCTATACTAAAGGAGAAAATACACTAAGTCTGAGCTTGTACAATGCATACAGCAGACACAATACCTTCTATATCAAAAGGGAAAATGACCTTGACGGTCCTCGATACAAGGATGTAAGTCTCTTTCCGATTATACCTGGAATTAGTTATTCATTCAAATTTAAATGAGCCACTTCAATTGTTTAAAACAAAAAATTAATCCATGAATTATATAAAATATATTAGCCTTTTTTCAGTAGCACTTTTATTGGTCAATTGTAATAAGGAGATTACACTTGAAAACCCCAACAAAGAGCAAGTTTTAGTTGTCAATGGATATCTAAGCCCAGATCAAGGCGCTATTGTAGATGTATCGCATTCCATATTAGATATTACGACTGACTCTATTACTTCAATTCAAGATGCCAAGGTATCCCTATATGAAAATGATGTATATATGGGCGATCTCAAGTATTCGGAAAATATCAATACCCCAAATATTAAAAGAGCCTACTACAATAATCCTGACATACCGATTAAGGAAGATCAGAATTATAGATTGGAAGTAGAACATTCTGATTATGATAATATCACTGCTATAACCAAAGTACCAAAATTGAGTATTGCTACTCCAAAACTTGAGTATGTCGGAGAAGTGGATGAAAATAAATCAAGACTTAAATTGACATTGGAAGAATCAAACTTAGGAGAGAATTTCTACGGATTGGTAGTTAAAGAAAAAACGAAATTGTACGAAGTAGTCGATGGTGACACGCTTGAAATTCCAGGTTTCGGAGGTGAAAATATTGGCTTTGTCGATTTCAAAAAAATTGGGCTTAGCGATTTGGTTACCACAGGATTAGAAATATATAATACCTATGCTGATTTTGCTGTCCATGCCATTGACAATTCATTTTTTCTAAATAGTAAGATGGACCTGACTTTTGATATTTACAAGCTTAATACTACGCTCCTTGAAAATCAATTTTTAGTTCAAGAGGTGAAAGTTGAAGTAAGACAATTATCAAAAGATTACTTTGAGTATACCAAAACTCTCTCAATACAAGAAAAAATAGCCGATGATCCATTCGCATCAGAAGTCATAGTGTATAATAATATTGATGGCGGATTAGGTAATTTTTCAGGGTATCAAGTAATTGAAAGTAATGTAGTAAGAATTTAAAAAGCGATATTCTGTAATTGCAAAATTTTTCTGCTCCCATACTTGCAGATATGAATAAAACCAAAAATGGGTTGATCCAATTAGAATCAACCCATTTGTATTTCTTGATAAACGAAAATCTCAATTATCTAACAACAGAAATTTTCTTGGTAGTATAAAAATCGTCAGTATTAATCTTAATGATGTACGATCCCGCAGGAAGGTTAGAAGTATCAACATTTGTTCTGAAGAATCCACTTCTATTCTCATACGTTTTACTCATTGCTGTTTTTCCAGCAAGATCTACAATATCGATTCTAACGTCGGTAGACTTTACTAGATTGATATCAACTGTAGTATACTCATTCATTGGATTCGGATAAACGCTTGTCGCATTGTCCAATTCTACTGATGGAGCTGATAAAGCCAAAGTGAATCCATTTTCTACTGCTTCTCCAATGGTTGTTGACTCTCCAGTATTAATAGTTCCATCTGGTCTGATCAAGAATGTAATGATGTGCATTTTCCCTACATCATAATCCTCAGGAATTGTATATGAGAAATTGAAAGACTTCGTCTCTCCTTCAGACAAAGTTTCTTGAAAGCTATTCACCATTCCTGTAAACGGTGCAAGTATTGCTCTTGCTACGTGATCATATACCATATCTTCAGCAGGAACTGTAGCAGGTAAATCTCTCCAGTTGACTCCATTATCATCAATAAGGTCTGTAGACCCCGCAAAATAGTTACTTTGCGCATAACCTGAACCTGTCCCTGTTACTCCATCTTCAGACATGGCAACATTCACTTTATATTCAGTGCTAATATCTTCTAGCGCTGTCAAATCTAAAGATATTGTCAATTCTCTACTAGCATCATCCCAAAGTGCACCATGTACAAGAATTGCCTCTGATGGCTCGGTTACAGCATTCAGAATAGGGGCCTCAATTGCAGAAGGATCAATAAAGTCGCCTCTATTTACCAAAGCATTTGGATACCCAGGAGCATTCAATGGTCCGTCATAATCAGCAACAGCCATCGGATCATCATTGTGTACCGCCAATCCAATGAAATGTTCAGGATATCTGTTATTCATTCTATCCATCCAAACCGTACCTCTTGGGCAAAATCCACACCATGTTCCAGTAGCTTCTTCTACCACTATTTTTTTATGTTCGGCAGGCTCTACTCCAAATAAGATTACAGAGGCCACATCATTGCATATATCTTCATCGGTATATGTACCGCCATTCACACTCGTCACCTCCATCGAAAGTGTTGTGGTTCCTACAGGCAAAACAAAGGCATCATCAATATCAAATTCATGAGTTTCTCCTTTTTCCAAGGACAATCCACTTTGCAAAACAGGAATGACATTCTCCCCGATTGTTGCTTCTCCGGCAAATGAAGTCACTACCGTAGTACCATTATTGGTAATAGACCCCTTCAATCCAACAGTATTTCCAGCAATTCCATTGTCAACAGTAGATTTAAGACCAGCTCTTACATCTTCCATGAATTCTGGTGACACCTCGCTGTACGAGTAAGAAAAGTCATCCACAAAAAATGAATTCCCTTGTACAGGATAGATATCGATAGAAGCAATGCTATTATCCGAACTGGCAAATGATCCCACACATACGCCATTTACTTTTAATTGCCATTTATTGGCATCAAAGTTTATATCCATCTCAAAGTCAAACCATTGATTTACGGGATAATTAAATTGTAATATTGGTGCATCTCCAGAGCTTGTAATTCTTCCTATTCCATTGGCATCGAAATATGCATTCATTGCCCAAGTAGTACCAATGGCTACCTCCGCTTGATAATTGAAATAGGCACCCGTCTCAACCAACATGTGCATTTTAGTATTCAAAAATCCAGTCGTAAGTTTTTGTCCTCCATAAAACAAGACCACATCCTGAGGTCCACCACCTGATTGTGTAGATGCAAATTTGATGGCCTTTGTGCCACTGTTTGCTTGTTCGTCAGTGATTCGTACATCTTCTGATGTCCCCGTTGTTCCTCCCCAGGTAGTCCAGGCATCTGAACTCGCGGCTAGATAATCACCCACTCCATAAGACTCAAAATCGTCTGAGTAAGAATGAGATTGCGCAAAAGCCATTGAGCTCAAGAAAACAATAGAAAAAATAAATAGTAAAGCTTTTTTCATAGTAGTTATATTCATTTAAAATTAAGGTATTAATCAAATTTCGCCCTAAAGTAAGCAATTAAATATTTATTTCGCATTTGCAGATATATTACTACATTTATTAGTCTCCAAGCGAACAAGAACAATATCTTTGCGATTGCTATATATTTTACCCTGACCATGAAATAGCAATTATAATCGACATGAATAAGACAATAATTTTTGATCTAGGTGGAGTTCTTATAGATTGGAATCCTGAATATCTCTACACCTCATATTTTGAAACTCCCGATGCCATGGAGTACTTTCTTTCTGAAATTTGTACTATGGAGTGGAACGAAGAGCAGGATGGCGGTAGACCTATAGAAGTAGCCAATAAAATTCTCATTGATCAATATCCCGAATACACCCAGGAAATATTGGCCTTTTATGGTGAATGGGAAGTAATGCTCAAAGGATCAATTTCGAAAACGGTAGAGATTCTCAAGGCAATACGAAAGTCCTATGACAAGGTATATGCACTTACAAATTGGTCGGCCGAAACCTTTCCCATAGCACAGAAACGCTTTGATTTTTTAGGATGGTTTGATGGTATCTTGGTTTCTGGTAAAGAAAATCTAAAAAAACCCGATCCCAGGATTTACCAGCTTATTTTGGAGAGGTTTGATTTGGATGCTGATTCCAGTCTTTTTATCGATGATAATCTGCGCAATATAAATGCTGCAATTAAGGAAGGAATTTCGTCCATTCATTATAAAAACCCCGATCAACTGAAAGAACAATTAGTCCTTCATGGAATTAAAATCTAAAAAGGTTGTGTTTTAGAACCATATTATTTTAATTCCTTTGCAGATCATTTATTACACATGCTTTTAAAATACTACTATGGCAGAATTAGGTAAATACAATAGACTGAAAATAAATCGCTTTGTAGATTTTGGAGCCTACGTTGATGGTGGAGAATTGGGAGAGATCCTGGTGCCCATGAAATATATTCCAGAAGATCTTGTAGAAGAGGATGAGATTGATGTCTTCGTGCACCTTGATGGTGAAGAAAGATATGTAGCCACCACCGAAGATGTAAAAGCCGAAGTAGGAGAATGTGCATCGATGGAAATCACAGCGGTAAGCGAACATGGAGCATTTGCAGATTGGGGACTTGTCAAAAATCTCTTTATCCCATTCCGAGAACAGAAGTTCAAACTTGTTGTTGGTGACAAAGCCATTATTTATGTGTACATCGATGAAATCACAAATCGATTAGCTGGCACAACAAAAATTGAGAATTATATAAAGTATGACTCTTCTTCTTTCAGGGAAAAGGAGAGGGTCAAAGTGCTCGTCTATAGAAAAACTCCTGCGGGTTATCTGGCTATTATAGAAAATAGATGCTTGGGTATGATCTACCAAAATCAAATATTTCAAAAACTGGAGATTGGGGATCGGCTCACGGCTTATATAAAGAAGATAAGGGATGATCGGAAGATTGATCTCACATTGCAGGAGGAAGGATATGGCAAAGTTGAGGATTTTTCGGAAGTATTGTTTGAATATCTATTGGAACATAAGGAGACGCATCTCAATGACAAATCTTCTCCTGAGGATATAAGGGATGTGTTCGGCGTGAGTAAGAAGGTATTCAAGCAGGCGGTGGGAAAATTGTATAAGAGGAAGCGGATTCTGCTGGGAGATGGGAAAATTAGGATTAATACTACGGGGAGGTAGATGCTCGGGGCTAGGGTGATTAGGATTTGTATGGAGCGACACGGAGAAGGATTTTCACGGAGTTACACGGAGGATTTTCACGGAGGTGCGCGGAGGATTTTCACGGAGGTGCGCGGAGAATTTTCACGGAGGGGCACGGAGGAGGGATTGCACGGAGTTACACGGAGATTTTTCACGGAGATACACGGAGAAGTTGCACGGAGGAAATTCACGGAGATACACTGAGTAGAGTCCTGATCTCCAATCTTTCCAATCTTTCCAATCTTTCTAATCTTTCAATTCTTTCAATCTGCGGTGCGGACGATGGTATTTTCTTGTATCCAGCACGGGACTTTGAATGTATCTCCAGCCTTAATTCTTCTTTGGAAAATATCTTCTTTCTTTGGCATGTACTGGCTATACTGTTTGATCCACTTGTTGGCTTCGGCGGCTACAGATGGGTCTATCTTTTTGGCATGTTGAAATTTGTCGATGGCTGCCCAAGTCACTACTTGAGAATTCCATCCCCTACCCGATCCGCAAAGTGGTCCACTGGATGCGTATAGCTTGCCGATCAGCATGAAAGGTTCTCCCCAGTTGGCTCTGTGTCCTGCGGCATTGAGTGCATGTGTCCTTGATTTCGGAAAGTTCTTGAGATCGCCATAATATATTTGTGATATTCGGTGTTCGAATTTGGCCTTTTCATTGGCGTCCGATATTTTAGAAATGTGGGTGGTATAGAAAGCGATGGCTTCTTTGTATCGACCATTTCGATAGGCTTCATTTCCTTTTCCTACATCTCCTAATTCTGGCGCTTGATAGCAGTGTTCTTTATAGGCATTGGTCACAGCTATTAATCTTTCGTCCGATTCCAAACACCCACCTCGCTTGAGTCGACGACCTACCAAATTGATCATATCACAATTCGTTGGGTCATTTTCGAATCTTGAATAATACTTGTCTGCATAATATTCACAGTCATAAAACCCATCTATCCCTTCCAGAGATTCCAGTCTTGCAGGGGCGTAATCATTGATAATCGCCCATGATTCACATAATACACCCTTACAGTTTTTCAATCCGTACTCCACAGTCTGACTGATCAACTTTGCATACTTTCGTCCTTCTTCATAACTGACCTCATTTGCAATAATTCTATCAGAAAGAATCTTGGTAAAAGGATTCACGACAAAATAGTCTGCCTTCTTTCCATTCACATCAAAATTCATTTTAAACTTATTATAGATTTCATCATCACTTACAGTACCTGGAAAGGTATAATAATAATCAAAAGCTATCCTTCCCTGGATATATGCTTCATCTCCAAAACACTCCATCCGCTTGTTATAAATAGACATCACACTATCCACATATATGGCTTTCTTGGCAGCGTCCTTTTCATCTTTGTACATGGCAGTATAGATGGCTACACCGTCGTCAAATTGATATTTTACCCTTCCATTTGATGCTGGAGCGCCGTAATAGGCTTTCTCCCAAAGTGGAAATGCTTCCTTGTACTTTTTTTCCTTGACCAAGTCTTTATATAAGACATAAGCTGTTTCGACTTCATCTCTGTCCGTACCGCTCAAATCGCCAAAAGTAATGCATGGATTTTCTGGTTCTTGCTTGGTTGGGATTGTGGGCTTTTCTTCGACCACCACTGGTTCAGGTGCAGTTTTGGGTGAACAGGCAAAAACTAAAAAAGTCAACAGAAGTACGATGTAAGGGTAACTATTTCTCATAGTCTTAATTTTAAATATTCAAATTCGCCTCAAAAATAATCATTCTTGGGACATTTCTATCGAAGATGCAATCCATGCTATAAAAGGTGGCTATCCTCATGCATTTTCTTTGTTTGATGTTTGCGTTTTGACTTCTCGAAGTGCTTGGTGGTAGATAATTACCAGGGATTTTATGATATTGTTTTGGGGCTTTTTCAACCGCTAAGGTGCTAAGGGCGCTAAGAAAATGCAGAATTTATCACCGTACTTTTGGATCGAAAAGTTTGTATCCGTAGTCTACTAATATATTGATTGCGATGAATACGGTGCATACGAAAATTACACATCCTAGTAAGACTGGTATGTCATAATTGATCAGTGCATTGACGGTCAGATCACCTATGCCTTTGAAATTAAAAACATTCTCTACAAAAAATGCCCCAGCCAGTAAAGAAGCAAACCAACCAGTAACCGCAGTAAATACAGGATTCAACGAATTCTTTACACCGTGGTTTAGTATTATATTTTTGAATGCCAATCCCTTGGCTTTGGCCGTACGCATATAATCTTGTGTCATTACATCTAATAATGAGGATCGCATCAATTGGGTAATAATGGCCAACGGACGAACACCTAATGCAATAGCTGGTAAAATGAGGTTTTTCCAAACTACCACTTCGTCGCCTATATCATTGATATCGAAAATACTACCCTGAATATTCAACCCAGTATAATCTCTCAGAAGAAATCCAAATATCAATGCCAGTACTATCGCACTCACATAACTCGGCACCGAGATTCCAATAACCGATACTCCAATGATAAATTGATCCATCCAGGTATCTTTAACCAGGGCCGCAATAATGCCCAAAATAATTCCAAAAAGGATGGCAATTCCAATAGCAGCAAGAGCCAATATCAATGTTTTGGGAATAGCATCTTTTAGAAGTGCCGATACCCGCTTTCCCGATTGAAAAGACTCTCGAAAATAAGGCGTCTTCAGCAAAATACCATTGCCCGACTCGCCACCAAAAATCTTTTTGTAAGAAATCTTTTTCTCGGCATACCGCTTGCCATTCCCGAACGATAATGGAGAAATGTCATTGAGATAGTACAACATCTGAATATGCAAAGGCTTGTCCAGGAATAATTCAGCTTGTTTTCGCTCTACAGCTGCACTATCTGTACGTTGTCCAAAGGTAAGTCTGGCAGGATCGACAGGAGCCAAATAAATGATAGAACTGATCAAGATAACAGCAGAAATCAACACCAAAATAGAAGTAAAAAATGTATATACGATTGATTTCAATACTGAATGGATTTGGACATTTTAAATATTAAATCTAATAATAAATTCGGATTGAAGATATAATAAATATTTTTGTGCGCTTTTAGGTCAGTGGATGAGTAAAAAGATGCTAATATACTTTGGGCAATTTGTAATGGACAAGAGGTCAAAGGCCTGTGCCTTGAAGTTCTATAAAGTTCGACAGGCAAGTTTCTAGCTTCTCCACGAATTTCAACAATTTGTGTAGCCATGCTGACACCAATCAAGATATTCAGAACATAATTAGGAATGTTATGTTTGGAATGTTTTCGATTATATTTTATTTAAAAACAACTCTTGAAGGTTTATGAAAATAGAAAAAATAGAATACTCTGAAGTATCGGCAATTTCGTTCAAAGATCTTGCTTATATCAACATGGAGCCTTTCTTAAGGAATTTCTATAATTACATACCACATATTGACACTTTTTCTCAGGTCATCGCGGACCGTAAAAAATATCCTGTTGACAGAGAATTATTGACAGAGGTTTTGCAAGAAAATTATTCTAAAATTGAACCTTCTACCCTTCAATTAAAAAATATTGAAGCGCTGAAATCTGATAATACATTTACCATTATCACAGCCCACCAACCAAGCCTTCTTGGTGGTCCACTATATTATGTGCTCAAGATTGCATCTGTGGTCAATTTATGCAGACAATTGAATAGCAAGTATCCTGAATATACCTTTGTACCTACTTTCGTGAGTGGAGGCGAAGACCATGATTTTGAGGAAATCGATCATTTACATCTTTTTGGAAAGACAGTAAGATGGGTGCGAGAATCCTCTGGTGCCGTAGGTAGATTATCCATCGAGGGATTGAAAGAAGTGATCGATGAGGTGTCAGAGATATTGGGCGACAATCCCAATGCTTCAGCAATAGTGAAGACTTTTCATAAGAGTTTGGTAGGAAGTGATACTTACGGTGATTTTGTTTTCAAACTGGTAAATCATCTGTTTGGCCAATATGGAGTCATCGCCGTCAATATGGACAATGCCAGGTTAAAAAATAGATTTGCCCCAATTATCAAGAGAGAAATCTTAGAGCAGATAAGCAAGTCGCTTGTTTCGGAAACACAAGAAAAACTTGAGCAACACAAATTCAAAGCTCAAGCCTTCCCTCGTGACATCAATCTATTTTACCTGTGTCAGGATGGACGAAAAAGGATTGAACCTGACGGAGATTCTTTCGTGGTTATAGATACAAATTTGAGATTTACTAAAGAAGGTTTATTGAATGAATTGGAAAATCATCCAGATCGATTCAGCCCTAATGTTGTCATGCGCCCGCTTTACCAGGAGTATTGTCTTCCAAATCTGGCATACATTGGCGGTGGTGGTGAGATTGCCTATTGGTTGGAAAGAAAATCACAATTTCAAGCGTTGGATGTCTTCTACCCTATGTTGATAAGGCGGAATTCGGCAATGATTCTTAACAAGGGGCAGCTGAAAAATATGGCAAAGCTCGGATTCGAAATCAGTGATATTTTTAAGGATAAGGACAAGTTGATTTTTCAATTTATCAATGCTGCCTCGGATGTAGAAATAAAGTTGGATCAGCAAAAAGCCAAAATTGAGGAAGCATATCAGGAAATTGCTGAAAAAAGTGCTGCTGTGGATGCCTCCCTTTCCAAGGCTGTTTTGGCCGATATGACAAAGCAATTGAAAAACATTGATAATATGGAATCTCGGATCAAGAGAAGCCTAAAGTCCCAACAAGAAGTCAATGTCAACAAGATTACCAAGTTGAAAGAGAAGCTATTTCCCAATAACGGACTCCAAGAGAGATATGATAATTTCCTTCCACACTATTTGGGAATGGGCGAATCATTTTTTGATGTTTTGGTGGATAATCTTGATCCATTGGACCGCAAATTCATCTGTCTTTTGCCAGAATAAGATAGATCGATCACTTTTTTGGTTTGGAATAAGAACATAATAGTGAGGAATAACTATTTTGAGTGCGCATAAATACATTTAGTCATGAGGATTCGGATATTGTTTTTCTTTCTGTTTGGTTTTGGAGTACTCTCCGCTCAATTGCCCAACACAGATTTGTACATGTTCAAGCTGCTCAATAATGGTGTAAAAATAAGTCTCAACAGTCCAGTTTATCTAAGTGGTTTCAATCCTGATGGATACAACAATCAACCCTACTTCATCAATCCAAGAGAGGTATATATCACGTCCAACCACTACGACAAGGACTTTACGGATTTTATGAAACTGGATATCTTGAACAATGAGTATTACCGCATTACGGCTACGGATAGTGTGAGTGAATACAGTCCCACTCCAAGGGCTTTGCCCGGATACTTTAGTGCGGTAAAAGTGGAGAAAGATGGCAGTACTCAATCTTTTTGGTTGTATCCAAAAGACCATTCGAATTCGGGAAGGCGGATATTCGAGGACATTTCCAATATTGGATATCATTGTTGGCTCTCGGAACAAGATGTTGCCATGTTTTTGGTATCTACTCCAATGAAATTGGCAATCGGCAACCTTGAAACTGAAAAAGTCACCACCGTTCTGGAGGATATTGGTCGCTGTTTTCAGCAAGATTCAAATGGTGATTTATTATTTGTTCATAAGGTCACAGAAGATACCTGGTATATAAAGTCGTACAATATGGAAGATAGAAAGGCTACGATTATTACCCAGACTCGACCCAATAGCGAAGATTTTGCCTTGCTTTCTGATGGAACAATAATTATGGGAGAAGGCAGCAAGCTTTTTTCTATCCATCCGAGTAGAGATGAGTATTGGCAAGAGATTATTGATTTGGCGGAGTTTGATATTATGAATATTTCACGTCTTGCTGTTTCTCGGAATAGGTTGATTTTGGTGAATACAAAGAGTTAGTATCTAAGTTTTAGAGTTTTGTAAATTGAGAGTTGCAAAGATTTATTGTACTGTCAATTATCGTCTATTTTCACATTCTACATCAAAAAATAATACCCCACTTTTAGCACTTTTCACCTAAAGACAAGAGTAATATATTTTTCAACTCATTTGGTCATTCCATGACGGACGATGCTAGCCCACCACTATCGTGTTCCTTCATTTGATAATTATCATTATCACTTTTATTCAATAAAAGCTCATTCAGTCCTAGCTTGGCCCAAAAACGAACCAAAAAACCCAAGGCTGTTACAATTTCTTAACGTTTTTTATCAAGATAATTGCTAAACACATGAAAACTCGCACTATGTCTGGGAATCTTACTCTAAACTGTTTGATTTGCATTATGCGGAGTTTCAACTTGACATTGATTTTGCTCAAACACTCATGAGTTTTTAACGCAATTACCTTAATAAAAAACTAAAATTGTCAATGCCAATTTAGCCTCTCGGTATATCCGAGAAGTAGAGTAAAAATCAATTCAATTTATTCTAGTCTACTTCTGAACACCCCTAAAAAGCTAATTCCCTTAAATATCGACTATCTTCGCATATTACTTCTGAAAATAATGCCCCACTTTTAGCACTTTTCACCTAAAAACAAGTGTATTATATTTTTCTAACCATCTGATAATGATCCTTGGAGGATGTTGTTCTCCAACCGCCATTGTATTCCTTCATTTGACAATGATCATTATCACCATCCTTTTATAAAAGAACATTCAGTCCTGACTTAGTTCAAAAACAAACCACCCCTCGAAAGCTAAATTCACTTTTTGGTGCATTTTCATCTAAGCAGGCAATTCTACCTGTTTCAATAATCAGGCTTTATTGCTCTTAATCGGTCCGCCCTGTTGCCCGACCTTTGTATTGTATTCAAAAGCTAAAAAAACGAATTGAATAACAAGCTTTTTTTTGAATGCAAAGGCGGTATCTGAAAAGCCTTTTAAGAGAGTAGGAATAATGTAAACTGGCACCTTTGTGCCCTATTAAAAACCTTAAAAAAGATGAATTTATTATTAACCCACGGAAAGATTGATCATACAGTAATGACCAATTTGAAAAAGTTATTTATGATTAAAGAATTGGACAATTCTGAGATTGGAGATTGCACAGCAGTTGTTGTTGATCTTTCGAATGAATCTTCAATTGAAGAAGTATTACTGGAACAAATCAAGGCAAAAGAAAAACCGATAATAGTTATCAATTCTAGTGAAGATCGAGACGAAATGAGCAATGTCTTTGGATTGGGATTCGATTCAGAGTTCAGTGTAGTGTATCAATATGAAAAAAGTACATTGATAGTACCCATTTCAACAAATGAAGATGACAGATTCACACTTAATGAAGAATCATTTATAAAGGTTCACTGCGAAGGTGAAGAAAAAACACAGGAGGCACCAGTCACTAAAGAATTAGAAGTGGAAGCAAAGTCCTCGAGGTTGTCGCAAATTTCTGAACTGTTAGAGACTGCCGTACAACAAGAGAAATGGCAACAAAACAAGAAAAGTGTATCAGCCACTTCGACTCCTCCAATAGATCTACCTGTTGGACAATACAAAATATTCCATGTGCCACTCAATAGAGTAATACAATTGGAAGACAGACCACAGACTGCAACAAACGAAATGCTCATAGAAGTATGGCTGATCGCATCTTTTAATCCAAAACGTAAATATGTTCAAATCAATACCCTTGGTGCTGGCTTTCATCCTGCCAGTGGTGGAGATATTGCCAGAGATGACAAATATGGCAGAGGGCACTTTCAGGATAGCATAAATATAAAACTGGAGCCTACGAATAATTCACGAGTCACTACCTACCAAACCTCACCTAAGAATGTAAATGGTGAAAATACATATACGTCAAGCAGTAGTTTTACTGTAGGAGTAGATATTTCTGAAAATCCTGGATTCAATGCGAGTTATACTATAGGCAGCTCAGAATCGACAACCATCAAAGATTTTACGCTGACAAATAATTCAAGTGGATCTGTTGGTGAATGGGATTTTCAGATGACTAAGTCCAAAAACAGTATCTGGGATATGTTTAGTCAACCTTTTATGGAAAAAGCAACTGTCAAAAGTCTTCCAACATTGGCTAAGAGCAATATGCAACCAGTTTGTACAGGCGTATGGATGGTAAATGAAGATTTAGGTGCATTCAATCAAACCGTAAATTATTATGTCGCATGGAAGGTACAATATTACTACTGTTGGGTAACTGGCGACTGGGTCTCATATAAAATGAAATATCAGCGAGCTGGAAGAGGTACATCTACCAATATATCAGTCAACTATGGATTGGTTAATGCTTAAATAATTGAAAAGTATTAATTAGTTAATCTTGAATTGACAAACCAAAGATTACATTTCAGCCCTCTACAATCACTTGATAGTAAGAGGGCTTTTACTTTCTTAAAAAGGTATGTTTATTTGTAAGATAGATTGATTACAGTTTCACTTCGGTGGTGACTGCCACATAATATTCACAATCTTCCACTTCCCGTCTATCTTACTCAAATGCATAAAATCAATGCCCCACTCTGCGGTCAGTTTTGCAGAAGCGGTTTTATCATGCACTTCATAAATATCAATTCTTTTCGGACTCTCAGCATTGGCTTGGTCGCCCTTTGCATTCCATCTGGCAGACAAATCGTACAATTTCTGATAACTCATCGGAATGTTGTTGTATGACTTTTCCTTGTAATCGTAGTAGCCAATTTTATGCAACAAGGTGTCTACACTTCTGGCTATTCTTTCTGGCTCCACATCATACAGAGCCAAGACATAATCCTCTACTGCATCATGGACGAGTTCACGATCTGTTTTAGTCTGAGAAGCTTGTGAAAAACTGGTGATACTGGCAAATGCCACAACTAGCATTATTAATATACTGCGGCTTAAAGTACTCTTTTTGAATTTTAACATGAGAACATTTTTTTCTATGATGTGAATTAATTCTACTTTGAGAGATTACTGGAAAACACTATTTATTCGTGGTTATCCTTTGAAATATGTCACAAGACTGCTCAAAGGTTGACTATACTAACAAGCATTTTTTAATATTTTCTTTGTGAATTCTTGGCGAACTTTGCGCCTTTGCGGTTAAAGTCAACATCTCATTCAGAAAAATAACAATGTCTTAAAGTAGAATAAAAACGTATGTAAAAATGATTTGTATGGGCTTGATTTTCGAATCAAAGCGATTTTTTGAAGCGACTGGCCGTAGCTAAGTGATTAAAAAATTGCGAAGAATTTAGAATCAGCGAAATGCAAAGCAATCAACAATATGTTTTATATCACTTTTAAAGATAGAAGAAAAGAATGTTCATTTCCTACTGAGAAAAACTTTGAGATTTATTTAAGAAATTACTTCAAGATTGTAATATCTCCAGTGCGGATAACCGCTTCATTGCCTCCTGGTACATATTCCAAATGATAAATATAGACTCCATCCGCCAAGGCCTTTCCATTGAGAGTGCCGTCCCAAGTCAGCTCATCAATACTAAAATTGCTAATATCATAAATCAAATTCCCCCATCTGTCGAAGACCTTGAAAGACTTGAACTCTCCCTCAAATGCTTGATGTGTCACTATGGAAAATTCATCATTGATCCCGTCATCATTGGGTGAAATTGTATTTGGCACATAGATCGGACATTCTTTTGCTCCTACAGAAATCAAGGTATCTACGCGGCAACCTTCAGCATCTTCCAGATTCAAAACATAGATGCCCGATGATAGATTTTCGAAAAATAATTGAGACTCGAAATAATCATCATTTACAGTGGCACTTATGGGTTCCGTACCTCCATCAATTTCAATTAAGAAACTTCCATTGGCCTCTCCACAATCTTCAAGGGTACTCTCAATATTGGAAATTGTAAATGCTTCCGAACTCGCCACCTCCACGTTCTCGGTAGAAATGCAATTCTTCTTATCCTTAATATAAACTGTGTAATTTCCACTTGCCACATTAACAAACTGATTATCCTGCTGATATTCACTTCCATTGATAGAGTATTGAGTAGTGCCATCTCCCTCGATTGCCTCTACAACGATGGAGCCATTATCTGTACCACATTGCGACGCTATAGTCATCACAGGCAGTGACAATGGAGGTTCACTTTCTTCAATAACCAATTCTAATGAATCCTCACATCCATTATCATCACGGACTATAGCTTGATAACTACCCGCTGACAAATTTTCAAACAAATCAGAATCTTGGAAATTGACATCATCAATGGTATACTCATATGGCAAGGCTCCCCCACTGACTTCTACCTCAAATGAGCCATCACTTTGATTGCAAGTAGTGTGGGTCACTTGCATAAGATTCATTTTTGGAGACCCTATTGCAACAAGAGTGACTTCTGCACGATCTGTACATCCAATGCTATCTCTAATCACGATTTCAAACAAACCATCCTGTAGCTCATTAAAAGCATTATCCAGTTGAAAATTTATGCCATCAATCGAATATTCGAGTATTCCTGTACCTCCATCTGCCGATACCACAATGGCCCCATTTACTTCATCACAAGTCAGATCTTGAATGAGTACATCACTAATCTGAGGTGAATTCAGTGCTGGCAGCTCAACTTCCTCCGTAATTATACAGCCGATATTATCTCGAATATACAAAGTGTATAATCCATCGCCTAAACTCTCAAATTCGCCGTTATCTGTGAAATTTAATCCATCAATAGAATAAGTAATCCCTCCTGTACCACCAGACGCCTGAACCATGATGGAGCCGTTGTTGAAGTTGCAAAGAGGTGTAACAATATCCAATTCTTCAATTTCTATTGGTGCCGATGCCAAAAATTCGAATGTACTTGCGCCTCCACCAATTTCAATATTCATCTCACAAATAAAATTTAGAGAGTTGGTCGTAAAATCGATTTGATAAATATCAGAATTCCCATCGGTGATGGCATACGAATTGACTTCACTGCAATCCTCGGCAAATGACACGATTCCAAAAATATCACCAGGGACAGATTGATCTATTACAATGCTGCTGTTTTCTGGATTTTCGATATCAATATGAGCAATTCTATTCCCTGTGACTGCTGCATAAAGTTTGCCCTGATAAAATGTCAAATCTCCTGTGGCTTTTAATCCCGTATCGCCATGAAATCTGGCCGTACCATTGGCGATATCGTAAGACCACAATTCCCGATGGCTACCTGTGGTATATATCAATCCATCTGCAGAGGCGGTAAGAGAATTGTAGTATTGACCATTAAATTTGTGTACCAGTGAGGTAAATCCCGCAATCGTATCAATTTGAAAAAAGCGACCATTACCAGCAATTCCATAAAGATTGCCATTCGGATGAAAAGAAATATCAAAAACCTCCGAATTTACCGTAGTCACATATTCATAGCTACAAGAGTTGATATCCAATCTGTAGAGTCGATCGTCCAAGGTATTGACATAAATCACCTGAGCCGAAATTTGAATGCCAAGTGATAAAAAAAACAGGGTGAGTAAACAATACTTCATTTGATTTATCAGGTTGTTGTGAGCAGTGTAATGACTAGAAGCGCGTATTAGATTTGCTACTTGTCATTAGGTTCTGATATAACTATAACCGAAAAATAGATGAAATTTATTGTCCTATCAATTGAAATCAAGTATAAAATTGTCTGCTAAAAGTACTTATCAAGGATAGTATGAATATTGATCACTTCAGACCAATGTAATCAATCAAAAGGCTGAAGTCTTCATTCTTTTTGTTTCCAATTAAAAAAGCTATTTCTGCTAATCTTTGCCCTGGGTAATTTGGCATATTCAATTTTCGACCTCTAAATCTTGGAGCCATTTGTGCAAACGGAATCTCAATCGTCTCCCACTCGCCCGATGTTTCGAAAGGATATACATAAGAATGTCTGTCATAGTTGTCACTCTTGGTTCTGAATTGATATGACTTGCCATCCCCTTTGATTCGGATGACTATCTTATCATAGGAAGCTACATTTGTCGCACCACAGTAATATTGAACAGAAGAAAATCCGCCGTAGTTTTCCAGAGATACTGTTCCCGAAAAAACACCATGCCCTCTACCATCAATCGCCAATTGACCATTCGATCTTCCTCCCATGACCACATCATCCACTATTGTCCAATTTCTTAGTTCACTTTTATCATCAAAATCAAAAAGAGTCATTTGTCCGGATATTACTAAAATACTAAAGAGTGAAAATAAATAAGTCATACTTTAAAAATGATACAAATTAATTTTTGTTTAATTTTTTCCAATATTTATTAAACAAAATTTAAATTATGTAGTTTCTCTGATATTCTTTCAATCAAAAATAAACTTAAACAATGAATAGATTTAAATTTCTCCTTTTGGGAATTATTGCTTTTGGCTCATTGACATTCACCTCATGTGGTGACGATGCAGAACCTACTGTAGATCCTACTCCAGATCCGTTGGATATTGTAGAAACTGCACAAGAAACAGACAATTTGAGCACCTTGGTGGCAGCCTTGACTCAGGCAAATCTTGTGTCTACCCTACAAGGAGATGGCCCCTTTACAGTATTCGCCCCTACCAATGAGGCATTCCAAGCTTTATTGGATTCAAATCCGGATTGGAATTCTCTAAGTGATATTGATAATGCTACTTTGACCAATGTATTGAAGTTTCATGTTTTGGGTGCTGATATGAAAGCTGCTGGCCTTACAGATTCTTATGTAACGACCTTGGCAGACGGACCAAACGCCAAACCAATCGTACTTCAAGTGGATGTCACTGGAGGAGTGAGATTCAATGGTTCGGCTGCACCACTGACTACCGATGTAAGCACTACTAATGGTACTGTGCACATCATTGATGAAGTAATGTTGCCTCCAACGACTGTAGATCTTGCTTTGAATAATCCAATTTTCTCAACTTTGGTTTCAGCCTTGACGAGGAGTGATTTGACGACTAAGTATGTTGACATTCTATCTGGTGACGGTCCATTCACCGTATTTGCACCTACGAATGATGCATTTGATGCCTTATTGAATTCTAACAGCGAATGGAATTCATTGGACGATATTCCTGCTGAATTATTAGAAGCAGTATTAAATTATCATGTGATAAGTGGAGCAAATGTTCAATCAACAGAACTATCAGATGGACAGGAAGTCGAAGCACTGGGAGGAAAATTTTCAATTGATTTGAGCGATGGAGTGAAAGTAGTAGGTGGTAGCAGTACAGCAACTGTAGTACTTACAGATGCTCAAGGATCGAATGGAGTTGTCCATGTCATCGATACTGTATTATTACCGTAAATAGATATTAACTTCTTTTCATATTTTTGGGTTGAGGGCATTTTTGCTTTCAACCCATTTTCATTCTCCACCAATAATTCCCCATACCACAAATTCCCAATGTTCTGAAGCTTTTACAATAGACTCCTGGCTAAATCCCTTAAAATATTTGAGGTAGTAATGAAACCGTCTCCAACCCAATTTATGCCTTTCACTTTTGAGGTACGATGTGACCGCTTCACTTAGTGGCAACTCAGATTCAAGCACTGGATAGAGGGTCAACTGATAAGTGGTATCTTCCAAACCTTTTAATGTGACTATTTCATTATCAACGATGTAGTTGTGGTACACTTTTGTTTTTAAAGAATCGTTCAATTCAACAACAAGTAGATTCGGAGGTACAATCTTGTAAGAACCTATGTCATTTAAAGTATCTTCCAGGAGGTGGTAAAAATAAAACCTGCCATCTGTCAGTCGAATTTCTCTATATATTTCCAAAAATGAATTGTAATCGTCAGCTTCATCAATACTATTTTCAAAACTAAATATCTTATTGGTCAGTTCATAGGTAGTAGAGTCCTCTTGTGCATGCGCAATGTTAAAAAACAGCATCACAAATGATAAATTCAATATATTCTTAAATATCAATTTAATCACTCTTCTTTTATTTGAATTTTGTATTTGACTGATTTTGAATTAATTTCTAAATATAAAGCCTTTCATTCAACATTATTCTGCATAAACCATTTTTTCCTGATTCGCTTAGGGCATTTAATCTATATGATCTTCATCATTCTCGATGCTGACCTGCATCAGTGAAGCTACTTTGTAATCCTTCTATCTTCATACTACAAATTGAAAAACATGCAAGACCTACTCATTCAAGATATCATGACCACAGACCTTTACACAGTCAATCACGATGAAATTGTCTCTGAAGTGGCGAAATTATTTGACCAACAAGCTTTCCATCATGTCCTGGTCGTGAATAACGACGGTGACCTCGAAGGCGTAATAAGTAGTACTGATTTGGACCGTGCCAAAAGCGGGGTCTCCTTATTCAGGAATCCAAAAAAAGAAGAATATGATGCCACCATACTTCGTTCATTGCGAGCTTGTGACATAATGACCAAGGATGTGGTGACGCTACAATCCACCGATTCAATAAGAAGAGCTTACGAAATATTCAAGAAAAATAAATTCCATGCCATTCCTATAATCAGTCGAGGTATGCTTAAGGGCATTGTAACTCCGATTGATATTCTAGATCATTTTTTTAATTAAAACCTTCACTTATGGGAGATTTCCGTGTACGCAAGATTGTGGACGAACATGATCGACGAAAAATGTACCAATTCGCTTTAAATGACATCGAGGCATTTGAATATATGCTCAAGGAAAGGATGTTTGAAGAAGGTGATCTCTGGATTGGAGCGGAGCAGGAATTATGTGTGGTAGATGATCGATTCGACCCTTCGAAGTCAGCGTTAGAACTATTGGACAAAATAGATGATGAACACTATACCAATGAGCTTGCACTCTTCAATATGGAGATAAATCTGGACCCGCTTCCGCTTAAGGAAAAGTGTTTTTCGAATATGGAAAGTGCCCTCCTGGACTTAATGCAAAAAGGATATAAGGTGGCTGAAAGGCAAAATGAACATGTGTTGATGACAGGAATACTACCTTCCCTGAAATACCATCACTTGCAGTCAGAATATATGACACCTATCCAGCGATATGAAACTTTGAGCAATACCTTGTCTGAGATTCGAGGCAGCAAATTTGAAGTATATATGCAGGGTGTGGATGATCTTATCATGTCTCTCGGTTCAGTATTATTTGAAGCCTGCAATACCAGTTTTCAATTGCACCTCCAGATCAAGCCAAAGGATTTTGTCAATCAGCACAACTGGTCTCAAATGATCGCAGGCCCTGTATTATCGGCTTGTGTAAACTCCCCTCTATTGTTTGGTAATGAATTATGGGCAGAGACAAGGATCGCTTTGTTCAAGCAAAGTCTGGATACGCGAAGTTCTCAAAAATATATGCGCATGAAGCTTCCAAGGGTATATTTTGGAAGAGGTTGGATGCAAGAATCACCTGCCGAACTTTGGAAAAACGACATTATGCGATTCCCATTGCTGGTCACTTCTGATGACCTGAAGGATTCGAAAGAACTACTTAAAAATGGCGAAATACCTGACCTGCGTGGCATCCGACTACACAACGGTACCACCTATACATGGAATAGAATGTGCTATGGCTTCTCAGCAAAGAAACCACATCTGCGAATTGAGTGTAGATATCTACCGGCAGGTCCTAGTGCAATCGATGAAATTGCCAATTTTGCATTTTGGATAGGGTTGATGCGATGTGAACCGAAAGGTGGCGTCGAGTTTTGGAAAAATCATAGCTTCAAGGCCGTCAAAAATAATTTTGTCCTCGCCGCAAGATCAGGCTTGAATACTGTATTCAGATGGTACGGTAAAAACATCCCTGCAAAACAACTGATCCTTGAAGAATTGCTACCAATGGCGCGCCAGGGGCTTATCAACTCGGGAGTTGACACCAAGGATGTAGATAAGTACCTGTCCATCATCGAGCATCGAGTTTCTGGTGAAGTAACTGGCTCCAGTTGGATGATCAATAATTTCAGAAATTTGTCAAAGCACTATGGTGAATCTATTGCTCAAAAAGAAATAATCGCCCAAACTCTGAAATATCAGAAAGAAAATATTCCGCTTCATCAATGGGAAAATGTGGCCATTCGAGATTATCAATTAGCAGAAAAAGATCCCAGTGTGGATCAATTGATGAGTACTAATGTATTCTCCGTAAATGAAAATGCAAGTATAGAAATAGTAAAAAGCATTTTGTCGTGGAACCAAATCCATCACCTCCCTGTCGAAAATTCTGATGGAGACCTCGTTGGTCTAATTACAGATGGTACCATCGCAAGACTCGAAAAGGAAAACTCCAAGCCATGTTGCTTTGCCAAGGACATCATGTTAACAAACCTTGTCACAATCCAATCGAATGACTCAATGAAGAATGCCAAAGTTATTTTTGAAGAGTCAAAGGTAAGTGGCTTGCCTGTT
Organism: Saprospiraceae bacterium; assembly: GCA_965230575.1. Classification (GTDB taxonomy): domain Bacteria; phylum Bacteroidota; class Bacteroidia; order Chitinophagales; family Saprospiraceae; genus CAJXUU01. The sequence goes on from OZ246013.1 coordinate 6,963,992, forward strand.
ACCTATAACAAAAAATTGGTGGGAATGCTCACCCTTACAGATCTTGCGAAATGTGAACCCGATTTTACTGGACAATAAAGAGCTATTATTTTTTCAACTATCAAAGAATAATTAAGGCGATTTATGCGAATCATAGATCATTGTCTATTAAAATTGTGAATTGCAGATTCCGAATGTAAGAATTGATAATCCTGAATTCACTCCTTTTCATTTGCATGTATACAAAAATAGCGTCCAAGGTGAAACCTATTCTATTGCTTCATTATCAATTAAATCAAGTCTAAAAAAGGGTATTGAGGAGTAGGCTAATTTTCAAAATGAAAGAAGTTTGAGAATTAAACAGAAGGCATATTCAGTAGACTAACTTTCAAAGAAGATAGCCCCTGAAATAACCAAGAGGCAAGAGAAGCGTGGCCCTGACTGGGCTTTGGGTTGTGGGAGCTGCCATGCGTGCTGCATTTGGCCAGTCTAGACTTTTTTGGTTCGTTTTTTTGACAATAAGACTGAATGATCTTTTATGCAAATAAAAGTGATAATGAAATTATCAAAAGAAGGAACACGATAGTGGAGGGCGGAATGAACGCCCGTCCTGGCGAAGGACTTGTCTAGGTTGAAAATAATACCTCGTATTTAGGCAAAATATAAGAAAAAAGGGGTTACTATTCAGGGGTAAAAACTCATGCAATCAATGATTTATAAAGGATATTGCTACTTATTAATATCCCTAGATACGCTGTAAAAAAAAGTTGCACTGTCTGAGTTTCGGAAAGAGGAAATGACATTCCAGGCTAACAAAAAAAACACTGACTATCCGAGGTTAGATAATCAGTGCTAACAAAATGGGTGTATTCGTTTGCCACGAAATACTGAAAGGGGGTCAGTATTTAGATCAAAAAACATTTAACTTCCTGGCGGCAATAAAACTTTATCTATTACATGAACGTACCCATTTGAAGCCTTGACTGTCGCCAAGACCTTTGCTCCGTTTACAAATGTCTCACCATCAACAGTCTCTACTTTGACCTTGTCTCCAGTAGCCTGACCTATGCCCATTACGCCTCTTATATTGTTGCCTGTATAACTTCCAGGAGCGGCATGGAAGGTGATAATGTTCTTTAGAGATTCTTTATTTTCTGGTTTTAGTAGATTGTCCAAGGTACCCTCTGGCAACTTGTCAAAGGCCGCATTATTAGGAGCAAAAACGGTAAGTGGTCCAGCATTAGTCAAAACATCCTGAAGTCCAGCGGCCTTCACACCAGCAACTAATGTGCTGTGGTCGGCAGAACCAATGGCAATTTGCAAGATGTTTCTCTCTGATTCATTATCAACAACGCCAGATTGACCTTTCAATTCATTGGTATTAATTCCTGTGGATTCAGGTGTTGTGCTTGTATTCGAACCACAGGATGAAAAAAGGAATAATACCAAGCTGATAGATGTCACAAAATTTAAAATTGATTTCATAAAAGTTACTTTTTCATTAAGTAATTATTTGATGGTCAAATTTTCATTAACCTATGATTTTAGGACATTATTCATGCTAAAATCTCTTTCAAATATACAAATAAAAAACGATATAAAGATATAAATGTCTTTTTATCTTTATATTTAACTTACACAATGAAATTTTCTTAAAAATATAAGCCTTTACTTAATTTAGCATTGTTAGAAATGCTGGAAGTATAAACTTTGTAATATATCAATTTATAAAATTCGAAAATTGGAATATGCCCTTCTTACTACACAGGTCGTAAAATAGCAGCGAAGGCTTCTGAATCCATATTTAGTAAAGAAATTCTCAGGGAGGCGTGGCCTTGACATTCACATTCGACAGCTCAAAAGCAAGCGCTGAAAACCAATACACCCGCTACTCCAAAGTGCAATAAATGCATTTTCACAAGGATCTACTTTTTCTTAGATTCTAATTGCTCAATCTTTTTCAAAATCAAATCAACCTTGGATTCCATCTCGGTTGTGCGTTCTTTGTTAAATTCATTTTCATAATTGTTGACGATAGCTCCGATTATGATATTCAACAAAAGAAAAGCAGACAAAATCATCCATGACACAAAGTAGAAATTGACTAAAGAATGATTTATTCCCACCTCCAACAAGTCATATCTGAGATCGGTCCAATCCTCGCCCGTCGTCACCCTGAACAATGAAAAAAGAGCTTCTCCCACATTACCAAAAGGATCTATTTTGGCTCCAGAAAGTGTAAATAGATCTACTTTATCTCTGAATAAGATAACACCGACCAAGGCATACAAGTACATAAATATCAAGAGCAAAAAAATCGCTTGGGTAAGTGCACTCAACGATCTTGCAAGTACCAAGGCCATTCTTCCCATATTCGGAAATACCTTGAAGAGACGGAGCACTCGGAATACACGAATCACCCGAAAAGCGGTATAAATCCCAACATTATCTGGATTCCCCTGGGGCAAAAATGAAATTAAAACTATTGCTATATCAAACCAATTCCACCAATCGGAGACATATGACTGCGTCGATCTTCTACCAAACCATCTCAAAAATATTTCGATAATAAAGATGACCAGACACGTCTTTTGCGCAAAAAAAATAAGCGGAGTCACATAGGTCAATTCGATACCTATTAAAACCGCATTCAAAAGGATGACTGAAATAATGAAATAGGAGAATTTTTTAGACTCTACCAGTTGGGTCAATCGGGGATAATTGCTCATTGTTAAAATTAAAAAAAATCATTGACTGCATGACTAATGTAGATATTTTTTTAATTATCCATAGGAATGTATAGGGCTATTATAATGTATACAGAAAGACCGACAATCAAAAATTTCGAGTTCTTTACAGTTTGCACACATATTGAAATTTCAATTCTCAAAGTATTGCAAGATCAAAGTGATACCAATCATCAAAAACACTGATTACCATCACTTGAAAAAATCCATAGAACTCCCACCTTAGATATATCAAAGCCATAATATTTAGAAACTTAAAATGATATCTAAAATGACATTCGATCTTACTCAATACAGTATAGAAGTAAAAGACATTCACCGAAATTCCAGCGTTCCTGTCCTCTATGAAATGGGGTTAAGAAATGAAAAAGGAACTGCAATTTCGGACAAGGGGGCACTCCTGGTCTACTCTGGTGAGAAAACGGGTCGTAGCCCGAAAGACAAAAGAATAGTGCGGCATCCAGATTCTGAGAATAACATTGATTGGGGTGATATAAATATTGAGCTCGATCAACATACTTTTGACATCAATCGAGAACGGGCGATGGACTTTCTCAATACCAGGGAGCGACTCTATGTTGTAGATGCTTTTGCGGGTTGGGACAAAAAGTATAGAATCAAGGTAAGAATCGTATGTACCAGAGCATATCATGCACTTTTCATGCAAAATATGCTCATCATGCCGACAAAGGAAGAGCTGGTCAACTTTGGAGAGCCCGATTATGTAATCTTCAATGCGGGAGGATTTCCCGCCAATCGACATACCACCAATATGACTTCGAAAACCAGCATCGATGTCAATCTCGAAAAAAAGGAAATTGTAATCCTGGGTACTGAGTATGCGGGAGAAATGAAAAAAGGTATTTTCTCAATAATGAATTACCTGATGCCATTGGAAGATGTGCTCCCTATGCACTGCTCAGCCAATGTCGGTGAGGCAGACGATGTTTCGGTCTTATTCGGGCTCTCTGGAACTGGTAAAACTACCTTGAGTGCAGATCCAAAACGAAAGCTGATTGGTGATGATGAGCATTGTTGGACCGATGTTGGTGTATTCAATATTGAAGGTGGCTGCTATGCCAAGGCGATTGATCTATCCCCTGAAAAGGAACCTGATATTTACAATGCCATTCGATATGGTACAGTGCTCGAAAATGTGATTTATGACCCCATGACACGAGAGGTGGATTATAGTGACACGTCAATAACACAAAACACCCGGGTCTCCTACCCTATTCATTATATAGACAATATCCAACATCCATGTCTTGCTGGAAACGCAAAGAATGTAATCTTTCTCACCTGTGATGCCTTCGGAATAATCCCTCCGATAAGCCGATTGAGTCCCGAACAGGCCAGCTATCATTTCATCTCTGGATATACGGCCAAAGTTGCTGGTACCGAAATGGGAGTCACAGAACCTCAAGCCACATTCTCAGCATGTTTTGGAGCAGCTTTTATGATGTGGCATCCCAATAAATATGCAGAGCTTCTGGCCCAAAAAATCAAAAAACACAATGCCAAAGCTTGGCTTGTGAATACAGGATGGACGGGAGGTGCCTATGGTGTTGGCTCAAGAATTAAATTGAAATATACCCGTGCCATAATTGATGCCATTCACAATAATGACTTTGATAATGTAGATACTGTGACTGATCAGGAATTTGGTTTTGAAATTCCGCTAAGTTGCCCTGGAGTGCCGTCCGAAATTTTAATACCAAAAAATACATGGGCGGATAAAAACAAGTATGACGAGATAAAGGAAAAACTGGTCAATTTGTTCCAGGACAATTTCAAAGCATTTGAAGCCAGCGTCAATTCAGAGATTGTTGAGGCTGGGCCCAAGAAAAGCCAAATTGCTTAATAGTCCAAAAAATATTCACAAAGAGACACAAAGTAAATATGAATTATAAGATCTTCACTCTGTGCTCTTTGTGAAATTCCAAATGCACTCTACAATCTACTCTTAATTCGAACTATGTTCTGTTTATCCACTCTGCTCAATCAATAGTATTTTGGATAACCATCGACAGTCGCCTTTTTTCATGTCTGCCATAATCTTAATTATTTAGGGTTAAAAAACATTAGTAATTATGGTTTACCGATCAGTATTTGTTTGAATTTTGTATTGTTAGAAAATCCTGTTTTGGAGTACTGGATTGATACATTCACCTGGCAATATTGTATACACGGAAATACTCCATTTATATGGACTTTATGCCATTTCAATCTGTCTTATCCAAAAAATCACCGAATTCTAAAAGGAAAAATATTTAAGACTGGTATGAAACTTAAACTAGAATTCGAAGCTACACCATTGCTTGTTTGATTCATTCTCCAACTGAGAAATCAAATCTCTTGAAATATAAAAATTTTAGAGAAAAAAATCAAGTCAAGATATCAGATTTAGTCATATTATCTGAATTCTCCCGGCAGCAAATAAATAGATCCTAAACTCTTTTGAACGACATTACTCCTATTTTTTGTAATACATATTCCAATTTTGATTAGTTTTAATGTCTACTAATTACACGAATAATGAAGATATACTACTCACTTCTTTTTCTTTTATTTCACCTCACAGTTGGTGCTCAACTATATATTAGTGAATATTCTGCTTCGAATTTGGATACCCACTTAGACAGTTTTGAAAGTGCTGAGGATTGGATTCAAATTACAAATGGTGGCAATACTATTGTCGACGTGAATGGCTGGTATTTATCTGATAAAGAAAATAATCCAACCAAATGGTCATTTTCGATTAATCAAATGCTAGCACCCAATGAGTCCATCATGGTATTATGTTCGGGACGACCTGGGGTAGAAGATGAAATACATGCTTCATTCAAATTGTCTCAGACTGAAGGCAAGGACAAATTAATTCTTGCTGATCCCGATGGCACAATCATTGACAACATCTCGATGCAGACAACCTTGAAAGACCATAGTAGATATCGTGAAAATGCCAATAGCGATGAATGGTTTGTATGTACCAATCCTGATCCTACTATTGTTGGTTGTTATGACAATAATAAATATCAATATACAGCACAGCCTACCATATTACACATACCCGGCTACCATGATTCTACAATAGTAGTGAGTATCGAGAATAACGAACCAAACTCCGAATTGAAGTATACTGTCGATGGCACAAAGGTGACTTCTACCAGCCCAATATATACTTCTCCAATAAGCATACACAATACTACGATCGTAAAAGCAAGGGCTTTCAGCACCGATAACGAAATTCTCCCTGGAAAAATGGATTTTGCCACTTTCTTCATTAATGAGACTTTCTCTCTGCCCATTTTCTCTATTGCAGGCAACAATCTTATTCAATTGGCCAATGGGGATGGAGCTTTAGAACCTATAGCTTCAGTAGAATATTTTACACCAGATGGCGTGAGACAATCCACATCCTATGGCGAGCTTAACAGACATGGCAAGGGATCATGGGCCAATGATCAAAGAAGCCTCGACTATATCTGTCGAGACGAAATGGGATATTCGAAGGCCATAAAAGGCGAGCTGTTTAAAACCAGAAAAAGAGATGAATTTCAGCGGTTGATGTTTAGAGCATCCGGAGATGACAACTATCCCACATCAAGCGGTTCTTCTTCAGGATCTGCACATTTAAGAGATGAATATGTGCAATCTCTGGCATATGAAAATGGCCTCGAACTTGATTGTCGAACGGTACAACGAGCGATTTTATTTCTAAACGGGCAGTATTGGGGTGTCTATGGATTGAGAGAAAAGGTAGCGGATAATGATTATACAAAAGAGTACTACGATCAAGGTAAATATGAAATAGAATTCATCACGCATTGGGGAGGTCCAACCGTTCGATATGGCGAAAACTCACTTCAAAGTTGGACAGAATTGAGGGACTTCATTCTTAGTCAAGATATGTCTGTAGAAGCCAACTATGAGAGAGTCGACAATGAATTAAATTTAACCAGTCTCATAGATTATTTTGCAGCCAATACAAATACTGTTTCTACCGATTGGTTGGATTGGAATACAGGTTGGTGGCGAGGGCTCAATCCCGACGGTAAGCACAAAAAATGGGGATATATCTTATGGGATATGGACGCTACATTTGGCTATTTCATCAATTGGATTGGACTTCCAAACACAAACCCCGATGCACTACCTTGTGATATTGATGATTTAAGTTTGTCTCTTTCCTGGGGCGAGCACGAAGATATTCTCTACAAGCTAATCGAAGAAAATGATCATTTTCGAAATATGTATTTTTCTAGATATGCCGACATTGCCAATTCTGCATTTAGCTGTGAGACTATGATCGAAACCCTTAACAGACTTGAGAGTGATATCGATCCCGAGATGCCCAGACAAATGGAAAGGTGGGAAGGAAGTGGAAGCTATAATGAATGGAAAAGCAATGTTGATGAACTCAGAGCATACGTAGAAGAAAGATGCGAATTTATTCATGAGAGCCTGGTCGAATGCCATGAGGAATTGACAGACATATATGACATCACTCTCATGACTGAGCCAGATGGGATTGGCGAAATTGATTTCAGCACACTTGACATCGAGACCTTTCCATGGCAGGGCAAGTACTATGGAGGCATGGTCTATGACATCAAGGCGAAGGTCTTTGATGAATATGATTCGGATTATGTATTTAGCCATTGGGAGAGTGAAAGTGGAAACATCATACTTCCAGATGCTTCTAGTAGAAAAGCGAGCTACGCCGTGAATCAGTCGGATGTACTCGTGGCCGTTTTCACAATAAAAACCAGTACGGATGAAGAAGCAATCGGTCAAAAATGGGCTGTATATCCAAACCCTACTACAGGTCAGCTATCTATCAACTATACTATCTCGCAATCTTCTGATGTTGAATTGTATGTGACAAATACAGTAGGACAACAAGTAGCAATTCTACAGCCAAACATTCGAAACACCTCGGGCGATCATCAGATCACTACAACCCTTCCCGATATGATTCCGAACGGACTGTACTTTTTACAATTAAAAATAGACAATAGATTAAACTCTAAAATGGTGAGCAAGATTTAAACCATTCGTAGACGAAGTGCCGATTCTATATTTTTGTAAAAAGTGATGAGTACAAATTATTATCATCTGTTGTGATTTGCAATATGTACAATCCTGTTGGCAGATTTGAAATATTCAGAGCATCGCTGTAAGAAGTAGAAATTACGGCTTCGCCAATTGTGTTCATGACACGAATGCTTAAAGGATTTTCATCTGTGACTAACCTCATATTCAGCATTTGATCGGCAGGATTAGGGAAAACTTCCAGAACTGAATTTGCAAAATCCACATATTCCACGTTGAGCAGCAATTCTTCAGGACATTCTACAATATTAGGAAAGTTATTTTCCGAATTCACCCTACCCAATTGCCCAAAACCATCTAGTCCCCAAGAGTATATACTATCATTTTTAACAGAAATCGAGTGCAATGTCCCTACGGATATCTGATCCCAGGTAGTATCTGCTTCTACCAAAGTAGGTATGACAGGAACGATAAAATTATTACCTAGCCCAGCAAGTCCATTGTCATTTTTTCCCCAGGCATATACTTTACCATCTTCTTTGAGACCCACACTATGCCAGACGCTTGCCTGACAAGATTTCCAATCCGTATCAGTGCCCACTTGTTTTGGCACATCGGATAGCTGTGTGTCTCCCGTACCTAGTTTCCCGTTACTATTCAGGCCCCAGGCCCAAAGTGTCCCATCATTTTTTATCGCCAAGACATGTGAATTGCCCATTGCTATTGTCCGCCAGTTTTCTCCTACATCTATCATGGTAGGCACATCATACTGAGCCGAACTTCCAGAGCCATAATAAGTTGTATTCTGCCCCCATGCCCATCTGCTGCCATCTTCCTTCAAGGCCATACTTGCTATAGAATAGGCCGAAATATGAGTCCAATCACTATCTGTCCCTATCTGAGTCGGAACCGCCAAATTTGTGGCTTGACCATTGCCCAGACAACCGCGATAAGCTCCATTGTCAAAATTGTCGCCCCATGCCCAGAGAGTCCCGTCTGTCTTTAGTGCGAGTACATACCTTCTCGCCGCGACAATGGTATCCCAATCGGTATCCACATTCACTTGAGTAGGTGTATATACTTCTGCGCTGGGCGCTCCGATTCCCAATTGGCCCTTATCATTTGCTCCCCAAGCCCAAAGAGTACCGTCCAGCTTCAGGGCCAGAGAAAAATCACCTCCAGGAAATACTCTTGCCCAGTCTCTATCATCATTGACTTTTACGGGAAGTGATTTATTAATACCCATCATCCCGAGCTGCCCCATTTCATTACTTCCCCATGCCCAAAGCGTCGTGTCATGGGCAATTGCCAAGTTGTGTTGGAATCCAGCTTTCGCCTTAATCCAGCATTGAGCATTGAGGTTGTTGAATAAGAATAAGGATATTGCAAATAGTAAGATTTGATTTTTCATAGATTTTAGTAAATGTTGTATTATATGTTTTCTTCAAAGCAATAAAATGCTCGTCCAGGTTTTAGCCATACGAACAATTCAAAAGCGCTCTTACATATTATAACTTTGAAAATTAGCTTGCGTGACAAATTTAATGCAATGAAGACCAAAAAATGGGATTATTTCATGTGTATGATTTCGCTTTTTTTTCCAGTCTTTTGATTTCTTATCGACAATAGTAGTAGACTATAAATTCCAATCATAAATATGATCTTAACATTTTCCATACCTACGAATTGTTCTAGATTGATTGATTTAATTGCTCTATTCAAACCCCTTTGCAATAATCCCTTCCGCTGGCTTTCCCTGAGGTGTAAAATTTAAGTCTTTCCTTTCTTTTCTAGGCTTATAATCACTTCTCAATTGCCAGATGTGGACACCAGCAAACCATTCCTGATCCCAAACTGTATTGAAAAAAGCTTGGTAACAATTGGCTTGGGTCTCAGCGGAGAAGATATTATTATCTGAAACGGAATGCTCGGCCCATTCCCACGGTCTGATGGCGCTATTGGACGTACTCTTGTATCCCATTTCTGTAAAAAGGATTTTTCGATTGTTTTTACGATAGGTTGATTTCATTTTTCGCAAGTATTTCTTCCAACCCTTCGATACTTGTTTGACACTCGGATATTCAGTTTTCGCCAATGGAAAATATGCCTGGACACCAATATAATCAAGGTCTTCCCAAAAGGTGATTTTCTCATATTCCTTATACCAATTGGCAGCATAGGTAATTTTCCCAGAATAGATACCCCGAATCTCATTAATAAGACTCCTCCAGAACTCTGGTTTCTCAACCGTTAATTTTGAAAATTCTATACCAATACAAAACATTTCTGCACCAGCTTGTTCGGCTATCGTTGCATAACGAATAATAAAATTGCGATAACTTTCCTTCCACAATTCCCAGTTCTCATCACTGGACGGAAATATATCAGAACGCCATTTTCCATCAGAAGGACTAGTGATCCAAAGATGAGGCTTAAAAAAAACCTTGAAGCCCGCCTCTCGAATCTTTTCAATCTTATTGCACCAATGGTAATTATGTTGATGCATATATGTACTATCTCCATTATGGTGCGTCATGATTGGACTATCAAAATCCTCTTGATATCCCCACGAAACCAAAGTGATCCATTCTAAATTATTATCTTTTAAAGGTTGCAAATCCGATGAATCCACCAGTCTGAACACATGTGCACCTCTCTGCTTTTCATCCATTCCAAATTTGCCATCTGAATATTTAAATGATTCTTCATCGGGTATTTTCCCAGACATATCGGAAGGATAAGAAGTGTCCCAAAACGAAAAACCAAAAAGTACAAATAGGAAGCCCATCAGTGCGAAACCATTAAACACTGTACTATGGATGTATTTATTTTTCATACGAACTCTGGGTATCAAGTCAAATTATGTTTCTTATTAATACTACGATTTTGACATTTTAGTCACTACATTTCCTTCAGCTTTCCACAATCCATTCTGTCCGCCAAACCAAATATTATCTTCTTCGTCCTCGATTATGAATTGGATCAAATCAAAGGTTTGACCAGTCGATGACTTGAACTCTGTGAAGTGCTGACCATCAAAAATACATAAATTAGTTGTCCCACTGCCCAACCAAAGATTCCCAGACTTATCTTCATGGATCCGCATCACATTATTATGGGAAAATCCATCATCGGTTTTGTGATAATTAGTAAATTCTTCACCATCGAAACGATCTAATCCTCCCATCCGATTTCCATGTGTACCAACCCAAATATTGCCCGCTCGGTCGCAGTAGCTGGTTCGAACAAAATTATCACTCAAACCATCTGCGGTTGAATAATGTGTGAAAGACTTGCCATCATAACGACTGACTCCCGCATGGCTCAATGAGGTAAACCAAATATTCTTTGACAAATCTTCAGTAATACTCAGCACGATATTGTGTTGAAGACCATCTTCATAGACCATTCCCATATTCGACAAGTACTGGATGAATCCGTTGCCATCATACCTATAAATACCAGCACCATTAGTACCAATCCAAAAAATACCTTCGTCATCTTGTAAGACAGACATTACTTGATTCGGATTTACGATTGGATATACCTTATCAAGCCATATGCTCGAAGTATCACTTTGCGGAATAGCAATAGTAACAAAGTCTTTCCCATCATATCGACTTAAGCCTTTGGCTGTACCAAACCATAAATGGCCATCTTTATCTTCGGTAATCGCACATACCTGATTATTGCTCAATCCATCCTCCTCGGTAAATTTTATAAAAGAAGCCCCATCATACCGAAAAACTCCACCACCATTGCTTCCAAACCATAAATCACCTTTCTTATCCTTGAAGCCACAATAGAATCCATTTTCAGGAAGCTCTATCTTATTTACATTTGATACTTGATTCTGACCTACGCAAGCAGAGACCAAGAGCGTCAACATCCCTAAAAGAATGCAGCAGTAATAAGGTTTAATTCTCGCCATTTTCTAATTTTCTTCAAAACTATGGGAAGAAGGTCTACTTTAGAATTTTCGACTGCAAAATAAGTGTAAATCAATGTAAATTCCTCAGGATTTCGCTTTGTGATACTATCAATTGGAACTCAAATCAGCTTAAAGGGTTTGTTGCCCTTTAAGCTGTCGAAAGTCTAATTTATCCCATCAACCTTCATAATTGGGCGTATTTCAATCCTCCATTCACCATCTTCAAATCTAGGGTCACTTTTGGCTATTCTCACTGCATCTTCAAGGTCCTCTGCCAAAATGTGATAATACCCAGATATGACTTCCTTTGTTTCGTTGAATGGTCCATCTACAAATTCTCCATTTTCATATGAGATTATAGAACCTTCCATTTCCAGCGGTTGTGCCGCCTTCATTTTTTGCTGTTCTACAAGATTTTTAATAAAACTTCCCACTTTCTGTATATGTTCTTGCTGCTGTTCGAGTGATAAATTTGCAATTGGATTCCCTTCATTTCTAATAAAAAGCATAAATTCTTTCATGTCTAAAAAATTAATTTGTTAATAATATCGATTGTCACACTTAATACAATCGAGAATCTCAAACAGGGACAAGTCTCTCCAACTTTTTTTCAAGTAAATTGACATCACGCTTATTCTTTGCCAGCGATATTGCATTTTTCAAGTGAACAACAGCCGTATCCAAATCACCATCCTGAAAATAAAATTCTGCCAAGGTCGAATGAAATAAATGATGCTTTGCAATGTCTGTCTTGGATTGCAATTGATTAAGTTCTTCGATAGCCACAGCACTTCCTTTGGCCTTTGACAATGCCACACTTCTATTCAATCTTATTAATGGCGTATCCTTTATATTTAAAAGCACGTCGTACAAGCTCAAAATCTCCTCCCAATTGGTTTGTTCATAATCCGCAGCAATACAATGATTTGCAGATATAGCCGCCAAGATGTGGTAAATAGTGATGGACTTGCTATCCAATCCTTTGTTCAGATAAAATATGCCTTTGTCTATCAATTGTTTGTTCCATCGGCTTCGATCTTGATCTTTCATTTCGATGGCTACATTTGATTCATTCAATCGAGCATCAAATCGGGCTGCGTTGAGGTACATCAAACTCAAAAGCGCATGACAACTCTCTTTATCCTCTATTTTTGAATTGTCATTGATAATCTCAGCCAATCGAATGGCTTCAAAGCATAACTCTTTGCGAATCAACATATTCTTTTCAGATGGAGAATAGCCCTCGTTGAATAGGAGGTATATGGCTTGGATGATAGTAGGAATTTCATTTTCAATACCATCATGCAAAGAGAAAGTCACCTTGTTTTCTCTCAATTTTTTCCGCGCGCGAACCAATCGTTTATTTATTGTTTCGGTAGAAGTAAAAAATGCATTAGCGATTTCAGAGATGCTAAATCCACAAAGAATCTTGAGTATCAGCCCCAATTGAGCATCCTTGGATATGGAAGGATGGCAACAAACCAACATCATCTTTAACTGATCATCAGAAATAATGTCTTCCGAAAACACCAAATCATTCAATTCACGGCGAACAGGTTCGGTTTGCTTACCTTCATCGATATAATTTCTTTGCCGCTTTATCTTTTTCAGTGTATTAAGACATTCATTCTTTGCGGTCACATAAAGCCAGGCTTGTGGATTGGGAGGAGTACCATTAAGTTGCCAATGCTTCACTGCCCTATAAAAAGTCTCTTGGGCAATATCCTCTGCCAACTTCATATTATCCGCACCTAGAAACTTAATGATTACAGATACTATTTTTCCATATTCATGTCTGAAAAGGTGTTCTGTCAATTTATCATTATTTCTCTCATTCGAAATCTTCATGCTTTCCTATTCGCTCTCACCTAAGTTAATCTTCCTCCAGATTGTGCTCCCATACCATTTGAATTGTTCTTTCTTTGTTACAAACTAGATAATTTCATTTTCATATTGAGTATTTAAATCAAAATAAATTAAAGCTTTTTTATAAGCTCTTTTATTAACATATCCTATCCAAACGGGTGGAATTAAATATAAAATAACATATGAATAGATGATATTATAATAAACCATAATGATCAAAATTATTATTAGAGGAACGAAAAAAATACTGGACCTGGCAATTTCAGAAAATGTAAAATATTGATTTATATCCGCGTCAAACTTATATCTATTAAAAAATTTATTATTGTATCTTGGCGGTTCTGAAATTACACTAGAAATGAATGAATAACCAATAATCCCAACTACAAGCATAAACCAAGATCCTGAAATTTCCTGTTCGAAATTAATTTTATAAAATAAAAATCCCAGAGTAAAGCTTGGTAATAACAAATAAAACCAAATTGAATATGAAACTTCACGCCTATTTTGAGATTTAAATTTCTCAAATTCCAATGTTATATTCTCCTTAGCTAGATCTAAATATTTATTTCTAAAATAAATTCCATTTACATCGCCAATTCTTCGGCTAATTGATTCGTATTTATCTATAAAATTTTGGTAATCTTTCATTTTACTTTCATCCATCGCCTTTTTCCAATCCTCGTCACAATTCTCAACTACTCTAGTATTTAGAATTTCTTTAATCAATAAAACCTTATTATCCTTAATTTTATCCAAAATGATTGGTGGTAAGTATTTCACAAATTTCAAATACTCAAAGCAAATATTAAGATTATCTATAGTTACCGCAGTTTCATGCAAATATTCTTCTGATTTTCTTAATTCTTTATTTTTAATGATTTCGCTTTTTGTGTTTTTTACCTCCTTTGTATATTTTCCTAATGGAAATCGTTTCAAGTATTCATCACATTTCTCAATGGTACAAGTCTCGATTTTCCTAATTGCATCAATTAATTTTTGTTCAAGCACTTCTTGATCTTCAGATAATTTTAGTTTCTCGAACATTTTTTTTTCAATCAAGCTATTTGCTATTCTTACATATTTTCCATTTGGAAACTTTTGTAAATAATTTTGAATTTCTAATTCAGATTTGTTGCCAATGGCCTTTTTCCAAATTACCTCTTCATTTATTTCTTCATCAAAAGGACCTGTTCTAGTATTACTTCTGGAATCCTTAAAATCAATCTTTGAGCCCGTATTTTCCTTTTGATTATTTTGTTTCTGGGTTACAGAAGTTTTATTTATTTGATCTTTGGTCTTTTCCAGAAAGTTGGAGGTACCAGAAAGATGACTATTTGAGGTTTGATTTCTAGAAAAGGTTACTAATAATTTTTTTATTTCTTCTACTGCGTAATGCCAAGCTTGATCTTTATTTTTCCAATGACCCCCATCAATTGGATCTCCATTTTTGGGAAGCACTTGCAAAACAGAAAATAAATCATCTGTATCCCAAGCACAAGGACGAATGATGATGGGGCAAATGAGAACTTCTTCGGCATGATATCTAGTTATGGCCTCTCGCATTTCGACATCATCTATATAGGATGAAGCAAAAAAATTAGAACTTACAAGAGGTATAATAATATTGGCTTCTTTCAAATTTCGAATTATTTCTTTTTCCCAAACTTGACCTGCCGTAATTTTTCTATCATTCCAGACTTGAAGCAACCCTCTTCTATTTAATGGAATCAAATGATTAATTAGTTCATTTTTATATTCTTCATCCTGGCGAGAATATATTATAAAAACTTTCTGAATTGTTGATTTTGATTCTTTATTCATTATAAGGGTTAATTAAATAACGGTAATATCTTCTATATAGATTTTGAGAATGGAAGTGATTTCTTTTTCGATCTTTATAAATCAATACCTTACAAACTTCATTTATCTCAACCCTATAAAATTAATAAATTTTGAATTTCATATTTTAAGAATCACATATCCAATAATCTAAATTACAGAATATTCACCATGCAACCATTCAGACAAATCCAAATATTACTTAGCTTAGCAATATGTATTTTTCAATTCCTTATAATATTCCAAAATTAGTAATGCATAACATGTCCAAATATTTCAGTCTATTCATAACGATCACCCTCCTCTTCTCCTGCTCCACCAAGAAACAACTGGCATCATCAGCCTACTCCGACCATATCACCCATCACCAAACTGAATATATGGCCGAATTCATAAAAGATGAAAGAGCTCCACTCAATGAAGAAGATCTAAAACATGTGCACTTCTACCCAGCCAATGAATCACTCAAATGTGAATGCGACTTCCAACCGACTCCCGATGCCAAACCATTCGAACTCAGCACCTACAGCGGCATCACAAAACCATTCCGTATGTACGGCATCGCGACCTGCAAGATCAATAAAAAAGATACCAAGGTGCATCTATACACTTCTCTCAGGACTATAGCTATGCCTGGCTACAAGGACCATCTCTTCCTTCCTTTTAAAGATCATACCAATGGGGAGGGCACCTATGGAGGAGGCAGATACATCGATCTCAAAACGGGCGACATCCAAAATGGCAAGATGACTATTGATTTTAATAAATGCTATAATCCCTGGTGTGCGTATAGCGATGGCTACAATTGCCCGATCCCTCCCATTGAGAATCATTTCGAAATGGAGATTGAAGCAGGAGAGAAGATGTGGACAGGGAAGAAGAAAAAGGCCAAGTGATGCTTTGGGTTTAACTGCCAAGGCGCAAAAGCCGTGAAATGTGGTTGTGTGCTTTGTACATTAATAATATCTATTTCAAATATAAATTATTGATATTGCGACATAGTATCAATACTCACTACATATCTAACTATTCAAAACATGAGAACATTCTTAACCTTCTTAATTTCTATTCTCTTCTTATCCGTCGTGATAGCTCAAGTGGATGATCCGAGGATTGCCGCCAAAAAACAACGAGAATTACTAACAAATAATAGCACTATTGCCAATTTGGAAGCTGCATGCATCGGCCCCACTATCTTCAGCGGTAGAATATCAGACATAGATGTCAATCCAAATGATCCTTCAGAATTTTATGCTGCGTATGCTTCAGGAGGGCTATGGCATACTACGAATAATGGCACAACCTTCAAACCTATTTTTGATCATGAAGCGGTGATGACCATTGGTGATGTGACCGTTGACTGGACCAATGATATAATCTGGGTTGGAACAGGAGAAGTCAATAGTAGCAGGTCATCATATGCCGGAGTGGGCATCTACAAGAGTGCAGACAATGGAAAGACCTGGACTCATATGGGGCTTACCGACACCCACCACATCGGGAGGATTATCCTGCATCCCCAAAATAAAGATATAGCCTGGGTCGCAGCCTTGGGGCACCTCTATACCACCAATGATGAGAGAGGTGTATTCAAAACCACCGATGCAGGAAAGACCTGGACCAAAACACTTTTCGTAAATGATAATTCTGGTGCCGTGGACCTTGTCATTGATCCTGCAAATCCTGATGTGCTTTATGCTGCCGCTTGGGATAGGATACGAAAAGCCTGGGATTTTCAGGAATCTGGTACAGGTTCTGGAATCTACAAATCGACAGATGGTGGACAGAACTGGCAAAAAATGAATACCGAGACTTCTGGTTTCCCATACAATGAAGGTACAGGAAGAATCGGATTGGATATCGTGCGTAAAGATGGAAAATCATACCTCTATGCCATTCTTGACAATTACAACAGGCGACCTGCCGAAGCAAAAGACAAGGAAGAAGGGTTGACCAAAAATAGTTTTATAGGCATGACAGCAGATCAATTTTCTCAGCTTTCAGACGAAAAATTAGGGTCCTATCTTCATGACAATGGATTTCCAGAAAAGTATGATGCCCAGTCGGTGAAGCAGATGGTTGAAAAAGGAGAGTTACAGCCCATGGCTCTTAAAGAATATGTAGAAAATGCCAATAGCTTATTGTTCGACACGCCTGTGATAGGTGCAGAAGTATATCTCAGTACTGATGATGGAGGTTCTTGGAACAAAACTCACACCTATCACTTGGATGGGTTATATAATAGCTATGGATACTATTTCGGACAGATAAAAGTGAATCCAAAAAATCCAGACCAGCTTTATATTATGGGAGTGCCGATTCTCCGTTCTGATGATGGTGGAAAGAATTGGAAAAATATCAATGGAAGCAATGTCCATGCCGATCACCATTCGCTTTGGATTAATCCCAATAAGCCAGAACATATCATCAATGGCAATGATGGAGGAATAAATATCAGTTATGACGCTGGTGAATCATGGATCAAGTGCAATATGCCAACGGTAGGTCAATTTTATTACATCAATGTTGACAATGCACAACCTTACAATGTATATGGCGGCACTCAGGACAATGGTGTATGGGTAGGATCGAATACCTATAGCGAGGGCACGAGATGGCAGATGAGTGGTGACTATCCCTATGATCGATTGCTCGGAGGTGATGGGATGCAAGTACAGATCGATAATCGAGACAACAATACAGTATACACTGGATTCCAATTTGGCAACTATTTTAGAATAAATAAAGCTACAGGAGACAGGGCATACATCACCCCAAAACATGAATTGGGTGATAGTCCATATAGATGGAATTGGCAATCTCCTATCCTATTGTCCCCGCACAATCAAGATATATTTTACATGGGATCCAACAAACTACTGCGATCCATGGATCAAGGCGATTCGTTCACCGCAATTTCCGATGACCTGACCGCGGGAGGCAAAAAAGGAGATGTGGCGTACGGTACACTCACCACTATTTCTGAATCGAAATTCAAATTTGGACTCATCTATACAGGTAGTGATGATGGCAAAATATATCGCACCAAAGATGGAGGCAATACCTGGACAGACCTAGGCTCTAATCTTCCCAACAGCAAATGGGTGAGTCGCATAACGGCATCTACGCATAAGGAATCAAGGGTATATCTCTCTTTGAATGGGTATCGTGATGATGATTTCACCTCTTATGTATATATGAGTGATGACTACGGAGATACCTGGGCAAATATCAGCGGCACGCTGCCTTCAGAACCCGTAAATGTGATCAAAGAAGACCCTGTAAACGAAAATTTAATCTTTGTTGGTACCGATCATGGTGTCTATGCTTCAACAGATATGGGCAAGAACTTCATGTTGGTGGATCAATCCATGCCGCGGGTTCCCGTACATGATTTAGTGATTCAAGAAAGAGAAAATCACCTGCTGGTGGGAACGCACGGAAGATCTATTTTCAAACTGGATATTGCTCCATTGCAAGAAATTGAAGATGCAAGCAAGTCTGGTCTTTATGTGTATGAGGTGAATTCGATGCGTCACAGAGATAGTTGGGGCAACAAAAGAAGACCATACAGCGAACCAAATTTACCAGAGTTGGACATGACTGTTTATTCTAAAAAATCCAGTGTAGCAAAATTGGCTATCTATCTGGACGACACAGAAATTCAAAATACCAATGTGTTGCTGAAAAAGGGAATTTCAGAGATTACTTATGATCTCACAATCGACCCTTCCAAGAAAAAGAAGTACGAGAAAAAATTAGCCAAAATGGATGAAGACAAAAAGAAAGTTGAGCTGGAGAAAGCTGATAATGATAAATACTATCTACTGCCAGGCACCTACGAAATCAAATTAACCGCAAATGGAAAAACATCCACTTCTACTTTTAAGTTAAAGTAATATGCGCAAAAAAATCTTCATTTTAATACTATTACTCATTGCAGGAGGTCTGATATTTGCCATTTCGTCAAACTATCCAAAACTGAGTGTCGTGACGGCATATGCGGCCAAGAAAATGTGTTCGTGCACCTTTATTGCCGAACGAAGTCAAGCATCCATTCAGTCAGAAGACCTGGCAATGTCTCCGCTCAGTCTTTCTAAAACCGTAATCGATAGAGAACATAAAAAAGTGACTACATCCATATTTGGACTTCAATCCAAAACTGCTGAATATCGCGAAGGACTGGGATGTGTTCTTCTACAGGGAAAGGATGACCACAACGTGAAATTTCCAAATGTCAATTCAGAAAAATCTGTCATTACTGATCTTCCATTTCCTTATGGTGACAAGGTTGATATAAAACCTGTCCAAGGTGTGAATTATGATAAATTGAATGAGGCAGGAAATGGATTTTTTGATCCTGACAATGGAATGTCTGAGTTGAAAACCAGGTCATTATTGGTATTGTACAAGGACTCCATAATATTCGAAAAATATGCCAACGGATATGATGAGGACACGGAAATTCTTGGATGGTCCATGACCAAAAGCATAATGAATACCTGGGTCGGTATGTTGATAAAAGATGGCAAATTAGCACTCAAAAATAACAATCTATTTGAAGAGTGGAAGGGTGATGATCGTAGTAAAATCTCTCTGAATGACCTTCTTCATATGGAATCAGGATTGGAGTGGGATGAAGTATATGATGAGATTTCTCCTGCCACCAAAATGCTTTACAACTCGGAAGACAATGGATCTACTGCTATCCAACAACAATTGGAGCATCCACCTGGTACATTTTGGGAGTACTCTTCTGGCACATCAAATATTATCTCAAAATACTTGAGAAAGCAATTTGCCAATCATGACGATTACCTGAAATTTCCGCATGAAAGAATATTCCAAAAGCTCAACATGAACAACACGACCTTGGAAATTGATGAAGCAGGTGGCTATATCGGTTCTAGTTACTGCTATGCTACAACTAGGGACTGGGCCAGATTCGGGACGCTGTATTTAAGAGATGGAGTATGGAATAGCGAGCGATTACTTCCAGAAGGATGGGTGGACTACACCAAGACTTCCATAATCTCAAGCGATGGCCGATATGGTGCCCATTTCTGGACTAATGCCAATCCTAAATTTTATAAAGATGCGCCAGCGGACATGTTTTCGGCCAATGGTTATGAAGGACAAAGGGTCTTTATTATTCCGTCCAAAGATTTGATCATTGTGAGGTTGGGGTTGAGCCAATATGTGGATTTTAATAGTTTGGTCAAAGATATTTGTGACAGTATTGAAAATTAAAAAATATGCAGTTGAACTTGAAATCAAAATTGATTTTTTCGCTTATATTAATAGGACTAATATTTCATTCTTGTAAAACTCAAAAATCTATCGCAATGGATGGTTTTAAAAATGACTTCCTTTTTATTGAAGGTCTTGAATGTGTAGAAACCATAAGTCCCAATGCTATCGATAGCCGAGTCGGCACTATTGAATGTGCTACAATTACATTCACCTATGATTACGGCTTGTATAGCAATCCTGGTCCCATCACACCCAAAGAAGAATTTAGACGATCATTTGACACTTACCACCATATCAAGTTTTTTGAGAACCGAATGATTGACCCAAAAGTCTATAAAATTTTCCTGGACTCGGTAGAAGTAGTTGACGTCAAAAGAAAAAAAGATACCGACAAGTTGATATTTGATTGCGAACCATGTAATGCGACTGCTGAAATCACTTTTAAAGGAGACACCTATTTCTTTCCATTTACCATGAGTGAAAAGCAATTAGACCAAGAAGGATACCGATGCACTTTTGAAGAAAAAGGAGATCTGATCTACAAATATTATCAGGAAGATAGAGCGTTTCCTGGCTTGTATATCGCACCAAAAAAGAATCGATTCAAAAAGAAAAAGACTTTGTCATTAGTAGTAACAAAAACAACGATGTTTGGCAAAGATGTGGATAAGGTTTTAAAAGGTGTCCGATTGATTCAGTGATATTTATGCCACTCTCATTATTAGCACAGTCAAGAACTTTTCAATATCATCTGTTCTTGAGATAAATCCATTCTATCCGTTCAATATTAAAAGGGCTTGCGAACGAATTAACAATTTGTGTAACTATACAGCCCGTCTTTTAAGTCATAATAATAAGCCTGAAGGGCTTTACCTTTCCTAGTCCTGGATTGCAATCCAGGACTAGGAATTGGATAAAAATCAATTTTTGGCGGCATTTTTGGTCAAAAATGATGACAAAAATTAGCCTATCCGTATGATTAATCCCATAACTGAGTAGTTACCAATATGTTTGTAAACAACTTCATTAAATCAATATAGACATTTCTACTGCATCTCATATAAGAGCCAAATGTCATCTAATTTTTTTCCATCAATCAATAAATTATTTTGTGCATCAAGCGACACTACACCCGACGAGATAAAAATGGGTTCTTCTAAATCATATGCAACAAATACTTTGTCAAAATGGGTAACATTCAGATTACTTCCCTTTTTGTATTTATATGGGACTCTATCCAATGAGAGCGTAGGAACCAGCGGAAGTGTAAGATTATTCTGAACAAATTGAATCATACTTTGCCACTCCAATGGAAAATCATGTCTCCATGACATCATTAAATATTTTTCATTTGCGGGAGAATTTAAATTTGAAATAGATTCATTTCCCATGTCTTTTGCGGTAAAGCTGAAATGTAAAACCACATCAGAAATTGTGGACTCGTCATACTCAATTGTATTTGGCAACATAATCTCTAATTCGCTTCCATCTATAACTTCATACTCAAATGGTAAATATTTTGGTTGTGCTGGATTCGTATCAAAAACGGCAGGGTCATTTACTCCAGAAGAAGTAATGATTTCCTCCCCACTGTACCGTAATTTTAAATTTGTAGATACGTATGGGCCCGTAACCGAAGGAATAGATACTGCGAAGTTCATTATTTTAATATCAGCCAAAGTCTTGCCGTGGAAATCCAGTTGGAAAAGCTGCGAATCCAGAGCTACCTTACAATATCGATTTTCGATCAAATTCAACAATGCTTGAGGATCCAGCAGTCTCAATGAAAGGCTTTTCTTCATCTCATACTTACGAGTGTTATTCTTCATATAGGCATCATCAAGTGTCTTCAGTTGCAAGCTCAATTTTTCTCCTGACAGTAATCCTTTCTTGGCACTATCCCAATTTCCAGGTAGTACAATTCCTGGATTGTCACCCAATTCTTTTTCATATGCTCTTTGAGCTTGCATGGCCACATCATTTGCCAATTTGAATGCCTGATAACACAAGCCAGACAATTCTGTAGACATCCATGCATAAAGCTTTTCATTTGTGAATTTGTACTTCAAGTAATCATAGATCTCAGCGCTTTGTTCCATTTGCAAGTCGTGATTATCCAATTCTTTTTGGGCTATTGCCACACGGATTTCGGCACCCAGGATTTGTTTATCCATTTGCTTGAGTTCTTCCTTTGCTGTTTTGACCTGGAAGTCCCAATCTTCCTGACGGCGATCGTATCCACCGTAAGTACTTGCAAGAGATGAACCAGCCCTTAGAATCGAGGCTCCTACTCCAAAAGCTGTTGCAATCATGTCAGTCACCTTTGTTGCTGTTTTTCCTCCAGTAACTACAGCCGCGGCTAATCCAGCTTGTATATCAGGAATGAGGCCTACAATCTTCCCTACAAGCATTGTCTCTTTTTCCTTGTACATCAACACTTCCGATGCCACATTCAGAGTCATTGACAATTTTTCTCTGGAATTCATGTATTCTTTTCCAGAATACTCATCCAATCGTATCTCAATCAATTTCTTGCTATGTGCCAAAGATTTGAGACCGTTCTTAGCTTCTTCCAATTGCAGTTTTTTAATGCTTCTAGTCGCTTTGAGCATGTTCCCTTCATGCAACTGTCGAATCTGACTTAATTCTTCTGCATCCTTTTTTTCCAGTGCCGACAGCAATTGTCCACTCAAGGATTTCACTTCATTGACGTACTCATTCGCTTTTTGAATCATATAACTGAATCGATATATCGGATCAGGCGCATTTAGTCCAGCTATGACATCTCCAATATCGATACCCATTGCTCTCGCTCGAACCAGTAATGCTGGATCAATCGGTGGTTGGAATAGTGCCAGTTCTCTCACCTGACCCTGAATATTCATGCAATGTCGAATCTTGAACAAACGGTCCTCAACCTCATCCCACATCTCCAATATTTTTGGATTATCTGGAATGCAAAAAAGTAAATTAGGTAGACTTTGGTTTCCAATTTGCAACCAATCATCCTTGCAACAAACACTTGGATCATACCCGGGAATTTCATTTTCAAGATTTATGATGGTATTGGAAAAGTCGTCCAACCCATTTCTGATATCATCATAAGAAGTAGAAATAGTGGTCTCAGGTTTGTCCAACTTTAAAGGTCTTCTTCCCAAGAGTTCACTTGCGAGAATGTACAGATTCGTAGCTTCATTGATGGACTCCATCGTATCTTGAGCGAAGAGAGAATCTCCCCACTGAATCAGAACATCGATGTATTCGTAGACAGTATAAAGCATGTAAGTTCTCAACCTCATCTCTGCAATCCGATGAGGTTCGAATGGGTTATCTTCCCACTCTTCGATTTGCGCTTTTAGTGATTGTCTTTCTCTTTCTTGTGCTGGACTCAATGCTGCTGCTCCCAACAATGCCATCAGATTTTGAATAGACGAATTGGACACATTCTCAAAGAAAGGCTTGACCATCCAATACCTTCGTTGCCCTAGACTCATATCTCTATTCGTAGGATCAAAAATGAACTGTAGCCACTTTATGGCATCTGCAAATTTGCCATTCGACTTTAGCTGTCTAGCCACCAAGGTAGGAGCATGGAAGAATACCTCCATATTATATATACTATACGATCCCAGGAAATCGAAATCAAAAGTTTTGATCGGATAATCAGGTTCGATCCATGTAGACCTTGGATTATATTGGGCTGCGAAGTAGTTTTCATTTCCTTGCTGCCTGTCCAATTCTGCGACATTTGATTGATACAATCCTTTGAATCCTTTTTTGTTAAACTCAGCAAGCATAAGACAGACATAAGGATGTTCGTGGGCTTCTACCGTATACCTGTTCGATATTACATCATCATATTCAGCAGTATAAATCCAAGGGAAATTGCCTTCATAATCTCTCACCCATTTCTTTCGACATACTGTGGTTGTCTTTCTTTCGAAGAATAAGGTATGTCTTTTGTCAGTGGAGAAAAATGGCAAATGAGACATCGAATGCTTCTCTTTCACAGGATAGGTCAGATAAAATGGACTATTGGCACTGCCCAAAATCTCGACACTTCCAGGACCGTGGGTAAATTGCTTTTTGACATACATGCCTTCTTCATCGTCATGTTTCTTCTTATTGTCCAGGCCTTCCACCATTCTATTAGCGAGGGGCAGGGTTCGATAAGGTCTTGCCAGAAATCGTTTGTCTGTATCACTATTTTCAGTGATAATTGGTCTGATAATTTCTGCACTTTCATCGCAAGCAGATATTCTAAAACTATCTTCATAGGCCATTTCTGAATAGGCATAATGTTTATTATCCCAATCCTTGTGAAAATCTCTTCGAACATGGATGATCAAATCGCCATCCACTTCCTGAGGCCAGAAATAAAAGGCTTCTTTATCTAAACTTACTTTGGCGTAATCTTGAAAGACAGGATTTGAAAGAACAAGACTGCCATTATCCGTTTCTAGAGAACCAATAATTGGATTGCTCTTGGTATGTATAATTGGAGGAAAAGGAAAAGGCGGGAAAATAACGATTTGTTCCTCTTCATAATCTACAATACCCATCGGCACTCCTTGTCCTAGCTTATAATCTATTCTATTATAGCACCCCAAACCTCCATAGTGCCCAGCCAGTAAGGTAGCATCAAATACCCGCTTCGAACTCCACTTACCAAATTCCAGCTTGGAATAACAAAGTTTGACCTCATAATAGGGAGCATTTTGCTCTTCTCCATCAATAAATCGCTTGATCTTTCTATGTTCTTTTTCAATAAACATTGGCCAAATCAAATAGAGTTTTCTGTTGAAAAATGCAGGAATGATGTGATCACCTTCAATATCCAGTTCTAATTTCTCCCAAGGAGTCCACTTGTTATTTACTTCCCTTCTTCGGTAGTAATATTCATAAGGACTCGTAAACGTACGACCGAATACATGTAATACATTCCCGCCATCTACTTCTTCTATCTTTGTTTCAAAAGCTCTGATATCTAATCTTGCAATCTTATTGAGACCAAGTAGATATTGACTGACTGCTTTTTCACAATTTTCTGTGGTCACTTCATCTTGCAGGATGGTATCCTCCAGCTGTTCGTACAATTCTGATTTTTCGATTCTCAGTGTTGGATCCACCCAATTTTCTGGATACAAAAAGACCTTTCTATTGGCTTCCCAAACTCTATAATTTTGCCTCCATTCCCACTCTCGTACATTATCCTGACTAGGGCACAGGTTGGGTTCGAGTCCCATCATTCCTCGATGTAGTAATAGCTGCGATCCCGACAACGCAAGTTTAATCCGTGACGTTTTCATACATGCGTCCATCTCTGGATCTAACAAATAATAAGCATAAACAGCGTTTGAATTTTCGAAGTTTAATGGACTATTTGTCAGGTGATATTGAAGAAGTCGGTCTCTCAGACTAATCCTGATTTTGTCTTCCACTTTGGTCACGGCAGCTACATCATCGAACACCTCATCCAAAGCGTCTTGCAATTTTCCAGCCGACAATGAAAGCGCGTTCTTTCCATGTATTCCTGTGAAAGGTTGATTTTTAAAAACCAAATTCCAAGTATCGACAACTGAAAGATTCAACTTGCCTTTGAAATCAATTTGTATAAGAATATGGTCAATTAATAAGTCCAAATCCAAGTCTCTTACCACTGAATATGCTCGGATCATCATATCTTTAAATTCCGATTTATCAGAATTCCTGATCGATTCAGTATTAGATATTATGTCAAATGTATCTTCCGCAAAATTTTCAATATTTGATAAAGTCACCGAACTCATTCCTCTGAGATCATTTGCCTTCTGCAAGAATTCTCCCTGGTCAATTCCAAAATCACTTGCTTGTCTAATAATTTTCGCTATCCAGTGAATTGACCTCACTGCATCCAAATTTGAGGCAGAATAGTCTTCAATCAGCCATTTATAATTGTCTTGCAACTGAGCATGCGTATGTGAACCATCGGTATAGAAACTGGCTAAGTCCAATCCGACAAAGCTGTTTATTGCTCCTACTCTTTTCACCAATCTATAACACTTAATAAAAAGCTCATCCAAATTCCAAAGGATAGAAATATTAGCGTTGGTAAGAATAGCCTCGACTACAGGTTGATCCAGTGGTAAAAGTGCTGAAATATGAGCCACCAAAGTCTCGAAAGTAGCTGGCGCAGGCGTCACATTCATTTCATCAGAAAACTGTTGATAGGCATCCGTCAAATCGTCTCCACAAATCGATGAAATGTCGTAAGAACCCATATCGATTTCCCAAGATTCTGTTCCTGACATCATTTCAAAATGAGCTCTCAAGCCAGCTTCAAATCCTCGGAGTTCTGTACATTTATCAATAAAATCATACACATCTTGTGTCGTGACAATTGTACTAATATTAGAACTATATTCCATTTCCAGGGAGTACCAAAAGTCTTCAAAACCCAATTCAGATAACCGTAGAAGGATGTCTATTTTAGATAAGTATGAAACTGTATTTACATCCCAATTTGTCCACGAACCCAAAACAAGGTCAAGATCTGTCAATTCCAAGCCAAACTGATTGGCTATCACTTCTTTTTCCGCAGATGTAAGGTCTCCTAAATTATGCGAAAGATTGAGTCTCTCAGGGTGAAAAATGGATTCTTTTTGCAAATTTGATAAAAATCTGGACTGATAATTTTGATTTATCTCCGCATTGCTCAATGTCGAATCGTGGATTGGAATCTCACCAATAATTGACAAGAGCTGCAAGACTGCTTCATTTGATTTCTCTGCTAAATCTAATATCTGCGCAAGTGATGTCAGTGCGTTTTGATCAATTGCCGTCAGCCCTAAACGATTCGTCATGAAGTCTAATTCTGCAAATGACAAACCCGTTCGCAATGACAGTTTTACAAATTTCATTAATCTAAAAGCGACATCCTCATTAAAATTGACCAAAGTGATGGCATTCAGATCACAATGATCCCCTTGATCCACAGCAAAACCACTGCCCTGTACTATAAAACCTATTTGCGAAAGTGCATTCAAATCATCAAAAGACAAACTTGTAGAATCCATGAATTCTCTTGCAGTTGATATACCACTACTAACTCCATAATACTTTGTCCATAAATTAGAAGGCACAGATGACATTACCATGAGGTCCCAGTCGGGGTACTGGATAGCGCTTGAAGCGGTGGTTTGGTAGTGTACGAGTCCAAGCCGTGCACTGATCCATAATTTATTATCTCTTTTCAATCCAAGGCTACGTCCTATCTTGTGGGAATTAATTCCCAAGGCCTCAACATAATAATTACTCCTATCCCAATCCAGATCATAAGGCAGCGACCAACTGTAATGTGCTTTTCTCAGTTTGCCCTTCCCGTAATCGAATTCGGTATGATCCAAATGCTCTGGTCTTAAGATCAACTCTTCACTGGACTTGGTGGTTTGCAATTTTTTCAATAATGTAATATCAGCTGGTGATTTAATGAAAGCCAGCAGCAATTCATTTACCAGGTCGATATATGGCAAGACTGTATTTGAATTCTTGCAGTTGAGTTGAATGTATTTTATATCTGGTCGCCTGGCATCCAGTTCTTGAAATGCACTTCGATTCGTAGCTCTGCAAACGACATCACTGGTCATCCAATGCAATAAATCCGTAAGGTAGGCAGCTGGGCTATATACAGATTGGCAATGTTTGCAATTGCAGCTATCCATGCTTCCAAATAATCCCTCAAGATCAGGAATACCAGCAGTTCGCAAGGCAGAATTTGGAGTAGATTGATGTTCTGTAATCATAGAAGGAGGCAGTAATGAAGCATCACTTTCCAATCTAATATAAGTAGTGGCTACCTCTGTCAACAAAGTCCAGTTTGCCCTGGCTCTACAATAAATTTTATGCACAATGACAGGCAGGATTGCATATCCCTCCATGACCAATTCAAACTGATGCTGCCCTCCTTGAATTATACTTGCCGAAGAAGTGTATTCAGCCGCGTAAAGCGCTTCGACAACTGGCATATTATTGATTCCTCCCGCCAGCTTTATGGTTCGTTGAAATTCTTGCAATTTTTTGTAATCAGAAAGCGAGACTTCATTCGGGTTGTTTGGATTATCACCGACCTTGTAATATCTCGATATGGCAGTCTTATTAATATCAAATCCTTCAGCCTTGGACAATTTAGCTATCAATTTGGTTTTACCAGGCACCTTGGAATTCTTCAATGCTATTTCCAGGGCTTTAGTTGGAAACCGCTTCAACAATCGATTATAAATATCAGTAGCATACTGCTCTTCTGGAGATTCGACTTTATCGTAGCGGTATGGATATTTTCTTTCCGATTCATTACTACCAATAATATTTTTCCACTCTTCCAAGGTAGTTTTCAACATTGATGTTGGGTCCCATGTAGATTTTCTTAACTTGATAGTTATGGGAGATAACAAGGGTGGGAATTTGCCCAGCATCACATCCCAAGACATAATCTGTATGATTTCTTCTTTGTCAAGGTAAAGAGGGATTTTAACATTTCTGGAAGAAGTATTAAATCGTTTCTCGTTGAACTTACGACTTGACGATTTTCTAACTTTTTTTGCCTGAAACTCTGTTTCGTCCAGTGCCTGAGACAAGCTTCCCAGTTCCAAAGTTCTATCAAACAAAGCATACTTTGACCATTCAGAATTTGCAGAAAGAAAGATCAATTTGGCATCGTAGAGATCATTATCATATTTTGCATTAAAAAGGATGCAGTTTCTGATGAATGACAAACCTAACATTATACTGTAAATGCTAGTAGGAGGTAAGTTGGTTCTTTTAGATTGATTTGCCTCTTCCAGAAAATTGAGCATCGCTTTATTATCTAGTAAAAGAATGGTTGATAGAGATTCACCATAATTATTCAAAGCAAAAGCAAAGAGTGCTTCTTTCAGATTTCGAAATGAGTTCAACCACATCAAAGCTTCTATTCGTTTGGCATGGTATTCCTTATCTTCTTTGACCTTCGAATTGTTCTTCCTCGATTCATCAATACAATGCTCGGCAATCCTCATTACTTCATCTCTCCATTTACCAGCTTGCAACAATTCTTTAATATCTCCTATAGAAATGCATGCTTGACAGGCTAATAATTCATATTGATCAGACTCTACTTGATTGAGGTCACCATCGCCAATTACATTTTGTATTTGTGCACTTACGTAGTCATACCATATCAAATGTTCTCTGGGATTAAAAACATATTGAATAGATATATCTTTTTGATTACAATATGGTCCATACTCCTTAATCGTGGTTGCGGATCCATCCGCCTCAATAATCTTGACTTCCAGGTAGATACTTCTTTTTAAGTCCTCATCCTCAATTGTAGTTTCAAAAGCTCCATTTTCATCCAGAGATATATCATCATAGATAACAGTTTTAAAACCCACTGATTTACCTAAGATGGAGATTTTGAATTTATCAAATATGCCGCTACAGCTTGCTGGATTAAGAATTATATTTCCTTTGATATTAATTTTCATGGTATGGTTTTTTATGCTATGATGGAATTCAGAATATCCAATTGGCTTTTTTATTGTCTATTATGCTTTGATGGACAATCAGATCATCAAAATTTGTATTCAGTACTTTATTTTTAAAGTCATCCCAGGGGAATAAAGGACCTGGATCAGTACGGCGCGTAGGATCGATTTTGGCATGTGAGATCACATGTTTTAAATTTGGATATTTGGCCCAACAATATCTTACGATGTCCGCCGTCGCTTTCACTTGCCAATCGGAGAAAGGGTCATTGGGCAGTCTGTTCACTATTTCAATTCCAAGCGACCAATGATTAATGCGCTTTCGTCCATTTTCCAAATCTGGATGAGAGACTGCATTTCGCACATGCCATGCAGCCAGTGACTCCGGGGCACATTTCCAGACATTTTGTCCGTGTTCATCTTCATTTTCATCGGGTACGAGCCAATGCCAGCTGCCCTGAGGATTAGCTGCTCGCATAACAGAGACAGCTCCATCAGAACTGAAGCCATCAGTCGCATGAATAATGATGGCCTTGATTCCCGTGATGGGATTGTGAACGCGCTGTGTTGTGCAATTTGGATAATATTGGGCTATATCCGGATACCATACTTCTGGGATCTGAACATTGTCAGGTCGGGAAGTGGGTGGTAGTGTGAAGTGGTAGGTTTGTGGATTCATGTTTTCATTTTAATAAGTTAATCTATTGCCCTTTTTCATTCTCATGCCTTGATCTGGTTTTTTAAAAAGTTTTATCGTTGCTCCAATTCCCAATTCTCCTTCAACTTCAAAAACAAATTCAAGATCTCCTAATGGTCCAGCGGTTGTTAAAGGCAGTGAATTCGAAAAAGATCCGTTTAGTGAAAATCCCAAGTCAATAATTGCAGTGTCATTACTGTAATTAAAACCATAGTTAAAATTTACACCAACACTTGTATTTATCGTATCACTTTTGGTCTGAGGAATGTGCCTTGAAGTATTATTTGTTGATGCATCCTTGTAAATAGATTTTATCTCATTTGACCCGCTATATCCTGACCAATTTATGCTTCCAACATCGCTACCTGAAGAAACTCTATTATCAATAAAAACATATTCAGCTTCTGTTCCTCCAATATAAGAATCTACTCCTGCGATTACTGCACCTTTGAAGGAAGCATCATATTCCCAAGAATCTTGATTAACAGAATATTCTATTTGGCCATCACCAGAAAAACGGACTCCAACATATGCATTTGCAAAGTCATACCCTAATTCAAACTTCAAAGTTACTGAGGCATCAACATAACCTTTGATATCAATAAGAACACCATATTTATTTCCAAAAATATCTTCAATTTCAATTCCTTGCTCAGGTGGCGTAGATTCAGGCTTATTTACTTTTGGTTTATCTACTACTTTGTTATTTAAAGACAATGAAAGTACATCGCCTTTATTCATATTCAATTTAGTATACCCTTGATCAAAGGGGTTTGTAATATCTTTAACATTGGTAAAGTATTCCATATTTCCTTTGACTATATCTAGCCAAGAATAATCGATACCATAATTATCCTGAAGATCTTTTTCAATTTGTGTTGGTCCTTGTCCATCTTTAACTTGATAACCGATAAGATCTCCTTCTTCATTAAATAGGGCACCACCACTCTGCATACCATTCTGATCCCTCAACATCACAGGATTGCTCATACTATACTGATACAAACACGGCCCATCCACCATCCCCGCAGGGTCAGCACTCAGCCATCTCCCAGTCCAAGGCATATAATACCGCGCCGAATGATAACTCAACCCACTCTCATCATCCCGCTCTTTCCCAGTATATCGATACCGCTTTTGACTAATAGAATTATTCTTCCAATAAAAAGATGTCGTACCATATGGATGATATTCCTCGAAAGAAATAATAACTCCATTATCATCTAATTCTATTCCCGAACTGCTGAGATGATCCGACAATTGATATCTATATACCGAAGATTGATTGGAGGGAAGTCCCGCATCTACAACGAGTTTTTCAACCAAACAAATCCTTCCAGAATCATCCACAACATGGGTTGTCTTTCTTTCTTTTACAAGTGTATTACTTTGAAATTCTCTATGCAATTCATATCCGCTGAGATAGATTCGCTCTTCCCGAATATTACCTTTGACAATGATTTTTCTGATCCGCTCACCTCCCGCATCATATCTGTAATGGGCTATTTTACTCGCAGCGAATTCCATCCTGGAAGGCTGATTCTCAAAATTCCAAACGATAGGAGAAATTGTATTGGTCAATTGTACGATATTCCCTGCAAGATCATAATTGTAATTGGTCGTATTTGAACCTCGGCTTGTCTCTAAAAGTCGATTATTCCCCGTATCGTAATTATACGTTCTGGTATAGGCATGAGAAACTGCCAGATGCTTCCAGGCTGAGATATTCCCCACACTATCATAGCTATATCGCTGTATATAATTTTGAAGTGCTTTGGCGTCGTGTGGCTGTGTATTGTTGTAAGGTATGGCTCCTGATTCAGCCTGAGGAGTATTGATCTGTTCCCCATTGGATTGTTGGCCAATGTGTTCTCTTCCCCTTGCTTCTACCAGGCGATTTAGACCATCATAGGTAAATTTCTTAATGGGTTTGACAACACTATTCTTGAAGTAAATTGTCTGTAGTGCCTGATCTTCCATTTCGACAATATTCCCCTGCGCATCATAGGTATAGACCAAGTCTTGAAGAATATCGGTACCGTTAATTGATTTGAGATTTGTCAAACGATAATTCAATGAATCATATGTATAAGTGGTTTTCACGCCATTTCCATATTTGATAAATTTCCGCTGTCCCTTTTCATTGTAGGTGATTTCCTTGACCATTTCTTTGGTCGATGAGCTTCCTGCTTCTGTAAGCAAGACTTCCAACAATCCTCCGCCTTCATCAAAGCGATTGACCGTAATCGAACCATCCGGAGCAACACTTTCTATTGGCCTTCCCAATGCATCGTATTGAATGGTTGCGGAGAATGACTCTGTAGTCGCAGGTAAAATCAAACTAGTATTTTCAAGCGCAGACCAATCTCCTTCTTCCAAGTAATCATCAAAAACCTTTCTTGCTGAAGACAAAGGCCCACCCTTGAAATCGTACTCAATC
Organism: Saprospiraceae bacterium; assembly: GCA_965230575.1. Taxonomy (GTDB): domain Bacteria; phylum Bacteroidota; class Bacteroidia; order Chitinophagales; family Saprospiraceae; genus CAJXUU01. The sequence goes on from OZ246013.1 coordinate 6,997,308, forward strand.
ACCTCTGCTATTCCACCTTGATCATAAGACTTCCAAACCTGCCCTTTCATATTATTGGCCTCTGGAGATGGATGTTCGTTGCCATATTGAGTTGCCTCTTTAATAATTTCATTACTCGATACATTTTCTTGCAACCACAGATACCTCGGCCTTCGAAATTGATCATATTCCATTCTAACACGATGGCCTGCTGGAAGCCAGGATATGGCGGATTGATTATCGATAGTCAACAGTCCATAAGAGGTCCCTGCATCATTGCTAACCGTCTTGAGTGGTCTGCCTACCAGATCATAAACTACCCGAGAAGCGGAGTTGCCATTGGAATCTATAACTTCCAACTGATTACCCACAACATCCATTATGACCTTACTTGTATATTTATCATCGAGCCCATTGACCTGATCCTTATTATGACTTACTGATACTATAGGTCTTCCCAGCACATCCAAAATTTGCAGTGGGGCGGTTTCATTGTGATATGCACTTAGCGCTTTGGCTCTTTGATAGCGGATCTCAGTACTTGATGACATCCGAATGTACCAGTCGCTGTCCTTTGCAGTATCGTTCTGATCATATGTTTTTTGAATCCAAGGAGTAAACTCCACTTTTGTGAATGTACCGTCAGGCATGTCGGTACGAACAGCTCTTCCAATCGCATCGTAATAGATGAAAGGTGAAACACCCCAATGAATGAGCGCTTCCTCCGCTTCATATTCAGGAGTGGTGCTAAAGTAGGGTTCATATTGTTTTACAGCTTGACCTTTGTTGTCGTAGACCGTCCTTCCTGAACCAAGCCATCTTGGATCTGATTGCTTTGACTTCAACACTCCTCCATCTACATAATACGCTTCACCTGGTGCTACTTTTGTCTTTGATTGTAATTCACGACCGAATCCATCGCTGTACATTCTAGCTTCCATCCAGCGACTGCTTTGACCAGCGGCAAGATCATGATGATGTGTTTCCCGAGTATAGGAGTGCACATAATTTGGCTGTCCTGAATTGTAAAAATTATCATGATGATACTCGACAATACTCGTCTCACTATCCGAACTCGAAAATGGATCGGTGGGATTAATGCCCAAAACATCACCCTTGTTCTCCCCTATTTTTCCCATTACTGCTGTTCTGACTATTCTTCCGAATCCATCATATGCCACTTGCTGTCGATTCTTATTAGGATCAATGATTTCCAAGGGCTGGAGAATACGATAATCATACTTCGCTTCGATGGTATTGAGTAGTGGGTCAATAACCTTTATGGGCAGTAGATCTATACTGTCATAGGTAATTTCCGAGATATTGCCCCAGGTATCGATTGCCTTGTTAGAAATAAAAAAATTGGATGGATCATATTGAGTAAAGCCACCACTGACCCACCAACCGACTTCTCCAATGTGACTGTCTTTTTCGTATTTCTCATCTAAAAGTAGATTCTCCCATTCGGTCTGACTCATTATATCGTTAAAGGCATCCTGTAGAATGTCATCCGTTATAATCAAGGTATAGGTGCCATAGGGAAGAACAAAAGATTCTACTGCTCCATACCCGAGTCTTGATGGGGAAAGCGTATTGGCATCTCCATTTTTTCGATAATAATTTACCTGCGCTGACAATAGTTTTTTGCTTACGCTTCCAATTTGATTGACAACATCAATTCTTTTCAAAAAAGGTGGAAATGAAGTCGGCCATGAAAGCACCTCAAATGATTTTGAAGAAAGGGGAACCCCTTTGACATACCAATCCTTGCTTTCATCGTCTTGATTAAAAAACTCAGATTCAGAATAGATAAATTTCAATTCGTATTGTTCTGAAATATGATCTGCATCGCCTGGGCTTCCCAATAATCTTGGGTATGCAATGGTCGCAGATTTCTTTACATTCCCAAAGTTGTCAATTTCCAGGGTCATCTCATGAGAAAGTCTCGGGTCTTGAGCATTCCGTTCATATTGTGCTGACATTGACTCCAATGGCAGAGATATATAAACGGCATGTTTATTTCCGTTGGTTATTGGTTGTAATTGTTTGACTTGATATCGAGATTCGGTGACAACATATGGATTCTCCGAATTGACATTATCATCTTCTGTAAACACTTCTTGTCGAAGCATTTGACCCCGCAAGGTTCTTTTTGACTCTCTTACTTCCTTTGGTGTCCAATCACCAGAATCCAATAATTCTGAGTCCTCTAAAAAAGAATCACTCCAATATTCATGTTCATATTGATTGCTAATTGTTTTTTCCTTTTCCCAGGCTCCAGTATGAAACCAAGTCTTTGTACAAACGCGGGGCTTGTCATGAATTTGATTTGGATTAAGTTTATTGGGATCTTTGAATGCTTCATCATCCCATTGCTCGACAAAACCAAAACCTCGAAACTCTCTTTCTGCCCTATCATAATATCCGTGATGATAGGCATATTCACTTACGAATCGATGCCCCGTAATCAGATCTTCCACTTCGGATTTGTAAACCAGCTGAACAGGAAAAGGCAGTTTTGTAATCCAGGGGGAGCCCTCTCTTTCATCTTTGAGATAAAAATATGTAGAGGGTTTATATTCGGTACGACTTACGCTACCCATATTATTCCTCACTTCGATAAGCAAGTAGGGCTTGATGCTGCTCGTAATATTTACATATCGTAAAGCTCGGTTGTTGTCTTTCTCCAACTGACTCGACCATACCAAACACGACGTACCATTTCCAAGAAGATCCACCAGTTTAGTGTCTGTAAATTGATTGGACAGTGGATAACTATGAATGGCTTTAGAGGTAGAAAATCCATTGCCCGATTGATTCAGCCAATATTCTACTTTTGTTCTGCCGAGGTACAGGATGTCAGTTGTTCCTGAGCCGTCTATATCCCCCAGTTTTATTCTATTATGATCAAATAGGTCGGGATTTTCGAAGATTGGTGCATTGTCCATTACCACCTTTTCACCAAATACACCATACCCCATATTCGGCCAATAACAGATCTCTCCTACCCTGATTCTGACCAAATCTGTTAACCCATCTCCACTCATATCGGATAGGTAGATTCCCTCCAGATCGTTTTGAAAAATTCGATGTGGTCCCTTGTTTTCATCCACTCCTGTCCAACTTCTAATTTCTCTATCAAACCCCTTTTCTCCCAAGTTTTCATACCATCGAATCACTTCATCGTTTAAGAGGAGTAATTCCGGTTTTCCATCTCCATTGAGGTCAAGCCTTCGAAGATTTGGGTCATTAATGTCAATATTTACATCATGCTCAAATGGTATGAACTGAGACCACGATCCATCATTTTCTCTTTTGGCATATCCTCCGTGTACACCCGCCTTCGAAAGGTATAGTTGACCGTTGGACTCCAGATTACTCAGTTGAGTTCCATTATTTCCTGCATTCCAATTTGGCTTTTTAGCAACAGTCTTCAACGCATCAAGCTTTCCATCTCCAAGATTCCGTTTGTAATGCCAGGCTTCACTGGTTTCATATAGCACACCACTCAATCCTTCTGCGTCGAGGTCAATAAATTGATAATTTCCAGCTATTCCATCAGGCAGATTCTGATACGAATCCTCATTGATTATTTGTACTGTATCATCTATTTTCGCCTTCGAGTATTGCATTGTCAGAGGAGGCATGGAATGTTTTATATACATCCCATTTTTCTTTTCGTAAGAAGTATAAATGATCTCATTAAGTTGGGTTACTATCTGATCTTCTTCATACTGGAAATTGGTACTGGTAATCAATCTTGGATCTGCTCCAAGATTAAATTCTGCCGTATCGGGGAAGTGATGAAACATTAAAACTCTTCGACAAAGGCGTCTGGTCCTTAACTCGAATCCTGATCGGTAACTAGAAAAAGCATCCAATCGTGCAGGCCATGTAGAAACTTCATCCATTGAAGGTTGATCGTAATCATGCTCTCCATAATCAAATACTATTTTGAATAGAAAATCACCTTCAAAAGTGATATCACCTGGACTATACATAGTTTGATTTCCATAAAGTATCTTTTTGATGTAAAGTTGGGGTTGGTCATTTTGTTTTCTCTGTACTTCAGAAAGTTGGGTGCCTACATTATTGTTATCTTCTTTTTTATAATGGTACTCTGTAATATTCCCTTTGTTATCATATGTTTTGCAAAGGAGCCAGGAAAATATTCGATTCGCATTGTTCGGATCTTGAATTCTTGAATTCGAAGAATCTCCATAAATACTGGTTACATTTTTACCACTTATTGACTTCCAATAAACTTCTCCAGTCACTTCATTTGTAATACGCTCAATTCTGGCAAAAAGTCCTTCTGTTCTTGGAATAAAACGCTCAATTCTTTCATCACCTTGAGTAAATGTTTCCTCGATCCATTCATTCACAATAGCATCAAAATTCAATTTCTTTACTAAGTCCTCTGCTCCAGACAAAATAAAAGTGTCGGAATTCTGAACATCGTTGTATTGCGGAAGCAAATTCTCTGTCTTCCGAGAAATCTGAGGAATCCCTAAAGACCAGCCTATCCCAAAAGCTCCATTCCCTCCACCAGAGCTGTACGACAAACTCAACTGCGGCGCCCCTCTTCCTGCAGTCACATTGATCGGAACTGAAAAATTTGCAGTACCCGTAGCCGGATTAGCAGTGACTTTTTCACCTATTCCTTTTATTGCACCACCTGATTTTGGCAATTCCAGTTTTGGGACGAGGTTGGGTTGTTCAATACCTTTTTGCTCTTCTTCAGACTGAGATGTTTGATTCACTATTGTCTTTTTATATAATTAGTAGTGTTTGTTTATGATTAAATTGTTACCCTTAAAATCATCTTAAAACTAAGGTTTGGCATTCATCTATTCTTTATTAAATGACGAACGGTATTAATTGAAAATAAACGGCAAACTATATGGAGATAAAGCTTATTGGTTTGATATACTTTTTGTTTGAGACTATCTAAATTAAACGCTCGATTTTTTCCAGGATGGATTTGATGTTAACTAAGACATAGGTTGATATTTCAATAGAACTTCGCAGATTTGATTTTGAATATAACCACTCTTATTGTTAGGCATTTATTTAGTCTATTGCAACAAGGCATGAGGCATTAATTAATAAATCACTGTGATGGATAACTTTTGTTTACGTGTACAGGTGTAAATTCAATGTTTTCAAGACATCCTGTTATGCGTGTGGTCAATAATCTTGGTTATTTACTGAATTTTCTATATCATGTTCTCGAATAGGTAGTCCGATTCTCAAAAACTATAAAATACAATGCGCAAACAATTCTTACTCTTACCACTTTTCATCGCATCATTCTTACAAATTAGCTTCAGTCAGACGCATGATTCCCATCAAATTTACAATCATGTTCAAACCATAAAAGGAGCATTTGAGAACAATCCCACGGCATTATTTTCAGCAAATCGGAATGAAGCCATTCCATCTGATGCAGCAAAATATGTAACTAAGGCAGACTACCTGGTCTTGGAAGAATCATATGTAGAAGAGATAAAGAACAAGAGACCAGAAACACTGCTTTTGGAAATACCAGTAGAAGGTCAGACACAACAAGTCCAACTGTATAAAAAAGAGGTAACTACACCAACATACATGGTCAAAGCAGCTTCTGGTGCAACAACCCAAAAATCAAAATCTGTCTTTTATCGTGGTATAGTAAAAGATGAGAAAAAATCATTTGTAAGTCTTTCGGTGCTCAGCAATAGCATTCATATGACCATATCAAACAATTCAATAAATTATGAGATAAATAAGGTTAGCGATAAATTATATGCGGCGTATAGAATTTCTGATTCCAAGAGAACTCAGGATACTGGATGTGCTGCCGACGAACTATTGGGAAATAATAAGGTGAAAATAAAAAAGGACAAAAGCACTCGAGCCACTGGAGCTTGCATAGAAATTTATATTGAATGTGATTTCAACAGCTTTCAAGACAATGGATTTAGTATTCAAAATACAGAAGATTGGGCATTAGCCATTATGAATGAGGTCGGGATTCTCTATGAAAACGAAGGCATTCCGATGGTCGTTTCTGATCTATTGATCTATGACGTTGCCGATCCCTATTTGGCTGGATCTGATGCAGGTGAAATGTTGTCAATCATGCCAGATGTGATTTTAAATTATGATGGAAGATTGGCTCATGTATTCTCCACACGATCTGTCGGAGGGGGCATTGCCTGGGTCGATGTACTGTGTGCTCAAAACAATGGCTTTTCAGGGCCTTTTGCCGTAAGTGGTAGCATGAATACAAGTACAATCCCATTTCCAATTTACTCTTGGAATGTAAACGTCGTTGCGCATGAATTGGGTCATAATATTGGGAGCAGGCATACGCATGCTTGTGTCTGGAACGGGAATAATACCCAAATCGATGATTGCGGCTCAGTGTGGGGGGACGTAGAACCATGCTACGATGCGAGCAATCCTATCCTTCCTTCCAGTGGTACGATAATGAGTTATTGTCATTTGGTAGGCAGTGTCGGTATAAATTTCAGCAATGGATTCGGTCCACAGCCAGGAGCCCTCCTTCTCAATGAATATTTGGGTGCCAGTTGCGCTACTGGAGAAGATTGTTCTGGATCAGGAGGACTACCTCCAGTCGCAGATTTCACATTTATTCAGATCAATCCTTGTGCCCCTTCTGAGGTTCAATTTACAGATTTATCTACAGAATCACCTACCTCGTATGAATGGACACTGCCAGGTGCTACACCCAATTTTTCTACAGAGCAAAATCCATTTGTAGTATACAATGAACCAGGATTTTTTGATGTGACATTGATGGTCTCAAATTCTGACGGATCTGATAATTTGACGCTTATTCAAGTGATTGAGGTTGTAGAAACTCCAGTTCCCGATTTTGAATATGAAATAGAAGGCGAGAGTATCTCCTTTACCAATCAAACCAGTACTCCAGCAGATAATTATTTCTGGGATTTTGGTGATGGCAATAGCAGCACAGAAGAAAATCCGACACATTCTTATGAAGAAGAGGCTACGTATACTGTCATCCTGACCATTGGCAATATTTGCGGAACATTTTCGGTCACAAAGTCTATTGATGTCTTTTTACCTCCAACAGCCGATTTTGATGTGGATACTACCTATGGTTGTGCCCCAATGATGGTGACTTTTGCCAACAATAGTTCTAGCAATGCCGATGAATTCTTGTGGACTTTCGAAGGTGGAACTCCAGAAACTTCTACAGCCGAAAATCCTACAGTAACCTACGATGAGGCTGGGACATATGATGTAGTACTCAAGGTAAGTAATGACGTAGGAGAAGACTCACTTATCAAGACCAGCTATATCACAGTAATTGAGTTTCCAACCGCAGATTTTACAGCTTCGGTTGATGGATTAATAGTTGATTTCGAAAATATGTCAACGGGCTATGATACCCTAATGTGGGATTTTGGAGACGGCAACATCTCTACTCAGGTCGAACCTTCGCATACCTATGAAGCAGAAGATATTTATGAAGTGACTTTGACTGTGATAAATGATTGTGATACCGTCACTTCCGTCCAATCGATCAATCTTAATACGCTACCGACAGCTGGATTCAGTACAGATGTCACAGAAGGATGTTTGCCACTTACTGTGATGTTCACCAACAATTCGAGTGCCAATACCAGCAGTTGGGAATGGAATTTTCCTGGAGGCACACCTGCCATGTCGACTGATGCTAACCCGACTATTGTATATACAGAGACAGGTAGTTTTGATGTCTATTTGATCGTTTCCAATGAAATGGGTGCTGATTCTGTCATGAGTATTGGATTGATAACTGTATCCGATGTACCTACCACAGATTTTGAATTTAGCGCCGATGATTTTAATGTTAACTTCACCAACTTATCTGGCAATTATGAAAGCATATCCTGGGATTTTGGTGATGGCAGTGCATCCACCGAAGAAAACCCACAACATACCTATTCGGAAGAAGGAGTGTATGAGGTGATCCTGAGTGCTACTAATGAATGTGGAACTGTCACAGAAAGTAAAAATGTAACCATCAGTACAATACCTATCGCCGATTATTCTGCATCGAGTACAGAAGGCTGTATTCCATTTACCGTAATTTACTCCAACAATTCAAGTGCCAATGTCACGGAATGGGAATGGAGTTTCCCTGGCGGCACACCGTCCACATCAACGGATGAAAATCCAACAGTCACTTATTCCTCAACTGGCGTATATGACGTGTCTGTGATTGTCAACGCTGCAGGAGGTATGGATACCCTGATGATGGAAAATTACATTACCACTCTAGATGTCCCAACGGCAAACTTTAATTTTTCTGCCCTTACAGATTTCGAGTATGCCTTCAGCAATACTTCGATCAATGCAGACACTTATTCCTGGGATTTTGGCGATGGCAATACTTCTACTGAGGAAAGCCCAAATCATTTATTCTCCGAAGAAGGAGTCTATACCGTCGTACTGAGTGCAACCAATGACTGTGGCACAGAAACTTATGAGCAAGAAGTCGCAGTTTTTGAGACCAGCACCATAGACGGGATTGATATTTTTACAGCAGTCAATCTCAATCCGAATCCGAACAATGGAGATTTTGCATTATCCATCGAGGCGATCGAGTCAGGTGAGATTCGAATGGAGATATACAACATCCTTGGACAACAAATAAAATCAGATCAATTTCAACTTGTCACAGGTCAGAATCGCAGAGCAATACGACTTGAAAATCCTGCAAGTGGAGCTTACTTGATCTTGCTTAAAAAAGGGAACCAGAGTCAGATGATGAAGTTTATTATTCATTAACTAGGCATTGATTGATGTAGGTATATTTAGTTACTTTCAAAGAAAATAGCGAGAGGTAAAAGAAAGATGGTATAGTCAATAATTTATTTAGACGATAGGTTTCAACCGATTAATGAATAAATCGTCCACATCAAATACACTTTTTTAATTTCTCCAGGGCTTCTTCCATTTCCCCAAAGTCTAAGGAGGCAAATCCCATTCGTGTCGCATTCAAAACTTTGCCCTTGGCACTATAAATACGTCCATCGGAGATGTACAATCCCTTTCTAATTGCTCTTTCCGACACCTTCTTCAAATCAATTCTTTTATTAAAGACACTCCAAATAGCCAGGCCGCCATCAGGAATGCGAAAGTGAATATCACTTCCAAAATTTTCGTTCAACAATTGACAAAAATGATCTCTGCGCTCCCGATAAATCTTCAAACATTTGCGCAAGTGCCTTTCTATTTCACCATCCTTGATTAATGAGGTTATGGCTTTCTGTACAACCAAATCCCCATAGCGGTCAATCAATTTTCTGAATTGCTTCAATTGTACAATTTTTTCTGGTGTGGCGACCATGTAACCAAACCGAATTCCAGGTGCCAAATTCTTACTCATAGAACCAACATAAATCACGCGTCCCTCTTCATCAGAACTGGCCAATGGCAGTAATGGACTACTCTTGTAATGATAGTCAAAGTCATAATCATCTTCAATAATTTGAAAATCATACCTCGAAGCCAATTCAAGAAGTCGCATTCTCCTTCCTGCACTCAATGTCACCGTCGTCGGCAAGTGATGGTGAGGTGTCACAAATACACACCTTACATTTTTCGTTTTACAAATAGACTCTATTTCATTGACATCCAAACCTTTGTCATCCACTCCAATTTCTATTAATTTTGCTCCCATTGCCTTGAATGCATCATCGGCACCTTTATAACTGGTCTCTCCGATTATCACGACGTCATCTCTGGATAGCAATAAGTTAGCCGCTAGATAGATTCCCATCTGGCTGCCTTGAGTGAGAATCACTTGATCTCTTGTAGATCTCAAACCGCGGGTTCTATTCAAATATTGCGACACTATTTCTTCAGATTGGTTGTGTTTGAAAATATCGATATTGGATAGATACCTCGTTCGCTGGCTCGATTTCAGTGCTGCCCGATACGCTCTGGACAAGCTATCGACAGGTGCCAATCGGTCATCTGCAGACCCTCGATCTATTACCAGCTTTGCCTGTGACTTTGACACACTTATCTGTTGTGCATCATGTCGGAAATGGTCCTGGGACCTTTCATAAAAGGCCTTTTCATTAAGTTTTCTTTGTTTTATGATAGGCAACTCCTCTTTGACAAAAGTCCCTTTTTGCGGTACTACTTCTACCCATCCTTGAGATTCCATCTCTTCATATGCAGCTACTACTGTTTGTCGATTGATTTCTAATATTTTGGCCAATTCACGCGTGCCAGGCAGTCGTGATTTTGGAGACAATATTCCCTTTCCCACCAATCCAACAAAACTGTCTGAGATCTGAAGAAATAGCGCACGTCTTTTTCTTTTATCTATTTTAATGAGTGATTTATATGGCAACATACTGGACTATTTGATATATCAATTCTGGACTATAAAGCAGTCCAGTCAATATAGTAATTTTGGTTTTAAATGATAGAAATATGTCCAATAAAACCGATTCCAGTTCCATAATAAATCAAGACAACACAGCTAAGTATCAGTGGGCAGATGGGTGCCTTGGTTGGCACTACTTGAATGATCAAAGACTTGGTATTATAAGAGAAGAAATGAGCCTAAATACATCCGAAACTCCTCATTATCATAATATTGCACAACAATTCTTTTACATACTCAAAGGTCTTGCCGAATTCAATATCGAAGGTCAATGTGTGGTATTGCATGTTGGAGAAGGGATCCATATTTCACCAGGGCAAAGACATTCTATCAAAAATAATAGCAAAGAAAGTCTTGAATTTCTAGTCATTTCAGAACCACATGCCCATGGCGACAGAATTCAATGCAACTGATTAAAAAATATTTATACCACTAAAAAATGAATCAATGAAATTACTCCCTTTTGATGATGAAATAATATTGGAAAATGATGCAGTCTTGCTTCGCCCCTTGGTCGGAGAGGACTACTCTACCCTATTGCATTTTGCTATAAATGAACCCAACCTCTGGGAATATTCGCTCATGCAAGCCAATGGGAAAGAAAATATGTACAACTATCTCACTACCGCTTTATCAAAAAGAGCAATGAAGGATTCTTATCCATTCATAGTCTATGATAAAACTACAAATCAATATGCGGGCAGTACTCGATTCTATGACTATCAGAAAACACACAATACGGTACAACTTGGATTCACCTGGTATGGCAAAGATTTTCAAGGTACAAAAGTCAACAAAAATTGTAAATTCCTTTTACTGCAATACGCCTTCGAAGACCTACAAGTCGAACGTGTTGAATTCAGAGCGGATAATAATAATGAGAGAAGTAAGGCCGCGATGAAGAGCATTGGATGTACCGTCGAAGGTGTATTGAGAAGCAATTGTGCCGCACATAAAAATGGAAGAAGGGATAGTATAATATTGAGCATCTTGAGAGATGAGTGGCACTCTGAGAAAAAAGCTTTGCTCCAGTCAAAATTGGATGCTCAATGGAAAAAATAACCATCAACCAGGACAAACAATCTTTAGACCTTGATACAATCGCAGGTTTTTTAAGTACTGCCTATTGGTCCGAAGGGAGAACCAGGTCAATGATCAAAACTACCATAGACAATAGCATCTGTTTTGGAATGTATGCTGATGGAAAACAAATCGGATTTGCGCGAGTGGTATCAGACCATGTGGTTTTTGCCTACCTTATGGATGTATTTATACTGCCTGAATATAGGGGCAATGGATACGGCTATAAATTGATGGATCACATTATAAATAAGTCGGAATTGAAGGCCGTTCAGAATTGGATGCTGGCTACTTCGGATGCACATGAATTGTATAAAAAATTTGGCTTTAAATCTCTTCCAAATCCTCATAAGATAATGAGCAAGCATCAATTTGAATGATTCTCTGAAGGGTAATTTGATGTATTCAATTACTGCCAATAATGATTTAAATTGCCAAGGAATATTTATCTATTTATACAGATTATGAGACCCATGATATTCTGAATCATTGATTAATGTTCGCAGAACTCGACGTTGACTTTATTATACATTGTCAAAAGCAAATCCTCCAAATCTTTGTGCCTCAATGCCCTGACCTCAGAGATGTCATCTTATTTCAGCTCAAATGATAAGTCATATTCGACCCCATGGGGTGTCGCCCTAGTTGTATCTCGAAGACAAATTCAAAAACCAAGAACTTCTATTAATTTCTAAACATCATTCTATAATCTTAAGGCGAACGCGCTGCGTTCGTAAATTTCCCCATGTTCGCAAGCTCACATAGGGTGACTACTCTGTGGTCATTAAATTTGTGGGCCTAAACCTCTTAAAGTAGAATTAAACCGCTTCATCAAATCATATTGAAACAAGGCACTTATTATAACAATATGCGATTTTCAATTGTTATTAAATTACACCATTTTGATTTTTTATATGCGCATAAAAACACTGACCTTATTTTCTAACGACCTTGATGCTCAAAAAGAATTTTATCGTGATCTCCTGGGATTCAATCTATCAAGTGAATCTTTGGACGATTTTTCGGTCGATATTGGGTGGTCAACTTTGACATTTAAAAAGTCAGCAGAAAAGCATATCTGTCATTACTGTTTTTTGATTCCATCAAATAAGATGGATGAGGCATATGCCTGGTTTGCTGGCCGTCTTAACATCATCGAATCGGAAGGTGAATCAATGTTTGAATCGAGCAGTTGGAATGCGAATTCATTCTACTTTTATGATGGCGATGGTAATGTTGCCGAATGTATAGTACGATACGATCTGCAAAATCCATCATCTTCTGATTTTTCAATCTCCGATCTCTTATGCGTCAATGAAATAGGAGCTGCCACCTCTGACATTCAGATGATTAATAATGATCTTGAATCCAATTTGGGTTCATATTTTTGGAAGGGAAATAAAGAGAGATTTGGCACGAATGGTGACCAAGAGGGTCTATTCTTATTGGTCAATAAAGAAATAAAGAAAGTGTGGTTTCCAACCAACTCCCCGACCCAATCTTCACCTTTCGAGGCGGAGGTAGAAACGGATAAAGGTTTTTTTGAAATCTCGTTTTCCGATCAAAAAATAAAATGCATTAAAAAAGTCTTAGTACATTGACGACTAATTCTTGCTAGATGACATCTAAAAGATCTATACATCCTCATTTTCAACAATTTCTGGATTTCAAAGACCAAGGTTTGATAGATTTATACACAGATTTGCGTGAGTATGTACTTTCATTGTATCCCGAGGCGAACGAATTGTTATATCATACTCATGCCCTCGTATCTGTCTACACCTTATCTGATAGACTTTCCGAAGCCTTTTGTATGATTCCAATCTATACCAACCATTTGAATTTAGGATTTCATAAAGGTACCTTACTGCAAGATCCCAAGGGACTTCTCACAGGTACTGGAAAACTTATTCGCCATATTCCTATAAGCACAAAAGGTGATTATAGAAATAAGGATGTCGAAAGTATAATTCAGAATGCAATACAGTATGAATTGGATGAAATGGATATGAAGAAAAAGAAAGAAGGCCTTACCATTTCTAAAATCAAAATTGCCAAATAATGGAGATAAAACCAGATAGAAGGGTTCTCCTTGAAATCGTCTCCACTCCGATGCCATATGGCAAATACAAGGGAAGACTGATTAGTGATATACCTGTACATTACCTCGTATGGTGCAAACAAAAGGGAGCATTCCCCAAAGGCAAAATAGGCGAGCTCATGCAAAATGTTCTTGAAATCAAAACCAATAATCTTGGATTTATCCTGGAAGAAATCAAAAGGTGGAAGAAGTAGATATTTAAACTTTCTCCTTGCGAATACTTTGGATCAAGATTAAAAGTTTGTTCAGGGTGCAAGGTACAGGGGTTAGATTTTGACTAATGCCTGATCAACGTCTAACCTTTCAAAACCTTAAACCCTAAACCTCGAAGCCTTCTTCATTCATACTACCCAATTATTATTCTACCCACCAGAAATCCAACTTGATCCAATACTTTGTGAATTCCTTGCGCACTTAGCGGTTCAAGTCAACATCAAACTCGCATTTACATACAATATTTTAACATAGAAAAAACGCAGTTCAATATCACTTCATCTCAAAATGAAAACTTCAGTTACCCAAATCATTTCATCCATGAATAAGTCTTGAAAGAAATAATATTCCCAACATTTCGTGTTTTTTCTTATATTTAAATATTTAACTATCAAAAGATTATATATTAACTAACTAAACTTTTTTTCTTATGCCTACTAATTATTACATGTTTTTTGTCGCAGGTTTGATCCCTCTTATTATTGGAGCACTCTACTACAGTCCGATGATAGCAGGAAACGCTTGGATGAAGACAAACAAATTCACGAAAGAATCAATGGAAGGTGGTAATATGCCCGTGATTATGGGATTATCCTATTTATTTAGCTGCTTTATTGCTTTTATGATGGCGAATTTTGTAATTCATCAAGGTGGTGCATTTGGAATGATGTACCCCGAAGTAATGGATGCTGGAAGTGCTACTCAACAACATTTCAATGAATTGATGCAACAGTATGGTGAAAATTCCAGAACATTCAAACATGGAGTATTGCATGGAGTTCTTGTGGCTCTTCTATTTGTAGCTCCAATAATCGCTATCAATGCCTTATTCGAAAGAAGAGGATGGAAATATATGCTAATTCACATCGGATATTGGTTGATCACTTTGGCCCTCGTTGGTGGTCTTATTTGTGCGACCTTACAGTATGCCCCGCTATAATCAAAAGATAATTTTTCAATAAATGTATAAAGGAACTCAATTAGAGTTCCTTTATACATGCTTTAACCATTCGAGAAAATAAAATGTTTTTGCATAGACATAATAATACACATGAATCACCTATCTTAGCAGCTCAGATCATCAAACAAGAAAATGATTTTCAGATATTTATATATTCTTCTATTTACCTCTATCCTATATCAAAGTTCTGCTCAGAACACCTATACTGATGGTGAATTGCAAGACTTTGTAAATATCTACATGACTTACAAAAAGGACAAAAAGAGAAATGCCAATGATGACAAAAAGTATTTCGATCAATTCAAAATAACCCCAAAAAGGTATCGAGAAATCAACCAGGCCGAGTTCTCAAATCGTCCTGTGATCTTAAGCCCAAATGAAGCTTTATTACTCGATGAGATAAAGAATCAAAACAACCTTTTGGATATTGAGAATCGAAAACTTTTAGAAAAGATATGTGCAAACCACAACTCTTCCTTTGAAGTATATTCATCCATTCTAGAAAGATTTCAAAAAGATATCCAATTTCAAAGATCACTCAAACCTCATTTTGATGCATTTATAAAAAGTAAGAAATGAGGCAACTAATTCTACTATTCCTACTGCCTGTTGCATTGATTGGTCAGCCGCCAACGGATCGTTATCAAACTGAACTTTTTGGAGTAAGCGAAACGAATGACATTCAATTTAGCACTGGCGTACCTCAACCCAATCCTGGTGGAGGATTCTATGAATGGATCACTGGATATCCACTCAATGTAGATGAATATGACACTTCACCCGTCAACTTAAAAATGGATATATTTCAGCCCGCTGGTGACACCTTGCAAAAGCGCCCATTGGTGATTGTCTGTTTTGGTGGAGGTTTTTTAAGTGGCTCGAAGGACCACTGGAGTATGCGATTGATTTGTGAAAAATTATCAAAACGAGGATATGTTGCCGTGGCAATTGACTACAGATTAGGCATGAATATTTTTGATTCAGACCTGGCTAATCGAGCTGTATATAGGGGCTTGCAAGATGCAAGATCTGCAGTAAGATTCTTTAGAGCCGATGCCGCAAATGATGATATTTATAAGATAGATCCTGACCATATTTTTATTGGAGGACATAGTTCTGGAGGTTTTATGGCGCTTCACAATGCGTATTTGGACAAGGAAATCGAACGTCCTCTGTCTACATATGAGTGGATTCAGGATGGACAGATCATTCCAGATCAGGGGTGCATCGATTGTGTAGGTGACAATGTCGGCTATAGTGGTCATGCCAATGCTATCTTCAGTTTGGCTGGTGCGCTAGGTTTCACATCATTCATAGAATCGGGGGATGATCCCAAGGTAGTGATGTTTCATAGTACCGATGATGGCACTGTACCATATGATTCTGGAGGCCCTTTCAGCAGTATTCTTTGGGCAGTAATTGGGTCGGATTTGCCAGATGTTTACGGAAGTCTGCCGATCTCCGAACAGGCGGATGCTGTAGGTCTACCCTATGATTTCTTTTCTTATACCAATCGCGGCCATGATGTCCATGAAGAAAGCAGTTCTTCTTTGTACTCGGACATCATTCCTGGAATCAGTGATTGGTTTTTTGATGAAGAATTGAAACCGTCATATGAATCGATTTCAGGGGATTCAATAGTTTGCACAAATGAATTGACCAAAATCTACAAATTAGAAGATGGAGATGGCGTCTACTTTGATTGGAATGTGGTCGGCGGCACTATTCTTGGTCCATCAGTCTATTCAGAACAGGTCAATATTAACTGGGATCAATCTGCTCCAGATCATTCATTGACCGTAACTCCTTACAATCAAATGGATGCCAAAGGAGACCTTCTAGAAATCCCAATTGATATTCAACCATATGGAGAAAATACATTTTTGCATCACAATGCTGATTGGTCTGAGGCTTCAAATTGGTCTTTGGGACATACGCCAATAGTCTGTGAGGATGTAATCATGAATAATACTGACCTGCCTATGGATATTCAAGTAAATGAGCAGGTCGAAATCAATTCATTATCAATCAATTCAGATATCAATCTTGTATTAAATCAAGAAATGTTGATTCACCAAAAATCCACTATGGCTGCTATATCTCCTCTAGATATTATCGGCAGTATTACCAATAACTCGATTTTGACAATAGCCAATAATGCAATGACTGACGAAGTCAAAATTCAGTCCAATGGGTCATTAATCAATAATGGCGAAATTGTGCTTAAAAAGTGATTTGAAGGCTGAGAAGTAATAATTTTCTTGACTAGATGTTTACTGTAAATACAAAGGGATCCAAGAATTCACAAAGGTATCAATGCTTTTAGTTCTATAATTTCAACCAACGCGGACATAGGTGTCAACCTAAGGAAATAATATATGAATATTTTTAATTTATATATTATTCATTTTCAAACTAATATGGTCGTTCGCCGCGACTGGCTTTCATTGCTTCCCATCACTCACGTGTTCCTTCTCTTGATAATTTCATTATCACTTTTACTTCATAAAAGATCGTTCAGTCTTTTGATGAGAAAAGAAACAAAAGAATCAAGTCGCTAAAAAGGCTATAATGCGAATGTAGCTTTAGTCCACCCATCGCTTACGCGTTCTTTCCTTTGTCGACTATCGTCGCCACTCTTCGAGCTCAGTCACTCATACCCACAGTTTAGCGGCGGGCCACGCTATATTGAGAGTTGTGTCTTCGACAATTAAGGCTTCATGTAAAAATTATAAAGTACTGAATATGTATTACTTATACATAATATTTTACAATACATGTAAACTTTAGGATGACGCCGATGTCCGTTGAAGTCGAAATTAGAATCACTCATAATTGCCTTTCCTTCCACTTGTTGTATTTAGTCGGAATGACAATTATTATTTCAAGTTTTCTCTTTTGGTACAATTTGAATTTCTACACACACTTATGAACAATAAGAATCTGCTTGATGGACAATCTTCAAAAAACAGATAAAACACTTCAAGATTTCAATTGTTATTTGAAAAGACAAATAACCCCTAAATTCCTATCAAAATTGATTATATTCACTATACTTGACAGCCAAAATCAATACAATCAGCAACCTATGAAAATGTCCTTAAATATTGCTCAATCCGCCAAACTAAGCATTTACACTTTCCTTGCATTTTTACTTTGGGGCCAGCCATCATTTGGGCAAGATGGTATCAAGTACAATTCAGAAGAGGCATTTAATGGCTATACGTTATGTACAGCCGAAAATATTGGGAATACCTATCTCCTGGATAATTGTGGCGAAATCGTAAATGTATGGAATGGAAATTTTCCGCGTCATTACAGCAGATTGACAAATGAAGGGAACCTTGTCTACATAAACAGCAATAGAATAATAGAGAAAAACTGGGATGGCGTGACTGTAAAAAGTGTGTTGCCCAATACTTCGAATCTATTTTTGGATTATGAAGTCATGAAACTATCCAATGGAAATTATCTATGTGTTGCAAGAAGATTGGTGAATCAATCTGCCTTCGCAGCGATTGGTTGGGCACCAGGAATTCCAATACCTGATCGATTGGATGGCATCGTGGAGATTGCACCGAACGGAGATATTGTTTGGGAATGGAATATCGCCGATCATACCATCCAGGATAAGATTGCCTCTGCTCCCAACTATGGAATTGTTAAGGACCATCCAGAACTCTTGGATGTCAATGCCATCTCCGACTATGATTGGGAATATGGTGAATCGTTTATGATCAATGGTATGGATTACAATGCTGATTTGGATCAAATTGTGATTTCGGTAAGAAAGATGAGCGAAATCATGATTATCGATCATTCTACGACAACGGCTGAAGCTCAAGGCAGCACGGGAGGTCTTTCTGGAAAGGGAGGAGACATCCTATATCGCTGGGGAAATCCGCAAAACTATGGTCAGGGATCTGAATCTGATAGAATACTTTATTATCAACATAATCCAAATTGGGTAAAGTATGGTGAACATAAAGACAAAATTATAATGTACAACAATGGACTGAATCGCGACCCGACTGGTCAAAATAGATTTTCTTCAGTTCATATTGTAAATACTCCTGTTAATCCTGATGGAAGTTACCCTCTGGAAAACAACAAAGCTTTCGAACCATCAGATGCTGATCTTACCTTTGACAAAGAGACCAGCGGTCATGATTTTTATTCCGGATATACATCAGGAGCACAGGTATTGCCTAATGGGAATATTTACATTACTGTGGGAGCACCTTCCGACTTCATAGAATTGACACCTGATGGCACTTTGGCTTGGGATTATACCTTGGACTTTTCATATTCCATCTTTAGAACTGAAAAGTATGCAAAAGACTTCCCTGGCTTTGAAGGCCGAGATTTGACTGGAAATGGGACGGTGGAAACTCCAAGTAGTTCTTATAATTGTTCGTTGTACACCTCTACAAAAGAAATTGAAAATCAAACTTCAATCTCCTTGTTTTATGATCCATATCATTCTATCCTACAAATCAAAGATCTTGAATCCACCAATAATATGCTGGTTTTGAAAAATCTGCAAGGACAGGTCATCCGATCGATAAGAGATATTGCTAACAATGCTCAGATATCATTGGACAATGTGGCTATGGGCATGTATGTCGCCACCATTTATAATTTGGACAACAATAGAAAATCATCTCACAAGTTTATCAAGTACTGATGCCTTTAGCAGGTAATATGGAGTAATTTTTCATAGAAATAATAAATGATGTAGTCCAGATGTAGCACAATGTATACACAGGGTAGAGTAATTCATTAGATTTATGAATTACGACGATTTAGTCATCTTTTGATGGATCATTAAATATTCTGAACTGAAAATTACTATGAAAATAACTACTCTACTTTTACTACTTTTCACATTTACTACTGCAAATAGTCAATCTTTGCCGATAGATTTTGAGACAGAAATAGTTACATCTGATTTCGTGGACTTTGATGGTGGCGTAGCTTCAGTAATTCCTAATCCACAGATGGATGATTCGAATAATAGTGCGATGGTCGCGCAAATAGTAAGAAATGGAGGAGCAATTTGGGCAGGAAGTAAAATAGATCTGGCAGCCAATCTTGATTTCAGCACCCTAAATTCCATCTCCATGAAGGTATTCACTTCTGCACCTATTGGTACTACAGTGAAGTTTAAATTAGAAGGAGATGGCAGTACTGAAAGAGATGTGCAGACCACAGTTTCGAATGAATGGGAGGTATTAACGTGGGATTTTACAGGCACACCTGTTGTATTCAATTCAGTGGTATTTATGTTTGATTTTGGCAATGTTGGAGATGGATCGGCCAATTCTACTTTTCTATTTGATGATGTAGAACAAATATTTGGAGGTGAGCAGATTGACCTTCCAGTAGATTTCGAAGGTTCGTTGGTCAATTATACGATGACAGATTTTGAAGGAAATTCTTCCATCCTTACTACAGACCCTACCGATGAAAACAATATGGTAGTCCAGTCCATGAAAACTCCTCAAGCTACTCCATCTGCAGGCACCACAATCAGTACACCAGCAGGATTTGCCACTGACATTCCCATAAGCTTGACAGACTCAAAAATGAATGTGCGAGTATGGTCCCCCCTAGCAGGTATACCTGTCCGTCTGAAAATTGAAGACTCCAAAGATCCTACACACACCTGTGAAACTCAAGTAAATACAACTGTTGGCGGAGAATGGGAAACCTTGGAATTCGACTTTCTGAACCAAGCACCTGGCACAGAACTATTGAGTGTAGGTCTTGAAAAAGGCTGGACCTACAATATGGCATCTATCTTTTTTGAATTTGGTACACCTGGCGCATTGGTAAGTGAGAAATACTACTTTGATGACGTAAAGTTTGGAGCTATTGTCTCAAGTATTCAGGATTTCGAAGATACCAAGCTTGTAATATATCCAAATCCTTCAGGCACCTATTGGAATATTAATTCTGCAAATTCAATAATCACAAATGTGGATATTTACACTTTGAAAGGAGAGCTGGTAATCAGTAGAAAGCCTAATAATCAGACTGTCAGAATTGATGCTACAATGTTGAATAGGGGCATTTACTTTGCAAAAATCACAACAAATTCTGGAGCCAGGATGATGAAAATTTTGAGAGAATAGAATATATTTAGAGAATTGAAACTGTAAATCTCAATAACAACAAAATTTGCAGCTATGATTAATTCTTTCAAATTTACCATTCTTCTACTTTTCGGATTTGCCACCTTTAGCTGTTCTCCTAAGAATCATAAGTCAACGATCACAACTGCAAACATTGAAAAATCATGTATTGATCGAGTCATTTCGGCTGATAATGCCTTGGGAAGTGCTCGAAATCACAACTGCGAGGTGATGTCCTTGAGCGAAACCATAAAGTTATACACTGACGGAATAGACAAAATCGACTTTAAAGATTGTCCAGCCGACTTTACCAAAGCCTTTGATGATCACAAAAAAGCATGGGTAGAAATGTTGACAATAACAGATAAATATCCTGACTTAAGAGGAGAAATGCACGACTTATTTAAAATATTGGAAGAAGGCAAAGACAAAGCGTCGTTTGATCCATTACTTGCTACCATATGGTCTACCTGGGCCGATGTCGAAAAATCTATGGAGCAGTCAAAATAATGAATGAGGGAAACGAATAGCATCGTAACAATATTTAATCGCTTACCTCCATTTTACCACTCTACAACTCTATAACTTAACAATCTTATAGGTCAGCCTTTTCTTTCCGTTTAACAATTTGACCAAGTAAATTCCAGGATTCTGATCTGAAATATCAACTGTGCTTTGAACATTAAAATTCTGAGCTAAAAGCAATGACCCATCTAATCGTATAATCTCCAATCTTCCATTCTCAATATTAGGAGCGTCAATAGTAAACTTGCCATTCGATGGATTTGGACTTATGGCGATAGATTCTTCCAACTGGTCAGAAGAGGAGGTAACTCCACAAATACCTTCCACTGGTGCTCCAGTCTCTACAAAATTTGATGTTGAGCCATTTAATGCAAAATTTCGTATTTCACCATGGACCTCAAACTTAGTCAAATCCATAAGTTCTATGATATCTGAATTATCTTCTTCAGAAATGCCCTGATTAAAATTCCAATATGCCAATAACCCTTCTTCATTTCCAGTCAATTCACAATTCATTGTGGCTACAATTGAATCTGGATGTAATGCATAATCCCAAACGCGGACTTCATCGAGGTATCCTTTATAATAAGTACTTGCCGATGATCCTCCTGTCCATTGACCCATTCTAAAGTTTTCACCATACACTACATCTGAAAATCCAGAATAGCTTCCTATAAAGTCACCGTCATAATATATAGATCGGGTATTTCCTGAAATTGTCATGGCCATATGATGCCATTCTCCATCTCTCATATCGATTTGCATACATAAAACCCCACCAGTCTCCTGTTCAAATAGCCATCCAAATCCTGATTCGCAATCAAAGTCAGCTACACCAATTTCAAATCTTATTCCTGGGCCAGAAGCCAGAATACGATCGTCATTTCCAAAATTTTCATTTTCAGCAGCTTTGAACCAATAGCTAATTGTAAAATCACTTTGTAGAGCAAAACCTGAAAATTGTACAAAATCATTGTCACCATCAAAATGAAGACAATTGTTTTGAGATTTCAGGTTGGAACAAATAAAGAATACAAACAAAATGTAGATTACTCTTTTCATAATAACTTGGTTTTTAAATGGTTTTGATTTATACAATAAGATATAAAAATATAAAAAGAATAATTGATATACATCAAATTAGTGAACAAGTAGCATTATTTATTTCCCTGCTCTAAGCACTCGCTAAATAAGATTAAGTCAAAGACATTTCCCACGGTCTGCACATATCATAGGCATTACCATTTAAGATTCATCCTCGCTCATTTTCATAAATCTAAATTCATACCCTTCCCCATTGGTGACAGAATTGGTTAGATCATAAAATGCTTTGGAAACCAATCCTTTTTTAGCCAATTCGATGGTTTTGCTCCAGGGATAAAGTTTCTCATAGTCATTCTTGGTCAAATCGACAACGTCATAATCGCCATCAAATCCTTGACAGAGCATTTTTCTTCGACTTGTCAAACCTGCAGTGGCCAGGCATAGCTCGAAATAGCTCGGAACAGTAATCGGATGATCGCCCGATATACTGGCTTCATAATCATCGGTGGGTATAAGGACATTGTCGCTTAGCAAATAATACAAAGAATAATAGGGTCGCGGTTCGTCATCTGTCATCCCGTATTGATCAAACCAATACATTTTGGATCGGATTTCATAATCATCTCTGCCGCCAAGCATTTTTAAATGATAGTCCCCAGGATTTGAATAAACTTCCATTTCCTCAAGAAAAACACCTTCTAACGGAGGGATCATTATATCTCCTACAATATTTTCTGATGGGAAAACATACCTGAGCTCATACCCGTTGGATTCTCTGAAATAAGCCAAAAGTGTTTCATCCAGCTTAACCTCCAGCCGCTTTTCTAATTTTTCAATTGACTCTTCTTTGATAGGATCATTGGTATTGAAGTACTCAATTTCGGCATCTGTAGTCTTGATGTATTCGCCGAGCTCCTTGAATCTCTTTAAAAAGTCATTGGTAATTTCATTTGGTGTCATAGCTAATATCTGATTTTGTATGTGTCAATACATTTGTGTATTAAGAAGGTGGTTTTCAAACAAATTGCTCATCTAGATCAATTAATGGTCAATGCCGCCAAAGACCCAGCGACATTCACACTGGTACTGTCAGTTTCATTGAACAAGACCCCATTTACGGTCCCTGAAATAAAATCGCCTGAATCTGTTTGAATAAATTGATCAATGGTGAAAGTACCGCTGCCGTCCAAAAAAAGGCTTGAGAATTGATTGGAATTATTATCAAAATAGAGGACAGAATTTCCTGATCCTTGACTTAGATCCAAAGACTGTCCATCAGCGAATGTAGCGACTTCCTCCACCGAAAAAGTTAATACTATTCTTTCATCAGCAGAATTGTACTTACTACCGCTAACGTGTAAATCTCCATTGAAAAAATCATCGTATTGGGCAAATACGCCAAACTTGATATCAAAATCTGATCCGTTCAACTTTACATCCCAATATCGATCTGGTAATTCTGTAACATCGACCTTGTCATCACCACCACAAGAAGTGAGCGCAACAAAAAAACATAAAAAAGTAAATAGTTTAATGATATTCATATTTAGAAAACTTGATTAAGAAAATACGGCTAATATTTATAGAAGACTCAATCAAATAATTGGCAATTGTTTAGAAACAAACAGCATAAAAAAGACAAAAAAGAGTGCTCTATAATTTTGCTGCAAAATATTGTTCGAAGATTAATATTCAGTGTGAATCTTATGAATTGTGACGAAATTGTAGGAATCGAGGACGAAAAATGCTAATTATTCGCTCTGGATTATTCATTTTTCCATTCATTATAAGTTCTTTTTTTCGTTAGACTGGACCTTAAATTTCCCAATAGACTATTTATTGAAAATTGATCATTATTTTTTAGCGAGAAGCTGGAATACAATTCACAATTAATGACAAATTGCACATTCGCATTGTCATTCCGAGCGTAATCGAGAATTGTCATAGATAGCGTAGTCGAAGGACGACAATGCTTTTAGTTCTTTAATTTCGACTAACGTGGAGAAATCTAAAAGTGCAGGTCTGTTATCAACCCACAGTAGATTTCTCCGTTGAAGTCGAAATTAGAATCACTCATAATTGCCTATCCCTCCACTCGTTGCACTCGGTCGGAATGACAATTATTATTTCAGATTTTCTCTTTTGGTGCAATTTGTTTTTGTACACCACAATTAATACAAATTGCCAGTTGTAATAACAATTGCTATATTTAAAAAAATATTAGTCCCTGATGAAACATAGAATACTCTCCATAGATATTTTTCGTGGTATTACCATTGCCTTCATGATCATTGTTAATTCTCCTGGTTCATGGGAATATGTCTACGCACCATTGCGGCATGCAAGTTGGCATGGATGCACACCGACAGATTTGGTATTTCCGTTTTTCATCTTTGCAGTCGGCTTGTCGATGGCTTTTTCGATGCGAAATCTTGAGAAGAAATCAAATGCTGAATGGGTCAAGAAAATTCTGAAAAGGACATTTCTAATATTTCTAGTTGGATTTCTACTCAATTGGTTTCCCTTCTACCACAAAAATCTCATGGATGTAAGGTTTTTCGGAGTATTGCAAAGGATTGCATTGAGTTATGGACTGGCGGCACTTCTTATTCTATTCATTCAGAAACAAAAGCACTTAATTGCTACGGTCATATTGGGACTTGTAGGATATTCTATATTGATGAAGTTGGGTGGCGACTTTACCCTGGAAAATAATCTTGGAAGAAAAATTGATTCATTCCTACTCCCAGATCGAAATATCTATGGCGGCTTCGGAATTCCATTTGATCCGGAAGGACTATACGGCACCATCTCATCCGCCATGCATGTTGTTATTGGATTTTTGATTGGTAAATATCTCATTGATAAAAGGGAAGATCCAAAACAATTCCTCTTGCCAGCATTAGGTATGGGCGTCTTAATGATCATCTTGGGCTACTTCGTTTTGTCTACAAGTGCTCCCATCAACAAACCTCTCTGGACCAACTCCTATGTCTTCTATACATCTGGGCTGGCTTGCCTGCTTCTCACACTTTTGGTCTATTTGGTAGATGTTTTGAAAGTTTCGAGTTGGTCACTGCCATTCAAAATATTTGGCCGTAATGCGCTTTTCTCTTATGTACTTTCGATGGTTATTGTCAAGATATTGATTACCGTTGTCAAACTTGATAAAGGAAATGGATATGGCTATTTATACAGCGAGGTTTTCCAACCTGCATTTGGCAATTATGTTGGATCTCTGGGCTTTGCTCTATTTATATTGTTCCTGGTTTTTATTGGAGCATTTGCCTTGTATAGAAAGAATATTATGTTCAAGCTTTGATTTGAATAAGTATTGGCATCAATACGCTCAATTTGGGCATCTTGCAATATGACAAGTGCTATTAACTAGCGGTGCCCCTAAAATTACATGCTACAGAAAGGCTCAAGATTTCAAGATAAAGAGCTTTCAGGCAGGCCCTCCATCCAAGTATTGGTTAAAAAGTAAGGGCATCAAAAATCAAAGTAAATTTAAAACGTACATCAAGGTTATAGTCAACCTACTACTCTACTTCCATTTCATATAAACCAAGGTGCATTCGTCATCCAAAGAATGATCCACAAATATCTCCGCGTTATTTGCTGGCTTGATCTTTATCCCAGTTGAAATAGAGAATAAATTGACCACTCCAATATCCACTGATTCATCTGCTGCATTGCGTATGGTCAGGTGCAAATCCTCAGACATTTTCATATCATAGTTTAATAAACCTACTTCTCCACAATCGGGATTATCATGTCCTTCCTTCAGCTCCCCAACATAAATATCGTTGATATACAACGAATTGAATTCAACTTCATCAACTTCTATATCCGTCCAAAAGGATAAAGTAACTGTCTCTTCTGGCAGTGGCATACATCCACAAAATGAGCCAAAAAAGACCATAAAAATCAGAAAACGAAGCATATTCATATTAATTATTAATCACATATGAATACATCAAAAACCTATCCATCTTCCCTTCAAATCGGTCTAATGTCAAAAATTCAGGGTTAACCCGTAGAGTAAAAATGAAGACACTGAGAAGGTAAAATAATCTTTATGGAGGCATATATTTCAAGTACTATTTCCGCAAGTATTTCACCTTGAAGCCACAAAGCATATTTTTTTCCTTCCCAATATCTTCAAATGGATAATCGCATAATCGCAATTTTCCAATCTTTCTCAATCTTTCCAATCTTTCACAATCAACAATCAACAATCAACAATCCCCCCTCCCCCTTTCATCCTCGCGATACTGCAAATCTTGTACTATTCACAATTTTTGTCCCATCCGATATGATCAAATAATACATTCCAGATGCATAATCCGACGTCTTAACCTCATACACTCTTTGACTTTTTTCAGAAATATTTATCTTTTTAGATTCCATTAATGTTCCGATAGTGTTGTAAATTCTTATTTCATATGTTCCAAATACATCAAGATCGTTTACATCAATTTGCAGGTCGTTTTGTGTAGGATTAGGATATACATTAATATCATGGTTCGGGACATAAGCTCTTTTTCCATCATCAGAATTATTGTTCTTGAAATCCCCAATTTCAAAATCCGGCTCGACTGGGACATCGTCAAAAATCGTCACTACCACAGTACTTTGGCAGGGGCATTCATAAATAACTATGACCTTGGCAGGTGGAAATTCCCATTTTTTGCTATGTCTTTCCTGTCTGGCATTCGGTAATTTTAAAACTTTTACAACAGACAGTTCACACTTAGAGCCTTCCGAACAATTTTCTGGATTTTTACAAGCGGCTACATTTTTTCCTGCAAAGATTTCATATTCTTTATTGGCCTTCTCCAGTTCGGTAGAATTACTGCGCATACTGCTCAGCTGAACTTCCTGCCTATATTTTGTTGTGTCTCCACATATCTGTGACATGCCTTGATTCATATTCAAAAAGCAACCAAAAGATAGAATTATCAGGTATTGAAATATTCTTGCATTTAAAGTCTTCATAATTTTAATTTTTTGTTCAATTAGTAATGAATTCTCACGGTCCAGACGAATAAGAATGATACTTTCAAATCTAAATCAATACTTTGCTGGATGTGACCTATTTTTTTCACAGTGAAAAATATTAGACTAATTTCTTTGAGAAGTGGTTATTGATTAATTTGACTTGGCATGCTCGCTGATCTTTTAACCTCAATGGTCACAAGGAAACGCAAAGGAAAAACACCAAGGATGGCAAGATTGGAAAAAGGCAATAAAAAATGAGGAACCCAAACTTTCATTTGAGTCCCTCAATCCACCAATTATAACAAACTTTTATTTGGTTACAACTATTTTATGCGATTCGCGATTTCCACTTTTCAAATCATGGAATCTTAAGAAGTAAATTCCTTTTACAATTGGCCCAACATCAATGGACATTTCGTCGCCAAAATTCTTGAAGCTTGAAATTTTCCTGCCACTTACATCGTATAATTCAATAAGCATTTCATCCGACAAATTAGTCAAGAACAGAGTCTCTCTCACTGGATTTGGATAAATTCCATACTCGGATGTTTCTACTATTCTTTCGTTTGATAATACAGTTTCGAAATCATGAGGATTGACTTTAACTCCGTTTCTATATCTTGTATAGTCTACCGTATTGATAGCTACTCGCTCCCCATCAGATGAGCTACCATTATCCAGTACGTATTCACAACCGTCTTTACAAGTAACACTGACTGTATACGATCCAACTCCATTGGTGACAATGGTCAAGACATCGATAGAATCCCCCAAAATTTGTCCTCCATCCGCAGAAGACCATACTATCACAGGATCAATACAGTCATCAGGTATGGTCACCGTCAACGTATCGCAGCTTACAAGACCTTCCGTCAATAATGGTACGGAGCCTGAAAATGCTTCTGCCAATAATTTTCTTGGACCTCCACTGCCTTCTGGGTCACCTGGATTACTCGCTACAGGACCTGTCCAGGTTCCACCTTTCGAAGCAATAGCCGCTGAAATTTCATTGGCATAATTGTCATAGGCAGGAAGTCCATTTTGGTATCTGATTACAAAAACTTCTGCATTAATAGGTGCTGATTTGACTTCATTATATACATCAAACGGCGGCGTATGAAATTGTCCACTATAGGCATCGGTGTACAATATAATTTTCTGTGCATTTTTACTGCTTTCATCTAAAATATAATCTTTTGTATACACGAAGGCGTTGTACACATTGGTACCTCCATTGAGCGTTCTCGTGATATTCATTGTATCTGCTAATTGGTTGGTAAATGGTACGATAAGATCAAATGTATTGCTCGCTGCAAAATTGGCAACAGCAAATCTATTCACTCCGATATTGATGTCTTTCAAAGTATTTATTACACTCTCCACCATTAAATCATACTCCGAAGTACTCACACTACTCGATGCATCCAGCAAAAAGAAGAAATCAGTTGTATCTCCTTCACATTCCTCAGTAATGGTGAATGTTTGTTGGCTTTGCTGCGGATCATTATTGTATCCATTCAAAATATGAGCAGCGAATAAAGACTGTTGTTTGCAATAAACAGACATTCCAATATTTTCAAATTGACTCCATGCTATTGGATCTAAAAATTCAGCTGCTGACTCGAAGCTGTTTAGGTCTATGCATTGGTGACCAGCCCAATAGTGCCCGTGAATAGAATAGTCTGAGGTACAGATATCATCATCGAAGCAATACTCATGTATGAAATTGTTCAAAATTTTGGAATCAGGTGAATTATCCATTATGTCAGTAAAATTCACCATACCAATATCATCGACAGAATGAGGACAATTTGGTGTGATAGGACCCGGAGGAGGACATCCAAACGGCTCGTCACTCAATAATTCATCTACTATAAGTGATAGCTCCTGATTACCAACACAAGAATTTTGCGACATGGATTTTCTAATTAGATAATCCGAATAATTAGATGGTGTATTTTGGAAAAAATAGCCAATTCTCCAATAATTTCCATTAGCAGGAATAGCATTTTGAATGTTTTTCTTCTGATAACAAATATCAAAGAATCGTTTGCTTGAAGCAGGGCTATTCTCATCATTGATAAATTTATTAGGTCGAATAATACCATCTCCACTCATCGCATGCAGTACAGCGTCGATATTCAATAAGATATCTATTCCTTTGATGCCCACTTGATTGTCAATAAGGTTAGAGCAGACCATTTCTACCATTCCTGAGGTCTCATCTCCGCGCATGTATATTCCATAATAATTATCGAAAAGGGTTGACTGATTGCGCAAGAATATATTTTGACCATTTACAGGATAATCAATCTCTCCAGCCGCAATTCCATATTCGTAATATTTCACTTCTGTGTTGTCGAGGATCAGTGAAAATGGATTATCGGCATTACTACTCCACAATGCGATGGCCGTTTCCTTTCTATCCAAATAATCAGCATCAACATCTGAAATTCCAAAATTGTAGGCATTCATCTTACAATCCTTAAATATCACATGACTATCAATATCATGAAGTTTCACTTTTGAATTCATCTCAAAATCATCTGAAGTAAAAGATCCTCTCAAACAATTAAATGCGAAAACTTCAGCACGATTGTAATAATCATTGTCAAGAGACTTAAAAAAGTCGGCATCATAAAATTCAAACAGTACTTCATTGTAAAATTCTGAATGTTCCATATCGATCTTATCTACAGAATAGGTAGTCACTACACCTCCCTCTACATCTGCATTCTTAATGATAAATTCTGCCGTATTATGTAGTTCAATATATCCCGCGTTCATGATCTTACACTCCTCAATTTGAACCTTTACATCATAGAATTCCACACCACCTTTTACTTGAAGCACTTCATTCACCCTATCACCATTTCTGGTAATTGTCAATTCTTTACTAGGTACATTAATTGATTCGATGTGGTGAAATACAAAGGATCCATTACCCTCTGCATTTAATTCGGTGCCTATTACTTCCAATTCTCCCTCTATTATGATCTTCGAACCACTTTTCTCATCAACCAATTCACCGTAGTCTTCCAAAATCAGATTGGTATTTTGCTCGTATATCAACTTTCCACCTGGCTCCACTATAATTTGGCTATTTCCTAAAAGTCTGACATTCGCACCTTCTTTCATCCAAAGAAGTCCCCCATCTTTTACAATTATTTTTGAATTCGTATTTATTATAGTATTGGATTCTTTTTCAAATGTGACACTTGTCCCATCATTGATAATCAATTCCCCTTCATTAGATGCAGAATAATCCCCTATTTCCAAGAGCCCTCTATACTCAAAAACAACTCCTGTATTTTCTGCACAACCTTGATTTACGACCTCAACCGAATAAAATGAATTGTTCATATTATAAGGATTGATAGGATCATCCATATAGTTTATCCTGTTTTCATCATTAATGAAAATAGCTCCCCCATCAACAATCGTATAGTCATTAGGTAAAATAGTGGATGTTTTTCCAAACACTTGAACTCCACCGATTACCTGCGTACCAGCTCCAGAATCTCCATAGTTGAATTTAGAACTCAGGATATGAGGAAGTGCTTCCAAGCTCAGGTCCAAGTTTCCTAATAGCTCGTCGACAAGCAACAATACATTGTCCCGTGTCAAGGTGACATGAGAATTATTATTGACCATGGCTGGTGCAGGAGCAAGCCCCGGGATGGGTTCATCCTCTGCCACAATTCTCTCATTTATAGTATTTACCGAATTCCCATCTGACAAGTCAATTAAAAGATTATCAAGCATATTGTCTCCATCATTATCCGGACCTTGAATATCAAGGGCACTGACCGTCGGTATAAAACATAAATCAGTCGCACTTATTGACAATCCAGTAGGCAGAACGGTAAACAATGGACCTAAAAATGGAACCAATGAATTGCCCAATGTACCTCCTGGGCAACCATCAAGACTAGGGGTTTGAGGCATGTTTTTCACATAAAGCTCAGGTCCAAATTGAATTAGTCCAAAAAACAACGACATCTTAATTTGTCCCTCATAAATAGGTGTTCCAGCAGCACCTCCTACGGCTCTACCCACTAAATCAATATCAACGACATTGCTTATAATAGTTGGCAAAGCAGGAAGAAATAATAAAGGAGCGGAAATTGAATTCCCTTTTGAAATCTCAAAGGCAACTTCCAAATTTTGAATAACAGATGCCGGAGTCACACCATTGATTGTAGTCACCAGATCATCATCGAATGAATAAATAACCTGAGACGGAAGCAAAAATGTCCCATCAATTCTCAATACACGTCCAGCGGCCCCTCTATCACTTCCATTACTTATAGCATAGATGTCTGCTTGCTCCAATTCACCCATTCCATCTAATTCATCAAAAAATTCTTGATTCATATCTATTCCATCCCAATTATAGCCTGGGACTCCCCCACCGTTGTATATATTTATCTGTGTAAGTTGACGAGCGGCAGGACTCTTCAAGACATTCTCGAAGAAAACCAATGGTTCTGCAAATTTCATGAATCTCAATGGCAGAATCGTCGGAGACCCCGTAGAATTTGGCAATATCGTGGGTACAGGAACCTTCAAAATATGAGGAATTGGAGCCTGTAGTGAAACGGGTACATTCGCTCCTTGCATAGGACTATCAAATGTAAAATACTTATCTACATTGTGTTGTTCGCCATTATCCTCCATTTCCAACAGGGCATATTTTCCTACCAGTCCTCCCATACTTATTCCCATCATTTTGATTGGCTCTGAAGAATCGTTTAATGCCAATTGTGTATTTACATCCCGGATTACTTCCTCTACAACCGCAGCATTATCCTGGATCCGAATGTGATGATCAAAATAATCCACAAAAATTACGTCATATCCTCCCAATTCGAGGATCTCACCCAAGTTGGTACCGCCCAGCACTTGACTATTTGAAAAATTCAATCCCTGAGATCCACTACTAAGCAACTGGTCAAAGGAAAATGTATTTTGATCCCATAATAAATCTATACCATCCAGAATGATAAATGGCTTTTTAAGGTCAGAACTACTGCCAGGGCAAGCCAACTTCACACTATACATTACCGTTTCTCCATCCACAGTAATCGTCCGACAGTAATCTGCATTGCTGCTGCAAGTAATACCCAGGGGCAAACCCCTATCTGTCGATTGTCCCTTCGTCTCTTTTACACTTAGGGCGTTGTTTTCCACACTAATCTTATGATAATGAACTACATCTTCTCCATCGACATCCTTGAATTTCAATTTAATAACATAATCTCCTTCGCTGGTATAACTTACGCTTGTAGGACTTCCCAGCGTTACATGTTGATATCCCTGACCATTATCAAAATCTATATAAACTGAATTTTGATCAATAGAAAAATTTCCAATGATATCATTTGGATTGAGTCTTATTTCAGAATTCATCCCCCATGAATTGGTGAAAAATCCAGAATGAAATAATTTTTTGTCCTCATAGGCGTCTGACGGATTGCTCGTTCCATAATGTAATTTACCTCCAGAAATAACCAGAAGTCCGTCATCTACCGCCTTATCCTTGAATTTTTGATATTCAATAGTCATTATCTTAAGCGGAATCATTTCACCTGCCTCATATTGATCCAATTCGGATTGAAAGGCACTGGAAGAAGGTTCCAATGAATTGGAATACGGAAGGCTAGCGGCATACATGCCTTCATATTGGATTCCCAATAAAGTCATATTGCAATAGACATCATCAGAAGCCGTACTAGGACCATATAATTCGGGATATCCCATGGGTATGCTCCTATCCTGTAATATTCCAGAGGTAACATATGACATATCCAGATCACTCAAGACA
Organism: Saprospiraceae bacterium; assembly: GCA_965230575.1. Taxonomy (GTDB): domain Bacteria; phylum Bacteroidota; class Bacteroidia; order Chitinophagales; family Saprospiraceae; genus CAJXUU01. The sequence goes on from OZ246013.1 coordinate 7,030,599, forward strand.
TATTCAATCTGTTCTCCAATGTTTTCTGTAGAAGAATAAGATGTATTGATATCCTGACCAAAAAATTGAAAAGAAGCAAGGCAAGCCCATAGGACTAAATGTAATCGTCTCATAAATAAATTTTATAATTGGTTAAAAAAATAATCGTTGGCTAATTGAAGCCAGATTTTAGTTTATCGAAAAATACAATTGTCAATCCAAGGTTCGAAAAGCTTTAATTTCGATGTCTTGAATCATCTTACATTACTATAATGATGAAAGGTCATTTTTGTGACTAAATAAAATTTCTAGCTACTCAACTGAGGGCCTACACCCTTTCTCCATGACATATATCCATAAATACAAATCACCAAATAAATGGCAAATAAAAATGCCACAATATAGAGCTCCTTATAAATATAAAGCGGAATCGCAACTACATCCACTACGATCCAAAACGACCAATTTTGTAAATATTTTTTGGCCAACAAATATTGAGCGACCAGGCTACCACAAGTCGTAAAGGCATCAAAATACGGTACGTCGGCATCTGTATTTGACTTCATGACATATCCCAATACAACCGCACCCAACAAAGTAATCGTCGAAGCAATGGTTATCTGATTCCAATTCATAACCAAGGTGGGAGTAACTTCTTCTCCCTCTTGTTTATTCGCCCAAATGACCCAGCCATAAATATTCAAGAAGATGTAAATTATGTGCAGGCCAAAATCTGAATACAATCTTTGAAAGAAAAATATATAGGCCAAAATAGTAACACTCACAATAGCAAAAGGCCAAGCCAGAATCTTTTCTTTGGCTTGAAGACCGACGGCAAGAATGCCAGTAATTGTCGCTATAATTTCAAGTGTAGACATAAATCACTTTTTGTTCGAGGCTAAATATTGCTTAAATATATCCACAAGTTTGGGAATGGCCATGGAAGAATATTCAAGCACCTCCTCAAAACTCGGCTCCACTGTACTCTCAAATGGATAATAATTACAGACAGGAAGACTCAAAAAATGTGATTCTATACCCACTGATTTCAAATAACAGTATTCGGGATACATCGACATTCCCACTAGATCAATACCCAAATGATCCAACATCTTGTATTCCGCATTAGTCCCCAATGATGGCCCTTGGTGATAGCCATATTTCACATTGGGCAAGATTTGGAAGCATTCATAGTCTGTTCTTGTTTTACTTACAGCACTTCCTCCAATAAAATTCTCCTTTAGACCAAGATTCACCGCAGGAATGGAGACTACCTGATCAAGATAAGTCCATCGGCCATTCTCGACCTTCTCTCCCAGCCCGCCAGATGCCGAGGTAATCATCAATTCTGTAACACCAATTTTCTCAATAGCATATCTAAGTGGAGCGACCAATTCTTCAAAATGATGTCCCTCATAAAAATGCAACTTGCCCGAAATGATAAGAAATGTCTTTCCCTCAAATTTACACCAAATAAACTTGCGTTCGTGCCCATCCAAATACTTATAGGAGACATCCAATACACCCTCAAATGGCAGACTCTTAGTAATTTGAAAGTGCTCCGAAAATTTATTCAACCCCGATCCCAAAACAATTGCACGCATGCACGAGTATAGGGAAAAATGGGGAGATGGAAAAAAAATGCGAAAGATTGAAAGATACTTGATGTTGACGGTTTTTAACCGCTAAGGCGCTAATGACGCTAAGTCAATTATTGCAACGTTTTTTTTTTCGCGAACTTCGCGCCTTTGCGGTTAATCAATTTCTCCTACTAAATAAGTAGTAAAGATTGGAGGTTTATCTGATAATTTTTGTGCTGTGTATCTCTGTGAAATTCCTCGTTGAATCTCCGTGAAATTAAAATATCCAAGCCCTCCCTCCTGAAAAACTCAATTTACTCACTTAGCCTTAGCTGTTAATCCAATAAAATTCCCCTCAGTAATTTCCTTCTTTTCCCATCAATAAGTAGCTTTGCGCCTTCTAAAGAAAAAAAACATAGTATGCCTGATTTTGAGAAGTATTTTAACCTTGAAATAAATTTTGGTGCATTTGTCCTTAATCTCCTGATTACCGCGGTGATAGCTTACTTGATAAAGCTTTTTTATGTCAAATACGGCAGGGCTATATCCGACAGAAGAAAATTCTCGAACAACTTCATTCCTCTTGCCATTGGTACATTATTAATCATAACGGTAATAAAATCTTCGGTTGCACTCTCTTTGGGATTGGTTGGGGCATTGTCTATTGTACGTTTTCGATCGGCGATTAAGGATCCTGAAGAATTGACAATGCTGTTTTTGATCATTGGTTTTGGACTCATGGGTGGAGCAGACAAGCCAGTATTATCCTTGCTCAGTTTTGCCTTGATACTTCCTATTTTTTACTTCAACTCAGTCCTGTCAAAGAATAAAGGAACGGTGACCAACAAGGCATTTTTGAATGTAAATACAAGCAGAAAAGATGTGTCCGCCATCACGGCTGCTATCGAGCCTCATACCACTTATTTAGAAATAAAAAGAGTGGACAGTGTACCGAATGGAATCAATGCCAGCTTCTATTGCACAATCGATGGCCCCGATCAACTTCAAAAAATTATCAATTCTGTCAACAAGGATGATGCGGATGCCACCGTTTCATTTGTAGAACAGCCAGATTTGCTATTGTAATAAAAAGAGTTCTTAACTACAGAATCGCTAAAAGCAGAATTTAAACAACAATTCTAAACCACTTCAATGATAATAAAAGGCAAAAAAGAAAAAAACATTGCTCCGCTTATCTTCAAGATATCACTAGCTCTCTTGGCAGGTATAGGATTGTTCTTTATTGCTAAAAATTTTAAATTTTCAACTTCAAACAAAAAATCCGAAATCATTCTTTGTGATGCAGAAACTGTAGCTGAAGGTAAATTCATAGCGAATGATTTGCTTTTTAATAATGCTCAGACACAATCATCAAAGAAAAGTTATTCAGGAAAATATTCATCTTTTGTCGATGGAGACAATAAATATGGCATTGGCTATTCCATCAAAAATCCTGAGAAAAATGTCCGATATATCCTCTCCGTCCGTCGACATGCAAATAATGGCACCAAGTCTGCTTTGGTCGTGCAAGGCAAGCCAGCCAAGGGATTTTATAAACAGATATCAAGTTCAAAATCCAAAGACGAAAATGGTTGGGAGTTATTGACTACGGATATTAGTATCCCAGACACAGCAGATGTAAATGAGTTATCTGTGTATACCTATTGCAGCCAAAAAGGTGGTGATGCCTACTTTGATGATCTGCAGATTGAGATTGTAAGAAGCAATGATAATGGACTCAATGAATTGGACGAACTCCATCTCTACTTTGACAATCAAGGCTTCAGAAAAATCAATGCAAAGCGTGAAGAAGCGCTCGAAAAAGGTATCCTCCAGAGTGCAGATGACGATTGGGTGAAGGCCAAACTTACTGAAAATGATGAGCTCTCCAATGACGTCAATGTCAGACTAAAAGGGGATTGGACCGATCACTTGAAAGGGGATTACTGGTCTTATCGAATCAAAATGCCCACCGATAAGTCGTGGAATAGAATGCAGGTATTCTCCCTCCAGGACCCATCCACTCGATCTTTTCTGGATGAATGGCTCTATCACAAGGCACTCGAGAAAGAAGATGTCATCACACCACGGTATGGATTTGTCAAGTTTTCGCAGAATAATCAATCCCCCGTACTATATGCATATGAAGAACATTTCAACAAACAAATAGCTGAATACAAAAACAGAAGAGAAGGTGTAATTGTAAAATTCACCGAAGACTATTTGTGGAATCAAAGGCTTCGAAATAAAGACATCCACAACAAGGATATCCATCAAAATGTGATTCACAATGCGGACATCCTACCCTTCCGAGCCAGTAAAACATTCAAAGATCCAAAACTCACCGAGCAATTTGAACGTGCTCAAGATCTAATGGATGCATATCGAAATAGAACAGCTCCAGCAAATGAGGTCTTCGATATGGAGCTTATGGCCAAGTACTACGCCATCACAGATGTATTCAATGCCAATCATAGTGCGATCTGGCACAACTTAAGATTCTACTACAATCCGATTACAAGAAAACTGGAGCCGATTGGATTCGATGGATATACCGAGGATGGTCATTTCAGATTGTATGCCAAATTATTCTTTGGTGAATTTATGAGTAGCGCAGATCAAGACGAATGGAATGCTTTTTACAAATACATTTTCAGAGATGAAGAATTCATAAGATACCATGTTCCTGCCATGATGAAATACTCTTCCGATGAATTCATCAATGAAGTATTGGCAGAAAATGATGCTGAAATATTCCATCTCGAAACCTTAATACGGAGAAGTGCAAAATCAGATTATGAATTCGATGCCAATAAAGTACTGAAAAGGGCAAGATTGATTCATAAAAACATCACACCTTTCAACGAGAATTCCTTGAAAGTATTCAGAGAAAAAGATGCTGATGGCAATACTCAAACCTATGCATCCAATTACCACAGCATGCCCCTGGAAGTAATAGGTGGTCAAAAAAGTAAAAAATGGCTTCCTATCAAGAAGGGACCAACAACTCTCGTGCGTAGCAATGGACGAAAAGCTGCACCGACCTATACACCTATAGAAGTATCTCCAAATGATAAATATGTATTCTTCAAGTTGCCTGAAATGGAGCAAGTCTACTATAGTCCGATAAAAGATTGGAAGCGTCCTGATCAACTCACCATCGGAGCAAGTCAAAATTCGAGTCTTACGATTCCACTACCTGAAGGCTCATTCAGCACTAAAGACAAAGTGGTGACCATCCACTCTGGTAATCACCAATTGAAAAAACCACTAATCGTGCCTAAAGGGTACACAACCATTCTGGAAGAGGGTGCAAAAATAGACATTACCAATAAGGCATACATACTTCTATACGGGCCGCTTTTTGCCACTGGAAGTGTGGACAATCCCGTAATAATTACATCTAGCGACAAAAGTGCTCAAGGTGTTACCATCATTAAGGCAGGAAAAAAATCCATTTTGAATTTTGTATCTGTCTCAGAATTGAATACCCTTGAAGAAAATGATTGGCAACTTACTGGTGCAGTCACATTCTACGAATCGGATGTAGAAATGACCCAGGTGACCATATCCAAAAATCATTGCGAAGATGCACTTAATATCATACGTGCCTCATTCTCCATAAAGGAATTGAACATCAACAATACATTCGCTGATGGCTTTGACTGCGACTTTTGTACGGGAAAAATATTCGAATCCTACTTTCACCATACTGGAAATGATGGCTTGGATTTTTCAGGAAGTTATATAGAGGTGGCTGACACCCGATTAGAGTCTGTTGGGGACAAGGGCATTAGTGCAGGTGAAGAGGCGACCCTCATCGTATCTGATGTCCATATCGAAGGAGCAACTATTGGTATTGCGTCAAAAGATCTCTCCAAGGTAAAAGTCACACGAGTCCATCTAAAAGATTGTCAGGAAGGATTTGCCGCATATCGTAAGAAACCAGAATTTGGAGGTGGTACTATCAATGTGAAGAGCTATACCGAGGAAGGGGTTTCGAATATAACCGTAAGCGATTTGGAATCAAAAATCAATATGCCAAAATAATACTTATGGTAGAAGCTCCAACTAAAGTAATGCGATACGAAATCAAATATGCAGTAGACATATTAGATGCAGCTTCTATAACTTCGAGCCTCCTCATGCATCCCGCTTCTTTCACAAAGGCGTATGAAGATCGGCAGGTAAATAATATATACTTAGACTCCTCTACCTTCCAATGTTTCCATCAGAATATTGAAGGGCATCCAAGAAGAAAAAAGATGAGATTGCGATGGTATGGAGATCATGACTCTCCCACCGAAAAGTCAACATTAGAGATTAAAAATAAAGATGCTGAATTGGGATGGAAAGATTCATTTCCTGTGAATGGTGCAGATATTAAAGATGCTCCTTTCCTTCTCAAAGCGATCACTTCTACTGGTTATTATCAAGGCAATTTGATCCCGACATTGCACAACAGCTACCATAGAGCTTATTATATTTCACAAAATGGTTTGTTTCGGATTACCCTAGACACAAATCAGACCTTCAAGATTCCATTTACGAAAATGAAGGCGCTGCCGATGACAGGTTACCCTATTATAGTTGAGTTGAAATATGATCAACAGAATGCGGACAAGGCCAGAGAGATCACTGACTATTTGCCATTTCGACAAACAAAAAATAGCAAGTATACCGTTGGTGTCCAGGATCTTTATTTTTAGAAGTGCGTTGCTCAGTATTTTTTTGTAAAAGTGGCATAGGCGTCAACCTAAAGTTTACATATATTATAAAATACTATATATAAGTAATTCATATTCTGCATTTAAAAATTTTATCATAAAACCCTAATTGTCGAAGACACAACTCTCAAAATAGCGTGGCCTGCCGCTAAACAGTGGGTGGCGGGAGCTGCATTCGCAGTATAGCCTTTTTAGCGGCTTGATTCTTTTGTTTCTTTTCTCATCAAGGAGAAAATGAAAGTCAGTCGCGGCGAGCGACCATATTAGTTTGAAAATGAATAACATATAAATTGAAAATATTCATATATTATTTCCTTAGATTGACGCCTATGTAAAAGTGGGTCACAATTTCATCTTAGCCTCTTTTCCCCCTCGAGTCTATCAAATCTATTTCAAGCGACCAAGTAGTTCAGTAGCCTTCTGCTTGTAACTGGAATTAGGATCATCAACAATTTCATTCAAAATAGATTTTGCACTCTCCACATCTTCACCACCCAAAACACTCAAAACCATATACCATTTTGCCTGATCACTGAAAAGGTCATTGCGGCTTTCTACAACCTGAGTGAAAAGCTGTTGGGCCCCATCAAAATTATTCTGGGCCAATAACGCATTGGCCTGGTAAAAAATAAAGGCCATATTGGAAGGATCTCCAGCCGTGAGTTGCGCAAAGTCCGATTCGGCAGCCTTGTACTTTTTCAATTCATAATTGCTGAATGCTGATTCGATTAGGTCTTCTGTGGTAACGTCTCCCCTGAAGGTATTGTATGCTGGATACGGTTCGAAGTAATCATTCATTAAAGCAGCGGAAGTATGCTCGGAAGGAAAATATTGGGTGATAAAAACAGTAGCGATGACAATGGCAACAATTGCAGCAGCATATTTCAAGACTCGATATATTGCTGGTTTTCCTTGAGAAAGATTCAGCTCTTTTTCATTTGGATTCACCACTTCAGAAATTGTCGCTTTTACCTTGTCATATTCTGGATCAGCTATTGCTTGCTGAAGTTCCAGGTGAAATGCATATTCCTTTTTGAGCTCTGCATTATTTTCCAATTCCAGCATAAAAGATTCCTGCTCAGCCAAACTCATTGAGTTGTCCAAGTACGAATCTATGAGATCATTATATTGTGGATTGCTATTGATCATTTAACTCGTTGAATCGTTTGTCCTTCATCATCAACTCTATCAACTTTTTCTTACAAAGGTGTTTTTTCTTCTTAGCATAACCTGCACTTCCAAGTCCCAATTTCTTGCTAATTTCCTCAAAATTATGCTTTTCAAAGAACAGTTGCAAAATTTTTTGACAGGCCAAATTGAGTTCTTTAAACTTTTCTCTATAAAAATCCCAACGTTCTTTTTGAGCAATTATTTTCTCAATATCTATTTTCAAATTCTTTACTTCGACCTCAATCTCACCAGTAGACTGATGTTTTTTGCCTCTTAATTTTTTCAACCAAAGATTTCTGCAAATTGCATAGAGGTAGGTATAAAATGAACAATCAAGCTTGTCCAAATCCTCATTTTTCGACTTTATATAAATGGTCATCAAAGCATCTTGGAATATATCTTTGGCATCTTCCGGGCTACCACTATTGCTCTGAATGAATGATTTAATTTTGCCAAAAAAGTGATCATAAATCAGTTGAATAGTCTCTCTTTCGCCATTAGAAACACCATCAAAATATTGCTTTTTTGTTGGAGTAATAGTATTTCGCATCTGGCACAGTTATATGAATCTCTTTTTTTTGTTGCAGCAATTTTAAGATTTAAACATACTTATATTTGATTAATATTGATATAATTTTGTGAATGAAGTGATTAAAGGTTAAGATTAGAGCATTGAGATCAAGGATTCAATAGACGTTGGTTCGACATAATCATTTCTACATTAAGTACTACATGAGGTTTTGGGTTAAAATATTTATGAATGATCGCTTAATGTAATGAGTGCATTTCACTCAATATTATTCGCGATTCTATTTTTTTCACTTCCTAAATTTCTACAAGATTGAAATCTACGGGATTAAAAATATTCTTGAATTGGCTGGTCTGCATCCTCTTGCTTTCTTGCAACACAAACCTGCAGGGTCAGGAACAAGATTCCAGTTACTTTTGGCAACGCTATGTAGAAGGACGCAATAGGTGTGAAGCATCGGATTTTTATAACGCCCGTGTCATTCTGGAGCAAACATTGTCTGAAGTAAAAGAAAACAACTACAAGGATTATAAACTTGAAGCCAAAATATTGACGGATATTGCGTGGGCTTATGCTGGACTTCGAGACAATGTCACCGAAAATATATACATCGAAGCTGCCCTTCGAATCTTTGTTGAAAATCTAACATTGGAAAGCGAAGAATATGCAACTGCCTTGCACGACATGGCACTTACACAGGGTGATCGGGGCAATTTCGAATACGCAAAAGAATTAATTGATTCCAGCACTGTCATTTTCAGAAAACATCTCCCAGACCTTTATCCCTCGGGTAAAGCAGCCAACTTGCTCGCCCTCGGCTGGCTCTATCGGGCATGGGGAAAATATGACAAGGCAGTTGCCGCTTTGAAAGATGCTGCACAATATGTTGTGCTGGAAGGAGGAGATACTTATACCAATATTGGGACAGTAAACCATATTCTTGGTTACACCTTGATGTACAATGGACAATCCACAGATGCCCTGCCACTACTATTGGCTGGAAAAAAATACCGGGAAGAAAATCTTGGTATAACACACCCAAAATATCATCAGTCTCATCAGAAAATTGCTGAATGTTATTCTTATCTGGGGCGCTATGAAAATGCCCAATTACACTTGGATACCATCATAGCATCTCTTCATACAAAGGCAGAAAATGAATCTGGCCATGAAATGCAACTGGATTCAATAAAGTCCTGGTACACCCTACTACAGACTTATGTTACCAAGGGCAATATCTATCTTCGCAAATACAAAATTTATAATGAGGTTGAGGATTTAGAAATGAATCTGAAATGGTTTAAAAATGCCATAGATGCCGTTCAGAAAATCCTACTTTACTACCCTTCGAAGGAAGGAAGATTTCAGATGCTTAAAAGTTATGCTTTCTTGTTTGATAATTGTGTCAATCAGGCTTTGCTCCTGTATGACTACGATCAAAATCCTAAATATTTAAAACTGGCTTTTCAGGTTTCAGAACTTAGTCGGGGATTTACCTTTTTAGAATCCCTGCACAAGGCACAGGCAACAGCGAATTATGAAGTACCCAAAGAACTGCTCGAAGAAGAATCTGCATTGATTATTAAAATGCAAAAATTCGAATTGGGCAATGAACAGGATATTGAAAAATCGCAAAACTGGATAAGACTGAATTTGGAACTTCAACGGATTCAACAAAAAATAAAAAAAGACTTTCCCAGCTACTTTGATCTTCAGAGCAATCTGGTAGTCCCAACAATCGAAGATATCCAGAATCAAATAGCAGACAGTACGGCAATTGTAGAATATTTTGAAGGATCACAAAAGTTGTTTCAATTTATTATCACGAGAGATACTGCAATGGTCTATTCGCTCAGCATTCCAAAAGACTATCATCAAACTCTAAACCAGTTAATCAACCACATTTCTAATAATCCTATACTTAACAACGAATCTTTCAAGTCCTTCAAAGTAGACGCACGTAACGTTTATGATTGGATAATTTCTCCCCTCGATTCTATCATCCGCACAAAAAAGAGTCTCGTTTTCATCCCGCACAAGATGTTGAATTATTTGCCTTTTGAAACATTACTTCAATACGATAGCACAACATCTAATAACAAATTTTTGATAGAGAATCATGCTATATCGTACGATTATTCTTGCGCTTCCTTACTCGCGAAAAGGGAGAATTATTCCCAACCCATTTATCCGTATCATGGCATTGCTCCAGGAATCAGAAAAGAAAATTTGACAGACGAAAGTTTCAATGAAGTCAAAGATGCAAACAAGGTACTTGGCGGAAAATACTTCTTAAAACATAAGGCCAATAGACAAATTTTTTTCGAGGGATTGCAAAAGGCAAACATACTTCATGTCGCTGCACACAGTGTTTTGGACACTTCAGATTTGAGCAAGTTTGCCATAGTATTGAATGATATTAAGAACAAGAAAAATCGAGACAGTGTATTGATTGAAAATATTTATCTCTCTAAAATCAATTCGAATTTAGTCATTCTTAGCGGTTGTCAAACTGCAGATGGTGTATTGAAAGACGGAATTGGTCTGCTTAGTCTTACGAATGCCTTCAAATATGCAGGAGCTGCCAGCCTCACATGCAGCCTATGGGAAACAGAAAACAAAGTCAGTACCAAAATAATCACCAACTACATTAAAAACATCCAAAAAGGGCAATTCAAAAACGAGGCGCTGAGAGCTGCAAAAATGGACTTTCTCCAATCAGCCGATCCCTTACTGAGACACCCATTCTTTTGGAGCACCTTCGTCAATGTAGGCAATCAAGCTCCTATATCATTGACAAAAAAGAGCCTCAGTACCAATCGGTACACTTACTTCACGATTCTCGCATTTTTCATTTTTTCGATTGGTATTCTAATAGCGGCAACAAGAAAATTAAAATTTTAGGGTAACGTTTTGGGTCGAGACGGTATTAAACAAAAACACCCCTCTATTTATTAACCCAAAATGTCTGTTTTTAACAAGGATTAGTTCTTCTACAGCATATTTTAAATAATAGAAGGTACTGCTCTTTGAATCTGGCGTTTACTAAAATTGTTACTTATGAAAAAATTTTCTACCAATCTGGTTTATATGATCTTATTTGGGGTGATTGTTTCTTTTTTACCACTCCATGTGATTGCTCAAGAAAGCTATCAAAATGAAAGCTATGAAAGCAATGACCCGCCTGAAAATTACGAGGACGAGTTTGAAATTTGTGGTTCTGAATTCATCAATGAGGAATCCAATTGGGCAAAGACGTATCAGCAAATGTTGAAAGATTCTAAGAATAATAGTTCGACCCGTGCTGCCAATATTATTTATATCCCAGTGGTGATGCATATTGTTCACAATGGAGAGCCCATCGGTACAGGAAGAAATATCTCCAATGCCCAGATTCAATCATTTCTAGATGTATTGAATGAAGATTTCAGAAAACAAAATGCGAGTATTGCCAGTATCATACCGCCATTCGTCAGTTTCGCTGCAGATGTCCAGGTAGAATTTTGTCTCGCCAGCCAGCATCCCAATGGAGGACCAACAAGTGGCATCAATAGATATTTCTATGCCCAGCCATCCTGGGGATATGAAATAGAAAATGTCGTAAAAGTCAATACGGTTTGGAATTCCGTAAATTACATGAATGTCTGGGTCGCCGATATTAGCAATATTACACCAATTGCATATGCCAAATATCCTGGTGGCAATCCACTTACTGATGGCATCGTCATGGATTACCGTGTGACTGGAAGATTTCCCCAAAACCCTTACAACAATTATTACAATGGAAGATTTTCGCTCGGACATGTAGGTTCGCATGAGGTTGGGCATTGGCTCGGCTTGCAACATACATTTGACAATGGTTGTGGAAGCCCCTTGCTCTGTAATTCAACTGGAGATAACATCTGTGATACTCCTGCTAAATCCTCGCCAACCTGGGGCTGCAACTTGTATGTATACCAATGCCTGAATAATGCTTTGACCATGGTTCAGAACTTCATGGATTATGCAGACGACCAATGCAAGGCACTTTTTACACATGGTCAAAAAGCTGTGATGCAAAATGTATTAAATGGCATCAGATCAGGTATTTTGACGTCTCCAGGTTGCCAAGCGCCGTGTAATCCGCCAGGTGGATTGGCTGCTATTAATATCACCAATACTACTGCAACTTTGACATGGGGAGCCATGGTTCAGGCGACCTCCTATAACATTCAATATCGAAAATTTGCAGGCGGTCCATTCCCTTGGATCAACGGAACATCCAACAACAACTTACTAAACATCAATAATCTCACTGCCTTTACTCCCTACGAGTTTCGAGTCCAGTCGGTGTGCAATGGTGCTACCAGTGCATGGTCACAGCCTGTTTTGTTCTGGACATTGACCAATCAATATAACTGTGGAAATGATCCCTGGGAGAATGCTATCTTCTATCCACCAATGCAAAACAATGTGCCGACTTATGGCCTAATTTGTCCATTAGGAGATGTGGATTTTCAGCTCATTCAAGTTCAAATTCCAAATTCCACTATTACGGTAACGCTAGATCAATTGCCCGCCGATTATGATCTTGAACTTCGAGATGCCGCTGGCACCCTTTTGGCTGGTTCTTACAATGCTGGGGTGATTCCAGAGGTAGTGAATTATGCCAATGCACAACCAGGATATTACTACCCCAATATCATGAGCAATGTAGGGCAATGGAACCCAGGATTGTATTTTAGATTGACAGCTGTAGTGACTCCACCACCACCTTTGATAGCACCGTCCAGTGAATCACGTGCTTTGGAATATTTTACTACCGATTTGAAGATTTATCCTAATCCAGCTCAAGATCGGGTAATTCTCACTTTTAACAATATGGGAAATGAAGAAAGACTTCAAATCGGAGTGATGAATTTACTGGGACAATCCGTAAGAACTTTTGATAGAAATATTAATCCAGGATTCAATCAGATTGAAATCGATATATCTGACTTGGAGAATGGAAGTTACTTCTTACAATCTACTTCCGGGAGTATTTTGAGAGAAGGAACAAAACTTATTATTCAGCATTGATGGTGAGAGCGTGAGTCATAAAAAATGCTGAGGCTTTTCATAGACTGCTAAGGACACGAAGAATGCACAAAGAATTTACAAAGATAGAGGATGGGTCTATCCATGAAAAAACTTAGTGCATTCCTAGTGTTCCTAGTGGTTAATCGTTTTTCTTCTAATTACAGTCTGCCAGATCAAAGTCCACTTCCATTCTTGGACAAATTTGCGTATTGGTTCCCCAATCTATTATGTCCCACCATGCTGTAAGATTTGTCTCTGCCCATTCTTCTCTACAGACTTTATAACTAATAGAAACAGGTGTTCCTCCTATTCCACTCACAATTATTCCATCTTCTTCATAGATGTTTTTAGCTCCGCCACCAACATCACATATATATATTGGTCCTTGTTTTTGAATGATTACTTGGCAACATTCCAACCCGTTTTCAGGCGGTAGTGGAGATAAGCTAGCCGTAAGATAATTTTGATCACATTCATCGCATGTGTAGCAGGTCACACTATCTTCAAAACAAACAACTCCATTCTCATCAAGGAGTACTATTTCTAATGATTCTCCCTCTCCAATACATATACAAAGTGATACATCCGATGTCAAATCCTGTGCATCTCCATTGATAATTAAAGTATGATTGGTTATCCCAGAAGTCTCGATGGAATAACAACATTCATCCGCTGTACATGATTCTCCGATGGTCACATCTACATCACAAGATTGTTCACATTCCACAAATGAAGAGCAGATCAAATAAGAAGTCTGATTGCTTTCTCTGATTAATCTTACCCAGGCAGAATCACATATTGTAAATTGATTACCTTTTATCGCCTTTCCATTTACTGTGATGTAGTATTTATATTTTCCAAGACCATCATTATCGAATATTACCTTTTCGTCTTTGACTGGAGAAGTGTAATTCAATTGATAAATACAACATCCATTTTCATCATAGCCCAAAAATGTTATGCTGCATCCAGCATCATCGGAGTATCGGGTCATAATATTCATGTCTTCACCTTCTTCCAGGAGGTGTTCGTCTGAGAATTGGTCCTTACCGCATGAGAAAAATAACATTGCGAGGAGAAATAAGATTGGAATTCTTTTCATAGTTTTAAAAATTTATTTGGTTTGATAATTATTATTTAAAATTGAAATCGTTTTAAAACTAAATTGTAAGGACGACCTTAAAAACTGATAATCAGGTAATTAACAAGCATATAGCTCATTCAATTCACAGAAATTATAAGTTTGATATTTGTAATTGGTGTATTATCGGTACATCTGATTTTAAAATAACACCCTGATCTTTGTTCACTTCAAGTTTAAAAAGAATTCTCGTTTACTAAACTTTGGAGGTTTAGTAAACGATGTATTCTTTAAATAAACTTAATTATCTGATTCTGCTGTTGACATAGGCGTATTATCAATCTTAGCCTTTATCACATTATCACTACTGCCACCAACCATGATTTCAAATTCTCCATGTTCCACAACAAAATTCCCCTCGCTGTCATAATAACCTAATTCTCTATTTCCTAGAGTAAAGGAAACATCCATCGTCTCACCACTTTTTATAAATAACTTATTAAATCCCTTTAGTTCTTTTATGGGTCTGGTAAGCATAGACACCATATCTTGTATATATAATTGCACAACTTCTTCACCGTCATATCCACCCGTATTCGCAACAGACGCTGTGACCCGAATCCCCCCATTGCCAATGTTCGCTACTTTAAGATTCGAATATTCAAAAGTGGTATAACTCAATCCATGTCCGAAAGCCCATAGAGGGTCATTGGATTCATCTGAATAATGAGACCAAAACACCAAGTTAGGGTCAGCGTGTTGCGCCCTTCTACCTGTACTTTTCTCATTATAATAAGCTGGAATCTGCCCTACACTTCTTGGAAAGGTCATGGGCAATTTTCCTGATGGATTGTAGTCTCCCATAAGTGTTTGAGCGATTGCGTTGCCACTCTCAGACCCCAATTGCCACGCTTCTACAATAGCGGGAATATTATCCTTGGCCCAAGGAATGGTCAATGGTCGGCCATTGAATAATACAAGTATAATGTTTGGATTCACGGCATGAACCGCCTCTAGCAATTCTTGCTGCAATCCGGGCAACCCAAGCTCCGCTCTACTTCTTGCCTCTCCTGATTGATAGCCATATTCTCCCAAGGCCATTATGACTACATCTGCATCTTTCGCCGTTGCAACAGCCTCTTCAATCCCAGTTCTATCCTCAGTATTTATCTTAGTTTCAAAAACAAAGGCTGTAACTCCTTCCACCAGTTTCACACCTTGCTCAAAAGTCCAATCCACTCCCTTGTATTGCTCCAGTCCTTCTCTCAAGGATACCGCTGAATTATCATCCGCTGCCAATCTCCAATTCCCGAGCGGACTATTTTTTTCTTCAACCATCGGACCGATAACAGCAACCTTTTTTGTTCTATTCAATGGCAAAAGACCTTTGTCATTTTTTAATAGAACAATAGATTTCTTGGCCATATCCCTTGCTGCTTCCAAATGATCTTTTGCAAAAATCATTTCCTTTTCTCTGGTCTCATTACAATATCTGTACGGATCATCAAATAGTCCCAATTCGTACTTCACATTCAATATTCTTCTTACCGCATCATCTATCAGCTCTTCTTTCACCTTGCCTTCATTAACCAAATCTTTCAAGTGATTTACATACCCATAACTCTCCATATCCATATCGGATCCTGCCTTCGCAGATAGCATGGACGCATCTTTCAAATCTGCAGCTTGTCGGTGTTTAACAATTTCACCTATTGATCCCCAATCTGAAACCATGAAGCCTTCGAAGCCCCACTTGCCCTTCAAAATATCTCTCTGCAGGTATGCATTGCTGGTGGCAGGTATTCCATCCACTTCATTGAAGCCATTCATAAAAGTCGCTACTCCAGCATCCAGGGCCGCTTTGAATGGTGGGAAGATAACATTGTGCAAGGTGGATCGGCTAAAGTCAGTTGTATTGTAGTCTCTCCCCCCCTCTGCAAATCCATAAGCTGCAAAATGTTTTGCGCATGCCGCAATCGTCAATGGATCAGACAAATCATCTCCTTGAAATCCTTTCACACGAGCAACTGCAATTTTACTTCCCAAATACGGATCTTCGCCAGCACCTTCCATTACCCTACCCCATCTCGCATCTCTTGAGATATCCACCATCGGCGCGAATGTCCAATTTAATCCTGAAGCTCCTGCCTCTCGGGCCGCAACCCTTGCCGATTTTTCAATAGCCTCCAGGTCCCAGGAAGCCGATTCAGCGAGAGGAATAGGCGACTGTGTCTTGAAGCCATGAATAACATCGAAGCCAAATATCAATGGGATTCCCAGTCTAGTCTCTTCGACTGCGATCTTTTGCATCTTTCTTACATCGGCTACCCCGCGCACATTGAGCATTGATCCGACGAGTCCATTTTTTAGATTTTGGTATTTCTTTGCTGCATCTCCTTCACTAGGCGCAGGTCCCGTAAGATCATAAAATCCATTGTACTGATTCATTTGACCTATCTTCTCGTCCAAGGTCATCTTCTTGATTAAAGATTCCACCTTGTCATACTTTTTCAACGAAGCATTTATATTACTCGTAGCCTTGACTAGTGTTTCATTTTTGGTGGTCTTACAACCAAGTAGAACTACAACTGTCAGCAATAAAATGCCCGTTGCTCTTGCAATTTTCATCACGGTAAATAATTTCAAAATAAATAATAAAGATTCAACATTTGAGTGCGATTCGTCTTATACCAATTGGTACACTCTCACGTAATCAACCAGCATTCTCTGAGGAAATACTGTTGATGAGTTTGGTGATCCTGGCCAGTTTCCTCCTACCGCTACATTCATAATAAAGAAAAACTCATCATTATATGGCCACTCTGCACCATTCAGGTCTTCTGGAGTAATAGAAAAGTATTTTTTACCATCCACTCTCCATTCGATGTAGTCTTCATACCAAACGATGGAGAAAACATGAAACTCGTCACTAAAATCATTGCCTCCTGACAGGAAGGTAGAACCTCCTCTATTGTCATTTCCTCCTGTTGCAGCTAAGAAGTGCGCCGTACCATGCACAATTTTTGGGCTGCTTCCGATAAGTTCCATAATGTCAATCTCTCCGCATCGAGGCCAACCAACATCACTAAAACTTGAGCCCAGCATCCAGAGTGCCGGCCAGATACCTTGTCCTTTGGGAAGTTTGGCTCGAAAGTCAATTCTACCGTACTGGAAGGATAATTTATCTTGAGACTTGAGTCTTGCCGATGTATAATCATTGTCTCCGAATTTTTCTTCTTTAGCCTCTATAAATAGATAGCCTTGAGTCTGGAAGCTATTGACCGATCTATCGGTGTAATGTTGCAATTCATTATTTCCCCAGCCATGTCCACCGAGGTCATAGCACCAGGTATCCGTATCGATCTCATCTGCCGAAAATTCATCTTCCCATACCCTCATATATCCTTGATACACTTCTGGCGCCTCATATCCAGAACCATCAATAAAAACTTCAGTGTCCTCATCAATGATGGTAATGACAGCGTTGGTATTTAACAATTTACCCAACACAGGATTAGATAAAGTTATTTGAAATTTCTCGTCCGATTCCAAAATAATATCATCGACGATTTGAATAGGAATGGCCTTGGTCATTTCTCCTGGTTCGAATGTCAACGTACCTGATAATCCGATAAAATCACCATTCGGGACAGCTTGACCACCATCCAACTCCTCTGCTAGATAATCTACTGATACAGGCTGGTCATATTCCCATGTCAACTGCACCAAAATTTCACCCTCTCCAGAATTTTCATTGACTGATTGATCTTCAATTTTAATCCTTGGGAATTGGGTGACATCGGTTACTTGCTCTTCTGGATCGCAAGAGGTAAAAAGTACTACCAATGCTAAAATCATCCATTTGCAATTTTTTATCATCATTCTAATTTTTCTTTTCTTTTATTAATAATTAAGTAGTCAAAGTTTTAGACACCTATTGATTATTCATTATTTTTCAAGCTTTCATTCTGATACACTCTTACGTAGTCTACTACCATTCGCTGAGGCCAGATGTCTTCATCCACACCATGTTTTCCACCCCAATTGCCGCCAACGGCAATATTCATTATCAGGTAAAATGGCTTGTCAAAGGGCCATTCTTTATAACTTTTATTTCTATTGAGAAAGGTATGATACTTCTTACCGTCCACAAACCATTCTATACGCTCCTGACTCCAGGTGATGGAATAGGTATGAAATTCCTGTTCACAATCCGGGATGTAGACATCATTGCCCACCTGTGTCCCAATCATATGATTAAAAGCCTCGGTATGTACAGTTCCAATGATCGAATCAGGACTATAACCTACATGTTCCATAATATCAATTTCGCCACTCCTAGGCCATATTCCATACGTACTTTCTTCGGGCATCATCCAAATCGCCGGCCATGTCCCTTTGCCATTAGGCAGCTTTGCTCGTATCTCCAACTTTCCTCCAGACCATGAATTCTTACCCCTGGTTACTACTCGTGCCGATGAGTAATTCTTTCCACCAACAGCTGATTTATGTGCCTCGATGATAAGGTGGCCATCTTCTACTCGAGCGTTATTCTCATCCTTTGTATAATATTGCAATTCATTGTTGCCCCATCCACAAACGTGAGGGCATCCATCAGCCATATCATAGCCCCAGTTGTCTTGATTTGGAAGTCCATCTTTGTCAAACTCATCATTCCAAATCATTTTCCAGTTCGACCCATTATTTGACAACTCAGTCATATTAGATTTCTCAGCATTTGCATTTTTACAACTTTGAAATTGTGCAAAAGTGAATAAAAGAGCCGCTATGTAAATAAATTTCTTCATATCATTCAACGATCAAGAATGTAAGTGTAAACCATCCATTTGATGGAGCACCATCGCATGGCTTAATTGGAGCCAATAGCATCATTTCATCCTCACTCACTTCTATTATATCATATGTATTTCCAGAATCCTCTACTCCCATCCACAAATCACTTATCTCTATTCTATCCATTCCATCAAATCCAGAACCAGGTGAAAAAGTGAATGTCATATCCTCAGGTATTTCATAATCTTCAATGTCAACAAATCCTGCACATGCCGAAAATGAAGCTCCTGAATTGAAATACTCGAATGTACCATCCTCGCTAAAGCACCACTGATCATCCGCTTGAGATGCTGTGATATCTGGTGAAGTATACCACTCGCCAGAAAATGGTATCGGGCCTACTTTCACACTAGCCGGCTCGGTTGAAAGTCTCCAACACTTTGTCGTACAATCTTCATTCAGAAATAAAAGTTGACATCCTTCAACGTCCATTTCTACATTAATCACCTGAGTACTGAATGCTGTACCATTGCCAGCATTGGATGAGATATGCAGTGTGACATCATAATCTCCTGCTTTATTGTAAAATACTGTATCCGATTTCAATTTACTAGTAGCTGGAGTACCGACACCAAAATCCCAAACTCGGCTAAAGTTACCTTCCGACAAGTCTGTAACTACAAAACTATTGGGATCGCCCTCTACTGCCTCTATTCTGAAGTCAGGTTTGGCTGGAAGATCACCTTCCAAGCTATAATCAATGGCCTCATTGCAAGCCGAAAAGGCAAGAACAAAACCCAAGTATGCTATATATTTCTTCATTTCTTCTTATTTAATTTAAATCAACAATTTTGGTTTAGTAACCAGGATTTTGTTGATAGACACCATTACTCTTGGTAATTTCAAATTCTGGAATCGGTTGAATCTCATGAACTCCTTCGATAAAACCCAATGGTCCCAATACCGTTTTTGCTCTGCCAGTCCTCACCAAATCAAAAAATCGATGGCCTTCCATTGCCAACTCCACTCTTCTTTCATGATAAATAGCATCCAACAAGGCTTGACCAGAAGCGGTCACAGGATCAAGACCTACTCTGGCTCTCACTTCATTGAGTGATGATTGAGCACTGGCTTCATCTCCAGTCTGCTGAGATGCTTCTGCATGCATCAATAATACATCCGAATATCTGATCACTCTATCATTAGATCCTCCATTTGGATTGGGATCACCAAAAGGCGCTTCTTCATCCTTTCGGTTGAATGTCTTCTTGGTGTAATAATCATGCGGAAATCCACCGGTTGCATCTTTAGTGAATGTACCTCGATCTCCCATTTGATCTCCTTCTCTGAAAACAGTGTGTTGTAATCTTGGATCTTCTGACCCTTCGGCAAAGAATTCATCCACTAGATCTTGTGTTGGAATGTTGAATCCAAATCCTTCAAATTGACCTCTAGCTCTTTGGAATACATTCGAGAATGTACCTTCATTTGCATTGTTTCTGCCCCAGTTACCACCTGATGCATTCATGTATTGGATTTCGAATACTGATTCTGGGCCATTTTCTCCAGCTGTTGTAAAATTGTCTTCAAAATTCGCAACCAACATATATTCTCCTGAATTGATCACATCTGCTGCCGCCGCTTTCGCCTCCGAGTACTTATTTTGGAAAAGATATGCCTTGGCCAATAAGGCTGAAGCTGCTCCATGTGTAACTCTACCAAGGTCATCTGCAGCATATTCGCTTTTTCTTGGTAATACAGCTGCTGCTTCGGAAAGATCCTTTTCTATCATAGCCCAAACTTCTGATGGACTGCTTTGAGGCGTATCATATTCTGAAGGTGCCAGAACATTTTCTACCAAGGGGACATTCCCGAAGATAGTTACCAAATTATAGTTAAACCAAGCTCTAATAAATTTAGCTTCCGCCAAAATTCTTTGTTTTAGCGATTCGCTCATATCTATATCAACTACTCTTTCCAAGACCTTATTTGCACGATAAATGCCTTCATAATTGGCCTCCCATTCTCCTTGTAAATATTCGGTATTGGTAGGACCTACAAACTCCTCCAATTGCTTCAAGGTAAACTGATCATTGTCTCCTTCTCCACCTTTCGTAGAATCATCGGACATAATATCTCCCCAAAACCATCTGAAATGGCCACCTGGTGTCATTTCGAATTGCAAAGTAGCATAGGCTGCATTGATGGCCGCAATGGCATCTTCTCCAGTCTGATAGAAATCACTTTCCACCTGACCTATAATCGGACTTCGATCAAGAAAATCATCTCCACAAGATGTCAATATGAGAAAAGCAAAAATTGTTATTATTCTTATTTTCATAATTCTTATTCTCTATTTTTTAAAAAGTTACCTGAAGCCCACCAAGAACAGTTCTTGATGATGGATAAAATCCTCTATCAATTCCAATTTCAAGAGGTCCGCGGGTTCCTATTTCCGGGTCATATCCCGTATAATTAGTTGCTGTCAACAAATTTTGCCCTGAAACATAAAACCTAACTTTAGTAATATCAAATTTATTCAATAAGTCCGATGGCAGGGTGTATCCAATTTGAATATTCTTTAATCTTAAAAAAGATCCATCTTCTATGAAACGATCAGAAACTCTGTTATTGTTATTTGGGTCATTGATTCCGACTCTTGGTTCGAAATTAGAAGTGCCTTCTCCTGTCCATCTTTCAAGGATCGAAGCAGGTCTGTTGCCACCAATCTTATCGTATCTCACCGAAGCATTAAAGATTTCATTTCCATGAACTCCTTGCACAAAAGCAGATAAGTCAAAACCTTTGAAATTCAATCCAAGATTCATTCCGTAGACATAGTCAGGGCTAGGGTTACCAATATAAGTTTTATCATCTTCATTGATTACACCATCTTCATTCAGATCCTTGAATCGAATATCTCCAGCCGAAGTACCTGCAGTTTGAAAAGCATGCGCTTCGACTTCCGCCTGTGTCTGGAATATCCCATCTGTCTCGTATCCAAAAAAGCCAGCTATTGGTTGTCCAACATCCGTTTTTGAAACAGCTCCTTGTACAAAAGTAAATCCTGAGAATGTTGGATCTCCTCCACCTAAAAATAATACTTCATTTTGAGTGAACGCTATATTCCCTCCTATCTCATAACTCAAATCACCAAACTTACCTCTCGTCTGAAGCAAAAATTCGACTCCCTTATTTCTTACTTCTCCAATATTACGAATTGGTGCCAGTGCTCCGACTATTCCAGGTATTGGTGCATTGTAAAGCATATCCCTGGTATCCTTAATATAATAATCAGCAGTTGCGAATATTCTTCCTTCCCAAAGTTCGATATCCAACCCAATATTGGTTTGAGTCACTGTTTCCCACTGCAAATCAGGATTGGCAACTGTCAACGCAATAGCTCCATTGGTAATATTTTCATTAGGACCAAATGCATAATTCTGTCCATTTAAAACCACGGAAGTAAATCCATAATTTCCAATCCTGTCATTACCATTCATACCCCAACTTCCTCTCAATTTTAATAAGCTAATGTCTTCAATATTAAAAAAGTCTTCTCGATTGATTACCCAACCTAATGAAGCTGAAGGAAAATATCCAAATCTCTTATTCTCACCAAATTTTGATGATCCATCCGCTCTAAATGAACCCGTAAACAAATATTTATCCTTGTATTCATAATTTACCTTTGAGATATAACTGAAGAAAGTGTACTCATCAGCAGATTCATAAGCGGATTGAGAGCCAATCGGGTCAACGGTATTAGATATCAATGCATCTTCTATACTGTTGGAAGGCAAATTTGTATTTGCGCCTCCGCTAAACTCCGCTCGATTATAATTTGCGGAAGTACCTGCAACAATCCCAATTTTGTGGTCACCAAAAGTATTGTCATACATTGCCAGATTTTCCCATTGCCAGTTTTTCCAGGTATTATGACCTAAAAACACTGAATTGACCAAATTTCTTTCAGCCGTAGGAGCATCAATAGAATCTACGCTCAAATTGAATCTTGGAATAAAGCCGTCACTTGTAGCGAAGGTTGCATCTACACTATATGTTGATCTAAACTTTATATTATCCGTGAATTTTGCTGTTCCTGAAAAAGACCCAACTACCCTATTAGCTGTATATGTGTCGTAAGTATTCTCAATGGCATTTACAGGGTTTCGAATATCCGTATCCACAAAATCCGAATACGCATATGTACCATCCGGTTTTACAACAGGGGTCAATGGATCCATATTCAACGCTTGAATTATGGGTGACGTAAATTCGTTGTTTTCCTGAAGAACATTTCTTTTAAAATTAGTAAAACCAATATTTGAATTAATTTCAAACCAAGGCTTCACTTCATAACCAAATACAGACCTTGCCGTATATCGTTTGAATCTTGCTTTTTCACCACCAACTATTCCATCTTGCAGAAAATAACTTCCCGACAAACCGATATTGTACCCTTCTCCACCTCCATTCATGCTTATATTATGACTGCTTATTGGAGCATCGGCATAGATCGCTTCTTGCCAGTCTGTGCCTCTATCGAAAATGTTTGGGTCTTGAAGGTTGGTCAAAGGCACCAATCCTGAATTGATGTATGATTCATTGGAAATCACTGCATATTCTCTAGCTGTCAGCAAATCCAACTTTTTGGCTACGGATTGATTGCCGTAGTAGGTATCATACGAAATGCTACCTCCTTTTTTCTTTGTTCCTGTTTTGGTTGTAATCAGCACTACTCCATTGGCCGCTCTGGCACCATAAATAGCCGCGGAAGCTGCATCCTTCAACACACTTATGGTTTCGATATCATTTGTGTTAAGAAAATCAAGGCCTTCGACAATGATTCCATCGACTACATATAGAGGATCACTATTTGTAATTGTACCAGTTCCTCTGATCCTTACCGTGAGTGCACTACCTGGAGAACCAGAATTTTGAGATATTTGCACTCCCGCTGTTCTTCCTTGCAGTGCCTGCTCCACTCTCAACACTGGTGTCGAGGATATCTCCTCAGCCGTCACTACTGATACGGCACCACTAATATTACTTCTTTTTTGTGTGCCGTAGCCAACGACTACGATTTCATCCATTAAATTTGAATTCTCTGAAAGAATGATTGAAATTGATGCTTCATTATTCACAGCTCTTTCGATATCGGCCATTCCCAAATATGAAAATACCAATACAGATTCACCAGATGCTACGGTCAACTCATAACTTCCATCCAGGTCGGTTATAGTTCCATTGGAAGTTCCCTTTTCCAGGACATTAGCACCGATAAGGGTTTCCCCTGCGGCATCTGTCACTATTCCAGTTACTGTGAATTGCCCAAAGCCTATTGTGCTTGTAAAACACAAAAGTCCCAACAAAATCATTCTACTAAAAGTATACTTCATCTTAAAGCTTTAGCTTATTTTTTAAATTAATATTATAATACTGAAATCCTTCATGAATTGAGGATTTATAAATGATTGCTATTCAGTTTGCAAGTTAGAAATACTGACTCTAGAAACACCTCATCGAATCAATTTTCAATGTCGTCTTCGGTCAATTGTTGGAAATTGATCTTGTCTCAAACATTCAGGTCTAACCAACAAAAGAGCACCAAAATCTATCACTCCGATAAATGCTTGCCTATCACAAAAGAATGAAGGCCACTAATCAATTACTGAAAGAGTAATAACCACCCAGGCATCTCAAACCTGGATGGTTGCAACTAGAATAAATTCTAATTACCTAATTACTAATTTTTGTGAACCAACTTTCGTTTCAGTCGTCATTCTAATTACGTATAGCCCACTACCCATTTCACTGGCGTCTACTCGAACAGAATTTGTGAATGAAGCCACATTATAGGTTTTTGTTAATTGTCCACTGATACTATAAATACTTATTTGTCTTTCTTCATTACTGGTCCAAACGATTTCTGCATAGTCTGAAGTAACGGAAGGTCTTACCTGGAATAGATTTTCATCAAAATCCAAATCTTCTGTTCCAACAGTCGTAATCATACATGATTCATATACGTATGCCGGAAGTACTGTATCCTGAGCTTCCATGTTCAAAATTCTATTGATAAATTGTCCAGAAGGATCTTGAACTGTACAATCATCCAACGGTACATCCTCATAGTTTCCAGAATTCACAAATTTATATTCTACTGGTACTACAGGTAATTCTACAGTCACCTCATAGATTCCTTCACCCACATCAGTCATTGGAGTAGCGTCTGGTGACCAACTATTAATTACACCTCCGGAAAGGAACATACCATCAGCACCTACAGTCTCATTACTCATATCTACTCTGAATGTTGCCATAA
Organism: Saprospiraceae bacterium; assembly: GCA_965230575.1. Classification (GTDB taxonomy): domain Bacteria; phylum Bacteroidota; class Bacteroidia; order Chitinophagales; family Saprospiraceae; genus CAJXUU01. The sequence goes on from OZ246013.1 coordinate 7,055,845, forward strand.
AGAGGTCATTGTTGATTTCACAACTTCCATCAGTACTACACACTCCAAAACAAGTATTGATTTCTGTATCTTCCATGACTGGAGCCAAGTTTCTATCGTTAAATGGATCAACCGCACATGTCTGGCCAGCTATATTTTCCTTACAGCTCCAATCAGGAAGACAAATTCCATTCAAAAATGTATAATCTGTTGTAAATCCAATTTCTCTTTCTAGTGTAATGGTATAAATCCCATCGCCATCCTCATCTGTCATCGCTGGCAATTCAGCATGTCCGAAGAATGGTCCACCTGCCACATATACTCCAAGATCACTTACTGTCTCATTTGACATGTTCAGATTCCAAGTAATATTTACAGACTCTCCACAATTGTAGCAGCTCTCATAACATACTGCCCCAAGATCAGCATCTCCAGTGATTAATACACTTCTATTGGTAAATTGTCCATCTTCTGTAGTAACGGTACATACATCACTTCCATCAAATTGCTCACTTTGTGCCCACTCATCCAATTGGAATTTATACTCATGCAGTCCATTAAGGATATTGACAGTAGTAGTCCAGATATTATCTCCATCATCATCCGTCATTGGATTTGAATTACCTGACCAGTCATTGAAAGTTCCACTTAAGAATACTCCTGTAAAATCTGTCTTTTCACCCATATTCACGGAGAAAGTCACATCACTCATCTCTGTAGTGGTAGAAGTATTAAGGACAATATTATCTATATAAGTAGTCACATCCATATCTGAATTTGAGCCAAAATCTGGAAAAAGAACGATTTGACCATATACATGACCTGCAGCTGGAGTCATTGCATCTTCTAATCCATTCTCTGACAAATCAAAACATAAAGTCTCCCATTCACCTGTAACAGTATTTTCCTGAGTTGTAATCCAATTACTACCACCTGTAGTAGAAGCTTCTAATTTCAAAGCCAGGTTTCCAATATGATCCATGTGCACATCGATACAAATAGTACCGCCATTTGTACAATCAATTGGTCCTGGTGCAGGGTTCGCAAATGCGCCTGCCCATGTTTCAGAATTTGCAGCTTTTACATATTCCATCACAGTGGCTGATTCGTTTACGCCAGATGCATTGGGGTTGGCAATATTAGACGCCAAAGTACCATCCAGTGTACTTCCAAAATACTGAAAATCTGTTGTAGTTTCTGGAGCCTCAAAATCAAATATAACTTGCTGTGCAATTGCAAAGTTTGTCATCAGAAATAGTGATAGTAACGTAAGTAGATTTTTTTTCATAATAAATAAGAATTTAAAAATTTAGTTAACTAGGTAAGTAGAATTTTTGATTAATATTTTAATATAATCCGTTATATAATTTTGCACAATAATAAGGATTAGAAACATAATTAATTGAGAAAACCACTACATCAAGACTACATCATATCTAATTAATTAAATATTATTACTAGCTTTACGCCGCAGTAAAAAACCTGCATAACCTATGATATACAAGGATTTCAAGCACTTCATCATACTATTTATCACTTTCATATTGCTACATCAAAGCAATTATTTACTTTCTCAACCAGAAATTCAAGGAATTCCATTTATAGAGAAATTTTCGAAAGAAGATTATTCTGGCGGCACGCAAAATTGGGATAGTGAAGTGATGAATAATGGACACGTTTTCATAGCAAATGACAATGGGCTTTTGGAGTTTGACGGCATGAGATGGCAAGTGCACACACTCCCCAATAAGACCATAGCAAGATCGCTTTGTATTACAAAAAATAGGATATATCTGGGTGGTCAGGACGAGCTTGGCTACCTTTCACCCTCTCTAAATGGAACTCTTGAATTTCATTCGATAAGACATCATATTCCAGAGATGTTTTTACCCTTGCAAGATGTGTGGCAGCTCAAAGAATTTGATGGTAAAATATACGCAAGGTCAGTCAATAGAATTTATATTTTCGATCCTTCAGATGAATCCTTCGAGGTCATGGACCCGAATAGTCCAATAATCTCTCTCATCCAGCTTGATGATGAAATGTACTATACCAATCTTTATGAAGGCATTATTTCATTGGCGGATACCACAAAACTATATCCAGGCTCTGAACTTTTAAAATTTGTACCTATAATCGAAGTATTTAATTCTACCCAACCTACTCTTTTCATTACCGAGCGGTTTGGCATTTTCAAAATAATAGACAACAAATTGGTGCCAGCCAATGCTAAAACTCATGAATTCCTGATAGCCAATGGTGTATTCTGTGCTGAAAAACTTTCTGACGGCAATATTGCTGTTGGCACTCAATTTGGCGGTATTATAATAATCGACCAAAATGGAGAGACCTTAAGAAAGATTGACAACAAGGATGGTCTTACAAATAATAATGTACATACAATAGCTCAGGTAAAATCTGGTCACCTTTGGGTTGGTACTTCTAATGGTATAAACAAGGTGGCGCTGAATAGTCCCTTGGAAATCATTCCATCCAACCCTTTTATGGAAGGCACGTTTTATAATATTCAAGCCCATCAAGACAAGTTGTTCTTTGGATCCAACAATGCGTTGTACAGCACAGATTTGAATACTGACATTGACATATATTCAAAGCGAAAATACTCGAAAATACAATATAGCGAGGGACAGGTATGGGGTCTGGACGTGGTAGATGGCGATTTACTCATGGGACATAATAATGGTGCATATCAAATAAATAATGGTCGGGCAGAAATAATTTCAACAATACCAGGTGCATGGAAATTTGTAGAAGCGAGGAATAGTCAGGAAATGTATGTGGGCACTTACAACGGAGTCGATATTTATAAAAAGAATAACGGCAAGTGGAGCTTTTTTAAAAAACTGGAAGGATTCATTGAATCCTCTCGGATAATGATTTCGGTTCGAAAAAATGAAGTTTGGGTTTCACATCCATATAGGGGAATCTATAAAATTGAGCACAATGATGAATACTTCGTAGAACATGTGACACTCTATGATGAGCGATATGGGCTTCCTTCTATTTTGGCCAATTATATTTTTGAAATTAATGGTATCCCATATGTAACTGCGAAGACTGGAATATATTATTATGACAGGGTCGACGATCGATTTGTGCCAGATAATAAGATGAATCAGCAAATAGACTCCACAAAAAATGTGCGTAGATTGTTTCAGGAAAATGAAGATAAGATTTGGTTTCTTGCTGAACATGAAGCGGGTTATTTGGAAAAAAATCGTGATGGCAACTACCACAAGGTATTATATCCAAGCATTGTGGATAAATTTGTAAATGGATTTGAAGAAATGTATTTTTTTAATGAAAATCAGGCCTTGATATGTGGAATAGATCATGTACTAAGCCTGGATTTGGGCCAAAACAATATTTTTACTGAGCCAAAAACGCACATTACTAAAACGCAATTAATCACCTCTCCCGATTCTCTTCTATTTGGAGGTAATAATTCGAATCAAGATTCCTTTTCATATTCACAGGCCGAAAATCAAATCCCAACTTTGGATTACAAGCAAAATGAAATTGTCTTCACCTATAATAGTCCTTCACACAAAGATGGAATATCTTATAGTTATGCCCTTAGTAAAGGTACAGATAAGACACCTGATAATCTGGATTGGTCAAGCTGGACTTCACAAACCAGCAAAGAATACAACAATCTTAGTGACGGATCTTATACCTATGCGGTCAGAGCAAAATCGCAAAATGATATTATAGGTGAAATGGCGACCTACAACTTCACAATAAATCCTCCCTGGTACTACAGTAAAATTGCCTTTACCTTTTACTGGATATTGGCATTTGGTGGCATTGCCGCTCTTATATTCATTCCTCGAAAAAAGTTCAAGGAGGAGAAAAAAATACTTACCACTGCGAAAGAAGAATCTGATGCCCAACTTGAAATGGTGAAGACGGAAAAGTTAAAGGCAGAGATCGATTTTAAAAACAAGGAATTGGCTTCCTCAACGATGCACCTCGTCCAAAAGAATGAAACCATAAACAAGATTCGACAAGAAATCCAAAACGTATCGAAAAAGATAAAGGATGCGGAATCTAAAAAAGAAATTCGTAAGATTCTCTCTTTGTTTTCAGATGATGAGAGATTAGAAGATGAATGGGAGAATTTCTCAAGGCACTTCGACAAGGTTCATACAGATTTTTTGAAAAGGATTTCTTCTGATTATCCACAACTTACACCAAAGGACAAAAAGCTCTGTGCCTATCTCAGGATGAATTTGTCGACAAAGGAAATTGAACAACAACAACAACAACAACAACAACAACAACAACAACAACAACAACAACAACAACAACAACAACAACAACAACAACAACAACAACAACAACAACAACAACAACAACAACAACAACAACAACAACAACAACAACAACAACAACAACAACACAGCCTTCCTGGGATTTTGAACTATATAGTCCTTAATCCTTTCAAACTCTCCAGGGTTATTAAATCTCACGTAATGGTCATAAGATTCCTTTCCCCATAAGGTACCACTTCTATTTAGATGTTTGTTGATTAGAAAAGAACTTCCTCCTTTGATAAGTTGCATCCATTTATCTACATCCACATATCCACTCGACCTCTCATCAATATCAGTTTCTGGTGACACCTGGATGGATGTATCCATCAACATGTGCACATGGTTTGGCATAATGGACAGGGCCTTAATCATATAATATAGTCCATGATACTGGAATATTTTATCCCATAGTAATCTGGCAGCCGTAGCATCGATTAGATGACAAGCGCCATAGGGTTGAACATCCAATTGATTATCGTATTTTCCAAATATATTCTTTCTGAGATCGTAAATCAACATTTCTTTTACACTTGAACCTTTTGTGGAATTTAGTATTTTTAATTCCTCTCTTTCAAACTCCAACTTCAATTCCTTAATAATATTCTGTGGTAGACTATCGGCAAGGCGAAAAGTAATAAAAAATGTAGCTCCTATTGGATATATGTGAGGTAAGTAAGGCATGGTGCAAAGTTAATCTCTTTTTTAACCGCCAGGGACACCAAGGAATTACAAAGAATAAACTAGGGCAATTAGGAACAATTGAAGTATTACAGAATAAACATAGCTGTAACTTAAGCTAAAATATTTTGTAATTCTCATAAATAAAATACCGAGTCCCAACTACAAGACTCGGCATCATTGAATTAAACTAACTTAATATTAAACAAAAAATTATTCCACATTTCTAGGCTTTGGGGCTATGGCATCTCTCCTCTTTCTTACCATTCAATCTTCTTCCCCACCCCCAATTTCCAACCACACTTTCTAAGGTGACTACGCTGTAGTCAATTTGCTCGGCTCATATTTTCGCCCTAAAGTAAGGTGACTGCGCGGCGGTCAGTTTTTGAATTAGAGCCATTCGTTCATTGACGATGCAATATGCCTTCTATCCAAAAAATCCGTCTCCATCTATCAAATCTCCCAAGCCACCAAGGACACTTCCTTCTCCTCCGCTGCCTCCATATCCTTTGGCATGAGATAAAATCCTATCTGAAAGCCTGCTTATCGGCAAAGTCTGAATCCATACGGTACCAGGACCGATCAAACTGGCAAAAAACATTCCTTCTCCTCCAAATATCATATTCTTCACACCTTTTACCATTTGGATGTCGTAGTCTACATCTTTTGTAAACCCTACCAGACATCCTGTGTCTACTCTCAAATGCTCACCAGCAGCCAGCTTTTTTTCTATGATATATCCTCCAGCATGTAAAAATGCCATTCCATCACCTTCAATCTTTTGCATGATAAATCCTTCACCTCCAAAAAATCCTCTACCTAGTTTTTTACTGAATTCGATTCCCACTTTTGCACCTTTTGCGGCACATAAAAAAGCATCCTTCTGACAAACGATCTTTCCCTCAAGTTGAGTCAGATCAAGAGGAATTATTTTCCCTGGATATGGTGAGGCAAATGATACAGACTTTTTTCCATGTCCTTCATGCGTAAAAGCGGTCATAAATAATTTTTCACCGGATATCATTCGTTTTCCCGCAGAAAACACCTTTCCCATAAAAGATTTATTCTCGTCATCCTGTGAACCATCGCCAAAGATTGTAGCCATTTCTATGTCCTCATCCATCATAAGCATACTCCCTGGCTCGGCAATTACAGTTTCGTTGGGATCAAGTTCTATTTCTACAAATTGCATTTCTTCTCCTAAGATTCGATAGTCAATTTCGTGTGCGTTCATTTAGTGTTTTGATTTTTAAATTTTTGGCATTCCGCCGAATAGATTGTTTCTTCTCCCAATATAAGACAGAAAGTGACACAATAATTTCATGTGTTAGATAAAAGGGGTAGGAAAATAGATAAAACTACAGGCTGGATTGTACGAATAGATTTAATGCTTCTTTCAAAACTTCTGCTCCATCACCAGTGATACCACCTTCTTCAGTGTACGAAATCTCGTTTTGGTAAAGTGATAAGCTCGCAATAATATTAGCATCCAAAGCCTGAAGAGACCAAAGCAGGGATTGCATGGCCTTCTCCCCTCTCGGTTCATTGGGTGTAAAAGTCATGGCCAAAACTTTCTTACCAACCAACTCACCCGAAGCAGTGGCCCATTCCAAAGCGTTTTTGATGAGGGCAGGCATGTTATGGATATATTCAGGAATGCAAATGATGACACCATCGGCGGCCTCAAGCTCTTTTCTCCAGGTCTTCACTACTGATGGAATCAACTTATCCTGTATTTCTGGTAAAAACAATGGCAACTTTGCAGGCAGCAATGAATGATTAAATTTCAATTCTGATGAGAGACTGGCTAAATTTTTCAGAAGTCTGGAATTACTGCTTTCTAGGCGGCTCGAACCACTAATCGTGTATATATTCATCAATGAAATTTCTATCTACAATATTAAGAGAATTCTGATTTTTAATTCGGATGACCAAGTTAAGACTTTTCAACTCTTTGGAATAATGGATGATAATACCCATGAATTAATCAGGCTTTTCCCTATTTTTTAAAAATAATCTCAAAATAGTTTCATTGATATTTAAAAAAGTAAATATATTGGAGCAGTATTAAAAGGTTAACCTTCTCGAAAATTTGATGAATTATTAGGAAGATATTCATTAAGATCTACAAACACTCTTCTTTCTTCCTGTAAAAACAATCTCCAGGTATTTTAGTGCTACTTCATAATGAGTAGTATAAATTAATTAACCAAAATAATTTGAGCTGAATTAGTTTAATAATTGTTCTGCGCACCGCAGTTTGAAATTTATAATGACTATTCACATGATGTTAAGATCGTGACTGGCAGAGCATATCCGCAATTGCCAGGATATCAAATATTTTACAAAATTGATAAAATATGAAATTTTTAACCAACCTTTTATTATTACTTATTTTCTCTTTTTCATTGTCTGCCCAGACCATCAAACCAGCAGATCTTGTAAAAGAACAAAACGGAGATTTTGAAACTCATGCCGTATTTACTATTGACAATTTGAAAAAAATACAAATTGAAAAATCAAAATTATCCGCGTATACCAGTTTGGACTTGGATATCAATAGTTTGAATTCATTGAGGTCATCCAGCCCCAAGGCACTTTCTATGGAACTGCCCGTTAATTCTGAGTCTTCACTTACCTTAGAACTTGTAAAAGTGGATATCTTTTCTGATGATTATACAATGATAGAAGAGCCCTCTGGCAAGGTGATCACCGTAGATCGTGGTACACATTATCGAGGAATTATTTCTGGTAGAGAAAAGTCCCTGGCGGCAATAAGCATATTCGAAAATGAAGTCGTTGGATTTATTTCTGATTATAAATTGGAAGGTAATTATGTACTTGGAAAAACGCAAGGAAAGACAGCACAGGCAAATCAACACGTACTGTATCTGGATACTGACTTGAAATTTGATAAAGGACGAACATGTGACACTCAAGATGATGGCATCGGTTATGAGCCACAACAATTGGAAGATCATAGTCAAGGCAGAGCATTGTCTGACTGCGTCCGTCTACTTTTGGAAGTGGACTACAATATGTACCAGACCTTGGGTTCTAGTACTACTGCAGCCAATAACTACATTACAGCTTTATTCAATGGACAAGCTACACTCTATGCAGCTGAAAATATCAATACAGTCCTTTCTCAATCATTTGTTTGGAGTTCAAGCAGTCCATATTCGGGCTCATCCGCAGGTGTTATGTTGGGCACATTTCAGTCCAATAGAAATAACTTCAATGCCGATTTCGCAAATTTATTGACCAACATCAACTTTGGTGGTATCGCAGCGACAATAAATGGAGTCTGTGCTTCAGAGAATAACAGAATGTGCGTTAGTGGCGTGCTAAATTCAATAGCTACTGTTCCTACATATTCATTTGACATGGAAATTACTGCTCACGAATTTGGACATTTATTTGGATCGTACCATACTCATGGATGCTATTGGAATGGAAACAATACTCAAATTGATGATTGTGCAAGTACTATTGGAAATACTGAAGGTGCTGCGTGTTATGATTCCAACAACCCAATTCTTCCAAGTAATGGAGGTACCATAATGTCCTATTGTTATGCAGTCGGTGGAGTTGGTGTCAACTTTGCAAATGGATTTGGTCCTCAACCAGGAAATGCAATCCGAAATGCCGTTGCAGCAGGTTCTTGCCTTCAAGCTTGTCAAAATAACAACTGTACAGATAATGAACTTACACTTACCATCTTGACAGATAACTATCCAGGAGAGACGACTTGGACAGTAACAAGTGGTGGAAACACAGTGGCATCAGGTGGACCATATGGCTCTTCCAATACGACCTACACAGAAAGTATTTGTCTTCCAGATGGATGTTATGACTTTACCATTAACGATTCTTATGGTGATGGTATCTGCTGTTCTTATGGAAATGGATCATATACATTGGTCGGATCCGCAGGAAATACAATCAAGACAGGTGGAGCCTTTACTTCTTCTGAAACGACCTCTTTCTGTGAACCAAATGGAGGAAGCAGCAATTGTATCGAAATTGATTTCAACAACTACACTGTCAATTCTTATGGAGGAAGCCAGGACAATGGAACTTCTTCTGGCGTTGGAGCTGGAGATGGAGTAGCACTTTTCAATAATGCTTGGAAATCCATCTCTCTTAATTATACTGTCACTGCAAATACGGTAATCGAATTCCAATTCGGTTCTACAGCAGGAGCAGAAATTCATGGAATCGGTTTTGACAATAATAATAGCATTTCTTCTGGATTTACCTTCCAGCTTTATGGAACTCAAAACTGGGGAAATAGAGACTTCGACTATACCGCATTCGGGTCTTGGCAGTCATTCACTATTCCAGTAGGACAATACTACACTGGTAATTTCGACAGACTATTTTTTGTGGATGACAATGATGCCAATCCTACAACTGGAAATAGTTATTTCCGTTTTATCAAAATCTACGAAGGTGCTTCTTGTAATCCATTTACTGGTGAAACTGAAGAAGTGGCGATTGCGACGCGATCGGGAAATACACCTATGATAGATGGTCTTCCAGATGAAGAAGGAATGAGCATGCTGAGTATATTCCCTAACCCTGCGAATGAAATAATAAATATTGATGTAGAAAGCGCATTGAATACATCTTCTACTGTCGTACTCTACAACCTAATGGGGCAAGTAGTAAAACAACAAGATGTATCTCTGCAACAAGGTAAAAATACGCTAAGCCTCGCAACAGATAATTTACAAACTGGTACCTATCTGGTGAAATTGAAAATTGGAGGACAAGATTTAATTGAAAAATTAAGTATTATAAAATAGCTACCCTATAACTTTTGCTTCCATAACCGGCTGGTGCCATGTGCGCGCCAGTCGGTTATTATTTTTCTGAATGTAATTCTATATTATTATCTTTCGTCCCTCGGATTGATGTTATTTTAAAATCATGGTAAGTAATTTAGGAATGAAATTGAGATTGACCCTTTACGCATTTTGCATTTTTCTTTTTAGTACAGAATCGCTGGCCCAAACCAGAGGTGCGAATCGGAATAATATTGACTGGAAGGTTTTGAAAACACCTGCGGCCAACATCATTTTTGCCCCAGAGTTGGAAGACAATGCCAATCGAGTTGCCAATATTGTGAATTACATGCTGGAGAATAATTCTCTTTCCATTGGTCCCAAAGAACATAAGATTGACATTCTAATTCGGAATGAGACGATAGTACCAAACGGGTATGTAGCTCTGGGTCCATATCGTAGTGAATTTTTTGCTACCCCTCCAGATGGATTCAATCGGACTGGAGCATCAGATTGGATGGATCATCTGGCGATTCATGAATTTAGACATGTAATGCAGACTGCAAATGAGAAAGTAGGGCTTACCAAACTTGCCTATTATCTGACAGGTCAGTCCGGGTGGAATGGAATGAAATTCTTTAGTATCCCAACCTGGGTTTCGGAAGGAGATGCTGTGATCATGGAGACCAGCCTTACTAAATCCGGAAGAGGACGAATGCCTTATTTTACAAGAGGCCTTCGGGCATTGGCATTGGAGAATGAAAATTTTAATTATCAAAAATGGAGAAATGGATCTTATGATGAGTTGGTACCTAATCAATACCCATTCGGTTATATGCTCCTGAGCCATTTGAGAAATAATAAGGGCAGTGAAGTATCAGGAGATATCATTAGAGATGGCGCCAGCTATAGCAAAATTTTCTATCCATACAGTTCTTCATTGAAGAGCATGACCGGATGGACAACCACTACTTTGTACAAAGACGCCTGGAAACATTTTGGTGACCAATGGAGGGAAGAAGCCAAAACATTATCGCTCACTCCAACCAAGAAGATTACCAAAGACCCCAAGGTGGTGACCAATTATCATTTCCCTCAATATAGCAACGGCGGGATCATTGCCATGAAAAGCAGTTTCAATCAAACTGAGAATTTGGTATACGTTGATGGTACTAAAGACAAGATTATTGCATCTGTGGGTTTTAGCTACAGCGATTATTTCAATTGTCAAAATAACAAAGTAGTCTGGACAGAATATCGTCAAAATGCCAGAAGATTCAATACCCAATACAGCAATATTTATGCATTGGATCTAGATTCAAATGTCAAAACCAAATTGACTAAAAAAGGTCGGTATTTCTCTCCTTCACTATCATCGGATGCCAAGAAAATCATTGCTATTCATATTGACTTTGATCAGAAAAACAAGCTTCACCTATTAGATGCAGAAAGCGGAAATGTTGAGAAAAATATTTCCGTTACAGAAGGTGCTTCTCTCTCAAGATCAATTTTCGCAGACGATGAAAACATAGCCTTTATCATAAAGAAAAACAATTACATCTGGATAGAATCTTTAAACCTGAAAACAGAACAAACTACCCAATTGACTCCTAAATCCAGTCATGTGATTGATGCCATCACTTCACATGGTAATAGCATTTATTTTTCCGCCAGTTATACAGGCATCGACAATATTTTTAGAGTGTCTCTAGATGGTTCAAAGGAAGTAGAGCAAATGACATCGGTACCGATAGGTGCATATGAACCTTCTGTGAATAAGAAAGGAACAGCCCTCATATTCACTGAATACACCACCAAGGGGCAAATGATTTCGAAAATAGACTTGGATGCTCAACGCAGTCAGTCCAGCTTCATTAAATTCGAAGAGCCAGTAGATATGAAGTGGATGGACAAGGTATCTGACAAAGAGGAAGGCGGAGAAATTTTGACAAACCTTCCAGAAAACACATATGACAAGGAAAATTACAATGGCCTTTTCAAAGGTTTGAAACTCCACTCCTGGGCCTTCAGTCCTACATCATCAGAACTAATCGGAGGGCTGCAGTTCAACAATATTCTAGATGATTTTTCCATTTTTGCTGGAGGGGGATACAATCAAAATGAAGAACGAGGGTTCTACCTATTCAATACCAAAATTGCCAAATACTATCCCGTGTTTGAATTTCAGGCAGAAACCAGGGGAAGAGCGAGTATAAACTTCACAGAAGCTGACACTTTTGCCTTTCAGCGATACGAAGAACTTGATCTGAGCGCTGATATTTCATTGCCCTATTCCTGGGTTTCTGGCAATTACTTCAAAAATTTACAAGTTGGTGTTGGTGTAGTAAGTCACAATCTTTTTAATACAAAAATTGGTGAAGAAGAACTGGCCAATAGTTCTTTAGAATCTGCCCATTTTTCGTTCAGGTTTTCAAGTTTGCGACGTACTGCCTATCAAAACGTACGACCTAGAATGGGCTTCATTTTGGATGGACGATATACCCGCAATCTTCCACATTCTGGCGAATCAAAGTTCATCGGTACGGCTTGGATTTATCTTCCTGGATTAGACTATAACCATAGCCTTAGATTCACAACATCCTACCAGCAAGAAAAGGCTAAGAATCAATATCAACATTCTGATAATTTTGGATACCCTCGAGGATATAGAGTCCCTGTCAATGATGATGTATTCAGAATAGGAATGGACTATATGTTCCCCCTTGCATATCCTGATTTTGGACCTTATGGGATTCTTTATTTGAAGCGAATAAGAATGAATCTCTTCACAGATGTAGGCCAATCCAGGTATCATGAAACAAACTTTAACAACAACTTTCATTCTGTTGGTACTGACATATACTTCGACATGAATGCTTACAACTTGTTGCCGATTTCAATTGTAGTAAGATATTCATATAGAATGACAGCCAATATCATTGATCCTACTGGTGGAGAATTTAACTTCTTTTCGTTTATTAATTTTTGAATTCTTGCGGCCTCATATGTCAAAATGGTACTAATATTCACTCGGTTCGGATTCAACTTTCAGTGCAGAAAACCTTACCGATCTCACTCAAAGCTCCTTTGAGGTACTTATTCTACAATAAAATTAGAAGTACACTTCTGTGTATACATATTAAACTTTTTCATATATTTACATATAATTTTACGGGCAGATATTCTGTTCTATAATGAAAACTACACAACATGCCATACATTCTCTCACCCGAGCAGAAGGTGGTCGTCAATGCATTGTTATGCAAAGAGACTTCTTCGACGAAATATTTCGATATCATTTCAGCCATGCAATCCATTTGCAAAGCAAGTACTTCTGTCCTTGGAGAAGGTAAGAAAATATTGATTCAAGTTCCAGATAAAGACACCAGAAATCTGTTGAAGAGCATGTTTGAGGCCAATGGGCTTAGTGATCTTACCATTGATCTTTCTGACCGCCAATCAATGCCTGAAATCGACATTATCAAATTGCGATCGACATTAAAAAAACAAAAAAACAGCGATGCGATCATTAATCATGTTTTGTCAAAGAAGAGGGAATCAACATTAAATACTCAAATAAGTGAATTTTATAACGCACTGGATTCAAAAGTGATGTCCGATATTCCTTTTCGGGATTTTGCAACCAAGTCCATCTATAAAAAGAAGACCTCAGGTGCTGCCCTCATGATCAATTCTATATCTGAATATCAGCTTCAATTTTCTGCGAGCGAATATTATGGGGTAAAAAAAGAATTGAACCAAGCAATACAAATCTATCACAGGCAATACGACCTGTATGATCATCTTTCACTTTTCAAGGAAGACTTATGGGAGGGAATGACCAAAGCTTCTGTTTCAAAGATCAATGAACAACTAAATGAATTCAAGCTAGAAATTGAGCAATTGGTTATTGATTTTAAGTCTGCGACCAAGGCGCTATTGGATGACTCCACGCAAGAATTGTCCAAGACCTTCTCTAATCTGGACGCTAAATTTGACAGCCATGAAGAAGCCTGCATAGCCTATCAAATAAAAAGCACATCAGAATCAGAAGGAAAGGAAGGACTGTTTTCAATATTCAAAAAGAAAAAGACATCGACTTCCAACCAAGTATATGTAGATGCATTTGACGAGCTCTCCAGTTTAATCCAATCCATATCACAAGAATGGTATGATGTACTAGATGCGCCAACTGCCGAAATGATTAACTACGACTATATCCTGAATTTCATAAATACGAATCGACAAAAATCGAATGGATACAAGGTCAAAATCAATAAGAATCTGCAAAGCTCAGTGCAGCGCATCAACAAAATAAATACGAGTTCTCCCGCTGTGATTTCTCTTGACAAGAGATTGAAAGCATTCATTAATAAAATGAATACATCTGAACTATTCGATCTTGATTTGGAACACAATATTCTGAGTTTTCTAAAACAAGTAGAGCTAAGTGAGAACATTGCTGACTACATCGAAAAATGCAATATTCTGGCAAATTCTTCTTCATCTTATTTAGAATGGAAATCATTTTACTGTGGTTCTGGAAAGGTATTTCAACTCATTTTTGAAGAGATTAAAAAATTGCCAAAAAACACTTGGGTTGAATGTTTTGAGCATTGGTATGAAAACCAAGTCCTGCATCAGGCATTGAGCAATAAGTCCATTTCTTCGAAAGAATTGGAAACCTATTTTACCCAAGCCAATACTACCAATCAAGTTGAGGTGTCAGCTCTAATGGCTAATCTTCATTCTCAACGCATTGAAGGTGCCAACTTATTGAAAGAAACGACAAAAGAGCTTCACAATACACTTTTCAAAAAGAAGCAACTGCCAAATGCTTCCTGGTACAATACAGCATTGATGAATCGTCCCTTCATGCAATCATTTTTCCCGATACACATTTCGGATTCGAGTGCATATGCCGCCGAATATGATTTCGTCGTATCATTCTCTAGAGGTGAGGAGGATAAGAAATCCAACATCCACTACTTTTCTCAGATTGAGAGCAAAGACATTCAAAATATGTCAGAGAAAAAAGACAATTTCCTTTATTTGAATGATTACAACTACGGCAGCCCATTGGCACAATTGAGCAGTACAGACAAATTAAAAGCAGCAAAAAAATTAGCGAAATTTATACTTTCATTGAATCAGAACATCAAGATCTATCAATTGAAAAACGCCAATATCATATCATTGCTTCCTGCCCATGACGACACTTACCTGGAACACGAATTGGACAAAATAAATGTGAAAGTCATCGATACCAACGGAGTTTTGTACGATAGATTGACGGAGAGTATTTTGTTTACAGATCGCAAACCGTTTTTAATTGTAAAAGATGAATTGATCAATAGTGAATTGCATGAACATTCCTTGTGGCAATTAAAAATGACTCATCTATTTAAAAGTGTGGGATACGAAATAATTTCTCTAAATACTACAGAACAACTGAATGATAATGCAGGTCAATTCAATAAAATACTCCAAAAAATAAATGGATTGAAATCAAATATCCATGCCGAAGTTGAGGCCAAGGGCAAACAAGTTCAGCAATCTGGTAAGGTTGAATCCGTAGTAGAGGAAGTATAGATCACAATGATTGATATAAACCTACATTCATATAAGGACCAACTTAAACTCAAAAATGAAAAAGGGGTGGTCTATATTTTTGACATTATCAGAAAAAAGTATCTCGTTTTACAACCCGAAGAACTAGTGCGTCAACTTTTGATACACTACCTGATTGACAAGGGTTATCCAAAAGAAAAAATCCAAGTCGAAAAGGGTCTGAATGTAAATGGATTGAATAGAAGATTTGATGTCATCGCCTATGATACCAATTTTGAGCCCTATCTATTGGTGGAGTGCAAATCTCATACGGTAAAATTAGATCAAAGCACATTTGATCAAATGGCGAGTTATAATTTAGCAGTCAAGGCTCCATATTTAATGGCTTGCAATGGTGTACAGACCTATTGTTGCAAATTGGATTTTGATTCAAAAAAAATAGAACATATTACAAAAATTCCTAATTATAAATAATCATTATGTATATTTAAGTTCCCCTGTTTTGTTTGCGAATAAATTGTCGTTGATGATTTAATAGACTTATGATCACAACATTATATATCTATGTTTTAGGTATTAAAAGCAAAAATCTTTCATATACTATAGTGAAAAACTTTACAATGAAAAAGCCAATTTTAACCCTATTTACACTCTTCACCCTTCTTGCTAGTTCTCTTTCTCAAGTCGACAGGTGTGCCATTGACGGACCATCTATTGCTTGCAAAGGAGAAAGAATTACTATACAATTTGATACGGATGTGATGTATACCGAGATCAAAATCAACGCGCATAGTGTATCCAATGGTACCAATGTAGCAGCTCTTAAAGAAAATATGACAGACAATTCTGTTGACATCATATTTTTGGCGGGTGGAGATGCCGAAATCTTAATAAGATATTTCGATGTCGATTCACTGACATCTCAATGTAACTTGAATGTATTCGTATTAGATGAAGAGCCCATTGGGGCCTTAGGAAGCATGAGCAATTTTATTTCTGACCAGGTGACCTGCGAAGCCATCGACATATCATTTGAGATGTTTGTCTTATGTCCAGATTGTCCATTCTATTGGACTCTTAATGATGAGATCATTGAACTGGAACAACAAGTCGATGTAGATAGCGTACTACAACTCATCAATGCACGGCTTCAAGTAGAAGGTGTAGGGTCGTATACTTTTTGTCATCATATTCTCAAACAAGATTCCAGTTGTTTTGTAAAGGACTGTATCGAAATAGAAATAGTAGAACTTGAGGTCGATCCTTCTTTCAGTCTGAATGAAGAAGAAAGCATATTTTGCCTTGGTACCTCGCTAGAATTTATCAATGAGACAATCGTAGATGAAAATGTATTTTATATATGGGAAGTGGAATATGACAGTTTAAAGTGGAGATATACTGGCGAACATTTGGATTTTGACTTTTTATTCGCTGGGACCTATAATGTTTCATTGCAATATTCTGTGGTTGGTGATCCCAATTGTATATCGGACAAGACAACAATGGTGGTGGAGATCTCCGATGCCCCCATAATTCCGATTTCGTGCAGCAGTAATTCTTGCCGAGATTCTATTTTCACCTATCAAGCTCCAATAGATTGTGAAGATTACGAATGGATTATTGATGAATCACTGGGAGAAATCATTTCGAACGACACTTCTGGCATCACGGTACAATGGGCTGAAGTAGATGAATATACCGAAACCAAAATTTCCCTTTTGTTGCGGTCCTGTAGTGAAGATGCCTGTGAGGAAACCTTCAGAGATGTAGTACTCTTCCCGCAAAATATATCTATCGAAGGTCCTAGAGGAATATGTAATAAAGGAACAGAATGGTTCGAAGCGGCTTTCATTCCCAATGCGGAATATCTATGGGAAATAGAGATAGTAGATAGCATCTCTGGAGTAGCTCCTCAGATTGTAAAACTAGAAGACAATAGGGTCCGAATAGCCTTCAATTCCTTTATAGGACAAGTTGCAATAGGTGTTCATGCCACCTTACCCTCTACAGATTGTGAGGCTACAGGAGAATTTCGGGTGACAAGCCTACTCATCATTAACGATGACAATCTTTGCCCTGGAGACTTATTCAGAGCTTCTGTTTTACCAAAAATAGACGAGGATGTGATTTGGACTCTGACCAATGAGGATATCGGATATTTCAATCAACAGACCAAATCTGGACAAGAACAATTTTTCGCCTTTGACCTGGCCGTTGGAGGGGATTATATTTTGAATGTTACTGTTCCTGATCTTGAATTTGAATGTGGTGAGGATATACCATTGACTGTCTTGCCGACTCCCGAGGTAAATCTGCAAGGCCCCACCTTTGTATGCCCAGGTGACAGTATTACTTATACCCTGAATGGACTTGGAGGCAATGACAATGTCGAATGGACAATATTCCAAAACAATACGGCCACCGAACTCACTGGAAATGAGATCAAAGTATTGTGGATCCCGGGTGGAGAGCCCTACTCTATCAAAGTATCAAGATCTACAGAAGTGATGGAAGGTCAATTCTGTGATTCAGAAAATTTCATCTTCGACATTTTCGATATTGAAAATCAAGATTTTGAGATCGATGGCCCGGAAGTTGTTTGTTATGATGGTCAGGGAGCATATCAAGTAAGTAGTGCCTCAGGGTCAATCGAATGGAAAATAGATCCAGAATATATGGGGACAATCATCCAGGGAGATAGTACTGATTCGATCGTGATACAATGGCATTATGCACCGAATATACCTTTCGCTACCTTAAGTATGACCAGGGAGATTTGTGATAGTATTTACAATTCAGCAATCGATGTATATTTCGAGCCTTTTGTTCCCGAGCTTATGGTGCCAGATTCCCTCTGCCAAGGAGATTTTGCATCTATCGAATTGACAAATATTACGACATTCACAACTATAGACATTTATATTAATGATGTCCTGGAGCGGGAAAACATGCTCAGCCATGGCTTTATAGTTCCAGATACTGGTTGGTATGATGTTCGAGTGGAAGTAGTAAACCCAAATGGATGTCCAGGAGTATCTACCATTACAAAACAATTTTATTCAAGTCCCGCAATTCAGTTTAGTCTTTTTACTTCAAAGGGTATCAAGCAATGCCCAAAGGAATCATTTGAGGATGTGATAGTGGAGGTAAATGCTCAAGATTCAGAGTCGTATTATGTTTGGACCTTGGATGGAGAAATCGTTCAAGAGGGTTTTGGTGAAGAGGCTATGTATACCTTCGTCATTACCAGAGAAATAATTGAATCAGGAACAATGAGCCTTGGCGTAATGATAACACCTGCAGACCTCTGTCCTAATTCTGCTATCCTCCCATTGAGTTATGTTTGCGAGAGAGACATCTGCGTATGTATTGACCCCATCGATGCCCAAGTGGATTATCTTACCATGCTTGAATGTAATTTGGCCACATTTGGTGGTACTATTGACTTCTCTACAGTAATAGATCCGTACTGGAGTATTGCTTTGCTGGATACATTTATTATTATTCCTATCAATGGGCCAGAAGATTTGATTCAGGATTCATTTTACTTTGATGAGAATGTGGCATTGGCCCAAGTAGCACTAAGGGGCTCTTGTGATGGAATTTCAGCCAGTTTGACATGTGAAGGAGATACTATTTATCATGAAATAATAGACACGACCATTTGCAATGTCTTCATTGATGAGATTACAGAATCAATGTATAACCCCGATTTTGTCAGAGAATATATTTGTAATGAAGGTTTGACCTATGACATTATCTTTACTGAAAGACGTCTGCTTGACTCCAGTCCACCATTCAACTCTACAGTCACTTGGGTGATCAATGGCACTACATATGAAGGCATATCCATTGTCATGGAAGATGTACCTGGCGGAATACCTCTTGACATACAAATGACGCAATGTTCTCTGGACGGCACATATTGTTGTACCACTCAATATGAGACTACCGTCAGGGATGAGTTTGCCCCCAACATTATCCTACCGAATGGGTCTTGTGAAAATGACTTGTGGCTATTTACCCTTGATGTGAATCCGAATGATATAGAATCCACACTTTGGGATTTTGGCGATGGATCAGGAAGTACCCTATTTCTAACAGAAAAAGGATTTTTGGATACACTGGCACATTTCATTTCAGTCGAGGTTACGGATCATCTGGGGTGTGTAGCTACATCTGAAATAACGGTTCAATCATTCCCGAATCATATAGATGGAGAAATTCAAGCAGAAAGCGATCCATGCGCACCAGCAGCCAGCCTTACTTATATCGAAAACAGCAATTCCGAAATAGTAAGTTATAATTGGGACATTAATAATCCAATCGATTCGTCCACGGTTCAAGTTTCAAATTCTGGTAATTATACCGTTACAGTCACAGATAATCACGGATGTACCGATGTAGCCGAAGTGCTTGACATAAAAGTTAATGAATCCTTCACAAATGGCATTCGATTCAATCCTGAAAATTGCGGATCCGCGGCACTATCTTTATTTGCCAATAGTGATTATACTTATTCGTGGTACGTAGATGGAGTATTGACCAATGAAGGCAGTTCCTTGAATATTGTGACTCCGGGAGAACATGAAATAAAAGTAATTTCAACCTCGGTGAGTACCAATGAGATATGTGATTCTATCGTAGAAAACTTAATTATCTACCCCAATCCACAATTTCCAGTCATTGTTGAGGAAAAGATATTCTGCGATCCATTTATCATAGAATTATCCTTGATGAATTATGATTCAGCCACTTGGAGTAGTACAGTAGACTTGCAGCAAGTAGCATCCTCAATTTTGGTTTCTCAAAATGGAAAGTATACCGCATCTGTAGTTGACGAAAACGGGTGCAGTGCAAGTTCGAATAGCACTATAAATGAAGTGGGAGTTCCTTTTGATCAGCTAATAGATCAGTGCATACAGGCTTGCCGAGAAGACCTGGACAGTTTACAAATTACAATTCCTGGCATCAATGCTTCCTTTTCAAGTTGGACCTGGGTGACCGAGGATACATTTGGCGTAGAATATGACATTGAGGTCTCTTCTGGATTTGTATCGCCACTGATTCTTACGTCAGATATGTATTCCTATGTGCAATTGCAAGTGACCCAGGATGATTGTGTGTTGAGATCAGAGCGGATTCCTCTCGATATTGAAATATGTGCCCAACCCGAACCACCAACTGAAATTATTTGCGAGCCTATTGATTCAGATCATGCGAGTTGTGGGCAGTCCATTTACAAATGTCTGCTCTCAGAAGAGAATGGTGGCCCAAAGCTTTATTTTGAAGGGAGTGTGACACTACCAATGGACGCAGTGTTGTGTACTGAAGATTCGTTGATGGTCTCTCTTAATAATGGTGACATCGTCATCACCGACCTGGTTTTTGAAGAGGCGGATGGCAAAATAACGGCCTTTTATTCTGCCAATATGGTCATATCAGATGCAGCCGATTATAAGGAAAATGGTACCATTATAAAGTTTGATTTTTGTGATGAAGAAGGCGAGATTGGATATTGCTATGAGTATACCCTTCCATACCGAACCTGCAATAAGGACTTCAGTTGCTTGATCGATTACGAAGGCATATCATCAGGAAATAACCATACTGTGGATATCAATTTCTGTTTGAATCTTTCTGAAGTAGTACAAGATGAATGTACCCTTACTGAATATGAAATCAAGGCTATTATTTCTGGAGATATAAGTGTAAAAACAATTTACACCCAAATTTTAGAAGATGATTTTGACAATTTACATTGTATTTCAATACCTGTATCTGAAGAAGATTTTTTCGGAGGAGAGTATGATTGTATAGAATTGATGATCGAAGGCAATTGCCCAGGCATTAGTTGTTCAAAATTTCAATGTGGTATTTTTGGCAATTCATACCTTTCTCGTGACATCGATGGGGGTATGGATTTGAATATTTCACAGGAATTAGAATTGGGTACTGAGGAGGTGGAAGAAGCTCAAAAAGTGCAGTCATTCCAAGCCTATCCAAATCCGAGTACGGGAATTATTACCATTGAGTTGGAAGATCAATTAGAGGATGATTGGATAATAATAAAAAATGTACAAGGCAAGACGATTCGAAACATTCAAGTAGGAGATAGAGAAAAGATATCTTTGGATATGAGCGATAACAATTCTGGATTGTATACTGCCATGTGGGTGAAAGGAGGAGAGATTATTGAGGCTCAGATATTGATACTTATTCGGTAGGAGGAATGGTTGACCGCTAAGGCGCAAAGTTCGCGAAAAAAAGCATTATAATATTTGGCTTAGCGACATTAGCGTCTTTGCGGTTAAAAAATCTCGGCAAAGTTTATTTCTTAGCCTTGTAATACCCTTTAAAACTCTTCATCCGCATATTCAGGACACCAGTGATTGCTTCTTTAATTATTGAAGTATCCATCTTTGAAGTTCCTTTCTCACGATCTGCGAAAATGATAGGGACTTCCACAATTTTGAATCCATTGCGATAAGCTGCATATTTCATTTCGATTTGAAAGGCGTAACCGATAGATTTGATCTTATCCAGGTCTATGGTCTCTAAAACTTTGCGTTTGTAGCATTTAAATCCAGCCGTAGGATCCATGACTGGCATAAAGGTGATCATCCTTACATACAATGAAGCTCCGCGGGACAGGAACAATCTATAATTGGACCAGTCTTTCACTCCACCTCCTTTGGTATATCGACTACCCACGGCAACATCTGCTCCATTCTGGCAAGCGGCGTAGAGATTATTCAAATCCTTGGGTGGGTGGCTAAAATCGGCGTCCATTTCAAAAATAAAGTCAAACTTTTGATCTATGCCAAATTGAAATCCAGCAAGATAAGCAGTACCCAGCCCCAACTTTCCTGATCGCTCAATAAGGTGGATTCTCTTCGAATTATTCTGCATTTCCTTGACCTTGGCTCCCGTGCCATCTGGTGATCCATCATCTACTATCAATACATCAAAATCATCATTCTGCTCCAAAACGGCAGTGATGATAGCCTCGATATTTTCTATCTCGTTGTACGTGGGAATAATTACAAGTGCCTTGTTCAAGTGGATTACCTTTTCTTAGTAAACCCTAAAAGTAGGATTTCTATTTTATATATTGAGAGAATTTTTAATATTAAATCTATCTATTTTGATACTGAATTGTTAAATCTCTTGAATTGCACAATCGCTAAAAAAAGAAAGCAATTGAACTATTCCTCGATTTGGTGATTAAGCAATTCAGCCATTCTGCGGTGCATAGGCCATCGCCTTTATCTCTATCAAAAGATGTGGATGTGGTAGTTGGTGCACAGCGACTGTAGTCCTGGCAGGTCCATCGTAATCGAAAAATTCTGCATACGCCTCATTGTACCCTCCAAAATCATTCATATTCACAAGAAATGTAGTGAGATCTACCACGTCTTTCAGGGATGATCCTGCTGCCTTCAGTGTAGAATCAATATTGTTCAACACAGCTCGGGTCTGCGCCCTGATATCAAGATTTGTAGTACCCATCTCATCTACTTCGACTCCTTCAAAGGTATTGTCACTCCGCCTCGACGAGGTCCCCGAAACAAAAATATAGTCTCCTACTCTTTTGTAGTGCGGATATTTCCCCCTTGGTTTTGCCTTACCTTCAATTACCTTCGAATCTTTCATAATCATTTACGTTTTCTACAGATTTTTAATTCAAAATCGAATTTAGAACTTAATCCGATAAATTAATTCAAACATCCGCTTTTTATTTCTTTACGCAATCAGTTTCCTGGCGGTAAAAAACGTCCAACTAATTTTATAAGCCCCAAATACCATCCTATTCAGCACGCCATATTTCTCCATCTGTTTTCTATCTTTACCCAACCAACAATCACCAAGTGACAAACTTGAAAAAAATCTGGCAAAACACCTACCTCGGCAAATTATTATCAGCCGACCCCTTGTTTGGTCGAGTGCTATCCCTCATTCTGGTGATCTACATCTTCATTCACATCTTCCGATTAGAGATGTATCCTATGTACATGTTCGCTATGTTTTCCAAACAAGAGACACCCAGAGAATTGTACGATGTCTATAAACTTTACGATCAAAATCGAGAGGTAAAATTAAATGATTGGGACTTCAGAAAGTACACCGTATTCATGAATACGATTGGTCAATATGATGCTATTATCAGCAACGGAATGTCCCACCCTGAAGCAGAAGCCATTGATAAATTAATAAACAGGCTACACTTGGGCGATACAGGATTAAAATCCAAGTTGAAAGGTAGTTTCCAATTCTCAAAGGCCGATTTGGACGAAAAAATTGGGATTTGGATAAGTAAAAAACTGGACATAGATCCTCAAAATTTAAGAATCGAAAGAGAATCATACAATTGGGAAAAATTCACTCCGTCGCTAACCACGAAAGTTGTTATTTATGGAATGGATTAATCGAAAATCGTACGCACTATACTTTTATGCCTGCTTTATATTTTTTCTTATTGTCCGTTATTTTGATCAGCTATTCTTACATCAAATAAGTGCAAATCCTATTCGATCCCCAAGAGTGGATTTGGTGGTTTGGACGACACAGCTTTCAGGGATTCCAAATTTTATCTCCTCTTCAGGTATTGGTATCTATATAGATATACTTGTAATAATATTGCCTATCGTCATTTTGTATCAAATATATAAAGTCAAAAAATACAATAGATTGGCTGCTATACTTGCATTGATTTTTGGCATTTATATTTTAATAATCTACTGCTTCCCTACCCTTTCAATAAGAAAATACTTAGGCTTGGTCCTCATCCCAATCGCTTTCACTTTCACTTCAGAAAAGCGATATTCCTACTATTTACAATTGATGAGGTATTATGTATTATTTGTTTTCACTTCCGCCTCTCTCTGGAAGATTTTTCGTGGAGTGGCCTGGGATTCCACCCATATGCAGCTCTCTCTCAAGGCCCAACACATTGATAATTTTATAAATTGGCCGGACCATCATATTACTTCCTTGCTTTCGTATATTGTTGATAATCCTACTTATTGTGCTATTCTATTCCTGGCAGCCGTGGTCTCTCAATTAACTTTTGCGCTTGGTTTTTTCACAAAAAAATATGACCGACTATTGGCCTTTCTTTTGATCGTTTTCATAGTTTCTGACTATCTTGTAATGAGAATCGAATATTGGGAGTATGTGGTATTCTTGCCGTTGCTGCTAAAAAAGCATCCAAGTACTCTTGAATCCAATTCTACGATCAACTAAATTCAGAATGTGAATCGAATCGTATACTATATACTCCTTTTAGCCTTGGTATCCTGTGCAGATACACCGACCAAGGTTTTGCCAAAAATCGAATATTGTCATCCTTATCAAGAAAATACCTCAACCCTTCCAATTCTAAATATGGATTTTATTGAGCAAATACCTTTAGACAAAACAGGTGTTTTCGTTCTTGAAGAAGGAGAAGAAGCGATAACATCCCGCGCCCATCTCAGTCAAGCTGCTCGAAAATCTATGGATGTCCAATATTTTATCTATTCTGAAGACAATGTAGGCACGATATCGTGTGATTACATGTTGAGAGCCGCCTGCAATGGAGTCAAGATTCGACTCCTGGTGGATGATCTGATGGTAGATCTCAATCCTGATTACATTTTGGCCTTGGCACAACATAAAAATGTATCCATCAAAATATACAACCCAAACCTCAACATTGGCAAGAATTTATCTTCGAAGCTGGTAGAAGTGGTCACCGACTTTAGAGGAATCAATCAACGCATGCATCACAAAACTTTCATTGTAGATAATGCCGTGGCCATCACAGGAGGAAGAAATATTGCCGATGAATATTTTGACTATGATCATGAATATAATTTTAGAGATCGAGATGTCCTCTTGATGGGTAAGTCAGTGAATGATATCCAAATTGCTTTTGAAGAATATTGGAATCATGATTTGAGCGTGTCTATTCAAGATTTGGTAGCCTACTCCTCAGACGATATTGATCCGAAGGTCACTTATCAGTATATCCAGCAATATGCCAATGATTCGCTCAATTTCTGGCCTGAAATTCGAAATCAAATCCCGTATGTTATTGAGCACATAATGGCCTCTGACCGATTTTATTGGGTTGATAGTGTTGCCTTTGTTTCAGATATTCCAGGAAAAAATGATGAATCGGAAGGCCTTGGAGGAGGTGGATTGACTACTGAGGCGCTCATTGACCTGGTGAAGAATGCCAGGGAAGAAGTTTTAATCCAGTCACCCTATTTGGTTATTTCTGATCTTGGATTCAACCTATTCAAAAATACAGTCGAACGAGGGGTGGAAGTCACCGTACTTACCAATAGTCTTTCTTCTACCGACAATCTGGAAGCTTTTAGTGGGTATCAACGAAATAGAAAAAGGCTGATTGAAGCTGGCGTCAATATCTACGAATATCGTCCCGATGCTGCTATTAGACGAGAACTTATGAAAGGCAGCCTTCAAAGAAAACTGGACTTTGTTCCGAAATTTGGATTGCATGCCAAAACCATGGTTGTAGATCAATCGATCTCGGTGATTGGCACATTCAACCTGGATCCTCGAAGTGCTAATTTGAATACGGAATGTATCTCAATTTTTTACGATGAAAGAATCAATCGGGATATCAAAAAGGTAATGAGACAAGAACTCAGGCCAGAAAATGCCTGGAAGGTTACCAAAGATTTCAATCCAGATAAAGAAGCAGGGTTTGGCAAACGCTTGAAAGTCCTGACCCGTAAATTAGTACCTACTTCAATTCTTTAATTTCCCCTTTTTCATCTAAAAATGACCGATGTTCGTCGATAGAGGAGGGCTAAAACATATCAATCCATAGTCATTCACGTTCAATAGCCAATCAAAATCAAATAGCTATGAACAGTTATATTTATGAGAACCAAAATTCCAAATCATTTTATAATATGGCTTGGATTGCCTTCGTCATTTCATTTCTAGGAATGGGAGTAGGAATATGGTATCTTGATGGAGACATCGCGATTAAAGGCTTTTTACTCATGTCTTATCTCTTTAGCGTAACTGCTTGCTTCACAGTAGGTAAAGTCGTAAGAGACAAACATGAATCCGAAAAATTTCTTAACAAAATGGAGAAATCAAAAACAGAAAAATTTCTCGCAGACAATGTGTAAATAACAAAAATAGGATGTCGAAAGCATATTTTCGACATCCTAAATTTTATTGGTATAGTGAGCGTCCATTTTCTATTGCTCTCTCAACGAATAATTCAAATTTCCGAGCCAAACACAAGAAATAGTTCCTCCAACATAGAAAGTAGTGGCGATAACCTTGATACTGCTACCACACTTTGCACTGAATTGAAGGCTTGATCCTACCGTTGTAATATTGCCTGATGCCACGAGATTGCCATCAACAAGAACTACGGCGAATGCATTGTGATCTGCACAAAGATTTGAGCTCTCATTGACCACACAGTACTTTTTCCATTTCGCTACGCATGGAGTTGGAACTGTATAATTAATTTCTGTAGGACTGCCACAAGCACCAACGCAATTGGTAGCTACGACTGGAAAATTGCATTGAGCATTTAAAAAACCGCCTACCAGGAGAACAAATAAACAAGAAAGCGTAAAAATTCGACTTAATTTTAAGTAATACATATGATTAAATTGTTTGGTTACAAAATGATTATAGGAGCGTAAACACTTTGTAATTGATCCTAACCAATGATCTCAGCACTAACCTTTCACTTAATTAACCTCTGCATTCAAAACTTATTAAAAATACAACTATTTTCAATGCGCCGCAAGTAAATTTTTAAAAGACCTGTATTCATATCTATGG
Organism: Saprospiraceae bacterium; assembly: GCA_965230575.1. Taxonomy (GTDB): domain Bacteria; phylum Bacteroidota; class Bacteroidia; order Chitinophagales; family Saprospiraceae; genus CAJXUU01. The sequence continues at coordinate 7,083,026 of OZ246013.1, forward strand.
CTGATCACAAAGTGAAAAGTAGTTTTGGCATTTCAAAAAGTCCCTATACATACTTTCATTTAGGTATTTCGCAACTGGCATGAAATGGCGCCAATTGGCATAAAAAACAACAATAGGCATATAGAGAATAGACTATATTTGTAATAGAGCTCACCACCCTTTTACCAATTTGAAAGTCAATATTTCATTTCCCAAGATTGAGACGGTTAACACCTTTGACTTGATCATTTAATTGCCCGTTTCATTACACGATTCAAAAGTTATAGGTTTTAATAAATCTATCAAAATTCACCCTTCTTTCTGTCATTGACAACGCATTGGTTTATCATGACAAGACTCATCATGAATGATGTTTTGTGCGCCATGATATTCGTAATCAATCCTATGAAAATACCGAATTAAAAGCGGATGCCGAAAAGCTATTATAGAGTAGGCTTATCTATTAAAAAATGTACAAAAATGAAAAAATTATCATTCTTAAATTTCACCCTCTTAATTCTTTTTGCCCTTCTGAGTTTTACTGCCTGTAATAACGAAGAAGGAGGGCTAGAAGTAGAAAACTTGATCATAGAAGAACCACAGACTTTTTGTGATATCGAACAAGAAGTTGTGGATATGAATCAAAATGCCGTAAATGGTGTAATTGAAGCAATCAGCAATGCTGAACCAGGGCCTATTCTAGTCTATGGATGTCCAAAATTATTAGAAGGTCTGGCATTTGCAGCAAGCGCTCAGATTGATTTGGATATTGCTAAATCTTTAGTCCCAGTAGCTGTCAGATTTGATGTTCGAAATGCAACTATGGAGGTTTATAATAATTTTCTAGCCACAGGTGATATTGACTTGAGCATATTAGAACCACAGCAAGCTGTACTGGAATTAAATGAATCGGTAGATCCTGGAAGTCTTGTTGGATTATTGGATCAAGCCAATTCTTTTATGCAGAATAATTATCAAGACATGGAAGATCCAGAAGCTTTCTTTGCAATAGAACAGGAAGTAGTTGAAATGAACAAAAATATGCTTCAAGGTGTAGCAAGCGCAATTGCCAATGGAGGACAAGGGCCTTACGAAGTAGCTGGTTGTCCTATTTTGCTGGGTAATATTGCCTTGGCCGCTAGTGGACAAATCCCACAAGATGTTGTAATGGGTTTTGCATCCCCTTCTGCTGGAACGGATATTTTCGATGGTACGGACCAAGTTTACGATAATTTCCTTGCAACTGGAGACGTGGATTTAGGTGTTCTTCAACCAGAAGAAGTAGTAATCATTATGGATGGCGGTTGTACTCCTGAAGAACTAGTGGATTTATTGTCAGAGGTTGAAAATTTTGTAGATACCAATTATTAATGAATCTATAATTTGATAATCAAAATAGCTAATAAGGCGTATAGGGTGTGACGAACGAATTGTCCTAAATCGGAGATGTTATCAGAAAGCTCTTCCATTCGCCTTCCGAATAAAAGGGATTTAACCACAAGGGGTGTCAAGAATGCGCAAAGGTTTACAAAGTTAGATGAGACTCTTCCTTCGTAAATGCTTTGTGGATTCTTGGTGTCCTGAGTGGTTAAATAAAAAAAAGCCCTTCCACATTGCTGCAGAAGGGCTCTCATCTAATCATAAAAAATCTGTCGTCTTATCTAACATTAATCATTTTCTTGGTCGCAGTATACTCACCAGCTTTAATGGTATAGTATAAGATACCTGTCGTACCCAAGTCGCTGTATTTTATTTCTACATTCTGTTTTCCTGCCTGGTAAGCAGTCACATTTCTAGAAATTCTTCTTCCTGTAACATCAGTAATAATCAATTCTACATCCATAGCTTCTGGCAAGTAGAAACTGATATTCGTGCTTTCCATAAATGGATTCGGTCTGTTTTGGAATACGGCAAACTTACCTTCTTCCAAGCTACCTGCTCTTGTATTCAACTCAATACCATATGTCTCATACTCTGAATCATATGCCTCTGCGCTAGTCATATCTGAATTGATAGAAACTATTTCGCTAATATTAATATCATTATTCACATCCAAGATCAAAGTAAACAATGGTTCTTCTGTATTGATCGACACACTTTCCAAGGTACTCCATGACATTGTCACGAAATCTTCGTGAACACCGATATGCTCGGTAGAAACATCAAGCTGATTTGCCTCCACTCCTACAAAATCTGCATCTGTCATATTCATGGTAAATTGATATCCAATCATATTTTCTATTCCGTTGGCATATACTGGAACATAGATACGATCACCATCCTGCACCTTGGCATTCTCCACCTCAAAGCTTATGGTATTTGTAGATCTACTTGAAGAAGTATTATTCGACTTCAAATTAGTAGTCGCATTGCTATTGACATCTCCAATTTTTACTGCTGTCAGGTCATTGCCAATGCTTGAATTGTTCAAGTCACCAATTACGATCTCCTCAGGGAACGGGAATGGGTTAGAGATATTTGGGAATGTTGTTCCTTTCGGAATAAACCTCCAAGATTCCTGACCATTCGGGAATTCATTCAGGATACCAAGGACTACCTTTCGCAGCGCCAATAGATCTGAAGCCCTCACCTCACCATCATTATTGATATCAGAAGCGATTACCTTGTACGGGCTCTCAAAGTCCTGAAGTCCCAAAATATGTCTCTGAATAAGTACTAAATCCAATGTCGACACACCATTACGCAGATCATCATTCTTATTTGCTTTTACTCTATATCCACTTCCTTTTGGCAGTTGGGTAGCGAAGTATTCTCCCTGATTGTTGGACATCGCCTGCTTGTTTACTTCCATATCATAGCTAAATGCTGTAACCTGGGCATTTTCAACCATTTTGAAATCTTCTGTTCTCAATCTACCACTGATCGCAGCTACATTACCTATTGAACCCTGACATACGTCATCCTGACTGTCTTGAAGGATCAAGGAAATCGAGCAGTAATCTTGATTTCCAGCTCCATCAGTCACCCACATTTCTATTTGTATTTCCTCTGATTCTCCATCAGGCATGTTGTCACAAGACAAGGTCATGCTTGTATTCAAAACATTCGGTGAGAATGAGAATATCAAATCTTCAGTCGGAGTACAGTTGTCATAACTTCCATAATCAAAATCATTGGCCCAGATATCAATGGATCCTGTACTATTCATTACTACAGTAGTGATAGAGCTGAGGCAATATGGAGAAGGCAGTTTTCCATCCTTCACAGAAAGGGTCATTTCACAATATGTATAATTTCCACACTTGTCTTCTGCTGTCCAATTCACTGTATGCTCTCCTATTGGTAATATTCTACTTATAGTTGCAGAATTTCCATTCAAGTTGAAATCCAGGGCATCCAATCCATCACTGAATAAATCAATCTGGTAGATGAACAAAATATCTTCTACTGGAGTACAGTCATCTGTAGCTTCGATGGTAAACTCAACCAAACCTTCACATTCTCCAAATATCTCTGCTACTTGAGCATCACAATTTGTAAATTCTGGAGCTTCCTGATTTAATAGTTTTATAACTTGAAGGTGTTTATAAAGTCCTTGTCCAAGAGTTGGATTCGATTCATCATATGTACACCAATCGATCACTGTCCATTCTCTCAATATCTTTTCACAAGCACCATCAACAAAGGTAAATACCTTGTCTTCCCATACTGTTGCTACCAAGCTACAATTGTCATCTTCATATCTTGGATAAGCATATTGTACAGGCAAATTATCAGGTTGCAAATCAATATCACAAGTAGATGCGTCATAGTCCAAAGGCCATGTAATATCATTCTCTACGAATGGGTCATCATCTTCAAGTCTGATCTGCTGCACACATGTACCCTTGAATCCTTCTCTGTCTTCTACAGTCCATGTTCTTCTTACCAATCCTTCTCCACAATTGTCAAGGTCGGCATCATCTTCATAAGTTACTGAAATCACTTCACAGTTATCTATATATTCCGGCTCGCCAGTTACTGATAGGTCTTCATAATCTGCCTGGCAATCAAGCGTAATATCTGGTGGACAAAGCGTGATGTATGGTGGCAATTTGTCTTGTACCTCAACCTCTACCATACATGTATTTTTATTTCCAGAGATATCAGTCACCTCGAATGCAACCATTATAGTCTCTCCTACCTCTTCACAGCAGAATATCACTTTTTCATCGAATACCGTTCCGCCCATATTACATGCATCAGTCATCTTTCTTGCCTGCATATCTACAATACCACAATTGTCCAAACTACCATCGTCAAATGTTGTAGCGTATACTTCGATATATCCGTCAGAACCAATTGATACCACTGTAAATTCATCGCACACTGCAATAGGATTCACCTGATCATTGACAGTTATGGTGAAATATTCATCCGTGAAATTGTCGCACTGATCATGAACTCTCCACTTCGCCCAAATTCTATCAAAAGGAAGATTTTCAATAATGAAGTTTCCAGAAGGTGTTTGAGATACTCCTGTATCATAATATACCCCATCTACTGGTGGTTCTCCACCATCGTATGCCACGAGGTAAAATAATTCGTACGTAAATTCTGAAGAGCAATCAAATATCACTTCTGGTGGTATGGCCACAAAATCAGCGGTACAATCATACTCTCCTGCTGATACTGTAATATCATCCACCTCTTCTAATTCTGGTCCTTCCTTGTCCAATACTTTTATAATCTGATTGTGCTCTACCACTTCTCCAGAACACCATTCCAATAGTTCGAAGTGTCTGATCAATTTGTATGATCCTTCACAAATATCAATTCTTGTATCTGTATATGGGAAGATTTGTACATTGTCACAAAGATCTCCTGAAGGTTCGCCAGTCACAGATGTAGGCGGTGCTTCATCGGCATAATCAGTACATGACAATGATGGTTCTTGCAAGTCATCATAGTTTGGTGGGAACATCAAAGTTGCCAAGCCATTTCTATAGATGTATATATTTTGTACACAAGAAGTACTCACATTTCCGCTGGCATCTTCTGCTGACCATGTTCTTTGAATTATCGAAGAATATGGGCTCGAACAGTCCTGATCCAGTTCCACATCGTTATACGCCATTGTAGTCGGTCCGCAACCATCTATTCCAATAACAGTATACACATTTCCTCCTTCAGTCTGTGCGATCACGTCGTTTTCTGTCGGGAATGTCACGATACCTCCAGATTGAGAAACAACCAATTCTGCTCCCAATAAAGTACCTCCAGTACCTGCCTCAACATCAGATATGGTCAATGTCCAATCTCCATTTGGATCCTTTCCATCAAATATGCTCAAGAACTGATTTGGCTGGTACATACCGCTTATTCCAGGAGTCAATCCAGAGCAAGCATTCAACAAGTCTCCATAAGAATTGAACGCATCATCATCCAGAGTAATCTGAATATCAGGATCAGTACATCCTATACCAGGCTGAATAAATAATACAGCAGTAGTTCCATCAGGTGCCATCAAGGTAGCACTCAATTGTGATACAGAATCATGCTCGATATTCACTCTTACGCTAATTTTAGTGGTCGTCGCCTTTATCAATCCATTGACTGGGAAAGTATACATATTCGAACTTGGTGCTCCGTCACTTATTGTTTCATTGAATTGTGTTATGGACGCAGGGAAAGTCACTCTTTCTGCAATAGGTGCTCCTGGATAAATTTCTCCAAAACAAGTCGTCACTACATCAATACAATCCAAGAAAGCCGGTGCCTTATCTTCTACAATCAATACTCCCCAACAAGAATTATTATTAGGTCCTGTCACTCTTACAGTCAGGTCTTGACCAATGTTGTCACCAGTCACCACATTTCCATAATTATTTCCGTCCGAATCCACTATTTCCACGGTATATTCATCATAACATGCGTATGGACCTCCTTCAAGGATCATATCCGCCGTCACGATTTCCATACATTCTTCATCCAAAGACACTTGGACTTCATCATTACAAACAATAGCACTGATGTAATCTTCAAATCCATTCACAGTCACAGTAAAGTTGATGGCAGTAGAATTGCCACTGGCATCAATCGCTTCATACTCTACTTGAGTCACTCCTATAGGTGCTTCATCACCGATAAGCGGTGAGTCACCTACTGGTTGTACCAGATAACTGGTTTGATATCCATCCACGATCATCACCGGACCATAATCCCCATAATTGAAAGCGTCGAGGGTGGTCGGTTCTGGCGCTCCACAGAAATCACTAGCTATATATGATGGAGCAGATTGTCCATTATTATTCATAGCGACTATCACTCCGTTGAATTGTGAGCCAGGAACTACTATTTCGACTACAAATGTCTGTCCTGCTTCTACCAGAGCAGACACTGGAATAGAATAAAGTCCGTTTTGAAAATTAGGCAAAACATCTGATCCTGAGCCGATTAACTCCATATTAGAATACAGGAGTGCGCCATCTAATAGATATATATTTACTGTAACAAATGGATTACCGAAAGCTTCAGCTACTCCAAAAGTTACTTCTTCTATATTCAATTCTGTATTAATCCCATGGTCATTGGTATCAAAAACCCTCAAATAACTCGACGGTCCTCCAGGACAATTTACACCTTCTTCGAAAGTGCCCAAATCATCATTTTGAGTGATTGTTACATCAGGATCGAGACAATTTTCTGTAACTGCAAAAGTTTGTGGTATTGGATATCCACACTCTCCAGCTGCTAGATCATATTCGAGATTCATGATTCCCGCTACAAACGGATCTTCATCATCAATAATTGTCACCATGGTCACACAAGAAATGGCAATCCCGTTGTCATCCATAGCCTGATACATCACTTCTGTATCACCGACAGGGAAGGTACCACTTACAGGTGGTGGAGTTGCCGAACACATACCTGTCAATACAGGAGATGGAACATTCACCATCGTCTCACATGAATTACTAGGTGCCGTCAACATAATAGGATCAGGGCAAACTATCATACATGAAATTTGCTGTACTGTCAAACTGATTATTTCTTCAGAAGCACCTGCTTCTCCATTGCCATCACCAACTATTCGAACCTCAATACCAAAAGAACCAGTAAAATTGCCATCAGAAGTGATGTCAATTCCAAATGAATGAGTGGTATTTGTTTCGAAAGCACCGCATTGGCTATTCCCATTGATAAAACCAGGTCTACCCCATCCAGGTCCTGAAGCTGTCATTTCATCCCCCTTATTAAGGCCACAACCAATATATGGTGATGGGGTCGGAGATCCGTGCCATAGCGAAAGACCCGCTATTGGGCCTACCAGTCTTACCTCAATAAAATCAGCATATTCTCCAGTATTGGAATCAAATGATACATCTACTAATATAGTCGATGTTTCACCAGGATAGTATCCACCTGTAATCGATGCACTAGGGGTTATTATGTCTGCTTTTGCATTAAAACTTATTAAGAAAAGCAAGGCAATCATTAGAGCCCTTGAGGCTTTATTGATTACGGTTAAAAAAGTATGTTCGACATTTTTCATAATTAGACTTTTTCGGTTGTCGGATTAAATTTTATGAGTTAGATTAATATGATATGAGAAATAAAATTTCTGATCTGATATATTTGTTGGGGCTCTTATTTGCAAAACCTGTATCAATAAAGCGCACAGCAGGCTGAATCACATTTATCTCTTCTTTTGGCAAATATTTATTCGCTACCTCTTCTACAGAATCCGAAGTTTTCAACTCCTTCAACATCTTCTTGATAAACCTTAGCTTTTCTTTATTCACCTTATATAGGTCTTCATTGGTTTCTTCTAATTGATCTAAAGTAGAATTCAAGTATTTAGCTGCATCAGACAAGTTTTTTGTTGCTTCTGGCTTGCTGAAATAATTCTGAGCACTTAAACCTGTTCCCATCCCTAAAGAAAGGGTGAAAAAAAGGACGAAAATTTTAATTATATTTTTTTTCATGACTTCAAGTTTAGTTCGGGAAAATCCCTTTTTTATGAGTTTTATAAATGGCAACAATTAATTATTAGTTTTATTTAAATATGTTAATTGCTGTTTTTTAATGTTTTATAGATTTTTATATTATTATATTTAATCATATGTAAATCCGTATGTAATTAGGCAATTACTATACCAATATTGACAAGTAGCAATCATTTCGAAATAATTATAGAAATGAATGGAGGGAGGATAAAATTGATTTTTGAAAGGAAATATCTTATTTGTATTTACTTTTACTATCTTGATTTTGTCAATCTTAACTGGCTATGGCGAAAAGCATAATACAAACACATTGTCTCAACTGCAATGCACCCTTATTTCATGATTTAGATATGGATCACGAAGTATTTTGTGCCAATTGTGGACAGTCCAGCAAAGACAGCAAGCTTTCTTTTGGTCGACTTCTCAATGATGCCATCAGCAATGTATTCAATCTTGATAGCCGGCTTATTCACACATTTAGGGATATATTTTCTCCATCGAAGCTGACCAGGGCATATATAGAAGGCAGGCGTAAATATTATGTAAATCCCGCGCGACTATTCATTTTTATGCTTATTGGCCTTATAACCTTGTCTTTATCGGTGGTCAAACTTGAAAATAGCTCAATGGGAGCGGACAAAATATTTTCTAAAGCTGAGCGGTCCAAATTGCTAGATGAATATACATCCCTTATTGACACTACGGATATTGCAGGTCATGAGGACTTGGTTGATAATATCAAGTCCAAGTTGTTTAGAAAGGTACGTTCTATAAAAAAGGACACTTTAGGTAAGGGTGGACCAGAACTTTTCAATTTGGGCAATTCCATCGAATCATTTGGTATTTCCTCATATGATGCCATTCATTTAACACAAAAAGAGATATTCCAAAAATATAAGGTGGAAAAATTTTGGGACAAAATTAATGTGGGTCAATATATTAGGATAGTCACAAATCCTGTAGGTGGAATAAAATATGTCATCAAAAATTTGACCTGGGCGGTTTTTTTAACCGTATTATTAATGAGTTTCTTTATGAAGCTGTTGTATATCAGAAATCCATACTACTTGGTTGAACATATTGTCATAATATTAAACAGTCACTCCTTATTGTTTCTGCTCACCGCATTCAATATCATTTTTTTACTTTACTTCCCTTTGGGTGACAATCGTGATTTAATCACAGGACTAGTCATTGGCGGCTCTTTTTTCCTGGTTATAGTTCTCCAATTCCTAACGCTAAAAAAATATTATCAACAGGGCATTTTCAAAACCTTGTTAAAACAGATAATGATTAATTCAGCCTATATGTTTATTTTTAATATGGTTGTTTTAATGGTTGCAATAATATCCTTAATCTTGTACTAAGAAAAGATATTACACTTTGAGAGAATACACTACAGTCATAGGGCTCGAAGTCCATGTACAACTGAATACCTTGAGCAAGGCTTTCTGCGCTGACCAGAATCGATTTGGTGATGACCCGAACACCAATATGAGTGCCATTTCCTTGGCTTTGCCGGGTACACTACCAGTATTGAATGAGGCTCATATCAAATCAGCCATCAAATTGGCTCATGCCCTGGATTCAAAAATAAATCTGGAGAATGGTTTTGATAGAAAAAATTACTTCTATCCAGATCTACCCAAAGGCTATCAAATCACCCAGGACAAAGCTCCAATTTGTGTTGGAGGCCAACTGATCTATACCTCAGATGGAAAACAAAAGACCGTAAGAATCCACCATGTACATATGGAAGAAGATGCTGGAAAAAACTCTCACGACCTTCATCCACACTTTAGTATGGTAGATATCAATAGAGCAGGCACACCACTGGTCGAAATCGTGACAGAGCCCGACTTGAGATCTGCACAGGAAGTCCATGATTTTATTGCGGCACTTCAGCAGCTGGTCAGGTACCTCGAAATATCAGATGGCAATATGGAGGAAGGATCAATGCGATGTGATGTCAATGTATCTGTGATGCCTAAGGGAAGTGAGGTCTATGGTGAAAGAAACGAAATCAAAAATGTCAACTCAAAGAAGTTTGCCAAAACAGCGGTAGAATATGAATCGAAAAGGCAAATTAAAATTCTGGAATCCGGTGGTACAATAAAGATGAATACCCTGCTCTTCAATCCTGAAAATGGAACTACAAAACCAATGCGGAGCAAGGAAGAAGCCAACGATTATAGATATTTTCCAGATCCAGACCTTCCACCATTACAATTGACACAAGAATATGTCGATTCTGTTATTTCTGAGGTCGACTTACTGCCATGGACAGCAAAGGAGGGCTTGATTAAAGACTTCCAATTGTCAGAATATGATGCGGAAATATTGAGCAGGGATAAAAAAGTGGTATTGTTCTTCCAACAATTTGAAGTGGCCAAGAAGTACGGATCTACGCTGAGTTCATTCTTAATCAACAAGGCCATTCCGTACAGCCAGGAAAACAACCTGGAGCTGAGCACACTGAACAACGAAAACATTTCTTCTTTCATAGAATTATTGGAAGGAGGGAAGATTTCAAAATCTGCAGGATTGAATACACTTTCTGAAATTGTATTGTCCTCTGGAGAAACAATTGATTTGGAAGCGCTCGCTGAGAAACACAATTTAATCCAAAGTGATGACCAGGATTTCTTGGATCAGATCATTCAGGATGTACTATCTCAGAATGCGGACAAGGTGAAAGTTTATCAAAATGGTAAGAAAGGGTTGTTAGGATTTTTTATGGGACAAGTGATGGGTAGATCGAAAGGGAAGGCAAATCCAAAGGTGTTGACGGAAAAGTTGACAAAGGCCCTCAACAAGAACTATGATTGAGAAGTTCGATTACTCATCCCCAACTAGTCAGAGAACTAAGAATTGCGAATGAGTAATACACGTATTTTGTTTAGAATGGATCAGGAAATGGTAAAAAAGGCGGTTGACAATCTTCTCCATTAGGTCCTGCCATAAATCCTTTTTTTCCAAAAACCTTTTTTAACAAGGCTCCTATTACCTTTCCAAAAAATCCTCCTGCAGCAGCACCAATTGATGCACCTGGGGCACCAGCAATCAGCCAGCCTACCAATGCTCCGACAATCGTTCCAATTCCAGCCCCCAGATCTTCTTGCCAAGAATAATTACTCACTTCACTATTTGAATTTCCTGAAGACAGACCTAATGACTTCAACGCACTTATTATCAAATTAAACAGCTTCGAGTTAGACAATGACTGTAGGATATTATTTAGTGCTTTGTTTCCTAAAACTTCATCCTTTTCGCTGTAGGCGATTAAAAATTCATTTAGTAAACCTGCCTCTTGCTTAGAGATAAAATTTTGCTCAACCGCACATGAATTCATTCCTTGAACCTTTAATTGAAGATACTTAGGAGACAAAGACATCATGCGAGTCAGTTCGGATTCAATTTGTCCAATTAGTTTAGAATCACCGAATTGTTTCCTTAACGTATCACTGAGTTTCATTTTTTTTGCCTCTTCATATAGGAACTTGTAAATTTCTGGTGAATAATAGACTTTGGCATTTTTCATAGTTTTATTTTTTGGTTTGATAGATATTCTTAACGGGTGCAAAGCTATGTTGTGCCATCAGTTTAAAATTCACCTAAAAAGATGAATTATCGTTTGATAATATGAAGTGATTTAATTCTACTTTAAAACATTATTATTTTTCTAGGTGAGATGTTGATTTTAACCGCAAAGGCGCGAAGTTCGCCAAGAATTCATAAAGAAAATATGAATAATGCTTGTATGTATTGTCAACCTTTGAGTAGACTTGTGACATATTTTAATGGATAACCGTAATAAAATAGTGTTTTCTAGTAATCACTTAAAGTAGAATTAAAACATTGAATAATTTTATGTGCTGGATATTGACTTTAGCCACTAGATTCAACAGGAAGGCGAATTCAAAGGTGATGATGGAGAAGTTGACTAAAAAGTTAAAAGGTTGAATATTCCATTCCTATAAAGATTCTAATCAGTAAGCGTGCAATCTGATTATATTCTATGATCTTTCAATAATATTAAAGTCATCTACTTCCATTTCATTCAAAATAAAAATAAAGTATTCTTCAATTTTGGACCATTCTTGTTCCGCAGCAGAGTAAGTTAGGGTACCCCTTTTTTGTGCTGAAATCACTCTGAAGTATTTACATTGGAGTAGTATCAATTCATCATAGCCCGCAGATTCTGAATTCATGATCGATTTTGCCTGTTCTATTGCATTATTAAGTTTGCCAGGCATTCTGTCCTTTATTTCTTTTCGTAGTTTTTTTAGATGGTTTTTTTTTGATCTTCTCCTTTTACAAACAAATGTCTCTTGACCCATGGCATCATAGGTATTAGAAATGATATTTTCATTTGTGTCATGAGTCCTAATCATAATTCCGTCATGTAACTAAATTAATGAAAACAGAAATATTGATAATTACTTGATCAAGTAAAATTTTCACCAAACATGTTGCTGCCAATACCATTAAAACTCCTCTGATCATTGTGGGAATCGTAATTTGAAGTGACCATTCACCTTCTTGCCCTTTTAAACCCAGTATAGTCATAAACGTTGAGTGAATCCCGCTGTTATCAAATGCTAATACAATGAGCCTTGAATTGGGTACACGTAAAGTGTTATCTTTTATCTCAAACCTTCTTTTTCTCATTTCTTACTTTTTTTATCTGCTTAATTAGTCTGACCTTTTGTTCTTCTTCTTTTAAAACCTTCTCCAACTCTACAACACTTAATTCGTCAAGCGGCTTTTCATTAGTATTGTTTCTATTCTGTTCAAAATTGTAATTTTCTTCCTCTAAATCATTCAACACTTCATCGATTGGATCTTCATGATTCTGTTCTGACGATTCTGAGGTAATTTCTTCTTTTGCATTTTCCAAATCAACCGTCAATAGCCTTTCAAGAGTCAATCCACCTTCCATAGAACTATACACACCTAAAATCTTGAGAAGCACTGATGGGTTTATTTTGTAATCAACATTTTTTTCAAGATTTGCATATGTACCCCTTCCCAAACCAAACATCTTTTCTGATTGAGTGTATGTGAAGTCATATTTCTCTCTTAAATATTTCAAATTAAACCGAAGCATAAACAATATTTCTTGTAAAGGTAAAAAAATATGCAAATTAATTTGATTTAAATAATTGAAATTCAGTAATTTATGCACCTTAATATATATGAATAAAGTTTATAACATTTAAAATACTGAATAGTCAATGGATATAAATATTTTAAAAACTAATATGAAAAACAATATTTTTTGTAATCGATTAAAAACCTTACATTCCTTTATAGAAAAGCAGGATTTTCCAAAAACAGCATCTTTCAATGATCGTATAATGAAACCGCTTTATTAGATTTTAAAATAAACGTCGGTCATTACATCAATTACCTAAATACATCTAAATGTTCAAGAATTCTGAACCACAACATGCTGGTTACAATATGAACTATAGCTTTTTCGAAGCTGTAAGATGGCGGACTAGGGATTAATATGAAATGATCAATATGGGTACTAAAAAATCATCATTCTCTCTCATACCTGGCATGAAACCATAATTTAGGTGATAACTCAACATCATCTCCTTCATAATAGCCATACCCAATAATTTCATAATAATTCGAATCTACCGTCTCTTGAAAGTATTCTACTCTCTGCGGTGATTTTTGATTTTGATACCATATTATTGTATGAGCACCTCTTGTTTTTCCTTTGTGGATTATTGTTTCATTTGGTTTATTTACGATACACCACAAAGCGCCTTCTTCCACTTTATTGACTCCACTACTCAACTCGACCTTCCCTGTCTTGGGATAAAAATCTCTAATTTCAACGGTTTGATAGTAAGGACTTTTTGATACATAGACTTGCTCCACTTCAATTCGATTGACCTCTTGCATACCTGGAGAATTGAAACGATCGTGACTAAGGTTTTCTAAATCAATTTTTTCAGCATTTTTCAAATTGGAATCTTCATAGATCACAAATTCTCCTTTCCACTTTCCATCCAAACCTTTGAAAACATCGGCAAATCGCTCATCTCCCTGTTGAAATTCAGGAAGGTCCGTTGTGACAATAGACTGCTTGGTTCCGCCACAAGAGATCATGCATAAAATTAAAAGAAGTGCATGACAAAAAAATTTGATACTACTATTCATATCTCAGAATTAAACAAAAAATCTCCAATATTCCTGCGTCGGCATATCCGCTTCAATCTCCACATGCACCTTCTTAATAGGATGCTCGAACGACAATTTATTACAATGAAGACATATCGATTTGTTTTGGGTAGGACGTGAATATCCGTATTTCAGATCACCCACAATCGGACAACCATGATTGGACAATTGAATTCTTATCTGATGAGGGCGACCTGTCACTGGATTAATCTCCAACAGAAAATATCCATTTAATCCAGCCTCAAGTTTGTATTTCGTCACTGATTTTTTACCGCCCTTTCTATCGCTCTTATGGACTCTGGCAACGTTCTTTTTTGAATCTTTGACGAGGAAATTAGTCAATGTACCTTCCAACGGATTTGGCTTTTTGTTGACCACTGCCAGATATTGCTTGGTTACCTTTCGATCCTGAAACAACTTATTCATTCGCGTAAGCCCCTTGCTCGTCCTGGCAAATAAGACCACTCCACTCACGGGCCGATCCAGTCTATGTATCACACCCAAAAACACATCTCCCGGTTTGTCATACCTATCTTTTATATATCCCTTCACCGCATCGGCCAAGGTGAAATCACCCGTATCATCACCATGCACCAAGATACCTGCAGGCTTATTCACTGCAATCAAATGATTGTCTTCATATATCACCTGAATATGTACTTCCTTCCTCTTCCTCATTAATAAATATTTATTCCATTTTCAAAAAACCACGTCACCGCATCAATAAAATCATCACATCTATTCAATGACTCAGCAACTCTGCAACTCAATAATTCAACAACTTAAAAGCCATTACATATCTTCGCCTCCATTACAAGCCGCAAAAATACAGAATTAAACAACTTAAACGACCATGCGTTTCTAAGATATGAAATTGACCTTTGCATACTCTCCATGTCCAAACGACACTTTTATGTTCGAACCCATCGTATCAGGACGAATTGATACTGAAGGTCTTCGATTCGAAATTCACTTGGCAGATGTAGAAGTACTCAACAAAGCTGCTGCCGACGACCAGTATGATATCACCAAACTTAGTTTCAATGCGTATACACAACTCACTTCTACATATCAATTGTTGAATTCAGGAAGTGCCCTGGGTCGAAAATGTGGACCATTATTAATTGCTAAAAAAAATTATGCAGAAGAAGTAATCAATAAAGGAGATATAGCGATCCCAGGGAAGAATACAACCGCTAATTTTTTATTGTCCTTTGCATACCCGGAATTGCAACAAAAGAGAGAAACATTGTTTTCAGATATAGAAAATAGTGTTTTGAATGACGAAGTTGCCGCAGGAGTCATTATACATGAAAACAGGTTCACCTTTCAAGACAAGGGCTTGGTACAAATATGCGATCTGGGAGAATTTTGGGAGAATAAAACTGGCTTTCCTATCCCACTGGGAGGAATAGTAACGAGGCGCAAATTTACCGAGGAATTAAAACAAAAAATAGATCGTGTTATTGCACGGAGTGTAGCATTTGCATTACAAAATCCAGAATCTGGTAAAGAATACATTCGATGCCATGCACAAGAAATGGATGACAAAGTAATGAGAGCCCATATAGATCTTTATGTCAATGACTTTTCTGCTCATATCGGAGAAGAGGGCAAAGCAAGCATTCAATACCTCTTCGACCATCACCCCAGCACTCAAAACGGAAACTACTCTACCCCACTTTTTGTCAATCAAAACAACGATGTACCCAAAATCGATTTTCTCTCAGGTGATTATTGGTCATCGAGATACCAAAACGAAATGACAGGCTGGGATATTGGAGAAATTTCAACACCGCTCAAAGAATACATCGACCAACTTCGGGACAAATCAATTCGAATATTGATTCCAGGTGCTGGCAATGGTCATGAGGCAGAATATTTGCATTTACAAGGTTTTGAGAATGTCTATGTCTGTGATATTGCCCAAGAGGCTCTTGACAATTTGTCCAAAAGATGTCCCTCCTTCCCAAAATCCAATCTTATACACGGCGATTTCTTCATCCTGAAAGAACAGTTTGACCTGATCATAGAGCAAACATTCTTTTGCGCTCTAAATCCTTCAAGGCGAGAAGCTTACAGCTCTAAAATGCATGATTTGCTCAAAAGCAAGGGCAAGTTAGTCGGTCTATTATTCGGATTCGAATTCCCATTTACGGGTCCTCCATTTGGCGGGAATAAGGAAGAATACCACAATATTCTCACATCCCACTTCGAAATCATCACATTAGAGCCTTGTTACAATTCTATCGGTCCCAGACTCGGTCATGAATTATTCTTCATCGCCCAAAATAAATAAAGTCACTCATCTCCATTTCAAGCACATAAATTCTTCATTATTTGTTCATAACAATATACCGATTAATGAACTTTCGCTTGGCAACGTGTTCAGTGTTATGAGAAAGTGCTCACCTTACATCTTACATCTGAAGTCTCATTAATAACGTTGAATCCTGCCTTCCCCTTATACCCTATACCTTAACCCTCACTTCCCCAATTTCCCTCATCCCCGCGCTCAAGCTTAGCAAACTTTTTAAGTTTACCAATCTCCCACTTTTCCGTTCCTCAAAGATTATGAACTATCAATCTTACAACATACCTTTGCAAACTGAAACTAATCCCCGAGGTATCGTGTTTAGTTGAACATATTACAAAAAGAGATTTTCGATGGCAATAATAATTACGGACGAATGTATTAACTGTGGTGCTTGCGAGCCTGAATGTCCCAATAATGCAATATATGAAGGTGGTATTGAGTGGACAATGGCCGAAGGTACTACCCTTACAGGCAAATACACGTTAGAAACCAATGAGGAAGTTGGTGTTAATGATCCTCAAGTTCCAGTTATGGAAGATTATTATTTCATCGTAGCTGACAAATGTACCGAGTGTGTTGGATTCCATGAAGAGCCTCAATGTGCGGCTGTTTGTCCTGTGGATTGTTGCATTCCAGATGAAGACCGAGTTGAGTCTGAAGAAGTGTTGGCAGATCGTCAGAAGAGGTTACATGCTTAGTATTTAAGATGTTTCTCGATTATTAAATTTGCTTTTCATTCTTGCAAAACCTTTGATTTCACCAATTTATTTGTATTATTTTCATTGGAATAGCATTCAATGCCATTTGCCAATGTATCAAATCGAATGTAATACTTAGACCCTATCAATGAGTTCATTCATATTCCAGTCGGCCCATTCACCAGTATAGGGGTCATATCCACATTTTAAGGGTTTGCTGTATATGTTTTCCGAGTCTTTTCTAAAGGCCCGACAGTCGGTACAGACATATCTATATTCGCAATCTTTGCAGACTTCAATTTCATCTTTATTAATTCCCCACAGATTCTTTAGTTCTTTATGATTAATGACTTCTGACAACCTGGTTGTTATAATATTTCCAAAAGTCTCATTCATCGAAGGACAATTTTTATAATCTCCTTCACTGGTAATAGATAATTTTTTATTCAAACAAGTATTGAAATTTTGGCTTTCGGTAAACATTCTCACATTTGAACAAAAGAAACTCCTTCCGACCTGACCACAATTCGAATTATCCTTAATAACTTTATCAATAGCCCAAATTCGACTCACATTATTGTATGTGTCAAGTCTCTGGGCGTTAACATTGGTAACTAATATTTGGGAAATTCTTTGATACTTTTTACTTAACTCTATAATATCAACAATCCCCGTATCGGGTAATACCAAATACACACCTCTTATCTTTGTTTTCTGAAATTCATCCAATAGATACTCCAGGTCATTAACATCCTCAACTGAATAAAATCTGAGTTCTATATGTTTTACTCCAAGAAGAACTAGATCCTGAATTAGTTCTTCCAAATTCGCTTTTAAGTTTCGGCTGTATTCTATAATCATATTCTCAACAATAGCTGCGGAATCCCATTCTAAACTTAGCTCAGGAAACTCTTCTTTATTATTCGTCAACATGGCCAGATCCAAGTTGAGTATTTGAGAAATAAATGAGATGATATCCTCTTCGTATTGATCATCATAAGTACTCAAAATATCAGCTATTGTTTTGTCTTTATATTCAGTCAATATTTTATAAAATTCTTTATCTATCTTATATATAGCCCCACGTTGTAGATCACATATTATAGCATTCAAATAACCACAAACAGGTTTGCAGTTAGCAAAAAGCATTATTTTCTTAGTTTTATCAATCAACATTGTAAATTCTTGAAATTGGTTTATAACTATTATTACATTCTGAAAGCAGAGAATTATACACCGGAAATTCCGATACCCGTATCACTTTTGAATTATTATTATTCAGTGATGTAAATGTCATTTTTTGAAAATATAGAGGCACATCTTCTTTGATGTTTTCAATTCCGTATTTGATCTTCATATTTTAAATAATTTGCAAGTTCACGTTCTAAAAAATAATTGCATGGGTAGGACACCATTCCAAACTGTCCAACTGGGTTTACTTCCAAGAAATAATAGCCTCCATCAATCCCTTTAATCAAATCAATAGAGCCAATATTTAATTCTGATTTTTTCATAAATTCCCGCAGCCTTTCCTCTATTGATTCAGGTAATCTATATGGAACGGTTCTATTGGGAGTATCCTGATTATAGTTCCTGAAATCCACGCTTGTCTGAGTATCTTTTTGAGAAAAAATTGCCATCGGATATAATTTCTCTCCCAAAGCAAAAATTCTAATTTCAAAATCCTTTTCGATATATTCTTGAAACATCGTAAAGTGAAACTTTTCGTTTATGTCATTCTCAATTTCATGCTTATCTAAAATCCAAGACAAGACTATTGCACGTTCACTACTATCTTCATTTTCCGTATAGAAGGAAACTACTTCGGATATAGGTTTGGTAATAATCTTTTTATGTTTAAGCGCAAAATCAAGCAATTTTTCTTTATCCGAAGTAATTATGTAATTTGGAATTTGTAGACCAACTGATTTTGCCTTTTTCAACATTTTTATCTTGTGTACAGAGACATTTCTTGGTGTTGTTGTCCAATGAGCATGTTCTAACGACTCTTGTAATAAACTACTTATTCTAGATCTTTCAGAGCTCAAATTATACATCAAATTAGAAACATTATTCAATCCAAAGCTTGATAAATCATCCTCATGATTTACTAAAAAAGTAGGATCATCACTCCATCTTCTGTTCCAAATAGCATTAATTTTCGAAGCATCTAAATTTTGAAATGAGAGTCCATTTTGATCAAGCCAAAATTGGTTATAGTAGTCTTCTCCATTAATACGACAATAATCTCCACCATTCTTATCTAACCAGTCCATGACTTCTTCCGTTGTCAGCTCGAAATTTCTTTTACTAAATATTAGTATCATATTATTTCTTTTTACGAGGATCAGAAAGATCTCTCGACCTTTCAAACCCTCGTTAAAGTAAGTTCAATAAATATCTTATTGAATCCTTCAAATTTTAAATTATGATTCAATAAAATTTACATCAGTCATTTTAGCATTGAGCTATCCAATCTCCATCGTTATCAGTATCACCTTTGGTTTCGCTCGATCCTCCAGTGTATACGTAGTGCCAAGTACATTCGGTAGTATGAGTACTTTTACCGTTCTCTCCACCAAAAATGGATTCCAACTTAATTTCCTCGATTGATTTATTTGAAAATAGATTCATAATTATTGTTTTTTATTGGTTATTTAATTAGCATGTTGATATGAAATCTCCTGTTTTTCTTGAATCTGCTTTGCATATAGTTCCTGTAATATGAATAGTTGTTCCTACACAATTCTCAGTTTCATAGCCTGAATCATCTTCACCGCCTGTTATTTTGTTTTGCTCTAAAGTTTCAATTTTTTTGAATTTCAATAATTTCATAACATTTATTTTTGTGATTAAAAAATAATGGGTTTTCTAAGTAATAAATCACCCACTTAATAAGTAATAAGTTTATCATCATTCATTAACAATCTGTAGTCCAATCCCCTCTATGATCACTTGTATCATGAGCAACTCCTCCATTATTCCATGGGCAATTTGTTTCTGTTCTTGCCCAATGTTCTGTCTCACCGCTTCCAGCACCGCCAAATACGGTGGATGAATCAATTTTCTTAATTTCTTTTTTTTCAAATAATTTCATTTTTTTTTGTTTTAGGTTAAATAATTAGTGTCGAGCCAATCTGATATCAATTCATTATCTGACTTGCCATTTTTATTTGTTGATTGGTATATGGTAGTATCTACTCCGTTAAGACCTCCATAAACACATTTTGAATCAAGTCTTTTAATTTCTTTGTCTTTAAACAATTTCATATGATTTTTTTTTAACATGAAATGTACCAATCCCCTTTTGATGAAGTATCTGATATGCCATTTTTACATGTAGCGATAGTTATTGATGTATCTATACCATTTTGCCCACCATACACAAATCGAGAATCGATTCTTTCTATTTCTTTTGTTTTAAATAATTTCATCTTTTCTATTTTTTATTGATTAACAATATGGAATCCAGTCTCCATATCGCATGGTGCTATCCCTCACCACAACTCCATCTACAACCATGCTGGTACAGACGCTATGTTCGGTCTCGACACCTGTGTCTCCACCATAAATGGAAGCTGACTTAATTTCACTGATTTTCTTTTCTTTAAACATTTTCATATTCTATTTTTTTTGATGTTAAGTATTCGTAATCCAGTCCACGTCCTTTCTTGAGTCATATCGAATATCACCATTGGGAAGGACTTTGACCGTGCATACATTTTTACCAGTTTCGCCGCCTGGTTCTCCAGTACCACCGTAGATTTTACTGGTGAGAAGCTTTTCTAATTTCTTCATTATTTAATTCTTTTAGGTTATAAAATATGTTGTCAACAACTTACCTTACAAATATAAATGGTGGTACTGCCTAATTTTGTCAGTTGAAAAATTGACATAAAAAAAGTTAGAATTTCCACCTGAAATATTCCTTGAAGAACCATTAGCCAAGACAAATTTTGCCGACCAAATCACCTCAGATGAATAACAAAAACTACGTCTTGATTTGCAGAAATATATTGGAGCCCCTAATTCTTTCATCAGATTTATCAAGCGATATAACGCTCTTTCAGAAATCTCCAATCTACTCGCCAAAGATTTAGGACAGCCCGTGGCTTTCCTGCGAATTAGAGCATCTACCCTTTCAATTTGATTTATTCTTTTGAGCATATTCATAATTTAGTATTTATAGTGATGATAATAATTGATCAAATAATCGTTCGAAAATTGATTTTTCCTTGGTAATGACATCAATGGAAGCCGTCATATTTGGACGATGAGGAATGTTAATATGAAAGTCAGTCATTATTTCATCCTCTAAAGAAAACCGAACCTCATATCCAGTAACTTGGCCGTTGATAATTTCTGGAATATGTGCAACATGTATTACATGTGATTGGACCACTCCGAATTCCTTGTAAGGGTAACCGTCAAACTTGATAATGGCCCTCTGCCCAAGTTCGACCTTACCAATATTTTGAGCCGGATACAATGCTGAAAGATAATTTCCATTATTTTGATTGGGATCAACATGTCCGAGTACCTGTCCTTGCTGGACATATTTATTTATCGTAATACCTCGACTAAAATTAATCCTACCTGAAATCGGTGACTTCACTATTGAAAGTTCCCTCCATGAATGGGCAGAACTAAGAATTTTGTCAATTTTACGAGCCATCGTCAATTGTTGTTCCTTAACAATGTTTTGCCGCTCCTGCTTTAATTCTAATTTTTTCAATTCAAGTTTATCCAATGCAATTACATTCCTCAAAATGCTATTGTTAAAACTCTCTTGTTTTTGTTTTTGCTGAAGTAATGCTCTTTCCGAACGTTCCAACTCCACCTTACTTATGGTCCCTGACCCAAATAATTCTCTATTTCTTTTCGATTCCAATTCAATAATATCCAATTCATTTTCAAACAAATCCAACTCTCTTTGAATAGAATTATTGAGCGCCTTAATGTTTCCAATCTCAATGTCCAAATTCTTCATTTGAACAAAAACAATATTATCTTTTAGTATCTTCTTGAACTGATTAAAAGTAAGCTCCAATTCCTTGTAATCATCCTGAATTGTGCCCAATTGAAGGTTGGATGGAAATTGGACATTCAAGACTTTTCGGGGATCTTTTATGGCTCGATAATCATCCATCCAATTAATCAATAAAGAGAGATCTCGTGCATCGGTTGTCGTTCTTATATTGAAAACAACATCATTTCCTTCAACTTTAAAATCATCTGACATTAGAATACTGTCCAGGTACCCCTCTACCGGACTTATTAATTCTATCGGCGGCAGGTCAGATGAGACCAAGCCGTTCGAGGTGATTTTTTCAGGAAACCGAATAAAGTAACTTCCAGCCAGTACAAGCAATGTGACAAAAGCAATTAATGCAATCCCTGAATGAACCAACCAACCTGGTGAGTCTCCAATTATTTCGGAAGGGTTATCAATCGATATAAAATTTTCGTTTTCCAAGTAAAATTGATATTTATTGAGATGATTAATTTCCTAGCTCCAATTGATTTTTAACCAATTCAAAGTAATAGCCCTTACTGCTGACCAAGTCCTCATGGGTTCCCGACTCTATAATTTCTCCATTGTCAAGTACCAGAATTTGATCTGCATTTTTTACAGTACTTAGTCGATGGGCTACAACAACTGAAGTTCGATCCTTTAGAAAATTGTTCAAATTATTCATGACAGCTTTTTCCGTATTCGCATCAAGCGCATTGGTAGCTTCGTCAAAAAACAAATATTGAGGATCTTTGAAAACTGCTCTGGCTATAAAAAGTCTTTGTTTTTGTCCTTGACTAAGTCCATTTCCTTTGGCACCTATCATGGTATTGAAGCCGAGGGGAAGGGAATTTACAAACTCATTTATATGTGCGCAATCTGCCGCACGATGCACTTTTCCGAGGTTTATAGAATCCTCACTTTCAGCAATATTATTTCCAATAGTATCAGAGAAAACAAAGCCATCCTGCATTACTACACCACACTCCTCCCTCCATTTTTTAAGATTTAGATCCGACAGATTGTGACGACCGACTTTTATCACTCCGTCAGTAGGTTGATAGAAGCCCAACAACAACTTGATCAGAGTCGTCTTACCACTGCCACTTACTCCAACCAAGGCCGTCATTTTACCTTTGGGAATGCTAAAATTTACATTTTTCAATACTTCTTTTCCCAGTGATGTATACCTAAAGGATAAGTTTTCAATATGAATATCATCATGATTAAAATCGGTTGTTTTTTGACGTGTATTATCTTCTTCATTTTCGCTACTATGAATTTCTGCGAGTCTTTCCAGGCTCAACTTTGCATCTTGAGCGCTGCGCATAAATCCAACCAACTGCTGAAGTGGTGAATTGAGTTGACCGATGATATATTGAACGGCCAACATCATTCCCAATGTCATATGACCATTTAATACTTCAGTAGCCGCAAGAAAAGTAATTAGGATATCTTTCACCTGACTAATCGAAAATGCCCCAGCATCTTGGATTTGAGTAATTTTAAGAGATTTGATTTGGGTATTGAATAATTTGGCTTGAATATTTGCCCATTTCCATCTTCTCTTTAGTTGACTACCTTGTAATTTAATTTCAGTCATCCCTTGAATAATTTCTATCAATGATTCCTGATTTTCACCTAATTCTTGAAACAGCTTATTGTCTACATCTCTTCGATAACTAAGAAAAAATGCCACCCAAAGGATATATAGGATTGAGGAAACCAAAAAAATCAGGAATATTGGAAGGCTATAGATACAGAGAACGATACCAAATACCATGATACTCGTTGTCGACAGTAATACGGAAAGCAAAGTATTGGTTAAAAAAACTTCAATTCGTTTATGATCACTAATTCTCTGAAGCAAATCACCAGTATTTCTCGAATCAAAAAATTTAAGTGGCAAATTCATCAACTTGATTAAAAATTCTGAAACCAAACTCACACTAATACGAATACTGATATGCAACAGAATCCAACTTTGGATAAACTGAACTGTAACGCTGCCAACAAATAACATTAACTGCCCCACTAATATGAGATAAATAAAATTCAGGTTTTTGGAATCAATACCAATATCAACCAAGCTCTGAGTTAGAAATGGAAATATCAATTGAAAAATTGTCCCTACTAAAAGACCTAGAATTAATTGAAAGAACAGTTTTCTATATGGCGTCAAAAATGAATATAAAAATGAAAAACCGCTCTTTTCTTCCTCTACATTATCTCGATTTCGGAACTTACTTGTAACTTTCAATATCAATGCAACTCCTTGATCATCATCACTTACCCATGACTTCCTGAATTCTTTAATCGGGACCTTTCGCAAGGTGGATGCAGGGTCTGCGATCCAGGCAAACTTTCTTGAGAGCTTGACTAAAACAACAAAGTGATTTTGGTTCCAATGTATAATTGCAGGCAATGGAACATCACTCAGGCCAGGATCTTCTTCTGTGGATTGCAGTCTAACTTTAACTGCCAAAGGATCCAATCCGATTCGTTCTGATGCTTCACAAATCCCCATCAAACTTACTCCCGCTTTATCTATGTAACATATCTCTCGCAGGTAAGAAATTGAGAAATTTTGGCCATAGTGTTTGGCTATCATCTTCAAACATGCTGGACCGCAGTCCATGGAATCTAATTGGCTAAAATGTTTAAATCTCATATATTCAATTAATACTCAATTTGGCTTTTCAACAAAAAACCTTCCTTCGTCAACTATTTATGATTATCTAATTATGTATTTGGTATAATACGGTTGGATATATTTTTCGCGTACTAATTGATCTTCCTAAGTAGCTAAACGAAATCAAATTTTATGGTAAACGTGATATTCAACCCATAAACACCAAAGCTCAATTCTCAAATTTGCATTCGAAAAATCATGGCCTTGGTCTGGTAATTTCAATAATTCAATTAGCGAAATCATTTGGAAGACCATAAAGCATGGTGTTACCTTCCGCACAAAAAAAAGGCACACTGATTTGCAAGTGCACCTAACACAAAAACTAACAAAATGAATTTCGGGGCAGGGTCAATATTTAAGAAGCAATGTATTCCTAATTCAATAAAAGTGAAAATCCATTGAAGTACATTACTCTAAACGCATGATCTTTATACGGTCAACGCAACAATCTCCACTCAATTTATACTAGAGAAGTACGGAGCTGTTGAACGTATGCTAATCCTCCTACAACGCGTTCATCTCATTTTATCGTCACGTTTTCAATACTTGCATCAGCAAAAGAAAAAACTGCCAGAAAGAAATCGGATAATTGCATAGTAGTGCCACCACCAATCAATAAAAATGAAATATCCGCACCTACATTGACACATTTCAACCATTCATCTAACAAATTTGCCAAAACCGCTGCCATCAACTACATTAACCCCCGAGAAGCAGGCCTAACAATTTATGGCTAAATATAAAGTCAGAAATATCGTGTATTCATACTTTTCCACTATCGGTAGTTTCGTGTGGAAAACCGTTTTTATAATGGTAATGATACACTCAATAGGCCAATCTCAAAATATCATTTACGAATCCTATAGTATAAAAGAAGGACTTCCCAGCTCAGAATTCTATGATCTAATTCAAGACTCCTCTGGATTAATGTGGTTTACTTCTGATAAAGGTATTGTAAGTTATGACTCATATGAATTCAAAACCTACACCTTGGAAGATGGTCTGTCCAATATGGTAAATTTCAATTTTTATAAGGAAAATCGCAATACATTTTGGGTCAATGCAATGGATGGTACATTTACCCAATGGAGCGGAAACCATTTTGTACCATTCAAGTTCAATGACAATCTGATAGAATTCAAATCTGCAGAATATCAATGGCACGAAATTGTAAACATAGACAATGACTATATATATTTCATTCGGAATTATGATGTGACCGAAAAGATAAGAACCTATAAAATAAATAGGCACTCTGGTCAAATTTCTAAACATGGCGGTAAGAAGATCGTTCCCTCAGCTAATTGTAGTCCGAAAACCATTAGGGCTGTAAATCAGATTAATTACAGCAACGAAAATGATGTAAAGTATACTTCACCGATAAATAAAACCACATTCTTAGGTGATAGAAATCAAGAAATAAAAAACGAAAATTTCAACCTCATCCATTGTGAATATATTTCAGATCAGAAAGAACATTACTTCCTAACTGACAGAGGAATCGAAATATACGATGAAGGAAATTTTTCCAAGAGCAAAAAGAGTTATAGCCTGAATGCTGCTGCATCCGCTGCGCTGATACTTTCGTCTGGAGAGCTCTGGGTAACTACCCTGTCGAGTGGATTGATTAAAATTGTAAATCAAGACCTGCTCAAATTTAAATTGCCAAATTCCTATTCGGACAACATCGAAAAGTTGTTCCCTATGAAAAACCAATTATTTGCCAAGAATATTTCAGGTGACATCTTCCTAATTGACCCGGAATTAAATATCGAAAATCAAATAAATGGTCAGGGAAAGCGAGGTCATTCCATAGCCCATCGCGATGTGCTAGACACCACAATCTACCAATTTGTAGGGTTTGAGATAAATAAGCATAAACAAATAAAAAACCACTCCAAATCTTTCACATTCATCCACCTTAACAATCAATACACCCTGGGAATAGGGTTTTCTGGGGCCTCCCTTTTTTGTCACAATCAGGATCAAAGAGTTGACAAAGTTTCTACTAAAATACTGAGTTATAAACATAAGGGCGATCTACATTATTTTGGCACTTTGGATGGTCTGTATATGTTTGATGCCAAAACCTTAATGCATACTCAGCCCCATTTCACAAAGAATATAAATCTGAACGGTAAGAGAATTAATGACATTATTGTCCAAACCAACGGCACTTGGCTTGGAATTCTTGGAGAAGGACTATTTTTGTGTACTGATAAAGAATGCAAAGAGCCAGTCAAAGTCAAAGGTAGCCCCAAGTCAATTCTCTCTCTTGCTTCAGAAGGTGATTCTGTGATTTGGATTGGTACGAATAGAGGAATCAACAAATGCCATTACTCAATCAACAATGGTGTGCTAGATGTAAAAGAATGGAAACATTTCAATTTATCTCATGGTTTGAGTTCGAATTACATAAAAACACTGACGTATTGGAATGACTACTTGTGGATCGGGACAGATAGTGGGTTGATGTATGTCAGGCCAGACCTACTCGATCTAAATATCGATCCTCCACAAATTAATATCAATTTTATCAAGTCCGGAAATCAAGAAAAAATTGAACATTTTGACCAACTTGTTTTTGCCAATAAAGACAATGACATACAAATTGGTTTCTCGGGAATAACAAAATATAAACCAGAAAAAGGACAGGAAATCTATCGATACAGTCTAATGGATGAAGGCTCTACCAAATTCAATTGGAAAAGTACTAATAATCGAGCTTTGGAATTTCTGAATATGGACCCTGGTCGATACCAATTTAATATCCAATGCCAAAACTCAAATCATGTCTGGAGTGACACAAAAAGAATAGATTTCACAATTGAACCACACTTTACCCAGACATTGATTTTCAAGGCTTTTGTTCCTATATTATTAATATTTGTCCTAAGTATAATATGGCACTTCAAATCAAAGGCTTTTAAGAATAAAGTCAACCTCGAATTACGCCTTAAAAAGGCCGAGCTGGCAATCTTAAGAAACCAAATGAATCCACATTTTATTTTTAATTCATTAAACTCAATTCAAAACTATATTTTCTCAAATAAAAAGACTGAAGCAAATTTATTCTTACACACATTATCAAACCTCGTTCGAAAAAGTCTCTCATTTTCCCGGGTTGAGTACATAAGTCTGGAAGACGAAATTGAATTCATTCAAGAATATTTGCTTCTGGAAAAAATGAGGTTTAATGACAAATTCAATTTTACAATAGAATATGATGATTCGATACTGCTGAACAAAATAATGATCCCAGCCTTGATCACACAACCAATTATCGAAAACAGTGTAAAACACGCATTCAAAAAGAAAAAGGAAGTTGGAAAAATAGATATCAACTATCAATTATTTGATCACAAAATTCTAATTACAATTAAGGATGATGGAATGGGCTTCAACTCATCTAAAATATCGAAGAATGGTAAGTACGTATCCCTTGGGTTGAATATAATAAGGCAACGAATCCATCTGATCAATGAAAAATTAAAACTAAAGACCGCTCAATTAGAAATAAGCTCAAATTTTCCTTTCGGGACAATATGTTCGATTACTTTACCAATAGAAAGATTATGACTATAAAATGCTTTATTGTCGAAGATGAAGAAAACAGTCAAAACATTTTAAAGACTTTTTTGACTGATTATTGCCAGGATGTCGAAGTCGTAGGAATGGCCAAATCAATAGAAACAGCCACAGAAAAAATCAAAGAACTTTCTCCTGATTTGGTTTTTTTGGATATCGAATTGGAAGATGGAAATGGCTTTGAATTATTGACCCAATTCAGTCCATTTGATTTTATATTAGTGTTCACTACTGGATACGAACAATATAGCGTGGAAGCTGTAAAACATATGGCTATTGATTATATCTTAAAGCCCTACTCCATCCCTATTATTCAAGATTGTATCGTCCGAGCCAAAGAACGTCTAAAAACATGGAAGATCATGAAATTGGTGGATACGGAAACCGACAGTTCGATCCGAAAAACACTTGACGAAAAACTCACCCTTAAAAGTGGAAAAGGTACAATTCTCATAGATCCTAATGACATCTTATTCGTCAAGGTAGATGATCCATATTGCAGGATATATATCCTAGGTCAAAAATCACCAATTATCATCCAGAATACCCTAACCAACATTGCATCCAAATTGTCAAATAATTTTTTCAAAGTGCATAGAAGTTATTTGATCAACCTAAATTATGTAACAGCATGGGATAAAGGAAGAGGTGGAAATTTGAAAATAAATAATGAGACTGTCATCCCAATTGCCATTAGACAGAAAAGGGAATTTAAAAAGAGAATTGCACAAATTAATATTTGATGTGACCTGTTGAGGGTAGAAGTACCAAGTAATACATTCCTTGACAACAATCAATCAGGGGAATTCAGAAGTAAGAACAGTTTAAAAATAATTAAGCTTAAAGTATTTTTTTACTACCAAAGATTGAATTTTGTTGGAATAAATCGGCCTTAGTTGGTTTAGGATTTTGAGTTGTAATTTGACGTTAAAAACTCACAACTGTTTGAGCGATAGCGAGTTTTGTGTGTTTAGTCAAAATGGAATTCAAAAGCCGTTAAGAACCAAGTAAAGCCTTGAATTCTTTGGTTCGTTTCTTTTTCAAGAAAGAAATGAACGCCCGAGCGGCGAGCGGAAGATTAAATTGAAAACTATTACCTCATTATTACGCAATATCTATCAAAAAAAGGGTAATCAATTCAGAAGTACAGTTTCTTAAAACTGATACCTCACCTTTGCTCCAATATTTCTTCTATAAATCTTATCATTCTGAGATAGGCTACTGATTCCTTGCAAATCCATCTCGGCGATCAGATTATTCAATCCATGATTGTAGTTAAAACCCAAAACGACATTTGGTGTAATGTTGTACTCTACACCTATATGAGGAATAATATCAGATTTGGAGTACGCACCCAGGTTATAAAACTCGGTACGATTGATTCCATAAGTACTAAGTTCGTTCGAACCATCGCTACTCTCTTTTATGACAGATAGCCGCGAATTATTTGAAGCTTTCAACAATCTGGCAAAAGACAGACCCAAGTCAATTTTGAAATTTTTAAATAGTTTTTTTCTAATCCCAAAATCGAATTTCATTTCACTGGTACTGGTTGTCAAGGTTGAAAATTTAGAAATGGACAAAACATAACCCGATGCAGGGCTAAATTCGGTAAAACTCAATTCTCCAGCAGGGTTTGATTCCTGGTCTGCCACAATATTCAATCTATCCCCGGATGATTCTTTATTAAATGATGATTTCAAATAAGCCGTTTCAAGGTAAAATTCGAAATCTTGGTCTCCGTAATTCAAGCCTGCACCAATGCCATAACCACTGGATTTTGATTGATAATTTGTGTTTGCAAATAGGTAAGGAGCAAATGCCTTTCGACTCTTACTTGCGATTAGAACGATGCGTTTTTCTCCCCTCTCACGCTCAAAGTTCAACAACGGTGAATTGCTTCTGGGCAATCTAGAAATTGGTGTCAGAAGTATTCTCTCCAAGGAGTTTTCCTCCAGTTCCAATATTTTTTTATTCGAAGGGAGAATGCCGTATTTCGATTCTTTCTTGTTGACCTCAACTGGATCTTTCTTTATTATAAATTCATTCCCGGTAGTCTTATTAACAGTTGCTAATTCTTTTTTCACCTCTGCAATTGGTACTGCTAAATTAGATTTTTGGCTATTGTCAATTGTTAAGTTGCTTACATTATAATCCAGTGGATTCGTTATATTTTTTGAATGATTCTGAATGTTGTTTTCATCATTTTCTGAAGCAAATTCAGAAGGATGATCCAATTGAGATACATCTTCTTTGACTTCCTCTTTCTTATAATTTTCCACTGTAGCTAGTGGTAGTTCAGTATTTTTTCTCTCTTCCACCGTCTTAACATCCAAGTGTGAATCTGTGATTTCAGGCTTGTCATCTTCCAATGCCAATTCACCAACACCAGTACGTTTTTCTATTCCTGTAAAGAAAAACATGGATGCCAGTACCAAGGCTACAAACGCTGCACTACCCAATACAAACCAAAATCCAAACCGTCTTTTCTTTTCTTTTTCAGGCAATTCCTTATCCAGGATAGAACGCATCTCATTCCATCCTCGATCTTGAATTGATATGTTTTTATTATCTGACATTGCTACTATATATCTTTCTTTCTCTTAATAATAATTGAAGCTTTTTTCTAGCTTCAGATAGATGCCATTTCGAAGTTCCCTCGCTAATATTGAGATCTGCTCCTATATCCTTGTGCGTATATCCCTCGATGGCATACTTATGAAATACTTCTCTTGTTTTTTCAGGCAATCTATCTATCAAATTGATTATATCCTGATAAAAAAGCGTCTCTTCAGATTCACTTTTCAATACCGTATCTGGCGTATCGAAAATCATAAATTTCAAATACTTGTTTTCTTTTCTGAAGAAATCTGACAAACTGGTAAAAACCAACCTCCTGACCCATCCTTCAAAAGACCCTTCTCCTTTGAAAGAATCTATCTTTTTGAATACTTTCAAGAAGCCATCATTTATAATCGAAATTTGTTGGTCTTCATCCTGTGTATACCTTCTACACATTGCCAACATCTTACCAAAAAACATCCTGTACAATTCCTCCTGACAACGCCTATCATTGGCCTTACAACCTTCAATAATTTTTTGATATGGATTATTAGCTGTCAATATGTAGTGCTATTTATCAATGCTATTGCTTTCATGTGAAGATATCAAATCTCAATCATATTTCACTTCTATCATTATAGACTCCAATTGCCGTTAAAAAGGTTGGGGCACTAAATACTTAATGTGAAAGAAGTTTCATTATTTCTAAAACGAATAACAATTTCATCTGTCGACGAAGTCAGCAAGGTACTGAGGTCATACTGCCGTTCCAATTCGAAATAGGCCTCACAAGCTTGTGGATCATTATCATAAAAATCAACTATTACTTGAGGAGGTAGAGATTTTAATATGGTGCCATTGTACACCATCTCGATCAGATGATTATCATCGCATCCAGAAACACCGAGTTTTACCTTAAGGCAAAATTCATCAAGGGTATATTCCAGAAGATTAGGACCAAAATTGACCGTTGAGTCAAACTTTGCCTGGTCGGCAATAATAGCAGTACAGTCCGTCGGAGAATGTGAATCTGATTGTGAACAGGAAATGCAGAAAAATAATAGAAGGCAATAAAATACTCTCATTCTTTATTAGATTTTATTTCATTTAAGCAATTATGAAAATAGACGCAATCTAATAAAGAATGGTTGGGGAGTGACTAAGAAAAAAAACGAAGAATAAGTCTAAACTTATACTCCGAGCCAGCCGTCGTACTCTTCCTCATTTTGTGGAAGTTTGACGACTTTCTTAGATCTGCTAAAAAGCGATCTGAAGAAGTCTTTTAAAGTGTTAAAAAATATGTTCATGAGTGTGGGTATTTATAAAATATGATTATAATTATTTAATATACGTATGAGACACATAATTCGTTGTCTCTCATCTACATTTTTTGAGAAATTCTTAAAAAATGTAAACTACTGTCAATTCTGACGCTAAAGTAATTTAAAATTGGGACATATTAAAATAAAATCGAATATGTAATTGACTGTAATCAAAAATTCAATTTCATCAATAATTGACTATTGCTTATCGCATTGATCTTAAATAAACCAATAATGTAATTGCGACTACAAATGTAGTCTATTAAATATACTTTGTCAAGTTTCTATCTCGTAAAATGCTCTTAAGCTCTTTCAATGCTTTGTATTCGTCCGGCATCACTTTTTTGAAAGCTTCCTTGACCGCAAAAAATCCTCCTTTTTCCATTTCGGGAGCTACCTCTATCAATTTTGACTTAACCAACTTCATGTCATGCTTGAGCATTCCTCTTAGAGATGGAATATCATGCCATTCACCTTCTACAGCCAAAGTTTTCACCTCTCTCCCTTTATCATCTTTCTGAGATTCCAATTGAATAGAATCTTTATACGAAGATTTAGAAGCTACATTTAAATTGCCTTTTGGCAACTTCCAAATATCCGGATCATTTTCTAAGTCTGAATTCACTAGAAAAATCTCTAATCCTTTCTCATGAAATCTATAAATAATTACTCTGGCAGTATCTAGTACGTTCATAATTGTAATAATGGTAGTTCAAATATACTACAAATGATATAAATGTCAAATGTTAAATATTGTTCGTCGATATTAAAGAATTATTCGTTCATTTTTTTCAGAAATACTAAGAATCCATTGTAAAATAATACTACGCCTCTTTGATTCAATACCGAAAAAGGTTGATAATTTAAAAGCAATAATTCAAAGTAAGCTTGTCCGTCAATTGTGACAGGCTTACTTCTTTCTACAGCTCCTACTTGGATTTAGACTTTGGAGCCCTGTATATTTTAAATACCATAAAACTTAAAATCAGAGTTAACAGTGCTCCAATTGAATAAACTAAGTAATTGGAAGAAAAGTATTTTTTAACAAAGCCATTTTTAATCTTCGAATTCTCCCCATATATCGCCCATGAGCTCCAGTAAAAAGGGGACCTCGTGGATGGGACACTGATATCATCATTGGTCAAATAGGCCAGCTGAGCATTTCTTAGAGATGCCGATTTGGAACTGCCATTGCTGAAATTATTATAGAATAATTCCATTATTTCCATCGTAGACCTATCCGAAGCATTCCAGTACGAACTCATGGTAGACGAACATCCACTTTGAACAAATGCCCTCGCAAGACTCATGAGGCTTTCTCCAGTATAATCTTTTCCATTTGCAGTTTGACAAGCACTCAATACTACAAAATCAGAATTGAGATTCATATTCAGTATGTCTCGGTATGTCATTTTATATCCATCCACACTATCTTTATAGAAGACAATATAAGAATTGAGATAATCACTCATATCGACAAAGGCATGGGTAGAAAAATGAAGCATATTGTAATTTTTCATCTTCGCCTCTACTTCACTTTTTGTCACTTGATTATTGACGAGAAAATCACCTCCCAACATCCTAGCTATCCTTCGTGCTTCATTATCAGCAAAATCCAATTTGGAAAGAGAGAGACTTCTGGTGTCTTTGGATTCACCTACTTCATTTTTAAAATTTTCCACGATTTCTTCTAAAAACTCATCCTCATACTCGATTCCAAAACTGATAAAGTCACCCTTCCCATTCCGATTTTCAGTATTTAGATTCCTCAACTGGGCTACATAATACAAATAACTTACCTCCACATCAGAGATCAAATAATCTGAAGCTTCTATGAAATTTTCAACGTCATTTTTGATCAGCGAACTGAATGATATTTTCTTTAACGGGCCATCTGGAACGACAATAATCCGATTCACGTCGTTTTTCAATTCAGCAGAAATCAATGAATTTGGCATTATCAAGGAATATAGGTCAAACGAAAGTGCTTTATATTCCTCCTCATCCCAGGTATGACTCTGTGAGATTAGATATTGATGTCTGTTGACCAGAGAATCAAATTCTTCTGGCAATACTACCCTATCAATATTCTCAGAGTTCTTAGTCAATGAAAAAATAAATAATTCCTTTTCGGTATAAAAATACTTCAACAGCACCTCTCCTTCACTTAATTTGTGCTGAACCTCATTCACAGAAATAACTGCATTATTATTTTCATACTTGAAGTAGTTATATTTTTTCGCAAGCCCACTTTTAAAATTCTTGAATTCTAAAACAGTAGTTGGATCTTGTTCATTTTGGGATCGATATCTCAACTTGGTAAATCGATCCATGCTGTCCTGAGATATGCCACCAATGTCCAACGCTTCCAGTTCCGTAAAGGCATTTTTCAAGACATATGCGTTGGCTTGTTGGCTAAATTCAAATGCCTTATTGAACATACTATCAGAAGGCACAAGATCAAACTGGTCAGCAAAAAAACGGACAATGCCTTCATAATAAGGTCTCGTATGGTCTCCAATTCTATACTTCGACAAATTATTTTCATAGCTGGATTTGAGCCTATCAAAGTATTCAAACATCAATTCAAAATAAAAAGAAGCTTCCTCCCTCAATGCAAGATTGGCACCTTCCTTTTCATACATATTCTTAAAATAATTGGCCTTCAAGTAAAGTGCTTCAATCACCCAAATATCAGGTACTCCTCCAAGCTGTTGTGGTCTGCTGAATAGGTCTATCGAATCCATCTCAGGATAGTGAATTGTAAGTGCCAAGTGCACATTTGAAATCATATCCTCTAGATGACCCGCATCGCCCTGCAATTGAGCCAGCTGTACTAAATCCTTGATGTATTGTCGTGTATTCGTGTCATTTTTCCGCTTTTCTATAAGGCCTTCTTTTATTCTTATTGATTCCGCAAAAGATTTTTGAAAAGCCAAATATTCGGATTTATAGGAAAGATATCTATCATACTCCCATTCATCAAGGTCTTCACTCTTGATCAGATCCAAGGCTTTATCTAGATATAGAACCGTGCTATCAGGCTGATTTTTGAAAAGGTGTATTTGGGCAATTTTGCAGTAATTCAATACACCCTCACCACATTCTTTTATTATGGATAGGTATACAGCCAGGGATTCATCATTCTTGTCATCATGAAATAAGGCATTGGCTTTGGCAGCAAATAATTTGCACAGATGCTTGCGATTTCCTGATTCCTTTGCCAGGTCCAAGGCATCATTTATAAATTTGATTGATGTAATTTGATCTCCAAGTGCGCTATAGTTGTATGCTATCGAGCGCAAATAGCTCATTGATCTAACGGTGTCTGAAGGATTGTTTTGAATTAGAATTTCATAGGCCATCTTATATTCCTCCAAAGATTCAATTTCCATTCCCAACTTGGTAAGATTGAAAGCCCTGCTGCCATGACAATGCCTTCTTAGATCCCACTGTTCCTCTGGAACGACCTGATAGATGTTTTTCAATGAGTCTACAGTGGCACTGCGGTTCTTTGTATACTGAGCAATCTTCCGCAGCCTGGAATAAGCAAGCTTCCAGTTATTCCAATCATTGGATTCAAAAAAAAGATCCTGTGCTTTTCGAAAATTCATCCATGATTGGTCATACCTTTTCTGTTGAAACTGCTCGTCGGCCAAATTATAAAATTTAAGCCCCGTAGAATCCTGACAAAAAACACTTGCAGAAAAAACAAAGAAACCAGCAATTAGCATAATTCTAATTGCTGGTACTATTTTCAGATTGTAAATTTCAGACATTATATTTTCACAAATGAATTTATTTTGGTCTCTGATCCATTGATTATAGAAATGTAATATACTCCATTGTTTAATGTAGAAACATCCAATGTCATTTTATTTTCTTTAGTTATTTTAGAAAGAACTACTTCACCCATTGAACTATGAATGGTCATATTCGCATTCATCAGTGCATCTGGTATTTCTAGATTGATGATATCTAAAACAGGATTAGGATAGACCAATACTTTTTTTGCCTTATCCAGACTTGTCAATTCTACATTTTCCTTCCTTAATTCATTATTCCCAGTACGTGCTGGCACTGAGCCTGGTTGTATGAAATAGCCATGTCCTGAATGATGATCAGAAGCGATAAAAGACTGTCTTCCTATTACTTCACTGTCACAAACATTAGTGCTACCATTTACATTATTTCCATGGTTTCCAGCACATCCAGGTTTCTTGCACAAACTATGATAAGCTGTGACCGGGGCTTCATCGTTAAAATATATGTCAACAGAATTGTCTGCACATAAAGCCGGGTCTTCCATTAGTGTGTTGGCATAGCACACATCAATATCCACCCACCCGATGGTCTCCTCGTATCTTGGAGCGGGTATCGTCCCAGTTCCAGGAAGATAAATATTTTCGTAGTCTATTTCGATAGTTCCACTCTCATTAATACCATCGGGATCAGGTTGCCAAGCCAATTTACAAGAATGGCTCGCCTCTACCAAAGTGACATTTGTAAATGGATAATTAATATGGTAATCCAATTTAACGATTGTAGCAGGTTCGGATCCATCGTTTTGAAAATATATTCGATACCTAACCACCTGTGTCGCTTTTTTAACTAGACATTCGGATTCTGTAACAATGCAATTAGGGTCATGAGGATTGGTACTAACAAATGAATAAAGAGTGAAATAGTCGCTGTCCGTAACACCTTCATTATTGCCATCTTTTGACTTTTCTAGATTCAATTTTTCCAGGCAATCTGTCTTCATTATAGCAAGGGTGCTCACAGTTTCTGCCACTTGTCCGAGGCATGCTACTGGAATATAAATAAATCTCTGTTCATCCACCTGAAGGTCATCAAATTCCCACTTGTACTTATGCGTATATTCCGAATATTCCGATTCTTCTGGAGTTCTATTATCCACCCAATTATTGCTATAATCATCCAACACACCTGGTTCATTAACAAAACTCTTCGCTGAATCAAAATGAAATTCTATACATCCCGAAATGACATTCTCTTCATTGTTCTCAAACATCAAAATGTAATAATTTTCACTTCCATTGACCAAATTCCAGCTTGTCTTCAATTCTACTTTATTGCCCAGCGGTACATCGACAATATCCGGATCGTCCACACCATTGGTGACTATATGAAGCCCTAATTCATCCGGATCATCATGATCATAGGGCTCGCTATGGAAAAGTTTTACGCTTATAGCATCAAGATTATTTCCGTACTGATGAATATTGTTCGGGTCAAAAGAATGATAACCGTCACCATATAGATAAAATGATAAATCTGACTGGTTGTAAAGGGATTGATAGCCATAGCGACCATTTCCCATATCGATAATATTTACTTGAGCAACACCAATGGTTGCAGCAAATAAAAGAGTAAAGAGCATTATATTTTTCATGATTGTGATTTAATTTCCGTTAAAAATTTTACTGATTTAAATGATCCAAAATTTTATTTATGACGTCTTTTTTATAGTTGGATTTTTCTAATACTAATTTTAAGTTGGATTCTGACTCCAAAAAATTGCCTATTGCCAGATTGGCCAATCCTCGAAAGTAAAGTGCTTCTATCTCCAAGATTTCATCCTGGGCAATTACTTCATCCAAAAGGCGGATTGCTTTATGCTTATCTTCTTTATCAATTTTGATTAGACTTACAGCATAGTAGAATTTGTCTCGAATCGGTAATTCAGCTTTTTTCTCTTCACTTCGATATATTCCCAGCATTTGTCGATAATCCTCATTTTGTAAGGCAAGGGCAAGCTTATTCTTTACATTATCGGGTAAATTGTTTGTGAGCGTTGCGGTTTCAGCAGATCTGGAATCACCTTTATAATTTTGGTCTACAATAGACTCGCTGATATATTTTTGAGCCATTTTATAAGGATCATCTTGACCCATATTCATTATCCAAAATGCACCAATCACGGCTAATAGGATGGCCGCAACGGAAGCAATTCGTAAGTAAAGCTGTCTTGTCTTGGGAGGATTTTGAGTCTCTGCTTCTGGTCTAAATTGATCAAATGCTTCAGCCCATTTTTCCCTCCTTTTGTCTTCCTTATGTTCGCTCAGCAAATAATCAAATGCCTCTTCGCCAGATTTGAATTCTTCGCCTGATTTATTCGTATTGGTATCCATTAGTCACTTTTTAGTAATTCAAAAAATGTTGACCTCAATTTATCTATTATTCGTTGTTTTCTTTTGCGCATTGTCACATTCGATACGTCGGATTCTTTGGCCATCTTCCCTATCGATTTATTGTTATAAAACATTTCATGAATGAAGCTTTTCGCCTTTACATCCTGTTGCTCGACAGCACTTTCAAGAAGATCAAAAAATTGTTGTTTATCAATTGACTCTATTCCAAAATGATCGCTAAATACATCTATCGCCAATTGCCGCTTGTTGCTTAATTTAATATCATCTATGTAATTATTCATTGCCATCCTTGTATACAAATACCGCAAATTCCCATAATGAATTTTATTGTCCAGAATCTTTTTGCGGAATTCCAGCATCGTAGTCATGCAGGTATCGTAGGCAATGTCATGGTTTGTCTTGAATTTTCGTTGTAGATAGGCCACACTGTCATAAAAATGTGCTCCAAATATTTTGGTAAATAACGATTCGTCACCATTGCGCAATCTTTCGACGTAGGCTTCAAATTCGGTTTTTGTCAAACCAAAATTGTCTTGGACAGAAGTAATTTTTTTTATGGGGCTTTCAGAAGAACCAGTATCAGCTAAGGTCATGTCATTTGTTATCAATTTCCATATGTATAACTTGACTAGGAAATAGTGTGACCAAAAAAAGTAAAAAAAATGAATAAAAAAAATGAAAACAGCCCAAAACGAAGCAAAATGCCTATTCTATACCATTGTTTAGCAGTCATTTACGACAAAACTGCATTAATAAAATTTCATCAAAATAAAATGTGAGAATTGGATATTTCTCCACTTTGGAAAGTAGTTTATACAATAATTACCTTAAAAAAATTGAGTGTGCGGTCCGAGTTGTGAACAACAATCAAGATCAGACATTAACGATGTGATCCAGTTCGTAATATTGCGCAGCAGCCTCTTTCATCGGATTGGTGCTCCAGTCACTCCATTCTCCCGTATAAGGATTGTACCCACATTTGAGTGGTTTGCTTTTGAGATTTTCCGGGTCATCAATATAGGCTCTGCAATCTGTGCATATCAGGCGAAATTCGCAATCCTTACATACATCGATTTTATCCTTGTTCAGGTTCCAAAGAGATTTAAACTCCGGAATCTCCAAAACATCTTTTAAGTGAGTATTTTCGACATTGCCATATGATTTGAGCATGGATGGACAATTTTTTATTTCTCCTTTGACATCAATAGAAATTTTTCGATTCAGGCATGAATTGTACGTTAATGACTCTGAGTACATTTTGGTATTGATCACAAAAAACTCTGGTGATATCACACCGCAATCCTTATGGCTTGAAATTGATTTTGTAAGGTAAAATACCAGTCCAAATCTTCCACGGTCACAATCTATAAAATAATCCTCGGGGGCATCAAAAATTTTAACCGTAGAAATTAAAGTGTTCCTATCCAATAAAGCTCGTATAGCTTCGTCTTCAAAAGAAATGTCATATTTGATGATCAGTTCCAAGGAAGTTAGCCCTACTGGTTTCAAGACCTGGACTGCCTCTTCAAGATCTGATAAAGAAACATTTGAATATAGCCTAATTTGTAAAGACTTGATGGCCAAATCTCCAATGCTATATCGAATTTGCTCCAAATTGGTCAGGTCATCCAAATCTATAATGCAGTTGGTAATGATATAGGGTTCATCCCAGTCATCGGGCATATCAGGAAACAAATCTGGAGTATTGGTAAAAAAGATAATTTCCTTGTCTATTAAAAAATTGAAATACTCAATTAATACGCTCTCATTTTCCTGACCAAACGATTCGACCAATTCGTTGAAAGTTTGAGGGGTTTCGGAAACAAGGATATTGTATAGGGATAGAGGAATGGGATAGATATTATTCCTCTGAAGATCGCAAATCACTGCCCTCCTTTTGCCTTTCACTATCTTACATGAAGCAAAAACTTTATAATATTTTTCTCTCGATATTTTCAATGCTCAACATTTTGGAAATGGTCTTATAAAACATCTCGTTTTTGATATCATCAGTGAGATGATATTGCGAATTACATTTTAAAGGTTCAATAATTTCATTTTGACCTTTGCTATCTTCAGAATCCATCAGTTGGCAATAGACTGGCAGCCTTTCTAGTTTCATGTTCCTTTATTAAATGTTCTGCAATTCTTTTTTCAATGTTGTAATTACATTCTCGGGACAACCATTGAAATTGTCCAGTTGGATTTACTTCTAAAAAGTAATACCTTCCATTCGGTGTTAAAATCAAATCTATGGATCCCGTATCCAGGTCTGCTTCTTTCATAAAAGAAAGCAATTTTACTTTCAATTGATCATCAATCTTGAATGGGACATTGCGGTTTGGTTTTTCTCTATTATAATTTCGAAAATCATATTTCGTCTGCTCATCGTTCTGCGAAAAGATTGCCATAGCATACATTTCTGCACCTATTACAAAAACTCGAATTTCGATTTCTTTTTCAATGTACTCCTGAAACAAAGATGGACTAAAGCGCTCTGAAAGATTTTCCAAATGAGTATTGGTTACCACCTCAACACCGTTACAAGAATATTTAGTACCATCCTGCTCAAAGCTTAAATAGCCATTGTGAATAGGTTTGGTAATGATTTTATCATGTTTTTTCCAAAATTCCACAAGCTCTTTCTTACTTGTCGTAATCTTAGTAGAAGGGATATTCAAACCACATTTTCGGGCCAACACAAAATTATGTAACCTGTTGTTATTTATTTCTTTTATTCGTGAGCCCAGGTCAATTGAATTGTGATAAATATAATCCCTCAAATAATTCAATTCCTCTGAGAGGTGATTTTGAACCTTGTGGTGCAAGCCAATTTTACTTACCGGAAGTTTTATACCTATCGAGCCTCTTCGATACCAGCCGACACCCAAATCATTCTCATTGAAACATTTTGTATTTCCATCTTCTGAACTCAATTGGATTACGTGATTATCATTATTCAAATCAATATTGATGTCGGAATAAAAATTATCATTGTTCAATCTCTGGATCTCCACACCACTCAAGTAACGAATATACTCTATCACTCTGTCCGTGGTCCCATCCTTATTGTTAGTATAAATGTTGAGCATGAAGTATTTGGTTGAAGATCGTAGAAATTAAAATTGTGATACGAACATAAATCTATCCACCTTCCTATCAAAGTAGTTAATTGGCAAAATAAAATGATTGGAATTCAGATTAAAATTAACCAATCCGAATCCCAATCAAGCAGATCCATTACATATGGCTATCTTCGAATTGCTCATCGCCTCCACCAGTGCTTGTTTTACAAGT
The DNA here is from genome assembly GCA_965230575.1 of Saprospiraceae bacterium. Lineage (GTDB taxonomy): Bacteria > Bacteroidota > Bacteroidia > Chitinophagales > Saprospiraceae > CAJXUU01. The sequence continues at coordinate 7,124,821 of OZ246013.1, forward strand.
ATCACCAGTTGAGCTTGGTCCATCATCGTGGTAATGGGTATTGTCGTCTCCATCAATATAGTCACCACCATGTGCAGCTGTAGCAGCCCATTCTCCTCCTCGAAGAGAATTCAATGATGAACCAGTTAATGAAAATTCGTTGAATGCATTTAGATCTAATTTTTCAAGATTCACTTTTTTTAAATCGCTCATTTTTATCATAGTTTAATTGATTAATAAATCCTCTTACTTATAGAAGGGCGAAGAGAAAATCCCTTAGATCGATCTGATTCAAATATAGGCATGTCTATTGCAAAAATTTTGCAGTCGGAAAAATTCTCTGAACAAATTTGAGGAACTTCCTCCCCTTGCTTCAGAAATCGTTTCGGCACTACTCGTAAACCCAATAGAAAAGTTTACATCGCGCTCATAACAAAATGAATTTTTATTTCTACAAAAATAGATGGGAGCATCCATTTCTTTCATGACTTTAATAATGTTGAACACGGTCCTTTCTGACACTTGAAGCCTGAAAGCCAAGGACTTAGGATCCCCTGTTGCTTTTCTGCGTATCAAGTTGTGTACCCTCTCCAAAAGGTTTATTTTCTCTATCAAATTCATATTCTTAGGTGTTTATTTGGTATTAATTTTTTCGCATTTAAAAAATTTATTCCTGATCCAGGAGGCTTAAAAATTGATCAAAAACTCGCTCCAAAACCGTTCGATTTTCAGTGATTATTTCTATGGTCATCGACATGTTCGGTTGGTAAACTAAAGTGTCTTGGTAATCAGTAATTATTACATCAGAAATCGGAATTTTTATTTCGTATTGTTGCCCGCCTTCATCTCCAATCAGTGGTATATCGCTAATGTTTCCAACCTTGGACATTACTACCCCAAATTCTTTATGTGGATAGGAATCAAACTTCAATATTGTTTTTTGACCTACTTCTACTTTGCCGATATTTGTGCTTGGAAAAATGGCAGAAACAAATTTTTCCTGATTCTCATTTGGAAGAATATGTCCTATAACCTGTCCTTGTGTCAAATTTTTCTTCTCAGATATTCCTGGAGCGAAAGCTAATTTTCCAGCTATCGGTGCTACCAGGTTGTACTTTTGAGACCAGTTTTCTACCGAGGACTTTATCCTGGCAATGATCCCGGCAATCGCAAATTGATAAGACTTAATTTTCTGTCCTCTATCCTCAATCAATTTCAATTTTTCATGCTCAAGTTGCTCGATTCGGATACTGTTTTGAATAATCCCATTGTTCATTCCTTCAAATTCCCTTTCCTTGGTCAAGAGTGCGGACTTTGCTTTCTCCAAATCCAATTCACTTATTACACCATTGGCCTTTAGATCTTCATTTCGCTCATAGTCTTTTTTAGAAAGGTCGAGCACCTTGGCAAAAATTTCCTTTTCATTTTCAAGGGACTGATTGAGAATTTTTATTTTACCTATTTCATCATCAATGTTATTTATCCTCTGAAATACCACAACTTCCTTCAAATTTTGCTGGAGTTCATTATAGGTCAATTGAAGCTGGGCATACTCTTGTTGAATAATTCCCAACTGCAGGTTTTTGACAAATTCCAAACTGAGATAGTGTTTGGGGTTGTTGATCTCTTCATATTTTGAGATCCAGTCAACGATTTGATTTATCTCAATCTGATCTGTGGTATTATCTATGAACAATATACTTTCTCCTTTTTCCACTGGACTATCTTCTGGCAGCAATATGCGTTCGATGTATCCATTCGATCTGCTCACAATTTCTATTGGAGGCGTCGATGAAGTCAATGTCCCCCTACCCACTAATTTGTCTGGATACTTAAAAAAATATGCACCAATCAAAATAACTGTAGTAACTATTGCAACCATACCTATCCCCGACTTCAACAACCACCCCGGAGGATGTCCGATCATATCTTTCACATCTACCTGAGCACTTTCTGCTGGCGTAAATGTCACTTTTATATTTTCTTCTGGTATCGGCATCTTAATTATGTCCTACTTCAATATTTAAATTAATTCATCGTCATCTTAATTCCCCAACTCCAGTTGGTTTGCGACCAACTGATAATACTTCCCTCGCTTCTTTACCAATTTTTTGTGTTTTCCTATTTCGACGATCTTTCCATTTTCCAAAACCACGATTTGATCGGCATTCTTTACAGTACTGAGTCTATGTGCTACCACAATCGCTGTCTTTCCTTCCAAAAAAATGTCGAGATTCTTCATGATTATCCGCTCATTATTGGCATCCAATGAATTGGTAGCTTCATCAAAAAACAGGAATTCAGGGTTTTTATATATGGCTCTTGCAATAAAAAGTCTTTGCTTTTGGCCTTGACTGAGTCCATTGCCCTTAGATCCAATTCTTGTATTGAAGCCCAAGGGAAGATTTGAAATGAAGTCAATAATATTGGCTTGGGTCGCCGCTGAAAATACTTTTGACAGACTGGTGGAGTCATCACTCTCGGCAATATTATTAGCTATCGTATCCGAAAAAATATATCCGTCCTGCATCACCACTCCGCATTGCTGTCTCCACATTTTCTGGTAAATGGTATTGATATCTTGCCCTCCTATCTTAATACTTCCTTTGCTGGTTGGATAGAAACCCAAAAGCAATTTTATCAAAGTAGTCTTCCCACTTCCACTGGTACCGACGATGGCTGTAGTCTTACCTCTCGGAATGGTCAGATTGATATCTTCGAGAACCATATCTGAAATTGGTGTATATTGAAACGATACATTTTTAATTTCAATATCACCATTGGGAATCTCGGATAGTTTCTTCTCATGCAGACTCTCTTCCTCCTTTGATTGATGGATCTCGGATAATCTTTCCAGACTGATACTTGCATCCTGAGCAGACCTGATAAATCCGATCAGCTGATGAAGCGGTCCATTCAATTGTCCAATTATATATTGAATCGCCAACATCATTCCTAAAGTCATACTACCTTCCAGTACCAGCTTGGCAGCAAAAAAAGTAATAATGATGTCTTTCAATTGATTAATCGATAATGCACCAGCATCCTGATATTGTGAGATACTCAACGCCTTCATTTGTGTCCGGAACAACTTGGCTTGAATCTCTGCCCACTTCCACCTTCTTTTCAATTGACTTCCCTGCAACTTGATTTCGGGCATGCCATGGATGATCTCGATGAGTGAATCTTGATTGTCTGCATATTGCTGGAATGCTCTATAATCGACTTCCTTTCTCATTTTTAGAAAAAAGAAAATCCATCCAATGTAAAGAATGGAAGAAATCAGAAAAATTAAAAATATCGTTGTGCTGTAGATTGCCAATACCGCTCCGAAGACTATCAAGTTGGTGACTGAAAGGAGTACACTCAAGCTTGATTTGGTGAGAAAGTTTTCAATCCGCTTATGGTCACCTATTCGCTGAAGCAAATCACCGGTATTTTTTGAATCGAAAAACCCCAGGGGCAAGTGCATCAATTTGAGTAAAAAATCTGCTATTAGGTTGACATTAATTCGAATACTAATGTGAAGCAAGATCCAGCTTTGAATAAACCTCACAACAGTAGATCCTACAAACAGAGCAAGTTGACCAGCCAATACCAGATAGATAAAATTCATATCCTTGCCATCGATACCTATATCCACCAAACTCTGTGTCAGAAATGGAAAGATCAATTGAAACAAGGTTCCGAGCAATAATCCCAGAATCAATTGAAACATCAATTTGCGATGTGGTTTGAGATAGCTCAGCAAAAATCCAAACCCCTTCTGACTCTCTATTTCATTATCTTTAGTATGAAACTCATTGGTAGGTTCCAGTAAAAGGACGACTCCTTCTTTATCATCAGACAACCACGATTCCTCAAGTTCTTTGATCGATAGCTTTACTTTACCATTCGCAGGGTCGGCTATCCATGCATACCTCTTTGATATCTTATAGATTACTACAAAATGATTTTGATTCCAATGTAGAATTGCAGGCAATGGGGCATTTGTCAGTGATGGGCCATCCTCCTTGGACAAGGTTGGAACTTTTACGGCCATTGATCTTAATCCTATTAATTCTGCAGCTTCACTTATCCCTCGCACACTTACTCCTGCCTTATCTATATAGCACTTCTCCCGTAAGAAGGGCAATGAATACAGCTTCCCATAATGCTTGGCTATCATCCGTAAACACGTAGGTCCACAATCCATAGAATCTAGCTGTCGATAAGCTGTAAAATTTCGCATAGATTTTTTAGATTTCTAAAATTTAGAAGTCAATATTGCACACCACGGGTGCAAATTCTTTTAATAGTATTGTGAATAATTATTTTTGGTTTTCGTCTCGCAGAAGTTACCTACTTCATAAGTCCCTAAATTTAAGACTTATTCTTGGTGTAATACAATTGATTTTATCCAAACTTGGTTCCATATAACAATTTTTCGCCCAATTATATTGTAAAAATCTTCCATCAATTTTTAAATAATTACTTCTATCATTAATACCTTGAAATTGGAAAAGGTAACGTCAAAATGCTTGTAATTTCATCTTTACGCATCGAATAAAATTCACCTGGCTTCTAATCACAATCAGAGCTAAATTCTTAATAAATTCTCTTTCGTTCTGTCAATGAGGAGAGAATTGAAATTTCGTTTATTTATTAATATTTCTATTTAAAGTTTAAGTCTGGCCCTACCTCAGCATAAATATTATTAAGAAAACGCGGACAACATTAGAGATGATATTAGGAATTCAATATCATTGAGTGAGTGGGTTTAGCAGTTTTCAACTACACAATTTTTTTCCTTACTACAAATGCGATAATGAATAAGACAATCAATCCCAATGCATAAAGAAAGTATTGACTAGAAAACAAGGAAGATTTATCATCGAAGAGCGGAGCATCTTCTCCTGTTTGAATAATTCCCGCCCAATAGTAAGGATGCACCCTCAGATCATCCGCTTTTTCCAGAAACGAAAGTTTTGAATTTCGCAAAGCTTCAGACTTAGAAGATCCTGTTTTTAGACGGCTAAACATTCCCTTAATAATCTCCGAAGAAGAATAATCATCAATGGCCCAAAGGCTCGATTGAATGCATTTTGATCCCGCTTGGAGAAACCCCTTGGAAAGGCTCAACAATCCCTCTCCCTTGATATACTTGCCGTTGGCGGTATGACAAGCTCCCAAGACGATTAGCTCAGGACTGGCCAATCGATTTTCTATTTCGCTATTTGTAAGATAGGTATCTGAAAAGTGTATTTCATTCAACATCGGATTTACTTCATTGACACATGCGTGGGTAGCAATATGAATTATATCGTGTGAATCAATATTCTCCAAAAGGTCACTTTTCTTAACTGCTTTGGAATTCAGGAATTTGCCTGTAAACATTTCACCTAGAAATTCGCTTTCTTTCTTCGCATACGGAAGGCTGCTTAACGAATCCCTATCACAAGACCGCACATTAGAAAAGGCATTTGAAAATTGTGGAGCAAGGCTAAGGATACTTACATCTTGCAAATCCGATTTTTTATCAACGGCTTGATGAGAAGCATATAAGTAAGTAATATTGAGGTCATGGATCAAAAAACTCAATGGATCAGACTTGTCTGTAATAAGGCTTTCAAAGGGTATCGAACTCAAGAGACCGTCAGGTACGATCAATAGCCTTTTTTTGTTCTTGAATTTTTCGAGGATTGGATTCAGGAACGCATTGTAGATCCTATTGGACGTATTTATAAAAGTCTGGTCTCTTTCCAAAGTGGCATCAGGTCTCGAACTGACAATGTCTATATATCCTTCCACTGCCTCGTTGATGCTCGCAATTGGAACTTCAAGAATATGATGGTCTTGTCTATCGAATGCAATAAAGTAATAATCATCTTCCGATTGAAATGTTTCAATGAATAAATCTTTAGAATTCAAGCTTGACTGAATTTCTTGCATGGTAGGAAACTTGAGGAGGTTCTCTCTAGTATCCAATTCTTGCGCATATTCTCTATTCAGTTTTTGATCGAGGGTGACAAAATCTTCATTCAAGTCAAAAATCTTCTTCTTGAGTTTCTCCATTGCTTTCTCATCTTCACTTTCTGCAGAAACCAATTCATTTAACAAACGTTCAGAATATGCAATATCCAATTTTAGGTCTCGATGTTTTTGTTTTAATTCTTCTGGTATTTTTGAATTTGCCAATGCATATTTATATTTCAATTCTTCAAAGGCAATGGTCGATTTATTTCTTTCCGATATCATAAATATGTCAGAAATCAAGTCATCACTTTTCGATTTTAGATATTGATCTGCCAGTAGTTTGATATAGTTTTTGTATAGGTCAGTTGCATTTGAAGCTATGAAATACTTGGTATCTTGATTCAAATAATTGACTTTCATTTTATCAAGTAATTCCACTGCCGCTTGATAAGCATTTAAAGATATATCTAAATACTTTTTTTCATTGTTGTTTAAAAATATTGATGTTGCGGTAGCTGCTTTTTTTTGAAGAATTTCCAATGCCTGTTTCGTATGAATAATATTTTCTTTCCGCGGATTAGATAGCTGATTTTCTTCAGTTGTTTCATCTATAAATTTCAAGGCTTTATGATAATATGAAAGCGCCGAAACCAAATCATCATTTTTTTTCTTTCCATCTCCCATTCGCATTGTGATTCGTGCTTCTCTAGGAAATTTCTTACTTACCAAGGCACCTTCAATAACCTCTTGCAATGCGGTCTCCAAAAGTTCTTGTCCTTTAGAATATTCTTTGACCTGAAGATAATATTGACCTCGAATTTCTAATGTTTGATATCGTTGATAATCAAGTTCACTCTGAATTTCTTCGGCCCTATTTAAATCCTTATTTGCCTCCTCCACATCATTGATCATAAGTAAAGTTTTAGCACGGCCTAAATATGATTCTATTAATATTTTATCTCTGGTCAATCGCCCATATTCACCTTTGTATTTCTTCAAATTGGTTACGCTTTTCCCATAATAGTTCAATGCATTTTGAAAGTCTTTTTTATCGCGATATATATGCCCTTGAGTACTTTCAATATCGCCCATAAGCAGATCTTTCTTTGGGTCTTCCGCGTGATTCTGATTTATTAATTTTATAACCTTTTCATTATATAACAATGCACTTTCCAGGTCTCCAATACTTCTAAAGTCAGACGAAAGCTTTGAGTATATTTCCGTCAAGTACTCCGTTGTTGTAGTATCTTTTTTAAACTTATCGAGCATGATAAAATACAATTCAAGTGCTTTTTTTGTATTCCCTTTCGAAAACTCCAATAAAGTTACTTGCCCTAAAGTATAAAAAACCCTTTCTCTGTTTAAATCAGGTTCATTTTGCCAATGTTCATAGGCTTCTTCAGCATATTCGGTAAAAGCTACATTGTCTTTCATCTGATATGCATAAGTGGCCAAGTTGGACAACGCAAAATTGTAATTATATCTGTTGTTTTCAAGTTTGCCAGCTTCTCTTAATTCTTTTAATGCAGCATATTGTTCAGCATCTGTTGTAGTGGCAAAATTATCATATATGGACTGTAATATTGAATCGGATTTACTTTCTTGAGCGAAACTTGATATGGAAGCTATTAATATAATAATCGCAGAAATAAATGAAATAAAATAAGTCGTTCGCATACCTCATTATTTAAAATATAATCCCAGTGAATGCAAGTTAAGCAACACTGGGATTATAACATTCATCTCAAGATTATATTTTACAATTTGACAATTGATTGACTATACATTATGCCGTCTTCGACAACTCTAATGAAATAAACCCCTTGATTCAAATTAGACAAGTTTATTGAATACTCACTATTTGAAACTATTGATAAATTATTGCTTATATCAATACTCTGATAATTGGCATCGAATACGGAAATAGAAACATTATCAACATCTTTCAAATTGCGTACAAATGCCGTTGACCCATCGTCATCTTGACCTATAATCGGTGTAAGATTCCCACCTGGACCACCTGGAGTTATAGGTACTGGATCCTTACAACAAATCTTTGTTGTCCAAGAATCTTCTCCAATAACAGATTTTGGTTCGTTTCCTGGAAATACATCATCCCAATTATTATCGTGATCCAAACTTGCAATTTCAGATATTGGTGTAAAATCATCTCCATCTTTACAATACAGATTAAAAGAGAATGTCAAATCCACATCACACATGTCCTCTCTTACTGGAATAGAAATACATACAGCAGGCCAATGAATAAAAACATCACTAGTATTCGCATTTGCCGCATTAATTTTCACAACATCACAACTAGTTATTTTTTTAAATACAGTAGTAGATTCATCACCATCGTAGGTCAACCCAATGTGCAAGTCACATCCAAAGTTATTAACGGGAAAACATCCATATTCATCTGGAGAATCAAGGTCAAAAGTTAACAATTCGGTAGGCAATGTGAATTCAGGACAATAATCGAAGTTAGAGTATATATTCCAACATTTTCCTGTCCCATCATCCGGGTCTTTTGGTGATTTTAATTGAGAATAAGCATCTACGCTTAAAATTCCTAATAGGAATATACATAAAATTTTAATGGTGGTGTTTTTCATAATAGTACATTTTTTTTAGTGAAAGTTCGTTCTTTCCAAACTTCATGATTAATAAAATTAGTAGTGTAAATAATTGGTTTAGTACTTAGATAATAAGTCTATCACCCTTTTGTCTTCTTTATTTGTAATTGATTTTAATTGATTTAGGTCCTTTTTCATTAATGGTATATTATCGGTCATGCCATATCCCAAAGCACGCAGCCACAGCGCATTCTTCAGATTATGGTCATCGACTGCAACAACATCGTTGAGTAATCGAATCGCTTTTTGATAGTTCTCTCCCTTTGATTTTAACAATGATATTGCATAGAAATATTTATCCTCAACACTTAAAGCTGATATTTTCTCTAATTGTCTGAAATTTCCAAGTGCCTGGTTAAAATCTTGATTCAAAAGTACGGTAGTGAGCTCATTTTTAAGAGATGCAATATCTTTTTCTTCGAGATTAGAATTAGCGCCTCGGCTGTCACTTCCATAAGTCATGCTTATTTCTGTTTCATCCATCAAGTTACTTGCGTACTGATCAATTGGTTTTGGAATTTGCAGAAAAATGAAAAAGCTTCCTATTAATACTACTGCCGCTGCAGCAGATGCCAACCGAATGTATAACGTTTTCGAAGATTTTGAGTTCACATTTTCAGTAGGAAGTTCATCAGGTAGTTCATCTGGTCCTGGCCCTAATTCTCTTGCCCACTCCTTTTTTCTTTTTTCATTTAATCTTTGATTGACTAAATATTCAAAAGCTTCGTCGGGTGATTTGAAATCAGATCCGTTGTTGTTTAGTTGGGAATTCATATTGATCTTTCGCTTTTAATTATATCAAAAAATGTCAGCTTTAATTTGTCAATTACGCGCTGCTTTCTTTTTCTCATTGTAGCATTCGTCACACCTGATTCCTGAGCTACTTGGTTGACATGTTTGCCAACATAGAATAGTTCGTCAACTATTTTCTTTGTGTCAGCATCCTGGTTTTCAAGCACTTGGTCCAAAATTTCAAAAAAATGTTCATTTTCTACCGACCCGAGATTATTACCACTCATAAATACATCAATCGCAGTTGACGTCTTTTGACCCTTCCTCAAATCATTGATATAATTATTCAAGGCCATTTTTGTAAAGAGGTATCTTAAGTTGCCATATTGAATCTTATTTTCTAGTATTTTGGTTCGAAACTCCAGCAGGGTATCCATGCATGTATCATACGCTTTCTCTTTTTCAATTTTAAATTTCATTCGGAGATATGCGACACTATCGTGAAAATGTGCTCTGAATACTTTGGTAAATAATGATTCATCGCCTTGACCGAGTTTAACAACGTAGGCTTCAAACTCTGATTTGGTCAACCCGAAATTATCTTTCGTTGTGGGTATTTTTTTGAGCTGGCTGTCAGACGAGCTTTTATTAGTTGCAGTCATATAATTAGTTGTCAATTTCCAATAGTATAATGTGGTATTGAAATTTTGTGACAAAGAAATTCAAATTATTTTAAAAAAAATAGCAAATAATATCATAAGTCGCTTTATGTAAAGGAATTATAAAAATTATTTTTTTAATTAATTATTCAGAATTCCTCCACTTGAAATAGAAATTCTCATTTATTTCATCTCAATTTCTTTGTCAAGCAGCACAATAAATTCTACAGGAAAAATTTAATCGAGCCTTCAAAAAGGCAATTCAATTATTCTCAATAATTGACAATTGTCAAAGTCTCCCAATAAAAAAAGTGGAAGAAGATTTATGAATTCTTCCTCCATTTTGAATCACAAATATGAAATTAGTGGGTTTTCATTTTATCAAAATGAAGAAATGGACAATTTCTCATTGTCGCTCCAATAAAAAGGGTCACGTACAAAAATTGGGGAGCAGGTCAAAGATTCGATAGCCCAAAGTACTATTGGATTAGCCCCAAACTTATTAACATGTACAAATAAAAATCTATTACAACCTAAGGTGTGATATGGATTAGAAATTGGTTCAACGCTTGGCAAGGTGGATACTCTTGTAATTTTTAGAAAAGGGAACTTGCCCAACTTCTTGGATTCATATACTCTCCTCTACCAGGCTTAAAAATGTCAGTGCCTTGAATATTTTTTCTTCTCGCTCATCCATTGGCTCTAAAAATTGATAAGCTCTAGGGTTTGGAGATTCATTGAGACGCAGGTTTACAATCTCTCCCACTTCTCTTTCCCCCACCTTTACTGGATGCGAACTCAATACCTGATCTGCTTCTATTCTTGCCACTTGTTTCTTGGTTTGAGGATCATACATATTGCCATCTGAATCGATAACGCCCAATTCTGAGTTATTGAGAAACACCTTGGTCCTCTCACCTTCCGTCATGTATATATAATCATCCGCCGCTGTACTTACCAATAAAACCCGATTTTCAGCTGGAAAACTGTACCTTTTGTAAGCATATGCGACTAAGGGTTCGTGATAGACCGAAGTAAATGCACCTGTTTTCACCGAATTGATTCCTCTTGAAGTCGTAACTCCGCTTTGATTGACAGACAATAGTTCTAATTCCGATTTTGTCATCGGCACCAATTCTTTGACCATTTCCATCATTTTTAATTTCAGTTGCTCTACATCTCTTCTTTTCTGACCCGAACTGCTATTGATCGCAATAAAAAATTTGACCACTTGAACTATAATAAAGCAGACTGCTGCAAATAAAATTAACAATGCTAAAGATCTTCCCATTTTTTATCTTTCTTATTTATAATCATGACAACCTCTAAAAACAGGTTAAAAGTTTAATGAAAGCGAGTTTTTCCGACCAATGATATTTCTAATCGTACCAAATACGGTGAAGCGGCCTTATTATTTTAAGGTGATTCAAAATTCTATAAATGTGACACCATCTCCACCCATTTCATCCTCGGGATGCCAATATTCTCTTACATCTTTATAATCTCTTATGATTTTGAGCACAACCTTCTTCAATACACCACTTCCCTTACCGTGTACAATTTTCAGTTGAGCGGCATTATTTACCAGGGCCTTATCCAAAAACTCGGATACATAAGCTTCTGCATCCGACTTGGTATATCCTCTAATATCCAGCTTGCTCTTAAAATTTGAAGATTTGACCACACCTTCCGTATTGATCGATTTGGTGCGATATTCTATCGGTTCTCCGCTAGGTAACAGTTCACCGAGTGGTACTTCCATATTCAAAAACCCTATTTGGACAGTAGCCTTATTTTTATTCAATGATACGATCTGTCCTGTGCCGCCACCTGACCTCATTCTGACATAGCTGCCTTCTTTTAGCTCCTTATCTACTTTTGCACCTTCTCCATAGTAGACTTCATCTTGTAGTTGCTCTACTTCTGATTGCACCTTTTTACGCACTTCGCGATGTTGCTTGGCAATCTTTTTGGCTTCTTCCAGATTCTTGGCCTCTTTTATTTCTCTAATTGCATTTTCCAATTCTCGATTATCATTACTTACCTCGAGCAGTTTAGCTTCCTTGAGTTGGAGTTTTAGCTTTTTTCTTCTGAATTCCAATTCCTTATGCAATTCATCATAAGATCGCATCATTTTATCCAATCGATCTTCTTTTGAAAGCACCTTATCCATTCGCTCTTCTACTTCTTTCTTTTCTGCTTGAAGATTGGTAAGGAGTTCGTCTATGGCCTTTTCATTTTTCCCGGTTTTATGACGGGCGTAATTCAATACCTTCTTGCTCAAACCAGATTTCTCGGCAATCTCGAATGCAAAAGAACTTCCTGGTTTGCCTACGATTAATTGATAAGTTGGTGCCAATTCAGCCTTGTCGAATTCCATTGATCCGTTTACAATACCTTTGGACTTAAAAGCATAATATTTCAGATTGGAGTAATGGGTCGTTATCACTCCAAAAGTTTTCTGATAATTCATTTGTCGCAGTATGGCTTCGGCAATTGCTCCTCCTATCTTAGGGTCTGTACCACTTCCGAATTCATCTATCAATACCAAGGTATTCTCATCGGCATACTCGATGAAGTACTTCATATTCTTCAATCGGCTGCTATACGTACTCAAATCATCTTCCAAAGATTGCTGATCTCCAATATCCGTAAAAATACTTTTGAATATCCCGATCTTGGAATTCTCATCTGCGGGAATCAACATTCCAAATTGGACCATCATCTGCAGCAGGCCTACCGACTTCATTGTCACTGACTTACCACCCGCATTTGGTCCACTCAGCACTAATATTCGATTGGGCCCATGAAGCTCCAGATCAAATGGGATTGTCTCTTTATTGATTGCTCGATTTTTGAGTAATAGTAGCGGATTATACGCTTTTTTGAATCCGAAATAAGGCTTGTCCACCAATACGGGTTTTGATGCCTCCATCGTGGCGGCGACTCTTGATTTAGCTCTAATGAGGTCCATTCTGATAAGGACGGATTCAATAATGCCCAACTCCTCTGCATAAGGACGTATTTGGGCGCAAAGGTCTTTGAGTACCTTATAGATTTCTTTTTTGCGATCTGTATAGAGATTAAAAATCGCATTATTAATCGGCATTACTTCAGATGGTTCTATGTAGACCGTCTTACCAGTCGCTGATTCGTCATGGATGACCCCATTTATCCTTCTCTTGTATTCAGCACTTACCGTCAGCACCCTACGACCATTACGCAGACTCTCATTGGTATCCGCCAACATTCCTTCTCCCCCGTATTTTTTGAGTGATTGACTGAATACTGAATCCAATTCTCGCTCCTTACTCCGAATAGCCTTATGAATCTTGAGCAATTCTGGAGAAGCATCTGGCCGCACTTCCCCTTGATCATCCAGGACTCTATCTATTTCTTTCAGCAAATTGGGATCAATATCGATCTCAGAATATATTTGATGAATCAGGGGATAAGTCTTTTGCCTTGTATGATCGGCAAAATATTCGATTAGGGATTTTGCCATGTGAATGATTCTGTAGATCCTTCTTATGGCATCCACAGACAGCACATATCCATCTTTTTTCAACAGGGGAATATCTGCTTCGATGCTTTCATAGGTTTCGAGTGGTATGGCATTGCCGTCTTCTGAGGCTTGCAACCATTGATCCACCTCATCCAATTTCTGCTGGATGGAGGCAATGTTGGTTTGAAATTTTTCTTGGTATAAGTGTTCTATCGCTTTCTCGCCCAGGAGTGCTTTCTCTACCAAAAGCAACACTTTGTCAAACTCTACTTTCTCAAATATATCTTTTGGATATTTCTTTATCATTTCTAAATCTTAGACTAACTAATCTCTTAAACGCAAACTTAGTGCATTCTGTTGGGATTATTGAGGCTTTGAAAAAAAGTTGTGGAACAGAATCAACCCTGGAGTTATTCTGCTCACTAAGAAATTAATATTATGTAGTTGCGAAACTGTCTAGTGGTTGTGCCCCTCATGACTTCCATGATCATGTCCCTCATGATCTCCATGATTGTGACCCTCATGGTTTCCATGATCATGACCATCGTGATTTCCATGGTTGTGGCTTTCGTGGTTATGAGCATTATTCTTATGCTTTTTATTCACCACATAGTCCATTTTACACACTGGGCATTCTCCTGCCTTATCACTTCCACTTTTCTTGCAATGCATCGGGCATACATAAGCTGATGTATATTCTTTACCTGTCTTATCTACTACTACTTCTGTAGTTTCAGCATTTGTACTTGACTTCGCTTTATTTCCACAAGATGCAATGGATAAGCTTAAGGAGAAAACTGCTAGAAGGCTGAAGACTAAATTTTTCATAATCAAAGGTTGTAGTTGATAATAATCCGAAAGTAACATCTTTTTGAATGAAAGAAAAAATAATTATAACAATTGACTTCAAAGTTGAGACCAATTTTGAAAAATAGCTATTCAGCAGCTGTTTCTACTACAATTTTTGCGGTTTGTTTACTTGGTGATCCTTTTACAGACAATACCTTTCTCAATTGGTTATAGTCACTTTTTATTTTGATGGCATCCCTTTGGATATCATGAATAGCCTGGACAATTTGCTTTTGGTTTAGATCATTCTGTATCAATTCAGGAATGATTTTTTTGCCAGCGATCAGGTTGACCAAAGAAATATAATCTAAATCTACCAGTCGTTTTCCAATGGCAAAATTGATAGGACTTGTCTTGTAACAAACTATTTGTGGCACATCAAAAAGTGCAGTTTCCAAGGTGGCTGTCCCGCTTGTCACTAAAGCGAGACTTGCTATAGAGAGAAGGCCATAAGTTCCGTCTTTCACAAATTGAATCTCGTCTTTTTTTGATTTTAATATTTCCAAATAGAAATCCTCTTCTACATTTGGTGCCATCGCAATACATGCCTGATATTCATCAGCGAAATGAAGTGCTCCATCTACCATTTCGGGCAACATTTTTCTAATTTCTTGCTTTCTACTTCCTGGTAAAATGGCAAGTATTTTTTTGCCGTGATCATTGCCCTCTATCTTATTAATTTTTGTTTTGAATGATTGAATGAAAGGAACCAATGGGTGCCCAACATAGTGTGCTTGAATGTCATATTTCTTATAAAAATCCAACTCAAAAGGGAGGATGACAATCATTTCGTCCACATATTTTTTGATGGATTTTACCCTGCCTTTTTTCCATGCCCAGACTTGAGGAGATATATAGTAGACGGTATTAAAGCCTTTTTTCTTTGCCCATTTGGCCATTCGCAGATTGAATCCTGGATAATCGATGAATACAATGACATCGGGTTTAAAATCCAGAATAGTGCGTTTCGCTTTTTTGAAGAATGATTTTATTTTAGAAATATTCTTAGCTACTTCTACAAAGCCCATTATAGAAGTTTCTCGAATATGGGTTATGATTTCATTATCCACTTTGAGCATGTGGTCTCCTCCCCAAAAAGCAAATTTTGCATCTGTATCCTCGTGCTTTATGGCCTTCATTAGGTTAGAGCCATGAAGATCGCCTGAGGGCTCACCTGCTATTATGTAGTACTTCATTTAGAAGAGTAAGCTGCTATATTGATAGAGCCAAAATCCAACGTAGAGCAAGGTGGGAAATACTATTCCACGCATCGTATTATCCCATTTATACTTTCGTGCTATATTAAAAGGTATGAGGTTGCAACATATTCCTATCAAGGCCAATGTTCTCATTCTTCGCGAGGAGCCCGAACTAGATACATATTCCATCAAACCCATCTGAGTGAGCAAGCCAAAAATAAACTCCACGACAATGTATCCTAACACAGGAACAATGGCACCCAGTACTAATCCTGTAAAAATTGAATTCTTATCTATCATAATTCTCCTTTTTCGATTCTAAGCTTCCTGCAAATATTTAAGTGCGGGTATTGCCCCATGGACAGTCAAATCAAATCCTGTTGGCACTACACTCACATATCCATTAGACAAGGCCCAGATATCTGTATCCTGACCATTGTCCATATTCACAAATTTTCCTGTCAGCCAATAATATTTTTCTCCTCTCGGGTCCAATCCTTCTTGAAAATCTTCGACCCAGTTGCCCAATCCTTGTCTGCATACTCTTACGCCTTTGATCTCCGACTCTGGCAGAGCAGGGATATTCACATTCAACAATTTACATGGAGGTAGTCCATTGAGCAACACTTTCTCCACCAATGATTTAGCAATTTTTTTTGCCGCCGTGAAATCAGCCTCAAAATTATAGTCCAAAAGCGAAAATCCAATTGAGTCAATACCTTCCAGGCTGGCTTCCATCGCTGCAGACATCGTACCTGAGTAAATTACATTAATCGAACTATTCGCTCCATGATTAATCCCGGACAGACACAAGTCAATCGTCCTATCCTTGAGCAAAACATTCTTTGCCAATTTCACACAATCTACTGGTGTTCCAGAGCATTCAAAGGCTTCAATATTATCAAAATGAACCTTCTTCAACCTCAAAGGAGACTCCAGGGTAATAGCATGTCCCTGCCCGGATTGAGGACTATCAGGCGCAACCACCACCACTTCACCAAATCCAGAAGCTACTTCTACAAGCGCTTTCAAACCAGGGGCAAGAATCCCATCATCATTAGTAACCAATATCAAAGGTCTAGACATATCTCATTTTATCTTTTAATCATTAAATCTTCCGATCTCTTCATTTCTACCTCTTCTTTCCCATCAAGCTCGGCAAACTTTTTAAGTTTGCCATTTCTTTTAATTATTCGCACGAATATAACGTATGATGAACGCCCCACAATATTTTTTACATCAATTTTACTTTAATAATAAACAGCAATGGCTTTTGTGTGTTAACATTGCAGTCGAAATAACAAATTTGTTATCCACAAGAGTATATAGAACATGAAAAAAGGAGTACTTCTAGTAAATTTAGGAACACCAGATGAGCCAAGTAGAGGTGCCGTCTATAGATATCTTAAGCAATTTTTACTGGACCCGAGAGTAATTGACATTCCATGGTTGCAAAGAAATCTCTTGGTTCGTGGGATTATTGCTCCATTTCGATCAGGTGAGTCTTCCAAAATTTATAAAAAGTTGTGGACGGAAGATGGATCACCAATAAAGATTTATGGATATACCTTACAAAAGGAAGTTCAAAAAATATTGGGAGAAGATTATATGGTAGAATTGGCCATGAGGTATCAATCTCCATCTATTGAAAGTGCCTTGAAAAAGCTCAAGGAAGCATTTGTAGATGAGATTATAGTTTTCCCACTTTTTCCACATTATGCCTCAGCATCCACAGGTTCTGTACTTGAAGAGGTAATGAGACTGCTCAGTAAAGAACAAGTCATTCCACCTCTAAAGATGATCAATTCTTATTATGACAATAAGGATATGATTCAGGTATTTGCCGACAATGCGAGAAAACATGACATTGCCAAAATGGACCATGTGCTTTTCAGCTTTCATGGCGTACCCGAAAGACATATGACCAAGGCCGACTCAACAAAAGAGCATTGCCTAAAAAAAGAAAATTGCTGCAGTACGATTTGTGATTCGAATAAATTCTGCTATTCTGCGCAATGTCACCAAACTGCCCATTTACTCGCTGCAGAGCTAGGGCTTCCAAAAGAAAAATATACCATTTGCTATCAGTCAAGATTGGGCAAGGATCCTTGGATGCAGCCATATACTACAGATTCTTTAAAAGAAAGAAGAGAAGCTGGAGATAAGAACTTACTTGTATTCAGTGCTGCATTTGTTGCTGACTGCCTGGAAACTACAGTTGAAATCAGCGATGAATATCAGGAAGAGTGGGAAGAAATGGGTGGCGAAAAACTGTACCTGGTAGAAAGTCTGAATGACAATCCAGTGTGGGTAAAAGCTGTAGCCGATATGATTAAGGAAGTATAAACTTTATACTTTTGCCAAAGTCGTAATATTGCCCTGTACCTTGTCCCCAATTTTCACTTGTACATCCGTGCCTAGTGGAAAGTAAAGATCTACTCTTGACCCCAATTTAATAAATCCTAGTTCATCACCTTGCTTGACGGTTTGTCTCTTTTGGGCATAACAAACTATTCTTCGTGCCAGAGCACCAGCCACTTGACGAACGAGAAGTTTGTCTTTTCCATAATTGTATACAGTGGTAGTCCGCTCATTTTCGGTACTGGATTTTGGGTTCCAGGCCGCAAGATATTTTCCAGGGTGATATTTATAATAATCGATGGTACCAGAAATGGCATGCCAATTAATATGGACATTGAGAGGTGACATAAATATTGAAACCTGCAATCTTCGATCTTTAAAATACTCATTTTCCTGGGTCTCTTCAATCACTACGACCTTTCCATCGCATGGTGAAAGAAAAATATCATCGTTAATCTGTTTTACGCTTCGATCTGGTTTTCTAAAAAATGAAACCAAAAAGAGAAACAAAACAATACTGATAATAATGAAAAAGGGTGAAATTGCGGGTAAGTAAGCATATACAAGCCCATTAACTACTGCTAAAAGCACGGCAGAAATAATAAGGGTTGTAGTACCTTCTCTGTGGATTGACATTGATTCTTTGTTATGAAGGGCAAAGGTAAAAAATCCCTTCTAGATTCTATGCTCTAAAGTAATATTCTAATAATAGGAGTAATGGAATCAATAATACAAGGCTATCAAACCTATCCAGAAAGCCCCCATGCCCCGGCAGAATGCTTCCAGAATCTTTCACATTTTGATCCCTCTTCAATTTGGATTCGACCAGGTCGCCTAGTGTACCAAAAATCCATACGAACAATGCCAATATTATCCACTTTGAATAAGAGTCATCCAATGCAAATGCAAAGCCCAAAGCCACCAAAACACTAAAAAATCCAGCCCCCATACTTCCTTCAATGGTCTTTCCTGGCGAGACACTGGGAAAAAGTTTGTTCTTACCAATCGCCTTGCCAGTGAAATAAGCCATGGTGTCGCTGGTCCACAATAAAATGATCACCCCAAAAATCATGAATTGGACATCTTTTCCACTAAATACCAGGAAATAAGCCGCAAGACTGAATGGAAGCCCCCAATACAGCAGAGCAAAAGGAAATCTAATCTTGCTGAAATTTAATTTACTCAGCCATAAATTGACAATCAAGGCAAGCATTATAATTGAAGAGATTATAATTAAGGTCTCGAAATGACTTCCAAAACTCAAATTGAAAAAATAAAAAATAAAAAACGGCACAACTCCCAATGCCATATAGATTATGTTGAGTGTGGGCGTTTGTTCTTTTTCCAGGACATAACACAACTCTCGGGCACCAAACAAATTAATCAATAAAAATAACACTGCTGTAGTCTTATTGCCCATCACAATAGCACCTAACACAAGTGCCACAATTAACATGGCAGTAATTATCCTGGCATAGTTAAAATTGATTTTTTTTGGAGAACTATTCTCCATAACACCCATTTTTAGACATTATTGCTTTGTTTTTCGTCAATTTGTTTTCGAATATTGATAATTATGAAATAGCAAAGAAAACAAGAAAAAACAACTCCAATAATTAAATGCAAGATTTCTGGTTCAATTGCTTCCTCTTGCATGGTTTCCATTTCATCTCCAATGAAGAATAAAATTAGCGTTTGCGTCGCATTATTAATAAAATGTAAAATCATGGGATACCAAATCGATTTGGTCCAATAATAGGCATAGCCGAGGATCAAACCGATGAAAAACTTAGGTAAAAACCCTTGAACCTGAAGGTGGATTCCGCTAAAAATTACTGATGCTGTAATGATGGCTAGATGGTGATTTTCAATTTTAGCAACCAACTCCTTTTGAATGACTCCTCTAAATAATAATTCTTCACCTATCGCTGGCAATAAGGCGACAATGATCAAATTCACAAGTAAGTCCATAGGCCCATCCATCTGAAGCATCTTCATCAAAGCATCCATGCTGCTTTCATCTATTTGACTTGCCCATTCTACGTTTTCAAAAACAGCAGCAGAGGCACCAACTAAAGGGTATGCACAAATAAGTAGTAAGACAAAGCTCATAAGTAGGCTAATGTCCAAATCACGGGTAAAGAAGTAATTTTTCCAATTTCTTCCTCTTAGCCAATACGCAAACAATACTGATGACACCGTAAATATTATCAAATGATTCAGTCCAATCCCTGTCTTTATATATGGCCTCATGGCAGGATCAGCTACCGCACCGAAAATATCCAATCCTTCTTCCAGTGGCAATCCTCCTGCCACAGCGAGCAGAATCAAAGCCACATTGCCAACAATGAAACACAAGCCCAGTATCAGCAGGAAGGCCAACATCTTCTTCCAGCCTGGCCTTTCATCCGCGTTTTTGATTATTTCATTATGATCCATATGCTTTTTTCAATTCAGAAGATTAGCGCAATATATGAAATGTAAATTCTCCTCTACTGTTCAATTCCAGTGCAGGAGAAGGCATCTTGAAAATATTGAACATCGAAAGTACTCCTTTCAGGAAGTTGTTCTCCGTTTTTATTTTTGTCAAATCAATATCAAAACCCAAGTAAACTTGATGGACTCTCGGAAATAAATCTTCATTTACCACAAACAGCTCTCCATCGGTCTCCCAACTATTTTCAAATCCTCCAAACATATTATCAGCACCATACCCCAAAGCCACATTCAGCCAGGATGGCCACCTATTTCCCTCAGGTAAAAAAGAATGCACATTGACACTCGCCCAATAGGCTTGAGCATTGTAATCCTTGAGGTATTTTTCGGCAAAAGAAGAACCGAACAAATCATCGGCTCTATCCTGAAGTGAAATCATACTCCCATTAGAACCTACGACTGTGTGGTTGGGATAATTACTTGGAATCGAAGATACCTTCAGAGTGATTCTTTGATCTTTCCAATACTTTTGCTGTAAGGCATACAATCCTATGCCACCGACATTCGCCCCCATATCATAAAGCGAAAATCCCCATTCTGAAGAGAATCCATCCATCATTTCAATAGTCGTCTGAAACAAGCTTCCACAAATAGCTCCCACCAAAATTGATTTATTTTCACTCAACCCGGTCCATTTGGCTCCTTTATAACATAGCACTCCTTGAAAATATGATGTATACACATGTCCAATCTTATCCATATTACTCCACTCTCCCCCATCATTAAAAAAATGAAACCCTTCTTGCGGATATTGTTTGTACCAAGCGTGGTAGAGGCCTATCGAAAAACCAGCATAGGTAGTGGCAGAAATGCCTAGTGCATAGTTGAAACGTTTTTGATTGAAGGTGTCGGAAGGTGCAAAAAAATCTGATGTTGCAGATGCATTATCCTGAGCCAGGACACAATGAGAAGAAATCCCAAAGATCAAAAGTAAAATGGTCCACTTTTTCAAGAATCGAAACATGCACAAATCTAGTCAAATCATGCAAAGTTGTCTGACTAGCTGGATCATATTTTAATCAAACACTAAGATGAGGCGTGTTCTTTTAGAGGAGGCTACAAATTGAGGTGTAAATTATGTTTGTGGCTTCCACAATACAATTTCATTCAAATATGTCATATCAATTTGTTTCCAATATCATAAAACCTGCTATCTAAGATTACATATTAAAAAAATACTTTATCTTGCTTTTTTAACTCAAAAGTGCAACGAAAGTGCCCATTTTTGAATCTTACTTAATAATAACTCAAGTATCTGTATGCAGTTGAAAAAGTACTTTTTACTCATTTTTCTTGCGGCTATATTTCTCGCCCCGACAAAAGGGCAAGATTTTCATTATACTCAATATTTCATGTCTCCACTTGGCGTCAATCCTGCTTTGGCTGGTGCATACAATGGATCGTATAGAATAAATGGAATCTATAGAGATCAATATCGAGGCGCTGCTTCTCAACCTTTTGGTGGATTTAGTTTGAATGTAGATGCTCCAATCATCAGAGGTATCAGAAAACAAGACTGGATCGGAGTCGGCTTGAGAATGGAACAAAACAAAGCTGGAAGCTTGGGTCAAAAGCTTAATTTCTACGGCCTGGGTGTTGCATATCATCTTGCCATGGACAAAAAGCAAAATAGCATTTTCACATTGGGAGCTCAATACGGCACTGGTGGATATACCTATAGCCAATTGGTCAATGGAGATACAGGCCATTCTATAGTCAATGGTTCGCTGTCTGAACAAGACATAATGTTCAACGCCTCCCAAGGAACATCTGGAGGTACAGGAGAGCCAACTGTATCGGGAGGTAGTCTTAATGACCTCACCGTAGGAGTTCTGTACAATATGAAGAATCCTAAGGCTGGATCAGATTTTAAAATAGGCGTAGCTGTGGAAGGTATACTAAACCCAAATAGAGCGAGAAGAGGGACAGATGAAAAAGGCATTGGATTGAATGGATTTGGATCCTATGAATTCACTATGAACAAGAGGTCGTCTCTTACATCTGGAATTTATTATTATTCCAATAAACAAGCAAGTGCAATAAATGTCAATTCGATATTTAATTACAAACTCAAACCAGGAGATAAAATGACGCTTCATGGAGGTCTTGGTGTGAGAAATGCAAGAGCAGCTCTGATATTTTTGGGCGCTACAGTCAGTGGAATCCGAGTTGGATTGGGCTATGATCTTGATATTGGTGCATCGACTCCTGCTACAAATAATCACAAGAGTATAGAATTGGGTGTGACTTATATTGGAAAAATATATAAAAAACCAAAACCGAAACCAATTATCTATTGCCCTCGTTTGTAAAATGAATCACTACAACTAATTCAAAATAAAAATTAAGAAATACATATGAAGTTTAATAAATCAATATTTGTTGTTCTCCTTATGATCATTGGAGTAGTAGGAATGGAAGCTCAACCTGTTTCTGCCGTGACTTACGATACCATGATAGAAGTCGCAGAAGAATCTGCCGAGAAAAAGGACTATGCCAATGCAATCGAGTGGTTCGAAAAAGCATACAAAGAAAGCAAGGACAAAGACCTGAAAGTAGTCATTGGTGACTTATATATGCTCCTAAGAGATTATAAAAAAGCGGCCAGATCTTATGATCGGGTCTTAAAGAGAGATAAGGATGGCATTTACGAATATTTGAGAATTGATTATGCGAAGGCATTAAAATATCAAGGTCTTTATCGTCAATCATTGAGCGAATTGAGAACCGTGGCATCCACTACAGATGATGATTCTACCAAGCAAATTGCCCTTTTCGAAATCGAAGGCATTGAAAAAATGGACACTTATGCTCAAAATCTAGAAGCAGTAATTGAATTTGCTGGAAAAAATATTAATTCTGGAAGTGGTGAAAACAGTCCTGCCAGATTTAATGACGGAAGTTTGTATTTCTCCTCATTCAATAGAAAAAGTACGATTGTATTAGATGGAGATGAAGAAGGCTATGAGGCCAAGATCTATTCAGTAGCTAAAGATGATAAAGGCAAGTATGAAAAACCAAAAGCACTAAATAAAAGAATAAATCGAGAGGGATATAATAGTGCTGGTGTGTCATTCTCTACCGACGGCCGTACAATGTATTTCACAAGAGCCAAGTTGGATGTAAATGAGGTAGAAGAATCTGTAATTTTTAGAGCTCCACGAACTGATTCTGGATGGGGAGCCGCAGAAGAAATTGAAACGATAAATGGAGATTTCATTGCCATGCATCCATATGAAGGAGAATTGTTCGGAAATAAGGTTTTGTTTTTCAGCTCGAATATGGAAGGCGGATTTGGTGGATATGATTTGTATTATTCTACAATGAGCGGAGATGACTTCTCTACACCAGTGAACTTGGGAAAATCAATAAATTCATCAGGCGACGATGTTACGCCTTTTTATCAAAATGGAACGCTTTATTATAGTACTGATGGTAAACCTGGATTTGGTGGGTTTGATATCTGGTACGCTACCTGGAATGGATCAGAATTCGAAGACATTACCAATATGGGATATAATTACAATTCACCTCAGGATGATCAATATTTGAGATTTACCCCAGACGGCTCTGCTGGATTTATGACTTCGAATAGACCGCATAAGGACAAAAGAAAACTCAAAGGGAGTGACACATGTTGTGATGACATATACCAGGTACAACTGAGAGAAATCATCATCGATCTATTAGTTGATGTAAATGATGAAAATGGTCCATTGAAGGAAGCAACAGTCGAATTGATTGACCTTTCTGTAGCAGACGAAACAGATGGCCTGCAAAGTAAGACCAATGTCATCAGCAATGATTTCAATTTCTTGTTGGATGCAGATCATAAATATAGAGTGGTAGTATCTAAAGAAGGTTTTTATCCAGACACTACGGTATCATTCAATACAGTTGGTTTACTTGATTCATACACTGTGAAGAAGTCGGTGACGCTTAAACCACTTCCACCAAAAGAGCCATCAGAAGAAGAAGGTATCGAAATCGTAGAAGCCAACAAGCCTATACGATTGAACAATATCTACTATGATTTTGCAAAATGGGACATTCTTCCAGATGCAGAAGATGATCTTGGTTATTTGAAATCTTTGATGGATGACTATCCTGATATGGTAATCGAATTGTCATCTCATACAGATGCTCGAGGAAAAAGACCTTACAATCAGAATCTATCGCAAAAAAGAGCACAATCAGCTAAAAATTGGTTGGTGGCACAAGGGATCAATACCCAAAGAATAAAAGCTGTAGGTTATGGTGAATCTGTCATCACAAATCAATGTGTAGATGGGGTAAAATGTAGTGAAAGCGAACACAGAATCAATCGAAGAACAGAATTCAAAATTATTGCTGGACCTAAAACAATAAAAATTAAGACAGAAGTAATAAGAAAAAAATCTAGCTCTTCTACTGGAGGGGCTCAATCATATATCCATCAGCCCTACCCAATAATCTCTTTTGTAAAAGATAGCATACACCTTGGTACCTTGATCAAAGGAGAGACCAAACTTGTGGAATACCACTTCACTAATGTAGGTGATGAAGATTTGATCATTGAGGTAGTTACCGCTTGCAAATGTACTGATTTGAAATGGCCCAAGGAGCCAATCAAACCAGGTGAGAATGGTGTCATCAGTGCGGTATACGATACCAGCACACAACATCTCGGGGATAATGTAAAAGTGGTCGACATCATTGCGAATACAGAAAGATTGGTAACGGAAGTAAGATTTTCTTCTGTACTGGTTGAAAGTGTAAAAAAGACAAAATAAATTGAGCATTTTTGATTTAAGCTTTTTAGGCCTAAGTTTAATAGACTGGGGGGCGACTTTCTTTACGCTCGTTTACTTATACTTTGCCATCAGAAATAATTCCATTTGCTTTTTATTTGGAATAATTGCAAGTGCATTATGGATGGTGACTTCCTACAAAGCGGGATTAAAGTTTGATGCTGCTTTGCAAGTTTTTTACATCCTCATTTCAATTTTGGGAATCTATCGATGGAGGTATGGAGGTAGTAACAAAGTGGAGTTGCCCATTTCTGACCATACCTGGAAACAGCACTTGTGCATCATTGGTTTTGGAGCTTTATCCTCTTGGTTATTAATTCATTTTAGTCAATACATTGAATTTATCAATTTTGCCAGTTTAGATGCCATTACCACTGTATTTTTAATCATTGGCACTATACTCTTGATCGAAAGAAAACTGAGTAGTTGGATTTACTTGGTGGCAGCAGATTTTGTGTACATCTATATATATGGTCTTTCTGGATTATGGCTCTTTGTCGGTATTATGATTCTCTATATAATATTTGGAATTAATGGATATTTGAATTGGAAAAACATTTACTTGCCCCAAGAAAAACCAGAATTCGCTTCTAACAAAATTAATAAATAAGGGTTTTCCCCGTTTTATTTTCATGGTTTTCAACCACAACGATCTTATCACTCTTGTCTATTTTAGCATTGTCTTAAAGAAAGAAAATTTATAGTAAGCTGACTGACAGATGCAGCATCATTTGGCATCATTTTGTCTATTAGAAGTAGAATATTGTAGCGTTTGGGATTTTCATTTTACATTTAGCTGGGTTAATTGATCGGATATATGCATCTTTATTACAAATCACTTATATATATGAAAAAGTTCAAATATGGAATGAGTTTACTTGCATTTGTATTTCTATTCAATTTAGGAAATGCTCAGAAAAGTGAACTAAGATTGAATTCTGCGCTCTACGATGAGATAGCAGCAATAAAATCATCTTACAATCCATTATCCTTGAACTTGGTAAAGGCTGATAATTCTACCTCGAAAACAAAGTCCGCTTCTTTTGTAAACTATGCGGAATTTTATCAATTCGAAAATGTCTCTCGCAACAAATCGATTGCCAATGCCCCACACTTGTTAGAAATAACCATTCCCTTTGAAGGAAAAAATTATAACTGCGTATTCAAAAGAAACTTCCTTACCACTTCAGACTACAAATTGACTACGTCCAAAACCGAAGTTCCCAGCACAAACAAACCATTGTTTTATCAAGGAATAATTGAGGGACAACCACAAAGCTGGGCGACCTTGGCATTTATTGATGGTCATTATAGAATCCTCATTGCACACGACAAAGGAAATATTGAAGTGAACCATGTGGAAGATGGAATCTATGCTGCATATAGTAGTAAGGATCAAAAAATCACTCCAGAATTTGCTTGTGAATATGTTGACAAGGCTGTAAAAGAGAATAATTCTTCTAATGTAAGAGTCGGATCAGATTGTCTTGAACTATATATCGAATGTGATTTTCAAAGTTATACAGATAATGGTAGCTCAGTAGCCAACACAGAGGCTTGGGCAATGTCAATCATGAATGATGTATCCACAATCTACAATACCATCAATGTACCCTTGGTAATCGCTGAGATTTTCGTTTGGAACTCGTCAGATCCATATACAGACGAATCCAATCTGACTGAGGTTCGAGATTCCTTTGTATCTCAATTGCAAAATAATTATACGGGAAGAGTGGCTCAATTATTTTCTACTCGCCCCTTATCCGGAGGTTTGGCCTATGGCATAGGTGGTGTCTGCGGTACGTATCCAGAATTTCCTGGTCCATATAGTATTGCGACAGAATTGAGCACAACCTTCGACCCATATCCAAATTTTTCTTTTACGATCAATGTGGTATCTCACGAGTTGGGTCATGTGCTAGGTGCCAGACATACCCATGCATGCGTATGGGGACCAAACAAGGACAGTCAGATTGATGATTGTGGCAATGTATACGCCACCAATACGGGAGGCACTCCAGAAGGTACAGGCTGCTACGATGACCAAAATCCAATACTCCCAATGAGTGGAGGCACAATAATGTCATTTTGCAATCTTGCAGGTGGAGGTATAGATCTGGCCAATGGATTCGGAACTGAAGTTGGTGATTTTATTTTTGAAAAGTACACTACGGCTCCTTGCGCTACAGGAGGTACATGTGCATCTCTCCCACCCTCAAATGATGATTGTGCAAATGCGATTGTCCTAAGCTTGACTGGGGAATGTTCCTACTTTACCTATGACAATATTATGGCTACGGCTTCTGGTGTGGCCGATCCATCTTGCGGTACGCCTGGAGCAGCTCAAGATATTTGGTTTTCGATTACACCACCAAATGAGGATGCCTTGCTTAATTTCAATCCTGTGCTTGGCGAAGTGATTGATGTGATTGTCACGGCTTATTCAGGCACTTGTGGTAATCTTACAGAATTCAAGTGTGAAGAAATATTTGATGAAGAGGCGCAGGTAAAGTTATCAGGACTCACACCCAACGAAACAATTTATATACGAATTATTGAGGTATCAAGCGATGTAGAAGGTTCATTCCAATTGTGCGCGATTGACGAAGCATTGCCATGTCACCCTGCATTCAATGCCCTTATTGATCTATATAATAATACCAATGGTAGCAGTTGGACCAATAAATCGGGTTGGGAAGATGGAGCAGCAGCAACCAATTGCGCTCCATGTACCTGGCATGGTATAAAATGTGACAATTTAGAAAATGTAATAGAGATAGATTTGTTGAACAATAATCTCAACGGAACAGTGCCATCTACCATGGCAGAATTGACAAAGTTGAGAAGTATCAAGTTATTGGCGAACAATCTTTCAGGAGCGTTTCCAGATATCTGGACCAATATGGATGACCTCGAATTCATTGATTTGTCGAATAATCAATTTACGGGTACGATGCCTTCAAGTTTGGGTAACTTATTAAAGTTGACTACCTTATATATAGAGAATAATGATATGACTGGAGACTTACTTCCAGAAATAGGTGACTTGCCCAATATTGATGTCTACTGGGCCAAGGGCAATGATTTTTCTGGATGTTTCCCTGGATCATACCTCAATCTTTGTGATATCGGCAGCATAACCTTTATCAATAATCCGCAATTGCCAAACACAGGAATATTGACACTTTTCTGTGATGATGGTACTGGTGGAGATGTGGATGAAGATGGATTTTGTTTCGGGCCCGGGGTCAATGATGATTGTGTAGATGACGACAATACGATCTATCCCAATGCTCCAGAAATCTGCGATGGAAAAGACAACAACTGCAATGGGCAGTATGATGAGAATGTAATTGCTACCAATTCCTGGCTTCCAAGTGGAGGTGGAGATTGGCAGTTAGCGACAAACTGGAGTTTGGGTACGCTTCCCAAGGCATGTGAAGATATAATCATTCCTGCCAGTGGTTCGATGAGGACAATAACGATTCCTGTAAGCACTGATGCTTTCGGGAGATCCTTGACGATCGGAGGCAATAGCAATGTAACGAATAATGGGAATTTGGCAATTTCGGGTTCAGATGATGACGGACTTTCATTGGATTTGAATGCCATATTTATTAATAATGGCGAGCTTGATATATTTAATATTTCGAATTTTGGTCTTACTACAGATGGCCTTATCGAAAATTATGGTACGATTAATGTTTCAAATTTATCTACTTCCTTTGAATTGTATGTCAGGGAGAATGGTGAAATTGAGAATAATTCGGGAGGTCAAGTAGTTGTAAAAAAACAATAAAACAGGCAAACTGCCAATGGATTGAGCATTATTGGATTGGATTCAAACTGTATTTTGACCTATTCATCACAAAATAATAATCAGCTAGTTGGCATAACAAAATTATATATGACATTTAATAATCATTTCTTCCTAATAATAATAGAAAACAAGGTATGAAGTTGATTGAATTTGTTATTTTTACAAGTGCTGATAGGTGGTTTAAGTCCCAATGATCAAAATCACCCAAATGGGTGACTGATGGCAGGGGACGGAAGGTGTACATTTACAATATGATTGAATTTCGCGATAAAAGCGACCAATCAATAAATGAAAGTGACCGTTTACTCATTTATCAAAAACAAAAGAAAGATATTACGTAATATTGTGACATAATAAAATCTTCACACATGAAAAACATATTTTATACACTTTTGAGTTTGCTTTTCGCAATTTCAGTGAATGCACAACTTATTAATGATGGAGCTTCTATCATCGTCGAGGACGGTGCTACATTGTTTATAGAAGGATCATTACAAAACAACTTGACAGGTTCCATTGATATACAAGGAACAGGTATTGTAGAGGTAGAAGGCGACGTTACCAACGCTGCCACTGCTACCATCACCATGTCTAATACAGCGAAAATAATTTTGAGTGGTGCCAATGCATCCAATGTCACATCTGGTGGAGCTTCATTCACGAATATTGAGATGGACAAAACCTCAAATAATGTCTCACTAATGGATCAAATGAGAATTTCAAATGATCTTAATTTTGTAGGCAACAATAATAAAATATTAATCGGAGACAACAATTTAGTCTTTGCACCTTCTGCTACCATTACCTCAGCTGATGATAATGAATACATTGTAGCCGATGGGAATGCGAATACTGGAGTAGTCTCAAAAGAGCTTTCTGCCAGTGAAGTCTTTAAGTTCGAAATTGGAGATGCTACTAATTATACTCCTCTCGATGCTGACATTTCAGGATCTGGATTTTCGTCTGCAACAGTTGACGTGAATGTAGTACCAATGGTACATCCAAATAAACCTACTGAAGCATCAGATTTCATTTCAAGATATTGGAATGTTGATGAAACTGGAGTTACTGGTTTTTCTGCTGACTTAGAAGCAACATATGTTGCTGGAGATCTTACAGGAACAGCTGGAGATGTAAAAGGAGCGCATTATGTTACAGATTGGACTTATGCAGGTGCTGCGGCAGGTACAAGTTCTGCAATAGGTACTATAACTGAAAGTGGAGATTTTTCAGGTACCAATTCTTTTGGAAAAGTAGGATTGACATTATTCTTGCAAGGAGCTTATAGTGGTGGTACAATGACCACTGGATTGACTTCAGTATTGCCGCTTACAAGTCCGTATGCTGGTGGTGAGACAGTTACTTCAATTCCTGCCAACGTTACTGATTGGATAGAAATTGAAATTAGAGACGCTTCTACTCCAAGTACAATTCTTTCTACACAAAGTGCATTTTTAAGAAATGACGGAGTTGTATTAAGTCTTGATGGTGTGGCAAATCCATTATTGAAAAATGCACCTAGTACAGGTTATATAGGAATAAATCACAGAAATCATTTATCTGTAAATACTGCTGCAGCTCTTAATTTAGCTTCTGTAGGATTTGATACACATAATTTCTCTTCTTCATTAGCACAAGCATATGACAATCCAGCAGTTGTTAATAACGATGCTATGGT
Source organism: Saprospiraceae bacterium (assembly GCA_965230575.1). Taxonomy (GTDB): domain Bacteria; phylum Bacteroidota; class Bacteroidia; order Chitinophagales; family Saprospiraceae; genus CAJXUU01. Next base: position 7,155,483 of record OZ246013.1, read on the forward strand.
TGATCTTGGTGGTGGAGTATTTGGATTATTCAGAGGAGATGCTAATGGCAACAATACCATAAACATTCTGGATGCGGCTATAGCTAGAAATGCATCCTCACCAATTCAAAATAATGTATACGACGCTATTGATGTGAATATGAATGCTACAATAAATATACTTGATGCTGCACTCGCAAAATCTGCATCAGTTCCAATTAAAACTGCTCACGTACAATAAACTTGCTAATTTTAAAAAGAAGAAAAAATGAAAAATTTATATAAAATAACCTTTTTACTTATCGCGGCATTCGGTTCTGCAAGTTTATTTGCTCAGGACATTCAGTTTTCCTTTGTAGCAACTCCAAATGGAAATAATACAACTACTGTTGTTTTTAGCGCGACCAATACAGGTGGTGCAGTAGAAAATATGGCAGGATTCACTATTGATTTCTACTATGACATGAATGAGACATTGGTCTCAACAGTAGACTTTACTGGCGTTTCGGCTGGAGGCTGGAATTGGGGAACGGCAAATCAAACGATTACAAATCATCAAGCTGTAAATAATCCTATGGTTCCAATAACTCATACTGGATACTTCGTTTATCAAAATTTTGATAATAATTTCACTGGAGTCAACTTGAACCCTGCTGAAACTGTAGAACTAGGAACAGTAGTATTTGACAACTCGCCAAACAAACAATTTGATGGTGGAGAAGGATTCTTAGAAACTACAGCCGAACAACCTGGGTTGGAATATTTTGGTGATGATTTTACGCCTCATGCAGTTTTCACCAATGGTACACAACAGCAAATATTACCAATTGTAATAAGATCATTCGTAGCTACTAAAAATGATAAAGCTGTAAATCTAGATTGGTCAACTTCTTCTGAGAGCAATGGTTCTCATTTCGAAATTGAGAGAAGCCAAGATCTTTCGACTTGGTCACAATTAGGTACAGTAGATGCAATTGGAGAAAGTGCTACAGTTCAAGAATATAGCTTCTTGGATGACAAGCTTCCTTTAAATGCAAGAACATATCACAAAACATTTTACTATAGATTGAAAATGGTTGATAATGATGGTCAATCAGAATATTCTGAAGTTAGATCAGCAAGATTTGACCTGGATGGCGAGGGAGACTTTTTAGTATATCCTAATCCATCGATCAATGAGGTCTATGTTAATCTTTCTAATATTTCTGCTGAATCAGGACCAGCAACTATGAACATTCTTAATATGAATGGTCAATTGGTCAAAAAAGTATCATTGGAAACTAGTGATGATATTAGAGTTGATATTAGTGACATGGCTGCTGGAGTATATTACTTCATAGTGCAACAAGAAGCACAAACATTTTCACAAAAAGTAATCAAAGTAGATTAGATTAAGATATAAAGTCTGATCAGGTCAGGCTCAAAGAATTTTATACCTGGTTTTTGTTAATTGTTGAGAGGGGTGTTCATTCATCCCTCTTTTCAATTTTAAGGTATTGGCATTTCAATTTATATTGCTCCCCTATTCAGTTTATTAAAATGATTTTGGGTCACGTACAAAAGTTGGGGAGCAATATAAAGAATTGATATAAATGTTAGGTTTGTATAATGGAATTACAAACACTAGCTTCTTTACTTTTGCCTGAAGGGATTCTTGATCATTTCGAGGTTATTCGGATTTCGGAATGTTGCGACACTATTACAAAGAAGGTTGAATATCGTATATGGATAGATGAGTTAAATGATAGCCCAGATGGGTATGAGTCCAAAGGGTTTTATAATGAAAAAGTAATACAAGATTTTCCACTTAGAGGCAGGGCAGTATATCTACATGTTAGAAGGCGACGTTGGAGAGATGTTATGGGCCAAAGGCCTGATATTAAAAGTGATTTCAGTTTTGTTGCTAAAGGAGTCAAGTTAACACAAGAGTTGGCTGCTTTTTTAAAAGCATGAGGTGTTAGATCGAGAAGATACGATCAGTAATATATCTAGTTATTATTATGTAAATCCCAGAAAAACGAGTCGGGTAATCAAAAAGCTCAATTCTGATTATCATCGATTTAAATATCAATTACGAGAAAACATAAACCAAGTCTATCCTGAAAATATGGGAGAGCACTTACATATAGATGAAGTAGCACTTTCAAAAGGAGAGTTATTTACTTTTTTGACCAATCCTCAAGGTCGCGCAAAACAGGGAACCATTGTAGCGGTCATTGAAGGAACCTCTTCTACCAAGATTAATGAGGTACTAGACAAAATAGCTTTGGTTCGACGAAAAGCAGTCAAAACAGTAAGTCTGGATATGGCTGGAAGCATGAATTTGGCTGTAAAGGCTAGTTTTCCCAATGCCGCTTTAATCATTGATAAGTTTCATGTTATAAAATTAGTTATTGATGCACTTCAATCTTATCGGATCCAATTAAGATGGAAGGTTTTGAAATTAGAAAACCAAAGAATTCAGTTTTGTAGAGAGCACAAGTATCGCCTAACAATAAGAACTTATCCCAATGGTGACACTGAACGTCAATTGCTTGCTAGAAGTGTTCATTTACTATTCAAAAACCCTAATGATTGGACGGAAAGTCAGGAGTTAAGAGCCCATATCTTATTTCAAAATTATCCAAGGCTAAAACAGTTTTATGAGCATGTTCAATGGTTTAGAAAGATATATATGGAGCAGAATGTAAACAAGGCCAGAATCAAAATAAAAGACTGGATAGCAAAAAGCTATTCATACAGAGAAGAAGTATTTCATACAGTGGCAAATACTACTGAAAATCATATGGAGAATATACTAAACTACTTTCAATACAAAAAAACCAATGCATTTGCTGAATCATTTAACTCCAAAATCAAAAGGTTCAGATTTAATCAAAGAGGAGTTACCGATCATATATTTTTCCATTATAGACTAAAAGCTCTATTTGCTTAATCCCCAACTTTTTGACATGTCCCATGATTTTCACGAAAATTGTATTCTGCTGTAAAGTTCCGCGATACGCGAGTGCTTTCATAAGTAACTCTCTTCTTTTAAATCATTTTATAAACAATTAATAATCAATTGCTTAAATTCCATAATTCAACGATTACTTCTGGAAGATGTTAAATTAATACCCCAAATTGATAGAATTATGATGGAAAACGGGGTAATCGAATATGCTTATTATTCTTTTGCTCGCCGCAAGGGCGTTCTATTTTTTTCTTGATAAAAAAACAGAACCAAAAAAAATCAAGACTGGCTAATGCAGCACGCATAGCCGCTCCCACATCCCAAAACCCAGTCAAGGCAACGCTTCTTTTACCTCTTGGTTATTTCTGGAGCTATCTTCTTTGAAAGTTAGTCTACTCCTGAATATGCCTATTTAATATCACACAAGAAAAAATCATCGAATCTCGTCATTTTCACTTGAAAAGCCTCACTCACTCCACGGCCTTTGCAAAATCCATAATCTCTTACCTAGCAAGCGCCATAGCCTTGAGACCAATGCAATCTTAAATAAGTCAACAACACTAAAATCGAATGTGACTCCTAAATCATTCTTCAAAATCATCCATTAAAGCGTTATTGATATTGCCTTTCGCTGCAACATATTATATATCCTTTTTTAAATAAGTGATCTATCAATTTCAATAACTCAGATTTCTACTTTAATAATTAAGATTATTTTTTCTAAAGAATAAGCAGTACTTTTAATTAATGTAACAACAGTGATTTAACCTTTTATAGAAAATTCGCATCAAACGAAAATCTAATTGAAAGCATAAAGGGTCCAATTGCAAATCACGTTACGTCCCCTACAAAGTTTTAGATAGAAATTGCACGTTCTTAAGTAGATCAAAGCATCTCCATATTAATAAATCATTGTATTATCTAAAATTCTTCGCAATAATCTATAAGAAGAACTGTATGAGAATACCAAACAAAACATCTGGCTTGGTTCTCTATAAGCACATCAGCCTTATTTATAAAAAATCAGAAATCAATTTGAATGAAAATCAAAATCTAATATTATGAAACAATATTTTTTTACATGCATATTACTCTTTTGGGCTATTGTCACAATAGGTCAATCCTTCAACACAATAGATTGGCCAGTAGCAACTACGAATATCCCATCTTGCGAAAGCGTCCCTTTTGAAATGCCAATTCTTGATCAAAACAGATTCTACCCTTACTGCGATGACCCTGCAAATTGCACCATCAGTGTTTCTTACAGCAATTCTATTATTGCGGGTCCAAATGGAGGCTGCATTGGCATGGTTAGGGAGATAATTTTGGTTGATGAATCTACACAAGAAACCTTTGAAGGATCCGTAACATACCATGTAGATCAAGACCTTATGCTGGCAAAAGACAAGTTTTATATACACGATGGAGACCCACCTTACGAAGAGCAAAAGATATCCGCCATAGATTTAGTGCTAAACCCAGACCCCAGCCACAAATATTCTTTTTCTTCAATTGATACTTCTATATCTACTTATTGTTTGTCAGCATCACTATCAATTGATGATACCCAAATCTATGAATACACCACCAATAGCTGGTACAACAAAACTGACATAATAAGAACAGGGTGTGATTTTGGAGAAATTGAGACGATAATATGGCCACCAAGCTCAACGAAAGTTGTTTCGTGCGACGAAATCCCCTTGGATTTCCCAATTGTCAATGACATTAAGTACCCCTATGAAAATTGTACATATTTGAGTTATCAAGATGATAAAATATACGATTCATCGGGAAATTGTATTTTACTAAATAGAGAAATAACCGTATTACATTGGTATTCGGGAGAAGTTATAACTAAAGACATCAACTATATAATCGATTCAAACTTATCGCTGGCCAAAGATCAATATCATGTCCACGGGCTTCCGCCTTACGAAAAAGAAGTAATATCAGCTATGGATTTAGTAATCAATCCCAATCCAAGTCACATATATTCATTCTCCTCGACAGATTCATTAGATAATACATATTGCCTTGCAGAAAATACGGTGGATGATATAGTGCAGGTTTTCGAATACACCACCAAAAGCTGGTACAACAGGACGGAAATATTAAGATCAAACTGTGAGTTTGGGGAATTGGGTACTGTAGCTTGGCCTCCTGAAATAGTGCATGTTAGTTCATGTGTAGATATACCTGAAGACTTTCCAACAATCAATGGCATGGAGTATCCTTATGGGAATTGCACATCCTTGACTTACCAAGATTTTGAAAATACGGACCCTCAAGGAAATTGCACCTCGATAATACGAGAGATCAAGTTATTGCATTGGCTCAATGGAGAAATTCTTGTCGATAGTTTAATATATAATGTAGATCAAAATACCAACTTGGCCAAGGACCTTTTTCTCATTGAATCAGATTTTCCAGCCAAAAATGTATTGATTCATGCCAGCGCGCTAATCGAAAATCCAATCCAAGGATATATCTATTCTTTTTCTTCTACGGATGCTTCCCAAAGTATCGTTTCATTGCCGCCTGACGAAAATGAAAAGGAAGTATATGTATTCGAACATACCACTCAAAGTTGGTACAACCCTACCCTTATCAAACGAACTCCTTGTCTGGCTGGTTTTTCATTCGATGTTCATCCTGTTATAAATCATGAGATCAATGCATACTTCGAAGGGCTAATTAGTGCATCTTTGTTTGATGCAGAGAGTTATTTTAATTGTGGGGATTATTCATTAAAAATATCGTTGACTGAGGATGGCGAATTCAAGGAAAGTATATTTTTTGAACCTTCCATTGAGCCAGGTTATTACCCAGTATTCTTAAAATTTGAAAGTTCCAATGGCTATTTCATTATTAAAAATTCAGTTGTCAATCTCTCTGTGGATATTAATGACATCTTCACCAAGTACATAGAATTGAAAGAAGTAGTTGCTGGTGAAGAAACAGAGGTAGCCATTTGGTCGTCTCGTATCGAAAATTTGATCGGATTTCAATATGGCCTAAAAATTCAAAATGCAGAATTTGTTGGTTTGAGTGAAATAAATCCAAAATTCACATCTGGACTTTCTGGAAACCATTCATTTATTGGTGATGAATTCAAAATATCATGGACCCAAGTATGGCACCCTACTGATTTTGAAGAAGATGAGATATGGTACAACATCAAAATAATCCCTAGTGAAAGTGGACTTACAAGTGATATTTTTTCATGGGAAAATTTGAACATCATATCCGAGTTTTTACTTGAAGGAAACAACTCACTTTTCGAAATTGGCGTACATTTCAACTTCGAGATGGCTGAAAAGCCGACAATATCTGGGATTTACGATGTTTCTATGGAAGAAGTAAATTTGTATCCAATTCCAAGTTCTAATTACGTATACTTTGATGGAGCCTCGGTATCAGATATTCAATCTATTCATGATTTACAAGGTAAAAAGATTCCTATTACAATTTTAGATGATGCCTTGGTGACTAGCCACTTGCCCAATGGAATCTATTACATAACTCTGGTTAAAAATGAGAATCTCATTAATAAGAAATTGATAATCGCACGATAATAAAAAATCTTATTTCCGAGCATTTCACATTCACAGAAAACAAAGGCTGCCAAAATTTATGGCAGCCTTTGCTTTTTTCAGGATAATCTAAAATCATCCAATTATTGATAAAATTGATCTCAAATCACTTTTCCAAACAGCTTGTTCAAATGCACGATTAAGAATACAATTAAAGTCTATTTTTTTACTGATTAACTACCTCAGGATTTCCCATTTTCCCCGTATTATAATTGTGTATGCATCTCCTTATCTCTTCCTCCGTATTCATCACAAAAGGGCCATAAGAAAAAACTACTTCATTTAGAGGTTGACCTCCCAAAACAAAAAACTCAGCTCCTTCTTTTGTATATAAATTGATATCACTACTCCCTCGCTCATAGAGCGCAACCTGGTGTTGCAGCAACTTTTTTTGATTCTCAATTTCCAATTCTCCAGACACCGCATATACAAACGCATTGTGATTCGGGTTGGTCGGTATATCCAATCTCTTGTCGGCATCTAGTTTGATATGATAATAGAATGCGGGTGACAATGTTTCTACCTTGGAAGTATGACCGAATAGCGATCCCATCACCACGTTTGCAGTGAAATGTTCATGCACAATGGTAGGCATCATTTCAGTGCCATATACAATGGTGGAAGGGTCGTCCCACTTGAATTTCGAAGGCATATTCAGCCATATTTGAAACCCATGAAGCTCTCCTCCATTTTCTTTAAGTTCACTACCAGACTCTTCCATATGAATTGCCCCCTTACCCGAGCTGAACATCATAAATTCACCAGAATTAATTTGAAAATCATAATCCAGGCTATCCTTGTGATGCCCACTTCCAGATGCAAAATATGTAGTCGGAATCACTCCTGCATGTGGATGTGCCTCTACTTTCAATGCATCTTTTCCTGGAGATATTTTCACAGGACCAAATTCATCAAACAACACAAATGGAGATACATAATCCATGTGATTCCCTGCAAAGGCTCGCATGATGGGTAAGGTCCCCACATAAGTTGCCCCTGCGGTCAAAATGCGATGTACCTTTCGATATTTATCACTGGAATACATTCCAGAATTTGCCAAAATAACGGATGGACTTACTGAGACTGCACCTACAATCGCGGAGTCCTTAATAAATTTTCTTCTTTTCATTATTCAGAAATATTATTTATAAAAGAAATCTATCCTTTAAAATAGAAAAGTCATTTAAATTGTTGCAACAAATATCATTTTCAATTGAATTACCCTTCCGAAATGCACCTCGAAATGGTAGAATTCAACTGTTTTTGTATTCTATTAAAGGCTTCGAATTCAATTAATTGACTCTAAATGGGTTAATTATCCCTTAAATCAGGTATAATAATAGCAGTTATGGTGCAAATCGCAATTATTAATTCTATCTTTGACTCTATTACATTATTACAAATAAATAAAATGGCTAAAGGCACAGTAAAATTCTTCAACGAATCCAAAGGATTTGGTTTTATTACTGAAGAAGGAACAAACAAGGACTACTTTGTACATGTATCAGGATTGGTAGATGACATCCGTGAAGGAGACACTGTAGAATTCGAATTACAAGAAGGAAAAAAAGGATTAAATGCAGTCGGAGTAAAGGTTGTATAATCTTAAAGTATAGTAATTAGAAAATAAAAGCCCGTCATGAAAATGATGGGCTTTTTTATTAGAATTTGTCTCGTCCTGGCGCAAAGAGTTATAATTGCGAATGCTATTTCTCAGTCTCCCGTATTAAGATTCTTTCTTACTCGTCTTAATATAATGATTGGCAGCTCTAGCGGCAATAGCCATATAGGTCAAAGATGGATTCTGGGTAGAAGTCGAAGTCATACATGCACCATCAGATACATATACATTATCGCATAGATGCATTTGGTTTTGACCATTTAGCAGTGAAGTTGCAGGGTCCTTACCCATTCTTACTCCGCCCATTTCATGAATATCCAAACCTGGAGCTTGTCCAGTATCTATTCTTTTGAAATCTACAAATCCTGACTTCTCAAAAATCTCTTCGAAGGTGGTATAGAAGTGTTCCATCATCATGAGGTCATTCTCATCATAATCGACATTAAAATTCACCAATGGTATTCCGTATTGATCGGTCTTCTGAGGATCCAGACTCAAGTAATTTGATTCTTTTGGAATAGTCTCCCCCATCATCATAGCCGAAGCCTGCCATGGTCCAAAGTTTTTGTCCTTCATCAATTCATCGACCAATTCAGGGCCAAATGAATCCGTATCAGTCTTTCGATATCGTGAAGTAAAAATAGCTACCCCATATCCTCTCTTAAATGCCTGATCTCGTTTTGATATATTGACGAATCGCGGCATATAGGCATTTGTCGGAGAACGCCCTTCAAATATTCTATCTTGAAAATCTTCGCATTTGGCCGTCAACCTAGCTCGATAATTATGAAAAGCAAAATACTTCCCCAACAAACCATTGTCATTGCCCAAGCCATTTGGAAACCTCTCAGACTTCGAGTTTAGTAATATTGCACTGCTATTTATTGCCCCAGCATTCAGGAATACCACATCAGCATAATACTCTTGCACTTCCTTCGTGTTGGCATCGATCACTCTAACTCCTTTGGCCTTCTTATTTTCTTCATCATACAAAATAGAATGTACAACACTGTCCGCTCGCAATGTCAAATTTCCTGTTCTCTCTGCCCAAGGGATAGTACTTGAATTGGCACTGAAATAGCCGCCAAATGGGCAACCTCTCTCACAAATCGTTCGATGTTGACACTTTCCCCGGCCTTGTTGTTTATGAATTTCTTGTGGTTCTGTAATATGTGCACACCTGCCATAGATCACATGTCTATCAGAATAATTTTCCTTCACGACCTTTTGGATGTGCTTTTCAACCACTGTCAAATCCAAGGGCGGCAAAAATTCTCCATCCGGAAGTGTATCCAGACCATCCTTATTTCCTGATATTCCGACAAATTTTTCTACATGGCTATACCAAGGTGCGAGATCTGCATAAGAAATGGGCCATGAAACCGCAAAATCATCTTGGTCTGGTCCGTCAAAGTCATATTGACTCCATCGCTGGGTTTGTCGAGCCCACATCAAAGATTTACCACCTACCTGATATCCCTTGATCCAGTCAAAAGGCTTACTCTGAACATACGGTTGTACGTCATCCTTTACAAAAAAATGTGTAGCTCCTTCTTTATATGCATAACATTTACTCACTATAGGATTTGCCTCTAGATCTTCTTGACTTACGGCACCTCTATGTGGATATTCCCAGGGGTAAGTACTCGCAGTTGGATAATCTTGCAAATGCTTTACATTAGGCCCTCGATCCAATAACAAGGTCTTTATTCCATTATCACAAAGTTCTTTTGCTACCCAGCTGCCACTCATACCAGCACCTATCACTATGGCCTGAAATTCTTTCAATTCACTCATACTTCATTTGCATTTTTCAGTTCACTGATTAAAACATCACCCTTAAATCTTCCAGGTGCCATTTCATAATAATTCACCTTTCTCTGGTAATATTCACTGGTTTTCAAATATCTAATACTCTCCCCTTTCACAATATCAAAAAATGATTGGACAACTTCATCCATCCCTTCTTCTTTACTATTTAGCCTGGAAAGCAAAGAATTTTGTTCTTCTTCCTTCATCTTGCTAAACCTCTTACCTTCTGATTTTTCAATGATAAGATCAAAATTCTGCAAACCGTTTTGGAATACATCTCTATCTTCCTTTTCATATACATCGTCGAGCATGGTAAACATAAGCGGCAATGCCGTATGATTGGCTAATTCAGGTATAGAATTAAAAGGGACAATTGCCTGAGACAATTTTTCAATCAAATCCAATTCCTCATTTTTTGGATTAAAGTACGTCAATCCCAATTCTCTAATGGCTTTGTATTTATCGGTACAAGAATATATAATTCCAGTACCCAGGGAAAATAAAATTATTCCCTTTACGGCATCTCGTCTTTTCATAACAAATTTCTTTCAGGAAGTAAGATAAAGAAATGTTTTAAATTTGATAAGAGGTAATATTTATGCGTGTATAAATTGCACATTTAGATTGTCATAGATAGCATAGTCGAAGGACGACAATGCTTTTAGTACTTTAATTTCTACCAACGCGGAGATTTCTAAAAGTGCAGGTCTGTTTTCAATCCCCAGTAGATTTCTCCGTTACAGTCGAAATTAGAATCACTCATAATTGTCTATTCCTCCACTCGTTGCACTCGGTCGGAATGACAATTAATGAATGATAAAAAGATCGTGTAAGCAAGTTTAAGAATATGATAGAAAAAATAAAAGGCAATTGCTACGAATTCACTTGTAGCTCCAAGAGGCTAAAACTAAAGTAATGACCAATTTTGTTCTAAATGACGATACTTAAAGTTGCTCGGAAAGTACTGTTATAAAGTACATCTTGTACTCCACGCCAACACTTCGGCATTTCGTCTTTTAGAGAAAAACAATTACTTTGTCACAATAATGTCATAGCATGCGTTATTATATAATTAGAAAACATATAAATCACGAAAATGAAGGAAATAGCATTCAAATTTATTGGACCATTATTACTTGTTTTAACCATCTTTTCTTGCGGCGAGGAGCAAATTGAAATATTAAATGATTATACGGATGAAGAGTATGACATTATTTCCAAAAGACTCAACCTTCCTTCTAATGCCTTAGAGTATTCATCCTTCATTGATGGAGATATTTTTATAAGTGAAGCGCAGGAGCAAGATTTTAAATCTAGAAGTTTTAACCATAAAGCCACGCTAGGAAGGGTATTATTTTATGACCACAAGTTATCTATAAATGAAAGTGTTTCCTGCGCATCATGCCATAAACAAGCCTTAGCTTTTGCAGATGATGTGGCATTTAGCGAAGGATTTAATGGAGAAGTCACCACAAGGAACTCATTACCGCTTGGAGTTACAATAGGTTTCACCACAGCTTATGGCAGTAAAAAAAGTGCAAAATCATTATTTTCTTGGGACGAATCGAATGATGCCATTTCATCCCAAACTGAGGCGGCAATATTAAGTAGTATTGAGATGGGTCTTGATATGGAAACACTTGTTGATAGAATACAGAAAGATGATATATACCCAATTTTGTTCAGGAAGGCCTATGGTGAAGGAGAAATCAAAGAAAATCTTGTATTGGATGCTATCGAAAGGTTTGTAAATAGTATTGTATCATCGGATTCAAAATTTGACCGGGTGATGATTTGGAATGATGGGAATGTATCAGCGCATTTTAATGGTTTTACGGAAGCGGAAAACTTGGGGAAAGACATTTATATGAAAAACTGTTCCAGTTGTCATAGCAAAGATCATAAACTTTCGGCAATGGCAACTGCCAACAATGGACTTGACCTTGTGTACGAAGACAAAGGTGTCGGTGCCAGAACTAGAAATTCAAAAGAAAATGGCGTGTTTAAAGTTCCATTTTTAAGAAACGTGGAATTGACAGCACCGTATATGCATGATGGCAGGTTCGAAACTATTCGTGAAGTAATCAATCACTATAGCGAAGGGATATCCAATCATCCAAATTTGAATAGCAACTTGAAAGATGGAGATGAGCCTATAAGAATGAACTTCACAGAAGACGAAAAAGTAGCTCTGGAGGCCTACTTGTTGACATTGACTGGCAAAAAAATATTTACAGATGTAAGATTTTCAGATCCATTCAAATAAAATAAATTGCCAATAAACGATATAGAATTAAACTAATATTGTAAATGTAAAAGTCCGATAATATTAATTATCGGACTTTTCTTATTTGTATAATTTAGGGATATACCTAAGTAAGAAGAAATACCTTTGGTTTTCAAAGACAAGAGCCTATTTTGAAATGATAAAATTTATTACACTGAACAAAATCTTACTCACATTCAAATTCAATATAAGCCCTCAAATCTGCCAATTGCTGATCACTCATTTTCTCTTTGGTGTACTGCGGCATATAAGAAGCTTTTCCTGATTTTGAAGGAACTCCCCAACGAATCACCTGGTAGATGGAATGTCTTCCATATTTAGGCATCGTACGTTTCAAATGTTTGAATGACATCCTGCTATCATCAAGATGTAAAAAAGAATACCTCCCCTGATAATGACAGTGCAGGCATCCATTACTGTAAATAAGTTTGCCATTTTCTGCATTTCCAATTAGTCCTGTCCCTTTTTTACGGTCATCCGGTGGTGCAATAAAGGTAGCAGGGCTTCCCTGAAGATATTTGGCTTGTATGCCTTCGACTCCGAGTTTGTCAGCAGATGCTTCCGTGAGACCAATGTCCTCAAGACTATATTCCAAGGTCCATAGATAGGCGATTATGGATTCCATTTCCCAATCTTTCAATTTTCTACCTTGAGCACATTCTGTAGCGCATAATTGGACTGCATTCCTGATATCATTTCTAGCTGCATGAACCAAGTCTCCATATTTCTTCTCATAGTCTCCATTATAATAGGTAGTTCGATTTACCGCACCATACATGGTTGAACCTTGAAGAAAAGGTAAATCATTAGCAGCTGTAAATTGCAACCTCGCTTGAGGATCTACAATACTAAGATTTGGGTCTTCTTTTTGTACGTTGTGGCACGATGAACACACAAAATGCTTGCTTTGTTTGGAAGTTTTGCCTCCATTGGGCTTGGGTGCAAATCCATTGTGAAATATAGAATATCCCACTTCTGCACTAACTCCTTCTATAGAAAAATCTGGCTTTTTAGCGCTATAATCCATCCCTTTGGCCTCCAATATATCAATCACCGACTTGGTTTCTGAGGTTGGCTCTGTATCAGAAGAAAAAGACGCTCCGATTACAACACATATTGCCAAAACAAAAAAACTGTAATACCTAATCATATTCTAAATTGCCTTGCGATTGTAAATCCTAATCTATATTCTCCATCCAACCAATTGGAAGTGGTATAAGGAATATAATCCGTCTGTTCAATACCTGTTGCATTCGTAAAATTCATTTGAAAGACATGACCACCTCCTGTTTCCCATTCAATACCAATACCGAGTGGTGCGTAGTAGCCCGTATCACTTGTTCTTATATCTGAAAAAACCATTCTTCCATCCAGCACAATTCCTATTGCCTTGGACAACTGAATGCGAGAAGTGAATCCCAGGCTTACCAAATCATTCTTATCGCTTGAAGGCACAATATTTCTGTAAGTCCAGGCTCCGCTCACTTGAAAGGAGAAATAATTTGAAAACTTTCTCGACATGATGAGTTCGCCATGGTATGAAAGTCTGTGTTCCGTTTTTTCAAAGAAATTGATAACTCCTTCTGTTCGACTTCTAGGCATTGTAGAGGCGCTGGCTATCCCTAATATGGCCAAGCTGAAGGGAATGGTATTGTCTACGTCCTGCTCTGCAAATCTAATTTTGGCTATTCCATTTACATTTTGCTTCAGTGGACCGCTCCCCTTGGCACGATTCAGACCAATCATAAAATTGTCAGTAATGCCATATTCGAATCCTATCATTACATCTGAGGCATTTTCGAGACCAAAAAAAGTCTCCCAACCACCCCCTTCACCAGCGAAATCTCCAAATCTATGGGCTATTCTGAAATCCAAAATTCCCGATTTTAAGGTCTCTGTGGAGTGAGAATTGATTACTCTAGTATCTTTGAAAGTCTGATATACTTTAGCTTTATCTTGTGCATTGGCTACAAAAGCCAATATCAAAAAATAAAGAAGAAAAATATTTCTCGTCATAGTTATGTTATGAATGTTGAAATTTTGCGTAAAAATTGAAATAAAAACAAAAATATCGAAATCTTTGTATCTATTCAGATGTTATCACTTTTGTTGACACTTTTTTGAATATTTTTTTTGATTAAAAAACAAGGTATTAAGATTCAATTAATTATAAATTTAAAAAACATTAAAATATGTATCCTGCAGAATTAACCATGCCCATGGCAAAAGATTTAACCGATTTTGGATTTTCCAGTTTGCACACCCCTGCGGATGTCGAAGAAAAACTTGCTGGCAGTTCAGGAACAACCCTGGTAGTTGTAAATTCAGTATGTGGATGTGCAGCTCGAAATGCCAGACCTGGAGCTAAAATGTCTGTCGACAATGACAAAAAGCCGGACAATCTATATACTGTTTTTGCCGGTGTAGACAAAGAGGCTACTGAAACCGTAAGACAACACCTATTGCCCTATCCTCCTTCATCTCCTGCAATTGCACTTTTCAAGGATGGAAAGCTGGTCCATATGCTAGAAAGAAGGCACATTGAAGGTCAAAGTGCTATGGACATAGCTCAAAATTTAAAAATGGCATTTAATCATTTCTGCTAATCGATCAATCTTTTAGCAGCGATATTGCCTGGATCTCAGTCTTACAATTAGGCGATAGAAGTATGTCTATTTTGCAAAATATTTGTCTTTCCAAGTGGTATTCTAGTTATTTTTTAACTTTTTGAAAGAATACTATTTGGAATATTCTAGTTTGTTAAATGAATATTATTACTTTAGCCGTTCATTACGAATAAAAATACAGTCTTTTTTATCTATTCGTTAATGTATAAAATAGAGATTAAATGAAAGGTTTTTATAAGCTTTTGATTGTGTGCTGTGGCTTGTTCTTTGGATTTTCAAGTTCAGCTCAAGATATTCACTTCACACAGTTTTACATGTCGCCCTTGAATTTGAACCCTGCTATGACAGGTGTCAATAATTGTAAAACGCGAATGATTGTAAATTATCGAAATCAATGGGCAAGTGCTCTTGGTGCGAACGCATATAACACATATTCCTTATCCTATGATCAAAAAATGCCTGTTGGTAGAGAAGATTATTTCGGAATAGGTGGATCATTGTGGGGTGATGTTGCTGGAGAGTCGAGATTTGGTACTACTCAAGGTAGACTTTCTCTTTCTTACAGTAAAAAAATGGCGGGTTACAGAAAAAGTGCAAGCTATTTAGTCATTGGTGCGGATGCAGCATTGACACAGAGAAGAATAAGTCAAGAAGATCTTAGATGGCCTAGTCAAATAGATGAAAATGGATTCTGTGAGACATGTCCTTCAAACGAGCTTCCTTTTGACGGTGACTTCATCTATCCTGACATCGCTGCTGGATTAATGTGGTTTAGCGTATTAGATGAAAAGACAAACTACTATTTAGGTGCTGCACTTCACCACTTGAATCAACCAAATGTTAGTTTCTTGGGAAGTAATCCAGTATCATTATATAGTAAGGCAACCATTCATGGTGGAGCTCAATTTCCAGTTTCATTAAGAATGAGTGTACTTCCTTTCTTTGTTTATATGACTCAAGGTCCACACAAAGAATTTAATGGAGGAGCAAGTTTAAGATTTGCGATGGGTCCAAGTAGAACATCCAATCAGTCATGGCAAATAGGTGCATGGTACAGATTGGGTACAAAAGTAGAAGGTGGATTGCATTCTGATGCTGTCATTCTTTCTTCAAGATTTAATTATGATCAATTTTCAATAGGTTTCAGTTATGACCTTACAATTTCTGATTTCAGTCAAGCTGGATCAGCAAATGGAGCATTTGAATTTTCATTGGTGTATGAAATTTGTGGTCCAGAAAGTAGAGGGGTATACTGTCCTAAGTTCTAGAGAACTTATAATAAATAGATAAAATAAAAAAGCCTTCGTTTTGCAAAACGAAGGCTTTTTTAGGTAATGTGGACAAAAATGGTTGGTGGATTTCTTATTAGAATTGATTAAATTCCTGTCATCAACTGGAAGAGGATCCAGGCTCTGCTGAGGAGCAACCTGCGAGCAATAAGGTTGATGCTTATACTGAATATGTGAGAGTGGTTTATAACCACTCTTTTTGTTTGTTTGAATTATTCAGGCTTGCTAAGATTGGCTAAGAAAACCTAGCGTCTAGTTTGGTTTTTGTAATGGAGATACCATAAAATAAATGCTTTGCGATTACGCCTGCTTAATCCTCTATGAATGCTAAGTGTATCTTTCAGGTGTCCAAAGAAGGATTCTAGATTATTTGTGCTCTTAGGAATACTTGGATTATCTAAGAAATGGAACATGTTTGGAATTGCTTTTTTTATCATCACAGCGGTCCGTCTCAAGTTTTTATGCCGATACCACCAACGCTCGGTTACTGGATTGATTTTCTTTTCATTAATATGTTCTTTATGGTCTTCAAACCATTCCTTGAACATATTGATCCAGGCCAATTTATCATTATTTGTGTTCACTTTGAATAGTTGATTGACGATGGCCTTAAGTTCTACAGATCTTTGATTCACAGGCTTTTTACGAAGCCAGATATTAGATTCTCGATGGATATGCACTAAGCATCTTTGAATATTGACATCAGGAAGAGCTGAGGAAATAGCCTTAAGAATAGCACGATGTCCATCACAGGTTACAGACTTAATCGATATCCCTAATTTGACTAGATTAAGTAGATCTTCTTTGATTTGAATAAACCTTTCTTTGTCTGTAAATCTATAGAGCTGTGTATATTTAATATGACTATCATAATAAAGAACTAAACACAAATCACCAGGAAAATAGGTTCCATCAATAACCAAATGAGCTTCTTTATTCTGTTTAATTGAAAAGGCAGGAACAGATGAAAGATAGATAGAAAATTTACGTTGGAGGCTCCTTTTACTAATACTCATTTCTGCCGATAAGTATCTCAATGTAAGTCGTTCAATAACCCACTTCTTAAACCAAATCTCTTCATTGCTTTTACTCAGTCCAGTATTTGAAGAAGTAAAAAGGATACCGCAATTATTACATTTATAGCGTTGTTTACCATTGCGTTTTCCCCATTTAATGGAATCCAAAAAACCGCAAGCCCAACATCTTTTTTTTAGCCTTTTTCATGCACAAAGAAAGTTTAATGAAACCGTTTTCATTAAACTCTCCGTAACTTATTGATAACCTGGCTACTTATACAGGTTTTACCAACCATTTTTGTCTATTATACCCTTTTTTATTTTATGCTTCTGTCCCATCCTTAAATAAGTTGACACAAAAACGACTCATTCTAATATAGGTATATCACTACCCTAGAGATTTTCCTAAATAAATATTCCTTTCATGTAAATTTTATAATTAGTTATAAATTAACAAGTTAGGCTTATTAAATATTAGCGTTACTACTGAATAAATTTTAGTGTATAGCACTTTTTCATTGTATTTTCAACGAAAACGAGGTCGTCGGAACACTTAACTTTGTTTCGCCTCGCCGGCTAGGCATTCTATTTTTTGCTTGATCAAAAAACAGAATCAAAAAAAATCAAGGCTGCCTAATGCAGCACTCAAAGCCGCTCCCACATCCCAAAACACAGCCGCTGCCACGCTTCTTTTTACTCCCGTTTTAATACTCAGACTTCGATTTTAAAAAGATAGTCTACTTCTGAATATGCCTACCCTAAACCTTTTCCATTATACTATCAAAGTCAACATGATTCTCAATAAGTTGAATGGCCTTTTTCACCTTCCAAGGTGTTTTTCGATTGATCTTCACCTCAATTTTACTGATTTTAACTACACAACCATAAGTATCTAGGTGGGTACGAATCAGAGGTAAATTATTCTTTTCAATATATTTCAAAGTATTACTGTCGATATTCCCTTGTCCGGTAGCCACAATTCCTGAAAGCGAAGTCTCCGTTATTTTATTAAGTTTTTCGATGCTTTCAATCTTTTTGATGGCGCCATTGAGTGCTTTGGTCGCTACAACCAATAATTGATCTGAAGAATTTTCCAGTTTTTCTAAGTCGATAAGTGAGCCCGCCAAAATTGTTGCTACCTTGTTATTATCAGCATCCGAATTATAGATTATTGTACCAGATACAGACTTGGCGATACTTCTAATCAGCGGATATGCCAAGGTCTGATCATAAGGTATTACACCGAGCAAGGGTAAATTATTTCTGTCGAGCCATTTCTTCACGTATTCTTCTACTTTGTGAATCTTCTCTTCTCTCACCTTGTTTATTATCACTCCTACTATTGGGACATCATTTTCTCTGAATATCGCAATACACATATTGAGCATATCAATGGTACTCCCGATACCTCCTTCTACGACCATCACCACACCAGCATCCAAAATCTTCGCTACCTTGGCATTGGATAGACCAGCCACACTCCCAACACCAGGGTGTCCTGTGCCCTCGTATATGGTGATATCATTATTATTGCTCATATACCTTTTGGCCTCTGAGATAATGGCATGCAAATCGTATTGATTGGGATTGTCGAGGTATTTTTCTGTAGCTCCCTTGCCCAGTATCACAGGGCTATGATATTCAGGGATCAAATCAAAATGAATGAGGTCCGCAAATAATACGGTATCCTTGTCTACAATGAGATTATTGATATCCAGGAACTTTTGACCTACTGGTTTGCAGTAGCCCACTTTAAGTCCTTTTTTCATAAATCCCGAAACCAATCCTAAAGTAGAAGTAGTCTTTCCGACATGCTGGCTACTGGCCGCCACATATATATTTTTATATTTCATAGCTTGTGAAAATACATTTTAATTGATAAAAGGCCTTATTCTATCCTTACCCGATTTGGCTTTTTGGTGAAGACTATTTTTGTATCTCTTTGGTGATATATCAAGGCACAAGTCAAAATACTTCTTCGCCTGTCCGTACTTTTCCTGTTCCTCAAAAATTAATCCTATCTGCAATGCTGAGTTACATGCCATAAATGATTTCAGATCTTCACCCTTATTAATCGTCTTTACATAATACATAATCGCATCCGGATAGTTTTTCAATTCCTGGCTCAATCTTCCCATTCGATATTGAAATTCCAAGCTTTCCTTACCATTGCTATTCTCAAAAAGATAGGCCTTTTGTATGAGCAAATTGTACGCCCTGGCGAAATATCCCCCATCAAATAATAATCTTGCCCGCAATAATGTAGCATTGGGAATTTCTTTATCCTTACTCTCTTTTAATGCCTGTTTGTCTTCATCGACCAAGTCATAGCCATTTTCCTGACAAAGCTCCATGTACTTTTTGTAACCTGCTACATCCTCATTGGTCGCCATTTCATACCAAGCAAGTTTTTGATACGCTTCCTTCACAAAATGACGCCCATTAAATTCATCCAAAAACTTCAACATATATTGTTGCGAGCCAGGGTCTAATTCATAAAGCTTGAATTTGCCATACATGAAATCCAGGTAGGGAAATGGAAGATAAGAATCGCCTGTGGGTCGCTCTTCCAAGATTCTGATGGCTTCAGTATTATGTCCATTTTTTTGAGCAATATTAGCCTTTAAAAAACACAACAATGGACTAGTAGTATGATCCAAATCTGCCTCTGACAACAATTTATAGGCTTCTTCCCTTTTATTATTTTGGTAGAATAGGATATAGGCATATATCGCATAGGATTCATCCCGAAACAAAAAATCGTGATCTTTGCTGTATTCGACTACTTCTTTGATCTCTGATGTTCCCAGTTTTATGGATCCCCTTACACCAATGATTTTCCTTAGAATCCCCGAAAGGCTCTCCCCTAGCGCATGAATGATGCTCAAGCTTTTTTTATTCTCAATAAAGTCTGGAAACTTTTCCAGGTTTTTTTCAAGAAATTTGTAGGCTCGATATACTTCTGTACCTGCTGTAAGTTTTTGATCAAATTTTATTCTTGCTGTAGCCCATTGAAGATTTATTTCAGCTTTAGTGAATAGATAGTAAGGGCTTTCCTTGTCTCCCTCATTAATCTTATCAAGTCTGATCTGTTTATTTTTTTCCAGTCGTTTGAATTCCTTTTTGTCCTCATTGATGAAAATAGTAAAGAAGTCGATATAATTTTCAATATGATAAACAAG
Source organism: Saprospiraceae bacterium (assembly GCA_965230575.1). Taxonomy (GTDB): domain Bacteria; phylum Bacteroidota; class Bacteroidia; order Chitinophagales; family Saprospiraceae; genus CAJXUU01. Next base: position 7,175,845 of record OZ246013.1, read on the forward strand.
GAGGTTATCTGGTTCATTCTTCTTTATTTCATCAATTTTCACTCTAGCCGAATCCAATTGAAGAGTGGTCACCAACTTGTACGCATGGGCGATAGACTCATTTGGTTCAAAATATCCCTGCCCTTGACCAGGTACAGTGTAAAACAAAATAAGAAGTAGTATTATTCTATGCACTTAAGATCTTGATGATTACAGAATCGAAAAATAAGTAAATGCCGACCAAATAATGCAGGAAATTGCTTTTTTACAATTCCTTATGATTTCATATTCTCAATTTCATCCCTTGGTTATTAATTCTTTTTCTAAATAAAGTCAAAAGGATGATCCGAAGCTCAACGATTGCCATCAAAAAATGGTAATCCTTATGTTTTTAAACCACTTGATTATGTTTTTAAATAACTTCATTAGCTTTGCGGCATAATCTAAAAATAGAGTATTGATAAATAGGGAACTTATCAAAAAATTAATTCTAATGAAAACCAAGTTCGCCGCTTCTTCCGGTGTAGCTACTTTGGTGGATATGGGATTATTTGCACTATTATCAAAAATCACAACCATCCCTGTTGAGATAGTCAATATCATTTCCTCACTGGTAGGAATGGTGATTAATTTTGTATTACAGAAAAAATATATTTTCGAACTAAACAGAAAGGCCAGCACGGTATTTATCCTTTCATTATTGGTATCCCTGGGTGGAATTTTTATTTCTACCTCCATAATCTATGGATTGAAGAGGTTTGAGCTATTTCAGATTTACCCCATCCTTGCGAAGATCATAGCTACGGGAATAGTTTTTTTCTATAATTTTTATTTAAAACGATTTTCTTTCGAGAAAAAATTTCTCTGATCAATGAGTAGTAAAATAGTATTGGAATTGGTATGGTGGATAGCTACTTTGGTGATTGTAGCTTTGTTTTTACTCCCAATAATAAGTTATATTGGAGAAGGATATGAATTTTATAAGCCAAACATATTTTTCATCATTTTATTTGTCACTCTTACTCGATATATATTCTTACTAAAACATACATTTCTAGCTAATAGTAAAATCTTGAAATTGATTTTGGTCTTCCTCCCCATACCATTATTTATCTATTCGATAGATGCTTTGTTCAATTTTCAAGATTTTATTGATAAAGGAGCACATATTAGAATGCTAAGTCATTTGGCCCCAGACACTGCAATGGACATTACTAAATATATCAAGTATCAATTTATATTTTTTGGGACAGGGTCGATTCTTGTCATTTTTCTATTGCCCATACGAATGATTATTTCTATTTGGAGGGGCATTAATAAAGGTACAGTTTGATTATTTTTGTAATTGAATATCCATTAAAATTCTGATTTAAAATCCAATTGTAAAATATAATTTCAAGTAGTTTAAAACGAAATCTATGTCAAGTGTAAAAGAATTCAACGCCTATAGAGAAAAGATGAATGAGCGAATAATGGCTCAGGACAATAAGGTGATAAAACGATTTTTCAGCTTAGACAATCAGACATATACTGATGGAGCGCTCGATGTCAAAACAAAAGAATTGCTAGGTCTTGTAGCTTCAATGGTCTTGAGGTGTGATGATTGTATTAAATATCATTTAGGTACTTGTCATGAGCTAGGCGTTACTACAGATGAGGTCTTTGAAGTCTTCTCAATAGCCAATCTTGTGGGTGGTTCTATCTGCATACCTCATACAAGAAGGGCAACTGAATACTGGGATGAATTGGAAGCGGAGGCTTCTTCTAAATAAGAGGATCTACTCAAAATAAGCTTACATATCCAAAGTGTATTTTGGTGTTTCCAAAATCTATTGGATTGTCCAATCTTTTGCCAGCCGCAAATGAAACATTGAAAATTCCAGCTGGAGTTGAGAAATTGATACCCATTCCAAGGCTTAGGGCTGTATCCCATTGCTCCTCATTATCTATCGTGATGCGCGTAAGTCCATAGTCTATGAATGGGAAACTGAGGTATGAATTTCTATCCAGGAGCAACCGAAATTCTGTGGTGCTCACGACATAAATGCTGGCCAATATACTTTGTTCGTCGAATCCCCTCAACAATGAATTCCCTCCAATTCGGTACAATTCATTTTCATAAATTCTCTCTTCATTATATTGCATACCTCCTTCTATGCCAAGCTTAAAGGTACCTATATTGAATGCAGGCAGGTAAAAGGCTGTGGACAATTTGGCCTCTGTCTGAAGCGTATTCAATTTAAGGGTATCATATGCTTGATTGAAATCTACTTCCGGTCTGCTCAGGTTTTCAATGGTATTATTCCTTATTATTTTCTTCAATCCTACTGTTCCACTTACCCTCAACTCCCAACCTTTGGTCGGATTGAATCGATAATCCAGGTTTCTATATGAATACTCCAGTCCACCACCATTATAGGCAATATCCAATTGGTTGGGCAATCGCTTAGTTAATAAAATGTTAGTCGTGTCAATATCTATCAATCGAGATGTCTTATTGTTCCATGATGCCTTCAAACTGGAGCCACCATCAAATTGATACAAGAGCCCAGCATCCCAAATAGTCTCTCGAAATTTTTCATTAAAGAATATCCCCCCTTTGAGATCGATACCCAATGGCAAATCAAACAAATATGGATACTTAAATCTTACATCCAAGACCTTTGTTTCTGGTCTACTTTGCACATTGGCAAAAATGTATTCACCTTGACCCAATTTATTGTACATCTCCCCTGTGAATTCACCAATGATTGAAAACTTCCGCTCTCCGTCTTCCGAAGATGGTAATACCCCTATCAAAAAATCGAATCTTGAGGCCTTCTTGGGTTTTAGATACAATTGCACCTGAGCCACATTATTGGCAAACTTAATAATAGGCGTACTATCCAATTCAAGAAAGGTAAGGTCGTCAATTCTTTTTTCTACATTATTAATCTTGGACCTGCTATATGAATCTTTCGCTCGTATATTAAGATATCTTTCCATATACCCTTCTCTGATATCCACTTTTCCAAGCAAAGCAAGACTATCAAAAGGGACATACTTATTCTTGGAAACCTTGAGCTGAGCATTGATGATACCATCTGATATTGCAGTACTATCCAAACTGACATTGGCAAATGGATAACCATTGTCTTCTAAATATGTCAATAAGGTCTCAGCATATTGGCCTACTAAATCTGCAGAAAGTGTTTTGTCCTTCCATCTGACATTTTTCAATCCAGCGGCACTTACCATCGCCAAATCTTCATTAGATATTTTCACCTCTCCGAATCGATATTGATCCCCAATATTGATCTTGGCAACCAGATTACTATCCCGTACCAACACAGTATCCAACCCAGCCAATAGAAAACCTCTTGACCACAAGTCTATCAAATCAGCTTGAATCAACCCTATAAACACAAGAGAATCTTCGGCATTTTCCATTTTTTCAAGGGATGCCAGTAGTGATTTAGGTTGATCGTCGATGATTTCGATATGGCATGAATAGTTGACTTGGCTAATTCCCTGAGAATTCAGTAAGAAGCAAATTGAGATTATTCCTATTATTGACCTAATATCTATTATCAAACAAAATAGCTTTTATGCCTAAACATAACGATAAAAACAAAAACTAAGTTGTTATCAAATTTTGACATGTTTTGCAAAGTATAAAATGTAACTTTGTACTCATACATTAAATATAATTATCAAAGATGTTTAAAATAAATATTTACGTAAAATTTGCACTGATAGCAGTCTTTTTATTCGGTGGTATAATCTTAGGATTCATGTATGGATTTGGTTATTCCTGGATAATGATTTTTATTGGAGCCTTGATTTTGCTTAGTTATCTTATGTTGGGTACAATACAATCCGCCGCTGAAATGGTACAAAATATGGATTTGGATGGTGCGGAAAAAAGATTGGGTCTGACCCTCTCTCCAAAATTACTATACGTTTCCAATCGGGCATTTTACTATATAATTAAAGGGACGATCGCCATCAATCGTAATGAAAGCACTAAAGCCGAAGAGCTTTTTAATAAAGCGTTGTCTTTAAAATTGCCGACTGAAACCGAGAAGGCCATGGTCTTGATGCAATTGGCAAATATCAATGCTCAGAAAAATAAATGGACGGCAGCAAAAAATCACTTCAGAGAAGCAAAAAAGCTTAAAGTTGTTGAGCCCCAGTTGAAAGAACAAATGGAAATGTTTGAAAAAGCGTTGAAGAATCGAGGACAAGCCAAAGCGGCTCAAGGCATGGGACGAAGAGGACAACAAATGATGCGGCCAGGAGGCAAAAGGCGGAGACCTAAAATGAGGTAAATGAATTTTTACATTTTATTTTAAACTGTCATCCCTGCAGATCAAAATGTATGAATTGTGGTGAATTCGACAGTTCAATGTCATTTAGCTTGTTATCTGAATTTCAAAGAGAAATATTTGTACTTTTTTATATCACCTATTTAATGGGACATGTTAAAAAGCTGGGGGCTAATCCAATAGTACTTTGAATCAAAAAAATATAAAGTCTGTAACACCCTTTGATTAGATCCAAATATCTAGAATTTGCAGTTGTATGATTCTGCAATGGGTATTACCTATTAGGAATCCGAAGTAGATAGATAGAATTACATCTTGTATGGTAGAAATGTCTATATCTCATACTGCAACAATGATTGAGTGGCAAAAAATTGCCTGCAGGACAATCACCCTATTAGCATGTGAGATCGCCACATGCTATAAATATAAGAAACCTATGTATCCTAAAGGGATAACAGAAAATGATCGAAAAATTTAGAAAGTATGGATATCTCTTCGTTTTAAGTTCAATAGTTGTATCCCTTCAGGATACCCAAAAGGGATGTGTTCATAGCATTGGGTAACACCCAACGCTATATAAGAGAAACCCTTCATGTTTTTAAATGATCACAGAAATTTGAAGATGATTAGGATCACATCTGAATATTGTTAGGTATCATTTAATAGAATAATTTATCGAATCTTTGACCTGCTCCACAATTATTATACATGACCTAATTTAATTCTCTAGCTATTGTCTTAAAAAGTTAGTCTATTCCAGCATATGCCTTTTTGAAGTTTTCAAGCAATAGAAGCGGGTTTTCTAATTTTTTCGATTTCCTTGTAGATTATCACCAGGAGAGATAATATAATTGGTAAAAAAGCAATATTAAAAAATTGGGGTAAGAAGGTAAAAAAGCAGTTTAAGGCAGATAGAATGAGAGCGACAAAAGCTATATAAACAACAGTTTTTTTCACCACCCCTTTAGACAATAACACAATAAAAAAGAGAGGATTGAACCAAAGTACATTCCAATTATCTCTTGTGGCTCCATGATTGGTTCCAAACCACATGAATAATAAAAATAAGCCAAAAACACCAGATATTACTAAAAACAGTTTATTGTAAAGTCTTGTCATTGAGGTAAATGAAAAATTAAAAAGCAGGGTAACTAAAAACAGAATAGAGCTACAAATAAGCGGCCAATTCGTACCTTTTGACTTTCGATTAGCGTTCAAACTTTCGAAATCCAACACTATTTCTGCAGGTTTTGCCAACGGGCTTACACCATCAACTTTGGCCGATGCTAAATTTGTCATTACATATTCTGGGAGAAACATTTGGTCTCGTCTATTTGTCACTCGCTCAGCTCGTGCACCTATCAACAAATCAATTCCAAATCCTGGCCAAACTAAATTTTGAAGGTTTTCTTTCAACAAATCTCTAAAGGTTTTTTCCTCAATTTCATTTGTATATGAAATTTCCCCAGCCAATCCATATAAATCCACTACCCTTGTGGCGCAATTATCATAGAAAAAATCATAATTATAAATTCTATTCTCAGGTTTTGCATTGTTTTTTAAAAACTCTATCATTTTCAGTTTTTGATCATCATTTAAGATTAATTCTTGCTCAAAAACTGTTCTTTTATCATACTTATATTCCCTCAGAAAATTTTTCATCTGTGTCCCACCTAGAAAATATGGCAACTGCCCACGCAAAAACTTGGGGTAAAAATTTGGAGTATCAAAACTGAATAGTCCATAATTATATACATAATCCATTCGAGTTACTGGATTTGATATTCTAATAGCAGTATGACCGAATGTTGTATACAACTGGTCACCACTTCTACAAGTAAGAATGCTGATTTTGGTATTTTCAATATTAGCACTTTTGGACTGGCAATATGTTAGATTACAAAAACCAAAAAGAAAAAGTAAAGAAAGGAGTAAGTGATTCATATTTTTCATTGACACAAGGTATGAAACGTGATTAATAATATGAATGATATACGATTGAAGTAAAAGATTGGTGAAAATAATAAGGTGATTTTAGAATACAATAACATTTATAAAGGGATAATGACATGATTAAAGGTGAACTGCATAATAAAAACAAAAAGACCCGTTCGATTGAACAGGTCTTTTACGATCTTAACAAAATTTAATTTTTAGGGCTCGAAGCGCTGGGCAAGTTTTAAAGAATGGCTTCCACCAAGATTGGTGGAAGCACACTCAAAAACACCCTTTATTCTTAATCGGTTTAAAGTATCATTTTATAATTTAACTAAAATGCGCCTTCTTCTGTAGCTATAAAATCTATGATTATGTTTATGATCGTTTCCATGAGTTATTCGTTTTGTGTTTGTTTGTGTTAATTATAAAACAAATATACACTGGCTTTCCAGAACAATTTATTACAAAAAACACAATAATACGACAACCCTTTATGCACAACACCCATGTGCAGATCAATCTAATCTATTGGAATTCAACTGTTTGACTCCTATTCTTAACCTTTAATTGTATTATAATACAAATCTAAGCACTATATTTGATAAGAATAACTACAAAAGGTATTATATATTGACAAGGCAATTTATTACCTAAACCTAATGTTTACATATATATTTCATTGACTATCAGCATATTAGTATATTTATGAATTTGGATATATACCAACTCAGCAAACTTGTTTCTAAACAGAAAGTGAAAGCAATAGGACTATTTAAGGACAGTAAAATAGATTCTGAAACAAAATATCTCCATCTTTTTGAAAATATTATTGATAATAATATAACTAATGATGCACAGGCCAAGAAAGCATTAAACTATGCTGAGAACTCCAAAGCCTTCCTAAAATTTAAAGAAAGGTATACCAAAAAGATACTCGACTATATAGTTCTCTCCGAAACCACGGTAAGATCTAAAGAATTTATAAATGAAGAATATTGTCGTTTGCTGCAATTATACTCAGTAGCCAAAATCATTCAATACAAACAACAATCCAGAAACTCAATAAAGCTATATAATTATATTTTCGCTCAAGCTAAAAAGTATGAATTTCTTGACTTGCAATTATTTACGGCGATTCAAATTAAGAGTCATTATGCTTATATGGAGCCAAGTAAAAAAATATTTGGGCAATTTACCAAGGAAGTAGAGTTCATAAACAATAAGCTTAACAAGAGTTTGGAGTTGGATAAATTTTATGATGACACTTCACATAAGTTTGTAGTATTAAACGAAAACATAAAAGATGATTTCAAACTTGAAACATTGAATTTAAGCGAAATATTTATCAATGGTATCGAAGAAGATGACACCTTTTTATATAAGAGTAAGGTGTATGAAATTGCAGCTTACGCCTACACCATAAATAATGAATTTGAAAAATCAATTGAGATTTCAAAACAATCAATTGAGATATCAACTGAAAAAGATTACATACCGCGCTATAAAATTTATTCTGCTTATAGAGATATTATTTCTAATTACCTAAAACTTAGTGACTTTAAGAATGCCGAGACTTATCTTAAAAAGATTTTGGAAATGTCTTCTGTTCAAAGTCACAACTACTTTCAAATGAAGGCAATAGAATATACGTTATATGCCTTTTCTAAAGATTATGAAAGTTTGTTTAATGTAACTCATGAAGTACTTTCTTCCAAACGTTTAAAAGAATTTCAAATTCATTTAGAAGCATGGAAACTTCGAAAGGCATTTGCCAATATCCTACTCGAAGCGGGAAAGATCGATGAAAAATTGACCGAACATCCAAAATACAAGAAATTTAAATTGAATAAATTCTTAAATGAAGTAGAGCTGTTTTCAAAAGATAAGAGAGGTACCAATATTTCCATCCTAATTGTGGAATTAATGCACTTTCTGATTCGAAAGCAGTACGGCAAGTTGTTGGATAGGCTGGATGCTCTAAATCAATATACCTATAGATACTTAAGAAATGATCATACCTTGCGTTCCAATTGTTTTATCAAAATGTTGTTAAAACTACCAGAGGCGGAATATCATCCACTGAGAACAGAACGATATGTGAAAAAGTACGAAAAAAAGTTGCGCGAAAACCCTTTTAAAATATCACTTAAATCTATTGATGTCGAAATCATTCCTTATGAACAACTATGGGAAATCATCATAGGGATACTTGATGAGAATATTCAAAAGAAATAATAATTATATATCCACATGCTAACGATTAAAACAGTAAAAGAATTAAATCAACATATAACTACCCTTAAATCAAAAAATAAAACCGTTGGATTCGCACCTACTATGGGCGCGCTACACAATGGGCATATGTCATTAATGGAGGCTTCTAATCTGGAAAATGACATCACAGTATGCTCTGTATTTGTCAACCCTACTCAATTCAACGAAGCTTCGGACTTGGAAAAATACCCTCGAACCCTTGAAGCAGATCAAAAAATGCTAAAGAAACATGGTGTGGACATCGTATTCGCGCCTAGTACAGAAGAAGTCTACCCAAAAAATCTGAATACAAAATTGAAAATTGACTTCAAAGGCATTGATCAAGAAATGGAAGGAGAGTTTCGGCCAGGACATTTCGAGGGAGTGGCGCAAGTAGTAAAAAGGTTATTGGATATTGTGACCCCTGATAATATATATATGGGTCAGAAGGATTTTCAACAGTTTTCGATAATTCAATACATGATTGAATATTTAGATATACCAACAAAATTGCGTGTCATACCTATAATAAGAGAAGAAAGTGGATTGGCTATGAGTTCAAGGAATGTAAGGTTGACCAAGGAAAATAGATTGGCAGCAAAAGAAATTTACAAGACTTTGAAATACGTCAAACGTAATAAATACAAACTCCCAAGCAAAGAACTCGAACAATATGCTATGAAGAGGTTGGCCAAGGTCGAAGGATTCAAACCCGAATATTTCACCATTGCAGATGGAAGAACACTGCAAGGCATTGAGCATGTAAAAAATGTGGATTATGCTGTTGCATGCACTGCGGTATGGGCAGGTGATGTTCGACTAATAGATAATATAATTTTGAAAAAAACCAGAAAGTTGGACATTTTTGTTTGAATTGAATTGTGGTTGATAGCTATGACAACAATAAATTGATTTAGGGTTTTCGTAATTTTTCTTTAACCTTATTGTAACATTTAGGTTTAGCTGGCGTCAACTTTATATATCGAAACGCTCACTCGATATTATTAACACAACAAAAAAATTAAACCATATGAAAAATTTACTTTCTTTTCTTTTAGTCATATTTGTTTCCTCTTCAATTTTTGGTCAAGGCATAATCGAAAGAAACTATTCTCAATATGTTGATCAAGAAGAAGTCACTCACGTCTATCTTTCAGGCAAATTATTTGATTTTGCTTCAATTATAGGCAGCAATGCAGAAGACAAAGAAATAAGAGAGCTTTCAGAATTCGCTTCAAAAATTGAGTCTTTTTCTTTAATAAAAGTTCCAAATGCTACCAAAGCAGATCAAGAATATAGAAAAGGACTTAAAGATGTTCAAGGAGATTATGATGAATTGATGAGAATCAGAGATGAGGGAGATAAATTTGTCATATTCGTTGATGAAGAAGATGACATAGTATATGAAGTAGTAGGACTAGGCGTTGCGGATGGTGAGTTTATCGCACTTTCTTTGATTGGCGAAATGGATCTTAACAAAATTGCTGATTTCGTGAGCAAAGCCAATACCAATGCATTTGCACCTTTGAAGAGATTGGACGAATTCAGCCCAGAAGAAATGAAGGTCTACCCTAACCCTTCGAATGCTTCTTCAGAAGTCAATCTTGAAGTTCCAGAAGCAATGATCGGAGGTACGGCAATACTCTACGATTCTAATGGTTCGAAAATAAGATCATTTGACGTAAGCAATAAGAAAGAATCAATATCGACTTCTAATTTACAACCTGGCAATTACTTTGTAGAGTTAAACAAAGCGTCGATATCAATGAAAAGACAATTAATAATTGTGCAATAGCCAATAAAAATGAATTAAACTAATCGCCGATCTTCAGCAATGGAGGTTGGCTTTTTTATTTTTGAAATGCACCAAATTCGAAAAATGTGCCGGCAATGCCAATTATAATAAAGCCGGCACAAATGAAAAGTAAAAATCAATAATTGCTTGGTTATGTTTAACCAGAACACAACTTCTAATGAGCAACTTTCCCGTATAACAAGGTCTTATAGTGTTTTGTGACATGTCAAGCCAACAATTCCAAAAAAATCATTGATCGTATTAATTATTCCTGACTTCAAAATTGGACATGATTTCATCTTTTTACTCAGAAATCCATACCAATTATAAAGGCTTAAAAAAATCATGCCTTTTAATTATTCTCAAATATTAAATATCTTAGGCAGCAAGAAATAAAACAACTAACTATGGATTCAACTAAAAAAAATATTCTATTTCTCATTGCTTCGCTGGTAATAGGAGGTGCGATCAATGGTGGAATAATCTTCCTTGGCCCCAATATCATACCTGCCCCTGAAGGAGTAGACCCCACAAATATGGAAAGTATAAAGTCAAATGCACACCTCTATTCTGCCAAACATTTCATTATTCCATTCTTGGCCCATGCATTAGGGACACTTGTGGGTGCTTTCGCTATATCGAAATTGGCACTATCCAATCACAAAAGATTCGCTCTCATCATTGGAGGAGTTTTTCTCCTGGGTGGATTGATGATGGCAATTCAGCTCCCAGGATTTTGGAAATTTTCAATTGTGGATTTGCTATTGGCTTATTTTCCTATGGCATTATTAGGTTGGACCTTGGCAGGAAAACCTTAGAATTCATATTATCTGAAACTGAAAAAGTCAGTACCCTATCAAGAGTACCGACTTTTCAAAAAATACTATAATACTAACCGATTTGTAGAAATAAATGAGTTGCGCTCACTATAAATCTCCATTTATATTGGAGCACTCATTTATATCTTTTACTCCCTATTTTACAAAGATCATCTTTCTTGTCTGCGTAGATTCGCCAGATGTGATGGTATAATAATACACACCAGATTGTTCTAGATCATTGGCATTCACTACAAATGAATTTGATCCTTTATTCATATATCTAGATTCACTATGCACATTCTTGCCTGTGATATCTACGATGCTTAGTTGAACCACTTTCGCTTCTGGAATAGTAAACTCTATTATCGTTTGTTCGTCAAATGGATTTGGTTCATTCTGGAACAATTCAAAGCTCAGTTCTTGATTTACATCTCTCATATAAATCTCAATCTCACTTACCGCAAGTTTCTCGTTATAAGACTCACTGCTCAGGGCAGACTTATTATCTATGCTGATAGACCCTCTCAATTCTCCATTCTGAGTCGCTGTACCCACGATGGTAAATAGAATCTCCCCTCTTTCGACTTCAACATTCTGTAAAGCAGCCCAAGAAATCTTCATTTTATCACCGTTCAATACAAAATGTTCATCTTGTACATCCAATAATCCTGATTGAACATCAACATTGGAAAGATTATTCAAGTCAAGAGCCAATTGTAAGCCCGCAAGAGTCTGATTTGCACCTGCATATACATTGATAGCATACTCTTCTCCTTGCACCACTTGATTATTGTCTATCACCAGGGCTGTAGATTTACCATTTCTGGTTTCGCTTATCATTTCAGATTTCAAACCATACGTCGCGTTTCCATTCACATCTCCAATCTTTATGGCTTTGAAGTCTTGATCGTCCATGTCATGTTCTAATGGATTTATTACAATATCTTCATTTAACGGCCAAGGATTGTTGATCTCCGCAAAAGTCTGCGCTGCCGATACGAATCTGTAGCTTTCATTTTCTGGATATTCTACTATGATTCCAAGAATCAGTTTACGCAGCTGCAATAAATCTGCCGCAGATATTTTTTGATCATTATTGATATCCGAAGCGATTACATTATATGCATTATCAAATTGTGCCAGGCCTAGTATGTGTCTTTGGATAAGCACCAAATCTAGTGTAGATACTCCATCCAGGTAATTGCCCTCTTTTTTCGGTGTCAGTTGATATCCGTACGCATCTGGATTGTTCACAAAACTATAGATACCAGATTCATTTGACATATCAGTTTTGAATAGTTCGAGCGAAGGAGCAGCCAGATTTACTTCTACTTCCTCTACCATGGTATTCTGCGGTGTAGAAATGGATCCAGATATCTTCATTCCGCCTCCATTTTCGCATCCACCCTGATTATCAACAAGGGTCAAAGTCACTTCACAGAAATCAAAATTGTCTTTTTCATCCCAAACATACATCTGGATAGACAATGGCGAATTTTCCAAGTCATCGCAGTCAAATATTCTTGAAGAACATTTACTATTAGAATTGTAATTCGGATCATTTTGTGGTCGAGTTTCTGTAAACGTATATCTCAACTCACCTTCTTCCGTACAGTTGTCAAAACTACCCAAATCAAAATCACAAGCCCATAGTTCTACCATACCGTCTTCCATCAATGCAGTGCTTATATCTATACAGTAAGGTGTTGGCGCTTTTTTGTCAACAACCATAAATGTATTTTCACAACTGGTTATATTTTGACAACCATCAGATACCTTCCACATCACTTTATGATTGCTCATTGACCCGGCAATATCTTCTGGAATAGTCACTTTTACTTCTTCACCAGAAGCAGTAGGTGCCAAATAGACGTCTGGAATTTGATTGCCATTCGTATCATTAAAATTAGAATCGAAAGATGGTAAATAACTTGAGAACTCATAATCATAAACTCCATCTCCCCAAAGATCTACAAGAACTGTCCATTTCAACCATTCACTTGCACAATCTCCATTATCATCTGCTGTATTTGTCAACATTAACGAGATCACTTCACATTTGTCACCATCATTGTCCGCATCATTATTGTCATCCACAGCATACATTTGATTAGGGCATGACAATTCTGGTGCTTCATTATCTATCACTCTAATGATCTGTACATGGTTCCACATTCCCAAATTACTAGTTGAATTTGGATCATATTGACACCAATCGATTACAGTCCAATGATTTACAATTTTGAAACAAGCACCATCTTCAAATAAGAAGGTATCACTTTCCAAACTATATCCAACCAACGAACATCCTGGATCTGCCCAAGTCGGAATATCTTCATTGTCATCAATATCTGTACAGTCAGTAGTGTAGTCATTTGGCCAATTGATATTACCATTAAAATAATCATCAATTTCTTTATATATGATCTGATCACAAGTGACTGACGGTTGGCCTACAACAGACCACCTTCTTCTAATTGTCCCTTCATTACATGAATTTACAGTATTCAGTATATCCACATACTGTACCTCAGCATCACCACAAGTAGTAGTGGCAGTAGCTTCACCTACAATACTCAAATCTTCGCAATCCACATCACAGTCCACAGTTATATTAGGTGGGCAATTTATAATGGCCGGAAGCTTGTCTTCGACTTTCACGAAGGCCCATGTTTCATTGAAGTTATCTCCAGATGTACCATAGCTTCCATTCATGTCGCCATCATCCCAAACTCTAAGCCATACTTTGACATAGCCAGGATCGTTTACACCATCGCCATCTACATCTACTTCGGCATTGGTAAGGTCTTCACAACAGAACTTCACAAATTTCCCTTGATCTGGATCGTTATTCGCATCGAATGAATGTCCATCGTTATTGTAAGTTGCATTACCAGTCACCGAACATTCGTCATTGTCCCTTCTTATTTCGAGGTGCACGCCTGTACATCCATCATGGGATCCATTGTCGACAGAATTGGCAAAAATCTTGGCTTGGCCATTTCCATTTGCAGCCTGAGTCAGAGATACAACTATATTTTGTTTAGCTACAGCTACAGGAGCCGTCTGATCTACAACAGTTACTATGATTGGGTCTACTGCTGAATTATCACAACAATCATATGCAGTATATACAAAACTATGACTTCCTTTTGGAGCACCAGTAGCAAGATAAAGCTCTGCCTGTGCATCCCAAATGATTGAAACACCTGCTGGGCCTGAAACTTCATAAGTCACATAGCTTGTACAATTGTCATGCAGGATAGAAGGTGCAGGCAAATAAAAATTGGCCTCACAAACCCACGGATCCGTGCTTACTGTAATATCATTTGCCTCGATAGTTGGCTCTTCTTCATCTACTGCTTTTATTATTTGCGTATATTCAGTAGACTGAGCTGTACACCAATCAAGGATTACCCAATTTCTAAGTACTTTAAAGCTATTAGAACATGAAATATCACAAACTGGAATTTCAACATCCGTCTTAGAGCTTACCAGGTTGCAGATAGCTCCATTGATAGCAACTCCGTTAGCGGTTGGATATCCATAACCAATGGCCATAGCTTCTCCATAAATCGGTGTGAAATAGTCAACGATTGCTGGCATGGAAACATCCGCTCCACAAGGCAATAATACTGGACTTACTGGTGGCTCAATGTCTGCAAGAGTCACAGCAAGAGTAGTAAACTCCTGAGTACAACCTACAGCCTGATTACCATAATCATCTGTGAATATCCAGTCTCGCGTAATAATTTTTTCGCCACAACCTCCGTCTATAGTTTGATCCGAGAATTCTGCCGTATAATTAGTACAGTTCTCAAAAACTACTGGTTGAGGAACAGTGATTGTGCCATCAAGAATTCCTTCAAGATCGGTACACAAAAATTGACAGTCAGGATCTGTATTTCCAGGAGGACAAGGACATTGCTCAATTACAGGAGCCAGTTTGTCTTCAACAGTAATATTCCCCCAACAAGAATTATCATTAGTAATATCGGTGACGGTCACAGAATAGACTCCAGGGGAAGAAACTATTGTACCTGATACGCCTCCAATCGTTACAACATAATTTGGAAGTAAATCTTCGTCTTCTCCTTCCAAGATCATAGCTGGAGTAATGTTGGCCTCACAATCAAAATTGAGTGATACCTGGACATTATTGTTACAAGCTATAGCCTGTGCATCCGACTGAGTAAAGGAAAGAAAAATGATTGCGAAGATCAATACAACGCTTGGAATGTACGATCTCCTTTCCGAGTAAAATAAATCGGTCTTTACCATTGGTAAAAGTTTTGGTTATTAAAAAAGCATGAGTAAAAAATCCCTAGAACACACAAGGTGCTTAGGGTTCAGATTATTGAGGAGAATACTGCTGGGGGCAGCGTCAATAAATTTAGTTTTGGTGATACAAATATAGATGATGGCATTTCAGACGAAAGAAAAACACCAATGGTAATTTTTACAATTTTTTTTTACTGATAAATTGTTTTTATAATATGACAGATAACCAAGTGGAATACATATGCTTTTTATTTAATGTATATTAAACTGTTAATCTATTAATTACATCAACACAACTCAGAATACCTCAACTACTGCCTAGGGGACAATGATTTGAAGAGGGTAATTTCAAATCTATGATTTATTGCAGATGAACCGATGAATCGAAGGTTAAAATCATTGGTAAATCCATAACCAAAGACATAAGCAGGTCGCAAGGACAGGTCCTTGGAAAGATTAAATTGGGTCATATTAATTCGGGCTAAGAACTCAAATTTAAATTTTCTCAATCCGTCAAAATTTATATTCTTTTGTTTAGTTTCTACTCCTTGATTTACAGTGAAACTTTCATGTTCGGATCTGAGAAGCAATGAATATTTCGTACCCAGGCTTATACCAAATCCACTTGAATACTCTTTAGCTAAAATGTATCCTTCCAATTCAATTAGAAATTGACCGACCTTTGATTCTTCATAATTTCCACCAAAAAATGAGCTTCTGTCTAATATAAACCTCGAGTTGTAATGTGATAATCGCACTTGAATCGCCTTTACCTGGCGGACATAATTATTAAATGAAATACCGATGGAGTATTCAGAACGTTTCTCATATCCTCCAAAAAAACCAATTTCGGATCGATTAAAAATATCGTTGTAAGGCATGGTATAAGAAAATGAATAACCTATACTTTGCCCTGTACTATTCTGAGACAAGAACATACATATAATAAAGTAGAAAAGAAATTTATACTCAGTATGCATATATATGGATTCGGGTAATAAAACGATACACTATCATCTTTTGCGCTTATCTTGATATAAATTTAATGAAATATTAGAAGGTATCACAGCTTATCCAAATTCTCAAACATCAAAACTTGGATATTATGTGAATGAGATATAATAATCCAAGAAATGTACTGCGTTAAACAAGAATACAAAATTTCAATTTTTCATCCTGTATTTTCAGTATATACTGAAAGTAAAATATTTAACATATTATTTACATTTTCTTTTATACTGATTATCAATACTTTATAAATATTTATTTGTTAAAACAAATTTCTTACTAAATATTTGTTTAATTAAAATAGCATTTTGTTTAAGTTTAGTTTATATTTGAACAAGATTAGAAAACAATAAAATCAATCATTATGTCTACAATAGAATTTGATTCAAAATTTGACTTCCTCACATCATCTTTGAATTCATTTGCATATAATTTGACAAAGAATCAGGAAGATGCTAAAGACTTATATCAGGAGACTGCCTTTCGTGCAATGACAAATAGAGAAAAGTTTAGACCAGGCACGAATTTCAAAGCATGGACTTTTACTATAATGAAAAATATCTTTATTAATAACTATAGAAAGAAAGTCAAAAGAAATACAATTATCGATACGACTGAGAATCAGTTTTTTCTCAATTCAGGTGACAAGTCCGTGGACAATGATGCAGGGCGAAATATACTGATGGATGAATTGACTACCATGATAGAAGGACTAGATTCGACTTTAAAAGATCCTTTTAAGCTTCATTACAAAGGGTTTAAGTATCAAGAAATTGCCGATCAATTAATGCTTCCACTGGGAACAGTAAAGAGTAGAATCTTCTTCGCCAGAAAAGCACTAAAAGAAAAGATAAAAAGCCATTATGGCGATTACGAATTAGTAAGAACAAAATTAGCCTACAGCTAGTAAGAGTAGTTTTAGTTAGATAGTTAGTTAGTTGAAAGCGATGTTGTGAACAGCAGCATCGCTTTTTTTGATATACTTTTCCCTATTGAGCTACTCTATTTCAAGCCTCCGTTTTAATTCAACATTCAAATTAGAATTTTTCCAACTTTCAATATCTACTGAAATATATTATTTATCATTTTTTTGTTCAATTTTACAACAATTTGATTATCAGTGATTTATATTACCATTACAAAACAGAATTCAAATTAAGTTTTATTTTTGTTTAAGTATTTTTAGTTTTTGTTAAACATTTTTATATATTTGTGTTATACTTATAAACAATTAAATCTTTCATTATGTCTACTATTGAGTTCGATTCTAAGTTTGATTTTTTAACAACTTCTCTTAATTCATTTGCATACAATCTGACTAAGAATCAGGAAGATGCTAAAGATTTATATCAAGAAACTGCATTCAGAGCTATGACCAATAGAGAGAAGTTTAGACCTGGCACCAATTTCAAAGCCTGGACTTTCACTATTATGAAAAATATATTCATTAATAACTACAGAAAGAAAGTCAAAAGAAATACCATTATCGATACTACTGAAAATGAGTTTTTCTTGAACTCAGGTGATAGAGTCGTAGATAATGATGCAGGTAGAAATATGCTAATGGATGAGTTGAATCGAATGATTGAAGAATTGGAAGAAAGTATAAAAGAACCGTTCATCATGCATTATACGGGATTCAAATATCAAGAAATAGCGGAAAAATTGGAATTACCGCTGGGAACAGTTAAAAGCAGAATCTTCTTTGCTAGAAAAGCATTGAAAGCGAAAATAAAAAATCACTACGGTGATTATCAGTTAGTGAGAACAAAGTTGGCTTATGGCTAACAAACAGAGTTTTAGTTAGTTAATTTAAAAGCGGTATTGCGAAAGTGGTACCGCTTTGTTTTTACACTATTCCAATTGTTAGTTAAGCCACAGATCGGCAATTGAGCCTTCATCTAATATAGATGTCCACCCCATTCGCAATCATACTGTATAATAAAAATAGCCTTCACCAACTAAGGCAAAGGCTACAATACTATTTTATTAATTTAGTTGATTGGCTTATTTAGCTTGTTTTATTGCGTTAAGGTATCTATCCAACTGCTTTTTGACCACTGGATACAAGAAGAACAACCCGATCATATTCGGAAATACCATGGCAAATATCATGGCATCTGAAAAAGCCCATATCGAGCCCATATTGGCCGCAGCACCAATAATGATGAAAAGACAGAATATAAGCTTGTATGCCATATCTGCTCCTTTACCTCTTCCGAATAAGAATTTCCAAGACTGTAGACCGTAGTAAGACCATGATATCATTGTAGATACTGCAAAGAGCACTACAGCCACCGTCAAGAATACATCACTATAAGGTATGTATTTTGCAAAGGCCAAAGAAGTAATTCCTGCTCCTTCATATGCAACACCATCGATCAATACTTGTCCTCCCTCTCCACCGTAATCAAATGCACCTCCTGTATTGAAAATAATAATTACTAAGGCTGTCATTGTACAAATCACTACAGTATCAATAAATGGCTCCAACAATGCCACCAAACCTTCCGATGCAGAATACTTGGTTTTTACTGCAGAGTGCGCAATAGATGCTGATCCAGCTCCAGCTTCATTCGAAAATGCCGCTCTCTTAAAACCAATCAACAATACACCAATCAAACCACCTATACCTGCTTGAGGTGTAAATGCTTGAGTGAATATTTGTCCAAAAGCACCTGGTACTAAACCAGCATTGCTAATAAGAATATAAATACAAGCCAACAAATACATTACTGCCATGAATGGCACTACTTTCTCCGTAACAGAGGCTATTCTTTTTATTCCACCGATAATGATTATTCCTACCAAAATCGCCAAAATGATTCCAATGATTGTTCCTGCACTATCACTATTCCATGATAGTAAGTCCTTTACAACTATAGTAGCTTGATTGGATTGTGCGGCATTTCCACCACCGAAAGATCCTCCAATGCAAAAAATAGCAAAAAATATCGCTGATATCTTTCCCAAAGTAGCAAATCCTCTTTCTTTCAATCCCTTGCTTATATAATACATCGGACCTCCGTAGACCGTTCCGTCCGGACCTACATCCCTATATTGAACACCTAATGTACATTCTACAAACTTTGTAGACATACCCAGAAATCCACATATTATCATCCAAAATGTCGCCCCTGGACCTCCTAAAGCTATGGCCAGAGCTACACCAGCTATATTTCCATTCCCCACAGTACCAGATACTGCCGTGGCCAATGCCTGAAAATGACTGACCTCTCCCTCTTCACTTTCATCTCTAATCGTATCTACTATATCTCCATCAATAGCCAATTCTTCATTGCCGACAGTAGGATGATCTACATCATCATAGCGCCCCCGAACCACATTAATAGCCGTTCTGAAGTACCTTATATTTGGAAAACCAAAGTAAATAGTAAAAAACAATGCCATCAATACCAATAGGACTATAACCAAAGGTGTTCCCGGCAAAATTTCAAAAAATATTACTGAAGAGAAAAAGTCCGAAATAGGTTGAAATGCTTGATCGATTTTTTCATCCCATCCGACATTCTGTCCAAAGGATAACAAGGGCATCAAAACCAATACAGATAATAGTGTAAATTTAGTTTTCAATAATTTCATTGGGTTTTTTATTTTTTAATCAAGCTGTTAAGGTAATTTCAATAATTCAGAAATCAAAATTGAATTGATTTGGGATCAGTACCAATATTTGGAATTAAGCCAATTGTATTATTGATTTAAGGCATCTTTTATTCTTTTGGCCTTAACCAAAATATCTTCTAATTTATCAATTTGCAACATATTAGCACCGTCTGATTTGGCTTGGGCAGGGTCTGGGTGAGTTTCGATAAATAAGCCATTAGTACCTACAGCAATCGCCGCCTTTACTATGGTTTCTATCATATCTGGTCTTCCGCCTGTGACACCACTGCCCTGATTCGGCTGTTGCAAACTATGGGTGCAATCCATAATGACTGGTGAATCACATTTTTCTTTCATCGTAGGCAGGCCTCGAAAATCAACGATCAAATCACTATATCCGAAGCAGGTCCCTCTTTCAGTGACCAAGGTTTGTACATTCCCGCTTTCTCTGACCTTATTTACAGCGAATTCCATTGACTCAGGGCTCAAAAACTGTCCTTTTTTTATATTGACGATCTTATTTGTCTTGGCTGCCGCTACTATCAAATTGGTTTGGCGGCATAAAAATGCAGGGATTTGAAGGATATCTACAACGTCTCCTGCCCATGAAGCCTCTTCATCTGTATGAATATCTGTAGTGACAGGAATTCCAAATTCATTTTTTACTTTTTCCAGTATTCTCAAAGCTTGTTCATCTCCAATACCTGTAAAGCTGTCAATTCTAGACCTATTCGCCTTTCGATACGATCCTTTGAACACATAAGGTATGTTCAGCTTTGTAGTAATCTGAACTATCTTTTCTGCAATCCTCATGCAGATATCTTCTCCTTCTATTGCACAGGGACCGGCAATAAGAAAAAAACGATCCTCACTTTTCAATTCACTGTAATTCATAATAATATTCTAGTTCGACGAAATTCAGACTACAAATAAACGAATAATTGAAGCATCGTCAAATGAGACCGAGAATTAACATTTTTCATCAGTTTAGTACAATCTATTTTCTGTACATTGTGTCAAGTTAACACATTGGCTCAAATACACCCTAATTTTATTCATTCTGAGTGGATATTTAATAGTGATCCACTTTGGTCAAAAACATATGGAATGAGGTTCTTAGCAGCTTGTTTTTTAATTTTTTTTTCTTCTCAGATATTAGCACAAGACATTTTGATGCAAGGGTGGTATTGGGATTACCCAAAAACTATTGATGGTCACAATTGGGCTGACACCCTTACCGCCAAGGCTTCCGATTTGGGTGAAGCAGGCATAACCCACCTTTGGATGCCCCCCCTGAGCAGGGCCAGCTTCGGAAGTGGCAGCAACGGCTACGATCCAAAAGATCTATATGACCTGGGTGAATATGGCCTTGGAGCGACAGGATATGGCACAAGAGCAGAAGTTGATGCTTCTATCGCAGCACTAAACAATGCAGGAATAAAAGCAGTGGCCGATGTGGTCTACAACCATAGAGATGGAGGAGCACCAGAACAAAATATTTCAGTAGAAGGATGGATTGAAAATTTCAATTGTACCAAAAGAAACAGCGGAGATAATCCATATCCCTCAGATCGTATAAGAATGATCATTCCTATCGGAGGAGCTACTGGAAATGGAGCTACGACCTATTACATTAAAGTACGTTCGGCTTCTGGACATCCCGACTTCCACAATTATGAATACAAATTTTATGCAGAAACCAATCTTGTTGGCTATCAAAATATGGCCGAGCAAATTGAAACAGAACCCAACGGTGGTGGTGATTGTGGTCAAGGGAATACAGCCGTCTCTCTCGGCGTAGATTATATTGCTCAAATAGATAGTGATTATAATTGCGGATCGGGATGTGGTATCGATGAATTTGCATTGACCATATCGGGATCAGATTATAATGCAGCGGGAGACTCGATCTATATCTACATGAACAATACAGGCGGTTATAGTGATCATACCATAATTGGTATATGGAATGGTGTCATGGATATACAATCGCAAGTCATATTCGAAACCTACACCGATTTTACCAGTTTGCCAAGTGGCCAGGGAAGTATGAATCATTCTAATTTTAAACCGAATGGTAATCCTACACAATTAGCAGGTGACTTGGATGCCATGCTATTTTTTTATGACTACGATCAAGACGTTTTGAGCACCAAAGAAGAGTTAAGAGATTGGACTCAATGGCTGGATACAGATGTTGGCATAGAAGGTCTGCGGATGGATGCAGTAAAGCACTTTCCAGCCTCATTCATCAGTTATCTCATGGATGAATTGCAAGCAAGTGGTCAATCTCCAGATCTTGTAGTTGGAGAATTTTTCGATTTTAATCCTGCGGCCCTAAAAGGTTGGACGGATGCGGCAAATGGAGGAATGGGAGCCGCCGCCCAAGCGGAAATTTCAGTCAAGGTATTTGATTTTGCATTACGGAGCGCATTGAAGTCGGCTTGTGATCAATTCGGATATGATGCTAGAAATGTATTCAACTCAGGGATAGTGAAGGGGGTTGGAGGCAACAAAGATCACACTGTCACTTTTGTCAACAATCATGACTTCAGAGCGATGGATGAACCGGTAATCAATGATCCATTGCTACCTTATGCCTATATTCTCACAAATCCAGAAATCGGCACTCCAACAATATTCTATTCCGATTATTTTGGAATTGCCAATGCCAATGCACCGACCGATCCATTGGCTGTCGATCTCAAACGACTCATCGAGTTGAATAAAAAATATATTGAAGGAGCATCATCAGTAGATTACTTGAGCGCTTTTGGTTCAGCATTCCCGATTACATATACCTCAGGTTTTGCAAGTACAAGTCTTATCTACCAGACTAATTTTGGCGGTCCTGATTCGGATAGGGCGGCAATAGTAGCAATTAATTTTGCTGGTGAGTCGCTAGATGCTGAAATTACGGTCAATACCACTGGAGTGATCAGCAATGGTTTGGAAATGTTGGAAAAAACAGGCAAGAGTGACATTCCTGCTTCTGAAATCATCGGAGGAAAAATGAATATTCAGGTGCCAGCAAGATCATATGCCATCTATGTTTCGGAAGAAGAGGGCGATACCTGTAAGATGGATTCCATCATTTTTGTTGACATCAATGCTTCGGGCTTCCATAATGGCAGTGATTGGGACAATGCATTTACCAATCTGGCTTCTGCTTTGAATATTCAAACTGGATGTTCAAATGTGCATGAGATTCGAATCAAAGAAGGCACCTACCTTCCAAATACTTTGAATGATAGAACCTTGGGCTTCGAAATACCTGCAAATGTAAAGATGATTGGAGGCTTCTCAAGTACAGGAAATCCACAACTGGGGGATCAAGATCTGGATGCCTACCCTACCATTTTATCTGGCAACATAGGGATGTCCGGTGATAGTAGTGATAATGTATACAATGTCGTGCGCATCAATCCAGGACTTGACTCAGCATATCTGGAAGCGCTAATCATAGAAGACGGATATGCCAATGGTATGCCCACGATTTGGCAATATGGTGGCGGCATTTACAATACTGAGCATTTGGTGTTAAAAGATGTATTGGTACGAAATAATTTTGCACTTACTGGAGGAAATGGAATATATAACGTGACGAATTCTGCTCAACTTACAATGGATAATGTAGAATTGATGAACAACACAGGTAGTGTCTCTGACTTTGAAAATGCAGATGATGCAGTACTAAAAGTTCGAGAAAGCAGTGAGATTAAGAATTGACTTTTATTTGTAGATGGAATTATAAAAATTGGGGCCTTTAAAGCAACAATTTATAAAGTTCTAAGAGGCGAAATCCTTGCAAGTCGTCCACCTCAATAGGGAGATTCAGAAGTAGTCTAACTTTTATATCTGTGAAGATTTGATAATAGATAAGAGGTAAAAGAAGCGTGGCTTTGACTGGGTTTTGGGATGTGGGAGCGGCATTCGCAGGGCTGCATTAGCCAGTCTAGCGTTTTTTGGTTCGTTTTTTTTGGCAATGCAAAAAATGAACGCCATTCGCGGCGAGCGAACAGTTTGGTTTGAAAATCATACCCTGTTTTTACGGTATAAATTCATGAAACGGGGTAATTCTTTCAGAAGTAGATCGTGTTATCCATTTATTTTAAAGGGATATTGGTATTTACGAATATCCCTAAATATATCATTACTGGTATTATAAAATAAAAATTGCCCTGCTCTCTTTTTAGCGAGCAGGGCAACAATTCTCTAAATCTATATTCTGCCACTTTCTTCTTCAGCGGCTGTACTTCTTTTTCTTGCAGCTTTTACTTTTTGATTTCCGAATCGATAGCTAAAGTTGACAGAAACTCTCCGCGTATCATTCACTTGATCTACTATAAGGTTGATATCATCTTGATCGATGGTCACAGTACTATTTCTTGTTCTGAATATATCGTTGACTCCTATTTTCAAATTTGCCTTATTATCGAATAAGCTCTTTGAAAGTCCAAAATCAAGACTTCCTTGAGGTGCTACTTCGAACAAGCCAAATGTCAATGCCGTTTGATACCTTCCTGTGACTTCCAGTGACCAATCTCCTGGCAACTGTAATTCATTGTTGAGATTAAACATATGAGCTATGCTGCTATTGTCCAATGTTCCTGACGGTATCGCAGATTTAAAATCATTGTAAAAAGTTGTATAGTTCAACCTTGATGTCCACCATTCTGTCCATACTCTTGGAGCAGAAAGTGTAAGACTGAGTGTATTATTATCCTCTAAATTCTGAATGGTTTGAAATGTTTTGTTTTCAGCACTCAATTGTTCGATCACTTCGGTTATGGCATCCGAAGTGTGGCTATAGTTAATCGCGACAAAGAGCTGTCTTCCCATCGCATAATTAAGTCCAAAAGCATTTGAATATTGAGGATTCAAAAATGGATTTCCTTTTTCAAAAGTATACTGATCCAAATAATTTTCAAAAGGATTAAGGTCTCTATAATTCGGTCGTTCCAATCTGCGGCTATATGTGAAACTCAAATTATGTTTTTCATTAAACGACTTTGACAAGCTAACACTTGGAAAAAGATTTGTATACGATCGTGGGACTACTTCTTGCAATGTAATAGACTCTCCTTCCGATTTGGTATGTTCCATCCTTAGACCAGCCTGAACCATAATCGTACCTATATTTCCAGAACCATTTATATATGCTGCCCACACATCTTCATTATACATGAAGTCATTACTTCTTTCAGTCTGATTGATCCATTTTTCGTCTTCATCCTGGTATTCAAACAAAGTACCATTTAGTGTTTCTACCATACTTAGCTTTCCACCTACTTCCAAATTTAGACGATCAGAAACAGGTATAGTCAGGTCCAATTTCGAAGCGAATATGTCAATTTCTGTATTTTGATCGTTTCTCAAATAAAATGGATTGGCTATTTCATTTCCTTCAGAATCTTTGAAAAAATTATCATAATTCACAAACATATTATTCTCATAAGTACTCCAATCCGCATCAAAAGTCAGCGTTAGACCATTGTCATTAAAGTTATGTGAGATATTTGCATTGTAAGTATAATTTGAATAATCCTCAGTCCCGTTTGTCACCACTGTCAATAAGTCAAAACCAGGCATATTATCACCAGAGATATTGGTCGTATTGTCATTGACATCTATTTCGTTTCCATTATTCACCTTTCCCAACAAACTGAATGTTGTCTTGGAAGTTATCATCCAATCCATTCCCAATTTGATATTGTATCCATCTCCATCTTCTTCCATTTCTGCTGTTTGATCAAAAACTGTATTGCCATCTTGAAACGGAATATCTCTAGTCAAAAGCAAATTTTGCTTCCATCCCCAGTTATAATATTCACCTCCGCCATATACATTCACTTTTTCAGATCTATAATTTAAATTCAAATTGTGGTTATGGCTTGTTTTCCATCCTTGTCGCATGGACGTAGAAACGCTTCCATTTGTACCCAAATTTTCATTTTTCTTTAATACTATATTGATTATTCCACTATTGCCCTCCGCCTCATACTTTGCTGACGGATTAGTGATGATTTCGATATTTTGAATGTTGGATGCTGGCATATTTTGAAGCAATCTGGTTATCTCTTGTCCAGACATATATTGATTCTTCCCGTTTATTGTGACCAATACACCCTGCTTGCCACGAAGACTGATATTATCATTGTTGTCTAGAATGACTCCAGGAGATTTTTCAAGCACTTCTAGTGCTGAGTTGCCTGCGCTAACACTGCTATTGGCAACATTGACAATCATTTTATCCGCCTTGAGTTCTATAAATGGCTTTTTTGCAGTCACTGTTACCTGATCGATCTCGATTCCATTTGTCAATTGTAGGGTTGGAATTTCGATCATATCTTTTCCATTTGAGGTTATTACCTCCGAGATGGCTTCTCCAAATCCCACCATGGATGTTGATACCAAATAAGATCCTTCTGCTACTCTTTCGAAAACGTATTTTCCCTCTGCTTCTGACAAGCCTCCTTTGTATAGAGAAGAGTCAACTGAATTCAACAATAGCACATTAGCGTATTCTAACGGCTGTCCTTCATCATCTAGAATTTGACCTTGAATAATGCCATTTTGTGCAAAAGCATAGGTCGATAAAAAGATGAAATTTAGTAGATAGATTAGTTTTTTCATTTTTCAGAGTATTAATTATTTGTAATTCTTTAATGCAAAGTTAATTAGAATAGGTCTACTATGCATAACATAGTACTACAATTATACATAGTACTATATGAATTATCTTATTTTAAGGATTAATGGCAGGAATTAATAGACAAAGAAGATGTCTAATATAGAGGGTAGACGACGCGAAACATTAAATGTTTCATTTTAAGTCAAAATGTTTTCGAAATATTAAAATAATTGCAATTGCATTTATGGATTAACGATGAAAGTCATATAAATAAGAATGGGCATTGGAAACTTAATCCAATGCCCATTGAAACTTTTTCTGCCTCAAACGAGGATTTATACTTTAATACTGATCAAATGTTGAATTCTTCACACAATAAGTCCCGGCAAGTTTATCATGTAGGGTTTGTTTCAAATCGCTGGCCAACATTGCAAAGCAAGATATAAACATTACACCTACCCAAACATATGTAATCGTGGTATACGGACTACCTTGCGATGCCGCAGAAGCTTCAAGAAACCCTTCTGATTCCTGAAATGCCTCGGTACCTACCAACCAAAAGTGCCCTAATATTCCTATTAAAGAACTAACAATATAAATGGCATTTTTCAAGAGAGACTGTCCCAGATCAATTTGATCCAAATCTGAGTCTACCATTTGGATTTTCAAGATCATCTTACCCAATGTGGCACCCCATAATCCTTCCATAAGTGGCTTATACAGCATACCTAAGATAGCTCCGACAAGAAGTAGAATCAAACTTTTGTTTACATAGCCGAAATACATAAATGCTCCTATTGGCAACATTGTAATCAATCCGTCTAGTATAGATGCCAGAAGTCTTTCCCCGAACCCAGCATATTCTACATTACGTATGCGATTGTGATTGTTATCGTCTAAAATTTCCTTTTCCATGTTTTGATGTTTTTTTTTGAAATATAAGAATATTATTTAATATGCTATTCAAAATTCGACAAACTACATCTTCCATAATATGAATAAAAGTGCAGGTGCGGAAAAAATTTCTTACTATCGCATATCTTTAGAAAAATAAAAGCTCACATGCCATGAAATATTCCTTAATATTTGTCTTGCTACTTTCAATATTCTTCAGTTGTAAATCCACAAAAGAAATACAATCAAATTCACTAGAGACACGTGCCAATGAGCTTGCTCAAAAAAACATAATTGTTGATGGCCATATAGACCTACCATATCGCTTGAAGGTGAAGAACTTTCGGTTGGAAAAAGAATATTTAGGTATACCAGTACAAACGGATGAAGGTGATTTTGACTTTGTGCGTGCAAGAGCTGGTGGGCTGGATGCTCCTTTTATGTCCATTTACATCCCAGCGAGATACCAAAAGGAAGGTGGTGCCAAAGATCTGGCAGATTCCCTGATAAATATGATTGAATACATCACCAAAGAAAATTCTGATAAATTCACAATTGCCAAGACTCCTAATGATGTCAGCAAAGCGTTTGCAAGTGGAAAGGTGGCACTCCCGATGGGAATGGAAAATGGTGCAGGAATCGAAGATGATCTTGCCAACATCGAATATTTTGACAAAAGAGGAATTTCTTACATCACCCTCACCCATTCAAAGGACAATCTCATTTGCGATTCGTCCTATGACACTACAGGCACTTGGAACGGCTTGAGTGAGTTTGGCGCCTCGGTAGTCCATGAGATGAATAGAGTTGGCATTATGGTAGACATTTCTCATGTTTCGGATAACGCATTTTATGATGTATTGGAGATTGTAAAACTTCCGGTCATTGCTTCTCACTCTTCAGCCCGAAAATTTGTCCCTGGTTTTGAACGGAATATGTCGGACGAAATGATCAAAGCGCTAGGTAAAAATGGTGGAGTCATCATGGTCAATTTTGGCTCCACATTTCTCGATGGAAATATCCGAAAAGAAAGAGACAAAAGAAGAGAAGAGCTGATGGGGATATTAGATGAAAAAGGAGTGTCGGGAAATTCTGATGAAGGCAAAATTATCATTGCAGAATATGAGAAAAACAATCCTAATGTATTTAGTGATGTTCGAAAGGTAGCCGATCATATCGACTTAATTGTACAACTGGCTGGTATTGACCATGTTGGTTTTGGGTCAGATTATGATGGCGTGGGAGATAGTCTCCCTACAGGACTTAAGGATGTTTCGGATTACCCAAATCTGCTTGAAGAACTATTAAGACGTGGCTATTCAGATGAAGATATTAGCAAGATTTGCTATAAAAATTTGTTTAGAGTATGGAACGAGGTGGAAGATTATGCGAGTAATCAAAAGTAGAAAGAAACCAACGAGCTTTAAAAATTAAATTTCAATCTACCTTAATTAAAAATACAATTTTATTTTCGATCATTCTACTTGTTTTAGGGTGAAAGACATCATAAGAACACCCTATGGCCTTTAAGCTAAAATCAAATGTTCTACTTTGAGAACAAAATGTCAATTCACCGAGAATATTTAGATCCATATCTTCTCGATGGACTTCTGAACGAGTCACAGTTACAGACTCTTCATACGTATTATAATCTATTACGGTTGAGGTGTCGGTTTGATATAAATTATCTTCTAATTGATCTGTTGACAGCGGCTTCAGCTTAGAATCAAATTTCGAAATATTCAATTTTCCATATAAAACGTCAAATAAATAATCCCTTATTTCGGGATGTTTATCCTTATTCAATTTGGCTTGTATCAAGTATCCGTAATCTGGATTATTGCAGCCATTTGACGATACTATTGTATATAGCTTTTGAACTCGATTTTGTTTACCATTAAGGATAAAGGGGCTAATTTCGATTAACTTGGACTCTATTTTTTCATTTTTAATGTTAAGCTCAATATTTAATTCACAACCATCCAGATTAGCACCAGATAGAAAATTTTTAGTGATTACGATTGATTCTTCATAAGTCTCCATATCAATCACAACGGAAGTATCCACGACGGTCATTAATTCTTCCAGTTCTGCAGCGCTTATTGCATTTCCAAGATTATCCAGGGTCTTGAAGTTGTCATTCAAACTATGTTCATAAACGACATCTTGCAGTGGTAACAATGGGTTGTCAGCATTTCTTTTTATCGATATCATCGATTTCGCCAGTCCATTCATATAAAATTGATTCTCTCTAAAGAGAAAATTGACCTTGTCGTTTGATTGAGCAAACAACGTCATAATTGATGAAAAAACTAATAGAAATAAAATGGTTAATCTCAATAACATATTTATAAAAATTACATTGTGGAAATAGAAACAATCAATTCTGATCCAAGGCTTTCTTAATTGCACTTATGGCTAAAGGTTCCATGACTTGATATCCCAGTAATGTTGGATGCACTTCGTCTTCGGCATACTTCTTTGGCAGACCATTTCGCTCATCTGCCATGGCCGAGAAATAATCCAAATACACAAATCCTCTTTCTATGGCATACGACTTTATCATTCCATTGAGCTTCGGTATTTTTTCATTTGGTCTTAGCCCTGGCCGCCACGGGTAATCGTATGCAGGCAACACCGAAGATAAGACTACCTTAATATTATTGGCATCCGCCAACTCCGCCATACCTTTAATATTACCCAGGATCATCTCCAACGTCATCGGACCAGTATTACCTGCAATATCATTGGTTCCTGCAAGAATGACAACGGCCTCAGGGTTCAAATCAATTACATCCTGACGAAATCGCACCAACATCTGAGGTGTGGTCTGTCCACTAATACCTCGACCAATAAAATTGTTTTTGCTAAAGAATTCCGGACGCATATTTACCCAACCTTCAGTAATAGAATTGCCCATAAAAACAACTCGGGAATCTTTCATTGATGAAGTAATTTCTTGGTTTGCATTTTTGTACTTATTCAAATTTGCCCAATCTTGAGAAGAAGCAGAATTGCAAGTAATACAAAATAAAAATAGTAGAATAGCGTGGTTCAGTCTCATCAAGCTTTAGATTAGTCTCGGTAAAAATTTAAAAATGAATCGAAAAGTAATACTTTTTACTAAGAATTGAGCAATTGCATCCTTTCCTCCAACATTTCCTTAAATCCTTCCTTATCATCTACATGCAATGCCAAGGTAGTATAAGATTTAGTAATACCATAGATCCCCTGCATGGTTTGGCTTCGATTACAGCGAATGACCACATTATGGCTTTCCAAGTCACCCAGCAAAGAAAATTTGCGCACTTCATCATCGTATTGTAAAGTCTTTCTACTCAATTCAATGGACTCAATATCAGCAATCTTGATGTTTGACTCATTTAATATGCCATACCTCAACACTAAGGTATCTTCTTCAATGGTAATCGGCCTTTGAGACAACGATCTGCCAAATCCCAATAGCTGAATCCCTGTATAAATACTAAGAATGGATAATATTATAGCTGCCAAATGGCTCCATTGAAGTAGTATGATATGCACAGAAATAGTCTCAACCAATACGATGAATATCAAAGCTCCAAATAAAGAAGGAGAGCCACTTTTCTTATGGTAGGTAAAATCATTCTCAGATAAGGTTGGTTGCTTCCAATTTACAAATCCATAATAAATCACTGAAATTTCTGACACCAAAAAACTCGATATTTTTCCTGGAACGAGTTCTCGACAAGTATTTTGTAATACTGTATAAAAGTCCACTCCGGGTTGTTTTTTCTCCTTGAATGCCTTAATAGCACTTCTGACCTTCCATATCACAAAAGCGACAACTGATAATTCTATAATCGGGGCTATATAATTTTTGAAAACATCCAAATAATAATGTTGGTCAACAGGCAGAATATAATAACCCAATATCAACCCCAAAAATATCATCGGAACTACAGTTGTGTTTGGGATTTTAGTCTTGCGTATGACCAGAAAGTAGATCAAAGGAACGGTCAATAACAAATCCAAAATCAAGTAAGATGAAATTGTCGACGCCGTATCAAAATACAACTGACTTTGGGAGAAAAAGATGATAATGGCTAAAAGGAAAAACGGAATAGAAAATAAAAAAATCGATTGAAATTTACGGATAGTTTTAGTCATAAAAGCGGTGGTTTGGTTTTAATTATAGAACAAAAATAGGGAAATAATGGTTCGAAGAAGGAAGGGGGAATTGAAAGAATTGAAAGAATTGAGAGATTGGAGAGATTGGAAGATTGGAGAGATTGGAAGATTGGAAGATTGGAGAGATTGGAAAGATTGGGAAGATTGGAGGGATTGGGAAGATTGGAGGGATTGGAGAGCGATTGTTTTGGAGTGTGTTGGGATAGTGTGATGGTGCTATGCGGTAAAAACACTCCTCCATCGATTATTTCATACCTTGTGATAAAAATTAAAATATATGGCTAAAACTGGTTACTGGACGGGAAGTGAGAATTATTTATGTGATAGAGAATTGGCGCAGGCTTTTCATATGGCGAGGGTCTTGGGTATGCCGTTACTGATCGAAGGTGAGCCAGGGACAGGCAAAACGGAGTTACCTATTCAATACGCATCGGATCAAAATTTGGAATTGTTTGTCTACCCTACTGGTTCGAAAAGTAATGTCGAGCAATTTGTAGCGAGATTCGATCATGTGAAATACTTGAGAGATTCGCAGATCGAAATTCTTAATGCTCAAAGAGAAGAAAAAGGGATAAAGAGTAAACTGGGCACTGGAGGAAGAAATTCTGAAAAATTGCAGGATTATGTTGTCAAAGGACCAGCAGCTGAGGCATACAGCAGCCCCAATTCTGTACTACTGATTGATGAAATAGATAAGGCGCCTAGAGAATTTCCAAATGATCTGCTCTATGCACTGAGTCATCGAAAATTCATCATGCCAGAATCAGGTGAGGTGATCGAAATATCTGAAGCGGAGATGCCCGCAATTGTGATTACTTCTAATCGAGAGCAGGAATTGCCAACAGCATTCAAAGGGAGGTGCATCTATCATTACATTCATTTTCCTGAGGCGGAAACCATGCGAGAGATAGTTGGAAAACATTACCCAAAAATTGAAAATAAAATTGTGGATGTAGCTTTGGACATCTTCTATCAATTGAGAAAACTTGGGCTGGAAAGAGCTCCAACGACTAGAGAGCTTTTGAATTGGTTGAAGTACGTTAAAACTTTTTCCAGTCAAGAAGCGATTGATAAAATAACCAAATTGGAGGGAATTGGTGCTTTGATAAAGACCCAGACCGATCTGGAGAGGATTCAGCGGATGGTCTTGAAGGATGAAGGCGATTATGGCCGGAGAAGTACTTCTAATTGAAAATGAATAATTGAAAGTTTTGAGGGATGTTTGAGGGATTACCAGAAAAATTGAGGGCTTATGACTTACCAGCAGATGTGCGGCTGTTGTTGATGTTGCGAAAGGCGATGGACAAGGGCTTGGTGAAGACTTTGGGTGACATGTACAATGTACTCAAGGGCATGGTCGTCAAAGATCCCAAAATGCTGGCTCCTTTTACCAGGGCTTATTACGATTACTTTCTCAATATTGATATTCAGAATGGTGATCGACTTAGTGATGCCATCCGCAGATCGGAGACATTTAAAAAGTGGCGAGATGATAATTTGGATCGATTTGGTGATGATGTGGAAGTAGAGGATATGATCACTCAATTTTTGGATGAAGTCCATCTTACCACTTACGACATCATGGAAATAATTTCTGGAAGAGAAATTTGGGACAAGGACAATCCCTATGAAAAGGACGAAGAAGGTGGTGAAGAGTCATTGGAACGTACCCATCGGCATTTGGACAAGATGGCCGATTATTCTGATCTTACCCTGGAAGAATTACTGGAGCGGATGAAGGAAGTGATGGAACAACAAAAATCCAGACATTCAGGCGGCAGTCATTGGGTGGGAACAGGTGGCACATCACCCTACGGTCACGGAGGAGCTGCTAAAGATGGTATCCGTGTAGGTGGATCTGGTGGAGGAAAGATGGCACGAAAAGTATTGAATGACCGAAAATTCTATCCTGTCGATATGGATTCTGTCATAAATGATAACAATGTAGATGCTGCTTTGGCCTCTCTCAAAGGTATTGTAGAAGAGACCGCGCATGATCACCTTGACATCCCAGATACGATCCAAAAAGGACTGAAAAGAGGCGGGCTTTTTATTCCAGAATTAAAAAGTATCACCGACGAAAAGCTTCAGGTGCTCTTATTTGTGGACAATGGTGGATATTCGATGGACCCATATATCAGAGTAGTACGCGCACTTTTCAAAAAAATGAAAACCAGATTTGCCCATGATTTGGAGACCTATTATTTTCACAATACGATTTACGACTATATCTACACGGACGCACATAGATCAAAGTATATTTCGATCGACAAAATCCTTCAAAAAGATCCCAACTATCGAATATTTATTATCGGAGATGCATCGATGGCAGCGTATGAATTGAATAGTACGAGTAGAAATACATACAAAATGTTGGTCGAAAAATTCAAAAAAACCGTTTGGTTGAACCCAGAACCTCAGCGATATTGGCATCACACTTTTTCTATTCAGGTCATCAAGGAATTGGTAGATATGTATCCACTTACTCCAAGAGGAATTGAAGAAGCAGTAAGAGAAATGAATAGAAAAAAGTAAATACTAAATTTTCTACTTTTTAAACATGTGAATCTGGTTAAACCAACTCATCAAGGTCTTGACCCGTTAAATTCTTTACATTTTTAGTAATCCACTCCAAATCTTTGTCCCACCACTTGAGATTTAGCAACCGTTTAATTTTCTCATCAGAGAACCGCTTTCGTATCGTCTTGGCTGGGTTGCCACCAACAATCGAATAAGGCTCAACATCTTTTGTGACTGTCGCATTGGTAGCGATAATGGCTCCGTCTCCAATATTGACACCTGCCATAATCGTGGCATTGTATCCTATCCACACATCATTGCCAATTATGGTATCTCCTTTGACTGGGTATGACTTACCTTCCATGGCATCCTCCCATCCATTTCCAAAAATGGCAAAAGGGTATGCGGAAATAGATTCTGATAGATGATTGGCCCCGTTCATAATAAATGTAACACCAGAAGCAATCATGCAAAATTTTCCAATTATCAATTTATCTCCAGTAAAATCGAAGAGGTATTTTACATTTTTTTCAAAATTGGACACATCTTCGAAATCATCATAATAGGTATATTCTCCAACTATAATATTTGGATTCGAAATTACATTTTTAAGAAAACCAAGTCGGTCGTAATTTTGCAGTGGAAATTTGGTGGTTGGGTCAGGTCCGTTCATATTTTGATTCTGTTCTAGGATGCAAATTTAGATATTTTTTGACCTTCATACCAGCAGGAATCATTTGAAGAATTAAATCTGATTTTAAAAAGGAATCTAAACATTTAGTAGATAGACATGTTTTCACTTTGAAAAATTCCATATTATAGGTGCACCCATTTAGAGCATATATGACCATGCATTCTCAATTGTCAGCTAAAGACTGGACAACAATTGAATCGTGTCTAATATATAAGGTTTTTCAAGAAAATAGAATTTTGCTCAAACCTGGTGCGGTATGCAAAAATCTATATTTCCTGGAAAATGGGACAATTAGATATTTTACAATTAAGGACAATAAATCTATAACCACCAATCAGTTTGGACCACCAGCATTATTCACCTCTGCCTATAGTTTTATTAGACAAACTCCATCGATTGAAGGGATTCAGGCCATCGAAGAGTCATATCTGTGGGTCATTTCGAGAGATGACGTCCACAAGCTTTTGGAAATTCCATCTTGGAAGGGCTTTCTTTCCAATCTCTAGGAGGATATAAAATCTACCTGGAATTTTGATGTAAAGGGTTTTATTAGAATGTTATTTGATATCCACATTTTATTAATTGCTTTCAGGAAACTCAAACTTTCCTATATTTAAGCGATGCAAGAGACTATTGATCCACCACAGAAGAAATGGTATGAGCGCGTACCTCATGCCATAACTATATTATTTGGAATTATTATTCTAGTTACTGGACTCACCTATATTGTACCCGCTGGATCATTTGAGCGTATATTGGTCGAAGGTAGACAAAGAGTTGTACCTGGCTCATATCATCTATTGGACTCTACTCCAGTCGGACTTCTGGATATGTTCAAAGCCATTCCGCTTGGGTTCAAGGCAGCAGTAGAAATTATTTTCATTGTATTGGCTGGTGGCATAATGTTTGGCATTATGGAAAAATCAAAGGCTGTAGAGAATGCCATTGGCTCTCTGGTACAAAGTATGGGAATCCAAAAAAGGTTTACCATCGTAGTCATAATGACCTTTGCCTATGGTCTTCTTGGTGTTGCCGTCGGATACGAAAACAATATAGCCATGGTTCCAATAGCTGCGGTATTGAGTTTGGCTCTGGGAGGGGATTTAATCCTTGCTGCTGGCATTTCAGTTGGTGCCATGACCATCGGATTTGGCCTCTCTCCAATCAATCCGTATACGGTAGGTACTGGTCATAAAATAGCCGAATTGCCAATGTTTTCAGGTGCGATTCTTAGAAGTGCATTGTGTTTCATCGGACTCTCCTTAATGGCATTTTACAATGTCAAATACTTCAAAAAAATTCTGAAAGACAAAAGCAAGAGCCTTGGAAATGGACTTGACATCAGCGGAATAAAACTGTCCAAACCACTGGGCGAGTACAAGCTATCCAGGCAAAACACCTTGGTCATTTCTACTTTTTTCATTGGGCTTTTGGTGATTTTATACGGTGTCTTCAATCATCATTGGTATATCAATGAGCTGTCGGCCATATTCTTAATGATTGCCCTCATTTGTGGCATCATTGCTAGAATGAGTCCCAATGAATTTAGTGAAAATGTACTAAAATCAGTAGCTCAAGCTGCTCCTGGAGCTTTCATGGTAGGTTTTGCCACTACGATCAAAGTACTTATGGAAATGGGAAATATTGGCGATACTATCTCTCACAATCTGGCCGAATTGCTTCAAGGGCTTCCTCTCTATGCTTCTGCCATATCAATGTCAATTTCGCAATGTGTGATCAATCTGTTCATCCCTTCTGGAAGTGGTCAGGCTTTAGCTACCCTTCCCGTAATGCTGCCACTTGGCGAAGTGCTTGGATTGACCAATCAAACAACAATTCTCGCCTTCCAAATTGGAGATGGAGTTACTAATCTTGTCAACCCAACCTTGGGTGGACTTATAGCCATGTTGGCAATGTGCCGGGTTCCACTCGACCGCTGGATACGATTTATCCTTCCTGTTGTGGGTTGGGTATTGATCATTTCTTGGGTATTTTTACTGATTGCCGTGTCTATCGGTTATTCATAGAATTATGAAAGGTTAAATTGTTTTCATCAAATATTCCATTTGTAAACACTATTTTCGTCGCTCATTTCAACTAATATGACAGCTCAAGAAATACTTACCAAACTCGTTTCATTCCCTGTCTTGGGAGGACAAAGCAATCTATCCATAATGCAATGGATAAAAGATTACATAGAAAAATATGGAGTAGAGACCCATTTGGTCCCGAATGAAGAAGGCAACAAAGCATCTCTGCATTGCCGCATCGGGCCTGCCGTGGATGGAGGAGTCATACTATCTGGGCATATGGATGTAGTTCCAGTTGAGGGGCAAGATTGGGATACAGATCCTTTCCAACTGACGGACAAGGGAGACGGCAAGCTGTATGGAAGAGGCTCTTGTGACATGAAAGGATTTTTGGCATGTTGTCTCGCAGTACTGCCAGAAATGGTAAAAGCAGATCTCAAAACGCCTATCTACTTTGCATTTTCTTATGATGAAGAAATTGGCTGCCTATCTGCGCCAGACCTCATTGTTCATATCAACAACACCTATTCCGAAAAGATAAAATATGCCATTATTGGAGAACCTTCGATGATGCAGCCAATAGTCGGTCAAAAAGGAATTTGTGTAATCGAGACTACCGTAAATGGATCTGCAGGTCATAGCAGTAGGATTCGTCAAGAAGTGAGTGCTATTCATGAATCAGCGCGCCTCATTCTATGGTTAGAGTCTAAAATGAATGCCCTGGTCGATGCAGGCAGGATCGACAAGCGTTTTAGCCCACCACATACATCTTTACATATTGGTCAGATCAATGCTGGGATAGCGCCAAATGTCATAGCAGACAAAGCCCTTTTCAAATGGGATGTGCGGGTAATTCCTCAAGATGATGTTTTGGAAATCTTTGAAGAATTTAATGCTTATTGCAGAGAAAGAGAAGCGATCTTAAGAGAGACCTTCCCAGGATTCGAAATCAAAAATGAAGAACATCATCCGCCAGTTCCGCCTTTAGATACAGCTGAATCGGACAGTGTAGTATCCTTAATAAAATCCCTGACTGATATTCAGGAACTAGGCACTGTAGCCTATGCTGCAGAAGCTGGGCAATTTTCGAATGGCGGATTTGAAAGTGTGATCTGTGGACCAGGGTCTATTGCTCAGGCACATCGTGCCAATGAATTTATAGAGAAGGATCAATTGGAAAAAGGGGTGACCATGCTTCAGAAATTGATTGTAGAGTTTTCGTAGCGGCTTGATTCTTTTGTTTCTTTTCTCATCAAAAGACTGAACGATCTTTTATGAAGTAAAAGTGATAATGAAATTATCAAGAGAAGGAACACGTGAGTGATGGGAAGCAATGAAAGCCAGTCGCGGCGAGCGACCATATTAGTTTGAAAATAAGCAATATACAAATTGAAAATCTTCATATATTATTTTCTTAGGTTGACGCCTATGCATCGTGGAGAAATAAACCAATATAAATCATAGAAGCACCTATTACTTTTTAGTACCTATTGCATATTGTATTCCGCCCAGGAGATGTTGCATGAATTCTTTTTCAGCATAGCTTTCATGAGTATGTCCAAGTGCTGTGTAAAAAGCCCTTCCCCCATCATATTCATGATACCAGGCCATTGGGTGAAAATCGCCATTGGTTCCACCTTCGTACGATGATTCGTCGACGCTCAACACCACATTCACATCAGGATTTACAATTTTGAAATTGTACAATTCATCGGTTCTTATCCAATTTTTAGGCAGAAAATTAGTTGCTATAAATGTAGAATCTTCTACGATAAATTTTGCTTCCTGTATTTTGGGGTGGCTGGTAAAATATGCTCCAACCAAACCGCCATACCAACCCCAATCGTATTCTGTATCTGAGGCTGAGTGTACACCAACATACCCCTTTCCAGATTGAATGAATTTTTGAAAGGCTGTTTCTTGACTGGATTCCAAAACATCTCCTGTAGTATTGAAAAATAGTACCGCAGCATATTGCTCCAAATCTGTACTATTGAAAAAAGCAGGATTCGTGGTCGTATCTACATCGATTTTGTTGGATTTGCAAAGTTTTTCAATTGCCAGATTCCCCTTTGCTATACAGTCGTGATGATAGCCCGCAGTCTTAGAGAAAATGAGAATTTTAGGATTTTTTTCTTCTACATTAATTCCATCATTTGCCTTTTCTTTACAGCTTCCAAAAAACACTCCACACATAAGTAAAAGATATAAAAGCATTCTCAATTTCATCCTTATCTAATTTTAATCATCCGATTGTCAAATATAGGAATTGACACGTATTTACTGGCGAACCTGAAAATTTATCTTTAGTTTTATATCGAGAGAAACTGGTTATGCGCCTATTCTGACGAATTGTAGAGAGTGGTTTAAATATTTTGCTATCAAAAATAATCTAATGGAAAAGACCAAAAGGAATCTGCTATTGAAAACATTGTGTTGTCTTTTACTACTTACTATGGCTGGATGTGATGACGAGGGAAGCTGTTGTACAATTATTGATGTAGATGTTTATGTACATTATCAGAATCAAGAGGGAGAAAATTTGATTAACAGCTCTGATGAATTTGATGAATCCAAAATCAAGATTTACTACAAGAATGGCAATGAATATGATTACGTAAAAAATGATAATTTGACCTACCCCAACCATCATTTCGTCTCTGAGGATGCCAACCAAAATTTGATATTGACCATCTTTCCATCAAATTATTATGAAGGTAATAGATCGACAACACTTATCGAATTGAATAATAATCATGTCGACACCTTGATCTGCGAATTTGAATTGGATGGCAACAATGAGATTTATAAAAGAGGCTGGTTAAATGGAATTGAAATAATGGATCGGTTTATTGAATATAAAAACTAAAATTTATGCCAATTAACTCAGCGCGATGAGAAATTTATTGATTGCACTGGGTCTATTATGAATAAGCAATTACAAATGAAATATATACTATACATATTATCATTTTTTCTGGGAACCCAATTAATGGCTCAAAATGGTTGGGGAAAAGATTTTTATGAAGAACGAGCAAAATATCATTTTGACTCTGGAACAGCGTTATTTGATGCAATAAAAAATGTGTTACAGATTGACGACAAACTAGCTATTCTAGATACGTCAAATCTAGAAAATCGAATAGTATATCAGGTATTAAATGACCAAAAAAAACGGATGCTTCAACATGCTCTTCTCGACTTTGAAAATGTAATTGACAATTATCCAGAAAGTATATTTTTTAATCTATCCATTCAAAGTAAAGGGGAAATTCTAATTGAATTAAATGAATTAGATCGTGCTCGAATTTTTTTTACCAAACTTATAAAACAAGATTTACCATTTGAAATAGAAATACCGAACGAAAATGATATACCGAGTGGAGATGACACTTGCTACTATGACTTCAAAAATACGGTTTATCTAAATCTTGCTGAAATTGAGTATCAAACTGGAAATTATTCAAAGGCTATTGAGTATTTGGATATGGCAGAGAAATTTAGATATGTCAATTTTTGTAACAATATGTATAAATATCATGAAAAGGAAGTGGCGACATCTTACGCAAAGAACTACTTTGCCTTGGGCGATATTCAAAAAGCAATAGATCTTGTAATTCCTCACATATTTTCAGATGGTCATTTCTTAAATGAAAGTCTAATTGATGACGCCATTAAATACTTACTTCATCGCCATAGCAGATCATATCTTATTGAGGAATTAAAGTTAGCCTTAGAAAATTGCACCGTAGAATCTATTGAAGGATTGACAATCTACTCCATAAATTATCCTGGTCATCCATTGGAGATAACTACTTATCAATCACAAAAAATAAATGACTTCAATGAAGAAATTATTAAGGTTATAGAAAATGAGTTCTTTTATAAACAACTGATTAAAGAAGTACCAAGTAAACCAAATACAACCCGGTAATTATGAATCATACATTCAGTATCATTTTATCAATCCTGCTATTTTCGTGCAATCAAAATTCTCAAGTCGATCGAGATAAAATAATTTACAATCAGATCAAAGCCCTCAAAACGGATATTGAAAAGAATAATTTCTTGTATAAGCTCTGGCATGAAGACCAGCATTTTCGAGGTGGTCAAGAAGGAGATTTAATTGCTAAACACGGCTTTCGCTCCAAAGAGCACATGCAATTCCTTGAAATCTCAATGAAAAATGAAGTTGTTGTATTTTACAAAATGAAAACATACCTTGAAATTCATGGGTACCCAAAGAATAAATCCAATTTTCATGAATTATCAATCAATGCGTTTCCAATAATAATAGGTCACAATCACAATTTTAAGGCTCAAAAAGAACTATTGCCGTATCTATACAATGCTTATAAAGCTGATCAATGTGCACTAGGCGATGTAGTTTGGCTTCTTGGTGAGATGTATGAAGCCAAAAACGGTGGCAGGAGGTATACGATGTCCTCAAGTAGATTCACCACCGAACAAGAATTTCAGGAATTGGTAGCGGCGCTAGACTTAAAGTTATCGCTATGAATCAATTAGAAATAAAGAAATGGACGCTCAAATTGTTGCCCTTTGGCATAGCTATTCTAATGTTCTTTTATGGGAGTTACATTTATGCATTGCCCTATTTAAATGAAGTGGCAGCATTTGTGATCCCATTGATAGGATATCGTTTTATCAATAAAATAAATGACCAAAAAGAACAGATACGGTCTGGAGAAATCTTGCCTCTCAGAGATCAAAATGATGATTTTTCTAAATTTATGCGTTTTGTAGTAGCGGTTCTCTTTATTGGATTTTCTTTATACTTAACTTCAAAAGATGGATTCACATTATCAATGTTCAACACATTCATGTTTGGCCTCATTTTATTGATTGCTGCTTTTAATCAGTCTCACTTCCTGTTTTTCGAATGTCATCAAAATACCGAAGTATTTGTAAGCGATAAGGATTTCAAGATACGGGCAAATGACAGATCCATCGAATTTTCAGGATTTCAAATTTCTGCAACACAAGCAGATGAAGGCGTCAATCATCTCAATGGGTTACTAATTAATCCAGACGAAGCTAAGAAGATTAAAAACTGGATAGAGTCAAAATTAAGAGGTACCAACATAGATTGGACATGGAAATCAAATAATAATGTAGTGAAAATGTAAGTTTAATCAATAAACACATCCATGCTCCTACGACTATGTACTCTTTTTGCAATTTGTTTATTATTGGCCTGTAGTGCAGAAAATGATAAAAAATCAGAATCAGAGGATCATTTACAAATGGTCCAGGTTGATTTCGACGAATCAAAGTGGAAAACGAAGCAAGGGTGGGATTATCCTTATCGAGAGCAGATGTTGAATGACATATTATACAATGATGATTTCCGAAAATTAAAAAGCAGTGAAGTTTTGAAGCTTCTCGGAGAGCCTGACAGAGTAAATGAAAATTTTATGTATTATCAAATATCACAAAAACGTCTTATTCTATGGCCCTTGCATACGCGGACTATGGTAATTAAATTTAGAGAGGATGAAAGTATTGAATGGATTAAGATGAATGAATAATGATTTTAGAATACGTGTCCTAAAAATGAGCAGCAGAAATAATCCGCTGCTCATTATAACATAACCCCACTATAAAGTTGAACTTAGTGTATCAATATCTTTTTTATAAATCCTTGACCTGAATTAGATTTATTATCAACAACTCGGACAAAGTATAAGCCTCTAGGATAATTGGAAAAATCCCTGCTCCATCCGATCTCAACACCATTTTCTGCTAATATTAAGGCTCCTTGAGCATTCATTAGTTGTACATTGACAGAAACTGGATTTTCACCTTCGAGTGTTAGCGTTTTTTGCATCATATTCCATTTCAAATCATTCACATCTATATTTATTTCAACACCTGTAGTGCAATCTATATTGGCTAAGTCAAACATCAATGTCCACTCTGCGTCCGAGCACGTATTGATCAAGGTAATCTCAATCACACCTTCCTGACCACAATCAAACGGCCCCACGGTGAATGACGATTCTTCATCTGATAGAGTCTCATACAGGTCTCCGTCTACATACACCTCGATCTTACAGCCTTTCAAGGTCGTATTGGTAATATCAAATGTGACATTGAATATTTCTCCTTCAATTATTGTTATAGAATTCAATCCGTTAATCTGATTGAAATCTTCACAACAGATAGTTCCAATTTCTACAAAGTCAGAACATTCTTCGTTTTCATTATCCATCACCACAAATTCATATTCCAAATTACAGTCTGCAGCAAGGCCAGTAAGTACAACGGGCAGATCACTGTATTCAAATGTGCCATACTCTACCCCATTGCCCACTATTGAGAAAGTGCTGCCTACATTATCATATTCGAAATCTATCTCAACATCAAATAAATCGTCTTCACAAACCACCACTACTGCTGTCACCCCATCAATAACACACTCGTCGGAATCATAGCAAGGATTTCCAAAAGTTCCGACGATGCTACAGTCAGGATTTTCAACTTCATTTGCAAAGAAAGTGAATTGCGATTCTGTAGAGTTCTCGATCTCAATAACTAGTGGCAGATTGGAAAATAAATCTGTTCCGCTGCCAATTCCAGGAATTTCCCAAACAAATGATTCATTCGTATTTCCAGTATATTCAAAATCAACCTCCAGTATGAAGTAATCTCCATCACATTCTGACACGTCAAAGTCAAGGTCAAACAGATCGCATTCTTCTCCTTCGAAGCATGGATTCATGACTTCCCAGGTATAACAACAATCTTCATTATCATTGTCACATGCCATGATTGTAAAATATTCTGTTCCGGGGTTTTCTATATCGAAGTCATACCAATTGGTCTCATTGTATTCCACGAAAATGTAAAAATCATTATTTATGAAAATATCGAAACCGACTTCACTAATGTTCTCTCCGAGGATGAGCCACTCCGTGACTATATATCCTTCTTCACAAATCGGATTATCTCCAAAGTCTATGGATACGATTTCACATTGTTCTTCGTCACAGCAGATCTCACCAATTTCTATATCGGAGGCACAATCATCAATTACTGCATCATATACCACAAATTCATACTCCAAATCACAATCTGATTCCAAGCCATCTATCGTTATCGGCAAATCTGAATAGGAATAGGTACCATAGTT
Source organism: Saprospiraceae bacterium (assembly GCA_965230575.1). GTDB lineage: Bacteria > Bacteroidota > Bacteroidia > Chitinophagales > Saprospiraceae > CAJXUU01. Next base: position 7,219,946 of record OZ246013.1, read on the forward strand.
ATTACCATTGCCTGCTACTGTGAATTGATTGCTGGTATTTTCATATTCGAAATTAATAACAACAAAGAAGAAATTGCCATCACATTCCGATATCTCTACATCTAGTTCGCCTATGAAGCAGCCTTCGTCGTCACAGCAAACTACACCGATACCAACATCTGAAGCACAATCATTAAACTCAACATCATTCACTACAAATTCGACTTCCAAATCACAATTCGATTCCAAGCCATCTATTGTTATCGGTAGATCAGCATAGGAATAGGTGCCATAATTATTGCCATTGCCAGCTACTGTGAATTGATCGCTCGTATTTTCATATTCGAAGTCGATGGTCACGAAGTAGAAATTTCCATCGCATTCCGAAACTTCGACATCTAGTTCGCCGATAAAACAGTCTTCATCATCGCAGCATATCACACCGATGCCAACATCTGAGGCACAATCATTAAATTCAACATCATTTACTACAAATTCGACTTCCAAGTCACAATTCGACTCCAAGCCATCTATGGTTATCGGCAAATCCGCATAGGAGTAGGTGCCATAATTATTGCCATTACCAGCTACTGTAAATTGATTACTGGTATTCTCGTATTCGAAATTTATTGTCACGAAGTAGAAATTGCCATCGCACTCTGATACTTCAACATCCAGTTCACCTATGAAGCAGTTGTTATTATCACAACATACTATTCCGATATTCGCATCTGATTCACATGTCCCGTTGAATTGAGAATCATAGACCAAAAATTCATATGGCACATCACAATTCGATTCAAGTCCTTCAATAATGACAGGCAGGTCGGCATACATAAATGGACCATAATTAGTGCCATTGGAATTCACAAAAAACTCATCACTGGTATTGTCATATTCAAAATCAATGGTGACAAAAAACAGATCATCTTCACAATCCGACACATCAATATTCAATTCTCCAATAAAGCACTCCTCTGGATCAAAGCATGGATTTTCGAACGAACCTTCAATTGCACAATCCGGATTATCATTCTCATTGATAAATAGATCAAAACCATTCACATTGGTATTCTGAACAATGATAGTCAATGGTAAATCGCTAAATTCTGCAAATCCACTGCTGTAACCAGGTATCTCCCAGTCAAAGAAATTATTAGTAGTACCTGTGTATTCAAAATCAAATGTGACTTCAAAAAGCCCACCATCACAATCCGATGTCTCTATGACCAAGTCATATAAATCGCACTCAGCTGGATCGAAACATGGATTCATAAATTCGATAGTAATGCAGCAGTCCGCATTGTCATTGTCACAAGCCTTTATAGTAATGTATTCCGTACCAGGATCTTCGATATCAAAGTCGTACCAATTTGATTCATTGTATTGGACGAAGGTTTCGAATACATTATTTATAAAAATATCATATCCCACCTCACTTACATTATTTCCAGCAATAAACCATTCTGTGACGATCAATCCATCTACACATTCAGGATTCGGACCAAAATCCAAGGCGGTCATCTCGCAATCTCCCTCACAACAAACCTCTCCTATATCGATGTCTGAAGCGCAATCATTATTATTCACATCATGCACCACAAATTCATAAATCAAATTACAATCTGATTCCAAGCCATCAATGGTGATCGGCAAGTCGGCATAGGAAAATGTGCCGTAGCTATTGCCATTGCCATTGACCGTAAATTGGTCACTCGTATTTTCGTACTCGAAATTGATTACTACAAAAAACATATTGCCATCGCATTCAGATACATCAACATTGAGTTCTCCAATAAAACATTCTCCCGAGAAACATGGATTATCGAATGCTTCTGCAACAAAACAGTTGGGGTTATCATCTTCGCTGATATAGAGATCAAATAAACTTGTGTTTGTATTTTGAATTGTGAGGGTCAGTGGTAAATCTTCAAAAGCTGCCGTACCGCTACCGTACCCTGCTATCTCCCAGAAGAAAAAGTCATTGGTCGTCCCAGTATATTCAAAATCAAAAGTCACTTCAAAAAATCCACCATCACAATCTGATGTTTCAATAACAAGGTCGAAAAGATCGCACTCTTCACCACAGCAGATAGTTTCAAAATCTATCCCAGAAAAACAGGTACCATTGAATTGAGAATCAAAAACTTCAATATTCAATACCCCATCACAATTGGATTCAAAGCCGCCGACAACTATGGGTAATTCAGCATAATTGAATGAACCATAATCATCGCCATTTATCTTGAGAAAAAATTGATCGCTAGTATTTTCATATTCAAAATTGATCTCAATAGAATATTCATTGTTATCGCATTCTGAGGCACTAATATTCAATTCACCTATAAAACATTCATTAGGTTCAAAACATGGATTGTCGAATAATCCATCAATAGCGCAGTCTGGATTGTCATTTTCATTGATAATCAGTTCAAATACACTGACATTGGAATTATTAATGTCAATAGATAGTGGTAGATCTTCAAAAGCCGCGAAACCACTGTCGTATCCAGGAATCTCCCAATCAAAGAAATCATTTGTCGTACCTGTATATTCAAAATCAAAAGTGACGATGAATTCAGTCCCATCGCAAGTGGATACTTCAATCACAAGGTCAAACAAATCGCACTCCGCTCCCCCGCAGCAAACTGTTCCTACTTCAACAATATTCGAACAGTTGTTGTTTTCAATATCAGTTACGACAAATTCATACTCTGTAGAACAGTTCCCTTCAAGACCTTCTATCGTGATTGGCAGATCATCGTAAGAAAAGGTACCATAACTCACTCCATTTCCAGCTACTGTAAATTGACCGCTTGTATTGGCATGCTCAAAGTTTAAAATGATATTGAAAAGGTCATTTTCACAATCTGAAATTTCATAATTGATCGTGCCGATTTCGCATATAGGCTCTTCATAACACGCATTTGGCCATTCAGATGAATGACAACAGTCTGGATTGTCATTGTCACATACTGTCAATGTAAAAAACTCAGTACCTGTATCTGGAATATTTACAGAATAAGGTCCGATTCCATCATATTGTACAAATGCCAAAAAATCATCTCCGAGAAATATATCAAAACCTACTTCACTTGTATTCTCAGAAAAAACCAGCCATTCAAATGCCATATTTCCGTCAATACAGTCGGGATAGGCATTATCATAATCGACTGAATTAATCACACATTCTTCGTCACAACATACAATGCCCCATTCTACAAAATCTGTGCAATCATTATTGTTTACATCAGTGACAACAAATTCATATTCTGTTACACAGTCCGCTTCAAGTGAAGTAAGTGTAATCGGCAGGTCGGCATAATTGAAAGTCCCATAATTATTTCCATTTCCTGCTACAACGAATTGATCACTTGTATTTTCATATTCAAAGTTGATACTCGCATCGAAGAGTTCTCCCTCACATGCAGTAATTTCAACAGATAATGCATCTATATTACATTGTCCAAAAGCTGAAAAAGAAAACAATAGAATAAATTGGATGAAGGTGATTTTTAGCGTTAGTAGCGTATTTTTCATTAATCTTAATTTAGTAGTTGCAATTGTATAGAAGAGTAAACTCAAAAATGTTTCGCTGCTATTTTTTCAAAAAATATTCTGACTTCAAGATAATTCATATAACTCAAATAGCTTTCAAATCCCTATATTTATCGGACATTTATGACTCAAGAAAATTTAATAAAAACTATATTTGAAATCAATTAAAAACAAAATAAGATGGACAAAGCATTACAAACTATGATAAATAATATGCCTGAGAAAACAGGTAAATCTTTGTCAGAATGGAAGGCAATTCTTCAAAAAAAGTCATTCGCCAAACATGGAGAAGCCATGAAATTCCTTAAAGGCGAACATGGTGTAAGTCATGGATTTGCCAACACCATCATTCACTTGTCCAAAGAAAATAATGAAAGTGCTGAAGATTTGGTAATCAATCAATACAAGGGAAAAGAAAGTCTGTTGCCCATATATGAATCACTCATAAAGGCGGTGGATACTTTTGGAAATGATGTGGTAAAAACACCAAAAAAGACAAGTGTAAGTGTAATAAGAAAAAAGCAATTTGTATTGATCAAGCCAGCCACGAAGACTAGAATCGATCTAGGTCTTAAACTAAAAGATGTCCCGACTACAGAGAGGCTACAAAATTCAGGACCATTCGGAACGATGTGTACGCATAGGGTGCAGTTGACTTCTGCGGATCAGGTAGATGATCAATTGATAGGTTGGATGAAAGAGGCTTATGAGAAGGCAAACTAGGCCAGGCTTGGATTCAGGTTTACTAAACTTTAGAAGATTAGTAAACCTGAATCCAAATGCCTGAACCTTAGTATTTATTCGGATTTCACTTTCTTACCAGTGCAGGTTTTTGCACACTTTTTCGCGCAAGAAGCCTTTTTTGTTGTCACAGGTGCCGTTTCAGCAACTGTTGTCGCCTCTACTCTTTCTACGCTTGCAGCAGCTACTTTTGTAGATTTAGATGCACAAATAGCTTTACATTTTTCTGCTTGTTCCTTGGTACAAAGTCCAGCTTTAACCATCTTGTCACACGCTGCAGGGTCACATTTAGTTACGTCACACTTTTTAGCATCACTCTTATTCACAACCGTTGTCGCCGTTTGAGCATTCATAGAAACCGCTAGAAACAACACCAACGACACAGAAGTCAATAATTTAAATACATGTTTCATAATAATTATAATTTTTATTTTACTCAGATCTGCTGAGTTGCCAGTTGCAATATATGTTTTTAATTACAAAATCAAAAGTAGAGAGTGAAGCCCCACATTCATGTTTTTCAATTGTTAGTCACTTGTTAAGCAGCTGTTAAAAATTGAATACATATGCTTCTTAATGCGTTATATTGCAGTATTATTTTCAAAATGTATCTTTTGAGAATAGAGTTGCAATTTTCTAAAAACCGTATATAATATACTTTAAGACAAGACAATTGAACACAAAAATACCATATTTCATTATTGCTTCAACCATTGCACTTTTGCTTCTAATAGTAATCCAAGTAAAATGGATGCAGAAGTCTGTCGAGCTTGTTGAAGAGCAGTTTGATCAGAAAGTGAGTATGGCACTTTGTATGGCCGTAGACCAAATATCGGAGACCGAAGAAAAAACCAATTTGAAGGTGAGTTGTAGCGTACCAGGAACTATGGGTCAGCAATGCTGCGCCAATAACCTTTCGCTCTTCATGACCAATAGCAATGTCAAACAAGTAGTGGATGAAGCATTGGCCTTTTATGATGTCAATATTCCCTTCGAAATGGAAGTTTCAGAATACAATGATCTGCTATTTCCACCCAAAGAAAAAGAGCCTCTATATTCTTGTTCCTTGAATCCATTAATAGATAATGAGTCTCATAAATTGGATATCAGTTTTCCAGGAAAGAGAGCTTATGTATTTGATCAGATGTGGTTGATGTTCATTTCGTCAATTATCATTTTATTATTCATTACTGGACTTTTCATCTACGCCAATTATTCACTGATCAAGCAGGTAAGAATAAGTGAGCGCAACAAGGAGTTTTTCAATCACATGGCACACGAATTCAAAACCCCTCTTACGAATATAGGCCTGGCATCCAGCCTATTAAGTAAAAAATCAAATGATAATCTAATCGACATCATTTCGAATGAAAACAAACAATTGAGTGAGCAGGTCAATCGTGTACTTTCGATGGCATCAATAGAAAGTGGTCAGTATACTATCAAAAAAGAAAAAATTTGGCTGGGTAAGTTACTAACAGAAATCAAAGAACAAATGCGGTTTCAGTTGCAGGATAAAAATGCAATTTTGACGATAAATGATGAATCAAATGATGCTTGCATTTTGGCAGATAAATTTCATCTTTCAAATGCTATTAGAAACATTATAGACAACGCCATAAAGTATTCAGAAAAAGAGCCTATCATTAATATTGCTCTGCTCAAAAATGATAACGAGGTAAAAGTCCAAATTCAAGACAATGGCATTGGCATATCGAATGCGGATCAAAAATTGCTTTTTGAAAAATTCTTTCGAATAAAAGAAAATGTAAACTTCACCACCAAAGGCTTTGGTCTTGGGCTTTCGTATGTTAAGAAAATTATGGATTTACACAAAGGAACAATTACAGTATTCAGCGATCTCCAAAATGGAAGCAGATTCGATCTCACAATTCCTCAAACTGCTTAATCATGGAAAAAGGAAATATACTTATCGTTGAGGATGACTTGAATCTTGGTTTTTTGCTGATGGAGCATCTGCAAAATGAAGGGTACCGAATCAGACTTGGAAGAGATGGACTCTCTGGATTGGAGCTACTGCAAAAAGAACATTTTGATCTATGTATTTTTGATATAATGATGCCCAAGATGAGCGGATTCGATCTTGCCAAAAATCTCAAGGACCTCCATCCTAATACTCCCTTTCTCTTCATTACAGCACGAATACTCAAAGAAGATAAGCTCCAGGGATATAATTTGGGTGCAGAAGATTATATTATAAAACCTTTCGACGAACAGGAGCTGTTATGCAAAATGAATGTTATTCTACGGCGCAATTCTACCCATCGCTCGCGTAAAGAACCCAGTAATTTCAAAATTGGAAAATATCAGTTTGATTGTGACCGAATGGAATTGGCATATGATTCAGATATTGTGCGTATCACCGATAAGGAAAGTAAGGTCCTCAAACAATTGTGTCTTCACAAAAACCGAATATTGAAGCGTGATGATGCCGTCGAACTTATCTATGGTAAAAAAGATTACTTCCATGGTCGGAGTTTTGATGTCTTCATTTCCAAACTTCGAAAGTTATTGAATAGAGATCCAAGTGTAAGCATTGACAATGTCTTCAAGGTTGGATTTATTTTGAATGTATCGGAAGAAAATACGAATTAACCCCAGTGTTTCCATCACGTATTCTTTGCGCCCCCTTTGCGAATTCCTTGTGCACCTAGTGGTTAAAGTCAACATCAAGTCTAAAATCAGCAATGCAAAAGGTAGAATTAATAATGATGATTGAAGCTTTATAGTATTGTATACCACACCATCTCTAACTACCACTCCACATATAATTTCTACCACTTATCATAAAATCCTTTGTTTCGATTCATTTAAGCTTTAGTATTGTACTGAATTGATTTCGAAATGTAAAAAAATAACAATGATAAGAACCAGCATTATTACGATTTCCCTATTACTCTTGGGAGTTTTAAGTTTTGGACAGCCACCTTTGGCTCCAATGCAGCCCGTCACTGAAGAATATTGCAATCAATTGATAGAGGATCAGTATAGGAATTTAGAAAACCTGGAAGATCCGGCAGTACGAGAGTGGTTGGAGAAGCAAGGTGAATATGCGAGGTCCACCTTAAAGAAAATTTCGAATCGACAGCATTTTATTGATATGCAAAGGCGTTTTGATCAGAGGCAATCTCATTCTATTTCCTGGTTAAGAATCACAAAAGACGACCAGTATTTCTATCTAAAAAGAATGGCTGGAGAAAATGTAGCAAGGTTGTTCTACAGAAAGGGTTTTAATGGTAGTGAAGAATTATTATATGATCCCAAAGATTTTAAACCCGATTCAGGAAACACCTTCTTGATCAATTACATAAAACCAGACTGGAATGGTAGCAAAATAGCTATCAGCCTAACCAAGAATGGAGAAGAGATTTCAGAAATGGTTATTTTGGATATGACCTCCAGACAGCTTCTTCCTGACCTTATTACCAACTGTTGGCCTTCAGATGGAGGTGGAGTAAGTTGGCTTTCTGACAATTCAGGTTTCATCTACTTACACTACCCTGTTATTGACCATACATCGGAATTATTCCTAAAAAACATGAAAGCTGTTTGTTATAGATTAGGTCAAAATCCTTCTGAATTAAATGAGCTATTATCCAATACAAACAATCCGGAATTAAATATTCTTCCAGAAGACTTCCCTATCGTTTCAATACACGATCGAGCCGACAAATATGCATTCGGTACAATCGCCGGAGCCACTAACGTCAGCGATACATATTATGCCAAATTGGAAAATTCGTCATCCGATAATTATGATTGGAAATTACTATTTGCCAAGGAGGATAAAGTATCCAGTTATACCATCCTGGAGGAAGATTTGATATTTGTAACTGGAAAAAATGCATCCAATTATAAGATTTGTAAAACACCGTTGAGCAATCCTGATTTTGACAATCCCACGATCTTAGTGAGCGAAAAGAAGGATGAAGTCATAAACAGTATGAGAGTCACTACTGGTGGGATATTTTTTGTCACCAATAAGAATGGAGTAGAATCAAAATTGTATCACTTCAAAAATGGTAAAGAACAACAAATAACGCTACCAAAAAAATCGGGAAGTGTCTACCTATCCACAAAAGGAAAGCACTTTTCAGATTTGTGGGTATCTACGATGGGATGGTCAAGTAATTTTAGAAGATACAAGTATGATATGGGTAATAATACCTTTGAAGCAGCAGATCTCGCTCCTCAAGCCGAATACGCAGAATTCAAGGATATTGTGGTAAAAGAAATATTGGTACAGTCTCATGACGGGGTTGAAGTACCGCTTTCGATCATTCATAAGGAGGGAATCAAAATGAATGCCGAGAATCCAGTGATGTTTTATGGTTATGGGGCATATGGCATTTCAATGAATCCATTTTTTAATCCCACTCTCTTACTGTTTGTATTGGAAGGGGGAGTCATGGCTATTCCTCATGTAAGAGGTGGAGGTGAAAAAGGAGTCGAATGGCATCAAGGCGGCCGAAAAACCACCAAAGCGAATACGTGGAAGGATTTGATTGCTTGCACCGAGTACATGATTCAAGAAAAATACACATCTAACCAACGTACTGCAATTTGGAGTGCGAGTGCGGGCGGAATTTTGGTCGGGAGGGCTATGACTGAGAGGCCTGATTTGTTTGCAGTAGCTATACCTCAGGTTGGGATGATGAATACGCTTCGTTCTGAGGCGACTCCAAATGGTGCCAATAGCACAAAGGAATTTGGTTCTATTGCAAATCCTGAAGAATGCAAGGCGTTGATTGAAATGGATTCTTACTTGCATTTGAAAAAAGGAGTTGATTATCCAGCAACTTTGATCACCGCTGGAGTCAATGACCCAAGAGTTATTGTTTGGCAACCTGCAAAATTTGCCGCTAAATTGCAAGCTTGTCAAAATGGTACCAAGCCTATTTTATTTCTGGTAGATAATGAATCTGGACATGGGATTGGAGATGCCATCAACAAGCAGTATGAGTCAATTGCAGATATTTATGCATTTACTTTCTGGCAGATGGGGCATCCTAAATATCAAATGAGAAATTAATCTCGGACAGATTAGAATGATGAAAAAAGAAGTACATTATTTATATCTGGCAATTGTTGTTTTCATCTCATTGGAGATTGTTCTTGATCTGTGGATAATTGATGCATCCGAAGGAGCGAAAATTATCTTCTTTGCACTCTTGCTTGCTACATCTATTTTGACTGGATTTTTCCTAGCAAAGAGATTTGATAAAGAATGACATTGATCTTACCACCTAAACATAAACGGGCCTACTTTAAAAAATAAACACTGAAGAAAATTCCACATAACTCTATGATATTGAGCAAATTAGCAATAACATTGACTTTAGTAATAGGCATGGGGTTTATTCTCCATAATTTAACATCTCATTCCGTACAGAGTGATTTTGCGGAAGTAGAATCCAAAGAACTAAATCATTCATATGATACGTCTGCATCAATAATACTAATATCCATTCATGATTTTTTCATAAAACGATAAGGCATCGTTCAAATTAAGTCTCAGGAAAAATCCAATAAGATGTGCAAGATTATAGAAAGACCATTTGAGAGAATCATTATTTTCAGATGGTACTGGAATGAAGTTGACAGATACTTACCATATTAAGTTTCAATATTGTACGTTTGGTCTGTTTGGAGAAAGCACTTTAGAAGTAGCACTATAGTTGAACCTTAATTTATGATAGTCGAAAATCATTAATGAGCTTAAAATCAAGGAATTGAAGAAAAATGATAATTGTTTATTGCTTCCTCTGACATGTAATTGATTGAGAATGTCTAACAACAAAACACCAATATATTGGATTATTCAGATCGTAGTATGGTCACTCTTAGGTGGTGCCCTTCTTTTGAACAATTGGATAGGAGCCAATGATATAAATGATTCAATTTGGCGGCTTTTGATGGATTCTTTGATTTATACTACCCTTGCCATCCTCTTTAGCCACCTTATGAAAATCCTTATCAATAGATATTGTGCAATTGATAATTTGAAATGGATAGATCTCCCTAAAATATTTGGCATTGTAGTCGTATGTGCATCTTTTCTGTACTTGGCCTATACTCTTCATATCCAAGTGGCGTATCGGTATTTATATAAAAAAATTGACATTTTCGACCATCAAAGTCAAAGTTTGATTTATCAAATTGTATTTTTCCTCAACTCATTATTGTACTTTATTGTATGGGTAATATTCTATATCGGTATCAAAGGGTTGATCGAATTAAATATATGTAGAGAAGAGCGAATTGAACTCGAATCTATATTAAAAGAGTCACAATTAAACACTCTGAAAGGTCAAATTAATCCTCATTTTATGTTCAATAGCTTGAATAATATTCGAGGGTTAATGCTTGAAGATGTCAACAGTTCTCGCGAGATGCTTACACGACTATCCGAATTGTTGAGATATTCACTTACCAAAAACTCGACTGATTCCATTTCTCTAAAGCAAGAATTGGAGATGGTGGAAAACTTTGTTTCACTTTCAAAAATTCAATTTGAGGAAAGATTGAATTACACCGAGCAGGTGGATCCTGCATTGATATCCAGACAGATTCCTCCAATGATAATCCAACTTCTTGTTGAAAATGCCGTGAAGCATGGAATTTCAAATCTTAAGGAAGGAGGAAGTGTATTTTTGGAAGTGCTACAGGAAAGTGAAAATATGGTCATTCGAGTTACCAACTCGGGTAAATTGTCCTTCGGTAAAAAATCTACCAAATTAGGCCTTGATAATATTCGAAAAAGGTTGAAGCTTTTATATGGATCCAAAGCCACTTTTTCAATTTGGGAAAAAAACAAAATTGTAATCGCTGAAATAAAAATACCATAATGAATTCTATAAAAGCAATTATAGTTGAAGACTCTAGATTGGCTCGAAATGAGCTTAAAATTCTTCTTAGTGATTATCCTCAAATAAAAGTGGTAGGAGAAGCGGAAAATGTAGATCTGGGCATAGAATTAATCGAAAAACATAAGCCTGATGTATTATTTCTAGATATTAATATGCCCGAAAAGGATGGCTTCCAACTGTTAGAAGAATTGGACGAAATCCCAATCACAATATTTACTACAGCATATGATGAATATGCCATCAAATCATTCGAATACAATGCTCTGGACTACTTACTCAAGCCAATAAATGAAAAGAGATTTGCTCTGGCAATCCAGAAAATAACTCAACGAATCACAGAGCAAAGAAACACTCCAACTCCTCCAAATAAAAAATTATCTGAAAGGAGTCAATTATTTGTCAAGGAAGGGGAAAAATGTTGGATGGTAAAACTCAGCACAATCCAATTATTCGAAATATCTGGAAATAATACCCAAGTATACTTTGAAGGAAACAAACCACTCATTTATAAATCCCTAAATCAAATTGAATCAAAATTACCAGAAGAACTATTTTTTCGTGCAAATCGGCAACAGATTATAAATCTAAAACATATTGAAAATGTTGTACCGTGGTTCAATGGTAAATTAAAAATTACATTGACCAATCAGATAGAAATAGAAATTTCACGAAGAGCTTCGTCTGAATTCAAATCAAAATTGAGTTTTTAGTCTTTTGAAGTAGAGTTATTTTTTCTTCATTTGTTATCACAAACAATACCCTTTTTGCGTTAAATGCAAAAGGGGAAGCTTAAAGCTTCCCCTAGCGGAAATTGTAACTAATTATGTACAACCAATACATATGTAGTTACCTCTATAACTTAAAGTGGACTGTTTTGTGACATCAAACTGAAATTATTTTTAATAATTAACTTACAAAGGGGAATAATTTTGTCTAAATCTTACATTTTGGACCTTCCCAATTGTAAATAATTATACATCTGCCCTCATTCAAATGGCCGTAACTTGTCATTTGCGAGAACTTTAAAGTTTGAACAAGATATTCTTCTGTATGTTTATGATACTATTTTATACGTTAATTTGGTTTGATTTATTTAATTAACAACTTTAACTCTGTGAGAGTGGCAGTTCTCACAGAGTTTTTTTTTATTTGACATTAATCCTGTCTAGAATTCCACTAATATTTCTTCTAACTACAGCTTGAATTGTCATTTTATTGTGCTTTCTTTTCAGTTCTATTCTCAATCTTCAATAAATGAAAATGCAAAAGTTATCTTTGTCGGACTAACCACATTTTTCCATGATTGAAACCGAATTTATTATTAGTCAAAAAATATTAAAACGGGCTCTTGGGCTCATGTTTACTGCTAAATGTTTGACTGATCTATACGAAGAAAACAGCAAAACAGTATCGAAATATGTCCACGCCACGAGCAGAGGCCATGAAGCCATACAGATAGCTACTGGATTGTTGCTCACACCTCAAGATTTTGTAGCTCCATATTATAGAGATGATTCCTTGCTCCTTGCGATAGGGTGTTCTCCGCTCGACCTCATGCTGCAAGTACTGGCCAAAAGAGATGATCCTTTCTCGGGCGGAAGGACTTATTACTCCCACCCTAGCCTAAAGGATGACGACAAGCCCACTATTCCGCATCAATCATCTGCCACAGGCATGCAAACCATTCCAATGACTGGCGTTGCAATGGGTCTTCAATACAAAGAAAAATTAGGGCTTTCACTTTCTGAGTTTGGCAAAAACCCAGTTGCAATTTGCTCCATCGGTGACGCTGCAATGACGGAGGGTGAAATCTCTGAGGCGATGCAAATGGCTGCACTCAAGCAATTTCCCATTATTTATCTCGTACAAGACAATGGATGGGATATCTCAGCCAATGCGGAAGAGACAAGGGCTATGAACGCCGCAGAATATGCCAAGGGATTTCCTGGCATCGAAACTAGAAGCATCAATGGCAGTGATTTTGAAGAATGCTATAATTGTATGAATGAGGTAATCGAATTGTGCAGAAAAGAAAGAAGACCTTTTTTAGTTCATGCTACTGTACCGCTGCTCAACCACCATACATCTGGCGTAAGAAAAGAATGGTACCGTGACGATTTGGAAGAACATGCCACAAGAGACCCCTACCCTATACTGAAAAAGATCCTCAAAAATCGCAAGATATCGGGTAAGGTCATCAAGGAAATAGAAGAAGAAGCAAGAAAAGAAGTGCTGGCCTGCTATGAAAAGGCATTGGCGTCTGACGATCCGACACCTGAAGACCTTTTCACTCATGACTTTGCACCAACTCCGATAATCAAGGAACAGGGCAAGAGGAAGCCAAAGAATGGAGAAGAAAAGGTGATGGTCGATTGTGCACTATTGGCAGTTCAAGAATTGATGGAAGATCACAAGGAATGTCTGCTTTATGGTCAGGACGTAGGAGCTCGACTTGGAGGAGTATTTAGAGAAGCGGCTACCTTGGCACAAAAATTTGGAGACGACAGAGTATTCAATACACCGATCCAGGAAGCTTTTATTATTGGGAGTACAGTAGGAATGTCCGCAGCGGGCTTGAGACCAATCGTAGAAGTACAATTTGCGGACTATATCTGGCCTGGACTCAATCAATTGTTTAGTGAAGTCAGCAGAAGCTGCTACCTATCCAATGGCAAATTTCCTGTAAGTATGGTGCTTCGGGTTCCAATTGGTGCTTATGGCAGTGGAGGCCCCTATCATTCCAGCAGCGTCGAGTCCATCCTTACCAATATCCGAGGCATAAAAATCGCTTATCCAAGCAATGGAGCAGATATGAAAGGCCTCATGAAAGCTGCCTATTACGATCCTAATCCCGTCGTGATACTAGAACATAAAGGGCTTTATTGGTCGAAGGTAAAGGGCACTGAAAATGCAAGGACAGTCATGCCAGATAGAGACTATATCCTGCCACTTGGTAAAGGAAAAATGGTTTTAGAGTCATCTGAACCCAACAAATCAGCTGGCAACAACGTTTTGGTTATTGCTTATGGCATGGGAGTCCATTGGGCATTCAATGCAGCCAAGAAATTGGAAGGCCATGTGGGTATATTAGACTTAAGATCACTTTATCCGCTTGACGAAGAATTGATTTTTGAAATGTCAAAAAAATATGGCAAAATTTTGGTGGTTACTGAAGAGCCTGTGAACAATGGATTTGCTCAGAGTATTGCTTCCAGAGTACAACAAGAATGTTTTGAGTATCTTGACGCCCCTGTTCGTGTAATCGGGTCGGAAAACATGCCGGCCATTCCATTAAACGAGACTTTGGAAAAAACAATGATTCCTTCTTCCAAAAAAGTAAAAGTGGCAATTGAAGGATTACTAAATTATTAAAAAAGACAAAAGGAAAATTAAAACATATGGAAAATAACAATGAAGTCGTCGCAAGAAAAATAAAACAATGGACGAAGATAAAAGGTGAAAACAGTTGGACGATGTTCAAAGTGATCGCTGAATTCGTGGAGGGATTTGAGACGATGAATAATTTCCAACCGAGTATATCAATTTTTGGTTCTGCAAGGACTAAACCAGGGACTAAGTACTATGAGCTGGCCTCAGAAATGGCGACCAAGCTTGTTGAGGAAGGATACGGAGTGATAACGGGAGGAGGCCCAGGAATAATGGAAGCCGCTAATAAAGGAGCATTCGAACATAATGGCACATCAATCGGACTTAATATTGACCTGCCTTTCGAACAATCACATAACGCATATATCGACCCAGACAAAGTGCTCAATCACCGATATTTCTTTGTCAGAAAAGTGATGTTTGTCAAATACGCTCAAGCATTTATTGTCATGCCAGGAGGATTTGGAACATTGGATGAGTTATTTGAAGTATTGACGCTTATCCAAACAAAAAAGATTACTCCAGTGCCAATCGTACTCATGGGGTCTGAATTTTGGACAGGTATGAAAGATTGGATAGAACAAGTAATGAAAGATGATTTTGCCACGATCAGTCCTAAAGACATGGATTTAATACCTATTGTCGATACTCCAGATGAAGCTTTTGGATTGATCAAAGCCTTCTATACGGATGATCCTACGCATGAATTGGAGCCTAATTATAATTTATAGATTTTTGAGGTATTCTTAAGTTTTAACTTAGTATTGATTTTAGGGGTATTCATAAAATGCTACTTTCCATAGACATCGACTCTTTTCGCATGTTTCTTCTGAAAAGATCACCCCTTTTTTGATACTTTTTTCGTGAAAACAGGGTAATATTTTTTCAACTCATTTGGTCATTCGTCATGACGGGTGATGCTCGCCCACCACTATCGTGTTCCTTCACTTGATAATTATCATTATCACTTTTATTACATAAAAGATCATTCAGTCCTAGCTTGGCCCAAAAACGATCCAAAAAACCCAAGGCTTTATTCAGTTCTTAACGCATTTTGAATCCCCATTTTCTTAAACTCAAAAAACTCGGATCAAAAGTTAAAGTTTCAATTGTAATGTATTGTTTTACTTGAATGTATACTTTCAAATAATCATTTGCTATCCTCAAACACTTTTGAGTTTTTAACAGAAAATAGGAATCCAAAATACTAAACTGAATAAGGCCAATTTTTGCCCTCGAATATTCTCAAGCTCTCCCGCTGTACTCAAAGGATGTATTGATTGTTACTTCTGAATTCCCCGATTTTAAACTAAAATATCAGCGGAAATCAGTTAAATCTGCGTCATCCGTGTTCAATTCTCATTGTATAGAACGCAGATAACGCAGATTATTAAGATTAAATATAATTTATGTTGTTTGAGAATGCTTTATTTCTGAATAAGCCAGTTTAGGTATATTCAATACTGATAGCGCTAAATCCACTTTTGGTGTTGTAATTTGAACTGACGGTGCCCCAATCAAAATTTCTTTCGCTACCAAGTTCTTTATCCAGCCAGGCTTCGAATCGTTTTTGATTGTTTCTTTCCGCTTCTAGGCTCCAGGATTCCCAGCCCGAATTGAATTCAAATGGCTTATCTTGAAAAACTAAGGTCAAACTGGTAAGAGTTTGATGTTTGAATAAGAAAGAAAAATTGAAAAAGTCCTTCTCAATTTGTACATTCTTTACATCGTACCAATTCCAGCCATTTCCTATTCCTCTCAGTTTTTGACGCTCTCCCAAATTCATCAAATCAATCGTACAAAGATCTGTAGATGGAGTGACAATCTTCTCTTCTCCAAATTCTAAATTCCCCGACTTTGCATCTATCATTCTCTCAACAATTAAATCTCTATCCTATTAATCTTTGCTCTTAATCAATTTTTCAGATCAATCGTATCAAGAACGGTGAGGTCATCTTCAAAATTTTCTACATAAATCTGCCAGGCCCCACCTGCTCCGTATTGTGTATTGGCCAATGTGCGAGCGATCGCAACTGTAATGGTTTTATCCAAATCAAAAATGCCGACCATCGGGCGATATCCAAATGTAGGATGAGCCTGCACCTGCAAGCTTTCCCAGTAAGGCACTTGCAAAGTATCTGCATCTATCAGGGTTTGAGCAATGGTATAATATTCTGACTGACCAGGAAGTCCACCATACAGATCCAATCCCGCTGGGATTGTTGCCGTTGCCCAATCATCCACTCCTGGATAAGTTTCACTGCCTTGCCATCCAACTACGGTATTGAATAAGGTCGTATCCGTTACCCATACGGCATCAATACCAGTTTCGGTTCGAAATGCTTCAATTACCTCATTAGTCGGTTCTTCTTCATCGCCGCAAGAAGTCATTATAAAAAGTAAAGAAATCAGTAAGAAAAATTGTCTTAAACTAATGAAAGTAAACTGAGATTTCATTTTTTAGATTTTGATTTAAAATAAATTGAAACGCTTCTTGGACTACCACAAGTACTCCCTGCTTATAAGTAAGATAACAAGCTTCCGAAGATATTTATGTTAATCTTGATTTTTTGTGATCAATTCAAGTATAGAATTGTTTAAAATCTCCACTCCTGGTTTATTCAAGTGATTGGAGTCATAAAAATGAAGCGAATCATCCAGACTCAATGTTTCATTCAAGTTGTAATAGTTGCCATAGCCTTTCATCCTGAGGTCAAATTCTTCTTGATTGTCATAACTCAGGTATTTGGATTTGGTGATCGGAGCGTAAACCAACAAGACTCCAATATTTCTTTCTTGAAGAAGAGCCAAAATCTCTTCAAAGTACTCAAATTGATACTCTAAAAAATTCCAATGGTCTTTTGTATATTTTACATTTTTAAAATAACGCAACTTTCGATCTACGTAGCCTCCAGAAACATAGTTGCTTATGCCCTTCCACTTTTTCTCTTCAAATGACGAATTGATCCCTAATATATCTCGAATCCCACTATACAATAATGAATTATAAATCATCATATGATTCAATTCCAACGCCATATCCAGGGAAAGTCCGTCATTTTTATCATTAGAAATAATATCCAATGCAGACTCTACGCCATCACCACAAAAAATTATAGGATACACTTCAAATACCACCTTTTTCGGATTCATGCGATCCAGGTATCGCTGTAGTAAGATTTTGGTTTGAAGTGGAGTCTGATTGCTAGATCCCAGATTAAAGACTTTGTAGCCAAGCTCCGTATATATTCTAGTATCAAAACCTCGATATGCATGTGAAGAGCCAAGAAAAAGCACATCTAAATCTTTCACTTCTTTGGCTTCTGACATTCGAGAATGGGTAAAACCTCTGGCCCCTAACTTATTTTTGAGATTTGGCAGATATTTGTCTGGAACCACAAGACCTACCAACGTCACCAACACACAATATCCAAATGCCGAATAAAGCGCAAAGTAAAGTGTAGATTTTATGAATTTGTCCATTATTCTGTATTAAAATCAAAATTGAAAATAAATAAAAGGTGTCTCTGTCGTCTTTATGAATATTCCAATTATCACCAATATCAATACATAAAAAGCCCAGCGTACAGGTCGACTCCAATTAAGTCCAATTTTTTCAATTGCATATTCGTTTTCTCTTCCGATCCATTCGACCATCACGAATACAACAATTAATCCCATCGTAACATGCGCTCTCGTCTTGAAATGTTGCATAATAAAAAGTTCTTCTGTGAATATCTTGGAAATAAACTCAAGTGCATGATCCAAATCTTTTGCCCTGAAAAATATCCAGGCAAAAACTGTCAAAGAAAAAGTAACAATCATAGCCATCAGCTCTCTGAACGTCGGAAACAACTTGCCCTTTGCCACTACTTCCAAATTTGATCGATGTGTTTTCATGACGAGCAGCGGGACCATGTACAGCGCATTCAATCCGCCCCAAATGATAAACGTCCAATTCGCTCCATGCCAAAATCCACTAACGATAAATATGATAAATATATTTCTGAGCGTCTGTAACCTGGTACCACGGCTACCACCCAACGGAATATACAAGTAATCCCGAAACCAGGTAGACAAAGAAATATGCCACCTACGCCAAAATTCTGCAACATCTCTGGAAAAATATGGGAAAGCAAAATTTTTCTTTAGGTCAAAACCAAAAAGTCTGGCCGTACCAATTGCAATATCGGAATATCCAGAAAAATCACAATAGATCTGAAAGGTAAAAAAGATTGCCGCGAATACCAGACCACTTCCTGAATAGTATTGGGTATTGTTGAAAATAGTATTGGCAAAAATCGCGCAGTTGTCCGCTATGACTAGTTTCTTGAATAGCCCCCATAATATTTGACGCATGCCATCTGAAGCTCGCTCGTAGTCAAAATTTCGTGCATTTTTAAATTGTGGTAGGAGGTTGGAGGCACGTTCGATTGGTCCTGCCACCAGCTGTGGAAAAAAGCTAACGAAGGCGGCAAAAGTTATAAAATCAGACGTCGGCTTCAGCTTACGACGGTAGATATCAATGGTATAACTGAGCGTCTGAAATGTATAAAAGCTGATACCTACTGGTAAGATTATTTGTAATGATTCGACCTTCAATTCTGCTCCAAAAAGCGTAAATACTGCTGCAAAATTCTCGGCAAAAAAATTGAAGTACTTGAAAAAACCCAGCATACCCAAATTGGTGGCTAGACTTGTCCAAAGCAGTAACTTCCTATGCTTTTGCCCCTCTCTTCCCAAGCGATTCCCAACGATGAAGTCAACAATGGTACTAAAAAGAATCAAAGCCAAAAATCGATAATCCCACCATCCATAGAAGGTGTAACTGGCTGCAACGATTAATACATTTTGCTTTTTCAGATCTTTAAAAACAAACCAGTATAGTATAAAAACTATGGGAAGAAAAATCGCAAAATCAATCGAATTAAATAGCATTAATGAATAATTGGTTTGGTTGGTTTAGCTAAATTTCATTTTTCCACTCGAAGCTCTCCACAATTTTTTCAATATCTTTTGAAACAAATTTTAAAATTGGAGCAATAGAATCAGGATCTACTGCAGTATTAAAATACAAAGAGGCCCTTACAAAATGATTTGTCGTATCTGTAAGAAAAAAATTGATCGGTGAAGCTACTGGACCTTCAAGATTGAATTGTAGTCCATGTACCCCATTTTTATTTTCAATCAGCACCTCTTCTCTATATTCAGCCTTCGAATTGTGCTGTTCTACAATTCTAAATGCGTCTGCAACCAACTTGTCCAACGAGTTATCGTCTTCTATTCGATTATAACTAAAGTGGATAGAACCTTTAAATTCTTCCAGTTCAAGGTCGAACCAACAAGGATGTGAAGATTTTTCACCAAAAAAACTGATACCTGTTTTGACCTTGGCATAAGCTGGCTTCTCAAAAGAAAAACTGCATGCGTCTAATAAGAAGGCATCATATGACTGATCTGGATATATCACCCTTGGATACATTCTCGGCTTGGGAGTATTCACCTGTTCTGCACCACAAGAATTCATCAAAACTAAAATCAAACCAAATATTAAAATTCTCAACTTCATACAATCATTTCTTGCTAAGGTGCACTTTTTCAATTCTCCGTCTGGACACGGAAATTATCTTTAATAAAACGTCTTCATATTCGATTTCAGTCTCCACTTTTGGAATGGCACCGACTATCTCTATGATCAATCCAGCCAAAGAGTCCGATTCTCCCTTCATCTTGTCAAAGTAATCGGTGTCTTCTCCTATAATACGACAGACATCATTCAACAAAGACTTCCCTTCAAATATAAAATTCCCTTCTGTGAGTTTGACATAATCCACTTCTTCCTCCTCATCAAATTCATCTTTTATATCTCCAATCACTTCTTCCATTACATCTTCCAGGGTGACTATTCCACCGCTACCGCCATACTCATCTACAACGATGGCTATATGTGTTCTTTTGGTTTGAAACTCTTTTAACAGGTCATCAATTTTTTTGGATTCTGGAACATAAAGTACAGTAGTCCGCACCTTGCTCGTCCAATCAAAATCATTTTTTTCACCATATACCCCGATCAGATCCTTGACATATAAGATCCCAACGATGCTATCAAAATCCTCGTCAAAAACTGGAATTCTAGAAAATCCACTTTCCTTGATCACCTTCATCACCTCTTCAAAAGAAGTATTGATATCAATCGCCACTACATCCAGTCTTGTTTTCATGATTTGTTTGGTGGATACATCACCAAATTTGACGATGCCTTTCAATATATCAGCCTCCTCTTCTGAGCTCTCATCATCCGAATTTACGGTCAGATCAATTGCTGCATCAATATCCTCCTTACTGGTATTGGTTTGATAATTATTAGAGTGCGTAATTCTTTGTTCTATCGAATTTGACCAATTGACTAAAATCCGACTCAGTGGTCCGAATATTGTGTTCAATACCGTCAATGGTCCCGCCATGAATCGAGCAAACTTCAAATTATTCAAATTGGCATATAATTTTGGAGCAATTTCACCAAAAAGTACGAGGATTGAAGTCACTACCACCACTGTAATGAATAGGTTGAATCCATTCGCCAAACTTTCTACTGACCCAAGAAAACTCAATCCACCATCATAAAGCCACTCGCCCATTTCTCTTTCTCGTTCTGGGCCGATAAGCTTTTTAATCAAGAAATCCGAAGTCACTACAATGGCAATGTTCACCAGATTATTGGCAATAAGGATGGTAGCCAGCAAGGTTCGTGGCTTTTCTTTTAGGGCTGTTATCCGCTTGCTAGAATTCGACTCTTCGGTCTTAAGATTGGCAATATCATTTGGGGAAAGAGAGAAAAAAGCTATTTCGCTGCCTGAAATCAGAGCGGAAGAAAATATAAGAACAACCAAAAAAAACAATGAAAATATCACGCCACTAGTCAGCAATACAAAAGTCGCTTGAAAACCAAATAGTAAGATGCTCGAAGGGGGCTCTATGTCCAATTTTTAGTTTTTAGTTAGAAATAGATCATATTGATCATATCATTTACTAGAATGGTAAATCGTCATCCGGCATCTCAGCAGCACTCTTGGTACTGGTCACAGAAGAATCTGGTGCCTGAGGAGCAGCTGGAATAGGTGTTTGGTCTGTTGTGGGTAGAGGTTTGCTTCCCATTGGTTCGTTTGAAGCATTTGGAAAAGAACTACTAGAGCTGCCACTACCTTCTCTTTTCTCAAGAATCTGAAAGTTGTTTGCCACAACTTCAGTTGTTCTTCGATCTTGTCCATTTTGATCTTGCCACTTGCGCGTTGTCAATTTTCCTTCTACATAGATCAGCTTGCCTTTGGTCAACAATCTTTCAGCCAATTCTGCCAGACCCCTCCACATAATGATATCATGCCATTCAGTTATGGTCTGGTATTCGCCTGCCTTATCTTTATATCTTTCATTCGTAGCAATTGAAAACTTAGCCACTGCCGCACCATTATCCAAGTGCCTTACTTCAGGATCTCTTCCTAAATTTCCAATCAACATTACTTTATTTAACATCGTCTTTATTTTGTATCATAATTCAAAATGAGTGTCGTTATTCAAATATTAGAAGTCAATAACGACATTCCATAATTGGTAATTATTTCAATATGTGCTTCTCTGATTACCAATTAATTTGATACAAATGTCCATTTTTTTAATCGATCTGCAAAACTAAAAGTCACAAAGTCTGAGGTATAGTCTAAAGAATTCAGCCAAAAATTACTTTTAAGGGATATTTTTCAAAAAATTAGATTATTTTTTGTCATTTTATATGAATGATAGTTGCAATGTGTAATTGATATAGTTTCTTTGCATTCTGTTTAAGAAATTACAATTATTACAAAAATTACAATTATGGCAAATATCCTTATTAATGACGGCCTTCATGCTTCTGGAATCAAAATGCTGGAAGATGCTGGGCATACAGTTACTACTGAAAAAATAGCTCAAGAAGACCTAATGCAAAAACTACCTGACTTCGATGGAATATGTGTCCGTAGTGCTACCAAGGTACGAACTGATCTAATTGACCAATGTCCAAACCTCAAATTTATTGGTAGAGGAGGTGTTGGCCTGGATAATATCGATGTGGAACATGCCAAATCCAAGGGAATAGCCGTGCTAAATACGCCAGCCGCATCTTCCAGGTCTGTGGCAGAATTGGCATTTGCGCATATGATGTCTTTGGCAAGATTTGTTTATCAATCAAACAGGGAGATGCCGAACAATGGAAATTCAAGTTTTGGAAAACTGAAGAAGTCGTATAGCAAGGGCTTTGAACTAGAAGGAAAGACTTTGGGCATTATCGGACTGGGTAGAATCGGACAAGAAGCAGCCAAGATTGGATTGGGACTGGGAATGAATGTCATAGGAGTGGATCCATTTGTTGCTGGTAGTGTTCAGCTCAACTGGACAATAGCAAACAATACGCTAAATGCAAAAGTACCTTCATTATCTCTACAGGAGATGTTGTCAAAAGCGGATTTCATAACCATGCACATTCCTTTCACAGGAAGTCCTGCCCTGGGCAAAAATGAATTCTCGCAGATGAAAAAAGGTGTCTACATCGTGGATGCTGCAAGAGGAGGAACCATCGATGAAAATGCGTTGCTTGAAGCCTTAGAGGATGGTACAGTAGCCGCTGTGGGACTCGATGTATTCGAAAATGAGCCAACGCCAAGAGAAGACATTCTTTCACATCCGAGAATCTCGCTTACTCCGCATATTGGGGCGTCTACTTTAGAGGCGCAAGAGAAGATAGGTACAGAGTTGGCTGGGAAGATTATTGAGGTGCTGAATTCTTAAGTATCAATGACGATAAATATTCTTGAATAGAGTGTAAAAGACAAAAATCCTTCAATCATTCAACATTACTTTGCACTAAATTCATAACTTCAATGTTTAATAAAATTGTTATTGTCAGGCATTTTTCGCACATGCCTGACAATTTTGTATATGATGATCAATTATAATATTATGAAAAGCAGACTATTCATACTTTTACTAATATCTCTTATTTTTTATATAGGTTGTTCTGATCCTTGTGATGACCTACTCAATTTAGATTGTGAAACGGCGGATTCCGACATGGATGGTATTTTGAACATTGATGATGTGGCTCCATTGGACCCATGCATTCCTGAAGAAAGCAACTTGGTATGTCCGACAGGAGATGTTGACATGGATGGAGTCACCAATGACAATGACGAGAATCCTTCGGATCCATGCTTGCCTGAAGATAATCTTGCATGTCCTACCGGTGATCTGGACAATGATGGAATAATCAATAGTGAAGATTCAGATCCCCTTGCACGTTGTATTCCAAAAGTTCCAGATATTGAATTGAATATTATTGGTACCTGGAAGTACATCCTTGGAGGTTTGGTAAAATTTAATCAAGATGGCACGTATGAAGATTTAGAAGGCGAACTTATATCTATTGGAGGTGACAATAATGATATTGTATCTCAAACCTGGTCCATTCAACATGACAGCATCTTGGAGCTTGTAATCACAAATTCTTTTAACACTCCATACACTCATAATATGGAAGTGCTCAACAATAAATGTGATCAGCTCAATATCAATTTAATAGTAGGTGCAGGTACTGTAGTCATATTTAATAGACAATAGTGTCATACGTAAATGATTTATCCTTGATTATATAGGTCGTCATTCTAGAAATATGAAATAGGTGATGCTGGCATAAACCTGTCTTTGGTGTTATTCAAAAGTAAGCTTATGATCCAAAACAAATTATAAACAAAGTATTGCTGACTTTTAAATATTTTGATAAACAATAAAGTGATTCCTATAGGTACGCTTCAATTGACAGCAAAAAATTGTATATATTCTGATAATATGCCCAATTCATTCTCTCGCGAAGTATCAAAAGATATTTAAAGGTCTTTCGTCATTATAATTTTTGCATTAACCAAGTCTGCCAAATAAAATAAAGGGAATCTTACAATTGGCAAATTAAATACTCTAAAAATAAGGTAATCAGATAGGTCACTATATTGGCAACTTTTTAATACGTGCGAAATTTCACCTGTTTTTCAACGAGTTATGAAGGTTCGAGTGAAAATAATCCTCAAATAAGTTGCAAAGAATATAATTTCAAACTACATTTGCAGCCGCTTAAGAAGAAGAGCGTAATTATTTAATAATGAAATATTATAAAAAGTGGATACACTAAGTTATAAAACAGTTTCAGCAAATGCAAATACAGTAGACCAGAAATGGCATGTAGTAGATGCTGAAGGACAGACTGTAGGAAGATTAGCTTCTAGAATTGCTACTGTCTTAAGAGGCAAGCACAAGCCAAGTTATACTCCGCATGTAGATACAGGTGACTATGTAATAGTGCTTAATGCAGAAAAAATCAAATTTACCGGTAATAAGCTGGACAACAAGGTATACTTGACATACAGTGGCTACCCAGGTGGACAAAAATCTACAACAGCTAAAGAAGTAATGGACAAGAAGCCATTGAGAATCATGGAAGGTGCTGTAAGAGGTATGTTGCCAAAGACTAAGCTTGGTAGAGCGATGATTAAAAAATTATTTTTGTATGAAGGATCTGAGCATCCTCATACTGCACAAAAACCAACAGAACTAAAATTCTAATAGCATATGGAAACGATTAATAGCATAGGACGTAGAAAAGCATCCGTAGCAAGAGTTTATCTTTCGAATGGCTCTGGAAATATTACCATCAATGGTAAAGATCTTAAAGATTACTTTCCAATGCCGGATATTCAAATGAAAGTAACTGATCCATTGACTACTATTGAGGTAGCGGGTTCGTACGATGTAAAAGTCAATGTAAAAGGTGGCGGTTACAAAGGTCAGGCAGAAGCTATCCGATTAGCAATCTCAAGATCATTAGTTAAAATAAATGAAGATTTCAAATCTCCTCTCAAAGCGAAGAAATTCCTTACAAGAGATGCGAGAGTGGTCGAGCGTAAGAAGTTTGGTAAGCCAAAGGCAAGAAAGAGCTTCCAATTCTCAAAACGTTAATCTTTATTATTTATCAATTATCAAAAGTTATAAAAATGAGTACTCAGTTACCTACATATAAAGATCTACTTGATGCTGGTGTTCACTATGGACACATGAAGAGAAAATGGAATCCAAAGATGCTTCCAAATATCTTTATGGAAAAGAGAGGAATCCACATCATAGATTTAAATAAAACCTCAAAAGGTCTTGAAGCTTCAGGAAAGGCTATGAAACAAATGGCTAAATCTGGAAAGAAGATATTATTTGTTGCGACTAAGAAGCAAGCCAAAGATATCGTAGCTCAAGCTGCCGAATCAGTAAACATGCCTCACGTAACCGACAGATGGTTGGGAGGAATGATGACTAATTTCTCTACGATCAGAAAATCTGTGAAGAAGATGAACAACATTGATAAGATGTTGGCTGATGGTAGTCTTTCAAGTATCACAAAGAAAGAGAGACTTACACTTACAAGAGAAAGAAATAAGTTGGAAAAAGTATTGGGCGGTATCGCTAATATCAATAGACTTCCTCAAGCGGTGTTTGTTGTAGATATTCACCATGAGCATATTGCGATTGCAGAGTCTAAGAAATTAGGTCTTCAGACGTTTGCTATGGTAGATACTAATTCTGACCCAAATAAGGTAGACTTTGCCATTCCTGCTAATGATGATGCTTCTAAATCAGTGAAAATTATTACTGATTACCTGGTATCTCAAATCAAGGAAGGATTGGAAGAGCGTAAAAATGCGAAATCAGAATCTGCAGCAGCAGCTAAATAGATTTCCTTGGGTAGGATGCCCTAAATAAATAAACTAATAATCATTAAAAATTTATAATCATCAATTATGAGTGATGTAAAAATTTCAGCTTCTGATGTAAAGAAGCTAAGAGATATGACCGGAGCCGGTATGATGGATTGCAAAAAAGCGCTTGCTGAGACTGGCGGTGATTTTCAAGCAGCTATCGAGTTTTTAAGAAAGAAAGGTCAAAAATTGTCTGCGAAAAGAGCAGATAGAGATGCCAAGGAAGGATGTGTTCTTGCTGTAGTATCTGAGGACAATAGCAAAGGCGTAGTAGTAAGATTAAGTTGTGAGACTGATTTCGTTTCTAAAAACGATGATTTTGTTGATATGACTAGAAAGATTGCGAATATGGCTTTGAGCAAATTTCCAGCAACGAAGGAAGATCTTCTAAATGAAGATTTCGGTGGTATTTCTTTAGGAGAGAAAATCATTGAGCAGACTGGTGTAATTGGCGAGAAAGTAGAGCTTGCAGACTATAGAAGACTGGAAGCACCGATGGTAGTATCTTATATCCACATGGGTAATAGAGCGGGTGTAATTGTAGGCTTGAGTAAAGCTTCTGACAACTTCATGGATGCAGGAAAAGATGTAGCGATGCAAGTAGCAGCAATGAATCCAATATCTGTAGATAAGGATGGTGTATCTCAAGATGTAATTCAAAAAGAGATTGAAATTGGGATGGATGTAGCGAGACAAGAAGGGAAGCCTGAAGCTATGTTGGAAAAAATTGCAACTGGGAAATTGAACAAATTTTTCAAAGAAAACACATTGCTTAATCAAGCTTTTGTGAAAAACAACAAACAATCGATTTCACAATTTTTAAGTGGTATCGATTCAGAATTGACTGTTACGAATTTCGAACATGTCAAGTTAGGATAAGATTAGAATTTAAAAAGCGACTCAAAAATGAGTCGCTTTTTTTATGTCTGGACTTTAAATTCTTAGATAGTCATTATTATAAATATGGTGACATATTAAAATAAATTGAAATACATTTTTAAGGCTTTAATACGAATAGTATCTTCGAGCCGATTTAAAGCAAATCTCAAATCAAATTATGAGCCAAAAGTATAAAAGAGTACTACTAAAATTGAGCGGAGAATCCTTAATGGGCAACCAAAAATTTGGAATCTCACCAGATATGTTGACTCATTATGCGAATCAAATAAAATCTCTGGTTAGCAAGGGAATCGAAGTTGCCATAGTCATTGGCGGTGGTAATATATTCAGAGGGCTGAATGCTTCTCATTCCGGCATAGCGCGAGTGCAAGGAGATTATATGGGCATGCTTGCTACCTGTATCAATGGTATGGCATTGCAAAGTGCATTGGAAGCTGCTGGAGTATATACAAGATTGATTTCGGCCATAGAGATGAGACAAATAGCAGAGCCTTACATCAGGAGAAGGGCCATAAGACACTTGGAGAAAGGAAGAGTTGTAATTTTCTCAGCAGGTACCGGAAGTCCATATTTCACCACAGATTCTGCTGCTGCACTAAGAGCAAGCGAAATCAATGCCGAAGTAATATTGAAGGGTACACGGGTAGATGGAATCTATTCAAGTGATCCTGAAAAGAATCCAGATGCCACAAAATTCGAAACGATTTCATTCGAAAAAGTCATCCGTCTGGGACTCAACGTAATGGATATGACCGCATTCACAATGTGCCAGGAAAATAATATTCCTATAGTGGTATTCGATATCAATGATCCAGAGAATCTACTTAGAATTATTGCTGGCGAACAAGTGGGCACCTTGGTTGAAGTGTAATTTTGATTTTTTAGAACATTACTTCTGATTGAACTCAACCATGGTGATGTAATTGAGGCACAAAGACCTGCATCTCAATTGCTAATTTTCAGTACTTTATGACTTTCTATGTCATTTCCCCGTATTAGTTGAATAATATAAATTCCACTGGCAAGGTTTTCAATATTCAATGCTTCATCTTGAATTCTGCCAAATAATACTGTATTGCCATGAGTATCTATGACTTTGTATGTTTCAAAGTTTAAGCTGTTGTTGGTCAATTGTACAAAGCCAGATGTTGGATTCGGGCTTAGAACCGTCTTCATATTACTGTAATACTTTTCATTGGCAGATGCTAATTCACAGGAATAATTCTCTTCGATTAGTCCTGCCTCAACAATAGCTGAACGGATAGATACAAATGTTTTTAGTGCAGGTTGGTTCTCAAAAAACAATTCATAAAATCCATACCCCAATGCATCCTCAAAATCTTGGTTGCTGCTTACTTTTCTATTGTCTTCATATACTGCTTCTCTAATCTGTGAAGCTAGGCGATCTATTTCATTAAAATAAGTGGAAGTATCACTAAGAATGGAATGTAACTTACACATACCTTCCAAATAATAATCCTTCATTTCGGGTATAGAAGTCAGTCTTCCAGCAATACAACCGTTGGAAATGGTGAAAGGCAAAAATGGATAGTCTTCCGGAGTAAAATTATTAGTATTCCACAAACCAAAAGAAGCATTAAAATCCCAGGGTGTCACTTGCCATTGCGTTTGAACTGTATCATACACATAAATTTGATTTCCTCTGAATCCAATGTAAGAATCGAAGTTCAAGAGGTATACATTTAGCGCTTGATAGCGCATAAAGTCTCTTATATTGAAGTGGTTTGAAACAACACTTATGTATTCATCATCGGATGTATTATTTGCCAAATCCAACATCTCAACAAATCTTGATTTGGCCGATACTTCATTTCCATTTTCAACTACATATGCGGGAAAATCATCATTGAAATAATCTTCAGGGTTAGTTGACAGGTAGCACATATCTCCAAAATCCAAAGACTCTACTGCATCCATATCTCTATGATTAAAGATGTGTTTATACATTTCATCTTTACCTTCAACAATTGTAAACAATCCTCTGTAAACATCATTTATATAGACCATTGCAAAAGCAGTTCTTAGAGAATACAATCCCAATTCTGCACAAAGATCGTAGGTAAGTTTTTCTCTTAGCATCGATGGGTCCTGATAATTCATATGAAGTGTCCATTCTTTTATCCCATCATATTTTTTTCCAGATATATACTTATTGGTTTTTATTTTAATTCCATATTTATTGGTCGCATGGTATCCTGAAATATTTCCCTTTCTTTTTATGCCAACGCTATCTACAAATTCGTTATCAACCTCCATATTAACGAGTTGATAATTCTTTGTATCAATATAGATATTTGTGTCTACCTGTGTAAATCTTATCTCATGTAGGTAGGTATCATCGAATAATTGGAGTCCGTCTTGGGAATATAGGCATGCCGAAATTAACATCATGAAAACCAAAAAATAGTGTCTTAGCATAGTTGTTTTTTAGTAAATAATATTGTGATCGTCAAAATTATAATCACTTCATATTTAGTATCAAATCAACTATTGAAATGTGACAGCAAATACCATTTTTTTTGATAAGTAAAAATAACTATCTGGAATTCAACCTCTGTTACGATAAGGAATGCTTGACGGGTAACTTTTGTTCGTCACAAGTATCTTTTCATTCTATTTCGGGATTTTCCTAAGTAGAAATACCACTTGATTTACAAAGACTTGAGCCATTCTACATATGAATGTATACCCCGTTTCATTGATATTTTACGTAAAAATGGGGTAAGGTTTTCAATTCATCCTTGTCTTTGCCAGACGGGCCTTACTGCCACCCTTTCGCGTTCATTCATTTGCTAGCTATCGCTACCACATCTACGATGATCATTCATTCTTATTGAAAAAAAGTAAACAAAAATTTTAGTCTCTTTAAAGGCTCAGCTACTAAATGCAGCTCCCGCTGCCCACTGTAAAGAGGCGGGCCACGCCTTTTTTTAACTTGTATTTGCACTCAACTTTCCATTTTTAAAAAGTTAGCGACCCTTATTTCTCCTTTAAAAAACAATTAATTGGCTTATGAATTGAAAGACAGATATAACCTTTTATTTATTCAATTTTACAAACTGATAGGGTCCCTTCGTTGCTCCCCACACTTGTTTTCCCTTGTCATCAAACCCTTGATCCCAACTTGTTATTTTATTAGCTGACATGCTCACTATGGATGTAGCATATGAAGCTCCTCTCAAGGTCGACTTGCAATGATCTTCTTGAGTACTTCCTTCATACCCAGATTGATTCTTTGAAAGTATTACTTCGCACCCTTCTCTTTCATCCAATATCGACAACCCAAATTTGTCAAAATAGGCAGGGTCATTCCATTTTCCAATAAACAAGGAATCGCTCTTTAATGTATAGACATAACTGGCAAGTCTACCATTTTTCATCTTCTCTAATTTGTAAACTCTTTGTCGGTATGGTCTATCCTGCATTGATGCTAAAGCCTGCTCCACATAGAGGTAATTACCATCTTTTCTATTTTCCCAAATGGGATACATGTGCAGCGAAATATTATAGTAGCTACTGTCAGCGGCTTCTTGTGCTGAACTATCATAACTTCCAATCATCATTGCTTGAAGGTTGTCTAATTCATTTGGCTGGGACATTGTGATCTCTTTCTTAGTAGAACAAGAAGCAAACATCATTAAAACAACAAAAATAGACGCGCAAGAAAATAATGATTTATACATATTTAATAGATTCAATTTAGTGATCAAATATAGAAATATTCTGGTTTAATAATATTGTCGTATAGAATCTTGAATCTAATGTTGACATCATCTGATAATGACTTAATCCATCCAATCCATTATACTGGATCAAGATTAAAAGTTGTGGAATTATAATAATTTAAGATTCAATAAATCGCTTAGTTATTAATATCGGCAGGTACAAGGAACAGGGTAATAGGTTTTGTAAGGTTAGATTTTGACAAATGCCTGATCAACGTCTGACCTTGCAAAAGTCTAAACCTCGAAACCTTCTTTATTCATACTACCCAATTATTATTCTACCTACCAGAAATTCAACTTGATCCATAATACTCTCCCACCCCACATTTTTTAGGGATATTCATAAGTAGGAATATCCTTTATAAATCATTGACTGCATAGGTTTTACTCCTGAAAAGAAACCCCGTTTTTCTTATATTTTACCTTAATACGAGGTATTATTTTCAACCTAGACTAGTTCTTCGCCAGACAGGCGTTCATTTTTTGCATTGCCGAGTCTACTCTAAAAAGCATGGTTTAAAATGAATTTGTTCAATGAGTATTAAAGATTTAGCTTTTATTCTCAACAATCCAATTATTGGCTATCTCAAGCAAGTTGAAGGATGAGAGTCTAAAAAGAGGAATATAATGGCAAATTCGGCCAATCTTAGATGTATTCTTCTAAGATTGACTCCTAAGGCTGTAAAAACCATATGCATGGACACACGAATCCTACGTCTTACTCGAACTTTACCGTTTTTCATGCCACGTTTCATTTCTTTTACAGTGGCTTCTACATTTGCTCTTATCGTCTTTCGTTCTTTGGGTAATTGATCGATATTCATAAATCGTTGATGGGCTAATATGTTCTTATCTGTAAAGTAAAATAGCCTCTTTGCCTTGACAAACTTTCCTCCACATTTCTTAGTTCTACATTTGTTTTTAATAGGACATGTTTCACATATTGAATTATCGAACACCGCACAATACATCTTTGTCGTTTTCTGAACGCTTACTTTTTGTCCACCTCCGCAACTCACCCATATTTTCCCGTCCTCTTTTTGAATTCGTAGTTTTGAATGTGACCTTCTTCCTTTTATTGCACTTTGATATTGTGTGATGCCATGTGCCTTGTTCAATTTATCTACTTTTTCATTTCCATAAGCGCCATCTACAAAGTATTCCTCCCAATCAGGCATTCTTGCCTTCATAGCTTCTATTCGTGTTTCCAGTATTCTGTCATCACTCACATTGTTTTTAACTACCACAACATCGGTGATCAATTCTACTTTATTATCAGGATGTCTTGTCTCACTAATATGTGTGGAATAACCGATATGTGCCGATCCATATTTTGAACTGAATGTAGCATCAAGATCATCTGGTGAATTAATCTTAGAGGATTCTAATTCATTGGCAGGTCTTATTTCAATTTTGTCATCCCCATGGCCTTGTTTGAAGTAATCTTTATAGACTCTAAGGAAGGTTTGATAAGCTTCCTTGTCTTTATATTTTTCTCCTAGAATATGATATACCGTGTAATATACCTGTGCGATTTGCTCATAGTGAGGCGTAATATCCTGTTTGCGTATGGAATAAACATAATGACCAGAAGATTGATCATCGTATACACCTACATATTCTTCTATGCTTTTTTGATCTTCTTTGTTCAATATGCGCTGTAAACGTTTTAAAACTTCAATAAACAAGCGAAGTCTTGAATACTCTATCACCTTGGAGTCTACTAAAAAACTATCTCCTCGTTGAGTAGACGTATTTACTTTGTACTTTTCTAAATGCTTGTCGGTAAGGGATACAAATACGTTATTAATTAGATCCTCTCCCGTTTTATTAAAGTGCTCTATAAGTCGGTTTTGAAAATTGAAAATACTAGCTTCTGAAAAAATATCCTGTTGAGGATTTGTTATACCAATAGCATATCGACTCAATGCATTAAAAGTAAGATTAGTAAAAAGTTCAGCATATGTCCAATCATTTAGATGCTTCAATATTAAAGCTCCAACCAATTGATTCACCGGAACATTAGGTCTACTCTTTGTATTGGAGTACAGTTGAGCAAAATCTTTCTCATTAATTTTATGAAATACCTCAAGAAAGAATGTGGCCTCCGTAGATCGTTCAAAATACTTCCTCTGCTTCTCGGTTAAACAATGTTCAAAGCCAAATAAATCACCTTGCTGATAACTTGTGTTTTCTCTAAACATGATCTTTAATATTTACTACAAAATACAAAAATCAATTTTCTTTAACCAACCTTTTTAGAGTGGACTCATTGCCAAAAAAACGAACCAAAAAAGTCTAGACTGGCCCAATGCAGCACGGATAGCCGCTTTATAGCTACCCACCGCTTACGCGTTCCTTTCACTTGTCGACTATCGTCGCCACTCGCCGAGATCGTTCAGTCGTCCCAAAGCCCAGTCAGGGCCTCGCTTCTTTTACCTCATGGTTATTTCAGGAGCTATCTTCTTTGAAAGTTAGTCTACTCCTGAATATGCCTTTTTATAACAATCCAAATAAAAAAAGAGAGAGCGTAAACAACGCTCTCTCTAACAATGAGAATGAATTGACCTTTATAATATTACGGCACCCTTACATACCTTAATTAGATCAATCAAAAAATTCTTATCTGTTCAATACAAGTATCTTCTTATTGATTACTTTATCACCAGCAACTATTCTAATGATATATGATCCAGCAGCTAAGTCTTCTAACGGAACTCTTATTTCGTTAGTTCCAGCTGGCAGCTCGCCACTAATCACATTGTTCATTACCAGTTTACCAGCAGCATCTAAGATTACAGCTTGTACATCAGTAGTTACGCTCGTTTCGATATTGATGTTTACGAATCTGTATGCAGGGTTTGGATAAACATCTGCATTAAATTCACCTTTTCTATCAACAGCGATTACAACTATATCTGAGAAACTGTATTTTCCATCAAGGTCTACTTGTCTCAATCTGTAGTAGTAATTTCCATTTCTATCAATATCCTTATCGTCGAAGTCATATTCTGTAACGGTTGCACTATTACCTGCTGCTTCTACTTCTCCTATATCTTCAAATGTTCCGTTTTCATAACTTCTTTGTACTATAAAGTAGTCAGTGTTCACCTCTGTGGCAGTTGCCCAGCTGATCTCATTGACATCTCTTTCTTGGTTCCATTCTCCTCTGATATACAACCATGATACTGGAAGTGTAACTCTCAATCCTGCATCAACGCTTAGATCACAGTCACCAGCATTCACTTTGATTACATGTGTAAATCCTGTATTGAAATCTTCTACATCAGAATCGATCTCTTCATCTCCAGCATTTGGTGATGAGAATTCATAATCTGCATATGGAGTTGATTCAGGTTTGATAAACTGAACAACGTAATCATCCGCAGGCAATTCGTCGAATAAGTAGTATCCTGGATTACCATCTTCATCATCTGCAGTTACAGTCGTCGCAATAGGAGTAACAAGGTTGTCTGCCGTAAATAAGTTTACGATAATATCATTTACTCCTGTATCAGTAGGATCCTGAACATTCAATTCACTTCCTGGACCTTCATAATCCAACCATACATAGTCTCCAATCTTGGCCAACTTGTAGAACAATCCAGCATCAATATCTTCTATGCAATCTCCTGGAAACACCTCAAATGCAAGGGTTCTTCCTGTAAAGTTGTCAACTACATCTGAGTCAATCTCATCGTTTCCAACATTGGCAACAACGAAGTCCCACTCTTCTCCATTTGGATTCACAAATTCTACAATGTATGCACCTACTGGCAGATTGTCGAATAAGTAGAAACCTGGCTTTCCAGTTTCATCATCCCCTGTTGTAGTCGTAGCATATGGTGTCACTTGATCATCTACGGTATAAAGATTGACAACAATATCATTCAATCCTGTATCCGTATCGTCCTGTACATCTATTCCACTCGGTGTATTCGGATTGTCGAACCATACGAAGTTACCAACTTTTGCTGGCAAGTAAAATCCTGCATCTACAGTCAAGTTCTCTTCTCCAAATCCTATTGAAACAACTTCCGTAGTTCCTGGTCCGTTCGAATCATCAATATCACTATCTCTTGCATCCAATCCTACATTCGGTAAAGTAACCAAATATCCATCTGGAGTTTCAAACTCTACATAGTAATCACCTGGTACCAGACCCTCAAAGATGTAGTATCCTTGTTTCGTAGCATCATCAGGATTCTCTCCTGTTTCAGTGGTAGCTATAGGTGCTCCTGGGTTGTTTGCGTCATATAGATTGACGGTAACACCATTCAATCCATCCTCATCATCATCTTGGATTCCATCTCCATTTGAATCATTCCACACATAATCTCCAAGTCTTGCATCATCAAAGAACCCAAAGTCAAGCGTAAGATTTGTATTAGGATCTAGATCATCATCATTAATAGGCTCATCAACAGATCTCAATGAGATAGTCTTACTTGTGATTCCGATTCCGATACCCATATCCAATCCATCATCATCATTATTCACATCATCATCCGGATCAGTAGGTTCTCCATTACCAGTACTAGAAGTATATCCGCTCAATTCTCCACCTGGTTCGAAATTAGACGGTACAACTTGTACTATATAATCTCCAGGTGCAAGATTTTCGAATAGGTAGTTACCACTTCCATCGGTCAATGCAGTTCTTCCAGTATTTACATCTGGAGAATCATCATTGTTAAGATCCAACCAAAGTGCTAGGTCTACAAATGGTACTCCTTCTTCGCCGTCGTCTACTCTACCGTCATTATCCGTATCAATCCATACCAAGTTACCCAATGATAACAATTCGTAAATACCTGCATCTATTGTAGGATCGTCATCACCTGACTCAAGTGTCACAACATGTGATCTTCCATTATCAGGATCTGCATCACTATCATTAGTGTCATCTCCACCACCAGTATTTACATCTTGTAGTGTCAATTCACTTCCTGTAGGAACAATAAACTCTACTATGTAATCTCCAGGTGTCAAATCATCGAATGAGTAGAATCCACCTTCATCAGTCGTAGTTGACTTGCCTGTTGGGTTTCCGTCACCATCCAATAGATTTACTGTGATTCCTTCGATTCCTTCTTCATCGTCATCATTGATACCATCTCCATCTGAATCCAACCATACTTGGTCTCCAAGGCTTGCTGGCTCATAGAATCCTGCATCTACATCTCTTTCAGCTTCTCCACTTGACAATTCAACTTCGCCTGACAGTCCTGTTGTCGGTTCTGCATCCGAATCATCTCCATTGTCATCAGCGTTACCACCATTTACATTCTGCGGTGATGTTTCGAATCCTTCTGGTGTCATAAACTGCACCTCGTAAATACCTGGCTCAAGACCTTCGAATAGGTACATACCAAACTCATCAGTGAAATCCGAATCTACTTCTTCTCCATCTTCATTAAGAAGCTTAACTTCAACTCCTTCGATTCCTTCTTCATCATCATCTTGAATTCCATTAGCATTATCATCTAACCAAACATAGTCTCCGATTGATGCTAATTGCTCTTCGATGAAATCATTGTTTTCATCATCTTCACCTGACAATAAGGTAACAGGTATCATATCATTCGGTGCGAATCCATCGTCTCCATCAGGATCATTAGCATTCACTGACATATCAAAATCAGTTACATCTATCCAATCAGGTCCTGGCTCACTTGTTTGATTAAGTGTATAATTACCTGGCGCTAGATCGGTAAATTCATAGTATCCGTTCTCATCAGTCTGAGTAGTTGCTACTACTTGACCATTGAAGTTGTCTATCAATTCAATGAAGATTCCTTCGATAGGTTCTTCACCTTCGTCGTCATTGTCAGTATCTTCTAATACATATCCGCTGATAGTTCCAGGTACATAGTATCCTGCATCTAATCTAGGATCGTGTTCCGCATAATCAAGGTTAACGGTTTCTGTCATTCCATTATCCTCATTTGGATCACTATCATCATTCGTATCGTTCGCGTCGTTAGCATCACCTGTCACATCCTCTCTAGTCAATCTAGCCTCTTCGCCATCTATTGTAGTTGTAGTTGGGAAGGTAACTTTATAATCACCTGGTGCTAGATTAATGAATTCGTAGAATCCATTTTCATCAGTAGTGGTCGAAGCATTAACCTCTTCTCCATCATCTGTAGTTCCAGATAATAGTACCTCTACTCCTTCTAATGCTGACTCAGGTCCCTCATCTTGTGCTCCATTACCATTCACATCTTCCCATACATAATCTCCAAGACTTGCTGGTAGATCTCCACATGCATCATCCTCGTCATCTATCGAGCCATCTGAATTTCTATCCAACTCTGCCAAGTTGTACAATCCTTCTCCTGGGCTA
Organism: Saprospiraceae bacterium; assembly: GCA_965230575.1. Classification (GTDB taxonomy): domain Bacteria; phylum Bacteroidota; class Bacteroidia; order Chitinophagales; family Saprospiraceae; genus CAJXUU01. The sequence goes on from OZ246013.1 coordinate 7,257,321, forward strand.
CCTTCTGATCCTGTACTTGATTCCATACATGGAGAGTAAATATTATCTCCACCATCGTTTGATCCATTTTCAAGATCAAGGGTAACATTGAATGTGATTGAATAAGTATCAGTCAATCCTGCATCAAGTGTCGCTCCATCATAAAGCGTTATTGTTCCTGGATCTCCGTTGAAGTCATTGAAGAATGCTCCACAACAAACCAATCCACCACTATAACTTCCTCCATTGATTGTAATATCATCATCAAATGAAGGTGTGTCTGTAAGACTGTATGTTCCTGTAGCTCCTCCTGTATTCGTCACATCAATGTTGAATGTAACATCATACGTTCCATCTTCAAGTTGAATAGCACTTACGAATTCTTTATCAAGAATAATATTCGGAAGGTCAGCACATGCATCATCTTCAATATCATTCGTACCATCTGAATTTCTATCCAATTCAGCCAGGTTGTATAATCCTTGTTCAGGACTTCCTTCTGAACCAGTACTAGATTCTTCACATGAGTCGTATACATTATCTCCACCATCTGTTGATCCTTCTTCCAGATCAAGTTCCACTACAAAGTCGATAGTATATGTATCGGTAGCTCCTGCGTCAATTGAAGCATTGGTTGCCAAGGTAATAGTACCAGGATTTCCAATAAAGTCTCCAGCCAATTCTGGGCAACATGCCTGATTGATATTATATCCACCTAAGAGAATTGTAATATCATCATCGAACATTGGAGTATCAGTAAGGCTATATGTACCTGTAGCTCCTCCTGTATTCCCTACAACTATTGAATAAGATACGGTGTATGTGCCATCCGCATTTGGAGTAACACTAACAACATCTTTCTCCATAATTACATTCGGTAGGTCTTCACAAGCATCATCTTCTACTTCGAATGAACCATCTGCTCCTCTATCCAATTCTGCCAAATTATACAATCCTTCTCCAGGATTACTTCCAGGTCCATTGCCGGCTTCTGAACAAGATGTATACACATTATCTCCACCATCTTGAGATCCTTCTTCAAGGTCAAGTGTAACATTGAATGTCAATGTAAATACATCAGTTACTCCTGGTGCGATTGTCGCTCCATCATATAATGTGATAGTTCCAGGATCTCCATCGAAATCGTTAAAGAATGCTCCACAACATACTAGTCCTCCGCTATAGCTTCCTCCATTGATTGTGATATCATCATCGAATGATGGTGTATCTCTCAATGAATAAGAACCTTCAGCTCCACCAATGTTCATTACATTGATCTTGTATTCAACATCATATGATCCATCTGGATTTGAAGTTACGCTAACAACATCTTTTTCAAGAATAATGTATGGCAGGTCTTCACAATCACAATCATCCTTCGTCTCTCCATCATTGGTCAACTCTACTGTATTCAATAGACCATTGTTGCCACCATCTGGATTACAAGCATCTTCACATGATTCGTATTCATTATCTCCAATATTGTCATCCAAATCTAGAGCAACATTGAATGTTACTGTATATGTGTGTTGTGCAGGACTCGCTCCGATTGACTCGTTACTTGCTAAGGCAGTTGGTGTTCCACTGATTAAATTCATTGGTCCACTATTCTGTCCACTGTAACTTCCACTATTGATAATAACATCATCATCAAACTTAGGTGTATCATTCAGATCGTAAGTTGTTCCAACTCCTCCCAAGCTACTAACTGTAACTGTGTAGCTGATGTTGTAGGTACCATCTCCTTGTGCCACTGGTGCACTTGCCACTTTGGTAACTTTCAATTCTGGTAGGTCTTCACAATCACAATCATCCTTCGTCTCTCCATCATTGGTCAACTCTACTGTATTCAATAGACCATTGTTGCCGCCATCTGGATTACAAGCATCTTCACAACTTTCGTATTCATTATCTCCAATATTGTCATCCAAGTCGAGAGCAACATTAAATGTTACTGTATATGTGTGTTGTGCTGGACTCGCGCCGATTGACTCGTTACTTGCCAATGCAGTTGGTGTTCCATTGATTAAATTCATTGGTCCACTATTCTGTCCACTGTAACTTCCACTGTTGATAATAACATCATCATCAAACTTAGGTGTATCATTCAGATCGTAAGTTGTTCCAACTCCTCCCAAGCTACTAACTGTTACTGTGTAGCTGATGTTGTATGTACCATCTCCCTGTGCCACTGGTGCACTTGCTACTTTGGTAACTTTCAATTCTGGTAGGTCTTCACAATCACAATCATCCTTCGTCTCTCCATCGTTGGTCAACTCTACTGTATTCAATAGACCATTGTTGCCGCCATCTGGATTACAAGCATCTTCACAACTTTCGTATTCATTATCTCCAATATTGTCATCCAAATCTAGAGCAACATTGAATGTTACTGTATATGTGTGTTGTGCTGGACTCGCGCCGATTGACTCGTTACTTGCCAATGCAGTTGGTGTTCCATTGATTAAATTCATTGGTCCACTATTCTGTCCACTGTAACTTCCACTGTTGATAATAACATCATCATCAAACTTAGGTGTATCATTCAGATCGTAAGTTGTTCCAACTCCTCCCAAGCTACTAACTGTTACTGTATAGCTGATGTTGTATGTACCATCTCCTTGTGCAACTGGTGCACTTGCTACTTTGGTAACCTTCAATTCTGGTAGGTCTTCACAATCACAATCATCCTTCGTCTCTCCATCATTGGTCAACTCTACTGTATTCAATAGACCATTGTTGCCACCATCTGGATTACAAGCATCTTCACAACTTTCGTATTCATTATCTCCAATATTGTCATCCAAGTCGAGAGCAACATTGAATGTTACTGTATATGTGTGTTGTGCTGGACTCGCTCCGATTGACTCATTACTTGCCAATGCAGTTGGTGTTCCACTGATTAAATTCATTGGTCCACTATTCTGTCCGCTGTAACTTCCACTATTGATAATAACATCATCATCAAACTTTGGTGTATCATTCAGATCGTAAGTTGTTCCAACTCCTCCCAAGCTACTAACTGTTACTGTATAGCTGATGTTGTATGTACCATCTCCTTGTGCCACTGGTGCACTTGCTACTTTGGTAACCTTCAATTCTGGTAGGTCTTCACAATCACAATCATCCTTCGTCTCTCCATCATTGGTCAACTCTACTGTATTCAATAGACCATTGTTGCCACCATCTGGATTACAAGCATCTTCACAACTTTCGTATTCATTATCTCCAATATTATCATCCAAGTCGAGAGCAACATTGAATGTTACTGTATATGTGTGTTGTGCTGGACTCGCTCCGATTGACTCGTTACTTGCCAATGCAGTTGGTGTTCCATTGATTAAATTCATTGGTCCATTATTCTGTCCACTGTAACTTCCACTATTGATAATAACATCATCATCAAACTTTGGTGTATCATTCAGATCGTAAGTTGTTCCAACTCCTCCCAAGCTACTAACTGTTACTGTGTAGCTGATGTTGTATGTACCATCTCCCTGTGCCACTGGTGCACTTGCTACTTTGGTAACTTTCAATTCTGGTAGGTCTTCACAATCACAATCATCCTTCGTCTCTCCATCATTGGTCAACTCTACTGTATTCAATAGACCATTGTTGCCACCATCTGGATTACAAGCATCTTCACATGATTCGTATTCATTATCTCCAATATTGTCATCCAAGTCGAGAGCAACATTGAATGTTACTGTATATGTGTGTTGTGCTGGACTCGCTCCGATTGACTCATTACTTGCCAATGCAGTTGGTGTTCCACTGATTAAATTCATTGGTCCACTATTCTGTCCGCTGTAACTTCCACTATTGATAATAACATCATCATCAAACTTAGGTGTATCATTCAGATCGTAAGTTGTTCCTGCTCCTCCCAAGCTACTAACAGTTACTGTGTAGCTGATGTTGTATGTACCATCTCCTTGTGCCACTGGTGCACTTGCTACTTTGGTAACCTTCAATTCTGGCAGGTCTTCACAATCACAGTCTTCCTTGGTCTCACCATTATTGGTCAATTCAGCTGTATTCAATAGACCATTGTTCCCTCCATCTGGATTACAAGCATCTTCACAGCTTTCGTATTCATTATCTCCAATATTGTCATCCAAGTCAAGAGCAACATTGAAAGTTACTGTATAAGTGTGTTGTGCCGGACTTGCTCCAATTGACTCGTTCGAAGCCAATTCGGTTGGTGTTCCACTGATTAAATTCATCGGTCCACTATTTTGTCCACTATAACTTCCGCTATTGATAAGCACATCATCATCAAATTTCGGAGTATCACTTAGGTCATAAGTTGTACTAGCTCCTCCCAAATTGCTTACTGTTACAGTATAGCTGATATTGAAAGTGCCATCTCCTACAGCTATAGGTTCTCCAGCAACTTTTTCTATTGTCAAATAAGGTAAGTCGCCACATGCATCATCTTCAATCTCAACTGTTCCATCAGCATTTCTATCTAATTCAGCCAAATTGTACAACCCTTCTCCAGGATTACTTCCTGGTCCATTACCAGGTTCTGCACAAGCTGTATACTCATTATCTCCACCATCTTGAGATCCTTCTTCTAAGTCAAGAGTGACATTGAACCCAAGGTTATAAATATGAGTATTACCCGTTGTCAAAGTCTTAACTCCAAAATCAATAGGTGAAGGTGGAGTACCAATAAATGAAGGTCCATTACCAATTCCCGCATCAACATCTAAAAATGTGAAATCCCATGCGTTAATAGTAATATCATCATCAAATAATGGCTGATCTGTCAATCCATATGTTCCGTCAGCTCCTCCAATATTCTCTACTGTGATTTTGTAATCGACTCGGTAGCTTCCATCTCCATTTGGAGTAGCACTTACAAAGTCTTTAGTCATTACAATATATGGTAGATCTCCGCACACTTCATCTTCTTCATCGATATCGCCATCGTTGTCCTTGTCGAGTTGTGAAAGATTATACAATCCTTCTCCTGGCGCTGGATCATCCAAACTACTACCATTTCCGCATTCAGTATATTCATTATCTCCAGAACCTTGGGCATCTTCCAAATCAATACTAACGACAACTGTCAATACATATTGATCAATTCCATCTCTTACAAGGCTCATTCCATTGGCTAATTGCCAAGGACCGTTTCCAACTAATGCATTTTCACCTCCTCCATTTACGGTATAACTTGCACTTTCAATGCTTATATCATCATCAAAAGAAGGTTGATCAAATAGACTATACTGTCCAGTAATTCCGCCTTCATTGATCACTTCAATATTGTATACTACAGTGTAGGTTCCGTCAGGATTTGGAGTTACACTAACAAATGTTTTCTCATGAGAAATATTCGCTGGTGTAAAATATCCTGCATCCAAGTCTTCGTAGTTTTCACCAGAACTTAGTGTGATTGTTTCTGCTTCACCAGTGTCTACATTTGGATCTGAATCGTCACCCACATCATTAGCATCAGAATTACCACCAGTTACATCTTCTAATGTAAGATTAGCAGTTCCTGGTTCTAGTTCTGTTGTTGTCGGGAACGTTATTGTATAATTTCCAGGTATAAGACCCTCGAAAATATAGAATCCGTTTTCATCAGTTGTTGTCGTTAGAGGTCCAACTGTAGTACCATCATTGTTGTTGAGAACACCATTCAATGTGACTATTACTCCAGGTATTCCTGGTTCATTATCATCTTGAATTCCATCTGCATCCAAATCTTCCCAAACGAAGTCTCCGATACTTGCTAATTCGTAATATCCTGCGTCTACTTCTCTTTCATCTTCTCCTCCAATCAAGTTTACAATATAGCTCATACCAGTATCTTCATTCGCATCACTATCGGTATTAGTATCACCATTGTTTGCTATGAATTCTGTGTCATCTGTATCGTTTCCATCTTGATTTTCAAATGTTAGATTGAAAGTTGAACCATCTATATCAGCTGTAGTCTCGAATGTGATTTTGTATTCACCTGGAAGAAGTCTGTCGAATAGATATTCTCCATTGGCATCTGTATTTTGTGGTACTTCAAGATTACCATCAGCATCAAATACATCTGTTCCATCCGGGTTAGAAATACTAACTACTACACCTTCCAAAGGCGGTTCGTTATCATTCTGTATTCCGTCAGCATTCAAATCCTCCCATACGTAATCACCAATAGACGCTACTTTCTCCTCTACTGCATTGTTGTCTTCATCATCTTCACCTGGCTCTAGTGTAACCGCGATCATATCATCATCCAGGTTATCGACAGCATCATTACCATCTTCTGGACTCTCATCTCCATCAAATACATCTATATAATCTGGATCGATCTCACTTTCATCCTGGAACATCACTTTATAGTCTCCTGGCTCTAAGCCGTCAAAGCTATAGTTACCATTCTCATCCGTAGTCGTCGTGAATGTTTCACCGCTATCTACATCTGTCAAGGTTACTTCTACTCCTTCGATCGGAGAATCACCGATGTCATCATTGTCTAAATCTTCTAATACTGTTCCGCTTATTGTACCCAATTGCTCCTCTACGAAGTTGTTGTCTAAATCATCTTCGCCTGGCTCCAAGGTTACTGGAATCGTATCATCATCCAGGTTATCTACTGCATCATTTGCATCCTCTGGACTCTCATCGCCATCAAATACATCTACATAATCTTCATCGATCTCATTCTCTGGCTGCTCAGTCAATACATAATCGCCTGGCTCTAAGCCTTCGAAGCAGTAATCTCCTTCTTCATCTGATGTTGTTGTAAATGTCTTGCCACTGTCTACATCGGTCAACGTTATCTCTATGCCTTCGATACCTACATCAGCTAAATCATCATTATCTAAGTCTTCTGATACATTACCACAGATTGTTCCTAGCTGCTCCTCTACTGCATTGTTGTCTTCATCATCTTCTCCTGGCTCTAGGGTAACTGCGATCATATCATCATCCAGGTTATCTACTGCATCATTCGCATCTTCTGGGCTTTCATCTCCATCAAATACATCTACATAGTCTTCATCGATCTCGCTCTCATCCTGGAACATTACTTTGTAATCTCCTGGCTCCAAGCCTTCGAAACAGTAGTCTCCATTCTCATCTGTAGTAGTTGTGAATGTTTCACCACTGTCTACATCGGTCAACGTTACTCCTACGCCTTCGATACCTACATCTCCTACATCGTCATTATCTAAGTCTTCTGATACATTACCGCAGATAGTTCCCAATTGCTCTTCTACGAAGTTGTTGTCTAAATCATCTTCGCCTGGCTCCAAGGTTACTGGAATTGTATCATCATCCAGATTATCTACTGCATCATTTGCATCTTCTGGACTCTCATCACCATCAAATACATCGACATAATCTTCATCGATCTCATTCTCTGGCTGCTCAGTCAATACATAATCGCCTGGCTCTAGTCCTTCGAAGCAGTAATCTCCTTCTTCATCTGTTGTTGTTGTAAATGTCTCGCCACTGTCTACATCGGTCAACGTTATCTCTACGCCTTCGATACCTACATCTGCTAAATCATCATTATCTAAGTCTTCGCTTACATTACCACAGATTGTTCCTAGTTGCTCTTCTACTGCATTATTGTCTTCATCATCTTCTCCTGGCTCTAGGGTAACTGCAATCATATCATCATCCAAGTTATCTACTGCATCATTCGCATCTTCTGGACTCTCATCTCCATCAAATACATCTACATAGTCTTCATCGATCTCGCTCTCATCCTGGAACATTACTTTATAGTCTCCTGGCTCCAAGCCTTCGAAACAGTAGTCTCCATTCTCATCTGTAGTAGTTGTGAATGTCTCACCACTGTCTACATCAGTCAATGTTACTCCTACGCCTTCGATGCCTACATCTCCTACATCATCATTATCCAAGTCTTCTGATACATTACCACAGATTGTTCCCAATTGCTCCTCTACGAAGTTGTTGTCTAAATCATCTTCGCCTGGCTCCAAGGTTACTGGTATTGTATCATCATCCAAGTTATCTACTGCATCATTTGCATCCTCTGGACTCTCATCTCCATCAAATACATCTACATAATCTTCATCGATCTCATTCTCTGGCTGCTCAGTCAATACATAATCGCCTGGCTCTAAGCCTTCGAAGCAGTAATCTCCTTCTTCATCTGTTGTTGTTGTAAATGTCTCACCACTGTCTACATCGGTCAACGTGATCTCTACGCCTTCGATACCTACATCAGCTAAATCATCATTATCTAAGTCTTCTGATACATTACCACAGATTGTTCCTAGTTGCTCTTCTACTGCATTGTTGTCTTCATCATCTTCTCCTGGCTCTAGGGTAACTTCGATCATATCATCATCCAAGCTATCTACTGCATCATTCGCATCTTCTGGGCTCTCATCTCCATCAAATACATCTACATAATCTTCATCGATCTCGCTCTCATCCTGGAACATTACTTTATAGTCTCCTGGCTCCAAGCCTTCGAAACAGTAGTCTCCATTCTCATCTGTAGTAGTTGTGAATGTCTCACCACTGTCTACATCTGTCAAGGTTACTCCTACTCCTTCGATACCTACATCTCCTACATCATCATTATCTAAGTCTTCTGATACATTACCACAGATTGTTCCCAATTGCTCTTCTACGAAGTTGTTGTCTAAATCATCTTCGCCTGGCTCCAAGGTTACTGGAATCGTATCATCATCTAAGTTATCTACTGCATCATTTGCATCCTCTGGACTCTCATCTCCATCAAATACATCTACATAATCTTCATCGATCTCATTCTCTGGCTGCTCAGTCAATACATAATCTCCTGGTTCTAAGCCTTCGAAACAGTAATCTCCTTCTTCATCTGTTGTTGTTGTAAATGTCTCGCCACTGTCTACATCGGTCAACGTTATCTCTACGCCTTCGATACCTACATCTGCTAAATCATCATTATCCAAGTCTTCTGATACGTTACCACAGATTGTTCCTAGCTGCTCCTCTACTGCATTGTTGTCTGCATCATCTTCGCCTGGCTCTAGGGTTACTGCGATCATATCATCATCCAGGTTATCTACTGCATCATTCGCGTCTTCCGGACTCTCATCTCCATCAAATACATCTACATAATCTTCATCGATCTCACTCTCATCCTGGAACATTACTTTGTAATCGCCTGGCTCCAAACCTTCGAAACAGTAATCTCCATTCTCATCTGTAGTAGTTGTGAATGTTTCACCACTGTCTACATCTGTCAATGTTACTCCTACTCCTTCGATGCCTACATCTCCTACATCATCATTATCCAAGTCTTCTGATACATTACCGCAGATAGTTCCCAATTGCTCTTCTACGAAGTTGTTGTCTAAATCATCTTCGCCTGGCTCCAAGGTTACTGGTATTGTATCATCATCCAAGTTATCTACTGCATCATTTGCATCCTCTGGACTCTCATCGCCATCAAATACATCTACATAGTCTTCATCGATCTCATTCTCTGGCTGCTCAGTCAATACATAATCGCCTGGCTCTAAGCCTTCGAAGCAGTAATCTCCTTCTTCATCTGTTGTTGTTGTAAATGTCTCGCCACTGTCTACATCGGTCAACGTTATCTCTACGCCTTCGATACCTACATCAGCTAAATCATCATTGTCCAAGTCTTCTGATACATTACCACAGATTGTTCCTAGTTGCTCTTCTACTGCATTGTTGTCTAAATCATCTTCGCCTGGCTCTAGGGTAACCGCGATCATATCATCATCCAGATTATCTACTGCATCATTCGCGTCTTCTGGACTCTCATCTCCATCAAATACATCTACATAGTCTTCATCGATCTCGCTCTCATCCTGGAACATTACTTTGTAATCGCCTGGCTCCAAGCCTTCGAAACAGTAATCTCCATCCTCATCTGTAGTAGTTGTGAATGTTTCACCACTGTCTACATCAGTCAAGGTTACTCCTACGCCTTCGATGCCTACATCTCCTACATCGTCATTATCTAAGTCTTCTGATACATTACCACAGATTGTTCCCAATTGCTCTTCTACGAAGTTGTTGTCTAAATCATCTTCGCCTGGCTCCAAGGTTACTGGAATCGTATCATCATCCAAGTTATCTACTGCATCATTTGCATCCTCTGGACTCTCATCGCCATCAAATACATCTACATAGTCTTCATCGATCTCATTCTCTGGCTGCTCAGTCAATACATAATCGCCTGGCTCTAAGCCTTCGAAGCAGTAATCTCCTTCTTCATCTGTTGTTGTAGTGTATGTCTCGCCACTGTCTACATCGGTCAACGTAATCTCTACGCCTTCGATACCTACATCAGCTAAATCATCATTATCCAAGTCTTCTGATACATTACCACAGATTGTTCCTAGTTGCTCCTCTACTGCATTGTTGTCTTCATCATCTTCTCCTGGCTCTAGGGTAACTGCGATCATATCATCATCCAGGTTATCTACTGCATCATTCGCATCTTCTGGACTCTCATCTCCATCAAATACATCTACATAATCTTCATCGATCTCGCTCTCATCCTGGAACATTACTTTGTAATCGCCTGGCTCCAAGCCTTCGAAACAGTAATCTCCATCCTCATCTGTAGTAGTTGTGAATGTTTCACCACTGTCTACATCAGTCAAGGTTACTCCTACGCCTTCGATGCCTACATCTCCTACATCGTCATTATCTAAGTCTTCTGATACATTACCACAGATTGTTCCCAATTGCTCTTCTACGAAGTTGTTGTCTAAATCATCTTCGCCTGGCTCTAGGGTTACTGGAATCGTATCATCATCCAGGTTATCTACTGCATCATTTGCATCCTCTGGACTCTCATCGCCATCAAATACATCGACATAATCTTCATCGATCTCATTCTCTGGCTGCTCAGTCAATACATAATCGCCTGGCTCTAAGCCTTCGAAGCAGTAATCTCCTTCTTCATCTGTTGTTGTAGTGTATGTCTCGCCACTGTCTACATCGGTCAACGTGATCTCTACGCCTTCGATACCTACATCAGCTAAATCATCATTATCTAAGTCTTCGCTTACATTACCACAGATTGTTCCTAGTTGCTCCTCTACTGCATTGTTGTCTTCATCATCTTCCCCTGGCTCTAGGGTAACCGCGATCATATCATCATCCAGGTTATCTACTGCATCATTCGCATCTTCTGGACTCTCATCTCCATCAAATACATCTACATAATCTTCATCGATCTCGCTCTCATCCTGGAACATTACTTTATAGTCTCCTGGCTCCAAACCTTCGAAACAGTAATCTCCATTCTCATCAGTAGTAGTTGTGAATGTCTCACCACTGTCTACATCTGTCAATGTTACTCCTACGCCTTCGATACCTACATCTCCTACATCATCATTATCTAAGTCTTCTGATACATTACCACAGATTGTTCCCAATTGCTCTTCTACGAAGTTGTTGTCTAAATCATCTTCGCCTGGCTCCAAGGTTACTGGAATCGTATCATCATCCAGGTTATCTACTGCATCATTTGCATCCTCTGGACTCTCATCGCCATCAAATACATCTACATAGTCTTCATCGATCTCATTCTCTGGCTGCTCAGTCAATACATAATCGCCTGGCTCTAAGCCTTCGAAGCAGTAATCTCCTTCTTCATCTGTTGTTGTTGTAAATGTCTCGCCACTGTCTACATCGGTCAACGTTATCTCTACGCCTTCGATACCTACATCAGCTAAATCATCATTATCTAAGTCTTCTGATACGTTACCACAGATTGTTCCTAGTTGCTCCTCTACTGCATTGTTGTCTTCATCATCTTCGCCTGGCTCTAGGGTAACTGCGATCATATCATCATCCAGGTTATCTACTGCATCATTCGCATCCTCTGGACTCTCATCTCCATCAAATACATCTACATAGTCTTCATCGATCTCGCTCTCATCCTGGAACATTACTTTGTAATCCCCTGGCTCCAAGCCTTCGAAGCTATAGTTTCCATTTTCATCTGTAGTCGTTGTGAACGTTTCACCACTGTCTACATCTGTTAAAGTTACTTCAACTCCTTCGATCGGAATATCTCCTATATCATCATTATCTAAGTCTTCTAATACTGTTCCGCTTATTGATCCTAATTGCTCTTCCACAAAATTGTTGTCATCATCATCTTCGCCTGGCTCCAATGTTACTGGTATTGTATCATCATCCAAGTTATCAACTGCATCATTTGCATCCTCTGGGCTTTCATCTCCATCAAATACATCGACATAGTCTTCATCGATCTCATTCTCTGGCTGCTCGGTCAATATATAATCGCCCGGCTCCAAACCTTCGAAGCTATAGTTTCCATTCTCATCTGTAGTCGCTGTGTACGTCTCGCCACTGTCTACATCTGTCAATGTGATCTCTACGCCTTCGATTGGGGCATCGCCATCATCATCATTATCCAAGTCTTCACTTACATTACCACTGATTGTTCCTAGTTGCTCCTCTACTGCATTGTTGTCTTCATCATCTTCGCCTGGCTCTAGGGTAACTGCGATCATATCATCGTCCAAGTTATCTACTGCATCATTGCCATCTTCTGGACTCTCATCTCCATCAAATACATCTACATAGTCTGGATCGATTTCGCTCTCATCCTGGAACATTACTTTGTAATCCCCTGGCTCCAAGCCTTCGAAGCTATAGTTTCCATTTTCATCTGTAGTCGTTGTGAACGTTTCACCACTGTCTACATCTGTTAAAGTTACTTCAACTCCTTCGATCGGAATATCTCCTATATCATCATTATCTAAGTCTTCTAATACTGTTCCGCTTATAGATCCTAATTGCTCTTCCACAAAATTGTTGTCATCATCATCTTCTCCTGGCTCCAGAGTAACTGGAATCGTATCATCATCCAAGTTATCTACTGCATCATTTGCATCCTCTGGGCTTTCATCGCCATCAAATACATCTACATAGTCTTCATCGATCTCATTCTCTGGCTGCTCTGTCAATATATAATCTCCTGGCTCTAAGCCGTCGAAGCTATAGTTTCCATTCTCATCAGTAGTCGTTGTGAAAGTCTCGCCACTGTCAACATCGGTCAATGTGATCTCTACGCCTTCGATTGGGGCATCGCCATCATCATCATTATCCAAGTCTTCACTTACATTACCACTTATTGAACCCAGTTGCTCCTCTACTGCATTGTTGTCTTCATCATCTTCGCCTGGTTCTAGGGTAACTGCGATCATATCATCGTCCAAGTTATCTACTGCATCATTCGCATCCTCTGGGCTTTCATCGCCATCAAATACATCGACATAGTCTGGATCAATCTCGCTCTCATCCTGGAACATTACTTTGTAATCGCCTGGCTCCAAATCTTCGAAACAGTAATCTCCATTTTCATCCGTAGTAGTTGTATAAGTTTCACCACTATCTACATCTGTTAATGTAACTTCTACTCCTTCGATCCCTACATCTCCTACATCGTCATTATCTATGTCTTCAGATACATTACCACAGATTGTTCCTAGTTGCTCCTCTACAAAGTTGTTGTCTTCATCATCTTCGCCTGGCTCCAAGGTTACTGGTATTGTATCATCATCCAGATTATCTACTGCATCATTACCATCTTCTGGACTCTCATCTCCATCAAATACATCGACATAGTCTTCATCGATTTCATTCTCTGGCTGCTCTGTCAATATATAATCTCCTGGCTCCAAACCTTCGAAGCTATAGTTTCCATTCTCATCTGTAGTCGTTGTGAACGTCTCACCACTGTCTACATCTGTCAATGTGATCTCTACGCCTTCGATTGGGGCATCGCCATCATCATCATTATCCAAGTCTTCACTTACATTACCACTAATTGAACCCAGTTGCTCCTCTACTGCATTGTTATCTTCATCATCTTCGCCTGGTTCTAGGGTAACTGCGATCATATCATCGTCCAAGTTATCTACTGCATCATTGCCATCCTCCGGACTTTCATCTCCGTCAAATACATCGACATAGTCTGGATCAATCTCGCTCTCATCCTGGAACATTACTTTATAATCTCCTGGCTCTAAGCCGTCAAAGCTATAGTTACCATTCTCATCCGTAGTAGTTGTGAATGTCTCACCACTATCTACATCTGTTAATGTTACTTCTACGCCTTCAATTGGGGCATCTCCGTCATCATCATTGTCTAAATCTTCGCTTACATTACCGCTAATTGAACCTAATTGCTCTTCGATGAAGTCATTATTTTCGTCATCCTCTCCAACAGCTAGTTCAACTGGAATAACATCATCATTTGAACTTCCATTATCGGCAATATCCGTATTGTCATCATCACTCTCATCTTCGTCATTCACATCGGTATATGTCGAAGGAAGTGAGCTATCATCTTCAACTACTGTATAATTTCCAGCATCAATATCTTCGAAAATATAATTTCCATTTTGATCAGTTGTAGTAGTCTCTACAACATTGTTATTATCATCTAATAGCGTAATGGTAATACCTTCTAAATTGACTTCTCCAACATCATCGTTATTTGTGTCTTCAGAAACATTTCCTGAAATGGTACCACTTGGGATTACTACTGCATCATCACCATCATCTTCATCATTTGGATCTTGAGAACTATCGTTATCCTCAGATCCAATCAATCCATTATTATTAGTATCAGCACCGTTGCCTGGAGTAGAATCTGTATCAAATTGATCGACATCAGTTATTTCTGCAACATTTACATAGCTTGTAGAATTATTAGCTGGTGCTAAAACTTCAGCTGTTAATGTAACTGTTACTGAATTACCCGCTGTCACGGTTAATCCGCTAAAAGTAACTTGAGATCCGTTGACAACGCCATCAGCAGAAGCTATATTAGTGTAACCATCAGGTACATCATCAGTTATTTCCAAATTAGTAGCATTGTTTGGTCCATCATTTGAAACAATAATTGTAAACGTTACAATGTCACCTACACTAGGTGTTGCATCATTTACAAGTTTGATCAAATTAAGATCTGCTACAGTAGAATAACCGGCATCTATAGTCTGATTATTTTCTCCAGCTGCCAAATTGAAATCATCCGTTCTGCCATTATTTACATCAGCATCACTATCTTGATTATCATTGGTAGCATCTTGTGGAGATCTTTCATGATTGTCTAAATCACCAAATATTATATAATAGTCTCCTTTACAAACTTCAAATTGATAATAACCATCTTGACCACCATTTGAAACTGTGGAAGTAGATTCAACCAATTGGTCAGTATTTGCATCGTAAATAGACACATCTATACCATTGACTCCATTTTCTCCTGGATCTTGAACACCATTAAAGTTAGTATCTATCCAAGTAAAATCTCCCACTCTTGCTTTATCCTCCACAGTAATTGTAATGGTCTCCATATTTGTACAGCCATTAGCATCAATTACCGTAACCGTATATGTGGTTGTAGTCAAAGGAGTGACTTCAGCTTCCCCGTTAGGCATATTCTGACCATCTAATAGATATGAATATGGCTGAGCTCCATTTGAACCTGTAGCAATTATCGTGGTTGAAGTTCCAAAACAAATTACTTGTTCAGCTTCCAAGTCTAGGTCTGGATTTGGATTTACTATGACAGTCACATCATCAGTATCTGTACAGCCGTTGGCATCCGTTACAGTCACAACATAAGTAGTTGTAGTCGTAGGGCTCACAGTTTTTGAGTTTCCACTTCCTAAACCAAATGGCCAGCTATATGAATATGGGCTAGTTCCATCAGAAGCATTAACTGAAAGGGTAACAGAAAAGCCATGACAAATTTCTACATCCGGACCTGCATCTAGTACAGGAACAGGATAAACAGTTATGGTCACTACATTAGAGTTTTGCGATCCACATCCATTTCCTGAGAAAGCTTTTCTTCTATATTCTGTTGTTTCAGAAACTAAAGATGGATTATAATTTAATCCTGTTTCTCCAGATATATTTGACCATGAACCACCTGGCGTTCTTGATTGCCACTGATAGTTCAAATTAAGATTACTACCAGATGTTGTGGCTGGAGTTCCTGTTATCATATCTGGATCAAATGATCCACAATTCGCTTGATCTTCAGCAATTGTTCCTGGATCTATTACTACATCATTTACTGTAACAACAACATCATCAGAATCTTCACATTCATCTTTTGAAACAGTCAAAATATAGGTAATGGTTTCAGAAGGTGAAACCGTTATAGATTGAGTATTCCCAATTACATTGCCTTCCTGATCTGTCCATTCATATGATGCTCCACTTACAAACGCAGCAGTCAAAGTTGCATTTTCTCCTGAACATATGATTTGATCATCACCTGCATCTGCAACAACAGGACCATTAATACTAACTACCACCTCATCTGAACCAGTACATCCACCACAATCCGTGACTGTAAGGGTATAAGTTCCTGATTGATCCACAACAATACTCTCACCATCAGATGGTCCAACAATTCCTGGCCCACTCCATGCATAAGTTACATCGTTGTTAAATGTATTGGGTGTAGTATATTGAACATAATCCACTCTGAATGCACAATTGCCTTTATCTTGAATTCTTACATACCTCGTAGGTGATGTTACTTCATAACCAAAGCATACATAAGAAGTATTAGAGAAAGTCTCAGAATTTTCAATATCAGAAAATCCAGATGTTGCACTTAAAGAACCTCTTATTCTTGCGTTGGAATAATTAGAAGAAGTATTGCTGCAATGTTCTAATTTCATTGCAATACAAAGATCAGTACCCGCAGGAACTATAGTTCCAAGGTCTAAAGTGATGTATGAAGTTCCTTGACCCGATTGAGTCCAAAGTTTTGTTCCTGAATTGTCTCCACAATACTGTGAAGCGCTCGGATTTTCAAGCCATCCTCCAGAATCTGCCAAGACATGGTCGCAGTCAGTTTCTCCTGGAGTTCCACAAGTTGAGATATTAGTAACTTCACTTGTGATATGTACTTGATCTCCATCACATATTGTGATATCAGGTCCTACATCTACTATTGGGCCATCATCCAATGTGAGGGAAACATTATCTGTCGCAGTACATCCTGCACAATCTGTAATTGTCACTGTATATGTACCAGCTTGATTAACAGTTATTGACTGTGTATTTTGACCATTGCTCCAAGCATAGGATACTTCTTGTGTCTCATCACAAATTGTCTTTTCCGTTTCGAAGTGAAGACCAATATTCGCAACACAAACAGACTGGTTTCCTGACAAGAAATTTAAATCTATTGTGTTTGTTCCACCATAATTATATGGGAATGTTTCTGGATCTACCGTAAAGGTAATTACACCATTTGGTTCACATACATCCAAAATACATGGCAATTCTGTAGGGTCGAATGTACCCAAGGTGTGCCCATTTATTTCAAAAGGAAAATCAAAGTTTACATTGTCTGTATTACTATAAGAAGTCGATCCTTCTTCATCACAAGCGGCAACATTATATGTTACGGTTACAGAAACAATCTTTTTCTCGCTATCATTAATAGGATCTGAGAAATTTGCTACATCCGTATAACTTCCACTTGTAGTCGATCTGAATTGATCACCGCATATATGTCCACTAGAACCACCCCATACATCTACCGTTAGGTCATATGAGTTAGTTGATGTGCTACAATTGATATCACAAGTTGAAGGATTAATAGCTGTTGCTGTAAACGTTACATTTTCTCCTTCACAAACCTCAACATCATCTCCCGCATCTGCAGAAAGTGCACAGCAATCTTCTACTGTCACCAGGACAGATCCAATATCTTCACAGCCTTCGCTGTCAGTAATTGTTACCGTATAAACTGTGTTTTCAGTTGGATTAGCTACTACGGAGCTTCCCCCTCCCAGTCCATTAGACCAAGAATATGAAACAGAGCCAGTAGTATTACTAGCCGTAGCCGTAAGTGTTACAGCACCTCCAGCACAAACTGGATTTGGTGAAGCTGAAACAACGACTTCAGGAGAACATTGTTGACAACATCCTTTCACACTGAATCCTCCAATTTCAAATAGATCACAACTTGTATTTGAAGTAAGTCCGTCTATTCTAATTCGAACATCATCTCCCTGATCAGCATTTACTGGATTACTTAATAATATATCTTCAAGTGTAAATTCATCTGCAGGTATATTTCCATTAATGGTTTCAACCAAAGAATTATTCAAATACACTTTAATTTGGTAATCGAAAACTGAAGGACAACTTGAACTATTAGAACTACCACCTGCTGTACTCAAATCGATTGGGTACAAGAAGTTGGCATTCAACTCACTTAAAGTAAAATCGTCAGTTGCAGTAAGTTCAACCTCCCATCCATTATATACACTTGCTACACAAATAATTCCATTGTTACAAGATGCATTACTTGATCCATTATAAGGATAAAAGTTTGATGCAGATATACATTGAGTTTCTACATTTTGAGGACTGAAGTCATCATTTGGATCATCACATTCCTCACCAAAACCATATTCTACCAATGTATTATTACATCCTACACAATTTTCTACCGTGACTGTAACTGCATCTGAATCCGTACATCCACCAGTTCCTGTCACAGTAACTGTATAGGTTGTTGTTGAATTTGGACTCACTGCAATACATTCAGACGTTGATCCTGTACTCCATAAATATGATTCTCCTCCAATAGCACATAAAGTAGTATTCGAACCTTCACAAATGGTCTGGTCTCCTCCTGCATTTGCAGTAACACCTGGTGAAAGATCGACATAAACAATATTACTTTCTCCCACATATTCATCACATCCTTTCCTTCTCGCACATCTGATATACCACATATCTTCTGTTATTGTTCCTTCATTATATGTAAGACTATTTGCTCCAGAAATTAATTCCCAATCCTCAACTGGAAGAGAATTATCATTGGTTCTCAACCAAATAATTTGCAACTCTCCTGTTCCTCCCGATGGGGATGTAACATTTTGGAATGTTGCTGGATTGGCAGATGAGCCACAAAACTCCTGATCGAATCCGATTTGACCTCCGTCGGTTACATTATCACAAGTTTCACATTGCGTTTTTACAGTTATTGCTCCGGCTATAACGTAAGATTGCCCGTTCTGACTACTTCCAGAATCAGGGCATCCCCAATTTGATCCAGTTGGCGAATCAATTACTATATTAATTTCATCGGCATTTCCTGGTACATTTTCCATGTTAACATCGATCACCTCGATACAGCATGGTGACCATTGGCCTGGATCACCTACAAATCTATAGGTTGTTGGACTTCCAGTATTGGAGCCATTATCTTTTGGCTGGATCGTGATATCCAAAACTCTACAATCATAGGTTACCTCAGATAATGGAATTTCAACTTGAATATCTCGAGTGGTGTTATCTGTTGGAATATCTATACTGAATTGCTCAGTTTGATGATAACCTGAAACTGCTGTAAAGGTACCAGACACATCATTGCCATCTCCTCCATTTCTAAATGCGTATACCAGCATTGATTGAAGTTGACTTTGACCTTGATTGTTTGAATAAGATATTGAAGAAGGATTGGCATTGATTTCGCCTCTCCACACTTTCTCATTCGAACTACTACCATCTACAATTACTCTATTCAAATAGTAACTTGTTCCACCTCCATCGACAGACAGCACTGTTCCTGGATCATAAGACCCCTTGTAAACAATCTCTACTACATATTTGAATACTTCACTAGAATTCGGAATCGAAATAGAAGATGATGTTTGACCATTGTTGTCTAATGGATGAAGTGTTACAGATTTATTTTCTGCGCAGGAATATGAATAGTCCATACTTTCAGAAACACTCATGCAGATTTCGTCCAATTTTAGATAATCGTTACTGGCGTAACCCTCAAATCTCACCTTTGCTGCATTAGAAGGAGCTTTTAGTTGTAGAGTATAATACCCCAGATTACCTCCTTGACCATCAACATCATAATCCACCTGACGTGAATCTGCGGCAATGTAATTACCGTTGGAATTATAAAATGAGAGTCGGACTCTGTGGTCTCCTCCTGGATTGTGCGTTCCAGCATAAACAGTGACAAAATAATCTGCTCCTGGAATAGCATTTAATTCTTGCCAAACCCAACCAGCAGTTGAAGTGGCTTGCAAAAATCCATTTCTCGAAGTACCGCATTGTTGAAATCCAGTACCTGTATAGAATTCAGTAGATGCTGACCAACCAGTCGTTCCACTTTCAAAACCAGCATTGGTTAAGATATTTGTGGGACAGCTGCATTGTGCTTGCAAGCCATTTGAAAGTCCAGACAGGAAAAATAAGACAATTGTAAAAAATGCTACAAAAAGAGCATTCGTCACAGACTGGTGCATTGCACTAGCCCATGGAATTAGACATGAGGGCGTCGAATTACGCATGTGTGTAAAGTTTTGGTATACAAATTGTTTCCTAGACTCAGCTACAGCTAATAAAAACCGCAACAAAGTCAATTAATAATAAAACTGATACAAGGAAATGTAAATCTTAACGCTTAGAATCTCGCAGAATTAAGGATTCTGCAAGTAAAAATACTGTTGGTAGCAGTACTCAATCGTAGGTGTCGTTTATATCTCATTGTTATCAGAATTGGTAATTTTTCTCAAAATTTTGACCTATTTCAATTCTGAGGATTTTACTCCAAGTAACAAACATAGCATTCACGTATAGAATTACACAAGCTAATTCACAAAATGTAAGCTACTTGTCAAAAATAATGATAATAACCGACAATTAGGGAAACATTAAAAAAAATAGTAATATAATAGACTGATATAAAGACAGTTACGAAAGGCACATTAATTGGTTTCAAGGTGTTTCTATAATTCTGTTTATTTCAAAATCAATCAAAATTCATCGAAAAAATATCAATAATTGGAATAAATATGAAGTGTATCATCTACAGTAAAATTACCTCATTTTGAAATTTTGAATGTCGTTTAATTTTCCTCATATTTTAATAATCAAATAATCATCAACTTGGATTATTATGAAAATTTATTCGGTTTTGCTATTTCATTTGTGACTTCAATTTTGCTTAATGAAGATTATGCGGACAAAGTTTTGTTGCCTATCAAAAACAAAAACCAAACATCCATCTCCATGAATAATTTTCCTTCCTAATCGATTTTGTCAATCAAAAATTTCGAATTTTATAAACAAATAATTGATACGCAGAATTATTTTTTAGCTGCATAAGTTTCTTTAGAAGAGGGCTTGTAAAGCTCATTTACCAATATTTTGAAAACAAGAGAAAAATCCTGTCATTTAAGATCTTTGTCGAATATAACTTACCGACAATAGAATATTACCATGTGTTTAGACTAATAGGATTAAATTACGTCAAAATGAAAAGTGGAGTTATAACT
Source organism: Saprospiraceae bacterium (assembly GCA_965230575.1). Lineage (GTDB taxonomy): Bacteria > Bacteroidota > Bacteroidia > Chitinophagales > Saprospiraceae > CAJXUU01. The sequence continues at coordinate 7,278,641 of OZ246013.1, forward strand.
AAGCAATTATGAGGAAGAAATATAAAATAACGGCATTTTCCAGGCTATTAATATTCATGATATTTTTTGCCCCTGTGGCCTATATCGGTGCCAATTATTACAATGGAGAAGACGGTATAGCTAAAATAAAAGCTCTTTTTGATAAAAATCAAGGAAGTACGATAGAAGCACAAATAGAAGCTAAAAATGTGGAAATTGATCGGTTGACCAAGCAGATAGAATCCTTGAAGAAGGATGTGAAGCGGCTAGAGGCGAGTAAGTAGAGAAGGGCTTATGAATTGAAAAATTGAGAGAGATTGGAAAGATTAGGGCACGTGTATTCCTATTCCACCGATCCCAGACTTCAGAATTGTGATTTTTTGCTGTCGCATGATGAATGCGTTTAGCCTTTTTCTTTAATCTCTAGCAGGTTTTAATTGAAGGACTTCTTCGGCGAATTTGAAAGTTTGGTTTTGTACATTTTCCAGATCCTTGGAAAAAACGTGCGAAGTTATAACATGTCTACCAGCTTTTGGAAATGCCTGCTTTCGCTTCTTTGCATCATTTGTTCCCAATTGATCATAGAATTCTAGCATCCTGGGTACAGATACTACTTTGTCTTGATTTTCTTCATCCTTATAATAGTAGCCCATATAAACGGGAATATCAATCTTGGAAAACAAAGTCTCATTCATCTCTTCTTCGATCAAATATTTTAACGCTAATAGTCCATCTGAATGATAGGTATCCGACCAATATTTCTTCGCTTTGGCGTCATATTGAACATGATTGTATTCTCCGTCTAGTACAAAGTCAAGCATATGCTTTCCCCAAGGTCTAATGATCAACTCTGAAGTAGGATCGTAGACATCTATATTGGGGGAATACATGAACATGCTGTGGATGGACGGATCTTCTGGCGCTAGTAAGGTTGCAAGCGTTCCACCTGTCGAACAAGACATTACAATGATTTTATCTCCTAATAGTCTTCCTATCGCAATGGCTTCCTTGGCAGAATTTACCAATTGACCTGGCAGCATGCCCTTGAATGCATCAATCGTTGCTCTTCCGTGATCAAATAATCTGGGCAGAAAGAGGTTGTATCCATATCTTTTAGCAAAATTTTCGTGCAAGGGCATTCCTTCTTCACGACTAGCCGAAAATCCATGCAGGTACACTACAGCATATTCAGTCTTCGTCTTAGTGCTATCGGCCCAGATTATTTTTGCCTCATTTTCAGGTTTGATATCCTCCACTTCGCTTTCCATAGACACCAGATAGTCATCCAATGTTTCTAAGGGAATGTCAAATACAATTGGTTCAGTATTGATATCCGGATATTCAACACTTGGTCCTAACATATATACAACGGCCAGAATTAATAGCAGGACACCTGTCCATTTTAGTATTTTTTTGAGCAAAGCTTTAATTTTTTGTAAAGGTAGAAAAGATTGAGGAGAAAGGGAAGAGGGGTGGAGATTGGGAAAGATTAGGAAAGATTAGGAAAGATTGGAGAGATTGGAGAGGTTGGGGAGGTTGGGGAGGTTGGGGAATTACCATTCTTTGCCAGTGTAGTATACAGTACCCTTGAATGATGCTACCAGGATTTGATTTTGATTCAGTATGGATACGGAATAGGAGGCAAATTTTCTGGTTTTGTGGATGCGGGTGCTGGTAGCTGTCAGGATGTCCCCGCTGATTACTTTGGCCGTGTGTGAAATACTTGTTTCTATTGATACGGCTTGGTGGCCGATAGAATTGGTCGCAAATGCAAATACACTATCGGCTAATGAATAAGTAATCCCTCCGTGTGCTATTTTAAATCCATTCAACATTTCGTCTCTGACTGTCAATCGTGCAGTGCATTCTCCAGAACTTATTTCCAACAATTCGATACCCAGCCATTTTGAAAAGGCATCATTATCATACATATTGGTACTTACTATTTCTTTGGGAGTTGGCATGTGAATGAAGTTTTGATTTTTGAATTAAGCGCTATATTTTTTGACGCAACTAAAAGACTAAGTTAATCCATATCGTTTAAAATAATTGGGATTCTTGTCAAGATATCTGTTGGAAGGGTTTATTAAAGTGAGTTGAAGGTAAATTGATTATTAATATGCTCTCCCAAAGGACTTTCTCAAATTGGTCATGGTCGAACTTTTCAATTGAATATCGAAGACAGATTCAGAGTCAAAACCCATTTCGTGAAGATCATTTACATTATGATAGGTTTCAAAACGCATCGGGCTTCCAGAATTATTCCTAAGTAAGAGATCGAAAATAAGTTGTCTATACTTTTTCCCTCCTTTACTGTAAGACAGTATTTCGTACATGGTAGAATTTGCATTCATGAAAAAACTAGCCGCAAGGATTTTACCCGTGGTTTTGTCTTCAATAGCACTGGAAAAACCAATTCCCCTGTGCATCGCATTGTACATCAATCGCATTAAGGCATTCTTATACATGTCATTTTCTGCTAAAAGGTCAACCAAAATTTCGGGTTTGATGCCTGCAGAGACCTTTACCGAATCATATCCTTCAACATTTAGATTTTTAGTAAGATCATCCGAATATGATTTGGATAAGTTGTCATATTGATATCCTCCACCAAGTACGGCTTTATATTTTGTAGAAGTCTTGTAGGGCTCCAATTGTTTTTTACTGATTTGAGAATGTATGGGATATTGGCTGCTCTTGTTGTTATTTTTGAATAATTCCAACATCTCATTTACTCGTTGGTCTGTCAAAGGATTCACCGAGTAAGGGCCCAATTCTCTTAATATGCTATATTGATGCGGATTTAGAGGGCTGGTAAATATTGGCATTACAGATTGATAATCTTCTTCAACTACAGCATCCCATTCGCCAATGACCGCTTTCAAAAACCAATAGTAACCAAATACATTGCCTTTGATGGCATAGTGAATGGAGCCATTCCACTTGTTTTTCTCAATTTCCTTGAACGGGATTATTCTGTACATAATTCTTGATCTATGAGAATACAAACGTAAAATGGTGCACTATGTTTTGATGAGAGATTTGGGGCATTTTATTTAACGGAGAATTGCGGGGAAAATCACAGAGATTCATGAAACCTAAACTAAAGCGATAGAGGACTACCTTAACCAGGAATGTGCCAAGGCTTCATCGACATCGCAATCGATATTATAGCCACCGACTATTGCTCTGAATTTGCCTTTGGCCTCTTCTTTTACTTTGGTTTTACGCTTTCCTTTATATTGAACGGACACGACTTTTATCTCACCGATGATTGTATCACCTAATTGATAATTATTCTTATTTAATTTCAATCGGGTATTGATGACCTTACTTGTTGGAGCATTTCTTATACTGGTAGAACCATCTCTATGGGTAATTTCCTGCCTTTCATTTCCCCAATGAATAATTTCTGTGTGGTGCTCATCTCCCAAAAGCCTGACCTTCATTATTTTGTTGCTCGCCATACTTCTTCTAGGATTTTGGGTTTTGAAAACTAGGTTTACGGTATCTTCCAAAATAGATGCCGTACAATTTTCGAAATAAAACATTTGGCTATGACACCGATTTGGAAGGTGTCTTTCCAATTTGACTTCGCTCATCGTGAATGAGGCTACTCTAGCACAAAATTCACTACTTCCACTATCCAATAATTTTAAATACAAATTCGAATCTATTGGATAATTACTTTCTGATTCGGAAGGTGAGAAATAATTTTTCGCCTTAGAAGAAACTTTGAAGCGCTCACCTTTATCATACCAAGGCCTATCTGATGCACAAGAGGCAAGGGTAAAAATGATGCAAATATATAAAGTGATATACTTCAATTTATTTAGAGTAGTTTATTAATTAGATCGCCTACACGGCCAAAACGTTGCCCATATAAGTCTGAATTACAGTGTTTTCTCTAGTTGGGAAGGAAATTGCAATTGAGAATATTCAAAAATTGATAGAATAATAATTGCTTTAATCTCAAACAAAAAACAGACATGCTGCCATTTTGTCATTTAGAACCTAAAAAATAAATATCTTTGCAGTCCTTAAAAATGAGATTGGTTGACTATTGATAATTAATGCAATAATCGGACCCATTTTAAAATGAATAAAAGATAGCATGTACAACGACAATCCTACTATACCTGAAATAGGCAAAGAAGTCGATGAAAGCAAACAAGGTCAAGTGTTCTACGATGGACAAAAGCCAAAAGCTGATAAACATTTTTATATAGAAAGTTATGGCTGCTCAATGAATTTCAGTGATTCTGAGATCGTTGCCTCTATTTTGGACAAAGCTGGATACGGACCTACTCGAAACATGGAAGTCGCGGATTTGATATTGATCAATACTTGTTCGATAAGAGAAAAAGCAGAATACAATGTAAGAAGGAGATTAGGCGTATTTAATAGAGTAAAAAGAGAACGTCCTGAAGTCATGATTGGAATTTTGGGATGTATGGCTGAGCGATTAAAAGCCAAATTGCTAGAGGAAGAAAAACTTGTTGATATAGTCGTAGGCCCAGATGCATATCGTGACCTACCCAATTTACTAGCTAGTGCTGAAGATGGCGACAAGGGAATAAATGTGCTTTTGAGTAGAGAAGAAACGTATGCTGATATTTCTCCTATGAGGTTGCAAAGCAATGGTATTTCAGCATTTATCTCGATCATGCGAGGATGTGATAATATGTGCTCATTTTGTGTAGTACCTTTTACCAGAGGAAGAGAGCGGTCGCGAAATGCATTTTCTATTGTGGCTGAAGCTACAGAATTGGTTGAAAAAGGATATAAAGAAGTAACGCTCCTGGGTCAAAATGTAGATTCCTATAAGTGGGAAAATCCAGAATCCAAGGAAAAAGTCAATTTCGCTCAATTGCTAGAAATGGTAGCCTTGATACATCCCGACTTACGTGTCCGATTCTCTACTTCACATCCCAAGGATATCACAGATGAAGTATTGTATACCATAGCCAAATATGAAAACATCTGTAATTACATTCACCTACCTGTTCAGTCTGGCAATAGCCGGGTGTTGAAGCTGATGAACAGGACGTATGATATTGAATGGTACAAGGAACGAGTAGAATCTATCTATAGAATCATCCCCGACTGCGCGATCTCAGCAGATATTATTACTGGTTTTTGTACCGAAACAGAAGACGAGCATAAAGATAGCCTGGACATCATAGAATATTCGAAATATACGATGTCTTATATGTTTTATTATAGTGAGCGCCCTGGTACCCTTGCTGCCAAGAAATATGAAGATGACGTGCCATTGGAAGTAAAAAAACGAAGATTGGCAGAAGTCATCGAAGTACAAGCCAAGGTATCAGCAGAATCAAATGCAAAGGATGTGGGCAAGACTTTCAAGGTATTGATTGAAGGCAATAGCAAAAAGTCAGATTTACATTTCAAAGGAAGAAATAGTCAGAATAAAGTAATCATTTTCCCAAAGATCGAAGGTTACAAACCTGGAGATTATATTCATGTAAAAGTAGACAAGGTGACGAGTGCCACCCTATTGGGGCAAGCTGCGATCTAATGAAATTTGAAAATATTTAGAGAATAAACGAATCAAAGTACGACTGCACCAAAACTAGAATATGACATTACAAGGAGTAAAACAAAGATTTGGAATTATTGGGCGATCAGATGTCTTGGATCGTGCTTTGAGTACTGCAATCCGTGTCGCCAATACAGACCTATCCGTTCTAATCCAAGGTGAAAGTGGAGTAGGAAAAGAAATATTTTCTAAGATCATACATGAGTTGAGCAAGAGGAAGCACAATAAATTTATAGCGATCAATTGTGGAGCCATCCCAGAAGGTACAATCAATTCCGAATTGTTTGGTCACGAAAAAGGTTCGTTCACTGGTGCGTCTTCAGATCGGAGTGGATATTTCGAAACAGTAGATGGTGGAACGATTTTTTTGGATGAAATAGGTGAAATGCCACAGGACACCCAGGCATATCTGCTTCGGGTCTTGGAATCTGGAGAATTCATAAAAGTCGGGTCGAGCAAAACGATTAAGACAGATGTACGTGTGATCGCCGCAACGAATGTAGGTCTTGAAGAACAAATTCAGAAAGGAAAATTTCGGGAAGACCTTTATTATAGATTGAATACGGTGCCTATTAAGGTGCCAGCACTCCATGAAAGAAGAGAAGACATCTATTTGCTGTTTAGGAGATTTGCCATTGATTTTTCAGAAAAATATAGATCTGAATCTGTGGCACTTGACGAAAGAGCGCAAATGGTAATCGAAAATTACAGATGGCCAGGAAATGTACGTGAACTCAAAAATCTGGTAGAACAACTTTCAGTTCTTGCAGACAAGCCCCTGGTAGATGCGGAGACCTTGTTAAATATAGCTCCTCATTTGCTCAAGCGAAATTTACCTAGCATTGCCAATCAGTCCTCCGATAGTGATTCTGGGTTTCAAGAGCGTGAATTGTTATTCAAGTTTTTATTAGAAATGAAAACTGACTTGTCAGACTTGAAATCATTGGTTTATGAGTTGATTCAAACCAATGATCTGAATGTGCCGGATATACAGCGACTGGCGCAAAGCACAGGTTCTCTCGATCAGTACATGAGGCAGGAAAACGATGCGCAAAAGACTCAAAGTGTAAATACCAACTTCTATACCGACGATGTCGAAACCCACAATCGACCTATAATACTTAATAGTGAAGGAAGGTCCGAATATGAGCAAACAGAAGTGGTTGAAGAAAACCTTTCGTTGGAATCTATGGAAAAGGATATGATTGGAAAGGCATTGAAGAAGCATAGAGGTAGAAGGAAGGATGCTGCGGAAGAATTGGGTATATCAGAACGGACATTGTATCGGAAGATAAAGCAGTATGAGATTGAGGAGTGAGGGATGGAGGGGATTGTTGATTGGTGATTGTTAATTGTTAATTGTTAATTATTAATTGGTGATTGGTGAGATTGCATGTTTTTTTGAGGTGAGAAATAAAAGAATTGGAAGGTTTGGGGTATACAATCTTGAATTTTCTACCGTTAGTTAAAATATGAGAGGATATATTGTTTTTATTTTTTTGGGAATTATATTTCAATCCTGTTATTCTTTTAAAGGAGTAAGTATTCCATCTGATGTAAAAACATTTTATGTACGTCAGGTAAGGTTGAATCCTGGTGCTCAATTTGCTCCTGCAGATTCTCCAGAGCGATTTATGGAACAATTTCGTCAGAAGATAAGAAGTCAATCAAGCCTGAAATGGGATGATACTGATCCGCATATTGAATTTGATTGTGAAATATCCAATTTCAAGGTATCCAATGAAGGTAATCAGCAAGGAAATGAGGTTTCTTTGAATAAGCTTACGATAACTGTGAAGGTCGATTATATCAATAACAATGATGAGGAAGAAGATTGGAATAAGAGTTTTTCTTTTGGAATTCCATTTGATCCTTCAGAAGATCTTCAGGAAGTTCAAGACGGATACATGGAGGATATATTCGAACAGATCAGTGAAAATATATTCAACGATGCCTTTACAAACTGGTAGATTTTCAGGGTAAAAGGTTTATCAATTCAGTCATTTTGGGGTATGCTTTTTGAGCATTAAAGAACTCCAAAAGTTAATATTGTTATTAATTCAGATAATATAGTGATATTCGCAGCATGAAATTTACGGAACTTGGTCTTGATGATCAAATATTGGAGGCGATAGGATACATGGGATTTGAAGATGCCACTCCGATACAAGAAAAAGCGATTCCAGTCATTATTGAAGGAAAAGATCTGATTGCTTGTGCCCAAACTGGTACAGGAAAAACCGCTGCATTTATTTTACCTACGCTACATCGTATAGTAAGGAGTAATGATGGTCCAGGCACCAAAGCTCTGGTAGTTTGCCCTACTCGAGAGTTAGCACTTCAAATAGAAAAGCAGATTCAAGGATTTGCATATTTTCTGGGAGTTCATAGTATAGCTATCTATGGTGGTGGAAGCGGAAGTGACTTCGAGCAGCAAAAAAAGGCGCTCAAAAGTGGAGCAGATATCATAGTCGCAACTCCAGGTAAATTGCTTTCCCACCTGAATTTGGGGTATGTCAAATTCGATACAGTGAAGCACTTCATTCTGGACGAATCTGACAGAATGATGGACATGGGTTTTAGAGAAGACATCGACAAGATTGCTTCTTTTCTCCCAAAGAAAAAACAGACTCTGATGTTTAGCGCAACAATGCCTGCCAAGATCAGGGAAATGTCCAAGCAGCTATTGAATAATCCAGAACAGATAAGTTTTGCAATCTCAAAGCCAGCTGAGGGTGTATTGCAGGCAGTATATTTGGCACATGACGAACAAAAAATTCAATTGTTGACCAAGTTGATCGCTGACAAACCCAACTACGAGAGTATCATCATATTCACATCCACTAAAAAGAATGTCAGCAATATAGTATCAGGGCTTCGTCGAAATAAATTTGCTGCCGAGGGCATATCTTCTGATTACGATCAAACGCAACGAGAAGCAGTACTGGCCAGTTTCAAGCAAAAAAAGACGAGGATTATTGTTGCTACCGATGTACTGAGCAGGGGAATAGATATTAAAGATATCAACCTGGTGATAAATTTTGATGTACCCAAAAATGCTGAAGACTATGTTCACAGAGTGGGTAGAACAGCTAGAGCCAAGACCACTGGTGTAGCCATCACTTTGATCAATGAGAAGGATATGTATAATTTTCATCAGATCGAACAACTCATCGAAAGGGAGATAATGAAATTGCCTCCTCCAGAGGAATTGGGTCCTGGACCAGAGTGGAGGACTGGTGGCAAGAGGAGAGGTGGTGGTAGAAATTATCACAAAAAGAAAAAGAAGTCCAATTACCGAGGAGGCAAAAAACGCAATTGGAAAGGTAAGAATAACAAAAAAGACTCCTAATTCAAATGGCAAAATTCCGTTCACTTACACACCAGGAATTGGAGTCGATGGAAAAAGAGTTCATCGATTTCCTTGTTTTAAATGGGATCACAGGAGATGATTGGGAAAAATTAAAAGCAGAGAATCCTGACAATGCCGAGGGAATCTGTGAATCTTTTAGTGATGTGGTATTCACCAAGATTTTAAAACAATGCAAATACATCGAGAGTCATACTCCTAAGCATCTGGTAGCAGTCTTTTGCGACGAAAAAGAAATGCATTTACTGGGTCTCGAAGCCCCTACTGAATCGACAATAGACTTTACCAATAAGGATGAATTCGAACGATTAAAAACCAATCCTCCAGAAGGAATTCAAAGAATAAAATCGAAAAAAGAATACAACTTGGAGCGTGAAATGGAAATCTGGAATATGTTAAATAATGGATTTTTTATTTCAGATCAAAAACTTTATATGGCATTATTTTCTTTATAATGTTAAATGCCTTTTGTAAATTCATAAAATGAATTGGTTTAGATGCCATATTTAGGCCTATTCTTTAGTCAAATCCTAAGTTGCCAACTTTATGATAAAAGGAATCATCCATCATAGCCTTCTCATTATGGTTTCGATCATATCATTGATGCTTTTGTATAGTGCCATGCTCAAATTGGTAGGCTTTCCAGGGATGGAAGAATCATTCTTGGCTTGGGGTTATCCAAAATCGTTCATGATCATTGTGGGTCTTGTTGAATTAGCCCTTAGCATCCTTATTTTTGCTGAAAAAACCAGAAGGATAGGTCTTACAGGGTTGATATTTTTGATGATAGGAGCGCTGTTTACGCATATTTCTAATGATGAGTATGGGGAAATATATTCTGCGGTATTTCTTTTGGTTATTGGGACTTGTTCTATTGTATTGATTTTTTTGAAGGATAATACGGGTGAGACGAGGCAGAGGTGATTTGGGTATTGGGGTTTTAGGGATTTACATGGGGGGCACGGAGAAAGGATTTACACGGAGGTTCACGGAGGTAGGATTTACACGGAGTTTCACGGAGGTGGGGATTGCACAGAGGTTCACGGAGGTAGGATTTGCATGGAGATTCACAGAGATAGGGATTGCACGGAGGGGATTTACGCGGAGGTGTATTAAAAAAGGCTGATTCCGTTTTAGTGGAACCAGCCTATTGACTTATTTATAAATGATCTTGCCTAGTTGAGCTTAATCATCTTGAATCTCTCGCTTCTTGTTGAAGTACTGATTTCATAATAGAATACTCCTGAGCTTGTTATTTTCAAATTATCAAATTCAATTGTATTCATTCCTGCATTCATTCTTTGAGTGCTAGATGTTACCAATCGACCATTGACATCATATACTTTTACATCTACATTTTCTGCACGTGGCAATGAAATGTCAATTTTGGTATGATTTGTCCATGGGTTTGGATTGTTTTGATATACGATAAATAAAGACTCATCTTCATCATCACTTCTTATATCAAATTCCATAGGAACGGTCTCAATAGATTCATTGATGTACAATTCGCTTGCCAATCCAGTATTGGATAGTTTGAAGCTGTTTGAAGTAATCTTGCAATCTGAACAATTTGTAATTATTTCAAATATTGCTTCATTCGCATCAATTGATATTGGGCTGTTACTTGCTACAGAAACATTAATCTTTCCGTTAGCCATCTGGTAAAATCCAATTTCACTACTTGCAAAATGATCTGATATGATATCAATGATGTTCATATCTGTCAAATCCAGGGTAAACTGTAGTCCAGCTATATCAAGATCCTCATCGGCATATACTTGAAGTGCACTTGAATTTTCATCGCGCTCAATCATCAATACTTTAGCGTCATTAGATCTCGTAGTCGAAGATTCAGCATTTAAGTTGACTGAAACTGTACCGTCTACATCTCCAATTTTAATACCTACGAAATCCACATCCATATCCTGATTAAGTGAAGGAATCTTGTAACTTTCTGGAATTGGTGTCAACCAAGGATCACTAGGATCTTCGAAGGTAAAACCAGCATCTATAGCTCTCCAACTCATATTGTTAGGGAATTCTGGATTGATTCCTAAGATCATTTTTCTCAATTCAAGAATATCTGCACCCGATACCTTCTCACTATTATTGATATCCGCTGCTATGTACTTGTATGGACTATCAAATGGTGTCAGCCCCAGTACATGTCTTTGGATCAAAATCAAGTCAAGCGTATTGATACCATTCATTACATCATTATTGTTGTAAGTACTAATGATATAATTGCCACCTGCAGGCATTGGAGGGAATGCATAGTCTCCATCGCCATTACTATATTCTGGATCCAATCCACTACCATGTAAGGTTAGACTGTAGTCTGGAATACCAAATCCGTCAGGTGTATTCAAGGTACCTGTAATCTCTAGAATTGTAGTCGGACATGCATCTAATGTATCTCGTACTTCGATCTCTCCTTTACATAGATTAATTACTGAAGTCGTATCACTTGGTACCAGATCAAATGGTATCGTATCACCATTTAATATTTCCCATGCGAAAATATCCACACCAATAAATAACCCTACATCATCACAATCAAATGTCATGACAGTATCTGATAGGTCCAAACTATCATACGTAACATATATTTCTGCCTCATCATCACAATTACCCACAATATTTACATTCAGTTCTGCAGGTACATCCACTGTCTGTGTTGCCGTATCTATAGTCACTATCAATTTGATACAAAGAACATCCAAGGCCACAGTATCTATTACCGATACTTCAAACTGTGTGGTATCTGTATTTCCACAACCATCTGCTGCTACCACAGATACATCGTAAGTACCGACTTCAAAGTTTGCTATAGTTTCCACACCTGCGGAGACATTGTCATAGAAGTAGGTGAATGGGATCATATCTGATGGCGTACAATCATCTGTAGCACTCACTAATTCTCCAATATCCAGAGATGCAAAGCAATCCAAATCTGCAACTAATGATGTATCCGCTATCTCAGCAATCACAGGATTGATATCATCATTGACTACTACTACTTGTACCCATTCGAATGATTCTTCTTGACAAATTGCTTCTATTGTGTATGTTCTCAATATTGTATCTGGACAACCTTGTGATATCGATAAATCAACAAAGCCGATATTGAATAAACCACAATCCACAAGCTGATCAAGATCCGCATCCGTTATAGAATCAATCATTATATCCCCTACTACACAATCTGTAAGTATCACAGTGTCTGGTAAAATACCTTCAACATCAGCTTGAGTAAGTGGATCAGCTGGGCCTTCTATAGTTATCATTTGTACACAAGTGTCAGACTTGCCGCTATTTTCGTCTACTACTATTGTTGTTCTGGTCACAACACCATACTTACATTCATTCACTGCAGAAGAGTCTATCAAAGTGGTTTCTTCCAACAATGCTACACAATTGTCCCATATGCTATCTGTTGCTTCCGTCTGATTCAAGACTTGATTGATACTTCCGTTAAAGTCATTTTCAAACGAAGTACATGATATTGAAATAGGTGAACAGAAAATTTCTGGTCCGATAGTGTCTGCCAGCATTAATGATCCTACACCGCAAGAGTCACCATTCACAAATATTGTAATATCATATGGACTACCGTTTAAATCATTACACAAGAAGGAAGTGCTGGACAAAGTAGGTATTAAATCCTGTCCACATGAACCTCCCGTGATATCTACTACATCTTCCGCTACAAGATTGATTTCACCATTGATGTCCAAATAAGCTGTATCAATATTCAATGCACATGATACACTATCCATTACAGATACGTCAAATTCAACCACGCAGTCAGAAGCATTGGTATTCACATCTGTCACAGTGATAGTGACATCAACAAGTCCTTCATCTGAACAATCCAAGGTCGGTGGATTGAATATTATACTCTCTATTCCACAATTATCAGTATATGCATTTGGTAGTAAAGAAGTGGTTAATGTTACTTCATCGCCAACTGCAATCTCCAATGGAATTGTACCTTGATCTACACAATCTGGAGGTGTATTATCGACAACAGTAATCATAATATCACAATTGCTGGATAGTCCTGATCCTCCATTGTCAGTTATTGTCCATTCTACCACAGTCATTCCTACTGGGAACTCAGCTCCATCCAGGGTAGTATTATTGACAGCCATATCATAATTATGGGTAATTGTAAAATTGTCACAATTATCTGAAGCCACAACTGGATCCAAGCTGCCATCTGCTACTGAATGAGAACATCCCAGGTCTCCATCATTGGTATCAAATACTTGAATCTCCGGAGCGCAGGTAATTGTAGGAAATAATACATCTTGAACTGTCACATTAGCCGTACATACTACAGAATCCTGTCCTATAAATAATTTTATAGTCACTGGATTGTCACCAATATCCCCACAATCAAAATCCAATGGTTCTACAGAGACAGTTGGTACTCCACCACATTCTGCTGTACCTGGATTAATAACATCGCCTGGTACTATCGAAGCAACTCCATTTTCATCCAAATTGATAGTAACATCGATTGGGTTGCACTCTATATCAGCACCTTCTATTATTGTAACAGTAATCTGACACATATCAGAGTTTCCTGCTTCATCTTCTACCGTCCATGTCACTACTGTCTCTCCAATTGGGAAAGCTGCTCCATCTAGTGTCACTATAGATGGTGCACTTACATAGTCATGGTAAACATTTGCAATGTTGCAATTATCATTGAATCCCGGATCTAAACCAGAACCCATTTGGATATATTCACAACCAGCAAAATCTGAAGTTGATAAAGAGATATCATCTCCACAACTTATTGTCGGATCTATTTCGTCAATGACTGTTATAGTCTGAGGGCAATCAACCGTGATTGGCCCATTGGAAATCGTCCAGGTGATGGTATTGACTCCCAACATCAATTGCGCTCCATTCAATGTGGAAGTGCCTGTAAGATCGTTGGTAATGGTTAATTCACCACATTCGTCATTCATTTGAGTGACATCAAAATCAGTATTGCCCACGAATACTATACAACCACTCTCCAAAGATATCGTCGTATCCTGAATTTCTGTCGCACAATCTTTTGGATCAATACAAATATCAATATCATTATTGTCCTGTACATCTAATGTATCAATACAAGAACTCACATTACCATAAATATCGATTGCATAAATTGTAAGTATATTGATACCAATATCATTACAATCAAAACACATTTTCTTTACTATCGAATCTGCTGAGAAACTCAACTCGAAATCCGTATCACATGGATGGAAGGTTCCAGATTCTACAATCAAACTATCTACATAAACACATGCAGCTTCGGTGTCAGGCTCAGGATCATCATCAAGATTCCAAGGTCCGAGACCTACACTTGTACTACTCAAACACAGAATGTTTGGTGGTATATTATTAATGATAGTCACAGTTCTCGAAGTAGTTTCAGTATTTCCACATCCATTGCTGAATGAGAAGACAACATTGTGTGTTCCTTGTGGTATTTCTTCATTGAAAGTAGCTTCAGGACCGAAACCTGTTCTAGTAATATCATATACTCCAGTGGATATAAAATCCTGATCCAAATCGATCTGAATAGTCCAATTCAATAAGTCTGGTGCACAATCATCTGTAGTTGCAGTTAAATTCAACAAACCATTATCGCAATCTGAAGATACTATTGTATCGATTTCAGGGGTAACTACGATTGGGTCTGGTGCCTTGGTATTTGTCACCTTGATGATCTGAATTTCATTAAATTCTATTGGATCACCATTAATATCCATTTGACACCAATCGATGATTGTCCAATGTCTTACTATTTTGTAGCAAACACTATTTGGATCATCTATCAAAGGATAAATATCATCGTGGAATCCTGCTGAAACCTGGTCACAAGAATCATCATTCCAAACTGGATAGTCATATGGAGCAGGTAAATCATCTGGATGAAGATCGTCATCATCACATGTAGAAAGCGTCACATCGTAATCCAATGGCCATCTGACAATATCATCTTCATCGAAAGGATTAGAATTGATAATTGTTATGGTTTGGATTCCTACGTCAGAACCATCCGAATCCGAAGCGGTGAATGTTCTGGTGATCGTTCCTGTACCACATGTATTGATCGAAATAATAGAATCTTCAGTAGTAGTGACATCACATGCATCGTTGTATGTAAACTCACCGAATTGAGACAATGGGGTAAAGCTATCACCACATTCAATTGTCACATCTGGCAGATCATTCACTTCAGGAGCATGTTTGTCTTGCACAGTCACATTGGCCATACAAGAATTAGTCAATCCTCCGGCATCCATCACTAATAACTCTACCATGATAGATTCGTCCAAGTCATCACAATTAAACAATACCTTATCGGCAAATGGTCCATTGTCCTCTACTCTTCTGATCTTCATATCAGTCAATTGACATGCATCATAGCTACCATCATCAAGGTTCATTGCGTATAGATATCCTTCTCCATTCGAATTCAATCCTACGATAGTATTCTGATCACAGATTGCAATCGGAGCGATATCGTCAATAACTGTTACGGTCATTTCACACTCGGCACTGTTGCCAGAAGCATCGGTAGCTCTATATGTAACCACATATGGCACCGCACTATACGGGAAGGATACGATTCTAGAGTCTCCTTCTTCAATTATTGAAGTTACCTGAGTTATGGTCTGAATCGTAATATCATCAGAGCAAGCATCAGAAACTGTAGGCAAAGGCAAATTCAAGATTCCCTCACAATTGCCAACGGCTGCAGAAATTGTCACATCATCCGGACATTCGATTATTGGATCTTCAATATCTCTTATTTCAATGAATTGTTCGTGCTCTCTTGTGATAGTAGTAGAACAATACCAATTCCAAGCTGTCCATGTTCTCTTTATTTTCTTCACACCATTGATAAATCTGACATCATCTTCAAATGTTATCGAAGTGTTGCACAATGGATCAAAATCTGGATATACGTACTCACCATTGTATATTGGTTTTCCAGTAATATGCACATCCGCTACACCATCCATATCAAGATCGTAAGCATCACAATTAAGTGCAGTACCATCCATCATGATTAGATTGTCAGGGAAAATGATGTCATCCAAGTCTATGTGTTCGACAAAAATGGTCATTTCACAGATGTCAGATACATTACCTGAAGCATCTACGGCTTGATAAGTTCTGTAAATCTCTGCCGAATAGGCGTCACACTGTAAAGGAGTAAATGTCTCATTGAGCATGATCACTTCTACTGGACCACCACAATTATCTTCTGCGAATGGACCACCGAATTCATCTATCTTATTACAAGATATGAAGGCATCTTCGCATTGGATTGTTGGTTTTATTTTGTCTTCGACCAATATGGTACCCCAGCAAGCATTGCCACTACATCCATCTATTACTTTCGCTGTGATAGTCATGCCTAAGTGCTCCGAAGTTAAAGTGGCATTTGGGATGACCTCTCCTGATTCTGTTGTTAACATTACACTATACGCTTGACCAGGAAGTATATCACTTGTCAAAATTAAAGCTGGAGTTATTTGCACTTCGCAATCTCCATCTAAAGATAGATTTGTAAATCCAAGACATGACATTGCACCACTTGATGTTCCTATTGAGATAGTAGCTGCACCAGGCACATAACATCCTTCATCGGCTTCGACTGAGATATCATAATCTGCATTCGCGGCTACCCCACTCCAATCAATCTCTATACAAGTTGGACTCAATGTTGTAAAAGATACACCCATTGGCACTGTCCATTCATAATCTAAATCCGGATCTGGATTTCCAACACAATATACTCTCGACTCACCTTGACACAATGCAAGGTCACCTGTGATAAATATATCTTCATACATCATGGCTGGTACGTTGAAAGTCTCAATATCGTCAGTTTCCAAATTTCGGAATGAGATAAATCCATCTCTACCGTCTTCTCGTATGACTGCGAACGTATACATACTCATTTCTGCATCAATTGCCATTTCAGTCATGGTCGTTGCCTCGCCTACAACTAGCTCTACAAGAGGGCCATCTGCAGGATCAGGTGAAGAAATGTCGTAGTAATTTGATTGATCAAATAAGTACCAAGTCTCTCCTGCTGGAGCTGTAATCTTGAATATATCTTCAAATTGACCGTCATTACTATTGGTAGCATTTTCTAGACATTCTGAATTCTCTATGCTTCCTTCGATCAAGAATACCTGTGCAGGATCATGATCATCTTCATCCACATCTTTAGAACTGTCCACCTCATCATCGGTATCTGTATTCGGTATTCCACCATTATCATTATTATCCTTGCGATCAGGAGTAGAATCAATATCTTTGACTCCAATTTCTATATTCTCGTCATTCTTAGCTCCTGATATTTCTGCATAGTTGACAAAAGACCTTGGACTTAGATTATCCTCAATTTTTAATATGATGTTGACACTTTTAGCTTGTCCTTTGGTCAAAGGATTTTCCATCTCTATCGTAGTGATTGCATTACCATTAGGCAATTCCTCCCAATTGTCATCATTCAATTTCATGAATTCAGGGATATAATCTACTATCTCAAACTTGTAAACTGGTGCTGATCCTTGATTGATAATTTCAATCTTGAACTCTACATTTTCGCCAGATCTTACACTTTTCTTTACCGTGGTTTTCATCAAGGCCAAATCAACGTACCTTGTTTTGATCACTTCAGGATCGTGATCATCTTCATCCACCAACCCATGATCATTCACTTCATTGTCAGTATTTGTATATACTTCACCACCTTCATCATTATCGTCCAAATCATCAGGTTTACTATCAAAGTCAAGAGACCCTTCATAGTCTACTGGACTGGATTTTGATATTTCAACGAAATTCAAAACCTCTGCTGGCAGAATTCCTTTTGCAACGTCAAAATAGATACAATAATCTCTTACCTCACCAGCTTCTAAAATTTCAAAATCTTCTAAAACTGCATTGTCTCCGACTATTTTCCAACCATCACTCAATGTTGTATTCAAGCTTAATTCTTCAGTGAAATAGTTTGTCAATTCCACCAAGTCAGCTGCAACATTTCCTTGATTGTATAATTTGATATCAAATTTAACCACGTCATCGGCGTAGTAATATTTATCTTCAGCTAGTGTTATTTTAACCGCAAGGTCAAATATTTTAGGTATAGCCGCATCATGGTCATCTTCATCCAAAATTCCTACTCCATTTAATTGATCATCCGTACTTGTAAAAGGAATTCCTCCTTCGTCGTTACCAGGATTTGTATCAGGAGTGCTATCTACATCAGATTGTTCAACACCTGCCAAATTCCAGGCTTTGCTGATTTCGGCAATATTCAGATAACTGGCAGCTTGTGTATTTGTAACTACAAGCTTTAGTAACTTGGATACATTTTTTCCTGGTAGTAGCTTTTGCTCTATTGTGGTTTCCAATATACCATTCTCTAGCTTCCAACCATTATTTTCATCCTCGTCAAAGCTAAATCCTGAAGGCATATAATCGACTATTTTAATTGCAGAAGCCGATGCACCTCCTTGATTGTATACGGTAATGAGAAATCTCATTTCTTCACCCACCTGTGCAAATTGGTTGCCAACGATTTCCTTTTTCAATGCCAAATCAAAGCCAGAAGGTGCGCCCAAACCAATATCAAATGAGTGGTTTGTAACTCCTGTATTCACTTCGATGAAAGCAGTTGACAAACATGAAGTAGCACTGTATTCTGCATCACAATCAATATTGTCGTCGGATTCAGTACCCGAATTCGCTGTGCAAATTGTAAATTCATCGGTACCAAGTGTATAAAGACCCGTTGTCTCGTCGTATATCGCATTGTCTATTCCTACATAATAAGTAACATCAGGGAAAACACCATCAAATTCTCCATCTCCATCAGCATCCACATTAGAATCATTGAATGCATATATTCCATCTTCATCTGTTTGGGTCGTCCCGATAAGCTCACAATCACTATTGTATAAATTCAATCCGACGTTCGGAATCCCCTCTTCTCCTGGATCTTGAAGTCCATTGCCATTGGTATCATTCCAAACATAATTTCCAATCTCGATACTTTCGACCTTGCATATTCCTGTTATATCTCCGAAGCCTGTCGCCTTACCGAAAACAGGGAATGTAGTATGTGTGTACAATTCAATAGCCCCGGATTTGTTACCATCCAAGGTACTGTATCTGTGCAATCCACCAGAGTAAGAATTGATTAGTGGATCATATACTGTAGCGACAACTTCATTCGATCCTGGCAAAACGAAAATAGAACCTAGTGCTGTTTCTGAATGATAAGATGAATTCGTTGGCCAGAAATCGAAGCCAAAAAATTCTCCACCTCCTGGTCCTTGATCATTACCAACTCCACTTCCTTCTCTTCCATTGATAGAACCATTGTCTTCTAAAATCCACTCTTCTTTCACTTCATCCCATCCAACGATCAATAAATCTGGAAATTGCTGATCCAATCTATTCGTAGATGGCTTGCAATATCTATGTCCTATTCTATCTGTCAACGACATTAATATTTCTCCTGAATCCGTAAAATCAAGATCCGTCAACCAATGACTGGTATTCAAGCTTTCTGGCTTTGTATCCTGCCAATGTCCTTGAATATAATTAGTTCTGAATATTTCTTGTGTAGCACCAGTGCCTGGGTCTAAAGTCATGATGACTGCTGATGATACATTTTTGTCCTTTGATACGGATGCTGTAACCGTCCCTCCAACATAGATCTTACCTTCGTGCCAGGTCATAGCAAAAATTCTGTATTCTTCAGTTGGGTCAATATTAATTGGTCTAGGCATGGCAAATACATCGGTATTTTGAGGTGTAGGATCAGCTATATCTATTCCAACTACAAGGCCTTCATCCAAAACGGTGGTATAAAGTTTACCTCCATCCGGTGCCAGGATTATTGATCCCAATCCTACTCTACCTACTTGTTCACCATAACTACAGTCTTCAACATCTGTCACAGTAAGACCAGGAAGATCTTGTGGAATCAATGAGTTGACATCTACAAATGCAGTTGTCTTCTTATCACCTGTCATTTCTGTTTTTAATATGGTATACGGTGTATATTTGAGTCCGGCATATTGCTTTACAAAAGAAGCACTGTACAAGGCCTCTGTCTGTGGATCATGAACTATTCCCCAGATCGCCCCTGTCTCGCTTTGCATTGCAATTTTTGACACTTGGGATGTTCCAGTGAAATCGTGTTCTACACTAATTATGGTTTCTACTGATGGATTTTCATCGATTGCCCCCTGGACAAAACAAGTCAGCACTAGATCAGGATTTGATTCGCATGCTCCATTGCTTCTAGTAAGACCATAATTTATTTCACAAGCCGGAGATTCTACAAATTGTACTGAAGATCTATTGTCCTCACCCAATACAGAAGAATAGAATGTGCTTGTACTTTCAAAAACCAGACGGTATGATTTTCCATTTGGCAGATTGGCAATTGTATATTCACCATTGACATCGGATACACTTGATCCTTTTTCATCGCCATACTCATCATATGCCTTAACCAATACATTGGATAATCCCACATCAGCATCTTTAAAGATACCATCATTGAGTTTATCCTCAAATACAGTTCCGCTTATTGAATTATTTTCGGGAGTACATTGTCCCCAGATGTTTTGACTTATCATCGCCACAAAAAGAAATAGTAATGTGGTGCGACTTAAAGTGAAGAATGCACTCTTTAGTGCGTACGTAAGTTTTCTCATTTTAGACCCTAATTAAACTTAACAATTATTATTGAATAATATTTGCTCTAAGATCAAACTAGGTTGGTGTTTTCTCGTGGATACATAAGTACCTCACTAATAGACAATTATACAATAAAAGGCTTTTTTAATGCTTCAATTACACATTATCTAATATGCAAATATATAAATTCTTTGTAAAGATACTAATACATATTACGATTTTTTTTAATTTGTATTAGACTAAGTATCTGCTCATGAGGTAGAACCCACCATATGTTGTGATTTGATCCATTTTGTGGTACGGAAATGAAATATTGATGCAGGTTGCATAAAAAAAGCCCTTAGAATGTTCGAATCACTCTAAGGTTTTTTTTGCATCAATGAGTCCACTCTAAAAAGGTTGGTTAAAGAAAATTGATTTTTGTATTTTGTAGTAAATATTAAAGATCATGTTTAGAGAAAACACAAGTTATCAGCAAGGTGATTTATTTGGCTTTGAACATTGTTTAACCGAGAAGCAGAGGAAGTATTTTGAACGATCTACGGAGGCCACATTCTTTCTTGAGGTATTTCATAAAATTAATGAGAAAGATTTTGCTCAACTGTACTCCAATACAAAGAGTAGACCTAATGTTCCGGTGAATCAATTGGTTGGAGCTTTAATATTGAAGCATCTAAATGATTGGACATATGCTGAACTTTTTACTAATCTTACTTTTAATGCATTGAGTCGATATGCTATTGGTATAACAAATCCTCAACAGGATATTTTTTCAGAAGCTAGTATTTTCAATTTTCAAAACCGACTTATAGAGCACTTTAATAAAACGGGAGAGGATCTAATTAATAACGTATTTGTATCCCTTACCGACAAGCATTTAGAAAAGTACAAAGTAAATACGTCTACTCTACGAGGAGATAGTTTTTTAGTAGACTCCAAGGTGATAGAGTATTCAAGACTTCGCTTGTTTATTGAAGTTTTAAAACGTTTACAGCGCATATTGAACAAAGAAGATCAAAAAAGCATAGAAGAATATGTAGGTGTATACGATGATCAATCTTCTGGTCATTATGTTTATTCCATACGCAAACAGAATATTACGCCTCACTATGAGCAAATCGCACAGGTATATTACACGGTATATCATATTCTAGGAGAAAAATATAAAGACAAGGAAGCTTATCAAACCTTCCTTAGAGTCTATAAAGATTACTTCAAACAAGGCCATGGGGATGACAAAATTGAAATAAGACCTGCCAATGAATTAGAATCCTCTAAGATTAATTCACCAGATGATCTTGATGCTACATTCAGTTCAAAATATGGATCGGCACATATCGGTTATTCCACACATATTAGTGAGACAAGACATCCTGATAATAAAGTAGAATTGATCACCGATGTTGTGGTAGTTAAAAACAATGTGAGTGATGACAGAATACTGGAAACACGAATAGAAGCTATGAAGGCAAGAATGCCTGATTGGGAGGAATACTTTGTAGATGGCGCTTATGGAAATGAAAAAGTAGATAAATTGAACAAGGCACATGGCATCACACAATATCAAAGTGCAATAAAAGGAAGAAGGTCACATTCAAAACTACGAATTCAAAAAGAGGACGGGAAAATATGGGTGAGTTGCGGAGGTGGACAAAAAGTAAGCGTTCAGAAAACGACAAAGATGTATTGTGCGGTGTTCGATAATTCAATATGTGAAACATGTCCTATTAAAAACAAATGTAGAACTAAGAAATGTGGAGGAAAGTTTGTCAAGGCAAAGAGGCTATTTTACTTTACAGATAAGAACATATTAGCCCATCAACGATTTATGAATATCGATCAATTACCCAAAGAACGAAAGACGATAAGAGCAAATGTAGAAGCCACTGTAAAAGAAATGAAACGTGGCATGAAAAACGGTAAAGTTCGAGTAAGACGTAGGATTCGTGTGTCCATGCATATGGTTTTTACAGCCTTAGGAGTCAATCTTAGAAGAATACATCTAAGATTGGCCGAATTTGCCATTATATTCCTCTTTTTAGACTCTCATCCTTCAACTTGCTTGAGATAGCCAATAATTGGATTGTTGAGAATAAAAGCTAAATCTTTAATACTCATTGAACAAATTCATTTTAAACCATGCTTTTTAGAGTAGACTCGGCAATGTTTAGAAGAAAGTTATTTCTTATTGAATGATTGAGGCAATTTACTTTTAAAACCCAATCTCTGCATATGCGCTATGCAAATGATCGATGTATTTCACGTCGTAGAAAGGATCAACGATATCTACATCCAAATCTTCCAACATTACTGGTCGAAATTTTTCGTTGCTTGAGAATACCTCTGGATTATGTTTATTTAGGTAAACTGAGAAAACAGCAGTTACTGACAAAACAGAAATTAGAATTGCAGCTATCGAAATATTCCGATATGCAAGCAATCTGCGTTTTGCCCTTTTGGATTTTAATTTGCTGTTCAGCTTTCTCCATACTTCTGATCTTGGAGTTATTGTGTGTCCATCAGCCAATTCCTTTATTTTATTCATGTCGTGCTCACTCATGATATCATTGATTGATTAAAGCCTTTTTTTTTGATAAATTCTCGCATTCTCTTTTTTGCCAGAATCAATTGTGATTTTGATGTATTGATACTTATGTCGAGCAGCTCAGCGATTTCTCTGTGCTTGTACCCTTCGATTACGTACATATTGAAGATAGTCCTGTATCCTGGTGGCAAATCATCTAACAATGCCAATAAATCTTCATATGCCATGTCGTCGATCACCGAAGCTTCATCTGCCTTATCCACCTCGCTCAATTCTAAAGTCATGTACAAATTATTGTGCTTTCGGATTTGCATCAATGCTTCATTGACCAGGATTCTCTTCATCCATCCTTCAAAACTACCCTCTCCTTTAAATTTACCAATATTGTCAAAAATCTTAAAAAAGCCCATTACCATCACATCTTCAGCTGATTCAATATTCTTCATATATCGCATCGCTATACTCATAAAAAGAGGAGAATACATATCATACAATTTCTTCTGGGCTTTGGCATCGCCCTTTCTGCATTGATCCACGATATGTACTAAGTGTTCTTTCAAAGTGGTAGTAGTTGCTTTTCTTGTTTGTTAGATGTCAGTATATATTATTTTGGTGTGTTAAGGTAATATTTTTTTCATGAGGTGCTAAATGGATCATTGTACAGTGTGTATATCAAACTGCACATTTGCATTGTCATAAATAGAGTAACCGAGAATTGTCATCCTGAGCGTAGTCGAAGGACGACAATGCATTTAGTTCTTTAATTTAGACCAACGCGGAGATTTCTAAAAGTGCATGTCTGTTATCAATCCCCAGTAGATTTCTCAGTTGAAGTCGAAATTAGTATCAGTTATAATTGCCTATTCCTCCACTCGTTGCACTCGGTCGGAATGACAATTATTATTTCAGATTATCTCTTTTGGTGCAATTTGTTTTACACACCATTTTGCAGAACCAGTTACATTACGCTTTAAGTAAAAGTTTGCATATTGAATAAGCTAATCATCTTGAAAATGATGTTAATCTATTATTTATTGTCTTAAATGAGAGGAAGTCCACAGGTCCAATGCTTTTTAATCTTTGTTTTCTCTAAATTTCAACCTAAGCTTTTTTTAGAGAATTCTTATCATTTTATTTTCAACTCAAATTTTGGTCATCTAATTACAACTAGAAAATAAGGTCAGGTTCAAATTCTAGAATAATAGTCTTCGAATATTGCCAAGAGTGAATTGCTCCATGCTATTAAATTGACCATCCGCATTAAACAGTTTTTTCAATTCCTCGATAATACGGTCAATCGAAAACGATTTGTTTTCCTTTTGATAAATCAGTATTTTTTGAGCCTGAACGTATCCGTTGTCTTCAGAAAATTCGTCCTGCATCTTATTGTAAATTTCTGGTTCGATAATAGACTGAATATGCCTTTTCTCTTCTGCGTTGAAAACATTGTCTGCATTCGCTGCAAAAAGCAACAGGTAGGCTAGGAATTCATTTGGTGTCCATTTGATTTCTATAGTAGTCATGAATTATATTTTTTAAGTATTGATGATTGCGATTATGATTTTTTAAAGAAGACCTTTAGCAGAATCTACCATTACCAGACTTACCAGACCATATGTCTTGAGCCAGGCAGATTCTACCTCTGGTGTAAAATCTTTTCCTAGGCTCTTCTTCAAAGTGTTTATCAATGCCTTGCCGACAATTTGATAGTGATGTTCTTCAACCCCATAATTGGCATGTCTTTTTCCAAGGGATTTAAGAGCGGGAAGAAGTTTGTCAATAGAATTCAAGCTGGATACCAACAATTCAAAAAGCTGAGCAAACTTTACTGCTTGATTCTTAATTTCTGAAATGAATAAAGACTTGACAAGCGGATTCACCTTGAATAATTCATCATAAAATGCCATGGAAAAATCCTCAGTAGATTTGCCAATAAGTTTTACACTGTTTTGGACCAGTTCAATCTCTTCGTCCACAAAAGTTTCTGACAATAAAGTACCTTCCATTGACACCGTATCAAAATTGATCTTCCCCAATCTGGCGAATCGTAAATCGGCACCATCAAAACTTGCTCCGTCCAAAGTGGCATTTTCAAGATTTGCCCATCTTAAGTTTGCATTTTCAAAGTTGGCCCATCTGCATTGGGCTTTACTCAAATCAGAACCTGTAAGATTGCTATTCGAAAAGTCCGCTTCTACCAATATAGAAGCATTCATTGACGCATAGCTAAGGTCTACATTTTGAAGTATGGCCTTGCTCAGGTTTGCATTTTCCAAGTGGGCATTTGACATATCTATACCATTCAGTCTGCCATCTGTCAACCACCCATTTTTTCTAAGTCGTTTCGTGGCGTCCAAGGCAAAATCATTGCTTTCGCTTGCGAATTGATTAATAAGTTTATCCCTTTCTTCCCTTCGAATGGCCCAATTGATAAAATATAAAAGGAGTGCATCCACCAAAATACCCAGCCATGCTGAATAACTATCTCCTATTACAGTAATGAGTCCTTGGTGTCCCGAGATACGGCTTCCAATCATCAAAATTACAAGAGCCGCGACCCCAAAATGCAAGCTGATAATATTAATCATATCCATTTTCCCAAATAGAAATCCATGCAGACTATTGACAAATGAAATGCTATTATTTCCTATGGATGATACAGATATTTTTCTTCTGATATTGGCGAATTTTGCAAAGATGCACATGATTATTTTATTTTAGTTTGATGGTTTTGTTGTTTAGGACATGCCAAAACTAAGGACAGGAAAATCCAGAAATCATCTACATGATCAGCAGGTATGATTTACTTATCGCATGTACATTTCTATTGAGTGCAGAAGGCTTACAAACTCAACATCGGTTATAAAATCGCTGGCTAAATGGATTTGCCATGGACTCAATCATCGAATCCAGTCACTCAAGTAATAATCAAATTAATTGTCGATAAGAGATCTTATTCTAAATACTTCTCGCCAGATTGTACGCAGAAGAATGGGGTCTGTTGATTCTATTTCTATTAGATTTTTTTGAGAACTGAATAAATAGCTCTGCCAAAACTAAATTTCCGACCCAGCTGACCCATGATATCAGGAGGTATTGCATTTCCACTTCCACCAAAGGAAAATGTCCAAGGATGAATTGATACATTCTCAGTGAAATGGCAGATAGAGTGAGCGCATAGCTTCTGATCATCCACCTCTTGTGTGCAATGACATTCTTCTTTCTTATTGTAGTATAACCTCTATAAGTAAAATACCACCATAATGGCGTGAGAATGAGGAAGCTGATCTTGACCCAAAATCCGCCGTTGGCATAGAAAGCCATGATCATACCACTAGGCGCACTTAGAAATAGCAGCATTCCTACATATAGCTTACCAAAACCCCTATGTAGTCGTGAAAAATGCTTTAAAATATATGTCGAAAACAAAATAGACCCTGCAAATAAGACCACAATACTGCTGAATATATGGGTATAAAATGCAAGCCGATAATGATCCAAATGAATAATGAATTGTTTGGTCATTAGAAAATCAACATCCCACCTCCAGGAGAAATAAGGATAAATGATATTCGCCATCAAATAAGTAAAAAAAAGGACCATTCCGCTAAATAGAAATGACTTGGGAAACTTGGAGTCTACACTTTTGAAATTCATACTTTATCTACTTAAAAATGGGTGACCTGGACATATGCAAGCCACCCATTATATCTTACTAATCTATCACTACATTCGCATAGAGATTCTCAATTATTTTGATCTTGCCATTGGATTGAATCGAGAGCATTTCTGATTTCTCTTTTTCATAATTGATTATGGTATTTTGCGACAATGCGACTTCATTAATATCCTTTTCCCAATTATTCTTGAATGTGGTTCTGAGAATTTCATTGGGTGAGTTTGACATACTCAAAGTTGTAGTGAATGGAGATAGTCTGGCTATCACAATTGAATTCTCCGACCAATCATTGTCCTCTTCAACAGGTTTCAAAATTGGATTTCCTTTCAAATCGAAAAGTGACAATTGTACAGAAAACCCAACATTTACGTATCTACTTTTGACCAGGTAAGTCACCGCTACCATATTCTCATCCGGATAGAATCTATGTAATGGAGTGACTAACGGACCTCCCATTCTTGTAAACTTTCTCTGTCTGGCAATGGGCAAAAAGTCTTTCAGTTCGTCGTTGGAAGGTTTCTTTGATTTCTTGTGAATTGGAGAATTCACTCCAGAAATTGATTTATATTTTTCCAGAGTCGCATGGTCAATCGATAAGGGATTGGCTGATTTTTCAAAATGACCCAAAAATTGGGCAAATTTTTTATTACCCATAACTTCAATATCTGCAGTATTTGGTACAGATTGAATGTTTTCAAATGTTGGGAATGAGCACATCAAAAAAGAGAAAAAGAAAGCTAAAATTTTCATAGTTGTTAATTTTTAGATGAAGTGATTTGAGCACATCGAGCTAGTATGGTTTCAAATCACAGAAAGGTGATAAATCGTTGGATATCGTGAAACTAGCAGGGGTCATTTTTTTATTTTGTATCCCTTCTTTTGAGCTTGTTTTCTGACCGACTGAATTATTGATTTTTGAAGCGATTCATCTTTGCTATTGAGGTTCTTTTTGGCTTCTGCATCCTTGTAAGTTCTTCTCAATTTGCCAAGTTCATTTATTTCTTCCTGTAGAGTTTCTCTCTCTTCAATCACCAGTTGAATATTAGATTCCAATTCTTCAATTGTCATTTCACTATACTCCTGAGACTTGATATCTGCCTTTTTCAATATGGATTTGTCTTTCTTGAATGCATCTACCAAATCCCAATCATCAGCCTTGTATTTTGATGAACTTTTATATGAAATTCTATCCGCAGCATTTGACATACTATAGCTTGCAGCGTTCTTATCTTGACGAGCCTGATTGCTCTTCTTTTCACTGCCTTTTTCACCATATGGAATGTAAGTATCATTCAATTTTTTGTTCAATGCATTAATCTTGTCATCATATGGTGTAGAGATGTAAACCGTTTCGTCGTTTTGCGAAATACTAATGAATTCTCCTCCTCCACTTGAAGCCCCCAGCTTCCATTCATTGGCTTCATAGTTGTTCTGATCTCCACAGAAAATAGTATTGATTACTACTCCGTTCGCTTTGGCCTTTTTACACACTTCTTGATATGGTACTGGCCCCTGGTCAAAAGGTTCATTTCCAGCAATGTAGACTATCTTCAATCCTTCATTGCCACTCCAAGCCAAGTCATTTAAAGACCTTTTTATTACCGCTCCGCAATACTCATCTCCCCCACTGGTAGAAAGTGAGAATAGCTTTTCAGAAATCAAATCCATATCTGTAGTAAATTTAGACAATTGGTGAATCTGATATTTGCTATCCGCGGTGTTGGGGTTTCCATATTCATACAGTGCAATTTGCAATTCTGAATCTTGATCATTTTTATTCATTCGGGCCAACTCATTCAGAATATTCCAAAGTTGCGATTTTGCCTGCTCGATCAATCCATTCATGGAGCTGCTAGTATCCAACAAGAGTGCCACCTGGATCGCATTACTTACACCTGCTTTTGCTACCTCCACCGGAGCATTAAGGATCTGTTTTTCGATATTGTGAATTTCTGTTGAATAAGATGATTCGGAAATTTTGATGGCTATAAAGCTAAATCCTACGCAAGCGCCTAGCGTAATGAGGAAGAGAATTAGATTTCGACGTATCATTTTTGATTGTTTTAAATGAGTTAATTAGTTGTAGAAATTTTGGGTTATGTATCTATTGAATTGCTCCATTTCATAGGCTTGACAACTCAATTTCTAAATAACTTTCGCTTCAAAACTGATGCAAAAAAAGAGAAGAAAAAAGTGATAATGGGCGATGAAGTAGTTTCACTTGGTGAGCAGGTCATTTTACTCCGTAAAGGTGGTTTTTTGAGCAAATTGGCAATTTATTGCGTGTTAAAAATGTTGTAACTTTGAATGCATATGAATATTAAGTCACATTGTATATTATTGATATTTCTGGTCTTGCCATTACTCGTTATGGGCCAATCAAAAGATCAAAAAGTATCAAAAGATAAGAGTCCAAGTGTTGAGCAAGAGATACAAATGGCCGAAAAAATAAAGGAAAGCAGACCTCTGCACGCACTAACGATTTTGGAAGGTGTAATTGTCAAGGAAAGGAGAAAGAAAAAAGGTTCAAATTTGCTCAATAAGGTGTATTTCATTTTGGGGAATATCTATGAACAAATAGATCAGGATGACCTGGCAGAGCAGAGATATAATGAAGCGTTAAGTTTCACGTTCAAAAAGGGAGATGAACTCACATCTGAAATCTACTATCGACTTGGTGTAATCAATCTTCAGCGTCGAAAGACAAAGGTGGCATCTATTAATTTTAATATTTGTCTTCAAAACAGCTTGTCCAAGGGCATAAAATTAAAGTGTGAAGAGGGAATTGCTGATATAAAAATCATGATGAATGACAATAAAGCAGCTATCTCCGAATTGGAATTACTAAAGGAAAAATATGACTTGGATAGCGTATCTCTCGCCAGAATAGAGGCGCGAAAAGCACAGGCTTATGTACAATTAAAAGAATACAACAATGCCTCTGATGCGCTGCAAAATTCATACAATACCTTACCTAGAAACAGCGCTCTGAAAAAAGAGGATCTCAAAGAAATTGACAAGGCCAATGAAGCCTTCTTCTCCAGTTCAGAAATATCGAATACGGCAAAAATTGAAGTTCAAAATGCTATTGATTATTCCGACGTGAATGATGATAATTTAGTTCGTGAAAATTTCAGGAAATCCAAGCTTTTTGAGGAAGATAATGAGCTTGGAGAGGCTTTAAAATCGCTAAATGAATCTAAAGAAAACATCACTTCGAATACGTCCGCAGAATTGGCTGCAGAAGTATATAAAAAATCCTATGAATCCAACATAAACAAGGGAAATATAACCGCCGCGTATGCTGATTTACAAAAATATATTGATGCTAAAGAAAAGGCAATTGTAGACCTCAAAGATGACTTGAAAGAAGAGATTGAAATAGTCAAAGGTCAAAAGAAAATCGATATTGCTGAAAAAGATTACAACCTTCAAATAAAGGAGGACAGTTTGTATAAAAATCAGATCACTACACAACGAATTATCATTGGATTCTTAGTCCTCATCCTTCTTGCTTCAATTGTATTCTTTTACTTTCTCTTCAAGAATATCAAAGCCAAAAGAAAGGCCAATCAAAAGCTATATTTGAAATCCCTCAGAACTCAGATGAATCCTCATTTTATTTTTAATGCTCTGAACTCAGTCAATAATTTTATAGCCCAAAATGACGAAAAAGCAGCCAATAAATTCTTAGCCGATTTCTCCCAATTGATGCGAAAAGTACTTGATTATTCTCAGATGGATTTTATCGGGATCCAAGAGGAAATTGAATTGAACGAACTATATCTAAAATTAGAGCACTTTCGATTTCGGGACAAATTTCAATATTCATTCGAAAATAAGCTTTCGAGCATGAAAAAATTGGAAGTTCCACCAATGCTAATTCAGCCGTTTATTGAGAATGCCGTTTGGCATGGATTACGATACAAGGAAGAGCAGGGTGAACTGAAAATATCGTTTGAAGAAGATGACAATCACCTGTCTGTTCTCATTCAGGATAATGGAATTGGAAGAGAAAAATCCAAGGCATTAAAGACAAAAAATCAGAAAAAATACAATAGTACAGGTCTAAATAATGTTTCTAAGAGGATAGAATTGATCAATGAGATTTATGGAAAGAGCTACGAAATTGAAGTTGACGATCTAAATCCTGAGCACGATGACACGGGCACATTGATCAGGGTAAAAATCCCTTTGAATTGATTCTTCAATTACAAGTATCATCTTTAATTAAAAAACATGATAACCTTTTATGGAAGAGCCGATAAAAATAACCGCAATAATCGTAGATGATGAACGCGATAGTCGAGAAACACTGCGAAGATTTACAAACAAATATTGTCCTCAAGTATCCATTCTGGCAGACTGTGAGAATATCGAAGAGGCACGTACAGCCATTTTGAAACACAAACCACAACTGGTATTTCTGGATATCGAGATGCCGCGGGGTAATGCATTCGATTTGCTAGAACAATGGGGAGAAATCGACTTCGAGATCATTTTCATTACCGCTTTTAGTCAATACGCAGTTCAGGCATTTGCATTGAGTGCTGCACATTACTTATTGAAGCCGCTGGATATCGAAGAATTAGAGAATGCTGTCAATGCTGTCTGCAATCAGATCCTCGAAAAGAAAAAGGTAAATCGTGCTGAAATCTTGCTTCAAAACATAGCTGCCACTCACAATCAAAATCGAAAATTGGTGCTTCCTATGATGGAAGGATTGGAGATCGTTCGTATGTCTGAAGTTTTGTATTGCGAAGCCGAAGACAACTTCACTATTTTTCACTTTACAGATGGTCGAAAACTTATGATTTGTCGGAACCTAAAATTTTATGAATCGGCTTTGGATTCGTTTGGATTTTTTAGAATCCATCGTTCTTTTATTATCAATCTGGAATACATCAAGCGATATATAAAAGGCAAAGGCGGAGCAGTGATGATGGAAAATGGCAAGGAGATTCAGGTGGCAAATACCAAGAAAAGCGAATTGATTCAGAGATTAAGAGGGGCTTGATTTTTTTCATACTGGAGAGATGAGAAAGAGGCAAGAAGGATGCACAAAGTATGGATGAAAAGCTACCTAAGAATCTTGTACCTTTCTTTGAAAATTTGATTACAAACATATTCATCGAATAAAAACTAGCCTTGTAGTAAGCTTATACCTATCTTTGCAGGTCAAAAACTTCAACTGATGGAAATAGTTAATGATCGCTACGTTTTTTCTGGAGGTGTGGATGCGCTTAATTTGACTGAAAAGTATGGATGTCCACTATATGTTTATGACACACAAATCATTGAACGTCAGTATAAAAGACTGACCGATGCTTTCAAGGTCAAACAGTTGAAGATCAATTATGCATGCAAGGCGCTTACCAATATCAATGTCTTGAAATTTATCAAATCTCTTGGTGCTGGCCTCGATACGGTCTCTATTCAGGAAGTACGATTGGGCTTGATGGCAGGATTCGCTACGGAGGATATTATTTATACCCCAAATTGTGTTTCCCTCGAAGAAATAAAAGAAGCACTTTCGCTGAATGTTCGCATCAATATTGATAACCTCAGTATATTGGAACAATTCGGCTCTGCATTTCCTGACAAGCCCATTTGCATTCGAATTAATCCTCACATCCTTGCAGGTGGAAATAGTAAAATATCCACAGGACACATTGATAGTAAATTTGGAATTTCATTTCATCAAATGCCCCATGTACATCGTATCGTTGAGGCGACAGGTGTAAAAGTGACTGGCTTGCACATGCATACAGGTTCTGACATTCTCGATTCAGAGGTGTTCCTGCAAGGTGCTGAAGTATTATTCAACATAGCAAATGACTTTCCAGATTTGGAGGATATCGATTTTGGCAGCGGATTCAAAGTGGATTATAAGAATGATGGTATTGAGACAGATGTTGAGGATCTGGGAGAGCGAATTACCGCACGATTTGAAGAATTTTGTAAGAGTTATGGAAGGGATCTCACACTGATGTTCGAACCTGGAAAGTTTTTAGTCTCTGAAGCAGGTACCTTCCTGGCAAAGGTCAATGTCATCAAACAAACTACATCTACCGTTTTTGCGGGAATAGATTCTGGTTTGAATCATCTGATCAGACCTATGTTGTACAATGCTTATCACAACATCGTCAATCTGTCTAAAACTTCGGGTCGTACTCGTATTTATACCGTCGTGGGTTATATCTGTGAGACAGATACTTTCGGAGTAAACCGCAAATTGAATGAAGTTCACGAAGGAGATATTCTGGCCTTTCACAATGCTGGTGCTTATTGTTATATGATGTCATCCAATTACAATTCAAGATTCAGACCTGCGGAGGTCCTTATTCACAAAGGAAAAGATTATCTCATTCGCGAGCGTGAGAATATGGAGGATATATTGCGGAATCAGATTGAACATGATATTTTTGAACTTAAATTAGAAGAAGCATGAGATTGTTAATAGGACTATTTGTATTGTTCATTATCGGTTGTAAGCCGACGGATATCGATCCAAATGGGAAATACATAAAATCGATCGAGCGCAGCACGATCACGCTTGAAGGAGGTCACGATCTTAAATTGAACAATGAAGTAGGTTCGAAAATAATCTACATGGTTCGTCACGCCGAAAAAGATACGCTCCCAAAGAAAAATCCCATTTTGACAAAAGCTGGCTACGAACGGTCATTCCGACTGGCAGAGATGTTCAAAAAAACAAGGTTGGATGCTATCTATTCCACACTTTACAATCGTACCATGCATACGGTAGATTCTTTAGGGAATTTGAAAGGACTGGCAACTAATGTATACCAGCCAAAAGATTTAAAACAGCTTGGAATTGACATATCAGAAAGCAAAGAATTGAATAAGGTAATAATCGCTGGACATTCCAATACCACACCGGCCATGGCGAATGTTTTCATGGAAGAGCAGGTAATAGATGCTGGATTTGATGAAAGCGATTATGATAATTTTCTGGTGGTCAATATTCTTCCAGATGGTCAAAGAAAACTATATCAGTTAAGATTTAAATAATTTTATTTTTACAGCCCAAAACGCATTGGATAGACAGATAGTCTAGCTATTAAAGTCATTTATAGAGAATAGGAAATTATGGAAATATCAACGAGATACAACCCTAAAGAAATTGAAGACAAGTGGTATTCATATTGGATGGATAAGAATTACTTTCACTCAGAGCCAAATGAGAAAGAAGCTTATTCTATCGTCATCCCACCTCCCAATGTCACTGGTGTCTTGCACATGGGTCACATGCTGAATAATACCATTCAGGACATTCTTATTCGAAAGGCAAGACTTGATGGAAAAAATGCTTGCTGGGTGCCTGGTACGGATCATGCTTCTATTGCCACCGAAGCAAAGGTGGTGCGAATGCTAAGAGAAAAGGGAATTAAAAAATCTGATCTTACGAGGGATGAATTTCTCGAATATGCCTGGGCCTGGAAAGAGGAATATGGGGGCAAAATATTGATGCAACTGAGAAAACTAGGCGCTTCATGTGACTGGGAAAGAACTTCATTCACGATGGATGAAGTGAGGTCGGAAGCCGTTTATCAAGCTTTTGTGGATCTGTACAATAACGGAAAATTGTATAGAGGCCTGCGAATGGTAAATTGGGACCCAGATGCGCAGACAGTATTGTCCAATGAAGAAGTGCTGCATGAAGAGGAGACGACCCAATTGTTCCATGTAAAATATCAAGTAGAAGGAAGCGACGAATATATCACCATCGCTACTACACGTCCCGAAACCATCATGGGAGATAGTGCCATTGCCGTACACCCAGATGATCCGAGATATGCCAATATGAAAGGTAAGAAAGCCATTGTACCTATGGTCAATAGAGCTGTACCGATCATCTTTGATTCGTATGTGGACATGGAATTTGGGACGGGAGCATTGAAAATTACACCTGCACATGATGTGAATGATTATGAAATCGGAAAACGACATAATCTGGAGGTAATAGACGTCATCAATGACAATGGAACAATAGCCGAAGCAGGTCAAATTTTCGTAGGTGAAGATCGCTTTATTGCCCGAAAAATGGCCAAAAAGAAATTAAAAGAACTGGGCAATCTTGTCGACATTGAAGACTACACGCATAGTGTAGGAAGGTCAGAAAGGACAAGGGCGGTAGTCGAACCAAAACTATCCTTGCAATGGTATGTCGACATGAAGGCATTGGCAAAACCAGCCTTGGATGCAGTAGTGACCGATGAAGTTGAATTCTTCCCAAAAAATCAGAAAAATCTCTACAAACATTGGATGGAAAACATCAGAGACTGGTGTATTTCGCGTCAGCTGTGGTGGGGACATCGTATACCTGCCTGGTATCTGGGTGAAGAAGTATTTGTAGCCAAAAATGAAGATGAAGCATTGGCACAAGCCAAAGAAAAAACTGGAAATCAAAATTTGACACTTTCTGATCTTAAGCAAGAGGAAGATGTATTGGATACCTGGTTTTCGAGTTGGTTGTGGCCCATATCACTATTTGATGGATTCAACAGTCGAGAAGAAATGGACTACTACTACCCTACTTCAGTATTGGTCACTGGATGGGATATCATTTTCCTTTGGGTAGCGCGTATGATAATGGCGGGATATGAATGGGAGAATAAAAGACCATTTGACCATGTGTACTTCACTGGGATGGTCCGAGATCAGCAAAGAAGGAAGATGAGCAAGCAGCTTGGAAACTCTCCGGATGCCCTGGCATTGATCGATCAATTTGGAGCAGATGGCGTACGATTTGGCATGTTGAGCAGTTCGCCCGCTGGTGGAGACTTATTGTTTGATGAGAAGCTCTGCGACCAAGGAAGCAAGTTTAGCAATAAACTTTGGAATGCCCTCAGATTGATCGAGGGATTAGAAGTAGATGCAAGCAAGTCCAACAACAAAGTCGATGATTTTGCAGCGGTTTGGTTTGAAAATAAATTCAATACCGTTTTGGTAGAAATAGAATCCAATTTTAAGGAATACCGACTTTCTGAAGCCTTGACCACACTCTATTCTTTTATCTGGACCGACTTCTGTTCCTGGTATCTAGAGATGATCAAGCCTCCTTATGGTGAAGGAATAGCAGCTTCTGTCAAAGAGCAAGCAAAGGATTTTTATGAGAAGATTTGCATAGTACTTCATCCATTTATGCCCTTCATCACAGAAGAGATTTGGCACATACTTGCCGAGAGAGGAGAAGGCCAAGACTGTATCGTAAGCAATTATCCAAAAGCAGGACCATCTGACAAGGACAATATAGCCACGGTAGAACAAGCAAAGGACATCATCAGCAATATTCGTGATGTACGTGCTAAAAATGGCTTATCCAAGGCTGAATTATTAGACTTGTGCGCCATCAAATCTGAAAGGATGGAGTCACTTCTAAGTCAAAGCGGTGTCGAGGAAATGATCATCAAAGTAGGTAATCTGAAGGAAATAAAGCTGACCGAAGGTGAAGATGTGAGCGGAGCAAGTTTTATCTCAGGTACAGAAAAATTCATTGTATTATTTGAGAAAAAAATCGATGTCGAGGCAGAATTGGAAAGAGTGAACAAAGAGCTGGAATATCAAAAAGGCTTTGTCGGATCCATCAACAAAAAACTGTCCAATGAACGATTCGTCAATAATGCTCCAGAAGCTGTGGTGAATAATGAGCGTAAGAAATTGGCAGATGGTGAAGCTCGGATTAAGATATTGGAGGAAGAGCTGGAGCAATTGAAGAAGATGTGAGGAGGGGAATTCAGAAGTAAGAACAGTTTAAAAATAATTTAGCTTAAAGTATATTTTTACTACCAAAGATTGAATTTTGCTTGGAATAAATCGGCCTTAGTTGGTTTAGGGTTTTGAGTTGTATTTTGACGTTAAAAACTCACAACTGTTTGAGCGATAGCGAGTTTTGTGTGTTTAGGCATATTCATAAGTAAGAAGGCATAGCGATTCCCTTGTAATTTTATCGTACTGTAATTTTGGTTCTATTTTAAGCTGCTTTGGCTGTGATTTGACTCATTCGCTCTCCGATTTTTAGAGCATTTGAGGTATGGATTCCAATAAATATCCATAAACGCTCTGTTTCCTTGGTCCTAGCTTTAATTTTTTTCAGAAGAAAGTACTCTTTATCTGTTCCAAAGCTTCCTTCTAATCGGCTAGCCCGTTCTTTGGTGATCATCTTCGATATTTGACTCTTATGTTCTTTATGTTTTCCTGGTCGACCCTTTGGTTTAAAATCGTTGCTTATTTTGCGTTGACTCACATATGTTCTATTTGAGTTTGTAGCGTAGATCGAATCTGCCCCTAACAATTTTACCTGTGTCCGTGTCAATTTTTGTGCTCTGTATATTGTGGACTGTAATCGTGTACCTTCGTTAAATGCTTCAAAGCTAAGGTGTTCGATAAAACTAATACCGTCTATTTGTAGCTTGTGTACTTTTGCCCCAAACTCTACAGCTTTCGTTTCTTTTCCTCTTACTATTGGGCGGATGTATGGCTTATCGATTGACACAATCGCATGTTTGGGACGAATACCTCTATAAAACTTATCGCTTTGCTGAGCTAAGATCTTGGCTGTGGTTTCACGGCGATTCTTGTAGCTTTCATTCTTTGATAAAATTCCATATTCCATTTCCAATTCATCCAGCTTTCCTATCAATTTGGTCAATAGCTTTACCAGTCCTCGGGTTAAACTCCTGCGTTTCTTTTTTCGCTTTTGTTTCATCTTGCTATAACTGATCGAGCGCCTTACCCACTTCAGGTATTTTGTCCTCGGCATTCTCAATCCATGGGTTTTACATTGCTTCTTCAACTGCTCATAAATCCATTGAACTGAATCAAACAGAAGTTTTACATCCGTAGGATATTTTATGCTGCTTTCATAGCAAGTAGCATCACAAGTAATACCATTGAGATTACTCATGTATGGACGCCACTTTTCCATCAACACCTCTTCTACTAAATCTATGTTTAGCATCCCAGCAATCTCACATCGAATCTGACTGACAATTTTATAATTTTCAATATGCTGACCAGGCTCTAAGAGTAAGTCACAAAATATTTGATAATAGACACTTCCGTTAAGCTGCTCGATCAATTTATTGTCAGAACAGCCACAGTAATGCTTTAAGAACATTAAAGCCAGCTTGCCTTGAGGAGAAAAGATACAACTTGGACCTTTATCATGTTCCTTTAACCCAAGAGCACGAGCCATTTTACCCCAAGGAACAGCTTGATATATCTTACCCAGATCGGTCTTGGCAAAACTCTCTAGGTACTTTTCATAATGGGTATCAAAATTTGGAAAGTGGATCTTAGACTGAAATTCGGAAATTCTACGTATTTTCATCTTAATACTTTTTTGATTACCCCGTTTTTCCGCAGTCAACGTATAAAACGGGGTTTTCTTTGTATTAAGATAACCTTTAATATGTGATTCTCAATGGTTTTGTACTACTTATGAATATGCCTGTTTAGTCAAAATACAACTCAAAAGCCGTTAAGAACCAAGTAAAGCCTTGAATTTCCTGCCCCGTTTTACGGGGTTTGGTTCGTTTCTTTTTCAAGAAAGAAATGAACGCCTGAGCGGCGAGCGGAAGATTAAATTGAAAATTACTACCTCATTATTAGGTAATACCTATCAACTAAAGGGTAATCAATTCAGAAGTACTGGTTATTAAATAAAATAT
The DNA here is from genome assembly GCA_965230575.1 of Saprospiraceae bacterium. Classification (GTDB taxonomy): domain Bacteria; phylum Bacteroidota; class Bacteroidia; order Chitinophagales; family Saprospiraceae; genus CAJXUU01. The sequence continues at coordinate 7,317,224 of OZ246013.1, forward strand.
AAATAACTGAATTTCTGCATCTTATAAAAAAATAAATGGAAAAATATTTTATTAATGAATATGCCTAAGTAATGTTAGCTTAGGGGAATTCAGAAGTAACAATCAATACATCCTTTGAGTACAGCGGGAGAGCTTGAGAATATTCGAGGGCAAAAATTGGCCTTATTCAGTTTAGTATTTTGGATTCCTATTTTCTGTTAAAAACTCAAAAGTGTTTGAGGATAGCAAATGATTACTTGAAAGTATACATTCCAGTAAATCAATACCTTTCAATTGAAACTTTAACTTTTGATCCGAGTTTTTTGAGTTTAAGAAAATGGGGATTCACCCACCCATCGCTAGCGCGTTCCATCTCTTGGAAGATTTCACTTCCACATCTTCGATGATCGTTCTGTCTTGTTAAGAACTGAATAAAGCCTAGGGTTTTTTGGATCGTTTTTGGGCCAAGCCAAAAATGATCGCCCGTCATGACGAATGACCAAATGAGTTGAAAAAATATTACCCTGTTTTCACGTAAAAAGTATCAAAAATGGGGTAATCCTTTCAATAGAAACATGCGAAAAGAGTCGATATCTAAGGAAAGTAGCTTTTTAAGAATACCCCTAACTTACTTCTGCACATACCTACGAAAAAAATACGGGATATCCTCTCAGATATCCCGCTACAAATTAATTATTTATTGGTCTTTGTTATAATTCGGGGACATAGATAAGAGAGCAGGAAGAATACCATGGTCCCTTGCAAGCGGAACAGGTATTAGCTCCAGTTGTACTAATTCCAGGATTACAACCAGAAGTACATCCAATATTTATACAAAGAGGAACTGCTTTTATTGGTGCCGCCTTACTATTGTTCACTGCAATTTTATTATATGAGATGGTTACTGTATGCTCATCAGAATCATCTAAATACTGAATAGCAAAGGTCTTGGATATAACTTCTCCATTGGTTACCGATTTTTTAGAAATGATATTTTTAACCTGTAAGTCAATTCCCGCATCGCTAATCATTTTCTCAACTTCTGCTCTGAAAAGTTTGTTGTCCATAACCATTAATTCACCTGACACATCCAGATTCAGTCCTAAGTTGGACATTGTCATGTAGTCGATTGGCGCTTCAGTAACTTCTGTCTTGGTTACTGGATTATCGTTCGAAACAAATGCAGTGGTAATGGCAAGGATGGCAATCGTAAAGGCTAAATAAAATAAACGCTTTTTCATGATCTTAAATTTAAAGTTCTTTAATATTAAAAAAATTAGATGTCAAAGTGATTTAAAAACTAAGATTAAAAAGATTTGTAAGAGTCCGATTTCCATAGTTGTACCACGGACAGGCTTGATTTTCAAGATGAAGCTTTTTTGAGAAGCTTGGCTGCCCGCGTGTCGTCAAAGCTTTAGCGGAAGTTCCAAGCTAAGTGCCGATAAAAAGCTGATAAATTGTTAATCAATGACTTGCAAAAGAGTTAATATTTTGATCTTAAATCACTTCATCACTAAATCTAAGTAAATATTTTTAACACACCAATTTTTTACATATTTTATATTGCTATTTAACACTTACTCGATTATTCATATCACCATTAGCTAATTTTGCAGAATATTATCTATGCTGTTTGTTATTTTTGAGGATTATTTTGGGGATTGCTCCAAGTATGCTGAATAAAAGAGAAAATCAATTATATTGAGAAGATAATATTCTTTTTATTTTTTATGAATTTCCAGAATAAATCAAAAGGCTGAAAAAGATGTGAGGAGGTTCTTATACTTGAGATATGATTTACTTAGAATTTTTTATTTTTAGCGGGTTGAGATACAATTGCGGGATGGGAATTAGGAATGCTACACGTGTATAACCGTTTATTATTCGAATCTATGCGAGTAGTTTATTTTAATTTTCGATTAAGCAGCTGATGGGCCATTGATTAAGCTTATTTTTTTTAGTTTGTAGATATATAGGAAATACACGCAATAGGTTGATACACGCAATAGGAAAGTTGCGGGTATGCAATTGTTATCTGCAATATAGCGACTTGACTAACATTAACAATATAATTTATGACAGATAGTAAAGATGGCCAAATTCAATCCTTGGAAGAAGTTGTAATACATCCTGACACTATTGATATTTCCAAAGATATTGTTGAAGCGGGAATTGATTCTTTTATTAGCGATGATATTTTGAAAGAAATACCAGTTGTAAAATCATTTCTAGGTGTATATGGGATTGTGAATAAAGTAGATGAATACTTTTTCGCTAAGAAAATCAATCGATTATTATTCGAAATAAATGAAATCCCATTAGAGCAGAGATTAAAAAGTATAAAAGAAATTAATGATTCAAAAGAATTTGCAGGTACTGTTGGTGAAAGACTTCTAGAAACCTTAAGAAAAATAGAAAGTAACAATAAACCCCAATTGATCGGTAAACTATTTAGAGCGGTATTAAATCAAAAGATTGAATATAGACAGTTCTTAAGGTTGTGTCATATCATTAACTTAACATATTATGATGACCTCGAATGGCTAGCAAATAATAATAATGGAAATTATGTTGAAGATGATACTCCAGATTCAATTTCAATTAGTGAACTTATAACATCTTCTCTACATAAGGCATTTGAAGGAGCTTATGGGCCAGAAGATGGATGGACTAGAAAAACCTATCTAACAGAAATTGGTAAAGTGCTAACAGAATATGGGTTTAAATAAAAAAACAGATAACATGGTGTATGATGATCAGATTTGCTAACGCTGCATCCGCCACATACACGAAGACGTTATGGCTCATCAAGAAAGTAAAAGCCACTTGATCAATAGTGATTTTTGAATCTTGAAATCAAGGGATGTCAGTGATGGCACCATTTTTCTGTCAAAAGCGTTATCTTAGTAACTAAATCGAGATATCATGTCTACTGTAGAACTAAAGAATAAAGTAATAGAAAAACTAGAAGAAGTTAATCAACCTCATCTTTTGGAAGAAATTTTAAATTTAATTGAGGTTGAAACTAGAAGTGAAGAAGTTTTTATGATCCCTGAAGAACATAAAGCCGATTTAGAAATCAGTTTGCAACAACTCAAGGAAGGTAAAACTGTGCCTAATGAAGTAGTAAATGAAAGAGTGCAGAAATGGCTTTACAGATAGAATGGACTGATAAGGCACTTGATCATTTAGATAACATATTAAATTATTGGGAAGAAAGAAATGGTAGTAGAACATACTCGAACAAATTATACAGTATCATTCAAGAGGCGTTAGAAATTTTATCACGATATCCTGATTCTGGTCGTCAAACAAATAACTTGTTTCTTAAAAAGAAGAGTGTTAGAGATTATTTCATCTATTATACATTTGATGATTCCAGTTTGACGGTAATAGGAATAAGCTATATGGGCAGAGATCCAAATTATCTGAAATCCATGGAAGAATGAAAGACGAAGCCATAACATTGTGTGACCATGCTAGACTTCCTATGGTCGTCCGTCAGGTACACGAAGACGTTAGCACAAATTAGAAATGAACATTTTCGAAAGAATACAAAAACAAATTAAAAAAATAACAGAATCGGAAAGTTCAATATTTATAGATTCTGTCTCACTCCATCTGGAAAGAGCGGAGCATTATTATAAATTGGGAGAGAATGACTCATACTATTACAATGATGTAATTTATAGAACAAACCAAGCCTATGAGGGAGCTTTAAAAGAAGCTTATAAAGTTCTTGCCGAAAAATCTAATGAAGATGTCATAAAACAAACTCCTTACAAGATTGAAAAGTACTTTGAGGAAAATGGAATTTTTAAAGAGCGAGTATTAGAATTATTTAAGAATTATCGTAATGAATGGAGAAATAAATCTACTCATGACTACAAACTATTTTTTTTTGAAAACAATGAAGCCTTTATTGCAATAACAAGTATTTCTTCCTTTGTTTTTTTTACTATTCAACCAGATCATAGACAAAATTGCCTTTGATTATGAACAAAACAAAATTAATCAAAGCAAAAAATCCTATCTTAAATTAAAAGAAGAAGGTATAAAAGTGGCTCGAGGATTATTCAAAATGATTACTATGTCTTTGGTTGACACTATAAGTTATGAGGAATTTGAGTAAAAAAATCCTCTAGAAACACAGTCAATTTGTTTTTTAAAAGCTAACTTGGGTTGGTTCCTCAAAGAAGGAATTGTTCAAGAAGAACCAAAAATTAAAGGTAATCTTAGACCCGATTTTATTATAGAACTTAGTGGAGATAAAATAATTCTAGAAGTAAAAAAAAATCTCAGGAAACCTGAATAAACAACCTTTATGGTCACAATTATTAACTTATTCAAGATATTCTGATATTAAGGAAGGAATTGTTTTTGCTCTTGATTTTTCGAAGGCAATAAAACCTCTAAATATTGTAGAAAGAGTGATTGACTTTGAAAACAGAGAATACATACTTAGAATAATTAATAATTAAAACTTGTGCTAACACTAGAGTCCGTTGATAAAGTCTCAAAATAATTAAATATGTGTTTTTTGATTTTTGTATCTTAATGTATGCAAGGAACAAAGAACTTTCAGCCCGAAATGTTTGTCAATTTCAGGCTTGATGAACATATTCCGCAAGACAATTTTTACCGTATTCTCAAAGGCATTCTTGATCTTTCATTTATAAAAAAGAAGACTCAATTTTGTTATGCAACAAAATGGGTAGACCATCACTCGACCCTGCTGTATTTTTCAAAATTGTCCTCGTAGGGTATCTGGAAAATTTATGTTCGGATAGAGCACTGGAAAGAATGATCAATATGCGATTCGATCTTAGATTCTTCATTGATTATGATATCGATGAAAACGTGCCTGATCATTCTACCATTTGTAAAACGAGACAACGTATACCCGCAGAAGTTTTCGATGATGTATTCAATCACATACTAGCCCTTTATATCCAAAACGGATTGGTCGATGGTAAGATTCAAGCTATCGATTCGGCTTATATTAATGCTAATGCTTCTATCGACTGACTTATTGAAGTGAAGCTTGTGGATCGATCTCCTGATGATTATATCCAAGAGATTAGGCAACAAAATTGTGCGCATCAAACGTCCAAATTATCGAATGAAGATAAAGCCAACAAGCGCTTGGCGAAAACCCAAAAGCACCTTGAAAAACATACACATTATCGCAAAGAGAAATACACCGAAATAGATGGAGGAAAAGCACACAGAAAGAACAAAAGACGCTTCTTGTCAAATTCGACGCATATGAGTACTACTGATCCTGATGCTCGAATCGTTAAAAAGTCTAATAAGCCTCGAATGCTGTGCTATAGTGCTATGATGGCAGTAGATTCAAAGCTCAACTTAATCACCCATATGAGTGCCGAAAGAGCACACCAAAAAGATTCTCGGTACTTGATAAATACTACACGGTCCACAGTAAATCGGTTGGATAAGTTGGGATTGGAAGTCGATACGATATTAGCCGATGAGGGATTTTCTTCAGGTGAAAACTACGCCACTATGAAAGAATTAAATCTAGATACATTTATTTCCATACATGGAACATACAAAGAGAACAGAGAAGGCTTTGCATATAATCGAGCACAAGACCGCTACGATAGATCAATGCCCGAGGCATAGATCTAGCAAATAAAGTAATGCTCATGGCTGCAGCAGCTCTAAACCTAAAGAAATTGATCAAAAAACAGTTAAAAAGCATCTTATTATGATATTTTGATGATGGGAAGGCTTATCGATCCTCACAGAAATGTCAATTAAATTCATGCACCACATCTTTCATGGTTAAGCTCAGTTTTAGTAAATTTATAATGGGACTTTAGAAACAGGCTAATTGTGTATGGCGTTCATTGCCAGCAAAAGCTGGCACCGCCGCATACACGGGGACGATCTTTCATCAAAATGGCCTCATAAGATTCAATAAATGAAAATAGTCAAATACATAACCCTAATTGTTTTGATGCTAATGGCATGGACAGCAATTATTAATTTTGGTACTAATAACGGGTTGCTACTAAATCCTATCACATCAGAAAATACATCAACATCATTTATCGAAGCGACTAAAGCAAAGCTTGAAAATGAGTTTGTTGGAAATTTAGCCATGGTATTATTAGAGGATGGAAAAGTTTCCGAAGATTTTTATTATTCAATTGATGAGCCAATTGATAAACATACCATTTTTCAAATGGCTTCAATAAGCAAGTGGGTGACAGCTTGGGGAATATTTGCATTGGTTCAAGAAGGTAAGTTAAATATTGATTATCCAATTGAGAATTACCTAAGTCGATGGCATTTACCCGAGTGCGAATTCGATAATAGTGAAGTTACAATTCGCAATCTACTTTGTCATTCTTCAGGATTAATTGATGGCCTTGGTTATGCAGGGTTCGAATCTGAAGATTCAATCCAAACTCTTGAAGAATCATTAACAAAGGCGGCAGATGCCTACAATACGGAAGGAGTAACAATAGTCGGTTATAAACCAAACAGTAAATACAAGTACTCTGGAGGGGGGTACACATTACTTCAATTAGTAATAGAAGAAGTTAGCGGTCAATCTTTTAATGATTATATGACAGAAGCCGTTTTTAAACCTTTGAAAATGGATCAATCTTCCTTTCATTGGTCAGACTCTTCTTCTTTGCATTTGGCTACGTTTTATAATAGTGATTCATCCATTGCCCCCCATTATAAGTACACAGCACTTGCAGCAGCATCTTTATATACGAATATCGCAGACTTTAGCTTATTCTTAAGGGCAAATTTTGCTGAGAATGATGTATTGAAAAGGGAGACGATCAACTTGATGAATAAAATTCATACGCCTACCGGACAAGGGATGCATGGTTTGGGACCAATGATCTTTGCAAAAAAGGGTTCAGGAGACATAATTATTGGTCATGATGGAATTAGCTTAGAGGCGATAAATAATGCAGCAAGGATAAACCTCAAGACTAAAGATGGTATTGCTATATTAGAAAATGGCAATTGGAGTTTTGCATCAGAACTAGCAGATGAATGGATTTTTTGGAAAACTGGAATTCCAAATAATACTGTAATGGGGTCAAACCTTAAAATGCTCATAACACTGCTTGTCCTTGGATATTTGATTATCCTAATTTTATCAATTTACTTTGTAAGAAAAAAGCTAAAAAAGACGAAAGGATAACAAAGGTGGCCATTGAAAAACACATTATAATTTTTTGTATATGAGAGCCATGTTTCGTATCTCGAAATATGCAAGGTGATAAGATTTTTACTCCCAAAATGTTCGTCAACTTTTGTTTGGCAGATCACATTCCTCAAGACAATTTCTATCGGGTACTAAAGAGCATTCTCGATCTTCGATTCATTAAGTAGAAAACGCAATTTCTCCATTCCAAAACCGGAAGACCGAGTATTGACCCTGTAGTATTTTTTAAATGTATGCTGATAGGATATTTTGAAAATATATGTTCGGATAGAGAGCTGGAAAGACAGATTAATAGGAGGCTTGATTTACGTTTCTTTATTGATAATGATGAAGCTATTCCAGATCATTCCTCTTTCTGCAGGATCAGAAAACGAATCCTCTCGAAATATTTGAAGATGTGTTCAATCATACTCTCAAATTGTGTATCCAAAATGGATTGGTTGATGTTAAGATTCAGAGCATTGATTCGGCGTACATCAATGCCAATGCATCACTGGATCGAATGATAGAGGTGAAAATGATCGATAGAGATCCTAAGGATTATATCGAAGAAATTATGGAACAGGATTCCAATCACGGAGTGTATGGTCATGATGCTGAAAAGTTGGCGAGAAAGAGGATGGAAAGAGTATGAGAAATTTAGTAATTTTAAAATACCTGTTTTTCAACAGGCTTATAGACTAAAGTGTTCATAGCGGCTATGCGCCGCTACGCCATTTGGCTAGAACGTTGTGCACCATTAGAAAAAAATGAAACCAAATCAGCATATAAAATTAATACCAGTTATAGAGTTGCAACCTGCTTCTTTCAGTAAAACCAAAAGAGAATCTCCTAAAAAATCATATTTAGAAGCACCTCTAGAATGGGAGAATTATAACCAAAATTGCTACAATGAATCAGGATTAAATGATATAAAACCAATTGAACAATTAAGTTGGCTTTTTAAAATAAAGACTCTTTCAAATCAAGAGCTAAAGATAATTTTGAAAAAATTGATTGATAGCACAGTTGAAAATTTTGATTCAATAGATGAAATTCTTAACGACCCAATTGAATATGCACCTCTAATTCCAGGAGGCTATTTATTTGTAGTTAATAATGAAATAAAATCTGAACCTGGCTGTTGTTGTGGATTAGAAGATATATTAGAATGGAAAGAATCCGAAACAGTTGTAACAGGTCACGGTGATGATGATTTCGTTTATATCCATAAGAAGAACTCTAAAGTAAATATCTCAATTAGGAAAGAAAAATTTTCACTTTCTGAAAAGGTTTATAATGAAATGGTAAATTTGGCAGAAATCGAAATAGAAAAATTCATCGATAAATGTGGAGAACTAATAAATGATTTGCTCAAAATAGAAAATGGTAAATCATTTGTGAGAGCGATGATATACAAATAGGAATAAAAAATATAAATGGTGCACAACAATATATATGCGGCAAGTGAGGCTATGCGCCTCACTTGCGAATAAACGTGGCGTTGGTGATCATAAAACCTAACCTTTCATACTAACTATAATTATTTCAATATATAAAAAATTAAAATGACATATAAACAAGGATCAATATTCGCATATATATTCATAACTTTTATGATTACCTCATGTGCTAGATCTATGAGCCCTATGGAAATAAATGAAAAATTGCCGCGAATGACGATTTCGAAATTTATAACATCTCACAATCAATCTGAAAATTGTGTTGTATTACAATCCTCAAGAAAATATAATGCACCAATAGGTTTAACAGTAAACCAAGATCTAAAAAACGGAGCAAAGGGAATAGATGAATGGGTGAGACTGGATGGTGGAAATGCTTATCGCTTGGTAAACTATCAATGGATTCAAGTAGATGATCATGGCTCTACACAATTACTTATTGAATTCGATACATTGAAGTGTGAATAAGAAATATAAATTACGATCACTACACTGTATACGAAATCATAGCCGCCTATCGGCAGGCTACGCTTCATATACTCACTGTTATCCACAAGCAATAATCAATGATTCAAGTAGAAGAAAATAGGAATGCAAACTATTGAAGAAGTTACTATACTTTTAAATTAGAAAAGCCATAAAAATACTTGAATCCATAAAGGTTAAATACCATTTTGGTCCATGAGAATTGTCAAATAACAACCCAAAAAATTCAAAAACATTGGAGTAATGTTGTAGAATTCTTATAAATATTCTATTTTTTAGATATTGAATGTCACGTTTTGGTAACTATAAGTGTCTACTTACTAATGAAGTGATTTACAATACGTTCTTAAACCACTTCAATGGCTATCAACCATGATCAATAATTATTTACTAAAAATTAATTACTATGCTTAAACTGATTACCTCTATCCTAGTACTATGTCCTTTATATATGTTTGGGCAATCTACCGCTTGGCAGGAGATGGCCCCAGATTGTCAGGAGACAAGTTATTTCGTTCAATATATATCAGACGATAACCATATGATCATAGGCATTCCCTTTCTGAATGAATCGTATATAACAACAGATCAGGGACAATCTTTCCAGCGCTTCCCATGGGTTTATGCTCGATTCTTAGTTGAAATACAATCAGAAGAGAACACCGATAATTTTTATTTCACAGATGGAAAACTTATATATAGTTATGAGAAGCAGACTGAATCAGCATCAGTGGTTCATGATCATAGTGCATATGGCAGTGTAAAGAAAGCTGTCATCCTAGAGAATGGTGAGAAATTGGTTATCTATAAAGAATCGGACAAGATGATGATAGGTCGTTTTGATACTGATGGCGAGCTCCTTGTATCTAAAGTTCTTTCTGAGGAGAACGTAAGAGTTGAACTACTATATCAAGAAGGATTCCCTTCGTACATTACCAAGAGTACTTATGGCCAAGTTGTCAAAACAATGTTAAGTTTTAATCCAGTAGATTTGAGCTTTGGAAATGAAATTGTAATAGACGCAAGTGTTACAGGCATGCGATATTTGAATGGTAGACTGTTTGCTTCAAATGAGTACAGCGATGATGGAGGATCAACTTGGATTGAAATCAACTCTCCAGTAGATGTACAATGGGGCACGAGTATAGATATACTTGACAATCAAGTTGTTGTAATGGCTCGTAATCACATATTGCATTCTACTGACTATGGTGAAACCTTTACCGTAAAAAGTCACAATCTGGAAATTTCTAATCATATGACAATAAGCTTTGACAATGATGGTCAGCGCTTAGTGCTTTATCATAGTAGTTCTTTTGATGTATTATTCTCTGATGATCTGGGATCCAATTGGTCTACTTATAATAATACGCTGTCTTTAGCCAACACCTTTCGAATTGCTTCATTAGAGAATGACCATCTTATGACCAATACAATTGACTGCGGTGGTCGATATTCTGCAGACAATGAATGGAATGACATAAGCATCTCTGACGCTTCCCATCTCTGGAATTTCGTAGGGTTGCCCAATGGTAATTATGTAGGAATCAATGCTCGAAATATATACCTTTCAGATGATAGTGGCTCAAACTGGGATGTTGTAGTATCTGACTTCTATGAATCAGACGTGACTTCAAAAGAAGGAGTGGTATATATTACAGGATACTCTGGAGTTGCCATATCAGAAGATAATGGGGTGAATTATTCTATTCATGACAAAGAAGAACTTCCTATTTTAAGGGGTTATGCACATTTCAGCGACCTCACTTCTTTGTTTATTGATTCCAACAATGAATTGAGCACCTATGCTTTTGTTAGTGGGACTAATGTCTCGCTCGAGAAGACTATTGACCCATTGACCCACATCGACCTGGAAACAGACTGGAATGGAAAGGGTTTTTACATTTTAGAATATGAAAGTGTCGCTAAAGATCAGTTGGTCATTATAAGAAGCTCAAGCCCTGGGTCAAGTTTTGACCATAAAGTAATTCCTATTGCGCCACTGGGATCAAATCATAAGATGGAAACGGATCACAATGGTAATGTGCTTATATACAATACCAACCAAATATTAATAAGTCAAGATCAAGGCGACAGTTGGCATAACATTACCCCTGTAAATGACGATCTATGGCTAATTTCAGATATGACAGTCAGCCATGACAATTATTTGTATCTGAGCACCGTCGGAACTGGAGTACTTAAGTTTCCGTGCAAGCTTGATGCTGATATTACGAATTGTACTCTATCTGTGTCAAATAATGCAGATGACATTTCGTTAGCGGTTTATCCCAACCCATTTGTTGACTATATCAACCTAGAGATGGAAGAGGTAATCAACTTTGAAGTAAATATTTATGATATGAATGGGCTGCTCATCCAAACCAACAAGAATATAGATAAAGTCCAATTGGAATCATTCCCTCCTGGAGTTTACTTACTTGAAGTTACAGATTTGGATTCTTCTCGTATGACTTACAAGAAAATTGTAAAATAACGTGAATAATATTTAACATTAAATTCTAATTAATTGATAATCAACATAAAAGGAAATAATATTTATATATTCAAGTAATTAAATCATCAATTTCCTAATTCATATGCGCTTATCAGCGGGATTTTACTTTTTGCATTGCCGAGTCTACTCTAAAAAGCATGGTTCAAAATGAATTTGTTCAATGAGTATTAAAGATTTAGCTTTTATTCTCAACAATCCAATTATTGGCTATCTCAAGCAAGTTGAAGGATGAGAGTCTAAAAAGAGGAATATAATGGCAAATTCGGCCAATCTTAGATGTATTCTTCTAAGATTGACTCCTAAGGCTGTAAAAACCATATGCATGGACACACGAATCCTACGTCTTACTCGAACTTTACCGTTTTTCATGCCACGTTTCATTTCTTTTACAGTGGCTTCTACATTTGCTCTTATCGTCTTTCGTTCTTTGGGTAATTGATCGATATTCATAAATCGTTGATGGGCTAATATGTTCTTATCTGTAAAGTAAAATAGCCTCTTTGCCTTGACAAACTTTCCTCCACATTTCTTAGTTCTACATTTGTTTTTAATAGGACATGTTTCACATATTGAATTATCAAACACCGCACAATACATCTTTGCCGTTTTCTGAACGCTTACTTTTTGTCCACCTCCGCAACTCACCCATATTTTCCCGTCCTCTTTTTGAATTCGTAGTTTTGAATGTGACCTTCTTCCTTTTATTGCACTTTGATATTGTGTGATGCCATGTGCCTTGTTCAATTTATCTACTTTTTCATTTCCATAAGCGCCATCTACAAAGTATTCCTCCCAATCAGGCATTCTTGCCTTCATAGCTTCTATTCGTGTTTCCAGTATTCTGTCATCACTCACATTGTTTTTAACTACCACAACATCGGTGATCAATTCTACTTTATTATCAGGATGTCTTGTCTCACTAATATGAGTGGAATAACCGATATGTGCCGACCCATATTTTGAACTGAATGTAGCATCAAGATCATCTGGTGAATTAATCTTAGAGGATTCTAATTCATTGGCAGGTCTTATTTCAATTTTGTCATCCCCATGGCCTTGTTTGAAGTAATCTTTATAGACTCTAAGGAAGGTTTGATAAGCTTCCTTGTCTTTATATTTTTCTCCTAGAATATGATATACCGTGTAATATACCTGTGCGATTTGCTCATAGTGAGGCGTAATATCCTGTTTGCGTATGGAATAAACATAATGACCAGAAGATTGATCATCGTATACACCTACATATTCTTCTATGCTTTTTTGATCTTCTTTGTTCAATATGCGCTGTAAACGTTTTAAAACTTCAATAAACAAGCGAAGTCTTGAATACTCTATCACCTTGGAGTCTACTAAAAAACTATCTCCTCGTTGAGTAGACGTATTTACTTTGTACTTTTCTAAATGCTTGTCGGTAAGGGATACAAATACGTTATTAATTAGATCCTCTCCCGTTTTATTAAAGTGCTCTATAAGTCGGTTTTGAAAATTGAAAATACTAGCTTCTGAAAAAATATCCTGTTGAGGATTTGTTATACCAATAGCATATCGACTCAATGCATTAAAAGTAAGATTAGTAAAAAGTTCAGCATATGTCCAATCATTTAGATGCTTCAATATTAAAGCTCCAACCAATTGATTCACCGGAACATTAGGTCTACTCTTTGTATTGGAGTACAGTTGAGCAAAATCTTTCTCATTAATTTTATGAAATACCTCAAGAAAGAATGTGGCCTCCGTAGATCGTTCAAAATACTTCCTCTGCTTCTCGGTTAAACAATGTTCAAAGCCAAATAAATCACCTTGCTGATAACTTGTGTTTTCTCTAAACATGATCTTTAATATTTACTACAAAATACAAAAATCAATTTTCTTTAACCAACCTTTTTAGAGTGGACTCATTGCCAAAAAAGGTAAAGCCAAAACGCTAGGCAGCTAAAATGCACGCATAGCCGCTCCCACATCCCAAAACCCAGTCAAGGCAACGCTTCTTTTACCACTCGGTTATTTCTGGAGCTATCTTCTTTGAAAGTTAGTCTACTCCTGAATATGCCTTTTTATAGAGATTGTGTAATAATGAGGTAATAGTTTTCAATTTAATCTTCAGCTCGCCGCAAGGGCGTTCATTTCTTTCTTGAAAAAGAAACGAACCAAACCCCGTAAAACGGGGCAGGAAATTCAAGGCTTTGCTTAGTTCTTAACGGCTTTTGAATTCCATTTATAAGAATATACATCAAGCGGAAAACAATCTTGTAGAGAAATCATAGTGGATAGTTTTATTCCGAAAATGGTTTGCAAGAAACAAAGTGCAGATCGTTCATAGTCGCTAAATGCGCCTTCGTCATCCGCACCGAGCGTTAACCTTAATGCCGATCTTTTATTACAGGAAAATAGTGAGAGGCGAAAGATGTAAGTACTGAAAAGAAAAAATTCGAAAAGCCAAGTAACAGATTCGATTAATCTCAAAAATACAAACCTCGTATAGCATTAAGCATGGTAAATCTTTACTGTAGCTTAATATAAGTTATTGAAATCATAAATAGCTTAAGTCAATCAAATTCTTCAGCATAATAGATTTAACTTGTAATACCAATTATAGAACAAAACACAGTTTATATGAGAAATTCCATTAAGCTCTTACCTTGGGTATTTTGTTTTTCCATTTTATTTTCTTTTTCAATTATTAAAAATAATGGTCCAATCGAATTGCTCCTTGCAAACTTGGATTCTTATGCAACCAACTACAGTCCAAGTAAGATATATTTACAGACAGATAGATCCATGTATGCTTTAGAAGATACGGTGTGGTTTAAGGCATACACTCTTGATGCAACTAATCATACTCCCACTACAAACAGCGAAGTTATATACGTAGATCTAGTAGATAGTAATGGTAACATAGTTGAAGGCAAGAAATTATATACTGAGAATTTGGGTGCTGCTTCTGACTTTTTTATTGAAAGAGAATGGACGCCTGGCAGGTATAAACTTAGAGCATATACTAAGTTTATGCTTAATCAGGATCAAGAATTTATTTACAATAAAGAGATACAAATAGTTGATATCAATAAAGCATATGATCAAATATCTGTTACACCTGATACTGCAAATTCGGAGAAAGTTACTTCGCCGTCACCATCATTAGAAGTAAAATTCTTTCCAGAGAGCGGTGATCTTGTAGCTGGCATTGATAGTCGTGTTGCAATAAAAATTGAGAATTACTCAGCTGATTTAGGTAAGGTCACTGGAACTATTGAAGATATTTCTGGCAACCAAATCATACCATTTAAGATATTTGAAAGAGGTTATGGCCTGGCCTCATTTACACCAGAAGCAGGAAAGAAATATATTGCAAAATTAGACAATGACCCTAAGTTGTATCCATTACCAGAAGTAAAGGCTAAAGGGTATAATATTACAGCGTTTAATAAATCCGATAATATCTCATTTATTATATCTTCTAATTTGGAGTCAGGAGTATCAGGAGGGCATGTTTTGATACATAGTCGAGGAAAAGTGGTACATCATGAAAAGTTGGATGATGATATTGTCAATGATTCTTATGTATTACAATTCGATACTAAAGAAATGCCAACTGGCGTAATGCAAATTACTTTTTTTGACAGAGGTGGTATTCCTAGATCTGAGAGACTCTTTTTTGTTGATAATGACTTATCAGAATATGTTATCGAGACTGATAAAGCTATCTATAATAAAAGGGAGAAGGTAGACTTAAGTCTTTCTGTAATTAATGGTGATCTAAAATCATATGATTGTTCAGTTTCCGTTTTTGATAAATCAAATCTAAAGGGTGCCTTCCCTTCTGATAATATCAAGTCTTGGATGTTACTAAACTCAGACTTGAGAGGAGAAATTAATGATCCTGCTTTTTATTTTGAGAAACCCGGAGATAGTAAGAGGTCTTACTTGCTGGACCTTGTAATGATGACTCATGGCTGGAGAAGATTTACTTGGGAAGATATGCGTCAAGAACTTGTCTTGCAAGATTTAAAATTTGAAAGAGAATTAGGACTTTATGTGAAAGGTTACACTAGCAGATTAATCCGAAAAAAGAAACCCATCAAAAGTAAAGTAATGCTTAACTTTTTTAATAATGATTTGAGTCAAGAAGAAGTAGTCACAGGAGATGATGGCAGATTTGCGTTTGGGCCTTTTATTATTGAAGATTCGCTTGCTGTAATAGTTCAAGCAAGGAAGTATAAAGAAGGAAATGAGAAGGATTTTCTAGATGGAAGTAGAAAACTAAATATAAATATAGATCCTCCTCAATTTCTAAATCTTAAGAAACCCATTTATAAAGAATATAGGAATTTTGATTATGCTGCTTATAAGAAATTTATTAATACGAATAAATATTCTCAAGCTTTAAAGGATCAGTATCATTCGATGGAAGTGATGCTGTCTGAAGTAGTTCTTACGGCAAAACGAAAGACCAAAGAAGACGATATGAATAAAATTGTCTCAGAGAAAAGTATTTATAGAAATCCAAGTAACAGAGTTATAGTAGATGACAACCTTAAAATAAGGAGTAGATCAGTACTTGAAATGTTGCGTAATGTACCAGGGGTCACAGTTAGAGGCTCTTTCAATAGCCAATCAGTCTCCATAAGAGGTCGTACTTCAATTCTATATTTGATTGATGGTTTTCCTGTAGATGAGCAATTTGTAAATTTAATAAATGTAAACGATGTATTGTTTATCGATGTACTAAAAGGAGCGAGTACTGCCATTTTTGGTTCCAGAGCAGGAGATGGAGTTATCGCAATTTACACTGGAACAGATCCAGATAGTAAGATTACACGACGAAAGTCAGGAATAGTTGATATTGTAATCAAGGGTTTTGATAAGAATCGGGAGTTTTATTCCCCAGATTATTCTAACAATGTTTCATCCGTTTATGAGCCAGATATGAGAACTACCTTATATTGGAATCCTTATGTACTTTTATCCAAAGGTGAAAAAAATTCTATTTCGTTTTTTACTGGCGATAATGCTGGCAATTATGTAGTAATAACCGAAGGACTAAGTGAAGACGGCGAACCTATTTTTGGCACTTATGAATTTAGTGTGCAAGAAAACTAATAGATTTTGGTGGGATAAATCCACAGTTCCTAAATTTCCAGTCAGATATTGGATCAGAAAATAGAAGAGACACAGAAGCTAACAATAAATGATGATCGCATATATATGTTCATTCCTCACAGAGACAGCGACATGCTATCATCCGTTAATCAAAAAAATCTAACTCATTATAAGCTCCTTTTTAACTCAAATTCTTCGTGTACCCATTTAATAAATAATCTTTTATATTAGTGTTATAGAGCACTAAATTTGATGCCTATTAAAGTTGTTATATTTTGTAGAACCAGATTAATTAATGAACCCAAATTTTAACATTCGATTTGCCAATTATGCTGATCTAGCAGAAATAGTAGTGATTTTCAATCAGGCTGTTCGTGCACGTGTTAATGGCTCACTAAAAGAAGGAACAGTTGAAAGTCGCTCTAAATGGTTTAGTGAATTTAGCCAAAAAGAATATCCAATATATGTAGCTGAACAAAATAATCGGGTTGTGGGCTATTGTTATTTGTCCCAATATAGATCTGGAAGACAAGCAATGAGTAAAACTGCCGAAATAAGCTATTATATCGATTACAATCACCACCGACAAGGCATTGGATCAGCACTAATTAAACATACAATTAATGATTGCAAACGTGTCAACAAAAACAATTTACTAGCCATTCTTTTAGACAAAAACAAACCAAGTATCTCTATTCTTGAAAAATTTGGCTTTAAAAAATGGGGGTGTTACCCAGATATTGTTAATCTTGATGGTGAAATTTGTAGCCAACTAATTTATGGATTAAAACTAGGTGAATAACCCTCAATAAGAATCATTTGTTTTTCTTGTTAAAAAAACTTTGAAAGTTTACTTTTACTCTTCAACTAACATTGAAGTGATTTAATTCTACTTTAAGAGATTGTAAAAAATGTTTGATTTAGTTAATAATAAAGGGTTAAAAGGTATAGGGTTTAAGTTGCAAGGCTAGATTTTGACATGTCATTTATCGTCAACATCTAGTCTTGTACCTTAAACCTTAGACCTTAAACCCCCAAAAAAACTAATGTCTTAAAGTAGAAATAACAATATGTTGTTAATTCACTTCATTACATATAATTTACAAACCATGTCCGTATTCGTTCCTTTTAAAGCATTCCGTCCTACCCAAGAAAATGCAAAATCTGTTGCCAGCAAACCGTATGATGTCGTAAATGCAAAAGAGGCTAAGCTAGAAGCTGAAGGTAATCCAGTTTCATTTTACAATGTTATAAAGCCTGAAATTAATTTTCCAGAAGATTCTAATTATTATGCTCCTGAAGTGTATTTAAAAGGAAAGGAAAAATTTGATGCACTTGTGAATGGAAACATCATAAAACAAGATACTTCTAATAGATATTATGTTTACGAATTAACTATGGATGGTCATGTACAAACGGGATTGGTTGGCTGCTGTGCGATAGATGATTATTTCGATAATACTATTAAAAAACATGAGTTAACACGACCTGACAAAGAAGAAGATAGAAAAAATCATATTCGTTACAGTAAACTAAATTACGAACCTGTATTTCTTTTATATCCACAAGTAGATGCCATTGACCATTTGGTTAATGATGTTAAGAATAATGATGTTATTTATGATTTTGTTGCGGATGATGGTGTCAGGCACCGCCTTTGGTCTATTGATGAAAAAAATAAACTTGAGCAGATTGAATCTCTTTTTCAATCAGATGTTCCAAGTATATATATCGCAGACGGTCATCATCGAACTGCTGCAGGAGCATTAGTCGGTCAAGAATTAAGAGATGCTAGAAATGGTAATTCAAAGGACAATGGAAGAGACAATTACTTCATGGCCGTTGTTTTCCCAGATAATCAATTAAAGATATTAGATTATAATCGTGTTGTAAAAGATCTTAATGGTCTGTCAGAGGATGAATACATGGGGAAATTACAAGAGCGTTTTAATATAGAACAAAAAGAAAGTAAGTATCGTCCTGAAACAATGCATACTTTCGGGATGTATATGAATAACCAATGGTACAAGCTCACATCAAAACAAGGAACATATAATGATGAGGACCCAGTTGGGCAACTAGATGTAACTATTTTATCTTCCAACGTTCTCGAACCAATTTTTAATATTGTTGATCTTAGAAAAGATAAAAGAATTGATTTTGTAGGTGGAATGCGTGGTCTTGGTGAATTAGAAAAACGTGTTGATAGTGGCGAGATGAAAGTTGCTTTTTCTATGTATCCTGTAAGTATGAAACAATTAATAAGTATATCGGATAACGACCTTATTATGCCTCCTAAAGTAACATGGTTTGAACCTAAGCTTAGAAGCGGTTTGTTTGTTCATAATCTAGATGAGTAAGCCTATTCAGGAGTAGACTAACTTTCAAAGACGATAGCTGGAGATTGGCTAAGAGGTAAAAAGAAGTGTAGCATTGACTGGGCTTTGGGATGACTGACTGATCTCAAAGAGTGGTGACGATCATATGTATTATCAACTTCAATTTAGATATGGATGTCAATTTACAATTCTCGTAAAATGTATTATTTTTATGAAGGAAAGACCATAGAAAGGGGGTGCGATGAACTGAAATCTAGTATATGACATTGTAGAAAATGATCATTGTGATAAAGCAACTACGACATTTTTTGCAAGTCGTACATATCATAAATTATTAAGAATGAAGAACCTAATAATTATTTTAGTTATGCTAATGAATTTTAGCACAATGGCTCAATCAAGTATCCAAATAGGTACAAAATGGACATATTCACAATATAGAATCGGAGGCCCAATCGAACCAACATACATAGAAATTGAAGGCGATACAACAATTAGTGGAACATTATGGTATAAAATTAAAGGGGAAGGAGGATGTGCTTTTACTCAATCTAATCCCCCATTGATAAGAGAAGAAGGCCAAAAATGGTATGTGTACAATACTAATGAAGGATTCGAATCGGTCTTATATGATTTTGAGCTAACTGAGGGTGAATCATACTTCGTTGGATATTTTGGGTCAAACTTCCAAATTGAAGTATCAGTAGATTCAATTTCTACAGTTAGCCTCAACGGAGTTGACAGAAAAATACAATATTGTAGCAACCCAAATTCTTCAAATGACGGTTTCTTCTTTGGAAGTGAAATAATTGAAGGAATTGGCAGTTTGGGATACCTATTACCACAAGGAAATATCTGTGATCCGCATGCAGGGCCAATAAGATGTTTCGAAACTGAAATGGAATTCCTGGATTTTGACCCAAATAGAGAATGTGAGGACGCATACTTTCCAACAAGTACTTATGAAGCAATAAAGTCAAAATTTCAAATATATCCCAACCCAAGTATTGTAAATCATCCAATAACCATTGAGTCTGACGAATTAATCGAAAACATAGAAGTCTTCAATTCTCGTGGTAAAAAAGTTTATAGCGAAAAGTCAAAATCAAAGCACATCGAAATTGAAATACCTAATGAAGGAGTATATTATGTGGCAATTAAATTAGAAGGTGCTAACTATTTCACGAAAATAGTAATTGCGAAATAATAAAATACGATGTGTAACAAGCTGTATGAGGGCATACTCTGTGCAGCCTCATACAGCCGATTCGTTATCTACAACTGAATAAATGACAGAATCAAATAAAATAGAGTTTTATAAATTTCTGAAAGGCGAAACGAGTGTTTCCGCGTTTGAAGAATTTATTTACACTCAAAAGACTCTGGAACAAGATCTAGACAAAGACTTATATCTTGAATTACTCGGATTCAATTTCAAGAATAAGAATTCAAGAGTGCAATTAGAGGGTTTGATTTTTGGCCGCTTAATAACAGAAGCTGAATTTGAAACATGGCGATTGAAAAAATCTCTTAAGGAATTCATTGAATCAGAAGTCGATATCGATAAGAAACTGGACAATTTTTATTCTATGTATTGCGACAGTTATGACCAGAAAGGAGAATTAGTGAATGGATATAGGTTTTTAGGAAATCTTGGGCTCAACTATTTTCATTGGATGGATGAAGGATATATTAAAACAAATTATGGAGATAGGTGTCAAGAAGAATTGAAAAAGTCAATAGGAGATTTTGAGTTCTATCATCGACAACTCAAGCCTGTTGCACAGAAAATTTTGTGGGCAATTGAAGACAAAAAGATAGAGATTGTGAAGTTTGGAGTATATCGCATAAGTCAAGCGTTGAAATCTGAACTTGAGTCTGATAATATCTTTAAACTAAAACATAAAAGTAGATAACAATTTGAATTAAAATGAAATTTTCAATAAGCATATTTACAATAGTGATAATTTTGAACTCAATAAGTTGTTCGAATATTGACAGGCCTTATTATGAATATGAATCTGATTTAAAAGAAGCCATTTGTAAATGTATTGGATTAGATAATTTCAAATTCACAGAAGAACAATTCTTGAAAGAATATGAGAAGTGTCAAAAAGCAACTTCAACCATTTTAAAGTATGGTCTCGATAAGTTTCCAGAAGATCCACGACTTTCAAAAAATGAATATCGGTCAAAAATGGACAGTGTAGTTCTTGAGCTCTCGGACCAATGTATGAAAAGATTTGGTAAAGAAAATCCTTTAAAGAATACGGGGAAATAAAACTTGGCACCCAAAATAATTAAATCAATTATTACAAATGATCAAAAATGTTAGACAACTTTAAAGAATAAAAGCCCATAACATACTGTATAACGTCAGCTGCTTCTAAGCCACCGCATACAGGGGGCGTTGGGCGTCACTAAGAAAAAATAAAACCAAAATGGTAGAAGTTCAGAATCGGAGAAGAAAAATTGAGAACATCAAAAAAGATTACCCAAATGCTGTAATTATTGATGTAACATCAAAAGGAGAAATGCCAATGGTGAAATTTAGTCCGTTTTATCCAATTGGAAATATACCGATTCCATTTTCGTCGAATAAATTTTCAGAATCTGTTGAAGGAATCTGGCAAGGATTAAAAGTCTTTGAAGATAATGATGTGGATGAATCGAAATTTAAGATTACCTCAATGAAAGGTTTGAAAAGAACCGTTCGAAAATTTGGGTTACCCAAAGGTCATAGAAAAGGAATAAGCGGAATCGAATTACTTGATTATATAGCAGCAAGAAAATTGATTTATCTTCCAGCATATAAATGGGTTTTAGATAATCAGTTAAAAGAAGAAATCAACGAACTGAAAAGATTATCAAAAAGCGGAACTCTAATTCTTTTGGATTACGAAACAAATGGAGAAATAGAGAATCTGAAAAAACCGTTGTCTCATGCTCAATTGATAAAAATGCGAATAGAAGAAAAATTTTAAAAAAGAAAGCGAACGCCCAACAATGGCTAAAACGTTCATAGCCAGCAAAAGCTGACTATGCAGTTTAGCCAGTACGTTAACTGAATAAGCAATGCACGTAGATTTAGTTCATACATGTTACTTCGAAAAATCAAAAGGGAATAACACCAATTTTGATCGATTGACTAATTGGATGGAACAAGCGAAGCTTGTACCAGGGAATAAGTTTGAGGTCAATGGGAAGGATTTTGAATGGAAGTTATTAAATGCATACGAGCTCAATGACATAATTTATGATGACTATACAGACTGGGTTCTAATTAGAGCCCTTGACAATTCATTCGAAGCGATTGGCAAAAGAAGAAAACCAGAAATCGATAATGCTGGCTCACCCATATCTGTAACATTTAGCACGATTTGGATTTTTAAATCTGACATACCTAAACTTGAAGTCCATGAAAAGCCAATTAGTATTTGGTGTCCACATATTTTTAGAACTCCCATTCATAGAATAAACTATGATTTTAAATTACTAATGAAGAGGCTCTATGACCCAAAGGTGAGGATCACTCAATTTGTTGAATACAAGAAATTTAAAACTGACACAATACAAATAAGATAACAAACCACAACAAATTTGTAAAATGCATTAAAACGCATTTTACACTAAATGTTATCCTCAATAAAAATTTAAAAAATGAAGAAAACACTCGTCATTGTACTTTTAATATCTCTTGGTTCCTGTAAAACAGGAATAAATAATTCTGTTTCAAATGATGGTATTGATAAAGAAGTATTGAACACAATAAACTCTATCTGAGGCAAATATTAACCATATTAAAATGAGGCTAGGACGACATGAGCCAGAAGAGAGTTGAAACAAAAATATTCATGTTTAAACCTATAAATGATTTTCAAGTCTTAATAGCATTGTAAAACAAAAAAAATGAATTTAATTACAAGTATCCTACTATTTATTACTGGTATTTCTCATGATATTCAAATTGCATATTTCAAAATATATCCTGAAAACGAAAACCTTAAGATTGAGTTTATTTTTGAGTACAATGACTTATCTGAAATCCCTATTGAGCTAAATAAAGAATTGAATGACAAAATTATTCAAGAATACATCAGCTCTAATTTTTTACTATCGATTAATAATAGCGCTCAGAAAATAACATTTGATAATACGAAGCTTCAACATAAGCACCTTCATGTGGTAGGGCATATCGATAATACACTTGAGGAAATAAAAGTCATTGATATAAAGAATACTTGCCTGATAAACATTGATGATCATTCAAATATTATTGAAATCCACCTTAACTCAAGACAAAGAGACTTCCTAATGAATAAGGATAGAACTACTCTTCAAATTAACTATTAAACCGACTAATTAATCATTAAAGAAATATGAAATCATATATACTGAATTGTCTCGTTTTCTTATCTTTTTTATCAATAACTAAGGCCCAACCAAATATTTTATTTGTTATTGCTGATGATTTGGGCAATGATGCCATAGAAGGTTTTGGGATTGATGTAAATAATTACGCCAACACGCCAAATTTAGATGCACTAAAAGAGAATGGGGTGCGATATATGAATTCCTGGGCTACTGCTCAATGTACACCTACTCGAGCCAGTATAATGAGTGGGAAATATGGAATAAATACTGGAGTAATGAGACCTCCTGGAAATCTGGATTTAGACCATCGATCCATTTTTAATCTATTTGAAGACGAGATTCCAAATACTTACAAAACTGCCGTAATTGGGAAGTGGCACATTTCTCAACCAATCAATGTAGACCATCCCTATGAACATGGAGTAGACCATTATGAAGGGATTATCGACGGCACCATCGATGACTATTATAATTGGGAAAAAGTAGAAGATGGTCAGTTTGTCCAGATAGAGGAATATGTGACCACTCACTTGACTAATGCAGCAATTGATTGGATTGCCGACCAAAATGACCCTTGGTTCTTATGGCTGGCTCATATAGCTCCTCATGCACCTTTCCAAATACCGCCAGATGGGCTTTACACCACAGATAATCCGACCAGCAACAGGCAAATCTACAATGCAAGTATTGAGGCCCTGGATCATGAAATTGGAAGATTGCTTGATAGTATGGACGAGGATACCAGAAACAATACCTTGGTGATATTCATTGGTGACAATGGTACTCCTAACGGTGTTCTCAGAGGATATCCAGACCAACATGGCAAGGGAAGCATGTATGAGGGCGGTATTAGGGTTCCCATGATTATAAGTGGAGCTGGGGTAACACGACAGGATGCTCAGGAATTTGGATTGACGCAAGTAAATGATCTATACGCTACACTATTTGAAGTAGGATCAAACCAACAACTTCCTGGTGGAATTTACAATAGCTATAGTATTGCGTCATCATTTCATTCAGAAAATACTATCGAAAGAGATTACATATATTCTGATTACATGGATGATGATGTACAATATTGGGCTATCCGAAATACAGACTATAAACTTATTGAGAATGAAAATGGGCTCCAAGAATTTTATCGATTGGATGTTAATGCCAATGAAGATGATGACCTTATAAATAATCTCACAGCAACGGAACTCGAAATACTTGCAGACCTGGAAATGGAAGCTGAATCTATTAGAAATGGGTGGTCATGCCGTGACTTAATTCTTAATGGGAGTGAAATCGAAATTGATGATTGTAATCCTGTGGGATGTGATGAAGTGGATGTTCTCAGCGAGGAAAATATAGGCTGTTGTGATACGCCAGACGAACCTAGTGTATACTACGAATTTGAAGAGCTCGGCAAGAGAAATATTTACTCCAATGGATTTCCCAATCATGATTATTGTTATAATCCTACTAATCAGCCAACTCAATCTTATCATTATTTTAGGGTTGATTTAGTACCCCAGGTCACAGATGAAATTACAAATATTGTTCGTGATAATGGCAGACCCGCCAGACACTTTGGAGTAGCACTTAATGGTGTCTTCTTATCTCCAGCTCCTGGACCACCTTTCATTTATGTAAACAAAAATACTGGAGAATTTAATTGGGATTGGGTCTTCGAACCCACTAATAATCAAGGTGATGAACAAGGGCAAGTGCAGCTGGATTGTGCAACTGCACATACAAATGCTTCTGGGTATCATTATCATGGAGAAATGTATCAATATCTTGAAACTGAAGTGCCGGGGATAACTTCCGTAACCGCCCTCACCGAGGTATATCAAATAGGATGGGCATCCGATGGATTTCCAATAGTTTATAAGTTTGGACCAGACATGGATGGTCAGATTAGGGAATTGTTGCCTAGCTTCCAGCTTAAGAGTGGTGAACGTCCAGGCGATGGAATAGTCGCTCCTTGTGGTCCATACACCGGAAAATATACTGTGGATTATGAATATGTTGATGGATTAGGCGATTTGGATGAATGCAATGGAATAGAAGCTGAAATAACATTAGAAACCGTTCTTGGCACTGAGACATTTCCTTATTACTACGTAGTCACTTCTTCATTTCCTCAAATTGGTCGATGTCTTAAAGGAAATACAAGTCAAGATTTTGAAAATTCTGAAGAACCTATTACTGGAATCGACTTTGACGGAGATGGCTTTATTGATCAATTTGATTGTGATGATAACAATCCAAACATCAATCCTAATGCTGAGGATATTGCAAACAATGGAATCGATGAAGATTGTGACGGCATGGATTTGGTAACTTCAACATATGAAATTGGTAACTCTTCTATAAATATTTTTCCAAATCCGGCAATAGATGAAATCAATATAGATATTTCAGGTGATTTATCATTTAAGGTAAATTTATATGACTTTAATGGAAAGCTCTTGTTATCAGAAGAAAATACAAATCAAATAAAAGTCAACGAAATACCACAAGGAGCATACCTTCTAGAAATCAAAGACTTAAATACGGGGTACAAATTATTGGAGAAAATCATAATTGGGAAATAGAAGAATGTAAAAGGCTGTAACATTGCATGTCAGATCAGCATCCCTTTGGTTAGCCGCTCGTTATGCCTGGACGTAAGATGTCAAAAACGGTCATCGAGCTCGACAATTGTTATTTATACCAGAATATGGTATATTTGACTAAAATATACAATGGGAAGAAATACTTCGGTAATATTAGGTGAACATTTTGATAAATTTATAAGAGCTGAGATAGATTCAGGAAGGTATCGGTCTGCTAGTGAAATTATTAGATCTGGTTTACGTCTGCTCGAAATTGAAAAAAAGAAAATTCAAGCCATAAATGAGGCATTAATTATTGGAGAAGAAAGTGGTGATGCCAGACCTTTTGACAATGAAGAATTCAAATTGAAAATGCGAAAAAAATTCGTCAAAAGTGTCTAGTGTTTTAATCAAACCTGAAGCAGAAAATGATCTAACTAAAATATTTGAATACACTTTTAATAATTGGGGTTTAGATCAAGCAGAAAAATATCAGGATGAACTCTATCATGGAATTCAATTAATCGCAAATCAAACTAAACTTGGAAAAGAATATTCTTTCACCAACTTGCCCTATCGATACTTTCATGTAAATAGACATCTTATTTTTTACAGGATTACAGATAAAGAATGTGTAGTTATTCGTATTCTACATGATAGAATGGATATCATAGAGCACCTCAAGTAAATGAAAATCCGACATCTAACTTAGTGTATGCTGATCAGAATTGCCATCGCTGCGTCCGCTACATACAGGAGGATGTTGTATGCAACTAAGAAAAAATAAATAATCCCCAAAAATCAAGAAATAGTAAAATAGATAAATGAATACATTAGATACAGCAAAAGAACTTCTTGAAAAAATGGAATCCATCTCTTTTGAAGACGTTTTGGAGAATAAATCAGATTTTTTCAAAGACTTAATGAATTGGATTTCTAAGATAAATACAGATAATAAAGAATTTGAAAAAATTACAAATGAAATTCAAGAAGATATAGGTTGTCTTTTAAAAAGAATAGGTGCAATTAATGCATTAAGGCAAATAGACTTTACAGGGGAAGAAAAAAATAATTATCTCGATAAAGAGTACGAAGAAAAAATCACAAAACATCAAAGATTAATTGTTGAGAATATCAAGTCAATCATTCATTCACTTGAGCAAGAAAATTTTCCAAGAAAAGTTAAATGTTTTATAGCAAACAGTGAAGTCGAGATTGCAATACAAATGATGCTTGATTACTTTGAATTAAATGACAATATGAAAGCGTATAATGAAACAATATTATTTTCATCCTCTCACAAATGTATGATGAATCAAATGAATCGTAATACTATTAGTTTTGAGAATATGAATTTAGAAAGGAATAGAATAAATAACGCGCTTATTAATTTGATAGATAATGAAATTTAAAAAGGAAAGCGGAGAATTATTATTCTAGAATGAGCCAAAAATAACTATCTGAACTTAATTGATTTTTGCTTATCCCTTCAATCTTTGTATTCTGATGGTTCCGATAATTTAGGTGAACATTTATGCTTTGATGATTTAACTTCTTATGAATTTTGGCAAAACGATGAAAATCGTGTCGGTCAATGCAAACTTGCCAATGAAGAAGAAAAAAATAAAAATGAATAAGAAAAACCGCAATCTCATTTTAATACTGTTAATTGCAATTGCTCAAATAAGCTTCGGACAAACATTTTCAAAGCAGAATAAAAACAGACAAATAATAAGAAAATAATGCTATTTCCAAGTTCGATATTCTTATTTCTATTTTTACCAATAGTCTTATTGATATATTATTCTATCCCCAAAAAACACAAAAACCTGTTGCTATTATTAGCAAGTTTATTCTTTTATACTTGGGGAGAATGGGAAATAGTATTAGTAATGATTGCTTCTACCATTATTGATTTTTCAGCGGGTATAATTATCGAAAAGAAGAACAGAAAATTGGGACTAACAATCTCGATTTTAGCCAATTTAGCATTTTTAGGATTTTTCAAATATGCTGATTTTGCATTTGAAAATTTCAATTATCTCGTTCAGACTTTAGGATTAAAGGAGGATTATCTATTGACACTGCCGCATATTGCGCTTCCAATTGGAATTAGTTTTTATACTTTTCAAACGATGTCATATACGATTGATGTATATAGGGGGAATGTAAAGGCAAATAAAAACTTCATTGATTTTGCAGCGTATGTTACGATGTTTCCGCAGCTGGTGGCTGGGCCCATTGTGAGGTATGCTGATATAAACCAACAGCTTATAAATAGAAGCCATAACATTACTAAATTCTCACAGGGCGTTGAAAGGTTTATAATTGGGATGGCAAAAAAGATGATTTTAGCCAACTCTTTCGCCGAAATCGCTGATGCTATTTTTATTTTGCCTGCGAATGAAATTTCAATTACAACTGCATGGCTTGGAGTTATTGCATATTCCTTTCAAATATATTTTGACTTTTCAGCCTATTCCGATATGGCAATTGGATTGGGAAAGATGTTTGGCTTTGATTTCCTTGAAAATTTCAATTATCCCTATATATCAAAGTCAATTAAAGAATTTTGGAGACGCTGGCACATTTCGCTATCTACATGGTTTAGAGATTACTTATATATACCGCTAGGTGGAAGCAGGGTTGCAAATTATAGAATATATATAAACTTATTTATTGTGTTTTTTGTAACAGGTCTGTGGCATGGGGCAAGTTGGAATTTTATAATTTGGGGATTATTTCATGGCTTTTTTCTGATTTTAGAAAGAATATGGCTGGGTAAAATTCTTGAGAAAATTTGGCAACCGATATCATTTTTATACACAATCATGGTGGTAATAATCGGCTGGGTATTTTTTAGAGCTGATAACCTTACAATTGCTCTGAATTATATCGGAGCCATGTTTGGCAAAAATAATTCTGAGTTGTTTTATAGTTACAAAATGTTTTTGCTTAATAAACATTACTTAGTGATCTTTTTAGGATTCTTATTTTCAATGCCTATTTACTTCAAACTAAAAGAAGTTCTTTCAAGCACTATCAAGAAAACAAAGCAAAGAACTCTATTAAAATATAGCTACAATGTTTTTTTGATTGCCCTTTTTGTTTTATCAATTTCATACGTTGCTTCTGATAGTTATAACCCTTTCATTTATTTTAGATTTTAAGGAATGAAGAATAAAGCCAACATATTTTTAGTTTTAAATTTTTGTGCAATACTAATTTTGCCTCATATTTTTCTTTTATTGAAAGAAAATACTCAATCGGATAAAAACAAAAAAGAAGTTGCATTTCCAAAATTAGATTTTCCTCATGTAGACCAATTTAGAGTTCACTTTGACAAGTATTATAAAGAGAGCTTTGGTGGAAAAAATTCTTTGGTAAAACTTAATACCTCTATTCAATATCATATACTCCAAAGTAGTCCTCTACCCGAGTCTGTGGTCCTTGGGGAAGAGGGGTGGTTCTTTTTAGGCAATAAATACGGCAATATCATAAATGAAAATATTGGACTGGAGACCTTTTCCAAAAAAGATTTAGATAAGATTGGGGCAAATATTCAAAATAGTAAAGAATACTTAGAGCAGTATGGAATAAAGTATTATGTATGTGTTGCACCAAATAAACATGCGGTATACAATAGTTTTTTGCCCTCGTATTTGCGCAATCGAAGCACAACAAAATTAGAGCAGTTAAAACATTATTTAGAAACAAAAGAATTTGAATTGATTGATTTGAAAGATTATTTTCATCAATACGACTCGCTTAGGTTATTTCATAAAACGAATACGCATTGGAACGATATAGGAGCATTTTTGGGCTACAAAAGACTGTTGAGCTCAATCCAAAAAGATTTTGATGGTTTGAAATCATTTGAATTAGACGATTTTCACATTGATACTTTGATTAAGCAAAGAGAGGATTTAACGAATATGATCAAAATTGATATTGAAGAAGAACATATAGTTTTAAAACCCAAAGAAAGATTTCAATCGATAGAGTTGGAAAAACAATTAACAGTTCCTGATAATTATTTTAGACATCCTGATAACTACGAATATCGATACAAAGGAATTGGGAATTTAAAAGTATTGGTATTTAGGGATAGTTTTTCGACGGGAATGATACAATTCCTGAAAGAATATTTTGGTGAAATTATCTTTGTCTGGCATCATGATTTTAATAAAGAAATTATCGAAGCTGAGAAACCAGACATTGTAATTCATGAATTTATAGAACGTGACATTGACAAATTGAAAAATAGGTTTTAGAGCTTTGTATTAGTACTAAACCCAATTGAAGGAAAAAATAAATATTATCTCATATCAGTGTCTAAACAAAACAAATAAGATAAAAATCGCTAACAATGTGTATGCGATCATACTTGCTATCACTGGGATATTCATAAGTAGGAATATCCTTTACAAATCAATGATTGCATAGGTGTTACTACTGAATTGAAACCCCGTTTTTCTAGAATATTACCTTAATACAAGGTAATATTTTTCAACCTAAACTTGTCCTTCGCCAGGACAGGCGTTCATTTTTTGCATTGCCGAGTCCACTCTAAAAAGGTTGGTTAAAGAAAATTGATTTTTGTATTTTGTAGTAAATATTAAAGATCATGTTTAGAGAAAACACAAGTTATCAGCAAGGTGATTTATTTGGCTTTGATCATTGTTTAACCGAGAAGCAGAGGAAGTATTTTGAACGATCTACGGAGGCCACATTCTTTCTTGAGGTATTTCATAAAATTAATGAGAAAGATTTTGCTCAACTGTACTCCAATACAAAGAGTAGACCTAAAGTTCCGGTGAATCAATTGGTTGGAGCTTTAATATTGAAGCATCTAAATGATTGGACATATGCTGAACTTTTTACTAATCTTACTTTTAATGCATTGAGTCGATATGCTATTGGTATAACAAATCCTCAACAGGATATTTTTTCAGAAGCTAGTATTTTCAATTTTCAAAACCGACTTATAGAGCACTTTAATAAAACGGGAGAGGATCTAATTAATAACGTATTTGTATCCCTTACCGACAAGCATTTAGAAAAGTACAAAGTAAATACGTCTACTCAACGAGGAGATAGTTTTTTAGTAGACTCCAAGGTGATAGAGTATTCAAGACTTCGCTTGTTTATTGAAGTTTTAAAACGTTTACAGCGCATATTGAACAAAGAAGATCAAAAAAGCATAGAAGAATATGTAGGTGTATACGATGATCAATCTTCTGGTCATTATGTTTATTCCATACGCAAACAGGATATTACGCCTCACTATGAGCAAATCGCACAGGTATATTACACGGTATATCATATTCTAGGAGAAAAATATAAAGACAAGGAAGCTTATCAAACCTTCCTTAGAGTCTATAAAGATTACTTCAAACAAGGTCATGGGGATGACAAAATTGAAATAAGACCTGCCAATGAATTAGAATCCTCTAAGATTAATTCACCAGATGATCTTGATGCTACATTCAGTTCAAAATATGGATCGGCACATATCGGTTATTCCACTCATATTAGTGAGACAAGACATCTTGATAATAAAGTAGAATTGATCACCGATGTTGTGGTAGTTAAAAACAATGTGAGTGATGACAGAATACTGGAAACACGAATAGAAGCTATGAAGGCAAGAATGCCTGATTGGGAGGAATACTTTGTAGATGGCGCTTATGGAAATGAAAAAGTAGATAAATTGAACAAGGCACATGGCATCACACAATATCAAAGTGCAATAAAAGGAAGAAGGTCACATTCAAAACTACGAATTCAAAAAGAGGGCGGGAAAATATGGGTGAGTTGCGGAGGTGGACAAAAAGTAAGCGTTCAGAAAACGGCAAAGATGTATTGTGCGGTGTTCGATAATTCAATATGTGAAACATGTCCTATTAAAAACAAATGTAGAACTAAGAAATGTGGAGGAAAGTTTGTCAAGGCAAAGAGGCTATTTTACTTTACAGATAAGAACATATTAGCCCATCAACGATTTATGAATATCGATCAATTACCCAAAGAACGAAAGACGATAAGAGCAAATGTAGAAGCCACTGTAAAAGAAATGAAACGTGGCATGAAAAACGGTAAAGTTCGAGTAAGACGTAGGATTCGTGTGTCCATGCATATGGTTTTTACAGCCTTAGGAGTCAATCTTAGAAGAATACATCTAAGATTGGCCGAATTTGCCATTATATTCCTCTTTTTAGACTCTCATCCTTCAACTTGCTTGAGATAGCCAATAATTGGATTGTTGAGAATAAAAGCTAAATCTTTAATACTCATTGAACAAATTCATTTTAAACCATGCTTTTTAGAGTAGACTCATTGCCAAAAAAACGAACCAAAAAACGCTAGACTGTCCCAATGCAGCACGCAAGGCTGCTCCCGCATCCCAAAGCCCAGTCAACGCCACGCTTCTTTTACCTCTTAGTTAAAACTCAAGCTATCGTCTTTGAATGTTAGTCTACTCCTGAATATGCCTATCACTGCGTTCGCTACATACTCTTAATATTCTCGGTAATTAAACCATATTCATAAACTGGAATTACTTTAGGAAGTAAATGATAAAATATTGTAGATTCATTATGAAAATGCTATAAATCTTAGTCGATATAAAGAGAACAAAATATTCAACAATGATAAAATTAATAGGTATACCTTTTGATGCAAATTCTTCTTTTCTTAAAGGTCCTTCTTTTGCGCCACAGCGAATTAGATTGATGGATAGAGAAGGCTCTGCGAATTCTTTTTCAGAAACTGGGTTGGAAGTAAAAGAAAACCAAAATTATCTGGATTGTGGTGATATACATTTTGAGAATACAAATGCAAAATCAGCTTTTGATAAAATTGAAAATAAAATAAAGCATTTAATAAGTGATAAAAGTAAAGTTATTTCCTTTGGTGGAGATCACTCCATAAGTTACCCCGTTATTAGTGCTTTTGCAGAGAAAAATGCTAATCTGAATATCTTACATTTGGATGCCCATGCGGACTTGTATGATTCGTTTGATAATAATCCATTTTCCCACGCTTCACCTTTTGCAAGATTAATG
Source organism: Saprospiraceae bacterium (assembly GCA_965230575.1). GTDB lineage: Bacteria > Bacteroidota > Bacteroidia > Chitinophagales > Saprospiraceae > CAJXUU01. The sequence goes on from OZ246013.1 coordinate 7,350,333, forward strand.
GAGAGTAATAGAATTAATTCGTTGACACAAGTTGGCATTAGGACACTTAATACGCATCAAAGAGAGCAAGCCACCAAATTTGGAGTTAATATTATAGAAATGAAAGATTTTGATTTTAATTTTATTCAAAAATTGCCTTCACCTCTTTATGTTTCGATTGATTTAGATGTTTTAGATCCCGCTTTTGCACCAGGAGTTTCGCATCATGAGCCAGGAGGAATGACTAGTAGACAAATAATCAAAATAATACAAAATATACCGAGTAAAATTATTGGTGCTGATATAGTAGAGTACAATCCAATAAGAGATTTGCATAATATGACCGCAATGGTAGCCTATAAAATATTTAAGGAATTAGTAGCAAAAATGATTGATTAGCATAATAATTGAAAGATTGGGAGGATGGAAGGAATATCAAATAATAACAGTATAATTAGTTTCTAAATTAATTAATATGAGCCGCCAAATTTTTAAATATACACTTATATCATTTATCCTCTTTTGTTTAACTTCTTGTAAAGTAGATGTTTACTTTCCTTCTGAGTATGTAAAGAATAATGAGGTAATTCTAAATGGAAAATACAATTTGGCAGATTATGTACAAGAGACAGAATATTCCGTAATAGAAATAAATCATGGAACTATTGAAGTTTTAATAAATGGTGAAGAAAGAGAAGTAAGAACGCTGAAAGGAGGAATGCTAAATCTCAATCAGGAAGAATTTGTAATTTACCCAATTCTTTATTCTTCTACCACATACCAACAGTATAAAGGGTTTGGATTTCCAATAGTTGTGGACTCAACAGTATATTACAGAAGAAATACTATAATGGGTGATGTTTCAGCTGAGCAAATTGATAAGAACAAAGAAATCAAAAGGGGGTATGTGCCTTATGATCTAAGAAGAGCCAAAGACTTTAAATCTGGTGTTATTAGGTCTACTGACTTTTTCGCTGAAAAAGGATGGGACTTCGATATAAATGAAGAGCCTCCTAAGGAAATAAAAATAAAAACTAATGGAAGGAGAACTGGTGACTTAAAAAGTAAACTTGTATCAAGTAAGATGTTTAAAATCCTAACCATTGTATTTGATGATTACATTTCTGTTGACTTAAGATCCTCAAATTAGGAAGATGAAATTTTTGATCTTTCAATGAAAAGCACTATCCATGACCCATTGGTGAGTCGAGCATATCACTACTACCTCGAGAGACGCTGCATACCATCACCCTGTTATGAATCCGTGCCATTGAAACTTAAAAATGAAAAAGCTGGATTAACGCCACAAATGATATAAATGCTATCCAAATTGAAATGATTGAAATACTTATTTACATCAGATTTGCTCTTTTATGGTCAATACTAATTGCCATATTACTGACTATGTATTTTGGACTCAGACACTTCATTTCAGAGGATAAGGACAAATTTAGAACAAAATCAATTCTGAGTGGAATAGCCATTTTGGGAATTCCGATTTTTATACTTTTCTACAATTCATTATTGGCGAATATCATTCTAAGTGACATTAAAAAGGAAGTCAAAATAGCGGCTCAACAAAATGAACCAATTTATGTAAATGGCGCACAATCTGAAATAACAATAGATCAGATAAATAGTCTGCTAGAAAATATAAATTTTTGGAATTATAGAAGTCATACTCACAACTTGGAAGGATACACAATAACCTTAAATCCCAATCGAAATTCATATCAATTTTCACTATTTAGAGATTCGGGCAACAAGTCAAAATTTTTCATATATAGAAAAAATGGCGCCAAGTGGAGATAAACATGATTATGCAAGCTATAGTCGTTACTGGTGGCCTGATCCAAATAAACCAAATGGTTTACCCTTCGTCCGAAAAGATGGTGAGACATATCCAGGAAGTCAAAGTCCCAAGGAATCCGACAGACCGAGAATTGGTGCTCTGGGTGTAAATACTGAAACTCTGGGACTTGCTTACTACTTTACTGGAAAACAAAAATATGCAAAAAAAGCGGCAGAACTTCTTCGTGTCTGGTTTCTTGATGAAGAAACCAAAATGAATCCAAATGTCAACCATGCCCAATGTAGACCAGGTCATAACAACGGCTCCAAGTCTGGTGTATTGGATGGTCGTCTTATGATTCGAGCCTTGGAAGGTTCTTTGTTGATTAAAAGTTCATCTGAATTAACAGATCATGAGTATAAAAGGCTAAAGCAGTGGTCTGAAGAATATTTTGAATGGCTTACAACTAGCGAATTAGCACTTAAAGAAGCTGCATCAAAAAACAACCACGGATCGTTTTACGATGTGCAGACAATCTACTTCGCCCTATATTCTGACAATAATCAAGCAGCCAAACAGATCGCACAACAGTTCATAAATAAACGACTCCTATCACAAATTCAACCTGATGGTTCTATGCCTGAAGAAATGGCTCGTACTCGTCCGCTTTTTTATAGCATATATAATCTACATGCTATGTTTCTGGTAGCACAACTTGCCGAAAAGGTAGATGTTGACATTTGGGAAGCAGATAATAGCAACTCTCGCCTTAAAGCAGGCCTGGATTATCTTGTCCCATATGCTGATCCCAAAAAGCCCTGGCCTCAACCAACGATCAGGGAGACAAACCGAATGAAGTTGCTGGCAATCCTGCAAATGGCCAATCGTGTATATACAGATGAAAATTATTTAAATATGGCCAAAAAATTGCCATTCGAAAAGCGCAAAATCCAACGGACGATTCTTGCCTTTCCATTGATGCGATAATCTAAACAAAAAAATAAATTTTCACATATCGATTAATAATATTAATTCCCGATAAACTTTTATGAAAAAAAGTAAAAGAACCACAATTAGGATCATATCATTCTATAAGTGAAATTGCTCATTTTTCCTGTGCAATATACTGGTGGATCGGTTTTCCATCTACAACACTGTTTGGTATTTACCTTAGGCAAGATTCGGGCATCTCCGATTCATTACTAGCAGATAGCAACATCATAAATTATTCACAATCAACATCTTGCAACAAGATTCAAGAAGGCAAAATAATTTTTCGAATAAATACTTAGCATCACTATGTATTTTGTTGTATATTTACACCATGAACGATAATTTCTTGCAAAAGTGGAAATCACAAATTAAAAGGGGAACACTTACATTTATTGTTCTGAGTGAGATAAATGGAGGGGAATTGTATGGGTACGAAATAATCGAAAACATCAAAAAAAGAACAGGAATTGCAGTAGCTGAAGGCACATTATATCCATTAATGAATAGATTAAAAAAAGAAACCCTTTTGAATTCAAAATGGGTTGAACAAGAAACAGGAATTCCCAGAAAATATTATTTCTTAACAAAGGAAGGAAGGATAATACTTAACCAGATGCGGAAGTATTGGAGTGAGTTAGAAAAATCTCTAAATAGTTATCAGTATGAAATTTGAAAAATTAAAATTCGAAAACGATTCAACTCAAAGAGTTTACAACAATTACATTAAACAAATTGAAGCTGTGATTCATACATTGCCTCAAGAGGAGCAATTGGACATTTTAATGGAAATGAACAGCTACATTTATGAAGGAATGCAAAAAAGTAATGAGCAAAATGAATTGGAATATCTACTGAATATTATTGATAATTTTGGAGATTTGAAAATAGTACTCAAACCAATTATAGCAGAGCGCAAATTAGACCAAGCCACAAAAACTTTTAATCCTATTCATGTATTCAAAGCATTATATCTAAATATCCAAAATGGAATTTTCTTCATTTTTATTTCAATCTGTTATTTTGGGTTGGGTTTCTTAGGCATTGCTACCTTGGCAAAAGTATTTTTCCCATCCCAAATTGGAATGTATTATAAACCAGGAGAATATTTTGTTTTAGCTGGAATTCCAGAAGAGGGTGTAAATGAAATAGAGTACGAACTTTTAGGCAATTGGTATATTCCTGTGATGATGATAGGAATTGTTACCTTCTATTTCTTAATTACAATGGTACTTAAACTTGAAAAACATTTAAGAACTAAGGAAAAATTAAAAACTGATTTCAACTATAGTGGCTATTGAAAAACACATTATATTTATATGTGCAAGCCATGTACTTTGCCCTTTATTCTGATAATAATCAAGTAGCCAAACAGATCGCACAACAATTCATTAATAAACGAATCCTATCACAAATTCAACCTAATGGATCAATGCCAGAAGAAATGGCTCGTACTCGTCCGCTTTTTTATAGCATATATAATCTACATGCTATGTTTCTGGTAGCACAACTTGCTGAAAAGGTAGATGTTGACATTTGGGAAGCAGAAAATAGCAACTCTCGCCTTAAAGCAGGCCTAGATTATCTTGTCCCTTATGCTGATCCCAAAAAGTCCTGGCCTCAACCAACGATCAGGGAGACAAACCGAATGAAGTTGCTGGCAATCCTGCAAATGGCCAATCGTGCATATCCAGATGAAAATCATGTAAATATGGCCATAAAATTGCCATTCGAAAAGCGCAAAATCCAACGGACGATTCTTGCCTTTCCATTGATGCGATAATCTAAACAAAAAAATAAATTTTCACATATCGATTAATAAAACTAATTACCAGTAAACTTTAAGGCAAAAGAACCGCTATCAGCATCATATCATTTAGTTAGTGAAATAGCTTATAGTTTAGGTTTTGAAATTCACAAAGCTCCTCAAAAACAAAACAGAGATGACTCCCATGAAATTCCGTAATACTTTTAATAGTGGTAGACCAAAATAGCATGGCTTGAAAAATGGATATTTTTCTAGATTTTATAATTGTAAAAGACTTAGGGTTCATTTTTTCTTTATAATATACTGGGGGTCCACTTTTCCTTTCACAACAGTGTCTGGTATTTACATTACGCGAGGATCGAGAAGGCATTGAAAATTACCCAATACGCTTTGATTAGAACGAAAGATCCAAAAAAGATTTGTGAAATTTCTTATTTTTAGGAGGATAAGATCATGGAATGTTTGCAATGAATATCCGAAAATACTAAAGAATAAAATGTTCCAGATGGCTAAACACCATCACATCATTCACATTGAGCATATATAGTTTAGAATTCTAACTACGATTTTCTATGTACCATGATTAAATTTAAAACTTATAAAAAAGTATAGCAACTCAAAATCCATGTTTAATTATAACAATACAATATACAAGCTAATTCAGGGATTAATATATCCAGCTATGCTAGGAACTTTCTTTGTCCTTTTATTTCAGAATTATTTTCTTAATAATTTTGAGTTGTCAATAATATTAAGATTGGATTTTCTCTATTACCTTCTTTTATTGCTTTATTTCATGATTTCCTTTCTAGTTAATGAGAGTATTGAAAAAAAAGAAATATATAATCTAGGGACTTTTATTGCAGATATTTTTGAGGTAATAATTATGTTTTTTGCTTTTTCAAAACTGATTGAAATACATAATCTTAATAATCATTATTTAATCAAAGATTTCTATCTTATATGTTTATTTATACCAGTAGCTCAAACTTTATGGAATTTAACATTAGGTGAATGGAATAAACATTTTTATATACTTAATCTCATTACATTCACCTTATTATTGTCTTTTAGGCTTTGGGGATATGAAATCTTAATACTCAATTATTTACTATTGATAACGCTCTTCATAGTTTTTATATACTATTTGATTTATTTAATTAGGAATGAAAAACAGTTTGAGTAAATTATATTGTACAACATTTTATATATTTATTTACAGATATAATACTTAAAACCTTGACTAGCAACGTGCCAAAATGTATTACGATTTGACAGGAAAGAATCATGCTATCTACTACTGCAATAGCAATTTTCAGTTGTACAAAACCAAGAAATAATCAAAATGAAATTCAATTACTTCATAGACAACCATTGGAATATATTCTTAAATCATATTTGCCAATTTCATCCCTTAGAGCGATCATTCTTAACCGATTACGCCTATGAATTAAATTGGCAGCTGATAAGTAAGAATCGAAAGCTTAAATGGAATCAAGAACTGCTCGAATCCTTTGAGAATAGGTATTTATGGCATGAATTGGCCCGGAATGAAAGCATTACTTGGAATACCCCCCTAATAAAACGATTTAAGAAAAGATTGGATTGGTTCTACCTGGGTCGAAATATTAATCTTCCCATCTCAGACCAATTCATAAATGAACATAGGAAAAAAATACTCATCATTGAAACCAACAATTTTTTAACGGAAGAACTGAATCAATTATATGGCAAAGGCCTACTTCCAGATACAAAACCAAAGATAGCCCCTATCACTGCACTGACAGAATCTCAACTATCCAATTTGCAAGAAACAATCGCAAAAGAGAGCAAGTTGATGAAGAATACATTTGAAAATTTATACACAGAATACATTATTCCTCATTTAAGGACAACGAGAATAGAAGAGATATTTGAAAACAAGTTCGATTATTCACAACGATATTTCAAAATTTCGCCAATCACGAATGATGTACATGGATTAACCCCTGAATTTGAGATTGATGGAAAGAATGTATTTGGTGAATTCCGAGAAGGAAGGGGATTCTTTGAAATAAATGGTCAAATCGAATTGATAAATGGTTCATTGCAGGAAGGGCCTCCAAGACTTTATGAAATGCCAAGATATTCAGACATGTCCTTCTACCCTATTCTTTTAATAAGCCAAAACTTAAAGTCTGTCTTCGAGAATTTCAAAAATACAGGTCATAAATTCATTCCTGTAAAGTTGACTCCCAAGAAAATCAAGACAGACCTAAAATTTCACATACTTCAATTTGAATATGACTCACTATTGAAGAAGGCAGATTTCAATGAATTGCAATTTGAGAAGCTTACTAAAAATGGCTGGTTTGATGAATTTGAATCAGAACTACTAAGTAAGGGAGAAATTAAAAACTACGAATCTATCCGAATAATTCAGGAAGGACTTAAATCAGAAGGAGTTCAATATAGCAAACTTAGACCTCTAGAATACAAGGTTGATACTGATGAAGATATATTTACCATTGAGCATGATGTCATAGTAAACGAATTTGTAAAAACTGTAATCGAAAGTGCATTGCCAAACCAAGTACTCTTTGAATCTGTCGAAAATTTGAATATCAGAATTCCACAAGAAAAATATGATCGCAAGAAAAATACATCAGCCTTCAATGAGACGAACATTGTAAATTCTAATACAGAGGTTTCAAAAGAATTTGCCTACTACTCCGACAAAGCTATTAGACTTGAATCAAAAGAGATACCATTTACATCTAGCATCAATGAAGATGAATTTCAGCAAAAACAAATAGAGTTAAATGTGATTTTGCCTGAATCATTCAAAATCAGATATAGAAACAACCGGATAGAAACAGAAGAATATGAATTTTTAGCGATCAGTGATTTCTACACAGAAAATGAATATTCAGATAGAATTCCAGAGACTTATAAATCGATAATCGTTGCCGAAAATGGATGTGGTGACTCTCTCGGATTAATTTTACAAAAAGATAATGATTACATGCTTAAAGAAGAGTTGTATGAATTTAATCATGAAACAGGAGAAGTGGAAAAATATTAAAAAGGTATACAACTCACATCTTGTATGATTCATTTGCTAGCTAAACCATAGGTCGATATATTCGTAAAATCTTTGACACCGAAGTCAAGAAAAAACCAAAAAGTATACAAGATTCGAAATCTAGTATAAGACCTTATGCATCAAACCGACCTACATTTGTACGATTCTTATTATTAATTAAAAATACATTTAAGAATGAGTACAATTCAATTTGGCAAAAATGGATGGACCCCCGATCGCATAGCTAACCAAAACGGCAAAACCCATGTCATTACAGGCACTACAAGTGGTACAGGGTATGAAGCAGCAAAAATTTTACTTTCAAAAGGTGCAAAAGTGGTAATGCTCAATCGTAATTCGAAAAAAGCAGCAGACACCATTTCAACCCTAAAACAGGAATTAGGTAATAATATTGAGGTTACAAATATCCAAATGGATTTGGCAGTTCTAGCTTCTGTAAAAAAGGCGGCAGAAGAAGTACTGAAATCGGTTTCACAGATCGATGCTTTGATTTGTAATGCAGCAATTGCCCAAGTTCCAAGTCAAAAACTTACCGTTGATGGATTTGAAAGCCAGCTTGGTGTGAATCATTATGGACATTTCCTGCTTCAAGGAATGCTCTTGCCTATAATTGAAAAATCCAAAGGGCATATCGTCACTGTTGGAAGCATGGGATATGATATGGGTATCAAAACCATAGAGTTTAATGATATGAATTGGGATAAAAATTACACCCCGAATAACGCTTATAGCCAGAGCAAATTAGCGCAAATAATGTGCGTCTATGAATTACAGGATAGATTGTAACAAGCTGGAAAGACGGATATCAAAGTTTATGCATGTCATCCGGGCTCTTCCAGAACATCACTGATCAGCACAAGTGGCAGTTTAATTATGAGGATTGTATTCGGTCTGATGAAACTGTCGCCATTGACGCAACCAGCAGAAAAAGGAGCCTATCCTCAACTAATGTGTGCCACAGAGCCAAACCTGGATCAAGAGGCTTTTTATGGTCCTACAGGTAGAAGTAATTGGGTGGGTCCTGTCGGAGCACTTAAACTAGAACCACATGCCAAGGATAAAACTGTATCAAAGAAATTGTGGGAAGTGTCTGAAAAGGCTACAGGTTTTAAATGGAATTTTTAATTTTAGAAAAATAAAATATGGATCTTACAAAAGCAGCAACCGATTGGATAAAAGCCGAACTTTTTTCAACTCCTTTTTTTATACTTTTTGGAGTCCTATTTTTATTGGCAGGCATTGGGTTTTGGCAATTAGGAAAAACTGAAATGGCAAAAGCATATATCATTCCTACCATGGTAGCAGGTATTTTGCTTTTGATAATTGGATTTGGACTATATTTTAATAATAAATCTAGGCTCGCCAATTTCTCAACTGCATATGAGAATGACTCATCGGCCTTTTTACAGTCAGAACTTGCCCGTGCGGAAGGAACTTTAAAAGAATATAGGAACATTGTTTTCACGGCAATTCCACTCATCATAGCTTCCTGTGCAATAGGCATTATGTTCCTCAAGGCACCCATTTGGCGGGCAAGCTTGATTACAGCCATTGCCATGTTGGTGGTCATATTGTTGATTGACGGTTTGGCACATGCCAGAATCGATGCCTACAATCAACAGTTATTATCAGTAGAAACGGAAATAAGAGATTAAAATAAACCATGAACCATTTCAAAACACTTTCAGCTTACTTTGATTACATTCAGTTGCCCAGTCCCGAGCATCCAATGTTGAGTGTTTTGTTTGCAAAAGGGGAAAATTTTCTTCCTTGCCCAAAAGAGAGTTCACCTCCGATCACTAATGATTGTTATTCCATAAGTCTAAAAAAGATTGTCAAGGGAGATTTGAACTATGGAAGAACCAAATACGATTTCACCAATGGAGCATTGATTTTCATGGCTCCAAGACAAGTGATGCAATGGGATAGCAGTGCAGTCTTTGAGCAAAAAGGTTTTTCAATAAATTTTCATGAAGATTTCCTCAAAGGAACTGAATTGGCACATCAAATTAAGAAATATGGATTTTTCTCCTACTCAGCAAATGAAGCCCTACATCTTTCTCCAAAAGAGGAAAAGCAGTTAGAATCCATTGTTGAAAATATTGAAATTGAATATCACAATAATCAAGATGGGTTTAGCAAAGAAATAATAATCTCTCAATTGGACACGCTGTTAAAATACGCAAATCGATTCTATGAAAGACAGTTTATAAATAGGAAAGGACTATCCAATGATTTATTAGAAAAGTTTAATTGGCACTTATCCGAATATTTTGAATCAGGAAAACTACAAGAAAAAGGAATTCCAAGTATAGAACAAATAGCGGAAAGGATGTTAATCTCTCAGCGCTATCTTAGTGACACGCTTAAAAAAGAAACAGGTAAAACTACAACTGAACACTTACAATTATATTTGATTGATAAATCCAAGAATATTTTATTGAATCCCAACAAAAGTATTTCAGAAGTAGCTTTTGACTTAGGATTTGAATATCCACAATATTTTTCAAGATTATTCAAAAAGAAGGAAGGTTTAAGTCCATCTGATTATAGAGAAAAATATAAAATGAATTAAAGGAAAACAGATCCCAATTAAATCCATAATTTTGTGTTGCTATTTCTAACTGGCCAATGCATAATCAAGAATTAATCCCATGCGGACTTACTTCGTTTATACGCGGTCATTATTTGCAACTATGACAAACCAAATAAATTGAAGTACATAATATTTGATATAGATGGCACTCTTACTAACACAACAAAGGTTGATGACAAGTGCTATATAGAATCATTCGAATCACTATTCAACACCTCAATTAAGGATGTCCAATGGCATCATTTAAAAAACGTAACAGATTGGGGAATAACGGAAGAACTTATAAAACTAAAACTTGAAAGAGAAGCAACCCAAAATGACATTGGTAGTTTGAAGCAAATATTCTTAAATAAAATCAAGGAAGAATTCAATTCAAATAGATCAAACTTTAATGAAATTGAAGGTGCACGAAGATTTTATAAATTAGTAAATGAGGTGCGTCATATGCAAACTGGAATTGCAACGGGAGGATGGGAAGAAACCGCAACTTTCAAACTGAATAAAATTGGAGTTGATCCCACATTGGTAAGCTATTCAAACAGCAATTATTTCAAAGAAAGAGAAAAAATTATATTGGACGTAATTGATAAACTAAATTCAATATCCCCGACTAAACCTGAAGAAATAATATATTTTGGAGATGGAGAATGGGATTTAAAAACTTGCAAAAATCTTGGAATTAGATTCATAGGAATAGATAGCAAAAACAATGGAAAATTAATGAATCTCGGTGCAAAAGAGGTTTATTCCGATTTTAAATGTCCAGAAAAAATTATGAACTCAATATTACAAAGCTGAGGATAACCAACTGTAACCACTCCGAGGACAAGGGCTTACATGGGTTACAGTCCATCCGAAGAGTAAAATGAAATGAACTATGCATTATCCAAAAGGAGCAGAAAATATATTAAAATCGTATGAAGGGCAATTTGAATCTTGCTTCATACTATTTCATCCATTCTTGAAAATGAAAGGCGATGATGGAGGCAAAAGTAGAATTAGCTCAAGTCAAGAAAATGAAATTCCTAATGTTATAAAAGACATCTTTAAAGAAATAACACTTCCATCCAACGCTACTATTTATAGCTCGAATCCAAACTATCCAGAAGAAGTTGAAATAATCGAAAATGGAATGCCCGTAGAATGGAAAGAGGTATTAAATAATTCAGATGGATTGAACTCATATGAAGACATTCAAAAAGGATTAAAAACTTCAATTGGCGCATATCGCAGGATATTTCAAAGAAATGATTTGATGAATTCTGTTATGGAAGTGCTTGCGGAAAACAACTACTGGTCTCCCAGAGAAGATGATATTAACACCTTGACTAAACTATTGCTTTTCAAAATATTCAATCTTCTGGATGTAAAAAGTGCCGTAAACCTGGATTACAGCAGTGATTCAAATCCAATCGAAATTGAAAAGTTAGATGAACAATCCTTTTGCAAAGCATTCAATTCAACATTAATATATTCGGAAAACAAAGAGGTTATGATCCTCCAAGATCGGGACACCTTCTTTTGCCTCATGCTTACAAAACACAAAGAAACTATGCAGAAGATTATTACTGCCTTCAATCCGGAAGGAATCCTCTGCGATAATGAGACATGTCTACCTTGGGAGTTTGGCAATGACGAATACCTTGAATTATTGGATAGAGAGAAAATTGAAATAGCAAATAGAAAAAAGGCAAAAGAAAAGAAATCAAAGGGATGGTTGAGACGCATATTTGGCAAATGAATCACAATGCATAATTAGGGTGACCATTGGAAAACACAATAAAATTCCTTGTATGCAAGGGCCGTAACTTCTATCTCCCTAAGAAACATCCACTTGGCAAATTTGAAATAATACTATCAAAACTATATTTAAGTAATGAGCAAAGAAATAGACCAATGGAGCTGGGGTGATCTTAAATATGATCTTGCCGAAACGATAATACCAAAATTGGAGAACTATTTAAATGAATATTCAAGTAAAGGATTTTCGATTCCTACTTGGCTTTTAAAAGATCAAAAGGAACATTATTCTGATTCTGAAATCAATGAGCTTGTTTCTCAATGGAAATCTGAAGTGAAACATATGATTGATGCATTCAAACAAATCCTATATAATGGGCCTGGTGGTGAATTTGAAGACATGGAATATGATGAGAAATACATTCAAGAAGGATTGGATAAATTTGCTAAATATTTTTTGCATTTGTGGGACTAGGTAAAAGCTGAAGACAAAGTATATCACATTATTTGCTACATCGCTTGACAACGTAAATCTTCGATAAAATTAGAGTAAGAACTGTTGGCTTTACGTGTATTTACACAATTCATTCACACGAGATATACGTAATACCGTAAACAGCAGATTATTTTTTTGTACAAATAGGAGCACGCAGAACACATGAAAATCAAGGCATATCCAGCCATGAAGAAGGCCGAGTTGTCAAAATCATTCTGCCAAATTTAGAATACTACTAAAAATGTGTAGTTTGGGTTCCATAAGGACAAAAGTGTAAGATTGATTTCTGTAAAATTGATATTATCATTCAATCCATATTTTTGATCAAAACTAGATTATTATTGTTAATAGATATTTTAGAGATAGCCTGTGCATAACTTTGACTATTACGCACTTGCGCCATTATTAACACGTGTAGTAACTACACAGCCAGGCATATAAGACATAAAAAAGCCTGAAGGGCTTTACTTTTCCTAGCCCTGGATTGCAATCCAGGGCTAGGAATTGGATAAAATCAATTTTGGCGGCATTTTTGGTCAAAAATGATGACAAAATTTATCCCGCTGATATGATTAATTATATGGCTGTGTAGTTACCACGTGTACTAGCCAAGGAGTTAGTAGCAATTACTTATAAAATTCAAAGTCAATAAAAATTAAATTGAGTTGAAATTAACAGATAAAAAACTAAATAAAAACGCACCTCATATAAAGGGAGAATTAGAAATCTGTATTAAAACAGGGATTTTCAAATGTCATTTTCATTTATCCAATTTGCCAGAAATCTCACAGTATAGAGTGCTTTTGAATAAGGGGATGAACATAAAATACTTTAGGGATCACGAGGGGAATCTGTTGGATTACGATGGATACTACGCCGGAAAAACCCATCATGTGGGCATTGAATATCATTTTTTGGATTCGGAAGAAGAAGATATAGAAGACCTTCCCACTTCATTCGAAATTGAATATATCGGTGCGTACCCGATCTACAAAAATGAATACAATACATTTGACTTCAAGGGATATATTGCCAATAATAGTGAGACATTAAGAGCAACAGAACAAAGCAAATGGTACCCCATAATATATGATTCAATAAATGATCGATATATAGATAGTTATAGTTATGAATTGAAAATAACGGCAAAGCATTCCACCTCAATTTTTATAAATGGATCTGCGCCTAAAAAAGGAGAAGTCAATTTATTTAAGTCAAGCAAACCATTTCCTCTATTTCTCTTTGTCGGAAATTTTGATTTTATGTCATCGGGGAATAATTACATGATTAATGCTTCGATATCAAAAGAGGTTGCAAAAAATATCTTTAAGGAAATAGATAAAATTAAATCCACCTACGCCACTGATTTGGAAATAGAATTTAATGACAGTATTTATATTATTAATCATAAAGCAGTGGAAGAGATTCCAGAAGATAGCCAATGGGGATTTAATGTTTATCCCGCGTTTGGATTTTCGGGAATAGATTTCAATAGCATACTAAAGGATGATGGGAGGTTAAAATGCAAATATGTAGATCTATTTAGTCATGAGCTGGCACACAACTACTTTTTGACCAATGTAATGTCAGGTAAATTATATTGGTTTTGGTTGGAATCATGTGCTGAATATATGTCATTCAATATCACAGAATTGAATTGTGGAAAAAAGTATTTAAATCAAAAATTGTTGGATTTTGTAAGCAAAATAGAAGACCAAGACTATATTCCATTGGAAGAGATAACCTCGCCTCAAGAAATCGATGTGCAGTATAGGTACATATTGGGTCCACTGATATTAAAGTGTTTTGAAATCCGATTCGGCAAATCATCTACAAATAAGATATTCAAATCATTACTGGAGATCTCTTATACCAGAACTTTGACCATCGAAGAATGGGAAGAAGCATCAGTAAAAAACGGTATAATCAGGAAGGAATTTAGAAAATTTAGAATTGAATTTTTAAAGGATGATACTTTTAAGGCCAATGTGATAAATCAAATAAATGAATACTGCCAATGATAAGGTATAATTGCAAATAGTCCCTAAATGATACAACCATAGCATTTATATATTTTAAGTACTTACAAAAAAAGATAAATGAACCCAATTGAGACCAAATTTTATAGAAAATTCTGGAGCGATAATGCTTGCAAAAGTATTTTCCTTTTACACAAATCAAGTCTTTTAAAAAAAAGAACTCTAGACTTGGAATTCATTAAACAGGATTATTTTTCATCAGAGATAATTATATCAAATACGTTGTCAAATAAACAATTAATCAATAAAATTGAAAGAAGAATAGAAAGTGATGCTATTGATGTTGAATTCAATTTAGTGAACTCTATTAAAAAGTACTTTGATGAAGAAACATTGTTGAAATATATAAGAAAAAAATATGGTCGAACATTGAATAAAGTTTCTAAAAAAATAGAGAAGAAGGGAGTTATCAAATTTATTTTTTCAATAATCGAAGCCTTACAATCTGAACAAGAATTATTGAAATTTTCGCGAAAGTATCATTTGACACCCAAGGAGATCAAAAGTATAGGGGAATTTGAACAATACTTTTTAGATGAGATTAAAATAGAAGCTCGGAAATATTTTCAAAAAGAAAGTATAAGCGAGATGATTTTCTCATTCGATGGTATTAGTAAAATATATGATTCGAGATTAAAGGATTTGATAATTGAATCGGACAAACATTATATTAATGTCCTATATGAAAATGAAGAGTATAAAGATAGAAGAGAGCTTTTTGAGGAACTTTATGAATTAAAAATCATTAAACCTGGGCAGGGCAAGTCTTTCTATGAATGTATTAACTGTCCACCAAATACATTTACAGGGTTGATAAACACTAATATCTCTCCAAGTAAATTGAATTTAAAGTGTCCTGCTTGTAATGACGAGACATTTTTTGCAGTACCTTATGAGCTTTGCAAAGAAATATATTCACATGTGAAACACAAAGATGGAATATTGTTCCATGCACTCCATTACCTCATTAACAACTTATCAATACCTCATAAACTTAATCTAACTCTACTAAAAGATGTAGAAATAGATATTTGCCTTTTGAATAAAAATGAAATCATTACAGAAATTATTGAAGTAAAAATGTTCAAAAGTGACAGACCTAAAGACACGTTGATTGGTAACCTGAAACAGGTCTTTCATCAAATAAAAAAAATGAGGAGTAAGTTAATTACATCAGATAAGACTTTTGACAAAAAAAAATATTCAATTATTACAAATATTGAATGCAATGATATTATTAGTGAAGCATGTGGCCAATTATCAAGTGAGATGAAGGAGTTTAATGTTAAAATATATTCTCCCCATAATTATAAAAAATATTTAGAGCAGAATGGAGTTGGCACCTAACACAAG
This sequence comes from Saprospiraceae bacterium, assembly GCA_965230575.1. Taxonomy (GTDB): domain Bacteria; phylum Bacteroidota; class Bacteroidia; order Chitinophagales; family Saprospiraceae; genus CAJXUU01. The sequence goes on from OZ246013.1 coordinate 7,366,171, forward strand.
CGTAGTCAAATTAAGACTGATTCCGTCAGATATATAAGACCGTTCTTGCCCCCCATTAACGACCTTTTAGGAAATCCAAATAACAAAAACCAAACACTGATAATCTATGAATTAGTGATCGAAATTCAAATTTAAAATAATAAAATTGACAAAAATGATAGGGTGAAACCAACTTTAGTCTTTCTATAATTGAGTTGAAGATTTTTAACCAAAAACTAAGTAAAATGACATCAAAATCAATTCAATTTATAGTCTCTCTATTGATAGTCAATATCTGTACATTTTGTGGAATTGCCCAATCTCCCATGCAAGTAGCTGGGACGGCGACAATAACTGCTACTTCTTCAGGTAATTGGAGTTCGACGACAGTGTGGGGCGGTTCATTACCATCCGATGATGACCGAGTATTGATTCCCAATGGTATAACAGTTACTGTCGATGCCATGATAGCACAAGAATTCAAATCTGTCCGAATTGATAACGGTGGGAAATTACAATTTGCTACCAATGTCAACACAGAACTACGGACCGAATACCTTTTCAGTAATATGATGGGCATTTTGGAAATTGGCACCAACTCTAATAAGGTATCTTCGAATGTAAAAGCGAGCTTGGTTTTTGCTGAAAGAGGAGGCACAACAAGTACTTTTGATCCAGAGCGCTTCGCCCCCGGGGCAGTATTGATGGGTAGTACTACCATGCATGGCTCTGATAAGACAAGTTGGCTCACTCTCCAAACTCACCCTTCTGCAGGAAGCACCCAATTCGTATTAGATTCAGCTCCGTCCGGGTGGCAAGTAGGAGATTCTATAGTGGTAGCTGGCACCGACCCTATTACCAATGCTACGCTTTCAAGCACTGACGAATTTGAAAGAGATGAGGTAGTCGCCATAACTGGAATCTCTGGGAATACTATAACTTTCACTCCTGCTTTAATTCGCGATCACAAGCCTCCCGTCGAGGCCTCGGATTTGGATGTTCATGTAGCAAACCTCAGTAGAAATATTGTAATATCATCCGAAAATACAAGCACTACTTCTATAAGCGGTGATTTTCGCAAACCCCGAGGACATGTCATGTTTATGCACAACCTAGATGTAGACATTAGGTATGTAGAAGCCAACAACCTCGGCAGGACAGATAAAACGATCATATTGGACGATTGGGATTTTGAAGATTTGGCCAGAGGTCCGGATACTGGTTCACCCGTTCCCGACGGAGGCAGAAATCCAAGGGGGAGATATTCTTTTCATTTTCACAGAGGTGGTCTCGATACATCTGTATTTCCAGCCAAGCCCACTACTCCCCTACCCACACCAGCCCATGTAGAAGGATGTGTAGTCAATACGGATCCAGGATGGGGATATGTGAACCATTCATCCAGAGTTGATTTTGTAAAAAACGTAAGCTACAATGTGACGGGCAGTGCTTTCAGTACAGAATCGGGAAATGAAACGGGGTCTTTCATCGAAAATATTGCCATCCGAACGGTTAGCCCTCTTAATCCAATCATCCCAGAACCTCGTACAAGAGACTCTTATACCGATGCTGATGAACCTACATTGGCTCTATCTGACATTAGAGAAGGGCGACAGGATTTTGCCTTTCAGGGAGATGGTTTTTGGTTGCATGGTACTGGAGTCACGGTACAAGGCAATGTCGTATCTGGATGTACAGGACATGCCTATGTATACTGGACCGACGGGCTTATTGAAAAAGGCATGGGTATGGCACGAGGCGATATAGATGCACATGTGCCTGCCTCAGATTTTCCACTTCTTAATCAAATGCTTCACGACTGGAAGGCAAGCAATCCAAATTTCGTTTTGGACATTTGGTATTTGAAATCAAGACCATTTCTTAATAATACTGCATATGGTTTTGCCAGAGGTGTACAAACCTATTACGTGCATACAGAATTTCATCTGTCTGTAGAGGATACGGATGATCCCGAAGAATGGTTCAACGATCTTCCTGGAGCGTATAAGGATCAGTTGGATCTGGTCCTCGACGGTACCATTTTATGGAATATTGGTAAAGTCGGATTTGAGCATAATCATACTGCAAATGTGACAATACAGAATTCTCGCATCGTCGGTTATAATTGTCGAACAGGTTTAGAAGATTATGGCACCAATCCCGCTCCTAACTATGTTTCTTACGAGCCTGAAGTCATTGGTTTGGATCTCGACTTTTTCCATGATACGCATCGCTGGAATTTGTACAATAATATAATTGAAGGATTTTCTGGAAATGCCGTTGGAGTTACCTTCCCTATAAATGCTATAGTAACCATGGATGGGGGCACATTTAACAATAGTGGTACTGATATTTTGATCGGCTGCTCAGATAGACAAATTGGCGACTTCTTTGGACAAGGTATGTTGTCCGTCGATCCTACCAAATCTGACATCCTGATTCAAGGCAATATTGTATTCCAAAATTCAAACAACAACATTGTCTTGGATCCTCAAATTTATTATAACGAGGTCGATGGAAAAGGTTTTCCCTTACTAGGAGGTCCTAGCGGAGATGATGAGTATTTCTTTGCGGATCAGGAAATCATATTGAACTTTGGTCCTTTCAATAATTCAAAGGTCTACTATAATCAACAAGACGCCAATTACATACCAATCACTCCAGAAAATAGATGTTCGTTTGGAGAAGAATCAGAATGCGTCAGCAATCAATATACCAATAAGACCAATGCTCAATTGAATGCCCAGTACGACAAGTCATTTGCTGGGGCGGTTACACCAAACTCTGCAGTGACACATCCCATAATCATAGGTGGCAAGGTAGAATCAGGCGCACTACCAATAGACCTTATCTCTTTTGACGCTTCTCTACAAGGAAGGTCTGTACTCCTCGAATGGTCAACTTCTTCTGAAATTAATAATAAAGGCTTTGAAGTCCAACAGTCCATTGACGGCATGAATTGGAAGACATTGACATTTATTGAAGGAAATGGAACGAGTAATGATACACACAAATATCAAACCTATGATTATGAACCAGTCGATGGGAGTAATTATTACCAGTTAAAACAAATTGATTTTGATGGACGAATTGAATACTCGAATGTAGAACACATTCAATTAAAGTCTTCCGATCATCCAATGATTAAGGTCTTTCCAAATCCAGGCAGAGACATATTCAATATTCAAGGTGATTTTGAAATGGCAAATATTCAAGTGTATTCGGTTGAGGGAAGGCTAATAAAAGAGTTAAAAAATATTAATGGTCTAGCAGAAATCGACTTAGGAGATTCACCTGGCGGAATTTACTTCCTAAAAATTCTAAGCAGTTCACGCAACGAAACGTATTCTCAAAAAATCATAAAGTTGAAATAGAAATCAAGCTAAAAGATAAAACACGTTTGGGAATGTACTTGCCACCAATGTGTACCTATATTGTATTGTCAATCTTCTTTTGGGCAGTTGCAAATGCAAGCAGCTGAAAAGGTTACAACAACTACTAAACCATCTGGCAAAAGGAAATCGGCAACGATTGAGGGGCGATCATTGTCTTTGGATGATGATCGCATACTTATCCCTAATGGCTTAACTGTAATAAATAAATGGAATATATAATGAAGCGTTCTAGCAATCCTTCAAATTCAAATCACTCCTTTATCCCTCACAACATTCATAAATGAATCTCTCATCCGCTTACTGATGGGGAGTTTATGATTTTCAATTACTACTTGATTTCCTTCTATTTCTGAAATTTGATTGATGTTGACAATGTGGGATCGATGGATTCTGATGAATGTATCACCTGGTAAGAGTTCTTCCATAAAAGTTGTGGTTTGCAAGGCCATTATAATATCATCATGAGTAAATACTTTCACGTACTCCCCAAAACTTTGAATAAATAGTATGTCATCATAATTGACCTTAATCAATTTTCTATTGGTCTTGACAAATATGTACTTCGGTGTGTTATTTTGTACTGTATCTGAGGAAGGCCTTTTATCTGCATTGCTACTTGAAGTCTCGGTGTATTGAATGAGTTCAATCGCCTTATTAATAGCTTTATAAAATCTTTGAAATGGAATTGGTTTAACCAAGTAATCAACAATATCCAATGAATACCCTTCTAATGCATATTCTGAATAGGCTGTTGTAAATATCGTTACAGGTGGATGTTTCAGAGTTCTAACCAGATCAATTCCTGTCAAATCATCCATCTGGATGTCTGTAAGCAAAATGTCAACATTCTCTTTGGAAATCATCCTTTTCGCATCTAATGCATTGCTCACGGCACCTATAATTTCAAGCTCATCAATTTTTGAAACATAGTTTACCAAGAGGTCTCTTGCTGGTTCTTCATCATCAACTACCAATACTTTATATTTCATAGGCCAAATTTTTATTGCTATACTCCTTGAATCTGTTTATTCATATATTATACCCTTCCTCAATTCTCTATGATTTTCTTTCAAGTGGTACGGTTAATCTCAAAAGGTAAATACCATCTGACCTCTCCTCTGTCAAAGAATATTTCTCATGGTATTGTAACTCCAATCTCTTTTTTATATTTTCCAAACCGATTCCACCATATCGTGTATTTTCAACTGGTTTTATATTATAGGTATTTGAAACATCCAATTTACAAACGTCTGAATCATCAATTGAAATAGCAACTTTGATGAATCCATTTGGGTTGCTCACTACATTACTATGTTTACAGGCATTCTCCACAAAATTCACAATAATCAATGGAGCTATTAAATGAAATCCCTTTACTCCTTCTACTTTTAAGTCAATATTCCTCTGCTCAGAATTTTTCATTTTAAGAATTTCCAACAAATCTTTTACCGCATTTATTTCCTTGGTCAAAACAACTCTATTTTCCTCACAATCATAAACCATAAATCGCAATATTGAAGAAAGGCGTTCTAACATTGGAGCGGTCTTTTCATTTCCAGTTTGTGCAAATGAATAGATATTATTAAGTGTGTTGAATAGGAAATGTGGATTGATCTGGGATTTCAAGAAATTAAGTTCAGCCTGCAATTTTTCATTTCGCAATTGTGATTCAGTAGAAATATTTTTAAACCACTGCTCTACAAAGTAGTACAAACTGGTCAATGCTATGGCAATCATTAATACTAAATAGTCATAAGCAATATCCGACGCCTTTATCCACTCCGAAAATGGCTCATCTTCAGGAATAAATGGCAAAGAGGCATATATCACGAAATTCAAGGCAATAAAAACAGTCATTAAACCAATAAGCAAGATAAAATAAAGCAGTCTGTTTTTTTCAAGATAGAGTCGAAGTAGGTATTTATAGTGAATAGCAGTAACGGCTAGCACCATAAAGGTATAATTTGAAGCAAAAGCCATGGATTCCAAAAAATAGCCCGGAGCATAACTCTCAATAAAATTGATCAAGAAGAAAATAATAAATATAACTACTTGACTCAAAATACCATACCGGCGAAATGTTGACTTTTCCATAGCAAGATAAAACTATGAATAATATCTGCTTATAAGAACATTTTCCTTTCAACGAGAGAAGTAATCTCATCAATGGTCAAATTTTTCCTATAAGCGGGCAACAATATCTGCATTACCGCTTATCCCCTGGAGTGGGCCATTTAAGCGATAAATATGGGCTCTGATTGAATATATTTTCGCCCTTCCATCATTCCATTTAATCTTGTAAGCATAAATAAGATTAGAGCAAAAACTCGAAAATAAATTATGATTCCATATTCCAGCAAATTATCAGTTCTAGTGAAATACATCTTGGCAATAGGAATGATATTTAGTTTGAACAGCAAATCCTTTGGGCAAAACACCTTGCAAGTTCGTCCAATTTCAATCGGCTATTTCGGACATTTTGGTTTTCAGCCCGGCATGAAACTAGGCACTCAATTCAACATCAGGAATTTTAAGGAGAAATCTGAGGATTCATTCAATCATAGAAATTTGTATATAAGCCCTCAAGTTGGTTTTTATGTTTATCCAAAAGTACATACTGGATTCATATTCAACACTGATATGGGGTATATGAAATCCTATAAAAGCCTTCTAAATTATTGGGCCATTTCTGTCGGAATAGGATACCTAAATCAATCTCAAATAACAGAAAGTAAAATCAATTTAAGCAACGGGTCCAAGACTGATACAAGAGAAAATTGGGGGTGGCTACTATCAACCATAAACTTTGAGTATGGAAGTGCAATCTCCAGCAGCATTGGATGGTATGGCAAATTGTCATATGGTTACAAAACATCTCAAGCTCGAGAAACCACCTTAGCCTTATTTGTCGAACTAGGTGCTCGATATAGACTTCACACTAAACATTAACAAGAAATGAACAAAAGAGAATTTTTAAGAAATTTTGCGACCGTAGGTATAGGCACAACTTTAATGAGTAGTTTACTTTCTTCATGTTCAAAAAGCATTGAGTTTTTTCAAGACTTTGATATTAATTTCAATGGAAATGTATTAGTCATTGGTGCTGGAGCAGCGGGTATAACGGCGGGCCATATCCTACATAAAAAAGGTATTGATTTCCAAATCCTGGAAGCCTCATCTATTCATGGTGGACGTGTAAAAAAAGCAAATAATTTTGTTGACTTCCCAATTGATCTCGGTGGCGAATGGATTCATACTGACCCTTCCATTTTGGCAAAACTAATTAATGACAAACAATCAAATGCCAGCATAGATATTATCAATTACAATCCTCAAACCATCTCCATTTGGAAAAATCAAAAACTAAGAAAGCGAAATTTCGCCAGCTATTTTTATAGTGAACATAAATTCAAAAGTACCACCTGGTATGACTTCTTTAATGAATATATGATCCCCAACATTCAAGATAAAATAACTTACAATAGCCCCGTAACAGAGATTAATTATACCAGCAAAAAGATAATTGTCAATACCACAAACGACGATGTTTATAAGGCTGACAAAATACTTATAACAGTACCTATTAAAATTTTACAAAATGGATTTATCAACTTCACTCCAAGTCTTCCAAAAGAAAAATTGGAGGCAATAAATGCCGAGTATATGCCAGATGGAATAAAGGTTTTCATTGAATTCTCCCAAAAGTTTTATCCTGATATTTTGATGTTTGGCAATTTATTAGAAGCTGCCAACAATAGTGAACATACATATTATGACGCGGCATTTGGAAAGGAAACGGACAGAAATGTTTTTGCCTTATTTGCGGTAGGTGAAATGGCAACAAAATATACTTCAATGGGTTCGGATGAAGCGATTTTCAATAAGATAATGGAAGAACTAGATACCATTTTTGAAGGCCAAGCTTCACAGTACTATATAAAACACATTATTCAAAATTGGTCAAAGGAGCCGTTCATTCAAGGATCTTACTCCAATGGATATGGCTCACCTGAAGCTTTGGCTAGTCCTATAAACGATCAAATTTATTTTGCTGGAGAAGCAACAGCTCCAAATGGAAATACATCAACCGTCCACGGAGCTGCAGAATCGGCTTATGCAGCCGTAGAAAAGATGTTAATGGGTTGATGAACATGAATTGAGTTTATGAGAGATCAAGATCATAAAAAGGAATGAAATTATAAAAAGAGAGTTTCAAGGAGTGGGTTCGTCTGTATCACAACCACTTGCCATATCGTCCTGTTCTGACAACGAAAATATCACTGCATACAATTAACGGCTTTTTAGATAAAATAACTTTAAAACAACAAAATGACTTCACTATCTTTTAGAAATCTGGTACTGGTATTAATAATCTCCGCTTTTGCGGGCCAAGGCTTTGCTCAATCACCCCTGCAAGTCGCAGGTACAGCAACAATAACCGCTACAACATCTGGCAATTGGAATTCCGCATCGACTTGGGGTGGATCATTGCCATCGGATGATGACAGAGTTCTGATCCCAAGTGGTATAACAGTAACCGTAGATGGCATGATTTCCGAAGAATTCAAATCAGTAAGAATTGGGAACGGTGGAAAACTTCAATTTGCTACCAATGTAAATACTGAATTGAGAACGGAATATTTGTTCAGTTCAATGATGGGTAGTCTTGAAATAGGGACTAGCAGCAATAAAGTTAGTGCTGCCGTCACTGCGAGCTTGGTGTTTGCATGGAGAGGTGGCACGTCAGAGGCGGAAGATATTAATCGATTTGCACCTGGAGCTGTTCTAATGGGGCCAGTCAGAATGCATGGTGCAGATAAAACAAGTTGGACAACGCTAGCTGTACATCCCACTGCTGGCACCAGCCAATTATCACTTGGAACAACACCATCAGGCTGGGAGGCAGGTGATAAAATTGTCATTGCTGGAACAGATGTAAATGATTATACCAGCGATGAATTAGTCACTATCAGTAGCGTATCTGGGAGCAATATCACACTGTCATCTGCACTTACAAAAGATCATCTGCCACCCGCGCAGCTATCGAATAAGGTCGATGTACATGTATCAAACAACAGTAGAAACATCATTATCTCATCAGAAAATACAAGTGTTTCTGCCATGCCAGGAACGGATGGATATGGCAAGCCACGCGGACATCTTATGTTTATGCATAATTCTGATGTGGAGCTCAAATACGTTGAAACACAAAATTTAGGAAGGACGGATAAAAGCATAGAATTAGATGATTGGTCAGTACCAGAAGATGAACAAGATAGATTTGATACGACAGTACCTTATCCTGCTGGAGATGGCAAAAATCCTCGTGGAAGATACTCCATACATTTCCACCGATCATTAGATTCAGATACGAATACAGCATTAGTTGATGGTTGTGTTGTCAACAATGATCCAGGTTGGGGATATACCAATCACTCTTCCAGTGTAGATTTTATCAATAATGTCAGTTATGCTGTTGTTGGCTCTGCATACTGCACAGAGGCAGGAGATGAGCTTGGTTCGTTTGTCAACAATATCGCCATACGAACATTCAATCCATCGGAGCCGCTTAATCTGGGCAGGCCTATTGAAGGGGAGTTAGGCATAGAAGGAGGAAGGACCGACGGTCTGACAGACGGAAGAGAACAAATTTCAGATTTTGCCCACCAGGGCGATGGATTTTGGTTGCACAGCACTGGAGTGACCCTGGAAGGAAATGTCGTCTCTGGATGTAGTGGTCACGCTTACATTTATTGGACAGAAGGATTATGGGAAAGTTTGAGGGGAAGACCTCAAATGCAGAACAAAATTGATCTTTACGTGCCACCAACAGAATATCCAATGCTTAATGCAGAACTTCACAATCAAGTTGCACAATACCCCAATTGGCTATTTGATGTTTGGTATATCCTGCCCAGACCATTTAAAAATAACATAGGCTATACATGTGCACAAGGATTTCGAGGAGATTACATAATGACTGAGTTTCATGAAGTGGGAGAAACAGATAGTGAAGAATATAATTTGATGCCAGAGAATTATAGAAATGCTATGAACCTCGTCATAGAAAACACCTTGCTTTGGAGTATTCGCAGAACAGGAATGCAATTTGAAAACTGTGCTCAAATAACACTTAAAAATAATCAAGTATATGGCTACGGTTCTGATATTGGACTGGCGCCCTGGCGTCCAATGCCAAATCCATATTCTGGCAGACTGGAAGATGAGCCTCATTCTATAGGACTGGATTTGGATCACTATCACAATACACGCAACTGGAATATGGAAAATAATACTATCGCTGGTTGGGATGGAGAATCACAGGCACTCACCCTTCCTATCAATGCAAGTGTTGTGGTAAATGGAGGAACTTTTGACAATACAGGAACAGATATTTTCATTAGAGAAGCAAACTGGGCCAAAGGCTGGGAAGAAAGAATCGTGGATAATTCAGAGGTTGAAGATAATCCGCCATATTTTGAAGATCCGACGCCGATCGACAAAATTACACCGTGGAGAACTATTCGGATTGAAGGAGATATAAAATTTCAAAATTCTAATAAAAACATAGTCTTAGATGCTCAAATGCATCTTCTAAATAATGCAGGAGATGCTTTCGCCTTACTTCACCCTGATGGTTCTGGTGTGAAAATGTCCGCTTACTTTTTACTGCCAGATGATGTCCGTCTCGATTTTGGACCATTCAATAATTCTAAAGTATATTTCGATGAACAGGAAGCCAGCTTCGTGCCTGTACCAACTTCAGACTTGTTGACACCATTTCTATATCCAGAAGAGGATTTGTTTCCAGAAAGAGTTACCCCAATTCAATATCTCGATAAAAACAACTCGCAGCTGATGAATGAATTTGGTACATCCTTTGGCGGTGCTATTACACCTTCAAATGCCGTTCCGCATTCCATGGTTACAGGGGGAAAGGTCACCGATGTGAGCACTTCTACAACTGATTTCGAGGTTCAAACTGACTGCCAAATTCTGTATCCTAATCCAACATATGGATTACTTAAAACTAAAGGAAATATTTCTGACTATTCAATTCAACTACTTTCTTCTGATGGTACAGTATACCATGATTTACCAGGTCAGAATACCTCCAAAGAATTAGACTTAAGTTCTTTGCCTAATGGTTTATATTTCGCAAAAATTGTCAACCTAGTAAATAATGATGTTTGCATTCAACAAATCATAAAGATGAAATAATAAATGGATAGCAAATTCAAAAAAGAAATGATAACTAACAAATGCAAAAACGACAAGTGGGGCTTTTGGCCCACTTGTCGTTTTTAATTACAGTTAAACGTCAGTAAAAAACTGAATTCAACTCTTTGGAATCTAAGTCCATTTAAGAAATAAGTCCTTCCTCAAGTCTCCATTCGTATTCAGTAAGTCTATTTAAAGCCTCTTCATTGACCTGATAGCGTCCAAGCCAATGCAGATGAAGTTGATTTCCTGAATGCGCCAAACCTACTCGCAGCCCCTGGTCACCCGTGGCAACTATTTTACTAGTATGCAACATAGAATGATGCGGGATTTCAGCCATTATTCTTCCCGCAATCATCGGAACTTCGTTGCCAAGGTCAATGGCTAAGAATTCTCCATTTGAAGTTTGGACGACAAGAGAATCGCCAAGACGGATTGCAGAAAGCACATCTCCTGTTTCAAGGTGGGAATGCATGGCAATAGAACCTTCCGTCACTTCATAGACTGAGATGCCCTGACCTAAAGAGAGAATCCATCGACCAAGATTGATCAATTGAGAACCCATGGATGGATCAGGTAGGATGTCAATTGGCTCCAATAGAGGAAGATCCTCCGCGCTAAATACGGCCAATTGGTCTTCGAATACTGCGACGACATGCTGGAACAGGCTTACTGTAATGGCTCGCGCTCCAGCTGCTGTTGGGAATACCTCACCTAGACTGAATTCATTATCTTCTGCACCTAAGGCCGTCATAAACATGCCTTCATGATTCGAACCGATCAACCAATTTTGATATGCGCAGAGGGCCGAAATTGAGTTGAGCTCTGGCCATTCATTGTATTTTACAATTTGACTGTTTCCTATCGTTTGAAAAGCTTGCAGACCATTCTCCTTTGCTACCAATAAGAATCCATTTGAAATAGCTATAGATTGGGCTATCCCGTCTAAATCGGTAGTACTGGTGTATCTTTCTTGCCAGCGCTGCATACCAAATTCACCTGGTTCATCTCTCTCTTCAGTAGGGCTTAACCAACCTTCATGAAGCTCAGGAGTTGAATTGGCCAATACCAATGAAGGCTGACCAGCAGTTTCGCTCACATAGGTAATCCCATGTGGTGTTTCAAATTGCATACTGACATCCGCTGGGACTTCGAAGCTTCTAAACATAATCCAACCAATTGGAAATGGTGGAGGACCTGGGCCGTCGTCTGGACCAGGTGCTGGGTCTGGTGCAGGGTCGTTTGGGAAGAGTTCCCTTACAATCTCATAAGCACTTTTGATATTGAACATCTTTTTGATTTCCTTGGCCAGGACTTTATCAAACAGGATACGTACAAGATCCTTGTCAATATAACCATAGGATTCTTTTTTCACTATTCCGACCAAATGAGTTTTCTGTTCCTTGCCATCTGGAAATGTTGCCACGAGTGCACCTGTGACTGTTTGTCCTGCTGGTAATGATTCATAAGAACCATCAGCTTTCTTTTGCCTTGGATAGAATGTAATTGGGATCATGTAATATCCCTTAGGTTTGAGTGTGATCTTACCTAGAGCATATGCAGGCCTGAAGTAACTCCTCGGAGTGGTAAGGGAAAGGTTCAAGTCGATAGGCCCTCCACCTAAATGTAGTATATAGATTTCTTTGGATACAGCATGACCGCCTTGTCCTTGATCACGTGAGACAAAATTTGCTTTTGACGGCATTTGGATGGTTCCCGGTTTATCCGCGGCAAATATTTCAATAATTTTTTCATCATCATTATTGGGTATGACGAGATTAACTCCGCTTCTACTTCCCATACCGCTATAGGTTACCTTTAGTGTAGTGCTTTGTCCAGGTTTGATTGACTTTTTGTTTGGACTGACAGATAGACCTTGAGTGTTGGCATTTGAAGAACTTTCAAACCTAATATCTTCAAGACATAGAGAAGCCTGTCTAGGCCCATTTTTGATGGCGGAAACCTCTACAGTTGAGGTAGAACCCTTTGTGACGTAAAGACGGCTGGAAGGATTTAAGCCGATTTTGGCATTGTTACAATAGGAGGCATCGCTGAATCCATGTACCATTAACACATCAGTACTGGTACTTACCGACCTTATAGTTTGGCTACCGAATGAACTTGAACTTTGGCCTGTAGATGCTGGGAGACCTGTGGTTAGATTGCCAGATCCCTGGCCACCTCCACCAAGAAACCGTTGTAGATGGTTTCCCCCGAAGGCCATTACACGATCAATCCTCCAGTTGGCAATTAGTTGATTATTAGAAATTGAAAAATTAACTACGGCAAATATATCAAAGCCTATTATTCCAATCACCTGGGTATCGAAGCGTCCAGTTCCCAGGACTTCTGCGTGATCTGTATTGTTTGGAGCGGGAATGCTGTTGACATTAAGTCGCAAGCCAAGAATTCTGGGGTTACGGTTGTTGGCCCTTTCGATTCTTTCTAGAATAACCGGGCCTAGTGTCTTGTCAAACATGTAGCCCCATCCTCCAGATAGGAAGGCCGTAGGAAGGTTTTGGAATAGGGTGTCATCGATTTCTGGAGCTTGGCCAGCTCGAAAAGGAAATCTTCCACTGCTGTTATTGAAGGAGGCTTCGATGCCTATAAAAGTGTTGGTCCCTTCAAATATCGTATCGATTTTTGTAAAAGAAATATTCCAGCCATCCAGATTGATACCTTTAAAGTCAACCTCAGCGAGAGCGGTTAGGCCAAGTTCTTTTGCAAGTTTAGCAGAAAGTTTGACTGTATGACCACCTATGTCAATCATTGCATTTTTTGTATCAATCCCAAATTTTAAGTTGGTACTCTTGTGCGATACAAGTATGGAGGATTCGACAGCAAACGAATTATTCCCGATGTTATCTCTATGCAATTTCCCAGAAGCGACTGCATATTCTATCTTGACAGAGAGCTTTTTCGCTGATGTGGCGTTAAGTTCTATTTTAATTAGTTTGGGAATCACTCCTTTAAAGTCAAGTTTGTTTGATGATTCTGTTAGATTGATGAATAAGCAATCTTCCTGAAGAACACAGGAAAGGGCTTTCCTAATTAGGTCGTTTTGGAATCCAAAAATAAGTGGATACCCGAATCTTGTCGTAGCCATGATTTTAGATAAATGGGGTTATTTTAATTTGATCTTACGTGTGCTAATATACTTATTATTTAAAAGAAAAACGAATATATATCGGGTTCATATATTGCCTTTTATACGAAAAGTGACTGATTCTTGAAGAGTCTGGAGCATCCATAAAATTCTATTCACACCATATCAATAAAAACGGTAAGTAGTTTTTATCAAAAAAGCATTATTGGGAGTACTGCTAAACAACTGTTGATTTAGATCATCTACAAACCTCGCTCGGGGTAAGCCATAATCAGTTACATTCTGAGACCATACTAAAAATATTTCAGAGCCTGGTTTGTATTCGTATCTAAACACCAAATTGGATTGAAATTGGGCAAAACTAAAATCTGGATTTCGGAACTGATAATCCTTGCCGCCATCCCTGTTTTCATCTATTATAAAATTTCCAGAAGTCGGATCTTTAGATATTTGTTCGTTGTCATAAAAAGATAATTGCTCATTAAAAGAGTTGGCTAGTGGTTTTTGTACAAAATTAAATCCTTCATATTTTCCGGAAGAAACAAAAGGTTGACCATAATATTGAATGGTTATATTAGGCGTTATGGTATAATTTAACCGCAATGCCAAACCCAAGGTTTTTTGGTTGAGAAGAGCGGTAATGTAGCGCTGTTCATTTCTATATTGAGTAGTGCTAATATATTGCAATCGGTTGTCTACATACGTATATCTGGGATTCAAGGAGATGTTTAATTTGTCTATCGGTTGGTAGGTAAATGTAATGTTATTCTCAATTAAGAAATAACTTTCACTATTGCCAGTATTGGTCCAGCCATTATAAGAGAAAGACAGCTTTTTTCTACGGTCCGAACCGAATCCCCAATAAGAACCTATTTGGTCGGCTTGTCGAATCCTTGGACCGCCTTGCAAAAGAGAACGGGAATAATTATGCGGTTGGGTAAAAAAGCCCAAATTGGCCCTCCAGTTATTCTTAAATACTCCTCTTACTTCCATGTCCCAATCCAAAAAATTGACCCTTCCTCCGAAGTCTGCAAATACCCAATGTTTATATTTGATTACGGCACTTCGAAACACAGAAAATGGCTTGAATAAATTATAATCAATGCCTCCATAATTAAATAAGACATCGGCCTCACGCATAAAGCCAATATCATTCAATTCCAATTCGGGAGAGCGCCAAGTCAATCCTGTCTCAAAAGTCCAATGCCCACTTCCCACTTTCCCAATTTTGACATCTCCACCATGTCCTGTTAAGGAAGTTCTATTAGGGTCTACAGTGGCATATTTGGCATCTGGTTTTTGAAAAAGATGAGGAATAGAGGTTTGGGTTTTGAGGATGGCGGCCTTGCTTCCTTGCACATTACTTGCGATAAAATTGGCCCCTACATAGTAATTTCTATTATTCCATTGATGAAAAAAATCAAGGCCCAAGGTGGTTGCACTTTTATGCAACAGTGATTTCAGATTTTCATCCAACTTCCTATTCGTCGCAGTTAATATTCCTCCAATAAATGTATTTCTATTGTTAAAATCCTTTTGGAGTCTGCCCACAAAATAATTGGTCAATGGTTCGATAGGCACCTCCCTATCCGCGGTACCATCAGAAATATTGGCATATTCAGTCGCTGTGACGGCCTCCAGTATACCTACAGACCAACCTTTCTGGGTCTTACCTCCAAATTTCGCCGCTCCCAATATTGTTGTACGTTCTGGTGCCTCGATATATTCATTGGATAGTGGGTGCGCACTTCCATGGGGTTTTCCTCCAATTCTTCGAGAATAAAAAAGATTATCATTATTGTAAATACTCCAAATCCTGGGAGTAGAAAATTGATAGTTTAATATTTCTTTATTTTCCACAAAAAAGGGGCGTTGTTCGGCAAAGAAAAGCTGAAATCCATCCAGAGCAATGGCCGAAGGGTCCGCTTCCACTTGTCCAAAATCAGGATTAATGGTGAAATCCAAAGTAAGGTCATTGGTCACTCCTATTTTGCCATCTACTCCCGCAGTGATGTTCTTTATGTTTTTTGACTTGAAAGGATTTTCGGGCTCTTTCTCAAATGTCTCTAATGAAGTTACTACGTACGGTTGAACCTCCAATAGCTTTTGAGCTCCCACATTTTGAAGACCTTCCAGTCTTCCAAACTCACTCACCCACCCCGCTGCATTTAAGGGTACTCGTTGCCAAACTGAAGTTTCTTCCTGCTTAAAATATTTTCTACGCACTTGTAATCCCCACACCGTGTTTTCTAATTTTCCAAACCTCAATTGACTAAAAGGGATTTTCATTTCTGCTGTCCATCCTTCATCATCGATATTCGTTTTTGCCAACCAAATGGGATTCCAAAAAATATCTTCATTGTTTCCATTCATCGAAATAATTTTGTCTCCCAGGACACCCGCAGCAGTGACAGTAATCGAAAAAGCAGAGCGCAAATCTCCATTTCCGTCCAAAATAACTTCTATCCAATCTCCTTCAAAACCATCACGTCTTGACATTCTTTGGTTAATGGTATGTGGATTTTGGTCATACATCCTGATGCCGATATATAGATATTTGGCATCGAATAAAATTTTAAAAGCAGTTTGCTCGGATGGAGGTGTGTTTTCATTCGGCTCCCGTTGAATAAAATCGGTCTCCCATAAGCCGACCTGCCAAGCCTCATCCATTAATTGTCCATCTATTTCGGGTTTATTGTTATTTAATATAGAAATGGCAGTACAACTTCTCTTTTCGACCAGGTCTTGACCTTGTGTAAAAGAAGTTGTTACAAAAAAGAAGCATAGAAATACGAATAAAAAAACCTTATTAAGCTTGCCCATTTTAGTTATTTTTTTGAGCAAAACTATTGGCTAGTTGGTATGAAGAGAAGTTTTCAAATTGAGCATAATTTGTTTGTCAATTGAAATATCTTCAATTATGAATTGGGTGAAATCAAATATCTTTGTCGGCATGGAACTCAAGTATTACAGATTAATCAAGACCATAGCAGAAGAAGGAAGCATAGCTAATTCTTCAGAAAAATTATTTTTAACTCAATCGGCGTTGAGTCATCAATTAAGAGAATTGGAAGAAAGATTAGGGTTTAAAGTATTTCACAGAAAAAGAAATAAGTGGTTGTTGACGACGGAAGGTCAGGAACTATATAATCTCTCTGTCCAATTATTCGAAACGATAAAAAATGGGTTTAGCAAAATCGAGCAAATCAAAGAAGGTTCAAAGGGGAAAATTGAATTGGCGGTAGAGTGTCAATCTTTTTTCCACGACCTTCCAGGATTTATTCAAAAAATGGGCATCCTCTATCCAGAAATCGATATTTCCCTCAATTTTGGGTCGAGACATGAAATTATTACAAAAATAAATTCTGAAGAAGTTGATATAATCATGTCTACCTACAAACCACTTAATGATGATTTATACAGCATCGAAATTTATCAAGACGAAATATTTGCGGTAGTTCATAAAGAACATTTCTTTAATGAAAATGACTATGTAGCGCCCAGTAATTTTGCAGACGCTCATTTAATTATCAATTCTTTTCCTTTGGAAGGAGTTGCTATCTACGAACATTGTCTAAGGGCAATCAATATAGTGCCTAAAAAAATATCAGCTGTTCCATTTACAGAACTTAGCTTAGCCATGGTCGCTGCAAATCTGGGAGTCATGTGTTCACCAAAGTGGCAATTGAAAAGATTTAAATTACAAGAAGATTTAGTTCTAAAACGAATAGGACCCAATGGAGTTAAGCGCACGCATTACATGGTCGTCAAAAAAAATGCGCTTTCTAAAAAATACATTAACAATTTTATCTCTACTTTTGAGGAAGAGTTTATTGAAAAAATAAAAGAATGACCAGAGGTGAATTGAGTATACAAATCTAATTGTGAATAAGATTGGAGTATATCCATTGCACCGCAGTACATTGGAAAAGATGAAAAGGATGAATGCAATTATTGGAATCGGCGAATACCTCAAAAAGGACTATCCTGAAATACTTAGTATATCTGAGGATAGAGATAATATGGATGATAGCTGGGAAAAGTGGAAGGCAAACAAAAATGAAGCAATAAAAAACTTTAAAAAAATGGGGATGAAGACCATTGATATAATTGTTGTCCCCAAGGAATTGGTTAAATATTGTCGAGAAAATGGTCTACCAATAAATGGGAAATCAAGAGCAAGTTACGTCTCCTACCAAGCAACAGAAAAGAATAAGAAATAGACCTTGCCTTTAACAAATACCCGCTTGTCTATCACCCCAAAATTCGATTCAATGGCAAAATGAGTGATAAAAATTAGCAATAATTCAAAAATACAAGTCATCATGATAAACAAAATATTACTGCTTACAATTTTAGTTCTCATTAGCTTCAAGCCAATAATTACAAGTGCTCAAACATGTGAAGTCAAAGACATAAAATACCTTTCAACTTATATCGATTCTCGAATGTGGGAAGTGGCAGGAGGAAATGCCGCAATCAATTTGGAAGTGGCTCAAGAAATGTCAAGTCTCGGAGATAAAAAAATTGAATCTGCTACTATTTACATTCCAATGCTCATCAAAGAAATAGAAAGGTATTATGCCGATTATAATTTAGATGGCAGTGAAAAAAGTATACTCCTTGAAATAAGCAAAATCTTTTCGAAAATCTGGAGTAATGAATCTTTTGTAATAAGCAATGAAAGTTCAGAAATTGAAGTTTGTCAAAAGGTCAATTTAATCATCGACAGATATCATCAAGTAAGTCAAGATGATTCAGAATTTTATAAGATGATCTTTACTTTTGATGACGGCCCATTTATGGGAATTGATACAGACTTAGAATTGAACAAAATCAAAGAAATATCGATTGATGACAAAAAATTGATATTGAGAGGAAATGGATCTGAAAACACTTTGGAGGTAAAAGATAAATCGGGACAATTGCTCTGGAGAAAAATCATTTCGAGGTCGGAGGAATATAAAATCACCAATTTAGTATTTGCAGATGATCCTATCCGGGTGAATAATGAATTGGGGTACAAAATTGCACTATATGGTGATGGAGAATTGGTTCAATTGTACCTACGGAAAAATGGAGCATTTCGTCTATTTTTTCATTCATGGTAGAATCAATTTAATATAACTAATCCCTCAATATCGTATGGTGTGTAAAATAAAGCAGTGAGATTATAGACCATATTGGAATATCAGCAAAAAATCGGTGAAATCTAGAGCCAATCTATTGAAAATCAAGTAGGATTAAAACAATATTCTAAAATTACCTCGGCATTATTTCGAAAATCAAAAACTAAATGGTTAGCTTTAGATATTCATAGATTCGAATAGTTAATAAATACTCAATCTATGTAACAACAATTTTAACCCACCAAAAAACTAAATATTATGAGCGTCAACAATGCTCCTTCTACTACGGAGCCCGTTAAGAAACCCACATGGTTGAAGGATATACGGTACATGTTCACGGCTGAGGATGTTAAGCACATGGCAAACCTTCAAAACAGAAAAATCCATTTAGATGATTATGATGATGTAAAACAAAAGTTTTCTCAGATTCAAGGTCAAGTTCAATACAATGGAATGCCGCCTCCACCACGTGATCCATGGCCAGATGCCTGGAAACAAACTTTCCTAAACTGGAGAACGAACAATTTTGCAAAAGGGACTGAGGTTCCGATGTCTCGCGCCATGCTGAAGGCATCTGTAGATGTTACGTCCAGAGTCAGAAAGGATATTTCAACATTGACAGATGATGAGGTAGATTTATTAATAAAAGCATATGACGGAATAATCGCAAAAGACTGGGACCCCAATGTGCCAAATACTGGCTACTATGAAGTCGCCAAATATCATGGTGTACCAGATTACTATTGCTCGCATATGATTCCGCCATTCATGTCATGGCACCGGGCATATATGCTTAGTTTTGAAAACGCATTACGTTCTGTTAAAGGATGCGAAAATGTTACCCTTCCTTATTGGGATTTCAACAAGCCATTTCCTGAACTTTTGCAAAAAGCGCCTTTTGCTAAATACAAATTCCCTCAAGATACAGGGTCTTATAAAAAAGGTTCTACCTCTGAAAGAAAATCACCAGAGGAAATAAATGCCGCGTTCCAAAGTCAGGTGATTCCAGATATGAACAGAGCCATGAAGAAAACAAATTGGCAGGAATTCCAAGGATATTTTATAGGCAAACCAAACAATACCCTCCAGCAGTCGCACAACAATGGTCATAACGTTTCAGGTCCTACCCTCCAGAATCCTGACTACGCATCTTATGATCCGATGTTCTGGTTTTTCCACTGTAACTGGGATCGTCTTTGGTGGCAATGGCAAAAGGATGTCGTACATGCTGTAAATTGGGATCAATTCAAAACCGTAATTACAAAGACTCATAATGGCGCTACAACTCCGAGTTATTCATTTTTCGAAAGCAACCAACCGTTGGCTCCTTTTAATCAAAGGCCTCAGGAACTATTAGATATCGTAACACAGCTTGGCTATGATTATGATACTCCTGCACCGAAGATGGATGCCATGGATCTACATCCTGCCATTCACGGAAATATTGCAGCAAATGAAAGCTTCTTGATTAATGCTCAGCATGTAAATGTTCGGGTAAAAGGTGTGAATAGACTGGGGATTCCTGGTGGCTTCTGGGTACATCTACTAAAAGATGGAGAACGAATCGGTAGTCAATCTCATTTTCAATTTATCAATCCAGAAAATTGCTCAAACTGCGCTGACAATCCGATCGTATTCTTTGATTTTGAAGTGCCCCTTGAACAGGTTCAGGATGGGAGGCTTTCAGTAGAGATCGAGCCTAATGATAAGGACATAGTCGGAGAAAGGGTTCCAATGAGTATGGTTGGTAATCCTACAATCAATGCAAGACTATTGCTTCATACGGAATAGAGGAAGATAATTGTAATATATTATTGTACTGTAAGTAACCAAAAAGCCTATGGCCTCCTCATGTCAAAATAAGTCTGGTAGCTGCGCTTGTGCTCCTCCTGTGGAGAACAAGAGGACAGCAGCATTTTACTTTGTAATGATCACTCTTGGAGTTTTGCTCCTTGTAGGATTTAATCTGGTAAAAGGATTTGAAGAGGAGGCCCTAAGCGGTGAAAGCCTGAGTATGGTATTGGTACTTGGTTTTTTGACAGGTCTGCATTGCATTGGTATGTGTGGAGGTTTCATGATGACTTATATGCGATATGGGAAGAAAAAAAGGCTTTCTGAATTCGAAATGCACTTCCGATATTCGGTTTCCAAAGTACTCTCCTATGCATTTTTCGGAGCATGTTTTGGACTCCTGGGGTCATTTGTCAACATTACGAGCGACCTCAAATCGCTTGTATCATTTATTGGTGGATTTTTCCTGCTTTATTTGGGAGCCAAGGGCCTCGGCGTTTTCAACAAACTCAAAAAATGGTCTTTTAAATTACCTATCAATTTTAATAGCTCCAAAATATCAAGTCCTACAAGCATTGGATTGCTCAAAGGACTAATGATATCCTGTGCCCCATTACAAGCTCTTTACCTTATCTCGGCAAGTATCGGAAGCCCACTAAAAGGAGCTCTTCTACTCACTGCTTTTGGCATTGGTACACTTCCTATATTTTTATTTTACGGTGCATTTGTAGGTTCATTAAATAGTATTCGCAAAAAATGGGCGGATATTGCTACTGCAGCTATTCTTATATTTTTCGGCATCTCCATGGTCAATCATGGTATGGCTCTAGGTGGTTACAACTTCAATTTTTCTAGTCAGTCACATGCACATACTATTTCTGATCAACCTCGCAATGAAAACGAACGGCAAACCTTAAAAATGGAAGCCGACAAGAATGGTTGGAGCAAAAAGAAAATCTCCTATAAATACGGTCAGAAAATACGTTGGGAAATTCAAGTGAACAGGGTTACGATGTGTAACAAAACCATAGAAATACCAAAACTTGGAATCAGCAAGGATCTGGAAATGGGTATGAATATTATAGAATTTGACCCTGGCGCCCATGAATCTTTGGTTTATACCTGCTGGATGGGCATGATGACAGGAGAGTTCATAGCTGAAGCAGAGGAATAAATTTTCCAGCCTTTTCTATTGTATCCTTTCAAGCCAATTACAAATATTGCATCTCGCTGAGCAGGAGAGAGTGTCCCTTAACAATTCTCGATATTGTGTAACTTGTGTTACACAACTTCCCACCTGCAACACTATTTCAGTACTTATTATTTATATTTGAATATTAGTGAAATACATATCTCTCATATTGTCTTTTTACATGTTCATGTTAGCAGTTACACCTTGTACTGATGGAATTGAATGTGGACTCGATCATACGGAACATCAAAAACATGATCATTCAGATCACGAAGATACTTGCACACCATTTTGTGTTTGTAATTGCTGTGGTATGACTGTTGGGTTTACTGATATTTTGAGTCTTGACAATATTGACCCAAAGCATAATTTCAATTATAGCTTTCATTATTCATTCAACTATACATATGATCATTTTGGATCCGTCTGGCATCCTCCGATATTGAGTTGATCATTTTTACCTGGGAGTAGTCTGTCCATACAAGACCTCCAAGATTGGTTTTAGCTTAAATTTTCTGGTATTTACCTTAATTGATAAGCTATTTCTCATTTGATAAATTCAATAAACAAATAAAATGTTTGATACGATTATTGCTTATTCGATTAAGCATAAATTTATAGTTGGTCTATTGGTGATGGCCTTGATTGGTGTGGGTTCCTATGCCATCAAAACCTTGCCTATAGATGCACTACCTGATATAACCAACAATCAGGTACAAATTATCACTTCGTCTCCTTCTTTGGCCACTCAAGAAGTGGAATTATTCATAACCTATCCCATAGAATTGGCCGTCAAAAGCATTCCGAAAATCGTTGAATTGCGATCCATAAGCCGATTTGGATTGAGTGTCATTACTGTGGTTTTTGAAGAAAATGTTGACCTCTATTGGGCCAGGGCACAGATAACAGAACGGCTAAGAGAGGCTGAAAAACAAATTCCCGATGATTTTGGATCTCCAGAATTGGCACCAATTAGTACAGGACTTGGAGAGATCTTCCAATATACTGTAACCGCTGCTGAAGGATTTGAAAATCAATACAGTGTGATGGATTTGAGGTCAATCCAAGATTGGTTGATAATCCCGCAGCTTCTAGGGACCAAAGGAGTGGCAGAAGTGAATACTCTTGGCGGAATCTTGAAAGAATATGAAGTCGCTGTGAGCCCCGAAAAGCTAAAAAGCATGGGTGTGACGATGTCAGAAATATTCTCTGCATTGAAAACCAACAACGAAAATACAGGTGGAGCATATATCGACAAAAAACCATATGCCTACTATATCAGAAGCATTGGAATGATCAATTCACTAAAGGATGTATCCAATATAGTGATCAAGGTCAACAACAACATTCCAGTATTGATACGCGATGTTGCTGAAGTTAATTTTGGCAATTCTATTCGTTATGGTGCAACTACCAGAAATGGAGGAGGCGAGGTCGTGAATGGAATGGTAATGATGTTGAAAGGAGAAAATAGTGCCGAGATTGTCAATCTCGTAAAGGAGAAAATAGAACAGATCAAGACTACACTGCCTGAAGGAATAAATATCAACCCATATCTTGATAGAAGCAAGTTGGTAAATAAGGCTATCTCTACAGTAAAGACCAACCTCATCGAGGGAGCATTGATTGTCATCTTTATTTTAGTGCTTTTGATAGGCAATTGGAGGGCCGGATTGATTGTAGCAAGTGTCATTCCACTATCGCTTTTGTTCGCTGTGAGTATGATGCGATTGTTTGGTGTGAGCGGCAATTTGATGAGCCTGGGTGCGATAGATTTTGGACTAATCGTTGATGGTGCGGTAATCATTGTCGAGGCGATCGTACATCGACTCCAAAGCAAACCAGAGGGCTCACCTCTGACTCCACAACAAATGGATGATGAAGTGTATGGTGCCGCAAGCAAGATAAGGACTAGTGCCGCATTCGGTGAGATTATTATTTTGATTGTCTATTTGCCCATATTGGCCTTGGTCGGTATTGAGGGTAAAATGTTTACACCGATGGCCCAAACCGTGTCATTTGCTATTCTTGGAGCCTTCATTCTATCGCTGACTTATGTCCCCATGATGAGTGCCCTCGTCCTTAGTAAAAAATTGAATAACCGTAAGAATCTATCGGACAAGATCATCGCTGCCATTCAATCTGTATATACACCAATATTAAATACAGTTTTCAAAATCAAGACCCTGGTGCTTGGATTGACGGTCCTGCTTTTTGGATTTACACTTTGGTTATTCAGTACGATGGGAGGAGAGTTTATCCCTACCCTCTCCGAAGGTGATATTGCCACACATATAATTATTCCGCCTGGAAGTTCGCTTGAACAAGAAATTGCCACTACGACCAAAGCAGAAAAAATCCTGATGGCCAATTTCCCAGAGATTGAGCAAATTGTCTCAAAGATTGGAAGTGCTGAAGTGCCAACCGATCCGATGCCAATGGAAGTAGCAGATGCCATGGTGATAATGAAGGACAAATCAGAATGGACATCAGCCACCAGCAAGGAAGAGATGTTTGAAAAGATGGAAGCTGTCTTGGATGACTTGCCTGGAGTGACAACAGAATTTTCCCAACCTATTCAGATGAGATTCAATGAACTGATGACGGGAGTGCGAAGTGATGTAGGTGTAAAAATATTTGGAGAGGATATCGAACGATTAGTGGCTTTGGGAGAACAAGCGACAAGCATTGTCCAAAGCATACAAGGTGTCCAGGATGCCAGAGCAGAAACCGTCTCTGGTCTTCCTCAGATCAATATTAATTACAATAAGGAGAAGATTGCACTTTATGGATTGAATATCAAAGACCTGAATCAAGCCGTGAATATGGGATTTGCTGGAGCATCAGCAGGAGTAGTGTATGAAGGTGAAAAAAAGTACAATATGGTTGTGCGATTGGCCGAACCATTCCGTCAGGATATTACCCACATTGAGAATCTCTATGTACCGCTACCCTCTGGCAGCCAGATTCCGTTGAGTCAGGTTGCAGATATAAAACTAGAACGTGGACCCGCACAAATAAGTAGAGAGAATGGCAAGCGAAGAATCATTGTTGGCTTCAATGTAAGAGGGAGGGATGTCGAAAGCGTCGTTGAAGAAATCCAAACCAAGCTTACTGCGGAATTAGATCTTCCGATTGGATATTATACCGAATTTGCTGGTCAATTTGAAAATCTAAAACGTGCCAAAAGTAGACTTTCGTTAGCAGTCCCTATTGCCTTGGCATTGATCTTCATCCTGCTATACTTCACATTCTATAGTATCAAACAATCCATTCTGATATTCACAGCCATTCCATTATCAGCCATCGGAGGTGTATTTGCGCTTTGGATTCGAGATATGCCATTCAGTATTTCTGCGGGCATCGGATTCATAGCATTATTTGGAGTCGCGGTTTTAAATGGAATTGTGCTCATCGGATATTTTAATCAATTAAAAGAAGAAGGTATGACCAATATAATGGAAAGAATAAGAACTGGTACATCGGTCAGATTGAGGCCAGTAATAATGACTGCCTCCGTGGCATCATTAGGATTTTTGCCCATGGCATTGAGTACGAGTGCCGGTGCGGAAGTGCAAAAACCACTCGCAACAGTTGTGATCGGAGGTCTGTTGACCGCTACTCTTTTGACCTTGATCATTTTGCCAATATTATATTACTACTTGGAAAAAGGCTCTCTCGCCAAGTCAAATTCTACAAGTGTGATAGGAATCATTCTTTTGATGGCAATAGGAGTGAATGGCAATGCTCAAATCACAAATGTGGATCAAGCGATTGAAGTTGCATTGGCCAACAATAAGTCTATCGAAGCTTCTTCACTTCGAGTCAAGCAATCCGAACAGCTAATTGATGCTGCCTACATAATACCCAAGACAAATTTTGGTGCCTCGCTGGGTCAAATAAATACAAAGGCTTTTGATATGAATTTTTCGGTCTCCCAACGGTTCAGTCCATTCGTAAAAAAGGTAAAAAAGACCTTGGCCAGAGACAAACATCTTAAAAGCGAAATTGCTTTTGATCTGGCAAAACAAGAACTCATTCTTGAAGTAAGGCAGGTATGGGATATGATGGAATACAAACTTGCATCAATTGGCTTGTTGAAAGATCAGGTTGAATACTGGAATACATTTACCGCCAATGCAGCAAAAAAATATGAAGTCGGAGAATCCAGTTTTATTGAAAAATCGACAGTAGAATTGAAATTCAAAAGATTGGAGCAAAAAAATTGGCTCTTACAGTCAGATTTGGAAAATCTCCATCTGAGATTGGAAGGTTTATTGAACACAGAAGAATCCTTTAATTTATTTGTCAATTCTTATAATAAAAAAGAATTGCCCTTATCGACCAGTCTTGATATGACTGAGATGCATCCCATGCTTCGTCTTGCTATTCAGGAAATAGAAATATCCAGAAGTAGGGCAAATTCATTGAAGGCAGAAAAGAAACCCGATTTCGTGGCAGGGTATTTTATTCAATCCATTAAAGGCGCACAAGAAATTGATGGTATTGTGACCAATTATAATGGAATACCACGTTTTCAGGGTGTAAACCTGGGTGTAAGTGTCCCTTTATTTAGTAATGGGTACGATGCCAGAATTGATGCAGCAGAAACTGAACAGTTGGTACAGAAAGCCGAATATGATCACCAATTCAAACAAGCAGAAATTTTTCTTACTTCTACCGCTGGTCGTATCAATGCTATTCAAGCAAGTCTGGATTATTATGAAAAATCGGGGCTGAAGAGTGCAGAGGAAATTGGCATTAAATCTCAAAAATCCTATCAAAGAGGAGATATTGATTACTTCGAATATGTGCAAGCTTTGATTTCAAAAAACGAAGTCGAGCAAGCCTATTTGGACTTGATCCATGAATACAATCAATTGGTAAATCAATTCCTTTATCTTCAAAATAAATAAAAATGAAAAATATAAAATCAATCATATTAATGCTTGCCCTGGGAGTAACTTTCATATTTCTAGGCAGTTGCAAGCACGATCATAGTCATCACGATCATTCTGGTCATAGTCATGGAGATGAAATGTCGACCGCTTCAGATGATCATTCTACTGAAAAAGAAGTTCACCTCAATCAAGCACAATTCGAAAATGCAGAGATCGATACTGGATGGTTTGAAATGAAAAATCTAAGTGATGTAGTGAGTGTCAATGGATATACAAAGCTTGATCCACAGGACGAAGCTGACGTAAGCATGCCTATATCTGGCACCATAACATCGATCAAAGTCATTGAAGGCAATTATGTAAAACGAGGGCAAACACTCGCAAAGATGACAAGCCTGGAATACAACAGGATGCTGCGGGAAGAAGCTCAACTCAAGGAAAAATTGACCAGCTCTGAGAGTGAAATATCATTCTTACAATCTGAATACAACAGACAAAAATTACTGGCCGAAGAAAATATCAATGCGAAGAAAGTATTCGAAAAAGTAAGTGCCGACCTTGAAGCTGTCAAGGCAAAAATAATATCTATAAATTCACAGCTTTCCCTTATCAATCATGGGATAAGTTTGGTGAGTTCGGCCAAAGGAAGTGACATCACTATTGTGGCCCCGATAAGTGGATACGTCACCCATGTAGATGCCAAAATCGGTACGATTGTACAACCTGGCATTCCGATATTCAGCATTGTAGATAATAGTAAGATGCATGTCGACTTACTCATATATGAAAAAGACCTGGGCAAGGTGAAAGTTGGTCAAACCGTAAGATTTATCCTAACAAATCAGTCTAATCAAGAAATCAAAGGTGAGATTTATAACATTGGAAAATCATTCGCAAATGACACCAAATCAGTAGCTGTACATGCCGATATTGAGAAGAATGATGCGAATCTAATTCCTGGTATGTATATCAATGCCCTCATAGACATTGGTATGAATAAGGTAAGGACATTACCAGAAGATGCAGTGGTAATGGCGGAAGGTAGAAAATTCATCTTCCTCCTTAAAAATGATCATAACTATTCTCATTCAAATCAAGAATCAGAACATGCTCATGAAGAGGAAATTGAATTTATTCGTCTTGAAGTGAGCACTGGGGCAACGCAATTGGGATTTGTAGAAGTAACTCCGCTTGGTGAAATTCCAAAAGGCAGGAAGATAGTGACACGAGGTGCCTATTATTTGCAGAGTCATTTACAGAAGTCTGAAGGTGGTGGTGGACATAGTCATTAAAAAAATTAAGTATATTCGGCAAGGAGCGGAATATAGGGCAATAGACTTTTTAGCTGATCATTTCGTTTTATGCAAAGGAATCACTTGAATAAAAAAAATACTATATCAACAAATGAAGAATATCAAAAGAAGGTCTTTTTTAAGAAATACGGCACTTGGTACACTGGCTGTAGGACTATCTGCAAATCTGGATGCCAAAGCTACATCTTCGAAAGATAGTATGCTTTGTGATATTACCACGCAAGACTATTATGGCGAAGGTCCATTTTATACTGATAATCCTCCACTCCTTGATAATAATCAATTGGCTGGTCCAAATGAACCAGGGACTCGAATGATAATATCAGGTCGCGTTTTCAACCTAGATTGCTCTGAATATATTCCCAATACCATAGTAGATGTGTGGCATGCAGATGATGCTGGAAGCTATGACAACAATGGATTCAACCTGCGTGGATATACCAAAACGAATAGCCAAGGATTCTACCTTTTTGAGACCATCAAGCCTGGTAAATACCTGAATGGCAATTCATTCCGACCTTCTCACATTCATTACAAAATCACTCCGCCTGGTTTTGCAGAATTGACCACCCAACTCTATTTTGAAGGAGATGATTCTATTCCTGGTGATGCAGCAGCCTCTATTACCTCAGGCACTTTTGATGCAAGTAATAGAATCATAGCATTGACAGAAAATGCGGCAGGAGTTCTTGAAGGTACATTCGATATCATAATTAATGGTGATGGCGTGAGCGTTGGGGTTCATGACATCCATCTCGACAAAGGAATGGTCTATAATTGTTCGCCAAATCCATTCGAAGAGGAAATTGAAATACATTATGGGGTATTCAAAAGAGCAAAGGTAGGCCTGGTTGTCTACAATATGCGCGGGCAAGAAGTGGCCGTACTTGAGGATGAAATCAAATCACCAGAAAAGTATTATGCTACCTGGAGGACAGATTCTAGCATTAGTTCTGGACATTATTTTGTGGCATTGAAGGTAAATGATTTGCAAGTTCACTATTTGAAAGTGATGAAGAGGTGAAATTTTTGAACTGGTAAGTTGTTGAATTCGATTAGTGACGAATAAGTTGTTTTGGGTTTGGAGAAGGATGTAAATAAAAAAAGCCCGTGAAAGACGAAAATCACGGGCATTACTCAATTTAATAACCAAAACTCATACTACATAAAATGCAAACAGTGTGCCAAACATTAGATTATTTACTTATGTGTATTAGTACTGATCTTTAGTTGGTTTAGAAAATCAATAATTTGTAATAATTAAGTATTTGAAGATCTGGGTTTTATATATTTAAAAAAGAAAATTTAAAATTTTAAAAAAATTCTCATTAAGGAATCGCAAACGAATTTGTATTTAACGCTAGAATCAAGATAAAGAAATAGCATTTATTCCTGAAGAAGAATCCTATACAATAGATGCCGATGAAAATAAGCATTGAATCCTACAATGAAGATTGGCCCAGGCAATTCCTCAAAATAAAGAAGGAGATGCTTGCGATGCTGCAGGGCATTGATCCTGTAATCGAACATTTTGGGAGTACGTCTGTCCCTGGATTAGCGGCAAAACCAATTATTGATATACTGGTTGGTGTTAAGGATAAAATTTATTTTTCCAGTATTGTTGAGCGATTATTGGAGCATAGTTCTTACATATATTATCAGGCTTTCAACAAAGAGATGCCAGATAGAAGGTTATTTGTTAGATTGAAGGATGGTGTAGATACGGGGGCTTTTGAGTCGGTAATGGATGATTTGGATACGATTCCGCATGATCAAATTAATTTGGCCAGAATAGCCCATATTCATATTTGGGAAATCGATTCCGAAGATTGGATTAGACATATAGCCTTTCGGGAGTATCTCAAAGCACATGATGATGTAAGGGAGGAATATGCCGCCCTTAAACGAGGGTTGGGTAAGAAAAATTGGTCGCATGGAATGGAATACAATGATGGAAAGAATGCATTCATAAAAGAGGAGGAAGCGAAGGCGATTGCCTGGTATAAGCATACACAGTTGTGAGACAAGAAAACCTAAACTTCATTCACCAATCAATCAGGCTAAATAATTTTAGGTTTTGAATATTGAAAAAATTAAGAACAGATTACCTATCATTAATATTTAAAGCAAAGGAATCATACCTTTATCGAATCAATGCAGAATAACGTCTACTAAATATCAAAAGTCATGGCACAAATTTTAAAATCAACACTCACTTTCTTACTTCTAGTTATTTTTATTACCACTGGATGTAAAGAAGAAAAACCAGCTTCTCCATCTCAGAAGGCAGCTGTAGTAAGTAAAACCGTAATTCAAGATAAAAAAGCAGCAGATATCGTCTCAACGATGATAAAAGCCATGGGTGGCTATGAGAATTGGGACCAAATGAAATATGCGTCCTGGACATTTTTTGGTGCTCGACATTTGGTTTGGGACAAGGTAGGCGGAAGGGTAAGAATCGAATCACCCAGGGATACAATGACTTACCTGGTCGACCTTCACAATGACTCCGCCAGGATACTCAAAAATGGAGAGGAAGTAGATGATCCAGAAGAATTGGAAAAGTATACGAAAAGAGGAAAAGGCATATGGATTAATGATTCGTATTGGCTTTTCATGCCATTCAAATTACAAGATCCTGGTGTTACAGTCAATTATGCACGCGAGGATACTATGATTGGAGGTGTTTCATCTTCAGTCTTGGCGCTCACGTTCAAGGGTGTTGGGAATACTCCTAATAACAAATATGAAGTCTATGTGGACAAAGCTGACAACCTTATCAAACAATGGGCATTTTTTAAAACCGCGGATCAAGAAACACCACCCAGGATTTGGCCATGGGACAATTATCAATCATACGACGGACTCATGCTTTCTGGAGAACGTTCTGATAAAAGTGGCCCTTCGAATATTAGGATTTATGATAATTTGGATGATAAGGTATTCGAATCATTTGAGACTTTTGAATATTATTAATTGATTTTGGGGAATTCAGAAGTAAGAACAGTTTAAAAATAATTAAGCTTAAAGTATATTTTTACTACCAAAGATTGAATTTTGTTCGGAATAAATCGGCCTTAGTTGGTTTGGGATTTTGAGTTGTATTTTGACGTTAAAAACTCACAACTGTTTGAGCGATAGCGAGTTTTGTGTGTTTAGTCAAAATGGAATTCAAAAGCCGTTAAGAACCAAGTAAAGCCTTGAATTCTTTGGTTCGTTTCTTTTTCAAGAAAGAAATGAACGCCCGAGCGGCGAGCGGAAGATTAAATTGAAAACTACTAACTCATTATTACGTAATATCCATCAAAAAAAGGTAATCAATTCAGAAGTACAGGTTATTAATGAAATATAAATAACTGAATTTCAGCATCTTGAAAAAAAAAAAAAAAAAATAAGTATTGGGTTAGATTCCAAGCAATAGCATCCGTCCAATTCAAAACAAAAAAAGCCACCACAAATCGTGATGACTTTTAATAATCTAACCCATAAAATATGAAGAAGGAGGTCTTCATACTTAATTGTAAGGGTACCGTTAGAAATTTATTTCATTCCAAATATTACATCGAAAACTCTTCTTTGTAGAGTATCTTTTCAGAGTATTCATCATTAAATACTACCTTAATAATATCAAATGCTGTAATCATTCCTTTGAGTTCATCTCTTAGGTTTACAACTGGTAAAGTTTTAAATCTTCTATCTGCAAATAATTCTGCAGCGGTACCTAATTTGTCTTTTGGTGAGATTTTAATGACCTTCGTCGTCATCACATCTCTGACTTGCATACTATCTACGCTGGCAGTGTTTTCATGCTGTCTCCACAAGTCATACGAAGTTATTAAACCTACAAACTTGCCGTCGTCAACTACAGGTATCTGCTGAACTTTACGGCTAAGCATCATTTGAGATAAATCTTTAACTGTTACATCAGGGCTAACAGTGACTGGATGAGTATCCATTACGGTGCGAACTTCACGATTCATCATAGGCTGGGAATTTAGATGGTTACAAAATATTATACTTTAAGTCTCTGTAATAAAGATGACATTAACTGACATTGTGCTGCCTGATAGTGTAATATTTTTACATTTTTTTATTATGACATATAATATTCTGTACAATAAATTCGATCTATTGTCGCATTTACCAATGAAAACTAAAGATTTGAAGACCTTGCTTTTATTCGTTTAATTGCATTGGAAGGAGAAAAAAGATACTCATCCTCCACCAATTTTGTAAGAATTGGAACATACAAATAGGAAGAATCAAATTGATACTTAACTGGCCAATTCTAGAAAATTTTACTCGCTTTTTAGCCTCGCAAACTAGCAATAAGATAGATATAGTAATCACCATTTTCCGATCCTCTTAAATCAGGCAAACCAAAAGTTGTTCTTCCATCACCACCGTAGCGAGTACCCAGTAAAGAGAAAAGTTCTGAATTTTGACTGATAGCCAATAGTTGTCCTTCACACTTTGCCCATTCATTCGGGTTGGTGAAAGCTTCATAGAAACTTTTTGGGTCTGGAAAATTTTGGACAGTTGAAAGATAAGGCGTTTCTCTTGGCTCTGTTAAATCCAATGTTCTGATTTTGGGGCCATTCGAGGGAGATAAAGCACCATCTTCTAGAGAGCATGTCGCTCCATTAGGGCAAAAGTCACCTGCAAACCATTTGTTTGTCATAGCATGTTGTTTTTAGGGGTTGTTGAAAATTTAAAAGTATACATAAAATAATATTACCGATAGAGTATTTTCACCTTATTAATTGCTATCCTTAATAATGATGAGATTCAAGAGATTCGTTGAATATATAGCTTATGAGAAATATAGTATTCAGGAACAAGGATTAAAGCGGACATGAATGGATGTGGGCATTAATATGTATATCCATGATCACTCCAACATTAATACAAATACCACAAAAACCAACATCACTAAACCTAAAATTCCCATCCAGGCGAAATGTGCCTTCCGCATCTCCATAAAATAAAGTACTACAAGAAAAACTTTAAAAACGGTGAATGATAACAACCCCATTTCTCCATTGACATCATCATACCCGTGAGCAATAAGGTAACTTCCAATAGTCAAAAAGACAAGCCCAATTAATACCTTGATGTTTTGATTTTTCATATTCGATATTTATAATAGGTAGATGATTGGAAAAAGCAACAGCCAGATAATATCACACATATGCCAAAAAGCCGCACCAGGCTCTATATCGTAGAATTTGTTTTCATTATAATCGCCACGTTTAATTTTGAAAGAGAGAACTGATAGAATTATCAAGCCAACCAGCACGTGCAAAAAATGAAAGCCAGTGAGTAACCAGTAATAAGTATAGAATGTATTATATGTCAAATCAAATCCCTGTTCTAGCTTGACCCAATATTCCAATCCTTTTAAGATCAGAAATCCGATTCCAAATATCATAGCCATCCACATTGATTTCAAACTTTTCCAACTATTGCCAAATTTCAATATCCTAACGGATTCAGCCACAAAATATCCGCTAATCAATAGTAAAAGCGTATTTGTCAAACCTATATTAATATTTACAGTAGATTTAGCTTCTTCAAACAAATCCAACGTCAAGCTTCGCTGCCATAAAAAGGCAATAATTCCTGCACAAAAAGTAATCACTTCAATCAGGATAATAATCCAAATCAATATTCCACCTGGCGGATAAAAAAACTTTTTGTGATCTATTGTACTCATGGCGATTTCAATTGTTATTAATCCGCCGATAAAGGATTGCCAATGACTGAATCATCATGTCAGGATGTGATAAAATATTATAGTGGTTTTGACCAAACATCTGTGGCAGGTAATATCGTGCGGTAGATTCGATCGCAATGGCATATGTATTTATATGCCGTTCGTGCATCTCACGAAGGGCTTGTTTGACATCTGCAACTCCATATTTGCCTTCATATTTGTCGTAGTCATTTGGTTTTCCATCCGATAGAAGAATGACCCATTTTTGTCGAGCCTCATGATTTTCTATCAGCGTCTGAGAATGCCTGAGAGCAGGGCCAATACGCGTATACCCCTGAGGTTCGACGGCTCCAATACTTTGTTTTCCCTTTGTCCAACTCTCACCAAAATCTTTCAAGGCATGGTACACACAATTATTTCTTGTCTTGGAATAAAACCCGCTCACCGCAAAATCTACATTGTACTCTTCAAGCACTTCACCAAAAAGTATAACTGCCTCTTTTTCTACATCTAAAACTCGATTTCCATCTGCATAACTATCTGTCGACAAGCTCAAATCCAACAAAAACAAAACTGCCAAATCGGGCTCCTTTTTTCTTTTGGAAAGATAAATCTTGTCTGTGGGGGTGCGACCAGAATTCAAGTCGGTATACCAATCGACCAAGGCATCAGTATCTATACTTTCGCCATATTGAAGTCTTTTGACTGTTCTTCTTTTTTGATGAATCTGGGCAAACTTCCTTCGTAAACCATTCAAGTTTTTCGAGCCTTTTGATATACACTCTTTGGCATATTCCAAATCCCCACCTCTTTCTTTTTTACAGAACACCTTACAGTAATCTGGCTTGTATCGGCGTTTCGAAAAATCCCATTCCTTATAAGTCTTGAATAGTGCTTCAACCTCTGTATCTCCACTTTCTGCAATATTGACCAAATCTCTAAAATCAGCTTGATATATAGAATTGGCTACTTCATCTGTCCTGACCAGGTGCTTTAGATTTATTTCGTCGAGCGCATCTGCATCTTCCTGTAAATTGTCATCACCATCAAAACCTCTCCATATCCCAGAAAACTCTTCCACTGTTTCGACCTTCTCAAAATTATGTGTAAGTACAAATTCGTCTTGTTTCTTTTTGTCCACGGCAATTATTTCGACTTCCTCTACAGCTTTTGATTTTATTTCGGTCGTCGGATTACTTGTCTCTTTGCTATTCGAAGCATGGTCAAATCCACTTTGATCCCCATCATCAATGACATCACGATTCGACATATACTTACCATATAGCCAGAAAGAAAGATCTTCTTCACCTATAAAATATTGTTTGATGGTTTGGTAAAATTGAAAAACAGGAGGGTACTCCTCTTCTAAATGTTTTAATATTATGGGTGAGACTTCTCGTGCTCTATCTCGAGATTCCTCAATAGTAAAAGGTCCATTTTTTTCTTTCCAATTCAAATTTTCTTCCCACTGAATACTCAAATAGACTATCCTAAAAATATAGAAATTCAAATTTTCTTCAAGCGTAGGAAGCATATTAAATGAAGTAGGCAGATAGAAAGTCAATCCCTTCCATCCTCCTTCAACTTCTGCAGGAAAAATATCAATATTTTCTCCTGTCAATGCTCGAGCTATTAAAGTAAGTCGACTACTCACCTCCTTCAATTGAATAGTTCTGGAAACCTCTTCTTTCGATTTCTTCCCATTCCACTTTCCGAAGAAATTGAATACTTTCTTAAATAATATTTGGTCTAATTCCAAGGTTTATAAATTAATTGGAGCGATCAAAAATTCAAATCATCATATCTGCCAGGTCCTTCAATACCGTCAAAGTCTCTTCATCATCACTCAGTGGCTGGATCATACCGACCTCCACCGACAACCTTTTTGGCAATCCGGATTTTATCAATTTAGCTGTATCTACAATTAAGCGTGTCGAAACCGTCTCCATCAATCCCAATTCATTCAAATTCCTGATTTTGGAAGCTATCTTGACCAGCTTTTTAGTCTCTCGTGATTCCAATCCAGATTCTTTTTCAATGATTTCCTGCTCCGTTCTTTCTATTGGATAATCAAATGAAAGAGATACAAACCGCTGTCGTGTAGATGGTTTTAACTCTTTGAATCCTTTTTGGTAACCAGGGTTGTAAGATGCCACCAGCATGAAAGAATCAGCAGCGAGAATTTCCTCTGGCACCTTATCCAAAAAAAGCTGTCGACGATGGTCTGTAAGAGAATGAATAGCCACTATTACATCCGGACGTGCTTCTGCAATTTCATCCAAATAAATAATGCATCCATCTCTCACAGCGGTAGTAAGTGGTCCATCTTGCCAGACAGTTTCAGTTCCCTTCAAAATAAAACGTCCTGTCAAGTCTGTAGCCGAGGTCTCTTCATGACATGCAACCGTTATTAATGGTACGCCCAGCTTATATGCCATGTGTTCAATAAATCGAGTCTTTCCTGTTCCTGTGGGTCCTTTGAGAAGCACCGACAATTTATTATCGTAACAATGCGTAAAGACTTCCACTTCTTTGCCCATTGCTTTGTAGTACGGTTGATCTTGAATTAACATATTCTGATTTCTTTTCTTTATTTATAAGGATTAACCATTCGCATTAGACCTTGACAATTCTATTATCGCATCGACAGTTTCTATGTTATCCACTCCCAATCCTTCCTGCTGATGCACCAATACACCATCTCTGTCAAACACTGAAATAATATTCGAATGAGAAAAATCAAGCGGCGAAATTTTCTGATATCTCACTGCCAAAACATTTGAAAATTCTCTAACATCATCCACACTGCCTTGCAAGAAAGTCCATTGTGAATTGTCCATTTGATTTTCAATAGCAAATTTTTTTAGCCTTTCAGGTGTATCCGTTTCAGGATCTATACTCACCAAAATATACTTGGTAGATGTATCATTCACTTTAGCGTGTATACTTCGCATATCAGCCACCAATCTTGGACAGGCTGCCTTGCAAGTAGTATAAATCATCACAATGACCAAAACATCCCCTTTCAAATCTTTCAACTTGATTGTTTCATTGTTTTGAGTATTCCATTTTGAAGTCAAATTAAAAATAGACGTCTCCAAAACTTGATCGCTATCGCCATGTTCCACAACTTTTCCGCCGATAGATTTTAAATCCATCTTGCATATTGGACAAGTTCCAAGTGCATCATATACCTTCTCCCCTTCACACTTCATTGGGCACTGATATGGTGGTATGTCACTACTCTTCTCAGCACAAGAAAAAAGTAGAAATACCGAAAAAAATATTAAAACTCCTCTCATATTTTATAATCTTTTATTGCCCAAACAATCTTCCAAATCTTTCAATTATCAATATTACCTGCACATCTAAACCCCAAAGTCTGAATACAATAATTCGCCTTAATGCTGCCGCGAAATGCATATCTCATAAATGCCGCATAATCCATTAGATCTGATGCATTTACTGATCCCCCTGCACAAAACAAACTATTGTCTGTATCAACATCCTTTCTGGACTCCCCAGATATTAAAACCGCGTTAAAATCACTGGTCCACTCCCACACCAAGCCATGCATATCATATATGCCCCAAAAGTTTTGATAGGTGCTTCCAATTTCATTTTTATAAGTCCTGGGAATCTCATAACTCTCAATTATTCTTTGATTGAATAAGCTATCCCTTTGAGCATTGGGCTTTGTTTCATCTGCCATAGCTGCATATTCCCATTCATTCATAGTAGGCAACCTTTTCCCATGAAATTCACAATAGGCTTTGGCGGCATACCACGAAACATTCGTCACTGGTGAATTGGGTAGTGAAGATTTATCATAGTTGAAGTCATCTTCCCATTTCGCCAAATAGTTTTTATCAGCAAATAGACGTATCACTTTTGATTTTTGCCACTTCGGATTTTCTATCATAAATGCCAGATAATCTGAATGAGTGACAGGATATACATCCAGCATAAAATCTCCAACAGAGATACTAGCAGCATCAGAACCATAGAGGGAAACGAATTCCCCTCCACTGATTTTTTTCATACCTGGATCATCCTGCGCCAAAACCGAAATTTGTGCAGTTATTAGCAATGTCAATATAAAGATGAAATTATTCACTAATGGGCGTTTCTAATTTTTGCAACGTCGCTTTCAGATACATCTTTCTTATTATTTCCCCAGCTATTCAATACGTAGGTCATAACACTTGCTACTTCTTCATCTGTCAAAACCTGCTTAGTCATAATATTATTATACTTTTCTCCGTTGACTGTGATTTCTCCAGATTTTCCATTCAATACAATACCTATTGCCCTGTCAATATCTTCATTGAGGTAATCCGAGGCCGCTAGAGGTGGAAAGGCATTTGGTATACCTTTTCCTGTAGGTTGGTGACATGCAAGACATGTTTTTCCATACACGGTTTTACCAAGATTCATTTTTTCCATGTGACTCAGAGGTTTGGTACTCGTAATCGTAGCAATATCTTCGTCTGGCATTTCTTGAATTGTACCGCCTTCAGGCAGATAAATTCCTTCTTGTTGTTTTCCAGAATAAACCATTTTATTTTCTTCACCTCCCACTTTCAACATACCGATTGCTCCTTTATTGAATGCTCTGAAAATAGAATGATCCACTAAGATGAAGGTACCTGGAACATCAATTTTGAATTCTACAATCGCTGCTCCTCCAGCAGGAACAAGTGTGGTCTGGACATTTTCATTGATCATGTCTCCGCCCTCAACATGTACCTTGTCAAAAATTTCTCCGATGACATGAAAAGAGGAAACCAGATTTGGTCCGCCATTCCCGACAAATAATCTAACCGTCTCTCCAATCTCCGCAGTAATAGCATTGTCTCCTGTCAAAGCACCAACCTTGCCGTTAAATACTACGTAATCTGCATCTTCATCAACTGCCTTTTTCATATCAAAAGGTTGAAGACCTTGTTCTCCATTTTCACCTTTGGTATAAAAGTCACCCTGCATAATGTAGTATTCCTTATCTACTTTAGGAAGTCCTCCTGCTGGCTCTACCAATATCAATCCGTACATGCCATTCGCAATGTGCATTCCTACAGGTGCAGTCGCACAGTGATACACATACAATCCTGCGTTAAGTGTCTTAAATGAAAAAGTAGCCTGATGCCCAGGCGCCACAAACGAAGAAGTCGCTCCACCTCCTGGACCAGTCACAGCATGCAAATCTATGTTGTGCGGCAATTTGTTATCTGGGTGATTTTTCAATGTAAACTCTACTTCGTCACCTACTCTTGTTCGTATAAAACTTCCTGGTACACTTCCTCCAAATGTCCAATATACATAGTTGACACCATCGGTCATTTCACCTTCTTTTTCCAATATCTCCATGTCAATTATTAACTTCGTTGCTTCTCGCGATCCGACAGGTTTTGGAACAAATGGAGGTGCAGTAAGCTCAGCTATAGATTCTCCTTGGACCGATATCAAACTGGCATCCATAACGTTTTTTAAATCACTTTCATTTGTTTGTTTGTTACATGCCAAGATAATCGCTGCAATACAGAAGAGAAAAATGATTCCTTTTATAATAGACTTCATATTATTCGATTTTAAATTTTATAAAATTTGATTTTGAATAATCGATTTTATTGACAATTCAATTCATTGTCCTGGGTAACATTAATTAAAAGGTGGTATCATAATATTCATTTCGTTTATTGAGTAATACAAAATTCCATTGTGTTTATTTTATGTTGTTTCCAAAGCCTCATCTGTAGGCTTTCCATACTTAAAGAAGTTAATTATAAACATGACTATTCCCACTGTAAACAGGGTCGCTGCAGCAATTAATATTAGAAAATGAACTTCTAATTCTTGCTGAACATCAATAAAATCCATACCCACTTTTCTTTCCAAATAGACTTGCGCCACACCAGTAGCTGCAAAAGCTGTAGTCATGCCTATCATACCAATATTGGACAACCAAAAAGCATAGTTTGCACTTGGTTTTGTGTACATTTTTCTACCCGTCATAGTTGGCATAGCATAAGTGATCATACCCAGGACCAACATTCCGTATGCACCCCAGAATGCCAAGTGGCCATGCATTGCAGTCACAAATGTGCCGTGCGTCCACATATTTACCGCTGGTAGCGTATGAGCCAACCCAAGTAGACCTGCTCCAACAAAAGATATTATAGCTGTACCCAAGGTCCAGGTAAGTGCGATCTTGTTGGGGTGTCTTTTTTCTCCCTTTCTATACATCGCCACTGCGAATAAGGCCATACCTAAAAAGGCAAGTGGCTCCAAAGCTGAAAATATACCTCCAATCATCAACCAATACTTGGGAGTACCGATATAATAATAGTGATGTCCTGTACCCAATACTCCCGAGATGAAGGTCAACCCTACAATCACATACAGCCACTTCTCTATCACCTCTCTATCCACACCAGTCAATTTGATGAGCAGGTAGGCAAGAATACCACCCATAATAAGCTCCCATACACCTTCAACCCAGAGATGCACTACCCACCACCTGAAGAATGAATCCATCGTCTGATTGTCAAACCATATCATCCCTGGCAAATAGAGCAAAGCCGCAAAGAACAAGCCCATAGACAACACCAACGAAGTTGTTGTCCTTTTCTTTCCTTTGAAGAGGGTCATCAACAGGATGTAGAGAAACAACAATACATTGATCACTACCAGATAATCAAGTGGTCGAGGTATTTCCAAAAATTTTCTTCCTTCCCACCAGTTCAAGTGGAATCCGATCACCGCCACAACGCCTACAATAGCCAAGCTCCAAAATTGAAGTTTGACAAGAGGAATGGAGATCAATTCATTCTCTGCTTCATCTGGAATGATGTAATAAGCTGCACCCATAAAACCACTGAGGATCCATACCACCAACAGGTTTTTGTGGGTAGCTGTGGCAGCATTGAATGGGATAATATCGTGTAAGCCATCATAGCCAAGATGGGCAAATGCCATCACAAAGCCATAGGTGATTTGTAATACAAGTAAGACCATACTGAGGGCAAAAAACCAGTAGGCTACCTTTTGAGATTTATATTTCATTTTGATAAATTTTGTTGTCATCAAGCCTTGATTCAGGCTTCATAAAATTTTTAAAGTCATAACATTGTGGCCCAGGTTTTAGTCAGTAGGCAACATTTCCTTTAAATCTGGCTCGGGAGGAAATCCATTGAGATCCATCTCCCCTACCCACTTCAAAAAGGCAACCATATCGTCGGCTTCTTGATCTGTCATGGCATAAGCCACCATCTTTCGTCCTCTTGGTTGCCATGGCTCCTTACTCTTGAGTAGAATCTTACAATATTCTTCTCCTTTTCGATCGATTACTTTGGTCAGTTCTGGAGCATAGTAAGCGCCTTCACCCATGATGGTATGACAGCCCATACAATTGTTCTTGTCAAAAAGTACTTTTCCTCTGATTACAGATTCGGTCAGGTTTTCTTCATTTGTCTGTTTCGGCACCTCCTTCGCTAGTGTATGCCATGAAAGCCCCAAGAAGATGAAGAAAAACAAGACTGTTCCTCCTAAAAAAAAAGTTCTCGCTTGATTTTTCGATAACATGTTTTAATGTTTTTTGGTATAAAAAAATAGCCACCTTTTTGTTAGTTGCAAAAAGGATACACAGTTCACAGTCCCAATATACAACATATATAAAGATTTAAATACCTTTTTATCTTTTATTAGTGTAAATAATGAATTTTCCTTTAATATGGGCGATTTAGACAGATGAAAATGGGTGTATAGATTGTGGATTGTTAATTGGGAATTGTTAATTGTTAATTGTTAATTGGGAATTGGGAATTGGGAATTGTTAATTGTTAATTGTTAATTAGAAATTAGGAATTAGGAATTAGGAATTCTGGATTACGAATTGTGGATTATTTCTATATCAATAAGTTTGTCTTTATTAAATAAAGGATTTAGTGAGGAAAGTATCGGTTATCCAATTTGCCTTAATCACTTTTTTATTAAAAAGTCATTTAAAAGAATTATTGAATATATAATTATATTTAGATTAAATATCCAACTCATTGACGATGAAGCTACTGAAGTGATTTAGAATTATAAATATTAAAACAATGAAAAATCAACGTTTACTATTAATCGGCTTGATTGCAGCTTTGACGGCAATCGCAGTCGTGATCGTATTGAAGATGCTCGGGACCTCTAATCCTACCGTAATGGCAGGTGGAGTGGCTGGGGGTGTCGCGGGAGCAATCGGTGGTAATCTTATGAAAAACAAGGACAAATAATCCCATCCTGAATTCAATAATTAATCTAACACCGATAAAATGAGACAATATTTCGTATCCAATATTGACACTAAAATTCATTTCCTAATTCTGAAGCTGGGAATGATTTTTTTGTTATTTATTTGTTTGGCATCATGCAAATCGAAAAATAATAAAGATCAGGCCAACAATCTTTCACAGCCAAAAATCGAGGAAAGCAAGTCACAATCTCCACATGAAAAATATGAAGCTGCCAAGAAGAAATACCTTGAGGATGTCAATGACCCCGACGCATTAATATGGTATGGAAGACGAGCGGCATATCTTGGCAATTTTGAAGAAGCAATTAAATTATACACTACTGGTATTCAGCTCCATCCTCAAGATGCACGAATGTTGCGTCATCGTGGGCATAGATATATATCGACACGTCAGTATGATAAAGCCATTGCCGATTTTGAAAAGGCCGCAACACTTATTGAGGGCCAAGAAGATCAGGTCGAACCCGATGGACTGCCGAATAGCAGGAATATCCCCATAAGCACCTTACATGGAAATATCTGGTACCACCTCGGCCTGGCCTATTATCTAAAAAATGATATGGACAATGCATTAAGTGCCTACCAACATCGTACCGTAACAGAAAAATATGATGACAATATCGTCTCAGGCGGGCATTGGTTGTACATGATATTATCCCGAATGGGCAAAACCGACGAGGCAAGTGCGGCCA
Source organism: Saprospiraceae bacterium (assembly GCA_965230575.1). Taxonomy (GTDB): domain Bacteria; phylum Bacteroidota; class Bacteroidia; order Chitinophagales; family Saprospiraceae; genus CAJXUU01. Next base: position 7,408,899 of record OZ246013.1, read on the forward strand.
TTGCAGCTGTGACCAAGGATATGGACATCATTGAAAATCAGAGTTATCATAAAATGTGCCTCTTTTATAAAAATCTGATTTCAAAAGATGAGCTACAGCCCAAAGATTCTAAATCTTCAGCCGACAATGTATTATTGTATGGATTGGGCAATTGGCATTTGTACCACAAACAGGATACTATGGCAGCCAAGAAATATTATAAAGAGCTTCTCGATAATGGCAATAAATATTCCTTCGCTTATTTGGCTGCAGAGGCGGATTGGGAAAGGCTTTTTAAGTGATTTTTAAAAGGTAAAGGTTTACTAAACCTCGGAGGTTTAGTAAACCTTTACCTTTTAAAATATTACCAGATTTTCACTCTTTCTTCAGGTGGTAAGTAAAGTGTGCTACTTTCATCCACATCAAACGCTTCATAGAATTCAGGAATATTTCTGACCACACCATTCACTCGGAAAAGGGCCGGGGAATGAGGATCTGTATTCACTTGAATTCGAAGTGCTTCTTCTCTTGATTTTTTACGCCATGCCTGAGCCCATCCCATAAATACACGCTGTACGCCAGAATATCCATCCATCTCTGGTGCTTCTTTTCCATCCAAACTCATCTCATAGGCCTTAAGCGCAATGGTCAATCCTCCCAGGTCACCTATATTCTCACCAAGGGTAAAATCTCCGTTTACATTTAGATCATCAAATACCTTGAATGCACTATATTGAGCAACAAGGGCATTGGTACGCTTTTTAAATTCTTCTCTGTCTTCATCGGTCCACCAATTTCGCAAGACGCCATCTCCATCGAAAGTGCTTCCCTGATCATCAAATCCATGTCCTATTTCGTGGCCTATCACCCCGCCGATGGCGCCATAATTCACTGCATCATCGGCATTCATATCAAAGAATGGTGGTTGGAGAATTGCTGCTGGAAAAACAATCTCATTTTGAGTTGGATTGTAATATGCATTTACTGTTTGTGGGTTCATCCCCCACTCTTTCTTATCGACGGGTTGACCTAGTTTTTCCAACTGACGGTCATACTCTGCCAATTCGGATCGTCTCAAATTTCCAAATAAATCGTCCGCTTTTATTTCTGCAGGATATTCTTTCCATTCATCTGGGTAACCTATTTTCGAAGTGAACTTGGCCAATTTATCCAGCGCTTCCTTCTTGGTCTCCTCTCCCATCCAATCCAAATCCTTGATACTTACTTCATACGCTTTGAGCAGGTTATTTACCAGGGTCACCATTCTTTCTTTTGCTTCTGGCGGAAAATGCTTTTTGACATATACCTTTCCTACTACTTCACCAATATTTCCGTTGACTACTCCTACAGCTCGTCTCCAGAGTGGCTGTTGCTCTTCGATTCCACGCATCGTAGTCCCATAAAAACTAAAATTCTGATCGTCGAATTCTTTGCTCAGTCGACCAGCGGTATGATCAATAACAGACCATTTGAGCCAAGTCTTCCAAGTGTCTATATCTGTAGATTGAATAATCTTGTCTACTTCTTTTGAATAATCCAATTGAGGTACTACTACAAATTCAGTTTTGCCATTTGTTCCAGCTTCAGTCATGTATTCATTCCAGGCAAAATTGGGCATCAGGTCGTCCAATGAATCAACAGGCACAGCATTGTACAGCTTCATCATATCCCGTGTGTCTTCTTTTTTCATATGCTTTTGAGCCATCTTGGTCTCCAAGGCCAAAATAGATGCAGCCGCATTTTGAGCATTGTCCACTTTTGCCAATTCAAGCATTTTAGATACGTGATCTTGATAAGAGGCTCTGAGTGTTTGTGATTTTTCATCCTCCTTCAAATAATATTCACGATCTGGCAATCCTAATCCTCCTTGCCAAGTATAAAGGGCATGTTCTTCTGGATTTTTTAAATCTGCCATAATAAACATCCCAATTGGTGCCTCGTATCCGACCTTATTGGAATATGCAAAGAATTTGGCCAGGTCATTATGATCGGAGATTGATTCAATTTTTTCGAATTCTTCTTTCAGTGGATCATCGCCCAAGGCATTCCGTGTTTCCATATCGAGATACGATGAATAGAGGCCACCCACTTTTTGCTCATCGGTACCATCTTTATTGTCGCTTTCGGCAGCGTATTCGATGATAGCTTTCACATGATCCTGTGATTGTTCATGGAGAATCATTCCAATTCCAAAACTCGATTTGTCACTAGGTATTTCAGTTTCTTCAATCCACTTCCCGTTGACGTACATTTGAAAATTGTCGCCTGGACTAAGCGTGGTATCCATGTATTCCAGGTAAAGGCCAGAGGCATAGTCCGAAGACTTGATCGAAGCATCTGTCTTACAAGATATTTGAAATATGGTTATTGTGAGTAGCGTGCAAATAGTTAAGAAAGATAAATTTTTCATTGACACTTTTTTACTAAGTAATAATAATTCTAATTAAAAGATAGATTGGATTTTAAGGAGTTTTAATTTTCATTGAGAAAAAATAAAATAATCCAATCAATTCTGAGCAGTCTTCAACTTTTGAAGTTTGAATATAGGAATATACCATTGACTATTTTCACTTTTACCAGAGTAGAAACATGAAAGATGGATTAACGGGATGATTTCATCTACTAACAAATATCTTTTTCATAGATCTACTTAAAAAATAGCTCAAATTATAATCATCTCCAATGACATCGGAATGAGTAAAATGCCATAGTGTAGAGGTTACAGCAATTGCTTTTTAACGAGCATAAAAGAGAAATGCCCTATCGAAATCACCTCTTGAAAAGATCATTTTCATCTACCTACTGGCTTTTAATAAATCGGCCAATACCATTGATCTCACTCCCATTTTCAATCAATTTGATAAGGTAAAGTCCTGCGGGCAAATCCATCACATTTACCTTCCCAGACATATCAAGGTTTCCAGATCTCACCAATTCTCCTTCGATCGAATAGATATAAAAACGAGAATTCATTAATGATAATTCACCATCAATAGTGAGGAAGTCATAAGCAGGATTAGGGATAATTCTAAAATCATTGGTCTCAATCTCCTGCACATCAACAATGGTTTTTGCAGTACAAGTAAACATTACCTCAGATTCAACACACTTGGTGGAGTCCAAAAGATTAAACGCAATATCCACAATTTCGCCAGAAGCCAGATTTTCAATTATATAAAAAGTGTCGGTAAGAATATCCGATGTATCTTCATTGATCGAGAGCCAATAGCCTTCTACACCTTCCACAACTGGCCAGGAAAGAACAATGATTCCTGCATTTGAAGTGTCACACATTACGGCTGGTGCAGATATCGTATCCAATACTTGCATCGTTGCTTCAGCAGTATCGGTGCCACATTGATTGTATATTATGGTTGAATACACAAATTCACCAGCTGTAGGAAATTCTACATTAAAGCTATCAGTTTGCGGTATACCGTTGATCGCCCAGGTAATGCTATCATGGTCAGATGAATTGATCAACGAATAACCGAAACCGCCTCCCAGGCAAATTGTGTCCATAAAAAAGTTCAGTTTAATTTCAGGTAATTTGACCTTCCTTAGATAAATCTCTTGTTGATATATACATTGATTTTCATCCATTACAAAACCTACATTTTTACCAAAATCAAAAATAGTGGTTGTATCTACCCAACCCATGACTCCATCACCATTCGGATCTTCTTCTCCCACTACATTGATATCAAAATCCATGAGCGCGTCTTCACAGACGTTGATGGTATCGAATACTTCGTCTGTCACATTGCTGATCGATACAGTCCTGCATTGTTGACCATTCCAATTGAGTTCTGAACATGATAATTCAAGGCTTGTGAGACAAACGGAATAGATTCCAATATTGTCAAAAGTAAGTTCAATATTATTTTCTTCTGTGACTAGAGAAGGATTTCCAATATAAGGTCCTCCAGATAAAGTTATAATCTCCCAGGTATAATTGGCATCAAATTCTGTTTCTATAGTCTGGAAGCTAATTTCCACATCAGCGCAAAATTCCATGTCTTCACAAATTGACATTCCATCAACAAGGATACAAACTTCATCTACCTCAACAGTAGGTGGCGTAGGATTTCCTGTAATTTCCACCAAGTAACTGCATACCGAACCACTACAACCATCAATAAAAAAGTAATAGGTTTGACCAGGAATAAGTAAATCTGATTCTATGGTCAGCGGTGCCAGACTGCAATCAGGATTACAATAAACAGACTCTTGGAATGTACAATCCGTATAAATGCCCATCTGCACTCCTTCCAATCCTGTAGTAGATCCAAAGCATCCAGTAGGTGTTACGGTCATAGCATAATCACCACCGTCAGCGATAAAGGCAAACCAAGAAATATTGTGTGCAGCTCCGCCATCGAAGCACAAAGGATTGGGTTGATTTCCAAAGCTATTTGTTGAAGGCATCAAGCCACAAAGATTATCCAGATTTGTGATACTACAATGTATAAATTCTTCAGGGATTGATTCACAATTTTCCCAAGCACCAAGCGTTATTGAGTTACAATCCGCATAGAAGCATAGGTCAACATATTCTACCAACCCTCCGTCTAAAGAAAACTCAGTAGTTTGCACAGGTAGATTATCCATACCATTATCATCAGAATCGACACCATCATTAGCATCATTCGCACCGGGGCATGAATCAAAATTGTACAATTCACCGCCTACATCAAAAGCTTCAATATCAACTTCCAAAAAATAAGTGCCAGCATCAAGAGTTAAATCTTCTGTCGAAGGGAAATTAAATTGGGAGTCTTCAGTCAGCACAGAATCTACAATTTCATTCGAATCCGCACTTACAAGATAGACTTTTATTCCATCCTTACCTTCTTCTCCATTTTCTTCATTGTACATCCCATTTAAGTCGTTTTCTATCCAGATTGTCCCTGTAAGAGCTATGTCCTGGCCAGTAGAAAATTGACAAAATAAACAAGAGAGCGTAAAGGTTAAAATGAGATTTTTCACAATGTAGAAATTGATTAGATAATGATACAAGTTAATATTATAAAGACCTCAAATTAGTCATTATTGCTGCATTTATACATTCTATCCAAATTGAATATTCATCTCCAATGGCAAAATCGATTTAAAACTTCAATAATTATCTATTTATATAAATATAGTTCCTAAAAATGAAGTTGGTCTCGATATTTCAGAATTGCAATGATCGTCAGTACAATTTTTTATAAAATGGGCAAATCCAATGAAAATGTCTTAAATTAGGAAAATCATAAATTCCTTGGATCGATGGAGCCTCTCCGTTTTCTTATTGTACAATGCTGTAAGAAAAAGTGAGGCACATTATTAACCCCAAACTGTTCGCAATATGAAAAGGAGTTTTGTCATCATGCCATTTTTAGCTGATTTTGATGCTGTGTATCACCAAGCAATCAAACCTTCCTTAGAATCCAACAAATGTGAAGTCATAAGAGCTGACGAACAATTTAGCCCTATCATAATAGAAGGCATTCGTGATGGAATTGACAACGCTGATATTTGCATAGCAGACTTAACAGGGCTAAATAGCAATGTAATATATGAGGTGGGAATGAGTCATAGTCAAAATATTCCAACTATACTTATTTCTCAAGATCCGCCAAGTAAACTGCCCTTCGACATTAGGCATTTCCGAGTAATTCAATATGACAAGTTCGATTTAAATGCATTATTTGATAAGCTAATAAAAAATGTCAGAGAGGTTCTTGGATTAAAGGCGATGCCGATCAAATTGATTCAAGAAATGTTGATTCCAAGTAATATTATCGACCAAGGAGAGGATAGTCAATATTATATAGCCAGTTGTCCGCTTTCCTGGAGAGCAGCCAGACAACGAGGTGGTGGATTTAGCAACCTAAAAAAGACTTATGGAGATCATGTAGGAATAAGGGGAATAATTCAGGCATTTGGACTGATAAAAGGAATAAATACATTGCCAGAAATAATAAATACTGGTGATTTCAGAAAAGAAGCCGCATTGAAAAGTGCCAATATGTACTGCATTGCAAGCCCAAAGGCAAATCACTGGACGAATCTACTCCTTGATAAATTTTGTAAATCCAGGTCGCCTAAATTTGCATTTAGGCCTGATGTCGAAAGTGAAGATTTAAGAGATGTCCATGTCAATTTGCATCTTGATAAAAAGAAATATTTACCGCCTGGATGGTCAGATGATGAAGAAAGATACAAAAGAGACTTTGGTCTTGTCTTAAGAGGACCACACCCTGGAAATCCAAGCTGCATGCTTATGGTTCTTGCGGGAAGAGGAGCGATGGGCACCGAAGCCGCATGTAGGGCAGTCACCGAGCCTGATCATATTCATAAAATAAGAGAAAAATTATCCCTGGACAATATTACCTTGGATAACTTCAAAGAATCATTCTGGGCAATTGTATCTTTGAATTCGATCGATGGAAATATAAGAAACATTGACCTCGGTAGTTTCAAGGTTATAAGTGTTGGCGGATTTGATTAGGCAAAAAATATTCTCACTATTATTGAAATCGTCAATTTTAATTGAGAAGTACAAAGAAATATTTTGAAGAAGATCTGAAATTTCAGCTGATCTCAATATAAAATCAAATATTAGAAAAATAGCAGAACAGAGCCATAGTTAATAATGAAGTAATCTAAACACATAATCTTAATTGCCTTGCATATCATTTTAACCTACGTTCTTAAATCTACTTTGAGAGCTTAAAGCTTACAATATTAATGACTACAGAGTAGTCACCCTATGTTCGCAGGCTCACATAGGGAAATTTACGAACGCAGCGCGTTCGCCTTGTGTTTATAGAATGATGTTCCGAAATTAATGGAAAAGGAATATTTTGAAAAAGATCTAAAATTTCAGCTGGTCATAATATAAAATCAAATATTAGAAAAAAAGCAGAACAGAGCCATAGTTAATAATGAAGTAATCTAAAAATATAATCTTAATTGCCTTGCATATCATTTTGACCTACATTTTTAATTCTACTTTATGAGATCAAAGCTCACAATATTAATGACTACAGAGTAGTCACCCTATGTGAGCCTGCGAACATAGGGAAATTTACGAACGCAGCACGTTCGCCTTATGTTTATAGAATGATATTCAGAAATTAATAGAAATTCCTAGTTTTTGAATTTATCTTTGAGTTACAACTAAGGCGATACCCTACCAGGTCGAAGATGACCCATACTTTGTGCTGAAATAAGATAACCTCTCTGAGGTCAGGACATTGAGACACAGGGATTTGCAAGGTTAGGGTTAGCGGTTGACCATATATAATAAATGTCAACATCGAGTTTTATGAACGTTAATCATTGTTTCTGAATACCTTAGGTCTTATAATCCGTACAAAAAATTGACGAAAGTCTTAAAGTAGAATTAAATCACTTCAATATCAAAACCTCATCAGAATCCAGCCCCAAATAATCACAATATGAAAAAAGAAAATATCATTCTACTACATGGAGCCCTGGGCAGCAAGACCCAACTCGCACCCTTGAAGGCCATTCTATCCAAAAACTTTGCAGTACATGACATCAATTTTGAAGGTCATGGAGACAGGCCATCAGACAATGATTATTCAATTGACCTATTTGCCCAAAATATTTTGGATTTTTTAGAGGAGAAGGGTATCTCCAGAACCCACATTTTTGGATATAGCATGGGAGGCTATGTAGGACTAAAATTGGCTTCTAAAAATCACAAGACCGTAGATCGAATTATTACTCTTGGGACCAAATTCAACTGGACCAAAGAAATTGCAGCTCAAGAAATAAAAATGCTCAATCCAGCAAAGGTGGAAGAGAAGGTCCCTGCATTTGCAAAACGATTGGAGGAGTTGCATACTGGAAACAATTGGAAGGTGGTAATGAACAAGACAGCAAAATTGATGGTTGATCTTGGAGATGGTAAAAAAATGAGCGACCATGACTTGAAAAGTATTGAGAATGAAACATTGGTAGGAATTGGAGCATTAGATCGTATGGTGACATTGGAGGAATCAGAGCATGCCGCTTCCCTACTACCCAATGGAGCATTAAAAGTTATCGAAGAATTCAAGCATCCAATTGAGAAGGTGGATATGTCCAAATTGGCATCTGTGATTCTCGATTTCATTCAAAAAAATGATCTGTCTTAACTCGATGTTCATTGGTCTTTACATCAACAAAAGAGAGCAAGAATTCTCAACAATCTGATTTAATCACAAGAATTCTCACTTCGATATATTCCGAAAATCAGGGAATTCCCACTTTTTTTAGGCAATTTACGATTCTTCAAATGTCTACTTTCTAAAAAGCCTTTACAGCTTGGCGAAGTTTCAAATGATATAAAGTCATCTAATTAAATTATTATGCTCACAAAATTCATCGTCTTAGCCATTTATATTGCCATCCTATTTCTGATCGGAATCCTGGCATCGCGTCGAATCAAAAGTATGAGTGATTTTTATGTCGGTGGCAAGAACATGGGTTTTTGGGCAGTTGCCTTTTCAGCTAGAGCTACAGGTGAGTCTGGCTGGTTGCTCATCGGTCTTACGGGAATGGGCGCCATGGCAGGATATTCGGCCTATTGGGTTGTTTTTGGAGAATGCCTGGGTGTATTTATCTCCTGGTTTTTTATGGCCAAGCGATTCAAACGAAGGTCCGATGCATTTGGGTCGATCACCATTCCTGATTATCTGCAAAGTCATTTCAAGTCTACCACTCATACGTTGAGAATACTTTCGGCCTCGGTGCTTTCTATATTTGTTGTCATATACGTCAGTTCACAAATCGATGCGACAGGAATCGCCTTCGAATCCATGCTCGATGTCAACTACTATACCGGCGCCTTGATTGGCTTTTTTATTGTTCTGATTTATATCTTCTTTGGTGGTTTTGTAGCAGCAGTGTGGTCCGATTTGTTTCAGGGCTTATTGATGTTTTTCGGCTTGGTCCTCCTTCCTATTGTGGTTTGGTTTTCGATGGATCATGGACAATCCATCACAGCAGGACTGAATGCCATCGATCCTGCGCTGACCGATATTTGGGGAGGAAATCCAGATGGTTGGATGAACCTATTCACCATATTAGGCTTTTCGATGATCGGACTCGGCTTCTTGGGTTCGCCTCAGGTTTATGTCCGATTCATGTCCATCAAAAATGAAATGGAAATCAATAAGGGGAGATGGGTAGCTATTGTATTCACCTTGCTCACAGATGCAGCAGCTGTCACCATTGGGATATTGGCAAGGGTGCTATTCACTGAAAATGGTCAGGATCCAGAAGCAGTATTTGGAATCGGCGCTACCGATGTCCTCAGCACTATGACCGAGAACTTTCTTCCGTTCATTCTTGTAGCCATCTACATTGCCATTGTACTTTCGGCTATTATGTCTACCATAGATTCCCTGCTCATCATTGCTTCTAGTGCTATAACAAGAGATTTCTACCAGAAAATTTTCCACCCGGAAATTAAAGATGATCAGCTCACCAAGTTGTCGCGGATCGTAACAGTGATTATGGCCATAGTCGCACTTGGCATCGCAATGACAATCGCCTTGGTGTCTCCTGAAAGGCAGGTCTTTTGGGTTATTATCTTTGGTTGGTCTGGTATAGCCGCTACCTTCTGCCCTGTGATAATCTTGACCTTGTTTTGGAAAGGTTATTCCGAACGAGGTGCTATAGCATCTATGGTCTCTGGTTTTGTAAGTGTTGTTCTCTTCAAATTTGTATTTCAGAATATGGACGGTGTTGGTGACTACTTTGTGGCGTTGGATGTGCTGGGACCTTCATTCCTGGTGGCTATGATATTCGGATGGATATTTTCGAAGATTTATCCATCAGATGGGCTGGGGATTGATGATGTAGAAGCATAAAATCTAAATTTGACTTTAAGGCTTTATGGCACTTATGATGCCGTGAAATCAAATTTTGAGGATGGATCAAGTTTATCTACGAATAGATATTGGCATCAAAAAATAAAAAGGCAGACACAAAGCTGTGCCTGCCTATTGCCAAAAACCTGCATGATATACTATGATACAGCATTAAGTTTTCTGCGACAAATATCGATTTGCTTTTTCGCCTTATCCTATTCTATAATGAGCGTATTTTCATAGGAAGAAAAGTTGGAACAAATCATAAGTAATCAGTTAAGATAACTTGATCCTGGCTCTCATTTTGATGTGCAACTGCCATTGCTGAAAACCTGGATTTTGACTATTTAGGTCTATTGTATAATGACTGATCCATTACTGAATAATGTAGCCACCGCACCTTCGCAGTCTCCACACTTGATCGGTTCGCTGGTATTCCATCCTGGGCAGTCTGAAATTTCCAATACACAACCAGTAAATGGTCCATCACTGTGTCCTATTTTTACCAATACTGTAGAATATGGACTAGGAATAGATACTGGAGTTGTAGAATTTGGTAAAACGACAATGTTATTAATTTCATCTACACCATCGCAAGGATCACCATATTCAACACTGGCAGTATAAGTACAATCAGTAAAATTTCTGATGCCGACTTGAGCGTTGATCACAGAGGATGAAATAAAAGAAAAGCAAATCATTAGGGCGAATGAACGAATTAAAGTTTTCATGAATAAAGTTTTTTTGGACAGAAGCCCGGTTAATGAATAAAATATTTATAAAGAAAGGCGAGAAGATAATTTATTGGATGCCTTTGTACTTATGTTATTTCCGAGAGAGAGAGGTAACCTTTAACAAGATTATTTTTTTGATAAAATGAATTGATGTGGACTAAATTCAGTTTGAGGAAAATAACTATATAGAAATCAAGGATCCGGAAAGCCTTCATTTCCATTATTCAAGGGTCAAAATTGAAATATTGATGCCATTTGAGAAGTATGTTCTTTGGTCAAAAGAAGGGCAAAAAATTGGTAGGTGGATTGTCATGAAATTACTTCAATCGATCTAAAACATCCAGACTTTCTTGCTTTTTAAAATTGGAATCTGAATCAACCAGTGATTGGAGGTAATTGGTGGCCAGTGATGTGTTTTTAAGTTGTAAAGCAGTCATGGCCGCATACCATTTGGCTTGATTAATATAGAGTGGATCTTCATTATCAATTAGCAAGTCGAAATGGCTTAATGCCTTTTGGTAAGCTCCAGTTTGAAGCGCACTTATACCTGCTGCAATTTGAAGTTTAGCATCCGAATTTTCCAAAATCAGTTCATCAAGAATGGGTAGCACCTTTTGATATTCCTCGTTTTTGTACAATGCATTTACCTGTTGTATTTTCAAGTCATCACCTTCTTCTCTATTTGCCAGGCTAATGGGGTAACTTTCATAGTATTGGGCATATAATACTTTAGGCTCAGCACTCGAATTAGAATTGTAAACCATTAAATAATAAACCATTCCCAAAATGGCCATAAAGACAACCAAAGGCACCAAAAATGATTTCACTCTATTTTTTGGTGTCGATCTTCCGATTACTTCTTCATGGATCCGATCCATCCGAGCTTTCATCTTCTGATCTCCTATTGCATCCAGTAGTTGTAAGGCTTCTTCTTCCAACTTTACTTTTCGGGCCAATTCTTTATCAGAAGCCATTCTTTGCTCAAAAGCCTGGCGCGCAGCGTCGTCCATTTTGTCCAGCAGATACAACTCTATTTTCTCTCGTTCGGAATGATCCATTACTATCTGATTAGTTAAGGTTATTTTTGTAATAGTCAGAATTCATAATATATGCTTTTAATTTTTTGAGGCACTTGTATTTTTTATTTTTTGCGACTTGAGTATTGGACAAGTTCATCGACTTGGCTATTTCTTCCATGCTCTGCCGTTCATAATAGTATGCCAATAATATTTTTTCACAGCCTTTTCCTATTTCCTTAATCACATTGCTTAGCAAGCTGGCTTTATCTATGCTAAATAGTTCTTGTGTCAAAAGATCTTCTATTGGAATTTCTAATTCCTCCACAGGAAAGGAATGCTCCCGCTTATTTTTCTTGAGTTTCTTAAACCAAAGATTACGACATATTGAAAATATATAGGCCTCGACCTTGGTATCTTCTGTCACTTTGTCCCGCTTAACGAGCTTATAAAAAGCCAGCAAAGCATCTTGAAATACATCTTTGACTTCTTCTTCATTCCCTTTATTGTAACATATAAATCTTAACACTTTGTCATACAAAGAAGCATACAGATAGCTAATAGCCTGATCATTATCTCTTTGATTCATCGACTTCAGTTTCTCAATAAGCACTTTGTTTGAAAGAGTCTGCATCTTTTATATAATGGTTTGTTCTTTGATTGCTCAAAAAGTAACCTTTTCCTTCAAAAAAATATTGTAGAAACTTGAAGTTACCTATTCAGTTCTATCAGTGAATCTAGCGAAATTTTAATTAATTCAAAAAAAATTCTTGCCAATAGGTTACCTTTTACTTTGAAAGAGAACAGTCTATTGAAACGTTGCCAAAACTTTTAATTTTAAATGGACTACGACCATTAATTCTGTGCTGTTTGTAGATATTGATTTTTACACAAATAATGAAGTCTACAGCAGCGATGAATGAAATGCTTTTCGTTGTCTTATTATTCATTTTTTTAAGCAAGATATATTTATGAAAAAAAGTACTTTATTTCTAATGATTCTATTTTTCCCGTTTTATTCGATGGGTTTTACTTCGCCCCCAGCTATGCTACATCCGCCAATCGATGGAAACTGGCTTGACCCCATGCAGCAGGGTGCACCTCAAGGACTTTCCAACCCTTATGTCTATATTAACCTCGATCAAAATGAAGAATTGGAATTGAATTTAATTGTAACCACTACCGATTACCAAATGCAAAACTATGACTCCTTGCTAGTGCGCTGGACAGTTGGAGCATACAGTGGTGTCACAGAACTGATAACAAAAGATGATATGTCTCCTATCGATGGTGGTTATTATCAAGCTGTAAAGCATGTGGAAATCAGCTTTTTGAGCGAGTGTTCTGTGAATGTTCCCAATACTTTTCGTGCGAATATTTTGCTGGAATTGGTCACACCAAAACCTGGAGGCTACGATTCCTATCCAATGACCAACAATCAGGGCCTATTCAATCCCATAGCATACAACAACTTGTCACCTTTTTTCAATTCAGAAAAAATGCTGCTTTGTTGGGGAGCGACTCCACCGTCAAACGGTGTAGGAAATAATGATTTATCAGTCAAATCCTCTTCGGTAAAAAAGGAATCACCTGTACAAGAATCACTGCTGAATCAAGAAAATGAAAGTGATAGTAAAGATGATATCATTCAAGACATAGCTGTCTACCCCAATCCGTTTTCCAATACATTTCAATTGCAATATTATTTGGAAAAAGCTTCAGATGTACAACTTAGAATCTTTGACGTTCACGGCTCACTCATCCAATATCAAACCCTCAAACAGCAGTCACCAGGATTGAAGTCCCATTCTTTCAATTTTGAAGATCAGCTGTCATCAGGATTATACTTAATGCATCTCTATTATGATGATAGGATTCATGCCATAAGATTGATAAAAAAGTAGATATACTTTCCAATTCGCATTCCGCGTTTTCGTACTACAAGGGTAAATAATAAAAGCAATTGAACATTTTCAATTGCTTTTATTATTTGAAGTATTAATTATTGATATTTTAACGCACATTTAGATATCTGAATAATGAATAGAAAATTGACTAATATTCTTGTAATAACGTTTCTGTTGTTTCCATTTTTATTCTTTGCTCAAGAGGGCATTCCAAAAGATACAGCAAGGTTGAACCAATTAGGAAGAGAATTAAAAGAGCAAAGGGAATTCGCTAATACGTATGAAGAAATGATACTACTATCACAAAAAGCCCTGGTTTATTTTCAAGAATCAAAAAATTGGATGGAAATTATTGCTGTAGAAACAGAGCTGGCAGAATTTCACTATTATTTACAAGCATTTGAAAAATTTGAAGCGCAGATACAAAAATTAAAAAAGCTGGTACAGGTCCATACCATATCAAAGTCACAAGAAATAAAAGTAAAAAAAATGTGGGTTTGGCATTATCGCATGATGGAAGATTATGCCGAAGCAGAAAGATTGAATAAAGAGATTTTTGAATTTGACAAAGCCCAACCGGACAAAATAACAGCCTCTACTACAGCCAATAATATTGGTTTTTTTTATCTGAAACATCTTAGCGATCCTCAAAGAGCTTTGGATTACTACCTGTATGGAATGGAACAGTTAAAAATGTCAGATGTACCCTTCGAATCTATAAAGGCTACACTTTATTCCAATATCGGATACTGTTACAAAGAGATTAATAATTATCAATTGGCAAAAAGCTCCTTTCACAAAAGCTTACAAATCATTGAAGCAGAAACAAATTGGGATTTGAATGTGCAGTCGACATGGTGGAACTATCAAAATCTATCTAGCATATATCTCGACAATAATCAAATGGATAGTTGTTTGTACTATGGACAAAAAGCATTATCCATTCTTGAAAAAGAAGGTAAATTCTATTCGGATGATTACCAAAATTACTTTACAATTGGTGACTACTATTTGAAAACAGACCGATACCAACTGGCTTTAAATAGTTTCAAAAAAGGACTTTATCGGGCAAAAAAACAGGCTGATATTTTTCGTCCCATTGATGCAATAGTTCGCTATGCTAATGTTCTATACGATATTGGAGACCATCAGGAAGCCCTTGACAGTCTCCAAATGGGTCTTCGATTGCTATGTCCTGATTTCAAGCCTACCGATATTTATGCCACACCACTTTCAGAATCTTTTGTCCACAAAAAAAGTGCCCTCAAACTTATTGAACAAAAAGCAGCCATTTTTCATAGGCAATATCAGGAAAACCAAGTACCTAATTTGTTGATTGCCTCACTTGATAATTATAAGTTGGCTACTGAAATCATCCAATTGCTTAGAAGAGATTTTGTCGGAGACATTTCCAAATATTTCTTAGCCGAAAATGTGCTTTCTATTTATGAATCTGCTATTGATGTAGCTTATACTCTTTATAATGTCGAAGGTGATCCAAAGTACCTGGAAGAAGCATTCTACTTTGCCGAGCAGAATAAGTCGATTGTATTATTGGAATCCATAAAAGAAAATACAGCGAAAGGTTTTGGAAACTTGCCAGACGACCTATTGCAACAGGAAAAAGAATGGAAACTGAATATCACAGCGTTAGAGAAAAAAATCTATACCGAAAAGAAAAATCCTTCTTCAACTCAAAGTCAAATCAAAACATTGTCAGATCAATTATTCAATCTTAAAGAAAAACATAGCAGCTTGATTGACAGTATTGAATATCAATATCCTAAATATTTCAAATTCAAATACGAACCTTCCATCGCTAGTATTCAAGAGCTCCAGCAAAATTATTTAGGTTCAAATTCTGCCATATTGGAATATTTCGTGGGCGAAGAAAATATTTTTCTTTTTTGTATTCAAAAGTCTAAAACAAAGCTGCTCAAAATTCAAATGCCCCAAGGCATGCTGACTTCCTTCAATCAACTGAGGAATATCATATCCAATCCTCCAGAAAGTAAAAAGTTTGAAGCAGATTTGAAACAATTCAACCAGCTTTCCTATCACTTTTATGAGTTATTGATAAAAGACCTTGTTCCTGCTTTTGACAGCAAACATCTCATCATAATCCCTGATAATTTCTTGAGTTATCTACCATTTGAGATCCTGACCTCTAATGATAGACCCGCTTCAAATTTTAGCCTCAAGGAGCAGTCATACCTATTTGAAGAATTTGATATAAGTTATAGTTTTTCAGCTTCCCTTCTGCTATATTCAAAAGATCAGAAATACAACTCCAAAGATGCATTTGTTGGATTTGCGCCTGATTTTAAAGATCCGTTGGCGGAAAATGCTTCTCGAAATTGTGGAGAGGGAGAATTATATAGTTTGCAATGTAGTGAGGAGGAAATTACCGATATCAATAATCTTTTCAAAGGCAAAACATACGTAGGAGCATCTGCCAAGAAGGACAGTTTTGAATCCAGCATCAAGGACTATAGCATTATCCACCTGGCTACCCATGCATGTGTAGATGAGGAGAATCCAAATTTCAGTCGCATCTACTTCAAAGACTCCTACCTCTCCAATTTTGACTTGACCAATATGCGCATCGAAGCCAATCTGGCTGTGCTCAGCGCATGCAATACCAATGTCGGCCCCTTGATGAAGGGAGATGGAGTATCCAGCATAAGTAAGGGATTTATACTTGCAGGGTGCCCCAGCATATTGACCAGCTTGTGGTCGGTTGATGATTGTTCGACCTCCGAATTGATGAAAAACTTTTACCATTCATTAAAAAACGGCAATTCAAAAAGCACCTCGCTCCGTCAAGCAAAAATCGAATATCTCACTCAAGCCGATGATTCTGCTGCTCATCCTTACTACTGGGCTCCATTTCAACTTTCTGGAGATTATAAAGCCATTTTGGGTGGATTTCCGACAATATTTTCCCCTTGGATCCTGGGAAGTATTTTCCTAATCCTAATTTGCCTCATTTACCTTCTTAAGTACAATCGTGGGTAGTGCAGATGGTGTGTAAAACAAATTGCACTTTCTGATGTATAAATATACTCCTTGTCATCTTGAGCGGAGTCGAAAGATCAAGGAGTATGTCCTAACTTTAATTTCGACCATCATGGAGAAATCTACCTCAGATCAATGACTTTCACCCTGTTAGATTTCTCCACTTTGGTCGAAATAATTTCTTTTTGTCCATTGACAATCCCTCCACTTTGGTCGGGATGACAATGACAAAAAATAATTTAGTGCAATTTGTTCTACACACGTGCAGATGTCAAAATCGATGAAATCAAGATGAAATTCTTAATTTGCTTACTGATAGACGATAATGTGAAGTACAAATGACGAATAAAGTAGATATCACCAGAAGAACAGCTACCAAACTTATTGCCTTGGGTGGCTCTGCCTTACTTCTAAACCCGAATTTATTCAATCAAAAAAGTAAAAAAATGAATTCACGAGTCATTCCTTCCACTGGTGAAAGACTCCCTGTAGTAGGATTAGGAACCTGGCAGTCATTCGATGTTGGCAATTCAGAATCCGAAAGAGCTCCCTTGAAGGAGGTATTAAAAATATTGACCGAACATGGTGGATCCGTTATCGATTCTTCACCCATGTATGGTCGGTCCGAGAGAGTGGTTGGTGAATTAACCTCGAAATTGAGCTTAAAAGAAGGACTTTTTGAAGCCACTAAGGTATGGACGACTGGAAAGGATAATGGCATTGAGCAAATGAATACTTCCAAGGAATTGATGCAAGTAGACCAAATGGATCTCATGCAGATTCATAATCTGGTGGATTGGAAAACACATTTGAATACCCTGAGAAAATGGAAGGAAAGACAAAAAATACGATATATCGGCATTACTCATTACAATCAAGGTGGATATGCCGAGGTGGAAAAGATTCTCAAAAGCGAAAAAATAGACTTTGTCCAGATCAATTATAATTTGGCCGTTCGGGATGCATCTGAAAGGATATTGCCTTTGGCGAGGGATAAAGGCGTGGCTGTGGTGATCAACCGACCATATGGTGGAGGATCTCTTTTCAGATTATTCAAGAATAAACAACTTCCCGAATGGGCCGAAGAATTCGAAGCCAAGACATGGGGTCAATTTTTCCTCAAATTTATTCTTGCCCATCCAGCGGTTACTTGTGTAATTCCAGGTACATCTAAGGCCAAGCATATGTTGGATAATGTGCAGGCTGGTTTTGGAGCATTGCCTTCTACTGAGCATTTGAGAAAGATGAAGGAGTTGATGAGTTGATTATCATTTTTTAGAGTTGATAAAGTATAATTAAATAATGAAAAGATTTATCTACATTTTAATTATTTCAGGGCTTTTTATGGGCTGTTGTGATGATGATGAAATCGAAACCAATAATTGTTTTGATGAATTCGAAGTTGATCTTTCTGAGGACTGCGACTCGTTTGAATCTGAAGATTGTGAAATAATTTATGTTGGTGAAAAATTATTGTCAGAACAATCAAAAAACCATTTTAGTGATTTCTGTTTTCAGGAAAATGAAGAGATGATATTTCAAAACTCAATTAGTGATGAAATTAGATTTTCTATTGACAATAAAAGGATATTGAGGTTTAAAGACATCAAAAGCCTCCCAGACACTACGCAGTGTATGACATATTGTATGAATAGAGAAAAAGCAGCAATTAGTTTTAGTTTTGATAGTATAGTACTTTTTATAAATCTAGAGACAGAGTTTTCAGATGATTACATTTCCTCAGAGGATATAGAAAATGCATTTCAAACCAGTATAAAAATTCATCAAACCAAGCCCACCAATTCAGGAACTCTTAGTCGTGTCATTCTGAACTTTGACTATCTCGACCATCGTGAAGAAGAAATACCATATGATCCAGACTTACTCAAATTTCACCCAAGCATTGACCTCAATGGTAAAATGTATTCCAATATCATTACCTCTTTCCAACATTATGATACTTACATCCAGCCCTATTTTAGTGTTGAAGAAGGCTTTATTGGTTTCAAAGATCCCTCGAATATGATTTGGACCAGGAAATAACGATTTTTCTTTTCGAAATACTAAAGTCTTTCTACAGCTAAACGTCTGCTACCAGTTTATACCCAACACCACGAATATTAATGATTTTTACACTGGAGTCGGCCTCCAATTTCTTTCTCAATTTCGAGATGAATACATCCAGCGTACGTCCTACATAATCACCTTCATCTCCCCAGACCATATTCAAGATCACTTCTCTTTCCACAGTAGTATTCACAGTATTATAGAGAAAAAGAAGCAAATCCGCCTCTTTACTGGTGAGTTCGATTCTTTGATCCTCAATGATTAGTTCGGTATTACGCTTGTCGAAGTGATATTTGCCTATCGGAAGTAGATTTGGGTCAATAGTGGGTTGATTACGCTTTTTTAGAAAAAAGAAGAAGCCAATAGCGATTACAGACAACAAGATGAGCAATGCTATATAGTTGATATTTCCAGACTCATCTTTTGCTGCCACCAATGGATCCATTGTCGCGGTGTTCAAGACCACAGTAGAGTCAATTTTCTCTTTCAGGGTAAATAAAAGATTGTAACAGCATTCGGGTTGGAATCTAGAACTACAGGTCATTATATTTCTTTCTGCTATTTCCACTACTTCATAACTATATACTACTTTTTCTGTTTCACATTCTTCAACTTCCAAAATATAGCCTTTCGCTATTCCCGTTTCCAAGATTACTCGATCCACCGTTGCCACCAAATTTTCTGGCACGAATTCAAATTCGGTATCAAATTGTATTATGTAACTGTCACCGTTATTAATTATCGGAAGAACTCGAGATGTACTATCTCCAGAACTGAGAAGGACCTGATGCCCTACCTTTCTCAATGCAACCTCAATATGCTTTTCATCATATCCATCCTGCGAAATACTCGGGCAGGTGGATACAAAAAAGCAAACAAAGGCGAACAAAACACTTTTAAATTGTCTTCGACTCATAGTCACAAAATTATCGCAATCTGGAACAAATTAAAAACGTTTTACACAAGATTTACATAATTTTACA
The DNA here is from genome assembly GCA_965230575.1 of Saprospiraceae bacterium. Lineage (GTDB taxonomy): Bacteria > Bacteroidota > Bacteroidia > Chitinophagales > Saprospiraceae > CAJXUU01. The sequence goes on from OZ246013.1 coordinate 7,428,475, forward strand.
ATAGATCTAGGCCGTGTGGAGCCCTTCTACCTTAGTTTTGTAGGGAATTGTTCATAATTAATCAAATTCACCTATGAAAAAGAGCATTTTAGTTTTTTGTGCATTTATTGCTTCACTTGGCCTGATGGCATTTGGGATTATCACATGGAAGGCACCTGTAACCAGTCAAAATAAAATCTCTTGTAATCAATCCATGGCAGCTATCCATCCTTTTGATCTAATAACTGAAATAACGGATGCACCAGACTTGGTCTACAAGGTAGAATCCAGATTCTTGACCACCATATCAAAAGAGAACTTGCTCAAGGCTAAGACAATTGTTGATATCCTTCCGAAAAAAGCAACTGAGTCTGCTACATCTTTTCATGATGTTGAAGTGGCCATTTTAGGTGAAGGTCAAAACAAGAAGAAATTTGGTGAAAATGAAGTGCTGAATATGGATCAAACCAAACTTTTACAATCTGTGGACTACTCTTCGAATATCTTCGTCAAAGCTGATTACAAGTTGAAAAATACCAATATGGGTTGCTCAGCCAACAGATATTTGACGTATTACATAAGCATAACTCCAGAAAACGAAGCTGAATACATTGGTGGCCAAGATGCACTGATAGATTATCTTAGAGAAAAAAGTAAGGAAGAAGTTGCTCTCATTAAAAAAGAAAAATTACGACCTGGAAGAGTAAATTTTACCGTGACTAAAGAAGGTACCTTGGCCAATGTTAGACTTGATTCTACCTGTGGTTATCCTTCTGTGGATGAAGCATTGATAGGACTGGTGACAGATATGTCGGGCAAATGGAATCCTGCATCAAACTCAAAGGGAGAGAAAGTTGATCAGGAATTGGTTTTCTTCTTTGGTTTGGAAGGTTGTTAAAAAAATGATACATTTAAATAGAATAAATAGCGATGAAGCATATAAATAAAATTTTAATCATTCTTTTGTTAATAAGCGTTGCGCTTCCCAACATTGGCGCTTCGCAATATGATCCTTTAAAAGGTCCCATATGTGAAGTGAATAAAGTCTATCCTCCAGTTTCGATTACGAAGGAGAAATTAAAAGAAGCCCAATCTTTAATAGATATCAATCCCAGATATGAATCATCGTGGGTCAGAGAATACATATCGGTAGAGATCACTGCAAGTCAAAATGGAAAGAAAAAAACGGTCGTTGGCAAGAGTGACGTGCTCAATGATGAACAGAAAGACCTTGTCCTTACGGCAGATTTGGATAAGGAGATTTCTGTATATGTGCAATACATGCCTGAGAATAATCTGAAACATAATGAGGCAAAAGAGATGGATTTCACTTTTACGTTTGATCCTGAAAAAGCAGCAACATTTGGCGATGGTCAGCAACAATTGCAACAATACCTGAAAGAAAATGCTCTAGACAAAATCTCGAAATCCAGTTTCAAACAATACCAACTGGCAGCTTATAAGTTTACCATTGATGAAGAAGGAAGGGTAATCAATCCTTCTATATTCTGGTCATCAGACGACGAAAAAGTTGATGAAATATTATTGGAAACGATTTGTAATATGCCTGTTTGGAAGCCCGCAGAATTTGCAAATGGATTGAAAGTAAAACAGGAATTTGTACTGTCAATTGGAGATATGGAAAGCTGCGTTGTCAATCTACTAAGTATTAATCAAGATTAGAAAAGTAGAATTTTGCAAGGAAGTAATTTATGAAGTGTAGTGTTTCACTGCTTAGACTTACTTCCTTGTGCAAGTTCCTCCCAAAGTTTCATAATCAGTGATAAGTACATCGATTTCTTCTCTAGTACCGTGTTCTCCTTCACAATACTCACCAGCATCTTCTAAAATTACTGTGCCATCAGCATCTGTAATTCCTGTACATTCATAACATACATCTTCTTCACACGATGTCAAACACATAGCAGCTACAAACAAGCTCAAAAGGTTAATTTTAAATAGATTTTTCATAGAACGCCGTTTTAATATTGAAGTGATTTAAAAACGTTGGTTAATATGAATTGTATATGCTTGGTTATCAAATTGAAGCGATTTTTAAGAAGCATCCGTCCCAAAAGACGGACGTGCCGAAAAAATTGCGAAAAGTTGAGAATCAATGATATGCAAGGCAATTAGCATTATGTTTTTAAATCACTTCATTAAATGATTCTCTGTAAAGCTAAGTATTCCTTTTAACAATCGAATGATTTATTCTGTATAATCACCCCTGCACAAAAGGTATCATTTCTCATCGAAATCCAAGTCAAATCAATAATAAACATCCATGAAGAATTTTTTATTCTGAATGAAATCACCAAACAACAAACTTTAGTCAGCACATTCAACTTAGGGCTCATTTTTATATATTTGGACGAGATTATTTTAAGATCACGATCTTCGCGGATCAATTCATTCAATTAAAGTCATTTTAAAATATAAGTAAACCCAATGGTAAAAATATTCATATCATATGCCCGTGAAGACGAGAAGTATAAAGATGAGTTAGAGCTCCGTCTAAAACCATTTAAAATGAATGGAAATATTGAAAGTTGGAATGATAGAGAAATATTACCTGGAGCAGATTGGGATGAAAACATTAAATCTCAAATAGAAAATGCTAATGTGATGCTCTTTCTTATAAGCCCTAATTTTATAGGTTCAGATTATATCAATGCTGTAGAAATAAAACGCGCGCTGGAGCGACATCAGGAAAAAGAGGTAATTATTATTCCCATAATCATTAGGCACTCAGACTTTTCTTTTTTAAAAATCAGCAAATTTCAAGCCTTACCCAAGGATGGAAAACCAATCTCCAGCTGGCCTGACAAGGATGAAGCTTGGTACAATGTATCCCTTGGATTAAAAAAAGTATTTGCATCTATTAATGATGGAAAAATAATCCTAAAGAAAAATGAAATCAAGGAAGATAAAGATTCTAAGGATGGTGAAAATATTAAATCTCAAATCCAAACCCTGGTAAGTAAATCCAAAATAGATCAGGCCCTTGAATCACTTTTGGCTTTTGCAAAATCGACAAAGGATGATGATTTATTCAATAGCGTTATATTATTATCATCCAGGTATAACAACTTGAAAAAAAGTGAAAGACAGAGAATAATTTCGTCTGGAGATGCCGATGTAAGCAGAGCACAAATTACGCATGGTCTACTCTCCTTATTGGATGAAATATAATTACTAAGTTGAATATTCACATTCACGTAAGTCAGCGTTTTATCGTTTATAGTTGTAATGGTTCACTCAAAGAAAGTTGAACAATCGAACACTCCAAATTCTCAACTTAATTGTATTTTACCACAGAATTTTGGTTTATAATTGAATCATAGTCTAAAATCTAAAATTATGATTGCTGCTAAAGTCACACCTTGTAGTCAATATTTAAGCACATTAAAACTAGTAGTCTTCGTCTTACTCATCGCCAATGTATGCTCAACAAGCCTCTTGGCAACAAATGTCGAGGTAGAAAATATTCGGGTCTTATATAGTGAAGACGTGCTCCAAACTCCCCTAAGTGTAAATTTTGATATTCGTTGGGAAAATTCCTGGTACAATGACAAAAACCATGATGCCGTCTGGGTTTTCATGAAATTTGGCGGAGCATGGGACAATCATGTCACTTTGAAATCAACAGGACATAGGGTTTTGCAAAATAGAATCAAAACTTCTCCGAATCCAACAATTGAGGTAAGTAATGACGGACTCGGTTTTTTGATCTATCCATCAACAAAGTATAGAGGAGACCTCCATTACAAATTGCAAATCCTTATTGATACTACGGATCAGAAAATCAATTATTCGAAGGTGAATGGTCTCTCTATTCATGCCATTGAAATGGTATATATTCCTGGAGGCAAATTTACACTTGGTAGCCCCGACGAAGCTGCGATTAAACGGGCTGCCCTGTATAAAAGTGATGCCAATGGAAATTCCAAGGGTCAAATAACAATTACTTCTGAAGCCGCTCTTGAAGTTGGGGCAGTCGAAAACGCCTTGTACTACTGGAGCGAAAATGAACTATACAACGGCGATCAGAAAGGACCAATCCCAGCAAAATTCCCGAAAGGATACGATCCATTCTACATAATGAAGTATGAACTGACTCAGGGTCAATATGCGGATTTTTTGAATATCCTGCCAGAAGGTTGGACCTATAAGAGGTCGCCAATAGGTGGAAAAACGTATTACAAAAAGCGCGGTGGTATACAATTGATCGATGGCAAGTATGTGGCAGACAGTAAGCATCGACCAATGAACTTTGTAAGTTTTACAGATGCTTTGGCTTATACGGATTGGGCTGGACTCAGGCCTATCACCGAACTGGAATATGAAAAAGCAGCCAGAGGACCTTCCACTCCTATTCCAGCTGAATTCGTTTGGGGAACCAACAACTATGATTTATTAGAACGATATGTAGAATCGAACTCAGAACTGGTCTTGAAAAATGATTTCGATGAAAGTCAGCTTACGGATCAAACCAGACCAATATTTGGGGCATCTTATTATTGGGTAATGGATTTAAGCGGTTCGCTTTGGGAAAAGGTGATAACTATCGGAAACCCCATAGGCAGAGCATTTCAAGGCAGCCATGGTGATGGAAAACTCGACTTTGGTAATGCTACCAATCCCGATTGGCCAAAGAGTGATGATGAAGTCGGAGGCTTTGGTTATCGCGGTGGTGGATATTACCAAATAGGGACAGTATACTCAGATTTCAATCCGCATTCTCCGATTGGATATCGATATTATGGAGCCTGGTCGGGTGGTCCGCGGTCTATTGCTTATGGATATCGAGCGGGACGCAGTGCGCAGAATTAGTAGTGGGCCTTTTTTTACCCCAGGGTTCGTGAGGGAGTCATAAAGCATTCGCAATGTTGACCTCAAAATTTAGGTTTATAGCATCTATGTCCATCCTTAGTACCCCGTTATTAAAAAAGCCCTAATCAATTAACTTTTTCTTAATCTAATTAGAGTTTAAATCTATTAAATTTGAGATTCATCAACTAAATGAATTAAAATGAAATTTGTGTCTCGGATTGCTGTGATAATTGCCATTACCTTTTTTATCATCAATAGTGCTATAGCTCAGGAGCAAGCTCTCACTCAAAAATACAAGGAGGAGGTAATAGAAAAGCTTTCGAATCTGATGGTGGACCTTTATGTATTTCCTGATGTCGCCGAAAAAACCGCAGCACACTTACAGACCCAATTTAAAGAAGGTCATTTTGATCAATTCGAAAATGATGAATCATTTGCAGCCGGACTGACCGAGTCGGTACAATCTATCAATAAGGATAAGCATATGCGAATCATGAAAAATAGACCATATGTAGCACCGGAAAACTCGCCAGAAAGAAAGATAGAGGAGCAGCTAGGGGCAAGAAATAGATCCAGAAGTGCAAACATGGGATTCAATACGGTCAAGATTTTGGAGGGAAATGTTGGGTATTTGGATTATAGGGGATTTGCGGGGATCTCAAGAGGAAAATCGGTAGTAGATGCCTATATGAAATTACTTTCGCAAGCCGACGCAATAATTATCGATCTTAGCAAAAATGGCGGTGGTGACCCAGCTATGGTGCAGTACTTATGCAGTCATTTCTTTGATGAAAAAGTTCATTTGAACAGCTTGTATTTCAGGGAAGGAGACAGGACCATAGAGTTTTGGACCTTGGATGAGGTAGAAGGAGAAAAGTTGCCTGATGTACCGCTTTTTGTAATTACGAGCAGCAGGACATTTTCAGGTGCAGAAGAATTTTCATATAACATGCAAACCCAAAAAAGAGCCACTCTGATAGGACAAACCAGTGGTGGCGGGGCCAATCCAGGAGGAACTCGAGGCATCAATGCCAATTTGAGTGTATTCATACCTACTGGAAAAGCGATCAATCCAATCACCAAAACAAACTGGGAAGGTGTCGGAGTAATTCCTGAAATCAAGACAACGGTTGATGAAACATTTGCCAAGGCGCATGAAATGGCAAAGGAGGCAGCCGAAGCATATAGAAATAAGGAAAAAGAAAAATTCACCAAGCTATATATGGACTTAAATAGTCATTTTGGCGAATACATCTCAGGGAAAACGGATGGTGCCATCCTTCAAAATTTGACTAAATGTATTGATGCAGGTCTTTTGACAGAATGGGATATTAATATTCTTGGCTATGATCATCTTATGGCAAATAATAAGCCTAAAATTGCTCAATCCATTCTTAGAGCCAATACCCTACTCTTTCCGAATTCCTCAAATGTCTATGATAGCTATGCCGAATCACTAATGGCTACTGAGAGTTTCGAATTGGCCGTAGATAATTATAAAAAAGCCGTAGATCTGGCCGAAATACATGAAGATGACAACTTGGAATTATTCAAAAAGAATTTGGAGAATGCCAAGAGTAAATTGAAAATGGGTAAATAGGGATATTCATAAGTAACTCTCTTCTTTTAAATCATTTTATAAACAATTAATAATCAATTGTTTAAATTCCATAATTCAACAATTATTTCTGGAAGATGTTAAATTAATACCCCTAATTGATAGAATTATGATGGAAAACGGGGTAATCGTATATGCTTATTATTCTTTTGCTCGCCGCAAGGGCGTTCTATTTTTTTCTTGATAAAAAAACAGAACCAAAAAAAATCAAGACTGGCTAATGCAGCACGCATAGCCGCTCCCACATCCCAAAACCCAGTCAAGGCAACGCTTCTTTTACCTCTTGGTTATTTCTGGAGCTATCTTCTTTGAAAGTTAGTCTACTCCTGAATATGCCTAAATAGTAGCAAAATACAAAACCACAAAGTGCGCTAAATCCAAAACAAAGGCTTTGTATGGTCTACATCAAACTTTGCGCCTTTCTTGGTGAATTCCTAGTGCACCTTGTGGTTTATAAAAAAAGTTCTAATTAATTTACTTCTTCAAGATTTGCATACCCATATTCAAAAGGTCATCCATCATACTGCCATCTCCATCTCTATCCAATATTTTACCCAAAAGACCACCAGCAACACTTCCTCCCTGACCTCTTTGGGTTTGTCCACCGCCCATCAAGACTTTAGCCAATCCTCCTAGATCCAATCCATTAGACTTTTGCTTCTGACCTACAACACCCATAACAACAGGAGCGATTAGCTGCATCAAAACACCAGATTTGAAAATATCAAGTCCACTCATCTGACCAATGATTTGAGCTGCTTCTAATTGCCTCTTGCCCAATAGGTGATTGATTATTCCTGTACCATTGGTTGTACTTGGGTTGCTAACTTTTCTTTGTCCTCCCAATACTCCCATCAAATCTCCTAATATACCTCCATCATGATCTTTTTTGAGTGCACCAAAAAGTCCACCACCTCTTTCTTGACTTTGAGCGTTTCTAGTAATAGCATCAAGCAATAATTCTGAAATTCCATGAGCTGCTTTCTTCACTCTATTTGGATCCTGTGCTCCAATCTGTCTTGATAATTGAATAATAACATCATCTGTAAGATGTCTGAAGACTTCGTTGATTAAATTTGACATTTAAAAATTTTAATATTTGTTAATGAATAAGTTCAAGTTTTACTAAAGGGGCATGAAAGATAGCAAAATTCAGTGTTAATCATTTCCCTTTTCAATTTTGACGTAATTTTTTTTGAGAATGTCACATGATGAAATTTGATTGTATTTAAATACCTTCATCCATATTCAACCACTAAGATTAACCTGGACATTCTTTTAGAAAATGTAAAAAGGAGACCAGAAACTGATCCATCTTAGCAATTTGAAAATCAGGTATTAATACGTAATTGGAAAATCTATATTTCTTGTAGATTTAGGCTGTTAGTGATCAAGGATTTATTTAATCAAATCCTACAATTCAAATTATACTTAAAAAACCTATTTCTATGTCTCAACCATTCAATCGCGTTATCACAATAATGTTCGAAAACCAATATAGAAACTATGTCATTCAGAATCCTTTCATGAAAAAGCTTGCTGCAGCAGGGGCTGATATGACAAACTACTTTGGTGCTTTTCATCCATCGCAAACCAACTATCTAGCTTCATTTGCCGGAGAAGTATGCGGTGTGACAAATGATACTCCCCCAGCCTCTCCACTTTTGCAAGAAACTTTGGTGGACCTTTTGGAAGCGAAAAACATTAGTTGGAAGGCATATATGGAAGGGTATCCTGGCGATCCGTGGAATTCGGCCTGGACAAATCCCAATTATCCTGCTAGCGAACAACCCTTGAATGAATATCCTCCTTCCGGCGGACCAGATCTATCCAGGTATTACAGAAAACACAATGCCTTTGCATCATTTCACAATGTCCAAAATGATGAAAGCCGATGGAATAAAATCGTAGGAGATGCTCAATTTTGGAAAGATGTGACCAATAAAACCTTGCCAGAATACAGTTGGTTTACCCCGGATATTTGGAATGATGGACACTACTTGTATAATACCCATATTGATACCAACCCCCGTACTCAATTGGTTCCTCAATTGTCTGCTTGGTTGGAACATGTGTTTTTAGGTAATATAGAAGCTTCGAAGGTGCAAGGTGGCACTGCTGCAGGTGTAGACAACCTGGGTCTAAATCTGGACATAGATCTATTGCTTACCGATCCACAAACAGCTTGGGCACAATCCAATGTACCAGCAGGCACCTTACTCGTGATCACTTTTGACGAAGCGGATTATGATGCCGAAGGATATGACACCAACTATGACGGCCCCAATCAAGTATATACCGTCCTGCTGGGAGATATGATAAAACCCGGAACTGTGATTTCCACACCTTATAATCATTATAATTTAATCAGAACAGTAGAAGAAAATTTTCAATTGGGATCGTTGAATAAAAACGATGAAGGGGCGAATTGGTTTAGATTTCTTTGGGATGAGTCCTTTGGTTGGGATGCTCCTGTAAACACCTATTTCAGTGTTGGAGCAGGGCTTGCAGTAACCAATGGAAGTGAGGCAGCACATATGGTTTTTGCAGATGCTGGAAAGAGATTGTTTGAAAGTCATTTTATTTCATCCGAATGGACCGCACCTGATTATATAGGATTTTCAGCAGAAGGTGCTATTGCCATGGCATCTATCGACGGAGTCGATGTCTTGATAAGTCAGGATAGCAGCAATAATCTGCAGATGGCCACTTACAACAGTTCTTCCAGAGAGTGGTCTCAGCCATCCTCATTAAATCAATCCACTTCCGGAAGTTTTGCTTTGACTTCCTATTTTGACATTGCAAATCAAGCTAACAAGTTAATGTTGTGCTGGGTATCCGATGATGGTTTCATCCAATCAATGACAGGGGATACAAATGGATTTTCAGGCACCGTAGTTCCAGTAAATCAACTTACAGATGGGCCGATGACCTTGGCTCAATTAGGCGGCTCGTTGTTTTTAGTGTACAAAGAAAGAAATACTCGAAAAATGCGAATTACCTCTTATAATGTAGCACCTTACAATTCTTTTGATGCGCTCAACTTTCAAGATCAACCCGATCCAAACAACAATACCACACTTCACGAATGGTCAGTAACAGACTATACGGTCGGACACTTTTCAAAGAAAATGGCTGCCTTGGCGAATGAATATCAAAATCTTGGAAATATGGCAATGGCTACGGCTTCAGGAGAGATGCATCTGGTTCATCGCGGTGGTTATGACGACTTGTCGAATGCATACACTGAGATATTCGGGCTCACAGGAATCTACTCTAGTGCGAGTCAATTGACGAATGGATTTGGCACTTTGGATCAGGCAGGATGGACGGTGGAAGAAGAAATGTCTGATGTTTCGATCAGCCCTGATAGTCCAATTGCCATGTGTTCGGTTGATGACAAGTTGATCCTGGTTTGGTCAGATAGTGATGGTCAGACAGTTTATTTCAAGCAAGGCGGGTATGCTCCTAATACATAATTGAAAACAAAATTAAGGTACTTCCAAATAAAAAGAATCCAAGATTTTGCTTGGATTCTTTTTTATAAAACTGATATTGATCTCTTACTCTACACTTCCAATGCCTCCAACGGTTGAGCCTTGGGAAAGTCAATCGGCACTTGAGTAGTCTTGTGCAAATAATTGGTAATTGTCTTGTCTCCAACTAGCACAATCGTATCTATTAAGTTTTCTTTGGTCCAACCCGCATTTAAAAATTGGTCAACAACATTAGCATCTGTATTGCCTCTATTCTCTGTAATATTCTTTGATAATTTTGCCAATGCATCCAATTTTGAATCAAATGTGGCTTCACCTGATCTAAGTTCTAATATTTGTTCGGGAGAAAATCCATTCATTCCTGCGATTGCCGTATGTGCAGCCAAGCAATATTCGCATTCGTTTACCTGACTTACAGCAAGGTTGACTACTTCTTTTTCTTTTGCCTTCAAGGAAGATTTAGCATCAGAAAAATCCAGGTAATTCTTCAATGCATTTTCGCTATATGCATACGTTGCGAAAATATTAGGAACGAATCCTATTGATTTTTCCAGGTTGTCAAAAATCCCTTGATTGAGGGTACTTACTTCATTTCTAGTTGGTACTTTAAATTGTGTGTTCATTTTTAAATTGTTTATTTTTTGAAAATTATTAAAGAGTATCATTCTTTTTAATGATGCTTCAAAGATGGTATAAGTAGCAGGGGTTTGACAGGTGCATAATTCCCTTTGGCAGGACAATTATTCCCATCGTAAAAAAGTGATTTTGGAAATAGGAATTAAAATGGAAGTTTTCTATAATTAGACTTGTCTACTTGGCTTTTAAACTAGTGTGTTTTGCATGTAAATATGAATTGCACTAAAAATAAAAAAGGCCACATCAACATAATGTCGATATAGCCTTCTCAACTAATTTGAAAACTCTTACTTAACTACTATACTATACTTTGGAGTTGGATTGAGTGGGCAAAAATATTCATACTCTCCAGGTGTTAACGAAACAATATTTGTCTTTGAAGATTTGCCTTCTGCTACTGGTGCTTTTACATATGCCGCTTTAATGTGATTAGACGCATCATATTTTCCCTTTGGGACAACAACAAAACCTACTTCATGATCTACTCCTTCATTAGCGATCTCAAATTCATAATCACCTTCCGTCAAAGTCAATGTTCTTGTCTTGAATTTACCAGGTACTTGTGTCAACTTCACTTTTTCCACCTTATCAGTCACAGTAAGTGAATATTTAGGTGTTGGATTCAGTGGACAGAAATATTCATATTCACCTGCTGCCAACGAAACGACATTCGTTTTTGAAGATTTGCCTTCTGCTACTGGAGCAGTCACATATGCCGTCTTAATGTGATCTTTTGCGTCATACTTTCCTTTTGGTACCAGTACAAAACCAACTTCGTGATCCACGCCATTATTGGCAATTTCAAATTGATAATCTCCTGACCTCAAAGTCAATTCTTCAGTTTGGAATGCTCCTTTTGTTTGTTCTAATCTCACATCTTGTACTTGTGCGTTTAATTGAACAAATGCGAATAATGCAAAGAATAATGCTACGATTCTTGTCATATTATTTTTCATGATATTGTATTTTTTGTTTTTAATTATTTAATATTTTCATTAATTACGATGCAAAGATGAGGCATTCAAATAGCCTGAGGTAGGTGGATTATTCCCTGCAAAAGGTAGATTTTTCCCTTTTTTTCTTTTATATGAAAATGAGTGGATTGATCGGCGTAAAATTGAATAGAATGATCAGTGTCAAACTGAATGATTTCTTTCATAATGAGCAGAATTAAATAGTAACTAACAGGAATAATGTTTAAAAGCAAGATGTATTTTACTGATATTCAAATACTTGAAAATCTCAAGCATTAAGATCCGATAATACGCGCTTGTTCTTTTTGAATAGACTTGGACTTTGACCTTCTAATTTTTTAAACAACTTGGAAAAATGGCCTGAATCTTTGTATCCCAAATCAAATGCTATTTCTTCGGTGGTTTTATCCGAATACAGCAATAATCTTTTGGCTTCTAGCAATATCCGTTCGTGAATCATTGCCAACGGAGATTTTCCACCATATTTATTAAAAAGGTTCGAAAGTGTTTTAGGAGATTTATACATCATGTCAGCATAATCTTTGACTTGATGTTTTTCACGAAAGTGTTTTTCGACCAAGAGGTTGTATTTTCGAATAATATCCAATTGAACATTTGAAATTTCAGGCAGGTGCACCTCTTTTTTCACCATTCTTGTTGAGATTATAAGCAGTCGCTTCAACAATGATCGCAGCATCTCTCCCTGTAATCTGTCCTTTGTAGCAAAATCTTCCTCAAATGAAAACAACATCATAGAGAAGAGCTTTTTCTCCTTTTCACATAGTTTGACAATTTGCGGTTGAGCTGATCCAAAAAACAATAAGCCATTGCATGATACTTGATCATCGTGTGTCTGTATGCAAAAGAACTCCTTGTTGAATACGAAGGCGATCAGGCCCTTTGTATCCGCTTCTATTTCCATCACATTTAATGGAGTGCAAAATATAACTTGATCCTTTTTAAGCTCTATTTCATAACCATCCACCCGAATAGTGGCATCAATATCCTTGCACCACAAGATTTTGAAAAGTCCTTTTTCCTTTAATAAATCTAATGAAGGTTGACAGTTGTAATCGGTAAGAATAAAAACATCTTCATTCTTAATAGTTGAATATTCTAACTTCATACTAAGACGAACAATAATTTCTATAAAGAGTTTGACCGCAAAAAGACATAATCATGATATTAAACTTCATTCATAAAAGCCTTAAGCCCAAAATTACCAAGGAGACAGAAAAAAGAAAAGCGATCACATAAAGTAATCGCTTATTTAATTTTATAGATTGCAATTTACAATAGAGTTACAAGACAACTTCTAATTTTTCAATTGCAATTTCTATTTTTTCAGTTCCGCCATCACCTCCTACAACAGATTTTAATTGTGAAGAAGGAAGTTGTTGGTTCTGAAATTCCTTTAAAGACTTTGAATTAATTTTCATGATTCTATTGATTTAAATTAGTTTATAATATTAATACAACGACTAGGAAAGGAATTTCAGTCTACATGACTGTTTCTATTTTTTCTGTGGCCAGTTCTACCTTTTCTATTGTTCCACTACCTCCTACAATAGTCTTAAGTTGTAATGTTGGAATTTGCTTATTCTGAAATTCTTTTAATGTTTTTGATTTAACTTTCATGATTCTATTTATTTAAAATTAGATTAATAATATATATATACAAGGCTCAGTATTAAAAATGCCACTTCAGGACAAAAATGTTCGGACTTTGAGATCTTAAGCTTCCACCACTACTTCGAATTACAAATTAGAGATGTATTGCTGGAGGCCATCCAAGTTAATATTTTCAGCATTCGCCGATGCCTTTGAATGGGAATTGCTGAAATTTGTTAATTCTGCCTCATGACCAGGATCTGATTGAACATGCGCAACTACATTTATTATATTGGCGGTATTGAAACCGCTAGCCCCAACTGTATTATGACAAGCTTGACAATACTTCACACCTTCATATGGGTCCGCCACACTATTTGAAGAAACAAAACAGAGATTGCCCAAAGCAACCAAGCCCACAAATGACAAAACGGCAATAGATTTTGATTTCATGATACTTTTAATTTTTAATGAAATGATTGAATAATAATTTTGAAAACAAATTCAAATTCTGGTTCTAACAGGTACATAGGTCGCTATATTCCCATCATTACCGATACAGTAGTAATTCAAAACCGTAGAACTATAATCCTATAATATAGACTTGCAATTTGTTCAAATCCACATCTTTGGCAGCAGCGGATTGTACTGTATTCGTCTGGTAAAAATCAGTAAGAACGGCTTCGTGATTTTCATTACTCGGGTCATGAATAGCTCCAAAAGAAGTATTAGGTCCCATGGATTGGTTGTGACAATCTCCACAATTATCACCTACAAAGCTTGATGCATTGGCAGTATTTGTAGTCATGCATATATTGAATAACACAACGAACATTAGCAGGGCAAAAAATCGAATTATTTTAAGCATCTCTTAAAGGTTTTATTTTTCGTACTAATAAAATGATATTGAAAATAATTATAATCTTTCAATATTCTATAATGCTAACTTCTTATAAATCAAGGTTTACTTTCTTAGTTATTATTTGCCCCTCGATATTCAATTCATGAATTTACTGCGCAATGTCGAACAACTCACTGTTCATTCTTTATACGCAAATAGTGACTTTTATAAAGTCAAAAAAATCAAGAAGCTAGAAAAAAATGTGGGCATTTTTAATTTCCCAGATTCGAAATGTACATATTCAATTTCACCAAATCAATATTCGAAGTTGCGGCAGATTCAGGTGAATTGTTCAATGCATAATCCATCAATACCCCTTTATGAGTTACATCGTTTGGGTCATGGGCAGCATTGTAATAAAAACCACCATGCATATCAGGTGAACCATGACAATCAATACATCCCATACCTGCTTTGTAATGAACATCTGGTGGAGTATCATCGTCATCACCATTATTGGCACTTAAATAAATATTGCATAGCAAGGTGAAAAACAAAACTGTACCGATCTTAAAAATCTTTGACTTCATCATGACTTAATTTAAAATTTGTAAAATTAATTTATCGCTCTCAAATTAAACAAAAAGTCTGTTTTACACAAATTCCAACTTCAATTTATCAGAGTTAATTTTTAGTCTTACAGCTGTAGTACAGGTAAATCTTTTGCTCCTTTAGCATTTAGAGGCTTGAAAATTCAGAGTTAAGTTGGAATTTCGAAAAGATGATTGATCACTTAGAATATCATTAAACCAAGCGACAAATACTCTAAAAAAGGCTTACCAATCCATTTGGTGACATTAAATCAATAGAAATTTGAGCTTCATCTCCATGAAGTATCTCAATATTTATATTTAGATCGTTCAATATTCCTTGTAATTTCATTGGATCTGGATGGAACAGGGAAATATTTTTGAGACTACATCTGGGTTCCAAGGCATCGGTCGGATGTACATCTGATTGAGTCCAATCTGTCATAAAAGGAAGAATTTCCACCTCTGGACGTGTAGTAGGTAATATCATTTTCCAAGACAATAAATTCCCACTTGTGGTTTTTCTACTCCCGTCATTGATCTTGGCCAATTTCGGTGAATAACGGCTCAGGATCGTACTGTCATTTTCTAAATCATCAGATTTGAGTGACCATCTCGTAATTTTTGATTGCGTGATCAGATCAATACCCATCCACCTTTCTCCTTCAAAATCTGTATTTTCGTGATCCACCGCTAATATTTC
Organism: Saprospiraceae bacterium; assembly: GCA_965230575.1. Lineage (GTDB taxonomy): Bacteria > Bacteroidota > Bacteroidia > Chitinophagales > Saprospiraceae > CAJXUU01. The sequence continues at coordinate 7,443,757 of OZ246013.1, forward strand.
CAAATAACACTTTTTACCCAAATTCAGCAGTGCATTTTTAGTCCCTTTTGTGAGATGCGAACCACCAATGACAGGTCGTACTCCTAGTAAATTTTCAAGCTTGTCCATCGCTTCATCCAAATCTGGAACGCAGTATACGATATGATCAATTTCCCTACCCATAATGTCTACATATTTGATGAATCAAACATCCACAAATATTTTCTGATTGCAAAGGGTTAGCATATTAATTACAAATTCTAGTCAAAGTAGTAATAGATATCATCGACCATTTTCAAGTATACTATAACCTCGCCAATCCTTCCAATATCTCCTTTCTCTGTTTTCTTTCCAATCTTTTCACTACTTTACCATGCTAAAAATCAACTCAATGAAACACTTCCTTTATTTACTTCTAATACTTTGTGGCTCGACCTTTCTATCGGGTCAAGATTTCAATGCCAAGGACATCACTTTCTTTCCTGGTGAATATAACAGCCATGAGAGTTTTCATAAGGATCAAATGGGCAATAATTTCATAGCAGGTCGAGGTACTGGTGACATAGACTTTGACATGGGACCTGGTAGTAGCACGCTGCCAGAAATCAGCTTCAAAGATCTTTACCTGGTTAAATATGATGCAAATAATAATCTGGATTGGCTATTGTCATTTGAAGGCACTGTAGTCAGCAATCAAATCAGAGCGATGGTATCGGATGACGATGGTAATATTTATATTGGTGGAGCATTTTCTGGTAGATTACACCTTACCGAAGATGGTCAAAATGAAATCACTTCTTTTGGATCTACCAGCACATTCCTGGCTAAATTTGACAAAGACGGAAACCTAATTTGGCAATTTACCATAGGGGATACGAATTTTTCTCAATATCCTGACGAATTATACATCGTCAATAATCGATTGATCGTCCAATTGGTTTATTCTGGCACTTTCGATGTTGACCCAGGGTCGGGTTCTACTATGCTTTCTGGCAGTTCGAATGCCATGCTAGTATATGATTTGGATGGTGCCCTTGTCGAAGCAAACACCCATAAGGGCAGTACGAATGTAGATGCATCAGCGATTGACAGCGACGGCAACTTGTATATCGGAGGACTATTCTCCGGACTAGTCACCTTCGATTACAAATCAAATGCCAGCATATTATCAAATGGAATATTCGATGCATTTCTGGTCAAATATGATAGCAATTTTAATTTGGTTTGGCTTAAAAGATTAAACAAAGGTTTTGAAACTTTGGTATTTACAAATATTGCCATTGATTCAAACGATGATCTCATTACATCAGGAATATTCGCAACTGGCACTGAGATTGGAGAATTTACTGCTGAAAATGATGCCAATTATTTGGTAAAAGTATCTAAAGAAGGAGAATATGAAAATCTGATAGAGATACTTCCAGAGTCTTCGTTTTTGTCAGATTTGGCAGTTAATTCGAATGATCAAATCATATTGGGTGCTTCTTTCAGTGAGGTCATCGATATTGACCCTACTGCTGAGGTCGAAGAACTCACGCCGATGGGGGCCAATGAAAATTTCTTCTTAGCCGTCTATGAATCTGATTTTTCACTGGCAGGTAGCGGTCAAATATATGCCACCTCCTTGAATACAAGGAGTGTTCATCTTGATAATTCAGATGAATTGAACGTGCTTATAGATTTCGAAGGTGATGGCAAGGTTGTATTTGGAAGTGTGATGAATTATGAAGCCTCAGAAGAAGAAAATTTTGTTTTCTATGACTTGGATATCGGAGGTTGTAGCACAACGATGGAGCAAATTGCGCTGGATGGATGTGATATGATTACAATAAATGGTGAAACAATAACGACTTCTGGTAACTATGAGCAAGTATTGGTTAATGCTGAAGGGTGTGACAGTATCTTGAATATATCGGTGACTATTTACCCAAATTATGAATCGAGTGCAGAAATAGAGTCCTGTGGTCCATATGAAATTGATGGTGCCATTTTCACTACCTCTGGTGTATATAGTATATTACTCACCACCAGTCAAGGGTGCGATAGCACAGTCCTGGTAGACCTCGAAATCTTCGAAGTAGATAAGACGCTCACCGTCAGCGATGTTCAAATAGTATCAAATGAAAATGATGGAGAATCATATCAGTGGTACGACTGTGATACAGATCTTCCTATAGAGAATGAGACAGGGATGTCATTTATTCCTCAAAATGATGGCACCTATCGAGTAGAAATAACAAAGGGTGCATGTATAGAATTTTCAGATTGTATCGATTTTAATTTGGTAAGTACAAAAGAATATGATTTTGAAATAACTGTCTCACCTAATCCATCCCAAGGCGTAATTCATATACATACAGTGAATCAAAGTCGAGATTTTAAGGTTTCAGTCCTTGATATAACTGGAAAGGAAATATTAAGTCCAGTTGATCTAAATGTGCAAGGAGTGCTTGATCTGAATCATCTGGCTTCTGGCTTATATTTAATAAAATTGGAAAATAATGAACAGTTGGGCATTCGCAAAGTGATCATTAAATAGGCAGATAAAATATCAAAAAGGACATATAGTATATAAAACAAAAAAGAGCCGCTCGGAAATCCGAGCGGCTTATTTTTATACAATCTAACTAATTATTATTAACAAATAGGATCACAACCAAGAGTCACTTTTTTCTTCTTCTTAACCGGTAGATTTGTTCCCTGACCAGCTTTAAATATTGTACAGAATCCACTGCTGTCTAGGTATTCAATCGTAGTGAAAACTTCTCCAGTTCCTTTGAACGATAAGGCTGCTGTTTCAAACATTCCTTGCTCGATGAAGATAGATGCACAGAATTGATATCCATTATATGGCTGCGTAGAACCATTTGGAAGAGTTACTATACCATTTTGGATTGTAAGTGTAGCACCACTTTCGAATTCTACCATGTAAACATCATCTGGTGAACCTGGTGAGAAGTTAGCACAAATCTCTATCTCACAGAATTCTGGTAGTGGACCGCATTCTCCTTCACAGGTCAACTCCACATCTTGCTTCACTGGCATCGCTATACCCGAACCATCTGGAGCATCAAATACGACACATTCTAGCAGGTCAGGATAAGTGACGGTAGCAGTTGCTGCACCTGGACCAGAGAATGAAATTTTTGCAACATTAAATCCTGGAATTACTGGAAGATCCACACACAGTACACCACTAGCAGGGAATGGGAATGGAGGACCAGAAGGTGGAAATACTGTTCCATTTAATATAACTACGGAACCTATTCCTAGAATTTGTACTTTGTATGTTACATCATCTGGTTCAGTAAGTTCTAGACATAAGTTTACATAACATTCTGGAATTACTGGGCATTCTGCGTTACAATCCAATGTTATAGCATCCACAATATTCAGATCCAATTCAGAATTAACACCAGCCTGGAATACTGTACATTCTGTTCCATCTTCATACGTTACATTGATCACCACTGATCCTGTACCGTTGTAATTTACTATTGCAGATGTTGGAGCAAAAATTGGTAGTTCAGTACAAATTGTTCCATCTGGTGGCAGTGGGATTTCACATCCATTTGGAAGAGTAACCATTCCACCTGAAATTTCTACGTTTCCAACTGTTGGCAATTCTAAAGTATAGCTATCACCTGCACCACCATCAATAAATGTAATACAAGCTAAGATTTCACATTCAGGTGCCGGACATGGTGGATCACATGTTAATGTGATATCTTCTGACGGGTGAACAAAATTAGGATCACATACTCCACCGGAGAAGAGCTCACAAGTAGTGCCATCAGGCCATGTTCCTTCAAGTACTGCAGAGCCGGTACCATTGAATGTAACTGTTGCGGTAGATGATGGAGTAAAGAGTGGGATTGTAGCACAGAATATTCCACTTGGGTCTAATGGCTCTTGAGTAGTTCCCGCTGGTGTGATTACAGTAACAATACCACCGGTAATGAGTATTTGAGTTCCTCCAGCGTCAACAGTATAATTATCAGCCGGATCACCTGGTGTAATTGTAACACAAAGATCTATTTCGCATAATGGTGGCTGAGGACAAGGAGGATCACATGTCAACTCTAATATTTCTGCAGCGTTAATTGGCGCTTTGAAAGTACCTGGCCATGAAACCTTGTACAAGTCACAAAACGATGCTCCACCATTCCATGATCCAGTAACTTTAATACCTCCATACCCATGGAATTCAACCAAGACATCAGCTACACCATTCACAGGTATTGAAAAGCAGTATTGGTTATTGATTACATTGGTAGTAGATCCATTAGGAAGGGTAACAATATTGTCAGATATCGTCCAAACATCATTGCCTAAAGTAATTGTAGTAATGTCGGTAAATTGTGGGTTTGCGGTATTTGGAGAGATTTCGACACACAATTTGACAAAACATTCGGCGTCTGTATCTCCACCACCACTCCAATCATCATCGGTCCGTAATTGGATTTGTTCTGATTGTGATTTTAATTCATCGTCCGAAAATTCATCATCCGAACAAGAAAACATGAGCGTGGCTCCGAGAATAACGAAAAGAAAATACTTAAAATAGTTAAGGGTTTTCATAAAATATAAGTTTAATTGATTAGAAAATACGTTGTAAATAGCTGAGAATGATCAACACCAAATCCTTAAACACATCCTAGCGATTGAATTAAAAAGTTGAAGTAATCTTAACACCTTCAATCGATCCTAATTCAACCACGTAACTGAAAATGTTATAGTTTTGTTTATTTATTTTAATTTTTTCTTAAACAAAACGATCGTAATTTGATCTGATTTGATTAAAAATTTAAATGTGGCTTTCTAAAAAATGTATGAACCAAAAAATCTGAAATAGGCATATATAATTGATATTATGTGATTTACAAATATAGAATTATGATAATGTAACAAAATCACAGAAATTTCCAGAGGCAAAAAATATTTTGTTTATTTTTTTTTAATATTTTATCAAACAAAACCTTTCATTAACACTGTTAAACTCAAAAAACGCTATTGGATAACAGCCTATTCTAATCTTGATAAGACAACTAAAACATAAAATTCATGCTATTATTTAATATGATTGTGAAAGGATTCATCTGAGTAAGATTTTATAATTAGTACAAGATGCGATAGACAAAAAGGTGAGATAGACGAAAAGGTGAGATAGGCAAATATATCTTCTCCTTGAAAGATAAAAAACAAGTAGTGCATAAAAGTAGATTTTATTGAATAGTCCGAATTGCCAGGACTTGAATAAATTATGTCTTTTTAAATCCTTTTCTTGTCATTTCTCCCCAGCCTTTATTGCTTCCAGAGAAATGATCATAATTGCCCCGTATGCTCCACTTTACTGTCTTTGGGTGATATTTAATAGGTTCTAAAAGCGCGGTTTTGATCAATTGAATGAGGTCATCTGTAGATTCATATTTGCTATAAGAAACCTCCTGGATAAGTATGGCGTAGATGCTGATGCATGTAGCAAATGTGTAAACCAATAGAAGAAGTGCAAAAAAGAAAGGCCAATTGGCCAATCCAAGAACGGCCATTATTAAAAAAAAGAGAAGGCCACCAGCTTCAACAAAAGGCGCCAACCATTCTGCCAACAACCAATATGGATAGCTTATCAATCCCAATATGCCATACCTCGGATTAAGAAACATCACCTTATGAAATTTCAGGCATTCTATGGTCCCTCTTGTCCATCTATTCCTTTGTCGTCCCAGGATTGTATAATCAGAAGGAGCTTCTGTCCAACAAAGTGGATCAGGCAAGTATGCAATCTCATAATCAATATCATTTTCTCTATAATACCTGTGCATTCGCATGACCAATTCCATGTCTTCTCCAACTGTCTTATGATTGTATCCTCCTACTTTCAATACCGTTTCTCTATCGAATAATCCAAACGCCCCTGAAATGAGCAACATACCATTCTTATAGGCCCAAGCTGGTCTTCCCAAAAGAAAAGCCCTAAAATATTCGACCACTTGAATCTTTGCTATATATGATTTGGGAGTTCTGATTTTCATCACTTTTCCACTCTTGATATCAGCATCATTTGTGAGCCATACGATTCCTCCGACAGCACCGACTTTTTTGGTTCCAGCCTTCAATATGGGCTCCACCAATCGAAGAAATGCATCTTGATCTATAATACAATCTACATCTATACATGCAAAATATTCTGTGTTGGATACATTCGCTCCTACGTTAATAGCATCAGCCTTGCCGCCATTTTCCTTATCTACAACAATAAGTTTTGAAAATGCCTTTTTCCTCGATCTATAAATTCCCTTAATTTTCTTGGTCTCGATAATCGAAGGATATATCTCATCAGTGAGGTACAAGTCATAGTTGTCAATAGCTTCTTTCAATGTACTATCCTTGCTCCCGTCATTTACGATAATTATTGTCAGTGCTGAATAATGCAATGACAAAAGTGATCTGATATTATCTGCAATAGTCACTTCTTCATTATAAGCGGGAGCTATTATACTAATGCCAGGTTGGTACGGAGAAGAAATCAATGTATCATGTTCCAAGATTGATCTCCTATTTATGTATTTCATCAATTCTTTGGTTGACAATAAACTTATCACTACATACGAACTGAGAATGAACATACAGTAAATGAAAATTCCATATTCAAAAAAATTGACCAAGCCATGTAAAATTTGGTTTGTCATATATTATAATGCTTTATTCAATTTAATTCAATGCAAATACCCCTGGTTCTTTTTCCAATAATCCAAAAGATAATCGACCAAGTGGAGAATCCTTCTTTTTTATAGCTTGAAGTAATTTATCATCATGAGCAGTGTTTATTTTAAGTTCCTTGATTACTTCTACGATTTTGTGGCATTCCCAATTATTCAGTATTTGTTGAATTTCAAACAAGATCTCGGTTGATTTATTAAGTGACATTATTACGCAAATTGCATGAATGGCAAGTTCCCTGTTTTTAGAGTTTATGTATTCAATTACCAAAGGTTGATATTCTAGAATATTGAAGACCTTAATCATTTGCATAGCTTTGACTTTTTCGGTCCAATAGCGAGAATTCATCATCTTACCTACTTCATTCTGCAATCCCAGACCAAAAAAATAATTGGTGAGTTGGACCTCTTGCTGTCCGCTAAGGTTTTTCTTTAATTCATATATTTCTGATGCCAAAATCTTCCTTCTATACGGATCTGAGATGTCCTTAAGCTGAAGTCTATATTCAAGTCCATCTTGTTTTTGGATTCCAAGAAAAGCGTCATCCACAGGGAGCACTAAAAAACCACTTAGAAAATCCTGATATTTAGCAATCAAGGCATTATCAAATTCTTTTTTAATATTCTTTCGATGTCTTCGTATCAGCATAAAAGCCGACATACCGATAGAAATGATAAAAAATAGGACACATAGTATGAGGATGAAATACAGAAATTGATCTGTTCCCATACCATCAGAAACATGTTCTTTCCCATCCAAATATGATTCAACTTCTTCCTTATATGAAACTTGAAAAAACAACAATTATATATCTCTTTTAAGTCCTATACTGTAATTAAAATATTCGTTATTTTCACTATTACTTAAAGCCTTTATCAGGCCAAAGGAAACTTGAATCTGTGTTTTCTTTGCAATGGTCTTGAATAGAGAAAATCTCATGGAATACACTTTCATCGGCTGATTTATCGTCAATCTAAGCCCTTCATTATCCAATCCGCTTGATACTAAAAGTTGAAAGTAGTCATTGTCAACATCTAAATATTTTCTCAACGACAAACTATGATATAAGTAACCCGACAATGGAATTATCAAACTATAGGATGCCATCATTGATCCAAAATAATAGCTTCCACCAATTTTCAAAACTTGCAGTTTCTTCCCATCGGCATAAACCAAATTGCTTGCTCCAATACTCGCTTCTAACCCATCAAAAAGTCCTACAAATAGATTCGACCTGAGTACCATTCTTGGAAAAATCAAACTGGGACTATAAAACAAGTCGGCATGTGTATACCCCCATTTCCATTTCCTGTAATAAGCAAGGCCATATTGATTTCCTTTGATTCCATGAATTGACTTCCTGGAGATTAGTGGAATTAGAATATTGTCCCCCTTACCTATTTTCGCTTCGATGCTGAACAACTTAAAAGCCTTGCCTGTGGTAGGAATAATTTCTGAAGTAAGTCTTGCACCAATTGACTTAGTCCATGTAGAATCAGATTGACCAAGCAGTCCAAAACTCATATGAATAGCAAGTATAAAAATTAAGGATCGTAAATTATTCAACGGTGACAGATTTAGCTAAGTTTCTAGGTTTATCTACATCCAAGCCCAACTTTGTAGCTACCTGATAAGAAATGATCTGAAGCGGCAAATTTTGAATTATAGGAGCAAGTATCTCATGGCAATCTGGAGTCTCGACTACATAATCGGCAAGTCCTTCGGGAATCACTGTACTCTTGCTTTTAATAATTATGACCACTCCCTGCCGAGCCTTCACTTCCTGGACATTACTCAATATCTTGGACAAATGTTCATCATTATTGCATATCGCAATCACTGGCATATATTCATCGATCAAAGCGATTGGACCATGCTTCATTTCTCCTGCTGGATATCCTTCTGCATGTATGTAAGAAATCTCTTTCAGCTTCAAAGCCCCTTCTAATGCAACTGGATACATAGTCCCCCTACCGAGAAATAGTGCGCTTGAGTAATATTGTAAAGCACATGAAACTTCATAGCTCCTGAAATTCATAAGTGTATCTTCCACAAGTAGAGGCAATTTATTTATCTCGTTTTTTATCTCCTCAGATAGGGTTGGGTTCGATTTTGACAACAGTGCTCTTAATAAGCTGAGAATTCCAACCAATTGGTTTGTAAATGCTTTAGTAGATGCTACTCCAATTTCAGGTCCCGCATCCAAAAAGATGATTTGATCTACCAATCTGGCTATCGTACTGTTTTTCACGTTGACTAAGGCCATGGTTTGACAACCACTCTCTTTGGCCATTTCCAAGGCTGCTATTGTATCTGCGGTCTCCCCAGATTGTGAAATTCCAATTACCAAATCTCTATCTGATAATACTGGATTTCTATATCTAAATTCTGAAGCGTATTCCACCTCTACATTTATTCTACCAAACTTCTCAATAATATATTCAGCGATCAATCCACTGTGCCAAGATGTGCCACACGCAGTAAATATGATTCTATCATAATTTTTCACCAAATCTATTTTTGATTGAGATTTAAGAAGTCTGGCAATCGCTCGAGGTTGTTCATAAATTTCTTTAAGCATAAAACTATCGTAACCTTCTTTCTCCGATATAAGCTCTTCTTGAGATATCCTCACGATGGGTTGGTCTACTTCCTTCAATTTTAAATTGTAGAATGTATTTTCTCCATTATCAGTCATTTCGATAATAATATCATTCTCTACATATACAACTTCTTCGAGGTATTTGGCCAATGGCATGGCATCCGATGATATCAAACATTCTCCATCACCCAGACCTAGTACTAATGGGCTTTGTCTTCTGGCAGCCCAAAGTTTTGCTGGCTCATAAAGATCAAAAAGAACAATTGCAAAGCTACCTTCCACCATTTCCAGGGCTCGTGCCAAAGCGGCTCTTGTAGCAATGGAGTACTTGGTTTGGAGCCATTCGACTAGCTGCACAAGGACTTCAGTATCTGTATCACTTTGAAAGTCGAACCCATATTCCTGAAGCATTTTTTTAAGCGGTCCATGGTTCTCTATAATACCATTATGTACGATGGTCAGTCTTTTTGATTGAGATTGATGTGGATGTGCATTTAGATCCGAAGGCTCTCCATGTGTTGCCCATCTTGTATGCCCCAGACCGATATTTCCTTCAGTTTTTTTATCTGCTGCAAAGGTTTCCAGGGCTGATACCTTACCTTCTTTTTTTAAAAGGCTAAGGCTGCCATTCATAACAGCCACACCTGAAGAATCGTATCCTCGGTATTCTAATTTTTTCAACCCATCTAATAAAATTGGGTAAGCTTGTTTTTTGCCAATGTAGGCCATAATTCCGCACATAATTGAAGCGTTTAGTTTGAATAATTCAGTTTCTTTTTAATTGATTTGATATCGCTGCAGTCGCTTGACACGTGCCACCAATTCAGATGATATGAAAGGTTTGATCATGTAATCATCAATTCCTAGATCAAAGGCCTGGCAAATGGCATCTTCTGTACCAAGGCTTGACAAGACTAATATTTTAGTATATTTTTTTTCAGTGTCTCGGATGTGTTCTATCAGTTCTAAACCTGTAATAAAAGGCAGGAGTAAATCTGAAATTACGATAGAAGGCTCAAGTTCATCATAAAATGCTTTGGCCTGCAATCCATCAATTGCACAGGACACCTTATATTCTGAATGAGAAAATGTATAGGACAAAGCCTTTAAAATCATTGGATTATCTTCTACAATTAGGATATTCATTCTCAAATTTTAACTGCAAGATGTGGGGAGAATGAGGCATAAATGATTGGTTTTCGATTTTTGGTTGAAATTCTTCGTTTTTTGGAAAAAGTCTGTGAAAATGATGTTATTAAGAAGGGGATTACATTTCTACTAACTTGGGATGCGCTACTTTCATTTCAATATTTATATCCTAACTATCCCCGATTTTGAATTTAGACAAATACCTAACAAGTCTGTTCAACTAAGAAAATAGAAAAAATGATCATGAAAGATTGGTTTGCGCCTCGACATGTGGATAAATGAATTATTTATAAGATACTTTTCCAATCACTGCTTTGTATTCCAGTAAAATCTGGAAAATTGGTCAAGGTGTACAAACATTAAAATGCTGTAATATCATCAAGAATTCTACAATAGATTAATAGTTCGCATCAAGATGGGCTTGTGGGCTCGACTAATAGGAATTACAGATTTACCGATTACCAAAGTATTATCCTCAATATCCTTTATTTTGTTCAAATTAACTATGTAAGATCGATGCACCTTCAAAAATCTAGGATGCTGAATCCTTGAATCAATCGACTTCATGCTTCCATGGATAATGTGATTTCCCGTCTCTGTGAGTACCTTCACGTAGTCCCCTACATTTTCAAAATATAAGATATCATTATAAGCAACTCTAATGTATCTTCCCTCGCTCTTAATATAAATTTCGTGCTTCGAACTGGCAGTGGCAATGGCATCCAGCTGTTCTTGTCTGTGGATTGCTTTTTCTACAGCTTTTGCAAATCGAATTTGGGTAATTGGTTTTTTGAGGAAGTCAGTGACGTCGTATTCAAAAGCCTCGTAGGCATAATCTTTATTTCCAGTAGTAAAGATAATTTGCGGAGAAACCGTCAATTGTTCCAGCAAATCAATACCTGACATCTCTGGCATTTCAATATCCAAAAAAATCAGGTCTATATTATCATTTTCGATGGCTTGCAATGCCTCTTTCCCATTATCAAAAGAATCAACCAGCTCCAGACGATCTATTTTTTCGCATAGCTTGGCCAATGACTTTCTTGCCATAATTTCATCTTCTACAATGAGACATTTTAATCGTTCTGCCATTGTTTCAATTTTTCAACTTCTTGATTCAATATAGGCATATAGCCTTTGATTTCATTTTCTAGTTTAAAATACCAATCCATCAGGTCTACTTCTTCATTATTGACCAATCGTTTCTCAACAGCCTCTATTCGATCAGAAATAATCTTGAGACCGACCATGGTAAAAGTTGGTTTTATTCTATGCAGTTTTTTCTTAATATCATCTTTTTGATTCAAGTCTAGTGCTTCTCGAATCATTATCAATTCATCATCGATGATTTCCAGGAATGTCTGAAACATTTCGAGGGCATATTCACTATCCGATCCATACGCCTGATTCAAATAGTTTACGTCCAGCTCCGCTGCAAACTCAAAACCCGCGCCCTCCAATTTGGACACCTCTTTTCTAGAAAGATACTTGGAGATTATACTCAATACTTGGTCTGGAGTAAATGGCTTTGATAAAAAATCCGACATTCCAGCCTTTAAAGCCAGGCGTTTTTTACTTAAAAATGTCGAAGCTGTCAAAGCAACTATAGGAGTATTCTGATTTCCATTTTCTCGACTTCTGATTATCTGAGTGGCCTCAAAACCATCCATTTCAGGCATTTGCAAGTCCATAAAAATCAAATCGAACTCTATCTTTTCTGTAAGTTTACATGCCTCGACTCCATTGAAACAAACCTCGTAATCCAGGTTCCATTTTTTGAGTAAGGCTGTGATGTATTTTAGATTCATCTTATTATCCTCCACAACAAGAATCTTATTGTTCATGCCTCTGAAAGCCTCAATGCTTGTATGAGCGAGCTCTTCATTTCCATTCAATTTCGCTTTTTCCAATTCCAAATCAAAATAGAAAGTTGATCCTTTGCCGATTATGGAATCCACCTTCAATTCTCCACCTAGAAGTTTGACAAGCTGATTTGAAATACTCAAACCTAATCCAGTCCCACCATATTTACTTCTGATAGATGCATTTGCTTGTTTAAATTCATTAAATATAAAAGAGATATCTTCTTTTGAAATACCAATACCCGTATCTCTGACTTGAAATCTAACTGAAACATACTCACCTTTTTCCTCTAAAACTGATACTTGAAGTTCGACGCTCCCCTTTTCAGTAAACTTCTGAGCATTGCTCAACAAATTAAGCAGGATCTGATTTAAAAGTTGGGGATCGCTATTAAGCAAATATGTAATCTGTCCATCTACCCTAGAAGAAAATACCACATCACTGTCAAGTTTTTGTAAGGTAAAAGTCGTGAGCAATTGATCTATACTTCTATGGAGATCAAAAGGTTTCAATTGAATATCCAAAGATCCCGCATCAATTTTAGAAATATCCAATATATCTGAAATCAACGATTTGAGGATATCGGCAGAACTGGTCAATGCTTCCAAAAAATCCTGCTGTTCATCATTCAAGTTGGTATCCATCAGTAGGTGACTCATACCAATTATTGCATTGAGAGGTGTTCGAATTTCATGGCTCATGTTGGCCAAGAATACTTTTTCAGCTTGCTGTGCTTTTACAGCTTTTCTTCTGGCAATTTCCAGTTGATTTTCTAATTCCTTACGATCAGTGATATCATAATGAACACCGATAGACCCAGCCACATTTCCATTTTCATCATAAAAAGGTGCTCCACTAATCAATACCCAAATTTCGGAACCATCCTTTTTTTTAATTTTAACTTCATAGACTCCTGTTTCCCCTTTTAGTCTATTTGCATCTTGCTCGTTTAGGACGGCTTCATATCCATCGACCAATAAAGTCTCATTTGCCGACTTCCCTATTAAGTCACCCTCCTCATAGTCAAGCATGTCATAAAACTTATCATAAACTCTCAAAATATTGCCATTCGTATCCACCTCCATCAATCCCAAATCCATATTCTCAATAATGCTACGATACTTTACTTCACTTTTCTGTAACTCTAATTTTGCAATTTCAAGCTCTCTTTCTGCCTCTTTTCGCTGGGTTATATCTCGAGCTACTGCGGTATAAAAAAATGTGCCATCTTCATTTTCGACTTTATTTACATTTTGACCCAACCAGAAAATTGATCCATCATTAGATATTACTCGAAACTCATGATAATCGCTTTTAAGGCCCTCTTCACGCACCCTTGTATAATAGGCGAACTCCTTGGGTACATCCTCCTCCGGGATAAAATCGATATATCGTTTTCCAACAATATGACTCTCAGTATATCCAAATCGCTCTATGCCTATTGAATTGACATACATAAAATAGCCTTCCGCATCAATATTATAAATCAAATCCTTAGCCTCTTCTACAAGCGCTCGATATCTCAGTTCACTTGCAACCAAAGAGCTGGTCCTTTTTGCAACTTCGATCTCTAGATTTTGATTAAGTGTTTTAAGAGATTCATTTGCTTCAAATAATTCACGAGCCTTCGTTTCTAGAATTCCTTCGGCTTGCTTTCTAGCTGCACGTTCTCGCTCCAATTTCTTTTTCAGTAATGAAATTTCATCCATTTGATTACAATCGTTTAATTGTAAATTCGACCTCACTTCCTTCTTCATTCAACATTTCGATATTGACAGAATGTGGATGTTTGTAATAGGCTATTGATTTTTCAATTAGCCCCTCAGCCAAAGCGGCCATTTTTCTTTCACTTTTATATATCATTATTAATGTACCATCTTCTTTTTGTGCTGTATCGAATTTTGGGAGAGTGGCATCCGGGTACAATTTCTTTACCTCTACATGAATATGGCTATCGATGGACTTTAAAAAATCAAAGGCGTTGTCTTCGGCTTGAAAGAATTGAGGATAAGTTTTCAAAAAGGTATCGAATAAGTATTCTCCAAATGCTTTTAGTAAAACTAAGGAATCAATTTTTGTTTTCGCAGATAGGTTTGTAAGCAAAAGTACAATCTCGCTATGGTGGTATGTACCAATAGAAGTGTAAATCCCATTGGATTCTAATTTCGACTCTTCAATTATATTATCCACCATTTCATACCCAAACCGAGACTCCACCATTTCCAAAAATTCAGTAAATACAATTCCCTTCATACCAGTAATTTATTATTCGACACCAAATTACGAAGATAATCTACCAAAAATCGAAAACCAAGGCTAAACACCTGCCAGAGAACCCATATTTGTCACATAATTGATATAAAAATATTAGAAACCTTGAGTTTTTGAAAATGGATTTCCAAAAGAGATTACATAGCAAAATTTCCATGTTCAAAAGGCATCAAAACTTCAATCTAAAAATATGAAATTAACATTTACACTTGCAGAAATTTTACTGATGAGTTTAATTACTATGAGGCTCTTCTCTCAAAATTTCAACTACATCAGCGACTATGACGGTCAAGGAGTACCATTAGATATGGTCAATACATCAATTTCACAAAATCTCTTAGACAATATTTCGGCTTCCTTTCCGGAGGGCTACCCAGTACCCGATTACAATCCACAATATATTGCTGATAGTATTGAGACCAATGTAATATTGACCGAATTGGCAGATGTGTGGGTTACTTTTGTAGGTGAAGGTGCTGGATATAAAAATGTATTGGGATTCTATACCTATGATGCTCTCAATCCGCCAACATCACCTCCCGCAGATGAGGATGTAACCATCATCTTTCCCAATGTATCGGCCGCTGGAAGTGGAGGAGGGCTAATTGTAGGTGACAAGATGTACCTGGGGCAATTTCCAGCCAATACAGGTTTCGGATGGGTTCTAATCGCGAATGGATGGAATGGCAATCAAGTGACCTACGGAAATTGGATCTTGTATTCCAATCCATATTTCAATCCAGAAGGAAGTCCTGAGCTACAAAAACATAACATCAACCTTTACGATGACAATGAGCTAGTAGTGGTATTTGGATTTGAAGATATTCGAAGAGATTTCAGTTCGTGTGATCAAGATTTTAACGATGCTTTATTTCTGGTCACATCCAATCCATACAATGCTATGCAGACAGGAAATTTCAATCCTATCTCCACCGATGGAGGAAATCAGAGTTCTGGGAATGATGGTGGACTAGAAAGTCACAGGGGACTGTCCTCAACCATAGCAAAAAGAGCATTCGACAGGAGTAAAAAGAAAGAGAACAAAATCTCAAAATTTAGTAGCACAAGGTCTGGCTCTTTGCTTTCGGATATTGTTCCTACCTCCATAAAAACAGGAGATGAAAGAACCGTCTCTTCTCCTACTGATTTAGAATTGATTACAAAGGCCGAAAAAGTGTGGTCTGCAGATTATACGAGCGACTCAAAAAGGTTTGCATCTGTATTTGCTACCGAAACTAATGAAGGAGTCTATGATCATACGAAAGTAGTCTGCGATCGCTTGGCAGGAGCTGAAATAATCAATATACGTGAAGTAATAATACAGGGGCAAAAATTTCTCCTTACATCACTCAAAACCGATAAAGAATCTATAGAGTATACAATTTCGTTTTCCATATCAATAAATTCAGAAAGAGAGTTTAGGGTGTTTTCTAAATGGGCAGTGGGCCAATATGAGGAATCTGGTAAATTTCTCAATTACCAAATTTGGTCCGCTGCACCATTTTCTACTATTGACCTTGCAAAGACGATTATTGCTAATCTTGAATCGAGTCATACATTCATTAGACAAGAAGAATCCAACACTTATCTTCCTGAAGTCTTTATAAAGAGTGGTCGATATGACAAAAATAGGATCGTACTTAATTTAGTAAATAATACTAATGAACCTGCCATGTGCAACCTGATAGGATCCATATCCGCTTCGGAGGTTAACAAAGAATTGGAATTGTATTTAAAAACAATAACCATTCCTTCCGGGGAACATCAATTCATTATTGAAAATTCAAATAATGACATATTTGATTTAGAACTCAAAATTCGAAAAAATGGTGCAGACCAATACGATGTAGCCTACTTTTCGGATGGAGCTTGGGGCTTGGATTATGATCAATCCTTAACAAGTATTACAAATTTGTCCATTACTGGAAATACTGCCAATGACTATGGAGAGGACAATGAAAAATCCAGGTTCACTATAGCTAGAAACCTAAAAGTTGAATTTGAATCTAAGGACTATTTGAGTGTTTACAAACATCTGAAACCATCAGGAAAGACTGTAAACCTTGAAGAATTTAATGCTCTATCCTTTGAAGGAAAGTTTTCAAAACCTATACAAATTCGACTTATAAAAGAAGGTATTGAAAATTGGGAAGATCAATTTGTCTATGTTATAAATCCAAAGGAGGATTCACAAAACTATACTATTCCATTCTCCAATTTTCGCAGTAGAACAAAAAGTAATTTTGATGCCCAAGATGTCAAGATGATAGTTTTTACTCAAAAAACCCATACTGGATTTGACGCAATATTGGAATTCAAAAATGTCCATTTTACCAATGAAGAATTCAATCAATCAATCTTAAATAACCTTCTTACAGTATATCCAAATCCATCGGATGGAACCATAAATATAACATTTGAATCATTGATAGAGGAGTCAGGATTTTTGACAATTTATGATGTTTTGGGGCGAATAGAGTACAAGAAACCAATCAAAATACATAGTGGTCTAAATGTAATTCAAAGAGCGATTGACCACTTGCCAGAAGGAACACACTTTCTTAATATCGAAGGTGACAACTTAAATTCGTTGCATCAAAAAATAATTATTTATAAATGACTTACCAGAATTAATAATTCTGGCTATAGACCTAAATATTTAAAGTATACAAGATCAATATATTAAGAATCAAGGGTGTTTGAAGTGAGCATTTCTAAGGTTTGGTAAAAGTATCATATCTTAAATTTGCTCACTTTGCAATTCAAGGAACACTACTCCTTGATCAGGAGAATGAAAAAGTGCGACAATAATATTTTCAACGTCTTGCCATTCTATTCCTAAGAATGGATTGGAGTGTTTATTTGAAAATGTAGTCGATTTATTCAATTTCCAGATGACTTAAATATTAGAAAAGATCAAATGGTAAGTGTATAATTCTCCAAATCACTGGTAAATATATATTGCTCAACACATCGGAGCCAGGTTCAAATCGGCTGACCATCGTCCTGTCCAAAACCTTCTGCCCATTGTCACTATTTGTGAATGCAATGAATGCCCTCTTTGATTTTGGCATCACCACTATTCTAGCTCGGACTCCTTGATCCGAGCCGCCATGTACAAGGGCATATTCGTCATCTCCCAGATGAGGTACCAGCTCCCAACCCAAGCCAAAAGCCAATCTTTCATTTTGCTGGACTTGTGGTGAAATCATTGCTTGATAGGTCTCATCGGATAGACCACCCTTATTCATTATATAAATAGCAAACTTGCTCAGGTCTGATAGTGATGTCATCAAATCATCTGCTGCAAGGGCATTGTTGCGCTTTTTTGTTTCATATTTCTTCCCTTCTTTATCATGCCATTTAGCAAATCTACTTTCATCCATGTCTTCATCCCAAATCAATCTGCTATCTACCATGTCCAATGGATCAAAAACCAGAGAATCTGCCAATTCCTTGAGGTTTTTACCCGTTTTGTTTTGAATGGCTTTTTTTAGATATTCCATGCCCTCACCAGAATACGAATACCTCGTACCTGGATCAAAAGTAAATGCCAATTTCCCATCTTCGTGATGCCATCTCCAATTCAGAAAGCCAGATTGATGACTCAGCAATATTCTTGGTGTCAACAATTTGTGTCTGGAATCGGCTTTCACATCTGGATCAATCCAATAAGGATGTAATGGTTCGTCAAGTCCCAATTCTCCAGAATCGATCAGCTTCAGTGCAACAAGTGAGAATACTGGTTTTGTAATTGAAGCTACATTGAAAATAGAATTATTGGGTGCAGGCACTCCTTTTTCCAATTCGCCAATAACTTGAAGATCTTTTATTGCTCCATCTTCTATAATTGAGTATGCCAATGCTGGAATGTTATTATTCTTTAGCTGGGTCTCAATGCTTCCCTTTGGCCAAATCAACAAAATGATTATCAGCAGGACAATGGTCAGAATAAAATATAGAAGATATTTAAGGTATTTCATGGCGTATTAAGGAACTAGATTTAACCAAATATAATGAATTCTGGGCATCTTGGATTTTACAATAACCCAGATGAGTAAGTAGTCATAAGCGCCACAAATCGATCAAGAATCCTTGTTCATTGGCTCACGCGTCATTTTTCTTGTCATTAACATCTTATTTATAGAACAACTTCTTTTTCAAACGTTCTTTATTTATTACTAACCTAAAATTTCAACTATTATGAATAAAATAATTACACTTCTTTCCTTATTTACTTTTCTATTTATTCGACCCGGTACATCCCAATCAATAGAATCTTCGGAAGTGCAACAAGCCTCCTACGCGGAAATGGAATTTGAACAAGAAAGATTCAATTTTGGTACGGTAGCCCAAGGTGAAAAAGTCAAAAATGTATTTGTATTTACCAATACCAGTGACATTCCACTTGTAATTTCGAATGCAAGAGGCAGTTGTGGATGCACAGTACCAGAATGGCCAAAAGAACCTATTATGCCAGGAGAATCATCACAACTGTTGGTTGTATTTGATTCCAAGGGCAAAAAAGGAGTTCAGGCCAAGAAGGTGAGTATAACAGCCAATACCGAAAAATCATATACTTTCTTAATATTGGAAGGTGTGGTAGAAACAGAAAAGAAACCCAAATTGGAAACTCCAAAAAACAGATCGGTGAATCCAGATTTTTTCAATATTTATCCGAATCCTACATCCGAAATGGTGAGCTTTTCACTAAGCGACTATGTGGGAGAAAAGGCCGTAATTGAAATTTTTGACAATACAGGAAAATTAATGACCACAAGAAAAATTGATCAAATCACACAAGAATCAATTGATATAGATCTTATAAATTATAATAGTGGCATATATGCAGCCACGATAGTTGTAGGAGAAAAAATGAGGTTGGCAAAGCAATTTGTGGTACGATAGATAAAATGGATTTAATGTTATCGCAAGGCTTCTTTACCTGAGTGTGGAGGGGTCTTTTTTTTTGCACGTCTGATTCAAAAAAGAAACGACATTCCAAAATCCTACCCTTCTGTGTTTGTATAAAATTATCTACTATGAAATCTATTTTGCTCAAGGGCTTCACGCAATCCCTAGTCCTTTTTTCAATAATACCAGCCTAGCTTTGCACGATCTCCCAGACAAGATGAAAATAATGTTTATAACAGACTAGATTAAATTAGCAAACTAACACACCTATTCTGCAGAATTTACGAATGATAAAAATCTATTTCATAGAGGCACGGAAGTCGTTAGAATGATAGCTATGCATATAAAAAATAGAGTGGAACAAAGACTTAACAAAAGGGTGCTGAGTTTTCATTCTTTTCTGCAAAAATCGGGGTCAAATTTTATCCAATTGATTATTTTGGGGAAATGCAATTAATCAAAAGAAAATTTATGATTCTAAATTAAGTTTCAAAGTGTACAACTGAGATTTTATCGCATAGTATGTTACCAAAGTGCACTTTTTTGTTCTGACTGGTAATATTTTAAGTTTTATTGGTTTAATCTTTACTTTGTTCATTTAAAAATTGTTTCTTGATCCTATGAGAGTTCTACTTCTCTTAATATCAATTTGTTTTTTTGCAGCAAACGCACTTCATTCACAGCCAAGTAATTCTGATTCTGAAATAACCTCTTCTTTAGCTTCAAGATTTCAGGAATCTGTGGATTATCTTAATTCCTTCAAAGTAGACAGTGCTGGATTGATTTTGGATTCCATCTTGGACGAGATAAAAGACACAGAATTATTCGATTCTCCATTTGGATTGAGAGTTCAATCTAGAAAAGCAGAAGTATATGAAAGAGACAATAAGGGTGAATTGGCCCTCGTAGCGATTCAAGAAGTAAAAGAGAAAGCGCAAAAATTTAAAGTGTGGGATGTTTATGCGCGAGCAAGTATAAATCTGGGTTTGGTATATGAGAAAGTTGGTATTCCTGTTGATTGCATTCAAAATCTGAGAGATGCGCAAAACACCCTGGCAAAACATCCTGAACTAGAATACATTTATCCATTTTTTTGCGTTCGTATTTCTTCTTATCACCGCATTTACGAAAATCGAGATTCAGCTATTTATTATGCCAGAGAATGCCTCAGGACTTATGAAAAGTATGATGATTATGCTCAAGGCGGTGATGGATATATGTTGATGACTATGCTGACTGACCAAGAGGATTTGGACACAAGAATCCAATTTGCACAAAAAGGCGCTGAGATCTTCAGGAGACTTGAAAACCATAATGCTTTTAGCTCTATGGTCGGTGGATTGTCTCGATTTTATTATTCAAAAAATGATTACTCCAAAGCTCTTGCATACAATGATACTACCATAACTGCTGCTAAAAGATCAATTGACGGTGGCTTTGACATGTATTATTCTCTGTATCGAGCATATAAATTTCGAGGTGAAATATTAAATCAATTAGAACAATATGACTCATCGACTTACTATATTAAAAAGGGATACGAATTAGAGGTTCAGCATGCGCAAAAGGAAAATCAATCCAAGGTATTGGAAATGGATGCCAAGTACAAGGATGATAAAAAGGCGTTAAAAATTGAAGAGCAGGCAAAACAACTAAGGAGTGCAAGAATTCAGAAATTCCTTTGGATGATCATTTTTGGCTTAGTTACATTGTTTGCCCTTGGCTTGACCTACTATTATAATAAACTCAAGGCTGCCAATCGTCAGACCGAGCTTCAGGCCGAGGAGATCAAAAAGGCCAATAAAGAATTATCGATATCATTGAATAAACAAATCGTCTTACAAGGCGAAGTCCACCACAGGGTCAAAAACAATCTGCAGGTGATCATCAGTCTTCTAGATCTTCAAAAGGAAGAATTGAAGAATCAGGAAGCAAAAGATAATATTGATTCCATGTCTAAAAGAATTTATAGCATGGCCGCAATCCATAATCTACTTTATCAAAAAGAAGATATGGAATTTATCAAGTTGCACGATTATGTGGAGAACCTATGCTATCATTTTAGCAATTTTTCCTTGGAGCGCGACAAGCCACATTTTGATTTGAATATTGATGACATAAAATTGAATCTTGAGACTTCAATGCCCATTGGAATTATTATCACAGAATTATTAACCAATAGCCTAAAATATGCTCGTATTCCTGATCAAAAACTAAAAATAGCTATAAAAATCAAACAATTTGATGACGGCATAATCATTTATTACAGGGACAATGGGCCTGGGTTTGAGGAAAATGGGGATCAATCTAAATCCAGTGGTCTTGGCTTTTATATATTGGAAAGCATGACGCGTCAATTACAAGGAAAAATGTCCCGAAAAAATGACAATGGGGCGTGTTATGAGATTCATTTGGTTGAGAAAAATAACTGGACAGGAGAAGAATTATTTAATATTCCTAAGTAATAAAGTAATATTGAGTCCCAAAGTAAAAATTAACGAGATGGCTTCTTACAAAGTTCTTATAGTCGAAGATGAGATTCTTATAGCAGACAACATTAAAAGGTATCTCACCCAAAAAAATTATATCGTTACGGGTATAGCAATTTCTTATTTTGAGGCTGTAAAATTATTCGAAGAAACCAAACCAGATATTGTTCTTTTGGATATTAGGTTGAATGGTATCAAAAATGGAATTGATGTTGCCAAATTTATTAATGACCATTCTGAAAAAAGACCATTTTTATTTCTGACTTCGCAGATGGATCCAAAAAATATTGAAGAGGCCAAGAAAACCTTTCCTTCTGGCTATTTATCCAAGCCAATACAGCTAGAGAGCCTGAGCGCAACTATAGAGATCACGTTGCATAATTTTAATTCTAAAAATGGACAATCTGCTGCTATCCGCTTGCACGATGGAAATACAAAACATATCATTTCGGCTGATGAGATAAGCTTTGTACAGGCCGAGCATGTCTATGTCAAAGTATTCAAAAAAGATGGGGACTACATACTCCATCGATCTACGCTTAAAGATATACTCCACAAGCTTCCGAGCGATCAATTCATTCAGACACATCGAAGTTTTGTGGTTAATATTAGGCATATCACAAGCTGGGATACGAACTCATTATACATAGGAAAGCATGAGATTCCGATGAGTAGAAGTAAGAAAAAAGATGTGTTAGAGATGCTTTAAAAACCAATTTCTTACGCTTTTAGGGCCTTAATTTTAATAAAGGATAAATCTTTTTTGAGCACAAAATTATGTTTAATGTAATAATTCAAAGGTTGGAAAATGGGGTTGGGGAGTGTTAAAGGGGGAAGAAGATTTGAAAATATCGGAAAATAGAAATATCTTTGTATCCGATAAAATATTGAAATGGAGTTTGATCCGAATGTGCAATTTACTTATGAGCTTAATCAAATAAGACAAAGAATATCTAAGAAGAAGGGAATTTTAGATACACATCGTCCATTTGCTCCAGATATTTTGAATCGATTAAGAGATGATTTTACATTAGAATGGACATTTAATTCTAATCATATTGAAGGGAATACACTATCGATAGCCGAAACTAAGATGATACTTGAGGATGGAATTACTGTGGGAGGTAAAACTCTGAGAGAGCATTTTGAAGTTATTAATCATGAAAAAGCGATTCATTTTCTAGAGGGATTAGTCGATCAAAGTGAAGTATTACGATCTATTGACATATTAAGTTTGCATGAATTGGTGCTGGCTAATATTATGGATGAATATGCGGGTAGAATTCGACCAGGGATGGTTCGTATTGTAGGAGCGAATTTCACACCGCCTAATGCTCAGAAGGTTCCTGATTTGTTGGAAGATCTTGTGAATTATATTAATTCTAATCCGAAGGGGTATGATATCATAACGCTGGCCACCTTATTTCATCATCGGTTTGTTTGGATACATCCATTTAATGATGGCAATGGTCGTACTGTCCGGCTGGCTATGAATTTACTTTTGATGCGTGAAGGGTATCCCCCATTTTTCATATTATCGAAGGATAGAAAAAAATATATTACGGCGCTTAACCATGCCAATAAAGGCAACTATCAAAAACTACTATTATTGATGAATCAAGCTGTGGAAAGATCATTGAATATTTACATAAGTTCTATGGGAGGTTCTTATGATGATTATATACCTACAGCTAATATAGCTAATGATCCAGATGTACCTTATGGTCAGGAATATCTCAGTCTACTTGCACGCCGGGGTCGGATTGATGCCTATAAAGAGGGAAGGGTCTGGCTCACTACAAAAGCGGCTGTTAAGAACTATCAAAACTCTAAGTTAAAGTGAGTTTTTTGAAATATTGCATTGCAGTGTTTAGGAATATATGGAAGACTTGATTTGGTATTTTACTTTTAAGAAGGGTGATTGAAGGAGAAATAAAAAAGGATCTGGTTAAAAACCAGACCCAAAGTAGCCGATCGTAGGACAAGGCCTTGTCGGTGTATCATTAAGATACCCAAGTCCTCCTGGCACTTATATTTTTGATCATGAAGCCAGCTCAAGGAATCAAAACCTTTTGCTTACTCCAATATCTATTCCAAAATTAGAATACTTCAAATCCCGCTCTAGCAATTCATTTTGCAAATTTTCAAAGTAGGTCGTGAAGTTGGGGATAAAAGTCAAGAAAGTGTTGTCATTCATTGGAAAACTGAAGGTTATTGAAGGAGAGATACCAAAGCCCAACGCAGATTGATACGCCTTGTCTGCTGTGGAGTAGCGTATAATTCCTTTGCTCTCATCCAGTGCCTTCCCCTCAGTTATCAATTTGATATTGAGTAAGGTGGAAAGCCCAACACTTACCTTCATTCTTCTTGACCAAATATCATACTTGATACTCGCAGCTAAATCTATAAGAGAATACTTTTGTTCTCCTTGACTTATTCTCTTCCCATACTCGAACGGGGGTGTAGTAGATGTGCCGTCTGGCTTATATCCAATGAGTGATAATTCTTCTGATTCGAAATTAAACTTTTTCTTGGATTGCCTTAAGTTGAGTCCACCTCCAAGATGAAGGCCGTGGCTTATTTCATACTGATAACTTATCCCGACGCCAATTGAATACCAATCGGATTCAGATGGATGGCTGCTATTATCCATTACAACAGTTTTGAAATTAGGTCTTCCCAAATGAATGAATGCAGCAAAAGTGTGGGGATGATTTACCTTGTTCTTTTTATTAATGTTAGGGAAAATAAGACTCATTTTTGGCTTCCTGAATATCATTGGAGGTGACTTCAGCAAGAATGATAAATTACGAATCGATGGAATATTAATAATCGTTTTGGATGTGGGAAGGATAAGGTTTTTATTTTCTGAATCCTTCAATATGCGGCCACGTAGTACATTTTTATTGTCATGGCTAATTGGATTAGCTTTGTCAAGTTGATTTAATGAATTTTTAATGGATTCTTCAATAGAAATGACTTCATTATTAAGATTGAATTCACGGTTAGTATTTGCGTTTTTCTTTTGAAGTAAAGTAGATGTAAGATTTTTGGCATGTGCATTTCGCTCTGATTCGGAAACGAATGAATTGGTGGTTCGAATTCCATTTGAATCTTCATTTTCAAGGTCATTATCGTTCTTAATTGCTTTTTCTTCCAAATTTATATTTTGGTGAATGTCCTTGTCAATATCACTTTCATTATCTTGATCCTGAGGCTCCGCCATACTGCCGTTATTTTCATCACTTAAGATGGCAGAATTTTTAGAATGCGCTTCAGTAGAAATATTTGAGCTTTGGTATATATAATATATTGATGTTGCAATCAACAATACGCCTAAGATCCACCAAACGAATATTCTCTTCTTTCTTTTATTCTGTCCAAGATCATTTTCAAGATCTTCCCATACCGATGCTGGAGGAACCAATCCTTCATTTTCTTTTTCTGCTTTGAATAACTTGTCTAATCTATTATCATCCATGTCTTTAAATTAATACACGTTTTTGATCAATAATTTTCTTCAACATCTTTCTGGCTTTTAGCAATTGCGTTCTAGATGTGCTTTCCTGAATGCCCAAGATTTTGGCAATTTCTTTATGTGATAATTCTTCTAATACTCTCATACTAAAAACCAATCGATACCCTTCTGGCAATAATTTCAATAAGGGGAGATATTTATTACTGCCCTCTTGTTGATTTTTAATTTCTGAATTATTTACAAAGTGCTCTTCTTTTACTTCTACAAAGGCAAATTTTTTATCGGCTTTCAGTTGGTCTATACTTGCATGAACCACTATTCTACTCATCCAAGCCTCCAATTTATTCGAATCACCAAGAGAAGAGATATTCTTAAATATTTTCAAAAACCCAGAATGAAGTGCAGAAGAAGCAGATTGCTCATCTTTGCAATACCTCAGGCAAATAGGATATAGCCGCTTACTATGTAATTCGTAAAGTAAGCGCTGCGATCTCAAATCCTGAGACTTACAACCTTCTATAATTTCTTCTGTAGTCAATATTTGTTTTCTCTCTTATATTTTTTCATTTAAAAGTATGAAAAGAAGTCCCCTTCAAATGCATGCCTATCTGAAGTACCTGCAATAGTGGCTTCAAACAGAAAGGATCCAACTACTGTTCGATCTACATTATTTACTTCTTCTATAATGATATTGCCTTCATACAATACAAGTATAATTTCTTCAGCCGAAGAATCAGGTTGAAAATTGCAGACCATCTTCAAAATTTTGTGTGTACCTTTTTCAATTTCATTTTCCACCTGATCTACATATTTAATTTCAAATACCGCTTTTTCATATGAATAATCAAATGAGAGCAGTGTTTTGCTCCATTGAATGGTTGAAAATAACACCGAATCTACAAGTACCAGGTCTAAATCAAATGTAGGTGAACTAATGGATACATAATTGACTGGTTCATCACAGACTTCTACTTCTCCAATTTCAGTACTTCCTGGAAGATCAAAAAAGCCTAAAGATCTCCTTTTCAATGATTGTCTATCAATAATCTCTAATTCTACCGATTCCAAGCCGCAAATTCCAAAAGTCTTGTCTATGCTTCCATCTATTATGGGAAAGTAATCTGGTCGATCCTGATCATTTATTTTGAGTAGTCCATTCTTCAATATTTCACCTTCGCAAGTGAGGAAATTTCCTTTGAGTGATAGATATTCGATATTTGGAATATTCAATACTATGTCTCCAATGTCAGCCTCATCATCATACGGTCCTATATCACCTTC
This sequence comes from Saprospiraceae bacterium, assembly GCA_965230575.1. Classification (GTDB taxonomy): domain Bacteria; phylum Bacteroidota; class Bacteroidia; order Chitinophagales; family Saprospiraceae; genus CAJXUU01. Next base: position 7,470,503 of record OZ246013.1, read on the forward strand.
ATAAACAATTTCTTCGCCATTGCATTTGGAAGTAACAGTGAGTTTTAACGGTACTCCTTTTTCAATTGCCCCTCTAAAATATCCATCATAATCTGTGTAGCCCAACCCTCCACGTCTTTCATTCCCCCTTGCAATCTTCACCTCCATTGAAGCCAAGCCAACGCCATTGGCATCTATGAGTCTTCCGCTTGCCATTACAGGATCTCGTTGCAGGTCAAAATTCCAAAAACTAAAATGTGAAACTTTACCACTGTAGGAATTGCCTATTTTCATGGCACTCCCCTCTTCTTCCCACAATCCCAATTCGTGATTAAAGTGCCAAAGCGGTATTTCATCCTCTGCTTCTCCTAATATTTCTGCAGGAATTTGGACAGTAATTGTTGCCGTACTTTCAGGAGCAAGTTGGAGTTCTCGGTTGTCCATCGTTCTCAATTCTACGCCCACCATTCCAAAACTTTCTAACAATCTGAGTTCGCCATTATTGTTTACCGCGGAAAGATCGCCTGGCATAATGTCCCCTGTTTTTTCATCCAATGGATCGATGTAATGCACAGCCACCTTCAGTTCTCCATCATATGCTTCATTATTACCCTTAAGTATCATTCCTTTCCCATCAAAATCAATAGTAACTGATCCTTTAACAACTGAATTTGGTTCTGAGCTATGAATTGTTTTGTCAAATGTAATTGGGATCAAACTAGCCTTCAGTAAGATCATTTCGCTTTCATTCCCTCTGAATGTTCTGGTATTTAGAAAATACCCTTCTTTTTTGATATTAAGATGATTGTAGCGCGAATCTATTACCACCTGCTCAAGTAGGTAAGTACCATATTCGTCAGTCTGAACGCTTTGATTTCTGAAAGTCACTTCTGCATCTATAACAGGATTTCCACTTTCATCTACTATAGTTCCGAAAATATTGGTGATGTAAGTCTCACCTTGAATAGGTTCAATCCTGTCCAAATCTTCTTGGCAGGAAGTGACGAAAAAAAGTGCTAAAAGCAAACCTGATAAAAATTTGTGGTATGATTTCATTTGTCCATATTTTAAAACTGCCTAATGGTCAGTCTTCTGCTTAATTGACTTAATCGGATATTAAATCTGTTGCCTATGAATGTTTTTTATTTAATAAATCATATTAATCTAGTAAGATTATTGTGACATTTTTAATTAAAAGGAATTTTCATAGGTGGGCATATTCTTTTTTAATCATTGTTTGCACAAGTAATTCTCCTGAATTGAACCACTTTTTTCGCATATTTCACCTTAATACGAAGAAATATTTTTTCAAGACCATTAAATTAATGATGATATTAAAACTTATGAATAGGTCAGTTGTCGCTAAATTTTAATTGGTGATTCAAAGATTATGGAGGTTGATTAAAATTTTTATCACTTTGGCAGATCGAGAGTATTTATTGAATCCTATGAAGGAATAAATTCTAAAGAAAGGTTTCAAGGTATTATTATGGAATAAGTACGAGAGAAACTATGTCGACTTATTTCCTAGCACAAAAATTCTATGTCATTGATAATTTATCTATTATTTCTTTTCAACTTCTAGATATAACGTGTGAGGTGTGACTGCGGTAAAAATACCGAACCCATTTTCAATATTTGATGGAGGTTCTGCCAGTGATAAAGTAGAACTACCAACGCTGGAATAGAGTGCTGCGTACTCCACATTCAATCGATAAACTGTGATCTCATACGTACCAAAATATCGAAGTTCTCGATTCGAATTGATGGAATAAATGGAAGTAATTGCGGGCTCAGATGTAAAAAATGTCTCTGGAATATCTCCTGCGAATTCTGCAAAGATTTCGTTGACAAATTCAGGATCGGATTCTATATTCTCTATATCCACAAAATAATAATTGCTCTCGGGATTGTTCCATTCTATATCTACTACCTGTAAATCAGTGAGATCACCACCAGGAAATCCTCCATTGAATTCAATTTTTTCAAGTCTGATTTTTTCTTCTGAAAGAGTGATGTCTTTTTCGCCTAAAACATATGTCTCAGCATAGATGGTATCTCCTTCAAATACTGTTTTGATACTGTAGCGCGAATCATACTGTACATCATGATCCAACAAGGAGTAATATCCAGCTCCGATAGATTCTAGCATATATTCATTAATACCATTACTCAAGATAACCTCTAGATCGTCTACAGGCTCGGCTCCTTCAGTATTCGAATAGGCCTGCACCTTTGTTATCCTTATGGAATCTACGGGCGCTCCTGCATACAAATACCCTTCTACAACCAGTTTTTCGTCTTCCAATGTTATACTGTTTATTTCTTCTTCACAAGAAATGGTTACTAACAACAATGCGATAAATCCAATATAATATTTCATTTTGATATGCTTTTGATTTAGGATTTGAAATTAATTTAATGACCAACTAAAAAATAGACTAGGAGTGAACCCCAGTAGAGAGATATCCGTCTCAATCAGTTCTCCTTCTATCACTTCATATTCTTTGTACCATGTATTTTTGCGTCCATATAGATTGAATATGGATAATCCCAATTTGGTCTTACTCTCCCCCATATTAAAATTATAATTCGCGGATAGGTCCATTCTATGATATGATGGATACCGTAAAGCATTCTTGTCTGACACTTGAAAATATTCTGCATCATTTCCGTCCAATAACTCAATATTGTAATACCCTACTGGTGCCGTATAAGGTGTCCCTGTCGAATAGACAAATGTGCCAGAAAAGTCCCAGTTCTTGATGCGATAAGAACCAACTACTTTGAATTCATGTCTTTGGTCTTGATTCGCATAGAAAGGCTGGTCACTGAAGTCCGGAAAATCATATTCCACCCTACTCAATGTATATCCCAGCCATCCAGAAAACTTTCCAAATTTTCGTTGGAGCAAGAACTCTGCCCCCTCAGATATACCTGTACCTTGAAAAAATTGTTCAGATACCTCCAAGCTTTGATTAGGACCAAAACCATTCGACTCAAATCGTGTCGTATATTCACTCAATCCATTATAATCCTTTCTAAAAAACTCTACATCAAACAGATAACCCGAAGATTCGTAGGATGCACCAAGGATATAATGTGTGGCTTTGCTGGTAGGTATGAGATCGTCATCAGCAAGCACCCAGAAGTCTCTACTTCCTTGAGAGATGTCTTCACGAATGACACGAGTGGCAAACTGGTTATAAATCCCGAATGCACCTTTAAATTTTATTTTTTCATTGAGTAAGTATGTAAAATTTGCCCTTGGTTCTAGATATATCTTCTCTGTAAGTCCGTAGTAGTTAACCCTCAATCCACCTTGTACGATTAGAGAATTACCCAATGTAATTTTATCTTGAATATATGCCGCAGCAATAACAGAATTATCTGCTCTGGAGATGAGATCCACACTATCATTTTCAGTAAGATTATACTCGATATCATTATTTGTAATTTGTAATCCAAAATCCAATTGATTGTATTGATTGATTTTGTATTCATTCGCTATACTTAGCGTAACGTCCTTGAGGTCGTTTTTTTCAAATGAACCAGAAGATCTTGTGATCAAAGTATCAGCGGTAGTTATCTCAATCTCGTTCGTACGATCTCGTTCACTGAAGTAATTTGAATAGGAAAGGGTCGTATTAGTGTACAACTGATTATTCCACTGATGCGACCATCTCAAACTTCCACCTATATTTCCCCAATTGCTGATATCATAATTATCATTGACAAAACTTGTACTCGATTCACCGCCAAATGGACCAAATCCTCCACTCAGATTACTGCTATCCGTAATCCTCGAATTATCCAAATCATCCTCTCCGTTGTAGATACTGAATGACAATTTATCCTTGTTGCTAAATCGATAGGTCCATTTACTATTGAAATCATAGAAATAAGAATCTGGAGTGACATCTTGCTGGTTAAATCTAGCGAATGGTGGTGCCGAAGCGGAATCATCTTCATCTGGTGATCCTGAAAATGAATCGAACAAACTTGAATAAAAACTGGATTTAAATGATCTTCTAAAAGTAGTTATAAACGACCCTTTACCATTCGCGAAAGGACTCTCTACAAAAGCATTCACACTCAACAAACTGAGATTGACTCCCATATTAAACTCTTCTGTATTGCCATCTTTGCCTGTCATTTCTACTACACTGGACAATCTACCTCCAAACTTTGATTCAAAGCCGCCTTTGTAAAGTTGTACATCCTTGATGGAGTTGCTATTAAAAGCACTAAAAAATCCGAAGAGGTGATCCACATGGTAAACCGTAAATCCATCCAACAATATCAAATTTTGATCTGGGGTACCTCCTCTTACATATAGCCCCGATGAGCTTTCGTTTGATCCACTCACACCAGGCAACAATTGTAGTGATCTAAAAATATCCTTTTCGCCATAGCTAGGTAAAATCCCTGCAATCTCTGGCGTCATAGCGATCTTACTAATACCGTTATTTTTGAGAATCTGATCTTTTTTTACTGCCGCAATTGTTATTTCATCTAGATCCACCCCTCCAGAATTGAGAACAAGTTCCAAGTTTTCAAGATCCAAATCTGGATATAGAGCCACTTCGCTGGTAACATATCCTATGTAGGACAACTCCAGAGTAGAAGTATCTGAAGGCACATCGAACAATGTGAAAATTCCGTCTACATTTGTTGTCGCACCTTGAGACGTCCCCTTCACCAATATACTTGCGAAAGGTAGGCTCTCTCCTGTATCTTTATCTCGAATTATACCGCTTACGTTGACGTTTTGAGTGACTACTTCTATTTCTCTTCTTTTGGATGTCTTCTTATCATCCAAGTACAAATAGATATCTTTTTTGCCCTCGATTCTATAGTCCAGAGGAGTACGAGATAGCACTTTTGACAAGGCCTCATCCAATGGTACATTATTCAATTTCCCAAATATGTCTATTCCCTTTAAATCTTCCGATTCATAATGAAACTCCAACTTGTAATTGAATGCCCATATATTTAAGATTCGGGACAAAGGTGTTTTCTTATAGTCTCCAGTTATCCTCACATACTTGATCATATCAGACTTATTCTCTATGATCACATTGCCATCAGGAGTGAGCTCCCACCCTAAGTTGTGTTCCCCCAAGGCAATGTCTAATGCCTTTTTTAGCTGAATTAGATCTTGCTTCCCAGTTATTTTGATATCCATTATTTCATTTTCATCATATACAAAATTTGCATTTTTGCACCACCCTTTCCATATTTTGAGCACATCTACAAGTGGTTTTTCTTCAAATCGGTACATCACTGAACAGTCCATCTGTGCACTAATGCATGTATATATTGATATGAAAAGTATAGTAGTTAAACATTTCCTCATTGTGTTCTCCTTTTTATAAATACCCAGGATTAAAATTTTATTACGAGGAGAAAACGAGGAGATCGATCAGATGTAGTCAGGCTCTCTATACTCAATGTACCAATGGGGCAAAGATCCACTTGAACTTGCCAAATTGCCGATTAAAAAACTCCAACTAGATATAAAAAGTTGAATTTGTATCATCGATCTAGTATCTCGTAGATCAATACCGATTCATACTCTTGGTTGGTCATTTCACACGATGGATTGTCCGATTCGTACAAATGTGCACACTTCTGGCTAACAAACTTCTCTTCTATTACGTATTCTATACCAGTAGCGATAAAAAGCGTAATGTTTTTAAATCCGAGAAAACGGATAGTTTTTCATAGTCGGAAGCCTATTGATTTGAGAAAGTCAATGGGCTTACCGACTTTGTAATGCAAGCATAGAATTACTCTTTTCGCATAGTATCTTTGGACATTATGAAGAATTCACCTTACATAAAAACAGCCTTCCTATCCACATTAATAATGGCGATATATGGAGCAGTGCCTATGATATTTGTGATACAACCTCCCGCAAAAACCCAAGTACTAGTCTTCTTTAGTTTATTGATTGTTTTTGCTGGAATATGGGCGATCAATATTTCAGTCTTCTTCTTACATGAAAAGAAAAGTAAATGGACAAAATATCTCTTTAGCTTTCTTCTGACCATGACTTTTGCATTGATCATTAGACAGTTTATTATGCAATATCTCGACAATCCTTTAAACGGGCGACTGCCATATTATCCACTATTTATTATCAATACTATTATTTTGATATTAATGAATCAAGTAGATCTTAGAGTTAAAAATGATGAAGTAGAAAATCGTCTCCACCTTTCCAAAATAAAACAATTAGAAGCAGAGAAAAAAGTATTGGCCCAACAACTACAACCACATTTTCTATTCAATGCGCTCTCCACATTAAAATCTCTAGTACGTAAAAAATCGAACCTCGCAGAATCTTATATTCTCAAGTTGTCAGAATTTTTACGGTTTACGCTAGAAGCGAAGGAAGAACACATCATCCCATTGAAGAAAGAACTCTCCTTTGTTCAAGATTATATAGATCTACAACAAATGAGATTCGGCTCTGCATTAACCTATCATCAAAATATTGAGCGCACAATCAATGATGCATATCTACCTGTTTTCGCACTTCAGACTCTTATCGAAAATGCCATAAAGCACAATCAACTCACTGTAAAAAACCCATTACGCATACATATAGAATCCCAAAATAGAAACCTGATCGTCTCCAACAATTGGTCTCCACTGAGTGAGAAGAATGATTCTACGGCGATGGGACTACAGAATCTGAAAAGAAGATATGCCATACTCGGATCGTATACCGTAGAAATAAGTAATGATGAAGAGTCTTTTATGGTTTCTATTCCATTACTAAATTCGCCTACACTATGAGCCATATAAAAATTGTTATTATCGAGGATGAATTGTTGACCGCTGAGGACTTAAAAAACACCTTGATCTCTATTAATGAAAAAATCGAAGTATTGGAGATCATACAGTCTGTATCAGAAGGTGTAGAGTACTTTTCCAAACATCACGATTGTGATCTTATCTTTAGCGACATTAAACTCGGAGACGGGCTCAGTTTCGAAATCTTAGAGCACTTGTACTCGGATATACCTGTAGTATTCTGTACCGCATACAATGACTACGCCATAGAGGCATTCCAGTCCAATGGTATCGATTATATACTCAAACCTTTCAGTGAAGAGGCCGTATACCTTGCCATCGAAAAATTTCAAAAATCAATACTATCCACAAGTAAAATATCGCAAGAATTATCACAATTAGTAAAGCAAATGGTATCAAACAAGCAACTGTCTAATCAAAGAATTCTCGTGGAAAAAGGCAGACGATCGGTACCCTTAGCCATCCATGATATAGGAGTTGTATTTATTGAAGATCGGGTCATATTTGGGGTAACACTAGATGGTCAACGACATTTGCTTTCTGGCACTCTAGAGTCTGTACATGAAACTTTGGGAGGCGAGTTTTACAGAGCGAATAGAAAATTCATTGTACAACGAAAGGCTGTAAAAGAAGTACACCATACGGAGGATCGGAAGATAAAGTTAATACTCCAATTGGCTTTCAAGGAAGATATTTTCATAGGAAAAATGAAATCAAAAGACTTTTTAAAATGGCTCGTGAAGTAGCCCATTGGTTGAAAAAGGAAAGATGAAATTACAAGTTCTAGTTTCACTGACAATCTCACTTCTATGATATGTATCTAAAACACTTTTAAAACAAGTATAGAACATACCTAGTAATCCTTCTGAATAAAATGGTCTTCATAAAATAGTTTAAGACTGACTTACAGCTCTTGTAAATCAGTCTTAATGTTTGTGCGATAGAATTGCAGTCGAGGGATGTATTAAATGCAAAAATTCATACTATTCACCGCAGTCAGAATCTATAGAAAGCTATATCATCAATTACAAGCTTTAACCCATCTTCATCAGATTCAAATTCAAAAGTTACGCTCTCTACAGCCGAAGGATCTATTCCTGCAAATTCCGTTCTACGTATTAAATAAGAACGCATGGCATTTTTAGTACCGCCATTTGACAGATTTGCAGGGGGATTTACAATACCAGCGGCAGAAGTAACCATTGGAAAATGAAGGAGTCCGCCATGATTCTGAATTTCTACCCACTCCGATGACACTTGTTCAGTATTTAACCTTAGTCGAACATTGATAAGATTCCCAGACGAATTGGTTTCAGGGTCAAATAATTGTCCCATTCGAAAGCCAATAAATGGGTATGAAGACAAATCCAGTGGATCCGACGCGCTTAAAGTCATTTGCGCCACCTGATTACTGATAACATCAAAACTCAATGCATACGTACTATGGGGTGAAAAAGCATCATTCAAATACGTACTCTCGATTAATCTATTCGTAAATCCAGTTGAAAAATCTAATGGACCGCCAGCTGTTGTGGTATTAGTTGGAGGATCTTCAAAATTTTCAATTTCCAGCTTTTCGAACTCGTCATGCAGCTTCCAATGACCAATGGTATTTAGTCCAGGAGGAAATTCTTGATATTTAAAAAACCGCTCAAAAATATTATGTCCATTCAAATGTAATTGAAGATAGGCATTGATGTATCCCAAGCTAAAATCTTCATTTTGAAAATAGTGACCACTGTGATCTACAAAGAGAAGGTCTTTTTCGCGGCAGTCAGAAGCTGAAAGGGGTATTTCATCATACACCTTAAAACTTGTTTGCATTGGGATTCCTATTATAGGCGAACCAAAGGCATTTGCGTCATCATCATCTGTCACCTGAATTCCTAAAAAACTCTGAGTATCCTCTGCAAATGAGATTTCTTCTAATAAATTCACAGTAGGAGCAAGTAAAATGGTACTTCTCAAATTCTTACCAGTCTCTTCTATGACATCACCGTGTCTTATTACAGACCGCCCACCAGCACTATGTCCTATAATAGCGATATTATCATTGATGACATTGCGGATGGCAGATTCATCATAGAGGTAGTTAATATGGTGGGTCAAAACTTGATCAAAAATATCTGAGGCTCCACCTATCTGTTGGCTTGCATACCTATTGATGCTAACTACTATCATAGCATTACTCGCCAAATGTGATGCCAGGCCTGCATAATTTAAATGAGCTTCAGATATAGAGGTACCCTGTCCATCTGCATGAGCTATAATGACAAGATTAAACTTCCGATTTAGTGCAGTGTTCTCTGCATTATTAATACTTAAGCATTGCTCTGAATCTATCACCGGTATATATATTCTTCCCATCCACCATTGACTTCTGTCTGGAGAGAAATCATAATCCAATTCACAGACCTCGTAGGGTCCTGTTGCCAATGGATCGGGTTTTGATGTAAATGAGTCAATAGCATTGCCATTAATAAAGAATTGCTGATATATCAATTGTTCATTTTGATCAGAATTGCATCCTAAGGTTAGAAAAAGAAAGATTAATATTCCTGAAGCGAGAGATTTTATTTTCATGACTAGTATGTGAGGTTTTGAATTAATATTTCAAACTTAGTCCTAATTATCAATTACTTCGCTCAGAAAATGCACCATTGTCAGTAGGGAAAAGCCTATATTTTTTTAGTTGGTTTTAGTCAAATTATTTGAGGGTTTATTGATGACTTCACCTATAACTCAGAAATACATTGAGCAAGATAAATTACATTGGAGATATTAATGTGTAAATCACGCAATGGATTACCTTCAAGATCGCTTCGAAATAAACTGGGTGGAAAATATTAAATGCTAAGATTTATAAAAAGAGGTGATCAAACGATTTTTTAAGTTATTGTTTTTGGAGAAATTGGGCGTCAAGCTGTAGAGGTGAAATGAATAAAGAAATTTAATAATATAAGTGTTTTCAAGTTTTTATTTTTTCAAATAAAAATACCAAAGATTAAAAATGAGAATTCAATTTTAGAATGAAATAAGGATTGAGGGATTATTTCCCAATACAAAACCGAGTAAATATCGATTCCAACAAATCATCCGTATGTATCTCCCCCGTAATCTCCCCTAAATGATGCAAACTCTGCCGTATATCCATCGCCACAAAATCTCCCGTAATACCACTTCGCAACCCATTCAACACAGCATCCAAAGCCTCAAATGCCTTGTGCAAAGCATCATAGTGCCTCGAATTGCTCACTATCGTTTGATCCATCAACTCGGGATTATCGATTACGGTTTTGTAGAGCATGTCTTTCAATGCTTCGATATTCATTTTATTTAAGGCAGAAGCGGTGATTAGGTTACCCGCAGAGATTAGGCCTTCTTTGTAGTATGAGCTGGGTTCGGTATAAGGATTGAGGTCCATCTTATTGGCAACGAAGAGCTGTTCGCTGCCTCGGGTCAATGCCTTGCTGCCTTCCAGGAATCGATCCACATCTTCCCAGAGGTCTTCGGGATTGCTTTCGAGGACGTCGAAGACATAAATGACCACTGTGGATTCTGATATCTTCTCCATGGTCTTGTCCACACCGATCTTTTCTATTCTATCCTGTGCCTTTCTGATGCCGGCTGTATCTATGAGTCTGAATTGAATTCCATTGATATTCAGACTTTCTTCTATGGTGTCTCTCGTGGTACCTGCAATATCACTTACAATGGCCCTTTCTTCATTCAACAAGGCATTGAGCAAGGTAGATTTGCCAGCATTGGGCCTTCCTGCGATTACTGTTGCTACTCCGTTTTTAATTACATTTCCAAGATGAAATGAATCGATCAACTTTTTGATTACGCCTTGAATTCGTTCTACTAGCTTTTCCAACTTTCCACGATCCGCAAATTCTACATCTTCTTCTCCAAAATCAAGCTCCAATTCGATCAATGCGGCAAAATCAATCAATTCTTGTCTCAGTCCTGCAATTTCATCCGAAAATCCACCTCGCATCTGCTTCATCGCCAATTCATGACTTCCTTCATTGTTGGATGCGATTAAGTCTGCTACTGCTTCTGCTTGTGAAAGATCCAACTGTCCATTCATAAATGCACGCAAGGTAAATTCACCGCGTTCAGCATGCCTCACTCCCTTTCTCAAAAATAGCTGTATGATCTGTTCAATGATATAACTTGATCCATGACAGGAAATCTCTATAACATCCTCCTTGGTATACGATCTTGGAGCTCTGAACACAGTAGCCAGACACTCATCGATCATCTTACCCTGCTCATCAATGATCTTACCAAAATGAACAGTATTGCCCTCCACCTTCGTAAGGTTGCGACCATGAAACACTTCATCCACAACCCCAATGGCATCAGGGCCAGAAAGACGAATCACACCAATGGCACCTTGACCTGGCGGAGTAGAAAGAGCGATTATCGTGTCAGAAATATTATAACTCATAAATACAAAGATGAGGAAAATATTGATTTTATGAAGATCGCAATATTCTTTTGAGTTGGTTGGTCAAAGTGCCTTAAGAATAGGAGATGTAGATGACTCATCTTCTGGTTTACCATTTCGAAGAGAGGGCAAGGTTTCTACTCCATTTCCCAAAAGTCATGACAAGAAATATTAATTCAACCATTGCATTTTGTTATACGTTTCCTTCCAATTATGGCTTCAATTATCTAAACAGAAAAATTATCTTTGTCGAATCACAATTGCATAAAATCAATGAAAAATCATATAATACTATTCTTGCTTTGTACTGCATTCACTTTTCAAACTGTCGCCCAAAGCCCAACACTTGTACAAGACTATCTTCCTGGACAAGAGGGATCTATTGATGGTTGGATTCGCCCATTTCAAGGGAAGCTTTTGTACAAAGGCTACAATCAAAATGGAGACAAGGCAATTTTACAGTATGATCCAGAATCTGGACAATTCAATACCCTACTCCTCAATGATGATGTCGATGGTATAATTTCTGGTTTTATTGTAGGAGAGGATAGGATAACAGTCACCTCCAACGATGTAGGGCCAGCTGGGAGTATCTACATCAGCACAACAAGCGACTTGTCTGATCTTACCAGGGTATACAATTCTGGTGATGCTCAAATTTCCAAATTAATACTTCGTAAAAGTGGATATACCGTTATCATCGAATTTATTCTTGACAATACAACACATACCACAAATATCAAGGTCATCGATCCAGATCTTAATGTCAATACCGTTTTTCAAGGTCTGGAAATACCACATCATGATTTGCAACTCACAACTACCCCCGAACATTTAATTATTGCAGCTAAAAGCGAATTAATTAATAATCAAGCAGTGATTGCCTATCATTTTGAATCTAATGATTTTGTACCTTTTATCGATGTAGTTTCAAATTATGAAGATTGCGGTACTTTGAGTCAACTTTCGACTTTTTCCAACCGAATCATATCATATGGCTGTGATCAAATTTCACATTTTGACTTATTGGGAAATACAGCATTAAATCTACCTGAAGGCTTCGAATACTTCACCTATGTGACAGATTCTTTGTTGTATTATGTACAAGACAATTCTTTGATCAAGTTGGACAGAATGACCAATACTACGGAGATAATTATTGAAAATTTGATTGCGATTCGAGGATATCGATCTGATGTTATAGCTTATTTTTCCGTTGGAGATGATACCAAAATCACTCACTTCAATTATGAAAGCGGAGTTCATTACACATATGAAACCAGTTTTAATCCAGATCAGAATATAGGTATTTCACTTTTAGCCATGGTTCCCAGCGGAATACATATATCCACTTATGAGTTGGATGAAGGGTATAGCATATTGACAAGAATTAATAAGGACTCTAATCATTTTATTGATGTGATTGAAGATCTTGGAGTTACTACTTGGCCTGTAGATTTAGGTGAAGACATTTACTTTTCATTCGATCATCCTGATTTTGGGAAAGAGCTTTTTGTCATTGATTATGAAAAGACATCTATCGAACCATACTTTATACAGCCAGAAATACATATTTACCCTAATCCAAGTAGCGATTATTTAAGATTACTGTCACCATCAGGTGTATTAATAAGTGACATCCATGTAATCGATCATGAAGGGAAAATATTAAAGACTTTTAAGAATCAAGAGGAATTAGACATTCGCTTTTTAAAATCAGGATTGCATTATTTAAACATATATAATCAAGAAAGGCTTCAAAACACAATCCCGTTTGTTAAAATTTAAGTTGCGACATGCATGAAAGAAAGGATCAAATCGAGGTCTCGTATTTCATTAAGATATTTATCTTTAAACAATAAAATTGAACAATCATGAAAAATCCACTTACAATTGTACTATTTCTATTAGTCACGATTTCACATATTTCTGCTCAATCTCCTGTTCTCGTTGAGGATTATATTCCTGGGCCTCAAGGATCTGTGGATGGAAGAATATATGAATTCGACAACACCTTGATTTATTTAGGCACAAATCAAAATGGAGAAAAGGCCATATTACAATATGACAAGGCATCTGATCAAGTAGTATCCCTACTCACAAATGAGGATGTAGAAGGAGAAATCGATGTTTTTTTTGTCTCTTTTGATCGTGCGATAATATATACGGAAGTAGAAGGAGTAACAAAAAATCTCTATTTAAGTAGAATGAGTGATTTTTCAGACCTCACGAAAATCTATGATGCCGAAAATGCAAGAATTACTATTCTCCGCCTTTCTGAGGATTACCTTGTCGTTTTCGAGCAGATTTCGGTTAATAATGAAGACAGGACAAATGTCAAGTTAATCACCTCATCCAACGAGGTCATTCCTCTTTTTGAAGGATTAACTGGTGATCCTTTTGATTTTACGCATACAATTGTTGAAGACCATTTCATATTTGCTCCAGAAGAAAATTTAATTGATGGTGAGGCCATCTTCACTTATAATATTGAGTCTGGAGAATTTGTTCCATTCACTAACATTTCACCTGAATATGTTGAATGTGGATTATTTACTCGAATCTATTCAGCTGCTGACAGGATTCTTTATTACGAATGTGAAGAGAAAATAATATATGATTTGATCAACGAAATTTATGTAGAAGCTCCTGAAGAAGATTTTTCATTTATTCAATATGATACTGATACACATTTGTATCTCAATTTGGATAACAACCTATACAAGATTGACAAATTCAACAACACGAAAGAAATAATTTTGGAAAACATACGTATCTCCAGAGGATTTTTCTCTCATTTTATTGCATTAACCACAAATGCTACGAATGAAAATAATATCGATATTGTATACATGAATTATGAAGATGAAGTAATTCATACTTTTCCAACAGATTTCGACACCGATGATAATCATCGACTTACAGGATTTGGCGTAGTACCCAGTGGAATCCACACAGTGGTCTATGAATTTGTAGAAGATAATGGAGTCATCATCAGAATTGATTCAGATTCTTTTGTGGAAATTGATTCTGTATATAATGTTAATGCCCTTAATCGACCAGTCGCATATGAGGAGGATATTTACTTCTCCCACCAAGATCCAAATGTAGGTGATGAGCTTTTTTTTATCGACTATATAGCTAACTCTACTATAGATTTGATTGAGGCTTCACGCATTAAAATCTTTCCAAATCCAGCTCAAAATTTTATAAAAGTAGAACACCCGGAAGATTTCACTCCATTGTCATCTTCCATTTTTGATATCAATGGAGTTATTGTTCGTAAAAACATTTTACAAGAAAATATCGATATCAGAAATTTTGCTTCGGGCATTTACTTGTTTAATACAACTTATTCCAATGGTAAAACAATAACGCAAAGATTCGTTATCGATTAACATTCTTAGTTTTTACAAATAAAAAAAATCCTAGGCAACATCCTGAAGGCCATAGAAGTCTTAATAATGAGGTAGCAAGCAATCTAGCGGTTTCTTCGTATCATTTTTTGCATTTAAATGATAATCGAAAGGTATAGATTCAATACTACATCAAACTATTACTATCTAAATCTAACTGTAATGCATACTCACTTCTCCCTGCGCGGATGTAGACTTATCATTTCTGCTTTGATATTAACAATTCCGCTAATCACCCTGGCCCAAATTCCTGAAAATGATGATCCATGTCCTACTGATGCAAATCCGCCAATTGATTTAACTTCAACTGGAAATCATACGGGCACTACTTGTGAAGCTACATTTGACTATGCCAATATAGATTGCAGCATCGAAACTCAAGATGGATCAGTTTGGTACACATATACTCCCTCCTCCTCTGATGACGGATATGACATTACACTTTCGCCCGCAGGTGGCGGCAATGATGCTGAAGGCCCTATAACTATCGAGCTTTACAAAGGTACAACGAATCAGGGATGCTCAGGTTTTTCAAGTACGATTGGGTCCAGTTGTACCGCGATGAATGCCACTATCAAAATAGCCAATACCTTTGATCCTGGAGAAGTCATATACATTAAAATAAGTACCGATGAAGCAGCCAATAATTGTGGTGAATTCAATATCAACATTCAACCTGGTTCATGTGGTGCATTTGCCAATAATTGTACTGATATCACAGCCGCACAAACCTTAAGCCCTTCAACACCTATTGATTTTGATATTAGCTATAATTGCATAGGTGGTTGTCTCGACTATGCCAGTCCTGACCTTACCGCGACAGCTGGCTGTTCGGAATTTACAGATAACCCCACCGTTTGGTACAAAATAGATACAGATGGCGAAGGTCATCAACTATTCACCTCTGTCATCACAAGTGGAAATTGGCAACCTGTCTGGTCAATCTACAAGGGAGATGATTGTGGTAATCTGACCATTGTTGATTTTCAAGGTCAAACCTGTAGCAACGAAGATGTCACTCCTGATTTATTTCAAGTAGGAATAGATCAAAATCAAAACACTTACTGGCTGGCCGTTACTTATGACCCCTTATCGATTCCCATAACAGGAATAGATGATGGTACTTTTGAAGTTTGTGCGGCTACTGTGATCAATGGAATCGTGTGTATTGGTGAACTAGAAGGTGATTGTACAGATCCTTCACTGGTTATAGAAGTTACGGACAGAGAATTAGAGGGGCAATCCTTAGATGGTCCATTTTGCCCAGGGGAAGAAGTTACCATCCATATCGAATTTTTCTTTGATGCTACAGAGACCTCAGCAGATTGGTTGAGTGGTATAGTACCCAGGTTTGGTCCTGGTTGGGATCTAGATAATTTTGATTTTGTGGCAAATGCACCAATAGGCAACGGTCAGATAGGAGGTTGGTACCCAGAAGGAGAAGACTGTGCCGCATTAATCCAAGAAAACGTCTCGCACCTATGCACATATTATGATGAAAATGGAGTCTTCAAGCTATGCAATACATTTTGTGAACCTTGCGCAGAATGCCCGACAGTCGGCATGTCAATAGATGACCCACTTCCTAGCGGATATTATTGGGTTACAAATGGCGGAGGTAGCGATTGCACCAATGATTGTTCGCCTCATGAAGGATGGGGAATAGGGTCCACTTTAGCTCAAATTGATTGGGATTTTACAATCAGAGTCAAAGAATTTACGGATTACGAACAATGCTTCTCAAATAATGATCTCCAAATTTCATTTCAAACCTTTTCTCAAGGAATATTGTCATGTTGGGAAGATCCAATAGGTGAATGTCTTATTGATAAAAGTCAGTTTGGTCCGCTCTGGAAGGTAGATTGTATTATCCCGCCAACTGTTGTTGCAGAAAATCAAGAAATCTGCCACGATGGAGTCACAGATATTGCCGTTTCCAATCAAAATGGAGAGACCAATACCATTATTGTTGAGGTAGAAGATAACCCAAATGTGACTGGTGAAATGAATCACACCTTTGTCGGAGGTCTGGGAACTATACAGGATAATCTATTCAATACGTCTAACAATATTCAAATTGTTACTTATTCGCTTTATGCCGAAGATTTAGCTCTGAACTGCCCTGGTCCTGTCACTCAACTCCAAGTGACTGTTTATCCAAAGTTAGAGGCCAGCTTCCCTCCTTTTCTTATCTGTGAAAACGAATGCGCAGCTATGACACCAGATATCTCTGGAGGATTCGGTGGGCCATATATTTATAGTTGGAGTACAGGAGCAAGCTCATCTTCTATTAATGTATGTCCAGTTGTGCCCACTACCTATTTTGTAACTGTGGAAGATGCTCTTGGCTGTACAGGCATTTCAGAAATTCTAGTTGACGTAAAACCAGCGGTGGATATATTGCTTCCACAATCTATTGAAGTTTGTAAAGATGATAGTTTCGATCCTATTAATCCTGACTACATAGTGTGTTTTGATTTTCTCAGTGGTTCATCCCCGATCGGTGTTACATGGAATGCTCCACCTGGACTAGTAGGTAATCCCTCTGGTACATTTGGAGAGTGTTTTACTATTAATGAGGTAGCGACCTCGCCATTTGGAGGTAATAATGGTCAGTATAATCTGAGTGTATCGGTCGTCGATTTTTTTGGATGTGAAGGAGAAGCGGATATGATTGTCGATGTGACTGGTGAATTGACCTTGGTCCTGGATGTCTTTGAATTGGAATGCGGAGATACCGAAGTCGATATCATAGCAGCTGGATATGATGCTGTGGGCAATCCCATTACAACCTTTCTATTGTATGGTGGTTGTCCAGAACCTGCTGGTGACTTGGGTGATTTCCTGGAAGAGATTACTGCACCTTCAGGCACAGGTACGTTTCCGACTCAGGACTTATTAAGCTATACGTGTTATTCCGTAGTAGCTCAGACTGCTGCTGGATGCCAAACTATGGAGCAAATCATGATTTCGTTGGATGAAGGCACACCAATAGAATTAGCTGGCACGGTCAACATATGCCAGGGAGAAGAAGCCACCATTACTATTTTAAATGCGGAAAACTTCGTCTCTTTTGAATGGACTCCTAATATTGGTTCTACAGATTCAATCACATTCATTCCAGATAGTACATTGACCTATATAGTAGAAGCTACGGATAATGTCGGATGTACTTCCCAAGAATTTTTCATGATAACGGTGTTTGATGAAGATAGTCCTGAATGTTCAGATCCTTGTGAAAATCAAACTTCTGAATTTCAAATTACGGGGGTTGCTTATTCTGACGACAATGCCAATGGAATCTGGGATGCTGATGAGACCCCACTAGGTAATGTACAAATAAGAGATGTAGCAAATGATTTCGCCGTATTCACCAATGCCTTTGGAGCCTACTCTATCCCTGTCAGTGATGGTAATGTGGAATTGACAGCGACAATAAATCAAGGGCTTTGGACTAGCAATGAAATTTCAAATACAGTCTTGGTCAATATTCCTTGTGTTGAAGATATTAATTTTGGATTTGTACCGTTTGGAAGTGATTCCAAGGTGGACCTTTATATGACGAATACCATAACAAGGTGCGACTGGGAAGTGAAATTTAGCATTATTGTGAGCAATGAAAATCATGAAGTTTTTGATGGTCGGATTGAGTTTACATTTGATGACAAAACTTCTTTTTTCGCTTCAGATATTAATGGACTTCAGATTTTTGGCAATACTGCCTCTTTCGAAACTGGGCCCATTTTTGGGTTTGTTCCACGTGTTTATGAGATTACACTTAAAATGCCAGGCGGGACAACCAATCTTCCGCTATTGGATTTTAGTGCAAGCTTATTCAAGGAGACCACATTATTGGATACATATTCCTATTCAGAGCAGTTGAGATGTTCGTACGATCCTAATGACAAGCGTACATTTCCAGATCGTGAGGGAGATGAAAATCCTACTCTCAAGGAAGAAGTAATGGATTATACGATTAGGTTTCAAAACAATGGGAATGACACCGCTTTTCATGTCAGAGTAGTAGATGTAATCGATCCGAGTATTATTAAAAGTTCAATTCGATTTATTGGTTCGAGTCATCCTTATGAAGCTTGTATTTCTGGAGATTCACTCATTGTAGATTTTGAGAATATCCAACTCGTCGATAGCATGACGAACTACGATGCCAGCCAGGGGTTTATAAGTTTTGCCTGTAATATTGATCCGGATGTTGAAGTAGATACAGAAATATTCAATTCCGCTGATATTATTTTTGATACCAATCCGCCGATAGTGACCAATACTGTTTTGAATACGATTGTCGATATGCTTTGTGTAAATACAGAAATGGATTTTTCTGCAAACATTTGTGAAGGTGAAGAATTCATTGGTTATAGTGAGACAGGAAATTATTCAGTTCTATTGACATCAGAATTGGGTTGTGATTCGCTCATTAATCTCGATTTGACAGTCATATCACCTCTCACTACCGATTTGGGTGCCATCAACTTTTGTAATGAAGATGAGCTATCCATATCAATAATGGGGAATGACTATGAGCTCGATTCTGCAGGTTTTAATGTTATTCAGTTAGAAGGTTCATCTGGCTGTATCGAGCAAATATATACCATTGATGTTTCGATTACTGAGGTTGAAGAGGTATTTGAAGAATTCACAATATGCCAAGGTGATAATATTGAATATGAAGGTGAAGTTTATGAGATTCCTTCGACTGGCGTCTATGAATTTGAAATAATAGGAAGTCTTGGTTGCATTGAAAAAGTGCTAAACTTTGATGTCTCTGTTATTGAACCCGTAGAAAAATTTGAAGAATTTACAATTTGTGAAGGTGACCTTATAGAATATGAGGGGCAAGAATATGAAGTAAGTGAGACTGGTGTTTATGAATTTACAATACTAGATGATGACGGGTGTATAGAACAATTGCTAAACTTTGATGTCGAAGTAATTTCCATTCAACAAAACCATGTCGATTTCCAAATATGTGAAGGAATAATTGTCTCTTATGAAGGCGAAGAATATGAATTCGATTCGAGTGGTACATATTCTTATTTTTTGCAAGGGCCATCTGGCTGCGACGAAATAGAATTGATATTTGATGTTACTGTATATTCAACAATGTACACCACACTGGATACTACAATTTGTGAAGGCCAGGACTACGAAGGTTTGGAAGAGGCAGGAGCGTATACTATAGAATTGGCCGATCCTATTACGGGTTGTCCAATCTTCGAAACTGTTACCTTGGCCGTTTTGCCACTGTCTGATCCTGCATGTATTACTAATATCGTTGAATCGAAATTGGATGAAATTGAGGTATTTCCGATCCCTGCAAGTGATGCCATTATCATTAAGAGTGCTATACAAGTAGAAAACATTGTCGTATACTCAACTACTGGAAAAATTCAGGCTAAAAAGATGGGTTTAGATTCCAGAGAAATCAAATTGGACATTTCACAATTGCCAGTCGGATTTCACTTTCTTGAGATTGAAACCTATCAGGGCCGAGTGATGAAAAAGATAATTGTAAGCAGGTAGATTAGAAAATCGACATCATTTCAACAATGCACTCACTGCTTCTTTGGCAGACTGGGCGGCGGCATGTACTGATACCCAGTCATCACCAGAAGTGTATGCTCCCCCTGCAAAATACAATTTGTCTGAGACCGATTCTGAAAGTTTTCTAACTGTTTGATCATCTGCATGGTCTGTCAAGTATCCTCCTTTTATAAATGGTTCTTTGTTCCAATTTTGTGAAATATGCTTGATATAACTGGCAGAAGCTTGATTATCATATATTTCATCAAGTTCGTTCAAGATAAAGTCTTTCAATTCAGTGTCTGACAGGGAACTATAGTCAAGTGCAGGTGTGCCCACAGTAAAAAGACCAAGTATATTTTTGGAAGTATTTTGACCATAAGAAGCATCATAGTAGAGCTTCTGACCTATCGTTTCCGGTGAGATGTTAAAACCAATGGTAGTATCGTAAAATTTTTCCGAAAATTCAATAAATGCCTTAAAACCATCCCATACCAAGGTCTCGTTAATTGCATCTAATTTGTCTGAAGGCAGAGCTGGCGAAAAACTAATATCACCAAGTTGCAATATTTTAAGCGGTGTTGCTATGATAACTTTATCCGCGGTGAATTGATTACCCTGGGTTTCAATTACTACTTGGTCACCAGAATAATCGATGGATTGAACAATTGTATTCAAAGAAATTTTGTCATTGATGGAAGGCAGAATATAGTCTTCGAAAAAATTAAACCATGAAGAATTTACAAATTTAAGGTCCGAATCATTTAAGCTAGACACTTCCAGTTCTCCATTCTCCCATAAAGCGAATGTATCATTTGAGGTATATGCCTTTGTTTCGATATTAATATCTACCGAATTATCATCTACTATTCGTTCAAATATATTCTTATCCGTATGAATCCATTCAGATCCAAGAGGAATGGGAAAGTCGGCAAAATCTGTATTTATTTTCATCCTTCCGCCATAATTGGGAGAAGCTTCAAGAATTTCGAAATCTATACCCTGTTTTTTCAATAAATAACCAGATGCCATTCCTCCTGCTCCTGCACCAATAATTACAACCTTCCCAGAAAAATTATTATCCGACGAATCACTACAACCACTTATTAAGGATTGTGCAGGTATGCCTATTCCCAAAATTCCACATACTTTAATAAAGTCTTTTCTAGTCATTTGATTTTACTTGTCTATCATTATGATTTAAAAAATACAATCTACAAAACGATCAAAGTCAGATGTATTATTGTAGACATGAGGCGAAACCCTTATTGCATTCCCCCTATAAGAAACAAATATTCCATTTTCCTGTAATCTATTTTTGATCTCATTTTTATCCAAACTATCAGGCAAATAGATACCAAATAGGTGATTTCCCCTACCGTTTTCAGCTTCCACAAAACAATCTTTCGATCTCAACTTTTCGATACCATTTCGAATCAATTGACCGCAATACTCCTGGATTTCATATTGCCCCCATTTTATGGTTTGCTCAATTCCGTTTGTAAGCATTGCCGCAAGAATAAAATTACTTGACTCCCCTACCGAAAATCTTTCAGCTCCTGGTTGAAAGTTTGGCTGATAATTGGTCAGATTGGCAAAATCTTCACTTTTAAATCTGTTGATCCAGTTGTGTTCGATTGGCTCACCATTCCAAAAAGACTCTGAGTAGTAAGCCACACCAATGCCATAGGGTCCCATCAACCATTTGTACCCAGCACAAATAAGTGCATCTGGCTGGATTTCTTTGATCGAAAATGGCATTGCTCCAACACTCTGAGTACCATCAATTATCAATTTTGCTCCAACATCAGAAGCTCTTTTCCTTGCTTCGAGCAAGTCGAAACGTGTCCCGTCAGCCCAATGCACTTGTGGAATTGCTACCACCTTGGTCCTGGGATTTATGGATTCTAAGAGTCTTTCATTCCATATTTTTGCTCTATTCAGACCTAAGGGTGGAGCTTTCACCTCGACTATTTTCGCTTTATTTTTAATGGCTAGATCATGCCAGGCGTAGATATGGCTGGGAAATTGTGCCTCACATACAACAACTTCATCTCCAGCTTCCAAATTTATATTTTTGGCAACCGAAGCCACACCGTAAGATACTGAAGGTATAATGGCAATGCTATTAAAATCATCAGCCTCTACTAATGTTGCAAATTTCTTTTTAAGCGTTTTTCTTGGTTCAAAAAAGTCATCTACTCCAATTTTATTGGGTTGACTTTTACTTTTTAATCGATCAATTCCAATCCTGGTCACCGACTCAAGCTGAACAGACATGTAAGCTCCATTCAAATAAGTAATTGATTGATCAAGATCAAAAAGGTCCTTTTGATTTTCTAGCATGGATAGATTAGTTTGACAATCAAAAATAAATAAAAATCAGGTCATGTCATTTATTGATTTTTTCGGTTTGGAAAAAGTCTCTAAAACAAATGAATGAAAAAATGTGTTTTCTAAAATGTTTCGGACAATATGCCATATGTTCGAAAGTATTCATTATTTTCCAACCTTTCAAAGGTTAAAAAAAGACGAGCAATTTATGAAAAAATTCTACCTCTCATTAAGTATTTTATTGATCACGCTTCAAGCTGTTAAAGCTCAAGAAGTTGTTTCCGCCACATTTCTGACATCTTATGATTTAGAGTATTTCACCAATGAATTAGAAATCATTTTTGCACAAAATGGAGTTGATTTATACAGGGTCAATTATACTACTCAAAATCTGGAAGGCGCCTTAGATACGGCTAGCGGGCTAGTTTGTATTCCAAAAGTAGAGGGATTCAATCTTCCCCTAATAAGTTATGGGCATGGCACTGTGGGTTCCAGATTTGATGTACCCAGCTATCTCAGTGGAGAGCATACTTTGCCAGCAATCTATTCTTCGATGGGGGCTGTATGTGTTAGTGCTGATTACCTGGGATTGGGAGATAATGACGGCATCCACCCTTACGTACATGCAGATTCTGAGGCATGGGTCGGCCTGGACTTAATCATTGCCGTAGAATCTTTTTTGGCCGAAGAAATGGATCTTAATTT
This sequence comes from Saprospiraceae bacterium, assembly GCA_965230575.1. Taxonomy (GTDB): domain Bacteria; phylum Bacteroidota; class Bacteroidia; order Chitinophagales; family Saprospiraceae; genus CAJXUU01. Next base: position 7,493,759 of record OZ246013.1, read on the forward strand.
GAATGATCAATTGTTTGTAACAGGTTATTCTCAGGGAGGTCATGCTGCTATGGCGCTTCATCGATTATTGGAGACTGAGGCCGATATTGAGGTCACGCTGGCAATGCCCATGTCAGGTCCTTACAGCATTTCTACCGGTATGAAGGATTTGTTGATTAGTGATGAGGAATATGATTATGTTGCTTATCTGGCATCCACTGCTGTGAGTTATCACGAAGTATATGGTACGATATTTCCGAATGATGACATGACTCAGTTTTTCAAACAACCATATGCAGACATTATTCAAAAATATGTAAATGAAGAAGAAGACTTATTTGAAGTGAATCAAGAGCTCATTGATTCTTTAATTTCGATAGAAGGAGGATCCTTTCCCAAACTTATGATTTTTGATGAAATAGTCGAAGCAGTATTAGCCGACGACAATCATCCTGTCAATATAGCTTTACGGGATAATGATGTCTATGATTGGGCTCCAAATGCGGATACAAGGTTATTGTATTGCCAGGCAGATGATCAGGTGGCATTTGAAAATAGTATAATTGCACGCGATAAGATGTTGGAAAATGGAGCTCAACAGGTCACTGCCATAGATTTGAATCCTGACTTTGATCACAATGAATGCGTAACACCTGCTGCTACTAATTTTGTTTTGAGTTTTTTATTTTTAGCTAATCCTACATCTGTTTCTGACCTACCTGATGTAGCATTTAATATTTATCCCAATCCAAGTCAAGGAGGGATTCGAATTACAGCTAAAGAATTAACCTCAAGTTTTGATGTAGAAATATTTTCGTTGTCAGGAGCATTAAAAAAGAAAGTGGACAATGTCCATTCTGGAGATTTGATAAATACAAATTTATCTTCTGGACTATATATTCTCTATGTAAACGATGAGAGTGGAAAATGTTTGGCCCATCGAAAAATAGTGATTTATTAGTAGAATAATATTATTTCACGGGTCCTCGATCTTCGTTATCATCAGGTAGTAAGTACCCCATGAATCCAATGGTTAACATACCCACAGAATCATTGTTGCCAGTCTCTTGGGTGTCTGAAACATATTTTATTGGATCAAGATAATCAGATGTGGTAAGATGATATCGGGCATCAATACTGAAATATATCCCCCTGGTAATCTTAAATTGTGCACCAATTTGCAAAGACAAATGTGGAGTGAATCCTCCCTCATCAAAATTGGTTTCATAGGTGCTATCATATGCCCTATTGATTGCATCCTTGGCTTCTTCTGTGCTAGTGGTTACTGGAAGTTTAAGTGAATATCTGAATTCATCGTCTAAATGCAATAGATTGATATTTGTATTAGAACTTGAAAATCCCAGTCCTGCTCCGCCTAAAAATCTTAATCTTTCTATTCCTGTATTCAGGATATAATTGACACCAATATCGGCATATGCATAAGTCGATAAGTAATTGGGATACCAAGCCATATTACCCAATCCAGAATATACATCCTCAACCAAACCTCCTCCCAATTGAGCAGACTCCATATAAGTGCCAGAAAGGCCTACTGCCTTGCCCAATCCAAGCTTTAATTCTGCATTAAAATTATTACTGATACTTTTACCAATTCCTATATGAAAAGAATTCAAAGGATCAAAAACTGGGTCAACATCCCCATTGATAAATAATGCTCCAATTCCGACTTGGGTAGATATTTGGGCATGGGATGTTATATTCAATCCACTTATCAATACCAATAACAATGATATTCTCGAAATTGCTGTAACCAATTGATTCATCTGCTTAATTTAAATTTATCTTCAATTTGACACCCAAATAAGACATATCGCCAATTACGTCCAATTTCACTTTGCTTTCCATTCTTTTCGTAAAAATCCAACTGCTCCCCACTCCAATAATGCAACCCGCCACAACATCCGAGAAAAAATGAACTGGGTCTTCAACTCCAAATCTCGAATATCCCACAAAGGCAGCTAAAGCGGTAGATGGAAGTCCATATTCCCATCCATACCTTTTCCATATATAGGTCGAACTCATAAAAGAAACAGCGGTATGTCCCGATGGAAAACTAAACCGGCGGCCATTGGGTCGAGTTCGGTCAATTGATCTTTTCAAAACAACAACAATAGCTGTCTCCATGGCAAAAGATTTTACCAGTTGGACCATACCTTCTGTATCTCCTTTGGCAATGGAAAGACCCAAAGCTGACAAGGGCATACCAAGCTGGGTATAGTGCCCAATCTCTTCAACTGTCTTTTGCCCATGAGAAAAGGTACATAGGAAAAATGCCAATAAGAATGAAAAAATAATCCTCATCTCAACTACAAATCAACGGCTATACAACTGATTTCTACGTTCACAAATTTTGGCAAATTTGCTACTTCGACTAACTCTCGGGCTGGAGCAGTTTTCTCATCAAAATACTCTGCGTACACCCTGTTAATTCTTTCATACATCTTCATATCAGAGACAAAGACTGAACATTTGGCTACATTTTCAAAAGTCATTCCAGCAGCTTCAAGTATATATCGAAGATTTTTCATCACCTGGTTAGTCTCATCCTCTATAGATGTCATTATCAATTCTCCAGTAGCTTGGTTTATGGCAATTTGACCAGATATGTAAAGTGTGTTTTCAGATTTTACCGCTTGATTATATGGCCCAACAGGCGAAGGAGCCAAGGGTGTATTTATTATTTTTTTGCCCATGAAATATTTCTTTTTGTAGTAATCGTCAAATATGGTTAAAAATTAAGAGTTTACCGCAATTCAAATCATTACTTATTACAAAAGTTTATCTTTGAACTATTATTAACGTACCTTCTGAATATTTTTATTTCCCATTATATGAAAACGTTTCTATCCATCACATTATTTGTTCTAGCCACATTTCAATCCATAAGCCAAAGGGTTCTCATTATTGGTATTGATGGATGTCGAGCCGATGTAGCAGAAATGGCCGCCACTCCATATCTAGATGGATTGAAAGCTAATGGATTATACAGTCCCGACGCATTGAACGATGACATCACCATAAGTGGTCCGGGATGGTCGGCAATCGTGTGTGGTGTTTGGTCCGATAAACATTTGGTTACAGGGAATAATTTTTCGGGAAACAACTATCTTCAATACCCATCTTTTTTTCAATATGTAGAATCTTTTGACTCTTCCTTAAATACTGTATCGATATGTCATTGGAGTCCAATTAACAACTCGATTATAGGAGATGACGCAGATATAACAACCAATGTAAGTTCAGATTTGAGTGTGGCAATGGAAGCCTCATTCCACCTTGAAAATAATGACCCGGATGTGATGTTCTTGCATTTCGATGAAATCGATGGTGCTGGTCATTCTAACGGGTTTTCGCCAGATGTCACTTCTTATGTAGAGGCTATTGAAGAGGTGGATGAACATATCGGAACGGTGATAAAAAGCCTGGAATTGAGGCCAAATTATGTAGAAGAAGACTGGATTGTTCTGGTGACGTCGGATCACGGAGGTATAAATTTCAGTCATGGTGGCAATACTTTTGAAGAAGAGAATGTCATGTTTATCCTTAGTGGCAATTCTATAAATCAAGAATTAATTACAAAAGATAGCACCTATACTATAGACGATCCCTTTAATTGTCTGGGTGATACCACAGAGCTTTCATTTGATGGGTCCAATGATTATGTGCGTGTGCCTCACACATCAAATTTTGATTTTGGGGCAAGTCAGGATTTTACGGTGGAATGTAGAGTGAGAACAACGGAAGCAGCTGATGTCTCTATAGTAGGAAATAAAGATTGGGACTCAGGATTCAATAAGGGCTTTGTATTTTCTTTCAAACTTCCATTGGGTCCAGAGTGGAAGGTCAATATTGGAGATGGAAGTAATCGTGCAGACATCAATACAGGTGGAGGCATTGCAGATGGAGAATGGCATACCTTGAGTGTGAGCTTTGATCGAGACGGACAGATGAGAATGTATGAAGATGGCGTCTTCCTTTCTCAAACTGGAATTTCGAATATCGGGGACATCACCAATGGAGAAGATCTTTGGTTTGGGACCGATATTGACATGGGATATGACTACAATGGATCTATTGCCGAAGTACGAATATGGGACGAGGTGCTTACCGATCAGGAAATTCTCGATTATTATTGCGATACCATAAGCAGCAACCATCCAAGTTATTCCAACCTGATAGGGTACTGGCGTATGAATGAAGGTCAAGGTACTCAAGTAAGTGACCAAACATCAAATGGAAATGATGGCACAATCACAGATGCTGAATGGTACGTCCCGGATTCAATATGGCAATACGATTATAGCAATACACCGCGAGTAGTAGACATCTCCATCAATGCTCTTGGACATCTTTGTATCCCGATAGATCCCAATTGGAATCTTGATGGAAAGGCTTGGTTACCAGATTGTATTTATGGCAACATCTATTGTGTCAATCCAGGCTACAATACTTGGATTGGTCCAGCAAATGGATTATGGAATGTAGCTGAAAATTGGAGTCGATTATTTGTTCCGATTGAGTGTGATAATGTGGTCATTCCAGCTGGTAATATAGTGACTATTGAGAATGGTGAGATTCATGAGTGTCATTCTATCAAAGTGGAAACTGGCGGTGAATTGAAAATGGAATTAGGAGGTCAATTGAAGGTAAAGGAGGAGTAAGATTGCTTCTTCTTGATTAATCGGATAGATGTTCTATATCCTGACCAAACTACAATTGGCAATCATCAACAATCATTTCTGTTCTTAACGAAGCCAATTCGTTTTCTGTCAGTATACTTTGGTGTTAGCTTATCAATTTTATCAAGTAAGATTTTAAATGCTTGATTCACCTTATCGTCGACAGCTCTTATTTCTTTCTTGAGTTCATGATTTTCAAGTAGCAACATTCTATACCTTGCAAAGGCCCTCATTATTTCAATATTAATATTGATAGCTCTTTCATTATTGATTACAGAAGACAACATCGCAACACCCTGTTCAGTAAAAACCATTGGATTGATTCGTGAGTATTTCAGAGAGGCCAATCGAGGTACAGATTTGAGCAAGTATGTTTTCTCTTGTTTTGTCAACTCAAACATGAAATCGGATGGAAACCTTCCCATATTCCTTCTCACAGCCTGCTTCAGTTTTTTAGTTTCTGTGTCATACAGAATGGCAATGTCCGAATCCAGCATCACCTTGATGCCTCTAAACTCAAAAATCAAATTTTCATATCCATGTGTGATCAAATCTCTCATTTACATTTTTTTGGAGGTGGTCACAAATTGTGACCACCTCTATAAATAACCCTCTAACATTCTTGCCCCTATAATTAAGTCAGAGTCGATTTTGTGACATTAATTGATAGAATTTTTAAAAAAATCTCAATATTTGAATCATATTTGGACACTCAACCAATCGATATGAAATTCCAATTCACTTTCTTCAATATTGTATTTTTCGCCTCATTCATATATGGTCAACACAGTAATCTAGACCTTTGTGGCATTTACAAACATTCTCTTAAAACCAAAAACTTAGATACCATAACCCAGATTCTAGAGCGGGATACCTTTCAAATCAATAATCATGAAAAGGCAGAATTATTTTCGATGCGAGGAAGGTTGCAATTGATATTCAACAGATTAGATATAAATAAAAATTTGCCTGCAGACAATCCCATCTTAGTCTCCGCACACAGTGATTACACCATGGCTATAGACCTTGCCAAGGCTGACAATGATGAGCTGAGGTATGTTTGGAGAAGGCATTTGGATCTCAAATTTGTCAAATCGCGATACAAAGGTTATGAATCGGACCTGGAATTTCTTACTTCCAACGGGTACCGAAAAGACAAATTTGACTCTGCGCTCACTGCCTTATCCAGATATGACGGTGAGTTTTGGTTGGGCACAGAATTTTCATTTTTCAGTGGATATGGCCCGCCCTATACCATTCGAAATGAAAGTAGGGAGATTATCGCAAAGCGGAAATTTAGTTTTTCGACATCAGCCTTAATATTCGGATATTCCAGAAATCTTGAGTCCTCAATGAATGACTTCAATTTTACCTTGTTAAGATTGGAGGCTCCTATATTTGTTGATATTACCCAATTTGGTTTTATCAATGCATTAGAATCCAACCATTGGTATTACAGGCCAGAAGTGGGAATAGGCTATTCCATATTTCAACTTTCATTGGGCTATACGGTATTTTTCAAAAGTCATAAAGCCAGGTCATTATCCAATACATTTGTAAGTTATAGAGCCAAATATACCTTCTGAAAATAAAAATTTTCATTTTAGACTGACATTTTATTTGTCGATTATAATAAATTAATGATAAGACTTTTATACATTATAATTATTCATATGTAATTGACCCAAACTAATAAATTAGTGAACAAACTATTATTTTAGTTGTCAAACTAATATATTAGTTATACCTTTGTCTCAAGCTAATCACATAAGGCATACAACTACTTTTAATAAAGTATGTCATTATTTTAACTATAAGCAGAAAAGAATTATGCAAAAATTAGCCAAAAGAGAAGAAGAGATTATGCAAATCCTTTGGAAGCTCGAAAAAGCTTTTATCAAGGAGATCATTGAAGAAATGCCAGATCCAAAGCCACACTACAATACGGTGTCCACCATTGTAAGAATATTGAGTGACAAGGGATTCGTAGGTCACAAATCTTTTGGAAATACGCATCAATACTTCCCATTAGTGCCTAAAGAAAATTATCAAAAAGATGCGATTACAGACGTATTGAAAAAATATTTTGACAATTCGTACAGCAAGATGGTGGCGCATTTTGCCAAAGAAGAAAATATAAGTGAAAATGAATTATCTGACATCATTGACATGATCAAAACTAAGAACAAATGACCAACTATATCTTACATGTTTCCCTACTTCTGGGACTCGGATTCATACTTTATCAGGTCTTGTTGAAAAAAGAAACCTTCTATTCATTGAACAGGATAATTCTCAGCTCTTTTTTGATTCTGGCATTTGCCCTGCCACTGATTCATATTCCGAAATCCTGGTCTCTCAAAAGTGTAAGCCCAATTGCATCCAAAGTAATTGAAAAAGAAAGTTTAAAGAAATCAACTGGAATCATAACCGCACCTAATAATGCTGGTGATGCACCAATAGCACTCAATACCAATAGTGAAAATGCTAATACTACAAAAGACAACAATGCACAAACCAAAGCTGAGGCCGTAACGCTTCAAAATGAACCTGATGCATTGCCCCCGCCCTTAACAGAAAAACTTAAGGCTACCATAGCAGGCATCAATTGGGCGGAAACACTAAAATGGATATACTTCATTGGACTGGGTATATTCCTCATTAACTTTTTAGTTCAATTTTCAATACTCATATTTTACAGATTGAAGTATCCTATTCTTAAGGATGGGAAACTGACAATTGTCGAGATGGATGGTGACAAAGCTCCATTTTCATTTCTAAATATGATCTACATCAACCCTAGCAAATACGATTATGACACATACGAACAAATCCTGGCTCATGAAAAGATTCACATTACGAAATGGCATTCTTTAGATATCTTTTTATCTGAATTGACCCTTATCATTTTGTGGTTCAATCCTTTTGCCTGGCTTTATCGCAAAGTTGTCGAACACAATCTCGAATACCTTACAGATCAGGAAATGCTTGCTTCTGGCGCTAATGCTGAAGTATACCAAATGAATCTTCTTAAGGTGTCTGTACCGGAATTACCACTCTCGCTTTCCACAAATTACAATCAATCATTTCTAAAAAAACGAATTCACATGATGAATGCAAAAAAATCTTCAGCGAGAAGTACATGGAAGTACTTGTTTATCCTTCCAATCCTTGGGTTAACGATAGCCTTGTTTAATCCAACATTAATAACTGCACAGAATAATGAACAGAATGAACAAAAACCTCAATTAGAATTTCTCCCAGAAAAAGAACAAAAGACTCAAAAGCCACTGAAACTCAATATTGAAAATCAAAACGAGGCAGAAAAAGAAGAATTACAAGTTGTATTTGACAAGCCACAAGTAGTCCAGCAAGGTGAAGTCGAAGTCATCAATGCAAAAGAGGAAATGGACGAATCATTCAGTGCCATTACTGACATCAGCATGCTTAACATCGCTCCAGACGTAGACCTTTCGGTATCACAAACTGACAATGGATTTGCTATTGTGTCTTCGGACCTTCAGACAATTTCAATAGACAGAGATAATGACAAGACCATTATCAAAAGTGGCTCAGAAGACTTGGAAAACCAAGGCGTATGGGAGGCCGAATTAAGAAATAATAGTGTCTGCTTGCATATCAAAAAAGGAGGAATAGGAAAAAATTACTATTGGAGCAGCAGTGAATGTTTTTTAGCTTCTGATTTCAATCCTGCAATAAGAAACAATTCAGAAGGTGAATTTTCGCTTACTCGTGATCCTGGCACCTTGGTGTTAAAAGGTGAATTTTCTAATAATGAAGGCACTGGAAGATATACTTTTACCCCAAACAATGAATTCATCAATATTGCGAAAAGAGAAGGATATAAAATAAGCGAAAAGAAATTGATTCACTTTTTCCTCTCAGGCATCGACAAATCTTTCTTTGGATTCTTAAAATCCAATGGTTACACCAATGTCTCTGAAGACGACCTTCTGGCTCTTGCTATCCATGATGTCAATGAAGATTATATAATGGACATTAATGGAGAATTCAAAAAAGTAAAATATGACAAACCTACGGTAGAAGAATTGGTCGCAATGAAAATCCATAACGTAGATATGGAGTATGTCAAGAGCTTTGGAAAGGAATTGTATGAAGATCTAGATGTGGATCAGCTTATCGCAGCGGCTATCCACAATGTCGATCCCAAATACATATCAGAATTCAAATCATTGGGATATAGTGATTTGAGTTTCGAAAACCTCATTTCAGCGGCGATTCATAATGTAGATGTGGACTATGTACGTGAGCTTAAAGGAGCTGGTTTTGAAGACCTTTCTTTCGATGACCTGATCGCGGCAGCAATTCATAACGTTGATCCTGATTATATCAAAAAGTTCAAAAATGCGGGCTTCAAGGACTTGACCTTTGACGATATGATTTCCGCTTCGATTCATAACGTAGATCCTGATTACATTACCGCATTCGAACAAGCTGGTATGGAATTGGATTTTGATGACTTGATCAGTGCTTCCATCCACAATATCGATGTCGACTACATCAAAGAATTTCAAGATGCAGGCTTCGAAGACCTATCATTTGATGATGTAGTTTCTGCAGGCATTCACAATGTGGATGTCGGTTATCTCAAACAGGCAAAATCTTATGGATTTGATCTTACATTTGATCAATTAATCACGGCATCTATTCACAATGTGGATTTGAAATACCTCGAAGAATTCAGCAAAGCGGGCATGGACAATCTAAGTTTCGATGATATGGTCACTGCATCGATCCACAATGTAGATCCAAAATTCATTAGCGAATTCCAGGCATTAGGATTCAGTGATCTTACTTTTGACAATGTCATTTCTGCTGCAATTCACAATGTAAGCATCGACTTCATCCGAGGGTTCAAAGAAGCTGGTTTTACTGATGTGAGTTTTGATGATTTCATATCAGCAGCTATCCACAATATCAGACCAGAATATGTAAAGGAAATCAAAGCCGCTGGACTTAAAGATATCTCCTTCGATGATATTATCTCCTTCGGAATCCACAATATTGATGTCGATGATGTCAAGGGATTAAATGCCATGGGTTTCAATCTTTCTGCAGACAAGATGATAGAAGCCGGCATCCATAATGTGACTCCAAAGTTTATCAAAAGAATGCAAGACAAAGGACATACTGGATTAGATTTTGACGACTATGTCAAGTTGAAGATTCATGGATTCTAACCATTAAAAAATTTATTAGGAATAGGGAGTTTTGGAAAGTCGGACTTTCAACTATCTAATTTCAATTAAAATATAATCGTATTATTTCTAAAAAGGTGCAAAACGCTTTGAGAGTGGTGTTTTGTGCCTTTTTTTTATTGCAGTGATTTAAAAACTGGTCATTAAAATCAGGAATTCCAAAGGATTTATTGCGGCAAAGAAGTAAATCATTTATTTACAAGCATACCAGAATAATGATCAGGTCATGTAAATTTGTAAATTCATGTTTTGACTGTACTGATAATCAAAGAAGGGAACTAGACCAACCCTTTATGATTAATACCAAGTCTTCCAAAATATAAAATGTCCAGAATGAAGAAATCCATTTATCCTTTGATATTGATCGCCCTATTATTCGCTTCTTGTGATGAAGATATTCCGACATGTGAAAATTGTGATTTTACATGTCTTGAGGAAAATGAACCTGACGTTGCAACCAATGAGTGCCTCGAAAATTGGGAATGTGAATTTGTGATATTACCTCAATCCGAAGTGGAAATATCAGAGGTCAAGGGAATTGTAGTAGGTGATAAGAATGTATTCAAAGTGCGTAGGTTTCAGGAAGGAAGTCCAGAAATTGCAGATGATGAAGTCAGCATAACAATAATTTTCGAACTAGACCAAAATCAAAAAAGTTTTTCCGCGGAAGGCAATGATTTGAAAAATATGAAAGTACATTACAAAAAGTCTTGCTATTGCCCTGACGTCAGATTTTTGGAAGTATCCTCGGGCTGCATGCAGGGTGAATTACAATCCGATGGAGCTTGGTTTATTCAAGGAAGATTTAGCATATCTACTTCGGAATTGAGCATCGAAGAAAAATTTGAAGCACGATTTATAAATTAATTATTTCCAAGAAATATGGTAATCCATCGTTTCACTATAAGGCTATTAATAATTTCCTGGTAATAATGGTGTTTTATACTTTTGAAAATAAGATTTTTTAAACACCAATTATGCAACATATCATTGCAATTCCATCGATTTACAACAAGGTCAAATCACCAAAAACAACCTGTTCTTCTCCTTTAACGAGCAAAACAAATTTGTAGACATACACACCTGTACTCAACCTTGATCCTCCAAATGTCCCATCCCACTGCGCCAATTCGGAATCAGGCATCACATTCTCCACTCCAAACACTTCATTCCCCCATCGATCATAGATAGCCATACTCACAATCTCATCTATCGCCCTTCCATTGTAAATTCGAAATACATCATTTCCTGATATACTATTGGTATTGATCACATTCGGAATAATGTAATCCTCGATTGTAACTCTAACCATTAGCTCATCCGAAGCGGTGCAGCCATTCTCATCAATAATATCAATTGAGACCATATCGTCATTTTGAAATGAGGTATTCAATAATAAATCATTATCATCCAATATTCCTTCTAATGAAGTCCAGGTTATCCCTTCTATTTCATCCACTAAAAGATTGGTTATAGCTTCTATGACCACAGGATCATTAATTACTGCTTCTACATCTTCTCCCAATGATATTTGGACAGGTGCTGGCTCCAAAATATCAATTTCGAAGGAAGAAATGCAATCATTTCCATCTGTAATATCCAAGGCATATGAGCCCGATGAAAGACCTGATATCTCACTGCCTGAAATCACCTCAGAATTATTTAAAGTAACGGTAAAATCTGCGAGGTCTACCCCTCCTAATGCCAAGATTGAAATGATTCCATCCTCCTCACCAAAGCAAGTTATATCCTGAGAGGTATAATCAAACATTGGACATTCACAATCATTAATCAAGACACTCACGGTATAAATGTTCGAAGTAGAACAAATTTCTGACTCAATCAGATATTCCAATTCATACTCCCCTGCATCAAATCCATCAAAATCGATATTCTCAACGATCTCAGCCCCATTAAAAAGCCACCTGCCTTCTGCAAACCCCGAAATGATGAGGTCATTAAGATTCAGTATCGAGCCAAAGGCTGCCGAATTACAAATGGAAACGGACGCTCTGACTTCAGCAGTCGGCAAATCTTCCACGGCAACTACCAATTCTCCATCTTCAATTGTCAAACAAGTGCCGCCATTTGAAGCATTGATTGTCAATATAGTTTCCTCGGTTACCAAATATTCAAATTCAAAATTTTCTTGATCGATAAAAAGTACTTCACTGAATCCCAAGTCATCGGATATGGTCACCTCGAAAGGAAGTTCACCGCTTACCGTAAGGTCAATTTGGGCAATATCGCCTGCACATGCCACAATATCATTATTGAATGTAATCGTATTGTAATCTCTCCAGACGATTGGAGTACCTTCTGCCACTTTCAGACAAGGATAATCTTCATTGTCTTCGAGTACTCCTGGAATGGCTAAAACTGTAGAAACATAATATATAACTCCAATTTCAAAAGGAGCATCATCGAAACTCAATTCCTGAACTCCATTGATAAAAAGATCGTAAAACAATACATCGCCTAAATCAATTGTTGAAGAGGTGTGCACAACATGATATTGCACATCATTTTCATTCAAAATGGCATCGAAATTGTGCAAGGTATTGAGGTCGATAATATCGTCTATACAGATTTCTACCAATGCTGGCACCATACTTCCAGCATCATTCTCACATTCGCACGTATCTTCACCAACCACAAGCAATTCTGGACATCCCTGACTATCGGTCACTACAAAGCTGTAGTCATTTCCAGTAGGGATGATTGAATCTGTGGAGAAAACATTGCCTTCCAGCGCAATTCCATCGATAAAGTAAGTCCCGCTACCTCCGTTGATCGTAAAGCCAACAACATATCCAGACGGTACACATACAATCTCAAAACTTGAATAAGACAATTCTTCCGTAAAAATTATCGAGACCGTATCATTGGAAGTACAGTAACCATTATCCGCTTCCAGCCCCAAGATATATTCTCCTGGGATATTTACATTAAATTCACTGGTTGGATCATTCTCATCAATAATCTCGACAGCACCAAATGGAGTTTGAATTATAGACCATGTTGTGATTTGTTCCGATGATGAACCTTCCAGAATTGTCGACAGCCCGCAAATTTGTTGATCCTCACCCGCACTCACTTCTGGCGGCAAATTGAATATTACTGGCTGACCCATAGATACTTGAAAACAAGGATCTTCAAAATCAATGCCCATTCCCTCCTCGTTGCCAATAATATGGGACAAATAATAGACATTCCCAGGAATCAAAATCGGCAAGTAAAATACGATGGGGTCATCCGAGATATAGAAAACCGCACCCAAGGTATCTGCCGAAGATGTATGAAGCACAAATAACTCTCTATCATTAATATCCAAAAGTGCATCATTATTATAAGTGCCCATCAAGGTATCGGTGAGACAACCGCGCAAGGTATCCGTAGCCATGCTCCCTGGTGCATTCATGCAATCACAATTCTCCGCTCCTTCTATGAGCAATTCACATCCACGGCTATCAGTCAAGACATGGCTATATGGTTCTCCAGATACTACAGCTGGAATATCGAAAGGATTTGCAATTTCACTTCCATCCAAAAAGTAGGGTGTGACTCCTCCAGAAATTTCCAAACTTACAGTATAGGATTGAAGGTCTTCTTCGCAATCAACTTCCCTACTCTCAATACCCAGAATGGAATGCAATTCAAATGTCACCGTATCAGGTAATACACATGCAGCATCAATAGGTTGCCAGGTAATACTGTAAGTTCCAGGCAAATCTGCTTCAAAAGATGATTGAGCATCCATAGGATCACCAAAGTTGACAATGGCACCTGATGGTGAATCCACAATATTCCATGTCCCTAATTCTCCTTGATCGTCCGCATTTAGGTTGAATGCAAAGTCGCATTGATTGTCATAATTACCAGCTTCAGTTTGAAGCAAGTCTACAATATTCACAGGTTGGCCAAAAGATACGGACAAACATTCATCATCAAAATCAAGAGATCCATCTGTCAAACTATCCCCTACTACATATGAGATATAAATCGTAATCCCCGATCCATAGCTCCCCCCATATAAAAACTCTGGCAAATCATTCATATCCAGAACCGTCCCTAAAATATTGGATGAACCCGTATGCAGAACAAATGATCCTACATCGTCTCCATCGAAAGTTGCGTCATTGTTAAAAGTCCCTGAAATAATCTCTCCATCTACAGCACATAAAGTAATTTCTTCTGTAGCCATTGTACCAGCCTCGGTAGTACAATTACAAACTTCGGTGCCTTGAATAATCTCGCTAAAACATCCCTCTCCATCTTCAATATAAAAGGTATATACTTCTCCAGACATAATATTAACAGAGGTAAATTCTGATCCATCCACCACGCCTCCGTTCACAGTATATGGACCTGAGCTTCCTGCTATATCAAATTCCACAACATAATTATCCCCATCACAAATTGTCATCAAATCTACGGGATATGGAATTTCAAGAATTTCTATGTCGTAGCACATTGATTCAACGCTACAAGCTGTGCTCACTTCCAGGCAAATCTCCGCAGGATTTAATGTTTGCCAAGTAAAATTGACCATTCCGTCCATGATAAGTATATCAGCATTTGTAGCGGTCCATTCCCAACTTATAATTTCTGGATCACCTATATCTGGAATTGACAATGTGGAGCTAAGACAACTTGAACCAGGAATAGTAAGCTGAGGAAAATCAACATCCGAAATAACATTAACAACAAAAATATCACTTTCAGAATCACACATCCCACCAAGTAGAGAAACTGTTAAATTTCCAATATCAATATCATCCCATTGGATAGTTGCGGTGTTGACTGTTTGCCCTACAATCATGCCACCGCTAACAATAACCTCATAATATTCTCCTCCAACAGGTGTGGGATCAAACGTATATATCAATTCATCTCCAGGACAAAATACTGCAGGACCATCAATGGTGAACTCTGGTAATGGCAAAATATCTACAGCTATGCAAATTTCTTCTTCACATTCATCATTATATTGGGTCACGCATATGTTACCAGGTCCCGCAGTCCAGGTAATGTCTATTGTACCATCTCCATTATTGTCCAAAGCGCTATATCCTCCATCTTGAACAAAAAAAGTATAATCTGAAATATTCCCATTAAAATTCTCAACTTCATATTGGACGGACTCGCCAACACATACCTCAGTCGGTCCAGTAAAAATTGGTATTGGAACTTCTATAATTGTCAATGTGATACAATCCGTCATCAAATCAGCACAATATGTTTGATTGGCAATATCATTTAAAATTGCCGCGGTATTGAGTGAGCCATTAGGAGAGGGTAAAAGGCCAACATCTGCCAAGAGGTAGGAAAAGCCGCAAATTTCATAGGCTCCAATATCATATCCAGTAAAATCCTCAGATTCATCAATGTCAATTACTATCCCATTTTGACTTATCACGTAGGTATAGCCATATTGGGTTTGATCCGGTTCGCCTGATGTATAAGAAGGAGTCAAATCAAGCATCAAGGCATCATTTCCTTGACATTCTGTAATAGAATTTGTACTAAATGATCCAGCATCGGCCAGACAAGGAGGAGTAATGCACAATTCATTTTCACCGAAATATTGAGCACATAAAACACCGCCATCTATTAGCGCTACAATATCTGCAAAAGTGTTGACCCCATTTGGAGTCAAAATAGAAGGTTCATCATCTAAATCAAAATATAGCACTGTGACAGTATACTTTCCTTCCAGCAAAAGCGTAAAATCATCTGTGGTATAAAGCTCAATCAATACATCGGTGACAGCATCATAGACCACAAAATAAAATCCATATTCCAACGGGTCCGGGGTACTACCGCTAAATGTAATATCCCAATCTGGGTCAAGCGAAGGATCACCTTGTGGAGCTGTGATATTTTCCAATTCCAGTGTGCCATCTGCATCGATCATGCAGGGTTCTGATATATATAATTCGTTTTGACCAAAAGTCAATCCGCAAACATCTTCTGTAAGCGTTGCATTTTCTAAATCCGTGAATGTTGAAGTTCCATCTGCAGGAGGCAATTGAGTCTCGTCGCTCAAAAGATAAACAACCACCGAAACAAAATAATCACCCTCAGGAAGTCCTGTGAAATCATCTGTTGTCAGATAGTCAATTATTACGCCCGTCACTTGATCATAGACTACATAATATACACCCCAGGTACTAAAATCGGGAGTGAATGGAAGCCATGTAATCGTCCAATCTGGGTCCAAAGCAGGATCGGCCACTTCTGCATTGATGACATCGGCTTCTAGTGTACCCAGGAAATCTATAATACAACCGTCAATCGTGACTACTGAAGTCATGGGAGCAAAATCCGCACATACCGTTCCTGCCTGAATCATGAGCACTAAATCAAAAAAAGAAGTCGAAGGAAAATTCAAGGCCTCAAGGACGGGAAGATCAGCTGCTAAAATTGAAAGACCTCGTACAATGTAGGTGCCTTCTGCATAAGAAGTCATGTCAACGGTACCTTCTACAATCTCTAACAATGTTTCAGTAACTGCATCAAAAATCAAATAAACATAGATATACTCCGGCCCACTCGGGGGAAATTCGCAATCATTATATGAAACAGTATAATCAATAATTAATGATGGGTCTCCTTCGGGTGCCATGACCTCGTCAGGTGCAATACTATTCCCGCCTTGGGCCAGACACAATATCTGATCACATGGAGCACTGTTGCAAGAAATCCCTGTATCATCCGCAAATGTGAGATTGAAACAAAACAATTCTCCATCTTCAATTATAAACACATCCTCCATCTCCAATGTCCAAGTGCCATTGACATCTCCTGTCAGGTCTTCCAGGCAACCTACTTCTGGTAAATAACTGCCTGTATATGGACCTTCATCCCATTCGTCAAGACTACTCCATGTTCCACTATTCGTACAATCTGGCATAGGCGCAGCCGCACATTGTACAAAATCAATTTCAAAATTGTTGTTCTGTCCAAAATCAAGCCCTTCACCAATAGTAAGATCTACAAACGATCCATCTGGTGCGACAATCCTTAGGCTCAATTCCTGAGCAGCATCGTGGGTAAATTGAAGTCCAACATTTACCAAACTTTGTCCTCCTGCCCCAAGTATATTATTAGTAGCACCCGAAACATTCAATGTAGCAGTCGATGGAGAACCAAAAATTATAGGCTCTGGACAATCTTCACAATAGCATTGTGCATTTGAATATTCAACAGATAGTAGTAAACAAAGAAGTATGTACAAATAATGTCTCATCACTAAAGTTGTGGTAGATCAGTAATTTGCAGAAAATTAGACAAGGGGTGTTTCTGACGGTAAAATGTTGATTTCTCCTAAAGCTAACAATCAAAACACAAAAAATGGAATTTCTTTGATTGAAACCATATAATCCCTGTTTGAAAGTAAAAATTGAGGGTCATTCATTTTAAAACAAAGAGTTGACGTAGGAGAATATTGATACTGAATAGATTATTTCATTAATTTTATATTGACATTCTATTTAATTTCACCAAAAATATTTTAAAAAGTGGCATACAAACTATTCATGATTAATTCCATATTAATAATAATTATCATCTTGTCTTTATTCACATTATCATCTATTGACACTAATTTCAAATATGCCAAATATCCTGCATTCGTGTTACTCATAGTATTTGGACTTTCTCTATCTGGAATATTTGTAGGCATTGTATCCAAGAAGTTTTCCTCAGAAATAACTGCTAAGTCCAAAATTGGCTTTTATGGCAACATGTTGTATTCCGCGATAATCTTTTCAATGATGTTGTATACACTTTTCACATTGAATTGATTAATAATAAAAGTGCGCTCCAGAAATTTTATAAATAAAACTGGGACACATTTCTAATTTACCAAAAACAAGGCATTGGAAAACAACAATGTACCATTATCCCAAAAGCCTCTATACAACGGATTATCAACCATATAAATAATATTACCTCCCCCTTTTTCTTCGACAGCAAATGAAACAGAATCTTTAATCTTGGGTCTCAATTTAGCTCCAATAAATCCATAACTTTTGAAATCCTCTGGAATCGTAATCACATTCCAGGCATCTTGAAGCAAACTATAGTGTTGTCTTGATGTCTTAAGACTATGATATGCAGTGCCAAGTCCAAATGCCAAAGGATGAGAACCATCCACATTGTTCCGTATCACAGCTCCTGGCACACTATTGCTAATACCATGTCGTTCTTGATCTTGATAACTATCCTGTCTAGCGGCTAATTTTTTGGCTTCTCGATCCTTTTTTGCCGCTTCTTTTTCTTCATCGGTGGCATATTTTGATAAGGCAAACCCTTCTTTATCAACAAAATTGCCAAGAGCACCAGATATTGCAATGACCTTGCCACCGCCACTTACAAAACTGGATATATCCCCTAATTCTTCCTCACTCAAATTGTAATATCCATCTGGCAAAATCAAAGTATTAAAGTCTGCCAAGTCTACTCTTCCCATATCCTGTTTGTCCACAATACTCAATGGATAACCAATAACCTCATCGAAATAATGCCAAATCTGCCCTACTCCATATGGACTGGTGCCTCTTCCTGATATCAATAATGCTCTTGGCTGATCCAATCTAGAGAACGCACTACCTCCTACATCACCACCATCATTGGAAAATCCTGAAGAAAGACAAAAACAATCCTCACAAGAATCCAGAATATCAGCTAAGGTCGATCTTAAATTCGGAACAAAATTGTTATCTCCTCGAACAATAACGATTGATCCTTTTTCAACCACACCTTCCTTGAACTCTATATCCTTATTCGCCATTCTGGCTTTGATACCCATTTGATATATCTTGGCCAAATGTTGAGCGGAAGTCACACTATTCCAAGGCAATATATAAGCATAGCTCGGATATTCAATGCCTACGCCATCAAAACAAGAAGCAACCGTATCTTCCTCTTTTTCCACCGAATTGGTAGAAGTATACCCATCCAAAGCATATGCCTGCACTCCATAAGCATGTGGCAGTGACCAAGCCGTAATATCGTAAGTCACACTATCGCTAAGAATTGGCTCTGGCTCCATCAATACTTGCAGCAATGTTCCATTCGGCTGATTGGCATTGATCACAATGTCTCCTTTCTCTAATCTAAAAGAAGCAGATTCTCCAGTGAGATAATCAAATCCATTTAGCGCGTTTTGACCAGTAGTGCGGTAGAATTTAATTTTGTTTTTTGATAATAAATCTGCCAATCGATTCGCTTGACCCGACCTTTTGATTACATAGGACTTGTATTTTCCCTTGGGTGATGAAACTGCATTGGCAAAATATGTCTCAAAATTTTTATTGATTCGATCTACTTGCTTCGAAGCTTCTTCTATGGTGGAAAGTGCTGTCTTGGTATGGTGATCTATCCTATCTTGCAATTTCAAAGTATCCCCATTGGACAATGAAATCTCTCTTCCAGACATTCCATGCCCCGCCTGTTCATAGGTCATCCCCACAGCACCATTGAAGGTGGGATATGTATCTCCATAAGATGGATAAAGCAAATCAAAAACTTCTCTGGTAAAATATAACCAACCTTCTCGGTCAAAGTATTTTGCGTGATTCCTTCCAATATCCACTTGCATTTCTCTTTGAAAATTCGTGATGTGCTTATGGTATGGTTCCGCAGCTGGAGCAAAATAGTAACCCGCATCATATCCCATCTCATGAAAATCGACATGAATATGCGGCATCCATTTGTGATATTGAACTATTCGTTGCTGGCTTTCGACTTGTGTCTGCCAGGCCCAATCTCTATTCAAATCAAATAAATAATGATTCACCCTTCCGCCTGGCCATGGCTCCATATGCTCTCTATCGGTCAGTCCAGGATGAGGCATCTTGCCACCAATTGACCTCGCCCAATGGGTATATCTATTATATCCATCAGGATTGAGGCTCGGATCAAATAAGATTACTGTATTATCCAGCCAAATACCAGTCTGTTCGTTGGCAGGGTTCGCCAATTTATACAATACAGTCATACTACTTTCGCTTCCTCCCGCTTCATTCCCATGCACTCCAAATGATAGCCAGACGATAGAATAATTTTCATCCAAAGACACTCCATTAGATTCTCCCATCCCTATTTTCGACAGATGGCTGCTTTGGATATCTTTTATTTTGGCTTGGTTTCCAGGTGTCGTAATAGTAGCTAATAACAAGGGTCTATCTTCATTCGTCTCACCATATTCTATCAAAGTCACCCTAACTGAATTCGCAGCCACATGGCGTACATAATCTGCCACCAGGTAATGAGGTGTAAAATGCTTTCCATATTCTGTTCGTAAAAATTCCTCTGGTGATTTCAAATCTTGACCAAAGGCCATCGAAACAGAAATAATCATGATGAAAAGTGAAAAAATAGACTTAGTCATTTTGTTAATTTAATTTGAATGCGCAATATAGGGAAGAATGGAGAATTGAAAGATTGGAAAGAATTGAAAGATTGGAAAGATTGGAAAGATTGTAGATTGTAGATTGGGAATTGGGAATTGGGAATTGGGAATTGGGAATTAAGAATTTAGAATTGAGAATTGAGAATTGAGATTTGAGATTTGAGATTTGAGAATTGAGAATTGAGAATTGAGAATTGAGATTTGAGATTTGAGATTTGAGAATTGAGAATTGAGAATTGAGAATTGAGAATTTAGAATTTAGAATTTAGAATTTAGAATTGAGAATTAAGAATTTAAAAATACAGTTATTGTGTAGAGGGAGTTTTTTCAATTGCTATTTACCATATGTCGAGCTGCGTGGGGAAATCTTTGAAATATTTCTTCCTTAAATGATTCATCTATAGGCAACTCGGAAATGGCTTTTGCCATGCACTCCAACCAGGCTCCGGCACCATCCAATGTCACTTTGTGTGGCAAATGTCTCATCCGTAGTTTTGGGTGTCCATGTACTTCGGTGTATCGAGGCGGGCCGCCAAGAAATTGGGTCAAAAACATATATTGCTTTGACTTTACTTCTTTAATATCAGTTTGGAATAAGTGACTGATTCTATCATCCGCCAGCACTTTATTGTAAAAATTATCTACTAGTTTTTCCAAATTCTCATCACCCAATCGTTCGTATATGGTTTGCATTTACTTATTCGTTTTAAAAAATCTACTGCATTATAAAAAATCTACATCCTGAGCATAATTGTAGGTCATCAACAATCGGATGGCTTTTTTAATATCATATCCAGTATAAATGGCACGGTACAACATTGTAGTAATAGGAAGTTGTAAATTTTCTTTTTCTGCCAGGAGGTGAATGATCTTTAGTGTTCCCACTCCTTCCACAACTTCTGTTGCATTCTTGAGTATTTGTTCGGCGCTTTCTCCAGAAGCCAATTTTTTACCGAAAGAATAATTTCTCGATTTATTACTGGTAGCAGTGGCTATGAGATCCCCGATACCCGCTGTACCTAAAAATGATCTGCTATCTGCTCCCATGGATTTTCCGAATTGAATCATCTCTCGTAAACCTCTTGTGATCAGTGCGGCTTGCATGTTTTTACCAAGATGGAGTCCGTCCAAAATCCCAGAGCCAATGGCAATTATATTCTTAAATGCGCCTGCCAATTCTGCTCCTCGTATATCATAACTACCAAAAACAGTAAATAATTTGCTACTCAATATTTTCTGCCCAATGCGTATAACTTCCATAAATTCTGAAGCGATCACCGTAGCAGCTGGTTGGCCTCCTAAAATCTCTTTCGCAAGATTTGGTCCTGACATACATCCGATGCGCAATACCGTCGTTTCATCCACTATCACCTCTCCCATGCTATATACATCCTTTCTTGTAAACGATTCATTTTCTAATCGCTTGTCCGAGATCTTGCTTATATCCAATCCTTTAGTGGCATGAATCATAATATGCTCAGGGCCTACAAAAGGTGCCAATGCACGCATTACTTTCCTGAAACTGGCAGATGGTATCACTGGCATGATCACCTTACACTCATCAGCAATATATTTGAGATCATTTACGGCTGTGATCTTTCCTCCAGTATCCACCCCCTTGTAATGTTGGCGCTCATTGATGGCTTCCATCACCGCATCACGCCTTGTAAATAATAATACATTTACATTTTCACTCAATAGTTTCGCAACTGTCATTCCAAAACTTCCAGATCCTATGACTCCTACTGTTTTATACATTTCAAGGCGAAATTAATTATTTAACTCTGAGTTTAGTATCTCTTATGGGCATATTGTTGATTTAAGCATAGTTCTTTTCTGATCTGCACAGCTCTTAATGGTAAAGATCACCATTCTATGTACCAGATACTCAATGTGTTCTATGCATTACACTTTGAGCACTTTGAAATCAATATGGATCCACATCAATCTTCACCAAAACCGACTTATATCCATCTGAAGTCTTCAGCACTGATTTCTGATGCAATATTTGATTTTTCGCCACTTTTATAGCGTGAGCCTTTTTTTCTATTTTAACTGTGATATTTTGGCGATAATAACCTTTCACTCGCGCTATCCCTGGTTCTGCAGGCCCGACAACTCTATTGCCCAAAACCGATTTTAATTGCATCGCCATATATCGGGCAGCATCCTGCACCACCCGTGGCTTCTTGTGCCGCAACTGGACATTGATCATTCTAAAAAAAGGAGGATAGACAAATCGTTTTCGTTCGTGCGATTCCCTTCTGAAAAGTTTTTGGTAATTATTAGAAATGATTTCCTGAATTACAGGATGTTCGGGATTGTAGGTTTGGATTACTACCTTTCCCCTTTTCTTTCTTCGACCTGCTCTTCCTGCTACCTGGGTCAGCAATTGATATGCACGTTCTCCTGCTCTAAAATCCGCAAACATTAAGGTAGAATCGGCATTGATCACTCCTACTACCGCAATATTGTCAAAATCCAAGCCCTTGGTAATCATCTGTGTCCCGACCAGAATATCGATTTCTCTACTACCAAAATCTTCTAAAATCTTTTCATATGAATTTTTAGTCCTGACCGTATCATAATCCATCCTCTTAATCTTCGCTTCAGGGAATAGCTTCTGAATTTCGTCCTCAATTTTTTCAGTTCCAAATCCTACTTCCTCCAAAGCATCATTTCCACATGCTGGACATTCGTGCGGATTCTTATTTCTGAATCCACAGATATGACATCGCAGTTCATCAAAGAACTTATGGTATGTCAACGAGATATCGCAATTTTTGCATTCTCCTCTCCATCCACAAATATTGCATTGAAGAGAAGGTGCATACCCCCTTCGATTTTGGAATAGCAGAATCTGTTCTTTATTGACCAATGCTACATTTATAGTATCTATTAAATGTTTCGTGAAAAATCCATTGATCTTCCCAGATTTCTTGGCCTTTCCGATATCTACAATTTCAATTTCTGGCATGGACACTCCACCATGACGTTCCATCATCTCGACGAGCGCGTATTTATTTTCCTGGGTATTCAGGTAACTTTCAAGGCTTGGGGTAGCCGATCCGAGCAGTATTTTCGCATCCAGCTTTTTGGCCAAGTAGACTGCTGCATCCCTGGCATTGTATCTTGGATTTGGGTCGGTTTGTTTGTAAGAAGGATCGTGCTCTTCATCTACAATGATTAAATCCAAATTCGGGAATGGGAGAAACAAACTGGATCGCGCACCGAGTATGACTTTCTTTCCGATTATAGCATCCTTCCATAGTTCGACCCGCTCGTGATTATTCATCCTACTATGGAATATACCCACCTCCTTTCCAAAAATATGCTTCAACCTGGCTACGATCTGGGTAGTAAGAGCGATTTCTGGTAGTAAATAAAGAACCTGTCTGCCACTATCTATGGCTTGCTGGATCAATTCCATGTAGACCCTGGTCTTCCCACTTCCAGTTACACCATGGAGCAGTACGATCTTTTTCTCTTCGAAATGTGAATATATTTCATCCAATGCCCGAACTTGCTCTTTGGACAGATCTGGCAATTCTCCATCTGACGCTTCATAAATCAGCCGACTGACATCTTTTTCAAATAATTCGACAATACCCTTTTTTTCCAATGACTTCAATGCACCAATGGATGCTCCACTCATCTCATATATCGAAGATCGAGGCACTTCTGAAGAACCGCGAGATAGGCTAACGAAGGCAAGCAAGGCATTTGTTTGATGTTCTGATCTCTTGATTTTTTCGAAAGCATCAGCCAGCATTTCCTTATTTTCTTCAAATATGGGAGCCAACTTCATAAAACCAATTCGTTTTGGCTTGTATTTGGCTATTAACTCCTCCTTCAATTTTACCACACGCTTGTCCAGCAGAGATCTTATCAAAGGATAGACTGTCTTTCGATCAAGAATATCCTTCACTTCTTCTATGGTCAATACATTCCTGATGGTCAATGCCTCGGCTACAATATATTCATTGTCCGTCAAATCTGAAAAATCATCATTGAAATCATCATGAATCAGCAGTTTTGTCTCACTCCCCAATCTCAATCCTCCTGGAAGCGCCACATGCATCACCTCTCCAATCGTACAACTGTAGTAATCAGCCATCCATTTCCAGAATTCATATTGATATTCGTGGATAATGGGTTCGTCATCAATGACTGATAATATGTCCTTAGTCCTGTAATCCAATTGTACTTCTTCGAATAATTCAGTGACCAGACCGGAATACAATTTGTTTCTCAACGGCACTTCCACCCTACGCCCAAATTCCACCTCATCCTTTAAATGAGCAGGTACACCATAGGTATAGGTCTTGGGTATCGCCAGTGGCAATATGACATTTACAAAATTGATGTCTTTACTTGTTTTCATTCAAAAAAGTGAGCAACAAAAGTAAACAATTAGAATACAAAAAAGATGCGGACTGGAATGATCGATATTTATTTGGTGTCGGAGAGTTCTATTTGATCGCTGCCTTTATCCTCATTTACAAGTGTCTGATTAAGTGGAATATTTCATGGCTGAGTTTCAGAAGCTCAAAACGTTAAATTCATAACATAAAGGCTATATTGCAAAGTTTTTGAAAAATTCTGAATAAAGATGCAAAGATTAATCCTTAGACCGCACAACCCAGATTCTCGCGACTTGGCCATGGTCGCCGATAAAATGAATAAGGGGGCTGTAATTATTTTTCCGACCGACACTATTTATGCCATGGGATGTTTGATGACCAAAAAAGATAGTATAGATCGAATTATCAAGGTTAGCGGCAAGAAAGAAAAGCAAGCCAGATTATCTCTAATTTGTAAAGATATCAAGACGGTTGCCGATTACACACTTCCATATTCGAATCACATTTTCAAGACGATGAAACGGTATCTTCCAGGGCCATATACCTTTATTCTCAAAGCAAATAATTTTGTTACCAAATACTTCAAAAACAACAAAAAGGAAATTGGCATTAGAATTCCTGATAATAAAATCATTCTTGAATTATTGAATCATCTAGACGCTCCGATTATAAGTACATCACTAAATAATGATGACATTAACGAGTATTTCATTGATCCTAATATTATCGAAGAGACATTCGAATTCCAAGTAGATTATTTACTCGATGGTGGCTTGGGAGACGAAATAGGGTCAACCGTATTGGATTGCACAGATGGGGATATTGAAATTATTCGTCAAGGTAAAGGAGAGGTTGATTAAGAGATATTGAACTCTATAACACTCTAATCCAAAGAGATCAATCTATTTTCTCCTTACGCCCGACTCTTTTCTTAAAGAATATTCTAAGTATGAGCGAATAAAATGTTCCTACAAACATCGCTCGAATCGCCAATTCTTTCCATTGGATTGGGTCGTCGGAAAAAAATTCGAAAACAGCAAAAACTAAAAAGAAAATTATTATCGATATAACAATGTCAATGAGGATTTCTTTGATTTTTTCAGTATTCATGAGCGGTAATATGTGCTAAAAATTTATTCTTTAATTGGGTATTCATTTAAAAATCCCAACATGAAGCTTTTGACCCAAGAAACCAAGGATTGACATATTATTCTATGCAGTCATCCAAATTGAATACGTCAAGATACTAAAGCGACAGAATTTTGACTTCCACACGTTGGTTTTTCTTTCTTGCAGAGGCAGATTTTGATTCAGTCAGAGGTTCTCTTTTTCCATAACCCTTGTAACTGATTCTCGAAGAATTTACTCCTCGATTTGTAATGTACTCTGCCACACTTCTTGCTCTTGAAGTAGAGAGTTTGTCACAATAATCATGAGATGGTATTGTATTCGTATGTCCTCCAATTTCTACTACTACATTTGGATACAAAACCAAGAATTCATAGACCTCATCCAGTATTTCATAACTTTCTGGATTTAGTTGCGTACTATCCGCATCAAAGCTTAATTCGTTGATTCTTAAGGTCTGACCAACTCCCACTTTGGATATATCCAACTCTGGAATATACTTTTCTTTTTTGATCTCGGCAGTAAGTGGAGTCATACAATTATTCTCATCCGTAACTCTAACAGTATATTTTCCTGGCCCAACATTTCTAAGTACGGCACCTTCTCCACCATTAGACCATTGATATTTAAGATTTCCAGTACCTCCTGTAGCTGTTACTGTCGCCGTACCATCATTCTTTCTGAATCCTGAAATTCGTGTTACTTCCTCTAATGTCACCAAAATTGGGTCTGGTTGAGTCAATGTTATTTCTGAAATGTACTGAGATCCATATTTGTCTGAAACGGTCACCGCGTACGACCCTGGACCAACATTACTGGTTCGAGCACCTCTCATTCCAGCACTACTCCATTTATATTTATAGGGTTTGGTCCCTCCAGAAGTAGTGACTTTAAGCACTCCATTGGCTTTCTCATTGCAGGTTATTGGCTGTTCGATGATGATAGAAGAGCTCAATTGTTCTTTCGCGATATCATCAAAGACAATTCTAAATATACCAGCATCGGCAGTACCAATCCAGATATTATTATTTTTGTCACATGCCAGACTCAGACACTTTTGAGCCAACAAGCCCACATCTTCACCATATTTCTCAATTTTCTCTTCATATGGATTGTATCTTACCAGTATATCTGATGCCATGTAGATCCGCCCTTTAGAATCAATAGTGAAATCATTTATCGATCCCTGATATAAGTCTCTATCCAGCCCGACTTCATATTTTCTATTGAATGGATCTATCAACCACATATCTTCCGTAGCTACCATCCATTGACCTTCTCTATTATGACGTGTAGATACTACGTTGTATTTCTTGTCTTCCAACTCCCATTTGTCCACATCGATCTTCACATACCCTTTTTCGGTCCCGACCCAGATTATTCCCGCTCCGTCGACCTGAACAAAATTCACCATATTGGATTTTAGCTTGCTATTGGATGAATTATGATTCTTCCAATTTCCTGAAGACAGGTAATACACATAAATTCCTTTGTTGGTAGCCAACCACAATTTACCTCGTTCATATGCCAAATCATTGATCTTGACTTCATTATCTGATATCGTTACTTTCTTTCCAGAATTGACTAAGTAGAGATTGTTATTTCCAGCAGCGTAAAGGTTGTTTTTATTATCGGCAATGACACATGAAAGGTATGAATCCTGAAGATAGATCAAATCATCATTATTAGCTGCATTGCCGATAGTCAAAAGCATCTTATCCGTGGCTACTAAGACCCGATTATTTTTATCTATCTCAATATCATTGATAGATAGATTATTGTATTTTAGATTGTATCGGACAATGCTTAATTGTCCTTGTTCGGAAGTATCTATTTCTGATTGTCCATTCCCCCCTAGAATGATTCCAAAAACAAATACTAATGAGAGTAAAATTCTCAAATCAGTAAATTTTAATTCAAATAAATAACGACTCATCTTGATTGTGGATTATACTTTATTCTAACTATTATAATCTACGTCGAAGTTGCAAGATAAATATTAAAGTAATCTTAAAGCCACAAAAGACTGTATATCTCAAGTTGAAATGGAATAAATCCTAACTTTTTTCTTCATTTTTGCATTTGTTCACCAAAAATCGAAAAATTAGAAGCTTGGTATGAACAATTTTAAGTTACTTTTGCTTCTTTATTTGTTACAACAAATTAAAAATATAAAAATTAAGTCAAATGAAAAAAATACTTTTAGCCATAGTAATGGTGAGTTCGGTAGCATTGGCCGCTAATGCCTCAAACCTCATTATTGATACAGAAACGAAAACAATAAATACTGCCGAAAGTACTGTCGCATGGACGGGAAAAAAAGTTACGGGTCAGCACAATGGAACCATAAATATTAAATCTGGAAGCCTCGATTTTGAAAATGGAAGTCTGGTAGGCGGAAAAATATCAATAGATATGAATACCATTACTTGTACAGATTTGGGAAAAGGTGGAGCCAAAAAACTTGAAGGGCATCTAAAGTCTGATGACTTCTTTGGTGTTCCTAATCATCCTACTGCCGAACTTGACATCACTGGTGTAGCTGTTGGTAAATCCAGAGGCAGCTACGTGATTACAGCGGACATTACGATAAAGGGATTGACAAAATCAATTACATTTTCTGCAGAATTATCTAATAATGAAGCCAATGCAACAATCGTTATTGACAGAACAGATTTTGATGTGAGATACGGATCAGGTTCATTCTTTGATGATCTGGGGGACAAGACAATTTATGATGATTTCGAATTGGTTATCAATCTAAAATACTAGAAAATAAACCTTCCCAAAAATTGGAGCTCCTTGATTCGTGAATTAAGGAGCTTTTTTATTTTTTGTTCGAATAATAAGCCTCAAACTTTGGTCATAAGTAATATAATTCCACATCCAATTAAACAAGACTAAAAATCTATTTTTTACTCCGATCAGAGAAGCTAGATGTACAATCAACCAAGTAATCCAAGCAAAAAATCCAGTAAATGAAAATGAAGGAAGGTCGACAACGGCCTTATTCCTTCCTATTGTCGCCATAGAACCCAAATCCTTGTACGAGAATGGTTTATCAGATTTTCCTAAAAATATTTTTGCCAGGCTGTTGGCCTGCTGGATGGCTACTTGTGCTACTTGAGGATGGCCATTAGGATATTTTTCCTCTTCCATAAATGCCAAATCTCCCAAGGCATAAATATTGTCATAGCCTTTGATCAAATGATTTCGTTCAACAGCCAATCTATTCCCTCTACAATAACATTCAGATCTTATACCCTCAATTGTCTTACAGGTGATCCCCGCTGCCCAAATCACTTTTCGCGCTCTAATTTTTTTATTGGTATCTGTAATCACAAACTCATCTTTGACTTCAGTCACCCTTGTATTCAATAATACCTCAACCCCAATCTTTTGGAGAAATTGCAATGCCTTGGCACTTGACTTTTTTGACATTCCCTGCAACAATTCTCCACCACTTTGTACCAGATATATATCGATCTCCGAATTGTCCAATTCTTTGTAATCTTTTGGAAGAATGAAATTCCTCATTTCGGCCAATGCACCAGCTAATTCTACACCAGTAGCTCCACCACCCACTATTACAATATCAATATAGCCCTGACGTTTGTCATAATCTGGAGTCAATAACGCAGATTCATAATCCAACAGAATCTGATTCCGTAGAAAAAGCGCATCCTCTGTTGACTTCATAGTCAATGAATTTGCTTCCAATTCCTTGTTTCCAAAAAAATTCGTGGTGGCGCCCATACTCAATATCAGATGATCATACTTCAAGGGTCCCAATGTCGTATGTACAGTATTATTTTCGCTGTCAATCGATTCCAGTTCACAGATCCTTATGATTACATTTTTCGATTTTTGAAAAACCTTTCTCAGCGGAAATGAGATAGAACTTGGCTCCAAGCCTGCCATGGCCACTTGATAAAATAGTGGTTGAAATTGATGATAATTATTTCTATCCAATAAAACCACTTCATATTCACTATTTGCTAATTTTCTGGCCAATGATAGTCCAGCAAAACCAGCTCCTACAATGACTATTCGTTTTCGTGATGTGTCTTTGATATTAATTGACATAGATACCAGTTTGTTCGTCCATTTGGTCCGATTTGAAATCTCAAATCTTAAGCAAATGGACTTTCAAAAGTAACATATTATCAATACTAAAAGTTGATAATTATCCACTAAGAATTGTGTGTATCTAAAAAATTATTCTTTAACCAAAAATATGACTTTGCCTTTACCTAATTATGCAACAAATTTTATTAAAAAGCCCTACGAAAATGCTGATATTAATATACCCAACAAATTACAGTGCATTGACGCAGGGCCGTTGATAACTCAAATTATTTTTCTATAAATATTTTGAATGAACTTTCCAGATTTTCATTATCCGTAGCAATCAAAAAATACAATCCATTATCTAAATTAGTAAGATCAATGGTGCTGGATTCGATCAAACCCGAAGTCATTAATTGACCTTGCAAATTATACACTTCATAAGAATTTAAATTTTCAATATTTGACAATTGAATGAATCCAAAAGAAGGATTTGGATATACTTTTAAATTTGCAGTACTTACTGACTGATCAGCAGCGAATCGAGGATTAGACCTTGACCCTCCATCAAAATCAATTGGAAGC
Source organism: Saprospiraceae bacterium (assembly GCA_965230575.1). Taxonomy (GTDB): domain Bacteria; phylum Bacteroidota; class Bacteroidia; order Chitinophagales; family Saprospiraceae; genus CAJXUU01. Next base: position 7,524,243 of record OZ246013.1, read on the forward strand.
ACTATCTTTTTCAATTTATGGTACAAACTTCTCGCATACCCCGAACTTGGTGAATCACTTAAGCCTATAGTCTCCAATGCTTGTTCATCCTGCGAACTAAGAACATATGGTTCCGTCCCTGTATATGTGCGTCTATCCAGATTAATTTGTTGGACCGTTTTAAAGTCCGCTTCATTAGCTGTATTTGAAGGAAGGTTATTTAATACAGCTTGTGCATTGACATAATCATATTGCAACATATAAATTCCATACAATCTAATCTGCCATTCCCACGCTTGAAAGGGAGTAAGAATATCTATGGCAAATTGATAATCTTGATTGGCCAGGGCAACGTATAATCCATAATTGATCCATTCATCTAGTATTTGTGATTCATAAGCTATGACGTCATTGGTATAAACTTCTTCGTCAATATATGTTGTAGGATCATCACCTCCAACATTTACCAACCTTATTACTGAGATGTCAATTTCATTCTTTATACATGATATGCATGGATTAGAGGGATCATCATCTTTTACATAAATACCTGGATCTCCATTTGGATCGCCTACGATATTACTAAAAATACCGACCTGGTCATTTTCGCAATGAGCAGCTTTATTTAATGTAACTTCTATCCATGATGGAGGCAAGCTATATGGAGTTTGACAATCATCAATGACGCCATCCATATCCAAGTCTTCATTACTATCATCGAAATATCGATATTGAAATTGGTCGGTATCTGCGGTCTTTGAAATTTCGATAGTTGAATTATCCTGAAAACAATTTCCAGCTGGATTTTGAGAAGTTCCCTGATTTGGGATGGTGGCATCTACCAGATCAATATTCCCAAATGAACTCATAGGGTCAATTACACTATTGTATGCATTCCCCAATATTTGAGTATTATCATTTTCTCCAAGAAAACGACTATCACTATCCGTAACTCCCTCAAATTCATTACAGCTGACCTTATTAAAATTGCTTCCTGTACCACTAAAGCCTAATCCCAATACCCCTCCTTCGAATGTATTGAAAGAAATAGTGGCCTTATTGGCACCAATTGCTCCTGCACCTGCTAAATCATTATTTGAGAATAAATTATTTGTGACATGCAAACCGATAGGATTATCTACTCCATTAGCCAGGATACCTAAAGCCTCATTGTTTTTGAACTCATTAAATCCATTTCCTTGATCTCCAATGATACCACCTGACGCCAATGGAAAAGTACCTTCCAATAAAATTCCATATTCATTGGATATAAATTCATTCCCATTAGAAACTTCGATAAAAGCTTCTACCGCATTAATTCCAATCCGATTATTATTAAATTCATTGTCATAGACCTCAATGTTCTTACTATCATTTGTCTTGAGAGCTATGTCATTATTTATAAATGTATTGTCATGAATAATAGAATAATTCGCTACTGGGATTCCATAGAAATTTTGGATGCTCCACCTTATATTTATAGCTTCGAAATTATTTCTAAATGTTGATCCAGTAATTAAAATATTTGATGAATTTCCAGCCACTTCGGGGTAGTCGTCATAATTAAAGCTTTGTGTATTAAAGTAGTTATGATGTACACCAAATATCGAATTTTCAATGACACTCTGATTCTTAATAGTCAGATTAGGCGCGGGAAGCGGAACTGGTGAACCATAAGTTTGCAATTCCAAAACAATACCTCTCCATTTATTATTTGAACAAGTGGTAATTGTAGTATTATCAAGTTCTAACGAACTACCTCTTCTTACTGTAATAGACCCATTTTCAATCCAATTCGCATAGTTCATGGTAATATGACAATTTTTAAGAGTCAAATTAGCTTCATCTTTAACAATTATTCTTGTGAATTCATTGATTGTTTCACCATCAATTACTAGGTCTTCAGTGACAATTAAATCCTTACCCTGAGGAGAGCACTGAGAAAATACGAAATCACATTGTCCCGATCCTGATGATTCTGGTTCGCACAAAGGCAGTTGACCATACTTCCAAGGCAAAGTTGCTTGATTCGGAACGCTGCCATTATCTCCAACAAACTTGAAAGGAGTTGCTGTATTTGGATTATCCTTTTGTGACCATAATTCTCCTGGAGCAAAAATTGAAACTAGATCATAAGTTCCAGTTGCCGCAGTAACATTATTGTCGGAATCTTCTGTTAAAGTTAGTGATGGTGTACCTGTACTAAAACTGTAATAGCATAAATAGTCGTAAGCACTGTGACATCCAGGATCATCTGTACTCATTGGCCAAGGGACAACAGCATGGGTCTCATTGTCTACTTTGATGAGTGGATGGGTCCCATTACTTAATGTTGGCGAAGTCGTTGTTTTAACATCATGATGAAAGATACCAGATACTCTATTGATAGAGAAATCAGTCCTTGACACATATACTACGGCACTTTCCGAATCATTTTCATGACTGTCAAACCAATTATAAAAAGGTATCCAATTGCATTGGTTCCAGTCGATGGGGTGAAAAACGGTGTAAGTAATGACCCATTCACATTCCAACCAGGAAACCATGTAATAAATTCTAGGACTGAAGGCTGGATTTGCCATGATTTGGGCAGACGTAGTATTGGTAGCTCTTAATGCAAGCATATTCTCTTGATTATTATGCATAATCCAATCTCCATCAAAATCCATCTTAACAATAAAATCTTTATGCCCTTTGTCGTTTCCATCTGTCCCGACTTGCTGCTCAAAGACAGGAGCATACTCTTTTGCAATCTCAAAATTAGCAGCCACTAATTCTGATTCGCAATAGACATTGGTATTATTTATACCAGGCGGCAACTGCCCAAATAGATCAAATACCAATAATTGAATAATAAAAAATGTACATAACTTTAATGTTCTCATAATTGAAGTTTATCAGTGAAAAAATATTTGTAATCGTCGTAATTGTGGTTGTAATTGGCTTTAAAGTTATGCCAAATTCTATAAAGACGCAACTAGTATTTTCAAATATGCTATTCTCGCAGCTTTGAAACTATTTAAAAATTTAGCTAAAATTGACTTGTATATGTTTGGCTATAAAATTGAATCAGCAATAATAAAGTATAGTCATATGTCATTTTTAAAAAAAACTTGTATGCCATTGATAATGTGTTAGATACAATAGAAAAGACGTAGGCTTTCAACTTATCATATTGTAAAAAAAATAAAAAGCAGATGCTCTTAATGAATTTTCTATTGATGGAACTTCATATATTTACCCTACACAAATCAATCAAATGAATTACTCAGTAAAAAATCGATTTTTAAAATATGTACAGGTAGATACACAGGCCAATCCTTACTCGGATACAGCCCCTTCGACCGCAAAACAATTGGACCTCACCAAGATATTAAGTGACGAACTGACAGAAATGAATATTGAGCATGAAGTCACGGAGCATGGATATATTTATGCCACCCTGCCCTCAAATAGCGACAAGGCAAATGTCCCATCAATATTCTTTTGTTCTCATATTGATACTGCATTTGACTGCAGTGGCACCAATGTAAAACCTATTGTTCATGAAAATTATCAAGGAGAAAATATTGTTTTGCCCGATGATAATGAACAGGTAATATCGGTTGAAAAATTTCCTGAGCTGAAGGACAAAATCGGAAATGATATTATCTCAGCTAGTGGACTTACACTTTTAGGTGCGGATGACAAATCAGGGCTGGCTTGTATAATGGACGCATTCTATTTATTGACCCAAAATCCGACCATCAAACATGGTGATGTAAAAGCACTATTCACTACTGACGAAGAAATAGGCAGAGGCGTCAAGTTTGTGGATATTGATAAAATAAATGCTGATTTTGGATATACCCTGGACAGTGGTGATGTCGGGCATTTTGAATATGAAAACTTCTCTGCCAATGGAGCCGTGCTCAAAATCAAAGGCGTAAGTGCCCACCCTGGATATGCCAAAGGCAAGATGGAACACGCAAGTCGGATAGCTGCAGACATCCTGTCTCGATTGCCAAAAGATACTCTTTCACCAGAATCCACAGAAGGGAAAGAAGGATTCATTCATCCTACCAAAATTGAGGGGATGCTGGAGGAAGCTTCAATTGAATTTATTATCCGATCTTTTGAAACCGAAAAATTAGAGGATTATCAAAATATAATTGAAGATACGACCAAAGAAGTACTTAAAAATTACCCCGGGAGTTCATATACATTCACAAGTCATCTTCAATATCGAAATATGAAAGATGTAGTAGACAAGTATCCTCATATTATTGATATTGCCAAAAGAGCGATGGAAAATGCTGGGGTGAAGCCACATATTGGATCCATAAGAGGTGGTACCGATGGTGCTGTATTATCCCATAAAGGCCTACCCTGCCCCAATCTTTTTTCTGGTCAACATGGAATTCACTCCAAACTGGAATGGACTACCGTGCAAGACATGCAGAAAGCTGTGGATACGGTTTTGGAAATAGTAAAAATAGTCGAACAAGAATCATAGTATTTTAATTGTAATCAATAAATCATGAAATCAATTACACGCATATTTATTTACATCAGTCTGATCTCCTTTCCATTTTGGTTGAAGGCAACCCATATTATTGGAGGTACAGCGGGATATCAGGTAATTAATATAAATAATGACATCGCTACTATTCAAATGGAATTTTATCTGTATCGAGACGGAACAACACCTGCTCAATTCGATGACAGCATCCAAGTAGGATCATATGGGTTTGTAAATGATGAGTATAAGTACATTTCTAAACAAACGGTCGACCTCATTGGTGAGTACCCCATAGAATTTGACAATATCGAAGATTGTCCGCTTGATTTGTTTCCGTACACCGTGGGAATCTATTCGTTTCAAATGAATATTCCGATGGCTGGATTTGACCATTATACCATATCATACCAGAGGTGTTGTAGAGATCTTACGGTTTCAAATATTCTTCTTCCAGGTGACACTGGAATCGCTATAACACTCGACATCTTTCCTAAGGCATTCGAAATACAAGAGCCAATTTTGCCATTAAAAACTGAATTCCCTGTACAGGTGGAACCTGGGAAATTGACCAGCTTTGACCTTTCTATTGAAGATGATTTCGAAAAACAATACTACCTATCAACTCCCCAAGCTTCAGACGGAATCTTAGGTTCGGGAGAACCAGGAGATCCTTTTGGTTGTCAAGGCATCATCCCAGATCCAGAAAATTGCCCACCAGAATATGCTGATGTACTATATATCCATCCCGATCATCCGTATGGAATAGGTGCAGAAATAAATTTAGATGTCGAAAGTGGAGTCATGAGTGTTGATATTCCAGAAATTAGTAAGGTATTGGTAGGGGTCACCTTGGATCGATTTGCCGATGATGAACTTGTATGCAGGGCTAGACAACAGATTATCATCAATAGTGTAATGTGTAATCCGGTAAACACAAATAACTTCAAAAATTCAGATTTTGCAGTTTGGCCGGTGCCTGCGAAGGATTTCATTCGATTTAATATCCCTCTAAAGCAAGTAGGAATTTATGATGTCACTGGAGAAGACCTGTCGATTGTAAAGGATGAGCAATATGTCTCACAATTAGACATAAGTGATCTATCTAAAGGATTGTACTACCTTAGTGGACTTACTGGGGATGGAAAGTGGGTAAGGAAAAAAATAGTTAAAATTGACTAATCTACTTTTAGAAAGTCCAATTTTACGTACTAAAAGTTGACATTAAACACAATGATTACAAGCGAGTCTATGCATGTACAAAATGAAAGCAACAATAAAAATCTTGACTAAGAAAACTCATTTACAATTTATATCGTTAAACAATTATAACCCTCTTAGAAAAATAATATGGCTGATATCTTACCAGCATTTCCATTAAGTTTAGTCGCTTTTCCAGGTGAAGAGCTAAACCTTCATATCTTCGAGCCCAGGTACAAACAATTGATTCACGAATGTGACAAAACGGGCAAAACATTTACCATCCTTCCCCACTATGACGGCAAAGAGGTACATCATGCCACAGAAATGCAATTAGTAGAAGTGGCTAGGGTCTACGATGATGGCAAGATGGATATTCGTACAAAAGGAATAGGACTTGTCAAAGTAATGGACTTCTTTAATCGCCACCCGAATAAATTGTACCCTGGTGTTGAAATTGAAAAACTGGAATGGGATGATGTTTCGGACATACTAATGAATACAAAAATTCTACAGCAGATCAGTATTCTATATGATACTATGAATATATCCAATGTAAAAATTCTGCCCCCCGAAAAATTTAGAACTTATCAAATCGCTCACAAAGTAGGATTCAATATTGATCAAGAATTGCACTTTCTAACCTTGTCCAAAGAAGTAGATAGACAACTTTATATGTTTGACCATTTAAGAAAGTTGATCCCTGTTGTCGAAGAAATGGAAGTCCTTCGAAAAAGAGCAGAAATGAATGGTCACTTTAAAAATATTATCCCTAGGAAATAGAAATAAGTCTCAATTGTTCAGATTCTATTATTGAATTATTGGACTGTTACGTTTATGGACTTAAAAATCGGTAGCTTCTACCTTCTTCGCATTAAAATTCAAAGTCAATGAGAAAATATGCGATACCAAGACACCTGATACTGAACCAATATTAGTTAGAGCATAATCCACCTTAAGTCTTCCCAGCTTCAATCCCATACCAATATTTGGTTGGAATTCTAGATTCTTTTCAATGCCATCTGCTGCGGCATTTGGATTGATCACACTTTGGATATTCCCCACACCACCACGCACAAAGACTCTATCAGAATATCCTACCTCAAATCCAAAAGTCGGATCTACAGCAAAGCTCTTACCTGAGAATACTCCAGCCTCCGTACCATTCGAACTGATATTAAGATCTGCCTCTACCATGTAAGAAAAGGATTTCAACTTTTTATGCATTGCTACTCCAGCTACAAGTCTCGGTAGGGAAATTTCAGTACTGCTTACAGGAATCTCATTGTCCGTTTGCTGAAAAATCTGCTTATCTTCTTCTGACAAATTAAAGCTCCAGGCATTGAATGTAGTCGTAATATCTCTCGCCGATAGCCCAAAACTGAATACATCTCCTCTCCATTGAGCACCTACATCAGCACCAAAGCCCCAGGCAGTAGCAAAACTACCTATGCTTCGATTTATGATTTTTATATTTCCACCAACAGAAAAATTGCCCTTGGCATTCATATTTCTCGCATATGAAAACATCAAAGCATAATCACTGGCTGAAAAGGTTTCGATTCTATCATAATTCACCGTACCATCAGGACCGATTAGATTAAGTGTATTAGGAATATTATCTACTCCCATTCTGATGACAGTCAATCCTCCGACTGCTGATTTATCTCCTTTGAATTTCTTTGCAATCGAGACATAATCATAATTGGCAATACCACCAAACCAATTGGCATGCATGGCACTTATTTGAAGTGGAGCCTCCAACTGTGTCAGTCCTGCCGGATTCCAATATCCCGCAGTGGCATCATCCACAGTAGCTACTACACTACCGAATTTTCCATGTGCTTCTGCACCCACACCAATATTCAAAAATTCATTTACAAATTTGGTTTGACATTGACCCGTCAAACTCATAGACACGATTACAATAATAGAAAGTAGATTCTTCATCGGATTAGATATGGACATATTGTTTACCTTTATCATCTTCTGGTTGCAAAAATGCTTATAATTATTTTAAAACCAGACTTTTTCACACCAAGACTAAACGTATTTTGGTGCTCACTATTATACAAAACTAGATATATCTGTTATTAATGAAAACAAATAATTCAATCTTTCTGCTTTTTGTCTCCATACTAGCCGTTTTTACACTCTCTTGTAAAACAGATAAAAACGCCCCTCTGACTCCTATTTATGATTTCACAAAAACGATGGTCGATGACTCTGCCATGGTCGTTACCGCACATCCCATTGCTTCAAAAGCTGGTTACGATATCCTGAGGCAAGGAGGAAATGCTGTAGATGCTGCAATAGCAGTCCAGTTTTCTTTGGCAGTATGCTACCCTATTGCCGGTAACATTGGTGGAGGCGGTTTCATGGTATATAGACATCATGATGGTTCTCTCGATGCATTGGACTATAGAGAAATGGCTCCTGCCGCCTCGACTCATGATATGTACTTGGATGAAAATGGCAATGCCATAGCCGAAAAAAGTCAAAACGGCGCCTTGGCAGTGGGAGTGCCTGGTTCAACAGCTGGAATGTATGAGGCCTTTCTAAAATACAGCAAACTCAAAGATTGGAAAGCACTTCTAGCTCCAGCAATCGAATCTGCCGCAAAGGGATTTAGACTTACCCACCGCCAAGTTGGGCTGATGAATAAGAACAAGGCAAAATTTGATAAATACAATACCGACCCAGTTGTTTTCAACTCCCGAGTATGGAAAGGAGGCGATCTTTTGATCCAGCCTGAATTGGCTGCTACATTAAGAGCTATAGCAGAGAATGGACCGAGTGGGTTTTACGAAGGCAAGGTGGCTGATCAGATTGTAAATCAAATGAAAAAATCTGGTGGAATAATTACTCATGAAGATCTGAAAAATTACAAAGCAATATGGAGGACTCCAATAACAACTGATTATAGAGGACACAAAATCATTTCAATGCCTCCTCCATCCAGTGGTGGTATAGCCCTTGCGCAAATCCTAGGCATGGTAGAAAATTATGATCTTTCTAAAATGAAATACCATGGTGCGGAGCACATACATACCGTAGTAGAAGCCGAACGAAGAGCTTATGCAGATAGAGCCACTCACTTGGGAGATTCAGATTTCTATGATGTTCCTGTGGCAGGATTAATGGACAAGGAATATTTAAAATCCAGAATGGAAGATTTCAATTCTGGGCAGGCTTCAGTTAGTGATTCAACAGTTGCAGGCGAAATAAAAGAAAGTTTACAGACTACACATTATTCAATCGTGGATCAAGAAGGTAATGCGGTATCCATGACTACTACACTCAATGGCGGCTATGGATCCAAGTTGGTGGTTGCAGAAGCAGGTTTTTTATTGAATAATGAAATGGATGATTTTTCTGCCAAACCAGGCACTCCCAATATGTTTGGACTTATCGGTGCAGAAGCCAATAAGATCGAACCTGGAAAAAGAATGCTGAGCAGCATGACTCCTACCATAGTGGAGAAGGATGGAAAGCTGCTCTTAGTTTGCGGTACTCCAGGAGGAAGTACAATCATTACCTCAGTCTATCAGACCGTCTCTAATGTCATAGATTTCGGAATGTCGGCAACAGAAGCTGTGAAGTCTGCCCGGTTTCATCACCAATGGCTCCCCGACAAGATAATCTTTGAAGAAGTAGGATTCGATAGCTTGGTTATTAATGAGTTGGAGCAGATGGGGCACAAGACGTCTATCAGAAGTAAAATCGGAAAGGTTGAAGCTGTCAAATGTCTAGCAGATGGGAATCTGGAAGGTGCAGCCGATATTCGGGCTAATGATGATGTGAAAGGGTTTTAATTTTTTGATTCCCAGGTTTACTAAACTTTGGAAGTTTAGAAAACCTGGGAATCAAAAAAGGAATGTACTTATACGTCCCGTCCTTGTCCAAATGATGCCCCAGCAAAAGCAGCAACTGCACTCAACAAAGTATCAATCATAAGATATAATTTGGGAAAATCGAAGGTGAAATTAAAGACTATTATCAGCACAAAAACGATTGCACCAGCAATAATCCCGTCTGAAAATCGGGTTTTTACAGATATTAAAGAAGCGATCAAGGATGTGAGAAAGGCTCCAACGATGTGAGATGCAATAAGCAGAATGAATGCGCCATCAGGCAAGCTCTCAACATAGGTATTCATATCATCGGGATTGGACCATGTAAGGTTATCGGGAAATTCATAATAACTTAATACTACTACTCTGATTATCAAGATAATCATTGTTCCAATTGCTACTCCAGAGAGTATCGACATGATTCTTCTTCCCACGGTGTTTTTAATATTGCCCAGTGCAAATAAACAGATTATATAGCGATGAAAACACCTATTCTAAATATAAATGTTATTGTCATATATAAATGTCTGAATGCTTTTAATTAACACAAAACCAGACACTCCCAACATGTGCTAAAATGAGAATTTAATTCTTTACCGGGATTCGTTTCAAAGTCTCTAAAAGAAATGTCCAATATTTCTGGACGCTACTTATTTGAACACGTTCATCAGGTGAATGAGCACCTCGGATATTGGGTCCGAAAGAAATCATTTCCATATCGGGATAATTGGTACCAAGAATGCCACATTCCAAGCCCGCATGACATGCATACACGTGCGCTTCTGCATTGAACATCTCAGCATACAAGTCCTTCATTAATTTTACGATTCCCGCACCTGGTTTGGGTGTCCAACCAGGATAATCTCCGCTAAATCCTACAGAAGCGCCAATCAATTCGAAGCTACTTTGGATCGCTTGGGCCAAGTCCATTTTTTCTGTATCCACCGAACTCCTCGTAAGACATAAAATTTCGTATTTACCATCTTTGACCAATACCCTTGCCAAATTATTTGATGTTTGGACCAAGTCGTCTACATCTGGACTCATTCTATAAATACCTGACGGACAAGCATATACAGCTCTAAGGATCTGCCCTTGGAAAGCAGCATTCATTACTTGTTCAATTGGATCAATCGGTTCTAAAACTACTTCCAAATTTTCATCAGTTACAGTGTATTCATCTACGAGATCACTTCCGATAGATGATATTATTTCTTCAAGTCTTGGAATTCCATCTGATGTGATAGCCACAGTGGCAACAGATTCTCTAGGAATGGCATTTCGTAATCCGCCGCCGTCTATCCAATGTATTCGTATATCAACTGCCTTGTTGATTTCGGTCAAGAGTCGATTCATTAATTTGTTGGCATTACCCAAGCCTTTGTGAATATCCATCCCCGAATGGCCTCCAGATAGCCCTTTGATTGTTATTTTAAAACTGCTAAAACCGGAAGGAGTTTCTTCCAAATCATAATTTCCAGTTGCAGTGACATCTACTCCACCGGCACAGCCAATAGTCAATTCATCATCATCTTCAGTATCCAGATTGAGCATTATACCTGCATCCAACAATCCACCTTTTAATTCCAGCGCACCAGTCATTCCAGTTTCCTCATCAATCGTAAACAAGGCTTCCATCGGCGGATGTACAATATCCTGTGAAGCGAGAAGCGTCATTATGGAAGCTACCCCAATACCATTATCCGCTCCGAGTGTGGTACCATCAGCCTTGATCCAATCTCCATCCACGATCATTTTTATGGCTTCGGTATCAAAATCAAAAACAGTGTCGTTATTTTTCTGATGTACCATATCCAAGTGGCTCTGCAAGACGACCGTTTCTCTATCTTCCATACCTTCAGTCGCAGGCTTTTTAATGATCACATTTCCGATATGATCTACTGTGGTTTTGAGATTTAGAGATTCTCCGAATTGTTTTATGAAAGCTATGACTCGCTCTTCTTTTTTGCTTGCTCTAGGCACTTCATTCAAATCTGCAAAATTATTCCAAAGTGCTTTAGGTTCTTGGTTTCTCACTTCACTACTCATCAAGAAATATTTTTTTGGTTAGGTTTCGTAAAATTAAGATTTCTTTTCTAAAATCGACTTTAACGGATATGATTATGAATGATTTCTCAAGTTTAATTGATAGAAATGATTCAAAGTCAAAATCTTTAAACTAATTAGTTTTCCATATAACGAAAAGCGCAACCAAAAATGATCGCGCTTTTACAAAATTCGTTAAAAATCCAATTTTCATTTAATTATAGCTCTTGCTCAATTTCATCCAATTTTTGTCAGCTTTACTCTTTAAATTATGGTGACTTTTTTCATTCATCCACAACTCTTTAGCATCCAACTCCAAATTATTGAGGTAGAGGAAGTATTTACCATCTTCGACAATAAATTTGTTGGGATCAACTCTAAATTTTGCACCAGCATAGACTCCAAATGCGCAATATCCTCCATACTGCGGCAAATATTTATTCGGATTGCCATCAAATTTTGCTTTTTGATCCTTTGATGTAAAATAATAGACAACCTTTTGATGCTCTGATTTGAATTGCTTGCTTCCCTTTTGAGCCAAATTCAAATCCAGGTACGAAACGGGGCTATAGCCTTGAAGTGCAATATTACTATTGTCAATATTATGGGCCATTTTATCTTGAGCAGATAAAGAGAATCCGGCAAAAAGTATAAATACTGCTATGAATAATTTTATTGATTTCATTTTATTAATATTATTTGATGTGTTGTTGATTAAAATATTGATTGTTATTGGGCATTGAAATATTCTTCTTGGACTACTTTTCCTTCTTCATTCCATATCCTTCTAATGATCTCATGCCAGTACACCTTGCTACCATCTTTCATATCGAAGTCGAAGGTGAATTCTGAAGCAGATACATTATTATCTACAATGGTATGATGATGGGTGATCCCATTGACTTTGGCTATGCTTCCTGTAAATCCTTCCATCTTTGCGATCATCTCTGATTTACCTGTTGTAGCTCCGTCACCATAATCGGAAGTAGTAGCATCATCTGCAAAAAATTGGCTCACTGCATCTACTATTGCACCTTGCTTTACCAGTGCATCCATTTCTGTTGTTTGTTGTTTGATATTCATCTTTTAAAAATTTTGTGTTTAAATTAATTACACTGCAAAGATGAGATGAGAACAAGGTCCAATTACTACAAAAAAGGAGCTACAAATTGTACTTTTTGAATTCTGAGGGGGTGATTCCTAGATAATGTTTGAAAAAACTAGAGAAATGATTCGCTTCTTCAAAGCCAAGTTTATAAGCAACATTAGAAATTGATTCACCTTGGAGCATCATGAGTTTGGCGGTATTCAATAATTCTATTCTTATTAATTGACCCAAGGAGGTATTCATTTTCATTCTTACCTTCTTGGAAAGGGTCTTGACAGAAATATTCATTTTGTCCGCATAAAAGGAAAGTGACCTTTCATCTGTATGAAACCTCTTCAACAAATCCAATATGTCCTGAGTAAAAAGATCTCTTTTCTCGAAATCGAAATTTTCCCTAAACTGTTTTGGTGTCTGTCCTGTGTTCATTTTAAAAACACGGTTAAAATAGGCGTCATCTTTAAATCCCAGATCATAAGAGATTTCCTGAATATTTTTATCTGTAAAAGCTACTTCTTTCAACCCTTCATTCATTCGTTTGGCACCAACCAACTTTTTAAGAGAAATGCCCACATGATCTTTTAACAATGCTTGTGCATTATACCCTCTATCCTTAATAATCTCAGCCAATTCATGGCTTGAAAGATTATTTCTAAACCCTTGATCTATTATATCATTGGTGTCAAATATGATCTGATATTCTTCTTTTGTAGCTTTGAAGGGGTTTTGCCAATACCATTGTTTTGATGATATATCTATGATGCTAGCTGAATTTGTAGTAATAAGAGACTCGGACAAAAATTTCTGACACTCCACACATTCCATCAAGTCAATATATCCTAAAGAAACGATATGCTTGAATAGCACCCGTACATCCTTATGGTAAAATTTATCCTCATCTGAAAATTCAATTTTTCTAACTGTAAAATCATCAGACAGAAATTTGATATACTGCCCATTCTCCAAAAAAATGGCTTTGGATTGCCAATTGATATAATTTTTAAAATCCACCTCTATTGTCCCTGAACCATTAAGAATATGGTATAAAGAATGGGTTTCGATAAGATAAATTTTATCGATTTCAGGAGCAAATTTTTCAACTTTTAGCATCAATTATTAAACTTGAATTAATTAATTTAGTTCAAGGTTGTATTCAACGAGGTCCAATTCAAAAGTATCACCTTTTGAAATAAAATCTCCCTGAAAATATAAATCACTAATCTCCACTTCTTGAATACTCAATTGAAAGTAATACTTTCTTATTCGTTTATTATAATACTTCTTATTTATTACACCTTTTAATAGTACCCTTACCGCCTTGTCAGATAATTCTTCCAAACAAGATTTATAAGATCCATATTTATGACTATTTACATCTGCATTATCTGAATAAAATATATAAAACTTTACCGTATCAAGCTCTTCAAATTTTGTAAAATTATATTCCGCATTTCTTCTCCCTTTTAATAAACAATCAGATAATGCTTCTGACCTCAATCTACTTTCTTTTGAATACAACGGGGTATTATCTGGAAGTCCATTTAATTTCAAATACCAAGAATAAAATAAAGCTCCTTTTAATAATCGTATCGAATTTGATTCTAGTTGGTCCACGTATATTTTTGAGAACTCATCTTCAAGAAGATAGGAGGAAAAGGATTTTAATAATGTATCACTAATCAAATTAATAAGAGAATCTTTTGAAGATAACTTAATTCTGTTGATTTCTTCTTTTGTAAAATGCTGATTAAAAAAACTATGTGCCCTTAACACAAATAGTTGATCATAATCATATTCATGAATCTCCTTATTTTGAACTTTGTAAGAATCTTTCTTTGAATTACATGATAAAAAGAATAAACTGATTAAAAATAAAGTCAATAATTTTGAATAGAATATTTTCATCCAGGGAATAATTAAAAGATTACTAATCAATTCCTTTCTTTAATATCATTCAACAAATCATTAATCCCTTTCATTGATTCCGATCTCATTTTTAGATAAACCCGCTTTGAATTATCACCTACTTTTTTAAAAAGTGTACCGCTACCCATCGTCCTTTGATCAGTTTGATCTTTATCGGACCAAAATGCTAGTTCGAATGAGCCAACAATCTTGACCAAATCCATCTTTTCCAACTCTGCTGAAAAGGGTTCTCCACCGCTATAGCTACCTGAAGAACTCATCTCTGGAGTCATTGGGCTGTATGTCAGCAGCCCGTTGTCCAGTCTGTATTTATTTCCTGCCCCATCGACAAATGTATAAACCATAAATATTCTATTTTCTTTTGATTAAATATAGTGAATCAGGGTTTCCAATCCATAACTCAAATTAGCCATTTATTCTTAATAAAAAAGTTAGTCAAATTTATATCGGTAATAACAAGTACACATTATAAAAAATACTAATTTTACACTTTGAAAAATCTAAACAAATCTTGCATGATTTTTTTCTTCAATACTTCATCCAATAAAGTATTCGCCCTCCAAACTAAGTCCGCACTTTCCCAAGAAACTACTACCAGGCTATCTTGGCTTTTTGGCAATGCCACACTCAATGAAAACGAGTCATTGTCAGGAAGTTTTATCGGACCTAGAGCGGCAATGATCACTCCTTGGAGCACCAATGCAGTGGAAATAACCCAAAATATGGGTATTGAAGGCATTCAGCGTATCGAAGAATTTTACAAGGTTGAAGATGGAAATGATAGCTATGATCCGATGATTTCTCAAAAATACCACGGCTTGGATCAGGAGATATATACCATCAATATTGAACCAGAACCTGTATTGCCGATAGATGATATCGATGCCTACAACAAGGCGGAAGGCCTGGCACTGTCGCAAGAGGAAGTACAATACCTAAACGATCTTTCTGAAAGACTAGGAAGAAAATTGACGGATTCTGAAGTATTCGGTTTTTCGCAAGTCAATAGTGAGCATTGCAGGCATAAAATATTCAATGGAACATTTGTAATTGACGGCGAAGAAAAACCCACTTCTCTATTCAAATTAATCAAAAAAACATCGGCCGAAAATCCAAATGGCATCGTATCGGCATATAAGGATAATGTAGCCTTCGTAGAAGGTCCAAAGGTGGAGCAATTTGCCCCAGAAAGACCAGACCAGCCTTCAAATTATGAAATTAAAGATTTTGACTCCGTAATTTCTCTAAAAGCCGAAACCCACAACTTCCCCACCACTGTCGAACCATTCAATGGCGCAGCGACTGGCTCTGGAGGAGAAATTAGAGATCGACTTGCTGGAGGTAAGGGTTCTATCCCAATGGCTGGAACCGCTTTATATATGACATCCTATTCCAGATTGGCAGAAAATCGTCCTTGGGAAAATAAATTTCCAGAACGAAAATGGCTCTACCAAACGCCAATGGATATCTTGATCAAAGCCAGTAATGGTGCATCTGACTTTGGCAACAAATTTGGTCAGCCTTTGATCGTAGGCTCTTTATTGACCTTCGAACATCAGGAAGGGATGGACAATCTTGGCTTCGACAAGGTAATAATGCAAGCAGGTGGAGTCGGATATGGAAAAGCAGATCAAGCCATAAAAGCGACTCCCCAGGATGGTGACAAGATTGTAATTCTCGGTGGTGACAATTATAGAATCGGAATGGGAGGAGCCGCTGTATCCTCTGCAGATACCGGAGAATTTGATTCAGGCATCGAACTCAACGCCGTACAAAGATCAAACCCTGAAATGCAAAAAAGAGCCGCGAATACCGTGAGAGGAATGGTAGAAAATGACATCAATCCGATTGTATCCATACATGATCACGGAGCTGGCGGACACTTGAATTGCCTTTCAGAATTAGTAGAGGACACAGGAGGACTCATCGATCTCGAAAGACTCCCAGTGGGTGATCCAACCCTCTCGGCAAAAGAATTGATCGGAAATGAATCGCAAGAACGAATGGGTCTGGTGATCGGTCAAGAAAATATTGATTTGTTGAAGCGTGTGGCGGATAGAGAACGATCGCCTATGTATACGGTCGGTGATGTAACTGGAAATCATAGATTCACATTCGAATCATCCAAAAATGGCGAGAAGCCGATGGATCTGCAATTGTCTGATATGTTCGGGTCTTCACCCAAGACGATAATGACGGATACGTCAATAATTAAAGAATTTGCTCCAGTCACCTACGACAATACCAAAATCCAAGAATATATCAGGGATGTACTTCGACTGGAAGCCGTGGCATGTAAAGATTGGTTGACAAACAAGGTGGATCGATGTGTGGGCGGAAAGGTAGCGGTACAACAATGTGTGGGCCCTTTGCAAGTACCACTAAATAATTGTGGCGTAATGGCATTGGATTATGCTGGCACCTCGGGCATTGCAACCTCGATGGGCCATTCACCTGTTAGTGGGTTGATCAATGCGACTGCCGGGGCACGAAATGCTATAGCTGAATCTCTGACCAATCTAGTCTGGGCACCACTTGAAAAAGGATTGACATCTGTATCATTATCTGCGAATTGGATGTGGCCCTGTCGAAATAAGGGAGAGGATGCAAGACTTTATGAAGCTGTAGAAGCTGTATCTGAATTGGCTATTGCGCTGGGCATAAATATACCGACAGGAAAAGATTCCATGTCGATGGCCCAAAAATATTCGGACATGACTGTTCTTGCACCTGGTACTGTAGTAATATCGACTGTAGGTCATTGCGACGATTTTACCAAGGTAATAGAACCTGTATTAAAACGAGGTGGTGGAGATATTTACTATATTGATTTTTCGTCTGATGAATTCAAATTGGGCGGCTCATCTTTCGCTCAGACACAAAACAAAATTGGCTCGGAAGCTCCGACAGTAAATAGTGCGGAAGTATTTTCCAATGCCTTTCATGCCATTCAGGAAGCTATTCGTGAGGGAATGATCTCAGCAGGTCATGATATATCTGCAGGTGGAATGTTGACTACTTTGTTGGAATTGTGTTTTGCGGATCGAAATCTCGGCGCAGAGATTGATTTGTCTGATTTCGATGGTGAATTGGTTAAAATATTGTTTAGTGAAAATAGTGGAGTGATTGTTCAGGCAAGCGATATAAGACTTGAAGATTTCTTGATGAAGGCAGGTGTTGATTTTATTAAAATAGGGAAAGCCATCTCTGAAGAAAAATTATCAATAACCTTTGAATCAACAAAGGAAGTTTTTGACATCAATGAGATGAGAGAGATATGGTATGAGACTTCATATCTCCTGGATCAAAAACAGACAGCGAATAACCTGGCAAGTGATCGGTATGAGAATTATAAGAATCAACCACTGAATTATACGTTTCCTACAGACTTCACAGGTGCATTACCAAGTATTGATGCATCAAAGAAAAGACCTCAAGCCGCAATCATTCGAGAAAAAGGCAGCAACTCGGAGCGAGAAATGGCAAATGCGATGTACCGTGCTGGTTTTGATGTTAGGGATATTCATATGACTGACCTCATAACAGGAAGAGAAACATTGGAAGATGTACAATTCTTGGGAGCTGTGGGTGGATTTTCGAACAGTGATGTTTTGGGCTCCGCAAAAGGTTGGGCCGGCGCTTTCAAATATAACGAAAAAGCAAAAACAGCACTGGACAATTTTTTCGCACGAAAAGACACCTTATCTATTGGTATATGTAATGGTTGTCAATTGTTTTTAGAATTGGATCTTATCAATCCTACTCATGACAAACTCTCAAAGATGACCTACAATGACAGTCATAAACATGAGAGCTCTTTCACTTCTGTAACTATTCAGAAAAACAACTCGGTGATGTTGTCTAATCTTGACGGATGCACCTTGGGTGTATGGATTAGTCATGGTGAAGGAAAATTTAGCCTCCCGATGGAAGAGGACAAATATAATGTTGTGGCTAAATATGGCTATAGTGCTTATCCGTCAAACCCCAATGGAAGTGACTATAACGTCGCCATGCTGGTAAGTGATGACGGTCGTCACCTGGTAACCATGCCACATATCGAAAGATCATTTTATGCTTGGAATTGGGCCGACTACCCAGAAGGAAGAACTGATAAAGTAAGTCCCTGGGCAGAAGCATTTGTGAATGCTAGAAAGTGGTTGGAGGAGAAATAATATTCAACAATCGCTCTACTAAGTTTTTGAAGTCAAAAGCTTGATGAACACGGGTTTTTCCAGTCATTGATTTTTCTTTTCTCAATTCAGGATTTACAATGCATTCTTTGATTTGTTCTGCAATGCTTTGAGGATTATTTGCCTTGCATTCCCATACATCCTTACCAGAATCAGTTACTTCTGGCAAACCTCCAACTCCTGTAGTGACAACCGGAATCCCCACTGCCAGACCTTCCATTACCGCAACACCGAGCGGTTCGAATCTAGATGGTATGCATAGAATATTATTAGAATACATAGCCCCGACAACGGCTTGGTTTGATTGATAGCCATGGATGCTATAAGTAAGATTTGGATATTGGACCAGGCATTCATTGACGCTCGAATCGGTACCCATAATAGAAAGCTTGAATGAGTAATCTGTCAATATGCCCAAGGCAGAAATGAGGTCAGGAAGTCCGCCCAAATTGAAGTCATTCTTCACAAAAAGTACATTGATCGTTTCTTCTGAAGCTAAATTATCATCGTAATCTGCCAATTTATTGTCAAGCGCAATGCCCTTGTGCAACACTTCAATTTTTGCTGGATCGATGGAATAGGCTGAAGAAATTCTACCTTTTAGATAATGTGAATTCACTATGACTTTGGCAGCATTTTGAACTGATTTTTTCTCGATTCGCCGATGCAACAATCTTCTAAGGTAATCGAATTTGAAACTAAACTTGAGGCTGGCCAGTTTTTCATCATTGACCATAACCGTATATGGTGCATTTACCTTTTGGTGATCGACCAATATCGAACTGTTAAATAAGAGGACATCATACTGGCTTTTTAGCTCCATGATTTTTTGGCTAAAATGGTTGATGCTGTAATAGATTTTTAATTTTTTCTGCCACCAAGCATATTTGATGTGTACAGATTTCAGAGTATTGCTTTCTTCTACATTACTGGTCAAAATATCTACATCAATCAATGGACTGGACTCCAATAGCCTGGCAAATCGAGCAGGACCGACAACTTCATTTTTATAAACAGAGGTGATAAGTAATATTTTCATCTATCAATAAGTGAGGTCTGGATAGTATAAATTAATTTCTCTTTCAAAAGCCTTTGATATTTTCTCCATTTGGTTCGAAGTTAAAATTTCTTTGGAAGATTGGCTCTTTGGTCTATGGGAAGATTTGGCTTTCACATTGGTAATATCTATCTCAAATTGAAATCTATTTTCTAACAAATCAATGCTGGATTTCAAATTTTCATAAAGAAAAACATCATCAACACAGATGTTATTATTAATTGTATAGATGCTAAAATCCGAAAGCGCTTTTAAATTCTCCTCTAAAAATTGGTCAATTGAAACCTCCTTATTTCGGGTGCGCCAATAATAATATGAAAGTACCTTATCAAATGGATTTCTCTCAAAGCAGAATTTATAATATGAATTCCAAATATCATCTCCCAACCATCTTTTGATATTTCTGGCTTCAAGATGTTCAGAAAAGTGCTGTTGTCTTCCTCTCAACAAATATTGAAACCAATCCCTATTATTAAATCGAGTCAATGACACTTTGGAATTTTGTTGATCCAGCCCCCCTGCTTTTTGTAATTCCTCTTGGTCGCTGTGATGAATTCTTGAAATGATATCATCTGCACCACAGTGACGAGACAATGCTATCTGTAAAGACGTGCCGCCCGTCTTATGGGTTTTGAGAAAAATGAATTTATGCTTATGAGAAATTATCAAGGACTTTCATTTTTAATAATGACAGCCAAGTTACTTCTTTCTACAAACTTGATTTCATTTGTAATTCAAAATGTCATTTTTCTTTAGATAATCTTGAATCTCAAGAATTCTTAACGGATAATCACCAATTTACCAAACCCTTCTTTGAAAAGGTAGTCGGTATTGTTTTGTCTTGGATCATTGAAATGTTTGTAGTCCGAACCATCGATCTTTTTTGTGATGACTTGATACAGGTATGTACCATTGCCCAACTTATCGCCAAATTCATCTCTACCGTCCCATTTATATTCAGTTCTATTCGTACCAATATGTAGTGGTCCCAGTTCGGCTGAAGTAATCTCTCTTACCACCTTTCCAGATAGTGTCATGATTCGGATCAACACATTCCCAGGCTCTTCTCTACCCGTGAGTGTAAAGATGAATTGAGTACTCGTACTGAATGGGTTAGGATAGTTAAAAACATTCGAAACCATTTCTTCATTGAAGACTCTAAAACGGACTTCATAATTTTTATCACCAGAATTATTATTCGATTCGTCTCTCGCTTCTACTGTCAAAGTATATTCACCATCCTCTAATAATTCCGGATTATATTCGATCCTTGCTTTATTTTCTTCTCCTGTTTGAGCTGGATAGAAGTCCAAGTCTGGATCATCTACTGTGATTTGCTTCACCTCTCCACCAGGTGTTTCAAGTATAACCACAAAATTCTCTGGGTTCTCCAATATGATAAATGGATTTTCATCCAACAATTCAATTACTATCAATGGATTAGAAGAGACAATATCCTGATCCATAATAACGATTCCATCAAAGGTGACATCTAGAAGTGGATTGATATGATCTCCAGTGACCTTGAATTCCTCCAAACCAAAATTATTGAAGAAGTACTCTTCCATTGGCGTTTGGTTTGCATTCAGCTCCATTTGAAATTGATACTCTCCTAACAATTGCCTTGTATCATAAGAAAAGTTAACCGTAGTCGAACCCTTACTTTTTATTTCTGGCAAATCTCGAATCTCACTAATTACATTATTATTGCTATCAATGATTTTATACTCCACATTGACACCTGGCATATCCTCCTCAGAGAAATTTGTTACGTCATAGACCAGTTTCAAAACATCGCCTTGCTGGAGGGAGTCTGCATAAAAGCTATAATTCTGAGTCGAATTAATTGCTAAATCTCCATATCCTTCAAAATAAACGCGTAGTCTATCAACTTGTACAGGGCTGACATCAGAGAAATCATTGGCATAATATTCGATTTTCAAAAATGGGTATTGAGCCGCATCTATACTATTGATATTAAAGCTTTTATCCTCGATTTTATCAAAAAGAAGGGTTTCATTATTTTTGTTTGCGTCATATCCAAATACCCGAACGAAGGCGGTATCCTTTGACATGACTGTGGATTCATTAATGCTCCATTCCACCTCATCCCAAGTGTGTGCTGGTCCAATAAAATCAGATCGAAAACTTCCTTCAAACCAAAATCCTGGCAATGCTTCTTCTACTGAAATTCTCCCAAACCTATCTTCGGTAATGCCTTCTGCCAACGGGCTTACTCCTTTCTGATAGATAAAACCATAAGGCAATCCCACACCTGCTTCCTGCATATTACGCACATCGATAGCACCTTGATCTTCTAAATAATTGAACACCGTCCTACCATTGTAAGCTAATGAATCTGATTGCCACTCAGGAACTTTAAAATCAGCACCTTGATCTTCAAAAACATTGTATACACATACGTAGAATTTCTCAGGTACTTCATTTTCCAGAAAGTTTATAAAATCCTGTCTTCCCTGTGCTTCATCACCTTTGAAATAAAATGTCCGTATAGCCTTATTATAAAAATTTAGACTTTCATGAGCACCTCCAATTGGATTCATTACAAACTTACCCAGAGTATCAATGACAGCCACAGCTAAAGCGGGAGAAGTCCTTCTATCCATCATTGACGATTTAAAATCATTGTCAATAACAAATTGTGCGGGGTCTTCGCTGAACCAAACTTTATTGTTGATTTTAATTTCTTTCAGGTTCGTAGCAAAATAAAATGTCCTATCTCCCTCTAAGGACATATTTTCATAATCATCCTTCAAGTATTGAAAATAATGAGATTGATTCCATCCGTCTCTTGCTTCCAAGTCATAGACAAAAGAACTTTCGCTCCAAACAAAACCCACACCAGTAGTATTCTCATCCGGGCTTATTCTCCAATAATATACCGTCTTAGGCTCCATTGGAAAATTCAATTTCCACTCTAATACTCCCTTTACATTAGAAAGCTCCGACTCCCTAAATAATGGAGAATCAAAATTCTCAGTTGTATCAATTTGAATAATAAACTTTTGATCCTCGCCAAGTGCATTATAGGTAGAGGCGACCAATGATATGTCTGATTCATTTACAATGGCAAACTCTCTTGGATAAATCGGGATTGCACTATTATTCAAGATAAAAAATTCAAACCCTTCTACGCCATCTTTAGATACCAGCTTATTGTTCAATTCCGCATCAGGTGAAGGCAATTCTTCAATTTCATCTGATACATCAACTGTAATCTTGATTGTATTTTTACCTACCAATTTATTAGAGGTGATAGGCAAATTCAGACAGTATTGTGAATTGTAAATAGGCACTGCACTTCGAATAATAGAATCCGATACCAAATCTCCTTCAGGGTCGTAATGCTCCACTAATATATCAAACTCTCCTCTGGTATATTTTCCAATATTTGCCACATCAAAACATACTTCGAATTCATCTTCGTACGTATCTACAAAAGTAGGATTGGTTCTAATCGAACTGGCATCTGGAATCACATCCACTGTTTCAAATGAAGCTAAACTTACCGCTGGATCTCCGTGAAGGGTCAATTGTTGTAAAAATGTAACGTAGCTATAATCCTTTATCGATGAAAACTCCTCTACCACGTTATTTAAAATAGTCCCAATCGGTTTTCCATAGTCTTCTCCACCCAGTCTTTCATAGTATCTGAGCGCGTATTTATATTGCTGGCCTACATATGCTGTACCCGAGGCAGCTATAAAACATACTGCTCCTTTATCTTTTCTTACGACGAATTGTTCTGATATTCCTTCCAGATCGGTATGAATATTTCCAGAGTAACATCCAAGTGAAAAGACCAATGGATATCTTCCTTTGTTCTCATACTTGTCGATATTGTCCAAACTAAAATCAAACTTACCTACGGAAGAGTGACCAAAAAAGGTGATTATTGAAAGTCCTTGATTGATCAACTCAAAAATCTTATCCGACGTGGCCACTTCAATAGCTTCGACAGATTTTTTGTAGAAAGTTGTGACATCGGCTCCAAACATATTGTTCGTAAGGGTATCTCCCATTACCTGAAGATTATTGGCCAACAATTCTTGAAGTGTGGCATCACCACCACTAAGATGCAGTACCTTTTTCTGCCACTGTCTCTCCTCGATAGATTGAGGAAGGTTCAGGTTTTCATCATGCTGCTGAACTTTATCCAGATATTCCTTTACTTCTTGCGCAGTCTTTGCTGCCAATCTACCAATAGGATAAATCGGTACAGGCAAGGTATCTCTTGCCAATATCATATTGTCCGAACCTGGATTTCCCCAAGTAGGAATATATGCATCATCGTTTTCTTGGATTTGATCGATAGTTCTATTCTCTCTATATTCCCGACCTTTACCAATGATGAACATAAACTCAGGCTTGGTGTAATTTTCCTTTGTCCAATACCCAAAATTTCGAAATGCAATGAAGTGTCTATCAACTCCATAGGCAAATTGGTCGTACAACTGATCAACATTAGCTATCACCGGAACATACTCCCCTCCTGCGGCTGATGCCCTGTAATCGGCATATTCCTGCACCCAGTCAGTATTATCTTGTTTTCTCAGTTCATCACTGGATATCATAATGAAATTGTAATCTCCATCATTATAATCAACAAATTCTCTCGTCTTGATTGCCAGTGGTGCATTGATATCGGAAACACTGCTTGAAATGTAAATTTGCTTTTCTGTCGAACTTGGAGGCAGTAAAAAACCAATTTTGTTACCCGATAAATTCTCAGGAATTATTCTGACATTACTTTCCAAATCGTAAATAATTGGAAGATCTGAATTGTTATATCCTTCAATCTCAAAATATCGCTCCGAATTGGCTGCATCGATATGAAACATCCATGAAGTCTGGTTGGCAATAAACGATCTGGGATAAGTCACTTTGGCATAGGCAATTATATTCTTATCTGAATCAGAGGCTGAACCATTCAATTCCAAAGTCATACTCGAATTACCTAATTGGTCGAGTGTAATCTCATATTCTCTCTGGATTACACTATTTTTTAGGTGCGATATTGTCTCCTGTGTAAAATCATTGATTCTCAAAGCGGTATTATGGGCCGTTCTATTTCCGCCAAATCTAACGCTGACCAGAGCATTCGGTCCATTTTCAAAGATATTCGAAAGAGGCACTTCAATGGTATTTATATTATCGATTCCAGATCCATACCCCTCGCTGGAAACAAAATTGGAATACCTCACTTGTTCTCCATCCTCAACGGGCTTGTATTGAAATTCATTTTTCACAACCATTTCCTGATGCATATAAAATGCTTCTGGTTGCAAGTTATTCGAACCTAAATCAGTATTGACTTGTGAAGTTAATAATGGATTGATCTCTTCATCCCATGTCAAGAAGTAGGCAGATTCATTAGATACTACGCTGTATTCGGGGTTTAAAACTGAGTTCTTGTCCAAGTAGATAAATTGGTCCAATTCGCTTCGATTTCTTTTCCCAAAAAACTCAACAAAGTTTTCACTGGGATCTGCATAAAATGCAACACTCTTACCGTAATTGAATAAAACTAAATTTTCGAGACTTATTTGATTAAGTGGAACTCCAGCGTCCAATAATTGATCTCTTGATATGCGATACAATCCATCTTGGTCAACTGTGATTTTAATATAAGTCTTATCATAATCAATCCATTCATTACCGTATAGAATTTGCCCATCCACTTCCATTTGAGCAGATAAAGACGTAGAAAACACAAGAAAGAGAATCCAAAATAAACTTCTCATTTTAGTATAGATTTTTCTGTTTTGCTTTTTATCAAATTGATATACCTTAGAAACTAAATGATATGAATTAAATATCACATGAATTTAAGAAAATCTCAGTTTAATTGTTGGAATTAGATGCCAGAAACTGGTGCAAAAGTCGGGCATTTAGTGCATAAAACGTAAAATTTTGGCATTTAGTGTTATTATTAAGAAGTTTTGGCGCCATATACTGAGATGGCATCGCTTAATTCTAATGACTTAAAATATCAAAATTCTATCCAAAGCTACTTGTCTTTTTGGTCCAAATTCTCTTTAAAACTCTCGATATTAAAAATGGAAGAAGTTTTTTTCTTGATTTCGAAAAGTGTGAATTCTTCATTAGCCTCAAAACCATATCCATAACTGGTATCTCCTTTCATGGGTTGTGATATCCGAACGAATTTTGAAGTCCAAAGTTTTTGATCATTTTCATTCCAAATAAGTTCTGTAGATGTTAGCATCTCTTCTTTTGTGTTGTAAAACTTCGCATTGCCTTGTGCCACTACTTCACTTTCTTTTTCATATCGTATGGCCCGATCCGCTTCCAACCAACTATATGCTTTGCCAGATTCACCTAAAAACTCAACAAATATACCCTCGGGAAATTCATCTCTTGGGTTTTTCTTATCCAGGTGTCTAATCATTTTGTCCGCTGTTATCCTCACCTTTACCTGGGCAGAATCGCTGTATAAAATTGAAACAAATTTGGCCTCTTCCTTTTTCAGAAATTCACTATTTGTGATAGCATTGACCTCATTGATGTCGGTTGAACAGCCAATTGATACCAAAAGGAACAAAAATCCTATCAGCTTGATTAATTTCATAGGGTAAATAATTTATTTATCGTATCACTGTGACATCACCAGAATAAGTAAGGGTTTCATCGTCGATAAATCTTACATCTGCCATCCAGGCATAAACTCCAGGATTCACTTGTTTATTATTAAAATATCCGTCCCAGCCTTGTAATGGGTCATTAATGTCTGGTCTTCCGTCATACATCAGATTACCCCACCTATCATAAACTTTGAGAAAATCAATACCTTCTACAGCGGGTCCTCCAAATAGATTAAAAAAGTCATTGACATTATCATTATTAGGACTAAATACATTTGGATAAAACACTGGTCTAACGATATTCACACGAAGCTCAATTTGATCAGTCGCTGTACATCCGTTTTCATCTACAACAGTAATGGTATACGTGGTATTTCCAGGTGGTATAATTTCTGGATCAAGGCACTCTGTACATCCCAAAAACGAATCGAGTGGATTCCAATAAATAGAATCTATGAAATAATCCGAATCAATCATTGCATCCAAAATAATACTCAGCCCAAGATCAACTGTTGTGTCAGGTCCTGCATCTACCGTTGTCAATGTCGGTTGCTCGATGATTACAGTAGTGTCGCTCATACACCCTTTCTTGTCAACAATCGTAATTTCATATTGACCAGATGCAAGGTTCAAAAATCTTGGACTTGGCTGGAAATTGACACCATCCAAAGAATATTGGTAGTCGGGGCTTCCAGAAAATCCTTCCGCCAAAATTTGACCATTATCCTCGCCAAAACATTCTACATCTGTAGGAAAACCATTCACACCCAGGGTACTCGTATCTTGACAGCAGGCATCAACATAAAATTCCACAACATGGGTCACAAGACAACCCCGACTACTTTCTAAAGTCAAAGCTGCTACCTTGTCTCCAAATGAATCATAGATGGTAGAAAAAGGTCCTGGTCCTGTTGCCGTTGAGGGATTAGCTCCATTACCAAAATTCCAGGTGTAATTGACAATTGGATCTACACCAGGGTCAGACAAATCGGTAAATACAATCGTCTTATCACATTCAAATTCAGCGACTGGATTCACATTAAAATTAGCTTCTGGGCCCACAAAAGTCCCAGTACCACCAAATTCTATTGAAAATCCCAATCCATTATTGGTATAATTATTTATGAGCATTCCATAGGTCCGACCTGACACCATGTCCAGAGGAGCGACGTAGTTATTACTTACATCAAGACAGCCTCCTGTTTCGATCACATCTGTCTCACCAACAGCCATACCCGTGGCCCTATTGCAAATAGCCCAAGTAGAAACTGGGTTTATTTGCCCGTTGGTAGTATTTGCTCCCGACCCCATACATCTCAATTCTATTCTGTTGTTACAATCCGTCACACCGCCAGGCAGTTCGAAAATCACAAAATCCAAATCATCTACTATTTCGTCTATTCCAAGATTTGCTGGAATTAATTCCATGGTAAGTGTACCACTTTGATCACATTCCCAGACGTACCATGAAGAAGCAGACTCTCCACCAATACAGGATCCATTAGCTTCATTAGGATTGGCTCCTTGACTATTCAAACTCTCCACGGTAAATGGATCTGTACTACAAAGGACTACTGCCCTGTCACAATCCGACTCTGGAGAAGGCACTGGCGTAAAATCATCTATACACAATTGAAAAGAACCTTCGAGGTTCATAGCCGATTCCACCATCAGATAATATACTTGACCAATGACGAGATTTGAAATAACAAACTCATCGGTGCTTTGAGATTTTCCTGGAGAACAGGTTATATAATCTCCGCAAGAAGAAAAAAGAGCCATTTTTGGAAATTGCAAGGTATTCGTTCCTGTTCCTACTCCAAAAACTCTGACATTGATAGCTGGTTCTGTGGGAACAAAGGAAAACCAAACGCCATTTCCATAACTTAAAAAGCATATGTTCGAGAAAGTAGGATCACTTTGGGCACCTACATTCGAAAATTCTGCTGGTTCGGAACAAAAGCCATCAACATTAGGAATAAAAGTGGCAAATTGACAATCATCATTTAGTACTTGAGCAAAAATCGGACTGCCTAGTAAAAAAAGTAATATGGTGACGTAGTGCTTCATTCTATAATTCTATTTTCTTCCTTTAACTTATTAAAACTACTTCCATTTTTTTGGACGTATCGATTTTAATTAAGTGACAAAACTGATGGTTTTTAGTTAAACCATTTTTACATTGTGTCTAAGAATCTTATGGTTTTCGTATTTTCAACACACAAAATATAAAAAAGGTCTTCTTACACATCATTTTTCTTATTTCTATTAACGAATCAGGAATATCATTTTTGTACATTAAGACACAATTCTTGTCTTTATCGCGTCAACGGACACTAATATTTAACGAATAGTTAATAATATATGTCGACAATTTTATCCTCCTAATCGCAAAATAGCCCAAAAATCAAATCTTATTTTTAGTTTACACCCATATTTCAATCAAGTCAATCTATATGTTCGGAAAAATCACCAGTCTTTCCCTAAAATCCTTTTTGCGAAGTCCCGCTTTTAATCAAAATATTGGCACTACAGTAATGATGGGCATTGTAGGACTCTACATGGGCCTTTCCAGTATTGCCCTCGGTGCCGGAGCACCATTTCTAGCAGACAAACTGAGCAAATACGGTGATCCATCTTCCTTAATCGGCAAGTATTTTTTATACACCATTATTTACTTATTT
Organism: Saprospiraceae bacterium; assembly: GCA_965230575.1. GTDB lineage: Bacteria > Bacteroidota > Bacteroidia > Chitinophagales > Saprospiraceae > CAJXUU01. Next base: position 7,553,408 of record OZ246013.1, read on the forward strand.
CTGGGGAGATTGGTATTTCAAAATTTTGGTTTCAAGACCTTGAAAAAGTACATTCTTCAACCTATCAAAAAATCCAAGATCTACCATTATATTCTGAGTAAGACGGCATTTCATTGGATCAATACAATCACCCTTATTGGTATTATCGCATATCTCATATCATCTTCATTTGCTCCTGATTACAATGTAGATGTATTGAATCATGGATTGGTTATGATCGGGCTTTTATATTTCACGAATTACGCAGCTTTCCTAGTAGATAAGTATCTAAATATCAATAAGATAGTTACAGGTGGCCTCATATTGTTAGTTGTCATTATAAATTTTCTTGACATCCGAGGGATTCTTCCTCTAGGCGCAGGATTGGAGTATATTTTCAATTTTCTCACTGGAAATATTGGTCTTGCACTACTGCCATTGTTCGCCACTATTGTTGCCTATTGGGGTTGTCATGATGTATTGAAAAAAGTGGCATATCTTGAAGATGAGAAAAGTGACAGTTCGATCACTGAGGTAAACTTACGATCAGGAATATTCTCAAGGTTCGGTCGAGCAGGTGAAATGATGGAAATGGAGATAAAACTGATCCTTAGAAACAAGAGGTCCAGAAATATGATGTACGTCATCGTGATGATATTCTTGTATCCTTTCATGAGTAGTATTGACACTTATAATTCTATGGGTTGGTATATGTTTATTGCCATTTTCACGACGGGTGGATTTGCACTTACTTATGGCCAATTATTACTCTCCTGGAACAGTGGACACTTTGACCTTCTCTTGACCAAGATGGAGAGCATAAAAGAAATATTCAAGGCGAAATACTATTTGCAATGCGCCATAATCATAGTGCAGACCATGATATTAATCTTTTATGGATTTTACAAGAGTGAATATTTCCTATTGATGCCAGCTATGATGTTTTATAATTTGGGCTTTGTATTGTTTTTGTACATGATCTTGGCCAGTTATAATTCCAAAAAGGTAGATTCCAACAAAGGAGCGGCGATGAATTATGAAGGATTCTCGATGTCCTTATTTTTGATCATTATACCTATTATGGTGGTGCCCATTGTGCTTTATCATGGTTGCAAATATATGGGTCATCCAGATTTAGGAATTTACTTAACGGCCTTGATTGGACTCATCGGCTTTATTTTTCATGACAAATTAATCGATCTTTCAGTAGCACTATTTAAGAAAAACAGATATAAGATCGGAACTGCTTTCAGAACCAAATAAGAAAATTAAAATTATGCTTTTAGAATTTAAAAATGTACAAAAGACATACGGACAGACTACTGTCTTGAGTGTGGATAACCTGAGTATTGACAAGGGAGAATGTGTAGGTATAGTAGGTAATAATGGAGCGGGAAAAACAACTGCTTTTAGCCTTATTTTAGATCTTATCAAAGCCAGCCAAGGTGTCATTGAATCTAAGAATGATGATGTGAGCAAGTCGGAAAAATGGAAAACTTATACTTCCGCCTTTCTAGATGAGACTTTTTTGATTGACTTTTTGACACCCAATGAATACTTCGATTTTGTAGGCGGCTTGCATAATTGGTCAAAGGGAGAAGTCAATGAGTTTATCAATCAATTTGCCGATTTTTTTAATGGAGAAATATTAGGTGTCAGAAAATATATCAGAGATCTCTCCAAGGGAAATCAAAAGAAGGTAGGTATTGTAGGTGCACTAATTGGAAATCCTGAGATTGTCATTCTTGACGAACCATTTGCCAGCCTAGATCCTACGACGCAGATAAGGCTCAAAAAAATAATAAGAGAAAGGCTTGACAAACATACTTTTCTGATTTCAAGTCATGATCTCACACACGTAGCAGAAGTCTGTAGTAGAATAGTCATTCTTGAGCAGGGAAAGGTGGTGATGGACAACCCTAAGACAGAGGAAACGATTCAGCAAATGACAGAATATTTTCATGTATAGCAATTGAGGTTGATAATAAATCTTATAAAAACTGACAACATTTTATTATTTTGGAGGCATCGATATTTTGAAGTAATTTAGAAAAACCAATTTCTATAAAAATGATGCCTATCATGAATGCAAACAAGATCATTACTGTTGTTACAATTTTATTTTTATCAATTTCTTCGCTCTCTGCTCAAGAACTATGTTTTAGACATTCCAACAGCGAAGAATGTCCTTATCGCATCGTGAGTGAATTTGCCTTGTCCACCCAACTAAACCCTTCCTATAAAGGTAATTCTGGGCTGGATATATCGTATAATCTAGGAGTTCAAAAATATCTAAAGAATGATTTTTCTTTAGGGATACATTGGTTTTTTAATTCATCTGGAATGGGTCCAAGGGCAAGATTGGCTTATAAAACTGATAATGATATAGAATTTAGCTTGTCACCTGGGATAATAATTTCCAGTCCGCATAAAGAAGCTGAAAAGTTTAAAGGGTATAGTATTGAATCCAATATGACTTGGGATAATAAATGGGGAATAGTATTTCGAGTGGACCATCATAATTTAATGATGCCGCAAGAAGAAAGTGCTACCTCCATTAATCTTGGAATTCAAACCCACGGCCCAACCTCGCTCCGAACAGTAGGTGGATTAAGTGCAGTAGGATTGTTGCTATTGCTCTTTGGAGATTTTAGTGATCCTTTTTAATGATCTTCTATATTATTACTTTGTACAGCGCACCTCCTATAGTGTCTGAAGATGCTCCAGTCACTGAACTCAATACATTGACTTCTCCTTGCATATATTTGTAAGCCATAAGTGCCATCAGTATTGCTTCCTTGTAATCGATGATTTCTTTTGAAGGAATAATGAGAGAACAATTTTTTTCCGCAAGCTTTGCTGTCAGGCACTCCATAAAATAGGTGTTGTGGGCCCCGCCACCTGTTACCATCATTGAGGTCGATCCTCCTTCGCTTGCAATCTCATTTGCAATACACGACGACATCCAATTGGTATATGTATGCAAGATATCTTCAGCCTTGCCTTCTGGAAAATTTGGAATGACCTCATTCATTATCCAATTGTTATCCAGCGATTTTGGTGGCTTTTGATTGAAGTAAGGAATAGAATCCATGTAGGCTTCCAATATCTCAACCCTATTCCCTGACCTCGCCAAAAGTCCATCCTCATCATATTCTTTCCCCAGCTTACTGCTATAATAATTGAGTACTTGATTGCATGGACAGACATCATAAGCCAATACACTTGTCGGGTCTGTAATTTTTGTAATGTTTGCTATTCCACCAAGATTGAGATAATAGGTATGCCCCAGAAACAAATTCATTTCGGCGAGAGGTGCAAGTGGTGTACCTACCCCACCCTTCATCACATCCTGTATTCTAAAATCCGTAACAGTTGGAATATTTAATAAGGCCGCCAGGATTCCTCCATTTCCGATTTGCTCCGTAATTCCTTCTTCTGGCAGATGAACAAGCGTATGTCCGTGAAAACTGACAAGATCAATTTTGCCAGTATACATGTCAAAAGCCTCTTTTAAGCATCGACCGATATATTGGCTGTAGGCAGATTTGAAAGTTATATACTCACTGGCTGATAGTTGATGATATTGCTTCAATCTACTTGCCCATTCAGCCGAATATGGCATGTCATGATTCCATATAAGCTCCCAGTCATCCGTTGAACCAAATCGAACAATGGCAATATCCAATCCATCCAAAGAACTTCCTGACATTACCCCGGCGATGATCATTTTTATTTTTTATTATTTCAGTTTGAATGTGTATTCGGCTACAGCTTTGATCTCATCAGCTTTCATAATGGCATTAAAAGGCGTCATAGCCCCCTTTCCATTCTTGATGATCATAATCCGTTCATCCATAGTCAAAGCTGATTTAGTTAGATCTTTAGAATTATTGAGTCCCAATTTGCCATCAATACCGTGACATATCACGCAATATTGTTTATAAAGTTTTTTAGCATCTATGCCTGATGTTTTTGACTTTTTATCTGCACACGAAAAAACAATCAAAACAAATGCACAAAGTATAAGTATTTTTTTCATTCACTAGTTTTTTAATCTTTCCGCTAATATATCAATTCGCACATAGTATTTATGTCGAAGAGTTTTTTAATCTAAAATTAAATTGGTTTTATTCAACATTAAGAGATTATGATCAAGAATATATCAATGAATCTATAAGGAATGTGGCTTTGACCAGAGCTTGATTACCCAATATATACTGGCTTATTTTGAATTACATGAAAGGGTAAATCCAACATCCTGATAATCTTTAGGTTTGAAAAATTATAGTTCACATGAAAAATAGAGCTAATTCGAATACGATGAAATCTGATTAGGGGTAAATTTTTATTTGTAAAAATTCCCTTTAATAACCAAAAATCCTCCGTCTACAACCTATTTTATACTTTATTGATAATTTATATGTGAAAAAAACATCATTTATTAATTTTTGGCATTCAATTTGCAATTACTTATTTGTTGTTCCAAATATTGTAAAACCTTAAGAGGTTTTCGTTTTGGAAGATTAATTTGGAATTGAATTAATTTAAAACACCTAAAGATGTATTGAGACTCTGGTAAAGTCTTGGTATTTATTGTTTCCCATATTGAATTTGGCCAAATAAAGCCAAAAATTAGAAAAGAGCTTCCATAAAGATTGGAAGCTCTTTTTGTATTTTATGCATATCTAATAAAAGGATATTTCAATCCTATATTATTAGTATTCACTTCAACACTATTATTTTAGTATCGAAAGCTTTCTTGTTATTTCGTACTTATCAGCTCTCAATTTTACTAAATAAACACCTGAAGTAATATCCACTTTGGCCAGGTCTATTGATTGATTATAAACACCAGCAGATTTTTTAACATCATTTGAAGGTATTCTCATGACCTCTTGTCCCATCATATTTACAATACTTACTTCAACCTCCATCGCCTCTTCCAGCTCATATTGAATAGTGGCAATACCTCTTGTAGGATTCGGATATACATTCACTTTGATTCCTGATTCCAAATCTTCTACACTTGTGGATAATTTGAATACCGCAGTTAAAGTATCTTGAGATTCCAGTTGGATAAAAGCCCTTCTATCCATAGGTGAAGGTGTAATAAGTGATCCAGATGACGATACCCAATGACTGAATTCATATGTATCTTCAAAAGCTCTTGCCTTTATTTTGTTATCCATGGCTCCGTAGTAAGCACCAGTCCAAGGAAACTCTTCAATATCCAATGTATTCAAATCTATCTCTCCTACCCCATCTGGCTCGACCATCAAGGTCAAATCATAAGGTCCAGTAAGATCAAAACATTCAACCATTCCATCATCCAACAATTCACATCTATCCAAGATGAAATTTTTCAATCGATTGACATTCGACTGCCATTCACTCATTGAACCACCCCATCTATCGATCTGTCTCGGCATTTCTGGTTCTATATCCGCCAACATCCTGTCCAGCGTAGATATCATATTTTCACAAGAGTAGACCGTATTTTGAAGATCTGCTTGTCGAGAATAGTACAATTGTCTAAAAATCGGACTTTCTTCCTGTAATTTCAAGAAAATCTTTTCGTGCATCCCAACATTTCCTCGCACCTGTTGGCTCGGATTGACCATTCCTCCATTGGCCAGGAAATCATAAAATCCATTACATTGATTGGTCCAATTCTCACAACAAAATCCTTCGTCAAAAATGAACTGTACTATTGGATCATCTGGTGGATAAGGGCATGATCCATCGAGTATACTTGGGCAATTTTCATAATCTGCCATAAAGCCCAAATCATCATAAAGCCTCTGACAAACTTCATCCCACTCGCCTTCGCAACATCTTATATCTTGATTGATAACAAGTAAGTAAACGGAATCATCAGCCGCATAAGGACTTGTTCCATTCGCTATACTGTTGCACATGCTTCCATCATTCTCAAATTCACAAACCACTGATCCTGGTCCGACTCCACCTTCATTACCGCCAAAGAATCCATCCATAAAATCCGATATTTCCTCGATGTCACATGGAGTCGCATCTGGGCTGATATTCGGCACACCACTATAATTGATGTAGTAATCAAAAGTAGCATCCAAATCCCAAAGAATGTATCCCCACTTCTTGTGGTCTCCATCTGGATCGGTACCTCTCCACCAACCTGTATTGTAATTAAGCCAATCAGAAGCTACACAATTCAAATTGACAATCATGTAGTCCATCAAACTTACAACATTCAATTCGTCAGTTACTTTCTCATAATTAGAAGTATCACCCATGTCATTTTCCATTATAAAATCTCTGAGCCTATACCAATCATTGAGCGCTTGTTGACCTCCATACTGCAATTCAGTCCTTCCCCATGTAGTGAGAAACTGAACATCATACTTTCCTTGATCGTAGTAAAAATCCGTATAATCATGGTCTACCGGTCTGTCTCTCATACCATAGACACCCCAATACTCACCATTCAAAAACAAAACAACTCTTTCTACTGCTCTGTAGTCCAACTTGAGGCCTCCTTCAGCAGCAAGGGTCTGTACATATTCGTCTCTGATGTGCGTACTTCCGACATGATTTGCGTCATCATTTGCTGGGTAATTATCATCCCCTGAATTTCTAAACATAAATTTTTGATATTCATCTCTGTCAGAACGAGAAAAAAGTGGTGCATTTACAGCTTTCGAATAACCCATCTCATCTCTTGACACCCAATCAATACTTCTGTGATCCAAAATCCAGGAATCCTGACCATGTCTATTCAATGATCCAAATGACGTCGCTTCTCTAACTTTATCCTTATTGAAGTATTCTATAGACCCGATTGGAATCAAATCTCCCTCTCCATTCGCAAGTCTTTTGACATCGTCTGCAGCAACTGAAAAAACTGGCAACGAATATTCATCATTTATGAAGTAAGTATTGAATTCTATCTTACTATCTAATACCGTTGGGTCATTGCTAAAAGATTTAGCCTTGACCACTGTAGTAGCAGCTATACTTATCGGGCCTAAAAATTCTGGTGAATCAGATGTAGGATTGGTTCCATCCAAGGTATACCTCAATGTAGTTCCAGGATCATTGTTTGTAATATTCACTGCGAATGCACTATTATAAAATCCCGCTTCCATATTCATAGAAGGAGTCATGGCATATCTCAAATATTGATCCGTTCCATTATTTGTAGTACCCAAACTTGGATTGGTACATATCATCCAATCACTACCCCCATCTACTGATCTACACCATGAAGACTCTACTAATGTAAGACCTAGTGGAATCTCGTCAATGACGGTTTCATCAGGCATGGTAAACATGAGTGTTTCATTATCCTTGGTCTGAGCCAACTTAAAATTTGTGTGATAGACATTATTGTCACAAGCCTCATCTCTTCCAGAACACCAAAAGACCAAGTGTCCTTTTGCGGGAATTATGGTACCTGCTGGGATCTCCCATTTGCCAGGCTTGGTTGACTTGTCAGAAAGATGATAACCACTCAAATCTACATCCACATCACCATCGTTGTACAATTCAATCCAATCCTCAGTACGGTCATAATTATCCAGGAAGTTTTCAAGGTTTGCGGCAGAATATTCATTGATATGGACTTGACCAAAGGCCCAAAATCCCAATCCGCAAAAAAGTAGAAGGAGGGTAAAAGTTTTTTTCATTTTCTCAGGTTTTAATTGATAATAGGGATTGGAGAGATTGATTAGCTTGGAAAAATTAGAGTGTGAGATCTGACATCATCATCTTTTCTAATTTTTCCAACCTTTAAAAATCTATTCAATCTTTAAATAGTTTTTTCTTGGCACTTTTAAAAAAACGGCTTTTTTTGTTAATAGACTAATATATAATTCAAAAATGTCTTTTTCAAGATCCAATTGCTTCTTGGAATTACTCAAAATCGATCTTTTTATTCCAATTAGCACCAATGGAGAAACAATCTTTTTTTCGGAAAAGGATTCAAAAGTCGCATTCAACTTTTGCTTTTCTCTCATCTTAATGTACACCTCATGCTGCTCAATCAGTCTCAATATTTTTGCCTCATCACTTAAAAGCTCCTTTTTGTTTTCTTCCTGCTCAATTCTCGACTCGTAGTTCTTTTCCAAAAGTTCCAGTGCAGCATCATTCTTCTTGACTCTATTATTATTTTTACTGGGTATGGTAATACTTGTTCCTAGCGAAAACTCTCTTTGAAAGGACAATTTGTCTTCAGCTTGAAATTGTATCTGTGCAAATTCCAACCATCGCTTTCCTTCCGCAATTTCCAAGTTGTACTCCGCTTTCGCCAAATTTTGTTCTGCCCCTGCCAAGCCTTCATCAGGATGTTGCCCCTCATCATTCATGATTTGAGTTATCATCTCCCGAATTTTTGACACTTGAATGAAGTCCGATTCATCCAGGCGAGGAGCCAAACGCTCTGAACCAAAAATCCTTTGCGAAATTCCCTTCATTTGTAATTCCAATTCCAAAGAATCTGATTGCACATTGAAAATTTCGCCTTCATTTGTAATCCAATCACTCACATCAACCTTCGTCTCACTATCCAATATTTTCTTTAACACCGTCCGCTTATCGGCCAGTAATTCAAGATCTTCTCTTAACAACTTCATCTCTTTTTGATAAAAGTATAGATCAAGAATATTCTTATATTTTTCCTCCCACAAATCCAACTCATATTGTGCTTGCATCCAGAGGTATTTGTTTTTATTGGCAATTAATATTTTGTCATATGCCTTTCGCTCCTCATTGCTGTTGAACTTGAATCGAAATTGATATTGCTGTTGATCCAATATCATTTCATCCGTTTCTGTACGGAACTCATATCGATCAATGAAGGGCATTCCCTTTGCTTTGCCGATAAAATTTAAGTTTTCTTGATAAGGAAGTTCACCCTTACTGGCATCAAAATTTAAAAATTGATCTGAAGTCCAAATTTCCTGACCATTCAGATTGATCTGCATCAACGCCAATAGCAACAATGCCAAAACCAACCCATTACAAGATTCCGTATTTACTGATACACTTTTAGACATGTATCAATCTTTAATTTTATCCAAGTTATTCCTCTTGTTTGACAAAGGTTTTTTTGAAGTAAACAAATTTCCCAATGTCAATCTAGATTCATTTATGCTTGTATTAAGCAACACCTTTTCCTTTTGTAAAAAATCATTCTCCTCTGGAATTTTTATCAGTACTTCTCGACCATAGGTTTTGAAATCTGCAATCTTTCTCAACCGCTCAGGAATCTCCACGATCCTGGATCCCAATCCGAATACCTTCCCCTTAATATGCACATCTGGGTGCAGTGATGAAGAGACTTCCAGAACATCTCCAACCTGCACTTCCAATATCATACTTTCATGCACATATCCTTTGACCAAGGTTGGATTGTGTTTGTAAAAATTCATCAATGTCGAAAATGCTGAAATGTTTTCACCCTCTTTACATGTCACATTTCCTATCAAACCATCAGATGGTGCAAAAATCAAAAGTTTGTTCTTCTCTCTTTCGTAATGTGTGATCTCCGTATCTATAATTTCCGATTTCACATTTGAAGGAGCTTCGACACTTGCCAACATTTGTCTCTGCATTTTGATATCTTCTGCGGCTACCGTCATGATATCGTTCCGACTTTGTTTCATGAATTCAAGCTTTACAGCATTCGGATTACTGTATTTACTCTCTTTATTGTCTATCGTTTTCAATCCTTCATAAAGAGATTCATTCAAGGCAATTTCCTTCTCTAAAGATTGAATTTTGGATTCAAGGTCTTTCAACCTCAAGTCCCTTTCCATTTCTATAGTTGCGATCCTGTTTCGAATTTCTGTCTTCCTCTGAAGTACATTTTGCTGAATAACTTCTTTTTCCAATTTCAACCCATCAATTTTCGATGGTAATATGGCATCCTTCACTTCTATCAACAAATCTCCTTTCTTCACTTCCTGGCCATTCTCCACATGAATTTTTTCTACCAAGACATCTGAGATATGATTGATTTCAGTCTCCTTGTTTTCAGCGAATCCATAAAATGAAGCGGTTTTTGACTGCATCGAATAGCTCAAAAAGACCAGTATTGCTGCCAGTACAAATGCACTTAAATATATTGAATTTACTCTCTTCATTTCTCTATATCGTATCAAATAGCTTATTTTCAATCGTCAAATCACCTACCACAATTCCATAGAGATCATCCAGATCATCTACCAATTTTTGAGCGGCAAAAGGGTCTTTTAGTTTTATCCGATAGGTGTAGGTGATCAAATTTGACTTTTTGCCTGTTCCTGTTCCAAATTCCTTTCTTCGGATCGCAAAGTCTGTACAGTGCACCTTAAGCACTTCTTCCAAGGCTTTGTGATTTCCATCCACCTTGTAAAATTTAAGCTTAAGATCCGCAAACAGCTTTTGTTTTTCACTAAAATTAGAAAATCTCAGCAAAAAAGCGGTCAAACAAAACCCAATTGTCCCAAAAATAGCAACTGTAAAACCCATAACACCGCAAGCAATACCTACTGCTATCGCACTAAATATAAAAACAATATTCCTGGGATCACGAATTGTAGTTCTAAATCTTATAATTGACAATGCTCCGATCATTCCCAATCCTCTCGCCAAACTGTCTCCAATGGCCTGCATAATGGTTGCAGCCACTACTGTCACCAAAATAAGTGCCTGCAAAAAATTATCTGGTCGATCTACATCCCTGCTTGTTTTTTCGTAGGTAAAAGCAACAGCAACTCCCAATACCACAGAACAAACCACTGTAAATATTATTGACATTACCCCTGGATATTCAGAGCTGTATTGTAGGGACGATAGGTCTAACATAGCATTATTTAAACATCAAGCTATTCAACGGTATTGTTAAATAATCAATATTTTATTGTAAAGTGACGAAAGATATGGAATCATATTAGAATGAGGTTATAAACTCATCGAAAAAAGAAAAATTGGTGTTCAACCCGTCAATAATGCAAATAAATAAAAAAAAGCCGATCTCATTACCAACCATTTTCTTTCCGTAAAACTAAAAGTGGGCAAATTAAGATCGACTTTGTCTTTATCGTAATACTCCTTCTTATTATAAAAAGGTCAAAACTTGGAAATTTTCGTTGTGTAGCTAATCTTTCCACTCTGAGCTTTGAGCACAAACATTCCCGCAGGCAGGTCGGAAATATTAAGAGTCAATTTTTCATTATTGGCATTCAAATTTTCCTTGAGTACTAATTTCCCTTGCAAGTCAAACAATTCAACACTTGCAGCTTGTCCCTGATTATCCAATCCTTCGATAGTCAATAAACCTGAAGCAGGATTCGGATATATCCGTACATTTAAATCGTCATATTCATCTTCAATGTCTAAGATATCTCTCGGAGCTACATTAAAAATAAATTCCGCAGGAAATGTAAATGTATAGTTGTCGTCTTCCACTACGATTTCGCTCCATGGGTCCAATTCCGTATCAAAAATATCTATAGTACTTCCATCAATATTGGGAGTAATGACCAAGGTAAACCATGTAGAATTGGATTCGAGATCAATGGGCAATGCATCCGCCGGGACCCATAATGCTCTCACTTCAGACCCGGAAGGATAAATATTATGTGGCACATTGGTAAATACTTCACTTGACTGCACTTCCAATACTTCAGCATCAATAAATTTCATTTGGAGGCCCCAAGTTACCAAACCTGGTATGTCTTCACTCCATACTTCGAAGCTCAGGGTCTCTCCAGCAGAAAAGTTTTTATCTTCTATGAACATCGAAATTGGATCCGGCTTGACTCCACTTACGGTAACTTGAATAATTTTTAGATACTCATTACCATCATCAAAATTCGCCTTCACGGTGACGGGTACTACCTTGCCTACAGCGCTCGATGGCAATATATTTTTGTTTGAATTCCCAACTCTCACATCTGTGGTAAAAGTGCCACATGGATAATCAATTTCTACCCCCAACATCTCAGGTGTGAGTTCAATATAAGGTTCCATATTAAATTCAATCTCCGCTGATTCTGGAAAATTGAGAATGATGTCATCCTCACAATCAGAAATATAGACATTGAGCTTGCATACTTTCAGCAGGGTATGATTGTACATATAAAAATCATAATTGGCTTCATCTTCTGTTTCAATTATTACCTCTGTCCTATTGAGATCATTATAATCAAAAGAGTACAAATGATCGTCATTAGGATTGAGGACAACTTGGTCAATATTCAATATATAAGGCAATTGGTCGCTGGTAATAATCAGATCTTCCTGACAAATTAATGGATTCCCGACTGCTGGAGATCCCAATTGAACATAAGTATATTCTATATCTCCGAGCTCATCATATATGCCCCAAGTTTTAGTCCTACTTGAGCAAAGTCCTAAACCTCCATTTTCCGTTACATCAGATAAAACTTGGATAGCTACATTTTCATTTTCAGTCCTTGGACCTTCTCCCATCGTTTTTTCACAATCATTGAGTCTAACGACTTCCCAAGGCAGTTCTACTTGTAATGAGTCAGGTATCTGAGCATTTAGGTTGAATGAGGCAAAAAATAAGAGGGCGATTAAGGTATTTTTCATTTTTGGTAAATTCATGTGATTAATTTCATTTGCAAGACAAATGTAACTCAGCATAGATGAGACAAAAAATACAATTAATCAATTTTGTTTACATTAAACTACATGCAAAGCATTTACATCTATTTAATTATCAATTATTTAGATAATAATAATGTATTGCATTTTGTATTGGTAAATGCTCAATTCTATTCACCCAAATTGAATTTTGATCTAAACACGTTATCAATTATTACTAAAAAACCACTTTATTGAATATTCAATTCATTCATTTGAAAGGTTCGAATTTTATTCTTTTCAATTCCAATCTTTTGCAATTTATGAATATGACGTTTTTCTTCTTCTGATCCATAATAACTTATATGCCAAAAAGCGTCACCTACAAAATTATAAATCTCTTTAAAATACGGTTCGTCAATTTTACTTAATGAATGACCTAAAACAACTATTTCTTTAATCTGCATGAGATCAGAGAAGAAATTTGTTTTTTCAGATATAATGGTATTGACATGTTTATGAAATGTGTAAAAAAGGTATTTGGCTGCATTCTCCGAATCTGTAAATAAGGTTCTGTTGCTATCACCATATTCATCCAATTCGGGTTCCTCCACTAGTTGTTTGGCATGACCGAATATCAAATCTTCATTATTGGTCTCTATATCGCCATGAATATGAATGACCTGATCACTCGGGATGTTATATACACTTTCTAATGTCAATGTGTAGTTGAAGTTTAGAAATAAAGAATCTGTTGGAATCTTTAACTTCCTTTCCGTTTCTTCCAGATTTACACATTCTATCCAATTGGCAAATGAACTTTTTATTTTTCTTTTAATCGCTTTACTCTCTAATAACAAATCATCTTCGAGGTTGAATGCTTCACTTGGCTTGAATTTATCATGCAAAATATCCAAATGACAATTATCGTTGAAAAAAGATCTCCAATTAAATGTTCCCAAATCTCTTTCAAAATCAGACCATAAATAGTTTGAATCAGTCTTAAACTCAAAAAAATCTTCGAATATATTTTCAAGATAGGTATCCTGAGAGATGATATATTTATGATAGTCACTATATCGTGTCGGTAAATCATGGTGTATATCAAATCCATTGCCTATAATAAAGAGGGTCTTCATCTCATTGATTTTTTAGTAGATCTTACATCTTACAATATTCAAGAAAGCAAAAATGGTGTCCCAACTCAATAGGACACCATTCCAAAAAAAAATTGCCGTTTATTATTTAAACATATTCTTATAAAGTACCTCTCAATTCCTGTTCTCTCTCAATCGCCTCGAATAATGCCTTGAAATTACCTTTTCCGAAAGAAGTCGCTCCTTTTCGCTGGATAATCTCAAAAAACATTGTCGGTCTTGGATTTACTGTCTTCGTAAAAATCTGAAGCAAATATCCTTCATCGTCTCTATCAACAAGGATCCCCAAATCTCTTAGCGGCTTCAAATCTTCGTCGATAGTACCTACTCTATCCAATAATTGGTCGTAGTAAGTACCTGGAACCTGTAAAAATTCCACTCCTCTATCTCTCAATTCGGTTACCGTCTTTATGATATCATCTGTAGCCATGGCAACATGCTGTACTCCAGCACCCTCGTAAAATTCCAAATATTCATCTACCTGAGATTTTTTCAATCCCTCCGCTGGCTCATTGATTGGAAATTTGATTCTTCCGTTTCCATTACTCATTACCTTACTCATCAATGCAGTAAATTCCGTGGATATATCTTTGTCATCAAAAGAGAGAATTTGTTTGAAACCCATTACATCTTCATAAAACTTCACCCATTTATTCATCGCTCCCAATTCTACATTTCCAACCATGTGGTCTACAAATTTCAACCCCGTACCTTCTGCCTCATATCTCGGCTCCCATTTTTTGTATCCAGGAAGGAAGGTCCCGTTGTAATCCTTTCTCTCTACAAAAATATGCACCACTTCTCCATAAGTATAGATACCCGATCGCACTACCTTGCCATCTTCGTCCTCCTCAGTGACAGGTTCCATATATGATCGAGCGCCTCTTGACACTGCCTCATTATATGCTTTGGTAGCATCTTCTACCCACAAAGCATTCACCTTGACACCATCGCCATGTTTGTCAATATGCTCTCCGATAGCAGTTCCACTATTCAATGGAGATGTAAATACCAATCTGATTTTATCTTGAACTACAACATATGATTCTCTATCTCTGATCCCTGTCTCCAGGCCCGCATAAGCCAAGCTTTGAAATCCAAAAGCGGACTTATAGTAATAAGCAGCTTGCTTCGAATTGCTCACATATAATTCAATATAATCAGTACCATTAATCGGCATTATATCGTTGTCTACATTCTGTACTCCAGGTACATCTGCTGTCATATAATTCATAGTTGAAATTATTTTATTGTTATGGCAATAGTTGCTAAGGCAAATATATGACGAATCGATTGCAATCAAAAAACTTTACAAATATTTCTAAAAAAAATATAGCTTACTGTAGCGATTTATATGCCCTCAACATCTTTGTCATTGTAGCTACCTAAAACTTTGGTTTTTAATACTGCCTCAAAATGAAAAAAAAGCAAATGTTAATAACTCTACAACTGAATGTAGAATTGACAATTTGCAAGAAGATTTTAAAGGCAAAAGCAACTTGACTAAAAAACAATAAAATGAAAAATAGATTTTCAATATTCATATTCTTAACTCTCATCCTCGTCGCTTGTCAAAAAGATATTGATGAGGTGATCGTCGAAACCGATATAGAAGACCCAATCGTACTGGTGCAGACTTCGCTCAAGGGAACAGTTGTCGACGAATCAGGTATAGGACTGGCAAATACCTTGGTGCAAGCCGGAATAGCATCTGCAGTGACAGACAACAAAGGAAATTTTGATATTACATCTACCGAAATTAAAAAAGATGAAGGGATTGTAACCGCAGAAATTCCTGGATATTTTGAAGGAATAGCAGCCTCAAATTTCACATCGAATGGCTCCTCTTTTATTGAGATAGTGATGATTGATAAAGGAGAGCCTTTTGAAATCAATAGCGAAGAGGAGAGCTTCCTCCAAACACCAGATATTGAAATAGAATTCCCAGCTGGCAAGTTTGTCGATGAAAATGGGAATAAGTTTGAAGGCAATGTAGATGCATTTAGTCGATATATAGACCCTTCTGATGAAAGCATCGGAGCATTGATGCCTGGGCAATTGGTGTCCAAATCAGAAGATGGAGAGGAAGAAGCATTGTCTGCCTTGAGTATGATGGCACTGGATCTGGTATCCGAAAATGGTGAGCCGCTGCAATTGAAGGAAGGTGAAGTCGCCGAAGTAAAGATGAAAATTCCAGACGAACTCCTGGACCGCGCTCCTGATGAGATTATTCTATATATATATGATGTCGAAGAACAAAGATGGGTCAAAAATGGAAGTTGTCAAAAAGTAGGCAATTACTACAATTGCACAATATCTAGTTCTGGTTATTACTGCTGTTGTGTGCCCCTGCCTTCAATATGTCTATCTGCTCAAATCTATAATAGTGATAGTACTGAAAGCTGTTTTGTAAAGGTAATCATTGAAGATCTGACGGATAATTTCATCTATTATGGATTCACCAATGAGGAAGGTTTCTTTTGTGGATCAGTACCTCAAGCTGCCCCATTAAAGATGACCGTCAAAGATCATTGTGACAATGTGATCTATATGGAAGAGATTGGCCCTTATTCTGAAGACCATCATTTGGGGGATATATATTTGGAGAGTACGGTAGAAGAATATATAATTAATATTTCGGGAGAGGTCAGCAATTGTGATGATGTACCATTCACTGCAGGTCATATTGCTGTAACAGTCCCTGGCAAATTGACCATTTTCCCACTTACAGAATCTGATATAAACCTAAATCTGGCTTTAAAATGTTTGGCATTTCCAAGTCTGGATATTCAAATTTACTCAGAAACAGAGCAAGGAGTAACTCCTCTAATGTCTTACACAGAATTGGGTGACATTCAGCTTGGACCAATACAAACATGTGAAGTCCTGGATGATCATTTTACTATAGAAATTGATGGTGAGTCATTCACCATAGCGCCCACTCAATTTTATAAAAAAGACAATACCACATCAAACTGGTACGTTTTTGAAGGGCTATCAAGTAACGAAACCTTCCAACTGGAATTAAGAAATTATATAGGAATTAGCACGTATGTGGTGAATGCATTTTTTGATGTGAATGCGTCTCCGTTGTCCAGTGTACCGAGCATCACCACTTCAAGTCCAGACATCACAGTCAATATTATCGATGATGATGGTGAGTACATCGAAGGAGATTTGAATGGCACAGGCTATGATAATAACAACCAACAAAGAATGCTCAATGGCACATTCAGAATTAAAAAGGCACCATAATATTCCTATCATATTAAAATCGATCTATCCAATCACCAATAACAAACGATGGAAAAGCTTATAAAATCATGCAAAAATTTCGAACGCTCGGCACAGCGAGAGATGGTCAATCATCTCTCCCCAATGCTGTACTCGATCTGCTTGAGGTATGCAAACAAAAATCATGAAGCGACCAAGGACTTGGTTCAAGATTCGCTCATCAAGATTTTCAACAATATCCACAAGTGTGATGCAACTTCCGAACTTCCATTCAAGGGATGGTGCAAGAGAGTAGCCATCAATGTGGCTCTTGGAAAAATTAGAAAAAAAACCATTCTTACTCAAGAGATTGATATCAACCAAGTAAGAAATCAAGCCCAGCCAGTAGCGATTAGCAAATTGAATGTGGATGATATTTTGAAGTTGCTTTCAAAAATTCCGATGCAACATAGGCTCGTTTTTAATATGGCCATTATTGATGGATACAAGCACAATGAAATAGCTGAAATTTTGAATATTCAGGAAAGTTCATCTCGCGCTTTTTTATCCAGAGCTCGAAAGGCACTCCAGACAATGATTAATGCAGAATGGGGAGTGTCCAATAAAACAAAAAGTATATAAGATGGAGAATTTTGACTTTGACAATAAATTTAAAGAGGGGTTGGATAATTTAAATCCAATGTTGGACAATGATGAAATCTGGGATAATATCGAACCTCATCTCAAGAAAAAGAAGAAACGTAGGTTTATCATTTGGTTTTTCTTTGGAATGCTTGGAGTACTGGGGTTATTTTGGTTACAATCAACCAATTCTTCGGAAGTCAGTCCGATTGCAGAACTCAAGTCCAAGAAGGAATTGGTATCGGATCCCATTTCCAAAAATATCAACAATGATAATACTGACATTGAAGTAGCAGTGAATGAGGCTCCAGAAATTGTAAATGAAGCAGTAAGCACCGAACCCAAAGTACAAGAAGTAACTGAACAAAAAAGTACATCAGAAGTCCAATCAATTGTTACTAGCCAACCAATCATAGAGAGAGATGAAACAACAACCTATCAAAATAAGGAATTAGCACTACCTCAAAAAAATCAAATTACCAAAACAGACAGATTAGTTTTTGAGAAGTCCACAATAACTGAAAAGTCTGATTTGACCTATCAACCAGATATTGAAAATCAGATCAAAAACGTGGATGTAAATGTAGAAGCAGAAGAAAGTAAGTTGAATAATTCTCCTACCCTTGAACCAAGTCTATCAGCAATCGTCAAAAAGGACCAAATCAAATCTGGAATTGATTTTTCAAAAGAAGATTTAATAATTCTAGAAGAAGCGGTGCCAGTCATCGATGAGGAAGTTGAGGTCAAAAAGAAACTGACTAAAAAAGAACGTCAAGAAGCGAATAAAAAAAGAAAAGAAGAACGTAAAAAAGCTAAAAGAGAAAGAGAGAAAAAGAAAGAAGAAAAGAAAAAGGCAGATAGCAAAAAGAACAAATTGACAAAACCCAATAAGCGTCGTCAATGGAAACATCAAATTCAAATGATGGGCTCTGGAATTTACACCTTGCATTTTTTACGAGACCAAAATCGATCTGAAAGCACCTATCTAAGACATCGTGATCGGTATGTCAGTGGTACAGAAGGGTTCGGGTCAAGTTTTCAGTTTGTATCGGAGAATCCATCAGGACTTTTGCTTACTGTGGGCATGCAGTATCAAGAATTACATGAAAAGTTGGAAAGACAGGAGACGATTTCAGAAAGAAACCTTCAGAATGTGACCGAAACCATAACCGAAGATGCTGATGGCAATATCATCGGCTCGACATCCAGCATGCGTTTGGTAACCACCACCACTACCTACAATCAACAATTGTACAACCAATATCGATTTGTAAATTTTCCAATAGGATTGGGTTATGCCTTCAATTCCAATAAAATGAGGTTGAAACTTATTGGTGGAATAGACATCAATGCATACTACAAATTCTCAGGATCCATATTTAATAGAGACCTGAACATAATTGAATTGAGTTCAAAAGCATCGGCAGTATATGATCGGATCTACAAAAATTCGGCGGGTATGGGCATCTGGGCAACTGTAGAATGGCATAAACCTTTAAATGAAAGGCTCAGCATTGTAGTTTCTCCAGGAATTCAGGCTCCAATAAAGTCCATTTCTCAAAATTCGGAGGCATGGCCGATTGCACATAATATTGTAAAACTCAGACTTGGAGTAGGTGTAAACTACATGCTCGGAGACGGCAAAAAATCAAAAAGAAGAACTAGGAAAGGATGATAATCTTGGATGCATTTCAAAATTTAAAATACCTATACGGTTTTTGAAGTGCATCTTTTTTTATTCCTGAGTCATTTTGTTTTGACTTTAACCTATAAGCTTACTATGGATTCAGAAACCACGAAGTAGGAAGCAATTCGGAATCATTTTACTAGCCCTCAAAATAACTTTCAAAATTCTCAAAAACCTGATCGACAATCCTGTTAAATTCGATGTAGTCTTGATCTGATAAATTGTTCCAGGATAAATCTCTTAGAGCATCCACCTCTTTTCGACATTTATCCACTAATTTTTTACCTTCAGGTGTAAGGCTGATTGCCGTTTTTCTTCGATCATGCGCTTCACTCACCCTGCTGACAAACCCCTTTCTGACCAAATTGTCAATGATCCTGGAAATGGTAGGAGCATTTTTAAAACTTTCATTGCCAATCTCCTTTTGCGACATCTCCTTGTTTACATCCAGCTTGTCGAGAACGATCCATTGCTCAGGTGTAATATCAACATCCAACTTCTTGAATGCCTTGGTAAAACTCAACTTGGCAATCCTAGTGGTCCGCTCAAGTAAAAATCCAATTTTTTTATCACTATGTGTAGACATAAGCTCTATTTGGCAGGCAATATTTTTGCGCTCACTTCCCCAAAACCAACTCTTCGGCCATCTTTTTCACAGTAGCCTCTCAATGTCAACGTATCATTGTCCTGAATGAATTTACGCTCTTCTCCCCCATTTAAAGTCAAAGATTTCTTTCCAGCCTGGGTGATTTCTAAGAGTGAGCCGTAAGAGTGCTCGTCCTTTCCACTTATTGTACCTGAAGCCATCATATCACCTACATTCACATTACAGCCATTCACTGTATGGTGGGCCAATTGCTGCTCTTGATTCCAATACATATACTTGTAATTCGAATTGGAAATTACAGTTTCCTCTCCACCTTCTGGAGCAATAGTCACCTGTAGGTTGATGTCATAATTTTTGTCACCAGAATACTGTAAATAAGGAAGAACATCAGGTTCTTGCTTAGGTCCAGACACTTTGAAATATGACAAAGCTTCCATTGTCACCACCCATGGCGAAATAGAACTGGCAAAGCTCTTGCCCAAAAATGGTCCAAGTGGAACATATTCCCACTTCTGAATATCTCGCGCACTCCAATCATTAAAAAGCACCATCCCGAAAATGTGATCACCCGCCTGGTCTGTCGAAATTCTATCTCCCAATCGACTTTCTTTTCCTATAATAAATGCCATCTCCAACTCAAAATCCAATAGTCGGCACGGGCCATAAATCGGATCTCCGTCAACAGGTTTCGTCTGACCCTGAGGTCTGTGTATCGGCTGACCACTTAGTATTATTGATGAAGCTCTACCATGATATCCCACTGGCAAATGCCTCCAATTGGGTAGAAGGGCATTCTCTGGGTCTCTGAACAACTTACCCAAGTTAGTTGCATGTTCAATGCTGCTATAAAAATCAGTATAATCACCTACTTTGACGGGTAAGTGCATCGTCACTTCGGATTGCTTGTAAAAGACATTCCCCATTCCTCTCAACTTACTACCTTCATCACACAACTCCGCTTGGATCTTTTCTCTCACTGCATTGGTCTTATCCTTGCCAAGTGCAATGAAGTCATTCAAATATTCATTTTGCAAAACCTCATTGGGTATATTATCGCCCAATACGCCTAACTTTTTCGCCTCCAAAAGATCCAGCACTTCACTTCCTATTGCGATTCCAATCCTACTACTTCCACCATTCACACTAAAAATACCAAAAGGCAAATTGTGAATACTGAAGTCGCTATCTTCATTAATTTCAATCCAAGAATTCATTATATTTTTTGTTTAAGTTTTTATTCGTTAGTGCATTTACCTGTTTATACAAATTCATATAAAACAAATAAACAATTTTGCCGCAGTCAAATTATTTTCCTTCCAACCAGGATTGATAATACTCACCGTCATCAATCTCCATGGCTGCTTTTGTCAACATCAAAGGTTTAAAAGTATCTATCATGACAGCCAACTCTTCTGTTCCTTTTTGACCAATACTTGCTTCATATGTACCAGGGTGCGGACCATGTGGTATACCAGCTGGATGCAATGAAATATATCCCGGCCCAATATTTTTCCTACTCATAAAGTCTCCATCTACATAATAGAGCATCTCATCAGAATCAATATTGCTGTGATTGTACGGAGCAGGAATGGCTTGTGGATGATAATCATATAATCTTGGGCAGAAAGAGCATACTACAAACGCCGAAGTCTCAAAAGTCTGATGCACTGGAGGCGGCTGATGCACCCTTCCTGTGATGGGTTCAAAATTGTGAATACTGAAGCCATATGGATAATTATAACCGTCCCAACCTACGACATCGAATGGATGTGAAGCATAGGTCAGTTCGTGCATAAATCCCTGCTTTTTCACCTTCATCAGAAACTCACCTTTTTCGTCATGTGTCTCCAAATCTTGAGGCAGTTTCAAGTCTCTTTCACAAAATGGAGAATGCTCCAGCAATTGGCCAAACCAATTTCGATACCTCTTTGGTGTATAGATCGGATGGAATGATTCGGCATATAGGATACGATTGTCCTCCGTATCAAAATCTATTTGATAGATCATTCCTCTAGGTATGATCAGATAATCCCCATATTCGAAATCAATGTTGCCAAATATTGTTCTTAATTTTCCAGTGCCCTTGTGAATAAAAAGCATCTCGTCTGCATCCGCATTCTTGTAGAAATATGCTTTCAATGACTTCCTCGGAGCGGCCAAGCCTATATGCACATCATTATTCAGCATCACAGTAGAGCGGCTTTCCAGGTAATCATCCTTTGGTGCAACATTAAAGCCCAATAATTTTCTGGATTTCATATTGCGCTCCACAGCGATTTCCGGCATTACATTTATAGGCTCACTTACATCACTGACCATAGTCGGTCTATGCAAATGATAGAGCAAAGAAGACATCCCATCGAAGCCAATAGTCCCGAATAATTGTTCGTAGTGCAATTCTCCATTTTCCTTTTTAAAAGTAGTATGTCTTTTTTGAGGAATTCTACCCAGTTTGTGATAAATAGGCATAGTATAAATTTAATTACATTAGCAATAGTTGCATTGACAACAAATATAGTTGATTATTTAAAACCGTCTAACTAATTAAATGTTTTATTTCAGGTAATTACTGTGTAACATTGCAGATATATCCATGATACATTTCATTAAAAAAAGAACGTCTCCACTGCTAAAAACCGTTATATTTGAACAACAAGTTATTAAGTATGGATATAAGGACAGAAAAATTAAAATTAATTGAGTTGCTTTTGCATACAAACAACCCTTCGATAATAAAAAGAATAAAGTCTATCTTTCAATCTGAAGAAACTCAGGATATTTGGGAGCAACTTAGTGATGAACAACAAGAAGAAATAAACACTGCTTTAGATGAAGTAAAGAATGGACAAACAGTGCCATTTGAAACTTTTGTTGAAAAGTATAAATAATGCAGAGGCAAATCGCATTATCAAAAACTGCTCAAAAAAAGCTGGATGAACTTTTTATATATTTAGAAACCAATTGGTCCGAAAAAGTTAAGTTGAGATTTATTACAAAATTGGAACAAAGAATACGGATTGTCAAACAAAAACCTGATGCATTTCCAAAGTCTGAAATTAAAAAAGGGCTGCATAGATGTGTCATCACAAGGCAAACAACAATGTTTTACACATTTGACGAAAAGACAATCTACATATTAACCATTTTTGATAATAGACAAGATCCCGATAAACTGAAGGATGAAGTTAAATAAAACGAGATATATCGTTGTGTATGATGACCAGACCAGCTAGCGCTGAGTCCGCCACCTACGCAAAGCTGTTAGACAGAATAAATCCAAAATAATTGATCAGAGAAGAAGAAGAAGAAGAAGAGTTAATAAGAATACAAGCCATGCTATACACAACAGATGCTATTTTTAAGGCACTTTCAGATGGCTACAACCAGACCTACCTCGGGCTTAATTTTGGAGATAGCTATGAATTAAAAGAATCAGACTACTTGGTTTGGGATTTAGATGATTTAAGAACTGATAGTGATTATATAGAATTTATAAATAAACATAAAACAAAGATCATAGACGCCAGAACGAGAATAAAAGAAAATCTTTTTTGGTCAGTTGAACATCTAAAAACTTTCAATAAAATTCCCGAAGTTTTTGACTCCACGTACAATTATGACTTCTTGGATAAATATATAAAAGAGGTAGCTGAAAAAATTAACAATGTCATTTCGACTTGGGACTACTATTATTCATATGAATTAGATATTTATGCTGGTCAAAGAAGAGTTTTGATTATTAAAGGATCAGAAAAAACTTTAATTCTTGACATTATAAATGATATACATTAATAAAAAAATTAAAGGATTATACTGAATGGAGCAAATATTCAAATCATGAATTAAACTCCCAACTTGGAGTATTCATTTTTTTTGAAAAGAAAAAGTATTTCTATTTTCATGACGAATACATACAAATCAATTTAACTTACGGTTTTGAATCACTTCATCGACAATCACTTTATAAACCATGAATGACCTCTATCCTGAATTGATTGACTATATCTTCAGATACCACAGGCAATATTTCACCGATATTGAAAAAAAGGCATTGAATCATTACAGTGCGACCAAAAAGTTTAAAGATTGGCCCGACGCCCATCCCAAAATTGTCGAGTTAAAAACCAAAAACTTAACCACAGATGAAGATGCATTAAACCTGTTGAAAAACGGATTTCCTCAGATGGTCAAAAATATTGCTACGCGAATTTACAATGAACACAAAAATGACTTAAAATTCAACTTGTGTCCAAAATGCGATAAAATAGCCAGGACACCAGAGGCCAAGCAATGTAGATTTTGCGCCCACGACTGGCATACTAATTAATATCCAAAATAATTTTCATCATAGAAATTGAATTTGATCACAAATGATGCTAATCACTTTATTAGTATTTTAATTCAATATTTCTCTTAAATATTTCCGCAACTATTCCGATGCTAGGACGTTAAAGTTACTTAATCGACAAAGTGTTTAAGTCAGTTGAAAATAAAATGTAATTTCAAGTAATAATTCTTGATTTATTTAATAATGAGAAGTAGAGAATGAAAGGATGGAGATTTTCACAATATATTCCTGATCCAGAAGGAGATGACCCATTTGAGCGACTGCTAAAAGTCTTCAAAGAATTGCTCGTGCATACCAGTGGTGATGTCAGTGAGGCATTGAGCTGGCTCACCGAGCTTGACCGGCAGTACAACCTTACGGACAACAACTACGGCATGGCTGATTTCATTCAGGATCTTATTGACAAAGGTCTGATCAGCAAGAATAAAAGTGATCCAAAAAAACCAAAATTTACACCTACTTCGAAAATGGAAGTCGCCCTAAGAAGGCAGGCATTGGATGATATATTCGATCAACTCAAGAAATCCAAGAGAGGAGATCACAATACAAAAGTGAGTGGGCGTGGAGATGAATTCACGTCAGAATTGAGGCCATTTGAGTTTGGTGACAAATTGGATAATATATCCATGACCGAATCACTCAAAAATTCGTACATCAATCATGGCATTGACGACTTTCGAATGACCGAACGCGATTTGCAGGTCCATGAGACCTACTATCAGAGTCAGACTAGTACGGTGTTGATGATCGATATATCCCATAGTATGATATTATATGGTGAAGATAGGATCACGCCTGCCAAAAAAGTGGCTATGGCACTCTCTGAATTGATCATCACCAGATATCCAAAAGACACCTTGGACATTATCGTTTTTGGAAATGATGCCTGGCAAATTGAGATTAAGGATCTTCCATATCTTGAAGTCGGTCCGTATCACACCAATACAGTAGCAGGATTGGAACTCGCAATGGATATACTTCGAAAGCGAAAAAATCCCAACAAGCAGATAATGATGATCACGGATGGAAAGCCGACTTGCATCAAAAAAGGAAAAAAATATTATAAAAATAGTTTTGGTCTGGATAAAACCATATTAAATAGAACCCTTGGACTTGCGGTAAAATGTAGAAAATTGCAGATTCCGATAACAACATTTATGATTGCTCGGGATGCATTTTTGGTCAATTTTGTTGATCAATTTACAAATGCAAATAATGGAAAGGCATTCTATAGCTCGCTTCAAGGATTGGGTGAATTTATCTTTATGGATTACAAACAAAACAAGAGAAAAAGAAGACAATAGTATGGTAAGACTGAATACCATCCAACCATAATTTAAAAAGATACATGAACGATATTAAAACATTAGGAGAATTAAAAAAGTCAGGTTACAAATCGAGATCTCTGAAAGAAGAACTCAGGCAAAACCTCATTTCAAAATTAAAGAAAAAGGAAAAGATATTTGAAGGAATCCTGGGTTTTGATGAGACCGTATTACCAGATATTGAGCGGGCCATCTTATCCAGACACAACATACTCCTTCTCGGACTTCGAGGCCAGGCCAAAACTAGAATAGCAAGATTGCTGGTAACACTTCTTGACGAATATATGCCGATCATCGAGGGCAATGAATTGAACGATGACCCACTAAATCCGATAACGAGAGATGGGATAGACAAAGTAGCTACTCTAGGTGACAAAACTCCTATTGCATGGGTTCATCGAGATGATAGATACGTCGAAAAATTGGCTACTCCTGATGTGTCTATCGCAGACCTCATAGGTGATGTAGATCCGATTAAGGCCGCAACTTTGAAACTACCCTATTCGGATGAAAGAGTGATCCACTTTGGCTTGGTACCAAGATCACACCGTTCTATTTTTGTGATCAACGAATTGCCCGATCTTCAGCCAAGGATTCAGGTTTCTCTTTTTAATATCCTGCAAGAAGGCGATTTGCAGATCAGAGGATTCAAATTGAGATTGCCCCTGGATGTTCAATTTGTATTCACGGCCAACCCGGAAGATTATACGAATCGAGGGAGCATTATCACCCCACTAAAAGACAGGATTGAAAGTCAAATTTTGACACACTACCCTACAACGATTGAGATCTCCCGTGAAATAACGCATCAAGAAGCGAAGTTGCACGACGAGCAAAGGTCGTATGTAAAGGTATTCGAAATGCACCAGGATTTGTTGGAATTTGTAGCGTTCGAAGCAAGGGAGAGTGAATTTGTAGATGAAAAAAGTGGTGTTTCTGCAAGGCTATCTATTTCTGGATTAGAAAACCTGGTGAGTACGGCTGAGAGAAGAATGATCTTGAATGACGACAAATCGACCACAACAAGGCTCACCGATTTTTGGGGAGTGGTGCCAGCCATTACGGGTAAGGTTGAATTGGTCTACGAAGGCGAGCAAGAAGGGCCATACAACGTAGCAATGCATTTATTGAGCGGCGCGATCAAAGAAATCTTCCTAGAAAACTTTCCTGCTCCAGATGAATTGGAAAAAGGTGTAGATAGAGATCCATACGGTACCGTCAGAGCATGGTTTTCAGATGGCAATCAAGTCGAAATTCTAAATAATGACAGCGAGGAAGAGTACATTAAAAAATTAGATAGCGTCGTCGGGCTATCAAAATTGGTAGATAATCAAAATGTGCCATCTGATCAGAAATATGCATTTATGGAATTGGTACTTCATGGCATGAGCGAATTAGAAATGATAAGTAAGTCATTTTTGAATAATACCGTATCCTTTTCCGATCCATTCAAGGGTATGTTTGATGAATTAGAAGAGGATTGAGAAAAAATGGGGAAGATTGGAGAGATTGGAGAGATTGGAGAGATTGAAAAGATTGAAAAGATTGGGGAAGATTGGGAAGATTGGGGAGATTGGAGAGATTGGGAATAATCGGAGATTTCGACTGGAGGATCTGAGAACTTTGCCTCACTTTTAAACCGTCATCGAAAGGAAGTATCTCTGACCAAGCCTAGATTTATGTTTTATGCACTTACATTTTTTACATTCCATGAATCTTTAATTTCTTTCGTATTTTTGTAGTTATGAGAATTATTTCTTTGCTGTTATTGATATTTTATTCTTCTGTCTTGCTTGCGCAGAATGGAGATCTCAAGGTCGAAATTGAGCGAATCATACTGCACGATACGGAAATAAGTTTGGATGAGACTCCAGGTTTTATTATTGGTATCGTGGATCAGGATTCTACTTATTTTGTAGAATTTGGTTCTGATGTCAAAGGAAGAAAGACCACATTGAATACGGAAGATGTCTTTGAGGTGGGTAGTATCACCAAAGTTTATACTTCCAGTCTTGTGTCCATTTTAGTGGCAGAAGGGCAGCTGGATTATGATGATAAAATAAATTCATTTCTACCTGCGGAATTTCAAAATCCGAGGATGGATGACGTTACAATTTTAAATCTTATCCAACATACGTCCGGGCTTCCAGTAAGGCCTTATTTTTTCGGTATGAAGGAAAAAGATCCACAAAATCCGTATGGCTATTATAAAAAAGATGAACTCTTGTCGTTCTATGTAGATTTTGTTCCAAAGACGATTGGTTCATTTAATTATGCGCATACCAATTATGGATTGTTAGAAATTGTATTGGAAGCGGCAACTCAAATGTCTTTTGAAAAATTGATGGACATATACATTTTTGATCCTTTGAAGATGGAGAGCTCATTTGTGTTCTTTAAGGAACGAAAAAAAGATATTCTTACCCTCGGTTATGATCGAGCCGGTAGAGAAACAAGTCCTTGGACATTTGCATCTTTTGGTGCTTCTGAAGGCCTCAAAACCAATGCTTCTGACCTTGTCGATTTTATGAAGCTAAACATTGGATTGATTGATCATCCTTACACTTCAATATTTGCCAATAACCATAAGAAAGAGGTAGAAACTGATTTCAATGAGTCTATTCGAACAGGTCGCGGATGGCAGATCATTGATCAGCGCAGAGGGTATGACATCATAACTCATACAGGCAAGACCAATGGACACAACGCATTTATGGCCTTTGTCAAAGAAACGGGTACGGGGGTTATTATCCTATCTAATTCAAATATTGGAACTAGAGACCTTGGTTTTTTAGTTTTACGTATGATAAATTTCAATTGGAAGAGAAAAGCATAAAAATGGGTAAAAAAGAAACCAATTTGTCATGGGATGATTTTGTAAAAATGGGTAATCCCGAAAATGCACCCGATATTCCAGAAGATAATGAAAAAGCAGTCATTGATCATTCCTCCTATATAGTAAGAGTTCATCTCGAGAAAAAAGGAAGAGGAGGAAAGGCAGTAAGTTTAATCCGTGGCTTAGAAGATTTACCAGACGCTGAATTGAATGCATTGGGTAAATTTCTAAAGTCAAAGTGCGGTGTTGGCGGTTCGGTAAAAAATGGCGAGATAATAATACAAGGCGAACACCGTGATATGATCATTGGCATATTACACGAGAAGGGTTATCGGAATGTCAAGAAGGCTGGTGGATAATTGCTAAAAATGCTTTGTTTCATTTTTATTCGAAGACAAACTCAATTTTCATTTTCCAATATATCTTTCAATGCCTCATTGATGATTTGACTGATTTCATCAGCACGATCCACAATCATAAAGTGTTCTCCTTTTTCAATTAATTTTACCTCATTTCCCTTCTTGGGATGGATTAATTTGTCATTCGTTCCACCTATATTTAATACCTTGTTGTTTAACTGTTCGGTATTTTGCCAACATGCAAATTCATTCATTGCCCATTTTGCAAACTTTAAATCTGTATCATTCAATATCTCTTTGAGTAGTTTTTTGTTTTTCACACCAAAGAGCCAATTAGCAACTAATTGAGGTGGTTTGAAAAGTCTTCTTGGAATGATTTTCAGCAATTTTGATTTTCCCAGGATACGGTAAATGCTTTTTATTTCTTTACTGGATTCTACAGAGGAGATAAGAACTGTGATTTCTGGGTTCAATTTTTTACTTATTTCCATGGCCACTAATCCACCGAAACTTACTCCCAAAATTCCAAAGCTTTCACCAATATCTATTTTTTGACTCAGCCGTTCGGCATATGCTTCAACGGATTCAGATTTCATCGGATCGATCCATTCGATCGGGATCAGTTCACAATCCAGCGTGAGATAACGAAATACCCTTTGATCCGCACCTATTCCACTTATTCCGTAAAGTTTCATAATTTTTCATGAATAATAATATCCCGAAGATCGCTATTTCTCATAGGTTTTAGTGGCTCAAGTTTATTATTTATTGATGTGGCATTTGAGTTTGAATTGACCTTGGACAGTATAGACTCCAAAACAGGAAGCATATTATTCAAATTTTTAGTCTTTATTAAAAAATTCCAAAGAGGTTCAAATTTTTTCCATCCCCCGGAATAAAAGAAATGTTTCAGTTTATGTTTATGAGAATCATGGTTCATACTCGATTTGAAAATGTTTGACCAACTATAAAACTCTCTATAAGCCCAATCATAACCCTTTTTCAATTCGTCTGCCGTTAAATTGGTTGTTTGATAGACTACATTTCTGGTATCATACAAGTCCCAGTTTCTTGTCAAAATACGCCCTTGCTGCTCCATATCCTTGAATAATCTCGTTCCAGGGTATGGTGTCAAAATATGATAGGTTGACGTTGTGATTGCATTTTCCACTCCCCAATCAACAGTACGTTTGAACACATCTTTGTCATCATCGTCAAGGCCAAACACAAAACTTCCATTGATCATAATACCCAATGAATGAAGGCGATTTACAGCTTTAATATAGTCCTTCTTTAAGTTCTGTTTCTTGTTGCTTTGTTTTAGGTTGGCTGGAGAGAAGGTTTCAAAACCTACAAATAGACTCCTTAGCCCCGCCTCAGCTGCTTTTTCAATCAAATCGCCTCGCAAAATCGAATCTACCGTCGCTGCACCTTGAAAAACCCTGTTCATCCCTTTCATACCTTCAAAAAGTGCACTTGCAAATTTGGCATTGCCCAATAAATGATCATCCAAAAAATACAAATGCCTGCCGTGAAGTCTGTCGATTTCTGCCAGCGCATCATCAACCACTTGCGTATAAAAAGAACGACCTCCCTCAAAGAATGCATCTTTGTAACAAAAATCACAGTGATGCGGACAACCTCTGGTCACAACGATTGAGTTTGGAACCAAATACCTATTCCTGTTGATCAGATCTCGTCGGATGGGAGGTATCTTATCTAAAGTTCGAATGCTAGAACTGTAAATCTTCTTTGGCGAATTATTTTTAAAATCTCTTAGAAATTGTGGGAATGTCTCTTCTCCTGGTCCTAGAAAGATGGTATCAGCATGCGGTAAAGCTTCATAAGGGAGAGAGGTTACATGAAGTCCACCGAGTATTACATAAGCCCCTTTCTTTTTGTAGTAGTCCGCAATTTTATAGGCTCGATAGGCATTGGTAATGTAAACTTGGATAATTACCAGGTCGGGATCATCGTTGAGATTTAATTTTTCAACATGCTGATCCTGAAGGTCAATTTCATCATCAGGAGACAAATATGCAGCAAGTGTAGCAAGTCCAAGTGGCGGAAATAAGGAATACTTGATTGGTCTCCAAAATGGACTTTCGGCTTCTGCAAGTGCAGGTAAAATCATTTTTACTTTCATACCTAATTGAAACTATTTTTTCGGAAAATTATTTGCTTGTATATAATCTTTCCAAAAGAATTTTGATCAGGCATGATATAATAAGACAAGCGAGCGCATTGACTCGCCCGCTTGTCTGATCACTTACGAATCTCTTATGGTTTCTCCGCTTTATTCTTAGCTGTGACATCACGATTTTTCACATGTTTGTCAAACCAAGACATTTGCTCCCACAATACATGTTCTACAGACTCTTTGGCTCGATACCCATGATCTTCGAATGGCAGTAGTACCAATCTTGCTATTCCTCCAGAGCCTCTTACTGCTTCGTAAAAAACTTCTGACTGAAATGTAAGTGTACCTGGATTCGAGTCTTCTTCTCCATGAATAATCAATATGGGTTCATTCACCTTGTCTGCAAAGAATGTTGGCGAGCAATCTATATATGCCTTAGTCGCTTCGAAAAGTGAACGACGTTCGCCTTGGAAGCCGTAAGGCTGATTGGTTTTATTGTATGAGCCACTTCTAGCAATTCCGGCACAGAACAAATCTGTATGTGCCAGCAAGTTAGCTACCATAAGGCCTCCATGACTATGACCAATGACACCTATCCTGTCTGGATCTGCTATCCCCATATCAACAGCTTTGGCGACTGCTGCTTCTGCATCCGCTACCAGCTGTGGGACAAATGAGTCATAGACAGTCTCTGGATCACCAACCATCGGCATGGCTGTATTGTCCAAGACGGCATAACCGCGCAATAGGAAGTACTTGTGAGAAGGGCCATATATCCTCATAAAACGATTCGATGATCCTCTGACCTGACCTGCAACGCCTTTACCAGAATATTCCAATGGATATGCATATACGACAGTAGGTACTTTTTCACCTTCTTTGTATCCTGGAGGTAATAAGAGATTAAAACTTAATTCCACACCATCATTTCTTTCATATCGTACAATCTTATTTTCTATTTGACGAAGCTCAGGGCTTGGATCTTTAAATTTAGTAATTGCTGTTTTGGTTATTGCTCGGGTGCCTTCACCTTCCTCAGCTTTGATGGTCTTTCCAAATTTTGCCAGGTAGAAGTTGGGAACTACAGAAGATGACTCCGAGCTCATAATGAATGTATTGGGCTCATCCGCAAAATCTACGAAGTACTCATATTTGTCTTTGGCACATCTGAAAATTCTTTCTACTTCACCAGTTTCAATATTTCTTTTATCGAGGAATGGACGATCTCCTTCCTTTGTTCCTCCACTGCCACGAAAGTACATTGATCCATCTTCTACTTTTATCGCATATTTACCATTGTCCAATTGGGTAAATAGAGGGTAACCAGGATCATTGTATCTGTCATTTTCATTAAGGTCAAACCATTTTTTCGAAGTACCTTTATTTACATCTAGAAGCCAGACATGTCTCCATCTTTTTATACGTTCTCTTTGATATACCATCAGCATACCATCAGTTTGTCCCCACATGGTAGATTGAATTCTATGTTCGGCCTTGTAGATTTCTTTAGGCTCGTCTTTAAAAGGAGCTTCCCAAGTCATTAGGCGATCTCTAAATTCAGCTTCTGCCACAGGATTACCACCGTCCAATGCCTCTCTCCAAAGCAAGGTATGGGGAGCCGTAGGTTGCCATGTCACAAATCTTGGCCCAGTAATCACACCGTGCACAGGCACTTCATTCGCTACGGGTTGATTGACTACAGTTGTAACTAATTTACCATTTACATCCCAAACTTCAATATCATTGGCAAATCTCCAGTAGGCTACTTCATGTGACCAGGGCTCCTTCAGTCTTTCTACCAGGATATACTTCCCATCAGGAGACACACCTGACCAAAGGTATGAAGCAGCTGGTCCGATAGTAGATATTTTCTTTGTTTTGGTATTATATACCGCCAATTCACATTGGGTATAATAACTGAATAATTCGTCATCATAACCCGTTTCGAGTAGGTTTCTGGATTCGTAAGTAGATCTAGCCGAAGCACCTGCATCTTCCAAAATCTTTGGTCCAGTGGGCATGGATGGCTTTTGTGGAGCTGCACCACGATTATTAATCCTTCTGATCAACAATTTTTCATTGTCGGGAAACCATTTTATGGCTCCATCCATGAGGGGATTAAGAATCACATCGGGCACTTTTTCTACATGACCAGTGATATCACCCATCCACAATTCAATGCGATCTTCAAAGCCTACAGACATGGCAAAGCTCTTGCCATCCTTATTCCAGGAAGTTGACATCACTTCGGCGCCTTTCGGTATATCCAAAGAAACAGTCTTCCCATCTTTTATGGTAAGTATTCTGGGAGAAGTACCCCCATGACTGCCATGATAATAATTGTTTTTTGGATTGACACGCACTCCAGCTAATTTGAGCATCGGTCCTGCCAATTCTGATAATGCAGGATATATTATTGGATCTCTCAATAACATGTGCGTCCGAGTCGGAGAGGTGGATGTCCAAGGCAGTTTTGGAGCATGTATTATTTTGAGGATGTCCTCTTCAGGCTTTTGCCATGCATTTGCTGCTCCATCCATTTGATTGTTTTGCGCGCTCAATTCCGGAACACTGAGCCAACAAAAAATAAAAAGTAAGGCAATTGTAAAAAAAGTTTTTTTCATGATACAGGTTGTTTATTATGTGATTGAAGTTATTTAAAACGAATGTTAAAATGATTTGAAAGTAATTGGAATTCAGATCGAAGCTCTATTTGAAGTTCATAGCCAAAGCTAGAGACTGAGAAAAAGCTGTAGATATGGATTTCAAGAACTTGCAAAGGAATTAACAATATGTTTTTAAATCACTTCATTAGATTAAATTCTAAAAAAGTTATTTCACTTCGAAATAAATGATCCAGAATCAAGATAACGATAAATTATAAAATGTCAGTCTTAAGACATTGTTAATGGACAAAGATTTAAACGTGGTTTTAAATATGCAAAGTCTATTATTCTATAAAATATTACCTGGAGCACCGACCCTGTCAAGTATATATTCCTAATACAATGACCAAATCACGCTCATTTTTCGCGACTATAAAATCAAGTAATTCAATGATCCTATACTTTCAATTTTTTACACCGATATCCAAAAGATTCCGAACCTTGGCCTTAAATGAGTCGTTGCCCTCCTTGGGTAAGGTCAAATACTCCAGATATAATATTGTGGTTAGATTATCCAAGTTATGCAAGTTACTGACCAAAGTCTGATCAATCCAATTAGAAAGAGCACTTGGAAAAGTTGCTGCTTTAAGTAAAAAATATCTCCAAAGTGAAAATCTGATTTTTTCAGGTGCATTGGATATTTCTTCAAATAAGAATTGCTTTATCACGGGAAGATCTTTTTGCTGACATGCATCTATTATTCTTTCTATTAGCAATTCTTCTGATTCGAAATCGGGAACCTTTTTAATTAAGGTAATAGCCCTTGTGATATCTCCTTGATTGGCAAGTTTTTCAATGGCCATTTCAAAAGTTGACATCTTATTATTGTCATCTTCTATTTCCAAGGCAAATGAAATCGCTGTATCTAATTCGCCTCTCCAAATGAGCTGATCCGCCAATGGTCTTAAGATATGGAAATCCTTAAAAAACCCATTTTCTACTTCCTTGGCCATAGAAAGAGCATCATCATATCTTCCCAGATAAAATAAAAACAAAGGTGCATACCTCCGTAATTCGAACAAGGTCTTTTCTCTTCCTTCTGATAATGACATCAAGACATCACTTAAATCCTGTTGTGACTTTATGACTTTCTTGTTGGCAGAAATGTACCCAACCAATTGACAAATGGTTTCCGCTTTATTCCTCGCCTGCTCCGAATCTTTTGTCAAACCTCTAATCTTATTGAGAAATGTCATTACGTCTTCGAATTTTTGATACAAAACCAATTTCGAAACAAAATCTAAATGACTTTCCAGTAATTTATTTGCCAAACTAGAATCCCTGCTATTACCCAGTTTTTCCAAAAATTCTTCTGCATAATACAAACCGTTAACATCTTGAGAAAAACCAAGTATTGCATCTTGCCAGAAAATCGCATGTCTACAATAACTCAATTTTTCGCGGATCCAATCTGCCGCTACTGCATATTTTTGTTCCCGCAACAACCATCTTGTAATAATTCGAGCAATGCGTTCTGACTCTTTCGGATCAGTGGCCAGTTCAGGGATTCCCTTTACAAGATCTAGCCCACCTTTCTTGAAGAGATAATAAGCCAAACTTCCATACAAACCTAACTCTGTGGTTTTTTCTCTGAGTTCACGATTTGTATAGCCTTCTACTCTGACTCCTTCCCAGTCCTCATTCTCAATATTGTATACAATGGAAGAATAGCCATTACCAAGTTTTTCGGTGATCTCAGCTACTTTCTCAATTCTTATCTCCAAATTCTCCAATGCACTTTTTCTAATGAATGCCTCATCATTCTCCAATTCTGCCTTGGCTTTTTCAATTTCTACTTCATCCTCTCCACTGCTCAAAACCCCAGTATAATACGCTTTCTTAACATCTGCTTCGTCCAAGATGCTTATTGGCTCTAATCGAATCAAATCGGTCTCAAAAAAACCATTAATCATTGGAAAGAGCTTTTCCTTATGTTTTCCGTTGACAAAAGAACTTATTGCATTAAGTACACTTTCATTCAACTCCAAATCAGCAATCAGATCCAAGCAATCGGCTTTGACAAACTCTTCGATAAGCTCCTTCGTGTAAAGGTCAATTTCTGTAGACTTGATCAACAACTGAAATAATCGCAAGGCCTCCTTTGATTTATTACATTTGATAAGGCCCTTGACAACCCTGAATAAATTCAGTTCTCCAGAATTATCCAATTCAGCTACTGCCGCATTGATGGCTTTATTCATGAGTTGTTCTCCTATTTGTTTATCACCAAATTGATAAACAAAAGGAAAGGCATAGACATAGGTACTCATCACAATATAGGAGCTCACATAATCTTGAACTTGTATATCGAGTGCCTCTTGCACAAGGTCCATTCCAGCTAAATCATAACTCAATTTTAAGGCCCCAACTTTTAGCTTAAACCTAAATTCCTGCCCTGGAAATTTGGTGCTAGAAAATTCTTCTTTGACACGTTCCAATTGTCGCCAAAAATAAGAAAGCAAGTCATGAGTCTCTTCATAATTTTGGGCCTCAACCAACTCTTCGTACAGAGGAAACAACACGTCCATAAACTCTACAGCAGAATAATTATGAGAAATTTTGCTCAAAGATTTGGTGCCTCCATTTTCAAATAACTTGTTGATTAATTTTGGTTTCAATCTATCAAAATCAAAATACATTTCGTTTTTTTGCAAAGCTTGACAGATAAAATATTCAAGGTCTGCAAAAGGCAAATTTTGAAGATTTTGAAGCGGAGTCAAAACAGCTTTTAAATCTCTGCTTTTAACACGACTGGATTGCAGGATTTCAAAAGCCTTCCGTAAAAAGTGAACCGTATTCCCATTTAATAATGGTACTTTATCCGAAAGTTCTGCCATTTGACCAAGAAATTTCAGCCCATCCGTCTTATCACTCATAAGGCTAGAACCTCGTTCAACCACCTTGCTCATTATGCGCTCTCCCACCTCATTTTTCCCAAGATCAAAAAATCGCTTTGCTACTTTTATGCCCATGGCCACTGTAGGTTTTCTATCATGAATCGACTGCCAATGAACATGGGCTTTTTCTTCATCTTCTTTTAATAAGGCAATATCAATTAAAGTGCATTTGGCTCGATCTAGAGACACCGTTTTGGCAGCAGCAGACTTCACAAACTCCAATTTTTTGACCTGTCGAAGAACAAGCTCTTCCAAATGAGAAACTTTTTGCATAAGACCTGCTTCCTTCAATTGTCTTGCAGTAAATTCAAGGTTGCTCAAAAAAAGAGTAAAGCCGAAGCCAAATTGATCTGTACTATCAGCATTGGAAATAGACAACATGAATTCCAGAATTATATCCAACTCCGTATCATTTGACAGATCTGAATGAAAAACAAATTCTTCAAAATAGGACCATTTCTTTTCATGATTGGGATTGGCCTCCGTTGCACCAACAAAATCGATCCTCCTACGTAAGAAGTTCTTTTCTATTCCCAACCTTCTGCACTCCCGATAAATAACAAACCAATACCTAAAAGGCTGAAGTATATTGCTGCCTTTGTCCAAATTTTTATCCAAATGATCGACAATAGTCTGACATACCTTTTTTTGATCATGAATTCCCTGGGCCTCGCCAAATAAATTATGGTACAAAAGGACGGCATAAGCCTTTATCTTCTTTTCGACAGGTATAGCCTCAAGCATGGATAAAGCCTTCATAACGTTTGCCTGGAGTCCACTTTTCGCCCATTCTACAAGCTTTTCGAAATTGCTATTTTGTCGCTGATACAAGTCTACTGTCCCAAGACTAAATTGCATCGCCTGCCTATGTGCTTCATCAGCCAAGGCCACACGTATTGATTTTTCGAAGAGGTCAAAGCTAAAGTGAAACTGTTCTGTCAAATCAATCTGGAGATCCACAAATCCCTTATTTTCTGTCAATCCAAATAGCTCTTCTTTGCATAATTTGTCCTCTTCCTCTTGAATCAGGTCAAATAAATGATCTGCGTAATACTTCGCCGGGTACTCCTTAAAAATTTTTCCGCGATGTGTTTCCCATCCCTTGCAAAAATCCGTAATTGAATACATTGATTCCAGAAGCTGATAATATTCTTTGTGGCGCAGATAATCCCTAAGACTTTCATGAAAAAGTTGATAATATTCATTATTACGACTATCCACTTTTGTAATCAGTACTTCATTAAGAACAAAGATGGCTTTCCCAATGTCAGCCTGCTCCAAATTCAAGATTTTTCTCAATTGGATAGTATTCAAATAATCCTTGGCAACAGAAATAGTGTATAGGCAGGGTAAAATATAATTGCCATACTCATGTTGAATGTAAGACTTGATCAATGGTGCATAAAAATTATCAAAATCTTCTGTAAATTTTGGAATATCGGCATTGGATGTCAGTTGAATAATTCCTTTCTCCAAACTTAATTCCAATAACTCCAGATACTTCGGGTTGCCCTGAGAATTGGAAATTAAATGAGGTATTAATGCTTCCGAAATTGGATGTTTCTCCAATATTTTTTGAATTATTTCATCGACAATTTCATCGGGCAATCCTTTTAATCTCAATTCCCTAAAATTGGTCAAATTTCGACATTGATGATAAAAGTTTTCTACCTCGTCAGTATACCTTCCCGAATAGACAATCAACACGTTTGAATACGTATTCCTCAATAGGTGATCAAGAATCCCATTATCAGTACCTTCATCCAAACCATCGATAAACAAAACAATCTTTTGGCTATATAAGTAGTCGCCTGCTTTCTTCAATCTTTGATGTAAGCCAGCACGAAGATTATTGGTGTTTTTATCAATGGGCAGATCGGTTTCAATAAAATCTTCAACCTGCTGATTCAAGTAAGACAGGAGAGAATTGACCTGAGCACTCTCTGTCCCTCTTCGAATAAAATAAGGTATTATTCTCAATGTCTCTTCATTCTGAGCTAGTTGATCCGATTGCAATTCATCAATTACCTTGGCAGATAGTGAAGACTTACCAATTCCAGGGCTTCCAAAAATAAAAAACATCCCTTCCTTAGTCGTTTTCACAAAATCCTTTATCTCCTGGATTTCTTCAGATCGACCAATAAATCTTGAAGTGAATCTTACAATGTCTTCATTAAATTCTTCTTTATCGAGGGCTTGAAAAGTATCATCGAGGGTCTTTTCCAA
This sequence comes from Saprospiraceae bacterium, assembly GCA_965230575.1. Taxonomy (GTDB): domain Bacteria; phylum Bacteroidota; class Bacteroidia; order Chitinophagales; family Saprospiraceae; genus CAJXUU01. The sequence goes on from OZ246013.1 coordinate 7,592,063, forward strand.
GAGGGCAATATTTCGTTGCAAGAGATTGACTTGTTCTTTAGTGGCATCGGTCATTTGCTTCTCCCACTTACTTAAAAAGGCAATGATTTGCTCCGTATCATTTACAGTAATCTTCACAGTCGAACCATCAATATTCTTAAGTACAATGTTATTGTTTCCTTCAATTCTGGTTGCACCTTCCTTATTCTGCATTGTTCTATAACTTTACTTTCAGCTTATTCAGTTTGCTTTTTGACTGGATTGATTTCGATTGTAATATGGCTACTGTTTACATCCTGAATATTAATATTCCCATCTCCCTTTATTATGGATGTGTTCGACTTTCCTGCTGATACACCCTCTTGCTTTATATTTTCCGTGAATCCATTCATTTCAAGCCTTTCCAATTCTTTGTTGAATTGCACCCACAAATCATTAAAGTCCTCGAAATAGCTATAAAAATGTCCCAGGTCTTCTAATTTTTGTTTGAATGCGGCAAGGCTCGGTTCTGGTGTTGATTTGATATTTTTGAAATAGGTAAATATAAAAGGCTTCTTAGTGGATTGAAATTGACCAAATGCACTTTCAAATTCTTCTGCAGTGTATGCCCCTACTTTGGTGTGTGCCAGCAAAATGAAGATATCATTGGCCTTGACCACCTTATTATATTTATCTTGTGATCTACTTTCAGAAAATGCTGCGGGCATATCCTCCCAGACATCCAAATGCAAAAAAAGTTCTTTCTCATACCATAACTTACATTTTCGATAAATCTCTATCTCCATTCGCCTTCGCTCCGCCTCCAATTCATTCGAGGAAGCTAAAAATAATGTGACCTTCTTTTTCATATCCAATATTTCTTCTGATTTTCTACTTTCTAATTATGGGAAGTAGTCGTTTTTAAAATTATCGACTTAATCTCTTGCCAAGTTGATATGATTGTGTTGGATCTAGTTTGACAGAGAATCAAGTCTAAGTCGAAATACTATTCTCTTCTCCTCGCGCAGTTAATCCATACTTCCTTATCAAGAAATAATAGTTACTCGTTTTGGAATCTCTCAACCAAAAGCTCAGCTAGTGGCCTTGTCATATTGCATCGCACAAATCAAATTGCCTTCAGTATCCAAAAATTTTGCGATCCAGCCAACATTAGGAATAGCTGTTTTGTTCATTAATACCTGTCCACCATTGCTAATCACTTTCTCAATAATGTCATCAATATTCTCTACACCAATGGTGCATTCCAAACCAATAATCTTGTCAGAAACTGGAGAGTATTTTCTTGACTGCATTGCTCCAATTAGCTCTCCATTTTCGGACTTGTCGGCTTTGATTTGCACAAAATCATCTTGTCCATAAGAATTGAAGCCCCAATCAAAAACTCCGTCGTAGAATTTTTTTGCCCGCTCAATGTCATCAATATGGACCGCAAAGTGTGTCAATTTATTTTTCATAATCCGTAGATCTTCGTTTTTAATATTGAATATTTCTGGGCTGCAAGACAAGGCATTATATTAACGTGATAAATTTAGAAAAGCCCTTTCTTCCTATTGGGTAAGAAAAGGCTTTTGAATATTAAATTTAAATAATAACTATTCTGAGATCTTGGCTACACGAGTTCTAAGGTTATACATTCCTCGAACAAGTTTTAAAGTGCCATTTTGAACCGCAGAATTAATCAGCGAACTTTGGCTTCGGAGATCTGCCATTGCCATTTTTACATTCACATCTGCTACTGCCTGAACAAACTTTGGGTCTGAAGAAGTGGCTACCCTGCCAGTAGAGGTAATCGCTGATTTCACAGCAGGCTGAATATTACTCAACATACTATCAAGCGCAGGAAGACCTGTGGCTCCATCGCATGCTCCCTTCACCGCACCACAAGATGTATGACCTAAAATCAAAATTGTTTTTACACCCGAAGCAACAGCAAACTCAAGGCTACCCACTATGTCTGTATTAACAAAGTTTCCAGCCACACGAGCAACGAACATATCACCAATTGCTTGATCAAAAACTTGCTCTACAGGGATTCTTGAATCTACACAACATAAAACAGCAGCAAAAGGAAATTGTCCGTTCTTTGCAGATTGTCTGGCCATTTTTCCATAACAGTATTTTTTCATTTTATCATCAACAAATCGTTTGTTACCGTCTTTCAACATCTGTACAGCCTCTTTTGGTGTGATATCGTCTTGTTCTTCTTTTGTTCTTGCGTTTGGACAACTGCTTTTTGTTTTCATTTTTTTTAGTTTAATGGTTAATTTTTCAATTTTGTGAAAATACAAATTTTTAAGTCAGAATAATAGAATTTGAAAATGGAAAGCTCTAACCAGCCTTAGCAGGTCTTCTCAGATACTCACTTGTTCTGTTGTATGGAACCATTTTTTTCATATCACAGGATTTAAGTTCGCATGTACGTTGTCAATTTGCATCCAGTAGATTTCGGCTCATGATCATTAAACTTGAAAAATAATGATTATTGTGGAATTAATATTTTTTTGGTTTTCACATTGATTATTCAATTCCCACTAGCTTTCAACCTCAAAACTTCCTCCCTATTCACACTTTACAAGTATAACTAAAATCAATTTCCTTGTTGATTCAAATCATTTATTTCATGATAATAACTGCTTTAATATTGTAAAAAAATAGGGCTGGTATTTAGGTTAAGGTCAGACTACATATAATGAAGGAGTATGCCTCAGTTGTAGATTACTTTCTTGTATTTGGCATTGAAGGTTTGTTGTTATAAATAGGCACTTTGTGTAGTTTTTTTTAGATACCGATACGACAATAATTCATAACCATTTCTGGATTAAGACTTGTACTGTTGGCACTTTCTTCGATGATTAATGGCCCTTCAAATAAATACTGAATCAAAAATGCATTACAAATGAAAAAATTAATAACGCTATTTCTTGTCTTATTTTCTGTGCTGTCCTTCAGTCAGTCTGAGGATAACAAGGAAATCATAATTAATAAGGCACAAGAGGATGACAAATACCTCGCTGGAGAAACAATCAAAGTAAATGCCGCAATCAAAGGTGACCTCGTCGGCGCTGGGGGAAAGTTGATAATTAATGATAGTATTCATGGAGATTTTACAGGAGTCGGAGGGGATATATCACTTGAAGGTCACATAGTAGATGATGTCCGTCTTGCGGGAGGTAGAGGATCTTTCAAGGTGAATCCAGAATCCATAATTCCTATGGGAGATGATATACTCATCACCCAGATCAAAGACACGATGAAATTGGATGGCGATCGAATGGAGATTGATGCCATCGTAGTATGGTGTATTATCGATGGTAAGATCAAAGAAGCTTGGGATATTCCAATATTACATACTGCCAGAATCCTGGGATTTTAAAACAATCATTATGAAACTAGTAGAGGTTACACCTGAAAATGCAATAGAGGAAACATTCTTCTGCATAAAAGATACCAAAAGACATGGATTTAAAGATAAGGCTGAGTGGTTTGAAAAGTGCCATAAAAAAGATCTAAGAATAAAAATTCTTAAGAATGATGAAGACAAGATGATTGGGTTTATAGAATATGTCCCTGCCAAATATGCCTGGCGACCTATTGATGCTGATAATTACATGTTTATCCATTGTACATACATATATTCAAAAAAAGAAAGAAGTAAGGGGTATGGCTCACTGCTAATTGAAGATGCGGAAAGAGAAGCGAAAACCTTAGGTATGGACGGTATATGTGTAATGACCAGCAAAGGGGGATGGATGGCCAACAAAGCTCTTTTTGAGAAAAATGGCTTTGAACAAATCCAAGTCAAGGACAGGTTTGAACTGCTTGCAAAAACATGGAACAGTAAGGCCAAAACACCTAAATTTTACAATTGGACAAATCAACAAAAAAAGTATCAGGGCTGGCATCTACTTTATGCCGATCAATGTCCGTGGAACGAAAAATCAGTAACTGCAATATTGAATGTAGCAATGGACTACGAGGTGGAGTTAAAAGTGTCCAAAATTAATACTGTGAAAGAGGCAAAAATGGCACCTTCTGGCTTTGGGGTTTTCAATCTATTACATGATGGCAAATTGATAAGTGACCACTATCTCAGCGCAACAAGATTCAGGAATATCCTGAAAGAAGAACTCAATAAAAAAGATTCAAATTAAACTAAAACTTATTCAAAAGAAAGCTCATAAATAAAAACATTCTTACTGTATATACAGCGAAGAAAATGAAGAGCTTAATTCATAAGAACAAGTTTATTCTCACACATACAAAACGAAGAAAATGAAATACAATACTGTTGTTATTGGAGGTGGTTTAGCTGGATTGACAGCTGCAGCCACCCTCACCAAATTCGGAAAGAAGGTACTCCTGTTGGAGCAGCACCACAAACCTGGCGGGTGTGCCACCACTTTTAAAAGAGGAGATTTCATCATTGAAGTTGGCCTTCATGAGATGTGCGGTTTGGATAAAAATGGCTCTTTGCTTAATTTATTTGACATGCTTGATATCAATCAAAATGTTGAATTTCTGCGAGTACCTGAATTATATGCCGTGCTCTCTGATACTGAAAAATTTGTATTTCCACATGGCTATGATGCCGCAACCAAGGCTCTAATCGACAAATACCCTGAGGATGAAAAAGGAATCAGACGGTTTATGAAATTGATTGCTGGCATACGAAAAGAAGGGGTTAATTTGCCCCGAACACCATTAAAACGAAAGCTAATTTATCCGTTTATGCCTTTGCTCTATCCAAACCTTGTCAAAGCTTCAAAGCATACGGTCGGGTCATGGTTAGATAAGAACATCACAAATGAAAGTGCCAAACTCGACTTGGTAGCGCATATTGCGTATTGGGGCGATGACCCTTATACATTATCTATGTTTTACTTTGGCTTACCACTGTCCAGCTATATTAATAGTGGCGGGTATTTTATAAAAGGTGGTTCACAACAGCTTTCTGATCATCTTGCCAATTACATTGAAACACACGGTGGCAATGTTTTATTGGGCAAAAAGGCAGAGAAAATCGTAACCAATAATGGCTTAGTTACTGGAGTCACCTTCCGCGACAGTTTTAATAAAAACTTGGAACCCATCACCATTACCTGTGATAATGTGGTAGCTAACTGTGCCATTCCTGTAGTTCCTGATCTGCTGGATGAACCCCATGCTACCTCGCTCAAAAAACAAATCGGTGCTAAAACGAATTCTTGTTCGTTAATATGTATTTATCTAGGTTTTAAAACTGATTTAGAATCGTATGGGGTAAAACACTACTCAAATTTTATCCAGGGAGGAGGTTTGAAGACCTTGAAGGATGTTCACTCAAACTACACAGGAGATTGGTCAAAACGAAGTTTCATTTTTGTTGATTACAGCAAGATAGACTCTCAACTTGCACCAGCTGGCAAAGCTGTAGGTTCAATCTGCAGTGCGGATTATCTCAAAAACTGGGAAGAGCTGAGCAAGGAAGATTATACCGCAAAAAAGGAAGAAGTAGCTCAAATCTTATTGGAACGATTAGAAAAACAATTTCCTGGAATAAGGGAAAGCATCGAATATTACGAAGTTGCCACTCCAAAAACCATAAAACGATTTACCTCGAATACGGACGGATCTGTATATGGTTTTACTCAATCCAAGGAACAGTCAGCTACCAAACGTCCCAGAAATAATTTTCTGATTCCCAACTTGTATTTCGCATCAGCCTGGACATTTCCCGGAGGTGGATTTGAGGGAAGCATTATGGCTGGGTTTTTAGCTGCTTTGCAAATGAATCGAGACAAAATATGGTCAGATTGTGATGACGAACCGTACTTGGATCAGAGAATTGTTTCACTCTTGGAGCGAAAAAAAATCGATGACAAAACAGTGGAACTGAGTCTGGAAAAACCAGCTGGATTTCAACACCAAAAAGAGCAGTATGCCATTTTAAACCTCATGAAACCGAAAATAACCAAGCTGGATTTGCCATATCGTTGGCTTCCCATTGCTTCTTCTTCGGAGGACGATTGTATAAGATTTCGCATTGAACTTGATGGCAGCAGCTTTTCCAAGAGTTGTGAGCAAATGGATATTGGTGGCGAAGCGATCTTATTCGGACCTATGACTTAATGCCATAATTCCTCTATCAAAATAATAAAAGAGCGTTAATAATTATCACTGAAATCCATGATAGAAATCATCCCATTCACTTTCAAGTGTATATAATTTTGAAGTAATAGCATATTAAAATTTTGAATATAAAATCAAACATTATGAATGATCAAGTAGCTTATGAACAAGCAAGAAAAAGAGTTCAAGTAAAATTAGGTTTTAAAATTCATTTAGCGATTTATATCGGTGTCATCTTGTTGCTCCTTATTATCAATTTAAGCACATCAAGCGGATATCTGTGGGTCAAGTGGCCAATTTTTGGTTGGGGTATTGGGATAATATTTCATGCTTTAAATGCTTATGTATTTCCTGGTCATACTACAATTACTGATGAGATGATAAGAAAAGAAATGGAGGAAAACGGGTGACTATATAAGAAACTTTATCCACCAACCCTGGCCTCGTAAAGCAGAATAAATATGAAAAATAATAGGATGCCCGATACTATGACTGTGGCTGTTTTGAATTCTTATTCTGGTGTTGACGCCTTGAGTATTGAGCAACGACCAATACCTACACCTGGAAGGAATGAAGTTTTGGTCAAGGTTGCCTTTGCACCAATAAATCCTTCAGATTTAGCAACTCTGAAAGGCCATTATGGCTTCAAAAATCCTGTTCCTATTGTTCCAGGTGGAGAAGGTTCTGGAGAAGTTGTGGCAGCTGGGCCAGGTGTTATTTCGAATTACTTCCTCGGCAAACGCGTAGCCTGTACTGGTTGGGGAATCGGTGGTGGTGTATGGTCAGAATATGTGATAAAAAGTGTCAAAGGTGGAGTCTTGCCTTTGAACAAGTCATTGAGTTTGGAGCAAGGAGCAATGTCCTTAATCAATCCACTCACTGCAAGTGCTTTTATTGACATTTCGAAAAAAGGAAGACACAAATCAATTTTACTTACTGCAGCGGCCAGTTCGCTGGGTAAAATGGTGAATAGGCTGGGACGAAACGAAGGAATTCAAATCATAAATGTTGTACGTAGAAAAGCGCAAGTAGATTTGCTTAAAGAACAAGGTGCTGACATTGTGCTGAATAGCAGTGAATCAGGATTTGAACAAGAACTATACGATGCATGTCATCAAACAAATACACGCTTGGCATTCGATGCGGTGGCTGGTCCATTGACTAATCAGCTACTGAAAGCAATGCCTCAAAATAGCAAGGTCACAGTATTTAGTTCATTGTCTCATCAAAATATTCAAGCGAATCCTGGTCTTTTGATTTTTGAAAATAAGGGAATTGACAATTTTTGGTTAGGTCCGTGGATAAGCAAGCAAAACTTATTTAAAATATTGCTTTTGTGGAAACGAACACAGAAACAAATACCCAACGATCTCAAAAGTAATATCAGAAAAATCTACCCTTTGCAAAAAGTGAAAGAAGCCATCAATGATTATAAAAATCAAATGACTGGAGGAAAAATTCTATTAAGCATGCCTTAGCAGGAAGATTTGAGTCAACCGTAATTAGAGCTATGCTTGATATAGTGGAGCGTATAATTTACTAAAAATCAATGATTTGAAGTTGAATATTTTAATTAATTCATCCATGAGATTTGCAGAATAATGCGATTCCGCAGGTCCGTAGTTTCGCGGTTCAGCAATTTAGCAAAACAAAAATAAATAATTATGAAAACGAAAATTCTAATTATGGCAATGATGGCATTATCGACCATCATTTTTTCTCAGGAAATCAGAACATTATCTTCAAATGATGGTGTAAAAAATGAATCAAAAAACGGATATGGGGGACCACTAATCGAAGCACCTTATATCAACGATGACTGGGGTATAATGATCGGTGGTAAAGGAGGATTTATTATCAATCAAAAATTTGCTTTTGGAGGAATTGGGAAGGGATTAGTCAGTACCAATAACTTTTTAGGTGATAATTTGAATGGAAGTGAAAATGCCTCCTTGAGTTTGGGTTATGGAGCAGGTGGAATTTTTGCTGAATATATTTTTAGCTTAGAGAGCCCAATTCATTTTTCCATACCTGTGAATTTTATGGCAGGCGGAATATCCATAGAAGATGCTTCAGCCGAAAATACAGAAATAGAATCATCTGGAATTTTTATCGTTGAACCTGGAATTAATTTAGAATTCAATGTTTCTAAAACCTTTATTCCTGCGCTTAACATTTCATACAGGCAGGTTTTTGGCAGTTCTCTGGTCAATCTAAGCAATGCAGATATTAGTGGAGTAAGCATTGGGTTAATATTAAAATTCGGAAGTTTTTAAAACCATGTTATTCCAATAATTATCAAGGCATATTCTATTCTACAGGCTTTGTCTAAGAGCAGTTGGTAGATCTTGATATTAGAGTATTAATCGAATGAAATGTTGAATTATCAATAATTAAAACAAGGAATTATGAGAGGGGCGATTTTTTTCTCAGGCAGGTATGGCAGTACCGAACAATATGCCAAATGGATCAGTGAGGCCACTGGGTTACCCATATTCGATATCGAGGATACCAATGCCGATCCAGCCGAATACGAATATCTAATATTGGGCAGTTCGATTGTCTATTTTAGACTGACCAACAGAAAATGGGTGAAAGCAAATTTGGACAAGCTTAAAGGCAGGTCAAAGGTTTTATTCTCGGTTTCGGGCGCTGGTCCAAGTACCAAACTCAACAGATGGGTCAAGGCATCCCTCCCACCTTGGTTGCTATCACAGATGGAGCATGTACCCCTCGGTGGTAAACTGGACCATACAAAAGTCAGTTGGTGGATTCGATTAATGTTGTGGATTGGGTCGCTCTTTAACCCTGATCGTCAAGCTAGAAAAGAAGAACGCAGTGGATTCGACCATATGGACAAATCCAGCATTGAACCTATTGTAAAACTGATTCGACAATACGAAGCAATGCAGGCGACGGCTTAGTTGGTGGCAAAGAGGCTGAAATAACCTCTGAAGAATCTTGTCCATGATCCTATATTCTGTTGAGCAGAGCCTTCATTGAGATATTTTGAGTCAGCGATAAAAGCTAAATGATTAATATCTGTTTTATGTACAAATAAAAACATTTACCCAGAAAAAAAAATGAAAAACTTCATCCAGAATTTATCTATCAGCAATGCCGCAATGGTTGTTGGAATTGCATTTATTACCTCTCTTTTCATAGTCACATTAGTCGATGATTATCTTTTGGCCAATTTTGTAATCCCAGGTGACACAGACGCCTTGGCCAGTGATATTAAGGCAAATAAGATGTTGTTAGGGTTTGCAATTGTGGGCTATCTTCTTGTACTCGCACTTGACGCAATTATTGGTCTCGCACTCTATGTCGTTCTCAAGCCTGCGAATAAAAAACTCGCATTTTTGACCGCAACACTGAGGCTGTTATATGCTTTTATTCTAATAATTGGATTGTTTGCTCTGGCATTTCAAATTATCGATGTTTACGACTATGCTGTCATAAAACTGTTAGGCTATATATTCTTTGCCTTTCACATCTTTGTACTCGGCTATGCCGTCTTCAAGTCGGAATATATCCCAAAATGTCTTGGTATTTTGTTGGTGATTGCATCTTTCACTTATGTGGTATTCTTTGTAGATTTCAATCTGCCTTATTTGCTTGGAGTATTAATAATGTCTACAATGGCTGTTGCAGAACTTTCACTGAGCATCTGGCTTATGTGGAAAAGAAATAGGCTACCTGAAAATTAACTTTTACTAATGCAAAATTCATTAAAAAATATCAGACTTAAGTACAACAATTGGGGTGAAGTTTTTTCATCGGCAATACCGATGAAATTCAACGCATTCAACACCGGGCGAATTACAGGGAAACTAAAAACATATTCTGACACAGCATCTTTTGCCAACAATGTTGACATCAACACAGCTTTGGATTGTGATATGATGGCCTTCAGTTTTTCCCATCCTGAAAAAGGAGATATCCTTATAGATTGTGGTTTAGGTAAATCCTTTACACATAATCCACCATATGGAAATTTGTCTCTAGTAATGAAAGTTTTTCAAAAACTCAACAACATCAGATATTCTCAACAACCTGGTGAAGATTTTGAATGTCACATAGATAGATTGCAACTTCAACCCACTCATGTATTCCTTACACATTTTCATCCCGACCATACATCAGGAATACCTGCATTGAAATCCAATTGCATAATTCATTTTGGAAAAAAAGAAAACACCTTTTATTATCGTTTGATTGCTGGTAAACATTTGAATGGAAAGAAAATTGATCTATTGGATTTTGAATACTTCGGATTTGCTTTGGAGCCTTTTGAAAAAGTTTTGGATGTTTTTGATGATCGAAGTCTATTTGCTGTTTCAACACCTGGACATACCAAAGACCATATTTCTTACCTGATCAATACACGACCCACTCCACGATTTATTGTCGGAGACGCGGAACTTAACCGTTGGGCAGTGAAAAATGGAATAAAAGTTAATTCTGACTATGGGAAACAAGGGAAGAAGGACGTCAATAAGTCATCTGAGAGAATCCAAAAGTTTCTGAAATTATATCCTAATATTGAGGTGTATTATTCTCATGAAAAGCAAGATTTATAAGATGCCTGCTTGCCCTTTGATTAGAAATTTATTGAACAACTGATCACTAACACAAGCAAGACTCCTTATTAAAACCTACTAAAAACATCGATTGCCAACCATAATTCCCCATTTTTTACCAGATTTCCCAATTGCCCCGACACTTCTACTGATGAGCCTTGTCTATCTCAATTCTTATTTATAGCTTTGATAATCAATAATATACTTGTCATGAGAATTATATATATACTCGGTTTATTATTTACCTTTTCATTTTTAACTGCACAAACAGCTCCTGACTTCACAGTTACAGATTCTGAAGGAGTGGTACATGAATTGTACAAAGATCATCTTGACAAGGGGCAGACTGTGGTCTTAAAGTTGTTTTTCACATCTTGTCCACCTTGTATACAACTTGCCCCCTGGATGGAGGAAAAATACCAAGCTTGGGGAGCAGGTCAATATGATGTCGAATTTATTGAGCTGAGTACATTGCAATCGGATAACAATGCCGATGTAGCCAATTTCAAGGCTCAATATGGAGTGACATTTCCAGGAGTAGGTGCAGATGGAGGAAGTGTAGAAGCTGGATTGATATACAAATCAGGTACATTTGGCCCTTATTTTGGTACACCTTCTTTGGTAATTATTGCACCTGACGGTACAGTCCAACAGGGTTTTTCTTATGACGATTTCGACGATTTAATAGCTGCAACTGGAGCAACTGGAATGGACAATGGCATGGGTATGGATGATCCTACGACTGTCACCTTGAATATTGACTCTAAAAGTTCTTCCACTCCTGCCGACACCAAATATATTCTCAAACCAGCCAATGCTGACAATCCGAGGTTTGACATATTAGAACTTACAGGAGGAAATATGACATTTGAATATCCCTCGGAAGATTTTCCAGAAATAGAAGATCCAGTCATTGTCGCTGAGGTAAGCGGAGCGATATCGGATGGCAGTTTATCTCCGGTGGACATCTTAATAATCAGAAAGCACATTCTGGAATTAGAACCAATGACAGAGCCTCATCAATTGATAGCTGCTGATGTCAATTCTGATGATAAAGTCAGTGTGCATGATATTCTTAATTTGACAAAGGCCATTTTGGAACTAATAGATGTCTTCCCCAATAATACACCCTCATGGAAATCCATACCAGCACAGGTAGAATTAATTCAAAATCCTGGAGAAGCTGTGGATGTCAGCTTTCAATTGATCAAGATTGGAAATGTGAATAATTAATTAAAAGATTGTATGTTTAGAAAGGAGTATTGCTATTTATTCCAACTTTGTAATTCGATTAAATTTCCTTCCGGATCTCTGGCGTAAACAAAGGTTATCACGCCTACTCCCTTTACTTCCCTTTTAGTGATTTGACCTAATGCACTTCCACCATTTCTGAGCAAGCTTTCCAAGACATTTTCAACACTTTCAACCTCAAATGCAATATGTCCAAATCCCCGCTTATTGGGCAAAACAGGTTCTTGCTTTTCAATATTCTTGTATTCGTAAATTTCTAGTGTAGGTCCATTTTCTCCATGACCAGGGAGCAATAGATGTGCACCTTCCAGTTGGGCTCCCTTGAGGCCTGTGCCCTTCTCCAACCATTCTCCTGATTGTTTTCTTATAGGTGGAAGTATTCTACATTCAAATGTTTTGACATAAAAATCTACCAATGACCTCCAATTTTCACTGACTATATTAGTATGTGCAAATTTCATTCAACAGTTCCAATAAATTGATATCAAGTGTCTGTTTCTATCCGAGATATGACTTCAAAGCATTGCGATTTACAGACCTTCGAAGTCGACGTATGGCTCTCTCTCGAATCTGACGAACACGCTCACGGGTCAACCCAAACATATCTCCAATTTCATCCAAGGTATGCGGATTTTTACCATTCAATCCATAATAGACTGAGAGTATTTCTACTTCACGTGGAGACAATAGACTAAGTCCGTGTTTTATTTCATCAGCTAGAGATTGTTCCATCAATTGCAAGTCGGGGCTATCTTCATCTCCTAGAGAATAAAGATCGATTCGCGTAGCTGCACCTTCATCACTACTTACTGGTTCGTCCATAGATACATGGCGATTGCCACCTTGAAGCATGTTTCCAATTTCTTTTGGTTTCACGTCAAGCAGTTCTGCAAGTTCTTCATGTGTCGGTTCTCTTTCAAATTTTTGTACGAAAGTGACAAAAGCTTCATTGACCTTATTATAAGAACTTACTTTATTGAGCGGTAGACGGACCATTCTACTATATTCTACGATAGCAGCCAAAATAGATTGGCGAATCCACCATACAGCGTAAGAGATAAACTTGAATCCTTTGGTTTCATCAAATCGTTTTGCGGCCTTCATCAGCCCCACATTTCCTTCATTGATGAGATCTGGAAGAGATAAACCTTGATTTTGGTATTGTTTTGCTACAGAAACTACAAATCTGAGATTGGCTTTAGTTAATTGTTCCAATGCTTCTTTGTCACCTTGTTTGATAAGTTTAGCCAATCGAATTTCATCATCTGCTGTTATCAAATCAATTTTGGCAATATCATTAAGGTATTTTTCTAAAGCGACGCTTTCTCTGTTGGTTATCTTATTGGTAATTTTTAGTTGTCGCATATATATTTTCTTTTTTAGGCTTTGTTAAAACGGGATTGAGTAGTGCACAATCTATCCAGAGAAAAAATAGATTGACGATCTTAAACAATAATACAATTTATAAGAGCAAAAAGTTTCTACACTTGACAAATTCAATAAAAATATGTATGTAATAAAGTGTTAATGACCAAATTTAAAAGAAATAACGACCAAATTCTGCCAAATAGTGTATTAAACATTGAAGTGATATATTGTCATACGTTAAAATGATTTATAAGTATTTGAATATCAAATTGAAGTGGTTTTTAGAGGCAGGGCCAAAGCTGCATACCTCTATAATTGATCGATCGTCTTTAAAATAATATCCTTCATCATTTCAAATTCCGTCCAAATAATAAGATGGCCTTTATCGTCATAAACAATGGTTTCCAGATTTTCCTTTGGTATATGTCGTTTGGAGAATTCAATATTTTCCTTTCCAGGTGCCAAGCCATCTTCAAGTCCATGCACATGAATAAACTGATCTTTCGCATTTTGCCATTGATCCTTCATTAAATCCAATTCTTTCGAATGAGCAAACTTTTCTGATCCTGCTACCACCAGCTCCGATGGTAAAAGCCAAGAAGTCAATTTCCAATAAGAAAAGTATGAATACCAATGCAATGGTTCACTCTCTGGATCTATCAAAGGTGCAATCATAATGGTGGCATCAATATTATTTTCACTTTCCAGTCCTACTTTCCCAGAGATTGGTCCTCCATAAGAATGCCCGACAAGAATATTTCGTTTTAATCCATGCAATCTCACAATCTCGTCCAATATATCTGCTTGCTCCTGAATACTGGGCATGGCTTCAGCCCCCGACCCCCCATAGCCAGGTCTGTCATAGGCCACTACCCTAGACCTATCCATCAAGTCTGGATCCGTCATGTATTCCTTAAAAGCATCCCAAGTCCCGGGAGCACCATGAACAAAAACCAGTAATATACTATCCGACTCCTGCTTGTTTTCAGAGATTATCTTGACACTTCTCCCATTGACCACTTTATTTTCAATAATTCCTTCAAATTTCCTTTTCTGAAAATACTCCATTGCATCCTCATCTGTAAACTGCATGGTATCCATACCAATATTGACAGCCACAATTACAAGTATGACAAAAACAAACAGACCGATATAAATCCTTCTAATCCACTTTTTCATAAAAACATAAAGTTGAATTCATCCATTACACAAAAATCAACACAACAACTCAATAAATTCCTACCCATTCTAATTTAAACTAAAATGTAAGAACTCTCTATTCGCTCAAAATTATTATCTCTCCCCTCTTCCTCAATGTTAATGAAATGATATTACTCCACATAATTTTAATAATTGCCCCGCCAAAAACGTATCTTATCAAATAAATAGCAATCACCCAATTTGTAAGATGCCATGGAAAGACCTTCATAATACCACTTCCAATATTCTAAGTTTAACACTAATGGGGGTTTTAGGTTCTACATTGACTGTAGAATGGTGGGCTTGCGGTGATGGTCCTTTAGAAATCAACCGTATTTGGACATTTGGATCTATTATGGCGTTTGCAGGCCTATGTTTGGCAGTGGTAGCACGACATTACAAATTTCACAAACAAGTCAAGTATTGGTCTGAAGTTGTGCTACGGGCCCTTTTGGTGTATGCAATATTTACAACGGCCTTACTCAAAGCTGAAGGTCATTTTTATAATTATTCTCTATTCAATGGTGCGACAAAGCTGGCCAATTTAGAAGCGAATACATTTGCCAATGCCTTTTATGGGTTCAGCCCAATGTTTCAGGCCTATGTGGGCTACGTCATTTTAGGAGGTCTTGCACTGATTTGTTTTAAAAGGACGCAGAGAATTGGAAATATATTATTGGCAGTCATTATGACAAATGCGGTCATGCTCAATTATAGTTTTGAAAGTTGTCATATTCTAAAAAATGGAATTTACCTTTCTGTAATTTCATACTTCATCTATTCCGATTTACCAGCTTACTTTGCATTCTTCACACGACAAAATACTGTCATCGAACAAGATTATCATCCACTCAAAGGGCACAAGCATTTAGCCAATTCGACTGGTTTGTTTAAAATTATTCTACTGACTGGATTTTTCTTCTACACTCATCATTATATTGAAGAAGTGAAAAACTTTCGCAGCAGAAATGTCGAAAGTCCAATCACGGGAGTTTGGAAGGTTACTGACGTTCAATTTCTGACTAGTGATGTACCAGAGGAGAATAAAAAGGACATCCAACAATTCAAAAGCATTATTTTGGACAAGGGCAGATTTGGAGCGGTAGAAATCGCCGATTCTCTATCATTTTTTGAATACATTATTGACCCAAAGTATAATCAATTGGAATTTTGGAATTTTCAAGATTTTTGGGAGATGAACATTAAGGGAAAGTATCGCCAAGTGACCGAAGATTCAATGATTTATATTGGAAGAAATAAAAAAGATTCTTTGCAAATCACCTTGAAATTGGATTCGAAATAAAATATTATTAATTAAGGATATTCATTTTTATTCATAATTGATTACCTCACTAATCAATAATCCAGTCCATATCCTGATAAACAATCATTTTCATCCCATCAAATTCTTGAATGGTCCATTTCAGATTTATCAATTCTTTTGGATAAGATTTTCCATTGACTTTTTTCATTCCCGCAAGCTTGTCCCATTTTTGGACTAACACATTCACATCAAAACATTCAGCATTACTCCTAAAATTCAAGGTCATGAAAGTCTCATCATTTTGATCAAAAAATGTCTTGAAAAAATAGCGATAATCGAGTGAAGATCTATTCTCCAATTTCGAAATCACAGCATCTTGATAAGATTTGGAATCAATCTCTAGTTTTGAAAAAGGGGCGGTTTCGTTACAATCTGGTGGAGGTGGAGATAATTCGCATGAAATTATAGAAAAACACAATACGAAAGCAGCTAGATATTTCATTTTAAAAATTTGAACCAAAGGTTTTAATACAAGTCAATAATCAAACGAGAAATATTGACTTGTATTTTCTATCCTCCTGAATCTTGTGGAAGAAATGTCTTTTTTTACGAAAACTTCACTTACACATGCTTTATACCATAAATTGTTTCATATATGTCGCATCTTTTTCTACTGCTTCCATAGAAGTCATGTCATCATATCTTTCGTGTTCTACGATATACTTTTTCATTCCATTCTCCTTGGCGGTCAAAAGTACTTTATGAAAGTCTATTTGTCCTACACCAAGAACACATGAACCATTAATTTCGGCATATTCCTTAGCGCCTTCTTCTTCTTTAATCTTCATCAAGCGATCTTCCTTATACCTATCCTTGACATGACTCAAAACAAATCTATTTGGGTATTTTTTCAACCATGCTTCAGGATCTTGCCCTGCTGCTACAACCCAATAAATATCCATTTCAAATCCCACAGGACCACCTTTCGTGCCATTCATCATTATCTCTTGAGGAATAAGTCCATCCACTTCAAAAAATGAATATGCATGATTATGGTAACAATATTGGATTCCGTTTTTGTCACATATTTCACCTAATTCATTAAACCCATCAGTTGCTTTTTTGAAATCAT
Organism: Saprospiraceae bacterium; assembly: GCA_965230575.1. Classification (GTDB taxonomy): domain Bacteria; phylum Bacteroidota; class Bacteroidia; order Chitinophagales; family Saprospiraceae; genus CAJXUU01. The sequence goes on from OZ246013.1 coordinate 7,608,948, forward strand.
CAGCCGTCTTCAAAAATGCCAGATAGGGATTGACTAAATATTTCAATCCGATCTCCGCACAATCATCCACTAATTTTTTGAATTCATCTCTTTTCTTTGGATCAATTGCATATTGTGGGTCACAATGTGAAGAAAGAGATTTTAAATTATGGTCGGAGAGATAGGTATTGTATTCCTTTGGAGTCATGCCCCAAAATACGCCTTGGTCACCTTGAAAACTTTCTATCGTATTATATCCATACTCGCCCAAAGCTTTAAGTGTTCCTTTTGGATCTTTGGACATAAAGTCTCTCACAGACCACAATTGAATTCCAAATTCATCCAACTGAAACCCAGATTTCACAGCTTCTTCCACAGTAGCTTTCACTGCTTTTGTTTCTGATTTACAACTTGCTAAAGTGCCTAAAAATGGCAGGCCGACAGTCAACAAACCTGCCTGCTTCATAAAATCTCTTCTTTTTTTCATCCTACTTTTATTTGAGAATTAACATCAATCTATTTTCAATGATGAAATATAATGAAAAAAGCATCATACAGAATAATATGAGTCTATAAAGTGATTAAATCACAGTTTAAGATGTGTTTATTAAAACCACAAAGGACACAAGGGAATCATCAAGATTCGCAAGGGAATCAGTAAATTTTTATGTATAAGTGAGGCTATTGTTTACTCAACCCAATCCGCTAAAAACAAGTTGGTTTCTCTTGTACCGCCATTGTTTCTATTGCTCGAAAAGATAAGTTTTTTACCATCATTCGAAAACATTGGGAAGGCATCAAACACATCATCAAAAGTGATTTGTTCCAGACCAGTACCATCTACATTGATCATGAATAGATTAAATGTCGGTCTTCCTCCTTTTTCAGATTTGTGATTGGTAGAAAAGATGACTTTCTCACCACTCGGATGGAAGAATGGTGCCCAATTCGCTTGGCCCAAGTCTGTAATCTTTCTAAGGTCGCTACCATCTACATTACAAACATAGAGTTCCATATTGCTAGGCATCACAAGTCCCTTGGCTAAAAGATCTTTATATTTTTTCACATCTTCCGGAGCAGTTGGCCTTGAAGATCTGAAAATCAACTTTGTACCATCTGGTGAAAAGAAAGCACCTCCGTCATAACCCAATTGGTGGGTTACTTGCTTTACATTACTACCGTCAATATCCATGGTATACAGCTCAAGATCACCAGAACGCAATGATGTGAATACGATTTTGTCTCCTTTTGGAGAGACTGTAGCTTCCGCATCATATCCTTTGAAGTCTGTCAATTTCTTAACGATCTCTCCCTTCAAGTTGGCGACATAAATGTCAAAGGTCTCATAGATTGGCCATACATATCCTTCTGATCTGGAAGGTTCAGGCGGACATTCATCTCCTCCTTCATGTGTAGAGGCATAGACTATGGTTGTATCACCAGGCAAAAAATAACTGCAAGTCGTCCTGCCTTTCCCAGTACTTACCAATTGAGGAGCATCTCTCATTTCTTCACCTACATTGGCCACATAGATTTGATCGCAAAGAGCACCCCATTTTTTATTCTTGGCTTGAAAAACTATTTTTTTATCATCAAAACTCCAATACGCCTCGGCATTATCTCCACCAAAAGTCAATTGCTTTATATTTTTCAAATGAACTTCTTCTTCATATCTCAGGGTATCAGTATTCTCTTCTGGAGTATCAGCTACTGTATCTTTTGCAGCCTTTTCAGATTTGCAAGCGCCCAAAATGCATATTGCAGTAAGTGCTAGTAAAACGTTTTTCATAAACCGAATTTCTTTATTTTATATTGACGAGTGTATTCTTGAGGTCAAAAGTAATCGTTCCTAAGGATAATGACTTACGATTCAGCTTCCTTTTTATAATTTAGAAACGATTTGACATTAATATGTTGAACACAATGCCTTTCTCAGAATGGCAGTAAACAAGTATGATTGTCAATTAAAAATCTATTTTCTCTTAGATGTAATCTTAATGATACCATTGTTTCCATTTTCGCCATAGACAGCCAATTCTGACAGGCTTGAAATAATGCGTACGCTCTTAATATTATTGGGGTTCAATGCACTATTGGCATCTGCATATGACCTGCCAATAGCTACTCCGTCAATGTAAAAAAATGGTCTTGTATCCCCTGTTAAGCTATTTACACCTCGAATCTGGACAATTACATTATCTCCTGTTCCTGACACCATTACGCCTCCTTTTGTCCTGAGATAATCTGCCAAATTAAGATATACTTTTGGAGTTTTGTCCTCTTTCTCCGCACCGTTTTTTACTGATCCGCAACTAAAAATGAACAATAAACTAAAACCTAAAAAGAAAGCAATTGACAAATTTTTCATGACTGTAGATTTAAGGCATCGAAAAGATAAAATATGGGCATTTCTTCTGCCAATAATGAAATTCAACTCTAAGTATTTCATCACTAATATAAGTTAAGAAATCGATTTTAATACAACCTTAATCCATTCAATGAGTCGATTAAGAAATGAATACTTACATTTGCAGCCAAATATAAAACAAAAGGCATGAAAATGCCGTTGCATCATACTGTGTATAAAATATTTTAAAAGCACAGATTAAATAAATTAAGAGATACGATTACATGGACATATTAAGTATATCAGCACAGTTGATTTTATGCCTTTCTATTTTGGTTGTGCTTCACGAATGCGGTCATTTTTTTCCAGCGAAATGGTTTAATACAAGGGTTGAAAAATTCTATCTCTTTTTCAATCCAGGATTTTCACTTTTCAAAAAGCAAATTGGTGAGACAGAATACGGTATCGGCTGGATTCCATTTGGAGGATATGTAAAAATATCTGGTATGATTGACGAGAGCATGGATACCGAGCAGATGATGCAAGAACCCCAACCTTGGGAGTTCAGATCAAAACCGGCATGGCAAAGATTGATCATAATGGTAGGAGGTGTAACTGTCAATTTCATTTTGGGAATTTTGATTTTTGCAGGAATGATGTGGTACTTTGGCGAATCCTATATCAAAGCGGAGGATGCGAAATATGGTGTTTATGCTAGTCCTATAGGGAAAGAAATAGGAATCGAGGATGGCGACAAAATCATTTCTATTGGGGATCTTAAGTTTGAAAAATTCAACCCTGGCATAATTACGCAGGAGATCGTTCTGAACGATCCAAAACAGCTTACCGTAAATAGAGATGGTAATAATATAAACCTACCTATCCCGACTGGATTGGCAGAAAAATTGACCAAGTACGAAAATAAAGGAGTTGGTCTATTTGGATTGAGATGGCCACATAAAGTATCATCTGTAGAAGATAAAAAACCTGCAGGTAAAATTGGTCTTAAGGTGGGAGATCAAATAATTGGAGTAAATGGACAAAATACATATTGGTTGCACGAATTTGCCACTGCAATGTCTGAAAAAGAGAATAAAGATGTGAATTTGACTGTTCTGAGAAATGAGACGGATACCTTACAGCTTTCGGCTAAGATAGGAGAAGATGGCAGGTTGGGTATTGGGAATGCGCAAAGAGAAGATTTTTTCGATATTCAAAAACAGAAATACAGCATCGCTCAGGCCTTTCCAAAAGGTTGGTCCAAGAGTGTCAACTTTCTCACAGGTCAATTGAAGGCTTTCAAACAGATGTTTACTGGAAAAATCAAAGCTACCGACTCATTGGGTAGTGTCCTTTCAATTGCCAATATGTTTTCTGCAGACTGGGATTGGGAAGTGTTTTGGAATATCACTGCAATGTTGTCCATCCTTCTTGGGTTCTTCAATTTACTACCTATTCCTGCCTTGGATGGAGGTTATGTAATGTTTTTAATCTGGGAGGTAATCACAGGAAGAAAACCAAATGATAAGTTTATGGAATATGCGACAATAGGTGGCTTCTTTATACTTATCGCCTTGATGATTTTTGCATTGGGTCTAGATGTGAGTAAGTGGTTTAAGTAGGATTGTGTCATAAGGTAAAAGGTTAATTGTGACAAGGTAAAATGTAAGGCAAGATGTTGGCTTTTCAATAAAAAGATTCAACTCGGCCTTCTAACTAAATCTTGCACCATAAACTTTTGTGCCCTTACCAGGTCAAAATTGATAGACTAGCCCTACTCCATTCCCTGTAATCCCAAACGAAAGAGATGGATCAGCTTGATATCCATGGCGCTCCATAGCATCAAAATTGAATAATCGCATGGCCTTCTTCAATTTATTTTTTCCAATCGACAATGGAACGAGGGCTACAATCTCCAACACCAGTCCCACTGTTATTGAAAGAGCGCCAACAGCTGCGCCTCCGTAACCACCAGAGGTAAATGCCACTCCCAAACCTAACACTAAAAATCCTAAACCAATATATCCCAATGTACCTGCGACTTTCGAAGAACCTTTTCCAGAATAATACAATTCCAAAGATTGAGGATGATCTTTGTAAATAACGCCCAATTCTTCGCATGAATACTGTTTATCCTTATAATAATATATAGACTTTTTCTTCAGCAATAAATCCGCTTGACCCACCGCTGTACTTGACACAAACAGTGATAATACTATCCAGAAAAATTTCATATTTAAAAATTTAGATAAAAGGAAATTGATTCATGTTGTGCAATATAGAATTTTTAAATACATTTGCGTCGCTAAAGTCTTTAGAGACTCAGCAATAATCTTAAAAAAAGTAATTTACTTTAAGATTATACCAATTGTACTTTTTGTCCTTATGGCGGAATTGGTAGACGCGTCCAGCTCAAGTGCGGGATTCCTTCTGGAAACAAGTCATATGATACTTGTCGCAATAATTTCATTTTGTACCTCCTGCCCCTGTGGCGGAATTGGTAGACGCGCTGGATTCAAAATCCAGTTCCTTCGGGAGTGGGGGTTCGATTCCCCCCGGGGGTACAAGATTGATAATCAATCAGTTAAAGCTGGATTTAAAAGTCCAGCTTTTTTGTTTTACCTTCATTTGGTAAAACAAATGAACATAACTAATACTTTTTCAACCTTCAGGGTTGCTAGCAACCTCAAAAGAATGATGGCCAAGACAAATACAGAAGGGCAAGAAATACAAATAGATTGTTAAATATCCTTATATTTATCGAGTGACTAAACCGATAAATATATTAAAGAAAGGAGTAGATTATTGGAATAAATGGAGAATTGAGAATCCATATGTCGAGATTAATTTATCAAAAGTAGACCTATCGAGGCGCAATCTATCCAGTATAAATCTAACAGATGTTAATCTTTCAGGTGCAAATTTCAAATATACTAACCTTGAATACGCTTATCTGTCTAGGTCAAATCTTTCATGGTGCAATCTCTATAATGCAAATTTATTTCTAACCAATCTAAATGGTACTAATCTTTCCTACTCAAATCTCACACAATCCAATCTGTTAGCGGCTAAATTAATAAAGACGAATCTATCAAAAGCAGAACTTGCAGATTCAAAATTTTTAGAAGTTGATTTATCAGAAACTGATTTATCAGAGGCAAAACTTACAAGAACCATTTTTTTTTCAGCTAATCTCTCAAAAGTGAATTTTAAAAAGGCAGTTCTAGGACATACTGTATTTACACTTTCGAATTTAAAAATGACCAAAAACTTAGAAACTGTTATAGTTAAGTATAAATGTCCTATTGACTTTGAAACTTTGAAAAGCTCGTCCGAGATCCCAAAAGAATTTTTATCAAAAATTGGGTTGCCAGATTCTTATATAAAATATTTACCTGAATTCATGTATAAAGATGGAATTTCACTTTACCCATGTTTTCTTTCTCACTCTTCAAAAAATAAAGATTTTGCTATCTCGTTGTATAATCGACTGACACAAAAAGATGTGAAAGTCTGGTATGATGAAAAAAAGATTAAGCCTGGAGATTTTATTCGTGAGGAAATACATAAAGGAGTAAATCTATATGATAAAATGATTTTGGTTTGTTCAAAAGACTCGCTTTCCAGTTGGTGGGTAGAGCAAGAAATTGATCGTTATGAGGAAAAGGAAAATGCTTATTGGAAACAACATGGAGAAAAAATTTCACTGATCATTCCAATCGCCATAGATGAAGAAGTTTTTATTTCAAGAAGTGCTTTAGCTCCAAATTTAAGAAAGAGAAATATCGCCGATTTTAGAAATTACAAATCTGAAAAAGACTACAAAATTGCTTTTGACAGTTTACTTTCAGCACTAAATGTGAATCGAACAACTAATGACCCGACCTCGTTTCTAAAATAAAAAAGATAAGTATAAAACGAATCAGATAATCTCTCTAAATAGTTATATAAAGCATATATACTGAATTATTATTCCGAACTTTGCTTTATGATAAAACCTATAGACATCTTAAAAAAAGGAGCCGATCAATGGAATCAATGGAGACTTGAGAATCCCTCTTTACAAATAGAGTTTCCAGATGAAAATCTAAGCGGTATTAAGCTTTATAGGGCAATCTTACAAGACATTAATTTTGAAGGAACAGACTTTTATAAAGCGGAGCTTATCGAGTCAAACTTGAGTAATTCAAGCTTTAAAGATGCCAATTTTAGTAATGCGAACCTTCAATCAGCTTACCTTTTCCGGGCCGATTTATATGAAGCAAATCTTTCTAACGCTTTGCTCTCACATACGGATTTAAGTGAGGCAACTATAAGAGTACTTTTTTCAGACTAGATTTAACCAAATTTCAATGCTATACTCAAACCTCCAAATATCGGTAATAAAGCAAGTGTAATGTTTACTTGCCCAGTTATCAAGTAAATTACAAAGCTTACTATAATTGGAGCAATAATATTTTTAAGTAGAAAATTCATCGTCCAGATTTTGACTTCTCTGCTAATTTTACTTAATATTTTTATTATTCCATAAATCAGCGCCCATAGCCATAAAGCCGTGAATGATATCATTATCCAAATATCACCTTCTTTTGTTTCTAATTCGCCTGTAATTATTGTACCATGTAGAATCCAACCAAGTACTCCCCATAAGTATAAAAGCGATAAATAATATGTAATACTGAAAATAAGATTCCAAATTTTAGCACAATTAAAATCCAAAATAAGTGAATTCTTGCTCATTTTTTAAATTTCATTATTCTACGACAGAATTGCCGATGATGAAAAATACCTTTCCAAGAATTTACTTAAAATATTCTAAAAGTTCAAGTATTCAATTATGTGTATTTTCTAACTTTTACAAGCTCTCCAATTCAAAATTATAAAGTTGCTATAACCGATGCAGAAATCAATTTGATGCTTCTGCTCAAATTATAGCCGAGAATCTCTCCGCAAATCACAAAACCCTTTTAATCCATTTTTTGCACCATCTTGAATGCGCTTTTCGACTTAAAGAAATCCGAATAATGAATATTGCTTATTTTCTATCTACATACTGATTAAAAATAATCCTTAAACGGAAATATTCTTCAACTGTCAATGTATGTTCCAGAAGTATGTGTTAATTATTACATTTGGGGTTCTCAATAAAATCAAATTGTAATAATGGGACACAATCATGATCATGATCACAGGTATTGCTCGCATCAATTGGATGTAAAAAAAACAAAGACGGCATGGGTGTTGCTCATTTCGTTTATGACCATGATTCTGGAGATTTCATATGGTTATTTGGCGAATTCGATGTCTTTGCTCAGCGATGGTTGGCACATGGCATCACATGTAGTCGCAATCGGAGCAAGTTGGTTGGCCTATCATTATGTGACAAGGCAACAAGCCAATGGAAAATCAGTAGACCCTTCAAAAACACTTTCTTATGTAGGACTTATTAATGCATTGGTGCTAACAGTTATTGCCATTTTTATGATAATTGAATGTGTCAAAAGATTTAATATCCCATATGACATTAAGTATAAAGAAGCTATTATAGTAGCTATCATTGGTCTTTCAGTAAACTTGCTGTCTGCCAAAATCCTGCATCATGATGAAGAAAGCACGGATCACAATTTGAGAGCTACCTATTTGCATGTACTCGCTGATGTACTCACAAGTTCTCTAGCACTGTTTGCATTGATCATTGGTTATTATTTCGAATTGAGTAATTTGGATACTATTGTAGGTGTTATTGGCTCCCTCGTAATTCTATATTGGGCCAAAAACATTATTTTTCAATCCATCAGAGAAATTTATATCAAGAGGGACAATATTGAAGAATGAAATCTATAGAGGCATATTCAGAAGTAGTCTAACTTCCAAAGTCGAGGAGATTGAGATTTAAATAAGAGGTAAAAAGAAGCGTTGCCTTGACTGGGTTTTGGGATGACCGAACGAACTCAAAGAGCGTCGACAATAGTCGACGAGTGAGGGAACGCGATAGCGGCGGGAGGCATAAAGCATTGCAGGGCTGTATTAGCCAGTCTTTGCCTGCCCCGTCAAACGGGGATTTTTTTGCTTCTGTTTTTTATTAAGAAAAAATAGAAGGCCCAGCCGGCGAGGCGAAGGAAAGTTAAGAAATCCAATAACCCCGTTTTTGAAGAAAATTCCTATAAAACAGGGTAATTTTTCATTATTTGTTCAGTTGTAAGAATGCGTTATTGAGCCTATCTTTTTGATTTACAGTTTTTTTATAATTGTTATTTAAATTGAAATTTAACTTATGAATATCCCTTCTATGTTAAAAATCAAACTTATTAGCGTAAAATTTTAGTTTCAGGCAAAAATATTCTGTTACCACTTTTGGCAGTAGTTTCAAATTTATTCTTCTGATCTTTTCCTCATGTAAGAAATCACCCTTCTATAAGCAGACAATAATGAAATGCTGCAAGGTTATTTTATGTTATAATAGCAAGCTGTAACCTAAAAAGACCATACTTAGATGGAGGGATATTCCAACAGACATTGCTTCGATTATTCATAAGGAAAGATTATATTTTTCTTTTCACATTCAAGCCGTTTTCCACAATTCAATACTTCCAAAAATCCCCACCAAGGATTTTTTTGGAGTGTTGTATTGTGGAAAACAAGGTTTAAGTACTCAATTTTGTTTCATTCAGTAGGACGTATCTGATTTGAGCTAATAGCTTACGCGCTACTTTCACTATTGCTTTTTGTCCTTTCATTCTCTGACAGCATTGCTCATAATACAATGTCAACGAAGGACTGAAGCGAATGCTAGACCACGCACTTTGTATTAGGTTCGTTCTTAGTAATTTGTGACACCTCTTTACTAAGCCCAATTCTTTGTGGGTCTCTCCACTAGATCGGATAGTCGGCACTAAACCCACATAGCTCGCTAAATGATCTATATTCTTAAATCGTCGGATATCCACAAGTTCTGTCATTATCAGCATTGCTGTAAGTAATCCTATACCACGTATACTTCTCAAATTATCAATACTTTCCTTGTACCGTTCTGATCGTGAGATCATTCTTATCTTTTTCACTGCCAGCAATTCAGCTTTTCGTAACTCTTCCAGTTTGGATAGTTTCAGCTCTAAGGCAATATCTCCATGTTTGACAGCAAATAATTCAATGCACTTCATCATACGCTTAGACCAATATCTATTATTCACCCCTTGTTCCCATGGTATTTGATATCCGTAAAATTTTAAATGGGAACGAACTCTATTTTTCTCTTTGTTCTGATCCTGTTGACATTTGTATCTGTACCTCACCAAACTTCGAACTTGTAATTCATCATACTGCGGCACATAGATACCCTCTAACATTCCTGATCGTAGAAACTTGGCTATCCGTCTACAATCATGTTTGTCTGTCTTCTTATCCTTATCTTTTTGAGTACTTGGAATATCGGCAGGATTTACAATCTTACATGCTATACCTCTTTTCTCTAAATCCTGTTGAATCCAATAACCGCAATATCCAGCCTCATAGGCACATAGATAATCTCCGCCTGGATACAAACGATGTAATAACTTTTCCAACTCTCTACAGCCGGGTGGTCGTAAATGAATCTGTCTTTGCACAGTGTGCTCCGTTAAAAATTGTAATTCCCAACTCTTGTCATGTACATCGATACCAACATAAATTGTTGTATCTTTAAAATCAACTATCATAGGTTTCAGGTTTAATAATTAAAATTCCTAATTTCTATTATTTCCTGAAACCTTTTGATTTTTAAACATACAACCTAAGTTAGGCGGCTGTACGAAGTATCCCATCCTATCATATGTTATACGCCGTCACTAATTTACCATTTATAATATTCTTCAGGAGGTTTAATTTCTTCTGGAATGGATTCATTGAAGGAAGCCACATGATTAAATTCAATTTCTCCAGTTTTATCATCAATAGACCTTGAACAATAAATTGAACCTTGTTTCGCAAGTAGAATTCTATTTTTGAAATCGACTTCCATCCATTCTGCGTTTTCTATAATTGATTTCTTTTCATTTTGTGAGATGTAATATTTTGATTCAATTTTAAAATTGTTTGTGTATCTTTCTAAAAGTACGGAGACGTTAGGGTTTATTTTCTTTTTCTTTAATTGAGGAGTAATCGTTTTTTGATGATTTCCCTCAAATTCTACATTTGTAATCCAACCAAATTTTGTAATTCTTCTGTCATACAAAGGGAATTCTCCGTAGATTTTAAATTTGTTCGAATATGGCTTGAATGATAGTTTAAATTTGTCATTAAAAACTAATCCTCTGGACTCAATTTGGTCTCTTTTCCCATTATATACAAAATGATTGTTTTCTTCAAAATATCCTCCTCTTGCCTGACCTTCTTTTTCAAACAGAGTGAATAAAGCAGAAAAAAATGGCGGTTTACTAATTGCTGTCCACGAATTGTAAATATTATTTTCAGTCCTTTCTATCGAATATTTGGCAATTGAAGTTGCTATGTATTTTCCGTCTGGAGAAATATCTGATTTTTGGGGGTATACACTACCGTGAATCCATTGCCCTTCTTGACATTGATCGCTTTTTAAATCCCATAAAATCAATTGAGTCCATTTTGCTGGACCTTTACGATAGATGACGACCTTTTTTCTATCACTGGTAATTATACAGTTTAATCTTGCTGGTGGGTTCATTATATTTTTCAATCCTGATGACATATTAACGTACTAGCGATATCTAGCGGATTTGGCCATAGCCAATCTGACATGATCATCGTGTGTTACCAAACGTATTTATCATCTCAATTATTCGGTCGGATTCATCGAGTATGAGCATACAGTTATCACCAGATAAATTCCAGTTCAAATTTGCAAACTCTCTATCATATCTCGATATTACAGGAATATTAAATGAATTCAATCTAATATATCTATTCGTTAAAGAGCAAAATTTATCTATTTGATCCATTTCTTTTAGCTTTTTTAATTTATAAAAAATCAGTTTAGTATTTGAATCACATTCTTTTTCTAACTCACAATAGAAATAACTTGTTGTATCTGAGATCAAAGTTTTAGATAAAATATGTTTGACAGTAGGGCCAAAATAATATTCAATTATTGAATCGCTCTTTTCAAAATGGTCTTCTATTTCAATATTTGAATTATTAGTATTTATTAATTCCCCAAACCAATATTTTTCAACTTTAATGATATTGTAGTGTGAAGTATCATCTGAATATGTCCAGGTTCCATGTTTTAATTCATTTTTGAAACCTCCATGTATTTTGTTATTTGCTGAATTGAATAAAGAATCACACTTATAGAGTTGTGAAAAACTTATTTGAGGAATTAAAAAAATTAAAATGTAGATATATTTTTCCATTGCTTATAATTGGTAACGCTCGGTGCAAGGGCATTGACCGCGTATAGCGGCTATTGACTTTTGCACTTTGTTCTGTGTGGTTTTAAATTTCTAAGAATTCATTTACAGCCTTATTCCATGCAACTTCATCATCATTTAAATAAATTTCATGGCCAGAATTCTCTAAAATAACTAATTTCTTTTCAATCGGTAAATTTCCATAAATTGAATCTATTTCTTCTCTGGATACTCGTGCATCTTTTGCCCCATACATTAAAAGTGCAGGAACATTTATCTTGATAGCATATTCAATTGGGTTATGTTCGAAGGCATTAAACCCTGTTTGTAATCCGCCATAAAACAGAATTAATTCGGCAAATGGAAATGAAGGCAATCCCATCGCATCAAATCTTTTTTGAGTTGTTGTTAGCATACTCCCAAAAGGACATTCAAGAATTATTTTATAGGGTTTGATCTTATACTCTTCGATTGCTTTCATTATTGCTACTGCTCCCATTGAAGGACCAAACAACACTATTTTTGAGTTAGGTTTAGATTTTTTGCAGTATTCGAAAGCTTTAACCACATCTTTACTTTCTTTAAATCCAATAGTTGTTGTATTCCCTGAAGATCCTCCACTTCCTCTAAAGTCTACTAAAATGGTTGAGAATCCTTTTTTGTTAAATTCGTCTGAATAGGAGAGAAGGCTTGATTTACTACTAGAATATCCATGAAACATAATTATAGTTCCTTTTTCATTTGGTACATCTATTTGCCAAGCTTCTAATAATTCATCACTCTTAATACTGATTGTCTTAAAATTTGAATTAGGCGTATTTTGATTGATAGGCTTTGGAACATTAATTCCCCAAAAAAGAGTATTCAGTTTTTCACCCAAACTTAATTCCTCAGGCTTTTTAGTTTTCTCAATATTACTTTCGACGAAATGAGTGAATTTATATGCATGATTATAGACTACGAAATTCCCAAGAATGAACAATATAAAAAATGAAATTCCAATTTTTTTCCAACTCTTTTTCTTGATCCGTATTCTCATTTATTCTGATTTATCGTGTTTTTTCTTATCACACAGAATGGTTGGTATATGCATAGTGCGACCGATAGGGAGCATTATTGCATTGTTGTAAGCAGTTATCTTTTAATTAACTTGAAGGTTGTCTGATTGGTATTGTTTAGGATGGTCAAATAGTATATTCCTGATTTTATTTCTGGTGTTTTTATTCTTCCTGAACATTTTCCTTCAGTAATATTTCGCCCTAAAAAGTCATAAATGATGAAGTGTTCATCACCAAGAAGATTCTCAACAAAAATTTCATCCGAAAACGGATTCGGGTAAATATTATACCCTTTTTCGAAAAGGTTCTCTTCAATACTTGTCAAAGGAGTGCAGGAACTAACATCAATTTCGCTGTATAAATTTGGGTCTTGGTTTGGGTCTTCGACCGTGTTAGCCATCATTGAAATTTTGACAATCTCATCACTTGTAGAAAAACAAAGTTGGTGAAAGTTGTCGTTGTCATTTATATCTGCTATCGAAATAGGTACATGCGGAATTAGAACTCCAGAACTGTCAGAATAGCCAATATAGTACTGAAATAAGTCAGATTCGGTATCACCACTTATATACGGTGTAATGCCACCATTCCAAGCAACTTGAATCGTTTGTGTTCCTGAATTACATTCATTCAGATTGCCATCAATTCTTTGGGCAAAGAATAAACTTGGTCCATCATCAAGCGGAATAACATTCGTGGTAGTGATTCCGTTTAGGTTTATGATTTCTGAACAAGCGGACTCTCCGGATAAAGTATCAGTTGTAAATAAATCACCTACAACTCTAACTTCAACAGGTGGATTGGTAACAGCGGTACCAAATTCACCTAACAGAAGCACAGTTCGATTTTCTCCGTTTTCATTTGCTGGTGCTAAAACAGCACACATTGGGATGTGTATATTTCCAAGGCTATCTACAACTTCAAAATCAGATTCTGACAAGGTGGATCCATCTATTGGAAACATAAAATTCACAGGCATACCATCTAGCAGGCTTCCTGGTTGATTACATAATAAACTTGGTAGTCCATTATCAAGTCCAAAAAAAGCCGACACAAGAGTGTCTTGTGAATTGGCATTTAAAACAAAAGTTAAAATTGTTATTGCTGACAGTAAGATTTTTCTTCTCATATTTTTTGTCTTTTTTAATTGCTTACAACGTATAATGATATCGAGAGTCTGACCAAAGGGAAGATTCTCTGATATCTTGTGTTATAAGCTTTTTCCTCTGATAATTTTCAACTACTTTTCTCTATCGTCTCGGCGCTTTTAACTTATTAAAGAACAACTATTTTTTTCATGACGTTGAATTTTTCACCATAAAGTCTCAAAAAGTAAATTCCAGAGCTAGCTGTGGATATATCTATTACAGTTTCAGTTTGATATAGTCTTCCCTCTAAAACGTTTTCCATGCTAGAATTAAATAATACAAACTTTTTGGCATTGAATTGAAAGTCCTTTATTGTTAACAATTGACTTGTAGGATTCGGATAGATTATAATATTATTGGATAAATCATTTGAAATCATTGAGGCCACTTGGTTAAAATGATGTGATGAGAAAATTGGAAATCCCCACCTTGCTTTTCCAGGACAATCTATATTGCTTTGTATATAATCACATCCAATTCCTAGTATATTTGGATTGTTAATTACTCCAATCTTGTCCAAGTAGGAGATATAGATTTTCCCATTCAACGCCAATTGCATTCCTCCTTTAATTTGAATTTCTTCATTAATCAATTCTTCTAATTCAATCCGGGTATCGGTGATTACTGGAGCCGTTAGATCAAATTGATTCACATACCAGGCTGTCGAAGACACGTACGAAGCATATAAAACTTCGCTATTGGGAGAAAATTCAGCCATGCTATAGCTCTGACTAGATCCGTTATAAAGAGTTCGATATCCTGTTATTTGCCCATTGCCATTGTCGAAATCAAAAACATAATATGACCAATAGAGCAACTTGCCATTTGGCGAAAACTTGCCTGTTAAGGGGTTGTCGACTGGGGCAATTGCCTCATTATAAGAATTCATCAAGGTCGGTCCTGATTCGTCGATTAAATATGAATCCCATTGTGGTGTATTATTATGAAATGACCGTATTACAAGCCAGTAATCTATACCGTTTTCATGCTTTGTAACAGCTGCTCCATTGAAAACTGAATCTTGTAGAGAAATTGATTTAACAATTACATCACCTAATCCATTATCTTCCGATAAATCAACAATATTGTATTTCAAACCTTTGCTGCCTTGCACGAATTTATCTAAGGTAAATAGAAAATATTGTTCATCATGTCCTACTCTAGGAATTATGACACAATTTTGAATAGTATTGATGCCAGCACAGCTATCCTCTAAAATACCATTTGGCATGATTTCATTGTCTTTATTCCAAACTTGAAATCCATTTGTATAAAACAATAGATTACCGTTTGGGTCACTTAACACAGAACTTCCATGACTAGCAACTAAAGGATAACCTTCAACACATTCTAATTCGCCTGAATTAAAATCTAAACCTGCATTAATTCCAAATATCCAATTTGCAGTTTCTAATTGTGCGGATAAACCTAGAGCACAAATAAGTAAGAGGCATATGTTAGTATAGTTTTTCATGTAATCAAGTTTAAAGTTTTTAACTCAAGCAAATTTGTTTGTAAAATATGGCTTTGGGATTAATTGTTGACAATTGCTTATAACGTCTTAGCGTTATGGAGCAGACGCAGCGAAAGCAAGTCTGGTCTCATATCACATGTTAGCTTCCGTGTATTCTTTTTTATTGTTTTTCAATCAAATAATTCGAAGTAACAATTCTTGTCTAAAATAATTCCAAGATTTGATGTTAAGCTTCTCAATCTTTTATGATAGAATTTGTGCCAATCCAATTCCCCACTTTCAAATTCCTTTTTATTCTCACTTAGAACCTTATCAAAATCTCCCATTTCATCAAGTATAACAATACCATTTCTGTAAACTATCCCTTGATAACTACTTAAGTCACCATGCTCATCTTCTTCCATTAAGACAAATTTTTCATCTGGGAATTTCTTTGAAAAAGTAGCCAAACCTTTAAAAAGTCTTTTATTCTCAGTTTCTACCTTTTCCAATTCATTGAAATCACAATGCTTTACATCGTGCCCATAAATTGCATAACCAAGGTAGGGTTTTTTAACTACCTTTAATTCAGAAAAGCTCCATTGCCTTTTTGCTTCAGTTTCTATCTGTTGATTTTTAGTGGCAACAAATATTCCTATTGTATATGAACTCATATTTTTCAAGAATTATTCATTCTACTTTTCTTTACCATTACCTTATAATAGAGGTCATGCTGTTTTTCATTTGTCATGGAAGCTAACGTCTCCGCATACACGCCGTGACCAGCTTTTGTTGGGCATGGACGTTGTATGCAATGAGCCTGTTGCAAAACAGACAAATTAAAATTACTAAATATCTCACACTCCACGAGTCTTGATGTATTCAAATCCAAAATTCTGATATACTGAAGCTCCATGACTCCTTATGACACCAAAAAGCCATAAAATGGTCGTTTCCACTTTCTTTTTTATCAATTTTCCAAGATTCAGCGCACAAGCAGCCATGAGCATTACCTTGTTTGCTAAATCTATGCCCCGAGTATTGATCCAACGGAGGCCATAATGATGCTGCAGTGTTCCAAAGACGGGTTCTACCGTTTTCATTCTTAATCCATAGGATTCTTTTCCCTTATCGGATTTTAGCCTTGCTAGCATTTCATCATATTCTTTTCTGTAGATCGTATGCTCAATTTTCTTGAATCCGCGTTTGCCTACACACCCCTCTCTTTTTGGACAATGATCACATACTTTCTTTCGGGAATAGTATCTTTTTTTATAGTATCCACCAGCTTTACCGATATGGACGAAATCTAATTTTTGACCTGCGCTACAAGTGTAGGAATATGATTCAGCATCGTATTCGAAACCTTCCCGATGAGGTTTGTATCCTCCGTGGACAGGAATAAAAGGCTCAATTTCCATGGAGTCAAGCTTGGCATAGTTTTCACCTGATGAAAACCCTGCATCAGCTAAAATGCTTTCTATTTGACACCCAAGATTACTCAATCGTTCCTATGTTTGCTTTACTGTTTTTATCAAATATCTAGAATCCTTTTTGTGTGCTTTTTCTGCACTCATATGTGTAATGACATTATTGACAGAATCCACACTCATCATAGATGAATAACAGAGCATTCGGGGCTTGTTGGATTTCTTGGCGACTCGAGCGTCTGGATCGGTACTACTCATATGAGTGGCATTCGATAAAAATCTTCTCTTATTCTTTCGATATGTTTTACCTCCATCTTGTTTAGTATATTTTTCCTCTCTATGTTTCTTATACTGCTCGAGCGATTTTTGTGCTTTTTCCATTCGCTTTTTGGCTAACTTTACAGCATCATGGCCATATACTTGATGGTTGGAATCCTGTTCCAGGATTTCTTCAATATAATCTTTTGGATCTCTATCTATCATTTTGACCTCTACCATTCGATCCAATGAAGCATTGGCATTGATAAAGGCAGAATCAATACTCTGTATCTTACCGCCGACCAAACCATTTTGGACGCACAATTTGAGAATGTGGTTGAAGACGTCTTCAAATATTTCGAGAGGAATACGTTTTCTGATCCTGCAGAAAGAAGAATGATCCGGAATGGCTTCATCAATATCATGATCAATAAAGAAACGAAGATCAAGTCGCATATTGATCTGTCTTTCCAATGCTCTATCCGAACAAATATTTTCAAAATATCCAATCAGCATACATTTGAAAAATACTACAGGATCAATACTCGGTCTTCCGGTTTTGGAATAGAGAAATTGCGTTTTCTTCTTAATGAATCGAAGATCCAAAATGTCTTTCAGTACACGGTAGAAATTGTCTGAGGAAATATGATCTGCCAAACAAAAATTGACGAACATTTTGGGAGTAAAAATCTTATCACCTTGCATACTTTAAGATACAAAATATCGCTTTCACATACAAAAAATTATAATGTGTTTTTCAACAGCCACCAATGTTAGGTGCTGTTTTCAATTTCTACTCTGAAAATACAATCTCTATATCATTTATAGGATTGATTGGGGTATTCCTTTTCTTTTTTAAATGCAATGGATAGTTGTTCTTAATTTCATTATCATTAAGTATTATTTCGCTGAAGCATCTATCGACTTTGTTATTAGAGGTATAATAACTAAACCTGTAGAAATCTCCTGCTTGCCTTTGAACCTGTTGAGGAGAATTTATTATAAAATTTGGTACTAAATTCGAAAGAAACCTTACCATTTCATCTGCTTCTGATTTTGGAATAGAAGTTCCTACAGAATAAAAAATACCAACTGAAATATTTGCGTCAAATTCACATAAAGATTCGTTAGACTGGACAGCAATGTCTCCACTTTCGTATACAAATCTTACCCCTAAAAATATCAAGACTATTGCAAATAAGCCAGCGATTACTTTTTCTTTGTTGTCAATTATAAAATATGTAAGTCCTGTCCAAAAGAATATTTTCTTCTTCCTTCTTGACAATTTATCTATTAATCGCTTTAAAAGAATTATGAATGGTTTATCTGAATCTTTGGTTTCTTCTTTTTCTAATTCATCTACAAGTTCCAAAAGGGCAAGTCGAAGTTTATTTAATTTAACATCTTCGTTTTCATCTGTAATCAACCCTTTCCTAATATCTTTAACCAATTTATTATATCTGCCAGATTGCAAATAAATTTCATTCTTTTCAAAATGCTTTAATAGCAATTCCAAAGCCTGAGTTAATTCATCTTTAGCAATGTGTCTTTTAACCTTTTCTTTTAATAATTGAATATCCAATTGATTTTTTGCTTTTTATTAATAGCACCTAACGTCCGAGTGACATGTGGCGTGCGGACGAAGGAGGCATGATCGTTATGTCACATGTTATGTGCTGGATCTTTTTAATTCAAGTAAGTAATTTATAAAAGCGGAACATGCAACTAACATAAATTTTGCATCTTTATATTTAACCTCTACATCATTTCCTGTTAATGCATGTCTTATTCCACTTGCATCACTTGTCCATCCATACAAAGCTGAAAAAGAAGTTTTAAGAGCTCCATGCAATTTTTCATCTTTTTCAAGTTGTGCTAAGGTTTTTCCAAGAGTAGCATTTTTATCTCCAGTTATATAACTACACGTAGATTCAACTGCTGTTATAGATTCTTTTATTGAATTTCTATAATCAGGACTTTTTCTATTTGATAAATGTTGTATTGCTGTGTCAATATGTTTTCTTATTTGCTCAATTTCACTTGTGTTTTCTATGACTTCATCAATTTCATTGAGTTCATTTATCGAAGACAATGGGATAAATTTGTTGTTTCTAAGTCTATAACCAGAAGAATGTTTATTTAAACGATATTCTAATGATTCAACAAACTTTTTAGGAACTTGATATACACTAGCCAAAAATTCTATAAAATCATAAATTTCGTTCCATTCTGATTCGAAATACCAAGCTTTTATTTCTGTTCGAAATTGGGTTTTGTCTATCTCAGAAAATTCACTGTACTGCCTAACTCTTAATTCGTCAATAGGTCTATTGAGAAAATGTTCCCAAACAATTTTCCCCATTTTAGAAAAATCAGTCTCTCCATAGACCATTAGGTGATCGCCATTTGTTGTTTTAAATTCAGAAAAAAATTGGTTTAATAGTAAATTCCATAGTCCATTTCTAAGATCATCGTCCATAGAGTCAAGTTGAAGTTTTAAAGTCTGCTTCTTTATTCCTTGTCTCTCTGAAAAAGATTTATTCATATTTTTATTTTTTTTTCTTGCACATAACGGACTGGCCGTACCCGTCGTGCCGACGTTAGGAGGCATGATCGTGGTCACGGCTTGTTAGCCATAGTCTATCTTTACCTAAATAGGCTATTTCTTGGTTTCAATAATTTTCTATAAGCTTTTCTAACATCATCTAACCTAATTCCAAGATTTTCTACCTGATCATCGTTAAACCCCTGTGGATTTATCCAATACTGTGATTTTGAGTCACAAATCCTAGAAAGATCCAGATCAAAATGTCGCAACGGAATTGCTGCTGCCGACCATAATTTGACCAGTTGAGCCTCTCTTTCTCGATCTTCAAGCATTCCGTTATTCAATTCCCTGTAATAAAGATATGTTTCATCTAAAGCGTATGAAACTGCTCTAAGAGCCTGGTCTTTTTTATTTTCATTCTCTCTTGAAGAAGTGGCTAAAGGCCCCATAATGTTTACAAGCGAGTCAATTAATTCTGTTATCATATTATTTTATTTACATCTATTTCATAATTGGCTGCTTTAAGCTCTTTAGCCAATTTAATCCTCCAGTTACCAGATGGATCAATCTCGGTATATAGAATTCCACTCATATCACTTGGTAGTTCAACTCCCTTCGTATAAAGTGGGCATACTCTATCTCTTGAAAGTTTACCAATGAAGAATCCAAGTTCAAGAATAACATTTTGTCTCGCTCTATGATTGAGTTGTTCACCAGATTTCACCTTTCCTAAATCATCATCAGTAAGTAATACAACTGCATATCCAACATCAGAATGCTCTTCAAATTTTTCAATTATTGTTTTTCCTGAGTTAGCTTGTTCATGTAAAATAACAGGTGTCAAGCCCAATTTTTCTAATGTTCTTGCCACATCTAATTTGATTTCATTATTGTGACCATGAACAATGAATACCTTACTGTTTTCAGTAGGACTGTTGGTTTCCTCTTGCGTTGGTAGACCTTCAGCAGTTTTAATCAATGACAGTTTGGCAGAAAGACGTTTTAGGTTATTGACTTTGTTTTTGACATCATCTTTAAATTCTCTTAAGTCCTCCGCTTGTGATTGAGCACCAAGAAAGTAAACAAGTTTATTATTTGCCGTGTCGTATTTATCTTTGTACTCGCTGTTCGGGTTATCAAAGGACTGTTTTAAGAATTCGCTATTAAAGTCATTCCAGTCATAATAATCTTGCTTCGCTTGTTCGAGCTGTCTGGTGGTTTGAATCTGTCTTTCTGATATTTCAACACCGATTTCAATACGCTTCTTTAATTCTTCTTCAAAGAATTCTTTGGTAACGACTAATTTTGCTGTTGTCTCTCTTTTGTTACTCATTTATAATCTATTGATTAAAGCTAACGTTTAGCATAAATGGCGTTGCGAGCTTTTGCTCGCAATGAACATTTTATGCATTGTTAGCCACAGTATTTATTTTTCATTTTGTTTTGTATTATTTGTCTTTGAATCGCTAAATAATTGATTCATAGTCCATAGTTTAAAAGCCATATCTTTATCAAATGAATTTACCTCTTTTAACTTTTGAAGCTCGACCGTCGTTTCATCTTTTTTCAAAACTCTATTCCATTGTGAATTTGAGATATTAGTTATTAATTCCTTCAAATGAATTTCTTTTTCTTTATGGCTTCCCAATAAAATAGTTACAATTGACAATATCTTAAAGTCAACATTATTCAATTCACTTTGATAGTTTTGAATTACACCTAAATTTGATTTGTATAAATTCAAAAAGTAAAATGAAAATGTTCCAAGGAAAACTAATAAGGAAAATTTTGGGATAAAATAAGTAATAAAGTTAAACCACTTATTATTGTATTCTATATTTGAGTACCAACCGCTATAAAAGAGAAATCCAATAGCTAAAAGTGATGAAATAATTCCTATCGTTAGATTTAAATTAGCCCTTCTTGAGAGTGAGTTAATTTCTGATAATAATCTTTCACGGATAGAATTAAAATTTTCTATTAACTGGTCATATCTATATTTATCTGGATTATTTAGTAATTCGCTTTGTTTTTGAAAGGAGTCTTCAATCTTAGCAATTTTATTATCTAATTCGATTTTGTAGAGATTAATTAACTCTTTCTGTTTTGCTTCATCTGAAATAGAGTTTTTAATCAATCCTTCTAAAGACTTACTTGATTTTATAGATTCTATTTTATTTTTTTGCTCTTTTATTCGTTCAAGACTTCTTCTTGTATCGTTTAGATATCTTAATAGGATAGAGGCTATTGCAGCTCCAGCAATCGTTGTAAATAATATTTGAATGCTATTGGTTTCTATTAGTGTTTTGAGGAGGTCGTTCATTTATTTTGTTTTATATTGTGGCTAACATCTCGCTATCAGCAACTCATCTATTTCTGATAGCACTCTATTGCTGATATTTTCACTATGTCAGCAACATAAAAATACAATATCATCCCATCGAATCAAAGGGGTTTTCAAACTCTTTATTGCTCACCGTTAATATATGTGTATATATTTCTGTTGTTTTAGATGAACTATGCCCCAATAGTTTTTGAATATACCTAAGACTAACTCCTTGTTGTAAAAGATGTGTAGCGAAACTATGCCTCAATGTATGCGTAGTGGCCCAGGGGTTTAGACCCTTTTCCACGACAGCTCTACGGAATATTGCATTAATGCTTCTCGAACTATATTGACCACCCGTTTGTCCTTCAAACAACCAATAAGATGGTTTAAATTCTCTAACATATTTACGAAGTAGACTTAATAATTTTTTTGATAATAAGGTGCGTCTGTCTTTTTTGCCTTTTCCGCCTTTAATAAATATATATCCTTCCTCAGAACGAATATCAACAACTCTTAAATTAATCACTTCTCCCAATCCTAAGCACAGACATTTTTCTGGAAGATATTCCAGACTTCATTTCGTATTGCGTACCTAAAATCTCCTCCAAGGCAACCTGACTACTGATTTTAACTCATCAATACTCATTTGCTTATCAATCTAAAGACTATTAACATTCCACTGTAAGTACACAGCCATATGATTAATCATACCAGCGGGATAAATTTTGTCATCATTTTTGACCTAAAATGCCGCCAAAATTGATTTTTATCCAATTCCTAGCCCTGGATTGCAATCCAGGGCTAGGAAAAGTAAAGCCCTTCAGGCTTTTTTATGTCTTATATGACTGGCTGTTTAGTTACATTCCACTACCCTACTACTACAAAAGCCTAATAACCAAACGATTATTAGACTTCTCTTTTTTTTGCTCCTAAGACTAGAATTGTCACATTTATTTAGCTCATGATGTAGGCAGAAACGCCTTAATTGTAATCAAATTCGAAAACACCGAATAACGCTGTGAATAAAGTCGAAGCTATGAACAACATAAAATCAATACCAAAAATTGGTTATTCATTTCTATACATCCAACTGGGTTCATACTTTTCTTGGCGACTGTGGTTTTTAGTGGATTCTTTGGATGAAACTAAATTTCTCAGGTACAAAATAAATTTTAATGAATTATTTTTTTTCTTCATTTTACTAATGGTTTTATAAAAAATGATAAAATTTCAATGAGTATAGAGCACAGGAATTCCGATCCAAAATTGACTTTAGATATTTTTAATAGCATTTCTTCTTCTACGTAAGAAAAGTGGATTTTATGTGATCTATGGTCCAAATGTCGCTATTTTAAATCATAAATAATAGTATATAATATTTATATCTACCATAAAATATTTTTATACATTCGAATTTCTTATTATATTGTCAAATGCATACCTATCTAATAATGAATTGTAATTGTTTGCGGATTTTACCGCGAAGAATACCTTCTCAAATTCTTAATTGAAATTTCAAAAAAAATTAAGTATGAATTTCACTTTTCATCAATTAAAAATCTTCATAGAAGTAATTCGACATCAGAATATCACAAAGGCAGCAGAAGAAATGTATATGACTCAGCCTGCGCTCTCTATACAATTAAAAAATTTTCAAAAGCAATTTGACATTCCGTTAATTGAAAAAGTGGGAAAGAAGTTTCAGCTTACTGATTTTGGAAAATCAATTGCCCAAATTGCTAAAAATATATTGAACGAAGCGGAAGAACTTAAATACAAAACCAAAGAATATGAAGGACTGCTAACAGGTAAACTTAGAATATCTTCTGCTTCTACTGGCAAGTATGTTATTCCTTATTTCCTTAATGAATTTGTGCGCGAATACCCAGGCATAGATCTTACACTTGACGTTTCTAATAAGACAACTGTTATAAAACAACTCCAAAACAATGAAATTGATTTTGCATTGGTTTCTGTACTTCCAGAAAATCTAGATACAAATGAAGAGATATTGTTAGAAAACAAATTATTTCTGATTGGTGAGACTAAAAAGATAATCAAATCTCGACCTCTCATTTATCGAGAACATGGTTCGGCCACGAGAAATGCGATGAGTGAGTATTTTCGCAATTCTACCAAGCGAAAAAGTATTGAGCTAACTTCAAATGAAACCGTTAAGCAAGCTGTGGTAGCAGGATTGGGTTCTTCTATTATTCCATTGATTGGTATGCGGAATGAATTACAAAATAAAGATGTATATATTATTCCCTCTAAGGGGCTTCCTATCATTACCTATTGGCGATTAATTTGGCTAAAGAATAAAAAACTTTCACCCGTGGCTTCTGCCTACTTAGGCTTTATAAGAAATGAAAAAGAAGCTATTATCAAAAAACATTTTGGATGGTATGTTGATTTTGAAAAATAGGTGTCAGTAAGATTTTTGCTTTCCAATAGATTTTGTTTGGGATTATTGACATAGGCATATTCATTAATAAGGGATATTCATAAGTTAAATTTCAATTTAAATAACAGTTATAAAAAACTGTAAATCAAAAAGATAGGCTCAATAACGCATTCTTACAACTGAACAAATAATAAAAAATTACCCTGTTTTATAGGAATTTTCTTCAAAAACAGGGTTATTGAATTTCTTAACTTTCCTTCGCCTCGCCGGCTGGGCCTTCTATCCGTCTATTTCTAGACGGACAGAAGCAAAAAAATCCCCGTTTCACGGGGCAGGCAAAGACTGGCTGATGCAGCGCGCATAGCCGCTTTATAGCTACCCATCGCTTACGCGTTCCTTTCACTTGTCAACTATTGTCGCCACTCTCCGAGCTCGTTCAGTCATCCCAAAACCCAGTCAAGGCAACGCTTCTTTTTACCTCTTATTTAAACCTCAATCTACTCGACTTTGGAAGTTGGACTACTTCTGAATATCCGTAAGTAGCTTTATGAATGAATTGAAAAATTGAAAACCATCGGGCAAAGTTTGAGATCAATTAAATAATTAAACTAAAACTTCACGAACTTTTTTGTACCTGATTGCGAAACCAGAAAATAAATCCCCGCTTTCAATGCACTTACATTGGCTAATTCACCATTCCTATGAATTGCCTCAAAAACCCTCACTCCAGAATTGGAATATATCTTGATAAGGTCCTCTTTTCTGCTTCCACCCCATTCAATAGTTATTGTTTGATCAGCAAGTGTCGGAAAAACATTTAATGTCGCTTCTAAACTCAAATCCTTATTGCTTAACTCATCCAACTGCCCCAAATCAAAGGTATAAATCCCTCTGGCAAAACTTCCTGCCACCAATATATTGTCTGGTGCGATCTCCATGTCAAAGATTGGAAATATAGGCATATTGTCGCCCAATCGATCCCAAGAAGTTCCACCATCTCTGGTGAAGAACACGCCGCCATCCGAGCCCAGGAAAATAGTGGCCTCATCGGTTGGAGATAGTAGAATATCATTTATTGCAATCTGAGGCATGTCACCGCTAATGCTTCCCCAATTGTCTCCATTGTCAGTAGACTTGTAGATGTATGGGGTGTTATCATTATCCTTGTATCCCTGAATGGTGAGATATACCGTATTCTCCTCAAATCTCGACGCCTTGATGTCAGATATATACCTTCTCGGCAATCCATCATTGATCTGATCCCAGGTCTCTCCAAAATCCAAGCTTCTCCATACGAATCCATCTGAAGTACCACAATAAAGTAGGTCTGTATTAACCGGAGATTCATCCAGTGTAGTGATATTATGACTAATCCCATAGGTATCGAGGGTATCCGTCAAGTCACCGCTAATTCGAACCCAATCTGGCATGGAATCCGAAACACTTCTATACATTCTATTGGTGCCCGTATACAGCATCGAAGGATTCGTTGAGGACATGATGTATTGCATATCCCAATTTCTACTCCCAGTCAATCCACGTGTACCATTTTGATAAGATTGCCCCCCATCCAAAGTGACTCGAATTCTTCCATTTTGAGTTTCTACATAGTGGATATCTGGATTGGTAGGATGAAATACCATCTGAAATCCATCCCCACCAAAAATTCTTGGCCAGTCATTTATGCCTGCCTCATTGCCTCCAGTGGTCCCATTATCCTGTGCACCTCCAAAATATGATCCTACCTCATGCGGACTCACCGCTACCCTATAAAACTGAGTAGAAACAATATTTTCTATATCCTGCCATTCGAATTCATCATCTAGGACATTCGTTTTATAAGCTCCCCCATCAGTTGCCAAATACATCTCTGCCCCATCAAAAACCATATCGTGCAAATCGGCATGAACTTCATATGTCCACCACCCTGGAGTGGCACGGTTCCAATTTTCTCCTCCATCTTTTGTCACATACCCATCAACACCCAAAATAAAAAGCATGTCTTCATCAAAAGGACTCACTCTCACTTGTCCAAAATACCACCCAAATCCACCTAATACTGTGCATGGTAGTCCAGTCTCCTCTCCAGTAGGCACTTCACTCCAGGAATCCCCTGCATCTGAAGTTTTGTATACTCCCTCCAATTGATAGCCTGCAGAACACAGGGTATCCATATTGTCATGCACAAAGATGGAATAGACAACATCTGGATTTCCTTCGTACATAGCCAATCCAGGTCTTATCGATTGTCCTTCTGGTAGTCCATTGCCTAATCTAGTCCAGTTGACACCACCATCGATGGTTTTGAAGATACCTACTTGATCTCCCTGCAAAATAGATTCTTCATTATTTCTGATCCTTGTCCACGAAGCTGCGTATACAATATTCGGATCATTTGGATGCACCTCAATATCAATGACTCCTGTCGAATCATTCAAATACAAGACCTGCTCCCAGTCCTCTCCTCCATTGGTAGATTTGTACAATCCACGGTCTTCCGTCCTCAAGAAAGGAATGCCCATCGATGCCGCGTATACAATATCCGAATTGGCCTTGCTTATCCCAATCTCCGCTATGATCCCTGCATCAACCAATCCGATTCGCTCCCAGTCAGCTCCCGAATTTGTAGATTTGAAAACGCCTCGACCATTCTTTGCATATCCCGATATATTCAAATCTCCAGTACCTACATATACCACATCACCATCATTCGGATCATATTGAATATCACTTATCGTGGTGATGTCCTCACCATCAAATACTGGATACCAATCTTCTCCTCCATTATCCGTTTTGAAAATACCGCCATATCCATATCCCAACATCATTTCTGAGGCATTATCCGGATTCATTCCAATCGTATTGACTCGACCTCCTATATTCCCTGGACCTTCATTGACCCAGCTGCCATTACGAGAGCTTGACGAAGTCATATTTTTCTTCACTTCAGCCAAAGCTTTTGCATATGCCTTGTAGGCAAATGTTTTCTCAGGATAATTCTTTGCCATCATATGACCTTCTTCAGGATAAAATTTCTCTTCCATCCGCTCTTCGAAAGTCAGTTTTGGCTCTTCTTCAGAAGGTGTATTCTTGATTTCTATTTTTTCGTTGCAATTGACCAGCAAGCAAGGAAGCAGAACAACAAATACAGTAAATCTTATAATATTATTCATAGGCATTTTTGTAGTGAAAGCCTAAAATAAACATTGTATAGTAAATTTCAGAGATCATTTCTCAAAACTATGATTTCCCTGCTGCACACGGACAATTGTGAATCCAATACATCTAGAAATTCATTAAATCATACTAAATGGGCAATCTCCATTATTATTTAAAGAATTGATTGATTTCAGATCAGTGTTAGATCTTTGAGGGATTGAAACAGAAATGGTCTCTATTGTATGATTAAATCATCAATTTATACTCTAATCTTCCTTCCTAAAAAAACTGGCCTGCTCCTCCATAAATACAACTTGCGTAAATGGCTTACCATCATGTCCTTGCACAAACTTATCTCTATTTTCATTAAAAAATGTAGTAAATGCTTTTCCTGTAGTATGAAATAAAAATGCATCCCAATTTCTATATTTCTCGACAAAAATTAATGTACCTGGTCGAACCATTGGTTCTGAAACCCATTGTTTTTTTCCTGGCTCCGCTGGAGGAGAATCGAATCGTGGTGAATGTACTAAATACATCAAAGTATCTTTTTCATATTTTTCCACCATAGCCACGAGCTTGTCCAAGGCAGGCTGCATATCATTAATAAATTCTGGCTTTACCCACCAGGTAGAATACAACGAAAGCATAGATCATTATTTAAAGGTTAAAGAATCCAAACAACATATATTATGAAATTGCCAAATTTGACGATAAGGCAATCCAAAATTCGAATTTCAACCCGCCCTACTCCTGCAACTTGGCGCCATATGCCAAATCCCCCGCATCTCCAAGACCTGGCACTATATAAGATTTGGCTGTAAGCTCTTCATCCTCAGCGGCTACCCACAGATGTACATTGGGATAATGACGTTGAATATAGCTCACACCATTGCTCGAAGCGATTGCCACTACTGCATGGATTTGTTTTGGCTTCCCATAGTCCAGTATAGCTTCAATTGATTGTTGCATGGATGCTCCTGTAGCCAACATGGGGTCCGAAATGATCAATATTGCATCATCGATAGATGGACAAGTGATGTACTGCATTTTAATTTCAAAAGTACCATCCTTGTGGTGTTGTCGATAGGCGGATATGAAGGCATTGTCTGCCTTGTCCATGTATGAAAGCAAGCCATTGTGCAAGGGTAATCCAGCCCTTAGAATAGTCGCCAGGACTACCCTATCAGATGACAATTGACTGTTGGCAATGCCCAAGGGTGTTTCTACTTCCTGGCTCGAATAAGAGATGAACTTGCTAATTTCATAGGCAAATATTTGGCCTATACGCTCCATATTTTTCCTAAATCTAAATCGATCAGCTTGAATCTTTACATCTCTGATTTCAGCTACGAATTGATTGAGTATAGAATTGGTTTCAAATAGTCTATGAAGCATGTCCTCTCTTTTTTATAATACCAATGATATGATTTTAAAACATAAGTAAAAATCACTTCAAGATAGTAAAGTGCGGGTGTCATTGTTACATTTGCATAACAATTTGATAAAATTGGGTCAAAAATCCTGATAAAAAGTAATTTTATGGACCAACTTTCACCTTCCTTGATTCTTGCCGTAATTATTGGATACTTTCTTGTCCTTATCGGTATTTCCTACCTCACCTCAGGAAAAGGAGATAATAAAACCTTTTTTACCGCCAATAAAAATTCCCCTTGGCTATTGGTGGCCATCGGTATGATCGGAGCCAGTCTTTCGGGGGTGACCTTTGTTTCTATTCCAGGATTGATAGGTAAGGAAAGTGGACCGAATATTAATTTTTCCTATATGCAAATGGTATTTGGATACCTTGTCGGCTATGCCTTCATTGCAATGGTTTTGTTGCCCATTTATTACAAATACAATTTGACATCGATCTATACCTACCTGGACAAAAGACTGGGCAATACGGCATACAAAACAGGGGCCGCTTACTTCCTACTTTCGAGGGTGATCCAGGCGGCTTTTCGATTGTACCTGGTCGCTATGATTTTGGACATTTTTGTAACTGGACCTCTTGGTCTTCCATTTGTATTTACAGTCATTATCACCATTGTTCTTATTTGGATCTATACGTTCAAGGGTGGAATAAAGACCATCGTTATCACCGATACCTTCCAAACCATAAGTATGCTCCTTGCTGTGGCACTGACCATATATGCGATTACAGACAATATGGGCATAAGTTTTTCTGAAATGTGGGGTATGATGAAAGAAAATGGATATACTGACACCTTCTATTTTGAAGATGGGTGGAACAATCCAAACAACTTTTTCAAGCAGTTTATTAGTGGTGCCTTGATTGCTATCGTGATGACTGGACTGGATCAGGATATGATGCAAAAAAACATTACTTGCCGCACTATAAAAGACGCCCAAAAAAATGTATTTACCTTTTCTATAATATTGGTTTTTGCCAACCTTTTATTCTTAACACTTGGTGCGCTCTTGTATATATTCGCAGCAAGTAAAGGTATAGAAGTACCCACAAGAACAGACCAATTATTTCCACTCATAGCGCTTAATCACCTCACGCCGATAGTCGGGATTCTATTCATTTTGGGATTGGTGGCAGCGGCTTATTCCAGTGCGGATTCGGCACTTACTAGTTTGACCACCTCGTTTTGTGTTGACTTTCTTGGAATGAATAAGGAGAGTGGTCCAAATCAAAGCTCCGAAATTTCTGATGGAACAGAAAAAAGCAATAAGAAAAAAAGATTTATTGTCCATGTCGGGTGGAGCATCATCCTATTGCTTATAATTTTGGCCTTCAACGCCTACAACGATGATTCAGTCATAAATAAGATATTTGTTGCCGCTACCTATACTTATGGTCCAATATTAGGACTATTTTCTTTTGCCATTTTGACCAATCGAAATACAAAAAGTCGGATGATCATCCCAATCTGTTTTGCTGCTCCTGTATTGTGCTACATCATCAATACTTATTCACCAATTTGGTTTGGAGGATTCACTTGGGGATATATGATTCTTGCACTCAACGGCGCACTCACATTTTTAGGCTTATATGTTTTCTCAACTCAACGATCAAATGGATAATAGAATCACAGAATCTAACTCAAATTACAGGCATCTGGAAAAAAAATCCACTATTGAAATTCTCAGAGATATAAACAACGAGGACAAAAAAGTGCCTTTTGCCATTGAGAAAAATTTACAGGACATCGAAAAATTGTCCGATGCGATCTTCGAAAAAATGAAGAATGGAGGCCGTCTTTTTTACATCGGAGCGGGTACAAGTGGCCGATTGGGAATAGTGGATGCAAGCGAGTGTCCACCTACCTTTGGAGTACCACATGATTGGGTAATTGGTATCATGGCAGGTGGAGATAGTGCCATGCGAAAAGCAGTCGAATTTGCCGAAGATGATATCAATCTTGCCTGGAAAGACCTATCAGAATATGCTATTAATGAAAATGACATCGTCGTAGGTATAGCTGCATCAGGTACCACTCCCTATGTGGTAAATGGCTTGATAGACTGTAATAATCATAATATTCCTACTGGATGTATTACCTGCAACCCAAATTCGCCATTGGCTGCAGCGGCCCGATTTCCCGTAGAAGTCGTAGTGGGTCCTGAATATGTCACAGGCTCTACGCGCATGAAATCCGGGACAGCCCAAAAGCTCGTTCTCAATATGCTTACCACCTCTGTAATGATAAAGCTGGGCAGGGTCCGAGACAATAAAATGGTCGATATGCAATTGAGCAATAATAAACTCGTGGATCGAGGTACCAAGATGATCGTGGACAGGTCTGATTTGACTTATGAAGATGCCAAAATACTCCTGCTCAAACATGGAAGTGTCAGAGCCGCATTACAACAATTACCGCATTGAAAATTCGATTGTCATATTTTAATTTGAATTTTAGATCTATGTTGAGAATGGAATAATGAAAAATACTAAACTGTACAAAATAATTTTGGTTGGGCATCTAATGATTAATGTTCCTGCCATTTTATTGACTTTTGGATTGCCATTTCTCTCCTTCTTTTATTTTGAACATATTGGATTAAAAATACTATTCGCTGGTCTTGGCTTCGTCACAGGCATCGTCCTTTCATGGAAGCTTTGGAGCCTCCTCGTCACCAAATGGAGATTATGGGCATTCAATCAAGTGGAAGAAGAAAATTGGCATGAATTGAAAGAACTGGCCATTGCGAACAAGTTGATTTGGGAAGATGGCAGCAGCTATGAATTATTGGAAAAGAGATCCACCAAAGAAAAAAAACAACTCTCGGATATAGCAAATAAAATTTCAGAACAAGAACAAATAGAAGAGATAAAACTTGATCTCAATACACCCGAAGAATTAAGGATCACATTTAATAAAAGAGAAATAATAGTTGAATCAATTTCAAAATTATTGATACTATTTGTATCAATCGGATTGCTCTTAGTTAATCAACTATTACTTGGGGTTATCTTGTTAGCAATAGTTTTGTTTTATGGAGATAGTTACAAATTGATAAAACATGCTCTGAGCAATGAAGACTACCTGGTGGTAAACCAAAAAGGCATCCTATTGAAGTACCCCAAATTAGAATCTATTGGCTGGGAAGAAATGGAGACATTAGCGATTCATACCGAACTAAGAAAAATGATCATCGTAAAAATAGAGCCTAACCAATCCCGAAAAATTGAATGCGAATTATGGAGATTAAACATCAAGGATACCAGAAAATTTGAAAAACAACTTAAGGTTTTCATTGATAGATACTTGTACAATCAAGAAGGCATTTAAAATTGAAATTTTCTCAATTATTAATTAAGGGTCACGTACAAAAGTTGGGGAGCAATATAAAGAATTGATATAAATGTTAGGTTTGTATAATGGAATTACAAACACTAGCTTCTTTACTTTTGCCTGAAGGGATTCTTGATCATTTCGAGGTTATTCGGATTTCGGAATGTTGCGACACTATTACAAAGAAGGTTGAATATCGTATATGGATAGATGAGTTAAATGATAGCCCAGATGGGTATGAGTCCAAAGGGTTTTATAATGAAAAAGTAATACAAGATTTTCCACTTAGAGGCAGGGCAGTATATCTACATGTTAGAAGGCGACGTTGGAGAGATGTTATGGGCCAAAGGCCTGATATTAAAAGTGATTTCAGTTTTGTTGCTAAAGGAGTCAAGTTAACACAAGAGTTGGCTGCTTTTTTAAAAGCATGAGGTGTTAGATCGAGAAGATACGATCAGTAATATATCTAGTTATTATTATGTAAATCCCAGAAAAACGAGTCGGGTAATCAAAAAGCTCAATTCTGATTATCATCGATTTAAATATCAATTACGAGAAAACATAAACCAAGTCTATCCTGAAAATATGGGAGAGCACTTACATATAGATGAAGTAGCACTTTCAAAAGGAGAGTTATTTACTTTTTTGACCAATCCTCAAGGTCGCGCAAAACAGGGAACCATTGTAGCGGTCATTGAAGGAACCTCTTCTACCAAGATTAATGAGGTACTAGACAAAATAGCTTTGGTTCGACGAAAAGCAGTCAAAACAGTAAGTCTGGATATGGCTGGAAGCATGAATTTGGCTGTAAAGGCTAGTTTTCCCAATGCCGCTTTAATCATTGATAAGTTTCATGTTATAAAATTAGTTATTGATGCACTTCAATCTTATCGGATCCAATTAAGATGGAAGGTTTTGAAATTAGAAAACCAAAGAATTCAGTTTTGTAGAGAGCACAAGTATCGCCTAACAATAAGAACTTATCCCAATGGTGACACTGAACGTCAATTGCTTGCTAGAAGTGTTCATTTACTATTCAAAAACCCTAATGATTGGACGGAAAGTCAGGAGTTAAGAGCCCATATCTTATTTCAAAATTATCCAAGGCTAAAACAGTTTTATGAGCATGTTCAATGGTTTAGAAAGATATATATGGAGCAGAATGTAAACAAGGCCAGAATCAAAATAAAAGACTGGATAGCAAAAAGCTATTCATACAGAGAAGAAGTATTTCATACAGTGGCAAATACTATTGAAAATCATATGGAGAATATACTAAACTACTTTCAATACAAAAAAACCAATGCATTTGCTGAATCATTTAACTCCAAAATCAAAAGGTTCAGATTTAATCAAAGAGGAGTTACCGATCATATATTTTTCCATTATAGACTAAAAGCTCTATTTGCTTAATCCCCAACTTTTTGACATGTCCCTTAATTAACCTTCAATTTATATATTGAAGTGATTTAAAATGTAAGAACCGCATTAAAACATAAAGCCTTAATACGGTTCTAGAGAATTAAAAAAATAGGTGTCTGTAATGTTTATTCTGGTACTTGCTCTATAAGCGAGTTAAAGTTTGATAAAAAGGATGTGTTCAGTGGATAAAGTAGAATTTGACTGAACAAGTAATTTATATCATCATCTGGATTTGTGTATTTCGCCTTACTATTCATATTATAATCTCCAGTGAAATATCCAATGGCATTATTATAATTGATCAAAAAGTCTGGCGAACTGAATAGCACGTCCAAAAAGAGGACATTGACATCATCACCAGGATTGGTAAATTTAACCTGGCCATTCGAATCAAAATCTCCTGCCCACAATGCCATATATCCCGCTACCACGTTTGCTTTTTGTGACAATCCAGTATAGTCATTGGCATCCAAATTGTCTTCATAATTAAATACTGGGAAATTTGGATCAGTAAAATCTACAAGCTCGTCATTTGCCACCTTCATGGACATTACGCCCAGGTGAGATCTGTGTTTCACTACCACATAAAAGCTGTCCACATTGACTCCATCAAATCTCAAATCGCTCACTCCATCCAGGTCTACTACATCTCCATCTCGCTGCACCAAACCTGACCTGGTAGCAATCGCACTGGTGTAATCATCTTTCGATCTAAGCTCTACATGTACCCAATCAACAATAGCATTATCTCCAGTTACGGAAAATACTCCTGCTGAATCCACGATTGTTGTATTCTTACTCATTAAACCAGGTCCTAATTTCAAGAACATCGCTGGTGTATTCACAAAGTTGTCATGTACAAATGTATATGGATCACTGACTGGTATGTAATTTTCTCCTGTGAATGGACTGACCCTCAAATCATCTCTCATCAATGGCAATCCTGAGGAGGATGAAAACTCTCCTCCATTCAACATTAATGCACCTTCCAAGTATACTCTAATCTTAATCGATATATCATCAAAAACGAGTAAATGCAAGGTTGCATCTGTACATACCAGGTCTGATCCATTATCACATAATGTATAGACTATTTCCGTTGCTCCTGTGAATCCACTAGTTGGAGTAAATGAATAGGTCCCATCTGCTTCGATATAATAGCTTCCTTGCGGAGTCACTATAGGGCTTGACGAGCTTCCTTGAGCCAAGACAGATATAATATGACCCTCTGGATCACTATCGTTTGACATCACATTTCCACTTGCCGCTATGCCACTAAAGGTAAAATTAAAATCATCTGCAGCAACGGTTGAGTTCAATGCACTATTGTCATTAACAGTTACGACTTGAAGTGAATTATCACAATTTGTTGGCACACCATCTTCACAAACGGAATAGTAAATGGTATCCTTCCCGATAAAACCTGGGTTTGGTGTATAAGTTAATATGCCAGTTGCATTTACTGAAGCGCTTCCATTCTCTGGGCCTCCAATAACGGAAATTGTGGATTCTTCTAATGTACATCCTATTGTATTCACACAATCATCATTACTCACCGCATCCATACTAACTGGTGTTCCATCTAGCAATGGGTTTGGATTTGTATAGGTTGTAGCAAATTCAAGATTTGCTACAATATTGGATTGTGTATAAATGTTATCCACCACGTTTATTTCCAGGTAAGTTCCTGGGCATCCATTTACCATCGGTGGTATACACACTGGCACACGGTAAAGATATTTTCCTTCTTTGTTTGTTGTAAATGTGTATGTTCCGTCAGAGTTTATAGTCAATACAGGAATACTTGCAATTGGTTTTTCCAATTGAACTGTCGCATTGCTATACGTCGTACCTGCTGGCACATTATCATTGGTACTAATGTCTCCTTGTATTTCCAAATTTGCCAGAGTAACATTAAAATCATGGTTTGTACATAACTCTACTGTGACTGGATCAGTTGGGCCATTAGCCGAACATCCCGTAGTGCCATCAGTAAATTCGAACGTCACAACACCAGGTGCTTTTCCCGTAACAATACCCGAATTGGTCACACTTGCAATTTCTGGATTACTACTTGTCCAGAATCCACCAGCGGACGGCGACAAGGTAGTTGTATATCCGATACATATTTCAACATCACCCGTAATTTCCACATCCAGGCCATCTAAAATTGTGACATTCAATGTACCATCAGATTCGCAACCTGTAGCATTGTCAGTAAACACAAAATATGCAGTACCAGGCGATACACCTGTCACATTTCCAAATTGATCAACAGTAGCGACACCAGGTTGTAGACTTGTCCAAGAGCCTCCAGATACAGGTGATAAAGTAGTAGATCCACCTGCACATATTTCGGAAGGCCCAGAAACAGATACTGTCGGTGGTCCATTGACCGTCAATGTTTCACTTAGATCAGAGCTACAGCCAGTAGCTGTCTCTGTATATATAAATTTCACAGAACCTTGTCCTACTGCTGTTATTATTCCATTATTATCAATTGTAGCTACAGAATTATCTGTACTCATCCATGTTCCATTGGTTGATGGAGAGATACTTGAATTTTCGCCTATACAAAGTTCTTGTGGTCCTGTAAAATTCACATCTGGTCCAGGATCTACGGTTATAAATGATGATGTATCAGAGACACATCCAGTATTGACATTTGTAAATATAAATCTTGCTAATCCGGAAGAAATTCCAATTACTTCTCCATTATTCTGAATGGTCGCGATATTTGGGTTTAGACTCATCCAAACTCCTCCATCTGTAGGCACCAGATTTGTGACACCACCAATACAAATATTGGATGGACCAATGATGGCGATTACGGGATTTTCATTCACAGTCACTTCATCAGATTCATCTGATGCACATCCGGTAGCATTATCAGTAAAGATAAATCTTACCGTCCCTGAAGAAACAGCGGTAAATACTCCGTTATTATCAATAGTAGCCACAGAAGGATTGGTGCTTGTCCACATTCCACCTGAAGAAGGAAGCATTTGTCCTGTCTCATCGGTACACAATATATTCGGGCTATCCAGTACTATGGATGGTTTGCCATAAACTATTACAGGTGCAGTTTTTTCTGATACACATCCCTCATTGGATGTAAAGGTAAATTTGACCAATCCCTGAGAATGACCAGTAACCACGCCTTGATCAGTGACGGTAGCCACACTTTCATTATCACTTGTCCAAGAGCCGCCTGATGATGGGCTGAGTGTAGTCGTTTCTCCTTCACATAAAATGTTGTCTCCTGTTATTGATACTACCGGCTTCGGCAATACGGTGATCGGATCTGAAGCATCGGACAAACAACCTGTTCCTGATTCATAGAAGGTAAATGTCACTGTACCTGCATTTAATCCTATCACGACACCAGAAGCTGTAATCGTAGCAACCGTATTATCACTGCTCACCCAAATTCCTCCTGATGAAGGAAGCATATTTGTCATACCTCCGATACAGATTTCATCCTCTCCTGATATTGAAATCGTAGGTTTTCCATATACATTAAGAATGGTTTCTGTTGTTGCCGAACAGCCTGTCGTAGAATTAACAAAGGTGAAATTCGCAGTTCCTGGTGATACTCCAGTTACTATCCCTCCATTCGTGACAGTTGCAACAGCCGTGTTGCTACTGGTCCACGTACCGCCCGTCGATGGGCTCAACATAGTAGTCGAGCCAATACATACTGAAGACGGTCCTACAAAGTTTGTTATAGGTTTTGGTTCAATAGTTATTTCTGTTGATGGATTTGAAGTACAACCCGCAGTACTGTTGAAAGTAAAAGTAACAGATCCAGGTGCCACACCAGTCACAGTACCATTATTAGCGATTGTGGCAATATTTTCATTGCTGCTTGACCATGTTCCTCCACTTGTCGGAGATAGGGTCGTAGTGGATCCAACGCAAATATTTGAAGGGCCAGTTATTTGAATTTCGGTTGGATCTTCAACTGTCAAATTTTCGCTGGCATCAGATGTACAACCTGTAGTGCTATTTGTAAATATAAATTGAACAGTACCTGGTGACACAGCGGTAATTATTCCATCTGAGGTAATTGTAGCTATTGAAACATTGGTACTGCCCCATACACCACCAGATGATGGCGAAATGGATGAAGTTTCACCTACGCAAATTGAGGTAGGTCCATTAAAGTTTGTTTCTGGATTGCTATTAACTGTCAATGGCATTGAAGCATCTGAAGTACAGCCTGTCAACGTGTTGGTATAAGTAAAAGTAGCTGATCCAGCTCCGACAGCGGTAATGTTTCCGTTGTCATCTATTAGTGCCACAGCTTCATTAGAACTTGACCATGTACCTCCCGTAGAAGGAGTGATGGACGTAGATTCGCCTATACATAAATTATCATCTGCCAAACCATTAATATTCGGATCATCATTTACATTTACAGAAATCATGTTTTCCGAAGTACAACCATGGGTATATTCTATAAATGTAAACATGGCAATTCCTGGACTTATACCAGTTACAATTCCCGTGCTACTTACAGTCGCAACATTAGAATTACTAGTTATCCATACACCACCAGTATTTGGCAGCAATGATGTCGTAGAATTCACGCATATATCTCCTGGTCCATTAAGGCTCACTATCGGATTGCCAATTACAGTAATTGGTGTTCCCAATGTTTTCGGGCATCCTGCGGAAGAGACAAATGAGAAAGTCACCGTACCTGCGCTCATTCCTGTTACTACACCAGTAGATGATACTGAGGCTATTGCAGGGTCACTACTCGTCCAAACTCCGCTGGTCGATGCGCTCAAAAATGTGACATCATTCTCACAAATAGTCGAAGGTCCATTGATACTTAAATTAGGTGACTCATGAACATTTATTTCGTAAGTCGCATCAAAGTAGCAATTGCCAGGACTAGGAATATAGGTGATAATCGCACTTCCCTGAGAGTTTGGAGTTATTACACCAGAACTATTGATTTGCGCTACACCGACATTACTACTGGTCCATGTTCCACCTGCTACCGATGCTACCAAAGTAGGGTTGTCACCAATGCATATTTGATTTTCTCCTGTTATTGTTATTGTTTCATTATTAGTTACCGTAATAGGTGCAGAAGGGTCTGAAAAACATCCAGAATCATCCGCTCTAAAGGTAAATGTTGCTGTTCCTTCTGAAATACCTGTTACCAATCCCGAATTGTTAACTGTGGCTACAGAGTAGTCGCTACTTGTCCAGTTACCACCAGTCATCGGTGTCAGTTGAGACGTTCCGTTTTGACAAATTGATGTTGGTCCGGTTATATTTATGATTGGTTTTGGATCCACATCTATATCCGCTGTAGCTTCTGTAGTACAGCCAATACTATTAGTGACCGTAACACTATAAGATGTTGTTGGAACACCAGGTGTAACAGTTACAGATTGGGTTGTTGCATTTCCAGCATTTGCACCCCATTGATAGGTTGCTGCTGCAGAAGAATTGACAGAAAGAGTTACCTCTTCGCCTTCACATACTTCTGTATTCAGAGCAAAAATGAATGGTTCGTACGCTTCATACACAAATGCGGTTGTATTAGAACTACATCCTTTTGAATCGGTTACAGTCAAATTATAATTTCCATTTATGGCTATATCAATAGTCTGAAGAGTAGAAGAAAATCCTCCAGGCCCTGACCATGAGTAGGTAAAACCTGAACTTCCAGGTGTTCCACCAGTTGCAATGGCACTTAATTGAGAATCATCTGTAAGACATAGTGATCCGTTGAAATCCACTTCGACTTCTACTGATGGATCTACGGTAATACTGCCTGTGGCTTCTGATTCACATCCGTTCGAACTAGTATAAGTGAATGAGACAGTTCCAGCCCCTGTACCTACAACTATCCCAGATGAAGACACTATAGCCACACCAGGATCACTGCTTGCCCAAAAACCTCCTGTGCCACTTGTATTGAGCTGTGTTGATTCTCCCACGCAGATGGTGGTAGCACCTGACACAAAAACCGTAGGTTGGTCTAATATCTCTATACCAAAAGTAGGGCTCACAAAACAAGTTGCTGAAGTATAATCATATGTAATCGTAACTGATCCTGTGGATACAGCCGTAACTACTCCACTTGAGTTTACTATGGCGATCGAACTATTGCTTGAACTCCAAGTACCACCATTACTCGATGCAGTTAAAGTCGTACTCTCTCCTTCACAAAGAATTGAAGACCCGCTGATGGTAACATTTGATTCTGGTTCCACAGTTACAACTTCAGATGGTGAAGATACACAGCCATGAATTGACGTAAATGTAAATGTTGCTGTTCCTTCACTAATACCCAAGACAACTCCTCCATTTGAAACGGTTGCTACCGATGAATTACTACTCATCCATGTTCCTCCTGATGTTGGTGACAAGGTAGTCGTTGATCCTTCACAAATCGTTGCAGAACCAGTAACATCGACAATAGGTGTACTATTCACTGTGATGGGTTGTGTTGCATTTGATGGACAACCAGTCGAATTATCTGTAAAAATGAAAGTAGTACTACCCTCTCCTACGGCTGTCACGACGCCATTGTCTGTGACGGTAGCTACATTCGTATCATTACTAGTCCAGACACCACCTGTAATCGGAGAAAGTTGTGATGTAAGTCCTTCACATATTGAAGTTGGGCCCGTAACCGAAACCGTTGGCTTTGGATTTACTACTAATGCCGTTGTAGGTAAAGATTCACATCCTGTAGTAGCATCAGTAAATATAAAACTGACACTGCCTGCTGATATACCCGTAACCACTCCAGAATTTGAAACGGTGGCTATCGCACTATTTGTGCTAATCCATGATCCACCTGCAGTAGGTGAGAGCATTGTAGTTTCTCCTTCACAAATAGGGCTCGGGCCTGTAACATTTACTACTGGCCTTGCTATCACATCTATAGTAGCCGTGGCCACAGCTGAACATCCTTGATCATTGGTAACAGTCACCATATAATCCGTGGAAGGTGGAGATGGAGTTACTGTAACAGATGAAGTGGTAGCATTTCCTGCATTTGGTCCCCAATTAAATTGAACTGCACTTGAAGAATTTATAGTCAGTGTTACATTTTCTCCTTCACAAACTTCTGTATTCAAGGCAAAAATAAAAGGTGCATATGCTTCATAAACGTATGCAGAAAACTGCCCCGTACAACCTTGTGAATCCGTAACTGTGACAGAGTAGTTTCCACTTTCTGGAATATTAATCATTTGTGAGGAACCAGAAATGGAATTTGGCCCGGTCCATGAATATTGAAAAGGTGCTGTACCTCCTGTCACAACAGCCGTTAATTCTGTATTATCTTCCAGACATAAGGTACCACTGTAATCTATATCTACTGAAAGGCTTGAGCTTGCCGAAACAAAATGAGAATCTGAATATGGCTCTGGACAAAACGAATTGCCCGAACAAGTATATTTTAATCTATAATACGTATCTACAATCTGATTGGTTATAGACAAAGTGCTGTTTGTTTCACCAGGCAATTCGGTCCAATTCAAATTATCCGGAGATGACTCCCACTGGTAATTACAAACACCAATTCCACCTGAAACTGTACTTGAAAGCACTATACTTGTACCCGAACAAAGAGCGTTAGGGCCAGAAATATCAATTGTTGGTTTCGGGTTCGCATTGACTACAACCTGATCTGTTGCAGAACATCCATTGACATTCGTAACAGTAAGTGTATACGTTGTACTAACAGATGGATAAACAGTTATTGCTTCGGTTGTCTCACCATTACTCCATTGATACTGGTTCATCCATTTCATTGCAGCTTCTGTTACATCCCATGAATAACCCATGGTAGAAGTAACCGTTTTAGTATCCAATAGATAATCACCATTATCATATACTCCAGGTATTGTCCATGGCACTCCAGCATCACTTTCATCCCAACTAACATCATCTTCATCCCAAGCTTCACTGACTGGATACACCGAAATGTCTAAATTTCCACTAGTAGTTGCAACCAATCTTAGATCAACTTTTGTCACAACACCTGTGACACCACTTAAATCAAACTGTAAAAGCGAACGATTGTACTCATCTCCATCATATCCTACTTGAGGATCATCATGATTATGATCTGTATTGTCACTTTCCAATCTTGCTCTTTGAGTTGCATAAATTGTGGATGGGAACATATTACCCAATTTATAAACCAACAATCTTGGTCCAAACAGCCCATTTTTCGTAAACTTTATATTATCGGTGGCACTTCCTTCATTGGTGGCTTTTAATAAAAATCCATTATTTGTCGCTGAGAAATCAGGATCACCACCCAGTACTACTGTATCTAATGCACAAATATTTACATCTTCGCCAGCATAAGCCGTTGGGGTTGGTGAAACATTAATTGTTACTGAGGCTGTATTTGTACATCCCAGATTGTTTGTTGCAGTTACGGTGTACGTAGATGATGGAACACTGGGAATAACATCCACATTATTGGTAGAAGCATTTCCAGCATTAGAATCCCATGTGTAGTTTACAATATTAGTACCATTGACCACCAAGTTTACCGTCTCTCCTTCACATACGTCGGAATCTGAAGGTGTAATCGTTATATCAAAAGAATCGAAAATATCAATTGATTCAGAGCTTTCGCAGTTGTATGCATCTGTAATGGTAAGATAATATGTTCCAGTATTATTTGCATCTATTACATCACTTGTTGATGAAAATCCATTCGGGCCACTCCAATTATAAGATAAAGGAGCTATACCTCCTGTTTGAGTAGCAGTCAATTCAGTATTGGAAGTGAGACAGTTAGAACCATTATTCTGAATCGAAGCGGACAGTTCTGATATCAAAACATCAAACATCAAGACATTATTATCAAAATCGCACTCTCCAATATTTGTCAGCGGGAAGTCCGTACTTAATGAATAAGGTCTGGCATGACTCCCATCGTCATTTACAACCAGAAACAAAGTTAATGGTGTACTTTCTGCAGAAAGGTCTAACGATACATTCAAAATTGCTTGCGATTCCTTTAAAATCACAGAATTAGTATTCACCGTGGTAAGTATGCTTGCATTGGTTGTTTGTGGATTGCTTCGGTAAATTGTTATTGGGAGATTACTTGGTACATTTACATCACCATTATTCTCAATAGTCAAATCAAATTGTACGTTGCTTTTATCACAAAACTTTTCAGTTGCATCAAGGTTTAGTGCCATATCTGCAGCAGGATAAATTTCATTACCATCTGTATCAATTGGAGAAATTTGCTTTAGAAATATGTTCAACGGACCAGATGTTCCAACTACAGGCTCTCCCACTTTATGTTGTAATTGTTGCTG
The DNA here is from genome assembly GCA_965230575.1 of Saprospiraceae bacterium. GTDB lineage: Bacteria > Bacteroidota > Bacteroidia > Chitinophagales > Saprospiraceae > CAJXUU01. Next base: position 7,651,940 of record OZ246013.1, read on the forward strand.
TGTCGGAATTGTCAAGTCGTCATTGATATTGACATTAAAATAAGCATATTGATTCCAGAGTTTTCTGGTTGGCACCCATGGATACAAGTTTGATTTAAAAGCATTTACCAGAGAAGGTGTGTTGCTGTCACCAGGATCATCAGAGCAATTGCAAATAATCTCTGTCTCACCATCATTATCAATATCCGCAATAACTGAATACTCACCTCCTGTACCAGAACCACATGGAAAGGTAGCCAGATTTGCACCTGTCGGACCCGAAATAATTCTAAGGTCATCCTCATCTCTATATACTACTTCAGAAATTCCATCTCCATTAAAATCAAAAACTGATGCTCCGGTCTGACCAGAATTATCTGTTGTGGTAATACTCCATAGCACCCCTCCAGATCCAGAAATATCGGTAAGATGATCTTCAACTACCTGAAATACAAAATTTCCACATACTCCGATTTCAGGTCGATTATCTCCATCAAAATCTGCAACTATCGGAAGATTTACTGGGTGATAAAATAATGAAGATGTGGTTTGCACAATATGCGTCCCTCCAATCTGAGTTTCAGTTTGTAAATCCCAGATATACAAAAAGGAATTGGATGAATTTCGCGAGGTTATAATTGCATCCAAGTCACCATCCAAATCATAATCTACAATCGCTGTATTCCCATCTGTCAATGAATTTGGTGCTGTTTTTTCAACATTCATTGTACCTGATGAAATATCCACAGAATAGACATTATTTCCAGCGACAAGCTCAAGACCTGCACAATTTGCACAAGCATTATCAGGCAACACATCAACTGCGACACTAACTGCCATAACATGATATGTAAATGCAAAATCACCATGATTCCAACTTCCTATGGCGTTGAATCCACCATCAGTAATCTTCTGACCATTAGATGAATTGTATATCTCATTTCCTACATATACTTCAGGAATACCATCATAATTAAAATCCGCCAAACTTACCGTAAAATCTTCTGTGGCAAATAACTCATCTCCTGAAAGTCCACAGGTAACCTGAGTATCAGATATCCATCTTAGATCAAAATTTCCAGAACCATAACCCTCAGGGTTTGTTCCACTTGGATTAAATTCGTAACAGACAATCTTTCTACTATTACCAGTAGATTCATCATCAGCTGTAACATAGAAAAACTCCACATTTCCATCCCTATCGGTATCAGCAAGTGCCATACCTTTGTTTCTGTTGTGAATTCTCAAGGTATTCGGACGGTACTTCAAGGTTCCATTCGTTCCATCCAAAAACATTACCAAGTTTACACCAGATGAGTGATAGGGAATTCCACGAATTGTTGCAATTTCGGGAATGTCATCATTATCAACATCGGCCACAAATAACTGTGATATATTGGTAACACTATCTGTACTCGTCCAATCCTTAATCAAATCAAAACCATTGGACTCCACTGGAGGAATATAATCACAATCTGAAGGGCAATTTCCATAGTACAATCCTTCATCACATGGACAGTCAGGATCAAAACCATCAACTAATCCATCTAAATCATCGTCGATACCATTATTACATACTTCTTGGGTAGTTGATGTTGAAATTACAACATCATCTATAGAAACATCTGACTGATAAGTATTAGTCACCACATTGAATCTCAATTTTACATTTTGCCCTACATAAGTATCCAAATTTATTGTTTGAGTTTGCCAAGAGTTCCCTTGATTACCTGACAAGCTCCAAAGATTCGTCCATGTGCTTCCATCATTTGTAGAGATATCCAATCCAAATGATCCCATACCATTTCCATACATATGATATGCAAATGAGATCTCAGTAGTAAGTCCCGATTGAATATTAAAACATGGAGAAATAAGATTAGCTACCTTATTAGGATTATTTGGTGTAGTAGCTTCTGTATAGGCATAATAACTCCCATTATAAGCCCCAGAAGGTCCAGTACTTCCAGATGTAGTAGATCCAGTATGGGTAACCCAGTCAAAATCATCGCCTGCATCTTGAGTCCAATATGCAAAAGAATTAGACTCGAAATTCTCCATTATAGGTAAGGTCGCTGTGGGAGTCGGACAGGAATAGACAAGTCCATAAGAAAAACATAAGATTGTCAAGCTAAGAACAATCTCTTTGATCCTTGCAAAGTAAGGGTATTTGCGTGAGTTCATCAGTTATATTGTTTCGTCCATATTAAAAAGAAAACCTGCGCTTCAATCGTCTTCAATTCTCATGCAAAATCATCATGTATTATTTGATAGAAATTGGTAGTTTCTATATGCATCAAATAATCTGACCTGTTAATCCTTAATAGGTCACACGATATTTTACATTCCTTGTTGTCATCTCATTGTTCTGACAACTACTTGGCAAAATTTCCAATGATAAAACTAAGCTTAAATAGGGGCATAAAATCCTATCAACTACTTTATGCCCAATACTTTACGAAAGAAAAATCGACTTTGTAAAGTATCTTACATTATTATTAAAATCATCCATTATTCTGGTATCTGTTCGATCAATGAACTGAAATTGGATAAGAATGAAGTATTCAATGGATACAGCAGAATTTGACTAAAAAGAAGGTTTAAATCATCATTTGGGTTTGTATATTTTGATTTACCATTCATGTCAAAATCACTGGTAAAGTATCCGTATGCATTATCATAATTAATTAAAAATTCAGGTGAGCTAAACAGTACTCCGAGGAACAATAAATTCTGATCGTCATCGGGATTTGTAAATTTCACTTTTCCATTAGAATCAAAATCTCCTGCCCAAAGTGCTGCATGTCCATAGACCACAGAATTCTTTCTAGACAATCCAGTATAATCGAATCCATTGCCATATGTAGTCCCGAAATTGAACACTGGGAAATTCAGGTCTGTAAAGTCAATTACATCTTCATTAGTAACCAATTCAGACATGACTCCTAAATGAGATCTATGTTTTACGACTACATAGAAACTATCTACATGAAGATTCTGGAATCGAAGACTGCTGGTTCCATTCAAGTCTACCACATCTCCGTCTCTCTGAACCAAGCCAGATCTAGTCCCAATTACCTGAGTATTATCTGTTTTTGATCTTATTTCTACATGTATCCAGTCCACAATTGCATTATCTCCTTCGACACTAAAAACACCCAGGGAATCCGTTATAAACTGATTCTTCGTCATCATTCCAGCTCCCATTTTGACAAACCTGTTTTCCGTATCAATGAATGGGTCATGGTCAAATGTGTATGGGTCCGACAACGGAATATGGTTTTCGCCCGTAAATGGACTTACACGCAAATCATCCCTCATCAAAGGAAGTCCAGATTGTGTCTCTGCTCCGTCATTGTAAATCAATGCCCCTTCCAAATACACACGAATCTGCAGACTCATGTCATTCAATACAAGTAAATGAATGGTAGCATCCGTACAATAAGGCTCTGATTGATTGTCACAAATGGTATAAGTAATATCAGCCGTGCCAAAGAAATCTTCATTTGGTGTAAATGAGAAATCTCCATTGCTGGTCAAATAATATGACCCTTCTGGAATAACAACTGGATTCAGCGCAGTACCTGCTGCGATTGCAGAAATCAATTCACCTTCAGGATCCATGTCATTATTCAAGACATTTCCAACTACTGTAGTCTCCCTCATAGTATAGAAAAAGTCATCATTGGCCACTGTAGAATTGAGGGCTGATGTATGATTTACAATTACAATCTCCTGCGACTGAGCGCAAGTAATACCATCACTCAGGCAGACTGAATAATTTATTGTATCCAATCCAACAAAATTAGGATCGGGCGTATATTCTATTTTATAATTTCCATTTGTTACTGCTGTTCCATTGCTTGGAGTTCCGATTAGTGCCAAAGTCGTTTCATCCAGTGAGCAAGCTCCAGCATATACACAAGTGTCATTTGCTATTGCATCAATGACCACCATATCGCCAGGATCTGTGGATAGTGCACCTGTATATGTAGTCGTGAATTCCAAGTTGGCTATTGGGCTATTTACAGTATAGACATCTTCTACCACATTGATTTCCAACAATGTACCTTCACATCCTGCTAAAACAGGAGGCATACATACTGGAACTCTATATAAGTATTTTCCAGCCTTATTCGATTCAAACGAATATGTACCATCAGCATTTACTGTCAAAATTGGCAGACTGGATAAAGGTTTTGTCAAAGTCTCGATGACTCCGCCATAGACTGCCGTATTCGCTTTATCATTTGTATTCAAGTCTCCAAAAACGATTTCATTTTTAAGGGTGACATTGAAATCATGGTTTGTACAATTTACAATTGTTACTGGATCAGACCAGCCGTTTGATGTACAACCTGTGATAGGATCCATAAATTGGAAAGTAACTACACCAGGTGCATGACCTGTCACGACTCCTGTGTTGGAAACCGTGGCAATTGCAGGATTACTGCTTGTCCACATTCCTGAGATAGATGGAGATAAAGTCGTAGTATAACCCAAACATATCTTGTCATCACCTGTAATCCCAATTTGCGGTGAAGTCTGAACTTCAATCGATAGATTTCCGTCCGAAACACAACCTGTATAATCATCCGTAAAGATAAAGTAGGCAGTTCCCTCGGTTAATCCGGTTACGACTCCATTGGCATCCACACTCGCGATTCCTGGATTCAAACTTTCCCAAGTACCTCCGCTTGAAGGAGATAGATTTGTTGTTGAATTCAAACATATCGTAGATGGTCCTGTCACTCCTACTGTCGGAGGACCGTTGACCGTCAATATTTCACTTAATTCAGATTTACAATTTGAAGATGTTTCTGTGAATTGAAATCTTGTTATTCCTTCAGCTACACCTATTATCATTCCTGCATTGGTGATTGTAGCGACAGCAGGATTTGTACTCTCCCATACACCTCCGCTTGAAGGCAGGATGTAAGTAGTATCTCCCAAACAAATTTCAGTCGGTCCATTGAACGAAATAGCTGGCCCAGACAATACTGTAATCGCAGATGACGTATCAGACACACATCCAGTTGCAAGATTCATAAATAGAAACCTGGCTTCACCAGCTCCTATACCTACAATTTCTCCATTATTTTGAATAGTAGCCACCAGTGGATTCAAACTTGTCCAAACACCTCCTGTAGATGGTGACATATTGGTCGTGCTTCCGATACATATTTCAGATGGTCCAATTAGGCTTATTACAGGACTTGCTTCAATTGTAATAGGGTCGGAAGGATCTGACACACATCCAGTATTTGCGTCTGTAAATGTGAAAGTCGTCGTTCCTGGCATTAATGCTGTCACCAGTCCGGAATTATCAATACTTGCAATTGTTGTATTTGCGCTTGACCAAGTACCTCCTGATGAAGGCAACAACTGTACTGTCTCATCCACACATATCGAACTCGGTCCATCTATCAATACATTCGGGCTATCAAATACTATAACTGGTGCTGTCTCATTAGAAGCACATCCTTCAGTACTTGTAAATGTAAATCTTGCTAATCCTTGACCTACTCCTGTCACCACTCCACTATTGGTTACAGTTGCCACAGATTCATTATCACTTACCCAGGTTCCTCCTGTACTTGGAGTCAAATTGGTAGTAGAACCAACACAAATGGTATTAGAACCATCAATAGTGACATCAGGTCTTGGCAGAATAGTTACTGGCGCAGAAGCTTCTGAACTACATCCTGTAGCTGTTTCTATAAAAGTAAATGTTACATTTCCAGCATTCAATCCTGTGACTGTTCCATTTGCCATAATACTGGCAATACTATTATCACTACTTATCCATGCTCCTCCAAATGAAGGTTGAAGCTGCGTAGTCTCACCAATACATATTTCATCATTACCAGAAATACTAATCGTAGGTGGTGAATTGACAACTAAGTCTGCACTTGTGGTAGCTGAGCATCCAGTAGTTGAATTTGTAAATGTAAATGTCACGGAACCAGCGGCAACTGCAGTAGCTACTCCACTATTGGATATAGTGGCAACAGCAGAATTACTTGTTGACCATGTTCCTCCCGTAGAAGGACTCAAGGTAGTAACTTCACCAATACATATTGATGTAGCTCCCAAGTAGGTTACTGTAGGACTGTTCTCAATGACTACCTCTTCTGTAGGTTCAGAACTACATCCAGATCCGTTTTCAAAGATAAATGTTACTGTACCTGGAGAAATAGCTGTTATTATTCCGCCATTGGTAACCGTAGCTACATTTGTGTTGCTACTTGTCCAAGTACCCCCAGTATTTGGAGTCAAAGTGGATGTCTCACCTACACATATATTACTAGGTCCTGATACATTCACAGTAGCAGGCTGCACCACGGTCAAGACATCACTTGAATCTGAAACACATCCAGAATTTCCATTTGTAAAAATGAATCTTACCGTTCCAGGTGATACTCCATTTATTATTCCTTGATTGGTTATCGTTGCTATGGACACATCTGTACTTGACCAAAAACCTCCAACGTTTGGCAAGATTGATGTCGACTCATATTGACAAATCGAGGTCGGTCCTGAAAAATTTGTTGTTGGTTTAGGTTGCACAGTTATTGGCGTTGAAGCTGTTGATGTACATCCCGTTAAATTGCTGGTAAACGAAAATGTCACTGTGCCATCTGATAATGCGGTGATGGTCCCATCATTCGATATACTTGCTACTGTAGCATCAGAGCTATTCCAAACTCCACCTGATGTCGGAGTGATACTGGCAGTCTCACCTATACACAATGAATTAGTCGAAGGTGATGTAATGTTTGGTGGTGCATTAACTGTAACAGTCACATTGTTTTCTGAAACACAACCATATGTTGATTCTATAAAGGTGAATGATGCATTACCAGCTGATTTTCCTGTTACCACTCCACTATTGCTTATGGTAGCAATAGAAGTATTACTGCTGATCCAAACTCCACCAGATGTTGGGCTCAATGTGGTGGTCTCATCAATACAAATATCACTTGGACCTGTAAGACTAATAATAGGATTTGCTACAACTGTTATTGGTGTACCTAATACTCCAGTACATCCAACTACAGAAACAAATGAGAAAGTTGCTGTTCCTGGACCCACCGCTGTGACTTCTCCGATATTGGATACAACAGCTACACTTTCATCGCTACTTGTCCATGTTCCACTAGTCGAAGCACTGATGTAAGTCAATGAGCCTTCGCAAATTGTAGCTGGTCCATTCAATGTCAATGTAGGCTCATCATATGTATTAATATTGTATGAGGCATTAGTGTAACAACCTGATGATGGAGGTGTATACGTTATGACTACGCTTCCTTGTGATACAGGAGTGATGACTCCTGTGCTCGAATTTATTGTAGCAATCGCTGTATTATCACTTGACCAGGTTCCACCAATTACTGAGGCTGTCAAAGTAGGGTTCTCTCCCAGACATATTTGATCTTCACCGGATATTGTAGGTGTGATATTGTCATTTACGGTAATATTGGAGGTCGGGTCTGAAAAACATCCAGTGACGTTATCTTTGAAAGTGAAATTTACAGATCCGCTTCCTGTTCCAGTAACCAATCCTGTATTGCTTACATTCGCAACACTATAGTTGCTACTTGTCCAAATACCTCCACTCGAAGGTGAGAGTTGAGTAGTAGCTCCAACACATATGTCATTTGATCCAGTAACACTAACAACAGGCTTTGCTATTACATCAATAACAGCAGTTGCAGAAGTGGTACATCCAATACTATTGGTCACTGTGACCGTATAGGTAGTAGAAGGCAATCCAGGTGTAACAGTCACACTTGAAGAAGTTGCATTATTTGCATTCGCATCCCACTGATATGTCCCGCCAGAAGCACCGCTTACGGAAAGCGTTACATCTTCTCCTTCGCATACTTCTGAGTTAAGTGTAAAAATAAAAGGTTCGTATTGTTCGTATACAAAGGCTGTTGTATTCGAAGAACATCCAGCAGCATCCGTAACAGTTACATTGTAGTTTCCATCATCGGTAATACTTATTATTGAATCCGTAGAGGTAAAACTATTAGGACCTGTCCATTGAAATTGAAATCCGGCAGTACCTCCTGAAACTTCCGCACTCAGTTGAGAATCATCTTCCAGACAGATAGATCCATTAAAATTAATGCTAGTTGTAAGATCTGGATTTACAGTAATCGAATCCGTAGTCGTAGTAGAACATAAAGAAGTGGATTCTGTATAAGTAAACACAACTTTTCCAGCCCCTACCGCACTTACCGTTCCATTATTTGAAACAATGGCAATATTGTCGTCACTACTTGACCAAGTACCTCCTGTTGTGGGAGAAAGTGTAGTCGTAGAACCAACACAAATATTGTCAGGTCCTGTAATAGATACAGGTGTCACTGGACAACATCCAGCCGCAGCCAATAATAACGCCTCATCAAATTTTTCTTTTCCAATTAATGTAAGGTGATTTTCAGGAGTAAACCATGCTGACACGGGACTAGGAATGATTCCGTTGTTATCATTATTGGCATAGATTCCATTCATATGATAACCGAATGATACTCTTGCTCCATGGGCGTTGGAAATACCAGGTAGTACATCACTAGCTTCAAATGCAACTGAGATACCATGATTTGTATTGGTCATTCCATTGGATTGGCCCCAAAGGTGACCCTCTCCATATGCCTCATAATCCGCAGTTGTGAATAATTTTCCACTCCAACTATTTGGATTATCATAATTATATATTTCTTCTTGAGTGGTGTTATCAATATATGCAGATGAGCCCCAAGTGGTTCCGCCATTAGAAAGTGATAGTCCTAAATCATCTGTCAATAAATAATTACCATTGAGCAAACCAGTAGGAATGTCTTTTAGTACATTCACAAAGTCAGAAGATATATGACCTTCTGTGGTTGCAGAAATAATTACAAGATCATAATCAGACAAATTTACATTAATAAATGTTGATGTATTCATCGGGTCGTAAGTACCCATACCAGGCTCATCTTTGGTCAAAATTGCAGTTACAGAATTCGTACCATTTATATCATCGAGGTATTCAATCCATCCGTGATCATACGCATCTCCATCATAAGGTTTGTCCAATCCACAGAGGTATAAAATATCGCACTTAAGCTCGTCATTAGAACATGCTCCCGGGCTATCAAAAGTTGCAATATCATCGCAATCTATTGTTGTTTCCCAAGTTGCTGATATTGAATTATTAGTAGAACCGTCAGCGATGACATTGAAGGTGATACTATAAGGTGAAGTAGATCCACCTGGTACATCAATCTCTTCTGTCTTATTGCCAATCGTCACGAATATGCTTTCATTTGATGGAGGATTGCTCCAGGATACGTCCATAGTTACTGTAGCCACATCTCTCAAAGGATGATCTATACAAGAACTTACGTTCACGTTAGAAATGGTAATGTCATTGTAACATGGGCCTGGGCATCCTGGTACAGGTGCGAATAATGTCCCGTTTGGACCAGGTGCAGCAGCAAAATTTTCAATGAATGCTCCAGTTGTACCATTGTATTTTAAAACTCCAATTGAATTACTTTTTGAACTCACATAAAAATATCCGTCCTCTCCAAAATTGATATGAACGGGGTCTTGGAGCCCGCCGGATTGATAGGTTACAAATGAACTCATATATGCCCCAGTTGTACCGTTGTACTTTGCTACCAGATCATTGTATCGACCTGCAACATATAGGTGTCCATCAGGTCCAAATGTTAGATCAGAGGGTGCATTGATATAGCTTGTGTTGGCCGCAACAAATACATCCATAAAAGCCCCAGTAGTTCCATTATATCTTAAAACTTCATCGGTATAAAAACTAGTTACATAAAGGTTACCATCAGGTCCAAATTCTATTCCCCATTTATTGCCATCCAATCCTCCAGCTGCACCAACAGTAAAAGCACTTGTCGTTCCACTTGGAACCTCGAGTTTTACAACTTCGTCCAAGTCATCATTATTAACATAAATATGCCCGTCAGGCCCAACAGTCAATCCATGTGGGTCGTACAAGTCTCCTGAGATAGTACCAACCAAAACACCCGTTGTGAGGCTATATTTTCTTACTTCATCATCATCACTGCTGCTCACGTACAACCAATCATCTGAACCGACAACCATTTCAATTGGTCCATTAAGTCCTTGAATGAAATTGTCAATAAAAGCTCCAGTATTTTGATCAAATCTCATTATGTTTCCATTGTCATCGGCTACGAATAGATCTCCATAATCATCGCAATCTCTTACGACTACATTCGCATTCAATAATCCGGCATCAACTGAAAGATCATTTGTACTATTGGCTAATGTAACAATGTCTGTTTGTCCAGTAGTAGTATTGGCATCGCTATCAATATCATCATCACTACCGACATTTTTAGTTGAAAAACTCGTTCCACTTGGCAGTATAAACTGCACTCTATATTGACCTTCTGGTAATCCATCAAAAAGATAATTACCAAATGCATCCGTAGTAGAGGTCATTGGAACTCCCATACCGTCAAGATATGGACTTCCTGTGCTTGTCAACAGATTGACAACAACACCAGAAACACCTGGTTCTTCTATACCTTGAAGGCCATCACTGTTCAAATCTGCCCATACCTTATCTCCGATTTGAAGATTGATAAGGCTTGCACTTATACAATCACATCCTTCCACATCATGAGCAGGATCAATGCTGCCAACGAATGTAGCAATACCCGTTCCAGCGTCTATTGTAAACAATTGATCTTTTTGATCACCATCTTTTCCTGTAGTGGCAATGAGCTGTCCAGTTGCTGTAAAGGCCAATGATTCCACATCTTCAATTCCATAATCTCCGATTTCTGTCCATACTCCTGTGACCTTATTAATAATACCTAATGATTGATTTCCAGATGCACCAAAATTTGAAATGGCGTACAATGTTCCATCATCTGATAGTGCTATATCATCAAGGTCATTTTCTGGTGTATTGATCACTAAATAACCAACGTTTGCTCCGAAAGCATCTTGAATTACAAGTCCAGTAACAGGGTCAATTTGCAGAAGTAGATCATCAGGGCTGCCATCTACATCATTGGACAATGTCCTTCTTTCAGTAGCCCATATTATATTATTCGTATGGTCATAGGTCATACCATCGACATCACTGATATTGAGAACTCCTTCCGCTCCATTCAATGATCCCATGTCTGCCGAAATTGTGTGAAATAATCCCGAAGAGATGTCCAATAATCCAAATAAATCTAATGAAGAAGCATATATTTTTTTGTTGATCGTATCCATGGCAATTGCCTCGATTCTATAAGTTCCAGTCGGGCCGATTGCTTCCACTGCACTTGTCACATAATTGAAAGTGTACATGGTATCTTGTGTGTCCGATCCACTTGTTTGTCCATCCGAAACTAAATAACATTTTTCTGTATCAAATCCGCTAAAACACGGTGCTGAGACACATAAACTGGTATTGTCAAATAATATTCCATTGTCATATCCACCAGCTTCACTAATATTTACTCTTACACTATGAGCATTTGCCGGAGGAGTTAAACCACCAGTCAATGAAAAAACATAAGATACATTGGTCCATGACAGATTATTCCAATCCTGATTCGCAGTGGCTGTTCCCAAATCTTGATGAGAAACACCGATATCTGTTCCATTAATATCAAACCAGGTCAAATCCAAACTAGGTCTTGACTCGTCAGATCTCCCTGAAGGATAATCGCGATTGAAAGAAGCCCAGTCAAAGCAAAGTCGGTAATCACTGCATGTGCTAATTTGTCCTAATCCATCTCCCAAATCAAAGTACTGTCCTTGACATACCGCACCTCCAGATGCATTGTTCAAGTATACTGCTTTATTTCCTTCTGTTGCTTTGGTGGTTTCCACCCAATAGAGTGGTCCGTGACTCCATCCGTCAAGTCCGGAAGGAGTACCCCAATTGGTTCCCAAATTATCTGAATTTACTCCAGTTACAAATACATCAGCTCCAATGAAGGAACCAGATTCGAATCCTGGATTATCAAAAAGATTTTCTCCGACACAAGCTTCACAAACTTCTAATTCTGAACAATTTAGCTCTTCAAAAACGACATTATCAATCCAAATATCAGTATCGTCAATATTCAAGTAAAACTTAAAAAGGGCATCATTTCCCGTTCCACTCATAGTTACATTAGGAATGTAATAAGTCTGTGCCGATGTACCAACAGTAATATCAGATGAATAATAGTAAGTTGAATAAGGTGAAACATTTTGTTGTAAGCTCACATTGATCACCTTGTTGGTAGTGGCTTTCGCTTCAAAACTAATGTTGTATGTTTTTGAAGCATCAATTGAAAGTGGGTTCGTAGTTCTGAACTGTGTATGCCAATTCGTACCAGTAGAATTTACAATATCAATAAAAGCAGAATTAGCTCCTGATAGTTGACTAGAATTGTCTATAGATAAAATTGATGATGCTGGTGAAGTATTTGAAAGTGTCCAGTCATTTGTTCCATTATCAAATTCTATGTTTGAAAGAAGATTACATGTTCCAGATGTCGATTTTGTCAAACAATACCCATCAATATGCAGTTCTCCCGCAGCATCACCATTCCAGGCAAAAGCCTGAACCCACGCCGTATTTGCGGGCATTGTGTAAGTAATAGTGTACTGTTGGAAATTATCAGAAGTAATGGTTACTGCTTGATCCGGAGTTAACTTAGTCCATGATGCATCATAAATGGCAAAACCTGCAGAAGCAGAAGAATTGTTTAATTTTTTGGCTTTAAATGTTAATGATATTTCATCTCCTTCTGACGCTGCCACGTCTTGACCAAATCCACCCACTCCACCAGATACGGAAGCATATTTGTTGCCATTGGGTTCTGTAGTTATTGATGAGAAGCCCCAATTCGCCCAGGAAGTCAAGTCATTTTGAAAATCCGGGTTTGTCAATAATCCTGAGGAACAAGAAAAACAGTCTGGATCATCTTGATCAATGGCAAGATCTCCATCATCATCTACGCTATTACCACAAATTTCTGGGCAATTTTCTGAAGAATTGCCTTCTCCTGTTGGAGCAGTTGATGTCAAACCAACCATAACTTTATCTAAAAGCGCACCATCTTCTCTATATGCAAAATCTATTGTATTCAATCCTGCAGAAAGGGCAAAGCTTAACAATGCGTTGCCATTATCTGAATCATAAACTTGTCCCCATTCAAATGATGTAGGAGCAAATTGATTAATACTATTCCATTTGTACCATGTACCTCCATTCGCCCTTACCCAAAATGAATCGTCATCACTAGTAGCACCTTGTACTCGGCCAAAAATATTATAATTACCTGCTGTTGAAATAGTTACATTAAATGTTATTCTATCATCCACTCCAGTTGGAGCTGAATTGTATGAGTTATTTCCAGATTGGACGGTCACATATGAATCATTGGAAGCTGAAACATCAGAAACAGTATTCCAATTGGCTCCAATCACAGCACATTCGGCCTCCAACCAATGTTCTTCATTCGCCACACTTGTAATCACAACATCGTCGATTGAAACATCAGACTGATATGTTCCTGTAATTACATTAAACCTCAATTTCACATCCTGGCCTGCATATGCGCTTAAATCAATACTATTGGTTTGCCAAACATTTCCTTGATTACCAGTAAGACTCCAAAGGTTTGTCCAGCTGCTACCATCATTGGTAGTGATATCTACATTAAAATCACCCATACCTGATCCATACATATGGTAAGCGAAAGAGATCTCAGTATTGTATCCACTTTGTACGGAAAAACAAGGTGAAATCAGATTCGCTACTTTATCAGGATTGTTAGGAGAAGTCGCTTCGGTATATGCATAATAAGAACCATTATATGCGCTGGAAGGCCCTGTATTGCTGGATGTGGTCGAACCAGTATGCGTCACCCAATTAAAATCATCAGATGGATCATGTGTCCAATTTGCAAATGCATCGGACTCGAAATCTTCAGATATCGGAAATGACGTTGTTGGAGAAGGACATGCAAAGCTGCTTGTCAAGGGCAAAACACCGATAATTAATATCAGAGCTGCAAGTGTGAATGTCTTTATAAAAACACGCGCACAGGTAAATGAGTTTGCACTCGCTGAGTGTATTGTTTCTTCCATATTAAAGGTGTCTAGAATAGAATCCCCCAAACAACCTAGCGATAAAAAGAATCAAATGAATTTGGTAATTTCTTAGCCTGAACTAAGAAGATTCACTTAACACAACACTAATTACAATTAGGTAAGGGAATTGTATTTTATGTATATCAAAAATACGGATTAAAGAAGGGATAAAAATATTAGAAACCTCTATTTGCCAATGGCTTACCATTGAAATTGGGAAATGCAAGAATTCTTACATTTCCTGACATAAGAGTGCATTATTCCTCATCTGGAACTTGCTCAATCAGCGAGTTATAATTCGATAAAAACGAAGTGTTTAATGGGTACAATAGTATCTGTGCAAATAAGAAGTTTATATCATCACTCGGATTGGTATATTTTGATTTACTATTCATATTATAGTCACCAGTCAAATACCCATACGCCTGATCATAGTTGATAAGAAAGTCTGGAGAATTGAATAATACGCCAATGAATAAAACATTCTGATCGTCTCCTGGATTCGTAAATTTTATCTTTCCATTTGAGTCAAAATCTCCCGCCCAAAGTGCACAATAACCTGATTTTACATTCGTATTTTGAGAAAGACCAGTGAAGTCATTTAGTCCTTGAACTCCAAAATTATAAACGGGATATTGTGGAGATGTAAAGTCTACCACCTCGGAATATGAAACTTTTTGTGACATGACTCCCAAATGAGATCTATGCTTGACAACTACATAAAAGCTATCTACATTTACAGCATTAAATCTGAGGTTTGAAACTCCATCTAAATCTACCACATCTCCATCTCTTTGCAACAATCCAGATCTTGTAGCAATTGGGATTGCCATATTGTCTTTTGATCGCAATTCGACATGTACCCAATCGACAATTGCATTGTCTCCAGTCACTCCAAAGACGCCTAATGAATCTGTTATTTCTTTGTTTTCAGCAAGTTCTCCAGGTCCTATTTTGTTAAATTTGGTATGTGTTCCAGCCCATGGATCTGCCGCAATACTGTAAGGGTCAAATAACGGCAAATAATTCTCTCCTGTATACGGGCTGACTCTCAAATCATCCCTCATCAATGGCAATCCAGTTGCGGAAACTGCCCCATTATTTTGCATTAATGCACCTTCTAAGTATACGCGCAAACTGACAGAAATGTCATCAAAGACAAGAAGGTGAAGTGTTGCTTCCATACAAGCCTGGTCTGCATTGTCATCGCATATTTGATATATAATTTCTGTATGTCCACTAAATGAATCATTTGGAGTAAAATTGAAATTTCCAAGCGCATCAATATAGTACTCTCCTGAACTGACTACAATTGGAGCCATCAATGAACCCTGTGATGTTACAAATATAGAATCACCCTCAGCATCTGTATCATTATTCAACACATTACCAGAAATTGAGCTTCCTCTTAATGTGAATGTAAAATCGTCAGAAGCAATAACTGTATTTGAGGCTGTAGCATGATTGACTGTTATTACTTGCATTGTAGTATTGCAATTAGCGTATCCATCAGCACACATGCCATAATAGATGGTATCAAATCCTATGAATCCTTCGTCCGGAGTATATTCTATCACCCCACTTGGTGCAATTTCGGCAAGTCCATTTGAAGCATTCTCATCAATCCAGACTGTGCTCCAATCCATACCACATCCAAGCGTATAAATACAAACATCATTTTGGATAGAATTAATATCAAAAGTACCACCTGAATTAGAAGATTTGCTAGCACCTTCGACTGCAAAAGTCGTCGCGATATCTAAATTCGTAACAGGATTGCCCGTTGAATATTGATTTTCTACTAACGTAATTTCTATCATAGATGACTGACATCCAGAGTAAATTGAGTCCAGGCAAATTGGAATATTATATCTGTAATTCCCTGATTTACTCCCCTCGAAAGAATAACTACCGTCCGCATTGATAATGAAGTTAACCAAGCTAGCTTCTGGTTTGGATATTAGTTGAGGTGTGTTGTTATAAATTGCTTCTATTGGGAAATCATCATTTGTACTAATATCACCAAATATTTCTTGATTTACCAGTGCAACATTAAAATCATGATTCATACAACTTCTTATTGATATCGAATCAGATGTGCTTTCATTGATACAACCAGAACTTGATTCTGTAAAAGTAAATGTTACTTTTCCAGGAGCTATTCCCGACACAATACCAGAATTGGTGATGGTAGCAATATTCTCATTATTACTTGTCCAAAAACCTCCTGTTGAAGGTGTCAATGTCATGGTATATCCAATACACAACTCACTATCTCCAGAAATATTAATAGCAGCCCCGTTCTGAACTTCAACCTCTAAACTACCATCTGAACTACATCCTGAAATAGAATCAGTAAATACAAAAAATGCTGATCCTGCCGAAATGCCTGTGACCAGACCGTCATTGGTAACACTTGCTATCCCAGGGTTCAAACTTTCCCAGGTTCCTCCAGTGGAAGGATACAATGTTGTCGTAGACCCAATACAAATAATTGAGTTACCAGAAATGTATACCGTTCCTATGGCATTGACGGTGAACAATGAGCTAAAATCTGAAATACATCCTGAAGTACTATTTGTAAATTGAAATTCAGAGGTTCCAGGTCCGACTCCTATGATCATTCCTTCATTGGTTATTGTTGCTACACTGGTATCCGTACTTATCCAAGTTCCTCCAGTGGAAGGGCTAATGTATGAGGTATCACCAATACAAATTGATTCTGGACCATTGAAAACTGGAGTAGATTCACTAGTTACAGTTATTGCCGTAGTAGTATCAGAAATACATCCCGTGCTCAAATCCGTAAAAATAAATTGAGCCGAACCTGAGGCAATTCCAGTAACCTCTCCATTATTATCTATCCATGCGATAGTGGGATTCACACTAGTCCAAACACCACCCGTTGTTGGTGAAAAGTTTGTTGTAGCACCAATACAAATATTTGATGGACCTGTTAAAACCGTTGCAGGATTCTCAATTACTGTTACCGAATCAGACTCTTCTGAAGTACAACCTGTACTCGCATCGGTATATGTAAATGTTACTGTTCCAGGTGCGACTGCGGTGACAACTCCATTATTATCAATAGTAGCAGTCGATATATTACTTGATGACCATGTGCCTCCAATTGATGGCAACATCTGCACATTTTCGCCAACACAAAGTATTGTGGATCCATCAATTGATATCGATGGTGCGTCATATACAATGATAGGAGATGTCTGATTCGAAGCACAACCTTCGGTAGTAGTAAATGTAAATTTTGCTATTCCTAAACCTACACCAGTAACAACTCCATCGTTCGTCACTGTAGCTACGGATTCATTATCGCTTGACCATGTTCCTCCCGTACTTGGTGACAATGTAGTGCTGGAACCAACGCAAATAGTATTCGAGCCTTCGACTGAAACTGTAGGTTTGGCCAAAACTGTAACAGGAGCTGATTCAGCAGAAATACAGCCCGTAGATGATTCTACGAAGGTGAATGTCACATCTCCAGCAGTTATACCCGTTACAGTACCATTTGACAATATAGTTGCAATATTACTGTTGCTGCTAGTCCATGTTCCACCCGTTGATGGTTGAAGATTAGTGCTTCCTCCGATACATATTTCCGTATTTCCAGATATACTGATAGAAGGTGGAGCATTGACAATCAATTCAGCAGTTTCAGAAGCTATACATCCCGTATTGGTATTGGTAAATGTAAGTGTTACTGTACCAGGGGCTATTGCCGTTGCAATTCCATTATTTGTAATGGTAGCAATAGTGGTATCACTGCTAGTCCATGACCCATAGGTAGAAGGGTTCAAAGTTGTAACATCACCAATACAAATGGATGAAGAACCTAAAAATTCAACAGTCGGACTAGACTCAATTATCACTTCATCTGTAGGTTCTGAACTACATCCAGAATCATTCAGAAATGTAAAAGTGACTGTCCCTGCAGATACACCAGTAATGACACCATTACTATCCACTGTAGCTATGGCAGTATTGTCGCTTGTCCAGGTACCACCAGAGCTTGGAGATAAAGTGGATATTTCTCCAATACAAACGCTACTTGGACCTGTTACCTCTACAATTGCAGGAGACAAAATGGTCAAGACATCGCTTGTATCTGAAACACATCCAGAACTACTATTTGTAAATATAAATCTTACAGTTCCTGACGAAACGCCAGTAATTATTCCTTCATTGTTTATCGTAGCTTTTGAAACATCTGTACTTGACCAATACCCTCCAACACTTGGTGAAATGGATGTAGTTTCATTCACGCAGATTGTTGTCGGTCCGGAGAAATTTATGGTTGGTGCAGATTGAATTACAACTGGAGATGATGCTGCAGAATTGCAACCTGTCAAATCATTTGTAAACTCAAAAGTCACTGTTCCAGATGAAATAGCAGTTATGAGTCCATCGTTTGTTATTGTTGCTTTCGTTGAATCAGAACTTGTCCAAACTCCGCCTGAAGTAGGATATATGTTTGCTGTCTCCCCTTTGCATAAAACATTGCTTGAAGGCGATGCAATAGAAGGGGCAGCATTGACAGTGATTAAGATATTATTACTTGAAATACAACCATTTATTAATTCTATAAAAGTAAATGAAGCTGTGCCTGCTGCCTTTGCAGTTACTACACCATCGCTGGTCACACTGGCTACATTGTTATTGCTGCTAATCCAAACTCCTCCTGTTGTTGGTGACAATGTGGTAGTTTCATCAATGCATAAGCTGTCTGGACCGGTTAGCGAAATTACGGGATTGGCAACTACGGTAATCGGAGTACCTAAAACAGATGCGCATCCTATATTGGACACAAATGAGAAGGTTACCGTTCCTGGCCCAACTCCTATAACTTCTCCTATCGCAGATACCGTTGCCACATTCTCATCACTGCTGGTCCAGGTTCCACTTGTTGAGGAGCCCACATACGTTATTGATCCTTCACAGATAGTTGAAGGCCCGTTTACTGTTAAGTTTGGAAAATCATGAATATCCATATTATGAGTAGCAACATTGTAACAGCCAGTCGTTGGCGAAACATAAGTTAGGACTACACTACCATGCGTAACTGGTGTAACTTCTCCAGTATTTAGATCAATGGATGCTATAGAATTATCGCTAGAAGACCAAGTCCCTCCAGCTACTGAAGCAGTCAATATTGGAGTTTCGTCTAAGCATATTTGATTTTCTCCCGTCAAAGTCACGTGTGTATTGTCCGTAACATTAATATTTTCAGTAGGGTTTGAGTAACAATTTGTAGTGCTATCCTGAAAAGTCAAAGTTGCAGTACCTGCACCTACTCCCGTTACAAGACCAGAATTACTGACATTTAAAACTGTATAATTGCTACTTGTCCAGAGTCCTCCAGTAGATGGAGAAAGCTGAGTGGTAGATCCGACACAAATGTCATCAGAGCCAATAATATTTACAACTGGTTTTGAAATTACATTGATGGTTGCACTCGCGGTAGATTCACAACCAATACTATTGGTTACTGTAACCATGTAAGTGGTAGAGGGAAGACCTGGAGTTACCGTTACTGTAGGGGTCGTAGCATTATTGGCATTTGGACCCCATTGGTATAATGTTCCAGAACCACCTCCTATTGAAAGTGTAACTTCTTCATCTTCACATACATCTGTATTCAATGCAAAAATAAATGGATCATATGATTCGTGTACCAACACAGTAGTACTTGAGTTACATCCTTTAGCGTCTGTTACTGTCACCGAATAATTTCCACTTTCTGTAAGGCTGATAGTCTGCAAAGTAGATGAAAAACTACTTGGTCCTGCCCAAGAATAAGTGTACCCAGCTGTTCCTCCTGTTGCAATAGCACTCAATTGTGAGTTATTTTTCAAACATATAGAACCATTAAAGTCTATGGCTACATCTACCTCAGGAACCACTGTAATGGATCCAGATGCTGAAGATATACAACCATCTACACTGGTATATGTAAATGAAGCCGTACCAGCTGATACACCCACTACTACTCCTGATATGGAGATTATCGCAATATCCGTATCGCTACTTGACCAAAATCCTCCTGATTCAGAAGACGAAAGTTGGGTTACATCTCCTACACAAATTTCATTCGGACCCGTGATGGTAACCGTAGGGTCGTCTTGAAACAATGCTGTTGTCTGACAAATGCTTATGCATCCATTAATATCCGTAGTTCGAACTGTGAAAACCTCTCCATCGGTGGCTCCGCTTGCTACTGGATTTTGCAAGGTATTATTATCAAACGTTGCACTTCCATTGCTACTCCAAAACCAGCTTACTGTTTCTGTACCTGTTTCACTCAAAGTCAAATCTTCCCCTGGGCAAATTGGCCCATCGTTGCTCGCGCTGCATATTTGCAATGTATCAACTACTGCCATGGTTTGGCATATATTTAAACATCCGTTGATATCTATTATCTGAACCGTAAATATTTCTCCATCCGCCGCTCCTGTTGCAACTGGACTTTGTAAAGTATTATCATTAAATATTGCATTTCCATTACTACTCCAAGTCCAGCTTACTGCTTCTGCTCCCGTTTCGCTTAGAATCAAATCACCTCCTAAACAAATTGGCCCATTATCACTAACACTGCACACTGGTAAAGGATTAACCACTGCTGTCGTCTGACATGTACTTTGGCATCCATTGCTATCTGTAATTACAACAGTAAATATTTCTCCATCTGCCACAAAACTTGCAACTGGACTTTGAACTGTTCTACTGTTAAATAATGCGCTTCCATTGCTGGTCCATTCCCAACTCACCGCATCTGTACCTGTTTCGTACAAAGTCAAGCTTTCTCCTGTACATATAGGACCGCTATTGCTTACAATACATACAGGCAAAGGATTGGTTACAGCTGTCGTCTGACATGAACTTTGACATCCATTAATATCAGTTATTAAAACCGTAAATACCTCTCCATTCACCGCTCCACTCGCTACTGGACTCTGCAAGGTATTGTCATCAAAAGTTGCACTTCCGTTACTACTCCACGACCAAGATATTGCTTCTCCACCTGTTTCATTTAATGTAATTACGCCTCCAGAACAAAAGGTTCCATTATTACTTGCATTACATATTGGAAGTTCATTTACGGTTAATATTCCTGATGATTCTACTACGCAAATAGTAGCTTCATTGGTAAATTTCACATTGTATACATTTCCATTATCACCAATTGTCAATGGTGGTGTTGTATAAGTTATTACACTTCCTGAAGCTGAGGTTCCAGATGCGCCGACTATATCTACGCCATTTAGTTGCCATTGGTAATTTACATTTGTACTTGCCGTTGTTACAGGATCAGTAACTAAAATAGAAGCGGTTGCTATTGCTGTAAAGGTTGCCGTAGATCCTACACATTCTGTGAGATTTACAGGGTCAGAACTAATCCCTAAAACCACTGCCTCCTGGAAGGTATTTTGTCCACCAGAAACTGTTGCTGGTATTGTATTATACGTACTTCCAGTTACTCCAGCTGAAATAACCAATCCATTCGCATCCACCAATCCATTCGCAATTGTGGGAATCCCTGGTCCATAAATTCCACCATCATCATTATCCGCCAATAAAGATGCATAGGCCTCATCTGCATCGGTACAGCCATCATTGTCACTGTCCAAATCAAGATGATCTGGTGCACCGTCCATATCTGTATCACATGGAATAGGTTCACTGCATTCATTAGTGTCTAATATTCCATCATTATCATCATCCAGATCACAAATATCATTAAGTCCGTCTCCGTCTGTATCCAAACCTGTATTATGAATACATAAATTAACTATTCCAAATTCATTTTCACAATCACTAAGATCTGCTACATTGAAAACCGCAGTTTCCATATTATCAGTTGTCAAAGAAAAATCTGTGGGAAGAGTAGCAAGGTCTACCGCTAGAACATAAGATTTATCACTTGCTACGTCTCCTATTAGTGATAACCTGCTTCTGTGGTAGATTCCATTATCTGCTGAAGTATACTCATCACATATTTCTATTATCCAATCACCTGCTGCATTCTCACCGTTAAATGCGCTCAAGGCATTGTCTGGTGCCACTGTTCGATCATAGTAGGGAGATGCTGTATTATCAGTATTCCCATCGTTCAAAGAACTTCCTGAAGCATCGTCAAGAATAATATCAAAATTTGAATTATTGTCGTTTGTTCCACCATTTATTACTTCTACACTAGTGCCTTGTGGCGATGTAAGTATCACTTTAATGTCTCCTCGATATGTATGATCTGCATTGAAACCAAAATTGACATCCGTTATTATCATATTATCAGGGACTGATATTGTACGGGATAATGGACTAGAACATGGTATACTACTGTTTATGGCAATACCTCCACTAATATCTTCGTAATGTAGAGAAGTATTTGATGCAGGCAAGGTCACAGAAAACGAATAATTACCACTTCCATCTGTGACATCAGTATCCACTTGAGTATCACCTCCATCAACCTCTCCATCTTCATTATTGTCTTCGTATAATATTACAGTTACACCACTTTGTCCTAACTCTCCTACACTATAGTCCATATCAATATTATCATCAATATAGACTGTACCATTGATATCATTTTCACCTAGGTTAGTTATTGAACAGGTGACTGGCACCCTCACTGTAGCTACATCACATAATGTAGGATAATCACTTGAGCATATTCTATATTCAAATTCATCAATTCCTGTAAATCCTGGATTTGGTGTATAAGTAACAGATCCGTCACCGTTTTCTACCACTGAACCGTTGGATGGTTGCATCAATCCAAATGTACTTACGGAAGAAGGGTCAACCAAACATAAAAATCCAAAATCATTTACATCTACATCAATATCTACAGGTGTATTAATTAAGGTAGGTTTGATATCATCATTGGCAAAAATAAGTTGCTTCAAACATCGAGGTTCCAAAACATATCCTACATCCATTGCAGGAGTTCCATATGGTGATGGACCGCCAGCATTGGGATCTTCTCCCCATACTGCAGCAAAGGTTACATCATCACAAGTATATATTGCTAATCCAGTTTGATCGTTGTCAGAATCCAAAAGTCGAATTGCTTCTAGTGAGTTCATACTAAATGCTGCATCATATGGTAGATTGCAGGCATTGAGCGGAGTATTAGGAGTAGTTGTCAAATCGCCATCATACTTCACGTATAAGGTAGTATTTGCAGTAGGAGTAACCCAAACCGGGGCGTAATTTCCTGAAAGTCCATTAGATCCTGGTGCCCATGCTATACTCGTAAAAGATGTAAGTCGAGTAGTTGAAATCAAATTAAAAGACCAATCATAAGTTGAGCCAGAAATATCTGCATCGATTACTGAAACCGCAGTAAAAGCCTGGCCTTCCAAGCTTTCGAATTTGTACCCTGTTTCTTTAAATGGTAAATCAAAATAATTACTGCCATTGGCTGGAACAACAATGTCTCCAGTAACTCCATCCTTATCTGTCCATCTGACGGTCATTGGAGTACTTAGAGTATTCGTAAAGAAAACATATACAGGAACAATCGAAGGTTCATCACTAGAATCCAAACCTGCAAGTGATCTATAAACAGGTGAATAATATGTACTTCCATAAAAATCACCTGGCAAGAGTGCAAGGTTACGTGTTCCATATGCATCAATTCCCCCAAATATTAAATCTACTCCAACTGGAAAATTAGAAGTTATGGTAGCACCTGCTTTAATGTCATTGGCATTATTTACGTCCGAGGCTATACCAGGGGTCGATGCTGTACCATCATAGAACCACACTTCTCCTTCATCAAGGGTCTGCATAAGGTCGACAGTATTGTCTCCATCATAATCCAGATTTACGACTGTACCATCAGTAGCAGCCCGGATAAACACTCCTGTATATTTAAAAGCACCTGTGCCCCCTAAGGTCATATCTTCCCCAAAAGGAATGACAAAAAGTTGTCCGAAACGGGATATGTCATATACATTGGTTTTTACATTCTGCACATCAAAAGTTGTACTTCCTCCACCAGTACCTGCGTCACCAGCAATTTTCGAAACGGCGATATCTGCCGAAGTATACATTTTGTCTTTTCCGTCATAAAAAATATTAGCCGGATTTCTAGGATTATAAGGAAATGTATTATCCGTGTATATATAACCACCTGCGGGTATAATGTCGGTTGGGTAACCTGGCGCCACTCCATTAGTCAAATCACCATCGCCCCATATCATAGTGGTAGACTGAGAAGGAAAGTGAATATCACTCTCATATCCATCTTCCCAATGATCATAGGTTAGTGTTGTTCCAGGATAAGGAAATTTAAGGCTAATTATACTTCGAACACTTCCAGATACATAACTCACACTGGCAGCACTCCAAAGTGACTTACGCAATATGTCAGTATCCTCTGGAAACGGCAGATAATAAGTCTTGTTATCCGTAGCTTCTGCACATGGATCTCCATTTAAAGCATCCATGGTAATAGTTACGGTAGCAGTATCACATACTACTGTTGGTCCATAACTGCATATTTCATAGGTAAATGTTTCTACACCATCAAAATTCCCATTAGGCAGATACAAAATTTCTCCGCCCATGCCAACTTGCACATTTCCATTTGCAGGCTCAATAACGATGGCCAAGGTTGATGAATTAATATCACACTGGTCATTTGACAATAAATTTAATGGAGTTGGACTTCCTTGAGTTCCTGTTGCCGAATCATCATTCGCTTCAATGGCTACCGTTACAGCAGTATGTGTTTCTATTGTTGGTCCATTACATCCTGCAGCACTAGCTGTTATGGTAGAAGTACCTGTCCATCCTGATGTATAGCTAACTGTACCCGTGGAGCTATTTATAGTATTTCCTGCTGCTAAGCTTGTAGCATCCAAGCTAAAAGTTATTCCTGTGGTATTGGTACTAGATGCTGGATAAGGTTCATTTCCTGCCGCTTTACAACGTTGTGATGTACTTCCATGAACAAAAACAGGATTACCCACAGATGGGGTTATCGTTACAGTGTGTGTAGCAGTGTTAGGGCCATTACAACCTGTTGCAGTTGCGGTTATTAAAGAAGTTCCTGTCCAACTTGCAATATAAGTCACAACACCAGTACTCGTATTTATAGTATTACCTGCTGAAATACTGGCTGCATCCAAACTATAGCTCATCCCGGTTGAATTTGAGGATGTGGCTGAATAATTTACGTTTGCTGCTCCTTGACATCTTGAAGAACTCGCTCCAGAAACGAATAACACATTCCCTATCGATTCGTCGATTGTTACTGTATGACTTGCTGATAATGATCCACTGCATCCAGCAGAAGTAGCTGTAATCACAGAAGTTCCAAACCAACCAGCCGCATATGTTACTTCTCCGTTTGAAGCGTTAATTGTGTTTCCTCCAGATATACTAGCAGCATCAAGTGCATATGTTATTCCAAATGTAAAATCAGAAGTTGCAGTATATGTTATAGATTCAATTGCTTGACATCTTGTAGACGAAGAGCCGAGAATAAATACTGGAGTTGTATTCGCTCCATTAGTAGTAACGGTATGTGTCGAATTCATGGGACCACCACAACCAACTGCTGTCGCAGTAATAATCGATGTCCCGGTATATCCTGCATCAAATGTTACTTCACCTGTAGCAGTGTTGATTGTATTATTCGCTGCTAAACTTGCCGCATCCAAACTATAGGTCAAACCAGTAGCATCTGTGGCTGTAGCGGCATATGTTACATTCTCTGCTGCTTGGCAACGGGTTGATGTAGCACCAGCTGCAAAAACAGGGGTACCAACTATAGGAGAACAAAATTCAAAACTGAGGTCCTGAACGTCGGTCACCACATCTTCATAACCTTCTTTGGCTGTAGCGGGTATTGAATAAGAACCTGCAAGCCCTGTTGTGTTCCACGTATATTCATAGGTTCGTGTGCATCCAGAAGTTGCAACTGAAGTGGCTGAAACAGGGGTACCAGAAATATCTATATCCAAGCCTGTGATGTCACTAAATCCGAAAGGATCTGTTACCACCGCACGAGGATAAACAGTATTGCCAGTTGTTGTACCTGTAATTATATTACCTCCTGGATATGGTGCATCATATACATCATAAGAAATAATATCTATGTAAGTTGATGTCGAAAACTCAATTTTTGACGGTTTGGTTTGACTATCGTATTGTATGGCAATCAGTGCTAAGGGTTCATTAGTAATAACTTCCATTTCTATTGATTCTCCTGCAGGAAC
Organism: Saprospiraceae bacterium; assembly: GCA_965230575.1. GTDB lineage: Bacteria > Bacteroidota > Bacteroidia > Chitinophagales > Saprospiraceae > CAJXUU01. The sequence continues at coordinate 7,678,309 of OZ246013.1, forward strand.
CATTATTCCGTTGGTGAGGGTTCCAGACAAAGTCAAAACACCAGTTGTTCCTCCAGTATATCCCGCATTGGTCAAATTCGCGATTGTAGTATTGCCATACCTTAATATTGCCGAAATATCAGAACTACTAGTAACAGCTGCTCCAGAAGTCAAAAGATGAAGACTAGCGTTGACAGTGGTTCCATTTTCAAGGTCCAAAGTGGTACACATTGGTGTTCCTTGACTGAAAGTTGTTGAATTATTGTATGTTGAACAATTGTTAAATAATTTTACATTATCGATATACACTGTTCCTGTAGATCCACCCAAATTAAAGAGAATTCCAGCAATAGGATCTGCCTCACTTGGAGTAAATGTAAAAGGACCATATGTAGTCGCTGAGGTCGTTAAATTTACAGTTTCATTAATGTACGTATCCCAAGGTTCTGTTCTTTCCTGGATGATCATTCCTATTGTTCTTGCAACAGAAGCTTTAGCATCAAAATAAACAACGTATTCCTCACCAGCGTTTAAAACAAATGTTTCCTGGTCTAATTGTACATGCCAATCTGTACCGGTAACTGTCGTTATATCTACTTTAGCAGAATTAACACCAGAAAGTTGACTGGTATTGTCGACAGACCACGTAGAGGAATTGCCATTTTGATTGTAGAGATTCCAGTTTGATGTTCCATTGTCAAATTCCGTATTGGTTAACATGTTTGGACAAGAGTATAGTATTTCACTAGATGCTAAAGTTTCATCACCTGTAGCCACTGGATCTACCCGGTCTAAGTTTTGTGCAGGATCGGAAAGATAAAGTTGCTTGGTTACTGTATAGACAATGTTCACTGATCCTGAAGCATTGCCTGGGCATGCATCTGTAACTGTGACTGCATAGGTTCCAGCCGATAGACCACTTAGATCTTCGGTAGAGGCAAAAGGTACACCATCTTTTGTCCATGCAAAGGTATATAATGGTCCTCCCAGTGGAACTCCTCCACTCACTGAAAGATCAATGGCTCCATCACTGGCACTTGGATCACTAAGCAATGAAGTATTATAGCTTAGATTAAGTGGAGCGGGGCCACCTACAACAATTTCAGTAATATTTGAAGTCAACCCTGAATCATCAGAGATCGAGACATTATAAATTCCTGCTGAAAGTCCTGTAATGCTGAGTCCACTACCGCTACCAGATTGTCCCAGATTGTTGGTCCAAGAATAGGTAAATGGTGCTGTCCCTCCTGAATCGACTGTAACATCTATTGCTCCAGTTCCAGGACAAACGGCATCTGTCACCACAGTGGATAATGTCATTGGCGGAGACGTAGTGTAGGTAATTGTTAAGGAAGGCGCGACTCCACCTCCGGAATCAAAGCTATCTGCTGTTCTTCCACCAACATTAGTTCCTGTTATTATTAATGCTATATCATTGCCACTCGCCCAATTGGGTCGATCTACAATTTCCTGAATTACAGGCACAAATGAATTAGAGGTATATAAATTTCCAGCGACCCATGTTTCTGGTGTCCAGTTGACTGAAGCTGATGTCATCGCTCTGGAAGAAATATTATTTAATGTATCAAGAAAAGTTGTTGCGTCATCCACATCATTTCCTTTTATTGTCACGGTTGTGGAGCTTGTCAAAGCAGGATTTTCACTATTAGGAATATCGGCCCTGAAAGTGAGGTAAGCATTGGTTATAGTAGCATCGACAGGAATTGTCAGGTTGGTAAATCTTAATCCCACCGTTTGCACTCCTTTAGTATAATCTGGATCATATACCAGTTCCAAATCTGTACTGGTTAGATACATGCCTCCTGGATCATCACCGTCTGGCCCTGTTTGTTCAGCATCATCGCTGCTGGCAATTATTACCCTTGTAATAGTCGTTTGGGCAGTTGAGGTAATAGAACTTCCCATTAGAAAAATGAGAGCTATGATTGCTATTTGAAATGTTTTTATAGATGAAATAGTAAAACCATTTCTTGTTCTCTTTAATAGGAAGCAATCAAGAAACGCATTATTAGATGTTCTCTTTCCAGAAGAAACATTCTTGCAAAATCTTATTATATGTTTATAAATTCCTGTCATAAAATTATTCCTCCTCAGGAACTTGTTCAATCAATGAATTATAATTTGATAAAAATGAACTATTGAGAGGATACAAGAGTATCTGGCTAAATAGATAATTTATATCATCACTTGGATTTGTATATTTTGTCTTGCTATTCATATTGAAATCACCTGTAAGGTATCCGTAGGCTTGATCATAATTGATAAGAAAGTCAGGAGAAGAGAACAACACGTTAACAAAAAGTACGTTTTGATCGTCAGCTGGATTTGTGAATTTTATTTTTCCATTTGAGTCAAAATCTCCTGCCCAAAGCGCAGAAAAACCAGAAATTACATTGTTGTTTTGAGATAGTCCGCTAAAGTCGTTTAAGCCTTGAACTCCAAAATTATAAACAGGATAAGAAGGAGATGTAAAATCTACCATTTCTGAATATTCAACTTTTTCAGACATGACCGCTAAATGAGATCTATGTTTGACAACAACATAGAAACTATCAACATTCACTGCATTGAATCTCAAGTCAGAAACTCCGTCCAAATCTACGACATCACCATCTCTTTGCAGTAAACCAGATCTTGTTGCTATGGGCACAGTCATGTCTACTTTTGATCTCAATTCTACATGCACCCAATCCACAATCGCATCATCGCCGCTGATTCCAAAGACTCCGATAGAGTCTGATATCTCTTGATTTTCCAATAATAACCCAGGCCCTATTTTGTTGAATTTAGTTTCGGTTTCAGCCCATGGATCTGCTGATATCGTATATGGATCCATCAATGGAATATAATTTTCTCCAGTATAAGGGCTTACCCTCAAATCATCCCTCATCAAAGGACGACCAGTAGCAGATGTGGCACCTCCATTTTGCATCAATGCTCCTTGTAAATACACTCTCAATTTCACTGAAATATCATCAAAAACAAGTAGGTGTAAAGTCGCCTTCATACATGCTTGATCTACATTGTCATCACATATCTCATATATGATTTCTGTATGCCCACTAAACGCTTCATTAGGTGTAAAATCGTAGTTTCCTAATGCATCAATATAATATTCTCCAGCGGCAGTCACTATTGGACTCATCAAAGAGCCCTGAGGGATTACAGTTATCGAATCCCCTTCTGCATCACTATCATTTTCTAATATATTACCTGAAACTGAACTACCTCTTAATGTAAATTTGAAATCATCAGATGCTACCACACTATTTACTGCAGAACTGTGATTTACTGTTACTACTTGCATTGTGGTATTGCAATTCGTATAACCATCAGCACACATCCCATAATAGATGGTATCAAAACCAATAAAAGCTGTATTTGGCGTATATTCTATGATACCGTTAGGTTTTATTTCTGCCACTCCATTGGATGCATTAGCATCTATCCATGCCGAGCTCCAATCCATATCACAACCCAATGTATAAATGCATACATCATTCTGAATTGTATTTATGCAAAATGTGCTGTCAGAAGAAGCGCCTTTGCTTGCATTTTCATTTCCAAACATTGTAGCTATATCCAGATTCGTTACAGGATTTCCAGTTGAATATTGATTCTCAACGAGCGTTATTTCGATCATTGTTGTTGGGCATCCAGAATAAATAGGGTCCATACAGATTGGGATATTGTATCTATAATTTCCAGCTTTGTTTCCCACGAACGAATAGCTTCCATCCGCATTAATATTAAAATTTGCAATACTTGCATTTGGTTTTGAGATGAGTTGCGGCACGCTATTATATGTAGCTATCAATGGAAAACTATCATTTGTACTTAAGTTACCAAAGAACTCTTCATTGACCACTCCTACATTGAAATCATGATTCTTGCAACTTTTAACAGTTATTGAATCGGAAGTTGTAATACTTACACATTCCGCACTTGTGGCAGTAAAGGTAAATGTCACTTTACCTGGTGCTTGTCCTGTTACGACTCCAGAATTTGTAATGGTGGCAATATCCTTATTGTTGCTTTTCCAAATCCCTCCTGATGATGGAGATAAATTTAAAGAATAGCCTATGCATACTTCTGAATCACCTTCGATATTCGCAGGCACTCCATTTTGGACAATTACATCCAATGAACCATCTGAGCTACAACCAGTTATGGCATCTGTAAATACAAAATAGGCAGTTCCTGTCATCATTCCCGTTACGACTCCATTGGGAGTTACACTTGCGATATCCGGATTTAAACTATTCCATGAGCCTCCAGAACTAGGAGACAAATTGGTAGTGGCCCCGATACAAATAGTCTCCTCACCATCAACAAAGACGGTGCCAACACCATTTACTGTAAGAGATGTACTATATTCAGAAATACAACCGGTCGTACTATTCGTAAATCTGAATCTTGAAGTTCCCTGTCCAGCACCTATGATCATGCCATTATTTGTTATGGTGGCAACATTTATATTAGTGCTTTCCCAAGTACCTCCAGTACTAGGAGTGATATAAGATGTATCCCCAATACAAATCACATCTGGCCCTGCAAAGACAGGAGTAGATTCACTCGTCACAGTAATCGCTATTGTTGAATCAGAGACACAACCCGTACTAAGTTGTGTAAATAAAAATTTAGTAGTTCCAGTAGAAAGACCCGTTACTACTCCATTATTCTCTATGGACGCAATGCTTGGATCAACACTTGACCATACCCCTCCTGAAGAAGGTGTGAAATTTGTAGTCGTACCTATACATATATTTGCTGGTCCATTTATATTCGTTTCTGGGATTGGATTTACTGTTACTAAGTCTGAATTTTGAGATACGCAACCCGTGCTATTATTTGTGAATTGGAAGGTTACTGATCCTGGAGCTATTGAAGTTACTACTCCGTCATTACCAATGGTTGCTACAGTTTCATCACTAGAAGTCCAAGATCCTCCAGCAGATGGAAGCATTTGAGCAACATCCCCTACACAAACTTCTGAAGATCCGTCAATAGTTATTGAAGGAGCTCCAAAAACTACAATTGGAGAAGTTTGATTTGATGAACAGCCTTCATTTGAAACAAAGGTAAATCTTGCAATACCTGGTCCGACGGCTGTCACTATTCCCTGATCGGTTACAGTAGCCACTTGTACATCTGAGCTTAACCAGCCACCACCAGTAGATGGAGATAATGTAGAGGTACTACCAATACAAAGTTCTGTATCTCCAATAATGGAAACACTTGGTTTTGGCAACACTGTAATCGGAGAAGATGCATTAGATAGACATGTAGTACCTGATTCCAGGTATGTAAATGTCACTGTACCTTCTGAAATACCTGTTACCAGTCCATTCGGTTCAATGGTGGCGACACTAATATCGCTACTTGTCCATAAGCCGCCTGATGAAGGCAACATACTTGTATTTTCACCTATGCAAATGGCATTATTTCCTGCTATACTGATTGTTGGTTTGTCAAATATATTGAGGGATGAAGCGGTCGTAGATACACACCCTGAAAGACTGTCTGTAAATGTAAAATCTACTATTCCACTTGAAATTGTCGTTACATTCCCCGCATTATCAATTGTAGCAATTGCATCATTACTACTTGTCCAATCACCGCCTGATGTTGGGCTTAATGTAGTACTAAAACCTAAGCAAACTGTATTAGATCCTGTGAATATCGGATTAGGCTCAGGATCAATTTGGATATCAATAGTTGGGTTGGTTATACAAGAAGCGGTCGTGTATAATGTTATAGTGACTATTCCTGGAGCATTTGCAGTAACAACTCCAGCATTATTCACGGAAGCAATAGCAGGATTGCTGGACTCCCATGTTCCACTATTAGAACTAACTAAAGTTTCTACAGTTCCGTTGCATAAGTTTGTAGGTCCTGAAATAGATGCATTAGTAGGATTATTGACTGTAAATACATCACTTGCCAAAGAATTACACCCTGTATTATCACTTGTAAAAGTAAAGGTAACATCTCCAGAAGAAACTGCAGTAATTATTCCTGCATTGGTTATTGTAGCAATCGATACATCAGAAGAGCTCCATGTTCCGCCCGTACCAGGAATAATTGATGAATTTTCTCCGACACATAATTCAGTTTCACCTGTAATAGTTATGACTGGATTTCCATCTACTGTTAATGGTGCAGAAGCTTCAGAATCACAACCTGTTGAAGAATTTGTGAAGGTAAAGGTAGCTGCTCCAGAACTCACTCCAGTAATAATTCCACCAGATGTTATGGTGGCTACGGCCGGATCACTGGTTGACCACACTCCCCCTATACTCGGAGTAATGCTAGTTGTAGATCCAGCACAAATTTTATTATCGTCTAATCCATTTATTGTTGGTGGCCCATTGACAGTTACTGAAATCGTATTATTCGAAACACAACCATTTGCTAGTTCAATAAAAGAGAATTCTGCAACTCCAGGCAGTTTTCCTAATACCAATCCAGAGCTGGTGACCGAGGCCACAAGATTATTACTACTCAACCAAATTCCTCCTGTTGTAGGACTCAATGTTGTTGTAGTATTTAAACATATGGAAGATGGACCTGTCAAACTAATGACCGGATTATCGATTACAGTAATTGCTGTAGGCAGAGTCTGAACACAACCTGCGTTAGAGGTAAAGGTAAAAGTCGCTGATCCTCCAGAAATACCAGTAATAACTCCGATGTTTGACACTTTCGCGATTGTAGTATCACTACTCTCCCACACTCCTCCATTGGTTGGAACCAAATAGGTCAATTCTCCTTCACAAATAGTGGAAGGCCCATTGACATTGACCGAAGGTAGGTTATTGACACTTATATTTTTTACAGCGATATTGTAACAAGTATTTGCTACAGGTGTATAAATGATATCCGTAGTACCTGCAGAAAGAGGTGTCACCTCTCCAGTTGGGCTTATTGTAGCTACTCCCGGATTACTACTGCTCCACGATCCACCAGCTATTGAAGCTGTCAATATTTCTGGGAAGCCGACACAAATATCATCATCGCCAGAAATTGTAATATTTTCATTTCCTGCTATTGCAACATTAGTTGTGGGCGCCGAATAACAGCCTGTAGAAGTATCCCTAAATGTGAATGTCGCTCCACCTGCTCCAAGTCCATTTACGATACCTGAATTTGTTACTGAAGCAACGCTATAATTACTACTAGACCACAATCCTCCTGATGTTGGTGATAAAGTTGTTGTTTCACCAACGCAAATTGAATCTAATCCTGTCAAATTTGCAGTAGGAATTTGTTCTACAGTAATTACAGCATTTGCCACAGTTGAGCAACCTTGTGAGCTGGTTATTGTAACATAATATGTATCTCCAGGGACAGGTGGTGTCACCGTCACTGATTGTGTTGTAGCAGAACCTGCATTTGCGCTCCATTGGAAAGTTCCACCAGAAGAACCGTTTACAGATAATGTGATATTTTCTCCTTCACAAACTTCTGTATCTAGTGTAAATACAAAAGGGTTATATTCCTCATAGACATAGGCCGTTGTATTACTCGAACAACCTTCTGCATCTGTTACCAGGACATTGTATAAGCCACTCAAAGGAACATCTATAGTATCTTGATTTGATGTAAATCCTCCAGGACCAGACCATGAATAAGTGTAGTTTGCCGTACCGCCTGAAGCCGCTGCAACTAATTTTGTGTCTACATCTAAACAAGGCGAACCGATATAGTTGATATTTACATCTACTTCCGGGTTGACAATTATAGAATTAGAAGCATCTGATACACAGCCATTTGGAGCTGTATAAGTAAATGTAGCAGTACCTTCTGACACTCCTACAACTGTTCCATCCACTGAAACAATGGCAACTGACTCATCGCTGCTCGACCATGTACCCCAAGGAATTGAAGCTGAAACACTTGTTGTTTCTCCTACACAAATCTCTACAGTACCACTTACAAAAACTGTGGGTTTATCTATTACTGTTACATCAAATGTTGGATCAATTGCACATGTACTTGGATCATGTGTATAAGTTATAGTAGCACTTCCAAAAGCGATACCCGTCACTTGTCCACTACTATTTACAGAAGCTATTGTAGAATTGCTGCTTGACCATGTTCCGCCAGGAGCTGAAGCTGTCAATGTTATGATTTCATCCTCGCATAATTCAGAATCACCACTGATGGTAATCACATCTTTTGGACGTACTGTTAATGGTGCAGTGGCGCCAGAAACGCATGAAAAATCACTGGTAAATGTAAATGTGACTGTACCTACACCTACTGTAGTAACTACTCCTATATTAGAAACCGTTGCTACATTGGTATCGTTTGATTGCCATGTACCACCAGATGTAGGTGATAAATAAGTAATATCATCCAAACATACATCTGTAGGTCCAGTGAAGGTAGTCGTATATGTTGGGTAAATCGTAATATCAGTTGTAGCATTTGAAACACATCCTGTTGTAGTGTCAGTAAAAACAAAACTTACCGACCCAGAACTTATTGCAGTTACTATTCCGTCATTTGTTACAGTAGCCAATGCGGGATTATTACTTATCCATGTTCCCCCAGTCGAAGGTGACAAGGTAGTATTTTCTCCTTCACAAAGAACATCAGGACCTGAAACACTTACTACAGGTCTACTTAATATAGTAACATTCGTAGTAGGGTCAGATAAACAATTAGTAATACTATCTAAAAATGTAAATGTAACTGTCCCTGCTGCAAGGCCTGTCACTACACCTGCATTGGTAACACCAGCAATCGAATTATCAGAACTGGTCCATATCCCTCCAGATGTTGGACTTAAAGTAGTGGATTCTCCAATGCATATTTCATCAGTGCCACTTACTGAGACACTTGTCTTGGCTTTCACATCAATATGAACTGTAGCCTCTGTTGTACATCCTATATCATTCGTTACCGTAACATAATAATCTTCTGAAGGCAGTCCAGGATAGACCGTGACATTTTGAGTTGTTGCGCTACCAGCATTTGCACTCCATTGGTATCCGACTGCAGAGGCTGAATTGACAGACAAGACTGTGGATTCATCTTCACAAATTTCTGTATCTAAAGTGAAAATAAAAGGATCATATTCCGCAAAAATATAGGCTGATGTATTATCACTGCATCCTGCAACATCCGTAGCGGTTACATAGTAACTTCCAGATTCAATGACATCTATAACCTGGGTAGTGGCAGTAAATCCATTCGGACCTGTCCAACTATATGTAAAATTCATTGTTCCGCCAGTCACATTTGCCGACAATTGGGTATCATCTTGTAGACAGATTCCTCCAGAATATCCTATATCAACTGATAAATCTGGTGTCACAAGAATTTCAGCTGTAGTTTCTGATTGACATCCTGTCGTAGAACTGGTAAACACAAATGTTGCTACTCCAGGATTGAGACCATATACTACTCCTGAACCTGAGACAATCGCAATATTATTATCACTACTTTGCCATGTACCTCCTGTACTTGGTGATAGAGTGGTAGTAGTCTGAATACAGATAGTATCCATTCCAGTTACAGAGACTATGGGTGTTGTGTCCACAGTAATGGTGATATCGTCAGTATCCTGACATCCATTGGCCGCTGTTACGGTCACTGTATATGTTGTACTCGCAGATGGATTCACAGATACGGTTGCAGTGTTTCCAGCACTGTGCGACCATTCATATGATATTCCTCCTGTCGCAGTTAGATCTATACTTCCTCCTTCACAAATGGAATTATCTGATCCTGCATTCGCAACAGGAGGAGTAGTATCTTCTGTGACTGTTGTAGTTGCAACGTCCGTGCAACCGTTTGCGTCAGTGACCAAGACCGTATAAGTTCCAGGACTCGACACTATTTTTGTTTGATCTGTTCCACCTCCTTGCCAGGCATATGTCATCCCAGTTGGAGAAGCAGTCATAGTTACAATCGGTAATGTACAAGTAATAGGGCCATCATTGGATGCCGATGCGTTTGGCAATGAATTTACAGTCACTACTATATTATCTTCTTCCGTACATCCATTTGCTCCAGTAACTGTCACGGTGTATGTAGTTGTTACTGTAGGGCTAACAATGACAGTTGCCGTATTTCCGGCACTATGCGACCATGCGTAAGACACTCCACCACTAGCTGTTATTGTTGCGCTTTCTCCAATGCATATATCTTGATCAACTCCAGCATCTGCAGAAGGAGATGTTGTATCTTCTCCTACGACTGTGCTTGATACACTTGAACACCCATTTGTATCGGTTACCGTAACAGCATATGTTCCAGAACTAGTTACTGTTTTGGTTTGAGCCGTTCCACCTCCTTGCCAGGCATATATCATGCCTGCAGGCAATGCAGTTAAGGTAACGCTGGGACTTGTACATGTTATCGGTCCGTCATTGGATGCACTAGACACAGGATTTTGATTAACTATTACATTGATACTTAAATTGCTTATACAGCCATACTCATTTGTATATACAGCAGTATAATTACCAGCATCGGTGACATCAATATCATTGAATACTACAATTTCACTAGTTTCTACTTCAATATTGTTGTCTTCATCTCTCCATACCCAGCCTGTATTCAGATTAGGACCACCATCAATCTCTATATCTGATAATCCATCTTCCTCACAAATCTCTATTTCGCATACTCCGTTAAAAGGGATCCAACTACCCCATCCTCCTCCTGATTCGCGGACTCTGTATTGCTCACAAAAAATTGTGGTAGGTGTTAAATATTCATCTACAACAATCTGAGCTGTATTCGTACAACCATTTCCATCTGTAACGGTCACTGAGTACGTACCAGATGAAGCAACATTTATTATTTGAGAAGTTTCTGCCGTTGACCAAACATAATTCAAGCCTGCCGGTGATGCTGTGAGCTGTACAGAAGGATTATCGCATTGTATATCTCCATCTTTTGAAATAGATGCATTAGGCAATGAATTGACAATAACTCTTACGACATCCACATCAGTACATCCATTAGGCGCAGTAACTGTCACAGAATAATCGGTTGTCACTGTTGGACTAACAGTAATTCTATCCAAGGTCGTATTATCTTCCCACTCGTATGTTCCTCCACCAGTAGCTATCAATAAGGTACTTTCACCAATACAAATAGATTGATCTGTACCTGCATCGGCATTTGGTGGAGTAGAATCGTCCAATACAGTTGTTGAAGCTGTCGCTGTACAGCCATTTCCATCTGTAACTGTAACGGTATATGTTCCAGCAATAGTTACATTTTTTGTTTGGTTGGTTCCGCCGCCTGACCATGCATATGTCAACCCTGCTGGTGTAGCAGTGAGCAATACCGTCGGATCGGAGCAGGTAATGTCGCCATCATTCGAAGCACCTGCCGAAGGAAGTGGATTTACCGTCACCTGAATTTGATCAGTGGCTTCACATCCGCTTGTATTAGTAACTGTGACAACATATGTAGTGGTCACTGTGGGGCTTACTATTACTGTAGGTGAATTTCCTGCACCTCCTGACCATGCATAGGTTAATAAACCTGGATTTCCTAAATAATCTGCTTGCAGGGTAGCGGATTCTCCAACACAGATGACATTATCCGCAGATGTGATATAAACATTCACACCATTCTCACAATCTGGATCGAGACAATCTTCAAGACCATCTCCATCATCATCTTCTCCATTATCACAAATTTCTGGGCAAATGAAAGGAGCCAAATTTGTTCCTGGTATAATATTCCAAGTAGATGGCACACTTGGAGTCTTCCAATATACTTGAAAGTGGTCTCCTCCTGCTCCTTCTTTCACAAGTAGCTCTACATAGTACCAAACATTTGCCACCAATTCAATATCAATAGAGGTTTGGGCAGCATATTTTGTATGCTCTGTCACACCACTCCATCCCGTTACAGAGGCGATTTCACTTATATTTGTTTCATCTACATCAGTACTCAGATATAAGATTGTATTATCATCACCTGTTACATTAAATGAATAAGTCCCCGTTTCTGATGGTATAATAAACCCTCTAACTCTTGTACCATAATTATCAGCATAACCATTTGGGCCTTGAAACAAGGTGATATAATCCAATTCATCTGGAGAATTTGGATAATTCGCATGAGAGGTTAAATCAGTTACATTTGATCCACTAATTCCAAACCATCTTTCTACAAATAATTTTCCTGGAACACATGGGCCTTGACAAAAAGTTTCTGTGCTACAGTCTCCATCTTCACAATCTGTCAAACCATCGCCATCATCATCTTCGCCATTACCACAAATTTCGGGGCAGTTTTGAGAAATACCACCTTCACCAGTAGGCAATTCATCACTTAAGGCAACTTTAATCTTATCTAAACGGGCTCCGTCTTCTCTATATGCAAAATCAATGGTATTGGCGCCCGCTACTAGTGGGAAAGTTACTATAGCATTTCCTGCATCAGAATTATATACTTGACCCCATTCCCAGCCTGCAGAAGCAAAAGTGGCAAGAGAATTCCACTTGTACCAGGTCCCTCCATTTGCTCTGACCCAGAAAGAGTCATCGTTAGAATTTGGACAAAATACTCTTGCAAAGATATTGTAATCGCCGGCATTGGTGATATTCACATTAAATCGTATACGATCATCTACTCCTGTAGGAGCCGCGCTTAAAGAATTAAATCCTGAATTTATCGTGGCATAATAGTCTCTCGAAGCAGTGGCATCTGAAACCAAATTCCAGTTGGCTCCCACTTCTTCACATTCTGACTCCAACCAATATTCTTCACAATTTCCTACTATCGTGTATGTCGGGTCGTTGATACCCACCGTAGTCGGATCATCTGAGACTACATTCGTTCCTAATTCAGAAGCTAAATTTAACAAGCTTGCCTGATTTGAAATATCATCACAAAAATCAATTGGAATATTAATATCCACAACAAAAGAATTAGATGCTCCAGGAGGAATATTAGCTATTACAAAATTTGCTGTTCCTGATCCAATAATACTTGGTGAGTTCAAAGTTATTCCAGTGACATTGTAAGGATTAGAAGAAAATGTCAAACCAGATGGTAAAATATCTTGAAAGGTTACATTCTGTTGGGCTGAACCCGTCCTATTATAAATTGTAAAAGTATATGACAATGGATCACCAGGTTCCACGGAGATGGAGGATGCCTCTTTTGTCAAAGCCACACCAAATGCACAGGAACATCCATCATTTTCTTCAGTATTGGGTCCTATTCCTATTGGAGTTACGACACCTGTAGCAGGGTCTATTTTTACTAATGTTTCCTGATCGGTAGCCGAAATATTCGAATCATCACCATAGGCTATAATTTCACCTTGTTCGTTAAAATATAAAGCTCCAAATTCATCGTATTGATCTGTGTTTCCAATTGGTGATGCTGCTCCAGTACCAGGATCAATTGTATAAAGTTGTCTTGCGTTTGTATTCCAAATATATATTAATCCATTGGCTGGATTTATGGCCATATCGCCACCTTCAAAACCGAGATTTTTGATCTCTGTTGCTACTAAGGTTGTAGTGTTTATTTCAAATAATTTTCCACTCGCTCCTGTAACATAATAAGTACCATCTGCTGCCATACATCCCGCATCATTGGTACCTGAAAGACCTGTTACATTTCCTAAATATTGAATAGCATTCAAGTCATTTATCATGTACATTTCATAGTTACCAGTTTTTAATGGATTAATTCCATATAAAAATCGATCTACTGGATTGAAAGCCAATGAATTGAAACCTGAGGCGTTCATTCCATTTGCAGATAAGTTGTATACTTGATTAAATGCTACTGGATCTGTTTCAACATCATATAAGTAATAATTTGATCCATTATCTGGAGAAATGGATTGATATAAGGTTTTATTACAATCAAAGGGAGCATAAGAAGGACAATCGGGATCAAAACTATCTACATAACCATCTCCATCATCGTCAATTCCATTATCACAAATTTCTTCAGAGCAAAATTCAATAATCAATTGTGCAGGAGTAGAACTTGATTTTTCAAAAGCTTCTGCAACTCTCTTTCCGCTTCCAGTAATAATTAAGGACATACTATTCCCTGAACTCCAAGTACCTTGTTGGATTATTTCACTGATAATATCTGTAATGTATACCGACGAATACATATTTCCTGTTGTCCATGGCTCGATATCTGACCACACTGAAGAACTGGTAGTTCGATTTCTTGAACTAAGATTTCCAACTGTGTTATTAAATGGTTGAGAGTTTCCTGCTAATTCACCCTCAATGGTTAATGTAGTAGGATCAGAATGTGTTTCATCTGCTTTGAATATTAATTTAGCAGATTGAACTGAAGCATATGAAGGAACATTTACATTATTAAATCTTAACCCAATTTTTTGATTTCCTGCATTTTGATATGTATCATAAACAAACTCTAAATCTGAACTATTCAAATACATTGTATCATTTTCATGTTCTTCAACATCGTCGTCACCAACTGTTATGGAGTAGGTTTCTATAGTAGGTGAAGGACAAGCGCAAGGACTTACGTCAACGGTAATAACATTTGAGTATTTTATATATACTGGACATCCTTGTGTTTTTGCAGCTCTGACGAAACAAGTCCTTTCGTATAAAGCACCATGATCATATGTTGTTCCCGTAGCACCTGAAATAGCTATCCATTCTGGGTCATTATTCAATGGAGCGATACATGATGTAGTGCTATAGTACCATTGGTATTCAATACCACCTCCTCCGCTTTGGGTTGCACTGGTTACATTTGTAAAGGCAGCTACATCATCCCCTGCACATATTGCTTGGTATGAACCAATGCTTCCACCTGTCGATACATCATCGCATGGCTCTACCGCAGATACAAAGCAAATTAGCGCTTCTGAATCTGGGACAGACAATGTAGTAACTGCAGTTACAGTTCCTGTTATATTTGAATAATCAATCTCATATATAGTATTAGCTAAATGTCCCGGGCATTCCTCATATCCTGTAGACCCATATAAAACGCCCGCATCATTAAAAGTAAGACCTTCTATATCACAAGTTGGTAAATTTGAAATTGTTGAAACTGTACCCAGATATTGGTCAATTAGTACCAATTGATCAAATGTGGCATTATTAGAAACTGTAGAAATACCAAAAAGCTCATTAGTTGTAGGATGAAAAGCAATATCATCCATATCCTGTAAAGCTCCGACTATTTCTCTATAATCTACCCCATTACCGAAATAATTCTTTTCAACTGTTCCCGTCGTAGGGTTAATAACAAAAAATAAATCATTGTCACTTCCTCTTCTGTGAACTGCCATAATATAACCGTTGGTAGGATTGATAGCCATTCCATCAATGTCATCCATCGTAATAGTACCTAAGGCGCCATCAGCGTCGCCGATCGTTGCTATACCAGTAAATGCACCCGTTACATGATTTAATGTACCAAAAGTACCCGCATCAGCTGCATATACCGTTTGACCGTCAAAACTCAGGCACATACTTTCTATTTCGGTAGCATTAACAGATCCTTCCGATCCAATAAGCGTATTTCCTGCAGGTGAAGCAGTCCATGAAAACAAGGTCCCATTCCCATCTTCTGTAACCACTAGACATTCGGGAACTGGAGGTGGATCTATGCAAGAAAGCGATATAGAATACCCTGGTCTTGTTACAATATTATCTGAAGTAAAACGGATTGTTAAATACTGTCCAGTTGAGGTAACATCAGGTGGACTACTGGTACCAGTATAGGTGCCTACTAAAGGGCTACTGGTATTGGGTCCATCGTATATATAAAAGTAATCATAGTTGCTTTCGATATCGAACGAATTGAAAGAAATATGCATCAATTTACCCGATGTAGCGTCTAGAACAGTAGTTACATCTTCATAGTTGCCATAGTTTCCACCACTTCCACCTGAATCGTAGATTGTTGTAGAACACTGTGCATTAAGTCCAATTACAGGAAGAGCCAATATATTGAATATCAATACAATATGGTATAGATTACTTCCAATTATTGAATCACATATAGATTTAAAAAGAAATCTTACTTTCATTTCAAGGCTGTTCTTAAAACAACTTAGACTACAGCCAAGGCGAATCTAAAATTCGCTTATCCTTCATTAAATTTTGCTACCAGCATTAATATCTTGGGAATCGATATTTGCTCAGTTTTGACTTTATGGTTTTAATATTTCGGATATGGGAAACAAAATATCAAAATACAATAAAAAAACTGCGCTTAATGCTTTAAACAAGATTCAAGAATGATTATTACCACCTGTGGTCTTAAGTTTAATACTACTAATCTAGCTAGTTTCATACCTAATATTTTAATTAGTGTTCAAAGTGCAGTTTGCAATTCAAATAAATACACTTATTGTAAAATGCTTGTCATTAAATTTGCAAATTTTATTCAAGACAAAGATTTTTGCTTCAAAATCTCATGGACTTTTAATCTAAAATTTACCGTACAATTCTTTCGAAAGGCATAAAAATAAAATAGCCTCCTATCAAGTAAATAGGAGGCTCCGAAATATACCCTAAATATTCTCTCTTAATCTGGAATCTGCTCTATAAATGAGTTAAAGTTTGATAAGAAAGAAGTATTATTAGGATATAAGAGTAGTTGACTAAACAAATAATTCAAATCATCACTAGGATTGGTATATTTTGTCTTACCATCCATATTATAATCTCCAGTCAAATACCCATGTGCGCTATCGTAATTTATTAAAAAGCTTGGCGAATTGAATAATACATCTATAAACATGACATTTTGATCATCGGAAGGGTTTGTGAATTTAATTTTTCCATTGGAATCAAAATCTCCCGCCCATAGTACGTTGTATCCTGGAATCAGAGTGCTCTTTTGAGTCAAACCTGTATAATCTGTTCCATTGCCCAGCGTAGTGCCGAAATTAAAAGTTTCAAAATCAGGTGAAGTAAAATCAATGAGATCCGAATTGCTGACCTTCATGGACATGGCTCCCAGATGTGATCTGTGCTTCACGACAACGTAAAAACTATCTACATTTACACCTTGAAAATTAAGACTACTCACACCATCTAACTCCACTACATCGCCATCTCTTTGCAACAATCCACTTCGGGTAGCAATAGGCAAGGTCATATCATCTTTAGATCTTAATTCTATATGCACCCAATCTACTATGGCATTGTCACCTTCAACGCTCATTATACTTAATGAATCTGAAATTTCTATATTCTGACTCAATGTACCAGGTCCGATACGATTGAACTTGGAAGGTGTGTCCATAAATTGATCTGCCAGTACTGTATATGGATCTTCCATAGGTATTATATTCTCTCCAGTATAAGGTGAGATTCTTAAATCGGCACGCATAAGCGGAAGGCCACTAGTACTAGATGTAGCGCCACCATTCTGCATCATAGCTCCTTCTAGATAGACTCGAACATTGAGCGTCATATAGTCAAATACTAAAATATGGATGGTAGCATCTGTACATGTACTTTCGATATTGTCATCACAAATGGTGTAAACAATCTCAGTAGCTCCAATAAAATCATCATTCGGAGTAAATGTATAATCACCTAATGCATCAATATAATATTCGCCAGCTGGAATTGCTATTGGCGCGATCAAAGAACCAGCAGGTATTACAGCAATATTATCACCTTCTGGATCAGAATCATTGGACAATGCATTTCCTGATAAAAATTCTCCACGCAAGGCAAATCCAAAATCATCCGCAGCCACTGTCGAATTTGTTGCAGTATTATGATTAACAGTTAACACCTGTCTGGATTGACTGCATTCTGATCCTCCATCGACGCAAACTTGGTACTCCAATGTGTCTAGACCGACGAAACCTGCATTAGGTGTATACGTTATCTTTCCAGCTGCATCAATGGAAGTAGTTCCATTCGAAGGTGCATCAATGATCGTCACAGTAGATGCATCAAAACCACAACCTCCTGTATACACACATTCATCATTTTCCAAGGTATTTATTTCGATTGCTATACCAACTGTAGATTCATCAATTCCAGTATAAGTGGTGGCAAATTCAAGATTACTCACTGGATTAGCTGTTGAATATATATTGTCAATAACATTGACCTCAAAAATCGATTTAGAACATCCAGAACTATTAGGTGGAATACATACAGGGATGTGATAAAGGTATTTCCCTTCCAAATTAGCCTCAAATTGATATGTACCATCCGCATTTACTGTCAATGCTGGAATACCTCCAAAAGGTTTTGAAATCAATATCGGTGTGCTATTGTAGGTAGCAGTTGGACTTATATTATCATTTGTATTCAAATCACCCAAGATCAATTCATCCACGACTGCCACATTAAAATCATGGTTGAGGCAATTCGAAACAGTTATCTCATCTGTAACACCACCACTGGTGCAACCTGAAGAAGCATCAATAAATTCAAAAGTAACCTTTCCTGGTGCTCTACCAGTCACTACTCCCGAATTGGTAACAGTGGCAACATCTGGATTATTACTTACCCAAACTCCCCCTGTCACAGGCGATAATGTGGTCGTATATCCCAGGCATATATCTGATTCTCCAGAGATAGATACTGGAATTTCACTAGCGACATTTACACTGATGTCTCCATCTGAGGAACATCCTGTTGAGGAATCTTCAAACACAAATGATGCTGTTCCCTCGGACACTCCGGTCACGATCCCATCATTAGTAACAGTGGCAACGGCAGGATTGGTGCTTGTCCACAATCCTCCCGAAGATGGAGAAAGGGTCGTCGTAGAACCAATGCATACATCAGGTCCACCAGTAACTATAGTTGTCGGTTTTCCATTTACGATCAAACTACTACTTAATTCTGAAACGCAGCCAGTCCCCGATTCTGTAAATTTGAAACTAACCACACCTTGTGATAAGGCTTCGATGGTTCCTGTATTTGTGATTGTTGCAACGTTTGTATTTGTGCTTTCCCAGGTTCCACCAGAACTCGGTATGATCGATGAAAACTCTCCTATACACAACTCCGTCTCTCCAGTAAAGGAAATTGTTGGTCCAGGATTGACCGTAATCGATTCAGAGGCTTCGGATTCACATCCAGTTGCCAATTCTGTAAATTTAAAAGTCGCTGTTCCTGGAGCAATACCTGTAACTTCTCCATTATTCAATATAGTAGCAACGGATGTATTCATACTCGTCCAGGTTCCGCCAGCGGTTGGAGTCAAGTTTGTGGTGGTTCCCACGCATATTTCATCTGGCCCCAAGGTGTTGATGGCGGGAAGATCATTTATTGTCACTAAATCTGACTCTTCTGATTCACATCCAGTATTCGAATCGGTAAATATAAATCTGACTATTCCGCTCGAAACGGATGTAACAAGTCCTGTATTCGATATTGTAGCTATCGCAGAATTGGTGCTTTGCCATGTCCCACCTGTAGATGGAAACATCTGAGTATTCTCTCCCAGGCAAAGAATATCATCACCACTGATATAGACAGATGGTTTGCCATAAACGATCACTGGTGCTGTCTCACTTGAAGAACATCCTGCATTCGATATAAAAGTAAATTTAGCTAATCCTTGTCCGACTGCCGTTACTAAACCCTCATCTGTAACTATTGCCACAGAATTATCACTGCTTATCCATGCACCGCCAGAAGTCGGAGACAATGTCGTTGTTTCTCCTTCACATATATTATTGTCTCCAGATATAGTAACAGCAGGTTTTGGCAAAACTGTAATTGGTGCCGATACTGATGAAACACATCCAGTTCCACTTTCAGTAAAAGTAAAAGTAACAGAACCTGCATTCAATGCAGTAACAGTACCTGTTGCAGAAATACTTGCAATCGATGAATTATTACTCACCCATGTACCACCACTAGAAGGAATCAAACTTGTAGTCTCTCCTATACATATTTCATCATCGCCAGATATTGATATCTCCGGTCCATTATAGACGTTTAAAGGAGTCACAGTACTTGCTGCACATCCCGTTGATGTATTTGTAAATGTAAAATTTGCGGTTCCTGGAGATATTCCAGTGACTATTCCACCATTTGTGATTGTCGCGACGCTCGTATTGTCACTTGTCCAGGTACCTCCTGAAGTTGGACTGAGTGTCGTATTACTTCCAATACAAATACTTGAATTTCCAGTATATGTTACATTTGGTTTTGGATCAATGATGATTTCAGAGGAAGGGTTTGAAGTACATGACGAATTGCTAAAGAATGTAAATGAAACAACTCCAGGTGCATTTGCAGTCACCAGTCCTGAATTTGATATGGTGGCAATATTCTCATCGCTACTTTCCCAAGTTCCTCCAGTTGTAGGAGAAAGAGTAGTAGTCGATCCAACACATATTCTATCATCACCAGTAATTTCAATATCCAATGGATCATTCACGGTGACGACAACACTGCTATCAGATGTACATCCAGTGGTACTGCTTGTAAAAACAAACTGCACTTCGCCTGAGCTTATTGCCGTTATTTCTCCTTGATTGTTAATCGTGGCTACACCGACATTTGTACTTGCCCAGCTACCACCTGTTCCAGGAGAGATATTAGAAATTTCCCCGGCACACAATTCATCTGGTCCAATTAAGTTAATTGACGGTTTTCCATCAACAATAATAGGAGCGGAAGCATCTGAACTACAACCCGTCAAGGTATTCGTATAAATAAATGATGCGGCACCTGAAGCAATAGCCGTAATTTGACCATCATTTGTGATGGTGGCTACAGATTCATTTGAACTTGTCCAGGTTCCACCTGTATCTGGGGAAATTGAAGTTGTCTCTCCAATGCACAACTCATCGATATTTGGTGATGATATTGAAGGTTTGTCATTAACTGTAAGTGTAAGGGTTTCGTCCGAAGAACACCCATTTACAAATTCAATAAAAGTAAAGGACACTGTACCTTCATTTATTCCTGTGACTATTCCTGAACTATTCACAGAGGCAATATCTTGATTAGAAGAAACCCAAATACCACCAGAAGTTGGCGATAATGAAGTATTCTCATCAATACAAATACTTGAAGGTCCAGTAAAGCTAATTTCCGGGCTATCAAGTACAGACAGAGGAGTAGCTAAAGATTTTGAACAACCAATTGATGAGGTAAAGGTAAATGTCACATTTCCAGCTGAAACACCTGTAACTATACCAAAATTAGATACTATTGCAATGGATTCATCACTACTTG
This sequence comes from Saprospiraceae bacterium, assembly GCA_965230575.1. GTDB lineage: Bacteria > Bacteroidota > Bacteroidia > Chitinophagales > Saprospiraceae > CAJXUU01. Next base: position 7,699,479 of record OZ246013.1, read on the forward strand.
TCCAAGTTCCACCAGATGTAGGAATAAGAAATGTATTTTCTCCTTCACAGATGGTAGTAGGTCCATTATAATTTACGGTCGGCGTATCATTTACACTGACATCCAAAGAACCATTTTCATAACATTCATTTGAATTGAAAGTATAAGATATAGTAGCCATTCCTTGAGCTATGGGATTTAATTCTCCCGAACTATTCACGGTTACTACTGATGTATTGCTGCTACTCCAGGTACCTCCAGCAGCTGAGGTTGTCAATGTCGATGGTACACCAATGCACAACTGGTCATTGCCATTGATACTAACGACTGTATTATTTCCAACAGTTACTACAGCACTTGCTTCTGAAATACAATCTGTTGTTGCATCTCTAAAAGTAAAGGTGGCTGATCCTGCATTGAGGCCAGTAACAACACCATCATTAGTAACAGATGCTACATTATAGTCGCTACTGGTCCAAAAACCACCTGAAGTAGGACTTAATGTTGTAGTTGCTCCTTCACAGATGGTTGTATTTCCAGTAACTTCAACTATTGGAAGGGCATTTGCCACTATTTCCGCTGTTGCTACCGAAGAACATCCTTCATTGTTGGTAATGGTTACGGTATAAGTAGTAGATGGTGAGGAAGGCACCACAGATACTGATTGTGCAGTAGATCCTCCAGCATTGGCGCTCCATTGATATTGAGCCGCGGATGCCGAATTGACAGATAATGTCACAGATTCTCCCTCACATACTTCTGTATCCAATGCAAAAATAAATGGATCGAAGGCTGCATAAACAAAGGCTGTGGCATCAGCCGAACATCCCAAACTGTCTGTAACCGTCAATTGATAATTGCCATCTAAAATCACGTCTATGACCTGAAGATTAGAAGAAAATCCACCTGGGCCTGTCCAAGCATATTGAAAACTAGGTGATCCGCCAGATGCATTGGCAGTCAATTGCATATCATCGGTCAAACAAACCATACCTCCAAAGTCAATTGATACATCTAAGTCAGGGTTTACGGTGAGTATTCCCGTTTCTTCCGAACTACATCCATTATCAGCGGTAAAGATAAATGTAGCGATGCCTGCTCCAACTCCAACTACAACACCATCATTGGACACAACCGCTACATCTGTATCCGTACTGCTCCAAGCTCCGCTCGTCGAGGCGGTCAATGCCGAAACTTCACCCGCACATATGGTAACTGGGCCTGATATATATCCTGTAGGAGTCATCTTTACCTCCAGAGCCATCTCCGAATTCAAATAACAACCAGATCCAGAATTATCATAAGTAATAATCACAGTACCTGCTGCCACACCTGTAACAACTCCGGTATTTGGGTCAATTGATGCCAAGCTTGTATTGCTACTTGACCAAATACCACCTGCAACCGAGGCTGTCAAAGTCTGGGAATCATCTTCACATAAAATTGGATTTCCATCAATAGTTATTTCAATATTATCACTAACTGTGATGGGCTCAGATACATCAGCAGTACATCCGAATGAACTGGTAAATGTAAATACTGTCGTTCCTACACTCATAGCCGTAACGACTCCTGTATTGGTGATGGTAGCAACTTCCGGACTACTACTCGTCCATGTCCCTCCCGAAGTAGGTGTAAGATAAGTTTGGGCTCCTATACAGATTTCATCGGGTCCATTAATTACTATTACTGGTTTAGGGTTTATTGTAATCGAAGTAGTGGCATCAGATGCACAACTTGTTGTACTATTTGTAAATATGAATGAAGCTGATCCAGCTCCTATTGCGGTGACTACACCATCATTGGTGACCGTAGCAACAGATTCATCCGAACTTTGCCATATCCCTCCCGTTGTAGGAGAAAGGGATGTCGTCTCGCCTTCACAAATGGTAGTAGGTCCTGTAATAGATACAGGTGTTTTGTCATTGACAGTGATTGGTGTCGTAGGATCAGAATCACAATTCGTTGTGCTATTTGTAAAAACGAATGTTGCTGTTCCAGAACCAAGTCCAGTCACCAATCCAGTGTTTGAAACGCCTGCTACGGAAGTATTACTGCTGATCCATGTACCTCCTGTCGAAGGAGAAAGTTGTGTTGTTTCACCGATACAGATATCGGTACCACCTAGGATGGATACATTTGATTTTTCTTTTACATTTATTATTGCAGATGCTACTGAAGTACACCCGATGCTATTAGTCACTGTGACATAGTAGGTTGAGCTCGGTGGTGAAGGCATGACTGTGACAGTTGCAGTTACAGCACTTCCCGCATTGGCATCCCATAGATATGATACAGCCGATCCAGAATTCACAGTAAGTGTGACATCTTCTCCTTCACAAACTTCTGTGCTTAAAGAAAAAATGAAAGGATCGAATTGTTCGTATACATATCCTGATGTCTCAGCTGTACATCCAGCTGCATCAGTTACTGTCATAAAATAATCTCCTGAATCAGTAATCGTAATAGTCTCTCCTGCTTTATTCAGCCCATTTGGTCCTGTCCAGGCATAGGTATAAGGACCAGTTCCTCCTACAGGAACTCCACTTATCTGAGAGCCATCCTGAATACACAGTCCATCTTCATAATTAATTGATACAGACAATTCTGGATTTACTGTCACCACCTCAGTAGCTTCAGAAACACATCCAGTATTAGAATCTGTAAAGGTAAACGTTACGGTTCCTGGTCCGATACTGGCTACATGGCCATCATTCGACACTATTGCTACAGCAGTATTATTACTGGTCCATACCCCACCGCTTGTTGGAGATAATGTGGTCGTCCCACCAGCACAAAGATTAGTATCACCTGTGACGTCCACAATGGGGTTATCAGAGATTTCGACCAAGGTGGATGCTACCTCACTACAGAGGCTTGAATTTGTAACTGTAACGTTGTATGTACCTGCCGCGCTCACTACTCTGGTCTGAGCAGTAGTCCCGTCCTCCCATAGGTAAGTCATCCCATCTGGTTGAGCCGACAATGTAATATTTGGATTGGCACATGTTCCTGGTCCATTATTACTTGCTATTGCATTAGGATATGGATTCAGGGCGATGTCAGAATTGACAACATGCGCACATCCTTTTGCATCAGTGACGGTCAGGGTATATGTTCCTCCTGTCGTTACATCTATTGACTTAGTTGTCTCACCAGTACTCCATGCATAATCCAACTCTATGTCTCCGCACAAGCTGATGTTGGTAAATTTAGAATATCCATTTGTCCAAACTCCTCCTCCTGAATGAAAAGAATGATCATAGTAAAGATCGCCTGTTGATATTTTTGAACTTGTAAATATTACAGCTCCATCTTTTAAATATTCAATTGTGGTACCTGTCCTTCTAATACACATTTCTGAACCATGAATCGTTCCGGATACATCATATGCATTTCCTTGTGAAGCACCATTTTCTCTTATTTGTAATAATGTTCTATTCTGATCTGACCTAATGTAAATATAGATGGCAAAATCAATATTTGAATAGCTATTACTAGTCGCTGGATCTGCATTTAAACCTATCATCTGAGGTGACGACAAATAAGATGAATCCAAAGTAAAGCAAAGTTCGCCGTCAGTTTTTAAAGGAGAACGCAAGCTACCATATATATTATTCCAACCTGACAAAGCCAACGGCCGAAGTGCTTCTATTTCTGGATAATGTTCGCACAATTGTGGTGTTAATGTCACGGTTTCTCCTTCACATGCATCCTCATCATTGAGTATTACTGTTGGAGGTGTATTATCAGCTATTACATATACAGATGCTTCGGCAGTACATCCAGAAGATCCTGTAACTGTCACTGTATGATAACCGCCAGTTGTTACATCATTGGTTTGTCCTGTTCCTCCGTTTGACCATTCATATGTCATTCCTGCTGGCAAAGCAGTTAAAGTTGCAGTATCATCGATACAAGTAATGATACCTTCCACACTTGCAGAAGCATCGATTGTAGAAATTTGTTCGGTAACGGTTGTAGAAGCTACTGCTGTACATCCATTTGCATCTGTAACCGTAACATAGTAGGTTCCTGTTGCAGAAACAATTTTAGTTTGCCCAGTTCCACCGTCCGTCCAGAGATAAGTCATTCCAGCAGGAAGCGCTGTCAATATTACATTTGGATCAGAACATGACAGTGGTCCATCATTGCTGGCACTTACTACAGGAGGGTCTAAAACTGTGACATCAACATCAACGGTTCTCTGACAATTCGTTCCCTTGGTCAGAACCAAGTCATCCAAAAATACTGAAGCTGGACTGCCAACTCCTCCTCCGATCTGCACAAATGCCGCATTGAGAGGTGCTATTCCACTGATGGTATATTCGTGATAATCTGCAGTATTAATTTCCACTTCATTAATATCAGAAATCGCTTCCCAAGAAGTGTTAAAAAATCTCATTCCCAGGCTTGGAACCTTATTTGGGTTATTGGTTTTTGCCCAAAATGTTAGGGTGAAATGTTCTCCTGCTACAGCATTGACAGTTTGACCAATTCCAGACCAATTGCCTCCAGTAGCTTCAAGGAATATTGCCTTATTTCCAGAATGGACATCTGCAGGAGTTGCTATTGATGCTCCACCCCAATTTTCCCAATTTTCGAGATCAATTGCAGCTTCGATATCACCGTTCAACAAAAGATTCGAAGATTGTAAATCTGTGCAAGTAACTGAATAAGAAGTATTTACCGCTGGCGAAACTGTGATCATAGATGTAGTCTCTCCCGTCTCCCACAAAATATCTCCTGAACAACCTGAAAATGAAATATCTGCTGATTCTCCAGGGCAAATAGATGCCCCATTTGGAGTCAAATCAGGAATGTTTTCGTAACTCAAAACAACTCTATCGGTCGATGAACAAGAACCATCAGAAACTGTCCAAGTAAGTGAACCTACATTGCCGCTATTAATTGTTGCTATTGCCGTTGGAGATGTGAATGATGACAAAGAAATATCCCCATCATTTACACTCCAGGTTCCTGAATATCCCACTGGTGGAGCATTCGCTTGTAAATTGAACATATTCGAACAACTAGAAATATCTGCTCCAGCTAGAGCTTCGGTACCTGCTTCCAATACTGTGATGCATAAGTCATCGACTAGTATTCCATGATCATCGCTATAGGATGTGAAGTAAAAATCACTCCATTCATATCCATCTTCTGGCAAGGTGATTTCAAAAACATATCTGTTCCAATTCAGGTCATTCCAATTTTGACTCGCTGGAGCTGAAAGTTGCACACTAGTAAAGAATGGTGCTGGTGTTCCAGAACCACTGCTTGCTGAATATTCTAAAGCGAATGGAGCATCTTGTTGAGTTCCTGAATATGTATATGCTGCAACCCAAACGCTGAAACTATAAGTCTTGCCACAAGCCAGACCAGAATTGGTAGCCAAAGGAGAAAGACAAAATTGATCTCCTTTTAGGTATACCATATGATCACCACTATACGGATCACCTGAACTATTTGGTGATGTATCGATGTAGTATGCTCCGTTGAAAGTTGAGGTATTGGGTGTATTGTTGCCATATCTTTCTCCCCATCCAGTTGGATTATCTGTGCCACTTATCAGCGCTGCATCGGAAGAATTAAAACTAAGTGGGAAGTTTGTTATGGTTCCATTATCTTCCAAATCACCATTAATATTCAGTGGATCTATACAATCCACTGAACATAGCTTGGTGTTTGTGAGTGTGATTTCGTCGTATTCTGAGCAAGTGCTTCCTGCTGCCACTGTCCATCTCAATACTGTAGTACCTTCTGGAATTGTAAACACATTTATAGGATCATTCCAACTTTGATTGGTTGTTGCCGATCCACTGATTACACTCCATGTTCCTACACTACCAAAATATGATGTGCTCGCTTCAACATTGAATATTGCATTTTGACATTGGGTTTGATCAGGTCCTATTTCTGCAAAACATTCTACACATACCTCTTTGAATTGGACATTATCGATCCATACATCCTCGAGTGAAGTACCTAATCCAAAATACAATTGAATGTTATTTAATTGAGTTTCTGTTGCGGTAAACTGATACTTGTATGTACTATCCGCCGTTGTTAAGTCTACGGTCTCCCAAAAATATCCCGTCCAGGGGCTTTGGTTTATTTGAAGTGCCACTACCATAGTTCTATTGGCCGTAGCCTTGGCATCAAATATGATTTCGTATGTTTTTTGATTTTCGAATGATAAGCCATCTTGTACAAATTGAATATGCCAATCCGTACCTGATACTTGGTTGATGTCGATAAAAGCAGAATTCCCACCAGACAGTTGCCAAAATTTATCAACAGACATTGTAGCAGAATTTCCACCTTGTGTGTATAGATCCCAATTGGTCAATTCATTATCAAACTCTCTATTCAGTACCTGTCCACAATCAATATCTTCACAATCTATCAAACCATCATTATCATTGTCGACATTGTCATCACAGATTTCCTCTTCGAAACATTCTACCTCTGCATATACTATTCCTGCTATAACATATGACTGTCCAGTGCCCGATGGAGATTCAACTTCGATATCCAAAAAGATGGCATCAGCTGGTACATCTTTGAGCGTTATTATTGTAGTATCAATACAACAACCATCTGGAAAGCTCTTTCCATCCGTACCCCATTTTCTGGATACATAACTGGATGCGCTACCCGCAGAAGCTGTAAAATTTATAATCCTGTTGTCATAAGTAAGTTCTGATATTGGAAGCACTACATTAATGTCTTGTTCTTCTGTTCTTGGAGGAAGAGGCAGTTTTATATAATTTTTAGTACCTGGATATGCACCTATATTGGTAACCTGAGAAGTATACATCTTACCTGGCTGACCGCTTCTATATACATATGCTGTCATTGATTGCGCATATTCTGCATTTAAGGTATTTGTATAAGTCACAGAAGTTGTCGCTGGCAAGTCAAAGGAATATATATATGCAAAAGCACCTACAGATATACTTGTCCCTGGATAGCTAATATTATTGTCATCTTGGACATAGATTGTTGCCCCAGGAGTTTTAGTTTTGTAAATGATCTCAACATGAACAGAATCTACATTATCTATATTATTAAAATTCAATGTTTTTGGGACATCGTTTTTTAAACCCGTGTAAAACAATTCGACTTCTGCACCATCTGCACAATCAAATTGAGGATCGAAAATAGGATTTGTGGTACAACATCCGCCAGCATAAAGATTTGCATCAATCTCGGCTTCAGTAATTACCCTATCATAAATAGCTACGGAATAAATGTCTCCCAGCCATTTTCTACTTGCTCCTATTTCATTAATAAAACCTAATTTATAATTGCTATCCCAATTGGAAAGATTTCCTGGTCTATTTCCTGAATAAATAACATTTCCATCAAGATAAATGATATGGTCTCCAGTACTAGCTTCCCAAGTATAAACTATATGCTGCATGTATGACGTACTGATACCAGATCCATCAATTTCGGGCATACCATTGGTTGTCACAGAGCCATCCGAAGTTCTAAGTCTTGCGGCATAATCTGAAGATTCCTGACCTAAGGTGACATTTCTATCGTATGCTCCATCTGAAATGGTAACGATTCTTGCAGGTCCACTTTGTGTGTTATTTGCAGGTTGTACCCAAGCTTCTATAGTAAATGCATTTGAGCTTTTTAAGGCATTTGTGATTTTAGTTGCTGGTTCTACTGAAATTATTTCGGTTTCTGTATTGACTGTCAAACCACAACCAGATTTCCAAGTTACATTCCCTGGGTCAGAGATTATCATATTTAGCGGTGTACCATATCCAGATACATCATGTACCACGTTGCCTATAGTTTCTTTAAAATTATAGTATGCGACCAATCCATTTGTAGGAACGGTACCACAATTGGTATTTGCATAGCATGACAAGGTAAGCGCCCAACCGTCATGATTGACAGAATAATCAGATACAAATCTAAGAGTGATATCCTGGCCAGTGGATGTGATAACACTTGGAACCTCAGTACCAGTAAGTGTATACATTAAAGGAGCAGAAGTATTAGGTCCATCATAGATATATAGAAAGTCGTAAGAATTTTCCAGGTCAAAGGAGGTAAACTTTAACTCCATTACACTTCCTGCTGGTGCAGAATAGACATATGTGTCGTCTTCATTGATGCTGTATGTTCCTGAACTTCCGCCAGTGTCGTATACAGTTCCAATACATTGTGAATTAATTGAAGTACTTGATATGACAATTATTGCTGCAATAATCATCAATTTACGGGACATGAGTGTGTACCGGTCCAAAAATAGACTTGGGAAGCCTTTTATTGTTCCTACCATATTGAATTATGTTTCAAAAAAATATTGAAACCACGCGATCTATAACTTCCTCAATTTTTTAAATAACCACCTAATCAATTGATTCTTTATAAATCATGACTTAGTCAACTACTAATAAGTCATACTCTTCTTTGTCTGGTAAACAGGGTGTCTATTTATATAGATGAAGAGCTGATTCCACTTACAAATCTAAACAATGCCAATGTGCTAAAAGCCTTGTATCAGGGCATTTGACAAGTAGATTACCAAGTATGGGTCAATATGCTAAAGTTGTACTCCGACTGTGATAAATGCTGGCAAAATTGATGTAAAAACGTAAAGTATTAGTCATTTAGAAAGGGGGTTTTTTACTTGAAATTTGGATATCTCAAATGCTAAATGTTGACTAACAGAATGTCCAGATAGGATTTATAATAGGTGTAAAGAATACAGCAATTGATTGAATATAATAACGATCTTTCGAATTCTTGTTCCACTAGTTCTACAAATGAAATTTTGATTACTGCTACCACATAAATGAGGATAATCAAAAAAATAAAAAACAGTGCAAAAATTAATCTGCACTGTCTAAGACTCAATTATCTCAACTTTATAAAAAACTATTGTACCGAAGTACAAAAACTGTGGGTCTAATTAATTGAAGTGATTCTAAATACTTAGATTTTACCTCGATTGAGTATTAACGAATGACTGTAACATCTCCACTTATCTCATCTTCAAATTCAAGTCTGTCGGCATCCATTGCCTTGTATTTGTATATAAAGACATATACACCTTGTTCTACAAATTTTCCATTGAATGTTCCATCCCAACTCTCTAATCCATCTCCGACGTACACTAGATTTCCCCAGCGATCGTAGATAAACATCTCTGCTTCGATGACACAATTGTAAATATCTGTTACCTTGAAAATGTCATTACCTCCTCGGCTATCAGCTTTGAAAATATTAGGATATGCAAATTCGCAACAGAATGATTTAATATTAACCATATCTGTACCTACACAGCCCATGGTATCCATTACAGACACTCTGTATATTCCTTGGCCATCTATCAAGAATTCATCGTCAGTAGATCCGTCGTGCCACTCATATTCCGCAAATTCACCTGGATAAACTGTAAACGTCTCATCCAATTCGCAGAAGGTCGTGTCAGGTCCTAAATTAGGTTTAGGAGTATCAAGTACGGTGATGTCAATCTCAGATTCAGAAGATGCAAGATTGCCATCACATCCATCCAGATATTGTGTCACAGAAACTGTGATCTTACCTGGAGAATCCACTACTATCATCGACATGCTATCCAATGCGTACACCACTCTACCATTTCCTGACATAACCTGCCAGTCATATGTCAATTCTGGATTGAAATCCACTTCTAGCACCAGGGAATCACCCAAACATACTGGGTCAGGAGAGAATGTAATCTGTCCAGGATTTTGTTTCTTATCGAATACAAAGAAATCAATCTCGTTGGATATATCACTACATTCTATTCCATCTACAACAAATGTATACTGTCTTCGCAGGATGTATGTTCCTTCCCCGAAATTCGAGGCGTCATAATCTTTTGTATTGTTCACACCAGGGGCATCAGAAAATCCTGATCCTTTTATACTTATTTGCCATAAGTATGTTCCGCCTACTGGCAATGCTTCTTCTCCAGTGATAAATAAATCCCCTGTAGTTTTACAGAAAATATTACTCACGTCATCAATTACTTCATTGAATTCAACCAAACATGGGCAAGAGTCTCCTACATCAACTAATACTATATCGTCACATCCATTTACAGTCCAAATGAATTCATAAATTCCATTGGCCGAGAAGTTGGTCAATATTGCATTTGGATCAGAAAGAGAAGAAAATTCTACAGTACCTGGGTTATTAGATCCCATGGACCATATACCTATTCCTTCTGCATTTAATGTTGCGCTTCCATCAATATAACACTCTATCACTTGATCATCTCCTGCATTTTTGGTCTCTTCAATTAAAACAGTCATCTCATCTTGACACATATCATTTGACCATATGAAGGTATACATACCTGCTTCTCCAAATCCACTGATCACAGCATTCGAATCATTCTCATCTGAGAATATCACTGGACTTGGATTGGATGTAGATTGTGACCATGTACCTTCTCCAATGGCGGCCATATTAGCTATTGCTTCTTCAAGATTGGTACAACCCAAATCCTGACTCTCACCAGCTTCAATAGGTCCCAGAACATTAATCACTACTATATCACTTACATCTTCGCACAATGGGTTCGTTTGAATTCTATATCTTCTTCTGAATCTATGTTCACCTGGGCCAAGATCTGCAGTATTGTAGCTAGGCTGGTTTATATCTCCAATTGCTGACGTAAATGGACTTCCATTGAAGCTATACTCCCATGTATAGACTCCGTTTGAAGGAAGTGCATTCCCACCTACAATAGTCATTTCTGGGCTTTCATTACAATAGTCAGAAGGTATAGGTTGACTAATATCATTATTCATAATTGCACATTCGAAGCAATCATCACCCACTTGTATTAGAACTTGATCTGTACATCCATCATCTGTGGTCCAAGTAAGTTCATAAGTTCCTGCTTCCGGGAAGCCATTTACAATAGCAGTTGCACTTTCGAAATCATCTATTGAAGCCTCCAAAACTGAACTCCATGTCCATTCACCTTCACCTGATGCTGTTATTGTAGCTTCTCCATCTTCGAAACACACCACATCTTGATCCGCTCCTGCATTGGCATTTTCATAAACAATAATCAATACTTCATTGCTCACATCCGAACAATCCATCGGATCGGTAATAGCGTACACTCTTCTGAATCTATGCTCTCCTGCTGGCAGCAGTTCAGTCGTATAATCTCTTTGATCAAATGCTCCATTTGCGGATGCGAAAGCACCACTATTGAAGCTATACTCCCATCTATAGGTTCCACCTGCTGGCATAGCATCAGATCCAAGAATCGTCACAGCATTACTCTCGCCACAGAACTCATTTGGATCTGGTTGAGTGATATTATTTTCTGCTATTGAACAATTACAATTATCTCCAACTTCTATGGTTACAAGATCTGAACATCCATCTTCACTAGTCCATATCAACTCATATGTTCCTGCTTCCGGGAAGCCATTTATAAGAGCATTTGGACTATCCGCAGGGGATATAGTTGCTGTCAAACTTGAACTCCATGTCCATTCTCCAACTCCCGTTGCAGCCATTGTAGCCTCTCCATCTTCGAAACAATCAACGGTCTGGTCAGGTCCTGCATCTGCATTCTCATAAACTATGACTACTACTTCATTGCTCACATCATCACACTCCATCGGGCTGTCAATGGCATAAATCCTTCTAAATCTATGCTCTCCTACCCCTAATACATCTGTTGTATAATCTCTCTGATCATTTGTTCCATTCGCTGCTACAAATCCTCCACTGTTGAAGCTATATTCCCAAATATAATCTCCTCCAGCAGGTAATGCATCACTTCCCAAAATCGTCAGTACGTCACTTTCGCCACAGAATTCATTCGGATCTGGTTGTGTAATCTCATTATCTGTTATTGGACAGTTACAATTATTGCCTACAGCAATCGTAATCATATCAATACAACCATCATCTGTTGTCCAAATCAATTCATATTCTCCTGCGAATCCAAATCCTGTGATTTCGGCATTTGGATTTGAGCTATCAAGGGTCGGTTGATCTCCATTCGGAGTTGTGCCCCAAGTCCAAGTACCTGATCCTGAAGCAGCCACTGTAGCTATTCCATCTTCGAAGCAATCTACTGAAAGATCAAGCCCTGCATCTGCATTTTCATAAACCGCTATCAATACCACATTGCTCACATCATCACACTCGATAGGGCTATCGATGGAATAAGTTCTTCTGAACCTATGTTCTCCAACTCCCAGCACATCAGTAGTATAGTCTCTTTGATCATTCGTACCACTGGCAGGCGCAAAAGCACCACTATTAAAGCTATATTCCCAAGTATAGGTACCACCCGCTGGTGTTGCATCTGATCCTAGGATTGTCAATATTTCGCTTTCGCCACAGAACTCATTTGGATCTGGTTGAGTAATTGTATTATTTTCTATTGGACAATTACAATCGACGCCTACAATGATAGAAACTTCATCTGTACATCCATCATCGGTAGTCCAAATCAAAATATATTCTCCATCAGAGGCAAATCCTGAAATAACAGCATTAGGATTGGAATCATCGAGGGTAGGTTGATCTCCACCAGGAGTCGTGCCCCATGACCATGTTCCTGAACCAGTAGCTCCCATCGTTGCCGATCCATCTTCAAAACAATCCACATCCTGATCCAGTCCAGCATTGGCTTTCTCATGCACAATGATTAAGACTACATTGCTCAAATTATCACATTCAATTGGATCATCAACTGAATAGATTCTTCTATATCTATGTTCTCCTACGACTAAGACATCAGTCGTATAATCTCTCTGATCATTCGTACCACTAGCTGTGGCATATGCACCACCGTTGAAACTGTACTCCCATGTATATGAGCCATTCGCAGGTAAGGCATCTGATCCTATTATCGTTATTATTTCACTCTCTCCGCAGAATTCATTCGGATCTGGTTGAGTGATTGTATTATTTTCTATTGGACATTCACAATTATTATCTACGTCGATGGTTACAATATCCACACATCCATCATCTGTAGTCCAAATCAGTTCGTAGTCTCCAGCAAAGCCAAATCCAGTGATTACTGCATTAGGATTCATGTCATCCAGAGAAGGTTGATCTCCATTTGGAGTATTTCCCCAAGTCCAGGTACCAGAGCCATTAGCTCCCATTGTAGCTATACCGTCTTCAAAACAATCTACAGACTGATCTGGACCAGCATCTGCATCTTCATATACAACGATCAATACTACATTGCTCACATCATCACAATCAATTGGGTCGTCAATTGAATATATTCTTCTAAATCTATGCTCTCCTACTCCTAATGTTTCTGTCGTATAATCTTTTTGATCATTTACTCCATTTGCAGGCACGAATCCACCACTATTGAAACTATATTCCCAGGTGTAGATTCCTCCGACTGGAGTGGCATCGCTTCCAATAATTAAGGACACTTCGCTTTCTCCACAGTATTCATTTGGATCAGGTTGAGTAATCGTATTATCTGCGATTGGGCACATACAATCATCTCCCACTGTAATGGTAGCCGTATCGGTACATCCATCATCGGTAGTCCAAATCAATTCATAGTCTCCAGCAAAGCCGAAACCTGAGATCGTTGCATTTGGATTAACATCATCAAGAGTAGGTTGATCTCCATTAGGAGTAGTACCCCATGACCAATTACCTGACCCTATGGCAGCCATTGTTGCTTCACCATTTTCAAAACATTCAACTGCTTGATCTGGTCCAGCATTGGCATTCTCACTTACTATTATGAATACGATGTTACTTATATTATCACATGCAATAGGATCGCTTACGGTATAGATTCTTCTGTATCTATGTTCTCCTATCGCCAATAAATCTGTCGTATAATCTCTTTGGTTGTTGGTACCATTGGCTGGTATCCAAGCTCCATTATCGAAGCTATATTCCCAAGTATAAGTTCCGCCAACAGGCAGCGCATCTTCACCTGCGATTACAATAGCAGTAGATGTTCCACAAAAGTTATTCGGATCTGGCTGATTGATGATATTATCTTCAATCGGACAATCGCAGAATGAACCTACAGTAATTACTACATCATCTGTACATCCATCAGAATTTGTCCATGTCAAGTTGTATTCTCCTTCGAATCCAAATCCACTAATTACAGTATTCGGATTTGTTTCACTCAAGGTTGGCTGATCTCCATTTGGAGTAGCACCCCATGACCACGTACCACTTCCACTTGCATTCATAACCGCTGTTGCAGTTTCAAAACAATCAAAATTTTGATCATCTCCGGCATGAGCATTCTCCGTAACTGTTATCATCACTTCATCTGAGCAGATGCCATTTGAGAATATAAAGGTATAAACTCCAGATTCCAATCCAGAAATTTCAGTTGTAGCCACATCATCGAAAGCTATATTCACTGAAGATGGATTATTTCCTGCAGAAGTCCAGACACCAGGACCTGTTCCCGCCATGGTGACAGTTGCAGGTATCTCTACGCAACTTAATGTTTGATCCATTCCAGCATCAGGCTGAGCCAATACTATAATGGTGACCACATTACTCGTATCACTACAAACAGGTGCATCAAGGTTATATATTCTTCTGAAAACGTGCTCTCCTACTCCCAATATTCCAGTGGAATAGTCTCTTTGATCAGCTGTCCCACTAGCAGGTACAAATCCTCCACTATTGAAGCTATATTCCCACACATAGTTGCCTCCAGCAGGATCAGCATCTAAACCTATTATTGTAATATCATCGCTCTCAACGCAGAATACATCCGGGATTGGTTGATTAATTACATTATTAGCAATTGGACAAGAGCAATCATCTCCAACTGTTATTATCATACTATCTGTACATCCATTTGACGTCCAGATTACTTCATACTCACCAGCTCCCGCAAAACCAGATATGGTGGTATTTGCATTGGTCATATTGAATGTTGGTTGGTCACCGTTTGGAGTGACTCCATATGACCAAGTACCTGTTCCTGTAGCGGACAATGATGCAGTACCAGTCAAGAAACAAGTCACAGTTTGGTCTGCTCCTGCATCAGCTGCAGCCGAAACGGTAATCATTACTTCATCAGTACAATTTCCATTCGTGTATGTGAAGAAATAATCTCCTGCTACCGAGAACCCTTCTATAAGCGTTGTCGGAGAATCTGGCATTTGGATAGAAACTGTAGATGGATTGCCTGTATTGGCTGTCCATACTCCTGTACCTGAAGCCGCCATATTTGTGCTACCTGGCAATTCGATACAAGCTAATGTTTGATCCGCACCTGCATCGGGAGTTGCTATTACTGTGATTACTATTTCATTACTTACATCATCACACGGTGGTGTATCCAAAGTGAATACTCTTCTAAATCTATGCTCTCCAATTCCTAACATATCAGTCGTATAATCCCTCTGATCATTTGCACCATTTGCTGGTACAAATCCACCACTATTGAAACTATATTCCCATTGGTATATTCCTTCTGCTGGTGTAGCGTCACCTCCAACTATGAGAATAGCTGGACTCGTGTCACAAAATTCAGAAGGTACAGGTTGGATAATATTATTTCCAGCAATTGGGCAATCGCAATCCTCACCCACTACTATTTCAACTATGTCACTACAATCTCCTACTGTCCAGATTAATTCATATGTACCTGGCGCATCAAAATCTTCTACTATTGTATTTCCACTTCCTTCAGAAACTATATGCGGATTAGAACTTGCTGTTGCAGGAATGACACCAATTGACCAAGTACCATTTGCAGATACAGCGGCCATGGTTGCACTTCCAGTCACATAACAATCTACATTCTGATCAGGACCAGCGTCAACAGATTCTGTAACAAAGACAAATACTGTATCTGAACAAATTCCATTTTCAAGTACGAATCCATATGTTCCTGGGGACGTGAATCCATTGATTTCAGTATTTGGCAAGTTATCATTTACAATATTGGCTCCAGAATTGGTAGTTAGGGCATGCCAAGTGCCTACAGCCGACCCATTCATGGTCACACTTCCACCTGGCAACTCAATACATTCCAGCATTTGATCTGTTCCTGCATTAGGTTGATCAAGCACCTCAATTTCTATTACATCGCTAAAGTCCACACATATCGGTTCAGAGGTTGTTTCATAAACTCTTCTGAATGAATGTAATCCTACTGGTAAATTTCCAGTTGTATAATTTTGTTGATCATTCACACCAGATGCTGGAGAATAAGCGCCAGAATTGAAGCTGTATTCCCAAGTATACTCGCCATCGGGAGTAGCAGCACTTCCTATAATTTCTATTGCTTCACTCACTCCACAATATTCTGATGGATTTGGTTGGTCAATATTGTTATTATTAATAGGACAATCACATTCTGCTCCTACAGTTATAATTGCGCTATCGCTACAATCTCCTACGGTCCAAATTAGTTCATAATTACCAGGTTCTGCAAAACCAGAAATCGTTGCATTTGCATCATTCATATCGAATGCTGGTTGATCTCCACCAGGAGTAGAACCCCAGCTCCAAGATCCATTTGCATTTGCCACAGCGGCCATAATTGCTGAACCTGTTACAAAACAATCTACGGAATGGTCGGGTCCTGCATCTGCTTCTTCGGTTATTGATATTGCGACCTCATCAAAACAAGTAGCATCACCAAAGCTGAATACATAAGTACCTGCTGTTGGAACATTAACGACCGTCATCGGATCATTATTAAACACAATTGTAGCTGATCCTGGGCCTGATACTTGATTCCAAAATCCAGTACCAGTTCCATTCATCGCTATTTCAAGGGTTGCCAATTTTTGACAAACCAAATTTTGATCTGCTCCTGCTGTTGGCTGTTGTAATACATTTAATATTACATAATTACTCGTATCTGAGCAATCAGGACTATCGATACTATAAATTCTTCTGAACTCATGTGTACCTAATCCCAATACTTCAGTAGTATAGTCCTTTGAATTGGTAGAAGCAATATCCATGAATGGTCCAGAATTAATGCTGTGCTGCCACAAATATGTACCCCCTGGAGGTGTTGCCTCTTCTCCTTCAATAAATCGTGCTGTACTCTCACCACAATAATCTTCAGGTGTTCCATCAATAATATTATTTGCAATCGGGCAATCACAATCATCACCAACTTCGATGATCACAATGTCTGAACAATCTCCTATCGTCCAAATAAATTCGTAGGTGCCAGGATTCTCAAAATCTGTAACTACGGTATTTGGATCAGTATCGGTAAATGTTACGGTTCCTGCTACATTTCCCAATGTCCAGATACCATTCCCTTCGGCAGCCATCGTTGCTGATCCGACGAGATTACATTTTACAGATTGATCTTCGCCAGCATATGGCTGCGCAGTAATTGTTATTTCAACTTCATCTGAGCAAATTCCATTGCTCCAAATGAAAGTATAGATTCCTTCTTCCGTAAAGTTTGTTATAGTTGTAGTTTCTGAATCTTGCATACCAAATGTCACCGATCCAGGATTAACACCTGTTGACCACGAACCATTATTGGTAGCAGTAGCATCCATTGTGACCACTATATCAGAGAGCACTTCACAGAGAATAGACTGGTCACTTCCTGCACTAATTTCAGGTGATATTTCTACATCTGTACATCCTTGTTCACTCTCACATCCATCGACGGTTACTACCACACAGTAGCTACCGTTATCCGCAGGAGTGGCTCCTGTAATTATTGGATTTTGATCGGTAGATGTAAATCCACCTGGGCCAGACCATGCATATGTCGCTCCAGCAATATCATTGCTAGTCAATTCCAAATTTTCACCTTCGCAAATTGATCCATTATTACTTGCTATTGGCGTTTCTGGCGTTGGAGTGATAGTGACATCTGTGCATGCCGATGCGCTTTCACAACCGTCTATTGTAATTACTACACAGTAGCTACCGTTATCAGATGGACTGGCATTTGCAATTGACGGGTTTTGACTTGTAGAATTGAAACCATTCGGACCAGTCCACGCATAGGTAGCTCCAGTCTCAGAATCTGTTGTTAATTCCAAACTTTCACCTTCGCATATCGGTCCATTATTTGTTGGATTAGGAGTTGAAGGTGTTGGAAGTACAGTGACATTAGTACATCCCTCTTCACTTTCACATCCATCCACTGTTACAACTACACAATACTCTCCATTGTCGGATGGACTGGCATCCAATATTATTGGGTTTTGATCAGTTGAAGTAAATCCATCTGGACCTGTCCAAGTATATGTAGCTCCAACTACCAAACCTGTAGATAATTCTAAATTTTCACCTTCACAAATGTCTCCATTGTTGCTTGCTATTGGTGCAGATGGTGTAGGTTTTACAATCACATCTGTACATCCTGATTCACTTTCACAACCATCAATTATTATAGTAAGGCAATAACTACCACCGTCGGTTGTACTGGCTTGATTTATTATTGGATTCTGCTCATTCGAACTAAAACCATTTGGTCCTGTCCATGAATAGGTAGCTCCAGCTACTGCATCAGTTGTCAATTCTATATTTTCGTCTTCGCAGATTGGTCCATTGTTACTTGCAGTCGGTGTTGGTGGCGTTGGTCTTACAATTACATCAGTACATCCTGATTCACTCACACATCCATCTACTGTAATTACTACACAATAGCTACCGTCTGCTGCTGTGGTGGCATCAGTAATTGTAGGATTCTGTAGATTTGAAATAAATCCATTAGGACCTGTCCATGAATAGGTGGCCCCTGTTACTTCATTCGTTGCCAATTCAATATCCTCTCCTTCGCAAATAGGGCCATTATTACTCGCTACAGGGGTAGCAGGTGTTGGTTTTACGATTACATCCGTACATCCTGGCTCACTTAAACAACCATCCAAAGTAATTACTACACAATATGTTCCATTATCTAATGGGCTCGCATTTGAAATAATTGGATTTTGATCATTTGAAGAAAAGCCATTTGGTCCTGACCAAGCATAAGTGGCTCCAGCTACTGCATCCGTTGATAATTCTATGTCTTCATCTTCACAGATAGGGCCATTATTGTTTGCTATTGGTGTAGAAGGCGTAGGTTTTACGATTACTTCTGTACAACCAGATTCGCTGACACATCCATCAATAGTTACTATTACACAGTACGTACCACTTTCTGCTGGACTTGCTCCTGCAATACTTGGATCTTGGTCATTTGAAGAAAAGCCATTTGGTCCTGTCCATGAATAAGATGCTCCAGCAACAAACCCTGTGGATAATTCCAAATCTTCTCCTTCGCATATCGGTCCATTGTTACTAGCAACTGGCGTAGAAGGCGTAGGTTTTACAGTTACATCGGTACAAGCTTCTTCACTTACACAATCATCCACGGTCACAACAACACAATAATTTCCACTATCAGATGGATCTGCTCCTGTAATTGTTGGATTTTGTTGATTGGATGAAAAGCCATTGGGTCCTGTCCAGGCATAGGTAGCCCCAGGAATATTACTTGCCGAAAGTTCTATATCTCCATCTTCACAGATTGGCCCATTGTTGCTCACAGTTGGAGTAGGTGGTGTAGGCTTGACTAATACATCTGTACAAGCAGATTCACTAATACATCCGTCTACAGTTACAAAGACACAATAAAGTCCACTTGCAGAAGTGTTAGCTCCTGTAATTATTGGGTTTTGATCGTTTGAAGAAAATCCGCCTGGTCCGCTCCATGTATAGGTTGCGCCAGGTACATTTTCTACAGTTAATTCTATATTCTCATCCTCACAAATAGGACCATTATTACTCACAATTGGAGTTGGTGGTGTAGGTTTCACTATCACGTCCGTACAATCCATTTGACTATCACAGCCATCTATTGTAACAAAGACACAATATGTCCCATTATCTGATGGACTTGCATTTATAATATTTGGATTTTGTTGGTTTGATGAAAATCCGTTTGGTCCGCTCCAGGTATATGTCGCTCCTAATATAAAGGTTGCAGAAAATTCTAGGTCTTCTCCTTCACAGATAGGACCATTATTACTTGCAAATGGTGTTTCTGGAGTTGGTGTAATTATTACATCTGTACAATCAACCTCACTATCACAGCCATCTATTGTAACAAAGACACAATATGTTCCGCTTTCAGATGGATTTGCTCCAAAAATGATTGGATTTTGTTGATTGGATGAAAATCCATTTGGTCCACTCCACGTATAAGTGGCTCCAGCAATATCGTCGGCATATAGTTCAAGATTTTCATCTTCACATACTGGCCCATTATTACTTGCCGTTGGTGTAGGCGGAGTTGGTTTTACTTCTACATCGGTACAACTCATCTCACTATCGCAATCATCTATTGTCACATATACACAATAGCTACCATTGTCTAATGGACTTGCATTTGAGATGGTTGGGTTCTGCTGATTGGAAGAAAATCCGTTTGGTCCACTCCAAGTATAGGTGGCTCCAGGAATTGTCGTTGCAAAAAGCTCCAATAATTCGTTCTCACAGATTGGGCCATTATTACTTGCAACAGGAGTCGCAGGAGTAGGCTTAACCAATACTTCGGTACAAACTTCTTCGCTTGCGCATCCATTTACGACCACATGCATGCAATATGTTCCATTATCCGCAGGAGTAGCTGCTGAAATAATTGGGTTTTGAAGGCTTGATGTAAATCCATTAGGACCAGACCAGACATAGGTCGCTCCTGAGAATAAATTTGAAGTTAAATTCAAATCTTCTCCTTCACAGATTGGGCCATTATTATCTATTATTGGAGTTGCAGGTTTTGGTTTTATCATTACATAAATACAATCCTCTGCACTTTCACATCCATCTACTGTAACTCTTACACAGAAGTTGCCATTATCCAAAATTGTTGTTCCTGATAGTATTGGATTTTGCTCAGTGGATGAAAACCCGTTCGGACCTGTCCATGCGTATGTTGCTCCAGCAACAGCATCTGTCGACAACGTCAAATCATCTCCTTCACAAATTGGGCCATTGCTATTAGCTGTAGGTGTGGCTGGTGTAGGTTTTACGATTACATCTACACATCCTTCCAAACTAGGGCAATCTGCAACAGTCACTATTACACAATAATTGCCGCTTGCTGCTGGTAGAGCTGCTGATATTATTGGATTCTGTTCAGTAGAAGTGAATCCATCCGGACCCGTCCATGCATAAGTGGCTCCAGCAACAGTTGGTGTCGTTAATTCTAAATCTTCTCCTTCACAAATAGGGCCATTACTATTGGCTATTGGTGTGGCTGGTGTTGGTTTTACAAGAACATCAATACATCCTTCTAAACTTGGACAATCATCTACTGTCACCACTACACAATAACTACCACTTGCGGCGGTTGTAGCGGCGGTAATTATTGGATTCTGTTCTGTCGACGTGAATCCGTCTGGGCCAGTCCACGCATAAGTGGCATCCGTTACCGCATCCGTGGTCAATTCCAAATCTTCTCCATCACAGATCGGACCATTACTATTGGCCACAGGGGTAGCAGGTGTTGGTTTTACAATTACGTCAATGCACCCTTCTAAACTTGGACAGTCATCTACTGTCACTATTACACAATAACTTCCGCTTGCTGCTGTTGTCGCTGCTGTAATTATTGGATTCTGCTCTGTCGATGTGAATCCGTCTGGACCTGTCCAGGCATAAGTGGCATCTGTCACTGCATCCGTGGTCAATTCTAAATCTTCTCCTTCACAGATCGGACCGTTGCTATTTGCTACAGGGGTAGCAGGTGTAGGTTTTATTATTACGTCAATACACCCTTCTAAACTTGGACAGTCATCTACTGTAACTATTACGCAATAGCTTCCGCTTGCTGCGGTTGTCGCGGCTGTAATTATTGGATTCTGCTCTGTCGATGTGAATCCGTCTGGGCCAGTCCACGCATAAGTGGCATCTGTCACTGCATCCGTGGTCAGTTCCAAATCTTCTCCTTCACAGATTGGGCCATTACTATTGGCTACTGGGGTAGCTGGTGTCGGTTTTACAATTACGTCTATGCACCCTTCTAAACTTGGACAGTCATCTACTGTCACTACTACACAATAGCTTCCGTTTGCTGCGGTTGTCGCTGCTGTAATTATTGGGTTTTGCTCTGTCGATGTGAATCCGTCTGGGCCTGTCCACGCATATGTAGCATCGGTCACTGCGTCCGTAGTCAGTTCCAAATCTTCTCCATCACAGATAGGACCATTACTATTGGCTACTGGGGTGACTGGTGTCGGTTTTACGATTACATCAATACATCCTTCCAAACTTGGACAATCATCTACTGTCACTACTACACAATAGCTACCACTGGCTGCGGTTGTCGCTGCTGTAATTATTGGATTCTGTTCAGTGGAAGTAAATCCGTCTGGGCCTGTCCACGCATAAGTGGCATCTGTCACTGCATCCGTTGTCAGTTCCAAATCTTCTCCTTCACAAATAGGGCCGTTACTATTGGCCACAGGTGTGGCTGGTGTTGGTTTTACGATTACATCAATACATCCTTCCAAACTTGGACAGTCGTCTACTGTCACTATTACACAATAACTACCACTAGCAGCGGTTGTCGCTGCTGTAATTATTGGGTTTTGCTCTGTCGATGTGAATCCATCTGGGCCTGTCCAGGCATAAGTGGCGTCTGTCACAGCATCAGTGGTCAATTCCAAATCCTCTCCATCACAGATCGGACCGTTACTATTGGCAACTGGGGTGGCTGGTGTCGGTTTTACGATTACATCAATACAGCCTTCCAAACTTGGACAATCATCTACTGTCACTACTACACAATAGCTACCACTGGCTGCAGTTGTTGCGGCGGTAATTATTGGGTTCTGCTCTGTCGATGTGAATCCGTCTGGACCTGTCCACGCATAAGTGGCATCTGTCACGGCATCCGTTGTCAGTTCTAAATCATCTCCTTCACAGATTGGGCCGTTACTATTGGCTACTGGTGTGGCTGGTGTTGGTTTTACGATTACATCAATACAGCCTTCCAAACTTGGACAATCATCCACTGTGACTACTACACAATAGCTACCACTTGCAGCGGTTGTAGCTGCCGTAATTATTGGATTCTGTTCAGTGGAAGTGAATCCATCTGGACCTGTCCATGCATATGTAGCATCTGTCACGGCATCCGTTGTCAGCTCTAAGTCTTCTCCATCACAAATAGGACCATTACTATTGGCTACTGGTGTAGCAGGAGTTGGTTTTATTATTACGTCCGTGCATCCTTGAGGGCTTGGACATCCATCTACGGTCACCACTACACAATAAGTTCCCCCTGCAGCTGATGTTGCCGCTGTAATAGAAGGGTTTTGTTCTGTAGAAGTAAAACCATCAGGACCCGTCCATGCATATGTAGCATCGGTTATCAAATCTGTAGTCAATTCTAAATCATCCCCTTCACAGATCGGTCCATTATTACTCGCTGTTGGTGTTGCAGGTATTGGAAAAACCGTAGCATCCGTACATCCAGGAAGGCTTGAACATCCATTCACGGTAACCACAACACAATAACTTCCGCTTGCCAAAGGACTTGCTCCAACAATTATTGGATTTTGTTCTGTTGATGAAAATCCATCGGGGCCTGTCCACGCATAGGTAGCATCGGTCACGGCATCCGTTGTTAATTCTAAATCATCTCCTTCACAGATCGGTCCATTATTACTCGCTGTTGGTGTTGCGGGTATTGGGTTGACAATTACATCCACACATCCAGGTTGACTATCGCAACCATTAAGAGAGATAACTACGCAATAGGTTCCAGATTCTGTAATTGTGGCTCCAGATATTGTAGGGTTTTGCTGAAATGAAGAGAACCCTGGTCCACTCCAAATATAATTAGCCCCAGGGACTTCGTCAACTGTTAATTCTATATCACCTCCATCACAAATCGGTGAATTGCTTGAAGGTGTTGGTTCATCAGGTGAAGGAAATATATTGACATCCGTGCTGATTGAAGGACTCGAACATCCATTGACAATTACGTTCAATGAATATGTTCCTAAATCAGCCATGGTGATATTTGTTCTTATTGGATTTTGATCATTTGAAGAGAATCCATTGGGTCCAGACCATTCATAGGTAGCTCCTGAAATAAAATCTGCCGAAAGCATAAGGTCATTACCTTCACAAAGTGGTGTATTGCTAGAAATATTTGGAGCAGAAGGTGTAGTATTGACTACAACATCTGTACATGCTTCTTCGCTATCACATCCATTCAAGGTAACAATAAGGCAGTAAGTACCAGGTATTGCTGCAGATCCCGTGATTATTGGGTCTTCATCGGTAAAAATAATACCTGTAGGTCCTTCCCACTGATAAGAAGCTCCAGCCACAAAATCCGTGTATAAAAATATAGTATCACCTGAACAAATTGGTGAATTACTGGATACATTTGGTGTAGCAGGAATAGGGTTCACAATCACATCTGTACATCCAGCTTGACTATCACATCCATCCACTGTCACCATCAGGCAATAAGTACCGCCTTCCGCTACTAAGATATTGGGAATAGTAGGATCTTCATCAAAAGAGAAAATAAAGTTATTTGGATCCCTCCAGGTATATGTGGCTCCAGGTATTGTAGGGCCATCCAGCATTAATGTTTCCCCTTCACAAAGTTCAGAATTACTTGATACTGAAGGTGTAGCAGGTGTATCATTAATATCCACTACTGTACAACCTGGCTCGCTATCACAACCATCTATGGTTACAGTAACGCAGTATGTTCCGGCATCCAGACTGGTCACATCTGAGATTATTGGATTTTGATCTGTAGAACTAAAACCTCCTGGACCAGACCATGCATAAGATGCTCCAGCCACAAAATCTGTTGTCAATTCCAAGTCATCCTCAGAACACAGAGGGCCGTTGTTATTGGCAACTGGTGTGGATGGTTTTATATTTATTGTTACAGTGGTACAACCTGGTTGGCTTTCACATCCATTTTCTGTAACTGTAACACAATAAATGCCAGCATCAGCCATCGTAACTCCTAAAATTGTTGGATTTTGATCTGTAGAACTAAATCCTCCAGGACCAGACCATTCATAGGATGCTCCAGCTACAAAATCAGTGGTTAGATTTAAATCTTCTTCTTCGCAGAGAGGGCCATTATTATTTGCAATAGGTGTTGCAGGTGTCGACTCTACGACTACCATGGTACAACCTGGCTCACTTTCACAACCATCAATAGTTACAGTCACACAATAATTACCAGCATCTGAAATAGTCGCTGATGAAATGGTAGGGTTCTGATTGGTTGAAGAATATCCTCCTGGACCTGACCAAGAGTAGCTTGCTCCAGCTACAAAATCAGTGGTCAAATTTATATCATCACCTTCACAAACAGGTCCGTTGTCATTGGCGACAGGATCATCAGGTTTTGGGTTTACGATAACATCTGTACATCCTTGTTCGCTAGCACATCCATTTACTGTGACAGTGACACAGTAAGTCCCCCCATCAAGTAGTTGGGCATTTGATATGGTAGGATTTTGATCAGTAGAAGAATATCCTCCTGGGCCCGACCAGAGATAGGTTCCTCCCGAAACAAAATCGGTAAATAAAGTTATGGTTTCTTCTTCACAAACTGGCGAATTGCTGCTTGGTGTCGGTGTGTCGGGTTGGTCATTTATTACAACTGTTGTTGTTGCTGGACTTGAAGGACAACCTCCTGAAGTCACAATTAAAGTATATGTTCCAGCATTTGCATTTGTCACGTTATTTATGATTGGGTCTTCGTCTGTTGAAGTAAATCCTGGCCCCGTCCAAGCATAAGTGGCTCCTGGTATAAAATCCGTAGTAAGCATCAGATTATCTCCTTCACACAATGGTCCATTATCAGCTATTGGCGGTACATCTGTAGCGGCGGCTACTGTGACCTCCGTCACTGCATCACAGCCATCTCCTGTGTAGATAAATGTATAAAGCCCTGTAGCATTGGAGTCGAAAGTTGCTGTAGCTGTACCATTTGTAGTCCCACCAATGGAAACACCGTTTGTATTGGAAGGATCGAGCGTCCATGTTCCCATTCCTGATCCTGATAATTCCTCCAAGGTCACATTCCCAGCACCGCAGATTGTGGTATTGGTAGTGACGGATGGGGCTCCATCGACTTGTACAAAAATAGTAGTATCACAACCATATGAGTCTGTTATGAATGCTTCGTAAAGTCCAGGTGTGACTGGTGCAGGAATGACAGGAGACTCATCAGTAGAAGAAAAACCACTTCCACTAGGTCCTGTCCATACATAACCATATGGGTGTTGACACATGAAGCTGTCCAATGGTGTGACATTAATGGTAACATCCCCGTTACAAGTAAAATCCCAATCGATTTCTGGAAAGGGAGGATGAATAGTTTCTAGATTCATTCGGTACAATTGGGTAGGGCCACCAATGGTAAATCCATTGTTGAAATTTCCACCTCCAGGCATTTCACTTGAATTAGGATCAATACCATTTCTAAATGGTCTTATTGCCATTTCGCAAGACAGCGGGGCATTGGTACTCAATCCAAACAACCTAACGGTATCTCCTGTCATTAGATCATTGAATGCTGATGCAGGGTTAAGGTTTGGAAGAACACTATGAAAATCATTTTCTGGTTGAATAGGTGGTGAAATTACCTTAGGTCCAAAATCCCATAGACATGGAATCGTACCCGTATATGTAGCGTTATTTTCTTTGGGCCAAAATAAAGTATCGATTGTCAGATCCACTCCTGTTGGAGTGACTATTGTATATTGCGAATTAAATTGAATCCGGAGTGGATAGGCTGACGCCGAACCTCCAGCAATGACAATACAGGCCTCATAGAGACATGTTTCAGGATTGTATTGAATTAAAAAATCTACATCTGTAATTTGACTTTCTACTTTGGAAAGTCCAAAAAACAAAAACAATACAGATACCAAGGCATACCTTATAGTATACATAAATACAATAGTTTATGTTGAGTAATAAACACGTTAAGTACATTCTTAATACCCCACCAAGAATGCACCTCATTAAAATGAGAGTCGTCTGTTAGTAATTTGAGTCTTACTGGGTAAAAGACACATATGAAAGACACCCACCCCTATGATTTTGCATCCATTTTAATCCAAAATGAAAGCAAATGACAAGTACTATACATATGCTATTATGACTATATATATATGGAACTAAACTATGCTTGATTACACATAGAAAATATCCATTTTATTACATTAAAAAATGATAAAAAAAATGCCCGAAATGAGCATTTTCATGAAAACTTAGGTTTTCGCGTTTGACTGTCTATTTAATTTGTAGAAACCAATAGTCTAAAAAGAAGGTTTGTTATGCGATTGTAGTCTATTTCTTCATAAAATATCATTGGTTAATTGTGACTTATATTTAAATAATTTAAAATTGATCTTCGTGCTAACTTTAAATAATTTTTCGTTTACTTTTTTTAGATTAAAAACAGGTATTAATGGTTTTAAATAGCTTGAATTAATGTGGTTCTTAACCAAAAATTTTGTCGTGAAATAATGATTCTATAAATCGAAAATACGATTCGTCCAAACCCAAAAAAAGGCCTACCGAACAATCGATAGACCTTTAAATTTCAAATAGAAACCTAATCTATTTTATCTTTATAATTCGCTTATTACTAATCGCATTATTGAGCTCAATTGACAAATTATAAGCCCCTTCTGGCAGTTTGGTAATGTCTAATAAATATTGTCCCGACCCTTCTTCTACTTCTGTAGATTGAGTCAATACTGCCTTACCAGTCACATCAAAAATAGTGATCATCAATCTTCCATCATTTTCGGCTACATAATCAATATTCGTAGTGGAAGTTGTTGGGTTAGGATACATTCTTATTTGTAAAGTACCTTCTTTCTCAATTGAAGCCCTCGGACTAAAATTAAATTTCCCATCAAAGTCATATTGCTTGATTCGGTAGTAGTATGTTCCTCTAATCAACTCATCGGTATCTACATAACTATAAGTTGATTTGGACAATACATTATTTGCAGGAATTCTCACCTTAGACACTGTTGTAAAATTGGAGAATCCATTCAGTGATCTTTGAACTTCATATCCTTCGACATTCACTTCTTGTTCCACTTCCCACTCAATTTTATGTCCTTCACTTACTTTTTTAACATCGATATCCACCCATTCTACCGGAAGTGCACCGAAAGCAACTCCAAAATCAATATGTTCATTGAAATTTCCTGGATTTGTTGTAATCATTCTTGTAGTATTTACACCATAGGTATGATCAACATCACTATCTATCTCATCATTGCCGCTATATGCAATAGTAGCAACCATATTTTCCGGTGGAGTAAATCTGAAATAAACATCAACTTTTCCAAGATTATCTATATGGTAAATTCCATCTTCATCTGTCAAATCTTCAGCTATCGTTTCATTTGTGAAAGCATCAACAACTTCTACCAAGACATTTGACATTCTAGCTTCATCTGAATTTTGAAGTCCATCAAAGTTTTCATCATGCCATACGAGGTTTCCTGCCTCTGCCATTGGGTAGAAACCACCTCCGATTCCATCTAAGTTTTGCCCATTAGTTAATGTAAATGTGCCAGTCGTACCGATTCCATTTGCATTCGTAATATCACTATCTCTATTGTAATCATTACCGACGAACGGTACAACAGGAACTAAGCCTTGAGGAGGTAGTACGAACTCTATATAATAGGTTCCCGGTGGAGAACAAAACTGATACCATCCATCATCTGATGGTCCATAAGGGCTGTTAGTAGGTAAAGTCTCTTCCCAGAAAGTCCACACTCCTTCATTTAATCTCCATAAGAAAACTCTTAGTCCTTGAACTCCATTTTCAACTTCATCTCTAACATCATCCTCATCTATATCATACCAGATATAACCTTCTGTTGTTACACATCTGTATAATCCAGCTTTGATATCATCTATATACTGACCTGCCTCAACTGTAAACAAGGCAGTCGTACCAGGTCCGTTAGAATCATCAACATCACTATCATTGGTTTCATTACCCACATTCGGGAATGTAAATTCAAGATCTTCTGGTGCAATAAATTCTAAGAAGTATATATCCAATGGTACATCATCAAACTGATAATTCCCTTGGTCATCCGTAGATGTACTTGCATAGAGTTCACCATCTGCCGTGTATAAATTCACTGCTACATCAGCAACTGGTGGCTCTCCTGGTTCCAGAATTCCATTTGCATTGATATCTTCCCATACACACGAACCTACTGTACCTGCTGCTTCCTGTGGCTCAACCAAGAGATGGAGTGTAGCCATGGCACAAACAGAACCATTATTTACTCTGCATACTTGATATTCAAAATCCACAGGACCGATAAATCCATTTTCCGGTGTGAAGGTATAGCTTCCGTCAGCTCCCCATGTAATCGATCCTTTTCCAGATACATCATTAGTAAGGAAACTTACTTCTACTGTACTATTCAGTGGGTCAGTATCATTGGCCAATACTCCATTGGCTGCATCTACATCCAAGACTGTATTTAAAGCAGTTTGATTGTAGTCATCCATGGCATTTGTAAAGTCTGTACTTGCTCCAGGATAAATATCTATATAAACCCATTCTTGATCGCAGCTTTGCGGTGTAGTTGGGTCTTGACAAATTTCATATCTAAACGAATCTCTTCCTACATAACCATTATTTGGAGTATAAGTCATCAATACTGGATCATAAGAACCAAAACTAGGAGGTATTACAATCGTAAGATTGGTCAATACACATCCTGGTATACTCTGACATTTGTCATTTTCAAGAATCTCAATGGAAACATCATTGTTCATTGTTGTAGCGGAATAATCATGGTTGGCAATTGGCGGATTCTCAGTGCTCATTATATCTAGCACTGTAATTACCAATGGCACAGCAATACAACCTGCCGACTGTCCAACTTTGCAAACATCTACTGTATATTCATATTCTCCAGGTGTAGAACAATCAAATGTATATGATCCATCCGTTGCTACCACAGGCATACATCCTGCTGGATTTCCTGGGTTCGCTACTACATTCGTATAAGTAGACCCTCCAATATTGCTATCATTCGTACCTAATAATCCTGTCAACTGTATATCAGCATAAGTGACACCAAAATCAGGATTCACGCAGTCTTCTATAATCAATACATCTATCGTAGCTGGAGCGGAAGAACATCCTGCTATAGTATGGAATACACTTACGGTGTAAATTCCTGAACTCGAAGCTACAAATGAGTTTGTATTATTTCCATTTGAATTTAAAGTCAATCCAGCAGGGCTAATACTCCAATTATATGTAGCACCACTTGTAAAGTCCACGCTCAACTGAACGGTACCTCCAAGACAAACTGGATTTGGTGTGGCTGTTAAATTTTCTGGAGGAAGTGGTGAACCTGGGTCCGACAATACGACTGGTCCAGCATATACTCCAGATGGACATCCAGCATCGCTAACTACAGAAAAGTCAGAATATGTACCTGAAAGTAAAAACTCCAATAGTAAATTTCCAGTCACATCCGCTGTAAGATTCACAGTCTGTGGACTACCATTGAATAAATAATTCAAGGTATACATTTCTCCTGGATTGTATCCGCCTAGAGTTATAGTACCATCATCCAATCCACAAGCAGTAGGATTAGTCGAACTAACACTTCCTGCATTTGGAGTAGGTGGTGCAGGCTCTACTACTACATCAATTGTAGTTGGAGGTGAATCACATCCTGCCAATGTAAGATAAACTGAAATCGTATATGTTCCAGCCACAATCGGTGTCATTGAATTTGTCGCTGATGTCGACGTCCCTAATCCCGCATCTGGAGATCCATTCCATGTATATGTAGCTCCTGATACCAAGTCAACTCCAAGACTTACTGTTTCTCCAAGACATATTGGATTTGGATCTGCAAAAACTCCTGTAGGTGCAGGTGGTGCATTTGGCTCCACTAGTGTTACTGGCCCTGCAAAAATTCCTGAAGTACAACCTGTTGCAGAGACATAACTAAAGTTGGTATAATCTCCGACTGCTAATCCTGTAAGGTTTATTTCTCCCGACCCATTTGTTGTGTATGAGTTCGTTACTGTAGCACCGCCATAATTATAAGACAATGTCACATCACTGGAAGGTGACAAACCGCTGACCAAAATACTTCCATCATCTACTCCACAAGCTGAAGGATTTGTACCTACAGCCGTTGGTGCAGAAGGTGCATTTGGTTCACTCAAAGTTACTGGCCCTGCAAATACTCCTGAAGTACATCCAGTTGTGCTCACATAACTAAAGTTCGTATAATCGCCAGACGCTAAGTCCGTAAGATTTATTTCTCCTGATGCATTTGTCGTAAATGGACCAGAGATAACAGACCCATTATATGAATAAGTCAATGTTATATTTGCCGATGGTTCCAATCCGCTAACTAATATACTTCCATCATCAATTCCACATGTCGATGGATCAGTTCCTACTGCTGAAGGAGCGGCTGGAGCAGCTGGTCCAGTTAATGTTACCGGTCCAGGGAATACTCCTGAAGTACATCCTGTTGAAGTGACATAACTAAAGTTGGTATAATCTCCCACTGCAAGTCCAGTAAGATTGACTTCTCCTGATGCATTTGTGGTAAACATTCCTGACGTTGCAGATCCATTGAAGCTGTAGGAAAGTGTTATATCAGTAGATGGCAACATTCCACTTACTAGTATACTTCCATCATCAACTCCACAAGCAGAAGGATCGGTTCCTGATGCTGTTGGTGCTGCAGGTGCCGCTGGCTCCGTCAATGTTATTGGACCTGGGAAAACACCAGATACACATCCCGCAGCATTTTCAAGGCTAAAGTCTGTATAATCTCCTGCTCCTAGTGCTGAAATTATGATTTCACCAGACGCATTCGTAGTGAATGGTCCTGTCGAAGGAGTACCATTAGTAGAATAGGTTAACGTATATGTCGTTGATGGATCCAATCCACTCAAAGTCAAAGAACCATCTGAAAGTCCACATCCTGACGGATCAACTCCAATTACGGTGCCGCCTGTAGGTGTCGGAGGTATATCTGCTACAACAATTTCGATCATTGCTGCTGGTGAAGTACATCCCGCAATAGTCTGTGTAACAAAAACAGTATATGTACCCGCCACCGTGGCTAACATTGTAGTAGCATTGGTAGTCGTACTCACTAATCCAGCGTCAGCACTTGAAGCGGACCATGAATAGGCCGCACTTGGATCGTTGGTGACGCTCAAGTTGACAGTTGTACCTAAGCAACTAGGATTTGGTACACCTGTAAGATTTTCTGGCGCACCAGGTGCACCTGGATCAACTAAGCTTACAGGTCCCGTAAACGCACCTGAGGAACATCCACTTGAATTTGTTAATATAATATTTGAATATGATCCTGAAGACAAACCAGTTATAGTCAGAACTCCAGAAGAATTAGCTGTTATTACCTTGTTTATTGTGACCATTGACGAATCATACTGAATTCCATATGATACTGAAGGATCGAGATTCGAAATACTAATAGATCCATCGTTTCCTGTACAGAAAGAAGGATTCATAGTACTGATATCAGCAGCTATAGGTGTATCAGGTGATGGCTCAACAATTGCATTAATACTACTCGTACTTGAAATACAATTATTTAGCGTTAGTGAAACACTTACTGAAAATACTCCAGACCCAACTGGGGTGAAAGAAACACTATTCGTTGTACTAGTTCCAAATCCAGAATCTGCAGGAGTGATACTCCAAGTATATGTTGCTCCAGGAACATCATCAACAGATATTGTCATGGATTCACCTTGACAAATAGGGTTAGGATCTGCCGCTATACCTGTCGGTGCTGGTGGCGGATTAGGATCAGTAAGATCCACAGGTCCCGCAAAAGTAGCAGAAGGACAATTTTCAGCATTTGTAACTTGGAAATTGGTATATGTACCTGATGACAACCCTGTCAATACAATATTTCCAGATCCATCAGCCATGATTGAGACATTTTGAGCGCCTCCATTGAATTCATAATCAACATCATAAGTTGCTCCTGCCGTATAACCACTGATAGATATCATTCCATCCGAACCTCCACAGGCAGTGGGGTTGGTAGGTGTAATGGCTGAAGGAGTAGCAGGAGTATCACCTACAACAACGTCAATAGAAGATGCTGGTGAAGTACATCCAGCGACTGTAACAGAAACATTTATAGTATATGTACCTGCTGCCGTGGCATCCATTGTTATTATATTACTTGTGCTCGATCCAAGACCAGCGTCTGGTGATGAAGCTGACCAATTAAAGGTAGCTCCTGGCGTATTCGATACTGAAAGTGTTACCGTGTTTCCAAGACATACTGGATTTGGGCTGGCCATAAGATTGGCTGGCGCTGGAGGTGATCCAGGGTCAGACAAACTGATTGGTCCAGGAAATTCTCCAGAACTACATCCTATGACATTTGTGACACTAAAATTAGAATATGTACCTTCTGATAAATCAGGAATGATAATAACACCTGATCCATTGGAAGTTATAGAGTACATGGTATCTACACCATTATTTGCATATTTTACTTCATAAGAGGTAGATGCTATGTATCCACTCAATGAGATAAATCCATCCATACCTCCACAAACTGTAGGATTCGTTCCTGAAACTGTAGCTCCTGTTGGTGTTGGAGGAGAATCATTTACTGAAACACTAATACTTGTATCCAGGGAAGTACAACCATTGACAGTCTGATTTACAGTAATGAGGTAGAATCCTGCTACTGTAGCATTCATGGTGACTGAATTGGTGGTTGATGATCCCAGACCAGCGTTAGGTGAGTTCGCAGACCAACTAAAAGTGGCACCTGGAAAATCATCCACGCTGATGATGATTGGTGATCCTAAACATTCTGGATTTGGACTTGCCATTATACCTTCAGGTACTGGTGGAGCCGTAGGATCTGATATATCAATAGGTCCTGCATAAACTCCTGAAATACATCCAATTGAACTTACCACTTGAAAATTAGTATAAGCGCCTGGAGATAAATTTGTCATTAATAAATTGCCAGAACCATCAGTTGTTAACATGATTGATGTTGGGCCTCCATTAAAACTATAAAGTAGTGTATATGTCTCACTTGCATTATAGCCAGACAATGTAATCGTACCATCATTCGCTCCACAAGTTGTGGGGTCGGTAGAACTGGTAGATATATCTGTCGGTGTTGGTGGCAATTCGCTCACAACTACATCTATTGTTGCAGCTGGAGATTCACAACCATCCACTGTTTGAGTAACACTAATGGTGTATGTACCTGGCGAAGTTGGCGTCATCGAAACAACATTGGTAGTAGAAGTACCTAATCCTGCATCTGCACTTGACGCGGACCATGAATAAACAGCACCTGGATTGTCAGTAACGGATAAATTCGTTGTTTCATTTACACATACTGTTGAAGGTGAAGCCACTAAATTCGATGGTGGTGCAGGAATTGGAAATACTTCGAAACCTACTATATTACTTGTATCAGAACAAATAATTCCAGAATTGGTAGTGTATATTCTTCTAAAATCATGAGTTCCCAGACCTAAGTCATTGGTCGTATAATCTTCATTATTATTTGTTCCTGGCGCTGCACTGAAAGTACCATTATCCAGGCTATATTCCCAAAGATAAGTACCTGAAGGTGTTGCTGTATTTCCATCAACTAATACATTGCCACTGGTACCACAATAAGTATTTGGGTCGATAGGTTGCAATATATTATTACTAATTGCACACCCACACATATCATTGGTCGTTATCGTCACAACATCTGAACATGCGCCAACTGTCCATACCAGCGTGTAAACCCCTGAAGCAGAAAAACCATTGACAAAGGTACTGGCACTGTTGGGATCATCAATCGTCGCTGTACCAGCACTAGATGGATCTACAGACCAAACTCCATTTTGAGATGCATCTGCATTTATTGAAGCGGTACCTGCACTGAAACAATTCACTGCCGCTGGATCTGGTCCGGCATCTGGTACTATAATATCTACTGCGGTGGTATCACTACACATGATATTGGTATATATAAAATTATATGTTCCTACAGCTGAGGAATTAAAGTTTACGGTAGCTGCTCCTGCCGCACCTGGTACCAAGGTAGCTCCAGCCGGGTTGGTTGGGTCAGCCGTCCATGTTCCAGATGTAGGCATTGCACCTTGAAGGTTCAATGAGCCGTCTGGGCAACTTTCTGCATCAGCTCCAGCATCTGGTTTTACTTCTCCGTCAATTGACAATTCACTTGAACATCCAAACGCATCAGTAACAGTCACATTGTAAGTTCCATTATTTGCATCTGTGGCATTGAGAATGGTGACATCTTCTTCTGTAGATGAAAATCCAAGAGGTCCAGACCACTCATAAGTCAATGGTTCCTGACAAGAAGAAGTTGCCGCATCCAAATCAATTAATAAATCTGATGTACACTCATTGGAAGCAGATATAACTGGTGGTGGTGGATTTACTTTTGGGGCATTGGTATTGTATGTTTGAGAAGATCCACCGATTGTGAAACCATTGGAGAAATCTCCACCTCCCATACCTGGCGCATTGGATGGAGGATCTGTAAGGTTATTAAATATTCTTATACTATCTCCACATGAGGTAATTGGGCCTATGTCTAGGGCAAATATCCGTATTGTATCTCCTGCAGCAAGGTTGTTATAAAAAGAAGCTGGAGATAAAGTAGGTGTGACTCCGTAAAAGTCATTTCCAGGAGATGCCGCCGGATTGACAACTGGCGTACCTAGTGTCCATTTTAACGGTTCCGTTCCAGTATAACTTTGATTGTTCTGCAGTGGCATATAATTGATAGGTGCCCCAGTAATCACAGTTCCTGTTGGTACAACAATGGAATATTGCGAATTAAATTGTGCTCTGTGGGGAACTGATGTTGCCGATCCTTCTTGAATTATAATGTAAAAATCCCACTGACAGTCAACATCATTGTATTTAGCTTGATAATCGACCTGTGTAACTTGAGCATCCAAATCATAGGAGAATAATGTTATGAATGCAAACAACCCTATAAGGATTGTATTTAATTTAAACAACCTTAGCATTTTATTGTAGTTTTCCAATTTTTATATCGCACATAAGGCGATACAATAAAAAATCCGTTCTAAAATAGAAATGAGTCATTCAATGATTGGTTACTGCCTATGCCTTCCAAAACTTCAGCGGTATCCAAATCAATCTCTTAACATCACTTCATTAGTTTCTTATTTTATTTTGTGCTGATCAAAACCAGCCGTTTATATTTATTTTTCATGTTCAAGTGAAGTGTAGTTTGCTTCATCTTGATTAATATTTTTTATTCCTGTGTATAATTGCTGGTATCCTCCCATGGTAAATCCATTGGAAAAATCTCCATTATTCATTCCATCATCATGGCTTTTTGGATCTGTACTATTGTCATATATTCTGACTTGATCCAAGTCAATATCTTTTCCTTCTACATTAAGACTAAATAATTTCACCAAATCTCCTTGACTCAGTTTATTATAGAACCCAGCTGGTGCTAATGTTGGTGTAATACCATAAAAATCAAATTCTGGATATACTTCTGGGGATTGTAGATTACTCGTTATAACCCATTTCAGCGGGTTTTCTCCCGTGAAAGTTTGATTATGTGTCAATGGCATATATGAAGATTCAATATTGACCTCTGCCCCAGTCGGTATCAAAACAGAATATTGTGCATTAAATTGAATCCTCTCGCGAACGGTGGTCGCTTGACCTTCATCTATATAAATATAACAGTCTAAAAGATTAGTAG
This sequence comes from Saprospiraceae bacterium, assembly GCA_965230575.1. Classification (GTDB taxonomy): domain Bacteria; phylum Bacteroidota; class Bacteroidia; order Chitinophagales; family Saprospiraceae; genus CAJXUU01. The sequence continues at coordinate 7,736,258 of OZ246013.1, forward strand.
ATTGATTATGAAGAAGTGCATATTGGACACTCGTCACCTGCGCAGGCAGATGCTGCACACTTAGAAGTAGTGATGAGAAAATGAATATTTTTACTAAATATCTCATAATGCCTTAGCCTTCTTTATTCTACTCTAATACCGCAAATTTGAGATTTTCGCAGATCAAAATAGAAAATGTAGTTATCTTATGATTTACAAACATATAAAATATTTTAATACATTGTATATCATAAAGCCAAGTAATTACAAATTATTTATTTTTTAGATATGTTTTTATGGAATAATTATTTTTTATTGTTGTAATGGTTATTTAATATGTAAAACAACTTGTATTGAGCATGTGCGTTGACTCTACCCTAAATGTGATTTTGATACATTCTGAAGGCATATTTTCTATTGCTTTTTCATATTGATCAATCCAAAATTTAAATCGAAAATTTATTAATCATCCTTATCAAAAAGAATGCAGGTCCAATGGCAATCAGGCAATGTGAATTATATATGAGTAATGATATTCATCAGAGATAAACGAATGTAATATTTTTAACAATAAAGAAGGCCATCCCGATGTATATCAGAATGGCCTATGCCTTTATAATTGAAGTAGGTCTAATCCCTACTAAAATTTACTCATTTTTGTTTTAACTTATCCTCGTTCTACTTGATGATGATAACCTTGTGATTAACAACATCATTATTGTCCATTTTAAGTGACAAATTGTAAACTCCAGGTGTCAATCCAGTAGCTATTTTAACAGTTTGCTCGCTACCACTAAGTTTGAAATTCGCTACAGAACTTTTTACTAATTTACCATCAAGATCATAGATATCTGCATTCATTTGAGTACCTAACTTACCACTAACCGTCAAGTTAATTACGTCTTGAGCAGGGTTAGGATAAATTGAAGACTCAAATACTTCACTTAGAAGCTCGTTTTCATCATCTCTTTTAATCGTTTCAACACTTTCAGATTTCCCGAAAGGATAAAACTTATGCTCTGAAGAACAACCTAAATTATCGGTTGCTACAACGCGATACTCCCCTCGATCTCGTTGACTTCTTACATGAGTATTGTATGCATCCAGGTCACCTATGCTTCCTTTTGGTCCATAAAACTCATAAGACAATGAAGTTTGACAAAGTGCGCCTTTTTTGTTTTGCGCTTCGAAATCTATTCCTGTCTTATTTGCTGTAGGCAATGAAACGAAGAAAGGAGCAGTAGGCATTTCACTTAATGAATTTCCGCTGTACTTTTGTTCAACTCCACCAATGGTAAATCCATTGCTAAAATCAGAACCTTTCATTCCATTTGCAGCTGAATTAGGATCTTTTTGATTGTCATAAAGTCTAACTCCTTCCGCGCAATTTACGATCGGGTTGACTTTCAAGCTAAAAAGCTTAATCTCATCTCCTTTTTTGATATCGTTGTAAAATGCAGTCGGTGCTAGTATTGGAGAAACACTTACTAATCTGCTGTTTTCTAAATCAGCAGGACTTTCCAATTCATTGGTGATTTCCCAAGATACTGGTTCTGCGCTTCTGTAAGATTGATTATCTCTCAATGGCATGAAAGATTCAACAACAAATACATTACTTGTGACTGGAACTACAATTGTAACTTGAGAGTTAAATTGCGCTCTACTTACTGTAGACTTAGTTTTTCCCTCATTAATAAGAAGATAACAATCAAACAAACAAGTTTCACTATTATATCTTAATGAGTAATCAACGCTTTGAATTTGAGCAAATCCAAATTGAGTAATAAGAAAAAACAAAGCACTTAATAAAATACTTTTTTTCACGTCTTAATTTTTTAAATGAGTGTTATAAAGATGAGTGATTTGAAGTGCTCTCTTTTGAGTCCTTCAAATCACTCAATGTTATTAAATATTACAACTTATTATTCTGGTATCTGTTCGATAAAGAAATCAAAGTTAGACAAGTATTGTGTATTCAATGGATAGAACAATAACTGTCCATAGTGCATATTCTTGTCATCATTCGGGTTGTCATACTTAGATTTACTATTCATATCATAGTCACCTTCTAAATATCCGAAAGCAAAATCAAAGTTGGTAAAGAAGTTATAATCAATTACAGTACCACTTCCATCTTTAATTTCATATCCAAGTACATTACCAAGCAACCAGTTCAAATCATCCGCAGGGTTGGTATACTTAATCTTACCATTTCCATCAAAATCTCCACCCCATAGTGCTAAATAATCATCATCAGTAGTCGTAGTGTAAATTCCGTAAGCCTTTTGAGCTAAGCCAGTATAATCATACGTTCCTGAGAACTTAGAAGTTCCGAAATCAAATATTCCTGTTGCTGCTTGAGTAAAGTCAACCAAATCAGCTAACTGATAAGGAGTCTGTGCTGCCGCAGTCATAGCACCTAAGTGATTTCTGTGTCTAACTACTACATAGTAATCATCAACATCAACTCCTGGGAACCTCAATCCAAAGTCTCCGTCCAATTCTACAACATCACCATCTCTCTGAACCAAACCAGATCTAGTAGATATTACAGAAGTATTATCTGCCTTATCTCTCAATTCTACGAATACCCAGTCAGTGATTGCATCTTCTCCAGTCACTGCAAATACAGTACTTGGATCTGCAACGAATGTGAACTTAGATATCAATCCTGAAAGTACATGATCATACTTTTCGTTTAGACCTTCCCAAGATGTAGCACTCAATGCGCCATAAGGATCAGTATCCGGAATATATCTAGCTGCTGTAAACCCACTTTCTCTAAGGTCATCTCTCATCAATTGTCTAGTATGCGTAGTACCTATTTCACCGCCATTGTTCAACAATGCACCTTCCAAGTAAACTCTTACTTTGATCGTAAGATCTCTTACTACTAAGATATGAAGTGTCGCATCAGCACATGCTACCGTCGCATTATCATCACATGTTGTATACGGGAAGTCAACTGGTCCAAAGAACGTCTCAGATGGCTCGAAAGTATAACTTCCGTCTGCGAGAAGTGTCAATGTACCTGCTGCAACAGTCGTAACTTGTGGCGTTACTGCTTGAGTATCACCCTCTGGGTCTGTATCATTTGTAGAAACATTGCCAGAAACTGGAGTACTCTGTTGTGTACTAGTGAAATCATCAGCTGCTACAGTACTATTCAATGCAGTTGCTGCAAATACAGATATAATTTGATTTGCTTGAGAGCAATTAGTAGGCTCGCCAGTTACACAAACTTGATATCTCAATGTATCATTTCCAACAAAATTTAATGCTGGAGTGTATGTAATGTTACCATTGATACCACTAGCAACTGCTCCTCCTCCCCTTGTAGGGGTGGTTGTGATCGTTACTGAAGTTGCATCTAATGTACATCCATTAGTCACTACACATCTATCATTCTCTAAAGAAATCAATGTTACTGCTGTATTTATTGGAGTCGTTGCGATATCCAAATTTGCAATTGGTCTCAAGTCTGGTTCAAGATAATCAACCACTGTGATAACCAATTCTGCTGTTTGACATCCAGAAACTACTGGAGGAATACAAGCTTGAACATCATATATGTAAACACCAACTGTATTACCAGTAAAAGTATATGTACCATCTGAATTAAGAACCAAGGTCTGTAAACTTCCACTTGGACTAGATACTAATACCGGAGAAGGACCATAAGTTGTCAAAGGATCAACTTCATCATTTGTGCTAACATCACCATCAACAGGGACATCAACATAAGTTGCATTGAAATCAGGATCCAAACAGTTTGAAACCGTAATAGGTGAAGTTGCAGAAGCACCCGCACAACCACTTGCAGTTTCTGTAAATGTAAATGAAACAACACCTGTTCCTACTGCTGTTACTATACCAGCATTATTTACAGTTGCTACATTTGGATCACTTGAAGTCCAAGTTCCACCTACTGTTGGCGATAAAGTTGTATTAGCACCAACACAAATGTCTGTATCACCTGTCACAATTGGGTTTGGAGCTGGACTTACTTCGATCGGATCTGATGGAAGTGAAGGACAACCTGTTGCCGTTGGAGTGAAGGTAAATGTAGCTGTTCCTGTTGCTATACCTGTTACAAAACCTGTATTAGTAATTGTTGCTATTCCATCATCACTACTAGTCCATGTACCACCAGTACTAGGGCTCATTTGTGAGAATCCACCAATACAAATTACTGCATCTCCAGTAATTACTGTAGATATATATCCATGTACAGTAATAGGATCAGTAGGCTCTGAGCTACATCCTGTAGTTGAAGAAGTAAATGTAAATGTAGTTACACCTGCTGTAAGACCTGTTACAAGACCTCCACTAGTTACTGATGCTATAGAACCATCCGCAGATGTCCATGTACCACCTGAAGAAGGAAGCAATTGAGTAGTCTCACCGATACATAATTCATTGTCTGTTACTGTTGTCCCAGGTCCTGGAGTTACAGTTACTGGATCACTTGCATTTGAAGTACATCCTGTTGCATTATCTGTCCAAGTAAATGTTACTGGTCCACCAGCAGATACTGCTGTTACCAGACCACTATTATTTATTGTAGCAATAGCGTCATCACTACTAACCCAGATACCACCTACTGATGGGAACATCTGAGTTGTCTCTCCAACACAAATTTCGTCTGGTCCTACAATTGAAACTGTAGGAACAGCTTCTACTGTCAATATTGCACTTGGGTTAGATACACAAGTTGTTGCAGTATTTGTAAATGTAAATGTTGCTGTACCTGCGGCAACAGCAGTAATTTCACCAGTATTCGCATCTATAGTCGCTACTCCAGTGTCACTTGAAGTCCAAGTACCTGTAGCAGTTGTAGTTGCATTCGCAGTCTCACCAATACAAAGTAGATTATCATCAAGAACGATTGCATCAGGACCATGTACAGTAATCGGATCTGTATTTGAAGATACACAAGATCCAGTAGAAGCAGTAAAAGTAAATGTTACTGATCCACTACTTACAGCTGTTACAACACCTGCATTTGTAATAGTTGCTACAAGATCATCACTACTTGACCAAGTACCACCAGTAGTTGGAGATACACTTGAAGTCTCACCAATACATAATTCATCATCTCCTGTAATACTTACTGCTGTTGCAGCTAGTACTGTTACTGTCAAAGTATCAGAAGAACAACCAGTTGCTGTTTCAGTAAATACAAGTTCTGCAGTACCTGCTGAAATTCCTGTTACATTACCTAAATTATCCACCTCAGCTACTGATACATCCAAACTTTGCCAAGTACCGCCAGAAGTTGGAGTAACCGCTGTAGTAAAACCTTCACAAATTTCATCTGGTGACGTAAATTCTACAAATGGCACCTCGTTTACTGTTACTACATTAGTAGAAGCTGTACATCCTGTACTTGCTGATGTAAATGTAAAGAATACACTTCCATCAGACACTGCAGTTACTTCACCAGTAAATGCATTTACTGTTGCTACAGTAGCATCACTAGTAGCCCATGTACCACCAAATGCAGGTGTAAGGTTCATGACCTCATCAATACAGAGACTTGTAGACGGTGCACTTACGATTGGCGGCGGAGTTACTTGAACTGGTGCCGAAGGATCGGATGCACAAAGTGTTGTAGAACTTGTAAATATAAATTGTACAACCCCAGAACCTACACCTGTAATGTTACCGAAGTTGTCTATTGTTGCTATTGTTTCATCAGTACTTGCCCATGAACCACCAACAGACGGTTCTATTGTAGTCGTAGCACCGATACATATTTGATTTGGTCCTGTTAAATTAGTTGTAGGTCCTGCATCAACATTAATCCATAATGTATCAGCAACACAACCAGTTGCATCAGAAGTAAACAAGAAAGCTGCATCTCCACTTGAGACACCAGTAACTGTATTTCCAACTAATGACGCTATTGCAGGATGCACTGCTGACCATACTCCACCAGAAGAAGGAGAAAGTGTTGCAGTTGCCGTTATACATATAGAATCAAAATCTGTACTAACTGCTGGATTTGGATCTACAATAAGTCCTGAAGTAGTCGCTGTACAACCAGTAGTCGCATCAGTAAAAGTAAATGTTACTGTTCCTTGAGCAACTGCTGTAATTACACCTGTAGATGCAATTATAGTGGCAACACCTGTATTGTTACTTACCCATGTTCCTCCAGTATTTGGAGATACTGTTGAAGTTTCACCAATACATAATCTATCATCACCAGTAAATGCTACTGTAGGATCATCAAGAACTCTTAATGTATCCGAAGGAAGTGAAGAACAACCTGAAGCAAGGTCTGTAAATGTGAATATTGCAAAACCCACTGCATGTGCTGTCACATTTCCTGAATTATCAATTGTAGCTACTATAGGATTACTTGTTGCCCAAGTACCACCAGTAGCTGGAGTCAATGTCGTTGTTCCATTTACACAAATTGAATCAGGTCCAGTGAAGTTTGCTACTGGCAATGGAGTAACAGTGATATCAAGACCATCCGAAGTACAGCCTGTAAATGTATCTGTAAATGTCAATGTTGCTACACCTGCAGAAACACCAGTTACAATACCTCCATTAGTAACAGTCGCTATGCCTGCGTCACTAGTAGCCCATGTTCCACCTGAAGTAGGTGTAACAAAAGTAGTTCCTCCAACACAAATTGTGCTAGCTCCTGTCACTGTGACAGTAGGACCAGGGTTAACGGTAAGTGCACTTGTTTCAGCTGTACAACCCGTAGGAGCTGTATATGTAAATGTCACCACACCTGAAGAATCTCCAGTGATAACTCCTGTACCAGGATCTATCGTAGCTATATCTGTATTATTACTTGCCCAAGTACCACCAGGGATATTTGAAGCTGCAACTGTCATTGCGTTTTCACAAATTTGAGAAGCTGCAACATTTACTAATGGAGCAGGATTCACTGTGAAAGTCATTGTATCTGAACATCCTGGGATAGAATAAACCATATCAAAAGTCCCAGAAGCAAAAGTACTGAATGTAACTTCTGTACATCCACCAGCAAGAGGTGCCAAACTCGCACCAAATCCATTTGTTGAAGATTGAGCCCATGTACCTGTGGTAGGCGATGTACCACATATAGTTGTCGTTGATCCAGCACATACTGTAGAATCGACACCTGCATCAGGTTTCGATGTAGCATCTATAGTAATTGAATCTTTACATCCAAAATAATCCGTTATTACTACTTCATATATACCATTATTAGCTGGAAGGGACGGTGTTATATTCACGTCTTCCGAGGTACTTGTAAATCCATCGGGTCCTGTCCAGGAATAAGTCAAAGGAGTCTGACATGAAGATGTCTCAGCTGTCAAATCGATCTCTACCCCATCGCTACATGCATTCGTAATTGATACGATGAGTGGTTCAGGTGGGTAAAGCTGTGTAGAATTAGCCGAATAAATCTGAGCTATACTACCCAATGTAAAACCATTACTAAAATCTGCCATACCCATTCCAGGAGCATCTGAGTCTGGATCGACTCCATTCTCATAGATTCTGATACCTGAAGAACAATCATAAACAGTATCAGTCTGGATACTAAAGAGTTTGATTGTATCACCTGCTGCAAGATCATTATAGTGTGAAGTTATCCCCAGATCGGGAGTAATACTATAAAAATCACTCTCAGGCTGTGCAGCTGGAGCGACTACAGGAGTACCTGCTGCCCAGGTCAAAGGTATAGTACCTGTGTAGGTAGCATTACTTTGCAAAGGCATGTACGATTCCGTTACGGATAATACCGTCCCTGTTGGGACAACAATGGAATACTGAGCGTTGAACTGTATTCTCTGAGGTACAGTTGTAGCAGATCCTGCATTAATGATAATGTAGGCATCATACTGACATTCAGTTGTATCATATTTCAACTGATAGTCAACGCTAGTAACCTGTGCGGTCAAGCTACCACTTAAAAAGAGTAGGGTGCCGAAGATTAATAGTTTAAATGTTCTCATTTTTTTAATTTTAAAATGTATTTGTTTTGAAAAAAGTCAACTCTTCTCCAATTCGGTCTTTGGTCAGAGGTGTCACAAACTTATTTCTAATTTTATACCGAATTCAAATAATTGACCTGCTACGAACCAATAGGTCACTCAGTTTTCGTTTTTACTAATCGTATGTAAAGTAGCCGTCAAAAATTTTGGACTGATCTTAAAATTCTGTGAAAAATATGTCGGAAATATTCATTCTGAGTATTCAATAAAGAGTAAAATTTAATATCGCAGGATTGAAAAGAATCGAAAGAAAGATTGAATTATCACATAGAATTGGAATAAGATTTTATACGTTTGAAGAAATAATCAAGAGTCAGCCAAATTTTTTATTTCATCTTTCTTTTATATTAAATATCTCCTTGTATATTTGCACTCGCTTCGGCAAAATCGACTAGTTAGCTCAGTTGGTAGAGCAACGCCCTTTTAAGGCGTGGGTCCTGGGTTCGAGCCCCAGACTGGTCACAAATTAGTTTTTAAAATTATTCAAATGGCTGTTAATCTTATGATTTTCAGCCATTTGTGATTTTAGAGGTTTTATTTAAACGTAAATAAATGCAATACTCGCGGGAATGATTCGGGAATCACCTTTTGATTCCTCAAAAAGATTCCCGATCTTACACCTAACTAATTGACTTACAGATCGTAAGGATTATTCTGTTTTAGATTCATTTGACTTTGATTGTATGCTTTTCACACCATTTGTGATGAGTAATTATTAACCATTTCAAATCATTTGACACATGAAACAACCACATTTCAACTCTTTCGCAATTCTCATTGTACCAAGAATTAGTAAAAAATCTAAGGACCAGCTTCTATTAAGTGTACGTATTACAATAAACAGTGGAAGAGCTGAATTCCGAATTCCAAGAACTGTGCAGGCCAAACTTTGGGATCATGAGGAAAGGCCAAAGGCAACTCCATTGAAGCTCGTAGACTCAATTTATTTCTCGATGAAGTAAAAGCAGAGCTTGTAGACATTCATCATCAATTCCGCAAAGAAGGAATCATCGCAGATGCCAACGCAATTAGAAATCGTTACCTTAAACAAGATCAACCTAATAATTCTTTACTAGACCTTTTCGAATATCATCAGACTCATCACTTTCCAAAAATCAAGGAGGGTACCAAAAAGCATTTCAGAACACTTTTGATGTATACTAAGATTTTCCTGGAAAAAGATCTCAAGGTGAAAGACATTTATCTCTCTACTCTATCTTATAGTTACCTGGTTAAATTTGAAAACTTTCTACTTTCAAAAAGGTGTCCTTCTAAAACTTTGATGAAAAGGAATACAGCAGTCAAACATATCCAAAGATTAAAGACCATTGTAAATCTGGGAATTAAACTGGAATGGTTGTCTAAGAATCCATTTGCCTCGTACGTCTGTACTTATGACAAAGTGGATAGAGGATATCTGACGCAACAGGAATTGGATTCCATCGAGAAGAAAGAAATTACGATACCAAGACTTCAATTAGTTCGTGACCTTTTTGTTTTTAGCTGTTATTGTGGGTTGGCCTATGTCGATGTTATTGATTTGGATATGGACCAGATCGTAAAAGGTATTGATGGTGAAAGATGGATATTTACGACCAGAGGTAAAAATGATAATATTGTAAAAGTACCGTTGCTTCCGACTGCTGCTAGAATCCTTGACCATTATTCGGTTGATCCCAGGTCTATTCATCGAGGAAAGATCTTTCCTAAAATATCGAATCAGAAACTGAATGCTTATCTGAAAGAAATTGCTACTATTTCCGGAGTAAGTAAAAATTTGACCTTTCATTTGGCCAGGCATACATTTGCCACGACTGTCACCTTGTCTAATGGAGTTCCAATTGAAACGGTGTCTAAGTTGCTTGGCCATACTCAAATTTCTACTACTCAAATTTATGCACGGGTGATAGATAATAAGATAAGCCAGGATATGAAAGCTCTTAAAGATATATTGAGTGCCAAGAAAGACTCTAATAGCCATGATGATAATGTGATACGTATCGCAAAATAGAAATACTTATGTCTTGAGAAGCCTGGTACTTTTACACCAGGTTTCTTTTGCACATATATCTAACTTAATTCTAAATCAGCTTTCATCTATAACTTTATTTACTTGCGGATGTACTCCACCACCATTCCATTTCCCAGAGGATAACCATAATTCATAATGAAACAGCCACTCCGAAGTCCAAGGAATTATGGTATCAACTAAAAACTTCTCCTCATTCCATTCCTTTCCATCTGGATAGTACAAGCATAGATCATTATCCGGATACACATGTGGCAATTTTTTATTTTTTGGTTCTTCCAAAATGGGATCAATGACATATATTTTAGGACTTTTCCCTTTATTCAGACAAATCTTAATTTCATATTCATCGCTCATTGGAGAGGGAATTAATTTTCCTTTCCAAGTTATAGAATTTGGTGTACAAGAAATTTGAGAGTCCGGGAATTTAATTTTTAGAAGTTTAGCCTGTATCGCCATATTCTTTTTTCTACTGTTTCTGCGAACCATAAAATGTATGATCTTGAACTTTTACATCACCTTTCTCACCTAATATTCCAGACCCTGAAGCCATAAACAAATTTCCAGCTTCTCTTAGGATTCGGAGGTTATCTCCCATTTTATTGACTGCTTCCATTACTAACTTCTTACCGAAAGGCTTTTTGAGTTTATCAGCAATCTTATTAATACCATTTTCTTCTATTGCTGTTAAAATATCTGCTTTTGCCCTAACAATCCATTCATAAAAGAATTTCTCCCTTTGAGGGTATTCTATCCATTTATCTGCAAAATTTTCAGCTGGATTAACAGGATTCTCTATCCACTTCACAACTTTGCCATCAACAGTTTTGGTTTTTATATGAGTTGGCATTTCATCAAATATGTTAACAAGAGCGTCATAGAGATTTTCCTGATTATAATATGATTTGGCAGCGAGTGTAGTTATAATTATTGAAATAGGTTTATCTTCATCATCCCCAAACATAATATCTCTGTGCCTTTTCATCAATTGAATGGCTCTTTGGAGCGGGGTCTTGACCTGATAATCTTTTACCTCTTCAATACTCATTTCAAATTTTTCTGAGTACCGAAGTCTTTTCTCTTGCAATACAACTTTCATTTGTTCCTTAAACCAATCAGCGTAACCTTTGGGATTACTTTTTGGCCATAAACTTGATACTTTATTATAATTTGTTATTTCATTATCTGTAATGGAAATAGCATGCTTAGCTAGGTCTAGTGGTACCTCTTGTTGAATCAACCACCTATAATCATCAGGAATAGATGGTAAAATATCCATGTGAAACCTCGTTGATTCAGCATAAGTCAACGTCCAACAGCGTCGTCCTTCTTCATCAAGCATTTTTTTGTACTTACCATTTTTCTTTAATCTATCACCAACGAGGGTTTTAATTTCCTTTTGCGTATAATTCTCCGTCGATGCCTCCAGCTGACATACCAGATCAATATCAAATTCATCTTCTCCAGAAATAGGTTTAATAACAGTTCCTAATTGAAAAGATCCTTGTGGATAAATAATTGGATTTAATTCAGCAAGAGATGAGTTTTCCTTACTAAGCCAAGTGCCTACAGCTTGGTACCTTGAGACAGCAGCCTCATATTGTTCAGTGGTTATATCTAATATTTCGACTAAACTTTCAAGGAACTTGCTGTATTGAAGCTTTCTTTCTAATATCATAATTTGACTTTTAATTTTTTTAAGTAGTTAATTCAATACTCACTTTCATTGGCATGAAGTAATTAGTTAATTTTAATCAATAAGCATTTGATTAGCTCACAGACAATATGAAGATGTAATTCCATCAGACTTATGAACCTGAGCACGTCATTGCCGAAATTTAGGTGATGCAGTTGTCTGATTAATTACCTCTAGTAATAATTTCTTGTCTAAACTTTGATTATTCTGCCATGCTAAACTTAATCCTTGCGGCAGAATTCTTCTAAAAATATCCGAATAGGTAAAAGGCGTATCTTCTCGGCACAAAGCTTTAACTAATTCTGATTTTGATTTATTATCAAAAGAAAGGTCGACAGAAATACAATCGACTATTTCTGATATTACATCTTTAGTTGGGCGCTCAAAATAGATTTCAATAGCAGCTCGTCTTAAAATTGCAGGATCCATTGCAGAAGATCTATTTGTTATAAAAATTACTGCTAGTTTTTGATTCGTTTTCTCTAATTGATCTATTTCTTTAATTAATGCATTTACTCCGGCTTTGTCTTCCTTATGTTGCTGTTCTTCCTCCCTTGAACTGGCCACATCATCGGCTTCATCCATGATTAATATCCCGAATTTAGTATCCATATCTTCCTGGACAATTCGAAATGTTTGCGTGATTCTAGCGGAAATTTCACCAACCTTGCCACTTCCCCGTAAATCTGAAGGAGTAGAAAATACAAGAACCTTTTCTTTCAAAATTTCTGCCAAAGGAGTACCAATTAAACTGGCTAATTCTGTTTTACCACATCCGACATCTCCTGACAGAATTATTAGTGGTGAACGCTTGAAGTATCGTGGCAAAAAAGTTAGACCTTTTGGATGGTATTTCTTTAACCATCTATTATATCCTTCTGAATCCAATATCATTCGAAGATTGGAAAGCAATTGTTGTTTTTGTTTTTCCAATCCTATCAGTAAATCATATTGTTTTTTGATTTTAGAGCTATTTGGTGTATGTTTTACTTTCTGAAGTTTTACCGAATCCATCTTATCTTCTTATTTCTTTGTTAATACTCAAATTTCCTTTAGCGTAATCTCCTTTATTCTCTGATGAACCGATGAAAAATTTACCTTCACTTGTCCATCCTCTTCCTCTCATATAAATGCTTACATCAGGGTAATTATTCCAAGAAACAATGATTTGTACATTTGCTGTTTTGGGGAACTGGTAATAATCGATACCACCCGAAGGTTTATCAATGCTAATAATTGAACCAAAAGAGTTAACCGTATAATGAATTGCTACTGTATTATCATCATAGTTAATTTTGATTTGGAACTCTATTAAAGCATTCTTTTCTAGTAAAAAATGCAGATCATTTCTGACCTTCTTCAAAAAGTCTCCTTGAAAGCAGTCAAATCCTCTCGCATCTATTGCATGGAAGTCATCATAGACTTTTCCTAGGACAGCTTTTATCTCTGAATCTGTATATGAACTGCTTCCAGAAATTGTGTGTGAATATGTCATAGCATTCCTATTTACAGTGATTTTTAATGGAGTTCCCAAAGAGGTTCACTAAACATTCTAAACTCTTAGTATCCTCTCCTTCCTCATCATATCGAATAGCACGAATTATTTCATCTCGACCATCTCCTAACCATTCAGCTAATTCGTCAATCTTGTTATTTCCCCAATTGCCAACAATATTGTTTGAATCATCCATAGGATCTATAACCAACCATAATCCTGAATTATCTAAATCATGCGTTTTGATAAAATCATCAAAAACAACCTGTTTTCTATTTTTTAATACATGAGCCAAGAAACCAAACCATCTTTTCAATGTATCAGCGTATGTTTCATATACTGACTCTTCGTCATATGCACATGCACAAAGAAGGCTTAATAAAAAGCTAGGAACTTTTTCATCGTCATGGTCATTTCCGAAAATGCTGCTTTCAGTTTGTCTTTGGTATCGCCACCATTTTATTAATCTTAGGCATTCATTGAACTTTACAACACCTTTAAGTTGATTACTTTCATCAGTTCGCTTTTTAATAAAGTCTGCATGTTTATGAACAGAAGATTGCCTTTCTTCCCCATTTGTACGAATTAGTTTTTGAATATTCTTTCTTTTTGTATCAATTAGAGGAACAACATCATATTGAATTTTAGATCCTGTAAAATTTATGTATGCGGCACTTTTGGTTTTCTGAATGTCTGAATTTGGCCAACAGGCTTTTAAGTAAGCAACAAAATCGTCCACCAAACATCCAAGAGGATTTCCATTTTCATCTTCATCCTTCATTATAAATGCAAGATCGATGTCTTGCCCCTCTATCTCATCATTTCCACGTAGACTTCGCTTTAGTCCTGACTTTACTGCAAAGGAGCCAGAATAGGGCATAGATAATATGGTCAATCCATCCTCCATGGCATGTTTCTCAATACACTTACGGATATCATCACTTTGTCTTTTCATATCTTCTCTTTTTTCTTTTTCTGGAGCTATGTAATCTACAAAGCATTTTAATCGGCTATGCATTAGCGCTCGATTGGATTGTTTCATATTTCTCTGATTTATTTAAATATTACTGATACCTTATCCCATGCTTATGGAAAATATATCATAGAACACTAAATAGTAAATTGGTATATTCTTGGATTTTAGGAATTAGGAAGGGAAAAATCTTTTTAGTTCATCGATAATTCGCTTCCCATCCATTTTCTGAACTCCTTCAATCAAGTTTTCAATTTTGAAGTTGGAGGCACTTCCTTTACGTATTACTTTATTTTGATAAAATACAGCCATTTCCAAATGGCTACCCTGCCGCTTATCAAGATCATAGTAAAGTCGATTTTTATCTGGAATTATTTTCAAACCGGTCAACTCAATTATTGGTTTTTCTTCTAAAATTTTGACAATCTCGTTTAAACTACCACCAGATTTTTCGATTTTAATTAGTTGCCAGTACCAAATTAAATAACGGTTGAGCCTTCTTATTTGAATTTGAGTTAAATCGCTTCCATGATTGTCAAAACACCACATGGATTCGATAGCTATATTGATTGTTTCTTTAAAAAACTTTTTAGGGTTTTCAATTTTGTTAGTGCCAAAACGAAGAAAACCATATTCATTCAAAATAGCATAGACATCAGCCTGGTAATCGGCAATTTCCAGTACTTTAGGAAAGCTTCCAATATTTTCATGTTTACCATCGCCCATTTCATGTAATTCATCATGTAAAACTTCATGAAAGAAAAACAACCTCAGTGCTTTTCGGATATCATCATTATTAGTAATTTTTTCGCTCAGGGCAACAAAAAAATAATCGTCAATATGCCACATACTTCCTTCTCTCTTAAATCCATTTTCAACCACTTCAGGAATTTTACTGCACTCATTATGCATAATTCCAGTTTTACTTATAGCAGGTAAACTAGACCAAAAAGATTCATTCATTATTCCTTCATCCTCTGAAATATAAATTACGTCTTTTGGCCATTGTCGTCCATTTGCTTCTTCCTTGTTCCTTTCACAAAATTGTGCAATACCTCTTCTTAATTCTTTATCTGCTAACACCCTAAGAGTTTCTGCATGTTTCCTTTCCGCTTCGCTTATATGTCTAGTAATCTCAAGTTTTTTCTTAACCAGAATTGCTTTTGAGTACTTAGGATCTTCAGTACTTTTATATTGATATGTCTGGATATATGGATGAATATTAGGAGCAATTTTGGTCCCTACTAAAAACGCTAATCCACATGGAATAGACGCAAATAAATGTATGACTTCTAACCCGCTTCGATTATTACTTAAAACATCAAAAATTTTCTTTACTGCCTCCCCTATTTCATTCAATTTTTCTTTCGAATCTATAATAGCTTCTTTAGGATTGACTATTTGTAAATCAACCTCCGCAGCATTAGGTATGACTTTAGCAGTTTCTTCTTGGTTTACTTTATGTGATATACTTAATCTTACCAAAGCATTGGCAATCCCTTTCTGCTCAACATCCGGTAAAATTGGATCTATGAGTCGATTTTTCCTGGCAATGTGAATTTCATCTTCCTTTTGATACCATTTCTTTTTGAAATTTTGATACCACATCTTTTCGATATTATGAAATTGATAAATTTCAATCTCTTCATAATTATAAAATAGATGACCAAAATCAATACCCAGAGGAATAGGAACCATCCCAAAATAAACGATCTTATAGTTGTTATTGGCTTGAATAATAGGCAATATTTCTTCTGAATATTTTCGCTTATGCTCCAAGGCATATTGCGAGAAATTCAAATCATGAGAGTCTCCCAAATCAAACATCTCTGAATATGACACAACTATTGTTTCTGTATATATTTTTTGCCATTCTTCAGGCAATGCATTTTTACACTTTTGAGGCTCAATTTTTGTGAATCCCTCATGTAAAATCATGATGATTATGTTTGGTACTGTTTTCATAAATATTATTAATTAATTTGGTCATTCTTTACTAGTCTCCATATATACTTACCATATTTAGACAAGCTACATTCACCCCAATTGGGATCTAGTGTACTTTGAATTAAAGTCTTACCTTGATTACATTCCAGGAGCCCTGCTTTTTCATAAGCACTAAGCATTAAATAAGTTTCTAAAGAAATATCAAATTGAAAATTCTCTTGATTTAAAATGTGATGATTCACAGTTATTTTAGCTTCAATTTCAGGAAAGAAACTAGACGTAATAATTTTTCTTAAATCAGTTTCCGAAATGAGAGGAGTGCATTTTCTAATGGTCGTAATTTGCTCAACAAAAGATTTAAATACTGGACGCTGTTGAAAAGGAGAAAGCATTTTTTCAGCACAAGCATAAAGCCCCGCAACAGATACATTTCCTAATATATCTTTAGCCGCCCCTGACAACCCTTCTACTAAAATTGAGGTAAAAACACCTTTGCCACAAAACTCAGCTGCAGTATCATTCTTAGTTGTTGCAGCCAATACCGTTACACCATGTTTGATAAGCGCAAATTCAACGTCTTTATCTTCGGTATCAAACATCTTTCCGGCGTGGCAACAATCAAGGATCACGGCTATTTCGGGAATACTACATTTATTAATGGTTTCGCTCAGCCAATTCATTGAAATTCCAGCATGCCCTTTTCGGGCATCTATTCCACATAAAAACCCTCCTTTATCATTTATATATCCATGACCAGAAAAATATATCAAAGCATAAGAAGATTTGCGACTCAAAAAACTTTCAATCTCATCCTTCATTTGATAATTACTTAAATCATTCTTTCTACGAGTGGAAAAATTCCCAGTTCCATCTTCATTGTGTTTAAGCAAATCTTCAATCGATACAGAATCGTTTATACATCCTCCTAATGTTGGGGCATTTAGATAATTATCATTTCCAATTATTAGTGCTTTCTTATTGCTCATTGTCGTATATTTTTAAGTTCGACATGACAATAATAGGGTGTTAAAACATGTAAAAAAAGATCAAATTAAAGATGTGTGGTTATCAGTTTTTTTAAGAATAATTTTCAAAGGTTTACCTTATCAAATACCCTATGAGGCATAAAAAAAGAAGTGAATTGATGTCCATCTCTTTAAAAATTTCAAACTCTTTGTTTATTATTCCCTTTCCTTTTTAAAGCCATTATCCATAGCAAAACGCATTAATTCCAGGGCATTATTAGTTCCTGTTTTTTGTCTTAAATTACGTTTTCGTGATTCAATTGCGCTTTTGGATAAAAACATTTTATCAGCTAGTTCTTGATCTGTTAAACCAAGTGTTAACCACCCCAATAATTCCGCATCATTGGCTGATATAGAATTTAATATAATTTCTTTATTGGTTTTTTTCTTGAAACCATCATCTCTGACAAAATCACGGACTGCAATTTGAGCAACATCATCTGGAAAGAAATATTCTCCTGAACTAATTTTGTTCAACGCCTCTACTACATATTGAGAACTTTTATTCTTTAATACATATCCTTTTGCTCCATTTTCAATCATTTCACGGATATGTTTTAAGTCATCTAGCATAGTAAGTACCAAAACTTTGATTTCTGGATACTTTTGAGATATCTTTTTTAATACCTCCATGCCTCCAAGAGTAGGCATATTAATATCTAATATCAAAACATCTATTTGAAGAGTTTTAATGGCGGTTAATGCTTCCTGACCATCATTAGCTGAACCGACAAAATCGAATTGATCTGACTGAGTATTAATCTCATTTTTAACTGCGTCAATTACTATTTGATGATCATCTACAATATATATTTTAATCTTTTCATCCATCATTTATAGGTACTGAAATGGAAATTAAAGTTCCATTATTTTTTGGACTATCGATTTCAATAGTTCCTTTAATTTTTTCGATTCGTTCCTTGGCATTTATCAGACCGAACCCTTGTGTTTTTTCGCTCATACCTATTCTCATCCCAATTCCGTCGTCATCTAATTGCACATTTATACAATCATCATGATAAAACAATTGTAAACTGGCTTTATGAGCTTTCGCGTGCTTAATAATATTATCTACTAGTAAAATAACTGTTGTATATAGATGTTTCTTAACAGCTAAAGGCAGTTGATATGGATTTCCAACTGTAGAATACTCGATTTCTAAAAATCCACTTTTAGAAATACTACTACAATGTTGAACAAAAAGCTTATCTAAACCATACTTAGAAATTTCATGTTCAATCAAATCATGCGATATTTCTCGAACATCTTTACATGATTTATCAACTAAATCAATCGCTTCTTTTAATTGATTTGTTGCTCCATCCAAACCTCTACTCTCTATGGACTCCAAAGTGATTTGAACAACTGCAAGTTTAGATCCCAGATGATCATGCAAATCCCGACCAATTTTTTTTCTAATTTCAGTCTCTAATGATAAAACTTCTTCAAAGAATAAATGGTCCGTCTCATATTCTTTTTCTTTCAAGGCAATTTGAAAACGTTCCTCCTGCAGCTCTTTCTCGTGCTTAATTTTCAGTCTTTTTCTATTAGTAAAATACAACAAGGACAAAAGTGCTATTCCAAGAATTAAGGCCCAAATGAATATTTTATCCTTACCTCTCTTTGCCTGAATACTTACTTTTTCAGCACGGCTAGTTCGTAACTGTTCTAATGCTAGTTCCTTTTCATATCGTTCGTTTTCCAAAGTTGAAGATAGGTCTTGAAGGTCATTCAAATTTTGAAATAGACTATCTTTTAAAGAAAAAGCCTTTTGGGAATAATTTAATGCCCGTTTATAATTTCCAAAATCAGCCCAATAATTTGACTCTAATTGGTATAATTTGACTTTACTTTCATTTGTTAGATGACTGCTTTGACGTTTTATTGCATTAATTTTGGTTAAGACCTCATCTGTATTGTCAGTTTTTAAGGCTAAAATTCCCAGCTCAATGCCACTTTCAATTTGTGCTGGTATTTTATCAAACATCATTGCATTTTCATATGCTTTTTGCAAATAAGCCTTTCTTAGCTCAATATTATCGGATTTATAAAGTTGTCCTAAATCCAAATAAATGATAAACAAGTTATCTCTGAACCCTGCTTCTATACTTTGCTTTTCAGCATTTAGCAACAAGCGTTCAGCTTCTTTATCCTTTCCAATATTTAAAAGGATAGACGCTTGATTTATCATTACTTCAATCTGACCATTTATATTTCCAAATGATTTATAGCAAAGTTCCGCCTCTTTATAAAACTTTAAGGCCAATCTGTCACGTCCCAAATATTGATTAATTACACCTTTATTCTGTACAGATTTTGCAATCGTTAGATCATCATCAATTTGATTTGCTAATATGAAAGTGGTATCCAAATATGCCAGTGCAGACTCTGCATTTCCCAAATGATATAATGTCATTGCATAACCATCATATAATCTTAAAAGTTCGTCCAAGTGTTCCGTTTTACTGACCTCGGATATGCCCTTTGAGAAAAATACAATTGCTGAATCATATTTTTCTTGTTGCTTATAAAGAAGACCGATTTGATTATAACCAGCAGCAATTATTTTGGGCTTTCCCAATTCTTTCCTTATAGTTAGGCTACTCAAATAATTCCTTAGTGCAGTCTTGTAATCTTCACGCCGCTTATAGTAATTTCCGATATCAGAAAGACTATACGCTTCAATTTCTTTTTGACCAGTCTCTTTAGAAAAACCTTGTGCCATTTCAGCATAATAAAGAGAAGAATCTGGATTAATATCTTTTAATCCCCAAGCTATGTCCGATGCATATTTGGCCTTTTCAATTGTTGAATTAGTTGAGTTATATTTTGAAATGGTTTGCTCTAAGCTTTCTTGAGAAATTAAGGTAAATGGAATGAAAAATAATATTGCAAATAATAATTTCATTTAACAGATCTTAAACAATGGATTAATAATCTAGCACCAGTCTAGTAGATCACTAAGTTAAGAATCAAAAAGCAATAAAAATCTCCTGCCTTCATGTATTGATTCAATTCGATTTTACATAAAAACAGGAGAATAGTTTAAAATTTCTCTTTTATAGGCCTTGATTCCTGCTGGGCTTCTTTTACACGAACACTTTTCTTACCAACAACTGTATTATTCTGCTTCAATTCAACTTCAACCAAACTTTCTTCGCTGTCGAATGTGATTTGTCCTAAATCAATATCTATGTTATCTGATCCAGGGCTTGAACCTCCTAATTCTACATTGACAACATAGTGATCATTCGGAATTGTCCATGTACCACTATCATTGTTAACAATGAGGTTAGGGTGCGTAAGTTGTCCATTAATTTTAACATTAAGGGCATAGTGTTTTGGATTTGAACCCTCCAAATAGGTTAATTTTAATTCTGGTATAATTAATGACATAATAAAAATTTATAATTTATAATGTCCCAAAGGTAGATTGACTTTTAACGATGCTCAAGCCTATTTTCCACACAATTTTCAACATAGAGTTGCGGTTTACCTTTAATTTTGTTGTATGTGCGTATTGATCTCTCTCAAGAATTTTCAATTCAACCATTTTATTTCACCAATTTCAAATCCAACTTCTAAATTGTTTCCATTCTTCTTTTTCCTTCTTAGAAAGATATTGATACTTGTCATTCCCAAATACCCGCTCGATACAATCCTTAGACATTTTCATTTCACCAGATGATAAATAAAGCAGGCATGCCGTTTGCATATATTTAAACCAAGTAGTACTACCTTCCTTGCTTCTTTTCAAATGACTATTTATCAAGATTTTGGCTTCATTATTTTGACCTAATTTTTGATAGTGAAGTACCAGTTTTATGACAAATGGACTCAGATAGGAATTATGTGAATAATACAAGTTTTCAAAATATCTTATAGCATTTTGAAGCCTCCCTTCATATTCACTTTCTGAAGCTAGAATGATTTGACAAGAATGATAATAGTTGTGATAAGTCAAACTATCAAATGGAAGCTTATCTCTAATTTGATCAAGACTTCTTATGACATCGATTTCATTTATTTCTATCCCTTTGTTATGATTGAATATTAGCTCACCGTATATCAATTTCGCCTTATATTCCAACTCTACAATCTCTGAATACTCTCTGTAGAGCAAATTATATTTATGTACAGAATCGATATCATGATTTAAAAATGAATCTTCAACCATGAGCTTGCACAATTGTCGAGCGATCTCATAATATTGATATTTCACAGCATATATCAATACTTCCAAAGCCAATTCCACAGCTTTGTCTCTTAGCCCAAGATGGAATAGATTACAAACCGCATTGAATTGATTGTAAACCAAAAACGTATTCCTTTCAATTTTGCTTCCGTGACTTTGCACAGAAGCAATTATCCTCCATGCATCTTCCTCATCAATAGTTTCCCCAACCTTCCCAAATACCTCAGGATACTCCTTTACAATGTTAATAACCCCCATATGAATTCATTTTTGTATATCTCTTAATAAAATTACGCTCTCATCTTGATTCTAAGATTTCAAAATGGATCGTAAATATCAACTCATGAATCAAGGCATCGGTGTTAATACATCGATACACTTTTATTAAATTATCAGGGAATTTCTAAGAGTGTTTTAATTAGTTTCCGCGTTCTCTTTTCTTGGTTTATCCCTATTTATTAACTGTGACTGACTATCTAACGCATTTTGCAGCGTTTTGATTAGCTCTTTGTGCCACTTTATCTCATTCTGAGCATCGCTCAGTGCTTTTTCATACCATTCATTGCTCTTTTCAGGATCCTTAAGCATTTCGCCTTCTCCGGATACCAGCCATTCAATGCTGATACTAGGATATGTACTATAAATCCTTTGCAATGTGCTGAAAGAAGGAGCTGATTCACCTCTTTCGATCCGCATCAATGTGACATTATTTGTCAATCCAATACTTCTACTAAAACTACTCGTATTGTGGTTAAAATGACTAATAATTTCACTTAATCTTTTATCTACACCCATAATTGATCTATTTATTTGTATTCATTTCGATACAATTTAGCACAAATCGATACAATAACAAAACATTCACACTCCATTTTGTAGTAATTCGATACTATTTATTATATACTTGCTAATATATTACTCCAATTACACCCTATTATTTATTAATCATCATCGTCGCCAATCCGATGAGTTGCTATCACACCAGTTATGAACGTAACAATTCTAATTGAGGAAATTAATACCCTGGATATTCAATGCAAGGAATTACTTGCTTCTAACACTCCAGTATTAATATCCATCAAAGAAATCCAGGATCGATTGGCCAATTACTATTCTAAGGCAAAACAGTCTTTTTTAAGTTCCAATTTTGATTCCACTCAAAATCAAATTGACTATTTCAAAATGTATTATTCCAAATTAATCAGCATTTGTTTACACTATAACAATGTTCAAAGAATCGAAAGAAGACTATTGCAAAGGCCAGTAAAAAAGCAACTCAAAATTCTTCGTGAAGAAATAGAAGCGCTGGATATCATATCTAAAGAAAATCAAGATTTGATCAGTTACATTACTGAAAATAAGACTCATTTAGATGAATACTATTTCGTCCTGGATCGGAAAAATAAGTCTTTCGAAGGTTTTACTTTTATGAAACGAGATCCAGTATTTTCGACCCATCACAGTTATTTATTGGGAGAAATATTATCTGCTTACAAAACACTTCAATACATCAATCAGAAGTTGGATAGCTTAAAAAACAAAAGTGCTCATCAAAACAATTCTTCAATTACATTAAACTGGAACCGGAAAAAAGTAGACTATGTAGAAACCATAAGAGCGCTCCATGCAGAAGGTGCTTTTACGGATGATCTTCCTCACGTTTTTAAAGCGTTATCACAAGTCATAAATGTTGGGCCTTTGGATCATTCGAGCATTTACAGAGATATAAAATATAGAAGCAATTCACGGGCTAAATATTTGGATAAGGCTGCAAAAGCGTTAGAAAAAGCTATATCAAAAGACCTTGATTAACAAGCATTTATGATAATAATAGCCGCGTATTTTTTTCAGATCTGTGAAACTCTGTGAAAAACATTCAAAAAATTCATTAAGGCATCTCCTATTTAATATCTAAATCCATATCAAAAGTCTAAGTAAACAACTAAATAAACCCTCATATTTCATCTATTCACTTTTTTTTAAAAAATATCAACTTCTTTCGCAAGACTTCTGCTCAAATATTTCACATGTAATTCTTGATAATTGGTAGCAAACTTCAATCTAATAATTTCGTCAGCCAATTACATCTTAAGAAGTTAAAACCAGTAAAAGCTTTAAGGGAAGAATGAAATTTTAACGCCCTAAAAAACAGCATCTTATATTAATTTCTACTAGTACAACTTAATTTCTTAACGGTAAATGAAGCTTTAAAAATGGAACCTTCGAGAACTTTTCAACATCTAATTTTGAAACGAACAATTACTTATCGGAATACAATCTCTGCACTTTACAAATTGGTAGATTCTACTTTTCACACCTGTGAATCTCTGTGAATTTTATCCAATTATTCAACTCAACTTTGCTTCAACAATATCAAAAAGCTTCGTTTGGGCATGGATATTATTTTGAGTGATCTCAATCCGTTCTTTTCTGGTACAAAGGTATCAGTTTCCGTTTTCCATGCCCATCGATTTTACATCACAATTAAACTTACAAATCATGGGTGCAGAAATCCTAACAACAGACGATCTCAGAGAATTCAAAATGGAATTACTCGATGAATTAAAAGACATTATCAAAACCATAGCGCAAGAACCTAAAAAGCGTTATCTGAAGTCACCTCAGGTAAAAGAACTTATGGGAATCTCAGCCGGCACACTAGCC
Organism: Saprospiraceae bacterium; assembly: GCA_965230575.1. Classification (GTDB taxonomy): domain Bacteria; phylum Bacteroidota; class Bacteroidia; order Chitinophagales; family Saprospiraceae; genus CAJXUU01. The sequence continues at coordinate 7,760,267 of OZ246013.1, forward strand.
AACCTCAGAGTTAACGGTACTCTACCCTACTCCAAAGTTGGTGGTATCATCCTATACGAATATGACGAAATAGTAAAACTAATCAATGAAAACAGAGTAGATAACAAACAATACAACTAATGGAAAAAATCAATTATATACAGCAAAATATTGCCTTCTTCAGAAGGGCATATCAGGATGAGAAACTATCTCCATTTCACATCAGTTTGTACATGGCATTGTTCCAATTTTGGAATTTAAATCGATTTCAAGAGACTTTCACAGCATCTCGAGGAGATATTATGAAACTCTCAAAAATAAGGTCAAAAACAACTTATAGTAAGTGTCTAAATGAACTCAAAGAATGGCAATATATTCACTATTCACCTTCCAATAATCCTTACGTAAAAAGCTCATTTAGCTTGATTGTTAAATGGACGAGTATCAATCAAGAATCGCAGGTTACTCATTCACCAAACGAACTGGTCATAGTTCAACCTAGATCGTTTAATGGACAAGACGCGGTATTATCTAATAAACCTAGTAAACATAAACCTATAAACAATAAAGAGAGTCCCAACTCTGAAATATTTGTAATTAATTTTTTTGAAAAAAATGGGTCTTCTAAGATCGAAGGACAGAAATTTTGGAATCACTATGAATCCAAAGGTTGGATGATCGGATCGAACCCTATGGTTGATTGGAAGGCTGCTGCTCGAAAATGGATCTTGAGCGCAAACGAAAAAACCAAGAATAGGGTCGTCCATCAAACGAGCTACCTCCATACAAAAAGAAATAAAAGATATGATCAACCTCTCTGAAATAATGCAAGTCAAAGATGGTGTAGTAAACTATGATTTTACTAATACTATTCAATATTTAGAATACAAGGGCAAAGAAAAATTTGGAAAACACTTCAAAATTCACCCGGTGGATTTTCAAGTGATCCATAAACTCTTGAGCTGGATGATCAAAGACCAAGATGGATGCAAGAAACACGATATTTCTACCACCAAGGGAATTCTTCTGGTCGGGCCTGTTGGTTGTGGAAAGACATCGATCATGACATTGTTCTCCAATCTTACTCAAAAATCCAGATCTTTTTACATTAAGCCAGCACGCCAGGTCACACTTGAATTTACCAAGCAAGGTTATGACGTAATTCACAAGTATACTCGATCTGTGCGTTCTCCGATTCCGTTGTGCCTGGATGACATCGGTATAGAACTTCCAATGAAATACTTTGGCACTCCAGTGAATGTCATTGGGGAAATATTGCTGAGTCGATATGATCTTTTTGTGTCGAAGAAATTATTGACTCATGGTACCACCAATCTCAATTCAGATGAACTAGAAGAGCGGTATGGTGACAGGGTAAGATCGAGAATGAGAGAGATGTTTAATCTGATTTACTTCGATGAAAACACCTTTGACAAGCGACAATAATCATTGATTTTGGTTAGGGCTGAAAATTATTTTCAACTAATTTAAACCAATACAATCCAATGCTTACGAGGCTATTGCACAGTTGAAAACCTTGACATATATTGCCGTTGTAATTGGTTGAAGATCATCCTAAAAACTCCATAAAGGATGATCGTTATCGTGATATGAGAATGGGGAATGCAGGGTCGGGAGGCTCTGCATTTTTTTTACCGCTCTAGATATTAAATATTTCTAAACTCCTATGCCAAAAATTTTAAGATTCAATTATTCTAATAAAAAAAATGCTTTTAAGAATTGAAAATGCAAAATTGGATAGATTACTTTTTTATATAAAGAATGATTCGTATCATTGGTATAAACATTGTTTGGGATCAAATTGCAAAAAGGGAGTTTAAGATTTTCAAGAATTAATCATAATAACCAAAATCAAGCTTACTAAATTCTGTTCGGTTAAAATTATTAGACTCTCCAAGGGATAAATAATTATGCTTTATTATTGAATAGATTAATAATTGTGTAATTCTTAATTCCAATATGTGATCTTTAAATCAATAAATACTATTATTTTCGAATAAGTAACTTTAAAATATACTATCTAAAATATAGCGAATGAAAGAATCCCAAGCAAAAGAGGTTTTTGTTACATACAGTTGGGATTCTGAAGATCATAAGCTTAGAGTACTTAGTTTTTTTAACTACCTTAGAAAAAAGGGGTTTCATACAGATATAGATAGGAAAGTCTCACAAGAACAAACGTCCATAGATTTTTATAAGATGATGCACTCTGTAATGACAGACTACAAAAAAATCATTATAGTTCTTTCTAAAGGTTACAAAATAAAAGCAGATTCTTTTAGTGGTGGTGTAGGTACTGAGTACGGTCTAATCATTAAAGATATTGACGAAAATCCGAAAAAATACATTCTTGTTTCTTTTGATGGGATTAATGATTCAATATTACCTTTAAATTTTAAAGGTCGAGAGATAGTAGATTTGTCAAATTCAGAAAATGAAGAAATCCTCTTTCTTAAACTTTTAGATATACCGGTATTTGACATTGATCCTATAGCATCAGAAAAACCTAAGGTTACTTCAAAGAAAATCCCCGATTTTAAATTTGATGGAAAAACCAAAATTAATAATCCCTCCAATAGTAAAAGACCTGTTACTAAAAAAAAAAATGATCATCAAAACATAATCAGATCTGCAATAGATAAGTTATTTAATCTAAACTTCTCAAAACATAATATTATAGTAATAATTATTGCATTTTCCCTTTTTAGTGCAATTGGTTATCAGCAGTTGTCTAAAAGCTTATCATCAGATATTACAGAGGCAAAAGAGCAAAATTCACCAGAAAGAAACAATTCAAACTTTAGTCCAGGAGACAGTATTATTGGTTCTCAGAAGCTCTTTAAAAGATCATCATCAGATACGATAGAAGTAAAAGAGCAAAGTTTACCTGAAAGAAATAATTCAAATAATAGTTCAGGAGGCATTATTAAAGATGTTGAATTTGTAGAGGAAGAGCCTCTTGTTTCAAATCATGGAGTCTTTTTGAAAGGGATTGCAAAAGAAAGTGCCACCATTTATAAGAAGCCGTCAACAAGGTCTCAGAAGGTAGGTAGCCGAGAGCCTTTTGACGTACTATATTTGTTCGAAACTGATGACGGTTTTAAATTGGAGAATGGTTTTTATAAAGTAGGGTATGAACCCACAAAAGCTATAGGGTGGATTGAAGGATACAAAATTACTGAATGGGATAATAGAATTTGTCTTAAGTTTACACCTCTTGTTGGTAGACTACCTGCATTAATTTGGAAGAAAAATGAAGTTGAAGATTTAATAAGAGGAGTCATTGATCCTTATGATAGAAATGGCGCCCCTAATAAAAACGCAGTAGCTCAAGAACCTGGTGACATGTCTCAAAATAATTACTCAATGTTACTTCCCGCACTTCAAACTAAATCATTTATAACTAGTGTGAATTAAAGAAAGCATATAAAGTAGGTTTTTTAACAGATGGAAGGAATCAAACGAAAAAGATTCCTATTCCTTCTCAAGGACCAGCAGCGTTTCTAGAAATAGTTTTCCTCTTAGATGCTGCAGCAGGTATAGGAGAGTATATACAAGGTGTGAAAGAAGTTGCTAAAGCAACCTCAAAAAAGGCTTCTAATATGAAAAAAGGGGGAGTGAACATAGGTGTAACTATCTACAGGGACTATGTAAATGATCAATCTGGAATGGGTAACGTGACAGAGAAAATAGTGCCCTTGACAAGTAATATAAATGATGTCATTAATGGTTTAGATAATATAACATCCGCTAAGGTTATCGACGAAGATATTGCCAATGCTGGATTTGATGGTTTATTCACCGCAGCAACTGAGACTATGTGGAATGAAGCTAAATCATCACTTAGAGTAATAGTATGGATAAGTGATGCAAGTGCTCATCCACCAGGATCACCTAAAAATCCGTTCAATTTTTCTCTAGAGCAAATAATAAATCAATGTTCGGAAAGTAGAGTAAGAGTTATTGGAATTAAGATTGCCACAGGTGCAGATGACGATGAAATACATATTGAACAAATGCAAAGATTGACTCAAGGTAAAAATCAAGCCGATAGAGGGTATTTTGAATTGATACAACATGGACCGGGATCAAGTCAAGACTATATCAATAAACTGTCCGCCCAATTAGAGACGGAATTAGTGAGAATGCAAAGTCTTATTAAGGTAGTCAATCAAACAAATAGAACATACTCATCATATCCATTAAGCAAAATTTCTCTTTCAGATAAAACAATTATCTTAAAAAACCTTATGGTAACTTCAGGAAGTGCAAACACAAAATCATTTAATGAAGGATGGATAAGGGAAATCTCAGGAAATAAAAATTTGGCTATTGTTGAAGAGCACGTTTACATGACAAGAGATGAAATGGATCTTTTAATTACTTACCTCAACGCTACTAATGAAGTTATAGAAAGTCCGGAAAGAAGGATAATACAAACGATGACTGATATTATTACTACTCAATCTGGAGACAAGTTAGATACTGATGAAAATTTGTCTAAACATTATGAAAAAAGATTTGGTCTTCCTGCAACAAGTAACCTATTGCATTTTAGTTTTTCTCAAGTTAAAGATATGAAGGAGCAAAAGCTCAAAAGACTACATCATCAGATAAAAGCCAAGACTAAATATTTAAGGTCACATAAGGAGGAGGATGATAGTTGGTTTACAATTCCAGGTTCATCTCTTCGTTACACGTTTGTTCCTTTATCTCGAATGCCTTAAAAAAATAAGAGTACAATAAACCTTAACGGTGTCATAGATTGTAACAAGCATTAGAATATACATACTTTTAATACCCGTATTGCAACAGTATAAAAAGAGAGTTGCATGCTCCCTCCGGTCGCATAACTATTCCCACACATCCCTTCAGCTTCGTTCCTCTGTCTCCTGGCATGTGAAGCTGTGAAGCGGCGTGGTTGCGAGAGCTTGCCACAGCTATGTCGCCATCCTGCAATGCTGCAGGAATCAGCACATATGCCATGCGTTCCTTTGGCATACAAGCTTTGTCATCATAGCTGTCTTGCTGCACTCTCTACACCACCCGTGGCTACTCTAGTCTGAGAGCACTGATCAGGTGGCTCTCTTCGTTTTCCAGCAGAGCTGACACTGCGATATCCACCTGCCACTTCATGCTGCCATTCATTTCGTTCTATCCATACTCAATAATGCTACTTCTTTCAGTCATTTTCCTTTACACAGTATCAATGCCTGACATTCCTTCCATACGCAGCATTTTCACCTTCGCCTAGTCACTTACATTCATGGCAGCTTTCGTTATCAGAGCTCTTCACCCTACCGCCACTTCTTTGTTAGCGGGCCGCTTTGTCCTCTGCCCCTCGCAGCCCTATGTGCTTCCTCTTTTTAGTTTGCCACCTCTGGTGGCCGGTATTCAATGGCAGCACCTAGGGATGCTCGCTCCCCGCCCGATCAACCGAAAATTAGTTGTTCGAAAAATTGGATTTCGGTGATCTTAAAACCTATACTCCCGTCAGTCGCTACGTTTCACCATGCCGTCGTTCCTCGTCATGGACTGTCACTACTCCTTCCTCTTTGCCCCATTCGGGTATGCCTGTCCAGGTACTAGCCTGGCCAGGATGCATCCCCTAGGTTGAGTACTCCCGCTTTTTGGCCCGCAGGCTGCACAAGTCGAGCTGCTGATCTCCGCTACTCTACGATCATCACCTCTTTGCTGTGCAGCCTGTTGGTTCACAGCTTATGTAATTAATGTTATATATTTAACTAAAAGAATTGATCATGAATGATATAAAAAAACATATCGAAAAATTAACAGCTTTAAGGAATAGTATAAATAGAAAATCAAATTACAATGTGGTAAAAGAATCTTTTTTAACATACATAGAATCCGATCAAAACCTTTATAATATCTTTCTGAATGGAACTTATCTTGGTTACATAACTGCTGACTGGTCTGGTCCTCAAGACATAGAATATGAAATTGACACTCTAATAGGAAGATTGGAGAAGAGGAATTCTCTTTAATATGATAAATACCATTAGGCAATCTAGGCATCGTCACCATTCCGCCAAGGTCCGCTTTTTAATTCTCAGATTTCTCACAGCCCCCCATGGAGTTCCACCTTGGCTTCATGTCTCCTCTCCCATATTGGTTGCCTATGGCATTTATAACCATGTATTGTGTATTTGATGGAGGTGTAGAAATGGAAAAGCCCCGGAAATCTCTTCCCAAGGCATTAAACTCATTTTGTTTGTTGCTTACAAACTAGGAATTGCTAATTCCTTCTCGATCATCAATTGATTGATATTCTGTCTATTCATGTAAACTATGCCCAACCAACGGCCATACTTACCTTTTGCATTTTTGAAAGTTACTATCTCGATTTCCTTTCCTTCAATCTCATCTTTCAACCAGGCTTTACTTTCTAATCCAGCAATTCTTTCTTTGCCTCTTGGTTCGGGTGCATCAATGCCTTTCAATCGAATTCTTTGTTTCCGGAGAATCGTGTAGAATCCTAAATCTATATCAACATCGATGGTATCTCCATCCACTACTTTCACCACTTTTGCTCTGTATCTAAACAACATTCTTCTTCTTTTTGGATTTGAAAATGCGTTTCATAAAAGCAGAAACAATAAAACTAACTATGGCACCAATGGCAGCCAATATCGCAGTCTTGAGTATATCGTTAAAGTCCATGACCCCAACAATAGCCAAGATGGTACCGCCACAAGTACCGGCACTCTGATTACTTATATGGCTCATTCAGTATCCCTTTTGGAAACTTATCTAAAGTCTTCATGGCATCCTTGTCCGTAGTTACCTGACTAACAGCTGTCGCCACGGCTCCAGCAGTTACCAGGTAGCCACCAATGGTCACTACCACAGCTGGCAAAGCTACAGGAGATGCTAAGATCGCACCACCTGCAGTTGCCAGGGCGATACCGATATTTCGAAGCACCTTAAAGAATTTGGGCGTTGGGCTTTTTGCTCGATCTATTAAATTCATACATTTTTGATTTGTAAGATTCAAGAGTCTAGCGACTCATAAATCTTGATGAAACAATTTTGATAACTCACTTGGGCGAGATTGGCCTTGATTAGCTCCAGTGCAATTCGAGAGTAGCTTCCTTTGTCGCTACCCACCAATTGCATTACTGGAGCTATACAGCCTCTTAGTTCCTCGCTGGCATCATTTGCCGGATGAAGTAAGATGTAATCTCGGCCAGGTACATCACTGATTAACAAGTGGTCTCTGAACCTTTGGCTAAACCTTTTTTGAATTGGATAGATGCCCTCAGGAATGCATGACACATTTCTTCGATTATCTTCCCAGGGCAATTCCAAGCTATTGGAGACAATCACATTATTGATTGTGATCAGACCTTTGGTCCATTCCGGGTAGTAGGTTCTACCTAATTCTATTACCATAATTTAAGAATTAAGAATTATACTCCACCACCCTCTTCGCCACCTGCTGCTGGTGCACCAGTCACTTCAAGGATGCTCAATGAATTGTAGGATCCATTCTTCAAGGAATACAGATTTCCATTCACTTCCTGATAGAATTCGATGTGCAACAAGTGGAATCCACAACCATCCCCTTCCGGAGGAGCTTCAAATTGCAATCTGTAGTCTGCTACATTCGCATCGATCGGAAATGTCTCTACATTACTGATCTTGGTATCGAATTCTCCGGTAAGGAAATTCACATTGGTCCACCCTGCCTTAATAGCCATATGTGTTGCACCACCCGGAGCCACCACATCATTGATGGGATTCAATTGTTTGATGTTGATCTCACCAGTTGCAGTATCCAATCCGTATTCAGAAAAGAAAATACTAGATACTATAGCTTTAATATTAAAGTTGAAACCTTTCAAAAGCGCCTTTCCAGCATCCTCCGCAATGCCAATGCCTACATTTCTTTCACCCCGAACACTTGTTGCATTCAGGTTCTTGATTTGAGTCATGGCTTTGGTGAGTCTGGAGGTGACCAATCTATCTTTTGCATTGGTCATGAGGTTTCTAACTGCTGTCCTCAACAACTTTCCTGAAGATGCTGATCTACCAAATTCCGAACCGTTTTCTCGAGTCCTTTGGAAAGTAGGATCATTGGCGATTCGATCACCGTCCACACCACCTTTCGTCCTCACCAGATAATCTTTTCCAGATTTGTAAAAGGTCAGATCGTCGAGTGTACCTTTGATTTTTAAAATGCCTTTTAATTTTGCCATAGAATTATAATTTTTGTGCTCATTTCCAATTCATGAGCGATTAACTAATAATTCAATATTAAAAGTGACATCCTTCGAAAAGCAAATAGTCATTTCCGGTTAAGACGATCTGAGGCACTTTTTGCCATCTATGTCAGTTATATATTACATATTTGCATAATATCTTATCTCATTCCATCCAATTTCAACTTTTAATTTCCGTATAGATACTCCATGGATAAAGTATGGATAAAGTATGGATAGTGTATTAAAACGAATGCATATGAGTAGAATGAGAAGAATTGTGATTTACCCTCAGGATGTTGCATTGATTACCGGTAGAAGTGATAGATATGGAAGAATGATTATAAAGAGGATCAAACAGGAGTTAGGAAAGGCAGATCATCAGTTGGTTACAATTCAGGAATTCGCGAATTATATGGGAATTGACTTAAGTGTTATTCATTCTTTACTATTCGATTAATCTCATACATACTTCTGCATAGATAGGTACAGATCTGCTCATCTGCAAGGTCTGGTCACTGCGTATTCTAAGGCTTAACCAAACTATTTCCAAAGTTATTTCAACTAACAAGCAAATTTATATATTGGTACATAAGGTGTTCCTCTTTTGACTACTGCAAACATTCTTGCCAAAAGCTTATTCCTTACACAGTTGGTTATATTCTTTTTCGATTTTCCAATGGCTAGTTTTCTTTCTACATAAAGCCGTATTTCCGGATCATGTTGCATCATAGTTCTTGCTGCTAAAGTTAACAAGCATTTCATTTCACTATCGCCAATTTTGCTTATTCTTCTTGCATTTATTTGTTTTCCTGATTGATTTGGAAATGGTGCTGTACCACAATAGCAAGCGAATTTTCTCCAATTATTAAACGTATTGAAGCACTGGGTCTTAATAATCATTTGAATGGCAACAATTGGCCCTACACCTTTAATTGAGGTGAGTAATTCAAAATGATATTTAATTATAAGATCTTGATTTACAACTTTGTTAATGGCTCTTTCTATTTTTTCTACCTCTTTAGTAAGATGATTGACTATTCTTTTTGGGAGTTGAATATTTCAGAATGTTCTGTCTTTTTAAGAACTCTAAATTGCTCGTTCATTCGAGATTCGTATGAGGCTCTATTCCTTACATGCATTGCTCGCATATTGATTAAGTTCTTTAGGTTTATGATCGCTTTTGATGGCATCTTAGTTAAAGTTAATCGGTCTTGTCTCATATAGCCATACTCGGCAATTCTAAGCGCATCAATAGGATCACTTTTACCCCTACTTATTCCTAAACTTTTCTTTAGCACTAATCCAGGTATAGCTGAATATTTCAAAGATTGTTTTTCTAACTCAACCATCATTTCTAGAGAATAAAGTCCAGTATGTTCAAAACAAAACAAACATTCCTCCAAATTGCATTTCAACGCCCTTTTTAGGGTTATCAACATTTTACGGATAGCTTTAGGAGTATTAATAAACTCCTGTGAAAAGTCAAAATTATGAACTGTAAGCTCATAAGTTTCTTTCGCCATGTCCATACCAATAACATAATTGAATTTCATAACTTAGATTTTAGATTATTAAAAGCGTTGTGCGTACAAATACCTTTAAAAGATCTAAAAATCTACTATTCTAATGGGTCCTTGCACAACGTATGAAAAAGTGGAGCCTAATACGCAGTAGAGGTCATTAGCCTATGTCCTTGCTAAGTTCACTCCGCTTTTCTTTTTCCACATTTTAAAGTTAATTCACAAAGAAAAAAGAAGCAAAAAAGAAATCTAATAGTAATATTAATAGGTTTCTAATTCTTTGATTACAAACCTAAAGGTGTCCTGGCACCTCCTTCGTCGGCGATCCACCTTGCATATAAGTATATCTTCCCTAAGTGAGCATACGATAGTATGAGCATTGCCTCATCATTTTTTCATGTTACATCATATACACTATGCTTACATCAGTTTTAACATTAGGACAGCTCGTGGCTACCTCGAGTATTCATTCTCTTATGTCTTCAGATCTTTCCTTTTATACTTTTATTCATACTTCTCTCATGAGGCATGAGGAGGGTGATTGGGGAGAGCTTTGCATCACAGATCGTGAGAGCAATGAGCGGGCTCTCACTTCTGGCCGTCGTATATTTTCAGTTTATGAGTGTGGCCCAGCACATCAGATGTATGGTCATAAGATTTATATTATTACAGAGGCGGATCGGTCTGTCACTACTGTGCTTTGGCCTTGGGAGTATTAGTTCTCTATTCATACAGACTTCTGCGTAGTTAGGTCCAGATCTACCTATCTGCAAGGTCTGGCCACTTCGTGTCCTGGCACCTCCTTCGTCGGCGATCCACCTTGCATATAGGTATCTCTTCCCTGATCGTGCATACGCTAGTATGAGCGTGAGTCTCATCAGTTTTTATTCACTTTATATATCATTATTATGGTTACTTCATCATCAGCCGGTACAGTACAGTTATCAGCGCAGGTCAGTGAGTGTTTGTCGCTCGATTTATTATTCTTTCATTTTGTTTCGGCTTCATTGGTTCGTCATCGGGCAGGTGATCTTGGTCAGGTCTATGGTCCTGATTATGAGTCTGGAGAGGCTACCTTTCAGTTCGGTGGGCGGTATTCTTCAGTGTTTGAGTATGAGTGTAGTTCGTCGGCTTTGGTTGGTCAGCAGTTGTTGGTTACTTCGCCTCGGGCTAGGGATACAATTTTTGTATCGTTTGTGGGGGAGCTGTTTTAGCTTGCCCTAACTATACTGAGTTCTACTTTTGAAGTAACTGTAATTTGATACGATAATATTCAATCACAATTGTAATTTGCGTAATTCTACGTGAATTTCACGTAATTCTTCTAATTATTTTATAATAGAATTACCTACTTTGAAATTATGAATATCCTTTTTAATCTACGGTTTTTCTGAAACAATAACAAGTTCCAAAATAATAGGATCAATACAGTCGACTTCAAGTTGGTTTAGAACTAGTTGTCAACGAAAATAGAAAATACGATTTTTATTTCTTATTGTGCATTATGACTATTAATGCATAACCAAAATTGACAAATTAATACACTTCAAGCATTAAGTATTATGGACTTTCTCAAACAATTAGGCATAAATGAACTATTAATCGGTAATGCACTTCTCTCACTTATTGGACTGATATTCACTTTAGGAATTCCAAAGAATGAAAAAAACAAAAAAGAGATTCAATTTTGGGCCATGTTTTGGATTAGCCTATTAATGATCTATACTATCAATTTTATTTGGCTAATTAATAATGAATGGCCCTTTGGAATAAGACTATTTTTTCAGTACTTAAGTGATATTATTGGATCCTTGGGACTTAGCCTTTTATTTTTTTGCGTTTATAGTAAAAAGAAGTACGTAGAAAAAAAAGTAATCATTATACTTATACCAACTCTAATCGTTGGATATATTCTAGAAACACTTTTTAAGACTTACATATTCTCAAATATATTTACATCAATTTTACTTTTTTTAATTGCATGGCGAGTACGATTAAAAGATATCACTAGTACTGTTACATTATTTGCATATGCCAACCTCCAACTTATAATAGTTTATATTATCATTATAGGAAAAGCAGAGGAATTGTTGCTTGTAAATTATCGAATAGCAATTGGAATGAAGTTAACGCTATTAGTAGCAATATATAAGATTTTGGACGTAAATAAGAAAGAAAAACAAAAGGCTGTTGAAGCTTGATTTTTCTTTAGAAATGTCAAGTCTTGTTATAGTATAGCATAATCGAAGATAAAACTTGGACAAAATCCTGCATCCTTCTTTACACTTCGACCTCCACTTCAACATATTCCCCGACTTTTATCTTTGGTTGAATTTTCCATTTGGCCTTGGGGTGTACCTCTTCATCATCCAAGCGAAGAACACGATTTTGTGTTTTTTTCCATTAATCGCTTGTACAATTGTTTTGCCGGCATCTTCCATGGTTTTTTCTTTTTTAGATTTGGGTCATCTCTGTGTACAGGGATCATTGCCATCAAATCTGGGGAGTTTATTTTTTCAAAAACTTCCGGTTGTGTTGCATTGTGACTTCCATGATGTCCCACTTTGTAGAATATTGTATTTTCGAGGATTTGATCTGTATTAACAGAAACATCCTGCCACTCAATGGAATCCCAGCTATTCCAATTTCCAGTTTGCGCGTCTCCAACAAATAATAGATATTTTCCACTTTCAACAAGTTCAAAAGCCAACACAATGCTGGTGTTGTTTGTAAATCTATCCAGATGAAGAGCAAATCCAGAATAAATAGAGGATCACGAGTGAGGACGGTGATGAGCTGTTTTGATTTGTTTTGATTCTAAAAATAGCACCTTTTGTTACCGAAGGAACAGGTTCACAACGATTCATTTTGGTCATAGTCATTTACATGTTAGGAGATTAAAAGATGAAAATAACTGAAATTAAACGATTGAGCAGTTTCCAATCACATATCAGGAGGATAATAACTTGATTAGTAAAAAATGAAATCAAATCCTTGAATTCCCATGACACAGATTTTCCGTTTAATTTCTTTGTTTATTATGCAGGACTTGCCTGCTGGAATCATATTTTAAGAATAATTGTAATCATCACAGTGTTTAATATTTCAATATTAAACACTCTAAATGCGTACATTGTAGAAATCACTTGAATACAAAATCATTAAGAATTTTGCAGTTTTGAGAATAATTACTTACCTTAATGCAGCAACGTAAACTTAAAAAATCTTTCCAATCGTTTAATTACGTGCCAATTTATTCAAGGAAGGTATTGAGCTCAAAACCGGTTAAAATTACCGTTGCTGTTTAGATAATTTTTTGCTTGGTTTGCTATTTTATTGATAAGAGGTGTTGGTCATTCCAAGTTTTTCAGAATCCCATGACTTAATGATGACGCCGTGGCTACGCTAAAGAAAATAATTCCATTTGGAACGGACAATTCTCCACATCATTCCTTCAAAATATTTTTTTTGTCTGAAGGATATTTAGGATCGGAAGAGGATCAATTTACAAGCGACTGCCTGGATTTTATCTTTAAAATGAAGAAAGTGGTACCGTTTAATATCACGAAATATAATCCTAATTGGATTTCAGTTTATATTGCATTTGAACCAAGCAACAATCACGGTCTGTCAATTGACTCCAGCCCCTCATCAGGTAGAACGGCATTTGATGGTCAGCTCTTCTCAAATCAAAGAACCATTGCCATCGATCAGCAAAAACTGAATTCTTTTATTAATAACAGCAAACTATCCTATCGAAATAATATATATCCTCTTAGCGACTTTTGTGTTAAGTCAACTCCTACTTTTGGTCCCACGGGAAGCTTGATTGTAGTTCTGGCACCTTCAAACCAAACTGCCCCAAATGGCGGGGAATATGAGCATTCTCCCGCCTTTGATGATTTCTATTTTATAGCAACAACCAAAGATAAATATTGGCATCAAGTCATTCTAAGAGCCATGGGCAAGTCCCTCGGACTGGGTGATGAGTTTGAATTGGCCGGGCCAAATAATATAGAACCTTCAAATCCGGAAGAAGTAATTTATTATCCAAACCTGCAATATCTGGATCCCTTTCCGACAAGCACAGTGAATAGAGGACTGAAATGGTATCCATTGTTGTCATCCACTCAAAGAAGTCAATCACTTAGTCCAAAGGGTATAAGCGGAAGTAATGATGATGACCAAACTTTTCCTCCATACCCTACATCCAAAAAGAAAGTTGAATTCTGGGAAGGAGGAGGTGGATTTCAAACAAAGGTCTATCGATCATCAAAAGATTGCCTGATGAGAAGGCAGATAGGAAACCTTGATTCACCGATCAGGGATATGGAAATACCTTTTTGTTTTGTATGTAAAAATCATTTTAAAGGAATAATAAGTTAAAATGTCTGGATATAATTCTCCAAAAACTATTGATAAGCAATCATTGATTTACGATGAGATCGTATGGGAAAAATCCATTATAAATCAAAGTGCCGAGAGTATAAGGGATTTAGGACTGCAAACCATAAACTGGAAGCCAGTTGACTCCTCTAATGTGGTCAAAACTGGCATGTTACAATCTTTAAGAAGACCTTATTGGAATTTTGAATATGAAGTAAACGGAACGTCAGGCCTGGCTGTTTGGAATATCCAAGCCAAAGACACCCAAAATGCTGGTAGTTCAGAAAGCATCGAAAATGTATTTGAATTAATTGATTTCTCTGATTTTAATATCTTATTTGACGATGGTTCAAGCACATACTTTAATATCGACAATTCACTAAAAAACGAAAACTCATGGTTTGAACTAAGTGAATTAGGTACAAGATTTACCATTGTTCCAAACGATAGGCTATTTCAATGGGGTTTGAAACTTGTTTTAATTGAGAATGTACTGAAAGATATTGATGGGGTCTGCAATGTCAAATTAGAAATATCAATAGTATTCAGAGGTGCCAATAATGATTTTGATCCTGGGAAAGTTCCTGTAGCCATGGATTTATGGCCCCAGATAGCCTATACTTGGTTTGAAGAAAATGCTACAAAAAGAGTAAAAAAATTCAAGGGATCGGTAAGGCTAAGTGCGATAAATACTATGTTTCCAGGACATTCACAGCCCGGAGCACCAAGCGGAAACACTGTAAGTCTGTTCACTGATAGCAACAATTCTCTAAACAGCGTATTAAGAAAGAAGGCATACGGATTGACATCAGAGTTGGCTGGGAAATTCGGCATGCCTGCCAGTTGGGGGACTATTTTTGATTATGTGCTTTTAGATCTTGATAAAGAAAAGGAGTTTGTCGGAACATATGGACCGGACGACTCAAATTTTGTTGATCAGAAAAGAGTGAAAAATTACACATGGCTCCCATCCTACTCATATCCTTTTTTCCATGGAGGAATTATGTATACTATAAATGGTATTCCAATAGAATTGGAGAAGAAGTTCAGACAAGGACAGTACGATAACCTACACTTGCATGCCAGAATGCCTGTCTTGCCTCAGCCTTTTTGTCAAGACGAACAAATTCATGCTCCATTTTGTGGACATTCATGCATACATTTTCATTGGCGATGGTCTTCCTTTAGTGTAAATGGAGCCTTGTCAGGAGCGAATAATGAAAAAAGAGACTGGCAATTCAGAGGCTGGTCAGATCCTGTAGAACTGGAATCACCTTTCGGAACGGAATATATCGCACCCCAAGCTAATGCTCAAATTGATTCTCCTTTAATTCCTCCCAATCAACGTTTGACTATAGCTGTAACCAGTCCTTTGAGTCAGAGATTCAATGAAGACAATATTATTGATCCCGCCTCGCCTAAAAATCTTGACAGCCAACAGAAGGATATATGGTACAGTGTTGATATAATTGATCCTTCTCCCGGTTTTCTGGTTGATTCTCAGACTAACAAATATAACAATAAACAGGTAATCTTAGAAAATGGATTGGGATGGTCATTCAGGTATTCGAAACCAAGTGAATCCGATGCTATCAAAGGACTTGGAGTAAAATACCTAATGACTGGAATAAGCTGGATTATCAATCCTCCAATGAATCATGAATTGGCCAATTTTTTTGAAAAAGAGGTTTATCCTGACATGCGCTACATAGATAATTGTTTGCAACAAGTCCCTGATGGGTCATTTGATGATGGTCAAAACAGTGGCAAACCTAAAATGGAAGACTTATGAGTAATTTTGAAAAAGCTGTAGGAAAAGCCTTTGTTAAAATTCTCAATCCATTAAGTCTGGCCTTGGTTTTACGTGAGGAGTTTGAGATGCTAATGTTGGAACTTGGCTGGCATGTTAATATTGATGCCAGTCAGTTTACAGACCTTGTATCCATAATAGATATAATTCAAAATTTTCAAGAGATTAGATATTGTCTTGATAATCTGAAAAACAAAGATCATGAAATTGATATTCAAAAAATAGAAACCCTTATTTCTGCCATTAGTGATACATTGAATAAGATAAAATCATTGAAAAGTGCTGATTTCTCTACCCTTGCTTCACCAATTAATCAGCAAATCTTCTGGGAAGATATTTCGGAATCGCTGGTGGACTATTTAATAATTAAATATCTGGAAAAGGAACATCGTACAATATTCAGTCTTCTTCATATTTCTGGAATTATAAATTACACATATCTGCCAAAAACACAATCCGACAGAGTTTCATATTACAAAAAAGAAATACTATGGAATAATCTGGTTGAACTTTTTAAAAGCCCCAAAGCTCATCTATTTCAACTATATAAACTGGATACACAAGGACAGGACATTGAATACAAAAAGTTATTGGACGTTCTGGAAAGGATTTCCTTGACATTTAGGCTTCCTGCCGAATTGGAAGTTCCACGAGAAGATTTTCATATGTTATTCCCCGATTCAAATTATATTCAAAATAAGGATATAAGAGAACTTGAAATTCCAATCATTGATGGCGTTTCACCTGATGACCATACGCTTTGGAAAATTGGAGGAGTAATAATTCCCATACCTGATAACAATTCAGTGAATGGTCCAATAACAGGTATAGCTTTTAAACCCCTTCTTGAAGGAGGCTTGTCCTTCCAAACGTGGTTTTCGAAAAGTATTTCCTTTAAAATCTCAGGTGGATTTGAGCAGGGTAAAAGTATGTTGATCAAGTTGTATCCTTATGAAATAAAAGCTGAATTTAATTTTCCTGAAACTGATTTCGCATCAGAGATAAAACTTAGCGGTAATCCAGAATATCCATATTTATTGATTGGAGAAAAAGACAGAACAAGAATTGAACTTGAAGGATTTGATTTGAAACTTGGAATTAAAGGCACATTAGCAGATCCGGAGTTTTACTTCCAGATTGGAACCGGAAATTCTCCAGCTGAAAATGATCGACCTAAAATTCGCGCTGTATTCGAACCCGGTGATGGTGACAATTTTATTAAAAAGTTGATTTCACCTGAACATTCTGAAATAAGCTTGGCCGGGAATTTACGATGGTCATCAAAAACTGGTATCACTTTCGAGGGAAATGCAGTTCTGGAATATAGAAAGGAAATCAATCGCAAATTGGGTCCTATTACCATAAATACCTTTTCACTGGCTTTAAAAGGTTCAAATGACTCTGCAAATATCATCTTTGCTCTTGGATTTTCCATTAAACTTCGTCCACTGCTTCTTAATGTTGAGGAAATTGGAACAGAATTTAGGCTTGAGCCAAAGGTACAGGGAGATTCATCAGCAATTTTCGACAAACTGGATACTTCGTTCGGATTCAAACCTCCATCAGGAATAGGATTGAAGATTGATGCAAAAGGTTTTTCAGGTGGCGGTTATCTTTATATCGACAACAATCGCTACGCCGGAATACTCAATATTAACTTCAACAACAAAATCAACTTCACGGCAATTGCCATTATCTCCACCAATCTTCCAGGAGACAAGGAAGGATATTCACTATTGATAATAATTACTGCTGACGGTTTCAAGCCGATTCAGCTTGGCATGGGATTTACGCTTAATGGCATTGGAGGACTGCTGGGCTTGAACAGGAGTATGAATACGGAAGCATTAAGAGCAGGAATTAAAACAGGTACGGCAGAACGTATTCTGTTCCCGGTCAATCCTTTGGAAAATGCTGAATTGATAATCTCCGATCTGGAATCAATTTTTCCCAGGAGAAATGAAATATTTGTCTTTGGCCCGGTTGGCAAACTTGGGTGGGGAAGCGGAACAAACTTGCTAACGGCGGACATTGGACTGATAATACAGGTTCCTCGTCCCGTTAAGATTTCAGTTCTTGGTGTAATTAAAGTAATTGTAGGAGGAGATGAAAACAAGTCTCCTCTGGTGATCAAGGTAAACTTTCTGGGAACATTTGAACCGGAAAAAAAGAGCATCTTTTTTGACGCAAGCATCTTTGCATCCCGTCTAATGAAGTTTACCCTGGAGGGTGACATGGCTTTCAGGTTGATTTATGGAGACAAACCTGCCTTCCTTTTATCTGTGGGAGGATTTCATTCCGCATTTCAGCCCCCTCCTCTTCAACTGGTTAATATGAAGCGGCTTTCTGTCAGCATACTTAACAAGGATAAAGCGAAAATTTTCCTTGAATGCTACTTTGCTGTCACTTCAAATACAGTTCAATTTGGAGCCTATGTGGAAGCATCATTCAGGGCTTTATGGTATGATATAATTGGTTATCTGGGATTTGATGCCCTGTTCCAGTTCAATCCATTCATGTTTACGTTTGATGTAAAAGCAGGGTTTGGAGTATTCAGAAAAGGCAAGGAGAAGATGTCTGTGAATGTGGCTTTCAGATTGAAAGGGCCTGCGCCATGGAATGTAGCAGGAAAAGTGACCTTTAAAATACTTGGTGTAAAGGTAAAACTTAATTTTAACAAGACTTTTGGCAAAGACGAAAATCCAACCCTTCCTGATGTTGATGTAAGACCACTTTTAATAGAAGCGATCAACAAAAATGAAAACTGGATCGCTATCGAACAATCAAACCTGAATGATCTGGTCAAAATCAGGGAACTTGAAGCAACATCATCACTTGTAGTTAATCCTTTTGGAGCTTTCAGTATTAACCAGAGTGTAGCTCCTCTAAAAACAAAACTGGAAAAATACGGAAATCAAAAGCCAAAAGGAGCGAATTATTTTGAGATTACGAAAATCCAGATTGATTCGGAGGTTTTTGAGAATCTGACTGATATTAAATCAAATTTTGCCCCTTCTGAATTTAAGTCGATGAGTGAGGGCCAAAAACTTTCCAGCCCAAGCTTCAGGAAATATAAGAGTGGAGTCCAGTTGCCGGCTACGGACAGTGCCAGACATGGAAATGCCGTTGGGAAGAATATCTTTTATGAGTCCATTCTCATTGACGGACCTGATTATACTTCATCTGAACAATCTCGAGCAATTGACAACCAATGGATGGAAGGATTAAGGAAAAACAGCTCCGTCGGAAAATCTGACCTCTCCACAAACAGGAAGGCATCTTATTTAATCAACGATAGAAAAATCAGAATTCAGGAAGAGGCATTTCGAATAGTCAAGGCTTCTGATCTTGCTCCCTATAATACAAATTTTTATTCAGAAGAATCGGCTATGGAATCCTTGCAAACGATTCTTGCCAATAATCCCGAACTGGAGGAAGAATTGCTGGTGGTCTCCGAATATGAGATCGGTGATGAGAATCTTGTGTCTAGTTCCTTTGGAGGTCCTGAATCATGACAGGGAAATTATTGATACAGTAAATATTGAATTATCAACCTATGAAAACCCCCGAAAAATGAATAACCTGATAGCACAATACACCTTTCTTCCCTGGTTCAGGAAAGGAATGGGCAACCTCATAAGTAACACTGATAACAGTACTGGACGAGCTACCATCAATGCCCGTGTTTATCTAAAAACCAATTTGTCTTCAATTTCAAATGAGATTGCCAGCAAGGATATTGCATTAACAGGTCCCGGAGATATCGCCAGCATAAATCCACGGATGATTATCAAGACGGAACCCACAAACAGAACTTATAATTTTGAGCACAATTATTTGGCCGGCCTGGTATTTAATGATCCAGACTTTCCATGGAGGTATACCCCTGAAAAACCATCATCTCCAAACAAACTTCGTCCGTGGTTTTTTTTAATGGCATTGAAAGAGGATGAGTTCGTTTTCAATTCTCTAAATCCGGAACGGGATGTCCAGTCCATTAAAATTATCAAACCGGAACCGCTAAATCTGCAACCGATTGATGCATGGGCATGGGCGCATGTCCAGGTAAATCAGAAGCTGAATTCCGATACCAGTGATTATGATGCGGTTTATGAAGAGCTGAAAACCCTGTTTGAACAAAAGCCCGATATTGCTTTCTCAAGAATTGTCTGTCCCAGGAAACTGGAGAAAAATACAAAGTACTTTACTTTTCTGATACCGTTATTTGAAACTGGTAGAAAAGCAGGGTTAAATGATGAAAGCGGTGCATCTTCCGCAACTCAATTCTCATGGAATCCCGGAGATTTCAATATAGATTTTCCTTTTTATTATCAGTTTGAATTCACCACTTCCGGAAAGGGTGATTTTGAAAACCTCGCCCGAAAGCTGAAGGCCGTAAGAGCAACCGATTCCTTGGAAATGCCTACAATAAATATTCGAAGCCTCAAACTTGCCTTGAAGGACCAAGGTAATAGTTATGATAATGTAAATGACTTACTTCCATTTACCGGTGCTTACAAGGTTCCGCACACAAATCTTCAACCGTGGGCGTCCGCAGGCAATACTGAAGAGAATGACCTGAAGGAAAAGCTCAGAAAAAGAATAAATGAAAACACCATAACCCCCCTGAATGAAAATGAAGATCCCATTGTAAATATTCCTCCAATGTATGGACAGTGGCACGCTGCTGCAAATGAACTTCCATCATCAAAACCATGGCTGGACAGGCTTAATCTTGACCCAAGATATAGGGCAATTGCAGCTCTGGGGGGAAAAGTGGTAAGGGAGAATCAGGAAAAATTTATTGGAGAGGCATGGGATCAGTTGGGAGAAATTACTGAAGCAAATCAAAAATTAAGACAGGCTCAATTTGCTATTGAGGTCAATAAAAAAACACTAGAAAAGCATATTATGTCCAGGCAGGATGAAGACATTATTGCACAATGCGAAAAAGTTCACAAAAAGATCAAGCATGGAGGTGCAACAATTCAAAATCAAATTAAGAACAGTTTGCTGACCGGAGCCGGGGTTAATTCTGGACTGAGAAAAGTTTTGAGGAAGAATGGAAAAACAGCAAAAAAGATAAACAAACAAATAAATGCCCAAGGTTTCCTTCTTGGAAACAATAACCTTGTGGCCAATCTCAACAATTTATTCAAAGACAAGGTAACCGGAGCTGTTAAAAAACCATTTCCATATGAGTTTACTGATCCGCAGGGTGTTTCGTTGGATTCCTCTTCAATAACCCCAATTTCAGCTGAAGAGGATGATTTCATTATTTCTCTTGAAAGTTATTCCACAAATACCTCTATTTCCTCGGAGACACCTTCAGACATCATACAATTGAAAAACGAAATTGCAAATAAAATACACCCCTTAAAGTCATTGGGTGAAAAGATAATGAGAATAATACCCATTACATCAATACCCGCCTTTCCTGGAAGTGCTGTCGACAGGATAAAACCCGTTCTCGCCTATCCGGAATTACCCTACCCCATGTACGAGTATCTTGCAGATTTATCTTCGGAATTTATCATTCCTGGACTTTCGGGTGTCGATGATAATTCCGTTATGGCCATGTCACCGGACCTTTCCTTTATTGAAGCCTTTATGGCAGGATTAAATCATGAAATGGCAAGAGAATTGCTATGGCGTGAATACCCTACAGATCAAAGGGGATCCTATTTTCAAAAGTTTTGGAATACTGATGATTATCTTGATTTGGCAAATTCAAATAAGGAGTTCAAGGATATAAATCCCATACATGAATGGGTAAATGGACTCGGTGATAATAAACATGTCGATACCATTACTCCGAAACTGGTGCTGGTAATTAGAGGAGAATTACTGAAAAAATTTCCCAACACCATGATTTATGCTCATAAGGCAAAAATAAATCCGGACAATTCAATTAACATCAGGGTACTGGACATTGAAATACCAAACAACCTGAAATTTCCAATTTCGAAGGCGGACATTGCTCCCGACATTACTATTGTTGGTTTCGACATCAGTGCTGAAGAAGCTGCTGGAATCAATGGCGATCCGGGTTGGTTTTTTATTTTTCAGGAACGTCTGGGTGAGACGAGGTTCGGTCTTGATTATGACGAAAACATAACTGGTCCAACAACCTTGAGTTCATGGAATGATCTTGCATGGCAACACATGGATGTGAATAATCCCAATAGTATTTATTCTATTGGTCTGGATGCTTCGGCTTTGCCCAATGACAATTCTGCATTTCCCGATAACCTTTCATTTCCAAATGGTGATACGATAATCAATATGGATAAAAATATAAATTATGGAACACAGGGAGATGCTGCACAATTGGCATACATTCTCCATCAGGCTCCAGTGATGGTGGGCATTCATGCTTCAGACCTGCTTTTCTTACCCGATTCATCAGGAAATACAACAAAGAGTCGTGGGAATTCTTCCCAAAACAGTAATTATCAAAACATTGGTTAATCATGAATGAACAAACATACAATCAGAAACTAACCACTCATCTTGGATCAAAACATCCAACCATGTTGCTGCCTGTAAGACTGGAAACAAGATACGTAAGAGTAGGAACACTGGAGAATTCAACAGTAGAGATGGTGGATGATGTGTTGATTCTTTCTGATAAGAGTGAAGTTCCATTCCAACAAACCGGTGATCCGAGTGGAGTATTTAAACTTGGCCAGAAACTGATTGAAAAGGCTCAGGCTGTTCATAAGAAATTAATGAATTTGTCTCCGAATGAATTCGGTGAGCCTGCGATTTACAAGATCAGCATTCTGGAAAGCAGGGTATCCAATTATGCAAAAAAAGCCTGTCAGTCATTAGAAGGATCAATTGAGCAGCAATCATATAATTACCTTCATATTCTGGAAGAAATTAAAAAACCTTTTCCATCCAGATTGCAACCTGAAGCCTCTTCAAAAAATTCAATTCAAAAACAGATTATTACCAAAGCGTCAGAGAAAATTGAAGACCTTGTTAAATATAAGGACGCCATCGGCACTCTGAGCGCCAGTGGTTTGCTAAAACGACAAATTTTAATTCTCCATGAATTAAATAAATACAGAAGCGGACAAAAAATCTGGAGAGAAGTAAATGAGGAAGATTACAAATTTATTGAAAGCAAAAATAACAGACTTACAAGGAATGTTAAGGAATGGAACAAGGCCTCTCTTTCCACAATTGAGAAACATAAATCGTTGCCAGAAATACTCGGAAAAAGGTTTGAAAAATTATCTGACCTACTTTCCTCCTTTCAATCCAAAATTATAAATTCTAATGGATTTGAAGACTTGAGCACTGTTTGCAAGGAGATTGACACATTTCACATTCAGAAAAAAGACAATCTGAATTTAGTTACTTCTGAAAATAGGGTTAAAGAACTTGCCCGCGTTAAAGAATCCCTTGAGAAGATAAATACCGTAATATCAAAAATTGGAATCAATATCCTGAATCCAATACTATTATCGCAATTAAGTGAAGCCAATGCCAAACAAAAAATTGAGAATAATATAACCAGAGATTTGCTGGAGCGGGAGGAAAAGGAATTTCAGGATCTTCGAATTCAACTTGAAAAAAGAAGAAATGAACTGGAAAAATTAATGGATCTGGAGGATTGTCAGGATGGAGAAAGAATCAATCCGAAATTCATACAGGAAATATTTAAAATCAAATCTCTTCTTTCAGAAAGAATCGAACAACTCATTCAAAATAAGAATTTTTCCAGCAGTATTGTTTTCATGACCATTACTTCAATAATTCATCAGATCGAACGACTAATTGTGATGCTAAACTCGACAAGCAAAATAAACTGTGATGATTGCAGGGACATTGAAATTCTGATTCAGAATTTACCGGGTCAGCTGGAAATTACGATGAACTGGCTTGACAAGCATCTCTCCCAAAGTATAACCCTGAAAACAGAACTTGAAAATTTAATGGATGAGGTAGAGCAAAAATCACAGATTTTAAAGGAGTGTTGTTATAAAAGTAATTTGTACATATTATGGGATAATATTTCTGTAATAAAATCAATTCTAAATCAAATATTCAAATCCAATCAAGTCATTCCGGATATACCTTTCAGTTCTCAATTGTTATCAGATATTGAAAAACGGTTGGAAAATCTTTTGGCAGTACCTCTGGAATCAGAATTTCTCACAACCGAACTTAAAAATGGATTGTCTGAAGTATGGGGAGGCATAGAGGCCTTAAATATCATTCCTCTGCAATATAATGCAAACATCAATGACACGGAGAAGGAAATTAAAAAAGCAGGGGTAGTTGCAAATCTTTTGGAGACATTTTTTTCAACAAAAAAAATAACAAATTGCGAAAGTTCTGTTTTTGAAAAAAATGAAAAACTTATTATTCATCTGGAAAATAGAATTGAGAGCGCAATTATTACCCTGGAAAAGATTGAAACCAATAAAATTTATTTCATTCGGCAGTTCAATGATCAATTGGTTGATCTTGTCAAAAATCTGATTTTGCAAATAAATCAATTCGACAGGATAGACGGTGAGGATCTTCAAAAACTTCATAATCAGTTCAATTCAGTTAATAAAGCAATTGAAAGATGGAAAAGGAAAATAAAATCAGCAAAAAGGTTTGGCAAAAATCAACTTGAAACTCTCCACAAGCAATTGAAAAACCTCTCGTCCTTGAAAAGCAAATTGGAAATGCTTTACGGAGATGACAATAAAAGACCTTATTTGCTTCGAAAAGAACTGGAAAAGATAGGTTTAGTCAATAATATTGTCGATGTCCTATCAACGGAGAATCCAATGGAAACATACAAGTTTACTATCCCAATCCTTAAAACAATAAGTTCTTATCTTCCGGACATTCAAGATATTGTTATTGATGAGAAAAATACCATTCTTGGAAAATTAAATGAATTTCAGAAAAAATTTCCAAGTTGCTCTATTTCTCGTAACAATGTTCAGAAAATATTGAACTCCATAAAATTAATTGAAGAACAGTTTACAACTGTCAGGAACTGGATTGAAAAAAATGAGGGATCCACAGGTCACGAGACCATCGTCTTTCAATTTAAGGTCAACATCCTGAATTTGGAAGGAAGCATGACTGATATTATTTTGTGTGGAATGAATTTAGTCAATTTAGGGACAAAACTGGAATTTTTACTACATTCTTTTAGCGATTTGCATGAAAGCCTGAAGAAACAAAGCAGCCTCTCTTCTATTTCCATTGCAAGGATAAAATTCATGATTGACAGTAATTATTCTACTTTTAAAGAATGGAAAATTGAAACAGAATCTCATCTGGAAAGTATTCTGGAATCCTGCAAAAAACAAACAGAAAAATTAAACGAATTAAAAAATCTTGTAAACTCAACCCGAAAAGCAGTTTCCCGACTGCAATCTGTCAATAATTCAATGGATAGACAGTCCAGCAAGGTTTTTGATTTAATTAAAAAAAAGAGTAAAGAACTTCAGAGGAAAATACCATTCAACTACTCAATCATTCCCGGTGACTGGGAATTATGGATTAGAGTATATCCAAGCGTTATTGCCATCGATGCCCAGGATCAATCACTGACAAGTGAAGAAATCGAAGCAGGAAAAAGATATTGGAAAGGGATTTGGAATGATCAAAACAACAGGGAACTGAAATTTGGCTATTGGCGCTCAATGACGAATTCATTTGGTTCGGAAAGGTCAGCTTTTATTATTAAGACTATGAAGCCTGAAGAAAAACCTGCTACAGGAGAACATGGAGCTGGAAACGGATTTACAAGAAATTTCGGGGAAGAAATTTCAACTGAAAGCAACACAGTATTAAATTTTCCAAAGCCTGCTGTTAAAGCATATTCATGGAACAAGGTCCCTGTCTCCAGGGTTATGCCTGACGGTTTTGTCTTTGCTCTTTATGAGACTGATGACAGTCCTCCCAGTTTCCATTTTGGATCCGAAACCATTCCGGAAGAACTTGTTACAGGAATAGATCCAAATGATGAAAATGTTCTTGATGAAAATACAAATGGCGATTTAATTGTTGGTCCCGATTTAAAATGGACTGTTGATTTTAGCGATGCATTATCAAAAGGTATGGCTGTGAGAATTCCATTAGGAAGTTCCACACCAGGTTTTTCCAAAATAATTGCCTTGGGTATTAAGACCAAATCACCCGATGATAAAACACTGATCGAACATTCGAAAGAATTGATTGAAGAATTGTTTGAGGCTCATCATTATGGAGCAAACGGACTAAGTTTTGTTCCTCCCGGTACTCCAACCAACAACACTTCTGATACTGACTCCGGATATGATGCCTTTTTAGAGGATGAGGAAAGCTTCAGAACGGAGGTAAATGGTGACACATTCACAGTTTCAAATATTCAGGAAGAAAAAGCTGATGGTCAGATACTTGCTGAAGCACTTGGAGTCAACCCTTCAGTTTTTCAAAATATTTACAATGCAGACGGGTTCACAATTCGTAATGCAGGTATCATGAATTTCGCATTGTGGCAGGCAACAGGTGGATATTATTTTGAGGAAATGTATTCCTTCTATCAAAGTGGTGATCACATGTTTAATACAGATACTGCTAAAGACTCTCATGATATGGATGAAAATTTGGACAGGTTACGAGATTATTTTGTGGACTTCGTGAAGGGGCGTGGTGCTTTACCAAGTATAAGAGTTGGAGATCAACCTTATGGTATGTTGCCTATTGGTGTTTTTCATCAGACTAAATATCTGTTTGACGAAGAATATGATAATAATTCAGCCAACGGAAATGGAAATTCACTAATAAGATCAATTTTTTATGATACACAGGATAATGAATACGATTCCGATTTAATCGACCCTTATGGTGGACTTCAGGAATGGAATGACAACAAATATTCAAAACTGTTCTGTCAAAATCTGTTAAATGTATTATTGGGCCTTAAAGCCAAATGGATTGAAGCATCAAAAAAACATTTTGAAACAGTTGATGACATCTGGGATGACAGCCTTGACGCTCAACAAAAATTGGAAAGATCGAATGAACGATTCATGAAAATTCTGGGGCTGCATCCTAATCCTGTTTCATTTGAAAGCAGGTATGGCCTGGGAACTGCTGATGAATCACTGTTAAAGGATATATTCTCAGACGGGATTACTAATTTTCATGAGAAACTGGGTTATTCCTACTTCATTGATTTTCAAGGTTGGGAGAGATACCATGTAAATCCATTCAGAGATCTGTTCTTCCCCAGCAGGGCTGCATACTTTAACAATGGTGGAGGTGGTGGACCTGGAACGTTAAGAGACAAGCTTTCCCTGTCCTCCCTGAAATGGTTGTGGACAAAGAATAGCACAAATGTTGATGATTATTATGACCCTTACAACCCATCAGGGTTTACGAGCTATCTTGACAAGCAGGATAATAGCGGCGCTTTTCTCTCAATGGCACATTTAAGATTTCTTGACAAGTCCAACAAACTTAACGGTCAAACTGTTGATGAATTGAAAATAAGTGAAAATCGACCTCTTTCAAAATTGAAAGATTCAACAAACCAAAACTATATTGACTGGTTACAATCGAGTTCAATAAAAAAAATATTAAAGGCATCCATTGAAGGTACAATGCCCTCGCGATCAATGCTCTTTTTATTGCTGTCAAATTCCATTATAGGATACGCCTTTGATGCGGCAATGAAAATTTATAGAAATATGGGTGATCCCAATGTTCAGGGCACTCCACCATCCGGTATCAAACTTAGTGAAGCGATATTTAAAAATCTTCCAAAAAGAATTTTTTTCAATTGGAATTTTATTGGTCAGGAATGGTGGGAGATGCAGAATCATTTATCCAGTCAAACATACAAGCAACAAGCAGTAAATATTCTAAATTTTGTTATCAACATCGAAACGCTCAAAAATGAAATCGGTGGTTGGCAAAATTACGAATATGGATTTGGATTGGACAGTCAAAATAAACTGGTTTTCAGAAGACATGACGGTGGAGGTTTTTGGACTCCAATTTCCATTGCCAATAATTTAGTTTTATCAAATTATTGTCATGACAGGAATGTGGACAGAAGAAGTTATAAATCATTTTCATTTCAATGGAGTGATGATTTTATTGATGCTGTTAAAAATGGTGCGTACAGATATAACAACTGGAACGCGAATTTCGATGATGTCGGATCCGGAAACATCATATCCAGTGATCCTTCCGAAATTGCAAGCTCTATTATAAGCGAAGAAATTTCTGGAATAGGACGAGAATGGTCTTTTTTCCTTGAGTCACAAATCAACAAAAATGATTCCCAAGATCCGAATTTATGGACATTAAATCCCGATGCCAAAGCCATAGAGTATACTGCAAAAATGGCCAATTCCCGTTTGCCTTATCTATTGTATAAATTAAAACCTTCTGATGTTCCTGACATCAATGCCGATCAGATCAATATTTTCCTGGATAATTCAATGGCTGATTATCTGAAGAGAAGTTCAACACTATTTTCCAATTATGCTGCAGAAACTAATGCTTTAAAGAAAATGAATTCCTGTTTGGGAATTTTGAGCTCACTGCCAACTGCTGAACTGGAAAGACTAATGAGTGAACATGTAAGCATGTTTGGATACGGAGTGACGCCTTGGTTCTTAAGTTTGATTAACAGGGCTTTATGGATAATCCGATCCGGACTTCCTACGGACAATACAACTTCGGAGGGTTCCTATATTGGGGCATATGGCTTGGTTTTAAATTTGGAAAAAGGAAGTTCGAGGACACTTGTAAACGGGGATTCCATTATCGTTGATTCCATAGATGACAATCCCAGAGACATAGTAGCAATTGATGGAGACAATCAGGGCTTTATTCATGCACCTTCAATTAATCATGCAATTACCGCAGCAGTAATGAGATCAGGATATATGGCCACCGGTGGACTGGAGAATAGTGCTTTCGAAATTAATTTAAGCTCAGGGAGGGTAAAAAAGGCACTTTGGCTAATGGATGGAATTAGAAATGGACAACCTCTGGGAGCTCTTCTTGGCTATCAGCTTGAACGAAATCTCCATGAGAGAAAAATGGACAAATACATTTTTGACTTGAGGAACTTATTTCCGTTGGTTTCTGACATACTCATAAACAATGGATCCGATTTAAATGAGACAGTTGAGGCCAACAATGTAGTGGACGGTTTGAAACTTCTGGATTTTCTAAGAAAGGGAAATTTGACCCAGGAATGGCACGATTTCGAGTCCATGCTGGAAGCTGCTAGTGAAACATCAATTATGAATGAAGTAATTGATCAGCTGGAGGATTGTTTGGATGCCGTTTCGGATTTGGCATTGACAGAGAGTACGTTTCAGGTTACAAGGGGAAACTTTGCAAAAGCAAGTGCAATCCAAAAATCAATGAATGAAGGAAAGTATATTCCTGAACCAGAGGTCGTTAAAACACCTCGTACAGGACATCCATTTACTCAAAGGGTTGGTATTTGCCTTTCAGGACATATTCCTTCCGGATTTGTGTCCAAATGGAAATCTCAACCAACACCGAGAGCTTTGGCCGAACCGATTCTGAACAAATGGATCGGTGAACAGATTGGTGATCCTGAAAAAATTGGAATGGTCATAAAATATGAAGTTGAAACTGATGTGGGAAATGAAAAACTTTTAAATATTTCGCTGGATAAACTTGGTATTCAACCTATTGATCTGGTTTTCATGATTAATACTTCGGTAATTGATCAGGAGTCCGAAATCAGTCGTTTTATTACAGCAAAAGTTGTTAAAATAGTTGATCATGAAATTCCTAATTCAATCTACATAGATTTAGAATCAGGCGGCTCCGTTGAAGTTCCATTTTGCAGTATTATTCCAATGCTTCAAAATATATTCAGGATCATAACCGGTGGAGAATTCCTTCAACCTGAGCATTTGGTTCATCATGGGATGATAGACGATGGAGTAAATAACACAGGAAAAATAAATCTGACAGAACTGATTTCCCGTGTTGAACAAATATACCTGATGCTTGGAGATTCAGGTTTGAAGGGAGATCTTGAAATGAAAAAAATTGAGCTTGAGAATGATATTTCAGGGGCTGCAGAAAAACTGAAGGACGCTCTGATTTATTCTTCGCTTTTCGGGATTCCCGAGGCTATACCTCACTTTACAACTGAAGTAAGTGACAAGGATGTGGTTCTAAACAGAGCAAGTTCTGTTATCCAAATTATTGAAAAGAGACTTGATAATTATTCCGTCAAATTTTCTGAAATTGATAATGGATGGAATGAAGTCCCCTTTGCAAAAGAATATTTGGAACTAGTCAGGGGGCTATTGGGTGGAAATTTCATAATTCTGCCTTTGTTTAAACTAATCAATCCTCGGGAATTCAGTCATTCAATCAAGGACAGTCACCTAATTTTACCAAAAAATGATCCCCTTGCAATGGAGACATGGCTCGCCAGGATGGGCCGAATCAGGGAAAATATTGGACACTTCGAAAACTTTATTTTAAATGCTGATTTCTTAAGGGACTATGATTCAGATGAAATCAGGTTAAAACCGGTACAACTTCCATACAGACCTAATGACCATTCTGTTATGGAAGAATTGCCAGAAAACTACTTTGAAGATCATGATCAGGACACTACGCCTGTAAGTCTTGATAAACTATCTCTTGCTTTTCTATTTGACACCTCATTCGATATTATTGAAGGATGGAACATAACCACGGGCAGCACAGAAACTTTTGCAGATGAGTTTGCAGGTATCGTTGTTGGTGAATTCACAGAAGTGATCCCGGGCAAGGAGGAAACAACCGGAATCGCATTTCATTATGATCAGCCAAATGCTGAGGCACCGCAATCGATTCTCTTATCAATTCCTCCCGCTAACAAACCGTATTCACTCAAATATTTTGTTGATACAGTAAATACAGCTTTGGAGCTGGCGAAATTAAGGGCAATTGAGCCCGAACATCTTAATGAGGGAATGGATATCTATTTAAATCCCTTTTTCAAATTGTCATATACGCCAGCAGATTATTCTCCCGGAAGATTTTTCTTTTCCCATCCTTTACCCGCAATTGTGGCCAGAGTAACTGATTTTTCAAAAGAGATGGATCATGCTTCTGATTTTACAATTAATAATTTGGATAATGATCCTGACAGTACATTATTTCCATTTGGGGAATTCCCAGATGATTCAACAATTATTGATTCACCTTCCAACCCTGTTGGAGGAAATCAAGTTTAAAAATACCGGACTATGAGCTTTTTTTCAGATAAGGACTTTTCTAAACCGGGTGTGGTCAAAGCAGACCCCGGTAAACTTAGATTGGGTGTATGGAATAGACTTGAACCAAGACCAAGAGCAAAGGACTTCAGTCGTACATTAAATGCACCCGTTGCGGACGCACTGTATTTCATATTGCGTCAGTTGCAGTTTGGAGAATTGAAAGCAGAAGACACTGGTACAGCCATAATGGCCAAGGTACATCTTAGCTCTTCACCTATTTGTCGTTATGCCATAAATACCGGTGATCCAGTTGGATACAGTGAAAATATTCCATTGGAAGCCAGAATTGAAGCAGAACAAATTCCTTTTGATAAAAAGTTAAACCTGCAAATATCCAATGCATGGAAAAAAATCCTGAAATCCAAAGAGGTTCCCGAACTCGTCTTTAGAGCATTTATAGATGTTTTTAACGGAAAAACTAATCAGGCAGCTGTGGTAGATAATTTGACAAATGATGATAACACCCCAGCTTCATCCGGTTTATCTTACAAAAATGCTGATCTGAATCTGAAACATAAAAACTACTTTCAGATGAAGGTATTAAATGGAAATATTCTGGATGGCGAATCTTTCATCAATTATCTAAAGGATTTACACCCAAATTCAACAGTTCTGGATGGTTATGAATTGGACGCAATCACGGAGGATGCCATAGCCACTCATCATTTACAAATAAAGCAGTCAATATCAATTTTTCTTGACTGGTTTTCCAATTTGTTTTTCTCTCCTGTTGATAATAATTCTTGGAATAGTTCCAGGTTGGAATACCAATTCAATCTTGCAGCAAGCAATAAAAATGGTTCAAAAACACCCATCATTTCAAAAGAATATTATCAGGGAAATCCAGATTGGTATGTCTATGAAGTTGACACACCTGACAATCATACTAACGGAGTATTAAAACATGACACAATAACTGGAGAAAACACAACAGTCAAAGAAAAAAAGATAACACTACTCCCAACAGATGCCAGTTTCCCTGGAATGCCCAGTAAAGGATATTGGGAATTTGAGGATGGCAAAATTAATCCAAGTAATATCAACATTCAAACTACCGATATTTCCACCATCGCATTTAATGAATTCATGTTGCTGTATAGTAATGACTGGTTTTCAATTCCATTCAAGGTTCCCGTAGGAAGTCTTGGAAGAGTGGAAAGTATCATTGTCCAGGATTGTTTTCAATTTAAAACAAAAATAAATCCGGCAAATGATCAAATGCCAAATAGTGATTGGTCCATGTTCAACTTAAGTAACACGTCTGAAAATTCCATTGCCTCACAGGATGCAAGAGTGTTTATCCCTCCTGTGTCATTTAAAACCCAGGAAAGTGATCCAGTAGAAAAAGTTCTATTTATTCGAGATGAAATGGCAAATATGGTCTGGGCAATTGAAAAAATCATTCCTGATGTTTTTGAAGGTGGAAGTGACGGATATGAGACTTATTTGGATTTAAAGGAATATTTGCTTTTAAACTCTCCTTCAACTGAAGAAGAAAATGTGGAAGGGACCTACGAGTATATTTTTATGACCGAAATTCCTGAAAATTGGATCCCTTTTATCCCTGTCAACACAGCATCACCACCTTTGATGAATGTAAAACTTCAAAGAGGGAAGATGCTCCGAAACATTAATGGGGTTGATGATAGAAGTTTCGTTCGGCCAAAAGGTGTAATTCTTTCTGTTTTTCCTGAGGATGCGTCTCCTTACAAACCATATTTAATTGAAGAGGAGGAAGTTCCAAGGGAAGGGATTCAAGTAATGAGATCTTTTCAAAGAGCCAGATGGTATGATGGGAAAACTATATGCTGGTTGGGACGAAAAAAACGAACAGGCAGAGGTGAAGGAAGTAGTGGACTTTTATTTGATGCATTGAAATAAAATGCTTCCATCAGCTGATTCTGCTTTTTCAAAACAAATCAGGAATATAAATTGCAATACAATTATCCTTACAAATTCTTTGAATTACGACACTAAATAAATACACTAGCTGTGCATCTTATACTCAAATTTATTTTTCAACCAAACAGTTGATTTGATGTCAAATAATGAGGTAGAACATTGACATATCCTGAATTCGGATACAGATTCAGCAATAATTGATTATTTAGTTACTAAAAGCACTTGGAATAACTTTATTTCCGATATTCAATTATTACAAAACAGATTATAAAACTACGAGATCAGTTTACAGATTAAAATAAATATTCCTACCTGTGTTATCATTTCGTTTATCGAACAGAATCTATCAAATTATAACTTCATTAAATTTTCTCTACCTTTAGAACAGCACCATGTATTCTTTTAGGATTCGAACGGCCTCAATTTTGTACGGGGTGCACTTGGGGCGAAGGCTTTTCGAAAATTACTAAATCAATGATTCACAGCCTACCATAAATATATAGTTGAATCATGCCGGATTTTATACCTTAAAAGAAAGCATCATTGCTTATGAAAAACAACTCTCACTACCCATTAATTTCCACCACCTTCACACAACAAGCGTCAACAATTTACTGACACAAAACTAAAGATCCTTCAGAAACTCACCTTGTACATATCCTCTATTTCCACTATCTTCACACTACCCATTTGATTATAAATGAAAACATCCATTGCGGGAGTTATATGGTGAATGAATTATAAAGATTAATTGCAAATCCCTGTATACCAAAGTCATACAGCCTCGGGTTCAAACCCCAGACTGGTCACAAAAAGAGTTCAACATTAAATTGTTGAGCTCTTTTTTTTGTCTATACGTATGCCGAAAGGTGAGATGTTTGTCTTACTTGTATTCGAAGGATGTCCAAGTCTGATGGCTTTTATTATTAATAACATTGAATTCTATTTGCTTTTCATTTTTTTGGAAGAAATGTATTGAGGTGAGAAGTGAATAGTGATGGATAACGCAAAAATTTATTTCTTCCTTCTAAAAAGAATCCACAAAAGAGCAATTGCCATAATACCAATAAGTACACCGCCTAATATATAAATTGATTTACCCGTCTCTATTTTTATGGCATTGCCATAATGCTTAAATCCTGACCAATAATAGGGATGGAAGAATGAATTATCAATATTGCTTTGTTTGCGAAATGACTTCAATGATTTTGACAATGCATCTGTACTCGGATCACCTGCCTTCAAGTTTTTGTAGAAGTGATTGAATATTTCCGAGGTTGAGAATGCATTTATCTTCCAGGCACTTTCTATTACTCCACCTGCTCCTGCATAAGTAAAGGCACGTGTAAAATTATTGCTACCCTCCCCTTTCAGTTCATGCCCCTTTCCCGTTTCACATGAATTCAAAACTACCAAAGGACTGGCATCAAACGAAAGGTTGTAAATATCTTTTAAATGATAACGAAGGTCTTCTTCACCAGGAAAGATGATGTGACTCTCCATTGCCTCACTATCATCAAAGAAACCATGGCTGGAAATATGAAGTAATGAGGTTTTCTTTAATTTTTTATCGAATAATGCAGGATCTATCGATTCCCAAATGTCAGCACCTGTTCCCGATAAATTTTCCTCAAGCATTTTGTAATGATTATCCAAATTTCCAAATTCCGATTCACGATCAACAATTGCTAGCAAATCACCATTAGCATCTATCTCATTAGACAGAAAAAAAGAAGATAAGGCATATTGAACTATATATTGATCAGAAAAATAAGCAAGGGTTTTGTAACTGGAGCTATTACTGTCATCAATGACCAAGGAGGCAAAAGATAGATCGTTTAGAATCGTACTTGGAATAATACAAACTTTTTGCTGTTGGATATGGAGATCAGAGAAAATAGCCTGGTAAAGATTATAAGCTGATTGCATGTAAGATGAAGGATCTTCATTTGGATTTCCAAGTGCCTTGTTATGGGTCTTTATCAAGTCTTCTAATTCGTCATTATTAATTTCTAGTTTGGCAAATTGGGTGTTTCCTTTTTGAATAAGTAGGACGTAGGTATGGCTTTCTCCTGATCCAAACAATAGTAAACTCAATTCGTTTTCTGATGCCAATTGTTCCAGATCTTTATAGTCTTTTCCAGATGCCAGAGCTGCATAGGTTTGTCCAAATTGGTCGCGCAATTTTTGCTTGGCGCCTTCTAGTTTCAAATCTACTTGATTCAATTCATCTTCATTAAGGATTTGTGCTTGGGATAATTCTAGTTGTTTTATTTCATCAATGATGCTTAAGGCATTTTGCTGAGACCATACGCGCTCCGCCATTTCATCCAAAAGGATTTGATTTCGGCTTTTATCCAGAAAGAAGAAGGCATCTTCTAAATTATTAGTAAGCTTGGTCTCTTCGTATAGCTCATAAACCGCATCCAGTCCAAGAGCAGTATTCCCTTCCAAATATTCCGCCAGACTGAGCTTGGATCTTTGGTGTAGCATATTTAATCTGATCTTGTCAGAAATTCGTTGGGCCTTTTTACAATAGGCAAGTGTTGAATCCAAACCAATCTTAGAATTCCTTCCTACTTTTGCTTTCAAATGATGGACAACCATATTGTAAGGGTCACGTGAAAAGTCTTCTGCGTTTTGAGAAATAATATCCGTAGCCAACCCTATTGCTTTTGATGCAGCCTTGAAGTCATGAAGTAAGAGTGCCAATTCGGTTTTCTCACAATACAGTTTTACGAGGTCTCTCAGATTTTGCGAATTATAAGCAAGGTGTGAGGCCAAGGCCGCTTGTATTACCTCAAATGCTTGAGAATAATCACTTTCTGCTCTAAAGAGATTAGCCTTGATTTTCAGAAATTCTGCCAATATTGGCGATCCTTCCAGATGCCCTTCTTCAATGATCTCATCGACTGGCGTCCATGTTGTTTTTGCTTTTTGGATTTCATTTTCATTCAAATATATATCCGTCAAATTAGCATGAATGATCAGGTTCAACATCGGTGCGAGCTGATCAGACTTTTTTAATAGGTTTTCGTACAACTGTCTACCTTTTGTAAGCTCCCCCATTAAATAATAACTATCTGCCAGGTCGTTTTGAATACCACTCACATAGTAATTGATTGGTGTGGCAACGCGCAATGCATGTTCAAGATTATTCTTCGCTCGCAAGTAATCGCCTAACCTCAACAGTGAAGTTCCTTTCGTCCACAGACTATTTGCCAAATCTGCATTGATAGAATCCATTTGAATATATAGCTGGCTTGCCGTATCTGCATAGGCATAACTATTCGCAGGGTTTCCAAGCTGCTCATTAATATATGCAGCATAGCTATATTGTTTGGCTTTTATGTAAGCTGAAATTGAATTCGCCCTACCAATGTCCAATAATTGATTGGTATAAATAAGGGCAGAATCTCCTTTAGCACTGGTCAAACATCTATACGCAGATGCTTGGATTTCTTTTAAGCTTTTATTTATATCACCTATCTCCTGACTACATAGTTCTCTTACATTGGAAAGTACAAGTAATCCAATTAAAAATAAGTACTTAGCTTTCATGCTGCTAAATAATTATTTTTTTACGAATCCCTCTACTTTTGCTGAGCAATGTTTGTTTCTAAGAATTAACCGATAGACATCTGCTTTTAGGTGGCTAAAATCCAAGTTGTAAGTGTGTGTACCTTTTTGAGCACTTAGATTTGAAGCTATTGGAATCATCTTTCCAAATTTTGAAAGAGCAAAAACGTCAAGGGGTTTTTGAAGTGATGCTTCAAGTTTGTATGTAAGTTGAGCTACATTGAATACTGGATTCGGAAAGATGTCTTTGATCTCTATGCAATGGGAAATTTCTTCCTTGGGGCATCCTGCTTCAATATATGGAGTATTAGTATTAATTGCGGGATTATAATCAAATGTAATCTTCGCAAATTCACCAAATCTATAGACACCGTTTCTACAATGTCCATTGCTAATTGTAATTCTCTCTTCCAAGGTTGGATTGTCCAGTTCATATTCTACATCAAACCAAAATTTTGAATCTTCAATATTCGTTTCAGGAGTTTGACCAGGTAAATCAATATTTGAGGAAAAATAATTCACATTATGATCTTCAATATTTGGCTCATATGTCCAGGTGACCTCATCATCCTTTGAATTTACGATAGCGTGTGAAGCATATTCATCAATATTCAGAACAGGATGTACTCTATCTAACACTGTAATCATATCAGCTGGTGCCGAGCCAATATTCTCCATAAAGATTCTATACTTAATCGTACTCGGAATATCATCTGGAGATATGAAATTCACAAAAGCCTCTTTTGCATTTGGGTCCCATGACTTCCTCAAAGAAGTTTCTATTAGAGCTATCTCCTCCATAACCTCATTCTGAAAATTCAAACCAAAATTTATCGAAGGATCAAATGTCACCAAAGAATTATTCGATACAAATTGTACGAGTATCCGTCTGGTCTCATTCTGTTCAAGGTTGGTAAAAGGAATGGTCAGCATTTTATCAGCCAAATTTAACTCTTCTCCCAAATTCCAACTTGATTCTATATCATCTACCGAAGTAAGAGTCTCCCCTTGAAAACTATACACCGCTACAGCATCCACCTTTTCAGAATTATAATATATTTGAATGGCATCATTGGTGATTCCGAATTGGTCACTCTTATATGTAATGATCATACTCGATTCAAAATTTGATCTGAAGCTTCTTAACATTTCTGCTTTCAGAAATAATCTATCAGGAATCTCTGCCGGTGAGAGAAAATCTAGGCTTGAAGATACATCCAAAACACCATTGACACCCTCCGGAACATCAACTTCAATTTTCATTAATGGTGGTGGTGGTTTAGGTGTGTAAATTGGAGTTGCCTGCAATGTTACTTCATATGATCCGCCCGCAACATATTGGTGTACGGGATTACTCTCATAACTAATATGTCCATCTCCAAAAGTCCAAAAATAACGCATCTGAGTTTCATAATCTGGAGGAGTAGTGGATATACTGTCATAATAATATGTGTCCAGTACTTCTTGACTATTGAATTCAACTTGATAATATGTAGGTTCATCCACATTTTCTATTTGAGTAGAGATGACAGGAGTAAACGGAAAGTCTATCGAAGTATGCGAAATATCACCAGTAGGTAGCAAGTCTTGAGCCGAAACAGTTGCAATATTTAATACCAATAATAATAGACAAAAGATTAATTTTTGATTTAAGTTGGACATATAAAGGAGTTTAATATCGATTAAATGTGTTTTGAAAAAAGTACTTAACATCGCAAAAGGGTATGGAAAAGTAACTTTTCTAATTTAAAAACCGAGAAGTTTTGATTTTTTAATCATATCCTTCCAATAAGTGATATCTAATTCACAATAAGTGATATATTTTCTAATCATTAAAATAAGAAAATTACAGATTTTGAATCAAATTCTAATTCCGCGTCATTAATATCTGGGTAGGCCATTCAAAATTAAAACCAGTTTTATGGTTAGATTTTTATTATTTTTCCAACTTAATAATTGAAGATTTAATTGACAGCACAAGACAATAAAATTGTTGAGGCAATAAGGGAAGGTAGCTTTGAAGAATCAAAGGTAATCAAGACTTTATTGGAAGAGAATGAGAAGAGGGTGTTCAGCTTTGTAAGGAGACATGGAGGTAGCACTATAGAAGCAGAAGATATTTTAATAGAAGGTATGACTGAATTGGTTTTTAATATTAAGAAGGATAAATTTAAAGGTACGGGAAGTATAAATGCCTATTTATATCAAATCTGCAGACTATTGTGGTACCAAAAATATCGTGCAGGGAAGATAGAACAAAGCAGGGAAGAAATTAAAGATGTACACGTCTCAGAAAGTGTCGTGATTGAATTTAATGATCAAGAAAATATTTTGGACCAGGTGCTCAACCAAATAGGATCTACATGTAAACAAGTATTGCTAATGTGGTCTCAAAGTTTTAATATGACTGAGATTCAATCAGAAATGGGTTATGGTAGCCCACAAGTAGCCATGAATAAAAAAAGTAAATGCGTCAAAAAAATGATAGACTTGGTAAATCGGAGTCCTAATCTTAAACAACTACTAAAAGATCTGAGATGAATAATTATCATGATAAATTCGATGCAATCCTGGGTAAAAATATTGATGAGAATACCCGAAAATTATATTTAGCAGAGATTAATGCCAATCCTGCCATCAGAGCGGAGTTTGAATCTTACCAAGAAGTTTTTAAGCTTGCCAATATTATGGAAAGAAGGACCATAAAGGAAGGAATAGAGGCTATATATAATGACAGCTCAACAAATACCAATACTCCGAAAGCATGGAAAAGAATAATTGGAATTATAATAGCAATACTCACACTTTTGGCGGTAATGTATATGCTTAATTCCAAGTCAGAACCAATCGACCCACCGCAATTAGCAGCAAAATATTTTACCGCATACCCAGATAAAATCACTTCTATGGGAGAAAACGAAATCAATTTGTCTGCTTATAATCGACAAAAATATGGTGAGGCGCTGATCGAACTTGAAGGCAGCACAGGATATGAAGCAAGTTTTTACCGAGCAATCTGTCATCTCGCACTGAATGACTATGCCAAAGCAGAAAAAAGCTTGCTAGATATCAAAAGCGAAATACCGCAATCATATACCCAAGCCTTAGAATGGTACCTGGCCCTGGCCAAGATCGGTAACAATAAATCCGAAGAAGCACTCCCTATTCTTGATTCCTTCGCCAATAATCCCAATTCAGACTATCAAAAGGACGCTGCCAGGGAGCTTATCAAAATGCTTAGATAGGGGTATTTTGGTGTGAGCATGTTAAGTTCTTGGCTCACCAAGCCTAGAGTTTCTAAAATGCTTACCGAATCTAAAAGCTTACGAAACCTTAATAGCTTACCAAGCCTAACAGGCTTAGTAAGCTTGACCTACTTTTAGAGATCGTTGCAGCCCACCGCTCGTGCGTTCCTTCTCTTGTCGACTATCGTCGCCACTCTCCGAGATCGTTAAGTCAAACAGTTATCACCTATTCTTTATCGCCTATCACAAAATCCAAATCACTTGTCGGTTTGTGGGTTAGACTATAGATGATCTACTACACTATTCCAGTGTATGACTGGCTATTTCACAGTGGTTGTCATTCAATTCATTATCAACTATTTAAAAATTAAACATGAAGAAATTAAAACTACTACTATTACTAAGTTTTTTGACAACGAGTATGTTGTTCGGTCAAAACGATCCATGTGGGACTGATATACTTCACAATCAAAAATTGCAAGATGATCCAGAATATAAAGAAGCATTTTTGGCCCGCCAGAAAAGGATAAAAAATTATATCAAAAAAATCAAAAGTGATACAAAAAAGAATTACCAGCGAGCAGCTAATGAAGAAGTCATTCCTGTCGTATTTCATGTCATCCATCTTGGTGAATCTATTGGCTCTGGTTCTAATATTTCAGATGCAGAAATCATGGAATCTTTTGATCAACTCAATGAAGATTTCGCAAATCTTCAAGGTGACGGAGTAGATATGAGCATTCAGTTTTGCCTGGCCGAAAGAGATCCTGAAGGAATGTCTACGAATGGAATAATTAGGGTCGATGGCTCTGTAAATTCTAGTTATGCTAGTATGGGAATCAGTAGTGGAAGTGGAGGAAACGAAGTCGCTGTCAAAGCGCTAAGTATTTGGCCCAATACAGATTATGTAAATATCTGGGTTGTGCACAATATTAGTGGATCAGCTATTGGTTATGCCCATTTCCCAGGGGCAGCAGCCAACGTAGATGGTGTAGTATTGGATGATTTCACATTTACCAGTTCCAGTTATGAACATGTAATAACTCATGAGTTGGGGCATTTTTTTGATCTTTATCACACCTTCACTGATTCTTCTGATGGCGACCCAAGTACCTGCCCTCCTAATTCGCCAAGCACTTGTGATATAGAAGGAGATTTCTGTTGTGACACAAGACCACATACTACTACATTTCCCAGTACATTCTGTAATGAGAATGAATTCTATGAATGCGATAGTGGTCCATATACTTTTGCCGTACATAAAAATTATATGAATTACATTGACAATTCATGTATGAGCATATTTACTTCTGATCAAGTAGATAGAGCCAATGCTGCACTTAATACGACCAGATATTCACTGACTCAATCTCTTGGCTGTCAACCTCCTTGTCCAGGTATAAATGTGGACTTTACCATATCTGATAATACCGTGAATTCTCCAATAACAATAGATTTCACAAATACCAGTACAGGAGGTGTTAACCCAATTTGGACTGTGGATGGAAATACCTATACAAGTGAAGATTTGTCTTATACATTCACTGACCCTGGAATCTATTATGTCTGCTTGTCAGAAACGAGTACATCTGGCTGTGTGGACAATAACTGTCAAGCAGTTCAAATTCTAGGTCCTGATCCTTGTGTAGATGGTCTTGATGTATGTAATCTTGTATTGAATGGAAATTTCGAGCAAGTAAATATTCCATTAGATGATAATTGTCATGGAAATACTTGCTATACTTTAGTTTGTAATTGGGAAAATTATCCAACATCAAATACACCATTTTTTTGCAACAATAACAGTTTTGATAATAATGCAACATTGGCATCTTGGGCTGAAGGTATAAGCACAGAAGATGAATTAGCATTAGTAGATGGCGAGACATATACCCTCTCCTTTGAGTATTTGCATCGAACAAACGAAAATCCACCAACAGATTATCAATCCATTTTTAAATTTGGCTTAGTAGATTCAGATGAAGGTTCATCCACTGAAGTTATACTTGGGCAATTGAATAATCCAAGCATTGATATTTTTAATTCGGTATACACGACGTGTGATCATCAAGATCAAATTTTTAATTCTTTTTCAACAAATTTTACGTATTCCAGCTCAATGCCTTTGAACTTGTTTTTTCAATTTAATGAAATTGAATCTTCAACAACAGATGACAGTTATATTAGCTTTAAAAAAGTAATTATAAGTGATTGTGCTACTTGTATTCCAGATGTGGAAATCACGGCGACAGAAGATTGTCCATATGAATTCACTGCACAGAATACTGGCGATGGAGACACCTATTTCTGGGAGTTTTGTGACGGAACTACGTTAACAGGTCAGACTGTGAGCTACAACCCTCCTGCTGGTGAATGTCAAGTTTGTGTAACCGTCTATTGCAGCCCGGATGAAGAATTCGGAACAACATTTTGTGAGAATATGGTATTTGAAGATTGCGATTCCTACACCTGTGAGATTATAGATGATTATGGGCAAGACAATAGAAGAAAAAATTCTGGCAAAGACATTCTCGCCCTGAAAAAGACCTACTCCTTTGTTGGAAACATAATGCATCAAGTAAATACTGATGACGATGATCATTATATTGTTACCAGAGATTATGATAATGTATTGCAGACAAATGCAAGAATTGGGGATTTTGATAATATAGAATCTGACATCGAGCAATCCACTGCGATTACAAATTTCGGAAAGTACAAATACGTAACTGGATATACAGATATTAAGGATCGGGATAAGGATATTTATGTTGCCAAACTTGATGAAAACAATAATATCATATGGTGCAAGATCTACGATTATGGCAGATGGGATCAGGAAGGCACTGGTATCCAAGTAGTAAAACCCGCTCTTGGTTCTTTAATACCGAGAATCTTTGTCACTGGATTTACCCTTACACAAGGTGGCACTACTGATATGTTTTTATTGCAACTGAGTGACAACCCTGCCACCAGTAATTCAGGAGGACAGATATCAAATTTTAGAATTTATGGGACAACGAATAGGAGTGAACGCGCAT
The DNA here is from genome assembly GCA_965230575.1 of Saprospiraceae bacterium. Classification (GTDB taxonomy): domain Bacteria; phylum Bacteroidota; class Bacteroidia; order Chitinophagales; family Saprospiraceae; genus CAJXUU01. The sequence goes on from OZ246013.1 coordinate 7,803,256, forward strand.
ATGATCTATTGACAGTCGGCAAATCTCTACTAATAGTTGGAGAACATAGCGGGCAACATGCTACTGTACTGAAAGTCAATTTCAACGGAATCATCCAGGAACAATTTAGTCTATCCACATACAGAACAAAGTATAATTCTGTAAGTACTGACGGCAGTATTGGTGTAGCTGTTGGGAAACAAGGAAGTGACATATTGATGACTGGATTCAGGTTAACTGACCTATCAATCGTTTTCAATAGAACACTCTCCTCGCATGCACTGAGGACTGAAGAGGCAATGGATATTATCTTTCGCAAATCAGTCTTTTATACAGTGGGACGAAGCACAATAAGAGTAGCAGATGAAGACAAAGATGATGGCTTCTTTTTCACTTTCAGATTAAGCAACAACATTCCATTTCTTATTAATGAGCAAATCACTGACCTCCCAGTCAAATACTCCGAAAGTTTTAATGCAATTGATAGATTGGGAAGTGCGGACTTAGTAATGATTGGTGATTTTCATGAAGACGATAAATTCAATGATATTTTCTTTGTCAAGACCAATGAAAAGGGTGAAAACTGTTGTATGAAAGATGTCACTTTCAAGATGAAGAATGGTTCTAAGTCCAATTTTGATTGTTGTGTATCACAATATCGAAATCTTGATTCAAATCGATATGGAAGGCGAGAATACAGTTATAGAGTAGAAGGGATATGTGAAGGCAAAGGCGCGCCTGCATTCTCAGAATCAAATGCATTTGAAAATCGATCTACCTTACCTAATAGACAGTTGAGGGTTTCACCAAATCCAACCAATGGATTCTTTACATTGGAATTTGATAGTGGAGAGACAGGTATTCAAATCAGCAAAACATCTATTCTTGATATATCAGGTAAAGAAGTATTTAGCAGAGTTGGAGATAATCCAAGTGCAACCATCGATTTGACAAAATTTGATAATGGAATCTACATTGTCCATTGTATTTTAGATGACGGAAGCACAATGGCAGAGAAAATCATCCTGGTAAGATAAGCTTTAAACACACACTCACTTCAACATCCTGGAAAGACGAGTAGCATTTCAAAATGCTGCTCGTTTTTTTCCAAAAAATATATCAATTTATCGGTTAGGTTTTCGAATGTTTTGCAACTGTATGTATACATGACCTAGTATTAATTATTTAGCAGATCTATGAAATATTTATCCATTACCCTTAAAAATGACCACGTTTTAGTAGACGTGGATCAGATCATGTACCTAATGGCAGATAAAAGTTATACCTGGATATATTTGAAAAATGGGAAAAAGTATTTGTCTTCTAAAAATTTAGGGAAATTTGATCATGTACTTATTAAAGAATCAGAATCATCTTCAAATAAGTTTTTCAGGATTCATCACGGCACTGTCATCAACACTCGATATATCAGTAAATTTAATATTAAAGAATCTCGTATAATGCTCAGTTGTGGACAAGAATTCAATATTGCTCAGCGTAAAAGAGTTAAGTTTAGAAAGGTGTTGTCCCAGTTTACTCAGTTCGTCTAGGATAATTGTCAATAGTGATTTGCCATATAGGTTTAAGAGACTAGTCATTAACTTAAAAATTAGGTTTTTTGTGTCTCTAAAATATCACTAAGCACAAGAGTTAAATCCTCATACCCGTAATAACTGGGAAATACTTGTCCCCCAATAATAGTTGCTGGAGTATGGTCGATGTTGTTTTTAATTGCCCAATTCCTATGTGATTTTAGTAGAGATATTGTTTTCTCTTCAAATTTCGAGATCCCATTTTTTTTCAGCCAATCCTTTTCGTTTCTTTCTTCAAACCAGTTGAAGTATGCTTTGATAAATCTCTCCCTGCCTTCTTCAAAATATAATTCAACGAGTCGGACACAAATTTTAGTTGAGGCAGAATCAAAATTTTCAAAATCTGAATTAAATCTAAGCCATATCTCAACATCAGGGTGAGCTTTGGTGATTTTCACATAACTTTCGAAGGCCGCTTTACAAAAACCGCAAAATGGATTGGTGAAAGCAATGATTTTATGCATAGCCTCTGGATTTCCAAAGCGTATTTCATTTTGCATCATACCTAAATCATGTACCATACTGGCATCGTTCATAAGGTTTTTGATGATCTCTGGATTTCTCTTGAATTGGCTCGCTGCAAATAATTTGTCCTCATATTTTTTTTGTGTCACGATGAGATTTTTAACATTGAAGTAAGCAGGAATCAAAACGCTCATTGTCATCAAAATTTCTGTGACTTGAAGTATGTTGAATTTGAAGGGTTGATGACCAAAACTCAAAATGTTTAAAAGAGATAGCACTGCCGCCACGCCTAAACAGAGAAGACACCATTTTTTGAGTACGATGGCTTGATAATAAATTGAGAAAACAATTATGGGTATTGACAATAATATGGCCAATGCCGTAATGCTATTGTATCCAAAAAAAATGCTTTGAAAAACAAGGATTGAAAAGTATAAAAAACCAGCATCTACTAAAGAGATATTCTTAGTCAACATCCCACCTTTCGAGTTTATCACTTCATCACAATTGCTGTTGGTGATAGTCGTACATATAGAATGAACCCATGCCGAATGATATCCTATTTTTTCCTTTACCAGAAGCAGGCTGAGATAAAGCCCTATTGATGATAGCAATAACACAAAACTTGTAGTCCAAGTGACACCACTCAACGATAAATACAATACCAAACTGCCAATAGCCAGTAAACCTCCAATCAAATTTAACTTTTTTGCATTGGTGTCATTTTTAGAGTTTTCTCCAATTGCGATTACTTTTTTGCTCCAGATTTTGTTGAATTCAGAAAATGAATACTTTTCTCTTTTTTCATTTTCGGAATAGCAATAAACAAAATTTTCTTTTTTGACAACCAGCACCAATTGAGGTTCATTATGGTCAATTAATGTCAAAAAATTAGCAGGCATAGATGGTAAAGAATCTTCAGGAACAATGGCAGCCACGTTTTCTATCCCAAAATAATCCAAGGTATCTGTTATCGCCCTAAAACTTGGGTTTTTAGGATGCGTTTGCAATTGCAATGAGATGTCCTTCCGATTGAAGTTGGTATAATTATTCTTAATGAGAAATTTTTCAAGAATTACTGACATTAAAGAGGATCGTTTATAGTATTGAAAATCTGACTTTGCAGGAGGGGCAGTCTTGTCTATTGAGGAGATTTGTACTTCCTCCATTATGAATATTGAACCCTATATTTATCGCGTTTCAATGATTCATTTTCTGCTCATACTGCGTACATCTATAATTAGAAGTGACTTGAAAAAATGACATAAAATGATTGACATGCCATCATATCGAGACATCAAATGCATGTTGAATTGGTTAAATCTTTTTTAGAATGATTTATTAGTCCCTCATAAAATCCAGTCAACAACAGAGTCACTAAATCCTCATCCACAAATTTACAACCATTTGACGTTCAACAATATACAAATGAAACCAGCATTAATGTAAGTACACAGCCATATGATTAATCATACCAGCGGGATAAATTTTGTCATCATTTTTGACCAAAAATGCCGCCAAAATTGATTTTTATCCAATTCCTAGCCCTGGATTGCAATCCAGGGCTAGGAAAAGTAAAGCCCTTCAGGCTTTTTTATGTCTTATATGACTGGCTGTGTAGTTACGCATTAATTATTTATAATCACTTCAAAATAAAATAGGTCTACTTTGTGAAATGCTATAAGTAGACCTATCTTTTCAAACACCAAAAAATGAAGATTTAAGGTGTTGTTTTAAACTTTTCATTAGCAGTTGTACACTTGTGGGCAACCAAAATAAAAGTTACAATACGCTGGACCAGTTACATTACCAGCACAATCGCATCCGCACAATGAAAGATCAGGCTTGCCGCCTCCTGCGCCACCAGTAATTTCTTGTTGAGATTTTTTTGAAAGTACGTGTGATCCTACTACGTTTAATATTTGTGATTTCATAATAAATAGATATGATTTGTTAATAAGGTATAAGATACGATATAATTTTGATTTTGTCCAGTACGAACAATCTGGTAACCTCATTGTAAGAAGGACTAAAAAAATTCATTTTAGCCATTTTTTACTATTGATTCAAGTGGGATTTAGTGATAAAAAATGGCCAATAATCATGCGATTATCAGCCATTAAAATTCTTCTATTTTTTCAATCTTGATCACTCTATTTCAAAGTGGTCAAGTTTTAACAATTGTCTTTTACAGTTAATATTATTGAATAAAGGAAAGAAGCCAACGCATAAAAAGTTGACTTCTTTCTTTAACACAAACCTATTAATCAATCTTTATAATCTTCTTCGTTATCACCTCATCTCCACTATTCATCACCATCTGATATAAACCACTTGGCAAGTCTGTAATGTCGATATTCAATGATCTTGTTCTGAAGATATCATATTGTACTGTGCGTATTGTCTGACCTCGTGAATCGATGATCACCATATTCATGATTTCTGTCTTCGCATTCTCAAAGTCAATTGTCAACATTCCTCTCGTCGGATTCGGATATACCTCCAATGCTAATGGTGCTTGTACTTGCTCCTTCTCTTCCTCTACAAACTCTCTAGCTGCTATGTCTCCATCTTCCTCTTCCACACTGTTCACTACATTGATCGTGTAATCTTCAACTTCTCCTTCACTGAAGTCTTCACATGGATCTGCATATCCTCCGTACTTCATGCTTACTCTCATAGTAGTAGTTCCTGATACTGCATTGTTCGGTACTGAAATCGTTTTGCTGATCGCATTCTTACTCGCCTTCTGTACTTCCTTCTCTCCTGAATCATCGAAGTCTCCATCTTGATTCCAATCTACCCATACTCTCCAGTATTCCTTGTACTTATTGCCTGAGAAGCCTGGGGTCAATGTGATCGTCTTACTACTTCCCTTTGCAATCGATGTAGATAGATTTCTGTAATCTGCATATCCTCCATCATCTCCTGAGTTATTGTTGATACTTCCAACTTTCACTTTCTGTATCCACTCATATGCAGTACTCTCTCCTTCTGAGTCACAGTATTCGATCTGACAACTCGGTGTATACGTCATCGTCACCACATTCGATTCTCCCGTATAATTAATACAGCCTTCTCTTCTCGCACATCTCAAGTAACATGTAGTCTCGGTGATCGGTCCTGGATCATACGTCGGTGAATTACTATTTGGAATCTCTACCCATCCATTTGGATTGTTGTAAGTAGGCAATAAATTTGTAGTCGTATTGTACAACCATACATATTCTATATTGCCACTTCCACCATCTACATCTTCTACACTTGTAATCTCTGCCGGATCATCATCATCTCCACACAAGCTTGCACTACTTCCTATCTCTCCGCCATCTGTAATATTATCACAGAATGATATTGATACTGAGTAATCTTCTACCTCACCATACTGGAATACTTCACATGGATCACTCCATCCGTCGTACTTCATACTGATTCTCATCGTAGTCTCTGTTACTGCTGTTAATGGAATATCCATGTTGCCACTTACCAGATTCGATCCATGTCCATTGAATACTTCCTCATCCGCATCTTCAAAGTCTCCATCCGCATTCAAGTCAATCCAGATTGTCCAGTATTCATGGTATGCACTTGATGTAAATCCTGGAGTCAATTCTACTGCATTAATACCAGTGGTCAATGAGACTATTGTATTTCTATAGTCGCCATATCCTCCATCATTGCCTGAGTTGTAAGTATCATTATTAAACGACACTTCTTCTATCCATTCGTAGTTGCTATTCTGTCCATATGAATCACAATAGATGATCTGACAAGTAGGTGTATACTGTACTTCTACCACATTCGATTCACCAAGGTAGTCGATACATCCTTCTCTTCTTGCACATCTCAAGTACCATGTAGTCTCAGTGATTGGACCTGGATCATATGAAGCTGTATTGCTATTCGGTATCATCACCCATCCATTCATATTCGTCAATGTAGGCAATACATCTCCTGATGTTGTATTTGACAACCATAGATATTCTATCGCACCACTTCCGCCATTGGCAGATGTAATACTTGTGATTTCTGCAGGATCGTCTTCATCTTCACAAAGCACTTGATCTTCTCCGATTGATCCTCCATTCACTACATTGTGGCAGAAGTCTATTACAACTGAGTAATCTTCTACTTCACCATAATTGAATGACTCGCATGCCCAAGGCCATCCTCCGTAATTCATAGCTATTCTCATAGTAGTCGTATCAGATGTAGCCCAGTTTGGAACATTGAATGAACCGTTGATCGTATTCGAGGATGCTCCATCGAATACAGTCTCATTATAGTCATCAAAATCTCCGTCATTGTTCAAATCAATCCAGATCTTCCAGTACTCGCCATATGCACTTCCTGAGAAGCCTGGGGTCAAGCTTACATTGTTGTTTCCTGTTACTATTGGTAGTACAACATTCGTGTAATCTCCATAACCGCCATCATTACCGCTCGTATTCGCAGTTCCATTCATTGTGATGGACTCTATCCATTCTTCACTTGAATCTTCTCCAGTAATATCACATGGCTCTGAAATCGTCTCTTCTGGCACACATCCCGGGTTACAAGCTGTACCGTAATCCCAGATCACATTGTTCAATCCTTGTACCTTTCTGGCAATGAATTGTCCATTCATGTAGACCGCATCAGATGAGGTACCTTTAACAGTAATATTGCTTCCAGGCGCATAGATACTCGCATTAACCGTTGATCCTCTATCCACATCTGCATTGTCTCCCACATAGAACCATACTTGCTGATTCGTTGGATTCACACTTGTATATCTATCGATATCCAGTCTTTCATCTACTCTTACAAACGCACATTGTTCGAATTCTACAGTCGCATAATTATCCACATCAAATCTATCTATGAAGATATCCTTCTGGGTGAATATCACGGTTCCACCATTCTTCACTCGTACGTCTTTATAGACCTGACCAGTCAACGTTACTGTGCTGCCACTTGATACTACTACATTACTACCGCCTGTCATATTATGACTCAAGAATGGTGGTAGACTCACACTTACTGGATCAGAGATACTCGTCGTCACAGATCCGCCTGATAATACTTGTATTACATCCGCTTTTACAAACGTAGTAGGTGCTGTTACTTGTGATGATGTAAATACTTTTGCCTGTCCTCCGAAAGAGTAGACTCCCATACCTCCATTCAACACTTGACTAGAATGTGTAAGCTTGGCTTCGTCTTCTGCTAGTATTGTATACGCAGCCAACAGATTTTGCTGATCCACTGTTGCTGTATAACTAGCTTCTCTAGTACATCCATTGCTATCTGTAACTACTACTGAGTAGGTCCCTGAAGTATTAACTTCAATACTTTCAGTATCTTCTCCTGTAGACCAATCGTATGATACACTTCCTACATTCGAGGTAGCGTTGGCCGTTAATATTACTGCATCGCTCTGACAATAGATGGATTGCTCTGCTTCTGAGATCGTTACTTCTGGCAATTCGTATACTGTAACATCAAAGCTACAGGTTGTCGGATTACCACAATCATCAGTTGCAGTGTATGTCACTGTCGTAGTTCCAACTGGGAATACATCGCCAGAATTATGTGTGCTTGTGATTGTCACTGCTCCACATACATCCGTTGATGTCACTGGTGCCCAGGTCACTATTGCTCCAGTAACCAAGCCTTGATCTGCACATGTCGTCATATCTGATGGACATGTCATATCTGGTGCTGTATTATCTTCTATTGTGAATACTGCACTTGTGGTTACTGAGTTACCATTGTCATCTGTAGCAGTGAATATTACCGTTGCTGATCCTGTCTCTCCACAGTCATTTGATAGGGCTGCATAATCATTTGACCAGGTAATGCCACATGCATCTGATGCCATTGCATCTGCATTCGCGGCCAACCATGCTGCCAGTTCTGCTGCATTGCCGGCTCCATCACATTCTACTGTCATGTCACTCGCTGCAACATCGATTACAGGATCTACATTGTCCTCTACTGTCACCGTAGCTGTACAATCTGATACATTGCCATTCACATCTGTTACTGTCAATGTGACTGTGTTGTTTCCAACATTTGCACATCCGAAGTTGTCCACGTCTATTGATAAATTATCAACTCCACAAGCATCATTACTTCCACCATCAACATCAGCAGCTACTATTGATGCGCTTCCAGATGCGTCTAGTTGTATTGTGATGTCTTGACATATTGCTACTGGATTTACATTGTCTTCAACTGTTACTGTTGCTGCACATGTACTTTCATTTCCATTATTATCTGTAACGGTAAGTACTACTGTATTTGCCCCTACATCGCCACAACCGAAACTATCAATATCTATAGCCAGATTGTCGATTCCACAGGCATCATTACTGCCGCCATCTACATCATTTGCTGTAATAGTAGCAGCTCCACTTGCATCCAATTGTATTGTAATATCCTGACATATTGCTACTGGATCTACATTGTCTTCTACTGTTACCGTTGATGTACAAGTCGATAAATTGCCATTATTGTCTTGTACTGTCAAGGTCACTGTATTCGCTCCTACATCGCCACAGCCAAAGCTGTCATCATCGATCGTAAGACTTGCTATTCCACATGCATCATTCGAACCACCATCTACATCATTTGCAGTGATGCTGGCAGCTCCACTTGCATCCAATTGTACTGTAATATCTTGACATACTGCTATTGGATCTACATTGTCCTGTACTGTCACTGTGGCATTACAAGTGCTTTGATTGCCATTGTTATCAGTAACGGTAAGTACTACTGTATTCGCTCCAATATTCGAACATGTAAAGGCATCTACATCGATACTAAGATTGTCAATGCCACAAGCATCATTACTTCCGTTGTTTACATCTCCTGCAGTGATACTTGCATTTCCACTTGCATCAAGTTCTACAGTGATGTTTTGGCACAGTGCTATTGGATCTACATTGTCTTCTACTGTTACTGTTGACATGCATGTAGATACATTGCCATTATTATCTGTAACTGTAAGTGTTACTGTATTGTCTCCAACATGGCTACAATCGAAGTCCTCCATATCAATGCTCAGGCTTGCTATTCCACAGGCATCATTGGAGCCATTGTCGATATCACCTGCTGAGATTGATGCCATTCCAGATGCATTCAATTGTACTGTAATGTTCTGACATTCTGCTATTGGATCAACTTGATCTTCAACCGTTACAGTTGAAGTACAAGTCGATACATTTCCATAGGTGTCAGTGACTGTGAGTGTAACGGTATTTTCACCAACATGGAAGCAATTAAATTCTGTTTCGTTGACTGCCAAGCTTGCTATACCACAAGCATCATTGGAGCCATTATCTACATCATTCGCCGTGATCATTGCTTCTCCCGAAGCATCTAATTGAATAGTGATGTCTTGACAGATCGCCACTGGTGCTACCTTGTCTTCTACATTTACTACTGCATTACACGTCGATTGATTGCCATTGTTATCTGTTACGGTAAGTACTACGGTGTTTGGTCCTACATCTGCGCAGCCGAAGCTATCATTATCTATACTTAGACTTGCTATGCCACAGGCATCATTGCTACCGCCATCTACATCTGCTGCAACTATTGTCGCATTGCCCATTGCATCTAGGGATACATTGATGTCCTGGCAGATCGCTGTTGGATCAATGTTGTCTTCTACTGTTACTATTGAAGTACAAGTGGACGCATTACCATTGTTGTCAACAACTGTCAACGTCACTGTATTTGGTCCTACATCTCCACAACCAAAGCTATCATTATCGATAGACAGACTCGCGATTCCACAAGCATCGTAGCTACCATTATCAACATCCGCTGCAACAATTGTTGCATTTCCTAATGCATCTAACTGTACCGTGAGGTCTTGACAGATCGCTATTGGATCTACGCTGTCCTCTATTGTTACTGTGGATGTGCAAGTACTTACATTACCATTATTATCTGTTACTGTCAATGTCACTGTATTTGGTCCTACATTTCCACATGTGAAACTATCATTGTCGATTTCCAAGCTGGCTATTCCGCAGGCATCATTTGACCCATTGTCCACATCATTTGCTGTAATAGTTGCATTTCCTGATGCGTCTAATTGAACGGTGATGTCTTGACAGATTGCTACTGGATCTACATTGTCTTCTACTGATACTGTGGCTTCACATGTACTTACGTTGCCATTGTTGTCTGTGACGGTGAGCGTTACTGTATTATCTCCAATATCCATACATCCAAAGCTATCATCATTAATACTTAAACTTTGAATTCCACAGGCATCACTAGAACCACCGTCAACATCTGCTGCTGTAATTGTTGCATCTCCACTAGCATCTAATTGTACTGTAATATCCTGACAAAGTGCGATTGGATCTACATTGTCCTCAACCGTTACTGTAGCTGTACATTCATTTTCATTGCCATTTACATCGGTAACTGTAAGTGTTACGGTATTGGCTCCTACATCACCACATGTAAAGCTGTCGATATCTATTTCTAAATTTGCTATTCCACATGCATCGATTGATCCGCCATCAACATCTGCAGCTGTTATGCTTGCATTTCCTGTTGCATCCAACTGAACTGTAATGTCTTGACATACCGCCGTCGGTGCTGTAAGATCCATTACTTGTAAGGTTGCTGTGCACGAATCTACAAACTCGCCATCTGTCGCATATAAGGTAACCGTATATGTACCTACTCCGAATGGTCCGTAATTATCAAGGGTCAAGGTAAGGTCATCTCCATCTGGATCTGTTGATCCTCCATCTACCTGATCTGCTGTAATAAATGCTTCACAATTCTCATCTGTCAAGGCAAATATATCCTGACACAAGGCCATTGGTGGATCATTACATACACTCTGTGAATCGATGATGGTTACATTCGCAGTGCATGTTGACTCATTTCCTGCTGCATCTGTTACTGTCAAGGTCACTGTAAATACTTCATCTCTATCATCACAATTGTAAGTCGTCACTCCTTCGGTTATCGCCAATGAAATATCTGTACAATTATCTGATGATCCCAACCCTATCGCATCTATATCCGCTTGGGTCAAGGAATAATCATTCCTATTTGGAAGATCGATTGTAATATCATTGCATACTACTGTCGGTGCTTCACTGTCTACTACTGTAATCATCTGTACACATGTTGTAATATTTCCATGAATATCTTCTAGTACAAACTCTAATTCATTGACGCCTACTGGGTAAGAGGATTGTAAATCACTGGTAAATGATGCTATGTCGCAATTATCTGATATATCTACAACAGGGAATAATAATCCACTTATTGTACATTCTCCTGCATCGGCATCTACTGTAATATCTGCTGGACATACAAAATGTGGTGCTTCATTATCTACTACGGTAACATCAAATGAGCACGTAGTCTCATTTCCTGATGGGTCTGTTGCAGTGGCTGTCACTGTTGTCGTTCCTACTATAAAGAAGGTCCCTGGATTCTTTGAATATGTTATTACTGCTCCACAATTATCTGCTGCGGTTGCTGCAAAGTCTACTATTGCTCCACAAGCCAATGTATCATTATCTACACTGATATTTCCTGGGCAAACAATAGTTGGCAATTCTACATCTTGTATTGTTACTGTCGATATACATGTACTCACATTTCCATTATTATCCGTTACTGTAAGTACCACATCATTTGCTCCTGTATCATTACAATCAAATGTATCATTGTCTATTGTTACACTTTGTATGCCACAAGCATCATTGCTTCCGCCATCTACTTGTGTTGCGGTAATTATCGCTTCTCCATTCGCATCCAAGTCAATCGTAAGATTATTGCAAAGTGCTTCTGGAGCTACTTCATCTATTACTGTTACTGTTGCTGTGCAGGTTCCTACATTGCCGTAGATGTCTTCTATTGACACATTTACTGTAACATCTCCTACATTGGAACAATCAAAACTTGATACATCTACTGCCAGACTTGACATATTGATATCACAATTATCTGTGGCATTATCTAATACATCGTTGGCTGTTATTGTTCCATTGCCTAAGGCATCCAGACTCACTGTTACATCCGTACATGTTATGACTGGTAGCTCTGTATCTACTACTGTCACTGTAAATGTACATTCTGTGACAAGGCCCACTGCGTCTGTAGCTCTAAATAGTACATTGGTAGTTCCCACTGGGAAGGTGCCGCCGTCTATATTGTGTCCGCTTACCGCATCCAGGATTACTCCAGGACAATTGTCACTCGCTACGATTACTCCGTAGGTTATAGTTGCATCACACAATCCTGCATCTGCATTCACGGTAATGTCTGCTGGGCAGTTTGTGATTATTGGTGCCTGTGTATCTTCTACTGTAATATCGAAGGTACAGCTTGACACATTATTATTATCATCTGTTACTGTCATGGTCACAGTAGTCGTTCCTACTGGGAATTGTCCCAAGGCTGATGGACCGAATTCCAAAATATTAACTCCTGGTGCTGTGAATACCGGTGCTGCCGCTCCGCAGTTATCGTCTACTGTCGGTATCAACCATGATACGATTTGTGAGCAATCGCCTATTGTTGCTTCTACTGTTTGATCCAATGGACATTGACTGAAGCTTGGTGATTCATTGTCTTCTACTGTCACTGTACTTTCGCAAGTACTTACATTGCCATTGACGTCTGTGACGGTAAGGATGACTGTATTGTCGCCTACATTGCTGCAATCAAAATCTGAAACATTGATGGATAGTGGTTGTAATCCACAAGCATCATTAGAACCATCGTCTATATCCGCTGGTGTGATGCTTGCCATTCCATTTGCATCCAATTCTATAGTGATGTTTTGACAAAGTGCTATTGGCGCTACATTGTCTATTACTGTGATTGTTGATTCACAAGTACTCACATTTCCATTGTTGTCGGTTACTGTAAGTGTCACTGTATTATCTCCAACATCTGCACATGCAAAATCCATATCATCTAATGTGATACTTTGTATTCCGCAGGCATCATTTGACCCATTGTCTACATCATTTACAGTAATGCTTCCATTGCCCATGTCATCAAGAATGACTGTTACATTCTGACATAGTGCTACTGGTGCTACATTGTCTTCTATTGTGATTGTAGAATTGCAAGTACTTACATTTCCATTATTGTCTACTACTGTGAGTACTACTGGATTTGTCCCTACATTACTACAATCGAAAGTTGTAACATCCAGACTCATGCTAGCTATTCCACAGGCATCATTCGATCCATTATCTACCATTGCTGGTGTGATCGTAGCATTGCCGAAGGCATCCAATTGTACCGTCAAATCTAGACAAAGTGCTTCTGGGTCTACATTGTCTTCGACTGTTACTGTTGCATTGCAGGTAACTACATTGTTGTTATAATCTGTTACCGTCAATACTACTGGGTTCCCTCCTATATCGTTGCAATCAAATGCAGTAACATCGAGTACTAAACTTTGTATTCCACAGGCATCATTACTTCCATTGTCTATATCATTCGCTGCGATGGTTGCATTGCCTAAGGCATCCAATTGAACTGTGATATCCTGACAGATAGCTATTGGATCTACGTTGTCTTCTACTGTTACTGTAGATTGGCATGTACTTGTATTTCCATTTACATCTGTAACTGTTAGTGTCACCGTATTTGGGCCTACATTACTACAATCGAAGGCTGTCATGTCTATTTCCAGACTTTCTATTCCGCATGCATCATTGCTTCCATTATCCACATCATTTGCTGTAATGCTAGCATTCCCCGAAGCGTCTAACTGGACAGTAAGGTCTTGGCAAATTGCTATTGGATCTACATTGTCCTCGACAGTTACAGTAGCCTCACATAAAGAGACATTTCCATTATTGTCTGTAACTGTTAGTGTAACATTGACTCCGTCTTGTGCACCTGCTGTTCCAACCACCCAATCATTGTTAATATCCATATTGACTAGTGTTCCATCAGAACTTCCGGTCAAGTCTGTAAGTATTGGGCTACCAGGACCGTCTTCGAAATCATAGTAATTTGTCAATCCAGGCTCTGACCCTGTTACTCCATTTGCCATGTAATTTAATACATCAGCCTGACTCAATCCAACATTCCAGAAACTTACTTGATCCAATTGACCATTATAGTATCTATTGGCAGCTATATTAGCACCAAGAACCATATCAAATGTGCCAGGTATATCTGCAACCACACCTGAGGTTCCTTCAAGAACTCCATTAATATACCATCTCATTTTGTCATCAGCACCTTTTACGGCTGCATAATGTACCCAAGTTCCTGAAACGACTGGAGTTGTAGAATATAGATTTGTTCCGCCTCCATTGCTACCACTTGGTCTGTGCAAGAATCGTAATAATCCAGAAGATTGTAATTCTACATAAATATATGTACCACCAGATGCCAAAGTTGGTTTTCCGTCTATAATTCCTTGATGACCAGCCACAGTTGTATTGATCCAACCCATCATCGTATAATCTGAATTAGTAGCAAAATTCATATTTGTAGTAGTAACATGATCTGTACCGCCACTAAAATCTAACCCATAACTACTTGAAAATCCAATGTCATCGCAATCAAAATCAGTTTGATTCACACTTAGGCTTTGTATTCCACATGCATCATTACTTCCGTTGTCTATATCATCAGCAGTTATACTAGCATTTCCTAATGCATCCAATTGAACAGTGATATCCTGACAAATCGCTACTGGTGCTACATTGTCTTCTACTGTAACGGTCGATGTACATGTAGATGAATTACCATTGTTGTCAACTACGGTCAATGTAATAGTATTCGCTCCTTCTTCTGTACAATTAAATGTTCCATTGTCTATATAGATTGAATCTATTCCACATGCATCATTTGAGCCATTATTCACATCAGCTGCCGTAATACTTGCATTGCCAAATTCATCCAATTGAATTGTCAAATCTTGACAAATCGCTTCTGGATCTGCATTATCCTCAACAGTTACGGTGGCAGAGCATGTATTGACATTTCCATTATTGTCTGTTACTGTGAGTACTGCTGTATTCGCTCCTATATCATCACAATCAAAAGCATCAACATCAATCTCAAGACTCATAATTCCACATGCGTCATTCGAACCATTATCAATATCGTCTGCCGTGATTGTCGCATTTCCTGATACATCTAACTGTACTGTTAGATCTTGACAAACAACAACAGGTAAAATCGTATCTATTATTTCTACTTCTGCAATGCATGTACTGATATTGCCATTTACATCTGTTACTGTCAAGGTAACATCATTTCTACCCATCATTGAGCAATCGAAGCTATCTACACTTGCTACAATACTTTGTATTCCACATGCATCATTCGAGCCTCCATCAATGTCAGCTGCTACTATTCCTGCTTCACCCATTGCACCCAATGCTACCGTAATATCCTGACAAATGGCAACTGGTGCTATTGTATCCAAGATGGTTACTGTTGCAGAGCAAGTATCTTGATTGCCATTGACATCAATTGCGATTAATTCAACAGTATTGTCTCCCACATTTGTACAAGTAAAGTCATACATGCTGAGTAGCAATGTATCGATACCACAAGCATCTGAAGATCTATTACCTGCATTGTCAATATCATCTGCTTCTATGCTTAAGTTTCCAGAAGCATCCAAGTAAGCAGTGATGTCTTGACAATTAGCCACTGGTGCAACGTTATCTTCTACAGTCACGGTGGACTCGCATGTAGATACATTTCCATTATTATCGGTTACTGTTAAAACCACTGTATTCACTCCAACATTTGAACAATCAAATGAAGATTCATCTATGCTCAAACTATCGATGCCACATGCATCATTAGAACCATTGTCAATATCATTCGTTGTTATTGAAGCATTTCCTGCTGCATCCAGTTGAATAGTGATATCCTGACAAATAGCTGTTGGGTTTTCATTATCTACTACGGTCACAGTAAATGTACAGGTATCTGCACCTACAGCATTTGTTGCTATTGCAGTTACTGTAGTTGTACCCAGTGGGAATACTGTTCCCGGGTTTTGTGAGTAGGTAATTACAGAAGTAGGTATGCCTACATTATCTATCGCTTCAAATGTCGCAATTCCATCACATTGACCTGGGGTTGTCGAAACTGTCAAATCCGCAGGACATACGATTTCAGGAGCTAATCCACTAATTGTTACATCAAATGAACAAGTTGCTGTATTTCCGGCACCATCGGTTACTTCAAAAGTATTTGTAGTTGTACCGATTGGGAATATTGATCCACTTGGCAAACCGGCTATTTGTACCGTAGTTGCTGAGCAATTGTCTATACCGACAGGTGCTGTATAATTTACTACTGCTCCGGCGGCACTTGTTGCTATATCATTGATATCTGCAGGACAAGTGATTGCGGGATCTTCATTATCCTCAATCGTCACCGTCTGGGTACATTGAGAAGAATTGCCGGCTGCATCTGTTGCTGTCCAGGTGATTGTCGTTGTACCCAACGGGTAAGTTCCAGATGCGTCTTCAGTTCCATTGAAATCATTCGTAAGTGTCACCGATGTTCCTTCAACACCAATACTCCAATTCGAACTGTTTCCTGTCAAACTAAAATTGGTCAAACTTCCATCATTCGAATTCACTAGGTCTGGTAATACTTCCACATCTGGCGAAATATTTGTTCCATCTGCAATTCCTTCATTGAATTGGTAATAGGCTTGTAAATTTGCTTCATTACCCAATAATTCAACATTCATAGTACTATTGATCTCTGCCCCTGTTCTGGCGGTACTCCAAATCCGAACTTCATCCATATTTCCGTCCAGATAAACATATGGTAGCCACCAATTTCCTAACTTGAGAGGATGCGTTGAATTTGGCATAGTTCCACTATTAATGGCCCTTTGATCGATCAATTGTCCATTGACATATACTTCACCTATTTGGTTGGTTCTGTCAAGAACTACTGCCAGGTGATACCATTCATTCGTATTCCAAGTGTATGGAACTGAATAGGATGTTGCGCCGGAACCATAAAAGATTGAGATATTTGATTGACCCGCAAAGATTAGATACGATCCGCTTGTACCTCCCCACTTAGAGAATAAGGCATATCCATTAGTAAAGCCATTACCTGAAGCAAGGCTCTCCATTGTAAACCATGTTTCAAATGTTGATTGAGCAAAACCATCCAAAGCATTATTGTCTGCAATTGTTACGTAATCATCATTTCCATCAAAATTTAATGAATTTCCAAGCACAGCATTGCAATTATCACTAAAAGTTGGTGCTGGCACAGTAACATCGGCCTCACATTCACCCGGATCTGTATCCTGTATTATATCATCTGCACAGGTGATTTCTGGATCTTCATCATCTTCCACTGTCACTGTAAATGTACATTGATCCGTACCTACTGCATTTGTTGCCGTTGCTGTCACTGTAGTTGTACCAACAGGGAACGCTATACCCAGATCTTGTGAATATGTAATCACTGATGCGGGTATACTGGTAGTCTCTGTCGCTGCAAAGGTGACTACAGCTTCGCACAACCCTGCGGTTGCTGAAACAGTCATGTCTGCAGGACATGTAATTACAGGTGCCAATCCACTAATTGTTACATCAAATGAACAAGTTGCTGTATTGCCAGCGTCATCCGTAACTACGTACGTATTGGTTGTTGTACCTATAGGGAAGGTAGAACCGCTAGCTAATCCAGCTGTTTGCGCAGTATTTGCTGAGCAATTATCCGCACCAACTGGAGCTGTAAAGCTTATTATTGTTCCTGCTGCGCTTGTGGCAATATCAGTGATATCTGCCGGGCAACTAATGGTCGGATCTTCATTATCCACTACTGTCACTGTTTGTGTACATGTCACTACATTGCCATTGCCATCATCCGCTGTCCAGGTTACAGTATTATCACCCAACACATAAGTACTCGGTGCATCGTTTGTAGGTACTATTGCCATGTTACAATTATCTGTAGCAGTTGCTGAACCTAAAGTTACCCCTGTTGCTTCACATGTACCAGCATCTGTCGATACTGTAATATCAGCCGGACAGGTAATCACTGGATTTTCGATATCCTGTAGCAATACATTTTGGGTGCATTCGCTCGTATTTCCGTTTTCATCCGTAGCAATGTATGTCACTATTACTGTTTGATTTATTGGGAATGATTCTGGAATATCATTCGTAATTCCCACGGTTGCCGTACAATTATCCGTAGCACTTGGCATTCCTAAAAGTGCAGAATAATTGACACTGGCGGTTGCCGAAGTTAAATTAATCGTACTGAAACTAGGGAAAGTACTTACGTGACCATACGTCAAAGCAAGACCATTCGCAGTATTGTCTATGAGAAATGGACCACTAAGATTAAAACCTGCCTGAGGCTCGTTTAGATTAAGATTCACTTCCGAACCATCATTACCTGTAACAGAATATTCTCTTACTAACCCAGTATTGATATTGGTTACGTTCATAGTTTGGCCTATAGCCCAACCATTGCTATTCGTTATATTAAGATTGATATTAATATAGCTGATTGTATTCCCGCCACTTGGAGCGTCATTCGTATCGCCTCCTACTATATCATCACATCCAATTGTAATATCTGCAGGACAAGTGATCACTGGATCTTCATTGTCTTCTACTGTTATGGTAAATGAACAGGTGGATTCATTGTTAGAATCATCCGTAGCTGTCACCATTACCGTTGTAGTTCCGAGTGGGAATACATCCCCTGAATTATGACTGTAAACCACATCAACGTTGTCATCGCAATCATCCGTTGCCATTACATCAAAATTGACAACTGCACTGCATGCTCCACTATCTGTATCCATTGTAATATCAGCTGGACACGATAGAGTTGGTGCATTTAATTCAATTACTGTCACCGTGGCTTCACATGTACTGGATAATCCATTCACATCTGTAACGGTAAGTATCACCATTACATCTCCTAGATCACCACATCCAAATTCTGTTTGTGATAAATCTATGCTAGCGATATCACAATTATCAGTACTTCCTGCATCCACATCTGTTAGAAGTATGGTAGCAGAAGATATTGTGGTCACTCCAGGGAACATAAGATCTCCTAAGCTACCTCCATCGACTCCATTTGAAGTTCCATACTCTGCACCGCCAGCAAGGCCTCTCATTCCTCCTCCAGAATTAACAGAAACATTGGCTGGAATACTCGGACCAGTGTGCCAAAACAGTCCACCTCCGCCACCACCAGCAGATCCATGGTCTCCTGTTGCATTTCCTCCAGAACCACCTGTTACAGATACTGTAAGCGCAGAATTCACATTACTTGTGTTTATAAGAACTGTACCTCCAGCACCACCGCCACCGGCTCCATCGTTCGCTGCATTTGGACCATTACTTCCATTTGCACTTATCGTATTCCCATTACCTTCTATTTGGTCAGCAGTGATGAGAATGATTCCTCCGCCATCAGCTCCATTAGTACTTTGACTATTGTTTTGTTGTCCGCCACCGCCAGCGCCACCAAGATAAACTCGATTGCTTGCGATATGTGAAGCCAGATCTGCTCCTCCTAATCCACCTAATGGCTGATTACATCCTACCCATTCTCTACCTCCTTGTCCGCCAGCGCCATAATTGGCACCACCGCCGCCACCAGAGTTGACAGATCCTCCGCCACCGCCGCCATTGACGTATTTGCCTCTTCCAGCACCAAATGCTGATCCTTGATCACTTATTCCTTCTCCTTTGTCTCCAGCTCTAATGCTTGGACTTGGGTGGAAGTAATCTGTAAAATTCTCACATCCATTAAAATAATTGCCAGATCTCAATCCGCCTCTAAATCCTTTTCCATCCATATTGATTCCAGCATTCATTGTGACAGTACCTTCTGCATCGAAGGCAAGAATACCTCCTATAGAACCATTCCAATCTGCAGCGGTCAATGTTCCAGTAATAGTCACATTATTATATTCTGGAACTCTTACCATCTGAACAACCGCAGATGCATCATAAGATCGCTCCAATCCTGATATGAAATTTACTGTTGTACCTGATACACTTGCAATTCTAGCATATTCATAGTTTCCTGCATTATTAATCGCTGTTACATCACCAAAACTTGCAGAATTACTAAGATCAATATCCGCACCGTTCATTTGAACAATGAGTACTTTGTCATTGACACCAAAACCAGCTGCAGAAGCTACAGTTACATTATCTGAGCCAATTGCCGTTACTGATGCATACGTATTGATTACACCTGAAATATCAGAATCGCTCACTGAGCCTGGTCCAGTCGCTCCTAATTCTATTGTGATGTCTTGACAACTAGCCACAGGGGGTTCATTATCTACAACTGTCACTGTAAATGAACACACAGATACATTGTTATCCTCGTCACTTGCTTCGAATGTATTGGTTGTTACCCCTACTGGGAACACGCTTCCACTAGGCAATCCTTCAGTCTGTACAATATCTACAGTCGAACAAGCATCTGTTGCTGTCACATCAAAATTAAATACTGCTCCACAAATACCTGGGTCATTCACTAAACTACTATCACCTGGACATTCAAATACTGGAGGGTCATCATCATTAATTATACTGACTGTAGCAATACAAGTACTGATTTCTCCATTAATGTCTTCAACCGTAAGTGTTACATTAACATCGGTTACTGTGAAATTACTTCCAATATAATCAGCACAGAAAAATTCATTCGGAGATACTGTCATCGATTGTAGTCCACAATCTGCAGTACTTCCTCCGTCAACATCAGCCGCAGTAATGGATACACTTGAATTTCCATCAAAAGAAACTGTGATATTTTGACATACTGCATTTGGAGCAGCACAGCATTCACTATTGGTATCCGTTACGGTTACACTTGCAATACAAGTAGAATTATTGCCAGAATCATCAGTCACTTGGAGTGTCACATCGTAAGCGTTTCCAATATCATCACAGTTGTATGATGTTTGACCTGCTATAATTGCTATATCTAAATCATTATCGCAGTTATCTGTACTATTTCCATTTATATCCGCTGCTGTAACTGATGCAGATAATAATGCATCCAAATTTACAGTGATGTCATTACAAGCAGCGACAGGGTCTTCATTGTCTATTACAGTTACTGTGAAAGTGCATGTATCTGTATTCCCAGCAGCATCTTCTACTACCCATGTGACATTGTCTGTCCCGATTGGTGGAGTGCCTCCACTACCCCATCCTGAGATGAGCGTTGTTGTGGCTCCAGTACAATTATCTGTACCGACTGGTTCTGTATAAGTCAAAGTTGCAAAACACTCGCCTGGATCAGTATTTAGAGTCATGTCAAAAGGACAAGTGATTTCTGGATGTTCATCGTCTTCTACGTTAATTGTGAAACTGCAAGAGGCAGTATTACCATTTTCGTCAGTAGCCTCGTAGGTAACTGTTGTTATTCCAATTGGGAATACAGATCCTGAAGGTAATCCTGCAATTAAGGTAATATCTATCTGTCCTGAACCTAAGTTCGTACCATCAACCCATTTCCATCCGCCAAAATTTTGACTCTCGTTACCTGGTTCTATAAAATTAGGATCTAGAGTATCATGGATTCCACCAACCCATCCAAATACGTTTTGACTATTTAAAAAATCGTTTTCTGCTTGAGAATTAATTGAACAAAGATCCCCTCCAATAGAAAGTGCATTGGTTCTTGCAGTTGGCCAATTTTCGCTGGCTGTAGACCAATAGTAACTTTGCCCTCCAAAATCGCCGATTTTAGAATATCCAGAGAACACGGCATTAGTAATGGTAATAAACTCAACTATCCCTCTACGCGCAGTAGATGTTTCCCCATCATTCCAAGTTCCATCTGCCAATATTTCTAAGTTATCCTCACCTGCGCCGAAATCATTTGGTTCTCCTGCATTGAAGTAATTGAATGCTTCAATACTGCAATTATCTAAAGCTGAAGGGAGTGCATAATTCACTATTGCACCACATATTCCAACATCATTATTTACGACCACATCTGCAGGACACGTGATTACTGGATCTTCATTATCTTCTACCGTAACTGTTTGCGTACATTCTGCTGTCATTCCATTAGCATCCGTAACTGTCCATGTGACAGTCGTAATTCCAATTGAATAGGAAGAAGGTGCATCATTGCTGGCACTTTCTCCAGGACAATTATCATCTGTACTTGGTGCTCCTAAACTTACACCAGTAGCTTCACAGCTTCCTGAATCGGTATTTACAGTAATATTTGAAGGACAAGTAATTGAGGGCGCTTCATTATCTGTAACAATTACGTTTTGTTGACAAACCGCAGTATTTCCTGCTGCATCGGACACTGTCCACTCTACTACTGTACTTCCTACTGGGAAAATTGCAGGTGCATTGTTGGTTACTGAACCAATTGCACAATTATCATCTACTAGAGGCCCATTTAATACTATTGTTGCTCCACATGTTCCAAGTGAATTGACAACAGAGGTATCATTGGCGCATATAATTGTAGGTGGGGTATTTTCTGTAACAATTACATTCATGTCACAGCTATCCACATTTCCATTAATATCTGTTACGTACCAAGTAACAACTGTCGTTCCAGTTGGATAAGTATCGGATGCATCTGTAGTTCCATTGTAGCTATTCGTAACCGATGCCACACCACAATCATCATCTGTTGATGCTGGTCCTACTGTAACCACAACTTCGCACGCTCCTCCTGTAGCCGTAGCATTGACATCTGAAGGACAGGTGATAGTAGGAAGAACGTTGTCTTCTACTACTATATTTACAACCTCTGTAGATGTAATACAAAGATTTGCATCTCTGGTAATCACATTATATGTTCCAAATGGTAATTCGATAAAATCTCCTGATGTCAAGTAAGCAATACCATTATTGATTGAATATTGGTAAGGAGGTGTTCCTCCTGCTCCCGTTACATGTATTTCTCCATCTTCGTTGGCTGAGCATGTCGTATTCACTTGAGTGACTGTCTGACTTACTGCTGAGGAAGGTTGCGTAATATTTACATTTATTGTTCCTGTTTCGCAAAGATTCGCGTCAATTACTTTTACTTGATAAGAACCCGGAGCGAGTCCAGTGTATGAATTTGAAGGTCCATAATTGGCTCCATTATCTATTGAGTATTGATAAGGTTCGATACCGTTAGTAGCTGTGATATCAATCATACCATTCGATTCTCCAAAACATTGAATGTTGGTAGAATTTATATTTGCTTCCAAATCAGAAACCGTAACAATATCAGATACTACTGCTGGACATCCTGTAGAATCAATATAGGATAGAGTTACAGTATATGTTCCATTTGCTGCATAGGTATGTGTTGGGTTTTGAGTTGTTGATGTATTGAAATCTCCAAAATTCCATAGATACGTATCTACTTCTTCTGGTGGATTTCCTGCGGTAAAGTCAATGGCTGTACCTTGACATATCGCTGTATCCGAAAGTGAGAATGGTGTCGGAGTGATGAATGAAGGTGCATTGACCAAGGCAACGGCTTCTACTGAAAAACATCCAGTGGCATCAGTTACAGTAACGCTGTATGATCCTGGGATTAGGTTTTCTATTAAAGCTGTAGTTGCAGTTGTAGACCATTGATATGTATATGGTGCTGTTCCATTGGCTACACTTACTACTTCCGCTGTACCATCATTATTAGAATCACAATCTACATCTGTGGTAACGATCGTTGGTACTAGAACTGCTGGTGCAGACAAGAAATTCCATCCTGTGTTTCCACCATTATCTATAGCAGAGTTGGCATTGAAAGTAGCTCCTCCAGTTGCGGTATTATCCTGAATATTAATAAATGTGACTTCATTTGTACCAGAACTTTGAGTAAAGGTTGAGGGTGTTCCTGGTGCACTAGATTCTATATTTATCAAGTTATCACATGTGCCATCTGCTTCCAAACTATTCATTGTCTGAGTACTTCCACTATCCACAGTCAAAGTCATTCCTTGTGAGACTGTCAAAGCATTCATTGTATTACTTCCACTCATTATACCATTGAGGCTGGACGAAGTAGAGAAAGTGATATCATTATACGTAAGGTCATTGCCCAAGAAAGTAGAAGTACCGCCTGAACCAGAAATAACTATCTCTGAACTTCCTTCGACCAATTCGGTGTCATCTAATTCTTGTGGATTCCATGTTCCATTATTTATGGTCACTGTACTCGATCCTAATTGTAAGGATTGCGTCATTGCAGAGGTGACATTGAAGTTTGTTGTGCTTATATCTTTATTATCGGTAATTAATGTTCCGTTTTGGAAGTTCAAGTTATTTGAGACATCTAGACCATTAACCAAGGTCCATTCTCCTTCTCCATCATTTCCACCAAGGAAATTCATATCACTAACCGAATGTCCTGCTGTGTTTACTGTATATCCATTGTCATTGGCATAAAAATTCCAAGGTCCTGTAAAGTTTTGATTCATAGTTGTGATCAAATCCAGATCGCCATATATATCTATAGTATTTGGTGATGCTCCACCTATTGAAGGAGTAAATAAGGCAGATTGCCAGCTCATATTTTTCATTTGAGCATTCGCGACATCTACATTTACGACTTGACCAGGTGCAGTGAAAGAATTGGCATCAAAGAATACATTGTCATTTGGTCCTGGCACACTTGCATGGAAGGCAGTACCTCCCGAAGAAGTTGCCCAGTGCCCAGCAAAATCTGACCAATCCCCGCTATCTCCTACCCAATAGTAGGCACCACAAGATGTAAAGTTCCAATTCGCACTATTTCCTAATAAATCCACGCTGCTTGCTCCAGCAAAATAATTTGTTTGGATTCCTCCCATTCCGTCAGAATCTCCACTGGCGATTATATTTTGTAACAATACGAAATCAAGGCAAACTTCACCATTTGGCTTATAAATTGTTGCCTGGTCTCCTACATTGTCAGAGGTTGTCTTAACAAATACGGGGAAGCTTCCAGTACCCAAACTGATCAATCCATTTACAGTTTGAGTCGTACCTACTCCAAAAATCAATCTGGTACCTACACCAGCCGCAATCAAGTCTTCAAACATATTATTTCCAGCCAAGGTGATAAATGGCCCTGCACTACCTGTAGAAGTAATACTCAATACATTCGCTGTATTCGAACCTGTAAAGTTGACATTTGGAACATTAGTTGAAGGATTATCAAAAAGGAAGGTAATATCATTCCAAGTTGTATTGTTATCTATTGTAACGGTAGGATTTCCCTGTGAATTAATTGTTAGATTATTTACAGTATTATTTCCATTCAAATGAATAGCTTGATTTCCAGTGCCGTGATTGAAGGTCAAATCATTATACGTATGATTTCCACCGAAGAATCTATAATAGCTAAACATATTGTCCCAAATGATATCAGCTGTACCCATAATAATATTGGTTACATGACCTACTTCAAATCTATGTCTCAAATTCAATGATGCAGATCCCGTAAAATCAATTGTGGTATTGGCATTATTTACGGTATTAAAGAAAGATCTTGCAGTTACATCATATCCATTCGAATTAAATGTTCCTCTTTGGACGTAAATATCATTAGTTACATTAAAGTCATTTTGAAGTGTCCATTCGCCAGTGAAAACATTGCTTCCGTCAAAAATTGCACTTGGAATAGAAATACCATTTAAGTTTATATTATTTCCTGCATTTCTAGATTGGAAATACATACTATTGGTAGCATTCCACGTCATATTTGGATCCAGAATTACAGAACCAAAAGCATGCAATTGTCCATTTCCAATTGTCCTTGGGAAGTTGGTATTATTCCAAAGCATTCCATTGAACTCTGCCGTCACGTTGATGTTTACGGTCTGATTTGGAGCGCTGAATGAATTTACATCAAAGAATACATTATCTCCTCTATTTGGCAAACATCCAGATGCTGGCCCCCCACTGGTATAAGACCAATGATTGGTATCATTCCAATTTCCAGAACCACCAACCCAGAAGAAGTCATTGCCTCCAGCTATTGTCCAACCAGAAACATTGCCTCCATCCACACTATTCGCTGCTATTGGCGATCCTGTACTTCCACTTGAATTCAAATCAAGAAAAATTACACTTTGAACATCAGTATTTCCTGAAATATTGAGGGTAGAAGCGACTCCAGCTGTTTCTCCTCTTACTTTTGTAGGTAGATCACAATCTCCTGTGATGTGCAGGCTATCTACATTAAATATATGACCCGGTGGCCAAAATCTCCATTCCAATACATCATTCAGAACTGCTGTTCCTATATCCATAGAACCTCTCATTTGAATATTTGGTCTTACGGCTGTAGTACCATCAATTTCGAAGTGACCAAAGTCATTGCCTGCATGGAAAAAATATACATTTGGGTTTCTCGCCGAATTCGAAGCATAATCCAATTCGAAGTGATCCAATGTAGTGGCATTATGCATATGAAAATCTCCTCTACCTGCACTATTGACGATTAACGAATCCACAATGTTATTGCCGGTTATTTCAATTCTATGGGTGCTATTTGATGTATAGTTGAAAATCACATCTCCATAATGTTTATTTCCTCCATCAAAGTCATGGTGATTTCCACTAGTAAAGACCAAATCAGTTTCCACACCAGCAACACCAGTAGTGTCCAAATCCAAAGTCAAGGTAGTACCTCCATTTATTCTGAAATTTCTATTCCTGACATCAATCATTGCTGAACCTGTCATATCAATCATTGCATTGCCCTGATCATTGTACCAATCCCTTACAGATACATTGGCCCCATTTGAAATAAACGACCCATTATTTCTAGGATAAAAATCCAATAGATTTACAAATCCACCACCTGAGTATAGCCGACTATTCGTACCATTGACTTGTGTCCAATTATTGAGTACGGTTATGGTTGCATTGCCGCCTTCCTGATCAAATAGTCCTCCACTATAAATATAAAATACATTCGCTACTACAACCAGATTTCCTCCGCCAGCATAAACCTGACCGCCTCCTATATAAAATCTGTTTCCTGCCTGTATATTTCCGCCTTCACTATCTATAATTCCATATACATTCAATTGACTTGAAGTGGTAAGATCTCCTCCTGGGTTGATAATCGTTCCAGAACTGTTGACTGTACAATGTCCCTGAAAAAATAAATCTTCTCCATTGGCATTAAAGTCTCCTGAGATAACGGCTGTATTCACTCTAAATTCCTGAACAGAATTGGCAGGAAGTGTGGTGAATGTATTAAATTCTCCACGTTCGAGTGTAAAGTTGGCCGCTCTCAATGAATCTACTAATGACCACTGTCCGCCAGCTTGATTTTGAGCTCTGAATATCAAATCTGACATCTGAACACCTTCTGTTTCGATGGTCTCCCCACCTGCGAATGATTCAAATACAAAATCGGCGCCATGAGAAAAACTCATATCTGCATCCAATTTTAAGGATCCGTAAATAGCCATATCGAAGCTACCATTAATACCTGAATTTGATACTGTGGTCAAGTCCCAATTCATATCATGACATTCCGCCAAAATATTAAGCGTACAGAATTGTCCAGAGGCTGAAAAGGAATTATCATCAAAGAAGACATTATCAACTCTTGTAGGAATACATCCTGCTGGAGCTCCTCCCGAAGTGAATGACCAGGCATTCGGATCATCCCAATTGCCACTATTGCCAATCCAATAAAAATCAGCAGGCGTCACGGCTGTAAAATTCCAACCAGTAACATTTCCAAAATCCAAGGTATTTGCCGCATTGAAGGTCGCACCTCCAGTGGCAATATTATCCTGTATTCTAAGGAAGTCACCAGTAACTGTACCAGATGCAACGCTTATTGTTCCTGCATTTCCGATTGTATTACTGTTTATTAAAATTGATCTAGGGCAAGTACCTGTAAGTCCTGATATAGCTCCGATGGTTTGTGTTGTTCCACTATTAATCTGCCATTGCCTGATATGACTTAAATCAGATACGTCTCCAAGATCGAGACTTGTTATATTACTATTTCCTATTGTTCTTAATATTGGTCGGATTGCCGTCGTGGCATCCAAATCAAAGTTATTGGCAGTTAAAGTACCTACTGTGATCACAGGTATATTAGCACTGACTGTTGCTCTCGTATAATCTATAGTGACTGCATCAAATGTTGGTGCACTATTAAAATTTATATTTTGATCTCCACTCGCATTGATTTGGACAGGATTATTGAAGGTATTATTGCCACCAATATTGATACTACTTATCCCTGTATTCTGTGCGTTGAAGACTATATCATTATCAAAAGTTCTATTTCCTCCATTAAAGGTGTGATTATTGTTGGATTCAAATAAGATCAAAGCTTGATCGAGATCAATAGTTTGATTACCATTACTGGTCACCGAAAATTCAGTTTCTACCATTATGGTATCTGTACCTGTAAAATCGGCTGTAGAAACAGAACCGCTTCCAATTCTTACCGAGTTGGCAAAAATATCATGCCCGTCAGAGAAAAATTTGTTTTTATACGCCCAAAGCCCCCAATCATTGTTACCATTGCTCACATACAAATCATCCTGGAGGTGAAATTCCGCATTGTGATCTCCTGATTCTATCCAAAGCAAACGAATATCATTTCCACTCGTACGAATAGTATGATTACCTGTCATAGTGGTCCGCATTCTGTAATAACTACTTCCTGTATAGGTAGAAGATGGATGAATATCGAGATCTCCATCATGAAGCATCCACCATGATCCATTCATTGTTACAGTCGCACCAGACTCCACAATCAATCCACCACTCGACATTGTTTTTCCACCAGTATTGGTCGCAAAACTAGAGCCCGCAGGTATGGTCATATCTCCAACGCCTATTCTAAACGTGCCCCCATTTGTAGTAAAGTTTGTATTAGATCCCATAGTAAATGATCCTTGGTCGGCAAGAATATCACCATTGGGTTGATTGAATGTCACATTGTCTCCAATGAGGATATCACCATCATTTACAAATATATCTTTGTGAAAGTAAGCATCTGTTCCATCTCCAATTATTAAGTCACCTTGAGTAAGTCGTAATCTCCAGCCTCCATCATGTTCAAAGTCAATTGTACTCAAACTATCTACATGAAATCCTCCAGTTGCAATATCCAGGTGACGGTGGTTGTCTCTAAATGTGGAATGATGACCTACTCTGACACCTTTACCAACTGAAGTATTAGTTCTATGATCATAATAAAATGAATAGTTTCCTACTATCAATGAATCGCTGATTGTGTATGCCGGTACATCTCCCCAGTGTTCGAAAGTAGCGTTGTCACCAATTTTTAATGATCCATTGGATATTATCAATTGGGCTGTATTGTTATTTGAGTTTTTGTTATGGTGATAAGTTGTGCTATCTCCAAGAATCATATCACCGTCTGTAACATTCAAGTTGACAACGAAATAGGTAACAATAGAGTTTTCACCAATCTCCCAAGATCCCTCTGTTAATGTAAAGTTTGCATTGTTTTGAGTCCAAGTACAGTCTTCTCCCATTACAAATCCACCTCCATCAATGGTGGTAGTTACAGAAGGTGCAGACATGGTGACATTGTTCCCAAAGCTGACACCACCGGTACCTACTTTGAATTTATCAACTTGATTCCATGTGACATTTCCAGCTACTGTTACCTTATCAAAAGCATTGAATCCAGCGTTGAAGTCAAATGTCATGCCGTTTGCAAATACAGCACTTGCTTCCAACTCATTACAAAATGCCTCAAAGTTCATGACTACGGTTCCACCGTCAAGTCCTGAGTTGGCATCAAAAATAACCTTATCCAAAGGAGAGGGAACAATTATTGGATTGACCGCACCACCTGAAGTTGTAGCCCAGTGTGTAAGATCAGTCCAATCTCCAGAACCGCCAATCCAATAATAATCAGATTGAGCAGATGCTGTTGTACCTAATTGAATCAGTACAAGTATAAAAAGTGTTTTGAGTATGCTTTTAAAATTGATAAAAGTCTTCATTTGTGTAAAGTTTGATAGTATTGAATAGGGTTATTTGGATTGTATGATTAGGAACATAGGATGTT
This sequence comes from Saprospiraceae bacterium, assembly GCA_965230575.1. Taxonomy (GTDB): domain Bacteria; phylum Bacteroidota; class Bacteroidia; order Chitinophagales; family Saprospiraceae; genus CAJXUU01. The sequence continues at coordinate 7,833,318 of OZ246013.1, forward strand.
CGCTTATTTTTTCTTTGTCTCTGAAATCCTGGATATTGAAGCCAATGAGGAACTTATCCGCCATAGCATTGAGGTTGACTACCTGCGTTTTTTCATTAAAGTCATATTGGTTAGGGCCAAGTGGATTTTTGAATGAGTACCCATCGGCAAGTTTCAGTTTTTGGAATGGAGGACGTTCAGCCATGAAAGTTTCATCCCTTCCCAAAAAATTGACATTTGGTCCACTTCTTTTTTGGTGTACATCGTAATAGTATTCATGTACTTCGAGGGCTTCATGCGAGAAAAGCTCAGAAGGCCTCACAAGTACATAGTCTCCATCTTCATCCTTACCAGACAAGTCGAGGGTAAAATCTGAATCCATACATATAAGAGGTAATGGAAATTGTTTTAGCCTCGGTGCATAATTTAGCTTTTCCGACCATGGATTTTCAATATGCAATACCAGGCTCAGTGCCTGACGTGCTGTGTTGTCTAAATTCGCAATGCTCCCATCTATATAACTAGATCCCCAAGTCACATCAAAACCTTTCTCCCTCATGGTCAAATACGACTTCCCGGAATACACTACCTCATAATAACAAGCTTCCTCATTGGTCAAACAATCTGGAACATCTTCGAGCATGACTTTATTTTTTGACGCTAAGGATAAGTCCAGCACTTTGGCCAATTTTACATATTCGGTTTCGTGGATGGATACTTTTTCTACATCACTGAATTGATCGCTTTGGCACGAATAGTACTTTACCAAAACGATGTTTACTGTGGATGATTCTTCCAAATCATAGTAAAGTTCACCTCCAAGAAGGCTCTGATTAATCGGTGCATCATTTGTGCCTTGTGACAATCCTATTACCACTGATAATAGCACACAAATGGCAATATGAACCATGTTTGAAAAAGGTTGATTTTTCATTGTAAAGAAATTATTGAATGGAAAAAAAAGTGATCTAGATATCTCTGGAAAAGAGACTCTATTGATATGGCTCCCATACCTCAATTTGGGTATGGATGATGTACCAAGCTGGACAAATTGAAAGTCCATTTTAGGTGCTGGCATAGCAATTCCAGGCCTACTAGTAAGCCAATAGCTCATTGGGTTAGCTATCATTAAAAGGTGTTTTATGGATATTGAAATTTCAAATTCAATATCATTTATTTAAAGGGTATAAAATAGATTTCTCTCCTATTTTATCTCGCAAACATACATAAGCCCTAGGGTGACAAAAACGACACTTAAAGGGGTTATTTCAGACATTTTTATAAATGTCAAATTTTGACATATACATAATTATTAACATACATATATATTCTTATTATCAATATTTTATCAATAATAATTACAATGCAATTTTTTTTCAACGTGCAGAGCTACCCCTACACTGATATTACAATTCATTCATTAAAATACACCTGAAATATTACTTAATTTTTAAGCTGATTTTGTTTAAACTCACTGGGGTTCATCCCGTACTTTTGTCTAAATAATTTTGAAAAGTATTTAGTGTCGCTAAACATCAACTTCGAAGACATTTCTTTGATTGATATGGAAGGTTTGTTAATTATAATCTCCATGGCAATTCTTAATTTCACATCTTGAAGATACTTATGACAAGTCATCTTAAAATGCTTTTTAAATAATCTTAATAAATGCCGTTCACTTAATCCCATTTTACTGGCAAGCCACTGAACAGACAATAATTTGTTCTTTATACCCAAATGAATATGAGTAATAAGTTTTTCCTCGCTAAATAAATCCGAAGAATCATGTAATTGATCTGCAGTGAATTCTTCTATTGAAAGATCCATTGCTAAATTTTTAAAGGGTTTGTTTTTGTTAATAAATATCAAAATGAACTTACTGGTATTCTCCAATACAAATTTGATTCTCATTCACCACTCTTAAAAGAGGATTAAGTTTTTGAATCAATCAAAATCTCTAATTGGATTTTGGAATTTTATATCGGATGTAAGTCATGTTATTCATCAATTTATATTTAAATTCTGTGGCAAATATAGTGTTAGTGAATATGCCAAAACAGTCATTATCCATGCACAATCGTTCATTTTACCTGAATTTCCAGCCATCAAGGGGGTCATTTCAGACACGCCCATTCGGGGCATGATATTTTAGGTCTTCAATACAAATTCAGTTAACTTTTTAAACCATGCACATAATAGGTTTAAATGGAGAATGCCGATAAAATATGCTGCCCCATGTTCTTAATCATAGCAAATATGTTCTGAATTGAGCCTTTAGAAATTCGTGACAAGGTGTAGACTTATCATTATAAAGTGATAAAACCTTCTATAAATTAGAGCGCCTTTAACCTGAGTATATTTTCGACATCTTCCTTGTACTTACCACTGACAGGGATCACATCTTCTCCAATATGAACTTTGGATACGGAATATTTATTCACCTTTTTGGCATTTATTATGTATGATCTATGGCAACGGATGATATGAGGTTGATTAATCAATTCGATTAGTTCGCTCAATGAATAACGGCAAAAATACTTCGCCCTCTTGCAAACAACTTCGACATATACATGATCAGATTTAATGTATAATATTTCATTCAAATTGACTCTTTGAAAGCCATGACTGATCTTCAGATCTATATATAATTGATTATCTCTCGATTCATCGGATTTTAATACTGCAAGCTCAATGGTGGACCATAAAGTCTCTTTTGATATGGGCTTTGTGATATAACCAGATGCTTCGGCTCGCATTGCTTTTTCAATAAATTCAGAATCGTATTGCGATGAGACTATTATGTAAGGTGTAGGATCATTGGTATCTATTAGGTACTTCGCCACATCCAATCCTGATTTTTCTCCATATAGTCTTATGTCCAATAAGATGACGTCTGGTTGGGTAATATCCAATTTCTTAATGGCTTCTTCATAAGATATTGCCATTCCGATGACCGAATGGCCTCTTTCAGTAAGATAAAGCTTAATAGTCTCAGCAATAAGAATTTCATCTTCGACAATCAAAACTTTCAATGACTTCATAAAGGCGATATTTTTTTCTGTTTAAATTTCATATTAAAGTGTGCACCATTATTATTGAATGCATTTGTTTCAGACGAAAGTTGCCTTGATAGGCTATCAATTATGATGTAGCCCATCCCCTTATTATTTGCCTGAAAATGACCTTCGGGATACCCTACCCCATTGTCGTGGTATTTCATAGTGAAGATCCCACCTGCCTCTTCCAACAATTCAAATTGTATCTTCAGCGCTGGGTTATTGAGGTTATACTTTAAAGAATTACTGATCAATTCAGACCAAATCAATCCTAGTGGGATTATGGTTTCTAAATTCAATGAGATATCATCGGTTTCGTAAAGTATATTGACATTTTTATCTACTAATAAGCTTTTGAAATTTTTGATTAGATCACGAACATATAAGCCCACATCCACGTTTTCAAACTCTTTAAGATTATACAACTGTTCATGGATGAGTGATATACTGCTAATTCTATAACTCAGCATATCCAGCACTCCATCTTCGATTTCATTGCCTAGTTTGGCCTTTTGAAGTGTCAACAAACTCATAATGAGTTGGAGGTTATTCTTGATACGGTGATGGACTTCACTGAGCAGGGTCGATTGATAATTATAAAGTTTTTGTAGTTCATTATACTGCTGTGAAATTGTGGAACTCTGCGCCTTGATTTGGCGATTTTTTCGCTTATCGGTAAAGTAAAAACGCAACAACAAGAGTGTAAACCCAAAAAGCCCAATCAAGCCAAAGCTGAGAAATCGACTTCTCCTTTTTTCATAATCGACTTTCTCCTTTTCTTTCTCAACAGCATTATCCAGGATCAATTGATTTATCTTTTCTTCATTGGTGACATTTCCAAACAAAGTTGAATATTGATGGATCTCCTTCAAAGCAGTAATCAAACTGTCTTTTTGTCCCGTTCCTTGATATATTCTGGATCTCACGGTGGATTGATACGACTTGACCTGGTAATATATCTTACCTTCTTCCAAAAGATTTTCAACATCCTCTTTGATGCTTTCCAAAATGTCAAGTGCCTTATTGTAGTCTTTCTTGTCCACGTATATTGAAGCTATATTTAGATTCAATAAAAGGAAGCCAGCATAATCTCCTTCCTCATAGCAATATTGAGCTGACTTTTGAAAGTGTTCTGTTTTTTCGCTAATATTTTGAGTCAATCCGCCTAGAATCATATGTCCTCCTGCCAGTGATCCCAGCCTACCTGATTCTTCTCCAAGATCAATCGCTCTTTGGGCATATTCTCTTGCCACTTCTCTATCCTTGTAGATACGATGATATGAGGCAACACGGACATAATAGTGTGACTGGTGACTTTTGTTCTCATAGTCCTGAAATAATCTTTCAATATCCGTGAGATACTCTTCGCATAGTTGAGGTCTGCCAATTGTCTCATATAGTCGGGCTAGCGATATTTTGATATAGACTTCTTCTTCAATGAAATGACGGTCTTCAACGATTTTTAATAACTCATTGTAAATCTCCAGGGCGGTATCATACTTAAATAGTCGCTCATATGCATAGGCTCTGTGTGCTCTAATTCTAATTATTTCGGGACAGATCAATCGATCATTATATTTAAGCAAGCTATCTGCTATTTGAACAACCTTTTTTGGTTGGTAACCTACCATCAATTGCCACAAGGAATCCGCATATACCTTCAAGTTTTCGTCTTCACAACTGATCTGTTTTCTTTCTTCCTGACCTAATACCAGACAAAGACTGCCCACGACAAGCAGAAAAACAATAAAAGGTGTTTGGAATATATTTTTAGAACTCATCATAAAAACGAAGTCGCTAAGATACCCCATACCCTAAATAAATGATAAAGCAAAATCGCTTATTCAGAACAAATAAGCGATCATTGGTAACTTTTGACCTTTAAAATTTGAACATTCCACGAAACTTAAAAGGAAGTTCTAGTCAAATTCTTAAAACACTTTCAAGAATGTTGCACTGCCTATCTAAAGCCCAAGAGCAATAGATTTGATTTTTTGGTATTACACAGCTTTTTTATGGAAGTCATTTAATAAACCTTTAATATTAAATAACTGTCCCGTAAAAGTAAGTGATCAAATCTTTCAAAAACCGTCAATTCATATGCAAAATCTGTCAAAATGATAGTTTGCCTCTTTTTTTCTGCACCTTCACTTACCTATATCAGACGGTCTCTTACCAAATCTTTTTTTGAAAGTTCTTGAAAAGGAATTCGAATCTTTGAACCCAACATTGTAGGAGACTAAGGATATGGTTTTAAAAGTGTTGTTTAATAAGTATTCCCTGGCCTTATTCAATCTAAGTTCCTGAATATACTTTCCAGGCGTCATTCCTGTCAATCTTTTCAACTGCCTTAAAAGTGTAGATTCGCTCATCGACATTTCTTTAGATAGCAGGGTTACACTTAGAAATTCATTTTTTAAATTTTCGATGACAAAATTTTCCAGTTCTTCAAGCCACTGCAAATCTGGCTGAGACAAATGGTGTTTTGTTTCAGATTGAGCATTTTCAGAATGATTGTTATCAGACTCCAACACTGCCATCCTATTTTTTTGGATTTGGAGCAGATTAGAAATTCTAACCCTCAATTCTTCATCATCAAATGGTTTAGTCAGATAATCGTCGATTCCATATCTCAGGGCTTTGATTTTTACTTGCTGATTGGTCTTTGCAGTAAGCATTACAAATGGAATATGCCTAAATTGATCTATGGATTTCACGCGTTCTACCAATTCCATCCCATCCATGACAGGCATCATGAGGTCACTAAGTATCAAATCAGGATTAGTGTTTGCTTTCAAATAATCCATAGCTGTTTTACCATTTTCAGTAAGTACAACATTGTAATCGCTCAATATGATTCTTTGATATTCTCGCAAATCCTTGTTGTCTTCTACAACCAATATGGTCTTTTCTCGCAGGATTTCTTGGACATGGGAAGGTTCTAATAATTCCTCTTGGCCAGCTTCTTCTGTAAGGTTCACGTCCTGCACTTTTAGAGATTCGGCATCCACCTTTGTAATTGGAAATGTGAAATAGAAAATACTTCCAATTCCGGAAGTACTAGTCGCCCATACCTTGCCATGCATCAATTCAGAAAGCTCTTTGCACAAAGATAGACCAATTCCGGTACCGCCTTCTGTGGCAAAGTCATTATTTGTAGATTGATAAAATCTATCAAAAATATAAGGCAAATCATCAGGGTGAATTCCTCTACCACTATCTTTGACCATGATCTGAATGCTATTCTCCTTTTCTTGCATATCCAATTTGACAATCCCATTCCTAGAGGTGAATTTTAAAGCATTTGCCAGAAAGTTGTTCAATATTTTATCGAATTTTTTCAGATCAAGCATTAAAATCAAAGATTGATCAATTTGTAAATCAGCAGTAAAAGTAACTTCTTCACTTGAGTAAAATGAATAATATTGCTTTAGCAAATTGCTCACATGAAGATGTAAGTTGACAGGAGTTTCATCCAGCAACATTTTTTTGTTCTCCAATTTAGAGAGGTCCAAAATTTCATCTACCAGTTTTCTGAGTTGAACCGTATTTCTATGTAAAATATCCAACATCTGTCGATCGTCAGACTGCTGGTTTGAAATCGTATTCATCAACCTTTTTATTGGGCCCATCATCAATGTCAACGGTGTTCTTAATTCATGCGATACATTTGTAAAAAATTGAGTTTTCAACTTATCCAGTTTTTTCAAGTCCTCTGATTGCTTTTCAATAATTTTCTTATCAGAAACTATTTGGATGGTAGCTTCTTCTATCTTTTTCTTCAAAAGCCTTGTCCTCAATTTAAAAAATGTAATTATCGAACTTACCAATAGAACCAATGAAATGAGTAGAAACCAAATCGTTTTATAAAAAGGCTTCACTACTTCTAAGTCCAATTGGAGATGATCCTTTGCCCAACTGCTTTCTTTCGTTCTTCCTTTAATTTTTAGTTTGTAGTCTCCATAAGGGAGCATTCCTATTTCTATCAAGTTGGAATTTTGATAGTTCCAGTCCGAATGAATCCCCTCAATCATCCAGGCATATATTTTATTGCTCTTACCATCAAAAGTCGGCAATGAGAATTTCAGCTTGAAGTATTTATCTGATGGCTTAAACTTTATCTTTCGCGTCTTCAGTAAATCAGCAGTCTTATCAATTAGTTTTTCATTTTTGCCATCAAAAATTTCGAACTCAGAGATTACCAATGGCGTATTCTCTTTCGAACTAAATGTAAAATCCGCTGGATCAAAATATGTCACTCCATTCAGGCCTCCAAAATATATATTCCCCATTTCGTCCTGAAAGTGAGAAGTTCTATTAAATTCATAATGAGAAATACCGTTTTTTTCTAAATAGGTATGAACTACTTTGCTCTCCTTACCAAAGTTCATTATACCATAATCACTAGACATCCATAGTCGATCATCTTGATCTTCATAGATACCGTATATGACATCATTAGAAAGATTATTCTTCACTGTATAATGCTCAAATTCATCACTGAGCTCAGGTCCTTTCCATTCAATAAGTCCTGAATTGGTTCCTAGCCAGTAGATACCCTCATCATCCTTGTACAGGTGATAAAATCTAGAAGCTGGAAGATAGTCTGTCGACGTTTCATGAAAATGCCTTATGATTCTGTCTTTTTGGATATCAAATAAGAAAAGGCCGCCTTCCGAACACAACCAAAGAGAATCCTTACCTTCTGGAATGATGGCTAGAATGCATTGTTTATTGCCCAATTTGTTGAAATATGATTCACTAGGACCATGTGCAGTAAATATTGAATCATCCTTTCTTTTACAAGCCAAAAATTTTCCTTTTCCTGCCCAAGTATTGCCATAGGTGTCCTCATATACAGACCAAATCCCATAATTATTGCCCCACCAATAAGGGTCCTCAGGCTCAAATTTTAAGGATTCAATGTTTATCAAATTTGTGTCCGATACATACATATGAACTCCGCCTATCATAATTGTTCCATCTGACATTTTCAATATCGGACGAGGATAAATGTCAAAACTTACTTTATTGACTATCGAATTATCACTTTTTGCTATTTTGTATGTCTGATTGGTATTTTCTGCATTGACGTATATGTAGTTGGAATCTGCAAAAAGCCCTCTTATCGCTTCATTATTCCCTCCCCTCTTCGACAGCAGTTTGTGAAATTTGTTTTTCTCAATTTTCAACCTTGCCAATCCAAAATGACCAATTGTCCAAAGGTTATTGCGACTGTCAAGCATATAGCTTTCATTCCTAAATAGGTCTGCGTTTTTGAAGTGCTGGGCATTCAAATTCAATAGTGTGTCATTCTGTAAACTCAAGGCGAGCCACTGATTTCTGCTAAAAGTGTAGGCGCAATTATTTATGCTATCGACTATAGTCATCCTGGTTTTACTCAATCTCTGCATAAACTCAGAAGGAGCTGGTTCTTTGCCCTTGAAGATATTTGAAATTTCAGCTTTACGATTGGTTGTTTGAGGAAGTTTTAGTAGCAATGAAATATAATGGTACTGATCAGAAGTAACTTTTCTTTCATCATAATATTCACCATCAATTGAATATCGGGAAATCATACCATCTTGCTTATGCATCTGTCGCCCAGATAATAGGTATAAAGTGTCATTTATGCATGCCCCAATAATAGCTATATTTCTCTTAATTGGGATCTTTTTAAACCCAGTAGATGAATGATACGAATAATAAAATTCCAATCCCTCAGTACTCAACAAGATGCGACCTTCACTACTCCGAAAAATATTTCTACCAGGAAGTGAAAACCCGACCGTTGCTGAGTTTCCATCCAATCTCGATGGAAATGAATCACCAAACTTTGTATTGACAGATTGAATTTTTCCTGAGTATGGATTGAGAAAAACAAATTCCATTATCGCTGAATTCCAAAGCCATAAAATTCCTTCATCATCTTGTGTAATCAATTTGATAGAATGTATCAGTCCCGTATCATCTTCACTATTCCATACTTTGAATTCTTCGCCATCATATCTCAACAAGCCTTTATTCGTGCCCAGCCATATAAAACCATCTCTATCTTCAAAAATCGTATTAATCTGTCGATACACCAGACCATCATCAAAATCATATTCATCTAAGACATAGGTATAATCTTGACCAAAATTGACATTTGACAGTAAACAAGAAAAAAATAATAGATAAAACCTAAGAAGGAAAATTCGTTGCAGCCAATAAATTGTCATTATTATAATAGGACTTAAATAATTCTTCTAATAAATTGTTGGCACAACCGCATAGCGCAGTATGACATACAGGCATTAAAATATTAATAGGTGAAAAAATCACTTAGAATATATCGAAGAAGAACTTAAGGGTGTTAAGTTTGGTATGCGGCAAAACTATAAAATTGAAGGGATTAACCAACATTTAATCGGTATTAGTGTCAAATATTAACATTGTTAGGTCAAAAATCAGAATTAACTGAAGGGATATAAATAATTTAGTTATGGGCTCATGCCAATTTAAATGCCCGCTTGATGAGGAATTCATTGGTTCAGAATTTGAGCCTTATTTAGAGTCAAATATCAAACCGACCTAGCACATCGAATTTCTATTGATTTCAGATTACCTGAGTTGAGAACGATACACTTCCACAAAGTTTTCGTCATCTTCATCATTGGCATAAAAAGACATCCATATAGTTCCATTATCATAGTAATCAATAAGGGCATAACCATAATTTCCGTATGCAAACTTGGTATAATCCTCTCTCACCAAAGCTGACTTTTTAGAACCCGAACCGCTTACAATGTAATGGACATCATTGACTTTGTGATATTGCAAGGTGTGCTCATGACCAGCTGCCACAATAGTCTTTCCATGTTTTTCAATAGATGGTATCAGATAGTGGCGGTAAGATGCATAGGGCCTACTCTTTGTATCCTGCTCTGACAACCTTGCCCTCATTATATTTACTACGATTCCCGACATAGGCAATGGAATGACGAGATATTTATTAAGCTGTGTCAAAGGCATTAGGTAGGAGATGAAGTTAAACTTGCCGTCATGACTTCCAGTGGTATAGAAAGGATGATGCATGGTCAACATCACATCGTAATTTTCCAAGGCCTGAAGTGCATCCGCAAATGCCTCCACAAATTCCTGCCTCGTTTGAATATCGCAATCAGAATAATCGTAATCCTTTGGCTTATCTGCCAAGAACCAATGAGAATCAATGGATACAAGGGCTATTTTGTCGCCAATGACCATCACATCGACATTGCCACATCCATCGCTCGGCCTGAAATAATCTGTGAATTCTTCATTGTATTGAGACAAGTATTTTTCGATATAGACTTCCTGCCGTTTTAGTCCTTCACGGCCATAGGTATACCAGTCATGATTTCCAGGTACGAATGTTACATTGCCCTTGAATGCCCTGACCGATTCCAACTGCACATCCAATCTTTGCTCAGCATCTTTCCTGTCTTTATGGCCTTCAGGGGGCATCCCTACTGGATAGATATTGTCACCCAGAAATACCACATCTGTATTTTCATCGCCCCTTTGATCCACCTTGAGTTGTTTCTTAAGTTCTATTAATGGAATGGAAGGAATCCCGTCTTTCGCTCCACCCACATCACCAATTAAATAAATAGAGTGTTTGATCTTGTCATCAAGAGGATGATTATCTTTCCAGTTTTCCTCTCCCTTGGCAAACTTCATATTCGATGAAGCACAAGAGCTGATAACCAAGGTTACCAAAAAGATATATATTATTCTGCCTAATTGCATTCTTCAATTCTGGATTTAAAATGTACCAATAGCAAATGAATGTACTGAGTATTCACTCCTAAAAGACCGTAAATATAATCCCACAAAATAGGACTTACTTCATAGTTTTTGCACGATGAACTTCAACTCATTCAAATAGTTTTCAAGGTATCATTCTATATACGAGTTCTCATCACCAATTATTGCTCTAAACTATTCTACTCATAAACGTAAAGAACACTCCTTTCCAAGATGTGAACTCTTCAATACAAAAGGTTACCAATGGAGTAAAATTATGACAGAAATGATTTAATTTACCAAGAAAGAAATGACAAGTCAATAATCTATATGTCAACAGCTTACAATCAGAACCAGATTAAATACATGGATAAAAAGCACTTATTTAAAAAATCTCCCAATAGAAAACCCAAAACCATGTGAATAGATAGAATGAGGACCTTCATCAAACCCAGCAAGTGTTTTTCTAGTGCTCACATACGCCAAGATTCCCACTTCCCAGTGAGAACCAATATTTCGGGATATTTTCAGATTTGACCGACCTTGCCATTTTCCAAAATTCGCATATTCTGATATTTCAGATAGATCCTCGGCACGATCCGATTGATCAAACAAATAACCCTCAGCGTTAAAATCAAGGCTATAACCAAGTTGAATGGAAGGCGTGAGAGACCATTTTTCAGAAAGCTGAAAATTATATCCCATACCCAGGACCAAGTCTACGTATTGATAAGAATTATGCAAGGAATAATCCGTCGTAATCAATCTCTTTACCTGACCATCAATATTATTCAAGATGGCGTATTCTTGATTTTTATGCGTAAGGAAGGTATTGTGGATTGAATATGAAATACCAGAGAACAACACCATTTTACCAAAGCTCCTGTGACCGAGAATTCCCATAGAAATAGACTCTAATGGCTTTTCATCAGTTTGTCTTTTTAAGGTGTATTCCGAGGTTCCAAAATCATGAATTGATGTACCCATCAAAGCATAAAAAGACAAGCCATAATCAGAAGCAATATGCCTGTCTTTCTTGACAATATCCAAGGCCAAGGGTTCCAATCTAGTTTCATCTCTGTGCGCTATGATTAAAGGTAGTGAGATGAACGGAATATGATCTATTGATAAATTCAATTTATCTCCTTCTTCCTTATCAATTCTCTCCTCAAATAAAGCACCTTCTTCCGAAGGCCACTTCTTGTTAATTAATTGATTATCTGATTTTTTTATATTATAAAAATTAATATTTGATTTTTGAGTTTCTGATCTTATAAAATTGCTTTTTTGATTCTTTGAGTCCTGATTATCTAAAAAGCTATACATTTCTATATCATTTTCAACCACACTATTTGATTCCTCCATATCATTCGTAATATCAGAAATAGAAGTAGAGTTTTCCAATTCAGACTCCTCAGTTTTAATATCACTACTACCACTTTTTTCAAGATCATTTTCTTTACTCCAAGTTTCTTCAGACCCCTCTATTCGATCGGCAATAATCTCTTCACTAAGTTGCCCTTCAAGCTGTTGATTTTTGGCAGATTTGATCTTTTCAGAAGGTTCATTTTCAAATAAGGCCACTGTAAGTAAAAAGAACAATAGCAATGCAAGTCCAGATAAAAACATCCAAAAAATCCGTCTCTTACTTTGCTTCTTTTTTGGCAATTCTATCGAAGTCCAAATTTGCTCTCTATCAAAATCCTGAGGCAAATTGTTCAGTTCGTCTTTTAAATTCTCATTTCTCATCTTTCACTTCTTTTGTGCTATCTTGAAGTTTGGTTGGATATTTAATTTTTTCTCTGTCGCTCCTCCTATTAATGACCTCATTTTCTTCTTTGCTCTCATCAAATATGTCCTACTGCTACTTTCAGCTATATCAAGCATTTCGCCAATTTCCTTGTGTGAATAGCCCTCAATTTCATATAGATTGAAAATGATGCGCATTTGATCGGGAAGAGTATTCATTGTGGTCAAAATATCTTCCATATTCAATTTACCAATTGGTGTCATTGAGTGTGCTTCTAAATAAAGGTTGTCATTCAATTCGTCGAATCGAATCTTCTTTTGCCTCAATATCCGAAGGCTTTCATTGATAAATATTCGTGTTGCCCATGAAATGAATGCCCCCTTTTCAGAATCATACTGATACACTTTTCCGAATAAATGGGTAAATCCGACTTGCAAACAATCCTGGGCATCTTCTCGATTCTTCAATATCCTCAAAGCAGTATTATACATCTGCAAGACAATCAAGTCATACAACTCCCTTTGCGCCCTGGCATCAAACTGCCGCACCTTCACCAAAAGCTCGTTGATTTTTAAATTCCTTGCGTTGACTTTAGTCATATATTCCTTAAATCCAATCTCATTATCCCACAATTACCTGCCTCATCTTCCCTCCTATCCATAATACCCTTCAAAATCTCTCCAATCATTCCAATCATTCCAATCTTTCTCAATCTTTCTCAATCTCTCCAATCTTTCCCAATCTTTCCAATCTTCCCCAATCTCTATCAATCTTTCAATTCTTCCTCACCACAAAAATATTCCCAGCATCCCACTCCCCTACTTCCAAATCAATTTCCATTTTCGTAGTGTCTCCATTTAAAATTAAAGGATCACCATCTTCAGAAGTATCAACAATATCAATTATCTCATACCCTCCACTTTCAATAGTCAAGGTGAATTCATCTACAGCAGATCCTTCCATATTAAAAAACCTTATTATGCCAAATTGATCTGTATCTGCATTTCTTCCATTCGATCCAGTCGCTCTATCTACTCTTTTAATTCTTATACCTTCCAGTGGAATGTCTCCGATGCCATCCGCATCTGTATCTTCCAATACTTGGCAGAGTAATGTCTTTCTAATTGAATGATCTACAACAAAATTATTATCAGCATCCGTTTCACCATCTTGAAGGACCACGTGAATAAACCCAAAGCTTCCTCCTCCAATGTCTCCTCCATCTGGATCTGGCGTAGTATCCAATGATGAAATGAATGAATATGTAAAAAAATCGAACGTTAGAAACAGTGAATAAAATCCAGAAATATCCGGTGATGAATATGCACCATCCATGTCTACAAGTGCTTGAATTTCAGAACTTCCTCCTGGTCTCAAGTCATAATTGACATATGCCCACTCCAATGGTGTATCCGCCATTCCATCACCATTTGTATCAGCAAATGCATTTCCAGATATAATTCCTTCTCCACTTGGAATCAACAAAAAATCATTGTCACTATCATGTTCACCCTGTAGAGCGGAAACAAAATTAAAACGGTGTCCTCCACCATCTGCAAAACTGGATTCTGTATTGTCGCCATCTGGAGTATTATCGCCAACCATGATTGCCCGATATTCTTCTACATCATGTAATACCGCAATTTTGTATTCTTTTCCTGGCAGCACCACAACTTCATAGTATCCATTTTCATCACAACTAATTTCATCATAGACTTCATCCGTAATATTAAAAATTGAAAGTGGTGCCATCGCAGAAGGAGAGTCGCCTATATTATCTTTATCTGTGTCTATCAATACATGTCCGCTAACCTTTGCCGTATTTTCATCCTCGCAAATTTCTACCTCTCCCAATACCAAATCTTCTAATTGACTCTCCATCGAAATTGTCAATATTTTGGTTTTATTCGAAGCCACATTTACCAATACCAAATCATGTTCTACTCCTGGAGCGTAGTACGAAAAACTTCCATTATCCGCCAGAGGAAAAAATGAGATATTATCATTCACATTTATAAATCCATATCCATTGGACAATAATTCTCCATTGCAATCCAAGGCAGTACCAAAGATTTTAGCAAGATCCAATTCTGTGTTGACTATCTCTTTCCGTTCACTTTCATCAAATGGACCTATGCTCTGAGCTCCAACCTCAACGCCATCCACAAAATATTTCAGGTCTACAGTTTCCCCTACTGGAATCTTCGCAAGGATGGCCCCATTTGCATCTGTAACCGCCACTCCAAAAGCGGCTCCATTGACACTAAACTCAACTTCAAGTCCTGGCATCACTTCTCCATCACTGTCCCAAAACACAAGACATATTACCGCAAAATCATAGGGTAAGTCGCAATTCCACCAGGTAAAATGACTTACTTCGGCTATCAGTTTATCACCTTGCACATGCGCGATTCCATCTTCTTTCCACAACCCGGAATCTTCATCAAAATACCATAGCGGAATATTCGACTCTATATCGTTTTTATGTATGTCGGCGATCGGAAATTCAATAATAGCTGTGCTTCCATCAGGAATCTTCAGTACTCCACCATTGGCATCGAATAGCTCAATCATATACATACCATATGATGCCAATTGCTGATATTCTTCCGCTCTATTTAATGCCAAAAGGTTGCCTGGCGCGGAAAGTAAAAAATCTTTATTATCTGGATTCAAGTACTTGTGTTTCACAGTTACCTCGCCGCTGTAGGTTGATCCATCATCAGCAATCAATGCCGAAGGAAGGGTGAGTGTACCACCACTATCAATATCTCCAGAACTTCCTGAGGAAATTACTGAACTCACCGATTTGAAGAGTATTACCCTTTCTTGTTTGACGGCTCCACTTGCTCCACCTACTACTTTGACAAGAGGATCATATCCGTCTGCGAATATTTGTGATTTTGTGCCCAGTGATGAAACACTTTGAGGTGAGGTAATAATAATACCGTTCTCGTCAGAAACATAATTTTCGGCATTGAGAGACAATTGGGCAGCCTCGATCGGCTCTCCAGATTCGTTGGTTATCAAGAATTGAAAAGTGACATCTTCAACAACTGGGATCAATTCATCCTCAGCGGAGATTTTTATTTCGTCCTTCCTACATCCTGCACATAGCACAATGAATGCGAAAAAAACATATATGTAATGAAGTTTTTTCATTTTTTTATTTTGTAATTAATCGAAATTTGAGACATCTCTGCTTTTATATAGTTGCTTTTGCTGAATAGCGCTACAAGATTTCTGTACTTAATTTCGAAAAGACAATTTTTATACAATTTGCTGGGAATAAAATAATGAAGAAGGTCAAATATTGAAAATTGAAAACTTAAGGGT
Source organism: Saprospiraceae bacterium (assembly GCA_965230575.1). GTDB lineage: Bacteria > Bacteroidota > Bacteroidia > Chitinophagales > Saprospiraceae > CAJXUU01. Next base: position 7,849,209 of record OZ246013.1, read on the forward strand.
AAACCATGATACCTAGGGTAAACCTTTAATAACACCGTTCTCACAAGTCCTAACATTTCAATAAGATAAATTTAGAATAATAATTCGTTAGCTTTGGGTAATAATTTGCGACAGCTATTAAAAAAATAAGAAAATACATCCTATACATCATTGGAATCATCATGTTGATACTCCTATTGGCATGGCTATTCCTGCAGACCTCCTATGGCCAAAACAAGGCATTGCCCATTGCTCTGAATTACCTGTCAAATATCCTCGGAACTGAGATTCAAGCTGAGCGCATCAACATTTCTTTTTTTGACGAAATTCAATTGGACGATGTCGTAATTTTTGATTCCGAAGGAGATACCTTGGTCTATGCACAAAAACTGGATGGAAATATTGGATTTTTCTCTTTTATGAATAAGAAGCTTCTTGTAGACAATCTCACTCTGCAGGGAACAAGATTTAATCTAAACGAAGTAGCAAAAGGAACCTTCAATTACGATCATATCATCAGTCATTTGAGTACCAATAATGAAGAAAGTAAAAATGATACATCCAATTCCTGGAACATAGATTTGGGTGCCCTGGAGTTGGAGGATGTCCAATTTTATCTTTCGGGAATTGGAAGTGAGCTGAATCTTACCATTCCAAAACTGAGAGGAGATTTAAAAGAATTTTCGCTTCAAGAATCATTATTTCATTTTGAATCACTCATTACGGAAGGAGTAGTATTTTCATACGACAAGGATAATCAAGTACAAATAGGTGATGTCAAAGAAGTCACATTGCCTGCACTTCCCATTTCATTATTAGTTGATCATTTGTCCGTCAGCAGCGATGGTATATCCTATAATACCAATGATCCATTGATCGCTTCTCCACAATTTGATCCCAATCATATCGATATCGAAAAACTGGAATTGGAAGGAAAAGGCTTTCAATGGACGGATTCTATTCAATTGAATCTGAAAGAGTTATCTGTCCTCTTCGCTGATGGGTTTGAAATCACTAAACTATCCAGCGACCTTTCTATCTCGAATCACGCTGCAAATTTCGATCAAACACGTATTCTAACTTCGAATAGCGATGTCCTTTTTAGCGGCCGAATGAAATATGAAGATTTTGATATCTTGATAAATAATTTTTCAGCAGTCAAATCCGACTTTACATTTAAAAAGTCATTTGTTTCGACTCATGACATTACCTACTTCATAGATGCCAATTCAATTTCCTTTTTAGACCTAAACAGCTTAAACGACACTGATTTTGGAGGTCATTTAACATTGGACAGCGGATCTTTAAAAGCAAAAAACATATACTTGAAAAGCGGAAATGATCTGACACTTGAAGGTTCGTTCAGCACTACCAACATTCTGAATCCTAATTCTACCACCTCGTTTTTTAGCATTAAAAATTTTAGTGCCAATCAAGATTATTTCGAGAAGCTTTTCCCATCATTTAAATATCCCGAAGAATTGAATGATATCGGAACTTTGAAAGGGAATATGGCAGGGAATATAAATCAAGATGAGGTGTATTTTAAAAGTATAAATATCGCTTCAAGTAATAATTCAAAATTATCAGGAAGCGGAAAAATTTATTCGTTACAATCTGCAAATGGCCCTGAAGTAGAATTTACATTTCGAAATTTGGAATCCAATTTGAATTTGTTATTCACCGACAAGTTGGTCCTTCCTGATGAATTGAAACGATTGGATGATTTCAAGTATTCAGGATTGATAAGTGGCAACTTAAACAATATTATTACTGATGGAAAGTTATCATCTTCCCTGGGCAATGTCGACTTGGATGCTCGGATAAATTTCTTCGACAATTACTCAGATGCCAATTATGAAGGATATGTAAATACCGAGGATTTTGACCTGGGCACCATGCTTGATGATCCGACTTATGGAATTGTCAATTTTGAAGGAAACATAAAGGGACATGGACTGACAATTGATAGTCTTGAGACAATGATCGATGGCCATGTAAAATCAATCTACTATGATGGAAATACATATGAAGACATTACCCTGGATGGTGCATACAAAGACAAGTCATTTGAAGGCATTATCGATTCAAAAGACCCAAAACTCAATTTAAAATTAAATGGAAAAGTAGATCTGAGTGGCTCAAGACTTACCATGGATGTAGTAATGGATATGAAGCACTTTGACTTAAAAGAAATAGGTCTATCAGATAGCTTGATGGTCTTGGGTGGAATTTTTAAAGGTAAGGTCAATGGCAATTCTGTCGATGATATATTAGGAAATGGAAGCATTGAAAATTTCAAAATCACAACCCACAAGGGCGTCTATAATGCCGATAGTCTTATCCACATCAAAGCTGAAGAATCTGGTCAAAAAATAAAATCTTATGTGATCGAAAGTCCATTTCTGGATGGTGAAATCAAGGGAAAAATTGAGCCAAGCTCTTTGGTGCGTTTTGTCAAGAACTACATCAAAGCATATATACCATTAGAAATCGGATATGATGAAAACATTGAAGATAATCTGGACAAATATTTTGAAGAACATGAAGATCAAAACTTCGAGTTTTCAGCTACCACTAAAGACATCAATCCATTTTTAATTCCATTTTTGGGTGATGATTTTTCGGTCAACAAGGCCAGTATGGGAGCTTTTTTTTCCAGTGAAAAAACCAAATTGGACATCAAGGGCAAGATTGACAGTCTGCTCTATAAAGGGGTTTTATTGCAACGAGGTTCTTACTTTTTTACTGGACGAAAATCTTTTATTGATGGCGGCATCTTTCTGGAGGACATAAGCATGGACGATGAAATTCTCATCCCTCAAACCAATATCCTCACTGTTCTTGATAATAAAATTGCTGATTTCAATTTGGTATTGGCAAATGAAGATGATGAAGAACGCCTAAATCTCAGCGGTGATTTGACAAGAACAGATGAATATCTTATAACCTTTAGCGATTCTGTATTATTGAATGGGTTCAATTGGGGGTTCTCACCTTACAATCAGGTCATCTTTGGAGATTATGGATTATTTATGCAAGACTTACGCTTGTCCAAAGCTGATCAGTCTGTGACCATTTATACAGATGAAAATGAAAATGGAGAGGCCATCGAGGTATTGTTCGATAATTTCATCTTGTCCGAATTGACAGCCATTATTGACAAGGAGAATGAATATTTTGAAGGTAAGATTGATGGATCTTTGATGATTAATAGCCTCTATTCCAAACCATTCATTACTGCCGATTTGGGCATCAAAAATGTGACTATAGCCGATCATCAAGCTGGTGATTTGGCACTTACTGCCAATCAAGATGTGAAGTCCAATTCAGTAAAAAGTATGATCAGATTATCAGGTCCACAAAATGATGCGACCTTGTTTTTGGACTATGGCATTGAACAACAAACCACCAAGGGAGAGCTAGACATTGGCAAACTGGAAATGGCTATTATTGATCCTTATTTGACCGATATATTTATCAATAGCGAGGGTCATGTCAATGGAAAAATAGACATTGGCGGTGATCTCCACAATCTTGACCTCAAAGGTATATTGCGTACCCATGACGTCAAAACCACGCCAGTATTCACCAACAGTCGATATGCTGTGATGGATACAGATGTTACATTTTCTGACACCAAGATAGATTTTGGCACAGTAGAGCTAAAGGATAAAAATGGAAACTCAGCCTATGTGACTGGTAAAATAGATCACAGAAATCTTAGACATTCGGTCGTAGATCTTAAGGCAAGAACCGATAATTTTGAATTTCTCAATACAACGGAAAATGAAAATGAGCTCTTCTTCGGAAATGTCAATATCAGTGCTAACGTGACGGTCAATGGCCCCATAGATGACATCAAAATCGATGGATCTGTGAATGCCATTAATTCTTCCAATTTGAGCGTATCTCCTCTGTCATTGGAAGAAGATTTGCTAAGAGACGATTTTATTATTTATAGTGGTGATCCTAGAAAAATACCTGCCGACAGCCTGGAAGTAGATGTAAATGCCAAAGATGTGGCCATTCCATTTGATGTAGATTTGAAGGTCAATGTCGGTGAAGATTCAAAATTTACAATGATTTTGAATCCAATAACTGGCGACAAGCTCACATGCCATGGAAAATCAGACTTGGTACTCAAATTGAGCAAGGATGGTAATATGGAGTTATTTGGCACCTATACGGTCACCCAGGGAGAGTACGTATTCTCATTTGGCCCCATTACCAAAGAATTTATAATCCAACCAGGAAGCAAGGTAGAGCTAAACGGTGACCCTCTGGAAGGGACATTAGATGTAGAGGCGATATACATTGCCAATACAGCCGTCTTCGACCTACTACAATTGGAAACTGAATTGACCGATGCCGAAAAATCTGAAGCTCGACGAAAGAGAGATATCAATGTACTTCTCAGTCTGACCAAAAGCATTCAAAGTCCAGAAATTAAAATGGACTTAAAAACCGATGAAAATGAATTGGCAACTTCAATTACCGACATCCTGGAAAGAAAATTGAATCAACTTCGAACCAATCAAGACGAATTGAACAATCAAGTTTTTGGATTGCTTTTGTTCAATAATTTCAGTCTTGCGAAAAATTCTGAAACAGACTTGACTGAGACCACGGCAGACTTCGCCATTCGTAGTTTGGGTGATTTGGTGACCGCACAATTGAATAAATTGGCAGATGGACTGATAGAAGGATTCGAACTCAATATTGATATCAATCCCTATAGCTCAAACTACCTTGCCCTTGGACAGGAAGGATTAATAACAGAATTTGGGATTGATATTAAAAAATCACTATTTGATAGCCGACTTACCATTAGGGCGGGTACAAATATCAATCTTGAGAGTTCATCTTCCGCTTCAAATTTCAATACCATAGCAGGAGATTTTTTAGTGGAATATAAGTTGACCGAAAATGGAAATTTCATTGTAAAAGCTTTTAGAAAAAGTAGTGTGGATCGTTTAGGGGAAACGACAAGTTTGTCAAAAAATGGAGCCAGTATATTTTTAAGAAAAGAGTTTGGAGAAATAAAACAAAAGAAGAATTAACCCTTGGAATTTATTAGAGCAGTCATATCATTTGTAATACTTTCTACCTTGATCTCTTGCAGTGCTACAAAGGGTCTCAAGGATTCTGACAAGCTTTTTGAAGGAACGACTATAGAAATTATCGACGAAGAAAATGTTTCTGACAGGAATACGCTTTTCAATGAAATCAGGCTCAGTTATTTAAAAAGCAATACGCCAGGAATTCTCAATATCAAAACAGGATTTTACAACTTATTCGATTCCACAGGCACCAATAAAATTAAAAATGGAATTAAAAATAAAATGGGCTCGGCTCCTGTCTTATTTCAAAATTCATTGGTCAGAAAGACAAGACAAAGGTTAAAAACTTTGCTCAGAGGAAGTGGATATTTAAGGTCAGAAGTAGTGTGTGATACGACCGACCACAACAGGAGAGTGAAGATAAATTGTGACATTACCCTAAATCAGCGTTACAAAATAGATAGTATTTTTTATCCTTTTGACACCTTGCCAATTACACAGGTTTTGCGCCCAATGTATTCTATTGATTTCTTAAAACCAGGAGAATACATCCAACGAAAAAATATAATCAAAGATAGAGATGCATTCATTCAGGCTGCTCACAATAATGGATACCCCTTTGTAAATAATGATGATGTAATATTTATAATTGACACGACGGTTGGAAATAATCTGGTGGATGTACATTTTAAATTACTACCCACTACAGATTCCACAAAGTATGAGCGATACAGATATGGTTCTATCTACGTCAATCCAAATTTTTCACTTGAAAAAGACGCTCCAACAGATACTTCAAAGATGATCAAGTTGGAAAAATTTCACATTACAGAGGGTTATGATTTTCTTAAAGAAAAAACACTGAATAAAGCCATCTATATTGAAAAAGGAATAATTTACAATCAGTCTAGAAGTAGAATTACAACAAATAGGTTTATTGATTTCGGAATTTTCAAATTTGTGAATGTAAAAACTCGCGTAAATCCTGATTTCACCCTGGACCAATTTTTCAATCTTTCTACATTAAAAATGGAAAGTATTTCTGGGGAGTTGGAAATTAACAATCGACCTGGTAATTTCTGGGGAGTATTGGGCAAAGTCTCGTACCTCAACAAAAATCTATTCAGAGGAGCAGAACGATTCGAAACCTCTCTTTCGTTTGGTATTGAAAAACAATTTGGAAAGGGACTTGGAGTCAATACCAGTGATCTTACCTTTGAAACATCCTTGGCTATCCCAGCCATTGGATTATTCAAAACCAATAAAAATTTTGTACCAAGAACATTTGTATCCCTTCTTCTGAATCAACAAATCAACGAGCGGTTATTTTCAATTCGTAAAATAAATACAAAGCTTGGACTCAAATGGAATGAAACAGAATACAAATCTTCATTCGCAGTACCTTTAGATATCCAAATGTCAGTTTTATCCAATAAAACACTGGCTTTTGACACATTACTAATGAACGAACCAAGACTTGAAGAAAGCTATAAAACGGCACTATCCATCGGCTTTTCCTACGATTACATCTTTAATAAGAGAAATAAATATAATCCCATAAATCAGTTTTATTTCAAGGGATCAATTGATGGAGCTGGTACTGGTCTGACATCATTTATCAATTGGGTTTCGAATAATAAATCAGGTGAGATTTTAGGAGTCCCATATACTCAATTCATAAGATTCACTGCGGATGTGAGAAAATATTGGGCTTTGCCCATAGGTTCGTTCGCATCTCGAATGGTAGTAGGTGCAGGTTTTGCCTTTAAAAACAGTGATGAATTGCCTTATTCAAAACAGTATTCTGTTGGAGGGGCAAATGACCTGAGAGCATTCGGGTTGAGGAGGATTGGGCCCGGAACATCTATCCCTGCGGATTCCAGCGGCTTTGCCAATCAGTTCATAGATCAGACAGGCGATCTAAAAATAGCAACCAATTTGGAATATAGATTTCCTTTAATCGGATATCTGAAAGGTGCTGTCTTCCTGGATGCGGGTAATGTATGGCTAATCAATAATAATCCCACCAAATCAGATGGTTTGTTTGAATTCAGCAACTTTTATAAAGAAATAGCCGTCGGCACGGGCTTTGGATTTAGAATAGATTTGGACTACATCCTATTGCGTACGGATATAGCTTTTCCAATCCGAAACATCAATGATCAGGGCAAATTTACCTGGGTAATAGATGAAATAGATATCCTGGAAAAATCATGGAGGACCGATAATGTAGCTATTCATTTCAGTCTGGGTTACCCTTTCTAATTCAGCTTCAAATCTGATCAATCTACTTTGCTTCTTAAGTCTTTCAACAAAATCGTTTAAAGCAGAAAAATGTTCATTTCTAGGCCACTAAATTTGGTGATATTTTTTTCTCTTAATATTCATGCATTTTTAAAAATACTCATAACTTCGCTGCACAAATTCTAACCTAATCAAACAAACAATCTCAACTATGATAATCGGAGTTCCAAAGGAAATAAAGAATAACGAAAATAGAATTGCTCTAACACCAGCAGGTGCCAAAGAGCTTATCAAAAGAGGACATACAGTTTACGTACAAAGCACTGGAGGTAATGGCAGTGGTTTTGAGGATCAAGAGTACATGGATGCTGGAGCGAAAATGTTGCCTACCATTGAAGATGTATATGGAATTGCCGAAATGATCATGAAGGTAAAAGAGCCTATTGCATCTGAATATAACCTTATTAAGAAAGATCAATTGGTATTTACCTATTTTCATTTTGCGAGTTCAGAACCGCTAACACATGCCATGATCAAAAGTGGCAGTATTTGTCTTGCATATGAAACAGTGGAAGGAAGCGACAGAAGTCTTCCATTGCTCGTACCGATGAGTGAAGTAGCCGGTAGAATGGCGATCCAGGAAGGAGCAAAATATTTGGAGAAGCCGATGGGCGGACGTGGTATCCTTTTGGGAGGTGTTCCTGGCGTGAGACCTGCCAAGGTTTTGATTCTTGGTGGTGGCGTCGTAGGTACGAACGCCGCAAAAATGGCTGCAGGAATGGGCGCTGATGTGACGATGATGGACATCTCATTGCCAAGATTAAGATATTTGGATGATGTCATGCCAGCAAATGTAAATACATTCATGTCGAACGAATACAACATTCGTGAATTGCTTTCAACCCATGATTTGATTGTAGGTGCCGTATTGATTCCAGGAGCCAAAGCGCCGCACCTTATTACAAGAGATATGCTCAAAATGATGCGTCCAGGCACTGTGCTTGTGGATGTAGCTGTAGATCAAGGTGGATGTATAGAGACTTGTAAGCCTACAACCCATGAAAATCCAACTTTTGTTGTAGATGGCATTCTTCATTACTGTGTAGCCAATATGCCTGGAGCAGTACCTTATACTTCAACTCTTGCACTGACAAATGCCACTCTTCCGTACGCCATACAATTGGCCAATAAAGGATGGAAAAAAGCATGTCAAGAGAATAAAGAGCTAGAATTAGGGCTTAATGTAGTAGAAGGAAAAGTAGTGTACAAGGGAGTTTCTGATGCATTTAATTTGGAATATACTCCAGTACAAGATGTATATTAGAATATTATAAAGTTCAATAAAAAAAGCTCGACTTGTTATAAGTCGAGCTTTTTTTGTGGGCACTAAATTTAATATTAATCACATTTCTAAATTCATTATCTAAGGCAGCTACAGCAAACTAATATCTACTTATAAGGAAACTTCTTAGATATCCTTCCGTTGATATTTTCTATAGCATCATCAGCATCGGTATCCCATTGCAAATCACATTCGGTATTGTAAACCCAAATGGCAGATTCTGCTTGAGTATCTACTATCGTGCAAAAAATATCAACTTCAGAACTTCGAGTTATTTTTGATCTACTGAATGGTCCCATTTTTACCGGAACTTTGTCCAAAATTGTCGTTGTTGCCACTTCCATAAGCAAAGATTCTTCACGAGACAAAAACATTTCTTTCACCAATCTGGTAGATATAATGGCATCAACACCCAAGATTTCACCCAATTGTTTTGGCGAATATTCACCAATTTCAATCATTGCTACACCTGCACTCTTCAATAATCTATTGGTCTTATTCATATCCTGAACACTAATTTTAATGTCCTTTTTTCGATTTCCTGTTCTCTTCAGCACCTCAGAATAAAGCGATTGTTGGAATAGCTTGCTTTCTATTGTTCTGAGTTGATCCACCTCCTCTTGTTCCATTTCAGCTACCTTCCTTCCAGTCATTTGAATATCGTAGGGCAGCACGGCAATCAGACTATGGTTTTGTGCAAATCTTTCATAATCAGCTGTTAAGTACTTGTTTTGGCTACAGCTTGTCATCATCAAAAGAATAAAAGTTAACAATGTAAAGTCTTTCATAGTAATTGTTTTTATGGTTGAGTAATAAATTGGTGGTTTTGATATACTCCAAACTATGTCAGGCTTTGAATTGTAACAGGATTAAGAAATACTTCGTGAATCGTTAACTACTTTTAACAGAATGACTTGAATATTAGGTAGAAAGGCTTAATAAATGATTGATCTTGATCAAATTAATAAAAATTGTAATATATAAACAGAATTGTTAATTTTGTTTGAAATTTACAATTTTCGATTAACACTAAACGTTTGACATCGGATTAATAAACAGTAATTTCTATTTCATTATAGAAATTTCAGGCTTAAATGAGTTCGATATTTTTATCAAAGCAAAAATAATTTAAATGATTCCACTTAAATTTCTATGGTTTCAAGCGGCAAATAATGCAGCTGATGAAGGGGATAAGCAAAACCTAATAGATATTATCACTGCAGGAGGTCCAATCTCTATTGCTATTTTCTCGATACTACTGGCGTTGTCGATAATGGCACTCTATATCTTTATCGAAAGATGGTTGACGATCAAGAGGGCAGGAAAAGTTGATGCTAATTTCATGAATAATATTAGAGCCGCTGTGGTAGCTGGAAATATTCAAGGTGCCAAATCTCTTTGTGCCTCTACTGACACTCCTACTGCAAGAATGGTTGAGAAGGGTTTGAATAGAATTGGAAAACCACTTAGAGATATCGACGCAGCAATAGAAAATGTTGGAAACCTGGAAATATTCAAATTGGAAAAAGGATTATCAACACTTGCCAGTATTGCGGGGGCAGCGCCTATGATTGGATTTTTTGGAACTGTAACAGGTATGATATTAGCCTTCCACACTATGGCAACTGCCGAGAATGTCGGACCAGCTCAATTAGCAGGAGGTATTTATCAGGCCTTGACTACTACTGCATTTGGTTTATTGATTGGAATTATTGCATTTGTAGGATACAACTTATTAGTGGCCAATGTAGACAAGGCAGTATTCAACATGGAAAGAACTACGGTTGAGTTTATGGATTTGTTACAAGAGCCATCATCAAGTCAACCCGTTAAATTTTAACATAGGATGAAAAAAAGAAATAAAGTAAGCGCAGAGTTTAGCATGTCGTCATTGACTGACATTATCTTTTTATTGCTTATTTTTTTCATGCTGACTTCTTCAATTGTTCAAATAAATGTAGAATTACCACAATCTGATTCAAAAACAGTAGCGCCTACCGATCTTGCTGTTCAACTATTCAAAAATGGCAAGATCAAGGTGAATGGTAAAAACACATCTAAAAAGAATTTGGAAAAGAGAATTGCTGTGGAGTTGAAACCTCAAAAGAACAAAGACAATGGTACCATCAGTATTATTGCCGAAACAGGAGTAGATTGGAAAGAAATTCATAGTGTGATGAAAATAGCAAGTGGATTGGAAATCAAAGCTATTATAGCCACTGCACCTAGAGAATAGAAAAACAATTGGAATTTATATCCAAATTAAGTAAACGATGGGAATAGAAAAAAGAAGTAAGGTATCAGCAGAATTTAACATGTCTTCATTGACGGATATTATCTTTTTATTGCTAATATTTTTCATGTTGACTTCTTCTTTAGTGACACCTAATGCACTCAATCTGCAATTGCCAGGTAAGAATAAATCCACCCAAACGGACAATTCACCCAGTGATCCGCAGGTTATTAATATAGAAAGAAGTGGAACATACTATTACAACGGCACAAAAATGTCATTGAGTGCTGTTGAGAAAAAAGTAAGGGCCTTGAAAAAAAGCAAGGGCAAAAATGCTGTTGTCACGATTAGCCCTCATGCAAAAGCCAAAAATACCAAGGTGGTTCCAATACTAGATATTGCGTATCGATATGGAATCAAGACTGTACTGACAGAACCAAGATAAATACAAGACTGAATGATCTCTATCTGATCAATCAGACAAATACTCAAGCCAATCCAAGAGAATAGTTTTATAATTTAGACTAAACAAGAGTCTTATGGATCATGCTTTACCACATAAAAAAGATGAAAACAGAAAGAAGGGAATAATCGTGAGTTTCATGGTTCATACCCTTTTGTTGCTTATAGCTTTGGTGCCCTACTTGGTTTCCGAAAAAATTCCGGAAGAAATAAGTGGTATTGTTGTAGCTTTTGGATCTCCGGATGGTGGATCTTCGAATGCCGACCCAATTGCAAAAACCGATACTCCTATAGCGACAGAAACCCCGAAAGAAGATACTTCAAAAGATGATGATAAGTCCTCAACCGCAACTTCCAAACAAAAAGAAACCAAAGACCCGAAACCAAGCAAAAAACCTGTAAACGACCTAAAACCACTCACAAACACTTCAGATGTGGCCGTAGATGATGCTCAAATTGAGAAAGCCAAGAAGGATGCCTTAGCGGCAGAAGCTGAGGAGAAAAGAAGACAAGCTGAGCAGATTGCCAGAATAGAAGCGCAAAAGAAAGCCGAGGCAGAAGCAAAAAAAGCGGCTTTCAGCGACAGCAAGAGTAAATTTTCCGATTTATTAGGTTCTGGCAAAGGCAATAACAACAACGACGGCAATGCTGGAAATCCAAAAGGAGACCCAAATTCTGACGCGTTGAATCAACTGGCAACGGGATCAGGAAGAATCGGCGGTGGACTTACCGATAGAGGAGTATTATTTGAGCCTCAAATCGATGATAATTCTCAATATACTGGTGTAGTAGTAGTGAAAGTTTGTGTAGATAGAACGGGCAAGGTAAGCGAAGCAAAATTTACACAATTAGGCTCCACTACTACGAATAAACTTTTGGTAGATCTTGCTGTAGGAGCGGCAAAAAAATATCAATTCACACCTTCAGAGGTAGAAACGCAATGTGGAAATATTACAATAGAATTCAAGGTGAAATAGAATCGAATTGTGAATAATCTCTTAATGGATACATATCATTAAAATACTGAATATATAATAGTTATTTTTGCGCTGTGAAAAAACTAACTATTCTACTTCTAATACTCCAAAATTTCACTGCATTCTCCCAGATAAGTGAAGACATTAATATTGACAAGACTTCAGAAGAAATAACGCTCGATGGCATACTTGATGAGGACACCTGGAAATCATCGAAAGTATATGCCAAAGATTTTTTCCAATACTTCCCTACTGACTCTATTTTAGCCGAGGAGCAAACAACAATCAGAATGGCCTTTGACGAGAAAAACCTCTACATAGGCATTGAGTGTTTTACAAGTGGGAATGATTTTGTTATTCCAACACTCAGAAGAGATTTTCGGGCTGGCGGAAATGACAACATCACATTATTAATCGATCCTTTTAATGATGGCATCAATGCATTTATGTTTGGCACCAATCCGGCAGGAGTTCAAAGAGAAGGATTGATTTCATCCGGTGGCACAAATTTGAGAGGATTTTCTACAAGTTGGGATAATAAGTGGAAATGTCAGACTAAAGTTTATGATGATAAATATGTTGCAGAAATATCCATCCCATTCAGCACATTAAGATTTAATAAGAGTTCTAAACAATGGAAATTCAATGCCTACAGATTTGACATGCAATCCAATGAACGATCTACCTGGATTAATATCCCTAGAAATCAATGGATTTTCAATCTAGGTTATATGGGCAATTTGAATTTTTCGGAAGAGATTCAAGCCACGGGTAGTAAATTCTCTTTGATTCCATATGGCATAACTTCATATAGTCAAAATGTGGAAGACAATGAAGATCCAAAATATTCATACAATGTAGGCGGCGATGCCAAGATAGCAGTGACATCTGGCTTGAACTTAGACCTTACCATCAATCCAGATTTTTCACAAGTCGAGGTGGATAGACAAGTAACAAATTTGTCCAGATTTGAAATTTCATTTCCAGAACGGCGTCAATTTTTTCTGGAAAATGCAGATTTATTTGGGTCTTTTGGCTCGAATCAAATAAATCCATTCTTCTCCAGGAGAATCGGCATCGTGACGGACACCATTACTGGCGACAACATTCAAAATACCATTTATGGTGGTTTGAGATTGAGCGGAAAACTGAATAAAGACTGGCGGGTAGGATTGCTCTCATTACAAACTCAAAAAGATGATCGTGCCGGACAACCAGATCTTAATTTTTCGGTGGCTACTCTACAACGCAGGATTGGAGAAAGGTCAAATTTGGGGTTGATCTTTGTAAATAGACAATCTATCAACGCAGGAGAAAATGATGCCATTGACAAGTTTAATAGGGTCATTGGTGTGGATTACAACTTGGCCACAAAGTCAAATCTTTGGGCTGGAAAGACATTTTTGCACAAATCCTTTTCCGTTGACAATCAAGTCAAAAGTTTTGCCCATGGGTTTACTTTGAATTATAATAAAAGAAAGTATCAAATTGAATGGGCACATCAATATGTCGGCGAAGGGTATGATGCTCAGGTAGGATTTGTGAGACGAACTAATTATTATCGGGCATCACCAGAATTTCAGTATTTTTTCTATCCGAGTGGAGCGCTGAATAGAGCTAGTGTCAGTTTGGAATTGGGTCAAATTTGGATTCCAGGCACGGGTAAAACAGATCAAGACATACAGATCGAAACCAATCTAGAATTTATCAATAATTCAAGAGTAGAATTTTCACTTAACCGTCAATATATTTTTCTCTTTGACGACTTTGACCCTACCGGTACAGATTCTCAACCACTTCCAGAAGACTCCGAATACACATATTACAACTTTCGAGCAAGTTACAATTCTGACAATAGCCAACGATTTTCATATAGAATAAGACCCTACATAGGTCAATATTTCAATGGAATGAGATATGGAACTTCTGGTTCTATTAATTACAGAGTCGAGCCGTATGGATCAGTTTCTTTGAATTACAATTACAACTTATTCGATATGCCTTATTTAGATGAAGTGAAAAGCACTGTCTTGTTGGGTCCACGTTTCGACTTTACATTTACCAAAAAAATCTTCCTAACGGCATTTTTTCAATACAATAGTCAGAGTCAAAATACAAATATTAACACCAGATTCCAATGGAGGTTCGCGCCGGTCTCAGACTTCTTCCTGGTCTATGCTGACAATTATTTTTCTGGCAATCCAGATGATCCTTCAGATCGATTTGCGTTCAATCTAAGGAATAGGTCTATTGTGGCGAAAGTTACGTATTGGTTGAATATATAGAGTATGCTACATTAAGTAATCAAGCATCAAATAGGTCAAAAACCCTATAATCAAAGTGAAAGCCACAGCCCATTTGTACCCAACCCAATTATAACTTCGATCTCTTTTTTCTACAATTCCCTGACTTTGTTCTTTTTGAGAAAAAGTTGAAGTAAACCGATTTGATCCACTTGTTTCAATGCTTTTGTATCGGCTGGGAACTAGATCTTTATGTTTTCTCATGATTTGGTGATAGTTTGAATTCTTTCTAAGTTAGAAATCAAACACTAAACACAACATTCAGGTCGACCAAGGTTTATAAATATACGATAAACGCTATCCTTTCTTTACTGGTCTTGTTTCTTGATGAATCAATTTCCTCCTATTCAAAAGCTCTTGTCTTTTTTCTTCACGGAGAGCCTTGTATTTTTCAACTTGGGCTTCGACTTCGAGTGGTTTATTATTTTTATACCTGTGATAGGATACGATTGTGAATTGGATCATATGATCGGGGTCTGTAATCCCTAACTGTCTTAAATATTCCACGTACCTTGATCCTTCAATAAAATTCCAATACACAGAAATCCATCTACCAAGTCCAAAATGAAGTTTTGTAGCCACTACATCTTCAGGAGCATTTTTAAATTTTGCCTTCGCCCCTTCTGGTGACAAATCATCTAATTCCTGAAATGCCTCTTCTAAATTGGCTGGAATATAAACACCATTGATTCTTGATTTCTTAATATTCCTTTGATATTGCGCTTCATATCCTTTCTCTCCTTTTGGAAAAACTACGTCATCCTGAGCATAAGCCGAAAGGCAGATAGACATACAAAGGGCCAAAAGGCAAAGAATTTTGATAAATTTCATGATATTACATCTTTTTAAGATTCACATATATTACGCAAGAATAACTGTTTAATTACTTATTAGAATGTTAAGTTTCCTAAAATCCCTTGGAATTATAGAAATCTGTTTAATACAAGCTATAGTATATTGTCTATTCTGGCTTTCAAACCCTTATCTGGCAATGTTGCTCACAGTCATCCTTGTCCCAATTTTCACTTTTCTACTTATTATTTCTCTTATTGCAGAATTGCTAGATCGATCCAAGGTACCAAGATGGTATTTTATAATAATGTTTTTATCCATAATCATTCCAGTTCTTGTCGCATTCTTCTTTTCTAAAGTAGATGACAGCGTATTTGATTGGATGCAATAAATCTTTTTACTTATATTCAATTTTTGTAATGATCACATAGAATCATTATTACATCATTTACTATTAATAATCTACTACACTTAGCTCATGAAATTTTTATTCTCAGTACTTTTTTTAGTCCTTGCAGTATCTACTTTTGCTCAAATTGATGATAAATTACGATGTGATTATGATACCTGGTTGGAAGAAATGGAAGAAACTAATCCTGAATATATCCAACAAATAGAAAAAAGTTTTGAATTATTTAAGAAACAAAATAAATCTGGAGAAAGGATCAGTATTACCATTCCAGTTCATGTGATTATTGTCCATCCAAGTGGACAGCCTGTAGGAACGGGTTCAAATTTCAGCATGGAACATGTCCAATCTCAAATCGATGTACTCAATGAAGATTTTGGCAGGTATAATTCAGACGCCGGGAATACACCTCCCGAATTTCCTGCAGCCGATACTGGAATTCAGTTTTGTCTAGCTACAGTTGACCCTGACGGAAATCCTACTGATGGAATTACAAGATACCCTTTTGATGGTGCCTTCCATCCAAATGCTCCTGCCATTAGAGAAGAAACAAGATGGCCGAGAGAATCTTATTCGAATATATGGTCGGCACCAAATCTACCCTACCTCGGCTTGGCATCTGTCCCTTCCACATTTGGACTGCCTTCACCTAATAATGACTTCATCCATGTAGATGCAGCTACTTTTGGAGGCCCGGGATACGGTACTCAAACCAACTACAATCTGGGAAGGACTACAACGCATGAAATGGGGCATTGGTTGGGACTTTTCCATGTTTGGGGCAATGGTGGATGCGGAAGTGATGACAATATTAGCGACACTCCCCTTCAAAATGACTCAAACTTTGGTTGTCCAAATCACCCAAGCCCAAGTTGTGGCAATTCTGGTGACATGTTCATGAATTACATGGATTATGTAAACGACAATTGCATGAATGCCTTTACTCAGGAGCAAGGTGATTATATGAATACTATACTCTCGACTTCTCGCGCCAGTCTGAATGGGTCTTCATTTACAGCCTGTGCTACAAGTGTACCTCTGGTTTTAAATATTGTCTCACAAGAAGATCCAAGTTGTACGGATACCAATGACGGATTTATTCTGGCTGAAGCTTCAGGTGGCAATCCTGATTATTCCTATTCTATAAATGGTGGTGTCCCTACGCCTAATAATCTCTTTTCTGATTTATCTGGCGGAAATTATACCATTGAAGTATTTGATGCAGATGGTAATTCGGCTGTCGAAAATGTATTTCTAAACACGCCATTACCCTTAACAGCTACAGTATCTGTTGTCGAAACAAATTTTTGTCCTAGTGATACCAATGCCTCCGTTCAGATACTTGTTGCAGGAGGTAGCAATCCATATACATATGCCCTTAATATGGGCATGCCTCAAGCTTCTAACACATTCAACAATCTTCCCAACGGCTTTTATGTAGTGAACATCGTTGACAATAATGGATGTATGCTTGATCAGGATTTTGAGATCACAAGTGCAACTCAAATTACAATAACCATTGATTCTACTGCTAATTTGATCTGCAGCAATGACGACATGGGACTGATAATTGCCTCAGCTGAGGGTGGAAATGGACCACTATCTTATTCGATCGATGGAATTGACTTTCAGGATTCTGGAGAATTCACCGAGCTAGATGGTGGCAGTTATTTTGTATATGCTCAAGATTCTGTAGGATGTTATGATAGTATTGAAGTGACATTGACCGAACCTGATCCATTTTTTATGAGCGTCCAATCAACGGATGCTTCGTGCTTTGGTTTTAATGATGGATTTGCATCGGTAATGGCTTTTGGAGGCAACGGTGGTCCGTATCAATACTCTTTTGATAGCATAACATTCGGAGATGCTACTATGCTGGATAGTTTGTTTGCAGGTGATTACGACCTCTATGCGTTGGATTCATTAGGCTGTCTGGCAATAGCTACCTTTGATATTGATGAGCCAGATGAGATTCAGATAATTGCAGATACAATTATTGATGTTTCATGTTTTGGAGATAGTGATGGCATGATGAGTCTATCGGCTATTGGTGGAAATGGAGGTTATACATATATTTTTCAGGGAGATAGTACTTCTACAGCTGATTATGATAATCTGGAAGCGGGGACTTATGAAGTATTTGTTGTAGACTCTGTTGGATGTGAGGGAAGCGCCATGTTCGAAATAGGTGTTAATAGTACGATTACCATAACTGTTGCCAGCGAGCAAATGCCATCCTGCTTTGATGCATCTGACGGTTCTATTGAGGTTTCTGCCAGTAATACGCAGGGTAATATTATGTACTCCATAGATGGCGGAGCAGGGCAAGTAAGTCCGATATTTACAGGATTAAGCATGGGTGACTACCTTATAGAAGTGGTGGATGATACGGGTTGTAGTGCAGGTATTATGGTTACCCTGGGAGAACCAGCATTACTCGAATTGCTCTTACAAGATTTAAATAATGTAAGTTGCAATGGAGCTAATGATGGCAATGTCAACCTTTATGTCACTGGTGGCACAGAGCCATATACATATTCCTATAGCCCTGATGGCACAGACCCTTCAGGGCTCGCACCTGGAGATTACTTCCTTACAGTCACAGATGCCAATGGATGTAATGTGTCATATGAATTTACTATTTCCGAGCCAGAACTTTTAGAATTGAATATTATCACTCAAACAGAAGTAGATTGCGATTCTGAGATAGGAGCACTTTTGGAATTAGAAGCTATTGGAGGAAATGGAGGATATGAATTTGTGGTTAGTAATTCTACAACTACCCTTTCCAGTACAGATGGTGTATTTGAAGCATTACCAGTGGGATCCTATCAGGCTAGTGTAACTGATAATGAAGGCTGTGAGGTTATGTTACAAGTGGATATTACCTTGGAAAACATGTTTTTTGCCGAATTGATTTCGGTCACCGATCTACTTTGTTTTTCGGATAATGGTGGAGCCGTTGAGATCAATATCAGTGGCGGAATGGGCAACATTACCTACCTTCTGGATGGAGCAATTCCAGTAGACCCGTCCAATCTGGACACCCATGCTGGAGATCATACCATGAGTGTTGTGGATGAAAATCAATGTGAGATCGAACTCTTTTTCACTTTAGTTGAGCCTGACGAGTTGGTTGTAGATGATATGATCTTTGATGATGGTGCGGACAATGTCACTGTACTTGCCTCAGGAGGAGTCGAACCATATATGTATTCTTTTGATGGCGGAGTCACCTTTACGGACAATAATGTGACTGAAGACTTGGGGGATGGGACTGTCACAGTAGTAGTGAGAGATGCCAATGGATGTGAAGTAGAAGATTTTACCATTATTCTGGATGTGGACGATCTTGCTCTTGAATGGGGTATCAATGCATATCCGAATCCATTCCAGGAAGAATTAGTCTTAGAATTGGATTTACCTTCTCAAATTGATGCATCCATAGAAGTATTTGATGTTGAAGGAAGAAAGGTGCATAATATTTCGACTAAAAAATACAATGCAGGCGAAAATTTTGTAAAAATTGATCTCCGCAATTTTGCTAGTTCAATCTATATTGTTAAAATTGCATCAGCGGCAGGTTATCGCTATATAAAAGTAACCAAGATGTAATTGTAATTCTCTTAATCTTTTCTGCCTCGGTCTTGTAAGCCGAGGCTTTTTTATTTGCACAAAACCTTATTTCAGAATCAATTGTATTGAATAAGTTGGAATAGATTTGGATCAATTCTTTGAATTAAGAAACCTTGTGCATTTAAAGAAGAATCCAAGACTTTCGGACATATTCAGATCAAACAATGTATGCCAGCTGTCCTGATGTTTAGAAGACAGCCAGCATACTTGTTATTGGATTATCGTGATTCAAAGAAGCGCCTTTAATTTATTGGTGCTTCTTAGTCATACTTATAACAGAGAAATTGAATTTTTGTGACATCAAATCGAATAAAAATCAGGGATATTAAACATCATTTCATAAAATGATGTTTATCAAAATCTATGTGTCTTTACTTTTCGAAAAGTGTCTCATTGATAATAAGACTAACACACCTAAGGCAAACAGTAGAGCGTAAATTTCCCAGGAATTAAAGTTAAAGAAAGACTCACTCATTTTTAAGGGTTGATCATTTCCATACACGGCCCATGAAGCCCAAAAGAAAGGGGATCTAATGGTCGGAGAGCTTATTTTATCATTGGTGAGATATTCTATTTGAGCTTGTTGCATGGCTTTTGACTTAGGCATACCTTCCTTCAAGTTTGAATAGAACAGAGTCATTAATTCTTTGGTAGCATAGTCTGGAGCATTCCAATAAGCACCAACCGCTGCATTGCTACCACTTTGAACAAAAGCACGAGAAAGGCTCATCAGTCCTTCACCGACAACACTTTTGCCCGAGCCTGTCTGACAAGCACTCAATACAACCAATTCTGAATCAATATCAAGATTTAATATATCGGAGTATTTCAATTGATAATTATCACCCTCATCTTTATTCAAAACAACGAAGGAATTTAAATACTCATCTTCATCTACAAATGCATGCGTTGAAAAATGGATAATATCAAAATCATTTATGGTTGAATATACCTGATTTGGCGTTACATCAGTATTAATATATGATTCTCCATTCAGTATATCGGCGGTGGTTAAAACTTCATCATCAGCATACTTCAATGGGCTCAGAGAAATCGCTCTAGAATTTTCATTGTCTGCTTTTATGTTTGACATATAATCACTCACAATTTCATTCAAAAAATCATCTTCGTATTCTATTCCAAATCCAATAAATCCATTTTTTGCTTCATAATAACTATTGCTGTTTTTTATTTGCGAGCTGTAGTATAAATAATTTATTGATTGTTGACTGATGAGATAAGTACTGGGATCATTCCAATCGCCAGAATCATCTATAGCCAATGCATTGAATGAAATATTTTTAAGAGGACCATCAGGAATGATTGTCAAATGATCAATTGAGTTCAAGTTATAATCAACTAATAGATTGCCTAAGATTTTGTTGTAAACTACGTTAGAGTTTTTTAAATACAATCTCGCCAACGAATCATTTGTTACATTTTGTGATATAATGTCCAAATTCACATTGATAATGGAGTCCATTGCTTTTGAAAAAGAAATATTCTCTGCAAAGATTGTGTCATTAGATATTCCAAATGCGGTTAAAACTTCATCGAAGTAATAATACTTCACGACTAGTTCATTCCCGTTGAGATGTGATTGTAACTCTTCAATTGAGATTTCTTCTTCTTTGTCATATTTTCCATAGGAGGGATAATTAGTAAGTAAGGATTGTTTGTATTCATCAAAATGCTTCAGTTCCATTGCTCCATCCGTAGTATCGGATTCCAAGTTTGAGGACACGTTAGAAGCCAACCATAAATATTGATCTAATGAATCCTGTGCAACTCCTGCTAATTGCAATGCTCTTCGATCAGATACAGCATTTCTCAACACAAAGGAATTCGCTCGTTGGGCTAATGAAAAGGCATTCTCTATATCTTCTCTTTTGTTATATTTCCCATATTGATCCACATAAAAAGATATAATTTCAGAATAAATTTCCTGACTGTACGCCCCCATTCTATACTGCGAGCTTGAGGAATAATATTTGCTTTTCAATTTGTCGAAATGAGAAAGAAGTAGATCATAATAGAAGGTAGCTTCGCCTAATGAAAACGTATCATTTGATTCCAAATATTTTTCACGGAAATATTTGGCTTTGATGTGTAGAGCTTCTATTATCCATAAGTCAGGAAGCAAGTAGCCAATTTTTGATCTATCCGTATTATTAATTGAATCTAGCTCTGGATAATAAGTGCGCAATGCAATATGAGCGTTAGAAAGTGCTTCCTCCTTATAGTTATTTTTATATTGCAATTTGGCATACAACATCAAAGTTTTCAAGTAGATCCTTTGTTTCCTTGTTTCTTTAAGAATTTTTATAGCATGTTCTAAATGAATAAAGCCTTGCAGAATCTCATTATTTTTGATGAAATAATTGGCATAAATTTCATAGAATAAAGCACCTTTTTCATCATCAATTTCGAAACTTTTCTTCAAATACTCTTTTGCAGAAACTAAACTATCTTGATGTATATAGACTTCAGCCATAAAATCATAAATTGTCCCAAACTCTTTCCTGCTCTCACATATTTCCATGGCCTGTTTCAATTTATCCTTGACAAGATCATAGTTATCATTATAAAACAAAAATTTAGAAAAACTCAGTAGAAGACTACACAACCTAGGGTTTCCTTCTATTTTAGAAGATAACTCAATTGCAATTTCTAAATACTTTATTGCACTTTCTTGATCCCCTAACCTGGAATAACTAACGGATATATTTTGATAAGAATAAAGTAAAAATCTATTTGCCTCAGAAGTATTCTTTTCTTCCTTATTTAGTTCATCCAAAGCAACCTTATATCCGATAACAGCTTCATTTGTAAAACCTATTCTACCATTATAGTATCCAACATAAAATAGAATTTTACCTCTTAACAAATGTTCTTCCTCATTGATTAAAAATGCAATTTCTTTAATTTCCTTTATTAAACTTAAAGAATGCGGTCCTTTAAAACGGGCCTTCCTAAATTTACTAAATGAGTTGTAAAATTTCTTTAAGTCGTGAGATAAAAAGTATTGCATAGCCAACTTATAATTATCCGCAGCTAAATCATAAGATTTTATATTTACCAAAGAATCTCCTATATCTAAGAGGTGCCTTGCTTGACCCTCTGAATAATCTTTTTGAGAATAAAGATTTTCAATTGAAAAAATTAGGACTGTTATTATGATCAACTGTATTATTACAGTCCTAATTTTTAAATTTTTAAATTTTAACAAATGACTTCGTTTTATTATAATTTCCTTCTACGTTAAGATAATAAATTCCTTTCGGAAAGTCTGTGACATCTATTATTTGACCGCTTTGGATTTTTAAATTTTTCGAAAATTCAGTTAAAGCACTTCGAATCGAAATATTAATGTATTCATAATTTTCAAAACCTTCAATTCGTATAAAATCAGTTGAAATATTTGGAATAACTTCAAATTCTATTTCAGAATTAAAATTATCAATTCCAGTTATTTTCTCACCTATATAATCAAAAAACTGGTTTTGATTACTTACTGGACAAATATCTCCTACAGTATTGATATTAACATCACAGAATGCACTTTTACATAAAGAGTTATATATCGGTAATGGGGGTTGATCATCAAACGTAATTCGACCATCAGTATTTAAACAATTCGTTGATTGTTCTGTATCATACTCTGCACTAAAACAAAGTTCAAGTTCAACCCATCCAATTGTTTCATCATATGTGGAAGGTGGTATAGATTGACCAGAACCTGGCAAGTAGATATCATCATATTGAATAATTATATATCCATTATCCCATGCAAGTTCACATGAGTGGCTGGCGTTAACAAGGTGGATATTATCATAAATAAGTTCGCCATCTGGAGTAATGTCAATTACAACATCCTCAGCTGGATGTTCGCCATCATTTTGAAAAAACACCTTATAGTTTATTGTTTGGGCTCCCCCAACATAGCCAAGACATTCAGGATTTGTCAAAATACAATTTGGATCATTAGGGTAATTGCTTACGATTGACTCTAGAGTAAAAATCTTCCCATCAAATATTTCTTCATTTGAACCATCAGTTTTACTATTTTCTGGAATCATTTCTCCACAATCACCTATTTTCATTACACCTCTAGTATTAATTTTACTAAATACATCCTTTAAACAAGTAGCTGGAATATATACAAATCTTTGTTCTCCTTGCTCTAAATTATTAAATGTCCAACTAAATTTATTCGTGTATCCATTATATTCAGATGGTCCATCTGAAAAATTTTGAACCCAGTCATTATTATAATCGTCTAAAATCTCATTATCATTAATATCAACATCAAACTTGCTAAAGTGGAATTCTACACAGCCAGAAATATAATTTTCACTTGTGGAATTCTCAAACATTAGAAGAAAATAATTTTCCTTATTTTCTACCAAATTCCAGGATCTTTTAATTTCTATTTGATTTTGGAAATTGTATATTGGCGGTTCTGCTGAAATTACTCCTTCAGTAACTCCAATAAAAGTTATTTCATCTGGATCATTATTTTCATATGGTTCAGAATGGAATAGGACAGGTGAAGCAGGTACAGAAGTAGAGTTATAAAAATGAGTAGTATTATTTTCAAAACTATGATGACCGTCATCAAACAAGTAAAAATGAAGATCTTGCTGTGGAAAAGAAGAAATAAATTCATATTCTCCGTTGCCTAAGTAATTAACCACCTGAGCTTTCATTCCTATAAAACCAAAACAGAACATAGATATTGATAAAAATGTAAGCCTTAGACGGGATAATTTAAATACTGTTAATTCTAATGTTTTAATTTTCATGATATTTTTTTTTAATAAGCCATTCTTTCCAGAAGTGCTTTAGTGTGCGTAATTTGATAATTTGTATTATTAATAAGCTTATTTAATATTATTTTTGATTTTAATGGTTCTTCAATTTTTATGTAGAGAAGGGCTTGCAGCCATAATGCTTCAGAATAATTGCTCTCCTTCCTACTAATGACATCTTCCAATAATCGTATTGCTTTATGATAATCCGAACCGTCAACTCGTGCCAAGGATAGTGCGAAATAAAACTTGTCGTCAGTCAATAATTGACTCTTCTTCTCTTTTGTGAGAAACAAGCCAATGGCAGCTGAATAATCCTCCTTTTCCAATGCCGTATTGATTTCTTTTTGCAATGCTATTTCGAATTCATCAATGACCTCATCATTGACACCCCGTGTAAATGATCCTGATTCCAACACAAAATTCGTATCTGTAATCATAGCATCAGCCATTTGCTGAAGCGTCGGATCTTGATTCGTAAACCAATAAAATGATCCAAGTAGAATAACAAAGCTGGCAGCTATTGCCATTATTCGCCTATATATCACCTTCCTTGGGGTTCCATTTGTCTCTTCTGGTGCATCTGGCAATTGATCCAACTCCATTTTCCATTGATCCTTCAAAGCTTTATCTTGACTCTTCTGAATGAGATATTCAAAAGCTTCTTCTTCTGACTGAAAATTGGATGGTATGTTTCGTTTTGATTCACTCATTTTAAATGGTTCTTTTTTAAAAGTCCTAAGAAAGTAGATTTCAGTTTTTCAATCGATCTTTGCTTCCTTTTACGAAAAGTGGCATAAGTAATTTCATTTTCTTCAATTATCTGTTCAGTATCCTTTCCAGAATAAAAGATTTCCTTAATCATATGCCTCTGAGAATCATCCAAAACATCTATTGCACTATTTAGCAAAGACAAAAACTCAGATTCTGAAATGGATAAATCCCTCTTTCCTCCCAAAAATACTTGAATAGCATCACCCACTTTATTCTTCTTCTTCAATTCATCAAGATAATTGTGCACTGCCATCTTTGTATACAAGAATCTAACATTTCCATAAGTAATCTTTCCAGTTTTCAACTTTGATCTAAACTCCAAAAGTGTATCCATGCAAGTATCATAGGCAGCCTCTTCCGAAATACTAAACTTATTTTGAATATACCTCACACTTGATTTGAAATGAACATTAAATACTCTAATGAAAAGAGATTCATCACCATCCTTAACACGATCTACGAATTGTTCAAATTCATTTTTTGTCAGACCAAAATTATCTTTTGGATTCGGTATTTTTAAAACTTGAGCCGAGGATGAGCTTTTATATGAGTTGGTCATGTCTCCTAATTAATTTTTCAATTTCCAACCCTATAACTGAACGATTGGTCTTTTGTGACAGAACCGCGCTAAAATATTTAAAAAAAAATTAAAAACTCAATAAAAATGGGGATTAGGACAGAATATTACAGGAATAAGAAGGTCCCATTTTAGGCCAAAAAAGGCAATTTTTCATTAATCATAACAAGTTTAGCACTCAAAAAAAGCATGATTTGAATTCTAATTCGATGATCAATCTGATAATTAGAATAATAAGAGAACTACAAAATCCCAATCACTTTTTCACAAACTGCGTCAAGATAACCACCGTCTGCCCTTCGACCTTACCTTCGATATGATTTGGATTGTCATGTACCAATCTGATTCTTCGTACTGCTGTCCCTCTTTTGGCCACCAAGCTAGATCCTTTTACCTTTAAGTCCTTGATGAGCACTACCGTATCTCCACTCTGTAGAATACTCCCATTCGAATCTTTATGAACCACCTTTTCCGATTCATCCTCAATACCCGAGGCAGCCCATGCCTTGGTATCCTCATCGAGATACAACATATCTATAAGGTCACCCGCCCAATCCGTGGACTTCAACTTGTGCAACATACGATAGGCCATCACCTGGACTGCTGGCACTTGGCTCCACATACTGTCATTCAAGCACCTCCAGTGGTTGGTATCAATCAAGTTGTCATCTTCAAATTGATTTTTACAATTCTCGCAGATAGCTATTTGTTCTTCCAGCTTTTCACCAGACTTGGGGGATACAATATATGTGTCCAACCTTTCAGAAGAGGCGCACAACTCACATTTTTCTTCGCATCTCTTAGTTAATTCTCTTGATAAACTCACGTTCTGTATTTTTTTTAATTTGATTATAACATCGATTCATGCGTCAATTGAGAAATGACATTTTTGGAGTACAATGACCCAATATTCAAGGCGAGGTAATAATGGGTTTTGCTCTTGGGCAGCTGAAAGGTTTGACTTTTTATTACTGAAAAAATTACTCGGAGCCGCTGAAAGGTATGACTTTTTATCGCCGAAAAATTTGCCCAGAGCCGCTGAAAGGTTTGCTTTCAGTTCATAAGCTAAATCAACGCTGTTGATTTTCTGCGAACGCTTATTCATTCCAAAGGCCATCGGTATTTGCTTTTTAATGCTTCGGATGCATTGGTATTTCTTGGTCCTTTTCTTCTTTTTTTATTATTTGATCTTCTTTTGGAGGAGTTTTTAGAATCCTGAGATTGTTTATTCTCATTCGCAGCGTTGCTCCTTCTGTCAGATCGGTCATTCCTGGAATCGGATCTTGAGTTCCCATTTTGCGCTGCCTTATTCGAATCCTTACTTCCCTGCTGATTCTTGTTTTTCTTGTCCTTCTGCTTCCTCCCTTGTGAGTTGGAAGATTCATTTCTCTTATTCTTAGCCGCCTTTCTATTGGCAAAAAACTCTTGTTTTCTCCTCTGCTTCTCTTTTTGCCATTCCTTCTTCTCTGCCTCCGTCATCGGCTTGTCGGTTTGAGGAAATGCTTCGTTATCGGCAGTTTGTATTTTATTACCGATAAGCTTTTGGATGTTCTTAATATTTACATTTTCTTCTGGCTCACAAAGTGATATCGCCGTACCTTCTTCTCCTGCTCTTCCTGATCTACCTATTCTATGTACATAGGTTTCTGGCATATTCGGGATCTCATAGTTGATCACAAACTTCAATTTGTCAATATCTATTCCCCTGGCAGCAATGTCTGTAGCAACCAAGACACGTATTTTGCCATCTTTGAATGCTTGAAGTGCTTTCTGTCTTTGATTTTGCGCTTTGTCTCCATGAATGGAAGATGCTTTCACTCCTTTTTTAGTGAGATTTCGTGCCACTCGATCTGCGCCATGCTTAGTCCTCGTGAATATGAGTACTTGATCTATCCCTCTTTCTTCGATTACATGTAGAAGCAAGGCGGCCTTACTAGTACGATTGGTATAATAGACAAATTGTTTGATCGTTTCAGCCGTCGAGGAGGCTGGAGTCACTTCTATTTTTTTAGGATTCTTAAGAATGGTATTTGACAATTTGACAATATTGTCTGGCATCGTAGCTGAGAAAAATAGCGATTGTCGCTTCTCCGGGATCAATTTGAGCAGCTTTTTGATGTCATTGATAAAGCCCATGTCCAGCATTCGGTCCGCTTCATCCAAAACAAACAATTTCAAATCATCCAACGAAATGAAGCCTTGACCGATAAGATCCAATAATCGTCCTGGCGTAGCCGTGAGGATGTGGACACCTCTTTTGAGTTTTTCCACTTGCTTTCCCTGCTTGACTCCTCCAAATATTACCGTATGTCTGATTTGGGTATGTTTGCTGTAAGCTTTGATATTATCATCAATTTGAATTGCCAATTCTCTGGTAGGAGTTACAATTAGTGCTCTTATTTTGGTTCGATTATTATCGAATTTTTCGTGCTTATTGATCAATTGAATGATAGGAATAGCAAATGCTGCGGTTTTACCAGTGCCTGTTTGGGCACATCCTAAAATATCTTGATTGTTTAATATCAATGGTATTGCCTTGGCTTGTATTGGGGTAGGTTCAGTATAGCCTTTCTCTGTTAGAGCCTTCATTATAGGCTCTACTATTTTTAATTCACTAAATTTCATTGTGATTGCTTTGTTCCTCCAAGAATCTATTTCACTTATTCCAGCAGAAGTGTTTATTGTACAAAGATAGTAATATTAAAAACAATCGTAATATGTTTTCAGTATTACTCCATGTTCAATCACAAAACATAAATTAAAGTTCAATAAGAAGAAATGGCTAATCTCCAAAAATATTGAGTTGATTGGGTTTCTTATAGCTCCCTTCCAACTCCAGCAGCCAGCGTTTTCGATCCAATCCTCCAGCATATCCCGTAAGACTTCCATCAGATCCTATTACTCTATGACAGGGAATTACAATTGCCACCCTGTTATGACCATTTGCACTCGCTACGGCTCTGACTGCATTTGGATTGCCAATTTTTAATGCTTGCTCTTTGTAAGAGGCTGTTTTGCCATAAGGAATTTGTACCAGCATATCCCAGACTTGCTGTCTGAATGGAGTAGTAGGTGTATCTAATGGTACATCAAATGATTTCCTATCGCCGCTAAAATATTCGGCCAATTCCACCTTTAGCTGTTTGATATGCTCATTCTCTCCAGAAAGAATAACGGCATTCAGTCTTTTTTGCAAGTCTTCAAATTCTGTTTCCAACATCCTACGATCTGTAAATTCCAACAGGCAAATTCCTTTATCCGTACTGCACACAAACATGGGGCCGATCGGAGTAGTAATCCGCTCTATAAGTATGACAGCCTTGTCCCTACTTTCTTCAGGCGATTTGCCTATCATTTTTTTAAACGTATAACCGAATCCACTCAAAGAATCATATCCTGACGAATATGCCGAATCCGACACACTATTTCCACTTCTTAATTCCTGGTAGGCTAGATTGATCCTAATCATTCTTTGGTAAGCCTGAAAAGTGACGCCGTGGTGTTTATTGAACCATCTTCTAATCTTTTCCGGGCTAATACCAGCTTCCTTTAGTTGCCAGTCCGACACTTTTCGATCCTCGGCCGCACTCAACAATTCTAATGCCTTCTTAACATCTTCTGGAGGCTCATTTGCATTTTCGGTCGGTTTGCAGATTTTACAAGGTCTATAGCCATTCTTCAATACATCCTTGACATCAGAATAAAATTCAACATTTTCAAATTTTGGCTTTCTTGCCCTACAGGTCGCAATACAAAATATTCCTGTTGTTTTTACACCCACATAAAATATCCCTACGAACTTATCATCTCTTTCCACTAAGGCATTGTAGTACTTTTTTATATCCTTTGTATCCGATATTTGCATTGTTAACCATTTACTCGTTTCATAAAACTAATCTTTCTCCAAAATTAAACTCTACATACTCTGTTTACAACCGAAAAGTGGACAAGTAATTTTTGAATTAAATTATAAATAAGACATGCAGTTAAAAAATCACTTGTAAGTATCAATATTTCCTTATTCCAAAATAGTAAAATTGCTCATAAACAATCATTGATCATTTATTTTGCAACTCATATTCTTTGCATTCTTTCTTATCATAAAAATAGTATATTCTATTCTGCATTCTACTATTTATAATGTTCGTAAATCGGTCTATCTTGATCTTCCCAAATAAAGCGATATCCTGTATCTAAAACCTCAAATTCGAAATCCCGATTAGCTGTATATATGTGTTCTTCCATGCTGCCGATAGATATTGCTACAAAACAAATTATTCCAACAATAATATAGCAGAATGCAGTAATCATTTTTGGCACCTTGATTTCAATAAAGAAGCGATTGATTGCATAGAACACAAAGAGCAAAACCAGAAAATAGGCTGCGATGTCCAAAATTAATTCTCCCACAAATATTTGTAGTGATCCTGAAGTATGCCATCCATCACTCAACCAAACAAGCGGAAACCCAATCATCATAGTATCAGGTGCATCCACAGGAAGAACATACCACCATTTCGTAAATACAGAAAAGGTAATTATGGTTAGCGGTAATACAATATTAAGAATCAATCTCTTCACTTGATATTCAATTAGACCATAGCGCTTTAAACTAAAAATACACCCCAAAAACTAGATTCAGGGTGTATTTTTTATATTCATTATTTTTTCAATTCTAATTTAACCAGCCCCACTCCTCGCACTTTTTGGAATAGTACCATAGTCCTCCAGCCACGATTATTACAACTAAAGGCATTATCAATGCAGTTGCCCCACCTTCTTTTACGGCTGCTGAATTTATCACTCCAAATCCAAATTGAATTATCACAGCAACTAATGAAATAATAAAAAGCCAAACTGCCCAATTCTTCCTCATCAACAAAGCGATACATCCTAGTGTTCCGCAGATTGTAGCAACTCCAAATGCTATAGTCAACCACATTGGTGTACTTTCATATTCTGCTCGTTGTGCTTCAGACATTAGAGCCAATGTATCTTCGCTCATATTTAAAGACATAATAAATGCACCAAGGCCCA
The DNA here is from genome assembly GCA_965230575.1 of Saprospiraceae bacterium. Classification (GTDB taxonomy): domain Bacteria; phylum Bacteroidota; class Bacteroidia; order Chitinophagales; family Saprospiraceae; genus CAJXUU01. Next base: position 7,879,851 of record OZ246013.1, read on the forward strand.
TTAAATTCCATAATAGCGCCACTATTCCAATTATCCAAAACCAAGAATTGACATTATTATTGAATCCTCCAGTTGTTTGATCAGTCATGTTTTAATTTATTTTAGTTAGTAGATCAATCAAAATATAAAAAAATGTTGCAACAATATAATTTTGGCACTCAGAATCGAATGCAGCTAAAAACCGAAATATTCAAAAAGTAGTTTTATTCTGGCATGACATGCGCCAAATTCATGGAATCAACCTCTGTCGGTAATAGATTGAATTCGCCTTTCATCATTCCCATCCAACAGGTAAATGGAATCTGTGTTTGCTCTTGTGGTTCGAATTCAATATAATTATATCCCAATTCCAAATCTTTTGAAATATTGAATTCTGGTATCTCTATTGTCTTATTGCAATTGGTGATCTTGCTTACATACACTTCCCAACAAATAGGTTTTTCGGCCTGAAAATATATATGCTTTCTACTGAATCCACGTTTCCCAACTTCCATATAGAGTGATTGGTCATTATCGGTAAAAACATCGTTTTGGTGTATTCCTTCTTCACTTCTATCAAAAATATTTATACTATATCCACCTAGTGCCATCCCTCTACTCAGCATCATGACTCCAAAAATCACAACAATACAAGAAGTCACTATATCCGCCCAACGAGACTTGAACCAAGCCATAGAACTGAGAACGGAACCATAAAAAAGGAATATCGGTAAAGTACTGATACCAAATACCGCCAACATCTTTGCGCCTTCAAGCGGACTACCTAATCCCGCTGCCAATAGATATAAAGCTTGCAATGGACCACATGATATCATCAATCCTTTCATCAATCCAATGCCAATCGGGCCTGAAAATCGGGATGTATCAAGAGGTAAAGAAAATTTGTCAAAATTTCGAAAAAGTCCCAAGCCCTTGGCGCCTAGAAAAAGAAGAATAGCTCCACCAGCTAATGAAGCTCCAGATTTCAATCCGTTCGAAAAATAAATCAAGGAGCCTAGAGCGCCAAAGAGAGCTCCGAATGCGGTATATGATAAAACCTTTGAGATGGCATATTTTCCATGCATTTCCAAACTACTCATTCCTGCCTTTTTCGCTTGATTGACATACGACATCATAAAGCCACCACACATCCCAATACAATGCAATCCTGTAAGAAAACCGAGGATAGAAATCATTCCCAAGCTTTTCAGATTTAAACTTTCAGCTTCATAACCCTTAAAATTATTAAACATCAAAAATAGAATACCGCCGACCAGCGCCATAACAAATATTAGTCTAGCAGAATACGCACTCTTTACAGGAGGTGCACACTTACAGTTTTGATCGCCATTCCTTAGATTTGGACAGGGCATAATACTTTGGGGTTATTCAACTTTAGGTTTTTTAGAATCGAGAAGAAGAGAAATAATGCGTAAATATTACTTCTCTGCTATCGACTTGAAGTAAAAATACTTAGAACCGATGGATGACAATAGAGTATAAATACGTTATTAAGACGAATTGAGCTTATTAGAAATTGACCATAATAATTTGAAGATCAATTAGAAAATCCTTGTGTAGTTACCTTTCATAATAGAATAAGAAGATAGCTTTTAGTGGATTTTACATAGCCCTTTTGATGGCGAGTAAGTCTTTTGTCCAAATCACCAGTTTGGCCAATGTAACATCGGTCGTGATCCTTTGAAAATAATATGTAAATATAAAATGAAATAAGCTTTTGTAATATTGGATAGCGTCTTTGATCTAATACTTTTCTAGTACCCGGAGTGGGAATCGAACCCACACGGCCGCGAAGCCACAGGATTTTAAGTCCTGCGTGTCTACCAATTCCACCACCCGGGCAGAAAAGTATAAAAAAACAAAGCCGAGACTAGATTAGTTCGGCTCTATTTGAATGGAGCGAAAGACGGGATTCGAACCCGCGACCCCGACCTTGGCAAGGTCGTGCTCTACCAGCTGAGCTACTTTCGCGTGTGCTTAAAAGAACGTACTTTTTATTAAAGCGATGCAAAGATAACAGAATCTAAAATTTTAACAAGCCTCTGCTATATTATTTTTATTCTTTTTGACACCAAGCTGTGAATTGTACAATATAGCTACTTCGCAGCCATATATTCCTTGTAGTCTACAATACTCTTATCGATAATTTTCCAGGCTTTTTCTTTGTTCTGAAACTTTTCTACCTCTACTTCCTTGTGTTCTAGTTTTTTGTAATCTTCAAAAAATGCCTTGAGCTCTCTTAATGCATGAGCTGGCAATTCTTCAATGTTTTCAATATGCCCAACACTCATATCGTCAGGAGACACTGCAATAATCTTATCATCTGCTTCTCCTCCATCAATCATTCTCATCACCCCGATTACTTTTGCTCGCATAATACACATGGGCATTACATTCACTTGAGTCAACACCAAAATATCAAGCGGATCCTTATCATCACAATAAGTCTGAGGTATAAAACCATAGTTGTAAGGATAATAAACCGATGAATAGAGCACTCTATCCAATCTCAAAAACCCAGTATCTTTATCCAGTTCATATTTTGTCTTGCTTCCTTTTGGGATTTCGATAATAGCCTGTACAATTTTAGGAGCCTCTTCTCCAATACTTACCATGTGCCATGGATTCGGATTACTCATATTATATTCTTGATTTTGTGATTCTTTTTGTAATTATTGTTTGATCTATTGGAAAATTGTCCAAAGAGATATCGCAAAAGTACACCTTTACAGCATAGAAAGCACGGATAAAATTGGCTTTTTTATAATTGCTCAATCAAGTGACCAGCTAGGTAATTTTGACATTTCACTCTATGGGATAATTATATATCAATGTCCAATTTTGGTACAAAATCAATTAGGTCATATTGGGCGTTTTAGACAAAATAATTCCGCAGGTGAAAAATTTATATTTATCACAATTTGTTAATAATAAGACATAAAAATTGAGCTTATATTTGTCCCAATGACCAGAAATCATAAAAATTCATTTGCGGACTCCATACTTAATTGGCACTCGACCATAGATCGCAACCTACCTTGGAAATCTTCTAACGATCCATATAAGATTTGGCTCTCCGAAATCATAATGCAGCAGACAAGGATTGCTCAAGGGACACCTTATTACTTGAAGTTTGTTGAGGCATTTCCATCCATTGTAGATTTGGCAAATGCTGAAGAGAGTAAAGTGATGAAGTTGTGGCAAGGACTGGGCTATTATAGCAGGGCAAGAAACCTACATTACACGGCAAAAACAGTAAGAGATAAATACAATGGAATATTTCCCACTGATTATGAAGATATATTAGCATTAAAAGGGGTAGGTAGATATACAGCCGCAGCAATATCAAGTTTTGCATACGGAAATGAATATCCAGTTGTGGATGGCAATGTGATAAGACTAATTTCCCGTTATTTTGGGATTACAGCTGCTGTAGACACTTCACTAACTTTGAAGGAAATAAATCAATTGGCCGAAAAACTGATCAAAGGCAGTAATCCAGCTGATTATAATCAAGCCATTATGGATTTTGGTGCATTGATGTGTACTCCGAAATCTCCAAGTTGTCTAGATTGTCCATTGAATCAGGATTGTGTTGCTTTTGATACAAATCAGGTTGACAACATACCTAACAAATCAAAAAAGATTAAGAAGAAAGAAAGGCATCTTCATTATTTTTACATTGCTGATTCCAATGAAAACATTTTGCTCAATCACAGAACTGAAAAAGACATCTGGCAATCTTTGTATGATTTTCCAAGCATCGAAAACAGAAATAAACAGGCATTGGCCGAAGCAGAGATTGAGGCATATTTATTGAATACCGTGGGAATAAAAGCTTTGGATATTGTGTTCCCAACCAAGGTGTACAAACACATACTTACTCACCAAACCATCTACGGACAATTCTACATTATCCATGTGTCCAAGTTTCCAAAAGAGGTGAAAAAATTCATCTCGGCAAAAGAGAGTGATATTGGATCATTTGCTTTTCCCGTCCTTCTGACCAATTTCCTCTCTGAGCGCAAAGAATGGACACTTTTCTAGGTAGAACCTTATTTGTACTTATCATTTAGCCCTTCTCCTCGCATTATCATAGGAATGATCTTTTCAATTCTGGAATTTTTGGTAGTTTCTCGTTTAGCAGTGACAATGTATTCGATATATTCATTTTGCTTTGAAGGGCTCAACTTTTCAAAAGCTTCTTTTCCACTCTTCTCCAAGGCATTCTTGAGTAAATCTGGCATTTCATATTTATTGGTTTTACGAGTGACTTTGATCACCTTGCCTTCCTTGTGATTTTTGATAGTCTCCAAAAGATATGGTCTTAATGCTTCAATATCCACTTCTTTAGAATCATAAAACTTTATATGCCTCATCCCTTTGGTCTTCCCTTCCTGGGCATTGGTCAACAAATTAAGAGGATCGGAGAGAAATACCCCTTGATGAAACCAAATTCCAAAATGATTTTTAAATCCCGTCAAACCAATCAGGTTTTTACCATCCAGAGTATAAGTCGGCATTCCCCATTTCACCTCTTCCTTATATTCCATTTCTTTCAAGACATTTCTTAATGCCGATAACCCATCCTTCCATTTCACCTGTTTTTCAAAATAAGCGTCTAATTTTTCTGATGCCTCCATTATTTTAGTTTTTATCTATTGAAGTGAATTAAAACGTATGTTAACATTATTTGTAAGTAATTGGAATTCAGATCCTAGCTCTTTTTGAAGTTCATAGCCAAAGCCATGGGCTAAGAAAAAGCTGAAGATATAGATTTCAAGTACTTGCAAAGGAATTAACAATATGTTTTTAAATCACTTCATTTCCAATTAGAAGTATTTTAATTCAATTCTAAAGATAATTCCACAAATTCTTTTTACCCACCTTGGGCTCAATAAAATCACTTCCAAAACAAAAAAAGCGAAATAATCAATTGACTATTCCGCATTTTCAAATCTCTTTCGACGAATTGGTTGTATCAAAACTTACACCATTCCAAATTTCTTTGATCGATATTCAGCACCAAGAATTTCATTTCTCCTTTGTACTGAAGGCTTTGTGAAATTCTTGCGATTTCTAAGCTCTTTTATGATTTTGGTAGAGTTCACTTTTCTTTTGTATCTCTTCAATGCTCTCTCTATAGATTCCTCTTCCTTAACATTAATAATTAACATGACTAAAAGGTTTTATTTTTTTGCGCCGCAAAAGTATTAAATTTAAAGCCACTTATGCAAGTATTTGATCAAGAAATTCGTTTTTGATTTGTAACACTTACAATTTTTCAAGAAATAAAAATGCCTACATTCAATCTTGCTCTTCCATTTCTCAGAATTAATGGTCTACTTGGTGATAGTCAATACACTTATATATGAGGATTTTATCGATTATATTTCATATTTTATTAATAATAGTTCTTACAATAATCACACAAATTGGTGGTATTGTTAGGTGCTTGAGTCTAATAATTGCACAAAAATTTTCAACAAATAAGAAGAACAAATTTCAAGTACTTTCTTTCTTCATATTGTGCTTCATTTCTACTTTTTTACTTGCTCCACCGCTCGCAAATCAATTCGGCAGAACACCACAACCCATATTCAAATCATCCAACCTTGCTCCTCACACCTATTTGACCGTATTATTGAACAGACATTATGTTACTTCCACATTAAAAAATGAATTGATTCAAATTTCTGACCAATTCGAACAATCCAATCCGAATATTAAAACTGTCTACCTGGATGCCAATTTTCCATTTTTTGATGGTTTTCCACTACTTCCACACTTGAGTCATAATGATGGTAAAAAAGTTGATCTGGCATTTCAATATTCTCAAAATGGCATATTGACTAATAAAAAACCCGCCAATTCAGGATATGGCCATTATCAAGATCCCAATCATAAGGAAGTCAATCAACCTCAAATCTGTCTCAATAAAGGCTATTGGCAATATGACTTCCCTAAGTACCTTACACTTGGTTCGAGCGATGATCTTACTTTTGAACTTTCAAAAACCAAAGAATTGATAGATCTAATCCTAAAAAGAAAACACACCCAAAAGGTCTTCATAGAACTCCATCTTAAATCCAGAATGAAGATTGATCACAAAAAACTTAGATTTCATGGATGTCAAGCTGTACGGCATGATGACCATATTCACCTTCAAATTAATTGATCAAACTATATTTTTAGATTCAATATTCTAAGAAGTGATTGAATTCTACTTTAAAACATCTGTCAATTTTATACAGATTATGAGACCTAATGTATTCAGAAACTATGTTTATCGTTCGCAGAACTCGATGTAAACATTTATTATTCATTATCAATAGCTAACCCTGCAAATCCTTGTGTCTCAATGCCCTGACCTCAGAGAGATAATCTTATTTCGGCACAGAGGACAAGTCATATTAGCCCCCGAAGGATGTCTCCTAAGTTGTATCTCGAAGATAAACTCAAAAACCAGGAATTTCTATTAATTTCTAAACATCATTCTATAAACTTAAGGCGAACGCTCTGCGTTCGTAAATTTCCCTATGTTCGCAAGCTCACATAGGGTGACTACTCTGTAGTCATTAAATTTGTGAGCTTTAATTCTAAGTTTTTTTTGTCATTTTCAACAACACTGATAAAATTATTTTCCTTTATAAATCAAATATTACTACCTTATACATCGAATTAATAAACAACCAATGCTTTACTCACGATTGACTTGGCTTTTTTCATTCTTCCTCATGCTGTATATGCCAATAGGTAATGCCCAAAATATTGTCATTAATGAATTTATGGCAGATAATGAGTCCACAATTTTAGATGAAGATGGAGATTCTTCAGATTGGATTGAATTGTACAATCCTGGGGCGAATACAGTCAATCTGAATGGATATCATCTCACAGATGACAAGGACGATCTTCAAAAATGGACTTTCCCGAATATTGAAATAGGACCTAAAGATTTTTTGATTCTTTATGCATCTGGAAAAGACAAACAAGATGGCGTTTATATTCATACCAATTTTAAAATCTCTGATGACGGCGAAAAATTAATACTGAGCAATGCACTAGAGATAAAAATTGACGAGTTTGACAAAGTAGAATTGGATGAAGATGAATCATTTGGAAGATTACCTGATGGCAGTGAAAATAAGGTACTGCTGCCTTCTGCCTCTCCTGGAAATTCTAACAACTCTATCGACAAATTAAATTTTTCACACATCGCAGGATTTTACGATTCTCCGATCTCATTGTCTATAGAGTCTCTACTGGGCCACTCCATCTACTATACCACCGATGGCTCCGAACCTACTCCACAATCCCAATTATTGAATTCGCACTTAAACCTTAAAAACAATAGTTCTTCACCCAATGTATGGTGCGAAATTCCCACTACACCTGAACAAGATTTAATCAGCAATCCAGCGTGGCAATCACCAGGAAAACTTGTAGATAAAGCCAACATCATACGATGCGCATCCTTCAATAATGGTATCAAATCAAGCGAAACTTACACCCAAACATATCTCATCGATGAAAGCATACATCAAAAATATGATATGCCAGTAGTATCTCTAATCACCGATGGAAGCAACTTTTTTGATCACAACAATGGTATATACATTCCTGGTGCAGAATACGACCCTGACAATCCGGAATGGACTGGCAATTACTTTACCGACGAAATCGAATCTGAAAGGCCAATACACATCGAGTTTTTTGAAAAAAATGGAGCTCTTGCATTTTATCAAAACGCTGGTGTCCGGATTCATGGTGGAAAGACAAGACATGCTTCTCAAAAATCTTTGAAGCTTTATGCTCGAAAAGAGTATGGAGATAAGTTTTTTCGATACCCCTTAATGCCCCAAAATGGAGTCGAAAAATATGAGCGCTTCGTACTGCAAACCACAATGGCTGCCTGGGGTGGAGAGACCGTCATCAAGGATATTCTGGCCCATGAAATAGCGAAGGACATGGATATTGAAAAAATGAGCCATCAACCAGTAGTCGTTTTTTTGAATGGAGAATACTGGGGCATCCATCATATAAGAGATAGAATCGATGAAGAATATCTATCATACACGACAGGAATAGATAAGGATTCTATAAAAATATATAGATGGAATAGTGGGCATTATACTCAAATGGTTAATTACTTCAAGGATAATGTACCTCTTAACGATCAGGAGTATAATTACATTTCCACCCAAATGGATATCGATGGATTTATTGATTACAATATCGCTGAAATGTTTCTCAAAAATTATGACTGGCCTGCCAATAATACGCGACATTGGAGACCGACATACCCAGGAGGCAAATGGAGGTGGATATTCTACGATCTTGATGGTGGCTTTGGAGATTATGAATACAACATGCTTGAGCATAATACCAATACCGACTCTACAATCACTTGGCCTAATGATCCAAAATTCACCTTCTTTTTTAGATCATTGATCGAGAATGACTTGTTTCTGAATAAATTTCTGGAGAGATATAAACATCTGATCGAAAACCACTTTCGCACATCTATTACCCAATCAAAACTGAATGATCTCATTGCTCAATATGAATATGAAATGCCCAATCATATAGATAGATGGCATTTTCCCAAAAGCTATGATTCATGGTTGGACGATATAAAAATCGACTTGGAAGAATTTCTGGAAAAACGACCTTGTGCAGTTGTTAATAATATTGAAGAATTCTTTGATTTGGAAAATTATTTAGTTGAATGTAACGATTCTGTAGATACTGTGATTCCGCCAACGGAAGATTTGGGCATAATCGTAGCCCCGAACCCCAATCCAGGTCAATTCTCGATTTCAAACTCAAGTGAGCAGTACAAAACTTTGAATATCATCTTGTTCAATTCTTTAGGTCAAGCTGTCTATCAAGTCGAAAATTTTGAAGTAGAACCATTTGAATCCCGCACTATCAATCTCGACTATCTCTCATCAGGGATGTACATTTTGAATATGCGATATAGAGATACCACTACCAATCTACAAATGCTAATTGTTAATAATTGACACGCTATACCTGTTCAATCTCCACATTTTGACTATATTGAAATTTGAATTAGGTATGTGATGATAATTGCGAAGTTGCAGACATTCTAAAAAATCAGTACAAAATCTTTTCAAAGCGCCCCATTAAAATTAACAACTCAAATCTTTCAAAAAGTGGAAATCTTAATCAAAATAGTAATAGCAATTGTAGCGATCTTGCACATATTCTTTATGTGGTTAGAAATGGCAGGATGGACTACTGTGGCACCCAAATTATTCGGAGGATCAAAAGAAAGGTTTGAAAAATCAAAATCCATGGCCTCACACCAAGGATTGTACAATGGGTTTCTTGCTGCTGGGTTGATCTGGACATTCTTTATTTCAGATCCGTACTGGAGTTTTAATATTGCCTTATTTTTTCTGAGTTGTGTGTTCATCGCTGGTTTATACGGTGGATATGATGTCAACAAGGTAATTTTCTTTATTCAAGGAATTCCAGCTTTAATTGGTATTATTTTACTTCTTTTGATGTTATTTAATACTTAATCATTAGATGTCCTTCAACATTGTTTTGATCGAACCAGAAATCCCAAACAATACTGGGAATATTGGAAGGTTAAGCCTCGCTTCTGGATGCAATCTCCACCTTGTAAAACCGCTTGGGTTTGAACTTTCTGACAAGCGAGTAAAACGAGCAGGACTGGATTATTGGCAACATGTAAATCTCCATATTTACGAAAATATTGATGACTTCTTCAGCCAACACAAAGGCAAGTCATTTGCATTTTTTTCAAGCAAAGGCGAAAAAAGTCATTGGGATTTACAATTTCAAAAAGATATTTTTCTCATTTTCGGCAAAGAGTCAATAGGATTGCCAAATGATTTAGTGGCCGATAAAATCGAATCCACCTACAAAATCCCTATTCACAGTCCTCACATCAGAAGTTTGAATCTAGCCAATGCAGTGAGTATCATTGTCTATCATGGATTGTACCAACTTCAAAATTGAGTGAGTCTATTCCCACTCGAAGTCCCAAATAGGATCCGCACCCAATAAGTGCTCTACAAAATAATTCCACCGTTTCTTGATAAAATACTTTCTAAAATCACCTGTATATCCATGTCTCTGGCTCGGCAGAATGAGCAGATCAAATTGTTTGTCAGCGCGCACCAAGGCTTCTGCCAGTTTGAATGTGGCAGATGGATTCACGTTATCGTCCAATGCCCCATGAACCAACAATAGCTTTCCTTTCAAATTGCCAGCCATGGTAATATTAGAAACCTCGTGATAGGTACTGTCCACTGGCCATCCCATATACATCTCTGGCCACCATGCTTTTTCCATCCGAAAGTCATGATCTGCACTACTTGCTACACTCACTTTGTAAACATCTGGAAAGGCAAGAATGCCATGCCCCGCATCAAATCCACCAGCTGAATGTCCAAAAATACCTGCTCGATCAGCATCAACCCAAGGCCTCGATTCTCCAAGATACTTGATCGCCAGGACATGGTCTTCCAAATTGTTGCCCATGTTCTTGTAAGAATGGTTGTGAAAATTTTTAGATCTGCCAGATGAACCGAGCCCATCGACCATCATTACTACAAATCCCAGTTCGGCAAGGGCTTGATTTTGAAGTGCCCTGGAAAATGACCTCGGAAAAACCTGGGTATGTGGACCTGTATAGCTATGATCGATGATTGGATATTTTTTGCCTGGATTAAAATTTGTAGGTTTCCACAGCGCTCCATACAAGGTTGTCTTTCCATCTTTGCCTACAAATTCAAAAACCTCAGGTGTGCTCCAACCCTTGCTTTCTACAAGTTCAAAATTTGCCTTTGTAAGGTCGGCGAATATTTTCCCCGTTCTGGCTTGTCTCAAAACTGTACGAGTAGGAGAACTAACACTTGACATATTATCAACGAAATATTTACCATCCTCTGAAAAATCAATAGCATGATTCATAAGTTCTGGCGTCAATGCTTGTACACTCCCATCATCAATAGATACAGAGTATAACCTTCGATGATATGGATTGGATTCACTCTCCTTGCCAGAAGCCAAAAAATATACCTTCTGACCCCCTTCATCCACATATGAAATAGAATGGATGTAGTAATTCCCCTTAGTCAGATTCTCCGTAGATTTATCTTTCAAATCATAAATATGAATCTGTCTCCATCCACTCCTCTCCGAAAGAAATAGAATTTTGTCCAATGAATCCAGAGGTCTATATGTAAAGTTGTCAATATTCGTATTGCTGGTTTCTTCTATTAAGGTATTGATCTTAGAACTGGACAGTTCGATGTGCTTTATGAATTGTTTTTGATACCCTCTTTCAGAATAGCTGGCATATGCCTCCCCTGCCCTTTCCGACCAAGAAATAGACACTGGATTGATATGGGTATTGGTCGGGAGATCAATATCAACCTCTTTTTTAGTGGCAATATCAATAATGACAGGCCTTACCATTACCATTGACGTATCTCCTGGTGATCCTCGATAGTATGAAAGCAGTTTGGGCTTGAAGAGATGATCCTTGCTCCAATCCAATAAGTACATCTTTTCTGCATTTCGTGTATCATACTGATTGGTATGCAACCATTTCGAATCAGGAGACCACGAAACAAAAAAGTTGATTGGTCTATCCCCATTCTCACCTTCCATTTTGTCGAACCATCCATAATAATTGGCATATTCATAGTCCTTTTCACCATCAAAAGTAAGTTGATATTCTTCATTGGTCTCAGTAGACTTAACAAAAAGATTGTATTCCTTGGTAAAAGCAATCCACAATCCATCAGGAGATAATTCTTCCAATCTATTTTCTTCTTCCGTATCCTTTGGAAGGTGAGTTATCTTATATGAACTGAGATCTAGCCTATAGCTCTTACCTTTAGAATCAAACTTCAATGATGATTTGCCTTCCTTTTGGACTTCATAAATACCAATAGAATCTTCGTGTATTTTTTCTTCATGCAAGATAGAGAGTGCCTTGGCCATCTTGACATGATCAAATAGGTCCTTTACTTTATAATCATCAAAATCAAGGGTTTTGAAGGATTTCCCTTTTTCAGAATATTCATGAAAATATATTCCGCTTTCATCTTTAAACCACTTTATGCTGGGATTGGCATTAAACACCGTTTTATTATTATAATTATCATACATAAATGAAACAGCCCTGCGGTAATCCTCTTTTGTAATTTTCTGAGACAGGCATTCTCCTGAGAATACAATAAAAGTCAAAATAAGTCCAAACTTCAAGGTCTTGCTATTGTATAAAAATGTTGTTAACTTACAGCACGAAACCAATACCCTCGTTATGAAATACCTTTCCTTCATTATTATTTTCCTTTCTTTCAGCAATATTTGTTTTGGTCAATTGAAAGATAAAAGTACTAAAAGCAAGGTTGAATTTAAATTGGTCAATAAAGCATATTTTGAAAAGAACTCTTTTAACCTCACCCCTTCCAACCAAGTTTTAGGAAACCTTCTATCCAACAATGAGGCTCAAAGCAAAAATCAATTTGATCCATCTTATAATAAATACTTGAATTCAGGATCAAAGAAATATCGGTTCAATATCAATTTCTCTCCAATTGCTCCTTATAATTATTTCAATTCTTGTCCACAAAATTTGAGCTTGGTAAGCAATGGCTATAATCCATATTATAATGGCCCCACAGAGATTCCTTCATTTACCGAAAGTGTGTTTATCGGCGTTATTTCAGGCTTTCTGAGGAATTTGTAATTGAAAACCTTATTCTGAATAAAATAATAGAACGCTAAAAATAAACTAAGTTCACTTCTGACATTTTTACCGTGTATTCTAGCTATTTTTATATCTTGACATCCTATTAATAAGATATACAAATGAATACTAAAAATAAATCGAGAAGAGCATTTCTGAAAAAAGCGGGCACTGCCGTTGGTGGATTCATGATTGTACCAAGATTTGTACTTGGTGGGCCTGGATATATTGCTCCAAGTGACCAAATAAGAATTGCCACAGTGGGAGCTGGAGGAAAAGGATACTCAGATACATGGCGTGCAGCTGGATTGGTTAAAGAAAAAGGAAAGCCGACAGAGCAAGTGGTTGCACTCTGTGACGTAGATTTTAAATCTGCCGAAAGAGCATTTAATTTATTTCCAGATGCCAAGAGATACAAGGATTACAGAAAAATGCTCGCAGAAATGGACAGTGAAATAGACGCTGTCATCGTAAGCACCCCTGATCACATGCATGCTTCGGTGGGTATGGATGCGATATCGAGAGGAAAACATGTGTATATTCAGAAACCACTGGCGCATGATGTTTATGAAGCTCGGATGTTGACCGAAGGAGCGAAGAAGCACAATGTCGTCACTCAAATGGGAAATCAAGGAAGTTCAACAGATGACATAAGGAGGATATGTGAGTGGATTGAAGCCGGCATCATTGGTGAGGTGAAGCAAGTACATGCCTGGACCAATCGACCGGTATGGGAGCAAGCCATGTATCGACCTGAAGAAGAAGTGGCTATTCCTAGTGACTTGGACTGGGATCTATGGCTTGGCAATGCGCCTGAGCGACCTTACCATCCGACTTATCACCCATTTGGTTGGAGAGGATGGTGGGATTTTGGTACTGGAGCATTGGGAGATATGGCATGTCATGTTATTGACCCGGCGGTAAGAGCCTTAAAATTAAATTATCCTACCCATGTACAAGCCTTCGCACCATTCAAAGTGAAAAATTGGAGCCGAGTCAATTCTTTTGAATCTCCACCTTTGGCTACTATAGTTCATTATGACTTTGCCGAAAGAGACGGATTGGCCCCTGTGCGATTAAGTTGGTATGATGGTGGTATGATGCCTCCCAGACCTGCTGAATTAGCGGATGATGAGCCTATGGGCAATTGGGATGGAGGAGTAATATTTGAAGGATCTGCTGGAAAAATCATGTGCGATTGTTACGGAGCTAACCCAAGACTGTTGCCTAGCAAAAGAATGAAAAATTTCCAGGAACCGAAGCCAAGCTTGACAAGAGTGAGGGATGAAAACCATCAACAAAATTGGATTGATGCGATTCGTGGAAAGGTAGAAGCTAGTTCTGGATTTGATTATGCAGGCCCACTTTCAGAAATCGTACTTATGGGAAATCTTGCTATCAGGTCATTGTATGCTCAGGAAGAGAGAGATGATAATGGGAAGAAATATATGGCTTATACGGGTACTGGCATTCGACTGGCATGGGATGGTGCAAATATGAAAATCACCAATTATGATCCTGCCAATCAATTCGTAAAGAGAAATTATCGAGAGGGATTTGAATTAAAAATGTAACCGAACTTACTCAAAATGGAATTTGCTGTTTATACCATTTCAATTAAAGGATTCTTCTCAAAACATTATGAAATATATAGAGATGATGAATTAGTCTATTGGGTACAAAAACCGTCATTTTTTGCATTCCGAGAATTGAATTTTATTAATCGTAGTGGAGATAAGGTTTTGCATATCTATAGACATCCTGCTTTTTTCAGCTACAAGTTTACATTTTCTACAGATGGAAAGCCCATAGCAACTTTTGAAAAAGATAGTTTTGAAAGTTTTTACAAATCGACTAGTGTCAATGGTTACCATACCTTGCAAGGAGACTTCTTTGGAAGTGAGTATACGGTATTCAAAGAAGATACAGAGATTGCCAAAATATCCCGAAAGCGTTTTGCAACAAATAAAAAATATGGAGTCGCAATAATCAAGGGCAATGACGAATTGTACATTTTGGCCATGGTGATTGCCATATCTGTCATCAAAAAGAATAGAAGAAAGAAGGCTTAGAGGGTCCAATCTTTACTCGCAGTAATAATGGGTAGTAAGTCATATATAATATCAATTCATGGGTTCTCTAACAAACAGTTTGATATTTATGACGGTGATAAGATAATTTACACTGCTAAAAAGAACTTTCTATCAATTGGGAGTTACACTTTGAAAGATTCTAATGAAATAGTAATTGCTAAAATCTACAAGCATCTTACACTAGTAAACCAGGTTTCATCTGTGAAACAAAATGATAAACAAATTGCCAGGATAGAAAAATTAATTTTCGGTGGTAAATTCAAAATCAAGTTTCTAGATAAACCGCTCATTCTAGACGGAAAACTGCTTTCTGGAGTAACCAATATCCTTGATGAGGATGACGAAATAATAAAAATCGAAAGTTTGTCGCACAATAGATATGATGTATGCATCAGCCACTCATTCGACCATATTCAATTATTGGCGTTAATAATTGGAATATTCCTGGCAAAACAAAGAACAATTTATTACCATTGACTATTATTGTAAGAGAAGATGGCAATTCTTTATTATCGCCAGATAGAGCAGTAGTTTAAATTGCTTCAAGACGTAAATATTTTCATAATAATGGTGGAATATTACAACTAGAAATATTATCTTTGCACTCCAATTAAATAATACAGAGCGGTTTAATTCATAATGAAATAAATGAATTCGCACTAAAGTACTGAAAATTAATTAGTTATGAAAAAAGGTATCCACCCAAAAGAATATAGAAAAGTTATCTTTAAGGATTTCTCATGTGATGTTTCTTTTATGTCAAGTTCTTGTGCAGAAGCAAAAGACACAATCGTTTGGGAAGATGGTGTAGAATATCCACTAATAAAACTGGAGATATCTTCCGCCTCCCACCCCTTCTTCACGGGTAAGATGAAATTTGTAGATACCGCGGGTAGAATCGATAAGTTCAACAAAAAATTCGCCAAGTTTGATAAGATTACATCTTCTCCAACTGAAGGATAAAAAATATCGAAAAGCCCTCAACGAAGGGCTTTTTTTTTGCTTTGATTTTTACCCTTAATAATCAACACCATTTATTAAAAACAATACTCACAACGCTTACCACTCAAAATGAAAACCAATATTATATTATTTGATGATGACAACTGGGAAGGACTACTCCCGCTGACTTTCACCAAACCAATTTGTGAATTAAGAGTTGGAATTCTCACCATTCGAGAAAAGTGGGAAAAACATTTAGATGCCAAGAGCAGCTTTATTACTCAAGATTTTCTATCTGAGAAATATCCCATTCAAATCGAAAAAGACAATATAATAATAAACAGTACGGTACTGCCCACTCCGAAATTACTAAAACTAATAAAACAACTTGGTTCTAATGAGGCCATTCTTGATGGAGAAGAACTTCTGGCTGCCCGTCTCAACAACGAACAGTTTGACAATCTGATTGACGACAATGGTCTTACTGAATTGGAAGGCATTGATGTTTCGAATGATGTAGACGTGATAAGCAGAATCATCAGACCCTATAACCTATTCACACTTAACGAAATTGAAATTAAACGAGATTTTGAATTGCTTACTGCAAGAAGAAAATCCGAGGCCTTAAGTGATACGAATACGATTATCAGCCCAGAAAATGTTTTTGTTGAAGAAGGAGCATCCGTAGAATGTGCAATTCTCAATGCCAGCTCAGGTCCAATTTATATAGGCAGAGATGCGGTCATTATGGAAGGTTCTGCAATCCGAGGCCCATTCGCTTTGTGCGAAGGTGCTGTGGTAAAAATGGGTTCAAAGGTGTATGGCGCCACCACTATCGGGCCTTATTCAAAAGTTGGTGGGGAAATAAACAATAGTATTCTCATTGGATATTCCAGCAAAGGGCACGATGGCTATCTTGGCAATTCAGTCCTGGGCGAATGGTGCAATTTGGGAGCTGACACAAATGTCTCAAACCTCAAAAACAATTACGACGAAATTAAAATCTGGTCTTACGAAAATCAAAGTTTTCTAAAAACTGGCCTTCAATTTTGTGGTTTAATTATGGGCGACCACTCCAAATCTGGCATCAATACCATGTTTAATACTGGAGCGGTCGTAGGTGTAAATGCAAATATATTTGGTAGTGGATACCCAAGAAATTATATTCCATCCTATGCTTGGGGAGGTGCTCATGGATTCAAAACATATTTACTCAACAAGGCATTGGAGACGGCTGAAAAAGTAATGGCAAGGCGAAATCAATCCCTTACTGAAGCGGATAAGAAAATCCTGGAACACATCTACTTGAATACATCTAAGTATCGTATCTGGGAAAAGGCAAAGTAGTATTTTTCATCGCTCAATATTTCGTCTATTCAATTACAATTACTGGAATCTTATCTCGATTTCTTGAAATACTGTCAATGTTATCGTTTCTTGTATATGGAAATTTGTGACAAGATATGAAACAGCCATTATGGAAACACTTGCTTTCCTATATTAAGGATGTGCTCTTGGAAAGCGCAACTTCTATATATAATGATGAGTTGAATGTGCTGCTTGTGAAAGGGCAATATCAACTTGTCACCCCCGAAGCGATTTATTCATATGGTAATAGATATGACAATTTCTTCACAGCTTTCAAACATTTGGATTTAGAAAAAGAGCAAATCGACACTGTACTATTGTTGGGCTTGGGTCTTGGAAGTATCCCTTTGATGTTGGAAAAATATTTTAATCAAAAATATCGATATACTGCCGTTGAGATCGATGAAGATATTATCAATCTGGCCAGCAAATATGTGACCAATCATTTGGATTCTGAAATAACCACAATTTGCACAGATGCGATAAAGTATGTTCAAATAGATCAAAAAAAATATGACTTGGTGGCTATGGATGTCTTCGTGAGTGATTACATACCCGAGGAATTTGAAACCGAAGATTTTCTTCAAAACCTCAAAAATAGAATTGCTCCAAATGGTTTATTATTATTTAATCGTCTCTATTTTTTTGAAAAGGACAAAATTCGAACTGAAGAGTATTTTGAATCTACTTTTAAAAAAGTATTTCCTCTCGGTCGCAGATTAAATATTAATGGAAATTGGATTCTTCTAAATCGTTAAACAATCTAAATAATTAATGAACCATTATATACGCTCAATTTGTTAGAATGGAGTAATTTGCGACTTGAAGCAATAGTACAGTCACAATATTCAAGTAATTCAATTCAAGAAACATACACATGGCATCAAAACGACAAGAACAAGTAGCGGAGTTGATTAAGAGAAATTTTGGCGTGGTCCTACAGCAGGAAGGCTCTTATATATATGGTGATGCCTTTGTCACAGTAACCCAGGTCCAAGTGACTCCAGACCTATCTCAGGCCAAGCTATACATTAGTGTTTTTAACACTGAAAACAAACAAGAAGTATTACAAATGATGGAGCACGAGACAAGAAAATTAAAACAATCCCTAGCTTATCGAATTAAAAAGCATGTAAGAAGGATTCCTGACATTGCCATTTACTTGGATGACACCTTGGATGAGATGTACAAGCTGAACGAAATATTTGACAATCTGGATTGACCCTTTGATTTACCATCTCTGATACAATCAATAATTTCTACCGACGATCGACCAAGACTTTACTGGCTAATTCAGGCTCCATTTCTATTGTTTTTTGACCATAGCCGATAATAATCTTATCTTCTGTAATGTCCTTGATCACAATGACACTATCTGGCAATAAGCCCATATCCCAAAGTTCACTCTCTACATCATTATCCTTCTGATCTTTCAAAATCCTCAACCTGATATTTGGCTTCTGAGAGATAAGGGAGCTTGATTTCATTTTAAACTTCTTGGGTATTGGGGAACCATGTGGATCCATCTCTGGATAACCCAATTTGGCATCAACTTCATCCAACAATTCATCAGTCAGATGATGCTCCAATCTATCCGCTTCATCATGAATTTCTCCTTCTCCAAGTCCCATCGTAGTCACCTGATATGTTTCCCACAATCTATGTGCGCGGACCAATGCTTCTGCCTCTACCCTCCCCTTGGCGGTCAGAGAAATCGTATCTCCCACCAACAAAACACCTTCATTCTTTAGAAAACTCAAATGATTTCTCAACTTGGCTTTTGTCAGTCCCAATCTCTCGCTTAGTCGCTCCAGAGTCAAGGGGTGATCACGACTATGTTTATCTGCTTGACGCAAAATGTCTTCTCTTTCTATCTTCGTTCGCTGATTATTAGATCGTATCATTCTACGGATAAGACCTTTTTCTGGTGAGAACAAGGCAGCTGAAAAATATAGTACTGCTGCTACCAAAACCATTGCCGGCCCAGGAGGGCTATCCATAAAAATGGACATAATCAGACCTAAAACTGCAGATATCAATCCAACAATTGCGGAGTACAAAATCACCCGTTTCAACTTATTAGACAACAATAAAGCCGTGGAAGAAGGAATTATCAATAAGGCAACAACCAGTATTACACCTACCGTTTTCAATCCTGCTACTACTGCAAATGACAAGAGGAGCATCAAAAAGTAATGAACCATTCTGGTGGAAATACCCATGGTACTGGCTATCACTGGTTGGAAAGTTGTGATAAATAAGTATCGGTAGAAAAACACAACACTGGCTATGGTATAGAGGGTAACAATCAAAGTTAACCATACATCCTGATTAGAAATCCCCATAATACTTCCAATCAAGAAATCTTTCAAATCCAGATGTACACCTTCCGCATTGTTCAACCAACTAATGCCAATAACACCAATGGCAAACATTAGTGTAAATACAATACCGATGGCCGCATCATTTTTTGTTTTTATATTTTGTTGGATCCAGGTGATCAATACCGCAGTAATTAATCCAGCTATAACCGAACCCATAAAAAAGCCTATTGGGCTATATCCAAAAACCAAGAATGCAATAAACACGCCTGGCAATATTGCATGAGAAAGAGCATCTCCTATCAAGGACATATTCCTCAATACAATAAAACTCCCCAGCACTCCATACATAATTCCAATCAGAGAACAGGTAATCAAGGCTCTAATCGCCCATGGCTCGCTTAATATCTCTATCAAATAATCCAAAACAAATTGATTTTATTCACTCAAATATAACATCATTTTTAATCAATGCAAAATATATTTTTAGACTCATCTAAAAATCAATCAACCACACGATTTACCTACGCAAAATGGTTGTTTCACTTTATGAAGAACTATCTTTGCAATCTATGTCTGGAATCTATATTCACATCCCTTTTTGCAAGCAAGCGTGCCATTATTGCAATTTTCATTTTTCGACATCTTTGAAATATAAAGACGCAATGATAGATGCCATATCAAGAGAGATTCACCTGAGGAAAGACTTCCTGCCTTCTACATCATTGGACTCAATTTATTTTGGAGGTGGCACACCTTCATTGTTGAATAAAACGGACCTCGACAAGATATTTTCGACACTCTCTTCGATTTATTCATGGGATGATCATACCGAAATCACCCTGGAAGCCAATCCAGATGATTTGAACCAGTCCAACCTTCAAACCTTTAAGGACGTAGGAATCAATAGGCTCAGTATTGGAATTCAATCTTTTGATCCAGTCGATTTGCAATTTATGAATCGGGCCCACAATACCGAAGAAGCAGAAAAAAGTATTAAAGAAGCACAAGATGCAGGTTTTGAAAATATATCAGCAGATCTTATTTATGGAAGCCCAACCACTTCTGACAAGACCTGGCTCTTGAATATGGATAAAATGCTTTCTTTCGGCATACCTCATATTTCTGCCTATTGCCTCACTGTAGAGCAAGGCACCGCGCTCCATCATTTTGTCAAAAAGGGCAAAACACGAGGTGTGGACGAGGAAAAAGCAACTCATCAATTCGAACAATTGATTGCCAAATTGGTCGATAATGGTTATGATCATTATGAAATTTCAAACTTCGGCAAGCCCAATTCATATGCCGTCCATAACACCAATTATTGGATGGGCACACCATATCTTGGACTCGGACCTGGGGCACATTCATTTGACGGTCAATCAACTAGATCCTGGAACCTGGCACACAACCCAAAGTACATATCCGCATTGCAAAAGGGAGACCTCCCGATAGAGCATGAAGAACTATCCGAAAAAGAAAAATTCAATGAATTCGTCCTGATCAGGTTAAGAACAAAATGGGGAATAGACCTACAAACTTTGAATGATTCTTTTCCTCAATATAAAGACCACTTCTTGAGTAAAATAAAAGGGTTTGTAGAGCGCAAAGAGGTCAATCATCTTGACCATGCTTATGTATTAACAAATCATGGCAAACATTTGGCGGATAGGATTTCGATGGAGTTGTTTGTGGATTGAATATGAACTATTGAGGAAAGCAGAGATTGGTTTACTTAAGATTTATTAAGGCATCACGAAGCCAAGTTTCAAAAGTATCAGTCATTCATTCGTGTCTCGAGATCACGCCACCCCTCAATCCTTCCCATACCACTCCCGAATCGTATTTTCAGACAATTTTCCTTGAGGTGTATAGTCTCTTTCTGGATATCCTTCATGTCCCATTCCAGCTGGAAACCACTTCCACAAAAATCCTCCTCCCCACCATTCTTCATCCCAAAATGCTTTTAAAAGGCTACTATAGGCATTGGCCTGAGCTTGCTCATTTATTGATTTGCCTTTAATATTCTTTTCCAATTCCCACGCCCTCCAGGCACATTTGTCAATTGATAAATAGCCATACTCTGTAAATACAATTGCTTTTTTATTCTTCTTAGCAAATTTCGCCAACCTCGATTTAATCGGTCGCCACTTTACCGTCAAGCTATTCACAGTAGGTGTTTTTTGTTGTGTCAATGGGAAATAAGCACTAATACCTATATAGTCTAAGTCATCCCAAATAGGTACCTGATCGTACCCATCCCAATTTGATGAATATATCAATTCGCCTGAATAATATTCTCGAACCTCCCTGATCAATCGACGCCAAAATTTGGTCCTCTTCTTTACGGCCTTCTTATATTCTGTACCAATACAAAATAATTCTACCTTGTTATCAGCTGCAAGTTTCCCATAGAAATGAATATAGTCACTATACCCTTTTTCCCATTCCAACCAATCTACTTCATTGTCAAAATCAACATCACCTACCCATGAATTATGAATGTACACTTGGGGCTTTAGCATCACCTTTATATCATTTTCATGTGCCAATCGGATACATTCTTCTATTCCCTCTTCTCTTTCGCCCCACCACTGTCTATCCAAATTGAATCTGATCTCAGGGTCGTCGATCCTACTGAATCCATATGGCACCAGAGCAATCCATTCGGTATTCACCTTCTTTAGTTCTTTCATCTCATCGTGTCCAATCTTCGAGGGAGGCGCCACCATCGTGATGCCTTTCATCGGCTTGATATAGGACTGAGCGCTTCCTATTCCAAAGAATAAAAAACATACTGCAATGATTGAGATTGATTTAAAAATAACAATAGGATGTGGCTTCACTTATTTAGGATTTTTTTTGAGTAATTATTAATAACAAACTAGGAACTCCATGTGCCATTGCTCCAGCCAGCATAGTATATAGTGCTAATCGGCATATTGGTCTTTCCATACGATCTGAGGGCAATTCTTTAAAGAAAGAATACAACAACATCAATGTAGCAATTACTATCAAGAACGACCCAAATATCTGAAAAGTCTTAACCAACTTATCTTTCGAAACTGTTAAATAAGAACCTAAAACCATATTTATCAAGGCTGCAAGTAAAATATACAAGTGTTGCGCCCTCATCAAAGCCCGTGGCAGGTCTTCCATATTTATCAAATGATTAAATTTTCGATCCATATATTGGCCTGTGAGCAGAAATACTACGAACATCAAAAAACCAAATACCAAGTGCAACCTGCCAACCCACTTCATTTTATCCAATTTTATCTCTTAACCACGGACTGACTCTATAACGCTCTTCATGGTATCTATCATACATTTCATCCAGGGCCTGTACTACACTGTCAAATCCCCATTCTCTTCCCCATGAAATCAATCCTTTTGGATAATTCACTCCTTTGGTCATGGCAATTTCCACTGCTTCCTCAGTACATATCCCCATGTGAATAGCATCAGCTGCTTCATTGATGAGCATAACAACAATTCGCTTCAAAATTTCACCGCCGAGAAGAAAATCCTTTTTCGGTGCTGGTTTTTCTGCTCCTTCACTATAATTATAAAACCCTTGCCCCGATTTTCTTCCTAAATATCCAGCATCAACAAGTCTTTTTTGAGCAAATGAGGGCTTGTATCGTGAGTCATAATAAAAAGCCTCCCAAACAGTCTCCGTTACCTTGTAGTTTACGTCGTGACCAATATAATCTGTCAGCGCAAAAGGTCCCATTTTGAAGCCTCCCATTTCAGTCATCACCCAATCAATGGTAGCAGGATCTGCTATTCCTTCTTCATAAATCCTTATTGCTTCTCCATAAAATGGTCGAGCAACCTTATTCACTATAAAACCAGGTGTATCCTTGGCGATCACAGTATACTTCCCCCAGTCATCAATAATCTTTTGTGCCTTCTCGACTACATCTGGGTTGGATTGAACGGCTGGAATGATCTCCACCAATTTCATCAATGGAGCAGGGTTGAAAAAATGAATTCCCACTACTCTTTTGGGAATATTAA
Organism: Saprospiraceae bacterium; assembly: GCA_965230575.1. Lineage (GTDB taxonomy): Bacteria > Bacteroidota > Bacteroidia > Chitinophagales > Saprospiraceae > CAJXUU01. The sequence goes on from OZ246013.1 coordinate 7,903,361, forward strand.
CAGCAGCGGCAATAGATGTTACTGCCAAGGATGAAGTATTGGTGGCAAGAATACATTCCTCTGAAACGATTGATTCAATTTCTCGAAATACCTTTTGTTTTATTTCAAGATTCTCTACAATCGCCTCAATGACCAGGTTGCAACCTTCAAAAGAAGAAAGAGTACTGCCAAAATAGATTCTTCCCATTATACCATTGACTTCGACATCTGTCATTCTTCCTTTCTCCACCTGCCGATTTAGGATTTTCTGTAGTTTGTTTCTGGAATTCACTATCGCTTCTTCATTAATATCGACCAAGCGAACTTCCCATCCATTTGTAGCTGCAACTTGTGCAATCCCAGAGCCCATAGCACCTGCTCCCAATACTCCTAATACAGACATTTACTTCTCATTTTTGTGTGAAACAAAGGTGGTAAAAAAGTATTGATTTCAAATAAAATCTTTCAAAATGAATGTAAAATCTTCGTACTGGAGCAAAGAATTTTGTCTTAATCTTAGCATTATCAATATTGTACTTTCCCTAATTTGAGCACCAGGATCTCGAAAGGTTTTCCTGAATTTTGCCAGGACGAATAAGACTTGCATTTATCAATATATTTTAAATAGAGGAAAATAGATATGTAATAAACCTATATTAGCAATTCAATACCCACCCAGATGAGTGAAATAATCAAAAATGTTAAAAAGACAATCAATGCATGGGCACTCTTTGATTGGGCCAATTCCGCATATGCCTTAGTCATATCAACCGCAATATTCCCCATTTTTTTCATTGCCAACACTGATCCAGTTATTTATATTGGGTCTTATTCTTTTACGAATAGTTCGTTGTGGACGTTTGCTGTTTCGATTTCATATATCATTATTGCCTTTCTTAGCCCAATTCTTTCTGGGATGGCGGATTACAGTGGAAGAAGGATGTATTTCCTCAAAATATTCACTGTTTTAGGCTCTCTTTCGTGTATAGCATTGTACTATTTCAAAGGAGTGCCGCAATTATGGCTGGGTACTTCGGCTTTCATTCTTGCCACTATTGGATTTTCTGGCGGTATTGTTTTTTACAACTCATATTTACCGCTTATTGCGACCGAAGATAGGTACGATCGGGTGAGTGCCAAAGGATTTGCTGCGGGTTATATCGGCAGCGTCATCTTGCTACTTTTTATTCTCTGGATGGTGCTGAGTCCAGACACCTTCAATATTCCAGGAGAAACCAAAGAATTGCAGGAAAATGCTGCATCGCGAATAGGCTTTGTTCTGGTAGGCGTCTGGTGGATTGTATTTGCATTTATTTCATTTCGCAACTTGCCAAAGGACAAAAAGCTCTTCTCAAATGAAAACCTGTTGACAAAGGGCTTCCAAGAAATAAAAAAGGTTTTTGGCGAATTGAAATATCAACCTGAATTGAAAAAGTTTTTATGGGCATTTTTCTTCTATTCAGCCGGAGTTCAAACCATCATTTATGTAGCTACCGTATTTGCAGAAATCATCCTGAATTTTGAATCTTCTGAGATGATTGCCATTGTATTGGTACTACAGTTGGTAGGAATTGCAGGAGCATACTTTTTTGCCTATATCAGTGATCAAATAGGCAATAAAAAGTCACTGACCATTATGATATTAATATGGATATTGATTTGTGTAGCAGCCTATTTTACTACAGGCAAAGCGCTATTTTACGTTCTTTCAGGCCTGGTAGGAATGGTCATGGGCGGCATTCAATCATTAAGCAGATCAACTTATTCTAAAATGCTAAACAACAAAAATGAGGACGTCACATCCTACTTTAGTTTTTATGATGTACTTTATAAATGTTCAATCGTAGCAGGAACTCTTGCATACGGCATCGTTGACAATCTAACTGGAAATCTACGGTACAGCGTACTCGCTCTGGGCGTGTTTTTCATTATTGGATTGATCCTGCTCAACATGACTAATTTTCAAAAAGCATTCGCAAGTGAATTGAAAGTTGAGAATTGAGAATTATGAATTGTGAATTGTGAATTGTGAATTGTGAATTACAAAATTCTAGATATTCAATTTTCCATTTTTAAACTCTCTGAAGCAGCACTTCATAAAGAATAATCCCAGAAGCCACGCTAACATTCAGTGAATCAAATCGATCAACTTGAGGTATTTTGGTACTATGGTCAGCTATTTGAATAGCCTTCTTACTTACCCCCAGATCTTCTGAACCCAAGATGATGGCTATTGGCGATTTCAGGTCCATCTCGGCAATCGTTTTTTTAGCATTTATGTCTGTTGCGTAGACGGTGAGTCCCTGCATCTGCATTGTCTCCAAGGCAACTGGAAGGCTATTTTCTCTGCAAATAGGAATATCCAAAATAGCTCCTGAAGAAGATTTCACCATTTCATCACTTACCCTTGCTGTACCTTTTGCAGGTACTACAATTCCATGTGCTCCAAACACCTTCGCGCATCTGGCAATAGCTCCCATATTTCGCACATCAGTGACTCCGTCCAAAACGATCAATAGAGGCACCTTGCCCTCATCGAACAATTTTGGGACAAGCTGATCCACATTGGTATATGCCACTGGTGAAATAAAAGCCAATACGCCTTGATGATTGTGACTTTTGCTGAGATCATTCAGCTTACGAGATGGAACCTTGGTAAGCGGAATATTTTTCTTTTTACACTTATTTCGTATTAAAACCTCAAATTCTCCATGAAGATTACTCTGTAGAAATACCTTTTCAATTTGAAGATTATTATCTAACGCTTCCACGACTGGATTCCGACCATAGATCGTACTGCTACTACTCATTCTTTTTCTATTTAATTTTGAAGCGTTTCGAAAACCCAACGGCATGATCGCTTCATCCAAGGGACAAGATTAATTAATAATTACAACTCTTTCTAATATGAAGCCGCCAAATAAATCTTCAACGATGACATAGTATACACCATCCAACAAAGATGGAAGTCGTACATAATTGGTGCCTTCAAAGATTATTTTGCGATGAAGGTTTTGACCGTTCATGTCTACAATGTTCAAATAAGTAGACTCTTCATCGGCTTGAGGCAGCCATTTTACTGTCAATCTTTCTCGACTTACTGCTGGATTTGGGTAGACGGTGACAATGGTTTCTCCACTTTTCACTCTTACCAGACGAATATTCGAATAATTATAAGAACCATCCAAATCCACAATTTTCAAGCGATAATAGTTATTGCCAATTATTGGGTCAGAATCTTGTATCGTATAGTTATTTCCTTGAGTAGAACTGCCTTCAGATTTCAATTCTGCAATTGATTCAAAATTCTGTCCAGATTGACTTCTTTCGATTACAAATTTATCTGTCGCTATTTCTACTTCTGTCGACCATTTCAAATGAACTTCACCCTCAATACTGGAAACCGAAAAATCATTAAGAATTACAGGAAGAGAAGCTGCTGTCTCATTCGCTCCACTATTTATCCAATCGCGAATCAAGGCTATATCTTGATAAGACATGGGGCCAGAAGCAGCATTCATTGCTTCACCGCAGGAGACAGTGCCGTCATTATTAATTTTGTCATACAACAAACTTTCGGAGCTATTGCCTTTAACAATATTGTTCTGCTCCGCACAATTGCCATCCAAGTCATTATCTATCATGTTCATGTATGAATCATATCTCCAAGATTGTGGATTACTTCCATGACAAGAATTACAATTATTATTGTCCAGGACTACTTTGACATCATTATAAAAAGATACACAAAATTCAGGTGCACCAAAATTTATCCAACTCTCGATTTGACTCAACTCTTCTGCTGAAACATGATGCACATTACCCTCTGATGATCCACATGCATTCAGACCGCCAAGCTTATTATAAAAATAGCTGTTAGAGGCATCTCCATGAAGAATCATTTGTTTGCCACAATCTCCATTTTGCAATAATGATTCGTATGTATCGTAATTCCAACCTCCAAAAGATTTTTGGTCACTATGACAAGAAGCACAATTATTGGAATTCAAAATAGATTTTACATCTTCAAAAGTAGAGTGATAAATACCATCAATTTCGCAGCTCTGCCCGAAAGAAAGACATATGCAACTGCTAAATACTAATATGGTAAATAAGTACTTCATCAAAACGTAAGGGTAAATTTGAGTTAAATCTAACTGTATTATGTCATATTTCCATGAAAATTTATAATTCTTTGGTAATCAGCAGAGTTTTGGTCGGAAATTAGCAATTATCCTTGCATTTTATTAAATAACATACTCATGGCAGGACGCTTTATATCTAATTAAAAAATATTTCGAATTAAGTGAAATTTGGTCGAGCTTTTGACAATCTTTACATTTTTAAAATCCTAAAACAATCAAACTGAAACAAAAGAATCTACTTTTAATTATTGGAGCTTTTTTGGCCATCTATATTATCTGGGGATCTACCTATTTATTTAATAAGATCTTGGTTCAAGAATTACCGCCATTTCTGCTTGCAGGCATTAGATTCATGGCAGCTGCGGTAATTATCTTTTTATTTGTTTTTCTTACGGGTAAGTTCAAAAAAAGCACCAATAAACAACTGATAAATAGTGCCATTGCGGGATTCCTTTTTTTGACAATAGGAAATGGATGTGCGGTGTGGGCATTGCAATATGTGGATAGCGGATTCGCCGCGCTCTTGATTTCGACTCAACCTTTGATTCTAATATTCATGCTCTATTTTCTGGAGAGAAAACCCATACTGCCAAAATCAATTATAGGGGTAGTCATGGGAGTAATAGGAATATATCTTTTGGTCAATCAAGGTGATATCGCTCTTTCCACAGACAAAACACTAGGAATTGGGGCTATCTTCATTGCATTATTGTGCTGGGGCTATGGCAGTATTTTTGTCTCAAAAGCCGATCTTCCCAATGGTTCATTTGTAAATACTGGATATCAAATGCTTTTTGGTGGCTTCATGATGATTCTGATTAGTTTTATTTTACGAGAGTCCCACTCTACGGTATTGAATATGAGTTCTACCGCTATTTATTCGATGATGTACCTGGTCATATTTGGAAGTATTGTCGCATTCACTTCATTTAATTATCTCTTGCTATCAGTATCTCCAGAGAAGGTGGCCACATCCACCTATATTAATCCAATTGTAGCAATGATATTGGGATGGTGGGTTTTAGATGAAATCATTACAAATCAATCAATTGTGGCAGCAATAATCCTACTCACTGGTGTATATTTCATCAATAGTAGCAAGTCAAAAGCCCTTACAAAGTCTGATTGACTTTGTCGAGGAGGTAGTACATTTCTCTTCCTACTTCTTTGACCTTATTTGAATATGCTTCTTGTTCGTAATCTGTATCATCAAATTCTTTCGGGTCCTTATATCTCAATGGTATTCTATACTTCATCCCATGTACGATCGGGCAATTTTCATCTGCATGCCCACAAACCATAAAAGCCATAAATCCTGATTGTGGATTCATCTCGTGATCATAAACTTTTGAAAACATGGGGTGCTGCTCAATTCCAGCATCATTCAAATGATACTTTGGATTAATTCCCCCTTCAGACTCATCGATACTAAATCCATTAGTTTTCATGGCATTGACCATCCTCTCATTGAATGCGGTCACCTCCATACCCCCAGAAAATGCCTTGATTTGATTGAGACGAAAGTGACTAGCCAGGGCATTGATCCAGGCTTCTCCCAATTGGCTTCTTCTGCTATTGTGTGTACATACAACTATAATATCCAGAGACTCCTCTTCTTTGAGGTGTTCTACAATCAAGTGTGAAATGTCATCCAATTCCATCTTACGATCTGCAAGTATATTTTGCACATCTTTTGCCAATTCTTCTAAAAGAGTATTCATTTTCATCAAGGATGGTAAGTTTTTAGTTTACAACAACAAGTGTCTTATTATAATTGCAAGAAATACACATCAGAATCATTTCTTTGAATATTTCTTACTTCAAATGCGCCAGTTTGATTGGTACAATGCTCCAGGAAGTCAAATGAAGTGCATGATTTTGGCAGTCCTGAAAAGATCAAGGTAAAATAGGTTTCGGTACCCGCAGTACACAAATACCAATCTGGATAATAAGAAATATTCTCAATATGCACCAATTCGCTCCGATGCGACGAACCCAAGTCATATAGATAAGTCGTCGGCCATATCCTGATCAAGGTATCCCCCAGTCCAATATCAGGAGTGTGAAATACAAAATGCAATACCACCTGCCCCATTTCCTCCGTTTGCGCTTTGATTTCTCGAAGCAGCTTCTTTGAAATTTTAGTATTGGGTTTCTTGATTATTGTCGGAGACATGGAAGAGGGAGATTGTTAATTGATTAAGATTGTGGATTGAAAAGATTGTTAATTGATAAAGATTGTTAATTGTCAAAGATTGTTAATTGATAAAGGTTCTTGATTGAAAAGATTGATTGTTTTATGTTTTTAGGTTTTCGAAATTTGAATCTTGCCAAAACAGTCTTGAAATTATAATTAGGATTACAGCTGCGATTGACATCATCTCTCCTCCATCGGCATTACTAATATGTGCAGTAACAGCCAAAACAGCATCAAAAAAGAAACCAGCATAAGCCCATTCTTTCAGAATTTTGGACTTATTACTCAACACCGCTATTACTCCCAATATTTTTGCTACTGCCAATGGATATACCAGATAAGAAGGATAATGAAGCATTTCAAAATAACCTCTGACCATTTCGGTTTTCATAAAATACATGGAGGCTGAAAATAAAAATATCGCACACATTAAAATGGTGCTTACCCAATAAATAATTTTTCTTGTCTTTTCATTCATAATGATCAAATATATTAATAATCGAATTATACGCTCAATTGTTTTCACGATTATTATTTACGAAATGGTGATTCCAGAATAAGGCGACAATCAAGCAGGTAGAAATGAAGAGGTAGTTCAATTAGTTCATTAAAAATAAAATCAACTATCCCATCAATCCTTCCAATCTTCCCAACCTTTCCCAACCTTTCCCAATCTTACCCAATCTTTCCCAATCTTCCCCAATCTTTCAATCTATAAAATAATACCCCGTCTTCAAATAGCTCCCTTCAGGAAACGAAATTGGATGATCAATATCATGAAATGTCTTCTCCACCAGTCGATACGCCCTCTCCTTAGCATCGAATCCTTGTTCTACAAGTTCGTAAAATTCATCGCGATCTATGCGGCTGGAGCATGAGGCCATGACACACATTCCTCCTCTTTTCACCAGTAAAATGGCCAATTGAGCCAAGCGAATATAAGAGTTCTTGGCTGCAGGAATATCGGCACTCATCTTTGCAAAAGAAGGTGGATCTACTACCACAATATCAAAAGTCCTCCCCTCATCTATCAATTTTTGCATTCCTATAAATGCGTCGGTTACAAATATTTCATGCGGTGCATTGTCCATATTGAGTCCTGCATTGATCTTAGCCAGAGCCAGCGCATGTTTACTGATATCAATACTTACGACCTCCTTTGCACCACCAACGATGGCATGTGCCGAAAAGCCACCGGCATAGGAAAACACATCCAGCACACTTTTGTCCTTTGCCATTTGACCGACCTTGTGCCTATTATGTCTATGATCGAGAAAATAGCCTGTTTTATGTCCTTTTATCACATTGGCCAGGAATTTGACTCCATATTCTTCAAATTGAACCTCTGGATTATCCAGACTTCCAGTCAATATCTGTCCATCCTCTAATCCAAATGTATTGACATCCGCTTTTTGCAACAGTCTGGACAATCTCAAAACAATGGCAGAAAGCTCAATTTGCATCTTCATGGCTTCTAGAATGAGGTGCAGATAAGGAATCCAGATAGCGGAATACAATTTGACGACTGCTACATTGGAGTATACATCCACTATCAGTCCTGGCAAATAATCATTCTCGCCAAAAATCAAACGATAGGCATTGGTCTTGGAATCAATCAATGGCTTCCTAATTTCCAGCGCTTCTTTGATCTTTCTATGAAAAAAATCATAGTTGACATTTTCCTTTTTATGATGGGCAAGCATCTTAATTCTGATGGGAGAGTAAGGATCGAAGAGACCCAATCCGAGATATTTATTCTTCTTTTGATCAAAAATGATCGCTATATCACCAGCATTGCCCTCCTTATTAATCTTCTGAATGGAAGACTCAAATATCCAGGGGTGACCTTGTCGTAGAAAGGCTTCAGACTTAGGTTTGAGTTTGACAGCCAGTCGTTGTGTGGCATGATCTGGGCAAAATGTTGGAAACATTTATTTATGTTGTGTATAGAATTTAAAGCCCAAAAGGTAAGAAAATGTATCGACTACACAGGAAATGACTTCGGTAAACGAAAAATCCAGTATTCTTAATGTCAAGAATACTGGAAATTTATCTTTGTTGGTGTTTGTTTTGACTAAGCTAGAAATTTCTTTACAGCCTTGTCCGCTCTTTTGATTACCTCGTAATCAATCTCATATGTCACAAACTTGCCGTTTTTCTCAGCATGTACAACTCCTGCCATCTTTAATATCTTAAGATGTTGAGAAGTTATTGATTGTTCAATATTAAGCGTGTTGTAGATTTTGTTGACATTAATAGAGCCTTGCCTATCAATGAACTCTAAGATTTTTAATCTTAGCGGATGAGCCAGAGCCCTCATGAGCTCCGATGAGTAGTGTAACTTCTCATTGTTAAAAACAACCTTCGTTCCTTTCATTTTTGTAGTTTCTTATTTTGAATATTGCGACCTAGGAACAAATATGAAAATTTATAATAAGTTATCAAAATTATATTACAAAAAATTATAATATATATTGAAAATAGTTCCAAAAAGGCCTCAAAAAAAGATAATCAGGGACGATTTATAATTTATTTCAGGTAGTTTTATTTACATAAGCAGTTATTATTCAATCGGTTTTAATGGCTTAATTAAAGTAAAATACTTATCCAGCTAAATCTTCAACAAGAGTCGAAATTTGTGCAAGTCTACTTTTATCTAAAGAATAGTAGATAAATTTACCTTGTCTTTCTGTGGCAACAACACCAGCTCTTCTTAAAATAGCCAAATGCTGAGAAGCTACAGATTGCTCCAATCTCAATTTAATATAGATGTCAGTAACGGTCATAGTCTCGCCATCTTCCAATAGATCTATGATCCTTTGGCGCAACTTATGATTTACCGCACGTAACACCAATACCGCTTTTCTAAGATCAGCATAGTCCAACTGGACATCATTTCCGCCTTTCTTTAGCGTTACGGTTTCATTCTTCTTATTCCTCATTACGAAATTGTTTGATAGTTCACGGAAAAATTCTATACTCTACCTATGCGAAATGTGTGCCAGTTTTATGAAATCCTTAAAATATTGATTGTTAAATGAAAGAAATTTTACATTTTTTCTCCCTTCTATCGGTAATTTCTTTATAGGCATTTTTCCTGAAAAGCAAACTTCTATCGGAATCGATTAGTTTATTTTCAATATGTATATAACTTAAAATGAAAAGAATAAATTCCAGCTACCTGAGAATATTCTTCTTTTGGACAGTGATATTGGGGCCTTTGTAATAAAATGGTTCGTAATAAGATATATTTTCAAACTCTTTAAGGGCGAATTTTTCTTCTGACAGCTTAATCATATGCTTTGAAGAACATTCATCTTCATAAAAAAGTCCATTCTTTATATCTAAAATGTCTTTTGCCTTGTCAGCTCCATCACCACAAAAGAGCAAATTATCGTATTGACTATATTCATTGAATGTTTCGTCATCAAGAATAATAGGTTGTACCGGAGCCAGGATTGTTCCCATTGAATCGTAGACGCAGCGGTAGACTTCTTTCCTTCTTGCATCAATCATTGGTATGATCAAATCATTGGTTCCCGCCTTATTAGAAATGCTGTTGCGTAATGCATCTAACGTACCGATGGCTATCAGCGGTATCGATAAGGCAAAACATATACCCTTGGCAGTAGCTGCTCCAATCCTAAGCGCAGTATAGGATCCAGGGCCTTGACTAATGGATACAGCTTCCAAGTCTCGCATACTTAGCCCCGCTTCCTTTACACATTCATCGATGAATATTGCTATGACCTCACTATGGCTATACGACCGTTCGGTCTCTCGGATAGAAAGCACCTCGCCCTGCTGGGATATGCATACAGAACAAATATCTGTACTGGTTTCAATGTTGAGAATTATCGGCATGGCGCGAAAATACAACTCTTGACTTATTTCCCTAATATTTTATTGTACCTAGCTGAATCATTTAATAAGGCAATAGCTTCCTGAATTTCAGTATCACCATTCAGCTTCTGTTTTGCCTTACCCGATTGAAAGTAGTATCGAGTAATAATTTGAATTTCGATTTCCTTGATGATTTCATCCTGGTAGGTATCCAAATGATTATTCTGTAAGTTATTCAGCTTCGACAACAATTGATCAAAGTCAGCAGAAAGACCTTTTTCTGAATCCTTTTTCAAATCTTGTATCTTGGATTCCAGTTCAGATTGAAATTTGAAATCACTGCCTTGAACGAATGATTTGAATCCAGCATAATCGGCAAATTTGAATTCACCTGGCGCATCGATACTATCTATACCAGATGTATATTGATTGACATATCCAAATATTACCTTATCCTTAAGCAAGGCCTTTGTAAATTCAGAAAGCTCTTTGGCTGGCAATTTTACATCGGGAGTGACACCACCACCGTCGAGCACCACCCTACCATTCGCTGTTTTGAACTTCGACCTCTCCGAATCGGGAATATCTACTGGTTCTCCATTCTCATACTTCACCGCTTGTATACATCTCCTGCTCGGTATGTAATACTTTGATGTGGTCAACTTGACTCGGGAATTGTACCCTATCTCTTCGGTATTCTGAACCAGCCCCTTACCAAATGTTCTCTGTCCCATGACTACACCTCTGTCATAATCTTGAATCACACCTGAAACAATCTCTGATGCGGAAGCAGAACTTTTATTTGTAAGTACTACGATAGGAATCTCTGGATCGATTGCTGGACGCATCGTAGAAAACGTACGATCTCTCTCCTTGATTTTCCCTTTTGTAGACACGACTTCCATACCTTGAGGCAGAAAGATATTGCAAATGGATATTGCTTCTCTTAGCAATCCACCACCATTTTGTCTCAAATCCAAAATCACCCCATCCAGACTGCCTTCTTTTTTCAAATCTTTTAAAGCATCAGAAATATTCTTGCCTGCATTCTGTGTGAATACAGTCAATGATATATAGCCGATATTATCTGCCACTCTTCCTGAGTAAGGAACATTTGGTATTATGGTTTCGCCTCGGATTAGTTCTACATCAAATTCTTTATTCTCACCTGGTCTTTTTACTCTTAGGTTCATTGCAGTTCCTGCCACCCCTTTGGCTATGGCATTCATTTCTTCTGTAGATTTCCCTTTCGTCTTGAATCCATTCACTTCTACGATTTGATCTCCAACCTTTAATCCAGCTTTCAGTGAAGGTCCATCTTCGTATGCCTCGACAATCGTAATATAGTCGCCTACCTTTTCAATCACCGCACCCATTCCTTGGTACTTGCCTTCATTGGCCAATCGATAACTTTCAATCTGACTCTCCGAAATATAATTGGTATAAGGGTCCAATGAGCTCACCATGGCATCTATCCCAATCCGCATCAATTCGCTCGGATCTATTTCATCTACATAATTTGTATTTAGCTTTTGGAAGGCATTGGCAAAAATTTCAATATTCTTGGTTATCTCAAAAAGCTTATCATTCTGAATCACGATTGCTGACATTCCTACTATCATAATCGCTACTAAACCAAGGACTTTTATACTTCTTTTCATCTTGCTTTATTTAAAAAGGCTCACAATATTCAAATTAGATCATTATAATAAGAAGGGAAACGATCTATTCGTATGCAATAATACATATATGATCTCTTTTGATTCCATAATCGTCAATAATTAGATAAGATTAACATGTCAGGCAAGGAAAGCAATACATTCAAGAGTGGTATTGAGAATAATATTTTCCAGCATAATGGCCATTTCATCTGGCAAGCGAACTTCGATTTTCTATCATTCAATCCTTCGCTTTTAGGTTTTCTTTTTGTACAAGCCTGCTCAATGCTTTATTATGTATACGCCTAGGAACAACCGACCCTTCAGCGCTTAAAGAATCTAACTTCTCTTTCAGGCTTTTTAACACGTCTGGCGCATTACCTCTTACATTATCTTCTAGTGAAATCAACAATTCTAATTCCCTGCGCACATGACCGTATCTGGCTCCTAAACTCGAATGTCTTTCAGCTTTTTTAGAAAAATTGAAATGTGTCTGAATTGCAGTAAGTAGTGCCGTAACAATGCCGCCAATACTAAAATAGATCAAAGTCTTTTCATCTATAGGCTTTCCAAGAAACACCAAAGCAAATCCAGAAATTCCAGTACTTATTATTATTACTGGAATAGAAAACATATAACTCATCCTGTTATAAAACTTACCAGCTTCAAAATGAGAATGTTGACTTTCTCTCGTTCTTTTTTTCCACAATGTTAATAACGCTTCGGTTTTTTGATTCCAGGATTTAATCTTTTCTACTGACATATTTCAATATTTAAACATTCTCCATTTCTAATTTCTATAAAAATTAAGCTATTCAAATAATTATAATGACATATGTAATATCATCTTTTAATGCAATTATTATTTTTGTAAGCTATACAGAAAAGCACCAAATTCTTCCTACGTTATGACTATTACCTACATTTATAAAAATAACTAATTTAAAAACGTTTGAAGGATTTAACAAATATGTAAAAAACAAACGTTTTACAAAGTCGAATTTGCACTCAAAAACTCTAATATCAAGGTCACCAATTCCTCTGGCTTTTCAGCATGAATCCAATGTCCAGCATCCATAGCTTCAAATCTTGCCGATGAAAATATCTCTTTAATATCATCTATTTCAGAAGGTATGATGTAATGAGATTTATTCCCGTACATAAATAATGTATCCACATCTACAATATCATCTGCTTCTATGGCCGCGATTATATTAGAATATTCTTTGTGAAGCAGTTCCAAATTCATCTTCCATCGGAATCCTCCATCTTTTTTGCGTTGTAGATTTTTCATGAGAAACAAGCGCACACCAACATCATCAATATGGCGTGAAATAATATCTTCTACTTCTTGCCTCGACTTCACATCATCAATGGGTACTTCTAAAAGTGCTTTAAAAATGAGTTCGTGTCCAGGCTTATATGCTTTGGGGCCGATATCTACAATTATTAGTTTCTCGATCATTTCCGAATACATGGTCGAAAATTGCATAGCCGCCTTCCCACCCATGGAATGTCCGATGATATGACAACTATGTATCCAATTCTCTTCTAAAAATTCATTCAAATCTTCTGCGAGCACCTTATAATTGAATTCTTCGGTATGTTTAGATTTCCCATGATCTCGCTGATCTACCAAAATGACCATGTATTCTTTTGCTAATTTCTTAGCCACAGTCTGCCAATTGTCCAGCATTCCGAATAGGCCATGAAGAATGATTATTGGGTCGCCTTGACCATAGATTTTATGATTCAACATAAATGCAAAACTATCTTTTTTTGTACAAGATTTTTAATTCTACATTCAAACAAGAAAGATTTTCAAGGGAAATATCAATTACGACATTATTCTTTTTCCATATTACGACTGTTTCCTACTTTGATCCAAAAGTCATTGTAACCACTCAGTCATATGGGTTGTCATATGGGTAGGATCAATTTTGTCATCCAATACCTAGCCCTTCAGGCTTATTTTATTACGTAAAAGAATGGCTGTGTAGTTACAAGTCATTTAGAAACGAATGTTAAAATGACTTCATATTCAGATTTATATTTTTTTGGATGTTGTCTTATTCAATCTTTTAACCAGCTTGGATCTACCTTTTCCTTGTTTGTAAAGTTTGGACCATGACACTAAAATCACATCATATCCACCAGACCTCTCTTTTTCCTCTTCTGATAAAATCAATAATTGAGTCCCTCCTGCTTGCCAATAGTGAACGTCTTTGTCCCTGTTAGAGTTTTTGAGCTTTCTGAAATAATCAAACTTATTTGATCTAACAGTGCCAGATGACCCTTCATAAAAAGCAATCTTCTTATTTTTAAAATCAAACTCACCTCTTTTTTCTTCAAAAACTTCATTGAAATAATTGGCTTCAATAATTGTTAACTCAGGACTATCATTTAAACCGCAATTTTCAACTTCAGAAAGCTGACTAAAAAGAATGTTTGAATAAAAAATTAGGAATAGAGTGATGACAAAGAATTTCATATTTTTTATTCTAAAACAAGTTTTGAATAAAAAAAGTATAAAAATTCATTTAGAAAGTAACTTATTCTCTTCTTTCTTTCCGAACATAAATGGTACCCAAGCAATAACAAACAATAGAATAGTCAATAATTCAACCGACAAAATATACCAAGGCCAGGGTCCAAGAAAGTCCAATAAAGAAGCGGATGGTGGCTTATGACTGGTATAGAAATAATTCGAGCCAAGGGCAAAATTTAGTATCAAAGTCAACACCAAATAAATATTTCCGGCAATGAAGGCATTGATAAAATCTTTTTTTCCAATTCTAAATCCAAAAACAACGATGCAATAAATAGGCAAGTAAATCAATACGCCATGGAGTATCCAATAAGATGCGTAACTGTAATGCGGTGCGGCTTGAGGCAAGTCAGGTGTCAATAATGCCTGCAATGTGCCTACCATCGTAAAAAAGTACGTTATACCAAACCACTTCCTGTTTTTGTAGTAAATGACAAAGGGCAGGATAAACGCCAATATTCTACATAAGTGAAAAGGCAATTCTTCCTGAATGGTAAAAGTGCCTTCGATGGATGTAAACATCATTCTGCTCAGAACACATAAGGCTGGAATAATCGCCAAAGCTGTCCCAAATAATACTTTCTGTCTCTCATTCAACCAAAACTTCGCTATCAATATGGCAACAATCATAAAAAGCGTAGCATACAAGATCGGATACCAATGCATGGAGGAGTATGCAACAAACTTATTACTGGTATCAAAAAGGAAGTCTGGCATTAGTCATTTTTAATCAGAAAAGCTAAAGTATTCTTAAGCTCATCAACTATTACCTGCTCAAATTATTATAAATTTTTAAATTCGTATTGAAATGAGGCATCAAACTTATTTCTTACATAGATATAAGTTACTTTCGTTCAACTATTTACTTAAATAACTACACACAGTAAAAATCATTTTAATGAAATATATTATCAAAGGATTATTGTTTTTATTCTTAATAAGTCAAACTACTACCATCAAAGCTGGAGAGGGAATGTGGCTTCCTATTTTCCTGAAAGCATTGAATGAAGCAGAGATGCAGCACATGGGTATGAAGATCTCGGCCGAAGATATTTATAGTGTCAATAAGAGTTCGCTCAAAGATGCCATCGTGCATTTTGGTGGTTTTTGTACTGGTGAGATCATCTCTAATCAAGGCTTGGTATTGACCAATCACCATTGTGGGTACAGAAATATCCAATCTCACTCGTCTATCGAAAACAATTTGTTGCAGGATGGGTTTTGGTCCAAGTCCTTTGATGAAGAATTGCCAAACCCAGGCTTGTTTGTGACATTTATTGAGAGTATTGAAGATGTGACCATTAAGGCATTACAAGGTGTGAGCGACGATATGACCTCAACTGACCGTCAAAGTACAATAGATAAAAATTTAGACGCCATTAAATCTGAATACAGGCTGGAAGAATTTCATGAAATCATAATTCGCCCTTTTTATAATGGCAATCAATATTTCCTCTTTCATACAGTCAAGTATAATGATGTAAGATTGGTAGCAGCTCCGCCAGAATCCATTGGAAAGTTCGGAGCAGATACAGACAATTGGGTGTTCCCAAGGCATACAGGTGATTTTTCTTTATTCAGAGTATATGCTGGACCAAATAATGAACCCGCTAATTATTCTCCAGACAACAAACCATACACACCGAAACACTCACTTCCAATCTCATTGGATGGAGTAGAAGAAGGAGATTTCACGATGGTGTTTGGATTTCCAGGAAGAACAAATCAATATTTGCCATCTCCTGCAGTAGAACAAATAATCAACACCTTGAATCCTGCCAAGATTGAAATCAGAGATAAGGCTCTAAAGATTCTTGACAAAAGAATGCGCGCTGAACCAGAAGTCAGATTGAAGTATGCATCTAAATTTGCCAGTGTTGCCAATTATTGGAAAAAATGGATTGGTGAAAGTCAAGGTCTGAAATCTACCAATGCGTTGAAAAAGAAATATACCCTTGAAAAAGATTATGCTCAGAAAGCCCCTGAAGGGTACAACCACCTCGTGCAAGATTTCAAATCCATTTATGCTGATATCGAACCATATGCCCTAGCTAGAGATTTTTATTCTGAGACTGCAGCCAGAAATATTGAAATTCTGAGACAGATGAGAATTATTCGTCGATTGGTAAGTACCTACGAGAATAATGGACAGGAGGAATACTTTGGTTTGCTGGAAAGATTTATTCCCTATTTCGAAAACTTCTACAAAGACTACGAGCCTTCTTTGGACCAAGAGGTATTTGGCAGCTTGACGGCCTATTATGTGGAATCCTTGGACAACAAATTTGTACCTAAAAGCCTAATGAAAGAATTCATTTTTCAGAAAGGCAAAAAAGATCATGATGGATTGGCTCAGTACATGTACAGCAATAGTGCATTCCCACATAAGGAAAAATTCATGTCAGTTCTTGCCAAAGAGCCAAAAGAGGCCGTAGAATCAATAAAAGAAGACCCTCTATACATCTTTGCCGAAGAGTGGAATGAGGTGTTTACCAATGAGATATCAAATCCTTACAATGGCTACAAAACTCAAATTGATTCTCTTCAAAGATTGTATATGAAAGGCCAGATGCTAACATTCAGCGACAAACGATTTTGGCCAGATGCCAATAGCACCATGAGGGTTACATATGGTAAGGTGGATGGTTACAATCCCAGAGATGCAGTACGCTATTTGCCATTTTCTCATGTAGATGGGATCATGGAGAAATATGTTCCTGGCGATTATGAATTCGACGTACCTGCCAAGTTGATCGAACTTTACGAAAACAAAGATTATGGTCAGTATGTAGATGAGACAGGAAGTGTACCTGTATGTTTTATAGGTACAAATCATACTACTGGAGGAAATAGTGGTAGTCCTGCGATCGATGCTTATGGCAATTTGATTGGATTAAATTTTGACAGAGTTTGGGAAGGAACGATGAGCGATATTAACTATGACGCTTCGATTTGTAGAAACATAATGGTGGACGCAAGATTCGTGTTGTTTATTATTGACAAGTTGGGGGGAGCAACGCGTTTGATAGATGAGATGGAGCTCGTTAGACCTAAATCTATAAGAAAGTAGTCTTTCATATCCATAATCACCCAAAAACTTGTGCACTTGAAGAGTTAATTCAATTCAATTGTCTTATCTATGGGAGTAAGGCAAACAGATTACAAATTTGAATTGCGGAGATGGTGTGGACAGAATTTAAATTGCACTCGTTTATTCTTTATAACAATGAGTAAGTGCTTGATATTTCGTCATAATGCCTTCAGAAGTGAAATGGCTTTCAGGAATCAGCAAGTTTCAAAACCAATAAAATTGACACATTATTAAAAATAAAAGTTCATGAGGATTAAATTACTACACGTATTTTTTTTGGTTCTAAGTATTAATTGTTCAATCCTTGGACAAGCCGTAGAAGGAAGTTTATTAGGAACATGGAGCAATCCAAATATCTTTCCCTCAACAGCATTTAATAATGTATATAATGAAGTATGGGGTCTTGCTGTAAATGATAGAGAATTTGCGGTGATAGGTACTACATTTGGCACTCATATTATTGACGTTACAGACCCAACCGATCCAGTTGAGCTATTCGCAATTCGCGGGGGTACATTTAGTCCACAGGTCAGTCACAGAGATTTTCACGACTACAAGGGGTATTTATATTCAATAGCAGACCAGGGCTCACAAACAGCGTTGCAAATAATTGACATCTCTACCCTTCCAGACTCCATTACCATGGTCTATAATAGCCAGGAATATTTTACCAGAAGCCACAACATCTTTATAGATACGGCCAAAGCAAGGTTGTATTCATTAATTTCAAATGGTGATGCTTTTGAATATATGCCCATGCGGATATTTGATATTTCGGACCCCATCGACCCACAACCCATTTTGGGGTTAGAAAAAGTAGATGATCTCATCATTGATCAGGTCCATGACGCTTATGTACAAAATGACACAGCATACCTCAATCTGGGTCCATCTGGCTTCGCGATTGTCGACTTCGCAGACATCAACGATCCGAATGTAATAAGCATCCTGGAATCAACAGAGTACCCTCAGGCTGGATACAATCACTCAGGATGGTTGACCCAAAACGGTGAATATTACTATATGGCGGATGAAAATTTTGAAAGTGATATAAAAGTGCTCGACTTGCGCTCACTTCCTGATATCTATGTGGTCAATACATTTGATGCCGATTCTGATGACATATCAATGCCACATAATCAGATAGTTCATGGAGATAAGTTATATGTTTCATTCTATTTCGACGGTCTCCAGGTCTATGACATCAGCGATCCTGAAAATCCACGGAGAGAAATGTATTATGCAACCAGCACAGAAATTCCTATTCAAGGAACTTATGCAGGTGCATGGGGAGTCTATCCTTTTTTACCATCGGGGAATATCTTGGTGTCCGACATGCAGAATGGACTATTTGTGATTGATGGTGACGTACCTACCAACACGAAGGAAGACCCTTTCGCTAATGATGCAATTCAAGTTTACCCCAATCCATCTACTGGTGTATTTCAAATTAACTTGTCTGCGTTCGAGGGTGAATCTATAAGTGTGAATATCCTGGACATCAATGGCTGGTCGATAAGGAAATATAATACCGATCAGTCCGTGCTCTCAGTTGATCTTGGCGATATAGCTGAAGGTGTTTATAGTGCTACAATTCAATCTGGCAAACAAATCATTTCAAAGAAATTGATTTTGATAAAAGAGTAACGGATAATCCGATATTAATTAACATGAATAATATTCATAGCAAAATCACATTTAATTGATTTTCAAGAAGGTATAAAATCTTAATATTTTATTTTAAAATTAAATCTCTACATTTTGCTGTAGAATTAGACAGTTATGGAATAGTAAGCAGTACTAAGATATGGCTCTCACCTAATGAAATATTATTGTCTTTAGATAGGTCTTGAAGCACAATCTTACTGAATTGGTAGAAAGTATGAATTGATTGGTCTATCCGCCACTTGCCCTCTTTGCGAATTCCCTTATTTTGATTTGAAATCAACGCTCACTCAAGAAAGATTATGAAAATCAAATTATTTCTCACGCTATCTTCAATATTAGGATACATATATTTTGCAAACCCAAGCACTTCTTTGGAAGAAGCAAAATTCGCCTCTGGTACAGTTTTAATCATCACCCTTTCCAATGCAGAAACAATACATGAAAATGGAATCGGAGACGACTGGAGCCATTTTGCCAAAATAGATGGACAAATCCTTAGAAAAGGGGAATCAAAACGAGTGGTACTTGACGGCAAAATTGAATTAATAGTAGAATCTGTATCAATTGAGGATGACAAATATCCCGACGTTGGTAAAAATCAAATTATCATTACTCCTTCCAACTTGAAAAAGATAATAAGTAAGAAGCCTTTAACAAGCAATGTTTATGTATATGAAGATCGCGGTCCAGGAGCAGGTAAAACTGCAACATGCGAATTCACATATGAGCTGTCAATTAATCATTTAAAGCCCTAAAACTATAATTACAATCTAGACTGCGCTTGCACCAAATGCCTTTCATTGTGCAAAATCACAAATTGGAATACATCACCCAACCTCATTGTAATCCATCGAGTGAGGCTTATCGCAATTCTAATTTTTGTCAAATTATAAGATTTTGCCTTTCTCACCAACTGCAATAACCTCTCTTCATTTTCAATAAATGTTTGGACTACCTCTGCGGCATTTAATTGCTCTGAAGGGATGTAATCTTTGAATGCCTTTACCTTTTTCTGATTGCGATAATCCATCGACCTTGAAAAATAATTACCAAGCCATCCATTATAAAATTTATCCGCTCCTTCATCTTCCTTTGCCGATTCCAAAGCCTTGTCGATCGCCGGATTGTAGTAATCGAAATACAAATTCAAATGCTCTAAATTTTGTGCTATACTCCACCCTCCGTTATGTCCCATCTTGTTTAATTTAGCTTCACTCAAATTTTGAAATTGCTCAACCACCAAGTTGATCTGCCTGTCCAGCTCTTTTTCCAGTCGTTCTATTAAATCTTTTCTTGCCTCTGATTTCATCCTTTTTTTATAAAACAAATATCAGTGTATCCAATCGAAAAATGATTGGTATTTACCAAGATTATTGAAATGGATGGAAGACATGTATTCTAGTTTGGGTTTCTTCGTTTATTGCTTCACTTGTTAATGCTGATACTTATAATAATAAAAAGAAACTCATCTGACTTTTCTAATAACTCAGCAAAATTGCACCAATGAAGCAAGGTATGTGTAAAGACTCAAACGATCTCAGCACTATTATCATTAACAATAATATCTATCAGCTCCCTACCATCATCATAGACATTGTCCATATCAACAATATCTACTTTTGTGTTTTTCTTGTAGACCACCAAGTGCGATCCCTTTCCTTCGATGGTATAATTTTTCATTTTTAGCAGTACTTCTGCGAATTGGATGGTTATGATCATCCGCATGAAATTGAGATCGCTTGACTCCACAGAAAATGACTTGTCAAAATCGCTGCTGACATCCGACCACTCGCTGGTGCTAAAAAGGCTGCCGAGTTTTCCCAATCCACCTTTTGGTTTCACGATGAACGATGGAAGATCTAATTGATCACTATCATATAAAAAAATGGTCGTAGTCGAAGTACCGTAATCTCCAGAATAGTAGTAATCAAAAATCTGATTAAATGAATTGAACTCTACATCTTTTTTGAAAAGATATCCCTTGATTGTCTTCTTTTTTTTGCCGTCAAAAAATTCCATTTTCTGAACATCGAGGGGAAGTTTCTGAGCATTTGCCTTTCTCCTTATTTGAAATTGCTTGGAATTCGCAAAATGCTTTAACGCATCAAGTCGCTTATTCCCAAAAATCAAATCTGAAATATCATCAAGAAAATCTATCATTTAATTTTTCAATTCTACCCCATAAAGATATTACAGTTTCACATTATTCAAAAAGTTTACCACAGATGGAAGGATAAATTTCGCTATAAACTAGACTAAGGCTAGAAAGGCATCAGGTTCAAAATATGAGGCGGAGTACAAGAAATCAAGAAATTGCTTCTAAAATCAAACACAGAAATTCTATTAAACAGCCTTAGATGCTCGCATATTTGAATCGAGCAAATCCTCTATCACAATCCAGCCCCTCACGCAATTTCTCACCTGATAAAATCCTCTCTAGCTTATCTCAAAATTTGCATTTGAGAAATTAAAAAAATGACACTCAGCTATTTAATATTTTATAAGTCTGCTTTTATATACAGATGACTCATTTCGCAGTAGAATATTATATACTCCAGTTGGTAAATGTGAAATATTCAATTTTCCATCATTCGCTGTTGAATTAAATGTAGCACCGCCTGAATCGATTAATTGAATATCTACCTTTCTTCCTAATAATTCTTCATTTCTAAATTGAATTAAGGCATTGGTTGGGTTTGGATAAATAACTAAGTCCTTTTGATTAAATTGATCATTCGTTTGTGTCAATCCTGAATAAAAATAAGCAGTTCGTCCATCAAAATTCCATTTTTCATCTTCCCATTTTTCACGTCGGTAATCAAGAATTAAATGTTCATCATATTCAAATCGAATGAAAAAGTTTAAGGGCAAAGATGCCTGACTTTGAGCAATATTTGTATCAAAATCATTTGTAGAACGCGAAGTGAAAATTTCATTACCATCGGAATCAATTCTTGTAGAAATGTTTTGCAGATTATTTCCAAAATTGTCTTTGACATAATATATGATCGAGGTAAGATTAAATGACATGGATTGCTCATCATACCTACTTCTCTCATTTCGCTCACGATGACCTTCACTATTATAAAAATACTTACTCCTACGCTCCAAAGTCCGCTCTGGATTCGGAAAATCATAGCCATAAGTTAGGTCCTCAATTAATAACCCACTGATAGAGTCAAAAAAATACTCACTACTCTCTATCGGCGCCAATTCTCCAGACAAAAAATCTCGGGAAAAATGTTCTGATGCAATTAATAAATCATCTTCATAGGTATTTCGAGTTTCCCAAAAATCAATCCATCCATTCACAGATTCATTTTTACCTTGAGATAAATATCTTGTATTATTGCCATTGTCATCATATTCCAAAAAAGTCCTTGATACTTCAGTATATTCATTATTAAAAAAGCTAAAGCCAATAAATTTCACTGGAAGCCCCTGTTCATTATATTCAAATGAATCCATCTGCGTGTGCTTGAATTCCCAATGCCCGTTTGTGCCTGTCAAACGCCATATTATAGTCTTTGTATGCCTTCCATCATCATCATACTCATATACAAACTTCTCTGTGGGATCTTCAAAAAGTGAATCTCTATACGAAATCGTGCTATCCAATTGGACAGATTGAGCATTGATACTGAAGCCAATAAAAACTATAATTACGAATAAGGTTATTTTTTGCATGATTCTGGAATTATTACTGATTATGGAATGGCCAATTTTTTAATTATTAATTGATTCAAGGTCCTCAAATAAGTAAATAATGTATTAGGTTATTGATAAGTGTGCAGCACTATTTTATAAGTGTAGTGGAATTTGTGATGAAATAGAAATAAATAAGGACGAATTATTACCCGTGTATTCAAAAAATATTAATTAATGTCAACGGTCCTAAGTGGTCTCGATAAGCCCATAATCAATTTTACTTCTTAAAATTATAGCTTTTACAACTTCACATTATTCAATAGCTTGCTAAAGTTTGTAGGATCAATACCAATGTAATTTGCCAAATATTTATGGGGAATCATATGCAGGATATGAGGGCTTCGTCGAAGTAAGTTGCGAAATTTTTCCTCTGAAGATAGACTTTGCAATTCCGCCAATCTTGTCATTGTTCCTGAGAATCCCAGATGCAATGCTTTATCTATAGCCTTTTTGATACCAGCATGACCTTCTTGTACTGCGTCAAATGCTTTTTTTGTACATCTAAGAAGAATTGATTTTGAAAGTGTTTCGTAATAATATTTTGAAGGAGTCTGCAACAAATAAGAATCCAATACACCTCCAAAATCACCTTCGTAGGTAAAGACTATGGTTGCTTCTTTTCCGTCTTCTCCCAAGTAGTAGATGCGTTGTACCCCCTCAATAATGAAATAGGTGAATCGTTCGATTTGACCAGGGGAAGTCAGGTTCACTTTCCTATTTTCTTCTACCAATTCCCAAATATCCTGGAATGCATCCCATTCTTCATTTGAGATTTGTCCCAAACTGGAAATAGCTTCTTTCAGTTTTTCGAATTCTTTCATATAGAAATTGAAGATACTTAATCCTCAATTTCTATATGATTAAAATTCGCATCAATTATCAACGCTTTATCAACTCACCGTTTTCTTTAGAGCTGAATGTGTTGCACTCAAATTGGGATGGTGGAGGATTAATCCCCCAGCTTCTGTGGTCTATATCCATAATTAAGGTACCTCCCTCATTTATTATGGTCCCTGTTGTTTGTCGAGAGCATCCCGTAAAATTTTGGGCTTCTGAATACAGTGTATAGCGGCCATTTTCAAAAGTTGCCACCATGTCATCATACCAAAAGTCCATAATTATAAACTTATTACTGTCTTCGGGATCTTTTACCAATGAAAGAGATGTAGTCGAAAAGCCTTGTGTAAGATCAGAATTCTTAAACTTGAAATCATAAGTGCCTACCAAATCCTCTACTAAAGCTTGTGTATCAAATTCGCAGCAGCAATCTAAAGTTGCAGATGAGTTGTAATTACT
Organism: Saprospiraceae bacterium; assembly: GCA_965230575.1. GTDB lineage: Bacteria > Bacteroidota > Bacteroidia > Chitinophagales > Saprospiraceae > CAJXUU01. The sequence goes on from OZ246013.1 coordinate 7,927,494, forward strand.
TGCAAAGGCATTCGTACAACCTTCGACTTCAGCATCACCACATCCTGAAAATGACAAAGCCCATATCATCAAAATAAAAATAAAGAACGGAGTTGAGTGTAACGTTTTCATATAATTGGATTTTAAGTTTATAAAAAAATTACTTCAATTTAATCAATCCCTTCCCCCCACTTTCTTAATAAAAATATAAATAACTAAATATTAGTAACAATTTAAGAAATCCATAATTTGAAATCAAAAAGATCGATTCTTCATCATTCTTCTAAATGCTTTCCTTCTCATCAATCTTAATTCACTCGCTGACATTCGCTTAAGCTCAACTAATTTTTAAGTTTATCAATCATTCAAATCTTAATAAATCTCCCCCTCCATAACACATCGCCATTTTGAATCATCACATTATACTTGCCTGACGCAATATTAGATACATCAAAGTGATTTTGATTCAATTTTCCTTTATAAATCAAACTTCCGTCCAATCCAGTGATCTGAAAAACAGAATTGCCCCTGCCCAAAACTTCATTATCTCCAAAGAAGATTGTCGAGCTTGCAGGATTTGGAAACATCTGTAGATCTTCAACAATCCTGTGATCTTTTGTACCCGTAACACCAGAATAATAATAAACAAAATTACTATTGAGCACCCATTCCTCGTCCTCCCAAAAAACATTCGAACTTTCTAGTATTATGTGCTTAGAACTTCTGAACGACCCGGTAGAGGCTGGAAAATTAACTTCATCGACTTCTACGTTTGTATCATATACTTTATCCGACATATATGAGGAAGTCTCTACTCCATTCGAATCTACCCTGGAAGTAAAACTGCGTATGTTGTTCCCAAATTCGTCTCTTATAAAATCGCTTGTCGAGAAAAGATAAAATGAAAATTCATCCTCGTCATACCGATATTGTTCAGTTTCTTCAAGAAATCCATCAGCATTATAAAAATATACATCTCTTGTAAACGGTTCTTCCACCTGAGTCGTAAAATCATAGCTATAGCCATCACGCTGCACTAATAATTCAGTATCAGAATCATAAAAATATTCCTCGCGACTGTTTCGAGCCCACAATCCATTTGCAGGGTTTTTGAAAGAATTTAGAGACTCAACAAGTAACCCATCTTCATATGTATACTCAGATAGCCATAATCCATCCCAATCACTTCCCGAATCATATTTTACTTGAACCTCGTAGCGAATGATATTGCCATCTGCGTCATACTCAAAAAAGGACCTTCCAGTTTCAATATAGTCTCCATTGTTTGGTGCAAACTTCTTAATTTCACTCAATTGCCCCAGTGCATTGTAAATAAATGAGTCAATGTCTGTAAGCTTAAACTCTTCAATGCCACCCGAAGTTACTGTACTCCAATTTATAGTTTTAGTATGGATACCTTCATCATTGTATTGGTATATATCTTTTACAGAAGGAGTTTCTGACAGAGAGTCTCTGTAGGAAACCATGCTATCCAGTTGAATGGATTGAGCTTTGATATTGAAACTAATGAAGGTAAAGGCTACAAATAATAATACTTTTTGCATAATACTAGATTTACAAATAATTAGAATGTGATTAATGGATTTCAAAAAATTAGAAATCCAAGATCCTCAAATAAATAAATAAAGTACATGGCAAGTGATAACCGCCGATTAATATTTTATAAGCGTTGGTGAATTTGTGACGAATCGTAAATAATTGAGGACGAAATATTATCCCACTCTATTATCCTTTCTCTGTTAGTGTATTATGAATATCCGTTTTAGAAGCCTTTATGGCTGGAATTAATGAAGCAACTACTCCTATTAATAAGGAAATTCCAAAAAGGATCAATTCTGACCTCATAAATTGCCAACCTGAAAAAGAATACTTATAGGAACTCTTCAATGAGTTGGCCAATACTTCCATTCCGATATGACTCAGTAAAAATCCAAATATGAAACCTATTCCAGTCAATATCATACCTTCAAAGATGATCAGCTGAAACAAGCTGCTTCTACTTCCTCCCATAACCCGTATCAAGGCCAACTCATATTTTCGTTCCCGCATGGACTTATAAAGCACGATAAAAATACTCACTGCAGAAATAAAAGCGATCAAAAATGCCAACCACTTCATCATTTCTCTTCCGATTCCAATCATAGAGTACAATCTATTGATTTCGATAGCTGGTGAAGCTGCTTGCATATCCGTATTCTCATTGATGGCTCGTGGCATGCTCAATGCTTGAAAATTGGTTCTGTTTTTAAATTTAATCAGGATAGAAGTAATGTCTTTATCTGGGTAATTCAGCAAATCCGAATTTGTCCTTGCAAAAGGAATAGATGCATGAGAATCTCCATGCGCTGAATGATCATGACTTGAATGATCGTGATCTGAATGGTCATGATCTGAATGGTCATGCCCCGAATGATCTTCTTCGGCATGATCATGACCTTCGTGAGAATCTTCTTCAACTTGGATCTCAGAATCATGATCATGGACATTCCAGACAGTCGAAGGATTGGTGATTATCAATTGATCTATCACATTACCTGTACCTTTCAATATACCTACTACCTTAAATGCAGCATGGTCATGTGCCAAATCTGCATTATCATCAAATCCATGTGCACTGGTAAATTGATCACCTATTTTAAGTCCTGTATCATCTGCTACTGCTCTTCCAATTGTAACTTCAAAATCTTTATTATATACTCCACCCTCCTCGATTTCAGCACCATAAAAAGACATCAAACTATCTGTGGAGCCTACGATGCGGTACGACTTGTAACTATCTCCCAGCGAAAGTGGAACGGCTGCTTTAATCAATGGATGTTTAGGATTTAGAAAAGCCTTAGCCTCACCTACACTTATATTTCCAGTCGGATTGTCGATATGATACATGGATGAAAGTATCATCTGGAGCGGAGAGCCCTTCGCACCAATCACCAAATCAATTTCAGCAAGATTGCTATCAAATTTAGTTTTCAACTGAGAATTGAATAGGAATAAAAAATTGATCAATCCAATACCCAATCCAAAGAGAATAATACTCAATATGAGATTGAGAGGATTATGTATAATATTCTTATATGCTAAATTTAATATCTTCATCTTAGACCAAAGTTATTTGATTAGATACTTTTTCCTTGAGGCGGGTATCATGTGTCACAATAACCAGTGCAGCTCCAGCTACTCCAGCTTGTTCTTCCAATAGTCCTATTACTTCGTCGCAATTATTATCATCCAATGCAGATGTAGGTTCGTCCGCAAGGATAAGCGTCGGACTATTTACAACTGCTCTAGCAATAGCTACTCTTTGTTTTTCGCCCTCACTGAGTGTATTAATAGATTTATTAGCCTTATCCAAAATATTCAGCCTATCGAGCAAGTCTTTACACTTTTGCTCATTTTCTGTGCCTCCAAAAAATTGAGCAATTTTGAGGTTCTCCAAAACTGACAATGAAGCTACAAAGTGATTTTTTTGAAATACTATTCCAATATTATCTCCTCTAAACTTGTCCATTGCAGAAGGACTCATCCCTACCATCTCTTTTTGATTCAATAAAATCGAACCACTTTGAGCATTTAGCAATCCTCCTAGCAAGTGCAACAGAGTACTTTTTCCGACTCCAGAAGACCCCAAAATCAGAAGTTTGTCTTTTTTATCACAAGATAAATCTGGAAATTTAAAAGAATGTCCATCACTATATTGATATTGCAACGATTTTGTATTCAGCACGTCTTTACTTTGATTGAATTAAGATGCTAAAGTAGTGACTTTTGTTATAAAATTATGAGCAATATCCACTGGCTTAATAAATTGCGACAATTTGAGTGAATTCAGAATTCAAAATCAACAACTATTTATACTAAAAATTAAAACAAATCTAAAAATGCGCTTTATACTTTCCATGTTCTTGGGATTAACCCTTTTATCAAGTCATGCACAGGAAAATCCGAATTGGTTGAGACACCAGACAATCTCTCCCGATGGATCTACAATTGTCTTTACCTACAAAGGAGATTTGTACTCTGTACCAGCTGCAGGTGGTGATGCCAAGCAATTGACTTTTCACAATGCACATGATTATAAAGCGATTTGGTCAAAAGATGGAAATACAATCGCATTTGCTTCGGATCGATATGGCAATTTTGATATTTTCACTATGCCAAAGAATGGTGGTCAAGCCACTCGACTTACTTTTCATTCTGCCAATGAGACCCCTTTTACATTTTCCGCTGACGACAAGAGTGTAATATTTGGGGCTGTAAGGCAAGATCTTGCGCAACATCGTCAATATCCGACAGGTGCTCAACCAGAAGTGTATTCAGTACCCGTGACTTCAGGAAGAGTAAATCAACTATTCACCATACCAGGAGAAAATGTTCAAGTCAATCCTCAAGGTACGCTTATGATGTATCATGATAAGAAGGGCTATGAAAGTGAATGGAGAAAACACCACACATCCTCCATTACTCGTGATCTATGGCTTTATGATGTAGCTACTAAAAAACATGAGATGGTCACAACACACAATGCAGAAGATAGACAACCAATATTTAGCGATGATGGCAATGATGTCTATTTTCTAAGTGAAAGGTCAGGAACATTCAATGTACATAAAATGTCTTTTGCCAATCATGACGATCCTACACAATTGACCTCTTTTACGCTTCATCCGGTAAGATTCTTAAGTCAAGGTGGTGGCAGGCTGTGTTTTGGTTTTGATGGTGAAATATATACCATGAAAGATGGAGAAGAACCTACAAAACTGACAATCAACATCCGTACCCAGGACAAAAGCAATGCAGATAAATTTATTACAGTAGATGGTGGAATCAATGAGATGGCCATATCACCCAATGGAAAGGAAATTGCCTTCATATCACGAGGAGAAGTATTTGTCACTTCGGTGGATAAATCATTTACAAAAAGGATAACAACCACACCAGAGAGAGAAAGATTTGTTACTTTTTCCCACGATGGCGATGCAGTAATATATTCCAGCGAAAGAAATGGAAGATGGAGTATCTTTCAAAGCAAAAAAGTTCGAAAGGAAGAGCCGTTTTTCTTTGCATCTACACTGCTTAAAGAAGAGGCCTTGATAGAAAATGCCTTGGATAATTATCTACCCGAAATGTCACCTGATGGAAATAAAATAGCATACGTCGAAGGAAGACGGACATTGAAAGTCATGGATTTGAAATCAAAGCAAACAGTGACCCTCCTTACACCCGATGATCTATATCACATGAGGGATGGTGATCAGGATTTCACGTGGTCTCCTGACAGCAAGTGGCTTCTGGTAGATTGGGGCAAGTCTCTCAATGACAGTGACATCTTACTTATGGCCGCTGATGGTTCGAAGCGGGTAAATCTGAATGAAAGTGGCTACTATGATTTCAGTCCAAAATGGGTAAACAAGGGAAAACAAATGTTGTGGTTCAGCAATAGACATGGATTGAAAAGTTATGCGACCAGTGGCAGGAGTCAATCCGATGTATATGCAATGTTTTTTGATCAAGAAGCCTGGGACAAATTTAATTTGAGCGAAGAGGATTTCAAATTGCAAAAAGAAATCGAAGAAGCTAAAAAAGAAGAAAAGGAGAAGGGCAAAAAGAAGGATAAAAAGAAAGACAAGAAAAAAGATGAAGATGATGATGAAGATGAAAAGATCGAACCATTAAAATTTGATTGGGATGAGATGAAAGACAGAAAGTCAAGGTTGACCATTCATTCATCAAGACTGGGAGATGCTGTATTGTCCAAAGATGGTGAGACATTGTACTATCTCGCTCGATTTGAGGATAAGATGAATCTATGGAGCACCAATCTTCGAACCAAAGAGACAAAGATGGCTTTGAAGCTAGGTTCCACCTCTGGAGCACTGGAATGGGACAAGAAGATGAAAAATCTATATTTATTAAGCAGGGGTTCTATTTCAAAAATTGATCCCAAGACCTGGAAGAAAAAATCTGTAAAGATAAAAAGTGAGGTACCATTCGATCATAATGCCGAACGCCAGGCAATGTTTGATCATGTTTGGATAAGAACAAAAAATATTTTCTATCATTCCAATTTCCACGGTATTGATTGGGACCAAATGAAAACCGAATATGGCAAATATGTACCTCATATTGGCAATTCTTATGAATTCACCGAGATGCTTTCTGAAATGCTTGGAGAACTTAATGTATCGCATGCTGGGGCCAGGTATAATGGCAATATAAAGAATGGTGATGCAACGGCTTCATTAGGAATCTTCATGAATTATGATCATCTGGGAAATGGAATTCTTATAGATGAGATCATAGAAGATGGACCATTGGACAAGGCGAATATCAATATTAAAAAAGGAATGATCATTGAGAAAATTGATGGGGAGACTATCACTCCTGATAACGATGTCGCAAAATACCTAAATCGTAAAGCTGGTCAGTTCACTTTATTAGAAGTCAGAGACCCGAGAAACAATAAGGTAGAAACATTTACTGTGAAGCCGATTTCGTTGGGTGCCGAAAATCGTTTGTTGTACAAAAGGTGGGTAAAAAACAACCGCCTTCAGGTAGAAAAGGAAAGTGATGGAAAGATTGGTTATGTCCACATCCCAGGAATGAGTGATGGTCCATATCGAACGATCTATGAAGAGATGATGGGTAAGTATTTCGATACAGAAGGTGTCATTGTAGATACTCGATTCAATGGCGGTGGAGACTTGGTCGCAGATTTAGCCATGTTTTTTACCGGCGAGCCTTTTATCACTTATGAAACAGAGCAAAGAGTCGTCGGAGGAGAACCCACTTCGAGATGGACCAAGCCTACATTAGCATTGTTCAATGAAAGCATGTACTCGGACGGGCATTGCTTTGCATGTGGATATTCTGATCTCAAGATTGGAAAGACCGTTGGTATGCCAGTACCTGGCACTTGCAGTTTTGCAGGATGGGAAGGTCTGCCAGATGGATCAAGGTGGGGAGTAGTACCTGTGAGCGCCAAAGATAAACAGGGTCAATGGATGGAGAATAATCAGACCGAGCCGATGATAAAGATTAAGAATATGCCTGGAATGATAGATAAAGGGATTGATGAACAATTGGAGAAGGCGATAGAGGAGATGAAATTAACTATTCAGGGAAATTAGAAAGTCGAATAAATGAAAAGAGCCTTAAGACGGCATCATAGAAATCGGTTAAAAATAAAAAGGCAAAGTCATATTATGATGTTTGACGATGAAGCCGAGTATATTAAAAAAATGTCAAAAATGATTGACACTCCAACACCTTGTTCATGCTTTATGTATGGTAATCCAAGGAAATATTGGAAAGAGGAATCTCGACAAGAAATTATTGCAAAAAGAATTTTTCAGGAACAGACATTGAGAATATAGAAGATCGGCTAAAAGAATTTTGATTCTATAAAATTCAAGCATGTCTATGTTTTTTATTTATCGCACTGCTAATGTGTCAATGTGTGATATCCAAGCTGTTTTCAAATTAGATCATTCTGGCTATTCATCTTTTTCAAATCATGCCCATATACACTTCAGAGTCTTAATGGCTATATCTCAACACACTTAAATTCGAATAAAATCAAAAAGATTTTAAGGGGAAATGCAATTTCATTTGTTTTAGTTAGGATTCCTTACTATATTTGCATCTTTAAAATAATTTATCAATCATTAAAAATTCAAAAAATGAAAAAATCTGTTTTTTATCACGCTGGATGTCCAGTATGCATTAATGCCGAGAATGAAATAATCGAGCTAATAGGTCAATCAAACATTGAGGTTATCCACCTGGGCGAAGACAAGACTCAAGTAGATAAGGCCGAAAGCATAGGTGTAAAGTCCGTTCCTGCTCTCTTGACACCTAATGGATCTGTTTTACACATTAATTATGGCGCATCCATTTCAGATCTCAAATAATTAATGAGGCTATTTTTTTACATACACTAGTTAGGATTCCTAATTTTAATTTGAAGAAAATGAAATCTCTGTATGGAAAAATAATAAGAAGTGGTATTTTATAATTCCGATAGAAGGTCCTGACTAGAAGAATTTGATTAGGATTGCTAACTTTGTAGCAATCCTAATCTATTATAAAATCCAAACATTGAACTTAGAAATAAAAATATTGAATGGTTTTGAACGACTTTCTGAAGTCCTAAAAGCACTATTATGGGAAAAGGCAAAAAAATACAAAATCAGCCCAATTCAAATTCAAATATTATTATTTATTAGTGATCACGATACAAATATTTCGAATGTCAGTTATTTGGCCAAGGAATTCAATTTGACCAAAGCTACAATAAGCGATGCAGTCAGAGTACTGTTAAATAAACAACTGATAGAAAAAGATTTTTCACCTGAGGACAACCGTCGATACAATTTACTTCTCACTACTGCAGGCAAAAATCTAGTATTGGACTTGTCTCAATATGCCCAGCCAATATTAAATGAATTATCTGCTTTCGGTGAATTAGATTTGACACATACCTATGACCTTTTGTCAAAACTAATCTATAAGCTAAATCACAAGGGGATTATACAGGTCCAGCGTACATGTTTCAACTGCCATTTCTATTCAGGTGATAAGAATACAAAACACCACTGCAATCTTTTGGAACAACCTTTAAAAACTCATGATCTTAGGCTTGATTGCAAAGATTTTGCTGAGCGAATTGAAAATGCTATCAAATGATTAGATTGATCCTAACTATAAACTGACTTTATAATATGACAACAGCTGGTTTAACATCTCTGTATTTAATGAGCGCTGTATACATTGCAGCTGGCTTTAATCATTTTATCAATCCGTCCTTTTACCTCAAAATCACTCCCAAGTGGGTGCCCTTTCCTAAAATAATAAATGCTATTGTCGGAGCAGCGGAAATCATTTTAGGGCTAGCTCTACTTTTTGAATCTTCACGAACATATGCCGCGTGGGGAATAATCTTATTGCTTGTCGCAGTATTTCCAGCCAATATCTATCATTTCCAAAAATCGCTTAAAAAGAAGAAAAACATAATCCCTACCCTTATCCGATTACCAATACAAGGTTTATTAATATACTGGGCATATACTTTTATATGACACTTAGGATTTGCTTGTACTATTGAAAAGTTCTACTTAAAAAATGTCACAAAAATCACATTGTCCTTGTTATAGGGGCAATCAATAATGACCAAATCAAATTGATCTTTATAAAATGGTAGAAGGCAAATCAATCGTTTCAGATGGTATAGTAATTGGAAAAATCCACATTATAAGAGGACAAAAAGTAATGCTTGACGAAGATCTTGCAGAATTGTATGAGGTAAAAACCAAAAGGCTCAATGAACAAGTCAAAAGAAATAAGGAAAGGTTTCCATCCGACTTTATGTTTCAGTTATCCAAAAAAGAATTTGTAGACTTGAAGTCGCAAAATGCGACCGCAAGATGGGGAGGTAGAAGGAATCAACCTTATGCTTTTTCAGAACATGGCGTATTGATGTTGACTAGTGTATTAAAAAGTCGAAAAGCCATACAAGTTAATATTCAGATCATGCGAATATTTACTAAGATGAGAAAATTGCTCCTGAGCCAAAAGGACCTGGTTTTAAAAGTGGAAAAAATTGAAACTAAACTTGAAGGACAGGACTATGAAATAAGAGTTCTTTTTGAGTACTTGAAGAAATTGATGCAACAAAAACAACTACAAGATGATCAAGAAACCAGAAATAAAATTGGATTTATTAAAGGCGATAATAATTGAATTGAAACACCATTACATCTTTATTTCAAGTGATGTATTAAGTTTTATGTAAAATTTCTTTCAATTTATACACAACAAATACACTTGAATAAACTTTTATTAGCTTTGCACTTTTTTAAGAAGTGGGTTGCATGAATGCGCTTTTCACAAAACAGAAAAATAAATGTCTAAAAACTTATTAATTGTCGAGTCACCTGCAAAGGCAAAAACAATTGAAAAATATTTAGGAAAAGATTTCAAAGTTAAATCGAGCTACGGTCATATTCGTGATCTTGCAAAAGGTGACCAAGGAATCAATATAGAAAAAGATTTTGAACCAACTTATGTAGTCTCGCCAGAGAAATCTAAAGTGGTCAAAGAGTTAAAAGATGCTGCTAAAAAAGCTGAGGTTGTATGGCTCGCGACGGATGAAGACCGCGAAGGAGAAGCTATATCATGGCACCTTTGCGAGGTTCTGGGTCTTGATGCTGAGACTACCAACAGAATCGTTTTTAGAGAGATCACAAAACCAGCAATCACCAAGGCCGTAGAGGATCCAAGGACAGTAGACATTGATTTGGTGAATGCCCAACAAGCGAGAAGAATTCTTGACAGACTTGTAGGTTTTGAATTATCTGGAGTATTGTGGAGAAAGGTAAGAGGGAAACTTTCAGCAGGGAGGGTTCAATCGGTTGCGGTGAAACTCATCGTTGAAAAAGAAAGAGAAATAATGAAACATCAAGCTGAACCTTTTTACAAGGTATCGGCCATATTTTCAGTAAAAAATTCGGTAGGCAAGAATGTAGACCTCAAAGCCGAATACAGCCCTCGGTTTGACAATCTTGATAATGCTAGAAAATTCCTGGAAGATTGCAAAAGTGCTACTTTCAAAATAGACGACATCATAAAGAAACCAACGAAGAAAAAGCCTGCGGCACCGTTTACTACTTCGACCTTACAACAAGAAGCAAGCAGAAAATTGGGCTTCAGTGTAAATCGTACGATGCAAAATGCCCAAAGACTATATGAGGCAGGTAGCATCACGTATATGAGAACAGATTCTACTTCACTTTCCAGTCAGGCACTTGGATTAATCGGAGAGAATATCAAAAAAGAATTTGGTGAGAAATACCACCAAGTTCGTCAATTCAAATCTAAATCTGAGAATGCTCAGGAAGCTCACGAAGCAATTCGCCCAACCTATATCGAGGCCAAAGAAGTGACTTCTGACCGAGACCAACAGCGCCTTTATGAGCTGATTTGGAAAAGAACCATTGCTTCTCAGATGGCAGAAGCACAAATAGAAAAAACAACTGCTAAAATATCCATTTCAACAAGACCAGGTGATGTATTAAATGCAACTGGAGAGGTACTCACTTTTGACGGCTTCCTTAAAGTATACCTTGAATCCAAGGATGACGATGAAGAAGAAGGAGAAGCTAAAGGAATGTTGCCACCATTGAATATCGGACAAGAATTAGCTCTAGACAATATGGTCGGAGTAGAAAGATTTACAAGGCCTCCTTCAAGATTCACGGAAGCCAGTCTCGTTAAGAAATTGGAAGAACTGGGCATTGGTAGACCATCTACATATGCTCCGACTATTACCAAAATAATGGAACCAGATCGTGGCTATGTATTGAAAGATAGTAGAGAAGGTGTAGAAAGAAAATTTAGTCACCTTCAGCTCAAGGATGGAGAGATCGCTGAAACAACACAAACAGAAATCACGGGTACCACATCAAATCGATTGTATGCCACTGATATGGGAATGTTGGTTGTGGACTTTTTGTCTGAGCATTTCAGTGAGATCATGAATTACAACTTCACTGCTAATGTAGAGCACCGATTGGATAGTGTGGCTCAAGGCAAAGAAGAATGGAAATCTTTGTTAAAAAGCTTTTATGAGCCATTTCATAAGGATGTAGAAGACACAAAGGAAAATGCCGAAAGAGCGAGTGGAGAGCGAAAATTAGGTACTGATCCGGAAAGTGGAAGAACTGTACTTGTAAGAATGGCCAAATTCGGACCTGTGGTGCAGATAGGAACTCCCGAGGAATTGGCAGAAGGAGAAAAGGCAAAATTTGGAAATCTGAAGCCAGGTCAATCTCTTGAAACTATTACTTTCAATGAAGCGATGGAATTATTTGGATTACCGAAGACCGTAGGTGATTACAAGGGCGAAGAGGTAATAATAGCACGTGGAAGATTTGGGCCATATATCAAATACGGAGAAAAATTCGTAAACATCCCAAGAAATGAAGATCCACTGGAAATGGAATATGACAGGGCGGTAGAGCTTATCGAAATCAAGATCAAAGAAGATGCGCCTGTTGGTTCTTACAAAGGCATTCCATACACCAAGGGTAAGGGACGATTCGGACCATTCTTGAAGTATGACAAGTTGTATGTAAATGTACCCAAGCGATATGATTTCGAAAATTTATCTCAGGAAGATGCGCACGAACTCATAGAAGCAAAAATTCAAAAAGAAGCAAATCGATATATCCATCAATGGCCAGAAGAAAAATTGGCGGTAGAAAACGGAAGATGGGGACCTTTCATCCGATTTGCCAAGAAAAGTATAAAACTTCCAAGGGTCGATAAAAAAGCCATGACACAAGAAGATGCCGCTAAACTTACATTAGAAGAGGTCAAAAAATTAGTCGAGGCTGAAATTCCGAATGCCTTCAAAAAGAAAACGAAGGCAAAAGCAAAGGCGAAGAAGAAGTAGAGAAGATTGATAGAATAAGAAAATAGGTATTAGATTCAAGGTACAGTGACTGGATGTTGACAATGATAAAAAATGTCAACATCCAACATTTTTTATTATCCAATTTCATTATTCACTGCCGAATCATCAAAATATTGACCTAAATCAAAAATAAATCAACCAATTTTAAACAATATCCACTTGGAATCTGTAATAACCTTAGCAAAATAATTTAGGCATTTTATGCAATTGAACGAAGGTAAACGACAATTCATCGAGTCATGGGGACAATTGGGCATCAACTGGGGCACAAATAAGACAATGGGACAAGTACATGCCTTATTGATGATGGCACCTCATCCCATGTGTGCAGATGAAATAATGGAACAATTGGAAATATCAAGAGGTAACGTAAATACCAATACCAGGACCCTCATGAATTGGGGCCTCGTTCACAAGAAATTTAAGAAGGGAGAAAGAAAAGAATATTTTATTGCTGAGAAAGATGTCGTAAAAATATTCAAGGCTGTCATATACCAAAGAAAGAAAAAAGAACTTGATCCTATGCTGAAAGTCCTTCACGAAATAAAATCAGTAGAAGGACTCTGTGAAGAATCAAATGAATTTTGCAAGGTAGTAGGTGGACTATACCAATTTAGCAATCAGGCAGACAAAGCCCTCACCAATCTTATGAATACAGAATCCAAGTGGCTTCTGGGTGCGATGATGCGATTTATGCGTTAGGCTTGTAAAAAGGAAGCTTGACAATTTCGCCTTCGAGATATTTCTTTCCGAATTTCACTTTCAGTTTATTACCTACCTTGGCTAATTCTTTTGGCACATAACCCATTCCAATAGGTATCTCCAAAGAAGGAGATTGTGTTCCTGAGGTCACCACGCCTATTTCATTCTCTTCCATATCATGGATTTTATAATCATGCCTTGGTACCCTTTTTCCATCAATCTTGAAAGCAACTAATTTCCTTGTAAGTCCATCCGCTTTTTGCTTTTGGAAAATTGATTTAGAACTGAAGTCTTCTTCAACTTTCAACTTGGTAATCCAACCCAACCCTGCTTCCAAAGGAGACGTGGTATCATCAATATCATTTCCATACAGACAGAAACCCATTTCTAATCGCAGGGTATCTCTGGCACCTAATCCTGCTGGTTTGATGTCAAATTCCTTTCCCGCTTCCATGACAGCATTCCACAATTCCAATAGATTTCCAGATTCCACATACAACTCAAAGCCTCCGCTACCCGTATATCCAGTAGCTGATAATATTACATTATCAATGCCCGCAATTGTAGTCTTGGTAAATGTATAATAAGCTAAAGAGGAAGTATCAAAGTCAGTAAGCTTTTGCACCAATTTGACCGCATCAGGTCCCTGCACTGCTAATAATCCCGTCCGATCAGAAATATTATGCATGGTAGCTTCAAAAGTATTTTTGCTGGACAGCCAATCCCAGTCTTTATCAATATTTGATGCATTGACGACCAACATATAGGCTTGCTCGCCTTCGCTGCATTGATCTTCAGCCAACCTATATACCAACAAATCATCAACTATACCGCCATTATCATTTGGAAGGCAGCTGTATTGAGCATCACCAATTTCTAATCGATGCACATCATTACTCGTTACACTTTGAATGAATTTTGTGGCTTCCTTTCCTTTTACTATGAATTCTCCCATATGAGATACATCAAACATCCCTACTCTCTCACGTACACTCTCATGTTCGTCAGATATTGTAGTATAAACTATAGGCATATTATATCCTGCAAATTCGGCCATTTTTGCTCCCAAGCCGATATGGACATCTGTTAACGGGGTAGATTTCATCTTGTAGTAAAGTTAAATTTGATTAGAATTAGGATGCAAATCTACAATTTTGAAATTATTACATCCTCTATTTTATCACCAACTTCAATATTATGTACTATATCCATCCCAGAAATCACTTTTCCGAATATGGTGTACTTCCCATTTAGGTGCATTGCTGGAGAATGTGTAATAAACCACTGTGTACCTTCTGTATGCAATCCTGCTGAAGCCATACCCAGATATCCCTCATCATCGTAATACAATTGTGGCAGTTCGGACCTAATCGAATATTCCAAAGCACCATATCCATCACCTCTTGGACATCCTCCCTGCACTACAAAATTCGGAACTACTCGATGCACTGTCTTGCCATCATAAAAGTCGTCATTGGCTAAGCTTATAAAATTTGCCACACTTCCTGGTGCTTCTTGAGCATACATTTGGGTTCGAATCACGCCCTTATTTGTTTTGAGAGCAACCTGAATCGAATCGCCATAAGTCGCAAATACAGACCAATCTATTGGATGATTCCATTCTGGAGTTTTTGGTGTAAATTTAGAATCAGTAAGATAAGCATGAGCCTTGCCCAAGCTATTATAGGTCTCTACTTCTTTTGGTATCTTAAGCTCACTCATCGCAGCAGGCAAAAAGCTGGCATCTGCTATTAATGGCTTCAAATCCAAATCCTTATTACTGAGAAGGTCTCCATATACAGCGGCAACTCCAACATCTCCTTTTTCTATCTCGCTTTTGATTAATTCCAAAATTTCACCTTTCACCCGTCTTTGTCCACCTCTAAATGCTTTAATGAAATTTGGACTGGTCAATATATTGGCAATTGCAGCTGCACCTGTAGATCGCACTACCGCATGTTTTGATTCTGAAGACAACTCTAAAATCTCCTTATAGCTGAATGGATCATGACCAAGAGCTGCTATGTAGGCCGCTTTTTCATATTGATCTGTAGAAGCTTCAATAAGCTCTTTGATTGTTACCTTTAATTTATTTTTTGTATTGGTGTAATAGATTGGTAGATGTTTGAGTATAGCTCCATAAATTTTTGCTTTTACGCTATAATGCAAGTCATCTTGAATATAATTTTTATAAATGGCCGCGTCATTGCTATTTCCATTGGATAGCAAATAATCCGCGGCGGTAGTCGCTATGTTTAAGTTTTCATCACTTAATTTATCCAAGATAGACTCAATAACACTGATATAGGGGAAATTTGTCATTGCCCTAACTAAATTCGTTTTTACTCGATAGTCTGATTCGTTGTCGTAATGTCTTTGGAGTGAAGTGAAGATCTCGCTATCCTTGGTTCTACCCAGAGTGATGGCAAGGACACTTCTTATATATGGGTCTTCTTCAGTCTCCAAATGATTCATCAGTCTGAATTTATAACTTTCCAAATCCAGGTCTTTGGCCCTGTACAAGTAATTAGCCGCGATCAATTTTACTTCTTCAGGATATCCTTCATCCTCCGTCAGGTACTGTACCATTCTATCTGTACCTTCTGATGAGGTCATTCCCCTTAATCCATAATTGTATATCGCTCTGGCCTGACCCGCCAACAAAAGAGAATCCGTGACCCTATAAGTGGACACAGTCGCCAATGAAGGAAGCAGGTTTTTTCCACCTAATTTACCGATTGCTTCAATTATTGAGGCGTTGAATTGATTATTGACATCAAGTGTATCTTTGGTCTTGAAGGCAGACAATAACTCTTTCGTGGATGAGGGCTCCCTTATTTGCCCAATCGCATATGCTGCCGCAGTCCTAACCTTCATCACAGGATCATGCAGCAATTTATAAAGGGAGTCGAGCCCTTCTTTAGATTGAAAAGAAGCCAATCCATTTGCAACCATGTATCTATAGGAAGGATCGAAATGATTGGTATATGAAAGTAAACTATCCAATTGTTGTTTATCCTGGTAATTATATAGCTTCTGAAATACAGGATCATTCACATCCAATGTAACCTCAGTAATAGCTTCTTGTGTTACTGGAAGACAAGATGTTATACATACAGATAAAATTAATATTAAAAGGTAGTTAAATTTCATATCTCAATTTCAATAGATAAAGAAATTATAGTACAATTATTATGCTAGAAGTGTCACTCTCTAGTCTTACCTCTAAAAACACTCACATTAGGGTTGATAGGATTTCCAGTTGTACGTCTATAACTCACAATTTGCCCACAATGATAAATCGCGTCAGCTATTGGACCATTAAGCAAATTCCAAAATGGAAATTCATTGGTTTTCTCATCTCTTTTGAAAATAATTTTCATATCTGAAACATCACCAGTTTCTCTCAAGATATCACTTGCCATTTTCAAGTTATTCAATGTCTCCTCTCTTTGCTGCGCCCATTCTAATTCAGGATATTCTCTTGTATTGTCATGAACTTCTTTCTTTACAGTTCTCAATATAAATCTTGACAGTCCAAGAAGATGTTCGAGTACTTCAGCGCAACCTTGTCCATCATTGCCTGGCTCATATGCCAGATCTTCTGACCTTAATCCTTCGGTAACCCAATGATATCTATATCCAAGACCATCTACCATTCTTGCGGCCACAGTAGCTGCATTGTACATTTCAGGCGCATCAGGTATTTGGTAAAATGGCAAAGTATCCACACCATAAAAATTTACAGCCGATCTTGCGTCAAGCGCCTTCACCGCCCCGAATAACATCACAATAAAAAAGATTGATTTTAATTTCATTTTCAAATTTATTTACAAAAAATAGTCTTTTAATAATTTATTTACTCAAGGTCAAAACGTTCTAAAAAAAGCCATCGTAACACAAAGTCAATATATAGTCTTATACTTCTTTCCTTGAACCCTATACCTTGTACCTTGTACCTTGTACCTTGTACCTTGTACCTTGTACCTTGTACCTTGTACCTTGTACCTTGTACCTTGTACCTTTTATCTTGTACCTTGTACCTTGTACTATATGCCTTGTGCCTTGTACCTTATACCATATACCTTGCCCCAAACCTTACACCTAAACTCCCTCACCTCCTACCTTTCTTTTTCGCCTTACGCTTAGCCGCATTTTTAATGGACCTCATTCTTGCTCTTTCTGATCTTGAAAGATTAGTTTTTTTGTTTTTGGCCTTTTTTTCTTGAAATGCTCCACCTACCGACTTCCTAATGGTATCCTTTAGTTTGATGGTTTTCATCTTTATGGTTGGCATTTCGTCCTCTGTCAAAACATCAGAAATCACTACTCCTTCTGGCAATTCAAGTACAGGAATCTCATAATTCATAAGGGATTGTATACTTTCAACAATCTCCTGGTCCTTCTCTGTCACAAAAGTCATGGAATTTCCTTTTCGATCAGCTCTACCCGTACGTCCAATCCGATGTATGTAATTCGCGGCTACTTCAGGTGTATCAAAATTGATCACATGGCTGACTTCAGATACATCTATTCCACGGGCTACAATATCTGTAGCAATGATAAATCGGTAAGTACCATCCCTAAAACTATTGATTACATTGAATCTGAAATTTTGAGATTTATTGCTATGAATGACACCGAACTCTCCTTCGAATATTTTCATTATTTCTTCAGCCAGTTGATCCGCCAATTTTTTAGTAGCTGTAAATACCAGAACTTTGGTGAACAACTCTTTTTGACTGAGCAATACCTTCAGCAGACTTACTTTGGAATAAAAATTTGGAATATGGTAAGCGGATTGATTTATATTCTCAAGTGGAGTACCCATCGGAGCCGCTTCAATCTTTAATGGCCCTTTGAAATATTCTTCCATCAAATATTCTACTTCATCCTCCATGGTAGCCGAAAACAAGAGTGTCTGTCTTTTTTCAGGAAGCATATTCAATATATTCCTCAGCTGAGTCCTAAAACCCAAGTTCAGCATTTCATCCACCTCATCTATGACCAATTTCTTTATAGTAACGGCCTTCAATGCTCCTTTAAGCAGCAAGTCCAATAATCGTCCAGGAGTAGCTACTAAAACATCTAATCCCATCTCCAGCATAGAGATTTGCCTCTTTATATTTGCTCCTCCATATGCTCCTCCGACTACAAGGTTAATTCGTTCGGTTAACAATTCAACCTGCTCTACAACTTGAACCACCAATTCACGCGTGGGCACTATAATCAAAATCTGAGGATAGGGTGATTTAGTGAATTTCCAAAGATTTATCAATGGTAAAAGGTATGCCAGGGTTTTTCCAGTTCCGGTTTGGGCCAACCCCACAACATCTCGACCCGACATAATCGGAGAGAACGCTTTTTCCTGAATGGTGGTAGGACTTTCATATCCATTGGCCTCCAATGCCTTAAGAAGCTGTTTATTTAATTTCAGATCTGAAAACTGCATATTTCGTCATTATTACCACAAAGGTAATTAATGGCGTCAATTAATCTTCTAAACAACAAGTGTAAGTTCCCATTCTGGCGTGCACAAAACAATTTTACGACCTCTCTGATGATTCCTCTTGGGACAGCATAGAGTTATCCATGCCTAAAAAGCCCTGAAAATTAAAATCTATCAAAAAACCTTCAACATTTCCATATCACTTAGAATCAAACAAAAAAAATGGATGATCGCATAATACAACCATCCATAATAATTGATTTTAAATCTTGATGTGAAAAACAAATTATCACATCATTGATTTACATTTTTATAAAAGACTTATTCAATATTTTTCGATTATTTTCAATATTGACATGGTAGATTCCTTTGGCCAATTGAGATACATCAAATTGCATTTCATTGGTCTCAGACACACCAGACAATACTCTTTTCCCCAGAGGATCCAAGATTTCCACCTTACCTATCACTCCATCTGACAATGTAATTACCAATTTCTGGTTGGCTGGATTCGGATAGATAGAAACCTCCAAGCTTGATATCTCTTCTTCAGAAATTGATGTAGTAGTAGATTCCTCAATATCGTCTATATCAATAACCTGATTGTTTGCATCGATCACTTCTTGAGGGAATCCTGACTTCAAACCAAGCAAGTCGATAAGAGATCCCGAAACGCTCGATGTAGCTGATATTTCGAATGATATATTGCTTATAGAAAGACCCGCGATAGGCGTAATAAATGATATACGAATTTCATTGTCATCTATAATATTATGCTGTACATCATCCGATGGTAAAGAAGTCATGGATTCGAACTTAATACCATTCGAGACCAGAGCAGCCAACAATCCAACAAACGGGACATCTGATTCATAACTTAATGTAAATGTAAATGGAACACCGGCTTCCACTTCCATATCTGAAACTTCAAATACCTCAAGGTCTCTTGTCGACGAAATGGCTCCTACCTTTAGACCGTCTTCCAAAGCCGCAGTGCCATTAAAGTCACCCATTTTATAGGCTTCGAATTTGAAGGATAAATCATCAAAATCTGATTTCTCAAAATCATAAGTAGTAAAATCATAGTCGAAATCAAAAGGATCAAAAGTAGAAGGTATTTGAAATTCTTTTGACTTGAATATGGAGTTGACAGGAGCATTGGCAACTGGAATTCCTAAAATTAGATTACGTACCATTACCATATCTCCAATTCCATTGTAACCTGAATTGTCCATGTCCATTACTATAGATTGAATTGGAGAATCATAATCATCAAAAATGATCAATCTGCGAAGTAAGACAATATCCAGGGTAGAAGTTCCATTTAAAGTAAACGGTCCCGGATCGAAAACCAGGGTATTCGTCCCATCTACCAACATATCTTCATTGATTATCCAACCTTTACCTGCAGGACTTGCGGGTATAGAGATTCCATTGACAGATATCTCAGTTTTTGCATATGTACCCACAGGTGGATTATTGGACATGCTGATCAACTTGTCACCTGGTCCTAATATTGTTCCGCATGTTTCGAGTGGATCTGCCAAGAGGAGTTGACATTGTCCGATGAATCCTGTTTCGGCATCCTTAATGTATACGGTTTGATACCCCAAATCATCACAGGTGAGGGTAATATCATCATAAAAATCAGTGGGCACATCTCCATTTATATCAGTTACAGCCAAGGTCAAGTCGGTGCAAGTGTTTTCTGATTGTAAAAACATACTCGGTACAATCACAGTCTCTGCTGTAAGATCCAAATCTATGGTTCTACTCGTCCTAGTTATCAGGAAACAATCAAGATTCTCCCAAACATAAAATGTAAAATTGTCATATTGAACAACGCCATTTTCTGTATACGACAATACACAAGAAGTGATATATTCATCCACATCATCCGAATTCAAATGGGTGTCATAATCCAATGATCCCGCATTCGAAATATGCCCAACTGCCACCCGATACTCGCCTTGACAATCTGTATAATCAGAGCAAAGAGCAAAATTTTCTGCTGGAATAGGGCTAAAATCTGAAGGCTGGATTGAATAACCATTCACTGCATCTTTGCATTCCAGAGACAGTTGTTCGCAGTAAGTAGAATAATTAGGGCATCCATCAAAAGGATCAAATACATTCACATAACCCGAACAATTCTCTATTAAATCACCATTCTGACTGTATTCTACAATAAATAGATTGGACCATGCAGAAACACAACTTACATCAATGATATCATCTGCAGAATTAAAAACACCTGATGAAAATGGTAAAACGAAATAGGTGACAGTTCCATTGGCCAAAAGAAATTCGATATTTGGCACCAGGTCTGAAGCCACTATTTGCCCTTCGCCATCCTCATTGAACGTGACATCAATGGAAGGAGGGCACTCAAGTTGAGCATTGGCCCCTCCAATAATCGTGAATGTAAATAGTAAGAGGTAAATAATTTTATGTTTCATGATTTTTATAATTTATGATAGTATAATTTTTGTTTTAAAATCTACGGCTTATTCCGCTTGTTAAAAAGACAGAATTATATTGTTGATCGATCAAATATATTTCTGAATTTATTCTTTTAGTTTGTTTGTATCCTATACCAAATGTTAGGTCTAGCATTTTAGTCAGATGAGTACTTCCCTCTAAAAAAAGACCAAACCCTACTGAGCCACTTGATCTGAATTTGTCTTCCTCATCCAATCGTAAATCATAACTCTCTTGAGAGGCTGACATACTAGAGAATCCATCATATTGTTGCTGGATGGTGTATGAAGCCAAGGCCCCGATATTCACTTTGTAATTGTCAATATTCAATACGTTGTAGGTCATGCGGACAGGGATTTGAACCATCCTCAATTGATTGAATCTGATTTCCTCTGTATGTCGAATTCCTTGACCTACAGATTTGCCAGCCTTATTTTCGACACTTCCGTCTTCTCTATGAATCACATTGTTGGTTTGGGCTTCATAATCGACCAAATAGTCCGACTCGAAAACGGCCTTTTCATGAATCTGGGTATAATTAAGTCCAGTACTTAGTCTCAACCTGGGGCTCAACCTCAATCCTATTCCAGCCTCAACTTCCCAAGCTCCTAAAACGTCAACTACTGCTTCTCTTCGGACCAACTCACTCCTCAATTCTTTGGATTTTGTGCTCAAATCTCGGTTCACCAATGCTCCTCCACCTAAAACATAAATGCTCCACCTATTTGAAGACAATGAAGCATGTTTGATTTTGGGTATGACAATTTGCATATCATGGAATATTGGCACCTCATCACTTTGCAGTGGACTTAAATAATTATCCAACTGCGGAGTTTGGTTCAAAATAGTCCGCTTTACTATGTTTGACTTATCTAAATAATTCTCTTCAGTCTCAGCTTGAGAATTTCCAATCCGTGAATTCAAATATGTGGAATTAAGAATTCCTGGATATTTAGTGTCAGTAATTATTTTAGATTCTGTAGTATTTGCATTTTCTTGTAAAGCTTGATTATCTTTCTTTGGTTGTATATGTAGCTGGTCGGTTATTGGTTGTATAGTATGATTGTCGGTTTTGGTTTGAATGCTTATTTTCTGATTATCTATATTATTAACGTCTTCATCTGAAGCTAAAGTGGTAGCGATTTTACCTGGTTTCAATGTGGATTTATCAATGACCTCTTGATTTTGCAATTGATTTTTACTGTTGTCATTCAAATTTGATTTTTGATCAATATTAAATTCTTGACTGGCAGCCAATTTGTCCTGGTCCATGTCATTAGGTGCAATTTTCACCCAACCAATACCCGCCAGCATTAGCGCAATAATCAATGACCCAAAAATCCAAAAACCCATTTTCCTTCTCTTTTTCTCTGTTGGAATTTGCGGAGCCACATCAGCCCACAGACCATCCATATCAATCTCTTCATGATGATTTCTTAGACTTTCGACTATATATTTTTCATTACCGTCCATAATATTCAACTTTATCCAGGTCTCGAATTATTTCTTTTAGTTTACTTCTTGCTCTTGTCAAATGCGCTCTGGAAGTACTTTCCTTAATGCCCAACAACTCAGCTATTTCTTTATGTTTAAATCCATCAATTACTGACATCTTAAATACTTCCCGGCTTACTTCTGGCAATTGATTTACGAGTCTCAAAAGATCATCATAGTGCAATTCATTCAGTGCAGTGGGTTCTTCAGTGGGAGGATCATAAAATGTATCTGTAAATACAGACTGCTTAATCTCTCGCGAATCCAATTTTCGAATAGCCACGTTGATAACTATTCTACTCATCCAACCCTCCAATTTTCCTTCATGTTTGTATTTCAATATTCCATTAAATATTTTAACCCATGAATCCTGTAAAATATCCTTGGCTTGTGCCCTATCCACTGCATATCTCAATGAAATATTGTAAAGTAGGGGCGTATATTTATCCAGAAGCTTTCTCTGTGAAAGTGCCTCTCCTCGCTTACAACCCTCTATTATTTTACTTATCTGCATGTATTATAGCCTACTCAATATTGCCGATAAATGAGATACTCAATTCTTCGCCAGTAGATATATATTCTGTTTTAATAAACCCTCCAAGCTTGTTGTCGACTTCATCATATAAAATGATATTGATTACCACTTCTGACTTCACATCATTGAGGATGACATCGTGATAAAACAATCCATCATAAACACCTTTTTTCTTTCCTTCGAATGACACCAGAAAAACATCTCCATCACTGCTCTCTCCAATTACAAATGTTTCTTTTGGTCTCACTTTAACTCGACAATTATCAAAATCTTGAAATAAATTTTCGCCGTCCGTCACCACAAGATTATCATCCAAATTCGAACAGGAAAAAAAGCTATTGTTTTCACTCAATAAAGATTCAATATTGGAAATTCTTGAGTTTGAAAAGTCAAAATTATCTGAATAGAAATGAAGCTTGACATCATTGTCATTGACAAATCCCTCTCCACTAAATTGACCATCCCCAATCTCAGCAATCTTGTGCTGCCCATCTGACAAGATTGCCACGTAACCCTCGGAAAATGTAAAGTCACACGCATATACCTTCCCTTCATAAGGAGCTTGAATCTCTTCTGCAAAATTGATTTCTCCTGTATTCGTTCCTGACGAAAATCCCGATGAATACACACCCTCAAATTGATCATTACTCAATGATGCGGTAATTGATTTATTGGAAGGAAAGAAGGTTGTTATTGTGCCACTTGAACTGGTATAAAGCACTGATCCCTGATAAGTATCATTATCAAATGAAAGTTTAACTTCCGTGCTTTTTAATTGAATATCATTTACTTGAGTCAATTTTAATGTCCCTCTTTGAGCTAAAACATTCTCTGCAACTGTCCACCATCCGTATCTGTCAATTGCAAATGTCAATTGGTCTCCTTCTATCGATAAAGGTGTTGATTTTTGTTTCCAAATCAAATCAGTTTCGTCAAAATGGAATAAGGCCAAATTTGTTATATCAGTACTACTAAATTGTCCCATTTCCAGTCGAACTTCCAATTGGGTATTGGGATTCAATGGCGAAGATCCTTCAACATAAACACTCGCTTCTTTAAGTAAAAAATCAGTTTGAGTGCTCAGATACAATTGATCCATATTTCCATTATTGGCCTCTTTACCAACGAAGCTTTCAAATAAAAATTCGCTATTAGCATTAGTTGAATTTTCGGGTATTAGGAGTGCGCCATTTTCATCTTCTATGCTTCCGCCCGAAGTACCTATTGATTTTTTTTCTGGAGCAATCCACATTTGGAGATTAAGTACTATTTGTTCCAGGTTTTGATGGTTTGACATTCTAAAGACGGATGGCAAATATCCATCTTTCTCCACCTTGATTATTTTTCCTTTTTGGCCAACAAGAACCTTCTCCAAATGGAATAAACCTGACTCATCAGAATTGGTAATTTTACCATCAATCTCAATCTGCGTATCGGATAAATACACCCTGTTCTCATCAGTAGAAAATCCTATCAAATTAACTTCGAAAAGTTCGTCGCTTTCTGAGGGAGGAACAGGATCTTCTATAATAACGACATCCTTTCCACAAGAAATCAGCACCGCTACGATCAAAAACAAGGTAATTCTTCTAAACATAATCATTGGTCTCTTTAACTATAAAATACATCTCAACTCAAAAACGCTTAATCACTTTGAAATAAAAAGGTCATATTTTTCAAAATTATTATTTTTAATGTATAATTATCTGGTTTTCATCATTTTATTCTTAATCACTGTTATTAATCTTATGCTTTTATTCTCTGCATAAATCCTTCAAGAAATAATTTGAAACACCATCTCTCAATAACAATACAATACTTTCAAATTTTCGTTTTAAGTCTATCAGTCCTCACATATATTAGATATAAGGTGCTGTTGTGATCCTTTTGGGTTCAAATGTTTTTAAGAGGACAAGCATTGGTAGTATCTTTAGACTATATTTGCCCTTCGCTTATAAAAAAGTATCGATGATTAATAAACATCAGGAAGTTCAAGATTACTACGGCAAGGAATTAGAAAAGTCAGAGGACTTGAAGACCAATGCCTGCTGTACATTAGATCCACCGCCAAGATATATTACTGAAATAATAAGTCAAATCCATGATGAGGTGGTTGCCAAATATTACGGTTGCGGTCTTACCATTCCGAACAAATTAAAAGGGATGAAAATATTGGATCTTGGATCTGGTAGCGGAAGGGACTGTTTCATTGCTTCCAAATTGGTAGGGCAAGACGGACAGGTTGTAGGAGTAGACATGACTGATGTCCAATTAAATGTAGCCAACAAGTATATTGATTATCATACTGAAAAATTTGGTTTTAGACATGCCAATGTGAAATTCTTGAAAGGGAATATAGAAGGACTGGACAAATTGAATTTGGAGCCTGAAAGCTTTGATATTATAATTTCAAACTGTGTTATAAATTTGGCTACTGACAAATCAAAAGTCCTACGTGATGCTTATCGACTTCTTAAACCTGGAGGAGAAATGTATTTCAGTGATGTATACTGCGACAGGAGAATACCTAAATCTCTACAAGATGACCAAGTGCTATGGGGAGAATGCCTGAGTGGTGCAATGTATTGGAATGACTTCCATAAAACAGCTAGAAATGTTGGATTTACAGATCCGCGCACCATTGAAAGTCGCCCAATATCCATTGAAAATGAAGAACTAGAGGCCAAGGTCGGCAATCATAATTTTTTCTCTGTCACCTACAGACTATTCAAAATAGATGGACTTGAAGAGGATTGTGAAGATTATGGTCAGGCTGTTTGTTACAAAGGCACCATAGAAGGAAAGCCTAATAGTTTTGATTTGGATGAACATCATAATTTTCAAAAGGGAAAAATTGAGTCTGTTTGTGGCAATACTTATCTGATGTTAAAAGAATCCAGATTTGTCCAAGACTTTGATTTCTATGGCAATTTTGACACACATTATGGAATATTCGAAGGATGTGGCGGAGCAATGCCATTCACAATAAATGATACAGAAGCAAGGGCTTGCTGTTAAATAAATCAGGCAAATTCATGGAGTAATGCCTTTGCAATCAAAGGTTTATTAGGGACTTTCCTAATTAGGGAGATTCAAAAGTAGTCTAACTTTTATATCTGTGAAGATTTGATAATAGATAAGAGGTAAAAGAAGCGTGGCTTTGACTGGGTTTTGGGATGTGGGAGCGGCATTCGCAGGGCTGCATTAGCCAGTCTAGCGTTTTTTGGTTCGTTTTTTTTGGCAATGCAAAAAATGAACGCCATTCGCGGCGAGCGAACAGTTTGGTTTGAAAATCATACCCTGTTTTTACGGTATAAATTCATGAAACGGGGTAATTCTTTCAGAAGTAGATCGTGTTATCCATTTATTTTAAAGGGATATTGGTATTTACGAATATCCCTAATTATGTATATGCCAAAATAGAGGTCATCCCAATAAAAAACCAGCTATCAAATGACAGCTGGTTTTTTATTCTAGGTATTATTTTTTCTATTTAATTACTGCCACTTTCTTATAATAAGTCGCATCTTCTGATCTCAATCTTATCAAATAAGTACCAGACATCATTGTGCTAACATCCAATCCATAAGATGAAGTTCTGAAAGCTTCTGACTTGATCAACTTTCCACTAATATCCAAAACATCCAAATTAATCAAATCGGATTCGCTATTTGTCAATTGAATATTAAGGTTGTTTTGTGCTGGATTTGGGAAGATTTTCACATTCGCCAATTCAGCTTCTGTCACAGAATTAGAATTTATAGCATACGTCTTTGTCACTGTGAATTCTCCACATTCATTACTGACCGTCAGCACTACCTCAAACATTCCATTGGTCTCAAATGTATGACTTGGATTTTGTTCTGTGCTGGTATTGCCATCGCCAAAATCCCAGAAGTAAGTCGAAATATTAGTTCCGGTCGCTTCGAAGTCCACTACATTTTCGGCTTGAGTTCCAGTGAAAGATGCAGTAGGTTCGCCGATAACATTTACGACATCAATGAAATCTTCTGTAGATTCCCCATATTGGTTGGAGACCATGAGGGTTATTGAGTACGTCCCTTCGTTTGCATAAGTTACGATTGGATTGTCCTCTTCTGAAGTACCAGGACTTCCACCATTGATTGTCCACATCTTGCTTTCTGCATTCAATGAATTGTCTATTAGCTGCACTTCATCTCCGACACACACATTAATTGGAAATCCGTCAAGGAGTGCTTCTGGATAAACATTGATTACAACATCTATACTTTCTGTATCTGATCCACAATTATTTTCAGTCGTAAGTTCTACTGTATATGTACCATTTTCTGGGAAGGTATAGAACAACTGATCTTCGTTGATCTCATTGCCTTCTACTGTCCAGGTAACAGTTGAACCTGTAGATCCGGCATTTGTTGCAGAAATCGTGTTTCCATCCAAATCATAATCTATGGCCGCCGTAGGGTTGGCAATCACTTCGATAAGATCATCAATTACTATCATGTCAGTCCCTGCCGCAGAGGTTACAACCAATTCTACTTGATAGGTGCCAGGCGAAGCATACTCCACCAATGGATTTTCCTCTGAACTGGTCGCTGGATTGCCACCTTCAAATGTCCAAGCCCATTCCGTCACATTAGATGAAGAAGCATCATTAAACTGTACAGTCAATGGTCCACATCCGCTAAAGGTCTC
The DNA here is from genome assembly GCA_965230575.1 of Saprospiraceae bacterium. Taxonomy (GTDB): domain Bacteria; phylum Bacteroidota; class Bacteroidia; order Chitinophagales; family Saprospiraceae; genus CAJXUU01. The sequence continues at coordinate 7,955,304 of OZ246013.1, forward strand.
TGCATCTATACCCGCAGTTGGAAGCGCATTTATTGTGATTGTCTGAGAGCTGGTTGTAGTACCGCATTCATTCGTCGCTGTCAAAATAACCTCGTAATCACCTTCTGCTCCATATGTATGAGTAGGACTTTCTTCATTGCTAACATTTCCATCACCAAAATCCCAGGCATAAGTCATTCCCTCGACCGTCGTATTTGTAAAATCTACTTCATAGAGGTCATCAAAATAATCGAAAGAAGTCACAGGTACATCTGTCACAGCTATATAATTCACCAAAGTGATTGTCTCGCTACTCTCAGGGTGGCTGACTGTCAACACTACATCGTATTGTCCTGCTGCGTCATAAGAAACAATTGGATTTTCTTCCGTACTCGTAGCAGGTGTTCCTCCTTCGAAGGTCCATAACCACTCAGTTACATTATCACTGGATTCATCTCCAAATTCTATTACAAGATTCGCACATCCCGAAGTCATATTACTTGAAAAATTTGCAACGACTGGTGTATAGTTATTAATAACTTGTGTACTTGTATGTGTTCCACACTGATTCGTTACTTCTAATACTACTTCATATACTCCTTCTGCCGCATATTCGTGCACTGGATTGACCTCACTGCTCGTATTTCCATCTCCAAAATCCCAAGCATACGTATCACCATCTATTGATCCATCTACAAATGAAACCATTAGTCCATTTTCAGCATAAGTAAAAGCAGAAATTGGCTCTCCAAAAACAGTAACATAATCTGGCATAGTCATCGTATTGGTTCCATTCTCATTCGAAACTGTCAACGATACATCAAATTGACCAGGATTTGAATAGGTTACTGTTGGGTTCTGCATTGTAGAAGTTGATGGACTTCCGCCTTCAAATACCCACTCATAACTGTCTGGATCATTTGATGAAGTACTTTCAAAATCAACTACAAATGTTGCACAATCAGCAGGTTCCTGCGTTGCTTGAAATGATGCAATCGGAACAAGTGAAATGCTAATTGTTGATGTAACATCATTTTCTCCGCAATCATTTATTACGGTAAGAATTACATTGTAATCTCCATCTCCCGCAAAAACGTGTACAGGATTTTCATCCGTTGAAGAATTTCCATCTCCAAAATCCCAGAGAAATGAATCTCCGCCAACACTGAAATTAGTAAATGTAACTTCATTTTCATTGATCACATAGCTAAAATCGGCAAGCGGCACATCATTGACTGTAATGAAATCTGTAAATGCCAAAACATCGTCTCCTGTCTCATTTACAACTGTTAAGGTCACATCAAATGAACCTGCTTCCGAATAAGTGACGGTAGGATTCTCCTCCGATGATACAGAAGGATTTCCACCTTCGAAAGTCCAGATAAAATCATCTGTATTATTAGAAGCGTTTGAAGTGTATTGTACTGTAAGTGGGGCACATCCTTCCTGAATATCAGCATCAAAATCAGCTGTAGGAGGATTTGCGATTACTATTATCTCTTGAGTGGTCACATCACCGCATGTGTTAGATGCTGTCAACTGCACTGTATACACGCCATCGTCCAGGTAATCGTGTACAGGATCTGAATTGCTGGAAGAGCTGCCATCTCCAAAATCCCAAAAGTAATTTGTGGCATTTTGAGAAAGGTTAAAGAAACTAACAACTGTCCCAGTTATAGAATAACTAAATTCAGGTGATGCACTTGGCAATATATCTATTGCACCATTTTGAGTCTGTACATCTGATCCTGAGGTATTGGTCACAGTAAGAGTCACATTGAACGTACCTTCATTATTATAGGTCACCAAAGGATCTTGTTCTGTACTAAATGATGGAGTCCCGCCAGGGAAGTCCCATTCGTAAGTTAATGTGCCGCTACCCGTAGAAGCATTTGTAAATTGAACCAATCCTGGCGTACAATTCTCTATGACGTTAAATGTGAATGAAGCATTCGGTGGTCCCGATGAGCCAGCACAATCTGACAAGCACCATCTTGATGCAACGTGTGCGTCGATTGAATTGATCGAAGCTGCAGACCAAGTTGTAGCAGAATTTACCGCCGGTGCCATGATGGTATTGCTTCCTGAAGCATCGTGGCTCGCATTGAAGTTATGACCCAATTCATGGGCAACCATCATTCTTTTTGTTACTGGATTATTGGTAAAATTTTGAAGACAATTGTATCTGCTTCCAGTGCATATCACACCCAAATAGGCTATCCCTACAGTACCTCCATTAAAATCTCTATCTGTCCATAAGGACCCTACATCGTGCACGGCTGCAAAACCACTTGGTCCCCAACTTCTAAAATCATTAAGAAGAGTACCCGCTGCTGTAGATGATGTCCAAGGATCTGTAGCATCACTGGTAGCTGTATATTGTGTAACGATGATCAATTGCAATTCATCTGCAAATTCATCATCATAATTCGCCTGTACATTATTCGTCACACCAATGGCATGGTCTTCAGTGGCGATAACACTTCCAAATTCTTGAAACATTAAAAAGTCATTCGCAATAGCGTAATCAACTTCATAACACTCATCTAGTCTAGAACCTTTTGCAATATTCTTATTGTTTGAAAACTCTTCTGTATGTCGGTGCATTTCTGTTGTTCCACAAGAATATGGAGCTTCTGGTTTGAGATCTGTTGCGTTGTAAACGACATATAAATCATTTCCCCTTTGATTTTTGTCGTAATATGAAAGAGGTTCAATAAAGTTATATCCTGTCTTATCCTTTATAAATCCATAGATGAAATTATCATTAAATGTTAGACTTACAGAAGTAGTAAGGTCTCCTACTACATGTCCTTTGGTGGGAATGGCTGAAGTCTTCTCACCTGTCTTGACGCCAGTATCACTGGTATATTGACTAATATAATCGTCACTAATCAATCCAGAATTATGCAATTCGACTCTCCAGAATTGATTATCCTTTTGTTTTGGGATATCAATTTCGAAAAAATGATTGTTTCGAGATGCGTCGTGAAGAGATCTTGAATCAATATTTACGATTTTGAAATCATAAAACATCAAATCAAGGTCTTTGGTAGAAATTTTTTGAGCAAAAGCCTCAAAAGAAAAAGAAGTCAGCATTATCGTTATAATGCCGCAAAGGCTAAAATAGTTAAAGCGTTTCATCATTTAGATTAAAAATTAATTTGTTAATAGACTGCATTTACAAATGTAATTATTTCCTAATGCATAAACATAAGAAAATCAACATTTAATAGTTAAATAAATTTACAATTCGCAATTGACGATTCATAAATTTTATTAGTATCGAAGTAAAAGAACATCAATCCCCATAGATGCTCACTTACTTGATATATATGTATACTCAAGGGTAATTTGCAATTTGACTATTAGTATCTATGATAAAAAAGAAAATTGGGACAAATACATAGATTTCCAAAAATAACAATTCGCGATTTAAAAATAGAAGATTCTTATTTTATATATGATTTTAACATTAAATATGACTTCCATACTACATTCCAAACTACCTAAAGCTAAGTGTATTACAATTTACAGTCGGTTAATGTTTTGTTAGAACTGCATGCTTTTATAATCCTAAATATCACAATAAGCGTTTATACGACCAATAGTGGATGGGTAAAAGTTGAAAAATCAGAGAAAACCATTAAGTTTATGCCCTCAAACAATAAAATTCCAATTTCAATGAAAAAGATTTTTGTACCGTTTTTAGTCTTTGTTTTTCTATTTACAGTGATAGATGATGCTTCAGCTCAAAGAAGAGGCAAGAAGAAAAGAAGAAAAAAAGAAGACACTGAAGAGAATAATTCAAGGCGTGATAGAGATGATGATGAATTTAGCAGCTCGTTTGCAGAAAAATTGAATTACGAAATCAAGCCTGGAAATCTAAATTTTTTCAACAACCAATTGGCACTTTCATTAAAATCAAATGTTGGTTATAAGTTGAATAATACTTTTACTGCGGGTGTTGGAGGTAAGTTGCTTTATGATTATGTGAGTTCGTTCGGATCTAGCGTGAGTGCTTTCTCTTACGGGGGTATGGCTTATGCAAGGGCAAAAATTACACAAATGTTTTACATCCAAGCAGAATATAATCTCGTAAGCTTTGGAGCAGTCTCGGCTACGCCTCAAGAAACCTTGGGATACCCAACAGCGGGAATAGGGTATGTCCAACAAGGATATGATTGGAGTTATGGAATAGAATTACTAGCCGTTCTAAGTGAAGAGGCCCGACTCAAGCCACAAGGAACCATTGTAGAGTATTGGATTAATTTCAGTAAGAATTTCTAAGACTCTTTGACATAAAAAGTAAAAAGTCCAATAAATAGTCAATTTTAGATAATACTATTTATTGGACTTTTTTATTATGTCTTTTGAAGATTTAAAACTCCACACTAACACCAAGCATAAAATGCAATCCTGCTTGTGGGTACAAGAAATTTTCAGTTATCACATCATCTCCTGACAGGTAGCTAAAAGTATAACCATTGCTTGAGTATTTGGCATCAAACAGATTGTAGATAATTCCATTCAATTTTACATTACCCAAAAAAGTAGGATCCCAATTATAACCAATGCGAAGATTGCTGTATGTATACCCAGGTAAGCTTCTGTTCTCATTGGAGGTATTGTCCAAATATTGTTTGCCCACATACTTTGTAGATAATTCAAATTCAAATTCATCATTGAGTTTGTACATCAGGGCATTGGCAGCGATTAGAGAAGGTGAAAAAGAAATGTCTGTATTCTCATAAGTGTTTACCTGTCCGCCCAAATCCTCGATGAATTCTTCCACCTTATTACTGCTAATGGTTGTATTCACATTCCAAAACCACTGATCTGAGATCTCAGTAGCAAATGACAATTCTGCACCAATTCGAGAGCTTTTACCCACATTTTGCCTTAGATAGGCACCCGAATTATTAATATCTCCAGCCAATACCAATTGATTGTCATACAACATTACATAATTGTTCCATTCAAAAACAAACTTGTCATTCTTCAATCGATATCCAGCTTCTATATCCAATAAGGTCTCATGAAGAGGAATATTGGAAAGATTAGCTATAATGTCACCTCTAACAGGTTCTTTGTTTGCAATGGCGAAGGAAGCATAGATATTATGGTCTTTCTTCAAGAAATAAGTAAGTCCAAATTTTGGGTTGAAGAATGAATAATCAACATTCACATCAAGTGGTGTAAGGTCATCATCTACGCCCTCAATCACATAGTTGATTTTTCTGATCTGGACATCTCCAAAAATATTCAAGTCACCAATCCTATAATTTGCTTTAGCATATGCGTTGGCATCGGTCTTATCTCCAGTTCCTTCATAGTAAAGATTTGCCCGATTGACATTAATAATGCCCTCCGCCGAAACTACATTTCCAAAATGATCACCCTTGTATTTCGACATCGCACCTCCAAATTGAAAATTGAGGTTAGCAATAGGTTGATACTCTGCATTTAATAAGGTACCATAAAAGTCATTGTCCAACCATCTTTTTCGTATCAAATCTCCACTCGTAATCAAATTTCCCTCCGAATCGAACCCATCTGGCAAATCATAAATGGCATAAGATTCTCCTGGCTTGAATTCTTCAAAAAATCCAAACCCTCTGGTATAATGTATACTGGCCTTGACCTGAAACTTGGAAGAAGGAAATAAACTATAATGCAATTGATAATGATCTTGCTGATAATCATCTACCTGGTTTTCGTAAGTATAAAAATTATACCTCCTGTCCGATTCAAAAAGATTGATTGAATCTGCTGTTGTATAAGACCAAACATTTCTATCATAGTGATTCTGCAATTCAGCGGCATCCCCATTTACTTTGGATTCCGGAGTGCCATACCATGACTGATACGTCCTTTCATTTCCTGAAAAAGCGATTAGCCTCAAACTCGACTTCTCACTTAAACGAGCTGCTGTGAAATACCAGGATTTCAGATCCGAAGAAGCTCTATCTATATATCCGTCAGAATTGACAACTGAATATCGGCCATCTATTGAGTATGTATCATTCAATAATCCTGTACCCAGGCTTACCGATAACTTTTTGGTATTAAAACTACCAATTGACGAATTGGCGTGCAAATATGGATTTTGGTACAATTTGTTCGTATTCATACTAATGGTACCACCAAAGGCAGAAGATCCATTAGTCGAAGTTCCTACCCCTCTCTGTATTTGTAAGTTGTCCACCGAAGTCATAAAATCAGGTAGATCTACCCAAAATACATTGTGCGATTCGGCATCATTAAGTGGTACACCATTAATTGTTACATTGATTCGTGTGGGATCCGTACCTCGGATTCTGATTCCAGTATATCCAATCCCCGCACCCGCATCCGATGTGACTACTGCAGAAGGAGTCCACCTCAATAAGAATGGAACATCTTGACCTAAATTTTCATCTTCAATGTCTTCTCTTTCAATATTTGAATAAGCGAATGCGGCACCATCTTTTACACGCGTTGAATTAATCTCTACTCCTTCTAAAGACAATAAACTCTCTCCCAGATTAATCTCTCTCTCAAGATCTCCTTGCAAATCTATTTCGTCAACGTATGATTTGTATCCAACATAACTGGCCTTCAAGGTATATATGCCATCTGGCACATCCTCAATCTTATAATCGCCATTGTCATCGGTAATAGCCGCATGATAAGTGCCCAATAAAAATACCGTAGCCTGAATCAATGACTCCCCATTCGCATTTTCTACATGACCAGATATCGTATTTTGACCTGATAGATTAAGAGTGCAAAAAGCTAATGCAAAAACAATAAAAATCTCTTTCATTATTCATTTGTTAATTTCCAAAAGCAGGGAGCGATTTATAAATGATTAGTACTTAAGCCAAGGCAAAAGGTCAATTTTCCCTTCCCAGAATTACCTGGGCAGGTTCATTGGGTATAATCTCAGCCATCCTCTCAAATAGCACCCCGAAATATGTGGCAAAGGTAATTTTTTTTCAGAAAAACGAAAGAAGTGAATGAAGTCAGATCCAAGAAAGATTGAAAAATTGCAGGTATTAAAATAAATGGATAAACGACATCAATCATATCCAGTATTTGGAGATATGGCAGCACGGATCTCCAGATAATTTACTGCCCTTAATTCCAAATAGGTCTAAATATAACTGGACGATATATTTCCAGTGCTTTACCGAATATTAATTCTCATTCGTCGACAAAACTGGATTTGCCTCTCATTTTGGTTGAAATTAGCTGTAAATCATTGATAATCAAATGATAGATTATTTAAAAAGAAAAGAATTAAAAGAATTAATTAACTAACTTAAAACTACAACTATGAGAAATCTTAATTATCAACCAATCGTATACAACAACGGAATCTATGGTATCAAAGCTAGTCTAAGACATAGAATCCAACAAAAAACTATGGAATGTCTAAGTAGAAAAAGATCCTATCAAAGGACAAGAAAATACAGCAAGACGGAATTGATCATAAAACTAAGTTTAGTCATCAGCATCTTATCACTGATAGCAATACTTTGCCTTAGTTAAACAACAACCAACTGACTCCAAATCTAACCTTGTAATCGAATTGGGGATAATTTACAACCTGGTATTGTACTTTATCCTCAAATAGATTTACAATATTCTCAAATCGAAGAAAAAATCTAAATTGTTTAATTTTTCCCGTGAAGTACAAATCTGTCATGGGATAAAAATCCAAGGTCTCATCGGATTGGTAAAAGCTTCCAATAATGGGATTAAAAAGTACACCTTCATAGGATGGTGTGAGTCTGACTTCTGCGCCAAATCTGGCAAACAATGCTCTTTTGAATAAATAGCCCTGTATATGTAAGTTGTGCTTGGTATGAAAAGTTGGAAGATGATACACATTGTCACTAAACACCTGAAACAATAAGTAATTTTCCATACCCATTTTCCAAAATCTGAACTCATTGGCCAACGATAATGAAGTAGCAGAAAATATATCTTCTAATTGAGTAGGTGATCCTTCAGTATTATAAAACAATGCATTCGTTATCAAGGATTGATTAATCTTCCCCTTTAACTTCAATACAGGAATATAAAATTCTCCAAAAAAATCGCTCCCAATAGGTTTGGAAAAATCATTGGACCAATGCTGCAATCCATTGATTACCAAGCTTCTTTGTGTAAGATTTGGCGTATATCTGAAAAACGAGGCACCACCATTCAATTCTATCCACTTGCCAATATCAATTTTCAAACTTCCTTTTGCTAAGAAATCACCAGATCCATCCAATAGCCCAAGTTTGGCCTCAGATAATATAGACAAAGAGCTTGTAATAGGCACATCTCCTTGAAAGTCTAAATATGCATTATCAAAATTAGAATCTATCCCAGTTTCATCAATTGAATATCTATCATATACAATTCCGCCTCGAATATCCAGTTTTTTACCATCTCCAGCATAGGCATAAAAAGCGTTCCTAATCTTATTTACTCTGATGTAGCTTCGAATTCCACGATCTTCCAACAAAAATTGCCCGTAATAAGTAGAATCTTGATCAGTATCGGTATCGGGATCTGTATATTTAAAATACCGCCTATCCATGGTCAAATCATATCGCAAGAGCAATTGAATATTGCTTTCTTTGGGTTTGTTCAATTGATAATAATTGATGAGTGAATACATCTTTTGCTGATACCTTGTCTGGCCATCTTCTATCACAACGGGAATATTGGCCCTATCGGCATACAATGCTTTCGCAAATAATGTATCTGTGAGCACTCCCCCATTATGACCTTCTTCATTCACATTTGAAATAATCGAAGCGAAACCTGTCAATCGATCATTGGCTCCCTTGTACCTCAAAGAGACACCAAAATTCGTTATCTTGGTAAGTTGATTTGTATAAAAACCTTGTTGCCTAATTCTTCTATAATTAAGACTGAGACTTGTATTGTCATCAAAATCACGTGAAAAATCCGATCGAATTACAAAATTTTGTTGTCCACCTACTGGTGTAAAAAATACATTTGCCAGAGGCACATTATTCTCAAAAAATCGAAAATCCTCCAAGGTATAATTATACAAATCATATTGGTTCAATCCTGAATTAAAACCAATATATGGTTTAGATTCGAATTGCATATTTCTCGCTGCTGTACCTGCATTCCCGAGATTAAGAAAGTCGATAGGTCTTCTCTTGGCAGGATCATATTGATGAAAAAAATTATCCAGGGTACTGTCCGAATAATCGTAATATGTTTTAATATCTGAAAGGTAGAAATACTTCAACTTGATCGTATCTGGAAGTTTTGATTCCACCTTTCCTTGCAAGCTGTCAGGAATAAATGATTCTGGCGGCCCTGATGGGTTTCTATTTTGAGAGGAGGCATTGTGAATTATAGCGCAAAAAAATGCACAACTTAATACTATACGAAATAAATATTCCTTCCTCATGAATCGCAAAAATAGAAATCAATATTGAGAACGACTATTTAGTTTTCATCGTATTGATATTTTATAAATTTAGGAGAGCTTTAACGCAATCTCACATTCCCCCGCTTTGGATCAATCTTACATCAAAATCCCTTTTTCTGCAACTACTTTTTCAGGCAGATCCGTTTCTCCAAGCATTTCGCGTAAATCTATCTCAATCGTCCTACAAAGAGCTGTCATCGGGACATCATTAATGAAGTTTTCAAATGGATCTTCACTATTATCTCCAACCACCTCCATCGTCACGAAAATCCAAGAGATCAACACACTGAAAGGAATGGATACAAAGGCAAAAGTATGCCCCATTTTGGCAAATTCTCCAACCAGTCCAAATGGTAAAAGCAAAATAAATAACCAGGTAAAAATTTCAGAAAAATAGGCGTACTGCCTTGGAAATGGTGTATTCTTTATTCGTTCGCACTTTCCTTGTAAATTATAGAATTCTTCAAGCACCCTCATCATTTCCATGAAACGAAATTCGTCGATAAACTTTTTTTCCTCTTGAATTCTTCTCAATTCCTCTCCTTGTTTTCTGACTATTTGTGTGGCAGGATTGGCCCTTTTTGCGAAAAAACTATATTCATCACTTTTAAGGAATGGTCCCACTTCTTCGTCCCAATGCTTTCTTTCTGGTTCTCCCACGGATAATGATCTTACTGATTTTTTCAATTTGATGCTGAATGATGATGGTCTACGCAATTGTAATCTAAGCGCATTCATCCAAGCGATATGTCTATAGATCATCTCCTTCTGAAATTTCTTAATCTCCTCTTTATTGTCACCTTCCGTATAATGATCACTAAGAAATGATAGTACATGATTGCCCCAAGTCCTGGAGTAATTGACGATTCCGCCCCAAATCTTCCTGGCTTCCCAAAATCTATCATAGCTGCTGTTATTCTTAAAACCAATGTAGAATGCCACCGCTATACCAATGGTACTCAAGGGTAAAAACGGAATACTGGTATTAATTCCCTTATGCTCAAAGAAATGATAACACCATACTACGAGTGTCGCCCAAAGCGTAAAAAATACAATATTCTTCCAAGCAAATTTCAATACTATCCAAGTATCGATTCTTCTTTTTACATACATTTAAATGCCTTATTTGATGAAAGACACAATGATAAGAAAACAAAAACTGACCATTTGAAAAAGGAGGGAGAAAAATGAAAAGAAATGGGGATTGGGGGATGAAGAGATTGGAGAGATAGGAGAGATTGTGGATTGTGGATTGTGGATTGGGAATTGGAGAGATTGGAAAGATTGGAAAGATTAGGGAAATTGGAGATTGGGGAGAATGTTTTTTTGGAGATGGATGAAAGGTTGAGTGTTGGATTTCTCAATGTGAGGTGATATAATCCAACATTCGACCTTGTATCTATTTTGTTGATAAGTTTTTGTTTTTTACCATTTTTTGCGCTTGATGCTTCCAGACCAGCCAGCGTCAATATTTTTATTTTTTACATTTCCAGAATAGCTGATAGAGGCTCCCGAGCTTGCCGAAGCGTCTAAGGATTTATCCACATGAATGGAAAGAGATGCTCCAGAACTTGCTTCAGCAACCGCATCATCCGTGACAAAACGTTTGGCATTCAAGGTAGATCCGGAAGTAGCTTCGAAGCTTCCTCTACTTGCTTTGCCTTTTAATTTCAGAGTAGCACCAGAGGATACATCTACTTCTACTTTATTGGCTTCTACGTCTAGCTTTGCTGTAGAACCGCTTGAAACTTCGATTTCCATGGTGTTGGATTTGATGGTATTATCAGATTTTACAGTACAACCTGCACTCGCTCTTATTTCTTCCAAATTAGTATAATAAACAGTAACATCTGCCTTGGTAGAGTTTCCCCAATTGCCTTTATTGGATTTAGTCTTTACATACAGCGTACCATTTTTCACCTCAGTGATTAGATCGCTGGCACTACCTTTTTTCATTGTATATTCAACACTAGGAGAGCTTGCTTTGACCAAAGTCACAGTAACACTCGTACTTGAAGAGACGGCATCAAAATTACCAACATCTCTGGTTTGGCTGGTCAATAGCATGGAAAATGACAAAAAGAATAAAGCGATTAGGAAAGGAATTTTATTTCTCATAATAATGTGTGTTTGTTAAATAGTCATCAATATTCAAAAGACATGTTAGTGCTTGGAAGGTTGCATCTACAAGTTTCGATTTGATGACAATCTTGCTGATTCTTCAAAAAAAAATGCCCATTGAAATTAATCAATAGACATTTATAAATTTTGCGACAAACCCAGTATAATTTGAAATCCTGGTCTATTTTATCCTTTTTATTTTTCCTGACCAGCCAGAATCAGTATCCGCATATTCTACATTTCCCTTGTATCTGATGGATCCTCCTGAACTGGCATCGGCCGATAATTTTTTATTAACATGAATTTTTAAATGACCACCAGAACTGGCATCGGCAGAAACATTGTCACAGACCATATCAGATGCATCCAAATTTGCTCCAGAACTCACATCAAAATCTCCTCTTGTAGCACTTCCTTCCAATAACAATTTTCCTCCAGATGAGGCATCTGCATCGATACTTTCAGATTCCACTTCTATATCAATAACGGCACCACTTGAGACGCCAACATCCATATCTTCTGTGAAGATTAGCTCTTCTGCCTTGATGGATGCTCCTGCACTTGCTTCTATTTCATCTAATTCTGTATAATATACTTTAACTGCAGCTTTGGTATTATTGCCCCAATTGAAAGTTCCACTCTTAGTCTTTATGATCAATTTTTTGTTTTTGACTTTCGTGACGAGATTTTTAGCATCTCCCTTGATCATTTTAAACTCTACTTTTTGCACGTCTGACTTTATCAATTTCACTTTGACACTGGTACTTGCGCTTATTTTTTGGAAATGATCTACATTTCGCACAGATTGACCATAGGCAATGGAGAAGCTCAAAGAGACAAAGAATACAAAACTTGCTTTAATGATATTTTTCATCGTATTTACTATTTTACTGTAATCAAAAGACATCGGGTATTGAGATATGTTGCATTGAGTGTCATGAAATTAACCAAAAACTACTTGTTTTCATTCCCATCTTCAAGTATTTCTACATCAAATAGCAGAATTTCATCAGGCCCCACAAAGCCTGGGAAACCTCTCTTTCCATATCCCATATGCGATGGAATTAAAAAAGTAGCCTTACTCCCCATCTTCAAAAATGGAAAAGCTTCATTCCATCCTGCGACCATCGACCCTACTCTGAATTCTATAGGCACCCCTCTTTTTATGGATGAATCAAACTCCTGACCATCCAAAAAGTAGCCCTTGTAATGCACCTTGATCGGATCGCCCCATTTTACAGAATCACCTTTGCCCACAATATGATTTGCTATATACACCCCACTTCTAGTCCTGATGGCATCAAAGTTATTGTCAGCGGCATAGTCTATTATTTTATTCTCTTCCGTTTGTTCCAAAGTTGTAGGATTCGAATGATAATACTGATACAATGCACTCACATCTGCCTCATTGGTCGATTTCGTTTCACTCACTTCATTCGTCGCAGTCTTATTTTTACACGAATAAGAAATGAAAACCACAAGAAATATTAATATGTACTTACTCATTATCTATATTTGAAACGGAAATATAATATCTGTTATGGCAAAATCATCTTTCGAAGCATTAATAAATAGTAAGAAACCCATCTTTATTGATTTCTATGCAGATTGGTGCGGGCCATGTAAATCATTTTCTGTGGTCGTTGAAAAATTGAAAGCAGAAATGGGAGATAAAGTTAGAGTCATCAAAATCAATGTTGACAAGAATCAGGCTCTCTCCAGCAAATTGAAGATTTCTAGTATTCCTGCCATTATGATTTACAAGGAAGGGAAGTTGGAATATGAAGGAAAGGGAATGCATACCCTTGAAGACTTAAAATCAAGATTGACCACATTGCTCTAAATTAAAGATTGCTAAAAATATTTAAAAAGTAGACTTCTTCAATTCTCACTGGCCTTCACTCTATACCTGACCAAAAAATTGCTGAACAATAGTTAATTTGCACTGATCCATGTCCTAAAAATGACGTTTTATCAGAATTAACAAATTGATTTTTTTAAGTTTAAAATTCATACAATAGAATTACTTCATCCAGCATTAAATCTGGACATTTGTTATTGTATCGAATAAAAAAAATGACTCATATGATTTATAAAATATTGGTTCTTGGCTTAATTCTATCTCTTGATACGTCTTCACACAATCCTAATTGGCTACAAAAACCTCAGCAAGAAGAGGAGCTAGGACTAGTACGATGGACCAGATCTTATGCAGATGCCATTAAAAGAGCACAAGAGGAAGACAAGCCAGTATTTATCCTTTTTCAAGAAGTACCTGGATGTTCAACTTGTAAAAATTACGGCAATAATCTTTTGACCCATCCTCATATTGTAGAGGCGATAGAGACATATTTTGTACCTCTTGCCATACACAACAACAAGGGAGGAGAAGATGCTGAAATATTAAGAAAGTTTGGAGAACCGTCATGGAATAATCCCGTCGCAAGAATTATAGATCCGAAATCTGAAAAAGATATTGTTCGTCGTCTGAATGGAAAGTATGACATGGAAAATTTGATTGCAACTATTTCAAGTGGAATACTCGCTTCTAACAAATTGATTCCCAAATATATAGATTTATTGCAAAAAGAATATTCAGCTAGGGATTTGAGAGAGACCCACCTTTCAATGTATTGCTTTTGGTCTGGAGAAAAAAATCTTGGAAATCTCGATGGTGTAATCGCAACAAAAGCTGGATTCATGAATGGTGCAGAAGTCGTCAAGGTAAAATATGATGCCAATAGATTGAAAGAAGATAAATTGATTTCTTATGCCGCAGAAAAAAGATGCGCTGATGGCGTTTATTCTGACGACCAAAGAGAATTGAAGGCAGCAAAAAAACTTAATGTTAGCACAAAGAAAAAGGGGAAATTCAGACCTGATGGTCAACCAAAATATTATACCTTCAATTCAAATTACAAATATATTCCAATGACTGGTCTACAAGCTTTAAAAGTGAATACTGCCTTGTCGAACCAATTATCACCTGATGAATATTTGTCACCAAGACAGTTGGAATTGTTGAATTTGGTAAATGATAAAAAAGTCAAAGCCAAGTCGGCCATTGATCAAGATTATGCATTGACATGGAATAAATTAATTTTGCAGGGATAAAATCCATTTGCAAAACCTACAGATAGACTGAATTTATGAATCTTGAAAACGTTGACGAAAAAATTCAAATTCTCTATGACGAAATTTATCAAGTCGAAAAGGTAGATAATCGCTTGGCTAGTATCAAGCTCAATTTGACTCTTTTGCACAATGACTTGTCTTTTCACAAGTCAAAAATGAATGACGAGCATCAAGATGTCCTGGAGCTTGAAAAAAAATCTGCATTTTCGCTATTCAGAAATATCCTGGGAAATCATGAAGAACAACTAGAAAAAGAAAGACAAGAATACTTGCAAGCTGTCCTTGAGTACAACTCCATAGCCAATGAAATCGACCTTCTGAAATATGAACAAGAATTACTCATTCCAAAGACTAAGGATACTACCGAACTAAAAAGGCAGCTCGATTATTATCTCAAAGTAAAAGAGCAAAAATTATTATTCAACAATGCAGATCAAGCTTCTCAAATCAAAGAGATAAATCGAGAAATAGACAGACTTCACACATTCAAGAGAGAATTGAAAGAAGCGGAATCATTAGCTATAATTGTGAATAAGGTGATCGCAAGAGCGTTTTCGAAACTAAAGAAAGTAAAAGAATTCCAATATACTAAAATGGGAGGTTCTGGCAAGTATTCATCGTATGCCAAAAAATCCTATATCGATGGCGCTATCAAAGATGCCAGTGAAATCAATTTTTATTTGAGCAAACTTGATAAAGAATTAAGTCATGTATATTCGCAATATACTTTTTTCAGCATTTACAAATACCAAAATTTTGTTGACTCATTCTACGATCAGTTGATCACCGATTGGGTACTTCAAAACAAACTCAAAAATGCAATAAACTGCCTGCAATCTGCTGACGATCAAATAAAAAGAATTCTTGCAACCTTGAGAAATGACCTTTCAAAGTCGGAAAAATCAATCAAAGAGAGAATCCATGTAAAAAGAGAGCTGGTTAGGAAAATTTGAAGTCTGGCTGTGCATTTTAATCAATTATGGATTCTATAAGACATCCTCACGAATTACACTTTTTACTATCCCATTAGAATTGTATGTTTGTTGTCTAATTTTCAAACAAGCATTATGAAGTTAAATGCCCTTTTGGTCTTTATTTTATTTCTTCTTTTTACCTCCTGCGAATCAGATGATCCTGAGTTGGAAGTTTCGGTGTATACAGAGGAAGTAGTATTTACAAGTGGTGAGAAAGTCATTATGACTGGACGGATCTTGTCTTCGGAGAATGTCAATGTTTCAGAACATGGATTTCATATATCAGAAAGTGAAGATTTCACTAATCCAAGTACCATTTCTTTAGGCGAACGAACAGTACCAGGCAGATTTGTCGGAGAATTTATTGGCCTTAGTATAGATTTGGATTATTACTGCAGGGCTTTCATAATCGAAAATGGAGTTGAAAAATTGGGAAATGTTCTTGATTTTTCAACATTGAATCCGCGAATTGTGGATTTTTCGCCAAAAGAAGGGGTTCAAAACAACAAAGTGGTCATTGAAGGTGTAAATCTCACTTCAGATGCTGTGGTCTTATGGAATAATCAAGTACTCACTCCAAATAGTATTATTGAAGAGAGCTTTTTGGAGATTTCAGTTCCAAGCCCTGTGAATGTTCCATATGCCGTTATTAAGGTCATTTCTCAAGGAGATACTTTGACATTTCAAGATAGATTTGAGTATGTGTATGGGGGTTGGGAAGATGGTGGAATGATTGTAGATACTAATAAGAACAACAACCATATCTATTTTGAAGACATGGACTATTTCTATTATGGCCTGGGAATCAATCGAGAATTTTTTGGACCTTCTCCTAAAATTTTCCGATTAGACAAAAAAACCTTGGTCAGAGATGTTTTGGGTCATACGGGTTTTGCGACTGAAGGATCATTTTTTACTCCAAATGGATATTTTGGAGGTGGAAGCTTAAACCTTGTCAAAGACTCTGACCCTACAATTCTAAACAACTCTCAATTCTTTAGATTAAACGGTGATGAGACTGTCCAATTAACGGATATTCCAAAATTACTATACAAGGCGGTTGCATATGCTCATGCTGACTATGTCTATGTCTATGGTGGGGAAGAACAAGGAAGAGATAGAAATACAAATATTTATAGGTATGATATTGCCAACGATAATTGGAATTTGATGGGTTCTTCGCCATACGGACCACTCAATGAGTATCCATATTTTAATGTCGGAAGTATCAACTACTTCATTACCGAAGAAGGACAAATGCTGGGTCATGATGTGATAAATAACACCTGGGAGACTTATGCGTCATACCCCGATGATGTCCAAGAAGATGGAATCAATATGGTTTTGAATGGTTTGGTTTATGTTGGACTTCAAGATATTTCCAGAAAAGTATTCGAATATATTCCAAGCGAAGATAGATGGAGGAAGAAAAAAAGTAATCCTATCCTAGACCCTTCATTGACCTTGGGATCTTGGATTGATGATAATAAGATTACGATTATGAGAACCAATACAGGCAGTGGTGAAGAAAGGTTTTTCTGGACATTTGATCCTTCTATTTTATAATATTTAGTCTCAACTACAAGCTCACAACAAATGCACAAGTTTATAATAAATCGAAATATTTTCCTTACGCTTATCAGTCTGTTTTTAATAAATGGCTTCTGTCAAGCACAGACTGTAATTGGGAGTGAATCCAACTCCACAGGGCCCTTCACCATTACCGTATATGTCAATGACACCGATGACAAGTCACCATTGATAGGTGCCAGTGTGATCGTCCAAGAATCAGGAGCTGGTGATATTACAGACTCTCGAGGCAGGACCAAGCTAAGTCTTCAACCAGGTGATTATACATTGACAGTGAGCTATCTGGGATATGAGTCGATCGAAGAGAAAATAAGAGTTCTCGGCAAGGGAAACATGCGTGTCAAGCTATATCAATCGGCTGAAACATTGGATGAAGTCATAATTAGTTCTGAAGGTGCAGACCAAAATGTACGAAACACTGAATTGGGGAAACAAGTAATGAGCATTGCTACTATTGAGGCACTTCCTCCATTTGTGGGCGAAGCGGACATTCTCAAAAGTATAACCTTGTTGCCTGGGGTAAGTTCTGTCGGAGAGGCATCTTCTGGCTTCAATGTTCGTGGAAGTAATGCGGATCAAAATCTAATACTTCTAGGTGGCGCTCCCTTGTACAATCCATCCCATTTGTTTGGATTCTTCTCTGCATTCAATACAGACTTGATTCAGGACATCAGTATATACAAAGGGGGTATTCCTGCCAATTATGGAGGAAGGGCCTCATCGATCATTGATCTCAGATACAAGAGAGGTGATCAAGATGATTGGGGTGGTAAAGCTTCCCTGGGATTGGTATCAGCCAAGGTGTCAGCAGGAGGTCCAGTATTTTCTGAAAATCTTACAGTAATGGTAGCTGGAAGATCATCATACAGCAATTGGATATTAAATTCGGTGAATGATCCAAATGTAAGCAACAGTAGTGCTAATTTTTATGATATGAATGCCATCGTAGATTATGACATTGCAGATGACTTTTCAGTCAGATATGCATTTTATAGAAGTAAAGATGACTTTTCATTAGCCAGTGATACTTCATTTACTTGGAGCAATCAAAATCATTCCTTATCAATTGATAAAAACATAGGCGAAAAATTCAAAATTGAACTCTCGGCCATCGATGCAGAATACAATTTTGGAATTATAGACAATTCTCCTTTTAGCAATTTTACCATTGATTCTAAAATCAAGGATCAGGGATTAAATTTTGCTATGAAATACTTTGTGGCTGAAAATCATGACATTTCGATAGGAGCGCAGACCAAATTAATAAAAATCCAACCAGGTGATTTGAATAGGGTAAATCCTGAATCTCCGATTGAACCTTTTTCTGTAAAAAATGAAAAAGCGATGGAATCCGGGGTATTCATTCAGCACAACTTTGAATTCACTAAATACTTGGGGCTTTCTTATGGACTGAGATACAATTCATTTCGATTCCTGGGTCCAAACCTAGTTCCTGAATATGATCCCTTATTACCCAGAAATGCCGAAAACATACTTTCTTTCACCGAATTTGGAAACAATGATTTGATCACATCATACAATGGATTCGAGCCAAGAGCTTCCCTTCGGTTTTCAATGTCAGAAAGCTTCTCGTTAAAATTGGGCTACAATAAGATGTATCAATACATACATCTTGTATCCAATACAACCACAATTGCTCCTACTGATGTATGGAAATTATCAGACACCTATCTAAAGCCTCAAGAAGTGACCCAATATTCTGGAGGAATCTTCAAAAACTTCAACAATAATGCGATCGAAGCATCGGTTGAAGTCTTTTATAAGGACTTGAAAAATATTCTTGATTATAAAGATGGTGCAACACTAATCCTTAATGACAATCTAGAATCTGAATTGCTCAATGGAAAGGGCAAGGCGTATGGAGTAGAATTGTATCTAGAGAAGAAAACAGGAAAATTCACAGGTTGGCTCAGCTATACCTTCTCAAGAAGTGAACGTAAAGTAGTAGGGTCATTTCCAGAAGAAATCATCAATAACGGAGAGTGGTATCCATCCAATTATGACAAACCGCACTCCTTGTCTCTGGTCGGGGATTATAAATTGGGAAAACGTACCAAGGTATCTTCTATTTTCACTTATAGTACAGGACGACCTGCAACATATCCCGCGGCAAAATTCAATTACCAAGACGGTACTAATATTGCCTATTACGATGGTAGAAATGAATTCAGAACTCCCGATTATCACAGGCTGGACCTAAGTCTCACCTTTGGTTGGGATACGGACAATAAATGGTTGTCTGGAGATTGGGTACTTTCGTTGTACAATGTTTATGGAAGAAGAAACACTTTCTCTGTATTCTTCGATGATATTCCAGGTGCACCTCCACAAGCCTTCAGGCTATCTGTCCTTGGCATCCCATTTCCATCGATCAGTTACAATTTTGAATTTTAATCCCAAACCAATAAAGTGCAAAAAATGAAATTGAATTATAAATACATTTTTCTGGCAGTTTTTTTCATTTGTGGATTGACAGCTTGCATTGATGAGTTGAATATTGACACCGAGGAGAAAAGGAATATTCTAGTCGTAGAAGGAATAATCACCAGTGAGTATGGACCACATCAAATAACCCTTTCTAAAAGTGCAAAATATGGTTCTATACTTGAAGATGATATCAAAAAGGAGCTAAATGCAAGATTGTGGTTGAGAAATGAAGTTGGTGATCAAGTATTTTTAGAAGAAGGGAGCTCGGGTAACTATTACACGCCAGCAGATTTCAAAGCCAAAGTAGGCAGTGAGTATACATTGTCTATCACATTGGCCAATGGAGAAAGGTACATCTCATCTAAGGAAAAAGTAATTCCCGTCCCTCCAATTGATTCATTAGTGGTAGTTTGGAAAAAACAGCCTTCGCTGAGCGACATACAGTTTGGATCAGGCATGGAAATTTATTCAAAGTGGACAGATCCTGAAGATGAAAACAATTTCTATATGTGGAAATCATCAGGAATCTATAAGATCAATACACGACCGGACTTACATGTAGGTCGAAACTTCTTTGGGAACCCATTTCCAGACCCCAAGGATTGTTGTGACGAATGCTATATTTATGAGAATATCGGTGGTCTGAGTATCTTCAAGGACAATCTTTCCAATGGCAATGAAATCACGCATCAAGTTGCATTCATAGAAGATGATGGAGGTAGGTTTATGGAAAAGTACATGGTGATTCTTGAACAACGATCATTGACAAAATCAGCATTTCAATTTTTTGATTTGTTAAACAATCAATTGAGTATTCAGGGTAATATTTTTGATCCTCCACCAGCCCAGATTGGCACCAATATTATCAATTTGGACAATCCTGACGATGAGGTAATTGGATATTTTGGCGCGAGTGCAGTCCATAGAGATAGTGTATTCATAAACAACGGTCAAATAATAGAAAGACAACCGACCAGACAAGTAAATGATGATTGTAGAGTACTAAACGGAGCAACAACAGAAAAACCTCTATTTTGGAACTAAAATAAAGAGACAATCTTGTGAAAAGCTATCACATCGCATTAGTTTTTTCTCTGTCGGCCTTTTTAGGTCTTTCCTCATGTATTGATGAATTGAATATTGATAATGAGGAAAAAAGGAATATTCTGGTCGTTGAAGGTATCATCACCAGTGAGTACGGTCCACATCAAATATCGCTATCCAAAAGTGCAAAATATGGTTCAATTTTAGAAGATGAAATTAAAAAAGAACTGAATGCAAGATTATGGTTGCGAGATGAAGTCGGTGATCAGGTATTTTTGAAAGAAGGAAGCTCAGGCAATTATTACACTCCAGAAGATTTCAAGGCGAAAGTGGGTAGTGAGTATACATTGTCTATCACCCTGTCCAATGGAGAAAGATATATTTCTTCCAAGGAAAAAGTAATTCCCGTGCCTCCAATTGATTCATTGGTATTGGTTTGGAAAAAACATCCTTCTCTGAGTGATATACAATTTGGATCTGGTATGGAAATCTATTCGAAGTGGAAAGATCCTGAAGATGAAAACAACTTCTATATGTGGAAAACATCTGGTGTATATAAGATAAACACAAGGCCAGACTTGCACATTGGTATAGACTTCTTCGGAAATAAATTTCTTGATCCCAAAGATTGCTGCGACAAGTGCTATGTCTATGAGACTGTTGGTGGGCTCAAAATCTTTAAAGATAATCTTACGAATGGGAATGAAATCACTCATAAAGTTTCTTTTATTGAAGATGATGGTGGTAGATTTATGGAAAAGTACATGATAATCCTGGAACAACGCTCATTGACAAAATCAGCATTTCAATTTTTTGATTTGCTAAACAATCAATTGAGTATTCAAGGAAACATTTTTGATCCCCCTCCCGCCCAGATAGGCACTAATATTATCAACTTAGATCATCCAGATGAAGAAGTAATTGGTTATTTTGGAGCAAGTGATATATATAGGGACAGTGTTTTCATCGATTACGGACAGATTATAGAACGTCAGCCGATTAGACAGGTGAAAGATGATTGTAGAGTATTGCCAGGAGCGACCACCCAAAAACCGATTTTTTGGAATTAATAAAAGACTACTTGTGAAAGATTATCGTATTCCATTTATTATATCCATGCTTGCCATTTTTGGCCTGGGTTCTTGCATTGATGAAATAAACATTGAAGTCGAAGAGAAAAGGAATATTCTTGTTGTCGAAGGATTTATAACCAGCGAATATGGTCCTCATAGGATAAGGCTTTCAAAAAGCGCCAGGTATGCTTCTATTCTGGAGGATCAAGTTGTAAGAGAGTCAAATGCAAGGGTTTGGTTGAGAAATGAAATTGGTGATCAAGTATTTCTAGAGGAGGGCATAGCTGGTACATACTGGACACCAGAAAATTTTAAGGCCAAAGTTGGAAGCGAATATACCTTGTCCATTACCTTGGCAAATGGCGAAAGATATATTTCAACCAAAGAAAAAATTGTCCCTGTACCAAAATTAGACTCCATTGTAGTTGCCTGGAAAAAACAACCTTCTCTAAGCGATATTCAATTCGATTCAGGATTTGAAATATTTGCACAATGGAATGACCCCGAAGAAGAAGCAAATTTTTACAGTTGGAAGACTTCTGGAATCTATAAAATGAATACCAGACCTGATCTATTTCGCATTATGGGTGCACTGGCTCCAAAAGGTTGTTGTCGCGAATGCTTTATTTATGAACCAATTGATGATCTCGTAATCTTCAAAGACAATTTGACCAATGGAAATCGGATCACCCAAAAAGTAGCTTATATTGATGATGATGGTGGAAGGTTTTTGCATAAATACATGGTCGTTCTAGAACAAAGATCATTGACAAAATCGGCATATCAATTTCTTGAACTGCTTAACAATCAATTAAATATCAAAGGCAACATTTTCGACCCTCCTCCAGCTACTATAGGCACCAATATTATTAATCTTGACAATCCGGATGAGGAAGTTATCGGATATTTTGGGGCGAGCGATATCTCCCGAGACAGCATCTTAATTTTTAATGATGAAGTGATAGAAAAGCAACCTGAGCGCAAGGTAAATGATGATTGTAGAGTATTGAATGGTGCAACTGTGGAGGTTCCACCTTTTTGGAATTAGCCCTATTTCTTCGACATTAATTCTATCTCCTGCGAGGCTTTGGAGACAAGCCAATGTTGATTTGCTTTCACAAGGAATATACACAACAAGAGGGATGGAAGCAGATTTTCAAGGTTGATTTTACCCAGCCCTAAAATGTTGATCGAAATGCCAATTATAAGGATGCCACCTATAGAACTTAGTACATCAATAGTCGTCTGATCAAAAACTCTGCTCAACTTCTTAGAACCTATGGTCATTCCTCCTTGAAAAATGAATAATGGAATCACGGAAAATAGAACTCCGATTCCAAAACTAGCTGCTAATGCAATAGAAGAGAATCCATCCAAGGTAGATTTGACAATCAATAATTCGCGGTTTTGATTGAGCCCTTCTTCAATGGCACCTACGATAGTCATACTACCGATACAAAAAAGCAAAAAAGCAGTGATCAATCCTTCTGAAAATCTTGATTCTGTAAGTCCCAAGCTAGACTTCAGCTTTTCAGAAAGTCCAACCATCCAATCGTCCAGATGAATCAATTCTCCAGATATTCCACCCAAGATCATACTGAAAATTACGACCAACAAATATCCATCAGGAAGTTTGAGCGCCATTTTCAGTCCTATCAATATTGTACCCAGTCCAATGGCTTGAAAAACAATATCCTTAATTTCTTCGGTGAATATTTGTTGCAATAAGAGACCCAATATACTGCCCACAACTACGGTCGCAACATTAATCAAAGTACCAACTGGCAGGTTTTTCATATTTTAAGATTTTCGGTATTTGGACACAGCAAAATCCATTGCTTTCAATAATATATCACACCCTTCTTCAATTTGGGTATCGGAAATAATCAATGGAGGAGCCAATCTAAAAGAGGTCGAATTAAATAAAAAGTAATCAATCAATGCCCCATTTTCGATGGTATAATTTACCACATGTTTCAAGTACTTCTTTCTGGTCAATTCTACAGCCATCATCAAACCGGAAGACCTTATTTCCTTGATAATCGGATGCTTGAGTTTTTCATGGATCAATTTCTCCTTTCTGATTACGTCACTATATATTTTCTCCTCAACAATGGTTTCAAGAGTCGCATGTGCCGCTGCTACACAAACAGGGTGCCCGCCAAATGTGGTGATATGACCTAACATTGGTTTTCGGGCCAAAGCCATCATGATTTCCTTCGGAGCCACAAAAGCACTTACTGGCATTCCACCTCCCATAGATTTTGCAATGAGTAGGATATCAGGAACCACATCGTATTTCTTATGTGCAAATAGATGCCCAGTCCTCCCAAAACCAGTCTGTATTTCGTCCAGAACCATTAGCGCGCCTACCTCTTCACATCGAGATTTCACCTTCTGCAAATAATCATTCTCTGGAGGTGTGACACCAGCTTCTGCCTGTACCGGCTCCAATATTATGCAAGCAGTATCCTCGTCTATCAGATCCAATTGCGATTCATTATTAAAATCAATATGAAAGACTCCTGGAATTCCAGGTGCAAAACTCCTCGTAAATGAGTCATCACTCCTCAAACTCTCACTGCCAAGCGTACTGCCATGATAGGCATTAGAGCAAGCCACAATCTTGTACCTGCCAGTATATTTTCTAGCCAGTTTCATTGCGCCTTCGACGGCTTCTGTACCGCTATTGAGGTAGTATACCGAATCAAGCCCATTGTTCAATTGTTCAGATAATAATTGAGCAAATCGCACTTGTGGAGAATGTATATGTTCTCCATAAACCATAGTATGAAGATGTTTGTCCAATTGATTTTTTATGGCTTCTACCACCTTGGGGTGACGATGCCCGAGAGAAGAAACCGAAATACCCGAATTAAGATCCAAATATTTTTTTCCTGCTGCAGAATACATATACATCCCCTCAGCCCTTTCTATTTCTAGCAATAATGGCATCTCACTTGTTTGAGCGACATGCTGCAAATACAATTCTCTAATTGATGGCATATTTTTTGTTTCACTTCTCCCGACTTTGACAAGTAGCCGACACTTTTTATTTTATCACCCTTGCTCCTTTTCAAAATCAAAAATAGCTAGGATTTTTTAACTTTAATAATCACAAAAATGAGGAACACGACTTTGATCGTGCTTTTGTTTCTGGTATTAATATCACCCTTTACAAATTTGCATGCCCAGACCCCAATCAACAGCTGCAATTTAGAATTTATGGATAATGGAAGCGACTCCAATTATCTCAACAACACGAATGATGAATGGCTAATCTGCCCAGATGATTCTACGCAATATTTGAAATTGACTTTTACACACGTCAATATCGAAACTGCAAATAATCAAGGTAAGGATAGTACTGGATGTTATGATTTGTTATACATCTATGATGGTATTGATGCGAGTGCCCCATTGATAGGGTCGTTTTGTGGAGAGGAAAGTGGAAATGGTCAAAGTTCGTTCGTCGATGGACATACCTTGAATGTGGGAGACTCATTCAAGCCTAAAAACTCAGAAGGTTGCTTCTTCATCAGATTCGAATCAGATCAATCCAAAAATTTGTCTGGTTGGATAGCTGATGTTACTTGCTGCACACCTTCCTTGAAGGATGGAATGACAGACGGCATCGATATCCCTACACCCAATAACTATGGCAATATATTCAATCTGGAAATAGATAACTCATGTACCCGAGAAGGAAATCTGAGTATGTTCACAGAATTCACACCTTCAGGAGAAAGTTGTTATACCAAAGGACTTACATATCCGAATCAATCATTTTATGCTTTCACTTCAAATCCATCGGGAGGTTTTGTAGAATTTGCAATAGATTCTTTGGATTCTGTAGGAATAATGGAGATGGTCGTCTTTGGTCCTGTTATGGTTGATTCACTAGGCAATTATGTAGGCGGTTACATCAACGACTGCGTAACTGGTAAAGATCCTTGGTCATTGTTTTTTAATGCCGGACCCAATCAAACCTATATTTTAGGTGTAGCGACCGAAATCGATGGCCGAACAAATGTAGTCACTCTTCCATCAACAGTTGGATTGGGAGGAGTACTGCCTGTAAAAATGATTGATTATAAGATCAAAACCAGGAATGAAGACGTCGAACTTACCTGGACCACTTCACAAGAGATCAATAATGACAAATATGACATTTATCGATCATTGGATGGAATCAATTTTAATAGGATTGGATCTGTAAAAGGAAAAGGGAATTCTCAAAATGAAAACTCGTATAGATTTGTAGACAATCCCAAGACCAGTGGTGATATTTATTATTATGTCAAACAAATAGACCTGGATGGAACACAAAATGATTATTCGATTTTGAAAGTATCATTTTCTACTATTAAAACTGAATTTACAACCTATCCTAATCCAAGTGTAGGAGGCAATTTCTCACTTGATATTGATGAATATATATTAGAGGCAAATCCTCAATTGCAAATATTCGATAGAATGGGACAAAAATTGGTCGACCGAAAACTTAATGATTCTTCTTCGTTGAATATTTCAAATTTGACATCAGGGCTATATATTGTTAAAATAACTTCGGGTTCGACTGTAATCACGCACCAACATATGGTCTATTAAAATAAAAGATCTTTCGCAAAGAAAGATATCCCTCTCAATCCTTTATACCCATGGGGAAAGGTAAATTGGTTTGAGCCAATTGTAGGACAGTACGAAGATTAGTAATTATCGTTTTATCCCAAAAACACTTACTAATCATGGTGCTGTCCTTTTTTTATAGACTTATAGACTGTTTTATTACTCCCAACCTTAATAATAAATTAATACACCGTTAAAAAACAACATTTTATTTATAAGTACTTTTACATTTATAAATATATCACATGATTAATATTGCTTTAATTGCACACGATGGCAAAAAACCGGAAATGGTCTCTTTCGTAGTTAATAATAAAAAGTTTCTCCACGATACAAAGATTTTTGCTACCGGAACCACTGGCGGGCACATCGAACAAGAGGGCTTTAATGTTGTAAAATTGTTAAGTGGCCCGAAAGGTGGAGATGCTCAGATTGCAGCCAAAATTGCTGAAGGTCAAATCGATGCCGTTATCTTTTTCAGAGATCCATTGGACAAGCATCCACACGAACCCGATGTACAAATGTTGATGAGACTGTGTGATGTACACAATATTCCCTTGGCTACCAATCCAAAATCTGCTTATTACATTTTGCTGGGAATATCTACGGCATTCAAAAATGGTCATTCTAAATCTTGACCATCTACTTCTGACAACTGGCCTAGTTTTTATAGAAGCACAGAATTTTTGAAAATTATTTTTGATCTTTTCCAACGAAATGGAAAGCATACAACTGGATTTGAGAAAACGGTTTATATATTTATACTTCTATAATTCCTGAAAGAATATGACGACACAAATAAATACATTAGAGGAGTATCAAAAGATATATGCGGAGAGTGTAGAAGATCCAGAATTATTTTGGAAGACTCAAGCAGAAACTTTTTCATGGTTTCGACCTTTCGATAAAACTTTAGAATGGAATTTTGAGGAACCAAATGTGAAATGGTTTTTAAATGGTAAACTAAACATTACAGAGAATTGCCTGGATCGACATATTGCCGAAAGAGGAGATCAAGTGGCTATTCTTTGGGAACCGAATGACCCCAATGCAGAACCTCAAAAATATACTTACTTCGAATTATTAAGTGCCGTAAGCAAATGTGCCAATGGACTCAAATCCAAAGGAATCAAGAAAGGAGATAGAGTCGTATTTTATATGCCAATGGTTCCAGAACTGGCAATTGGTGTTTTGGCGTGTGCAAGGATAGGAGCAATTCATTCCGTTGTATTTGCTGGTTTTTCCGCTCAGGCATTGGCTGATAGAGTGGATGATGCCCAGGCTAAAATGATTATTTGTTCGGATTATAATAATCGAGGGAGTAAAAATATTCCTGTCAAACAGGTGGTAGATGATGCCATGGACATTTCATGCAATTCGGTGGAATCCGTTATCGTCCATAAAAATACAGGAGGAGAAGTAAATTGGAGCGATGAGGTAGATGTTTGGTGGCATGATGTGGTAGATAAACAATTAAATGTGTGCACCCCTGAACCCATGGATAGTGAAGATATTCTATTTATATTATATACATCTGGATCTACTGGAAAGCCAAAAGGCGTAGTGCATACATGCGGAGGTTACATGGTCTATACCTGCTTTAGTTTTAGGAATGTATTTCAGTATAAGTCAGGAGATATTTACTGGTGCACCGCAGATATAGGCTGGATAACTGGTCATTCTTATATTGTATATGGTCCATTATTGGCAGGAGCAACAACGATGATGTTTGAGGGTGTCCCGACCTTTCCTGACGCGGGTAGATTCTGGGAAATTTGTGAAAAGCATAAGGTAAATCAATTCTACACTGCCCCTACAGCGATAAGAGCATTGATGGCTAAAGGAGATCATTGGCCAGCAAAATATGACCTTTCTTCCATCAAAGTATTAGGGTCTGTTGGAGAGCCGATCAATGAAGAAGCATGGAACTGGTACGACGAACACATTGGAAAAGGAAAAGCTCCTATTGTGGATACCTGGTGGCAAACTGAAACGGGCGGAATATTGATCACCCCATTGCCAGGAATCACCGACACCAAACCTACATATGCCAGTTATCCCATGCCAGGGGTGCAGCCAGTTTTGGTAGATGCAGAAGGGAATATCAAAACAGAAAATGATGTCGAAGGCTTGTTGTGTATTAAATATCCCTGGCCATCAATTATTCGCACGACTTATGGTGATCATGAGCGATGCAAAAATGTCTACTTCTCCGCATTCAAGGGAATGTACTTTACAGGAGATGGCGCACGAAGAGATAGTGAAGGAAGAATCAGAGTAATCGGCAGAGTCGATGATGTGATCAATGTATCCGGGCATAGAATGGGTACTGCCGAAGTCGAAAATGCTATCAATGAACACCCAAATGTAGTAGAATCAGCAGTCGTAGGATACCCTCATGATATCAAGGGGCAAGGTATATATGCCTATGTCATTTCTCAGGGAAAAGAATTGGATGATACCTTTCGAAAAGAGATATTGGATGTAGTGACTAAAGAAATAGGGCCAATTGCCAAGCCAGATATGATTCAATTTGTAAGTGGACTACCAAAGACCAGGTCAGGTAAAATCATGAGAAGGATTTTGAGAAAGATTGCTTCTAAAGATGGAAATAATTTGGGTGACATCTCAACCCTATTGAATCCTGATGTGGTGGCCGATGTATTGAAAGGGGCTTTGGTTTGATCCAAGGGAAACTATTTTAATTCACCGATGTTTTAAATAAACTAAATACCAAATTTTAGCTTTGTAGATTTCTTAGTAGGGTCGAAATGGATTTTCATATCTGCTGCTAAAAAAATATTAGGTCTTACTCTTATGACAACAAAAGAATTTAGAGAATTTTCTCCATCGATACCAAAAGATCCTGGGGTCTATCGCTTTTTGGATGAAGAGAATACTATTCTTTATGTAGGCAAAGCAAAAAATCTAAAGAACAGACTCAATTCCTATTTTGGCGAAAAAAAGCATCAACAATACAAGACCAAGGCACTGGTCCGAAACGCACATCATATTGAATTCACCATCGTAGATTCGGAGCACGATGCTCTGCTTCTTGAAAATACCCTGATCAAAAAAAATCAACCTCGGTATAATGTAAGTCTGAAGGATGGTAAGTCCTATACTTATTTATGTATCAAAAAAGAACGTTTTCCGAGAGTCTTTTTTACCCGTCGGGTTATCAAGGATGGATCTTCTTATTTTGGTCCATATACTTCTAAGTACAGGACCAAGGTCTTGCTTGAAGTAATAAAGAGACTTTTTCCACTCAGAACCTGCACTTTTAATTTATCAGAAGGAAATATCAATAAAGGCAAGTTTAAAGTGTGCCTGGAATACCATATCAAAAACTGCAAAGGTCCATGTGAAGGGTTGGAGGATGAAGAAGATTACAACACGAAAATTGATCAAGTAAAAAACATACTTCGAGGAAATTTTAAGCGGGTAAAAGATTATCTGAAGCAAGAAATGGCGGATTATGCTGAGACCATGCAATTCGAACTGGCACAGCAGATGAAGGATAAGTTGGACGCCTTAGATGATTATCAAGCCAAATCGACTGTAGTAAGTGCTACAATAAAAGATTTAGATGTCTTCACGATTCAGTCGGATGACAAGTATGCTTTTGTAAATTACATTAAGGTGATTAATGGAGCAATGATCAATACGGACACCATAGAAATGGAAAAAAATCTGGATGATGACGAATCAGAATTATTGTCCTTTGTTATTCCAGTAATTCGCGAAAAATATAACAGTATAGCTCCTGAAGTAGCCGTGCCATTTCAAGTAGAAATGGAAGATGAATCAATATTAGTCACCATTCCTCAACGTGGAGACAAGGCCAAATTGATGCAACTCTCTGAAAAGAATGTCTCGTACCATTTATTACAGAAGAAAAAGGCTCAAATCAATAATATTGGCAAACAGACTTCGGCTGAAAGAATATTGAGAACATTGCAAAATGACCTTCAAATGGAAGTGGTTCCGTTTCATCTTGAATGTTTTGACAATTCGAATATCCAAGGCACCAATCCAACGGCCAGCTGTGTGGTCTTTAAAAATGCCAAACCATCAAAAAAAGATTATCGCCACTTTAAAATTAAAACTGTCGAAGGTCCAAATGATTTTGCTTCTATGGAGGAAGTGGTATATAGAAGATACAGCCGATTATTAAAAGAAGAACAACCGCTACCTCAACTTATTATTATTGATGGTGGAAAAGGTCAATTATCATCGGCGGTAAAAAGTCTTAAAAAACTGGACTTACTTGGAAAAATTACAATCATTGGTATAGCAAAAAAACTAGAGGAATTATATTTTCCTGAAGACCCCATTCCTCTCCATATCAATAAAAAATCAGAGTCTTTAAAATTGATTCAACAAGCCAGGGATGAGGCACATCGATTTGCACTCACCTTGCATAGAAATCTTAGATCCAAACATTTATTAGGTACTGAATTGACAGATATTCCCGGGGTCGGCAAAAAAACAGCCGAATTACTTTTGACTAATTTCAAAAGTGTAAATAAGATCAAAAAGCAAACAGAAGAATCCCTTGCTAGTGTAGCTGGTAAAGCGGCCGCCAAAAAGGTCTATTCCTACTTCAACCCTGAATTAGACTAACCAACCAATCTTCATAAAATTCTTCGCGAAAATTGGTGATCCTTGTGGTAAAAAAAATATTTCACACAGATATAAATCAACCCCTACGAATCAAATCGTTAAACAAATCACAACATATCCAACTAGAATCCACATTTAATCAACATTATCCGTACTTTTGCCGTCTTAAATTAAATCGTTTGAAGATCAATATAGAATGGAGCAAAAACTACAGATTCACAACAGTCTAACCAGGCAAAAAGAGATATTCACACCCATCACACCAGGATTTATTGGTATGTATGTTTGTGGCCCTACAGTATACAGTGATGTTCACTTGGGGAATTGTCGGACTTTTGTAAGTTTTGATGTCATCTATAGATACCTCAAATTCTTGGGATACAAAGTTAGGTATGTGCGAAACATTACCGATGTCGGACACCTGCTTGATGACGGAGAAGATAGGATGTC
This sequence comes from Saprospiraceae bacterium, assembly GCA_965230575.1. Lineage (GTDB taxonomy): Bacteria > Bacteroidota > Bacteroidia > Chitinophagales > Saprospiraceae > CAJXUU01. Next base: position 7,986,824 of record OZ246013.1, read on the forward strand.
CAAGGGTGCTAGAATGTCCAATCTAGAACCGATGGAAGTAGCTCAGAAATTTTCAAATGGCTTTCATGCCATGATGGATATTTTCAATACAGAAAAACCCTCGATCGAGCCAAGAGCTACAGGTCATATCATCGAGCAGATCGAAATGGTCCAGAAAATAATGGACAATGGTTATGGATATGAGAAAAACGGTTCGGTATATTTCGACACCATCAAATTTGCCGAAGAAACGGGAGAATATGGCAAATTATCAGGTCGGATTATAGAAGATCTGATGACCGAAACCAGAGACAATCTCAAAAATCAAAGTGAGAAAAAACACCCTTCAGATTTTGCCATTTGGATGAAAGCAGCAGATGACCATTTGATGAAGTGGAATTCACCGTGGTCTGTAGGATTTCCAGGTTGGCACCTCGAATGTAGTGCAATGAGTACAAAGTACCTGGGCACTCATTTTGATATTCATGGAGGTGGAAATGACCTCAAATTTCCCCACCACGAAAATGAAGTAGCCCAAAATATTGGTGCTTGCAGTTGCCAGCCTTCAAATTATTGGCTGCACACAAATATGCTCTTGATGAATGGCAAAAAAATGTCGAAGAGTGATGGCAATACGATATCTCCAGATGAATTGTTTACTGGTGAAAGCCCTCACGTAACCAAGGGATTTAGTCCAATGGTAGTGAAATTTTTCATGTTGCAATCTCATTATCGGTCAACCTTGGATTTGACCAATGATGCCTTGCTGGCCGCTGAAAAAGGATACAAACGACTAATGGAAGCCTTCAAAATTCTAAAGAAGCTTACTACCACTGGTATAAGTGATGAGGCACCTATCAATACTGAAATCAAGAAAATCATTGCGAGTGCTCATAATGACATGAATGACGACTTCAATACACCTCGGGCGCTTTCACAATTGTTTGCCTTGGTACCAAGTATCAATAGCTTTGCCGATGGCAAGATTGATATCAATTTGGTAAGTGCAGAGACACTCGAACTGTTGAAATCTACGTTTGATGTATTCTTGAATGACATTTTTGGTCTCAAGAATGATATTGAAGGAGGAGACAATAATGACTTGGTCGAAGGCTTGATGGACTTGATTATTGATATTCGGCAAAGTGCTAGAGCGAATAAGGATTGGGCAACCTCTGATCAGGTGAGAGACAAAATGAATGAGTTGAATATTGCGTTGAAAGATGGGGCAGATGGGACGACTTGGTCGATGAAGTGATTGGAGAGATTGGGGATTGGAAAGATTGGAGAGATTGGAGATTGGAGATTGGAGATTGGAGATTGGAGAGATAATAATTTAAAAATAACTAATTCATAGAATGTTGGATTTATTAAAGAAAATAGGATTTGTGTTGCTTATCGCATTCGTGGTAATCTCTTGTAAAACCGATAGCAAAACGATCACTGATACAGATGAAACGGTGGTTGTGACCAAGAGAAAGGTACCCAAGTTTAATCCTGATAATGCGTATGCATTGGTTGAAAAGCAAGTATCATTTGGACCAAGATATCCAGGCACACAAGCTCATCGGGATTTGGTTGATTATTTGACTGCCGAAATGAAAAAATATACAGACGAGGTTATTCAACAAGATTTCAAGGTTTCTTTTTTGGATGAAAAGAATGTCGATGCCACTAATATTATTGGCGTAGTCAATGCAGACAAAAAGAAAAGACTGCTGTTGTGTGCGCACTTTGACACACGAAAAGTAGCGGAAAAGGATGAAGACGAATCAATGCGAGACAAGCCAATTTTGGGTGCTGATGATGGAGGATCTGGAGTTGCTGTTTTACTGGAAATAGCCAGGTTGATCAAAGAGAATGGAATAGATATTGGAGTTGATTTTGTGCTGTTTGATGCGGAAGACAATGGAGATTCTGGAGAAGGTACTAATTGGTGTTTGGGTGCCAAGTATTGGTCAAAATCACCCCATGTAAAGGGATACAAGGCAGAGTTTGGTATCTTGCTGGACATGGTTGGTGCCAAAAATGCTGAGTTTGGTTGGGAAGCATTTTCAAAAGAATCCGCTTCAAAATATCTTAAAAGTATTTGGGATATGGCGGCTAAAATGTCTTATGGAAATTATTTCATCAATATGGATTCCGGATTAGTAGAAGATGACCATAAATATGTCATTCAGAATCTTCGAATTCCGATGATAGATATAATCAATATGTCACGTGCAAATGGAAGAACTGGATTTGGACATTATCACCATACGCATGAAGACAATATGAACATTATTGATAAAAATACGTTAAAAGCAGTAGGCAAAGTAGTAACCGCCTCGATATACAATTTTTCGAACGGCACGCTTTAGTTTGGCATTTCGTTCTTTTGCCGACAAGACAAATCCTTAAATAGTCCCCTTTTTTTAGAATAAGTATTGTACCTTTGTACATCATATTAAATAAATACGCAATTTGTAACACACTAATAGTGTGCATTTAGTATAACAAGAATAAAAAAATTACAAAAATGAAAAGATTATTATTACTAGCATTTTTATCACTCGCAACACTCGCGATGAATGCGCAAGAAATAAGTGAAGATCAGTGGACACTTGTCTCTAAAAAAACTGCTGATTGGTGTTCCAATTGTGGAAGTTGGGGTTGGTCATTTAAAAATGATCTCCTCGCAGATCAAGCGGACATGCCTGTTGTTTTCTGGATGGTTCATTATAGTGGAGGGTTAATGACACCTACTGCAAAAGCTATTTCCGATAACTTCGGAGGTGGAGGTCAACCGATATTTTTCCTCAACAACGACAATATGAATGTAGGTTCTTTTAATACTACAGAAAAGAGAGCTGAGTTTCAGTTGTTGATTGAGAGTCTGAATGGGTTTCCACCATTCGCTGGTGTAGGTTCTACAGCCACATTTGATGGCGAAAAAATCACTACAACGGCAAGAGCAAAATTTCTACTTGAGTTAGAAGGTGGAGAATATTGGTTGTCATCCTATTTGGTGGATGATGAGTTGGTTGCTTTCCAACAGAGTCAAGGCAGTAATGCAGTACATGAAAACATTCTTTTGCATTCTTTCAACGGAAATAACTACTTTGGTGAAAATATCATTACTGGTCAAGTAAACGCTAATCAAGAATTCACAGTAGATGGAGAACTGGACTTTTCTGGTCAACCCAATATACCAGACTATACAGAAGGCTATTCTGTAGTTACCGTATTGTGGGGAGTCGTTGGTGGCAAGTACACACCTATCAATCTTAACCGTCAACCTATAACCCTGGCAGTGGGCACAAAAGATATCCTTCAAAATGTTGATATCTCGGCCTTTCATTTAGGAGCGGGTCAGGTTAATTTGAATATCACTTCTGATCAGGCAATCGATGATGCAAAAGTTCTTTTGTTTGATATGAATGGTCAGACAGTAGCTTCGCAAAAAAATCAACAAATCAATGCTGGAGAAAATCAGATAGTTCTTGAAGCTCAAGAGTTGACAATAGGAACATACATAGTTGTGATAGAATCGGCAATAGGAAGTAGAAGTGTTAAGATAAGTGTGAGGTAAGACATTACGACCTATAAAAAATATATAAGCCCAAGTATCATGATTGATGCTTGGGCTATTTTTTTAAGCGTAATTCTACTATAATTTATTGGTCAGGACTTCGCTACTTTTTCTAAACTCAGATTTAGGTTTTCCCATATTAAATAGGTATCCTATTTTAAGCAAAAGCTGTATTTCCCTGAAGCTGGAACCTTTCAATTTGGATTTGTACTGTACCAAGAATTCTTGATAGAAGTTTGTTTTTTGTTCTATTCCAACACCAAGATTCCCTCCATATCTGTTGAGCCCTCCTTCGATTATTGCATCTGTTCCATTGACCGAAGCAGGCAGGGCAAAATCCGTTCTATTATATGTGGGTCCAAGAATTAAGTATCCTCTATTCTGCTCAATATTAATCAGGTTCCATTGAATATCAAGGCTGGTCTCAAAGTATGAATAGGAAAAATTGTCCATTTTAGAATCTCTAAAGAAGGTGACATTAGGTGAGATGGCCATAAATTCTTTAATTCTATATTGAAGTTTGGCCTGGATTCCTGGGCTCACAATTTCTTTGTTCGTTTTGAAATTCATTCCAGTAGAAGTGGCACCAACCAGACCCACTCCAACAGAATATTGGGCATTAATGGAGAATGATGTCAGGCAAATGATAAATGAAAGTGATATTAACCTTAGTAAATGCATTGTTGATTTAAATGATCCATAATGGATTTCGCAATTGATTTTCATAGCTGTCATGTTTTAAGATTTGTTTGAAATAGACAAAAGGAAATGTATTGGCTTTTTTTTAATTACTTCCTTTTTTTGCTATAACTGGGAAATCTTGGATTTGTGACAGGTAACAATGTAAAATTTAACTTTCTTTATAGCATGCATAAATCATGAAAGAAATATTCAATTAAAAAGAGTGGAATATTAAAATTGATAATATCCCACTCAAGATCACTTTTTAAATTACAAACCAATTTGGTTACATTTTTAATAATATCATTCTACGTATTTGACAAAGATGATTTCCTTACCTTTTCCTCTTTCCGATCTACCTTCTACATTAAATCCATTATTTATCATTAATTTATAAATAGTATAATATGGTAATTTTTTTGATTTAGTCCTTTCATTTAATTGCTTATAAAGCTCTTCAATGTTAATCCAAGGATTATTCCTAGGTTGGTTTTTAAGTATTTTTAAAGAGATTTGTAAAATTTCATCAAATTTCTCATCTGAAATTTTTCGATCAGGATAAACTACTTCTTCGAAGTAATATTTTAAATAATTAATAACATTATTGTTTGATAACGATTCCTTGTCCCAAAGCATTTTTGTTGAGATAGCGAAATCTACCCAATCATACGCTTTATCATTAATAGCAATATCATATTCGTTCTTCACGGATTCGATATTATAAATACCTTCTTTAATTCCATCTAAGAGAAAATCGACACTTTCATTTCTGTTGAGTTCCATAACATAAGCAAATTCATTTTTAATAATCTCCGATAAGACTGGATATTTATTTTCCATATTTTTTACAATTGAAGATACAGAGTTAACAATTTCCACACTCTTCCATCTTTTTTATAGACAACTAAAACCCTGCTCATACTTAGTTTTGCACCTCCGCCAGCAGGTATTCCAAAGCCAAATGGTGTGCTTGCAGTACCTGTTGGAGGGTTTTATTGAATATTAGCTAATTAAATTATTGGGTAGAAGAAAATAAATTTTCAGACTGTCCACATGTATATTAAGAAGCTATTAATGTGTAAAGTATAGCAATTCTTTTTGGTGTTGAATCAGGTAAACAAGCTTTTGATTAGAATAGACTTTTTGAAAATTTAGACATATTTTCTTATAAAATCTATTCCTTAAGCTAAACTTATGGCATCTATTACCCACAATCTATTTCTATTTTCTTTTAAAATTTTCAATTCAAGTGAAAAATAGTCCATGTAATTGAAAATATGATAGGCTCTTAATTTTGGAAAGTCATCTTTAAGCAATAGTAATAATTCTATCACTTTGACCCAATTCTCACTTCCTTGCAGTATTGCTGTTATTTTATGAGAAATATCCACTCTTTCATTTAATCCTAAAGTTTCATCACTATTGATAAATTCTTCGAGATAGAATTCTACAATTGATCGAATATGCCAATTGTCATATAATTCAATCTCCGTAAATAAATAAGAATCTAATGCCAACTGCTTCCAATCAAAATTTTCATCAGATAAACAATTTTGATACTCCGATTTAAGAGATACAAAATCTAACAATCCACCTTCTTTCTGTCTTTTTAAAGAATCTCTGCAGGCTTCGAGGCCAAGATCGAACAACCAATCTTCCTCAAAAGCCTGTAAGGCATTAATTAGGTTTTTATATTCTTCAGCTTCAAAATGACTTTTCACTTCATATTCTATTATCTGGATCAAGAAAATCTTTGTAGTCCAAAATTTTACAACCTTTGGGTTTTGATGCATTAACTATCATCAAAACCAGCCATTTATAAGCCTCATTATCGGAGTCTTCGTGTAATGGTAAATTTGCATCATTTTCTAAAAAATGCAATGCTTGTCCGTCAGGTATTCCCTTCATCAATATTAGCTTAACAACTTTTTCCCAATTGTCTTTATAGTATGAATTCTCTTTTAAAGCCGCTTTTAAGCGCTCTATTCCAATTTGATAAAATTGATCTTTAAAAAAGCCTCCGAGTATACTTTTTAGTACTTCTATATCTTTGTTCATTTGTATATATTGTAGTCTTGTATACTATCGATATCAGTATATATTTTAATTCTTAAAGCCTATTTCATTGATTTAAATAGTATTTTTCTATCTAAATGGAATAAAATTCAATAAGGCTTCCTCCTTAAAAATTTCTTGTTTTCGTTCATAATCTACTGCACAGACTTGCTTTTATTTGGATGTATAATTCCAGGTATTTCACCATTCTCATAACACATTAAAAATGTGTTCCAATCCTTCAACAATTTCAAGATTATATCCGAATCTATTTCAAACGATTCAAATTCATCATATCCACTTGAAATAACAGATACTTCTTTACCAAAATCTACAATACACCAATCATCACCACCAAAAGAATGAGTGTCTTTTTCACTATTAAGAACTTTTTCAATGCCGCCTAATTCTTCTATAACACCTTTTGATTTTGACATATGTCCACGCGCTAAATGAGCAAGTTCTTTAAAACCCTCTACCAAATTAGATTCTAAATGCATTATTGGAATTTGATATCCATCTTTATAAACTTGTATGTAAAACGTAGAATTATAATTCACAACTTTAAAATTTTGGGTAAGCAGATATAATAGTACCGTCATTCCTCAAGTACATATGTATTTTAATTTTTCCATCTTTTGAATATCCCCAGTACTCATTTCCAGACACAAATTTTTTATTATTCCTAGCATGTTTAATTTCATCTAATACTCTCATTTGATCCCAACTATCAGGAAAAAATGTAGAATAACCGCCATTTGATTTTTTGGCTATAAAGTTGCCATTAGCATCTTTAACCTCAACTTTTACTTTGTAAAGTAGTCCATCAGAGCTCTGAATTCGAGCGCCTATTTCTCTTGCTTCACCTTGTGAAACTGCACTCTTATGATGTACACCACCTGCTCTACCTCTTTTAACATTGCCTCTCATTATATGTATTACATCATCAACATTTTTAAACATGCTGTTGTGTAAGTTATATAAAGTATTCACACAATTGTTATGCACAACAATCCCATCATCACCAACCAAAAAATTATGCATTTCCTTGACTTCAAGGTTATAAACCCTCTCAGTCCCTTCTTTCTTCTTTGATCCAACAACAGTGGCTACCCCACTCTTGGTCAATACCTCCTCACCAATCTCCAGCTTTCCAGCCAATTCCCAATCTCCATCCGTCAGCGAATAAATAGGATGCTGATAAGTCACGCCCAATACCTCACCATTATCAAAAGAAAGATTAAAAACTTGATTCGAAGTATGCGCAAATAATGCAGTTACAGGTCTATAGACATATGCATCTTCCCCATCTTCATCCCCTGGTTTTTTCTGTGGTAAAATATGCTTGATCGAAGTAATTCTGAAAGGTCCGGAAATCCCTTGTTCTGGAAGATTCATATTCACAATCACATCGACTTGATAATCCTTTTGATTGATCCAGTCATTATGAAGCGCAAGTTGGGCAACAGAATTACCATTCACCTCTTCAAATACAACCTCATTCCAATTCTCATCATCAATTTTAAACTGATCTCTTTCTCTTTGTTCGTCTGAAGTATATGGGTCCTTGTCAAGTAACCCTAAGTAGGTATCATTTGTACTTGTAATTAATCCATAAGTTGAGTTCACCGTTTCATGTGCCACGACATAATCCAGTAGTTGCACTTCCTGAATAGGTACAGCGATAAAAGGAATAGCGGCTGCAACAGCTATTTTCTTCGAAGAGTTTTTCAAGCTAAACTTACAGGATGAATTGGCTACCAAAACTGGAGTATCCTTCACAAAACATCCTCCAGAACCAATAGCGCAATATGCAGCTTTCCCTCTTCCTCCTGCTGAATCTCTCATTTTTGGCGAAAGTTTTTTAAAGAATGCTGTTAGGGCTCCATCAATATTTTTCACACTCTTTCCTACCTTCAAGGCTACTTGTGAACCTCGAGCTATGACCTTAGCACCCAAATAGGCTCCTCCTGTAACCCCAGTAAGCACTGCATCAAATGCAACAACGCCGAATTGATAAGCAATAAAATCTGCTGCTGAACCATCAAACTTATTCGATATTTCCTTTTTTACAAATTCCAACACAACGTTTCCAAATTTATACAACAAATTAACAGCCAAATTTAAAGGACTCAACTTCACAACTTCAGATGCAATATCTTTTAATACTTCCCATGGGTTATTTTCTTCACCTTTCAAAATAGAGTCAAATGCACAAGCCAATGCCAGAGTGACTTTGTTATTGGGGTTCAGACTGACAAAATTTACACCTTCAACTACAACATCAAATATACAATTCCTAATCAAATTTGTTCCCAACATTAAAAATTGAATAGTACCTAAAAATCCGTCAACAAAACCCGCTGCCATAGCTGCTTGTCGAGATATCTGATCACCAATCAAACTCTCATCAATGCCGTAAAAATCCAGATTATCTTTGATATTTTGATAAAGACATTTCCTGCCAAATTGCCAACTTGGACTACAATCCCCACTTAATTCTGCATCACTTGCAATGTCCGTATTTTCTGAATGAATATTTTCATATTCACTGTCCAACACATCTTCACTTTCAGATTTACTCAGGTTATTATCAACCTTATAATAACAATACCGCGGTTCATCTCCATTTCTAGATTCTGATCCACCATCCTTTGTCAAGGTACTGATAGCCTCAGTCTCAAAATTAAAATAGATAAACAACTTAACTTTTGCAGGGTCCGTAGAAAATTGCTCATAAAAGGCCTCAAATTCACCTGGAGTATCACTCACTTCTTTTCCAGATAAATAATAACTTGCCGTAAGAGTGGACAAGTCTCCTGGAGCATCTGTGAGAAGCGTTTCTTCCAATGTTTGACCATTCAATACGTAGCCTCCATAGTTATATACATTGTCATATGCATCTATTTCTGTGTGTACCAAATCATCAGAATTTCGACCGATAATGAATTCTTCTGAAGAAGGCACTTCTATTTTCAAAAATTCTAGTGACAAAAGCAAATCATCTAGATTCTGGGGCTTTTTCAAATAATTCCACAATTCATTTATGGTGCTTATTTCTGCTCCGACAGGATTGTTTTTTGCATTGTATTGCGCAACCAAAAAAGATTGTAAGTGAGTGACCAAGGCATCCAATTCTAAAGTTGAGAGTTCACCTAAGTCATTTAAATTTGAAACATCAACATATACTTTATATTTCAACACCTTCTCCTCTACCAGGCTGTATGGATCATTATCCTTACTTGAAATGTATTTTACAATAGCCAAATAATCGCTTTTCCCTATTAGATTAGCTTCTACAGCTTCAAAGGCGGTTTCAAGTCCAAATTCTTCGTCTACAGCACCCAGGATTGGATACAGATTATAGCCTAATACATTGAATTCCAATGGACTAAAATCATTTTTCACCATATAGTCATTAATTGAATCTTTTAGACGGCATGCTGCATCTTCTTGCAGATCATTGATATAATTGGTAGCACCTATATGATCCATGACAGTTAAATAACAATCTTGTGTATTACCTGATTGAGTACATAGTATTATTGCTATTGCCAATAGTAGCACCTTATAATTTTTAATTATTGCATTCATAATAATTGATTTGGTCGTGATGATTTGTTTTATTCTTCAATAAGAATTGTGATTTCTTCAGATAATGGTGAAGTCATCTGATTCACTAGATGGACGAGAATTTTGTAAGTGTATCGCTTGCCTAATTCTACTTCATCGTCAATGATGGCCATATTCTCAGTGTCCTCTTCAGTGATAATTTCTGATAATTCATAATCTCTATAATGATCAACGGCCTGATTAGAATGAGACCTAAACACTTCTACCTTTCGCACCTCAAAATCTGACTTGAATGTCCAATTCAATAGTACCTTGCAAGAAAGTGCCGTCAATTGATTATTCAATCCTCCAATTTGATCATTCAAAGATTGACTTGCGGATGAAGAATTATTAATATAGTTGGCATATTGTGTATAAGTGATGGTACCTTCCTGCAATAAATCCAAGAGAATCGCCCCTGTATTATCTGGATTTGTATTGATTGCCTGTGTTGCTGATTCTAGATTAGAAATCTGAGCAGCCAATTTACTGTTTCCAATTACTTCACATACTGGCTGCCCAGAAAAATCATAAATGGCTCCATCAATATTATTAAACAATGGTTGTACTTCCATCATATTCGAAATCGATTGATTGCCATATTCATCCGCTGCCAAAAGTCTGTATTGATATACGACCTGATCCAATTTCTCATTGTCGATGTAATTATATTTGATCAAATCATCCTCAAAAGCCTGAGTCATCAATTCTGAATCAATATCAAACTCCAAAACCACATCCCATCCTTGTCTGTTTTTGGGTTTCCGTTCTAGTGTATGTAAAACCACATCCGTACTTTGACTTAAGACCCAAGAAATATAAATGCCGTCAGTAGAAGGAAACAAATTTTGAATGACAGCCGCAGAAGGTGGTATATCATTGGGTCTTGCTAGTGCCACAATCTCCGACATATCCGAATGATTGCCCCTTATATCAGATGATTTAATAGCATAAAAAACACTGTCGGTAAGCATATCTGTAGTCAAGTAATCGGTAAAGTATTCATCGTAGATATCCTCATTCGCTACATCCACAAAATTACCTCCTCGCAAATTGGATCTAAAAAGTCGGTATCCTTCAAAATCATCTTCTGTATTTGCATTCCAGGTCAATGAAATCGCACCGCTCTTATCAGATGAAGCAACCAAACCACTTGGAATGGCGGGTGGTGCGGTATCAGATGGCTGGGCCATTATCACCCTGGACTTATAATAATGTCCATTAATATCAACCATAGAAACAACATAATAACCCACATACAAGGGATCTAAGTCATAAAATTCTCTATCATATTTCACAAGTGATTCTCCACTGATATTGACATATCCATCATAAATCTCACTTGAACGATGCACCTCAAATTTGTCAACATACTCCTCCTGTTCCTCACTGATTCCACCCCACTTCACTACAACCAAATCCGAATCTTCAGATTCAATAGCCGCTGTTAAAACCAAATCCATCCTTCCTGGAATGCCTCTTCCTTTTACTACTTCTGAAACAGGGCCTTCGATTCCAAAAGGACTCAAACCTTTAATCCTGTAGAAATAATCAACTTCATTTAATGGAATACTATCTTTGAAATAAATCTTTTTTACAGTATTCGTTGTCTTGATGTCCTGACTATACACATAGGGCGTCTCATTCAAAAGTTCAAAATTGACACCATCCGTAGACCTTTCAATGAAATATGAGCTGTACCGATTTGCCACTGATCCATTGTCCCATTCCAAGGCAATATTTCGATCCGAACCATAAGTGGCCACATTTTGCACTTGTACCAATTCCTCAGCATTAGGCAGATCAATCCAAGTCGAAGAAATGACATTTTCTGAATCGTTGGAATATGTCAAGGTATAGGCATATTTCGCTTTTGTATCAATATTTGAATCTTTCACTCCTAGCGCAAATGCCTCAGCCAATTCAAAATCTCTATCCACCACCATCAATGAAAAGGTGAATTTATTTGCCTTGGTTTTATTCAGTTCTACTACCTCTTCAAAGTTGGATGGCGTGAAAGTCACATCAAATTCTTCACTATACAAGAGCGACTTTCCTACTTGCGCCAATTCTTGATTTTCAAAATTTGAATTATTCCAAGCAGCATTTGTTATTGGCTTAAGCCCAGTCCCAAGTACAATTTTTGATGATTGTTGTTCTGATTCGGTCAATGGCACATCGTTGACAGCTAGTGTATATCTGACTACATCATATCCATTCTCCATTCCCAATTCCCAATTTTTAGAATCTCTAGGCACCCATCTCAGATACACCTCATCTTCATGTAATTGGGCAGCTAAAACTGCTGGATAGGAATAATCTTGACCCATCATTGCTCCTGGCAAAAACAGTAATAAAGCACAAATTTTAATAATGGTCAGTCTAGCTATCGCTTTCGTTTTTATAGTTATTGTTCTCATGGTTTATTCGTTGTTTAATTCTATAATTTTATTTACCACCTCTTCTGTAATTTCAACTTCAGAATTCAAACCGTAGGTATAGTCACTTGCACTTCCGAGTGAAATCACCTTATTATAAAAGTCCAAAATCCAGAGTTCGAGCAAAGGCATTTTTACTATATCAGCACCTAAATCTTTTGCATGACCAGGAAAATTATACTCAGCTCTTAGCGAGAGTTTACCTGGAAGCTCGCTCAACACACCATAGGACAAAGCCCCCGTTTGTGGAATGAATCCATTGGAATCAAAAGAATTTACATCTACTTTATAATCCTGAATGGTATTAATAAAAGTCTTGACCATGCCTTTAAAAGCTTCCCTATGGACCACCTTAAATCCATACTCTTGTGGCCAAAATCCTTTATTATCATAATAGGCCCATCTATTCCCAGGAAGATCTAATCCGTCTTCATAAAAATTAGGTGCTACAATAAAATTAACCAACGGTTCACCGAAGCCATTTGAAATAATATCGTAATAATCGAAGACCTCTCCAGAATTCAATGTGAAATAATTGAGGTAGTAATCATTCTGATCTCCTTGATCTCTAACTGTACTTTCGTTTTGCTGCTCTTTTATGTATGAATTGTCGAGTAACGCATTGAATTTTTCTGTTACTGTTTTATATGCACTTGTCCTGAAATATGAAGTATAAAATACCTTATCCTGAGAATCAAAATCTGATGCCTTATTGGCACTTTTCCCCAACCCTTGATTTGGTGTCTGGTTCGATTCCAGTCCAATTATTCTTACGATCTCAAGTTTGTATTGCGTGGAAGGTAAAAATCGATCACTTGGCATGAAAAACTTGATGGTATAGGTAGATGGATTGTAAACCAGATCCTCCGTAAAGGAATATCCACTTGCTGCGGTAAATCTTGCCTTGATTTCGTAGGGAATCGGATTATTATTTTCATCATAAATTTTAGCATAAAAAATATTTGCCTGTCCTCTGTGAAGGTTGATATATCCCTGTTGTGAAGCCAATTGCTCCGTATGAAAATTGGTCATTCCATCAATCGGATACTCATATGCAATATTTGATTTGTGAATCACTTCAAGCTCTGAAGAAGTCCTAAAAGATACTACTCTAGATTGTGAGCCATAAAGCTGGCCATCACGCAAAATATTAATTTTCACAATTACCCAAACTGAATCATTAGGACTCAAAAAATCTATAGGTTTGAATATGGTAGAATTAATGTGGGTATCTTGAATGAGGTCATGCGGAATCGGTCCGTGTGCATTAAAAATCCCAAAACTATCTTGATCAAATTCAAAAGAAAGTTCTCCATTCACTCCATCTAGGAAATTGAATTCTGGGATTGCTTCCGCCAAAGGAAATAGATAATAGGCAGCAATACTTTGGTCAATTCCAAAGCTCTGTTGTCCTTGTTCAGGATCCATTTGAATAATAAGATCCATTCCAAATTCATCATCAGAATCCAAAGACTCGAAGTCGCACCTTTCACCAAATTCAATATCACCTTCCCATGTTCCTGAACCCAAAAAGGTATCATACTTTATCTCGAGTGCAGCAATGCCCCAGGTAGGATTTGGAGTCTGTATTTGAAAGACGGCCGCCAATCCTGCACTTACGATATTGAACCCAAAAACCTTAATTGAGCCATCTAGATATGCCCAGGCTTGACCCATCGCATACCATCCGTCCATGCCTAATTCTTCAGGTTCTAGAAAGCTGAACGGAGGTTTACAATATACATCTTCATACTTGCGCATCATAAGATCAAAACCTGCACCAATAGCCAACTCTACTCCTGTGCCTGCAATTGATTTGTCAAAAAGAAAATCGAAGGACGCGCCAAATGCAAATCCATGAGAGGACGCCCGGCCTGATTCTGTAATATTCAAATCCCTACCCAAATGTGCTACTCGGTGCGGTAGACCTGGAAATGGCGGCACCTTGGTCCCAATATCAAAATATGCCTGGAGGCTCGCTTCCACAATGACTAGATCAACCAATACTCCCGCCCTTCTGCCAGGTCGTGGTTCTCCAACCCAAATCCACCAATCCTCTTTTCCGAAATAAATATCAACCATACACAATGCCCCATTCAATCCAGCCCCTCGAATCACACCACCTGGAGTGTTCAAATATGCCGCAACCTTCCCTGCAAATTCTCTTTTGATAAAATTGTATCTAAAGCTTGCGAAACCAGAAAGCGTTGCATCATTATCAGGCTTCGGAACCATAAGAGACATCAACAATACATTATCAATACCTGTCACTACATCTGGTATGTTGAGCGTAGCAATATCTACGAAATTATATGGGTCTGGGGCTTTCAGAAATTGACCCTGTGCTCTTACTTCCATTTCATCCAAGGATCCCGAGTCAGCCATTCTTATTAATAGCTCACCTGTACCGCTAAAAATATCTTCATCACTCATATAAAAACCAGTCAACACCTTGAATTCATGACCATAATCAGGGTTCGGCTCATATTTTATTCCTGAGATAGTAGTACCCAATGGCGAAAATGCATAGTCTTCTAAAGAGAGAAAGTCAGGTTGAGGATTCACTGTATTATAGTCGGGATACATTCCTTTCGACATTCCGCCACCAAACTTATTGAAAGTGACTGGTCCCAAGGTCAAGGGCAAATCAAAATCCGCCACCATATCTACAAAGTAATAGTCATGATCATCTACCTTTCCAAATTGACAAGCTGCCGTAATTTCTGTTCCCGGAAAAAGTTTGAGCATTTGCACACCTACCTCCCCGCGGAAGCCATCGCCAAACTTATTGATGGTTTTAGTGTCATCGAACCATGTAATACTTCCGTCCACTTTCAAGAGGTTCTTTATCTCGCCATGCACGCTAAAACCTTTTAGGTCCATACCGACATATTCCATTTTATAGACAGGTTCATCTAGATCTAATTTACCCTCTAATTGAATGTCGCCAGTAGCTTTCAGCGATTCTTCCAATAGAGAAACACTAGTTCTGACATTCAATATCAAGCCATCTTCTGAGTCATTGCCATGTATACTCAATCGATCAATACTAATGCCAAAAGCGGATAACAAAGGTTTCGCACCAGAGCTGCCTGTTGAATTGTTCGCATCATCTTCTACTACTCCCCAATATCCAGGGCTAAATCTCAATTTTTTGCTTCCATCCTCCTGCAAGACATTCATCATTTCCAATCCTTCAAATTTCAGATGCGGAAGGATCAAATTGGCTTTTCCACCATTGAATCCTGTAAAATCCAATTCACCATTCAGGTGGGCCTTGGCCAGAAAACCTTGCTCTCCAAATTCCGCCTGGATATAGCTATTATTGAATATTTTGACCTTGACTCCAAGTGGAGAGAAATTGCATACAGAATCTGGTTTGACACTAAAAAGCAAGCTATTTCCATAAAATGTCCCGCTATAACGCAATGGATCTTTGAGTACTGGAAGGCCTATTCTACCTCCAATTCCGCCACCAGCCAGACTGTTTTGTAAAATCAATAAGTTAATCGACTCTATCGACATCTGCCATCCATTGACATTGCCTTCATCCCATGGCAAGACACCAGGATCTTCGCCTACTTCTACTTGTGCAGTAAGTCCTGTATCATCAATAATGAGGTTCGAAACGGCAACGGTATATTCATTATTCGATAGTGGGGTAAACTTCTTGGGAATTACCAATTCAATATTTTTGGCATAAAATCCTTTCCAAAGATCATCCAACTCTCCTGTCTGTTGATTGAAATATTGTGAGTTGTATTTATTGGGAATATCCAAATTCAAATTCTCAATTTTAGAACTGGTGTAGTCTACACCAAATGCCTCAAACCTCCATTTATAACCCTTCATTGTGGTGAGCTCAAATGGAGGGGCATCTTCTATTTCAAAGCTAAAGTCGAAAAACCGATCAAAGCTCTTTTTAAAACTCAATTCGTATAGTACATTCTCATCGGTAATCACTTCCAGGTTCGAAGCATCCAAGGGAAGGATATATTCTCTACAAAATTGAATACTTCCTTCGATATTAACACCTGCAAATCCATTGCAATCCCATTCGATGTATGTACTTCCATTATCTGCTTTGAGGAAAAGCCGAGCAGCATTATTCAGCCGAATTCCAACTTCATTCAGCAGCATTAATTTGGAACTTTCCTGTGCTAATGCACCTGCTCCTAAAACTAAATTTGATCCTCCAAAGGCAATTTTTTGATTGTTCTCGGTATCCGTTATGACTGCCGCCACATCCATAGCAGCAGATGTTGGATGAAAAATAACGTTGCTGATTAAGATTGAAATGTCGAATCTATTGAATGAAGTATCAATATTAAGCGGCAATAAACTCTCGATATTTTCAGCTCCAGAATCTAGTTGATATTTTCTGAGCGTTTCGGCAACTATTTCTCGCGGATATCCCATTACAGTTTTGAAACCTTGGCCGTATTCGAATGCCATTGCATCCAAGGCATTGCCATTCACCACTATTCCAGGAGTCTTGCTAACTAGAGCATTATAAAATGAACTTTCCAAATTTGAAGGACTATCTGATTCTAACTCAATCTTATCCTGATATCCAAAATCCTCTGATTCTTCTTGAGAAATATATTCCAAAATGGCATTGAGGAGCCACGCATTAAATTTTCCAGGCTTCTGTAGTTCATCAAATTCATTATTCTTTAATACTGATATTTTCTCTTCTATGAAGTTTTTGATATCTATGAGCAATACATCTTCATAGGATAAAAAAGTATGATGTCTTGCCTCTACAGCTAACATTTCCACATCGCATTGATATAGTTCGATGTGTTTCTCTTCAGCATTTTCGTGCAATGGAAATCTTTCTTCATTCAATTTAGTCGGTTCATGAACGAAGTAATCACTCATACCTTTATTGATCAATCTATTATTATCACCAAAAGGAAAAGGTTGACTTATAGAATCATTCTTTTGCAATAGTATTTGCTTCAAGGCAAAACACTCCGAACTTTTTTCATTCTTATCTTCTAATAATTCAGCAGCTTTATCGTCAAATATCATTTTCAAGGTATCATCTAATAAAGGGGTCCAGAGATTTATAAAATCTTCAAGTTCAGGTGGTGTACCGCCAGTAGGGTCACATTTTTCATCTGTGGCTACCATTTCTTCTGTTTCAGGGTCGAGCTCATATAAAATACCCTCACGACTGCACCCCTCCTCATTCCACAATTCTCCAGTATCAATATGATTGCCATCCTTATCGTATCCATCAGGATCGTATTGAGTACCTGTGAGGTGGTGTTTTCCAGTTTCTGGATCAAATCCATATCCGTCCAATCCTGTTACCGGGTCGATCCCACTGCTATCAAGTGGACCAGTTATTGGCGGAGGCACACAAATATCACCTCCAATATATAGGGGTGGCAATTCGAAATTTGGAAAAGTATTGATCTCTGGGCCATTTTTCCCTACGGCCTGTCCGTTGATCACTTCACCGTCTATATTCACCTGAATATTTGAAAAATTGACCAATAACTGTTTCTTTTTGAAAGGTAGAGGAATGATGCCTTCTCCAAATATTCCAGTTTCGTTGTCTCCATAATTGATATTCAAAATTACCATTGGAAAACCGTTGATCGTCGCATAATCTCCAGCCTCTACTTGTGGCTTTAATATGGTTGACAAATCCCCTACATCTGGAGGTATGGAATTACAATCTAATTCTGGAATGAGTGCATCCTCTTCCTCCTCTTCCATTAGAATTGGACTTATAAGGCATGAGTTCTTTGATCCACTTGTTGAATAGTACTCTATTTGCAGTGCTCCAGAAAAATCTGAGACCTCTCCAATATTAAAAGAGGCCTCAAAACTTTCTAAATCAATACCATTATAAAAAGATTCATTTTTTGACAATTGAATATATGGGCCACCATCTGAATAAGAAAGATTGAAATCCGCATCTGTCAATTCATAAGCTATTAATGTTTCTGCCTGACTTATCGTATATCCCAAATCATTCAATAGCAAGACGAGGTAATTATCATTGTTGGGGTCATCAAAACTGAATGTCAGGTTTCCATTTTCGAATGTGTGGTTTAGCGCTGTAAAAATATCGCAATACAAAGAAGCGTTTACAAAATCTACTTCCACCACCAAAGGGCAATCGATTTGACTTCCTTGATTATCATAGATTAAGATTTGATAGAAAAATTCGTTGTATGATGCGAAGCCCTCCAACACAGCATCCCAGGTAATCGGATCAAATGGCGGGTAGTCTTCATTATAAAAATCAATTATTTGGGATTCCGAATTATCATCTTTTACACCAGTAATAATAAATTGAATCTTAGAAATCTCATTTTCATCCAATTGATTGATTAGCCCTTGAGCATCTATATTTGAAGTATTCAGTCTGACATCATCCCCAATCTCCTCTGCCACCAAATTATATTCAAAATCACAAACCATTTCTGGCATCGGTTCACATGGCTGAGAGGAAAAATCCACTTCAATAAAGTCAGCTGGTAGCGTGGTAAAAAAATTATAATTGTTGAGCGACGGATTCATCGAAGTAGAACAAAGCGTCCCAATGGGTTCGCAAGGCACGGTATATTCAGAACCAATAATATGAATATTGGCATAGTCATAATTCTCAAAATTACTTCCGTTGTCTACAAATTTGAATAGGTACGGGAGTCCGCCAGCAGGATCAATAAAAGAACCAACCTTCAAATTTGATTGATCGTGATAAAAGAAATTTCCTTGATCGGCTAGCCCAAGATTGATTGTAAAAAAGTAGTCTTCCTTCCCATCAAAAACATCATTGTTTGCTTTTTCAGTTATGGGATCGTAAAAGGTAAAATATCCTTCATTGGTAGCTTCGTCAAAATAAATCCAAAGGTCGTATCCTTCAAAACATGTTATAGGCCAACTTCTTTCGGGGTCAATTTCAAATGAAGGATCAGGGATTACTTTTGTATTTGTGCTATTTGATATTAGAATTTCTTCTATTGAGTTGTTTATCGAAGCCGTTTGTGTCATGGCAAAGGTTGTCCAGGACATGATCAGGCATGTCAGTATTAATTTTTTCATTGTAATTGGTTTGTCGTGTTAATTTTCTTTTACAAAAGTTTTGGAAGCACTATATCCAGCTTGTTTTATACTCAGGATATATGTGCCAGACGGTAAGATGCTCACGTCCAGGTCTAATTCGTTGCGGCCTTTCAGACATGTGGACATGTCTTCTTTTATGACCTTTCCCGCAGTATCCAAAATTTGAACTGTAAAGAAATCTGAAATTGAATTAAAGTTCGCAGCCAGTGCATTGGATGTCGGATTAGGATATAAATTGACAATGTCCAATCTGGGTTCATCTGAGATACAGCCCCCTGAGTTTCTCAGCTGACAATCACCATTGAATGAGATAGAAAATCCAGCTTCCGAATCATAATTATTAATCAACAAGACATATTTTTCGTCTTGATGTACGGCTAAGAATTTTAGATAATTATCATCACTGTACTTGCATCCTGACTTTTCGAAGTCGTCCAGAGAAGAATAACTCAAGCCTGTATTTCCAATACAATCAGATCTTGTGTTTCTCTTATTGATGTAGTCTTTCCCAGACGCCATACATCGCACTTCTTTAAGATCTGCACAATCCTCATCTATCTCAAACAGCACAAAATCAATATCATCACCTTCTTGTATGGCTTCGATATTAAAAACCAGAGTTCCTGTCTTACCTACCTCCAGAAATAGCCATTTAGAGTTAGTCTCTTTGAAGCGATTATTTGACATGCATCTAAGTTCTGGCAGGTCATCCTGAAAATCTCCATGCCCTGACATAGTTTCAAAATGATAACTGGCTAATTTACAAATGGGATAGGGGTCTGTACAGTCTTGATAATTTTGACCCTGGGTAGTAAAGCACATAAGCAAAGCCACACTAAAAAGTAAGCATCGTAATTCCATAATTAATTTTTTACATGATAAATGGATAGGATGATCTTGTAGTTACGATTAGAATATCGGGGATGATCTCCTAATTTGGCTCTATAACTGGGAATGTTACTTTTTGTGACAGGTAGGGAATGAAATTTTAAAGAATTATGAATAAGTAGTAAAAAATTGTTCTATGAAAATCAAATTGAGGATGTGTTTACAATTTTTCTTTTTGAGATTAATTACAGTATTGATCTATGCAATTATTCTTTAAGTACAAGAAAAGATTCACAAGCAAAAAAAGCTGAAAGAAGTTTTTCAACTTCCTTCAGCCAGATAAGAAATTCCTTATTCTTTTTTAATGTTCATTTATAGATTTTTCCAAAAACCTATGAATATCAATTCCTCATTTATTTACGTCGTTCCCAAATAAACATATTAAAGTCATTTATATCAATATCAGGATAAAATTCTCTGAATGATTTCTCATCAAAATACATTCGAAAACCATATTGGTCACATACCTCTTGTTCATCCTCTCCTTCATCAGGTACAATTTTATTAAATACTCCTTCCTCTTTTATCTCCAAAAGACACTTTTCTAACCTATTTGAATTTACAAGGGCTCTTTCTATATTTAAATCTTCACCGTGCATATCCATAGGTTGCCAAATGTCTGACATTGATTCAATAATTATTGCATCATGTAAGTAGTCAAAAATTACTCTAATAATACCTGAATAATAACAACAATTATCTCCATCTATGATTAAGGTCTTCCCGCCTAAACTAAATGCTGGATCTTTTAAACCTTGCTTATCAGCAATCTCAAAGATTGATTGAAAATGCTTGTTATTATTTTTTGTATCAATATGATTTATTTTACCATTGATATATAATTTTTCAGGTATGAAAATCTCATGCTTACAAAGTGAATCCAAAGTTACTTTCAAATTATTGATTCGCGTGAATGCTAAATTCTTCTTACCTTCTGAAGATAATTTGGCAAACTCGGAGTAAATAGGTGTGTCATGATAACCTATAAACTCCCACCTTGCATAATAATCTTTAAAATAATTCATATTAAAATGTACCTAAAATTACTCCTAAATGGTCAGTAATTACTAATTTAAAACCTGGAATTGCATCCTTTAATGCATCAAGTTTAGAATTAAAATTAGAAACCCCTGTTACATCATCAAGAGTTCCTGTACCTTCTCTAATTGCAACTTGTAGTATTCTATTTTCTGCATTTGCATTAAGAAGTTGAAATTTCACTTTACTAAAATCCATTGCCTTCACAACCTTATTAGCATTCTTCACTTTGAATTGATAAGCATTAGTATATTTGGGAGTGCCTGAGTCCGATTTTACACCATAATCCACGTCGAAATCTGTAGCTGGATTTGGACCATCTGGTGGAGGCGTTGCTAGTTTATCTCCCAGCACTTTTTTACTATTTGGAATATTAACGTCAGCATCTAACTTTTGAAATGTTTGACGTACCTCATAGGCAACATTACCCGTATAATCCGTTCCCCCAACTTTTTTAATTCCTTTTACTAATTCCTTATATCCACTAATATCTTCAAAACTACTTGATTTAATTTTATTTAAAACATAAATTCCCTGTTCTCCAATTTGATCAATTCCTTCAATTATTTGTTTTATATATTTATTATTTTGAATAACGTCTGTATGAAAATTTAATCCATCAAGTTTTATTCCCGCTTCTAAATTTAAAACTTTTGACCTAATACTTTTAGGGAAATCTCCTAACACCTTCCATATTTTAATTCCCTCTTCACCCAATTCCAACGGAATATCATCAAAATCATCAAGATATTTCTGAAAATTAGGGTCAACTTCATCCTTCATCTGCTTTAACTTCACTAAAGCCGCCTTAGCTGGAGAATCATCTGCCAAATCAGAAAAGTCATCAAGATTATCCAGCCATTCTAGAACTTTTGATTTCTTGTAAGCATTATGAACAACAATCCCACTTTTTCCTACCAAGAAATTATGCATCTCTTTTACTTCAAGATTGTATACCTCTTCTCTTCCTTTTTCTTTGGTTGATTTGGTAACTTTTGCTTCTCCTGATCTAGTAAGAACTTCTTCACCAATTTTCAATTCTCCAGCTAACCTCCAATCTCCTTCTGTTACAGAATAAATAGGGTGTTGATAAGTAACACCTAAGTCTTCACCATTATCGAAACTGATATTGTAAATTTGATCTGAAACATGTGTAAATAATGCTGTTACCGGTCGACTAACATATTCATCATTTTCATCTTCTTCGGTAGGCTTCTTTTGTGGAATAATATGCTTGATCGAAGTAATTGCAAATGGTCCAGAAATTCCTTGTTCTGGAAGATTCATATTGACAACAGTTTCTATTTGATATCCTTTGTCATATATCCAATCGCTATGCAGAGCCAACTTGGCTGTAGAGCTTCCATTAATCTCTTCGAATATCACTTCATTCCAATCTGTATCATTGATTTCGTATTTATCGCGTAGTCTTTGTTCGTCCGAAGTGTATGGATCTTTGTCCATCAGACCCAGATAAATATCTTCATTGGTACTTGCAGTTATTCCATAGGTTGAGTTGACAGTTTTATGTGTTATAGCGTAGTCTAGCAATTCTACTTCTTGGATTGGAACCGCAGCAATTGGCATGGCAGCGACAATAGCCAGTGCCTTTCCTTTATTTTTGAAATAGTACTGATTTGATTGAGCGGCCAATAATACTGGTGTATCTTTTATAAAACAGCCTCCTGAACCAACTGTGCAATAAGCAGTCTTTCTTCTACTCGCAGGTGTTGTTTTAATTTTATCCTTAAATTTATTAAAGGCTGTAATCAAACTTCCATTACATTTCTTCACACTCTTACCCACTTTCAAAGCGACTTGTGCACCTCGTGCAATAACTTTCGCGCCTAGATATGATCCTCCTGTAACACCTGTCATAACTGCATCAAAAGAGACTACACCAATTTGATAAGCAATGTAATCAGCCGCTGAACCACCAAACTTGTCTGATATTTGTTCTTTTATGTAATTGATTGCAATTTTTGCAAAGTCATAAAGATACTTAGCCGCAGCACCTATTGGACTCAGAGTTACAACATCATTCGCTATATCTTTTAACACTTCCCAGGGATTATTTTCTTCATCTTCAAAAACATTATGATATGCGCTTACCAAAATCGCAAGCACTTTGGCATGCGGATTGACTGCAAAATCACCTGCGTGTTTTAAGATACAATCTCTCAAAATTGTTGTGCCATCAATTAAGAATTGAATTGTTCCCAAAAATCCATCAACAAAACCAGCTATTGTAGCCGCTTGTAAAGAAACATAGTCTCCAATGAGACCGAATTCTTCAGCATTAGTTTTGGTGTGATTATAAATACATTTTTTTCCAAATTGCCAGCTTGGATCACATGAGCCTGTCAACTCTGCATCACTTTCTATACTGGTGTTTTCCTCATGCCTCTTTTCATATTGACTATTGAGAATTTCTTCACTCTCTTCATCGGTAAGATTTTCATCCACTTTATAATAGCAATATCTTATTGCATCTTCTTCACCATCTCTTGAATCGGAATTTCCTCCCTTGGATATAGTATTGATTCCAGGGGTCTCAAAATTAAAATAGATGAACATTTTCACTTTTGCCTGATCATTAGCAAATTGGTCATAGAAGTCTTGAAATTCACTCGGAGTATCACCCACTTCCTTGCCTGCCAAATAGAAACTTGAAGAAATAGTCGAAATATCTCCAGGGTCATCTGTTTGAAGTGTTTCTTCCAAAGTTTGTCCATTTAATACATATCCACCATAGTTATATACATTGTCATACGCATCTATAATAGTGTGTTCTAAATCTTCTGAGTTTCTTGTAATTGAAAACTCATCTTCAGAAGGCATTTCAATTCTTGAAAACTGCAAATCCAATAGCAAATCTTCCAAATCCTTTGGCTCTTTTAGATATTCCTGCATTTCCCTCATTGCACTTACTTCTGCAGCAACTGGATTGTTCGATTCATTGGATTTATCAATTAAAAATGATCTAATATGCGTCACCAGAGCATCAACTTCAAATTCTGACATATTTTCGTACCCTCCTACATCTGGTAAATCAATGAAAACTTTGTACTTCAACACTTTCTCTTGTACGAGACTGTGTTCATCCTGCTCTTTTTGGGAATAATACTTTACTAGGGCTAAATAATTGGTCTTCCCCACTAAGTCTGCTTCCACCATCTCAAAGGCCGATTCCATTCCAAACTTTTCATCTACCGACCCTAAAACAGGGTAAAGATTATACCCTAAAACTTTAAAATCAACGGCAGGTAATCCAGCTTCTAAAATTGGAATATTAATAGCATCCTTTAATTTTTTAGCTTGATCTTTTTGTAAATCACTTACCAGGTGATCGGAGCATATGTGATCCATTTCCAGGATATATGAATCCTGGGCATTTGTATTTGGCGCAATTGCCAATATGACAATTGCGAGTATTAGTATCTTATACCATTTTTTTATAGTATTCATAATAATTGATTTGGTCGTGAAAAAAATAATTGACTATTCTTCGATCTGAACTGTGATTTCTTCAGACAAAGGTGATGTCATTCGATTTACCAGATGGATGAGAATCTTGTACCTATACCGCATTCCGATTTCTACATCATCATCTATAATTGCCATATTCTCGGTGTTTTCTTCCGTAATGACATCAAGAATATCGTAATCCTTATAGTGATCCAATGTCTCGTTGCCTGCTGCACGGAACAATTCTACCTTGCGCACTTCATAGTCAGATTTAAATGCCCAATTCAAGAGCACCTTACACGAAAGAGCCGTAAGTTCATTATTCAATCCTCCAATTTGGTTGTTCATATTTTGTCCAATTGAAGAGGCATTGTTGACATAATTGGCATACTGGGTATAAGTTATCGTACCATTTTGCAGCAAATCCAAGAGAATTGAATTGGTGTTACCTGGATTGGCATTGATGGCTTGTGCTGCAGACTCAAGACTTGAAATCTGGACTGCTAGCTCACTATTGACAATCACATCACAAATTGCTTCTCCTGCAAAGTCATAAATATTGCCATCTATGTTATTAAACAATGGCTGTACTTCTAGCATATTGGATACCGATTGATTGCCATCTGCATCTGAGGCAATAAGTCTGTATTGGTAAACTACCTGATCCAATTTCTCAATATCTACATAATTGTACTTCATCAAATCATCTCCAAAGGTCTGCGTCATTAATTCTGAATCAATGTCAAATTCCAGGATCGGGTCCCAACCTTGTCTATTTTTTGGTTTTCTTTCCAAGGTGTGCGAAGCCAGATCTGAGCTTTGACTCAAGACCCAAGAGACTTTGACACCATCATTGGAAGGATACAAATTCAGCATTAGAGCAGCAGATGGAGGAAGACTATTCGGTCTTGCCAAGGCTATGATCTCAGACATTTCGGAATGATTACCTCTAATATCCGACGACTTGATGCCATAGAATACGCTATCCGTAAGCATATCAGTAGTCAAGTAATCCACATAGTTTTCATCATAGATGTCTTCATTCGCCACATCAACAAAATTAGCGTCTCTTAGATTCGATCGGAATAATCTATACCCTTCAAAATCATCTTCGGTATTCGCATTCCAGTTGAGCGTCACCGCGCCATTCTTATCTACAGTGGCCGCAAATCCACTCGGTATTGCTGGAGGAGTAGTATCAGACGGTTGAGCCATTACGACTCTGGACTTGTAATAGTGCCCATTCACATCGACCATCGTGACTACGTAATACCCTGCATACAATGGATCCTGATCGTAAAACTCCCTGTCTCCCTTGGTAAGTGTACCATTGCTTATTTCTTCATATCCTTCATAGATCTCATTGGATCTGTGCACTTCAAACTTTTCGATGTATTGTTCCTGTTGCTCACTTATTCCTCCCCACTTCACCATTACCATATCAGTATCTTCTGATCCGATGGCAGCAGTCAATACGATGTCCATTCTACCCGGTACCCCCTGGCCTTTTACAACCTGGGAAGCTGGACCCTGAATTCCAAATGGGCTAATGCCAATTACTCTATAGAAATAATCCACTCCATTCATTGGAACCTGGTCCTTGTAGTATGCCTTCGAAGACTTCTCCTTGACCTTCGAATCCTGGCTGTATACAAAAGGAGCCTCATTCAAAACCTCGAAATGAACACCATCTGCAGATCTTTCAATAAAGTAAGAACTATACTGGCTGGAAGTGGAAACATTGTCCCACTCCAACACTATAGTTTTGTCAGCTCCATAAGTTGCCAACTTTTCAATCTGTACCAATTCCTTAGCCTTTTGCATATCGATGACTGTTGATGTAAGCACCGTCTTGGAATCTTTAGAAGAAGCCAAAGTATAAGCATATTTCGCCTTTGAATCTACATGGTCATCAATCATACCTAGGGCAAAAGCTTGTGCCAATTCGAAGTCTCTATCCGTAACCATAAGCGAGAATGTAAATTTATTCGCCTGGGTCTTTTGCAACTCTACGATCTCCGCAAAATTTGAAGGGATAAAAGTCGCATCAAACTCATTACTATAAAGTATGTGCTCTCCCACTTCTGCCAATTGTGGGTTTTGAAAATTGCCCATATTCCATGGTGCAGCTAAGGGCTTAAAATTAGTGACAAGCACTTCCTTGGAAGCTTCTTGCTCGGATTCTATGAGTGGCACACCATCGATAGACAATGTAAATCTCTCTATGTTGTATCCATCATTCATATTCTTTTCCCACTCATCTACATCGGCAGGTACCCATCGGAGGTATACCTTGCCATTGTGTAGTTGCGATGCCATCACCATAGGACTCGTAATATCTTGCCCTATGGTTATTTTCGGTATGAAAAGCATCAGTATGCAACATATCCTCAGGCTTAATTTTGATATATTATTCATTTTAATTATTAATTTTCTCATGGCTTAATCATTATTTAATTCTGTAATTTTTTCTACTACCTCTTCTGTAATATCTATGACTCCACTGAAGGTGAATGTATAATCTCCAATGCTTCCCAAAGGAATTACCTTGTCATAGAAATCTGAAAACTGTAGTTCTAACAAAGGCATTTGCACAATATCTGGTGCCAAATCTTGACCATGTCCAGGGAAATTGTATTCCACTTTTAATGATAGCTTTCCAGGATTTTGCGTAAGCGCACCATATGATAAGGCTCCTGTCTCGACCGTAAATGCATTAGCGTTAAATGAATTCACATCTACCTTGTACGATTGATTAATATCATTAAATTGCTTTACTAATCCTCCGTAATCTGTCTTCTTCACTGCTTTGAATTTGTATCCCTGTGGCCAGAAGCCTTTGGTGTCATAATATGCCCATGGTTGATTTACCGGAAGATCCAGTCTATCGTCATCAAGATTCGGTGCTACTATCACATTGACCAATGGTTCTCCTGATCCGTTTGTAATCAAGTCGAAGTAATCAAAGACTTCTCCTGATCCCAAATTGAAGTAATTCAAGAAGTAATTGTGTTCATCTGTTTCCGCTCTTACGGTCGACTCCGTCTGACCACTCTTAATTGAGTTTGTCCACAGGGCATAAAACTTATCCGTTACCGTAGTATACTCGCTGGTTCTGAAGTAAGATGTATAGAAGACTTTATCCTTCGAATCTTGATCAGAAGCCTTGTTTCCTTCCCTGCCGCCAGGGCCATATGGAGATTGATTCGTTTCAGCTTCAATCACCTTAACAATTTCCAACTTATACTGAGTAGAAGGTGAAAATTTTTCACTTGGCATCAAAAACTTTATGGTATAAGTCATTGGATCATACACTAAATCTTCCAGGAATGATGCGCCATTTGCCGCTGTAAACTTCACTTTGATCTCAAATGGCTCTTCGCCGTCATCATAACCGTTGGCATAGAAAATACCAGCTTGTCCTCGGTGCAGATTAATATATCCCTGCTGAGATGCCAACTGCTCGGTATGGAAGTTTGTCATTCCATCTACAGGGTATTCGTATGCCACATTAGACTTGGGTATTACCTGCAATACGGATTCTGTCTTAAAAGGAACCACCTTTGACTGCGAATCATATACCTCTCCATCTCTCAGAATATTGATTTTAATAATCGTCCAAATCGAATCATTGGCATTGAAAAAATCAACTGGTCTAAGTGTCAATGTATTGATATGCTTGTCTTGAATGACATCAAATGGAATCGGTCCGTCATCATTGAATAGCCCAAAGCTATCCTGGTCGATTTCAAATCTTAGTTCTCCTGTCTCACCATTTATGAATTGGAATTCAGGAATCGCATCCGCTAGAGGAAATAAGAAATTCATAGAAACACTCTGATCCAAACCAACATCTTGCTGATTGCTTTCTGGGTCAATATTAGCGATAATGTCCATTCCAAATTCGTCATCAGAATTGACTGCTTCGAAGGCACATCTATCACCAAATTCAATATCTCCCTGCCATTCTCCAGACCCCAGTAGGGCTACATCATATTTCACTTCAAGGGCTGCAAGTCCCCATGTCGGGTTTGGAGTTTGTATTTGTAAGACTGCAGCAAATCCAGCACTTACAATATTAAATCCAAGTATTTTCACAGCTCCGTCGATGTATGCCCAAGCTTGTCCCATGGCATACCATCCATTCATTCCCAATGCTTTTGGGTCACCATCATCATCCAGGTTATTAGTACAAATGATATCTTCATACCTTCTCAGCATAATATCAAATCCTGCACCAATAGCTACCTCAAGACCTGTACCCGCAATGGATGCATCAAAGTCAAAATCAAAGGACGCTCCGAAGGCGAAGCCATGTGAAGATGCCCTACCCGATTCGGTAATGTTCAGATCTTTCCCCAAGTGCCTTACCCTAAATGGAAGTCCTGGGAAAGGTGGTATTTTGGTACCGATGTCAAAATATGCCTGTAATCCTGCTTCTACTATTGCCAAGTCTATCAATACTCCAGCTCTCCTTCCTGCTTTTGGCTCTCCAACCCAGATCCACCAATCTTGTTTTCCGAAGTAAATGTCTACGATACACAAGGCTCCATCGGGACCTGCGCCTTTTATAATGCCACCTGGCATATTCAAATAAGCTGCAACCTTTCCTGCAAATTCTACCTTGGTAAAATTAAATCTAAAACTTGCGAATCCTGATAGCATGGCATCATTCCCTGGTTTGGGTATAGTGGATGCATCGATCAATAATTCATCTGCTCCGGTAATGGCATCTGGTATACCCAATGTAGCAATATCAACATAATCATAAGGATCTGGTGCTTTCAAAAATTGTCCCTGAGCTCTAATTTCGATTTCATCCAAAGCTCCAGTATTAGTCAGACGTAACATCAACTCTCCTGTGCCGCTAAAAATATTTTCTTGCGCCATATAAAAACCAGTCATCAATTTGAATTCATATCCATAATCAGGATTTGGCTCATATTTGATTCCTGAAATAGTCGTACCCAAAGGAGATTGACTAAAGTCATTGACAGCTAGAAAATCAGGTTGCGGCTTTACGCTGGTGTAATTAGGATACATTCCTTTTGCCAAACCACCTCCAAACTTATCAAAGCTGATGGGGCCTAAAGTAAGGGCCACTTCAAAATCAGCCACAAGATCTACAAAGTAATAATCGTGGGTGCTTACCGTTCCGAATTGACATGCAGCGGTAATCCCCACACCTGGGAATAACTTGAGCATTTCAACATCTACAGCTCCTCTAAACCCTTTACCATAGACATTCGCTTCTTTCGAATCATCGTACCAAGATATGAATCCATCCACTTTTAAGATGTTCTTTATTTCTCCCTCTACTAGAAGAGAATTTATCTTCATCCCATCATATTTCATCTTGAATACTGGTTCATCTGGATCAAGCTTGCCATGCAGCTCAATATCCCCTGTAGCTGTCAATGATTCTTTTATCAACGCGACTCCCGCATTTACTTTTAAGAATAAGCCATCATCTGTGTCATTTCCATGAACACTTAAACTATTGATACTAATTCCAAATGCCGAAATAAGCGGTTTGGGATCTGAATCATCAGGATTGTCGTCTTCATCTTCCATGACTCCCCATCTACCTGGGCTAAATTTCAACTCCTTACTGCCATCTTCCACGATTACATTCATGAACTCCAAACCTTCAAATTTCAATCGAGGCAAGATCATATCCGCTTCATCTCCTTCTGCGCCTTCATCCTCTTGTCCGAATCCAGAAAAATCCAACTCTCCATTCAAATGTGCCTTGGCCAAAAATCCCTGATCTCCAAATTCTGCCTGGACATAGCTATTATTATACACCTTGATCTTCACTCCTAATGGTGAAAAATTGCATACGGAATCTGGCTTGACACTAAATAGTAGATTATTTCCATAAAATGTTCCACTATATCTCACTGGATCTTTCAGAACTGCCAATCCAATCTTACCCCCAAGACCACCGCCAGCCAGGCAATTTTGAAGAATGAGAAGATTCATTGATTCTATAGACATTTGCCATCCATTTACATTACCTTCATCCCATGGTAAGATGCCTGGATCTGCTCCGACTTCTACATGCGCTGTAAGTCCGGTATCATCAATTATCATATTCTTGACAGCAGCATAATATTCAGTGCTGGAGCTTGGTGTAAATTTCTTTGGAATAATCAATTCGATATCCTTGGCATAGAAGCCCTTCCATAAATCATCCAGGTGTCCAGTCTCTTGATTATAATATTTAGAATTGTATTCGCTGGGAATATCCAAACTGAGGCCATCAATTGTAGAACTCGTATAATCCAATCCAATAGCTCCAACCCTCCACTTGAATCCTCTCATTGTAGTGAGCTCAAATGGTGGCGCTTCTATCTCAAAATTAAAGTCGAAGAATTTATCAAAACTCTTTTTGAAATGTAATTCGTACAATACATCCTCATCAGTAATAACTTCCATATCAGACTCTTGCAATGGAAGCACATACTCTCTACAAAATTGGATACTTGCCTCTATATTGACTCCTGCGAAGCCATTACAATCCCATTCTATGTATGTATTCCCCTGATCAGCTTTTAGCAATAATCTCGCAGCATTATTCAATCGAATTCCTACTTCATTTAATAACATAAGCTTTGAAGACTCTTGAGCCAGAGCACCTGCTCCAAGTACTAGATTCTCAGCTCCAAAGGCTATCTTTTGATTGTTTTCTGTGTCTGTAATCACTGCGGCCACATCCATTGAAGCAGAAGTAGGATTAAGGACTACACTACTTATCAAAATAGATATATCAAATCTGTTGAAAGAAGTATCAATGTTGAGTGGCAATAGACTTTCAATATTTTCTGCTCCTGAACCCAATTGATACTTTCTCAAGGTCTCCGCGACAATCTCTCTTGGATAACCCATTACCGTCTTAAATCCCTGACCGTATTCAAATGCAAGTGCATCCAAGGTACTTCCTTTTGACATGGTTCCAGGGTCGTTACTTACGAGTGCATCATAATACGCACTGTTCTGAAGCAATGATGGATTCGAGTCAATTTCCAAATTATCTATAAAGCCAGTGTCTTCATTTTCTTGTTGAGAAATATATTCTAAAATTGCATTTAACAACCATTTTCTAAATTTCTCTGGTGTTTGCAATTCATCGAATTCATTGTTTTTCAAATCGTCAATCTTGTCTTCAACAAAAGACTTAATATCAGTCAGCAATACACCTTCATATGATAGAAATTGATTGAGCTTCGCATCCAGTTCGAGATACGCCACATCACAATGATAAAGCTCAATATGTCGCAACTCAGTATTTTTACAAATCTCATCCCTTTCTCCTGGCAAATTCAATGGTGTCGGTTCATGGGTAAAAAATTCACTCATCCCTTCATTGATAAGAATGTTATTTTCACCATGAGGCAATGGCTCGCCTATCGACACTGCATCATCCAAAAGAATCTGTTTAAGCGAGGTGCATTCATCGGATTTTGCATTGGTGTCATCCTGTAATTTCACAACATTATTGTCAAATACTAATTGTAAAGTATCGTCTAATTTTGGCTTCCACAAATCGATAAAATCCTGAAGTCCTGGCGGAGTACCTCCTGTCGGATCGCACTTTTCATCCGTTGGTTCCATTTCTCCAGTATCTGGATTCTCAGCATACAATATCCCTTCACGACTACAATTATCATTATTCCATGGTTGATTGGTATCCTTGTGATTACCGTCTTTATCATAGCCGTTAGGATCATATTCTGTTCCCGTAAGATGATGCTTGCCCGTCTCTGGATCAAAGCCATATCCATCCAGTCCCGTCACAGGATCAATACCGCTACCATCCAATGGGCCTGTAACAGGAGGAGGCACACAAATATCTCCACCGATATATAATGGAGGAAGTTCAAAATCTGGAAATGTATTTATCCCAGGTCCATTCTTACCGATGGCTTGTCCTTCGATCACCTGATTATCTTCATTGATCTTTATGCCGGAAAGATTCACAAATAATTGCTTCTTTTTGAATGGCATAGGAATGATTCCATCACCAAATATTCCGCTTTCATTGTCTCCATTAGTAATCTTCAAAATGACCAGTGGAAATCCGTTTATTGTTACATCATCTCCTTCCAATACTTGATCTTTTAAGACAGTTGACATATCTCCAATGTCTGGTGGGATAGAATTACAATCCAATTCAGGTATAAGTCCTCCGTCATCTTCTTCCTCATCAATCACAATAGGGCTGATCAAACAAGAATTCTCAGTGCCATTTGTCGCATAATAAGCGATCTGAAGTGCACCAG
This sequence comes from Saprospiraceae bacterium, assembly GCA_965230575.1. GTDB lineage: Bacteria > Bacteroidota > Bacteroidia > Chitinophagales > Saprospiraceae > CAJXUU01. The sequence goes on from OZ246013.1 coordinate 8,019,928, forward strand.
AAAAATCATCAACCTGGCCTATATCAAAGGATACTTCAAATGTCTCAAGATCCACTCCACTATAGAGCGAAACATTTTCTGAAAGCTGGTAATATGGGCCGCCATCCGAATAAGACAAGTTAAAGTCAGCGCTGTTCAATTCACTTGAAATCATAGTCTCGGCCTGACCTACTGTGTAACCCAAATCATTTAGCAAATCTTCCAGGTAATCTGGATTGTTGGGATCTTCAAAACTAAATACCAAATTGGCCTCATCATAAGAAGATATTAATGCAGTGAATATATCACAGTACACAGATTCATTTATTGGATCGATCTCAATTGCTAAAGGACAACTTATTTGATTTCCATCATTGTCATGAACTATTACTTGATAGAAAAATTCATCGTATGAAGCAAAACCGTTTAATACAGCACTCCAGTTTATAGGATCGAAGTTGGAAGCCCCTAAATCCACAAAATCAACCAATTGCGACTCTGAATCACCATTCTTGGTTCCTGTTACAATAAATTGGATTTTTGAAACAGCGTTTTCATACAACAATACTTTTAAGGCCTGTGCATCAATGTTTAATGTATTTAACTTGATATCACCTCCAATTTCTTCTGCAACTATATTATACTTAAAATCGCAAGCCAATTCTGGTATAGGCTCACAAGGTTGTGTAGAAAAATCTACTTCAATAAAATCCGCGGGTAGTGTATTGAAGAATTTAAAGTTATTGTTAGAAGGTGATTTTAATGAAGTGCACAATTGACCTGTTGGTTCGCACGGCACTGTATACTCTGCACCTGTAAGACGCAAAAAAGCATAGTCACTATTTTCAATATTACCTACGTTGTCTGAAAACTTGAAAAAATAGGGCAATTCATGTGCAGGATCAATAAAAGAGCCAATTTTAAGATTGGATTGATCGCTAAAACCAAAGTCACCCTGATTTTTCAGCCATAGACTGGGAGCAAAGAAGTAGTCTTCTTTTCCCTCAAATATTCCATTATTAGTCTTTTCTGTTGTAGGATCATAGAAGGTAAAATATCCTTCATTTGTAGTTTCATCAAAATATATCCACAAATCATAATCCTCAAAGCAGGTTTCTGGCCAACTGCTCTCAGGATCAATTTTGTGATCAATATTTCGGTCCAATTTTGGAATTACATTTTCAGAATTTATATACTCTTCTAAAGAGTTATTAATAGATGCTACTTGCGCATTGGACAAGAGCACCCATGGCAATAACAGCCATATGATTATTATTTTTTTCATTGTAATTGGAATTTATCGTGTTAATTTTCTTTTACAAAAGTCTTGGATGCACTCAATTCTCCTTGGGACACTCTAAGAATATACATACCTGATGGTAAATGACTTACATCCACATTCAATGATTGAAGTCCCAATTCACATCTTCCTTTTTCTTCCTTAATAATCTTACCCGTAGTATCTAAGATTTGAAGTGTAAAAGACTCTGAAATAGAATTAATCTCCGTGACCAATGATTTTGATGTTGGATTCGGGAATAAATTGACGATGTTCAAATTGAGGTCCTTGAGAATGCAATTGTCTGCTTCTCTAAGTTTGCAATCTCCATTGAAAGATACTGAAAACCCACTCTCAGAATCGTAATTATTGACCAACAAAACATAATTTTCTCCCTGACTGACAGACAAGAATTTGAGAAAGTTGTCATCACTATATTTACATCCAGATTTTTCAAAATCATCCAAAGAATTATAACTCAGCCCTGTATTTCCCATACAATTTGTACTTGTATTCCTCTTATTGATCATATCCTTACCAGATGTCATGCAACGCACCTCCTCAAGATCAGCACAATCACTGTCCTTCTTGAACAAGATGAAGTCAATATCATCTCCTTCTTGCATGGCTTCAATATTAAAGACCAGGGTGCCCGAATCATCTACTGCAAAGGACAACCACTTGGAATTCGTCTCTTTGAATTTCTGATTCGAAATACATCTTAGCTCTGGAAGCTCATCTTGAAAATCACCTTGACCTGACATCCCATCAAAGTGATAGCTCTTCAAATCACAAATGGGATAAGGATTCGAACAGTCTTGATAATTTTGTCCTTGCGCACTAAAACAAATGAGCAAAATTGCATTAAAAAGTAACAATCGTAATTTCATAATTAAGTTTTTTTCGTGATAAAATGAAGAATATTATTCATGCAGAATGCAAATCAAATATTCGGAATGTTCCATATATTTCTAGTATAATGCAGAATCGCATTTTTGTGACATCGATTTAAAAATTAGCGAATAAAATGAAAAGTATATCGTTACATTCTAGACAATAGTCACCGCGGCTACGATTATTATTGTGTTCATGCATAAATACATACCTATAAATCAACCATTTCACTAGCCTTTTACTATTTTTGCACCCAATTTGGAGAAAGATATGACAGGGAACATTTCAAATATTGACAAAGACAAACTGCCCAAGCATATTGCCGTCATTATGGATGGTAATGGAAGATGGGCAAAATTGCATGGCAAGCCACGTGTTTTTGGTCATAAGAATGGTGTCAAATCGGTAAGAGAAGTAAGTGAAGCCGCTGCTGAATTAGGAGTACAATATTTGACCTTGTATGCATTCTCAACAGAAAATTGGAGCCGACCAGCACTTGAGATTTCTGCGCTGATGGGCTTGCTCGTCGAGACGATAAGAAATGAGGTAAGTACACTTAATGAAAACAACATCAAACTCGAAGCGATCGGTGATATCAGCAAATTGCCAGCAAGAAGTTATAAGGCGCTTTTGGAGGGAATAGAAAAGACCAAAAATAATACGGGACTTACCTTGGTGCTTGCATTAAATTATAGCTCGAGGTGGGAATTGACCACAGCAATGAAGCGGGTGGCGCATGAAGTAAAGGAAGGAAGATTAGATCCCGAACAGATAAATGAACACCTCATCACTTCAAATCTAGGTACAGCCAATTATCCTGATCCCGAATTGCTAATCCGTACAAGTGGTGAGCAACGAATCAGCAATTATTTACTATGGCAAATTGCTTATAGTGAATTATATTTTACAGACATCTATTGGCCAGATTTTCGAAAAGAACACTTTTATGAGGCCATTATAGATTTTCAACAAAGAGAACGACGATTTGGTAAAATAAGCGAACAACTGTCCAAGTGATACACATTCGCATTTTAAGAATACGTTAAATAGAACACAATAACAGATTGATTACATATATCGTTAATACTATTGCAACCACAAGCAGCAACCCAATGAATAAATTTTTCATCTATATATTTTTAGCTTTCTTCACTTTCGGAAGTGTTCAAGCTCAGGAAACTTCGGATACATTAGATATCCTGGATTATACTGAAAAAAATCAATACGAAATTGGAAGTGTTGAGGTGATCGGTGCTCCTGATAGAGACCCGAAAGCAATAAAATCTATCGCAGGGCTCAAAGCCGGAGACAAAATAAAACTTCCTGGCCTGGTCATCCCAAAAGCTGTGAAAGCATTAATGCAATTAAGACTATTCGATGATGTTCAGGTCATTCAAAAAAGTGTAGATGGAGAAATAGTACATCTGGCAATCGTTTTGGTCGAAAGACCTACATTGGCCAGATATTCCTACAAAGGAGTAAAAAAATCCAAGCACGATGACCTGAATGATATTGTAAGAAATATTCTTAATAAAGGTGGTATAGTCACTGATGCCCAGAAAAACTTGGCGGTCAAAAGATTGACGAAGTATTACGTAGACAAGGGCAAGTTGGATGCCAAAGTTTCGGTAGCTGAAATAGCTGATGAATCAAAGCCAAATTCTGTCCGCCTGCTTTTTGACATCAATGTAGGAGAGAGGGTAAAGGTTGAGGACATAAACTTCACCGGCAATTCTGAAGTAAGTGATCGAAAGCTTCGTAAAAAAATGAAGAATACCAAGAGAAAAGGTACTTGGTTTCGAAAGACAAAATTCATCAAAGAAGACTACGAAGAAGATAAAGAGAGCGTGATAGCGCATTATAATTCCCTCGGATTTAGGGATGCCAGAATATTAAAAGATAGTATTTGGAGAGAAGCGGATGGAGATATTCAAGTACATATAGACATCCATGAAGGAAATCGATATTACTTTAGAAATATAGTGTGGAAAGGTAATTCCTTGTATACCGATGATCAATTGGAAACCGTATTGGGAATTTCCAAAGGAGATGCATATGATCCTGAATTGCTACAAAATCGACTTACTTACAGTTTGGATGGTAGAGATATCTCGTCATTATACATGGACGATGGATATCTGTTTTTTGATATAAAACCAACAGAAGTATCTGTCGAAAATGATTCTATCGATATTGAAATGAGGATATACGAAGGTCCTCAAGCTACTATCAACGAGGTAATCATCAGAGGTAATGACCGTACACATGAACATGTGGTAAGACGGATGATTAGAACTCGACCAGGTAAAAAATTCAGTAGATCGGATATCATTAGATCTCAAAGAGAGATAATAAATCTTGGCTATTTCAGTCCTGAGAATATGCCGATCAATACACCCGTAAATCCACAAAGAGGAACCGTGGATATAGAATATGTACTTGAAGAGCGGCCTTCGGATCAATTAGAACTTTCTGCTGGTTATGGTGGAGCAAGTGGTCTGATAGGAACCTTAGGTGTCACCTTTAATAATTTCAGTATAAGGAACTTAAAAAACAGACAATCCTGGAGTCCACTTCCGCAGGGAGATGGTCAAAAACTATCATTAAGAATCCAAAGTAACAGTAGATTCTTCAGGTCATATAATTTCTCATTCACCGAACCGTGGTTGGGAGGTAAAAAACCAAATTCATTGACAGTCGGTGCCGTGCATTCTGCCATTGATTATTCACAGTTTGGTCAAGGAGCCCTGAAGATTACAAGAGCATTTGCCGGATTGGGAACACAATTGAGATGGCCAGATGATTTCTTCTCTAGATCTACTACACTGAATCTTGAGAGTATCAAGCTTGATGCGTATCAAAATAGTGTATTCCAGGTGAGAAGAGATGACGGACAATTTGTAACCATTCGAGATGGAAACTTTAAGAATTTCTCCATCACCCAAAATTTCACAAGAAGCTCGATTAGTGATCCATTATTCCCGAGAAGAGGTTCGAGAGTATCGCTTTCAGTTCAATTGACTCCTCCATATTCATTATTCAGAGGCAATGACTACTTCCTATTGTCAGAGGATGATAAACAAAAATTGATCGACGATAAGAATGATGAAAGAGGTCCTGTATTCCCGCTTTCACCTGCAGAAGAAGATCTGTTGATTTCGGCTGAAGAAAATGCTAGAAAATTCGAATGGCTGGAATATCACAAATGGAAGTTTAATAGTGAATGGTATTTTAATGTGGCTGATAAGTTGGTCTTCATGACTTCAATAAAAATGGGCTTTCTTGGAGGTTACAACAGCGATCTTGGAGCACCACCATTCGAACGATTCCAACTCGGAGGAGATGGATTATCTAATCAGAATACGGCATTGACAGGTACAGAAGTAATCTCACTTAGAGGATATGATACCAGAGAAATAAATGGCAATCGTCCCGCTACGATTTATGATAAATTTACTGTAGAACTACGGTATCCATTGTCCCTGAATCCAAGTAGCACGATCTATGCTAAGATCTTTGCTCAAGGTGGAAACGCCTGGGAAAGCTTCTCAGAATTCAATCCATTTGACATGAATAGATCTTTTGGTGGTGGACTAAGGGTCTTCCTGCCGATGTTTGGTCTTCTCGGATTTGATTATGGAATTGGATTTGATAGAAATCTTCCTGCTGATACAGGTATCGGAGAATATGCGAGATTTAATATTGTCCTTGGGTTCGAACCAGAATAATAAATAAAATTAAAAGGTATACTACACCTTCGAGGTTTAGTATACCTAACTTTATTTTTATTTTTTTCCTTCCGCTAGAAGTTTAAATTCATCCAGCCATTTTTGACTTTGTTTCTTAAACATGCCTGGAAAAAGCTTGGCCATTAATTTGGGCATAAAGGCGTGAAATGCTGTATAATCCACGTCCGATCTTATCATGGTTACATCAGGTGAGACAACCTCAAAAGTAGTTTTCTGCGTATTGGTCATATGCACGTGAACGTATCGTCCTTCAATCCAATCTGGCAGATTGTTTTCTAAAATGCACTCCGCTAATTCAATTTTTCGCTTTCCTTGGGTAATTAGAATCTCAGATTTTGAATCTTTTTGATTGGGTTCACCTTCAATCCATTTTTTGTATTGAAATCCTTCTTGCCATTTATCAAATTGAGATTCATCAAACCATAAGTCGATGCATTCTTTTCTGCTTAATGGTATTTCGACTGTGCATGTATATTTCATAACAATAATTATATTTCTAAACTAATAGTGCCGCACCAAAAACCCCTGCGCTATCTCCTAGTTTTGGCCTTAGAAATTCCGTTTTCACAACACCATTAAATACATAAGGCTTGGCTGCTTCCTGGGCTCTAAGAGCTATCTCTGGAATATTGTTCACTCCTCCTCCCATGATGATTACTTCTGGATCAAGAATATTGATGATCACGGAAATTGCCTTCCCAAAGCTATCAATCAAATGTTCGATGGCACCTCTTGCGGCCTCATCATCCCCTTCTTGATAGTTTTCATAAATCTCTTTCAACGGCCGTTTTATTCCAGTTTTACTTTCATAAAATTGCTCAATTGCCGGGCCTGCAATTACCTTTTCGACGCAACCGACCTTTCCACAATAACACTGAGCTCCACCAGGGTCCAAAACATTATGTCCCCATTCGCCACCGATACCATGAAGCCCACCAATGACTTCTCCATTTACGACAAGACCACCACCTGCACCTGTACCCATTATCACTCCAAAAACCACTTTTGGTGTATAATCAAGATCTCGGACAATGCCCATTTTGGTCTCAGCCATGGCAAAACAATTCGCGTCATTTGACAAGACAAAAGGAATATTGAGTAATGATTCTATATCTTTTTTTAGTGGTTTGCCTATCAAGCATTGAGTATTGCTATTTTTCAGTGTTTGGGTCTGCGGGTCCATTGTCCCAGGTGTGCCCATTCCTATTCTTTCAGGCTCGATTCCAGATTCATCTTTTAGCCTTTCGACCAATCGAACAATTTGATTCAAAATATGGTCATACCCTTTATCTTGTTCTGTAGGTACACGCAATCTACTAATGACTTTGTATCCCTGATCTACATCCAGAATTACTCCCTCTATTTTAGTACCACCCAAATCTATTCCCCATTTGTAACCCATGCTTTTATCTGGTTTTTCTCTGTTTCCATATAATTTTTCGAATGCCAAGCTATGAATAATTCTATATTAGTAATATATAATTTAACCAAGAAGTAGATTCAAAAAAATCACTTCTACAAAACAATTATGGATGGACGCACAAAAAGTCGATTTGTTTTTAATGACCAACAGTAAATATTTTGAAGGCCACCAATTGCATGAGATTAGAGATCACTTGCTCGATATTGAAGACTCACAATGGCCCAAATTTCAATTTTTACAATTCAAAGATCCAATGATTATGCTGATCGTTTCATTTCTTGGAGGGCCTCTGGGAATTGATAGATTTATGATCGGTGATACTGGACTTGGAATCGCTAAACTAATTACCTGTGGTGGATTCGGAATTTGGGCATTGATTGATTTATTCCTAATAATGCCCGCTACCAAAGAAAAAAACAGACAATTGCTAGAAATGGCTTTTAATGGATTCTAAGATAGTCTGAAAAGGATGTCGTCTCAAAAAAATAGAATCTACCTTCTATTATCTGGCCTGTTCATACTTGGTTATTCTTGGGTGTTCCTCGCATACACAAAAAGAGTAGAATCAAAATTCGTTGTATGTCCTATTAAAAAAATCTCAGGATACCCTTGCCCTTCATGCGGATCCACTCGATCCGTAATGAATCTTCTTGAAGCAGATTTTTTAGGTGCAATTAATGCCAATCCTTTTGGAATCATTATATTCTTGACACTACTGATTGGACCAATTTGGCTATTTTATGATTTTATTTCAAAAAAGGACTCCTTATGGTTATGTTACCAAAAAATTGAAGCATTTATTAGAAAAAGAAAAGTTGCAATCTTCATAGTCATTCTTGTCATAGCGAATTGGCTGTGGAATATAAACAAAGGTTTATGATATCAATCGAAAAATTTGATTACACCCCCTATGATGATGAAGCTGAAAAGGCATCAAATAGCTATCTAATGTCTCTCATAGCGATTATGGCAGGACTACCACTTCCAATAATCAATTTGTTGGCTACCTTGATTTTCTACTTGGGCAATCTAAAAAGTACCTTCTTTGTGCGATGGCATGCCACTCAGGCATTGCTGTCCCAGATTTCTCTTTTGGTCATGAATTCGGCCGCATTCTGGTGGACAATAAATATCTTAATACAGGAAAGTGATATGACCACACCTTATATATCCTATATGCTTACCGCGTTCATTTTTAATCTTGTTGAATTTATTGCCACGATATACACAGCTATTCAAACGCGAAAAGGGATTCATGTCAAATGGTGGTTTTATGGTGAATTGACGGACCATCTTTGCAAACCAGATGAAAATGACTAGTTTGATAATCAAGTTTCTAGTTGAAGTTAGTTTATATCCAATTTGGTGATTGTTTTCAAATATTTATTGGGTTTTGGCATGAGGGATGTATGACTGACCTCACAGAGTAGCGACGATATGTTACAAAGGCGTAAATGTGGTAGAGGTGGATGGGACAAAGGCCCGTTCAGGAGTAGGGCTGGTACAAGTTGAAAACATTACCTCGTACTATATTAAAACATTAGATTGATAAGAGGGGCTTCAAATCAGGAGTATATCTATACAATCATTGATTTGTCCTGTCCTAACATAATATTACGTTTTTGTGTAACGCTATATTAGGGCTGGAAAATTTTGTAAGAAATCCCTAATTATGAACACCCCAGTTATATTCAATAATTATCCTCTACAATCCTTTTTCAACTGTTTCAATTCTTCTCGACTATTCACTACTTGAGTTGTTTCATCTTCAAACATGACAGTGATTGGAAATTCTATATTCGGTCTTTCTTCAGCATCGGGATTGTCTTTTCTCCATGCTCTCAATGCCATTTTCAGGTCTTTTCTTGTATCTACTTCAGTCGTACTTTCATCTGGAAATACTATGGTGATCGGATATACAATTCTAAAGCATGGTTTACCTAAGTGTCCGTGAGGTCCATTGCCCATTTCTGCTCTACAAGCCTTAATCAACTGCTTTTTCTGAGTTCTATCCTCAACAGTAATAAGTGAACCATCTTCAGTAACAATGTCATATGGAAATGCCAAATGCGGTCTTCCATTTACATCTTGATTGTCTTCTTTCCATGACTTTACCGCACTCCGCAATTCTTCACCGCTATTCACTTCCATGGATGTGCCATCTGGAAAAGCAATGGTCACTGGATATACCAATTCATAGCAACCCAATTTACCACTTCGCGTTTCTGATTCGACCAAAAACATGGTGTCATCGGCAAAATCATCTAGATTCAGTCCTTCATTTGTACATGATGTCATAATAAGTAGAAAACTAAAGCAAGCAAGCAAAGAAATTTTCAATTTGGAATTCATCATTTTTTAAAAGTTTTATTAGAAAAAAATTCAACTGGTGTTGAAGACTTACGCCAATTTTGACTTTTGTAGTGATTAAAGGTTTAAAGAGGGGAAAGAAAAATTGTTAATGTGTTTGTCTATGGCTTGCGACGTATTTGTTTATATGTCTATTTTGATTAGCTGCCCGAGGATCATTTAAAATTTGCTAGATAAGATTTAATTGGCGGATGACTTCACTTGCTAAGAAAAAAGAAAACCCTAGATGAATTTATTCATGCTATTGTGAATCAAAAACGTTCAATCATTTATACCTCACATGTATCAAGGTACTCGTCCCTTCCCCTTCTTTAGAATGAACACTTATCTGCCCTTTCAAGTAATTGATCCTGGATTTAATATTTTCAAGCCCCATTCCTTTTCGTTTGAGATTATTGGGATCGTATCCTTGTCCATCATCCTCGAATTGTATGACCAACTCTTCATCCTCCCTATTGATTTGGATGAGAATTTCATTGGCTTTGGCATGCTTTATTGTGTTGTGCAATAGCTCCTGAATTACTCGATAGATTGACAACGAAATCATATTGGGTATATTCTCAGGAACATTGTAATATTGAAAATCAACTTCTGGATATATATCTTCATCAAATCGATTGAACAAATCTTTCAAAGCAGGAATCAAGCCGAGCTTCATGAGTGAACCAGGTTGAAGATTTTGTGAAATCGAACGTACTTCTTCGACCGCGGTGTCCAACATCTTATTTGCAGATCTGTACTCTCTCAGCGAACCCACATTGTGCATTTTCGACTTTACACTGTCGAATTGAAGTTTGATCGTACTAAGCAATCCTCCCAAGCTATCATGCAGGTCTTTTGATATTCTCTCTCTTTCATTCTCTTGTCCTTCCAGCATCGATTGCATGCTCGAAATCTTGATATTATCTTCTAACTCCCGAATTTTTTGTTGGCTTATTTCCTGTTGCTGGACATTGATGATTTCTTCCGCTCGTATCCTTTGTCTATAGAAATTTATGATATAATAAAGCAGTGCCAGGAGCATAATCAAACCTGCAGTAAGAATATACATGGCATTCCTCTGTTGTTTGTTCCGTTCTTCGGCAAGGTCCTGTTCAATTTCTAATTCGTTGATATTCTTTTCTTTTTCATAGGCTTGATATTTGATGGTCAGGTTATTTTGAGCTTCAATCCTGTTGTTATTTAGAATACTATCATTAAGTGCAGCGTATTTTCGGGCATAAAGGTAGGCATCTTCATAAGAGTCTATGCGTTCATAGCATTCCGCCAATTCCAGGTATATTTTATTTCTATGGGCGTTGAATGGATTTGGCGAAGCATACCGCTCCGCGTTTCGCAAATATTTTATTGCTTTTTCATATTCGGTCCTTATTTTATTGAGGTTTCCAAGTCGAAAAAGACTTTGGCTCATACTCATATCATCATTAATCGCATCGCTAAGCCGAACTGCATCTATAGCCAGGAGCACGGCAGAATCCAATTCATTAAAAGTTTCATAAGTCATGGTTTTACGAATCATCAATTTCACCATCAACATCGAATCTTTCAGCACCTTATTCAGTTCAATTGCGCGATCTAGATATTCAAACTCTTTATCCGGGTCGGTACGCTCATTATAAACTTGACTGATCTCAAAGTAGAGATTGGCGATATTTTCCAAATCTTCTTTAGCGGTGAAATACTCCAGCGCCTTCTCATAAGATTCCAAAGCTTCCTGATAGTACTCAGATTTCATGTATTTAAGCCCTATCGCTCTATCTATAGTGCTCACCATAAAGCTGTCTTGAAGTCTGCTATAGTAATCTTGTGCTTTTTTGTAGTAGTCTATCGAATTACCCATCTTGTAAAAATTATTGGCTTCGTACTCCGCCAATAAATAATAGACTGCCGCCAGGCTATCCCTATCATTTGTCTCTTGAGCCTCGCTCAAAATTCGATCCAATTCACTCTTTTGATACGTGGAGTCAATATTGATTTGACCAACGAGAGGTGTAGATAATGCACATAAGATGCACAACCAAAATAAAATATTTATGCTGGAATTAAAGATATTCATTGAAATGGGAGTTGATTGTAATTTGCTACAAACACACAGTGGGAATTGACTTCAACAAATAATTCAGTCCTCAAATTTAACAAAAAAATCAGAACTCTAATTTAATGAGATACTGGGGATGAACTGAGAAGAATCATGAAACATTATCTCATTATAAGTGTAGTCGCAATATTGAGTCATTGGTAGTGATTCTATATAAGTCAATAGCTCACTTTCACTATCAGATTGAAATACTGCCCACAATTTGGTTCTGTCAGCGGCAAGGGTATACGTAATCAATACACCTTGATCGAACAGGCGATCCACGACCAATCTTTGTCTTGGTATCATCTCCTCCATTTCCAAGGTGAAAGAACCAAAATTGAACTGCACCATATATCTGTAAAACTTACTCATTGCTCGAAGCTATTAAAAGATGTCTGTGAATTATATTTTAATTCTTTGGGATTATATAAACCTTATAATGTTAAATAGGTTCATTTCTAAATCTCATCATATACTGCATAATTAAACAATAATCTCGCTCTAAAATTACCAGGCACAGATGTTATCGTTCTGATTCTAATTTCAAGATCTATTGTTTCTTCTACCATTATTTCGGATAGTTCTGCAAATGTATTAAACAATTTCAAATCATCATGATTTCCCACATCCCTACCTCGTATATAGAATATTTGCTTCTTATTTGTCGGGTCAATCCTGGATACAGCATAAATCTCCACAAAGTTTACAAGTGCCCAATCCATTAAACCTGATGCTGTCGTCAGTACAGCATCCGCTGGATTAATTGCACTGATTTGCTCTCTTGGAAGTCCATAAAGATCCAAACTCTGTTGAATATTAGTGGGTATATTTTTTAACTGAAAAAAATGAGTTTCGACTGAATTTAATGTCATATCCACATTAAAATCTCTTTCTACATCTACAAAAAATCGTGGTTCCGCATTCTTGCTGCACGATTGCGTCATCATTAATAGACCAATCAAAAGCAATGAAAATAATATATACTTAGTTGGATTCATTTATTCTAAACTAATTCATTTCTATTTAACAACGAATTCTGTTCTTCTATTGTTTTTGCGCCCCTCTTCTGTATCATTTGAATCAATAGGTTTACTCTCTCCAAATCCTTTCGAAGAAATTCTTGAAGGCAAGATACCCTTATCTATTAATGCCAACATAACAGATTTGGCTCTTTCTTCGGACAAACGCATATTATCTTCATCAGAACCGACATTATCTGTATGTCCATGAATTTCAATTTTTAAAAGCTCATTAGTCTTTAAATTCTCAGCCAAACGTGAGATCTCAATGTCAGATTCTGTTTTTAAAGTAGCTGAACCAGACTCAAAAAAGATATTATTCAAAATTATTGGTTCATATTCAACTTTAGTAATCTGCTCTTCAACTTTTGGAATTGCAGTAAGCTTAATCTCCAAAACAAATGGATCGGTAACATCTTGTATCCCTTTCAAAGAAAAATTACCCGAGTACAAAAGATATCCCTCTTTTTCAACAAAAAAGGCATAGTCCATATTCGTCGGCAGACTCGTAATGAAATTGCCCTTAACATCAGATTTACCACTTATTTGATTCAGCTTTCGCCTCAATGGTTCAATAGAATAAGAAGCGATCAAAGCTTCACCCGTCTCACTGTCTGTAATCTTGGCTTTCACAAAGGTAGAAGGCATCGGTCTTGCTTCTTTATACAGGTCGAAGGAATATATATCAAGGTTTGCATTGGTTTTATCCTCTAAATATGCCATGTCACTTGCGAAATAAGCCTTCTTGCCATCAAGAGAAACAGATAATGCCCCTTCGCTCCCTTCAGTATTTATAGGGTAGCCAATATTCTTGGCAGGTGTCCAGGTTTTGGTACTATCTATATATTTTGAGAAAAATATGTCATATCCTCCCATGCCAATATGCTTGTTGGATCTAAAATACAAGGTATGCCCATCGGGATGAATAAATGGTGATTCTTCGTTGCCAGAAGTATTAATTTCAGTCGGCAGTGGATAAGGCGGTGTCCATCCACTAGTGTCAGTCCGGGTACTCATCCAAATATCATTGCCTCCATATCCATCTTGTCTATTGCTACTAAAGAATAATTTTTTACCATCTGATGAAAGAGAAGGTTGGGCATCCCAACTTATAGAATTGATCACCTTGCCCATATTAGAAGCCACTGTCCATCCATCACTTCTCAATTGTGTGTAATACAAATCACATGACCCTATCCCTGTCTGTCGGCGGTCACATGCAGTAAAAATCAAGACCTTACCATCTGCCGAAATAGTATGTACCCCTTCATTTTGTGGTGTATTCAATCCATACATTTCTTCCACATCTACAAATTCGCCATTTTCATAATTGGCAATGTAAAAATCTTCCTGCCCTCCCAATCTCCGTGTAAATACCATCTGGTTACCTTCGATATTCATAAGCGGAACATATTCAGAATATTTCGAATTTATTCCTCCTGTAAGCAATACAGGATTGAATGGTACAGGATTGGAAATCGCTTCATGAGCGAATAAGGAACGGTCTCTAAAATCAATTGCCCTGAGTTTTTTCTTTTCATTTTTTGTACGATCAATAAAGAATTGAAAGTTTTGCGCCGCAATATCAAATCTATCCAAATCTCGATTTACAATTGCCAATGAAAAATACATCTGTGGATCATATTCCGGAGCCATAGCAATGGCTTTTTCAAATTCCATGGCCGACTTCTCATACTGACCCATATTGTGCAACATCCCCGCCTTTCTCAACTGTGCATCGATGAATTCTGGATGCTTCTTCAAGACTTTTTCGAATAGCTTTAGGCTCTTCACATAGTTTTTCTTCCTTCCTTCAGATATCGCATTCTTATAATTCTTCAATGATTTTTTGTCAAGATCACGCCTCGCTTTAATGTTTTGCGCTATGGCATCCTTACTCGCGAATAGAGTCACGAGGCAAATACATACAACCAATTTTATTCTGTTTAATACCATGCGTAAGGTGTTCATTTTCTAAAAAACGATCTCAACGATCTTATTCTTATGATGTGGGGGGATTAATTTGGTCACTAAAACAAATAAAAATGCGAGTTAAATAACAAATTTTTAATTATCACACCGCAGTTCGTTTTTGCAGTTTTGCATGGCAAAATTAGTATTTTAAGGTTATATGTTCTTTAAAATTACATTTTTATATATTACAAATAAATATAATTTGTAAATTCGCTGTATGTCAAAGAAAAAGAAAACAGCTAAGGTCAAATCTACACCAAAAAAAGTAGAACAAACGACTGTTGACTTTAAAGGAAGGCGACATTTTCCATGGATCGTATTCCTATTTTCATGCTTGCTTTATGCCAATACCATCACCCATGATTTTACCCAGGATGATGCCATAGTGATCTATGACAATATGTTTACTCAAAAAGGCTTTTCTGGGATATCAGGACACTTGACAAATGATACCTTTTATGGTTTCTTCAAAACAGAAGGGAAGGCAAAATTGGTATCAGGGGGTAGGTACAGACCGCTTACTCCAATAATGTTTTCAATAGAGAATGCCATATTTGGAGAAAGTCCATTAGCAGGTCATATAATTAATGTCTTGTTGTACGCTCTACTTTGTATGCTCATATACAAATTGATTGTGCTGATGCTACTGCCTGTACTAGGGAGTAGTCGAGGATTTTACATTTTTGCTTTTCTAGCTGCATTATTATTTGCAGCTCACCCTATTCATACTGAAGCAGTTGCCAATATCAAAGGAAGAGACGAAATCATGAGTATGATGGGAGCAGTCCTTGCCCTTTATTACTCCCTCAAATATATTGACACTAAAAAAAGCCTATTTATTGGCTTTGCAGGCATAGCATTTTTCCTTGGTTTAATGTCCAAAGAAACGACCATTACATATTTAGCCATAATTCCCTTAGCTGCCTATTTTTTCAGAAATACCAATTTCAAAAAAATCATTACTCCGACTATTGTCATCCTTGTCAGTTCTATTATTTTCATCATGATCAGAACGAGTGTACTTGGCCTTGATTTTGGTGGGACACCAAAGGAGCTCATGAATAATCCATTCATCAAAATCGCTGGAAATTCATATGTCCCGTTCAGTTTTGGAGAAAAAGCTGCTACCATCGTATTCACACTTGGCAAATATATCGGACTTCTGCTTTTTCCTCATCCGTTGACCCACGATTATTATCCTCGACATATCGATATTATGTCATTTGGTAATTGGCAGGTGATACTAAGTGTACTGGTTTATTTGGCGATGGGTATATATGCACTTATGAATATTGGTAAAAAAAGCATAGTCAGTTTTTGTATTCTGTATTTCATCATCACACTTTCTATCGTATCCAATATTGTATTTCCAATTGGTACCAATATGTCAGAGCGATTCATGTTTATGCCTTCACTAGGATTTTGCATTTTAGTTGCGTACCTTCTATACAGATATTTTGGACAATCAAAGTCAAGTACCTTGATAGGAATTGTATCCGTCCTACTGCTTTGCTACAGTTTCAAAACAATTACTAGAAATAATGTCTGGAAAAACGACTTTACTCTATTCACCACAGATGTAAAAACATCCAACAATAGCGCAAAAGTACTCAATGCCGCAGGTGGAGCATTGGTCACAGAATCCTCAAAACCCGAAAACGCTGCACAAAAATCTCAGATGTTGGACCGGGCTATTCCCTATCTAACCAAGGCATTGGAAATACATCCGAATTACAAAAATGCGGCACTACTGCTTGGAAATGCCCATTTTTATAAGAGTGATTTCGAATCCGCAATAAAAAGTTATGAACGTGCGCTCTCACTGGCTCCTGAATATAAAGAAGCCATTACCAATCTTGCGGTAGCCTACAGAGATGGCGGAAGACATGCTGGCGAAAAAGAAGGAAACCTGGAAAAGGCAAAAAATTACCTGCAACGGTCGATTCAGCTAGTAGACACTGATCCAGATGCATATCGACTTTTGGGAATCACCCACGGCATGGCTGGAGAACACCCACAGGCTATTAAATATTTCACAAAAGTGGCAGAAATGTTACCAGATAATGCTGGTGCCTACGTTAATCTTGGAAAAGCATATCAATACTATGGTAATGATGAGCTAGCAAGGATAAATTTTCAAAAAGCAGTACAAATTGACCCAAAAGCTTTAGAAAACAATTAAATTTAAATGATTTCAATTAAAAGAGAAATATGCGGTTTATAATATGCTTATATGTAATTTTTATTGGAAGTCTGAATTACAACTATGGTCAGACTACTCAGGATCTTTGGGTAGATAGTATCTATTCTAATATGACCCTGGATGAAAAGGTGGGTCAATTATTCATGATTAGGGCTTCAGCAAAAAGAAATGAGGAAGAAGCCAAAACTGTAATTAAAAATATAGAAAAATATAAGGTCGGTGGCATTTGTTTTTTTCAAGGCGAACCAGTTCAATTGGTAAATCTGATGAATCGTTATCAAGGCAAATCAAAATTGCCCTTGCTGACTTCTATTGATGGAGAATGGGGTCTGGGCATGAGATATCCAAAACAAGCCATCAGTTTTCCAAGAGCATTAACACTTGGCGCCATACAGGATAATAATCTCATTCACGAGATGGGTAAGCATATCGGTGAGCATTGCAAGCGAGTAGGACTCAATGTGAATTTTGCACCGGTAGTGGATGTCAACAACAATCCAAAAAACCCTGTAATTAATAATAGATCATTTGGTGAAGACAAGTACAACGTAGCTTCTAAAGGATATCACTACATGAAGGGAATGCAAGAAGTGGGGGTAATGTCATGTGCCAAGCATTTTCCTGGTCATGGAGATACCGACACAGACAGTCATTATGACTTGCCTCAAATCAATCATAATAAAGAAAGGCTGGATAGTGTCGAATTGATGCCCTTCCGTTCCCTAATCAAGCAAGGCATTGGTAGCGTAATGGTAGCACACTTGAATATCCCATCGATTGATGACAGAGCCAATAGACCAACTACGCTTTCTAAATCTGCAATTACCGACTTGCTAAGGAATGAGTTGGCATTTGGAGGTCTGATCTATACCGATGCCATGGAAATGAAAGGTGTGACCAAGCATTTCGAACCGGGTGATGCGGATAAGGAAGCATTCATCGCAGGCAACGATGTCATCTTACTTCCCGAAAATTTGAGTGCTGGTTTTGAATCCATAAAAAATGGAATCCTGGACAAATCGATTCCGATGGATAGATTAGAAAATAGTGTGAAAAGAATACTCAGAGCCAAGTATACGCTAAAGCTTACCAAATGGAAAGATATTCCACATGATAACTTGATGGAAGACATCAACAGCAATCAATCACTGGCTCTCAAACAAGAATTGTTAGAAAATGCTGTGACCCTTGCTGCTGACGAAGGAGAATTAGTCCCTATTAGAAAAATAGACAACATCAAATTTTCATCTATTTCCATTGGAGCAGGGAAAGAGACCGCTTTTCAAAAACACTTGTCCAATTTTGTGAATTGCAAACACAATCTTTTAGCCAGGCCCTCGACTGCGGCTAGAAAAGGGATAATTGCGAATGCGGTAAAAGACTCAGATTATGTGATCGTTGGTATTCATGACATGAGCAAATACGCTTCAAAAAACTTTGGTATCGACCAGAGGAATGTTGATTTTTTGAAAAGCCTAAATAAGGAGAAGAAGGTAATAGTGGTTCTTTTTGGAAGCCCATATGCTTTGAAATACTTTGATGATTTTTCAAATGTAATCGTTGCTTATGAATCCGATAAAATGGCTCAGGAAGTAGCTGCAGAGGCCATTTTTGGATCCATTCCCATCAAAGGTAAACTTCCAGTTACAGCATCGGAGAAATATGCTTATGGAGTCGGAAAATATAGAAGTTCTCTTGGTAGATTGGGCTATTCTATACCCGAACGTGTAGGCATGAACTCTGAAACCCTGGCAGGAATCGACACCATTGTTGCAGAAATGATTAAGAAAAAAGCCGCTCCAGGATGTCAAATTATTGCTGCGAAAGATGGTAAGATTGTATTTCAAAAGTCATACGGTCATTTCACCTATGATAAAAAGAGAAAGGTCCAGAATTCTGATATATATGATGTGGCTTCTGTGACCAAGACCTGTGCTTCTACACTTTCATTGATGAAGCTATATGATGAAAAGAAATTTGATCTCAATGCACCTATTGATAGGTATATTGCAGAGGCTGACACCTCGAACAAAGGAGACCTTAATGTAAGGCTGGCCCTGGCCCATCACGCTCAATTAGCGGGATGGATTCCTTTCTACAAAAGTACCGTTAGTGAAAGCAAAAGAAATCCTCAACCCCTTCCGGAGTATTATTCAAAAACATTAAAACCTGGTTTTACCATACCAGTAGCAGATAGTTTATTTCTTCGAACAGATTATAGAGATTCGATCTGGAGCAGGATCTATGTGAGTGAATTAAAAAAGAGAAAAGGGTACAAATACTCTGATCTGGCTTTCTATTTTATGCATAAGACCATCGACAACCTTGTTGGGGAACCAATTAATATCTATGCGGATAAAAGCTTCTATTGTCCATTGGGATTACAAAAGACTGGATATCTGCCACTGCAAAAACACGACAGGTCATGTATAGCACCATCAGAATTGGATGATTATTTCCGAATGCAAAAGATACAAGGACATGTTCACGACATGGGAGCGGCAATGCTCGGAGGTGTGAGTGGACACGCGGGTCTTTTTAGCAATGCCAAAGAACTTGCCACCATATATCAGATGCTTTTGAACGGTGGTTCTTATGGTGGGCAGCAATTCATCGATCCAGAGACAATCAAATTGTTTACGACCAGATACCATGAAAGCAGTCGGCGAGGACTTGGTTTTGACATGAAGGAATTGAAATCGCATAAATCGCAAAACATGTCTGAATTGGCATCCGACAGTACATTCGGGCATTTGGGTTTTACTGGCATTGCAGCTTTTGCAGATCCTGAAGAAAATCTGGTTTATATTTTTGTTTCCAATAGAACCTATCCAGATATGAACAATTATAAATTTGGTAAAGGAGAATATCGACCACGTGTACAATCTCAAATATACAAGGCCTTGGGTAAGACCCAGGAATCAGATTTAGTGGCCAAAGGTGGAAGTAGATCTAGTAAGTCACCATAAGGATTACTTAATTTATCCTGAATAATGGTTAAGAAAATTTTGAAATCAACATCTGGGAAGTTTAGGAATGGCAGCTATTGTGGGATGTCGGAGCTGCCTAGCGTTTTGGCTTTACTTTTTTGGCAATAGGACTGAATGAACTTTTGATAAAAAAAATGATAATTTTCAAAAGAAGGAACACGAAAGTGGTGGGAGGCTAAAATCCCGCTGATAAACGTATATGAATTAAAAAATTGAAGATCAATTTACTCAAATATATAATTTGAATTTCCTTTATTAGGGATATTCATAAAAAGCTAAATCTATTATATATCGAAAGTTTTCGCATGTTACTTCTGAAAAGAATTCCCCATTTTTGGTACTTTTCACTTGAAAACAGGGTAATATTTTTTTCAACTCATTTGGTCATTTGCCATGACGGGCGATGCTCGCCCACCACTATCGTGTTCCTTCACTTGATAATTATCATTATCACTTTTATTACATAAAAGATCATTCAGTCCTAGCTTGGCCCAAAAACGATCCAAAAAGCCCAAGGCTTTATTCAGTTCTTAACAAGACAGAACGATCATCGAAGATGTGGAAGTGAAACCTTCCAAGAGATGGAACGCGCTAGCGATGGGTGGGTGAATCCCTATTTTCTTAAACTCAAAAAACTCGGATCAATGGTTGATCTTTCTATTATTATGCATTGATTTACTGGAATGTTTACTTTCAAATAATGATTTGTCATCCTCAAACACTTTTGAGTTTTTAACAGAAAATAGGAATCCAAAATACTAAACTGAATAAGGCCATTTTTTGCCCTCGTTTATTTTCGAGCTCTCATATTTTCCTCTAAGAATTCAAGGTCTGTTACTTCTGAACACCCCTTATTATTGATTATCAAAGAATTAGATTTTCATATTAAACATTATTCACGTTTAACTTATAATTCATTTCTGACAAAAGCACTAACCTTTCCTGCACGATAAGAAGGTAGAATTGACGCCAACCATCCAATACAAAATACGGTAACTGCTACAATTAAAAAATCAGTCAATTTCAATTCTATGGGATATGCATTAATCATAAAACCATCTGGTATGGCAATGAGCGCATATTTTTTTTGTAAATAATATAATATCAAGGCTAATATTGTCCCCAAAATAAAACCAGCACTAGAAATAAGAATACCTTCCATTAAAAAGATGCGTCTGATATTCCTGGTTTCGAGGCCCATACTTCTCAAAATAGCAATGTCCTTCTTTTTTTCCAAGACCATCATCCACAATGACCCGACCATATTAAAAGCAATAATTCCCAAAACGAGAACCACGATCAAAAAAGCCAGCCATTTTTCAATTTGCATAATTTTAAGAAATGCTTCTTCCTGGTCATATCGATTTTTGACCTTGAATCCATCTCCCAATATTTTGGTGATCTCAGATCTAATTACATCCTCATCATGATCTTCAGTCAATTTGAATTCCAAGGCCGAAATCTTATCTTCCTGACTCAATAATCTATTGGCTGCCTCATAGTTGGTAATAATATATAGCACATCGGCATCACTGCCTACTTCAAATATCCCTGATGGATATACACTCATTTGCTTGAACTCCTTGCCCAAATTCCCAAGCATGGATGTTTTTTTCCGAGTCGGCATATAAACTGTAACTGGAGTGATGGCATCGTTTGAGTTTATGGAAAGGTTTCGACTTAGCCCTTTTCCCAAGACTCCATAATTAAGGTTTCCGTCATCCAACTTAAAAATTCCATCTGTTATAGTTGAATCGATAGATGTAACCGAATTATAGTTCGTATCAACTCCTTTGATAATCCCCGCTTTTTGTACATCCTTGTATTCAAAAAGGCAGACTTCTTCTACTGTCTTGGACAAGTTTTCAACTCCGACAATACTTTTAAGTTGAATGGTTTGGGAAGAATCGATTTCAAAATATTTACCATCTACAGGTACTACCTTGATATCAGGATTAAACGCATTGTTCAGGCCGGAAAGTAAGCTTTCAAATCCATTAAAAACAGACAAAATCAATATCAATGCAGCAGTACCAATAGTAATTCCTCCTACTGATATCCATGTAATGATATTCACCGCACTGGTCGATTTTTTCGCCAGCAAGTACCTTTTAGCTATTTCGAATGTAAAATTCATCAATTATATACTTCAAGATATCCCTTGAAAGAATCTATTATTTCATTTTTCGGATTATGATAAGATGCATTAAATCCAGCACATTTAGCTTTCTCTACATTCTCCATATTATCATCAATAAACAATGTTTCTTTGGCATTTATTCCAGATTCCTCCAGTACTTGCTGATATATTTGAGCTTCTGGTTTTCTCATTTTCATAAGATGTGAATAAAACGCCTTCTCAAAAAACCTAGTATCAAAATCCGCAATATTGTGATTCTTTTTCAAATCCCTGTTAAACCATTCCAAGTGCAAGTCATTGGTATTGCTCAGAATATATAAAGAATACTCCTTTCGCAATTCTTCTAAAAACGTCAAGCGTTCTGGATTCCATCCGATCAGCATTGCATTCCACGCTTTGATCAATTTATCAGGTTGAGGGGTCAACTTCGCCGATTCTTTCTGCAAATTCCACAAAAAAGTCTCTGTATTGATTTCTCCTTTTTCATAGCCCAAGATAACCTTAAAAATTTGTGCTGGAATCTTATTTCTTTGGATATCTATACCCATGACTTCACTCAGTTTTGAGAATGTCAGATCATAATCTAGATCGAGCAACACACCCCCAATATCAAAGATGATGTTTTTTATCATTTAAAGAATGCTTGAATTTGCAACAAAGGTATAAATATTGAGGGTTTGACTTAACTTAGATTAATAATTCTACATCGGAATTTTCAATTTACTTTGTCCAATTCCATACCTGCATAATACCCCGTATCAATATCCAACAACATTTTTGTGATATAAGTGACTTGACCCAGGTGATAACTGAAATGCTCGATGACATGAACTATAATAGAGACTGCTGTTTCATGATAACATTGCACATGTATCTTTTTAGTTAAATCACTCTTCAATATAAATGGGAAAGTACTGCGAACATCCTTTTCCAATTCTTGTAAAATACTGATCAGTTCACTCTTGGATCTCTTATTATTAACATCAAACTCTTCATCCCTCCTTCGAGCATCATTTTTATCTGTCAATGAAGCTATCAACCATTGTCTAACATTCCCATTCAAATGTAGAATTTGATTATTAATGCTGTTAGAATTGGAGTTGGGGCGATATTGAAGTTGATCATCACTCAGTTTTTCGACGCAAGCCAAAATACGGTGTATGCCGCATTCTATAAGTCGCACTTCCAGTTGTTCTACAAGTTGTTCATTCATTGATGTACTCATACATTGGACATTGTGATAATTTTAAAATAGATAAGCTCCTTCATTATTAATGTCAGAATGAAACGTTTTGATCGAAATACTTTTATCTGAGTATATTTGATTCGCAGACTCAATGATGCTTTCTGCTACCAAAGAATTATTGCAAAGCGCAAACATGGAAGGCCCGGCACCGCTGATACTAAATCCTAAAGCTCCATGATCCAGAGCAGCCTGCTTCATATCATAAAAACAAGGAATTAATTGAGCTCGCTGAGGCTCGATGATTACATCTTCCAATGATCTCTGAATCAAGTCAAAATCCGAATTGTACATTCCAATGATAAATCCACCAAGATTTCCAGACTGCTTAATATGTTGATCCAGTTTCAAAGAATCAGACAACACAGACCGCGAATCTTTAGTTAATATCTCTACGTCAGGATAAATCACCACGACCTGCAATCCTCTTGGCAGGTACAGCTTGTGCACATCCAAAGTATCATTGTCCCTGATCAATGTCATCCCTCCCAATAATGAAGGAGCTACATTATCTGCATGCCAGGCGCCGTCAGCAATCTTTTCACCATCTACGGCAAAACGCAATATCTCTCTTTTGGTTAATCCAGTTTTCAAAAGTTCATTAACAGCAAACACGCCTCCGACAGCACTTGCCGCCGAAGATCCAAGACCACTTCCAAATGGCATCTTCTTTCGGATGGTCATTTCCAATGGCATATCCAGCAAGTCCAAATGCTCCAGCAATTTGTGTGCGGCGTATCCAGCTGTATTTTTCATGTAGTCCAATGGCAACTTCCCTTTTGCACCGGTAATTTCTACAATTTTCAACCCTCTTTCTTTCCCTCGTTTCAATAGAACTTCATCACCAGGTCCATTTATTGCAAACCCCAAAATATCATACCCTACCGCTACATTCGCTACTGTCGCTGGAGCCCAAACCTTTACTGCCTCTCTTGCCATCTTTTATTGTCTTTTTAATGTCACAAAACTAAGAATAGATTTTAAGGATTTCTACTAAATTTGCGTCCATAAAAAGAATTAATATCTTTGCTATCTTGATTTAGTCTAAATAACGATAATGAGCAAAAAATCAGTCCTGAATTTGAAAATTGGTGAAACTGGACTTGTCAAATCTTTTGATGATTTGGATTGCGCCTGCAAATTGTTGCCCCTTGGAATTTTGCCAAAATCAAGAGTCACAGTCGTTAGGAAATCTCCCTTTGGTGATGCACTATATCTACAACTGGATGGACAAAAAATAGCAATTAGAAACTCAGAAGGCTTGGCTATCCTACTTGAAGATTAAAATCGATGACTGGAAAACAAGAGCGGATAAAAGTAGCCTTAGTAGGAAATCCCAATAGCGGGAAGTCGAGTCTCTTCAATGTACTTACTGGTCTTCGACAATCCGTATCCAATTTCCCTGGTGTCACAGTAGATAAAAAAGTTGGCACAGCTATTCTAAATGACTCATCGAAAATATCGATTATAGACCTGCCAGGCCTATATAGCCTGCATGCAAATTCGAGCGATGAGAAATTAGTAGTTAATGTACTTACTGATTTGGAAGGGGAAAATTATCCAGATTTGGTAATCTATGTGGCTGATGCTACCAATTTGGAAAGACATCTTCTGCTTGCTACTCAAATAATCGACCTTAAGATTCCAATGATCTTTGCATTGAATATGATAGACATATTGGAAGAAAGTAACAACACACTCGAGATCGAACCGCTTTCTGACTACCTACAAGTGCCTGTTGTCACCATATCTGGAAGAAACGAAATCAATATTGACGGACTAAAATCCAAAGTGCAAGAATTCAATACAAATGGCAAAAAAAGTTTTGTTGCTAAAAAAACACTCTATCCAATTCCAGATACCCTAAAAGGATTTATTGAAGAGGTAAAGAAGATTTCAGGAGTAGAAAATCCATATTATTCAAAAATCATTGGCCATCATTACCAATGGTTGAAGCATCTGAAAGAGGATCAATCCAATGGAATAGAATCGGCAGCAGCAAGAAATGATTTTGAGGATATAAAGAATCAGATAGATGAGACCATGTCTCGTTATTCGGCATTTGGTCCAATTGCTCGAAAAGTGGTTGCACAGAATAATGATTCTCCCAAGACCTTGACAGATAAAATTGATGGGATAATCACGCACAGGATAGTAGGTCCAATGATCTTCTTTGCCATTATGTTTTTTATATTTCAGGCAATATTTTCCTGGTCTGATGCTCCACAAGATTTGATTGATCAATTCTTTTCATTTTTTGGAGGTGCTGTGAGAGACATCATGCCTGTAGCGTGGTATACTGACCTTATAGTCGATGGCATAATAGCAGGTCTGGGCGGGATCCTTATTTTCATTCCCCAGATTACAGTTCTTTTTCTTCTCATTTCTATTTTGGAAGAGACTGGGTATATGTCCAGGGCCGTATTCATGTTTGATGGACTTATGCAACGCTTTGGATTGAACGGAAGGAGTATCGTAGCACTTGTATCCAGTGGTGCATGTGCTATTCCAGCCATAATGTCGACTCGTACTATAAGCAGTTGGAAAGAGCGATTAAATACCATACTTGTAGCTCCCCTTATTTCATGTAGTGCTAGGATTCCCGTATATGCTGTTTTGATAGCTTTTGTAGTTCCTGATGGCAAAATGTATGGCATTTTCAATCTTCAGGGCCTGGCATTTATGGGTCTGTATTTATTGGGAATAATAGGTGCATTGGTTGCCGCACTGGCCTTCAAATATCTTTTAAAGGTTGAAAATGACAATTCATATCTCATGATCGAGTTGCCTCAATACAAACCTCCCATCTGGAAGAATGCATTGCTCAATGTAAAAGAAAAAGTATTGACCTTTATATTCGAAGCAGGTAAGGTCATACTTGTTATATCTATCTTATTGTGGTTCATGGCGAGCTATGGTCCTTCTTCGGCAATGCAAAGTGCCGAACAAGATGCTACTGCCTATATTGAAGCGAACAATTTAAATGAACTTGATGGTGAAAATTATTTGGCCAGTAAAAAGATAGAAGCTTCTTATGCAGGACATTTGGGGAAATTTATTGAACCTGCTATTAAACCACTGGGGTTTGATTGGAAGATAGGTATTTCGCTTATTACTTCATTTGCGGCAAGAGAAGTATTTGTGGGTACGATGGCCACTATTTATTCTGTGGGCTCTGCCGATGACGAAGCTACCATAAGTGAAAGAATGGCGGCTGAAGTAAATCCAGATACTGGGGCCAAGGTATATACACCTGCCACTTCATTATCCCTATTGATATTTTATGTATTCGCCATGCAATGTATGAGTACTCTTGCGGTCGTAAGGCGGGAAACCAAGAGTTGGAAATGGCCAATTATTCAGTTTTTCTTTATGGGTGCGATGGCCTATTTTGGTAGCCTTATCGTTTACCAACTCTTGTCATAATACATATTATTAAAAATTTTCATATCTTATTATAAAAATTTAAATATATAAACGTATTTCTTACACTAAGTCTGTAACTCAATACTGTCGGGCTTTATGTATTTCTTACACTATACTTAGTGTAAAAAAAGCGATTTCTAAACGCATTCCTTTCCTTGGATAATTCAATTTACATAGTGACTTTTGTTTATCAATTGACACTATTAGTTTCTTAAAAGAAATATATAAAGTATGCAGACAGATATAGCAAGTCCAAAGATGTCAGAAATAAAATCTCTTGGCATCAATGCTACAAATGTTTACTTCAATCTTAGCGCCAACGAACTTACAGATGCTACATTAGCCATTGATGAAGGTTCGATCACAGATAGCGGCGCGTTAAGCATTAAAACAGGAAAATTTACAGGCAGATCTCCCAAGGATAGATTCATAGTTTCCGATTCTCTCACAAAAGATGCGGTAGACTGGAATAATATCAACAAGCCTATTTCATATGCTCATTACCAAGGATTAAAATCCAAATTGACTGAATATTTATCAGATCAGAGCCTTTATGTAAAAGAAGGATATGCTTGCTCTGATAAAACATATAAGCTTAATGTCAGACTGATTGCGGAGAAGCCATGGAGTGCGCAGTTTGTACACAATATGTTTCTTCGACCGACGAGTGAAGAATTGGAATCATTCGATGCCGATTGGAATATATTATGTGCACCTGGATTCAAAGCAGATCCTGAAATAGATGGCACCAGGTCTTCAAATTTCTCCATTATCTGTTTTTCTGAAAAAACCATTATTATTGGTGGCACAGGATATACGGGTGAAATCAAAAAAGGTATATTCTCAGTTTTGAATTTTATTCTTCCTGTAGAGCGAAATGTACTTTCAATGCACTGCTCAGCGAATGTAGGAATGAATGGGGACACAGCTATCTTCTTCGGACTATCGGGAACTGGAAAAACCACCCTATCTACAGATGCCAATAGAGCATTAATAGGAGATGATGAACATGGATGGTCAGATAATGGCGTTTTCAATTTTGAAGGAGGATGCTATGCAAAGTGTATCAACCTTAGTGAAGAAAAAGAGCCAGAAATATTTGCTGCCATCAAACCAGGAGCTATTTTGGAAAATATAGGATTTAAAGAGGGTTCAAATATTCCAGATTTTGCGGATGATTCAATTACACAAAACACAAGGGTCTCATATCCTATCTTCCACATAGAAAATACACAACCAGGATGTAAAGGAGATCATCCAAAGCACATATTCTTTCTTACATGTGATGCTTATGGCGTATTGCCTCCAGTAAGTAAACTGACAAGAACTCAGGCGATGTACCATTTCATATCTGGATATACGGCCAAAGTAGCTGGTACTGAAGAAGGTGTAAAAGAACCAGAAGCTACTTTCAGCGCTTGTTTTGGTGCTCCATTCTTGCCACTGCACCCAACTCAATATGCTGAAATGCTTGGCAACAAAATGGACAAACACAATACGACCACCTGGTTGATTAATACTGGTTGGACAGAAGGTGCATTTCCTCAAGGACATAGAATTAATCTACCTTATACAAGAGCCATCATCAATGCCGTATTGGAGGGCAAATTGGATGATGTAGCATTTGAGAATACAGATATTTTCAATTTAGCTGTTCCTGTTTCATGTGAAGGAGTACCAAGTACCTTGCTCAATCCAAAAAATACATGGATCGACAAAGTAGCATATGAAAATAAGGCAATAGATCTGGCAAACTTATTTGTAAAGAACTTTGAAAAATATAGCGATGCGGCGAGCGCAGAATTATTAGCAGCCGCTCCAAAACCCTTAACATCAGTCGTCATTTAGAAGAAAATGACAAATCTCTTTCGATGGCCACTAGATGGATTTCTGGTGGCCTGATTTAACCGAAATAAATAGACCTCAAATTTCCTATATATCTTATCTAGAGATGGATTCACTATTTGTTAATCCATCTCTTTTTAATTTCATCCTCAATCATACACTTTTTACCCTAAGAACTTAATATAGATAAGATTTCTTTTTGATTGGTTATTGGTTGATGTAATTATCGTTTCAACATCCTTATCTCAATGGAATATTGGGATACTTGGCTACCTTTGGTCTACTTACCCACTTATTATTCTTGATATAAAAACGCCATGGACGATGGGCGTCTGGTCCCGTATGAATTGACATTCCAACTCTTGGTCCAATTTGAATCTCTTCTTCCATCACATTGATTCCCGATTCTTCAATCCACATTGCAGAATCTTCATCGCATAAAAACAAGCCGTCATGATCTTTAGAAACTCCCATTGCTTTGGCAGATTTTCCAGGACCATTCATCGTTTCATAACTAAGTATATCGTGATTTCTTCTTTCCAGTATTTTATCGACACCTATTGTAGGTTCTATTGCGCGTATTAATATAGCATGAGCGACTCCTTTTCGAGATGTCACCACATTTATCATACGATGTATTCCATAACTTATATAGACGTACAATGTGCCTCCTGGCAGAAACATTGTTTTGGTTCTATCGGTAATTTTATTCTCATAAGCATGACATGCCTTGTCATCAGGTGCACGATAAGCCTCTGTTTCGACAATAATGCCTCCTGTTTTCACTCCATCGATTTTGGTAAAAATCTTTTTCCCAAGCAGTTCTTTGCTAATTAAGACTACATCGTCTCTTTGGTAAAAAGATGGCTTTAATATCATCTTACAATTGCATTTTCACCATTTCCATAACTCCAGAAACGATGTATTCGATTCCAATGGCCAATACTATGAAGCCCATTATCCTAGCCACAGCTTTTAATCCAGACTGGCCCAACAATTTGAATAATACTGGTGAAAAACGAAGAACTACATAAATAATAATTCCAACGATGATAATAACGGAGGCTATGATCAGCTTTTTGTTTAAATCAGGATAGTCAGAAAAGTATCCAATTAATAGAGAAATGGAACCGGGGCCTGAAATTATTGGCATTGCTAAAGGAGTAAAAGATATATCCTCTTTTTCCATTGCTTCTTCTCTTACCTTCTCCCCTACCCTTCGTTTGGTCATATTACCACTAAGCAAGGCAAAACCCGACATCATAATTACAAGTCCGCCAGCACCTCTTAAAGCTGCTATACTTACTCCAAAAAAACCAAGGATATAGGTTCCGGCCCAGAAAAAACTCATTAGAATTAGTATAATATATATACTGGTCATCAGAGAAGTCTTATTGCGCTCTTCAGGTGTATAGTCTGCGGTTAGAGAAAGAAACACAGGAATTGCTCCTAGTGGATTCAATACCGAAAACAGTGATGCTAATATTGTAATGGCCAAAGTCAACATCTCTTCTCATATTTATTGATATACGATAATGCCAATTCTAATTGATCTTCTCTGTCCAATTCTGTATTGTCAATTTCGATGGCATCTTCAGCCTTCCTCAAGGGTGAGATTTCCCTTGTAGTATCAATGGTATCTCGATGCTCCAGATTTTGCTGAACCTCCCTCATCGTCACTTCCTTACCATTACTTATCAACTCATCATACCGTCTCTGAGCTCTTACATTTTTATCTGCGGTAATAAAAAACTTAATATCAGCTTCTGGAAATACCACGGTACCTATATCTCTGCCATCCATAACTACCGAACTATTCGAAGCTATCAATCTTTGCATTTTGACCAGCTTCTCTCTAACTGAGCCTATAGCTGCCACCTCGCTCACATTATTCGAGATGCGCATTGATCTGATCTCATTTTCGACATTCTCATTATTGAGGAAGCAAATATTTTTTCCTTTAATATTGGCAAAATCGATATTAATTCTCTCTAATGCCTTTTCTACTTCAGTCTTATTATGAATGGCAACATCATGTTTCAAAAAATAGAAAGTAACTGCCCTATACATAGCTCCAGAATCTACATATATAAAGGAAAGTTCTTTTGCCAGAGCCTTGGCCAAAGTTGACTTTCCACAAGAAGAATAGCCGTCAATCGCAATTGTCATGATGTTCTTTTTCAAAACTGAATAATACGTTTGAGTTAAAAATTGAAATAAAAATTATGGACATTCTTGATTAAAAAAAATCCCATCATTGACTTCACAATGATGAGATTGAATCTTATTATATTTAGAGTAGAAATGATCTACTTAATACTCATCCTCATTAAATAGAAAATCATCTTTCCTAGGGTAGTCAGGCCAGATATCTTCCATCGTTTCATAAATCTCGCCTTCGTCCTCCAATACTTGTAAATTCTCAATTACTTCTAATGGTGCCCCAGAACGAACTGCATAATCTATGAGTTCATCTCTAGTTGCCGGCCAAGGTGCATCTTCGAGTTTATGTGCTAATTCTAATGTCCAATACATTCTTTACAAAATTTTTTATTCTTTAATCCGAATAAGATTTCAAAATCAAATTCCCCTTTACTAAGTCAAGATTTGGCTTCAAAATTCCCACAAAACTAATTTTTTTTTGAATTGTTTGAACGAAATCTTCAAATATTTTATAAAAAGACCAGAACTACTTGATTTTTAGATTATTAAATAGAACAACCTATTGTTTTTATAAAATCAACATAGCATCGCCATAACTAAAGAATCTATATTTCTCTTTGATTGCTTCTTGATATGCATCCATTATCAAATCTCTACCGCCAAAGGCCGCTGTCATAATAACAAGGCTGGATTTGGGCAAATGGAAATTAGTAATCATGCAATCAGCAATACTAAACTCATATGGTGGATAAACAAATAAATTAGTCCAGCCTTCAGCAGATTTCAAATTCCTTGTAGCAGATACAGCTGATTCTACTGTTCTCATAGATGTAGTCCCCACACCACAAATTCTTTTGTGGGCTGCTTTTGCTTTGTTGACTACTTCCACAGCCTCTGGTCCAATCTTGAAATACTCAGCATCCATTTTGTGCTTTGATAAATCTTCGACATCAATAGATCTGAATGTTCCCAGTCCTACGTGGAGCGTAACTTCAGCAAAGTTTACTCCTTTTATCTCCAATCTCTTCAACAATTCTCTACTAAAGTGAAGACCTGCAGTAGGAGCTGCTACGGCACCTAATTCCTTGGCATAGACAGTTTGATATCTCTCCGCATCCAAAGGTTCAGGTTCACGGTCAATATATTTTGGAAGAGGTGTATTTCCTAATTGTCTCAATACAGATCTGAATTCTTCATCATCCCCTTCATGAAAGAATCTTATAGTTCTTCCTCTACTTGTTGTATTATCCACTACTTCAGCTACAAGAATGCTTTCGTCCGGATTATCCTTATCAGAAAAATACAATTTGTTTCCTACTCTAATCTTTCTGGCAGGATCTACCAAAACATCCCAAAGTCGAGCATCCGCATTCAATTCTCTCAATAAGAAAACTTCGATTTTAGCACCTGTCTTTTCTTTTTGACCATACATTCGAGCTGGGAATACTTTTGTATTGTTGAATATGAAGGCATCTCCATCATCAAAATACTCCAATACATCCTTGAATTGTTTGTGTTCAATCTTTCCAGAATCTCTATGAACCACCATAAGGCGAGACTCATCTCTGTGTTCTGAAGGATACATTGAAACCAAATCGTCTGGCAAGTCAAAATTAAATTGTGAAAGCTTAGTTCTCATATCTACTTTTCTATTTTTAAGGCTGCAAAAATAGTAATTTAAGCTAGAATATCACCATTTCTAAGGCACTCCCTAAAATCATATATTTTTTCTATGGGAGTCAATTCAATAATTATCAAAAAAATAACCAAACACAGGTCTTTTTGACGATTATTTTCGAAAAAGTAATAATCATTGCATTAATACTAATTTGCTGTATAAATTAATTCTAGATTTAACGATGAATTGTAATCATTGATCGAAAGAATACAATGATCTCATTATTACAAAGTATTTTGTGCTCAGTAAGTTCTAAAATGAAGGTATTATTAAAAATAATTTACGAAAGTGTTGTTCAAGCGTTTCAATCCTTGGTTGGAAATAAGCTTCGAACCTTTCTTTCTTTGTTAGGAATCACCATTGGTATATTTTGCATTATTGCCGTAAAATCTGCAGTAGATTCTTTGGAAGGGTCTATAAAGAGTGGTTTCGAAGAGCTTGGCAGTGATGTCATTTATGTTCAGACTATGCCTTGGAATGAAGATCCAGGACAAAATTATTGGAAGTATGCCAAAAGACCAGAACCCAGTTATAAAGATTACACCTCTATTTCCGATAAATCAAAGTTGTCAGAATTTGTAGCTTACACAGTATTCACTGGGGGAAAAACAATTAAATACAAATCGAGCTCGGTATCTAATGCATTCATTATGGGGTCTACCTATGATTACAAGGATATGCAAAGTATTGATATCGAGAAAGGCAGGTATTTCACTCAACAGGAATACAACTCAGGTTCCAACAAGATTATTCTCGGTTATCAAGTAGCTCAGGCTCTCTTCAATACTTTGGAGCCCGTGGGCAAGGAAATAAAGTTATTTGGTCAAAAATATGTTGTCATTGGTGTATTGAAATCTGAGGGCGAAAACATGTTCAACATTCTCAATTTTGATGAGGTGATGTGGGTTTCTTTCAACAACTTGAAACGATTTGTCAATACTAATGAAAATAGTAATGTTGGAAAATTATTAAGTGTAAAGGCAAGACCAGAAGCCGATGTAGAAGAATTAAAAGGAGAACTTACAAGTATTCTTCGTGCTTCGCGCAGATTGAAACCTACAGAAGGAGAGAATTTTGCTTTGAATGAGTTGTCCATGTTGTCCCAAGTCCTGGATGCCGTATTTAGTATGCTCAACTTTGTAGGCTTTATTATTGGCATTTTTGCTTTGATTGTAGGAATGTTCAGTGTGGCGAATATTATGTTCGTTTCTGTAAAAGAAAGAACCAACATCATTGGTATTAAAAAAGCACTTGGTGCGAAGAGATCAATTATCTTGCTTGAATTTCTTATCGAATCCGTTATTCTCTGTCTTATCGGTGGTATTTTTGGTCTTGTTGTGGTATTCGGAATACTCAAGTTCATTTCAACACAAATTCCTTTTGAATTAATCGTATCCGCTACAAATGTAAGTTGGGGAATTGGCGCATCGGTAATCGTAGGGATTATCAGTGGTATTATTCCAGCAATTATGGCTAGTAAATTAGATCCTGTAGTCGCAATGCGCGGATGATTGAGATTTAATTTTAAGTTGTATTATTTTGATTCCAGAAAGCTTTTGTTGAAAATCTATTATTCCAGGTTTAAAGGCTTATGTCTTTTCACGTTGAGCGTCACTGTCAGGAGATTCAGATATACCTCCAATCGCCTTTTCAATTGATATTCATCTTATTCTTTCAAATCAATTACTCTTTTTATAGGACTTTGCCGTTAAAATGGGGATGTGTTTATTCGTAATTCTTTCAGTTCATTTTTTGGTAGGACGAACCAAAAGAATCCATAGCAGTCAAAACCGATTTTATTCCCTGGAAAAATTCAATCTCCAGCATTTAGAATAAAGATTTCGATCAATAATTTTAGTCTACACTTATTTCTGAAATCCCTTAATGTCATCCTTTGTGTACTCAATCTGAACACTTCAAAAGAAGTACCTCCACTTCAAATCTTCTCTTCGTGCTCTCTTTGCGTTCTTCGCGTTCTTCGCAGTTAAAAAAATGCCCTAATCCCCTTAAACACCTCTCCCCTTCTTCACCTCCCCTGCAAACCAAAAAGACCCTCCCGTTTTCACAGAAAGGTCTTTTTTACTAATTATTTAATTCAACTTAATGAATACAATAATATCAAAAAGTCTAAATCAATAATCGGGAATATTCTTATTCTAGTATAATCATCTTCTTCGTCGCTGTGAATTCTCCACTCTCCAAAGTATAATACAATACTCCACTCAATGCAAGATCACTTGACTTCAATGTAATCTCATTGTAGCCTCTTACGCCTGATAGTGATTTGTTGATCAATACTTTGCCTGTAACATCATGTACTGTGAAATTAACCTTGCCCTCAGCAGCCAATCTATATCCGATTGTGGTTTGCGTCTTGAATGGGTTCGGTTCATTCTGATACAATTCTGATGTCTCTACTTCTACTACATCTCCTCTCATTTCTATCACAACATTTCTTATCTCTAGCGTCTCTCCTATACTTGTGTTGAGCGTAGTCGAAACATATGCTTCTGAATTCGTCACTTTAGATGAGATGTCGATCATATTGCTCAAGTTTCCACTTGTCTTAGCAACAAACTTCACTGTGAATATAGTCTCATCTTTTCCTGCAC
The DNA here is from genome assembly GCA_965230575.1 of Saprospiraceae bacterium. Classification (GTDB taxonomy): domain Bacteria; phylum Bacteroidota; class Bacteroidia; order Chitinophagales; family Saprospiraceae; genus CAJXUU01. The sequence goes on from OZ246013.1 coordinate 8,054,995, forward strand.
TTACTGCAGTAGAACTGTTGTAACTCATCGTCACTACATTGCTTGACAATACACCTACATTGCCTTCACTCATTGCTACTACTCCACTCTCTATTCCTGCAAACTCTAATCCATTCAACTCCATCGTAAACTGATATCCGAATACTTCAGCGAACTCTTCACTCGTAAATCCTACTGATACAGTCTGTCCAGCCTCTACTTCCTGATTCAGGATATTCAATGATAGGGTCTTATTAGATCTTACTGCTGTAGATGTATTACCTGTCAGGTTAGCTTGTGCATCTTCAGTAACATCTCCAATCTTCACCGCTACAAAGTCTTTCGACATCGTATTGGTCTGCAAGTTCTCTACTTCTTGTGAATAATCTACATCTGCCAAGTCCATATCCATCGTCAACTCTTGTTCACTATTTACAAATCTCCATGACTCATTCGTCGGTAGGTCTGTTATGATTCCCAAGATCAACTTTCTCAACTCTACCAAGTCATGTGCTTTGATCTCTGTATCTCCATTGATATCTGCAGCTACTAGCTTGTATGGTGAATTCAATTCCTCTAGTCCTAGAATATGTCTCTGGATTTTAACCAAATCCAAGGTACTTACTCCATTCAAGTAATCTACATCCTTGCTTCCTGACAATTGATAAGTTGCATTCAACGCATTCTCAACGAATACATATTCTCCATTCTCATCTGTCATTTCTAATCTAGGATACTCTGGTAGTGATGCTTCCAGTGTTACTTCCACTTCTTCCACTCCTACTCCTGTCTCGGTAGCTACTGTACCTGCTATATCTGGTTTCTGTCCACATGCTCCTGTATTATCCACAAGCGTCAAGTATACTACACAGAAATCTGCATTTCCTTTCTCATCCCATACATACATATTCACCTCTACTGGACTGTTATCCACATCACTGCAATCGAATGTCATACTTGATGAAGATTGTGTATCATCATAGTTTGGATCATCTTCTGGTGCTACATCACTGAAGGTATATCTCAAGTCTTCTTGTGCAGTACAGTTGTCAAATGAACCAACATTGAAGTCGATTGCCCACAATTCTACTGTTCCACTGCTTTCCATTACCGCTGTACTCAAGTCAACACAGTATGGTGTTGGTGCCTTCTTGTCTACTACCATGAATTCTGTATCACATGTAGTCACATTGTTACAGCCATCAGTCACCTTCCAGCTCACCTTGTGATTACTCATGCTTCCTACTATGTCTGGTAGTGGTACACTTACTGTCTCTCCATTCGCTGTCGGTGACAGGTATACATCCGGGATACCATTGCCATTCGTATCATTGAATTGGGTATCAAATGGTGGTAAGAAACTACTGTACTCTAAATCTACTGTTCCATCTCCCCATAGGTCAACTAGTACTTGCCACTTCAACCAGCCTGTAGGACAATTTGCACTGCCTTCATCGGTTGCTACATTTTCAAGTGTAATCTTAGCTTCACACACCTCTCCGTCATCATCACTATCACTGTGATCATTGATCGCATACATCTTATCGTCACAATCTTCGATTACTGGCTTGGTCTCATCCGTAACCTTGATCACCTGTACATGCTCCCATAGGCCTTCTCCATCCCAGAATGGATTGTTTGGCTCATAGTCACACCAGTTGATTACTGTATAGTGATTCACTAGCTTGTAACATGCTCCATCTTCAAAGAAGAAGGTATCTGTTTCCATTGTGTAGCCCAATACATCACATGGACCTGCTATCCATGTAGGTTCACCCAAGGCGATCATATCTGGACAATTCGCTGCTGTGAAGTCTCCTACTTGTGAGAAGCTTACATTTACTGGTGCATCCAATTCATCCATTGTGATTGTCTGGTCACAGAAGATATCACTTCTGCCTACTACACTCCATCTTCTTCTTACAAATCCTTCATTACAGGTATTCAAGTTGATGATGATGTCATTGTATTCTACATCTACTCCGCCACATGAACCGTACGCACTTGCACTTCCTGTCATATTCAGGTCGGTGTAGTCCATATCACATGTCAAGGTTACATCTGGTGGACATGTGATTGCTGGAGCTAACTTGTCTTCTACTTTCACATATGCCCAGGCTTCGTTGTAGTTGTCTCCTGCTGTACCATAGATGCCATCCATATCTCCATCATCCCATACTCGCAACCATACTTTTACATATCCTGCATCCAATTCGCCATCGCCATTCACATCCACTGTTGCATTTGTCAAGTCTTCACAACAGAACTTAACATATTCTCCTCCATCTGGATCATAGCTTGGTGAGTTTGGATTTGGACTTCCATCTTGTGGGTGGCCATCTGCATTGTAAGTCGCATTTCCTCGGATATCACAGTTGTCTTCATCTCTTCTTACTTCCAATTTCACTTCATTGCTACAACCATCATAGCTTCCATTATCGATGCTTTCTGCATACAACTTAGCTAGCCCTGCTCCATTTGTGCTGCCACTTGTTACACTAATTACTACATTTTGCTTCGCTACTACTACTGGTGGTGTGCTATCTATTACGGTTACTGTAAATGGATAGCTGGCTTCATTACCACAGCAATCATAAGCGATGTAGTTGAAGGTATGTGTACCTTTTGGTGTGCCACTGATTACATATCCTTCTTCGAAGTTGCCTTCGATCGTTACTCCTGCTGGACCTGTGATGGTATACTCTGGGTAGCTATCACAATTGTCATGCAGCTCCCATGGCAGTGGTGCGGGGAAACTTGCTTCACAGCCCCATGCATCTGTACTTACTGTTACATCTTTTGTAATCAGCGTTGGTGCTTCGGTATCTACTGCCTTGATCGTCTGGATGTAGGTACTAATTTCTAGAGTATTCCAATCAACCAAAGTCCAAGTTCTGATTACCTTTTTATTTCCATTACAACCTTCTTCACATGCATCCAATTCTTGGTCTGTGTATGCTGCATATACATCACATACTTGATTGTCTACCTTCTGTGCGTGACCATTGATCAAGTACGTAGGGTAAGCATATACATAGCCTTCATTATTCTCTACATAGCTGGTATTCGGATTGTCCTGAGTTAGAGGATTGTCGAATATTGCTACGATCTCTTCTGGACTTGTACCATCATTACAGCTCAAGATAACTGGGCTGATTGGTAGCGTAAGTTCGTCGATTGCTATCGGGGCTATATTGAATTGTTGTGTACAAGTTGAACTTCCGTTTGCATTTTGCGCCAACCAAGTTCTCAAGATGATTTGGTTGCCATTTGCATCTACTGTCAATTCATCTGTGAAGAATGCTTCGTAATCACTACATGAGGTGATCGATGGATTTGGTGTCAAATCATCACTTCCCATTATGTATTCGATATCCACGCATCGGAAATTACATTCTTCTGCCAATTCTAATAACGTTGCATCACTAGTGATTTCTACTACATAGTCTCCAAAGTCATTTCCATTATTGTTGAAGGTAGTTACTACCAAGATGTAGTTTACTCCTGAATTCAACATTACATCGAATTGACTCAATAGCCCTACTCCACCATCATCATTGGTGATTACCAGGTTACCACATGGGTCGGTTGGATCGAAGCTTTCTTCATACAAGCATAAGAAGCTATCGCCACTTGGTGCTGAGAATGAAACCACCTCTGCTCCAAGGCCTGCATCCATATCCAATGAGAAGTTGTAGGTATCGTAAGGAATATCTACTCCTGCTCCACTTGGGTTACATGCTCCTCCTGCTACGAATGGTCGTGTCCAGATTGGGTCTGTGCCATCCAGTGTTCCTACGAATGGTGTCATTACTTCAGATCCACCCACTGGGCAAGCACATTCTTCGATAGTCGGTGCGCTCTTGTCTTCTACATTGATAGTACTCCAGCAGCTATTGCCAGTGTCTGGGTCTGTTATTGTTACGGTGTATGTTCCTGGTTGGGTGATTACATTGCCTGTAACACCTCCTGATACACTGATTTCATAATCATCGTAGCATCCATATTGATCGCCTTCGAGCAACATATCTGCTCCTAAAATCACTTCACAATCCTGGTCCAAACTGATATTAACGTTATCGTTACATGTCAATGCTCCTGTAACTCCATTGGAGAATTCAACAAGGTTTACATCAAATGTACATTCTGTTGTATTTCCGTTTACATCGGTAACAATGAAGGTATTTGTCGTTGTTCCCATTGGGAAGTAACTACCTGAAGGCAATCCTTGTGTTTGCTCGATAGATGGTCCTCCTTCGGCATTTGAGAAAAGAATTACGGCAAAGGCTCCAAATCCTAGAACATCAATATCGACTGGCTCTAAACTTACACATGGTACTGGGTTATTTCCAGCAATGTAGGTTGACCCAGTCTCTCCCAAGTCATTATAACCAATTACAAAGTTGGTAGTGTTATTCGCTTTCAATTCTAGTACATAGTTCATACCTGCAGGGATTGTTGCTTCCAACATTGCCGCCAAAATCACATTATTCATTCCCGCTGGCACTGCATAATCTACTGTTCCTTGCAAGGTCATGTTTCCATATTCGAAAGCCGCCGCTGGAGGAATGGAATATACATTTACTGTTACTGTTTCTGCAGTTCCTGAATTAAAGATTCCAAAATTAACTTGAGTAATTTCTACTGGTACTGGTAAATTATTTTCAAAATATCTTAAGTGGTTCGAAGTGTTATTTGCACAATCCAAAGCCGTATTGACCAATCCTTCATTTATCGCTTGACTTGCTTCTGCATCAATAGTTCCACAATTGTCCATGAATGGAATATCAAAGAATACCAATTCTTCACATTCTCCAGGCTCTAGCTGAACACCAATATCATTAGGGCAGTCCACCTCTGGTCCTTCACTATCTCCAATTGTAATTGTAACAGATGTAACACTATTGGGGCAAATTCCCATTTGATCAGTTGTAAATGTTCCAATTGGGAAAGGAGTGGCTGCTGTTCCATTGGACGATTCTCCATCTAGCGCGTTGATTCCACTATAAATAAAGTCGCTAACGATAAAATTACCAATATTCAATCCAAGGTTATTAAATCTATATGCCCATCCGTCAAGATATTCCCAAGGTTCACCAGATCCATCCATATTCACATCACCGAAGACATCAATAATACTACCATTGCTATATACTTCTATGGCATCATCACCATTAATATTAGCAACATCATCAACATAATCCGCATTAAAGCCAAACCACGTATTAAAAGAAGTATTACTTGCAGTAACATATATATACGACCCAGCACTTACTTCATCTGCCGGGAAAGTAAACTCTATGACTCCACCACCATTACCATTATTCGCACTTCCAACACCATATATACTCAAATCAGGAATATCATCCAACGCATAAAATTCAATAGCTTTTGGTTGTCCTCCTGTAAGTGTGGCATCAATGACACCGCTAATTATCAAATTACCTCCACCTGTTATGGTATTTGTAATTTCATAAGTTCCATCAGATGTATTCATTAGATTAATATCACCATTCATTGGATCTAAATCAATCATTGTTTCATCTCCCATGGTTACGGTATAAGTTCCATCTTCTCCAGTAGTATGCATTACTGAAAGGATGCCATCACCTGGGCAAATATCTATCGCTCCATATGAAAACTCTGTATCACCTGGCTCTTCGAAAAATGCAATACTAATATCATCACTAAAACCTGTACATGATGCCAAGTTTAAAGTATAAGTCAGTACCACAGTACTTCCCTCTTCACTTGGATCAGGTGTATATATAGCATTTGTTGCATTTGCATCATTAAATGAACCAGCACCTCCAGACCATGATCCATCACCAATAGCATCTAATTGAACATCAGCTATACCGCACTGAACAATGTCTGGACCAGCACTCACTTCTGGTGTTACAAAAGTGCCAACACTTGGGCAAACATCCGCAAACAATGCAAAATCTGTAAGGTCCCAAGAACTATATCCATTCGCTCCATCATCGCTATATTCAATTCCAATATATACTTCCGTTCCTGTTGCTCCACTAAAATCAAATGCAAAATCTCCTGAAGCAGTAATCATACCCACAGATGTCCATGCAACTTCATTCGGACAAGCATTTGCTCCGTCCGCATTTGAATATTGCACATTGAGATCAGTAATTCCAAATCCTTCAGATCCCGACAACTCCAATTCAAGTAAGCTTACCCCTGTCATATCAAGAGGACCATATATCAACCAAGTCTCAACATCTTGCATACATCCGCCGCCGCAAAATCCATTGGCGTTGAATCCACCAGTGATTGGGCTCCAAACTTCATTATCCAAAGGACTTACTACATTCCATGCTGGCTCTGCACAAGTAAGTTTGTCATTGTCAATAATCGTTATCGTAGTCGTATCCTGTGATCCAGCCATTCCTCCAGTCACACTACTAATTTCAAAGACTAAAGTTTCATCTTCATCTATTTCAGTATCATCGATGATGGTTATTGTTACACACTGAGGTGTATTATCTCCCGCAGGGAATGTAACCATCTGGTCTGTATACATATTGATATCAGTACCATTTGTGGCAGAACCATCTGGAGTTAGACTGACAGTAGCTGATGTAGAAATACTGATATCTGGATTTACAATTGTTAGACAAATATCATAGGTACCTGCATCCTCATTAACATCGGCACTAGCAACACTAAATGAAACTTGCGGTGCGCCGCCTGAAGCAACTCCTTCAACTTTAAAATTATCAAATCCTGAATAGCCCGATGCTCCATTATTTCTAATTGATATGACTACACCAACAGTATTTGTACCATCAGGAATATTTTCCGTAACTGTTCCTTCTGCGTCGTCTCCTGGATCCATGCCGTCTTGAAGGGTAACCTGACCTTGGCCTACACCATCAAGGAATATTTCATAGTGCGCTTCGTCATTGTTTGCATTATAGCCCTCAATATCAAAATCGAATGTGACTACAACTCCAGTAAATGCAGAAACATCGACAGGATCGAATGTGACGTTTGCAAATCCTGATGTTCCATTATCACCTTCATCATCAAGGTCATTTTCAAACAATACTGAATCTTGCAGATTTGCATATTCTAATGGTGTGAAAGGACTTTGTATTCCAAAAAATCCATCATTTCCATTATCAAAAAATGGAACATCACTAGAATAACTCCAATCAGGAGTAGCGCCATCAAAATCTTGAATGGCAATTGTCGTCTGTGAATAAAGTGAGAGTGAAAAAATTATTCCTAAAAAAGTAAGGTATAACGGTCTAAATGGGTTAGCGCTCAATGGGCGCAAGAACAAGCTAGTTCTACTGCTCATGTTGGTTGGTTATAATTTTAAAAATTGAGTTTTAGTATTTAATTAAAAATACAAGAACAAAAATAGCAAACTATGCGACAACAAATAGAAAAATTTAAATATTTAACTATATAAGTTTCAGGATAAAAAAAAAGATAAATCGAGTGGAAAAGTTTAGGCAATAAGAATATGCTTGCTAACTAAGAATGTGCCACCGAAAACCGAAATTCTGTAGAACTTTTAAACACACCATTTGCTTCTAGAATTGTTGTTGGGAAGTGGCTTTGATTTGGGCTATCAGGAAAGTGTTGTGTTTCAAGACAAAAAGCAGTTCTTTGACCATAATTTCTACCTGATTTACCAATATCTGATCCGTCAAAATGATTCGCTGAATACAATTGAACTCCAGGCTCAGTAGTCCAAACTTCCATTTTGATATTCGTATCATCACCTATGGCTTCAGCAGCTAAATTAAGCTCGCCAGACACATATTGATTAATGACAAAATTGTGGTCATACCCTCCTCCATATTCCAATTGTAAGTGATCATTATTTATATCAGCACCAATTTCCTTTTTTCTTGTAAAATCAAATGGTGTATCAGCCACCATTTCAAGAGAACCGATCGGAATTTTATCATGGCCAACAGGAGTATAAAAATCTGAATTAATCGCCAACACATGATTCAGGACTGATCCAGATCCTTCTCCATTCAGGTTAAAATAAGAATGGTGTGTGGGATTAAAAATTGTATCTTCAGTAGAAATTGCTTTATAGTCAATCTTTAAGGTCGAACCTTCGATACTAAATGTGACCTGTGTATCCAATTCTCCCGGAAATCCTTCTTCCAAATGCGGAGAAATGTATTGCAAGACAATCTTATCGTTTTCGTGCGACAAACACTTCCAAACTCTATTATGAAAGGCTTCAAATCCGCCATGAAGTGAATTATTGTCAAGGTTTTTGGAAATATTGAAGGTAGTATTTTTGATGGTAAAAGAACCATTGGCAATTCGATTTGCGTATCGACCAATGGTCGCCCCATGGTACTTTTCATTTGCACGAAGATATTCATCTATTGAGTCGAAACCCAAGACTACATCGACCATTCGAGCATCCTTGTCCATTGTGGATAAGGAAACGACACGTGCCCCGTAGTTGGTAACAAAGCAAGAAATATTTTGAGAAAATATATGATAAAGCTGGACAGATTCGCCGTTGATAGTTGATTCAAAATTCTCAGCATTCATAACCATAATTTGATTACAAATGTAAATGAATTTCAACTAAGTATTTGAAGAATAAAATCTAATTTAGGTGGGATTTTGTAAAAATTACACCTTTTTTGGCATCATAACCAGGTTTGATTCCTTTGTGTATCAAGTATTGTTTGTAAGAATAAGTACGAGTATCTATGATGTAAGCTTTACACGCAATAGCTTTTGATAATTCCGGGTGAGAATTTTTCCAACAATGAGCCAATTCTGCTGCGGTAGCATTATAGTTTTTCTTCCACTTCTTGCTGATGACAATCTCAACATTTATCGTTCCATTTTCAAAGCTTATTAGCTTGGATGAAAGTCCCATGCCTACCCGATAGTACATATCAGTCTCGACAAAATGTTTTCTATTTATTTTTTCAATATCCATAATGGATAAGAAAATTGCAAAAGGTGTGCCAAAGAAAGATGAGACCCAAGCCTACTGTATCATATTACAGCTTAGTTTAATATGTAACGTTTATTTATTGCATTTTTTTGAAAAAGGATATCATATCTTCCCTCTCAGTATCGGTCATTTTAGCTTCTGGGTGCAGCCAAGTATATGATCCCAAGGGCATCCACTTATTTTCCAGCATTTCAACACTTTCTTCCAGTTTATGCTTCTGCTTATCTTTTGAGTATTGGTTCCAAGTACTGAAATTTAGATGCTTCCTTCCTCCATTAATATGACCTTTGATCCACCAGGAGACAGGTGCTATATTGGTATACCATGGATATTTGGAATCATTAGAATGACAATCGTAACAAGCATCGATAATTTTCGTTTTTAGCACTTGAGGAGGATTTACGGTTGCTACAAAATCAAGTTTAGGGTCAATAGGAGGATTTGTCTTGTCAATTCTGATAAATTGAATCAACACAAAAATGACTGCGAGAATTGGGATAATATGCTTTCGCTTAAATTTCATAAATCATATTTTGAGTAAATATAATTAAGAGTGGAAGACTATAATCCTTCTTGGAAAGAAAGATTCAAAATTAATTTCTAATACAAAGTCCCCCTTTGGTATGTCTTGAGGCCAAAGAATAAAAGCACCAAAAAAAGAGCTCCAATTAAATATTTCTGAATCGAATAATTTCCATTTTCTCTTTTAGGTTTAAGTATATGATCCGATTCACCATAATATACTAGCCCCGCCCAGTAATATGGAGACTTTTCGAAGGTTGGTATATTTACGTCCTCGAGGTAAGCTACCTTCGCATTGTGCAGTGCGAGATGTTTGGATTGACCAAGACTCAAATTTTCATAAAATCGCCGGACTATATTAGAATTCGGGTCGGCAATTACATTCCACAAACTTGAAATCACACTGTTGGCTCCTGCAAAAGTGAAGCCTCTAGCCATACTTTGAATGCCTTCGCCGTAAGAATTTTTACCAAGGTTCGTCTTGCAAGCACTCAGGAAAACCAGGTCGGAAGGCAAAGAAGAAGTAAAAAGCTCTGGCAAAGTAATGGACGAATTGGCCAATAATATTTCAGGATCTTTACCTTCATCTTCGAACCCATGGCTGGAAAAATGTAGAATTGAAAACTCATCATCCATAGAAAACAGGGTTTGCTTACTGGCCTCATCTCCCACAAAGTGTTTTACATTTAATCCATTCTTGGAAGCACTTTTAAAATCCATTTTTTGTACACCAGAAAAATTTGAACCCACTGTATTTCTTTTTCCTGTGAATGGCACAAAGGTGACCACATCATAAGGCTCTCGATATTCAGAATCGTCCATATTACTCAAAATAGATCCTGAAAATGAATACCTCACGATCTTGTCCTGAATTACATATTTATACTCTCCTTCATCATTAATCGCCGAAATCAAAGACTCGAAAGGAATCGTAGCAAGCAAACCATCTGGAAGTACGACTATTTCCTTTTGATCATATCCAACCAATGGCTCCAAAACCTCAAAGTAAACTTCCTGCGACGCTTCTGCATACGAACGAAAATTATTATCAATTTGCGCAGGATGCTGAAAGAAGTAATTGAGGTTAGTAATGAGAGAATCTATTTTTCTCGTCTTTCCAAGGTTTAGAAAATCGATCTTGTCATGTTTTATACCAAAAGCAAAAACATCTTCTTCGCCACAGAAATAATGGATGTAAACAATAGAAGAATCCAAAACAAATTCTTTCTGAAATTCTGATAATGAAAGTAAAAATTGCTTTTTATATTTTTTGAATAAATGTGGATAGGTAACAGACAAGCTATCCATAAACAATTCAAAACTGCGCTGTGCATTTACAATCTTATCAATGGATTTAAAATCCTTCCCCTTTTGAATTTTATTGAGCTGAATTTTTAGCTTTTGATAACGATCTTTGTCCTTGTCAGTAGTTTTTGAAATGGCTTCATTGAATGAATATCCCTCTTGTAACAAAACGGACTTGCTTTTTTCAAAAAAATAAAATGCCTCGTCGTAGGCTTTCTCCTCTTGGCAATAATTCAAAGCATCTTCATAAAATGGAAACACCTCAGATCGCCAATATAATTTGGTATCATCGATAAAATGATCGCCTCTCATGTCATCAATTACCAAATCGCCGAGCTTGAATAATTCCAGAATTTGTCTTTTATATTTTTCCTTGCCCAAATGCATCATCATCTTCACCTTGTCTGACAGAAAGGAAAGCAGGAAAACTTTATGAACAATAAAATTCAACTCTTCGGGTTTTGGATTCGTAAAGTCATCTTTAGGCGAAAATGCAGGAATCAAAAGCTCTATCGCCTTCTGATCTTCGGCCAATGCCGCCCGATAATCAGATCGAAATTCATGGTATTTTGCAAGGCCTGCATGGCTAAATGACATTTGTTCCAAGTCTTTACTTCGGTAGGCAAAGTCCTTTCCTCTTAAGAGGGCA